>NZ_CP097480.1:0-4800000 GCF_023546805.1 Chroococcidiopsis sp. CCNUC1 | reverse complement strand
TTGAGGGAAAGGTTGGTCACTAGTGAAAATGAACTGCGCAAAATTCGTAAAGATGGCTCGGTTGTGTGGGTTCGCGAACGCAGCCAACTACTATTTGACCAAGATGGAACGCCTACGGAGTTGCACGTAATTTGTCGAGATATTACAGAGAGTAAGCACGCAGAGGAGCAACTGCTACACAATGCGTTTCACGATGCCCTCACTGGTTTACCCAATCGAGCTTTATTCATGAATCGCCTAGAGCGTGCGGTGGAATATAGTAAACGAGATGAAGATTATCTATTTGCTGTCCTCTTCCTTGACTTAGATCGTTTTAAAGTAATCAATGATAGTCTCGGGCATACACTTGGAGATGAATTTCTCATAGCTATTGCTAGAAGAATAGAAGCTTGCATACGCCCTATAGATACGGCGGCGAGACTTGGGGGAGACGAATTCACTATCTTGCTTGAGGGTATTGATGACATCAGCGACACTATCCAAGTCGCAGAACGAATACAAGCCCAACTGACATTGCCCTTCAATCTAGGCGGACAAGAGGTATTTACGACAGCAAGTATTGGCATTGTCCTGAGAACGACAAGTAATAACCATCCAGAAGACCTACTGCGCGACGCTGACATCGCTATGTACCGAGCCAAGAGCTTAGGTAAAGCGCGATACGAGATCTTCAACCCAGAGATGCGCAATCGCGCCATCGCACGCTTGCAGATGGAAACGGAGCTGCGACGAGCGATTGAGCGTCAGGAGTTTCGGATTCACTATCAGCCGATCGTATCGCTGCAAACTGGTAGAATTGTAGGCTTTGAGGCGCTAATCCGCTGGCAGCATCCAAATCGAGGTCTTGTTTACCCAACCGAGTTCATGTCCATTGCAGAAGAAATCGGGCTAGGTCTTGCTCTAGATCGGTGGGTGCTGCGGGAAGCTTGTCACCAACTTCAACAGTGGCAAGAGCAATTCTTATCTAGCCCAGCTGACGAGGAAAGCGCCGCGAGTGATTCCTCAAGAGCAATTCAATCCTTAACCATTAACGTCAATCTTGGTACTCCCCAGTTTGGGCAAGCTGAGCTGCTACAGCACATCGATCGAGTCCTACAGGAGACTCATCTAGATGCTTCTAGTCTACAGCTAGAGATTACAGAAAATGCGATTATGCAGAATGATGAAGCGGCAAGTGTCATGCTCTCGCAACTCGGAGCGATGGGAATTCGGTTGCTCGTTGATGACTTTGGCACTGGCTATTCATCTTTAGGTCGTCTTCACCGCTTTGCGATCGATATGTTGAAAATCGATCGCTCTTTTGTTAGCAATATCGGGACTAGTGCGGTCAGTCTAGAAATCACTGAAACAATCGTGACGCTTGCCCAAAAGCTTGACGTAGACGTGACAGCAGAAGGAGTAGAAACAGCAGAGCAATTAGCCCGGTTGAGAGAGTTGAACTGTGGATACGGACAGGGATATTTCTTCTCTATGCCACTAGAAGCTTCAGCAGCAGAGGCATTGATCGTGACAAATCCACGGTGGTGAATTGAGGCGATCGCACTTTATTCTTTTGTACAAAAACCGTTAGAGCAAGAGCAAGGAAACACAGGCAGATAATTACAAATTATTCTGACTCCTGACTCCTGACTCCTGACTCCTGTTTACTTCACAGCTGCTTCTCGCGCTGCGGCTGCTTGGTCGGGATGAATGCCCAAGCGAGTCAGATTGATCCGACCTTTGCCATCGATTTCTCTGACTTTGACAATCACTTCATCACCAACTGTGACTTCGTCTTCGACTTTCCCTACACGATAGTCAGCCAGTTGAGAAATGTGGATCATGCCTTCTTTTCCAGGCAAAAATTCTACAAACGCGCCAATGGGAATAATTCGAGTCACGCGACCAGCGTAGACTTCTCCTTCTTGTAGCTTGCGGGTCATTCCCTGAATGATGTTACGAGCTTTTTTCGCTTTGCTCTCATCCACTGCAGAGATAGTCACCGTGCCATCGTCTTCAATATCGATTTTGGCTCCAGTTTCTTCGGTGATCCCTTTAATTGTTTTGCCACCAGGTCCGATAATCATGCCGATCAGATCTTGCTCGATCTTAATTGTCAGCAGACGCGGGGCAAAGGCTGACATTTCGCTACGCGGCTGGTCGATCGCCTGAAGCATTTTTTCCAAGATGTGCATCCGTGCGGGACGCGCTTGGTCAATGGCTTGCTTGATCGTTTCCAGAGGCAGCCCAGAAATTTTCATGTCCATTTGCAGGGCTGTAATTCCTGTATCCGTTCCAGCCACTTTAAAGTCCATATCGCCCAAGAAGTCTTCAATCCCCTGAATATCAGTCAGGACGCGGACTTCGGAACCTTCTTTAATTAGTCCCATCGCTGCCCCACTCACGGGTTTGAGAATCGGAACGCCTGCATCCATCAGGGAAAGAGTGGAACCGCAGACCGAACCCATCGACGTAGAACCATTAGAAGAGAGGACTTCCGACACTACGCGAATGACGTAGGGAAAATCAGCTTTGGGTGGTAGAATGGGCAGGATGGCACGTTCTGCTAGGGCTCCGTGACCGATTTCCCGCCGACCTGGGGCGCGCAGAGGTTTTGTTTCCCCAACCGAGAAGGGCGGAAAGTTGTAGTGATGGATATAGCGTTTTTCTAGGTCTTCTTGCAGATCGTCAGACAAGTTTTGAGCATCGCCTGGTGTCCCTAAAGTACAGGCAGACAGAACCTGCGTCAGACCGCGATTGAATAAACCGCTACCGTGAACCCGCTTGGGTAAAACATCAACTCTACAGGAAACAGGGCGTACTTCGTCTAGTTTGCGTCCGTCAACCCGCACGCCATCTTCAACAATTTGCCGTCGCATCAATTGCTTGGTCAAATCTTTGAAAGTGTTACCCAGTGCTTTGCTTTCGGTAGTCGTAATCACCTTTACCGGATCTTCTTCTGGCAGTTCCGCGATCGCTTCGGCAACAGCTGCTTTCACTTCATCAAGGGCAGCATCGCGGCTATTTTTGTCAAGGTCAAACTGCGAGAGAATTTGTTTGATTTGAGTTTGGGCGCGATCGCGAATGAAGTCTGTTAAAGTAGAATCCACTTCTGGCGGTGTGACTTGTGGCGGTTCGACCCCTAACTCTTTGAGAAAGTCTTGTTGAGCAGCGATCAAATCTCGCACGGCTTCGTAGCCGAAATCGATCGCCTCAACCATATCCTGTTCTGATAGCTGGTTAGCTCCAGCCTCTACCATAATCACGCCGTCTGGAGTGCCTGCTACCACCAGATCCAAATCTCCGGCTTTAATTTCAGCATAGGTAGGGTTAATAATAAAATCATCTCCTACCAAGCCGACGCGCACGGCTGCCATTGGTCCATTAAAAGGAATTTGCGCCAGCATCACCGCCATTGATGCACCCGTTACCGCTAGCACGTCCGGCGGGACTAACTCATCCATTGCCAGAGTCGTCGCCACGACTTGCAGATCGTCCCGCAGCCAACCAGGAAACAGCGGACGCAAGGGGCGATCGATCAAGCGGCTCGTCAGAATCGCCTTTTCTGGCGGGCGACCTTCACGCCGCAAGAAACCACCTGGAATTCGACCGACAGCGTAGAGTCTTTCTTCATAATCTACCGTCAGGGGAAGAAAATCAATGCCTTCTCTGGCTGTACTTCGGGTTGCAGTAACTAAAACTGCCGTATCGCCTGATTGAATTAACACTGCTCCCCCAGCTTGAGGGGCTAACATACCTACTCTAAGTCGAATATCCCTTCCATCGAAGGATATTGACCTATCCATCTCTACCATTTAGTTTTTTGTCCTTCTTAATCGCTATTCTGATTCTGTCGCAATCCTAGCACCGATATACCTCTAGTGGGTTGTCACGGAAGAAGGGGAGTCGTAGGGGCGAGTTTTGGCAGGACACCTGTATTAGAAATATCCCTCGACAGAAAAGAAACTCAAATTAGCTGGTGCGGATCGCGTGATTATGCCTGCTTCCATTGGTGCAGGACGAATGGCACAGATGATTGTGCAAAAGCGCGATCGAATCGGTAGTGATGGTTGTTAGATAACTGGTAACTGGTAGTTGGTAGTTGGTAACTGGTCACTAGCCACTAGCCACCAGTCACTAGTCACTATTAAATCCGATCGCTTGCTCTTTTCATTGCTTTAGCAAAAATACATTTTTCATTTAGTTCTACTTAATTAAAATAGTATAAAAGTTGATTTGTTTCCCTGACTGGGGTTAGGAGTGGGTGGGTGTCGAAGGCTGCTAAGTTTTTGCTAATTGGTTCAACTGAGACTTACAGTGGTAAGTCTGCCACTGTATTAGGTCTATCTCATCGATTGCAACAAATGGGGCTGGATCTTGCCTACGGCAAACCTTTGGGTAGCTGTTTTAGTGAAGATACCACAGCCGCGATCGCTGATGCTGATGTTGAGTTTGTGACTAAACTACTGAAACTCCCACCACAGCGGGTATTTCCCACAATCTTATCCTTGGACGAAAATGCCATTGGCAAACGCTTGCGAGGAGAAGACAACATCGACTACCGCGAACGCCTGAAGCAATATCTGCAACTTCCAGCAGGCGATCTGACAGTCTTGGAAGGACCGGGAACTCTGGAAGAGGGCAGTTTGTTCGATCTGCGAATGCTGCAAGTATCTGAAATTATTAATGCTTCAATTCTACTAGTGTCTCGCTACAAATCGGCGTTTTCTGTGGAACCATTGATTTCGGCACGACGGCGCTTGGGCGATCGCTTAATTGGCGTGCTACTGAATGATATTCCTCTCGAACAGATGGAAGCTGTAGCAGCAGAAGTCAGTCCTTATCTGGAAAAACGCAGTATTCCAGTTTTAGGAATGCTGCCTAGCAATCGCTTACTCAGAAGTGTCAGCGTTAGAGAATTAGTCAATCAGTTAAAAGCAGATGTCCTCTGTCGTGCCGATCGCCTCGATCTGATGGTGGAAAGTTTGGCAATTGGAGCTATGAATGTCAACTCAGCGTTGAGATATTTCGGACAGCGGCGAAATATGGCTGTCGTCACGGGAGGCGATCGCGTTGAAATTCAATTAGCAGCTTTGGAAAGTTCTACTCAATGCCTCATTCTAACGGGCAAGCTTCCCGCACCAACTTTTATCCTTAGTAAAGCAGAAGAACTCGAAATTCCCATCCTCTCGGTCGATCTCGATACGTTAACTACAGTAGAGATCGTCGATCGCACGTTCGGACAAGTGCGCCTGCACGAACCCTTCAAAGTTGAATGCATCCGTCAGTTAATGACAGAACATTTTGACTTTAATCGCTTATTATCTCAACTCGACCTCAGCCCTGCTGTTGCTTTGCCTTAGATCTAAATTATCCATAAATAGTTGCCATTCCCTGCGGTTCGTGCGAGTATTTACCACTTGCTGTAGGTTGATATGTCTCGTTATATAAACACAAACTCTCGGGATGCTTGGCAACAAATTGCATCATCTGGCGATGAAATTTCCCTTTGAAAAATGCTTGCAAGCTTTGCGGCGATCGCCAATAACTTACCATCACAACTTCATTAGCAGCGCAAATCCCTGCTTTAAGTTGCACGCAGCCATCAGCCGTTGCTGTGGTGTTCTTAATCCACAAGAGATTTTTCCACAGCCAAATCAAGCCTGCGCGATCGCGTGCCAAGAAACCGTTCACAAAGGCGATCGCTTCGGGGTTTTCTGGTAACTCAACTTGATATATTGAATAACTCATACGAGAATCTCCTCATTAATTGGTGGTCGATCGACTAATTTTGACCAGTAGAGACGTTGCATATAACGTCTTTACAGCCATTGCAGAGCGGTTAATATGCAATTAGTTGAATATACTACTATCATATGCACTTTTTTGCATAAGTAAAGTAAAGAAATATTATGGCTTTAACGCACGCGATCCTTGCCAGATTAATTGATACTCCCTTAAGCGGATACGATATAGCCCAACAATTTGATGGCTCAGTTGGCTACTTCTGGGCAGCAAGTCACCAGCAGATTTATCGAGAATTATCCAAATTAGAACAACAAGGCTGGATTGCAGGCGAAACTGTGCTTCAATCAGGAAAACCAGATAAAAAGCTTTACTATGTGACAGAAATAGGCAA
Source organism: Chroococcidiopsis sp. CCNUC1 (assembly GCF_023546805.1). Classification (NCBI taxonomy): domain Bacteria; kingdom Bacillati; phylum Cyanobacteriota; class Cyanophyceae; order Chroococcidiopsidales; family Chroococcidiopsidaceae; genus Chroococcidiopsis; species Chroococcidiopsis sp. CCNUC1. The sequence continues at coordinate 4,793,882 of NZ_CP097480.1, read as the reverse complement.
ACAACAGCTAAAGTCTTGGATAGCTTCCCCCTCAGAGGCTTCACCAATCAAGGACGATTTATTAGTCAAAATTTTTGCTGGTTATGTTGCTCCTCAAGCGATCGCGATCGAGTTGAAGCGTCATCAAAAAGCACATCAGGAAAAGCTGGCAGTATACAAAGCTATAGAGCAAAAGTACTTTAGCAATCCGCAAATACTATCCGAAATCGAAAAGTTTCAATACCTCACTCTCCTGAATGGTATTAGTTACGAAACCCACTGGTTGTCTTGGATCGATCGAGCAATAGAGTTACTTAAATAGCAGGGGACAATTCGCCATTCGCACTTTTACGCTGCGCTACACTAGCCCTAGTCTTCGACAAAGCGTTTCCCCCTACGGGAAAACAAGCTACATGTTAGCCAAAGGCGCAGCGCTCACGCAGTATAGCGCAGCGTTTAGCGTTACGCAATTTGCAATTCACAATTAACTAACCTCCTGCTACTCGCCACTGATAACTCCCAATTACCAATTACCAATTACCATTCTTCCCTGATAACTAATAACTGTTCTCTGCTAGAATAACTAGGTTGTGTATCCGAACCTACGTCCTTGATCGAGCAGAGCCAGTCTATCAATGTATCCGATGTCGATACCCTTGCCCAAGAGTTGGCAACGATTCAGCAAACGGGCGCAAAACGAATTGCTTTACTGGGGTCGCGTCACGTCCCCCTGACTCATCAGCACTTAATCGAAATGATGAGCTACGCTCTGGTTCTGTCGGGTAATCGGATTATAACTTCCGGTGCGACGGGGACAAATTCAGCTGCTATTCGCGGTGCGATGCGTGCCGATGCGAATATGTTGACTGTAATTCTGCCACAAAGTTTAGAGCGTCAACCCCTGGAATCGCGCCAGCAGTTAGAAAAGGTGATGCATTTAGTAGAAAACGCCAAAAACGACCAAATGTCTTTGGCAGAAGCTAGTGCTGTATGCAACCAAGAGATCGTTTCTCGTTGCCAACAGCTAATCTGCTTTGCTTTCCACGATAGCCGCACGCTTTTGCAAACTTGCCAAGAGGCAGAAGATCAAAGGAAGATCGTGACGCTGTTCTACCTTGACTGATCGAGATGAACTCACAACTCCCTACTTCAGCAATTTTTCTCTTTTGTATTGCAGTAGCAGCAGTACTGGTTTATGTACCGTTTCTCCTTGTCGGTTACGGACGAGTGCAAGCTGGCTACGATATGGCAGCTCCTCGTGCTATGTTTGACAAGCTACCACCCTACGCGCAACGAGCAGCTTGGGCGCACCAAAATTCATTTGAGAATTTCACCATTTTTGCGCCAGCCGCGTTGATGGCATATGTTACGGGAGTTGATTCTACCTTGGCTGTGGGAGCGGCGATCGCCTTTGTGGTAGTGCGATTGTTTTACTCGATATTCTACATAGCTAATATCCCCTTAGCGCGATCGCTGATGTTTGCGATCGGCAGTCTTTGCTCTGGTATCTTGTTTATTACTAGCATCCTACAAGCAACTAGTTATCAGTGACCAGTTATTAGTGGCTAGTAGCTGGTGACTAGTGGTAAGTGGGGTGTAGGCTGTAGGGTGTAGGGTGTGGAGATTTTAAATTTCTTTCTCCCTTGTCTCCCTTGTCTCCCCCCTCTCCCTTGTCTCCCTTGTCTCCCTTGTCTCCCTTGTCTCCCCCCTCTCCCTTGTCTCCCCCTCTCCCTTGTCTTTCTATAGCCTCTAGCCCCTCATTCTTATGGCTTCTACTTTTTCCTTCGATATTGTCAGCGACTTCGATCGCCAAGAACTAGTTAACGCTGTCGATCAGACTAGCCGCGATATTAAAAGCCGTTACGATCTCAAAGATACTCAAACGACAGTAGAGTTAGGTGAAGAGACGATTACTGTCAACACCGATAGCGAATTTACGCTCGAATCCGTTCATACTATACTGCGCGAAAAAGCTGCAAAGCGTCAACTATCTCAGAAAATTTTTGATTTCGGCAAAGTGGAATCTGCTAGTGGTAACCGCGTCCGGCAAGAAATTAAGCTCAAGAAGGGCATCAGTCAAGAAATTAGCAAACAAATCTCTAAATTGATCCGCGATGAGTTTAAAAAAGTGCAAGCTTCAATTCAAGGTGATGCTGTACGGGTGTCGGCGAAATCTAAAGATGACTTGCAAGCTGTAATGGGACGCTTGAAGCAAGAAGATTATCCTGTAGCTCTACAATTCACCAATTATCGATAAAAGTCAAAAGTCAAAAATCAAACTTGGTTTGTGTTGGTTCGATTTCAAGGAAACAGTTCTTTCCCTGGATAACAGCTTAGGTGAACTTTAGCTTAGGTGAACTTTTCTTAAAAAACATCTGAATGTATGTTCATATGTTATCCTGATGGGAGAGGTGAATAGGATTAAAACTATGACGACAGTAACTTCAATGAAATGTGCTTGTGACAATTGCTTGTGCGTTGTTTCCTTAGAGGACGCGATTCAAAAAGATGGCAAGGCTTACTGTAGTGAAGCCTGTGCTAGCGGTCATCCCGATGGTAGTAGTGGCTGCGGTCACACTGGTTGCGGTTGCGGCTGATCTGATTTTGAATTTCGGGTTGTATAAACATTACATATCTAGTAGCTTCCATTACTGTGTTAAAAGAGAGTAGGAAATGAAAGTTTTCTACTCTTAATTAAAGTAAGGGTAGAATCACCTGAAAACAACTACCAACGTTAACTTGGCTCTTAACAGCTATTTCGCCTCCGTGCTGCTTCACAATTGCTTGAGCAATTGCCAAACCTAATCCCAAACCCTTTTGCTGTTGTTGCGCTTGTTCGGAGCGCCAAAACCACTGAAATATTGAAGCATGATGCTCTAGTGGAATACCAATGCCTGTATCTTCAACTGAAACGATCGCTTTACGTTTAGACTTGCGTACTGCGAGAGAAATACTACCTCCTTTTTCCGTATAAGCGATCGCGTTCTCCAGTAAATTTGAGAATAAACGACCCAAATGAATTGGATCTCCCCGCACAGATAAACCAGGTAGCAATTGAGCTTGAAAAGCAATACCTTGTGACGTAGCACGGGCATCGAACTGTTCTAATATAGGTAAAAGCAATTCTTCTAAGCGAATATTTACTGTCTCTAACTCAGTTGGTAAAAGTGCTACCTCGCTCCGAGTCAAAATCAGTAAATCTTCTACCAGATGCTCTAGTTCGTCAGTAGCGTTAGCAACGATCGTTAATTTTTGCCGATCGAGTGGTATTGCTGATTCTGCTTCTCCTGCTAGCAGTGCGATCGCTAGGGTAATTCGCGTCAACGGGTGGCGGAGATAATGAGATATATTCGTAACAGTCTGTTTGAGCTGTCGAAAGCTTTGTTGTAGCGGCTGGGAGTTCCACTGACTGAGGTGAACGCCACCGATACCAAAGATAAATAAAATCGTAATTCCCTGACAGCCAAGCCATAGCCGTAGCCGAGCCAAAATCAATTCTAATGGCTGTGTGGATTCGCTTACCCGAATATATCCTTCTAGATGTAGCGTTTTTAGCTTCGGATCGCTGACATAGACAGCAATGGTGGCAATCCGTAATTCTCTCTGCTGTTGGAAAATAGGCGCGATTGGTTGCCAGCGAGAATGGAAGACATTTCGGGAGATGGGAAGAGAAGGAAAGCGATTTCCTTGACTCAAAAGTAATTTACCATCAGCGTCGAACCATTCCCAACTTTGAGTTTTAGCAGCAAAAAGTTTGCGCCAAGGAAGCTCATGTAGGTTTTGCCGATTTTGAGATTTCACGATCTCAAAACTCGGAATTGCAGCTTGTGCCAAAGTTAAGAGGCGATCGTCCGATTGTTTCTTTAGAGCATTACCAATTGAGTTGTACGTCGTCAGGGAAAACCCTCCTAAAAGAGCTGCCGTTGCTGCTAGATAAGCAAATAATATGCGTCTATAGGAATACTTGAATTTTGTTTGAGGAACCATACCTAAAGATAGAAGCCATAAGCTTCAAGAAAGGATGCGGCAGAATAATCAACATTGCAACTTTGACAAAGCCAGTATTTTTTATGATGAAAATTTATTATCAACGAATACTAAATTGCTTAGTAATTCAAATAAAACAGAAAAAAGTAACAAACTTAGGACAAAATCAGTTAGTAGTGACTAGTGACTAGTGACTAGTGGCTGGTGGCTAGAAACGACTCTAGCGACTAATCACCGGTTCCACCAGCACTCATCAACAACCGTCTTCACGGAGTCTATCGCAGCGTCTACTGTCAACCGTCAACCGTCAACCGTCAACCAGTGGTTAGTTATCAGTGAATAGGCACAGAGAACAGCCTACAAATGAGCAATGACCAACAAACCAACAACCAATGACCAATTAAGCTGTTTCTGGCTGGAAGAAGGCTGTAGGATGAATGAGAAGATCGGCAGAAGAGTGTTTTTCTACCATTGCTTTACAGATAGTGCAGCGATCTAAGTCTGGGCGAGAGGGAAGTTCGTACATGATATCTAACATTAGCTCTTCTACAATTCCCCTCAAGGCTCTTGCACCAGTTTTACGCCGATATGCTTCTTGGGCGATCGCGCGGACAGCATCTAATTCAAACTCAAGTTGAACGTTATCCATTTGTAATAGCTTTTGATACTGTTTCAAAAGCGCATTTTGTGGCTCGGTTAAAATCGCTATCAGTCCTTCTTCGTCTAAAGGTTCCAGCACTGTAACAACTGGCAATCGTCCGATTAGTTCTGGAATTAGACCGAATTTCACTAAATCTTCCGCTCCCAGATGATTTAATAAATAATCTGTTTGCCTTGTTGTAGATCTTTCTGGCGATCGCCCGAAGCCCATAGATTTTTTTCCCATCCGTTGTTCGACTAGTTTTTCCACTCCGACAAAAGCGCCGCCACAGATAAATAGGATATTTTTGGTATCAACTTGGATGCTCTCTTGATAAGGGTGTTTGCGTCCTCCTTGTGGTGGTACGTTAGCGATCGTTCCTTCTAATATTTTTAACAGTGCTTGCTGCACTCCTTCGCCCGATACATCACGAGTAATAGAGGGATTTTCACTTTTGCGGGCAATTTTATCAATTTCATCAATATAAATAATTCCTTGTTGTGCTGTTTCTGCATCCATGTCTGCCACTTGCAACAATCGCAGGAGGATATTTTCTACATCATCTCCGACGTAACCTGCTTCTGTGAAAGTTGTTGCATCCACAACAGCAAAAGGTACGTCTATGACTTGTGCTAGAGTTTGAGCCAGGAGTGTTTTACCGCTTCCCGTTGGTCCAACCAAAAGAATATTTGACTTTTGCAATGCCACATCATTGCGATCGCTGGACAAACGCTTATAGTGATTGTAAACTGCTACTGAAAGAACTTTCTTCGCCTGTTCCTGACCGATAACATGGTTGTCCAAATACTGTTTTATTTCCCTTGGTTTGGGGATGGGGTAGTTGTTAGAATTAGTAGTGGTTTTTGGGGTACTAGGTTGAGGTGGAGAAGTGTCCAAGACTTCTTGACACTGTTCGATGCATTCACTACAAATGTTAACGCCCGTACCAGAAATTAGCTTATCCACTTGAGTATGGGGTTTGCCGCAAAACGAGCATCTTAATAATGAAGTGTAGTCAGGCATATTTACTTTTTCCTTGGGGTTAAAATGTATTAACTGAAATGTTTTAACTAGGAATTTGTTTTTCCATTATCGATAAAAATCCGCACAGACTTATCGAAAGGATTTCAACTAACCAATGCATTGATTCAGGGGCGATCGCAAATCCCCAAATTAGTAAAATTGAACCAGCTAAGCAGATAGCAAGTCGATGAATTTCTTCGGTCATTTTGCAACCAATCCAAGTAAAGCCGAAGCTCATAGTCCAAAAAATTAAATATGTGATATGCATAATTTTGAGGAGGGGGATAAGGAAGAAGTCAAAAGTCAAAAGTCAAAAGTCAAAAGTCAAAAGTCAAAAGACTAGTCACCGATCGCTGATAACTGATAACTGATAACTGACTAGGCGATATGCTGCAAAGCCGTTTGTTCTTCTATGGTCTGCTCGAAAATATTCTTGAGTGCTTGCAAAAACTCAAGTTCTATATACGGCTTGGTGAAATAGGCGCTAGCACCTAATTGAGTTGCTAAACGGCGATGTTTGTCGTTACTGCGTGATGTCAACATAGCCACGGGAATTTTGGCAAATTGCGGCTCTTGTCGCCACTGACAGAGAAATTCAAAGCCGTTCATATTCGGCATTTCAATATCGCAAAGTACTAGTTGTACCGTGGGAGATTGCTGTAATTTTTCTAGTGCTTCTAATCCATCCCGCGCTGATAAAACTCGATAGCCAGCCTTTTGCAACGAAAGTGTCAGCGTTTGGCGCATCGTAGTTGAGTCATCTACAACTAAAATTGTAGGACGTTCGGTTTTATGAACAATTGCTGCTCGATCGCGCCACAAATTATTGATGTTTTGTTCTCTGTCTTGTGATTGACTTTCAGTTGTCTGAATTGTATTTTGTTGCCGTTCTAGGACATATTCTAAAAGGCTGATTCCATTAATCACGGGAACTAAACTACCGTTTCCTAGTAGAGTGCAGCCATAGGTATATTTGGGAGGTGAAACGAGCGATCCAAAAGGTTTAATTGCTAGTTCTTGTTCCGCCAACAAGCAATCGACTTCTAGCGCCAATAATTCGCCCTCCCAACGTAGTAGAAGCATTGGCAACTCCCGTTCTTCTACTGTGGTTGTAATTGGAGATTGGCTGTTAGCAACTTCTAACATTGGACGATTGTATTCTAAAAGATCCGCCAACCGATGGATTGGTATGATGTGTTCTCGCCAGCGCAACAGCTGCTGAGTCCCCGTGCGATTGATGCGATCGCTTGGCGTAGTGACAATATTTTCAATGCTGTCAGATGGCAACGCTACGGTAGTTTTCCCCGTAGAGCAAACAACCAAATTCGCGATCGTCAACGTGAGAGGCAAGCGTAAAATAAAGGTCGTACCCTCACCAGGGAAGGAACTGACGCTTACAGAACCGCGCAGCGATCGCAGTTGAGAACGGACAACATCCAAACCCATGCCACGACCGGAAAGTTCGCTAACGTGGTGAGTGGTAGAAAATCCTGGCTCGAAGATAAATTCTAGCAACTGCTCTTTCGAGGCGCTGGCTGCTTCTATTGGCGACAACCAACCCAACTCTACGACCCGGCTGCGAATTTGTCCCAAATTTAGACCCCGACCGTCATCTCTAACTTCAATAATTGTTTGATTGCCTTTGTAATAAGCACAAATCAGAATTTCTCCGTTTTCCGGCTTACCTTGCTGTTGGCGGATTTCAGGTGACTCGATGCCATGAGCAAAGGCATTGCGGAGTAAATGCAACAGCGGGTCGTAGAGTTTTTCCAAAATCGCCTTTTCTACCTGTACCTCTGTCCCTCTCAGCTTCAAATTGACAGGCTTGGAGTAAGTATGAGACATATCCCGCAGCATCCGAGAGAACCGCTTGAGAACTTCACCCAAAGGAAGCATTCGCGCTCGCATTAATTCATCTTGGAGTTGGGAAAAAACTTGTTGTTTCCGCTCTAATATTTGACTCGATTGCTCGGCAAATAAAGCAATATCCTCTACAGCCTCTTCCAATTGGACAATTTCTTCTAGAATTCTTTGTAATAGAGGGTGAACCGCTCCATAACGATCCATTTCTAGAGGATCGAAGTCAGTTGTAATTGGTAGTTGGTAATTGGTAGTTGGTAATTGGTAATTGGTAGTTGGTAGTTGGTAGTTAGCAATTATTCTCCCTTGTCCCCCTTGTCCCCCTTGTCCCCTTGTCCCCCTTGTCCCCCTTGTCCCCCTTCGCCCCCTAATCCCCACTCCCTTCGGTCGTGGGATCCCCGAGTTCCCCCTTGACCCCCTTGTCCCCCTTGTCCCACAACTTCCTGCTCCCTGTTCCCTGCTCCCTTGTCTCCCTCAGCTCTCCTCTCTAGCTGACCGATCAGTTCTTGAAAGTGAGCAAAACGGCGGAGTAACTCTTGGGCTGAGTTTTGGGTTTGCTCGGTTTGCAGGGCAATGGAGTTACGATTGACGACTAATTCACCCAATAACTTATGCATCCGCTCTAATCGGCTTAATTCTACTCGCGTAGAAACAGCTGTCGCTATCTGTGATTCATCTGTGTAGGAATTGGTAGTTCCTACTTTAGGGCGATCGCCCTCTATTTTGCTTTGAGAAATTTCAGTCGAGTGGGATAAGGACTGAATCGGCGATATATTTGCCGCAGGGGAAATAGTTAGGGAATGAGCATCTGATTCGATCGCGCCATTGGAATCATCTTCAGTTTCAGTGACGAAAATAATTCCAGGGTCGATCGCCACTGCTTCTATTGGTGCTGTCTCGTCGCCAAATAACAGCTCGTCTAATAAAGGCGAGAATTCTGACTCTGGGTTAGGCACCAAATCGACGCTCTTTTCTGTTAACGCACAAAGGGCAGCAGACGGACTCCCTCCACTAGTGCGATCGCCTGCTAGTACGGCAGCTCTGCTATTGTGAAAATCAGCTAGGGCAACTTGAATAATTTCTCTAGCGCGATCGGGATAGGTGTCTAGTGCAGTTAAGGCTGTTTGGGCGATCGCCCCAAATCCTGGTAAATTCAGCAGCTCCGCAAATCCAGCAAAGACTTCTGCCTGCGCCCGTAATTCTCCAACCACCTCGAAATCTTGGGGGTTGGCAACCACAGCCGCCAATCGTTCCAGTCCTTGTACGACATCAGTTTCAAAGATTGAAGCTACCAAATCGACCCCAAGTTCTGAGGACATGGGCATATAGCGATCGATCTGAGCTAAAGCATCTCCTAAACGTTCTTCTATTTGATTAAATACGGGTTCGGCTACTGCTAATGTTGCCGCACAGTCAATGCTGCCGATGGTAATTTGTTGCAGTAGGGGGACGCGCAGACAATCGTAAGCTTGCAGTAATAAACCTTCTAACTCTGAATCTATTGCTACAGAGCGGTTGTACAAAGCCCGAAAAACATCTTCTAAACGGTGGGCAATAATTTTAATTGGCTCTAAATCCAAGCAAGCTGCACCACCTTTAAGAGAGTGAGCTGCACGCATCAAATCGTGAATGCGTTCGTGCGTGCGCTCCTGCTTCAGACTAAGCAAGCCTGCCTCGATCTCTTGTAGCAGCTCTGGAACTTCTTCAATAAACAGACGGTAAGCTTGGTCGCGAATGTCGGGAGTAATTAGCATGACTGGGAACCAGAGGGGGACAAGTCAAAAGTCAAAAGTTAGAAGTCAAAACTAAGGAGATAGGAGATAAGGGAGACAAGGAGGACAAGGGGGACAAGGGGGCGAAGGGGGACAAGGGAGAAGACAATTCTAGTCACTAGTCACCAGCCACTAGCCACTAACTAACTTTGAATTGACCGACGCTGGCTTGGAGCGATCGCGCGACGGTTGATAATTGTTGGAAGGAAGCGGAGACTTCGGTTGCAGTTAGGGAGGTAGTTTCGGCGATCGCGGCGACTGTGGCGATGGTTGTCGTGGCTGCTTCTGAGTCTTGAGATTGCTCGATCGCAGCTTGGGCAATTGCTCCTACGAGTTGATGAATGCGATCGCTAGCGGTGGTAATGTGGTTTAAGCTCTGGCGGGTATCGTTGACGAGTTGAGTCCCGATCGCTACCTGTTCTGTGCCGATTGCCATTGCTGTAGCAACTTCATTGGTTTCCCGTTGAATCCCCGAGACGAGCTTTTCAATTTCTGCTGTTGCTTTGGCTGATTGTCGGGCTAGCGATCGCACTTCATCGGCAACAGCCGCAAAACCGCGTCCTTCTTCCCCTGCTCGCGCTGCTTCAATGGAAGCATTCATGGCGAGCAAGCTAGTCCGCTCGGCAAAGTGAGCAATTAAATTTACCACTTTGTAAATCTTTTGCGATGACTCTCCCAAACATTTGATCTTCTTGACGGTTTCGGCAACAGTCCCCCGAATTGTCAGCATTCCATCTACGGCACGATCCATTGCTATATCCCCAGATGCGACTGTCTCCATCGCTTGGCGCACGTCTATTTCTGCGCGTTTGGCGTTATCCGCAACAGTATGGGCAGAATCAGCCATCGCTTGAATGCGTTCCAAGGCAGTGACAATCTCTGTCGATTGCTGCCAAGCTCCTTGCGAGAGGGCTTGGATTAACGGCTCGTTACTGCTAATTGCTGCATCGACTTGTTTGGCGGTTGTTTGTGCTTGTACCGCAATTTCTTGCAAGCTTTCGACTGTAGAGTTATAAGAGTCAGCGATCGTGCCGATTTCATCTTCTGTGACTCTGGCGCGGATTGTCAGGTCGCCTTGACTAATTGGATCGACTTCAATTAGCAAATCCAACGCTCGTCTTTGCAACTGTTCTTTGGCATTTTTCTGTTGTTCCAAAAGATCGGCACGCTCTAACGCCAATCCTATTTGAGTGGCAATCTGGGCAAAGAAATCAACCTCTACTTTCTGCCAGTGACGCGGAACGTTACACTGATGCACGACAAGTAAACCCACACAGCGATCGCCGAGTAAAATTGGTGCAGCTAGACTGGATTTGACGGCAAGTGCTGTTAACTGTTGCCAGTACTCATCGCTCGTATCTGCCGGTCGGATCTGAGAAATGACTTCGACTTGACCTTTTTGATATTGTGTGTATTGCTCTAGGGCATAGTTTTCGATGTTTTTACCCAGTATGCGAGTTATACCTGCGCTTGCGGCTTCGACAACGACGCTACCATTGCGATCGCCATCAAACCAATAGACAATTGCGCGGTCGGTTAGCAAAGCGCTGCGGGTCTCGGCTACAGCGGTGTTGAGAATAGCTGGGCAGTCGATTGCGCTACCAATCTTCACGGTAACATCTTTGAGTAATTGCGACCGCCGAGCTTCTGCTGCTTTGAGCTGCACGAGTTCTTCTAGCTGCTTCGCCATGCTGTTGATGCTAGTCTCTAAAACAGCCATTTCAGCCGTGCCACGGACTGCCACGCGAGTATCTAACTTACCTAAACCAATTTGAGCCACAGCCCTAGCAGCATTTAGAATTGGATAAGTCGCCCGCTTAGCCAAAACTGCGGCGATCGCAGCGATCGATACGGCGGCTACTCCAGTTCCCAACCAGAGAACTCGGCGCAGTTCTAGTAAAGGTGCAAAGGCGCGATCGACGGGACGAGAAACCACCAATCCCCAACCTGGTTCTGGTAGTCCATCCAATTGACCGATCGGCGTGAAGCTCATCAGTGCATTCTCACCATCGTTTTTGTCCCACGCGACTTGAGTTGAAATTAGCTTGTCTTCATGCCTGGGTCGATCTGTAGAGGCAAGCGCTAAAACCTTGGCACGCAAATGCGGCAGTTCGCGAAAATCTTCTCCCAAGTAATGCCCCACTAGCCCAATTTCATCAGCCGCAAACACATTCCCGTCAGCACCGATCAGTTTGTATTCCCATCCTTGCGCTTCAATATACTCAAAGGTTTCGTTTAGATGAGTCAACGGCATCCGCAAGCGAACAACTCCTACGAGCTTATTTGTTTCTATATCTTTAATTGGAGCTACAACTTCTAAACTAATTTTGCCGGAGGTAGGCGCAATTTTAGGATTGTTAACTGCGGGAGTTCCAGTCGCGATCGCCCGCCGAAAATATTCGCGATCGCTATAGTTTTCCGTGCGCTTAAACGGCTGCGTTGACTTGGATTGAAAGATTAAATTTCCTTTGAGGTCGAACACGACGATACTGTCATATCTACCATTACGTGCCTCGACAAAGCTATCTAACAGCGCAATTTTCTGTCCTTCAGTCGCCGCTGCCCTCAGCTTAGAATTTGCCAACATGGGAGAATTACCAATTGTCTCGGCATCATCGATTATTTGCTGCGTCGCCATGCCAATGCCGCGCCGAACATCAAGCGTGCGGTTTTCTTGCTCGGCAATAATTTGCTGCTCTAGGGAACTATTGGCTACGGTGTAGGCAACGCCGCCAACAGTTGCGACTGGAATAGCACCAATTGCGATCGCCAAAATTGTTGCTTTATGTTGCAAACTCAAACCTTTCCAGAACCGCAAACCCCTAGATAGTGAAAACTGCCAAGGCGAGTTTGGCTTTGTTGATGGCGATTGGCTCGCTTTTTCAGGTGAATCTGGCGCTACTGCCGAAACTCGCTCCCACTGAGGCGAGATGCGATCGCGATCGGAGTTTGGCGGATCGAGTTTGAGAGTTGACTGCGACATGAAATTTACCTCATGGCTGTAGAGAAGAGAGCTGGGAGCTGGGGGAGCTGAGGAAGCTGAGGAAGAAAGAAATTTAAAATCTTTACACCCCACGCACCACGCACTGATAACTTTGTACAGACGTTACATGTAACGTCTCTACACTGATAACTGACAACTGACAGCAGCAACGATCGCTTTGACCGATAAAATTGCTGTCATTTCGCTATCGCCGTTTAACTGATATCCGCGCACGAAGGGAGCGAAGGAACTGGAAACAGCAGTAAATGGCGGCGGTTGGATTGTATCTGGATTGCACCATTCGATATCGTCAATTCGCTCGATAACTAAACCGATGGTTTGGGTTTCTGCTGTCGGTGCGGGTAGGCGATCGCAAAGGTTAGCTTGCAAGGCAACTGCTGTATAAGTTGGAACGTTGCTGGTTTGGTAGCGATCGCCAGCAGTCAGCCCGACTAATTCAGCTAAATCGACCATCCAGAGAATTTCACCCCGCCAGTTGTAAACTCCCATGACCCAACTTGGCATGTGCGGGATCGGGACGATCTGTTCCGCAGACAGCTTCAAGATTTCTAGCAATTGAGTCACGGGAAGCAAGGCTGCTGTGTCTGGTTCGAGGTAAAAGCGCAGAAATTGCTCGTCAGCATCGGTGAAAGTTACTCTTTCTGGTGATGCCTCCTGGGAGTCTAACTTTGGTGACTTGGATACCATAATTGTCTCGCCTCACACGTTAGGTTCAAACCATGAGAGTTGTTTCACCGTGTGAAACCAATAGCAGTTGCTTCACAGTGCGAATAAATTCCTCTGGCGCTACAGGCTTCGGTAAGTAAGCGTCTGCTCCTTGCTTTAAACCCCAGAATTTATCCATGTCAGTTCCTTTTCTCGAACAGAGGATAACGGGGGTGTTTTTGGTGGATGGGTTAGCTTTTAAAGCACGACAGAGTTCAAATCCACTCCGACCTGGCAAGACAACATCTAAAATAATGATGTCAGGCTTGCAGTCACTCATTTTTTCCAGGGCTTCTTCTCCGCTCTTAGCAGCCAAGACGCTGATCCCGCCTTGTTGCAAATAGCTGGCGATCGCTTCCCGCTCGGTCAAACAATCTTCTACAACGAGGGCAATATCCATAGAATTCACCAAAGATTGGCAATTAGCGAGCTTGCGGTTGGCGATTCGCAACGAGCGACTAGCGATTAGTAACTGCTCTGTGCTTCCTGCTCCCTGCTCCCTGTCCCTAAACTCAGCAACAGTTTTTCATTCCCTGGCTACATGCTTGCGCCAGATAAGTTAAACTCTTCATCCGCAACAACACCAACTGCTCGTAGAAAGGATTGAGCTTACATAAGGGTGGAACGTGCAGCAGACTGCGATCGAAAAATCGAATGTCTCGCTCGAAGGGACAACTTGCTGGAATCACGCGACAGACAAATCGAGCTGTTTTCGGGCGATGAATCTCGATAGATTCCAGTTTTTGTTGAGTTGGCTGTATTAAACTTTGCCAAAGTTTGTTGGTGTTTGCTGTGGGATTCATGGTTGTTGGTAATTGGTAATTGGTAATTGGTAATTACTTCGTTGTCCCCCTTGTCCCCTTGTCCTCTCTTACCCCTGCTCGTACGCTCCCTATACACTGTGTTTGAGATGTTTGTGAATTGCGCCTAGAACTCGATCGGGATCGATGGGCTTGCCCAGAAAATCTGAGGAACCGACAATTTTAGCTCTGACGCGATCGATAATGCCATCGTTTCCAGTGAGGATGACAATTGGCGTGTGCTGGAAGCAAGAAAGCTGACGCAGACGGCTGCAAAGTTCGTATCCGTTAATATTTGGCATCATCAAATCAAGAAAGATGAGATCTGGTTTGATGGCTAGCAAAACTCCGATCGCCCGCAGTGCATCATTTACGCCCACAAATCGATAGTTAGCTGTTGTCATCACTTTTTCCATGATGTGACATACCCAAGGGCTGTCATCTACACAAGCGATCGATGGTGCTTGAGTATCATGAGGTGTAGGTGATGAGAGAACCGGAGCGGTAAGATCGGGAATATTAATCAACTCCACAAACCCTGACTGAATATATGGCAGGAGAGAACGCAGTGCCGAGTTGACATCTCGCTGCATCTGAGCGGCAATATCCCGTAGCGTATGTTGTCCGTCTAGTAGTTGACTCAAGGCTTGATAAGCTGGAGCAGAGATGCTGTGTTGCAATTCTGCCGATTGTTTAATAACTGGGGCGCTGTTAGGAGAATAATTGAGTCTGTTTGCTTGCCAAGCTTGCCACAATCGTTCGACTTCGGCGATCGCTTGAGCGGCATCGATCGCAACTACGGGAGTCAGCTTGCTGCTACTGGGCTTGAGTTCGTAAGCAACCTGTACTGCTTGAGTCACATCAAACAAAACTTCGATAATGACCGACCATGCAAATCTTGCCATTTGTTCTGGAGTTATCTGCTGCCGTTCGAGCCATGAAGTCAATAACTGATACTGCCAGCAGACGCTAGAACCTTCAATCGAAGTTGTGGCTAATTGATTCTCCCACGATTCGTTTGATAGCGAGCGATCGCTAGATATTTGCGGTAAGTATGTCGCGAGATGCCGTCTCCATCGCCTGACTGGATGTTCTCCACCAGTAGCGTAGATAATCAAACCTCGGTGAACGTGCAGAATCCATTTTCTACCGCAGGAGTTTGTCAGAATCAGTTGACCGTTAAACCGCAACTGCTTCAAGGTTTCAAACAATTCAACCTGCTTTGAGGGCGTAAAATCCCGAATTAATGGAGCATCATTTCTCCTAGTTAGCAGGGCATCAACTGATTTTTCAAGAATGCTGTTATTCATTGCCTGTTCCTGCAATCTGTTTTTTTCTTACTCTTGGGATTTGTTGACTACCCTGCATTGAGGATACATTTAAGACATGAAATCTCTGCCATTTGCACCTCAGTGTATAAAATAAACCTAAACCACAAAAGGTGACAAAATCGGAACAAGAAAGAGACAAAACTGGGACAAAATTTAATCGGTAATCGGTAATCGGTAATCGGTAACCGGTTGTTGGTTGTTGTGTGGTGAGGCAGTAGACAACAAGTCAGTTTTAACTTCTGACTTTTAACTTCTGACTTTTAACTTCTGACTTTTAACTTTTGACTTTTAACTTTTGACTTTCTACGGGTCTTGCTTGAGACGATAACCTACACCGTAAGCGGTTTCAATGGGATCTCCAGGCGAACCTGCTAATTTGAGCTTCTGACGCAAACGTTTGACCAAAGCTTTAACTGCATCTTCATCCGGCGGTTCGTCGAAAGACCAAAGATTTTCTAAAATTGCACTACGACTGAGAACCTTAGAGCCGCTTCGCATGAAGAGTTCTAATAAGCGATACTCTTTTGGAGTCAGTCTGAGGGGACAGCCTTTATAAGTCACTTCCCGCGTGTTTACATCCAAAGATAAATTGCCACTTTTCATTGCTGGAGGTAGGGACGAACCACCTCGGCGTAATAAAGCGCGGATACGTGCCGATAATTCTTGCAGTTTGTATGGTTTGATCACGTAGTCATCTGCACCCGCATCGAGTCCATTGACGCGATCTTCGGTTGCATCTCTGGCTGTTAACATCAAGACTGGCATTTGGTAGCCTTGAGTCCGCAACTGGCGACAAAGGCTAATGCCATCCATTTTAGGCAGCATGACATCAATCAGAACTAAGTCGTAATCAAAAGACTTGACAAAATCCCAACCAGCGTGACCATCTGCGGCAACATCAACGACGTAATGTTGGTTGCTGAGTGCTTCTGCAAGTAACTGATTGATGAGTTTATCGTCTTCGACTAGTAACAATCTCATGATGGTATGTCATTCCAAAAACAGGTTAGCAAGGGTGAACCTACTTCTCAGAAGGTTGTCAGGTGGCGATCGCTTAAACTAATTCTTTGCTCAAATTAATTCTCGGACTAGTTCATGTTACAGGTAATTGCTGCGACGAGAGGTAAAGAAAACTGAATTTCCTTGGCAAAAACTATACACTGAAGGACAGAATGTAAGGTATCGGCACGATTTAAGCGGTTTTTCGCGGTAAATCGAGAACGTTACCGCTAGCAGGGCGCAGCACGCGGGCGCAGGGGGCAAATTGGATGATATGTTCGAGGTTACGAACAATTGTGACGCAGATAGCATCTAAGGGCAAGTCATTGGCATCGCGACCGAAAGGTTCTTCAATTTCTGCCCCTACTTCATTGATACCTAAGTAGAGAAAACTCATAAAGGCAAGGATCGGTGCTGTCCACCACTTGATACCACCAACTAGCTGAAAAGGTAAAAGCAGGAAATAAATCCACAGCAAAGCATTGAGAGTAACGGTATATACCAAGGGAACGGGGGTTTTCAGGATGCGTTCGCAGCCACCTAAAATGTCTACCATATCATCTAATAGTTCGTGCAAGGATGTCAGCTGAAAAATGTTTAGGCGTTGGCGCTCGAATTGATGTTGCAAATAATCCCCAATCCAATAAGCAATTTCTAAGGGAGCGTGATTGACACTTTGTAGTTGATGATATTGTAATGGTGGCATCATCGGCTCCAATTCTGAATTCATTGGTTCTCGCCGTAGATGGATTTTCATTGCCACAGCAAAGGCAGCAACTAGATAGACAGCAGCACTTTTTTCGTCTCGCTCTTGCGGTTCTCGTTGTTCGATGGTAATTGAGATTCCCCGTGCTAAGTTGCGCGTAGTATTTACCATTGAACCCCAAAGTTTGCGCCCTTCCCAAAATCGATCGTGAGCTGTATTGGTGCGGAAAACTAGCAGTAGGCTGAGAATGACGTTAAAACTAATAACGACATTTTGAATGATTTTACTATCACCAAAGAAAGCAGGCAGCTTTCCATAATGATCGAGTAAAGAAATTAGTAAGCCGTAGCTCCCACACATGATTACCCAAGGCAGAATTCCGTGAATGACAGAAATTAAAAGTCTCTGAGTAACTTGCAGCCAGTGTAATTGCTCTCCGGTGTAGATTTGGAACTTTTCGCGAAACGATCGCAAGGCTACTGATTTACGGTGATGTGACTGCGATCGCTTGCCGGAAGCAGAAACTTTTGGCGATCGCTGTTGGCGACTGCGAGCCTTTTTACTGATGGAAAAAATCATCAACTCAACCTCATTCTACGAGCATTTTCTAGCACCAATGACACAAATTTAATCGTTCATCTCTTTCAAAGTTGCTACCGTTGATGGTGACATCCGGCTGAGGGAACGGAAAACCCAATACTTAAAAATTGTGGCGAGAATGACCGGAACTGTGGCGATAAATAGGAAGATTAAACCGCGATTTGCTGCAATTCCTAAATGACTAGATAGTCCTTCTAACAAAACTTCCCAACCATGAGGAGAGTGAAACCCGACAAAGATATCGGTAATCAGAATAATTGAGAAAGCCTTAGCACTATCACTCAAGCCAGTCACAATATTATCCATAAATGACTTGAGCATCATAATATCTTTACGTCGCCATACTAACACTAAAGCAAAAGATAAAACAGCGATGATATCAGCAAAAACATTACTAACAGCATTGTTGCTACGATGACGAAATTCCTGAGAAATTTCAGCTGCTTTATCTTTGACCTTTTCTTCAATTGCTTCTGAAGTTAGTGCAGGTGCTGCACCCATCAAACGTTCTAGCTTCAGTTCTTCTTCAAAGGTTTGCAGTTCTTTGAGTGCCTCTTCTTTCATTTCAGAGTTTAAGAAGACTGGCGTAACTGCTTCGTTTCTCACGCGATCGACAATTGGTTGCACCAAATAAAGTTTGGACACTTGCTGAGTTATTAAAGGAATCAAAATCAACAATGCCAGCAACCTAATGGCAACGACAGTCTTTTTTTGCGATCGCCGAAACGATTTGACAACTTCTGCTTCTGCATTGGGGTCAAGCTCGTTCTTGATTTTATTAATTGTGCGCTCAAGAGAACGCGGTAGAACTCCAGCTTTGACTTGCGGTTCGGCATTTTCTGGAGCTGAATTTCTAGAATTCTTGCGGTGGAGTTGCCTCGATCTAGTTTTTTCTGGGGCGATCGCTTGTTTTACCTCAATGACTTGAATTGGTGGAGTGGGTAGCTGGAATGAAGTATTGGCTGGTAGATTATTTGAAAAGGGAACTAACGCTGATGCTTGCGGTTCGAGAGTGTATTTTGTCAGAGTTCCTTCAGTAAAAAAGAGCCGCATCAGGTGGTCTTGTCCCAAATTTCCTTGCGTAGAACTGCTCGTATTAAACTCCTTCATTTGCTGTTTGAGTATACTTAAATGCTTCTCAAAATCAGCTTGCACGCTAGTAGGAATTTGAGCATCGTTAGCGGTTGATACAGTTACTTTACCACCATGAAAATATCGGTCTTCAATCGATTTTATGCTCAGCGCGGCTTGATACGCTTGTTCTAGCGATCGCTCTGGCGTACCAAAGATTTTTCCTTTGAGTTGAGAAAGGGAGTCTGTGGATTTGTTGAAGAAGGTAGAAGTCATGCTGCAACTGGGGTGTTTGGAGTGCATTTTGGACTAAATTCTGCGTGAGGCGATCGCTGTTACCTGAAACTCTTTTATAGGCGATCGACCACTGCTTTTGGATGCCAATGAGTACTGCTGGGATGGGAACTCGTGTAATAAATGTGACTGTGGGGCAAACGATGTCTTGGTTGCGTAGTAATGTCATCAGTATGCTACTCGTCAAGGATCGTAACTGTTCGGGACAGTGCATACTCATCCCTCAGTCCTCCTCTCCATACTTGCAGGGTGAGTGTTTAGGCAACAAGTTTTAGCAGAGGGTGTTTGCCTTTTTGACAGGAGTTAATTTGACGGTAGCTATTTTGAGAGCGGTGACTCTGAGCAACAATGGGTAAACTTTCTACATCCGACTGGCTAGTAATTATTGCTCCAGCAGGGATATGTTTTTGATTGGGAATGCCAACAGCCATAGACAGTGGTTGACGCGATGCTGCTTGACCGTTGGTGGTAACTAATTTCAGTTTGGGTGTCATGGTGAAGTGAGTAGTGAGTGGTGCGTGGTGAGTAGTGCGTAGGGGATCAATTCCGAATTCCGAATTCCGAATTCCGAATTCTTAACTATGCTGCTTTCAATTGCTCGGCATTACCAATGCCTTGATAGCCAGTGGCTAGCTGCGTGTTGACGTGAACCACGGCTTGATTGAGGAATCTGAGGGGATATTCGTTAGTAATTAAGGGTAAGTTGTCAGCAGCTTCTTGTGTAGTAATCAGAGAACCTGCGGGGACGTATCTGCCATCGGCGATATTAACTCCCATGACTAAAGCTTTGGGTTCGATAACGCAGTTATTGCCGACTGTGGCTCGAAATACTAAAGATTGCATTCCGACAAAAGTATCAGTACCAATGCTGGCTGGACCGTGGACTTGACATTGATGCGCCAGGGAAACGCGATCGCTGATGTATACTCCATAGAAGTTACCTTCAACTTCTACGACAGCCTCATGCACCATTTCACCATTGACGTGAGTTTCTAAAGCATGAAGCACTACGCAATCTTGTACGTTGACATCATCTCCTACCCAAATCGGTTGTCCTTCATCACCTCGTACTGATGCTGCGGGAGCTACCATGACTCGCTTACCAAGATAAACGTTACCAATTACGGCAGCTAGAGGATGAATGTAAGCGGTAAAGTCGATTTTTGGCGAATTTTGTTCTTGATTGAAGGATGCCAGCACATTAGCGTGAACGTTAGCAGACTGCTGGGTGCGATCGCTTTTGATAGAGAAGATGTTGCTCATGGGATTACCTCTTTCGTGGTTTGACTTGGGAATTTCCTTATGCATGTCATAAGTTAAACCAATAAATGTAATAAACCTGGAATAAAAAAGTGACAAAGTTGAGACAAAGTTGAGAATAGGTGAAAAAGCGCTTTATCTCGCCAAGCGGAGAATCTCGCTAGTTGAGTTTTTCTCGTCTCATGTACTTTACAGACACGGCATTTGAACCAAGGCAAGTATCTCAGCGTTCTGACATCTCACTTTCTCATCTACGCCGTAGTTCATTTGAAGAACTATCAATGACTTTATAACCAATAACTCATGACAGACTTATACTAATTCTGTTTATCTCTGTACTAAATGAGATCCCCCCAACCCCCTTATTAAGGGGGGTTGGGGGATCTCTTGTTGCGTAGTTTTGAAAAAATTTGTCTCCCGTGGCTCAACGGAAGCAGTAGATAACTGAAGCCTTGTTATGAAAAAATGAGAGCTTTCTCATAAAGTCTTCATGTTAAGTTCACGATCGTAATGTAATATTGAAGTCGCTGTTTTATTACCTTTTTTACACTATTCTCATGTACGATTCAAGTTGAAATAAAACACATCGCATCTCACTTTCTCTAAAAATTGAGAGCGATATCTAATTGAGTTGAGGTAAGCATAATTATTCAATGTTTCAATCATTACGCTGGCTATTTTTACTAACTTATTTATTAGTAATGTCCGCTATATTTGGCGCTTCTAGTACAGCTATTTATATCTTTTTTAGCCGTAGTCTAGAGCAACAGTTAAACGATCGCTTACAGATTTTGGCTGAAGCTGCTATTCCTAGTTTGCGAATCATCAAAAGCCGAGGAATTCAAAGATTAGATGATGAACTTCCTTGGCAAGAGTTATTTCGCCACAATCAAAGCCTCGAATGGTTTAATCCTAAAGGTAAGCTCTTAGCGAAAGAGGGAAAATTTTTTGCTAATTCGTCATTGTCGCAAGCCTTAGTTGATGGTTTACAAGAGGGCTTTCCAATCCTACAGCAACAAGGACAAGTTCGGACTTTTTCTATTGCTGTTTATACCGAAGATCGAGATAAAACCACCTTACGCTTAGAAGGATATATTCGCGCTAGCGAGTCTACTCAAGATTTGATCTGGAAGTTAGATCAACTGCGATCGGGTCTGATTGTGGGAGGAGTTACAGTATTACTATTAAGTAGCATTAGCGGTATTGGTTTAACTTGGCTCACCCTCCAACCAATGCAACGTAACTTAAGGCGATTAAAACACTTTACCGGAGATGTAGCGCACGAACTACGCAATCCCCTAACGGCGATTAGTACTACAGTAGATTTGTTACGTAATAGTCCAGAAGAGTTAAGTTTAACTCAGGTGAGAAAGTTAGCAATTATCGATCGCGCCAACGAGCAAATCATTCATTTAGTAGAAGATTTACTATTTTTATCTAGGGCAAATATCGCAAGCGATCGCCTCGATCGCGATTTTAACTTTGCACCGATTCGCTTAGAAGAGTTACTGCAAGATTTAGTCGAACGCTTTGAACCACAAGCTCAAAGTAAGCAAATTCAGTTCACCCCACATTTACGTACTGGTATAGTCGTGAAAGGCGACAGCCATAAACTCAGCCGCTTATTTTCTAATCTTTTAGATAACGCACTCAAGTACACAACCGACGGGGGAAGAGTGGCGTTATTTTTAGAACAAGAGCAACGATTTGCCGTGATTCGGATCGAAGATACGGGAATTGGTATTCCACCAGATTCTCTACCACTGATTTTTCAGCGCTTTTGGCGAGCCGATGCAGCTAAATCTGAAAAAGACGGTTTAGGCTTAGGGCTAGCGATCGCACAAGCGATCGTCCAACAGCACAAAGGTGAAATAAAAGTCAGCAGTAGATTAGGTGCTGGTAGCAGCTTTCGCGTGTTGCTACCACTAGATGCTCAGGCGTAAATCGCATAAAAAACGAAGAGACGTTACATGTAACGCCTCTACATTTAGATAATGAATTACATTTTGACTTTTAACTTTTGACTTTTGACTTTCCTAATAGCCGCCTTCTTCTTCGTATTCTGGTTGCTTGATTTTCTTGGGAATATTCAAAGGCTGCGGTTCCTCATCTTCTCCCCAAGCGTCACCGTCGAGATCGTCATCCAAATCTTTCGGTGCTGTGTATGGCTTTGGTTCAAACGGCTGGGGTTCGGGGTAGCGGGGTGGAGGTGCAGGCGTATAGCGATCGCTTCCCGACGCTTCACTCCAGTTTTCTTCTTCCTCTAAATCGCGATCGTATCTGTTGGGTTCGTACTGCTGGCGGCGTAATGGCTGCTGTTCGATCCGAGGTTGGACTGTTTCATACTCGTATTCATCCTCATCCCAGGCTTCCTGTACCGCAGGTTGAGTTGTCTTTAAAGGTTGGGCTTTTGGTGCTTGCAACGGTACGCCACTTCCTAGCTGGTTTTCCGGTCGCACTGCTGTGGGAGTATAGTACTCGTCTTCTTCTTTCTCCCAAGGTGCTTTACCAATACCAAGCCGTTCTAGCACTCCAACACTCAAACGATTAATTCTTTCTTCAGCGCCTTCAAATACAATTAGCCGATTGGGTCCACTGCTGACAACTTCTTCGATTGGTAATTCATAAGTACTAATTACCTGGTCGGGGATCTGGGGTAAACCCAGCGAAGCGATAATTAAAGAATGGATTTTGCCTGTTTGAGCGTTAAATGTAAAGCCACGCACTCGCCCCAAGGGTTGACCTGTTTCTGTAATGACTTCACAATTAACTAAGTTGCTGTAAATCTCTACATCAATATCTTCGATCGCGTCTTCGTTCTCCACCAAAATCACATCGCCGATTTTGCTGATGCTGCTCAGGTACATATAACGCGGTACGCTAGCAAAGGCGATCAGGTTGTCTCGCAAACCAAGAGCTACAACCTCCCTGCGATCGATATCTACCCATAGTTGGCTGACAACCCCTAATACTTTGGCGTTGTCATCCGCGATCACCTTTGTATTTAAGATGTCGGAGCGTTTAATAGTGTTTTCAGAGGTCATTGCTTTGCGGAGTCCCGATCTCGAATCAGGGTTAACGGTTAATACTTTCTAACGATCGATACTATTATGATGGAATCCTCAACCAAAGTTGTCTTAGGGTTACAATTTTATGCCTAAAACTTGCGTATAAGCTCCTCGCGCTTGGGTCACTCCTATTGTACGTTCGGCTGATTCTATCATGGGTCGGCGCAGACTCACGACAATAAACTGTGCTTGTTTAGCCTGTTGTTCGATCATTCTAGCTAATCGTTCCACATTTGCCCCGTCTAGGAACATATCTACCTCATCAAAGGCGTAAAAAGGTGATGGGCGATACCGTTGTAGGGCAAAGATAAAACTCAGCGCCGTGAGTGATTTTTCTCCCCCCGACATAGAAGCGAGACGCTGCACGGGTTTACCTTTGGGATGTGCAACTAAATTAAGTCCACTGGTAAATGGATCTTCTGGATTATCGAGTTGCAAAAATCCATCCCCATCCGATAAAGTAGCGAAAATAGATTGAAAGTTTTCATTCACCGCATCAAAGGCTTCTTGAAACGCTCGTTGACGCAAAGTCGTAAAGTTTTCAATCCGCAATAACAATTCAGTCCGTTCGGCTTCTAGGGTCAATAATTTTTGACTCAATTCTTCTAATCGTGCGTTGGTGCGTTCGTATTCTTCTAACGCCAACATATTGACAGGTTCCATCGCTTCCATCCGCTTCACAAGCGATCGCAATTCTTTCTGCAATTGTTCCAAATCTACCTTATCTGGTACTTCTGGTAGGGGATCGGGCATTTCTGCGGCTTGGATTTGAATCTGTGCTTGTAAGTTAACTAAATCTTCTCGCCGCGATGTTTGCGTTTCTTGCAACTTTTGCTGTTGCCATTCTACCTGTTGTCGATCTAAATGCAATTCTCGCAGCTGTTGTTCGGCGCGATCGCGTGCTTGTCTTTCCGCCGTCATCCGCTGTTCGATTTCTTTCAAGGATGTATGGATCTGCTTTAAATGTTCGCCAATTTCCTGTAATTGAGCATTGACAGCCGCTTGCTGCGACTGATTTTCTTGTTGCTGTTGTTGGTATTCTCGCGATCGCACTTCGCATTCTTGAATTTTCTCGTGCAATCTTTGAGTTTGATTTTCTATGTCTTTCAATTGCTGTTCGGCGTTACGAACTATCTCGATTCTAGTTTGTAATTCCTGTTCTTGCTGTCTAATTGCGGCTTGAATTTGCTGCCATTGACTGTTAGTTTGAGATTGCTCTAACTCCACTAAAGCTTGACGCAATTGTTGTAATTGTTCTTCTTGTGCGGGTAAATCTCGTTCTAAAGTCTCTAATCTAGCTTGTACCGTAGATAGTTGTTTTGTGTTCTGAGCCAGTTGCGATTGCCCAGTTTCCACTTGTTGAATTAGCTTGCGAATTTCTTTTTGTAATTGATCCTTCAGGAGATTATTTTCTCTTTGTTTGGTCTTCGCTTCGGTTAATTCTTGAGATAGATTTTTAGTTTTAGCTGCCAAATTACCAATCGATTCACCACACCGAGCTAAAATGCGATCGATTTCTTGCAAGCGATTTCTTAACTCTATAACTTCCTGAGATTCAGTAGCATCGCTTGTACCGAAATGCAAACTTGAATTTTGCTGGCTGATACTACCCCCAGTCATCGCCCCACTAGTTTCTAACAATTCTCCTGCTAAGGTGACGATCCGATATTGTCCTAAATGAGAACGCGCTGATTGCAAATCAGCAAAAACAACTGTGCTACCGAAAACATAACCAAAAATATCTTGATAGCGGCGATCGCATTCGATTAAATTAATTGCATAGTCGATATAACCATTGGCATAACGCAACCCCGAAGCCGGGGAAAATCGCGGGGCTTGAATTTTATTTAGGGGTAAAAACGTCACCCTCCCCCCTCGTTTTTGCTTCAGGATCTCAATCCCCGAAGCCGCCACGCCATCATCCTCTACCACCAATTGTCCCAACCGCGCCCCCGCTGCAATTTCTAAAGCTAGTTGATACCGAGGTTCGACTTTCCCGAGTTGGGCTACCAAACCACAAATCCCGCTTAAACCTGATTGCAGCAAAATTTTTGTGGCAAAAGTGCCTTGAGTTTCCTGCAAGGCTTGAGACTGCGCCTCCAACTTATCCAATTGGCGCTGTTTATCTCTTTGTTCTTGGAGTAAGCGATTTTGAGTTTGCTGTTGAATTTGTAACTCAGCTTCAGCCGCAGCTAAAGATTGGGCTAAAGATTGAATTTGCTCAATTTGACTCGATAATTGAGTTTCTATTTCGGTTAATTGTGTTTGCTTTGTCGCCAGTTCTGGCTCTAAAGTTTGAATTAACCCAGTCTGCTCTTGAATTTGCTTTTCTAATTGATGCGATCGCTCTTTTAATTGCGCTTGTTCGGTGCGCTGGGGTTCTACAGTTTGCAGCAGAGATTCAACTTGGCGGCTGAGGGCAGCTTGTTGTTGCACCCAAGCATCAGAAGCATCAGCGACTGCACTAGCTTCTGTACGACTTTGTTCTAAGGTTTGTTGCGCCTCATCCCGTTGTTGACGCAGGCTAGAAAGTTGAGCAACGATTTCTTGCTGCTGTTGTTGCAACCGCACCAGAGAATTTTGGTGTTGTTGAATTTCTAACTGTTGTTGCGTGTAAGCATTTCCGGCATTTTCATAAGCATTTGTCAAGTCTCTTTGGCGATTTTGTAACTGTCGCCGTTCGGCTTCCTGGGTGGCTAGAGTTGATTGCAGAGATAAGAGTTCTTCTTCCCCCAAAGTCTTCACTCGTGCGTTGAGTGCGTCTAATTCTGCCGTTACCTGCTGAATTTGGGTGTTGAGGGTAGTAAGTTGAGTCGTTAATTCAGCCAGCGTTCGATCGCCCGTTTGAATTTCCGCCACCAACTTTTCTTGTTGCTGTTGCAGCGATCGCCAAACTAAAACAATTTCCCACTGCTGCTTTTGCTGATATTCTATTCTCAGCTTTTGATATTTCTCAGCTTGGATGCGATCGTGAGACAGGCGATCGCGTTGAGTAATTAATTCAGTTTCAACGATGCGATAGCGGTCTTCCCTGTCTTTAACTTCATTTAAGGTTTCTTTTGCTTGGATAATTTTGCGATCGTAATTCGCTACCCCTGCTAGTTCGTCAATAATCTCCCGCCGTTCTCGCGAGTGCATGGAAATAATACTCGTCACGTCCCCTTGCAGCACGACGTTGTAGCCTTCAGGATAAATGCGGATCTGACTTAGTTGTTCGTGCAACTCAGTTTGAGTACAGGTAGAACCATTAATGTAATAAGTTGACGTATACGAACCCTGTTGAGTGACTCGTAAGCGGCGCGTAATTGTTAATTCATGAGGGGTGAGGAGTGAGGAGTGAGGAGTGAGGGGTTCTTCTTCCCCCGTGTCTACCGTGTCTTCCTTGTCTCCCTTGTCCTCTAACTCTTCAACATAATACCCATTCCCATTTCCATTAACCTTTGTCCCCTCTGCTTCCTGCTCCCAGCTCGTCCCTGCTCCCTCTAAATCGAAAGTCACCGTCACTAGCGTTTCTACTGCCGATTTTCCGCGTGTGGCTTTGTCGTGGTTGACAAGATCGGGTAGGCGTTCCGCCCGCATTCCCCGAGAACTTGCTAGACCGAGGCAAAACAGGAGAGCATCGAGAATATTAGATTTACCGGAACCGTTGGGACCTGAAACGACTGTAAATCCTGGTAGCAAAGGAATTTTCGTCGTGCCACCAAAGGACTTGAAGTTCGTGAGTTCTACGCGCTTGACATGAACCATGTAGGCTGGTCAGTAGAGGAGTGTGAGGAACAAGTGTATCAAAGTCAGGATGCCCAACAGGTTAGCATAGATTATTCAATTGGCTACAGTTTCTAATGGGAGTCGGGAGTCGGGAGTCGGTTCGTAGTGTAGAGACGTTACATGTAACGTCTCTACAAAGTGCGTGGTAAGAGGTTACTATTCCCTGTTCCCTGTTCCCTGTCAACTGATAACTGATAACTGTTCAAAGTAAACCCATACTACGCAGGATATTTTTAGTAATTGCAATCCTTGCTCTGGCATCCTCTGGTTTGTTAATATCCATATTCAAAGCAAAAAAGTAAACGCGATCGTCTCGTTTTAAATAGCCTACATACCAACCTACCTGGGGTGTAAAGTCCCATCCCCAACCCGTTTTTCCTCTCAATTAATGTCTCGATTACCGTGTCAACGGCAACAAGGCGATCGCTAACATCAAGAATGTGAGATATTTGTAGCGCAAAGACATACAATCTTTGGATGAAACATTCAGCCGGAAATATTAACACATTTAACCAATGATAGTTTTCATTGAGATGCAATACGCGATCGGTAGGGGCGCACAGATGTGCGCCCCTACTAATGTATTGTTCTTCATAAATCCGTCTAAATATATTCCGTACAGATAATTAAAAATTGCATGATTTGCTCATAAATTCATCTCTCACTCAACTATCGATATTGTTGAATTTAACGATGAAATGATATTTGACTATCTGCAAAATCCACAAATACCCACACACCCCGTTATTCTGACTTCTGGCTTAATTGGTCATGAGTGAGTAGCGATTTGGTGTTTGGTGCGTGGAATACTTCTGACTCTTGTACGGGCGGATTTTGACTGAGATTTCTAGCCCCATTTGCCAGCTTATTTGCTAAGGATCGCCCCTATGACTTCTGACTCCTCAATTTTGACTTTTGACTTTTGACTTTTGACTTTTGCTTCGCTTGTCAATAAGCTCTTGGCAAGTGAGAATAGAAAAGTAGTCGAAGTTACAAAAAAAATTGTAACAAAGATGAATTTAGATAATTTCAAGGGTTGTAGTTTCTGTAACAATATTGGAGAGGGCGATCGCAGGGAGTCAATCCAAATTAAGTAACATAGCGATACTTTTTATCCGCCATCACTGAAGTTTCAATCTTTAAGTTGCAGTATCCAGCAGTTTTAAAAATAAATTTAATTTGCGAGAATTCCCTATGCTAATCCAAGACAAGCAGCAGCGTGACTGGAAGACAATTATTAAAAAATTTGAAGCAGTCTTAGGCAAAAATGGCGTGGTACAGCGTCGGGAGGAATTAATTACTTATGAGTGCGACGGACTAACCAGTTATCGCCAGCGCCCCGCAGTTGTCGTGTTGCCAAGAACGACAGAACAAGTAGCAGAAGTTGTAAAGATTTGCGATCGCCACAATATTCCTTTCATTGCCCGTGGTTCTGGTACTGGCTTATCTGGTGGGGCATTACCAATAGAAGACTGCGTGTTAATCGTCACCTCGATGATGCGGCAAGTCCTCAGCGTAGATTTGGAAAATCAGCAAGTTGTGGTACAGCCAGGGGTGATTAACAACTGGGTGACGCAAGCAGTCAGTGGTGATGGATTTTACTACGCCCCCGATCCTTCCAGTCAAATTATCTGTTCGGTGGGCGGGAATGTTGCTGAGAATTCCGGTGGGGTACATTGTCTTAAATACGGTGTCACTACCAACCACGTATTAGGCTTAAAAGTCGTCACTCCCGATGGTTCAATTGTCGATTTGGGCGGACAAGTACCAGAAATGCCGGGTTACGATCTTACAGGCGTATTTGTCGGTTCTGAAGGTACGTTGGGAATTGCTACCGAAATTACGCTACGGATTCTCAAATCAGCCGAATCAATTTGCGTCTTGCTTGCCGACTTTACCAGCGTAGAAGCAGCAGGGGCAGCGGTTTCAGACATCATCAGTGCGGGAATTATTCCGGCTGGGATGGAAATGATGGATAACCTCAGCATCAATGCTGTAGAAGATGTTGTTGCCACGGGTTGTTATCCCAGAGATGCTACGGCAATCTTGTTAGTAGAAATTGACGGCATAGCTGTAGAAGTCGCAGAAACTAAACAGCTGATTAGCGATATTTGTTTGAAAAATGGTGCAAGGGGAATTACTACGGCTAGCGATCCTGAAACGCGCCTCAAATTATGGAAAGGACGCAAAGCAGCATTTGCCGCTGCCGGACATCTCAGCCCCGATTACTACGTTCAAGATGGGGTGATTCCGCGTACTCAATTGCCCTACGTTTTACAAGAAATTGAAAATTTGAGTCAGCAATATGGCTATCAAATTGCGAACGTATTTCATGCGGGTGATGGGAATCTTCACCCATTAATTTTGTACGATAATTCCGTACCAGGGGCATTGCATCAGGTAGAAGAATTAGGGGGAGAAATTCTGAAACTCTGCGTTAAAGTGGGTGGTAGTATTTCCGGCGAACACGGCATTGGTGCAGATAAAAAATGTTTTATGCCCGAGATGTTTTCTGAAGCAGATTTGGAGACGATGCAATATGTCAGGGAGGCGATTAACCCCAAAGGTTTAGCTAATCCCGGCAAGATCTTTCCGACTCCACGCACCTGTGGGGAAGCAGCCAAGATGACTGATATTAAAGAGTTTGCCTCAGTTGAGAGATTTTAGATCCGCGAGATCCCCCCAACCCCCCTTTTTAAGGGGGGCTATGAGTAGGTGGATTAAAGTGGAGCAGATGGAATAATATACATTAATTCTGCTTTTTCTGGTTTCGCCTCAGCAGGTGCTAATTTCAGCCAATCTTGAAAGCTAATTCCAAGTTGCGCGATCGCTTTTACTTCTGACTGGTATGCTTTAATTCGATTGTATGTTTCGAGCATAGCTTCAATTCTGTTCATAACTTTAGGTAAGTCTGTATAAATCTTAGGAACACTCTTATCCTCTACATATGCCAAAACAGCATCAGGGAGAGATTTCACCCAAGAATCAGAACTTTGTGCTATTTTGAAAAAGTTTTCACGCTGAGATTGAAATACTGTATTTTCATTCTTGATAGGATCTAACCATTGATAAACTGCTGTTAGTTTGCGTAAAGTGATGCGATCGCTCAAACTAGGATGTAAATAAGCTGCTGGATTAGATGTTAGTAAAGTATTAACATATTTTTCAACCAACGGACGCAAAGTGTCTAAACCTTTCTGTAATCGCATTTGTGCTACTATTGGTTCTTCAAGCTCAAGATAGCAACGTGCCTCTGCAATATAAGTAAAAGATAAAGTTAAAAGGTATTGTTCGGCAACTCTAAGACTTTGCTCAATCGCATTCATAGCATAGAAACTATAATGTTTCTCAGCTTCTAAAAATCGATTAATAGCTTGCATTGCACTAATTCTTCGGTTGTCAGGATTACTCATGGTAAAAGCACTATCTGCTAAATTTAGTGCTGCATAAAAATTTGCGTAGAATGAGAGATCGATTTTACTCGCAAGTTCTTGATTTGACTTTAATAATATTTCTTGTGTTTGCTGCAATTTTTTTTCAATTTCGTTCAAACGATTTGCTACCATAGTAAATCCCATGACTGAAATTGCTAAGTTGAGTGTAGACACTCCTAAACTTAGGATACTAGCCACAGAACCTAGCGGTAAAGATCCTGAAAATTCTGAAACTGATTCGCGTAGCCAAGCAACAACTTGCTTAGTTTGAGTATCACGAATAATACCTCCAACCCGCTCTAAAGTTCCATCATTTACCCCAAAAGCAATTTCTTCAGGAATTACAAATGTTGCATTTACTGTATTCATAGTCTGATTATTCATAAATGAAACTCCAAATTTCAGAATGTCAACTGCAATAGCTACAGCGCTATTTACCTGTTCGCTTTCATGTTTGCCAGTTTTACACCAACTAGAAAAGTGTTCGCAGTTGTTAAAGAGAAGATTGTATCTATCTTCACCTAATCGGCTTTCAGCTCGTTGAATTATAATTTCTGGCAAATCGCAAATCTCGTATTGCCTAGTAAATAATTGCTTTCCAGAAGTAAAAGCATCCATAGAAGTACGAGAAATGACACCTTGCATCGATTCACCTATGTAGTGAATAGCTGTGCCATCACCGCAATCAATTCCATGATGAGTATAATTACCACAATTAATGTAGATATGATCCCCTTTTGCCATAACTCACACTAAAATAAAATATTGAAGATGCGATCGCACCTCTATCCAGTATTCCCACAAAATAAATAGCCACTAACAATTAACATGCAAAAACGCAAAGACACCAAGATTTCTCTTAGCGCCTTTGCGTCTTTGCGTGACAATTTTAATCTATCAAAAATTCTTTATCACCATATCATATTCAAAGGAAGGGTTCATATAGCCCCCCTTTTTAAGGGGGGTTGGGGGGATCTTCTGCGGCGTAGTCAAACAGCAAATTGGGATTAAAAATTAAAACTCGTCCGAATTACCCCAACATATTGATTGCTATTATCGCTGTTATTTTCAGGATTAAATACTACCCAAAAACCCGGAGTCACAGAAATATAATCGTTAACTTGAAAACGGTAAAAAGCCTCAACATGATATGAAGTGTCATCTTCATCGCGCACGTCGCTATCTGTCACTCTAGGAGGTAAACCAACCAAAATCCCCGGTAAATTACCTTCACCCCCCACATCTGGGAAAGTTAAACCCACAGCACCATACCAAAGATCTGCACTATCCCCATCTTCAACAGTACTAGCAATAGTTCCTCCACTACCATCGGCGATCGCACTCAAACCCGAACCATTAGCACTCGCACTGATGTAACCTACCCAACCATGTAATTGAAACTTGGGTGAAAAGCGATAAAACCCTTGAAAAGCAAAGATGTCTGCGGATGTCGCAATATCGTCTCCAAATGGTTCGCTAGCCAACAAACTCCCCGTACTACCCGTAATATCGACTACTCCCGCCGGATTATAACTGCGCGAGTAAGCAATTCCAGCCGCACCCCAATCACCATCTACAGCAAGTTGTGCTAAGGCGTGATACGTACCGTTAAATAAACCAGCACCATCGTCAGGATCGCTGGGACTACCAGCTAAATATCCTAGAGTCAAAGTTAAACTCTCGGCAATCTCCCAATTCACCGCCGCACCACCACCACCGCGACGATACAGGGGACTGTATTCGCCAAACAGAGAGGGAATACCTCGGCTATCATCGGCAATGCTGGGAGGAGTCAGAGTATCTGTAATATCGGTGTAACCAACTCCGGCGGGACCTACAGTAAAGGTGAGGTTGGAACCCACGGGGAAACGATATAACAAGTGCGGTACAGTTACATCGTTCTCAGTATTTGTATCAAAGTTAAGCCGTGTCATGTTCGTACCCGACACGTCTTCCAGATCGCCAAAGTTACCAAATTCCAAACGAGTCCGTAGTAAATCTCGTCCGGTAAAACTCGTTTCAAAATTCATCCGCGAACGATAGCCGAATATCGTATTAGAATCGTCCTCATCTCCAGCTATGCGATCGCCAAATGTATCTGTAATTGCTGTAATTAAACTGACATTAAGTTTTGTCGTTGTCGAAAACTGATTTGCTTCTAATTCTGCTGTTTGTGCTTCCAAACTATCAACTCGACCGCGCAGAGTTGCCAGTTCTGTACTAAATTCTGTTTGCAAACGTTGTAATGTTGCTAAGTCTTCTTTCGTCACTACATCTGCACTAGCTGTAGCAATTAGTTCGTTGACTCGATCTAAACAAGCATTCAATCCTGCTGCAAACTCATATCTCGTTAAAGCACGATTTCCTCGATAAGTTCCATCGGGATATCCCGCAATACAACCATATCTTTCTACCAAAGATTGCAATGCTTGAAATGCCCAATCTGTCGGTTGCACGTCTGATAGTTGAGAGACTGACGTAACTTGAGCCATACTATTTTCTAGCGGCAATGCTAAGGTAGTTTCCGCATTCATTCCTACTAAAGCCGCTACTAAATTCGCAGCCAGAAACAATCTAGCGTGCGGCAATTTTTTGTTCATCCGTTTGCCACTCACTTTATTTTTTACAAAAAATTTTACCCTGCTTTTATTTAGTCTAAAGAGAAAACCTTTAGGCTCAACAATAGCTGTTTTTTAGCAGCATTACATCTTAATAAATTAAGAATATCATCGAGCATCTAGCTACAGTCATATATCTTACGGATGAGTTTGGATTGACTTAAGAAAAATTCAAGAAATTGGTTACAAATTCTAAATTAATTTGCTAGAAAGCACAAATTATTTCTACGATTAATTATTAGGAGTTTTTGGGTATTAAGAAAATATCTAACCCACGACTGATAACAATTAAACAAAATTTAGTTTTCACTGAAAATTACAGCTTTTTGCGGCTAGGGATCGACAAACTACGAGAAAACCAGGAAGTAGGCGCTCGGAGCATTCCCGCACCTACTTCTTAATTTTTCTTCACAAAACTTTTCGTTCAACGTTTAGTTAAGAAATTTAAAAATTGTAGGAGAAGACGGTGGCTGCTATAGATATCGTGTTTCTCGTTGCTTACTTTGTAGGTGTAGCGGCGATTGGTTATTGGTCGAGTCAGAAAAGTTTAGCGACTAGCAAATCATATTTTTTGGGCGGTGGAAGTATTGGCTGGGCAGCAATTGGTGCGAGTCTATTTGCTAGCAATATTTCTGCCGAACACTTCATTGGATTAGCAGGTAGCGGCGCTAGTTCTGGTCTAGCAGTAGGGCAGTTTGAATGGATTGCCTGTTTTATGCTATTGCTATTAGGCTGGCTGTTCGTGCCGTTCTATCTCCGCACTGGTGTATTTACAATGCCGGAGTTTTTAGAAAGGCGGTTTAATCGTCAGTGCCGTACCTATCTATCCGCAATTTCATTAATTGCTTATGTCTTTACAAAAATTAGCGTCGCGGTTTATGCAGGGGCGATCGTTCTGCAAACAATTTTAGGCTGGAATATTTGGCTAGGTGCGATCGCCTTGATTGTGGCTACGGGTGCGTATACAATTTTTGGCGGTTTGAGAGCAGTAATTTATACTGATTTCTTCCAAGCATTTATTCTGATTGGCGGCGGAATTTTCTTAACTGCAACAGCAATTATTGATGTGGGTGGTTTCGGTGCTTTGTATCAAAAAGTCGATCCCAACTTCTTTAGTTTGTGGAAAGACATCAATCATCCCGATTTTCCTTGGACGGGAATTTTATTCGGCGCACCCATCTTAGGTTTGTGGTATTGGTGTACAGATCAAATGATCGTCCAACGCACCCTTGCCGCACCTAATATTGAAGTCGCAAGGCGATCGACAATTTTTGCTGGATTTTTAAAACTTCTACCTGTATTTATCCTTGTCTTACCAGGGATCGCCGGGAGAATTCTGTTTCCCGATGTAGAACCAGACCGGATATATGCCACGATGGTGAATAATCTCCTCCCGCCTGGAATTAAAGGATTAGTGGTAGCTGGGTTGCTGGCGGCGTTGATGAGTTCTCTTTCCAGCGTCTTTAATAGTAGTTCCACGCTAGTTGTGATGGACTTCTACCAAAAATGGAAACCAGAGGCAAGCGATCGCGAGTTAGTGCGAGCCGGACAGATTTCAACTATTCTACTGGTAGTGACTGGTTTGCTATGGCTCCCCTTTATCGGGTTGATGAGCAATCAGCTTTATGTCTATCTCCAGTCAGTACAAGCCTACGTTTCGCCACCGATTGCTGCTGTCTTCTTGATGGGGATATTGTGGAAACGCGCTACTGGTAGGGCGGCTTTCAACACCTTAATTACTGGTTTTATTTTGGGTGCAATTCGATTTATCGCCGAAATCGCCGTAAAAGCAGGTTGGATAACTTGGCGACCTTTGGTAGCCTATGCCACAATCAATTTCTTACACTTCGCGATTCTGCTGTTTGTCATTTCTATTGCCATTTTGGTACTTGTCAGTTTAACCAGTGCTGCACCAAACCAGAGACAACTAGAAATCTTCCAACACTCAGATGCAGAGTTGGAGAAGTTTGCTGGTTCGCATCGATCGCACAATCTCAATGTTAGGTCGAGTTTCATCCTCGCCGCGATCGTCTTGGTGTTCTGGGTTGTTTTTAGTCCCTTTGTCGTTAGTTAATCGCTAGAAAAAGTAGAGACGTTACATGTAACGTCTCTACACTGCTAATTCTTTGGCGACAGTTTCAGATTCAAAATTGACAAAACCAAGATGATTAAAAACATTGCCAAACCGATCGTGCAGGCGTAGCTAATATCTAAACTACTGCCAAAAGCTTGTTCGTAAAGGTAATAAACAATAGTTTTAGAACTGTTGCGGGGTCCACCTTTGGTCATGATGTAGATTTCTTCAAAAACCTTGGTGGCGGAAATGGCAGAAATGACAGCTACTAGCATTAAGTAAGGTCGCATTAATGGCACTGTAACATCCCAGTGTTTGCGCACGCCATCGGAACCGTCGATCGCAGCAGCTTCGTATAATTCTGCTGGAATCGACTGTAACCCAGCTAAATAAATCACCATGTAGTATCCCAGTCCTTTCCACACTGTCACCGCGATGACGCTAAAAAGGGCAAATCTGGGACTAGTCAGCCAGGGTATACCACTAGTTAAAATTCCAGTTTGTTTCAATAATTGATTTAGCAATCCATTCTGAGCATATAACCACCGCCAAGCAATCCCTGCTACGACCATAGAAATAATCACAGGCGTGTAATAGGCAGCGCGAAACCAGTGCATTCCTCGTAGTTTCTGGTTAACTAAAATCGCCAAAACCAAAGGAATTGCAACCAAAATCGGCACGGCGATCGCCAAATACAATATTGTATTTCCCAAAGTTTGCCAAAAGACTTTATCCTGCCACAAACGCTCAAAGTTAGCCAAGCCAATCCATTCAGGTGCTTGGGTTATGTCGTATTCGTAACGAGTAAAGCTCAAGTAAAATGCTTGCAGGGCAGGATAAAAGACCGTTAACCCCAGAACAAGCAGTGCTGGTAGTAAAAATAAGTATGGAGTGAGGCGCTGTTGAATTAACGTCCAGTTAATGGGAACGGATTTCTGCATGGTCATTGCTTTGTAGTGGCAATCAGAGCTTTTCGATGTTTCTAGTGTTACTCGAATAGGATTTGCAAGTAGATAGCGGACGTGTAAAAGTTTTCTCGCTTCATTTATAATTTTCTGGTCGCCGCTAAACACGACGGTTAGATGGCTTGAATCAGTGTAGATTGTATTGATATCTAAGGCAACGGAAATATTACTATGAAAACATGCAAGGTTATTTCAGTCTCTTGCCTAATATTCTCTACTAGTATTTGTGGGTGTCAAATAGATACTTTGAACGCACGAGCAACTCAGCCGAGTGTTGCGGCTGCTCAAGAGCCAGAAAATTCTACAGGTGTCCAGCTTGCAAGTATAACTTCAGCGTCAGCTAAAACATTGTTAATAACGCTTAGTAAGGACTCGAAGCCTAAACCGATCCAGACGCGATCGGGACCAGGGGGTTTAGAAGTTGACCTCGTGCGTGCTGGCATCACTGGAAAAATTCTCACTGTCGAACTGCTCTATCGCAACCCAACCAGTGCATACACCCGCAATGTCGAGATGCCGATTCAGCAAGTTAGCTATATTGATGATGCGACAGCAAAACGCTATGGCGTGCTTAAAGATGAATCCGGTCAATACTTGGCATCGCCGTTGGGAAAGAGGGACAAAACAATCGTGGATTTGGGAAATTTTTCTAGCGTCGAAAAGTCTAAGGTGGCGTGGTTTAAGTTTCCTGCACCGCCTGCCGGAACAAAGACTATTTCGATTAACATTCCCGATGTAGGTCCTTACGACGGTATATCGGTACGACCATGAAATACGTTCTCCTCCAAGCGGCTTTCAGCGTTTCTGCGATGATGTTGGCAAGTTGCAATGAGCCGATCGAGAAATCTCGTGATGCTTCTACTGCTGAGTCAGTTAATCCGAAACAAGTACAGCAGTTTGCTACTGCGCAAGTACAATCGGAGCCGTTGAAGCAGGAACGAGAACGCGCCTTATCTTTTCCGGATTCCGGTAGTCAATTAACAGGTGATGTTAGCGATCTGGAAGGACTGGTTGCTGACTTGGATGGTCGTATTACAGAGTCGGAAACAATTATCGATCTGCCAGCTGATGTGCTGTTTGATTTTGACAAAGCTAATATTCGTCCCGATGCTGTTCCAAGGTTAGAGAAGTTAGCTCGCCTGATTCAACAATCCGGTAGTGTTATGGTGCAGGTCAACGGTTATACAGACTCGAAAGGCAGCGATGCGTATAACATGAAGCTATCCCAGCGTCGCGCTGCTGCGATCGCCCAGTGGCTTGCTAGCAAGGAAGGCATAGAGTCCGAACGCTTGCGGACTAAAGGCTATGGCGAGAGCCAACCTGCTGCACCAAATGTGAATCCAGACGGTTCGGACAATCTAGAAGGACAGCGGACAAATCGCAGAGTTCAAGTAATCATTCCGCGATCGTAGGTTTTGTCCTCTGCCATCCGCTTTAAGAATTCGCTTCGATATCAACTCAGACCCAGATCCGTCACAGCACCGAGACTGCTAGAAGATACTAACTTGGCATACTTTGCTAACACGCCTGTAGTATACCGTGGCGGGCGGGGTTTCCAGCTAGCGCGACGTTGGGCTAATTCTTCATCCGATACGTGCAGGTGTAAGGCACGGGAACGAGCGTCGATGGTAATTGTATCTCCTTCTTGCACCAGGGCGATCGCACCTCCTACAGCGGCTTCTGGGGCGACGTGACCGACGACCATACCGTATGTTCCACCGGAGAAACGCCCGTCAGTGATTAATCCTACCGAGTCTCCCAAGCCAGCGCCGATAATTGCCGAAGTAGGGGCTAGCATTTCTCGCATCCCAGGACCTCCTTTGGGTCCCTCGTAGCGCACGACGATGACATCACCTGCTTGGATCTGTTTTGCCAAAATTGCCGCTAGACAGGCTTCCTCGGATTCAAATACCCGCGCTGGACCCGAAATTTTTGGTAACTTCACCCCTGTAATTTTTGCTACCGAACCTTCTGTAGCCAAATTTCCCTTCAAAATAGCTAAGTGTCCTTCAGCATAAAGGGGATTTTCCCAAGGACGAATCACATCTTGGTTTGTAGGTGGAGTATCGGGGACATCAGCTAAAATTTCAGCAATGGTTTGTCCGGTAATTGTCAGCGCATCGCCATGTAATAAACCATGTACGAGCAACATTTTCATCACTTGGGGAATTCCGCCGACTTTGTGTAAATCTGTTGCTACATATCTACCACTCGGCTTGAGATCGCATAGGACTGGAACGCGGGCGCGAATGGTTTCAAAGTCATCTAGAGTGAGTTCTACTCCTATTGAATGGGCGATCGCCAGCAGGTGTAAAACAGAATTGGTAGAACCACCCACAGCCATGATCGTCGCGATCGCATTTTCAAACGCCTTACGAGTGAGAATTTGACGGGGTAAAAGTTGGTTGCGAATGGCTTCAACTAAAACAAAAGCTGATTT
Organism: Chroococcidiopsis sp. CCNUC1; assembly: GCF_023546805.1. NCBI lineage: Bacteria > Bacillati > Cyanobacteriota > Cyanophyceae > Chroococcidiopsidales > Chroococcidiopsidaceae > Chroococcidiopsis > Chroococcidiopsis sp. CCNUC1. Next base: position 4,755,484 of record NZ_CP097480.1, on the reverse strand, counting down.
TTCCGTACTTTCGGCTTTTTCTGCATCCTCCGCTGCCATTGTGGAAGAATAGGGCAAGCTCATCCCCATAGCTTCAAACGCAGAAGACATTGTATTTGCCGTATACATTCCACCACAGGACCCAGCCCCAGGACAAGCACGGCGTTCGACTTCGATTAATTCTGTTTCGTCAATTTTGCCAGCACTGTATTGTCCTACAGCTTCAAATGCACTGACAACTGTTAAATCTTTGCCGTTGTAGTGTCCGGGTTTAATTGTTCCACCATAGACAAATATTGCTGGGATATTCATCCGCGCCATAGCAATCATCGCCCCTGGCATGTTCTTATCGCAACCGCCGATCGCCAAGACTCCATCCATACTCTGTCCGTTACAGACAGTTTCAATTGAATCGGCAATCACTTCCCGCGATACGAGGGAATATTTCATCCCTTCCGTTCCCATCGAAATGCCGTCGCTGATGGTAATCGTACCGAACATTTGCGGCATTCCCCCAGAGTTACGCACTCCGGCTACAGCACGTTGGGCAAGCTCGTTAATTCCCATGTTGCAGGGAGTAATGGTACTGTAACTGTTAGAAATACCAACGATGGGTTTAGTAAAATCTGCATCGCCAAAACCGACAGCCCGTAACATAGCACGGTTAGGCGATCGCTGTACGCCTTGGGTAACGACTTGACTTCTGAGGTTGTCCGACATTTTCTATCCTTGGGGATACGATCGTAGGGGCAGAGTTTGTATTGTCGCAAAAAAAGATTGGACTTGGTAATAGAACTTCTTACGATTTAATCATGCCGCAGATAGATACTGATATTCACAGCAAAGTTACATAATAGTAATGTCGAGAGCAGAAATTTAACTAAATTTCTGCTTCTCGACAAGGATAGTGAGTTAAATGGCAAGGCAAAAAGTTTGCCTGCTTGAATTGAGATTAATAGCGATTGTTGACTGAACTAGTGGTAAAAAAGCAGCGATCGCATTGTTGTTTTTTGAGTAAAAATCAATAAATATAAATAACGCTAGAGGTGTAGGGTGAGCAACGCCCACTCTAATACTGAAACCAAAAACAAAAATTTCGCCCAAATACTTCTTTACTGCTTAGATCTCTCACCTTGTATAGTAGGTGCGATCGCGATCGTCGGGTATTTGGCGAAAAACTAATGGTTAAATTGTCAAAAACCCTTAATGTTAACTGGCGCTAGAGACCGCCACAGCAACGAATACTAAAGCCACAACCAAAAATGCACCTGCAACGCCACCAATAATATAGTTACGCTTCTGAGTACTGCTTGGTGGTTCTGCCGTGTAAACTTTGGGTTCTACAGCAAAGTTATTTAAACGACCGCCTTCTTCGGTGGTATAGGGCATGAATCAAGTCCTTTCTATTTTTGCTTTGCTTAACTGTAACAAAAAATGGTAGAAATACTCTCATACTTTAGTTAAGAAAATTTACATATACGGGAGTCGGTAGGGGCGCACGGCTGTACGCCCTTACAGGAGTTGGGGAAACAACCGCTTTAGCTCGTGACAGTGCCGCTAAGAGGGGAACTAGCGATCGCGTAATCTTTAATTGGTATTCGTCCGGCGAGGTAGGCGAGTCGTCCGGCTTCGGTGGCTAGTTTCATACCGCGTGCCATAGCAGGAGGGTTCTTAGCTTGGGCGATCGCCGTGTTAATCAGTAAAGCATCTGCCCCCAACTCCATTGCTTGCGCGGCTTCGCTAGGCGTGCCAATTCCCGCATCTACCACCACTGGTACGCCAGCATTTTCAATGATGATTTGAATATTTGCCGTTGTTTTCAATCCTTGTCCAGAACCAATTGGAGAAGCCAAAGGCATCACAGTCACGCAGCCGACTTCCTCCAAGCGTTTCGCCAGCATTGGATCGGCATTGATGTAAGGTAATACAGCAAACCCTTCCTTCACCAGTTGTTCTGCTGCTTGTAAAGTCCCGATCGGATCGGGCAGCAAATATTTTGGATCGGGAATCACTTCTAACTTGACAAAATTGTTATCTTCTTGTCCTAAAACCTTCGCCATCTCGCGCCCCAAACGAGCAACGCGAATTGCTTCTTCCGCCGTCTGACAACCAGCAGTATTGGGCAACATCCACAGCTTTGTCCAATCCAAAGCCTCAGCTAAATTTTCATGTCCAGGTGCTTTTGTTTGCACTCGTCGCACAGCAACGGTGACAATTTGACAACCGCTAGCAACCACGCTTTGCTGCATCTCTTCTACGTTGCGATACTTACCAGTACCAGTCATCAAGCGGGAAGAAAAAGTGCGATCGGCAATCACTAAAGGGCGATCGAGGGACTGTTGCTGTGATAGATCTAAGGTTTGCATTTGTGAATTTTTGGTAATTGGTAATTGGTAATTGGTAGTTGGTAATTGGTAGGCAATGTCTCCCTCAGCTCCCTCAGCTCTCTTCTCCCGACTCCCGACTCCCGACTTCCAACTCTCGCCAAGAAATCGTAAATAACTAAAACTCTCTAGCAAAGGATCTAATTTTTGTTCCCATAAGTCAGCAATTAACTTGGCAGTGATGGGTGCGAGGAGGATACCGTTGCGATAGTGACCAGTGGCTAAGGTAAGATTCGAGCAGGGGCTATTTCCTAAAATGGGTAGTTCGTCAGGAGTCGCAGGACGAAAACCCCACCAAAATTCGCGAATTGGATAATCTTGTAACTGGGGATAGATCCGAATGGCTCGTTGCAGTAAAGTTTGAATTCCCGCTGGGGTATTATAAGGGGTAAATCCTACATCTTCACTGGTAGCACCAATAATAATGCGGCGTTCGCGGCGCGGTACGATGTAGACATCTGAAGCATACAAAACCCGCTGGAGCATCGCATCAGCGCGATCGCTATCTGGTATTTGTACCGATAGCATTTGCCCTTTTTTCGGACGCACGGGTAAAGGTAACAACTCTGACGACCAAGCACCAGATGCCAGGATATAGCGATCGGCTGAGAAGTTGCCACTGGCAGTCTGAACGCCAATAACTCGCCCTTGATGCTGTAAAATGCCTTCAACAGCAATTCCATCGTGCAAATCTACGCCCAAAGATTCTGCTGCCGACCATAAAGCCAAAGTCAAAGCCCGATTATCGACTTGAGCATCTTCGGGATACCACCAACCGCCCTCAACTGCTTCACTCAATCCTGGTTGATAGAGGTGGATTGCCTCTTTATCGAGATAGTAAGCGGGGGAAGAATTATTTTCTTGTAGGAGTGTACGGCTGTGCGCCCCTACATCTTCATAAACAGGCGCGAGAATGCCGCAAGCCCAGTAACCTGTTGGTTTACCGCTAATTTCTTCTAGCTTGCGCGTCCATTCGGGGTAGAGCGATCGCGATCGCAAACACAGATCTAACATTGCCCCTGGAGGGATTTGCTCGGCTTGAGGCGCTAGCATTCCCGCCGCTGCATGACTTGCCGCAGCATGAAAATCGCGACAGAGTAAAGTGACAGATGCACCGCGCAATCTTAACTCAACGGCGATCGCCAAACCAACGACCCCGCCACCAATAATTAAAATGTCATTTGTCATTTGTCATTTGTCATTTGTGAGTTAGGCAAGAGGCGAGAAATTGAGCGATCGCTTTTACCTGCAATGCTTCGCCAGCCATTCTGTATATATCTTGAGTTCTCATAAACAGCTTCCCTCCGCTGGTATTACCCAGTCTCAGGTTCTAAGGGACTATCTCAGCCTGGTTCCCCAGACACCCCTAGCTATGGTTGACTATCCTAGCACGCGGATAAGCGGAAAATGTGCATAGCTTCTCATGTTATCCCTATTGTCATAGTAGTTCGCTACATAACACATCGACAGGAAAAACGCAGATCATCTCCATCAATAAACCCCTCAGCTTTCACTTTCTATAATTCCGAATTCCACACAGTTTCCGTACCTTGTCCCCAGAAGCCGTCAAATTTTGTTACCTTTACATCACCTAAAACTTTTGTCTGGCACGCTAACCTTAGGTTGCGCGTGGGAGAATGGGGAGGAAGGGAGCGACGGGTTTTATCTTGCCAATTTGGTTCGGAAACTTCGCCTTCGACTAACACCGCACAAGTACCGCAACTGCCAATACCGTGACAATTGATAACTTTAGCGCCACCGTTGTACAACTCAATGTCATGCTTAAGCAAGACTTGTCGTAAATTAGCGCCGCGATCGCATTCAATTGTTTTACCTTGAGCAATTACCTTTACCATATCCATGTTAGCTAGCGACTCCACCATCTAGTTCTACCTAAAATCAGAATATCGCTTTCTAGAGTTCGAGCTTTCCTGTGTTTGTTCTTTCCCTATGACCGAAGCATTACCCCTCGCCTCCAACCCAAACCAGATCTGGATTTACGATACAACCCTACGCGACGGTACGCAGCGTGAAGGCTTGTCTGTATCCTTAGAGGATAAATTACGCATTGCCCGCCAACTCGACCAATTGGGCGTTCCCTTTATTGAAGGTGGATGGCCTGGGGCAAATCCTAGAGACGTACAATTTTTCTGGCAGTTGAAGGAAGAGCCCCTCAAACAAGCCGAAGTCGTTGCTTTTTGTTCTACCCGTCGCCCCCATGTTAGTGCGGCTGAAGATTCACTCCTGCAAGCGATTCTGGCTGCTGGAACTCGTTGGGTGACAATTTTTGGTAAATCTTGGGATCTCCACGTTACAGAAGGGCTAAAATGCAGCCTGGAAGAAAATTTAGAGATGATTCGCGATACAGTTGCCTACCTTCGCAGCCAAGGGCGACGAGTCATTTACGATGCCGAACACTGGTTTGATGGCTATAAACACAATCGCGATTATGCCTTAAAAACGCTAGCAGCCGCGATCGCCTCTGGCGCAGAATGGCTCGTCCTGTGCGACACCAACGGCGGGACTCTCCCACATGAAATTAGTTCTATTGTTCGCGACGTAGCCTCATTTATTTCTGTAGGGGCGCACAGCTGTGCGCCCCTACCCATTCCCCAAATAGGAATCCATACCCACAACGATTCCGATACAGCTGTCGCCAATGCGATCGCCGCTGTGATGGAAGGGGCGAAGATGGTACAGGGGACGATCAACGGCTACGGCGAACGCTGCGGTAATGCTAACCTCTGTTCTCTCATCCCTAACTTACAGCTCAAACTCGGATACCAATGCCTTGCTGACGCACAAATGCCTCAACTAACTGAAGTCAGTCGTTTTGTCAGCGAAGTTGTCAACCTTGCCCCTGACGAACACGCACCTTTTGTAGGGCGTTCTGCCTTTGCCCATAAGGGGGGTATCCATGTCTCGGCTGTAGAACGCAATCCCCTTACCTACGAACATATTCAACCAGAACAAATTGGCAATCGCCGCCGTATCGTGATTTCTGACCAAGCAGGAATTAGCAATGTCGTCGCTAAAGCCCGTACTTTTGGGATTGAATTAGATAAACATAACCCTACAGCACGACAAATTCTGCAACGCTTGAAAGAATTAGAAAGTGAAGGCTATCAATTTGAAGCTGCTGAAGCCAGTTTCGATCTCCTCATGCGCGAGGCTTTAGGTAAACGACAGCAATTTTTTGAAATTAAAGGCTTTCAAGTTCACTGCGATTTAGTCGAAGGGCGATCGAATACTAATGCCCTCGCTACTGTTAAACTAACTGTCAACGGTCAAGACATTCTCGAAGCCGCCGAGGGAAATGGTCCTGTAGCAGCATTAGACAGGGCGTTAAGAAAAGCTTTAGTTAACTTTTATCCACAAATTGCTCAGTTTGAATTAAGCGATTACAAAGTCAGAATTTTAGACGGACACAGTGGTACGGCAGCAAAAACTCGCGTCTTAGTAGAATCAAAAAACGGTCATCAGCGTTGGACGACCGTTGGTGTTTCTCCTAATATTTTAGAAGCTTCTTATCAGGCAGTTGTAGAAGGATTGGAATACGGATTAATGTTGCATATGATGGCAGAAATAGTATTAAGTGCTTCTAGTTAGGCTAAAATTAGCTATTATTCGTCACCCCATTCAATTTCATTTTTTAGTGCCTGTAATGGTGTTAGAAGCATGTCGGCTATATCCGATCTTCCTCTAGCTTTGTAGATATCTATAGCTTTTTGAAAATCTGTCACTGCCCCCTGTTTATCTCCTGTTAAAGTTCTAGCATGAGCGCGGTAAATATAAGCTTCTGCAAACTCAGGATTGAGATTAATGGCTTGAGTAAGATCGTCAAATGCTTCTTTGTATTGACCTTTTCTACCTCGATCGATCCCTTGTTGATAAAATTCGTTGGCTTTCATGAGATTTTTTAAACTCTCACGTCTATTATCTTATAGACAAATTTCTTCAAAAAAAAGGAACTTATTTAAGCTTACTCACCCCATTCAATTTCATTTTTTAGTGCCTGTAATGGTGTTAAAAGCAGATCGGCTATGTCGGCTCTTCCTCTAGCTTTGTAGATATCTATAGCTTTTTGAAAATCTGTCACTGCCCCCTGTTTATCTCCTGTTAAAGTTCTAGCATGAGCGCGGTAAATATAAGCTTCTACAAAACCAGGATTGAGATTAATTGCTTGAGTGAAATCCTCAAATGCTTCTTTATAAAGCCCTCTTCTAGCTCGGTCACTCCCTTGTTGATAAAATTCGTTGGCTTTCACTATATCTTTTAATTCTATTTTTAGAACGTTACATCTGAACTTCTTCAACAAGTTGGAATAACTAGGGGTTTTTCTCCCATTCAGCCTCTCTTCGTATATGCTGAACCATATCGAGAACGATATTATATCTTTGTGTATCTCCCCTATCCTTATATATATTCAAAGCCTTATTGAGGTCTTCAAAACCTCCCTGTTCATCTTCTGTTAAATATCGAACGGTAGCACGAGAAACATAAGCCTCTGCAAAATCAGGATTGAGATTAATTGCTTGAGTATAATTAGAAATTGCTTCCTTATAAAATCCTTTACGACCTAATTCAATTCCCTGATGATAAAGTTCGTTGGCTTTCATTGCAATTCTTAATTTCTTCTCGTCATTACGCTTTTTGCATAGAGGGTCAAGGCTAACTATCTTGCTATCTGAACCAATTATAAAGCAACCTGGATACTCTTGAGCTGTTGATACATTTTGAAGAAAAGATAGAATCGACATTGTAGTAGAAAAAACAGTAACAACCAAATATAAAAACTTAATTATTATTTATATCACCTAATATATAAAATTTACATTACTATTTTTGCTTTTATCTATCAAAGCATAATCAATTTTATAAAATTATTGTAATTTTACCTAATTTAGCTAGCAAGTGCAAGTAAATGTTTTCAGCAAAATCACACTTATAGTATTGAGAAAAATAGAGTTAAGTTTATTTTGTATTCTTGTTTTGCTGCTCTATATTTGAGCGTTTATCTTTGTCAGTCTATGAAGATATCTACACTTTGCACTAGCTACTATCAGACTAGGTATTCCAATTCCAGAAAATACCGAAAAATTTGAATCACCCCAAAAGAGAGACAAGACAAATGGTAAATTAGTAAACGTAGTACCAGATGGTGTGCTTCCACTTGTAATTCAAAACCTTCCTTTGGGTTCACCTTTAACATATGACAAGAGTGTGTTTTATGAAGTTAAAGCATTAAGTGGAGGTCTACTACCCCTAGTTATGATGATTACCAAATTCTAGGTTTTCTTGATGCTCTTAGTAGGAGTGATGCAGGAGTATCAGGAAGAATACCAGCAATTATTTTTCTCACTACTGCTGATGTTAGACAAATTAGTACTGCAACAACAAGAGAAGCTTTCTTCAAAGGTGTAGGTGTCTGGCACTCCATAGGTTGTGAAATTCCAGGTAGTTTCAATAACCTCCAGCTTGGTCAAGCTTCGCTGAGAAACCCTGAAGTATATCTTATCCGCCTTACTTTTCCAGAATTTATAGGTCCTGGAATGCCTGGAAGACTTTTCTTGAATCCATCAAATTCAGATCCAGATTAATTAATAGACTAGAGATTATCTGAGCTATATCTCAATCCAAGCATAGGGCTTAGTGTTATCATTGCCCTATGCATTTATTTATATTCATTCAAATTAATGCTTTTACCTCGTTTTTACAATCAGACAAAAATATGGTTCTAGAACAGAAAAGAGGGATTGAATCTATTGATTTAAATCAAACTTTTGTTTTCGTTAAAGCCCCAATAGAAACTGTCGCATCAGCCTTTGTTCGAGTAAGACAAGCGGATAGATGGGAACAGGATGTGTACGATCGCGAAATAGTAACTACAGGTCAAGGCTTTATTGTATTTCAATTTCAAGAACAAACTTGGACATCAATTTATAACTTCGGTTTTGTACCAGGTTGTACTCCACTCGACAAAAAAGATACTCAAACTCTTTCTAGTCTGCTGCAAACTCGCACAGTTTACTATAGAGTGAGCGATACGGGTGGCTATATTGGATATGAATTATATGAAAACGGCAACTTTATAGAAACGTTAGACTTTGAAGAAGATATTTCTTTTTACTTCCAATCTCAAAATCGTCAGCTTCAACGTGAAGACATGGGAAGTGTATACGGATTTATTTATGATTTTATGGTCGAGCAAGATATTTATATCCCAGCTATACGTCGAGTTGAGAATCAGCAAGGTTACGTGCGACTGCTGGGTCCTGAATTAGAAAATTTAGAACGCAGTGACTTTGAACGAATAGATTACCTCACGCTAGGATAAAGACATAATAAGGGCGCAGCTATGCGCCCCTACCTACAGTCTACAAATTCAAATTAATGGACAGACTCAACAGGTAATTCTGCACCCGCAGGAGAACGTAAATCTTCTACCATTTCTTGTACGGCGATTGGTGGTGGTGGAGTCAGGCGTGAAACCACCAGCGTGACGATGAAGTTAATTATCATCCCCACCGTACCAATTCCTTCAGGAGAAATCCCAAATAACCAAGGTTGCATTCCGTAGAATTTTACCCCGACGATGTAGAATAGGGTGAAGATTAGACCGACTACGATACCTGCGATCGCCCCTTCTCGATTCGTTCGTTTGTCAAAAATCCCGAGAACAATGGCAGGGAAAAAGCTAGCAGCAGCTAACCCAAACGCAAACGCTACCACTTGCGCCACAAAACCCGGCGGATTAATCCCAAAATATCCCGCCAGCACCACGGCTAAACCTACCATAATTCGACCGACAAACACCCTTTGGGTTTCTGAGGCATTGGGATTGATGATGCGGTAGTAAATATCGTGCGCCACAGAACTAGAAATCACCAACAGCAAACCACTAGCCGTAGATAAAGCTGCGGCTAATCCCCCAGCAGCGACCAGTCCGATGACCCAAGGGGCTAACCTAGCCACTTCTGGTGTAGACAAGACAATAATATCGGGGTCAATCGTGATTTCGCTCGTATTTTTATCTGGTGTTAGCTCAATTCGTCCGTCATTGTTCTTGTCGTCAAAGGTTAATAACTTGGTTTTTTCCCATTTATTTGCCCAGTCTAACTGTCGCACTTCGGTAATTGGCTGGTTGTGCAAAGTGCTAATTAAGTTGTAACGGGCGAAAGTTGCCAAGGCGGGAGCGCTGGTATAAAGTAGGGCGATAAACAACAGCGCCCAACCTGCTGAATAACGTGCCGCTCTGACGTTAGGAACCGTGTAGAATCTAACAATTACGTGGGGTAGTCCTGCCGTTCCCACCATCAAGGCGAGGGTAGTGAACAGCACGTCCAACTGAGATCTGTTAGCAAATGGTTGCGAGTACTCTTTAAAACCCAAATCCAACTGAATTTGATTCAGCTTGCCCACAATATCGCTAAAAGTAAAGGCGAGTTGCGGAATTGGATTGCCAGTGAGAATATAAGCGATCGCCGCTGCGGGAATCAAATAAGCCACAATTAATACACCATACTGGGCTACTTGCGTCCAGGTGATGCCTTTCATTCCGCCCAAAACTGAGAAGAACGCCACTACCACCATCCCAATAATCACACCCGTGCTGATATCGACTTGGAGAAAGCGGCTGAAAACAATTCCGACACCCCGCATCTGTCCGGCGACATAAGTTAAAGAGACAAATAAAGCAGCAACAACCGCGACTAACCTAGCAGCATTAGAATAATAGCGATCGCCGACAAAATCCGGCACGGTATACTTACCAAACTTGCGCAGATATGGAGCAAGTAGGAGTGCCAGCAACACGTAACCGCCAGTCCAACCCATCAGATAAATCGAGCCATCGTAGCCCAGAGTCGAAATTAACCCCGCCATCGAGATAAAAGAAGCCGCCGACATCCAATCCGCCGCCGTTGCAGCTCCATTTGCAATCTGGGGGACACCTTGCCCAGCGACGTAAAAGCCAGAACTATCTTTGACGCGCGATCGCCAACCGATGTAAAGATACAGTAGAAAAGAGAGGGCAACTAAAATAATCGTCCAAAGCTCTGCTGACATGATTTTCCCTCACTTTCTAATCCCATATTTGCGATCGAGCTTGTCCATCTGAAAAGCATAGATAAAAATCAATACTACGAAAGTTAAGATCGAGCCTTGCTGTGCCATCCAAAAGCCTAGAGGAACGCTTCCAAGTCGGATTGCATTCAACGGCTGTGCTAACAGGATGCTAAACACCAGGGATACCAGCGCCCAAACAATTAATAGATTCCGAATTAAAGCCGTGTTTGCCCGCCAGTATGCTTCTTGTCTATCTCTATCCATAGTTTTATAAATTGAATTTGTGAAATGATATGAATTAAGATGTAAAAACGCAAGGCTTTGGTTGTAAAAATAGTTTAAAACTTAACAATCTAATCATTACAAAAAAAGTTTGCTTTTCAGTTGCAAGAAAGTATGAATTAACTGACAAAGAAATTAAAACTTAAAGACAAGTAAACTGAGGCAACGGCAATTTTTTGGTATAACGGCGACTTAATCACAACAAATGTCATCGAGTTAGCGGTTGACGATCCAGGTTTATTGTATGGAGCAACCGTGTTTACTACCCTACGAGTTTATTGTCAGTCGCTCGATCGCCCCTTAACCAACTGGAAAAGGCATTGCGATCGCCTCCGCTCCAGCATTCAATTCTTAGACTGGCAAGAACCAAACTGGCAGAAAGTTCGACAAGGGGCAGAAATCTTACTGCAAGATTTTCCCGTATTGAGAGTCACAATCTTTCCTGACGGCAGAGAGTGGATAACTGGGCGATCGCTACCAGGGGACTTGACAGAAAAGCAAAGACATGGGGTAGCAGCTAGCTTAATATTCGGAGAAGAATTTCACCGCTTTTTACCCACCCATAAAACAGGTAACTACTTAGGTGCGTGGCTAGCCAAGACAAAAGCCCAACACATAACAGCCAGCGAAGCAATTCTTGTCGATGCCAACGGTAACTGGCTAGAAACCAGCACAGGTAATTTGTGGGGATGGCAAGACGGTAACTGGTGGACACCACCACTAGAAGCAGAAATTTTACCAGGAGTGATGCGATCGCAACTCATAGACTGGCTCAAAAATCAAAACCAACAAGTTATTGAACAACCCTGGACACCAGACGTAGTTGCCAAAATGGAAGCGATCGCCTACAGCAACAGTATTGTAGAAGTTATTCCCATCCACACCATATTTGAGGAGCGAGGAGTCAGGAGTGAGGAGCGAGGGCAAGAAAAAATACATCAGCTAAACTACAACCCCCATCATCCAGCTTTGACGAACTTACAAAAACTATTTCAGCACGAATGAAATCTTCCTATTCCTCTTAGCGCCTCTGCGTCTTTGCGCGACATCATCTTCCCCTACTCCCATAAAGAGAAGCCCCACCCGCCGCAACTGTCACCAAAGCGATCGCCATTATTGCCCGCAACTCCAAAGTTTCCCGCAAAACAATAAAACCAATAACAGCCGCCGCCACAGGCTCCAAACTCAACAACACGCCAAACACCCTTACAGGTAGCCACCGTAACGCCTCTAACTCAAACGAGTATGGAATCGCCGAAGACAGAATCGCCACCCCAAACCCAAGAAATAACATTTGTGGATTTAACAGCGCCGAGCCACCCGTAACAATTCCCATTGGCAAAATGACGATCGCCGCCACAGCCATCGCCAAAGCCAGCCCCACGCCTCCAGGAACAACCCGCCCCACTTTGGCAGAAAGGAGAATATAAGCTGCCCAAAATCCCCCCGCCGTCAGCGCCAAAATAATTCCAGTCAGATTGACACTCAAACCACCAATTGGAGCCAGCAACACGATCCCGCATCCAGCCAGCAACACCCACAACAAATCGAGCAAGCGCCGAGAATTGGCGATCGCCACTCCCAAAGGACCAAGAAACTCCAGCGCCACCGCAATCCCAATCGGAATCCGCTCGATCGCTAAATAAAATGAGAGATTCATCAAACCCAGAGCCAAACCAAATAAAATCAGCACCCCGTAGTTCCGACGCTGAATACCCTTAATTTGCGATCGCCACAGCACCAGCAACACCACCGCTGCGAAACCCACCCGTAACAGCACCACAGCGGCAGGACTGAGCGTATTAAATAATGTTTTCGCGATCGCCGAACCTAACTGAGTCGAGGCGATCGACAGCAGCACCAAACTCGTAGGCGATAGAGTAGGCTGAGAACCAATCTTTTTCATCGTTCACCAACATCGTCGATCGGAGTGCGATCGCGTAACCCCAATCCACCATAATTCAACATCAGCCGCCGCAACAAATCACCCCTAAGAATAGTGGCTAGTGGCTAGCACTTAGTGGCTGGAAACTGAATTGTTATGTCTAGCCGCCAGTCACCAGCCACCAGTCACTGATAATTGATACCTGACAAGTGGCAAGTTTCTAAGGTAGATTAAAATTAATTAACATAAGAAAAAAACGCCCTTGCCCGTAAGCTTTAGGAGGCTAACCCTCGGTGAATAAACGGTGGAGAAACGCAGGGCTGTACGCATTACTGGCAATTGTGGTCATTGCGCTGGGAACGGCGTTCTTTGACAAACAGCCTCAGAGTCGAGAGACATGGCGATACAGCGATTTTATTCAAGCAGTTGAAAAAGGTAGAGTTGCTCAGGTCAGACTTAGTGCCGATCGCACCAGAGCGCTTGTCAAGCCTCAAGATGGCAGCCAAGTCATCGTTAATTTACCCGATGACCCCGAATTAATTTCGATCTTGACGGAGAGAGGAGTTGATATTGCGGTTCTACCTCAAACTGATGAAGGTTTTTGGTTTAAAGCCCTAAGCAGCTTATTTGTCCCCGTCTTGCTTTTAGTTGGCTTATTCTTTTTACTACGCCGCGCCCAAAATGGTCCTGGCAGCCAAGCAATGAACTTTGGCAAGTCTAAAGCCAGGGTACAAATGGAGCCACAAACTCAGGTAACATTTGGCGACGTGGCTGGAATCGACCAAGCCAAATTGGAATTAAACGAAGTTGTAGACTTCCTGAAAAATGCAGATCGCTTCACCGCAGTCGGGGCGAAAATTCCTAAAGGTGTATTGCTAGTTGGACCTCCAGGGACGGGTAAAACCCTGCTGGCTCGTGCTGTAGCGGGTGAGGCTGGCGTTCCCTTCTTCTCAATTTCCGGTTCTGAATTCGTTGAAATGTTCGTTGGTGTGGGTGCGTCTCGCGTCCGCGACCTATTCGAGCAAGCAAAGGCAAACGCACCTTGTATCGTATTTATCGATGAAATCGATGCTGTCGGACGGCAGCGGGGTGCTGGTTTAGGTGGTGGTAACGACGAACGGGAGCAAACCCTGAACCAGTTACTCACCGAAATGGATGGTTTTGAAGGCAATACTGGAATCATCATTATTGCTGCGACTAACCGCCCAGACGTACTCGATGCAGCGTTATTGCGTCCCGGTCGTTTCGATCGCCAAGTCGTTGTAGATCGACCCGATTACGCCGGACGTTTGGAAATCCTCAAAGTTCACGCCCGTGGCAAGACTTTGGCAAAAGACGTAGATCTAGACAGAATTGCCCGTCGTACACCAGGTTTTACAGGTGCAGACCTATCGAACCTATTGAACGAAGCTGCAATTTTAGCTGCTAGACGCAACCTGAGCGAAATTTCGATGGATGAAGTCAATGACGCGATCGATCGCGTTTTGGCAGGTCCAGAGAAGAAAGACCGCGTGATGAGCGAAAAGCGCAAGCAACTGGTTGCCTATCATGAAGCCGGTCACGCTCTCGTAGGGGCGCTGATGCCAGACTACGACCCCGTACAGAAAATTAGCATCATTCCTCGCGGTCGTGCTGGTGGTTTGACTTGGTTCACACCTAGCGAAGACCGGATGGACACCGGACTTTACAGCCGTTCGTATTTAGAAAATCAGATGGCTGTAGCTTTAGGTGGTCGGATTGCCGAAGAAATTATCTTTGGCGAAGAAGAAGTCACCACTGGTGCATCCAACGACTTACAACAAGTCGCTAGAGTCGCCAGACAAATGATCACTCGTTTTGGTATGAGCGATCGCCTCGGTCCGGTTGCTCTCGGTCGTCAACAAGGTAATATGTTCCTCGGACGCGATATCGTTGCCGAACGCGACTTTTCCGAAGAGACAGCCGCCGTCATTGACGAAGAAGTGCATCAGCTCGTTGATACCGCTTACAAGCGAGCAAAATCAGTCCTAACTGACAACCGTGCCATTCTAGATCGGCTAGCTCAAATGCTAGTAGAGAAAGAAACTGTAGATGCAGACGAATTGCAAGAGTTGTTAGCAAATAACGATGTTAGAACGGCTGCGATCGCATAGTTGTTCAAAACATCAACATTAGTAGGGTGGGCAAGGCTCACCTTTTTTTTATTTCAATAGTAGGGTGGGCAAGGCTCACCTTTTTTATTGCAGCGAGTAAGTGTTGTCATAGGGTAATTTCTGGGAATACTGAAAAATAGCAAACAATTATTAGTGTAGAGACGTTACATGTAACGTCTCTACAAAATTACCAACAACCAACAACTACCAGTAAATTTTATCCCCTAACACCTATGTCCATTCAACAACTTCAACCCGCCAATCAGCAAGAATTAAGAGTTTACCTTCCATATTTTCAAGGCAATAAACGTAATATCTTACCTCTTGCCATCAGTTTGTTTAAAAAAGGAGTGATGGAAGGACAGCGTAGAATTGAAGGCGCGGATGGTATTCCCTTTATAGCAACTTGGAATATTTCCACATTACCAGCAGACCTGATCCGGTGTCGGCTACAATTTGATAATAATGCCGAGTTGAGTTACGAGCTGCTAATGCAAAGCTCGGAATATATCGATCATTTAATCGATGTCATTCTCAATTTTCAGCGCAGCCGCAGTACAGATTTTTCTAAACCTTTTTACCGCAAACTACTCCGTATTGAAGAATAGCAAATAGTTATTTTTATGAGTAGTTCTGAGCAATTAGCTGCTAGCGATCGATAATTGGTGGCGCGATCGCTTGAGGGTGAGAACATAGATTATATCTCCCTCAATTCCCTTTAGAAAGGGAGATTTGTAAATTGTGATATTAAAACTTGGATTAGACTTTCTAGCAGCGATCGCATTTTATACTTGTCTGCCCATCCCTAAATTGAATTTAGACTTTCAGCGCGTAGCGTGTCTTGTACCGCTGGTAGGTTTGATTGTTGGTGGAATTCTGGGATTGTTAGATCTGGGCTTATTTTTATTAGGCGTACCCATACTAACTCGCAGTGCTGTAGTTGTCGTGAGTTGGATGGCGCTGACTGGGGGACTGCACCTAGATGGTGCAATGGATACTGCTGATGGCTTGGCAGTACAAGATCCGCAAAGACGCTTACAAGTCATGGCAGATAGCGTTACAGGTGCGTTTGGAGCAATGGTGGCGATCGCCATTCTAATATTAAAAATATCAGCCTTAACCGATCTCGATACCTATCGCCCTTTAATATTGATGGCAGCTTGTGGTTGGGGACGATGGGGACAACAAGTCGCGATCGCCTGTTATCCTTATCTCAAACCTACAGGTAAAGGAGCGTTTCACAAAGCAGCGATTCGGTCTTATTGGGATTTATTGCCAGGACTGTTATTATTACTCGGTCTTAGTGGAGTACAAATCTTGCTAAACCGCGATCGCATTGTAGCGTCTCTTGCTATGGCATTAGGTGGAAGCGCGATCGCGATTGTAACTGGAGCTTGGCTCAATTATAAGTTAGGCGGTCACACGGGAGATACCTACGGTGCGATCGTAGAATGGACGGAAGCTTTATTTTTGTGCTTGCTGACAGCTTTTTGACAGTTATCAGTTATCAGTTATCAGTTGTCAGTGACTAGTGGAATCGATAACAAGAAAAGAGTCCAGCCACTAGCCACTAGCTACTCATTTAATGCCGAATTGTCCGTCCTTCGATTGCAGGATAAGGTAAGTCGGGAACGGAGTTCCACAATGCAGATGGTTTGTCTTTGAGGATGAGAGGAACCTTTACTGGCATTTTTGGATCGATAGCAGGTATTTTTGACTCGTTGGGAATTGCCTGCGAATTAGCAGGAGTGGTAGTAGGATGATTGATATTAGTAGTTCCAGGTATCCCAGGAGTTGGAGATGTCTTCTTGTTGCATATTCTAGAGAGATCCACTTGTTTTCCATCCCTAGTCTGAATATAGCAGAGTAGCTCGTTAGCACTGACACCTGATACAAATGCGGTTGCAGCGAGCGACATCGAAGTAGTGACTGAACCTAGTAATAAAAAGTATTGTATTTGCTTGTAGATCATTGGTGGTAGATCTTTTAGTAGTGCAGTTGAAGTAATTTATGGGGCAATAACTGTTGTACTGCTAGCCGCTCCTGTTGCTCTCAGTTTAAGAATAGCTGGCATAAACCGCTCTAGAGGAACGGCTATACTAATTGATGTGCCATCAGGATAGGCTATAAAACCGTTATTCAAAGCCATAGTCCGAAAGTCTATTTCTGAAGCCGCAGTAAACAGAGACGAACCAGAGGTTCCTTGCGTGATATCACAGTCATGCAATAGGACTTCTAGCTGCGGATGTTTACCCAAAATGTTACAGCCACCCTGTAAGGCTGGTAAGTATCCTTGATAAGCTTTCAATGCTGGATCTGTGGGCCAATCACCAGGATAACCAATGTAGTTTGTAGGCTGACCCACAACAGTTGCTCCTGCACTGTTAATATCGTTCCGATTCCACTCAACGGTACCATACCAACCCGTGGTGTCTCCTAAATTTGTGGTAAACCGGATAATTGCCCAATCCCGCCTCCATTCTTCTGGAGTTTTAGGAAAAGCTGCCAGTCCTGTCCAGTAAGCATTAACATTTGCTACAGCTAATTGAGTCGTTCCATAGCGCACGACATAGGCTTTAGCCTGTACTGGTATCCTTCCTTGTTCGTCTCGTACGCAATGACTATTTGTTAATCCAATATTACGACCGACAACGGTGAAAGTACAATGTCCCCATTTTCCATCTGCCCTCTGAGTTTCTAGCTGCCCCACTGCTGCACGAGGTCGTGCTGTCAACCACTGATAGGAAGGTAAAACGCGGTCATCTTGCCCGATGATATTTGCTCTTGTAGGTTGAACAGTTGGTGCGATCGCTGCCAAACAACTACCGAGCGATAAGATAGTTGCAGCTAACCGACGGCTTTTCGTCAGAAACTTTAAGCAATTAAGATTTTGACTCATAACGAGTACCTTCATCTATGCTCCTTAAATCTGTGGCTCGAAGCTAATACATAAGGCAGATGACATATTCACTACGATTTACTAACTATTTACCCAATCTTCACAGTAGAACAAATAACAGTAAATGCAGTTAAATTTCTGTAAACTTCAGCTAGGCAATTGACCTCTTTCTCCATGCCCTGCTGAAACAGTTTTATTGACTGTTGCTAGTACGCCCCTTGAATGGTGGATGAGGCAAGTCGGGAACTTGATACCAAAAATCAGGTGGTTTGTCAGTGATGACGCGAGGAATTTTTACTGGTGCTTTGGGGTCAATTTTTTCGACAATGGAACTATTGGTTGGAGAATTGCTTGTGTTAGCAGTAGGTTGAGGTTTATTGGTAGTTGGAGCAGGAGAACTGGCAGGTGTAGGGCGATCGCATAATTTAGATAGGTCAAGTTGCCGACCGTCTCTATTCTGGATGTAACAAATTGGGTCATCGTCAGCGATCGCAATCGTCGCAGATGTTGTTGCTACGCCAACAGATGCAGTTATAAGAATTCCTAATAATATGTTTTGATTGCGTTTAATGCTCATTAGCAGAAAAGGTAAAGGATAGAAAAGGCTAGGTGAAACCCAGCCATAGTGACTAAGTGAAGATAAGACAGAATAGATATTTAGTGTTTCAAATTCTGAATAACAAAAACTTAGGGGCGAGGAACTACTGTATCGGACGCTGCTCCTGTCTGCCTCAATTTCAGTACTGCTGGCATGAACCGTTCTAAGGGTACAGCTAAGTTGATATAAGGGTTTTGCACTGGATATTCACCAGAGTGTAAACCGATAGTACGGAAGTCTGTCTGTGACACTGCTGTAAACAAAGAAGAGCCAGAAGTTCCACCTGTAGTATCGCAGTCATGCAGTAATATACCCCCTTCTACGTTGTGAATAGTACAGCCATAGTGCAAGGCTGGAGTATAGCCGCGAACATTTCCTGGCTGGAAACGTGCATCAGTAGGCCAGTCTTGAGGATAGCCAACATACCCTGCAGTCAGACCGACAACGGTTTGACCAGCAGTGTTAATATCGTTTGGATTCCAATCAGTATTACCCAACCAGCCTGTCAATTCTCCTAGATTGGTTGTGAAACGAACAATCGCCCAATCGCCAGGAACATCCTCAATACCTACAGGAGCGGTGTCCCTGCCAGTCCAATAAACATCAACATTGGTCACTGCTAAAGCGCGATCGCTGTGTTGTGCGGCAATAGCAGCTTTTATTTGAATTGGCGCTCCTTTTTCATCTAACAAGCAATGGGCATTTGTCAGTCCGATGTTACGACCAACAACCGTGAAAGTGCAATGACCAAAACTTCCGTCAGCTTTCTGAAGAGCGAGCCGTCCTACAGCTCCCAATACTGAGTTAGTTAGCTGTTCGTAAGTCGGCGTGATGCGATCGTCTTGTCCAATTACGGCTGCGGACGAGGGTTGCAGCGTAGAGGCGATCGCTCCCAAACAACTACCGAGCGATAAGATAGTGGCAGTTAACCTACGGTTTTTCGTCAAAAACTTTAAGCAATTAAGATTTTTACTCATAAAGAGTACCTTCATCCATAATCCTTAATTTGTGGATGAAAGCTAATACATAAGGTAGATGACATATTTCCTACCGTTTACTAGCTATTTACCCAATCTTCACAGTAGAGTTAAAGCCTTGGTAAGGCAACAACTTTTTATGTCAATTTAATGACTAAAACTCGGGTATAACCTGTAGGATGTGAATTTAAGGTATAGCTAGAGAGGGCGATCGCGGTAACTCTCCGAACGGAAAATATTTACTAATATGCATTGCACCCGAAATCTTTTACATTGAGGAAGGAATACATACTTCACCACTACGACTCCACCCAAGACAGTTGGCAACAGTCGAGTGGTGAAGCACAAGACGCAACGCAGAGGGAACACCCAATATGCACCTGAGTGAAATCACCCATCCTAATCAGTTGCACGGTTTGTCGATTCGTCAATTACAACAAATTGCTCGTCAAATTCGCGAAAAACACTTGCAAACGATCGCCGCTAGTGGCGGACACCTGGGACCAGGGCTAGGCGTGGTGGAATTGACCCTAGCGCTATACCAAACATTAGACCTCGATCGCGACAAGGTGATTTGGGATGTCGGACATCAAGCCTATCCGCACAAGCTGATTACTGGTCGATACAGTGAGTTTCACACTCTCCGGCAGAAAGATGGAGTTGCTGGCTATCTCAAGCGCTGTGAGAGCAAATTCGACCATTTCGGCGCGGGTCATGCTTCTACGAGTATTTCTGCTGCACTGGGAATGGCACTGGCACGAGATCTCAAGGGGGATAAATTTAAAGTCGCAGCAATTATTGGTGATGGAGCGCTAACAGGTGGTATGGCACTTGAAGCGATCAACCACGCCGGACACTTGCCTAAGACAAATTTACTCGTGATATTGAACGATAACGAGATGTCAATTTCACCGAATGTTGGTGCAATCTCTCGTTACTTAAATAAAATGCGTCTTTCTGCACCAGTACAGTTTCTTGCCGATAATTTAGAAGAACAAGTTAAACACATTCCCTTTGTTGGTGAATCTCTCACCCCCGAACTGCATCGGCTTAAGGGTGGCATGAAGCGGTTAGCCGTGTCAAAAGTTGGAGCAATTATCGAAGAACTCGGATTCACCTATCTCGGACCAGTAGACGGTCATAATCTGGCAGAATTGATTGCGACCTTCGAGCAAGCACATCACATCCAAGGACCAGTACTCGTCCACGTTGCAACAGTTAAAGGGAAAGGTTACGAGATTGCCGAAAAAGACCAAGTGGGATACCACGCCCAATCGCCCTTCGACTTGACAACGGGTAAAGCCATACCCTCCAGCAAGCCCAAACCCCCTGGCTACTCTAAAGTTTTTGCTCATACTTTGGTCAAACTTGCCGAAAATAACCCCAAAATTATCGGGATTACGGCAGCAATGGCAACTGGAACGGGACTGGATAAACTGGCGAGTAAGCTACCAAAACAATATGTCGATGTTGGGATTGCCGAACAACACGCCGTCACTCTAGGCGCTGGCTTGGCTTGTGAGGGAATGCGTCCTGTAGTGGCTATCTACTCGACTTTCTTGCAACGTGCCTACGATCAGATAGTCCACGATGTCTGCATCCAAAATCTACCCGTCTTTTTCTGTATGGACAGGGCGGGAATTGTGGGATCTGACGGTCCGACGCACCAAGGTATGTACGATATTGCCTACCTGCGCTGCTTGCCCAACATGGTTTTGATGGCTCCCAAAGACGAAGCTGAGTTGCAGCAGATGGTCGTTACTGGAGTTAACTACACTGATGGACCGATCGCCATGCGTTATCCACGTGGTAACGGTTACGGCGTTCCCCTCATGGAGGAAGGTTGGGAATCCTTGCCAATTGGGAAAGGGGAAATCCTCAGACATGGGGACGATCTCTTACTGATTGGTTTTGGTGCGATGGTTCACCCTGCGATGCAAGTCGCAGAAATTTTGCGCGAACATGGAATTGAAGCCACGGTAATTAATGCTCGTTTTGCCAAACCCTTAGATACAGAGCTAATTCTACCTTTGGCAAAACAAATCGGGCGCGTCGTGACTTTAGAAGAAGGCTGCTTGATGGGTGGGTTTGGTTCTGCGGTAGCCGAAGCTTTACTCGATGCAAATGTTGTCGTTCCTGTCAAGCGAATTGGCATACCAGATACTTTGGTAGATCACGCCGAACCAAATGAATCGAAAGCCGATTTGGGTTTGACCAGTCCGCAAATTGCTGAAACCGTGCGTCAAGCGTTCTTCAGCCAGCAGTTATCTCCTGTAGGTTCGTAATTTTTGATTTTGAGGTGGGCGATCGCCCACCTTTTTTATATTGGTAATTGGTAATTGGTAAATAGTCATTCCTCATTCGTCATTTGTTATGAGTGAGTAGAGTAGGTAGTGAGTAGTGATATATAAGAATTTATATCCAGCTTCTCCTGGCTTTTGACTTTTGACTTTTGACTTTTCCCTAGCCCCTAGCTCTCTATGATCTCTAGTCCTACCCACGTCTACCCTGTCATTTGGTACGAAGGCTCGGTTTTACTCATCGACCAAACGCACTTGCCAGCCGAGTATGCCTTTGTGGAAATTCATCGCTGTGAAGATATGGCACAGGCAATCAAAACGATGATTGTCCGAGGCGCACCAGCAATCGGTATCGCTGCTGCCTACGGTATGTACTTGGGGGCGCGGGAGATTGAAACCCACGATCGGGAGCAGTTTTTGTCGCAGCTAGAGCAAGTGGCTCAGATGTTGCGAACAACCCGCCCAACAGCGGTAAATTTATTTTGGGCGATCGCTCGCATGTTAAAAACTGCCTACGAAACGATCGGCACGGTTGAGGAAATTCGCCAAGTTTTGTTAACTACAGCACAGACAATTCAAACCGAAGATTTACAAACTTGTCAGGCAATTGGCGATCGCGGTCTGGAACTCTTGCCAAAAACTCCCGCTCAACTCAATCTCTTAACTCATTGCAATGCTGGAGCCTTAGCAACCGCAGGTTATGGTACGGCTTTGGGTGTTGTGCGTTCTGCTTGGTCTTGTGGTAGGTTATCGCGCCTCTATGCCGATGAAACTCGTCCCCGTCTCCAGGGAGCAAAACTAACTGCTTGGGAATGCGTCCAGGAAGGGATACCCGTTACGGTAATTACAGATAGTATGGCTGCCCACTGTATGCAGCAAGGTATGATTCACGCCGTTGTGGTGGGCGCTGACCGCATCGCCGCTAATGGCGATACGGCAAATAAAATTGGCACGTACAGCTTAGCGCTGGTAGCTAAGGCACATGACGTTCCTTTTTATGTTGCCGCACCCGTAGCAACAATTGATTTTGCGATCGCCACTGGTCGAGAAATCCCAATTGAGGAACGCGATCCGGTTGAAGTCTATCAGATTGACGATACCATCTTGACTCCAGCAGGCGTGGAATTTTACAACCCAGCTTTTGACGTAACTCCCGCTCATTTGATTACAGCAATTATTACCGAGCATGGGGCATTTTCTCCCAGTCAGTTGCAGCAAGAGTTACAGCATAAATATGTAGCATAGAGAAGAGAGAGTCGCGGAGCAACTTCCAATTCACGCATTCACGCATTCAAAACTAATTCCGAATTCCGAATTTTGCATTCCGAATTCTCCACGCACCACGCACCACCTTCTTGATGAACACTTCAAGCTCAGATCCCTGGATCGGTCGTTTTATTGGCGATTGCCGACGCTATTATCTAGAACAGCGCATCGGTGCGGGTGGTATGGGTAACGTTTATCTAGCTATGGATACGCGGCTGGGACAGGAGGTAGCGCTGAAATTACTGAGAGACACGCTCGCTGTCTCGATTCCATTGCATAAACGTTTTGAGCGCGAGGCGATGCTTTGTGCTGCCCTCAAAAGCGACCATATTGTCGATATTAGTGACTACGGCGTGACGGAAGAGGGATACCCTTTCTACGTGATGGAATATCTCGTTGGCGAAACACTAGGGCAACTCCTACGACGAGAGACACGATTGCCTGTAGAACGAACGATTGAAATTGCCTGTCAAGTCTGTGCGGGACTGCAACTCGCTCACCAAGGTGTTAGGATTCGGCGTGAGGGAGTTGTCACCACGAGCGATCCGATCCAAATCGTTCACCGCGACCTCAAACCCGATAATATTTTTCTGATCCCAACCGCTTTAGGGGAGTTAGTTAAAATTCTCGATTTCGGGATTGCTAAAATTCGCGATGAAGCACTAGAGTTAACTAACCTGACTAGTACGTTCTTAGGCACGTTCCGCTACGCTGCACCAGAACAGTTACAAATAGAGAAAAACATCGACGGACGGGCAGATATTTACAGTTTGGGGATGATTCTCTACGAGATGCTGAGTGGTTCCGATCCATTTGGCTTCGGAACTGAAGCCCGCAAAACGAGTGGCGTGTCATGGGGAATTGCCCACACTTCCCAAATGCCTCAATCATTGCGATCGCAACCTCAATGCGCACACTTGTCGGTCGAGCTAGAAGCAATTGTCATGCGCTGTTTAAACAAGCAACCAGAGCAACGCTTTGGCTCAGTGATGGAATTGAGTGCGGCACTACAATCCGTGCTACCAACTTCTTTGGGGCATACTGCTGGTTTTATCCATTCTCAACCCACCAAGGAGGCGATCGCCCCAAATTCGGCAAACTCAGCTACAGATGAGAGAAAGCCTACACCGCCGTCAGTAACTTCCCCCTCGTCCAATCGAACTCAGACTCCTCAAACGCGCATATTCGATCTGCACCAACATCAACCCAAGCAGTATACGCCGCCAGCTCATCGCACCGATGCCATAAACTCGAATCCAACCGACTCGAATCCAACCGACTCAAGACGAGCGCAACAGTTGAGCCAAACTCAGGTGCAAAACCCTCCCGTTGAGCAAAATAGTCGCGAACCACAAAGAACTAGAAGAAACTTATGGTTATTGTCTAGTGCGGGCTTTGTGTTAGGAGTAGCAGGAGTGACACTTGTGGCTGGCATTTTCTATTTGTATTTTTTGCTACCTCAATCCAAGCCTCCAACTCAATCCCCTTCAACGCCACCCGCATCACCACAACCTCTGGAACCGTGGTAAGTAAGCGATCGCGCCATAGCTCCTCAAAATACGCATACAAGCAAAGTATAATAAATTACGAAGAATAATCAAAAAAATCTTAAATTTCTTGCGAACAGGTAGAAAAAAGGTACTATTTTCTATGCAATACTTTTCGGTTAAGACAAGATCCCCCTAACCCCCCTTTTTAAGGGGGAACTTAAGCCCCCTTTTTAAGGGGGTTGGGGATCTTCCAAGATCTTTGCATCACTAATCGAGATGTATTGATTCTCCATGTAAGTTAAGAAAAATTGAATAAATTATTCGAGACATTTCACGAAAATTGAAGATGTCAGTCTGTATAGAGAGTGAGTAGTGTAAGGAAAGTCATAAGTCGTGAGTCGGAATTAACCGATAACTTTGTACAAACGTTACATGTAACGTCTCTACACTGATGACTGATAACTAATAATTAAAAAAGTTCCTCATGAAATTTAAATTTCCAATCTTTGTTTTAGTAGCTAGCTTGACATGTGCCAGTGCCATAGGATTTCAGGATCGAGTAGGGGCGCAGAATACCAGTCGCACTCAAGTATCTCCACAAAATACCTCCAATCAGGCAACCACTTTTGTTTGCGTCCGTTCTGGGAATGGCTTTGCTACAGTTGCAGCTAGGGGAAATCAACGCTCTGCACCAATGATTACCTGGCAAAGACAAGTCAGTGCAGAATATACGCCTCAAGAACGCTGTCAGCTAGTTTCCCAGAAGTTGACTAAAGCAGTTGCCGCGAATGGTGGGAGACTAAGTAATTTACTCCTGACAACTGGAATCATTAAAAATGAGACAGTCATCTGTTATGTCAATTCTGGTGCTAGCTGCGATACAAGCAATACGCTATTTACCCTCTCTCCAGAAAATGCTAAAAACCCTGGTGCAGCTTTAGCCAATTTGCTGCGTTTCGGTCAGCGTGCCGACTATTCGGCAATTCGTGAGAGTGCTAGCGGTGAAGGTGAGACTGCAACTACTGGCGCTATTGATATGGAAGCAGCAGTAGAGGAGGCTTTTTCAGCTGGTTACGAATCAGCGGGTACAGGCGCAAGCGAGGCATCTCCCGTGCAGCAACCTAGTAACTCTCCTGCAAATAGTAGTTGGTAGTTGGTAATTGGTAGTTGGCGAGAGGCAAGAGGTAAATTGATTGTTAAAGTCTTGGTAAGTACACTGATAATTGCGAGTTTAGCGTATATTTCTATACTAAAAAACTCCGAGCAAGCCTTAGCGCGATCGCAGTCTCAGCCGATGCTGATGAGTCAGGTTACAAGTGTAGAACCCGCCGTAGCGATCGCAGTGCCAGTAGTTGCCAGACAAGTGACCGTACGAATTTTTGCCGCTGCTGCTACAGGATCGGGCGCGATCGTGCGGCACAGAGGAGAAACGTACACCATATTGACCTGCGCTCACATTGTGGGTGAGGGTGAGGACGATCGCTTCACGATTCTAACCGCAGACGGACAAAAGCACGTAGGCAAGCGGTTGCGATCGCCTGTATTGTCTGGATCGGATTTAGCCTTGGTAGAGTTTACCAGCAAAACAGCATATCAAGTCGTGGCGATCGCCGATACCAAAGCTGTAGCTGTCGGTGATTCCATCTATGCAGCTGGATTTCCTAATTGGCAATGGACGAGTGCGGATGCAGTCGAAGACACTAGAACTTGGGGTATTAAAGCCTTACGGGTGACGGAAGGTGAAGTAGCAATGCTACCAGAAAAATCTCTACAGGAAGGATATCAACTGGGTTATACCAACGAGATCGATCCAGGGATGAGTGGTGGTCCAGTTTTGAACCGCAAAGGACAACTAATTGGAATCAACGGACGCTTGAAATACCCGCCTCAAGGTATTAGTGCATTTACATTTACTGATGGTTCTGCACCATCCGAGCAAATGTACCAGCAAATGGAAGCATTGAGCTGGGCAATTCCCACTACAGCTTTTTCGCAAGCACTGAAGTGAAGAAGTCAAAAGTCAGAAGTCAAAATTAACCGATAACTGATAACTGACAACTGTACGGGTGGGTATGAAGCGAAGATTATGGCTAAAGCCCGTGAAACTGCTTGCGCGCACCCGCACGGACAGTTTGCTCAACGGGGGATACCCCCGCACGCAACTGTCCTCCCCTACGACAACTGATAACTGATAACTGATTTATGAAAACAAACTTTACTTATCCTCTTTTGACCGGAACGGTAACTTTAGTAGTGTTAGTAACGAGCCATAATTTAGCGCTGGCTCTATCTCCTCAAGAAATTGTCAAAATTGGCAGTCCAATGACGGTGCAGGTCAATCCTCCGATGGGAGTTAAAGATGGCGGTTCTGGAGTGATTATTCAACGACAGGGCAATACTTACACTGTCTTGACGTGCAATCATGTTGCTTTAATGCCTGCACCGCATACGATTCGTACTCATGATGGTCAGAGTTATGCAGTTGTGAGTACGGAAAAATTGCAAAAAAGCCCGAATGACCCCGATTTGGCATTGGTGACATTTAGTAGTGCGGCTGTATACCCGGTTGCCAAACTAGCGCCGTCTAACGTGCCTGTAGGAGCAGAAATTTTTGTCATGGGCTTCCCTGCTTTAGACCGGAAATTTGGTGCAGACCGCGATTTTGTCTTTTCGCCTGGATTCGTGACTAGTCGTCCCAGCAGTGCGCCAGAAGGCTATACACTGCGTTATAACTCAGTGACAAAAGGTGGAATGAGCGGCGGTCCTGTCTTTGATATTGATGGTCGAGTCGTTGGGATTCACGGGTTGGGAGGTAGCGATCGCGTAGACGTGAAGCAGCAGGGAAGCGACGCGACGATGGCGGTGAATATGAAAACTGGCTTTAATGGGGCAATTCCGATTAATACGTTTTTGGCAATGCGATCGCAGATCCCTCAAGCTCCAGCAGTCGCGGTGGATACTGCCCCCAGTACGGATAAACCAGCTCAAAGGTTAGAAAATCCCAAATCTGCTTCAGACTTTTTCGCTAAAGGATCGGTAGAACGCGATCGCGGCGATCGATCCAGAGCAATTGCTAACTACACTCAAGCGATCGCCCGCAACCCCAACTACGCCGACGCTTACTATCAAAGGGGAAACGCCCGTTACGACCAAGGAGACAAGCAGGGGGCGCTAGCAGACTACGACCAAGCGCTGAAATTTGACCCCAACTATGCCAATGCTTATTATCAACGGGCAGTCATTCTTTACAATCGGGGCAACAAACAGGAAGCGCTGTCAAGTTTCGATCGCTACATCACTCTCGTTCCTAACGACGCTCAAGCCTATCACAGTCGCGGTGCGATTCGCCGCAGTATGGGAGACGGTCAGGGAACGTTTGACGATTTCGATCGCGTCGTCCGGCTCGAACCGGATAATTCTAGGGCATATTACAATCGCGCCTTAGCTCGGACGATGTTGCGAGACTCTAAAGGAGCGCTGGATGATTTTAGCCATGCTTTAAATCTCGATCCTAGTTGGACGACAGTGTACAACAACAGAGCAATTCTCCGCCGCCGCTTAGGAGATCGAGAAGGAGCAGTTGATGATTTTAGTAAAGTCATCAGTATAGAGCCGAAAAACGCCGAAGCTCACTACAACCGAGGTTTAGTACGACGCGATTTAGGCGATCGCCAAGGTGCGATCGAGGACTTACAGCTGGCTGCTAATATATTCCAACAAAAAAACGACAGCACGAATTATCAAAAAGCATTGGAGAAAATTGAGAGCATTCAAGCAATGCCCGTAATTCCCGCAGTACCCGCACCTGTAGTGACTCCAACAACAACTTCACCATCAGATAATTCCACCAATCTCAATCAACCAACTAACTCTCAACCAACCAACTCTCAACCAACTAACTCTGGCGATTCGGGTAATATTCCCGAATCTGCCGCACCAACTCAACCCGAAAATAACTCAACTTGGTAGTGGTTAAGTCAGTGTAGAGACGTTACATGTAACGTCTCTACACTGACAACTGATGCGTCAGCTAGTTCAAAATGATGAGAAAATACTTAAACAACTCATCATAGAAATTTACAGCTCGTCATTATGGCTCAGATTCAGTTTTCTAAAGGTGTTACCGAAGAAACAGTCCCAGATGTACGCTTGACGCGATCGCGAGATGGGAGTAATGGTACGGCAACTTTTTATTTTCAAAACCCCCAAATTTTGAGCGAGGGTAGCAATGAAGAAGTGACGGGGATGTACTTGATTGATGAAGAAGGGGAACTTGTGACCCGCGAAGTCAAAGGAAAATTTATCAACGGTAAACCAGAAGCCATTGAAGCGATCTACCTGATGAAATCGACCGAAGAGTGGGATCGGTTTATGCGGTTTATGGAAAGATACGCCAACGAACACGGCTTGGGATTCAACAAATCGTAGTTTTTTAGAAATCTGTGACACATCAGCCTCACCCTGACATACCAGGATTGACAGTCAGTTGTGCTGTTATCACCGTCAGCGATACCCGTTCACCAGAAACAGATAAAAGCGGTCGCCGAATCGAGCAATTGCTCGTAGCAGCGCGTCATACTGTGGGATTTTATGCGATTGTTAAAGACGAACCAGAGCAAATTCGATCGCAGATAGAATCGTTCAGCCAGCGTGTAGATTTAGATGTGGCAATTTTTAATGGGGGTACGGGTATCGCCCCCAGAGATACAACCTACGACGCGATCGCCTCTTTACTAGAGAAAACTTTACCAGGATTTGGCGAATTATTTCGGTATCTGAGCTATCAAGACATTGGTTCCCGCGCCATAGCTTCGCGAGCGATCGCGGGTGTATATCAGGGTAAACTCATTTTTTCGCTTCCAGGTTCTACTAACGCCGTACAACTGGCAATGGAAAAGCTAATTTTGCCAGAGTTGACTCATTTAGTCAGACAGTTACGCAAGTAGTTGGCGATCGCCGATCGATGTGCAGACATCTAGCAAAAGATATAAGTAGAAATATAAAATTTTGTCTCTCCACCATTCAAAAGAACTGACAAGTTAATCTAAATATTTCTCATAGTAATCTTTTCGTAACTTGCATAAACTGCTAGGCATAGTGTAGCGGTTGTTGCATTTTTATCGATGGAATTAAGCTTGCAATTTGACTGCGATCGAGCAAATTGTCGAGCTTGCCATGCTCTCTTTTCTACATTCTTCTAGCTTAAATTGCCAAAACTAGAAGTAAAAAGACAATCTTCGGGTTTTTAAGTACAAACAAATTGCTGGTCAAAAATATTTTTGGCAAAAAATGTGCTTAGGCTCTATGCAATTTCAGTCATAAAAGTTAAGAGGATTCTTGTTGAATGGCAACGTCTGAAAATGACAATAACGGTAACGATATGACCAACAGTGAAGATACACCTTTTGCTGTTGGATCGAACGTTACATTGCAACTTCCTGCTGATAGCAATCTACCAACTGATAGTAGCGAACCCTTTGCTGTAGGTACGAATATGACAATACAATTCACAGATGAGAGCGGTCAACCACAAGGCGAACAGTTAAGTTCGGATAACATTGTAGGAACAAACTCAGCCCCTTGGGGCGATCGCGAGACTTCGAGCGATTCAGGTGAAACATCAGAAGGTAGCGATTCTCTAACTGGTGGTGCTACTGGCGATTCCGGTAGTTATACATGGGATTTTAGTCAGGTATCTGGCGGGGAGTCCAACCCCGATAGTGAAGGTAGTGAAGGTAGTGAAGGTAGTGGTGACAGCACTGGGATGAGCGACAGCACCGATATGGATAGCCTCTTTCAACGATCGCCTTGGGGTTCGTTGCAAGAAGTTGGCATCGACAGCTTTGAAGATGTCTTCGGCAATGTTGGCGCTTCTGGTGGTGGTGAAAACCCCTTCGGTGGCGGTGCTGGCGGTGGCGAAAATCCCTTCGGCGGCGGTGCTGGCGGTGGTGAAAATCCCTTCGGCGGTGGTGCTGGCGGTGGTGAAAATCCCTTCGGTGGCGGGGGCAATCCTTTCGGCGGTGGTGCTGGCGGCGGATTCATGTAGTTCTGTGGCGCGATCGCCGTTTAACTGATCGCGATTCTCAGTCCAGTGCATAAAACTTGTAGGGGCGCACAGCTGTGCGCCCCTACGAAATATCCCTACAAAATGTCTATGTCTACGCCCCTACGAAATTTTTATGGTTTGTTTTTCAATCGCTCAAGCCAGCCAAATAGATACCAAAGCCAAAAAAGCATTAATTGCATAGAATACGGCAACCACTTGTAGTTCCGACCATCCAGACAATTCTAAATGGTGGTGAAAGGGAGCCATTTTAAACAGACGCTTTCCTTTACCATCGGCTCCTTTGGTGGCTTTGTAATAACTAACTTGTGCGATCACTGATAAAGATTCGACAAAAAAGATCCCACTGAGAATAAATAGCGCCCAGAGGGTGTTACTCATGAGAGCGACTCCTGCTAACGCGCCTCCTAGTGCTAAAGAACCCGTATCTCCCATAAAGACGCGAGCGGGATTGCGGTTATGTACTAAAAAGCCGATACAGCTACCGCTCAAACAAGCACAGAAAATTGCCAAACTGGGGAAATTAGGCGCGACGATCGCTCCCAATCCTAAAAGCGCGATCGCTACCGTTCCTCCTGCCAAACCATCCACACCGTCGGTTAAATTAGTGGCATTGCTTTCCGCAGTCAAGACAAACACTGCTAACGCCCAGAATAGCAAACCCAAGGGTAAAGCAAGCCCAAACGGTAAAGCGATCGTCGTCAGATCCCCCGATCGACTCCACAGCCACAGGCAATATAGGCAACCGAAACCAACTTGCAGAGCCAGTTTCAGACGTGGGGAAATACCTTTATTAGACTGGCGACGCAAAATTTGCCAATCATCCAACCAGCCAATAAACCCGTAACCGACCGTAATTCCAGCGATCGCCAATACAGGGGCGAGGTTTTGGATTCCCAGCACCAGCGCCGATAAGATGATGCTAGCGATGACCGCTACAGGTACAAAAAATATGCCACCCATCGTCGGCGTACCTGCTTTTTTTAAGTGTGCTTGGGGACCGTCTTCGCGAATGACTTGTCCGGCTTTTAACTGCTGAAGGATCGGGACTATCCAAAAACCAACTGCGGCAGTGACAGCAGCGCAGAATAAGAAAGGAAAAGTTAGCGATCGCCCTTGCCAGGGTAGGCGCTGCGCTGTTAGATCGAGAGTCAGCGAGGCGGTAGCGAGTGCAAGGCTTAGGACGATAAGCAGTCTCGTACCGGAGAGATGGAAAGACCAGAAAGAAGATGATTTCGCGTCCACAACAAAGTTGCCTTTTGACTAGATACGTGCTGAGGACATTATCGGAACTGAATCGAAAGTGCTGCCTTGAAAGTATTTAAATGTAATATTTTTGAAGAGTCATTGGTCATTGATTCTTCATCATTTGTGAGTTGCTAATGACCAATGACAGATGACAAATGACTCTCAGCTACGCATCATCAGCTTCATCAATATCTCCTAAATCATCGTCATCATCGTAGAAATCGCCAACATCATCACCTTCAAGCAAGTCGAGAGAAGAGTCGCCGTCTTCCACTTCGGTTAGCAGATCTGGTTCCTGAACGCCATCGCGGGGGATCAACCGACCGTTAGATTGCAACCAGTCAATGAGTGACGATTCTTGTTTTAAAGGAATGACACGAGCTGGCTGTTCCCGTGGTTCTTCTCTAAGCGGAGAGTTGTGCATACCTAAGCTTTATCTAGACAGGGGGATGTAATTATACACCTAAAGTTTATCACTTGGTAATTGGTAGTTGGTAATTGGTAGTTGGTTGTTGGTTGTTGTAAGTGACAGATGACTGCAATAACAGCTCTGACAAAAAGATTTATCTAATAATAGATAGCAAAAACTACGTAGCTCCGTATGATGAGATTATATATAGCAATCCAAATTGATTTTTGAACGTTTCCCGTGTAGAGACGTTACATGTAACGTCTCTACACCCGACCAAGAGGAGATAAAAATGTTAGGAAAAGAAACACTTTTGGAAAAGATTGCTGGTAAGAATCGCGGGTTGTTATCAACAGAAGTAGATAAACAAGCTGTCCTTGCCGCGATCGCTCAGTTAGAAGACCGTAATCCTACACCTCGTCCGGTAGAAGCTAGCGAACTTTTGAATGGAGACTGGCGCTTGCTCTATACGACAAGTAAAGGATTGTTAAATATCGACCAATTCCCATTACTCAAACTCGGACAAATTTATCAATGCGTTCGCGTTCAAACTCAAAGTCTTTACAATATTGCCGAGGTTTACGGTTTACCTTTTCTTGAAGGGGTAGTTAGCGTTGTAGCTAAATTTACTCCTGTCTCCGAACGCCGGATTGAAGTTAAATTCGAGCGATCGATTATTGGGTTACAACGCTTATTTAGCTATCAATCTCCTGCTAGTTTTATTCAAGAGATAGAAGCAGGAAAAAAATTTCCGGCTTTGGATACCAAGATTAACAGTAACAGACAACAAGGCTGGGTAGATATTACCTACCTTGATAGCGATTTACGCATCGGACGGGGGAATGAGGGTAGTATCTTCGTGTTAACTAAAGTTTAATTTTTGAGATTATAGTCATTATTTCAATCTGGCAATTCACCGAAGCGTTCTCGGTAGCGTGCCAACATAGACTCTAACTCTATTGCCTGTTGTTGCGCTGCTTGTGCTTGCTGTTGCGCTGCTTGTGCTTGCTGTTGCGCTGCTTGTGCTTGCTGTTGCGCTAGTTCTCTTTGCTGCTGTTCGGCGATCGCCACTTCTTGCGGAGTCGGTATTAATTGACCATCAGGAGTAAAAAACCTTAATTTCTCTTCATAAATTCCCAAGTACAACTCTAGCTGCTGACTCCACAACCAACCTTGAGGATTTGGCTGTAGTTCTTGGTATTGACCTCCAACCAATTGAAAGCCCTTAAATTCAAAAGTTTTTGGGTCGAACCAGAAATATTCTGGAGTGCGAAAAGTATCTTGGTAAATTTGTTTTTTTAAACCCCTATCAGTTTTGGCGGTTGTATCGGAGAGAACTTCTACGATGACATTCGGATACTTACCATCTTCTTGCCAAACAACCCAGCTTTTGCGCGGTTTGCGTTCTGTACCCAGCACGACAAAGAAATCGGGACCCCGAAATTGTTCTGATTTAAGTTGGCGAGGACTGTAGTATATGGTGAGATTGCCGAAAGCATAGAAATCTTGACGGTCTTTCCACCACAATTCCAAGCATTCAATTAGCAGTAGCAGTTGGCGTAAATGCAGTTCGCTTTCCAAAGGCGGTTCGTCACTCCATAAGTCCCCAGGAGGAAAGATAACATCTTCTGGTTCAATTTCTGGAGTTTCTAGGTCTTTTGCCAGGGACATCGCATTTAAACCTGGGAATGCAGACACACGTATTATAGTCTAGTGCAAGAAGGCAGCAACGTTTGATAACTGATAACTGAAACTGACTACCGATCGCTAAAATTTGCCGTGTAGAGTTTCGCACCTTGGAAATTCGCGCCAGTTACAACAGCACCGTCAAAAATTGTACTTGCTAATTGTGCTTGTTGAAAATTAGCACCTTTTAAATTTGCATCAATTAAACTTGTATCGCTAGCCAAAACTTTCTGCAAATTGGCTTTTTGTAAGTTAGCACCCTCTAAATCTGCACCTTCTAAATTGGCATTTGTCAGGTTAGCACCTGATAAATTTGCATTTCGCAAATCCGCACCAATTAAATGAGCGCCACTCAAATCTGCCCCAGAAAGATCGCAACTCGGGCATTCTCCGGTTGCCAGTAATTGTCTGACATGAGCTGGGTTTTCTGCCCGTACAGGAGTCGCAATCGAAAGAGCAGCGATCGCAACCGTAGTAGAGAGCATTGCTAGTTTCATCTTGCTTCACCTCAATTCACGGATGCAGCTATCTAGTAGCTTGTTACTAGGATCGCGCAACTAAAATGCTATTTCCATCAGGCAATAGGTGGAACTGGATAGCAATTATACTCAACCTTAGAGAGAAAATATCAAGGCTTGCAGCAAAAAAGATGTATTTTGTCAATAGCCTTGCACCTAATTTTTTGTCAACATTCCCAGATTTGGAACGCGCACGTTGCTCGCTATTTCCAGAGGGCGATCGCTAATCGCGCGACTAGGTTGAGGCACGACTGCTACTAAATATTTTTGTACTAGCTCGCCCAACACAGCAACCCCGCGATCGATGTCTGCAAGGGAATTAGAAAAATTTAAGCGCAGGGCTGGATAACCTTGGTGATTGGGAAAAAATGCCGTTCCAGAGGCGACAAGAATCTTACGAGATAATGCTTCTCGACAAATCGCTTGTACGGATATACCTTCTGGTAAATGTACCCAAAGAAATAGCCCTCCCTGGGGAATAGTCCAACTGGCTTGGGCAGGAAAATAACGCTCTAAAGCCTGAAGCATGGCGTTACGGCTGTGAAGATGGTTTGTCCGCAAGCGGTTGAGATAGCGACGATAATGTCCGCCAGCCAAAAACTCGCTGACAATTGCTTGCGAAACTGTAGATGAGTGCAAATCTTGCAGAATTTTCTGTTCTAAAATTGGTTGATAATGCTTGCCCGTCACAACCGTGTAACCGACTCGCAATCCAGGCATTAAAGTTTTAGAAAACGTACTAATATAGGTGACAATATCGCTGCGATCTAAAGCTTTAATTGGAGCTGCAACAGGCTCAGATTCAAAATTTAGCGCTTCATAAGCATTATCTTCCAAAATGGGACATTCGTATTGTTGAGCCAGAACTAACAATTTTTGGCGATGAGTTTGGGAAGTCGTAATCCCAGTCGGATTGTGTAAAGTACTAATTGTATAAATTAATTTAGGGCGATGACTGCAAAGATATTGTTCCAGTAACTCCAAATTCATACCTTCTGCTGTCATGGGAATACCAATAACTTTAACGCCCAAATTTGCTAGTATTCCCAAAGCTCCGTGATAGGTAGGCGTTTCAACTATTACCCAATCTCCAGGCTGAAGATAGTAACGCATTGCCAGCGATAATCCTTGTTCCGAACCATTGGTCACGATAATTTCTTCAGGGGAAACTTCTAGACCTTGGTTTAATAGCATCTGAGCTATTTGTTGGCGTAAAACAAGCTGTCCTTGTGGCAGATCGTAGCGAAATAAAGTATCGGTAGAATTGGCGATCGCTCGTTTGGCAATGCGTTGAAAATTAGCCGATTCTTGTGTTAGAGGAAATCCAGAACTAAAATTAATAATGTCTTTTTGTTGTTGAGCTTGCAAAGTAGCCATAATTTGCTCGCAAAAAGTTTCTCCCGTTTCAGAAATCGTCACTTTTTGAGTTGGAGCAAAATGCGATCGCCATTGTGGTGAGGATACAGTATTGCTGACAAAATATCCCGCACCTGGACGAGATTGAATTAAACCGTCAGCTTCTAATACAGCATAAGCCTCAACAATCGTCAATTTATTCACACCAACACTTGCTGCTAAATTCCGAATTGAAGGCAATTTTTCCCCAGGTGGGAGTTTACCAGATTGAATCAAACGACTCAAATAATTGCGAATTTGTAAATAAAGCGGTTGGGAAGAATGGCGATTTAAAATAATTTTCATAATAAATTGGTAATGGGTAATGGGTAATTGGTTATTTCACTTGTCACGCACCACTGATAACTGATAACTGACTTGTGTACGGGCGGGTTTTGACCAAAAATTTACCGTTTTAATTGTCAATCTATTGGCTAAACCCGCCCCAACGATAACTGATAACTGATAATTGCACTATAAAAGATTTTTCCAAACTGTACCCGGTACAATTCAGTGTATTTGAACTAGGACAGCTGAGAATTGCGATCGCTGTACTGGTAGATAAACTGATTTTTCTGTAGCAATCCTAGATGAATCGTGAAATCGGTTGTCCGTGTAGAGACGTTACATGTAACGTCTCTACACGGGAAACTGTCAGGAGATCGCCAGTTATTGAGCCAAGTTTAATCCATCACCTTCAATACATCTCTTGGCAAGAGCTTATCTTTAAACCAAACAATCCTAGCTGGCACATCATTCATTTTGACACCTGCTTTTTCTAAATTCAATCGTTCGGAAATTGCCAAAATCAAATTATCGGATTGAGCGCGACGAACTTGAGAAAATTTCTTTTGTAAATATTCCGGTCGCCAGTACCCCACAATTTCTAACAAAAATACTCGTCCGTCAGGATGTACCAAACGAAAATCGGGAATCATGACGCTACCAGGAATTGGAATTAGATCGACTTCTCGCTCTAGTACC
Organism: Chroococcidiopsis sp. CCNUC1; assembly: GCF_023546805.1. NCBI lineage: Bacteria > Bacillati > Cyanobacteriota > Cyanophyceae > Chroococcidiopsidales > Chroococcidiopsidaceae > Chroococcidiopsis > Chroococcidiopsis sp. CCNUC1. The sequence goes on along the minus strand of NZ_CP097480.1, from coordinate 4,718,921 downwards.
CATTCGGTTTTTGTAGCATTCCAACGCTCGACAAAAGCCGCTTCTAGCATACTGTCATAAGGTTTACCTGGTGGATAATGAGAGACTAAACCGCACTCAGAATTCAGCGTAAATCGTCCTGTTTTCCAGTTATTAGTGTAGAAATCGCGGGTTTGTAAAATTGCGCTCAAACTCCATTTGGTGACGTGGAGTAAAGCCGGAATAAGTTTGGCGATCGCCAGCCCATATCTCGTACTAGGATTAAATAAACTCGCCGGACCATCAACCGTAATTGTAAATCCGTGGTCGGCATCTCCTTCGATGTATGCCATTAATTGAAATAATTTGAGATAGCGAAATAACAGCTTGTATTCTCCTGGAACGTTGCGATGAGCGTTGAGAGTCAGGTGGCTGGCGCGATAAAATACCCCTTGAACTTGGGATAAATTGTAGCGGTGCAGTAGTGCTTCTGGTGTTGGCGGCTCGAACCGCGTCATGATGCGATTTTCTGCTAAGTCTGCATACAAACCCGTGCGAATTTGTTCGGGGAAGACTTCTTTGTCTAATTCGCGGCTGAGTTGTAATGCTAACTGTTCTAATACCTGGTGGCTTTGCTGGGGACTGGGAGCCGATTGTGCTGCAAGGGCGAAGACTCGTTCGCGCAGCATGGGTGGTTCTAAGGGGCTGACAATTTCAAATTCACAGAAGCTACTACGCAGGAGATAAGCTAAGCCGCGTTTGAGGCGATAATCCGGGCTATCTCCTTCGAGTTCTTGTAGTTGTCGGTCGAGTGCTGCTTGGATATTACCGAGATTTTCTTGGAATGTGGTAATAATATCAGTGGCGATTTCTAGATTGTGTTTGTCTATTTTGAGCCGTTTAGGGGTGATTTCTTCCCCGTTTTGGCGGTGCATGAGTAAGTCGGTTGGAAGCATAGATTAAGATTTGGTCGCGCAAAGACGCAAAGGCGCAAAGGGACAAAGTTATTCTTCGGTTTCTAGGGAGTTATTATCGTCCCATTTTCCTGAAGATTCAGCGGCGCGTTGGCTGGTGCGATCGCCACTTCCATAGGTAATCTGTTTGGTAGGTAAGATCTCTAACTGCGTAACTTTCCCCTCACTCCTTGCCCCTCGCTCCTCACTCCTCTTCACTCCTCGTCTCCTCACTGAAGTTCTTTCTTCGCTGGTGTCTTCGGCTACGACTTCATACATGAGGGCAAATTTGTCTTTGTCTTTACCTTTACGTAGAACTCGCCCTAAGCGTTGAATGTATTCCCGTGCTGAGCCTGTACCGGATAAAATAATGGCAATTCTGGCGGCTGGTACGTCTACACCTTCGTTGAGAACGTGGGAGGCGATGAGGGTTTTGTATTCCCCTTCCCGAAATTTAGTTAAAACTTCGTGGCGTTCTTTGACGGGGGTTTGGTGGGTGATGGCGGGAATGAGAAATTCTTGCGAAATGCGGTAGACTGTGGCGTTGTCGGCGGTGAAAATTAGCGTTCGTTCTGGATAGTGTTCTGCTAACAAGTCGGCGAGAATTCTGATTTTGCCATCCGTACCTAAAGCAATTTCTTTGGCTTGACGGTGTGCTATCATGGCTCTGCGTCCGGCGGCGGATCTGGCACTAGCTTGGACGAATAATTGCCATCCTTTAAGGCTACCAAGAGAGATTTTGGCTTCGCGGAGAAAGTCGTTACGGGTTTGAATCAGTTGGTTGTAGCGATCGCGTTCGTGTTGTGATAGTTTGACTTTAATCTGCACGACTTCGTGTTCTGCCAGCGCTTTACCGGCTAAATCTGCGGCAGTTTTGCGATAGATTTCTTGTCCGATGAGCAGATTTAAGTCTGAGTGTTTGCCATCGGTGCGTTCTGGGGTTGCAGTCAGTCCGAGACGATATGGTGCGATCGCGTATTCGGCAATGACGCGATTAAAATCTGTGGGTAGGTGATGGCATTCGTCAAAGATCAACAGCGCGTAACGGTTGCCTAATGCTTCGGCATGAATTGCCGCACTATCGTATGTCGATACTAATATGGGCGTGCGATCGCGGGAACCACCCCCTAATAATCCCACTTCAACATCGGGAAATGCTGCTGTTAAGTGAGCGTACCACTGGTGCATCAAATCCAAAGTTGGCACGACAATCAACGTGCTGCGGGGAGTGGCTTGCATCGCCAACTGCGCTAGATAAGTTTTCCCCGCCGCTGTTGGTAACACGACAACTCCCCTACGTCCGGCTAGTTTCCAGGCTGCCAATGCCTCGCTTTGATGCGGATATGGCTCCATTTCCATGCTAGGAGATAGTTCTAGCGGTTCAAAGGCTTTAGCTTCGTCGCTAAAGTAACTTCCTTCTGCTTGTAGTGCTTCTACAACTTGGCGATATTGAATGGCGGGAATGCGAAATTTTTCTACCCTGTCATCCCACGTCGCATAGTCCATCCACGATTTACCTCTGGGTGGTGGGTGCAAAATTAACGTACCGCGATCGAACGATAAAGTAGGAGTACGAGGCATTAAAAAAAGTTGTAAGTCGTAAGTTGTAAGTCGTCAGTGATGAGCAGCTGACAATGAGTGCTGATGTTTGTTTACTTTACTCACTCTATAAAGAGACTGGAACGGCTGGCAATAATCAGTTATCAGTTATCAGTGAAGAAAGGGTGTAGGGTGTGGGAAATTTGTTGTTGGTTGTTGGTTGTTGGTTATCGCTCCTCTGCTCCCCTGCTCCCCTGCTTCCTTGTCCCCCTTGTCCCCATTTTGAATGCGCGAGCGTGAATTTTGTCTCCGACTCCCGACTCCCGCCTACAATTGCGGTTACTTACGTAAATCTACGCCAGTATAGTTCACACTTCGCAAAATATGAATCATAATATACAAACTTGAGTTAATTAGCATCTCACTTGTTTAGATAGCAGTCGTTGCAAGGTAGGGAAGTTATGCTAGGGCAAGCTTGGAAAAAATTACTTTGGCTGACGATAGTTTCGCTCTGTATCAGCATAGCCGTGCCAATTTTTGCCCAAAACTCTCCTGTCAGCGCTTATCAATCTAATTACTGGCAGCCAGTATCGCGAGTGAATCCTGGTGGTCCTGTTAATGTGATGTTAGTTAATCGCACCAAGTCACCTTTAAAATACAATTTTCTCGACGATCGCGACGAGAAAGATTTACCAGTCGGGGACAGCGTTCAAGAAAAAATTTCCTTCCTCCCCATCGATGTTGCTATTTACGATCCCGCACCTCAAACTCCTACTAGCAAGACTGGCGGATTGAAGTATAAAACGACTGTTGATAAACAAAACAATGATGTGACAGTCCAAGTTTTATCTAGAGAAGATAGCAGAATGAGTGTAGTCAGAATTGCTAAGAGTGGATCGATTTACATTTTTTAGAAGAGCATTTATTAGAAAAACCTAACAAAAAATATTACTATGCCGCGACACAATCCCTACAACTTGCAGATGGAAATTACTCGCTTGTTCGAGCAGGGACAATCGTTTTTTGCCACAATCAAGGTGCAAGATTGGTTAAAACAACGTAACGAAAATCCTGCTGACTACGACATTCTTTTCCATCAAAAACCAGCTCCACCTGGCTCCAAAGCCGTCATTGCAGTTGAAATCGAACTACGGCGCAAAGACGGACAACCAGTCGATCCTTGGTTGCAAGAACAAGCGAATTTACATGCATAAAATTGGGAGCAGGGAGCAGAGGGAAGAGAGCTGAGGGAGACAAGGGAGACAGGGGAGACAAGGGGGACAAGGGAGAAAACAACCAAATAGCCATCAACTCACTTTTCGAGCCAATTCACTTACAACCGCAGCTAATTTATCGGGATTGACTGGCTTGGCAATATGTTGTTGAAAACCTGCTGCTAAAGCGCGATCGCGGTCTTCTGTTCTAGCATAGGCTGTAAGCGCGATCGCGGGAATTTGTCCGCCTTGTTCTGGTGGTAGTTGTCGCAAGCGATGAATCAAAGCATATCCATCCTCTTCTGGCATTCCAATATCGCTGACGAGGACGTGCGGCTGAAATTGAGCGATCGCCTCAATTGTCTCCCGGGCAGTTTCACGAGTCACGACTTTAGCGCCATACTGGGTCAAAACTGTATTGAGTAAGTCTCTGGCATCGGCTTCATCATCGACGACGACAATCCGTAAACCGTCTAGGGATGGAGGCGCGATCGCAGTTTCTTCTTTTTGGCTGTGAGGTTGCTCTGGCTCATTCAGATTGTAATCTACGGCGCGAATTGGCAGAGCGACAGTAAATGTAGCCCCTTTACCCAATCCCGCACTTTCAGCTCCTACCGTACCACCATGCAGTTCTACCAATTGACGCACGATCGATAAACCCAGTCCTAAACCACCATACTCTCTGGTCGTAGTGCTGTCTGCTTGCAGGAAGCGATCGAAGACGTGGGGTAAAAACTCAGGACTAATACCTTGTCCGTTATCAGCAACTCGTACTTGTACTTGAGAATCAAACTGAAATAAACGCACTTCAATTCGTCCGTCTCTGGGAGTAAATTTAACGGCATTAGCAAGCAAATTCCAGAATACCTGCTGCAAGCGATTGGCATCTCCCATGACCGATCCAATGCTAGAATCTAATTTCGATTCAATCTGAATGTTTTTGGCTGTTGCTGCGGGTAAGACGGTTTCAATCGCAGCAACGATAACTGGTACGATGTCTATCGTACGGATCTCTAAATGCAGCTTTCCCGTAACGATCCGCGACATATCTAAAATATCTTCGATCAACTGCGCCAGAGATTTGGTGTTGCGATCGATAGTCTCTAAAGCGCGTGCTGTCGTCTCTTCATTAAACTTGCGGTTACGAAGTAACTGCGTCCACCCCAGCATTGCATTTAAAGGCGTGCGTAATTCGTGAGATAGAGTAGCCAAAAACTCGTCCTTGATTCGGTTGGCTGTTTCTGCTTCTTCGCGAGCTACCTTTTCCCGTTGTAACAATCGTTCTCGTTCTACTTCTGCTTGCTTGCGTTCCGTAATGTCCGTATGAACGCCGATCCATTCCCTCACGCTACCATCTGTTTCTAAAACTGGCACGCCACGGGCATTCATATACCTATACTCGCCGTCATAGCGCCGCACCCGATGCTCCATCTCGTACACGCTGCGATGAGCCAGAGCTTTTAACCATGCTTGCGCAGTGCGATCGCGATCTTCTGGATGAATCGCTGCAATCCATCCCCATCTCTGATACTCTTCAAACTTTTGTCCGGTAAAAGCACTCCATCCAGGCAGTTCGGTAACGACTTCCCCTTCTGCTTTGGTATCCCAAATAATGTTTGTCGTCGCTTCTACCAAAGAACGATAACGTTCTTCACTCCAACGTAGAGCTTCCTGCGCAGCTTTACGATCGCTCAAATCTAGAATAAAGCCGATAATTTCTGGTTGAGGCGTATTTGTATCTGCTAACAAAGCTGCACCAATTAGAATTGGGACTCGCGTACCATCTTTACGGATATATTGTTTCTCAAATGGAGCTGCAATTCCGCGTTTTTTCAGTTCTTCAGCTGCTTGAAGATCTAAAGGAAGAAACTCCGCAGGAGTTAAACTGTCCCAATGCAATCTCCCTGCCAGCAAATCTTCTCGCTCGTAACCTATGAGTTGGAGAAAATAGTCGTTTGCGTAATGAATTTTTCCCTGAAAGTTCCCAAAGGCAACGCCAAAAATATTTGACTCTACCAAACGTCGAAACCGCTTTTCACTTTCTGTAAGAGCTGCTGCCGATCGCTCGGCGGCTTTGCGCGACGAAGAGAGCGAGTGTGTCATGGCAAATAGAATCATACTCATTGCCACTCCAATAAAGGCAACGAAAGGCGCAAGATCGATGTCTGAAGCTAGTTCTAATTCAGGGCGAGAGGTAAAAACTAAACTCCAAGTACGTCCGCCAAGATCGATCTTTTTGTGAGTCTGAAATTGCGGGCGATCGCGGTTATTTAGCGTATGAGATCTGGATGAGTGTAGCAAATTTGCCGAGCTGACATTGTGACTATCGTAAATTTCAAAATTCACCAAGCGGTCTTCATCGCCAAAAATACCATTCATCAGATCGTCAGCCCGAAAAGGACTGTAAATAAAACCCATTAACTCTGTTTGCCTTTGCCTTTTTGTGGCGGGAATATTACCACCACGGTAAACCGGAACATAGATTAGAAAACCCGCTTGCTTGTGTTTGTCAATTTCTTGAACTAAAGTCACTTTACCTGAAGCAGCGGGAATACCAGTATCGCGGGCGCGTTCCATCGCAGCGCGGCGCACTGGCTCGGAGAACATATCGTAACCAACTGCAACTCGGTTGCGACGATCTTGTGGTTCTAGATAAATAATGGCATGATATTCCAAACGAGGATAGTTGGGGCGGATATTGAAGTTAGCGATTCCCTGTTGCCGCATCTGGGTGACAAAGGCATCTTTCGCTGCTGCTGGCACTCGCGCCGAATAGCCAATTCCTTGAATCCCAGGATAGCTACCGCGCAATTTCATCCGATTCACAAAAGCCCGAAATTCTTGCGATGTTACTGTTTCACTCGCGGCAAATAGACCACTTCCTGCCCGCAACAGAGTTATGTAAGCCTCAATCCGATCTTGAATCTTGGCTTGAGTTGTTTGGACATCATTTTCAAACCGCAACCGCTCTTTATTTTGAACCGTACTCGATACATAATAAGTAGCTGCCGTAGTAAATAAGAGCGAGATCGTCAAAACAAAATAGGGAATCCAGCTTCGACGTGGTTGTAAATACCTCCCAAATAAGTTTGCTTTCATTCGTCGCTTCAAATTACAGAATATCAGCCTAAGATAGCAATAAAGCTTAGTCATAGTCGCGCGTGACTTTTCAGGCGATCGCACCCCCGATCTACACTTGACTGCTTAAGACTCCATATATTGCTACAGACAATATTAACCAATTATAAAAATAATCTGATAATTTCTCGCTCATCTCTACACCCCACACCCTTTCTTCACCGATCGCTTTGTAGAGACGTCACATGTAAAGTCTCTACACTGGTAACTGTACGAGCGGGTTTAGCATATAGATTGACAACCAAAGCTCTAAATTTTTGGTCAAAACCCGTTCCTACGATAACTGATAACTGATAACTGTTATCTGTATTCAGACAGACATTTAACTCTTCAATCGCAACAATTGAATCTCTGTTCGTTGGTTCCGATTATCATAGGGAGAAATATCCCCTCTGAGTTGGCTAAAACCTTTTCCTACTGCAAACATTTTGTGTTGCAGACCGCGTTGTTTGAGATAATTAATAACTTCTTGCGCTCTTTGCTGACTTAATTTTTGATTCAAATCGGCTAATCCTTTTCTAGAAGTATGACCGATTACTCTTATAGCTACAGTCTGCGAATTAAACTCGGCTATTTGCTTAGCCAATCTATCGAGTGTTTGCTTACCTTTCCTAGTGAGTGTAGTCGAGCCAAATTGAAACTCTATCTCTCCTTGTACGCGCAAATTTCCCAGATTAGAGGCAGTTTCAAATTTAGAATTAGTATCGTTCGCTACTCCTTCTAGTAGACTATCAGCTAGTTTTGGATTGTCAGAGCGGATCGAACTAATGAGTTTCTGGGTATGACTAGCGGCGCGATCGAGGAACTGGTAAGTAAATAAGTTTTGAGGAGCTGGAGGCACTTGCTTCATCCTACCTGTTAGTGCCAACACCGCAGCTGTAGAATTTATTCTTTTTTCTAGCGTGCCATCCCTCATCCAGTTTTTCGCCTCAACTGACGTAAAAAAATCAATTCCTTGCATGACCGTTGTTGCATCGCTAGCTGATAAATTACCATCTCGAGCGATTTGATTTTGCAACAACAGACGATCGCTAGTGGATGTATCAATTAAACGATAATAAGCTTCTAAAAAAGCTGAGATTTTTTCAGGTTGCGATTGGAGAAGGCGATCGCCAGCAACAATAACATCGACAATTGCACCTGGAGTATCTCGACTTGATAAGACTACTGTATATCCTTGTTGCCGAGCTTTCGTGACAAAAGGTTCCCAAAGTATAGCTGCTGCTAGATTTGAATTAGATTGCAATTGCTTCCAGGCATCAGCAGCATCGACTACTTTTATTGTTTGAAAATCTAATAATCTAAATGCTTCAAATTTAGCATCTAGCAACAAACCTAGATATTCACTGGGAGAATCGCCAGCAAAAATAATGCTTAGCTGGTTCTGCGATCGCCTCTGCTGTACTAATTGGTTCAGAGCTTGGAGCGATCTGAGGTTAGGATATTGTTTCGTGTTTAAAACAACTGCATCACCTCCGATTGTATGGTTAATCAAACCAACTATTTTCCCTTGGGGTTTTTGTTTTAAAAACTGATCTAGAGTTGTGACTAAGAAATCGGCTTGTCCTTCATTTAAAAGTCGAGCGCGTCTAGCTTGATTAAATTCATCTTTATAGTGCGCTTCAATTTGAAATTCTTTGAGTGCTTGCCGCAATCGATCGCTCCGAAAAGTACTGTAGCCGCTAAAGGTGTCGCCCAAAATTACGATTGCTTTTGAGTTACCCCGATCTCCTAACCGCTGAAAATTTTGAGTGCTAACGCTTTGACTGCGCCAAAAGAACAAGCTTCCTCCCAGTAGCAGTGATAGTATTGACACTAATGTCAACCAAGTATTAGGCAGATAAAACCGATACCGAGTTGTTTTTTTACTATTAGATACACTATTTCTAATAGTACTATTGCTATTTAAAGCATAATTTAGCTCTAGTGGCTGCTTGCATAAATCGCACCGAATGGCAGTAATAGAATTGCCATCATAGCCACAGTTATGACAAGTTATGGATGATTTTGGTGGTTTTGGAGCCATATTTCTGCTTGACAAAAACCAATTATTTGCTTAACTATTTTGGTCTAAAATTTCAGCTCGATTAATTTTTAGTAAATATTGGTAGCACTCTATATATACTTCCATACAAACTGGATGCAGTTTTATCAAAATTTCCTGACACAATAATTCTGTTTGAGTCCAGCTTAAACTATGCCATTTTTGCAGAGGACAGCTTACTGTTGCTTCTATCTCGCTAAGTAATTTGATTATGTCTACCTTTTGCTCTAAGCGCTGTTTTAAAATAGGTGCAAAGACTGGCTCTTGAGGACATTGTTGGCTAAACCAACTTTCCAAAATCGTCAGAGAGCGATCTGTATGAGTTATGGAGGCAACGCGATCGCCTGTCTGTTGTATGAGCTGGCTAACTAATTGACCGAAGCGGTCGTAAATTTCAGCATTAAATGTAAAGTAGTATCGCTTGGCAAGCGCTTCTACAACTGCTTCCCAGTCAGTCTGTCGCCGACCGAATTGCCGATCGCGCGGTTCAATTCTGGTTTTTAAATTGCTGTAAGCGCGTTCCGCTGCCATCGCTTTTTGCAATAACTCTTGTTTTTGAGCCTCGCATTCCTCTGCTAATCGCTGGAAGATCGCGCTCAAAGTTTCTAATACTCTTAGCACCGAGCGCGAACCGGAGTGCTGTAGTGAGTTGAAGAACTCCTGCATCTGAACTTGGTGCTGCGATCGCATGGCTTCCACATTGGACTGTAATTGCGCTCTGAAGCCGTCGGCTGGGTAAGAAGCTGTGCGTTGAGTAAATTCAACTAGATCGGCAGCTTTCTGCTCGATCCATTCTTTGATATCAGAATCTGAAGATTGCCAGCCGAATTTGTCAATCGACTTCACGTTCGCCACCAACTCTACAGAAATCAGCGTTCCTTGCTCCATCCGATCCAGAGCTGTAACAATGGGATAACTATTTTCTGTCTTGATGAACCCCAGTCGATCGAGAATTGTCCCTACAGCAATTTGCTCTGCCGAGCGATCGCGCCATTGTGCAATCAGTTGAGCTGCCAACCAGTAACTCCATAACTTCAGATCGGGTACTGGTAAGCGGACAGGTAGGAATTGTAAGTCAGCCAACTGCTGATAACTTTTTTTCACCCTAGAAAGTAGATGGTGTAATAGCGCAACGCTCTCCTCGTCCTTGCTATTGAAGTTAAAGAGTAAAATAGCATCTTCCTGTTTACCATCATGAGGCTGCCAGCTTTCTAGCACCATGTTCCAAACTCCAACTACACAAATATGAGTGCGTAGCGGCTTCCCAAAGGGAAGTTCGCTGGCGCGGACTGAGGAAATTTACAGCTTTTGAACCTGTGTGGTGCGCTTCGCACAGTGCCAGCGCGATCGGCAGGTTGTATCTGTATAGTTCCACGACTCGCAGTCGCCAAGTACAAGTAGATATTTCCTAAATTATTTCAACTTGTTGCATAAATATATTCTATCGACTGCAAATAAAATGAGTTACGCATTGTGTTTTCATAGCAAAGTAAATATGTTTCTATGTTGCCCTTTATACAATACTGATTATGGCTCTGCATATGTTGGTAATGCTTTGGAATTACTTGACTGCCTCGAATCCAATTCTATCGATTTAGTTATTACTTCTCCACCTTTTGCCCTACAACGTGAAAAGAGTTATGGTAATGTCGAGCAAGAGGCTTATGTAAATTGGTTATTTAATTTTTGTGAAAAAGTCTATCGAGTCTTAGCACCACACGGTAGTTTTGTCCTCGATTTAGGAGGAGCATATCAAAGTAAACGTCCCGTGCGATCGCTCTATAATTACCGTATTTTAATTAAACTTTGCGACGAGCTAGATTTCCGTCTTGCAGAAGAGTTTTTTTGGTATAATCCCTCAAAATTACCATCTCCGATTGAGTGGGTCAATAAACGCAAGATCCGCACTAAGGATGCTGTCAATACTATTTGGTGGTTATCAAAAACTGATAATCCCAAAGCTAATGTGAGTAATGTACTCGTGCCTTACTCAGAGCGCATGAAAAAATTACTCCAGAATCCAGAAAAATTTTATCAACCAAAAGAACGTCCATCAGGACACGATATCGGTAAAGCTTTTGCTAACAATAATGGAGGAGCAATCCCTTCTAATTTATTACAAATACCCAATACTGAAAGTGGCTCTCGTTACATCCAATTATGTAAAGCAGCTAAGATTGGCGCACATCCAGCACGTTTTCCGCAGAAACTTCCCCAGTTCTTTATTAATTTTTTGACAGAACCAGGCGATACAGTCCTCGATATCTTTGCAGGTTCTAATACTACAGGTGTAGCAGCCGAATCATTACAACGACATTGGATCGCGTTTGAACAAAATAGATCGTATCTCGCAACTTCTGCATTTCGATTTGTTGATGCTAATCTGAATCAATCACAAGCTAATACTCTATACACTCAGTTGATGTCAAGTTCGCAGACAGTAGCTTTGAAGTGATTCGATACTCATCGCATAGTTGATTAAATATTGTTACTAATGTTTTCTCAACGCGATCGCATCTAAAAATAGATTTATTGCATCAAAATTAGAATTGTAAACCTTTGACTGGATATTTTGTTATTTCTGATAGATTCAACTCGGTCTATCTAAAATAGGTATTTATCAAATCGAGTTATTTCTACAAAAAAAATAAGTCGATCCGGCTAAACTTTAAATTTTAGTGCGATCGATCGCGTTCGTCAATATTACCGAGGCGATCGCTAATCGTGCCGACCTAAAACTCATTATTATAGTGAAGTTATATGACTTAATTCTATGAAAATAAAAGTTAAAATCTCTTATCTCTCGCTCTGCTATTTAGTAACGGGATTATTATTTTATCTAAATACAGTTGTCAAGGCGATCGCTATTTCACATACAAGCATAAAATCTTCTCCTCAGATAAATAAAATCAACTTATATAACATTCCCATATATGATGTCGAAGCTCTCATCCCTAGCGATCGTACAACTGTCGATTTGATGCAAATTGTACCACCAATTCGTTTGGTCGAACTGAGTCAGAAATTTAAAATAGCATTACAAAAAAAATCCGATAGTGAATGGTTATCGAGCTTAATCAAAAATACCTCTGCCGGACAACCTCTACCTTACGATTCTCGGCTTGGTGTTTCTAAAACTGAGTATCAAGAATTTCTTAGCCTCTCTCACAAATTAATCATGAAGAAGATAGGAACGTCTATGTTACAAATCAAACGTGAGGGGAATAAATACGTATTTTTAGGTAATAATTCTTTATCTGATTTAGCCGGAATCACACTCGATCTTGACCGCAATCTTCTAGAAACTCCGTATGGGACAACGGTAGAAATATTAGAAGTTGTAGCTGATGCAGAGCGACAACGCCTGACTGGTGCGTGGAGTGGATTCATGTGGAAATTAGAACAATTCGATCGCCATACTAACTCTAATATTAAAATCCAATTTAGTTTGGGTAGAATGACGCATAATGGACGAGGAATTTTGCATTACGGCATCACTAGAATTAGCGGTCGTGCTGTGGCAAAATCTACTCTTCTCATCCTTCAGTACGATTTAGTTTCATTCCATTAATTCGATAGAGTTTGAGTTTTTCATACGTTATTTAATTTTCGATACTCATCGATTTACCTTGCCAAGCTTTAACATATATTTATTTTTCTATCTGTAAAATTACTGAATAAATGTGGACTTTATGAATTAGTTTAATAATTCCTAAAAGTGAGTCATACTAGTGTTGTCCATGCCACCTTCAGTGTGATTCATTGAAAAGTTATACAGCTTTGTTTTGAAAACTATGCAGAATCAAAAATCCAAATTCATCACGGATTATTTGAAAGTTTGCAGTAGGTGAAACTAAGTTGAAATAGCAATTTGAATTCGATTTAAGCTGTTCGTTTGTAGATGCTTGTATTAATTATAAAAAACTGGGGAAACTATGTATAAAAGATTATTATTATCGAGTGTCAGTGTCATTACAGCATTACTGGCGATCGCCGCTCCGCGCTCTCTAGCCGAACCGTCAAGTTATTCTATTTGGTCTGACTCTACACCTTTAAATGCAGTTGTAGACAAAGATACTAAACCTGTGGAGCTAGGTCTAAAGTTTCGTAGCGATGTAGATGGGGAAGTATCGGCAATTAGATTTTATCGAGCCGTAGCAAACGAAAGCGGTTACTTCGTTCATCTTTGGTCTAGTACTGGAGAATTACTCGGTACGGGCATGGCTTTTGAAGGACAGCAACCTGCTCCAGGTTGGCAAACCGTACAATTCTATCCACCCATACCAGTTAAGGCGAAACAAATATATATTGCTTCTTATTACGTCAACTCTGGGCGATATGTCGCCAGCGAAAAATTCTTCGAGAATGCTGGGGTAGATAATGGGTTTTTACACGCTCTGCGTAATGGTGAAGCTGGAAGTAACAGTACATACATTTACGGTTACGGCGGTGGTTTTCCAACTCAGTCATACAATAGCACTAACTACTGGATAGATGTTGTCTTCAAACCTAAAACAACGAGTATTTGGACTGATTCTGTAGCTCCATCTTCCATTGCCACTTTTGATTCTAGAGCAATAGAGGTAGGTGTAAAGTTTAAAGCCACGAAAGAAGGCTTTGTGACTGGCATTCGATTCTACAAAGCCGCGACTAACACTGGTACGCACGTCGGCTCTTTATGGACTGCTGGGGGTCAGCTCGTCGCACGCGGTACGTTTGTTTCCGAAACAACTTCTGGCTGGCAACAACTTAAATTCGACCAGCCAATTCGGATCTCGGCAGATACGATTTACGTAGCTTCCTATCACGCTCCAAAAGGTAACTACGCTTACACGCTGAATCACTTTGCCAGCCCTATGAGCAATTCTGGTTTGCAATTTCTTGATGGTAATAATGGCGTGTATAAATACGGTAACTCCAGTTTCCCCAGCCAAACATATAAAAGTAGCAATTACTGGGTAGACGTTCTATACACTCCGATTGGAGATTAATCGGCAGCTCCTACTGCCTCAATCGCAGCTTCTAAGGCGATCGCCACGTGCGTCCAATGAGTACCCCCTTGACAAAAGATCGCGTATGGCTCCCGTAAAGGACCATCAGCCGAAAATTCCGAGGTACTGCCATCAATAAACGTCCCCCCAGCCATCACTAACTCGCTCTCATAACCAGGCATTTCGGCGGGTACGGGGTCGAGATAAGAACCGATGGGCGAGTTTTGCTGAATTGCCCGACAAAAAGCCACTAATTTTTGTGGCGAACCCAATCGAACTGCTTGAATCGTGTCTCGACGCGGAACCAGTGGGGCGGGATTCACCGAATATCCTAACTTGTCGAACACGTATGCAGTCAGGTGATTACCTTTCATCGCCTCTCCTACCATTTGTGGAGCGAGAAATAGTCCCTGAAACATCAGTCGATGCTGGTCGAATGTCGCCCCGCCAGCACTACCAATTCCTGGGGCTGTGAGGCGACAGGTAGCTGCTTCTACGAACTCTTCTTTCCCTGCGACATAGCCGCCAGCCGTGACAATCGTGCCACCAGGATTTTTAATCAAAGACCCCGCCATCAAATCCGCACCGACCGCCGTAGGTTCTCGATCTTCAATAAATTCGCCGTAGCAGTTATCGACAAAACAAACTGTATTCGGGTTTTGCTGTTTGACGATGTGGACGATCTTTTCAATCTCGGCAATGGAAAGGCTAGAACGCCAGGAATAACCGCAAGACCGCTGGATCGAGACTAAACGGGTGCGATCGCGCACCGCCGTTTCTAACACCTGCCAATCAATCGTTCCGGCTGCGGTTAGATCTATTTGGCGATAATTAATGCCAAACTCTATCAAGGAGCCTTGTCCGCTGCCCCTAAGCCCGATCGCTTCTTCCAGCGTATCGTAGGGCGCACCTGCAACCGCCAGCATCTCATCCCCTGGGCGCAATACACCGAACAAAGCACAGGCGATCGCGTGGGTTCCAGAGACAAACTGGACTCTCACTGCGGCTGCTTCTGCTTGCATCACCTCAGCAAATACCCGATCTAACGTCTGACGACCCAGATCGTCGTGACCGTAGCCGCTGACAGAAGCAAAATGATGCGCCCCCACCCGCTGGTGGCGAAAAGCACTCAGCACTCGTTGAAGATTTTGCTTGACCTGAGCGTCAATTCCAGAAAAAATCGGAGATAGTGCCTGTTCTGCTAGTTGCAGCTGTTCGTAGCTGTTCATCGTCAAATTTATCGCTTTAGATTAACTTAATAGGTGGATCTTTGATTCTGGCAGATCGGACGCTAGTTTTTGAATTTAGGTTATCGCATGACGATTGCTACCCCAACCAAACTGACAATCAACTGGGTCAATACCCTATTTTTTATTGGTTTGCATTTTGGAGCTTTATTTGCTCTACTCCCTAGCAACTTCAGCTGGCAAGCAGTTGGTGTTGCCGTGTTTCTCTACTGGGTCACTGGCGGTTTGGGAGTTACTCTAGGCTTTCACCGTCTTGTCACCCACCGCAGCTTTCAAACTCCAAAATGGCTGGAGTATTTCTTGGTCTTTTGCGGAACACTCGCCTGTCAAGGAGGACCGATTGAATGGGTAGGGACGCACCGCGCCCATCATCTTTACTCCGATACCGAACCCGATCCCCACGACTCTAACAAAGGTTTTTGGTGGAGTCACATCGGCTGGTTAATTTATCGCAGACCGATTGAATTAGATCTTGCTCGTTTTACAAAAGATATTGCTGGCGATCCAGTTTATCAATTTCTAGAAAAAAATATGATTTTCATCCAGATCGCTCTGGGTGTCGTCCTATTATTACTTGGTGGCTGGTCATTTGTCGTCTGGGGAATTTTTGTGCGAGTCGTGTTCGTCTACCACTGCACCTGGTTGGTAAACAGCGCCACGCATAAATTTGGCTATCGCAGCCATGAATCCGGCGATCGCTCGACCAACTGTTGGTGGGTAGCCCTGTTGGTGTTTGGCGAAGGCTGGCACAACAACCACCACGCCTTCCAATACTCTGCCCGACACGGCTTAGAGTGGTGGGAAGTCGATCTCACCTGGATGACGATCTGCTTGCTACAAGCTCTTGGCTTGGCTAAAAATGTGAAGCTGGCTGAAAAGTAGTGGTTAGTAGCTAGTGACTGGCGGCTAGTGAATAAAATTCTTCCTTAACAGATGTGAGTGAGAGTTGTAGCTGGAGTGCTACTTGTAGTCCATCTCCTTGCTTACCTTTTCATTTCTATCTGTCTCTAACCGCTAAGCACCAGCCACTAGCCACTAGCCACTAGCCACTCTATCTGTCTCTAACCGCTAACCACTAGCCACTAGCCACCAGCCACTAAAATCTACTATTCCCCTGCACGATATGCTTTACCGTCGTCAGGCTTTCGGGGCTAATTAGTCCTCGGCGGTGTCCTTTCTGATTTGACATGCCCAAAAAGATCGACTCTCCTCGGGCGGGATTGCGGCAAAAGCGCGGGGAGGCGTTGATATAAGTGGAGGCGCTATTCACCCGCAAAGCAAAGTGACGGCTTTCTTGATAGGACTCAGTAACGATGCAGTCGGCATGACCGCTACTATAACGATTGATCCACGAAATGGCTGCTTCTAAGTTGTCTACTACCTTAAAAGCTACTGTTTTGTTTAAATATGATTGACTCCACTCAGAATCCTTTGCTAGTTGTAGCTGGGGAAATGCTTCAACTAATGCGGTATCTCCCCTAACTTGAAAACCTTTTTCTTGCAAGCTGTTCCACAGGGTAACGAGGGACGAGGGATTGGTGGTGCGGTGAATCAAGACTTTCTCGATCGCATTGACCGGATCGGGTTCGCTAGCATGACTGTCTAAAATCGTCCAGCGCATCATTTCAATGCTGCCAGATAGCGACCAGTAAAGGTAACAGTTCCCCATCGCCGATTTCAAAACTGGGGCGGTGGACTGTCGCACGACTTGCTGAACTAAGCTGGGGCGACCGTAGGGAATGACAAGGTTGATGTATTGGTCTTGGGTAATTAATTCCTGTGTTAAGCTCCCTTCCTCTGTCTCAATTCTTTCCAGACAACCGGAAGGCATTCCGCTTTCCTCTAAGGCAATTTGCAGAACCTTGGCAATAGCAGCATTAGAGTGACTGGCTTCTCCTCCACCTTTGAGAATGAGGCTGTTACCAGTTTTGATACACAGTCCTGCGGCGATCGCCCCAAGTTCTGGAAATGCTTCGTAAACTAAGGCGATCGTTCCCAACGGCATGAGCTGGCAGTAAGTTTGAGAATCGGCAAGCTGGTAGTCAGCATTTCTAATCCGTCGCAAAGGGTCTGACAGTTCGCTCAGACGTTGCAAAATTTCTACCGCAGCTTGGAGGCGTTCGGGAGTCAACTTCAGCCAATCCACGATTAATTCTGGCACTGCCATTTCGCGACTAGCTTCCAAGTCCAAAGTGTTGGCTTCCAAAATGTCATCGAAAGATTGCTTGAGTGCTTCTGCCATCTTTTGCACGGCACGGCTGCGGTCTGCTCCCTTACTAATTCCTAGTTTTAGGGAAGCTCCGTAGGCGCGACGAGCAGTAGCGACCAAGCCTGAGTGAGTATGAGATGTGTCACCTGTCATCGACTTAACGTCTGTAAATCAGCCAGACCATTAGTGCTGGCAGTACTGCTAGCAGTACTGCTACTAATGCCCATACTAGAATACTGGCATGGTGTGGCGATCGCAGTGCCAAAGGCAACCAAAAAATTAGCAGCCCAAACACTACTAATAGTGCTACTGGAAGATAGCTCTGTCCCAAACGTGGCTTAGCTACGCTCCAGCGATTGCCCAGCCAGCGCCATGCTCTCTTGTAAGGGTAGCTAGTGGATAATTGTTCTAATACATACCCGTTTTCTTCCACAACGAAGAGTTGCTGACAGCGATCGCAACCAAACGCTTCTGTCAGCGTAATCGGAATTAATCGCCCGTGTCGGCGACAGGGACAAGGGTAATCTACACTCAGATCGATTTTTTGGGTCTTTTGAGGTTGCACGAGCCGCCGTAGAACCAAAATGTGGCTATCCTACGAGTTTACATAATACTTTCTAAGTCTAACCAAATAATTCTCAGCTTTCCATTACATTTTCCAAATGCCAAGTTATTTACTCTCGACTTAGATTGCTTCTTGTTGCTTAACGCAACGCGAGGTTAGTAGGTTTTCCCTCCTATCTGAGATTCTAGAACAGATAAAATTCGCTTTGACTCTAGGCAGAGCGATTATTTAATTAACTTATTCGTTCTAAATCTTTTCTCTTCTATTTTTCAATTTACTTTAAGCGGGTAACGCGATTCGAACGCGCGACATCAACCTTGGCAAGGTTGCGCTCTACCACTGAGCTATACCCGCAATTTACTGTGCATTTATTAATGTCTCAGATTTGGCTGAGTTTGTCAAGTTTTTTTTTGCGAGGTTGTCAGTTATCAGCGAGTGGGGAGCAGGGAGCGCACGAGCAGGAAGCAGTTAATTCTCTACTTACGACTTACGACTTACGACTTCTCCCTTCTAACTTTCAGTACTAGGTATAAATACTATGCGGGGGGGGGTAGATTGTCGCAAGTGGTTTTTTGAGCTGCCTGAAAATAGCTCGATCTCCTGGCGCTGTCTTTCTACAGCTACCATGACTTGCTGTACTTGTTTGCCAATTTTGTCTATCGCCTCTAAGAGTGCAGTACCACCATCGCCATCGCTATCGGATTTTTTAATATAAGTATTTTTAATAGCTTCACCTGTGAGTTGGTGAATTGACTTACCTGTTTCCCGTTCAATTCTGGTCAATAACTCTATATCTTCTGGTTCTAACTCAATACCAATTGTGTTTCCTCGCATTTGTGCTACCTAATTTAGTCTGAACTACAAACTGAAAACTTATGTTTGATAGCGTACATTACTGGCTTATAGTTTGTCATTAACTTAATGCCAATATATGTGCTGGAGATCGGCTCAAAGCAAAGACTTCAACTGCCACGAACTTAACCTAATTTCAACTTATTGATATACCTCGATTGGAGGATTTTTACTAGACAAAAAAGGTAGCGCATATAACTAACGCTACCTACCATTTTTCAGAGTATTGAGTAGCATTTTTCACTTGCCACTCCTGCATTGTCACTCGCCACTTTCTGTAATTGGCGATCGCTCGTTAGCAATGGCACTTTTCAGCGATGCAGCGGGCAAGGATTGAGAATTATTGTTGTAGGATTCTACAGTAATATCGGAATGTAGTTGCCGCATCAAGCTAGCCATCTCAATCGCGTTCATGGCGTAGTCCCAACCCTTGTTGCTCTTAATTCCGGCTCTTTCCAGAGCTTGCTGCATCGAGTCTACAGTCAGAATACCAAAAATGACTGGTACGCCAGTTTGAAATCCTGCCGCAGCAATGCCCTTAGCTACTTCTCCCGCAACATAATCGAAATGGGGAGTTTGACCGCGAATGACTGCTCCAAGACAGATCACGGCATCATAGCGATGAGATAATGCTAATTGTCGCGCCACAATTGGCACTTCAAAACTACCAGGGACGTAAGCGTAATCGACTTGACTGCCGTGAGGATTCGGATCGATGCCATGACGTTTCAAGCAATCTTGACATCCTTCTAACAGCTTACCAATCACTAAATCGTTAAACCGACCGATGACGATCGCAAACCGTAAAGGTTCTGTCTGAGTAAAAGTTCCCTCGAAAACTGCCATTACTAAATCAGTTGTCAGTTGTCAGTTGTCAGTTGTCAGCGTAGAGACATTACGTGTAAGTCTCTACAAAGTAGCGATCGCTTACTTGTCAATCGCGACGATCGACAAGGGCGATCGCCTCAAGTTGCTTATACGACCAAAAAGTTCAAAACACCGATGACGATCACTAGACCGAACCAGGCGATCGAACCGATCCAAAGCAGCCTTTTTGATTCCACCCAATTTTGGGGAGTAGCGTAAGCCACGGGAACGCCAATTACCAAAGCAAAGGACAAGAATACCAGGGCAACTAAAGCCAATTGAAACAGAGCAGATAACATCAGTATGTCTCCCTACACAGCAACAAACCAGAATAGATCTAGATTAAGCTTAAAGCTTGCTAATTTTGCTTATAACCTATATGTAACCTATCAGAAATTGGCACAATATAGGGAGTCGGTGAAGAGAGCTGAGGGAGCGATCGGGGCTGAAGGAGCTGAGGAGAATAACAACCCATTACCTATTACCCATTACCAACCACCAACTACCAACTACCAATTTCCCACACCCTGCTCATCACGCACTACATGGATCTAATTCTTTGTCATACAACAGCAGATTTTGATGCGCTGGGGGCGGCTGTGGGGCTGTCGCGGCTGTGGGCGGGAGCGAAGATCGTGCTGACGGGTGGTAGTCATCCAGCGGTAAAGGATTTTTTGGCACTGCATCGGGACGAATATGCATTGATCGAACGCCGTTCTGTGAATCCAAAACAAATTCGATCGCTGATTGTCGTCGATACACAACACCGCGATCGCTTGGGTGCGGCGGCGGAGTGGCTGGATTTGCCCCAAATCGAACAGATTGTTGTTTACGACCACCACTTAGAGATCGATCGCGATATTTCGGCTACGGCAACTCATATTGCTGATGTGGGAGCGACGACGACGCTAATTGTCGAAGAATTACAAGCTCAGCAGGTGGAAATCACGCCGTTTGAAGCAACTGTGATGGCGTTAGGCATCCACGTCGATACGGGATCGCTGTCATTTGACCAAGCCAACCATCGCGATGCATTGGCTCTAGCATGGTTGATGCAGCAAGGAACTAGCTTGCATGTCGTGCGGGATTACATCGATCCTGGGTTTTCGCCGCAGTTACAGGTGTTATTAACTGAGGCACTGGATAACTTCCACTGCGATCGCTTGCGAGGATATACAGTCGCTTGGGTCTTGCTAAAAACTCCAGGTTATGTATCTGGATTATCTAGCTTGGCAGCGCGACTAATGGAATTGACCGAAAGCGATGCCGTCCTACTGGGGGCAAGGTATGCTTTGGGAGATAGTGGCGAAGAAAGGCTGACAGTTATTGGGCGATCGCAAATTCCTGGCACAAATCTGAATGAATTGTTTCAGCCCCTCGGTGGTGGGGGACATTCTCAAGCTGCGTCTCTCTCGTTACGGGGTGTCGATGGGCAGGTAACTTTACAACAATTGGTCGAACGACTCAAAGCTACGATTCCCCATCCGCCGACAGCTAGGGAATTAATGTCATCCCCCGTCCGCACGATCCGCCCAGATACGACGATTGCCGAGGCACAGCGGATTTTGCTGCGTTACGGTCACTCTGGATTGTCTGTGGTCGATCCTACGGGCAAGTTGGTAGGAATTATTTCTCGTCGCGATATTGATATTGCCCTGCACCACGGCTTCAGTCACGCACCCGCCAAGGGGTATATGACGACAAATATCAAGACTATTACTCCAGAAACGACTCTGCCAGAAATTCAAGCGTTGATGGTGACATATGATATCGGACGCTTGCCAGTGTTGCAAGACGGAGAATTGCGTGGCATCGTCACCCGTACCGACGTACTGCGGGAATTGCATCAGGAAGGAGCGAGGAGCGAGGAGCTAGGGGTAAGAGGGAATGCTGTTGGGATTATTCCACCTGCGGCATTCTTGAGATTGTTGAGCGATCGCCTCGCCGCACCTTTTTGGGAACTGCTGACTCAAGCCTCTGCTCAGGCAGAACAGCGAGGTTGGCACTTGTATTTGGTTGGGGGAGGAGTGCGCGATTTACTGTTGGCAAAACAGAACGGTGCAGCACCCCTGTATCTACAAGATATCGATCTAGTTGTAGATGGCTTTCATCGCACTGCTGATGTAGGCGCGGGAGTGGAGTTAGCTCGCGCCCTTCAGCAACTTTACCCTGCTGCTCGTCTCGAAATTCATGGGGCATTTCAAACAGCAGCATTGTTGTGGCACAAAGACCCTATTTTCGGCTCTCTTTGGATTGATATTGCCACTGCACGCACGGAATTTTATCCCTATCCTGCTGCCAATCCTGAAGTAGAAGCGAGTTCCATTCGCCAAGACTTATATCGACGCGACTTTACAATTAATTCCCTTGCCGTCCGTTTGACACCACCAAGAGCAGGGGAAATGTTAGATTTCTTTGGTGGATTGCTCGATTTACAGGCAAAGCAAATTCGGGTTTTACACGCCAACAGCTTTATTGAAGACCCGACTCGGATTTATCGTGCCGTCCGCTTTGCCGTACGTTTAGAATTTGCGATCGAACCTCAGACGGAAAATTATATTCGCTATGCCATTGACAGCGGGGTTTACAAGCGTACCCAAGGCAATAATTCCAGAGCGCCTGCTTTACAAACGCGATTGAAAAACGAGCTGAAATACATTTTGCAAGCACCCTACTGGCAAGCAGCATTAAGTTTACTGGGAGATTTAGATGCTTTGCAATGCCTGCATGAAACTTTGAAACTGGATAAAACTCTTTGGCAGCAGTTGCGGTTTTTAGAACGTTGTTTGAGACGATTTAATCGAGAAAGTCAAAAGTCAAAAGTTAAAAGTCAAAATGTTCCTATCCCTCCTTGGCTGTTACGTCTAGAGGTTCTCATTGCATATCTTGCCCCAGAATACCGCGATCGCGTTGCCCAAAATTTACAATTACCCGATGACAGTATCTATCGCTTGCGCCACTTACAACAGGCACAAGAGCGAGTCTTAACAGCTTTGCCTTCCTGTCGGCTACCCAGTCAAGTATTTGACTTGTTGCGGCAGTACGACCTACCGATGCTAATTTTAATTGCTCTACGCAGTCCTCGCCCAGTGCGATCGCTTGTCTGGCAATACGTCACTCAGTGGGCTAACGTCCAACCACTATTAAGCGGTCACGACTTGAAACAACTGGGATACAAACCAGGACCTCAATATCGTCAAATTCTCGACGATCTACTTGCTGCCACTTTAGATGGAATTATCCGCGATCGCACGGAGGCTGAGAGTTATCTATTTGAGCATTATCCCCGTTAATTGGGAGACAAGGGAGAGAAGAGAGCTGAGGGGGACAAGGGGGACAAGGGGGACAAGGGAGAGAAGAGAGCTGAGGGGGACAAGGGGACAAGGGGGACAAGGGGGACAACTACCAACTACCAACTACCACTGACAACTACCACTGACAACTGATAACTGACAACTGACAACTGACTGACTGGTGCTGGTTGCATTTCGCCACGAAAGTCTAGTAGTTGTACGAGGAGGAGATAGGCGATCGCCAGTAGGATTGAAATTGCCCCTGTGATGATAGCAACGATTTTCGAGCGGTTCATGAATTGCCTCAAAAGTTAATTTTTTTTACTACTTATATATAATCTGGCATTTTTACCCATACTTAACTCTCTTCTCCCCCCTCTCCCTTGTCTCCCTTGTCTCCCCCCTCTCCCTTGTCTCCCCCCTCTCCCTTGTCTTCCCCCTCTCCCTTGTCTCTCCCCTCTCCCTTGTCTCCCCCTCTCCCTTGTCTCCCCCCTCTCCCTTGTCTCCCCCCTCTCTCTTGTCTCCCCCCTCTCCCTTGTCTTGCTGCCAAACCAAGCCTTAACTAGAAAGAAATAGGTGCGATTGCTGTCGGCATTGGGCGATCGAGTGAGCCATAATAACTGTTGTCATTTTTGTTTGGAGCAAAGGTAGTTTGACGCGATGAAGACTGTTACTACTGATTCGCCTACTTTTGAATCTAATCCTTCCGAGCGCCCAGCAGTCATTCAAACTTCTCAGTTGCGAAAAGTTTACCGTACTGGCTTTTGGATGAATCAGAAAATTCCCTCGCTCAAAGGTTGCTCTCTAACGGTATATCGGGGCGAAACTTTTGGTCTTTTAGGTCCCAATGGAGCGGGTAAAACAACGCTATTAAAATTATTATTGGGTATTCTTCGCCCCACGAGCGGACAAGGTTTATTATTAGGTCAACCTTTAGGCGATCGCCCAATCAAACAACGCATCGGCTATCTACCAGAAAATGCTTATTACTACGACTATCTAACTGGTTGGGAAGTTTTAGAAATGGCAGCGGGACTGTTTCAAATTCCCCGCAGCGTTCAACGTCAGCGCATTCCTCAACTGCTGGAATTAGTCGGACTGCCTTTAATTGCTGCCCGCAAAAAGCAACTCCGCCAATATTCTAAGGGTATGGTGCAGCGGGTAGGGATGGCACAAGCTTTGATCAATGACCCTGAATTAGTGTTTTTAGACGAGCCGATGTCTGGTTTAGATCCGTTAGGACGCTACCAGATGCGACAGATTATTCTTTCTCTCAAAGCTCAAGGCAAGACTATTTTTTTCAACAGTCATATCTTGTCTGAAGTCGAGCAAATTTGCGATCGCGTTGCCATCTTATCCCAAGGACATTTAATTTGTAGCGGTTCCCTGGATGAATTATTGGGAACGACTGATGCTTATCATGTCAAAGGCAAAGGTGGTGATGTAGAAATACTCCGCCAATGGTTAACTAATTTGCAAGTAGAAGCTGATGGAACTTGGAAAGGCGAACTTAGCGGCGAGCCCTACGATTTTCTGGCAAAGTTACGTTCTCTCGGCGGGCAGATCGTTGGCATGAATTTGTCTCGTCCTTCTTTGGAAGAGTTTTTCTTGCAACAAATTTCTGCTACATCAGGGAGCAGGGAGTAGGGAGTAGGGAGCTGGGTGTAAGTGTTTGGCAGGCGATCGCGCTGGTAAACTAGCTTAACGTCACCGCAGTTTAACTATTCGATCTATTATGCCTAATTAACCAGAACAGAAGTACTAACAGTAGTACAGCAATTGAAATTCTGGCAATGGGGGCAGTATACCAAACGACAATTTCATAACGCCTACCAAGCAGGTATCCAGCGTAAGCTAAGGCAGTTTGCCAGATTGCCTCACCAGATATGACATGGAATAAGAATGGTAGCAATCTCATTCCACTGATACCTGCTGGTAGCGCAATTAACGTGCGGACGCTGGGGATGGGGCGACTAAAAAAGACTGTTTTCCCACCGTGGCGATCGAACCATTGTTTGGCTCGCTCTATTTCTCCAAAGGACAGTTTTAACCACTTACGGTTGCGCCTAGCAAATACTTTCAAGCGCCGTTCGCCCAAGTATTTACCTGCTAAGTACCAAGGTACGATTGATAGAGTACAACCCAAAACTCCAGCTAAAATCGCGTGTGGCAAGCTGAGCTTGCCTTGTGCAGCTAAAAAGCCCGCGAAGGGTAAAACAATTTCTGGAGGAGTTGGAGCGATTAAGACTAGCAGGAAGATGCCCAGATATCCAAAAGAGTTAATAGCATCCGTCATTCCTTCAAGCATTCGATCGCTTCCTGCTAAATATTATGTTAGTTACTGTTCTAACACCTAGCTGGAAGTCCCTTGACTAGAAGCCGCAATCATTGCTATTTCAATCTCATCTTCAGTAGGTTGTGTGACTTCAATACGTATCCCAGGACCAAAAAAACTTTCCATTTTGTCTTGTTTTTTTTGCCACTGTTCCAGTGTCACGAAAGGAGAATCAAATTCTAAAATTAACCCATAAGCACCATCGATTTGCGTTTCTCGCACGCCCTTAACAATCGGTCTTTCTTCATCCGTTGGCGCAAGTCCCAGCCGTTCTAACGCTGTATCTAAATGAGCTGACTGACCGTAACGATAGCGGGTAATATCCTGACGGACTTGATTTTGAGTTGCTGTAGCTTGCTGTTGGCGCAAAGCAACTACTTCAGGGGAAGTTGGTTGAGTGTATGGCACTGGCTTCAGTTCCGCTGCCGTCAAAGCTAAACCTCCTAATAAAAGGGGAATGCCATAAAAAAAACCCACAAGGTTGAGTGTGGGATTATCAATAAAATAGGCAACGAATCCCACAATTGTAATTAAACCACCAACAACTAAACCTAGCTTTCCTAAAGATACTTGTCGCAACATACACGATCGCTTAACAACTTCTGCTTTATTATCAGCGATCGGGGAGCAGGGAGCGCACGAGCAGTCAATCGTCAACCAACTACCAACTACCAACTACCAACAAATCACTTGTCACTTTTAGCAATTGTTGATGTATTGTCCAATAATTCTACTGCTGCTAAATATTGTGGATCTGCTGCCGTGGCGATTTGGTCGCGACTGAGGCGATCGGTTGCTACGTTAAGATCTGGGACAATGCCCTGCTTGTGAATGTCTCGATGATTTGGGGTTTCGTATTTGGCAACGGTAACAGCCATACCCGAGCCATCCGATAGTTCAAACAAAGATTGAATTAAGCCTTTACCAAACGTCTTTTCACCAACAATTTTTGCTCGTCTGTTGTCTTGCAGCGCTCCAGCGAGAATTTCACTGGCGCTAGCCGTACCGCGATCGACTAAGACGACTAGGGGGTCGTGAGTTAATGCCGAGCCAAAAGCTTCAAAATTTCCTTGGATACCTTGGCGGTTAACCGTATAGACGATTGTGCCTTCATCTAACCACAGACGGGCAATTTCAATTCCCGATTGCAATAAGCCTCCAGGATTATTGCGTAAATCCAAAATGTATGCGTCAGCACCTTGTTTTTCTAAATTGGCGATCGCGTGGGCAACTTCTGCTGTGGCGTTGGCATTAAATTGAATCAGGCGTATGTAGCCGATCTCTGCTCCGCTAGGTGAGGTTTGGAGTTGGGCAACTACGGGATTGACGGCAATGCGATCGCGGGCTACTTGGATTTCTTTTGGCGAACCATCCCGTTCTACTATCAGCAGGACTTTACTACCTGCCGGACCCCGCATTTTGGCTGCTGCTTCATCAAGAGTTAATTGGGTAGTCGGGATACCATCGATTTTGAGAATGCGATCGCGAGATTGAATACCTGCTTTTTCCGCTGGAGAACCAGCAATTGGTGCTACGACCTCTAACTGTCCTGTTTTGGAATTGAGGGCAATTTGCAGTCCTACACCCGTCAGTTCGCCAGAAGTATTAACTTGTAAACTACGATACTGTTCTGGTCGTAAAAAGCGAGTAAAGGGCTCGTTCAAACTTGCCAGCATTTTCTCGACTGTTGTATATGCTGACTCTGGGTTGTCAAGGGGTTGTTTGAGTGCTTGTTGCCGTACTGCCGACCAATTTTGATGGTTAAACGTATCGTCCAGATAGGCGCGATTGACAATTCGCCATGCTTCTACTACCACTCTCTGCTCTTCCGTGATGGCGGTAGCTGGCTGAGTCCAAATACTCAACGCTAGCAGAATTGGCATGACCAACAAAACTCCGATCTGGAAAATTCGCTTTGACATCATCAGTTATCAGTTACTCAGTTATCAGTGGAACTAGGGAACAGGGGACAGGGAGTAGGGAGCAAGTAAATTCTGACTTCCGACTTCCGACTTCCGACTTCCGACTTCTTCCAACTGTCCTCTCGACTATGTTACTTTTTTTATAGAATCTGATGCAGTCTGGACGAGCAAATTGTTCGCGATCGCGATTAAGATCGAAATGACTGGATTTCCAGCCATTAAGAAACCTTGAAAAGACGATCCCTGCAAAGACAATCGGGAATTTGAACAGACGCAATCCATTTTTAGGAACTTTTGGTTGATGTTTAGTAAACAGGTAACTGATTCAAAAGCATACAACTGGTTTGAGGAGCGCTTGGAGATCCAGGCTCTTGCTGAAGATGTAACCAGTAAGTACGTCCCCCCACACGTCAATATTTTTTACTGTCTCGGTGGTATCACCCTGGTTTGCTTTTTAATCCAGTTTGCGACTGGATTCGCCATGACTTTTTATTACAAACCGACTGTAACTGAAGCTTATGCTTCCGTACAGTACCTCATGACGGATGTAAACTTCGGCTGGTTGATCCGCTCCATTCACCGCTGGTCAGCCAGCATGATGGTGCTGATGATGATCTTGCATACATTCAGAGTTTACTTAACTGGCGGTTTCAAAAAGCCCCGCGAACTGACATGGGTAACAGGCGTAATTTTGGCAGTAATTACCGTTTCCTTTGGTGTAACGGGTTACTCCTTACCTTGGGATCAGGTCGGCTATTGGGCGGTAAAAATCGTTAGTGGTGTACCAGAAGCGATTCCAGTCGTCGGTACTCTCATTGCTGACTTGTTGCGCGGCGGTTCGAGTGTAGGTCAAGCAACGCTAACTCGCTACTACAGCGCTCATACCTTTGTCTTACCTTGGGCGATCGCTGTCTTCATGCTGCTGCATTTCTTGATGATCCGCAAGCAAGGTATTTCTGGTCCGTTGTAATTACAGTTAGCAGTTAACAGCTATCAGTTGTCACTGTTAACTGTTAACCGATAACTGATAACTGAAACAAAGGAGAACAACTTTAAAGATGGGAACACTAAAAAAACCAGACCTGAGCGACCCTCAATTACGTGCCAAGCTGGCTAAGGGCATGGGTCATAATTATTATGGCGAACCTGCTTGGCCTAACGACTTGCTCTATATTTTCCCTGTGGTAATTTTGGGAACGGGTGCTTGTATAGTCGCTTTGTCCGTACTAGACCCAGCAATGGTAGGCGAACCAGCAAATCCTTTCGCTACGCCTCTGGAAATTTTACCTGAGTGGTATTTATACCCAGTATTCCAAATTCTGCGGTCAGTCCCCAATAAATTATTGGGAGTCGTGCTGATGGCTTCCGTACCACTGGGGTTAATTCTGGTTCCATTTATTGAGAGTGTCAATAAGTTCCAAAATCCCTTCCGCCGTCCAGTCGCAACAACTGTGTTTTTAGTTGGAACTTTAGTTACCTTGTGGCTCGGTATTGGTGCTGCTTTCCCGATTGACAAATCTTTCACTTTCGGTCTGTTCTAATTGTTCAGTTCTGCACTTAATCAAGTGTATTAAGTACAGATTTGTCTTGACACCTGTGGGTTTCTCAAAAAGTGGATCTACCGAATGAGAAACGTTAACAGGTGTCAATTTTAGTTACAGAGACTTGATAGTAGTCGCGATTACAGAATAAAAAAAGAATAAGTAAACATTTATTGAGTTGGCAAGCAATTAACATCGGATCGCGGTCAAGCCGTGGCATGTTGGAGCAAAATCATCTGAGGGTGTGTAGCGATTTAAAGTTACTGAACCAGGTACAAGACTGGTTTGAAGATTTTTGTCTTCAACATAGCGGTCAAATACCTTGGTCTGAGGGTCAACTATATCGCTTAAATTTAGCTTTAGCAGAAGGATTTACGAATGCGGTCAGACACGCCCATCAAGCCCTACCGCGAGAAACGGCAATAGATATCGATCTGTTATTATGGAGCGATCGCATTGAGATTAGAATTTGGGATCGGGGTCAGCCTTTTAACCCCGATGCAATTGCCGAACCTAAACCAGGAACCTTACAAGAAGGAGGCTATGGCTGGTTTCTATTGCGGCGCTTAGCAGACCGAGTCGTATACGAACGGGCTGCTGACGGCAGAAACTGCTTACTAATTGTAAAAAGCGATAAAAACCGCCAAGAAGTTAAGACATAAATCGCGCAGGGTAATTGGTATTGTGTAATTAATGACAAATTTTTTACAATTCTCCTACTCCCCTGTACGGGCGGGTTTAACCGTAGAATTGTTTGCTCTTCGATAGGTGTGCTGAAAACCCGCCCCTAAAACTCCCGACCCCTAGCTATCCTAGAGGCAGAGCAGCTTAATAGAAAGAACATGAGCCTCAAGTCTTTTCAACTTAGTTTTTCCCGCCTCTCCGGTTGGCTCACCCTATTCCTCTTCATCTGGTTATTGGGTGCGGTAGGTCTTGGCTGGTTGGTCAACTCATTTCTAATTTTAATGGGACTGCTGTTGTTGGCTCCCGCGATCGCATTCGTCTGGTTTCGCTGGTGGCTGCAACGCAACCTCGTTCAGTCTGAATGTCCGGTGTGTAGCTACGAACTAGCAGCACTCAATCGTACCCAACTTCAGTGTCCTAGTTGTGGCGAACTCTTGAAAGTAGAGCAAGGCAAGTTGAGTCGCTTAACACCTCCAGGGACGATTGACGTGCAAGCCGTGGAAGTCGCAGCCAGCTCGGAAGAGTGATAATTCAGTTGTCAGTGTAGAGACGTTACATGTAACGCCTGTACAAAGTTATCAGTTGTCATTGGTCGTGAGTGCAGTGTTAACCAATGACAAATGACGAATGACAAATCTATTCACCTTTTTTCTGAGAGATTGAAAGGGTATAGGGATATTGTCCTTGAGTGCGATCGCCAACGTATAGCGAGTATTTTCCTGCTTCCCAGTAACCTGATATTTCGGGAGCTTCTCCTGCTGCTGTATCTGCCAGTACGCAAAAACGTCGTTTTCCTGGTCCTTCAATCAGTAGTGTAGGTTCTCCTTCGCTCTGTACTTGTAGCTTGAGATATGGTAAAGGTTCTGGTACTTGTAGCACCTGACTGGGAGTCGTACTGATGTTACCGCAATCGCTGTTTTTTTCTCCTCCAGATCTACCTTTAACAACTAAGGGGTCTGCTTCTAATTGGGGGGGAACTTTTACCACTGCTTCCTGAGCGAAAGTTGTAGCTGCGGTCGCACAACTCATAATTAAAACGGAAGGTAGTATATTCCACTTTATTAACTTGTACATAGTAGCTTGCTTTGTCATTTTATTTATCCATTACGGACTTTAAATTACTAGGTTTAAACCACCTGAAATGCAGGTCATTTATTTGCTTTTCGAGAATCAAATGCTTGAATCTACTGCAACTATCACAAGGCTGAATCTGTTACTACCTCATAACCTCCGCCGCTAAATCTGCATCTTCCGATAGAGTTATAGCTGTAATTTGCAATTAATTTACAGAGACGGTTGAACTGCTATTGAATCTAATTATAACAATTGAATTTTCTCAAAAACTTGCGTAATTTCTCCATTTTTTGGGCGGAAAACCATTCATAACAAACATATATAGTTGTTTGTCAAGTTTTCCTATCCAAGTCAGTGTGTAGTTGTGCTTTGCATTAGCTACAATCGCCCTAATAACAGTGAGCAGTGAGCAGTGACTAGTGGCTGGTGGCTAGATGCTTCCGACATGTGACTGGTGACTCGTGACTTGTAACCGCTCACCACTCTCTTACTTTTTGGTAAAAGCATATGAATCCTCAATCAGATCGAGATTTGCAACAACGCTTAGAACAACTAGAAAGAGAAGCTAATTCTGCATCTGCGGAGGTGACAAGACCGCAGCCTGCAACACCTCAAATAATACAAGAGACAAAAATCGCTGCTAGCGAGCCATCGCCTTTGGGACAGTTTTTTAACTGGTTTCGTAATCTATCGAGCGTCAGCAAGCTTATAGTCATAAGTGTTGGAGCTGTATTTGGAATTGCAATTCTCAGAGCGGTGCTAAACCTAGTAGCAGCTGTCATCAGCTTAGGAGTGCTGGCATTGGTGTTGTATGTGGGATATCGGTTTTTTGTCAGTCGAGCTGAAACAAATAACCGATAGCTTGATGCCCGCGATCGAGGAGTGAAAACAAAGATAAGGGGAACTATTAAGATGGCGAATTCAAGTGTGAGGAGAAATGCCAATCGCGCTCGTCGTTCGGTGCAGGCGAAAAGCAAACCGCTACCATTAGCAACTAGACGCTTTGCCGCGTGGGCAGTAGAAGTATCGCTCGTTGCACTCAGCGGACTGATACCCTATAGCTTGGGAGAACAAGCAAAATTAGAGCCATCGGGGGAGCAAGTTACCCCAAATCCAGTGGTCGCCCTCACTCAAAAAGCGATCGCCAGTACCCTAACTATATCCACCGAGCCGAGCGATCGCCGTCTCGTCACACCCCTGACGAATATATTTTGGTCTGTCGCTGTCGTCACTCCTTTGTTAGTAGGGGGATGGCAGCTGTATTTGCTGGGAAAAACAGGCAGTACTCTACCCAAGCGCTGGTTGGGGGTACGGGTTGTTTCTGCTGCTGGCACGGTTCCAGGTCTATCGCGGATCGCGATCCGAGAAGCTTTGGGAATGTGGGGCTTACCACTCTCCGTAGCCTATATTATGTGGCGGGCGACGGCTTTTCCTCATTTGGGCATATTTTTCGGCTTGTCTTGTTTCTTCGTACTAGGTGAAGGCATGACTGCCCGTTTTCACCGTCAGCGTCGCTGTTGGCACGATTTAATTGCAGGCACTTACGTGGTAGATGCCAATCGCGCTATGACTATTTTGCCTGGGACTAGAGCGAAACAGTTAATAGGGAGTAGGGAGCAGGGAGCGGGGAGTAGGGGGCTTTATAGTAGTCCTTCGCCTCGGTTACAGCCTCAGCCATCAGTTGGTAAATCTGTCACCACTAAACCAAAAGTGCGGCGTAGTTGGTGGCAATTGATGCGCCAACATCCTAATGTGTTACTATTTTTAGCTTTTTTGTCCTGCATGGTGGCAGTATTAGGAACCTTGATTGGAATTCAAATCTACATTCAAGCGCAAAAATACCAGCGGCAGTTAGCAGAGAATAAAAGCACGCAGTTTCTCACTCTAATTCAACACCTAGATGCTCGTGGCACTACCCTGAGCGATCGCCAAAGGGCAATTTTGGCTTTGGGTACGATTGGCGATCCGCAGGTACTTCAGTTACTTGTCGATCTGCTCGGACAAGAGCAACGCCACGAGATTATCGGCACAGTACAGCAAGCTTTGGTTAGTTCTGGTTCCGCTGCTTTGCCATACTTACAGCGCTTGAATCAATCGATCGCAAATGAAATAGCTGCCGGACGTTATAGTAGTAGCCCTACCGAATTAGCTAAACGGACGCAACAATTGCAAGCCACTCAACAGGCGATCGCTAAAATTCTGGCAGTTTATGGTGGTAGGTTACAGGGCATAGATTTGAGCCGCGTTAATCTCGCTCCTAGCACCAGTCAAGATCGGGCTTTTACTCTAGAGCTAGAACGAGTCAATTTTGCTGGCGTAGTATTCAAAGGCGCTAATCTGAACCGTGCTAGTTTACCAGCCAGCCAGTGGCGTGACGCTGGGGCAGATCGGCACTGGGATACTTTTGACGACGCGATCGCCAATTTGAACCATGCCCAGATGAAGGGTGCTAACCTAACTAAAGCTAATCTCAGCCGCGTACCGATGGAACGGATCGAGCTGATGCAGGCAAATCTCAACCAAGCCAATTTATCTGCTGCTAGTCTCGGTCATGCTAATCTCAGTAGCGCCCAACTCGTAGGGGCTAATTTACAAGCAGCAACTCTCGTAGATGCTAGCTTGACAGGAGCGAACTTAAGTACGGCAAATTTGTCTGATGTTAATTTACACGCCGCTCGTTTGAGCCGCGTCAGCGCTTTAGGCACGCGCTTGCAGTCAGCTAATTTGACCAAATCGAATTGGCAGGGGGCAGATTTATCGAGTGCGGATCTGAGTAAATCCAATCTCAGTCATGCTGACTTGAGCCTAGCGCGTCTCAGTAGCAGTAATTTAAGTCATGCCCAAATGCAAAATATCAACCTGCGTCAGGCAGATTTGCGAATGGCAGATTTGCGCGGAGCAAATTTAGCAGGAGCTGACTTCCAGGGGACGATCCTGTTTAGTCCTCAACCTCCGGCATCAAGCGATCGCTTCATTGCCACGCCACCAGAATA
Organism: Chroococcidiopsis sp. CCNUC1; assembly: GCF_023546805.1. Taxonomy (NCBI): domain Bacteria; kingdom Bacillati; phylum Cyanobacteriota; class Cyanophyceae; order Chroococcidiopsidales; family Chroococcidiopsidaceae; genus Chroococcidiopsis; species Chroococcidiopsis sp. CCNUC1. The sequence continues at coordinate 4,685,502 of NZ_CP097480.1, read as the reverse complement.
TACTCAAGCAGCACTAGTGCAGGGTGTAAATTTTAGCCAGGTGAAAAATTTAGATGCCCAGCAGATTGCTTATATTTGCGTTTACGGAGGATATCATCCACGTTGTCCTTAGCGCTCTATTCTTCTGCAACAAAGCGAACTTTTGCAGTTTGACCGACTAATAAAGCTTCCTGCGGGTTTTGAAATTGTACCTCGACTATATGAGTCCGATCTTGCTCTGGAATCGGATTAATTGTCACGACTATTGCCTCAAATTGTCGGGCTTCAGCTGCTTTGCCTAGTTGCACGACTGCTCTTTGTCCTAAACGTAATGTATTAATTAAACTAGTACTAACAGAAACTCGTACTTTTAAAGATTTTAATTGCGCTAATTCTACTAAACTTCTACCTGCGTAGATGCGATCGCCTACAACTACGGGCAAATTGACAACAACGCCTGTTGCTTTAGCCGTGACTGGAAACGATTCTGTGAGATCTGATTCTTTTGGTAACAAAGAGCGCTGCTGGTGAAGCAGATTTAGCCTCTGAGTTGCTTGACGAGACTGCGAACGAGCAAGTTGTATCTGTCCTTCGATCGCAGCAAGTTGTTGTTGGTGTTCGAGTAGCGTTAGTTGTTTGCGAAGTTGCCACTGTCGGCGTTGTTGTTGCTCAATTTCTTGTAGGATTGCGCCTGTTTCTGCTTTAACTAAATTTGTTTTAGCGGTAGCTAACTTAGCTTGCGATCGCTCTATTTCACTTGAGGATACTGCACCCTGACTAGCTAATTTTTTGAGGCGATCGTGCTGCATTGCTGCTCTTAGGTATATGCCTTTAGCTTTTTGGACAACATCTTGCTGTTGTTGCCATAATTGTAAATTTAATTCAGTCTTACTCAGATGTATTTCTGTGTCAAATAGCTTTCCAATCGTACTGATTTTACGCTTGATAAGCGATGCTTGCTGATGGAACTGCGCTATTTCCTGAATCACATCCTCCCGCTGTTGCCGAGCTTTTTCAATTTCTAGATTAGCGTCAAATCGCTCCTGTCGTAACCGATCGAGCTTTTGTCTATTTGCTAGACTTTCCAATTTTAATATTGGTTGATTAGACTGAATGCGATCGCCAATATCGATATAGACTTCTTTTACAATTGCTGCTGTACTAGCAGAAACCTTCATTTTTTTGGCTGGATAAACTGTACCAGTAAACTCTAAATTTTCCACCGGAATATCTTGTTTGATAACACTTGATGATGCGAATGAAGGTCGGTTATTTTGGCAAGTAAGATAAATGACTGAAGTTAAGCCAAACGCATAAATTGATAGCAATAATGATTCCCGCAAGCCGATATCTTTAAACCAGTTAAAAATGAGGCGATCGCTATCATTCTGACTAGAATTTTGTTGGTATTGATTTAAAGGGTTTTTTCCAAATAAAAGCATTGTCTGACGATAACCTGTGACGTTAATTATTTATCTCTAATATTTGACTGCAATAAAAACTGATTTATTACATAGTTTTAATATAGATAAGCAAGTTTTATTGTGAGTGGGCAATGCCCACTCTACACTCTCTTTCAAAATGTGAAAGTCAGACCATTCTTAGCCCCCCTTAAAAAGGGGGGTTGGGGGATCTTCTATGGCAAGTTTTATTGTGAGTGGGCAATACCCACCCTACACTCTCTTTCAAAATGTGAAAGCTAGACCATTTCTTCGCCCCCCTTTTTAAGGGGGTTGGGGGATCTTTTATGGCACAGTTTTAGTGAAGTTGTAAATCAATTTGTGTAAACTTAACTAACTACCAGAGAACTACGTAGAATTTCGGATCTATAACTTAGTGGAACTAAAATCAGTATGGCATAGGTATTTAAAATCACAGTGTAAATTCACACTCACTTGATTCAAGACTATAGAAACTTGTCATTTTAATAAACACCATCAACAAAATAATCGTATTTTTACTGATATCGACGCTCTCATTCGCTCCACAAACAACTTATGTTGCATGGCGAGGGTGAGCGGTCAACTACCAACTACTGACTACCAACTACCATAGAATTACAGAAATTGTTGGAGGTTTTGCCTCATGACCGCCCCCCTGATAGAGTGCCAGAATTACATCAACGGTCAATGGGTTGCCGCATCAGGTGAAACTCTAGAAAGCCGCAATCCCTCTGATTGGCGTGACGTAGTAGCAACTTTTCCCCGTTCCAGCGCTGCTGATGTCGATGCAGCCGTAGCAGCTGCCCGTAAAGCCTTTAAATCTTGGCGACTCGTACCTGCTCCCGCCCGAGCCGAAATAATTTATCGTGTAGGAGAATTATTGCTCCAACACAAAGAGAAACTCGCTCAACTCATTAGCAGGGAAATGGGTAAACCCCTGACAGAAGCCCGAGGAGACGTGCAAGAAGGCATTGATTGCGCCCTCTACATGGCAGGAGAAGGACGAAGGATGTTTGGGCAAACTACCCCTTCAGAAATGCCCAATAAGTTCGCGATGACAATGCGGATACCTGTAGGAGTTTGCGCCCTCATCACTCCCTGGAATTTTCCTGTGGCTATTCCTTGCTGGAAAGCTTTTCCCGCTTTGATTTGCGGTAATACAGTCATTCTCAAGCCAGCGGAAGATACTCCAACTTGCGTTCATTATCTCAGCCAGTTATTTCACAAAGCAGGCTTACCAAATGGCGTTGTTAATATCGTGCATGGTTTGGGAGAAGAGACAGGACGGGCGTTAGTCGAACATCCTGACGTAAATTTGGTGTCGTTTACCGGATCTTCGGAAACGGGGGCTGAAGTGGGTTCTGTTTGCGGACGCACTCACAAGCGTTCCTGCTTGGAAATGGGAGGTAAGAATGCTCAAATCGTGATGGCAGATGCCGATTTGCAACTGGCTTTAGATGGGGCTGTTTGGGGCGCTTTTGGCACTAGCGGGCAGCGTTGTACTGCTACGAGTCGGCTGATCCTCCACCGCGATATTAAGGAAGAATTTACTAACTTGTTGTTAGAAAGAGTTCATCAGTTACGATTAGGTCTTGGTACAGATCCGCAAACTGAAGTGGGACCGCTGATTAATTCTGCCCAATTGCAAAGAGTGAACCATTATTTAGAAATTGCCCGTGCTGAGGGAACAAAAGTATTAACTGGTGGGGAGACAGCTAATACGGAAAATCTCGCACATGGCTTTTTCTTTCAACCGACAGTATTAGATCGAGTCACGCCAGAGATGCGCGTAGCGAAAGAAGAAATTTTTGGTCCTGTAGTGGGGCTAATAGAAGTTGGTTCTTTTGAAGAGGCGATCGCGATTCTCAACAACACCCCATACGGTTTATCTTCTTCGGTTTATACCCGCGATGTCAATCTAGCGTTTCAGGCAATGCGCGATATTGAAGCTGGAATTACTTATATTAACGGTCCTACAATTGGGGCAGAAGTCCATTTGCCTTTTGGTGGTATGAAACAGACGGGAAACGGGCATCGGGAGGTGGGAACTGCGGCTTTAGATGTGTTTACGGAATGGAAAACTGTTTATGTAGATTATTCTGGGAGTTTGCAACGCGCCCAAATTGATAATCGCGATTAAGCAAGTCAAAAGTCAAAAGTCAAAAGTTAAAAATAGATGTGATTGTCAAACTTTTAGCGACTGAATAATGTTAGCAAACCCGAACCTACTGTATTTTTAACATTCTGGCTAACCTGTTGCGTGCTGCTGCTTGCAAATCGATGATTCTATCTGTTTCATCGACAATTTCCCCTGTAAGGATTTCTAATACGTCTTCGAGAGTGACAACACCGGAAACCGTGCCATATTCATCGACGACGACGACGAGGTGATTGCGGCTTTTTTGAAATGCTCTCAATAAGCGATCGGCATGAATCGTTTCTGGCACAAATCGAACTTTACGGGTGAATTCAGCAATTTTACGCTCGCGCTTTCCTTCTACCATTGCGGTCAGAAGTTCGTCTTTTAAAGTAACTCCAATAACTCGATCTAATGAATCTTCTATAACAATAATTCGCGTGTGCTGAGAATTAATTATGTCCACTCGGCTTGCAGCTAGAGTCAAATCACCTCGTAAGTAAGTTAAAGCTGTTCTAGGAGTCATTAAATCGGCAGCCGTGAGGTCGTTTAGCATAAACACTCTCTGAATCATTTCGGCTTCATCATCTTCAATAATTCCCTCTTGATAGCCAATCTTGGCTAGTAGCATGATTTCCGATTCATTTGTAGTCGGCAGTTTTTCTTTGCGGGTAAAAGGTGCTGTGACTTTCTCCATAATCCAAACTAAGGGAGTGAAAATAAAAGTCAGTGCAGTCACAGGTAGAGCAGCAAGGAGCGCTAATCTTTGAGAATATCGTTCACCTAAAGTTTTGGGAATGATTTCACCAAAAATGATGATGAGAAAAGTCAAAAGTCCAGAAAAAACCCCCAATAAAGTGTTACCTAAAACTGTCTCGGCAATGCGGGCGATCGCAATACTACCAACAATATTAAAAATATTATTTAGAACCACGATTGTCGCGATCGGGCGATTCATGCGATCGCGAATTGCTAGTAGTGCGACTGCGGCAGGATTTTTTGACTGTGCTAGCTGTCTGGCTTTAAGTGTAGAGACAGAAAATAAAGCGGCTTCTACGCTAGAACAGAGGGCAGAACCAGAAATGACGATCAGTACGGCAACAACTAAGGCAAGCATGGCAAAATTGAGAACTCAGAATTCATAATTATTAATTTAGAAGTCATCGTAGAGGTATCGGGCTTATGGTGTATCTTTTGTCAAAAAGAAGACAGAATCAGCGATCAGTGACCAGTTATCAGTTATCAGTGAAAAGTGGTAGTTGGTAGTTGGTAGTTGGTAGTTGGTAGTTATTCCCCCTTGTCCCCCTTGTCCCCCTTGTCCCCTAATCCCCACGACCGAAGGGAGTGGGGAAGAGCGAGTTCCCCCTTGTCCCCCTTGTCCCCTTGTCCCCCTTGTCCCCCTTGTCCCCTTGTCCCCCTTGTCCCCCTTGTCCCCTTGTCCCCTTGTCCCCCTTGTCCTTACCCATGCTAAGTATCCCAACTAAACGCCCTCTGCCGCTTGTGCCTCACTTAGTGACTTCCTTACCTGGTCCCCGCGCTCAAGTATTGGTAGAACGCGATCGCGCTGTCACGTCACCTTCCTATACCCGTGGCTATCCGCTTGTGGTTGCCCGTGGTGAGGGCTGCATGGTGGAAGATGTCGATGGTAACGTATTTTTAGATCTAACCGCCGGTATTGCCGTAGCATCGACTGGACACGCTCATCCTGAAGTTGTCGCAGCAGTTCAAGCACAAGCTGCCAATTTGCTCCATATGTCGGGAACTGATTTTTACTACGAGTCGATGGTGGAGTTGGCGGAAAATTTAGCAACTCGCGCCCCCTTTCTGATTCCGGCAAAAGTCTTTTTTAGCAATTCTGGGGCTGAGTCTAATGAGGGGGCGCTGAAACTTGCTCGTTACTATACCAGACGTTCTCAAGTTGTTGCTTTCTTGGGTGCATTCCACGGGCGTACCTACGGGGCAATGTCGCTGACGGGTTCTAAAGCCGTGCAACGACAGCACTTCGGTCCTCTATTACCAGGAGTGACTCACATTCCCTATGGTACTCATGCAGCGTTAGACTATCTAGAATCAAAGCTTTTTCCTACCGTTCTGCCTCCAGAAGATATTGCAGCAATTTTCGTCGAACCAATTCAAGGGGAAGGCGGCTATATCGTACCGGAAGATGGTTTTTTAAAACGAATTCGGCAGATTTGCGATCGCCACGGTATTTTGATGGTTGTCGATGAAGTGCAAGCGGGAATGGGTCGGACTGGGCGCTTATTCGCGATCGAGCATTGGGGTGTAGTGCCGGATATTATTACTTTGGCAAAAGGCATTGCTAGCGGTCTACCTTTGGGGGCAATTTTAGCGCGATCGCACCTGATGACTTGGCAACCTGGCTCTCACGCTACGACATTTGGAGGTAATCCCGTGGCTTGTGCGGCGGCTAACGTAACCTTACGGTTGTTGGAAGGTGGTTTGATTGAAAATGCTCAAAACATGGGCAACTTATTGATGTCCGGGCTTACGGAGCTGTCACAGCAATTTTCTTGGATCTCCCCTCCACGCGGCAAAGGATTGATGGTAGCAGTTGATATCTTGGATGCAGATGGTAAGTTAGATTCAGAGCGGCGCGATCGCATTATCGATTTTGCCTTTTTAAAGGGTTTGTTGCTCTTAGGTTGTGGCAAAGCAGCAATTCGTTTTTGTCCGCCATTAGTTATTGACAGCGCTCAAATTCAAGTTGCCCTGCAAATTCTTAGAGATATATTGCTGGAAGCGAGCGATTGTTAGTAGAGTGGGCAATGCCCATACAGGAAAATTCATGACCGAAATTAATTTAATTTCAGAATATAAATGCTTTGACGGTACGCAAGGTTTTTACCGCCATCATTCTCAAACTTGCAATATCGAAATGCGATTTGCAGTTTATCAACCTCCTCAAGCGCGATCGCAAGCCGTTCCCGTCCTCTATTTTCTCTCTGGCTTAACCTGTACCGAAGAAAATTTTATCACTAAAGCAGGGGCACAAAGGTATGCTGCCGAGCATGGATTAATTTTAGTGGCTTCAGATACTAGCCCCCGCAATACGGGCATTGAGGGAGAAGATAAGGATTGGGATTTTGGTACGGGTGCAGGTTTTTACGTGGATGCGACAGAGGAACCGTGGCGATCGCACTATCAAATGTATAGTTATGTAGTGAAAGAATTACCCACGTTAATTGCTTCACATTTTCCCGTCCAAGTCGAACGACAAGGAATCTTTGGTCATTCTATGGGCGGACACGGGGCGTTAGTTTGTGCTTTACGTAACCCCGAACTATTCAAATCTGTTTCTGCTTTTGCACCAATTGCTGCGCCAATGCAGTGTGCTTGGGGACAAAAGGCTTTTACAAATTATTTGGGAACCGAGCGGGAAACTTGGCGAAATTATGATGCAAGTGAACTAATAATCACTAACAAATACACTTCCCCAATTCTCATCGACCAAGGTACAGCAGATAAGTTTTTAAGTCAACAGTTGATGCCAGAAATATTTGAACGAGCTTGTCATCAGGTTAAACAACCTTTAACCCTGCGTTTGCAAGAAGGTTACGACCACAGTTATTACTTTATTTCTACCTTTGTGGGGGATCATATTCGCCACCACGCTGAGACTTTGTGTGGGTAGAGACGTTACATGTAACGTCTCTACATTAAAGGTATCTAATTTGCCGATTCGATCTGCTTCACCTCTTTTTCCTGTAGCAATAAACCTGTCAAATGAATAATAGATAGAACGATCGCGCCACCGGAAAGCAGGTAACTGTGGATGGTAAACAGGTGCTGAACTGTGACAGTATTTACCGCGCCGCCACCCGTAAGAATATTACGAAGCTGAGAACCAATCGCTGGAAGCGCTTCAATCGTACCTAACTCAATTGTGAATCGCCAGTAACCAATTTGCGTCCAATCAAGTAATATTGCCGTCCAGCTTAAACCGATCGCAGTAAGTGTTAGTAAAATACCGCTAATCCAGGCAGTTATCCAGCTTGGGCGAAATCTTTCTCCTAAAAACATGACAACGATTTCAACCAAGGAGACACCGATTAAGCCATTACCAGCAAGAGAGTGAATCCGTCTGATTAACCAACCGTTAGGAATCTGAGTTGCGATCGCCCTCAGAGAATTGTACGCTCCCCCTGCTGTTGGTTCGTAGTAAAATGCCAGTAAAATTCCTGTCAGTGCGGCGATCGAGCTTAAAGTCAACATCACTACAGCCAAAACTGTAGCCAGTCGTCGCAGTACAAAAGCGTAATAGCCATCTATCATGACTGAACCCTGCTTTTGATGAAAGTTCTTTGAGTATTTTTACCTTAGTATGAATTTTTATTACTAAAATGTCAATCAGGTATTAGTTACTAGTAACTGGTGGCTAGTGGCTAGAAAAGAGTCTAGTTACTAGTCACCAACCACTAGCCACTCACTAACTACTCAAAAACTCCCGCATATACTCATTGACTAATTCGGGTTTTTCCTGTTGTACCCAGTGGCTAGCATCTGGAATGTATCTAACTTGGAATGGATTTACGTAAGTAGCAGTACCATAACTCAATTCCCTACCCAAGGCTGTATCTTTTTCACCCCAAATCATCAATGTTGGTACGTTGAGTACACCCCAATTTGGGTTAGTCATACCTTGTTGCAACATATTGCGATAATAATTGAGGGCTGCTGTTAGCGCTCCACGCTTAGCTGCTGCATCTTTGTAAGCCTCAATATCTGCGGGAGTAAAAGCGCTCTTATTCACAGCCATACCTTTCAAGCCATTTTCAATTGCTTGGTAATCTCCCGCTTGAAGCAGCATTTCTGGTAAGACAGGAAGCTGGAATAGAAACATATAAGAACTCTTCAGCAATTGTTGCGGCGTGCGGAAACCCTCAGCAAATTTGGCAGGATGGGGTATATTTAGTACGATTAGGCATTCTACCATTTCTGGGTGAGCGTAGGCAAAACTCCACGCGATCGCTCCTCCCCAGTCGTGTCCGACTAAAATACACTTGTCGTATCCCAGTCCCTTAATGACACCCTCAATATCTTTGATAAACTCAGCCATGACATAAGCTGATTGCGCTTTTGGTTTGTCGCTGTCGTTATATCCCCGCAAGTCTAATGCTACGACTTTGTAATCCTTGGCAAACTCAGGGATTTGATGTCGCCAAGAGTACCAAAACTCAGGAAAGCCGTGTAACATCAACATCAACGGACCTTCACCTTGGGTGACGTAGTGCAGCCTCAGCCCGTTACTGATAATGTATTCGTGTTGCCAAGTACCTTCTAGTACGGACATAGCAATCGCTCCTCAAAAGTCAAAAGTTAAAAGTCAAAAGGCAAAACTGATAGTTGTATCTAGCTATTGGGAAGCTGACCGTAGTAATTAGACCACAGTAGTTAAATTTTCTCTGTGTCTTAAGGATGACTTTCGCACATGTCTCCCTGAGCGCGATCGCGACAAGATAGAAGATATAGCAGGCGAGCGATCGTCTATTATTTATTATTGACCAATGACCAACGACCAATGACCAATGACCAATGACCAATGACCAATGACTTTATTCTATCCGCGTCGGCAAAAGCAATTACAAAGCTTAGTCAATAAACTGGGAATCTCGACCTCAGCTCAAATCAATTGGCAATTGCTAGATTTAGCATTAACCCATCCTACTGTCTCAGCTCAAGCAAACTACGAACAATTAGAATTTGTCGGAGATGCAGTTGTGAGACTCGTAGCAGCCGAAGTCTTATGGGAAACTTACCCCGAATGTCCAGTGGGAGAATTTGCCGCAATTCGGTCAGTTTTGGTCAGCGATCGCATTTTGGCGCAACTAGCCACAGAATACGGCTTGGAACTCTATCTGCTTGTTTCTAACAGTGCTTCTACCGATAGAGCCGGACGAGAATCGCGACTAGCAGATGCTTTTGAAGCTGTTCTCGGCGCTCTTTATCTCAGCACCCGCACCCAAGAACTCGTGCGTCCTTGGCTCGATCCGCATTTTAAGCAACTAGCAGCAGAAATTCGCACCGATCCAGCAAGACACAACTACAAAGCAGCCCTGCAAGAGTGGACTCAAGCACAATTTAAGATTTTGCCAGAATATCGCGTCCGAGAATCTCTACAGCCTCACGGAGCTTTCGAGCGTTTTAGTGCTGAAGTTTGGTTGCAAGGGCGTTTACTAGGTCAAGGGACGGGACGCTCAAAAAAAGATGCCGAACAAGCTGCGGCTCAAGTTGCCTTTATTGCAGTGACCAGTGACCAGTGACCAGTTATCGCTCAACTACCAACTACCAACTACCAACTACCCATTACCATTTTCCAATAACATTTCTGGCAACCGCTTCAGTACTCTTTGAAAGGGTGCAGTGTCGTCCATGCTTCTAGCTAAGACGAGAGAGCCTTGAATTTGAATAATAGCGTCTTCTGCTTTTTGGCGGGCAAGTGTTGGCTCGATCCTTGCTTCTACTAGAACTTCAGCTAAAGTATCGATCCAGCTCTTAAGTGCTTGCTGAATTTGAATGTTAAATAAATCCTTGGCTTCTCCCAAAGACAGCACGGCTAATATACAAGTTTGTTCGCCGCCGCAATACAACCGATCTACATTCTCGCTCATTTTCTCTAGGCGATCGCGAGGCGTACCCGCACCTTTTAAGGGAACAAAAATATTCGCTTTCATCCATTCATCAACAAAGTTAAGTACGGCTTGTGCCATCTCTTCTTTGCCATTGGGAAAGTAGTGGTAGAGACTGGCTTTACCCAAACCCGTCGCTTTGGACAATCGCGATAGGGTTGTTCCTTCATAACCATACTGCCGAAAGACTTTTAAGATTTGGGCGATCGCTTCTGCTTTGGACATTTACAAAGATTAAAATTTTTGATTCTAATTGACATTGTACTGAACGATCGGTATAGTAAATTTACACCGAACGATCGGTACAAAAAAATTGACGCTCCACATAGAGGAACTAATGATTCAGCTATATGACTTTGTACTATCTGGTAATTGCCATAAAGTCAGGCTGTTGCTGTCGATATTGAACTTAGATTATGAGTCAGTACCCGTCAACTTAAAGGCAGGAGAACACAAAACCGAACGATTTCTGCAACTCAACCCTTGCGGACAAGTACCAGTTTTTGTGGATGGTGATGTAATATTACGAGATTCCCAGGCTATTTTAGTGTACCTAGCCCGACGCTACGGCGGCGAAGATTGGTTACCTCTAGAGCCTGAAGCGATCGCAAAAATTATGCAGTGGTTGTCTTTTGCCGCGAATGAGATTGCCAATAGTCTAGCGGCGGCGAGGAGATATTTTATCTTTAAAGGGCAATTGGATATAGATTTAACTCAACAGAAAGCTTATCAAGTATTGCAAATTCTCGATCGCCATTTAACGAATAACCAGTGGTTAGAAAGCAGCCATCCTACAATAGCCGATCTTGCCTGCTTCCCCTATGTCGGACTAGCCGCAGACGCAAAAGTTGCTTTAGATAACTATCCTCACGTTATTGCCTGGTGCGATCGCATCAAGCGGTTACCAGGTTACGTCAGTATGCCAGGACTGTAAGTCAAAAATCAAAAGTTAAAAGTCAAAATTGTGACACTCATTATGCAGAGTGTTTTGGTTTCAGACATTTTGTAAACTAAATGCGTAACATATCAACTTATCATGCAGGGGAACTAACAGTTCAAGCACAAGCGGGAGTGCAGACAGAAGCAGCACATTTAACTAAAATTATTGGTGCGAGTATTAATCCAACTGCACGCGACTTTCTACGCACGCAAAGATTGGCGATCGCGAGTACGATTGACAAACATGGTAAAGTTTGGGCATCGCTGCTAACAGGAAAACCTGGTTTTGTACAAGTAGTAGCAGAACAACTCGTTCAGGTTCAAACAACAGCTAATTCTAGCGATCCGTTACTAAAAAACCTGTCAATACATGACGATATCGGTATTCTTGTTATCGATTTAGCGACTCGGCGGCGCTTACGGATTAACGGCAAAGCAGAACTGAAGCAAAATGGACGTATTGACGTGCAGACTCAGCAAGTCTATTTCAACTGTCCTAAATATATTCAAACCAGAGATTTAGTGGCTGAAAGCGATCGCCAAACAGCGATACCCGAAGTTTATAGTTATACAGCCTTGACTCCGGCACAACAGCAATGGATTACTCAAGCAGACACATTTTTCATCGCTAGCTTCCACCCCCAAAGTGGTGCTGATGCATCTCATCGGGGAGGATATCCAGGTTTCGTACAAGTGTTGAACGCGACTGAATTGGTATTTCCCGATTATACGGGCAATAATATGTTCAACACTCTTGGTAACATTGCCCAGTATGCTCAAATCGGCTTACTGTTCCTTGATTTTGTCTACGGACATACCTTACAACTAACTGGCACAGCCAATATTATCTGGGATACAAATCGCATAGCACAATTTATCGGTGCAGAACGCTTAGTAGAAGTCCACATCGATTGGGTGTTAGAAACAACACATGCGACTAATCTATGCTGGGAATTTGCACAATACTCGCCGTACAATCCCAAATAAGTAAGTCAAAAGTCAAAAGTTAAAAGTCAAAATGTCTGAAGTTGGTAGTGGTAAGCGTTTCGATCTTACTGATAGTACAAGTTAAATGCGTGACAGCTTAACAGTTTAGCCAACTACCAATTACCAACTACCATCAATCACTTCACCACCTGGGAGCTATGTAAACGTGGATCGTCAGTTTCAGAGGATGGAGTAACATTTGCTTCGTATTTGGAGACTTGACCGCTAGCGGAAGTATAAGGCAAGGGCGCATCATTTAATAAAGCTTCTAAGTTACTTACCATAATACTGCGCGGTTGTTCTCCGATCGCCTGCGCGATCGCCTCTCCTTGTTTACCTAGATACACGAAATGGGGAATCCCGTCAACTCGATATTTCAGAATCTCTGGCAACCACTTGCTGTTATCCACATTCAGCATGACAAAGTTTACCTTGCCGGCGTACTCTTGTTCTAGCTGAGCAATATCTGGAACCATTTTCTGACATACCGTACACCAGTCAGCATAAAACTCCATCAGCGTTGGCTTGCTGTTGCTCAAAGCCACTTCTAGCGGTGTCGAGCGATCGCTTAATGTTGCTAGCGTCACTGCACCCGTTTGAGTCCGTAAGCCAAGGAATAAGGCGACACTCAGAGCGATCGCAACTAAAACTACAATTAAATTTCTAACCCGCTTTCCTACCGTCAACTCAGTAGGCTCAATTGGAGGATCTGGAGTATTCAAACTCATAAAGCTTTTATCAAAACTTAATCAAGCAACAGTTTTCATTTTAATCGAACGGTCATCAAAGGTTTTTGTTACAAATTAGAGAAGATAGGAAAATTCGGAAGTAGGACATAACTACTCCCTGCTCCCAACTCCCTGCTCCCTAATGAAAAAAAGAGTTACCCTGACCTTCCCTCGTCGTGCCATACAAGTACCAGTGACATACAGACTGGCAAAAGATTTTAACGTTGCTGCTAATATTATCCGCGCTCAAGTTGCCCCTAATCAAGTTGGTACGTTAGTTGTAGAATTGTCAGGAGATATCGATCAACTCGATGCGGCGGTTGATTGGATGCGATCGCAAAACATCAACGTCTCTTCGGCAATGGCTGAAATTACCATCGATCGCGAACTTTGCGTAGACTGCGGTTTGTGTACCGGAGTTTGTCCCACCGAAGCCTTAACCCTTAATTCTGCCACATTTGAACTGACATTCACGCGATCGCGCTGTATTGTCTGCGAACAGTGCATTCCTACCTGTCCAACGCAAGCCATCTCAACAAACCTTTAAAAAGTCAAAAGTCGTAAGTTATTGCTAACTACTCTTTTCTAGTCACTAGCACTAGTCACTAGTCACTCTCTACTGATAACTGAATACATCTGCCCACACGCCACCTTCACCCTCCAATCTTGCTGCGGCGGGCGCGTCGTAAATCACCAAAAGCGACGGAGTTTGAGTATATTCATTAAACGTAATCATTCCTTCTGCGTGGTCGTCTCCAATACCGAAAGGGATTTCTAACATAACCTCTGGGTAAGATAGCGTATTTTCAGCTATATTTACACCATTGTGCCAGCGATAAACTCGGACTGGACCATCTAAATCCATTGTCGGTCCCGCTAAGATTAAAAAATCTTTTTCATCTACGTGTAGATCTCGAATACCTAAGCCATTCAAATAAACAAAATGCTTTTTATAAAGATTTTGTTCTGCTCCAATTTGCTTTAGCTTTAAAGTGTCTTCTCGAACATCTATTTCTAACTCTAACTCTAAGATCGCTGCCCAGCCCCGCAATACTGGACCCCGTAAACCAAGAAAAACTTTTTGTTGATATATTGCTATTCCTTCTACGTCAAAACCATTATCTTTACCGGGAATATTAGTCTTGACAAAATCGCCAAGGTGGGGATCTGTTGCTAAAGCTTCAGTAAGCATATTACCCCCCTCTGTTAGTTTAACTTTTGCCGCAGTCAAGGTGACATCTGGATTTTCAGGGTGGGGACATGACTGACGCAAATTGCCATCAACTAAAGGAATACGCCCAATAATATAACGATTTTCTTCCGTTTTTATCTTAGCTAATCGTTCAATATTCTCCACATCAGTATGTTCTGGTTTTGGCTTTTTGCGCTTCCAACTATGAGAACCAATAAACCAGAGATAGTAATCGTGATAAGCTAATCCTTCAATATCAATTTCCTCGTCTTCCGGTTTTGGTAGCTCAATAAAATCTTGAACGTGAAATGTGTGATGTTCGGCAAAGCAGTTTTGCTGCTCTACAAAAGTTAGACGTTCGATAGTCGATGTTTCATCCGAACCAACCCACAAATGATGTTTGGGAAAAAGGAGTACTGCTGAAAGATCTGTTCGACTTTTTTTGAAGCTGTCATTAAACTTGAGTAGAATGCGATCGCATTTGCTAGGAGAATAATTCATGGTAATTGGTAATTGGTAATTGGTAATTGGTAGTTGGTAGTTGGTAGTTGTTCGCTGACAAATGACTAATGACTAATAACCCAAAGTGTAAAATTTTCTAAATTTGACTGCCATCAGTCACCAACTTGCTTACAAATGACTAATGACTAATGACTAATGACAACTATGTTACCTGCCCTCAAATCGAAACCACATCGCCCAAAAAGCAAGCGATCGCCTGCGATCCTCTTTCTGTTAATTTTAGCTTGGAGTATTGCTGCTGCTTGGGTTTTAGCAATAGCAACGCACGCCCAACCAGCTAACACCATTGATGCAGTTCCCCAACGCTATCAACTAGGACAAGAACTCTACTTGGAAAACTGCGCGACTTGCCACATCGCCGTTCCACCAGCCGTCTTACCCGTGCAAACTTGGCAGCGGCTGCTACAAGATACCCAGCACTACGGCGTACAAATCAAACCCTTAGTCGATCCACCCCGCATTCTAGTGTGGAATTATCTCAGATTTGCTTCCCGTCCCCTCAACCAAGACGAAGAAATACCATACCGCATTGCCAACTCGCGTTATTTCAAAGCTTTGCATCCCAAAGTCAAATTACCAAAACCAACTCAACTCAGCAGTTGCGTCACCTGTCATCCCAACGCCAACGCCTTCAACTTCCGTAGCCTTACATCAGAATGGGAGAATTCCCCATAATTGTCATTGCTCATTGGTCATCGGTCATTTGTAGTTATTCTCCCTTGTCCTCCTCGTCCTCCTTATCCCCAACTCCCATACTCGAACCACTCCCGACTCCCGACCAAAAGCGATCGCCTATCCGCACCATTATAGAATTAGGGTAAAATGATACGATCTATAAAGTTTATATCAAGACCGATAGCCGAAACACTGTACAATTGACCAATTTTGTCCATCCAAAAGGCTAGTATTTGAGTTCTAGCGTCCCACCAGTATGAGCTGATGGCAAAATCAAAACTCACAAATTAAACTTCCTAGAAATCCTTAAGTTCTCCTGACCTACCATGCTAAAAACCTTGCTGGGCGATCCCAACGCTCGTAAGCTCAAAAAATATCAGCCTTACGTCACAGAAATTAATTTATTAGAAGAAGACATTAAAGCTCTCCCTGACGAGCAACTAATTGGTAAGACAGCAGAGTTTAAACAGCGCCTCGAAAAAGGTGAAAGCTTGGATGACATTCTGCCAGAAGCATTTGCTGTCGTGCGCGAGGCGGGACGCAGAGTATTGGGAATGCGGCACTTTGACGTGCAGTTACTAGGTGGTATTATCCTCCACCAAGGTCAAATTGCCGAGATGAAAACGGGTGAGGGTAAGACCTTAGTGGCAACCCTGCCATCTTACCTCAATGCATTGACAGGGAAAGGAGCGCACGTAGTCACCGTCAACGATTACCTGGCAAAGCGGGACGCTGAATGGATGGGTCAAGTGCATCGTTTCTTGGGGTTGAGCGTCGGACTGATTCAACAAAGCATGACCCCAGACGAGCGCAAGCGCAACTATGCTTGCGATATTACCTATGTCACCAATAGCGAGGTGGGTTTTGACTACCTGCGCGACAACATGGCTACCCACATGGATGATGTCGTGCAGCGTCCCTTCAACTTCTGCGTCATTGACGAAGTAGACTCAATCTTAATTGATGAAGCACGCACGCCTTTAATTATTTCTGGACAAGTAGAAAAACCGACAGAAAAATATATCCGTGCCTCTCAAATTGCCGCTGCCTTGCAAAAAGACGAGCATTACGAAGTTGATGAAAAAGCGCGGAACGTGCTACTAACAGATGAGGGTTTTGCTGCTGCCGAAGAATTGTTGGGAGTGACGGATTTATTCAACCCCGATGACCCTTGGGCGCATTTCGTTTTTAACGCCCTCAAAGCTAAAGAATTATTCCTCGGGGATGTAAACTACATCGTTCGCGAAGATGAGATAGTCATCGTAGACGAGTTTACCGGACGGGTGCTACCAGGCAGACGCTGGAGTGACGGATTGCACCAAGCCATTGAAGCCAAGGAAAGGGTAGAAATTCAACCGGAAACTCAAACTTTAGCCACGATTACCTACCAAAACCTATTTTTGCTCTATCCAAAACTGTCGGGGATGACAGGGACGGCAAAAACAGAACAGGCAGAGTTTGAGAAGATTTACAAACTCGAAGTTGCAAGTATTCCTACCAATAGAACGACAAAACGCCGAGACTTATCTGATGTAGTTTACAAGAATGAAGCAGGTAAGTGGCGGGCGATCGCTCAAGAATGTGCTGAGATGCACGAAAAAGGTCGCCCTGTCCTAGTCGGTACGACTAGCGTGGAAAACTCTGAAGTTCTCAGTCGGCTGCTCAACCAGTTAGAAATCCCATATAACCTACTCAATGCTAGACCGGAGAACGTCGAACGGGAATCGGAAATTATCGCCCAAGCAGGTAGAAAAGGGGCTGTTACGATTGCTACCAACATGGCAGGACGAGGTACGGATATCATCTTGGGTGGTAATGCCGATTATATGGCACGCCTGAAACTGCGGGAATACTTCATGCCGCGGATCGTGATGCCAGAGGATGAAGACGTATTTGCCGTACAACGGGCGGCTGGTTTACCTACAGGTAGTAGCAGCGGTCAGGGTTTTGTCCCTGGAAAGAAGGTCAAGACCTGGAAAGCATCGCCCCAAATTTATCCCGTCGAGTTATCGCGAGAAACCGAGCAAATGCTCAAAGCAGCCGTAGAAGTTGCGGCGCAAGAGTATGGGGAAAGAAGTTTATCGGAACTCGAAGCCGAAGATAAAGTCGCCGTTGCTTCGGAAAAAGCCCCTACAGATGATGTGGTAATTCAACGCTTGCGGGAAGTTTACAACCAGATCAAGCACGAATACGAACAATTCACCACTAAAGAACACGATGAAGTGGTAGGGTTAGGTGGACTGCACGTCATTGGGACGGAACGCCACGAATCGCGCCGGATTGACAACCAGTTGCGGGGACGTGCCGGACGGCAAGGCGACCCTGGCTCGACACGGTTCTTCCTCAGTTTAGAGGATAACTTATTGCGGATTTTTGGTGGCGATCGCGTTGCTGGGTTGATGCAAGCCTTCAATGTCGAAGAAGATATGCCCATCGAATCGGGATTGCTCACGCGCAGCTTAGAAGGGGCGCAGCGCAAAGTAGAAACCTACTACTACGACATCCGCAAACAGGTATTTGAGTATGACGAGGTAATGAACAAGCAGCGGCGGGCAATTTACGCCGAACGTCGTCGCGTCCTCGAAGGTCAAGACTTAAAGGAGCAGGTACTCAAGTACGGCGAGCAGACAATGAACGAAATTGTCGATTACTACATCAATCCTGACTTGCCTTCGGAAGATTGGGATATACCAAAATTGGTGAGCAAGGTGAAGGAGTTTGTCTACTTGCTGGCAGACTTAGAACCTGAGCAAATGGAAGATTTGACGGTCAGCGACATTAAAGCCTTCCTTCACGAACAAGTCAGAATCGCCTACGACATCAAAGAAGCCGAAATCGAGCAAATTCGCCCAGGATTGATGCGCCAAGCCGAACGCTTCTTTATCTTGCAGCAAATCGATAGCCTGTGGCGAGAACATCTACAACAAATGGATGGACTGCGAGAATCTGTAGGCTTACGCGGTTACGGACAAAAAGACCCGCTGATTGAATACAAGACAGAAGGGTTTGAGATGTTTTTGGATATGATGACCAACATTCGTCGAAATGTGGTATACTCTCTCTTCCAATTCCAACCTCAAATCGAGCCGTCAGTTACGGCGCAGTCAGAAATGGTTTAAATTTTGTAGGGTGGGCATTGCCCACCTAATTTTTTGTCTATTTTTTAATAGAAAAGTTGCGATCGCTTGTGATAATAGTTAACAACCGAATGGTTGACTTAATTATAAAAATATAAAATTATACCTTGAAATAAAATTTTAATTATATCTCCACTATAAAGAAAACAATATCATAAAATGAGGCTAATTTTCAACGGCAATTCACCGATTTTAAAAACTGATATTTTTCACTCAAGTCGAAATTTATCGATTGGATAGAGACGTATTAGTATCTTTGCCGATCGTAGCGTCATTCAATCGCGAGTTGCTGACAACTACCCCTGTAAATAGCTGCGCAAAAGCTAAAGAGAACCTGTAAAACGAAGAAAAAAGTTTTTTGTCCTCTATAATTCCTTTTTCGTGACGATATATGACTTCGATCGCGTAATGAGGCATCAAAAAATTATTTTAGAGCTAGCTACTCAGCAGCAAATCGAGCCGGAAAGACAGCGAACAATACATTCTAAACCTACTAGACGTAAGCAGACGCTTGTAGATCGACCATCCACCCAACAGACGCGGATACATCCATCTCGCCGCCGTCAGCGACGACTAAGGCGCGATCGCTGGCACAAGTTAGTTATTTTAATCCCTACAGTTGTTCTCAGTTTGTTGTTATCAAAATGGCTGCTATCGCTGCAAACTCAGTTTTCTCAAGCAAGTACTTTTCGATCTCAACCAGCACCAATTTTGGTTTCTCCAGTAGATGCGCTCAGCCATGCCATTATTAATCAAGAAAGTACGAATAATCATCAATCGCTGAATCCCCATTCTCAAGCTTTGGGACTAGCTCAAATTATGCCTGCAAATATTGGTGCTTGGAGTAAGGAAGCACTCGGTCATAGCATATCTGTTGATGAATTTCTCAGCAATCCCACAGTTCAAAAGCAAATTATTCATTACAAATTAGAGCAATATTGGCACGACGCTTTAGTTACAAGTCAAGGTGATGAAGAGATAGCAGTATTAAGAGTAGCAAGCCACTGGTATAGCGGTAGTCCTGACTTATATAAATCTAAAGCAGTTCAGTGGTATAGAGGAACAGACGGCAAATTACATCGCTATCCTTCTGTTGCTAAATACAGCAATTCTATTTTGCAAAAATACAAGCAAAACGTTGGAGAGGTAGGAGAAAATTCAAAATTCAAAATTCAAAATTCAAACTTGTAGAAACGTTACATGTAACGTCTCTACACTACTAACTTAAGTATTGCAGTGGTAGATCTTGAGCGAGTAGAGTTTCAATCGCGGCTCGATCTAAAGGTTTAGCAAATAGATAACCTTGTCCGTATTCGCATTTGAGCGATCGCAGTTGGAAGAGTTGTTTTTTTGTCTCTATGCCTTCGGCAACGACATCCATACCCAAGTTCCAAGCTAGGGCAATGATGGTACGGATAATTTCAATTTGTTCGACACTGCGATCGACATCGCGCACGAAGGAGCGATCGATTTTTAAGGTATCGAGGCGTAGGCGATGTAAATAACTTAAAGACGAGTACCCCGTGCCGAAGTCATCAATAGATAACCGAATACCCAAAGCTTGTAATTGGCTAAGCATACTCGTTGAAGACTGGGCATTTTCCATGAGTACGCTTTCGGTAATCTCTAGTTTGAGCAAATGGGCATCAAACCCAGTTTCTAGAAGAATTTGTTCGATCTGCTGCACGAAATTGACTTGAGAAAACTGTTTGCCAGAAATATTGACGCTAATAGTTAATGGTGAATGCAGAGGAAATTGTAACTGCCACTGGTGCATCTGGCGACAGGCTTCTCGCAATACCCACTCTCCCAGAAAGATAATGAATCCTGTTTCTTCGGCAACGGGAATAAAATCACCAGGCGAGATCAAACCTTGTTGGGGATGATGCCAGCGTACTAAGGCTTCAAAACCTATGAGTTTGCCCGTACTTAGAGCAACAATTGGTTGATAACACAAAATAAATTCTTGCCGCTCTAAAGCTTGATGCAAGTCGCTCTGAATTTTTAGTAATTTGAGGGTCTGAACGTGTAGTTGGCGATCGAACAAGGCATAGCCAGCTCTGCCTGTTTTCTTTGCATGGTACATGGTTAGATCGGCATCTCGCAGCAAATCGGCAGCACTGTCATAGGCAGTGGAACTAGAACCCACAACAACGCCAATGCTGGCACTGGCAGCAACGGTATGACCTTTTAAATTGAATGGCGTACATAGGCTTTCTAACAAGCGCTGTGCTATTTGGATCGCGTCGCTAGTATCTTGAATTTCTTCGAGTAAGACAGCGAACTCATCGCCTCCCAGCCGAGCGATGATATCAGTGTTGCGCAGGCATTGGCGAAAGCGAGTTGAAATTGCAACTAGCAGCTCATCGCCTATTGTATGTCCCAAACTATCGTTGATAATTTTGAAGCGATCGAGATCGATAAACAATACGGCAAATTGATATGTTGAGTCGTATCGTACCGTTCTAATTGCTTGTTCGAGCCGTTCCACTAATAGCGTGCGGTTAGGTAACCCTGTCAACGTATCGTGAAGGGCATCATAGACTAAAAGGGCTTCAGCACGGCGGCGATTGGCGATCTCGCGCTGGAGTTCCAGATGCATTTGTTTCAATGTCTGGTTTTGTGCTGCTATTTGTTTAGCTTGCTCGTAACTCCGTAGTGCTTCGCGCACGGTTAAACTGAAGTCTGTCTCGTCCCAAGGTTTGGTAATGTAGCGGTAAAGATGGGTGCGATCGCTCGCTTGGATGGCATGACTGATTTCAGCTAGTTCAGCGATGAGAATTTTGGGTGTTTTGGGAAATTGTTGATGCAGCTGGGTTAGCAGAGTTGCTCCATCCATTTCAGGCATAGCGCGATCGCAGATAATCAGAGGGACTTCAATTTGATTTTGGCTAAGTTCAGTAATTATGCTCAAGGCTGCTACTCCGCTTTCTGCTAGCTCGATCGCATATCCGGTAGCGATTTGACTCAAGCTATCGTGCAGGCTAAGTAGTATGTTGCGTTCGTCATCAACACAAATAATTGTCCCTTTATTCATTGGTTGTGAAGAATTTTCGAGCATATATGAAACTAGTGCAAAAAAGCAGAAGACAGAAGGCAGAAGCGAATAATGCTTGCAAGATGAGATCGCAGTGTTTTTGCAACTGCTGAAGTCCTGTTGCCGCACTAGTCTTTCTATATAGAAAGTTTGCCCATATTTCCTCAATAAACTCACAAGTTACCGAACAGGGAGCAAGACAAGTCGCGCATTCGCAATTAATTCCGAATTCCGAATTCCGAATTCCGAATTCTCACCATGCATCACTCTCTTCTCTTTCCCTACTCCCTACTCTCTGCTCCCTTTGAATAGCACTAGCTTCTAGCAACAGGTTCTTCTAAAATTTCAGACATAGCAGGCAGACGCTTCAAGAAAAATACAGCAACAATCGTCCCCGCGATCGCTAAACCTGCCATTGGATAAAAGGCATAAGTATAGCTGCCGAAAATATCTCGAATTCTGCCAGCAACGATCGTACCGAAAAATGCTCCAACACCGTAGGCAGTAAAGATAATCCCGTAATTTTTGGCGTAGTTTTCGGCTCTAAATAGAGTTAAAGTTGCGGTTGGCGCGATCGCCAGCCATCCACCTAAAGATAGCCAAAATAAAGCAAAAGCCGCTATGTATGTCAATGTAGCGCCAGTACGAGCATTCAACATCAAGATCGAAGCGATTAGAATTA
This sequence comes from Chroococcidiopsis sp. CCNUC1, assembly GCF_023546805.1. Classification (NCBI taxonomy): domain Bacteria; kingdom Bacillati; phylum Cyanobacteriota; class Cyanophyceae; order Chroococcidiopsidales; family Chroococcidiopsidaceae; genus Chroococcidiopsis; species Chroococcidiopsis sp. CCNUC1. The sequence goes on along the minus strand of NZ_CP097480.1, from coordinate 4,663,398 downwards.
GCACGTAAGAGGCGATCGCCGCTATTTTAGGACTGAACCGATCTGTTACCCAGCCAAATAACGGTCGTCCTAGTCCGTTAAAGATGGCAAATAGCGAGACAGTCATCGCTGCGGTTGTGGAGTCGAGTTCGATCATTTCTTGTGCTACAGGACTGGAAATACCAATTGCCGATAGTCCTACAAATGTTCCAATCGTGTAGCAAGTCCACAGTCCGTAAAAGCTTTGAGTCTGCCAGATTTTCTCAGTAGTTACTCTAACTGAAGTGACTCTTGCCGATGCTACATTCCCTACTGTAGGTTGCCATTGTGAAGGAGGCATTTTTAATTGCGTGGCGATCGCGACCACAATAACACTAAAGGCAATGCCTAAAATCGTAAAAGTTTGCCGCACCCCGTAAGCATCGATTAAATTCTTAGCTAAAGGTGCGGTAATTAACGGCGATAGTCCAAACCCAATCACCGTCAAGCCTACAGCTATTCCTTTTTTATCGGGAAACCACTTAGCCGAGACAGCTAACGGGACTCCATAGGCAATTCCAATTCCCGCACCAGCCACTAACCCGTAGGCAAAGACAAGCATTGGCTCGTTGGTAGCAAAGCTAGTGAGAATATAACCAACTCCCATCACTACACCACCAACAGCGGTGACAACACGAGAACCAAAGCGATCGATTAGAAAGCCTGCGATCGGCATCAACAGTGCAAAAACGACTAAAAGCACGGTAAACGGCAACAAACTTTCTGTTGCACCAATATTGAGCAACTTTTCTAAAGGTTTTCTGAAAATACTCCAAGAATAGACCGTACCCAGGCAGAGCAGTACGACAATTCCTAGAGGGATCAGCAGCCATCTACCCCTTTGTGCAGGCATACCAAACAGCTTGATGGTATCCATAGTTTTTTGATTATGGTAAATTGTGAATCTTTAGTATTTATCTATATCAAATAAGGTAAACAAAATATTACTCAAGTTCATAAAACTAGACAAGAGTGATAATGGGTAATGGGTAATGGGTAATTGGTCACTGGTCACTGGTCACTGCTCGTGCGCTCCCTGCTCCCTTTCCACTGCTAACTGTTAACTTAGGAGAGGATTAACTTAACTTATTGCAACAATTCATGTCTGCTGCTGTCTCGCTGCAAAACGTTTACAAGTCATACAACAACATTTCAGTTGTCAACGACCTTTCTTTTACTATCCAACCAGGGGAGATTTTTGGTTTACTCGGACCCAATGGTGCTGGTAAGTCAACTACGATTCGGATGTTAACAACGCTGACCAAACCAACCCAGGGTCAAGTTGAAGTAGCAGGATTCGATCTCTTGCGTCAATCCATACTGGTGAAGCAGTACATTGGCGTAGTCTTGCAGCAAACCAGCGTCGATAACGATCTCTCGGTTTGGGAGAATATGGAACTACACGGACGATTGCATCACATTCCCAATCCTCAGCGCCAGCAGCGGATCGGTCAATGGCTGAAATATGTAGAGTTAGCAGACCGTCGCGATAGTTTAGTCAAAACTCTCTCAGGAGGAATGAAGCGGCGCTTGCAGATTGCCAGAGCTTTGTTACACCAACCACAGATTTTATTTTTAGATGAACCAACCGTAGGACTAGACCCTCAAACTAGGCGGCGCTTATGGGAAATTATTCTCGATCTCAACAAGCAGGGAATGACGATACTGCTAACCACACACTACATGGAGGAAGTCGAATATTTGTGTAACCGCATTGGAATTATGGACGGTGGCAAGCTGATTTCCTTGGGAACTTTATCACAACTGCGATCGCAGTATGGTGAAGGGTTAGTGATGAAGCAAGTCGAAGAACGCTGGGAATATCTATTCTTCCCCACCTTAGAAGATGCCAACACCTTTATTAACCAACAACCAAACAAAACTGGAATGATGGCGCGATCTTCTAACCTCGAAGATATCTTCGTCGAACTCACAGGACGTAGGCTGGATTAGACGAGAAGGAGGGAGTAGTGACTCCTGGCTCCTAAATTTTGACTTTTGGCTTTTGAATTTTGACTTTCAGTCAAAGCTGCGGCTCCGTACCACGATTGCTAGCTGGTAAAGTCATGAGGATTTCTCGAATTGCCTTTTGCGCTACTGGTAAATTTGGTTTGATCGACAAGGCTTGTCGGTAGGCTGCAAGAGCGCCATTCAAGTCGTTTTGCTGCTTGAGTAAATCGCCAATCTGCAAATAGACTCTAGCGTCTTGAGGTTCAAGGTGAGCAATCTGTCTGAAAGTCATGAGCGCTGCTGGTGTATTGCCTTGAGCAATCCAGACCTTGGCAAGAGCTTGCAGCAGTTTTGGGTTATTAGGTGCTTGCGTTACTGCTTTTTGCAGTGCAGCGCCCGCTGCATCATATTCTCCTTGTTCTAGCAGTAGCAAACCCATTAACTCGTTCGCATAGGCATTATTAGAGTCACGGTTTAAAACTTGTTGATATGCTTCGGCTGCACCGTCGTAGTCTCGCAGACGGAAGGAAATCACACCTAATCCTAAATAGGCATTTAAGTTATTGCGATCGAGTTCGATCGTGCGACGGTAAGCAGCTGCGGCTCCAGCATTATCCCGCAATTGCCCTAAACAATAGCCTAAAGCATAATGAAAATCGGCATGATTGGGAGCAACCGCGATCGCGCGACGATAGGAGACAACAGCAGCAGAATAGTTTTTTTGTAATGCTTGAATGTAACCCATAGTAGAGTAGATGCGAGCATTTTTGGGAGATATTTTAGCCGCTTGTTGATATTTAGCGATCGCGGCTGGTAGTTTGCCTGTATCCATCAATCTTTGCCCTTCTTGCAACAACTTCTCCAGCAGTTTGCGTTTTTTGACAGGGCTGCTGGGAAGGGCAGCTTTTGGGCTTTTTTGGGCGATCGTTGTTTTTGCCGTAGTCGGCGCTGGAGCAATGGCAGTCAATCCAGCTAGTAACAATAAATTAATTCCGAATAAAGTTAGTTTTGACACGGTTAATCTACTAGGGTATTCAGTCAATTTTGCTAGGTTTGTCAGCGATCGGATTTTCAGCCAGCACATTGTAACAGCTAAAATAGCTGTTGCTTTTACGAGTAGACATTTTGACTTTTGTACGGGCAGGTTCTTTAAAGAGTTCTGTCTCCAAGGGAGATTTTGGGTAACCTTACCCCTACAGCTTTTGGCTTACTGAAATCTTTACTGTTGCCAGCTATGAATTTTGCTCTATCTAATTAGCACACCTTTTTTGCAAAATTGACAAATACTTTAAGCTTCGTTACAAAAGAAATGACCCACACTAAGTCAAAAAGTATTTCTATATACATAGCTCGGCTAGCATAACTCTCCAGTACATTGAGTCACTACTGCTAATTTCTCTATCAGCCGGCAAACTATTGGAGCTATACGCTAAGATGTGTTTTCGTAGCGCTGGCGTTCCCTTCAATCCTTTCTTTGACGACAGCAGCTATAGAGAAATTAGGCAAGCACGTATCTAGAAAAACAGTATTAATTCTTCTTGCTTGTTAGCTCAGAAAATCTAGTAAAGCTAGTGACAGTTTCAACAATTATCAAAAGTTCTCTTTTCTCAAAGTTTATAACTTGTTTTTACTTCTAAAGATAGATACCTCAACTATTTCTACTGATAGATAGGTAATTTGCTAATTTAATCTAAATTAAGCTCAGGGTGAATTAGCTAAAAAAAATCTTACAAAAGTACAAAAAAACAAAGGAGTTAATAGCTATGTCATATGTCAATCGACCAGTAAATGAAGTCATGACCGAACCAGCGGTTACAGCTAGGGTCACAGATTATCACGATCGCGTTCGCTGGGGTCCAATTCTATCAGGATTAGTTGTCACATTAGCAACTCAATTGATCTTAAGCGCATTATTTGGTGCAATTGGAGCAGACACGGTAGCTGGTTCGGGCGCGCCTAGAACCAACGCCCCTAACGTTGCAGGAAATGTTGGTATCTGGTCGGCTATCGGTTTGTTAATTTCTCTGCTCACAGGCGGTTGGTTTACAGCCCGCGCTTGTGGACCGATGAATCGCTCTACAGCACTACTTAATGGTGCAATTCTCTGGGCAACAACTCTCGCGCTTAGCTCTTGGTTGTTGGCAAGTGGAGTTACTGGTGCTTTCGGTCTTGCTACCAATGCGGCTGCAAATGCTGCTGGAGTAATTAGCAACCAGGTGCAACAAGGAGTCAACTTACCACAAGGTGGGAATCTAACTGCCGAACAAGCAAAAGAAGCTGCTGATGCAACTGCAAGAGGCTTGTGGTGGTTTGTGTTTGGTTCCTTGCTAGGTTTAATTGCATCCCTGATTGGTGCTGCGGCTGGTGCGCGTAAACCTCGTACTAACGGAAACTATACTTAATCAGAACTGCATAGTAGTTTTTGACATACCGAACTAGGTAAACAATTTGCATCAATAGCCTAGTTGACATCTATAAAAAGTACCTGAGAGCGGGTACTTTTTATTTTTGATTTTCGTTTGTCAAGACTATGTACTTCCTAATTTAGGAACTATTGTTTCTCTCCCAAAACACCCCACACTCCTGCTTCTCCAGATGCGTTCGCCGGATTGGTAACGATCGCTTTTCCTGTAGATAGAGTATAGACAATTGGTAGCAGCCCTACCGCAAAAGAACATAAAACCACTAGCAGCACTAGCCTAACGGGATGAGGATGAGGCAGTTCTACCATCCACTCTTGAGCTATAGCTATGCGATTCAGTCTTTCTTCCCGACTTAATCTGCTTTTTGTCTGCATTGTTAAACACCAAATTCATAAAAAAGTTTGTTTTCACTTAAATATTACAGTTATTTTCTGTATCTAAAAATACAGAATTTGATTTATTTTAGAAAAATTTACAAGATCGGCGGATTTTCCTCTGAGAACCTCAGCCCTTTCTTCTACCTTCTGTCTGCTGACACCGGATAGTTGCGATCGCTGCCTTTAAGTGTTCGAGTATATTGTGATGACCGTAGATCAGAGTAGCTTTCTATTTAAATTCACCTATCAAAAGAGATATTGATAACTACGCAATCAGGAATAGATTCATATCTAAAAAATAATTATTCAAAGCTTCTTGGTAGCTATATCTAAATTAAAATATGCCCAATTGAATAAGAAATAAGCTTGTCAAACTGCCAAAAACCTTGTCACAAAAAGACTTCAAGCATCAAAGTTGGATAAAAATTCTGGATTGCTTACAATAAATGAACGTTTAAAAATCAAAAGTCATCAGCGAAACCCAAGTTTCTATATCAAGAAATAATAACAATAAAAAATCAGTGATGTACCAATGTAGTAGCAATTGCAAAAATCGAATACTTGCGTCAATAAATATTAGCAAACCGTAGTAATTTATACTAATAACGTGTTAAAGCTTTTATAACTTAGAACAAGTCAACAATTTGAAAAATCTGAAAATAGTAATGATGTCAGACACAAACAACTAAATTCAAAACACAATCCCGCCTTAATAAGTAGCGATCGATTAGTTATTGGTTTCTGATAACTGATGACTGATGACTGATAACTGATAACTGATAACTGTTGTTACGGGAGAATTTGAGATGGCTGGTATATGGTCATTCAGCGGACGCTATCGCATTCTACATTTAACATGGCTGGCATTTTTTCTCACGTTTGTCGTCTGGTTTAACTTTGCCCCTTTCGCGCCAACAGTCAAAGCAGAACTCGGTTTAAGCGAAGCCCAATTGAGAACGATCGCCCTTTGTAACGTCGCTTTAACAGTACCAGCACGAATTATTGTAGGGATGATATTAGATCGATTTGGACCTCGAATCACCTATTCTTGTTTGTTAGTATATGCAGCAATTCCGTGTTTAGCATTTGCCTTTGCCCAAAATTTCAGCCAATTGGTTTACAGCCGCTTAGCTTTGAGTATTGTCGGTTGTGGATTTGTCATTGGGATTCGCATGGTAGCTGAGTGGTTTCCTCCCAAAGAAATTGGCTTGGCAGAAGGAATTTATGGTGGCTGGGGGAACTTTGGTTCTGCGGGTGCTGCCTTCACTTTACCTTCCATTGCGGCAGCAACAGCCTTCCTTGCCGGAGGACAAATTAATTGGCGTTTGGCGATCGCTTCCACGGGAATTATTGCAGCAATCTTTGGCATCATCTATTTTTTTAACGTCCAAGATACACCACCAGGTAAAGTTTACGAACGTCCCGCTAGTAGTGCGGGAATGGAAGTCACTACCAAGAAAGACTTCTGGTTTTTATTACTAATGAACGTGCCTTTAGTCGGCATTTTGGGCGTACTTGCTTGGCGTTTAAATCAAGTTAAATTTTTCAACGCCACAACAATGTATGTCATTTGGTTTCTACTTCTGTGCCTGTATTTATTTCAGTCTTACAATATTTGGCAAGCAAATAAGCAGTTGATGCAGGGTGAAAAACGCTATCCCCCAGAAGATCGCTATCAATTTTCACAAGTTGCCAGTTTAGAGTTAGCTTACGTTGCTTGTTTTGGTTCGGAATTAGCTGTCGTTTCCATGTTGCCGACATTTTTTCAACGCGGCTTTGGCTTAAATGCAACCATAGCAGGGGCGGTTGCCGGAATATATGCATTTATGAATCTATTTGCCCGCCCTGGTGGGGGATTGATTTCTGATAAAGTGAACAGTCGTAAGTGGACGCTCGTTGTCACGCTGGCTGGGATGGGAATTGGCTATCTGATCTTTAGCAGTTTAGGCGGAAATGTCCCGTTACCAGTAGTAGCAGTTATGACAGCACTCGCTTCGTTCTTTGTTATGGCAGCAGAAGGTGCGACTTATGCAATCGTACCTTTAATAAAGCGTCGCGTCACCGGACAAATTGCTGGCAATGTGGGAGCTTATGGTAACGTTGGTGCAGTTGCTTTTCTCTCGATTTATAGTCTCTTGCCTAACGATCCAACAGGCGATCGCATTTTCTTCCAGATGTTAGGAGTGGTTGGTTTAATCGTGACTAGTTTGTGTGCTTTTTTCCTCAAAGAACCAACAGGTTCTCATAGTACGGAAGATGTTCCAGAAGCGATCGCCACCAAAGTATCGGTAACAAAGTAGGTAGGCGATCGCCACGATACACGATATGTTCTCATAATGTGATTGTCAGGATGCATAGATATGTACCTGACAATTCTTCAATATGCTGACAAAAACGCAATCATTTTAAGATTTATTCTAATATTCTTAATATTTTTAATAATTACGCAATTGCCCACTCCTACACCTAAGTAAGATTGCGGTAGATCTAGAATTTCTCCATGAGAAAATTACAAAATATATCCGTATATTCTCGTCTATAGCCAGCTATTTCTTCATGGGAACAATATAAGTCGGCAGAATTACTGCAATTTTCTTGATTGGAGTAGATTGCGGCACGACTAAAAAACTGTAGTTTCACTCATGCCATATATATTCAATTTTCTGTACAACCAGTATTAGGGATAAAGTTATTATAAATTCGCTCCGAGTTTTATTGCTATTTTAAAAGATTTTATTCATCCCCGTTTTATAAATATATGAATCTTTAGTCGGTCGCTCTCTAGTCCACATATAACTGAAGTAAAGTCTTGCACCAGAGAAATCTATTGAACGCTGCTCTTTTTCGAGATAACTATTTAAGTAATTCTAGCCAGCACTGGCGCACTATTTTTTTAAGAGATAGAAAAAATAGGAACTATATTGAGTTCTAACATTGCTCGTGCAAGGATTGAAAAAACATTAAGCATTATCATTATTTCACAAATGATTAAAGAGAGTGAATAGTAAGTAGATTTCACGTAACGCTCCACTCTCAGATCGATCGCAAATGACTAACGATTGACCATCACCACAGCAGAGTTGACGAACCATTGAGAGTTGCTACCACCATTATGCCTACAGGATATCTGATGTCGATTATGAGATTTCATCTCGGATGGCGAGCGAATTCCGAGCAATCGGCAGTTCGCTGGGTGTGGTGGCTGCCAGTCTTTTGTCTAGTGGAAGCAGCCGTAACAATTTTTGGAGATCGAACTTGGAATTGGCAAAATGCGATCGTTGGTCTGCTATTTTTCCTAGTCATCTTGGCTGCGAATAAGGTAATAAATTACATTCCTTGGACGTTTTTTCGTTCTCAATGGTGGATCGAGCGCTATCGGATAAAAAGCGATCGCCCGTTACGAGATTTTGCCTTACTTCAGTTCAGTATTTTAGTTTTATTAGTCTGTGGTGCTACGGCAGTTGGTTGGTGTTTTCGACCATTCTTAGGTATTAAATATATTGCCAATAGCAGTGTAATTTTTCTACTTTTATTAATATCGTTAGCTTTTGTCAGCGTGGCGATCGCCTGTTGGACGACGTTACCGCAAGTTGCAGCAATTGATGCGGTGCGCCAACAAGCAGAAAGCCTATTTCTCAAAGCCTCAGAACGATACGATTTAGTCATGCAAGGGGCAAATGAAGGACTGTGGGACTGGAACCTCGAAAATCATGAAATTTACTTTTCTCAGCGCTGGAAAGCCATGCTAGGCTACGCAGATGATGAAATTGCTAGTACCTTAGATGAGTGGCGCGATCGGATTCATCCCGATGACAAAGCGCAATTTCAACTTGAGTTATCTCGGCATTTAGATGGTACGACTAGCCATTTTGAACGGGAACACCGGATTTTACATAAAGATGGAACGTATCGCTGGGTACTAAGTCGCGGTTTGGCAGTCAGGAACGAGGAAGGACAAGCTTACCGCATCGCTGGTTCTCAAACTGATATTACCGATCGCCATCGTGCCGAAGCTCAGTTAAGTCATGATGCCTTACACGATCGACTCACGGGCTTACCCAACAGAATTTTATTTCAAGAGCGCTTAGAACACGTCTTGCAATTGGCGAAACGTCACAACATTTTCTCCTTTGCAGTGCTATTCGTCGATCTCGATCGGTTTAAAACGATTAACGATAGCCTGGGACATTTGGTAGGCGATCGGCTATTGATGGGTATTGCCCAAAGACTCAAAGCATGTATCCGCAGCAGCGATACATTGGCACGATTAGGCGGAGATGAGTTTGCCATGCTGATTGAAGATGTGGACGACAAAGGTGACATTATTCACCTCGTCGAACGGATACAGCAAGAATTTAAGCTACCGTTCCACCTCAACGGACAAGAAATCTACGCTAATGCAAGTATCGGCGTGTTAATCGAGACGGCTGACTACGACTGTGCTGAAGACTTGCTACGAGATGCAGATATAGCCATGTATCGGGCAAAAGAACGGGGACGTGGGTGTTATGAGGTATTTGACATCACTATGCGCGATCGTGCTGTCGCCATGTTGCACCTAGAAACAGACTTGCGCAAGGCAATTATCAACCAAGAATTTCAACTCCACTACCAGCCAATCGTCGCACTACATAACAACCAAATTACCGGATTTGAAGCCTTAGTCCGCTGGCAGCATCCCGACAAAGGCTTGATTCCGCCCATAGAATTTATCGGTGTTGCGGAAGAAACAGGACTGATTTTGCCATTAGGCATATGGGTGTTACAAGAAGCCTGCACTCAGATGCGTGCTTGGCACGAAGAATTTCCTTCCGATCCACCGCTATCAGTCAGCGTCAATGTTTCTGGTAAGCAATTTGCCCAAGTCGATTTAGTGGATAAAATTCGCCAAATCTTAGCAGAAACTAGTTTTGATCCGCATTGTTTAAAGCTCGAAATTACCGAAAGCACGATTGTCGAAGATTTAGCATCTGCTAAAGCCAAATTGATCCAGTTACAAGAGTTGGGCATTCAAGTTTCCATCGATGACTTTGGCACTGGTTATTCTTCTTTATCGTATTTAAGTCGCTTTCCGATCAATTTTTTGAAAATCGATCGCTCCTTCATTCAAGATATAGATACTAGCTCAGAGCGATTAGAAATTATTCGGGCGATCGTTTCCCTAGCCGATAGCTTGAAAATTGATGTCGTCGCCGAAGGAGTAGAAACCGCATCTCAACTCGCTCAACTCTGTTCCCTCCAACCTACATCTGGGCAAGAACACTTTGCTCAGGGCTACTTATTCTCCAAACCACTCAATCGCGATGCTGCCAAAAGTCTGATCGCCTCCGGTCGCGATTGTTATGCTTCTAAGTGAGCAGGGAGCAATTCAAAATTCACGTATTAATTCCGAATTCCGAATTCCGAATTCCGAATTCCGAATTCATTAAAACCATCCTTCCTGTTCCAATGTCTCGATCAATTGCAGTCCTCGCGGATCGCCGACACCGAGAATGGCGGCTCTAGCATCTTCTTTTACGCCTAAATCTTCATCTTCAGCAAAAGCTTGGATTAAGGCATCGACTGCCGTAGCATAGACGACGTTAGAAGGGAGTTCGCGACATAATTGACCTACCGACCAAGCGCAATTGCTCCTGACTGCTGCTACGGGGTCTTGCACCAAAGCTTCAATCAGGGGTGGCATGGCTCCGACTACTGCTTCATAACCGATTTCTGCCATTTGTGCTAAAGCGCTAGCAGCCCACAGCCGCACGGCGGAAATGTCGGTTCTCAAAGCTTCTGCTAAAGGTTTGAGGGAACGGCGATCGCGGCAGTTGCCTAATGCCCAGACAACTCCCTTACGCACGTAACCGTTCCAGTCTCGATTTAATTGTTGAATCAGTGCCTCTACCGCTTCTGGGCTGGGGTTGCGTCCGATCGCATAGGCAGCGCTGACTCTGACTAAAGGACAAGCATCTGTGAGTAAGCGAATTAAATGGGGCGTTGCCCGCTCATCTTCAATTTCACAGAAAGCTCGCGCTGCTAGCATCCTCTGCTGAGTTTGAGGATTTTCTAGCAGGGCAAGCATTTCATCTGGGTTAGGTTTTGCAGTCTCAGAATCAGCAGTTAAAGCACCTAGATGATCTAGGGGACTATCTAGCTGTACGGCTTCATCTAATATGCTAAGGTCGTCTTCGTCATACATGAGCGATCCGTTCACCGCGTTCTTTTGCCATCAATCAATGTGGCTTGGCGATCCAAATAGGTTAGCTACAATGATTTTACTCTGCTCGACACCCTACGGCTAACTCCTTTATGTTTTTATCTGCGATCGCACTTGCGTTTGCCGCTTGCAGATCGCGACAACACGCTCTACTACCTACCGCAATAAGTCAGAATTTTGATAGAAGATAATTAACGGTAGTTTAGGAATGGATATCAAAAACGGGTTTGTCGGTACTGTAGGCAATACACCCCTGATCCGGCTCAACCGCTTCAGTGAAGAGACTGGATGCGAAATTCTTGGTAAGGCAGAATTTCTCAATCCTGGGGGTTCGGTAAAAGACCGCGCCGCACTTTATATTATTAAGGATGCGGAAGAAAAAGGCATTCTCAAGCCTGGGGGTACGGTCGTGGAAGGGACAGCGGGAAATACTGGCATCGGACTTGCCCATATTTGTAATGCTAAGGGCTACAAAAGCTTAATTGTGATTCCCGATACCCAGTCGCAAGAAAAAATGGATGCGTTGAGGCTGTTGGGGGCTGAGGTGCGTCCTGTTCCTGCCGTACCATACAAAGACCCGAATAATTATGTCAGACTCTCCGGTAGAATTGCCGAGGAGATGGAAAATGCAATTTGGGCAAACCAGTTTGATAATTTAGCCAATAGAAGGGCGCATTACGAAACTACAGGTAAAGAAATCTGGGAACAAACAGACGGCAAAGTTGATGTGTGGGTAACGTCTACAGGTACGGGAGGTACGCTAGCAGGGGTAGCAATGTATCTGAAGGAAAAAAATCCTGCCATCAAGACAGTCTTAGCCGATCCGATGGGTAGTGCGCTTTACAGTTATATCAAAACAGGTGAAACCACAAGTGAAGGCAACTCCATTACAGAAGGTATCGGCAACAGTCGCGTAACTGCGAATATGGAAGGCGCACCGATTGACGATGCAATTCGCGTAACTGACGATGTAGCAGTAAAAATTGTCTACCGTCTGCTGCAAGAAGAGGGATTATTTCTCGGCGGTTCTACAGGAATTAATGTTGGTGCGGCGATCGCGCTAGCCAAGCAATTAGGTCCAGGTCATACAATTGTGACAATTCTGTGCGATAGCGGTACGCGCTATCAATCGCGGTTATTTAATCGCACCTGGTTAGCGGAAAAGGGGCTGTCGCCAGCTTAAATCTTTTCACTCAGCCGTGTCTCGGAAGATCCCCCAACCCCCCTTAAAAAGGGGGCTATGAGGGATTTGCTTGAATTTTAATTAATTTTTGAACGCTCGCTAAAGCACGGTTTAGTTCGTGATTTTTTTGTTCTGGATGGGCGAGATAGGCTTGCTGTTCTTCTTCAATCATCTGTACATCTTGTAGTACTAATCCATCTAATAATTTTTGCGCCGAGCCGAATAAACTGTTTTTAACGAACTTCCTAAAAGCTACGGGTAATTTATGCAAGCGCCAGAAGGCATTGAGAGAAGTAAAATGAATTAAATAAGCGCGGGTTTTTAATTCGTTAATTGGACAAAATAAACAATAAATTTTAAAATCATTGCCTAATGTTGATGTCCAATTGGGGTAAATATAGCTCACGTCTAATGGTTCGGGATGAAGGCGACGTAAGGCAGGAAAAAATAATTGCGAGATCGACCAAATTTTATCAATTTTATAATAGCTTTGTGCTTGATAATGCGCGTCAACTCGTCCTTCATCTTCATAGATATCTTGCAATATTGGATCTGCCCAAGCTTGCCAGCTTTGATGTAAATGTCCGTGATACATATCCATCAAATTCTCAATTAAGTAAGAATAATGAGCGGCACATTCAATAATTGAAACAGTGGCAATATAGTTGAGATGATCCCACTCTGGTAAGCCTAGAGGTTGAAGTTGCGTAGCTAGATTGCGATCGCCAGGAAATAACCAAACAAAACCATCTTGTTCTCGAATTGGATAATGGCGAATCTTGCAATTCGGTAGTTTTTGATTTGTTGCTAAATAAGGAACGTCAACGCATTCACCATTTCCAGCAATGCGCCAGCCGTGATAAGCGCATTCTAAATTGTTATCAACAACTCGTCCGTGACTGAGTTTAACTTGACGGTGCGGACATCGATCTTCTAATGCATATACTTTCCCATCGTTGCCACGATAAATTGCGATCGCTTGATGCCAAAGAGTGACGGCTATAGGGTTAGTTGTAACTTCACGACTACGGGCGACTGCATACCAATGATTCGGATTAATTCCAGTTTGCCGAATATCACGCTGTTGTGAGGTTAGCGAGGGGGTTTGCATAGCTTTATATATTTTTGAACTAATAATTTTGGAATTGGTAGGGTGCGTTAAAGAACACACCCTGCTGTAATTAAATCTTCAACATTCCCTCTGGATTAACGGAGAAAAGCGATCGCCTTTGCAATCCTTCGCGGTGTAAAATCTCATTTGCTGCTAGCAATCCACTACTTACAGCCCTTTCCATTAATCCGCAAGGAAATGGCATTTTGACCCAATCACCTGCAAAGATTAAATTAGGAATCTCTGTACTTGTCTCCGGTCGATCGCTATAGCTATTTGGTGGATAACCAGAGAAATTCTTTTGATTGACTAATTCCCGATGCAACATTTTTGCTTGCTGTAACTGCGGTACAATTTCATATAATTCTTGCTCGAATGTTGTCAATAAAGCTTGCTGATTGGGAAACTCTTTTTCTTTGTAACAATAGGCGTGTAACTCCACGACGCTACCACCCGTTTTATTTGCCCAATCAATATATGGTTCCTGAATGCGGTGATAAAGCGTAATGCTGTCGGTGAGTTGATAGCCAGATAAAGAGGTAAAATTGCTGTGTTGCCAATCAAAATCGCGATCGAACCAGAAGCGACAGACAGCGAAAGGATCGGCTATAGACAACTTTTCGACTTGCGATCGCACTTGCTGGCTAACTTCTCCCGCGACTAAGGTAAATAATTGTTGTACTCCTGGTACGTCGGTGGCGAAGATGTAGTAATCGGCTTGAATTGGTAATTGGTAGTTGGTAATTGGTAATTGGTAGTTGGTAGTTGGTAGTTGGTTGTTCAATGACTCCCGACTCCCGACTAGTTGCAATCGATCTTCTTGCTGTTTGACAACTTGAAAGCGGGGTAAATCTCTTTGTGCTGGTCCTTTCAATACTTTCCCTTGGCGATCGTATACTGCACCATGACAGGGACAGTGAAATTTGCCGTCTTCTGCGAGTTGTACCGTACAGCCTTGATGGGTACAGGTAAGAGAGATTGCTGCTTTATTTTCAGGAGAAACAGCATACATGCGATCGGCTGCACCGTAATATGAAATTTCTCCCTTGTCCCCCTTGTCCCCCTTGTCTCCAACTCCCGTTACCCAAAACGGCGCATCCTCCCCTTCTCCTTGAGAATAGCTGAGGGATGAAATCTTGCCATTTTGAGTTTGAATTGCGGTGACGTTAGCACCCGTGACAATCTTGCCACCATTTCGCGCGATCGCACTCGCAATTGGTTGGACTAAACTCGTACCCATGTCGTAGCGCGTACCGTTAAAAGCCAGTCCTTCGGGATTGCCAAAAAAGTAAAAGTGGAAAAATTGCATTAATTCTCCCACACTCATCAAATCTGGGGCATTCAAGCTTGATTTGGCGAAGGGTAAAAAGTATAAATCGTATAATCCGTGCGGAAAACTCCGTTCTACCCACTCGGCTACGGAAAGATGATCTAGGCGTTGAAAGGTTTTTTGGGTTTGAAATCCGGTAATTGCCCGAAACACCTGCCAGTGTTCCCATTTTGTCAGGTTAATACCCCATTTGAGCCGATTAGGAGAGGCGATCGCTAAATCAACGATATTCCACGGAAAAGCTGAGTGACTGGGACGGAAGACTTCTGGCTGGTACTTCTCACCCCGATAAAGGACGGCGTAGGAATTTAAAGACCGAAAATTGTCCTGAATTTCCAGTTCTGCCACGATACTTTTGAGGTTGTAGTATTGAGGAAAGAAACCGTGGAAGCCGTGTTCCATCATAAAAGTTTCCCCTGCTGCTTCGACCTGCCAGCTGGCAATCTTACCACCCAGTTGTGGCGATCGCTCTAATAGCGTCACGGCAAATCCGCGCTGACTCAGTTCGTAGGCGCAAGCTAATCCAGCTAATCCTCCACCGACAACAACTACGCTTTTCGATTGAGTTAGCGATCGCGGTAGATCTAATCTATCTGGTTGGTGTACCGTAGGCTGTGGTTTTGAAAACCGAGTGTATCCCACAACTCCCCCGACAGCACCAATCCCACATAGCTTAAATAAAGTGCGTCGAGAAATTGGCTGTGAAAGCACGTCGTTTGATAATGGATTCAAGTTAACTCCTCACTCCCATCACGATGAAATATTGGCGAGAAACGCTGGCTGTCGCACAACGAATCTTAATTGAACTACTGCGTCGCCGTCGCAGCTTAATTTTTTGGAGTATTTTTCCCGTTTCTGTATTGTTACTTAACGGATTTATTTTGGCAGAACGAGCCAAGCTGTCAATAGACCAAGCTTTTAATATTGCTGCACCCTTAACGTTAGTAGGAGCAGCGTTGTTTTTCAGTTGTTTGGGTGGTACGGTTGCTACTATCGTTTCCGAACGAGAACAACAAACTCTCAAGCGTCTATTCATTTCTCCTCTAAGTGGCACTTCCTACTTTTTAGGAATTTTTCTCGCTCACAGTTGTATTGGCATAGGACAAGCTGTACTAATTTATACGATTTCTTCATTATTTTTTAATGCTAGTTTCAATGGTTCCTTGATTTTGGGCTGCTTAATTATTTTACTGAGTATAGCTGCATACGTAGGTTTAGGTTTTATTTTAGGCACGCAATTAGCCCGTCGTACGGAAGATGTAAATGCTTTAATCGCGGCTTTTGGCGTGCCGTTGTTGATGTTAGGCGGTGCTTTTATCCCTACTTTTTTGTTTCCGAAACATTTACAACAAATTGCCAAGTTCAACCCGATTTATCACATGAATACAGCTTTTTTAAAAGTTTCTGCTAACGGAAGTGAGATGGCTGAAATTAGCGAGAATTTCTGGTTTTTAGTTGGCTTCACGGGATTGATGGTACTGGGAGGATGGTTATCTTATCGGCGAATGTTGGTGGTAGAGAGAAGATTGTGATCTAGTACTCTCGATCCCCCTAACCCCCTTTTTAAGGGGGAAATAAAGCCCTCTTTTTATGCAGATTGGAGAATATTTAATGCCTGTTCACTCTGGATTGGCGTTAAAAATTAAGAAAAAAAGAAAAATTGGTAGCTAATTCTGGCACTATCGGAGATAAATAGATGTGAACATACTCCTCGATAAATGACATTTACATATACTCGTACTATTCGCTTTCAGGATACTGATGCAGCTGGGGTTGTCTACTTTGCCAGCGTTCTATCTATATGCCATGAAGCTTACGAAGAGTCTTTAGCAGCATCAGGAATTAACATCCAAGCGTTTTTCAGTAAAACTTCGGTTGCTATTCCCATCGTTCATGCTAGTGCAGATTTTTTCCGTCCGATGTTTTGTGGCGATAAAATCTTAGTCGAACTCACGCCAAAATATATGGGCGATGATTATTTTGAGGTAACGTATAAAATGGTTGACGCAGGCGATCGCGAAGTTGCCAAAGTCTTGACAGAACACGTTTGTATCGATCCTGAAAGCAGAACCAGACAACAATTACCTAGCGAGATCGTCCAGTGGTTTCAACAGTGGGTAGATTAGATAAATCTCGATCGCGATTTTCTTGAGTCAAAATCGCGATCGCTTGTAATTGTTCTCGGTTGAGTTTGCCTTGCGCGTTACGAGGTAGCTTTTGAGCGCTAATCCAATATTTAGGTATTTTAAACTTAGATAAACTATTGGCGATCGCGGCTTTAATTTCTCTTGCAGAAACCGACTGAGATTTAGGAACGTAAATTGCCGTGACGACTTCTCCCCAAACGCGATCGCAAAGTCCAATTACAACAATATCATCGACTAATTGAGTTACTCTAATCGCAGCTTCAACTTCACAAGGATATACGTTTTCGCCTCCTGTAATAATCTTATGACTGTTGCGACCGACAATATTTAAATAGCCGCGATCGTCTATATAACCTAGATCGTCTACCTGAATCTCTACTTGTTCTAACAAATCTGGATAGTAGCCTAAAGCTAAAGACTTAGCTTGAATGCAAATCGTGCCGATTTCATTGGAATTTAATATTTCATGTTTAGAATTAATAATTTTAATTTGCGCGTGAGGTAAAACTCGACCGCAACTGTTATATCCTTGAAGAAAATCTTCTGGCTTGAGGGTAGCAATTTGTGATGCCGTTTCTGTCATTCCATAAGTAGGTGCTAGTCTAACTTTAGAATCTCTGGCTCGATCTAAAAGTTCTTGCCAAGCAGGCGCGCCACCTAATAATACTGTTTGAAATTGTGCCAACCAATCGACTAAATTGGGAATCTGTAATAAACGCTGAAGTTGAGTTGGAACCAAAGAAATAAAAAAATCTTCAGGATCGAGATCGGGTATAACTCCAGATTCTATAGTTTTAAAAGGAAAAATTGCTAATTTACCGCCAGAAGTTAGCGATCGCATAAATTGCATTAAGCCACTAACATGATATAGGGGTAAAACACAAAAAGAATTAATCTGCTGACTTTGAAAGTATGTTTGAAAGCCTCGAACGGAGGCATTTAAGGTATCCCACGTATGAATGGCAAAACGAATTTTACCCGACGATCCACCCGTGGGAATCATGATAGATGAATTCGGAATTCGGAATTCGGAATTCGGAATTATCGCTGTTATTTTTTGATTTTGGACTTCTCCCCAGACAATATCTGGTTGTACAATATCAAAAACCTGCTGCCATTCTCCTTCTTCCCAAAAGGGATTGCAAAGAAATATGGAACAATCTACACTACAGGCAGCGATAAATCCAGCTAAAAATCGAATTGGGTTGCTTTCAGCTAAAATAATTCTAGGCGAATTCTGCTGAGAAGATTGCTCGATAATTTCTAAATAAAATTGCTCTGCTAGTTCGACAAGTTCGCCACTATCGCCACCAATTAACCAATGGCGATCGCCAGATTTTTTTATAGCTTCTAACAAGCTTGCCATAATTGTTCTAGCCAAGTTTGTTCATTTTCCTCTAACCAGTGATGTACGCCAAACCCAACTGCGCGACGATTTAGAGATAGTTCTGCTGCTAGTTTTAAAGCTGCTTGTTTACCGACAATAGTTTCAAATACGGAAGAGAATACCGCATCAATTTTGTGTTCTTGACAGAACTTTCGCAAACGACTTGGCGAACCAGCAATACTGGGTTTAATCGTAAAAATTCCTCGCCATCCCTGCTGATAGCAAGTTTCTAATTGAGTCAGATTAGCTACAGATTCATCCAGCGCGATCGCGGTAGCATAGTAGCAACTCAATTCTTGCATTTCAGTCAAATTCTCTCTAGCAAGCGGCTGTTCGATATATTCAATTTCTACACCTACTCCCGTTGCCATAACGCGATCGCAGGTATAAAGCCACAAATTTGCCTCATCATAACTCAGTCCCCCATTGGCATCTAATCGCAGTTTTACTCTCTCTGGCAATACTTCAGTTAAGTGGTGAAAAATAGCCAATTCCTCAGCAATCGGATAAACTCCAATTTTCCATTTAAAGGTGCTATAACCGTCTTTTGCTAAACTTTGCCAGGTTGATAAGGCAGCTTTACCAGCAGGAAGTAAAGCACTGTAGGGAAGGGATGTTGTAGGAGCGATTTGTACGTTCTTACAACAATTAATATCTTCCCATGCTGATTCAAATCCAAACTGACAAGCGGGAAGGCGATCGGGAATCGAAAAAATAATTTCCTCAGAAATTTCTTTTGGTAACTGGCGACAAAAATCTAACGCTTGTTCTACTGTTTCCGAGCCAAACCAACTAATAGGCGCAATCTCACCATATCCCACATTTGAATTGCTAGTCAATCGAATTATAATCCCATCTCGCACGTCCCAAACGCCATGATTTGTTTGTAGAGGTGGTTTAAATCGTCGTCGATAAGGACGAAAATCGAATTGAGTCATGGGAATCTTCTCTAGCCACCAGCCACTAGCCACCAGCCACTAATAACTGACACCTATAACATAAATCCCAATCCTAACAGTAATCCGCAGACAAAATGCAACCCTACGGCAATAAACTTACAATTGCTTACTTTTTCTGGTTGGTCATGATATTGTAGAACGTGCCGACACAACTTAATTGCAAAGGGTAAGCTTAACCAACTTAGTAAAGTCCACGTTGGAAATATATTTAAAACTGTTAATAAACTGGTTAAGGTGTAAATACTGCCACAAATCCAGGGTAATAAATTAGCAGATAAAGCCGTACCCAAACGGACAATAGGCGATCGCTTTCCGGCAGCGAGATCGTCCTTGATTTGGTGAAAATGAGAACAGAACAAAATTAAGCTAGTGACAGTTCCGACAATAATTGAAGCAGCTAAGTTTGTGGTTGACCAAGATTGAGTTTGACTATAGTAAGCTGCTGAAACTGCAAGCGGACCATAAGCCACAAAGCACAGAATTTCCCCTAACCCGTGATATCCTAAGCGAAAAGGTGGTGCCTGATAAGCGTAGCCGATCGCGCAGCACGCGAGGATAATGCCGATTATAGTTAAGTCTCGTTGCCACCAGGCGATCGCCAAAATACCCAATAAACCCAAAATCAAAAACAGATTCCCAATCCAGAAAATGAGACGTTTGTTTCCAGTTAAATTCACCAAAGAGTGAGCTTTATTTTTATCGATTCCCGTTTCAGAATCGAAAACATCATTGCTGATATTACTCCAAGCCACAATACAGATAGCAGCAGTGAGAAAAGTCGAAAATACGCCTGCATTCAAATTTTTTGTTTGCGCAACTGCTACCGCAGTTCCTACCCAAATTGGAATAATGGCAACGCTGTACATTGGTGGTTTAATTGCTGCCATCCACAATTTCGATTTAGGTTGAGAATTAGAATATGTAATCAGCTTTGTTGTCATTTTAAAGGGTGATTGGTAATTGGTAGTTGGTAATGGGTAATGGGAGTTGGCAGTTGGTTGATAGTGAGTGGCTAGTGGAACCAGACTCAATTCTTATCACTAGCCACTAGCCACTAGCCACTAGTCACTGATAACTGATAACTGACAACTGATAACCGTCCCCATTTCTTGTACTATAGGGATCGGTGCATTTGCGGCATGAGAGTAGCTGTCATTCCCATGCTGTCTGCGTTCTAGCGGTTTTCTCTCGCTCTGGACTTCGTCCCGCTTTGCTAACACTCCTTGCTCCTCGCTCCTCGTATGCAAACCGATCGCCTGTAGCCATCCCATCACGATTTAATAATCTTTAGGAACAGAAGTTAAAAAAAATTTACAGTTAAAAAAAATTTACTAAACTTGGATGCAAAAATAGTTTACTTTAACATTCATGCTCCTTTTACCGCGCCCTGCCAACTACCACTTAAACTGCCAGAAGCTATACCAGTTTCTTGTAGCTTCGCAAAAAAACTGCGATCGAAATTGTTCTCAAATCGTCAGCATTTCTCTGGAGATCGATTCGATCGATCCGCTGGCTTTACTAGAAAAACTAGCTCGACCCCATCAATTAAATTTCTATTTCGAGAATAAAAGCAAAGGAGAGGCAATCGCTGCTATTGATGCTGTAGCACAGTTACAATTGGCAGGTGCAAATCGTTTTCATCTGACTCAAAAGTTTATTCGCTCTTGTTTAAAAGAAACAGATATTTTTGATTCTTCTAACCATACTTTTGCTAAACCACATTTCTTTTGTAGCTTCAGTTTTTTCTCGGAGGCTACAGCAGATTATCCCTTTCCAGTTGCTACAGTATTTCTACCCCGCTGGCAAATTGCTAGACAAGGCGATCGCTGCGTATTAGTTGCTAACTTGCCAATTGAAGCAGATACAAATATAGATGTATTCATTCAACAATTATGGCGTAAGATTCATGAGATTACCTCAATAGAACAGCCAGAAAACGAAGGAAATCATTTTCAACGAGAATTCAGTCAAGTTGATGTCAGTAGTATCGATCGCTTTAAACAAGCAGTTATTGACTGTTCGGAATTAATTTACGAACAACAACTGAGTAAAGTTGTCCTGGCTCATGCAATTGACGTGCAGGCAAATACAAACTTTAACTTATTTAAGTGTCTCAACCGCTTGCGACAAATGCATCCCGATTGTTACGTGTTTTCTACTCATAATGGGAAAGGACAAAACTTTATCGGCGCAAGTCCCGAACGATTAATTAGCATTCGCGATCGCCAACTATTTACCGATGCTTTAGCTGGTTCAATTTCGCGAGGAAAAACAACGGCGGAAGATACAGTATTAGCCAATCAATTATTGCAGAGTGAAAAAGAAAGGCACGAACATCGAGTTGTGATTGACTTTATTACGCAAAGTTTGCAAGAACTCGGTATTGCTCCACAATTATTATCGCCTCGGTTACGGCGACTAGCAAATATTCAACATTTATGGACACCAATTCAAGCTAAAGTTCCGATTGATGTTCATCCATTAGAAATTGTTGCCGCTTTACATCCAACTCCAGCAGTAGGAGGAGTTAGCAGACAACTCGCTTGCAAAAAAATTCGCACCTACGAAAAGTTTGAAAGAGGTTTGTATGCTGCACCTTTAGGCTGGGTAAATCATCAAGGAGATAGCGAATTTATTGTGGGAATTCGTTCGGCTTTAATTGATGGCGATCGCGCTAGGTTGTATGCTGGTGCTGGAATTGTTGCTGGCTCTAATCCCGATCGAGAAATTGCCGAAGTCAGGTTGAAATTACAGGCATTACTGAAGGCTTTGATCTGAAGAGAGACAAGGGGGACAAGGGGGACAAGGGAGACAAGGGGGAACTCGGGGACCCCACGACCGAAGGGAGTGGGGATTAGGGGGCGAAGGGAGACAAGGGAGACAAGGGAGACAAGGGGGACAAGGGAGACAAGGGGGATTTATTCACCGATAGTCCATTGGGCTGAATTATTAATCATGTTTACTAAACCGCATAATACCTTGTTGTAAGTACTGTAAATTTCTCTCGCTTGGTTTATTTCTATGTAGCCGCATTTGACGGCAAATTTTATCCAAACTTGAGTTTCAGAAGCTTCCGCCTCACAATCGTTTAACTTGGCAATAAAAGCAGCCTTATATCTACGTTTTCTCCAAGCCTCTGCTAAATTGGCACATACAGAGCGTGATGAACGACGGATTTGGTCAGTTAACGAATATCTCTCTTCAATAGGAAACTTTTTAGTGAGTTCGTATATTGTCATTGCTGTATCGAATGCTAACTCAAATATTGCTAAATCTTCATGGCTCTTAAAAGACTTTTTCTTCACAAACAAACATTTTTATCCCACTTCACAATCTATTATTCCCAACAATCCCCCTTGTCCCCCTTGTCTCCCTTGTCTCCCTTGTCCTTTTCTCTAACTCCCTTACTCCTCACCCCTAGTTAAGGTATCCATCTGGGACGAAAGCCAGGTAAGGGCAACTGTTCGGGACGCAATTGGTTGGTGAGATCGGCATTTATAGTTTCAGGAAGTGGGAGTAGCCATAAATGACTGGTGGCGATCGCCTGTCCTTGCTCGGTACGGGGTAAAGTTGGAGATGGGTTAGCATTGGCTGCTGTCACGACTTGATCGAATAGCAAACCCAAGCCATCGGGAGCTAAACTCATCTGAATATCTCTCTGATTGGGTAGCACGACTAGAGGCGTTTGTTTTCCGGTTTTGAGATCGATCGCGCTTAAATACGGCTGTTCCTCATAAGTATTTCCCTGCATCAACTGTGTCAGCAAGCAGTAGAGAATTCCGGCACGCGGATCGAACTGAGCGCTGAGAATAGAACCAGTCGTGCGTAATAATTCTCTTTGTACGCCTTGGTTTGTGACTAAAAATAGCGATCGCGTGTAATCGGAATTAAATCGCACCATTGCCCCTTGCGTACCATCGGGGGCAAAGTCCAGTACCATACCAAATTGAGGCAGAAATTCTAAGGGTTTTTTTGCATCAGCTTGTAAAGGTAAAATTGCGACTCCTTGTCCTTGGGCAACTGCTACTGTTTGACTGTCAGGAGTAATTAAAAAGTCTCCCCCTGGTTCCGTTTCCATTTCCTGCGGCGGAGAATTGGGACGGACGATCCAAAAACCAAATCGATCGGATTGACGCTGGCTGACACGCTGCACCAATATAGTGTTGCCATCGGGAGACAAGTCAAATTTGAGATTTTGATAGTCTTTGTTATCTAAAATTAGGTCAATTTTGCCTGGAGACGGGACTTGTTGACGATTCAAGAAAGAAAACCAGTGAGTCCGATCTGGTTGAGGGGTAGAAATTCCAGTTGTGACAGTATAAATCTGGGCAGAAAGTAACCCTTGGGGATTGTGATTTTGGCGATTTTGGCGATCGCTAGCAGAAAAGAGAATTTTGTCACCATGAGGATAAAGCTTATAATCAACGACTGCCAGATTTTTCGGCGTGAGGATCGTTTTCTTTTGCTGGGTGAAATTGTAAAGGACGAGCCTGCCTTGTTCCTCTCCTTCTACACCGAGATAGACAAAAGCGCGATCGCGGGTACTAAAAGTTGCCTCAAAAGGTTGTAGCAGCCGCCTCAAATCTGTTTCAGGCGTAAACTTATCTCTGGCAAAGCGTAACTGCACGCGATACGTCGCGCCATAGGGTGCTGGTTCTAGCAAAGTATACGCTAACCGTCGTCCTGCCCAACTAACTTTACCTGGTAGTGGCGGATCGATTTGTAAGTTTGCCTCGACGCTATTGGTATTCATCGGACGGCTAAACGTGAGGCTAAAAGAGCGATCGCTAGCACCAATCTGTCTAGCTTGCCAACTAAAATCTCTCACTTTGGGTGCAACTATATCCCCGCGCCACACCAACAGTCCAATGAGCAGACTGAGAACGAAGATCAGGGCGATCGCCACGCGATCGATGGGTTGGAACCAAGACTTAGTAGCTGACATCTTAAATTGGTTGTTGATTGTGAGGGAGTAGATAGTGGCTGGTGGCTAGTAGCTAGTTTCTTGTTTCGGTCTAGTCACCAGTCCCTAGCCACTAGTCACCGAGTGCTGATTTTTTGTAGTCAATATAACAAATGACCAATGACGAATGACCAATGACGAATGACTCTTCAGGTAGAGGTTGGAGATCGGCTGGAGATTGCAAATAGAGAATAGGTGTGGACGAAGCAGATGTACTAGTCAAATGCGATCGCCACACCTTTAACAATCGCTTAACAAACACCCGCGATCTGTCAGTCACTTGACGGCATGAGTGAGGGTGTGAGGAATACATAAGCATTACAAAACAAGGAAGTTTAATAGCAATGCAACGCAAAATTATCACTGCTGCTCTTGTGGCAGTCGGGTTGTTTGTCTCTTTAGAATACAAAACCTTAGCACAATCAAGTCAATCCCCAACTCAATCTTCTCCTGGAACTACGACGCAGCCTGTTCCTGATGCAACTCGCTCTACACCTGGTGCAACTGAGTCGAATCCCAGCATAAACCAACCTAATCGCGATTCAACTCAGACTCAACCCAGCACAACCGGGCAAAATCAGCAACTCAGTACTCAAGATCGGCAGTTTATTACTGAAGCAGCCCAAGGGGGAATGGCGGAAGTCCAACTCGGAAAACTTGCCTTGCAACGCGCCTCTAGCCAAGAGGTAAAAGATTATGCTCAGCACATGATTGACGAGCATACTAAAGTTAATCAAGAGCTAATGGCTTTGGCACAACAAAAAGGTGTAACTCCACCAAAAACCATCGGTCAAAAAAATGAAGCTGTACGGGCAAAGCTATCGAAGCTTTCTGGCAGCGCTTTTGATAAGGCATATATGAACGAGGCAGGAGTTAAAGCCCACGCTCAGCAAGAAGCTTTATTCAGCCAGCAGGCGAAACAAGGTCAAGATCCAGATCTAAAAGCTTTTGCTGCTAAAGTCTTACCCACAGTACAAGAGCATTTGCAACAGGCACAAAAACAAACGGGTAATAGTGCTACTAAAAAATAAGTGAGTCGTAGGGGCGGGTGCGCGCAAGCAGATTTACGGCTGTAACCACAAGTCTTTGTCCAAAACCCGCCCGTACAGATAGAGACATTACATATAACGTCTCTACATTAATCGTTTCTTCTTACACTAGTTGCTCAGCATTTGGTCTGTATATTCAATATAACTTTCTGCGGTTTGGATTTGTGCTGTGGCTTCAGGTAGAAGAAAACTCAGTTCTTCTACCAATTTTTCTTTTTCTTCTAGAGATAGTTTTTGATCGATTTGAGCTTGGCTCAAATTATCTCTGTAATTATGGAGAAAAGTATCGAGATTTGCAAAAAATACATCTACTCTTTGCTGAAAATCTTTATCTAGATATTTCTCGATTTCCAAATTAATATTATCAATACTGCCTTCAATCGATTGATTCACTTTGGCAATTAGCGTATTTAAAGATACAGTATAGTAATCTTCAATCACTCGCGGTCGTCGGATCTGAACTTTGACTTCTACGGGAACTATCCACAACCAATGCCACCACTGACGCTGATTTCTTAATACTTCCACATTACCGCGATCGACAAATCGACTTTGCCTTTTAACTGGAGGTCTGACAAAACCCATTGTCTCAAAAGACTCCCACTGCATTGTCGGCAGAGATAAATCTAAGTTGAAAGCTTCATTTAATCGCTGACAAGCTCCTTCAATAATTGGCTTTGTTTCTTGTTCTAGAAGATCTAATAGGCTTTGACGCGCCTGTTCGATTTCTTGACTCGTGCGATCGCGAACGCTGCTTAATAAACTATCTGCCCTCTGTTTAACATAAGTGACTGCCTGATCGACAAACTCTTCTGCTACTTCCGGACTCTCAAATTCAAATAAACCAGAAGTTTTAAACTCAACTTGCGATTTAAGGCGTGACGATACCCACTTAGGAAAAAGTTCAAAGTCACCAATATTAGTTAAGAAAAGTTCCCGCGCTCTCATGTCCATCTTTTTAATTAAGTCAGCCCGTTGGTACTCTTCTTTGGCAAAGAAAATTTCTAAATTCACAGTTGCTTCTTTTTTCAGCACTTGTAACAGTTCGTGGAGATTTTGATGCAGTTGAGATTTGATCGAATCGACATCCTTGAGGCGGCTGCGACACAATTCAAGGCGATGCAAATCGGCTTCTAGCGCATATAACTCTAACTGCAATTTCTCTGCGTCTTGACAAATGGCACTACTGCGGAGCTTGACTTCATCCCTTAGTTGTACCAAACGACTGCGACCGAGATTAAGGGCAGATTTCAAACACTTAGGTGCAGCGCGTTCCATCAATGCTTTTACAGCTTTTTCTAAAAATGGCTCAAATCCAGACTTATTCCATAATTTTTGAGCTTTTTTCCGAATTTCTTCCGAGGTAACTTCTGCTAGTTCTTCTTCCCAATCAATCCCGAAGACTTCTTGAGCTAATACCCGTGCTGCGGGGATCTCACTCAGAGTAAGCTCGGGGTGCTGCTCTAGTTCGTGGGTAAAGTGAGCGGCAGAAAATGCCCTTCTAGCTGAGACTTCAAATACTTGGTTTGTATCGTCATTGCCAATGCCAAATTCAGCTGCAATAAATTGGCGCAGCTGTTCTGATGTCATGTCGCCTTCGCGCCGTTGATCGACTTTGTTTACTAAAATGTACAGGTTATCTTTACCCCGTAGATCGATAACTCTTTGTACGTCCCGTTTGACCTGTTCGGCGGCTTCTGTTTTCAACTGAGTGAAGTCTAGTACGATCAATACCATCGAACTTTGCTTGAGTTGTTCGGCGACTACTGTAGCAAGCTTGAGGTTTTCTCCCGCTTCGTTGGGTCCAGGGGTATCGACAATAACCAAATTGCCTAACAGATCTGGCTTATTATTAGCTGTATCCGCTGGAGATAGGCGGCGCGATCGCCCCATTGGAACCTGAATGCAGGGAACTTCTGTAAGCTTTCCCAAGGGGTCTGTAGATGGGTCAATGGTATTGCAAAGGCGAACGATATCGTTCAAACTCATCAATACCTGAATAATTTCCTCTCGTCCAGAGGTTATTTCTTGCAACTGTAGACTTGTGGGGTCTTGAATTTTGGGCAGCAAATCTTGTAAATGAGGATATTGCGCGATCTTGTCTTGGATGCGCTGCATTCCCAAAGTTTGAATCTTTGTTTGTAAAGCCTGAAGCGTCTGTTGATAAACAGAGATAATTTCGGGACTCAGGGTTAAGGTTGGCTGAGTCAAATCCGAGTTAAAAATAATTTGTGTTGGTAGGGTTGTCATTGCTGCATTGCGACTAGGGAGAATTTCCTGTCCGGCAATGGCGTTGATAATTGTGGACTTACCAGCCTTCATCGGCGCAACGATCGCCATCATTAGCTCTAATTTTTCCACATTGTGAGATACACTCAAGACCTCTTGCTGAAAGTCTTTGTACTTACCGCTAGAACTATCAGTGCTGAGAGCGCTGGCGGCGTTATCCATCAAGAAACTAATTTCCTTGAATAAAGCGATCGCTTCTTGTTGCAAATTTTGTACGTTAGGCTGAGGCGCTGGAACAATCATTGCCTGTTATCTCGCAAAATGGTAAGTCCACTTGCGTTGATTTTGGCTTAACAATTTTATAATCACTTCAGTAAATATACGAATTGCGCGATCGCGCCTTTTTTGATACGCAAAATGTAAGAAGGGACGCACAGCTGTGCGTCCCTTCTTATCTATGTTCTAAATGATAGTTTTACTAACTACTCATTTCCCCTACAATTCTCATTGTCTCGACACTGACAGTACAAACTCTTTGCAGTAACGCGATCGCTTGCTCTTTATAATTGGCAAAGCGATAAGTATGGAATCTGGCAGCTACAGTTGCATCTTTAGGTTTCTTCTCTTTATATTGCTCTAACACCCACTCTAAAGCTGAGTGGTTTCCTAACATATATTCCCAAGCAGATGTAGGAATGCCTTCTAAGGTTGTCACCGTATCTATAATAATTCTGCCTCGATCGCGATCTGCTTTCAGTTTCACCTTCATAGCGCTGCATGTTGGGAGATCGATGCGCTGGAGGGGGTAGAGTACTACAGTTTCATAATGAATATGTAATTTCAACAACTGTTGACCCCAATTCACCCACTGCCAAAAGTTATTGTAGAAAGGTAGGCGAGGAAAGTCTCTGTTTAAATTCTGCTGATATTTTGCGCGATAAGCCGGATAGTGTAGAACGGCATAGGTATAGTGAAAAATATCCAATTTGGTAATTGTAGAGATGTTAGATGTAACGTCTCTACAATAATGATTTTGAAATTGTTCTAGTCCCCAATCTGTAATATTATCAACGCGATCGCCATTTTCATCGTAGCAATATAAAGGAAGGCATTGCGAATCACCGATCAGATGATAATCTGGAATGCGATCGCTAGCTAAAGTCATGAATGATTTAGTCGAACCAGGTGCAGTAAAACCAATCAGCAAATTTTGACAGTTCCGATCAAATACTTGCCCTAGTTGATATTGCATCTCATTTACCTCTGGACTAAAATACAATTTTTTAGTCACAAATGGTCTATACAAACAGTCTCGAATATTGTTAGTTTTAAATTGATAGCTTATTCCTCGATTTAGATACCGTTTTAATCTCCTCGTCCATTTGATAGTGCGATCGAGATTTTCCCGTGTGTTTCGGTTATCAACTGCTTGATTATAAATACCAATGAAGTACCTAACTTTTGATTCTAGCGCCGTTTCTGATTCGGCATAAACCCATTCATCTCTAGCAGTAATAACCCCAAGGGTAAACAATTTAAAGATTGCTCTTGCTTCTCGTCGATCTTTACTAAACTTAGTGTCGCGATCTGCAACAGGTATGAGAGTATAAAAATCATTATCTACTCGATTGAGCCAATTATTATTTGCATCTGGTACGATCTGCTCGAATTGAATTTCTAAAAACTTGCGTTCGGCTAGATAAATATTTTTCTCTTTTGTAGTAGCATAGTCAGGGAGAGCGTGGTAATAAATTTGACAATTGCGATCGCCTTCTTTTCTAACTAGAAAATAGACGGCAATTCCCACACGAATTTTATCATTAAATATATTACCTCCTTCTCGATGCCTGCGATCGCCACTCGTTCGAGCGTTTCCTTTAAGATTAATAATATAAATTTCGTTGAATTCTTCAGTAATAACTTTTCTTAAACCATCGTAAGTCCGAGCATCAATAAAAGAATTATTAGAAACAAAAGCGATAATACCATTTTTACCCAAGCGATCGGATGCCCAACGCAGAAATCTAGCGTATAGATCGTATGCTTTTGTTTTCCGCGCTTGGCTATTTCTAATATAAGTCTCTTTCACGCGGCGATCGATCGTGGGATAACTAATGTTGCGATCGCTATGATATGGAGGATTGCCAATAATTACAGAAATGGTGCGATTATTTTGGCGTTGAATGCGTTCGTTGTTTTCTATATTTAAGCTAAATAAATCTTCCTGTTTACCTTCTTCAAAAAAGGCGTGTTCTAGAGTATCGACAAAACAAATGTTTTTAAATTCTTCATATCTACTCATTTTTTGCTTGTAAGTAAATTCAATGTTCAGATTAGCTATGTGATAAGGTAAGAGTGCAATCTCGTTACAAAAAATTTCGTTTTTATACTTATATGTCAGTTTGTTTTTTGGTAAATATTCAATTAGTTCAGTGATAAACGTTCCCGTACCAGTTGCAGGATCGAGAATTTCAATATTTTTTGAAGCTAATTTTTTGTGGAAATGCCGTTCTAGTAAATAATCTACGCTTTCGATGATAAAGCGAACCACCTCATTCGGTGTATAAACAATCCCCAAGCGATCGGCTGCTTGAGGATTATATGCTTGATAAAAGTTTTCATAAATAGCTTTTAAAAACTTTTGTTTTTCAGAATGGTTGTAGATATTAGTAGCAGTTTTTCTAATCACACCATAGTAACGTTCGATAGTACTCAGTAAATTGTTTTTTGTACTACTAGTAAAAAAAGTATTTAAAGCTCGTTGCAATTCGCGAGCAATATTATTTTCCCGATAATATTGAGATTCATTAAATATATTGCTAAAAATATCTTCTGTTAAAATATGCTGAATCATCATTTCCCGAATATCTAATAAAGTAATTTCAGGATTAATTGATTCTTTGCAAATTTCCCAAATTTGATATTTTGCTCTTTGAAATTCTGGATTTCTAGCGCTTTGTTGTTCCAACATGTCTCTTAATGTATTGAGAATTGTTGGTAAGTCTTGCTTGAATGTCTCAATAGCAGCGCGAAAATCTCTGACTTCTGGAGGAACATAGTTGAGAAAACGATTGAGAATTTGCTCTAGTGCGTCTCCATCTTGCATGGAAACGCGCATAACTTCAGTTCCAGCTTGAATTAAAACTGCTGTTTGCGAGTCTTCAAATAAAATATTGCTATCTGGGTAACCTTGGGATAGTTTATTTTCAATTGCTCGATCTAAATTATTAGCCTCTCTATTCCAATAACCCCAATTTAGGCGTAAAGTATCTTTAACTGTACCGTTAGGGTAAATAACTCTACCAATTTTAGTTTGATAATCTAGTTCTGGGATTAACTGAAAATCTTTACTCTTGCAGTATTCATCTAGTAGTTCTTGAAACGCAATCCGTAAAGAATCTGTCTGAAACGTTCCTTCAGAGCGGATAATTCTTGCTCTTTCTACTTGATATTGACTAATTAGAACTTTTGACACAAAGCCAAAGACTTTAATAGAACTCGTTGAGTTCAAGTCTGGCTCAGGCAAAATTCAAGCGCTTCAGTGAAATTTAGGGTTTCTTATTTTCAGCGCTTCTACAGATTTTTTATTGAATTTTTACGAGGGATTATTGTTATTTTTATGATGGAATTTTGCTGAAATATCGAATTTGGAAAAAATGTATATCTGCTATTAATAACTTTATAAAAGCAAGATTAGATATATAAAAAATTTAAAAAGTATGATGTGGAAAGTGTGAAGCCAAGTTTTTAGTTCGTCCAAATTTTGAGGGTATTGGTAATATATAGTGAAATGAAATTGCGTGTATGAAACTGGTAGGGGCGCACAGCTGTGCGCCCCTGCAAATTATGTATTTCATGCGATTTGAAAACGGTTATGAAATCCCCCTAAATCCCCCTTCAAAAGGAGGACTTGAAGATCCCCCTAAATCCCCCTTCAAAAGGGGGACTTTGAGAATTCTTTTAACCACCGATTCCTAAGCGTCCTGCTAATGCGGGTGTGAGGGGTAGGAGGGTAGCTATCATCAAAAACAGTGCTAATAAACCTAAAGCTGCTCTAGCATCATTCGGTTCTGTTAACTCGTTCAGGCTAGGGCGTTCTAAATCTCGTTGCAAGAAAAGGATAACAACTGCCCAGTATAAAGCTAACGGATTAGCTAAAGATGCGATCGCCAAAACGATGACTGTGGCAAAAGTCGTGCGTCCGGCGGTTTTACGCCCGTAAATTGCTTGTACGACTCGCCCACCATCTAACTGTCCGGCTGGCATCAGATTCAGCGCTGTAATTACCAACCCCAACCAGCCAATAATTGTCAGCGGGTGAACGTCTACCAAAGCTTGGTTGACGGCAGAACCTAACACAACTTTAGATAAAGCTCCGACTAAAATTGAGCCTTGAAAAAATTGTGACGGGACTTGATACATACTGCCAGGATGCGAGAGGATTAGACCCGCAAACAGCATGAGTAAGGAAACAACACCCCCAGCCACGGGACCAGCAATAGCAATATCAAATAAGGCTGTGCGGTTGGGTAGTAGCGATTCAATCCGCGTAATTGCTCCAAATGCTCCGATTTGCAGCGTTGGCAGGAAGAAGGGAGGACTGAGACGAACTTGGTAGCGCTGGGCTAATACTCGATGTCCGATTTCGTGGGCGGCTAAAACAGCTAGAATTCCCAATGCAATTGGTAAAGCTTCGGGGAAACGACCTGGAGTTGTAAAGAAGTCGAATCCTTGCAGAATACCAGCAGTTTCTAAACTTGTGGCAATGGTAGCAAGAAACAGGACTAGCGCGAAAATCTTTTGTCCTACGGTTGAGGAACGGGGGTCGTTGCGGCTAGGAAGGACGATGACGACTGGTCTACCATCGACATTTTCAACTAGAAATAAGCGATAGCGAGGTTTCTCTGGAGCTGCTTCGCTGACTCCCATGCGTTCTTGTAAAGTGGTATTGAGGCGATTGTAAACTGCTTCTGGTTCTCCGCGTAGGTTGCCTTTGAAAATTACGCCATCTTGATAGGGAATTGACTCTGTGGCAAAAAATGTGTCGATGCCAAAAATACCGCGAATGGCAGTCAGGTCTTCATCTGGGATGGGCATCACCTCCGGTTTGTTCAGTATTTCTACTGCCTTGACCGAACCATCATCTGCTGCATTTGGTTCTGGAGTTGTCGAGTTACCTGCTAGTTTTTCTGTAGCTTTGGCGCGGAGAATGGCATCTTGTCCAGCGGCGCGGAGACGGTTGCCGAGAAAGACATATATAGCTGTCGAAGCGACGATTAACAGCAACACTCCCGCCAAATTGAGATAAATTCCAGTGGCGAATAAGCCAAAGAATAGCAGCCAGGGAGAGATCAGCACTACTGACTGTAACCAGGCGAGGATGCCGAGTTTGCCAAATTTCCTCGCCCTGATAAAGCCCCAACTCAAGATACCGAGTGCAACCAAGACAACGGTAAGGATGATGGGGGTTTCTGATGCCGTAGTAAACATTGTGAATTGCGATCGCAGCTAGGGAGCAATAAGTCTACTGTAGCGGAGTGCGTCACCCTTGGAAAATGAGGGAGTCGGGAGTCTATGTGCTAATTATGGAATTTTTACAACTTGCAACCGCAGCCCTCAGATTACCCTTGTGTTCTACCAACAACCGATCGCCTGCTTCTTTTTCTAACCCCGTCCAATGCATTAATAAGGCTAATTTTACCGATTTGCCACTGCGATCGAGTAATGTTTCAGCTGCATCGGCTTCTAAATCGGTGAGGTCGCGTAAAATACGTAAAGCGCGATCGCGTAACTTATTATTTGTCACGGCAACATCTACCATGCGATTGCCGTAAACTTTACCTAACTGCACCATCGTCCCTGTAGAAATGATATTTAATGCCAATTTGGTAGCAGTTCCGGCTTTGAGTCGCGTCGAACCTGCTAGAATCTCCGCTCCTACCAATAAGCGAATATCGACATCCACATCAATTTGGACTTGTTCTTGAGGTACGCAGGCAATAAAAATTGTTGTAGCCCCTCTAGCTTTGGCTGCTTGTAAAGCACCCTGGACGTAAGGCGTGGTTCCTCCCGCTGTAATACCGATAACGACATCTAACTGAGTAATTTTATGTTGGGCGATCGCGCCTGCGCCATCCTCCGCCCGATCCTCCAAATCTTCCGAACTGCGAATTAAAGCCGCCGCACCCCCAGCAATAATCCCCTGTACCATTTCTGGCGGCGTGCAAAACGTCGGCGGACACTCAGAAGCGTCTAATACCCCCAAACGCCCACTCGTTCCCGCCCCAATATAAAACAGCCGTCCTCCGTGATGCAACGATTTTGCTGTCAGGGCGATCGCCTCAGCTAATTCTTGCTTTGCCTCTGCCACCGCCGCTACTGCTTTCGCATCCTCGCAGTTAAATAACTCTACCAACTCCAAACAACTTAGTCGGTCTAAGTTTTGACTGTTAGGATTCACCTGTTCTGTTAGTAGATGACCGCGATCCATAATTGGTAATTGGTAATTGGTAATTGGTAATTGGTAATTGGTCATCGGTCATCGATCGTTAAATTATCAAATTTCTCTCCCTTGTCTCCCCCCTCTCCCTTGTCTCCCTTGTCTCCCCCCTCTCCCTTGTCTCCCTTGTCTCCCCCCTCTCCCTTGTCTCCCCCTCTCCCTTGTCTCCCTTGTCTCTCTTGTCCCATTTCCACCTTTCACAATAAGCCTTCCAACCGCCGCTTAATGCTATCCAATTCAGTATCGGACATATCTGAGTCAGACTTTTCTTCGACTAAGGGTTTATCTTCATCATCTAGTTGCCAGTCGGTTTGCTCTATGTTGATTTCTGGTGGAAGTGCAAGCGCACCTTCTGGAACAACTTCCCAGTCATAGCCAGCACTGTCGCAAAAATCCTTGATTTCCTCTGTATCCATCGCTTCCACCGTAGGAGCGGGAAAATCTTGTGCTTCTAGCATTAAGGCAAAACGTGCTGCATCATCTTCTGATTCAAACATCAATACCTTATTGCGATCGCCTGTTTGAATAGTATGAATGCCCTCATTTTCCGTGCGGGCATTAAACAGTAACACAAATACACGCATGGGTGCAATCATAACTCTCTCCGTTCCAATTTACCTTCAGTCATCCCTTTGTTTCTTGTTAACCATAATCTTAATCAGTTATCAGTTGTCGGTGAAGAAGGGGTGTAGGGTGTGGGAAATTGGTAGTTGGTCATTGGTCATTGGTAATTGGTTGTTGGTTGTTTGTTGTCGCTCCTCTGCTCCCCTGCTCCTCTGCTCCCTCAGCTCTCTTCTCCCCGCTCCCGACTCCCTCTTATATACCTTTGTGTAGACGCAGTTTTTTTGATGAACGGATAACATCTTTGGTTATTTTGTGCAAATAGATGTTAACAATCCCGTAACGATAATTTCACATTTAAATTCTTGAATTATCCTTAAAGTTGGCGCTGCTCCCAGGTGTGGGTTTTTGCCACTAGCTCCAGCCGTCCAGATCAGCCGTGAGGGGTTATGTCTAATTTCACTGAGCCGGAAACTGAAGATTCTCAACAGTCTCCTCGACCCAACCGTCTCAAGAATATCTTATTTAGTCGGACTACTGTTGCTATTGGCGTACCAATATTGGTGGGGGTAGCAGCGGGTGCGTGGTGGATAAATCGATTCATTTACGAACAGCTATCGCCACTTGTCGAAAAAAATCTTTCCCAAACCCTGAAACGACCGATTAAAGTCGGGCGCGTCGAACGGTTTGGTTTGACGGGGTTACGCTTGGGTGCTACTTCTGTTCCGGCTACTGCTACCGACCCGGATACGGCATCGATTGAAGCGGTGGAGGTAAGCTACAACCCCTTATCAGTGCTTTTGACTCGCACTTTACCCTTAGATGTCACGCTTGTTAACCCAAAAGCTTACGTGCAGCAAGATACCCAAGGGCGCTGGGTCAATACTGATATTGCTACGGGTGGTGAGGCGGGAGGTCCAATTCAAATTGCCCTCAATCGGCTTGGCTGGCGGAATGCTCAAGCAATTTTAGTGTCTAACGTTCAACAACTAACTCGTTCTACGCCACGTAACACTGTCACCTTAAATCAAGTTAACGGAGAAGCAACTTTTCGCGAAAACTATAATCTGATTAATTTCAATTTAGCTGGGAAACCGCAGACAGGAGGAGAGCTAAAGCTTGATGGAGATTTTCGCGCCGAGTCGGGACGAGCTAGTATCAATATTAATACGCAAGAATTTCTAGCTTCCGATCTAACGCGGCTGATTGAATTGCCGTTAGTTATTCAAGGTGGTCGAGTCAACAGCGATTTTAAAGCCGAACTCACTCCTGTAAAACTGTTGGGTTTATATGGTACTGCCGACCTAAACAAGGTTACAGCTCAAGTTAATCAACTACCGCAAGCCTTTAATAATTCTCAGGGAAGGTTGCAGTTTAAGGGAACGGAAATTTACCTAGATAACGTTGCTAGTAGCTATGGCAAAATTCCAGCTGTAGCTAAGGGTTCTCTTGATATAGAAAAAGGTTTTAATCTCTCGGCTTACGTCGATGCTGTCAGCGCCGCCGCCGCAATTTCTAGTTTAAATCTACAAGTACCCGTACCCGTTGATGGTGTTTTTCGATCGCAAGTCAAACTGACAGGACCCGTAGAAGCGGCTGTTTTGACCGGAGATGTAGTAAACATCAAACCAGTCCGGTTAGATCGGTTGAATATCAGTCGGGTAAGTACGAACTTTACCCTTGATACGGCAGCAGGAACGTTAAATTTTCCCAATATATCAGCTACACCCGCTGCTGGAGGTAAGGTAACGGGTGGCGGAACGCTGAAATTAGCCCTGAAACCAGAACAGACAGCAGGTTTAGATTTTAAATTTATTGCTAATAATATTCCAGGGGATGCGATCGCCAAAGCCTACGGCGTAACTAACCAAGCTGCGAAAGTGGGAATTGTCACCGCCCAAGCCCAAGTTACAGGTACGCCAGATAAACCCCGTACAGTTGTTAATTGGCAAGCACCCCAAGCAACATATCCAGGTAAAGGACAACTGGTGATTTACAACGCCAACAACCTCTTCCTACGCGATACAATTTTCCGCGTGGCTGGAGGTGATGTTTCAGCGGCTGGGGAGTTGGTCAACCAACGTTGGAAAGCAGCAATTAAAGCCACTGGGGTGAGATTGGGACAGTTAACCCAAGTCCCGCCCAGCTTGCAAAACCCGGTAAATGGTACGTTTAATCTAGCTGGTACGCTCGACCCAGCTAAACCGCAACAACTCACTGCTACAGGTGCGGGTCAATTAACGGGGATTGGTGGGGGTACGATTAACGTCCCTAGTATCCAAGTAGCCGCCGGACGCTGGCAAACTCAACTGCAAGCAACTGACTTACAATTGCAACGTCTCGCCCCCGTACCGCCTCAGTATGCGGGAAGTCTGAACGGAAGGCTAAATCTATCGGGGAGTACCACTGCTTTTACTCCAGAAACTTTACGGGGTAGCGGTACGGGGAGGTTAAATGTTGCCGGAGGTACGATTAATGCTAGGGATATTCAACTCAATAACGGTCGCTGGCAAGTAGCAGTTAATACGAATGGAATCCAGCTCAATCGATTTAATCCACAATTACGAGGTTTACTGACAGGAGATGCCAACTTAGCCGGAACTATCAGCGAATTCAGTCCGGCAGGAATTACAGCAGCGGGACAAGTCCGCTTGTCGGAGGAGTTAATCGGACAACCCCTAACTGCTTCCTTAAATTGGAATGGCAACACTTTAAATATTCCCCAACTCACCTCTAGAAATATTCAAGCGAACGGCAGAGTTAGTGTTGACCCGCAAAATGTTGCCTCGATAACGGGGTTAAATTTTAACGTCAAAGTGCGAGACTACGATCTCAAAAACGCTCCCGTACAGTTGCCACCTAATAGTAGCGTGGCGGGTAGAGTCAGTTTTGTTGGACAGGTTACGGGCAATTTACCAGTACCGAATGTTGTAGGTAACGTGCGGCTGCAAAACTTTGCCGTCAACAACGTAGCTTTCGACCCGCTATTAGCGGGAGATTTGCGGCTGCAACCGGGCAGGGGATTAAATTTAGATTTAGTTGGGAATCAAAACGATCGCGTTGCTGTCAATCTCAAACCCGACTATCGCCCCAATAATTTTACGGTGAGATTGGATGAGGCGATCGCCACTGGGAGAAGTCAGGGCGAGAATTTATTGGTCAATGTCGAAAACTTTCCGTTACGGGTGCTGAATCTGTCTGCACCAGCTAACCCCTACCTCACGGGTCCAGTCAGCGGCATTTTATCAGCCGATTTGACGGTAAATCCCGACCGTCTAGCCGCCCAAGGAGATGTAGCTGTAGCACAACCTGGTATAGGTAGATTGCAGGGCGATCGCTTAGCGGCACAATTTCGGTACGGGAACGGTGGCGGGACGCTGACTAATGGTGAATTTGTCAAAGGTTCAAGCCGGTATGCATTAACAGGTAGCTTCAGTCAAACTCCTAAAGGTCCTCAATTTCAAGCTAAAGCCAATATCGCCCAAGGCAACATTCAAGATATCCTCAGCGCCCTGCAAATTTATGACTTTGAAGACCTGCAACGCGGTTTTCAGCCTCCTGATTATGCTACAGCAAAAGATTTAGGAATTTTACAAGTCGGCGCACCAAATAGATCGCTATTAACTCAATTACGTCGTTATTCGGAAGTTTTAGTTTTACTGCAACAGCAGCGCCAGCAACGTCAAGATGCTTTTCCAGTCCCAGCTTTAGCCGAACTTCAGGGGACTTTTGGCGGCGAAGTTACTGCTAGTGGTTCTCCCCAACAGGGCATTGCTGCTGATTTCAATTTGCGAGGGGATAAGTGGCAGTGGGGTAAATATACTGCCGATCGCCTCGTTGCTGCTGGTAACTTTAATGAAGGAGTGCTAACCCTACTTCCCGTGCGGGTACGATTGGACGAAAACACCGCTGTAGCTTTGACTGGTCGTTTTAGCAGCGAACAGCAATCAGGTCAGTTACGAGTCAGGGGCTTTCCGTTAAGCCTACTCAATGATTTTGTCGAATTACCGATCGCCGTGACAGGTAATGTGGACGGTACGGCAACCATCGCTGGTAGTACCGAGAACCCCTTAGCAGTCGGAGAATTTCAACTCAGCGAAGGCACGATCAATCAAAACCCCGTAGAATCAGCTGCGGCTAGTTTCAGCTATGCTAATGCCCGTCTCGGTTTCGGTAGCAACATTCTGATTGCTGGACCCGACCCATTAATGGCGACTGGTAGTATTCCCTTACAATTACCTTTCGCTTCGGTTAAACCGGATAGCGACCAGATTCGGTTAGATGTCAATGTCCAAAATCAAGGACTAGCCTTACTCAATGTTTTAACCGACCAAGTAGCGTGGAAAGGCGGTGAAGGACAAGTTCAACTGCAAGTACGCGGTACTCTCAAGCAGCCAGAAGCGAAGGGAATTGCCCAAGTCAAAAATGCCACCATCACTGCTGCGGCTTTAACAGATCCATTAACAAATGTCAACGGTACGGTGCTATTTAACGAAGATCGCATTCTCGTCAAGGGAATTCAAGGCGATTTTTCCAGGGGTCAGGTGGTTGCCCAAGGCGTAATTCCGATTTTTGAGAATCTAGCAGCAAATGACCCAGATGCCGCTAATCCCCTTACCGTTTCTTTAGATCGGCTGAGGTTGAATTTACCCAATTTATATCAAGGAGGCGTTGACGGTAAAGTCACTGTGACTGGCTCCGCACTTAACCCCACAATCGGGGGTCAAGTTCTACTGGCGGACGGTCAGGTTTTTCTGCCAACTAGCAATGCCCCGGCTACGCCTGGGGCGCAAGGGGGCAAGGGGGACAAGGGGGACAAGGGGGAACAGCCCCGGCTCCAGCTGCTGAAGCACCTATAGAGTTGAACGATCTGCGGCTGACTTTAGGAAATAATGTGTCGGTAACGTTACCACCGATTCTTGACTTTCAAGCGGCTGGAACTTTAGTGGTAAACGGTATGCTGGGCGATTTGCGCCCTCAAGGAACTATCAATTTAGAACGTGGTAGCGTCAATTTATTTACGACTCAATTTGAGTTGGAGCGGGGCTACGAACAAAAAGCAACTTTTACACCAAAGCAAGCTCTCGATCCAACCCTTGATGTGCGATTGATCGCATCAGTACCAGAAGTGACGCGATCGCAAGTCCCTTCTTCTGTTATCAGCAGCGAGATTTCTGACAACACCTTATCTACAGATATCGGTTCCGTAAATACCGTTCGCGTGCGGGCAGTAGCTAAAGGACCAGCTAGCCAATTATTTGAAAATTTGGAACTGACAAGTAGCCCTTCCCGCAGTCAATCAGAGATTATCGCTCTAATTGGTGGTGGTTTCGCGCAAACCTTGGCAGGACAGGGTGGTGGTGATACGGCGACGGGACTAGTTAATCTGGCAGGAACAGCTATATTAGGTAACTTTCAAAATACGTTTACCGACATTGGCAATGCCTTGGGTTTATCAGAGCTGCGTTTATTCCCCACTTCTATTTCTAATGAGGAGCGATCGCGCTCTTCTACTCTTGGTCTAGCGGCTGAGGCTGGCGTTGATATCACGCGCAATGCTTATGTCTCGGTTTTGACATTCTTAACTGCACAACAACCAGCTCAATTCGGTTTGAGCTATCGCTTGAACGACAACACCCGCGTCCGCGCCGCGACAGATTTTGCCGACGATACGCAAGCTGTGGTTGAGTATGAAGTGCAGTTTTAAATCCCATTGTCATAGTAAGGTTGGCATTGCCCACCCTACACTCAAATTTCACTAATATACTGGGGAGCAGGGAGCAGGGAGTAGGGAGCAAATGAAAAAGTTTTGGCTAATCTTGCTTGTAGACAATTGACTGGTTCTAATTTATTCTCTTTTTGCTTGAATTACTATAAATCTTCTTTTATATTTCTATTCTGTTACAAAGAAGGTTATATTTTAAATATACAGGCAATAGCAACAAATAGATTAATAAAGTTAGCTTATCGCAGTGAAAAGAAACTCAAAAGTATCGATTCGATCTTTTGGGTTAAACATGCTGCAAACTAAAGAGATATCCAAGAAACGCATAGCGTTTAGTGGGAATTTTTAGGGAGGCAATTGCAGCTATGAATTTTATCGATTGTCTAGTTCTAACTTTTGCTAACATGGCTCTGTGTCTCAGCTTGCCTAAGCTACTGTCTTTGTTGACAGCTCCAAAGACTCGGAAACTCGAAAGTATTAAGCCAGCTTTAAGCGTACCAATAGTTGAGTCTGAAGCTCCTCGTCTTCTCCAAATAGAAAGTTAGAAAGTTGAGAAGTTTCACTTTTTTGACTTTTAACTTTTCACATTTGACTTACTGAGCGGGTACAGTCCACCAGGCGATCGCGTAAGGTTGAGAGGGTTGATTTACTTGTTGGCGAAATTGGACGCGAATTTTGTAACTGCCTGTAGTGGGAACTGGACAAAAAATATGCTCGATACTATCAACCTCGCTAGTTGAGGTACAAATATTACTAGCAGCAGCGTTGGAGTCTGCATTTAATAAGTAAAGGTCGAGATTATTTAAACCGCGATCGCGAAAATCTTCTCCAACATCAAAGCTGCCATTTTGATTTTTATCTCTCAATTCTACTAAGCGCTCCCACACCAAGGTAATTGCAACGTAACTACCTTGTTTTAAAGGTGCAGCTAGGACATAATCTTCAGCAGAGTTAGCTTTGAGTTGACGATAGTTCCACCCCATCGCTGGAACTGGTTGCCAAGATTGCCACTGACCTGCTTTAAACTGTTCGTAGGCACGAAAAGCATTCAATTGACCTGCACCGATTTCAGAATTTAAAGAAACTTTGGGTTGACGGTAAGCATCGGAATCTACCCAATTGCGATTTTGTTTGTCAATAATCGTCTTACTCATCCCTAATCGCAAGCCATCACCCGCATCTTGTACTTTATCAGCAGAGTTAAGCAACACCGCTTTCATCACCTGATGCCGACGAGCATCCAAACTCCAATTCCGTGTAGATCCCCCCAACCCCCCTTTCCAAGGGGGGCGAGAGGCGATCGCCATCTTAATCTGTTTATCCCCATATTCCTGTAGCAGCGCCACTGTAGCTGTAACGTGAGGTGCGGCAAAACTCGTACCCGTAACCTCCTTGACCTTAGCATCGGGGTTAAGGGCATAAACCCTGTTGCCAGGAGCAACCAAACTAATCGACTGCCGCGTACCGAGATTCATTTCCCGTCCCCGCAACCTACCCTTCACGCCACCACCAGCGGCACTCAAATTAGTCACATCAACTTTGCGGAAAATTCCGTCTTGACGCGAGGAAAAAGCAATATTCATGCCGTTGTAATTATCGGTAGGGATGGGAATTCCGCCCTTCCCCTGATTTCCGGCAATAACATACAACACATCGTGGACGCGGCTAGACCAATCCAAACAGCGAGTTAGTAGAGAATTACCATCTAATCTCGCCTCCGGTCGCGGGTCGCGTTCCAAAGTTTCACCAAAACTAAAATTAATCGCCCGCACGTCACCGCTATTGCGGTTTGCTGTCGATTGTGCGGATAAACATTCTTCCGGCTGTCCGGCATACTTCACCGAACCTACCGCAGTCGAGTATAATCTAGCTCCTGGGGCGATCCCTGCCAGAGTTTTGCGATCGCTAATCATAATGCTGGCAACATTTTGGGCGTGGGGGTCGATATTCGTATTTGCCTTAGCCGCACCATTACGCAAAAACACGCCAGCTGGGGCGATCGCAGGTTGTTTGGAAACCGCCTTATCCAAGCCAAACTTTCCAGGTCGTCCAATTTCCACCTGACCGATCGCAATTTTCCGCCCAATTAAGTTGTAAGGTAATTCATGCAGCCGTTGGGCATCAATTCCCGCGACTCCGATAGACAGCGATTCCTGCGTCCACACCGGACGCGCCAACCCTACAGCCGCCAAACAAATGCCCCCTGTCACCCAGACCAGCTTTTTCACCAATTTCTCCTTCAATTAGGAAATGCAGCTTTACACTTTACTCTAAAACAAATGGGAGTCGAGAGTCGGGAGTCGGTACGGGCGCTTTTTTACACTTTACTCTAAAACAAATGGGAGTCGAGAGTCGGGAGTCGGTACGGGCGCTTTCTCTGTGCGCCCGTACGGGAGTCGTTCGGCGCGGAAGTTGGAAGTATTTCACGCACCACGCATCACTCATTTAAACAAGCTACGATCGCATTAGTACTGGAGTCATAAATTATGTGGGGTAGTTTTCAAAACAGTCAGTTACGGATTGAAGTAGAGGCATCAGCAGCAGCAATCAAAGATAGTTTGTTGCGTCCCGAACAAATGCAAAAATGGCTATCGCCACAACGGTTAGCTTCAGGAATGCCAGAACAACTCCATCCAGGTCTGACTTTTACTAGTTGGATTGGACCTGTAGCGATCGAGCATCAAGTAGAAGTGGCAAAGCCAAATTGTCTGCGCCTGTTACTCCACGGGGGAATTGATGGATTTCACGAATGGTATTGGGGCGAAGGTTGGGTACAATCGCGCATCGAAGGCGTATCCTTACTTCCACTCAATTTGGCTCAAACGTTAGGCTTGCTGCGCTTGCGCCAATTTTTAACAGTTAATAGTTAACAGATCTATGTAGAGACGTTACATGTAACGTCTCTACACCGCAACAAAGAACGAATGACTAATATATCTTTTGCCCCTGACGATTGGTTAAGTATTTGCTTCAGGCTAGCTATGGCTTTGGTATTTGGGGCAATCCTCGGTGTAGAACGCCAGATCGGTCGCAAACCAGCGGGTTTACGCACGCATATGCTAGTCAGTCTGGGTTCGGCATTACTAATTATGCTTCCATTGCAAATCGTGGCGACAGCAGAGGAAGGACGTGATGCGATTAGTCGCGTCATTCAAGGGATTGCTGCGGGGGTAGGGTTTATTGGTGCTGGAGAAATTTTGCGCGAAACTCAATCACAATCTCGTATGGAGCGGGTACGGGGACTCACATCAGCGGCAGCAACTTGGGTTTCGGCTGGCTTGGGAATTGCTGCTGGTTGCGGCTTATGGCAAACGGGTTTAGTTAGTTCTGTGTTGGCTTTGATCGTTTTGACTGTATTTAAAAGACTGGAACAACCGAGAAAGGGGTAATTGGGAAGTCGGGAGTTAGTAAATTCT
This sequence comes from Chroococcidiopsis sp. CCNUC1, assembly GCF_023546805.1. NCBI lineage: Bacteria > Bacillati > Cyanobacteriota > Cyanophyceae > Chroococcidiopsidales > Chroococcidiopsidaceae > Chroococcidiopsis > Chroococcidiopsis sp. CCNUC1. Next base: position 4,619,869 of record NZ_CP097480.1, on the reverse strand, counting down.
CCTCTGCTCCCCTGCTTCCTTGTCCCCCTTGTCCCCTTCTGTCTCCTGTCTCCTGTCTTCACTGGTCACTGAATATTTGCCCTGCATTAACTGAGAGAATTTGCGATGCTTGGAGCCACTGGGAATCGAAGGCAGCTAAATGAGTTGTAGCAATCAACGTTTGAAAACGGTCTTGAATTGCCTCTAGAAGTTGATTTTGACGGTTGAGATCGAGTTCTGCTAAGACATCATCTAGTAATAATAGCGGTGGTTCTCCGACAACGGCTTCGATCAGTTTCAATTCTGCTAGCTTGAGGGCTAAAACTAAAGTGCGCTGTTGACCTTGGGAACCATATTGCTTAGCAGGAGTTTGATTAATTGTCAATTCAATTTCATCTCGGTGGGGACCGACTAAAGTTGTGTTTTGATGTTGTTCGGCGATCGCTCTTTGTTCTATCTTCTCTAAGAAAGCTTGCTGCACTCCTTCAGGATCGGTTGCGGTGAACGGTACATTTGGGGCATACCGAATTTGCAAAACCTCAGCTCGATCGCTAATGCTAGCGTGCCACTCAGCAGCCAAAGGTGCTAAACGCTCGATCGCCCGCGCCCTTCTCCTCACTACCCGCGAACCAATAGTTACTAGTTGCGCATCCCAAGCCGCTAATTCTTCCTTCTCCTGTACGGGCATTGGAAACCCGCCCTTACTTTTCAAAAATGCATTTCTCTGCCGCAATATCTGATTGTATTGCTGTAAGATATGGGCGTATACGGGTTCTAACTGGATTAACAGGGTATCCACCCAGTGACGGCGCTGTTCTGGCGCACCCCGCACTAGTTCTAAATCTAAACTGGAAAATTCTACAGCGTTCAAGACACCTAAAAAATCCAGTTGGCGGCGCAATTGTTCGCTATTGAGAGCTACTGTCCGCCGCCCCTGACGGCGCAGAGTTACAGATAGATCGATGATGCCTGCTTGTCGTTCTAGCTTGGCGTGAATTTGTCCGAATGCCTCTCCATCCCTAACTAAATCGCGATCGCGTGCCAAACGGTGCGATCGCAATGTTGCCAGCAATTCCACTGCTTCTAATAAATTGGATTTACCCTGAGCGTTATTACCCACCAATATTGTTTTAGGAGCAACGAAATCAACTCGCTGCTCCTGATAATTCCGAAATTGCTTCAAGTGGAGGGTTTTGAGGAACATTTTGATTGGTAGTTGGTAGTTGGTAATTGGTAATTGGTAGTTGGTAGTTGGTCATGCGTCATTTGTCATTTGTGGTAATTGATGGAATTGATGGTTAGTGGCGATCGGTTTTGACTTTTGACTTTTGACTTTTGACTTAACTCATTACCCATTACCTATTACCCATTACCTATTACCTATGCGCTTTCCGTCGCTGTTGCCAGTTAATAAACAACTTCTCTAGCTCGATCCAGACGAACATTAAACTGCTAAAGCCGAAGCAGATTAATAATTCTATCGGAGTTATGAAGTGAGTGCCAAAGAAAGCTCGCAAGGGCGGAACGTAAATGAGCAGCAGTTGCAATACTGTGGTTAAACCTACAGCTCCTAAAACGTATGGATTAGACAACGGATTCATTTGAATTGTCAGACGGGTGTTGGAGCGAATCGCCAAAGCATGACCCATCTGTGCTAGGCAGAGCGTGGTAAATACCATCGTTTTCCAGCGATCGCGACTTAGTTCGTTCGGAATGACATTCGCTTGCGTGTGGAAGTACGCCCACTCCATTAAAATAATTGACAAAATGGCAAAGATAATCCCAATCCGCACCATGTACCAACCCAAGCCCCGGGCAAAAATGCTTTCGCGGGACTAAATGGCGGGCGTTTCATGACGTTGGGTTCTGCTGGTTCTACTGCCAAAGCTAACGCTGGTAGACCATCCGTTACCAGGTTCATCCAGAGAATTTGCAATGGTGACAGCGGTACGCCGCCAAGTCCAAGAATTGGAGCCGCAGCAATAGTTAACACTTCACCGATGTTACTACCGAGAATGTATTTAATAAAGCGGCGGATATTGGTATAAACAACCCTACCTTCTTCAGTGGCAGCGACGATCGTGGCGAAGTTGTCATCTAGCAAAACCATATCGCTAGCTTCCTTGCTCACGTCCGTACCAGTAATACCCATTGCAATTCCGATATCTGCTTGCTTTAAGGCGGGGGCATCGTTTACCCCGTCTCCCGTCATTGCCACAAATTTACCCTTGCGTTGCAAAGCCTGGACGATCCGAAGTTTGTGTTCGGGAGATACTCTAGCGTAGATACTCGTTTGGTCTACTTCCCGTTCTAAGTCAGCTTGACTCATCCGTTCTAATTCTTGCCCGGTTACAGCGCGATCGCCTGCTTGAGCAATGCCTAAATCGATTCCGATTGCCCTTGCTGTTAACTGGTGGTCGCCCGTGATCATGATCGGACGAATCCCAGCTTCGCGAGATCTGGCTACTGCATCCCTCACTTCCGGTCTGGGTGCATCAAGCATTCCTACTAATCCCAGCCAAACTAATTCTCGTTCTGAAGTCTCTTCCGATCCCTCTGGAGGCAGTTCTGACCAGGGTTTATAGGCAAAACCCAACACCCGCAACCCTTGACTTGCCATCTGGTTATTTTTTTCCAGAATTTGCTGCCGTTGAGCATCATTAATCGCCACAGCGCGATCGCCTGTATGAATGCGATCGCACCGTTCCAAAGTTAACTCTGGCGACCCTTTTGTAAACATTAAATAAGCCGAATTATGAGAGGCTAAAGACGAGAGAGCGTAATCTTGTACCTCCTGACTTCTACCTCCTGCCTCCTGCCTCGTTCTACAAATCACGCTCATTCGCTTGCGTTCGGAGGAGAAGGGAAATTCAGCAACACGGGGCAAGCGGCTCGACCACTGGTCTTTTTGAATTCCGGCTTTAGCTGCTAAAGTTACCAATGCCCCTTCGGTGGGATCGCCGACAATCTTCCATTGTCCTTGTTCCTCTTGCAAGAAAGAATCGTTACACAAGGCACAGGCAACTAGCAATGCTTGTAAATCTGGATCTCGGTCTGCGTCAATCGCTCGACCATCGCTCAAAAATTCTCCTTGGGGTGCATAACCTTCGCCAGTTACTCGCAGAGATTTTTGGTTTAACTCGACTGCCTGCACCACCATTTTGTTTTGCGTCAGCGTCCCTGTTTTATCAGAGCAAATTGTGGTAACGCTGCCTAAAGTCTCCACCGCAGGCAGTTTGCGGATTAAGGCATTGCGCTTCACCATCCGCTGCGTTCCTAGCGCTAGAGTCACGGTAATCACCGCTGGTAAGCCTTCTGGGACTACGGCAACTGCCATACTCAAAGATACTTGCAGCAGTTCTTCAAATGCATCCCAACCCAAGCGCAGCACGCCACCCACAACCACCAAGGCGACTAAAATCATCGCCCCTGCCACTAGGACGTTGCCCAACTGTGACATCCGTTGTTGTAGGGGAGTCGGCTCGCTTTCCACTCCTTGCAGCAGGGCAGCGATTTTACCAAGTTCCGTTTGCATTCCCGTGCCGGTGACAATAACCTTGGCACGTCCTTGAGTGACCTCCGTACCTTGATAGACTAAGTTAACGCGATCGCCCAAGCTTGTCTCTTCGGCTACTTGAATATCTGCCTGTTTTTCTACTGCATGAGATTCTCCCGTCAAAGCTGACTCGCGAATTTGCAGGTTTGATTCTTCAATAATCCTGCCATCGGCGGCGAGTTGGACTCCAGCTTCAATCAGCATGATGTCCCCTGGTACGAGTTCTTTTGCCGCAACTTCTGTGAGTTTGCCGTCGCGCATAACTCGGACTAAGGGAGCAGACAGTTTTTTCAGCGCTGCTAGAGCTTTTTCAGCACGGCTTTCTTGTACGTAGCCAAGAATACCGTTGAGAACGACGATTAAACTAATCGCGATCGCGTCTTTGGGAAAATCGTTATTGCGTATATCTAACACTGCCGATACAATTGCTACAGCAATTAGCATCAGCAACATAATATTTTTGAACTGATCGATCAGGATCGCTAGCGGACTGCGACCTCCTGACTCTTGCAATTCGTTGGCTCCATACTCCTCTAAGCGTTGCTTGACTTGAGACGAGCTTAAACCCGCTTCTGCATTGCTCTCTAAGACTTGTATAGTTTTATCAACTTCTAAGGCGTGCCAAACGTGGGATGGGTTAGGATGAGGGGTTGCAGACATGGATAGTTTGCTAAGAAATGCTTGCTGAATTAAATCATAAATTAAGCACTATATTTAGGCTATCTGTTCTAAGGAATGGTGGGAAGCAAGGGAAGAAGTTGTAATTCACACCTCATAGCAATTCTCGATTGTGTGGATGACATTTGTAGGGGCGCTTTCTCTGTGCGCCCCTACAAGACGTGTATTGCATCTAATTGAAAACCGCCATCATTGCTGTAGCCAGAAATAAGCAATTCCTAAAGTGACTAGACTCAAAGGCAAGCCAAAGCGCAAATGTTCCCAAAAACTGAGGCGATAACCTTGTTTTGCCGCAGCTTCAGCCACAATCATATTTGCCACCGAACCTAAAAGCGTCATATTTCCAGCTAAAGTTGAACCAGCTGCCAGTAACAACCACTCGCGATCGCTATTTTGAGGAATTAATGGTTGTAACAACAATACTGCTGGAACGTTGGATATTAAATTAGAAAGCACTACTGTTACGCTTAATAATCCGGCGTTGCTATCTGTTAATACTGTAAAACTTTGAAGAAACTTTAGATTTTTAACACCGTTTGTGAGTACAAACAAGCCAGAAAACATCAGCAATAAATCCCATTCTACTGCTGGTAGAATTTTCTGTGGCTTTAGCCTACGGGTAATTAAAAGCAATCCAGATGCTACCAGCGCTGACTCTGCTAGCGGTGCGCCGAGTAGAAATGCTATTAACATCCCTCCAGTAATAATTAAACTTTTATACAGTACGGGTTTAAGAATACGTCTGCGTCTAATGTGGGGACGGTCGAGGATAGGTTTCAAAGAACGAATTTCGGGATACAAATACCACAGCCAGCCTAATTGTACGAGCAATCCCACTACAGCAACAGGAGCTAAAGCCTGAGTAAATTCTAAATAACTAATTTCTGAAAACGAAGCAATTAAAATATTTTGAGGATTGCCATTTAAAGTAGCAACAGAACCAATATCTGTTGCCCCTGCTAATGCTAAAAGATAGGGAATTGGGTTTAATTCTAAAACTAGCGCTAGAGCGAGTGTTAAAGGCGTAAAAATTAGCGCGATCGTATCGTTGAGAAATAAGGCAGATAAAAAACCACTGACAAATGTTAAAGCAGTTAGTAATCCAAAAGGACTGCGAGTGTAACGTAATAAAATATTTAAAGCTAGTTGAAAAAAACCGGCGCTGGTAAGGTAAGCATTGACAATCATAATACTAAGGAGAAAAACGATCGTTCCAGCGTCGATCGCCTCCCAAGCTTCTTTGAGACTAAAACTACCAAAACCAACTAGACAAGCCGCCCCCACAAAAGCGATCGTCGCGCGATTCATCCGCAAACCGGGGAAGTAGCCTAGCCCCAAACCTAAATAAGTTAACCCAAGGATGATGTATTGGAAAAGGTCATTTGTCATTCGTCATTTGTGAGTGTTTAATCATAACTCCTATCTCCTCAGTTTTGACCATTCGCTTTGCTCAAGGACAAGCTTTTAACTTTTAACTTTTGACTTTTGACTTTAAATTAGCTTAGTTACTAAAACTGTAACCATTTACAACTTATCCTCATTCAATGCCAGATTAGGAACGTATTTTCATCCAGTTTGTCTAAGAAAGTACGGTATTTGTGTGAGGTAAATCAGTTCAATGCAACACTTCTCAATACATCAAAAAAAATTTGCTTCCAAGCGCAAACCAGTTGAATTCTCGCTTAGCGGCTTAGCGACTTTGCGCGATCGCAATCTCAAGTCTCAAATCCAAAACAGTATTACAGTTACGGCGATCGCATTGAGTTTGTCAACTCTCAGTTATATTTCTCCCGTATGGGCGCAACCAGCCCCAGATAAAATGGATCGAACTTATAAAACTCTGACTGTCACGGGTAGAGGGGTAGAATCTATCCCTACTACGCTAGCTCAGGTACGTTTGGGAGTAGAAGTACAAGGCAAAACAGCCCAGCAAGTACAGCAAGAAGCAGCGCGGCGATCGTCAGCAGTTGTAGACTTATTGAAATCGCGTAACGTAGAAAAACTAGAAACTACAGGAATTTACTTAAATCCTCTTTATAACTACGCCAATAACGAGCAACGGCTTACGGGTTATTCTGCCACAAATACAGTAAGTTTCCGCGTCCCAACCTCACAAGCTGGTAATATCATTGATGCTGCCGTCAAAACTGGAGCAACTCGGGTCGAAGGGGTGAGTTTTATTGCTACAGATGAGGCGATCGCCAAAGCGAGACAACAAGCCCTGCAAGCAGCGACAAAAGATGCTCAGCAGCAGGCAAGTGCTGTTTTGAGCAGCCTCAATTTCAGCCAAAAGGAAATTGTCAGTATTCAAATCAACAGCGCTAACCCGCCACAGCCTCCCATGCCTTTAATGGCGCGAGAAGCAGCTTTTGCCGATAAAGCCGCTACGACTCCTGTAATCGGTGGAGAACAGCAAATAGAGGCTTCTGTAACGCTGCAAATTGGTTATTGATAGACCTAAATCATTTAGGGACGCACAGATGAATCTAGGGGCGCACGGCTGTGCGCCCCTACACATATGCAAATTTGGTTAAAAATTGTCATCGCTACTGTAACCGCTATAGCCGCCACCTTCGTTATCGCGTTTAGATCCTAAAAGATCCATTTTGTCCACAAGAATGATTGGTGTTGAACGCGGTGTACCCGTATTGCGATCGTCCCAGGTGTCGAACTTTAAGGAACCCTTGATTCCAATTAGACTTCCCTTACGAACGTAATCTTTGGCTGTTTGCGCTGTTTTACCCCAAATTTCTAGCGTGAACCAGTCTGGTTCCTCGCTATTTTTGGTTGGTCTCCTTACAGCTAGCGTCATGCGGCACTTGACGCTACCAGACTCAAAATACTTAATATCAGGGTCGCCACCAACACGACCGACGAGAGTAACAACGTTAAGACTCATATCACTCAAATTTAGTACAATTGTACTTAATTTACTATAACCACAATCGTAGCTTATTCCGTACCTATACTGGCAAGATCTCAGTTGTCAGTTATCAGTGGCTGGTGGTTAGTGACTAGAGATAAAAAGCTGGTTTTACTAGTTAGCATCCAATTATCAATTACTCATTACTAATTTATGAAGATTTTATAAATTGGCGCGTTAGGTATTTACTTCTTGTCAACGATCTCCTTTTTTCTTCACAATTCGATTAAGTGTTAATACTTATTCATCAAGAGATCGCCCGAGTTTCAATAATTGGAAATTGGCTTTTCGGTAACTGATATAGCAGTTCTAAATGATTTGTAAAGCGAGCTTCTAGCCTGCCGAAGGCTAGAAGCCTGCTCCACGTTCATGAATCAAATATGATTGCTACAACTGACAACTGTGAAATTACTTAAAGTAAGCAAAAAATGGCTTAAATTTGTATAAAGATTCAGTGAAATTACTCTTGGGAATTTAGTTGGACAAGCGTTAACTTTTCTTAACTGAAGGGGTGTTTTTGTCAGCCAGTCTAAGAATTGCAACTAAGCCTGACCGAGAATTAGTTGGCTCGACTAAACTCGAATTAGAGGGATAAAAAAATTCCGATCTAGTTACTAATACTCTACTGATGTGTAAAAACTATATCTTGCTTTTACGGGGGAGTGAGAAGCGTGGGTATGTTTGGTCTGTTTAACCGTTTGTCGTTGTCTAGAGATATGGGTATCGATCTCGGTACTGCAAATACCTTGATTTATGTCTCTGGAAAAGGAATTGTACTGCAAGAACCTTCGGCGATCGCACTAGATTTAAGCGATAAATCGTCGATTGCTGTGGGAGAAGAAGCCAGAAAAATGCTTGGTAGAACGCCTACTAAGCCCGTCAACATCTCGGTAATTCGTCCGCTACGTGATGGAGTTATTGCTGACTTCGATGCTGCTGAAATGATGCTGAAGCATTTCATGCAAAAAGTTCATGAAGGCAGGGTTGTCTCTCCCCGTGTCGTGATTGGTATTCCCAGTGGAGTTACGGGGGTAGAACGCAGAGCATTAATGGATGCAGCATCTCAAGCAGGCGCAAGAGAAGTTTATTTGATTGACGAACCACTAGCAGCCGCGATCGGCGCGGGTCTGCCTGTTGCCGAACCCATCGGTAGCATGATCGTAGATGTTGGGGGTGGAACAACCGAAATCGCCGTTCTCAGCCTTTACGGTACGGTACTGAGCGAATCGGTACGAATTGCAGGGGATGAGCTGAATGAAGCCATCATGCAGTACATGCGAAAAATTTATAACTTAGTCATCGGCGAACGCACGGCGGAAGAAATTAAGCTGCGGATTGGCTCTGCCTATCCCTCCCGCGATGACGAAGATAATATGATGGAAGTTAGAGGGCTGCATCTGCTTTCTGGTTTGCCGCGTAGCGTCACGATCAAAGAACCAGAGATTCGCGAAAGTATGTCAGAACCGCTGTCTGTGATTGTGGAAGCACTCAAGCGGACGCTGGAACGGACACCACCAGAACTTGCAGCCGACATTGTAGATCGAGGTATTATGCTTGCGGGTGGAGGCGCGAAGTTGAAAGGACTAGATACACTAATTAGTCATGAAACTGGAATTGTCACCCACGTTGCAGCCGAGCCAATGCACTGTGTCGTCTTAGGAACGGGATTGGCACTAGAAAAATTTAAGCAAATGGAGCGAGTCTTTAGCGATCGCTCTCGGCGTGGATAAAAATGGCATTTGGTAATGGATAATTCAAAAGTCAAAAGTTAAAAGTCAAAAATAGGAGTTAGAAGTTGTAAGTCGTAAGTAAAAAGTTACTAACTACTCACAAATGACCAATGACTAATGACCAATTACCAATTTGCATATCTCTCTGTTATCTAAACCTAAAAGCCTATTAAGTCAACCCATCGAGTTGACTGCTAACTACTAAAACCTATGTATATCGAACGTCGTCAGTGGTGGGAGAAACGCGCCCTACCGATTTTACTATGCATTGTTGCTCTTGGTACTGCTTGGACTATCAGGCAGACCCAAGCAGCACTAATTTTTGAAATTTATCAACTCATCACTCTCCCATTTCATCGCTCGGTTTCCGTGCAAGCAGAGCGCCTGAGTGATGCTCAAAATCAAGAGCTTCAAGCTCAGTTAGCAGAACTCAAAAGCCAAAACCAACAGTTGAAAAAACTACTTAGTTATGAGTCTGCTAATAATTTAGAACGAGCCATTGTCGCTCCAGTCATCGGACGTAGTGCCGATCAATGGTGGCAGCAAATAACTCTGGGACGCGGTACGAGTACGGGAATTAAAGTCGGAGATATCGTCACTGCTCCTGGGGGTTAGTGGGTAAGATTAGTAGCGTCACTCCCAATACCAGCCGCGTACTGCTAATTAGCGATCGCACCAGTCAGCTAGGGGTTACAGTCAGTCGCAGCCGTCATACAGGATTTTTACGCGGCTTATCAGAAAGTCAAGCCGTGATGCAGTTTTTTGATAAAGTGCCTGACGTGAAACGCGGCGATGCGATCGTCACTTCTACTTACAGCCAAATTTATCCTGCCGGATTACCTGTAGGTAAGATTGAATCCATCGACTTGAATAAAAGCCCTGCTCCCGAAGCTATTGTCTCCTTTTCCGCTCCCATTCCCCATCTAGAGTGGGCAGTTGTCTACGCTAAGAGCAAGTGAGTTAGGAGTCGGTGTAGAGACGTTGCGTGCAACGTCTCTACACCGACTCCCCACTTAATTACGATTTACAAAGTCTGAATTACGATTTTCGTTTGCTGCTTTAAGATCGAGGCTCTGAAAATTGAAATTTTAAAAAATCTCCTCTTTTTTATGCAGGGACTTAAATCTTTGCGCCACCTGTGGCAGAAGTCTCCTGGTTGGCGACAGTTTGTTAATGGGGTAGCGATTGTTGGCTCGGCGAGTTTGTGTCTGCTCTTACTACCGATGCGCTTGCCAGGAACAGTTTTACTTGGTATTGCTCCTAACTGGCTGCTGATCTGGGTAGTCACTTGGAGTATTAAACGCTCGGTTTTACAAGGAGCGATCGCAGGTATTACTTTGGGACTCATTCAAGATGGCATGACTGCCCATAATCCCACTCATGTTTTCGGTTTAATGATGGTGGGAATTTTGACGGCACGGTTGCAAAAGCAGCGCTATCTTCAGGAAGATTTTATTTCTGTGGCTCTGATTGTCTTTGCCATGACGATTATGGTAGAAACGATCGCCACTCTACAATTTGGTTTCCTGGGTGAGGCAACAACATATACATTTGGTTTGCCATTAGGCAAATTAGCTGAGGTATGGCAACATCATCAACAAATTGCATTAATCTCAGCCGTAATTAGTAGCCTTTGGGCTCCAGTTATTTACTATCCCTTAAATCACTGGTGGACGACAACGAGATTTTTAGGCACGCGATGATGATTTGAGAACAGCTTTAACCGAAAATTTTTGGTCAAAACCTGCCCTTACATTCCTCCCATAATCTCAGCCAGAGCCTTGACAAGTTGGGCGTTTTGTTCGTCTGTACCAACAGTAATGCGAAGTTTGTCTTCTAGGCGCGGCTGGGGAAAATATCGGACTAATATACCTCTTGTTTTCAAACTGTGGTAAAGATATTCGGCATTACCATGAGGCGATCGCGCTAGAAGAAAGTTGGCTTGTGATGGACAAACATCAAAGTTGAGTTTTTGCAACTCACTAGCTAACGTTGCCCGCGACGTTTTAATTTTCTCGGCATTAGCATTTTTGTGTGCTTGGTCTTGAAGTGCAGCTACTCCTACAATACAGGCGATCGCATCAACGTTGTAGCTATCTTTCACCTTCATTAATCCGGCAATTAAAGCAGGATTGGCTACAGCAAAGCCCAGTCTGATCCCTGCTAAAGAGTAGCCCTTGGAAAGCGTTCTTAAAATGATGACATTATTGTGTTTTTTAGCTAATTCCAAAGCATCTTCTGCGGCAAAGTCAACATAAGCCTCGTCAATGACTAAAATACTCTGTAATTGCGCCGCTAACTTGTCGAGTAAATCTAGTGGCACGACTGTACCAGATGGACTGTGAGGTGAAGCAATAAATGTCACAGCTCCATTTGCCGCGATGATTTCTTCTAACGGCAGATTGTAATTGTCGTCATAGGGAATTTCGACAAATTCAGCATCCTGAATCTGTGCCAAGGTACGGTATAAAACATAGGTTGGCATGGGACAAACAATCTGCCGCTGCGGTGAGGTACAAGCGCGGGTAATAACACCAAGCAGTTCGTCACTACCGTTACCGACAATAATCCAATCTGAAGGGAGATCTAAAGCAGCACTAACAGCAGTGCGAAAACGTCCAGCCATCGGTTCTGGATAGCGCCGTAATAATTCTCCATCTAAGTTACGTAGCGCTGCCAATACCAACGGTGAGGGTGGATAAGGATTCTCATTCGAGTTAATTTTGATAATATTCGTACCAATGAGCTGTTCTCCAGGTACGTAGCCTGACATTTGCTCGATATTGTGGCGAAAATATGTCATAGCAAAGTCAAAAGTCAAAAGTTAAAAGTCAAAATTGGTTGAAGGAGTCCGTAGATTTGGCTTTTTCCTTGTAACTCTAAAGGCACGGGATTTCAGTTTTTGTTTAGTCATTCTGACTCCTGGCTCCTGACTCCTGACTTCTTGCTTGGTCAAAAGTCTCACCGAGCCTATAATATAGCGCAGAATCTCAGCTAATCTTTGGAGTACAAACGGCATTGGCAATGGATTCCAAAATAGAGCCAAGGGTAGGTACGGCTTTCGACCGAGAAATGATGCAACGGTGTCTTACCCTTGCCCGTCGTGCTTTGGGACGCACTGCCCCCAATCCTCTAGTTGGGGCTGTTGTGGTGCAAGATGGAAAAATCGTCGGCGAAGGCTTTCATCCTGGGGCGGGGCAGCCTCATGCAGAAGTTTTTGCCCTGAAAGCAGCAGGCGATCGCGCCCAAGGAGCTACCGTTTACGTCAGCCTCGAACCTTGTAACCACTACGGACGTACTCCCCCTTGTACGGAAGCTTTAATCGCGGCTGGGGTAGCAAAAGTCGTGGTAGGAATGGTCGATCCGAACCCCCTAGTTGCAGGTGGGGGAGTTGCGCGGCTACGCAGTGCGGGAATTGAAGTTGTCGTTGGAGTGGAAGAAGCTGACTGTCGGCAACTCAATGAAGGGTTTATTCATCGCATGGTCTATCAGCGACCCTTCGGCATCTTCAAATATGCTATGACCCTCGATGGTAAAATTGCTACGACTAGCGGTCATAGTGCTTGGATCACTAATCCAGCAGCGCGAGAGGAAGTGCAGCAGCTAAGAATTGCGTGCGATGCCATCATTGTTGGCGGAAACACCGTGAGAATTGACAATCCCCGCTTGACAATCCGCCAAATAGATGCGCCTAATCCTTTGCGTGTGGTCATGAGCCGGACGTTAGATTTACCAACTACAGCTCATTTGTGGCAAACCGAAACAGTATCGACATTAGTGATGACGCAAGCAGGAGCAAACCCTGACATGCAGATGTTACTACGCGATCGCGGTGTAGAAATTTTAGAACTCGATTCCCTCACCCCCACCGCAGCAATGGCTCATCTCTACCAGCGCGGCTGTCTTTCCGTCCTGTGGGAATGCGGCGGAACTTTAGCAGCAGAAGCGATCGCCCAAGGTACAGTTCAGAAAATTTTCGCCTTTATTGCCCCCAAAATCATCGGCGGAAGCACAGCTCCTACCCCAGTAGGCGACTTAGGCTTCACCCAAATGACACAAGCCATAACTCTCGAACGAGTCCAGTGGCGTACCGTAGGTTCTGATTGTTTGATGGAAGGGTATTTACCAAGTCGGGAGTCGGGAGTCGGGAGTCGGGAGTCGGGAGACAAGGGGGACAAGGGAGAAGAGAGCTGAGGGAGCGCAAGGTTGCTGAGGGAGCTGAGGGCAGAGGAGCAATTACCAATTACCCATTACCCATTACCAATTACCACCAACTGATGATTGAAGTCGAACATTTGAGTAAAACTTACGGTTCTACGTCTGGGATTCAGGACGTGACTTTCAGCGTGGAAGCGGGAGAAATTTTGGGTTTCCTTGGACCCAATGGCGCTGGAAAGACGACAACTATGCGGATCTTAGCGGGCTATCTACCTGCGAGTAGCGGTACGGCACGCATTGCAGGTTATGATGTCCACGAACAGTCCTTAGCCGTGCGTCAGCGGATTGGTTATTTACCAGAAACACCACCTCTATATCTCGATATGACGGTGGAAGGGTTTCTGTATTTTGTAGCAAGACTGAAGGGAGTAGCCGCAGGCGATCGCCATCGGCGGGTCAAAGCAGCGATAGAACGGTGTAACCTACAAGAAAAACGGCGCGTTTTGATTCGCAAGCTTTCCAAGGGTTTCCGTCAACGGGTGGGGATCGCTCAGGCGATCGTTCACGATCCTCCAGTGATTATTCTCGACGAACCTACGGTAGGACTCGATCCCCGTCAAATTATTGATGTCCGTAATTTAATTAAAAGTCTTGCTGACAGCCATACAATCGTGCTTTCTACCCACATTTTGCCGGAAGTTAGTATGACCTGTAACCGCGTTGCTATTATCAATCGCGGACAAATCATTGCTACCGGAACTCCCGACAGTTTAGAGGCAAACCTGGCTGGTGGTGCAGGCTATGAAATCGAGACTGAAGGTGATAGTGCGGCGGCGCAACAATTAATAAAAATGCTGCCCAGCGTGCGATCGGTAGAATCAATATCTACCACAGAAGCCAATCGCTACGTGCTGCGAGTCGTTTCCCAACCAACTACGGAGCCAGGACCAGATATTGTTGCCGTTTTGGTCGGAATGGGCTTGAAAATTTACGAAATGCGAAGAACGCGAGCATCTTTGGAGGATGTGTTCTTAGAACTGACTATGGAAGAAAAGCCGTTAGAAAGTGAGTCGGGAGTCGGTAGGGCGGGTTTCTAAACCCGCCCGTACAGGAGTCGGGAGTTGGGAGTGGTGAGTAAATTATTATGCGTTTAATTTTTGGTAACATCATCGCGATTTATAGAAGGGAGTTACAAAGTTATTTTGTCTCGCCTTTGGCTTATGCGATCGCGGGTATATTTTGGTTATTATCTGGGTTTTTCTTTGCCTTGATTCTGTTAGGTCCACAAGGAATTATTCAGCAAGTTGCTCAAAGAGACTTACTGCAAGGGCAGCAACCTGGAGTTCCCGCTTCACCGATTGATGTGGCTTACGAGTTTCAACAGGCTTTCTTGGGAATTATGGGTTCTTTGGCTTTATTTATCTTGCCTATATTGTCAATGGGTTTATATGCAGAAGAACGCAAGCGCGGGACTTTAGAATTACTTGCTACTTCTCCCGTGACAAACTGGGCGGTTGCTGTAGGAAAATTGTTGGGAGTCGTTACATTTTTCATAACATTAATATTACCAATCTTTGCCTACGAAGCATTTGCATTGAGTACTGCCAACCCTGCCGTATTTCCAGTCGTTCCCTTGATGGGACATTTGGGACTCATTTTATTAGCAGCAGGAATCTTATCTCTAGGAATGTTTATTTCTTCTCTCACCGATAGCACGATTCTGGCAGCGATTATTACGTTCGCTTTAATTTTGTTTCTTTGGGTTATCGATGCGATCGCCCAAAATCTCAGCGGTACGCCAATAGGTGCAATCTTGAGTCATCTTTCTTTACTCAAACATTACACTAACTGGATTCAAGGAATTTTTGATTCTAGTAGTTTAGTTGTTTTTCTCAGCTACATTCTGTTGGGAATTTTTCTCACCGCACAGGCGATCGACGCTTTACGATTTCAGAGGTCTTGATGGCGCGATCGTGCTTTAAAAATGAGCAATTTTATGTAAGTAATTCTGTATGATGTGGAATCCAGAAGAATATGCCAAGAATTCAGGTGCTCAATTGAAATGGGCGCAAGAGTTAAGAGAAACTCTCGATTTGCAAGGCAATGAATCTATCTTGGATGTTGGTTGTGGCGACGGAAAAATCACGGCTGATTTTGCCAAGACTTTACCTCAAAGTAGAGTAATTGGTATAGATAGTTCGGCTGAAATGATTGTTTATGCTACGCGCACTTACACGACAGCACAATATCCGAATCTTACCTTTGCTTGTGTTGATGCTCGCTCTCTCAATTTCGATCGCGAGTTCGATTTATGCTTTTCCAATGCTGCGCTTCACTGGGTTGATAATCATCAAGCGTTTTTAAGGGGTGCAAATCGAGCTTTACGTAGTGGTGGTAGATTAGTCATTTCTTGCGGAGGTAAGGGAGGTGCTGCGGATGTTTTGCAAGTTTTTTCTGAAGTTATCGCTAGAAAGCATTGGAGCAACTACTTTGATGGTTTTCACAATCCTTACTTTTTCTACAGCGATCGAGAGTATGCACCGTGGTTGAATGAAACTGGTTTCAAAGTTGAGCGACTTGAATTAGTTCCAAAAGATATGGCGCATGTAGGCAAAGAGGGATTAGCAAGTTGGATACGTACAACTTGGATGCCTTTTACCCACTGTGTATCTGAGGGTAAAAGAGACAATTTTATTAGTGACTTTGTAGAGACATATTTAGAAAGATTTCCACTCGATCGCAATGGATTAGCACACATTCGCATGGTGAGGTTAGAAGTCAATGCGCTTAAATTGTCAGTCTAACCAATTCTTATAACTGAAATCTGAGAAGTTATACCTTTACGTTCAAGATCTTTTGCTGATACTCAAGTATGACATGAAATGATTAATCAAATTTGATAATTGGAGGAAAGATTAAAATGCAAAATATTAAGCTCATTGTAGAAAAACACTTCGATGGTTACGTTGCTTATCCAATCGGAATTGAAGGAGTTGTAATTGGTGAAGGTAACAGTTACGAAGAAGCTAAGTCAGATCTAGAATCAGCTATTCGTTTCCATATTGAAACTTTTGGTATAGAGGTCTTGAAATCAGAATTTCCAATTTTATAGCAATCTTAAACTACTTACAAACAACAGATGCTTGCTACTCAGGTGGGCAATGCCCACCCTACAGATGAGTTTTACTACGATCTCACCCGCTCGCCTATAGCCCCCCTTTTTAAGGGGGGTTGGGGGATCTCTTCTGCCGTAGTCACACAAAAAATTATTATGAAAACTGCCACTAAAACGAAAAAAAACTACTGGCAATATCTATTTTTGCTCGGTCCCTTTCTCATCCTCATGGGCTTAACAGCGGGGACTGTTGCAGGTAGCTGGGGAATTGTCCCGTTAGGATTAATTGCTGCTGGCGCTGTTTTGAGTCTTTTAGGTTTGCTGTGGCAAGCTTATAAAACTAAGTGGTGGAAGCGACGTTCAACTCAGGCGGGAACAAATGCGATCGCCGCAACTTTAGCAGTTTTGGTCATTCTCGGACTCATTAATTTCTTAGCAACTCGCTATCAAACGCGGATCGATTTCACCGAAACGGGACTATATACGCTAGCCCCTCAGTCGCGGGAAATTGTCCAAAATTTGTCTCAACCCGTCAAAGTATGGGTGTTCGATCGCAACCAAAACCCTCAAGATCGAGCATTATTAGAAAATTATCGCCGTCAAGGGTCGCAGTTTAGTTTTGAGTATGTCGATCCGCAAACACGACCAGGGATAGCTCAAAAGTTTGGCGTGAGATCGTTTGGTGATGTTTATGTAGAAGCAGGCAATCGGCGACAGTTCGTACAATCGGTCGGACAAGGGCGATTGTCAGAAGTGCAACTGACAACTAAAATTCAGCAAGTGACAAGCGATCGCGCTGGAAAAGTCTATTTCCTTCAAGGTCACGGCGAAGTTGGGATCGGGGAACAGAGTAAGCTATCCTCAGCCCTGAATACACTTAAAGATAGAAACTTTGCTGCCGAACCGCTGAATTTAGTCCAGCAAGCGAAGATCCCTCAAGATGCGACTGTAGTGATCGTTGCTAGTCCCAAACGAGGATTATTTCCGCAAGAAGTCAAAGCCTTAAGCGCGTATTTAGAGAGGGGTGGAAGTTTGATGCTACTCCTCGACCCAAATACAAACCCCAATTTAGATAGTCTGCTGCAAAATTGGGGGCTTACCCTAGATAACCGAGTGATTATCGATCCCGCAGGACAAGCAATCGGTTTTGGACCTGCTTTTGCTGTGGTTGATAACTACGGACAACATCCAATTACACAAGATTTTGGGAACAATCTATCGATTTTCGGTGGCGCGAGAGCAATTGACAGCAAACCAGTCACAGGGGTGGAAGCAACGCCAATTCTACAAACGAGTGCCGAAAGTTGGGCGGAAAGCAACATACAAAGCCAACCATTGCAATTTAATCCTCAAAGCGATCGCAAAGGTCCTTTAACTATAGGTTACGCCCTCAATCGCATCGTCTCAGCCGAGCCAGTAGCTAATTCTGCTCCCAAGACAACTCAAGCCAGGATGGTAGTCATTGGTAACGCTCAATTTGCGATCGATGGATTATTTGAGCAGCAATTGAATGGAGACGTATTCTTAAATTCCATTAGCTGGTTGAGCAGTCAAGATAACAAACAAACCCTATCCGTGCGTCCTAAAGAACAAAAACAGCGTCGTCTGAATCTTACGCCCCTACAAATTAACCTTCTAGGTTGGATCTCTCTAGTCATTTTGCCAGTCATTGGTTTTGCCTGCGCTGTCTTATTGTGGTGGCTGCGGAGATAAATCAGTTGTCAGTTATCAGTTACCAACTACCCATTACCCATTACCCACTTCTGATGAAACTCCAACGCACGACCTTAATTTTGCTCCTCCTTGCACTGGGAATGGGGGGATTTGTGTACTTTTATGAAATTCAAGGCACGCCTCAACGCCAGGAAGCACGAGAAAAGCAGCAACAAATATTTACGTTTGAAGAAGACCAAATTCAGTCTCTAAATGTTAAGACTCGCAACCAAACTTTACAGTTCGAGCGCGCTAAGGATAGTAAGACAGGGTGGCAAATGCAGGTTCCCGATCGAGCTCCTGCCAGCGAAGGGGCGATCGCCTATTTGTTAGATTTGTTGGTCAGTAGTAAGAGCGATCGCGTTTTGACCGTACCCGCCGCACAGCTCTCTGACTATGGCTTGCAGCAACCTCAAGCGACGGTAGAAGTTAAGTTACAGGATGGGAAAACTCATCGATTGGTCTTGGGTCAGCCAGATTTTAACCGTAGTTTTTTGTACGCTCAAGCCGATCCACCGACTCCACAACCCGCTCAAATTAGCGTACTATTGGTCTCTACTAATTTTGAAAATGCTGTCAACCGACCCCTTGCAGAGTGGAAACAGGCTTCAGCACCGCCAAAAAAATCACCAGAGCCGCAAACTAATTCTCAAAACAATCAAAAATAGCCTGGATATTATATCGGATAAATTTTTTTTGTCTGCGTTAAAAAATCAATTGGCGGAATTTCGTCAAAAATTGTGCAGAAAAAATCGAGCAATTGTCTAAAAAATCCTGAAATCCATATAACTTAAAGGTTTTAACGATCTATATTTGGCAAGCAGACCTTAGAATAGGTCAATGAAATATCCAACCAATGAGAGTTTCAGCGATTTTAGTGGGCAAACTAGCCACAGCCGAAAGTTGAAGCTCAGGTTGCGAGAGTTCAGAATCACTTGTTTTGAGGTAGTTTGTTAACTCACAGGAGAATGAAATGAACAAGGGTGAATTAGTCGATTCAATTGCTGAAAAGGCAAGCGTGACGAAAAAGCAAGCAGATGCCGTGCTGACTGCTGCTTTGGAAACCATTATCGATGCAGTCTCCACAGGAGATAAAGTGACACTAGTAGGCTTTGGCTCTTTTGAGTCGCGGGAGCGCAAAGCTCGCGAAGGTCGCAACCCGAAAACTGGCGATAAAATGGAAATTCCGGCAACTAAGGTTCCGGCTTTCTCAGCAGGGAAGCTATTTAAAGAAAAAGTCGCTCCTCCCGAAGACTGAGAATAAAGTTCTTGCAGGAAACCCGAACTGGATGCAACCTGTACATGGAGGAAATTTAGCTTGGGCAGCAGCGATCGCGGGTTGTGACTCCGAAGCGATTCTCGATTTTTCGGCTAGTATCAACCCTTTGGGACCACCCCAAAGCGCGATCGCGGCGATTCAATCTGCCATAAGCCAACTCAGTTCCTATCCCGATCCCAACTACAGCGAACTGAGAACAGCTCTAGCGCAGGTGCATCAGTTATCACCAGAATGGATTCTGCCGGGGAATGGCTCGGCAGATTTACTTACGTGGGCGGGTTGGGATTTATCTGAATTAGCTGCAACTTACCTCGTGACTCCAGCTTTTGGCGACTACTGGCGGGCGCTGAAAGCTTTTGGTGCAAAGGTGGTTGAGTGTCCGTTAAGAGCGGGAGTCGGGAGTCGGGAGTTGGGAGCAGGGGACAAGGGGGACAAGGGGGACAAGGGGGACAAGGGGGACATGGAAGCAGGGGAACAATTCACAATTCCCCTCACTCCTCACTCCTCGCTCCTCGCCCCTCCAAATTCTGGTTTGCTGCTCAACAATCCGCACAATCCTACGGGGTGGTTGTGGCGTAGAGAAGAAATTCTGCCCTATTTAGAACAATTTGCTTTGGTAGTGGTGGATGAAGCTTTTATGGATTTTCTACCACCAGCAGCGGAACAAAGTCTGCTCCCATTGGTGCAGAAATATCCTAATTTAGTCATTTTGCGATCGCTGACTAAATTTTACAGCTTGCCAGGGCTGCGATTGGGATACGCGATCGCCCATCCCGAACGTCTTAATTGTTGGCTGGCTCGACGCGATCCTTGGGCAGTCAATACTCTTGCCGTTGCTGCGGCGATCGCGGTACTTCAAGATAGCCAGTTTCAGCAGCAAACTTGGGCATGGCTACCACCTACGCGATCGCGATTAGAGCAGGAGTTATCTCAGATTCCAGGATTGCAACCTCTGCCTGGTGCTGCTAACTTTTTATTGGTAGAGTCTGAGCGACCGAGTTCAAAACTCCAACAGCAGCTATTAAAACACGAGCGAATTTTAATCCGAGATTGTCTTAGTTTTCCCGAACTGGGCGATCGCTATTTTCGGGTTGCCGTGCGCTCTACAACTGAAAACGAGCGCCTCATCAAAGCACTATGGCAGATTACGACATAGTTATTATTGGCGGTAGCCCAGCCGGACGCTACGCCGCCGCGATCGCCGCAAAACAGAATGCTACTGTAGCTTTAGTAGAAAGAGAGCAGGGAGCAATTCAAAATTCAAAATTCAAAATTCAAAATTCAAAATTTTCTGACTCCCGTACGGGCGGGTTTCTAAACCAGCCCCTACCGACTCCCGACTCCCTTTCATACATAGGGCAATTAGCTCGACAATGGGAAAAGATGGGAAATTTTGGCTTGCGTTCGACTCATGAAAAGGCGATCGATGACTGTCAAGTTTCCATTCAGTGGGAACGGGTAATGCAGTGGGCGCAAAACGTCCAGTCAAATTTAGCAGAGGAGAATTCACCTACTGTTTTAGCTGCTTTAGGAGTTGATTTTATTCTAGGGCAGGGTAAGTTTGTCGCTCAGCCAAATCTGAGCTTTGTAGTGAATAATCGTGGCTTGGCAGCGCGGAAATATCTGATTGCCACCAACCCACGTCCGATAGTTCCCGATATTGAAGGGCTAGCGGTTACAGGATACTTAACCGCTACCGAAGTTTTATCCTCATTGACTTCTCCGAACCCACCCAAACGTTGGGCAATCCTCGGTGGCGATCCAAATGGGTGTCAGTTGGCACAAGCATTAGCACGATTGGGTTTAGATGTCACTTTAATTGTCCAGCGTCCTCACATCTTACCCAGAGAAGATCTAGAAATTGCTCAGCTATTGCAAGCTATTCTCGAAGCTGAGGGGGTGCGCGTTCTCACCAATACTACCGTGACTCAAGTTAAGGGCATTGAGGGCAAAAAATGGGTTCAAGCCGATCGCGAAGCTATGGAATTTGATGAAATTGTACTTTGTGCCGGACAACAGCCAGAACTCGAACAGCTCAATCTAGCAGCAGTGGGAGTGAAAACGCAACGCGATCGCCTGCGTTTGAATCAAAAATTGCAAACGACAAATTCACGCATTTATGCTTGTGGGGATGCGATCGGCGGTTATCAATTCGCTCATATTGCCAATTATGAAGCTAAAATTGCCCTGCAAAATGCTTTACAAAATACTTTATTTTCTGCGCAGTTTCAAGTTGATTATCGCAATATTCCTTGGTTAGTCTGTACCGATCCACCCCTAGCACGAGTGGGTTTTACAGCAGCTCAAGCCAGACGGAAATATGACAATGATGTCTTGGTATTACAGCATTATTTTAAGACTTTAGCAATAGCCCAAATTCAGGATGAAATGACGGGGATTTGTCAATTAGTCGTGCGGCGTAATGGCACAATTTTAGGTGGGGCAATTATTGGCTCTCAAGCAGGGGAGTTAATTAATGTTATTGCTTTAGCGATCGCCCAAAAACTAAAAATTGACTCAATTGCCGATCTCGTTTCCGTCTATCCCAGTTGGGGAGAAATTTTAGCCCAAACTGCCAGCGAGTATCTTTCTACTCCACTAGGTCAAAAAAATTGGTTGCAAAATCTGCTTGCCAAGATAGGGTGCAGGGTGTAGCAATAAGAAAAAACCCCTATGTAGGGGCTAATTTCAACCAAGTGCAAAATGTAAGATATCTTCAGTTTAGATCGGTTAACAGCAGACGACACTAATAACTGTTAACTATTAAAGCAAATACAACAAACCAAACAGAACAATCCAAACAACATCGACAAAGTGCCAATAAAGTTCGGCGGCTTCTACACCAAAGTGATGCTCTTGACTGTAGTGGTTGGCGCGACGCGATCGCCACAAAACCGCTAAGATTGCCAATACGCCAACAGTCACGTGAAGTCCGTGGAAACCAGTCAGAACATAAAATGCACTGGCAAATAAGTTCGTTTTCAAACCAAACTCTAGATGGCTGTATTCGTAGATCTGTCCTGATAGGAAAATAATCCCCATCGCTGCTGTAATTGCCATCCAGGTACGCATACCCGTGACATCATTCTTCTTAATTGCGGTATCGGCATTATGCATCACGAAACTACTAGAAATCAGGATAATCGTGTTGACTCCTGGTAGTAGAAGTTCTAATTCTGGCGTTCCTTCGGGAGGCCAACTGGGTAAAGTGGAGCGATAAGCCAAATACGCGCCAAACATGCCAAGAAAAATCATGCCCTCTGCGATTAAGAACATGACTAAGCCAAACATCCGAAAATCAGGATGTTCTTCATGATGAGCGGCTTCTGCTTTGTGGTGGTAATTAAGTTCCGTTTTTGCTGGGTCTATGGTTGGACTTTGCATAATTTAGGGAGTAGGGAGTGGGAGTTCTACTTACGATCTTCAGGATTGGCAGCTACATTTGGGTCGGGATCGGCACGTAAAGCCGATTTGGGTCCAGCAGCTAAAGCCGGTTCTCTTTCATCAGCCAAGGGAACATCGACCTCAGATTTAGGTCTGTCCATACCGTAATCGTAAGGACCAGTTGCTAGTACGGGAAATCCATGAAAATTTTCGATCGCCGGTGGCGAGCTTGTCATCCATTCTAAGGTTAGTGCTTCCCAAGGATTGTTACCAGCTTTGGGACCGTACATCCAACTCCAAATCGCATTAATGATGAACGGTACGGTGGAGATAGCTAGTAAGTAAGCCCCCATCGTACAGACAAAGTTCAGCGTAGCGAACTTGGCATCATACTCGGCAATCCGGCGGTTCATACCCATCAGTCCGAGTTTGTGCATCGGTAAGAAACACAAGTTCATCCCAACATACATCAAAGCGAAATGAACCTTACCCCAGAATTCATTCATCATCCGTCCCGTCATTTTGGGATACCAGTGGTAAATTCCAGCATAGATTCCGAAGACCGAGCCACCAAATAGAACGTAGTGCAGGTGAGCGACGACAAAATAGGTATCGTGAACGTGGATGTCAAACGGTACGGCAGCCAGCATGACACCACTGATCCCGCCGATGACGAACAGGCTGACAAAGCCGATCGCAAACAGCATCGCACTGTTGAGGCGAATTTTACCACCCCACATCGTCCCCAACCAACTAAAAACTTTGATCCCCGTAGGTACAGCAATGATCATCGTCGTGATCATGAAGAACATCCGCAACCAACCAGGAATACCGCTGGTAAACATGTGGTGTGCCCAGACGATCAATCCCAAAAAGCTAATTGCCAAACTCGAATAGGCGATCGCTTTATAACCGAAAATTGGCTTGCGGGAGTGAACGGGGATCACCTCGGAAATGATCCCGAAAAAGGGCAGAATCATGATGTACACCGCAGGGTGCGAGTAGAACCAAAACATATGTTGGTAAACTACCGGATCGCCACCACCTGTGGGATTAAAAAATGCCGTGCCAGCAAATAAGTCGAAAGATAGCAGAATCAAAGCACCTGCTAACACTGGTGTAGAAACGAGCGTCAAGGCAGAAGTCGCCAGCATTGCCCAACAGAATAGGGGCATTTGCGTCGTACTCATACCTGGTGTCCGCATCTTCAACAAGGTGACGAGGAAATTAATTGCCCCCAAAATTGAAGAAGTTCCCAACAGCAAAACGCTGATAATCCAAATTCCCTCGCCTAATTGTCCCGTGACTAAACTAAGGGGAGGATAAGAAGTCCAGCCAGCGTCAGCGGCGTCGCCCAGGATCAAACTGCTGATGAGTAAGATCCCTCCAGGCGGGATCATCCAAAATGCGACAGCGTTCAAGCGCGGAAATGCCATATCCTTTGCCCCAATCATCAAGGGAATCAGGAAGTTAGCAAAACCCGCCCCTGCTGGCACGATCCACAGAAAAATCATGATCGTGGCATGGAGTGTAAACAAGCTGTTATACACTTCGCGGCTGACAAAATCGACTTCGGGCGTTTTCAGTTCCGTCCGCACCATGTCAGCCATTACGCCGCCGATACAGTAGAAAACAAACGTTGTCACCAGGTATTGAATGGCGATTACCTTATGGTCGGTATTAAAAGTAAAGTAATCGCGCCACTTTCTTTCTCCTGGTTCTGCTTCCAAGATAGATAAGTTAGCCGATCGTTGGATTTGTGCTTGAGTCATAGCAAAAAAAGGGAGTAGGGAGTAGGGAGTAGGGAGTAGGGGAATACAACAGAGAGAAGGAAAAGGAGATGATTTGGCTGTTGCTTCATCGTCCTTGTCTCCGTTGTCCTCCTTGTCCCCCTTGTCCCCCTTGTCCTTAAAATCTCAACACTAGTGATGGTGAAGTTGATGAAGGGTTTCGGGCTGAATTCCCATTTGCGCGGTGTAGGGGGAGAGAAATTCAGCGGGGGAACGATCTGCGGCATTTAGGGCGATCGCCTGTTCTAGATTGCCCTTAGTTGCGACTTGTTGTTCCTGCATCCACTTGTCAAAGTTTTCTGGTGTTTCCACAATAAACTTGGTATTCATCGCCCCGTGATAAGGACCGCAAAGTTCAGCACAGATCACTTTATATTCCCCTACAATTTTTGGGGTGAAGCGAATTTCACTTTGTCTACCAGGAATCACATCTTGTTTTAAACGCAACTCTGGAACCCAAAAAGCGTGAATGACATCGTTTGCTGTCATGTCTAGTTTCACTTCTTTACCCGCAGGAACGTGCAATTCACTAGCCACCACGCCCGTATCTGGATAGGTGAAAATCCAAGCATATTGCAAGCCAGTGACGTTGACTGCTAGCCCTGGGACTTTTCCTTCGTTATCTGGGCTGGCACCGATGCCAGGAGAGACTATACCCATACCAGGAGCATCGCGCTTTTGAGGAATTTGGTCGGAGTTGCGGACGGAGGCTGTGGCTGGATCTGACATTGCCTCATCCGACTTGATTTGATTCGCGTTGGGTTCGGTGCTAGGCGGCGTATCGTTCAATGTTGCCGCAATCGCTGCCCCTGGCATTTTCATTGCTTGCCCAGCAATAGGGGCTTCGTGAGCGCTGTGGGGATCGAAACCACCAATTTCGTTGTAGACATCAAAGCTGTAGATCGATAAGCCGATGACAATAATTGCCGGGATCGCCGTCCACAGAATTTCTAGAGGAATATTACCGAACACGGGAGGCGCATCAGTGTTATCGCCCTGGCGACGGCGAAACTTAAAGGCAGCATAGATCAATATGCCTTGTACCAGCACAAACAGACCCGTGCCAATCGTCATCATTGTGTCGAACAGCCCATCAACCAAGGTGGCTTCATCTGAGGCTGCCGTGGGTAGTAACCCGTGATTCTGACCGTACCACAGACTTGTCAGAGTCAAGACGATGCCAATTAATAGCGTCCAAATAGAACTAGGAATGTTCACGGTTAAGGATTTGATAATTTTTAGCTTCTTAACAATTAGCCACACTCACTTACCAAGGTAGTGCAGCCAGCCCAAAACCTGCCGATCCTCAAGTTAATTTTTTCTGATTTTTTTGGAACTTTTCTGTGGGTAGAGCAGGGAGATGAGGGGCTAGGGGAGGGGACAAGTCATAAGTCACAAGTCACAAGTCACAAGTCAAAATTAATTGGTCTCTGATAACTTAACTTCGTAGAGACGTTACATGTAGCGTCTCTACTGGTCACTGATAACTGATAACTGACAACTGATTCCCGTCTCAATCGAATCGACTACCTAAGCGAATCTAGCTCAAGTTTGAGTTGGTTATCTATCAACCATGAACAAATGTAACGGAGTAGAACAATTTAAAAATCTCTAAAGCTTAGGGGCTAAGCTACGGCAATCCGGCACATTAGGTATATGGCTAACCAAATCACCTCGCGACGATGCGCTAGGGTGGAAGGTGAGCTAGCACTTACATATTTGTAAATACTTGGTTAGATACTGGCAACTCTTTGAAGACAGGCAATTAAGGTACAGTCCATGACTGAGTTCGTCCTGCAAAGACAAAACACAGACACAATCGAGCAGTCCCAGCCACGGGAAAGAATTCGGCGATTGGTGTGGAAATTATGCGTAGCAACTTTGATTTTGATGGCGATTGGTAGTGCTACGCGGGTAATGAATGCTGGGTTAGCTTGCCCAGACTGGCCCCTGTGTTACGGTACGCTCGTACCGACTCAACAGATGAATTTTCAAGTATTTTTAGAGTGGTTTCATCGCCTAGATGCAGCTTTAATCGGGCTAGGGGCGATCGCGCTAACAGTCGTGAGTTGGTGGAACCGTAACTTTCTCCCCCGCTGGCTACCTTGGGCGGCGATCTTTGCCCTTAGCCTGATTGTCTTTCAAGGGGTCTTGGGCGGACTGACAGTTACGGAATTACTGCGATTCGATATTGTCACCGCGCACTTGGGAACGGCGCTCTTATTCTTTAGTGCATTACTGGTTATTGGCACGGCACTCACGCCTTATCAAGGAACTGGTAACGCAGGTAAATTGGCTTGGTTGGGATTGGCTGCTGCTGTGTTAGTCTACGTGCAAAGTTTGCTTGGCGCATTAGTAGGTTCGCGCTGGGCGCTACACCAATGCTTAACCGGACAGCAATTGTGTAGCGTCATGTACAGTCACATCGGGGGTGTGGTTCCCCCAACGCTAGCCACCTTGGTTTTAGTGTTACTATCTTGGCGAACTCCGGCTTTGCATCCCGCGTTGCGCCGACTGGCAAACATGGCTGGCGGACTAATCCTACTGCAAATTCTTTTAGGACTTGCCACCTTCCGCTTGCATTTACAAGTAGAACCACTGACCGTATCGCACCAGTTTGTTGGTGCAGCCTTACTAGGTGTTTTGGTTGGCTACACCGTACTGGCAATTCGCGATGTTTACGGCGGTTCGCGCAGCGATCGTGCTGGGCTAAATCGCCCCGCTGCGTAAACGCAAAGGTGCAGCGACCATCACGGTCACAACGACCAGTTATCAGTGACCAGTAGAGACGTTACGTGTAACGTCTGTACAAAGTGTAGAGATGTTACATGTCACTTCTGTACATAGTTATCAGTGCCTAGTGAATTTTGACTCGTGACTGGTGAGTGGTGATTAGCAATCGGTAAAAAGTGGTGCGTGGTGGGCGAAAGCACTTATAGCTTTTGCTTCTACCCTCCTGCCTTCTGATAATGTGTTGGTTTCAAAATAAACGGAATTTGGTGTGAATTTTATGATCGGGGCAGATGTCTCTAGACACCATCAAAACTTTCTTCAAGTCGTTCATAGCTACTATCAGCTAACTAAACCGAGGATTATACCTCTACTTCTGATTACAACTGCTGGCAGTATGTGGATTGCAGCCGAAGGACGAGTCGAGCCAAAATTGCTCGTTGTCACCCTAGTTGGGGGAACTTTTGCTGCTGCTGCTGCCCAAACCGTCAACTGTATTTACGATCGAGATATCGATTATGCGATGGAACGAACCCGCCACCGTCCAATTCCTTCAGGACGAGTACAGTCGCACCACGCCCTAATTTTTGCGATCGCCCTAGCAGCAATTTCTTTCTCTCTCTTAGCAGTCTTTGCCAACTTGCTAGCTGCTCTGTTAGCAATGTCTGGCATTGTCTTCTACGTTGCCATATATACCCATTTTCTCAAACGTCATACCCCTCAAAATATCGTCATTGGTGGTGCAGCAGGGGCAATTCCTGCTTTAGTTGGTTGGGCAGCGGTGACGGGAAGTTTAAGCTGGACGGCTTGGACGATCTTCGCCATTGTCTTTCTGTGGACACCACCTCATTTCTGGGCGCTAGCATTGATGATCCGCGAAGACTACGCCAAAGTAGGCGTACCGATGTTACCTGTCGTAGCGGGCGACGAGACTACGGCGCAGCAGATTTGGTTCTACACCCTAATTCTGATCCCCGCCACGTTTTTACTGATTTATCCCCTACAATCGTGCGGTCTTCTCTACGGCGCGATCGCCTTGATTCTTGGTAGCATCTTCGTGCGTAAAGCTTGGCTGTTATGGCAAAATCCCACCTGTAAAATCCAAGCGCGATCGCTATTCCTCTACTCCATCCTTTACATGATGCTATTGTGTGCGGGCATGGTGGTCGATAGCCTACCCTTCACCCACCAGGTTGCAAACGCTTTAGCTTCCAGCTTAAACACCATCATCAGCACGATTCTCATTTCTAGATAGTGGTGCTTTGACTAGTGGCTAGTCAATCTATTTTCTTGCCACTAGTCACTACTCACTACTCACTCTTCTATGATGAAGACAGGAAGTATTTAGATTTGTATCGCTGCTAGCGAGAAAAAGCTCCTATGGCTCCTGCTGTTTTCATCCAAAATTTGCAAAAGCGCTATGGCAGTGTTGAAGCTGTCAAAGATATCTCCTTTGCGATCGAAGCTGGGGAGATTTTTGGTCTACTCGGTCCCAACGGTGCGGGTAAAACTACAACCTTGCGCATCTTGTGTACCCTTTCTACACCAGATGCAGGAGTAGTAGAAGTTTCTGGAATTTCGGTATTAGATAACCCTAGAGCCGCTAGACGGAGATTGGGATATGTCGCGCAGGAAGTCGCTCCCGATAAAGTGCTAACGGGACGAGAGTTGTTGCAACTACAAGCAGCTCTCTATCACTTACCCAATGCCGTAGTCAAACAGCGGATCGATACGGTATTAAATTTACTGGGCTTGCAGGAGTATGCAGACAAAAAGACAGGTACGTACTCCGGCGGTTTACGTAAGCGTCTAGACTTGGCAGCAGGCTTGCTACACGCTCCCGATGTTTTGGTATTGGACGAACCCACCGTTGGACTCGACATCGAAAGCCGTTTTGTCGTGTGGGATTTTTTACGTCAATTGCGCGAATTGGGAACTACCGTCTTAATCACCAGCCACTACCTAGAAGAAATTGACGCATTGGCTGACAGGGTAGCAATTATCGATCGCGGTTTAGTTATTGCTTCCGGTACGCCTTCTCAATTAAAAGATAAAGTAGGCGGCGATCGCATTACCCTCCGCATCCGCGAGTTTTCACCCCCAGAAGAAGCAGAAAAAGCTAAACAAATGCTGACAGCGCTGCCCTTCGTCCAAGAAGCGATCGTCAATAGCGCTCAAGGTAACTCGCTCAATCTCGTTGTCACACCCCAAGCAGAAGCTTTAACTCAAATTGAGGCAACGATGAAATCTGCTGGTTTGCCCATTTTTGGCATTTCCCAATCTCGCCCTAGTTTAGACGACGTTTACCTCGCCGCCACAGGTCGCACTCTGATGGATGCCGAACTCGCCGCCGCCGGAAGCCGCGATCCCAAAGCAGAAAGAAAGCAAAATATGAGATAGGTAATGGGTAACGGGTAGTAATGGTTAATAGTTATTGGTCATTTGCAACTCATTATTAACACCTACCAATTACCAACTACCAATTACCAACTACCAACTACCAACAACACAAAATAATATGAGCAGCACTTTTATACCTCCAAAATCTGATGCTAATTGGCAACAACTGGCATCGACGGCAGTTCAAAAAGAAGATACTTCTAACTGGCTAGGAGAACTCGTCCAAGAAACTTTGGCATTGACTCGCCGCCTTTTCATTCAGTTACAGCGCCGTCCTTCAACTTTAATTGCTGGAATTATTCAACCCGTCATGTGGTTGATTCTATTTGGTGCTTTGTTTCAAAATGCCCCCAAAGGAATGTTTGGCGATAGCACCAATTACGGTCAATTTTTAAGTGCTGGCGTGATCGTTTTTACTGCTTTTGGGGGGGCGCTAAATGCAGGATTACCAGTGATGTTCGATCGCGAATTCGGCTTTTTAAACCGCTTGTTAGTCGCTCCTCTGGCTTCGCGCTTCTCGATTGTTTTAGCTTCAACTATTTTTATTGTCAGTCAGAGTTTGTTGCAAGCAGCAGTTATTGTGGCGGCGGCTGCCTTTTTGGGGGCTGGTTTACCCAATCTAGCTGGTTTGGGGGCGATCGCTTTAATTATTTTACTGCTAGCTTTGGGCGTAACAGCTGTAAGTCTCGGTTTAGCCTTCGCTTTACCCGGACATATAGAACTGATTGCCGTCATTTTCGTGACTCAACTGCCCTTGCTATTTGCTAGCACGGCTCTCGCGCCTTTGTCTTTTATGCCTAAGTGGTTGCAAATTGTCGCAACAATTAACCCATTAAGCTATGCGATCGAACCGATCCGCTATCTCTATCTACACAATAGCTGGAACTTAGGTAATGTAGTCATGCAAGCGCCTTGGGGTGCAGTGACATTTGGCGGAGCTATACTGATGTTGGTCGGTTTTAGCTTCGTAGCTGTGCTGAGCATTCAACCCTTACTGCGGCGGACTCTAGCATAAGTACAAAGCCTATCTTCCTATTTTTATTTATGCGAGCTATCACCCCATGAAAATCTCAGCTTCATCTCTGACAAAAATCTTTTTCGGTGCAGTAGTAGGAATGAGCTTAGCTACCTTATTACTACCACAACCCACTTGGGCGCAAGCAACCTCAGATGCCGAACCTCTGCGGGATCTGAATCAGGAACAAAATCGCGATCCCTTTTCCCGTGGTGATACTGGCGACGCTATGAGCGGTTTAATGGATATTATGCACCGCGCTCAAATGGGTAATATTCGCTCCGCGGGAGATTTTGCAACCGAGCAAAATCAATCTTTGGACGATGCCGCTGCTAAGTTTCGCCAGCAGCAGCTACAAAGGATGCAACAAAATCCATCGCAACCTAATAACAATCCTGCTAATCCACCTCAACCAAAATAAGTAAGTAAAGGGATGGCAATGCCATCCTTTTACTTTTTATAATCCTAATGCTGCTAGCACGTCACTAGCATGGGTTGTGGTATTAACGCTGCTATCGACGTGGACGATTTTACCGCTCCCATCAATTACGTAAGTTACGCGCTTAGCATAGCCGCCACCGTCAACGTCATAGGCTTTAACTAGAGTCTGCTGAGTGTCAGCTAAAAGTGGAAAATTCAGCCCGTATTTCTCAGTGAATTGTTGATGAGACTGCTCGTCATCAACGCTTACACCTAAGATTACAACGTCTTTGTCATTGTAAGTTTGCTTGGCATCTCGGAAACTACAAGCTTGTTTCGTACAGCCCGGTGTATCGTCTTTGGGATAGAAGTACAAAACTACAGTTTTACCAGCAAAATCAGATAAGGAGACTGTATTACCATTAGTATCTTTGACTGTAAATGTAGGTGCTTGCGTACCAACTGCTAAAGCCATAAGTTTCAGTATCTCCCTAAAATTTGATTGAATCTACTAACAGTAAACATATCTTATCTATCACTATTATTGTGGCGATCGAATAAGAGTTGACTGTATTTCCTGTCTCGATTATTTTATCAATAATTGTTATCTTTTTTAACTCTATTTTTAAACATAATTTCTTAACACTCAGCGATCGCGAGAGATCCGTTCAGTGGCAGCTAGCTCCAAGGGAGGCTTTGTCAAGCATCCTAGTATACATAATTATGAATTTTTAACTATAACTTTTTACGTCTAAATTATCTAAGAGTTTTCTCACATTAATTTCATAGAAAACTCATTAACATCTTATTCAATATCTTATTTAAAACTATCAACTTGCTTTAGTTTGTCTTTAAAACAGAAAAAAAGATAAAATTTGTAGCAAGCCTTACCGATTCTCAAGGGTAGAAATAAACCGATCGAGGTATGCCAAATTCAACTAGCATTGAACTCGGTTTAATTTTTTCCTCTAGGAATTTTAGGTAACTTGTGAGATTATACAATTGCTCCTGCAATTTGGTAAAAAATATAAGAAATCCGTTTATTCTCCCCCTAACTCGTAGTTCCCGATTGCTTCATTAGCATCAGTCTTCTATAGACAGAACCAAAAATTTTATCTTAAAATACCCGCTCGACCTCTATGCTAAAAGTAGCATTTATTGTCAATCACTTTCCTTTACTTTCAGAAACCTTTATTCTTAACCAAATTACCGGACTCCTAGAACGCGGACATCAAGTAGACATATATACTTGCACTCCAGGTGATTTGAATAAAGTACATCCCGATGTCGAAAAATATTGTTTATTGGAACGCACTTATTATCTACCAGAGATTCCCCAAAACTTTCTGAAGCGATCGCTCAAAGCAATTGGTTTACTGAGTATAAATTTTACGAAAGCACCTAGAAAATTACTGCGATCGCTTAATGGTTTCAAGTATGGCAAATCGGCAACTTCTTTACGATTATTTTATGCCGCGATCGCTGGTGCAGATAAAGGAGCATATGATATCGTTCACTGTCAGTTTGGAACTTTAAGTTTTTGGGGTATGCTATTTCGGACAATTAATGCTCCTCAAGCCAAATTAGTCGTATCGTTTCGCGGTTACGATATCAGCCAATTCATTCAAGAACATGGCGATCGCATTTACGATCGCACCTTTGTAGAAGCCGATCTCTTTCTGCCAAATTGCGACTTTTTTAAACGTCGTCTCCTCAAACTCGGTTGTGACGAAAAAAAAATCTGCGTTCACTACTCAGGAATTGATTGCGATCGTTTCCAATATACACCCCGCTATCGTCATTCTCATCAGAAAATATGTATTGCTACCATTGGGCGTTTAGTAGAAAAGAAAGGAATTGAATACAGCATTCGCGCAGTAGCGAAAATAGTAAAATCTTGCCCTAATCTAGAGTATAAAATCGTTGGCTGCGGTTCTTTACAAACAGAACTAGAACAACTAATCCAAGAACTAGAGTTAAATAATATCGTACATCTATTAGGTAAAAAAAATCGACAGGAAATTATTGAAGTTTTGCAAGCATCTCACATATTTATTGCTCCCAGTATTACGGCACGCGATGGCAATCAAGATGCTCCTGTTAATGTCTTAAAAGAAGCAATGGCGATCGGCTTACCAGTCATTAGCACCTATCACGGAGGAATTCCAGAACTTGTAGAAGATGGTGTTTCTGGCTTTTTAGTCCCAGAAAGAGATACAGAGGCGATCGCATCAAAGTTACAATATTTAATCGCACATCCAGAGATATGGAATATTATAGGTGCAGCTGGTCGCGATCGAGTAGAAAAATATTTTAATATGCAAAACCTTAACGACGAACTCGTCGATATTTATCAGAAAGTGAGTAGTGAAGAGTGACTAGTGGCTAGCGACTAGCTATTCACAAATGACAAACGACAAACAACAAATGGCAAATATGAATTTACCCAAAGTTACCATTGTAGTAACTCCTCGCGAACGTTTTAGTTATACTAAAGAGTCTTTAGAAAGTATCTACGAACATACGCAAATTCCTTTTAAATTAGTTTATATTGATGGCAACTCTCCTAGAAAAGTATGCCAATATTTAGAGGAACAAGCGCGAGTTAGAAACTTTCAAATTATCAGAACAGATTACTATCTTTCTCCCAATCAAGCTAGAAATATAGGCTTGCGTCAAGTTGATACTCCATATGTTGTATTCGCTGACAATGATGTGGTTGTTTCCCCTGGTTGGCTAGAAAATTTAGTGCGGTGTGCTGAAGAAACACAAGCTACAGTCGTTGGACCATTGATGTGTCAGGATTTACCAATACATGAAATCGTCCACTTTGCAGGTGGCGAATCTCATATTTGGGTTGACAAAAATAAAGCAACTCCCAGACGCAGGTTGCGAGAAAAGATGTACAAGCAGGGAAAACGAGTCGTAGAAGTCCGCGATCGCCTACACCGTAACGAAACTGAATTAGCAGAATTTCACTGCGTTCTCGTGCGTACAGAGATTTTTTCCCGCATTGGTTTGTTAGATGAAGCCATGCTGAACACGAAAGAACATTTAGACTTTTGCATGAGTGTCAGGGAGGCGGGAGGTAAAGTCTATTTTGAACCCAGCAGCCTTGTCACTTACGTACCAGGACCACCCTTAGAATGGACGGACTTACACTTTTATATGCTGCGTTGGAGTGATGCATGGACATTAGCGAGTTTGCATCGCTTGCGTGACAAGTGGAATTTAGCTGAAGATGCTTACTTTCTCCAAAAATACAAACAATTAGGTTGGCGGCGGCGATGGACAATCGTTCATCCCCTCAGCCACCGCCTCACCTTTGGGATCAAAAGCCACTGGCTAGAAAAAATTCTCGTTCCTCTCGATCGCATCTTAAATCGTTACTTGACATCAAGCCACGCTCGACAACAGCAAAAATTTCAACTGCAACCGCAACAAACTAACGACGTACAGGACAATGGTTTTGCAGCTTGAAATCAGGAATAGAAACGCCAGCTAAGATACTAAAGAAACTCGATCTAAATCCGTTTCTAATTCCCGCTTGATGAAAGTTTCTAACCAATCTTTTACCAGACGAGTCGCGCGACAATCATCTTCGTTATAACGTTCAATTGCTTCGAGAAAAGAGCGATCGCCTGTTGCTAACCAGCGATCGTACCAATAAATACACTGCGAACCGTGCGCTTGAGGATCGCGCCATTCAAACCCAATCCAACGGGCGATCGCTTTGAGAGCATAACTTTCAATTGGTAGCACCACAGTTTGGGCGATCTGCTCGTAAATATCAACACAGCGATCGACGATCGATCTAACTTGTTCTGCTGGTGTCCGATAAAGTTGAGCCAAGCGTCTAATTGTCTCGACTTCATACGAGAAAAAATGAAAAATGGGCGCTTGTGGATAGCGCCCAACGATGTCTAAAAATTGTTGCCAAATCGTGCTTTCATCTGACTGTGTTTCTGCTAGTAAAGAATGAAAAGTTTCCGTTTGCTTCAGGCGATCGACCACCAACACTCCTAACATGTAATCAAGATTTAGATCTGGCTGTGCCTCAATATCAAAGTAGATTTCAATGGGATTTGGTAATGGGTAATTGGTAATTGGTAGTTGCTCCCTTGTCTCCCTATCTCCCTTGTCCCCCTTGTCCCCCTGCTCCCTGCTCCCTGTTCCCTGCTCCCTTAAAAGCGAAATCGGGCGATTTTCCAAGACTGACTGCGCTTGCAATACTAAATGATGAGCTATTTTTTTGTCAAAACCTCGTAAGCTTGCTAAGTCAGATGAGTTAGCCTTAGCTAAAGATTCTAGCGTGACAAGATCGATCGCCTGTAACTCTTTATAACGATTGGGTGTCACCCCAGGCAGTAAAGACAAATGTTGTTGAGATCTAGCAACGCCAGAGCAATAACTATACCAACGGCATAAACTGCATCGCTGGCGAGAAATAAAGACTTCTGGTGCTTGAGGTGCTGCTAATGTTTGGACGCACTCGGCAAAAATCTGCTGCATCTGCGGCAGTACTCTGGCTAAACTTACCTCATACATCTCTTTCCGGCGCAAGAGTAACCAGGCTCGATCTGGTGTAGTCTCCTGCACCATGCCCAACGCCTGTCCGTGAAAAGCAGCTACAACTTGATATTCTAGTTTGGGGCGCTTACCTAATTCAATTTGGGCTGGAATATACATCCAATTTCCAAAAATCGATTGCCCTGGTTGTTTAATTAACAAATCGGGACGGCTGAGCAGCGTTACATCTTCTGAAGTGCGGGCGATTATCACTCCTCGATAAATCTGCTCTACACCCTGTTGCATTAACTGCCAAGTTGCTGTTGCTCCTGCTTGCCAATCCTCTTTAGAATACTGAGGTTGCTGATAGGATCCGTTCTGCCATCATGCTTTGTCTATGCTCGAACTTGTCCTGTTGTAACTTCAGCAACAGTTCGCTAGGAGCATCTTTAAGTGCCAAATCTCCGTGGCGATCGAGAAATGGGCGACGATTACAACGTTGGTATTGTAGCAGCAGCTCAGCAGTCATTAGCATAGCTCTAGCGTAACAGGAAAACCATGAGTGATGTGTAGTGCGCTGAGGAATAGGGTGTGGGGGAGCCAGTGCGGTCTTGGGGTGGCGCTATCGCGGACTTCGTCGCCCCCCATGAGCAACTGGCGTTGTGGGGTGTTGGTAGTTGGTAGTTGACGGTTGTTGCACCTAAAGCTCCCCTGCTCGATCGCTCCCTGAAAACTGGTCACCGATCGCTGATTCGGCTAAAATGACTTAGTTCTGCTGTGCTACCGTCAGATGGTTCGGCGGGTTGACGATCGCGACTGATGAACGTAAAGCTAAACGCAAAGCTATATGAGTAGATTCGACCGACAAAATAGAGGATTCAAAGTTATTGGAAATTTAGGGATGTTGCTGATCCCGATCGCGTCTGTACCTCTGCTTTTACCTTTATTCAGTCAATCTTTCTCTCCGACTTCTACTACGGCAACAGATCCATCTCCTGAGACTCCATCTGACAATAATGTTGCGAATAACGTTTCTAGTGTCGCTCAATGGGAGGCAGAAGCTAGGCGGGAGGAGCAAAGCAAGCTACCAAAAGCTCAGCCACCAACGCTCAATAAAACGAACAAACAGCAACCTCAAAAAATTAAACGAAAACGGCAGCCTGTAGCCAAAAAAACACAATATGCTGCGCCAAGCTTAGAAATTCGCGTGGCGATCGCTCAAGATGCAGATTCTCTAATTGTTGGCTCCTCAACTCCCGCCCAAGTTGTAGAAACAAACGGCAAAGTCTTACGGCAACTGCCCAACGGACAGGCTTTTACAGTACAGCCTAGCGACTCAGATCGGATTACAATTGGCAATGCCCAATTACCCAATGCGGTCTGGATTTACCCCCCAAAAGGAGGTGTGGTATACGTAGGCGATCGCTGGTATAGAGGCAAACTCCTGCTCGTTGCTCGACAACAGAAGCTACTCGCGGTTAACTATGTCGATTTAGAGCATTATCTTGCCAGCGTTGTCGGTAGCGAAATGCACGCTTCCGCCCCTACTGAAGCTCTTAAAGCTCAAGCCGTCGCCGCTCGCTCCTATGCTTTGGTTCACATGGTACGTCCGGCAAATTCCTGGTTTAATCTCGGGAATACCCAGCGCTGGCAAGTTTACAAAGGGATGAACAGCGAGTACAACACTACACAAAAAGCTGTCAAAGATACTGCTGGGCAGATTATTAGCTATCAAGGCGGCGTAGTCGAATCGCTTTACGCTGCGACAGATGAGATCGTTCAAAAAGCTCATGGTGGCAAAGGTATGAGCCAAACAGGAGCCTATCGACTGGCAGCACAAGGCTACAACTACCTGCAAATTCTGGCGCACTATTACCCCAAAACCGCCACAGCAAGGCTGGAAATCAAGCCTTGAAGCAGGAGAGGAGCAGGGGAGACTAAAACAACTCCTGATTTCTGACTTTTGACTTTTGCCTTTTCTCAGAATTACACTTGACTGCTGAGAATTGGCTTGATTTGCGGTTCCGATCTTTCTCCTATATCATCGGCGATCGTTAACCGAGAGGGTTTACAGCGTTTGATCTCGACTGCAATCCCTTGCGCTCCTTCATGCTCCAAATCCTCTATGTAACCACGCTGGGCAGCTGCCGCTTCTTTGGCGCTGAGAAAAGGACCGAAGTAGTAAGTACAACGGGGATTTTGGGTATCAATTTCTACCCACCATGCCCAACCGAAGTTATGGAAGAAGCTAATCAGATTTTCTTTAGTGTGATTCCAAATTGGGTTCATGTCTTTTTTTCCTATCAGCTTGTGGTAAAGGATTCGGGCTAACAAAACAAATCGTAAACTATTGTCACATTTCGTAAAAAAGATTTCATCGCTAGTTTTCTAATTTATCTTTTTTTGTACCCATGTTGACATAATTTACATTTTGCCAGCGTTGGCGAAAAATTTCGTAAAGTGCCATACCAGTTGCGACAGAAGCGTTCAAACTCGGTGTATTGCCTGACAAGGGAATCGATACCAACAGATCGCAGCAGCGCTGAGCGCTCAAACTCAATCCTTCCCCTTCCGAGCCAACTACTAGCACAATAGGACCACTAAATTTAACTGTCTGTATCGATTGTTCCGCTTCTAATGCCGTACCGTAAACCCAGAAACCAGCTGCTTTTAATTCTTCTAAAGCGCGGCTAAAGTTAATGACTCTGGCGACAGAGAATGTTTCTAAAGCACCCGCTGCGACTTTCATCACCGTAGACGTGATCCCAACAGCTCTGCGTTGAGGGATGACTAAGCCTTGCGCTCCGATTGCCTCAGCGGTACGGATAATTGCTCCTAAGTTGTGAGGATCGGTAATACCATCGGCAGCAACAATTACGGGTTGCTGAGAAGTCGATTTCGCTTTGTCAATTAGCCCTCCTAATTCCAAATAATCGTAGGGAGCTACTTGAGCGGCGATCCCTTGATGATTGGCGTGATGGGTAATTTGGTCTAGGCGTTTGGGTTCAACCTCATCAATGACCGTACCATTCTCCTTTGCCTGTTGGAGCAGAGAATGAAAGCGATGATCGTAACGCAGACGAGCAGTAACCCAAAGCCGATTGAGCTGTCGTTGGGTTTCCAAAGCTGTCAGCACGGGATGGCGACCGTAAATCAGATCGCTCTCTTCTTCTGATGTGGAAGGTGGAATTTGGGACGAGAAACGATCTGTCTTGTCGCGTTCTGTATTGTAGGTAGGACTAGCTAAGACTGGTCGAGAGAAATCTTTCTTTCCTGCCACATGACGTTTTTCCCCATCTTGTTTAGTGGCATTATGTTTGAGATCGGCACGCTTGCCTGTATAACGCTCTGGTTTGCCACGTTGCGGTTTTCCAGAAGGGTTAGATTTGGCTTTTAATTTGGGTGGTTCTGCCATAAATTTTTCTTATTGTTAATAGCCTTAGTATTCATTTTTATTTACACTAGGGGAGTTTAATGTTTCTGTAGGAGCTAATGGTAACTGCTCCAAGAGTTGATACAAGCGCTGGCGATCGCTTAAATAAAGATAGCCTACGAGAGCTTCTAAACTCGTTGCTTGTTGATAAACTTCTGGTGCGGCGCGACGCGGTCGTCCTACAGTAGCATTGCGTCCCCGACGCACGATTTCTAATTCAGCTTGATTGAGATATGGAGTGAGATATCGTAAGTGCGAAGCCTGTGCCTCGGCTCTAACCTGAGCAACGACAAGGTTGTGGTAAGCCTGCGATCGCTTGTGGGGTAGTAAAAAGTGGCTCCTCACATACAGCTCGTAAACCGCATCGCCCAAATATGCTAAAGCCATAGGTGAGAGTTGTTGTAGCTGCCCAGGAGCGATCGCCAACCAACTGGGTAGCAACTCCAACTGAGTGACTACATCTGTCTGAGCTTCCCGAGCTGAGCCGTCGAATAAATTGTCCTCCTTCGGTTCCACTCCGTTTGGATTCTCCCCTCAACAGTCAGTTATCAGTTGTCAGTTATCAGTGACCGGTGGCTGGTAGCTAGACCGAAACAAGAATCTACTCAATACACAAGCTACTCTCCAACTACCAACTACCAATTACCAATTTCAGCCATCAGCGATCGGTGACTACATTATTATGATCGATCCCCAATTTCAGGGGGTTGAACCTATGATAAGTTTTTTATATCAAAAAATTAAGCTATCCAGATTGCAAAACCGGATAGCTAAAGTTAGAGTGCCTGCGATCGCTCAAGATGCTTGAATATTTTCTAAAGCTGCTTCAACAGTCGGTCGTAAACCTAAATATTGCTCTAGGTTAACTGTCTTGACTGTTTGAGTTACGCGGGCATTGGTGACAATTTGTGAAGTCCCACCGTTAGTTTCAGTCTGCTTCTTCAAATGCACCAAAGCGCCAATTCCAGAACTATCGACAAAATCAATTTGGGACAAATCCAATATGATGTGCTTTGGTCCCTCTTCAACATACTTGCCGAGTACCTTGCGAAAGGTTGGTTCTGAAAAGGCATCAAGCAAACCCGTCAACCGGAATAACTGATAATTACTCCGAACCTCACGAGTTCCTCTCAGGCTAACAGTTAGATTTAGTGTCTCAGCGATAGTTCCCTCCTCGCCACTTCTTGTTTCAAATCGAGGCTAAAGTATAAATGCTTGGTTGAGATGTTGTCTACACTCACGTGGTAGAAGTTAGAAGCTTGAGGCTAAGAGCTTGGTAGTAAAAAGAACATTGTCTATTTCTGTTTGCTTCAGATCTTGCCTTTGCACTCCTAGTTTTTAAATTTTAACTCCTCATGTCTCTGTGGGTATAAAATACTATGAATTTATTGCAGGTAATGGGTAATGGGTAATGGGTGGTTGCTGGTTGTTGCACCTGAAGCCCACCTGCACACAATGCTCACCTGCTCCCCTGCTTCCTTGTCCCCCTTGTCCCCTTGTCCTCCTTGTCCTCCTTGTCCCCCTTGTCTCCTAAACTAAAACGATAGACTTTGTACAGAAGTTTCATCTAGGCAGGGGCAATGGTGCGATTAAAGCTGTGGCAGTGGATTGTCTTAGCAACTCCGATCGCGTCTATCGTTGGTTTCTTCCTGGTAGCAGCAGGTTTGCAGATCCATGAATGGCGCATCAATTGGATCTGGGGTGTGTTTATTCTAATATTTGTCGGCTGGCGGTGGTTGCTAGTCCGGTGGACTCGTCCTGTTGTCGTGGAGATGGAGGCTGTAGCCGCAGAAGTTAGCAAAGAATTAGAATCGTTTTCCGCTGATGCACCACTCTCAACGCCAGACAGCAGCAAGAAAGCAGAAGCCACGCTACAAGAAATTCTCGTTGTAGCACAAAGCGATCGCCCTTTGTGGGAGGACTGGCAAACTTTTTGGCAGCGCTGTCAAGATTTAGTTGTCGCGATCGCCCAGATTTATCACCCAGAAGTCAAGTATCCGCTTTTAAATATCTATATTCCCCAAGCTTACGGACTGATCCGAGGGACGGTAGACGATTTAGATCGGTGGATGCAAAAATTATCGCCTGCTTTGAATCAAGTTACCGTCGGGCAAGCATATGAGGCATATGAAGTTTACCGCAAGCTAGAGCCATCGGCGCGCAAATTCTGGCGGGCATGGAACTTAGCACAGTGGCTTTTGAACCCAGCCGCCGCCGTAGCGAAAAAAGCTAGCCAGCGTTACACAAACCAGGCAGATCGACAACTTTTGGTCAATTTGAGTCAATTGTTACGGGAAGCAGCGTTAAGAAATCTGTGTCGGCAAGCGATCGCCCTCTACAGTGGCGATACCTTACCTGGTTTAGAATCATCCAAGACTCAAACTTTACCCCAGGTAAAGACTCAAACTCTGCGAGAAATTTTGTCGCAAGCCGAGCCTGTGGAAATTGTAGAGCAAAAACCTGTCAGCATTCTCTTAGTAGGACGCACTGGAGCCGGAAAAAGCAGCTTAATTAATACCTTGTTTAGGGCAGAACTCGCCGCCGTTGATGTTTTACCCAGCACCGATCGCTTGCAAAATTATCGCTGGCAAACTGATACGGGAGAAACTCTGACACTGTGGGATACGCCGGGATACGAACAGGTTAATCGCGCTGAATTACGAGAACAAGTTCTCGAATATGCCAGCAACTCAGATTTGTTGCTACTTGTCAATCCTGCCCTCGATCCAGCTTTACAAATGGATGTAGACTTTCTCAAAGATATTCAGGCAGAAGTAACGGACTTGCCCGTAATTACAGCTGTCACCCAAGTCGATCGGTTGCGTCCGATTCGCGAGTGGCAACCGCCTTATAATTGGGAACTGGGCGACCGCCCCAAGGAAATTTCCATCCGAGAGGCGATTCAGTATCGCGCCCAACTGCTAGCGAATTATTGCGATGTCGTGCTACCAATTGTTACGGCAGATCCGCAAGTCGGTCGAATTGCTTGGGGAATCGACGCGCTATCCTTAGCCTTAGTTCAGGCGATCGCCCCTGCCAAACAACTGCGGCTAGCACGCTTCATGCGCGATTTAGACACTCGTACCACCACCGCCGCCAAAATCATCGATCGCTACACCTTCCAAATGGCAACGACTCAAGGACTCACGGCTTTACTCAAAAGCCCTGTCCTCCAGTTTATTTCCACCATCTCAACCGGATCGCCTACCTTAGCTAATCTCCTAGCAGCACAAATTCCGGTCGAACAATTGCCTGTTGTCATTGGTAAATTACAAATGGCATACGAACTATTTTCACTGCTCAACCCAGATAAAAATCCGCATAACTTCGACTTACTCGCCCTGTGGTCGTTGTTATTGGAAAACTCAGCATCTCCAGAAAATAATGCTTGGGCATTCGGTCATGCTTTGGTAGAGTATTGGACGCAGAGTTTAACTGTCGAACAATTAAGACAGCGGTATGAAGGTTATCTCAAGCAAGTTTGAATTCATGACTGATGGCATGAAAATGGTAAATTTGAGTTTGGTCTAATTTTTTACCCTAAACTTTGAAATAGCCTATCTTGACAAAGAGAGTAAGAAAAATCACAATATCGAGCGACAAAAACGTAAAGAGCGAAAAAGATTATGCCTAAATATATCGTGTGGGGAAGTTACTGCGAGGACGTGTTGGAAAAGCGCGTACCTTATCGACAAGCACATTTAGATGGACTGGCAAAACAGAAAGAAGCTGGGGTTTTAATTACAATTGGTCCGACTAAAGATGTGACCAAAGTATTTGGGATTTATGAAGCAGAAGATGAGGCGACAGTACGGAATTTAATTGAGTCCGATCCGTATTGGGTTAATGGAATTTGGACGGAGTATGAAGTTAAAGAGTGGATACAGGCTTTTTGATTTTTAAGAATGTTACTTGAAAAGTATACCTTGGCGTTTATCCATGTAAAAACATTTTAGAGGTGAAACAATGTCAGCGATCGCCACTCAATCAAATTCAGTAATCAAGCGAGTACTTTTCACCTGCATATCTTTACTATTAGTTTTTGCTTGTTTACTAGGAACGAAAATATCTTTAACAGGAGAACCGCAGTTACTTGCTGGAACTCGCCCCGACAATTTAGGCGTTCGTGCGGGTGAACTTGCACCTTGTCCCAACACTCCTAATTGTGTTAGCAGTCAGAGTCAAGATCCCGCACATAAAATCGAGCCTTTTATTTATAATTCCTCTGCTCAAGCGGCTATGACTGACTTAAAAACTGTGCTTCAGTCATTTAGAAGAACAAAACCGATCGCTCAGTCAGAAAATTACCTCTATACGGAATTTACCATTCCTGTTGTTGGGTTTGTAGATGATGTAGAATTTTCTTTGGATGAGAACGCTAGAGTCATCCACGTGCGTTCGGCTTCTCGTATGGGTGAGTCAGATTTGGGTGTAAATCGCAGCAGAATAGAAACTTTGAGAGCAAAGTTTAACCAAATTAATCGCCCTGAATCTGTATAGAAAATTAAGTTTTAGCCATCTCCAAAGCTTGAATTGCAGCTTGAACAAGATTGTAATAATGGGGTTGAAAGAGATCGACTTGAGTAGCATCTTTACGGCTACTACCTAATAACCCCATCAGATTTCCTGCCTCAATTGCTAAAACTCGTCCTTCAGTGTTCTTAATCCTTAATTCTAATGAATTGTTTGTAGGGAAAACACCGCAAGTATAACGCCGCTGTTTGTATTCAAAGGGAATTGTAGTGGCAGTTCGTCTCAGGGGAAATAATATTTGCGGCTGATTAGGTAGGCGCACGCCGATTAATTCTAACTCAATATTAGTATTACCATTCCAAGTATTTTCTCGCAAACGATAAGCAATATCTATCCGTGGTGGTAAAGGGAAATATTCGCGCCAACGCCAGGCGATCGCTTTCATTTGTTGTAGGGGCGCACGGCTGTGCGCCCCTACAGATAAATCTTTTTCTTGAACTACAGTTAATTTAATATGACCCTTACCGATTATTTGCTGATCGATAACTTTGACATTCGCCGTCCAAAAGACAGGTTCAGGGTTTTCAATTCCACAAGGATGTAAAATATCTAACTGTTGATAAAGTTGTAAATTGAGCCGATCTAAATTGGCTTGCGTGTCAATTTGTAGCAGTGGCTTTAAGTGTTCCGGTTGCAAACAAGAGTTAGCAAATTGAATCAGACGCGATCGCAATGCTTCTAAGTTTTCGGCTGAAAGGGAAAAACCACCTGCTGCTTTATGT
The DNA here is from genome assembly GCF_023546805.1 of Chroococcidiopsis sp. CCNUC1. Taxonomy (NCBI): domain Bacteria; kingdom Bacillati; phylum Cyanobacteriota; class Cyanophyceae; order Chroococcidiopsidales; family Chroococcidiopsidaceae; genus Chroococcidiopsis; species Chroococcidiopsis sp. CCNUC1. The sequence continues at coordinate 4,575,802 of NZ_CP097480.1, read as the reverse complement.
CCGCCAAACTTACCTAATAAATCTCGACAGAATTCTAAGGCATCAAAAACATTAAATTCAGGAATACTACGTGCTGAACCGCGAATGTGATGTTCGTCTTCATACGTGCCAATAAATACGGGTACGCCGTAGCGTTCTACCAGGCGAGAGGCGACGATCCCGATTACGCCGTGATGCCAATTTGGTTGAACGACAAGTAAGACGCGATCCTCTTGTAGAGACATGGCGTGCGATGATTCGACATAAGCGATCGCTTCCCGTTCGATTTCTTCGCAAAGTTGTTGGCGACGGGCGTTAATTTGTTCGCATTGCATTGCCCGTTCTAAGGCAATTCCGGCATCATCAGTTGTCAATAGATCGATAACAATTTGCGGATCGCCAATTCGCCCGATCGCATTAATACGGGGACCGAGGCGAAAACCGATATCATCTGGTTTGAGTGACTTATTTTTGTCGTTCACACCACTAACTTGAATCAAGGCTTGAATTCCCTCAAGCTGAGACTGAGGCAGCAGTCGCAATCCGCGTTTCAGCCACCGACGATTGACACCGATTAAAGGTGCGAGATCGGCGATCGTTCCTAGTGTAAAGAGTTCCAATAAAGGCTTGACTAAACCCTTGAGTTGTCCTGTTTTCTGAGCCAGACAAATAGCTAGGACGTAAGCAACACCAACCCCAGCTAAACCCCAATAAGGTGAAGATTCGGGAATGAGTTTGGGATTGAGGATCGCGTTTGCTGGGGGTAAAGTGGGGGGAATGTCGTGATGGTCGGTGACGATGACATTTAAACCGAGTTCTCTTGCTCTGGCGATTGGTTCGATCGCGGCAATACCATTATCTACGGTTAAAATCAGCCGCACGCCTTCACTGTGGAATTCTTCGACAATCCGCTTGTTAATTCCATAGCCCTCCTGCATCCGGCTGGGAATGGCATAATCGACTTGCGCCCCCAACCAGCGCAGGCTGCGGAGTAGCAAGGCTGTACTCGTCATCCCATCAGCATCGTAGTCGCCGCAAATGGCAATTTTCTCTTGGGAAGCGATCGCTTGTTCTAATAAGTCTATGGCGATCGCTAGGTCGGAAAATGCCTCTAGGGGTGAGGGCAAATCTAAAGTTTCTGGATTGATAAATATTTCTGCCTGCGCTGGTGTCTCGATGCCGCGATTGACTAAAAGCTGGTTGACTATAGGTGAGAGCTGGTTTATTGTGGTCAACTGGCTGACCAACTCCGGTTGAGCTGGATGTATTTGCCAGCGCTGATTTGGCAAGCGACGCGGACGGCGAGGTAATCCTGATGGCGGTTGGGCTAACACGGGGACAGAAATAGAGGCTCAGCACTATATTGTATGAGGCTAATGGGTAATTTAGCGCGGTTACTGCATTCGATCTATAGTTCTATACTGAATTGCCTCGGCGACGTGATGGCTTTGCAAGTTTTTCTCTGCCCCTAAGTCGGCAATTGTCCGCGCCACTTTGAGAATGCGATCGCTGGCTCTAGCTGACAAGCCTAATTTCCGAATTGCTCCTTCTAATAAGCTTTTAGAAGTATCATCTAACTGACACCACTTCCGCAAATGGCGACTTTGCATTGCTGCGTTACAGCTTACCGATAATTCTGACTCAAACCGATCGCGGGTGCGATCGCGTGCTGCTTGTACTCTTTGCCTAACGCTTTCCGAATCTTCCCCCGTAGGTTGCTGGGTAATTTCCTCTGGTTTCAGTCGATTCACCGCCACCTGCAAGTCAATTCGATCCATCAAGGGACCCGAAAGCTTTGCCCAGTATTGCTCTCTTTGCCTGGGGGAACAAGTACACGCTTGGATGGAATCGCCAAAATAACCGCAAGGACAAGGATTTGTACTCGCGACTAAAGTAAATTGGGCGGGAAACATCACCGATTGGCGAGTACGAGATACAGTGACGTGACCGTCTTCTAAAGGTTGGCGCAGAAATTCCAATACATCCCGCTTGAATTCTGTTAATTCATCTAAGAATAGAACTCCGTGGTGAGCTAAAGAAATTTCCCCAGGACGAGGAAAAGTCCCGCCACCAACTAAAGAAGGACCAGAGGCGGAATGGTGGGGACTACGAAAGGGACGTTCTGCAACTAGCGAACCTTTATTTTTTAACAACCCCGCTACGGAATGAATTTGGGTAACTTCCAACGCCTCATGAAAACTGAGTGGTGGCAAAATCGCCGGAAGACGACGAGCCAACATCGTTTTCCCGCTCCCAGGCGGACCCACAAAAATTAAGTTATGCCCCCCAGCTGCGGCAATTTCTAAGGCTCTACGAGCGTGAGCTTGTCCTTTGACATCTTTTAAATCTGCACCACAATGGACACTTCTGACGATCTCCCGCGTGCCTTCAAACTGCACGGGCTGAAACTTTTCTGGCTGATTGAGAAATGCTGCGACTTCCGATAAAGATTGAAAACCATAAACTGATATCCCTTGTACTAAAGCTGCTTCCTGGGCATTATCTGCGGGTACGACTAACCCAGTAATCCCCATTTTTTGCGCCGCCGCCGCCACGGGTAAGACACCAGCCACTGCCCGCAAGCCGCCATCCAAGGAGACTTCACCCAGAAATAAGAAATCCCCTAGCATTTGCGGGTTGACCTGCTCTGAAGCCGCCAAAATGCCCACGCTCATCGGTAAATCGAAGCTGGGTCCTTCTTTCCTAATATCTGCTGGCGCTAAGTTAATTACGATCCTTTTCAGCGGAAAAGCATACCCAGCGTTTTTGAGCGCTGCTTTCACCCGTTCTTTCGACTCCTGAACTGCCAGATCCGGTAATCCTACCACGACAATTCCCGGTAGCCCCGCCGAGACATCGATTTCGACTCCTACTTTGACAGCATCGATACCGACAATTGATGCACTCCAAACCCGTGCCAGCATTTTATCTTTCTTCCATGACAAGAACCCTTTAGAATCTCTAACAGAGTTCAAGGGCGATCGGCATGAGTGAAACTACAGATACTATTTTTGGCAAAATCATTCGTAAAGAAATTCCCGCCAATATCGTTTATGAAGACGAACTGGCGATCGCATTTAAAGATATTAATCCCCAAGCCCCCGTTCACATCCTCGTGATTCCCAAAAAACCTATAGCCAAGCTATCGGATGCCGAATCTCGCGACCACGCCCTTATGGGTCATTTGTTACTAACTGTTAAGCGAGTTGCCCAGCAAGTAGGACTGAATAACGGCTATCGCGTCGTGATTAATACTGGTGCAGACGGCGGACAAACTGTGGATCACATGCACCTTCACATTCTTGGCGGGCGACAAATGAGTTGGCCTCCTGGTTGAGTTCCTCGTACTTTGTTAAAGAATATTCGTTTGGGTGAGCTGAGGGAGCTGAGGGAGCTGAGGAGGCTAAGGAGGAAAACTAATTCGTAATTCATTAATTCGCAATTCAGAATTAGCTACTTATGTAATACGGCTGAAAGCTTTGCTAGAAAAAGTTTTCAGCTCTTTTATTTTTAGGCTGAGTTGTTAAATTATAAAACAAACTTATACCATTCATAATATAAGCTAATCTTCATAATCTTTACAAAACTCAATGAAGTTCCTTATAGTGTTAACAACAGGGAAAACAAACCCTGATTTGCATAACCAAACGCAATACATAGAACCATGACAACCACATTACAAAGACGCGAAAGCGCTTCCTTGTGGGAACAGTTTTGTAACTGGGTAGCAAGCACAGAGAACCGCCTATACATTGGCTGGTTTGGCGTGTTGATGATCCCCACGTTGCTCGCTGCCACCACCTGCTTCATCGTCGCATTCATCGCCGCACCACCGGTAGACATCGACGGGATCCGCGAACCAGTAGCAGGTTCGTTAATCTATGGCAACAACATCATCTCAGGTGCAGTTGTGCCATCCTCCAACGCCATCGGCTTGCACTTCTACCCAATCTGGGAAGCAGCATCATTAGACGAATGGCTGTACAACGGTGGACCTTACCAATTGGTAATTTTCCACTTCTTAATCGGTGTATTCTGCTACATGGGACGTGAGTGGGAACTATCCTACCGCTTAGGAATGCGTCCTTGGATCTGCGTCGCATACTCGGCACCAGTAGCAGCAGCAACCGCAGTCTTCTTGATTTATCCAATCGGACAAGGTTCGTTCTCAGACGGGATGCCCTTGGGGATCTCGGGAACATTCAACTTCATGTTAGTGTTCCAAGCCGAGCACAACATCCTGATGCACCCGTTCCACCAATTAGGTGTAGCCGGTGTATTCGGTGGCGCCCTGTTCAGCGCGATGCACGGTTCTTTGGTTACCTCTTCCTTGGTACGTGAAACAACCGAAACCGAATCTCAGAACTACGGTTACAAATTCGGACAAGAAGAAGAAACCTACAACATCGTTGCAGCTCACGGCTACTTCGGTCGCTTGATCTTCCAATACGCATCCTTCAACAACAGCCGCGCGCTGCACTTCTTCCTAGCAGCATGGCCCGTCATCGGGATTTGGTTCACCTCCTTGGGCATCAGCACCATGGCGTTCAACCTCAACGGCTTCAACTTCAACCAGTCGGTGGTTGACTCTCAAGGACATGCGATTGGTACATGGGCAGACATCCTCAACCGCGCTAACCTGGGTATGGAAGTGATGCACGAGCGCAACGCTCACAACTTCCCCCTCGACTTAGCTGCTGTCGAAGCTCCTTCCCTCAATGGCTAATTCGCGTTAGTTTGATTTAGGAAAGCGCCTCCCCAAAAAGGGGGGCGCTTTTTGCTTTCTTTACAGTCTGGTAAGGGCAGGTTTACATAGATTTTCAAGTTGAGCAATAAATATGGTTGGCGAACCTACCCTTACTTGCATTTATCTCTACAATTCAACTAAAATAGTAAGTCTTGCCCTAGCTCCATTAAAGATGAGTCTGGAGACGGTAGCAAAGGTAAGAGCCTTTTCATACCGTCGATCGCGGCTCAAGGCTACAAACCTGTTGGTACGGGTACTCTACCCCCTCTTATCTTTCTCTCATAGAAGGATGATAGGGGGTAGTCCGGTGCAAAGGATTGGTTTGGTATCCTATCTTCAGTAGTAACCGCGATCGCAGAAAAATATTTTAAGTATACAGGACAGCTCATGGCGAAACGAGTGCAATTAGTTTTAACGCAAGACATACTCAAGCTAGGCAAAAATGGCGACCTAGTTGATGTAGCCCCTGGCTACGCCCGCAATTATTTGCTGCCTAAAAAAATGGCAGTACCAGTTACATCTGGAGTTTTAAAGCAAGTCGAACGTCGTCGAGAAGTTGAACGGCAACGGCAATTAGAATTAAAGCAGCAAGCACAAGAATTGAAAGCGGCTTTAGAAAAAGTTGGCAGTTTCACCATTGCCAAGCAAGTGGGAGAGAAAGAAGCAATCTTTGGTACGGTGACAGACCGCGAATTAGCTACCTTAATTCAGCAAGCGATCGGTCAAGAAGTGGATCGTCGTGGTATTACCTTACCTGACATTAGTAAACTCGGTACTTACAAAGCTGATGTGAAGTTACATCAAGATGTGACAGCAACGGTAGAAGTGAAGGTTATAGCAGAGTAGTCATTGGTCATTCGTCATTGGTCATTTGTGAATAAATAATTTTGACTTTTGACTTTTGACTTTTGACTTCTCCCTTACCCCTTGATTAAAAAATCGGGTAAAAGTAGAGAGAGCTTCTTGAACTTTTGCCTGTTATTTTTTATATATGTACAATAATCAACAAAAATTTGTCAGTGATGGTGTCGATCGCCTGCCACCTCAAAATGTTGAGGCAGAAGAAGCGATTCTAGGTGGTATTCTACTCGATCCCGAAGCAATTGGCAGAGTGAGCGATCGCCTAATTGCCGATGCCTTTTATATTGATGCCCATAAAGAAATTTATCGCGCCGCACTGCAACTGCACGCGCAGGGTAAACCTACAGATTTACTATGTGTTGTTGGTTGGTTGAGCGATCGCGAACTCCTCAGTAAAATCGGTGGTAAAAGCAAATTAGTCCAGCTGGTAGACCGGACGGTTTCCGCAATTAATATTGATGCTTTAGCTGGCTTGGTGATGGATAAGTATCTCCGCCGTCAGTTAATTACATCGGGAAATGAAATCGTCCAACTAGGATTTGAGACAGAGAAAGAACTAGCAACTGTCCTCGACCAAGCAGAACAAAAGGTTTTCGGCGTGACTCAGGAACGCCCGCAGCAGAAATTAGTGTCAATTTCCGATACTTTAATTTATACCTTTCAAGATATTGAGAGTCACAATCAAGGCATTGCTCAGCCTGGGCTATCGTGTAACTATTACGATCTCGATGCGATGACGGGCGGTTTCCAGCGTTCTGACTTGATTATTATCGCTGGTCGTCCGGCAATGGGAAAAACCAGCTTTGCTCTAGGTTTGGCGCATAATATTGCGAGAGTGCACAAGTTTCCTGTCGCAGTATTTAGTTTGGAAATGTCAAAAGAGCAGCTGGTACAGCGCTTGTTGTCCAGCGAAGCGGGAATTGAGAGTCAGAGGTTGCGGACGGGAAGAATTGCTCAGAACGAGTGGGAATTATTGTCTCACGCGATCGGCGAACTGTCAGATTTACCGATATATATTGACGATACGCCAAACATTACCGTGATGGAAATGCGTAGTCAAGCTCGTCGCCTGCAAGCAGAAAAAGGTAAAGAATTAGGTTTAATTCTGATCGATTATTTGCAATTAATGGAAGGTAGCGGCGATAATCGCGTCCAAGAATTATCAAAAATCACGCGATCGCTCAAAGGTTTAGCGAGAGAACTCAACGTACCAATTATTGCCCTTTCTCAGCTCAGCCGTAGTGTAGAAGCCCGGAATAGCAAACGCCCGATGATGTCAGACTTGCGAGAATCGGGTTCGATCGAACAAGACGCGGATATCGTGATTATGCTTTACCGCGATTCTTATTACAACCCCGACTCTCCCGATCGCAACATTGCCGAAGTCATCATCGCCAAACACCGCAACGGTCCCACCGGAACCGTGAAGCTATTATTCGATCCAAACTTGACCAAATTTGTGAATTTAGCCAAGCAGAATTTTTAAATTGTCATTTGTCATACCCTTCGGGAAGGGCTATTCTTCGAGAAGCCACCCTTCGGGTGTCTACGCCCTACGTCATTGGTCATTTGTGTTTGCCAATGACAAATGACCAGTGACAAATGACTAATTAATTAACCTTCAACAACTCAACGTCAAAAATCAGCGTAGCGTTGGGAGGAATAACGCCACCCGCACCGCGAGCGCCGTAACCTAATTCTGGGGGAATGACGATTTGGCGACGTTCGCCTACTTTCATCGTGCTGAGTGCTTCATCCCAGCCTTTAATGACTTGTCCCGTACCAACTTTAAATGAAAAAGGCTGACCGCGATCGCGAGAGCTATCGAACTTAGAACCATCTTCTAAAGTTCCTGTATAGTGAACTACGACGGTTTGACCTTTTTTCGGCATTTCTCCGCTTCCCTCTTGGAGGACGGTGTATTTCAGCCCAGAATCAGTTGTAATTGCTTTATTGTCAGACATTGGAGTTACCTTATTTGGTGCAGTTGGGGTTTGCGTTGGCTTCTGGGCTATAAGCGTGCTGGATGTGGCTTGAGTTGATGCTTGAACAGATGTAGTCTCAGCCAGAGCGTTATCTTTCGCTCCTCCTACCTGAGCTAGCACCAAAAGCACTACGCAAACTAACGTAATTCCCACGCTGATGAGAATTTCTTTCAAAATTAGACCCTCCTTCAGCTATGCAAGTGCGTCACTACTATATCTTGTAATGGGGTAGTTGGTAATTGGTAATTGGTAGTTGGAGATCGCAAGAGGCGAGAGACTAGAGGCTGATTTTGACTTTTGACTTTTGGCTTTTGACTTACCCATTACCCATTACCATCTAACGCCACATCTTATTTTCCAAATCGCGGATTTGACGCTCTAGGCGATCGATCCGTCCCCGTAACTCGTCCATTTCTGACTGACGGGGTACGCCAAGATCCTGCATGACATTACGGATCTGCCGTTGCAACTGCGCCTCAAAAGTTGTGGGATCGATCTTGAGCTGCTGCATCATGTTGTCTACAAACACTTTGGCTTGGTCAGAATTCATTTTGCCATCCTTGACCAATTCATCGCTTACTTCCCGCAACTTCTCAGCTACAAGGGAAGTCGTACCAACACCAAGCATCAATAGTTGTTTAATCCAGTTGTTATTATCCATCCTGCTATCCAGTTAGTTAAAGGAATTTATCAACAAGTTGTAGGGGCGGGTTTACCAAGAGACTTTGTGACTTACAGAGATTTCGGGTGAACTCGCCCCTACAGAAATAGCGCTGCGATCGAGCTATGCTAAAAACATGTCACCCCAACTCCTCCTGTTATATTCTGGCAAATTTGGCGATCGCCATCCTTTCAAGCAATAGAGAAAAAAGCGCGTGGTTATTGAGTTTCTCAAGTTTAAAGTCACTCCTGAATTAAGGGAGAAATTTATCCAAAAAGATGCAGAAATTTGGACGACTGCACTATCTGGCTATCCTGGTTTTCTCAGTAAAGAAGTTTGGATAGAACCTAATGTCCCAACGGAGGTTGTGATGATTATTCGTTGGGCAACGCGAGAGCAATGGAAATCTATCCCTACCGAGCAACTCGACAAGATTGATGCTAAGTTTGCCCAGCAGATGGGGAAAACCTACGAGTTGATTCAGTCATCCGAGTATCAAGTTCGCAAGTTTCCTCAGTCGTAATTGCTTTGTACCATGCCTACCTGTCCCCGTTGTCATCAAGCAGTTGACTCTCAGGTAGTCAACTGTCCTTATTGCCGCACGCCGCTCAAAGCATTCGGTCATCCAGGTATTCCCTTACACCGTGCTACCGGTGACGAACCTTTGTGTAAAACTTGTACTTACCATTTAGATGATAGCTGCACGTATCCCCAGCGTCCATATGCGACAGAGTGTACGCTTTACCAAAACATCGAGCAAAAACGATTGGAGGAGGAGCAAAGACAGAAAAGCAAGAGTCCTGCTATTGTGTTGCAAAATTGGCTGAAGCGCAATCAATCTTTGTTGTTAATTTTAGGGTTGTTATTAGTCTGTTTCCTCATCGCTTTGAGTCATGTCTAAAACAGAAGCTCCCATCGACACCAATATTGTCACCTTTGCAGATATCGAGGCAGCGCATCAACGTTTAGCAGGTGTTGCTCACAAAACTCCCGTAATGACTTCCAGAACGGTAAACGAACTGACGCAAAGACAGGTGTTTTTTAAGTGCGAAAACTTCCAAAGAATGGGAGCATTTAAATTTCGGGGAGCGTATAATGCTTTGTCTCAGCTCTCAGAACAACAAAAAAGGCAGGGTGTACTCACATTTTCTTCGGGAAATCACGCTCAGGCGATCGCGCTTTCGGGTAAATTACTCAACATTCCCACTACAATTGTCATGCCGAAGGATGCTCCAGCTGTGAAGTTAGCTGCTACGCAGGGTTATGGTGCAGAGGTACTGTTATACGATCGCGCCGAAATGACAAGGGAAGAGTTAGCAGCCGAACTCTGTCGGGAACGCCAACTCACTTTTATTCACCCCTACGACCGTCCTCAAGTTATCGCCGGACAGGGTACAACTGCTAAAGAATTAATCGAAGAAGTGGGAGAATTAGATTTACTCTTAGTTTGTTGTGGTGGTGGAGGTCTGTTATCGGGATGCGCGATCGCGGCTAAAACACTTTCTCCGCAATGTAAAGTTATTGGTGTAGAACCGGAAAGAGCAGATGATGCAACGCGATCGTTTCATAGCAAAACTCTGCATACGGTTCATAATCCCGATACAATTGCTGACGGCGCTCGTACTCCGTCTTTGGGAAAAATTACTTTTCCTTTAGTATTGAAATATGTAGATGACATGGTGACAGTATCGGAAGATGCGATTAAACGCACCATGTATTTTTTGTGGGAAAGAATGAAAATTGTCGTCGAACCCACAGGAGTATTAGCCGCCGCCGCTTTATTAGAGGGTGTTGTCACTGCACCAGGAGCAAGAGTTGGAGTGGTTATCAGCGGTGGTAACGTAGATTTGCAGCAGGCTGGAAAATTTTTTATTTTTTAGAGAAATATATTATCAACGCAATATTCATCCAGGTTGCTTGACCTCACATTGCGTTGATAAATTTTTTGCCCGTTTCAGAAACTTTTCGTCAAACGTATAGATTGCTGAGTAATTCTGACTTTGAGCTAGGTGAAATGCATCAGCAAAATCTAAGCCATTTTCGTGCCATTGCAAAACTTGCGCGATCGCGTTTATATTTGTGAGATAAACATTCGGTATTCGTGTCAACTGAAACCACGCCACTGAGCCGCTATTCCCTGACGAATTGCATCTTCCATTTCACCTAAACTTTTAGGCTTATCTTGATATTTCAAACATCCTGCAACATTCTGCAATGTTGTTTCTGGGAAAGGTTTTTTAGGTTTAAGCAGAATGCCATCACCTGTATCAATTACAATCAGTTCTTGTCCTGCTTCCCAACCATGAATACTGCGTAATATCTTTGGGATAATAACTTGACCTTCACTTGATAAGCGGGTTGTTTCCATCGAATGCACAAACTATGGTAAGAAATTTGTAAAAATTATAGCATGAGCTAAACTCGAAATTCTGGCAACGATGAGCGAGTAATGATTATAAGAGAAGCAAATTTAAATGACGTACAAGCGATCGCACGGGTACATGTAGATACTTGGTATACGACATATAAAGGAATTATTCCAGAATCATATCTAGCTAAACTTTCCTACCAGCAGCGAGAGATTGCTTGGCAAAAAATTATAGAAGATACTATGAGTAGCAGCCAATTCGTTGATGTAGCTGAGAACAATTCAGGAGAAATTATTGGTTTTGCTAATAGTGGAAAAGAACGAACTAGCGATCGCACTTACAAAGGTGAGTTATATGCCATATACATTTTAGCAGCATACCAGCGTCAGGGAATTGGTTACAAATTAACTCTATCTACTGTGGATAAACTATCTGAATTGGGTTTTAACTCAATGTTAGTTTGGGTATTAGCAGATAACCCTGCCTGTAGATTTTATGAAACTATCGGCGGACAAAAAGTATACGAAAAACAAATTGAAAGAGGCGGGGTAATGTTAAAAGAAATTGCCTATGGATGGCAAGATATAACAAGTGTACGCGATCGCATTTCATCGCGTTAAACTACATGAGCGGTTGTATCAATTGTATTTTCAGTTGAAATATCTACTTCTGGTATGCCCATACTCTTATTGCTATGTTCTTGAAATATTGCTAGATCGAACCAGAAAGTTGTCCCGACACCAACCTCACTAACCAAATGAATGTTGGCATGATGTTTGTCCATAATATTTTTCACAATAGAAAGTCCTAACCCGGTTCCTTCTAAAGTGTGTACGCGGTTTTCCACGCGGAAAAAGCGATCGAAAATAGCTGCTTGATCCTCTGGATCGATACCAATTCCCGTATCAGCAATTTCAATTCTCACCTGGGGAGATACAATGCGATCGCCTCTTGCAGGCTCCATTTTGTAAGCCCGAATCGCGACTTTTCCACCTTGCTCAGTAAATTTAAGCGCGTTGCCAACTAAATTAGTAAATACTTGAAGTAATAAGTCGTAATGACCGAAAACTTGTGGTAGTTCGGGTTCGATTTGCTGAATTAATTCAATTCCTTTATCTTTAGCATTCAATTGATAATTTCGTAAAGTTTGTTCGACTGCTTGTGCTAAATCTACTCCTTCAAAATGATAAATCCGACAAGAAGATTCTAAACGAGATAAGTCTAAGACATCATTAACCAAACGAGTGAGGCGATCGGTTTCGTTATTTGCAGTTGCTAAAAATTCCCGCTGTTCTTCGGTGCTGAGGTTTTCACCGTAGTCGTGAAGGGTTTCAATATAAGTCTTGATATTAAACAAAGGCGTGCGTAATTCGTGAGAGACGTTGCTGATAAATTGGCTTTTCGCCTCATTCAGTTCGACTTCGCGAGTAATGTCTTGCACTGTCATAGCAATTCCCTTAATACTTTCTCGATGTTGGTCGAGAACGGTAGTCAGAAGAATCCGAATCGTGCGCATAGTTGGCTGAGAAAGCGGAATTCTAAACTCTGCACTTTCGCTTTCTCCCCTTGCTATCTTGTATAGAGGGCGATTTAATTCTGCTTGCACTGAGATTGGTAGATGATTTAATACACTATCTCCAATGACATCTCCATTTTCCCAGCCAAAAATCCGTCGTGCTGTAGGATTAACTAAAATCACTTGCATATTGGTGTCAAGCAGGATAGCACCATCAGCAATAGTAGAAACTAAAGTTTCTAATTTAGCTTTCTCGGCAGTAAGTTCTTCAATATTTTGTTCTTCATAACGCTCTAAACGTTCTGCCATTTCATTAAAGCTAAAAATCAATTCCTTGAGTTCTCCTCCCAAAGGCAAATCGATCCGCTGTTGAAAATTGCCAGCCGCAATATTTTTCACACCTGTCAATAACTCTTTAATTGGTTTGGTAATCATGAGAGTATTAAATACAGCACCCAAAATGACCATGACCCAAATTGACACGAAAACAGCAATTGTTACATCGCGGGTGAGATTGGAAGAGGTGACAACTGTAGGATTTGGGTTGATTCCAATTGCTAATACTCCCAAATATTTACCTTCATGATTGAGCGGGACGAAAACATCAGTGACTTCCCCATCAGGCGTTCGGTGTTGTCGCACCATCGGCAATTCAGAATTAGCGGCGTAATCTTCTGGGAGCTGAATCCGGCGCTCAATTGTCAGTGAAGTTTGTACGGCTGGTTCCCAAAAAGGAATTCCAAAAAAGATTTTTCCTGCTTCGTCGGCATAGAGCATGTAGCGCACGCTAGAAGTGCTACTGTAGAAGCGTTGAGAAAACTGAGCGACTTCGGTGTAATTATTCTCCGCTACCAGAGGGGCAACGTTAGAAGCAAGTAACAACCCCAAGTCACGTCCGAAGCGGGTTTCATTTACCCTTGCATCCACTTGAATCGTGTTAACTGCCCAAAAAGTGAAACCACTGACAATTAACGAAACTACCAGCGTCGCAGCAGCCATCAACTTAGTTGGCAGAGTTAGCTCAAACCACCAACGGGCGATCGCTTCTTGAATTGTTTTTAACGGCGCTAACATGTGAATAAAAATTGGTATTTTATATGTCCTTTGTTCTAAGGTAAAGTTTTTCGACTTAAAAGACAAAGTGGTTACTTGTCATTTGTCATTGGTGGGTGGCTGGTGGCTGGTGGCTAGTGGTTAGTGGTTCGACTCTTTGCTAGTCACTAGCCACTATTCACTAGTCACTGAATTCGGTGTCCGATGTCGCGGCGATAGTAAATGCCGTCAAAATGGATTTGGGCGATCGCATCATAAGCAAGGGCGATCGCTTGCTCGAAATTTTCTCCTACACCAGTAACACCTAATACCCTTCCCCCATCTGTCACTACAGGTGTGGAGTATAGGGTGTAGGGTGTAGGGTGTAGAGACGTTACATGTAACGTCTCTACATCAGTCGGTTCCCCCTTGCCTCCTTGTCTCCCTTGTCCTAGTCTGGTTCCAGCATGAAATACACAACCCCCCGAAGCCTCGGCTGATTCTATTCCTGTGATGACATGACCTTTTTCATATGCACCTGGATAGCCTTTGGCGGCGGCGACAACACAACAGGCGGCTCCCGGCTTCCAGGCGATGGGAGGCAATTCACCTAGTTTTTGCTGACAACAAGCCACGAGCAACTCTTCTAGGGGGGTTTCCAGTAAAGGTAAAATAGCTTGGGTTTCAGGATCGCCAAAGCGACAGTTGAATTCTAGAACTTTAAATTCCCCTGTAGGAGCAATCATCAAACCTGCATATAATACGCCCCGATAATCGATGCCTTTAGAGCGTAAAGTGGCGATCGCTCTCTGTAATACCTCTCGTTCGATCCTTGCCATTAATTCTGGCGTAACCAGGGGAGCAGGGGCATACACTCCCATTCCGCCCGTATTCTCGCCTGTATCCCCTTCTCCGATGCGTTTGTGGTCTTGGGCTGGTAGTAGGGGACGAATCGTTATCCCGTCTGTCAATGCCAATACAGAGGCTTCTTGTCCGATTAAGCATTCTTCAATGACAACAAACTTACCCGCGTCGCCAAATTGCCCCGCGAAAATCGCTTCTAGAGCTTGATGTGCCTGTGCGACTGTTTCGGCTACGATCACGCCTTTACCTGCGGCTAATCCGTCAGCTTTGACGACTATGGGCGCTCCTTGTGCGGTGACATAATCTTTAGCAGCAGCTTCCTGGGTAAATACAGCAGCTTTAGCGGTGGGAATTCCTGCTTCCTGCATCAAAGCTTTTGCCCAGGCTTTACTTGCTTCAATTTGCGCCCCAGCTTTGGTAGGACCAAATACCATTGCGCCTTGAGCTTGGAGATAATCTGTAATTCCCATAGCCAGAGGAACTTCTGGACCCACTACCACAAGATCGATCCCCTGTTCTCGAACTGCTTGACCGATCCGTTCAAAATCATCCACAGAGTAGGGCAAATTTTGACAGCGTGACAGCGTTGCCGTTCCCCCATTACCAGGAGTACAAAATACCTGTTCCACTTGGGGCGATCGCAACAAAGCCCAAGCGATCGCGTGTTCTCTGCCCCCATTACCTACGACTAAAACTTTCACTGCTTTCCTCTAATGCTGCGATCGATTATCTCGTATTGTGGGGTTGGAGAATTGTAGAGACGTTACATATAACGTCTCTACAATTCTTTCTGCTGTTGATAAATAACTTTAAACTGTCGCTGTTGAATTTTATGATCCACGATTGGATTAGGATAGTCTACGGCAGCGCGATCGCGTTTTGAAATGTTTCCACTCAGTAACTCTTCTGTGTCAAAAGAGCGCAATTCTGGCAGCCACTCGCGAATATATTCTCCTTCAGGATCGAATTTTTGAGCTTGACTGGCAGGGTTGAAAATTCTAATTGGTTTAGGGTCCATGCCACTTGAAGCACTCCACTGCCAACCGCCATTGTTAGCTGAAAGATCCCCGTCAATTAGTCTTTGATAAAAATATTTTTCTCCCAATCTCGGATCGATGAGTAAGTCTTTGGTGAGAAAATTGGCGACGATCATGCGACAACGATTATGCATCCACCCAATATTATTCATCTGTCGCATTGCTGCATCGACAATTGGATAGCCAGTTTTGCCTTCACACCAAGCTTGGAAATATTCCTCGTTATTTTCGTAAGGAAAATTCTTAAATTGTTGTCGATATGCGCCTTGTTCGAGTTCGGGGAAATGATACATGGCGTGTTGATAAAATTCTCGCCATGCAAGTTCCTGCTGCCAAGCGCGAATACTCGTCTGTGCTTCATCGCTACGAGTATTTTCCATTGCCTCAACTGTAGCAGCCCAAACTCTACGAATACCGATCGCACCAAATTTTAATGCTGCACTTAGTTGAGATGTCCCATCATAAACAGGAAAATTTCGCTGTTCTTTATACTCTTCGATCGCCCGATGGCAAAATTGTTCTAATCTCTCTCCTGCTGCTGCTTCTCCTGGTTCGATAACTAAGCCATTTTCCCAACTAAATCCTAAATCTTTTGCAGTCGGTAGGGCGATCGCGCCTGCTTGCTTTGCAGTTTGCAATTCTTGTTCTGACAACCCTTCTACATTTTTGAGAGTCTCTGCGGGTGCAGCTTTCGGTTTGCTACTCCAATTACGCCAAAACGGAGTAAATACGGTGTAGGGTTGGTTGGAACCTGTAAAAATATCGTCTGGGGAATGTAATATCTGATCCCAGTTTTCTTCTAAAACTTGGATGCCTCTTTCTTTTAAGCTTTCTATGACAGCGCGATCGCGTACTTGAGAATATGGTTCTACATCCCAGTTCCAGAATACAGCTTTTGCGCTCAGGGCAGTAGCCAGCGCTGGAATGGCTTCACGGGGTTCGCCTTGCAAAATTAATAACTGGCTGCCAACTTGGGCGTAACGCTGCTGTAGTTGCTGCAAACAACCGATCATGTACGTGACTCGTACGGGAGCGACATCATCCCGTTCTAAAATATTGGGGTCGAGGCAAAATACTCCTACTACCTTTTGAGTTCGTTGCCTTGCCGCAGCTAGTCCGGTATTATCTGAGATGCGCAAATCGCGACGATGCCAGAAGAGGATGAGGTCAGACATTCACAGTTACTACTTAGTTCACTCGTACTAGCATAAGGCTTCCAATCCCCGATCGCATCAGCCTACTGAATATTTTTTTGTTTCTTATTTTTGACTTTTGGCTTGCTGCTAAACCCCTTCTCCAAAATTAATAATTTCAGCTACAGTTAAATTTAAATTGGGAAAAAATTGAGATTTGATGCGATCGCTCTCTGTAAAACTTTCAAAGCGGTATTCTTTTTCTGTCAAAATGCTGTCAGAATTTACCAGTTGTCCCACAGAAATTGTCGGTTGCAAGATTTTCGGATTTCTTCTACCTGGATATCTATCGAGATGAAATAGCGGATCGATAATCCATAGTTCCTGTACGCCAAAAGCAGCATACCAAAGGGGTTTATTTCTATAGTCGTCTTCCCAGTTGGTGCTAACAATTTCAATTGCAATGCTAGGCGGTTCTCTCAGTACTGCTTCTATCTGAGTTTGTCGATTCCAATCTTCGCGTTTGATTACGATTAAGTCAGGCTTGCGAGTATCTTTTCTACCTAGTACGAGTACTGGTTGGGGATGAATTAGCAGCCCCAGGTTAGCCCTCTTAGTTTCCGATTTCAGCGCAAACCACAACTCGCTCCGTAAATTTTCATATTTTCCAGAAGGTTCAGCTATGGGTACTATGACACCATTTATGAGTTCGTATGTTTTTCCTTCTGGTAAATCCAGTTCGAGGAATTCATCGACGGTATAAGTTTTTATTTGAATAGCAGTAACCATAGGGTAAGTTTCCATAAGGTATACTTTATTCTAGTTCTACGCTTGACGACTGAGCCAATATCAAGCTGAGGGATACGACAACAACCTTCTTCCTGCTCTAGTATGTAAGTTAATGCGTTTGCAATCGCATCAAGATCGTTCGAGCAAATGCAAGTATTAGCATTAAAATATCTAGAAAACATTACTCTTTAAAAAATTTCCGAATCCCACATGTTCTACCTCTCAATTAGCGGCTACCACTTCTAGTTAAATTAGGACCTTGAGTTCTCAAGTAATATTCATAGAAATATCCATAGCTTTTTACGTGAATATTTGCTTGTTCTAAAATAATTCTTTTAGTTAAATCTAGATAAGCTGATTTTATTTTTGGCGACTGAGAGGCTTGATACTGTTGTTCTAAAATATCTCTTTCTTGCCACAACTCTTTCAGCTTTTCAGTTGGCTCAGCTGCGATTAAATTCCCTAAAGGAACGTAACCAAGGGTATTATAAATTGGTTGCATGTACCCGCGCTGCTGGTAAATGAAAAAATCCCCTTTCGTTTCTACTCTAGTTGTATTGGCGATCGCAGTTCGATATCTATTGGCAAAGCTCGGTTGCGTGAATGCAGGCGCACCAAAGACAATTGTTCTTATATTACTAGGTAAGACTCCCGCATCTACTAACATTGCTGTATAAAGAATTGACGCAGCACCAAGGCTATGCCCTGTAACTAAAATTTCAACTTCAGTATTTGCTTGTTTTTGGAGGCTCAAAATTTCTACAAGTAGTTCTTTAGATTTGATATCGTTAAAAACCTGACCTGCATAATTTCTAAATCCTTCATGGATCAAAGCTGCTGCCCGTCGATACATATTTACAGGCACTCCAGAAGAAATAGCGGCGAGATCGTTAGGATCTTCTAAGCCGACATACGTGCCTTTAAAAGCGATCGCATAAGAAACTTTTCTTTTCCCAAATTGCCCAACTTCTGGCTGGCGGATGAGAACAGCATATCCACCAAAAATTTTATCCTGCTCTTTTCTAATCAGAAAAAAGTCGGATAATTTCATTCTTTTATTAATAACATCGATTTGTTTAGCCCCGTATAGACGTTTAATTTGATTAATAACATTGCTGCGTTTTGTTTTATTTCCAGTTCTTTCAGTATCAAATAACTGATAAATTAAAGCACTACTCAGATGAGCAGCTTTGCCAATGTCCGTACACGCTACAGATCGCTGAAAGCATAACCGCTCGAACTGAACAGATCTTAGATTAGTTACACTATTCGTTTTGCCAATATTTTGAGCTTGACTTGGAACAGCCGTACTAAATAGCCCCAAGCAAAGTGTAGCTTGAGTTAAAAATAGATTTATGTTTTTTTTGAGTAATGTCATAGACCGAATGCTTAAAAGAATTTAATTAAAAAATCTGCATGTACAAAATTCAAAGATTTAACGTTTTTTATTTTTAAATTCCGCAGCAAATTCTTGTTCTAGATTTGGCAGTTTGCTCTGACTGTTGACAAGTCCGCGCCGCACGATCGCATCATAAGGAGCAGTGGGTAACTGTATCGGAGGCATCTTTTTAATTTGCTCTGCTAAGAATTCATTCAATGTTTCAGAAGTCAATTCTCGATTGAGTGCGGCTTGATTGAAATCGACACCCATAGGCAAACTGACAAAGTATTCCTGCTGTTCTTGGGGCAAAACTTTAGGATTATAGCCAATAGTGCGATCGATAATTCGCAGCGATTCAGTGGTACAGTTACGATTTAATGTATCATACATCACACTAGTACCTTCGCGATCGCTCTGATGAATAGCATTAATTAATAATTGTTGTTTTTGCTGTGGAGTTAGCGCTAAGCGAATTTGCTCTACCCGATCCGTAAAGGGAAACTGAGCCGCATCTATCACTCGATCTTCCAAAGCTGTTATTTCTTGAGCAATAGCATAGAAATCAATTAATCCTGAAATTGGGTTCCATCCTGCTGACTTCACGCCAATACCGTTAGCAACATAGACAATATCTCGCACGCGAACTGCTTTTGGTACTCCAGAAGTTGTTTTAGATTGCGGTACCAAAATTGCTTCATATCCAGGCTTGAGGCGAAATCGCAGCTGTCCGTGGGCGCTGTAGGGACTGCGTAGAACGCTATAGTACTGGATCTGAAATATCGCATCAGCAACGGCATTCCGAGGAATTTGAGCCACCCAAAACTTGCCCTTATGTTTGAAGTTAGCAAGCACCATCGATCCTGGCGCAGGTTTATATGGTGCAGCTTCACTAGGAGAGAGTAGTTTGACAGCACGTTGTTCGCAATTCAAACACTGACCTTTAAAAGTACCTTTAGGCATTCTCGCCTGCGGATCGAAAGGGTCTGCGGGGTTGCAAACGCAAGCATTGCTACCACTACTGGTAACGAAATATGGTAAGTCATTTCCTGTTTGGGCGATCGCACTTGGTGTCACAGCAAAGGTAGATAATGCTGTCAATACCACCATTTTTCCTAACAAGTAAAAATTATTCTTTTTTTTTGATACAGTCATTACAACTTCCACTATTTCAAATCTAAATTAAAATCTAAAATCTTTCCCTACTCCCTTATTCAAGGTCTGCTACTATTAAACTCTCTGGGGAACTCCACTTCTAAATTTGCTATTTTACTCTTGCTGTTTACCAGTTTTCGCCTTACAATTGCTTCATAAGGCGGTGTTGGTATGGGAATTTTGGAAAGTTGGGCAAGGCGTTCGATGACGATTTTGTTCAACTTATCGGGTGTTAAATTACCCTTGAACAGAGCTTCATCAACTGCTGGACCTGTAGGCATACTAATAAAAACTTCTGGCTTGCCTTTTTGAGCTAGTTTCGGATTGTAACCAATCGTGCGATCGACAGCTCGTAATACTTCGGAAGTACAATTTTTATTCAAAGTATCGTACATCGAATTTGTGCGATCGCGATCGCCTTGCAAGATTGCACTCATCAGCAACTCTTGTTTTTGTTGGGGAGTCAACGCCAATCTAATTTGCTCGACTCGATCGGTTAATTTGTATTCAAAAGCATCTTTAATTCTATCTTCTAAGCTAATAAATTCATGGGCGATCGCGAAGAAATCTAATAATCCTGTAGCTGGATTCCATTCACCTCCTTCAACCAACATGGCATTTGCTGCATACACAAAATCTCGCATCCGAATTTCAGTTGGCGCTACACCAATTGACTGTGGAACTAAAATTGCTTCATAGCCTGGTTTAAGGCGAAAACGAATTTGACTGTGAGCAGTATATGGGCTTGGTAATACGTTATAGTATTGAATCTGAAAAATAACATCTTCCACAGCATTTTTAGGAATTTTGGCAACCCAGTATTTGCCCTTATAGTTGAAGTTGGCAATGACTAACATATCTGGGGCAGCATTGTAGGGTATTGTTTCTACAGGAGAAAGTAACCTTACAGAGCGTTGCTTACAGCTCATACAGCGACCTTTAAAAGGACCCTGAGGCATTCTTGCTCTCGGATCGAAAGGATCTTTAGGGTCGCAAATACAAACTTTGTTTTTGTTTGCAGCAGCAGGAACAATCCTACCTGATTGAGCGTAAACTATTGGCGTGAAAGTAAGTAAAGGCACTACAGTCAATGCCAAGATCTTTACTGCTTTTCGTTGTAAGTATTGCAGCATAACTTCGATGTTTAAATTATGAATAGAAATATTGTGAATAGAAATGTAGAGATGTAAATTACATCTCTACAGCCAGCTATCGTATAGCTTATATTCAAACAATATCTTTGCGCTTCTGGACTCCAAATAGAAGGGCAAACATAGCAACTATTAGTACTCCCAGCATAGACCAGTGCCAAGCTAAATTGACTTTAAATGAAGCACCATAGTCTTTTTTAAAGCGTTCGATCAATCCTTCTGCACTCTTGATCGCACCCTCATATTTTCCTTTCCACTCGCTATATTCTTTTTGCCAGACATCTACATCTTTT
This sequence comes from Chroococcidiopsis sp. CCNUC1, assembly GCF_023546805.1. Taxonomy (NCBI): domain Bacteria; kingdom Bacillati; phylum Cyanobacteriota; class Cyanophyceae; order Chroococcidiopsidales; family Chroococcidiopsidaceae; genus Chroococcidiopsis; species Chroococcidiopsis sp. CCNUC1. The sequence continues at coordinate 4,554,852 of NZ_CP097480.1, read as the reverse complement.
TTGTATTTGTCTACTCTCTTTTCATAGTCATCGAGTTTTCTAGGATCTGAGGGAGCTTTGCCAGGATCTTTCGGCTTAACTGGTTCTGGCTTATCTACTACTGGGTCGTATTTAGATTTTAGACCTGGAAAAACGCATTTTTTAAACAGTGCTTTACCTAAGCACTGGCTCTTTTTTTTCTGTTCGGCAGTTTGTTTTTTTCTTTCTTTTTCTGCTAGTTTCCAGTAGGAATCATCTGCTACGTCTTCACCCATTTGGGAGATCGTGACTAACGACTCAAAAGACCACTTTGTAATTGTGATGCGATTGATCAGCTGCCCTGGAGGACCAAACGTCTCTACAGGTAACATCCCCCCACCAAATGTAATTTGTGGTACGAGGAAAATAATTGTGAGTAGGGGTGCTACGTTTTGGTTGGGCGAAATCGCCGATACTAGAAGCCCCATCACCATCCCAGCTAGAGTAGCCAGGAAGAGAGTGACATACATATTGAACAGTTCTGGCGTGCCACCAGGAAGCTCGATCGCCAGCCATTTAAATAACAAGAAGATTGCTGCTTGATATAGAGCTATTATGACCCCAATCCAAACTTTAGACATGATATAAGGCAAAATTTTCAGCCCGATCATGCGTTCGCGGCGATAGATTTCTTGTTCTTTGACAATCTCGCGCATGGTAGCTAAGCTGCCTACAATTACCGCAATTAAAGCGGTAGTAAATAGCATCGTGATTGCTTGTCCGGCATCACCTTCTTGAAGATTGAAAACGTCTCGCTTCCAAGTTACAAAATCCATGATGCCGAGAATTGGCGCGATCGCACCCATCAAAAACAAGCCAGCGCGATCGCGCATCAAAATTGCTAAGTTGCGACGCGACAGGATGATAAACTGCTGCCATGCCGAAACTTGCTTAATTGTGCTACCTGGTTTCTGTTTGGCTCGATGGCTTCTTTGTGCCATTTGGGGCATTTGCAGCTGTTGTTGGCGCTCTAATACGTACTTGTGATAGTGACGCGAGTTTCTAAAGCGTTGCTGCCATTCTTCAGGTGATAGTTCGTGTTCTACCTTGCCATAAATCTGGTCGAACTCCTCCACCCCAAAATAGTCAATTGCTTCTGCTGGCGGACCAAAATAGGCGACTCGTCCCCCTTTCGCCAAAAATACCACGCGATCGCACAGCGTCACGTTCTTCGTGGCGTGAGTAATCAGCAAGATCGTCCGTCCCTGATCTGATAATTTGCGCAACAACTTCATGATCTGAAGTTCCGTACCGGGGTCAAGACCGGATGTCGCTTCGTCAAGGAAAAATAAGCTGGGTTTGGTAATTAGCTCGACTCCAATCGACACCCGCTTGCGCTGTCCGCCGCTCAATGCTTTTACAGGTACGTCCTGGCGTTGCAGCAATTCTAAGTCTGTCAAAACTTCTTGCACCCGCTTTTGACGTTCGCCAGGAGTGGTATCTGAAGGCATCCTTAACTGAGCGGCAAAATCGAGCGCTTGCTTGACCGTCAATTCTTTGTGAATGATGTCATCTTGAGGGACGTAACCGAGTTCGGTACGGTAGGCATTAAAGTTTTTGTATAAATCTTCTCCGTTTACCAGTACCATCCCACTTGTAGCAGGGCGAAAACCGTTGAGTGCATCGAGGAGGGTCGATTTCCCACCACCGCTGACTCCGGCAATTACGATAAATTCTCGCGGCAAGATCGACAACGAAATGTCATCCAACAAGGTCGTGCCTTTACCGACAACCTTCGTTAAGTTGACGGCATCCAGACGCAGATTCCCTTCTTCGTTGAAGCTCACTAAAGTCTCGTCAACGTTGAAGACAAAGCGAGTCGGACCGATGCGAATTGTATCTTCAGGTCTGAGCGACTGCGAACCGCTGACGCGCTTGCCGTTGACAAAAGTACCGTTACTGGAATTGAGGTCGGCGATCGCAAACGTCCCATCTTGACGCGAAATTCTGGCATGATAGCGCGATACGGTTGGATGGTCGATTGCAATATCGTTCTGCTCGTCGCGACCGATCGTTAAATTATTGCGATTGCTCAGATTCAGTTGATGCGTAATACTCGGTACTTGGTCGGTAGCAGTTGTCTGGAAAGTCAGAGTAATTCCAGAACCGATCGCGATCGCGTCTCCATCCATTAACCGCCGTTCGCTAATGCGTTGCCCTTGATATAACAACCCATTTCTGCTCCCTAGATCGACTATCGTGTAGCTGCCTTGACGCTCGACTAATTCGGCGTGCCGTGACGAAACTTGGGGAAAATTAATCGGGACATCACAACTAGGATCGCGACCGATCGTCATCTGGTTTTTGACAATCGGAATATCTTGCGTTCCCGCTGGAGTCGTCACCCGCAATATCGGTGTTACGATCTGAGTCTGAATTGCTTGCGGTGGTGCAGCAAAATTTGTGGCTTCAAAGCCAACAGTCGTCCCTATCCCCGTCATCTGGGTTGCAGTTGCACCTGTAGTGACTTCCTCAACACCGCAAAAGCGCAACTCGCAACCCCCGATTCTAATCGTGTCTCCATCTTTGAGTTGCCTCGGTTGACTAGGAGCCAACCTAGCATTATTGACAAAAGTGCCAGTACTACTTCCTAAATCTGTAAGTAAGTATCCACTTATACCTTGGGGCGCCAGCTGAGCGTGATAGCGCGAAACATTACTTTCGCTCAAAACTAAGTTATTATCTCCCGCTCGACCAATTCTCACCACGTCGCCGTTGAGTAGAAACTCTTGCTTACTACCGTCACGTCTACCAATCTCCAGACGTGCAGAAGACTGAATCATAATATTTTTATTTTTTTAATTATTCTGTAGTTTGATGTCGTAGCTGGAAAATTTTTCTCTGAGATTGCAGTATATTACCGAAAATTCGGGTTCTCTCCAATTTCATTAAAATTTTATACTCTCAACTCACTCGATCTATGCACGTTCTGCACATATTGTTACAACATCTGTTACAAGGTCTTGTTACAATGTCGAGCAGCAACGTATGATAGTATCTGCCAATACAATTAAATAGTATTTAAAGAGAAATAAAGATTTCAGGCTGAGCTAAAAGCTAGTGTCAGGCGCGCTTGCTGTCAAGCACACAAACATTCAGATGTTAGCGGTTAGTACGAGAAACACGCATTCTCATTGGATATTGCTAGCTATAAACGATCGGCTCATAGCCGATTGCCTCGATCGAGGCTGCTAGGCAAGCAAGAGGAAAAAGCAGATAGGAGAATTATCTCCTCAATCAGCGGGCAGTGCGATCGCGGTTTGCTACACAAATCTACGTAGGTTTAGGAGATTCGATCGAGACAGCGTATTTCGGCGATTGTGTCTTGAAATATATCTCGATCTATACTTTATCTTATACAAATATTAGGAGCTTCAACCCCGCATATCTAAAGGGCGAATTGCAACTCTTTTCTTCTGCCCTTTACCCTCTGCCTTCCTCAAAAAATTTTAGCAGTAAAAGTTCATATTAGGCTTTAATGGTGATGAAAGAAATATATTTTTAGCAGGCTTAGTTGCATCTAGCTTGGAAGTCATCGCCTATACTGTTGGCAAACATTTATTTTCATACCAGTTTTAATGCGCTCTGCTCCATGAACTCGCCATTACAAAAAGACAACTGGCTCGGTCGCTGCGTTGGCGAACGCCAGCGCTACAGACTAGAACAACATCTAGGCGCGGGCGGAATGGGAGATGTCTTCATCGCCAGGGACGTACCGATTGGCAAACTAGTCGCTTTAAAGATCCTCAAAGGATCGCTAGCAGAATCAGCCGATCTGAGAAAGCGGTTCGAGCGAGAAGTGACTCTCTGCGCTGCGCTCAAAAGCGATCACATCGTGAATATCAGCGACTATGGCGTTACCGATGAGGGGTATCCCTTCTACGTCATGGAGTACCTGCAAGGACAGAGCTTAGGACAACTGCTACGCCAGCAGCAACAGCTGGGTCTCGAACGCAGTCTGTCGATCGCGATCCAAGTGTGTCAAGGTTTGCGGTTGGCGCATCAAGGCGTACACCTATGGCAAAATGGAGCAACCGCTAGCAAGCAGATCAAAGTCGTCCATCGCGATCTCAAGCCAGATAATATTTTTCTCGTTCCTACTGCATTGGGAGAACTCGTCAAAATTCTCGATTTTGGTATTGCTAAAATTTGTAACGATACGAACGAATTTACCAATCTGACGAACGTTTTTATTGGGACTTTTCACTATGCAGCTCCCGAACAGTTTGAGCTAGGGACAGAAGTAGACGAACGTGCTGATATTTACAGCCTCGGCGTAATTCTCTACGAAATGCTGACTGGAACCGACCCATTTGGGTTTAATTTCCGTCGCAATAGCAATACGATTAGCGGTATGTCATGGGTATTCGCTCATGCTTCCAAGCCCCCGATTCAGTTGCGATCGCAGCCTCGGTGCGAGCATTTTTCACTACAACTAGAAGCCGTCGTCATGCGGTGCTTGCAGAAATCGCCCCGCGATCGCTTTAGTTCTGTAGACGAGTTAAGTCGTGCCTTGCAAGCTGCCGTAGCGATCGATCTGGCGAATAATACAATTGTCCCAGGTTTAGGTGCAGCAACGACAATTGCGACATTGCCTCCTCCCGCACACCCATCCGAACTAACGACCACTCAACTACCCGATCCAACTTTTCCACCTGACTTTACCCAACGTCTGTCTGCGCCCCGAGTCCCGTTAGAAGCTACCGACGTATCCCTGTCAGCCCAACACCGATCGCTAGTCAAGCTGTTTACAGAATTTGCTGGACCGATTGCGACTACTGTGTTTCGACAAGTAGCAGCTCAATCATACAGCGTCGAGCAGTTGGTAGAAAACCTCTCAGTTTACCTGCCTGCCAAGCAACAAGCAGAATTCGAGCGTCAGGCAAAAGCGATCGAAGCCGAGTCAACAGCTAAATCTCAAACCCACAACACCAACGGCAATAAATTTTCCCATAATCAATTATCCAATAATTTAGCGCAGTCAGCACTCGATACTAATTTTATTCAACGGTGTGAAAAAACTTTAATCGATCTGATTGGACCGATCGCGCCGATTCTCATTCAAAAAGTTCTAAAATCTGGAATGCAAATTTCCGAGTTGGAATTAGTCAATCGATTAGCCAATGAAATTCCCGATCCTCAAAAAGCCGCCGATTTTTGCCGTCGTCTCTTAAAATGAGCGAAGCTTCTAAAAAGAATATATTAATTCGGAATTCCGAATTCCGAATTCCGAATTCCGAATTCTCCCGCCGTACGTTACTTTTACAATTATTTCTACTTACAGCATGTGGGGTGCGATCGCTATCGAGCAAGCGCCAAGGTTTAGTTCTCGGTGTAGTCAGTTATAACGCAGGGGAACAGACCATCAATCGTTATGCCAAATTTACTCGATATTTAAGTGAAAAAATTGGAGTTATCGTACAATTAGAACCTGCTTTTAACGAAAATAAGGCTCTAGAACGAATTCGGAATCATGCTTGGTCTTTAGCTTTTGCCGAGCCTGGATTAGCTGCGATCGCGATCGACCAACACCGATACACCCCGATATTGTCACTTCAGGGCATCGCTAATTTGCGCTCTATTTTAGTCGTGCGCAAAGATAATCCGATCGTTGAGTTAAAAGAATTACAAAATCAACCGCTTGCCCTCGGACAACCAGGTTCGGCTACCGGATATTTTTTTCCCATTTACAATCTCTACGGTCTAACTCTAGCAGAGATTATGCTTGCACCCACACCTAAAACAGTTTTGGAATGGGTTGCTACAGGGAAAGCTACAGCAGGCGCTCTTTCTAAAGAAGAATTGTACCTACACAGTTCGTATTTCAGCCCCACTGAGTTTCGCATTCTCCACACAGATCCGCACGAAGTCCCTCCTGGCGTAGTTTTGGTTGCACCTAACGTAGATAAAAACCTGCGCCAGCAAATTTACCAAATCATGAATGGAGTCCCCTCGATTTTGGCGCAAGAAGCAGGATACATTCCCAACAGCTCAGCGCCAGACTACGGTTATATGATTTCAGTCGTTAAGCGCGTCAGAGCAATTTTTCCCGACGAATACGAACATGGCGCAACGCCTCTACAACTCAAACCCGCCCGACTTTTAGATAATATTTCGATTTAGAGTGAGTGGCTAGTGGTTAGTGACTGGTGACAAGAATTGAGTCCAGCCACTAGCCACTGATAACTGATAACTGCTCAAGCAATAATAGTAGTATCATAGTCTCGTTCGCGATCGCACGCCCAAAAAAGGCAACAAGTCCAGAAGCAACACATAGAGAAAGCTCCATGACATTTCCTGCTCAGCCAGAAACCTGGATTGGTCGGAGTATTGGCGATCGCCAACGCTATCGCTTGGAGAGGCGCTTGGGTTCAGGCGGAATGGGCGATGTTTTTCTGGCAATGGATACCTTATTAGGACAACACGTAGCATTGAAGTTGCTAAAAGACAAATTAGCAGCGTCAAAGTCTTTGAGGAAGAGGTTCGAGCGGGAAGTTGCTATTTGTGCAGCCCTAAAAAGCGATCATATCGTGAATGTGAGCGATTATGGCGTTACAGATGAAGGTCATCCTTTCTATGTCATGGAGTATCTGCGCGGGGACAGCCTGAAACAATTGCTGAAACAACAGCAACGGTTACCCGTCGAGCGAACGATCAAAATTGTGACTCAGGTTTGTGAAGGATTGCGTCTAGCTCACTCAGGCATCGATCTCTGGTGGAGTGGAGCGACAGCCAGCGAACACGTCAAGGTAGTTCATCGCGATCTCAAACCAGACAATATATTTGTCGTGCCTACAGCATTGGGAGAATTGGTGAAGATTCTGGACTTTGGAATTGCCAAAATCCGCGATGAATCGATCGATCGCACGAATCTGACTTATGGATTTATCGGCACGTTTCGCTATGCTGCTCCAGAACAGTTGCGGGCTGCCAACACTATAGACGCAAGAGCAGATATCTACAGCTTGGGTGTCATCCTCTACGAACTCCTCAGCGGCACAGATCCATTTGGTTTTGGCGCTCAAGCCTATTCGATTACGGGCATGGGTTGGGCAATGGCACACAAGACAAAACCACCGGTTCCCATCAGGTTACAGCCTGGTTGCGAAAATTTATCGCCACAACTAGAAGCAGCTGTCATGCAGTGCTTGCAAAAATCACCTAACGATCGCTTTGCCTCCGTAGAGCAATTAAAAAAAGTATTAAAAGCTACTATTACCCACAAGCCTGAAGCAGCGATCGATAATTCTCTTCATCCATCTCCACCTGCACCCACGCACCCACAACCATCTGTTCCTGTCACACCTGACGTGGCAACGACTAGAGCCTACATACCTCCACAGCCAACAGAAACAGAAGTCATTCCTCCGACATCGCTGCCAGACACCTTGTTACCTCCCCATAAGCAAGAAGTTCGGGCAAACGTTCAGTTCCCTGCCGCACAGCAGAGTAATCTAGCTAATTCCAACACGGACGATTCAATTTTAATATCTCCACCAGCGCGTCATCGCCGCTTATCCACCTCTACTTTATTTTTTGTCGGTGCGGCTATTGGTGTTGGTATTGTGGCACTGGGAGCAGTAGTTTATTCATACATTCAGTTTCGTCTGACAGCTCAAGTTATCGATGAAATTCAAACTTTAAAACATCAAGCACGATACGAAGCTTGTGCGAGTAGAGCTGAGACAGTTACCCGCGATTCAACAGTTTACGCCGAAGCGCAGGCAATACTAAATGAGTGTCATCTCGAACATGCCAAGCAACTCGCAGGAAGTAGTAACTTTGCTGAAGCGATCGCTATTGCCAGACAAATTCCTCAAGACAGTCCTCTCTATTCCCAAGCTCAAATCCTGATTCAAGACTGGTCGGAGATTTGACGGTTAAGTAGGGAGCGCATGAGCAGGAGGAAGTTGGAGGAGCTGGGGAAACTGGGGGAGAACGATCTCGCACCACTCTTTCCCGACTTTTGACTTTTAACTTTTGACTTCTTTAGTACGTATATGAAGTGTTTTTATAAGTATGTTCCGTATACAAAATAGCTGTTGAAGTATAATTTTATATTTTTTTTCAAAAATTGACCGGAATCGTAGCATATTTGGATGTAGATCGCGGTATAGTTCAAATACGCTAGTCTCGTCAAGCAGACTTGTCAAGTTCAGGGTACTTGAGCTGACTGTGAATGTAATTGAAATTTTAACTGCCCTTGAGGTACGAGCGATGATAGGCAATCACACAACTAAAAATTTAAAAAAATTTACTAAATATTTAGCAACAGCGATCGCAGTTATAAGTGGGATCGGAATAGCTAACGAGTTCGTCCGAGCAGAAGCAGTAGCTAGCGCTGGGGGTGCGACAACTTTCCATTGCATAGCTTCAGGTCAGGGCTATGCCACGATCGCCAAACGCGGCGAACGGATCACAGCACCAGTGATTACCTGGAACAGCAATGAATTTGGGACGCAATACACGCCGCACGAGCGTTGTAAAATAGTTAGCGATCGCTTGAGTGAGGTTGTAGCAGCTAAAGGCGGGAAGCTGAGAAACTTGCAACTGACATACGGACGAGTTAACAGCAAACCAGTCATTTGTTATGTGGGCAGTCGAAACGAAATCTGCAACCGGAAAAATATTCTAATGACATTGCGCGAATCAGATCGAGGCAAAGAACGCCAAATTCTCGAACAATTAGTGACTTTCAGCCTGAAAGGAACGGGTACGGCAGTTCAACAAAGTGCGCCACAATATTATGCACCTTTTGGAGAAGAAATTGAGCGAGCGTTGTCAGCGGAATAAGGTAAATGCATGAGTAGTAGAGGTTGAGAGCGATCGCCAACTCGAACCTCGTAATTCACGCATGACAGTCGATCGAGCGATTGGAATTGGGATGCAGTGACAGTGAAATTATCATCAGCCACTATTGTCTTATTTAACCTCGGACTGCTGGCGATCGCTGCATTCTTATGGTTTATGCCATCAAAACCGAATACAAAATCTGATGCTAGTACTGAAAAAATTGCGACTACAACACCTGTAGATCCAGTAAAAAGTTCGGCAATAGTAGAAGTTGCTCAACAAGTGACAGTCAGAGTATTGACAAAAACAAGTATGGGTTCTGGAGCGATCGTACAACGTCAGGCTCAGACATACACCGTTCTTACCTGCGACCATGTAGTAGCAGGTAGTCAGAAGGGCGAATATACCATTCTCACTGCTGATGGCGCGACTCATCCAGCCCGCCGCTTGACGCAGACTTTAGCAGGTGTCGATCTCGCCTTACTACAATTTGATAGCCCTAAATCCTATCGCGTTGCTGTCTTAGGAAATTCACTTGCCTTAACAAAAGGCGATCGCGTCTATGCATCTGGTTTTCCCAATTATCAATTCCTCAATAAAAGTCGTGTTGAAGAAACACGTAACTGGGGAATGAAAGCATTTCGGCTGACAACGGGAACTGTTGCTTTACTCTTAGAGCGAACTTTACCAGAAGGATACAGTTTAGGTTACACCAACGAAGTCGAACAAGGGATGAGTGGTGGACCTGTTTTGAATCAAAAAGGAGAACTGATTGGGATCAACGGTCGCTTGAAATATCCACTTCAAGGCATTGATGTGTTTACATTTGCCGATGGTACAAAGCCATCGGTAGAACTATTTAATCAAATGGAAGCGCTGAGCTGGGCGATTCCAATTGCTGCTTTTCAGCATCAAGTTGACAAAAACTTGGCTCAACCTCAATCGCAAAATGAGATCTAAATTGTTATTGGTAATGGGTAATGGGTAGTAGGTGATTGGCAGTGGTGAGTGGTGCGTGTTGGTATTTATATTCTTCTGACTCCTCAGTTTTCACTTTTAGCTTTTAACTTTTGACTTTATTATGAATGGCTGGAAAAAGTTTTTTCAAACTCGAAATTTAAAATATACAATTTTTATAGCCGGAGTTGTCACTGCTGCGACGACGATCGCTTTTACTAGCAAGATGACAGGACTCACGGTACAAGCAGATGCGATCGCCCAGCAAACTCAGCCTGTTACTGATTCCAAAACGTTGAATCAAACGGAAATTGACGCGATCGCCTCGCAAACAACAGTGGTTGTCGGTCAAGACCTGCAAAAAGGTGATGTTGAAGCTCGACGTGAGTTTAACCCAGGTTCTGGAGTCATTATCGCTAAGCGCGGCAACATTTACTACGTGGCGACTAACTTGCACGTTGTCCGCGGTCGAGGTGGTTTTTACGGGGTACGTACCTTTGATGGCGAAGTTTATCCCGTAGACGACGAAAGTACGCGATCGAATATCGTCCCAATGGGAAAAGAACAGGGCGAAAGTGGCGAAACTATTCAAGGGCTTGATGTCGCGATCGTCCAATTTAAGAGTGACAAGAACTATCCTTTAGCAAACCTACCAGGTAGCCCTAACCAAGGCGAACGAGCCTTTGTCTCTGGCTGGCCCGATCCTGGAGATGAAACGGCGCGACGGCAAAGGTTATTTGCTCCTGGCGAAGTGATTAGAATTACCCCTCGCACTACGGATGGAGGTTACAGCATTCAATACAGTTGTGAAACGCAGCGGGGTATGAGTGGGGGTCCCGTTTTTAACGATCGCGGCGAGTTAGTTGGAATTCACGGACGCGCAGGTGAAGCAACTAGTGTCTCCGTACCAGGAACTTTAGTAGCTTCCCTAATGGCAGGAAACTCCATAGCTCAAACTGCGATTCAAAGTAAATTCAATTTGGGAATTCGAGTTTCCGACCTCACCGAAGAAGCGAAAAAAATTCAACCGCTTGCAGGCGTGTTTCCCTATATCAAATTTGAGCCGCCTCCCGTGCAGCCTGCTGTTGTCAGCCAGGGAATGCCAGAAAAAAGACCGCGATCGGCAGACACGATCGATGATATTTACAAGACCTTCAGCCGTGACTTCAAACACGCCGCTGTTAGAGATTGTCCCTCAGCAGGTAGTCGTACAGTCTTACTCGGTACGAGTGAAGAACGCTGCCCAGAGTAAGAAAATACTTTTTTACGCTTTGCTCAAGTAGGAGAGTTTCAGCAGCGCAAAATCTTTATTTCGGGAGCGTAATTTTCGTAGTTAAAGCTATATTTTTTTAGCGATCGCTATCTGTATTTAATACTGAAATAGTATGGCGATCGGATATGAAAAAAAGCTTATATTTGCCAGCTCATTTCAAATCCTATCATCTGTAGGGTGAGCAATGTCCACCCTACGTTAATCTGTTTTTCTCAAATAATATTACAAATAAAAATTAAGATTTTTAGTTAATTGGATTGTATTTATCGCGATCGTGTCATTCTAGCTTTTAAGAAATAAAATAATTTTATTTGCTTAGGGTCAGCACCGAGTTTCAACAGAAGTTTGCTCAAGCTTCTGTAAGTTTTCTATGCCAAATTAAACGCCTTGAATTGTGGATCAGAGGGAAGTAACTGTGAGGATCAAATCTACTTTTTCCATATTTTCCATCTTGCTATTGACAACACCCATAGCTGTTTCTGCTCTTGTATTTAAAACAACCGCAGTACATGCAGGCGAGACAGATATAGCAATATCTCAGCCAACTCAAATAACATCTCAATTATTAAAAAAGTCTGAGGCAAACCGAACTAGTGCGGCTACCCTAGCGCCTCTAGCACCAGCAACACCGGATACAGATTTCAACTATACAGCTCAACAAATTCAAGACACATCTTCGACACTGGCACAAGTCACATCCGTATCTCAACTGTCAGACGTGCAACCAACTGATTGGGCGTTTCAGGCATTGCAGTCTTTAGTAGAACGCTATGGAGTCATTGCAGGTTATCCTGACGGGACTTTTCGAGGCAATCGTGCCATGACGCGCTACGAGTTTGCCGCAGGTTTGAATGCAGCTATGGATCGGATTAACGAACTGATTACGGCTGGTTCGGCAGATGTCGTCAGCAAAGAAGATTTAGAAACCCTAAATCGCCTGCAATCGGAATTTAGTAGTGAATTAGCAACTTTGCGGGGTCGAGTTGATGCTTTAGAAGCGCAAGCAGCCGAGTTAGAAGCCAATCAGTTCTCCACGACTACCGTTTTAGGTGGAGAAGTTATCTTTGGTGTAGCCAGTGCTTTTGGCGGCGATCCCCCTGGAGGATGTAGGGTTTTTGACGACGATACGGGACCTTTTTTTGAACAACTAACACGCGGCTTAAACTTAAGAGATCGCAATTCAGATCCAGAAGTTGATTGTTTAACCCGAGATGATGCAGATAAAAATACTGTTCTCGCCCACTTGGTTCGATTAGGGTTAGAAACATCATTTACAGGTAAAGATCGCCTGCGGACATACCTAGTTACAGGCAACTTTGACGGTGGCGGCTTCACCAATGCAGAGTCTCTCAATACTTACATGGCACGGTTATCTTACCAAGCAGGTTTAAACAATGATGTTGTTTTAGACTTACTAGAATATCGATTTCCTGCCTTTAACGATCGCGTTGTCTTTAGCGTCATTCCCTTTGGCTTCAGTCTCAGTAACGTTCTTTCCGCCAACTCAGCTTACTTTGACACTGGCAGAGGCTCAATTTCTCGCTTTGGCGAGGCTAGTCCAATTTTCAAAATTGGTGGCGTATTAGATGCAGGAGCAGGTTTTGACTGGTTATTTGCCAAAAATGCCCGGTTACAAGTAGCTTATGGTACTGGAGGAAGCGGGAATCCAGACAGTGGGGTTTTTGGAGCAGACCGCAGCGCACTAGGCGTGCAATTGTTAGCAACGCCAACCAATAACCTAATTACTGGTTTAACTTTCGTCAACGCTTACACTAGCGATGGAACTTTAGGTACATATACAGGTAGCGTCAATGCAGAAACAAATGGTTTGTGGTCTGGTTCATCCGTTCCTTCACCAATTGACCAAGCAAATGACTCTGGGTTTGACCCGTGCTGCCGTTATTTTATCGGAGATTTAGCTGCCAAAACCAATGCTGTTGGCGCAACGTTGCAATGGCGTATGTCTCCTAAGCTAACATTTGGGGCATGGGGAGGATATATGTTTACTAATTTCTTAGAACGCCTCCCTGACTTTTCTGAAACTAGTAGAGACGCGAATGGAATTCTCAACGGAATTGGAGCCTCTGCCGGTAAGAAACCTTTTGCTAATTCAGCCACATATCTATTTTCTCTCGGTCTATCCGATCCATTTGGTAGAGAAGGAGATTTATTTGCCTTTCTCTTTGGTATGCCACCAAAACTAGTTGATGCGGGACCTGAAACGCGCGGTACACCCGTACCTTTTTTTGAAACTTCTCGTAGGGGCGAACCAGAAGTTCCTGTAACTGATAACAACACTAACTTAGATACAGCTGGAATTGGACCAGATCAAGCCCCTCAAGAGACTTCAGATACGCTACCAAGGAGAGTAGGAGTAAAAGATGAAGCAACTTCACTGCACTTTGAAATGTTCTACCGTTTTCGAGTCAGTGACAATCTGTTCATTACTCCAGGTGTGGTTCTCGTGACTAACCCAGGTCATATTGAAGATAACAACGATATTTGGTTAGCAACTATCCGCACGACTTTCCGCTTCTAATTCTCCTTTCAATCGTAGGGTGCGTTGTTAACGCACCCCAAAACAATAATGTCAAAATTGTTGTTGCGTAATTGGAATATAATTCGGTTGAGCTTTAACTCGCTCTATCCATGCTTGAATTGCTGGAAAACGAGATAGATCGAAACCTCCCTCATCGGCAACGTGAGTATAGGCAAATAAGCCAATATCAGCAATAGAATAGCGATCGCCTACAAAAAATTTCTGCTGAGTTAAATGTTGTTCCATCACTCCAAGCGCAGCATAACCAGCTTGACGTTTCTGTTCTATCGCTTCCCGATATTCATCTGCTTTACCAAGTTCCGTAATCCAAAATCTAGGAGTAGCAATATTAGGTTCGTGACTGTATTGCTCGAAAAATAACCATTGTAAAACTCGGGCGCGGAGCAATTTATCAGCAGGCAAAAATTCAGTATCTTCGCTAAAATAGAAGAGAATAGCATTCGATTCTGCTAAAAAATCTCCCGATTCCAACTGTAAAACTGGAATGCGTCCATTAGTGTTTTTCTTGAGAAATTCTGGAGTACGACTTTCACCTTTAAGAATATTAATTTCTACTCGCTCAAAGGGAATCCCAAGCTGAGTTAACAACAGCCGAACTTTATAACCATTCCCCGAAGGTAAAAAATCATACAACTTAAGCATGACTTTCGTTGGGTAGAAGACGTAACGATTATAAAGAAGTTAAAAGTCAAAAGTCAAAAGTCAAAATCAGTTATCAGTGACTAGTGGAACCAGTGACAAGAATTGAGTCTGGTTCCACTAGTCACCAGCCACTAGCCACTCACCAACTACCAATTACCCATTACCAAAATAGTTTTATGTGTGGTAGATTTACCCTCAGCCAACCAGCAGAAGCGATCGCCTCTACCTTTCAGCTTTCTTTAATTCCCGAATTAGCCCCACGATATAATATTGCACCTACTCAACCAGTCCCAACCATTTTATCAGATGGCGATCGCCGTCGATTTCAAATGTTACGTTGGGGTTTAATTCCCTCATGGGCAAAAGATGCATCGATGGGTGCAAAAATGATTAATGCTAGAGCAGAAACCGTTGCTGAAAAACCCGCTTTCCGTTCTGCATTTCGTCGCCGCCGTTGTCTAGTTGTTGCCGATGGCTTTTACGAATGGCAGTCACAAAAAGGCAAAAAACAACCCTTTTATTTTCGCTTACAAGATGGGCAACCTTTTGCTTTTGCAGGTTTGTGGGAAACTTGGCAAGCACCAGACGGCGAGAAAATTGATTCTTGCACTCTGCTGACGACAACAGCTAATTCTCTTTTGCGATCGGTTCACGACCGGATGCCTGTTATTCTCAAACCAGAAGACTATAATCAGTGGCTCGATCCTCAAATTCAAGAACCAGACGAGCTACAACCATTGTTACAGCCATACTCGTCAGAGGCAATGGTTTCATATCCCGTCAGTACTAAAGTCAATAAACCAACTAATGATTCACTAGAGTGTATTGATAGTTTGTAAGTGTGTAATTCATCGAAGATGTAGAGACGTTACATGAAACGTCTCTACATCTTCAACAGCAGACAATCCTGAAGACACGATGACATTTTTATCACCTCATCCCCAGGATTGTATGTGGTTGTCAATTGTCATTTGTCATTTGTCACTTGTCATTTGTTATTTATAAGACCAATGACTAATAACCAATAACCAATAACTAATTGCTAGTTGCTAGCTCGGTATTACCACGATTACGACGGCGAGTTAAGCTGTTGAATAACATAACACCGATCGCTTTGATCAAATTACCTTCTAATTCGTTAAACATCTTCATGTTCATGCCAAAAGCAGCATTAGCTTCTTCAACGATGCGATCTGCTGTGGCTTCATCAATTGGTAATTCGTCTAGTCTCTGCCGATAGGTGTTTTTAAATTGCTTTTCATCAGAAATTTCAGCAAATTCATAGAAAGCAGTGCCTTGCCCATCCGCAAGATTCATTGCTCTTTGAGCAATACCTTTGAGGATTTGTCCGCCAGAAAGATCGCCCAAATAACGAGTATAAAGGTGCGATATTAATAGTTCTGGGGCAGTATTAGAGACTTCCCGTATCCGCTGCACGTAAGCTTCCCCAGCCGGAGATAAACTAATTTGCTCGCGCCATTGGTTGCCGTAATAATACTTCAGATCTTGCTCCAAGCTGCGCTGGCGATTCAATTCCTTGAAGTACATCTTTGATAAAATAGGGTGCTGTTGATGCCGCTCCATTTCTTCTTCCATCGCTGAGTAGACGAAATAGAGATTAGCAACCAGCTTGCGGTAAGAAGTTGGCTCTACTACTCCTTTTAAAAAACACTTGACAAAACCAACATTTTCTGCCATTGTGTGGGCTTTTTTCGTCCCTTCACGGAGTTTTGTTGCTAAATTACTGCTCATGCTAAATTTCTCAACTTTTATAGTCAACTACTACCAACAAAGTTTGCGAGTGTATTTAGTATTCCACCTAAATCGTTACAGTAGAACGATTTGATGAGAAAATTTGTTAAAAATTCTAAAGAAGGGGAGTCGGTAGGGGCGCACAGTTGTGCGCCCCTACAGGGGAGTCGGTTTGTAGGGACGGGTTTTGAGCGAAGATCGATTGCCCTCAGCATGATTCTTTTGCTAAACCCGCCCGTACGGGAGTCGGGAAAGAATTTAGGGTATAGGCTGTAGAGAGAATTAAGAATTATTTTTGACTTTTAACTTTTAACTTTTGACTTTCGCCATATGAATCATAGCGTTACTGCCGCATGGCTATACGAACATCTAGAAGATCCGCAAGTGGCGATCGCGGATTGTCGTTTTTCCCTTGCCGATCCGCAACTCGGACAACAACAGTATCAATCGAGTCACATCCCTGGTGCTTACTACCTAGATTTAAATCGGGATCTTTCCAGTCCAGTCGGTCAGCATGGCGGGAGGCATCCTTTACCAAACGTAACAGAGTTGGCAGTAAAGCTATCGGCGATGGGCATAACTTCCCAAACGACAGTGGTTGCTTACGATGATTCCCGATTGGCTTTTGCGGCGCGGCTGTGGTGGCTGCTACGCTATTTAGGACACGAACGAGTTGCCGTGTTAGATGGAGGGTTTCAAGGGTGGCTAGCGGCTGGTTATCCGGCGACGTCCGATGTTCCCATAGCAAAAGCTGGTGAGTTCATCCCCAAAATGCAATCAGGGCAAGTTGTGGACAGAGAAGCGGTAAAAGCACGCAAGAACTCGCCAGGAGTAGCATTAGTCGATGCGCGAGAAGGCGATCGCTATCGTGGCGAACGAGAACCGATAGATCCAGTTGCGGGTCATATCCCAGGCGCAGTCAATTATCCCTGGCAAGAGGTAACAGACGATCGCGGCTATCTCAAGCCTGTCACAGAACAACAGCAGCGCTGGAAGGATCTAGATTCATCATCAGAAATTATTGTCTACTGTGGTTCTGGCGTGACTGCTTGCGTCGATTTACTCTCGCTAGAATTGGCAGGAATTTCCATAGGTAAGCTTTATGCAGGCAGTTGGAGCGATTGGATTAGTTATTCTGAGGGAGTAGGGAGTAGGGAGTAGGGAGTAGGAAAAGAGAGCTGAGGGAGCTGAGGGGGCTCTCGGGAGCTGAGGGAGAAAAATCATCAACTACCAATTACCCATTACCAATTCCCGATATCAAATGTATAATTCACGCTAAAAAATGAATTATCAAAACCAATATTTGGATCGGAGGAATTGCCAAAACTCACACCACTTTGAAAGCTGATTTGGCTTCCACGGGATACGGCATAAATTATGCTACCGAGAATTAGGTGGTAGGTATCATCGCGATCGCGTTGCGTGAAATTTGATAAAGCGAGTAGATATTCCAAACTAACCTGGAAGCGAGGGCTGATATAGTAAGCTAGTTCTGTAGATAAAGAATTGATTGCGCGACTGCGGGTGTCTGGTTCGGCAAATCCTAGACGAAATTCATAGACTGAATTTAACCACAATTTATTTGTTATTTTATCTTGGCGCTGGAGGGCTAGACGTAGAGCGTGTTCGTTCAAAAAGCGATCGCCTGTCTTGGCATCAAATAAATATTGATTGTTCCAGCCAATTTCACCAAACATCCGTGGTGTAAGTTTTTGGCGTAAAATTGCCCTTAACCTTAATTTATTGTAATCAGCTCGGTCGTGTTCTCTATACCGAACTAAACCACCATCAATTGCCGTAAACAAACTTGTTTTCGCTCCTAGCTTGGGCGCGATCGCAAAAGTTAAGTTAGTGGAAAATAATCCATCATCAATTGCATCAACTGCGGAAAAAATATTAGTTCCTTGGAAATAGCCAACCTGCCCTAGTAAATGTGCGATGGGTTCGTCAGGAGGAGACTGTAATTGTTGCTCTTGTAAACGCAGAACTCCTAGTTCTGGATCTCCTATTTGTTCGTTTTTGACTAAAGCGCGATCGCTTAATGTTGTTGCTGGTGATGGTGCTTTTTCATCCTTTAGAGGGGCAGCAATTATTGGATTTGAAGAAAAAAAAAGCAAATAGTGCTACTTGCCATACTTAAGATCAAGCTAGCTAGTACCGATCGATGAAAATCACAGCTAAGTGGGTCAATCCCGCCGTTGTTAGTTTTTGAGTTTCCACAGGTGAACTTCGCTTGTGTCAGTGGGAATTCACTCCGCTTAGGTTGTTGAATTGTAAATTTAAGTTTGAACACGGTAGAAACAAAAATTAATAATACACATAATTGCGATCGCAATTATTTATCTAGCTCTCAGTTAATCCTTAAGCTCCTAGATCGCACATCAAGATTAGTTGAAAAAAATATCAATCTATAACCGCAAAATTACGGGATTCATGAAATTAAGTTAAACTTTCAACTCAGAAAAAATACTCAATAGCAATTCATAGGCTAATCCTATAGCAATCATAAATGAATCGTGAAATCGATTGTCCGTGTAGAGACGTTACATGTAACGTCTCTACACGGAAACTTGGTGTAAAACTAACGGTTACCGTATAAATCCTGTTTTTATTTGCTTGCAATTTGGGCATTCTAAATAATTGAAGTACTTCGATACTTAACCGTTAACCATTAGATATTGACTACCAATTCCTAATTACATGTCTCACCGATTCATTCTTTTCATCTCAATTTTGCTATGGAGTGCTTCTGCACTACCAAAAGCAGCCCAAGCAGATACAGTTTTAACCCGCGCTGAAATTAAAAGCCTACGCAATCTCGTACAATTAATGCCTCAAAGCCAAACTGCTCGTCCAGCAAAGGTGGCTGATGGGATAGTTCCAGGAGATGCATTATCTACAGGTCGAGAGGCACTAGCAGAGCTACGTTTTAATGATGGCTCTTTAGGAAGAATTGGCGAACAAGCCCTATTTCAATTTTCTGCTCAAAATCGGAATTTAAAACTATCAAATGGTACTGCATTACTGCTGATTCCTCCCGGTCGAGGTACGACAGAAGTATGGACACCAAACGCAACAGCAGCAATTCGCGGTTCTGCATTATTTATTCGTCATATTTCCAATAGTAAGACTACCGTAGTCGGCGCATTAACAAATAGCCAGATTGAAGTCGTTAATCAAAAAAACTCTCAGCGACAGGTATTGAAAGCAGGTCAAATAGCAGTCGTTGTTAAAGGTAAAATTACAGCGCTTTACAACTTCGATCTAAAAACATTTTATGAATCAAGCGACTTAGTAAGTGGATTGAATCTCAATAAAAAAAGCGTGACTGCCACTGATATTGCGATCGCCCAAGTACAAGCTGAAACGAGTGCCGCCGTTGCCGCGCAGTCACCGCTAACGGGTGAAAACATTATTGTTAATCCTAGTTTTGTCCGTAGTTCAGAATCGCCGTCATCACCTTTACAACAAAGTAGTCATAATTTACGGATTAACACTTCTGATTCGACCACAGACTTGATTGACAACGGTACAGTCATTCTCGATCGCTTGGAAATTTTACCTGACAATTCTGAATCTGCTTCAGATAATGATTCAAGTCCGATAGGCGATCGCGATGGTTCTACCAAAGATGAAGATCGTCATCCCGATAAAGATAATAATGGTATTGGTGATGGGAACGGCGGTGGCAGAGATCGTCATCCCGATAAAAATAATAATGGGATTGGTGATGGGAATGGCGGTGGCAGAGATCGTCATCCCGATAAAGATAATAATGGGATCGGTGATGGGAATGGCGGTGGCAGAAATAATAACCCTGACAAGAACGATAAATCTCGAAAATAAATCTTAAATCTCAAAGAGATTATTGGCGATTGAGAATTAAATCAAAAGAGACGAAAGATCGCCAGAGAAAGACTTACACTTTCTCTTCTGAATCAACTTCTTCTACAATTTCTACTGTATTAGTTGATTCCCGCCAAAATACCGTACTTGCTTCTAAATCTTCTGAGTCAACTTCTGCGGGGGTGGCAACAGCTAGTAAGTCATCGCGATCGCCAAAGTTATCATTATTAGTACTATCAGTACCAGTTAAATTTTGTAGCGCAACTAAAGCTTCTGAGGCTGATTGATAGCGCTGCGTATAATCGTACCGTACCATTTTACCGATAAAAGTTGCTAACTCCTGGCTCACTTCAGCTTTATCTAACCACAGTACCTCACCCGTTTGCGGGTCGAGTTGAAGTTCGTGAGGTGCAAATCCCGTTAAGGCTTTAATTAATAACATGCCGACTGCATAAATATCGCTGCTGTAGAAAGCACGACCTGCGGTTTGTTCGGCAGGAGCATAACCTAAAGTGCCAATGCTAACTGTCAAGTTAGTTTGCCCAGTTGTTAGCATTTGATTGCTAACTTGCTTAACCGCGCCAAAATCAATGATGACGAGCTTGCCATCGGAGTGCCGTCGCATGATGTTGCTAGGCTTGATATCGCGGTGAATTGTCTTGCACCTGTGAACGAATGCCAGGATTGGCAGTAAATCTTGCAGAATCGCGATCGCGGCGATTTCGCTCACAGGCTTGCCAGGTTTGAGTTCCCAACTGAGGGGATGTCCGTCGATCAACTCTTGAACTAAAAAGAATTCTTCACCTTCTGCAAAATAGGCAAGCAACTGGGGAATTCGGTCGTGTTTCCCTACAATTTCTAAGGTTTCTGCTTCAAGTTGAAACAACCTGCTAGCCATTTGTAAATGCTGGGGATGATTGCTAGAAGGTTTCATTCGCTTCACAACACAGAGAGGTTTGCCGGGACGTTGTAAATCTTCTGCAATGTAAGTTTCACTAAACCCACCAGAAGCTAAAACTTTGGTAACTTGGTAGCGTCCGCTGAGAATTTTTCCCGCCGTAACTAATTCGTGTGGCAGTAATTTTTGGATCTCGTCTTGTTGGTTGTCTACCTCTGGGGATTCTAAAACAGTGGTATTTTCTGTAGCAGCAGGTTTAAGTTGAATTGTCTGGCGGCGATCGCTCATCGTTGCGATCGTCAAGTAAGAACCACCACACAACACAATTGTTAACATCGGTACGGCAGTGGGTAAGATCGAGTACTGATATGTAAAGACGGCGTAACTGATACCACCCCACGCGATCGCAATTCCGATTGTCCATCCTAGTTGAGAGCTGAAGCACTGAGTTTTTGCTAGCACAATTGTCGTTCCAGCGGCTAATAGCAACACCAACAACCCCTGGAAAAAAGGATTGGGAATTGCCAAGGCGATCGCTTTTTGTTGTAACCGCGTGGCGATCGCATTCGCTTGAATCTCTACCCCTGGCATCGGCTTGGGATACAGCCAGCTGTAGGAAAAAGGTGTTTTGTGAAAGTCTTGCAGCGAAGCAGCTGTTGCGCCAACAATCACAATCTTATTCTGAAAATAACGCCCCTGTTCCAGGTATGTGTTCCAATTCTCGGTATCGAGGACGTGCCAAAAAGGGATATATTCAAACGTCCCCGCAGGTCCATAGAAATAAATGCGATCGCCTTTAGAGGAAGTAGGGGCGCACAGCTGTGCGCCCCTACAATTACGAATCGAAGATGCCACCGCTTGCTCAAAAGAGGGCATTTCTACCCCCATAGCCGCATAATTATCAAATTGCTGTTGATATTTTGTTGCCAAACTTAAAGGAAATTCGCTAGAAAATCTGTGAATTTTGCCATCTAACTCTAGGGGGAAATTGACAAAACCAACTGACATTGGCTTCGTCCACAAAAAACGAACTGGCTTGGTTAGTTGAATGATATTACCTTGGCGCAATTGCGATTGCTCGTACTCCGCTGCTAAGGTGACTTTACCAGCGTAGCGTTGTAACACTCTTGCAAATTCGCGATCGTCTGTACTTCCATAACTGCTGGGAGATGCGAATACTATGTCTAAAGCAACAGCACGCGCTCCTGCTATCATTAATCGATCGATCGCTTGAGCATAAGCAAGTCGCTGCCAGGGCCAAGCTTGCAAGGGCTTGAGAGCGGCATATTGTTGAGGGTTAGTTTGATAGTATTGTTGAGGAATTGATAAAGATTGCTCGTCAATTGTCAGGATAACAATATCCTCTGGTGGTACAACAGCGCCCCGAATTTCAAAAAATAGCGCCTGGGTTTGGTACTCCGTCATTTGTACTAATGTCCCATTAGTGGCTGTAGCTACTGCCGCAGCCACTCCCCAAAATCCAGATATGAGTCGATCCCACTGGAAAGATCGTAAAGACTTACTCTTCTGAAGCAGCGATGGTATCTTTTGTACATCGGACAGTGTACGATCTTGTCCCATATAGTTATGTCAGACTGGGAGTTAGAGGATAGGGACAGTCAGCAGGGGGCTTCTGATTTGGTAACTTTCAAGTTGCGACTAGTTACCATACACTAGACAGCCCAACTTAACTCTACCGATCGCCCTAGTTTCTTTTTTGACTGCCTGACCCTACTAGTTTAGAGTTCCCTATCTAGGAAGAAAACCTGTCTCATCCAATCGGAATTTATGAGAATTTTAAGCACGATCTGGCAATTTCTGCGATCGCTAACTGTCGATCTTGGCAACTACGTTCGGTCTGAACTGTGGAAACTACCAACCAACTGATAAAATTAACTGCGAATTTAGTTAATTTAAGGGTAGATGTTAAAAATAGGTGTTGCGCTTAAGCTAACCTGGTAAAGGTTTAGCAAGCATGGTTTAACCTTTAAGACGAGAGGCTCACTAAAACTTAGGAAGGGTGAATGTAAAATCGATTGAGATCCATAACATACAATTCATAAAATGATGCATAAAAAATTGTTATAATTGAGAATTCGACGTTAAATAGTTTTTGGAAAATTTCTAGGTATTAAATTTCTATGCCTTGTTCTATGATGAACCGTCTGTCTATATTTGTAGACGGGAACAATATGTTCTACGCACAACAGAAAAATGGTTGGTTTTTCGACCCGCGAAGGGTGCTAGAGTACTTTAGGAAAGAGCAACCAGATACAGTACTAATTAATGCCTTTTGGTACACTGGATTGAAAGATCCTCAAGATCAAAGGGGTTTTCGGGATGCACTCATTAGTCTGGGATACACCGTTCGTACTAAAATTTTAAAAGAGTACTACGACGATACCTCGGGTCGCTATTCGCAAAAAGCGAATTTAGATATAGAAATTGTAGTAGATATGTTTAATACAGTAGATCAGTACGATCGCGTAGTTTTATTTAGCGGTGACGGAGATTTTGAGAGAGCTATAGAATTATTAAGGTCAAAAAATACTCATATTACAGTTGTATCTACAGAAGGAATGATTGCAAGAGAGTTACGGAATGCTACCGATCGCTACATCGATTTAAATGATATTAGAGAATCCATTGAAAAAGCTGATTATTAGATAAGTGGTGCGTGGTACGTGGTGCGTGTTTTTTATACGATTACTAATAGCTAAAACAGGGATAAATGTCTGGTGAATCTATGGACAATCAATGGGGAACAGAGCGGGTCATAATTTTCGATACTACGTTGCGGGATGGCGAACAGTGTCCTGGGGCAACGCTGAACGTCGATGAAAAATTAGCGATCGCCCGTCAATTAGCTCGCTTGGGAGTAGACGTGATCGAGGCAGGCTTTGCCTTTGCTAGTCCTGGCGATTTTGAGGCAGTGACAAGAGTTGCCAAAGAAGTCGGAACGATTGATGGACCGATCGTCTGTAGTTTGGCAAGGGCAATTAAAGCTGACATTAAAGCCGCAGCCGAAGCCCTCAAGCCAGCCGCTAAAGGCAGAATTCATACATTTATTTCCACATCAGATATTCACTTAGAATATCAGTTGAAAAAATCGAAAGCCGAAGTCTTAGCGATCGCTGAAGAAATGGTGGCTTACGCTAAGTCTTTTATGGACGATGTGGAATTCTCAACTATGGATGCTACCCGCACCGATCCAGAATATTTGTATCAAGTTTTGGAACGGGCGATCGCGGCTGGGGCAACAACAATTAATATCCCCGATACTGTCGGTTACACAACTCCTAGTGAATTTGGCGCATTAATTAAAGGTATTAAAGAAAATGTCCCCAACATCGATCGCGCCATTATTTCCGTCCACGGTCATAATGATATCGGTTTAGCCGTTGCTAACTTTCTCGAAGCCGTAAAAAATGGGGCAAGACAGCTAGAATGTGCCGTTAATGGCATTGGCGAACGGGCTGGAAATACAGCGTTAGAAGAAATTGTGATGGCGCTGCACGTCCGCAGGCAATACTTCAACCCCTTTTTAGGTCGTCCGGCAGAGTCAGAAGCGCCGCTAACTAATATTGATACGCGGGAAATCTACCGCACTTCTCGCCTAGTTTCTAACCTGACAGGAATGCTAGTACAGCCAAATAAGGCAATTGTCGGAGCAAATGCTTTCGCTCACGAGTCTGGCATTCACCAAGATGGTATTCTCAAAAATAAGCTCACCTATGAGATTATGGATGCCGAGTCGATTGGTTTGACTAATAACCAAATTGTCTTAGGCAAACACTCCGGTCGCCATGCTTTTAGTTCGCGCTTGCAAGAATTGGGCTTTAACCTGTCAGAAACAGAATTAAACAAAGCTTTCTTACGATTTAAAGACTTAGCGGATAAGAAAAAAGATATTTCCGACTGGGATTTAGAGGCGATTGTCAACGACGAGATCAAAACGACTCCAGAAGTTTTTCATTTAGAATTAGTCCAAGTATCTTGTGGCGATTGCACTCGTCCGACAGCAACTGTCACCTTACGGACTCAAGATGGTGAAGAACTGACCGATGCAGCGATCGGCACGGGACCCGTGGATGCTATATATAAGGCGATCAATCGGGTGGTAAACGTCCCCAATCAGTTAATCGAATTTTCCGTCCAGTCCGTGACGGCGGGAATTGATGCAATCGGGGAAGTCACGATCCGACTGCGCTACGAAGATAAAGTCTATTCCGGTCATGCAGCAAATACAGACATTATCGTTGCTTCTGCCCAGGCATACGTCAACGCCTTGAATCGGCTTTATGCGGCCTTGCAGCATCAACAGCAACGCGATCGCTCGTTAGCATAGTTTTAGATCCTTCTCAACTCCGCTTAAAAACAATACGATCCCCCAACCCCCCTTCATAAGGGGGGCAACACGATCCCCCAACCCCCCTTCACAAGGGGGCTAATAGTAAGTAGTCAGTAGGGTGGGCAACGCCCACCTTGACTGTAGGTTGAGGCTAATAATAAGTAGGGTGGGCAACGCCCACCTTGACTGTAGGTTGAGGATTGCGTTCGATAAAATATGCCCACTGTCCGACTTCGACATTCAGTCAATTGGCATTCAGTCAATTTGAGTTTGTTTGCCTTGTTAGTACTGCTAATTGCGATCGCCACAGCACTATATACATCTAGCGAACGTAACTTTCATTGGTGGATCGATTGGTATTACAAAACTATCGAGGTTGCTGGTGCTTTTCGTCAATCTCCCATCGCAGGCATTAGTAACTTTTTGCAATCGCTAGGAGCAGAACGAAATAAAATTTACACTCTGCCATTAGTGCCATTTATCCTACTATTTGGCGAGTCGCGATTAGTCTATCAAATTGGTTTAGCACTCGTTTATTTACTACCCTTTTCCCTGGTAATGGGAGGTTTGGGGACGCGATTGATTGCAGCCAATTCTATAGCTGTTTTTTGGTCAACGGCAATTTTTAGTTTATTAATTCCTATCAATTGGATACCAACTTTTCTTGGCATTCCAGATACGGGAGGGGCTGGATTAATTGGGCTAGCGATTTGGATTTACTTGCAAGATATGAGACTGAAACGTTGGTGGCGCGTGCCAGCGATTGGTGTCTTATTAGGATCGGCGATTCTCTTTCGTCGTCATTTTGCTTACGGGGCGATCGCTGTTTTAGTTGCAATGTCTCTGCAAGCATCGATATTTTTCTGGACTACTAGACGTATAAAACCACAACTAGCGTGGCAGAAATTACGGCAACTTGCAGTCAAGATTGGTTTAATTGCTATCATCTGTTTTATTACTCTTGCGGCGATCGCTTGGCAGTTTACTTATAACGCGCTAGTTACAGATTATCGAGGGCTGTATGCTTCTTGGAGTTTCCCAATTCATACAATTGTCGAACTCTATGCTGCTTATTTTGGCTGGGCAACGCTCATACTTGCCGCACTCGGATTTCTAGTTGGAATTGTGACTCGTACTCTGTATCTTCCAGCATTTAGTTTCATCTGGCTGTTTGGCGTAGTCTCAGTAGTAGAATGGTTGATTCTCTTGCGCTATGCCAATGTGTTTTATTGCCTCCATTTGTCCCCAATTGTGGTATTAGGATTAGCTAGTGGTATTTGGACGGCTTACTTAAAACTCAAAGTTAAATTTCGTCCGCTCGTTTCAGGTATAGTTATTTTCTATCTGATTAGTAACTTAGTATTTGGACTGACTCCGATTGGGAAATTTCAGCATCCTCTCCGTTCCCTATGGACGCTGAATATTCCTCCCTTAGTCCGGGCAGATTACGATGAAGCGATCCAATTAGTAGCTTACTTACGTCAAATTGCGACTAATAAAAAGCCAATTTATATTGTTGGTTTCCAGCGGTTGCAGCTCAACAGTGGTATGGTGCGGGCAGTCGAACGTAGTGTATACAAACAAAACGATCGAGATAACTTACTGTTGCTAGGCGTGCCTCAAGTTGATTCTCAAGATTTTTATCCTGTAGAAAGACTGTTACAAGCAGAGTATGTCGTCATTCCTCACCCATTACCAAATTTTGAGAGCGACTTTACCAAAGTTCCAGTGGTAGGGGAGTGGCTACCTCTCAAAGAACATGATGTTGTTACAGTTGTCTCTAATGCTTTTCAGCAAAATTGGGAAATAGCCCGAGATTTTCAGCTTTTACCCGTCCAGTTTCATTTAGCCGATGGTGCTGTTGTGAGTATTTACCAGCGTTTGCGTCCTACTTCCATAGAAACGGCAATCCACACCCTTGCCACCATGCAACAGAGAATTGGGCAGCGTCCAGGGGGACAGTTGGATTGGATGAGTTTGAGTCATCTATGGCAAGACAACAAAGTTACTAAAAACATCACCCGTACTTATAGATTACTAGCGTATGCCGTCCCAGGAAGAGGAACGCAACCAATATCGTTCTTGTATTTGGGAACTTTAACCAACCGCACCCAAGTCACAGGTAAAGTGACTCTATTTGGCAAAACCTGTAATGGTGCTACGCTCAGTATAGAAATGCGCGATCGCCAAGGTCAACTCGTCAGCGCGATCGCATCGCAATCTTTCACTCATAAGTCTTACAAACTTCAAGTATCGTTGGCTAGCCAAAATCCAGAACCAACTTATTTATTATTAAACGCTCAAACGAGCGATAAAAATGATTTAATCAAAAGTTGTATTGTAGAAATCGATTCTTTAAAAGTATCTAACTTCTGACTCCGGACTTCCCTCTTATGGAAAATCAAAGATTAGAAAGAGAAAAACAATTTCACGATGCTTGGGCTGCGGCAATTGATGTTGAGGGAATTCGGGTAGCAGACTATTTTGAAGCTTGCACGGCTCCAGAAAATCGATTTATTCTCAGACAGATGGGAGACGTGCAAGGAAAAAAAATCTTAGATTTAGGTTGCGGTGCAGGCGAAAACAGCGTTTATTTTGCTAAAAAAGGGGCGCTATGCATGGCAGCTGATTATTCTCCAGGTATGGTAGAAGTTGCTTTAGATTTAGCAGCTAAAAATGGTGTAAAAATCGAGGGACGAACGATGGATGCATCTGCTCTAGATTATTGTCCCGATAATTCTTTTGATTTTGTTTACGCTGCCAATTTACTACACCATCTTCCCGATCCTCGCACTGCTATATTAGAAATGCATCGAGTCCTTAAGCCTGGGGGAAA
This sequence comes from Chroococcidiopsis sp. CCNUC1, assembly GCF_023546805.1. Taxonomy (NCBI): domain Bacteria; kingdom Bacillati; phylum Cyanobacteriota; class Cyanophyceae; order Chroococcidiopsidales; family Chroococcidiopsidaceae; genus Chroococcidiopsis; species Chroococcidiopsis sp. CCNUC1. Next base: position 4,526,926 of record NZ_CP097480.1, on the reverse strand, counting down.
AGCTTGCTTTTGGGAGCCATTAAAACACAATCCCATTATCAATGTTTACCGTCGAATTGCAACTAAAGTTCGTACGGAAGATGAAATGCCACTTGATATTGCGATCGTTAAGTTTATCGAACGTAATTTTTCTCATACCAATTACGATACTTTTTGGATTGCCACACTCTGGATATTTTTGCAGTTTTATTTAATAGAAAGAGTCGATCCAAATAAAGAACGTTACTGGAAAAAAATAATTATCGAACATCAGAGATTAGCTCCAGCCTATTTACGTTTAGAAAAGTGGGATAAGCTGCTGAAAAAAATCCCTGGCATGAAAAGATATGCTTGGAATTTGGCAGTTGTGGCAACAAAATAAATAGTTATCAGGGAAGAGTGGTAGTTGGTAGTTGGTAGTGGTGCGTGATTTAATTCTTCTCTGCTCCCTTGCCCGTCTGCTCCCCTGCTCTCTTCACTCCCTCAGCTCTCTTACTCTGCTCCCTGCTCCCTCTAAAAAGACGAACCTGGCTGTTGCAAAAACTCTTCTTCTTCTGGGTAGAGACTCGCTCTAAAATTTTGTTGCGGTGGGGAAAGCGTCCGAATCTTAAAATGACTTCGCGGTGACGCAAGGCATAGGTAATTGCATCAGCACTATCAGGATCGTCGCTCAGCTGTTGAAATAGAGCTACAGAACGATTTTGATCCTCTAGGTTTTCGCTGTGTTCAAAAGGACAGTAAATAAACCAGCGTTGTACGGGTAATAATTCGCGATCGTAGCCTTGGGCTACGGCATACTGTGCGGTAGATAGGGCTTGCCAGTCAGTCGCGAAAGCTTGAGGTTTACCGCGAAACATATTGCGAGGAAACTGATCGAGCAGCAAGATCAAAGCCAGACAGCTGAGGGGAGAACTTTTCCAGGTGTCTAAATTCCCTGCTGCGGCTTGTTCGTAATCGCTCAGAAAGCGGGCTTCCACTTCTCGATCGAATTCAGGCTTTTTAATGAACCAAATCTGTCTTGGTTTTCCATAACTAGCCTGTTCGGGAGTACCAAACCAAAAATCTAAAATTCTTTTTGCCTGTTCTGATGACATGGCTGACAAACAACTCTATTGATTCTTACAAATCGCTTGCCTCATTTTCCGCATATTTTCTGGTAATTCAAATTGCATCGCTTGTTGAATAAAAATCGATGGAATTGGAACGTTAGGCGTAGCTTGTACGGCATAAGTGAGTAAAGTGCCAATTCCGCAATCTTGCAGGTTTAAATCTGCTGTAAAGTCGGTGAAAGTACCTTTTTCCATGCGAAACTGAATGCGCTGCTGGACTTCCTCAAACACGTTTAAATAGATTTCAACTTGAGCAGTGAAAATGAGAAACGCTTTGCGGGCAACTTGATATAAGCGCTTCACCTCACCTCGCTGCAAGACTTCGCTCTGGATCACGTCGGGAAAATATTGTACCCAACGAGGATAATCGGTAAGCTGCTGCCAGACTTGCGATCGCTGCATTGGTAGATACATACATGCTGTCACAGCCCCGCCCCATGTCGAATGAGGGCGCGTTTGAACTAAAATTTCCCCCCGCATCAAAGCTGTTTGCTCTGTCTGACCGAGCGTCGTACCTATATACATTGCTGTCATACTAACTTCGTTATTCCTCACACTTATGCACTTAGCGATCGCAAGCAGTATACTGCTTACTCTACCTATAGTTTTGTTAAGAGATGGTGAACATACTATAAAGGTTCCCCAAATTTTGCCAAAAGCGATCTGTTTGGGGAGAATTCGGAATTTGGAATTCGGAATTCGGAATTATTTCTGTTTTAGTTTTCGGGTGGAGGTGACGAGAATACCAACAATTTCTGATGCTTCAGTCAGTAAAGGCTGAAATTTGTTGAGTTTAACCATACCAGATTCAATGAGAATTTCTAACCAGTACTCAGTTTCACGGGCTTCTTTGAGTGCAATTTCTAACTTGCTCAAAAAATCTTTGTCTGATTGTGCCGATTGCGCTTCGCGGACATTTGCACCAACACTTGTACCGCTCCTCAACAGCTGCCTAGATAAAGTTCTACATACTCCTGGCTTTTCGTCTAAAAAGCTACAAGCCTTAATCACTCTAATTGCAAATTTCTGTGTTCTCTCAGTAATAGGAGTATAGTTATTCATGTCTAAATCTAAACTTAAGGTATAATTTTATACTATATATTTAGATTCGTCTTGAATTCCAAATTCCGAATTCCAAATTCCGAATTCCGAATTATCTTGGTACAGGTACTTGATTTAATAAATTATTAATTAATGTTTCAATTTGAATCCCATCGAGTAAACTTTCGGGTTTGAGAATGAGACGGTGACGCAGCAGAGGTGGAGCTACAGCTTTGACATCATCAGGGGTGACGTAATCTCGTCCGGCAAGCCATGCGGCGGCTTGACTGGTTTGCAGCCATGCTACGGCACAACGAGGGGAAGCACCCAAAGTTAAATCGGGATGTTGGCGCGATCGCTGCACCAGAGCAAGGAGATAGTCTACAATTGGCTCTGCTACTTGTACCGATTTGACTTCCTGACGCGCTTGTAAAACCAACTTCACGTTAGCAACGGGTTCGATTTGAGCAATATCTAGCCGTCGAGATTGAAAACCCTTTTGGCTGTTCAGCAGCATTTGCTTTTCATGCTGACGATCGGGATATTCTACCGTTAATTTGAATAAAAATCTGTCTAGTTGGGCTTCTGGTAAAGGATAAGTTCCCTCAAATTCCAAAGGATTTTGCGTGGCGATCGCCCAAAATAATTCCGGTAGCGGCAAGCTTTCACCATCCAAAGTCACTTGCTGTTCTGCCATTGCTTCTAATAAAGCGGCTTGTGTTTTGGGTGGCGTGCGGTTGATTTCATCTGCCAACAAAACTTCAGTAAATACGGGTCCCTTTTTCAGCGTAAAGTTACGACTGTTAAGGTCGAGAATATTCGTACCTGTGATATCAGCAGGTAAGACATCTGGTGTCAGTTGCACGCGGCGAAATTCTGCTTGAATAAGTTGCGCCATCACTTTCACTAGCAGAGTTTTTCCCGTACCTGGTACACCTTCTAAAATGACATGTCCCCCCGCTAGCATTGCCACCAATAATTGTTGTACTAATTGAGATTGACCGACAACAACTCGGTTGAGGGCTTCACTGAGGCGATTTAATTCAGCGCGGAGTTCGGGCATGAGAAGGGGTAAGTAGGGATTAGAGTAGGGGCGCACAGTTGTGCGCCCCTACTGAAAGAAACGTGATAACTAATCAGGTTTAACATAACTGCGGATGGTGCGCCATTGTTTTAACCAATTTAATAGGTCTTTGTCACTGAGGCGGCGCTTTTGCCCATGCAGCCGCAGCAATTGTTCGAGTTCGGTAGGCGATCGCCCCGTTTGCTGTACCCATGCTTGAATCAGTGCTTGCCGTTCTAAGGGAATTTGTCCGAGTCCTAAAGCTTGCTGGAGTTGTTTTTGCTCGGCATTACCAACTGTATCTATGACAAAATCGCTGGCTTGGGCTTTTTGCAACACCCCTGCTAAAGCTTCAATATAAGCAGTGCTATTGTCTGCGATCGCTGTTTTGAGAGTAGCTGGTTGCCCGAAACGACGATTGCTAGCCAGAATAAACACAAATAGCACGATCGCGGTTTGAAACAGGGCAGCAGCTAAGGGTCTTTGTGCTAAATAAGATAGGAAATTCCTTTCACCCGCTCGTTCTCTGACTTCTTTATCTCGGTAGCCGTGAATGTATTCGTCTATCCAGATCGGTCGATCGCCTTGAGTCGCGAGTTGAGCTAAGTATTTATAGTTATTGGGATAGTCTTGGTAGGCATTTGCTGCTAAATAAGGGGTGACACAGAATATGACCTGTCCTTCACCAATTTTTTCTTGCCATACAACTGCACCATAGCGATCGCCCAATAGCGATTGCTGTTGCTGGTCGATCCCTGCTCTGCGCCGCGTATCGATTTTAATATTAATTAACTCGTTGTTTTGTTGCTTGGTGCTGAACTCAGCTGGTGTGACTGGCTGGGGTACGCCCAAAATTATCAAAGTGTTGCCTCGTTCCACCCACTGCTTTTCTACGTAATTCAAGCCGGAATTGGGTTGGTTAAGGACGCGCAGCAATGTTATTTGATTTTGTTTGCTTAACTCACTGGATGGCTTTTGCCAACGCTTAACAGGCGTGCCTCGGTTTTGCATGTATGCATACCAAGCTCCATATCCATCGGGGCTGCGGCTGTAGGTAGAGCCAAGACGCGAAGGATTATTGGGTGCAGTAACTAGGCTGAGAAAGACGATCGCAGCGATCGCAATCGCCCCTAACCACCATCGATGACGTAGATTTCGCACACTCCACCTACCATGAAGAGAATTCGCAGCTATACAAACTCAGTCTACCCAGGCGGACGTTTGTGTAGTGCCATTCTAGTCTGGGCGCCCAATTGAATTTGTGCAATAGATCTATTCTTGTCTGGCAATATCTCGATATGCCTGCTGACATCGTTCAAATGTTTCTGATAAAACCTCACCATCGCTAAAGCATAATTGCTCGTGGGTGGTAATCAGCGTGCGGTAAGACTGAAACTGGGGTAGTTGTTGAACTAATTGCAAGTATTCTCGATCTGTGCGACTGGTTTGATGGCGGGCGATCGCTCGTTCGTGCAACAGTTGTAGCGTTGCCATATACAAACAGCGACAAGCTTCGCGATAGTTACCTCGATCGAAATAAGTTTGCGATCGCTTTAACCAAGCTTCGACTGGCATTTCACTGGTTCTAGAAGTCGTCTTTCCACCAACAGCGCCCCTAGTTTTTAATTCTATGAAATAAGGCTCCAAGCGTCGCCATACATACCTCACTAGCCACAGCAACAAGGCAAATGCCGCTATCCAGGCGATCGCTTTTAATCCCTCCACTAACCATGAAGGGATGCCTTCTGGCAACTGGGGAATGTTTTTATTCAACCTCATCGTTTGGAGTTCGAGCCATTCCCCTACCTGTTGCTGTAATTGAGATAACTGCCAACCTATGCTATTTTTTTCAAATTCGCCTTCTTTCATCGGGAGTTGGGAGTGGTGCGTGGTGCGTGGTGCGTGGAAGAGATTGTACTTAATATTTTCCTGAGTCTTGACTTTTGACTTTTGACTTACCCATTACCCATTACCTTTTCTTCAGACTTTATCAGTATCCACCCTGCGATCGCTAAAATAGCGCCTAGAACGAGAAACCCAATATCCCAAATTAACTCATTAGTCCCTGGCTTGACATGGTGAATGCCGAGAATTTGATGGTCGATTAACCCCTCAAAGAAGTCGAACAATCCTACGCCTACCAACAAAGCACCAAAGAAAGTTCTGCCCGACCAAAACACGTCTTTTTGTTCGCCTGCCCGCCAGAGTAAAAATATTCCTAGTAAAGTTAATATCCACGTAGCCGCATCGAAAAAGCCATCCCACACCATGTTGACCTTCATTTCTGCAACAGTGACAGTCGGTCGAACGCTGCTGAGCATGTGATGCCATTGCAAGATTTGATGGAGCAATATACCATCAAATAGTCCACCAGTTCCCAACCCAAGGATAATTCCAGATGCAATTAAAGGGTTGCGCTGCGTGCGAAGTTGTTTCGCTTCCATTTTCAGTCCTCTGCGACAGTTCTTTTCACAATGGCAGTCCACTACGTGAATTTCTTCTGTCTGATGGTGAAGATAGGAGCAGCGATCGCCAATTCCTACAAAAAAACCAATACAAAAGACTGAAGGGAAGATATTTCTCTCCTTCAGCTTCTGAAATGCAAACTAACTTGCGTATCTTGTCTTGACTCAAAAGAATAGATACTAAAAGTCTAAGCAGCGAGTGGGTATTGCCCACCTTACCATACTTCTATCCCTTCAGTTTTGACTTTTGACTTTTAACTTTTGACTTTTTCTAGTAGCTTCTAGAAGATTCGCGGCGGTTATAGCTACCTCTGCTGTTGCTAGTTCTACTACCACCTTCCTCGCGTGGCTTGGCTTTATTTACCTTCAGCACTCGTCCCATCCATCTAGCGCCATCTAGCTCCGAAATAGCAGCTTCTTCTGCGTCTTCTGTTTCCATTTCAACGAAACCAAAGCCACGCGGACGACCGCTTTCTCGGTCTATAGGTAGCTGTACTCGTGTCACAGTGCCGTAATCGGCAAATACCTTAGTCAAATCTTCTTGGGTAACGTCATATGACAAGTTACCTACATATATGGACATTCCTACTCTCTCCTGAGTCCGAATCGTTGTCGAGATGACGGTTCGGAGGAGCATCTGAATTAGCAAACACAAACACAACTACCGAATCTACTCTCTATTTTAGAGTAGCATAAAATCGCTGTAACTTATACTGGCTGCGGGAATGATTAGTTTACTTTCCTCAAATGATTAGTATTACCTATGGTGCAAACCTTGCTAGCTCGTTCACATTTTGTTACAAAAGGAGAGTATGGATAACTTCTACAATCGCGTAAACTTATGTTTGGCGGATTAACTGGTTTTACTAATCCTACTGGCACTGATTGGGGCGAGCAAATGCTCAATACTGTTGCCAGCAAGACAATTCGTCACTTATTTACACAAAGTGAGTCGGTAGAAGTTGCCGTTCGTTGTTATCCTTCGAGTAAACTCTTGCAAGGTAGCATTGATAGCTTCAAGATGAGCGGTCGCGGTTTGCTGATCCGGCGTGAATTTTGGGCAGAGGAGATGTCGTTTGAGACGGATGCTGTAGCGATAGATTTCAGCTCTGTTCTAGGTGGTAAACTTGCCCTCAAACAACCGACTCAAGCTGTAGCTCAAGTGACGCTATCAGAAGAAGGAATTAACAGGGCGTTTGAAGCAGAACTGGTGAAAAAACGCCTGCTCAATTTGACTTTACCTAGTTTGACTGAATTATCTGGTGGCAAGCCAGTCTCGTTTCAGGAAGTTCGGGTAGAGTTATTGCCGGAGAATGAAATTAAGATCTGGGCTAAGGCAGACTTATCTCAAGAGGAATTAGTACCAGTTAGCCTCACAGCAACTTTAGGTATTGAACGGCGGCGACGAGTACAATTTCAAAACCCTAGATTTGAAGTAGAAACGCTACCAGAATCTCAACGAGAGACTTCTCTAGCTTTAGCACGAGCTTTGGCAGAAATTCTGAATAATATGGTCGATCTCGATCGCTTCGACTTAGATGGCGTTACCATGCGGCTAAACCGCTTAGAAACTAAAGGCAAGTTGTTAGTTTTTAGCGGCTACGCTCAGATCGAGCGCGTACCAGGAAAACAATAGAGCGTGTAGACTAGCTCTACACGCTCTATTGTTTTAGCGTCCTACGCCAACGTAGTAGAATCCAGCTTGTTGTAGAGCTTCGCGATCGAGGTAGTTACGACCATCAATCATGACGGGGTTAGTCATCAACGATGCCATCTTGTTGTAGTCGAGATTGCGGAATTGCTGCCAATCAGTGACGAGGACTAGAGCATCGCAGCCATCGGCAAGGCGTTCGGGATCTGTTTCAACCAAAACACCCGTTAGCCCGTGACGCATTCCAGATTGGGCAACAATTGGATCGTAGGCTTTTACCTTTGCTCCTAAGCGGTTGAGATGCTCGATTAAATTGAGAGCAGGAGCATCGCGCATATCATCGGTATCGGGTTTAAATGTCAGTCCCAATAGTCCGACTGTTTTCCCTTTGAGGATCTTGAGTACCTGCTGGAGTTTTTCTACTGCAATTAAACGCTGGCGCTGGTTAACGCTAACAGCAGCTTTGAGCAGATGAGTATCGTAGCCGTAGTCATCAGCAGTATGAATCAGCGCCGAAACATCTTTGGGAAAGCAGGAACCACCCCAACCAATGCCTGCTTGCAAGAACTTATTACCAATGCGGGAATCTAAACCGATACCTTTAGCAACTTGGGTCACATCTGCACCGACGCGATCGCAAATATTGGCAACTTCGTTAATAAAGCTAATTTTAGTGGCTAAAAATGCGTTTGCTGCATACTTAATCATCTCTGCCGAACTAATATCGGTGGCGAGAACTGGTACGGGGGGTAAAGACTTGTCTTCGGCGTACTGGCGCTCGATAATTGGAGCGTACAGCTCTTGCATCATGGCGATCGCTTTGGAGCTGCTACCACCCAAAACAATGCGATCGGGGTTAAAAGTATCGTAGACGGCGCAACCTTCACGCAAAAACTCAGGATTGCTCACGACATCAAATGCAGGGACGCTTTCCAAAGTCGTGACTTCGCCACCACCAGCGCCAACTAACACCTTCTGGCGTTCGACAATGCCATCGAGAACGATCATTCGTACCCAGTCACCAGAGCCGATTGGCACTGTAGACTTGTTGACAATTACTTTATAACCACCATCCAAATGAGCGCCAATGCTGCGGGCTACAGCCTCAACATAGCGAGTATCGCTTTCTCCAGTTGGTAGCGGTGGAGTGCCTACGGCAATAAATAAGATCTCCCCATGTGCCACTCCGCCACCGATGTCTGTGGTAAACTCTAACGTCCCTGCCTGCATTGCTCCTGTCATGATCTCGGACAGCCCTGGTTCAAAAATCGGAGACTGTCCGGCTTTCATGAGCTTGACTTTCTCTTCATTGTTGTCCACGCAGATGACATGGTGTCCGATGTGAGCTAAGCAAGCACCCGTAACTAAACCGACATAGCCTGTACCAATGACGCAAACACGCATATACTTTTGTCCTCAACGGTGTATGGGTGATAGAAGTTTAAGATGTGAGCTTGGGTATGGAGTGCGAACGATGCAGATATGAGCGATCGCCCATTCTCCTAGCTAGACAAATAGTTACTAGGAATTACTAGCAATTCCCGCCTCGCTGTAAGTTGTTGGCTGGGGTTGCTGCAAGCGCTGCCGAAAATCTTCTACTGTCAGTTTTAATCCTTCTGATAGAGGCAAAGTTGGTTCCCAGCCCAGCCAGGTTTTAGCACGGGTAATATCTGGGCGGCGACGGCGCGGATCGTCTTGCGGAAGGGGCGCAAATTTGATTTCTGCTTGAGGGTTCACCAGATTGCGAACTGCTTCAGCTAGTTCTAGAATGGTATACTCGTCTGGATTGCCTAGATTGACAGGACCAATTTGCTCTCCATTCATCAATCGCATTAATCCTTCTACCAAGTCAGACACGTAGCAAAAACTGCGAGTTTGAGAACCATCACCATACACCGTCATCGGCATATTCTTCAAGGCTTGTACGACTAGGTTACTCACAACTCGTCCATCGTTTTCTAACATGCGGGGACCGTAGGTGTTAAAGATCCGCGCCACGCGAATATCGACATCATTTTGTCGATGGTAATCAAAGGCGAGAGTTTCAGCAATGCGCTTGCCTTCGTCATAACAAGAGCGAATGCCAATTGGATTGACGTTACCGCGATACTCTTCAGTTTGCGGGTGGATTTCTGGATCGCCATAGACTTCTGATGTAGAAGCTAGCAGAAATCTTGCTTTGACTCGCTTTGCCAGTCCTAGCATATTCAACGTTCCCATCACATTAGTTTTGACGGTTTTGACTGGGTTGAATTGGTAGTGAACGGGAGACGCAGGACAAGCCAGGTGATAAACTTGGTCTACTTCTAGGCGAATGGGTTCGGTGATGTCATGACGGATTAATTCAAAATAGGGATGATCCATCCATTTCAAGATGTTACGCTTGTGTCCGGTGTAGAAGTTGTCTAGGCAGATAACTTCATGTCCCTGTGCCATTAATCGGTCGATCAGGTGAGAACCTATAAATCCAGCGCCGCCAGTGACCAAAATTCTCATAGATTTTCTTGTTAGTTACAGCAGTCTTAACTAGACTCGTTAAGTATTTTTATCAGAACTGTGCTTCTGTGACAAACGATCTGTGATGCAATTGTGCATACAGAAGTTCGATTGGCAGTGCCGAACGGAAAAGTCGAGCATACCAACACACATGCTTAGTTGATTATTCCCTAAGTTAAACAAAAACTAACGATCGCTAGTTACAAAAACCATGATAGTAGGACAAAATTCACGAAATCTAAAAATAATCTTTATAAAATTTGTGGTATTTATGTGCTATGTGCTACCATCTGTCAGGTATCAGCAAGAGAGTGACTAGTGGCTGGTGACTAGTGACTAGATGAAGAATTCTACTACTAGCCACTAGCTGTAATGATACACAAGGTTAGTTCAAGATTCTGCTGCTCAAATGCCTTTGAGCAGAGGAGCGAGTTCGGCTAATGTCATGTGTCAATCCAACTATCGACTATCCACCAGCCACCAGCCACTAGCCCCTCACTGCTTGCTGCTCGCTACTCGCTGAAAAGCTGGCTGGTTGTGGTTCGCCTAGCATGATCAACGAACAAGCGATCGCTCCGATCAACTGGGTTGTCGTGTCGGCGATTGTTAAACCGCCAGCACTCGTTCGTCGCCTAGTGGAACGTATGACGACGAGATCGCAGTCTTTGGCTACTTCTAGAATTGCTTGAGTGACGTTAGGGTGAGGTTTAATGCGAATTTCTGGGTGGTCTGGTAAAGCCAGCTTATCAACCAACAGAGAGAGTTGCGATCGGATCCAAGCGACTCTGCCTGGAGTTGTATTGCGATCGCAGATGTGTAACAAAACAATATGCGCTCCATTTGCTGCGGCTAACAAACTGACAAATCTCAGGACGCTAACCGCTTGCGGTGTAATATTCTCTACTGGGACTAAGATTTGTCTAAATTCTTTGGGCGATTTGAGTAAGCGGCTGACAGCTACCGGACAGTGAGCTGCCCATAAAACGCTATCGATGACATTACCAAATAAGCGGGCGCGTAAACCAGTGCGTTGTCCCCAGCCCATGACAATTAAACTAGCGTGTTGCTCTTTGGCAGCGCGACTAATTCCTTGAGCGATCGCATCGTCAATCCTTAATAAAGGTTCTGCTTCTACTCCCAGTTCGCGGCTTAAGTTGGTGGCATTTTCTAGTAGGGTATCGCCGCGTTTAAAGGCTGCTTCTAATTGGGGTGCATCCATATGAGCGGTAGCTTTGGCGATCGCTAGAGGAAGGATTCTACCCTGAGCTTGGCGAGCTAGTAAAGCTGCCATTTCAATTAAGTATTGCTCTGTCTTCGGGTTATAAACGGGAACCAAGACACCAAATGAGTGTGTTGCCGTTTCGCCTGTACTCCAATAAGGCGATACTGGCTCTGGTTCTAATTCTTGGGAAGCATCGATCAAGGTAGGGGCTACCCGACTCGTGACTAGTGGTCCGAGAGTTGCGGTTACGAGTAACAATACGATGACGCTGTTTAACACCTCTTTAGTCAACAATCCTGCTTCGTAACCTACTAGCGTAGCTGCTAGAGTTGCTCCTACCTGTGGCACTGATAAAGACCACATGGTCAGCATTTCATTCCACTTGTAGCGATAAATCAGTTTGGCAAAATATGCTGCTAAAAACTTACTAACGATCAGACCAGTGACAATAGCTAAAGTTAGCGTGATGGAGTTAATGCTGGCAATGAAAGCGGGAATATCAATCAGCAATCCAAGGCTGACAAAGAAAATTGGAATAAACAAGACGCTGCCGACAAACAGCACTTTTTCTTTGACTGGTCCTTCTCCAACAGCATCGTTCACCGCCAAGCCAGCCAGGAAAGCGCCGACAATCTTTTCTACGCCAATTAATTGAGCGCCCACTGCGGCAAGAAACACTGCTAATAAGACAAATAAAAACTGATTGCCCTGATCGTCGCCCGAACGCTTGAAAAATTCTTTGCCTGCGCGATCGAATCCAAACAAAACTACGACTGAATAGATGACCAAAGAGCCAATTAAAGTGGCTAATCGGGTAGCAGAGAAATCACCCTGATGAATAGCTACACAAATGGCTAGTACTAACAACGCACCAATATCGGTGAAGATAGTCGCCCCAATCGTAACGGTGACAGCTTCATTTTTCACGACTCCCAAGCGGCTGACGATCGGATATGCCAGCAAGGTGTGAGAAGCAAACAGGGAACCAATGAGGATAGAAGTGTTCCATTTACCAGGAAAGAAAATTAGCCCTACTGCTGTGCCCATAATTAGGGGAACTAAGAAAGTAAAGCTACCAAAAGTTAACGAGCGATTCCGTGTTTGCCGAAATTGCTCCATGTCAATTTCTAAGCCTGCCACAAACATCAGATAAACTAACCCGATTTCTGGCAGCAAATCCATTGGTGGCGCTCCCCGCTCTAGTACCCGTAACCCTTGGGGACCCAGCACTACCCCTGCTGCTAGCAATCCGACTAATCCTGGCACTTTCAAGAAACGCTCGAATAGCAGCGGTACGAATAAGATGACTAACAGCAGAATTAAAAATGGAACTATTGGTTCTTTAGTAATGCTTTCAGAGGCTGGCGCAGCAGCAAATAAGTGTAGTAGCCGTTCCATGTGTACCATGTCTGTTCGAGCAGGCAGCGATCGCGCCAGGATAGTAAATAAATGACAGGGAATTATATCCTACCCTGCCAGCGAGTGAAAATTCATTCTGAAGATAATGGACTTTCTCTCTAAAAAATACCTATCTAGAGAGGGATTCATTTAACCACGGTTAGGTATTAACGAGCGGTAATTAACTGTTAGTTGGAGATCGTTGGTGAAAGTAAAATTTACAATTCTTTTTTTATATTGCCAAACTAATTAATTTTCAACTACTGCTATTTTATTTATCTATAGTCTAGTAACACTTGTCACAGTTTGAGTGCAGAGATACTAGTTCAAAAGAAAATTGATGCAGTAAAGACAGCTACTACTTGAGGCGCAGTTGTCTAGATTGTTAGACTTAGTATATTTAAATACGATACTCAACGAATTCGCTCGAAGACTAAATCTGAAATTAAATGCGAATGCTCCAGCTCAGGGAGTGAAGTTGAAAACTATGAGTGACAGGAGCAGATTGACACTTAACTCGCAAGGCTTCGCACGCGGGTCGCGATCGCGTTTTTCCAAACAGTAGAAATTCACTTTTGACTCTCAAAGAATTTTTCAGAAGATCGAGTTTATTTAAAACCAGCATTACGCCAGAAAAAATATTATTTGCCTGTAGTTAAGCCACAAAAAAATTACACGATTTTTAGATAAGTCTATTTCTAAAAATACACGCGATCGAAAAGATTGCGACCTCCATTTTTAAAAAAGTTAAATAAATCAGGTAGAAAAAAGTCAAAATGATAACTTTGAAGACAAATAATTTTGGTCGAAGCTTTTTAGCTAAAATCTGCAATAAACAAAGTTGTTAAGATCGCCCAGGTTGTTTTTATTAAAAAGTAAGTTTAGCAGCGATCGTCCCCATCTTTAGTTATATAAGTAGACTCTAATATAACCTCCCTATTGATAGAGCCATGATTCCAACTTCGGACTGAGGAAAAAACAGCTATAAAAGTGAAAACTATAAATACATAGCACGAATACCAAAAATAACAAAAATTTGTGTTTGTGCCAGAAATATTGTTGATACCTAAAAATAGGGGGTAAGAAAATGGCAGTAGGTCAACACAAGCGAGCTGTCGGTGTGTTTGCCAATCGCCACGATGCGGAAACTGCGATCGGGGAGCTAAAAAGTGCGGGATTTCCCATGCACAAAGTCACGATTATTGCCCAAGATGCAGACCGCAAAGCCGATGTTGCTGGCGTAAACGTTCAAGATAAAAACCAAGCTGGCAACAAAGCCGATGAAGGTGCAACCGCCGGAGCGCTCACGGGTGGAACTTTGGGAGGTATAACCGGTTTACTCGTGGGTCTAGGAGCTTTGGCAATTCCTGGAGTCGGTCCCATTATGGTAGCTGGGGAGTTAGCTACAGTTTTGACGACTACAGTAGCAGGTGGTGCGATCGGTGCGGCTGCGGGTGGTCTTGTTGGTGCTTTAATCGGTTTGGGAATTCCAGAAGAACGCGCTCAAGTTTATAGCGATCGCGTCGATCGAGGCGATTATCTCGTGATTGTCAAAGGCTCCGATGAAGAAATTGCCAGAGCAGAAGCAATTCTCAACCATCGTGGGATTGAGGAATATGGCGTGTACGACGCTCGCGATGTCGATACAACGCCCTCTGCTATGCCTATGGGGAGCAGTTATACAGGCACAACTGCCGACTATACTCCTGCCGCTACAGGAATGCCAGTTGGTTACAGTGCTGGATATATGCCAGGGATGACTCCAACCGCAGATTATGCACCAGGTACGGTCGCGCCCGGAACTGTCACGCCTACGGCAGATAGATCGCTATATCGTAGAAAGCGTGCTGTAGGTGCATTTACCAGCCGTCACGATGCAGAAACCGCACTTAATCAATTACGGGAATCTGGTTTTCCGATGGATAACGTGAACGTAGTATCCAAGAACGCAGACCGGATCGATAATATTGCTGGTGCAGATGTAAAGAAGAATGTTGGCAATAAAGCTGACGAAGGCGCAGCTGCCGGAGCATTAACTGGTGGCGCTATTGGGGGAATTGGCGGTCTTTTAGTTGGTTTAGGCGCTTTAGCGATCCCTGGAATTGGTCCAGTTATGCTTGCGGGTGCAACAGCAACAACCATAGCTACCGCACTTTCAGGTGGTGCTATTGGTGCAGCAGCAGGAGGTCTTGCGGGTGCGTTGGTTGGTTTAGGCATTCCTGAAGAACGCGCCAAAGTTTACAACGATAGACTCTCCCGAGGAGATTACCTAATTTTCGTAGACGGTACGGAAGACGAAATTCGTCGAGCTGAGTCAGTTCTGCATCATCGTGGGATTCAAGAATGGGGGATTTACGATGCACCCGATGCCGATACTCCTCGCCGGAGCGAATATGCTGCCACAGACACCCGCAACACTGTTCGTGGGGATGATGTCATTGACTCCGATACTCGTCGCACTAATTACGATTCAGGTGTAGTCGATCCTAACGACCCCAAAGTCATCATCGTTGATAAACGCGACTCGACTCTATAAGCGTTGCGGTTGACAGTTGACGGCTGAATGTTAACCGTTAACTGTCAACAGTTACTCAATCAAATTGTTTGAACTACTTTCCATTGAGAGACTGAGAAATGAAAAGATTATTTCCATTATTACTAGGTGGCTTTATTGCCCTTGGTGCATTTGGGTGTGAAGCGGGTGTAGAAAAAACCAGTACCGAAGCTCCTAATTCAGCTAATCAAACTGGTGAGGTAGCTGACACCGAAACTGCTAAGCAGAATCAAGAGGATGCCACTGATGAAATTCGCAGAAAGCAGTTAGACGCTGATATTAGAGCTAGAGAGCAGCGCAACAACGCGACTGGGGGAGATGCTCAACGAGCTGACGCAGATTTGGAAAGCGAAGTCCGTAGCAAGTTAGAGGCAAATTTACCCGCAAGTCAATTAGCGGTTGAAGCTGAAGACGGAGCCGTGAAAGTTTCAGGTACAGTACCGACTCAAGAGCAACTCGATCGCATTGAGCCATTGGCGAGGGAGATTAAAGGGGTACAGCAAGTGAGCGTTAATGCCCAAGTTGCCCCAGCACAGCAAAAACCAGAAAGCTAATAACTTCAATACACCACTATGCGATCGCCTCTTTACTATCTTGAGTAAAGAGGCGATCGCTTTATGGTCATGGATTTAGATTTAGATGATCTTGGCAGCTCGCAGACCGAATAATAAACCTACAGCCAGAGCGAAGAATCCACCTAAAAAGCCGATGTAAGCAATAACTCCCAACATTTCTGTAATTTTCCCAAAAATAACTAAAACTATTGAAACATTTATTGAGATAGAATACAGCCTACAGACGATTGGTAGTTGGTAATTGGTAATTGGTAATTGGTAATTGGTAGTTGCCCCTCCGCCCCTCTGCTTCCCTGCTCCCTCATAACTGATATGCATGTAATTGACGTAAATATTCCCCAGCAGGCTTATAAGATCGCGATCGCAGCGCCAGGATTGGATCGTCTAGGTGAGTTGATGAGCGAACTCAACCTGGGGAAAAAGGTTTTGCTGGTTTCTAACCCAGCGATTTTCAAACAGTATGGGGAAAGGGCGATCGCTTCTTTGCAAGCGGCTGGTTTTGATGCCACTAGCTGTATTCTTCCAGCTGGAGAACAATATAAAACTCTCACTTCAGTTCAAAAAATCTACAATGCAGCCCTAGAAAAGCGCTTAGAACGGTCTTCAACCTTGGTAGCTTTGGGTGGTGGTGTGATTGGCGATATGACGGGTTTTGCCGCTGCTACGTGGCTGCGAGGAGTTAATTTCGTTCAAGTTCCTACTTCTCTACTAGCAATGGTAGATGCAGCCATTGGCGGGAAAACTGGCGTGAATCACCCTCAAGGCAAAAATTTGATTGGGGCATTTCATCAACCAAGATTGGTTCTCATCGATCCGCAAGTCCTGCAAACTCTCCCTGCAAGAGAATTTCGCGCGGGAATGGCAGAGGTAATCAAATATGGTGTGATTTGGGATGCAGAGTTATTTGTCCAAATGGAACAGAGTAAGCGCCTAGATCAAATGCGCTATTTGGGTGCAGATTTACTTCAGAATATTCTCAACCGTTCTTGTCAAGCAAAAGCTGATGTGGTGAGCAAGGACGAAAAAGAAGCAGGACTGCGAGCAATTCTTAATTACGGTCATACTATCGGTCATGCTGTAGAAAGTTTGACTGGTTATCGTGTCGTCAATCACGGGGAAGCTGTAGCGATAGGAATGGTAGCCGCTGCTCAAATTGCTGTAGCACTAGGAATGCTTTCCTCTGAAGATGCTATTCGTCAAGATGCATTGATTCAGAAAGCTGGTTTGCCTACACAGTTACCAACAGGGATAGATATTGAAGCAATTATAGATGCTTTGCAAACTGACAAAAAAGTGAAAGACGGGAAAGTAAGGTTTATTTTACCTACCCAAATTGGTGCGGTTGAGATTACCGATAAAGTGACAGCAGATCCAGTTCGCCAGGTGCTACAACACATGCGATCGGTTGGAAAATAAATTGCTTAAAATAATTGAAGTTTGCCACTGCGCTTGTATTCTTGAAATTTTTTTAATATGGGCATATCTGTTAACATTAAAGGAGGCAAATGCTTCAAATCAAAAAAATCTAATGCCAACGATTCCCCATCCAAACAAGCTAGACTTCCCTCCCACTCGGTAGCGTGCAGAATTAGAATAAAGTTTTGAACGCGATCGCCATTTGGATATGCTACGGTTTCTATTTTAGGGTTAGACCTGAATCCCACCGCTTCAAAGCGTTTAATATAAAAATGTATTGGTTAGATTCTAGAAAGTACCAAAATTGCTGGTCGGAATGCTTCTTCAATATTTCTGAGATTAC
This sequence comes from Chroococcidiopsis sp. CCNUC1, assembly GCF_023546805.1. Taxonomy (NCBI): domain Bacteria; kingdom Bacillati; phylum Cyanobacteriota; class Cyanophyceae; order Chroococcidiopsidales; family Chroococcidiopsidaceae; genus Chroococcidiopsis; species Chroococcidiopsis sp. CCNUC1. Next base: position 4,509,614 of record NZ_CP097480.1, on the reverse strand, counting down.
CGCAAAATTAAAAATAAACCGATCGCCTTCACTGCAAAATTATTGAGTTTGTTGTCGTTTTAACTTTTAACTTTTGACTTTTGACTTACTTAACGTTTTGCTACCTTTAAATACGCTGTCGGATCTTCTGCTACCCAGCCTAAATCAGAAGCATAACGAATTTCAAAATGTAGGTGAGGTTGAGTAGATGTAGGACTACCTGTAGTCCCTACTGCCCCTATTACCTGCCCCGATTTTACAGTTTGACCAGCTTTAACTTTTAGATCTCTCAGTTGAGCGTAACGGCTTTGTTTACCCTCTTGGTGGTTAATGACGACTAAATTGCCATAAGCCCCTTGTTCGCCAGCAAAAGCCACAGTTCCCGCCCCTACTGCTTTCACGGGGGTTCCAACAGCAGCTTCTAAGTCTAAACCACTGTGAAAGAAAACTTTTCCCGTACTGGCATTCAACTGCCAGCCATAAGCCAAAGCTACTGTCGCTGCTTTTGGCAAAGGATACTCTGTTAGAATCCCTTTGGCAGTATTAGAAGGCGGCTGGGGCGACCAGTTCACCCCAGGAACGAAAACCTCTTTGGCAACTGGTTGACAGCCGTTGGCTTCAAACAAGACATCAGAACGAACTTGATACCTTTCGGCTAGCTGCTGCCATGTTTCTCCTGGCGTGGCATTGACTTTGATGCCGTTATAGGGAGGAATAACTATCTTACTGCCAACTGGCAACTTTCCCTTTGGCAGATTACGACTTTGCAAAATGGGATTCATTCCGATCAGAGTAGCTGGAATAAGATTGTATTGTCGAGCTATGCTGTCTAAAGTATCGCCTGGTTTGACTGAATGGCGAATTAGGCGAGATAAAGCAGCTGGGGGACAAGTTGTCGTCTGACTAGTGCCGTTCGGATTGGCTTGAGCCATTATTGGAATAACACATTCTAAAAGTGTTGCTAGTAGGAGTAGCCTCCAGCACGAAATCTTAAGGTGGAAGGCGTGTAAGGCTATTGCTCGATCGCACTTAGTAATTAGCATCTACGTTTCTGGCTATAGGCGCAAAATTTATGGGTTTGTCGTTAAAAACACTGGCTTTCTCTTCTACTTTACTTGTCTTGGGTGGCAGTGCTGGTTTTTGGGGCAGTCGCTATGTCGATTTGCACTTCTCTCCCCAACCAAACACGATTTCTGTTGCCGTACCACCAACTACTTCAGGAGGACAAACACCGTCAGTGGGAGGATTAGCAGTCGCAAGCGATCGCAATTTTATCGCTACTGCCGTCCAGCAAGTGGGACCAGCTGTCGTGAGAATTAATGCGACCCGTAAAGTTGCCAATCAATTACCCGAAGCATTTAACAATCCTCTATTCCGCCGCTTTTTTGGCGGACAGAAACCGATCCCCGACGAAAGAATCGAACGCGGGACTGGTTCTGGATTTATTCTCAGTCCTGACGGTCGGTTATTGACCAATGCCCATGTCGTCTCCGAGGCAAGAACGGTTCAAGTCACGTTGAAAGACGGTCGCACATTTGAGGGCAAAGTTGTCGGTGTCGATCCGGTCACGGATGTTGCTGTTGTCAAAATTAACGCTCGTAATTTGCCGCGAGTCAAGCTCGGTAACTCAAAAAATTTAATTCCCGGGCAGTGGGCGATCGCGATCGGCAATCCTTTAGGCTTGGATAACACCGTCACGATTGGCATTATCAGCGCTACCGACCGCACGAGCGCCCAAGTTGGCGTACCGGATAAGCGCGTTACATTTATTCAAACTGATGCGGCAATCAATCCTGGTAATTCTGGCGGACCCTTATTAAATACTGAAGGGGAGATCGTGGGTGTCAACACGGCAATTCGTACCGATGCTCAAGGACTCGGTTTTGCCATTCCCATTGAAACTGCTGCCCGCGTTGCCAATCAGTTATTTAGCAAAGGACGCATTAGCCATCCTTTTTTGGGGATTCAAATGATCGATTTAACCCCCGCATCAAAAACTGAAATCGCTCAGGAAACCGATTTAAAGGTTGAAATCGATTCTGGCGTACTCATCGTGCGCGCGATCGCTAAATCTCCGGCGGCTCAAGCTGGGCTGCGGGCGGGAGACGTGATTCAAAAAATCAACGGCAAGACGGTAGCTAAATCGTTGCAAGTTCAAGAACAGGTGGAATCAACGACCTTGGGAACAACTTTGACACTAGAAGTCAATCGCCAGGGTGCGATTCAGACTTTTCATGTCAAACCAGGTGCTTATCCTGCCGACGAACTCAGTTAGGCTATCAGCGCTTAATCTCCACCATTAGACTCTTGAGGCGAGGTAGCGGCATCAGCTAAATTTTCTAGCTGCATTCTTTGTTCCATTTGCCGCAGAAAATATCCTGTCATCATGGCTGATGCTAAAATTCCTGCTAGATTCTCGCGATCGGTCACGATTTTCACGTTGAATTGCTCTGAAGGTAACATTCCTACCAGCCCTTGGACGTTTTGGGAGATGATTTGTTGAATGTCTGGGCTGACAGACTTAGCAACGCGGGCTAGAATTTCCGGCGATTGCTGTTGGAGATATTTCAACAATGAGTTAGCTTGCGTTTCTTCGCGATCGCTCAAAAAGTCAGGATTAAAGGTCATAAGCAGTGTCTTGTTGCTGTAGTATCGAATCTATGGGATTGAGGATTTTTCTATACTAAAAACTAATAACTAAGTGCTAACATTTAGCTATTGTAGCTTTCACGCTATGGCAACTCATTTTCTTTACCTGCGCTGGGAATGCGGTTTGCTTTACCGCTCGGTCAAACTTTCCTGCCTGGGTAAGAGCTAGAACCATTTTTGGTACGTCAACTAATCCCGATCTCTAGATCCAACACTCGCGTTTTGGTGTTTTCTCAGCTAGAGCTAGACCTGTTGCAGGCAAACCTTGCGGACTAAAATATTAATTTTTTTTACTGATTCATTAAATAAATTGTATCAGATGTTTTGAGGATCGAATAGAGAGTTTACGTCCTCAGAATAGAGCAAGATAGTAAAAAACTAGTAACAATCGGCAAAATGAGATTAACAACCGCAGAATCGAGCGATTTTACCTGAAACAAGCTAGAGAAAAGAGATATTTGCCCTAGTCCTGATGTTTGCTCAACGAGATAAATTACTTTCAATTCCCTCAGCTATCTTCTAAATCGTCAGCCAACTCTAGCTGCTGATACTTAGATTGCTTGCGTTCCTGCCCCAGAAGTTGCGGTAGTTGTTCGACTTGGAAGTATTGATGAAATTTTTCGGTTAATTGAAGTAGGGAGGAGCGAGAATCTGACTGGCGGCGTTTGCGGACGAATCCTTGTTCTACCAATTCTTGAACGTGCTGGTAAGCACTAGAGCCGCGCAGCTCGACGAGTTGATTTTGAGCAATTGGGCTGTGAAGGGCGATCGCTGCTAACGTGCGTAAAGCCCCGACTCCAAGTTCGAGAGGAATTAACCTCTGTACCAAGTTTTGAAAACCAGCGCGCAGTTGCAGGCTGTAACCTGTAGGTGTTTCGACAACCTCTAAGGCGCTGTCGCGACGGGCGTAGTCTTCAATCAGTTCGATCAGTCCTTCTTCAGCCGTAGGGCGATCGCACTGGGCGTATTCGGCAATTTCTGCGACTGATAGCGGTTTGCCTTTTAAGTAAAGAATTGCTTCGATTTGGGTTGATAGTTTGTGGGAAGTCGGGAGTCGGGAGTCGGGAGTCGGTAGGGGCGGGTTGCCAAACCCGCCCGTACGGGAGTCGGGAGTCGGGAGTCGGGAAAGAGCGGTGCGTGGTGAAGCGGGCGGAAGCGGAGGTTTCCTCCGCATTGGAGCCGCGTCGTGGTACGTGGTAAGTGGTTTTTCTCCCTCAGCTCCCTGGGCTCCTTGGGCTTCCTCAGCTCCCTCAGCTCCCTCAGCCCCCTCAGCTCCCTCAGCTCCCTCAGCCCCCTCAGCCCTCTTTTCCACTGGCTCTTCTGCGGGCGGGTTTAGCTGAATTTTTTGTTTGTCTTTAGGCATATCTGTTAAACCCGCCCCTACAAATCTCTACTCCCTAGTTATGCTACTTGGGGTTGAACTAATTTGTCTGCACCCTGGATGACTTTCGCTGATTCGATTTTGTCACCTGCTTTCAGCTTTTCTAGGACTTCTTTACCCTCGGTAACGTAACCAAATACAGAGTAACGCCCGTCTAGTAAGTTACGTCCGGCTGGAGTTAGTTCTGGCTCAAACAAAAAGAAGAAAAATTGGGAAGAACCACCGTCAGGCTCAAATTCCGGTCTTGCCATTGCGACTGCACCGTAGGCAGAAAAGGGCAATACTGGTTCGTCAGTGTAACGACCGGCTTGCTCTAATGTTACGCCGTATGTAGGTTCCGAATCGCCTTTGACTAGAATTTCTAAAGGAACGGCGCGGTACTTACCCGTGTTGGGGTCGATAAATCCTTGATCTTTACCAGGGGGATCGCCTGTTTGCAAAACGTAGGAATCTTCAGCACGGATGAATTCTAATCCGTTGTAGAAGCCCCGTTGAACGAGATCGACAAAATTACCTGCGGTGACGGGGGCGCTGTAGCCGTCTACAACCACAGTAATGTCACCTTTATTGGTTTTAAATGCGATTGTTGCCCGTCCTTTGAGTTGAGGCAAGTTAGAGTATTGAGCGGGGACTTCATAGGGAAATTCTTTGACCATCAACTCTTCTAACTCGCTAACTAAATTGAGTATGTTAGCGCGTTCGACCCAGATATTTTCTTTATCTTTCTTATCTGTTGCTGCTTGAAGTTTGGGAATGCCATCTTTAATTTGAGCAATTATCTTTTCTGCTTGAGGCTGGCGCTCTGCGGGAACGCTACTCAGAATTTTTTCAGGATTAGAGATTGCCCTAGAAGCGCCTTTGAGGTCGTTAGCGATCGCACCCCAACGGCGGTTGGCTCGCAGTTGATTGGCAATATCTTCTAAACTTGCTTGCAGTTGCCTGACGGGTTGGTTGTCAATTGGCAAGGCGTAACGCAACAGAGCTTTACCATCAGTGATGGCATTTCCTGCTGGTAGTGCAGCGTAGGAGGTAGGAGTCCAGGCTGCTGCACTTAGGCTCCAACAAAACGCAATCATACTAATTGCGATCGAAATATTTTTTAGCCAGCGTTGGCAAAATTTTGTCATGATCTAGCTCTGATAAGGGGTATGCTGCGAGGAATTTTTGCTCTCCATCGCACTGCGGCGATGGCAGGGCGCGGATACGCGCAACGCGATCTTCGCGCATAACTTCGCGCATAACTTAGTGAGACCCGATCGTCATTTTGCCATACAGAGTGGTGCGTGAAATGCCTAATCCCTCACCCCTAATCTCTAACCCGACACAAAGGAGGTAAAATAGATTGCCGATTGTCCTGCACGATGAGTGAGTCTATTGTTCCATGATTTCTAGTAATGACTTTCGACCAGGCGTAAGTATTGTCCTAGATGGATCTGTTTGGCGGGTGGTGGAATTCCTTCATGTAAAGCCAGGGAAAGGCTCGGCTTTTGTGCGGACAAAGTTAAAAAACGTCCAGTCTGGTAGCGTAGTGGAACGAACCTTCCGTGCTGGTGAAACAGTTCCCCAAGCCACTCTAGAAAAGAGTACGATGCAACATACCTATAAAGACGGCGATGATTTCGTCTTTATGGAGATGGAAACCTACGAGGAAGCGCGATTGACGGCAGCACAAATTGGCGATCGCGTCAAGTACCTCAAAGATGGCATGGAAGTGAATGTCGTCCGCTGGGACGAGCAAGTGTTGGAAGTAGAATTGCCTAATTCTGTCGTGCTAGAAGTCGTGCAAACCGATCCTGGCGTGCGCGGTGACACGGCTACGGGTGGTACTAAGCCTGCTGTTGTCGAGACTGGCGCTACTGTTATGGTTCCTTTATTTATTTCTCAAGGGGAACGCATTCGGATCGATACCCGTAACGATACTTATCTCGGTCGGGGAGAATGATTGCTTTTAGGAGTCATTTGTCATTTGTCATGTGTCATGAGTGGAATGACAACAAATGACTGATGACTGATGACAAATGACATTGAAGAGGGATTTGCTGTGTCACTGGATTTAAATGAAATACGTCAACTCTTGTTGGCGTTGGATCGAACTGAAATTGAGGAACTCACCCTAAAAACTCAGGAATTTGAACTGACAGTACGTAAGGGTACGGGTAGTCAAAGTGCTGCACCTGCATCCGCTGTAGCAGGAGACAGCAGTAACCTAAGTACAACGGAGTTACACTTCGATTCTGCTAAAATGCCTGCTGGCATGGATTCAGTTTCTCGCCGAGTTGATTCTACTGCGATTAATTCCACCACAGTCTCGATGGCTGCGTCAGCACCCGTAGAACAAAAGTTTGCAGAAATTCCTTCTCCTATGGTAGGAACTTTTTATCGCGCTCCTGCTCCAGGCGAACCGCCATTTGTAGAAGTTGGCGATCGCATTAGATCCGGTCAAACTGTCTGTATTATCGAGGCGATGAAGCTGATGAACGAAATTGAAGCCGAAGTATCTGGACAAGTCATGGAAATTTTGGTACAAAATGGCGAACCAGTGGAATACGGACAGCCACTGATGCGCATAAACCCCGATTAATGGTTAACTACTTTAATTACCAGTTAACTATTTGGCATCACTGCCAACTATCTTGCGACATCTTTCTACGGGTCAGTTCTAATGAAATTAACCAAGCCTGTACCTCCAGAGGTTATGCAACAAGTAGCAGAGTATTTCAGCTTGTTAAGCGAACCAATGCGCCTACGGCTGCTCAGCCTGTTACGCGATGGTGAAAAGTGCGTTCAAGAATTGGTGGATGCAACTCAGACTAGCCAAGCCAACGTTTCCAAACATTTAAAAATCATGTGGCAGGCAGGCATTCTCAGTCGCCGTAGTGAAGGCACTTCCGCCTACTACCGCGTTGAGGATGACATGATCTTCCAATTATGGAATCTTGTCTGTCATCGACTTGCTACCCGAGTCGAACATCAAGCCCGCCAATTTCGGGTACTCAATGGAAATGGAAAACGTTGAGGGGTTAACTATGCCACAGTTTGCTGCCAGCGATCGCTCGATCTCTCGATCGCTGCTAATTTCATAATTCTTATCAAATGTAGCAGGCTAAAGTGTAAAGTTTTCTCCTAAACTTTGGCGCGTCAGCGGTTGCTCTAACTCTAAGCCTTCGCCGCCTAAAACTTCCAGCGGCTCTCCTTCCACCTCAATCCAAACTTTGGCACTTGGATCGAGACTTGTTGCCGTGTAAATCACCTGTGCTACTCGCCCTGTCATAGCAGTACTACCGCCACCAGCGGTGAAATCTTCTGATAAATTGACGTGAATTCCATCTTTCTCCACCTTTAGATCCCGCAGTGTTGTTCCTCGGGGAATGGTAGTACTGACAGATCCATCTTTTGGACCAGAGAGTAAGTTATCAAAAGCAGTTTTTAGAGCAGCCGTAGGCTGTTTTTTAATGTCAGCCGTTGTGGTGGCTGTAGTCGCAACCAGCTGCTGTCGTACTCCACTTCCTTTGAGCCAAAAGACTTCTACCTGTTGTTGTGCGACTGGTGGAGTTTGCTGCTTTGGCGCTTCTTGAATCCCGCTAATTGGTGGCGCAATTGGTCGAGTTGGTTTTTGGTTCGATTGCCAGTGCCACCAAGCTGCGCCGCCTCCTGCTGTCACTGCTACTGCCGCAATTCCTGCAACTAAGCCGCTAACTGGAATTCGGCGATTTTGTTGTTGTTTAACCATAGGGATAGTTCTCCTTGGGTGGACGCGAGATCGGTGAGATGAGGAGGCAAATTAGCAAATTATATATTAGCTGAGTCTATAACTTAGAATTCTGCAATGAAGGATTCTGCAACAAAGAGGAAGACGGATCGACGCGCACAAAAGTCACCAGATCTAATTTTTGGGCTGCTACTTTTAATTGTAAGATTCTCACTTGCAGTCCGTACACTTCCAGGCGACGGAAATCGAGTTCTTGGCTGAGATTCATGGCGATTTCGTCTACGATATTCTGAGCGACTGCTTCTCGATCGACGGTAACTGTTGGTTGAACTAGTTGAATTTGTCGCCCCCCTTTTACCGCTAATCCTGACTCAGCTACAATTGCCAGTGGCTCGTCGTCATCCTCTGCGGCTAGTTGGACTTGAAAGCGCAAACGATTGTTGGCTAGTAGTTCTAGTCGTGGATTGACAAACTTATAGTTAGAGGTAGACTCAGAGCGATCGCCCCCCAACTCTGGAATCACAAATGCCTGAATTTGCGCAATCAAGGTGGGTAAGGCTTGGTTGAGGTCTGATTGCTCTAGCAGCACATGCACTCCTGCATGGAGCGATCGCCGTAATTTGAGCTTTTGCTTTCCTAGACTGCGCGGCTCGACATCAATCGGATCGGTTTCTAGTTCTAACCCAGCAATACGGATATTCTGCTGCTTTAGCCTTAAGCCTCGTCCAGCTAAGCGCACCCTTTCCACCTTACCTTGTATAAGTTGGTAACTAGGCGCATTGTCTACTCGCACTTCTAGCCGCTCTGCGTGTTGCAATTGAGAGCGAATAGCATTTTCTGCCGTTCGATCTACAACTAACCCTGCCGGAGTCACTAAACCAAGTATGCCAGACAGAAGAATCGTAAAAAATTCCATTATGCGTTCATTTCAAGGCATTTAGGCGATTTTTAGACTTCGATATTAAGTGTCAGACTCAAACTATACTAGGTTTCTGGATTTGTTTAAATTCTTAAGTTTAGCTTAATCGGCGATCGCGGCGCACGACTACCCGCTCTTGCAACAGTAGTGCGCGATCGCACTTGGTGTGGAATATGATGAGTGATGCGTGGTACGTGGTGCGTGGTGCGTGAAGAAGGGGTGTGGGGTGTAGGGTGTAGGGTGTGGGGTGTGAATTTTGAATTTTGAATTTTGAATTTTGAATTGCTCCCTGCTTCCTGCTCCCTAATAACTGACATACACAAAGCCAGCTCAAAAGACATTAAATATATTTACAAAAGTTTTAAGCTCTGTTGCAAATTTGCCCGATCTGCTGCCACAGTCGCCAATTCGGGCAAAAGACCGTGATACGATGCATTTTTAGCGATTTGAAGTTTGGGAGAAAAACTTTGACTCTACGGGTTGCTGTCGTTGGTTCGGGTCCAGCAGGTTCCTCCGCCGCAGAAGTCCTAGCCAAAGCTGGCATCGAGACTTACCTAATTGAACGCAAGCTGGATAATGCCAAGCCTTGTGGCGGTGCGATTCCTCTATGCATGGTGAGCGAGTTTGACCTCCCACCAGAAATTATTGACCGTCAGGTACGACGGATGAAGATGATATCCCCTCTAACCGCGAGGTGGATATCAATTTGGTTAATGAAGACGAATATATTGGAATGTGTCGCCGCGAAGTGCTGGATGGATTCCTGCGCAATCGGGCGGCGCAGTTGGGCGCAATTTTAATTAATGCCACAGTTCATAAACTTGATTTTCCGACAAATAGTAAAGAACCCTATACCATCCACTATGTAGACCACTCAGAAGGTGGGACGCAAGGTGTTGCCAAAACTTTGAAGGTGGATTTGGTTATCGGTGCGGATGGGGCAAATTCTCGGATTGCTAAAGAAATGGACGCGGGGGACTACAACTTCGCGATCGCATTTCAAGAGCGCATCCGTTTGCCTCAAGATAAAATGGCGTATTACCAAGATATGGCGGAAATGTACGTTGGTAACGACGTTTCTACCGATTTCTACGCTTGGGTATTCCCGAAATACGACCACGTAGCCGTAGGTACGGGGACGATGCAGGTCAACAAAGCCAGCATCAAGCAGCTGCAAGCTGGTATTCGCGCCCGTGCAGCGAGAAAATTGGCTGGGGGTCAAATCATTAAAGTTGAGGCGCACCCCATCCCCGAACATCCCCGTCCCCGTCGCGTTGTTGGCAGAATTGCGCTCATTGGCGATGCTGCTGGTTACGTCACGAAATCATCAGGTGAAGGAATTTACTTCGCTGCTAAATCTGGGCGGATGTGTGCCGAAACGATTGTGGAGTTTTCCCAAGGCGGTAGCCGCATTCCTACAGAAGATGACCTCAAGGTTTATCTCAAGCGTTGGGATCGGAAGTACGGCATAACGTACAAGGTGTTAGACATTTTGCAAACTGTTTTCTACCGTTCCGATGCAACTCGCGAGGCATTCGTGGAGATGTGCGCCGATTTAGACGTACAAAAGCTAACGTTCGATAGCTATCTCTACAAAACTGTGGTTCCAGCTAATCCCATCACTCAGTTGAAGATTACTGCTAAAACGATTGGTAGTCTAATTCGGGGTAATGCTTTGGCTCCTTAATTGGGGCGATCGGTTTTTGATTTGTAGGGGCGTACAGATAGATGTGCGTCCTTACATTTTTTTTGCTTACGTTAGGCAATGCGTAGCAATTCTAATTGATTTACCAACATTTTTCTGTAGAGACGTTACATGTAACGTCTCTACATATGATGGGGCGATAAATATTTTGAGAATGCTTTGAGCAGGATTGCTTATTTTTATTTCTTAAGTTATTATTTTTTTAATTCAAGATTAAAAGTAGTTTCAGTTTTAAAAAATCGGACTATATTTCTAGTATAAAAAACATAATATCAAAAAAGTAAACAAATGCAGATGAAAACAACTGCATTTCTCCTGAAAACTAGAGCAAACAATCAAAGTTAACTCTAGCTATTTTTGTAAAAATATGGACTTATTCGTGACTGCTCCCGTGAGCTACAGCTACTTCCTCTACTTGCTCTACGCTAGGTAGTTCCAGACAATAGCCCGCACCATAAACAGTTTTGATATAGCGAGGGTGGCGAGGATCTGGTTCTAGCTTGGTTCGGAGGTGGCGAATGTGGACGCGAATAGTTTCAATGTCATCGTCAGGATCGTATCCCCAGACTTCCTTGAGAATGTCGCTAGGCGAAACAGTCTGTCCGTGACGCTGAAGCAAGCAGTGGAGTAACTCAAATTCTAGGTGGGTCAATTTGACAGTTTCAGTAAACCAGATAGCTTCAAAACGCTCTGGAACCAGAGTTAGAGGACCGTAGTTGAGGATCTCGCTATGCTTGGCTGCTTGAGGGATGCGATCGGTACGCCGAAGTAACGCACGGACGCGAGCTAGCATTTCTTCAACTTCAAATGGTTTCGTCAAATAGTCATCTGCGCCTGCATTGAAACCTTCAACCTTATCTTGAGTTTGGCTAAGGGCTGTGAGCATGAGTACGGGAATTTCAGCCGTCCGTTCGTCGCGCCGCAAACGCTGGCAAACTGTAAAGCCGTCTACTCTAGGTAGCATCAGATCGAGCATAATTAAGTCTGGCTGCAACTGGAGTGCGAGAGCCTGTCCCTTAATTCCGTCTTCTGCTTGACTGACATCGTAGCCAGCCATTTCTAAGTTCACGGCAACCAATTCGGAGATTGCTGGATCGTCATCAATTACAAGTATTCGTGCCATTATTATTAAATCAGATTAACAAATGTTAATGAACAATAAGAACCTTGGGCAGATACAAAGATTGCTGTACTGATTATACGGATGATTCTAAAGATTAGCTATCGCTCATGTGGTGAATGTTGTAACAAAGTGATGAAAATTGAATGCGATCGCCGAGTTTGAGAGGTAAGAGGCAATAGACAAGAGGTAAGAGTTCGCTGACAACTGACAACTGATAACTGATAACTGAAATGCATCGAGGAAAATTGAATTCTAACTTTACGCCGCCTTGGTGGTTGCGCAATGGCTTAGCCATGACGGTTTACACTGCGCTTTGGGCAAGCAAAGACTGGGAAAAAACGACTAGCCACCCAGAGCCGAATTATGAAGCAGTTATTTTTCACGGTGCTGGGGAAGTACCAATCTTTGGTTGGGTAGCAATTCCTGAAAATCCCAAAGCCACGATCGTTGGGACTTATGGTATTACAGGTACTTTAGAAAATCAGTGGTTTTTAAGACTTTTAGGACGCAAAGCTTTTGCTCAAGGCTATGCTGTAGTGCTATTTGACTGGCGGGCGCACGGTAAGACAGCTCAGTTATCGCCAACTTTAACTTCTGATGGGTTATATGAAGGAGAAGATTTTGTTTGCATCGCCGCTCAAGCAAAAGCAATGGGTTGTCCCGCACCATTTTGGTTTACAGGCTTTTCCCTCGGCGGGCAATTGGCTTTGTGGGGAGTGAAAGCAGCGCAGGCGTTAGAATTCGGAATTCGGAGTTCGGAATTCGGAATTAACTCACCGTTTCCGACTCCCAACTCCCTAATCCCGCAGGACATTGCTGGGGCGGCGGTGATTTGTCCGAGTTTGGATTCAAATCGGTCGCTATCTTATTTGGTAAAGCACCCATTGGGGAGAAAGTTGGAACAAGCGATCGCCAAGCAGTTGAAAAAATTGGCATGGCAGATCTACGAAGCACATCCAGGCGCGATCGATCCTACTGCGATAGAAAAAGCTAATAGTATTTGGGGCTTCGATAACGAATTGGTAATTGAGAAATTGGGGTTTCCTTCGGTAGAAGCTTATTACGAGGCAAGTAGCGGTTTGCATATATTGCCGCAGTTACAAAAACCGACACTGATTATTTATGCTGCTAACGATCCAATGTTCGATCCAACAATCGTGCCAGACTTGCAAGCAGCGTGCGATCGCAATCCTCAGCTCGATCTACTGTTAACTCGCTACGGCGGACACGTCAACTACATGAGCGATCGCACCTGTCAGCAGCATTTTGCCGATCCCGATCCTTGGTGGGGGTGGAATCGAGTTTTGGAGTGGATTAACAGTTATCAGTGAACAGTTATCAGTGAACACAAAGCAGGAAACCTATATTAATTCCGAATTCCGAATTCCGAATTCCGAATTCGTTTGGTTACACATCCAGCAAGCCATATTTTTTCTGCAAATCGAGCAATTTCATTCTGGCTTCTCCAGCATTGTCAGCTAAATCGGCAAATTCGATAAATCGGCGGAGTTCTTTGCGCAGAAGATTGCGTTCGACTTCCCATGTATCGCGATCTAATTCTGGAGGCAAAACGATCGCGTCGAATAATGTAGCGCGTTCCTTACCTGGATGAGGGCGTAAAATTCTGCCGCGTCGTTGTACGAATTGGCGCGGATTACTGCTACTAGCCAGAATCACGGCGGTTTGGATGGCAGGGATATCAACACCTTCATCTAAACAACGAATTGCTACTAAACCTTGCAGTTCTCCTGTTTCAAATTGACGGCGCAATTTTGTCCGTTCTGCTAAAGGGGTGTCAGCGGTGTAAGTGTTGACGCGATAGCCGAGTTCCACTCCTAACATTCTGACGACAGCTGCAATCTGGCGATCGCTTGCCGAGCTACGCTCATCTTCAGTTTCAGTCGTTCCATCACCGCAATAAAATAGGGTGTGGGATGTATCGCGACGGTTTTGCATTAACTGTCGTAAAGCATCAATCTTATTGGCTGCTGCGCCAACTAATCTAGCTCTCTGCATCAATAATGGCGTAATATCGCTTTCTGTACCATTTTCTTGGGATGCGATCGCCCAGCCAATTCTCGTTGTCAGTTTTGCATAGGCTTGCGCTTCGGTAGCAGTCAGATCTACCAAAATCGGATAGTAAAGATAGCGGACTAATGCCCCTTGTTGAATGGCATCAGCTAAAGTGAGTTCTGGTTGTAGGACTGTGCCAAAGTAGTCGAAAATAAATTCCGTGCCTTGCTCGTCGAAGTATCTTTCTGGTGTAGCAGATAAACCCAGGCGCAGTCCGATTTGGCGGGGTAGACTTTGCTCTAAACGAGGCGCACCGAGGTTATGCGCCTCATCGCCAATTATTAGAGTTTTTTCTGGGAAATATTTCAATTGAGATTGAAAGCCTTCGCCAATTAGAGTTGAGTTGGTCGCGATGACAGTAACAAAAGGCTGACTGCCAGCACGGACATTATATAGTCCTGTAGATAGCTGATTTTGCCACTGTCGAAGACTTTCAAAGCCTAAAATCGGCTGCATCCCAAATTTTTCGGCTTCTGTCGCCCATTGGGTGACGAGATGACGATAGGGACAGACAACGATTAAAGCTTGCAAGCCAATTGTTTGATAGAGTTCGCAGGCGATCGCTAAAGCTGTAATTGTTTTACCGCTACCCGTTGCCATTTTCAACGTTCCCCTACCGCGATTGGCAAACCAATTAGTTATGGCTTGGCGCTGATACGATCGCAACTGTAGCGATCGGGGTATTCTCGGACATCCCGGTATCGGTAAGGATTTTGGTGTCGTCTGGGGTTGGTACTTCCCCCGTTCTTCCTTGGCAACAACTAATTTTAACTGCGATCGGGCATCAAGCTGGTATTTGACTGAACTCTGTGTAAGATACATTGACTTTAAATCCCATCTGAAGCAATGCGCTTGAAGAACAGAAGCATGACTAGCTTTAATGTCATAATTTATACCTTTATGGTAGTATAGTTTTCTATCTACAAAAAAGTTTGTCACAAATAACTCAAATTGAATCTACCAGGATCGATATTGGTAGCCATTATCATTTGATCCTCAATTAGTTAGTTCGTAGCTGCTCAAAGCCTATGCTTAAAATCAGAGTTAGCCATGCTGTTTTTTTTTCTCGGATTCTAGTATAATTTGCCATATCAAATTTCAAGATCAACCGTAAAAATTTCATGTGACTTCAAAGCTGAGATCGATAAATTCTATACGAGTTCTAGTTGCATACTGGTAGCGATTGCTGCTACAGATTTTGTATGCAATTAGTCAGGTTCAATTTTAATACAGGTTATCAAAAATAAAAAAAATACAAGCGACCGCATAAAATTATGTTTGATTTGAAGAGAGTTAAAGCTTAAATTTAGCTTTCCAAATAAACTTTCGTAAAGTCTATTTTTTCTAGTGGTGGGCTTCATCCGAAGCGGAGTCAGTTTAAAAATAAAGATGCTCAGCAACAACACAGATTGCAGTTTAACCGAAGTCAAGAAAAGCTCAAATGCCATCGATCCACTTCCTCCAGATGTAGATAGACCAATGTGGTCTGTGATGATTCCCATATACAACCGCACAATATATCTGGAGCAAGCGATCGCCAGTGTTATAGAGCAGATGCGAGAATATGCAGCAGAGCGAATTCAAATTGAACTGATTGATAATTGTTCTACTAACCCTGAGATTGAATTTCTGATTCAGCGATTAGCTAAACAGCACAGAATTTCTGTTTACAGACAGCCTCAGACCGTCAGCATGGTTGAAAATCTCAACACTTGCATTCGTCGCGCTCACGGTCATTTAATTCATATTCTGCACGATGATGATATTGTTTTACCAGGATTTTATCAGTCTTTAGAAGCAGCATTTACCCAAGAACCAAGTATAGGTGCAGCGTATTGTCGGCACGGACATATTGACGAGAACAATCGGCAGCAAAATTATTTATCTTCATTAGAAAGAAGTACATCTGGTATAATTCCTAACTTTCTAAAACGCATTGCAGTATACTCGCTTGTCGATCCACCAGCGATGGTGGTTAAGCGCAGTGTTTACGAACACTTGGGTGGCTTTCGTCCAGAATTGTATGGTGCTTGCGACCACGAAATGTGGCGGAGAATTGCTGCACACTACCCTATTTGGTTCGAGCCACAAGTACTAGCTTGTTTTCGCGTTCACTCTAGGTCCCAGACTTCTGCCTTTGTGAGAACGGGAAAAAACATTGTCAATATGCGTCAGAGTATTGAAACTACCCGCTCGTATTTACCAAAATCCACAGCCGAGCGCATAGCAAAACGAGCGATGGAAGAATGCGCTTTATATGCTTTAAGAAATGCTTTCAGAGTGCTTAGTAGAGGCGACATAACCGCTACAAAAGCTCAAATTCGAGAAGCTCTCAAGTGTAGTTACTCCTTAAAAGTCATAGTTGCACTATTCCTAGTGCCTTTCTTAGCTGTAGCTAGTAGCCTCAAGCGATATTTGGAGCAGAATAGGGAGTAGGGAGAGTGGCTAGTGGGCTAGTGGCTAGTGGCTAGTAATTTCTCCCTCTGCTCCCCTGCTCCCCTGCTCCCCTGCTCGTACGCCTACTCCCTGTTCCTTAGTTATAGCCGCGCCACACGCCTAAGAGAACGCCTTGCAGTTGGACTTGCTTGGCGGCGATCTCTATTGGCTTATATTTGGGATTAGCAGGCTTGAGCGTCACGCGATCGCCACGAAGATAAAAGCGTTTTAAAGTCGTACCGTGTCCGTCTACTCTAGCTGCAACGATCGTGCCATTTTTTACCTGTTCTGGATTGGCAACTGGACGCATGATTGCGAGATCGCCTTCCGTAATTAAATCTTCAATCATGCTGTCACCAATCACCCGCAACGCAAAAGTTGCAGGTGGTAAAAATAGCTTTTCAAAATCTAGGTGTTCGACAGCATCGGTAAACGGTTCGACCAAACCGCCAGCTGCGATCGCACCCAGAACTGGGATACTTTGTTGGGGAGATTGGGATTGTAAAATGCGGATCGTCCGTGCTTTACCTTCCGTCCATTCAATGTATCCTTTGGCGCGTAAATGTTCCAATCGACTTTGCACGGGTGCAGGCGATTTCAAATTCATCGCTTGCATCATCTGGCGAATTGAAGGTGAATGCTGGTATTGCCGCACGTATTCTGCTAACCAGTCATATAGTTCTTGTTGAGCTACCGTTAGGGGTTCCATAGTTTAGTGTGTTTCAATCGCGATATAGACCTCTTAGAACAGTCGTACTACAAAATTGCCCCTAATGGCAAAAAAAAGTTTTTGTTTGGTAGTTGGTAGTTGGTAGTTAGTAATTGGTAGTTGGTAATTGGTGATTTGTCACGCACCACTCACTAAATTCCCAACAAACTAGCTAGTAAAGCTTTTTGAGCGTGCATTCGATTTTCAGCTTGATCCCAGACTTTAGAGTGAGAACCTTCTATGACATCGGCGGTTATTTCTTCGCCGCGATGGGCTGGGAGACAGTGTAAAACGATCGCCTCTGAATCGGCAAGACTTAACAATTGTTCGTTGACTTGGTAGGGTTGAAAGATTGGAATGCGGGAATTAGCTTCTGATTCTTGTCCCATACTCGCCCAAACATCGGTATAAAGGACGTGCGATCCTTTAGCTGCTGCTTCTGGATCTTCTGTTACGGTAATTTCAGTGTCTGGTAAGGCGATCGCTTTGGCTTGCTCGACAATTTCTGTTAAAGGTTTAAAATCGGCAGGAGTGGCAATTCTGACATTCATACCTACCAAAGCACAGCCCAACAGCAAAGAATGAGCGACATTGTTACCATCACCTACATAAGTCAAAGTTAGTCCCTTCAACTTACCAAAACATTCTTCTACCGTCAGCAAATCTGCCAAAATTTGACAAGGATGTTCGCGATCGGTGAGAGCGTTAATCACAGGAATTTTGGCATAGTGGGCAAAAGTTTCTAATTGTTGCTGCTCAAAAGTCCGAATCGACAGAATATCTAAATATCGATCTAAAACTCGTGCTGTATCTTCTACAGGTTCGCCGCGGCTAACTTGAGTTGTTGTGGTGTTAAGATCGATTACCTGTCCGCCTAATTGATACATTGCTACAGTAAAGCTGACGCGAGTGCGAGTGGAAGCTTTGTAAAATAGCAATCCTAAAACTTTATTGCACTGAGGCTTTAGCTGCCCTGATTTTAACTGCGCTGCCAGTTGTAGCAATGCTGTAACTTCCTCGGAAGTTAAATCGGCAAGACTTAGTAAATCTCTTCCCTTCAACTCTGCCATGCTGCCTGTAGTAAGTAAAGAACTGTACTAAACGAAAATTGACACAGCTTGCCTTGTTCCGGTTTATTGCTGTGTCAAAAAAGTACTGATTCTTTAGAAAGTAGCAGATTTTTTGGCACATAGCACGGCTAGTTAGCTTGAATCTCCGGACATAATCCTGTCGGTTTCTCCTGTAGAGACATTACTAACGTCTCTACAGGAGAATATTTTCTGTGGCAGGCACAAAATTTTGTTAGCAGCGATCGCGCTATTTGCTCAAAAGAAGCATGACTACTCTTGCTAAAGACTGACAAAATTTGCTATCGTGATTTATTGTGCTGGTGTAGCTCAGTGGTAGAGCAGCTGATTTGTAATCAGCCGGTCGCAGGTTCAAATCCCGTCACCAGCTTTTTTTTCTGCCCCTTGCTAGAAAAGTATTTTAGCCTCTAGTCCAGTACTCGTCAGAGTTAGGGGCGCATATAGGCTCGTGACGCGCTCTCGACACCAGCGACTTAAATCGGACACAACCGTCGAAAAAACATCACGATCGGTCAAGATTTTAGTAAAGAATTTAGTAAAGATGGTAGTCTCAAAAAAGCCAAAACAGAAGGTTGTGCGTCAGGAAAGCGTGGGACTGATATTATGTTTTAGGAAGAAAACTGCTTTTATTCCACGAAGCCATGCCTTGTCCCCTATGTAGTCACGATAAGATCCATAAACAAGGGTTTAACGAGCAAAGGCAGTCAAAGATACCGCTGTCCAAACTGCAAGCAAACATTCACGCTATACCTTTGACACGATTTACTATCGGCGGCAAATCAGTGAGGAGAAAGTGCGGATTGTCTTACAGTCACATTGTGAAGGAACCAGTCTGCGTGGTATTAGTCGGGTGAGCGGTCTATCCTACAACACAGGAGCCAGTCTGGTTCGAGCCGCAAGTCAAAAAGCTCAACGCATTTCATAATGCCGAGGTCTCTTCTGTTGATACGGATGCCGTTGCTGCCGATGAAATGTGGTCGTTTGTCCAAAAAAACAGAAGCACTGCCTACCCGAAGAACTTGAAGTCGGAGACTGCTGGATAGCGCTCTCGTTTAGCCCAGCTAAATGGCTTGATTTTATCTGGTCGTGTAGGCAAGCATAGCGACTCCTTAGCAATTGAGTTAGTGGCTAGTACCCTTCGGCTTGACTAACTGTACCGAATGGCATACAGACAGTTGGAAAGGTTATGAGCGAGTGCTAGGCGATTATGAAGTAGAGCACTACATTAGTAAAGCCTTGACGCAAAAACTGGAGCGCACTAATGGTTCCCTTCGGCAACAGACAGGACGTTGGCATCGAAGACAAAACGCTCTTTGGCAAGATTTGGGAGCAGACGAAAGTCACTTTGCGTTTGATCGTCGGCTACTTCAACTGGATTTGGGTGCATTCTCGTGCGCGGAACCACGGCGGCTCAACGTGCAGACCTAACCTCAGAACCTTGGACTTGGCGAAATATTGCTGTTTATCCCACACTTTGCTGAGGCACAACCATCCGTCTTTATCAGTCGTTTGGCTTCCATGTCTACGGGACTGAACAAGAAACCTTTTCAAGAGATGGGCAATTTTACGACGAGTACTTGATGACTTTAGAATTGAACTCGGACAATGACCATAGTGTATACCAAAAGGGGAAATTGAATGATTGTTAAAGCACAGGAGGCAAAGCATAGTGTTTTTCAGGGTGTGAACTTTGAGGTTCTGGCAGTTGGGGTGGAGACAATGGTCACAAAGATGCATTATGAACCTGGTAATTTTGTTTCTTTTCATTCACATCCGAATGAGCAGAGCGGTTATGTCATTTCAGGTAAATATCGTCTAAATGTTGGAGATCGAGAAGATATCTTAACCACAGGCGACAGCTATTCCATTCCTGCGAATGTCCTTCATAGCATTGAGGTTTTGGAGGCTGGAGAGGTGGTTGATGTTTTCACTCCGCCTAGAGAAGATTATCTAAGATAAACTATCAAAGCATTACGGTCATGGCATAACAATCCGCTTGCACACCGACCGTATAGAAGTGGTTGGTTGAGAACGAGATGCTGTTTGCGGCGGGTGAAGCGGAACGTTCGACCGCTAAGAACTATGGATGAAGGCATTAATTTGAAAGCTATTTATGGAGTCAAGTCAGATTGAAGCGATTGCGAGGGGAAGGGGATCGAAAATAAAATAATTAAGGCGGGATGTCCAAGATGAAGCTCCATCATATGAATCAGATTGATTTTCAGCCTCTCGTTTCTAATTTTCAAGGCACTACAGGGATCATCATTAAAACGCTCGATTCAGGGTCATGCTTTCAGTTCAACCCCAATCTTGTATTTCCTGCGGCAAGTCTGATCAAGCTTCCTATCCTATGGGAATTCTTTCACCAATGTGCAACGGGTTCGCTCGATTTGGCAGAAGAGATCGAGTTGCAAAGTGAGGATATGGTCATCGGTTTTGGGATTCTGCGACAACTCAAGCCTGGGTTGAAATTGTGTTTATACGATTTAGCAGTATTAATGACTGTCGTTAGTGATAACACAGCAACTAATCTCTTGATTGACAAACTTGGTATTGATAACATCAACGATTCAATTCAGTGCATTGGACTTACGCACACTATCTTGCAATACAAGATGTATGATTCTATCAGCACAAGTCAAGATAATCTGACAACTCCCAGTGATATGCTTCGGATGCTGGAGGCTTTTATACAGGATAAGCATCTGCTAAGTAAATATGGCGACGAGCCGCTAAAAATCCTGGAAGGGCAGCAATGTAAAAATAAGCTGCATCTTGGTATCCCGAAGGGGGCACGATTGGCAAATAAAACAGGCGAAACGCTGGGAACCGAACATGACATTGGTGTGTTGTTGGGGCGCGAGGAAACAGTAATCATCGTAGTCATGACTACGGGTCTATCCGAAAACTATCAAGGAATTGAACTTTGTCGAGATGTTGCAAGGCTTGTTTATCAAAATACGTTGTGAGGATGAAGCGCACGCGGTCGAACACAGCGTTGGAGCGGCAAGTAGAAGTTTTCTGTCTACGTTTTGGTTCTCTCCGTTGCCGCTCAACTCTGCCGTTAGTGCTCCAAGGTGTGCGATCGCCTGCCTTGCGAATCACAAATCTACATCACCAGTTGTTCTTGTTGTTCCGCCACTTCTTCTAGTTCTTGGGCAGTTGCAATAGCTGTTTGAGAGATGTAGCTCACGTAATCGCTCTTCAGACACAAGATATTTTTGCTTGGGCAGCGTCTCCTTCAATAGCCGCACGCGATCGCTTTGTGTCATCATTGCTTCTACCTCATCAATCGCCTCTCCCTGCTTGAGTGTCAGGATAGCTATAGCAATGTCGATCTCATCATGGTTGCTATCTCTAAATGCCTCTTTCTGACGCACTTGCTCTTGCAGTACCAAGTATCGTTCTCGCAGTTGCCGTTTGCGCTCTTGGGCAATGCGATCGCTTGCCATTGCTGCCGTTTCCTCATCTTGCGATCGCTGCTGTGTTTCCATTCTAGGAACAGAAAGACGGTTTTGAATTTGCGTCCAAGCATAGCCTCGTCCTATTTGCCTTCCTTGAAATGGCACGCTACCAAGTTTGTAGGAAATCCCTAGAATTTTACCCCGTTCGTCCCGTCGCAACTGCACCTCAACTTCCTGCGCTTCAAGGCGAGCTATAAATTCCTGTAAGCAAGGTTTTCCCTGCAATGCTTTAGAAATTAGCTGCTGTAACTTGACTCGTCGGCTCACCTCACCAGTACGCCGATACCTGCGGACTTCTCCAGTATGAGGCGATCGCTCCTTTTTGCTCCAGCTTGGCACGACTGGTTTTAACTCAAACTGCTGTTCCAGTTGACGCACTAGCACTTCACTGCGGCGGTAATTCCAAGCATCGCTCACTGTAGAGCCGTCAGTAATCCTAATCCGACTGGCAATAATGTGAATGTGGTGATGGTGAGTGTCGGTGTGACGGTACACTACATACTGAGAGCCATGAAAGCCCATTCCCTTGGTGTAGGCATCAGCAATTTCATTCCAATGGCGATCGCTCAACTCCTCATCTGGCGCTACTGATAAGGTGGCGTGGTAGACGCATTTCTTGACTCGAAAGTTTAAGTCTCGCGAGATCCGAAACTCTGCTGCCAGTTGCGATCGGCTTTGCCCTGCCATATTACCACCAATGCGTTGCGCCCCTTCCTTGCCACTAACATAGGACAGGACACCTGCAAAGTTGCTCCCCAACACCTGCTTGGCAATCACAATTCGTCTCCAAAGCCGAGTAAGTCCTGCCTCACCTGCACGAGCAGCTGCTTCAATGGCTCTATGACTTCACTCCCAACAAGCGCCAAATCGCGGTTAGGCTGGGCTTCTAATAGTCTGTAGATTTCTCCAAGCTGGTAATAAAGTTGGCGGTTGACTTGGGGTACAACCTGGCGTTGCTTTTCTATTACCGGAATAGAAAGTGCTACATTTCGCATAAATGCACTCAAACTTAAATCCCCAGCTGTTTTAGCAGCAGTAGCTATTTGTGCTTTTTCTTGAGGAGTCAGTCGAATGCGAACTATTTGGTTTCGTAATGTATTGTCTACCACCACTCGCCTCAAACTCCATAATACAAACTATTGCATTCATGTTACAAAAGCTTTTAACTAAGACGATCGTCTCTACTATTTCTGAGCCAAAAAAGCTGGCAAGAAAATTTGTAATTTTATCCTAACTCATGTAGTCCTCTGACATGGCTTGCTCCTCTAATTGCAGCACCAGCGCGTCATAGGAGCTTCGCATAAGCTGGAGGCAAAGTAGGCGAGTATTTGCTGATTCAGAGCGAGCAACTACTAATTAATATCGAATATTTGCTTGGACTTTGCAAGCTTTAATCAAGTTTTTGCTTATCTTGTTTTTTAAACTAAAAAGAGCTAATAAATAAGCAGGCTATAGCTTTATTCAATCGAATTCTTGCCCAAAATAAATGAACTATTGCTGGCATATGCTTTTTTGTGCTACTAGTTGCTTATTCGACTTTTTTGACATTTCACAAACAACAAGCCGGACAAAAAAGTTTTCATTATCAATATTGAGATCGACAATCGCGATCGAGGACTGTCATGTCTGACGTTACTGTAGCCGCTGATTTCGGCGCATCCTTGGTCAGAGCAATCTTTTCCCTCAACTCGCAATCACAGGCTTTAAAGCCAGAGTTAATGCTGATTGCACCTCAAGTTTTAAGAGTGCCGTCCAAGAGTATCGAGAATTACGAAAAGTACAAGCTGGGAAATTCAATGCCCGAAAACTCAGCTTGGGTGAAACTGGGAAACGATTATTATGCAGTAGGACATTTAGCCAAGACTCATTTCAACGCCGTCCACTGCCTGGAATCGCTCAAAATTGACTCTGCAATTCCCCAACTACTGGCAATTGTAGGGAGTATAGTCCAGAGCAAGCAGATGGGTAATTCATTCTCGCTGTCACTGGGAATCCTCCTGCCTTGGGGTGAGTATACCGACAGAGACAGGTTTGAATCCTACATCAAACAAGCATTGTCTGGATTCTGCTTTCGCGGTAAGGAGTATTTTGTCACGCTGGAATCATTTACCTGCCTGCCAGAGGGAGCGGGGTTGTTTGCACGGGGCAGAGTACCGCACAAGGGAGGCGATCGCTTGCGAAATGCGCGGGAGTTGAACATTGCCGTCCTGATGATTGGCTACCGCAACGCTTCTATTCTATTCATCGAAAAAGGAGCGCTTTCCTGGGGCTGCACGGAAAACTACGGTTTCTCCAGGATGGTAGAAAAAGTGCAGCAATTTACTTCCGGTCAGAAGGCTGAGCGATTAGTGGAAGTTATCTGCTCCGGTTCCAAACCCAGTAAAAAGGCAGTAGCGGGACTAGTACGCACCAACATGGTGGAGTTACGAGAGCAGGAGATGCAAGAAATTGCTGCGGCGATCGCGGATGCCAAGCAAGAGTATATTGCCATCCTCACCAACTGGCTGAAACAGCGGTTGCCCGATCGCCCCGACGAAATTATCGTCAATGGTGGCACTGCCCGTTACTTGCAGCCAGAACTGACGCAGTTTTTCAAGAGTCTGGGTGCTGGGACAACCAACTGGTGCAGCTCCCTAGACGAGCGAGTGGTCAAGACATTTGGCGACTTAGTGAGGGCACAACACCTCCAGTCCCGTTTACTAGATGCATATGGACTATTCTTCCAACTCCACAACCGACCGCTACCACGATTGCGGGACACCGTTGAAACTGCCGAGGGATCGCACCATGACGAAGCCAGAGTTAGCTAAACAGAGTGAGGGCAGCACCGAGCAGGTAAATTTCTCATTCCGCTGCCAACCCAAACGAGACTCAAAGTATGGAGTGTTGCTGAGTTATATCAACGAAGACAGCGCTCAGTTAACTCGTAGAGAACGGGTATTAAATGCCCTGGCAGCCTTTTGGCTACCCTTCGCCTATCATCACCAAGGCGAGATTTCAGTAGAAGAACTGCAACGTCTAGCGCGAAGCAGCATTTATCAGTTGCAACTGCACGTGCAATATTTGAGAGACACGTTTGAGCTTGCAGACACCAATCTGCCAGCTTACGCCTTAAACACAAAACCTGTCAGAAATTCATCTCGCCCTGCAGCAGAAAACTACGTGGAAGAAGATGATGACTGCGAAACGGAGACTGATATCGTCTCCTCCTGGCACTAAGCTAGTCCGTCAACTAACGATTAATGCCTAAAAACGTATGTCGTATTCTAAGGAAGATTTGCAAACAGAGTTTAATCTCGCTTCAGATGACGTAACCCAGACGCTACGCGCCTGCGGGCTATCCCTCAAAAAACGAGTTTACAGCGATCGCGAACGAGAGCGGTTTGCTACTGCCCGTAAGCTGTTTGAGGAAGGGGCTGCCACCTCTTATGACGACATTGCTACCTACTTCCAAAAGGAAGGAGTTGCTGTCGATACTGATGATACCCAAACCAGCGATCGAGAGCCAATAGTGGAGCCAAAACTTACTGCCATGCTAGAAACGCTACGCCAAGAGGCAATAGCCCAAGGATTTGAGATTGGACTTCAGCAAGCCGAGATGATGAAGCAGGTCATACCTCACGCTACTATCCTCCGCCTCCAACAGATGATTCAAAGCGGCGAGTTGAGAACTCAGTTTGAAAGCGTTTGGAAGCAGATGCAGGCGGAGATGGGGGAGTCGCAATCCCTGATGTCAGAGGTAGAAGCACACTGGCAGACGATACAGTTACCATCATCCCCGCCTCCAGCGAGCTTGCCCGAATCATTGATGGAATCATCCGACAGCGACTCATTCTAGAGTTGAAAGAAGACACGCGACGGCTGCAACTGGAGCAGAAACAGCTTGCCCTGGCGGAGGAAAAGAAGGAGAAATACTGGAAAAATGTCCGGCGTTGGGGACGATTGCTCAATACCTGGATTTGGATTATCGCCTATACGGTTGTTATTTTCTCTTTGGGTGCAACATTTGGACTAAATTTCCTACCAAATGCAATCTTATGCCGTGACAAAAACTCGCTCTGCTACATTTTGCGACTATACGGGACAAAGGCAACGCTACCACCTCATCGCTCAGAGCAACGCTAACTACCGAGCAACAGTACGAGCGATCGCTTCGTTGACCCACCCCAATTCATACTCTATGGCTCAAAAATCATGACTCCTCATAACAACCGCTTTCTACCTCCATCTCATGCCCAGAAAGTGCGCCGCCAAAAGGAACGAGAACTAGACCTCGACCTTGATGGCGACGGGCTGACAGTGCGCGAGGAGCTCAAATACGGTCTTCACCCTTATGCACCTGACAGCGATGGCGACGGCATTCACGACGGCGACGAGGTTGCTAGCAATACTAATCCCAGGCACTACAACAACCTCAAGCAGCCACTTCAACAGCGCGATCGCATCAAAGAATACGCAACCAATTGTATTAGTAAAAAAGCAGAACTAAGACAGCGCTACCTAGAACACGCCAAGCGCGTACTGGGAAGACCGCAGCTAACATATGACGAGCTTGCATCTCAAATAGCAAGCGATCGCTGGCTGGCACAAGCTCTCGATTCTCAGGTGTTGCAATCTGCTTACTCTGCCAACGAGCAAGATGCTCAATACCTGCTCTCCCAAAGCCCCTACATTCAATTTCACGCCCATGAAGCCGATTCTACGCCCGATCGCCTCCTTGACTATGCTTATGAAGTGGTGGCTACCACCAACAGCAACGTCCTCAAAACGGACGAAGACCTCTACATCTAGACGAGTGTGTTGGTTTTGTCCCCGTGACTTTGTTATTCCCATTGCTTTTGCTGGAGCCTGGTTTTGGGTGAAGATAGAACTTGCTGCTTACCGTATGTCACCTCCACTAGAGCAGCAGGCAAAAGCCATTGTTACCTTTCCATCAGGCAGCTCGACACTTCAACTAGAGGTAGCGCATAGCGATCGCGATCGAGCAACAGGGTTGATGTATAGGCGATCGCTACCCAGAAATGCTGGTATGCTATTTCCCCTGCTTCATCCATATATACCGAAAATCTGGATGAAGCACGTCAACTTTCCGCTTGACATCATATTTATCAAGCAAGGCAGGATTGAAAGTATCGTCCACAATGCGCCTCCTTGCCAAGGCTTAACCTACTGCCCTACATATAGCCCTCCAGTAGCTGTAGATACAGTACTAGAACTGCTAGGTGGCAGAGCTAAAGAATTGAACCTAGTTATGGGTAGTAAAGTCGTACTGCCAGTTAAACTTGGTATGGTAGTAACTGACCAGTCGCCATAGTTGTATTCTTCTTTTGGGGATGCGATCGCGCTCAAACGCCCTTGCTGCAATGAACTAGTAGGGACAAGGCTACAAACTGAGTTACATTCTAGCTAAATCTCAACTCCAACCGCGTGAAAGGCTTGTTTAACAGCCTGTGCTAAATCGTATTTTTGCTGCTGTGAATAAAGTTCGACTGCTTTACGATAAGCCGATCGCATTTCACGAAAGTTTGTAACATTGCCATCCCGATCCTTAATGTTGAGTAAAACCCAACCTAAATTATGTTGTGCCTCTGCATATTCCGGTTTTAGCTGAATTGCTCTCTCTAGGAATGAGCATGCTTGCGACCATTGGCTCTGTTGTCCCAAAAGTGTGCCTAGACGAAATAAAGTAAAGGGATCGTTGGGAAATCTCTGGCGGCAAGTTTCATAAACTTCGATCGCTTTTTGAATATTTTGCAGATGTTCGTAAGCAATTCCTAAATTCAACAGTACCCAGCCAGGTGTTTGTGCCTGACATTTTGCTTGTTGAAAATTTGGTATGGCATCAGCCCACAAACCAAGTGATGCTTGCTTCCAACCTTTGAAACCCCAAATAAACGAACTGTCAGGTACTTGAGTTACAAACTCTTGAATACACCTGTCTACATCATGAGCCTGCTTAGAAGTGACTGCCCGATCTAGTGCAATCGTTAGGCAAGGATATACCCAATTTTGTAGTTCCTGACATTGATGAGTATGAGTTTGTTTGGACTTGGTGATGGCAAGTCTGGCAGCACGAATGGCTGGTTTCCATTGCTGTTGATTTACAGCAATCCATGCTTGTAGTCCTAAAGCAAAAGCAGAATTATTATCGAGTTGAAGTGCTTTGGATACAGCAGTCTCAGCTTGTTGCCACTTACCCAATTTGCCAAATGCCCATGCTAGATTGGCTTGCATCCAAGCTTCATTGGGTGATAGATTGGCTGCTTGCTGTAACTGATTTACTGCTTCTAACCAATTTGATTTACGACAATTAACAAGCCCTATAACTCCATAGCCCCTGCCATCATTTGGTTTTAGTTGAATAGCTTTTCGGGCAGCAATTTCTGCTTGACTGTCATTGACATGAATTTGAACTAATGCAAGCTCAACGGCTGCTTCACCGTTATTTGGCTCGCTAGCTAAACATTTTTCATAAGCTTGAATAGCTTCGATTAATTTATTTTGCTGAACTAGCTGACGCGATCGCTTTAGGCTTGGAGAAACAAACTTACCCTTTAGAGCATAAATTAATTCATCTGCCGTTTGAAAGCGTTCCTCAACTCGCACTTTCATACCAGTTAAGATGACTTGCTCCATCGTTGAGCTGATTTGAGGTGCTAGCTGTCGAGGAGAAATCAGCGTTTCTGCGGCAATTCTTTCTGTTGCCGAGGCAGGTAATTTTCCTGTTAATAGCTCGTACATTGAAGCACATAAGGCATACAAGTCAGTACTAGCACTACGTCTAGCACGAGAACTATATTGTTCTAATGGAGCATATCCTTCACTAACAATTTGAGTATGATGCTGGGTTTTATCGGTAATAAACTCTCTGGCGGCTCCAAAATCAATCAGAATCGGTAAATCGCGATCGTTAATCAGAATATTATCTGGTTTAATATCTCTATGCAAAATTTGGTTAGCATGAACGATCTGCAAAGCTTCAGCAATCTGAATAAAGTAACGCTTAACACGTTCTTCCTGAAGAAACCCTTGTTCTTTAAGAATTTTTGCTAAAGTTTTACCTTCAACAAAAGCCATAATCATGTATGCAGTATTGTTTTCTTCAAAAGATTCATAGACTTCTACAATACTGGAATGATTGCATTTTTTGATTCGCTCTGCTTCATACCTCAATTCTTGAAGCTGTTTTTGCCGTTCTTGAGGCGTGATACTAGAGGACCAAATTACACTTTTTCCCTGTCTGCTAGCTTTTTCGGGCCAGTTTTCTTTAATAGCAATACATCTAGAATGAGTTATGTCAAATCCTTTATAAGTAATGGCGAAACCGCCTTCACCGATTTTTTCTTCTATTCTATATTTTCCTTGCTGAAGTAAAGTACCAGGAGGCAAATAATAAGATGCCTCTGTCAAAGGTGTACCACAACTAATACAATTAGCTGCTGTATCAGCATTATTAGTCAAGCAGGTTGGGCAGGAAATAGACATTTTAGTATGAATGATTTATGCAAAGCTTTAATGCTAAAATGGTGGCGTTGTCATGCGCTCCCCGCGCCAACACTTGCTCGATGGTTAATTCCACAGCAGAGTTAATGGTGCGATCGCAGGTAAAAATTTCAGCTAACTCGTTTGGTGGAACTAAATCCCAAACTCCATCAGAACAGAGAATCAGAATATCGCCATCTTCAAGCGGCATTGCTACTGTACCGAAACGGCTTAAAGTTTGAATATAGCCTTCACTTAACCTTGGTTTTGAGCCAAGAGACTTAGTTAAAACATTGCGGTCTGGATGAGTATGACTTTCTTCATAAGCGAGCTGACCGCTAGCAATTAGCATAGATACCATTGAGTGATCTTCACTCAACTGACAAAGCCGATTTTTTCTTAATAAGTAAATCCGGCTATCTCCCACATGAGCGATCGCTAAATCTTGTCCAGTTGCTAAAACTATACTTAAAGTCGTCCCTCCCTCTCGCACGCGCTCGGTTACGCATTCATTTGCTTTTTCTACTAAAGAGATTAGCCATTCAGCACGTTGACTCTGATTCATTAGATCGGCAGGTATAGGAGCATCAAGTACCGTTTGTACGGCTAGATTGCTTGCTAAATCTCCTTGAGTCATACCTCCCATACCATCGGCTACAATTCCTAATATGAGTGGCTCTAAATTACTGAAATAATGCTGTCTAATTCCATAACTATCTTCGTTTTGTAAGCGGCTCAATCCCACTGTTGACTGAGCGTATGCTTCCCAGTGGATGCGAGGAGTAAGTATAGACTGACGGCTTTTTACTAGTAGATTTAATAATTGTGATAAAGGAAATCTTTCTTCAGGTAGCGGGGAAAGGCAGGTTTTGATAATTTGATGTAAGAGAGGAATTGGTTTGATGTCCAAAGAGGGACTGTGACTTTGAGATGGAAGCTGGCGATGAATTGCTTGATATAATAATGAACCTACTGTATAGGTACTCTTTAGCTCATCAATAGTACAATTACTGTCGTAGGCAATTTCAGGAGCGCAGTAGTTTCCTATGAAACCAGACGAGAGGCGATCGCCAACAGAATAAGCACCTGTTAAATCGAAAAATTTAACTAGCGATCCTGTTTGAATGAATTGAGGAAATATTTGAATGAAACACCAAGACTGCTGAGAAGTATAGCGGAAGAATTGGCAGATTTGGCTTGAAAGGAATAATATCTGCTCTAAACAATTATCCTGAGTTAAACAAGCTTCTAATGTTTCTTCAGGATTTGGTAAATAACTTAGTAGTATGAGTTTACGTCCTGTAACCTCAGAACCAATTTCTATTTCTTCATAGAACTCTTCCTCTAAATACTCTGATTCTGTTTCTATTATTGGTACTAAATTGTCATCGCTGAATTCGTCTACGCGATTTTCGTAGGGATCGCTTCGCGAAACGCTCGCTTCCTCTTCTATTTTTTTGGCAGATACATAAACTGAATCTTCTGTTACAGCAGCCAGCAATTCAGCCACCATCTTGTAATTTCCAAGTGCTTGCCGTAGCTGTAGTTCGCGATTGAGTCCACCATCTGTAGAACCTACACGCAGTAATCCCAACTTTTCGGAATTGACTTCATCTGTTTCAGTCTCGTAACTATAGATCGTGGCTTGGAAATAATGAATATCTGCAAATTGACCCAGATGAGATAAAATTTCTATTCTAAAATTTGCTATGTAGCAGCAAATATTTTCTTGAACAGATAAAGATGCAGATTCAGTTAACAATGTTGTCATAGGATAAAATTATTAGAAGCTAGAATAAGCACTACTATTTTCATCAAGCTTGAAATAGAAAACGAATTTTTCCAAATGCAATTTCGTCTCCAGAAATCATCATCTCTGGGATAGTGATTCTAGCTCCGAATTGTCTTTGTCCATAACGTTTAATAAAAACACCATTGGTCGAACCAAGATCTTTGATTTTCCATTGATTTCCTTCGTAATAAATTTCTGCATGATTGCGTGAAATTGTTTCATCTCCACTGAATCCTTCTAAATCCAAATCCACCGGACCTGTATCTGGATCGAACCGTCCCACAACTACATTATTTCCATCTAAAATAAATTCTGAAATAGATGCACCTGCTTGTTTAGAAATGAGTTTAGCGTTATCTACTCCATTAGTAGCACTGGAAGAATTAGTTATTGTGGGTGACGGATGAGGAACTGGCGGTGCGGGTTGTGGTATTGGGGGTTGAATCTCTGTAGCGACTGTAGCATCACTTGAAGCCGTTATCTGAACTGGAATAGGAGGTAAAGGAGCTTCTATAGATGTACAACCAATTTCAGAACCACAGACTTCACAAAATTCTGTACCAACTGGATTTTCATGCAGACAAGAAGGACAAGTAGCAGCCATTAATTTATCTCCTGATTTTTGAGTGAAGAATATTGAAAAAATCGCGAAATTTACGTCCCTGAGAGTTGACGAATTTGATCTTCTAAAATCACGTCATTTATATCGCCACCAATTCTGACGGTCTTACCTTTGGAACCCATTTTGATTGTTTTAGAAGTACCTGAAGAAATGCGGCGGGTTTTACGTAACTCATTTTGAGCTTCTGTCAGAGATTCCGTCATCGCTTGATTGCCAATTCTTTGAGTCATGCGGCGTGCTGTTTCTAACAGTTCTTCCGCACGTAGAGGATTTTGCTCTGCAACTTTTGTCGCTTCGCTTACTAGTTGAGCAATATTGCATTGTTGTACGTAGTCCATCACTTCGCGATCGACTTGAGCGGCAAAATCCGATCCTGCAACAAATTGCAAGACTAAATTTTGCGGGGGAAGTTCGCCGCGCCTGTTTTGTCCTGGGACATCGTAGGTTAAGCCAAGTTGTGCAATGCGGACGCGAGAAGCTGCTCGGCTTTCTACGGCGAACTCTAGAATAAAAACTGTTTCATCATTAGCCGCAGCATTACCAATGGGGTAGGGTTCCTGAATTAAAGGAAATTCAGCTTGGGAAGGATAAGCGCGGACAATGCGGCTGAGTTTTACTCCTTTAACTGTCTTGACCGTCATCGCTAGGTTAGTTATGACTTCCTGCTGTGCTTGAGTGAATTCTTCAGCGATCGCTTTTGGCAAATCGGCAATTGAAACTTGAGTTCCAGTCGCGTTTTCTGGAACTATATGTAGGAGACGACCGCCAGTAGTATCGCTCAGCGAGATCAGCAGTTCTTCGTTATACTCGCCAACTCCCAGAGCTGTGATGGGGATGTTATTGGTCGCAAATTGTTTAGCTAGTTCTCGACATTGCTCTTCATCAAATGTCTGTCCATCGGTAAAAAGTAAAGTCCGGCGACAAGTCATATCTCGATCTGCGATCGCGTTTAAGGCGTGATGCATACCCAAACCCATGCGCGTACCGCCTGAAAAATTACGGAGTTTGGCGATCGCATCTTCCAATTTACTGACTTCGGTTGCAGGTGTTAGTCCAATAATGGTTGAGGCTCGATCGTCAAATTGCACAATGGAAATGCGATCGCTACGGTCTAATTTTCCTGAATGAATCAGCTGGCGTAAAGATTCGATGACAATATCTATTTTTGACTCTCCTCCTGTCACTTCATGGTAATAATTGCCATCAACCTGATAGGTTCTACCAGTAGGTTGTGGAACGCCAGTGACAATTTCATACATCGAACCACTGGTATCGATGACAAAAGTAAAGGCGGTGGAGGGACGTGTGGTAGAAACTTCTTTTGTCGGTCGTAGCTTCAGCATCAAAAATAACTTTTGCTCTGGTGCGTCGGCTGGTAAGAATTCTCGGTGAGAGGCGATCGCTACATTTAGCATTCTGTATTATCTCCTAGTTAATTATTATGAAAAAAGCAGTAGTGGTAGCATTCCCCCACATGGTTCTATATCTGAAATGCTTGGTTCAATTAAAGCTGGTATTTTTTGATTTCCTATTTCTTGTAAGTTGGAAAGATTTGTAGCAAGTAATGATGGTAAGTCCAGAGTAATTAAACTATCTCGATATCCTTCTTTAATATCTTGAATCCAATTGGCGATTGCTCGATTGAGATAAGTATCATTGATTTTGCACAGACTCTGTTTTTGTAAGTTATTGCGGAGGCTTTCGCGAATTTCTAAGTTAAAAACTTGTTCTGGATTATTTTCTTGGATCGGATTTAAGTCTAAGACATATCTGTATTCATTTTGAGAATCTTGAGTTTTTAGAATTAATGCATATTTTGTCATAGAACAACCAAATCCCATCTATAGATTTGACTTCATCCAACACTTTACTGACTCACTACTTTCCCCATTCACTAGTTCACAATTCAGAATTTTTGTTATTCTTAATTATCGAATTCCCTACCAAATTTAACGAGTTATTTTCTTATAGTCATAAATTTTCCAAACTCCGTTGTCTTTCTCGAACAGGTAAATAAAGTCTGAAGTGTATAAACCTGAATTCTTCCGATCAATTGCTTTTGGTCCGTGAAGGTATAATTCTTCAGAAACATTTACAATAATTGCTGGTCGGCTTCCTGAATAAAAAAATGAAATGACTTTATTAATTGTAGAAAATTTATAAGTGTAGTAAGAATCATGGCTGCTAAGCCAATCAATTGAACCACCAGGCTTTAATTTATCCTGGTACAATTTTCCAGTTGCGTATTTCTCAACTAAACTTCGGTCAAAACTAGGACCAAAAATATAGGGTTTGGCTTTATACCAGTTTTGAACCAATTCAATTGCTTCGTCTTGGCTCAAATCAGCTGCTTCTGTTGTTGAAAAATTAGAAGCAGGAGTTTCTGAGGTAGAAGTGTTTGTAGAATTATCAGTATAAGTTGTAGAATCTTCTATAGTAGGACTTGGAGTTTCTGAACTAGAAGTGCTTGTAGAATTATCAGCAGAAGTTGTAGAATCTTCTATAGTAGGACTTGGAGTTTCTGAACTAGAAGTTTTTGAAGTAGAAGCCTCTTCCTTTGAAGAAGCTACAGCAGATTGAGAAGCCTCTAGAGTCCCTAAACTCATTTCTAAGTTAAAAGTTGTAGATCCTTTAGGCGCAGATACTTGAAGAGCATATTTTCCAGTTTGTGGCAACTCTCCACTACTTAAAAGTTGTGTATCAGGAGCATAAATCCAGATACAAATATCATCATTAGTGCGATAGCTTAGCTTTTGACCAGCTTGAGCGGTGAATGTATATCCAACAGATTTGTCAGCACTAGCTTGACCAGATTTAATGAGCGATTGATTATTTAATTGACTTTCTTCCGGTTTAGTTAAAGCAGTTTTAGGTTTTTCAGGGCATCCTGTAGATGCTTGAGCAGTTTGAGGTGGTGGTGAAACTTTTTGTAATGCTTGGCATCCACTAATTATTAATAGTATTGAAAATATAAATAGCTTTTTCATCATATAAAAACCTATTCATTAAGATTGAGAGTTCTAACTGTAGGCTGACCAACTTCAGCATCACTAATTTCAGAATTAACAAAATTGGCAAAATCTTTAGATTTTTCTTCGTTAGTAAACGATGCAACTTGAATTGCTATTTCTTGGGTATCTTTCCGTCGAACTTTCAGAGCATCTTGACAAAAAAGCGATCGCGCTTTGTCTAAATTAGTCTCGTTGTATGGGATGAATACTGGATAAAAGGTGACTGGATAATCACGTGAATCGCTAGGAAGAGGATCGCCACAGGATGTTTTAGGAAAGTCAGATGAGGAAAATTGATATCTTTGGGGGGCAGATGAATTAGCTGATGTAGATTGAAAGGTATAATTTTTAGATACTCGTTCTAGTTCTCCTAGTCCCATTTCGATTTCAAAAGTTGTAGAGCCTGTCAGTGCCGCAACCTGCATCGTGTATTTACCATCTAAGGGTAAATTTGTACTATTGACGATTTCATTGTTGGGTGTGAAAACCCAGGTACAAATGTTTTGATTAGTCCGATAGCTAATCCTTTGACCCGCATTCGCTTCAAAAGCATATCCCTGGTCTTTACCAGGACTAACCACACCTGTTTCTTTTACAGTTTGAGAGCCAAAATATATAGATTTGACGCGATCGCTACTTAATGAACCTTCAGGTCGATCGGGACATTTATTTGATGTGCTGCTTACCGTGTTGGCACTTTTGACGGCAGTACTACACCCAGCGAGAATTAATAGCATGAAGCAGACTAGTGCCTTTTTTATGCTGCTTTGAGCAGGAAGAAACATTTCACTAAGCCTCCTGCGCTTCACGTTTGAGGTGTTTTGCCCAAAGCGAAAACGGAAGTACACCAGCAACGCCGATTGTTAGTAATACGATCGCCAACATTAGTAGGCGTGTTGACAACGGTAGCGATCGCCCGAATACTGTTATGGTGTAAGGCTTGGATTCTGATGTTACCGATTGGACTTTGACGCTAACATCGTGCTTGGAGCCTCGTTCGCCACTGGGATCGGTGTAGACAATCTCATACTCTCCGAGTAGAGCATTTAGGAAGACTTTCAACTTAGCGGCGACTGTCTCAGCATCAGGAGAAAATTCAGCAATCCCACCAGTCGCTTTAGCTATTTCTGCTAAACGCTTTTGGTCAACAAACTCTTCCTCTGGGACTTTATTTGGAGCTGTACCAATATCTGCTCGTGTAGCAGGATGTTTAAGCTGATATTTTTGTCCCAGTTGCTCTGATGTCAAGCCGTAACCCAAAGTATGAACGATAATTCTGTCATTTTGCTTTAACAATGAGATCAGGCTGTCAAAATCTTGTTGCTCGTTAGGTTTGTTGTGATAGCCATCAGATAAAAGAACAACGGCTAGTTTTGGTTGCGGCTGCGAAGATTCTTCTGAGGCTTTTTCTGTTACGTAAAAGCGGCTATCTTCTAGGCTGCTTAAAAAGTTGATGGTTTTAGTTACAGGCTCGTAAAGGTTGGTAGAAGCACAAGGAATTTGACCGCCAAGAAAATCGAGGTAGTTACCGAGTTTAAAATCACTAGCAGGGAAAAACTTATCCAGATTCTCTCTATCAACTGGATAGCCACTGCAATTAACACCAGGATCGCCAAAGGGTACAATTGCTATTTGCGTATTGGGACTTCGCTCTGCTATGGCTGCTGTAAATTTTCTGATAGCCGCGATCGCACCCTCAAGCTTGGTTGTTCCTCGGCTATCCATCTGCTGCATACTACCACTGAAATCCAGCAGCACTACGATCCAGGTGGGAGGGGGTTCGGTCTGTTCGGAACTTTTCCAGTTTTTGCTTTTAAACTTAACTGTTGTTTTGTCAACTTCTACATTAAAATCAGTTGGCTGTAGACCCATCAAAGGTCTATTATTAGTGTCTGTAACTTTGATGCGGAGTTTAACTTCATCCTCATGAACTGTGGGATTGCCCACGATTTCGATAGTTTTAACTTGACCCCAACTGGGACTGCAAAGACAACCAGCCAGCAATATAGATAAGCTAAGCCTGCGGGTCCAGAAAACGATTGTAGTAGACAAACCGGAATAATTTTTTCTCATTGTCTGTACCTTTGTCTTGGAGGTAAAAAGTCAAAACGAAGTTATGTTTCAAGCGAATCGATCTGCGGGAAGTCAAACGTTCACCATTGACTTCTACGGTGTGGAAAAATTTAGGGTCGGGAACTAGAGTTGTCTGACGAGGTTGAAGTTCTATTTCAGCCGCATGTAAAGGTAATCCAGGGATGCGGATGTGTGCCTTTTCATCAGAACCAATACCGATTTTTCCTTTAGCAGGTAGTTGAATTGATAGACCTTCTTCGATCTGATCTGCTTCGCTATCGGTGACAAACTTTAGTTTGGATTGCTTGTCAATGATGGGATGTGCATTTGCATTGCGATCGCTGCTATCGTCATATATTGGCTCTCCAGTGTACTCAAAACCCGCTCCAGCTCTGAGTGCAGCCATGTAGCTAGGAGATGTGGAAACGCTAAACACGAAACCGAGTAAAGTTCCTAAAATTGAGAAGCCGATGGGATCTTCAACTTTTTTCATCGCCTGCATCAGTTCGGGTAATGACTGCCGTAGCATCTCGAATATTAAAGCGGCTGCTAAACTAGCAGCGATACTGCCAATTAAACCCGTCCAAAAGCGTTGTTGGAAACGCTTGCGATCCCCTGCTTCGATACTGCGCCAGCGCCAAGTCACTCCTTCTGCAATGCCTGTAGAGCTACCAATAAGCAACCAGCCTAGAGTTCTTACAATTGGCGTGGGTACGCGAATTGCTGGCAAGAACAAGATTTCAGAAATCCCCCCAGCAACTAAACCCGCCAGTAATCCCAGTCCAGCCGCAATACTGACAGGAAGCACAGCAATTTTTAAATTCATTTTTGGTCTAGTCGGGTTACTGACAAAGATTTCAGTAAAGACAAAGGCAATGGCAAGAGAGATTGCTATGCAAGGAGACAGAACTATAGATGGAAACTGCTGTATAAAGCCTTGCTCAGTCAGGATAAATTGACCTAGATTCCAGCCAATTAATGCCGAAGTAATTCCAGCTAATATATAAAGATAAATTCTCATGATAAATTTAGCTATTAAAATTGATAAAATATCATTTTTCAGTTTCTTTCTTCAATTTTTTAACTATGTCTTGTTTTAATTTTTGAATTGTGTCTCCA
Organism: Chroococcidiopsis sp. CCNUC1; assembly: GCF_023546805.1. Taxonomy (NCBI): domain Bacteria; kingdom Bacillati; phylum Cyanobacteriota; class Cyanophyceae; order Chroococcidiopsidales; family Chroococcidiopsidaceae; genus Chroococcidiopsis; species Chroococcidiopsis sp. CCNUC1. The sequence goes on along the minus strand of NZ_CP097480.1, from coordinate 4,472,280 downwards.
TTGTCTTTGATAATTCCGTCAGCTTTAGCCTCGTCATTATTGAATTTGGCTTTTTGATAAGAATAAATTGCATTTATCCATTTCAACTCTTCAGTTTTATCGCCAGATGTATTTTTAAATATTTCGTCGCTTAAATCTGATTTTTGAAAAACAGTTTTAATTTCCTCTCTGATTAAGCGTTGAAAATCATCATCTTTTGATAATTTTTCAACGAATGTTTTAATAGATCTTTTTGTAGTTTCAAATTGTGTTACCGCCTTCTGTTTTTTAGGGTTTTGGATTGATTGTTCTTCGGATGTCTCGGATGGCTTGTCTTTAGAAGGTGTAGAAGCTGTGCTTCCTTGATTATTAGGTGTTACAGCCTCTGTGGGCTGAGTGGTTGACGAACCTGCAAGTAAAAACTTACCACCTGCTAAGCCAAGTACAAGACTAAGTATTGTCAATATAATTACAAATGGAACGCGCACTTCTATACTCCCGATTTTTAATATTACAAGCCACAAAAATTCTGGAATAGTTATTTCTCTTTCAACGCCAATACCATAAAGGTTACACTGCCAATCATTGGGACGAACCTGAAAAAAAATATTTTTGGGAACTTTGCCCAATCCTATGTGATAGAAAATTACTGATAATTTGGAATAGCCTAACTGCTCAAAAAGCTTAGCAAATGCCTGATATTTCTCCTGTGGCACGCAAGAACGTATTTGCCAGTATTTTTTGAGTTCTTCCCAGATCTTCTGCCAAGATTGTTCTGTTAGTTTAAAATCTAAATCTTGAGAGCTTCTAGCAAATTTGCTCATCAACTGCAAATCATGCTCGATGTCTTGAATGACTTGATAATGAAACTTAGCCCAAAGTCCGTTTGTAGTTGTAAACAACTGGTATACGATGTCTACTGAAACTTTTTGAGTGAGAAGCTGGGGAAGTAAAATCCTGATTCCTTCAATAATCTTGACTTCAAGGTTTGGTGCTGTGGCAGAAATTTGACTTAAAGAATTTCTGATTTGAGATTGAAACTCAGCAGATATTGTAGAGTTCTCATTCTGTTTACTCCCTTTCTCTAGCCAAGCAAGATAATCGACTAACGTTTCTGGAATGACAATAGCCCTCAGCGTTAATAGCCGCACCATTTGAGGACTATAAATTCCTTGCTTGAGTGCATTATTAGCACCTTGACCGTCAAAAATTTCTTTCCAATAGCTTTCAGGAATTTCGATGTTTCCTAAAGGTTCTGCGATCGCCTGTACGTGTTCAAGCTTCACCCTGGAACTATTGATCAATCCCTTAATTGCAGATTTGATGGCTTGTTCATCTACATCTAGTGTCGTGGCTTGAGGAATGCTAAGTTTGGCTTTTTGCAACAGTTCGTAGGCGCGATCGCTAGCAGCTCGAACGATAAAAAATCGTCCTGGTTGCTCCAGGGCTTCAACATTATACGCCCATGAGACTAATTGATTATTACCGTCATTTATGACTTTTTTATTAGCCAGCCTACTGACGACCTGTAATGTATATTCTGAATCTGGCGGAATCAGAATCGGTGTGGAGGAATCGATGAGTAAATTTTCAGTTTCAGGTGGTAGATCGATCTGAGGCGGAGTAAAACTAGGGCATAAATTAGGTTGCTCTATCTCTTTAGTATCAAACGGGTTAAAAACAGGCATTTCCCCGTTATGCAATTGCTGATAATTTTCAATCCAGCCCAGTATTTTCCAGAGGTTGTTAACTCTCTTGTCTCCCTCATAAAGAAAGTAACGGTAGAAAGAGGCACTCCGCCCCTTTTCATCTCGTCCGCGTGTCACTATGGCAATGACTGACCAATCAGACTCTTCACTCCCTGACACCACACGACCAATAATCGCTGGTTCATCGCTAGTGGCACCCTCCGCTACTGCAAATTCTTTGTTAGCAATTGAACGCTGGACAGCATGAGGAATGGGATCGATAGTTGCATTCATGTACTGCCCAGTGAAGCCCAGCGACACCCAACCACCGTCAGCAGTTCTCTCAGCGCGGATGCCAGTGCTGAATTCATGAATCTGAATTTCTGTCTGTGTAGTCATCATCTGGTCAATCCTTATCTAATTCCTTATGCCGATCGCCCGTGCAAAGCCAGTAAATCGGAGCTACCAAGCCGAACGGTCGCCAACGCTTGGGATCTTTAAGTACAGAAGTTGTACCATTGCGATCGCGATTGATCCGCTTTGAGTTGGGTTCGGGATAGCGAGTCCCCAGCATCCCAAAAGCTGAAGTAGTAAAGAACTCTACACTACCTGCACCCATTTGCTGCCAAGATTGCAGCCTGCGATTCACTTGGGGAAATCTTGCTGCTGCAAGTTCTCGCGGCTGGTGGCGCTTGATCCATAATTCCGGTTGTTCGCACTTGGTCATTACCAAACCAACGCGGCGCTTTTCTGCACCAATATCAGTGCGATCGAGCGCCATTAAGAACTTATCAAGACCGTTGGCATACTCAGAATCTTTACGATGGGTCGTACCATCAATTAAAAACATGATTCCCGTCGCCTGCAAACAATCCTCAAGGTAGTCCTGTAACCGCGAGTCACCAGCTTGATAGAGCAGATCGGTAAAAAACTCCCCTGCGTAATCTTTACAGCTAATGTTCAGCGTGACTAACTGCGAAGGGGCGCTAGCCTTTGGATTTTTCCAAGAAAACTGTCCTTTTAAAGCAATGCTGAGAGTATAATCTTTAACATCTATTGCACTGGCATTCAAGTCAGTTGGTTCTAACTCCAATCCCTGTTCTAGAATGTTTTGCGCCTTAGCAATTAGTTCCTCTCCTTCTTCATTAACAGGGGTCACGTTTTGCACGGGGCTAGAGGGTTCGGCATTGGGCCACCGCGCCAGAGATGCCATATAAGTCGTTTTGCCAGAAGCGCGATCGCCAATTACTCGTAGCACCCCATTACTTTGAATGGCTTCAGATGTTCCCTGTGTTGTCTTGCGTTTCGTTAACCAATCAAGCATCGGCTTTCATCCTTTTTCCATTACTCAGCCAACAAAGAGGGGCGATCGTGTTGTAAGGTCGCCATGCAGATGCATTCCGCAAAACAGAATGTCTACCGTTAGTGCCAATTTCATCTATGCGATTCGGTCGCGGATCGTTGCGTTTCAAAACTCCAAAGGTTGAGATTGCATAAAACTGTAAATTCTTCTCTGGAATTTTTGTTTGTAAAGTTGTTTTTATTTTCGGCAGATGAACGTCAAACAGATCCATTTCTGGTTCTAGACGACAGGGCCAAAGTTCGCCCCGTTCGCACTTACTCATAGCTACAGCAATCCGTAAGTCAGCAATGCGATCGCGATCGTCCATTAATTTGATAAATCGTTCTAGCACTCGCTTGTAAAACTTATCAGTTCCTTTTTGCCATTCGGTTAATAAAATCAAGCATCCAGTCACATCCTTCATTAAGCATTCATTCATGAATTCCTCATGCAAGGAATTAGACGTTCCTGATTCTAATTCTTCAAAAATCTCCCCAGGATAATCCCTGACAGCTAAATTAATTTCAACGGATTTTTTAAATTGTTGTTTCTTCTCAAGTCTAAAAGAGTAGTATGGTAGAGAATCTATGCCTCCTGCTACCTCTGTAGGTGCTAATGAAGCTCCTTCACAAATAATATTTTCAGCTTTAGCAGCTAGTTCTTTTGCATCTTCATTTAGAGGTTGGATGTTAAAGCTGCTAGAGCTTGTACCTACGTTTTTGCGATCCGGAAAATATGCTAAAGCAGCTAGATAAGTTGTTTTTCCAGAGCTTCTAGGACCAATAACACAAATGTTACCCATTTCACATACTCCTTGACTATTTTGCTAAGAAGCTACCTAGATATATCCAGGGCAACTCTAAGAGAGAACGATTATAAATACTTGTAATAAAGCACCGAACTGATAAACCTGAAATACTTCGATTGATTTGCTCAATCTGTGGATGAACCGCTCTAAAATATCGATTAAAGACATAACTATGGCGTTGTTGCCAATTCATCGATGAACCATGAGGCTGATATGCAAGTTGTCGAGCCTCTTGAGCGATGTCGCAGAAGAGATCTGCTTTATTTAAGCAAAGAGTTAAGTGCTTTACTTTAGGACAATCTCGACGAAAGAACTCTACCCAGCGATCGAATCTATTACACCATTGCTGTTGTGTCATAAACTCTTCTGAATTAACGCTGGATTTTAACATCTCTCGATACGGTGAGAGTATGAGTAAAATGCCTTCACTTTTACTAGCTGCTTCTAGAAAATTATTCCACTGATCTGGACGATCTGTTTGCCAAGTCTTACGCCAGATTTCGCCAGGAGTATCTACCCAATCTACTGCTACTTTTTTCAAACCAGTAGGAAGACGAATTTGGATCTCTAGGTAGCGTTCATCGACTGGATTTTGAGCATCTGTAGCTTTAGTTCTACCCAGATCTTCATCAAACAATAGCCTTTTGAGATTTTCATAGTCAGGACTAGAAACTTTAACATAGTCATTGTGAGGATTAGCTAATTCCATAGCTAAATGCGTTTTGCCAACGGCGCGATCGCCTATATAAACTACTCCCACTTCAAGCCGCCTTATTTTTAGATAACTTCTGCGCTCGATTGCAATAGTCGTCAATTTTCTATGAAATTGTTAGTATATTTACCTGAAAAATATAGATTAACTACTAAATGTAAAATAGTTAGCGCAAAAATAGCTTTAACTAAAGCTATTTTGTTATTAAGTTTTACCTTTTCAGTAATAACTTATTAAATAGGTGAATGATTTCGTTAATTCTACGGATTTTCTATTTAAAATCAAATATACTTATATAAGTTCTCTGTAAATGCCGCAGTTAAATCTTTAAACAGGACGCTTTTGTGTATATTTTTTTACTTCGTTTGATTTGGCAAAAGCAGACGCATCCTAATTCTACGATTTGATGTTATAAATGCATAAAATTCGCTTGGCGATCGCTTTGTTTCTAGTTGGTAAAAGACCGAACTAGACAGGATTAACTCTCAGCAAGAAAACCTACATCCATTCAAATATTGAGAAGGCAAATTAAATTTGCCTCCCAGCTCCTCAGCCAAGGATAGTTAGTAAAGCGCAATCGCAGCCATGCTTCTACTCAATTTCTAGTCCCTGCTTATGCTCTTGTTGGGTTTCCAGTATGCTATGAGCTTGAGTATAAACTTGCTCGATGTAACTCTTCCCTTTGGTCTTGTACTCCTCTTGGGGCAATGTAGCTTTCCACTCTTGCAGTCGATCGCATTGGGATAAGACCCGCCCAACTTCGTTAGCATCAGAGGATTCTTTCAGCACTAATAGTGCAACTCCTACATCCACTTCCCAATTTGAAGCATCATTAAAACCAGGATACTGACGCACTTGCCGCGATAATTGTTCGTACAGTTGCTTGCATTGCCAGCGTTGTTGTTCGATAAATTGCGATACTTGTCGCTCCTCATTTGACATTTGGTGAAGGGTAGAGTACTTACCGTTCAAAGCAGGTTTTGCAGAGCTATTGGGAATAGTTGTCGCCTCTTGGTTGGATTGCTCCTGATGGCTTCGATCTCTGGGTGCTGGGGTTACACCTGCTGCCTGAGCTGGTGCTGCATTACTGTCGAGAGTCTGGGATTTGACAAGTTTAGTCGGTTTTTCGGCGATCGGTTGCGGTCTATTGGGTAGAGAACCCAAGCGAGTGCTGTAGTTTGCAGCATCTAGAGGTGTACCTACCTTAGCCTTGAGTGCTTCCATGTCTTGAGGTTTGATGCTGCTAGCAGCTAAATAGCGGACTGCTAGTCCTTTCTTGGTTTCTATAGGTGCTTCTTGGGCGGAGATTGGGCTAAATTCAATCGAGCGCGATCGCAGCCAGTCATCTACAATTTCCACTTTGCGATCGTCAACTGCCAGTCCCACCAGTCCTAGCACTTTGTCTTCTGGGTTAGCAAATAGGATAGTAGGACGTTCTTTGATTTTCGACAGAAAAAGCTCGCTCTTTTCTATCATTGCATCTGGGGCTGCTGCAAAGGCGATCGCTCCCTTCTGCTTCGTCCAGATTTCGGGGTATTGGACTGTCGCGGGATCGACTTGGACAAAAGCATGGCTGAAATTGCTCTGTAGATTGCATTGCACCGCTACCTGCCGTCCTACTTGGAGAATACCTAACTGTTTTAAGGCTTCTTTGTCTTGCTTGTAAAACAGAACTCCTAGCGGTTTTCCCTCCAAAAATACAACATTTCTCACTTTAGCTGGAGTCATTTCAATTTGTCCGATGCTGTAATCTCCATCTTGAAATTCTTCTCCTTTAAAGTCGTAATAATTAATCTTGTTAATTCTCAACAAATTCCCATTAGGCGATTCTCCAATAACGAATGCTCCTTCATGCCTGCTATCCTCGATAGTTCTAAGTTTAAGCTTTAAGAAACTACCATTATTGAGATAGTTAGCTTGTTTCAAAGCATGAATAGAATCAGCATCTAATTCTCCCAAAGTGCATTTGCCTAGTTTGATTTTTACCGTTTCGTTAGGGATTGGTACTTGACAGACTGATAGAATAACTGATTCGTTGTTAAATACTTTATCGGCATAGGAGAACTTACTAATTTCTCGAATGGTGAAATCTATAGCGGGTTTGCCCACCTGGACCAGTGTTGCTTTAGCCGTGTAGGTTTCTCCAGGTAGTATGGATGCTCGTGCTTTAGTACCGATCGGCAATCTGCCAGTTCTTTGTTCCAAAATGCCGTATTCTCTGTACTCGCCATCGTTGTCTTTCACAAAGACAGCTACAGAGTCATGCCGTTCGCTTCCTACTGGACGATCGCTCTGTCCGATCTCGATTTCATGCTTTTCCTCCAAGTTCCATAGTTTCTGTTGAAAGCGATCGCCTTCTTTTTCAATCCCCGTGATTTTTAGATTGGCAAACTGCAATTGGTTCAACCTTGATAAAATTTCCGATCCAAAGGCAGCAAAGACAAAATTTGAGACTTTTTTTCGGGTATCTTCTTGCTGTTGTGCTTCACTGCTATCTGAGTTTTCTGAAGCCATCTCTCGATTTGGTTGGGAAATTTTAGATTTTTTCTCTAGATCGTCTTCGCGAGTAGCAGATACACTCCAAGCGGCAGCGGCAGATGATAAGCGTTGTGATTCGGGAATAGCAGCACGGAAGCTTTCGGCGATCGCGTTAGCTTGCCCGAACAGCAATTTGATTTGGCTAGGTTTAAGCTGGGGTTTGATTTCAACTAGGGTTGCTCCAATTGATGTCATACCAGCCCTCAGTTTGTAGTCTTGAATAGACTGCTGGCTGATTGTACCCAAAGGGCGATACTTCGGTTGTCCGTTTTCCATTTCAGCACCAATTTGTGCTACTGCCAGAAGCCCGTGCGATCGCATTGGGGTGCGCTGTTGTTCTGGAATTTCTTTCAGTTTGATATTTAAAGTTTGAGCATTCCAAATTAGGGGGTGTCCGTAGCGAGTTAAGTTAGTAATTTCAATTTGCGCTCCGCCCAGAGTCTGTACAATCGCATACGGTCCTTGCTCGGTTTGGCGGCGCTGCTCCAGTCGGGTAGCTTCGTTAAATTTCCGATCGAACTCGTGTTTGGCAAGGAGAGCGGCAAACTTTTGTTGAGGTGTAAATTCTACGTCTTTAAACAAGTCTTGAAATTGGACGATGGGACGAGATTCCAATTGAGACTGTTGAAAATACTTGTTGGTTTGAGCAATAAGTAACTCGACTGGCGAATAACCTCCAGGCGCGATCGCTTCATTTAAGTAAGCAAATGGTAGTTTTTTATCCTTGATATAGCTGACATCTCGGTACAAATATCTTTTATTCTCTTGAATTAATTCCATGTCAGGGGCGCGGGCGCTCTTGAACGTATCGACAGCTATTTGGTTTTGAAAGCATCCTGATTCAATCATGCTGCGGTAGATGCTGCGATTGATCGACATTGCTTGCTCTACTACCGCAGGCGTTCTATTTTGGGCTGATGCTAAGTCAACGATTTCCTTCATCCTCGCTCTATATTCTTCCCGAATCAATTTGAGATTTTTTGCATCACTTTCTCGCTCGAATAATTTCTGATAATGGTTTGCTACAGTATCTAAATACTCCGATTGTTGTTGGGAGTCACCGTAAGTTTTTAAAATCTCAATTTCCGACTCCAGGGCTTCCAGTGCGGTGACTTGATTGTTGATGACACCAACGCTAATGCTATCGGACATGAAAATGGCAATTTCTTCAAAGAGTGGTTGAGTACCATCTTCTCTATAGAATGATTGTTTCTTCAGCTTGAGAGTAGGTGCGTAGGCGTTTTGGGGAAGGTTTCTTGCTTCGGCTTCTGCCGTCAGGTTAGTGGGACTTTGAAAGTTTTTAGCTCTAAAAGAGGCTGAAATCCATGCATGGCAAGGACAATACATCGATAAGGTAAAACTGGCTGAAACTTAAGCATGGTAAGGAAACATTACCAATCGATGTAAAACTAGCTCTGGCTCTGCTTTTGAAGCTATTCTATTACCAGTTTTCTTCAAAGTCCCATTAGGGTATCTACTTGCTAACTCTACGCCAATGCAGTCGCCATCGAAGTCGCGCCCTTGGCGTTCTGATTCTGTTTCGATTGGATCTACTTCTCGTGTCTCGATTCCTTGTGCTTTCAGTGCGGCAATTCGCGCTTGAATCCGCTGATGGTCTTCATCGTTGACTACGATGATGCCTTCTAACGGTCTGCCGTCTGGTCCGATGTAGTCTTCGACGTGTTTGTTGAGGGATACGCACAAGCCATTGGAGTTGAGGAATGGCGAACGAAAGTTGAGAACTTTTTCACCTTCATCAAACCAAGGGACGCAGATTTCGCCATTTTTGAGTTTCTTGGAGGAAATAATCGTTCCTCGGTCGAAGCTGAGCGTGCGACCGAGGGCAATGTCGCGCCACTGTTGTTGGACAAATCGACTCAACTGGTGTTTGACTTTTTCTGTTTCTAGGAGTTGGCAGTGACCTTGCAGATCGGCTTTAATCAGCCTGTACGTCAACAAGTCATTTTTTTGAGTCTGGGAGTCATAGTCGTCTAAATTGCCTTCTTCTAAATCTGGTGGTGTTTCGGCTAGGTCTGTCGGCGATCGCCTCTCATCTGCAATTGTCTTGCGTTTCTCGTATTGCTCGCAGTAGAGTTGAGCAACTTTTCTAGGATCGTCCTGAATTTGGGCAAGTCTTATCGCCTGCGCTTCCAATTCTTCAACTACGTCCTTCATCCCTTGAGGAAAAGACGCGAGAAGTTGAGAAATAGCGGTTTTACCTTGTTGGGACTGGGATTTTTCTCATAACCAAATTCTCTGGCTGTATAGCCCTGGCTGAATTTGTGGTTTGATCGGAGTGTTGGGATTATCTTTATCAGTCCCTTTGAAACTAGAGAGGGGAAGGATTAGATCAATTTTTGGTTTATTGCTGGAGCTTGCATATTTAATCCGATCCAAGCTATACGGTCGCAGCGTTCCTTTACCAAACCTATACTTGGTATCTTCTCCATCACCCTCTCGCCAGCCAAAACGGTGTTGTATAACGCTGTATTTCTCCTCTGGCTGCCTTCGAGTTAGTTTGTCATATAGTTGAGGCGAAATCTGACCGTAGCAGTCGCCTACTAAGCGGTATGCTACAGCATCGGGCAATATTCCTCCATTCGCACCCGTAGCATCATCTACGACTAGAATATTGAGTTTTTCATCATGAATAGCGTTTTTGCAACTACCTAAAAAGCTCGAACCATAAGCACCTCTGTCTTTGCGATCGGGACAAAGTTTTTCTACCGTTTCTAGGCACTCTGGCGAACCATACAGTAGCCTTGACTTGGAGGAGAACAGTAACACCTGACCACTTGAATGATTTTTCAAGTCCTCTGGCGTACTATATTCATCCATCTGTCCAAAGGAAAACTGTCGATCGGGCAAGAAAAACTCTAGCAGTGTGTTATCCAATTCCTCCTTTAAAATTGAGTTAGGATTCTGTCGATTGCCATCGGTATGTATCCATTGGTTAAGCCGAGGATCGAAGTGGTTAAAAATAAGCACCATAAAACTGAGTTAGATTGAGTTTTTATGGAATTAAGAATGACAAGAGTTAAACGTTGGATAAATATGAATAAAAAAGAATTCAACGCTGATGGAACTCTTAAAGAAGAAGCAAAAATCCAGCTACTAGCTGAAGGATTAAGTGATGCGGCTATTGATGACTATGCGGCTGGACTCAAATCCCAGTATGAGGAATGGAAGAGACTAGACGAAACCGATCCAGAACCCTGGATAGAATATACTGCTGAAGATTTATTTTCCCAAGAGGAGAGAAAGAAATTTAACCCAGATGGCACGCTCAAGCCAGAATATGTTGAGTATGCCATCTGGGTTGGACTAAGCGAGGGATACCTGGAACAATTGGAATATAAAAATAAGCTAGAAGTAGAGAACTTTAACCGGATGTCTGAAACTTGGGCTGCTCGCGGGATGAATTTTGGCGAGTACAAAATGCGATCGCGCTTCAGTGCGATCGAGAGTTATGCACAGCGCCAAGAGCAGGTACAGCAAGATATTCGCAATGGTGAAGACCTTGATTCTCTACCATTATCTGTCGATCCCGATGATTATTATCAGCAGCACGGTTACAATCCTGGTTAATACGACTACGAATATATAGTTGCAACGTTAATATTTAGACAGCTCTACGCTATTAAAAGTTAGATCGAGTTGGGGAGGAAAAAATATCGTTGAAAAAGCACTCTGCTGCATGGTCTTTTTAACGACTACTAAAACAGTAGCTTTGTTTAGCCAAAATTAGGGCGATTGTCATTGCGATCGCCCAATAAAACGTGCCTACTCTGTTTTTCTTCCGATGATACTAGTTGCGCTCAAGCAGTTCGCAACCGTTCAATATCCCGCATCGGTGGCGCACCAAACAGGCGCGAATATTCGCGGCTGAACTGTGAGGGACTTTCATATCCAACCCGATAGGCAGCATACGCCGCATCAGCGTTTTCGGCAAGCATCAGGCGACGTGCTTCTAAAAGTCTTAACTGCTTTTGATACTGAAGCGGACTCATCGAAGTCACTTGCTTAAAATGTTGATGAAACGACGAAGTAGACATACTGACTCGCCTCGCTAAATTCTCAATCCGCATCTGTTGGGCAAACTCAGCCTCGATCAGTTTAATGGCTTTGGCAATTCGCTGCATATTACTGCCGGATGTGGCAATTTGGCGCACCGCTTCACCTTGTTCGCCGATGAGCAGACGGTAATAAAGTTCGCGAATCATTAGTGGTGCCAGCATAGGGATATGCTGCGGCGTATCTAAAAGCTTGACCAGGCGGAAGGCACACTCGATCGCCTCAACATCGACGTTGCTGACTGATATACCTCGGACAGAGTTCTCTTTTTTACCCACACTAGAACTCATTTGGGCAACCAGATCGCACAGTTGCATCGGGTCTAAGTTTAGTTTCAGTCCTAAATACGGTTTGTTGGGTGTCGCCTGGGCTACAAAGCTACTCAGTGGTAGATCGACCGAAACGACTAGATATTGCCCTGCGCCATACTGATACCTCTGTTCATCCAGCAACACTTCTTTTTGTCCTTGCACGACGATCGCCAGGATCGGCTGATACACGCCATGAAGTGCGGTAGATACAGCATCCGATCGCGTCAAATCCAATGGCGCGATCGCAGTTGGTTGGATAATGTTGCCGTTGGCTTCGGTGTGCCGCATCACCAGTGTCGCGAGTTCTTGGCACCGATCTGCGATTACGTCAGAATTGGAGATTTCGATCGTCATAGAGACTCGCTCAGCCTTACTCTTAACGATTATAGAACCTATGACAATCTCTGTTTTGGAGAATTAGGCAATCATCCAATAGGTTTAGGTATTTGAAAAGCCCAATTCTATTCGTAGGATGAAGTCAGCTCAATTACAACTGTAGAAGATAAGGCAATGACGAACGATCTTGCCCGTTTTACCTATCCAGGCTATGCCGCATATGCCAGCGCCAAAGGAGCGTTCGAGGTTCTGACTCGGTATCTAGCAAAGGAATTGGGACACAGGCAAATTGCGGTGAATACAGTCGCACCAGGAGCGATCGTCACCGATTTTGGCGGTGGTAGAGTGCGGGACAATCCAGGCATTAACAGCTTCATCGCATCGCAAACCGCTCTAGGTCGTGTGGGTGAGCCGGATGATATTGGAGGTGCGATTGCAGCGTTGCTGTCTGAAGAAAATCGCTGGGTGAATGGACAGAGAATCGAAGTCTCTGGTGGTCAATCTCTCTAACTCAAATCAACTTCAATCGCGAGAAAAGTCATGTTAAACGTAGAAAATAAAGTCATTGCGATTACTGGAGCCAGTAGTGGCATCGGAGAAGCTACCGCCAAGTTACTTGCCCAAAATGGTGCTTATGTTGTTCTAGGGGCACGGCGAACCGAAAAGCTGAAAAAGATTGTCAAGGAAATACACCAGCAAGGGGGTACAGCCGAATTTAAAGCTCTCGATGTCACCAATCGCGAGGATGTGAAAGCCTTTATTGAGTTTACCAAGGATAAGTTCGGTCGCGTCGATGTCATCTTCAACAATGCAGGTGTGATGCCCCTGTCCCCGTTGAATAGCTTGAAAGTCGAGGACTGGGATACCACAATCGACGTGAACATTCGTGGTGTATTGAATGGCATTGCGGCTTCTTTGCCGATGATGGAGGCACAAGGCGGCGGACAGATTATCAATACAGCGTCTATCGGCGCACATTTGGTAGTGCCTACTGCCGCAGTGTATTGCGCCACCAAATATGCAGTTTGGGCAATCTCCGAAGGACTGCGGCAGGAATCGAAAAATATTCGCGTCACCACCATCTCTCCTGGTGTGGTAGAAACCCAACTCGGTGCAGAAATTACAGATAATGCAGCAAAAGACCTAATGAAGGAAATCCGTAAAACCGCACTGACTCCAGATGCGATCGCATCTGCCGTTTTGTATGCGGTGTCCCAGCCGGACGATGTTGATGTCAACGAAGTGATTGTCCGACTAACAGCCAGCGCATTCTAGGCAACACTCACAGTTTGTAACGAAGTTTTACAAAAACTGACATTCTCCTGAAAAGAAAAAATTTAGCCCAGAAGTAACATACATCAGTTTGAGATCGTCGATCGTGTAGTTTGCAGGCACATCCTAGAACAAGCTATGAAGAGTTACTGGCGTACTGATGTTTTCGATGCGATGCAACCTGCTGGAAGTAGATAGAATTTTTTGCAGTGTGACCAATTTAACAATAGCACCAAATCAAATAGATGGGTCAAATGCTAAAAACAAAATTTACGACAAGTAACTCGATCGGCTCAGTCGAACCCGACCAGTGGTTAAATAAATCTCTGGTGTTATCCAGTAAGCATTTGGGCTGAAATGAGATTTTGGTTCAACAGTATCAAAGCTTTCCAACATCAACTGAAGTTGAGATTCCTGCCCTGTCAAATCACTGGCTCAACTTACCGCTAGGACAACCCATTCATTTGACCCAGAAGCGTGACAACGCAAAGCATGAGTCTATTGTTCAAAAGGGTGACTGTATTTTTGTTCCGGCGGGACAACCGAGCTACTGGCACTGCGGGGAAAGTGTAAGCTATAAGTCAATGCTGCACATTTACTTGAAGCCGGAGTCGATCGCGCAAGTTGTTGAAACATCGGAGCTAGAGAGCGATCGAGTTAATCTCGTGAACTGCTTCTCTAAGACCGATTTGCAGCTTCAGCAGATCGCAATAGAGATTTATCACTGGTTGAAATTGCCAAAGTCATCAATATTAGCCCCACCTATTTTGCTAGTTTGTTCAAACGCGCTACAGGGATTTCTCCGCATCAATATGCGATCGAATAGCGAGTGGAGCGGGCAAAAATGCTGCTGTCAAAAACGGATTTGGAGATCGCCAACATTGCCTTACAAGTAGGTTTCTCCAGTCAAAGTCATTTAACTCAACAGTTTAAGCGATTCACCGGAATGACACCAAAACAGGTGCGCCCTTCGCCATAAGAATTTGATAAATCGTGGTCAGAATCACCAAAGAAGTTGAGCATTGGAACTCTTTACACTTGGGATAGATAAAACAAGGAGATAGAAGGAATGCGATCGCGCCCTCATCTTCTGTCTAAATCTGCCAAATACACAAAGGAGAAAAACAATGGCTGCTGTAGAACTTTATAACGACAGCAATTTCAGAGGCAAGTTAGTGGAAACAAATAGTGACACTCCAAATGTAGGTAATGATGTTAACGATCGCGTGACTTCAATTGTCATTAATCAGGGAACTTGGAGATTTTTTACAGATTCTCAATTTCGGGGTGTCTCTGCCGATTTGGGACCAGGACGTTACCCTAACATAGGTCTTGGAACCATTCCTAATGACTCAATCAGATCCTTCCGTAGGATTGGGTAGGTGAAGCAATAGGGTGGATTATCTCCCCTATTTCTTTACCTATTTGTAGGAGTAGAAAATGCCAGAAACAATCTATTGCTGACAATCTGCTTCTAGCCAGGGGTTATCGTAATTTTCTGATGCTGCGCTCCAATCGCTGCGGAAAAACTTTACTAATAACGATATACTTTGTGATATAGCAGATGACACTCATCGGGAGATTGTATGATTGCCCTACCTGGAGTCGCCATCAATAGCAAAATCTATGAGAGTGCGGCATCTGTTGTGTATCGCGGCATTAGAGAGCAAGACGGGCAAGCGATCGTCGTCAAACTGCTGAAGCAAGATTACCCCTCTGCTCAAGAATTAACTCGCTACAAACAGGAATATGAAATTACCCGCTCCCTGAATCTCTCTGGAGTTGTCAAAGCATACAGCCAGCAAGACTATCAACGCACGATCGCGATTCTCTTAGAAGATTTTGGGGGAGAATCTATCGAGAGATGGATGCAGCAGCGTCCAGAAGAATTCTGTCCCATGCCCTTAGCCAGTTTCTTGCGATTAGCTATTGACATTACAGAGATTCTGGGCAGAATTCATCACGCTAATATCATCCACAAAGATATCAATCCTGGCAACATCGTTTTCAATCCAGATACGGGTGTGGTAAAAATCATTGATTTCGGTATTGCCACCCAGTTTAACCGCACCAATCCAAGCTTCAAAAGTCCTCATGTATTAGAAGGTACACTTGCCTACATTTCTCCTGAGCAAACGGGGCGGATGAATCGTTGGCTCGATTACCGCACTGATTTTTACTCGCTGGGCGTGACATTCTACGAATTTTTAACCGGACAGCTACCTTTCCCGACAACAGACATCTTGGAGCTAGTCCATTGCCATATTGCCAAATTACCCGTTCCGCCTCACAAATTGAATGCAGCGATCCCCAAACAAGTCTCAGATATCATCATGAAATTGATGGCGAAAAATGCGGAAGATCGCTATGGGAGTGCCTGGGGAATTAAGGCGGATCTAGAAACCTGCGCCCAGCAACTAGAACAAAGCGGTCAAATCGATCGCATCTCTTTAGGTCTTCAAGATATTTCGGGGCAGTTTCACATTCCCCAAAAACTGTATGGACGAGAAGCCCAGATTGGAGCATTATTATCGGCGTTTGATAGAGTAGCCGTCAGGGGGAATGAAGACAATGCTCAGTTCAAAGTCGAAATGATGCTAATCTCTGGCTATTCTGGAGTTGGCAAAACAGCATTAGTGCAGGAACTTTATAAACCCATCACGGCAAAGCACGGCTATTTTATCTGGGGCAAATTTGACCAGTTTGAGCGCAATATTCCCTACAGTGCAATTGTCGATGCCCTGCAAAAATTGGTGCAGCAACTTCTGGGGGAACCGGATGAGCAAGTGCAACAATGGCGATCGCATTTACTTGCGGCATTGGGCAGCAACGGACAAATTATTATTGATGCAATCCCAGAAGTTGAGCTAATTATTGGCAAGCAGCCACCCGTACCGTCCGTTGGAGCAACTGAAGCTCAAAATCGCTTCAATCTAACGTTTCAAAAATTTGTGCGGGTGTTTTGTGACAAGGAGCATCCCCTAGTAATTTTCTTAGACGATTTGCAGTGGATCGACTCAGCCACGCTAAAGTTAATCGAGCTATTATTACTTGACGAACAGACACAATTCCTATTTTTGATTGGAGCCTATCGAGATAATGAAGTGCATCCAACGCATCCACTAGTCTTGACGCTCTTAGAATTGCGAAAACAAGGGGCAGTGCTTCAGGAGATTACCTTAGCACCCTTAGCGTTGGAATCGTTGAATCAATTGATTGCCGAGACGCTAGATCGTAATCCTGACACTGTTCGCGATTTAGCCCAATTAGTGTTACGTAAAACCGAGGGCAACCCTTTCTTTGTTGGTGAGTTTTTGCGAATGCTGTATAGCGAAAATCTTCTGACCTTTAACGCGGAACACTTAAGCTGGCAGTGGAATATTGCTCAAATTCAAGCCCGAAATATAACCGATAATGTGGTAGAACTGCTGCTGCTCCAGTTGAAGAAATTGCCAGAAGAAACACGGCAAATTCTCCGCTTAGCCGCTTGTGTTGGAGCTGAATTTGATTTAGAAACGTTAGCGATCGCTTGTGAAAAATCGCCGAAAATAATTTCTCTAGATTTACTAGCTGCAATAGATGCTGGATTAATTCAACCTCTATCTGAATTAGACGAAAACTTGTTAGTTCAAGACTACAAGTTTTTGCACGATCGGGTACAGCAAGCTGCTTATGCCTTAATTGATGAGTCGCACAAACAAGTTGTTCATTTGCAGATCGGACGTAATTTACTCGAAAAAACTTCACCAGAGCAACTGTCGGAACGGCTATTTGAAATTATCGATCATCTAGATCGGGGAATTGAGCTAGTCACTGCTCAACCAGAACGAACTGAAATTGCCAGATTGAATTTAATGGCAGGACAGAAAGCAAAGGCAGCAACGGCTTATGAAGCAGCTCTTAAGTATTTCAAAACAGGGCTTAAACTCTTAGATACAGATAGTTGGCAGAATGAGTATGACCTAACTTTAGCGTTGTACTCCCAAGCAGCAGGAGCAGCGTATCTTCATGGCTGCTTCGATGAGATGGAACAATTCGTAGAAGTGGTACTCATCCGCGCCAAGACAGCGATCGACAAAGTGCAGGTTTACGATAGCAGAATTCAGAGATATTTGTCACAGGGCAACCTGAAATCAGCACTAAAAATTGGCTCGGAAGTGTTAAAGCTCCTGGGAATAGATTTAATAGAAAATCCAAGTCAGGTAGATATTCAAAGGGAATTGGAGTCAACGGCTGCACTACTCGCTGAACGAGAAATCGAAGACTTGATTAATTTACCAGAGATGACTGCACCAGAACCGCTAGCAGCAATGTCAATCCTAGCGAATATAGGGGCTGCTGCATTTATCGTGTCACCAGCACTGGTGATACTGATTACTTGCAAAGCGGTAAATTTATCAATCAACTATGGTAATGCTATCTGGTCATCACTGTATTATGCTGTCTACGGGTTTATTCTATGTGGAGTTGTTCAAGACATTGAACTCGGTTATAAGTTCGGCAAAATGGCTCTGGGTTTGGCAGAACGATTGAATACCCAAAAAGGAAAGGCTAAAGCATTAATGTTTTCGGGTGCCCATATCATGCACTGGAAGGTGCATCTTAGGAACACAATACCGATGCTGGCTGATGCCTATCAAAGTGGAGTGGAAACTGGAGACTTTGAATTTGCTGGTTATGCTGCCTATAACGTATGCTATAACTCGTTTTTTGCTGGTGAGTCACTCACCCAACTAGAACAAAAAACAGCAAACTACAGCAAAGCGATCGGTGAAATTAGACGAGAAAGCCCCTCGCATTGGATTGCAATGTTGTGGCAGACAATTCTTAATTTGTTAGATAGGTCTGAAAATCCCAGCTGTTTAATGGGTAGTGTATGTGATGAAGAGCAGGCGTTATCACACGCTATTGCAGTTAAAGATGGAACTGGAATTAGCCGCTTTTATTTATACAAAATTATACTGTGTTATCTATTTGGAGAATATCATCAAGCTGTACAAACCGCTGTTTTGGCAAGGCAACACTTTGAAGAGGTGACAGCAATAAAGGTTTTGCCTTTATTCTGTTTGTATCATTCTCTAGCGCTTTTGAGCCTACCGCTTGATGCTTCAAGCTCTCAAAAAGCAGCTTGGCTAAGTAGTGTTAACGCCAACCAAGAAAAGATGCAGAAATGGGCAGAACATGCTCCAATGAATTATCTACATAAGTTTTATCTGGTCGAGGCAGAAAAAGCGCGAGTCTTAGGGCAATTTTTTGAGGCTGAAGAGTTTTATGAACGCGCTATATCGGGTGCTTCTGAAAATGAGTTGATCCAAGAAGAAGCACTAGCTTATGAATTGACGGCTAAACATTATTTAGCACGAGGTCGGGAAAAAATTGCCCAAACATACATGAAAGAAGCCCATTACTGCTACGATCGCTGGGGTGCAAAAGCTAAAGTTAAAGATTTGGAAAATCGCTATCCGCAATTTTTTTCTCAGTTGTCTAAGGTAACTCTCACGTCAGTATCTACCACTTCTGAAACTAGCTCTAATCGCTCGGATACTGCTTTAGATTTAGCGGCGATAATGAAAGCTTCACAAGCGATTGCTCGTGAAATTGAACTAGAGCATTTGCTGCGTTCCTTAATGCAAATCTTAATTCAGAATGCTGGCGCACAAACCGGATATTTAATTCTAGAAAACTCAGGAGAGTGGGTAATTGAAGCGACTGGTCAACTAAATGATGGTGATGGTGAGAATGCCTATATTACGCAAGTGCTGCAATCCGTTCCAATTATAGATTGCTTGCCTGAATCAATTATTAATTATGTAATTCGTAGCCATGAAACTGTCATTTTAAACAATGCGATTGGTGAAGGAGCTTTTATCAATGAGTCATACATTCAACGCAACCAAACCAAATCTATTTTCTGTTTGCCACTACTCAATCAAGCTAAGCTAGTAGGTGTATTGTATTTAGAAAATCAATTAGCGGCTGGAACATTTACACCCGAGCGAGTCTCCTTCGGAGACGCTACGCGAACGCAAGTTCTGAATCTGTTATCTACCCAGGCGGCGATCGCTATTGAAAATGCCAAGCTCTACTCAAAACTACGTGAAGGCGAGAGTAGAATGAAACAATTTCTAGAAGCGGTTCCGGTGGGCATTGGAGTATTGAATGCGGCAGGTCGCCCCTACTACTTTAATCAGCAGGCAACTCAGCTATTGGGTAAGGGGATCGATCCTTCCCTAACACCGGATCGACTTGCAGAAGTTTATCAAACTTATCTGGCGGGAACCAAGCGAAAATATCCAACTGAGAAACTGCCGATTGTGCGGGCGTTGAGTGGTGAACGTACTAGAGTTGATGATGTAGAAATCCACCAAAACAACACCACAATTCCAGTTGAAGCATGGGGAACGCCAGTTTATGACGAACGGGGCAATATAGCTTATGCGATCGCAGCTTTTCAAGACATTACCGAGCGCAAACAAGCCGAGAAATTACTAGCCGATTACAACCGGACTTTAGAACAACAGGTTGCCCAACGAACCGCAGCGTTACGGAGAAGTGAAGCCAAGTTTCGCAATATCTTTGAAAACTCACAGGTTGGCATCTTCCGAAACCGCATCTCGGATGGATTAATTCTCAATGCCAACCAACGCCTTGCCAACCTATTGGGCTTTGATTCACCAGAGGAGATCGTTGGGCTAGAACACAGCATCGACTATTTTGTAAATCCCAGCGATCGCCAACAAGCCCATGAGTTGATGAAGCGGGATGGGGAACTGCGAAGCTATGAAGCACAACTGCGAAAACGAGATGGGACAGTTTTCTGGGGACTTACCTCTTCTTATCTGAATGCAGCCGATGGATACGTCGAAGGGGTGGTTGCGGATATTAGCGATCTCAAACAAGCAGAAGCCGCGTTGCGAGACTCTGAAGCAGAACTGCGGGCGATCGTTTCAGCCATTCCCGATCCGCTATGTATCTTCAATGCTGAAGGGCAATTGCTCTGCACAATCAAAGGAAATCCATCCTATGGAGAGGAGTGTACTGGCAAAACGCTGCATCAACTTTTTGCCAAAGAACAAGCCGATGAATTCCTGAATCACATTCAGCAGGTGCTGAGAACCCAACAAGTCCTCACCGTTGAATACAGTCACTGCTTTGCTGGGCGAGAAATCTGGTTTTCGGCTCGCATTGCCCCGATTCAGCACGAACAGGTGATTTGGCTGGCGCGAGATATTACGCTGCAAAAGCAAGCAGAAGCCGCCTCGATTTTAGAAGAACGTAACCGCATGGCACGCGAAATTCACGACACACTTGCTCAGGCGTTTACAGGCATTCTGGCTCAGGTAGGAGCCGCAAACCAAGTGCTAACGGACGATTTAGAAGCAACTGGGGCACACCTGGATCTGATCAAAGAATTGGCGCGAACTGGACTAAGTGAAGCGCGGCGATCCGTGATAGCGCTCCGTCCTCAGCTTTTGGAGTCGGGCAGTTTACAGAGCGCTCTACATCGTCTCGTCGCTCAAACCAGAGCTGCCGCAACTGATACCACTTTATATTATGAGATCGAGGGTGCAGTGTATTCTCTCCCTACTGAAGTAGAGAGTAACCTACTGCGGATTGGACAGGAAGCATTAACCAATGCGATCAGACACGCCAATGCTGACGAAATTCGAGTGGAGCTAGTCTACGATCGCGATCGGTTTTGCTTGCGCGTGAGAGACAATGGACAGGGCTTTGGAGTTGGGAGTATTCCATCCTCTGAGGGTTTTGGCTTACTAGGCATGAGCGAACGGGCAGAGCGCATCGGCGCACAACTAACGATTAGGAGTCAACCTGGGCAAGGAACAGAAATTATTGTCACCGTCAATCGGGAGTAGCGTCACGATGAGCCAAGCCACAACCATTCGGGTTCTAATTGCGGACGATCACGCCATTTTTCGGCAAGGATTAGCCACGATTATTAATCGTGACCCAGATATGCAGGTGATTGCACAAGCCGAAAATGGGGAACAAGCGATCGCGCTATTTGAGGAACACCAACCGGATGTCACGCTGATGGATCTGCGAATGCCTGAAGTGGAAGGAGTTGCCGCCATCGGTGCAATTTGCGCTACTGCTAAATCTGCTCGGATTATTGTACTAACCACGTATGATAGTGACGAAGATATTTATCGGGGATTGCAGGCAGGTGCAAAAGGCTATCTACTGAAAGAAACTGAACCTGACGAGCTTCTGAATGCCATTCGCACCGTTCATCGGGGTCAGAAGTATATTCCGCCCGACGTGGGAGCAAAGTTGGTTCAACGCCTCAGCAATCCAGAACTGAGTGAAAGAGAACTAGAAGTACTCCGCTCACTGGCACAGGGGATGAGTAATGCCGAGATTGCGGCGGCTTTGAGTATCGGTGAAGGCACGGTTAAATCTCATATCAATCGGATTTTGAATAAATTGGATGTCAGCGATCGTACCCAAGCTGTAATTGTTGCCGTTAAACGCGGCATTGTTAATTTATAGGATGTACTTTCGATCGAATTGAGATTCTAACTTGAGTTATAACCAGCCTTCTACTCCACGATGGCATGGTTGCTCTATCAATTTGTACTGTAAAAATTTTAACTTGCTATAGACGACAGCTTGAAAGCGATCTCCTATATTGAATCTATGCAAACAGTTATGCGATCGATGAACCCATGCAAGTCAATTGCAAGGTTCCATGTTTGATGCAGATGTAAAAAAATGAACGACGATCGTAGCCACAGTTCCTTACTTGTACCACCTTCAACCCAAGATTGGATGCAAGGTGTGCTGAGTGCCAAGGTCGTGCTGGTGATGTATGGAGACTATCAATGCTCTAGAAGTGCGGACGTTTACAAGCTGATTAAAGCGATCGAACGAGAGCTTAGTGCTTCTTTTGGAGAGGATTATTTATGCTTTATCTTCCGTCATTTTCCGCAAGCACAGATTCATCCCCAAGCTCAACGGGCAGCCCAAGCCGCCCAAGCCGCCGCCACCCAGGGACAGTTTTGGTCAATGCACGACACTTTATTTGCTCATCAACAAAAGTTGGAGAATGGTTATCTTGTCGAGTACGCTAATGATTTAGGGCTTGATATTCCTCAGTTTCTCAAAGACTTGCACAAACAAGTGCATGTCAATCGCATCAATGAAGATATCGAAAGTGGATGCAAAAGTGGAATAACGGCTGCTCCAGTCCTATTTATCAATAACATTCGATATACCGGACGCTGGAGAATAACAGAGTTGATAGCAGCCATTGTTGCTGCAAGTCACTAAGCTCTTTTCATAACTCATCAACGTTAGGAATAGACGAAAGCAGTTTTGTTATTTCATTGAGGGTAGTTCTATGACGCATTTACTAGTACAAAGCAGAAATGATTCCGAGCATGAAGGTACACCTCAGACTGATTCTCTTCGCGACTCCTCGGTGAATCATACCCTGCCACGCGATCGCGCAAGAAGTTGCCCAGTTGCTGAAAACTTGCTTATCCAGTACAAGCTGATAACGTTCGCGCTCACGCCTTCGCAGACAACCTTTGCAACTCAACCGACCATATTGAAGCGTTCCGGTGCAGCGCGGTTGTTGGGCTGCGCTTTAACTTGCACATAAACTACTATCTATCCCAATGCTCTAGAGGCGACTTTGGCAATATTCTTCTAGATCGTCAATCATATCCAGAATTTCAACGAACCGAGAGCCAAAGGCAGTCAACTTATATTCCACGCGGGGCGGAATTTCTGGATAAGCAACTTTCTCAACAATACCAAAGTTTACGAGATCTACTAATCGCTCATTCAAAACCTTAGTGGTCAATCCCTCAGTTGCACGAGTCATTGCTCCTGGGCGGTTGATACCTTGACGAATTAAGCGTAAAACCTCCAGCATCCATTTACAACCAAGAGTATGCTCTACGATATGAGCCACAGTTGGTTGAGAAGCAGGGATTTTTTTTGGCAAGTTACGGGATTGTGATAACTGCATTTGCGACTGAACAGTAACTACCTTACTAGATGGTGCTGACTTGCGGGACAAGAGAGAACCATTTACGTTGAATGGTATCGAAATACCTTTACCGTTGATTATAAAGCAAGGATGGTTAGCAGAGATGGAATGTATGAAAGCAGCCGTACTGACAACATTTGGTGGTGCTGAGAGTTTTGAGATTCAAACTGTGCCCAAGCCAATACCAAAACCTAATCAGGTTCTAGTAAGGGTGTGTGCGACATCGATCAATCCAGTTGATTATCAGACTCGCCGTGGTGATTACAAAGACTTGGTTCGATTACCAGCAATTATCGGAGTTGACATTTCAGGGGTTATTGAGACAGTTGGAGAGTCAGTGACAGACTTTGAGGTAGGAAACGAAGTTTATTACTCGCCGCAGATTTTTGGAGAATCTGGCAGCTATGCTCAATATCATGTTGCTGATGCAGGGATTGTTGCGCTTAAGCCTTCTAACTTGTCGCACATTGAAGCAGCGTGTTTTCCTCTCGCAGGAGGAACGGCTTGGGATTGTCTAGTGACGAGGGGCAATCTTCAAGTTGGGGAATCAGTTCTAATTCATGCGGGTGCTGGTGGCGTTGGTTCAATGGCGATTCAACTTGCAAAAGCGATGGGAGCCTATGTTTTTACAACATGCAGTTCTAAAAATCTCGATT
The DNA here is from genome assembly GCF_023546805.1 of Chroococcidiopsis sp. CCNUC1. Classification (NCBI taxonomy): domain Bacteria; kingdom Bacillati; phylum Cyanobacteriota; class Cyanophyceae; order Chroococcidiopsidales; family Chroococcidiopsidaceae; genus Chroococcidiopsis; species Chroococcidiopsis sp. CCNUC1. Next base: position 4,448,546 of record NZ_CP097480.1, on the reverse strand, counting down.
TTGTCAAAAAACTTGGTGCAGATCGAGCCATTGATTACAAGAACGAAGATTACGCGGAAGTTATTGATCGGGAAACAGATGAGCTAGGTGTTGATTTAGTTTTGGATACGATCGGTGGGCAAACAATCCAGCGTAGCCCAGAAATTATTCGCCCATTTGGCAGGCTTGTGAGTATTGTAGACACTCAAACGCCGCAATCACTCATCGAAGCATGGGGCAAGAATCTGACTATCCATTTTGTTCTCACGCCACAGTACCGAGCAAAATTAGATGCTTTGACAAAACTAATCGAGCGCACTCAGCTTCGCCCCATCGTTGATTCAACGCTGCCTTGGGATCGGATAATTCAAGCACATCAGCGTCTAGAGCGGGGGGGGACGCAAGGGAAAATTGTGCTGGAATTTACCAAAAGTTAGACTGTCCTCACCGATCGCTTTAAATCGTCACCTGAAAAATAGCCCCAAGTAGCACAACTTCAAACATTCGCAAATACCTTGTGACTACCGCCTTCACCAGGAGATCGCACTATGAACATGCTTAACTTCAGGAACAGCATCCGCCTGCTTCTGATTGTCACTCTCTTTTTAGGAACTCTTACCATCACTTCTCTAGGAGCTATCATGAGTACTGCAAATGCACAAGTTAACAAGCCCACGATCGTCCTCGTCCACGGCGCATTCGCCGATTCTTCCAGTTGGAACGATGTCTTGACCAAGCTGATCGCCAAAGGCTACCCGACGGTTGCTGTGGCTAATCCCCTGCGCGGTGTCAAGAGCGATGCAGCTTATGTCGCCAGTACCCTTAAGGATATCAAGGGTTCCATTGTGCTAGTTGGGCATTCCTACGGAGGCGCAGTCATCACCAATGCGGTCAACGGCAACAAGAATGTAAAGGCACTGGTCTACGTTGCTGGCTTCGCTCCTGATGCGGGCGAAACTGCCATTGAACTCTCAGGACGTTATCCGGGCAGCACGCTCGGACCAAAACTCGCGCCACCAGTTGAACTAACCGATGGTGGTAAAGACCTCTACATTCAGCAGGACAAGTTCCACGCCCAGTTTGCTGCGGATGTGCCCGCTAGCGACGCGCAACTGATGGCTAGCACCCAGCGCCCGATTACAGAAGCTGCCCTGAACGAAGCCTCCGGTGCGCCCGCATGGAAATCTACCCCGTCCTGGTTTATTTATGGCGATCGCGACTTGAACATTCCTCCAGCGGCACTGTCTTTCATGGCGAAGCGCGCTAACTCAAAGGAAACCGTTGTTGTGAATGGCGCGTCCCATGTCGTGATGGTTTCCCATTCAGATGCCGTTGCCAAGCTCATCGATCGTGCTGCAACCGCGCCATAGACGAGGCGTAAATGCATCTGGCTACAAGCATCTTCTCTAATTAGTACTTGAATCTAATGGCATTGACAGAAGGAGAAACACAATGATACTTCAGGGTAGTGGCGTTAGTCACTGGAGGAACTTCAGGAATTGGTCGTGCAGCCGCGATCGCTTATGCCCAATCACAAGCAAAGGTGGTGGTGGTGGGTCGTTGAATGGATGAAGGTGAAGAAACCGTTCGATTGATTCAGGAAGCTGGCGGAGAGGCGATTTTTGTGCAAGCAAATGTCACGAAAGAAGCCGATGTTGAAGCAATGATTGTAAGTAAGAATTTGAAAGAAGTCGAGCCTTGGAACTCAATACACCTTAAACAGATAGAACTAGGAGAATCCAATCATGGTCAAACAGCAATCTGTAGACGAACAAGCAAATGGAAAGGCAACTAGCAACCTGACACCAGCCCAGGAGTCTTTGCAAGAACTCTGGGATGAGCATCTGCGACACGAGTTTGGCACTCACAACGTTGAAGATGCTCTTGCCACGATGGTTGAGGATGCTTATGTTAATGACATTCCGGTAATGACTGGGGGAGTAGGGAAACCAGCACTGCGCGAGTTTTATTCCAAATACGGCATTCCACAAATACCGCCAGACATGGAGCTAATCCCAATCTCGCGCACGATTGGAACCGATCGGCTTGTCGATGAAATGCTGGTTAAGTTCACTCATACCATCCGAATGGACTGGATGCTACCTGGCATTGCTCCGACTCTTAAACGGGTTGAAGTGGCATTGGTAGCGATCGTTCAGTTCCGTGGCGACAAGCTAGCCCACGAACACATCTACTGGGATCAGGCGAGCGTATTGGTTCAACTCGGCTTGCTCGATCCTAGTACGCTACCCGTTGTAGGGGTTGACAGTGCGCGTAAGGTACTCGACCCGAGCTTGCCCTCAAACGCACTAATCGATCGTGCCAGCGATCGCGACTCAGTGTAGGAGTCAGCACACAAACGCCCAAACCTGCAATCAGGACTCGGCGCGTTTCTGATTGCTAGCTCCTACATATATTGTTGGGGAATCATTCAATGTTAACTTTTGTCTTAGTTCACGGCGCATGGCACGATGGTTCTGCTTGGGAAACTGTCATTAAACATTTACAAGCGCAAGGACATCAAGCTTTTGCTCCCACGATCGCCGGACATGGTAAAAGCGTAGATAAAAACGTTAACCATGCTCAATGTACGCAATCGATCGTCGATTCCATTGTTGGCAAAGACTTAACCGATATTGTTCTCTTAGGTCATAGTTTTGCCGGAACAATCATTGCGAAAGTTGCTGAAGCGATTCCCGATCGCATTAGACGACTGATCTTCTTAGATGCTTTTGTCCTCAATGATGGAGAAAGCCTCAGAGATAGCCTTCCGCCGCATTATCAAGCGTTATTTGACTCTCTAGCTAGAGAATCGGACGATCGGACGATGGTGATGCCGTTTGAGCTTTGGCGAGAAGCGCTTCTCAATGATGCTGACCTCGAACTGGCTCGATCCAGTTACGCACGATTATCCCCTGAACCGTATCAACCGTGGATTGACAAATTAGACCTGAAGCAGTTTTACTCGCTGCCCATTCCTAAAAGTTACCTCTACTGTACAGAAGATAATGTCCTCCCTCAAGGCGAACAGTGGGGTTGGCATCCGAGAATGTCTAACCGCTTGGGGCTATTTCGGCTTGTACAAATGCCCGGTAGTCATGAGGTCATGTTTTCTAACCCAGTCGGTTTAGCCGAAAAGATTATTGTGGCAGGGCGCGACTAGCAGCAGAATTTGCGATCGCCAACCCACTAATGTCGCCATCATTCAACAAACAATTACCTGAAAAGGAGAAATCATGACAACTACATGTATGAAACATGAAATGGCTCAATATGACTATATTGTGATTGGCGCTGGTTCAGCAGGCTGCGTTGTTGCCAACCGTCTTACAGAAGACCCTAATACTAAAGTATTGCTGCTCGAAGCGGGTGGTCCTGATACCAAGCCAGAAATTCAAGTTCCGAACTTGTGGCCTACTACACTCTTAGGCTCGGAAGTGGACTGGGCATACTTAACTGAAGGGGAACCTTACTTAAATAACCGCAAAATTTTATCTTCACGCGGTAAAGTCTTGGGCGGCAGCAGTTCGATTAATGGCATGATTTATATCCGAGGCAATGAACGTGACTACGATAGCTGGCAAGCATTAGGTAATACTGGTTGGAGTTATCAGGATGTTTTGCCTTACTTCAAGAAATCGGAAAACCAGCAGCGGGGAGCATCGTTATTTCACGGGGTTGATGGACCCCTTAGCATCACAGATCCACTCTCTCCTGCAAAAGTGTCGCAACGCTTTGTGGAAGCTGCGATCGCACAGGGCTATGAGCAAAATCCCGACTTTAATGGTGTACAGCAGGAAGGTGCAGGACTTTACCAAGTGACCGTGAAAGATGGCAAGCGCCAAAGTACAGCAGTGGCATTTCTGCGTCCGATTAAAGATCGCCCCAACTTGACCATTCAAACAGGAGCATTGGTGACTCGTTTACTCTTTGAGGGAAAGCGCGCGGTAGGGGTAACGTATGTCCAAAATGGAAAGGAGTATCAAGTTAGGAACAACTCCGAAGTTATTTTGAGTGCTGGTGCCTTCGAGTCCCCCAAGCTGCTAATGCTTTCTGGAATTGGACCTGCTGAACATCTGCGGGCTTCTGGCATTCCTGTGGTTGTTGATTTGCCGGGTGTCGGACAGAATCTTCAAGATCACCCGCTTGCCGTTATTGCCTACCAGTCTACTACTGACGTGCCCGTTGCGCCAAGTAGTAATGGGGGAGAAGCTGGGTTATTTATACATACCAACAATAATTTAGATGAGGCACCTAATTTGCAATTTACAATTGTTCCGATTTTATATGTCGATCCTGCGTATGCACGTGAAGGTCCGGCATTCACCCTTCCCTTTTACATCACCCGTCCCAAAAGTCGTGGTAGCGTGAGACTGCGTTCCTCCTCCCCCTTCGACCCACCATTGATTCGGGTCAACTATCTTCAGAAAGAATCTGACATGCAACTGATGGTTGAAGGATTTAAAATTTTGCGTCAAATTGTGTACTCCGATGCATTTAATGAGTTTCGGGGAGAGGAAATTGCTCCAGGAAGTTCTGTGCAGAGCGACAAAGCAATCGAAGATTATATTCGGCAAACGTGCGGTACGGGATGGCATCCTGTTGGGACGTGCAAAATGGGTATCGATCGGATGGCGGTTGTCGATCCTCAACTCAAGGTACGGGGGATTGAAGGGTTACGAGTTGTTGATGCATCGATTATGCCAACTATGATCGCAGGAAACACAAATGCATCGGCAATTATGATTGGAGAAAAGGCTGCCGATTTGATAAAAGTTGGAACAAAATTACCTCAATGATGCTTTGAGAGAGGGATACATCAATCTCCTTTCGGAGCAGGAACAGGAGCGCGATCGGCTTGCCTTCGGGTCGAACTATGAGCGGTTGCTCGATCTTAAGCAGAAATACGATCCAGATGATGTGTTTCGATCGACGATCGGACATCTCGCACCCCATTCGCTCACACGGTAAGACTCTGAGGTATCTAGAACATTCACAATTACAGGAGATTCAAATGACAATTTTAACTCAAACATCTTCAACTCTAGGCTCAAATCCTCTGAGTTCGATGCAAATCGATCGTGTTTGCTTGAATGTACCGAACTATGAGGAAACGCTTCAGTGGTATCAAGAAAAGCTAGATGCGACGATCGAACATGAATGGACAGTAGGCGTTTTCCCAGATCTGAAATTGGCTTATCTCAGTGTATATGGCTTTCGCCTCGAAATTATTGGCTCTACTCAGTCACAATCAGGAATGCCGATCGCGACTAATTTTGGTGAAGGATTAAGGACAACAGGCATCGGACATTTTTGTTTTCGAGTTCGAGATGTCGATGCAGTTCTTGCTGAATTAAATCGACGGGGTGTGAAAACATTTGTCGAACTCGGAAGCTATCCCGATCCGGGTATTCGGCTCTGTGTGATTCAAGACAATAACGGCAATCCGATCGAGTTTGTCACCCCATTATGAATTCATTAATGAAATAGATCCCAACAGTTGCTGCTACATAACAAACTGATTAGGGCGGACAGGTGAGAATTCTTTCATCTATCGTTCAAGAAATCATTGTCGTTCATACATCAATACAGGTGAAACATTGATGTTAGAGGGTGGGTATGTAGCGCAGTAGTCGATCGGCAGTGCGAAACGTTGCGACCAAGTGGCGATCGACACCGATATGAATCCCATAGATGGAGACTCTGCCGCAGGGCAGACCAAGATGACTGCCCTCGGTCGCTATGGACAGGGTGACGAGGTGGCTAGCATGGTATCTTATCTCGCCGCCAGTCCTGAAGCCACTTTTGTCACGGGCGCGAGCCTCAAAATTGATGGCGGCTTTGCCGCTTGAACGAGACGTAATCAAACTTGTAATCCCTAAACACAACCAGGAGAACACTATGTCACAAAAACTCTCAGATTTCCAGCGACCCACAACAGGAGCATTCCATATGGTCCAGCGTGACGCCGTTTTCCCCGCCGGTCGGCATGACCTCTACACGTCGCAGACCTATTCCGCAGCGATCAGATCAGGTGACCTCCTGTTCGTGTCCGGTCAGGTCGGTAGTCGCAGCGATGGCTCGCCCGAGCCCGACTTTGAGGCTCAGGTTCGCCTGGCATTCGCCAATCTCGAGGCGACCCTGCAAGCGGGTGGATGCGGGCTTGACGATATCGTCGACGTGACGACATTTCATACCGATCCCGAGAATCAATTCGGCACGGTCATGACCGTTAAAAGCGAAGTCTTCCCGGAAGCGCCTTATCCGAATTGGACGGCGATCGGCGTCAACTGGCTCGGGGGGTTCGACTTCGAGATCAAGGTCATCGCCCGTATTCCAGGCTGAATTCATCAGGCGGAGCGGGCGACGGGATAACCCGACACTGCACTCGACCAGCCCGGCGCGAACCGTCCTCGCGAATCGTGAGATGGTCGGTGCTGGGCCAGCCAATGAATGTCTGTCCGTTCGGCATTTGTCATCAGGGCGAAACGATTCGCGGGCTTATTGGTAAGTAAATTGCCGATTTGGAGATCGCATTAGTAATAATCACATACCCAGGAAAACACTATGTCACAAAAACTCTCAGGAAAAGTTGCACTCGTCACTGGCGGCACCAGCGGCATCGGGCTTGCTACTGCCAAGCGATTTGTCGCTGAAGGTGCCTATGTCTTTATCACGGGTCGTCGTCAGACTGAACTTGATGCTGCTATAAACGAAATTGGTAAGAACGTGACTGGCATTCAGGGCAATGTCTCCAATCTGGCAGACCTCGATCGGCTTTACGCCACGATCGAGCAAGAGCAAGGTCACTTGGATATAATCTTTGCGAATGCCGGTGGTGGCGAATTCGTCCCGCTCGGATCGATCACCGAAGAACACTTTGACAAAACCTTCAACACCAATGTCAAGGGTCTACTGTTTACTGTGCAGAAGGCACTGCCACTGATGCCAGAGGGCGCTTCCATTGTCCTGAATGCCTCAACTGCTTCCATCAAGGGCACCCCAGCCTTCAGTGTGTATGGTGCCACCAAAGCCGCCGTGCGATCGTTTGCCCGTACCTGGACAGTTGACCTCAAAGACCGCCAGATTCGAGTGAATGCCATTAGCCCTGGTCTCATTCCGACTCCCGGTTACAATCTCCTGGGCCTCAGTGAAGCGCAGTTGAAAGAATTTGTGGAGAGCCAAGCTAACAACATTCCATTGGGACGAGCTGGTGCGCCCGACGAGATCGCCAAAGCCGTTGTTTTTCTAGCTTCAGATGACAGCAGCTATGTCAGCGGCATTGAGCTATTCGTCGATGGTGGCTTCACACAAATCTAAGAGGGTGCTGTGTCCAGAGCGGTCAGCTAGCAATTCAAATTCAGCATTCATAGGAGATTGCAATGCCTTACGTTACTGTCGGTCAAGAAAATTCTGCAACCATTGATCTCCACTACGAAGATCTGGGGACAGGTCAACCGATTGTTCTGATTCATGGATTTCCCCTCGACGGTCATTCCTGGGAAAAGCAGGTCTTAGTGCTGCTAAATGCGGGGTATCGAGTCATTACCTACGATCGCCGAGGATTCGGCGCTTCTAGCCAAACGAGGGTTGGCTACGACTACAATACGTTTGCAGCCGATTTGAACGTGCTGATGACCAAGCTTGACTTACATGATGCTGTGTTGATCGGCTTTTCAATGGGAACAGGCGAAGTCACGCGCTATCTTGGCAAATATGGCTCGGAGCGGGTGCAGAAAGCCGTGCTGATGGCTCCAGTGCCACCCTTTCTGCTGAGGACAGACGACAATCCCGAAGGAGTCGATCGCAGTGTCTTCGACGGCATTATGAAGGCAATTGTTGAAGATCGCCCAGCGTATCTATCAGCATTTTTCCAAAACTTCTTCAACACGGACGTGCTAGGAGGCGATCGCATTAGCAAAGATGCCATCCAGATGAGTTGGAATGTCGCGGCAGGAGCTTCTGCCAAGGGAACTTTAGACTGCGTGCCGTCGTGGTTGACCGATTTCCGTGACGATCTGCCACGCATCGACGTGCCAACCCTAATCGTTCATGGGGATGCCGATCGCATCCTCCCACTTGAAACGACCGCAGCGAGACTGCCACAGTCAATTAAAGACAGTCGCCTCGTGGTCATACCTGGCGGTCCTCATGCCATCAACTGGACTCATGCCGATCTGGTCAATCCTGCGCTGCTGGACTTTCTCAAAGGAAATTAATTCGGTCTTTCAATGCCTCTCGCTCGACTCTATCCATCCTAGAGGTAAGAAATGAAGAGTAAATAGCGGATTTCAAGTTTTCTGTTTCTAGTAGTTCTTATTAGCATATTGTCATTAGGAGTAACGCAGGCTAATAGTCGTAACGATTTTGCTCGCGATTTGACTAACCCGCGTCTGATTCAACGCGGGAGGTATATCGTTACGGCATTAGGTAACCATTCTGGATGTCACAGTCCGAACAAAACCCCTAACGATCCAGAGTGGTTAGCTGGATATTTGCCAGGAACTCCAGGGCAACCGTTTCAAATCGGTGAATTCCAAATTTATCCATCCAACATCACCCCCGATCGCGAGACGGGAATTGGTAGCTGGACACCTCAACAAGTTTTCAATGTCTTCCGCCAAGGACAAGACAAACACGGTAATACAATTTGCCCGCCGATGTTTTGGTCTGTATATCAGAACTTGAGCGATCGCGATACTTGGTCGATTGTGGCTTATCTTAAGGAAGGCATCAAACCAGTGAAAAATCAAGTTCCTGAAAATACAACATCTCAAGGGACGCGCCCAGATTACACGCCACTGTTCCAAAACTTACAACCTCTACCTGCTTATCCTGGAAAAAACGAGATTGGCGTGTGGCGCAGATAAGGATTGTTCGTATGCTCATAAAATTGGTGCGGGTACAGGCGTACTGGGCATCGGCACTGCTAACAATGACGTTGGCACCGTTACTTCTCCCAAGGGAAGACAAATTGCGATCGCAGTATTTGTCGTTGGTTCAAAAGCAACTTTAGAGGCACGCGAAAGAGTAATATCTCATATTGCTGCCGCAGTGGTCAAGGCAATCGAATAAAGTTGAATAAATTCATTAAATTGTTTTGTCAACCGGTACAAAACTTCCTTAATTGATAGTAGCAAAGAAAAAATATACTCCTAGATTTAAATCAGGAGTATCTGTATTGAAAAGATTTGTCGCTTAATCCTACTAGAATGGAATATCTAATTCATTAACGGACACACTATTACTAGCTGTGGCTGCTGTAACTAAAGTGTGTTCTGCTAGTTGAGATTGTAAATGCTTCTCAGTAAGTTTGGATTGACCAAATTCAGTTGGAATGAAGTTACGAATAAATAGAGTACATTTCTTTTCCTTATATCCGTTACCAGTGTCTACTACTTCCATGTCTGGATAACCAACGGCTACACCATCTGTTCCGGCTTCCACTCTAGCGATCGCAACGGCAGCTGCTCCTTTCGCACGAAAAGACGTGGTGCTTTCTACTAATCCATCTTTGGAGTAAGAATGAAACGAGCAATCGCCGTAGACTATTTTTACTCCTTGAGGATCGTGGGTTTTGTCACAAGAGCGAATTTTCACTGTAAGAGTTGCGTTAATCATAATATTCCATTGCAGACGAATAGATTCTGTTTAGTTGCGCGTAGCGCCATGAAGTAGCAAGACCGCACTCTGACTCAAGAACAAAGTACGGTCTGACTTTCGTTAGAAATTGGCGTTGGCTATACTAGCTTGTAGACTATTGCTGGAAGTATTGGGTTCTTCACCGCGCTTAGAGGAGCTAATTAGCTCTAATTCGCTGACTCTAATGACAGGTTTGCTACGAGGTAAGCCGCTATTTTTATCAACCCAAACATCAAATTTGAATTCTCCAGCGACACCAATCGTCGAACCTTTACGTACCCAATCAGTAGCAACTTGGGCAGTATTTCCCCACAGTTCTAAGTCCCACCACATAGGTGAATCACTTTTATACGGTGGTTTGACAGCAAGAGTCAAGGTAGTTTTCATCGCACCCGACTCGAAGTAGTGGGTAGCTGGATCTTGACCGACGCGACCGACTAATTCGATTCTATTGATGAATTGTTGGGTCATATTGCACTTCCTAATTTTTCATAAATTTTGCGCGTAGCGCCTGCTGCGTTACCCGTTTTCAATTGAGAAGCTAAGCTGCGATCGCGGGACTATCCTAATAGCAACAATATAAATCTCTTCTTGGCAGATGCGCCTTAGCGCTCAACACCTATCAAAATCTACTTTCTTACCCTGCCTCCCAGTCTTCAAGGTTGAGTTGAGGTACCCTACTAAACTCTCTAATATTGTGAGTCACTAGTGTTAAATTGTTAGCCAGAGCGATTGTAGCAATTTGGAGATCGTAGGGTCCAATGGGCGTACCATTGATGGCAAGAAAAGCTCTAATCCGTCCGTAAATTATGGCAGCTCGATCGTCAAATGGTAAGGAGACATATTGATTGAGAAACTCTTGCTGCCCTTGCAGCGTGCGTTCTGGATTTGAGCTTTTCATCGCTCCATAAAATAACTCAGCCTTAACAACAGAGCAAACAAAGACATCCGTAGATGGTATTGCTTCCAAACGTTGCCTCACACCAACTGCTCGACCCTTCAAGTATCCAATACAAGTATTGGTATCTAGTAAATACATCAGTCCAGCGGCTCCCGCTCTGGGAGTTCCCCTTGTGGTTCTCGCTCCAATTGCTCATCACTTAAACAGCCAAATGTACGTTCAAAAAAATCCGATGAATAGCCTAATTCTTCGGGTGATTTTGTCGGCGTTGGGGTGACGGGTTGAACCGTTACCGTAACTTCTAAGTCGGTATCTTGGAGCGCAACTGGTACATCTAAATGCAAAATGCCATCTTTACCAACGCGAGTACGTAGCACGATCTTTTGCATTACGATTTCTCCTTCCAGGAACTACACTATTATTGTCGATTTTCATCTAGGAATGACGCATCCAGCTAGTATGACTATGCGCTAGCCGATAATCAATTACCCAGCAATAGTACTTCCCAAACAAGTCTGGAAGAAGCCATCTTTAAGAGGGCGGCTTTGGCTGCTTCCAGTTTTTCTATCCAATCCCTATTACCAAGCGATCGCCACCATCGGTGTTGAAGGTAATCGAGCAACCACAGTTGCCGCTCGAAATCCAGCATTGTATCTATTTCCTTTGCCAAGCACATTGCAGTCAAAGCATTTGCGGGAGGTAAGACAAGTTGTTCTAGAAGCGCTTTTGGAATCGTTCTGAGTTGATTGTAGTGCGCGATCGCTTGCCCTGGACTACCAGCAGCCAACGCCACGACAGCCGGAGCGTTTATAATTTCTACGTTTCTAAGTCTTTCCAGCAACCGTACCATATTACTGCGATTCAGCCGATGAAACGGGATCGCCTGACAGCGGCTGGTGATGGTAGGCAATAGTTTTTGCGGTTGGGATGAAATCAGGATAATGCTGCCGCTGGTTGATTCTTCCAAAGTTTTCAGCAAAGCATTTGCAGCAGCAACAGCCATTCGATCTGCGTCTTGGATGACTACGACTTTGCTAGGTGCAGTTAGCGCACGGCAAGAGAGAAATTGAGTGACAACTCTGATTTGCTCGATTCGAATTTGAGGCGGCGACTTGGGCTTTACCTCCGAGTGGGCTAGCTTGCTTTGATTAACCAATTCTCCCCGATCCAGGTAGGTTGGTTCTACCCATAATAGATCGGGATGGTTAGTGAGGTTATGGGTGTCAAAGAGTTGAGCGATGAAGGTGCGAGCAGCCAGTGTTTTGCCCACACCATCTACACTAGCAAACAGATATGCTGGTGCAATTCGATTAGTTGCGATCGCTCCCTCAAGCAAAGATACGGCTGTTGATTGCCCCACCAAACTAGAAAATTCAAAAATTCCTCGTTCTTCGCTCTTCACATTTTCCCGCTCGCTTTTTATTGGAGCAACAGGAATAGATGCAGTTATAGGTAATGGCATATTTGACTGGATTATAGTTAGAACTAGGCACAAGTTTTTACGATTTGGGTTTCGAGAGCCATCTTTTCATCCCATCCATTCTTCAGCATTAATTCCAATTCCAACAGCACCGACAAAGCTTTCTGCAAGTCGCCAGCTGAAATACTGGCAACTTCTTGACGCAGGAAGTAAAGCCGTTTGAGATTTTTGATTTCTGCTAAGAACGCAATCGCGCTATCATCTTGATAGTTAGCAGCTATACAAAGTTTGACGACTAACCAAGTTCTAAATGCTGTCGTCAGGGTAGCAACAATTTTTAGGGAAGGTTCATTTCTAGTAATTAAATCCTCAACCAATTTTAATGCCAAAGAGACATTACCCGTGCGAATAGCACTTGCCAATTGCAAGCTGTTTGTTGCATTGTTGGTAACTAATTCTCTCACTGTATCGGCATTGACAGTTACACCATTGGCGTATACTTTAAGTTTTTCTAACTGGGTCACTAATAAGCGCGTATTGTTACCAACTGCTTCAACCAATACTCGATAAGCATCAGGTGTAAACTCGCTCCCCGTTTCTTTTGCTAAGTTACGCGCTTGCTTTATCAGCGTGTCAGTCTGCCACTGGGGAATCGAGGGAAATTCCTTAACTTGGGCAAATTGTAGCAGCAGCTTCACTGACTTGTTCCTAGAATCGGGTTTGTTAATAGTAGTAATCAGCAGAAAGTTAGTGGCTGGTACGATCGCTAAGATGTGCTCTAACTGCTGCAACATTTCTTTCGGGCAAACTCCCAATAGAGTGCTGGATGGTAAGTAAACTAACCGACCTCCCGTTCCTAATGGAGGAGTCATAATATCCGCGATCGCTTGAGGAATGCTATCTTTTGAATCTGGAGGATATTCGGAGTAATTAAAACTCGCCCATCGTTCATCGAGAACGCGCGATCGCAATTGTTTAATCACGCGACTCATCAGGAACTCGTCTTCGCCCCAATAAATCTGGATTGGCATGATTCTATAACTGAATAGAAGATTCTAGAAAGAGATACCCGCACTCTAGATGTAAGTGCGGGTTGTGCTAATTGAATTGAACTAGAGTCTAGAGAGCATCCACTGCTTGGAATGCACCGAAGTGTTCTCTAATTCTGTGTTGAACGGTAGGACTGCACTGCCCCCACCAGCGTTCTGTAGGCTGACCGCCTACACAAGAAAGAACAGCGCCAAAACCCGCTCCTACATATTTAACAGGCAGGCAAATACTACCTCTTGCGGTTTGTTTTGGTTGAGGTGTTACGCCAAAAGAAATGAGTTTTCTTTCTAGCTTGTTGAGAGTCTGAATTTCTGGCATAATCAAAGGTGCGTGTAATCGGTCACAGACAATTAGTGGAGTATTTGTCCGTGACCGTGTTTTCACCTCAATCGGCGCAAAAGCGCCAAAATGTCTTTGACGTAACTAACAATCTTTGCTGCACTGGCTTCTGGTTGGTCTTCACTTAGCTCTCTGCACAACCAGCTAAAGCTAGCTTTTAAGGTTTCCCTTCTTTTGAGCGGGTCTTCTTTGTTAGGATGGCGTGCAGTTAAAAATGTTGCGGCTTCTGCAATTACCTCTAACTTTGTTTTAACCACGATAATTTCTCCAATTTTGTCTCTAAATTTTGTCGATAATGATGAGGCAGCACTCTACACAGGTATAGCGATAACTTCGTTAAGCTTCGCTAACGCTATTGACAAATAATCCCCAAGGCAAATCCTGAACTTGGGCATTAACTGCGTTTAACCAATACCGAAATTGCTTGTAAAAACTGGTATTGTATTGCCAAGGACTATGACTCACAAGCGAGACCAGCCTGCCTCCAACTTTTAAGCATTGATAGGCTCTTTTCACGTGAGATATCTGCTGTGAGAAAGGAGGATTTTGTACGACTCGCTCGTAGCGATCGCGCTCGATGGGAGTAGTCAGAAAGTCCGAGCCAATTAGTAGTAAACCTTGTAGTGATAGGCTCGTTTGCAATTCTGGAATTGGTTCAATAACTTCGACGATCGCTCCTGCTTGCTGTAGAGAAGTCGCTAGCTTACCAAAACCAGCCGATGGCTCCAAACAACTGATTCCTGGCTTAATATTTGCTGCCTCTACTAATAATTCCACGACCCAAGATGGTGAGGGAAAGAGATCCCAAGATTTGAGAATTTCACAATTGTTCAACTGCTTTTACCGATTCAATTCGACAATCGCACTCGTCTAATAATCAAGCTTCTCTACTCGACTGGAATTAGAGCCATCAAGCTATGTTCTTTGAAGCGAAGATCGTTCGAGAATTCGCAAAACGAGCAGGCATGAGAAATGTTAAGGCTAGCCTACAGTAGTTGCGTTATGCCCGTGCTAGCCGCAAGGATAATTCGTTCTAGAAGGGAAAATAGTTGTTCAATGTCACGACCGAAAAAACACTCGGCAATGGTTCGCGAATCAACGCCGAGGTCAAGAGCGAGTTAATGTAATAATTGGTTTGCTGATAGGTTTTCGCTGCCGAATGCCAATGCGCTCGATATATAACAAAGCAGAGCGGCGCTATTGAGTCATCCTAGAGCGCCGCGCCAACCCTGCATTATTTGCCCGATGCATTCGACGATGAGTTTAACCGGCTTTATGACCACGGGATTTGGGGAGTTCTCTAGTATTTAGAGTTTCCGTGTTGAGCGATCGCACTTAGGCAATTCTCACTTCGCCTCTGCCCAATTTCTCTAAAAGTTCTGACACACTGCTACAGCCAGTCGCTTCTACTACCTCCGCCACACCCTTCCAGCCTGACTCGGTTACAGACAGAGTGCGCTTTTTCTTCTCCTCGTCATAGATCTTTTGTTGAGGACGAAGATTTGCCAAGCTATTTTGATGTTGACCTCTGCCCATACCCTTAAAACAAAGTGTTGACTTTTTCTCGAATACGTATACAATGAAATCAACTGAATCGGTAGCGGTTAGTCAGCGACGTAGGAAATCCAGAACTAACCGCTTCTAAGTTCCCTTGTAGAAAAGGAGCTTTTAATATGTATGGTATACTCGAACCCCCTACGATCGCAACTAGCGAGCTGCATTCTCATCTAGAACAGCAAGCGCAAAGCGTTGCCCCTCAAATAGAGCTAGTCGCTGCCACAATTTCTGTGGAGCGCCTGGGCTTAACTAGAAATGCATCCTCTACCCCCTATATTGTCTACCGCGTCAAAGAGCGTCGTTGCTGTACCTTTTTCAAACGCAAGCTGTTGTGGCAGCTAATGCAGGCAATGCTTCGAGCGGAGTACGGGATCGAAGACAAGATCCGCAGCATAATTTCTACCCCAGACTTTAGCTTGTCTTTCTTCATTGGTTCTAGCTGGCGGCACGTTCTCAACCAACAGATTTGTTGCTTTGTGGAACGAGCCAATAATTTGAGGCGGTTGGAGTCGATCGCATCGACCCCTTTATCCGCCGTCTCGCCTCCAGAAGAAACCATCCCAGATCCCGTAGAGATTTTAGTGGCAGCGATGAAACTGGCGATCGCCAAGTCTAACTGGAACTTAGTCAAGGGCGAAATCGCAGCATATCCAGAATACAAGGCGATTGCCTGGTCGCAGCTCACTAGAGACGAAAAACAGCAGCTTTGTGCCCTCGTTCCCGAAGCGATTCAACTGGCCCAAAACTTTGCCTTTCTTGTCGGAGAGCGTCAACCATCGCAACTCGACTCCTGGTTAGAACGGGCACTCAAGAGTCAACTTTCTCCCTTTCACCGCTTTGCCAAACGGCTGCAAGAGGACTACGATGCTGTCAAGGCAGGTATAACACTTCCTTGGAGCAACGGTCAGACCGAAGGTCAGATCAATCGACTGAAGATGTTGAAGCGTCAGATGTTTGGTCGTGCTGGAATGGAACTGCTCTCCCGACGATTCTTGCTAGCGGTGTAAAGCTCATCCCCACGCGGCAAATGAAATCTTTTGGGTTCAGCTAATGGCGATCGCCTCATTCTGTCTCCAGTCAAGAGCGATCGCTCATCCGTAACATTCTTCTGCATCACCAAAATTGCGGAGGACCCTTATTCCTGGCTCAGTTGCATTTAATCCTGGTTCAAACGAAATTATAGTTGCAAATAATCCTGGTTTGAAAATGTCTTGATTGCTGGTTTGAGCATTTATAATTGCAGGTCGCTACAGCTACATCGCGGAAATGGGGGATTTACCAGGGCTTGATTTGGATACTCTCAATGAGTGGCGTAGTTTTGCTAGTCGCGATCCTAATCCCGATGAATTTCTCTATCGTCGTCTGTTGATGGCTCAATGTAAAGCTTTGGCAGAAGGAATTCCCGCACTGTTTGATACTCGCCAAAACTACCAAGCACTGTTTTTGCCTGGGAATCTCTTGAATCAGGATTCGATTGTGCGGTGGTTGGTAAAGGAGATTCCAGAGGAGGATTGGCAAGATATTGAGGTAGTAGGGTGGCTGTACCAGTTTTATATTTCCGAACGCAAGGATGAGGTAATAGGGGCAAAGTCGAAGGTTGCAGCGGCGGATATTCCAGCAGCAACGCAATTGTTTACTCCCCATTGGATTGTCCGGTATATGGTGGAAAATAGTTTGGGGCGGTTGTGGTTAGAGGCGCATCCTGAATCGCGGTTGCGGGAACATATGCCCTACTATTTGGAGAATCCTAATAATAGTAGTGGAGAAAATGAAGATCTTAGATCGCTAACGCCTCAAGATTTAACTGCGATCGATCCTGCTTGTGGTAGCGGTCATATATTAGTGTATGCGTTTGATTTGCTGTTTGAGATTTACAAGGAACAAGGTTATTTAGAACGGGATATTCCGGCGTTGATTTTGATACATAATTTGTATGGTTTAGATATTGATGAACGTGCGGCGCAGTTGGCAAGTTTTGCCGTGTTGATGAAGGCACGGGCGAAAAATTCTCGAATTTTGCGGAAGCCGCCTGTTTTGAATATTACGACAGTACGTCCTACTCATAGTCAGACTTTACCACCTGCTGCGGAGTTGAAGGCTGAAGATTGGGAACCGCTAGTTGAGGCTTTTGAGAATGCCGATAATTTGGGAAGTTTGATTACGCCACCACCTTTTGATGCACAGAGGTTGAAGGCGCAATTGGAAAAGTTGGAAAACAGCGATCGCAATCCACTATTTCGAGAATATGTTCCAGCTTTGCAGGGGTTGCTTTTACAGGCGGAGTTGTTGAGTAAGCAGTATTGGGTTGTAGTAGCAAATCCGCCATATATGGGTAATGGTTCGTTTAATAATGTAGTCAAAAAGTTTGTTAATACAAATTATCAAAACAGTAAAAGTGATTTATTTGCTATTTTTATGGAACTGTGTATAAAGATGGTTGCTAATACTGGGTTTATGGCAACCATCAATCAACAGTCTTGGATGTTTCTCAGCAGTTATGAAAATTTACGAAAAGAATTGTTGACAAAATACACTATAGAGTCAATGGTTCACTTGGGAGCAAGAGCCTTTCCTGAAATAGGTGGCGAAGTTGTACAATCAACAACTTTTGTATTGAGTAAACAAAGCCCTCAAGATAGAACAGGAAATTATGTTCGTTTAGTTAATTACAATAGTGCTGAGTCGAAAGAGAAAAAATACTTCAGCGGCGAACATAGGTATTTTGGAGTTAATCAAGCTGATTTTGCTAAAATACCAGGAAGTGCGATCGCTTACTGGGTCTGTAAAAATATTTTTAACATTTTTTGGCAAAGTCATAACTTAGGTAAAATTGCTGTTACTACTAAAGGAATAGCAACCAATAAAAACGATCGTTTTATACGTTGTTGGCAAGAAGTAAGTATTGAGCGCACAAATTTGAAATATTCAACTAAAGGTAAAAATAATTCAATTAAATCTTGGTTTGCATTAAGCAAAGGTGGAGAATTTAGAAGATGGTACGGAAATTTGGAATACGTTATTAACTACTTGAATGACGGGGAAGAAGTGAGAGAGTATAGGGTCAAAGTTGGACAAGCTGAAGCATTGCCAGGAGCCAAATATTACTTTCTTCAGGGTATTACGTGGTCAAAAATAAGTTCGTCGTTTTTTGGTGTACGTTTTTTACCAAAAGAATTAATTTTTGATGATGCAAGTCCATCATTATTTACAAGCAAAAATTATATTTATTGGCTGTTGGGATATATGTGTTCTAACGTTGCTTTTGAGTTAATTAAAGTTATAAGTTCTACACTTAATTTTCAGTCAGGTGATATCAAAAATTTACCTGCGCCAGTCAATAATGAATCGCATACGTATGCTCAAAATATTGCCTTATCAGCTATCGAAATTTCTCGTCAAGACTGGGATAACTTTGAAACATCCTGGGACTTCCAAACCCATCCTCTTCTTCGCCACAACACCAAACACCTCAGCGAAGCTTTCACCATTTGGCAAAGTAAATCAGAAACCGCCTTCCGCGAACTCCAACGCCTTGAAGAAGAAAACAACTGCTACTGGATAGAAGCCTACGGCTTACAAGACGAGCTTACCCCAGAAGTACCCGACGACCAAATCACCATCCGCCGCGCCGACTTAGATAGAGATATCCGTTCCCTCATATCCTACGCAGTTGGCTGCATGATGGGGCGCTATTCCCTCGATAAACCAAGACTCATTCACGCCGAACAACCTTTTGACCCCACCCTACACCAATCCTTCCCGCCAGCAGCAACGCAATTATTCCGATTACCGACCAAGCATACTTTGATGACGACATCGTTACCCGCTTCATAGAATTTCTGCGCGTCGCCTACAGTCCCGAAACCCTCACCGAAAATCTCAATTTCATCGCCAACGCCCTCAAACTTAAAAACGGAGAAAGTGCCCAAGAACGCATCCGTCGCTACTTTGTGCAAGAATTCATCTCCGACCACATTCAAACTTATAAAAAGCGTCCTATTTACTGGCTATTTACTAGTGGTAAAAAACGAGCCTTTGGCGCATTAGTCTACTTACACCGCTACAACGAAGACACCCTCGCCCGCATCCGCACCGATTACGTTTTGGAATTGCAAGTCAAATTAGACGGTGAAATTGCACGCGCACAACAACAGCTAGACAACGCCAGTTCCAGCGCCGCTAAAAAAGCCGCCACCAACCGCTTAAAAGAACTGCAAGCCCAACAGCTAGAACTGCGAGATTACCAAGCCAAGCTGCAAACCCTAGCCGATGCGCGAATTACACTCAACCTTGACGATGGAGTAGCCTACAACTACACTCGCTTCAAAGGCTTGGTTTATGAAGGCTCTGATTTAAAAATGGCAGATTTAGAGAAAGCTTCTCAATGGAAAAGGGAGTTATTGTAATGAGTCATACCATTTCTTTCAAACTTCGCGCCTAGAAGATCCCCCAACCCCCTTTTTAAGGGGGCTATAGGATTGAAACTGGTGTAATGATAAACAGAAATGGTATTAAGCAATAGCAAATTCTGTCAATTCTCGTTTACTGGGATGATGAAACCCTAAAACAATATCACTTTGAGGGATGCCAGCAGATAGTAAATCGTCAACAACGCAGAAATTAGTTGCATCTGTTTCAACCCAAATTTTGCCGTTTTTAATGCAGAGATACATGATGATATACTTGATCTGCTTTTTTCCCTCCCAACCAAAACGAAACCAAAGATATTGATCTCGTGTTTCATCAAAAGCTAGGCGATCGCTTGCCTCAACTTCTCTATTTTCCGTAACTTGAATATTAGCTATTTCATAATATTCTGTTAATATAACTTTGATAGCACTACGATATTTTTCTAGCTCGTTCATTGCAAAACCTCCTCTTTTTTTAGATTCACAAATATTAACTTTTTCATGTTCGATAATCTCTGTAAGTTCCTAGTCGAGAATTTTTCCAACGATTTCGCTACTTGGCTGCTAGGCGAACCAATAGCCTTAACCCAGTTAAGTCCTAAAGAACTTTCCCTAGAACCAATTCGTGCCGATGCTCTCATCTTACGGCAATCAGATGAAATAGTTTTGCACATCGAATTTCAAACTCAACCGGATGGGAATATTCCTTTTCGCATGGCAGACTACCGTTTGCGGGTATATCGTCGCTTTCCTCGCAAACAGATGCGTCAAGTAGTGATTTATTTACAAAAAACTAATTCAGAACTGGTTGGGCAAACTACATTTACTCTTGAAGAAACATTTCATCGCTTCCAAGTAATTCGTCTATGGGAACAACCAACAGAAATATTTTTGCAAACTCCTGGCTTACTTCCATTTGCTGTTTTAAGTAATACCGATAATAAAACTAATACTTTGCAGGAAGTCGCAACAGTAATTAACAATATTACCAACCAACGAATGCAGAGCAATCTTGCTGCATCTGCATTCATCCTAGCTGGGCTAGTATTGGAAGAAGAAGAGATTCAGCGTTTGCTACGGAGAGATATTATGCAAGAGTCAGTAACTTATCAATTATTACTAGCTGAAGGTCGAGCTGAAGGTCGAGCTGAAGGTATCGAACAGGGGATTCGACGTGTTGCGATCAATATGTTAAAAGAGGGAATGTCTATTGAAGTAGTGGCAAGAGTGACAGGTTTAACGGTGGAACAAGTACAACAATTACAAATTGCTGAAGCAGAAAAACCAGGAGAATGAACACCGCCCGTATCCAAAACACCCTAGAAAACCTCTTCCATGATTCCGCCCGTTGGTCGCACTCAGGACAACGGGTTGTATTTTGGTACGATCCCGATCGGCAATTTGCCAGCAGTTTCGACGAACTCCAGCTCGAAGGTGTAGAGAAAATCCAACTGATTGACACTCCCTTCACCGTCAAGTATCGCCTATTAATCGAGCAACCGACTCAAGCCTTTCTCCTGTACGCCCCTTTTCCCGAACCTGCGCCCCAAGAAAACTGGCTGCTGGATATCCAAAAGAGCGGCTTAACCTTCTCTGCCGATCCTGCTGCTCTGATCTACGCTGATTTAGGACTGCGCCAGCGCCGCCTAGAGAGTGTAATTCGAGAACAGATAAAATTTTTCAAAAACCGCAAGCGCACAGAAGCCCTGCAAGCAATGGCTATCTCCCCTGATAGCGACGAACGGGGATTACTCCTCGCCATGCTTTCCGTTCTCGCAGGCTTAAAAGTCCCTGACGCAGGTACGTTGATCCGACGGGTGCTGCTAGGAGGATTGTTAGAGTCCGATAATTCCCTTTGGTCTGACATTGAGCGTTTTGTCTCCCCAGCAGCCTTCTGGGAGATAGTCCAAGAACACACCGACTTCCCTACGCAAAATCCCAGCTTAAACAAGTTATTCGTGCAGTTGCTAGTCACTCATTTCGCTAAATCGCTGCACGGTGCAATTCCGCCTCAGTTAGCAGATCGAGTTATCACGCCTGGACAACGGGCTTATGCCTTTATCGATTAGTGGATGCGCGACCAGCAGGATTATCCTGGCTGGCAGATCCTTAGTAGTGAAGTAGCAGAACAATTACAGATATTTGATGCGATCGAGCATTTAGAGCCAGAAGTTTTATATGAAGCAGCTAGCTTTGAGGTCGTAGACCAGGTTTTAATTCGTACCTGCGTCAAAACACTACGTTCTCAGATAGGGCAGCCAACAGCACAACTAGCCCCTTGGCGCAATTGGTTACAGGCGCGTCACACTCTAATTTGGTTTTCCAAGTATGAGAAGATTTACCAAGCCATAGAAGCCGCGATCGCGCTGTTGGAATTTAAGCAGCAGTATACCGAAGGATTCCGCCAGCCTGCACCTACCCTCTTCAAAGCCTATGCTAGCAATTTACATTCCTTTGACCGAGCCTACCGCCACTTTATTACGAAGAGTGATGATGCTCATGGGGACATCCTGAAGGGCTTAATTGAAGACGTAGAGAATTTATACACCCAATGGTTTTTGGATGAGCTAGGAGATGCTTGGTCTAATGCCCTTGACGAACGCTGGGAATTGGCAGGTATAGCTTCTCAAACCAAGTTTTTTGCTAGGTACGTGCTACCAATTTTAGAACGGAGCGATCGCGAGAAAGCATTTGTGATTATTTCCGATGCCTTGCGCTACGAAGTCGCCAGCGAACTCCAGGAGATAATCCAGAAAGAAATACGGGGTGAAACTAGTATAGAGGCGCAATTTGGAGTTTTACCCAGCGTCACGCGATTGGGAATGGCAGCACTGCTTCCAGGGTCGAGGTTAGAACTTATTCCAGGTAGTGACGATGTTTTACTCGATGGGCTGAGTACCAAAGGAGCGATCGCAAGGCAAAAGGTACTGAATCAAAATAGCCGTGTAGAAGCTACGGTAATTGATGCCAAAAACTTACTAGAGATGAATACAGACGAGGGACGGGCTGCCGTGCAACCGTATCGCCTGATCTACATTTATCACAACGTCATTGATGCAATTGGAGATAAGGCATCAAGCGAACGCCAAGTATTCTCAGCTTGCGAACAGGCAATTAGTGAACTGCTACGGCTAGTCAAGAAAATTTGTAATTCTATCAACGGTACAAACGTCATTATTACCGCCGATCACGGGTTTTTGTACCAACGCCGCCCGATTCAAGAAGCAGACAAGCGACCCATACCGAGTAGCGAAGCAGTGCTAGAAAGCAAACGCCGCTACCTCTTAGCACGAGAGCAAGTGAGCGACTCAACCTTGCTGCACTTCAACTTGCCATATTTAAAAGATGGTGTTGCCATTGTACCCCGTGGTAGTTTACGCTTTGCCGTCCAAGGGGCGGGGGCGCAGTTTGTCCACGGCGGGGCATCGCTTCAGGAAATCTGCGTACCAGTCATTACCTACCATCACCAAAGGGCAAAAGGCGACGAGGGACCAGCCCGTAAAGTAGGAGTACAGGTAAGTGCGAGAGTCCGACGGGTAACGAATAATCGCTTTAGCTTGACATTAGTACAGACTGAAGCAGTTGAGGGTAGATGGCGATCGCGTCAAATTACAGTTGCCTTATACGATCCCCAAACGAATACACCCATTACAGACGTGAGAGGAGCTAAATTAAGTAGCAATAGCCCCCATCCCAGCGATCGGGAAATTAACCTGCGGTTGACCGTAACTACCGCTAATCCCCCTACTAACGCCTATTTAATCGTCAAAGATGCAGATGACGAGAGTGAATTGCTGCGAGAACCTTGGACAGTTAGTTTAGGAATCGCCAACGACTTTGGAGACTTCTGATCGAAATCTTCACCCAGTAGATGATACCAAATCATCTCCCCCTGCCCCCCTGCCACTTCTCCCCAATGGACGACCTGAACCAAAAACTCAACAACATTTACCCTGGAAAGGTAGTACGGAAAGACTTGAACAAGCGGATCAAAGAGGGTGCTAACGTACCCGTGTACGTGCTGGAATACCTACTGGGTATGTACTGTGCTACTGACGATGAAACCACCATTGAGGAAGGCGTTACTCGTGTAAAAAACATCCTAGCTCAGAATTACGTCCGTCCTGACGAAGCAGAACAGGTTAAATCTAAGATTCGGGAATTAGGGCGCTTCACCATCATCGATCGCGTGACAGTTACACTCAACGAGAAAAATGACATTTACCAGGGCGCATTAATGAACCTGGGTGTCAAGGGCATAGTGATTGATTCTGAAATCGTCAAACCTAACCAAAAACTCCTGGGTGGTGGTATTTGGTGCATCCTGCAACTAGAGTACGAAGCTGGGATGAAACCCAGCCCCTTCATTGTGACAAGCCTCAAACCGATCCAAATGCCCAGCGTGAATATGGATGAACTGTTTGCAGGTCGTCCAGCTTTTACTCGTAGCGAATGGATTGACTTGCTGATTCGCTCGACGGGACTAGAACCCACCACTACCAGTGAGGATGTGAAGTGGCATTTACTTGCCCGCTTAGTACCCCTTTGTGAAAATAACTACAACTGCTGCGAATTGGGACCGCGCTCTACAGGCAAATCTCACGTTTACAAAGAAGTTTCTCCCAACTCAATCTTGGTTTCTGGTGGAAAAACCACAGTAGCAAACCTGTTTTACAATATGTCCAGCCGCTGCGTAGGACTGGTAGGTTTATTTGATGTCGTTGCCTTTGACGAAGTAGCAGGCATCAGCTTCCACGATAATGATGGCGTGCAAATCATGAAAGACTACATGGCATCGGGTTCATTTGCACGGGGTAAGGCAGAGATTACCGCCAATGCTTCTATGGTGTTTGTCGGCAACATTAATCAAAGCGTGGAATCCTTGGTGAAAACTTCTCACCTGCTAGCACCGTTCCCCGAAGCTATGATTGACACTGCCTTCTTCGATCGCTTTCACGCCTATATCCCTGGTTGGGAAATTCCCAAATTTAGCCCCGAAAATTTTACCAATCAGTACGGTTTTATCGTAGATTACTTGGCGGAGTGGCTGCGGGAAATGCGGAAACGCAGCTTTGCCGATGCGATCGACCTTTACTTTCGATTAGGTAATAATCTCAAGCAACGGGATGTACAAGCAGTCCGCAAAACTGTATCGGGACTGCTGAAGTTGCTCTTCCCCGATGGCTCGTTTAGCAAAGACGACGTGCGCGATGCCCTGGTGTACGCCCTACGAGTGCGGCGGCGGGTGAAGGAACAGCTCAAGAAAATTGGTGGGATGGAATTTTACGACGTGCATTTCAGTTACATTGACTTGGAAACTTTAGAAGAACATTTTGTCTCAGTTCCAGAACAAGGTGGAGCGAGCTTGATTAGCCAAGACATACTAACTCCTGGTCACTTATACTTTGTCAGTACTGGGGATAGCGGTATCGTCGGCACGTTCAAACTCGAACTGCAAGCAGTACCAGGTAGTGGCAAGTTGGTACGCACTGGGGGCGCGAGCGCTACCAGGATGAAAGATAGTGTAAACATTGCCATCAATTACTTTAAAGCTAACGCTCAACGGGTTAGCAGCAGCATACACCCAAATAATTGGGATTTCTTGCTCCAGTTACTCGACTTGCAAGGAGCTGGGACACCGGAGGAAAGTGGATTAGCTTTGTTTGTTTCCTTATGCTCCGCTTCCTTAAAACGGAGCGTCCAGACACAATTAGCCATATTTGGTGAGATGACTTTAGGTGGTACGATTAACCCAGTCAACAATCTAGCAGCTAGCCTGCAAGTAGCCTTTGATGCTGGTGCTAAGCGCGTTCTCCTACCAATGGCAAGTGCCGTAGACTTAGTTAGCGTCCCACCAGAGTTATTTGCAAAATTTCAGACATCATTTTACGCCGATCCTGTAGACGCAGTATTTAAAGCACTGGCAGTAGATTGAAGAGGCAGGGGGGCATCGCTGCGCTTGGGAGCAGGGGAGCAGAGGGGAGAAGCTACATATAGATTCCCCCTTCCCCTGCGTTGAATTAAACGTCTAAC
The DNA here is from genome assembly GCF_023546805.1 of Chroococcidiopsis sp. CCNUC1. Classification (NCBI taxonomy): domain Bacteria; kingdom Bacillati; phylum Cyanobacteriota; class Cyanophyceae; order Chroococcidiopsidales; family Chroococcidiopsidaceae; genus Chroococcidiopsis; species Chroococcidiopsis sp. CCNUC1. The sequence continues at coordinate 4,423,216 of NZ_CP097480.1, read as the reverse complement.
ATTAAACTCAGGTAATAACCCAACCCATCAGCAAGTAGTTGCTGACGTAAAGCGGATGGTATGGGAACGGCGCGAATTTGATAATTCCCTTTTGGTGAGGTGGGCTGCAACAACCCCGCATTGACCAGTACCAGTAAGGTGTTGCTTGCAACTTTTTTGTAGGTAGATTCTGACCACGCAGCCACAGCAGAACAAGAGTCTCGCTTGGTTTCAAAGAAAGTCCGTAAGTCAGCAGGAGTTACTAAGCGATCGCAACCCTTAATTTTGTCCAGCAAGACTTCAGCGATAAATTCCCGTAGCAGGCGATCTTCTCGCAGGATGAGGAACAGGATAGTAAGTCGGCGAATGTCAGGATTGCCAGTAGCAATAAATTGAATGTATGCCTCTGTTGTTTGCCCAAGGCGTTTAAGGATAGTTTGCAGCGCCCGTGCGCGAGAAACTTGGGAGCGCAGCCCGAACAAGTCTTCTACTAATACTTGCGTGCGAATCTGCTCCTGGGTTACGCCTTGATGTATCAGTTGGGCAACCGTTGCAGTTTCAGTCAACACAAAAGCGTGGCTAGTTCGAGCAGCATAAGTGGTTTCGGTCATAGTGGTAGAGTAGGAATCTATTAACGATCGCTCTCGTATCGCGCTTACGTACATCCCTCGTAGCTTTCTCATCAACTCTTCTAGGGCTACAATAAATCCTACCCACCACTGATAAAAATTCCAGCAAGCTCAAGCCCTGGATTTCAAATTTAAGCTTTATGCACTTTTGCAGCTTTAATCGATCGCATGAGCGAATATCAATACTATGAATTTCAAACTCTAGACCGATCGCTGAACAAAACAGAACAAGCAGCGATCGCTCAACTCTCCAGCCGTGTGGAGTTAAGTACCACCAAAGCTGTGTTTACTTACAGCTATAGCGATCTTCCAGGCGACCCCAAGCAACTCTTGGCAAAATACTTTGACGCATTCTATTACATTGCCAATTGGGGTACGCAACAGTTGGCGTTTCGCTTCCCCAAAGCCCTCATCGACTCAAATGCTATTGAACCCTATTGTCTTGAGGATTGCATCAGTCTTTCTTACATGGGGGACTATGCCATTTTAGATTGGGAATTTAGCCAAGAGGAAGGATTTGATTATTGGATCGAAGGAGAAGGAATTCTTTCACAACTGGTCGGACTACGCCAAGAGATTCTCCAACAAGACTATCGGGGCTTGTACTTAGCATGGCTCAAAGCCATTACCCGATCGCCAGAATACATCACTTTGGAGCCAACACAACTAGAACCTCCAGTTCCTTCTGGACTGAATCAACTCTCCGATGTTCAAGCAGCCTTTAAAGAAATTTTTCAGCTAGACGAGCATTTGCTCAAAGCTGCATCCGCCTCTAGCAGCGAACCGACAGTTGTTTCAGAACAAACAATCGAGCAAGCGATCTCTCAGTTATCCCGCAGTGAGTGCGATGCTTTCCTGCTGCGATTGGCGAGAGCAGAACCCCACCTATCTGTCAAGTTTAGGCAAGAATTGTTGGGTGCGATCGCCATCGACTCTTCTGGCGATCGGTCTGTCCGAACCATTCAACAGCTTTTAGATGCAGCTCAAAAAGAGCAAGCAGAGGCAGAAAAACGGCAACGACAAGCAGCAGAGGCTCAGCGAATTCAAGAACTACAAGCATTAGCTGGACGGGAAACACAAGCATGGGACGAAGTAGAAGCACTATTACAAAAACCCCAAGCCAAGACCTACGATCGCGCCGTTGAGATATTAGTGCAGCTACGAGATTTAGCAAAATATCGAGATAAATATCCAGCCTTTCAAGAGCGATTGAATCAAATTTATGGGCAGTATAGTAAACGGACTGCTTTGATCGAACGATTGCGCCGAGCTAGGTTACTCTAGCCCAATAGTGCTTTGTCCGATTGACAGTAATTACATTACTGATGCGAATTGCCTTTAAGGGCGATCGCGCTTGGAGAAAAGACTGGCTATCACTTTTCACCAACTCAATCAACCGCAACTGATTTTTTACGGGTGGGACGCTTGCGGTCGGATTTTTTCTTCAATTCAATCGCTTGGACTCGATCGCTATCCGATCCATCGCAATGCAGGAGGTTGCACTTACGATGGCACAAAGATGCAAGCACATATTCACGGGATGATATTGGTAAGTATAGGGTATTACAAGTATGATATTTCTAATACGGTTAGTTTCTAAACTACCTACAAATCCTTACTGAAATAAGCTTTAACCGTGAGTTACCAAGATCTCTTTGAACAAAAAAGATACGCCGAAGCTATAGAGGAACTTCAGAGAGAACTGGAGTTAGAGCCAAATGACAAGAAGCGTAGTTTACTAGCTGTTTGCTGGTTTATCCTTGGTAAATCTAGAGACGCTTTAAGGATCTTGCAGCAGATTGAATATCCCACAAATCTAGATTATGAAATTTGGGCTGATATCCATTGGCAATCCGAAAATTGGAACGAAATGGCAATTGCTTTAAGATCGGCACAACGAATCAGCCCATCTGCTTATACGTATTATCGCTTAGCACTTGTCGAGGGAAAGGGGCGTTATTCCTACGAAATTGATGCTGCTAGTAAGGAGATAATGCAGAGTTACCTTATAAGAGCTATTGAGTTTGAAGAGTGTCCTGTTGAAGCATACCTCTTACTTGCAGATTTGTATGAACTTAAAGATATAGAGAGTAGAGTCAATACACTAAATAAAGCCTTTCAAAAATATCCGGATAAAGCTATTGTTCGCCTTGAGCTAGCCCCAACTCTCATCTACCGTAAGGGAGAATATGAAAGAGCAATTGTACTATTATCTCCTCTACTTGGGACAGAAGAATTTGATCGAAGGGCAAGATGGTACACATTTGAAGCCTTGGTGTGTCAGAAAAAATTTGCTGATGCTATTCGCTGTCTAGATGGTATTTTAATCGAGGACGAGAGTTTTATATCTAGAATTAAAGCCGATCTATTGTTTAGACAAGGACAACTTGGTGAGTGGCTAGCTTCTTCTGCTGAATATATGGATAGTACAAATCTCGAATCTGTCATTCGGCATTATTTCCGAAAAGCTTATATCAATTTTCACAGGAACAATCTGAAGCAAGCGGTTAGTGATTTTAGGTCTGGCGCAGAGTTATTCCTTGGCATTGATACTTATTTAGATAGTTTAATAGGAGTTTGGGCTAGTGTTTATTATTTTTCATATCAAGAATTTGATGTTATCGCTGATGTCTGTGAAACCTTAGTCTTACTGAAAGATGAGACTGAACTACTGGCACAACAAGATAGAGGTTTATTGCTATACATAATTCAAAAATATTTCTGTGAAGAACAGCAAGAAGAACTACTTCAATTCTTTCCAGATCTATCAGAATCACCACTTGTATCCGCAGCAGAATTACTTGGATGCCCACCTTGTTTAGGTTACGAACTAGCTCAAGAGATTTTAGATAAGAATCTTCTGCAAGCTATACATTATTACTTAAAACACGCTATTTGGAAATGCGAGAGTGATGACTATCTTTTAAAAAGTTTTTCGGAGAAAGTTTTTAATGAGAAAAATAAGCTTAGCAATGAGGATAAAGAAGAAGTTTATTTAATAAATAATATCGTTTTACCTGAATTGAGGAAATGTAAAAATCCAGATGTAATTTCCAAGGTCTTTCTACCTTTCTATAATACTATTTGGCGTAAGCTTCTTTTCGAGACTAACTCGTTTGCCATTGTTGCTGAAGTTAGCAAAAAGTTTGTAGATAATTCTAAAAACCTTGAGGGTCTCTTCGATTATGCTTATAGTATGGATTGTATAGGAAATCAAGATGAGGCAGCAACTACCTATTTAAGGCTGATTGACCAACAACCGATAAATACAGCAGCTCTCAACAATTTAGGCGTTATCTATGAGACAAAAGGTATGCTTGATGAAGCCTTTTCGCTTTTTTCTCAAGCAGTAGAGTTTTCTCCATCTGATAAAATTTTTTCTTCAAACTACAACAGATTAAAATCGCAAATTAACCGCCGAAATCAATCACTTCAGAGCTTTCGGGACGCTATTGAAAAAGTAAGAACTAAAGCAGCTAGTATCGGTTTCTCTGAAGAAAGCTTAGCGGAACTCAATAAAATTTACTGGGAAAGCGATATAGCTGTAAAATCTATTCAAGAGAAATTCGATGTCAAACGTTATGGCTATAGTAGTATCTACAGCTTTGTTTTCCCTTATCTTGCCAGTGAGAAATGTCCTAACTGCTTCATTGATTTAGTTTATAAAAACCGTTCGGCAAAAGCTTCAGAAGATAAAATCTGTCTTGGTTGTGGACATCAAAGTAGAGGTTGGTGCGCTTGCCAATATTGTAAAAAAATTCAGGAAGAGCGGAAACAGCAAGCAGAAAGAGCGCGTCGTCAGGCTGCTATGGAGGATTTTAACAAACTTAAAGAGCAATATTGTAGACAAGAATATGTTCAGTGGGCTATTACTAAACTCTCACGAAGAGAGAAGATTTTTTTGAAATCATTTATTGAAATCGTTCAAAATAGTGGCGAACCAACTTGGGAAGAAATTTGTGAACGAGCAGGTGTTGTTTCTCAAAAGATATATGTAGAGAAGCTAAGAAATCTAAAATTGTTATTAGTCGATCCCAACAATCAATTTCTAAGTAATTCTGCTGTTCAACTGAGTATGCTTGAGGTTGAGAGCGTTCGTAAAATTTCACCTTCAATTCGTTTTGATGTTTTTCAAAGAGATAACCATACCTGCCAGTACTGTGGGCGTACTCCGCCAGAAATAAAATTGGTTGTAGATCATCTTATTCCAGTAGCTCAAGGTGGTACTGATGTATTTGAAAATTTAGTGACAAGTTGTGAAGACTGTAATTCTGGTAAATCTGACAAGTTAATAAAAGATTTTACAGGTGGATTCAATAAAGAAGAATGGGCTGAGCATATTCAAACTAAACATTTATATATTCTTAAGGAACGTCGTGAGAAGCTAGATGAAATTAAGCAGCATTGGGCATCTTCACTGAGACGAAGAAGTTTATCAGAACGAGATATTACAGCTATTCATACTTTTATAGAAAGATATGAGCCTGATTGGATTAAACTAGCAATTGATATTGCAATACGTAAAGGAATTAAGGACTATTCTAAATACACAGCAGGTATTTTAAGGAATTGGGCAAAGGAGGGTCCACCAAAGCATTTGTCGAATTCTAATGCTGGACTAGTTAAGCAGCCTGCAACTCCTAAACAAATTGCCTACATAGCTTCTTTATTAGAGAGGTCTAGGCTTAGTTTAAGCGATGTAAGTGATAAGACTGACTTTAATGAACTTACAATGTTAGACGCAAGAAATTTGATATCTACCCTCACTGAAGAGGCTGAAGAGTAAGTTAATAGGTAACTATTTCAAAGAGCAGTCATGGCAGTATAACAATTCTGGTGCAGTGAATTAATCGAAGCTGCTTGTGGTGTTGCAAAGTTTTGGCAGTTGCTAATCTGGACTGTCAGCGCGATCGCCAATCCTATACCCTACATTAGCTCTTGCGTAACGCATCAAAAATAGCGATCGCTAAAGCTCTACGCTCAACAAGGTACTACAACTAACGTCCCTGGTGCTTTCATTGATTTATTGCAGGGAAACAAATTTAGCAAACTGATTGTTAAGGTGAGTGACAATCCGACAAGACATAACACCGGATGAGTGGGTTATAGGCGAGTATATTACTTCTTACAACCTCGACACAAATTTTATTAACTCCAATGAGAAATACCGCCATTTAAGTTTGAAGCAGTTCTTATCGGGCAAAAGAGTTTCAGCCTGTCAAAGGTAGTTTGGGGAATTCTTGATGAAGCACAATGCCTCACGCCGTCAAGTTTTGCAAGGTGCGATCGCAATCGCGATCGTTGTTGGGTTCGATCTAGTTAACCGAGAGTGGGTGACATCAGCCAGTGCTGCATCTGAATTTGAATCACTGCCACCCCTGGATGGCATACTGTACACCGATGCTACGACGCGCAATGCTGCCGCTGATGATTTCGGTCATCTGGTGCGCCGCTACCCAACTGCCCTCCTCAAACCAGGTTCGGTTGAAGATGTCGTCAGGATCGTGCGGTTTGCTCGCAGCCATAAACTAAAAGTTGCCGCACGCGGTCAAGCTCACTCCACCTACGGTCAATCCCTCTTAGAGGCGGGGATAGTTATTGACATGGGTACGCTCAACACGATTCATTCTATTGATACACAGCGGGCAGAAGTAGATGCAGGCGTGTTGTGGAGCCAACTATTACAAGCATCCCTAGAGGAACAACTGACACCCCCTGTCCTGACAGATTACATCGAGCTATCTGTTGGTGGTACTTTAGCAGTTGGCGGCATCGGTGGTAGAAGTCATCGCTACGGCGTGCAGGTGGATAACGTCTTGTCCCTTCAAGTCGTCACGGGTGCGGGCAACTTAGAAACTTGCTCTCGCGAGCAGAATCGCGATTTGTTTGAAGCAGTGTTGGCAGGGTTGGGTCAATGTGGCATTATCGTTAGGGCAACAGTTCGTCTGGTTTCTGCTGCTCAAAATGCCCGCGTATTTCTCTTGTTTTACAACGAGCTGGCTGCTTTGACTCGCGACCAACGCCTACTAATTGCTCAAAAACGATTCGACTACGTAGAAGGTCAAGTCGTACCCGATGATAGTGGTGGATGGCGCTATTTGCTGGAGGCAGCTAGCTTTTATACTCCACCGAACGAGCCTGACAATGCTAGTTTGCTTGCTGGATTAAGCTACAACCAGGGGACTCAACAGATTGAAGACAAGTCTTATTTTGATTTTGCCAATCGGTTAGCTCCAACTGTGGCTTTTTTAAAGGAGAATGGTGCTTGGTTTTACCCGCATCCTTGGTTAAATTTATTTGTCCCAGGAACCGCAGTCGATCGCTTTGTGGGTGAGATCGTTTCCGACTTGACTTTAGCAGATACAGGTCAGGGTCCGGTGTTGCTATATCCCGTGGCGACAGACCGCTTGAAGCTACCACTGTTTCGGGTTCCCAACGAGGAGATCGTGTTTCTGTTTAGTATTCTCCGCACTGCACCGCCTGATGCTAGCGCGATCGCATCTATGCTAGCCGACAACCGCACGTTTTTCGAGCGCAACCGCGACAGTGGTGGATATCGCTACCCAATTGATGCGGTTCCCTTTTCTCAAGCCGACTGGAAGCAGCACTTTCATCCGGTTTGGGGTAGGCTAGTCAGCGCCAAGCGCCGTTACGACCCCGACAATTTACTTACGCCAGGTCAAGGGATTTTCTAGCACGGATTTTCGCGCCTCAAGTCATACCCATTGGGTTTCAAACGCATCTTCACCCCTGCCATAGATTAAGTCACCATATTTCTGCCAACAAGCTATTTCTGCTGGTGAGAGGGGAGGTGCTTGCAAAACAGCTAAGTTTTCCTGCAACTGCTGTAAATTCTGCGGTGCGGTAAGTGCTAAGCTGACTGCCGAATGATTCAGGACGTAACGATAACAGTCGGCGGCGGTTGGCGGTTTTTCTTGCCAGTTGGGATGTCCTTTCAACAGCGTCCCCCAGCGCGTACAGGTAAATGCGATGACAGGAATACTTGCTGCTTGAGCGCTAGGTAAAACATTTTCTTCTGCTTTACGATGCGCCATGTTGTAGCGGTGCATTAATAACTCGCACTTGCCGCGTTCGATCGAATCTAAAGCAATCGGTCGATTGTGAGTCGTGATTCCGACGTAGCGCACGAGTCCTTTTTGTTGCCAAAGCTGCAACTGCTCCAGTACTGCCTCAACTTGCTGCATATCCTCACTCGGATAGATATATTCGACAAAGAAGGCATCGACGACATCAATATTTAGTTGCTGGCGCACAGAATCGAAGTCGTGGCGCAACCAGTTGAGATCTCTTTCTTGACTACCCGTGGCAACTAAAACTTGCTCTCGCTTTGTTGCTAACAGCGATCTTAGACCAGCTAAAAATTTCTCATTAGTGAAATCGTAAAAGAAAAAGTAATTGATCCCTGCCTCAAATGCGGCGGCGATACAATTCGCATCCATGCCCCAGAAGCTGCCAAACCGAGAATGCTGGCTGAGTGTCCCTGTTGCGTGACTATTTCCACGAGCTTCACTCCGACATCAAAAATTCTTGCTACGGGGCAGTTTGAAAAAATGGTTCATCTACTACCCCAGCCGTTGCAGGCATACTACTTACCAGAAATTCTAGCCTAAGCCGATCGGGGTGAAAGACGCGATCGTGCCTCTTGAAAAGTTAATGGCAAGAGTGCAAACAACAGTAGAAACAACTTTTATCAGTCCTACGGTGGAAGACATACTTAGTAATCAATTTATCTTTTCAAACACGTAACGATTGAAAGCTCCTGCATTTCCTTGTCGATCGAACCAGAAGACAGTAAATGGCTCTTGTCTCTCGCCATCCTCCATCCCAGGCGTACCGATTGGCATCCCAGCTACGGCGATTCCAGCTACTTGAGGCTGTTGTGCCAACAGGCGTTTAATGTCTTGAGCGGGAACGTGTCCCTCGATCGCATACCCCCCAATTGTTGCGGTGTGGCAGGATGCCAAGCGATTCGGTACACCTTGTTGCTGCTTGACTAGATTCATCTTGGATGTGGCGATCTCTTCGATCTCAAAGCCCTCTGACGCTAGGTGAGACATCCAGCCCCCACAGCAACTACAGGAGGGATCGCGATAGACAGTGAGTGTTGAAGCTTGAGTAGCTGCCAGACTTGGAACACTCAGCAGTACCAATGTTGCAGTAATTGTCGCAAAAGCGATCGCTAGCCACTTAAGGGAGCGACGAACTTGAGAGCTAGATCTCTTAAATTTCATACGACTTCAAGTCAAGTAAGTAGCGGTAGGTGCGCTGACTTTTCTTTACAAAGGAACGAGCTATTATTGCTCTGTTTGCTTCCCTCTCACCCTCCTCACGATAGCGAATTTTCCAGTGATTCAAGGTGGCGTGAAACCACACTTCACAGGGAGAGGTTCTACGAATGTCACTTTGATGAGGGTAAATTCTGGAACCCGCTTTGGGCTTAGATTTCTATCCTAGCAGGCTTACCCACTGACGAATACCACCCGAGCTACCGATGCGGTAGCGACGGAGTTCTCTGGCAGCAATGACTCCTTTGGGCGGTTGCAGCCCAAACCAGTTAGGATACTTGCCAACCGTCTGAATAAAATCTTCCTCGTGTAAGTCGCAACTAAGTCATCACGCCCGACTCTTTGTTCAATCTAAAACACTACCCCTTTCGACAATTGGCTCAGCCGCTTGTAAACAGGGATGAGGCGATCGCCCTCCAGTTCTACCGAGGTAGCTGGATAGTGACGAATAGCTCCTAGTAGCGTGACTTCACCAGTTTGCTCGATCGTCACCGCCAAAGCAGTACGCAACGCCTGTTGGTCGAGTTGTTGAGCGGGAGGATGAACGACTGAGCCAACTTGGTCGAGCAAGATTGGTCCTGCCCAGCTAGATAGCAAGTTATTTAAAAAGGCTGGCTCGGCTTTTAATCCGGCGGTTAATGCTTTGCGAGCTACTGCGGGGTCTTGTTTGGCTGTCTTCAAATAAGCTTCTAGTGCTGGGGTAGTCTTGCCAGTTTTCACAAACTGATTTAACTGTTGAACAGAAACTGCTCCCCGAAAGCCACCGTACTTTAAAAACACCTGTTCGGCTGCATTTACTCCAGTGCTGTAAAGTAAAATACCGCTACTGACTCCCAAAACGACTAATTGGCTAAATAACCGATTAGCCCTCCAGTACTTTAACCAATTGATTCGTTGAAAAGTCTGCATCTTGGTGAGATATCTTTGCGATCGCATTCTTTCACTAGGATAGCTAGCGAAAGCTGAAACTTGGATTGGTCGCTCGCGTCCGGTGAGACATGATACGCAAGCTACTACTATTGGAATGGATGGTTGAGTTGGGCATGAATTTCGGCTTGACTGTAGAATATTCAAGTCTTTTGGTAACCTACACTGCTAGAGTCCTAATGCGTTTTGATGATTAGCTTTGTGGGATGCAACTGCATGAGTTTTTGCCACTAGAGCAAATCCGAGCGGCACAACCGCCCAAATCGCGTCTATTGCCCAATCCTTTCTTCTGTTATGCTTTGCCTGAAAATGTCGCACATGATGCTCCCACTATAGCTTTACAGTTACAGTGAAAAGACGAGGGGTGCTATAACGAGGGGACAGGGGCAGCGCACTTGCTCCTCAATGAGGGGATGTGGCGCACGTAAGTGGCTCCCCAACTCATCGGGGGATGGAGGGAACGAACCTTCTCCTCTGAAGTATTGCATTACCAAGAGTATCGACGCACAAATGACGGAATTATTCAGTCGCGATCGCCAATCGATAGCCAACTCCTCACCCCTAGCAGATCGAATGCGTCCCCGCACGCTCGATGAATTTGTCGGACAAGACCACGCGATCGCCCCTGGTCGTCTCCTACGCCGAGCGATTGAAGCCGACCAATTATCTTCTGTCATTTTTGCTGGATCACCTGGAACTGGAAAAACTACCCTAGCCAGAATTATCGCCAATACGACTCGCGCTCACTTTATCGCTATTAATGCCGTACTTGCGGGAGTCAAGGAAATTCGGGCAGCGATCAAAACTGCTCAAGAGCGAGCTAGCGAACGCAAACAGCGCACGATCCTGTTTGTCGATGAAGTCCACCGCTTTAATAAGTCGCAACAAGATGCGCTGCTGCCGTGGGTAGAAAATGGCACAGTTATCCTAATTGGCGCAACGACTGAAAATCCTTTCTTTGAAGTCAACAAAGCCCTCGTCAGCCGAAGAGCGGATTTTCCAACTCAAACCCTTGGGCGATCGCGACTTAGAGCAAGTTGCCCAACAAGTACTGTCCGACTCAGAGCGCGGCTATGGCAAACTCAAAGTCAAGCTAGAACCGGATGCCCTAGCTCACTTGGTCAATGTTGCTAATGGTGATGCCCGCTCTTTGCTCAATGCATTGGAGCTAGCAGTAGAAACTACACCTCCAGGCGATCGGGGAACGATCCACATCGTTAAATCGAACCGTAGATTGGTCTACTACAGTTGCTTTTCTCAAGGCGATCGCTCGATGAAGATGCGCTCTTGAGCGATCGCACTCCCTAGAGTCAGGAAAAAAACCCCGCGATCGCTTCACAGCAATATCTGTCGTTTATGTTTCTAGTTTTTTGACATAGGCTGGACGTAGTGTCAATGTATTGAGTAAAGATTGGTCCGCCGTCCAGAATTCGGCTTCTTCTAGCTCGGCGACTGCCAAAAAAGCAGCATCATAGAGTGTTGCAAGGGAAAACTGTTCGGCGATTGCCCATGTTTTGGCGCGAATAGTATCGCTATCGAGGTAGTCTACAGGCATTTGGCAGAAGTCATCATAAAATCCTTCTGCCTGTGCCGAAGTCATTGCTCCCAACCTCACTTTTTTTCGCAACACTGAACCCACTTCCGTCCAAGCAAACGCCGGAGCAACCAAATGCACGTTTGATGTTAGTAAGGGAACGATTAAGTTTCTGGCTTGAGGTTGCAATGGCTCAGGTACAAGATAAGGAATCCAAACACTGGTATCAATACACTTAGTCACGCCGTCCCTCCGAAGCTCGCAACTGATGAATTAAGTCCACAGAGCTTGGCTGGATACCTGTTTGGGCTTCTACAAGAGCACTACGAGCTATAATCCGCTGATGAGCTGCCAGAGAACGCCGCCGCCGCACTTCACGAGCGATCGCTTCGACAACCATCTCGTTAAAAGACTCGCTGCTCTCTCGCAACTGCCTTGCTTGCTCAAGTAGCTCCGCAGGAATACGAATGGTTACAGCTTCTCGTTCCATAGTTGTCTTGATACACTTTGATGTGTAGTCATACAGTGATATCGTATAGTGTAACCATTTTCTGCTTCAAGCTGCTACTACTATTTGCAACGGGTTAGCGATTGCTGTTAGAACCGTCCCGCTCGGCTTTTAAGAGAGCAGCAACAGTGAGTGACGAGCGTTATTTTCTCAAGGGATCTCAAATCTCCCTGTCGGTCACGGGTTCGCTGAAGGCGATTCTATAAAAAACTATCGTTTCTTTCTACTAGCATTGTGAGAAGAAGCTAGATCGGTGACAAATCAGCAAACATTTGATACAGAAATGGTATAATAATTATACAAAAATGGAATTTGAGTTTGACGAGACTAAGAGTCAATCCAATCGCGAAAAACATGGAATCGATTTTGTCGAGGCACAAGAATTATGGGAAGACTCTCAAAGGCTAGAAATTCCCGCACGGACGGAGGATGAACCTCGATATTTGGTTATCGGAAAAATTGGGGACAAGCATTGGTCGGCTGTTATTACCTATAGAAATGTAAAAATCCGCATCATTTCAGTGCGGCGGGCGCGTCAAGAAGAGATGGCAATATATGAAAGCAAGTGAATTTGACCAGAAGTTCGACAAGGGCGAAGACATTAGCGAATTTCTCGATCTAGCGGCAGCACGTCGTCCTGGATACGAGCAAAAAAGGGTGAACGTGGATTTTCCCGCCTGGATGATTGAAGCACTAGATCGGGAAGCAAAGCGTTTGGGTGTAACTCGTCAATCGATTGTCAAAGTCTGGATTGCAGAACGTTTGGAAAAATGCCCTCATAGGTAGGTCTACAACAGGCGATAAAATGCGATCGCCCAAACAGAATTAGCAGAAAAATTGAATCAGTTTAGGAAACTAATTCTAGTAATGTCAGGAAATCTTGAAATTGAGATAGATTTGAGATATTAATAGTTGAGAATAGCTGGAAGCTTTACGCCGCATCAATTACAGACTTCTATCATCTGCGATCGCACCGCAGAGGTCAGGGGTTCGAGTCTCCTATTCTCCATCGCCTGTAACCCTTTCTATTAAAGGGTTTTGTAGTTTATCAGCCTAACTTTGTTTACGAGTTCATTCTCAATAAGCAACCCAAAAATGGGTACAGATCGAGATATCTAGAGCTGGTGTCGATTAACAGGGTTGTTTGTCGCTTTAACAAATTAATGTTATCCGATCGTCAACTGCTGAAAACAAGTTGGCTCTGGGAGTTGTAGTTTTTTGAGCATACTTCACAAGGCGCGGTTGAGCAATCGCTTCAACAACTGATACCATTTTGAGCTGACTGCGCCACGGAAGAGCCCCCCAACCCCCCTTAACAAGGGGGGCTATGAGCGACCGATTTAGTGCAAGGATAAATAGAATTGGTATGAAACCGCTTGTGCTGCAAGGTTTTCTCTTTCGATGACATCAATCTGTTAAGACGGTAAATAATTTGTTAACCAACATCAAGTGCGATCGCAGTATCTCCAAATTAAAGTTTCTATAAAGTCTCAGTAGACTACTGATTTTTTGACTTCAGTGAAATTTTCAATGACATTCTTTAGTGGAAGCAAATAGGATGTTGCACGTAGCAGATTAAATGCTATGTCAAGTAACGCGCTCCAGGTTCAAAGGTCAGATGTCTGTCCAAAAGCTGCTCAACCAATTACAAATTAGCCAGTTCATTCGAGAACTAAGGGCTTTGACGGGTTTAACCCAAGAACAGTTTGCTGCTCGGTTGGGCGTGACATACTCCTCTGTCAGCAGGTGGGAAAGGGGGCGTGGTATTCCTTCACCTCTGGCTGTGCAGAAGATTGAGGGAATGCTGCAACAGATGGGCGATCGCGGTAGGGAGTTGCTGGCTAAATATTTAGCTAGTTAGTCTTCCAGACAGATTGGACGAGAGCCTGTTCCACGTCTATAAACGGCTCAATTTTTATCACTTAAAAGTAATCAGGGATTGGTGGCTTATGGCTCTCACCAAGGAGCATTTGCGTGTAGTTATGACTAGGACGCAAGAGAATCGCGTTGAGGAATTGCGGAAAATTTTAGGATACCCAGTTAAAGAACTCGATCGCGAAGGTTCTCGGTTTTGGTATTTGCGTCCTGGTGAGAGTAAAGAGGATGCAGCTGATACTTGTCCGATCGCGGTTGGTTTTTATGCAGAATTGAATGATGGGAGCGATCGCGACATCAGGCAGTTTTTGACCGCACCAGAGCAACAAAACAATATTTACGGGCATTATGTTGGGCGGGTGACAACAGAGCAACCCGTAATGTATCTGCTCTTACCCGAAGCAAATCTGCAAGGGCGCGTGGTATTAATCTTACCAACTGAGGGAGGGTTACGACAGCGGCAGATTCAGACTTTTGAGTGGAGCGATCGCGAGTTACCAGGACGATTGAGCCGATTGCAACAGGGAACGGTACGCATAGCCGATCGCCTTACAGCTTTGATTCCCCAAGTTGATTGGGTGTTCTACCCAGGCGTGAAGACGGCTGAGAAGCTGGCGCAGTTGATGGCAGAAGTCGCCAGACGGATCGAACAAGCGATTCCCTCGGTTTATGAAACCGAAACAGCAGGGGGATACTTGCATAAGCTATTCGAGAGCTTTAGAAAGGAATTACTACCAACGCTCAAACTTCAAGCAGATAACGAGAAAGATTACAGCTTTGCAGATATCTACGCTCAGACTGTTGCCTACGGGTTGTTTACAGCAAGGGTGTTTGGTTTTCTCAAATTCAAGCGAGAGAGAAAGAATCTGAACGATCTGGAACCAGACTTTTACCGCGATAATGCTTGGGAATTTCTACCAGAAACTAATCCTTTCCTCCGTAAACTATTTGAAGATATCTCAAAACAACCACCCGAAGATTTGGGAGAGGATCTAGTTAGTGCTGTCTCAGAATTATTGTCAGTGTTAAGAGCAGCAGAAATGGATGCTGTACTATCAGATTTTGAGCAAAAGATCGGGCAAGAAGATATTATTATTCGGTTCTACGAAGATTTTCTCAAAGCATATAAACCACAGATGCGGGAACGGCGAGGGGTTTACTACACGCCGGAACCTGTGGTTTCTTATATGGTGCGATCGGTAGATATTTTATTGAAAGAGAAGTTTAATAAGCCTTTGGGACTAGCCGATCCAGAGGTGATGATACTCGATCCTGCTTGCGGCACTGGGACATTTTTATTGTGGATTTGTCAACTGATTTATCAGCGTTTTCAAGAGTTGCCAGAAGCACTTACGGAAGGATTAGCGGATAAGTCTTGGTCTGGTTATGTAAAAGAGCGGTTATTACCAAGAATATTTGGTTTTGAGTTGTTGATGGCTCCCTATGCGATCGCGCATCTCAAACTCAGTTTATTTTTAAAAGAAACAGGGTATCAGTTTAATAGTGGTAAGCGGCTAGGGATTTATCTAACTAACACGCTAGATGATGCAGTTAGAAAGACTGAAACTCTATTTGAGGAGTTCATTGCACAGGAAGCTGACCAAGCGACAGAAATCAAGCGTGACTTGCCAATTATGGTAGTTGTTGGTAATCCTCCATATTCAGCTAACTCTGCTAATACAAAAAAATGGGCAACTGATTTAGTTCGAGATAGCTATTATCCAAAAGATGAAATTAAAGAACAAAATCCTAAACTTTTATTAGATGACTATGTAAAATTTATCCGCTTTGCTCAATGGCGAATTGAGCAGACAGGTTATGGAATTTTAAGCTTTATTACTAATCATGGCTACTTAGACAATCCAACTTTTCGTGGTATGCGTCAAAGTTTAATACAGACATTTGATACTATTTATACTCTTGACTTACATGGGAATTCTAAAAGAAAAGAAAAAACTCCTAATGGCTCAAAAGACGAAAATGTTTTTGATATTCAACAGGGTGTAGCAATTGGTATCTTTACTCAAGTCCAAAAAAAATCTCAGAATATAAATACTACTTATCATACCAATTTATGGGGTAGTAGAGAAGCAAAGCATGAATGGTTGAATAAAAATGATATAGCGACTACAAAATGGAGTTGTATCAATCCCAAACTACCTTTCTCTCTTTTTTCTCCTCAAGATGTTTCTCTGTTACCGGAATATGAGCTTTGCTGGAAGATTACAGATGCCATGCCATTAAATTCAACAGGTGCTAGAACTCATCGTGACGATTTCGTCATGAATTTTGACTTGTCAAGACTTTACGATGGTATATCAAGCTTTAGAAATTTAGATATTTCAGATGTAGAAATCTCTGAAAATTACAATCTTAAAGACACTCGTGATTGGAAACTCAGTAAGAAACGACTCTCTTTAGCTAAAAACAAAGAATGGGAAAAATTCTTTACAAAGACTCTTTACCGCCCTTTCGATTTTAGACAGTACTATCATCACGCAGATGTGGTAGAGTTTCCAAGAAATGAAATAGTAGGTCATCTTTTAGTAGAATCTAACTTTGCTCTACTTTGGACTAGACCCCTTTCTCCAAGCTATGAATTTTCTATACTTGTAAGTGGTTATATTCCTCATCAGTGCGTTATTGGTAACAAAAATGCTGGTGCTGGTGCATCTTACATTGCTCCTCTCTACCTCTACCCAAACACTAATAGTTCTCTACAATTAGCCTTAGAAGAACAATCCCGACCTAATTTTTCTCCAGACTTCCTCAAAGACATCACCTCAAAACTCGGCTATACTCCCACCCCAGAAGCTATCTTCTACTACATCTACGCCATCTTCCACTCCCCCACCTACCGCACCCGCTATGCTGAATTTCTTAAAATCGACTTTCCTCGCGTACCCCTCACCAGCAGCGACAAACTCTTCCACCAGCTAGCTGCATACGGTGAAGAACTGGTATCACTGCATTTGATGAAATCTCCTAAATTAGACAACACAATTACCCAGTATGAAGATCGCGGTGGCGATCGAGTTGTTGATATTGCACCCAAATACCAGCAGGGTGACGTAATCATCAACAAAAAAGGCGACAGATTCACCGGAGTACCTGAAAACGTCTGGAACTTCTACGTTGGCGGCTACCAAGTCTGTCAAAAATGGCTCAAAGATCGTAAAGGGCGCACCCTTAGCGATGAAGACATCCTACACTATATGCGGATCGTCGTTGCCCTGCAAGAGACAATAGAGCTAATGGCAAAAATTGACGCAGCCATTCCTGGCTTTCCCATTCAATAAACTTCATCATGAGTACCAACGTCCAACAAAATTACAAGTATTTCACCGCTTTCTTCCTCCGTTTCAATCGCAAAGACAATACGACAGTCATACCCACAAGAACAAGATAGTAAACCCGATAATTTTCCTTCTAGCTTATGAGTACCCAAAGATGGATTGAATATGTCATCAGACAACGCAGTAATTGTTTCCTCAATCCGTACTTGCAACTGCGTATTACGGCGAGTAAATTTGCGGAACGCTCTCTTGAATTTACTGGAGATGACTATTTTACTCATTATTCATGAGTTAAGAAATTCTCGTAGTTCGGCGATCGCTTCAGAAGCAGTTTGCGCTTTTAGCTTACCTGCTCTGAATTGGGCTAAAGAAGCTGCGGCATCAGCAGCAATTTCATCTCTGCGCCGCTCTATTATGCGACGTTGTAGGATTTGTACCAGCATTTCCTGCTGTTCTAGTGGCAAATCCATTGCCTCATCCAAAACTTTATCTAGGTTTGCCATCACGCTGACTCAGAAATCTACATATTATTATGGATAAGTTTTAGATAACAGTAAAGAAACGTAAGGATTAACCCATGACTATTAAAAAACAACTACTTCAAGAAATAGAATCTACTCCAGATACTCTTTTGGCTGAAACGCTAGACTTTTTGCGCTTTTTGAAAACAAAACAAAATCTAGAGAAGTCAGAAGCCGCATCTACTGTACCAACCAAATTGGAAACAGATTCAACCAAAAATTCTCAACAACCCTATCGCCCTGCTTCTGGGCGTTCTATCCTCAGACACGCTGGGACGTGGGCTGGCGACGACTTTGAAGAGTGCCTTCAGCAAGTTTACGCCACACGCGGCAAAGCCAAATTTGAGTATGACCTTAATCCCTTTGAATAATGTACCTGCTCGATACGAACCACTGTAGCGCTATCATTTCAGGCGAACCAAACGTTATTCGCCGAGTCGCCCAAGTGGGAGAGTTGAATATTGCTACCTGCGTCATCGTGCAGGGAGAACTCACATACATGGTGGAAAAATCAACTCAAAAGGAAACTAATCGCGCTCGCTTGGCAGAATTTCTCGAAGATATACGTATCTATTTAGTTATAGATAATACCGCTACTATTTACGGACAACTAAAAGCAGCACTATTTAACCAGTTTGCTCCCAAAGAAAAAAGCAAGCGCCGGAAGACAAAAATTACCGATTTAGGATTTGATGAAAACGATCTCTGGATTACTGCTATAGCGTTGCAACACAGTCTTACCGTTGTATCAATCGATAGTGACTTCCCGCGCATTCAACAAGTAAGAACATTGTCAGTTGAATCCTGGCTTTAAATCCCCTCGCGTCCCTCTCATGCTTGAAAACGTTATCCAAGATCTCATTCGCAAACAACGCCCTTACTACCTACCCCAAGGTAATCCCATCAAGGGCATTGACAACCAACATTGGCTAGTTTTCAAGCACCGCGACGCTGACACCTTACTGAGGAATATCGTCACCTTTTTGGGTATCGGTGGCAAACACGCCACGCATAAACTGCTGCGGATCGATCCCAAACGCGCCAAAGTTTTCACCTACGCCCCCCGCTTCACTGGCAGCATCCCCAGCACCACGCTGCTGCGAACCAGTCCTCTCACTGAGATCGCCCCCTTCCTAGAATTAGAAAGCACCACAGAGGAAAAGACTTTACTTGCAGGCAGTTTCATTGAAGTCCAAAGCGATCGCCGCCGCAGATTCAACCTGCCAGACGAACTAGAGAAATACAATACCTTTATCGGTAACGTTTTAGAGCGCAGCCACATCTATCGGCGATCGACAGCATATTTTGACAGTGGGGTACTAAAACTGTATGAAGAACCGCTGCAAAAAATTATTCAAAACGAAGGTGAAATTCGCCTGCTACTAGACTGGCACGGCTTCACCAAACAAGCAGACATAGAAGAACTAGAGAAACTGCAAGATCCCGACTACCGCGCTCAATACTTCCACCGTACCCTGAAAGAATTTTTACAGGGATTAGCCGATCGCGCTTTTACGGGGACAGAAATTCTCGCCGAGTTAGTCCGGCTGGGATTTTTGCAAATCAAACTGGTAAAAATGGAATCGGGACGGGCGATTTACCACAAGAAAACGGGTATATTCAGCGATTCGCTCGACAATCACATCCTACACGAAGGTTCCGACAACTTTACGCGAGCGGCTCATGGCAGAAATGCCGAAAGCTTGTTATTTCTCTATTCCTGGGAAGAAATGGATGCAGAAGCGATCGCCGATAGCATCCGTCAATTTGATGCCGAGTGGCAGCGCCAAGACACCACCTTCGACCTGTCGCAAGAATTTTTACAACAGGTACTAGCCGAACGCGATCGCCGCGCTCAAGCCGATCGACCAGTCATCGAGGCGATCGCCCCTGACGAATTTACCCCTGGTGAAACAACCCCAGTTGAAATTACTGGTCGCAACTTAGATTTAGCGGACGAGATTACTGTAGCAGATAACGAACTCGTCAAAGTCACGATCGACAGCAAAGAGAAAGAACGAATCGTCGGTCGAGTTGAGGTAGATCCCCAACATCCACCGATTCCCCTCACAGATTTTCAAGTCAAAACCAGCACGGGCGTTTATCGTACCTCACCCAAGCAACCCGCAGCCGTCGAGAGATCGCTAGAAATTCCAGAATTTAGTGAAATTCTCGGATTCAAGCAAGCCGTAGAAACGATCCTCACCAGAAAGCACGGCACTCCCCAAGATTTTCTCTATTGGCTTGCCCAGCAACGCCCCCACCAATTCCGCGTCGAACGCAGCGATCTACTCGACGAACTACTCGGTCAAGATGTCCTATTCGAGCATCAAAAATCTGGGGCGCAGCACTGCTTGCGGGTAATGCAAGACTTTGGTGTTGCCGTCTGTGCCGATGCTGTCGGTTTGGGCAAGACTCGTTTAGCAGCTGCCGTCACCAGGTTGTATCGTCAACAAAACGTAAGTGCCAAGATCGCGATCGTCGCTGCTAAGAAACTCCATCCCAACTGGGAGCGAGAGATGGCTGAATTGGGCTTCAAACCCAATGAATACGAGCTTTACAACAAAAACTTAATGAGTCGTAAGGGGAATAACTTTCTCACGGACTTCAACCGTTACGGCGGTCCCGACTTAGTAATTATCGATGAGGCTCACGAAGGCATCCGCAACTACAACAACCGGATTCATAAAACCTGTGCGGCAATTCAAGCAAGCGATCGCGCAACGGGAAGACAACGCCATTTCCTCCTCCTGACTGCTACACCTTGGAACAACCGCCGTGCAGACATCTACAACATCCTTTCCCCTTTTCTCAGTCGTCCAGAAGGATTCAACGATCTAGGATTTCCCCCAGAACTAAGCCAATGGTTTCAAAATCGAGAAATTGGCGTAGAGAATTTCACCGACAACACAGAACTATTCCGCCGCACCTACCGCGAATTGTTTCTCCAGCGCACGCGGCAGATGCTACGCGATGCTACGCCAGACTTAAATATGTATGCCAAGCGGGTAGCAGAATGGTTGCCCGTAGAATTTGAAGCCAGTACCGAACTTGCACTCGATCGGATATTTACTTCCTTTGAAACTAGCTTGTTTATTCCCTTTGCCGACCCGATCCGTTATTTGCGCGGCAATGTCGAACAGCGCAGTCTCCTTCAAAACCAGCGCCGCTTTTTCCTGCAACGAGCAGAATCGAGTATGTATGCCCTCAACCGCACGATCCAAAACTTTAGCGATCGCATTCGGCAACTTCAGCAACGGTTAGAAAATGTCTCCCCCGATGCTGATGGTTTGAAAAAATTTCTGCTGTTGCACTACGGGTTCGAGTCTGAGAAAAAAGAAAAACAACAGGACTTCTCGGACTACGACGACAGTTTCGTCTGGGATGAAGACTACGAAGAAGACGAAGAGGATGAGGACGAAGAAACCCAGGCTCAACAGCAACACAAGCGGCAACAACTGCGGCGTTCGATTGACATCGCAACTGATGCACTGGGCAACGACTTGAGTAAAGCTCAATCCATTTACGACCGGATACTAGCTGATTGTGACAGCGACTTAGAGCAATTGGAGCAGATCCAGCAGCTTCTAGCAGGTGAAATCGCGATCGACCACAAGCGAGAGCAAGTGACCGGGAAAGTGCGAGAATTGGTGAGTCAAGGTCATAAGGTGCTGTTGATTTCCACCTTCTCGGATACAGTCATCGACTACTACCGTTACATGGCTAGAGATGAGGCGATCGCGGATCGAGGAATTGGGATGGCAATTGGTTCTACCAAGCGTTACTATCCCAGCCATTCTACTAACCCACTTGTTTTCAGTCCTAATAATGCTTCGCGAGGAACGCGCCAACTGACAGGCATGAAGCGACAGGAGATATTTCGGCTATTTGCCCCAGCCGCTACCTGTAAAGACCCAGCAGCAAGACCAAAGCCAGAGGCAGAACTCGCCGTCCTGATTGGATCGGAAACCCTATCTGTCGGGCAGAATCTCCAAGATGCCGATTATTTAATTAACATAGATTTGCCCTGGAACCCGATGATTCTAGAACAGCGAATCGGTCGGATCGATCGCCCCAAACAACGTCGAGTTGAAAACATCTATATCTATTACGCCAACAGTGAAAATCAACTGCTACGTCAAGCCAGTCGCTTGAGCAATCTACACAAGAAACTCGTCGGCGAACTTGCTCTAGACGAGCGACAAATCCCCACCATTTCTAGTATTGAGGCTTTGGGGGCTTCAATTTACGGCGATACACAATTCGATGATGAGGTATTACCTGGCTACATTGACTTTCTCAATAGCTTAGTCAAAGCGAGGCGGATGGAGCAGGGGAACTTACAAGAGGATACCTATCAAAAGCAAGAAACCAGCCGCGACCTTTACACCCACAACGAAATTCTCCATAGCGAGGAGTTAGGCAGGCTAGTTCAGCACTTAGGCGAAGATTATCAAGCCAATCCGATTGCTTTGGGGTGTCGTGCTGGTGAGAAAGAAGAACCTACCGGATTAGTAGCCCTGACAATTGAATATTTTGGACCCAATGGCGAACCAATTCCAGACCGCAAGCAGACTCTTTTCTGGAACGATCGAACCGGAGAAAAGGATGGTTACGGGATGGCGATCGCCACTGCCTTCAAAACTCCTCCCATAGCGGACGTGCTACCAGCCACAGATTTTATCTCTCATGCTCAAGAAATCTATCAACAATTGGTTGCCCTCAAACAACAGCGCCTTGCCCAGATCGAACAGCCAGAATCGCTAGAGAACATTAATATTACCAGCGATCGCATTAGCAGAATTAACCGCCGCGTCAGTCAACTCGATTGCTTCCCTGCTGGTATAGATCGAACTACGGTGAGGAAGACTTTTCAGAAATTGAATGCCTGGAAGGAGATGAAACAAGTACAAAAGCTGTTGCGGGATTACACGGATGGAGATAAAGCCAAATTAAACGATATCGATTTTGTGATTCAACTAGTGCAAGATGCTGACAAACTCAATCTCATTGCCAATGAGGGCATCCAACCTAGTATGTTACAAGTTTCTTTAGCCGCAATCCTGATTAGAATTTAACTAAATTGAGCCAATTTCTATTCCAACGCCTCAATTTCCGCTTTTATTTCTTGCTGCTCCTTGCGCCGAGCTTTGTAATATTCCATCCCTGCTTGAATTTGTGCCGCACGGGAACTATCTGCCATGCCATAAACTAAGCTGCCAACAAATGCAGCTAAACCAGATGGATCTTGCTCGTAGGCTCTCATCCGCTTTTGTCTTAGTTATCGGTTGGACGCGGTTATACTTGGGCGTGCATTATCAAGCGCGACATTTTGGCAGGCTGGACGGCTTCAATTGCTTGGGCAGCGGGGGTTAGTTGGGTCATCAGACCTTGGCGGCGACGTAATTTGAGTCAGGAAGCAAATAACTAACCGTGCTGCACTGAGTATCTGTTACGGGAAAAGCGCGAATCTACACTCATCCAGACAAAGATCGCTCCCTTTTGGGAGAATAAAATCAGTATAAATGTACTAAATCGTCATGCACATACTTTGGTTTCGCCGCGACCTGCGACTTAGTGACAACGAAATCGTTACCCTAGTAGCAGCCAACAGCGCTCAAGTTTTACCTTGTTTTATCATCGATCCCTGGTTTTACCAACAGCCGGATGTGGGTAAGGCAAGGGTCAGGTTTTTATTTGAGTCGCTAGAAAACTTAAACTCAAATCTCAAACAGCGGAGCAGTCAGCTGTATTTATTTGAGGGTAATAGCGTCGCCGTACTCCAAAGTCTCACTAGAGAGCTACTGCAACAAGGTCATCGTCCCAAACTATTCTTCAACCGTGACGTGCAGGTGGAGTATGGGATTAAACGCGATAACTTCGTTAAGCTTCGCTAACGCACTGTCCTTGACTTCTATCGTCAACTAAATCTTGAGTGTCATCTGGGTTTGAGCAGCTTCCTGCAAACCGAAGACCGCACCGACTCTTGGTATGAAGAATACTACACTTACCAAAGACAACCGCTACATCAAGCTCCGACTCAAATTAATACCCCGCAGCTATCTCTCAACCTGCCACAACTAACATTTGAGGAATTGAAGCAGAAGTACAGTCAGTTTTGGACTGCGGATAGTGGCTATTTCAATGGAGGAGAAGACAGCGCGATCGCCACTCTAGACTCATTTCTTCGCTCTCGATTCCACGGCTACCACTGGAAACTGTCTCGCCCTTGGCTGGCACAGAAGGGTGCGACTTCTCACCTGTCGCCCCATATAGCTTTCGGCACTATATCAACTCGACAAATTTATCAAAGCACCAAAGCTAGGGCAGCAGAGTTAGCGAATCAGCCCAAAGCCGAGTTTTCCCTCAAAGCATTCCGCGTTAGCGAAGCTTAACGAAGTTATCGCCTACGATGGCGCGATAGTTTTACTCAGAGACTCTACCACCATCCAGAAATAGCCCACACCAACCGCTACCCAGAATTTGACGAGTGGTATTTACCGGACGAGCTAACACCCCAAAAGCAGGAATTGTACGGGGCGTGGCAGGAGGGAGAAACTGGATTTCCCTTAGTAGATGCTTCCATGCGACAGCTCAAGACAATGGGATGGATGAATTTCAGGATGAGGGCGATGTGTGCCACCTTCCTAACCATCAACTGTGGTGTTTCCTGGCATCACGGGGCGCGGCACTACATGAATTATCTGGTCGATGGTGACTTGGCGATCGATAACTGGCAGTGGCAGATGCAAGCTGGGGTGACTAACCCGCTGTCCGATACCTTCCGCATCTATAACCCGAATAAGAATATAGAAGATAAGGACTCAGATTTAAGGTTTATCTACCATTGGATTCCAGAGTTACAGGGTTACAGCTTGCCCGAAATTCTCTCACTCGTTTACCAGGGTGAAAGTCACTATCCTGCACCTATATTGAATTGGTCGCAAACTCGGAAAGTTAACGGCAAAATTGTTTCGGATTTGCGTAAACGGGTGAGGGAGCGGCTAATTGCCCAAGGAGGCGATGAGTATGAAGGGGCGGCGATTGCTAAAACTACAGTAGATAAATATTGGGAGGTTAAGGATAAGCAGTATCAGGAGTACCGATGTAGACAAGAGAAACTGGATTTTGAAGCACTAAAGAATTTCTAGCTATTGGGGCGATCGCTACTTTTTCCTGGTGGTATCTAAAGTAATTATTGTCTCACTAACTGGAAGAGCGCGATCGGATCTACATCGGACACGAGCAAACAACGATAAATCTTTTCGGCAAAATACCAAGATAGCAGCAGATAGTGGACTGTTAATTGTCGTCTGGTCTTTACATAACTTAAAATTGTGAGAGGGAGAGATGAAAGCGCGTTATGAAGAAGTCGCCAGATTTAGCACCTGAAACTATTGACCGGATTATTGAAATGGCATGGGAGGATCGCACCCCATTTGAAGCGATTGAACTTCAGTTTGGTTTGTTAGAAAAGGATGTCATCGCCCTGATGCGTCGTCAGATGAAGTCGTCCAGTTTCAGAATGTGGCGGGAGCGCGTGACTGGACGCAAGACCAAGCATACCCACAAACGGGGTTTCATTGAAGGAAGATTTAAGTCACAGCGCCAGAAAACTTAATCCCTTGTGCGAGAGGCGATCTAATCTTGTAATCTTTTCGGGCTTTGTTTAGATACTCCAGCTCTATGTGCTGCCAAAATTCTCAAATTCATCTCAATTTAGTTGGCATTATTGAGGATGACTGGAGTATATTCCAGTGCTGCTCGATCCCAATTGCCTAAATTAGCAGCCGCCTCGTAGGTGCTTTGGAGGAAACTAAGTAGCATGGTATCTGGATCGTCAGCTTGTCGCACGGCTTCGTAGGGCAGGATGAACTCTTTCATTTGGGAGCTATAGAACGCTGAGTGCGGCTGCACTAGGTAATCTTTGAAGCCTTCTGGTTCTGGATAGGCGTAAGCATAAAACAGCGCTTCGGTCGAACCGCCTCCAAACCAAAAACCACAACTGCTCACCTCGTGGGAGTATGCTTCTCGCGTCACCCAGTCTGCCATATTGGGGACACCACCAGGATGTTCTGGCGCACGACGACCAGAGAAGCGAGTTACAGCCAGGTCAAAACTGCCCCAGAAAAAATGTACTGGGCTACACTTGCCAACATAGCGAGAGCGAAATTGGCTCATCACTCGGTTCGCTTGCATCAAAATTCGCCAACACCGTCGAGCATATTCTGGGTCGTAGGCAGCATGAATCTGGTCTTGCTCAAACGGAATCGGCTTGTCAACTTCCTGCGGCATCGTCCAAATCTGCACCTGGATGCCAATCGCTCTCAAGGTACTCATCACCGCTTGATAAAAATCAGCCACGGAGCGGGGAGCTAGTGCAATGTTCTTGGTCGTGCCGTCGCTAGTCTCGATGCGTAGCTGATGGTCGAGAAAATCAAAGTCGATTTGAAAGCTGCCCGTTTTGTAGGGGATGGCGGAAGTTGTCAATCCGCGTGGAGTCACGTACAGCGTGGAATGCCACCAGTGATTGATTTTAGGAGCCAAAGTCAGGCGAATTTTCCCAATAATCTGAGTCCATAGGTGCAGTGTTTCATAGGTGTCCTGCCACTCGGCAAGCGACAAACTAGACCAGATGGTAGCGTCAGACGTGTCAGGTGCAGGAGCGACCATAATGGAAACCTCCGAGGCGGGAAAGAGATCGGCGAATTGATTGCTAACAACAGTCTATAATCTACTTGGTTGTGTTACAAAAATTGTTGCCAACGGTAAGTACGCGATCGCCGCTATTAATCTTTTCGGGCTTTGTTTAGATACTCCAATTCTTGGGAGCTAGCCAGTAGTCCTGGGGATACCCTGGAGGCGGGGGAACAACAGGAAAGCACCGAGCAGGTAATCGATAATATTCTGATAAACTGCGATCCCTGCAAAAGCTTTGATTTTTTCCAGTGCTGCTTTAAAAGCTGCGATCGTAGTTCTGTCGATGGCGCAGATGAAGCGGGAAAGGTAGATTGGCGATCGCTCCGGCTTGTTGAATGATGTGGTGTAGCGATCGCTCGCTGAGCCGCTGCTTGCGTTCCGAGGCAAATAACCAATCTGTAGTGCGCTGCTCCTCAAGCTGCTGGAGAATGTCAATTTTTGTCTCACATAGAAATAGAAGTTGTATGTTAGTAGGGGCTTGAGTTTGGGGTTGTAGGTAATCAGGCTTGGAACGGATGCGATCTACACGCAAAATCTTTTCGGCAAAGTTAATGTCGCACCAGCGCAGCCAACATAACTCTGCTGGCTGTAGGGCTTGGCAGAATAGCAGGATGGCGAGTGCCTAGTTTCTAATGGGGGAGCGGGTATATTCCAATGCATCAATCAGCGCGTCCACTTCACTCAGGTAGAGAAATTCGCGATCGCGTCGCTGGGAGAAGGGAGACTTGCGTGGGGGTAGAGGAGGGGGCAATCTATAACAAAGCCCGAAAGAATTAATCGTTGACTCAAATAATTATAGGTTGAATCGCCATTGGGCAGCTCATCTGCCTTCCTCCCAAAAGGGCAAGCCAGCCTTCTCAGCTTTGGTTTAGCTATAATCCAGCAATATTTGAGAGTTGTAATTTCGCTTCCAATTGCGGTAGTGAACCGCTAGTAGGCTAAATCGCTTCATTGAAGCGGTCACATAAATAATAGAATTTGGGTCATGATAAATTTTCTAAACTTGACAAAAATCTCAAAGGCTCAAAGAGCTAAGATTAACTCTGTAATTGAGAACTCACCTGATTTTCACAAAATTTACAAGCCTTACAAAAAAGTCAAAAATTATCCTGACTTTAGAGAAGCTACAGACTCCCTAAAACTACCCAACCTGAATTTTCTGCAAAACTAATTTGTCGAATCTCTCTGCCCGAACGATGATATTTCCACAACGTATTAATCAGATCGTTTGGGATGTTACTGTACCAGAAGTCATTGCGCTCCCTCAAGATTACCCATCCTCCATTTGGGGCAAAAGCGATTTGCTTGATTTCTTCACCTGCCCCACGAAACTCTAGAAGTTTGTCGCTCATGTCATCTGGAATGTGACTATGTGAGAAAGTATTTTGTCCACTTGAGATAATCCAACCTAGATTGGCTGCGATCGCGATGTGCTTAATTTCTTGCCCTATATTGAAGGAACTCCAGAGCTGATTAAACATCCTTTTGGGTAGATTAGATTGCCAGAAATCGCACCGATTACGTAAAATAACCCATGCACCATTTGGAGCAAAGGTAACTTGCTTAATTTCTTCACCTGCATTGCTGAATTCCCACAACTTGTCAATCACATCATTGGAAATATCACTATAGAGAAAACCATTTCTTTCATATAAAACCACCCATCCTCCATCAGATGAAAACGAAACCTGCTTAATTCGCTCTCTTGCATTATGAATATGATTTAACTTGAATAGAAGATCTTTTGAAATTTGGCTACTATTTAGCGTATGAATATTTATCCGAAATCTTGCTAAGACTTTACGTTTAATTATAGCCAAAGGGCGAAAGATAAGAGCTTTTACTTTTCGTGAGAATCTGTTTGTTGAAACAGGTGTTCCCTTTTTTCGGGATACAAGACTACTTTCTCTTTCAGCAGGCAATTCAGTTTCAAAGATGCTTTGCGATTCTTCCAGTTCAGGCATCCAGCCGTATGACGTTGCTCTCTCAACAACATCAGCTTGGGAAAAAAAATTGTATGCATCATTGATTGCGATCGGTATCTCGGCAGCCTCAAGTACATCTGACTCTCTTAATGTGTATTTTTCAAGCTTCTGTACTCTTAGTTTGCCCTGACGCAATCTCAAAGCATCTTCCGGCACATAGAGTAGCCGTACAAAAGAATCTAATCCCATAAATTAGTGTTAAGGTCGATTCTGCCTTATATAGTTTGGAGCGCTGGCTTCAGAGCTATGTCAACCAAAAATACAGCGGTGTTCCAAGACAGGGCAATGTTAAAAAAAGGAGGCAAGTTAATCATTAGATGCGATGAACTCCGATCTCTATACTCGTTCTAAAGCCATAAAGGAATTGGTCTGTAGGCAGCAATGCTTCATGCTTGGATTGACATAGAAATATCGCCAAACTTCAATTAGTAAAATCTCCAATTTGTAGTAGAATTACTTGTTATTTACTAAAAGTTATATCTCGTGAGCCATTCTACTCAAATATACGATCGTGTAAGTAATTGTCGATACGTTGCTTGGCTTTGGTTTAAACGCGATCGAGCTTCAGTTAATTTCAAGATTTAAAACCTGCATAATTCAATGAAACAATAATCGGGAAAAGTTAAAGAGCAAGTCACCAGATTAGCAATTTTACTCTCAGTTAAAATTTATAATTTCAAAGCCTCGTCTTCTAGACACTCAGCAAGCTTCTCGATAGCTACAGAAAATCCGATACACGTAGAGATTGCTTGTCTAACATGGATGCTGCTGCACAACGCTGATTGAAAAAATAAACCTAGCTTAATCTATGCAAGCCAACTTTTTTACTGCCGTCCTCTTACCGATAGGTCTAGCAACCGTAATGCTAGGCATGGGGTTAACCCTCGTGCCAGAAGACTTTCAACGAGTCACCCGCTATCCCAAAGCCGTCGCTATTGGTCTAGTCAGTCAATTGCTCTTTCTCCCCATCGTCGGCTTTCTGGTCGCTTCGATCGTACCGATGCAGCCAGAAATGGCAGTGGGATTAATGGTACTGGCTTTGTGTCCAGGCGGACCTTCTTCCAACATGATTACTTATTTGGCGAAAGGAGATGTCGCCCTTTCCGTGACTTTAACGGCTTTGAGTAGCGCCATTACCGTATTCACAATTCCCATATTTGCAAACCTGTCACTGCAATATTTCATCGGACAAAATGCGGCGATCGCCTTACCAATTGGGCAAACGATGCTGCAAATTTTCGCGATCGCCATATTACCAATTGTTTTGGGAATGTCGATTCGGCAAAAGTTTCCCGACTTAGCCCGCCGACTAGAGAAGACCGCGAATCGGCTTGCCGTTGCCTTCCTCGCTTTAATTATCGTGGCAATTATAATTCACGAGTGGAATCGCATCCCCAGTTTTATCGCCCAAGTTGGAATTGGAGTAGCACTACTAAATATAATCTCAATGGCGATCGGGTTTTGGTTTGGCAAGTTGTTTAATTTGAATTTTGCCCAAAGGATCTGTATTGCAATTGAGGTGGGAATTCAAAATGCGACGCTAGCGATCGCGATTACTGCCGGACTGTTAAACAATCCCGATATGGCTGTTCCTGCTGCGATTTATAGCTTACTTGCATACGCCACCGCCATTCTTACCATTTTTTATGGGAGAAGATCTGTTCAAAAGATTTATCAGGAGGAGAGCGCCAACAATCTATCAACTCGACTTTAGCGATCGCACTACACGACAAAATAAGTTTGACCGAATCTTCAGCAAAATCTTCTTACCTTTTTTTCGCCCGAAGTTAACCGATGATTTCAAAATCTCGACTATGCGAGTCGATCTTTGTGACATATGACACGCTCATTTAAATTTAGTAGTTGAGCAAACACTAAAAATATTCAACAGAATGTAGCATAGTCAACCGTAGGAAACACAGCGATCGCTGAATGCTTTACTGCTAGGTTGACATGTTTGTCGAGCCAAACTTCAACCACCTACTAGTGTTGACTATATAAAGTTGGGAGTTACGGTTGAGCTGATGTACGAAAGAATCTTTGACCTCCAAACCTTCGCCTGCTTTTCTGACCAATGCGCTCAAGTCACTGAAGTTGTGGTGACGGATAACTCTAGTGTTGCAGTTTGGGCGGTACAACCTGGACAAAAGGTTGAAGCTCATCTTCACCCCAGCGGACAGGATACATGGGTAATGCTAAAAGGAACGCTGACTTATTATTTAGGGGACGGTCAGCGCCAAACACTGAGTGTGGGTCAATGTGCTGTTGCAGATCGATCGCAGATTCACGGAGCCGTGAATGAGGGCACAGAAGATGCTGTATTTGTTTCTATCTATTCAGCTCCACAGATTGGCTATGTCAAAGCATTGCCCTAGTTCGACATTATTCAGCCGAAATCTCGATTGACTCAGAGATTTTTT
This sequence comes from Chroococcidiopsis sp. CCNUC1, assembly GCF_023546805.1. Taxonomy (NCBI): domain Bacteria; kingdom Bacillati; phylum Cyanobacteriota; class Cyanophyceae; order Chroococcidiopsidales; family Chroococcidiopsidaceae; genus Chroococcidiopsis; species Chroococcidiopsis sp. CCNUC1. The sequence goes on along the minus strand of NZ_CP097480.1, from coordinate 4,392,536 downwards.
AGTAGGAACTCAGCGATTTCTCAGGCAATCCTTTTAGAGTAATTCTTTAAAGGTCATAGTTGGATTGGGACGATCGAGCTAATCTAACTCTGAAACATCAGTATGACACAAATTCAACAGAAGGAAACTCACTCGCATGAATACTCTTGTAAAAAGTATTGCCTTTACAACTATTAGCTTAGCTATAGCAACTACCTCCGCAAGTGCTACACAGTCAAATAATGTAGATACTCGCATGACTAACCATGCTAACACCATCGAACTGAATAGCCAAATAGCTCAACAATCTCCATCTAGTCCCCTGAATGAGACAAGATCTAGGCGTTTCATTGATGAGATGATTATGCTTCGGATGAAAATGGTTGAAGCAGCAGAGTCAGCACTTCAATCTCCAAATCCTGAAATCAAACGTATGGCACAGGAAACCATCAAAACTAGTAACACTGAAATTAAAAAAATGATGGAAATGCGGGGAAAATTTGGTATATATGAAGATGGTTAAGTTAGCCAAAGAACCACTTTAAATAATTCAGTACTTAGCAAAGCGCAATTTCTTGTTCTCTAATTCGACCCAGAGTTTTACGCGATCGCTGTTTATCCTCAGTCCCATTTCCCACTCGATTACCTGTAAAATCTTATTCTCTTCTATCTGAGCGGAAATAGTTGGCTTTTCTACCGTCCTCTTACTGTTTGTGGGACAAGGACTAACTGGGACGCGCGACTTGCTAGAAATTCCTTTGGGCTGGCAGAAACATTACATTGAGCAATGCGACTTCATGAATCAGACCTGTCCAGCCAAAACTTCACAGAGCCAGGTAGAGCAGGCACTAAAGGTAGCGCAGGCATCTCGCCTGTGAGGAGCAGAATAGAATTATGCAGGGAAGCAGGGGGACTTGGAGTCCCCGTCCCCGAAGGGGATGGGGAGAGGGGGACAGAGAACATTTCCTGAAGTATGGCGGCTCGATCCGTTTTCATTGCGATCGCGTTTAACAATTGGCATTGCAACTGTTTCCTCGGTAGGCTTGGGTAGCATTGCAATCTGGACGGGATGGCAAATGCAGCGCATCCTAATTAACAGCCACAAACAGGGAATTGAATACATAGCTGAACGCCTACCGCACGATGTAGAACTCTACAGTGAAATGTTGCCAGTAGAAACCGGATTAAGCAAAGCAATTAATAACCTGACGACTGCTGATACCCTTCTATGGGTAAAGCATCCTGATGGGAAAATTACAGCTAAGTCTGTCAGTCTCAAGATGCAGAACGATCGAAGTACGGCTGCTGCTTTAATGTCCCTAACACAAATGCCGTCTCAAGCCCAAGTCTCCGAAGTTAACGGACGCTACTTTGTGCTACGTGGCAGCTCATTGCAAGTCCGAGGGAGAGCAATCGGTCAACTGTTCGTGGCAAGAGACATTTCGCGCGATCGACAGATGTTTTTGGCAGTGGTGGGGAATTTGGGCATTATCAGTATAGGAGTACTGCTGGCAGTGACAGTAGCGATCGCTTTCTACCTGAAGCGATCGCTTCAACCTCTGCGCCAATTAAGCCAAATGACTCAGTTAATTTCGGCTGAAGATTTAGGGCGATCGCGATTGAATCTCGAACGCGCACCTAGCGAAGTGAAGGAACTGGCGCAAACATTTAATATGTTATTATCTCGCCTCTCTCAAGCTTGGGAACGAGAACGGGAATTTGTCAGCAATGTTTCCCATGAGTTGCGCACGCCGCTGACAATCGTGCATGGATACTTGCAAAGCGTATTGCGACGACAGCATAACTTAACAGAAACTCAACAAGAAGCTATAGAAACTGCTGCATCTGAAGCAGAACGTACCATCCGCCTCTTACAAGATTTACTCGATTTAGCCAGAGCAGATAGCGGTTATTTGCAGTTTCGGATCGATTCTTTTATACTCAACGATCTAGTAGCGGAAGTGGTGGGGATGGCGCGTCAATACAGCGATCGCGCGATCGCAATTGAGACAGAAACTTATCCCATCGTTGTGAAAGCAGACTACGATCGTCTCAAGCAAGTTTTGCTCAATTTAATTGATAATGCAATCAAATATTCTGAGCCAGATACGTCTATTCAAGTAAAACTAGACACTCAACCAGCAACAGCGATTATTCAAGTTTGCGATCGCGGCTATGGGATTCCCTTGCAACACCAATCTCGGATCTTCGAGCGTTTTTATCGCGTTGATGAAGCCCGTACTCGCACTACTGGAGGTTCTGGTTTAGGATTGCCGATTGTCAAAACTTTAGTAGAGGGAATGGGCGGTAGCGTGACATTGCGCTCAAAATTAGGCGAAGGTAGCGTATTTACAATTAGTTTACCTGTATAGCTCTGCTAAATACCAGTAATACGATCTCCGGTTAAATATCTGTCGTTATAATCGCAGCCAAGAAATGAAAAAATTATGGTGGCAGACTACTACATCAACTGTTTCAACAAATAATCGCCCACTCGTAGAGCATTAGCAACGATCGTTAATGTTGGATTTACTGCGGCACTGGAAGGAAAAAAGCTACCATCAACGACATAGAGATTATTAATTTCGTGAGTGCGACAATTGAGATCCAATACAGACGTTGTGGGATCTTCGCCAAAGCGACAAGTTCCGCATTGATGCCCTACTGCTTGTAGCGGGATTGTGTTGCGGGGGTAAAGACTGAAGGGCATGAAATGTTCTGCTCGATCGACCTGCTTGAGAACAGTCGCCCAACGTTGAATCAGTCGGCTAGCCGCTTCGGTATTATTGGGTTTGTACTCCAGGTAGAGGCGATCTCCTTCTACTCGCACTCTGTTGTCAGGGTCGGGTAAATCTTCGGTCTGTAACCACCAGCCTACACTACGGTCGGCGATCGCTTTCAGTTCTGCTCCCGGTCGAAGTTTTAACAAAGGAGCTAGTAAAGCAGGGGCTTCCGCAGGTAACATATCTGCTAGCACGTTGCCCGTGTTCTGCACCAAGCCCATTGGATAAGGAAAGCTCAGCTCCCCCCAATAGAAATCGCTGATGCAAATAGTCTTTTGATAAACATCTGAATTGAGCTTGGTACTCAGTTGCACCATCGCCGTGCAGTTGTGCTTCATCAGGTTCCGCCCTACCTGACCGGAACTGTTTGCCAGCCCGCTAGGATGCCGATCGTTTCGCGATCGCAACAGCAACGCTGCTGAATTAATTGCACCACAGGCAACTACGACAATATCGCTTGTGAAAAATTGATGCTCTCCATCAATTTCCGCTTCAACACGAGCGATCTCTCGACCAGAGGGACTGGTGTGCAGGCGCGTTACTTTGGCTGCTACGAGCAAGGTAACGTTTGTGCGATCGCGAATTGGTTGAATGCAGTTAACTTCAGCATCTGCTTTGCCGCGAGTTAAGCAGGGAAATCCATCACACGTATTGCAGCGAATACAGTTCTCCAAGCTGCGATCGACTTCATTGAGTTTCAGTCCCAAAGGTAGGTTAAATGGATGTAAACCTACCTGGGTTAGCAAATTGGCAAGTTCTTGCATCCGAGGTTCGTGGCGTACCGCAGGGTAGGGATAAGGCAAGCTTCGAGGTGGCTCAGTCGGGTCGATACCAGACTGCCCATGCACGTCGTACAATTCTTCTGCGCGATCGTAATAGGGTTCAAAGTCACGGTATTTCAGCGCCCACTCTGGCGAAATACCCTCTTTATGTTCGACCTGCTCAAAATCCCGTTCTCGCAATCGCAGTAAAGCCGCACCGTAAACTTTAGTATTGCCACCTACCCAGTAGCCAGTTGCGGGACGAAAAGTTTTGCCGTTCGTGTCATGCCAGCGTTCCTGGGTGTGATACCGCTCTCGTTGATAAACTTCTAAAGCACTCCAGTTCTCTTTCTCGATGGGTAAAAATGTGCCTCGCTCCAAAATCAAAATCTTTTTACCACTAAAAGCGAGACGATACGCCAGCGTACCACCGCCTGCTCCCGTTCCAATGATAATGACATCGTAATGTTGTGCGGTCATGAGTGAGTTCCTCTGAGCTAGAGAATAGGGGTCAGCGGTTAGAACACGCAAGAAGTCACATTCGGGACTTCATCAAAACTAATCAGGACGAAGTGGTTAGGGTTTTCCAAAAGTGTTTTGGAAACCAGAAAAGCCGCGATCGTCCAAGTCTGATATTTTCTCGCTGCTTTACGGCGATCGACGCTTCTGGCAGAGATGGTGCCTTGATTGTGGCTCATAAAATAGATCGAAAGATGATGAAACACTCAGAAAATTCACGTAAAAAGCTGATATGTGTATGAAAAGTAGCTGAGGAGTTTCCGATCGATCTCTCATATCGAGATATTTCGTCCGCTAAATTGGCTTTCACGGCAAGAGAGTATACTTTTATTCATCAAGATTCGAGTCGCTAAGGATCGATTATCGTGCAGCCTGAAGCACAGCAGGATGGAGTCAATGTAGCAGCCTTTGGACATCCAAAACAGCGCGTTTTAGAGGTTTTATCCTCCCTCAGCTATCGGACTGGCGAACTAAGTAGCTACCTGCTAGAAATTGCCCAAGGCGTGAGCGAACTAAAGAACTTTAGTTATGGGTTTAATGCCCGTTAAAAACCAACAATTATGTCGAGATACTACGCGGATGGACACAATTGTCAGCGTGCAATTACCCGTAGCACATTGTATCATTTGATATTACTCTCGCAATACATAGCCGACACCACGCACGGTGTGGAGCAAACGCTTTTCGTTGTTTTCTTCCAGTTTCAGGCGCAGGTAGCGAATATAAACTTCAATCACGTTGGAATCGCCTACAAAGTCATAACCCCAAACCTTTTCTAAAATTTGGTCTCTGGTAAATACCTGACGCGGATGGCTGAGGAGGTATTCTAGTAGATCGAATTCTTTGACAGTTAGCTCAATTGCTCGTTGACCGCGCAACACTTCGCGAGTTCGGCGATTCAAGCTTAAATCCTCAAATTGCATCAAATCTAAGTCTGGTTCGCTGGTACGGCGCAGATGGGCGCGAATTCGGGCAAGTAATTCCTCAATGCTGAATGGTTTAACTACGTAGTCATCAGCTCCAGCATCCAATCCAGCAACGCGATCGCCTACCTCATCTCTTGCCGTTAATAAAATCACGGGGATCTTGTTGCCAGTAGCACGCAGACGACGACATAGTTCCACTCCAGTTAACCCTGGTAGCATCCAATCCAGAATTGCCAGATCGAAAGCTGACTCTCGTGCTAAAGTCAGTCCCGCCACACCATCGTGCGCTACGCTGACGCAATAACCTTCGCTGTTCAATTCCAGTTCCAGGAATCGAGCCAGTTTGACTTCATCTTCAACTAGGAGAATATGTGCTGTCACGGTCTTATTCCTAATCAATGATGTTTTGTTGCTGATGAGGAGTCACGAGCATCTGTTTTTTCCATCTCATCCATATTGCCACGCTACCCAATTCGAGCCGAAAAATAATAGCGATGTCTACTTGAGTAATTTTTCCATGAGACTTATTATCGCAACTCATATCTACACAGAAGTTATCCGATTTCCGTTCGAGTAGGGGCGATCGCAGTACGTAGAATATCTGCTGCTAGTTTAAACTTCAATTTGCTCGTAAGCGGATAACTGGGGCGCTTTATCCCGTCCTTCGTACTCGCCAAACTGCCCGATTAGCTTTGCGACTAAACCCGTCCATCCAGTTTGATGACTAGCACCAATTCCCGCGCCGTTATCACCGTGGAAGTATTCGTAAAATAGAATCAAATCTTGCCAATATGGATCGGTTTGGAACTTTTGGGTTCCACCATAAACGGGTCGATAACCAGATGTGTTTTTCAGAAAAATCTGAATTAACCTTTGGGATAATTCAGCAGCGACTTCCCACAAAGTCATCATTTGACCGGAACCCGTGGGGCATTCAACCTGGAAATCGTCTCCCAGATAATAATGAAACTTTTGTAAGGATTCAATCAGGAGAAAATTCACGGGAAACCAAACGGGACCGCGCCAATTAGAATTACCCCCAAACAAACCGCTACTAGACTCTGCCGGTTCGTAATCAACTCGAAATTGAGTGCCATTGACATGAAAAATATAGGGATGTTCGGCATGGTAGCGAGAGATTGCCCGAATGCCATAATCTCCCAAAAACTCAGTTTCATCCAGCATCTTTTGCAGAATTCGCCGCAGCCGATCGCGGTAGACAATTGCTAGCAATCTTCGCTCTCCTACTCCCTCAGATTTCATGCAAGCAATATTTTGAGTCAGATCGGGGCGATTTTGAATAAACCACTCCACTCGCTTTTTAAAGCCTGGAAGTTTTTGTAGCGTTTCTGGCTCGATGGTTTCTACCGCAAATAGCGGAATCAGCCCCACAAGACTTCGCACTTTCAAAGCAATCTGTTGCTCGTTAGGTAAATGCAAGACATCGTAATAAAATCCATCTGCTTCATCCCAAAGAGATGCTTCCATTTCGCCAATGTGGTTCATGGCATCAGCGATATAGAGAAAATGCTCGAAAAATTTGGTAGCGATGTCTTCGTATACAGGATTGGTTTGTGCTAGTTCTAAGGCGATCGCCAGCATATTCAAACAATACATCCCCATCCAACTCGTCCCATCGGATTGATCGATATGTCCGCCCGTTGGGAGAACGGCACTGCGATCGAACACGCCAATATTATCTAATCCCAGAAATCCTCCTTGAAAGACATTTTTACCCTCGATATCTTTACGATTTACCCACCAAGTAAAATTGAGCATCAATTTCTGAAACACTCGCTCTAAAAAAGCGCGATCGCTACGTCCATAAATCTTTTGTTCGATTTTGTAGACGCGCCAGGTTGCCCAAGCATGGACGGGAGGGTTAACATCTCCAAATGCCCATTCATAAGCAGGAATTTGCCCGTTCGGATGCATATACCATTCCCGCGTCATCACGTCTAATTGGTATTTGGCAAAATCTGGGTCGATCGTTGCTAAAGGAATAGCGTGAAAGGCGAGATCCCAAGCGGCAAACCAAGGATATTCCCACTTATCGGGCATAGAAAGAATATCGTCGCTGTAAAAGTGAAACCATTCATGATTTCTGGCTTTTTTGCGATCGCGTGGCGGTGGGGGTGCAGATGGATCGCCCTTGAGCCAATCTTCGACAATATAGTGGTAGTATTGCTTATTCCACAGCATTCCGGCAAATGCTTGGCGTTGCACGTTACGCATATCCTCGCCCAGTGGAAAGGGAGTAATGCGTTGATAAAATTCGTCGGCTTCTCGCTGGCGGGTGGAAAAGATTGCATCGAATGCCGCAAATGGAGATCCCCCAACCCCCTTGAGAAGGGGGTAAGACGATCCCCCAACCCCCCTTGAGAAGGGGGGCAATCAGATCCTTCTAATCCCGCTTGAGAAGGGGGGTAATCAGATCCTTCTAATCCCGCTTGAGAAGGCGGGCAAAGAGATAGATCGCTGAGTCGCAATTTAATAATTTGAGTTTCGCCTGCACTGATAGTTAATAGATAATGAGCCGCAGCTTTAGTGCCAAATTGATTTGGGTTTACTGCCTCCTTTCGACCCTGCACGATGTAGTCATTAATGCCATCTTTGACGTAAGCAGAAGCATTAGGGACATTAAATAATCGTTCGGTATTCGTTTCATTTTCTGTAAATAAAAGCTCCGTTTCCCCCTGACAATACAAATATCTTTTTCCCAAAGTGGGATGAAAAGCCGCGATCGCACATAAACCGTTACCAGATTCAATTTTTTGTAGAATCGGCTTGTTCTCGTCTTTAGTCCAAGACCAAGTGTTACGAAACCATAGTGTTGGTAAAATATGTAGCGTTTTCGCTTCTGCTCCCCTGTTGATTACCTGAATTTGAATCAGAATATCTTCAGCAGAATGCTTGGCATATTCGATAAAGACATCAAAGTAACGATTTTCATCGAAGATAGCTGTATCTATTAGTTCAAGTTCTGGCTCTCTACGATTTCTGCGTCTATTTTCTTCCAGTATTTGAGTGTAAGGAAATGCTTGATGCGGGTATTTGTACAGTGCTTTCATGTAAGAATGAGTCGGGGTATTGTCAAGGTAAAAGTAATATTCTTTGACATCTTCTCCATGATTTCCTTCATTACCTGTCAGACCAAAAAGCCTTTCTTTGAGAATCGGATCTTCACCATTCCAAAGCGCAATCGCAAAGCACAATCTTTGATGGTTGTCGGAAATTCCAGCGATGCCATCTTCACCCCAGCGGTAAGCACGCGATCGCGCTTGGTCGTGGGTAAAGTAGTCCCAGGCGGTACCATAAGCGCTATAGTCTTCGCGGACTGTACCCCATTGGCGATCGCTCAAGTATGGCCCCCATTTGCGCCAGTGCGTTTCGTGCGTCAGGGCTGCTTTTAACCTGATTTCTTCTTGAGTTAAGGTTGTCATAATAAGTCTTCTTTGCAAAAGTCAAGGCTACCATCAAGATTTAACTACTTCTCTACCAACCGCATGACGTGACCATCGGGATCTCGCACTAAAAACCCTTTTTTAAAGCCTAACTTCTGCCCAGGAATGACTACGACACTAGGAGAAATAAACGTAGCTCGATGTCGTTGCAACTTTTGGGCTGTTGCTGCTGCATCTTTCACGACTAGTGTAGTTTGCCAATGCAATAAATCGTTAGGACGAGCATCAGTTGGGAAAGGTCGCCCATCTCTGGGGGTGAGGTATTCGAGAAACTCAATTCCAGGGGAAGCAAGGCGCGATCGCAAATTACTAATATGCAACCTTGCCCCAAATACGTTGTTGAGATGCTCTTGTTCTGTCCCGTAATTTTCACTTTCTCCCGCTAGCCTCATACCCAGGAGATCGCGATAGAATTTCAGGCTAGCTGCGGTGTTAGAAACAACGAGCGCGGTGTGGTCAATGCCTAAAAATAGTTGGTTTGTCGGCTGTTGCCATTTTGGATCGCCTTTACCTGGGGGAAAATAAATAGCTTCTAGGTAATGACCATCTGGATCGCGAAAATAGAAGGCACGAATTCCTGCTGCTGCTTTGTTCCAGTCGGGGATGCGTTGCGGGGCAGTGGAGGCGTATTGTACTTTAAACTTGCGTAAGTGTTGGTAAGCTTTATCCATATCGCTAACAGCGATCGCAATATGTTGAAACCAGCGATCGTGACTGCGCGAATCAACTGGAAATGGTTTGCCCTTGGGGGTGAGATACTCAGTTAGCTCGATAAATTCGCTACCTAGCTGCATTCTTACCACGCGCATCCGCACGCCAAACACTCCTTGCAATTGTTCGTATTGGGTTCCCAAAACTTCTACATCAGAGACTTTTTGGAAGGAAAGGACTTGGGAATAAAAATCAATGGAACGATCCATGTCTGCAACTGTCATTCCTACCGATTCTACAGCAGTGATAGCTGACTGAGCTGGCTGAGTTACAGATGTCGAAGCTAGCCGAGCGCTTGGCTGTGGATATACTTGAGTGTGAGTAGTAGCAATCGCGACAAATGCACCAACTGCGAACAATATTCTGGCGATTTGAGTTAGTTGCTTAGTCATAACTGTAGTGCTACTTATCAAAGATCGAGGACAACTCTTGCCGTTTTAGGTTTGGAAATGCAGATCAGTACCGCACCCTCATCAATTTCTGCGGTTGGTGCTTCCTGATAAGTCACTTCGCCTGCTTGGATTTTGCACTGACAAGTACCGCAGATACCCGCACGACAACTATAGGCAGGATCGAGATCGTTAGCTTCGGCAAACTCCAGAATCGTTCCTTCAGTCTCGTGCCAAGTTAAGGTTTTGCCCGATTTAGCAAAAACAATTTCTGCTGCTGCAACTTCCTCATCCCCACTTGCAGTAGGAAGTTGTTTCTCGGACGTGGCTTTCATCGGTTTACCAAAAGATTCAAACAAGATGGAACTACTAGCTACTCCCGATTCCTGAAGTCCTGCCATCAGAGACTCCATAAAAGCTGGAGAACCACAGAGAAAATACTCAGCTTCTTGCCTTACTAAGCTTTTAACCAGAGCTGCATCTACATAACCGATACCGTGATAATGTCCTTCATCTTCTACTCGCGGACGGCTGTAGCAAAAGTGTACGTGTAGGTTAAGATTCTGCGGCGCGATCGCCAATACTTCATCTCGAAATGCATGAAATCGACCATCTCGCGCCCCATGCAAAAACCAAATTGGTCGGTTGGGATTGAGACGACCACAAGCTTTTACCATACTGAGCATGGGAGTAATTCCCACACCATTGCTAATGAGTACGACTGGTAAAGACTTGTTGAGATCGAGAACAAATTTACCTTTGGGTGGTTTAGCCGGAACGATCGATCCCTCATGGATGCGATCGTGCATGAAGTTAGACGCAATCCCTGGTGGGACATCTAACCCTTGGGGAGCTGGTTCCCGCTTAATTGAAAGGCGATAGTATTCGCAAGGTTCGGGATAATCTGAGAGCGAATAGGTACGAATAATTGGTTTGGCTTGCCCAGGAATGTCTAGTTTGATGGTTAAAAACTGCCCTGGTTGAAAGCTAGGAATTTCACCGTTATCCTCTGGTTTGAGATAGAACGAGGTGATTTCCTCGCTCTCTTTTACCTTGCGAACGACAACAAAATTGCGCCAGTCTTGCCAAGTTGTGCTAGCAGTTGTGGGTTGAGCGATCGGTGCTTGTGTGCTTACCCTTCCAGCCGCAACTAAACCAACCAAAACGCCGCCACCAGTTCCCAGTAATGAAGCATACACGCTCAATCTAGCTTTGTCTCTAATATTTACTAAACCAACGACTGCACCAGAAACAATAGTTGCGATCGCAAATGCCGCGCTTGCTCCCGTAACAGTTCTGAGGACGGGATTTTGAATTTGTCTAAGACTTGCAAGCATCAATTCTCTCCTAGTAGTCACTGGTCACTGGTCACTGGTTACTGGTCACTGGTCACTGGTCACTGGTCACTGGTCACTGGTCACTGGTCACTGGTCACTGGTCACTGGTCACTGGTCACTGGTCACTGGTCACTGTCCCCGATAGCCACAGCGAAAGATGCAGCGTTTGTGATTGTGGTGGTGGAGTTTGGCGCAGCGGACTGCTTTACGCCCTTTGAGGCGCACGTAAAGTTCGGCTGCTAGCAGCATTCCTAACACTGGGGCAGTGAAATAAATCCAAATTGCCGTCCAAGTCTGCGCCCCAATTGCCGAAGCAAGGGTACGGGCGGGATTCATGCTCATACCTGATAATGGTGCTTCTACCGTGATGTAAGTTGCAACTAATAAGCCTGCAAATAGCCCAGTAAATCGAGCTAGTTTTGGGATATTCGATACAAATAGAATCGTCAGCATTATGCCAAAGGAAATTATTAGCTCGGCGCAGAAGGCAACACCTACACCAGCTTCCCCAGGAACAGTGACAACATAATTGACTGCTGGATCGGCGATCGCATCTCTCCATACCACTGCAACTAACCACAGCCCCAACAATCCGCCGACAAATTGCGCCACGATGTAGAAGAATGCATCCCATCGTTTAATCTTGCCCAAGCGCCAGAATGTAAATGTAACGACTGGATTGATGTGCGCTCCAGACTGCTTACCCCAAGGGGAATAGACGATCGCGATCGCGGTTAAACCCATTGCTATCCCAATAATGCAACGGCGTAATAACGGGTCGACAATTGTTTGTCGCAGCGGTGAAGCTGGATGCTCCAGTAGGGCTGTCACAACGACAGCAGAAACCATGAAGATCCCAAGTCCCGCAGCTTCCATTAAATATTCGGGATAGTGACGGTAGAGAGCATTCATATTTAGCTAGTCAAAAGTCAAAAGTCAAAAAATAATTAAGCAAGTAAACTGGCTTCTACTGCGTTTGTCTCACAAGATTGGCTAATTTGGAGAACGCTATCCATTGCATCAGTACCCATACGTGCAGCCATTTCAGGGCAGGGCTTATTTGCATGATGAATCGTGGCAACCTCTTCCTGCTGCTTATCCAAACTCACCTGCGTGCGTCCATACCTCAGCACGGTTGACATCCAAATTAGCTCTTGCATAAACCGCTCTAGGCGGCGGGTATAAGTCGGTTTGTCCATTAAATTTCCAGACTCATCAAATAGCGTTTGGACGTTGCTAAAGTTGAGGTCGTAGAAAATTGTCACCAGTCCCAACTCGCGCATCACGGGCAGCAGATTCTGGATGACTCGCGTACCGCCAAACGGTCCAGCAGAAACGCCGCATAGCCCGACAGCTTTGTGAATGTATTCTTTCAGACAAGTATCGAGTACGTGTTTGAGCAAGCCTGGATAGCCGTGGTTGTATTCTGGTGCGACAACAATTAATCCATCTGCTCGCTCCATCAAGGCTGAAAACTGCGGGTCTTTGAGCGATTCACCAGCATCGTTCGTGGCGATTGCGATCGCTCGAACATCAATTAACTCAGTCTCTACACCATCCCTTACCGAAAGTTGCTCGACGATAAATTTAGCAACGTATTCGCTTTGACGACCTTGGCGGGGAGTACCGAGAATGACGGGAATAAATAGAGGTGAGTCTGACATGAATTGATTCTCCTTACTGCTCTTGATAATTCCAAAGCAAGCCACCATCGACAAAGAAAGTGCTACCCGTAACGTAGTCAGCATCGGGGGATGCTAAAAAGGCAACCAAAGAAGCAACATCTTGTGGTTGTCCCAAACGACCGAGGGGAATATTTTTCAACAATGCACCCAACTTTTGGGGGTTGTGCAAGAGCTGGGTATTGATTGGAGTTTCTATTGCGCCAGGTGCTACGTTATTAATTGTGATGCCCAAAGAACCTAGTTCGACTGCTAAGTTGCGAGTTAGCATTTTCATGCCACCCTTACTGGCACAGTACACTGTAAAGTTAGGAAAGGACAGTTCCTCATGCACCGAACTGATGTTAATAATCTTTCCAGATCTTTTAGTTTCGATTAGGTGTTGCACAAAGGCTTGAGTTGCAAAGAAGACTCCCTTCAAATTGACATTCATTACCGCATCGTAATCGGCTTCCGTAACTTCCCAAAATGGAGCGTGTTTTTCAATTCCAGCATTATTGACTAAAATATCTAGCTTGCCAAAATGCTCGATACTTTCGCCAATCAATTGACGTATCTCATGTACGCTACCTAAGTCTGCTTGAATCGTATATCCCTGGGAACTGGGGGATTGAGCCATGAAGCATCTACCACCAGCAGCTTGTACTTTTGCTAAGGTTTCTGCCGCTCCTTCTGGATGCGAGCGATAGTTAATGACAACATCTGCTCCTTCTTGGGCAAGTCGCACCACAATTCCCTGTCCGATTCCTTGACTGCTACCCGTTACCAGGACAACTTTACCTTCAAGTCTCATATAAATTCTCCTTGAATAGATAGCAATTAGTTCTCAAGTGAGTAGCATAAGTAATAATCGATATCGTTCGTGGAAAGACCGAGCGAACTCATGACTAAATACGGATTGTTAAGTCATGCTTGAGCGATTTCATCATACGAAATTGCTCTAAGCAGCTTAAGTTCATTGTTGCTCGATTGACGAAATGATGAATGATAACTCTTTAAAAGTATCAGTTAGTAGAGCTGAGATTTTGGCTAGAAATTTATTATGTTTTTCTCAGTAAAATCTAATTTTTCCAGAATTATGCTGGGGCGAGCGATAGATGCAGGCGTTGGAGCAAGGTGGGTGTGCGCTGATGCACTGTATGGCACTGACCCTCGGCTATGGCAATTTAGTAAATTGTGACCAAACAATTTGGGTAGACAAGAGCCAACACCCTTGTGGATGCAATTATGAGGAGAATAGAAGAGTCTGCGATCGCAATAAAACAACATTTCTAAAACATTTAACGCCTACGATCGATATTAATTTAGCTCTAGAGAAACATCATTATGGCAACTGTATACTTGGTGAGCCTGATAAAACCATTCAAAGAATCTACTTAAACTTTGCTGTTTTCGTTGCACTTCAGCTTTGTTATCAGCGCAACAATCAACTTCCTCTAAAAATACTTTAGTTGCGTGTAAGCATAAATGGCTGGCATCACGTAACTGTTGAAAATCAATTTTCTTTAGCTCTGATTGCCGACTACGAATAGCATTGAAGTAATTGATCCGAACGTCTAGCCAGCTACCTGGTGTAATCTTGTGTACCATTTGCCGCGCTGGATTGCTGAGAAAATCTAATCCCATTGATGCTGCACGTTGATTAGTCATATCAAATGTTTCTAAGTGCCACAAATCTGCTGTTAAGTTGGGAAGCTGGCAGTTAGTTGCTAGTAGTTCGGATTTAGACATAAAAGTTTTCAACCATTCACACAGCAGTGCTAACTCTAAATTAGGAGAAACCGATTGTAATTGTGTTTCTATTCTTTCGACTAAAATATTAGCTTGGTAAATAGACTCAGAAACATATTTTTCAAAAATCTCACGTTCCGAGTTTTCTAATAAATATACGAGCGCGATCGCGGCTGAATACAAATGTTCAATTAAAACTTGACTGCCGACACGTTCGCGGTGTATCTCTAATAGAATATAAGAGTAATAGCTTTGAATCATTTTAGAAAATAAACTGACTATAGCTATAGTGTAAGGCTCGGTAGATATGTTAAAAACTGAGGTACTTAAAAGCTGAATATCTTGTAGATAACTATATAAAGTTTGAGCGGTTTGAAAAAAAGCACGACTGAAATTCAGTTCGGTTTTATCAAGTGTATGGATCGGTGGTAGAGTAATTTTTTCTTCTGAATTACTAGAAAAGTTTTGTTGCATTTATCCTCCAAAAAAATCATGAGTTTAAAAGGAACCTTAGTTTCGATGTCACTTGAAGTTGCGATTTCCGATTATTAACTGAGACTGTTGCATCATGCTGCCTTATCTCCTTTTCAAGCTAACTGAGGTTAGCAGAGAGAGTTAAGTATGATTTCTGGTGCTATCACATCTATACTCCGGTCAAATTAAAATCTTGTCAATTCAGTGTTAGTGCCATCATTTGTCAATCTAGTAAAGTTCAGAAAAGTTCTGGAGTTGAGATTCTTTTCTATTAAGAAAGGTTTTTTTTAATAACAAACGTGGTTTGCAATACTGAATTTGCAGTAGCTTTTGTTGTGAATTTAGCCTGTAGTCAGCAAATTAAGTTGCTTGCCTTGTTTGAGAATAAATGAATGCTATTCCTAGTAACTCGCATTAGTGGTTTATTGGTGTAAAGTGATGAGCTACGTCCAGCCTATTTATCGCAACCGAGATGATGTAACGATATCTCCAGCGACCCCAACTAAATTACAGTTTCAACGCCGCGATCGCTTACCAGAAAATCAAGAAGTTTTATGGCAAATTGAATCCGGGGTTGCCCGCAGCATTACTTGGAGTCAGGAAGGTGAGTTGGTTTGCTTGGGCTACTGGGGAGCGGGAGATGTTGTTGGACATGCACTATCACGAGTGCAGCCCTATGAAATCCACTGTCTGACAAATGTAGAAGTTAGTCGCTGGAACCGCAATCAGTGGGCGCAATTAACAGATGCGATCGTTCACCACCAGCAGCAAACAGAAGAACTACTGAGCATCATTCATATCAATCCTATATCTCAAAAATTGTGGCAGCTACTCGTGTGGTTGAGTCAAAAATTTGGTCGTAATGTCGATAACGGGCAGACGCTTGAGCTACCACTCACCCATCAGCAGTTGGCTCAGACGCTAGGTACGAGCCGAGTGACGGTGACTAGAGTTCTCCAGCAGTTAGAAGCAGAGGGAAAAATACGACGGCAGCGGCGGCGACTCGTTGTAACATGAAACACCAAAGAGAGTAAACACGGATAAAACCACCTTCGTTTATGTGACAAAATTATGAGTCATCAAATTGAGCATCAAATCGTCGAGGCAGAAGAAAAGCTCAGGCTAGCAATGCTTCACTCCGATGTGAAAGCATTAGATGAACTGTTGTCGCCTAAATTACTTTTTACAAATCACCTGGGGCATTTGGTAGGAAAAGAGGAAGATCTAGCAGGTCATAAGTCTGGCGCTCTCAAACTCAACTCGCTGTCAGCTTCCGAGCAGCATATTTTGTTAGCAGGTGATGTGGCGATCGTTTCAGTAAAGATGCAATTATCGGGTAGTTATAATGGTACGCCCACAAATGGCGTTTTTCGGTTTACTAGAGTTTGGTCGCAGTCTCAGGATGGGACTTGGCAGATTATAGCTGGACATTCAGGCATAGTGTCTTAACGCTTTGCTACTCCCTGCTCCCTACTCCCTTGTTGGTCACTTTTCTTACAGTGAATTTTGTGCCACAATTAAGAGTGTTTCTCATTTAACCAAAGGGATATAGCTAGCTGGAGCGTTCAATGTCAATGCGATCGCTGCAACCTCGACTGTTTGATGATGAAATGATTCTCATTAAATCATGACAATAATTCTTACAGATACAAGCTGGAATGAATTATGGCAAAAAACTTCCGATCGATCGAAGGATTTTGAAACGAGCGATCGGGGAAAAATTCCAAATGTCTGTAATACCTACGATTGGCAAGTAGAGTTACGTAGTGGGTTAACTCTTTCAATACATGAAGTAGAGTTAACTGAAGATATTGTATGGACTAGAGATAGATGGGATGATTCTCAATTCGGCTTGAGCTTTTTTCTCTCAGGAAAGGTGAGGATTGAGCGTTACAGCTTAACTGATGAAACTGATGAATCAGTAGGGAAGTACTATTCAGAATGTAACTGCGATTTTAAAGAGACTGAGTGGTGGAAAGCGGGAGAGAAATTTTCCCGAATTTATTTGAAAATCGAACCGCAGCAATTTTTTCAAAGTTTTGGTGAACAAGAGCTAGAACAGATTCCAATTTACTTGCGCCAAGCCGTAATTGGCGATCGCGTACAACCTTACTACCAACAACGGGAAATTACACAGCAAATGTGGATGGTGTTATCTAACATCCTCAAATGTCCCTATCAAGGCTTAATGAAGCGAATGTATTTGGAAAGTCAGGCGATGGAATTGATTGCATTTCATTTCCAGCAATGTCAGGAACAGGATATAGGCGATCGCCACTTCCCTACCAAGAACTTGAGCGATATTGACAGAATTTATCAAGCTAAAGAAATTTTACTAAAAAACTTAGAAAGTCCACCTTGCTTGATAGATTTAGCAAGGCAAGTAGGACTAAACGAGTTTAAATTGAAGCGGGGGTTCCGGAAAGTTTTTGGGACATCAGCATTTAAATATTTACACGACTATCGACTGGAACAAGCAAGGCAACTTTTAGCATTAGGAGACATGAATGTTGAAGAAGTAGCATTGAAAATAGGTTTTGATAGCCGCAGTTACTTTGCCTCAGCTTTCCGCAAAAAATTTGGCTTGAATCCCAAACAATACTTTCAGCATTGCCAAAAATCCCTCTAGCGTTCAAAAAAATCCCTCTAGCGTTCAAATTGGAAATACCGATCGCCTATTATACATACACTTCTAGTTTAGTTAGGAAATTTTCCTAATACTATCAGGAGTTACGCAGTCGATCCCCCCAACCCCCTTAAACAGGGGGCTTTATTCCTCCCTTTTTAAGGGAGGAACTAGGAGGGATCGTCGAGGACTGAAACTCAAGTGCGTAACTCCTGACTATCAAATGGTGTGAGGGAATGTAGGTGGAGCGATGAAGGTAGATAAATTGTGTCAAAGTTTGCTGCTAACAAGTGCGATAACCCTAACGGGATGCTTCGCTTACGCGCTTTTGCTCGGCACTCCAGCAAAAGGCGAGGAAATGGAAGCGCAGATTCGAGAAGTTGACAAAAATATTTTACAGCCAAACGAAATTAGACTTCCAACGACAAGCGCTCAAATGTTGGAATCGCCAACACCAACTAACCCACCTGCCGTCCTGCCTAACCAAGAAGGGAAGGGAAGCATTGTATCAATTACGGGAGTTGTGACAAATCCCACCGATAAAGGTGTAGAGATAATTCTACAAACTACTCAGGGTAAAGTGCTTCAGCCTGTAACTCTGGTTTTGGGCAATACGTATATTGCGAATATTCCCAACGCTGTACTAGCACTTCCTCAAGGAGAATTTCGCGCCTATAACCCTGCAAGCGGCATTACTCGCGTAGCTGTGACTCAAGCTACCGCTAATAGTATTCGAGTCGCGGTGACGGGGGAAACAGCTTTGCCACAAGTGCAATTATATGACGCTCCAAATCAGGGGTTAATTTTTAGCTTCACGCCAGGTACATCTGCTGCTCAGACTCCGCTACCACTGGGTGAAACCCAACCAGGAAAACCAACGGCGCAAACTGACGAGCAGGAAATTGTAGTAACGGGGGAGCAAGATGGCTATCTCGTCCCCGATACCAACGTGGGAACGAGAACCGATACACCTTTGCGAGATATTCCGCAATCAATTCAAATTGTCCCGCAACAGGTGCTAGAGGAACAACAAGTTAACACCTTAAATGAAGCATTCAAAAATGTTCCTGGTGCGACTCAAACCGCTCCTAATTACATCCCTGGATTTGCTGGTTTTACGATTCGAGGATTTTCTGTTGGCGACTTTGGACCAAACGTCACTAGAAACGGATTAAGTGTCAGACTTCCAGCAGGTACAAACGCAATTTTCTCTAACATCGAACGGGTTGAAGTTCTCAGAGGACCTGCTTCAGTTCTATTTGGTGAGGGCGATCCTGGCGGAACAATTAATATTGTCACCAAACAACCCCTGCGCGATCCTTATTATTCGGTTGAAGCCACTATTGGCAGCTATGACCGTTACGGAGGTGCGATCGATTTAACTGGTCCGTTGAATGATTCCAAAACAGCATTGTATCGACTAAATGCCTTTTATGAATCTGCCGACAGTTTTGTCGATTTTAGCGAGTTAGAAACCTCAGCAGTTGCAGGTGCTTTAAAGTTTGAACTTGGCAAAAATACCGATCTAAAACTTGATTTAGAGTATAGCAAAATAAATCAGAGTTATCCCTCTGGTCTTCCCGCCATAGGAACTGTATTACCCAACCCAAACGGAGAAATTAAGCGCGATCGCAATTTTGCCAGCGAAGATAGTGAATATAGTCCAGAGGTTTTCCGAGTTGGGTACGACCTAGAGCATCGCTTGAGTGAAAACTGGTCGTTGCGAAATGCTTTTTACTATTCCTATCTTTATCAAAAAATTAGAGGTGTCCGTCCTGCTAGCCTCGAACCCGATTTCAGAACTTTACAGCGTGAAGGTGACGATCGCGATTCCAAGGAATATATCTTCGATCTCTTCACAAACGTTGTTGGTAAATTTTCCACAGGCGCGATCGATCATCAGCTGCTATTTGGTGTCGATTTGAGAAAATATAATTCTAGCAGCTTTGCCTTGAGGACTTTCCAAGGAACGCCCATTGACATTTTTAACCCAGTTTACAGTTCCCAAAGACTTGATATAGTTGACCGTCCTTATGACGATGAAACATCAATCAATTTAATAGGTATTTATCTTCAAGATCAAATAACCTTGGCAGATAATTTTAAATTACTGCTAGGTGGTCGATTTGATGCCTTTGAACAAACTGACGAAGATCTGATCGAAGATACTGAAACATCTCAATCAGGAGATGCGTTTAGTCCGCGTCTGGGTCTAGTCTACCAGCCAATAGAGCCAATTTCGCTCTATGCCAGCTATACTCGGTCGTTTTCCCCCACTATTGGTAGATCTGTTGATGGCGAGCCATTTGAGCCAGGACGCGGTACGCAATATGAAATTGGAGTTAAAGCAGATATAAACGATCGCCTTTCTGCCACACTTGCATTGTACGACTTAACTCGCACTAACGTTACTACTGCTGACCCAGATAATCCTGACTTTGAAATTCAAACAGGAGAACAAAATAGTCAAGGTGTCGAGCTATTTGTTTCGGGTGAAATTTTACCAGGATGGAACATTATTGGCGGTTATGCCTATACCGATGCACAGATTACACAAGATGAAACTTTTACAATTGGTAATCGTATAAATAACGTGGCAGAAAGTAGCTTCAATTTATGGACGAGCTATGAAATTCAATCTGGGAATTTGCAAGGATTGGGTTTTGGTATAGGGTTTTTCTATGTCGGCGATCGCCAAGGAGATTTAGACAATTCATTTACGTTACCTAGCTATTTTCGCACTGATGCAGCGATCTTTTACAATCGCGGACAGTTTAGGGCAGCACTGAACTTTAGGAATTTATTTGATGTAGACTATTTTGAATCTGCTTATGGCGATCTGAGTGTTTATCCTGGGGAACCTTTCACCGTTCTAGGAACAGTTCCCTGGCAATTCTGAGTAGTTATTACATTCATGAAAATCTCTTTACGCCGCTTTGCCTATCTAGTATGTTTGGGAATTGTAATGGTAACGCTGATTTCGACTTGTAACGCGATCGGCGATCGCAGCCTTACACGCTCAAAACCACTGGTAGAGAATTGTCGGTTCGTGAAGCATGTGATGGGTGAAACTTGCATTCCTCGCAATCCTCAACGTGTCGTAACTCTGAGGACAGATACTTTCGCTAATAGTTTGGCATTAGGGATTAAACCTATTGCATCAGTGTATATTGAATTAGCCAATCCTATTCCTAATTATCTTCAAGATAAAGTAGATGGAATAGAACTTGTCGGAGGACATGACGCTCCTAATTTAGAAAAGATTTTGCGACTTAAACCCGATCTAATTCTGATTGGTTCTTATTACGCAAAAGCTATTTATAAACAATTATCCCAGATTGCGCCTACAGTTGTATTGAATATTCCTTATCCTCCTCCTTCTTGGCAGCGGCAATTAGAGGAACTGTCTCAAGTATTAGGTAAAGAAGATGTGTATCAGCAATTAATGAATGATTATTGGCAGCGAATTGAAAAACTCAAAAAAATATTAGGCATTGGCGCAGCCTCTCCAAAGGAGAATCGCCGTCATAATCGCAAGGTATCTGTTGCAAGTACCAGTTTGCAATATGGAATTTGGGCATATGGAGAAAAGCATTTTTCTGGGACGGTGCTAAGCGATATTGGATTCCAACGTCCGCGATCGCAAACCGGAGATTACTTCTATGTAGAAAACCTGTCGGAAGAGACAATATCTGAGATTGATGGGGATGTTCTTTTCTTTTTGACTTGGGATGATAAAGATGATAAGAAGACGCTAGAAAAGCTCAAACAAAGACCCTTATGGCGACAGCTTAATGTCGTGCAGCGCGAGCGCGTTTATTTCGTAGGTCAACATTGGCATAGTTCAGATATTTTTGCAGTTCATGCCATGCTGGATGACTTGTTTAAGTATTTAGGTGAAACACCTTGAATGATTGTTTCTTGAGAACGATATACAAATAGCGATCGCCATCGTTCAACTCAGCTGCGAGAACTCTGCGATCGCGACATCCCTCATCGTTATAGCGGTTTTCAATTGGATGCAATACACATCTGGTAGGGGCGCACGGCTGTGCGCCCCTACAATATATCATCCACACAATCGAGAATTGCTATTAAGCCTATGCAAAAGACTGCTAATCCCAAGTTATCGATCCGCAGTCACTTTTCTTATAGTCAATTTCGTGCCACAATTAAGAGTAGTTCTCATTTAAATTAGAGAGATGTAGCTAGCTAGAGTGCCGAATGCCAGGGCGATCGCTGTAACTATAGGTTTTTAATGATGAAATTAATTATCATTAAACTATGACAAAAACTCTGACAGATACAGATGAGCAAGAACTGTGGGCAGAAAGCGAGCAAAATGGTACGCTTTCTAGTCAGTCGAAGGGTTTTGAAACTATCACGCTCGGAAAGTTTTCAGATATCTGTAACATCTATAGTTGTTCGACAGAATTACGCAGTGGATTATCTATTGCGGTAGACGAGGTAGAGTTTATTGATGACCTTGTGTGGATGAAAGATAAATCGGATAACTTACGATTTGGGTTAAGTTTTTTTCTGTCAGGAAAAGTGACGGTTGAACGTCACGGTTTAATCGATAAAACTGATGAATCAGTAGGTAAATACTATTCGGAATGTAACTGCAATCTTCAAGAAACTGAGTGGTGGAAAGCCGGAGAGAAGTTCTCACGAATATATCTAAGAATTGAACCACAGCAATTTTTTCAAAGTTTTGGCGAAGTAGATTTAGAACAGATACCAATTTACTTGCGCCAAGCCGTAATTGGCGATCGCATCCAGCCTTATTACCAGCAAGAAAAAATCACGCGGCAAATGCAGCGAGTGTTACGCCAGATTTTACAGTGTCCGCATCAAGGCTTGATGAAGCGGATGTATCTGGAAAGTCAGGTAATGGAATTGATGATGCTTCATTTCCAGCAATTTCAGGAGCAGGGGAAATGCGATCGCCACTTTCCAGCTAGAAATTTGAGCGATGTGGAAAAAATTTATCAAGCCAAAGAAATTTTACTGAACAATTTAGAAAATCCGCCTAGTCTGCTGGAATTAGCAAGGCAAGTCGGGTTAAATGACTTCAAATTAAAATGCGGATTTCGGCAAGTTTTCGGCACATCTGCATTTAAATACTTGCACGACTATCGGCTGGAGAAAGCCAGACAACTTTTAGGATCGGAAGACATGAAAGTTGAAGAAGTGGCATTTAGAGTTGGTTTTGATAGTCGCAGCTACTTTGCTTCAGCTTTCCGCAAAAAGTTTGGTTTGAATCCCAAACAATACTTGCAGCATTGCCAAAAATCCCGCTAGCGTTCAGAAAAAAAATCCCTCTAGCGTTCAAATTAGAAATACCGATCGCCTACTATACATACACTGCCAGTTTAGTTAGGAAATTTTCTTAATACTATCTTGTGGTGTGAGGGAGTGTAGGTGGAGCGATGAAGTTAGATAAATTATTTCAAAGTCTGCTACTAACAAGTGCGATAACCCTAACGGGATGGTTCGCTTACGCACTTTTGCTCGGCACTCCGGCAAAAGGTGAGGAAGTAGGAGCGCAGATTCGAGAAGTTGACAAAAATATTTCCCAACTAAGCGAAATTGAACTTCCCGCGACAACCGCTCAAAATTTGGTACAGCAACCAACGCCAACTAACGAAACTTCAGGGGAAGTTATTGCGATTACGGGAGTTACGGCTAATCCTACCGAGAAGGGTGTGGAAATCATTTTACAAACTACTCAGGGCAAAGTGCTTCAGCCTGTAACTCTGGTATTAGGCAATACCTATATCGCGAATATTCCCAACGCCGTACTAACACTACCACAAGGAGAATTTCGTCAAGATAATCCTGCTGGTGGAATTACTCGCGTGGCTGTGACTCAGGCTACTGCCAATAGTATTCGAGTCGCGGTGACAGGGGAAGCAGCTTTACCACAAGTGCAATTATATGACGCTCCAAATCAGGGGTTGATTTTTAGCTTCACGCCAGGTACATCCGCTGCCCAGACTCCGCCAGCGCCAGAAGATGACGAGCAGGAAATTGTGGTGACAGGGGAGCAAGATGGTTATCTCGTCCCCGATACCAATGTGGGGACAAGAACCGATACTCCCTTACGCGATATTCCCCAGTCGATTCAAATCATTCCGCAACAGGTGCTAGAGGAACAACAAGTTGACAGCCTCAATGAAGCAATCAAAAATGTCCCTGGTGTAATTCAAAATACTCCTGATGACACCCCTATATTTAACTCGTTCACAATTCGGGGATTTGATGCTGGTGAGAATCAAAACTTTACCAGGAATGGATTGAAATTGCGATTTGCAAATTCGACAACAGCAATTTTCTCGAACATCGAACGGGTTGAGGTTCTCAGAGGACCTGCTTCAGTTCTATTTGGTGGAGGTGAACCTGGAGGGACAATTAATATTGTCACTAAACAACCCCTGCGCGAGCCTTTTTACTCGGTTGAAGCGTCTGTTGGCAGCTACGATTTTTATCAGGGTGCGCTCGATTTGACGGGTCCATTGAATGATTCCAAAACAGCATTGTATCGACTAAATGCCTCTTACGAATCTGCCGAAAGTTTTGTCGATTTTGTCAATCGAGAAATCTCAGCCGTTGCAGGTGCTATAAAGTTTGAACTTGGCAAAAATACCGATCTAACCTTTGATATACAGTATGTTGGAGCTACGCAGCGTGGCGGTTCTGGTCTTCCCGTTGAGGGAACGATATTACCGAACCCAAATGGCGAAATTCCTCGTAATCGCAATCTCGCAGAACCAGATAGTAGATTTATCATAGATAGGCTCATTGCTGGGTACAACCTAGAGCATCGCTTTAGTGAAAACTGGTCATTGCGAAATGCTTTTTACTTTGCCGACAATAATTATAGAATCAGAGACAGCGTTGCTGCAATAAGCCTCGAACCCGATCTAAGAACTGTAGAGCGATTCGCTGATGAGGTTGATACCAGGGATCAAACCTTTGATTTCGTGACGAATGTTGTGGGTAAGTTTTCTACAGGAGCAATTCAGCATCAACTTCTACTAGGTGTCGATCTCAGCCGATTTGATTCTAGATTCTTTACTGATGGGGCTTTCCGAGGAACACCCATCGATCTTTTTGACCCAGTTTACAGTACGGAGATACTTGAGCGAACTGACCCCCCTAGCGAAACCACCACTTTAACCGATTCGTTGGGGATTTATCTTCAAGACCAAGTCACCATAACAAATAATCTCAAGTTATTACTGGGTGGTCGATTTGATGCCTTTGAGCAAACTGAGGAAGATCTGCTCGAAAATACTGAAACATCTCAATCTGGGGATGCTTTTAGTCCGCGTCTGGGCATTGTCTATCAACCCATCGAGCCGATTTCGCTCTATGCCAGCTATACTCGCTCTTTTGCCCCAAGTTATGGTAGGTCTGCTGATGACGAACCATTTGAGCCAGGACGCGGGACGCAATATGAGATTGGAGTCAAAGCAGATATAAACGATCGCCTTTCTGCCACGCTGGCATTGTACGATTTAACTCGCACTAACGTTAACACCACCGATCCTGATAATCCTAACTTTGAAATTCAAACAGGAGAACAAAATAGCCAAGGTGTCGAGCTATTTATATCTGGAGAAATTTTACCAGGATGGAATATTATTGCAGGCTATGCTTACACTGATGCGCGAATTACACAAGATGAAACGTATGAAGTTGGTAATCGAATTAATAACGTGCCAGAAAGTAGTTTCAATTTGTGGACGAGCTATGAAATTCAATCAGGGAATTTGCAAGGATTGGGTTTCGGAATCGGATTTTTCTATGTGGGCGATCGCCAGGGAGACTTAGAGAATACCTTTACCTTACCCAGCTATTTTCGCACTGATGCGGCTATTTTCTACAAGCGCGGTCAATTCAGAGCAGCGCTTAACGTCAACAATTTATTCGATGTCGAGTATTTTGAAAATTCTAATTCTGGTCTGAGTGTTTATCCAGGAGAGCCATTCACCGTGCAAGGCAAGGTTTCATGGGAGTTTTGAGTGGTTAGTACATTCATGAAATCTCTGCACCGTCTCACCTGTTTTTTGCTTTTAGGACTCTTGGCAGTAACTCTCATTGCCGCTTGCAACACTGCTAGTAATACCCGCGTGACAAACACCCATACTACAAATGACCAGCCGCTAGCGGGAAATTGCCGAATGATTCGGCACGAATTGGGCGAAACCTGCGTCCCACTAAAACCACAGCGGATTGTTGCCTTAAACCCTGACATTAATCTCGATCCTCTAATCGCTCTCGGGATCGAGCCAATTGGTTACACGTCCGATCGCATCAAAGGGAAAGAAGTTCTTTCTGGTGTATCGCTTGATGATGTGAAAGGAGCTACGAATGTTGGGAAGCCAGATCAGCCTTCAATCGAAAAAATTTTCATGCTCAAACCGGATTTGATTTTAGCAACAAAGTACCATCCGTATCAATTCTTATCCGCGATCGCACCTACCGTTGTAGTGCCTTCTCCGAACCTTGAGATGGCAGGTCATGAAGCATTCTTTAAAGAAAATCTACGATATGTAGCCAAAGTTCTTGGTGAAGAAACAAAAGCTGAGTCAGTTTTAAGTCAATATCAGAAACGAATTGAAGACTTGAAGCAACGCTTGGGAAATCGGTTGTCACAAATCAAAGTTTCCGTAATTTATTATATTCATGGTCTTGTTTATACACCAGCAAAAAACTATGAT
This sequence comes from Chroococcidiopsis sp. CCNUC1, assembly GCF_023546805.1. Lineage (NCBI taxonomy): Bacteria > Bacillati > Cyanobacteriota > Cyanophyceae > Chroococcidiopsidales > Chroococcidiopsidaceae > Chroococcidiopsis > Chroococcidiopsis sp. CCNUC1. Next base: position 4,366,425 of record NZ_CP097480.1, on the reverse strand, counting down.
GCAACTGCTGATGTTCTAATCGATCTGGGGCTACACTATAAACTGCCACCTTCTGGTAAGTCCTTTAGCATTGAAAGCGTCGATGAATACAACACTGACATCCTATTTATTATTAATCTGGAACGAAAGCCACTCAGCTTTTTTCTTCAACATCCTATATTTAGTCGCCTCAAAGCAGTCAAAAACAATCGAGCTTATCTCGTGCCTTTAGAAAGATGGGATACCAGGGGGATTTTAGGAGCGAATCAAATCTTAGATGACTTGTTTAAATACCTGCCGGAAAATCCATAAAATCTCTGTTTTCTTGAACAATCCAATTAATGTCACAATAACTGAGTCATCGATCGCCTTTATACATTCATTGTTAACACACTTTAAACTATGTCCAAACACGTTCTCTTTGTCTGCAAATCTTGTCACCGTGGCTCTGAAGAACTACCAGAAGGTCAGCCTGCTGACGGCACTATCTTACTTGACAAAATTAACAATTTATGTCATAAAGAATTCTCATCTGATGAAGTTGAAATTCAGCCAGTTGGATGTTTGTGGGCTTGCTCTCAAGGCTGTGTGGTATCGGTATCTAGTCAAGATAAACCGACATATCTGTTTGTCAATCTTTCACCAGAAGAAAGTGCAGCAGCATTAATAGAGTTTATGCAATTATATATCAAGAGTCGTAAGGGAAATATCGCTTGGGAAAAGTTTCCTGAAATATTGCGCTCTGCTATCTTCGCGCAAATTCCCCCTGTAGCTACTACGAAAAAGTCCGCGTAATTTTTAGTCAATACGTTGTCTGCGTTGGACGTTTATCATGTCATCTACACCAAATTCTTATGTGCGAGTCTCCAAAAAGCATCCACTTCTACGATTGTTAGGCTACGCCAAAAACTACCGTCCTCAAATCTGGATTGCTGTCACCTGCACAATTCTCAACCAACTCTGCGACCTAGCGCCATCCTATCTAATCGGTGTTGCAGTCGATGTGGTAGTAGAAAAAGAGAATTCTCTGATTGCTCAAATTGGCATCACTAACATCATTGGTCAATTAGCAATACTATCCCTATTAACTCTATTAGTTTGGAGTCTAGAATCACTCTTTGAATTTCTGTACGATCGCCTCTGGCGCAACCTTGCCCAAACCATCCAACACGAATTACGCCTCGATACCTACAGCCATTTACAAGAACTAGAACTGAGCTATTTTGAAGAACGCTCCACCGGAGAACTTCTCTCGATTGTCAACGATGACATCAATCAATTAGAAAGATTTCTCAATTTTGGCGCAGCAGAAATTCTGCAATTTCTCACCGTTGTTTTGGCTGTGGGTGGCTCGTTTATTCTGATTGCTCCTAGTGTGGCTCCTTTCGCAATTCTGCCGATTCCTTTCATTTTTTGGGGTTCATTTGTTTTTCAAAAACAACTCGCTCCCCGCTATGCAGATGTACGCGAAAAAGCGGGATTTATTAGTAGCCGTTTAGCCAACAATCTCTCAGGAATTGCGACAATTAAAAGCTTTACTACCGAAGACTACGAGCGCAGCCGTGTCCTTGATGAAAGCGATGCTTATCGACGTAGTAACCGTAAGGCAATTGCCCTTTCTGCTGCTTTTTATCCATTAATTCGCTTCCTAGTTGTCGTAGGTTTTATCGCTACGCTATTTTTTGGTGGTGTGGCTGTGGCAAACGATCGCCTCACCGTAGGAACTTACGGTTTCTTGGTATTTATCGTACAGCTATTACTTTGGCCCTTTGCCTCTTTAAGCCAAATTATGGACGAGTATCAAAGAGCAATGGCTTCGATCCGTAGGGTGATGGGATTGTTAGATACCCCGATCGCGATTGGGGGGGGCGATCGCACCTTACCATTAACAGTAGTACGCGGTGAAGTGCAGATAGAGAATATCGCCTTTGCCTACAAAGAGCGCCACAAGATCTTGAAAAACCTATCATTGCATATTCCCCCTGGTGCAAATATTGGTATTGTCGGTGCGACGGGTTCGGGGAAAAGTACGCTCGTCAAACTCTTGTTGCGCTTTTACGAAATTCAAAGCGGACGCATTAGGATTGATGGAGTCGATATTCGAGAATTACAACTACGAGAACTGCGACGTTGCATTGGTTGGGTGAGCCAAGATGTATTTTTGTTTCACGGTACGGTAGCTCAAAACATCGCCTATGGTAACTTAGCAGCCAGCGACGAAGAGATCGTCCATGCTGCCAAATTAGCCGAAGCACATGAGTTTATTGTGGAGTTGCCGCAAGGGTACGAGACGATTGTGGGAGAACGGGGACAGAAGCTTTCTGGCGGACAAAGACAGCGAATTGCGATCGCCCGTGCGATTCTCAAAGACCCGCCCATACTGATTTTAGATGAAGCAACGTCTGCGGTAGACAACGAGACTGAAGCCGCAATTCAAAAATCCCTGACCAAGATTACTCAAAATCGTACCACAATTGCGATCGCTCACCGCCTTTCCACAATTCGTCACAGCGATCGGATTTACGTGATGGATCGAGGTGAAATTGTCGAGCAGGGTAAACACGAAGACTTACTAGCACTTAATGGCATTTATGCTAGTCTTTGGCGAGTGCAGTCTGGGATTTGATAACGCTGTCAAGTTCCTTGACTTCTCAGCAGCAAATAGAGATTATTGATATTATTTCTCGTTAGTCTGCACTGCAATCTCCCATTCTCCTATGAGCCTTGAGCTGACCGAACAAGAGGTAGAGAAAATTTGTATGGAAGCCGAGCAGCAGTGTCCGCCAGTAACTTCCATAGATCGCCTGGAAACAATCTACAGCGTACCAACCTTGGTGGGCAGTGGCTACAGTCGGGACATAAAACTGTATCCTAGTTTGGAACTGTGTATTTTCCACGAAACCTATCGCGATCTGACAATAAAGGTACCAGAGAACAGGCATCTGGTGCAGTTTAAGGTGCTTTTATCAGGAGTGGAAGATAGTGGAAACCACGTATTAATCGATGCCAAGCAAAGTTATGTTGGTGGTAGCGGTATTCAACGCCGCCTGAAGGTGTTTTTGCCTCAGTCCCAACCCCAGGTTGGAGTTAATATTCACATACAGTCGCACTTACTGAGTCAGTTTTTTGCCACACCAACAGGAGAACTACCCGCAGAACTGCAACCTTTAGTACGCGGCGACGACTGGCAGCAGGTGTTTTCTCCCAAGACTACGGAGGCGATGCGATTAGTAGTGCAGCAGATCGTTGACTGCCCGTTTTGGGGGGCAACCAAGCGGCTCTATTTACAGGGCAAGGTGTTTGAGTTGATGGCGCTACAGCTTAGTAGTATTATGTGCGATCGACAGTCTGCACCAGAGACATCGCTGAAGCCCAGCACGATCGCTCGGATTTACTATGCAGCAGAAATTTTGCGATCGCGCCTAGAACAACCACCCTCACAGACAGAACTGGCGCAGCAAGTAGGAGTGAGCGATCGTACTCTCCGGCGAGGCTTTCAAGCATTATTTGGCACAACTGTGTGGGGCTACCTAACCGAGCAACGGTTGATTCAGGCAGAACAGCTTTTGCGCTGTGACAATTTGACGGTTGCTGAGGTAGTTCATCGCAGTGGCTACAGTAACCAAGGACACTTTGCTGCTGCCTTCAAACGCAAATTCGGTATTACTCCCAAACAATGCGCGATGGGTAAGAAATTAGCTCAAGATTAGGTTTTGCTAAGGTCGCGATTTATTGTCATGACTTGGGCAAAATTACTGAGTTAAAAATGTCCGGTTCGGGATCTATTTCCGGTTTTGAGTAGACACAGCGCGATCGACTTCTCTACACTGCCTTTTACTGCAATCGATAAAAGTTGGCAAGAAGGCGTTTTTTCAGGTGTGAGGAATTGAGATGCGCGTTTGGTGGTTTGCGGATTTAATGCGACTGGGATCGATCCTGGTATCGGGAAGTTTAGTTGGTGCGTTAGCTTTGCCTAGTTGGGCGCAAGTTTCTGCTTACCAAGGAGAGCAAGCCGCAGGGGAAATTGAGGGGAGTGCAAAGCCTCGACTAACAACCAACTCTCAACAAGGCGTTGGCGAAGCCCGCCGAAGGCATCGCCCTGCTACCACTGTTGCAGAATGGCTTGCCCAATCGCCTTCTGCCAACGACTCCCAACTCCCAACTCAGATCGCTGGAGTTCGCTTAAATCCTACCAAAAACGGCATTGAGTTGATTTTGGAGACTGCAAGTGGCGAACCATTACAAGTCTTAACTTCTAGTTACGGTCAAACCTTTGTTGCCAATATTCCCAATAGCCAGCTAGCACTACCAGAGGGAAAGATGTTTCGTGCTGACAATCCGGCAGCAGGAATTGCCACCGTGACTGTAACCCAGCCAACTGCTAGCGGGATTCGAGTCAGTGTAATTGGTAAAGCTGGTGTACCTACGACGCGAATAGTCCAGAGCAATCGCGCTTTGGTATTCAATTTATCTGCACCCGTCAATCCTACAGTCGTCCCTCCTACAGTCCAACCGCCACAACTGCCCTTGTCACAGGGGGAAACAGCGCAGCCACAACCCCCTACCAAACCAGAGCAAGTAACACCAGCGCCAGCCACGCCTCAACAGCCAACTAAGCCAGCGCCAGGGGCAGAGGAAATAGAAATTGTGGTGACGGGGGAGCAGGAAGGCTATCGCATCCCCGATGCCAGTATAGGAACTAAAACTGACACGCCCTTGCGCGATATTCCCGCATCAATTCAGATAGTACCGCAACAAGTGCTGCAAGAGCGGCAAGCGCGAAGCATCGCCGATGGATTAGAAAACGTCAGTGGCGTAGCTCCGATTACTGGTCCTGCGGGGACTCGAAATTATTTTACAATCCGAGGCTTCGCTTATAATAACTTCCTTGTCAACGGCATCCCCGACCCACAAATAAGTAGTGATGGTAGCTTTGCCAATATAGAACGGTTAGAGGTATTGAAAGGACCTGCCTCCGTCTTATATGGTGAAACTGGAGAAGGTTCTATCGGCGGTCTTGTTAACTTTGTTACTAAGCAACCGTTGCGCGATCCGTTTTACGAAGTGAGTGTAAGTGCTGCCAGGTTTGACGACTATCAAGGGATAATTGATTTCTCTGGACCCCTCAACGATTCCAAAACGGTTCTCTACCGCTTCATCGCTTCCTACCGGAATAGTGAGAGTTTCATTGACTTTAACGAATCTCAAGAGTTTTTCGTCGCTCCTACTTTGAGCTTCAGCCTGGGTCAAAATACTGACCTGATTGTGGAGGGCGATGTCAACGCTATGGAACGAAACGGACAGCAACCCTATGGAGTGCCAGCTGTAGGGATTGTGCTACCGAATCCCAACGGGGAGATCGACCGTAGCTTTAACCCCACAGGACCCCAAACAGATAACCTAACCATCAATGGCAGAGTTGGATATCGCTTGGAGCATCGATTTAATCAAAACTGGAAGCTTCGTAATGCATTCCGATACACATTCTACGATGATGACGATCGCGATGGCGCACCTAGTTTCTCTGGCGAAAGCCTAGCTGAAGATAACCGTACGCTCAATCGAGCTGCTAGTGTTGGTAGCCAGTTTTATGATTTCTACTACCTCAGTACCGACCTACTTGGCGAGTTCCGCACTGGTTCGATTGACCATCAACTCCTGTTTGGCTTCAGTTTGAGTCGAAATGAAATCGAGCTTACCTTTGAACAAGATAGTCCTGCCGCTCCGGTGGATATCTTCAATCCAGTTTTCGATCAAACCTTTGTTCGTTCCGGTATTCTTGAAACTGACAGTTTGACAACTAGAGATACGCTCGGTATTTATCTCCAAGATCAAATTGCACTGGCAGAAAATCTGAAACTTTTGCTAGGCGGACGGGTCGATTTCTTTGAGGAACGCGCCCTAGATCGACTTGCAGACGAGGAAACAACGCAATCAGATACAGCATTTAGTCCGCGTGTGGGGATTGTCTATCAACCGATCCCAGCGATTTCGCTCTATGGCAGTTTTACTCGCTCTTTTTCGCCGAGTATTGGTGTATCTGCTAGCGGCGACCCATTTGTGCCAGAGCGCGGCAAGCAGTATGAGGTGGGCATTAAAGCAGATGTCAACGACCGACTTTCGGCAACCCTTGCCCTCTACGATTTGACTCGCTCTAATGTCACGTCAACAGATCCAGAAGATCCTGACTTTTCGATTCAAACTGGAGAGCAGAACAGTCAAGGCATTGAATTGGATGTTAGGGGCGAAATTCTACCTGGATGGAACATTATTGGCGGTTATGCCTACACCGATGCCAAAGTCACAGAAGACACTGAGATTCCCGTTGGTAATCGGTTATATTTAGCGCCCGAACACATGTTTAATCTCTGGACATCATACAAAATCCAAACAGGGAGTTTGCAAGGTCTGGGGTTTGGTTTAGGCTTCTCCTATATTGGGGAGCGACCTGGGGATCTAGAAAATTCCTTCGATCTACCCAGTTACTTCCGCACCGATGCTGCTATTTTCTACGAACGGGATGCATTCCGTGCCGCACTCAACTTCCGCAATCTTTTTGATGTGGAATACTATTCAGGTGCTTATTCTATAGATAGAGTTTTTCGAGGCGACCCTTTCACCGTCCAAGGAACGGTTTCTTGGCAGTTTTGAGCGATCGCTAGATTCATGAAAATCTGTTTACGCCGCTTTGCCTATCTAGTATTTTTAGGAATCTCAATGGTATCACTGGTTTCGGCTTGTAATATAGTTCACGATCCTAATATTGCTAGCGATAAACAGCCTGTTGAGAATTGCCGAACCGTGCAACATATCATGGGTAGCAGCTGCATTCCTCGCCATCCTCAACGAGTAGTAACTCTTAATAGTTTTGAAAATACTTGGGCGTTAGGTATCCGTCCTATTGCATCGGCTTATGTTACAGGTTTTCCTATACCCAAATATCTTCAAGGTAAAGTAGATCGAGTAGAATCTGTCGGAGACTATAATAATCCGAATATAGAAAAGATTTTGAGACTTAAACCAGACCTAATCATTTCTGGTTCCCAGTTGAAAGGGATTTACAAACAGTTGTCTTATATTGCCCCTACAGTAGTACTCAATACCCCCTTTCCTTCACCCCCCTGGCAGGAGAGTTTAGAGGAACTTGCTACTATTTTGGGCAAAGAAGAAGTGAGCCAGCAATTCATAGATAAGTATTGGCAACGAGTGGAAAAACTAAAGCAAGCTTTGGGCGATCGCCATAAAACTATGGTGGTATCTATTGCCAATACATCTTCAGAATATGGTATTTGGTCTTATGGAGAAAAGCATTTCTCTGGGTCAGTATTGAAAGATATTGGTCTGCAACGTCCCAGCTCGCAGAGAGGGGATTTCTTCTATATTGAAAATATATCCAAGGAAAAAATATCAGATCTTGATGGAGATGTTCTTTTTTTTGCATCTTGGGAAAGAGAAGACGATAAGAAAACATTAGATAAGCTCAAACAAAGTCCTTTATGGTCACAACTCGAAGTCGTTCAAAAAAATCAAGTTTATCTTGTCGGCACACACTGGCATAGCTCAGATATTTACGCAATTAATGCCATCCTCGACGATCTAGAAAAGTACCTCGTCAACACACCTTAAACTATGCCCGACGATCGCACTCTGTTTGTCTGCAAATAGAAGCGATCGCGCTTTTGATTCTTCTACTTTTAACCCACTGCATAATCACTCATTTCACGCATAAAAGGGGGATAAAAACCTAACACAATATCTTGCTTTGGCACGCCTAAATTTACTAAATCATCTGCAATATCATGCTCCGTTGAGTTGTAGAGAATCCAGATTTTCTCATTCCGAATATCGAGATGCATTACACAATGATGTACCCACCGCTTATGATGCCAACCCAAATGCACAATTTGATAATGATTTCTCTGGGTATCAAAAATAGTTTCAACTTCAAGCTCGCCGTAAGCAGGCTTACTTTGGGCATAGCCCGTTAGTAGTTGCTGCACAATTTGTTGATAATGCGTTAATTTATCTGTCAATTTTTCCATAGGACGAGCTGCTCCATTTGAATATCGTAAACAATCAGTTTCACATGATTTTCTTGCAGCATTGAAACTGGAAAATCAAGTTGAAAGAAGCTGTTAGAGATAAAATCGGGTACGGCTAAATAGAGAACGCGATCGGGATCTTCACGACGCAGTGCTGCTCGATAGTTAATAAACTGCCCCAGTGCTGTATGAAACTCTGAAATTGCCGATGCACTAGCTAGAAAACTTTTGACTTCAACCGCAATCTTTTCACTTCCTCGCTCCGCTGCGAGTAATCGTTCTGCTCCTAAGTCGATTTCCATCTCTACACTGCCTACTTTAATCTGAAGCGGATCGTGAGTCACATTCCACCCATCCTTAACAAGAGCCGTCTTAACAACTTGATGAAAACGCTCTTTGGCAGCCACGACAAACGATCAAACTTAAAATTTCCTCTTTTAACCTATCACAGAGGTTTCAAACAACACGACGATTCGTTACAGTCATTGCATTTACGTGATGTATCAAGGCGATCGCCCTACTCGATCGCAAAGACTTACTAGCACGGAATGGCATTTATGCTAGTCTTTGGCGGATGCGATTTGGCAACAATTAACCATCGCTCGGTCATTTACCTGTAGAATTATTGTCAATAGTTGGCAACTAGCGTTCAAATTCTGGCTCGATAAGTAAAACTACGCATTCCCAATGACAAAAATTGACAATGTCAAAAGCGATCGCCAGCTCACCTAGAGGAGCGAACAAGCCCAAACTATCGCCCTTAGTTGGTCTAATCGTCGGGCTAGTCATCTTGCTCGTTTGCTTTTTGTACAGCATCAGTTTAGGCGCAGCAGAAATACCTCTAGCTCAAATTTTGGCATCCTTCACTGCTTTTGATGGTTCCTACAATCACTTAATCGTCCAAACTGTACGATTACCGCGATCGCTCATTGCTCTACTTGTCGGTTCTTCCCTAGCAGTAGCGGGAGCGTTAATGCAAGGCTTGACGCGCAACCCTTTGGCAGATCCAGGAATTTTAGGGATTGAGTCGGGAGCAGCACTAGCTGTAGTGGCGACAATTTTTCTGCTTGGCAGTTCTAGCTTGAGCGTTGTAACTCTTGCTGCCATGCTAGGTGCAGCAGCCACGGCAATTTTAGTCTACTTTCTCGGTTCTCTGGGACGGGGAGGAGCTACCCCACTGAATTTGACAGTAGCAGGTGCGGCGCTGACGGCTTTGATTTCTTCTCTGACTACGGCAATCCTGATTGTCAGCCAACAAACCCTAGAAGAAATTAGATTTTGGTTAGCTGGTTCGCTGGCAGGACGCGATACTGAGATTCTATGGCAAGTATTACCTTTTCTTGGAGTGGGTTTAATCGTCGCATTTGCTTTGGGTAGACAAATTACGACAATGAGCCTGGGTGAAGATGTGGCAAAAGGCTTAGGTCAACAGACTGCTTGGGTCAAAATTGTTACGGCGATCGGCGTGGTTTTACTGGCAGGAAGCTCGGTGGCGCTAGCCGGACCAATTGGCTTTATCGGCTTAGTCGTTCCTCACATGGTGAGATTTTTTATTCCCACCGATTACCGTTGGATTTTACTTTATTGTGCCGTTGTGGGGGCAACTTTACTCTTGGTGGCAGATGTAGCAGCGCGTGTCTTACTCAAGCCGCAAGAATTACCTGTAGGGGTGATGACAGCAGTAGTTGGCGCTCCCTTTTTTGTCTACTTGGCTAAGTCAAAGGTGAAAAAATGAAGTTGGATTGGCTAGTCATCCGCTCGCAGTCGCTCTCCTTTCGACTCGATCGCCGCGTTCCACCAGTGCTACTGTGTTTAGGGGCGATCGCCTTGGTAGGGATGGTGGCAAATGTAGGACGGGGTGAATATCCGATCGCGCCGTTAGATATAGTCAAAACTTTACTAGGTTTGGATACGGGAAACCCAGACCATGCATTCGTAATTAACGTCCTGCGTCTACCTCGCACGTTGGTTGCTTTGATGGTAGGTGTAGCATTTGCTATTTCTGGCACGATCTTTCAAGGTTTAACCCGCAATCCTTTGGCTGAGCCTAGTATTATTGGCATTAATGCAGGGGCAAGTCTCGCCGCAGTTACGGCGATCGTGTTATTTCCCGCAGCCCCAGTTTACACCTTGCCTCTCTCAGCTTTTGCAGGCGCTTTGTTGATGGCTATTCTAATTTATACGCTCGCTTGGAACAACGGTAGTTCGCCGATTCTGTTAATTTTAATCGGCGTTGGTTTATCGGCGATCGCTGGTGCTTTTACCAGTTTACTGATTACCTTCGGGCAAATTGATGACGTGAGTAGTGCTTTAGTTTGGTTGGCTGGCAGCGTCTACGGACGAACTTGGGAACAAGTCTTTTCTTTCTTGCCTTGGTTAATTATTTTCGTACCGCTAGCGTTGACAAATTCCAGACATTTGAATGCATTGAACTTGGGAGATGATGTTGCCAAAGGTTTAGGTAGTCGCGTGGAATGGCAGCGCGGAATGCTGGTGTTAGTCGGTGTAGCCTTAGCGGGTGCAGGAGTCGCCACTGCTGGCACGATTGGCTTTGTTGGTTTAATCGCACCTCATTTAGGTAGACAGTTGGTAGGGACAAACCATCAAGGGTTAATTCCAACATCAGCACTGTTGGGGGAATTATTGTGGTTTTGGCAGATTTGCTCGGACGAACTTTGTTTGCACCGCTCGAACTGCCTTGTGGAGTGGTGACTGCTGCTATCGGCGCTCCTTATTTTCTCTATTTATTAATTCGCCATCATCAAAAATAAAGCTGATGAAAGGCAGGAGTTACGCATTTGGTGCGGCACTCACCGCTCACCATAAGGCGGTGAGTGCCGCACCAAAGAAAGACACTGATATGAGTTGATACTTACCTCAATTCATACCTCATATTATGCAACGCCGAAATTTTTCTCCCCTTGACTCTCTAGTCAACTAGAGAATTCACAATAGATTTAGTCACGTTATGGAGTTGAGCAAATGTTAATCCAGCTCAAAGTTCCCAAACTCGCTTGCGCTGCTTGTGTCGATACTGTAACTCAAGCAGTGAAGAAGGTTGATGCAACGGCAAAAGTAGAAGCCGATCCGAAAACAAAAATGGTTAGTATCGAGACGCAACGATCGGCAGCAGAAATTGAAAATGCGATCGCTGCTGTAGGCTATCCTGCGGCTTAAGCAGCAATTGGTTACCAATAAAAAGTAATCGCCATATGGATAACATCACGCTGAAACTAAAAGGCATGAGTTGTGCCTCTTGTGCTAACAACATTGAAGCCGCGATTCGCTCTGTTCCTGGGGTGAGTCATGCCAGCGTTAACTTTGGTGCAGAACAAGCTACAGTTACTTACGATCCCGACAAAACAGATGTGGCGACACTGCAAAATGCGGTTGACGCAGCCGGATATTCCGCTCAGCCGATGCAAGAAGATGTGTTGGCAGCAGATGACGATGCCGAACGTCGGACGCGGCAGGTAGAAAATCGCGACTTGACTCGTAAGGTTTGGATTAGCGGGATTATTAGTGCAGTGCTGGTCATTGGGTCGTTGCCTGCTATGACGGGGTTATCTATCCCCTTCATCCCCATGTGGCTGCACAATCCCTGGCTGCAACTGATCCTCACGGCTCCAGTGCAGTTCTGGTGTGGTGCATCCTTTTATGTCAATGCCTGGAAAGCTTTCAAGCGCCATACAGCCACGATGGATACTCTAGTGGCGATCGGTACGGGTGCGGCTTACTTATATTCCCTGTTTCCCACCTTCTTTCCTGGGTGGTTTATCGCTCAGGGTTTGAACCCAGACGTTTACTACGAAGCCGCCGCTGTCATCATTACCTTAATCTTGCTGGGAAAACTTCTAGAGAATCGCGCTAAGGGACAAACCTCAGAAGCAATTCGCAAACTAATTGGCTTACAGGCAAAAACAGCGCGTGTCATTCGCAACGATCGCGAGGTGGATATTCCGATTGCCCAAGTCATAGTGGGGGATATCATCCTAGTTCGTCCTGGGGAAAAGATTCCCGTGGATGGAGAAATCGTTGATGGCTCCTCCACGATTGATGAGTCAATGGTGACGGGTGAAAGCTTGCCTGTGAAAAAGCAGCCTGGAGATGAAGCGATTGGGGCTACGATCAATAAAACTGGCAGCTTTAAATTTCGGGCGACACGAGTTGGTAAAGATACATTTTTGGCGCAAATTGTCAAGCTCGTACAGCAAGCTCAGGGTTCTAAAGCACCGATTCAACGGTTGGCAGACCAAGTGACGGGATGGTTTGTACCTGCGGTCATCGCGATCGCGATCGCTACCTTTGTCATCTGGTTTAACATCATGGGTAACCTGACGATGGCATTGATTACCACCGTTGGAGTGTTGATTATCGCCTGCCCCTGCGCTTTGGGTTTAGCTACACCAACCTCAATTATGGTAGGAACAGGTAAAGGTGCGGAAAATGGCATTCTGATTAAAGGTGCAGAAAGCCTGGAACTAGCGCACAAACTGCAAGCGATCGTGCTTGACAAAACGGGTACGATTACGCAAGGTAAGCCAACTGTCACCGATTTTGTCACGGTGAACGGTACGGCACATAGCAACGAGCTAAAACTCTTGCGCCTAGCTGCTGCTGTCGAACGCAATTCAGAACATCCTTTGGCTGAAGCGGTGGTGCAATACGCCTCTTCTCAAGGAGTAGAATTGACTGACGCACGAGAATTTGCAGCGGTTGCAGGTAGTGGCGTGCAAGGATACGTAGGCGATCGCCTCGTACAAATTGGCACGCAGCGCTGGATGCAAGAATTGGGAATTAACACTAGCCAATTACAGCCACAGTGGGATCGACTGGAGTATCTCGGTAAAACAGTCATTTGGATTGCTGTAGACGGCACAGTCCAAGCCATTATGGGAATTGCGGATGCCGTCAAACCATCTTCTGCTGCTGCTGTACGCACTATGCAACAGATGGGATTAGAGGTAATAATGCTGACTGGTGACAACCGCCGCACGGCGGAAGTTATTGCGCGGGAAGTCGGGATTAACCGAGTCATGGCAGAAGTTCGTCCCGATCGCAAGGCTGAGGTTGTTAAGTCTCTGCAATTAGAGCAGCAGGGGAGCAAAAAACGATTCACGACTCCCAAAATTGTCGCAATGGTTGGCGATGGGATTAACGATGCACCAGCCTTGGCGCAGGCGGATGTGGGAATTGCTATTGGTACGGGAACGGATGTGGCGATCGCCGCTAGCGATATTACGTTGATTTCCGGCGACTTACAAGGTATTGTGACGGCAATTCAACTCTCGCGTGCCACGATTCGTAATATCAGACAAAATCTGTTTTTTGCTTTCATCTACAACGTGGCTGGCATTCCAATCGCCGCAGGTATTCTCTTTCCTTTCTTTGGTTGGTTGCTCAGTCCGATTATTGCAGGTGCGGCAATGGCATTTAGTTCTGTTTCAGTGGTGACAAATGCACTGCGTCTGCGTAACTTCCATCCGAAAACTGGGCGCTAAATTCATGATGCTGAAGAAAGTGACATTCTTTGCGGACGTTATACCATTTCACTCAAGCTATGTTAGAGACGATTTTCTATAGCCCCCCTTGAAAAGGGGGTTGGGGGATCTTTCTGCCGTAGTCAAAAAGTCAATTGGTATTAGCAGGATTTAGATTTTTGTTAGGAGCCAGGAGCAGTTTTATAGGAGGTTTTCAATGGTAAGCAAAACTGCGATCGTAGGTGGTATTGCGAGTATAGGATTGGCATTAGGCATTGCTTCGGGACAAGCAGTGGCACAAATGTCTCATGAAGGGATGCAACGCTCCGAAATAGAGCAGAAGGGTCAGTTCCACCGGATCGAACAACCGCTATGGTTGAAAGGAGCCGTTACGGTTAGTGGTTTGGGATTAATTGGACTAGAACTGTGGTGGTTTTTGCTCAGCAAGCCTAAGTCACACAAAGCCAAGACGAGTCAAGGGATTCAGGCAGTCGAGATTGCTGTTGATGGTGGGTACGAACCCAGTCGAGTTGTGGTAAAAGCAGGTCAAAGAGTCCGACTCAACTTCCACCGTACAGATCCTAGCAGTTGCCTCGAAGAAATTCGATTTCCTGACTTTCATATCGCCCAGAATCTCCCCCTCAACCAAGTCACACCCATCGAGTTCACGCCGGACAAACCAGGGACTTATACTTTCACCTGTGGCATGAATATGTTTCGAGGAGTCATCGAAGTTCAACCTGCCGATTCTACTTTTGTTGCCAGCTTAACGCCTGTTGCCCCATCTACTACTGTCAAATAACTGCTTTGAACGGCTCGAACTCATCATGCATTAGTCCGACACAAATTTTATTGCTTTCAATGAGAAATACTATCATTTAAGTTTGAAGAAGTTCTAATTGAGCAAAAGAATTTCGGTCTGTCAAACGCTAGTTCAGGGGATGCTGGATGAAGAATGCTTCACGCCGTCAAGTTTTGCAAGGTGCGATCGCCAGTGCGATTATTATTGGGTTCAATCCTGCCATGCGATCGTGGGTTACATCCGCCAGTGCTGCATCTGAGTTTGAATCTCTGCCACCCCTGGACGGTATACTTTACACCGATTCTGCCACCCGCAATGCTGCCGCTGATGATTTCGGTCATCTCGTGCGTCGTTACCCAAGTGCCGTACTCAAACCAGGTTCGGTTGAGGACATCGTGAGAATTGTCCGGTTTGCTCGCAGCCACAAGCTGAAAGTTGCTGCACGCGGTCAAGCGCACTCCACTTACGGTCAACCGCTCATAGAGGCGGGAATAGTTATTGATATGAGTTCGCTCGATACGATTCATACTATTAATGCAGAGGGGGCAGAAGTGGATGCAGGTGTATTGTGGAGCCAATTGCTGCTGGCATCGTTAGAGCGACAACTGACACCCCCCGTCTTGACAGATTACATCGAGCTATCCGTGGGTGGCACTTTAGCCGTTGGTGGAATTGGTGGCAGGAGTCATCGTTATGGCGTGCAGGTGGATAACGTCTTATCCCTTCAAGTCGTCACGGGTGCGGGCAACCTAGAAACTTGTTCTCGCTCCCAAAATCGCGATTTGTTTGAAGCAGTGCTGGCAGGGTTGGGTCAATGTGGCATTATCGTCAGGGCAACAGTTCGCCTGATTCCGTCTGCCCAAAATAGCCGTGTATTTCTCTTGTTTTACAACGATCTGGCTGCTTTGACGCACGACCAGCGCTGGCTAATTACCCAAAAACGATTTGACTACGTAGAAGGTCAAGTCGTACCCGATGCTAGTGGTGGATGGCGTTATATGTTGGAGGCAGCTAGCTTTTATACACCGCCAGATGAACCAGACAATAGCAGTTTACTTGCTGGGTTAAGTTACAGTCAGGGTACTCAACAGATTGAAGATAAGTCTTACTTTGATTTTGCGAATCGGTTGGCTTCAACTGTTGCTTTTTTAAAGGAGAGTGGAGTATGGTTTTATCCGCATCCTTGGTTAGATTTATTCGTACCAGGAACCGCAGTTAACGGCTTTGTCGGCAAGATCGTTTCTAACTTAACTTTAGCAGATACGGGTCAGGGTCCAGTACTGCTGTATCCCGTGACAACAGACCGCTTGACGCTACCCCTGTTTCGAGTTCCTGATGAGGCAGTCGTGTTCCTGTTTGCTATTCTACGCACTGCACCACCCAATGCTAGCGCGATCGCCAAAATGCTAGCTGATAACCGCACGTTTTTCGAGCGCAACCGCAACAGTGGTGGATATCGCTACCCGATTGATGCCGTTCCATTTTCTCAAGCCGATTGGAGACAGCACTTTTATCCAGTATGGGGTAGGCTAGTCAGCGCTAAGCGCCGCTACGATCCTGACAATTTACTTACACCTGGTCAGGGGATTTTTTAGCACAACTCTAAAAAGAAATTACTAAATACGGTTCCTCAAATTTACCAGATTGTACAGATTTTCCTTTCAACTCTGGTGGTAAGACAATCTGTCGCCTTTGGTCGCCAGCTTCAATAACTATTTCTGCACCAGACTGCGTTAACTTAACTTGTTTTTTATGAAATCCTGGTAAAAAAACGTGAACTTGGCGCTGGACGAGATCGATGTTGAGTGGCGGTGTTACGGAAATACTAGCGTTAAAATCTGGCAATTCCTGAATAATTGCTTCCCAATTCCTCTCCTGCAAAGTAGAGATATGATGGACAGCTAATGGGGTGAAAGCCGACTGTATAGCTTCTCTACTTAAATCTCGATCTTGATACGCTAAAACACCACTGACAGTGAGGTTAATTTGTTGGGCGCTGCCCCAGCACCAGCGAGTATCGGCGATCGCTTCTGGTGTATCGTTAGTCACGAGATAGGCTGTTAACTGACTTGCATCGTTAACCACTGCCACTCCTTGCTCGATCCAATGCTGAATTTGAGCCAGTCCTTCTTGCATTTTCTGGCGATCGATATTAGCGTGAAGAATTGCCGCAGCTAATGGACCACCAATTGAATTAGCAATTTCGCTAATATCTAGATCTGCAAATATTTGGTGAAAGCGCCGAAAATACCAATCCAAAGCACTAGGAATCCCTAGCATACGCAGTATCTCTAAATTTTCCCGATCGCTATAAATAATGACATCATAGCTACCACTTTGATAGTATTGTCGTAGGGCATTGAAAGTTAAAAAACTATCAAATCCAGGTAGTATAATCAATTCGGCAGGATAGATTTGTTCGGAAAAAGAATCTGGGAAATAGGTAGAAACAAGTTTTTTGACTTCATCCCAAGCCTGTTCTAACAGTACAGTTGTTTGTAACTGTACAACTTGCAGATGACTCTCAACGCTTTGAGGATGCGTACTTAAAGAAGTTTCTAAAAGTAGCTCCGTACTGGGATTAACATAGGTAGCCAATAAAACTCTTTTACCTTGTCGGGCAAACCATTTCGCAGTAGCAATTGCTAGCGTTGTCCGTTCTCTAGATCCATCGCCCAGAAATGTCATTATTCTGCTCATTGAATCAATCCCGTTGCTAATAGGGAATTGTAGGGGCGAGTCTACCAAAAAATTGCTAGGTGCAGGTATTCTAGTTAAATTCGCCCTTCCGAAATGAGGGATTTACAAGAGTGCATCGAGCGAAAGCTTCACAGCAAATAAGTAACTTGGTTCAACTCTCTCCTACACAAGAAGGTAAGAGATGACTGATAACTTTGTCCAGACATTACATGTAACGTCTCTACGCTGACAACTGACAACTGACTCAATTTACTGTTCGATCGCGCCGAAACAAGCTGCTGCTACTAATAAGAAGGGAGTACCAGGAATCAAAGGTAATAAAACACCAATGACACCTATACCCGCGCAGAGTGTACCCGCAGCAATTAAAGCTGCATTCTTGATTTGCTTGAGCATATTGACTTGAGTGATATCTTGATAGTTTTCAGTCTAGTAATCTTCAGTTTTGTAGTTTTTACACTACCATGTAATAGTTACTACTGTGCATCAAAATTGCAGATGATAGCAACAATCTTTACTCTTCTTAGCATTTTACCTCTTATGTTTGCTCTACAAAGTTTTGCTTTTAGTAAGTGCTAACTGCTAGCAGTCTTGTTTCTGAAAAGAACAGGAAACAAAAGACAGAATAATTTGTAATTATAACCCTCAACAGAGTCATAAAATACTCATAACACTGTCATTAGCTTATCTCGCATGGCAAATGACCAATAACAAGATTGGTCTTTCACAAATGATAAATGATAATTATCAATGCTGTTCGTAACAGTGAAGGTGAGTTGAATTGTTTTGGCGATCGAGATCGCCGCTAGTTATTTGCGTATCCGTCGTAAAAAAGGCACTAAGAATTGTTTCTAGTCCTTCACTATAGTCTACTTCCCGATCTAAACAAAACTGCTTAAAGCGGCGTGCTACATCTTTTCGCACATGACCTCTGATTTGCACGTAGTTCCGATCGTCTTTTTTTCCCACAGCTCTTCTCAATCAGATTATAATTTTTGCCAAGCGCTGAAATCTAGCCAAATTTAATGTCTATGCGTACCTGAGCCAGCTATTAAATTAAACCAATGGTTTGCATATAAAAATACCATCTCCTAAGCATTAAAGGTTATCTTTCATCGTAAAGTATTACGAATAAAACATAAAAGGTTTAAATGTTCAGTTTTACCTAACGTTACATTAACTTATAGTAATCAATGTAACTTTTTACAATGAGTAGTGGGGAGCCGTAAGGATAGTTTTTCTCTAGTTTCTCAACTCGCGTTGATAGGTTTGCAACTTTGCACAAATGCAAAGTTGCAAACCTATCAAATTGATAAGTTTGTTTCTATGGCGATGCAGTCAAGCACCCAAGGGACGTAGTGAGTCATTAGATTAGAATCCTTCACGACTCACTCTTGTTCATCCAAGTTCACACTACTTAACCATGCTAAGGGTATGCAAGGCATATAGTTAAATGATATAGGTTATAAGAGCATTCCTGAGTTTTTGAGAAGTAAAATAATGTCTTCAAGCACTGGCACAGACTTAGCAGTGGCTAAGCCTGCCGGAGAGTCTTACGCTTGGCATACTCTGGAAGCTGAGAGAGCCACAGATGTTCTCCAGAGCGATCGCACCTCCGGCTTAACTTCCTCTGAGGTTAATGAAAGATTACAACGCTACGGTTTCAACGAATTACAAGAAACAGGAGGACGTAGTGGTTGGGAAATCCTCCTAGACCAATTCAAAAACATCATGTTGCTGATGTTGATAGCAGTTGCCGTCGTTTCAGCAATTTTAGATGTGTTCGGTACGAGACAACCAGGAGAAATACCGTTTAAAGACGCGATCGCGATTGGCGTAGTGGTCGTTCTGAACGGGTTGCTGGGATATATCCAAGAAAGTCGCGCAGAAAAGGCTTTAGCTGCCTTAAAAGGCTTGTCTTCGCCCAAAGTGCGAGTTCTGCGCGACGGCAAAACCGTGGAAGTCGATTCTAAAGAATTGGTTCCAGGGGACGTAATGTTACTGGAAGCGGGCGTGAAGATTTCTGCTGACGGTCGCCTCTTAGAAGTTGCAAATCTGCAAATTCGGGAAGCCGCCTTGACAGGAGAGGCTCACGCCGTCAACAAACAAGCCACGCTCCAACTACCAGATGATACCGTATTAGGCGATCGCGTCAATATGGTTTACGAAGGTACGGAGGTCGTCCAAGGGCGAGGAACAGTCCTCGTCACGGGGACGGGAATGAAGACTGAACTAGGGAAAATTGCTACAGCACTGCAATCGGTAGAAGCCGAACCCACACCGTTACAAAAACGGATGGCGCAACTAGGCAATACCTTAGTCACGGGGGCGATGATTCTAGTACTGTTGGTGGTGGGATTAGGAATGCTCCATACACCAACCATGAGTAATTTCGAGAACCTCGTGAAAGTCTCGCTCAGTATGGCGGTTGCTGTCGTTCCCGAAGGGCTACCTGCCGTGATCACCGTTACCCTGGCGTTGGGAACTCAACGCATGGTGAAGCGCAACGCCCTGATCCGCAAACTCCCAGCTGTAGAAACTCTTGGTAGCGTCACCACAATTTGCTCTGATAAAACAGGGACGCTGACTCAAAATAAAATGGTCGTCCAGGCAGTTGCAACAGCTAGCAACTCTCTGCGAGTCACGGGCGAAGGATACGACCCCATTGGCGAGTTTCGCCACCAAGATCGAGTCGTCTCAGCGCCAGACCAACCGGAACTGCAAGCCTTACTCTTAGCTTGCGTACTTTGCAACGATGCCATATTGCAAAGAGATAAAGGCGAGTGGGCAATCCTTGGAGATCCGACCGAAGGAGCGCTGTTGTCTTTAGCAGGTAAAGCAGGGCTAGAAAAAGACCAGCAATCGAGCTGGTTTCCCCGAATCGCTGAGTTTCCGTTCTCCTCAGAACGCAAGCGTATGAGTACGATCTGTGAAGTGAGAAACGAGGACTTAGTGAACTTCCTCGCCTCTCATCCCTCACCGCTTACCGCTCATCCTTATTTGATGTTCACCAAAGGTTCGCCCGAACTGACTTTAGAGCGTTGCACTCATATTCAAACGGGCGATCGCATCAAACCGCTGACTGACGAGATCCGGCTAAACATCCTCGACCGGAACAACCAGTATGCCAGTAAGGGGTTACGAGTTCTGGGCTTTGCCTACAAAGCAATTGCAAGTATTCCCCCAGAGGGTTCGGAAGAAACCTCAGAGAACGATTTAACTTGGTTGGGCTTAGTGGGAATGTTGGATGCACCCCGTCCCGAAGTTCGCGAAGCCGTGGCTAAGTGCCGTACTGCTGGTATCCGTCCTGTGATGATTACAGGCGATCACCAACTGACTGCCCAAGCAGTAGCTGAGGATCTAGGGATTGCTCACCCAGGAGATTTAGTACTGACAGGGCGAGAGCTGGAAAAATTGAGTATGCCAGAACTTGAGGCACACGTCGATCGCGTCAGCGTCTACGCCCGTGTCTCGCCAGAGCATAAGTTACAGATCGTCCAAGCACTACAACACAAAAACCAAATTGTTGCCATGACAGGGGATGGAGTCAACGATGCTCCCGCCCTCAAACAGGCAGATATTGGTGTAGCAATGGGTATTACAGGTACGGATGTCAGTAAAGAAGCTAGCGATATGGTGTTGCTAGACGACAACTTCTCAACAATCGTCTCGGCGACAGAAGAAGGACGAGTCGTCTACATCAACATCCGTCGCTTTATTAGATACATTCTAGGTAGTAACTTAGGAGAGGTTTTAACTATTGCTTCAGCACCGCTATTAGGTCTGGGAGGAGTACCGCTTTCACCGTTGCAAATTCTCTGGATGAATTTAGTGACAGATGGAATTCCGGCGCTAGCTCTGGCTGTCGAACCAGGTAGACCAATTGTCATGCAACAACCCCCAAAAAATCCCAAAGAAAATATCTTTGCGCGAGGACTGGGTTCGTACATGATTCGGATCGGGATTATCCTCGCCATCGTGACGATTATACTGATGGTTTGGGCTTATCACCATTCCCAGGTAGTTCAAGGCGGTGGATTGAGCGCAGACCGCTGGAAAACAATGGTATTTACCACCCTTTGTCTGGCGCAAATGGGACACGCGATCGCGATTCGTTCTAACACCCGCTTAGCGATTCAAGTCGATCCGTTCTCTAATCCCTATATTCTGATTTCAGTAGTCGTGACCACCCTTTTACAACTACTGCTAATCTACGTTCCACCGCTGCGTAGCTTCTTCAGCACCTACTATATACCACCTATAGAACTGTTGATTTGTTTCGGCTTCAGTTCCTTGGTATTTGTTTGGATCGAGCTAGAGAAGCTATTCATCCGTTGGCAAAGATCTCGGCAATCTTAAGTGAGTAGTGCGTAGTGAGTAGCGATCGGTGATTAGAAGTAAGAATCTAGCTAGTAGCCACCGATTGCTAACCAATTACCAATTACCAATTACCAATTACCCCTCTTATGACTTGGTTAATCTCATTTGTGACTGAAACTTTAGTTGAGGCGATCGCGGTCTGGATTGCGGAATTAGCGATCGCGGCGATCGCAGAATGGATGCGAGAGGCGATCGCCGTTACTCTAGTTGAATGGATGCGAGAGGCTGTAACTCAGCTCATCGCTTTACTGAGCAGCCACAGAGCATATTCTTAAAACCGCGATCGTCTTTATTCCCTCCCGCTTCCCAGGGAGGGAATTTTGTGAGAGACAGCACAGTAGAGACACGAAATAGAGACACGAAATAGAGACACGAAATAGAGACGCACAATTGTGCGTCTCTACTGATGGTTCATAGTTTTCGATTTAGGTAAGTAGGGGCGTACATCTGTGCGCCCCAGAGAGAGCGTGTATTTCGTTATTTTTGACTCGTATACTGCACCTGGTTAGGCGAACAATGATTTCCACTGGGTTGTACGACTCCAGTAGAACTTGCAACTTTGATACATGAGCGATCTGCTTGCCATACTTGCCACTGATGCGAGGAAAAATCAATTCCAATCAGTAATAGCAGAAAAGCCAAGGGACCAACTGCAAGGGCGATCGCGGTCTTACGCACGTTAAAAAAGTCTGGATGCTCGATCATGATTACCTCTTGAGAGTGAGTAGTGAGTGGCTGGTGGCTGGTGGCTAGATTCATTAGTTATTGGTCTAGTCACTAATCAGCAGTCACTGATAACAGAATCCTGATTCAGTCATGCAAGTAAAAAGCTGTTAATAGCATTGTGTAGGTCATCAGCAACAACACGCCCTCTAGCCAATTAGACTTACCATCCGTACTGACTGAGTTTGTCATCAGTACAGCTACACCAACTGCTAAAACTGCAAATGTATCAAAGGCTAAATTCATCGGTTGCCCCATTGCTTGTCCCGCTAGAACTAACGCTGGAGCTACAAACATGGCGATTTGCAAGCTAGAACCGAGGGCGATGGAAATAGACAGATCGATTTTTTGCTTCGCAGCACACATACCACAGGTAATAATTTCTACTGCTGAACCGAAAATCGGCAGTAGCATGACACCTGTAAATAAACTAGTCAAGCCGAGACTAGAGACAGCTTCTTGCAAACTATCAACCAGTACTTCAGAGACAAATAACAGCGCAACCGTAAAACCTAAGAGCAAACCAACATGTATCCACAGATCGTACTTTTGTCCTGTAGCCTCGCTACCATAGCTCTCAGGTTCGGCATCTTCCTCCAACTCATACATAAATCTATGAGTCTTCATCGAGAAAAATAGCATCATGGCGTAGAAGCCTAGTAACAGTATGGATGCTACAAAAGAAAAATGATTGGCATTGGCGAGTTGATGACTAGAACTTGTCGTAAATTTGAGCGCTACAGGCATCAAAATAAATACAACTGCCAGATTGAGCGAACCAGAATTGATCCGCGCTACAGTCGTTCGTTTGATGTTGTGCTGAAAATCTAGCCTTTTGAAGCTCAAGCCGTCTAAGATAAATGCGAATCCTAGACCTAATAAAAGGTTAGCAATAATTGAGCCAATTAAACTCGCTTTGACCACCTCAACCATACCCGCTTGCAGGGCAACGATTGAGACGACTATTTCGGTGACGTTACCAAAGGTGACGTTGAGTAGACCACCCAGAAATGAACCAATTTTGTTAGCGATCGCCTCTGTAAAGTTAGCAATCCATGCTGCTAGAGGGATAATTGCTAAGCCTGCTGTAGCAAAAACAACTAATGGTGGTAAACCAAGTTGTCTAAACAGCAGTGCCAAAGGAACGAACACAAGCATACGTAACAAGAACGCATCCTTGCGTGACATCGTTCGGCGCGACACCACTTTCCCCGCAGTGGGTTTGTCTGGTTTTGTTGATACTGACATTATTCCGGCTCCAAAAGTCTGTTGTGCTTTGGAGGGGATGGGGCAATCTCACATACCTAATCCTGCGGAGATTGCTTGGCTGCTTTTCAAGCGACACCCAGCCCAACCTCATTCCATGTAAGGGCGAGTTTAATTCTTGGCAATCCTATCTACAGCCGTTTTCAATTACCACACACCTAAGCAAGAAGCTGATGTTGTGCAACAGCTATCTCTATAATTCATTTCTCAGCTTGTAGAACAGGTTATTCAATCGAGATAGTAGGCACTGCCATTGCTGTTCAGTACGTCAACTAGAGCGACACTTGATTTGGATATGGGATATCTGAATGAATTAAGAAACTGCAATCGACCCGAAGGTAATGATGCAGCTTTGAAACTCTAAATGCACTTGACTTTAAATCTACAATAAACTCGCTGAGAAAATCTAAAATTTTTGTTAAGTGCAAACAAAGAAAAATAATTATCCTTCTATAGATACACGTAAAAAAGCTGCTATCTCTTGCCCTGCAAGGATTTAGCTCTAATGTAGTAAATCCCCTAAAACTTTTCAAATTGGACTTTATTGATGAGCAAACTATCTGAAATACCTAAACTTATGTAAAACAGCGTGAGGTAAAAATTGACAGATTTCCAAATTTTCAGATGTCAAGTTTTTAACTATA
The DNA here is from genome assembly GCF_023546805.1 of Chroococcidiopsis sp. CCNUC1. Taxonomy (NCBI): domain Bacteria; kingdom Bacillati; phylum Cyanobacteriota; class Cyanophyceae; order Chroococcidiopsidales; family Chroococcidiopsidaceae; genus Chroococcidiopsis; species Chroococcidiopsis sp. CCNUC1. The sequence continues at coordinate 4,342,409 of NZ_CP097480.1, read as the reverse complement.
TAAAGTGAGAAAATATAACTATTACTTGTTTGCAATTTATTTAATTTGCGAAGTTGTGACTTTCAAATATATTTGGAGGATAAGCTGAGGGATTGCCAAAAATTCGCTCCCTCAACCTCTGACATTTATAAGAACTGCTGGGCGATCGCCAGCAGATTTTGAGATATATATGCTTTGACTTCGCTGTAAGTGAAGCTATAGCCGTTCTGTTTGCCTAGTTCCACTGCTAGATTTAAAAAACTTTCGCGATCGCCCGACTGTTTCAGCTTTTCTTTAAGCGATGAGTCTTGCAATACCAGTTGATGAAACTGTTCTATTTGTTTTGTCATTGGTCATTGGTCATTGGTCATTGATTGTGAATTAAGAGTGGTAGGGGCGGGTTTAGCAAGCATATTCACCGTTCCCAGCGTCAATCTGGAGTCAAAACCCGCCCTTACCCAAGTAGGTTTAGCAAGCATATTCACCGTTCCCAGCGTCAATCTGGAGTCAAAACCCGCCCTTACCCAAGCAGAGAGTAATTACAAATTCGGAATTCGGAATTCGGAATTCCGAATTCCGAATTCCGAATTCCATTGTCTCCCAGTCCTTTTTTAGCCAATTTCCACTTGATGCGGAATTGAACTCTGTTCGGGCTTGGCTTTACTCTTTTTCAAGTCAGTTTTGGCTTCCGCCACCAAGTCCTGAAAAGATTCTGATGCTTCAGCTACGGTACTTTGAGCCTTGTCATAAGCATCTAACATCCAAACCATACCCGTTTTCGCTAAGGATTTGGATGACTCTGACAAAGAATTACCTACAGCTGAATTAGACCCTCCCATAGCAGAACCTACGACACCAACTACAGGTGCTAGGGCTAATGCTCCTAAACCAATCCCTGCTGCTGTTAACGGTTCTAGTCCTAGCAATAAAGCTTCTAGTTCAAGCATGTTGATTCAGTTTCCAAAAAAGAACAATTGCAACTCGTACCGGACGCAACGACTACCTCATGCCTATCGTGGGAAGCGATCGCGCTAAAGCTATTTGTCACTCGTTATTAGCTATTTGCCTAGATCGATGACCGACAGCAGATAACTAATAACCAACAGCTGCTAATCGCTCTGAGTGCGAAAGACAGTCGTTATCTCTGAATTTGGGTCACAAGAGCAAAATGTATTTGCACTCAATCAAACTCTGTCACCCTACGTAGCTTCTAAAACTCAATTTTGATGATAGCAGGAATAACACAAATCTAATTGAACTACTTCAAAGATTTTTAAAAAAGTTAATTGAACCTGAGTTAATACTATAATTTAATTTTCTTAATCTAAGTTATTAAATCTTAGAACATCTGTTATTGAAAAGTAACTCCACGTACCTGAGCGATCGATAAAATTCAAAACAATTGAAAAATTTGAACTGTTCAATAACTTTACATGCGATCGCTGCCAACTGTTCTTCAGCTTCAGACTATCCGTAACTTAATCGTGTTTTTCACTCTATTCATTTTGCAGCTCGATCTCGTCTAAGCCTTGATATACGAGGAGTTCGTCGTAGTCTTCCGAGCGATCGGCTCTATAACTAACAACAACTTTTAATCCACGATCTTTTAAAACTTCTACTAATTCGCTAAACTTATCTGGTCTAGTGTAAATCTTAAACATTACTGCTTCCATATGACTTTGCCTCCTTTAGTATTATTTTTTAAATTGATTTCTTTAACAAGTAATCTAACCAAAGTCAGAAATTTTAACTCCATGAACTAGTGGTTTGGCAAAGCTAATGAATGAGTTAAAGCTAAATTATTGTTTTCCTTTTCTCCTGCTTATAAGTGATATTGTTTATAATTAACATGGACAATCGCTCTGTTCGATAATTATTTAATTATCGAACAATTTTGTCGATTTGAGAAATATTAATCAACTAAAATCTGTCATTTTTTCTGATTATTTGGATTGAATTTTATATATACAACTGTCTAGTTTGAAATTATCCAAGCAGCTAGCAGTAAGCGTTACAAGCTTGTTTTCACCTATAACACACCCTCTAAGCAAACTGAGTCATCACTGCTTGCAATCGAATATATTAGTGAAACCAATGTATAAAATTGAAATTTGCGATTTATACTAAATCTAAACAAAGTCTTAAAAAAAATCTTGAGTAGGCAAAGCAACTCTTATAGTAACGATAGACTAAGACTTAGTAAGTTTTCTTCCCGGAGTGTTAGCTGGACAAAACAATTAGCAATAAAATTTCTAAAACTTTATGTTTCTCTCTCACACTGTAGGTAGGCTTTTTGTCTGTATCTCTACTCGTGCGATCGCCTGACTTGGCGAAGTCGGTGCAACTTAGCAAGAATAGTTTACACTCATCAATTCAAAGCCGTTTAGATAGAGTTCTCGATCGCGAAGTTGCAACTATGCCTATTCTGAATATAATAGTCATGATAGGGAGGCAACACATGCCTGTCCAAAGGCAGAGGAAACAAAATTTTCTTTGAAGTAAAAAAGATAAATATCTGGCAAAACTATATTGATAGCGGGTTTTAACAAATGAATAGAATGCCAGTCTCAGTAATCGACGCGGCTCGAAAAGAGTTTAATTATACAGAGCTAGAAGCAGAAATCTCTCAATTTGTGCGACAGCAAACGGGAGAAATCCAAGCCCTGGTGAAACGCACTGCCCAAGATATTATCGAAATCGGGCAGAAGCTTAATGCCGTAAAAGATAAATTGAAGCACGGACGCTTTATTGATTGGATTGAGGCAGAATTTCATTGGAGCTATCCAACTGCGGCGAGATTCATGCAAGTTGCCGATCGCTTTGGTAGCCAAATCTATCAAATTGATAAATTTGCTCCGTCGGCAATGTACGAGCTAGCAGCGCCGTCAACTTCAAAACAAGCGATAGAAGAAGCGATCGCCCTAGCTGCATCGGGGGAAAGTATTACCTACTCGAAAGCGAAAGCACTCAAAAAAAAATACAAGGTTTCTTCGGCAAAGCCAAAGTTAGAAGCTCAATCCACAGTTAGCGAAACCGATCCGAGCAGTCATCAGGCAGTTTCGGCACAAACATCGCTATTATCCCCCCAAGTGGAGATCGTTGAAACAAAGCCTAACACTGTAGCGCGTTTATCTCCCAACCAAGCAAGCAGGAACAGGAAAAGTTCAACTAGCCAGCCGGAAGTTTGCTGGCACTTAGCCAAAGATCACATCTTATATTGCGACGAGCCAAATTCTCCTGCACTCCGTCAACGGCTGCCAGAAAAGCTAAAACTTCTGCTTGCTTTTCCGCCAGTTCCCAATTGGCAGACAGATATTCCCGCAGATACGCGGATCATTGCCACGCGGTATTTACCTAAAGGTAAGAATTCCGAACTACTGGAAAACACTTTAGAGGCATTACTCGATCTCTATACGGAAGTGGGAGAGACAGTCGCAATTTGTTATTTGCCTTTTCCTAAAATCTTAGATGTTTTGAATCGATTTGAACGGCGGGGAATCTTGGTAGAGCCAGATCGCCAGCAAGTACATGAGATCGTTTCTTACTGGAAGAAAGGCTGGAAGAAAGGCGAGACGAAAGTGAAAGAAGTGAGTTTGTGAAAGAAGTCAGAAGCCGGAATTCAGGAGATGGAAGTTAATTTGGCTAACGTTACGTGAAGCAAAAGTTACAAAAAAGAGTTAAAAATGGCAAAATTTCAGGATATTTTTAGCTTTACTTAACATAACGCAGCTTAGAAACGAGAAAATTCTCAGAAATTCTGTGGCGTGAGTGAGGGCGATCGCCAAAAAAATTCCGCTGAACTCTCAGTGAAGCGATCGCCTAAAAGCTAATCAAATTAAAGCTATAACTTTTTCAAACGCAGGATCGAACCAATATCTAATGTAGGCTTCAGAGTCGAATCAATCGATTTAATTGTAGTTTACAAAAGTTTTCTGTTTATTCTGGAAATTTCATAGTAAGCTTTAGAAGAACTCTAAATGCACTCGCTGTAGCACTGTAAAGCTGAACTATAACGCGAGGTCAATGTCTGATTTTTGTCGATCGCCCATATTTTCTATTCGTCCTGGTGAGCTGACGGATCGGGGCAGCATCCAGTTGTTATCAACTGCGAATACCTCAGTTAGTAGAGGTTTCAGCTTGACATCTACAAGGTCTAAAAATTACCCATACAGCTTATATCTAGCAAGTAATGCCTCACAATTGTGTGGTTTGGTATGCGGGCAATCGTAGTGAATTGTGGATTTTACCGCCCCATTCATTAGCAAGCCTCAGCAAACTCAGTATTGCAGGATAAATGCAAGGTATTAGCCAGGGTTTGGAATAACTAAAATTTTGTGTTTTGTCAGCCACTTTGGAGATAACTGTTTGTCATGATTGCTACAAGCGTTACTAATGATTTGACTCCTACGGTTGCTGCGGTTGAACCAACGATTCAAATCGAAAACATCCATTACCAAGTTGTTCACTGGACTGAGGGACGTTTTCGGATTCGCATCCCCAGACTGGCAGACGATCCAGAATATGTCGGCAAGCTTCATTACTTAGTTGACGGGCTAGATTTTGTCAGCGATGTTCAACTCAACCCAGCCTCTCGCTCGTTGACTGTAGAGTATGACTACGAAGCTAGTGCCAAAGCGATCGCGATCGTTCAAGAAAAGCTATTCAGTGCAATTCAAACAGCGCCGCAAGTAGAAGTTCCCATAGGATGGACACCAAAAACAGAGGAGGAAAAAGCTAGTAACGAAGTAGACTTCGTAGAACGGTTAGCTTTTCCTGCGGCTGGTTTAGCACTCTCTGTAGGCGCGATGATAGGCTTACCAATTCCAGGGTTTGTTATTGCTGGCGTAGTATTTGTCGGTGCTATCCCTGTCTTTAAACGAGCCTGGGAAGCAATCCAACAAGACAGACAATTGACAATCGACTTCCTCGATGGTTTGGCACTGAGCTTGCATACTTTGCAAGGTCACTACTTTGCACCATCGTTCATGCTCGGTTTAGTCGAAGGCGGTGAGGCGATCCGAGACTTGACAGCTCGCGGTAGCGAAAGAGCTAACCTCGACCTACTCGACTGTTTGAGTAAGACGGCATTCGTCATTCGTGACGGACAAGTAGTAGAAATTCCTACAGCTGAAGTGGTAGTAGGCGATCGCATTATCGTCTATCCTGGCGACCAAATTCCGGTTGATGGGAGTATCATCAGCGGCACTGGCATTATCGACCAATGCAAATTAACAGGTGAATCAGTCCCCGTTACCAGACGCGAAGGTGAAGAAGTATTTGCTTCCACCCTATTAGTTGACGGGACATTAACAATTGATGCCGAGCGTGTCGGTAACAACACCCGCGCAGGCGTGATTGTCAACTTAATGCAAGCCGCACCAGTACACGATACCAGAGTTGAAAACTATGCGGCAATGGTAGCCAACCAAGCCGTTCTTCCCACTCTGGCAATTGGTGCTGGTGTCGGTCTAATGAGTGGCGATCTGAATCGTGCCGTTGCTCTGTTAACTTTAGACTTTGGTACGGGCATTCGCGTATCAGTACCGACCACGATCTTATCGGTTCTGACTTACACAGCTCGTAACGGTGTCTTGATCCGCAGTGGTCGAGCCATTGAAATTCTTGCCCGCATCGATACAGTCGTCTTCGATAAAACGGGAACCCTAACTGTCGGTCATGCTGGTGTCAACGACATCGACATCATGGACGATCGCTTTACTAAAGATGATGTCTTGTGCTTGGCTGCAACCGCCGAACAAGGATTGACGCATCCAATCGCTGAGGCGATCGTCCATAACGCCAAAGATAAAGGCATAGCGCTGAAAGAATGCGAAGAGTGGGAATACAAAGTCGGTCTGGGTGCAGCAGCCAAAATCGACGGAATGCAAATCATCGTCGGCAGTCCGCGCTTCATGAACCAAGAGAACGTTTCTCTGGATGAATACGATCGCAGGTATCCCGATGCTAAATCCGGCGGACAATCTCTAGTTTACATTGCAGGCGACGGCAAACTCATCGGCGTAGTCCGCTACAGCGACCCAGCTCGCGAAGAAAGTCGAGAAGTCATTGCCGAATTGAAGCGCATGGGTATTACTGCTTACATGCTCAGTGGTGACGTATCGCGAGTCGCGAAAGCCGTTGCTGGTAACTTGGGCATGAATCCCGACAACATCTATGCTGAAGCATTCCCAGAGCGCAAAGTCGAAGTTGTGAAGTCCCTGCATGACAGTGGCAAGACAGTTGCTTTCTGCGGTGACGGAATTAACGACTCAGCCGCACTCGCTTACGCCGATGTTTCGATCTCATTTGCTGGTGCAACGGATATTGCTAGAGAAACCGCTGATGTCGTGTTGATGGAAGACGACCTGCGCGGCTTACTGATGGCAATTAAGGCAGCAAGACAGGCGATGGATATCATTTGGCAAAACACGGCGATCGTTGCCGTTCCTAACCTTGGCGCATTGGTCTCAGGTATCTTCTTCGCCCTCGATCCACTACTTGCTGTTGTGATCAACAACGGTACGGCTATCCTTGCCGAACTGAATGGCTTGCGTCCGCTGATGGGACCTGGAATGGAAATTCCCGCCCTCACCGGAGCCAAGGCAGTACCTCAAGAAGCAATCGCCGCTCCGTCAGAAACATCCACTCCAGTAGTTAGTGCAACTCCAATTGTCGAGTCGAAACCACAGCCAGCTAAGGAAGACATTGTAACTTCAATTGTCGAGTCGAAACCGCAGCTTGCTGAGGAAGTCAGTGTAGCGATCGCGCCTGAAACGAATGGCAACGGACACTATACAAACGGCAATGGCAACGGACACTATACAAACGGCAATGGCAATGGTAACGGCAAGCATCCAGCAGTAGAAACGGCGATCGAGCTAGAAATGTCGAAGAAACCATCACCTCTAGGTCATTTAAAGCAGAGCGACTTAGCAAGACGTTTGGGTATGTCTCCTCAAACCCTGACATACCGCAGATCGAGAACTGATTTCGTTGAATGGAGCATGACCAAAGATCCAGAAGGTGTTGCATGGCTCTACGAACCAGGTTCGAGGTACTTCTACACGGTTGAATTCGACGATTCCAACGTTCAGCAAGAACAGCTAGCTACAGCAGGAGTGCGCTAATGTTTGAACAAATTCAATTGGGAGAAAAGCCCAAGTTCAACTCTAACGTATACGCTGCTTACGATCGCGCTCTTGCTTACGATGAGTTAATTGCCGAGGCATGGGACGGACGCAACCTAGCAGATGCCGATGCCAAGCATGACTCTCACCATACGCTGAATGAGTACCACGCCGCCTACAAAAATCAAAATGGCGAGTATTATATTTACTCATTCACCCACATTGGCTACACACCGGCGATCGCGGTGACGGCGGAAAAACTCGAAAGAGCGCACGCTGCCGAACCCGAATCGATCCATGTCGAACATTGTGGTTGGCACGACAGCGACAACCCGCAAGCAAGAGCAATGGAGTGGTGGAATAGTCATGTCATTGCTCACCTTGCTAGTCGTGTTGTTCCACAACCAACGTAGTTTAATGTCCGTAGAGACGTTGCGTGCAATGTCTCTACGGACCTCATCCCCTCGTTAAAGATGGATTGCCAAGTTATTCACAGCACGGAGGGGCGCTTGCGGATTCGCGTCCCTTGGATTGCCGACAATTCAGAGTATACCGACAAGCTGAATTGGCTATTAGAGTCGCTGAATTTTGTCACCAGCATTCGGATCAATCCGGCGGCGCGATCGCTGATCGTGACTTACGAAACTCATTTAGTTTCCGAAACGATCGCCGAAGCAGAACTGCTCGATCGCATTCAACGATTCTGTAATGCAGATGGCAGTACCGATCTAATTCTGCCAGAGACAAAACCACTAGACCGACCGCAGGTCAATGAGTGGGAACAACTAGGACTACCAGCGATCGCCCTCGGACTTGCCTTGGTAGCTGCTCCACTGGAAATTCCACCCCTAATTATTGGTGCGGCGATCGCAAGTGCTGCCGTACCTTGGTTCAGTCGGGCAACTGAGAGTTTAGTTGTCAATCGCCAGCCCAATGTCGATCTGCTAGACTCCCTGTGGATGACATTTCACACCCTCAACGGGCAGTTTGTCGCTCCATCACTGAAGACAGCTTTGGTAGGCGTGCGGCGGACTCTGCGCGGTATGAGTGGAGAGGAAAAAGAACGACAATTTCAACAGTTGTTGAATGGCTCCCAACAGCTTGTTTGGGTCGAACGAGATGGGCAAGAACAACAAATTGCTTATCAAGAGGTGGTAGCAGGCGATCGCGTCATCGTCTATCCTGGCGATGTGATTCCCGTAGACGGGCAAATCTTACAGGGAACGGCATTAATTGACGAACGGCACTTAACTGGCGAGCCGCAGCCAGTCGTTGCTACAGCAGGCGAAGATGTCTGTGCCTCTGCCCGATTGTTAGAAGGTAAACTCTGCATCCAAGCCAAACGCACTGGTTACAATACCCGCGTCGGATTAGCTTTTCAATTGTTGCAAGCAGAACCCGTATACGACACCCAGATCGGTACGCAGCAGGCAGAATTTGCCAAAAGTGCTGTCGTACCGACTATCTTTTTAGGTGCATCTATTTTTGCCTTGACTGGGACGTATGGTCCGGCGATTACGCCCTTCCAACTCGACTTTGGTAGCGGCATTCAAATTGCCATGCCCACAGCTTTTCTGGGCGCTCTCACAGCTGCGGCACGTCATGGCGTGTATATTCGTAGCGGTCGCGTTTTAGAGTTGCTGGCTCAAGTTGATACTATAGTTTTCGATCGCACTGGTACTTTGACGCAAGGCAATGCAGTTGTAGCCGTCCATACCACAGATCCAAGTATCTCCCCTACTGAAGTATTAAAACTCGCCGCAACCGCTGAAGCCTCTCTCAATCATCCCGTAGCAACTGCGATCGTCTATGCTGCTGAAACCCAGGGAATTCAGTTATTGGAATGCGAAACATGGGATTACTTTGCCGGCATGGGAATTGCTTGTCAGATCGACGGGCAAGAAATCTTAGTTGGAGGCGATCGCCTATTGCAACAACACCATGTCGATGTCAGCTGCCTTCAGCCTGAAATTGATGCTAGTACTGACTCCTACATATACGTGGCTAAAAACGGGCAAGTTATAGGAGCAATCTTCTATACTGATTTTTTACGCCCAGAAAGTGCAGACATAATTGCAACTTTGCAACAATTGCAAATTGAGATTTATGTAGTGACAGAAGACAATCCCAAAGTTGCCAACGCTGTTGCAACGCAACTGGGTATGACTCCTAATTGCGTTCACGCCCATGCAACTAGCCAGAACAAAGCCGAGTTAGTACAAGCACTGTGCCACCACGGTAAAACTGTGGCTTTTGTCGGGGATGGAATTAACGAAGCGGCGGCGCTATCTTTTGCCGATGTCTCAATCTCTTTTGCATCTAGTAGCGACATAGAAGCAGAAACCGCAGATGTCGTACTGTTAGATCGCGATTTAGCTGGGATAGTAGAAGCGATCGCCCTAGCCAAAAGAGCGATGGAAATTGTTTATCAAAATGCTGCGATCGTCATCGTTCCTAATCTCGCCGTAGTCACTGGCGGGATCTTTTTCGGTCTTAACCCGATTGTCAATGTCGTCACCAACAACTTTACTGCCTTCCTAGCTGAATTCTTCAACAGTACGCGCCCCCTCTTGAGGACAAGGAGGACAAGGGAGACAAGGGAGCAGGGAGCAGAGGAGCTTCAGGTGCAGAGGGGCGACTACCAATTACCAATTACCAATTACCAATTACCCATGATGAAAAAACTCGCCCAGGTAGAAACCTAAAAGCGAGTGTTGAGAGGGTTGTTTAAGAGCGAGAGGGGAAGGCGGTTACCTTCCCAGGTTATAGCGTGTTACGACATCACTCCTCATCCACCAAAAAATATCCAAAGCTCAGAGCTTATTGAGATACGATTGATACCTCACGGGGAGCTTCTGGAGCGCCATTAGTCGGTTTAGTTCTTTCTGATTTAGCTTCAGCAACTAAATCTTGGAAAGATTCGCCAGCTTCGGCAATCAAACGTTGTCCCTTGTCGAATGAGTCGAGGGCAAAAACTAAACCATTTTTAGCAGCACCTCTTGCCGAGTCTGAAAGAGAGTTACCCGTCATTGAATCGATCGCGCCGATCGCCGGAACTAAAATTAATGCACCAGCACCAATAGTTAATGCTGTAATTGGCTCAAGACCTAGTAACAAAGTCTCTAGTTCGAGCATCTTTATTTATCCTCCAAAAATTACTGAACGGTTAGGTATCGCGTAACTACTATAGATGTAGCCGACAGCTAATTTGACTGTATGAATTAGCCTCTGTTTGCTTCACATCGCACGCTATGTAGCAGACTAATAACTATTAACTACCAGAAATAATGGTTACGCGAAATGTCAGCCACGACAGGGTGAAGTAACAAGGTTGATAATTAGCAAACACAGATACATTTTCTCGTTACTTCGGCATATACCTTTAGTGGTATTGCTTTCTTGTAGAATACAATATTTACTAGCAATAAGAGCGCAAATTTAGAAATCTTAAAAGAACAATAGTATAAATAAATATAATCTGTTCTGCGATTAAAGTGTTGGTTTTACTAGTAGCAGAACTCTATAATATCTGATACAATCTTTTTAAATTATTTTTTATTTATCTTTTCAAATTCAATTAGGTTTTATTTTGGATAGAGTAAAGATTCTCAGGAGATTTTGAAGCTATAAAATCTCCTAAAATTACAAAAAAGTATGGCGGACAGGATTTAAAGATTCTGGGTGCTTCACCAACCCGCCCCAAGTATCGAAACGTGCCTCAATGGAAGAACTTTTCCTTTCTACATGGCGCGACGATCGAGTTGAGAGTTCGGTTGCCCGAACTGCTAAAAATAGCGATTTAGCAACTTTTCGATAGTGCTATCGTGTTTAATTGCAACTTTTAAAACCAAGCTGCAATAAACATTGACTCAAGAATTGACTCAAGCAGAGTCGCGAAGCAGAAGAAAGCTAAAATTAAAAAAGGAGTTCCTGGTAATATAGGAAGAATAACTCCTACAATCCCAACCACCAAGCTAATCGTTCCTGCAACTAGTAAAGCAACGTTCTTAAGTGTTCTTAGCATATTTTTTCCTCCTGCTCTTGGTTTCAACTTTTCAACAATTTCAACTTTCTCAAAGCATTGAATTGCAGAACAGTTTTCAGTATAAATTGAAGGAATTGAAGCGAACATCTACCAAGAGGAATGTAACATTAGGTGGAAATTGAGACGATTTACCTTACTTTTAAATAGTCAGCTATTAAACTCATGATTGCTTATAGTTTTGATTTTCTGAGTGTGGCGATTGCTGGCAACTGATAACTGATTATCCGGTTTCCTAATCATAGAGTTATGAATATACGAACACTTTGTGACCTGAACTTGTGCTAATAGTAGAAAGCACATGGATAGTTCATCTCAGCCCAAAAGCTGAAAAACGGCACATAGCCCGTCCAATGAACTTTGAGTTTATGCAGGAATCAATCGTAACTGTCAAGAAGAGTTTATCCTTCTTGCGGTTCTTGCTTAATTCCTGCATTTTTGTAAAAATCCCCTTAATAATCAAATAAAAAAGTTGTGGATGTTTAATAAGGCGAAAATAATATGCTGCAAGCAATCCAGCCTGAGTCCATAGAAGAGCGATCGCTAGAATATGAAGTCATCCACACAATTGAGGGTCGCTGGCGCATCCGCGTTCCTCGGTTAATCGATGACTCAGAGTATGCTAGTAAACTGAAATGGTTATTTGATACTTTCGAGTTTGCAATTTACGTCCGAATTAACTGTCTGGTTGGTTCGCTCGTGCTGGAATATGATGTTTGTGCCATTGCTCCCACACAATTAAAAGAGAAAATTGGCACTGCCATTCAACAGGCTTACGTTATCGAATTACCTGTGGCGGCAGCACCCGAACAACTCGACCAAAGACCCGAAATCGATTGGGTAGAACGCCTGGGTTTGCCGATGTTAGGGTTGTCTCTATCTTTGCTTGCCAATCAACTAGCAATGCCAATTCCGGCAATCTTGGTAGGCGGAGCCGTGGTTGCCGCAGCTTTACCGTTTTTGACGCGAGTGTTCGAGACGACGGTAAAAGAAAAGCGACTAGATGCCGACCTGCTCGATGCGCTATGGATTAGTCTTTATACTGCCAAAGGCGATTTTGTTGCTCCGGCTTTGATGGTCAGCATGATTGAATCTGGCGAGTTATTACGCGATGTCACCGCCAGCGCCTCAGATCGACAAGCATTAGATTTGGTGAATAGTTTGGGTGAATATGCCTTAGTAGAACAGGACGGAGAAGAACGGCGAGTTCCGCTCAAAGAAGTACAAATAGGCGATCGCGTTGTTGTCTACCCAGGTAGCATAATTCCTGTCAGCGGTCGCATCCTGCGGGGTAAAGCTTTAATCGACGAACACAAACTTACTGGAGAATCTACCCTTGTTTCCCGCTGTGAAGGGCAGGTAGTACACGCCTCTACTTTATTAGTAGAAGGAAAGCTTTGCGTTCTGGTCAAACGGGTTGGTGATAGTACCCGCATTGGTGTTGCATTCCAGTTAATGCAAGCCGCTCCCGTCCACGATACCCGCGTAGAAGATTACGCCTCAAAACTCGCCAATGCTGCCGTATTACCTACCTTGGGCTTGAGTGCCTTGATTTTTGCCGTGACGCGAGACTTCTCTAGGGCAGTGGCTCCCTTACACCTCGATTTCAGCCAAGGCATTCGGCTTTCCGTTCCCACCACAGTGATTTCTGCACTCTCCTATGCAGCACGCAATGGCGTATATATTCGTAGCGGCAGGGCATTGGAAATGCTAGCGCGGGTCGATACCATCGTATTTGATAAAACGGGAACGCTGACGCAAGGCAATCCGGCTGTCGTGGCAATTCGTACCGCTAGCGATCGCATTGACGCAGATCGAGTCCTGACAGTCGCCGCCTCCGCCGAGCAAACCAACACTCATCCCGTTGCCGACGCGATCGTCCGCTACGCCGAAGCTAACGGCATCGAACGGCAAAAGTGCGAAGTTTGGGATTATCAAATTGGCTTAGGTATTGTTGCTCAAATTGCCGGACAAAGAGTGCTAGTCGGTAGCGATCGCCTAATGCGGCAAGAGGGCATTGAGTTGAATGCATTTCACGCTCGATATCCTGACATCACGTCCGGCAACCACTCCCTCGTCTACGTGGCGCAAGATAGCGAACTGCTGGGGGCAATTTTATATACCGATCCCGTGCGTCCAGAAAGCCATAGCGCCGTTGCTGCTCTTAAAGCTCAACGTTTAGATATTTATACACTCAGCGGCGATCGGCAGCGCGTTGCGAATGAAGTCGCCGAAAAATTAGGCATAGAGCCTGACAATACCTATAGTTCCTGTTCGCCCCTCCAAAAAGTTGAGATCGTTCGCCAACTGCGCGATAATGGATGCACGGTGGCATTTGTAGGCGAGGGCATTAACGATGCTGCGGCGCTTGCCTATGCCGATGTTTCGATTTCGATTGCCTCTGGAAGTGACATTGCACGGGAAACAGCAGATGTGTTGCTGCTAGACGACGACTTGCGAGGACTGACAAAAGCGATTGAAATTGCCAAAAGGTCAATGGATATCGTTTACCAAAATACAGCTTTAGTTGCCATTCCCAACATTGGAGTTGTACTTGCAGGTATTTTCTTCGCCTTAAACCCAGTTCTCTCAGTCATTATCAGCAACGGTTCTGCCCTCCTTGCCGAGTTGAATGCTTTGCGCCCGCTATTCGATGCGGAAGACGATCCGATCGCCAAAATCTCCACCGCTAAGTTTTCTAACTCCAACACGAGCAATGATATTCCAGATTTCTCACCTCTGATGGCAACTGTCTGAATCAGCGATTGGTTATCAGTGACCAGTGACTAGTTATCAGCGACCTGTTACCAGTGGTAATGGGTAGTTGGTAGTTGGTAGTTGGTGGTTGGTGGTTGCTCCCCCTGCTTCCTTGTCTCCCTTGTCTCCCTTGTCTCCCTTGTCTCATAAAAATTCTAGCCCTTAGCCCCTAGCCCCTCCTATGGCTAAATGTCCTGTTTGCCAGACGGAATACATTGAAGGCGAAATTGAAAATTGCCCTGTCTGCCATTGGCAACTCCAGCCTTACCCATTTTTAGTTAGCTTACTGCCAGATTGGATCGAGCAAGAGAAAGTCAAACTAGAGTGGGCGCGGAAACAGTGGATGGCAACTAAGTTGCAAAAAGAACAAATGCATCAGTTGCAACTGCAAATCAAACAAGCCAGACAAAAAGAATCTCATCTTCAGTTTCAGCTAGAACAATCGCTCCAAGAGCGATCGCGCTTGCAAAGCAAATTGTCTCAAGTCGATCGAGAGCGATCGCAACTACAAGTAGAGTTAGAGCGCGTACCATCATTACTGCTGGAGAGCATACCTACTAGCAGATCGGAATTTTCTTTCTCTGTCCTAACCTTAGACGATCGCGGCAAACAAATCGATCGTCATACCAGCTTTGCCCAATCTTGGAGCGAGCAACTGGGAGATGGGATCGAGTTAGAAATTGTTTCAATCGCATCTGGTACGTTTTGGATGGGTTCGCCTCCGAATGAAGAGGGACGGGAAGCCAACGAAGGACCGCAGCACCAAGTTACGGTCAAATCTTTTTGGCTGGGAAAATATCCAGTCACTCAAGCTCAGTGGCAAGCAGTCGCGGCTTTACCTAAAGTCGAACGATCGCTCAATCCCGATCCTGCTCATTTTAAAGGCGAAGATTTACCCGTAGAACAAGTCACTTGGTACGAAGCAGTTGAGTTTTGTGCCAGACTCAGCCGCAAAACTGGACGCGAGTATCGGTTACCCAGTGAAGCCGAGTGGGAGTATGCTTGTCGGGCGATCGCCTCGACTAAATTCGATCTGAGTCAGGCAGCGTTTAAATACACTGAGGATCGAGAAATCTTTAAAGCACAGGCAACAAAGCCATTTCACTTTGGCGATACGATCGTTTCTGATGTTGCTAACTACGACGGCAACTATACTTACCGCTCTGGAATCCGAGGAACTTATCGACAGCAAACAACTCCTGTAGGTAGTTTTGGTGTCGCTAATGCCTTTGGATTATACGATTTGCACGGGAACGTCTGGGAATGGTGCGCCGATCCTTGGTACTCCAACTACAAAGGCGCTCCTACCGATGGTAGCGTTTGGGATTTTGGGGGAGACAACAGCCAGAGACTACTACGAGGCGGTGCTTGGTACTGTATTCCAAAGCTCTGCCGTGCCGCACAGCGCCACTGGGATCGAGCAGATAATGGTGGTAGCGGTATCGGTTTTCGCATCGCCTGTTCCTTTGTTTAGGGAGCAGGGTGTAGTGAGTGGCTAGTGGCTAGTGGCTGGTGGCTAGTAGTAAATAGGGTGTGGAAGTGTGGGAAGTGTGGAAGTGTGGGGTGTAGTGGATTGTTAACTGGTTAGGAGTCACTGCTCCCGGCTCCCGGCTCCCGGCTCCCGGCTCCCTGCCTCAGCTGGTACTTCTGCCTGTTTGTAATGAGGCTCCTCGTCGCTACTTTTGTTAGTCTTGCCAGCAGTCTGCTCTTTTTTGGCTTCAGTCACCAACTCTTGCATGTATTCCTGGGCTTGGTGGCTAAACTCCTGCACTCGATCCATGCTTTCTAAACCCCAAACGATAAAAGCTTTTGCCAATGCTCTAGTTGATTCTGCAAGAGATTTATTGAGGTCGTCAGAACTCATATCGGTTAGTCTCAAACTAGATTTTAATTCTGTTTTATCTGTATTTAAAGGCGATCGGTGCTTTTGTCAGTATATTTCGATATTAAAAATACACGACGGCTTTTTCCAGCCAGCTATTTAACAACCAAAATAGGCTTTAGATCGCATATTTAATACTACACCATTCTCGTAGAGAATCGCGCAGTTTCGATCGCAAACTTTTGCCGATCGCGAGTTCTATTTAAAAGAGGTCAGCCTATTATGTTAGCAATGTTTGGGCTGCCTGAGTTTGAGTTTGTTCAATGCAGATCGCTTCTCAACTGTCCACAACACAGCTACGGTAATCGCGATCGCCATAATCCCCAAGCCGATACAAATAGCTAGAGTTTCCATATCTCACACTTCCTCTGCTTCAAATTTTGTTTGTTAATCGCGTAAATAGATTTTGATTATATACATAAGTTAATATTTCTGCAAAAATGAATACTTAAGTACTAGCTTTAGCTATTTTTTCACAGAGGCAAAGCCACAGCAGCTTTGATTTTCGATCTTTTTCAACCGCTCGCACGCTTAATTTTTGACAGTAAATCTTTAGAAATAATACAGATTTACACAAGTGCGAGCGATGCTTATTAAAGGAATTGAATATACTTATATACTTAGCATTTAATATCAAAAGCTGTTTTCTATCTAATGAGGTAAGCCAAAGACTGTGGTAGTAAAATCTATCCACGGATCGAGCCATCAGGCATAGTTGTTTTAAAAAACTTAGCTTGGGAAAAGTTAGTACGATTCGCGATCGCGGCGTGAAGATTAGCACCGCTTAAATCGGCTTCGCTCAGATCGGCTCCAGTTAGATCGGCTCCACTCAAACTAGCTCCCGTCAAGTTTGCGCCAATAAGATATGCATTGTTGAGATTAGCACCACTAAGATCGGCATCGGTTAAATCAGCAATATTGAGGTTAGCCCCAGTCAAGTTTGTAGCACAGAGATTAGCTTTACTTAAATTGACAGCGCACAGATAAGCTCTGATTAACGTAGCTCGACTCAGGTTTGGCATAACTCCCCCATTCTTTTTGCGCCAATCATTCCAAACTGCTATTCCTTGAGTTAGTAGAGCAAGTTGCACCGGATCTGCCATTTTATTGCCTTAACCTGAGGGAGTCTTACGCTCTTTAAGTCTAAGTTACAACGTCTAAGTTACAACGTCTAAGTTATAACTCAAGTGGAAAGCAGCGTGAAGCATACTAACTGCTCGATTTAGTCATTATGCCGCAAGTCCTTCAACAGATGGCGGCGGACGCGATCGCACTTGATGTTCTGGGAATTTCTAAAGTGCATTTCGCCGCTCATTCAACAGCGGATGGAGCAAGCAAAGCTACTGCTGACGACTACTGACTTAGCGATCGCCGCGATTTCTAGGCATGATGGTCGGGTACGAGGCTTTCCACGTCACGTAATACTGGAAAGGCATACCCTCCAAAGCCAATCAGCATACTACAGCAAGAAAAGAGACTATATTGCAGTGCCATCCCAGCACCATTACCAGTGCCGAACAAACCACCAAATATTCCAGCCATGCTACCTCCTGGCATCATCGCTGGCTCAAAAAAATAGTCAGCTAATGGTCCGGCGATCGCTAACCCTAACGGTGTAGTAACCTGGGCAATCAGATAGCGGGAGGCGAAGACTCGCCCTTGTACATCTGGTTCCACCTTCGACAGCCAAATTGCTTGATTGGAACTATCGATCGCCGGAGAAACGAAAGCTGCTAAAAAGCCAGCCGTCATCCAATGCCAAGCTACACGTCCTAAGCCAAAGATGATTTTACCCAAGCTCATCAGTGCTGTACCAAATAACAGACCGTGAATGCGGCGTTTAGGTCCACCCCAAACACTCAACCCCGTAGCACCCACTAAACCACCTATGCCGATCGCGAATTGCACGCTAGCTAAGACTGCGGCATCATTTGCCGGAGCCATGATGTAGGAGCCAAAATAGGTGACATACGAACTCATCGCCGTAGCACGAGTGTAATGTCGCGGCGGAACGATCGCCGACATAGAAGCTGAGAAGGCTAGACTTTGGATATAGCCGAACAGTCCGTTGATAGCAGCAGTGATGTAGAAATGCCAGATTTCTAAGCGCCCGGTCAACAACAACAGTAGAATGGCAATGGTAGAAATTCCTGCTGCTGTGTCGCCCCCCATCATCAATTGCTTGCGATTCCAGCGATCGACGAGTAACCCAGCAAAAGAGGCAGCAACTAATTTTGGTGTATATGTAAAAAAGAAAATTAAGGATAAGGGCGTTGCTTGACCTGCAATCTGCCAAGCCCAGATTGTGATGGCGAAGTTAGTCATCTCAGAGCCAAGGATCGAAGTCATCTGACCGATCCACAAAATTAGGAAAGTGCGTAAGCTAGTTGGTTGTTCTGGCTGCAAGAAATGGCTCTCCCGCTCGTTAGGTGGGCAATGCCCACTCTACATTTAAATTTACTTTTGAATTTTGAATTTTGAATTTTGAATTTGTTAGACGGCTAGCTTTTTTCCGCTACTAGATATTTAAATAAGTCATCCAGAATCCGATTTGCCCCTAAAATGTTGCTGCCGAGATGCCAAACCTCAGCGTCCACTTGATACACCTGTCCTTTTTGGACGGCATTCAGTTGAGAAAAGAGCGGATCTTTTGCAAACTGGTTAACCGTAAAACTACCTGGGACTTTATCTGAATCGACGCTGAGCAGGAAAATCGCATCGCCATCTATACTATTAATGTCTTCCCGCGATACTTGTTCCCAGGATTTCCCCCTCACGTCTTGAGCTGGGGACGAGCTAAACCTACATCCTGCAACACTAAACCAGGAAAGCTGTCTTGCGTATAAAAAGCTATCCAACCTTCAGTTGTAATAACTACAGATACCTGTATATTACTAGGTTGAGCTTTGAGCTGTTGTTGGAGTTTGGCTACCCGCCGATCGTAATCGTCAAGGAGTGGCTGAACGGCATCAGCGCGATCGAGCGCTTGGGCATAGAGTTGGAGTTCTTGCTTCCACTGTCCGTCAGTGCTATTTCCTGCTGTTAAGACCGTGGGGGCAATTTGCGATAACTTGTCATAGATTTGTCTATGAGCCATCGTATTGCCCAAGATCAAATCCGGCTGGAGGCGCAGAATTGCCTCAAGGTTAGGTGGGGTTTTACCTACAGGCGTAATTCCTGCCGCGCGATCGCCTAAATAGGCTGGCAAAGAATCAGTTCTGGGAAGACTGGAGCCGATCGGTTTAACACCCAACGCTAAAGCAGGATCGAGGGGGGCTGTATCCAGCATCACCACTCGCTGCGGCTGAGCCGGAACTTTAGTCTCCCCCATTGCGTGTTTTATGACTCGTGCGGTTGCGCCTGATGTAGAAACAGAATTAGCAATCTTGTTATTGCTGGGCAATTCTTGGGAAGTATTGCTACTGCACCCATAGACTGTTAAAACTGTCAAGAGCATCAGGGTATAGCCAAAAGATTCTCCTTGTAGTTCGCCCAGATCGGTACGCGCCCCTACGACTAACTCTGACTGAATTCTTTCGTCAGTCGGTTGACGAGTAATAATATTGATGACTCCACCCGTTGCGCCCTGACCGTAAACAGCACTGGGACCGCGCACGACCTCGATCCCTCGATCGATGACGGGTCAATGGCATTGAGTTGGCGATCGAAACCAGCACTCGTATTTTGAACGACTCCATCGATTAAAATTAGCGGCGGACGACCCCGCAGAGTTTGCAGACGACCAGTCCGGCGGTTTTGGGTCGGCGGACCAAAGCCAGGAACCGCCTGACCGAGAATATCTGGCAAATTCCTGGTCACAGAGGTCTGAGTCTCGATCTGTTCGCGAGTAATTGTCGTCACCGATCGCGGCACGTTCTGTAGTAATTCTTCTACGCGACTAGCAGTCACGACAATATCGAGTTCCTCTGCCTCGGCTTGAGTCGCTGGTTGTTCCGCTGGTTTAGGTTGAGCTTCCGGTGTCTCTGGTGCTGGTGCGGGTACTTGACCCGTTTGAGTTGTTGGGGTCAAACTGAAAATCAGCCCTTCTTTACCGCTCTCAAACACCTCAACTTTCGGTGCTGCTGCCGTTCCTGTCACCCTCACCTGAATGGTGTTGTCATTCAGATTCACGACTCTAATTGCAGAAATGCCCTCAGCCGGATTGTCAGCCTGAAACTCATTGCCCTCTGGTAGAACTAGCTGGGCGTTGGCAACGTTGGAAATTAAGGTAGCTTCCTCGCTGGTAGTGGAGAATTCCAGCTTTTGCGGAGCAGCTGTCTCTAGGATAACTTCCAGCCCCTTATCAGTTGGGATCAGCCGTACACCCTTGACTTGTACGATCGCACTCGCTGGCGCTAACGGAGAAGTTTGAGATAGGGACTGTACGGTTTTGTGAGGCTGTTTTACCTCACGCAGACGCGCAGCTAAAGGATTTTGTGGCGATCGCACTTTTGCCGCGACAGGCAGCGAGCTCTGATGGGAATATTTGGCAACTTCCTCAGGAGACTTTGGTGATGCCATTGCTGTCGGCATCATACCAACACTGAGCAGTGCGACGCAGGAGAGCAATAAATGCAGCTTCATGACTTTACCTCACACCCTATCTACCTAAACTGTTGCACCGTATGTCATCGTCAAAAGCATTGATGACAACTGGGAACGAATAAGAGTTGTCAACCACACAAAAAATTCACCCACACACAAGCCTGGGAGTAACGACTGTCTTTTCAATCCGGTTTTCTCACGTCTAGTCAATCCACTTAAATCATTCTCAAATCTAAGTCGATATTATTGCGAATATTTTTTATAAGCTTGAGCAGAATAGAACAATTTGCGGGTCAATGTCAAGTTAGTAACAATTCAAAAACAGCAGTTTTTATACATAAATCTGCAATAAATACACCCGTAATACCATTTTACTTTAAAGATGCTACAGATAGTAGGAGGTATCAAAAGGTGAAATGCTATGTCTGGCGTGGTTAAAATTGACATCATTGAATCAGTTGAAGAGCTGAAAACGTTATTAGCGGCACAAACAACAGCTTTTGGCAAGGAAAGAGTACAAGCATTATATCTGCTGAAAACAAAACAAGTCGAGACAGTACAACACTTGGCAGCAATTCTGGGACGGAATCGAGTTACAGTTCAACGTTGGTTACGCTCTTATCGTAGTGGTGGACTATGCCAATTGTTGTCCCAACACAAAAGCCAAGGGAGACCGATGGTGAGATCAGCAGAGGCGATCGCATCGTTAAAAGAAGAATTAAAAGATCCAGAAGGATTTTCTAGTTATAAAGAAGTGCAGTTATGGTTCAAAACTGTACTAGGAGTTGAAGCAAATTATCACGTTGTTCACCGTTTAGTTCGTGACAAGCTAAACGCCAAACTGAAATCATCACGACCATGTAGTAGCGAACAGAACCCAGAAGAACTTAATAAGTTTAAAAAAAACTGCCAAGCCTTTTGCAAACAATAGTTACATCTCTAGGCAGTCAAGGAATAGAAGAGAGTCAATTACGCTACTGGTGTCATAATGGTATCTCGATTTGGGCTAAAAACTATTGAGCGCCGACTGCTCACAGGTTTTGGCGTTAAACCAATCGGAATCGGACAATGGAAACGTGAGAATTATTACCTTTACGGCATAGTTGAGCCAACAACAGGTTGTCGCTTTTTCTACGAGTTTTCTCACTTGGACACTACCTGCTTTCAAGCTTTTTTAGAGTTATTTTCTCAGACTTATCCCAAAGATTTTCACATTATACAACTTGACAACGGCTCCTTTCACAAAGCTGATGATTTAACAGTACCAGACAACATGCTCTTGTTATTCCAACCATCACATTGCCCAGAACTCAACCCAATTGAAAGGTTATGGCAGTATCTCAAGAGTTTTTTAGGTTGGCAGTTGTTCAATAATCTGGATGAATTGAGAGATAAAGTTCGGCATATTCTGAATTCTTTCACACCAGAAATCGTTGTTAGCTTAACAGGTTGGAATTATATTCTCCAAGCTTTATCTGTAGCAGGTATTTCATAAAATGGTATAAAAGAGGGTGTCTACAGCCTGAATCCGCAACAAGCGCCAGATTACGAGGCTTTGCTGCAAGCACTGCACGCCCGACAGCAGTTTCCTGATTCTGTTATTCATCTGTGGACGATCGCACCCTATACCCAGATTGCGTTGGATGTTGAAATATTTGAGCGATCGCAAGTTAGAGGATTCTATAGTTTGCTGTTTCTCACTCAAGCATTGGGGAAGCAAAATTTGGGCGATCGCTTGCAATTAACGGTTGTCTCTAACCATCTTCACGGCGTGACGGCAGAAGAAATTGTGTCTCCAGAGAAAGCGACTGTATTGGCAGCGGTGAAGGTAATTGGGCAAGAATATCCCCAGATTCGCTGTCGCAGTATTGATGTGATGATTTCTGATGCGGAGAAGCTAGTGGAGCGGTTGTTGGGGGAGTCGATCCCAAGTCAAGCAGAAGATTTGGTGTCACGCATTAGCCGAAGGCAAAGCGAAGCGTTAGACGCAAAGGCGCAAAGGGCGCTTAAGGTAGATGTGTCTGATGATGTGGCGATCGCTTATGGAAAGGGACAGCGTTGGGTACAAGCGTTTGAATCAGTTAAGTTACCAAAAACAAATACATCTGCACTCCTTAGAACGGGTGGAGTACATCTGATTACTGGTGGACTTGGCAATATTGGATTGGTGTTGGCGGAGTATTTGGCTAAGAGTGTCAAGGCGAAGTTGATTCTGACGGGGCGAGCGGTTTTTCCGACGAAAGATGAGTGGGAAAAATGGCTAGCTACTCACAATGAAGATGATGAAATTAGTGGCAAAATTCGGAAAGTTCAACGGTTAGAAACATTGGGCGCACGGGTGATGGGAGCTGCTGCTGATGTGGCTGACATCCAACAAATGCAAGCTGTTATCGCTCAAGCTGAGTCGCAATTTGGTCGATTGAATGGTGTGATTCATGCTGCTGGAGTTTTGGGAGAAAGCTCGTTTAATACTATTGAAAAGATTGAAAAAATACATTGCGATCGCCAGTTTCAATCGAAGGTTTATGGATTATTGGTATTAGAAAAGATTTTACAGGAAAAACAACTAGATTTTTGCTTGTTGATGTCTTCTCTTTCTTCTGTTTTAGGAGGCTTGGGTTCTGTTGCTTATGCGGCTGCGAATCTGTTTATGGATGCTTTTATCCATCAGCAGAAGCAAAATAATTCGATTCCTTGGATTGGTGTAAACTGGGATATCTGGCAGTTTAAAAATAACAAAAATATTTTTACTAGTGCTAGTTTGGCTGAATTCGCGATCGCACCGAAAGAAGGTATAGATGCTTTGCAACGAATTTCATCCCAAGATGAATTCGAGCAGGTAGTTGTTTCAACGGGAGATTTACAAAGCAGGATCGATCGCTCGATTCAAGTGAATCTACGCGAAACGGATATTCCCCAGCAAGACAGTTTATCCTCGGCATACTCTAGACCGAATTTACCGAATTGCTATGTCGCGCCGCGCGATCGCCTGGAACAAATAATTGCTAACCTCTGGCAACAACTTTTCGGGATCGAGCAAGTAGGAATTCACGATAACTTTTTCGATCTGGGTGGTGAATCGATTAATGGGATGACATTTATCAACCAGTTCCAAAAACAACTGGGGCAGATCGTGCATATTTCAGCAATTTTTGAAGCGCCAACTGTTAACGAATTTGCTGCATACTTGCAGAAAAAATATCCTGAAGCGATCGCGAAAATGTTGAAACTCGAAACAGTTCTGGTAGGCGATCGCGAGGAGGGAGAACTATGAATATTGATGAGTTTTTATCCTACTGCCGCAGTCTAGATATAAAAATCTGGCTCGATGGCGCACGATTGCGTTATAGCGCTCCGACGGAGCGCTTTTTGACAACTCTAAGATTGCTTCTTGGCTGTCTTGGCGGAATTTTTTCAGCCAAGATGTCTGCAATCAGCTTGGTGAAAAAAAAGGTAATTCTTCTGGTTGGAGATCTTGAAAATCACTAATCGCGCGTCGAAGGACTTTAAGCGTACCAGTAAAACCCAAGCGTAGCGGCGCTATTCCAGCTTGTTGGGCAGCAGTAAATATTAAATGTCGCACGGCATAATGACCCAAAAGCCAGTCATAAATTTCTTGAACAACTTCACGAGGTTTGAGAGAGCGGATGGGAGTTTTGCGTCCATTCAAATGGGTTTTAAGTTCATCAAGTGTGTTTTCTATTTCAAGAGCGTTGATGGTATTCAGTAGCTAGTAATGAAGCCGGAAACAGGGCGATATCTAGCAAACTAGAAATCAGACGATACGTTTGTTGCTGCTCACCTGTATCACTCGTGTAAGCTGTTCCACATATAAATTGCATAAAATGGAAATTAAATAAGCGCGTGAAGCTAATGCTATGCCTGCCAAAGGATATCTAAATCAATCGCAGAAAGAGAATTTACAGCAAGCACTATCAGAGAGTAAAAATCCACAGTTTACATAGAGAATATTAATGTTGTTACTGATGGATGACGGGAAAATAACCCACGAAATCAGTAATTGATTGGGCTGTAGTTATAGAAGTGTAGCATATTGGTGTATACACGGAGATCCAGACAATTTAGACAGTTTAAAAGATGGCAGAAGTTAGGGAAATTATCGAAAAGCGACTGAGGAATATATCAATTTATTAATGGATGTGATTGAAAAAGACAAGAGCGAATTTGGATATGAGTTTGGACAGTGGACAACAGCCAGATTAGCTACATATATGAAAGAACAAACAGGAATCGAGCTAAGTGGAGAACAAATTCGGAGGATTCTTAAACAAAAAAGTTCGCTTACCTCTGGGGCGCGGGTTCGCTGGACAGAGTACTCTGTCCGTCGAACCCGCTTCAAAATACAGTCTAGAAGACAGACAAAGTCTAACGAAAAAGGAAGCATTTAAAGAAAAAAATCCAAGGATACTTAGAAGCCTCAGAGACTGAGCCGACAAAGATTCAAGTATGGTTTTGGGATGAGAGTGGGTTTAGTTTAAGAGTGATTCGCCGAAAAACTTGGGGCAAAAGAGGGTCAAGAAAAAAAGTGACAGGGCAACGGAGTCGTGGACGAGTAAATCTCATGGGAGGAGTGAGGTATCATGACAAAAAAAGAATCTGCTATTTCATTGAAAAAGGTAATGGTGAAAGCTTTTATGAACAATTAGAAAAGTTGAATGAGTTGGGAAAAACCGAATGGGTTATGCAAGGTAATCTCGAAGCGAATTTTTCTGAATCGGGATCAAAAATTTTGCTAGTCTTGGATAATGCTAGTTGGCACAAGAAGAAAGCAGTTCTAGCAGAGATTGAAAAAAACCTCTCGAATATTCAACTATATTTTCTTCCTGAATATAGCCCTGATTTTAATTTAGTAGAGCTAGTGTGGTATTCAGCTAAAGAATATATATCTCATAGGTTATTTAAATCAGTAGATGAGCTAAAGAGTTTATTAAATAGGTTGTTAAATCAAGGAGAACTCATAATTAAATGGGGACGAAAAGTTAAAAATAAGGGTATTACTGTTATTGCAAGCTAAATGTGGAACAGCTTAGCTAACTTTGTCGATCGTGCCGTGCCGTTAGGTGATGCTTACCGCTTGGAAACACGGATTGTGGTTTGGGAGGGTCACAATGTTTTAACTGTTCCCCTCAATGCTCTTTTCCGTTGTCAGGAAAACTGGTGTGCGTTCGTGGTAGAGAACGGTCATGCAAATAAACGTCAAGTCAAGGTCAGTCACCGCAGCAATTTAGTAGCAGCGATCGCAGACGGATTGGTAGAAGGATAAAAAGTTATCCTCAACCCATCTCAGGAAATGCAAGAAGGAACGCCAATTGCAGACCGTTGAATGCCGACAAGAGGGCTAGTGTACTCGGTTAATTACACTGACATTTGAATCGAAGGAGTCACCTACTCGATAAACATAGTTAAAAGCATCTTTGTCTTGAAGGATGTTTGCTCGTAAGAAAAGAGCGCTCCAACGGGCAAGTGTTTCTATTCCTACATTTTGGTTAATGGTAGGAGTATTGCGATCGGGTACTGTGCCTACAGGATTGTTAGTATTTGTAATGCTGTAGTGGTTAGCACCAATAATACTAATAAAAGATTTGGGTGGTTTTTGAATTTGGTTGTATGTTTCCTTGACTGAATCGAACGTGGCTAAACCATCTAAAACACCAGCTAAAGTAACTATGGGAATACCGTCATTCTCAATTGTCGGCGTTTGCTCGAATTGACCTAAAAGATTGAAGTTACTACCATAGAATGCCCCACCTACAAGTTCTTTTGGTCGAGTAAATTCGCTTTTGCAATACGGCAAAATACAAGTACCCTGAATTGCATTGAGTCCAACTACTCCTCCAGATGAGTGTCCGAGTAATACTAATTTGCTAGGATCGAGTAGTTTAAAAACAGGAGAATCTGGATGACGATTTTCTTGTTTCATGTAGTCTAAGACTTGATTCACCTGTTCCTGTTCGGAGAAAAAACCTTCTGGAAACCCAAAAGGCACAAGCACGTCATTTAAGTTATTGGGAACGACGACAACAAATCCGTATCTTGCTACTATACTAGCAAACTCCGAATAATTAGATTTATCTACAAACGTGCCTTGCAAAAATAAAGCTATGGGTAACAATTTAGTGTCAGTTTTAGGCTTAGATACGGGAAAGTATATATCAGCCGGATCGCCGCGATCGCCTATTGTTGTTTCGTAACTACTGACCTGTTGAAATAATGGAGCAACACTAAAATTGGTAGCCTCAACAGAGTCTCCAGGTTTCAAAGATATGAGAAGTGTTCCCAGCAGTGCTAAAAATGCTAATAATAATTCTCTTTTAATCTGCTTAATTACAGGAAAGCTCATAACTTAAAATAAATTCCTCTTTTTCGAGCGAGTAAACTTCGCGATTGCCATAGCTTAGATATTCTATAATACTTGGGCGATCGCTTGCAGTAACAGTGGCTGTGCAGTATTAATAAAAAAGTGGTTGCCTGGAAACATTTCGATTGAAAAAGCAGTATTAGTATGTTCGCGCCATGCTTCTAGTTGTTCGGAGTTTGTTTCGGGATCTTCTAAACCTCCAAAAACAGTAATCGGACATTCTAATCTAGGTTCAGAAGTGTAAACATAGGCTTCGTCAAGCACCAAATCTGCCCGCAGGAGGGGAATTAACAGTTGCATCATTTCCGTATTTTCCAACACTTCTTTAGGCGTACCGTTAAGACATTTTATTTCCTGCAAAAACTCTTGTTCTGGTAAAGCGTGTCTAGGCGACGGATCGGGAATATGAGGTGCTTGGCGACCAGACACGAACAAATGGATGGGACTGCTACTGACATTACGGCGAAAATATCTAGCTAGTTCAAAACCTATTAGCGCACCCAAACTATGACCAAAAAAGACATATGGCTTGTCTAAATAAGGAAAAAGAGCGTTACCGAGGGTCTGGACTAGAGGAGAAATCTGAGTGAAAGGAGTTTCCCTCAGGCGCGATCCTCTTCCAGGTAGTTGAATAGGACAAACTTCTACAAAACTTGGTAAGTCACGATTCCAAGTACGAAAAACTGTAGCACTACCACCTGCGTAAGGAAAGCAGAATAAACGTAACTTTGCTTGAGGATTGGGCTGATAATATTCAATCCAAGGAGTATTTGTGATTGACACCGCCATATAGTTATCCTATTTGAATTGTGCGAGAGTGACTATGATTATCAGTTGATAGTAAGCGATCGAGCGTTGACAAATATTGTCTGTTAAATTAGGTAAATATAATTTTTATAATATTTTTAGCAATTAACGAGATAAAATAACATATTTTCTGCCAGTTTTTCTATTTTGTCTCGCTCTATTAAAGGTTCTGAAAACATAAAATTCAAAAACATTTTGTCAGTGAAGGTGGTTGCGGCAACAGTGAAATTATTATTGACAATAGACTGAACTGGAAAAAAGCCGATTTCTTCTAGCTCCAATGAACCGTACATCTTTGCTATATCGATACTACCAATATTTGTCACAGCAACACTATCAGGTACTATTTTAGGATTCGCCAAACTCATATCGGTCATTAACTTATATGTCATGACTTTGCTAAAAAGTTCGTGGCGATTCATTAAACTAATATCAAGCTGGCTTTTCACTTGCCGAGCTAGCTGCCAAAAAGATAAATTCTTACTTACATTAAAAAATCCCGTGGCATAAGAAAACGCCACGATCGCATTTTCATCATTAATAACTGGGTCTAAAAATCTTCTGATGTCTATGGATGAATGACAGATAATTTCTACTGTTTCTTTCTCTACACTAATTATTCTTGTAGTTGCTAGTAGCATGGCAGCGCATAAAGCACCTTGCACAGTTGTTTTTTCTTGCTTGCAACGCGCTCTAAGTTTTTGGGTACAATTCTTGTCAAGCTGTCTGCGAACAAATCGATTGTAACGCTCTGAATTAGTAAAATTAGACCGATCGAATCCTAAAGATATTGGTCGATGCAAAAGAGATTTCAGAAAAGTACGCAATACAAATAATCCATTTGCGATCGCGCCTCTCACTCCTTTAGCAGAACTAGGTAGTAGTTCTTCAATCGATGAAAGTGCAGGTAAACTCACGATTGACAAATCTTTCTCACCCGCACTAATTTTTTGATAATAAGTTAATATTTCTGAGTGTAGTCTAACAACTGTTGAAGCAAGAGCGATCGCATGATGAACTGTAACGATTAAGTAACTAATATTGTTCTGGCTAGCAATCCGAACGAGTACTGCTCGTACTAATACTTTACTACTATCTAGTTTTTCGTTTAACTCCTCCTGAAGGATTTCTTGCCACTGTTCGGGATGAGATGCGATCGCAACCCGTAAAGGAATTTCGGGCGTACCTTCAGTTTCAAAATGAAGTAGTTCCGCCGAGCCAATAATTCGTGACTTTAGCCGAGGATGGCGATTTTGCAAACAGTCTAGAGCCTGTTTCAAAGTTTCTTCATTGAGGTTTCCTTTAATGCGGCTTGCCGTCACTATGAAGTACTTATCATAGCGATTCATGATTTCCATTGCTTGCTCTGTCGCACCGAGTTTTCTGTTATTATTCACAGTGATTTTTCAATGAATATCTAGTATTTTTTGCAGCTAAACAAAGGAACGTTTTGTCTTTGCTAAATTGGGTATTGCTTTTTCCTCCTTGTTCCAGACCGTAACAGTTGATATCGTGTAGAAAATCAAATTAGAACCGAAGAAAAACACTGGTGCTAAATATTCGGCAATAGTTTGTGGCAGCAGTGATAAAACTAATACTAAAGAAATCCCAATGAGAATTGGATTGAAAAGTGCCATCCAGCGAGGATAAAGAGTTTCTCCACCTAATACTAAAACCACAAAAATTATCGACCACAGTGCTAATCCGCTCAAAAAAACAAACTGCAACCCAATTTGAAGATCTTGAAACTCAGACAACATTTGAATTAAATAGGATTGCATTGATTCTGGCAAAGTATTTTTTACTCGCACGGCAGTGCCAAAAAAAGGTATAGTGCCGTTATAGACTGTGCCGATAGTTCCAGTAGCAATTTCAACGGCGATCAGAAGTAGAGTACCCAGTTGTCCGCTCGGTTTGAGAGCAAGGTAAATGTGCAATACAGAATATATAGCAATTGGGAAGCTCAAAACCACTAAGTAGTGACCGAGTACGAGTCGCCAATGCGGAACAGAAAATGGACTGGTTAAACTGTTGACTAAATTAGAAAATCCAGGTTCAATGTTTGGGCTGTAGAACATTAAATCCGCACCAATACATAGGAGAACTGATGCAACAATCCCAACAATGCCAGTTAATCTCAATATGTTACGACTTTCAAGATTCATGCGTGAATTCCTTCCTAGTTAAGACTAGCGATCGCAATGTATCGACAAATTTCTCAGACAGGTTTTCAATTGTGGCGCGTTGGTAGAAATTTTCACTGTAGATCCACTCAAACTGAAGCTTGCCCGAGCCAATTTTGGCAACAACAGCCAGTAAATGCTTGCGAATTCCTTGCGGGTCAAAATTCGAGCCAGTAGATTCTGGAGCAAGTTGAAACAGAGACGTATCGGAAAAATGCTGGTTTGTTTGACCGATGTAGTTAAAGGCAATTTCTGCTTCAGGTAGAGTTCTAAGTTGTTCGCTGATGTTTGGTTCTAAAGCCAAATAGCGGAGTAAACCGTAGCCAATGCCGCGATTTGGAACTTGACGTAACTGCTGCTTGACTGGTTGCAATGCTTGCTCTGGAGAATGAGCATTACCTAGCTGGAAAAAGACAGGGTAAATAGTAGTAAACCATCCCACTGTGCGAGACAAGTCTACATCTGCCAGGATGTCTTCTCGTCCGTGAGCCATCAAGTCTAACAAAATCGAATTTTTTCCCGTCCACTGACTGATGACGTGCAGTAAAGCACTCAACAAGACTTCTTGAATTTGAACGCCATAAGTTATCGGTAATTCCCGTAGTAAAGCCTGACTGTCTTTAACGTCGAGAAACCCAGAAACAACGCGGGTGGAAGATTCTGTATTCTTGCCAAGAGAATAATCCACAGGTAAGCGATCGCTCTGATGAGGCAGAGCTTTTAGCCAATAATCAAGTTCCTGCTGCATTTGAGCTGACTGAGCATACTCTGTCAGTTTTCTCGTCCATTGTTGGTAAGAGGTTGTCTTTGGTGGCAACTGAATAGTCTCACCCTGACTGAGCTGTTGATAAGCCGTTTGCAGATCTTCAATTAAAATTCGCAGAGAAACTCCGTCAATTCCCAAATGGTGGGCAGCGATCGCCATGCGATCGCCATGCTGGGAACCGAGATCGAAGAGTGCGAACCGAATTAGCGGTCCTGACGACATATTCAGCGTTGTCTGTAACTTGGCAGCAGCAGCTTCAATGGCAGGCGATCGCTCGTTCTCTGGGAGCTGTGATAAGTCAATGCGCTCAAAAGCTACAGTTTCTCCTAGAGCCTGGTTGTACTGCTGCCAACCCGATTTCTCGACACAACGAAGGCGCAGAGCATCGTGATGACACAAAAGATGCTGGCAGGCAGTTTCCAGCAGTGAGGCATCTAATTTCTGTTGCTGCAACAACAAACTTAGATTCCAGTGATGGGGATTGGGTAGATTTTGTTCTAGTAACCATAGTTGGATTGGAGCCAGCGGAACTAATCCGGTTACAGGTTGCTGTGAGGCTGGAATAGCTGGAGTCAGATCGGCTACAGCTGCTAGTTCGGCAATTGTAGGAGAGGCAAATAATTGTCTGGGAGTCAGTTGAATTCCGGCTCGATCGGCTTGGGCGATCGCCTGAATGCCAACAATTGAATCACCACCCAAATTAAAGAAATTGTCGTAAATACCAACTTGCTCAAGATGAAGCAGCTTTGACCAAATCTGTGCCAGTGTTTTTTCAATAGAGGTACGAGGTGGGACGAAACCTTTTTCCAATTCTACGATTTCCCCAGGTATTGGCAGCGATTGCCGATCTACCTTGCCATTTGGAGTCAGAGGCAAAGTATTCAGCAGGACAAAGCTGGATGGCATCATGTAAGCTGGCAGCTTTTGGCTCAAAAATTGCCGCAGTTCCTCGTCAGTGGGGGCTGGCTGTTCGCCTGGAACGACATACGCCACCAATCGTTTATGACTTTGTTGTTCGCTAACGGCTGCAACTACAGCATGAGCAACTGCTGGATGCAACTCTAGTGCTGTCTCAATTTCTCCTAGCTCGATACGATAGCCTTGAATTTTAACCTGAAAGTCTTCCCGACCGATAAAGCAAATGTTGCCATCTGGTAAATAATAACCGAGGTCGCCAGTGCGGTAAAGTCGCTCTTTTGTTATCGGATGAATGATAAAATTATTGGCAGTTTTTTCTCGATCGCGCCAGTAACCTTTAGCGAGTCCGACACCACCGATATACAGTTGCCCTGGAACCCATACGGGGACTGGCTCTAGATTGCGATCGAGTATGTGAAACTGTTGGTTGGTCATGGGACACCCATATGGAATACTCTTCCAAGCTGGGTTTACCTGTTGAATTGGGTAGAGAATAGACCAGATCGAGGCTTCAGTTGCACCACCCAAGCTAATGACTTGCGCTTTTTCGCTCGCAGCCATGATGCGATCGGGCAAACCGAGCGGAATCCAATCGCCACTGAGCAATACCAATCGCACAGAGGTAAGATTGACTTCAGCACGAACGGCAGCATAGTCTACCAGCATTTGCATCAAGGCAGGTACGGAATTCCAAACAGTAACCTGCTCTTGCAAAATTATTTCTGCCCAGCGTGATGGGTCTTTGGTAGCCGAAGCTTCAGGGATAACTATAGTTCCCCCAGCGGCAAGAATGCCAAAAATATCGTAAACGGACAGGTCGAAACTCAGGGAGGAGAGAGCTAGCACCCGATCTTGCGATCGCACGTTAAAACGTTGATTAATATCAACAATCGTGTTGATAGCACCACGATGATCGATCGCGACTCCTTTGGGCGTGCCAGTAGAGCCAGAAGTATAAATGACGTAGGCGAGATCTGTCTGTTGCTGTAATGGTTCTAGGGGGCGATCGCTTTCACCTGCTAGCTCTTGGGTGTCAACGCACAATCGGATCGTACCTTCTGGAAATTCTAATGCTGAATCCCACTGTGACTGAGTTAGTATTATCCGTACCTCTCCTTGCTCTAGCAAATACCACTGGCGCTCTTGAGGCAGAGATGGATCGATTGGTAAATAGGCGGCTCCGGCTGTAAGGATACCTAAAACGGCAACGACCTGCTCCCAACCTTTTTCCATCACGACAGCTACTAATTGGTTGGGGCGAGCGCCCAATTGTCTCAACCTGCGTCCTAGTTGATTGGTAAGATGAAATAATTCTGCATAAGTAAAGGTACGGTTGGGTGTCACTACAGCAAGTTGATGCGATCGCGCTTCTACCTGCCGAGCAAACAGCGTGTGGAGCAGCCCTGCTGGTATTGGTGCGGTGGTGGAGTTGATTGCTTGCCGTTGCGCCAAATCTACTGGTACGAGGCTTGTTGTTTGATGCCATGCCTCTTCTTCATCAGCTAGGCGCTGGAGGAGATGACAATAGGCACTGAACATATCATCCAGCAGCCCTGGAGGAAAAAGTTCTGCAACCACATCCCAATTGAAAACTAAAGTGCCTGCCTGTTCAAACACCTGATGATCTAGCCATACCTGCGGTGTCTGAGTAATACCGTAGACAGTTTCCCCAGTCTGATTTGCGATCGCCGTGTTGTCTTGACTTAAATTGTCTAGAGTTAGAGTACTGGTGAATACAATCGGCGCGATCGCTTTTGTCTTGCCTCCTTGCGATCGCGATAATTCCCGCAAGACGCGCACGCCACTAAAGTGCCGATACTCTAGATCTGCCCATAACTGTTCCTGTAAACTTCTTGCTCGTTCTGCAAATGTTGCTGGGGCTGATTCTTTAACTTCCAGCAACGTCATCGAGGTAAAATCTCCGACCAGTTGATTTACCTGGGGATGTAAAGGCAGACGGTTGAATAAGGTTAAATTAAGCGTAAATTTAGAGGTTTTGCCCCAAAATTTGAGAATATCGACAAAAGCAGTGAGTAAAATTCCAGAAGGGGTAATCCCAGCCTTTTTTGCTCGATTTTTCAGTTGCATCCATTGCGGAGGCGATAATGTAGCACTCATCCGCTGAAATTTAGGTTTTGTCAGCAGAGCTGGATTTTGTGCCAAGGGTAAATCTGGTGCTGGTGGCAGCGTGGGGATGCGATTGAGCCAATATTCTTTCGCCCGTTGGTAAAATTCTTCTGTTTGTAGCGATAATTCTGTTAGAACGTAGTCTCGGAATGATATTTCTATGGGAGAGAGGGCAGCATCGGGATTTTGATAAAGAGCGTCGAGTTCCTGAAACAGGATTTGCAAACTCCACTGGTCGGCAATTAAGGCATCGATACTAAAGTGAATTCTGGTGCGCCGATCGTCTAACCGCGAAGCGCAAATTTCAAACAAAGGACAGCGATCGGTTGGTAGGACTTGATGAGACATCCGCTGCCGAATTGCCTCTAACTGAGCAGCCACCTTCTCTGAGCTTTGTCCGCGCAAATCTACAACTGGAATTTGATAAGCAGGTACGGATGCTAAAATTTGTTGCTGTCCGTGAGGATGTACGATCGCCCGCAGCATATCGTGACGCTCGATTAATCGCTGCAAGGCTAAGTTATACCGTTCTAAATCTAAATTGTCGCTTTCAAATTCCGTATAACCTTGGCACGACACATTACCAATTTCAAAAGTATCATTGCGACCGATCAGGTAGGCTTGTTGAATGTCGGTTAATGGGAAGGGTTGATACCGTCCTTCTAGATCGGCTCTGAGAGATGGCAGCGATCGCTGCTGGGATTGAATGTCTTCTTCCTCCAGCAAATACATTAGCAACTGGCGCTGCTCGGCAGAAAGTCCACCCATGCTCATCAAACGCGACCTCCTTTTTGCTTCACGTCAAGCTCTTCTCTCACTTGTTGGGTAGACATTTCCTTAACCCGCTTTAGAGTCCGAGCAATTTTTGCTGTCTGTCCTGGTTTTGCTTCGTTGTCAATAATGACTTGTGCTAAAGCTGCTACATTAGCTTTGTTAAATAGGGTGGGTAGAGGTAGTTCTACCTGAAAGGTATCCCGTAGTTGAGCCACCATTGGCAGGGCAACGAGGGAATCTCCACCCAATTCAAAAAAGTCATCGTAGATCCCGATTGAGTCAATGCCCAAAGTTTCTTGCCAGATGTCTGCGATCGCTTGCTCGATCTCATCACGGGGAGAGACGTAAGTATTACTTAATGTCGGTCGTGGGTGGAATTTGGACTCGCGATCGCGATCGGCTACGGTCTGTAGGGGTGGTAACGTCCAAGTCCGGTCTTGCTGAATTTGCGTTTGCAGCTCGTGGGTGGAAACGATCGCCTGGGACAATTGACAACCCAGAATCCGGCTCAACGCATCCAGCCCTTCTGAGGACGTCATGCCTTGCTGCCATTCTTTGCCTGTCAGTGCTTTCTGCCGAGCTTCGACAGCAATTGACATACCGACACTTTGCCAATTTTCCCAGTTAATAGACGCGGTGAACGTGTTATCTCTCAAAGATTTGTAGTGAGCAAAAGCATCCAGAAATGAATTGGCAGCGCAGTAATCTGCATATCCCACTTGACCGCGAATGGAAGCAATTGAAGAAAAAAGGATGAAAAAGTCTAGATGCGTATCCTTGAGGACGAGATCTAGTACTTTTGTTCCTTGAACTTTGGGGACTAAATTACCATCTGCTGTTTCTGGAGTTTTGAGTTGAATTAAACCACCGCCATAGACTCCTGCTGTGTGGAACACTCCTTGAATCTGACCGAATCGCTCAGTTGAAGAGGCGATCGCGTCTTGCATTTGTGCCAAATTAGCTACATCAGCACTCAAGACTAGCACCTCAGCACCCAGATTTTCTATGGCTTGCAATCGCCGAATTTTGCAACTAATCTCATCAGTGGCTTCGTGGCTTGCCAGCCATTGTTTCCATTCATCTCGGTGGGGAAAAGCCGATCGCCCCAATAAAACTAGCTTTGGTTGCACTGTCTTAGCTAGGTATTCAGCAATGACCAAACTCATGCCACCCAATCCACCTGTGAGTAGATAGACTCCGCCTTGCTGCAATCGCGTTTTCTTGGCGACAGTTGACTCTAATTTGACTGGCTCGAAAGCTTCTACCCAGCGATGAGTTTCCCGATAGGCGATCGCGATATCTGACGAATTTGCGGCAAATTCTGCTATCAATTGTTCTGTGAGTTTTTCTACTGGTTTTCCGGCTTCAGGCAGCACGATATCAATGCTGCGACAAGCGATTTGGGCGTATTCCTGTGGAATCACGCGACATAGACCCAGAATAGTTGCTTTTTCTGGGTAGAGCAGCTCCGATCCCCAGACTCCCTGCATATTATTGGATACAACCTGGATTTGCACGGAATGCTTAATTTCCCTAGCTCCCAGTGCTTGTGCTAAATATACTAGGCTGTCATAGCTGAAAACTTGAGCCTTTTCCAACGGGCGATCGCTGGGCGTGATATTCCACAAATGGGCGATGACTTGAGGCTGCCGATCTCGATCGCCCAGTTCTGCCAATAAAGCTTGATAGTCTGCGCGGGTTGCTGGATTAATGGTATAAACGCGATCGCTGATGCGGCAAAACTCCTCTCCAACCAGCACTGCGATCGCTTCTCGACCCTCAAGTTGTAACCGTTTGACTATTCTCTCACCCAAGCCACATTCATCAACAAACACTAACCAACACTTACCAGCTAATTCTCCTGGTGGTAATGGCTCTGGTGGTAAGGAGCGTTTCCACGATGGGATGTAAAACCAGTCGGTAATATCGGGTTTTCTGCCAGTTGTTACTTTACCGTTACTGGCAGCAGAAAGTTGCTCTTGTGGCTCAATCCAATAACGCTGGCGTTCAAATGGATAGGTTGGCAAGGGTAGGCGATGGCGTTGTTCCCAGGCATAAAATCCCGACCAATCTATCGTTACGCCAGCAAGCCACAACTGACCGAGGGTATTGAGCAAAAATGCTAAATCTGATTCCTGGCTCTTGGGATGGCGCACGCAAGAAAGTACGACTTGTCCAGCCAGTTGCGAAGAATGCTGTCGCACCAACGTACTTAGCGTGTTTCCAGGTCCTACTTCTAAAAAAATTTGCTTTGACTGTTTTAGTAACTCTGTAATTCCTTCTGAAAATCGTACTGGTTGACGTAAATGTTTTGCCCAATAATTCGGGTCTGTTGCTTCTGCTGCGGTAATCCAACTACCAGTGACATTAGAAATAAAAGGAATTTGTGGCGGCTGAAGGTGAATTTTCTGAACTTGTTGAGTGAATGGCTCAATGATGGAATCCATCATTTGGGAATGAAAAGCATGGGAAGTATGCAAACGGCGAGAGTTTATTCCCTGTTGTTGCAATTGACGTTCTAGTTGCTCTATAGCTGTAAAGGAACCCGAAACTACGCTCAGATTCGGGGCGTTGCTGGCTGCCAACTGTAGAGACGTTTCATGAAACGTCTCTACTAGTAGAGATTTTACCTCTGATGCTGACAGGGGAACTGAAAGCATTGCACCTTGGGGTTGTTGCTGCATCAGCCGTCCTCTTACAGCCACGAGTTCTAAGGCATCCTCTAGGGAAAAAACGCCAGCAATACAGGCTGCTACATATTCCCCAATGCTGTGACCGATCGCAGCTACTGGCTGCACGCCCCAAGAATTCCACAGTTTTGCTAGGGCGTACTCGATCGCAAATAATGCTGGTTGAGTAATCGCAGTTTGTTCTAATGTAGCTCTGGCTGTTTCTAGCTGCTCGTCGCCAGGATATAGCACTTGGCGTAGATCTAGCCCTAGATAAGGTTCGAGTTGTTGGCAGCAGCGATCGATTTGTTCTCGAAATGTCGGTTCGTTATCGTAGAGTTCCCTAGTCATGTTGGGATACTGAGAACCCTGACCAGTAAACATAAATACAACTGGATGCTCTTTACGTATATTGCGATCTTTCGATGCTTGGGACTTGGTAAAAACTCTTTGCGGATCGTTTGATTCCAGCACTTTGATTGCATCATCCAAGTCTTTGACGACTGCAACTTTTCGGCGATCGAACGCTTTTCGACCTACCTGTAGGGTGTAAGCTACATCTGCCAAGTTGAGATCGGGATGTTGCTTGAGGCGATCGACCAGATTTACTGTAGCCGCTTCTAGGGCAGAATCAGTTTTTGCCGATAGCACTAAGAGTTGATATTTTCTCCCTTGTTCCTGCTGCCTAGACATAACAGGAGCTTCTTCTAAAATTGCATGGGCATTAGTACCACCGACACCGAAAGAACTCACTCCGGCACGGCGGGGAGTGCCGTTTGCCTTCCATTCGGAAAGATGGTTGTTAACGTAAAAGGGGCTGCTGGCATCAATTTGGGGATTCAGCACCTCAAAGTGCAGGCTAGGTGGCAGTAACTTGTGCTGGAGTGCTAGGACAGTTTTGATTAAACTACCGACACCAGCAGCAGCATTCATGTGTCCCACATTCGTCTTTAAAGAACCGATCGCGCAGTAACCCTGCTTTTGAGTACTAGCATGAAAAACCTTTTTCAAAGCAGCAATCTCAATTGGATCTCCCAATGACGTTCCAGTACCATGCGCTTCTACATAGCCGATTGTTTCAGGTTCAACTCCAGCCATAGCCAGTGCTTCGGCGATCGCCTCCGCCTGTCCATCTACGCTAGGCGCTGTGTAGCCAACTTTGGCAGCACCGTCGTTGTTGATTGCTGCACCTTTGATAACTGCATGAATGTAGTCCCCATCTGCGATCGCCTCTGCCAATCGTTTTAAAACCACAACTCCTACACCATTGCCTCCAACAGTTCCCCGTGCTTTGGCATCAAAAGCCCTACAATGTCCATCCGGTGAAAGAATTCCCCCTTCTTCATACCAGTAACCGCTCTTTTGTGGCACTTTAATTGAAACTCCACCAGCCAATGCTATATCGCATTGATAATCGAGCAAACTTTGACAAGCTAAACCGATCGCGACTAATGAAGTAGAGCAAGCAGTTTGTACGTTGATACTGGGTCCAGTCAGGTTTAATTTATATGAGGTACGTGTAGCCAAGTAATCCTTATCATTGGCAATTAAGACTTTTAAAAATTCTTTTCGCAAAAGTTCTGGAGATAGATTAAACAATAGATATGTATTCAAACCTGCACCAGCATAAACGCCAATTCGTCCTTCATAGCGATCGGGAACGTAACCAGCTTGCTCGATCGCTTCCCAAGCACTTTCTAAGAAAATACGATGCTGCGGATCTGTGAGTTCGGCTTCTCTAGGACTAAAATCGAAAAAGGAAGCGTCAAATAATTCTACATCATCTAAGACAGCCGATGCTTTCACAAAATGCGGATGATTTTGAATTTCCGGTTTCGGCTTTTCCTCTAATTCCTGCTCGGAAAAAAATGAGATTGATTCTACACCGTTTTTCAAATTGTGCCAAAATTCTTCAAGATTCTTAGCTCCTGGAAAACGACAGCTCATCCCAATTATTGCTAAATCGTTAGTTACGTATGTATCTATCATATTCACAATCTGTATTGTTTTGTATTTTTATGCAATGGTATTAGCAATCGATTCTCAGCCCCAAACCCCAGTAAATAGAAGTTAAAATTTTTAATTTTTAACTTTTAACTTTTGACTTTTCTATGTTGCATTTTTTGAGCTGATTGTTTACGCTTTTGAGCGCGATCGCTAGCTTGTTGAAATAAAGGTTTGTCAGTTTTTTCTTGACTTAAATTGTCAATTCGATCGTTTTCAGGCGTTACTTGCGCGATCGCAGTAAGCGATCGTAAATCAACTCGACCATTTTCATCCAGAGGTATATTATCTAAAAGCCTGTAAGCAGAAGGGATTTTATATTCAGGTAATCTATCCTTCAGAAAATTGTGTAACTCATATGGTTTAAACTGCTTTCGCGATGCAGATTTCCGAGCAACTATGAGATTTTGTCCCATAAAATCGGTTGGAGAACCAGTTTCAGGAAAAGCTACTATTTTTTCAAAGCCATGAGATTGTAGAGTGTTATGCCATTTTTCTACCGATAGAACTGGTATATTGTTTTCCACTCTTTCATCTTCAAATTTACTAAAACCATGTACGAATCCCATTGTGGTCATAACTGTGCGATTGTATTGCGTTAGTTCGATGAGTAACAGCAGACCGTTGGGGGCTAGTAGCGAACGAATATAGGATAATGTTTTTGATAGGTTGCCAGCAATATGAAGTACGTTTGCTGCTACAATTACATCAAAACTTTGCAGTTGATATCCTTGTTCTTGAGGACTTTTTTCAATATCTAGTTGCTTGTACTCAACAAATGGATAGTTTCTAAACTTTTTCTTAGCTGGCTCCATAAAAAAAGTTGAAACATCCGTGTATGTGTATACCGTTCGATTTAGTGGTAACACGGGTAGTAGTGATGCTGTGGTTGCACCAGTCCCAGCTCCAACCTCTAGTATTTTCAAGGGTGTTTCTGGCTGCCAGAATTGCACCACCGAGCTGAAAATTTCTCTAGCAATGCTGTTGTAGTAATTAGCTATGGGATTAAATTGATATGCACTATCTGCTGTATCTAAAGCACCTTGAGCAAAGAATAACTCTAGAGGATCGACTTCACCTTTGAGCATTGCCACATGATTGTCAGCACTTTGTTGGAGATAGCGGAGATTATTTTCTAAATGTGGAATTGATTCTCGTGGCATCAATTTCATATGTTGTTGAACCTGATGCCAACAGTCGTCTAGAGCAATCGGTAAGGGGTGAGGATTGACAAAGGTTTCTTCGCTTTCTCGCTGTAACAACCTATCTTCTTCTAGGACGCTTAACCATTGTTGAATCAATTTTTGGTAGCGCGGTTGAATCTGACACCGACTGAGTAACTCGCGTGTAGAATACCTTTCCTGGGGATGGATGTAAACACCCATGTTCCTAAGGGTGTGACATATATAGGC
This sequence comes from Chroococcidiopsis sp. CCNUC1, assembly GCF_023546805.1. Lineage (NCBI taxonomy): Bacteria > Bacillati > Cyanobacteriota > Cyanophyceae > Chroococcidiopsidales > Chroococcidiopsidaceae > Chroococcidiopsis > Chroococcidiopsis sp. CCNUC1. Next base: position 4,302,038 of record NZ_CP097480.1, on the reverse strand, counting down.
AGTACTCAAACGCTCCACAGATGCTGATAAGGATGAGAAAGTCTGAAGATCTATCCCCGATTCAGGTGGTTGCTGAGCTTTTTGGTGTCCCGTATTTACTAGAGATTGCCAAAGGTTTTGTATCTGTACAGGATTACCTTCGATCTCAAATAGAGCAGATGCATTCTTTAGATCTGGAACTACATAAGCCACCAATTGTTGATTCTTATCCGATTCTCCTACAGCAGTGACGGTAACTTCGCTAACTGCTGGATGCTGCATTAATGCAGTTTCAATTTCTCTGATTTGTTCTCTGATTTGAGTATTGGTACTACCTGAAATGCTCATAGTTGTTTTTCCTAAAACTAGAAAAAAGATTATGGAATTCCAAAACTCTCCCAGCCCCTAGTTCCTCTTATCTTGCCTACGGCGTTTTTGTTGAGCAACTTCTTTTCGCTTCTCACCGCGATCGCTACCCTGTTGCAGAACAGGTGTTTCGTTTGCCTCATTACTTAAATAGTTAGCCAAAGAGCTAATATTTGGATATTCAAAAATTTTGACTAAGGGAAAATCTCTTTGTAGGGTAGTTTGTAACTTGTGGTGAACCTGAGTCGCGACTAAAGAATCTCCACCCAAATCGAAAAAGTTATCTTGAGTCCCGACCTGCTCAATGCTAAGGCACTCAGTCCAAATCGCTGCGATTGTTTCCTCTAGTGGAGTTTGTGGTGCTACAAAAGTTTTTTCTCGATCGAGTTTTACCAATCTGATAGTAGAAAGTGCTTGCCGATCTATTTTGCCGTTAGAGGTCAGTGGTAAAGCTTCTAGTAAATTATAAGCACAAGGAATTGCATATTCAGGTAACTTTTTCTGCAAAAAACTGTTCAATTCATTTGGCTTAAATCGCTTGATAGAAGCTGGTGCTTGAGCAAGTAAAACATCAAAGCCGAGAAATTCAGGGACAGTATTTGCTTGGTTAAAAATGACACAATTTTTAAATCCTTGTGCGGCTAGTAACTGCTGCCATTTTTCTCTTGATAGCAGCGGATGATTTTGACGTAGTTCTTCATCCTCGAAGCGATCGAAACCTTGTTGGAGTCCCATACCTAAATCGAAAGGTCGGTGAAACTTGGTTTCTTCTATCAGTAGCAGTAAACCGTTAGGAGCTAACAAAGACCGTAGATAGCGCAAAGTCTCTTCTAGATTACGAACAACGTGGAGTACGCTCGATGCAACGACTACATCAAAAGAATGGGGTTCGTAACCCTGTTTTTGCGGATCTTCTTCTATATTCAACAGGCTTGTTTTCAGAAATGGATACGCTCCAAACTGTTGCTGAGCCAACTGCATGAAATAGTTAGAAATATCAGTATAAAAATAGGTAGTCCTTTCTGGGGGTAATACAGGTAATAAATAAGCTGTGGTTGAGCCTATGCCTGCACCAACTTCTAGAATTCGCAATTGTGCTTCTGGTTGCCAAAATTGCACTACTGCACGTATAACCGTGCTGGCAATGGTATTGCAATACTTAAATAGTTTTTGGTAAATTTCTGCGGTTTCCTCAGAAGCATAGATCTGTGCCGAGTGTAGGTTTTCTGTGAGGATATCTGGTAAATGGTTAGCAGTATGCAACAAGGAATTGGTCATTGCTTGGGATAACCCCAATTTTTGAGCAGCTTCAGATTGAAAACCTGCCGCTAGCGTTGATAAAACTTCTGTAGATAGGGGAAGAGTATTTTCAAAAACTTCACCATGCTGTTGTAGCAACCCCTCTTCCACCAGTGTTTTTAAGGCTCGTTTCAACCATTTATCATAACGAGGCTTAATCTGACACTTCTGCATTAGATCGTCTAGGGAATATTTTTCATGCGATCGCACAAACACATCTAGTTTTTTCAGCGCCAAACGTACAGAGCTAATGTATAACTTATCCAAAAGCTGCCAGTAAGCTGAAAAAGTAGAAACATCAACCCAGTCAAAGGTTTGTTGAGCTTGTCGGCAACCTACTTCTACTAGAGATTTCCAAAGAGATTGCATTTGTGAAGGGTCTGCCTGCTCTATTTCAAATAGAGTTGTTGTCTCCTCCTGTGGCACTAAATAAGCTACTAATTGTTTGTTTCCTTGTTTTTCACCAACAGCTGCGATCGCCCCATCTTTAACATCTGGATGCTGCTTCAGTGCGGTTTCAATCTCCCCTAATTCAATTCGATAACCTCTAATCTTGACTTGAGAATCTTCCCTACCTAGAAACTCAATATTACCATCAGGCAAATAGCGACCTAGATCGCCAGTACGATAAAGGCGATCGCCCGTGACGGGATGAGTGATAAAACTATTGGCAGTTTTTTCTTCGTTCCGCCAGTAACCTTGGGCTAGTCCGACTCCACCAATATAAAGTTGCCCTGGAACCCATACGGGAACTGGCTCTAACTTGTCATTGAGGATGTAAAATTGCTGGTTTGCCATTGGATACCCATAAGGGATACTCTTCCAAGATGGGTCTACCTGTTGAATCGGGTAGAGAATAGACCAGATCGAAGCTTCAGTTGCACCTCCCAGACTCACTAACTCTACTTCTTGCACCCGTGCGCGAATTTGCTCTGGTAAATTCAAGGGTATCCAATCGCCGCTCAGCAGCACTAACCGCAAGGAATCGAGGCTGCACTCAGAGCGATCGCTGACGTATTGTACGAGCATTTGCATTAGGGCAGGTACGGAATTCCAAATTGTAACCTGCTGTCGCAAAATCATTTCTACCCAATGTGCAGGGTCTTTAGTAGCGGCTGCGTCTGGGATTACAATAGTTCCACCCGCTGCTAAAGTGCCAAAAATATCGTAAACTGACAGGTCAAAACTTAGGGAGGAGAGAGCTAGCACTCGGTCTTGTGAGTTGATACTAAAGCGTTGGTTGATATCGACAATTGTGTTGACAGCGCCACGATGATCGATCGCCACTCCTTTAGGTTCCCCAGTAGAGCCAGAGGTGTAGATGACATATGCTAGGTTCTCTGGTGATGGGTAATGGGTAATTGGTAATGGGTAATTGGTAATGGGTAATTGGTAGTTGAAGGAATCTATACAAATCTGTTGAATACCTACTGGGTAATCTAGTTTTTCATTTAACTCCGATCGCGTTACAACTAGCTGGACTTCACCCTGTGCCAGCAAATGCCACTGACGTTCTTGGGGTAAAGCCGGATCGATGGGTACGTAGGCAGCACCAGCGATGAGAATACCCAAAACTGCCACGACTTGCTCCCAGCCTTTCTCCATCACTACGGCTACTAGGCGATCGGGGCTGGCTCCGAGTTGTCGCAGTTGTTGAGCTAGACAATGAGCGTGGTGAGACAGTTCCTCGTAGGTAAGAGTATGGCTGGATGTAATTACAGCAGGTTGCTGCGGGCGTTGGGGGACTTGGGCAGCAAATAAGGTATGGAGTAATTCAGTCGAGATGGGAGTGTTGGTAGCGTCGATCGCGGCTCTTTGTGCCAGTTGAGTCGGCGGTACTAATTGCAAGCTTGTCTCTTGCCATATCTTTTCCTCGGATACCAAACGGTTGAGGAGACGACAGTAGGCATCAAACATATCTTCTACCATGCCTTCAGGGAAGAGTTCTGCAACAAAATCCCAGTTGATAGATAAGCTACCATCGGATTTAACCGCATATTGATTGTCTATCCAAACTTGCGGTGTTTGGGAAATGCTGTAAACAAGCTTTGTCTGTTCTTCTAGAAAAGCGATCGCTGTCGGATTTTTATCATCTACTTGAGGTCCGTGAGTGAAGACAATTGGCATCGTGCCTGCCCTGGCAGCTTTGTCTTGAGCATTAGTCCACTCCCGTAGGACTCGGACTCCACTAACATATTCGTGTTCCAAATCTTGCCACAGCTGTGTCTGAATTCGCTGCGCTCGGACTTGAAAAGATTCCTGTCGCGTGTTGTCTATCTCCAGTAGGGTAAAGGAAGCACATTCACCAACAATCTCGTTTACCTGGGGATGGAAAGGCAGGCGATTGAAGGAAGGTATATTGATGGTGAATTTGGGAGATTTACTCCAAAGGGTGAGAACTTCTGCATAGGCGGCAAGCAAAACCCCTGTCGCAGTTAAGTTTGCTCGTGCAGCTCGCTTTAGCAGTTGCTGCCAGGTTTGAGAATCTAATGCGGACTGAAGGCGGATAAACTCAGGTTTGGCGATCGCGCTAGGATGTTTCGCTAAAGGTAATTCTGGCGCAGGTGGTAAGCTAGGAATGCGACTGCGCCAATAATCTAGAGAACGTTGGTAGATTGGAATATTTTCTAGGGTGCGGGAAGCTAGAACATAGTCGCGGAAGGAAATTTCCAAGCAAGGCAGGGGTTTCTCTGGTTGGTTGTAAAGTTGAGATAAATCTTGAAACAGCTTGATGCTACTCCAGTAATCGATGCACCAGCCATCTAAGCTCATATGGAGTCGGAAGTGGCGATCGCCCAGGTGAGTGGCAACAATCTCAAATTGGGGATACCGATCCAGGGGTAGCACTTGATGGGAGAGGCGATCGCGAATGGTTTGGATCTGGGAATTAATTGTTTGCTCGTCTCGACTCCGCAGATCCAAGACCTGAATTTCGTAAGGTGGTACGCGATCCAAAATCTGCTGCTGACCGTTTGGCAACACAACCGCTCGCAGCATATCATGATGGTCGATTAAGCGTTTCCAAGCGCAATTGAATCGCTCGATGTCTAAATCGACAGCATCAAGTTCTATGTAGTTATGCATGGACACGTTGCCCAAGTCAAACACATCGCTTCTACCGAGCCAGTAAGCTTGTTGCATTTCCGTCAGCGGGAAGGGTTGGTATCGGCTCTCGCGATCGGGAACAAGCTGAGGTATTGTTTCTTGTGCCTGCTGGGGATTGGGGGTTGCAATTTCGCCCTGTAGCAGCTTTGCCAATAGCTCTCGTTTAGATGCTGATAGTTTGGAGTTTTGAGCAGAAATGCTGCGATCTTGTACCATTTTCAGCTTTCCATATGATTTTTTAAAGCGAGCGTTCGCTGATATTTGCGGTCAAAAATTGTCTATTAGATAGACTTATGCAAGCAGTCCGTTATTGATGAGTTGTAGCAAATGTTCGGCTTCTTCTTCTGTCAATTTGGCAATTTTCTCAATTAATTTGTCTTCAATAGCTCTAGCTAATTCTGCAATTGTGGCAGCAGTTAATAACTGACGCAGACTTATTTCTAACATCGGTAATTTTTTACGAATCTCGGTTAGAATTTGTGTTGCTTGAAGAGAGTTTCCACCTAATTCAAAGAAATTATCGTTAATGCCTATTTGCTCTAGGCTCAGCACCTCACGCCAAATTTGGGCTAACATTTTCTCTTGAGGAGTCTGAGGAGCAACATAGGTTTTTTCTAGTTTAGGGGTAATAGGTGCAGGTAATGCCTTCCGATTCACCTTACCATTAGATGTCAGTGGCAGAGCATCCAAATTGACATAAACGGTAGGGATCGTATATTCAGGCAATTTCTGCTTTAAGAAGCTACGCAATTGTTCGTTAATGTCTTGCGCGTCCTCTTTAACCTCTGGTTGCAGCCATTGTATTGTTTGAGTATGTTCTACTTGACCACCCAGAAAACTATGCAATAATACGTGACTCGATCCTAACTCAAATAAATTTTGAATCGTTGCAGAATCCATGCGATCGCCAATCGGACACAGCCCAATTTTATGTTCGGGGGCTTCAGTCATGAGTAATTGGCTCATGTAACCAGCCTCCAACAAACAAAATTCTTTGGCTGATTCTCCATACAGTGGAGCGATCGCATCCAGTTGTCCGACTAGAAATAAGGAGAACGCCGAGCGATCGAAAATAGATTGATTGTATTCGCTGTAAAGTCTATTTTCAACCTGAGTGTCAGATGAAAGTAAGATCAATTGTCGCTCGACTGGATGATAATAATAAGTACCAGCTTCTATTCCTTCAACTCTGCCTGACTTGACATACAGATAAGTTTGAACTGGATAGAGATGTCCCGCAGAGGCATAGCGATATTTTGGTAAAGGAGAACCATCAAACTTAACTGGTGATAGACAGTGTAAAATTTCAACAAACTGTTTTAAAGGAATTGGAGCGGAGTTAAATTGTCGATAGCTTTGGCGTTTGACGTATTTTTGTAAGCTAGTTCGATCGAGATCGGGAAATGGCAATTGAATACACTTGCATTCTTGATTAATCTGTCGTAAGCCTGGTTGTTTGAGCCTAAATTCTAGGCGATCGACTGGATCTAAAATTAAGTTTTTGGCTTGCCGATCGACTAAAAAATCAATTTGTTTAGCGGGTTCTGAGCTTTCAGGAACTACATATGCTACTAATTGTTCGTTTCCTCGTTCTCGCATAGCTGTGACAACTGCTGCACGAACTTGCGAATGTTGCATCAGAGCCGCTTCAATTTCTCCAGCTTCAATCCGGTAGCCGCGAACCTTGAGTTGAAAATCCTCTCGTCCTAAAAATTCAATATTACCATCAGGTAGATAGCGCCCTAAGTCACCAGTCCGATAAAGGCGATCGCCCGTTTCTGGATGGGTGATAAAGCTAGCAGCAGTTTTTTCCTCATCGCGCCAATAGCCTTGAGCTAGTCCGATTCCACCAATATATAACTGCCCCGACACCCACACCGGACAAGGTTCTAGCATCTCATTTAAGACGTAGAAACGCTGATTTTGCATCGGTCGTCCGTAGGGGATACTTTTCCAAGCTGGATCGATGTCTGCAATGGGGTAGAGAATCGACCAGATCGAAGCTTCGGTTGCACCGCCTAAACTAATAACCTCGACCGTTGGCATTAAATCCTTGATGCGAGGAGGTAAAGTCAGCGGTAGCCAATCGCCACTCAACAGCACTAAGCGCAGTGTTTCAAGTTGAACTGGCTGTGCTGCTACATGGTCAACGAATAACTGCATTAAAGCGGGTACGGAGTTCCAGACAGTCACGCGATCGCGCACGACTAATTCTGCCCAATGTGCCGGATCTTTAGCAGCGATCGCATCGGGGATCGCAATAGTTCCACCCGCTGCTAACGTGCCAAAAATATCGTAAACTGACAAGTCAAAACTCAACGCTGAAACCGCCAGTACCCGATCCTCAGCACCAATTTGAAACCGTTGGTTAATATCGACAATAGTATTTAACGCCCCTCGATGGTCGATTGCCACACCTTTAGGTAAACCAGTCGAACCAGAGGTGTAAATGACATAAGCTAAATCTGTTGGTTGTTGCACAGCCTCTAAAGACTCGTCGCTTTCCCGATCCAGTTCAGCTGTATCTAGGCAAATTCTCTCAATTCCTGCGGGTAACTTTAATTTCTCAATCAGCCAAGATTGACTCAGCACGATGTTAGCGGCGCTATTTTCCAACAGATAAGCAATCCGCTCTTGCGGTAAGTCTGGGTCGATGGGTAAATAGGCGGCTCCAGCAGTGAGGATTCCCAACACGGCAACCACCTGCTCCCAGCCTTTTTCCATCACCACGGCAACTAACTGGTTGGGAGTTGCTCCCAAATTTCGCAAGCGATGCCCGATTCGATTAACGCAGCAGAACAACTCGCGGTATGTCAAAGTGCGATTAGATGCCACTACTGCCACTCGATCCGGTTGCTGTTGCACCTGCTGGAAAAACTTGGTGTGGAGTAGTCCTTCTGGAATGGGAGCATCAGTGAAATTGCTCGACTGTTGTGTTAATTGGACTTGCCGCTTTGTTGCCTGCCAAGCCGTCTCTGTCGTCGCTAACTGCCGTAGGAGATCGCAATAAGCAGCGAACATATCGTCCAGCAGCCCCTCTGGGAACACCTCATCCACGCTATCCCAATTTAAAACTAGCGTTCCCCCATCTTCATAAACCTGATGGTCTAATATGACTTGGGGTGTCTGGCTGACACTATAAACTAACTCACCAAACTTACTAATTGCTGAAGGTTGCGATGCTGCGCCTTGTTGGACGAGGTTACTAGTAAATACCACGGGCATGAGAATGCCACCCCCGCCTTGAATTTTGCTCCACTCCCGCAGAACTCGCACGCCGCTGACGTAGCTACGGTCTAAATCTTCCCATAGCTGTTTTTGCAGGCGTTGGGCGCGAATTTCAAAAGATTCGGCTTGGGAGTTATCAACTGCTAATAAAGTTAAGGAGGTAAAATCTCCTACTATTTCGTCAACTTCAGGATGGAGTGGCAGACGATTGAAGAGGGTTAAGTTAAGAGTGAATTGCGATCGCCTGCTCCATATTGTCAGCACTTCGGCAAAAGCTGCAATCAACAATCCTGAAGGAGTTAAGTTAGACTGACTGACTCGATGCTTCAATCGTCCCCAAATTTCTGCATCTAGTTTGTGAATCCGACGATGGAATCGCGATCGACCGATCGCAGCAAGATTTTTCACCAGTGGTAATTCTGGTGCAGGCGGTAATTGGGGTAAGCGATGCAGCCAGTAATCTAATGCACGCTGATAGTTTTCAGAAATTTGCAGTTTTTCTAAGGCTAAAACATAATCTCGAAATGAAAGTTCGCTGCTTTTCAGGGAAACATGAGGATTTTGGTAGATTTCATACAGCTGTTGCAGAATAATTTCAATACTCCTCAAATCTGCAATTAAAGCATCGAAGCTGATGTGAATCCGCACTCGCCCAGCATCTAACAAAGATACACAGATTTCAAACAAGGGAAAGCGATCGCTGGGTATGACTTGGTGAGATAGGCGATCGCGCACCTGCTCTATTTCTAATTCGATCTCTTCCTGACTTTTTCCCCGTAAGTCTTGGACTTGAATTTGAAAAGGCGGGACTTGCTCTAGAATTTGTTGCTGCCCGTCAGGACGTACAATTGCTCTCAGCATCTCGTGTCGCGAAATCAACCTCTGCCAAGCTCGGTTATAGCGATCGATGTCTAAATCGATGCAGTCAAATTCGCCGTAGAAATGAGTTGAGACGTTACCCAATGCAAAATCGCTACTGCGACCGATCCAGTAAGCTTGTTGAACTTCCGTCAAGGGAAACGGTTGAAATCGCTGTTCTGGAGCAAGCGCGATCGCAGGTAGGGAATTAGCTACATCCGGCTGTTTTGTCTCCTGTATTGCTTCTGTGCCAATTGCCGCAGCTAAACTAGCCACAGTGGGAGACTCAAACAACTGGCTTAAAAGCAGTTCTACACCAAAAACAGAACTCAACTTGGTTACGAGGCGGGTTGCAAGTAGAGAATGTCCCCCCAGTTCAAAAAAATCATCGTGAATACCTATTGGCTCTATACCTAGATATTCTTGCCAAATCTCGATAATCTTTTGCTCGGTTTCGTTTCTTGAAATAATATAAGAACTACTCAGTTCCGGTCGCGGATATGTTTGTTTAGATGAGTCAAGCCGCTCTGAATCTACTACTGTGTCTGTATTCTCTTGCTTGTTTTCAAGTACAAGATTGCGAGTTGAGACTAAAACTTGAGGTAGCGTACTGCCTAATATGCGACTAAAAATATCGACTCCTTCTGTAGGTAATAGTCCTACTTGAGGTAAGTTTCCTCGATTGATACCTGGAGTTACTACAATAGATTTTCTTTGTTCTTCTTTTCCTTGAAAAGAGACAATAACTTTGCCAATATGCTTGGCTTCAGACATATACTCAAAAGCACGAGTCACTGACTCGATGGGAAATATATGATGGGGTAGGGGGCGGAAGTTGTTAACTTGAAAATGCTGCACTATTTCGCGCCATATCCCTCTGAATTGAGGACGATCTGGTTCGATATTAATAGCAAAGAATGATATGTTATTTTCAAAAGGTAGTAGGCTCAGTTGACTATTCTTTAAAATATCTCTTCGTCCTAGTTCTAAAAAGCGTCCATAGGGTGCTAAAATTTTCAGATTTTTAGAGATAGCTTCACCTCCTAGTGAGTTTAAAACTACATCTACTCCTTTGCCAATACTGCGCTGCATCACTTCTTCAGCAAAAGCTAAAGAGCGAGAATTCATAATATGCTCAATACCCAAAGAGCGCAAAAATTCCTGTTTTTCAGGATTGCCAGCCGTAGCAAAAATTTCTGCTCCTATCCATTGAGCAATTTGTACGGCAGCCAACCCTACACCACCAGTAGCAGCATGAATCAGAATGCGATCGCCTTTACTCAGCCTACCCAATGTTATTAGGGCGTAATACGCTGTCATAAAAGCAACTGGGATCGTTGCTGCTGCTTCTAGGCTGAGATGAATTGGTTTTAGTGTTACGCACTGAGCGGAAATTGTAATGAATTTGCTAAAACATGAAGAACCAAAGGCAATAACTTCATCGCCAATTTCAAAACCTTCAACTCCTTCCCCTACTGCTACTATTTTTCCGGTACACTCTAAACCAAATTCAATCTGAACATCTGGCGAACAAGGAATTAAACCTAGTGCTAGTAAAACTTCTTTAAAATTAAGTCCAGTAGCACAAACTTCGATTTCTACTTCATCCCAGTCTGGTTTTTGGCGCTGAACGCTTTTAAATTCAAGACTATCCAATAAACCAAGTTGAGAGATTTGTAGAAAAAAGTTTTCGCTGTCAGGAATAGTGGCAATATCTTTACTTTGAGAGAGAGAGACTGTGTTGCTTGGTGTCATGGAATTGCCTCAAAGTATAATCTTCAATTTCTATCAGTTCTGTTCCCAGGTCGTCTAAAATCGTAAGATTGAATTTTAAATTTCCTGACGGAGAACGATCCAATAAACGGCTGTAGCTATAAATTTTTGCTGGCAAAGAGCCTTTAATTGTTAGCTTTTTGTAAGAAAAAGGTAGATAATAGCTTTCGCCTCTAAACTCATCAACTAAAAAATGAACCGCTAAATCAAACAAGGCTGGATGCAATTTATAGGAACCGATATCATCTATAAATTCTTGAGATAATTCTAGGAGAGCCAAACCTCGATTTTGTCCTAGATTAACCTGTTTTAAATTATTCCATCTAGAACCAAATTCTGCAAATCCCTTGAGAGGGTGATAATTGTTCTGAATAACATTTTTGCCTTCGTTGCACTTTGATTCCAGTTCTGCGATCGCTAATTTTTGAGATGAATCTACATCGAGAGAAGTTATTTCACCGATCGCGTGTTCTAACCATTGCTCTGATTCTGAATTCAAGTAACTGACAATCTTAAACTCAAAGCGATCGCCCTTCTGTTTCAGAATTGTCCGTACTTCTTTTTCTACATCGTCTTCTACAATTAAAGGCGTTGGGAAATAAACTTCCCTCATTTGAGTCGCACGAGTATTTTGTTGATGAGTGTGGTTTGCCCAAGCTGCCAAAGCCATTTCAAGAAAAGCTGTGCCTGGAACCATTGCTTTTCCCATTAACCTGTGTTCCTTCAGAATCCAGTGCTTGCTAACACTCAATTTAGAAATATAAAATTCCTGGGAATTCTCAATAATGCAAGAGTCGAATAAAGGATGGTTGACTGCTAGAGATTGAGTTTTAGTAACTGAGTTGGCTGGCGATCGCTTCGCCGTTGCTGCCATCCCGACTTCTTGCCATACATCCCAATTAATCCCTACTGTAAATGTACCATCTGTGGTAGTTTTGTAGTGAGCGAAAGCATCCAGAAAGGCGTTGGCTGCACAATAATCTACCTGTCCGAATCCGCCTTGTGCTGAAGCTAGGGACGAACAGAGAACAAAGAAATCTAACTGGGTGTCTTTGAGCAGAGTATCGAGAACTACTGTACCCTTGACTTTAGGGGCGAGGACTCTTTCTGCTGCCTCAAAGGTTTTGCGCCCGATCGCACCACCGCCAGCAACGCCAGCGGCGTGAATAATGCCGTTAAGTTGTCCAAATTGCTGTTTTGCTTGAGCGATCGCCTGTTGCACTTGTTCTAAATTAGCAACATCAGCATTTGCGACGATCGCCTGTGCGCCTAGTGCTTCTAGTTCCTGCACTTTGCGGATTTGATAACTGGTGCGATCGCTTTCGTCGTGAGTCGCTAGCCATGTTTGCCAATCTGCTCTAGCAGGAAAAGCAGAACGCCCGATCAGTAATAATTTGGCTCTAACTGTTTTCGCTAGATATTCCGCCAGCACTAGCCCAACTCCTCCGAGTCCACCTGTAATCAGATAAACTCCCCTTTCCCTCAGTCTTGGTGTCTTGGCGGCGGTTTCCTCTAATCGAACTGGTTCCAAAACTTGCACCCAGCGGCGATCGTCGCGATAGGCGCTGATTTGCTCAAAAGTAGGAGCTGTAAGCTCTGTTAGCAATTGGTTGACTAGTTGCTCGTTTTGCCCAACAGATAGATCGATGCTGCGACAGGTGATATTTGGATATTCTAAAGGAATGACTTTAACGGCTCCAAGTAGAGTTGCTTTTTCTGGATGGATTTCTGCTTGAGTAACTGGCTGCATATTACTAGATACAACCGCAATTTGTAGCTTTTGCGTCACATTCTGCTTGCCAATTGCTTGAGCGAGAAACAGCAGGCTATAAAAACCTAAATATTGAGCTTGTTCGACTCCTGCCAGTTCCGATCCGGCATAACTTTGCGATGTAACATTCCACAGATGGACTATTGTAGCGGGGAGCTGGTTTTGGGCGCGTAGTTTGCTGAGTAAGACATTGTAATCATTGCCGTTTTGAGGATTGAGACTATATGTGAATTCATCGATCTGTGCAAACTCGGAACCAATTTGCACCGCGATCGCATTTTGTCCCTGTTGTTTGAGTTGTTTTAATAATTGCACGCTCAAGCCGCACCGATCTGCAAATACCAGAGTGCAACCCAAAATCGATGCATCTGAAGATTTATTGAGAGAAATATTAGTAGGTTTCCACTTGGGGACGTAAAACCAATCTGCAATATTGCGTTTGTCCTGTGCTGTGACCTGGGGAATATAGTTCTCTTTTTCTAGGGGAGTTGGAGGCATCTGTACCGCAGGAAGCGCAGCAGGCGGATCGATCCAATAACACTGGCGTTCAAAGGGATAAGTTGGCAGTGGTAGGCGACGGCGTTGTTCGCTAGCAGAAAATCTCGACCAATCCACCTGCACCCCCGTTAACCAAAGCCGCCCTAGCGCGTGCAGCACGAAAGCAACATCTGACTGTTCTTCCTTGGGATGACGCAGGGAAGATAATACAACCCGTCCAGGTGCTTGCTGTTTAGCTAAAGTGCTTAATGTTCGTCCAGGTCCAACTTCTAGGAAAACTCGTTTGGCATCTTGGAATAACTCGGCAATTCCTTCTGAGAATTGCACTCTTTGGCGCAGATGCCGCGCCCAGTAATTTTGGTCTGTTGCTTCTGCTGTGGTAATCCAAGTACCAGTGACATTGGAAATAAAAGCAAGTTGTGGGGGTTTGAGATCGATCGTTTTGAGATACTCGGTGAAAGGCTCGACGATCGCCTCCATCATTGCAGAATGAAAAGCATGGGAGGTATGCAGGTGGCGAAAGTCTATTCCCCGTGCTTGTAGTTCGCGTTCTAGTTGCTCGATTGCTAGCTCACAACCAGAAATTACGCTCAATTTGGGGGCGTTACTTGCTGCTAGTGAAAGGTTTTCATTGAGGAAAGATTGTACTTCCTCTGTCGATAAACCTACAGAAAGCATTTTTCCTGGTGGCATTTGTTGCATCAGCCGCCCGCGAGTTGCTACAACTGCTAAAGCATCTTCTAGAGAAAATACGCCAGCGATACAGGCTGCTACGTATTCTCCAATGCTGTGACCGATCGCCGCTACGGGGCGCACTCCCCAAGACATCCACAACTTAGCAAGGGCGTACTCGATAACAAACAGTGCTGGTTGGGCGATCGCAGTTTGTTGTAGTTGCTGTGCTGCATTTTGGGTGTCTGTGGTGGGAAACAATACTTCTGCTAAATTCAGCTGAAGATGAGGTTGGAGCAATTCAAAACAGCGATCGCACTCTGCTTGGAATGTCGCTTCACTTTCGTAGAGTTCCCGCGCCATGTTTGCGTACTGCGCTCCTTGACCGGAAAACATAAACACGACAGAGCGATCGTCCTCCTGAATCTGTGTCATGACTCTTTGTGGAGTTGCTGATTCTAGGGTGGCGATCGCGTCTTCCAAGTTTTCTACTACAGTCATGCGGCGATGATGAAATTCCCGCCGACCGACTTGGAGGGTGTAAGCTACATCAGGTAGATTGAGTTGTGGATGCTGTTTTAAGTGCCGCACCAAATTAGTTGTAGCCGCTTCTAAGGCAGAACTAGTTTTCGCAGACAGCACTAAAAGTTGATATTTTCTCCCTCGTTCCTCCTGATTGCATTCAACAAGAGCTTCTTCTAAAATTGCATGGGCATTAGTACCACCAATACCAAAGGAACTAACGCCTGCTCGACGGGGAGAGCCGTTAGCTTGCCACTCCCTCAGCTTGTTATTGACATAGAACGGGCTATGCTCGAAATTAATTTGAGGATTAGGCTGCTCGAAGTTAATACTGGGTGGTAGTAACTTATGGTGCAGTGCCAAAGTTGTCTTGATCAAGCTAGTAATTCCTGCGGCTGCATCTAGATGACCGACATTAGTTTTCACTGACCCAATCGCACAATAGCCTTTTCGATCGGTGCTGAGCCTAAACGCTCGTGTCATCGCCGCTACTTCAATTGGGTCGCCCAAAGGAGTTCCAGTGCCGTGAGCTTCCATATAGGTGATGGTTTTTGGCTCGACTTCAGCCATGACTTGAGCAGCATGAATTACTCTGGCTTGACCGTCTTCGCTGGGCGCGGTGTAGCCTATTTTTGAACTTCCATCATTATTAATCGCTGAGCCTTTAATAACTGCATAAATATAATCTCGGTCTGCGATCGCATCTTCTAATCTTTTGAGTACAACTACGCCAATGCCATTGCCACCTAGAGTACCGTTTGCCTTGGCATCAAACGCTCTACAATGTCCATCGGGTGAAATAATTTCATCTGGAGATAAAGTTAATTCATTCTGAGGAACTTTAACGGCAACACCAGCAGCCAAAGCCATATAACATTCACCGCCCAGTAAGCTTTGACAGGCTAAGTGAACTGCAACTAACGAACTAGAACAAGCTGTGCCAACACTGATACTTGGACCTTTGAGATTAAGTTTATAAGAAACGCGGCTGGGGACATAATCTTTATCTACTCCAATCAGACTTTGTAAGCCGCCAATCGATTGCAGTAAATCTCGGTGAGGATAAAGGTTATAGTACAGGTAATATCCCATCCCGACCCCAGCATATATTCCTATAGCTCTGTTTTCTCGTTCGGAGTCATACCCAGCATTTTCTAAAGCTTCCCAAGCACACTCTAAAAACATTCGGTGCTGGGGGTCCATAATTTCAGCTTCTCTAGGATTGAAACCAAAGAATGAAGCATCAAAGAGTTCTACATCTTGCAGGACAGCTCCAACCTTAACTTTCTGCTTTGACTGCTTGGACTTATCTGAAACGCGATCGGGAAAACTAGAAACAAGTTCTACTCCATCGAGTAAATTTTTCCAAAATCCATCGATATCTTTACTACCAGGAAAACGCCCTGACATTCCAATTATTGCTATTTCTAAGCCATTAGTTTCAGAATTCATAAGCTATAGTAATTTTATCAAAGTCTAATTTGTGAAATGATAGATCGCCTCTCTACACAGCTTGATTTTCTTGCCTCAAACTGGACTCAACTTATGGCGGCTGATTTTTTATACCTTTGCTTGAGCCGATTTTTCCCTGCTGCTAATTCTTTATCCGACTCAGCACTTTGCTGCTGTAAAGATGATGCTGTTTGATTCGCGCTTAAATATTGAGCTAAAGATCTGACAGTCGAGTAGTTAAATAAATCGACTATTGACAAATATTGTACCGCATCTGGCATCACTTTTTTGAGATTGCTATAAATTTTTGTTAGCAGTAACGAGCTACCACCAATTTCAAAAAACTTATCATTTACACCCACTTTTTCTAGGTCTAAGACTTCTTGCCAAATAGTAGCAATACCTTGTTCGATCTCGTTCTGAGGTGCTACGTAAGTCACTGCCAATTGCAACAATCCATCTGGACTAGGCAACGCTCGACGGTTAACTTTTCCATTTGCAGATAGTGGTAAAGCATCCAAAAATAGAAAAACTGACGGCAGCATATAGTCTGGTAGTTTGTCACCTAGAAAACAGCGCAGTTCCTCTAAAGAAATTTCCCATTCTGGGACTACGTAAGCTACTAGGCGCTTGTAAGTTGATTGTTCTCCTGCAACAGTGACGACTGCTTGCCGCACGGCAGAATGTTGCATCAGTACCGCCTCAATTTCCCCTAACTCAATCCGGTAGCCACCAATCTTGACTTGAAGATCTTCTCTACCGAGGAATTCAATATTTCCATCAGGAAGGTAGCGACCCAAATCGCCCGTGCGGTACAAACGCTCTCCTGTAAGAGGATGAGTGATAAAACTAGTTGTGGTTTTAGCTTCATCCCGCCAGTAACCCTTTGCTAAACCAATACCTCCAATATAAAGCTGCCCTGGAACCCACACGGGACATGGTTCGAGTAATTCATTCAACACCTGAAAATGTTGATTTGCCATCGGACGACCGTAGGGAATACTTTTCCAGCTTGGGTCAACGGTTTGAACTGGATAAAGAATAGACCAGATCGATGCTTCTGTCGCACCCCCTAAGCTAATTGTCTGGACGTTTGGCACGAGGGCTTTAAGGCGATCGCTCAAGCCTAGCGGCAGCCAATCTCCACTTAGTAAGGCTAACCGCAGACTTGCTAAGATTTGAGGATTATCCGCCGCGTAGTCCACCATCATTTGCATCAATGCTGGTACAGAGTTCCAGATCGTCACTTTGTGCTGCACCATCAATTCTGACCAACGGGCAGGCTCTCGCTCTAACGATGCTTCGAGGAGAACAATTGCTCCTCCAGCTGCCAACGTGCCAAAAATATCGTAGACCGACAAATCAAAACTGAGGGCAGAAAGGGCTAAAACTCGGTCGTCGGAACTGACACCAAAACGCTGGTTGATATCGAGGATGGTGTTGACAGCACCGCGATGGGCGATCGCTACTCCTTTCGGCAAACCTGTGGAACCGGATGTGTAGATCAGGTAAGCTAAATCGTCGGCTGTTTGGATTAGTTCTAACGGTTGCGTGCTTTCGTCGGCTAAATCTTCAGTATCTAGGCACAGTTGTTGTACTTCCGCCGGCAATTCTAATGTCTCATTCAGCCAAGATTGGGTGAGAACAAGCTTAGCCTCACTATTTTCTAACAGATATAGTATGCGCTCTTGAGGTAGACCAGGATCGATAGGAACGTAAGCAGCTCCAGCAGCCAGAATACCCAAAACAGCTACAATTTGCTCCCATCCCTTTTCCATCACAACAGCCACTAATTGGTTGGGAACGGCTCCCAGCTGCCGCAATCGGCGACCAACCTGATTGGAGCGATCGTAGATCTCTCGGTAGGTGAAGCTGCGTTGAGGCGCAATGACAGCAGTTGCTTCTGCCCTTGCTCGTACTTGGGCTGTAAATAGAGCGTGCAGCGTGGATTCAGAAACTGGCACTGTCGTGGCGTTAACAACATCCCGTCGTAGCAACTGAGCAGGTGGTACGAGCTGTCGAGTAGGAGCCAGCCAAGCAGATTCAGAAGTTACCAGTTGTTTGAGCAGGGAGCAATAAGCCTCAAACATATCAGCTATTAACCCTTCAGGGAAGAGTTCTTCCACCACATCCCAATTGAAAGTTAAGGCTCCCTTTTCCTCCCAAACTTGTACGTCTATCCAAACTTGGGAAGCTTGGCTGATGCCATAAACTAGTTCGCCAAAATGACTAAACGTTTGAGTTTCCTGACCGAGAGAATCTAAGCCTAAAGTGCTGGTAAATACAACTGGTATGGCGCTGGGAGCCGTACCTTGCCTGCGGGCTAGTTCTCGCGTTACGCGCACTCCATTGAAGTAACGGTGTTCTAAATCTTGCCACAGTTGTCGTTGAATGCGAACGGCGCGATCGCTAAATGATGCGGGGATGGAATTGTCTACTGCTAACAAAGTGGCGGAGGTGAAATCTCCTAAAATGTCATAGACTTGAGGGTGTAGCGGCAAGCGATTAAATAGGGCGAGGTCGATTGTAAAGCGCGGATTTTTACTCCAAAGCGTCAAAATTTCTGCTAGAGCAGCGAGTAGGACTCCAGAAGGGGTCAATCCGGCTTGAGTTGCCCGTAGCTTCAACTGTTGCCAGTCGGCTGATTCTAGCCTTCTATCATAGCGCCGACACCGAGGTTGTTTGAGTTCTTTGGGATTCTTCGCTAAGGGTAAGTCTGGCGGTGGAGGTAAACTGTCTAAGCGGCTGAACCAATAATCCTGCGATCGCCTGTACAATTCTGTTTGTTGCAGGTTTTGCTCTGCCAAAACATAATCTCGGAATGAAAGTTCTAGAGATGGCAACACCAAGTCAGGATTTTGGTAAAGTTGAAACCACTCTGCGAATAGGCGGAACAAACTCCAAGCATCAAATACAAGCAAGTCGTAGCTAACGTGCAACCGGACGCGCCCCCGATCCAACAGCGTAGCGTGACATTCAAATAGGGGGCATCGATCGGCTGGTAACACCTGATGGGAGAGCCGATCGCGAATTGCTTCTAGTTGAGAGATTACTGCTTCTTCGTCCTGTCCTCGCAGGTCTAAAACCTGAATTTCAAAAGCAGGTACGGATTCAAAAATTTGTTGTTGACCGTCAGGTAATATGACTGCCCGCAGCATATCGTGGCGGGCAATTAGTTGTTGTAGCGCCCAGTTCAAGCGTTCTACGTTTAGATCGTTTCCCTCAATTTCGTAATAACCGTGATTGGAAACGCTACCTAGATCGAATACCCCACTACGACCCAGCCAGAAAGCGTGTTGCATATCAGTCAAGGGAAAAGGTTCGTACCGCTGCGTTAGGGCTGGTGCAATTGCTGGTAGGGCAACTGTTGCGATCGCGCTATGCTGCCGTAGTAACAGCAGAAGTTCGGCTTTATGCTCAGTTAGTGCCTGCCGCAGTTCTGGAGCGATCGCCCCTTTTGGTGCGTCAACTAAGAGTGAATCTCCATCGGCAGATAGTTTTACGCCTCGATCGGAAAGATTGGTTAAAAGTGAATGCAAATCCATTTCTCCCCCCCTATCTACTAGCTGTAGCTAACTTGACAGCAGCTAACAAATCTTCTGTATCGTAGTCAAAATATTTCTTAATCTCTGGTTTTTTAGCAGTTTTCACCCAAGACAAAAAGCGCGAATATTCAGATTTAAATAGTTCGGATTCCATATCTACATCTTTTTGTAGAGGATCTGCCATGCGCCAAAAGTTAGGAGGTAGAAAATCTATTGAATTAATTGCCGACATTAATTGACTGGCTGCTTCATCTGGAGATAGTAAACCTGCTTCCACTTTTTCAACTGTTGCAGTAGCTGTTTGGAAAAAGTTTTCTCCCAACCCTTCATAACTAGGGGTTAGGCTATCTAAATTTTCATCATCTTTAGCTAACTCTTTACCTTTACCTGCGGCAATCTTTAGCCTTTTTCTCAAACCAGCTTTTGCCTGACGCACAAAGCTTCCCAGTATCCAGACTCTTCTCCAAGCATTCCAAAGATTAAAGTTAGAAAAAGCAATATACGAACAGTTTACTAAGTTATCATTGTAATTAAAAAGTTTTTGCTGTAAACACTCAATATCGGCAAAATGCTCTGAGGAATAGTCGTTATCTGCTAGAGCTTTCATAATCCGAGCAGCTAAAGCAGTAATAATCGTACAACTATTGACTAATCCAAAGGAATAGAGCGCATCAATAAATCCTGCTGCATGAGGTAGTAGATAAAACCTTTCTCCCATACAGGAACGAGATGAATATTGCAAGCGATCTGTTGACACCCAGTTACGCACGGGTTCAGCATCTTCAAACTGATTGGCAATACTAGGAAATCGTGCTAGAAAATTTTGAAACTCCTGTTCGGGAGATACATCAGTTTTAGGAAAGCGCCTAGAATCAAAGTTCAATCCTACGCTACATATTGGGTTAGTCGAGCGAGCGTGATTATTGAATGGAATTACCCACATCCACCCACCATCAAATACATGATGCAGAGTACCTTGATGCCATAGTAAGTTATCTTGACTTACTCTCACAGATGATACGCAATCATCATATTTTTTCACACCTACCATGTGAGTGAAAATACTTCTTGAATGCGTTTTATATCGAGTTGGATTTTCTTGCAACTCTAACTTACGGCTCAGTAAAGAATTATGACCGCTAGCATCAACTAAATAGTTAGCGTTGAACGAAGTGCCATTTTCAATTTCAACTTCAACTCCTGTATGCAAATCTATTTTTATATCTGTAACTTTCGTATTTTCTAAAATTTTAGCTCCATAGTTTACGGCAACTTTTGCCATGTATTGGTCTATATCTTGGCGAAATAGATGGCTGCTAGGGTGAACGCCAACTTTGTTAGCTTCCTGCAAAGTTTGTTCTTCTCCTTCGCGATGGTATACGAAATTGAAAGAACGCTTTAATCCACAGGCAGAAGGTGAGATATGGTTACAGATATTCTCAAAAGAACTCAGGTATGAGATTTCTGGCACGGAATATTTATAACTCAAAATACTCATCATAAGATCTGTATCGGGAGTCATTGCTTCTCCAATCGCAAATCTAGGATGAGTACCTTTGTCAATCGTCAAAACTCGAATATTATGTCTTGCTAAAATAGTCGCCAAAATCGAACCTGCAAGTCCAGAACCCAGAATAATGACATCAAATTGTTTATTGCCGTTATAGCTCATGACGGGTTTTCTCTCATTTGGCTAATATTAATTTCAATTCAACACAATTGATTTAGATGCTCAATTGCTCTCTCTTTTCATTGCCCTCTGTGGCGACAATTGGTTTTGAGGTAACTAAATCTGTTAAAGCTAATTGGTACAGCACAAATTCAGCTAGATGAGCTATGGTGTTGTTCCCGATAAATTTCTCCATTGGCACTCGCACTGCAAGATCGGACTCAATTCGGCTTTTGAGTGCCACAGCTAGTAAAGAATCGAGTAACGAGACAAGTGATTGTTGTGGGTTGAGTTGAGTCAATGGCAGTTGGAGTGAATGAGCCAACCACTCTAAAACATAAGATTGTAATATCTGATGTCGTTGGGCTGATTTTGTAGCCAACAAGGTTTCTCTGGATAAACCAACTAATTTCTCGTTGCTAACGACAAGCCGATTGTCTCTATCTAGATTGCTGTCATGCCAAAGAACCAAATTTGTGTGAGTCACGTCGATCGGGGGAGTTGGAGCCGCACCTAACGCCACATCGCCCCAACGCATGACTGTAGCTGCTGCTGTAGCTGCCGCTCCATTAGTGTAGACAAGAACAAGATCGTTTTCCCGAATCTTACCCTCTTGTGCGGCATGGTACAGGTTCGCTAGAGGCAAGACTGAACCAATATTTGCATATCGAGGGTAAAGATCGATCGTGCGTTCTGGAGGGATATCTAAAGCTCGCGCACACACGCTAGTATACCAGGCTGTAGGCGCATTGAAAGCGAAAAAGTCAATTCGATCGAGGGTGAGATTGGCAGCAGCAACAGCTCCTTTACAGCAGGTACGGACAAAATCCACGGCTGTTTCGGCAAGCGCACTAGCGTTTTCGCCCGTTCGCGTGCAGATGCGCGGCTTGCCCTGTGCGTCTGCTACCAGTTCATACGAGTAAGCACCGCAAGTTGAGGTAGTCGGAACAATTTTCATACCGAGGATGCCTTGCTGAGGTTGAAGGGAACTGACAACGAAGGCTCCAGCACCGTCACCCATCGATCGTGAAAGAGTATCTTCCTCTGCAACCGCCTGAGAACCAATTTGCGAAACAACGACTAGTACGTTGCGATAAGCTCCTGCTTGCACCAAAGCACAAGCATTTTGCAGCGCTACTAAGGCGCTAGAGCAAGTCGATTCTAGATTCCATGCAGGGCAGTGTAATTCTAACTGTTGAGCAAGGTAGGTGGCATGACCAAGAGTAATCTGTTCGGAGAAAAGAGAAGAAGCGATCGCTAACTCAACTTCCGTTGGAGCAAGATTTGCTGCTGTCAATGCTTCTCTAGCAGCACGAACCTCTAGCGTTAGTGCTGACTCGTCTGCACCCAGTACCCGCCGCTCGACATTTCCCCGAAAAGGATCGGCTAAGTAGGGCGCTACTGCTTGCGACCAAATATCTAGCCCATTATTGGTAAAAGTGTCAGAGGTAGGACTATGCCTCTGCTGTCTAGCTCGTCTTGGCTCAACTTTAGCCAACTGGGGATACTTCTCCAGCCAATAATCGTTTGTCCGAATGGTGCTGGGAAAGCTAACTGCGAGCGAACGAATGCCCACAGGATGGTGGATCGTGACAGAACGTTGTTTCATGGCGATTGAGTTTCACAGTCATTACGGAATGCATGGCGCGAACGTTGACTCTCAACAGTCAACCGCTAACCGTCTACTCTTCCAGTGCTATACGAGAGAGTTGGTACAGATCGAAGCTGTGTTTCCAGTACTTCTATGCGGGCGATTAAAGCTTGAATTTCCTCTAGCAGGACATCTGGAAGGCGATCGTGGGCAAGGGGTTCTAGCTTGACTCCAGCTTGGCAAACAATCCGACCAGGTACATCCACTACAGTACAACTATCAGGAATATTTTGCAATACCACCGAACCAGCTCCAATGCGGACATTGTTACCAATTTGGATGTTCCCCAACACTTTTGCACCAGCGCCAACAACAATGTTTTCTCCCAAAGTAGGGTGGCGTTTGCCACTCTCCTTACCAGTGCCGCCAAGAGTCACTCCTTGATAGATTAAGGCATAATCACCAACAATTGCTGTTTCCCCAATTACAACTCCCATACCGTGGTCGATAAATACTCCTTTGCCAATGACTGCGCTAGGGTGAATCTCAATTCCAGTCAAAAACCGAGCTATATGAGAGCAAAAGCGAGGGATAAACAGAATACCTTGCTGCTGAAGCCAATGAGCAATGCGATAGAATAATAAAGCCTGAAAACCAGGGTAGCAAAACAGTGTCTCTAACCAGTTATTGGCTGCTGGGTCGCGCTCAAAAATGACGCAAAAATCAACTGCTAATGCAGACAGAATCTCTGTGATTTGTCTCATGACACGCTAGTTTTAGGAGTAACGGGTTCTGAACCTGTACCAAGAGCGATCGCGCAAGCTGCGGCACAAGATGACACATGGCTGATGCTGATTAGCCACTTTCTAATCCCAAGCTTTGTCGCAATCTTTTGACAATTACCATACAAGACAACGGAAGGTTCACCTGTTGGCATTCGCTGCACCTCAATATCTAACCATGAAATACCCTGACTCCATCCTTGACCCAGAACTGTAAGAATCGCTTCCTTAGTTGCAAAACGACCTGTAAGGTACTGGATACGTTTAGCGTTAGATTCAATGACATTCAGCTCTGTAGGGGTGAATCGTTGAGTTTCAAATCTCGCTCCCAATCGTTCCATTAGCTTTGCAATCCGTCTGGTTTCTACAATTTTTAAGCTGTGACCGACGATGTACAAAGTTTCAAGCTCAGAGATGGGTAATTTTGACAGGATATTGTCATCTTCTAAATTCTCAGCTTTCATCCCGATCTCGTTCGCTTTGATTAAGAATGCAAAACAAGATTGGTCAACATGGTGTTCATTTTGTTAACGGACTCGATGTACTCTCTTTGAGGTACTGATTCCGCCACAATTCCAGCTCCAGCATTTAAATAGATACTGTTACCGTACTGGTAAACTGAGCGAATGGCGATCGCTAAATCTGCCGTATTATTGCTATCTACCCAACCAATACCTCCAGCATAGATACCTCTGGGTTCGTCTTCTAGGCGATCGATCCACTCTAAAGCTTGTGCTTTATCGATTCCAGAAACTGTAATTCCAGGAAATAAAACCTTCAAAGCATCCCACAAAGTATGCTCTGGCTTGAGACAACCGCCAACTTGAGATGATAAATGTTGTACGCATCGATACTTTTTCACCTCCATGAAATTAGAAATTTGTACGGTTTCAGGTAAACAAAGCGAAGCAATCTCTCTTTGTGCCAGCCAAATTGAGAGTGAATGCTCTTTGACTTCTTTTGCATCTCGCAGCAACTCATCATTTAGTTGTTTATCCTCTGCTAAACTCTTACCACGCGGTCGCGTTCCTGCTAATGGATTTGTTGTCACAAAACCATCTCGATTAACTTCCATCAGGATTTCAGGACTAAAGCCAACTGCTCGCACGTCTCCTAAGTTTAAACAGTACGATCGCACTGCATTATTGACTCTAGATCCAACAATATAAGTCCCAAGTACATCGAGATCGCCATCGATTTTCATGGAACGAGAAATAATCGCCTTTTGCAACTCGGTGCGTTGAATGGCTTGAGTAAGAGTGTCAACGTGCTGCTGATAAATTTCGCGATCGCCAAAGTTAGCTGCTAAAGATACTGGGACGTAATCGATTGGTTGATACTCGCTCGACAAAGCTTCTTGGACTAACTCTAAAGAACTAGTACTTTTAACATATATTCCTTCTTCCGTGCAACGAAGTTCTATTTCTGGAATTAGAAAATAAAGCAGTGCTTGCTCGATTGCTTTGGAGTAAGAAGAATAAAAACGAGCGATATCAAATGCTATGTAACCATATGCCGTCCAATTTTTAATTGGTAAGGACGCAAGTAGTTGCTTTACCTGTTGAAAAGGATCTTTAACTGGTTCGGAATAATGTTTTCCTAAACCTTCTATTGAAACAATCTCCTGACTGACCGATACTTTAGCTATCTCGTTACCAGCTATTCTGACTTCATTTTTTCCTTCATACATCACGTATTTGGAAAAAAGATTGGCTTTCAGGAGATTTTGTAAAACCTCAATGGGAGAACGTTTACCAGGTATGAATATTTCACAATATGCGATCGCAGTTTCTAATTCTGTTGCCATTCACTGTCTCCTTTTCGCTCTAATTTACACTTGCTTGCCCAGACAAGCTTAGGCTTTTCTTTAATAACTGACGATGAATTTTGCCAGTTGAAGTACGTGGCAATTCTTCCACAAAATGAATAGTTTTTGGAGCCTTGAAATGAGGTAAATTCTGTTTAGCAAATTTACGAATGCTCTGTTCTATTTCCGATTCAGGTGTTTGCCCTAGTTTGAGAGTGATATAAGCAACAACTTGAGTTAATTGTTCTCCATTATCGGACTCAGGAACTACTGCTACCTCAAAAATTTGAGAATGCTGATGTAAAACATCCTCAATTTCTAGCGGGGAAATCCACTGTCCATTGACTTTAAAAAGTTCGTCCTTACGCCCCATAAACCAGAAATATCCATCTGCATCGCGTAAATATTTATCTCCAGTTCGCATAGTACTGCCGTAAATCGCTTGTCGTGTCTGCTGCAATCGATTCCAATACCCCAACATCAAGCTCTCTCCACTGACTTGTAGATTGCCTATTTTTCCAGGAGGGCAAAGAGAACCATTTTCATCCACAATTTGAACATCATAACCAGCAACAGAGCGACCAGAACAACCAGGTTTACACTCCCCAATTCGATTGGAAAGAAAGATGTGCAAAAATTCAGTAGTGCCAATTCCCTCACAAATTTCGCGGTTATAAGTTGCCGACCATTTTTGCCAGATACTTTTAGGCAATTGCTCGGCAGCAGATACGCACAAACGCAAAGAAGAAACATCGAGGGGAGAAATTTCGTGTACGTTCAAAATGCCAGCATAAACGCTAGGAATGCCAAACAAAACTGTAGGTCGATAGGATTGCAGATCGGAGATAATATCAAAAATGCTGTTAGCATCAGATAAAACAGCAGCTGCTCCAACTGCCATTGGCATATATAAAGTATTTCCTAAACCATAAGCAAAAGGCATTTTAGCAACTGAGTACGCAATGTCATCTTTGTGTAAGCCAAGGATAGTTTTACCGTACTGTTCTGCACAAACCACCATACTCTGATGTGCGTGAACTACACCTTTTGGTTTACCCGTACTCCCAGAAGTGTAAAGCCAGAAAGCTGCTTCGTCTTTCGATGTTTCAGCACAAGATTGTAGTTTATCTTGTTCAGTAATTAGAGAAATAAACGATCGCTCTCCATTGACCAGCAGAACATCATGCAAGAATTGAGACTGGATGGGAGTTAATTTCTCTTGCCATTCTTTAGTAGTTAACAAGACCTTAGCGCGTGAGTCTTTCAAGATATAACGAATGTCGTCAACGGTACAACTAGTGTTAATTGGTACTGGCACTACCCCTAGCCAAATTG
This sequence comes from Chroococcidiopsis sp. CCNUC1, assembly GCF_023546805.1. Lineage (NCBI taxonomy): Bacteria > Bacillati > Cyanobacteriota > Cyanophyceae > Chroococcidiopsidales > Chroococcidiopsidaceae > Chroococcidiopsis > Chroococcidiopsis sp. CCNUC1. The sequence continues at coordinate 4,275,786 of NZ_CP097480.1, read as the reverse complement.
CACCCCAAAATGCGAAGATAAACTCCGGCATATCTGGTAATAAAATAGCAACGCGATTTTCTTGTTCCAGATTCAAATTAGAAAAGAATTGAGCCGCGCGCCGCACGTAGCTATTCAATTCAGTATAGGTGTATGCCTTGCCTTGGTAGTAAAAAGCTGTTCTTTTACTATATTCTTCTGCTAGATTTTTTTCTAAGAAATAAGCCGCTACATTAAATATTTCGGGTAATTGCTCTGTAATCTCGCTCATTTTATTTCTCATCCTCTACAATTTCTGCTAATTGCAAATTGTTGCTGCATTCTTCTAATTAAAGCTAATCGAGTTTGTTACTCACGACTCGCTTCTGAATAAGCAAGCACATGAACGAGTATGTGGTCATCCCAACACAACCACTGAGCTATCCATGTTTGTATACCTCGTTCGATCGCTTGCATTCTTGCCTTGCCATAAAGAGCGATCGCGATCTTGTTATGAGTAATATTTGCTTCAATTTCATTCCAATCAATTCCAACTAGTCCAGTACCTAGCGCCTTTCCTACAGCCTCTTTAGTCGCAAAGCAAATTGCATAAGACCGATCGCGATCGCAATTCGATTGGCAACGCTCTATTTCTGTAGGAGTGAACAACATTAGTAAAGTTTCGCGATCGTAGCGATCGATGAATTTGGCAATTCGGTGAATTGAGGCAATATCTATACCAAGTCCCACAACTCCATCTGTCAGTTCTGATTCTACGTACATTTTTCCCTTCTGTTTCTGCCTCTTGCCTTCTTGTACTAGCCAGATTCAGTACTAGCAGGCATTGCCGCTACGACCAGATGACAGACTTGAGCTAGCGTCATATCCTGCCGAGTCTCCAGCTTCACGCCGATTCCCAACTCCCGTTTCAGTCCTAGAGCAATTTCTACTGTCTCAGTGGAGTCAAGCTGTAAGTCTTTGCGTAACAATGTATTTTCATGCAGTGTCTCTTCTGGAATCCCTAAATCGGTAAGTATTGCTCTGAGAGTATCCATCACTTGATAGGTATCCATAGATCGCGACTCCTCAACAGTGCAATTTAATCTCTGACTCCCATATATCTGACTTGCGTTTAGAGGATGTTATTTCTGAGTAATGCAGGTAATAGTCTCGGTCAATCTTGCACCGATCTAATTTCACGCCACGATTATGTAATTCATGCCAACTTTGGAGGAGTTGCTGCTAATCGGACTCGTTTTTTCGCAGCGAGGCTAGCCAAACACCTTTTCCTGACGGTAAACATTTGCGAACCATTTCTATCAATACGGGATTGGCACAATAAAAGCACCTGCCTCCTCTTACGTCTAATTGAGTAGAGACTCATACCCGCTAGCTGTAGGTGTAACTTTGCTTCTTGTTATTTGGGCAGACATACGATTGTCAAGTCGTAGTGCTGCCTGTACGACTTATTATCAACTACAAGAAGTATTTCAAATATTTAGACAAATTGGTGCTATTAGCTGAAAATTGGAACGATAGAAAGTCTATGCGATTAGTCATGACAATACACCCTTGATGACAAACAATGGATAGACTGAACTAATCAAAAAGCGAATACTTCCAACTAAAATTACATCGAAAAGTGTTCTGTTTTCATTTCTAGTCCTTTTAGGCACTAGTCTTTTCAATCTATCGATCTCTAGTTCAACCTGACAGTCCAACCTCTTCAGCCCGAATAAATCTGCTGGCTCTGCTTCTAAATCTGTCTCAACTAAATTTGTTGAGAGCTATTTTCATTAACAGTAAACAGCCTAATACAGATTCTTGGCTGAAACAAGCAAAAAATATAAAGTTTTGTTTAAGACAAAGCTACTACTACTGAATAATCGGCACGGCTTATAAAGTGCGATCGCAGTCAGATTGGATGTGTCTTAATCGCTAAAGTTACTTAGGTTAGGACAGTTTGACAGATTTGTTGCGAATAGTATTCTGTAGTTGTAGCTAGCTAAATCGGTTTAAAATAATACATGTATATGCACAAACTTTTTTTGTGTCAAAGTGAATAGTATTACAACAAACAATCATTTTCCGATCGAGTATGCGTTAAAACTATTGAGTTCAAATTGCAATAAGTTTCAACAGAGCTATTGACTACTGTTACTGCTGACCAACCTGAAATAAACGTAATAAATAGAGAGTAGCTATCATTCTTGGCGATCGCCAACAGTTGAAACATTTATATTGAGGCAGAAATTGACAAAGCGATAATACTTGCGAACACTTCAACCTAACTAAAAATCTTTCTAGTTAAACGCCACTGCTTAAACCCATGAGACACCGATCGCTCTTCATATTCCAGCACCATTTTTGTTCATCTTGTGCGGGCGATCGTCACCACGTATGCTAATTTGACTTGTCATTGCAGATAGCCATTAATCCAACAAGAAGTCAGCAAAATAGTGCGATCGCTATCTTGCTTTCTTCGATTGCTTGCGAGTCAGCAATTAGAAGCAACGCAGTCAATTAACTGCTGTACTATCTCAAATTTATTGATAAAAAATTTCAATAATTTACTATAGAGTTTATCACAAAATCCTGATATCTTTCGACGCTCGATATGAAAAACCTCTTAAAATGTTCATCATAATAATTTTTATAGAAATATTATTAGCAGTTGAGATAATTAAGATAAATGGTTGAAATGTGATTGTTTCACAGCGTTTACTATATAGTTTACCTCCCCTTTTCCCAAGCTGCCTAGACCTAATCTAGTAGTATGAGAATGATTATCTTAATTTTTGTTGATAATATCGACAAATCTACTTGCATTTTATTCTCAAAAACCACAGAATATTTTTTTGATAAGCCGCGAGTCAAAACGAGCCGAGTCGGAATGCTACCAAGCACTTTGATTGGCGTGTAACCTAAGTGACAAAGAAGCGCGATCGCCGTCCAGTTAGCTTTTACTAACAAATCATGGCGTTCCTGCTGTGTAAGTTAAGAGCGAGCGTTTGTTGAGGATTGTAGAAAGAGTTGCTTACTGACAAGGTAGCTCTGTTTGATGAAGAGATTGGGTGTGAGGAGAAGAAATTGCAAATACATAGATTAATCATATGTTTTCTGTTCGCGGGATCGATACCTTGGCTCTTGATAACTCCCGTTATGGCTGGTTCAGAAGTAGAAGTAGTGAAAGGTACTGATACTAAACGAGTATCATCCGCTACATCATTTTTGAGCGATCGCAAATCGGAAAATTCCCATCAAACACTTAACACCAGAACAAACTCTCAAATTCCACGACTGAGCGATCTAAAACCTACCTTAACTAACGCTTCTTGGCTGACTCAACAGCCGTCCCCCAATGAAGCTGGTGCGTCAGAGGCGATCGAGGTTACAGGTGTGAGGTTAAAACCAACCGAACAAGGGTTAGAAGTCCTCTTAGAAACTGCTACTGGGCAACAGCTGCAAGCTACAACTACCAGCGAAAACAATAACTTAATTGCCGATATTCCTAACGCTCAACTGCGTCTGCCAGATGGTAAAACTTTTCGCCAAGACAAGCCAGCGAACGGAATTGATGCAGTTATTGTGACACAGCAAACAGAAAATAGTATTCGGGTGACAATTACGGGTACGGCAGAACTGCCACAGGCAGAGGTTAATCAAAGTGCACAAGGGTTGGTACTCAGCGTCACTGCTTCCCCAGAACTAGAAATCACAGTTACATCTGAAAAAATTGAACAAAACCTTCAGGATGTACCAGCTAGTATCACCGCAATAACAGGCGAAGAAGTTAGAGACTCTGGAGTTACATCAACACGGGATGTTGCCAAATTTACTCCCAACTTTAGTACCTTACGCAGCAATGGCGGTCGGACGAGGGCAACCTACAATATTCGCGGTCTGGGTAACACGAGCAGCATTAATAGTAGTGGCGGCTCTGCGGTTGGATTGTATGTAGATGGCGTGCCTTATTCCGACTGGTTCAGTTACGAGAGTGCCTTAAATGGTGATGACATCGAGCGCATTGAAGTACTGCGGGGTCCGCAAGGTTCTCTCTACGGTCAAAATACCCAAGGCGGTGTCATCAACGTCATTACGGAACCCCCTGGAGATGTTTTGGAATTAGGCACTTCTGCTACTATTGGCGATCCTGGTTTGTTTGACGGTCAAGTCACCCTAAAGGGACCATTTCAACCGGAAGAATCGAATTTATTTTTTAGTTTGTCCGGTTTATATGGGGAACAAGATGGTTTTGTCAGAAACACTTTCTTAGATCGGGATGTAGATACCCGTCAAAATTATAGCTTCCGAGGACTACTGCGTTGGTTTCCCCCCGAAGAAAACTGGGATGTGAGACTGAGCGCCAACTACGAGCAGTATAACGACGGTTCTTTATTTACAGTGCCGCTCGATGCGAGCGATCGCGATGAAATTCAAAATGATTTTGAAGGTGAAAATACAGTTTATACTAACAATCAAGCTTTGACAGTCACTCATAAAGGCAGTGACTTTGATTTCACTTCGATTACAGCTAGGCGACAGTGGAATAATCTTCCTGGTTCGGCTGATGGTGATTCCACGATTCAATCGATCGCCAGTGCTGGCGTAGATATTAAAACACTAAGTTGGAGTCAAGAGTTTCGCTTTCAATCTCCGGCAGATTCTCAACCCTGGCAGTGGGTAGTTGGTGCTTTTTTGGAAGATAAAGATACTGACATCAATCTCAAAACTACGTTTGGTGCTGACGCAGCGAGTATAGGCTTTCCCTTGCCACCAGGAGCAACGCAATCTTCTCCTAGTGATTTTCAAGATACAACTTATGCCCTTTTTTCTCAAGCGACATATCAAGCAACACCACAGTTAAGTTTTACAACTGGCATAAGATTTGAAACTCGCGACTTTAGTATCGATCGCCGTCAATTACTCAGCGTTGGGGGAGTCACCGCACCAACAGCTGACGATATTAATCTGGAAGACAATGAGAGCATAGTACTGCCCAGGTTTGTAATGGAATATAAATTCAATCCCGATTTATCGGTTTATGGAAGTGTCGCTCGTGGTTACAAAAACGGGGGTTTTAGTACGCTGCCAAGAACGCCTGAAGAAACTCAATTTGAAAGAGAAACGAGCTGGAGTTACGAAGCGGGATTGAAATCAGCCTGGTTTAATAACCGCCTCATTGCAAATTTAGCTGTATTTTACACGTCAGTTCAAGATTATCAGGTCATTGGTTTTATCCCGCCAAATGTATCGACAGTTGTTAATGCTAACGGGGTAGGTATTTGGGGTGCTGAACTGGAACTGAGAGCGCAGCCCTTGCAAGGACTGGATTTAATTGCTAGTTTTGGCTTTGTCGATGCTGAATTTACTGACTTTACTGACCCTGGAACAGGCGAAGATTATGAAGGTAATAAAGTTATCAGAACTCCCGAATATACCTTATTTTTGGCGGCTCAATACCGCAGTACTGGTGGATTTTTTAGCCGTCTGGAATTACAAGGATTTGGTACGTACTATTTTGAACCAAACAACAGGCGCAGACAAGATCCCTTTGCTCTAATTAATGCTCGAATTGGATATGAGTTCGATAATTTTGGTATCTATCTATTTGGGAATAATTTGTTTGATAAAGATTACTTTACCGAAGCATTTGATAGTTTTATCATTCCTGGGTTGGCTTTAGGTACAGTAGGAGATGGCAGAACTTTTGGCGTTCAGTTAAGGGGGAATTTCTAAACTGATATGTCTTTTAGATAGAAATGAGAAATTTTTCGGCAGCAGCGTCAGCGTTGCGTCAGCGTAGTTATTGCATTTCTCCAGAACTCACAAGAAAGTGTATTTATGTCGCAAATTACATTAGAATTATCAGGCGTACCGCGCACTATGCTAATGACTCTCCGAGGACGAGCAGACGAGCAGGCGCGATCGACTCCTCTGTTTCAAGACGAACTAGCTGTAAAGTGGCGCAAATCCCTACCTTGGGACGACCAGTTAGAGGCATTCTACAATCAGTTTGCTCAAATTGCTTGGGCTATAAGAGCTTACCAATTCGATTTAGTGGCAAATAAGCACGTTGCTAGCGTTCAAAGTCCCCTAGTTGTGGAATTAGGTGCGGGACTGTCCACCCGTTACCATCGAGTTAGACAAGAACAACTACACTGGATCGAGCTGGATTTGCCTGAAGTTACTAACTTGCGTCGGCAATTGGATATCGAGACAGACAGGCATCAGTTTATCAGTAGTTCGGTCATGGACTTTAGCTGGATGGATGCTTTACCTTCAAGGTCGCCTGAGAGTATTTTATTCATTGCTGAAGGTCTGCTGATGTATTTTGAAGCGAACCAAGTACAGCAGTTAGTTAACCAAATGCGTCAGCGATTTCCTGGTGCTACTCTGGTGATGGATGTAGTAGGTCAATTAACTAAGAAAACTGGAAATAAGCTGGCTCAATTAGGCGCACCGCTACAATGGTACGTTAAGGGAGAACAAGAGGTAGCCCAAATGGGACTATCGCTCGTCAACGTTTGGTCTTTATATCAATTGCATCCCGAACGCTGGTCTTTTTTGCTGCGATCGCTTTCTTGGATTCCATATATCCGCAATGGTTGTTTGATTTTAGAAACCAAGCTTGAACCATTCGAGCGATAGTTGGTTAACAAGTGAGTAAATAGTTAGCGAACGATATTTAATAGCTCGTAGTCGTTCGCTATTAACGATTAGTTATGACTCACCCCGCAACTTAAAGCGTATGACAAAGCCTATTTCCAAAACTCAGCCTACCATAATATCAAACTTGGTGAAACAGCGGCTAATGCCACTCAGTTTCTCTGTTAGTTTTGCCGCAATCGGTACGCTATTAGAGCTAGTACCGCTGATTCTAATTTACGCGATCGCGATTGAGTTACTCGCCCCACCAATCGACCCAAATTATGTTTGGAAATTGGCAGCAATTAGTGTTGTAGCAATTTTTGTCAAGTCATTGTGTGCTACTGCTGCAAAAGCGATCGCTCACAAAGCTGCCTACGAAATTGTTTATGACGTGCGGATTGCCCTTGCTAATAAACTCAATACTCTACCACTTGGCTATTTCAATCAGAAATCTTCTGGTAATTTGAAAAAAGTCATGGAAGAAGATGCAGAGAATATTGAAGAAGCTTTAGCCCACGTCATTCCCGATCTAGTATCGGCGATCGCGTTAGTTTTATTCACCGCTATATATCTATTTACTGTTGATTGGCGGATGACTTTGGCAACCATTGCGACTCTACCCATTGCTATTGCCGGTCAAATCTATACAAGTCAAGCAATTAAGCCACTTTACCAACCCTACCACGATGCCCTCGAACAGATGAATAGCACGATCGTCGAGTACGTGCGAGGGATGAAGGTGGTTAAAGCTTTCCAGCAAACGGCAACATCCTACGCAAAGTATCAAACAGCCGTCAACCGCTACCACGCAATCTATGAAGATTGGGTTTGGAAGTCATTACCTGGTCTTGCTACCTTTTTTATTTGCATCACGGCTAACATCGTCACTGTTGTACCAGTTGGAGTATGGCTTTACCTGCAAGGTAGCCTCGAACTATCGACGCTGATTTTATTCCTAGTACTTGGACTCAGCTTCAATGCCCCCTTGTCGAAGGTGATGACAATTGCCAGTGAGTTTTACTACATCAGTGAAGGTGTAAAGCGGATTAACGAAATCTTTAATGCAGAGTCACTGTCGCGATCGCAAGGTAACAGTTACCCAACTAATTGTACTATCGAATTTCGAGATGTTACCTTTAGCTACAACGAAACACGGGTACTCAATGGAGTTAGCTTTACCGTACCACAAGGGGCGATCGCCGCTTTTGTTGGAGCTTCTGGAGCAGGTAAAACGACCGTAGCGAGACTGATCCCTCGTTTTTGGGATGTGGACGGTGGAGAAATTCGGATTGGCGGAGTTGATATTAGGGAGATGTCCGTCGAAACCCTAATGTCGCAGGTTGCGTTTGTATTTCAGGACGTATTTTTGTTTAACGATACTATTTTAGAGAACATTCGCTTTGGTAATCCTACTGCTAGCGAAGCTGAAGTCATCCAAGCAGCTAAACTAGCGCGGATACACGAGTTTGTGGAGACTCTACCGCAAGGTTATCAAACTATAGTAGGCGATCGCGGTGCTAAACTCAGTGGCGGACAGCAGCAGCGAATTTCTATTGCTAGAGCGATTTTGAAGCAGGCTCCGATTATTATTCTCGACGAAGCGACAGCCTTTATCGATCCAGAGAATGAAGCTCAAATTCAGGATGCGATTAGTACTTTGATTGAAGACAAAACCTTGATTGTCATTGCCCACAGATTATCAACCATCACCGCAGCAGATCGGATCTTCGTGATGGATAAAGGCACAATTGTTGCTGAGGGAAAACACGAAGAACTTTTGAAAACAAGCGATTTGTATGACAGGATGTGGCATTTTCATATGCAAGCTTGTAAAAGTCAAAAGTCAAAAGTTAAAGGTCAAAAATTGACAGTAAGATCTCATAACTAAAGCTAGAGAGTTGCATATTGAAATGTATTGACTGTTCATTGTCAGCAATCAGAAACTAGATAGAAAACTATGCTTAGTTTGGTCAAAAATCTATATAACTTGGGTACTCAGCAAGATAAAGCTGAGATGATTCGAGCAACGTTACTCAAAGCGATCGAGTCATTTTTCACTAGCGCACCCGTTATCTTTCTCTACTTAATTTTACTTGAGCTATTCAAAGGAAGCATCAATCGCCAAACAGTTATTTACCTAACGCTAGGTATGGTTAGTTGTATCGTATTTCAGTTTATTTTTGGCTATTTTGCTTATGGTGCTTACGGTACAATTCAGTCCCGTGTCGTAGGGAGAATTCATAATCAAATTGGCGAACATCTGCGAAAGCTATCAATGGGGTTTTTCTCAAGTACCAATGTGGGCGATATTAACGCCGTTGTAACAACAGACTTGGCAAAAATTGACTATATGTACGCACTACCTACAACCATTGATGCGATCGCGGTTCCTAGTTTTGTCGCTCTATTACTGTTTTTTGTCGATTGGCGGATGGCTTTAGCAACCGTTGCAGGTATTCCCTTGGCAATGGGAATTTATCGTTGGAGTCAAAGTCAATTGAGGCAATTAACTCAGTTTCAGGCTCAGTCACAGATAGAGGCAAATTCTCGCACGATCGAGTACATTCAAGGTATGAATGTCATCCGCGCTTTTGACCAAACAGGAGCGCAATTTAGCAAGTTCGACCGAGCCATTCAGCACTATAGAGACACTAACATTAATCTGGCAACCAAATTAGCACCAGCGGAAGTAGCATTTGACACAACACTTGAATTAGGTTTCGCTGTCATCCTCGTGTCTGGTGCATATCTACTTTTGCAAGGTCAACTGACTACACCTACATTTTTAATGTTTTTAATTTTGAGTTTACGATTCTATAAACCCCTGCAAAAAATCGGCGATTTATCTCGTCATCGACAGTTAGTAGATACTGCTATAGAGAGAATATCGAGCGTATTTAATATTAAGCCACTTCCAGAACCAGAGCAGAGCCAAACTTTAAAGCAGTTTGATATTGAGTTCAAAAATGTTTCTTTCAGCTACGAACAACAGCCAGTGCTACAAAATGTCAGTTTCACCGTACCCGAACGCAGCATGACAGCACTAGTGGGACCTTCTGGTGCAGGCAAAACAACTGTTATCAATTTGATTGCTCGTTTCTGGGATGTCGATGAAGGAGAAATTTTAATAGGTGGAGTCAACGTTAAAGACTTGAAAACCGACTCTTTACTATCCTATATCAGTCTGGTATTTCAGGATGTATACTTATTTAACGATACTATCCTTAACAACATTAAATTTGGTAATCCTGATGCTTCGGAAGAGCAGGTATTTACAGCGGCAAAGGCGGCTAGATGTCACGAGTTTATATTAGAGAAGCCTCACGGCTATCATACCATTATTGGTGAGGGAGGAGCTACTCTTTCTGGTGGAGAAAAGCAGCGAATTTCTATTGCCCGCGCTATCTTGAAAGATGCACCGATCGTTCTTTTAGATGAAGCAACAGCATCAATCGATCCAGAAAATGAATTAGTAATTCAGCAAGCGATCGATTCACTAGTTGCCTCGAAAACTTTAATTATCATTGCTCATAAGCTCTCAACAATCGAAAATGCCGAGCAAATTTTGGTAATCGATCGCGGTCAGATTATAGAGCAAGGTAAACATGAAGACCTAATTACTAATAATAGCCTTTATAGTCGCTTTTGGGCTGAGCGGCAAAAGGCACGCACTTGGAAAATCGCACGTCGATAATTTTTAATTTGTAGTTCGTAATTAATAGAGTTCAATGACGTACTCGAAGTTATTAGCTAGTAATTGAATTTAGCCTAGAAATTTTTTGCTTAGTAGATTTTAGCTTGTAGGAGTAATAACATGATTTTACCTAATGGTCCACGCTCTCCTAAATTAATAGAGTTAATTAAGTTAGGTACTAACCCTTATGAGTATCTATATAACTGTAGCCAGCGTTATGGAGAATGCTTCAAAATAGGTGGCACAAAAAATCCTACTGTGTTCTTCAGCAATCCCCAAGCGAACGAAACCATTTTTAATGCCGAGCCTACCCAGTATTACGATTGTAAAATGACCGCTGAAGTACAGCAGTTTTTTGAATTTCTTTTGGGAAAAACGCTGTTCAACTCTATTGATGAAGCTCAACTGCAACGCCTGCGACACTTGTTGAAAACTTCCTTTATGAGTAACGTGTTAAAGAGTTCTGCCGTAGGTAACTGCATGGAGAAATACGGTCAGTTAATCTGTGATGTTACTAGTGAGACAATATTGCAGTGGAAGGTCGGTAAACCTTTTTACGTGCAATCAGTAATGAAAGAAATTACTACCCAGTTTATGACAAAAGTATTGTTTGGATTGAAGGAGGGAGAGCGTTACCAGGAATTGAAGACAAATTTTGTCTTTCTGATGGAGTCCTACAAAACTCCCTTTAATCTTGCTTATATCATGTTGGGACTTTTTCAGCAAGAAAAAAAGTATTAAGTCCTTGGGCAGCTCTGTGGCGTTCTAGGAATGAAGTTCATCGGACTATATTAGAAGAGATAAAAGAACGCCGAGAACAAAGTAATCCAGCTGAGAGCGACGTTTTGAGCCGTCTGATGTCAGTTCGCGATGAAGCGGGACAGCAACTGACAGATGCAGAGTTGCTCTACTTTTCCATGATTACCCTATTCAATGGATATGAAACAACTTCCTCTACATTAACCTGGATTCTTTACTGGATTCATCATCAACCAGAAATTCATGACAAGCTGCGCGATGAGATTAACGCTTTGGGTGCTAACCCAGACCCAATAGAAATCTATCGGCTGCCTTATTTAACGGCTATCTGTAAAGAAACACAGCGTCTTTGCTCAGTTGTTGTCAATGGCTCTGGACGAATTTTAAAATCTCCACTGCAATTTATGGGCTATCAACTAGAACCTGGAACGCAATTGATTCCTTCTATTTATTTAATCCATATGCGGGAGGACTTATACCCGCAGCCTCAGCGATTCATCCCAGAGCGCTTTCTCGAAAAGAAGTATTCACAATACGAGTATTTTCCCTTTGGCGGCGGTCACGCTATTTGTAGCGGGTTGGCATTGGCGCAAACTCAAATGAAACTGGTACTCGCCGTTCTGATGTCGCGCTTGCAATTAGCTCTAACAAACAATCGTCCAATTAAGACAGAAAACGTAGGTGCTTTCCTTGTCACGCCTCAAAGAGACTTGCAGATGGTTGTGACTGAATTTAAGCGATTGCAGATACAGATTTGAGCAAAGCCGTGCAAATTTTGACAGCAGCAGGGTGGCGCGATCGCAACGGTAATGGAACGGTAGATAAAAATGGTGTAGAAGCAGAATTTACTCTGCCCGTCCACCCAAGAACTCAGTGGCAGTTACAGGTGGTACGTGGCAGAAAATCATTGTCGGCTGCTTGGCGTGCTGGGTTAAGTCCTGACGCAGAAATGCCAGTTGTTTTTCTGTAAACTCACCGACGAACTCCCCAGGGGCGGTCAGATGGATGTTGTCAAGTACGACAAAATGCCAATTGTTATGGTTGAAACTGTAGGACAGGCTTTTCATCCCCAGCTTGTCCATCAGTAGTTTCATACCGAATTGAGGATGTTTTTGAGGAAAAGTCTCGCTGCTCCATCCGGCGGGATCGTGGTTGCCCAGGCTGTGGTAGGTGGGTAGCTTGGTGTGTTCCTGCCAGATTTTGACAAACAAGTTGGCAGTCTCGTTGGCTTCCTTTAACCCTTGAGAGCGCAGGTCGTGACATAAATCGCCACCTGTAACGATAAACGCTGGTTTAGGGGAGAGTCGTTCGACCGCATCCAACGCCGCCGCCATGCCTTGGGGCGATCGCAAATCCTTTCGCAAGTGAATATCTGACAAAAACACGAATCGAAAAGGTTGAGTCGCTGACTTTGGGGTGAAGATTGAGCCAGCGCCGTTAATCGAGTTAGTCCTCCAAAGCTGGCTACCAAAGCCATACCGCCAAAGCCGAATAGGAAATCTCGTCGGGTGGGAGTGGATGAGTTTTTTTGAGTTGGCATCGTTGTCTCTCAATTCGTCACTTTATTATTTAAAGATGTTTCTGGTACATTTAGATCGCTACAATTGGCAAGGCGATCGCCCACGAAGAACAAACCTACTTTACAATCTAATCCTTTTAAATCGCTACTTTAAATTTCATATATAGCCTATAAACTAGCAACTAACGGCTTTATGTTTTCATTTTTTATCTTCTACTAAATATTTAAATAGGTCATCTAAGACAGCATTGGCAGCTATAACACTACCCCAGAGCCAGTAACTTCCATCAACCTTGAAAACTTGCTTATTTTGAACAACTTTTAACTGCTGCCACAGCAGATTTTTCTGATATTTTTGGAAATACTTTTCTGAATCTTTACTCCTACTAATTACGGCAAACATAACATCTCCATCGAGCAAATTCAAGCACTCAAGGCTAATATTTAACGGAGAATATGCGTTAACTTGACGTTGTTTAGTGGGTATAAAAAATCCAATGTCCTGCAAAATACTGCCAGCGAAATACGAGGGATGGTTTTGAGTATCCATTCTGCCATCCCAGTAAAAGCGAGCAATAGAAACGTCAATCTCAGATAAATGCTTGCCGAGTGCTTTTCGTATTGTTTCTACTCGCTGTTGATAATCATCGAGCAATTGTACAACCTGTTGACTTTTATCTAGAAGTTCACCAGTACGTTGTAAACAATCTTTCCAATTAACCCCGCCACAGTTATTTAGATCGCTTTGAGAATAGTTGAGTACAACTGTTGGCGCTATTTGTGAGAGCAGATTATAGTCTTTTTTGATTTGACTATCCCAACCCAAAATCAAATCTGGCTTCATCTGCAAAATAGTTTCTAAATTTAAAGATTCCCCTATTCCCAGAGACGCTATACCATCAATCTTTCCCGACAAATGGCGCGATCTGCCACGCTGGAGTTCAGGGAATCGAGATGCTATAGGTTTTATATCCAGTGCCAATAGTGGTTCCAGGAGCAGTGAATCTGTAGTAACAATGCGATGGGGGTTTAGAGGAACACAAGTTTCGCCCATTACGTGTTTAACAACTCGGCATTTAGATGTGGATGAATGTGAATTGAGAGAAGGATTTTGAGTAGGTTTACCACTACAAGCTAAGATTAACCCGAAGACGATAGTTGCAAGCGAAAACATCCTGAGCAAACGATAAATTTTAGTAGCTATTTGTTTCTTGTTATCTTTCATCCGCAAAAACCTTCTGCTAACTCATCAAAACTCCCATGAAATCGTTCCTTGGACGGTGAAAGGCTCGCCAGGAGGAATGTTTCTTCTGTTCTGCACGCCCACAAAATATTCGACATCAAACAGGTTTTTGAAATTCAATACTGCTTTGAAGCTTTCTTTTTCGTAGTAGATGGCAGCATCGACACGAGTATAACCAGGCACTTCAAACGAGTTATTTAAATCTCCCTGGCGACTATCAACATAAAAGATACCTGCACCAAATCCCAATCCTTCCAAAGAGCCTTTCTGAATTCTATAAGTTGTCCATAGGCTAGCAGTATTAAACGGAACGTTGTTGAGGCGATTACCCACTTCATAGGTGTTATCTTCTGTAATTTCAGCATCGGTGTAAGCGTAGGAAGCAATAATGTTCCAACCAGGTAAAATTTCCCCAGCAAGATCGAATTCAATCCCGCGACTGCGTTGTTCTCCTACCTGAATTGATAAATCTGGATCGCTAGGATCTTCCGTGAGAACGTTACTTTTTGTAATTTCATAGGCTGCTAGAGTGGAAGAAAGGCGATTATCCAAAAAATTGGCTTTTACACCCACTTCGTACTGAGTGCCTCGTTCTGGTTTAGCAGCACCGCCACCAGTAATTCTGCCAGCCTGCGGCACGAAGGCGCGGCTATAGTTGGCATAAAGAGAAACGGCTTCACTCGGTTGGTAAACAATCCCCGCTCTTGGGGAAAACTCGCTAGCTTCGGAACTGCTGCTGGAAGAATCTCTATAGCTTTCCTCAGCGTCGTAGCTATCAAATCTACCACCTAGCACGAGTTTGAGATTATCGAGTAGTGCAATCTGGTCTTGCAGATAAACTCCAATCGTGTTTGCCCTCGTGTTGCCATTGCTACCAGGTTGGTCTTGAAAATCGATTGGTGGGAAGTCGTAGCTTGGGTTAAATATATCAATAACGGCAGCATCTTCAGCGCTCTGCTGATCGAAATTGACCCCAGTTTGTCTCGCCAGTTCTAGACCAAGCAAAACTGTGTGCGCGACTGTACCAGTATTAAATTTGCCAATTAAGTCAGTTTGTAACGTGTAAGTTTCGTATAGTTCGCGACCGAAAGAAGCGAACAGAGGTAAAAGCTGTTCCCCAAATTCCAAGCCACCGCTAGATTCTAGCGAGTTATAAATTTTTTTAGCTCTAGTGAACCGCAAGGCGTTGCGAAGTGACAGGTTTTGATTAAACCGATGATCCAGGTAGAGATAGGCTCGCTGTTCTTCAATCTCGTAGCGGCGGCGGGGGTCGCCTAAAAATCGGGTGAAGGGAATATCAGCTGGCTCGTCCCCGACAGCAACTAACCCTCGGTCGATCGGTCGCTTGTCATGAAAGTATTCGCCTTCTAGCGTTAGGGTGGTGTTAGCTCCAATTTGCCAGGTGAGTACGGGAGCAATGAAAAATCGCTCTGCTTCCACGCGATCGCGAAAGCTCTCGGTATTTTCATAGGCAACGTTCAACCGATAAGCCAAAGTTTTATCTGAGTTGAGCGGACCGGAAAAATCCAAAGTCGGACGATAGAAGTCATAGCTTCCTGCCGTAAACTCGACTTTGTAGAAAGGATCGGGCAGTGGTCTTTTTGTTACCTGGTTGATGAGTCCGCCAGGTTCTGCTTGTCCAAACAGCACTGAGGCTGGTCCTTTCAACACTTCAATCCGTTCGAGGTTTGCCGTTTCAGGGATAGAGCGAGTAGCAAATCCTTCCTCTAGACCATTTTTGAATTGATTGACAGTGAAACCTCGGGCGTTAAATGTTACACCTTGAGCGCCAGAGTCTAGCGAAAAGTTGACACCACTGACATTACGTACTGCCTCTTCAAGGCGAACTACTCCTTGATCTTCTAGCACCTGCTGGGGGATTACTTGAATATTTGTCGGAATGTCTCGCAGTGGCGTGTCAGTTTTGGTCGCAGTCGAAGCATCTGGTGCGCTATATCCTTCTCGATCGCCCGTCACCACGATTTCTTGTTCTTCATCTCCCTCAGCCATTGCTGGTGGCTGTTGGACACCTTCTGGGGTAACATTATCCATCTCTGGTGTTGCTTCTGGTTCTATTTCGCTTTCTGGCTTTACCGTCTGGGGTACATTTGGCGGTGGTGTCGGTTGTTGCGCTGTCGGAGCAGTGGGGGCAGTTAAGCCCAGAACCAAAGCACTATCGCGCTGTACTATGTTTGACGAAGGCACGCCCGTTTTTCCAATCACCGTGACTCGGACGCTATCAGCAGCAGGTTGGGTGACAGTGACGGTAGTAATTCCTGCTACTGGGTTGTCAGTACGGAAAGTTTTATTTTCTGGCAGTGCTAGCTGAGCATTTAAGATGTTGGCAACATAAGTGCGATCGTAACTAGAGGACAACACGCGCATCTGTTGCTCGCCAGAAGTTTCTAAAATTACCTCCACGCCTTGAGCAGTGGGATTAACTTTGACTCCAGTTACTTGCACGACTTCTGATGCATCTTTGAAAGTCGATCCATTTGGTAGTGTTGGCGCTTGGACTAGCATTTGGGCGCTAGTCATGGGACGTTCTATTTCACTTAGTTGCCGAATTTTGCTGCTAGATGTGTCTCGTACTTCCCCAGCAATCGCAGAAATTGTGACTAACACCCAAACCGAATTTGCCATCAACAGAATTGAAATTAATTTTTGTAGCTGCATAATTTGCCTCACACCTCATTTTGAACGGCGATCGCGACAGAATAGATCGCCCAAAAATTTATCCAATCGCTCTTTCCCATCCAAAATCTAAAATCTAAAATGGGATTAGCTGGTACTTGCTTCGCAATCTGGCAATCTCCCTTCAACATCGCGCAGCACTGGAAAAGCATAACTACCCAAACAAATCAGCACGACGATAAAAGAGAATAGGCTAAATTGCACTGCCATGCCGCTCCCCGTACCCGTACCGAATATGCTGCCAAAGATAGGAGCTAGCATTCCTCCCGATCGCATTGCAGGTTCAAAGAATCGATCGGCAAGCGGTCCTGAAATCAACAATCCCAAAGGAACAACTAATCCGCTAAACAGCGAACTAGCAGCAAAAACACGTCCCTGAGTGGCTGGCTCCACTTTAGACAGCCAGATGGCATCTTCACAGCTATTCGCCAAAGGCTTAAATAAACCCGCACAAAAGTTGGTTCCAATCCAGAGAGTAGGCGATCGCAAGACTCCTAGCATTGTCTCAAAGCCAAAGACGAAGGCTCGACCGATTAACAGTCCGTGAATGCGCCGTCTCGGTCCACCCCAAAACATCAGCAATATACCGCCAATTAAGCCGCCAAGTCCCACCGCTCCACTCACCATCCCCAATACAGCCGTGTTGTTGTTGCTTCGTGCCAAAATCATCGGTTCGCCCACAGCAGAAGCGGTGTCGAAGAAAATGAAACTCAAGGAAAAAAGTTGCAATGCCATGAGGCTGGGACGTTGCCAGAGATAGCGAAATCCAATGGTCAACTCTTGCCAAGCAGCTGCTAAATTCGACTCTTTCTGCTCTATTTCTCTGTGTGGTTGAGAAATTCGTACCAGTGCCAGCGTGCCGACTGCAATGGCAAATGTAGCCAAATCGACTGATAAAATACCGATTAATCCCACAATGGGATACAATACGCCTGCCAATGCTGGAGCTATGACACCAGAGCCAAAGGTTCTAATCGATCCCATTGCACCGACTCTGACATAGTGTTGTTGAGAGACAAGTAGAGCTTGAGAGGCAGAGAAGGCTAATCCATGAAGGTAGCCGAATAAGCCGTTGACTACAGCGATAATATATAGATGCCAAATAGCTAGCTGGTTAGTAAAAAATAAAATCAAAATCGTGACAGTAGAAAGTGCGGCAACGGTATCGCCGCCAATCATAATGAATTTGCGATTGTAGCGATCGACCAAAACCCCTGCAAAGATTGAGGCGATTAAAACTGGAACTTCTGTAAAAAAGGCAATGAGAGAAAGTGGAGTGGCTTCGCCTGTTTGCTGCCATGCCCAAATGGTAAGAGCAAAGCTAGTCATGTTAGAACCAATTAGAGAGGCGCTTTGACCTAGCCAGATGAAAGTAAAGGTGCGTAGACTTTTGGGTTGTTGCTCTAGTACCATATCAATTTGCCTGAGCCAGTTTCTGCTTCATGCGGGCAAGGCGAGCGCTACCAGTAAAAGCGAGTTGAGCCATCGACCGAAACACCAAAACCTCATCTTCAAGCTGCTGCTCACGCCATAAATTGAGAATTAGTTTCAAATAGATTACAAGGATATGCCAACCATTTGGAAGTATTTCACTTCTTCCAAACGGAACTTTTCTTGTTCTAAACGGAATTTTTAGATGAATTGCCGCGTGACAGAGGCGATCGCCTGTGCAAAAAAAAGATAGTCTAAAAAAATACCTGACGGCGATTGGTAGCAAGATACGTGCTAGGATTCACGCCAAACTTCTTGCGAAATGCAGCATGAAACGAACTGGGACTAGCATAGCCAACAGAACGGGCAACTTCCCGAACACTCATGCTTTGCGCTTCCAGCATTTGTCTAGCTCGATTCATGCGGTAGTCGTGCAAATAGCCAAATACGGTTGTGCCAAAACAGGCGCGAAATCCTCGCTTTAAAGTGCAGTCATTTATACCGACTTGACGTGCTAATTCTAATAGCGAGGGAGGATGCTCGGCGTGTTGAATCAAAATCTCCTTAGCTTGGTGAATGCGATCGATATCATCCGCTTGCAGCTTAACTGGCGATTTTGCTGGCTGTGTCATCACCGCATCGAGATATAATGCCAAAATTTCCACGCATTTGCTCTCTAAATAAAGCTGCTTTGTCAAGCCTTGGTAAGGACAATTGAGAATTTGCTCCAACACGAGCTGCATGGCAGGAGTTGTTGTTTGTAGTGATGAAAAGGGTAAACTCTCATCACCCTCAGCCATACGTTGCAAGTCAGGCGGTAACAGATGAAAGCGATCGCCTACTAAAGTCTTAAATAATTCCGGCTCTAGATGAAGATCGACTTCTAATCTGGGATCGCGGGCAAGATCTAAACTTTCACCACCAGGCATAAACATCCCAGCTACATAATGCCGTCCCGCCGTAACGTAAGAGCCGTTCCAAAACTTGAAGGTCGATGAAAGGTTGAAGATCCACTCCATACAGCCTGTTTCATACGGTTGTCCGTCTACGGTAATTACATCTTCATGAAATGTATAGCGATGAAGCGTGAGATCGATGCCGTTACGTAGACCGATATTCCGCTTGTAACCCTTGGCAAGCTGTGCGGGATACTCAGCGATCGCATCAGAATTATCCAAAGGGTCTAGATTGCGAGTATGTTGCCAACTTTCGTCCCAGAGTTCGAGCCAACTTGTTGATGAGAGGATAATGCTCATTTGATGACTGGTATGTTTTAGTTAGTGCGATCGGGAAAAAGTAGACGATTTAGCTATATTTTTAGTCAAATTGCAAGTCGGAAGATTTTGTTTGTAATTTCCTTTCCCCCTTACGTCCTATCGGTACGCACAACGGTGTTTTCACCACTGGGTCAGGCACAATCCGACACTCTAAGCCAAACACTTCTCGCACCATTTCCTCAGTCATGACCTGCTGTGGCGCTCCAGCCGCAAAAATTCGACCATCTTTGACAGCAACTAAATAATCGGCATAACGACACGCTTGATTTAAGTCGTGCAATACCATCACAATTGTCCGTTCCTGGATCTGGTTCAACTCGTACAATAAATCTAAAACTTCTACCTGGTGGGCTAAATCGAGAAAAGTCGTTGGCTCGTCCAAAAGTAAAATCTCCGTATCTTGTGCTAGCGCCATTGCAATCCAAGCTCGCTGTCGTTGTCCGCCAGATAAAGTATCGAGCGATCGCTCTGCCAGATTTAGCAAATCTGTAATCGAGAGCGCCTGTTGGACGATTTTCTCATCTTGTACCGACCACTGCTGCAACCAATTTTGATAAGGATAACGCCCTTGCGCTACCAAATCTCGCACTGTTAATCCTTCTGGTGCAACTGGACCTTGAGGTAAAATCCCTAACTGCTGGGCTACCTCCTTAGTGGAAAGCTGCAAAATTGAAGTGCTATTGAGATAAACTGCACCACCAATGGGTTTGAGCAATCTTGCCAGTCCCCTTAACAACGTTGATTTACCACAGCCGTTTGCACCGACTAACGCCGTAATTTGTCCAGTTGGAATTGCCAAATTTAAGTCACGCACAATCGGCGCACCGTCGTAAGCAAGAGAGAGATTTTTGGTAGACAATCCTTTCATCAGCTTTATTTTTGACGATGGCGAATTAATAAATAGAGAAAATAAGGAGCGCCGATAGCAGCAGTCACCACTCCACAAGGCAGTTCGAGCGGTGCAAACAAAGTTCGTCCGAGCAAATCTGCCAAAATGACGATCGCTCCTCCTAACAATGCCGCAGTTGGAATTAACCCTTGATGGTTTGTCCCTACCAACTGTCTACCTAAATGAGGTGCGATTAAACCAACAAAGCCAATCGTGCCAGCAGTGGCGACTCCTGCACCCGCTAAGGCTACACCGACTAACACCAGCATTCCGCGCTGCCATTCCACGCGACTACCTAAACCTTTGGCAACATCATCTCCCAAGTTCAATGCATTCAAATGTCTGGAATTTGTCAACGCTAGCGGTACGAAAATAATTAACCAAGGCAAGAAAGAAAAGACTTGTTCCCAAGTGCGTCCGTAGACGCTGCCAGCCAACCAAACTAAAGCACTACTCACGTCATCAATTTGCCCGAAGGTAATCAGCAAACTAGTAAAAGCACCAGCGATCGCCGATAAACCAACGCCGATTAAAATTAACAGAATCGGCGAACTACCGTTGTTCCAAGCCAGCGAGTAAATTAAAACAGCCATTAGTAAAGCACCGGCAAAAGCTGATAAGGGCAAGGTGTAAATGGGTGCTGCCGGAAATAGGACAATAACCGTCACGGCTGCCAGACTTGCCCCTGCATTGATGCCAATAATGCTAGGGTCAGCCAAAGGATTGCGGGTCAAACTTTGAAAGATCGTGCCGGAAATGGCAAATGCTACACCTACCATCAAAGCAACCAGGGTGCGGGGTAGACGTAGGACGTTAATGACGAAATTATGGTCTGGGTTTCCCGTATCCAAACCCAACAGAGTTTTAACGATATCTAACGGCGCGATCGGATATTCACCCCGTCCTACATTTATCACCATCCCCACCAAGGCGATCGCCCCTAAACACAGTAGCACTGGTGGAACGCGGCGATCGAGTCGAAAGGAGAGCGACTGCGAGCGGATGACTAGCCAATCCAACTTCATTTTTTCACCTTTGACTTAGCCAAGTAGACAAAAAAGGGAGCGCCAACTACTGCTGTCATCACCCCTACAGGTAATTCTTGCGGCTTGAGTAAGACACGCGCTGCTACATCTGCCACCAAGAGTAAAGTTGCCCCTGCAACTGCTGCATAAAGTAAAATCCAACGGTAATCGGTGGGAATAAAAAATCTCACCATGTGAGGAACGACTAAGCCGATAAAGCCAATTGGTCCGGCTAGCGCCACCGAGCTTCCTGCCAGTAAAACCACGCCGATCGCCGTAACAATTTTGACCCAAGCAGTCTGTTGACCTAAGCCTTTTGCCACATCTTCACCCAGGCTCATTGTCGTAATTTGTCTACCCAAAGCAAATGCGACGATTAAACCCACCCCAAGAAAAGGTAATACTTGCCATAGAATCTCAGTATCGCGTCCTGCCAGCGAACCAGCTAACCAAAATCTAATTTCTTCTAGGGTTTGTTGGCTGACAATCAGGATTGCCGTAGTCAGAGAAGAAATCAAAGCCGTCAGCGCCGCACCTGCTACTGTCAAATTCAGTGGGGTAGCTCCTCCCCGTCCCAGAGAACCGAGAAAGTAGACTAAAATTGCCGTGGCTGCTGCACCTAGCATGGCAGCAAGAGTTAAAACGCTCAAGCTAGAACTGCCAAGCAGAAAAATTGTCGCCACTACAGCTAGTGCTGCTCCCGACTCAATCCCTAAAATTCCTGGATCTGCCAAAGGGTTGCGCGTCAAGCCTTGCATTAACGCTCCCGATACTGCAAGCGACGAACCAACAAGCAACGCCATTAGCGATCGCGGTAATCGTACAGTTTGGACGATTAAGTGATTGTAGGAACCATCAAAAGCAGTAAAAGATGCCAAAATCTGAGCTAGAGGTATTTCTGCTGCGCCTAAACTGATGCTGTACAAAAAGCAAACGAGCAAGATGACTAGCCCGACGATTAGACCAACTAAGGGCGATAGTTTGGGCTTGTTCGCTCCTTTAGGTGAGCTGGCGATCGCTTTTGACATTGTCAATTTTTGTCATTGGGAATGCGTAGTTTTACTTATCGAGCCAGAATTTGAACGCTAGTTGCCAACTATTGACAATAATTCTACAGGTAAATGACCGAGCGATGGTTAATTGTTGCCAAATCGCATCCGCCAAAGACTAGCATAAATGCCATTCCGTGCTAGTAAGTCTTCGTGTTTACCCTGCTCGATAATTTGACAATTCCTGCGCGGTTTGATTTTCTGACGATCCCTCAAAGGAACGATCGCTCCTATTTGCAGACAAATGGATTTATGGTTTGTTGACAAGATATTTATATAGGTCGTCAATTACTGCATCGGCAGCTAGCAGGTTCGATCCAAGCCAGGTTAACACGTCTACAGTGTATACTTGCCCTTTTCGGACAGCTTTGAGCGTTTTCCAAAGTGGCTTGTTTTGCAGTTGTTCCAACTTTTTACTGTCACGCTCTCTCAGAGTTAAGATGAAGAGAATGTCGCCATCTACTTCTTGTAGCCTTTCCTCTGAAATACCATAAATGCGATCGCCACGAGGTAAGATAACATCTTGTGCTTTTGGTTGTTGCAATCCAATATCATTCAGAATTGAACCAGGAAATGAACTTTTAACCCAACTTATAATTCCGTAGCTGCTACTAAAAGAAACAATAGATATTTTCTTGTCTTTATATCGGTCGTTTAAAGCTATTTTTAATTTCTTAATTCTTTGAAAATAGTGTCTCCAAGCTTTTTGATATTCTTCTTCTTTCCCTAATGCTTGAGCTAGGAATTGAAAGTGTTCTTTCCAAGAGGATGTACCTTTCCAAGTGACAAGAGCTGTTGGACTAATTTGAGAAAGCAAAGGATAAATTTTGCGAATAGGTCCCCAACCTAAGATTAGATCGGGTTGCAACAAAGCTATTTTCTCTATACTAGGCTGATATTGGTTGCCCAACATTACTACGTTTTTTGTGTAAGTTTCTAAGTAGCTAGGAAAACCATTTAAATCAGTCAAGGCTGAAGCACCAGCAATGGGATAAAGACCCAAGACAAGAAGATTACCCAAGGTAAATTGAGAGACTGTAATAATGCGATTAGGATTTTTAGGAATACAAGTTTTTCCCACTACGTGCTGTATCAATCGACAGTCTTTCAGGGGTTGCAACAAACTTGTAGCATGGTTATTTATGCCCACACTACAAGCTGTAGCAAATATAAACGTTGAGAATCCTAAAAGCAATAAATAAGTCAACTTATGCCAGAACACTTTTATTAATCTCAACTTGTTAAAACTCCCATGAAATAGTTCCTTGTACTGTAAATGGCGCACCATAGGAAACACGTAATCTACCAAAAGAGTTTTCAAAGTAATCCACGTTAAATACCGGTCTTTCCTGGCGCGTCACAATTCCATCAGTACTGTTGTAGTATTGTGATGCTAGTTGCAATACGGCTGCTGCGCTTTCTAAAGGTGGCAAGTCACCAAACATGAGAGTTGTTTTATGCGGTGCAGCTAAAGCTACAGCACAAGGACGTTTACACGCGCTCAGGCATTCTACTGGTTGAATGACAAATGACGCTCGCAATTGCCAACTTTCCGACAGAGATAGCAATCGATCGAGCAAATACCAGCCTCCTCGCTTACCCATATATTCTCGTTGATGAAGAGAATACATGCAAGATTTACAGACAAATAAAGCGTGTTTAGTCATAAAAAATTGACTCGATTCCCATTACTTTTGTTGAAGAGTGCGAGCAATATCTGTAAATGCTATTTCGGCAATTGATTTATGAATTTTGTAGGTTTTGGTAGGAACGGTCATCACGGCGATCGCTGTTTCCAGTAGCGGACAGCCAGGTTCGTTGCAGCGTAATTGAATAATAGAAATAGGAGTATCTAGATTGAGTTGCAATAGTTCGTAAACCCAGATTTTGATTTGTTGGACTTTCTCTGGTTCTGCTTTGGCGTTAGGTTGAGAAAATAAATTCATTGTTCGCAGAGGTGCGAAATCAATAATCAGCGTGTTATTTGCGCTCGCCTGACTAAAAACATATGTGCCAATGCTAGAGAAACTATCCAGATACCTTCCTTAATTAGCAGGCGTGCTAGCAGTAGTGGAGTGAGATCGTGAGAAATTCCTGGGAGAATTCCAGTCAGGAGAACTAAGCCTTCAAACAAGATAAATCCACCCACAAAACTGACTCCCAGCCAGAGAAAATGACCGCCGATTTTCTCACGACTAAACTTATACCAATTTACTCTTTGACTACGACAAAAGAGTAAATTGGTATTAACTCAACATCCTGCAGTAGAAGTGCTCTCAAGAGATCGCTCTACCGCAGATAAAAGTGGCATGACACAAGGAGCGCCAGAAGCATTACAAGTAGCGGACCGGTTTCATCTAGTGCAAAACTTGACTGAGACTTTAGAAAAGGTACTCAGCAGCTATGATGCCCAGCTCAAAGCAATTGTGCACTCATCAGCGTCAGGCTTTAGCTGCAACATAGACAGCTGTTGTGAGTCCTAAGCCAACCGCAACGGCGAAGGCTCAAGTGCGAACCCCAGCTGCTCATCAACACCGAATCGAGCAACAGTAGCAGATCCAGTCACTGCACCAACAACAGTGGTCTCAAATCGCCATTGCCCAAGCGGTGGGTGTCAGCGTTCGGACTGTACTACGCTTCCTAACTCTGCCGCGACTGCCAGAAACTCCACCTCGACGCAAATCGTTTGGCACAAGTGTTCTTGACCCTGACAAACAGCTTCTCCTAGAGCAGTGGAATGGGGGCATCCGGCAGCCGAAACTGCTGGTGAGCTTGCTACAACAGCAGGGATACAATGGTCGTGAGCGAACATTGACTCGCTACATCAGTCAATTACGTTCCTCTCAGGGTCTGTCCGTCAAACAGGGGCATTCTGTTCAAGCAACAGTGAAAGTCATCGATCCACAGTCCCCGCCTTTGACGGCTCGTCGAGCGAGTTATTCGATCGTCAAGCGGCGAGAGAATCGTAAGAGCGAGGATACCAAACTGCTGGAGCAGATCGTGGCAGAGCATCCAGACTTGGCACTAGCAGTTGAGTTAGCCGATGAATTCTTGCTACTACTACCTCAGCAGAGAGCTGATGGATTTGACAAGTGGTTGATGCAGGCGATGCAGAGTTCATTAAAACCTTTCGAGCAGTTTGCACAAGGGTTGTTAGAGGACTATGTTGCGGTTAAGGCGAGCATGATGTCGAGCGTGAGTAATGGTGCAGTTGAGGGATTGAACAATCGCTTGAAGATGCTCAAGCGACAGATGTATGGACGAGCTAGATTAGAATTACTCAGCAAACGTTTCATCCTGGCTCATTGAGCCGCTCTCAAACACTTTTTTTAGGTTGTCCTGCTTCACCAAAAGCTGCGAAGACCCCAAGTTAGTTGACTTGGAGGTAGTGCCGCAGGCTTTGAACGATGATGTGTTTTTGGTTTTAGACAATTGAAGTGCTTTGTCTAACTGGTTTTCTAGCATCCTGCTTAACACAACTTTACATTGTGTCCTATTTTGCACGTATCTCACTTTTCCCCAATTTATATAGTATACTATTTTTGCATAATTTTCTCAATTACTTCTGATAGGATGGCAACTTACACAATAGTCCTGGTTAAAATTTAGCGACGTTATGAAAATTGGTCTAAAACAGTTTGGCAATTTATTGATAGACTACCTCAAGCCTCAGAAAGGACGCGTTGCCAAGTTTGCGATCGCTCTACTCGCTAGTATCGGTTTACAACTGCTCAACCCGCAAATTTTACGTAATTTTATTGATACAGCTGTAGCAGGCGGTTCAGCGCAGAGCTTATTTATCGCCGCATTTCTATTTATTGGTGTAGCTTTAGCGAAGCAATTAATGTCAATTGCGGCTACATACTATGGCGAGAATGTTGCTTGGACTGCTACTAACGCTTTACGTGCCGATTTAGTTGAGCATTGTCTCAAACTCGATTTATCTTTTCACAAGATTACTACGCCAGGTGAATTAGTAGAACGAGTTGATGGTGATATTCACAATCTTTCTCAGTTTTTCTCAAAATTTAGCGTTTATATCTTAGGCAGTTTGCTGCTGATCTTGGGTGTGATTGTGGTGATGTTCGTCGAAGATTGGCGGGCTGGCATGGCTATTTCATTTTTCGCCCTCATCGCATTATCAACTCTCATTAGTCTGCGTTCCATTGCCGTTCCTTATTGGGGAAAATATCGCCAAATCAATGCAGAGTTCTTTGGGTTTTTGGGTGAGCAACTAACAAGCATTGAAGACATCAGAGCAAATGGTGCCAAAAATTATGTTATGTACCGCTTCTATAAAATTTTACAACGCTGGTTGCCTACCTATCACAAAGCGCGTTTTGCTGATACTATCCTCTGGACTACTACTAATGGTATATTCACACTAGGCTATGTTATCGCTTTAGCTTTAGCTCTTTACCTTTGGAATCAAAAAGCGATCACTATCGGAACTGCATACGTATTTTTTTACTATACTACACTTCTGAGCGAACCAATTGAGCAAATTCGCAATCAGTTAGAAGACCTTCAACAAGCGGAAGCTAGCATTTATCGTATTCAAGACTTATTTCAAGTGCGATCGCAACTGAATGCTGGAGGCAAAGAGCAACTTCCTAGTGGCGCACTCTCTGTTACTTTGACTAATGTCTCATTTAGCTATAGCGATGTCCAAGGACAAGCCTCTACGAGTCTACGCATCAAAAAGCCAGATATAAAACCAGAATTGATCCTGCAAGATATATCTTTCCATTTACCGCCTGGTCATGTCTTGGGACTGTTAGGACGTACAGGTAGCGGTAAAACGACATTAGCACGCTTATTACTGAGGTTATATGACGCACAATCAGGCTCAATTAGGTTGGGAAATGTACCCATCAATCAAACTCCCTTAACAAACTTATCAAAGCACGTCGGATTAGTAACTCAGAATGTACAGTTATTCCAAACCACAGTCCGCAACAACCTCACCTTTTTTAACGAAAATATCAGCGACGAGCGCATATATGAAACTTTGAAGATGCTGGGATTATCTGGATGGCTACATTCATTACCCAAAGACTTAGATACCCAATTGGGTCCTGATAATAGTGGCTTATCAGCAGGACAGGCGCAACTGTTAGCATTTGCCCGTGTTTTTCTCAAAGATCCTGGTCTAGTAATTCTAGATGAAGCATCCTCACGGCTCGATCCTACAACAGAAAAACTCATTGAAAAAGCTATAGATCAGCTATTGATTGGGCATACCGGCATCATTATTGCTCACCGATTAGCAACTGTGCAAAGAGCAAATCAAATTCTGATTTTAGATAAAGGTCGGGTCAGCGAGTATGGATTACGAGAAGAATTAATGCAAGATTCTCATTCACGCTTTGCTCAATTACTTAAGACTGGTTTAACAAATTTATTAGTTTAATTCTCGTCGCTTAACGCTTGTATTGTAATTAATAATTAATATGTTGTTAGCGCCTAAAAAAATTCAAAGCTGGAAATTATTATGGAACTTAATTTGCTATCAACCTAAACTGTACACAACTGATAGTCTTTTATGGATTTTAATTATGGGTTTGCCTGCAATTCCTGGGTTAATTATTCGGGAATTCTTTGATAGCCTAACAGGTAAAGCACAATTTGGGTTAACACCTTTAGTTTGGATTTTGTTGTTGCTTGCTTTAAGCTTAGGACATATTGGAACCATATTTGCAGGGCGCATAACTAAAACTCAGCACCGTTTTACCATGAGTTCCTTGCTGCGGCGTAACTTATTAGAACGTCTGTTAAACAATCCTACTGCTCAACCTGTAATTGTTAACAGTGACGTGGAAAAAGCTGTATCTCAAGGTGAAATTATTAGTTATTTTCGTGATGATGCCGAGCAAATAGAAGATAGTGTGGCATGGGTATCAGAACTGCTTGGGGAAGGATTATTCACTGTTCTTTGTCTAGTAATTTTATTAAGTGTTAATGTCCAGATGACCTTGTTTGTTTTTCTGCCTTTGGTTGGCACGATCGCGATTATTCAAAAAGCAGAAACTTACATCAAACGATACCGTAAAGCTAGCCGCGAAGCCACAGAAAAAGTGACAGGAATTTTAGGCGAAATGTTTAGTTCAGTGCAAGCAATTAAAGTTGCTGGTGCAGAACAAGATGTGCTGCATCACTTTCGCACTCTCAACGACAAACGCCACCAAGTGATGGTGAGAGATAGCTTATTAAATTCCCTGTTAGATTCAGTATTTCAAAATATGACGAATTTAGGGACAGGGTTAATTTTGCTGCTAGCTTCTGTGTTAATTCAGCGTCAAAGTAGTAATTTGACTGTAGGCGACTTTGCTCTGTTTATTTATAATCTTTCCTTTATCACCGGCTTTTTCAATTCTTTAGGGAGATTCATGGCATTGTACAAGCAAACCGAAGTCTCCTTTGAAAGGATGACGGCTTTGCTTTCTGGTGTGACCGCAGATACTTTAGTGGCTAAAAAGCCACTTTACCTGAATAACCTGCGCGGTCGCAAACCACCACTTCCACCATTAGAACAACCACAAATAAAAGAAAGCGATCGCTTAAAATCATTAACTCTATCTAACCTCACTTATCACTATCCCGATACTAACCAAGGAATAACAGACATCAGCTTTCAGCTACAGCGCGGTAGTTTGACTGTGATTACTGGTCGCATTGGTTCAGGTAAAACTACCCTGCTACGAGTGTTATTAGGATTATTACCCAAGCAATCAGGTGCTATTTATTGGAACGGACGGCTAGTAGAAGACCCTGCTAATTTCTTTGTACCACCTCGTAGTGCTTATACTCCTCAAATTCCCCAACTTTTTAGTTATACACTGAGAGAAAATATTTTACTGGGGTTAGAAAAAGATGATGATGAAATCGAAAAGGCACTAAAAATGGCTGTATTTGAACAAGATTTAGCCACTATGAACGCCAAAATGGAAACTTTAGTAGGAGCAAAAGGAGTTAGGTTATCGGGAGGACAATTGCAACGTTTAGCAGCTGCCCGAATGTTTATTCGTCAACCAGAATTGCTAGTTTTTGATGACCTTTCTAGTGCTTTGGATGTAGAGACAGAATTAGCTTTATGGTTGCGGATATTTAATAATAGAAGCGAAGACAATTGGATACCAACTTGTCTTGTGATTTCCCATCGGCGTTCTGTTTTAAGCCGCGCCGACCAAATCATTGTTATGAAATCAGGGGCAATAGCAGCACAAGGAAAGTTAGATGAAATTTTTGATAAGAAAGGTCAAGATTTAAATTTTTGACCCTCTTTGCTTTCCTTAAACTAAGCTCTTGTCTCAGGTGTAGGAGGGATACGTGCTAGTAGATGGGATCGCAGTTTTCCCGGTAGTTTACCAGGTAAAACATATCCGTCTTGACTTTCTTCATAAAGCTGGCTGAATTGTAACAAATCAGTTGTACAATCTTCAGTCAGATCGACAAAATGGTATGTATGTTTTTGCGGACAAACAAAGGTAACAACACAAGAGCGTTTGCAAGTCCACAAACAGCTATCAGACTGAATATTGAGCGTGTTGTAAGTAGAATTATTTTTTTGAGCGTCTAGCAACTTGAGAAATAATTGGTTTCCTTCAGCGCGATCGTCTGCTTCGTCGTGAGAAAAAACAGCACTGCACGATGTACAAACAAATAAGGTATGAAGTGTCATAGTCAGTTCCTTCGTAAAAAGTAAATAGAAATTATTTAACGATAAATTGGTATAAATATTTCTTGAGAAATCTTATGGTTGCTTTATGAGATACTTAAATAAATCATCAATAATTGCATTTGCTACTAAAACACCACCCCCACTTTAATAGTCTGGAACTAAGTAAACCTTAATAATTAACAATCTTTTCCAAGTAATTTACTGAGATAAATAAATTTATTACAATCTTTCATTGGTTTTGGGGTATTGTACTTTCACGAAGAGTATGACTAAACCAGATATTTAAACAAATCATCAAGTAGCTTATTGACTCCAAAAAATCCGAATGTCCACCATCTATCTATTTGGACTGCATACACTTGATTATTTTTTGCTGCTTTGAGTGTAGTTAAAAGAGGATTATGAAAAAAATCCTGGAGCAATTGCTGATTATCATTCATGACAAATAAAACATCAGCATCATACTTGTTTAATAGCTCGATACTTGCTACTAAAGTCCCTTCTTTTTGATTTGCTAGCGTAGGTATAAGTTTGATACCAATGTCTTGGAAAACTTGATTATAAGTTTCATTATCTGAATATGTAGCGATGAGACTTCCTTCAAAAAGATTAATCACTGATACTTCTATATCTTTGAGACGCTCGCCTATTAAATTTTGTAACTTTTTGACTCGTTCGTAGTATTGAGCGATGACTTGTTCTGCCTTTTCACTCTCACCTAACACTTGAGCAATAAAGCGAAGATTTTCTTTAAAAGAATAATTCAGACCTGGTAAATCTACAATAACTGTAGGTGCGATCGCTGATAATTGTTTGTAGGCGCTTTTCTGGTATTCACGCATCAAAATTAAATCGGGTTTGAGCATGAGGACTCTTTCCAAATTAGGCTGATTTCCCACACCTACTATTTCGATCCCAGCCGCTTCATCATTGGTTACACCACGGAATAAAAAGTCGTATTCTGGAAAAAAACTTACTGTACCAATTGGTTTGATACCCAGAGATAGCACGGGATCTAACAGACCAATATCATTTAATACAATTATTCGCTGTGGCTTGATAGGAATTCTTGTTTCACCCAAAGCGTGTTTGACTACTTTTGTAGCTACTGGTAATTGAGAAGTGGGTGAAGTCCTATCACCTTGAAGTTGCTGTGGGAACAAATACTTATGACTTACCCAAAGTAAAACAATAGTAACAATCCCTAGCAAAAGCAATTTGATGGGACTCTTGATTTTCATACTGTATTCTCCACCTTCACGCCACTTACTCAGCAATAGAAAGCCACTACGCAGCTATAAGTATGGCAACAAACGTAGTGGCTCCTATAATGTTGACTAAAATTCAATCGAAAGTGTCCCTACCACCGTGAACGGTGCGCCGGGAATAACTGTGTTTCTGCCAAAGTTAAATGACTCAATATACCTGACACCAAAGATGTTTTCAAAATTAATTGCGGCTCTCCAGTTATCACGCTTGTAATAAATTGTAGCATCAGTTCGCAGATAACTAGGTAATGTGAAAGTATCATCAGATGTGAGGGTAGGAATGTCACCACCTACTCTATCTGAAAGGTAATATAGTCCCAAGCCAAAACCTAAACCTTCCAAATCACCTCGGAGCAATTGATAAGTTGTCCATAGGCTTGCTTTGTGTTCGGGTACTTTGGGGACTCTAGAACCCACTATAGGAGCATCAGGAGAATCACTACTTTCTGTGATTTCAGCATCGGTATAACCGTAAGCAGCGATGATATTCCATCCAGGCAAAATTTCACCAGTTACATCTAGTTCAATTCCTCGGCTTCTCTGCTCTCCAATAGGAATGCTAAAACCATCAGGGTCATTTGGATCGGGTGTAGCAATATTTGTTTTAGTAATTTGATAAGCTGCTAAAGTCGCTGCAAATTTTTCATTAAAATCTGCTTTGATCCCCACTTCATACTGAGTTCCGCGCTCAGGTGGCAAAAACGTAGAATCAGCACGTTGGGCAGAATTCGGGGCAAACGAGCGACTATAACTGGCATAAAGTGAAATGGGTTCAATTGGCTGGTAA
Source organism: Chroococcidiopsis sp. CCNUC1 (assembly GCF_023546805.1). NCBI lineage: Bacteria > Bacillati > Cyanobacteriota > Cyanophyceae > Chroococcidiopsidales > Chroococcidiopsidaceae > Chroococcidiopsis > Chroococcidiopsis sp. CCNUC1. The sequence continues at coordinate 4,243,861 of NZ_CP097480.1, read as the reverse complement.
ACAACACCAATTCGAGGGCTGAACGCTTCGTCATACTGAAGAGTACGAGTATCTGAAAGGCGATCGAACACGTCTTGATCGAGAATGTCAAAACGACCACCCAGCAGTAACTTGAAATTGTTTGAAAGTGCTATCTGATCTTGTAAATAAATACCTAGTGTATCAACCTTATCCTTACCATCTCGAACTACATCGGTGAGTTCAGAAAGCGCAGGTCTAGGAATAACGTTGTAAACTGGGTCGAAAATATTTATAGATGGAGTTAGCCCTTCAGGTAGTCGGCTCTGTGAACCATTGCTCTTTTGCCGAGCGAGTTCAAGCCCAAACAAGAGTGTGTGTTCGATTGAACCCGTCGCAAACTCACCAACAAGATCCGTTTGAAGCAAGTAGGCTTCACGGTAATCATCATTGGAACGGAAGTTGCGTGTTAATTCGCCAGTTTCTTCGTCCACTTCTAGAGGCTGGGCGCGGTAATCAGCAGTATCTTGTGAAGTGTAGCGAAAGGCATTGCGGAGGGTTAAGTTGTCATTGAAGCGATGTTCTAGGCGATAACCAATATTTACCTCTTGTGTTGTACGTTCATCTCCTGGTTCGCCCAAGAATCTACTATAGGGAATGTCAGCAATTCCTTGACCAAAAGCAACTATGCCCTGGTCAAATGTGCGCTCGTCGTTGACATAACTAACATTAAACAATATGTTAGTGCGATCGCCCAGTTTAAACTCAAACACTGGTCCGACAAAGAATCGCTCACTATTGACAAAATCCCTGAAGCTACCAGCATTCTCATAAGCAGCATTCAGTCTATACAGTAATATTTCATCTCGATCGTCGAGAGGTCCAGATAAATCAATAGCAGAACGGTAGTAATCGAAGTTGCCTGCTGAGAAATCAGCCGAATAATAAGGGATATTCAGAGGTTTTTTCGTAACTAAATTAATGATTCCTCCTGGTTCAGCATTTCCATATAATACAGAAGCTGGACCTTTAACAACTTCTATCTGCTCAATATCGGCAAGTTCTCGCAATGCAAAGCCGACCTCTCTTAAACCATCACGAAAAGTAGAATTAAAATCAAAACCTCTAATATTTACATTGTCATTTGTTCCACCAAAAGTATCGCCTTCTACAACACCACTAACGTTACGAATTGCGTCTGTGAGCCGAATGACTTGTTGGTCTTCTAGAACTTGTCTTGGGATTACCTGAATTGACTGGGGAATGTCACGAATTGGGGTATCGGTTCTAGTAGCCCCTGATGCTTCTGGCACACGATATGTATCTTGTTCACCTCTTACAACTATCTCAATAGGTTCTTCATCTTCAGGTGTCTTAGCTGTGGATTCTTCTGAAGGAGCCTCACTAGAACGTTGTTCTGCTGGTGGTGTCTGACTAGCGGATGTAGTTGGTGTCACCCCAAAAATTAAACTTTCATTATCATCAAACAACTCTACAGTTGGCGCACTTGCTTCACCTGTCACAGTTACCCGAACTGTATTCGCATCTAAGTTTGTTACGGAAACTGCTGTAATTCCTGTAAATGGTTTTTCTTGAGTGAATGCGTTACCAGTCGATAGACGCAATTGAGCATTGGGAATATCTACAATAAAATTATTCCCCTCACTTTTGTTGAGAGGTTTCAACTGTTCGCTTTGAGGTGATTCTAAAATTATCTCAAGTTGCTTATCGAGTTGCTTGAGTTTGACTCCGGTAACTTGTACAACTTCCGTTGCTTGAGCTAGCTTTTGAATATTTTTGCCGCTGTGTTGTGATGTCTTTCTTGCCAGTCTATGAGGTTGAGTTTTAGTTTTTTTATAAGTCGCATTTCGATCGGTAAAAGTTGTTTCTTGCTGCTTTTTAGAATGTTGTAGTTCTTGACTTAAAGCGGGAGTTGCTAACAATAAAGCAAATGAGCCTGTAAATATTAAGCTTTTAAGCAACAGCACTAGTTTCATTTATTTCCTCACACATGGTTAAAAAGCTGTTAACACCCTGATGCAGATGCTTATTAAAATTTATTAGCACCAGTCCTATTCAGATTAGATTATTAGTTTATCAAAAATTAGTTAACATATACATATTTTTGCATAGTTATGTCAATTAGCTAAGATTAAGTTATTGTACTTACGTAGCTCCCATGTCAATTGTGTAAAAAGTTACTAAGTAGGAATGCAAAATTCCTGCCTTAATGATTTTAGAGCAATATCGATCGTTTTGATGGTTTTTTTCTAGTGATGGCTATGCTCAGGGAAAGCAGGCTTGTAACAAAAATAACTATACAGCATCTATCTAAAGAATGAAACTTTTCTAAAAATCCGAGGTGTTTAGGATCGGAATCTCACAAATTTTAGTGAAAAGAAAAATTAAAAGAGAATTATTCGCGTTAATGTGATATACATGAATGTTGAGAATAAATTGCAAGACTGCGTGTAAGGTTCTTATTTATGGATTCTGACGATCGCTAAACTCACCCTTGACCGAGACTGTGCGCGAATTTGGATTTGGTCAAGAAGTCTACAAATCGCTAGTACAGTTTCAGCTACACCACTTATGACAGTTACACTCCAAGATTAAGCGTGCATCTCAATGTCTGAACAAAACAATATTCAAAGCTGTAATGCTATTGAAAGCATGAGCAAATTTTCGACTATTGTTGAACTTTTGCGTTATAGAAGCAATATACAGGGCGAACAACTTAGTTACACATTCTTAGCAGATGGGGAAACCCAAAGCGATCGCCTCCTTTATCAAGATCTAGATAGATGTAGTCGGGCGATCGCCTCTCAACTCCAAAGCTTAGGTTTAAGTGGAGAGCGTGCTTTACTGCTTTATTCACCAGGTTTAGAGTATCTTGCCGCCTTTTTCGGGTGTTTGTATGCTGGGGTTGTAGCAGTTCCAGCTTATCCACCACGCAACCAACGTAATACCCCCAGAATTTTAGCAATTTTAGAAGATGCACAAGCAGCGATAATTCTGACCACCACAGCCATTTTGCCGCAATTGCAATCTTTGTTTGTCGACAAAATCAATAATATTCACTGGCTAGCTACTGATAACCTCGCTCCTGGTATAGAAGAAGCTTGGCAAGAGCCTTTTATTAATATAGATACATTAGCCTTTCTGCAATATACATCTGGTTCTACTGGTACGCCCAAAGGTGTAATACTCAGTCATGGCAACCTACTTCACAATGCTGAGGTAACGCGCCAGTATATGGAACATACCTCTAGTAGTAAGTTTGTGAGTTGGCTGCCTGTTTATCATGACATGGGTTTGATTGGTGGCGTACTACAACCTTTATATGGTGGTTTTCCTTGTATTATGATGCCGCCAGCAGCTTTTCTCCAACGTCCTTATCGTTGGTTACAAGCAATTTCTCGTTATGGAGGAACCACCAGTGGCGCGCCTAACTTTGCTTACGAGCTTTGTATTGAAAAAATTACGCCCGAACAACGCTCAACCTTAGATTTAAGCAATTGGAGTGTAGCTTTCAATGGTGCTGAACCCATTCGTCAAGAGACTCTAGAGAAGTTTGCAGCCACCTTCGCTGAATGCGGTTTTCGTCCAGAAGCTTTTTATCCTTGCTATGGCATGGCAGAAGCCACTTTAATGGTATCTGGGAGCGTCAAAGCTGCGTTGGTAAGTAGCATATTTCTGCAAAAAAACGTTTTAGAACATAACCGTCTGACTCATGCGGTTGCTAACACAGAGAATTCAATACAATTAGTCGGATGTGGTCGAGTTGTACCACAACAAGAGGTTGTAATTGCCAATCCAGAAACCTTAACTCTGTGCGATCCCGACCAAGTTGGGGAAATTTGGGTTGCAGGTCCTAGTATTGGTCATGGTTACTGGAACCGACTAGAGGAAACTGAACAAACCTTCCACGCTTATCTACAAGACACGGGACAAGGACCATTTTTACGGACTGGGGATTTAGGCTTTCTGCACAATGGCGAACTCTTTATTACAGGTAGAGCTAAAGATTTAATTATCATCAGAGGGCGTAATCTCTACCCACAAGATATTGAGTTAACCGCAGAACGCAGCCATAAAACATTACGAGCAGGAAGTGTTGCAGCTTTCGCTGTAGAGGTAGAAAAAGAAGAACGATTGGTAGTTGTACAAGAATTAGAGTTTCGTGCCAAACCTAATATAGATGAAGTGACAGATGCTCTTCGCCAAGCAATCACAGAAGAACATGAAGTAGAAGTTTATGCAGTTGTTTTAATCAAAGCCGGCACTATTCCCAAAACTTCTAGCGGTAAAATCCAACGTCGAGCTACCAAAGCAGGATTTTTAGCAGGTACATTAGAGGTTGTTGGTAGTAGTATTCTGGAAATTACCCAGACAACAGAACTAGAAGAAGTTCTGACAGACAAAGAATTACTAACACTAGAACCAAAACAACAACAACAATTATTAAACTTCTATTTACAAAAGCTGGTAGCGCAGGTACTAAGAGTAAAACCTTCGCAAATAAATCTAGAGCAACCTTTAAGTAGTTTGGGTCTAGACTCCTTAAAAGTTTTCGAGTTAAAAAACCGGATTGAGGTTGATTTTGGCGTAACTCTATCTGTAGCTAACTTCTTTGATGGTGCTGGTATTAGTGAGCTAATAATCCAAATATTAGATAAAGTTAACAACAACCTCACTAGTGAATACTTGCCTATCTCTAAAGTAGAGACAACCATTAACCAACATCCACTTACCTTTACTCAACAGCAGTTGTGGTTTATCAATCAACTGCAACCTGGAACAGCTACATATAACATTCCCGTAGCTATTCATCTGACAGGAGAGTTGAATGTTCCTGCATTAGTCCGTAGTCTCAACGAAATTATTCAAAGACACGACATCTTACGAACCAGCTTTGAGTTAGTGAATGGTGAACCTATCCAAAAAGTTGCACCTATAGCCCCATTCACTTTACCAGAAGTTGATTTGTGTCATTTGTCTGATGAACAAAAACAGGCTGAAGTACAAAAGCTATCTTTGCAAGAGGCTCAGTCATCTTTTGATTTAGGACAAGCACCTTTGTTGCGGGCAAAACTGCTGCACTTGCAAACAGAATCGATATTACTCATAAATCTGCATCATTTGGTTGGTGATGGTTGGTCAATCAAGGTACTAGTTCAAGAATTATCTACAATTTATCAAACTTTTGCTAATGACAAAATATGTCAACTACCTCAGCTTCCTGTACAATATACAGATTTTGTGTATTGGCAACGAAATTGCTTGCAAGATGAAGTTATAGAAAAGCATTTAGTTTATTGGAAGCAGCATTTAGGTGGAATGCCTGTATTGCAATTACCGACCGACCGCCCCAGACCACCAATACAAACTTTTAAAGGAGCGCAGCAGAAGTTTGTATTGTCTCCACAGTTAACCCAAGCAATCAAACAGTTAAGCCAAAAAGAAGGTGTAACCTTATTCATGACCTTGCTAGCGGCTTTTCAAACATTGCTTTACCGCTATACAGGTCAGGAAGATATTCTTGTCGGCTCACCAATTGCTAACCGTACCCGTACTGAACTAGAACAGCTAATTGGGTGTTTTATTAATACTTTAATATTGCGTACCACTCTAGAAGGGAATCCCACATTTACAGAATTGTTGAGGCGAGTGCGAAAGGTAGCAGTTGAGGCTTATACTCATCAAGATTTACCTTTTGAGAAGTTAGTAGAAGCATTACAACCAAATCGGGATCTCAGCTATAACCCATTGTTCCAGGTGATGTTTGTGCTTCAAAATCCTGCTACAAACAGCATCTGGAAAACTGAGGAGATAGAGACGGGAACAGCCAAATTTGATGTCCTTCTATCAATGATTGAGAGCGAAGAAGGATTAACAGGAACGCTAGAATACAACACCGATTTATTTAATGCAGATACCATAGCTAGGATGGTTGGACATTTCCAAACCTTGCTAGAGGGTGTAGTTAGTGATTCCCAGCAGCGTATTGCTGAGTTACCAATATTGACACCTGCTGAACGTCAGACGCTACTAGTAAACTGGAACAGCACGCAGGTTGATTATCCTCAATACGCTTGCATTCATCATTTGTTTGAGGCGCAGGTAGAAAAAACACCAGATGCGATCGCGCTCATTTTTGCTAACCAACAACTTACCTATCGAGAGTTAAACAATCGAGCCAATCAACTAGCTCACTACCTACAAAATTTAGGGGTGAAACCAGAATCCTTAGTTGGGATCTGTATGGAACGCTCTATCGAAATGGTAGTTGGAATATTAGCAATTATGAAAGCAGGCGGTGCATATCTGCCGCTAGATCCTAACTATCCTCAAGAGCGTTTGGCATTCATGCTAGAAGATGCTCAATTATCATTATTGCTAGTGCAACTGCATCTAGTTAATGAACTACCAGCACACACAGCCAAAGTAGTAACTATAGATACTGATGGTGCAGCATTTGCTGACTACAGCCAAGCTAACCCTTTTATTAGCGTTCAGCTAGAAAATGCAGCTTACATAATTTATACTTCTGGTTCCACAGGAAAACCCAAAGGAGCAATTAATACTCATAAGGGTTTATGCAACCGCTTACTATGGATGCAAGATACTTACCAATTGGAAGAATGCGATCGCGTTTTACAAAAAACACCCTTTAGTTTTGATGTTTCTGTCTGGGAATTCTTCTGGACTCTATTTACTGGCGCAACTCTAGTCATAGCTAAACCCGGTGGACATCAAGATGCAAGCTATCTATTGCAACTCATTACCCAGCAGCAAATTACGACATTGCACTTTGTTCCTTCAATGCTGCAAGTGTTTTTAGAGGAACCAGAACTAGAAAATTGCCATAGTATTAAACGTGTAATTTGTAGTGGTGAAGCACTACCCTTTGAACTACAAAAACGCTTCTTTGAGCGTTTGGATGCAGAATTACACAATCTCTATGGTCCCACAGAAGCGGCAATTGATGTAACTTCTTGGAAATGTCAAAAAAACAGCAACGAGAAAATAGTTCCTATCGGTCGTCCTATCGCCAACATCCAGATATACATATTAGACAATTATTTGCAACCTGTTCCAGTTGGTATTCCTGGTGAGTTGCATATTGGTGGTGTAGGTTTAGCGCGGGGCTATCTGAATCGACCAGAATTGACTAATGAAAAGTTTATTTCTAGTCCGTTTGAACCAGAAAAACGCCTTTATAAAACAGGAGATTTAGCGCGTTACCGTTCTGATGGTAGTATTGAATACTCAGGCAGAATTGACTATCAAGTAAAAATTCGAGGTTTCCGTATTGAACTAGGAGAAATTGAAGAAGTCATAGCAGAATCTTTCAATGTGCGAGAAACGGTAGTTCTTGCCAAAGAAAACCGCCTGATTGCTTATGTAGTGCCTAAGGAAAAAATTACATTTTCTATCAATGAATTGAGGCATTTCCTCAAGAAAAAGCTGCCTGAATATATGCTTCCTTCTGTATTTGTAGTTTTAGAAGCATTACCTCTTACATCTAATGGCAAAGTAGACCGTCGTGCTTTACCTGCGCCAGATAAATTGCGTCCAGAATTAGCAAATAATTATCAAGCGCCTCAATCTGAAGTAGAAAAATTAATAGCTAAGGTTTGGAAACAGGCGCTACAGCTAGAAAGAGTAGGTGTTCATGATAATTTCTTTGACATTGGTGGGCATTCATTGTTAGTGGTGCAGGTTAGTAACCAACTTAGAGAAATCTTGAACTGGGATTTATCAGTTGTAGAAATTTTTCAAAATCCGACTATTAAGTCGCTGGCGGAACATTTAAGACAAAAATCATTAGCACAAAAAAATTTAGAGAAGACGCATGAAAGGGTAGGTAAACAAAGAGAAGCTTTGAACCAACGCAATCAAGTATTAATGAAACAACGGAAGAATCTTAAGTAATAAGGAAATTGTTAGTTATGGAAGGCATTGCCATTATTGGCTTGGCAGGGCGTTTCCCTGGAGCAAAAAATATTGCGGAGTTTTGGCAAAATTTATGTGATGGAGTTGAGGCAATTTCTCAATTTAGTGATGAAGAATTAATTGCTGCTGGAGTAGATCCATCATTACTCAAGGAGCGTAACTATATAAAAGCGGGTGCTGTATTAGAAGATATAGATTTATTTGATGCTGGGTTCTTTGGTGTTAATCCTAAAGAAGCTGAGATGACCGATCCGCAACATCGGTTGTTTTTAGAATGTGCTTGGGAAGCATTGGAAAATGCTGGCTATGATGCTCAAAGATGCGAAAGCCGAATTGGGGTTTATGCTGGTGCTAGTTTAAATAATTATTTAACTTTTAGTTTAAATAGCGATCGAATTGGTTCAGCGCATAGTTTCCAAAAGCTAATTGGAAATGATAAAGATTTTTTGTCTACTCGCGTTTCCTACAAGTTAAATCTGACTGGACCTAGTCTCACCATACAAACGGCTTGTTCGACTTCCTTAGTTGCAACTGCTTTAGCTTGCCAAAGCTTACTAAATTATCAATGCGATATGGCTTTGGCTGGTGGGGCTTCGATTCGTGTACCCCAAAAAACAGGGTATTTACATCAAGAAGGGGGTATATTATCACCTGATGGTCATTGTCGCGCCTTTGATGCCAAAGCAAGAGGGACAATTATTGGTAATGGCGTAGGAGTGGTGCTATTAAAGCGGTTATCAGAAGCGATCGCAGACGGCGATCGGATCTATGCTGTGATTAAAGGTAGCGCCATCAATAACGATGGTTCGCTTAAAGTCGGCTATACTGCACCCAGCGTCAACGGACAAGCAGAAGCGATCGCCGAAGCAATAGCCCTGGCTGACGTCGATCCTGAGACAATTACCTATATCGAAACTCACGGTACAGGAACCGCTTTAGGCGATCCCATCGAAATTTCTGCTTTGACAAATGCTTTTCGGGCAGAAACTGAGAAGAAAGGTTTTTGTGCGGTCGGTTCTGTCAAAACAAATATTGGACATTTAGACGCTGCTGCTGGGGTAACAGGTCTAATTAAAACCGCTTTGGCTTTACAACATAAGTTGATTCCTCCCAGTTTAAATTTTGAGCAGCCTAATCCAGAAATTGATTTTGCTAATAGTCCTTTCTACGTCAATAATCAGCTGACTGAATGGAATGCAACTTCTACACCACGTCGTGCAGGAGTGAGTTCTTTAGGTATCGGTGGGACGAATGCTCATGTCATTCTAGAAGAAGCCCCTTCTTTAAGAGAGCAGAGGAGCGCTTTAGCAGGGGAGCAGGGGAGAAATTATCAGTTGTTAGTACTTTCGGCTAAAACTGATTCGGCTCTGGAAACTGCTACTAATAATTTGGTTCAACACCTCAGACAGCATCCTGAGTTGAATCTGGCAGATGTAGCTTACACATTGCAAGTAGGGCGTGGCGTATTTAATTATCGCCGTGCGGTGGTTTGTCAAAGTACCCAAGAAGCCATAACCGCATTAGAAACTATAGATCCTCAACAAGTATTAACTCACTTTGAGGAACCAATCCAACGCTCTATTACTTTCATGTTCCCCGGACAGGGCGCTCAGTATGTGGAGATGGGTAAAGAACTTTACCAGACTGAGCCTACATTCCGTGAACTAGTAGATCGTTGTAGTTTGCTACTTGAACCGCATTTAGGTTTAGATTTGCGATCGCTTATTTATCCACAAGAGTCTGAAAAACAACCAGCAGCAGAACAACTCAAGCAGACGCAGTTTGCACAACCAGCATTGTTTGTAATTGAGTATGCCTTGGCTCAACTGTGGATGTCTTGGGGTATTTCTCCACAAGCAATGATTGGTCACAGTATTGGGGAATATGTAGCCGCTTGTCTTGCTGGTGTGATGAGTTTGGAAGATGCATTAACGTTGGTTGCTGTGCGTGGGCGGCTGATGCAGCAAATGGCTACGGGTGCAATGCTGTCTGTTTCCGCATCAGCAGCAGAAGTTAAAACTTTCCTCAACGAAGATTTAGCTCTAGCTGCTAATAATGCACCTTCCTTGTGCGTGGTTTCTGGAAGTTATGACGCAGTAAACAAGATTGCAGAAAAGCTAACAGCAAAGGGTATAGAGTGTCGCCGTTTGCATACCTCTCATGCTTTTCACTCTCACATGATGGAACCGATGTTAGAACCATTCATGGCGGAACTGAAAAAAGTCAACTTCAATCCTCCCGAAATTAGGTTTATTTCTAATTTGACGGGTACTTGGATTACAGCAGATCGAGCAATATCTCCAGATTATTGGGCGCAGCATTTACGTCAAACAGTACAGTTTTCATCGGGTTTATCAGTATTGTTGGAGGAAAGCGATCGCATTCTCCTAGAAGTAGGTCCAGGGCGTACTTTGTGTACTCTCGTCAAACAACACGCCCAAAAAGCAGGCGGACAAGTTGTATTACCTTCCTTACGTCATCCCCAAGAAGAAAAATCAGATATTAATTTCCTACTCAACATTTTAGGGCGGTTGTGGTTAGCAGAAGTTGAGATAAATTGGTCTGTTTTTTACGATCGCGAGCAGCGTTATCGAGTATCTTTACCGACTTATCCCTTTGAACGCCAGCGTTACTGGATTGAACCAGAAATACCAACTCAAGTATCTGCTAAAGGTGAGAGCAAGCAAGGTAAAAAGCCTAATATTAGTAACTGGTTTTATGTTCCTTCTTGGAAACGAGTTCCCCTCGTCAAAACAAAAGAGATTAGCTCTGATTGTTCTTTAGTTTTTATAGATGAATATGGCTTAGGTTCAGAACTTGTTCAACAACTACAACAACTTGGACAGAATGTAATTACCGTTAAGGGAGGAAAAGAATTTAATCAACTTGATAGCAATACATACGCTATCAATCCATCTCAAGCGGATGATTATCTCAACTTGCTGCGACAGTTACGAGAACAGGGTAAAACTCCTAAGACAATTACCCATTTGTGGAGTCTTCACCAATCGCAAACTTTATCTTGGGAAACAACTCAAAATTTAGGTTTCTATAGTCTTGTTTATTTAGCACAAGCCATTGGACAACAGCAGATAAGCGATCCAATTCAAATTTTAGTTATTGCTAATCATCTGCACGATATAACAGGAAATGAAGAATTATTTCCTGAAAAAACAACCATATTGGGTGCTTGTAAAGTAATTCCTCAAGAATATCCCAATATCAGTTGTCGTCTGGTTGATATTTTACTGCCCACATCAACAAGCGAAAATATTCTAGAACAGTTATTGGCAGAATTAACAGCAGAATTAGAAGAATCGATAATTGCCTACCGCAATAATTACCGTTGGGTACAAACATTTGAGCCTGTTACATTAGAACCTACTACCGAAGATAATATTCGTTTGCGGCAACAAGGAGTCTATCTAATCACAGGTGGGATGGGAGGTATTGGTTTAGTTTTAGCTGAATATCTGGCTAAAACTGTACAAGCCAAACTGATTTTATTAGGGCGTTCTCTCCCATCCGATCGCGAAAAAATCAAACAATTAGAAGCATTAGGTACAGAAGCATTGGTACTGGCTGCTGATGTGACGAATGAGGAACAGATGCACAGTGCGATCGCACAATCTTTAGAACGCTTTGGTACAATTCACGGTGTCATTCATACTGCGGGTGTTGCTGGCGCTGGGATGGTTCAACTCAAAACACCAGAAATTGCTGAAAGAGTTTTTGCACCCAAAGTTCAAGGAACAATAACTCTAAATAATGTACTCAAAAACATCAATTTAGACTTCTTAGTTCTTTGTTCATCCTTAAGTTCAATACAAGGAGGATTTGGACAGGTAGATTATTGTGCTGCAAATACTTTCTTAGATACCTTTGCTCATTGGAATACAACAACAAATAACAGCTTTACAGTTGCGATTAACTGGGACGCTTGGCAACAAGTTGGGATGGCAGTTAATACTAATGTTCCTGATGAAATTAAAAACTGGCGTGAAGAAAGTTTAAAGAATGCTATCTTGCCATCAGAAGGGGTAGAAGCTTTTAGCCGCATCTTAGCAAACTCGCTACCTCAAGTTATAGTTTCCACCCAAGATTTACTAGCAGGAATTGAGCAACTTAACCAATCAGTTTTATCTTTATCCTTTGCTAAAAAGTCTGTCAACTCTTGCCAAGTATCTGCCAGCAGGCATTCACGTACTCTGCAAGAAAATACCTATGTAGCTCCTCGTAACGAAATTGAACAAACTGTTGCCAATATCTGGGAAGAACTCATCGGTATTGAAAAAGTAGGGATTTACGATAACTTTTTTGAATTAGGTGGACATTCTTTACTAGCAGTCCAAACTATTTCCCGCCTTAGAGAAGCGTTTCAAGTCGAATTACCATTGCGTACCCTCCTTTTTGATGCGCCAACAGTTAGCGAATTAGCTAATGTCATTGCCCTGAAACAACCACAATCAGAAGAACTTGATGAAATCGCAAAATTATTAGCAGAAGTAGAAAACTTATCGATTGAAGAACTCCAAAAACAACTAGCCCAAGAATCACCAGTTAGTTAAATCAACTTTAATTTTGTATGTCCTTCTTTGCGCCCCTGCCATAATATATGGAATTCAGCATACTCTACTTTTCAGGCGACGGCTCAACAACTGAATCAGATAAATATCAACTGTTATTAGAAACAGCTAAACTCGCTGATAAACATGGATTTTCAGCAGTATGGACTCCCGAACGCCATTTTCATCCTTTCGGGGGTTTGTATCCAAATCCCTCGGTGATTAGTGCCGCCTTAGCAATGGTGACAGAGAAAATTCAACTCAGATCGGGTAGTATTGTAATGCCATTACAACATCCTGTCAGAGTAGCTGAAGAATGGGCAGTCGTTGATAACTTATCTGGTGGTAGAGTTGGACTTTCTTTTGCACCAGGTTGGCACGCCGATGATTTTTTATTACGACCAGAAAATTACACTGAACGTAAAGAAGTTATGTGGCGTGACATTGAGATTATGCAGAAACTTTGGCAGGGGGAAGAAATTGAATTTGTTAATGGTTCAGGCAATAAAGTTCAGATAAAAACATTTCCCTGCCCTATACAATCGCAAGTACCAATTTGGATTACTTGTCAAGCTGACGCTACATTTATTGGCGCGGCTAAGATAGGGGCTAATGTTTTAACTTCTTTGTTGTATGCCACCATTGATGATTTAGCTCAACAAATCTCTCTTTATCGTCGGACTTTGGCTCAACATGGTCACGATCCAAAAAGTTACAAAGTGTCTCTGATGATGCACACCTATATAGGAGATAATGAACAATTAGTTAAGCAACAAGTAAAGCAACCTTTTTGCAATTATCTCAAAACCCATTTTGGCTTAGTTGAGAACTTAGCTAAACGCATCAATTTTCAATTCAATCCCGAGAATTTTACAGAAGAAGACCGAAAACAGCTTTTAGAATTTGCTTTTGAGAGATATTTCCAACAAGGTAGAGTTTTAATTGGTACGCCAGAAAGTTGCCGTCAAACAATCGCACGTCTTCAAGAGATAGGAGTGGATGAAATAGCTTGTCTCGTTGATTTTGGTCTAGATTTTCAGACAGTGATGGCAAGCTTGAATAAATTAACAGATTTTAAGCAAAACTATCAGCTAAGAAAAGACACAAGTAAATATTCGAGTCTCAGCTTATTTGGGTGATTAATTGTGAAAGATATAAATGCAAGAATTGCCGCATTATCTCCAGAACAACGAGCATTGTTTGAAATGCGGCTTAAACAGAAGGGTTTAAATTCTGCCACAATTCAGTCAATATCTAAAAGAAAAGATACTAATTCATTGCCCTTGTCTTTTAACCAGCAAATGCTCTGGTTTCTTCACCAATTAGCCCCCCAAAGCCCTGTTTACAATATTCCTGTTGCTATTTTATTAGAGGGTCAACTGAATGTAAAAGCACTGGAGCAAAGCCTTAATCAAATCCGACAACGGCATGAAGTTTTGCAAACGTGTTTTCAGATGGTAGAGGGGCAACCTATGCAAGAGAGAGTTGCCGATTTAACCTTAGAGATGCCTGTCATTGATTTACAAGAATTTGCTGAAAGTAAACAGCAAGAATTGGTGCAAAAATTAGCAAAACAGGAAGCTCAATGTCCTTTCGATATATCGCGGGAACCATTGCTAAGAGTCAAGCTATTGCGGTTGCGTGAGACTAAATATGTAATGTTATTTACAATGCACCATATTGTTTCTGATGCTTGGTCTCGTGGCGTAATTATTCGAGAATTAGCGGCTTTGTATAAAGCTATTTGTTCTAATCAGCCGTCTCCCCTAGCGGAATTACCTATTCAATACGCAGACTTCGCTGCATGGCAAAGGGAATGGTTACAGGGAGAGGTTTTAGAGTCTCAGCTTTCTTATTGGAAAAAGCAACTGGAGGGTAAACTTCCGGTAATTAACTTACCTACAGATAAACCTAGAACAGACGTGCAGACTTTTCAGGGTGCAAGGCGATCGCTCATCTTACCAGAATCTTTAACTAAAGAGCTAAAGTCTTTTAGTCAACAGCAAGAAGTAACACTATTTACGACATTATTAGCTGGATTTTATATATTAATTAATTGGTATACACAACAAGAAGATATTCTTGTTGGTACAGATGTTGCGAATCGTACCTGGGCTGAAACTGAGGTATTAATTGGCTTTTTTATTAACCAATTAGTGCTAAGAACAAAGGTATCAGATAACTCTAATTTTCAAGAATTTCTTATGCAGGTGCGAGAAGTAACATTAGGTGCTTACTCTCATCAATCTCTGCCTTTTAGTAAGTTAGTAGAAGTTATCAATCCCGCTCGCGATCTCAGCCGTAACCCAATATTTCAAGTTAAGTTTGTCCTGCAAAATACCCCGATGCCGCCTTTGGAAATTGCGGGTTTGACTATCACTGTTTTGGATGATGTTGATAATGGTACTGTTCCTCTTGATTTGTTGTTAGACATGATAGAAACAGACAAAGGAATGGCGGCTATGTTGAGATACAATACAGACCTGTTTAATGTAAATAGTATTGATAATATGTTAAAAAATCTCGTGCAGGTTTTAACTACTATAATTCAAAACCCAACCTCTACAATATTAGAAATAAAAAATAATTTAACTTCTTTTAATCGTAAACAGACTGAGTCTCACAAAAATCAGCGTAAAGCATCTGAATATCAGAGCTTAAAAAAAATTAAAAGAAAAGAAGTATTTTTACAATAAATATAAACTAACGCTATTACACCTAAAACCTTCTGAATAACATTGTAAGAAAGATGCAAACACAAATACATGGATTTAGACTTTCGCCACAACAACGGCGTTTGTGGTTATTACAAAAGGACTCTTCTGTTTACCAGTCATATTGTGCAATCCTTTTAGAAGGGAATTTAAATCAAGAAATTTTAAAAGCAGCCTTACATCAAGTCGTCAATAGACATGAAATTTTGCGAACAAACTTCCACACTTACAATGGAGTCATGAAAATTCCCGTTCAGGTAATTAGCGATCGCGTTAATAATATATCGCTTTCTGAACATTATTTTCCGCAACAAGAAACTTTAGAAAATAGATTGGAACAGCTATTGCAATCTTTATGTCAAAAGAATTTTGATTGTGAGCAAGAATCACTTTTACACGCTGACTTAGTGATTATATCGCCAAAAAAACACATATTGTTGATTAGTTTACCTGCTCTGTGTGCTGATTTAGAATCATTAAATATTTTAGTTGTTGAGCTTGGTAGATGTTATAGTGCTTGTTTATCTGGGGAGGAAATTGCTGAAGAACCGATGCAATATGCCGAAATTGCTGAATGGCAGAATGAGGTTTTAGAGTCAGAAGAAGCAGAAATAAATGGTGGAAAACAGTTAAACATAAATAGTATTTTTAATTTAAAACTACCTTATTCAAATCAGCAAACAAGAGATTTATATTTTAATCCTCAATATTACAGTAAAGAAATCCAGCCCAATTTGGTGGCTCAGATAGATGCGATCGCCCAAAAATTAAATATTACTACCTATGTATTTTTCTTAACTTGCTGGCAAATATTACTTTGGCGTTTAACTCAAAATACCGACTTAATTATCGGCACTGCTAGTAATGGTCGTAACTACGAGGAATTGCAATATTCTCTAGGAATATTAAGTAAATATTTACCTTTATATTGCCAATTTGAAGAAGAACATGAATTTATAAATTTATTATCAGAGGTAAAAGAAGCTACAGAAGACCTATTTGAATTACATGGTAGGTTTGCCTGGGAGAAAAATATAGAGTTAGATCCAGAAAGTTTATTCTTCCCATTTTGCTTTGAATTTACTTCTGCTGTAGCCAAGCAATATGCTGGTGATATCTGCTTTTCAATATATCAACAGTATGCTTGTATTGACAGATTTCACCTCAAATTATCTTGTGTCCGTCAAGATGATGTTATAAAGCTTGAATTTTTCTATGATGCCAATGTCTACACTTTAGAAGCTATTAAGCGTTTAGCAAGTCAATTCGAGACACTGTTAACGAGTGTAATTGAGAATCCCCAAGGAGCGATCGCTAGCTTTGACATCCTCAGTTCCCAAGAACGCACTCAACTTTTAGTTGACAACAACACGAAAACCGTTGCTCCTCAATACCAATGTATACATCACTGGTTTGAGTCGCAGTGCGATCGCACACCAAACTATGTTGCAGTAGTGTATGACAACCAGCAACTAACTTACAGTGAACTAAACGCACGCGCCAATCAGTTAGCTCATCACCTACAACAGATGGGTGTAGGCTCAGAAGTCATAGTAGGGATTTGCTTAGAGCGATCGCTAGAGATGGTAATTGGAGTGTTAGCAATTCTGAAAGCAGGTGGCGCTTACTTGCCATTAGATCCCAACCATCCCAAAGAACGGTTAGCTTTTATTTTAGAAGAAACCTCTGCACCCATACTCTTAACTCAACAACACCTGCTCCCAGTTCTTCCTGCTCACAATGCTAAAGTACTCTGCTTAGACTGTGATTGGGAAAAAATTGAGCAGCAAAATATATTTAACCCGACTAGCCAGACCATTTCTGACAACCTAGCCTATATTATTTATACCTCCGGCTCCACTGGTAAACCAAAAGGAACGCTCATTCCCCATCGAGGACTAGTTAATTATCTTACTTGGTGTACCCAAGCCTATGCAGTCCAAGAAGGCAAAGGAACTGTAGTTCACTCTTCTCTAGCCTTCGATCTCACTATTACTAGTCTATCCCCCTTATTAGTAGGACGTTGCATAGAACTCCTCCCAGAAGACCAAAGCATCGAGTCTTTACGCAATGCCTTATCTCAAGGCTCAAACTATAGCTTAGTAAAAATTACACCTGCTCATTTGCAATTACTCTCACACCAATTATCACCTTCACAAGCAAATGGTCGCACCAGAGCCTTTATCATCGGTGGTGAAAACCTTCTAGCACAAAGCGTTAGCTTCTGGCAAAAGTTTGCACCAGACACAATGCTAATTAATGAATATGGACCAACAGAGACGGTTGTGGGTTGCTGTATTTATCAAGTACCCCAGGGTGAAACACTCTCAGGCTCAATTCCTATTGGTCATCCCATCGCCAACACCCAACTGTACGTCCTCAATAAGTACTACCAGCCAGTACCCATAGGAGTTCCAGGTGAACTATATATTGGTGGCGCTGGTGTAGCGAGAGGATATTTAAATCGTCCTCAACTCACAGCAGAAAAATTTATTCCCAATCCCTTTAGTGACGAACCGGGTGCAAGGCTATATAAGACGGGTGATTTAGTTCGTTTTCGTTTAGACGGAAATTTAGAGTTTTTAGGAAGAATAGATAATCAAGTAAAAGTAAGAGGCTTTCGGATCGAATTAGGAGAAATAGAAGCATTACTGGTACAACACCCAGCCGTAGAGGAAGCAGTAGTCATAGTGCGCGAGGATACACCAGGCGACGAGCGTTTGGTAGCTTACGTTGTGCCTGATAGTCATGTAACTCCAGTCCCTAGCGAACTGCGGAGTTATCTAAAAGAGCAACTACCAGAATATATGCTGCCATCAGCGTTTATCCAGTTAGATGCTCTGCCATTAACAACTAATGGTAAAGTGGATCGTCAAGCTTTACCTGCACCGAACCAAGCAGATATTGCTCAATTAGGAAATATCTTTGTCGCTCCTCACACACCTGTTGAAGAAATGCTGGCTGGAGTTTGGGCGCAAATCCTCCGCTTACAGCAAGTTGGCATCCATGACAATTTCTTTGATTTAGGTGGACACTCTCTCATTGCTACTCAGGTAATCTCCCAAGTACGAAAAACGTTTGGGGTAGAACTAACGCTACACCATTTGTTTAAATTACCCACAGTAGCCGGACTTGCCAAACATATAGAAATTGCATTGAAGGCTGAACCACAATTAAATTCCGAACCTTCTCTAAAACGTGTTTCACGCGATGAAGAATTACCCTTGTCTTTTGCTCAACAAAGGCTGTGGTTTCTCCATCAATTAGATCCCAACTCAACAGCCTACAATGGTTCTAACTTGGTGCGACTGCAAGGAACACTAAATGTAGCTGCATTAGAAGACAGTATTAACGAGATCGTGCGGCGACATGAAGTTTTACGGACGTACTTTGCAGTTGTGGAAGGGCGACCAATTCAGAAAATTATTTCTGAGTTAAAAGTACCTTTACCAATTGTAAATTTACAGCATTTATCAGTAATTGAAAGAGAAAAAGAAGTACAAAGGCTAGAGGTAGAAAATGCCCAGCAGCCATTTGATTTGACACAAGCGCCATTGCTGCGGTTGGCGCTTTTGCGTCTCACCCAAGAAGAACACATCTTGTTAATAACAATGCACCATATTATCTCTGATGCTTGGTCAGCAGGAGTGTTTATCCGCGAGGTGACAGCACTTTACGAAGCCTTTTCAACTGGAAAACCTTCTTTGCTACCAGAGTTACCAATTCAATATGCTGATTATGCAGTATGGCAACAGCAATGGTTACAAGGAGAAAGGCTTGATACCCAATTAACCTACTGGAAGCAACAGTTAGAGAACGCTAAAACAATTCTAGAATTACCAACAGATAAACCCCGCACCCAACTACAAACTTCTTTAGGAAAAAAACACTCGTTCACTCTATCTGCAACACTAACTGACAAGCTCAAATCTCTCAGTCAGCAAGAAGGTGTAACTTTATTTATGACTCTGCTGGCAGCTTTCAATACTTTGCTATACCACTATACAAAGCAAGAAGATATTCTTGTAGGTTCTCCTATTGCTAACCGTAACCGTAGTGAATTAGAGGGGTTAATTGGCTTTTTTATCAACACTCTAGTATTACGTACTAATCTCTCTTTTTCTCATAACCCCAGCTTTCAAGAGTTATTGCAACAGGTAAGAAAAACAGCTTTAGGAGCTTATGCACATCAAGAGTTACCTTTCGATAAGTTAGTAGCAGAACTACAACCACAGCGTAATTTAAATCATTCACCACTATTTCAAGTATGGTTTGTTTTGCAAAATGCTCCTAAATCCAACCTTGAAATGAAAGGGCTAAATCTCAGCCTTTTAGAAAGTGAAAGTGGCACTGTTCGCCATGAATTAAAGCTACAATTCACACAAACACCAGAAGGGCTAGAAGGTTTTTTTGAGTATAAAACAGATTTATTTCATGCAACTACTATTACTCGCATGGCAGTTGTTTTAGAAACACTACTAACAACCGTTGTGGAACAACCTGAGATGTTACTTGACCAGCTAGTACAACTAATGCAGGAAACAGAAAAACAACAGCAACTTATTCACAATCAAGAACTACAACAAGCTCGGGTTCAGAAGTTGGGCAAAATTGGGCGCAAGGCGATTACTGGCAAAATTGAATCATAATTAAACAAAATGAATTTAAAAACATTCAAAAGAAAATCAATTACAGTTTCTTCAGAAAACTTGGTTACAACCAATTTCTTAGAATCTACTCAACAACTACCTCTTGTCATTCAACCTGCTGTCGATGGTGTGAATTTAGTCAGTTGGGCTAGCAGTAACCGTGACTGGATAGAAAAACAATTAATTCAATACGGAGGTCTGCTTTTTCGCAATTTTCCGATTAATACTCATAGCGAATTTGCTAATTTTATGCAGGCTGTAGCAGGAGAATTAATCGAATACTCTTATCGTTCAACTCCGCGTAGTCAAGTTGATGGTAAGATATACACATCAACAGAATATCCACCCGATCAATCAATTCCTTTACATAACGAAATGGCCTATTGTCTTAATTGGCCAATGAAAATTGCCTTCTTTTGTGTAAAGGCAGCAGAGCAAGGCGGAGAAACACCAATTGCTGATAGTCGTAAAGTATTTCAACGAATAGATCCAAAAATCAAAGAGCAATTTATTCAGAAAAAGATTATGTATGTCCGTAATTATGGACAAGGGATTGATTTACCTTGGGAAACTGTATTTCAAACTAACGATAAAGCCGAAGTTGAAGCTTATTGTCAATCTACTGGCATTGATTTTACATGGCTAGATGTAAATAAACTTAGAACTCGTCAAGTTTGTCAAGCTGTTGCTACCCATCCTCAGACTGGCGATTTAGTTTGGTTTAATCAAGCACATTTATTTCATATTTCAAGCTTAAAAGCTGAAGTTCGTCAATCTTTACTTGCTGTACTAAATTCTGAAGAATTACCACGAAACTCTTATTATGGAGATGCTTCAGAAATTGAAATATCTGTATTAGAGGAAATTCAAGCAATATATGAGCAAGAAACAGTAACATTCTCTTGGCAAGAAGGAGATATTTTATTATTAGATAATATGCTAGTTGCTCATGGACGTAAGCCATTCACAGGCGCGAGAAAAGTTTTGGTAGGTATGGCACAACCTTATAGCAACAAATAGTTTAAATATAGTAAGTACATTAGAAACATTATGCAAGTATCTATAGAAGGCTTTCAAATTTCACCTCAGCAAAAACGCTTATGGTTATTACAACAAGAAAACAACTATCAGCCATATCGCATTCAGTGTACAGTTTTAGTAGAGGGAAATATTGAATATACAATTTTAGAAAAAGCCATACATAATGTTTGGGCTAAATATGAAATTTTACGTACTAGCTTTCCTACCTTGGCGGAAATGGCAGTTCCTTTACAAGTTATTGGAGAAGCATCTATTAAGAACTATTATGATTGGCATGATTTAGATACAGAAAGCCAACAACTAAATATCGAACGTCTATTTTCAGAAGTTAATAAATTATATTTTGAGTTAGAAAAAGGTTTTACTAGCAAGGTTGATGTAATTAAACAATCCGATCGTCATTGTATTTTACTAATAGCAATATCAGCTATTTGTGCAGATAGAATATCCCCGCACCATCTCGTGCATGATATTAGCGCCACTTATGATGCTTATTTGCAGGAACATGAGTTAGAAGATACACCTTTACAATATGCAGATATTGCTGCTTGGCAAAATGATTTATTAATGGGAGAAGAAGCAGAAACAGCAAAAGATTATTGGCACAATCAAAAAGTGCCTAATTCTCTTATAGGTAAATTACCAGACGAAAAAAAGGTTAACCAAAAACAAATATTTGAACCCAAAGCTATTAACATCAACTTTGATGCTGCTACGACAACTAATATTGTAGCGATCGCACAAAAATACTCTGTTGATATTTCGACAGTTTTGATGGCTTGCTGGGAAGTCCTATTATGGCGTTTGACTAACAAATCTGAACCTGTTTTAGCTTGGTGTTGTGACGGGAGAAATTACGCAGAATTACACTCAGCAGTCGGATTATTAGCTAAATCTTTACCTATTCGTATTCAAGTACAAGAAGAATATATACTTGCTGATATATTAAGACAGTTAGATAAAACAATTAGTGAAGTTTCTCAATGGCAAGACTTTTTGAATCCAGAAGAGTTTTTCGCTGAGACTAAAGATACTCAATCATCATCATTTTTACCCTTTGCCTTTGAATTTGTATCCCAACCCAGTAAATATTTTGCTGGTGACGTAACTTTCTCTATTCAAAAAATATATAGCTGTATTGAACGCTTCAAGGTGAAATTATTATGCTGGCAACAAGCTGATTCACTTGCAGCAGAATTATATTATGATGCTAACTTATTTGAGCAAAAAGACATTGAACGTTTAGCAGCACAGTTTCAGACTTTTTTAAGTAGTGCAATAAACAATCCAGAGACTTCAATTGCTCAACTAGAAATTCTGTCTCCACAAGAACGTCAGCAACTATTAGTCGATAACAATACAAAAACTACTTCTCCATATCAGTGCATTCATCACTGGATTGAAGCACAGGCTAATAGCACACCAAATAATATTGCTGTTGTTTTTGACAATCAACATTTAACATATCAAGAACTAAATGCCAAAGCTAACAACTTAGCTAATCATTTGGCATCATTGGGAGTCCAACCGGAAACTGTAGTTGCACTTTGCATTGAACGTTCTTTGGATATGATAGTTGGTATTCTAGGCATTTTCAAAGCAGGTGCAGCATACTTACCTCTAGAACCTTCTTTACCCGAAGCAGCATTAGCCTTCAGATTGCAGGATGCTCAAGTATCGGTGCTGTTAACTCAAAAGCACCTTGTTGAAAAAATAAATTTCCAAGCGCAGATAATTTGTATTGATGCAAATCTAAGCGTGCCTCAAGATAACATTCTCAAGCCTGCTAGTTCAGAAAACTTGGCTTACGTTATCTACACCTCTGGTTCAACAGGTAAACCCAAAGGTGTTGCAGTTGAACATCGGCAAATAGTCAATTATGTTAACGGTATATTAGAAAAACTCGATTTACCAGATACGGCTAGCTTTGCCACTGTTTCTACCTTCGCCGCAGACTTAGGTAACACAGCAATTTTCTCAGCCTTGTGTACAGGTGGATGCTTGCATATCATTGCAGAGGAACGTGCTACCGATCCAGTTGCATTTGCTGAATATTGCGATCGCTATTCTATAGATTGCCTCAAAATAGTTCCTTCACACCTATCAGCTTTATTATCAGGTTCATATCCCGAAAAACTTCTACCACGTCAGCACCTCATTCTTGGTGGTGAAGCTGCAACCTGGGATTTAATTAAACGGGTACGTGAATTAGCACCACAATGCAAAATTCTTAACCACTACGGTCCAACAGAAACTACCGTTGGTGTACTCACCTATCCTGTAGAAGAAATCTCTACTGATACGTCATCAAATACTGTACCTCTCGGTCGTCCTTTAGCCAATACCCAAATATATTTACTCGATAACTATTGCCAACCTGTCCCCTTGGGTGTAACAGGAGAAATCTATATAGGTGGAGATAATGTAGCTAGAGGATATATAAATCAACCAGAACTAACTAACGAGCGATTTATTCGTAATCCATTCAGTAGTGAACCTGAAGCAAGACTTTATAAAACTGGGGATTTAGGATGCTACAAACCTGATGGTAACTTAGAATTTTTGGGTCGAATGGATGACCAAGTAAAATTACATGGTTATCGCATTGAACTAGGGGAAATTGAAGCTGTACTTTGTCAACATTCACAAGTAAGAGAATTAGTTGTAGTTGCAAAAGAAGCTCATCCAGGGAAAAAGCAGCTTGTAGCTTATATAGTTGGACAAGAAGATTTAAAACCTGCCCAATTGCGCAATTTTATCAAGCAAAAACTGCCTGAATATATGGTGCCTTCACAATTTGTGTTCTTGAAGGCTTTACCACTAACAGCTAATGGTAAAATCGATAAAAAAGCTTTACCAGCAACAAATGCAGTTAAACCAGAATTCCTTGCTGCTTTTGTTGCACCGCATACTCCAGTAGAAATTGCATTAGCCAAAATTTGGGCAGAGCTTCTCAATTTAGAGCAAGTTAGTATTCACGATAACTTCTTTGAATTGGGTGGAGATTCGATTATTAGTATTCAGGCGATCTCTAAAGCAAATCAAGTAGGTTTACGTCTCACTCCTAAGCAAATTTTTGAACATCAAACTATTGCTAAACTTGCATTAGTTGCCGATACTAGTTTAACAACAGAATCAGAACAAGGATTGGTAGTTGGTATTGTACCTCTGACACCAATTCAACATAGCTTTTTTGCTCAAAATTTACCAGAGGCGCATCATTTTAATCAATCGTTGTTGCTAGAATTACAGCAAGATATCGAACCTAACATTTTACAGCAAGCAATACAGTGTTTACTAGCACACCATGACGCACTTCGCTTACGTTTTCGCCCCACAGCTAATGGTTGGGAATCGTTTAATGCTGGTGTTGAAGCTGAAGTACCATTTACTAAATTCGATTTTTCCGAACTACCTCTACAACAAAAAGTGGTTATTGAAGCCAAAGCCACAGAACTACAGGCAAGCTTGGATTTATCAAATGGTTCCATTGTGAGGGTGGCACTATTTGATTTAGGTTCTCAGCAAAATAATCGCTTACTGTTTATCATTCATCATTTAGCTATTGATGGCGTTTCTTGGCGAATTTTATTGTCAGATTTGCAAACAGCTATAGAAAAACTTCAGCAAAATCAAGCAATTCAATTACCAGCCAAAACTACTTCTTTTAAACAATGGAGTGAACGTCTGCAAGAATATGCAAATACAAAGACGCTACACTCACAATTAGATTTCTGGTGTTCTGAGTTGAGAAAACGAGTTTCTCCGTTACCAGTGGACTATGTAGGCGGATTAAATACTGTATCTACAAGTCAAACTTTTTCTGTATTCCTCAATGAAACTGAAACACAAGCACTACTGCAAGAAGTTCCAGCCAAGTACCATACACAAATAAATGATGTTTTGTTAACAGCACTAGCAAGAACCTTTGCAGCATGGACAGGAGAACAAACGCTGTTAGTTAACTTAGAGGGACATGGACGAGAAGACATTTTTGCTGATATTGATTTATCTCGTACAGTCGGTTGGTTTACTACCGTCTTTCCAGTCCTGTTGAATTTAGAAAATAGTGCGATTGGAGATGCTTTAAAAGCAATTAAAGAACAGCTACGTAGTATACCCAATCGAGGTTTTGATTATGGTGTATTGCGTTATCTGTGTAGCAATACTGCTGAAAGTTTAGCTGCTATACCTCAAGCAGAAGTTTGTTTTAACTATTTAGGACAATTTGACCAAGTTTTACAAGAATCTTCTTTATTTAAATTAGCATCAGAATCGAGTCGTACAGAACGTAGTCCTTTAGGAAACCGTCGTCATCTCATAGATATTAGCGGGTTTGTGAGTGGAAGCCGCCTGCAACTGGATTGGACTTATAGCACCAAAATACATAAAGACACTACTGTGTCAAATCTAGCGGATAAATTTGTCCAAGCACTGCGGGAAATTATTAGTCATTGTCAATCAGTTGATGCAGGAGGTTATACCCCTTCTGATTTCTCCAAAGCAAAAGTAAGCCAAAAAGACCTCGACTTTTTACTGGCAAAAATTAACCGAGGGAGTGGGAAGTAAAACATATGAAAGCTGACAATATCCAAGATATTTATGAACTATCACCTTTACAACAAGGAATTCTCTTTCATAGTTTGTATGCTCCCGAATCGGCTGTTTATTTTGTCCAGTTATGTTACTTCCTGAAAGGCAATTTTAATGTTGTAGCTTTTGAACAAGCTTGGCAAGAAGTAGTCAACCGCCACACTATTTTACGCACAGCTTTTTATTGGGAAAATCTAGAAAAACCTTTACAGGTTGTGCATCGGGAAGTCAAAATATCGCTAATACAGTACGATTGGCGAAATCTAAACCCAAATGAGTCGTCGCAGAAATTGCATAATTTTTTGGAGAGCGATCGCACCTGCAATTTCGACTTAACACAACCATGCCCAATGCGGCTGAATTTAATTCGCTGTAACGATGATTCTTATTACTTGGTTTGGAGTAAACATCATCTTATTTTAGATGGTTGGTCAACAGCTTTAGTTTTAAAAGAAGTAGTAGAAATTTACCAATCGTTTTGCCAAGGTAAAAATTTACCTTTAATATTAGATACTTCCTTTGGTGATTATATTGGTTGGTTACAACAACAAGATTTAAACAAAGCAAAGGAATTTTGGCAACAGTCATTACAGGGCTTTACAGCACCCACGCCCTTAATTAATTTAAATAATAAAAACTTATCCAACCAACCAGAGAAATACGATCGGCAAGTAATCAAGCTTTCACAAACAACCACCGCAACGCTAGAATCTTTAGCAAGACAGAATCAACTCACACTCAACACCCTTGTCCAAGGAGCTTATGCTCTACTTTTAAGCCGCTACAGTAGAGAAACAGATGTAGTTTATGGTGTAACAATCTCCGGTCGTCCAGCAGATTTAGCCAAAGCCGAGTCTATAGTGGGGATGTTTATCAATACTCTACCTGTACGAGTCACAATTGATGCTAAAGAATCTTTGTTATCTTGGTTGAGAAAATTACAATCACAACTAGCAGAAATAAGGCAATATGAATATAGCCCACTGGTAGAAGTGCAAGGTTGGAGTGAAGTACCAAGAGGGATGCCTTTATTTGAAAGCATATTAGTATTTGAAAATTACCCAGTAGACAGGATTTTAAAAGAATGGCAAGGGAATTTAGTAGTTCAAAGCATTAGTACTGTCGATCGCACTAACTATCCCTTAACAGTTAGTGTTCTTCCTGGTGAAGAGTTAGAAATTGTTATAGATTATCAGAGCGATCGCTTTGATTTTGCCACCATCCACAGAATGTTAGGACATCTCCAAACATTGTTGCAAGGCATGGTGAGTCATCCTTACAGTGAAATAAAAGATTTATCACTGTTAACAGATACAGAGAAACACCAGCTATTAGTATGGAATAGCAACAAAGTTGATTATCCCCAAAATATTTGCCTTCATCAGCTATTTGAAAACATTGTTAAGCAAACACCTCAGGCGATCGCAGTAGAGTTTGCAGGTAGAAGTCTTACTTATCAACAACTAAATCAGCAAGCTAATAAAGTCGCTCATTATTTACAGAAATTAGGAGTAATACCCGACCAATTAATTGGTATTTGTGTAGAACGCTCATTAGAAATGGCGATCGCACTTTTAGGTATTTTAAAAGCAGGTGGTGCGTATGTACCATTAGACCCAGATCAACCACAGCAACGTTTAGAATTCATGTTGCAGGATGCGGGTTGTAATATCCTACTCACTCAAAAGCGACTGGTTGAAACTATTTCCACCTATGCAGAGAAAGTCATATATTTAGATGCAGATTGGGAATTAATTGCTAACGAAGAAGAGTCTAACCCAACCAGCAACGTACAACCAGAAAATTTAGCCTACCTGATTTACACCTCTGGTTCTACGGGTAAATCAAAAGGGGTAATGATTCAACATAACAACCTTGTTAATGCTTACTATGCTTGGGAAAAAGCTTATCAACTAAGTTCTCAAGTTCGCTGTCATTTACAAATGGCTAGCTTTTCCTTTGATGTCTTTTCTGGAGATTTAATTCGGGCTTTGTGTTCTGGTGGAAAGTTAGTGCTGTGTCCAAGGGAAATACTTCTAGAACCCCAACAACTCTATGAATTGATGCGTCAACACAAAATTGACTGCGCGGAATTTGTACCAGTTGTATTAAGAAACCTTGTGCAGTACCTAGAAAAAAGCCAACAAAAACTCGATTTTATGCGGTTGGTTATCTGTGGTTCTGATAGTTGGTATGGAGCCGAGTATAGTAAATTCCGTGATGTTCTTGGTAAAGAAACACGGTTAATTAACTCTTTTGGTGTAACCGAAGCCACAATCGACAGTTCATATTTTGAACACGCCACAGTAGAGTTACCAGCTCAACAGTTAGTACCAATTGGCACACCTTATGCTAACAGCCAACTTTATATATTAAATGACTATTTACAACCAGTACCAGTAGGCGTTACTGGAGAACTTTACATTGGTGGTGAAGGTTTAGCCAGAGGGTATCACAACCATCCAGAATTAACCACCGAAAGGTTTATTACTAATATTTTCAGCCAAAAACCACAAGAACGGCTTTATAAAACTGGTGACTTAGTTCGCTATCTTCCAGATGGAAACATCGAGTTTTTAGGACGCATTGACAACCAAGTCAAACTTCGCGGTTTTCGGATTGAACTGGGAGAAATTGAGGCAGTCCTGAGTAAATATCCACCCCTCCGAGAAGTTGTGGTTATAGTTAGAGAAGATAACCCTGGTGACAAACGTTTAGTAGCATATATCGTTCCTACTACTGGGAATTTTGACTCAGCAAATAATAGTGAACTGATACCACAGTTACGAAAATACTTGAAAGCAAGTCTACCACAGTATATGGTGCCTTCTGCTTTTGTACTCTTGGAAAAATTACCACTGACACCAAATGGTAAAATAGACCGCAAAGCCCTGCCTATACCAGATGCCGCTAGACCCGAATTACAAACGGTTTTCATCACACCCCGCACTCCAATTGAGGAAACGCTGGTGCAGATATGGACTGAAACCCTACGACTCAAGAAAGTTGGTATTAATGACAATTTTTTTGAGTTAGGTGGAGATTCGATACTGAGTCTGCAAATTATTGCTAAAGCTAAACAAGCTGGGTTGCAGCTAACCCCCAGACAGATATTTGAATATCAGACAATTGCCGATTTAGCTGCTGTAGCAGGTACAATTACAAAAATTGAAACCGAACAAGGTCTTGTTACGGGTTCTTTACCTCTAACTCCTATTCAAAGTTGGTTTTTTGAACAGGTACTTGTTGATTCCCATCACTGGAATCAAGCGGTATTGCTAGAAGTAGATCGAAGTTGTAACCCAATTTTATTAGAGCAGGTTATCTGCCAATTACTGACTCACCACGATGCACTGCGTTTGCGCTTTATGCAAACTGAATCTGGTTGGGAGTCAATTATTGCAGCTCCCGATCGAATATCACCTTTTTCGATTATTGATTTATCAAGCCTATCCCAAAGCGAGCAGAAGCAGGCTATGGAGGCTAAAGCTACTGCTCTACAAGCCAGCTTAAATTTATCAAAAGGTCCATTAGTTCAAGTTGCTTTATTTGTAATGGGGGCAAAACAACCCAACAGATTATTATTGACCGTTCACCATCTCGCCATTGATGGAGTTTCCTGGCGGATTTTGCTAGAAGACCTACAAACTGCTTACCAACAACTCAGCCGAGAGCAAGAGATACAACTACCAGCGAAAACTACTTCGGTAAAACAGTGGGCTGAAAAACTTCAAGAATACGCTAACTCGGAAACTGTAAAAGCAGAAATAAATTATTGGTTGAGTCAGTCTTACCAAAATATTTCTTCTTTGCCTATTGACGATTTAAATGGAGAAAATACTGTAGCTTCAGCTTGTACCATTTCAGTTAGTCTTACCCAGGAAGAAACCGAAGCTTTATTACATGAAGTACCAGCAGCCTATCAAACTCAAATTAATGATATTTTGCTAACTGCTCTTGTGCAGACATTTTATCAATGGACTGGTCATAGTTCACTTTTGATTAATTTGGAAGGTCACGGACGAGAAGACATTTTAGAAAACGTGGATTTATCCCGTACTGTTGGCTGGTTTACTAGTATCTTTCCGGTGGTGTTAGATATCACAGCCACTTTTAGTAATGGAGAAGCATTAAAGACGGTAAAAGAACAATTGCGTAATATTCCTTGTAAAGGTATTAACTATGGTGTATTGCGTTATCTCAGTGAAAAGTCAATTGCTGATGTGCAAACTTTACCCCAAGCAGAGGTAACATTTAACTTCTTAGGTCAGTTTGACCAAGTAATTTCTGAAACCTCTATGTTTCGACCTGCTGCTGAATCTGCTGGAGAAACACAAAGTCCTAGAGGAAGCCGCGACTGTTTACTGGAGGTAGGTGCATTAATTGTTTGTAGTCAACTGCATATAAATTGGACTTATAGCAAAGCATTACATAAACAAACCACGGTTGAAAAGCTGGCTCAAGTATTTATTGAAGCGTTGCGATCGCTCATTGTTCACTGTCAGTCCCCGAAGCTGAGGGTTACACTCCTTCTGATTTTCCCCAGATGCAGTTTAGTCAACAAGAACTGGATCGATTAATGGCAGAACTCGGTTAGCCTTAAGGTAATTAATAATGAATAAGAAAAATATTGAAAATATCTATCCACTTTCACCTATCCAGCAGGGTATGCTCTTTCATACCCTTTCCGCACCAGAATCAGGGGTTTATTTTGTTCAAAGTTGTTATACGTTTACTAAAACTATTGACATTCCAGCTTTTAAACAAGCTTGGCAACAAATCATAAATCAGCATCCAATTTTACGCACGTCTTTTTACTGGAAGCAGCACAAAGAGCCGTTTCAGGTAGTGCATAGATTTGTGGAGTTACCTTGGCAAGAATATGACTGGCAATCCTTGTCAGTTGTTGAGCAGCAAGAAAGCCTAGAAGTCTTCTTGCAAGCAGACCGCCAGAAAGGGTTTGATATTTCTCAGCCACCCCTGATGCGCTTGATTTTAATTCAGCTAGCCCAAGAGACTTACCATTTTATTTGGAGTAGCCACCATTTGCTTTTAGATGGGTGGTCTACAGCTTTAGTGCTTCAGCAAGTTTTTCAGACTTACGAATCACTTTGTCAAGGGCAAGTTTTACCATTACCACGTTCTCGTCCT
This sequence comes from Chroococcidiopsis sp. CCNUC1, assembly GCF_023546805.1. Lineage (NCBI taxonomy): Bacteria > Bacillati > Cyanobacteriota > Cyanophyceae > Chroococcidiopsidales > Chroococcidiopsidaceae > Chroococcidiopsis > Chroococcidiopsis sp. CCNUC1. The sequence goes on along the minus strand of NZ_CP097480.1, from coordinate 4,213,231 downwards.
TATGCAGATTACATTGCTTGGCTGCAACAGCAGAATTTAGATCGAGCTGAAGCATTTTGGCGTAAGGTTCTGAAGGGTTTTACTGCACCCACTCAGTTGAGAATCGGTAGTTTGTCAAATTCAGCTACAGGATCTGGGGAAGAATCAATCAAGCTATCACCAGTAACAACAGTCGCCCTGCAAACATTAGCGCGACAGCACAAGTTGACCTTAAATACTGTTTTACAGGGAGCTTGGGCTATCCTCCTGAGCCGCTATAGCGGTGAAGAAGATGTTGTTTTTGGAGCAACTTCTGCTGGTCGTCCACCTGCATTAGTCGGTTCGGAATCAATGGTGGGGCTGTTTATTAACACTTTACCAGTGCGGGTACAGGTTTCTGGGAATGAGTTGCTGATTCCTTGGCTGCAAAAACTCCAGGCGCAACAATTAGAGGCGCAACAATATGAATATAGCCCTTTAGTACAAGTACAGGGATGGAGTGAAGTTCGTAGAGATTTGCCCCTGTTTGAGAGTATTTTTGTATTTGAAAACTATCCTGTAGACGCTTCGTTAAAAGAATGGGCTACAGAAATGCAGATCCATAATATTCGGTCTGTAGAATCGACAAACTATCCCATCACGTTTTCAGTTGGGGTAAGTACAGAGTTATCGTTAAAGATTTTATATGATTGCAGCAGGTTTGATGTAGCCACCATCAGAGCGATATTAGTCCATCTAAAAACTTTACTGGAGGGTATAGTTGTAAATCCTAGTCGATCGCTCTTTTCACTACCTTTGTTAACAAAAACTGAGCAAAATCAACTTTTAGAATGGAATACCATCACAACTGAGTACCCGCAGGATAAGTGCATTCATCAATTATTTGAGGAACAGGTAGAAAAAACACCAGATGCTGTAGCTGTAGTTTTTGAAGAGCAACATCTCACCTATCGAGAACTAAATCAGCGAGCCAATCAACTAGCACATTACTTGCAAAAATTGGGTATTGAGTCAGAGGCATTAGTGGGAATTTGTGTCGAGCGTTCTTTAGAAATGGTAATTGGCATTTTAGGGATTCTTAAAGCTGGTGGTGCTTATATCCCTCTCGACCCAAGCTACCCCCAACAGCGTTTAGCTTTCATGCTAGAAAACTCCCAAATTCAGGTTTTATTATCCCAGCAGAACTTAGTCGCACAACTAGGGGATTATGCAGCCAAAGTCATCTGTTTAGATACCGATTGGGAAAAAATTGCTCAAGCAAGCCAAGAAAACCCATTAACTGATGTCAGCAGCCATAACTTAGCTTATGTAATTTACACCTCTGGTTCCACTGGTATACCCAAAGGTGTGTTAATTCAGCATTCCAATGTAGTAAGACTGTTAGCAGCTACTCAAGCTTGGTTTGAATTTAATAGTAATGATGTGTGGACTTTATTCCATTCCTACGCATTTGATTTCTCAGTTTGGGAAATTTGGGGTGCGCTGCTTTATGGCGGACGGTTAGTGGTTGTGCCTTATTGGGTCAGTCGCTCTCCAGAAGAGTTTTATAAATTACTCTCCACTCAAGGGGTAACGGTTCTCAACCAAACGCCTTCCGCCTTTTACCAACTGATTCAAGCCGATGCTGTTTTGCAGCAGCACTCATTGAATCTACGGTTTGTTATTTTTGGTGGCGAAGCCTTAGTACTGCAAAGCCTAAAACCCTGGTTTGAGCGACATGGCGATCGCTCACCGCAGCTCGTTAATATGTACGGTATTACCGAAACCACCGTTCACGTCACTTATCGTCGGTTAACCCAAGAAGATGTGATGCAGTCTTTAGGTAGCGTAATTGGTCGTCCGATCCCAGATTTACAGGTGTACCTACTCGACCAAAACCAGCAACTTTTACCTATTGGCGTAGCCGGTGAAATGTATGTTGGTGGTGCTGGAATAGCGCGGGGTTATCTGAACCAACCAGAACTAACTACACAAAGATTTATCTCCAACCCCTTTAGCCGCAAACCAGATGCACGTCTTTACAAAACAGGTGATTTAGCTCGTTATTTACCAAGTGGGGAACTAGAGTACATTGGTCGGATTGATAACCAAGTTAAAATTCGGGGCTTCCGCATTGAACTAGGAGAAATTGAAGCTGCTATCAACCAACACCCATCTGTATCTACGAGTGTGGTTGTCATGCGCCAAGATGAATCCGCAAATCAAATAGTAGCTTATATAACTCTATATCCAGAGCAAATAGTAACAATTGCTCAACTGCGCCGCTTCTTAGAGTCAAAGCTGCCAAACTATATGGTGCCAACAGCTATTGTAGTGTTAGAAGCGTTACCTTTGACACCCAATGGTAAAATAGACAGACGAGCATTGCCAGCACCTAACCTAACACAGCTAACATCTGAATCTAATTTTGTAGCTCCTGCCACACCAGTAGAAGAAATGCTCGCTGGAGTTTGGGCGAAGGTACTGGGTTTAGAAAAGGTAGGTGTAAACGATAACTTCTTTGATTTGGGCGGACATTCCCTTCTAGCAACTCGTGTTATATCCCAGATCCGGCAAGTATTTGAGGTAGAGATACCAATACGTCGCTTGTTTGAATTGCCAACACTAAGCGAGTTAGCTAAAGAAATTCAAACAGCAATTAACGCCGACAAAAGATTAGAGTTACCACCGATCGAGCGCATTGAGCGATCGCCAGAATTACCCTTATCCTTTGCCCAACAGCGATTATGGTTTCTTAGCCAGTTAGAGCCGGATAGCCCTTTTTACAATATTCCTGCTGCTGTGCGCCTAGAAGGACAGTTAAATCTCGCAGCACTAGAACAGAGTTTTAATGAAATTCTCCGCCGTCACGAAGTTTTGCGAACCAATTTTCGGACAGTCGAAGGGCAAGCCATAGCAGTCGTTTCACCGACAACACCAGGGTTATTATCAGTAATTGACCTGAGCGAATTACCGCCAGATCGACGAGAAACCAAGGTCAGACAACTAGCCCTAGCAGAGGCGCAGCAGCCGTTTAACCTAGAGGCTGACACTCTGCTACGAGTGAAATTACTCCGCTTGAGCGAACAGGAATACGTCACACTATTGACCATGCATCACATTGTCTCTGATGGTTGGTCAATAGATGTGCTAGTGCGTGAGGTAGCAATACTTTATCAAGCTTTTTGTGAGGGGCAACCTTCGCCTTTACCCGAACTCGAAATTCAGTATGCAGACTTCACAGCTTGGCAGAAACAATGGCTTGAGGGAGAAGTACTAGAATCCCAGCTTGCTTACTGGCTAAAACAGCTAGATGGTGCGCCAGCCGTACTAGAGTTAGCAACTGACTATCCGCGACCGACTATTCAATCCTCCCGTGGTGCAAAATATTCTTTCTGTTTGTCTCCTGAGCAATCTCTGGCGTTAAAATCTTTGAGCCAGCAACAGGGAAGCACTTTGTTCATGACCTTACTGACAGCTTTTAAGACACTGCTACACCGCTACACCGGAAGCAATGATATTGTCATAGGTTCTCCCATCGCTAATCGTAACCACAGCCAGATAGAAGGTTTAATTGGTTTCTTTGCCAATACCCTGGTGTTGCGGACTAATCTTGAAGGCAATCCCAGTTTTCAAGAGTTGCTGCATCGGGTTAAAGAAGTAGCTTTAGGAGCTTATACCCACCAAGATACGCCTTTTGAACTGCTAGTGGAAAAAATACAGCCACAGCGAGACTTAAGCCATACACCCCTATTCCAGGTGATGTTTGTGCTTCAAAATGCACAAAACTCAGAGGTAGAGTTACCTGGTTTGACTTTAAGTACTCTCGAAAGTGACAGCGGTACTGCGAAGTTCGATTTGACACTAAACATGAGAGAGACAGAGGAGGGACTAGTAGGAACTATAGAGTACAGTATCGATTTATTTGAGCCGCAAACTATACAAAGGATGGCAGGGCATTTACAGATGTTACTAGGTGGTATCATTGCTAATCCAGAACAACAGCTTTCTGAATTACCCCTGTTAACAGCAGATGAGCAACACCAATTATTAGTAGGCTGGAATCAAACTCAGGTTGAATATCCCCAAGACAAGTGCATCCATCAACTATTTGAAGCACAGGTAGAACGCACGCCAGATGCAGTTGCAGTAGTATTTGAAAATGAGCAACTTACCTATCACCAACTAAATCAGCGAGCTAACCAAGTAGCACATTACTTGCAAAAACTGGGAGTTGGGACAGAGGTACTGGTGGGGATTTGTGTAGAGCGTTCCATAGAAACGATCGTCGGGCTATTGGGAATTCTCAAGGCAGGCGGGGCATATCTACCACTAGATCCAAATTACCCTCAAGAGCGTTTAGCTTTCATGCTCCAAGATGCTCAAGTAAAAATACTACTGACTCAAGCACATCTATTAGAGACATTACCTCCTCATCAAGCCAAAACAATTTGTATTGATAGAGACTGGCAAATTATCAAGAATGAAAGCAGAGAAAATATTAATACTCTAGTTTCATCAATTAATAATGCCTACATTCTTTATACATCTGGCTCAACTGGTCAACCAAAAGCAGTGGTCATCGATCGTCAAAACGTTATTGGCTTAATATATTGGGCGAAAGAAATATTTAGCTACCAAGACCTATCTGGTGTTTTAGCATCAACCTCTATCTGTTTTGATTTATCAGTATTTGAAATATTTGTGCCTCTAAGCTGGGGTGGTAAAGTAATTGTTACAGAAAATCTGTTGCATTTGCACTCTTCAGTTGCTGCTCAAGAAGTAACTTTAATTAATACTGTTCCATCCGCGATCGCTGAATTACTTAGAATTGATGGTATACTCGCTTGTGTACGTACCATTAATTTAGCAGGTGAAGCTTTGCCTCAAAAAGTGGTGCAACAGTTGTATCAAAAAACTTCTGTACAAAACGTCTTTAATCTTTATGGTCCTACGGAAGATACGACCTATTCTACATTTTCTCTTGTTAACGCAGAAGATGATTTAATTACTATTGGTCGCCCAATTGCTAACACTCAAATTTATATATTGGATAGTCAGTTAAAACTATCACCAATTGGTATACCTGGTGAAGTATACATTTTTAGTACTGGTCTTGCACGAGGCTATCTTAACCGCCCAACGCTAACAGCAGAAAAATTCATTCCCAACCCATTTAGTCATAAACCAGGTGCGCGTCTGTACAAAACTGGCGACTTAGCCCGTTACCTACCTGACGGTAATATAGAGTTCCTTAGACGTATTGACCACCAAGTTAAAATTCGCGGATTCCGAATTGAACTAGGAGAAATTGAAGCGGTACTTAGCCAACATCCAGCAGTACAAGCATCTGTGGTTATTGCTGAAGAACAGCGAATAGTTGCTTATTGGGTGGCGAAACAACAACCTGCACCTGCAATTAGTGAATTGCGTCACTTTCTCGGTCAGAATTTGCCCCAGTATATGATTCCGGCTACATTCGTGCAGTTACCAGCTTTACCACTGACACCAAATGGCAAAGTAGATAGAAAAGCATTGCCAGCACCAGATGACGTTAGACCAGAATTAGATAAACAGTTTATAGCTCCGCGTACCCCGATAGAAGCTAAACTAGCTCAAATCTGGGCAGAAGTTCTGCGTGTAGAACAAGTGGGGATTGAAGACAACTTCTTTGAACTAGGTGGAGATTCAATTTTAACTATTCAGATAGTTGCTAAAGCTAACCAAGCAGGTTTAAGGCTGACTGCAAAACAGTTATTTCAGTACCAAAATATTGCTGAATTAGCTACCGTCTGTCTGACTACTGACGAGACTACTCAAGCCGAGCAAGGGATTGTTACAGGTTTAGTACCTCTGACACCCATCCAGCAATGGTTTTTCCGTCGAAATTTACCAGAGTTACACCATTACAACCAAGCTGTTTTATTAGAAATTCAACCAGCGATCGCTCCAGATGTGTTAAGGCAGAGTATACAGCATTTATACATCCACCACGATGCTCTGCGGCTACGGTTTGAGCAACCTAATTCTGGCTGGGAGCAGGTAATAGCACCACCTGAAAAAGAAGTAACGTTGGCACGATTCGATTTTTCTACACTATCAGCAGCAGAACAACAGCCAGCTATCGAAGCAGCGGCTACCAAATTACAGGCAAGTTTCGATTTGTCCAGTGGAGTTTTAATTCAAGTAGCGTTGTTTGATTTGGGTAGTCATCAGCCAAGCCGTTTATTGATTATCATCCATCACTTAGCTGTAGATGGGGTTTCTTGGCGAATTTTGCTGGAGGACTTACAAACAGTTTATGAGCAGCTAAGTCAAGGCAAAACTGTTAAGTTACCAGCGAAAACTACTTCCTTTAAACAGTGGTCATACGATCTACAGGAGTATGCCAAATCAGAAGCCTTAGCGCAAGAACAGCATTACTGGTTAGCTTTGTCTCAAAAAGAAATTTTCGCTCTGCCAGTAGATGATCTCAATGGAGAAAACACAGAAGCTTCTAAAGAGATCGTATCAATAGAGCTAAATGCCGAAGAAACTCAAGCACTCTTAAAAGAAGTGCCGCAAGCTTATAACACTCAAATTAATGATGTGTTGCTCACGGCACTGGGGCAAACTTTTGCTAGTTGGACTGGGAATCAATCTCTATTAGTAGAGTTAGAAGGTCACGGACGGGAAGAAATTTTCGACAATGTAGATTTATCTCGTACCGTCGGCTGGTTTACAAGTATCTTTCCAGTCCACATCAATTTAGAAGCAGCTTTAGATCCAGGGACAGCTTTAAAGATAGTCAAAGAAGAACTGCGGAGTATTCCCAATCGAGGTATTGGTTATGGTGTACTGCGCTATTTAAGTCGCGATCGACAAATAACAGAATCGCTCAATAGTACCTCCAAAGCTGAAGTGCTTTTTAATTACTTGGGTCAGTTTGACCAGACATTTTCTCAGTCTTCTTCGTTTAAGTTTGCTCGAGAATCTAGCGGATTAGCTCTGAGCCAGCACGGTCAAAGGAGCCATCTATTAGAAATCAACGCTTTAATAACTAACAGCAAGCTAAGAGTGAATTGGGCTTATAGCAAAAATATTCATCGTCAAACTACAGTCAAGTTTATAGCCGAAAAGTTTAAAGAAGTGCTGTGTGAACTCATTGCTCATTGTCTATCTCCAGAGGCTGGGGGTTATACTCCTTCAGATTTTCCTGATGTAATGCTTGATGAAAATCAATTAGAAAAAGTTCTTGCACAAATGGGTTTGGATTAGGAGGAAAATGCAATGAATAAGAAAAATATTGAAGCTATTTATCCATTGTCTCCAACTCAGCAAGGGATGTTGTTTGAGACATTATTTGCTCCCAATTCAGGTATTCATCTTGAGCAATCTACTTTCACCTTACAGGGAGAGGTAAATGTGTCGGCTTGTGAGCAAGCTTGGCAGAGGATTATTGCACGGCACTCAGTTTTAAGAACAGGCTTTGTCTGGAAAGAGCAAGAGCAGCCACTTCAGGTAGTGTTGCGACAAGTAGCAGTCCCATTGGAGCAGCAAGACTGGCGAGAATATTCTTTGCTAGAACAACAAGCACAATTGCAAGCTTATCTTCAAAGCAATCGCGATCGCGGTTTCAATTTATCTCAACCACCTCTGATGCATTTGGCACTTTTCCAAACTGGCGATCGTACTTATCAATTAGTTTGGACTTCTCATCATATTCTCATGGATGGCTGGTGTAACCCTTTATTATTTCAGGAATTCTTATCTTTTTACCAAGCTTTAAGCCAAGGTCAAGATTTACACCTTAAACCAGTTCGCCCTTACAAAGATTATATTGCCTGGCTCAAGCAACAAGATGAATTACAAGTTCAAGAATTTTGGCAAAAAAACTTAAAAAATTTTACAAAAACCACTCCATTAGGAATAACAGCAGAACCCTTAACTAATAGTGCTAATAAAGCAAAATATGATGAGCAAAAAATATATTTAGATGCCACAAGTACAACAGTTATTAAATCTTTAGTAAAATCTCATCGCCTAACATTGAACACTCTAGTTCAAGGAATTTGGGCATTACTTCTTTGCCGCTATAGTAATAAAGATGATGTAGTTTTTGGGATTACAGTCTCCGGTCGTCCAGCAAATTTACCAGGAATCGAATCAGCCATCGGGCTTTTTATTAATACTTTGCCTTTAAGAGTAAAAATCGATCCGCAAGAAAAGTTATGGTACTGGTTCAACAATATCCAAAATTTTAATCTTGAGTTACGACAATACGAACACAGCAATGCAGGGCAAGTTCATCAATGCAGTGAATTACCGGGACATTTACCTCTTTATGAAAGTCTCTTAGTTTTCGAGAACTATCCTGTAGATGTAAATGCATTACAGTCTGCTGAGCTAAAAATTAACATATCTGATTCGCGTTCCATTGGCGCACAAACTAAATATGCTCTCACCCTCATAGCATCTGTTGAATCAGAACTCCATTTGAAATGCGTTTACGATCGACGTCGTTTTGATAGTGCTGATGTAGGGCAGATTTTAGAACATTTTTTAACTCTATTAAACAGGATTGTTTCTAATCCAGAAGCAACACTGCAAACACTTTTAGCGCAAATTCCTCTGGCGCAAATTCCAAGAGTTAGACCTTTACAAAAATCTGCACCAGTTACAGAAAACCAAGTTGTACAAACTCAACGCACTCCTGTAGAAGAGGTACTAGCAGGAATATGGGCACAAATTCTTGGTAGAGAATGTATAGGCAATCATGATAATTTTTTTGATTTAGGCGGACATTCACTGTTAGCAACTCAGGTAATATCTCGCCTTCGGGACGCTTTTGGAGTAGAGATACCGCTAAGTTATTTGTTTGAGTCGCCAACCATAGCAGAATGCGCCCAGAGAATAGAAACGAAAATCAGAACTGGGGAAAAGTTGGAGACTTTGCCAATAAAACCTGTTAGCAGGAGTAAAAACTTACCCTTATCTTTTGCTCAACAACGACTCTGGTTGCTCGATCAATTAGACCCAGGAAATCATACTTATAATATTCCTACGGCTGTGCGCTTAACTGGGTCACTCAACATCACAGCTTTAGAGCAAAGTCTGAAAGCAGTCGTCAGCCGTCACGAAACCTTACGTACAGTTTTTACTACAGTTGAAGGGCAACCAGTTCAGAAAATTCAACCGATTACAGAGATTACTATAGCGAGAGTAGACCTAAGAGGAAATGAGCGATCGCCTCAACAACGAGAAACGGAAGCAACGCACATTGCACTTGCAGAAGCACAAAGTCCTTTCAACCTAGCCCAAGGACCACTACTACGAGCCACATTACTACAGCTAGACGAAGCAGAGTATGTTTTACTGCTGACAATGCACCACATTATCTCCGACCTGTGGTCAATGACGATACTCATTCGGGAACTAGCAGACTTTTACGCAGCTTTTAGCCAAGGGAAATCGCTGACACTCCCTGACTTGCCAATTCAGTATGCAGATTTTTCTGTATGGCAGAGAGAATGGTTGCGCTTAAAGGTACTAGAAACCCAACTAAACTACTGGAAACAGCAACTCAAAGACGCACCTATAAAGCTAGAGTTACCCACAGACAGACCTCGACCTTTGCAGCCAACTTATACTGGCACAACCCAATCATTCCAACTATCCAAAGACCTCAGCGATGCACTGAAATTACTTAGCAGGCGGGAGGATGTTACTCTCTCTATGACCATGCTAGCTGCATATAACACCTTGCTCTACTACTACACTAAGCAAGAAGATATCCTTGTAGGTTCAGCTATTGCCAATCGCAACCGCAGCGAAATTGAAGGATTAATAGGCTTTTTTGTCAATAGTTTAGTTCTGCGAACAGACCTTTCAGTAAACCCTAGTTTTAGCCAATTGCTCCATCGGACACGTGAAGTAACTTTAGGAGCTTATGCGCATCAGGATTTGCCTTTTGAAAAGTTAGTTGGAGAATTGCAGCTAGAGCGCGACCTAAATTATAATCCCCTATTTCAAGTGTGGTTTGCTTTCCAGAATGTAGCCACAGCAGATATTCAAAAACTCACTTTGTCTTTACCAGATCTCACCCTTAGCCCATTCGATACCAACAAGCAGAGAGTTCCTTTTGATTTAGGGTTATTACTTTCTGAGCAAGCAGAAGGTATTAATGGTTGCTTTGAATATAAAACTGATTTATTTGAATCCAGCACTATAGTCCGCATGGCAGAACAGTTAGAAACACTTCTACAATGTGCGATCGCACAACCAGATATTCAACTATCCCAGTTAGTAGAAAAACTTAAAGAATCTGACTATCAAAAACAACTCAATCAAGAAAAAGAGTATAAAAACACAGTTCGTCAGAAGTTAATGAATATTAAACAAAAATCTAACATTAGCAGTAACTCATAACCCTATTTCCTTGGCGTAAATATAATTTTTGGTTTCAAATATGATGCAACCCCAAATTCTTGAAGGTGTCCGAATTTCCCCACTCCAGAAACATCTATGGTTGTTACAGCACGCAGATAAACAAACACCATTTCGCGCCCAAGTAGCAGTTTTAATTGAAGGCAAGCTAGACAGAGATAATCTGAATTTAGCCTTAAAAAATGTTGTTAATAAACATGAGATACTTAGGACTAAATTTAAATGCTTGCCGGGGATGAAAATTCCAGTTCAAGTAATCAATGATAGTGACATTAATTGGGAAGATGAATACGATCTAACTGGCTGGGAAACTCAGCAACAAGAAGCTAAAGTTGATGAAATTTTTCAGGATATGCTTCAGTTGCCTTTTGATTATGAAAAAGGGCAAAATTTGCGGATCGCCTTCATAACTTTATCGGCGCTAAAATATATATTGCTTTTAAGTTTACCCGCTTTGTGCGCGGATTCTGGAACTCTGAACAACCTGGTGCGAGAAATCAGCATTTCCTACGCAGCTTGTTTCCACCAGGAATTATCTGACGAAATTTTACAGTATGCTGATATTGCTGAATGGCAAAATGAATTACTTGAATCAGAAGATACAGAAACAGGTAGAGAATATTGGCGTAAACAGGATATTGCTCATCTTCTGAATTTAAGTTTGCCATTAGAGAATCAATCGCAAGCCGATCGAGAGTTTAAACCTCAAGTTGTCAGCTTGCAGATAAATCATGATTTAAATCAAAAAATTAAAATTTTAGCCGAGAAATATAATGCTTCTGTTTCCGTATTCTTATTAGCTTGTTGGCAAGTGTTGCTCATGCGCTTGACTGGACAATCGGAAATAGTTATCGGTACGGCTACTAATGGTCGTAATTACGAAGAATTAGGAACAGCGTTAGGATTATTTGCTAAATATTTACCGTTACATACTCATTTAACATCAATTAATTCTTTTAGTGAAGTTCTACAGCAAACTCAAGAATGCTTCCAAGAAATTTCTGAATGGCAGGATAGTTTTAATTGGGAGCAAATTAAACAAAATAATAAAGATATAACAGAATCATGTTTACCATTTTGTTTTGATTTTGAATCACAAAATGAGAAATATATTGCTTCTCCTACTAATATTTACTTTTCAATTTACAAACAGTATACCTGTATTGACAGATTTAAAATTAAATGTTCCTGTCTAGAAAGCGACAATTATTTAAATTTAGAATTTCATTACGATGCTAACTTATTTAGCGCCGAAAATATCAATCGCTTGGCAGGCGAATTTGAGACTTTATTGCACAGTGTCTTAAAAAATCCGTTATCTGCAATTAGTGCGTTAGAGATATTACCGCCAAACGAGCTACATCAACTGCTAGTTGATTTTAATACTACTCAAGCTGAGTATCCCAAAAATAAGTGCATTCACCAATTATTTGAGGAGCAGGTAGAAAAAACACCAGATGCAGTAGCGGTAGTGTTTGAAAATGAACAACTCACTTATAGTGAACTCAACATTCGTGCTAACCAACTAGCTCATTACTTACAGCAATTAGGAGTTAAGCTAGAAGTACCTGTGGGGATTTGTGTAGAACGATCCTTAGAAATGGTCATTGGCTTATTAGGTATCCTCAAAGCAGGTGGAGCATATCTACCGATTGAGCCAACCTATCCCCTAGAACGTCAAGCATTTATCTTAAAAGATGCTCAAACACCTGTACTACTAACTCAACAACATTTAGCAGCAAATCTACCAACTTCTGCAACTCAAGTAATTTACTTAGATATTGATTGGCAAATCATTAACCAACAGTCAACAAATAACCCAGTCAGTGATATTACAACTCTGAATCTAGCTTACATCATCTACACTTCCGGTTCGACTGGTAAACCCAAAGGGACATTAATTCACCATCAAGGATTAGTTAATTACCTCAGTTGGTGTAGCCAAGCTTATGGTGTGGAGCAAGGTACAGGAACAATAATTCACTCTCCTTTAGGATTTGACCTAACGATTACCAGCCTTTTCTCTCCTTTACTGGTGGGGAATCAGGTAGAAATTCTTTCACCAGACGAAGGTATTGAAACTCTGGCTAATGCTTTACGCGATCGCTCTAACTTAAGCTTGGTGAAAATTACACCGGCTCACTTGAAGTTACTATGTCAGATTTTATCACCGCAATCAGCCGCAGGTCGCACTAGAGCCTTCATCATTGGTGGTGAGAATTTGTTGGCTGAAGATATTGCTTTTTGGCGCGAGTTTGCACCAGAGACAATGTTGGTAAATGAATACGGTCCGACAGAAACAGTTGTCGGTTGCTGCATTTACAAAGTACCACCAGGAGAAAATCTTTCAACTTCAGTCGCTATTGGTGAGCCTATTGCTAACACCCAGTTATATGTTCTTGACCAACACTGTCAACCTGTACCGATTGGTGTAGTGGGTGACTTACACATTGGTGGCTTAGGATTAGCTAGAGGTTATCTCAATCAGCCGCAATTGACAGCACAAAAGTTCATTCCCAACCCATTTTCTCAAACACCAGGAGAGAGGCTGTATAAAACAGGTGATTTGGCGCGTTACCGAGCAGATGGAGTTCTGGAATATCTGGGACGCATTGATGACCAGGTAAAAATTCGCGGTTTCCGCATTGAATTAGCAGAGATTCAGTCTGTAATTTTAGAGTATTCAGGGGTAAAGGAAGCCGTAGTCATAGCACGGGAGGATGTTCCAGGTAACAAACGTTTAGCTGCATACATTGTTTGGAATGCAGAATCACCCAGTTCTATCGACGTTATGCAAAGCTTTTTGCAAGAAAAGCTGCCTGATTATATGGTTCCCTCAGTTTTCGTGCCATTGAAGGAATTGCCTTTGACAAATAACGGCAAAGTAAATACAAAAGCATTGCCAGCACCAGAACAAGTTAGAGCCGCGTCAGGTACTTTTGTACCACCTACTACACCGACTGAAAAATTATTAGCAGACATTTGGACTCAAGTTTTGCGTGTGGAACGCTTAGGTATCCACGATAACTTCTTTGAGTTGGGCGGAGATTCCATCTTGAGTATCCAAATTATTGCTAAAGCTAATCAAGCTGGTTTGCAACTGATTCCTAAGCAGATGTTCGACCATCAAACAATTGCAAAATTAGCAGCAGTGGCGGGTACGGTTCGCACTATCCAAGCAGAGCAGGGATTAGTCAAAGGGGATGTATTTCTCACCCCGATTCAACATTGGTTTTTTGAGCAAAATCAGCCTGAGCCACATCACTACAATCAGGCAATTTTGCTGGAAATGCGACAAAATCTCGACAGGGAGATTTTACAGCAGGTCATGCAGCAGTTAATATTGCATCATGATTCACTTCGCCTACGTTTTGTCAAGGAATCTGGATGGAAGCAAGCGATCGCTACTCCCACAGATATTGTGCCAGCGATCCGCTATGATTTTTCTACATTGTCACAGCAAGAACAACAAAAGGCGATCGCCTCCACAGCTACAAAATTACAAGCTAGTTTTAATCTCTCTGTGAGTCCCTTAGTACAAGAGGCTATTTTTGACCGTGGTACAAATCAGCCCAGCTACTTACTACTAATCATTCACCATTTAGCTGTTGACGGTGTTTCTTGGCGCATTCTCCTAGAGGATTTCCAAACTGTTTACGCCCAAATACAAGCGGGTGAGGCAATTAAATTACCAGCTAAAACAACTTCGTTCCAGCAGTGGGCGCAAAAGCTAAAAAACTACGTACAATCAGTCGAACTTCAAAAAGAACTAGACTACTGGTGTTCAGAATCCCGCCGTCAAATTGCTCCCATCCCAGTAGATTTCCCCAGAGGCGAGAACACACAGGCTTCGGCTCGTACTATATCTGTTTCCCTGAGTGTGGCAGATACGCAAGCTTTGTTGCAAAAAGTACCAGCTGCTTATCAAACCCAAATTAACGATGTATTACTAACAGCATTGGTACAAACTTTTGCTGAGTGGATGGGAGAGCCAACACTGCTATTAGATTTAGAAGGACATGGGCGGGAAGAAATATTTGATGATGTGGATTTGTCAAGGACTGTGGGCTGGTTTACGACCATTTTCCCAGTACTATTAAAATTGCCAGCAACTGCTGACCTAGCCACGACGGTTAAAACTGTCAAGGAGCAGTTACGCGAGATTCCCAATCGCGGTATCGGTTATGGTGTACTGCGTTATCTGAGTAGCGACGCAATAGCAGAAAAACTGCAAACTCTACCGCAAGCTGAGGTGCTGTTCAACTATTTGGGACAATCCGACCAAGTTCTTTTTGAATCATCGCCCTTTAGTCTAGCAGACGCAGATATTGGCGCTGCACGCAGTCCCAGGGGAAGCCGTTGTCATTTATTAGATATCAACGCGATTGTAGTTGCAGAGCAATTACAAATCAGTTGGACTTACAGCAATACGATTCATCGCCAAAGGACGGTTGAAAATCTAGCCCAGAATTTTATCAAAGCATTGCGTTCAGCTACGCTGGGCGGAACGCCATCGCTAATTCACCAAGAATCTGAAAATAACTCGCTTCGTGCAGATTTATCAGACTTTCAGTGGAGCGAAACTGACCTCGAAAACATCATTGCAGCAATTGGAGACGTTTGAAATGGGTATGCAAAATGTAGAGGATTTCTATCCTCTTTCACCAATGCAGCAGGGATTACTTTTTCATACCCTATCTGCACCAGATACAGGAGTTTATTTTAATCAATTAGTATGTACCCTTTCTGGTCAACTGAATATTCCTGTCTTTGAAAGAGTTTGGCAGCAGGTAATTGAGCGTCATCCAATTTTGCGGACTTGTTTTTGCTGGAAAGGTATAAAAGAACCTGTACAAGTAGTGCTGCGTCAGGTGCAACTGCCTTTAAAGTATTACAACTGGCAAGACCTTTCATCTACTGAGCAGCAAGAAAAGTTAGCAGCTTTTTTAGAGAGCGATCGCACTTTAGGGATCGATCTCACCCAAGCGCCATTAATCCGTTTGGCGTTAATTCAACTGAGCGAAAACACTTACCAATTCGTCTGGAACACCCATCATCTAATTACCGATGGTTGGTCTACATCATTGTTGCTGGAGGAAGTTTTTAAATTTTATACTGCCTTTTGTCAAGGTAAAGAATTACAGTTAGAGCCTCCCCGTCCTTACCGAGATTACATCAAATGGCTACATAAACAGGATTTAACAAAGGCTGAGACTTTTTGGCGACAGACGTTGAGTGGTTTTTCTGCTCCTACTAACCTACGTATTGAAAAATCACACAGTAGCACTCATAGCCAAATAAAAAATCATGCAGCCCAACAAATCAAACTGTCAGCCAGCCAAACCGCAGCGATGCGATCGCTCGTTCGTCAGCAGCAAATTACCCTCAATACTTTAGTACAAGGTGCTTGGACTTGGCTTTTGAGCTATTACAGTGGTGAGACAGACGTAGTTTTTGGTGTCACCGTCTCTGGTCGTCCGGTAACGCTGGTGGGTGCAGAATCTATGGTGGGATTGTTCATTAACAGCTTACCTCTGAGGGTGCAGGTAGCAGCAAATACTTCTGTTGTAGCTTTCCTCAAGCATATCCAGGCTCAACAAGCAGAAATTTCTCAGTATGAATACAGCCCCTTAGTACAGGTGCAGGGGTGGAGTGAAGTACCACGGGGAATGACTTTATTTGATAGCATTTTGGTATTTGAAAATTACCCGGTGGACACTTCAAAACGGCAAATTGATAATCTAGAAATTTTGAATGTTGTTACCGATGAACGGACAAACTATCCTTTAACGGTGACAGTCGTACCTAGCCAAGAGTTGTCATTAGAAATTGCTTACAATCGCGATCGCTTTGATGATGATGCGATTACTCGAATGTTAGGGCATTTGGACAACTTGCTAGCAGGTATAGTTGCAAATCCCCAGCAGCGCCTGTCAGACTTGCCTTTGTTGGCAGAAGCAGAAAAGCAAACTTTATTAGTTGAGTGGAATAATACTCAAATAGAGTATCCGCAAGACTTGTGCATTCATCAATTATTTGAAGCACAGGTAGAAAAAACACCTAATGCAGTAGCAGTAGTACACGAGAATCAACATTTAACTTACCAACAGCTCAATCAAAAAGCTAATCAACTCGCTCATTACCTACGAAAACATGGAGTAGCGCCAGAGGTATTAGTGGGGATTTGTGTAGAGCGTTCCCTAGAAATGATAGTAGGATTATTGGCAATTCTCAAAGCAGGCGGGGCATATCTCCCACTAGATCCAGCATATCCGCAAGAAAGGTTAGCGTATATGTTAGCTGATGCTCAAGTGTCAGTGTTGCTTACCCAGGAATCTTTGTCAGCAAATCTAGATACCTCAGCCAAAGTTATATGTATAGATAACGCAGAGTTAATCATACAACAACCGCAAACTAATCTTATCAATCAAAGCCAACTTGACAATTTAGCATATGTAATCTATACATCTGGTTCAACAGGCAAACCCAAAGGGGTGATGATTGAACAAGGGTCTTTAGTTAACTACACCCAAGCAGCAATCACGGAATATGAAATAAATTCTAGCGATCGCATTCTTCAATTTGCTTCCATTAGCTTTGATGCAGCCGCCGAAGAAATTTTTCCTTGTTTAGTACAGGGAGCAACCTTGGTACTGCAAACTGATGAAATGTTAACTTCAATTCCTTACTTTTTAGAAAAATGCCAACACCAATCGCTGACTATATTAGATTTACCCACCGCTTTTTGGCAGCAATTAACTTCTGAGTTATATGCGTTCAAATTAACTTTACCGTTATCTGTAAGATTAGTGATTATCGGTGGTGAAAAAGCATTAACTGATAAAGTATTAATTTGGCAAAAATGTGTAGATAAAAGAATTAGACTAGTCAATAGCTACGGTCCTACTGAAACCACAGTAGTAGCTACAACTTGTGATTTATCAGAGCAAACTTTTACCCAAGAAATACCTATTGGCAAAGCTATTTCTAATATTCAAACTTATATTTTAGATTGCTATCTGCAACCAGTTCCTATTGGTATTCCCGGAGAATTGTATATTGGTGGTCAAGGTGTAGCACGAGGTTATCTCAATCAACCTGAATTAACGGCTGAGAAATTCATTCCCAACCCTTTTAACAAAGCAGGAGACAAAAAGTTATACAAAACAGGAGACTTAGTACGCTATCGCAGTGATAGTAATATCGAAATCATTGGTCGCGTAGACCATCAAGTAAAAATTCGTGGTTTCCGTATCGAACTAGGAGAAATAGAAGCCAAATTAATTCAGCATTTGATGGTGCAAGATAGTGTAGTTGTAGTTAGGGAAGATAACCCTGGTGATAAACGCCTAGTAGCATATATTGTTCCTAGCACTCAAAATTATGACTTAAAAAATCATAGCGAACTGATACCAGAATTACGACAATTACTCAAAGCAAGTCTACCAAATTATATGCTTCCTTCTGCTTTTGTACTATTGGAAAAACTACCACTTACACCCAATGGCAAAATAGACCGCAAAGCCCTACCTATAGCTGACCAGACTGATTCCAATATTGGAACAACCTATATAGCACCACGTACACCAGTTGAAGAACAACTAGCGAAAATTTGGGCTGATTTGCTCAAGGTTAAACAAGTTGGAATTGAAGATAACTTTTTTGACTTGGGAGGACATTCTTTACTACTAACACAGCTTGTTTTCCGAGTACGTCAAATATGGCAAATAGAATTACCTTTAAGCAGTTTGTGGGAAATGCCGACAATTGCTAGTTTAGCCCAAAGTATTGAAACGGCTGAAAACAGGGGTTATTCTACTGTCGCTATTACTTCCAAAAATCAAATTAATTGGCAAGCCGAAGCTGTCCTTAATTCTGCAATACGTCCTGAAGCACCAATTAAGTATCCAACTGAGCCTGCTAAAATTTTCTTAACTGGTGCCACAGGTTTTGTAGGATCGTTTTTACTTTATGAACTTTTACAACAAACTCATGCAGATATTTATTGCTTAGTACGTGCTGCTAACTTGGAAGAGGGCAAAAACAGAATTAAAAATAGCCTCGAATCATATTTACTTTGGGATAATTCTTTCAGTTCTAGGATTATTGCAACTGTAGGTAATTTATCTGAGCCACTCTTGGGACTTTCTCAGCAGAAATTTCAAGAATTGGCGGAGTTAATTGATGTAATCTATCACAATGGGGCTTTGGTTCATCATGCTTCCCCATACGCCACACTCAAGGCGGCAAATGTATTAGGAACCCAGGAAGTTTTGAGACTAGCATCTCAAGGTAAAGTCAAACCTGTGCATTTTATGTCAACTGATGGGGTTTTTTCTGCTAAAGGTTATTCGGGTGTAAAAGTAGTACGAGAACAAGACAGCCTTGATGATTATCAAGTACCATCTGGTGGGTACACTCAGAGTAAATGGGTTGCCGAAAAGTTAGTCACCATTGCCCGCGATCGCGGTCTTCCTGTATGTATATATAGAATAGGACGTGTTTCTGGACACAGCCAAACCGGAGTATTCAATCAAAATGACTTTTTATATAGGTTAATCATCGGCTGTATCAAACTTGAGAAAGTGCCAGATGTCAATATGATTGAAGACATAGCACCTGTAGATTATGTAAGCAAAGCTATAGTCTATTTATCCAAACAAGAGCAATCTATTGGTAAAGCTTTTCATTTTGTAAATCCGCAACCTTTTCATTCCAATACACTCATCAAATTACTCCGTAGCGTTGGCTATTCACTGCAACAAGTTTCTGAGCAACAATGGCAAGCAGCTTTAATTAACATTGCGAAACACCATCCAGAACATCCATTATTTCCACTTGTACTATTGTTGAATGCGCCGAAAAATCATAACTCAATATTATTAAATTTTGATTGTCAAAATACAACCAAGGGGCTGGCTAATACTGGCATTACTTGCCCGCCAGTGGATGAGAAGTTACTCAATACTTACTTGTCATATCTGCTGAAAACAGGTTTTTTAGAAAATCCTAAGCAGAAATTATTAAACATTTAAATTTCCAATAATTCACCACATATTACTGCCATGCAATTAACCAATTCAGCATCTACAAGCAACTTAAATTTTCAACAACAGCTACTAGAAAATTTCATTGACCGTTACATCAATAAAACACAAACATCAAAGCAGTTAACCCAAGTCTATCGTTCTGTACTTGCCGATAGAAGAAATTCTATGGAATTTCACAAGGTATTCAAAGAAATGGTCTATCCCATTATTGGCAAACGTGCTTCTGGTTCTAAAATGTGGGATATTGATGGTAACGAATATCTAGACCTTGTGATGGGCTTTGGAGTCAATCTTTTTGGTCATAATCCATCTTTTATTAAAGAAGCCATACAAGAGCGATTAGAGCAAGGCATACATATTGGACCACAATCAGATTTAGCTGGTGAAGTTGCACAGTTATTCTGTGAACTCACAGGTATGGAACGTGTGACTTTTAGTAATACTGGCACAGAAGCTGTGATGACAGCAATACGCCTAGCACGCGCTACAACAGTCCGGCAAAAAATTGCCATGTTTGCAGGTTCTTATCATGGGCATTTTGATGGCACTTTAGTTAAAAGACAGAAAATAGACGACCAATTCATTGTAGTTCCACGTTTTCCTGGTGTCTTGCCGAACGTAGCTCAAGATATTTTAGTTTTGGATTATGGTGATTTCAAATCATTAGAAATAATTAAAGCTTATCAACATGAATTAGCTGCTGTTTTAGTCGAACCTATTCAAGATGAACGACCAGATATACAACCGCAAGATTTTCTTGTTCAATTGAGAGAAATCACTCAAAAATCTGGCATCGCTTTAATCTTTGATGAAATGCTTACCGGCTTCCGGATTCATTTAGGTGGAGCGCAAGCATGGTTTGGCATTGAAGCAGACATAGCAACTTATGGAAAAATTGTCGGTGGTGGCTTACCCATTGGAATTATCGCTGGCAAAGCAGCTTACATGGATAGAATAGACGGTGGGATGTGGAACTATGGAGACGCATCTTTTCCTCAAGTAGAAACAACATTTTTTGCCGGAACTTACTGTAAACATCCCCTGGCTATGGCTGCTGCACGAGCAGTCCTTAAATATTTACAAAGCCAAGGTAATGCCCTTCAACAACAATTAAATGAACGTACTTCTCAGTTTGTAAAAAAACTGAATACTTATTTTCAAGAAGATGAAGTACCGATTCGCTTGGCAAACTGTGGTTCCATATTTACTTCTGTTTCCTTAGGAAATGCTGTTGATTCTGAAGATTCTGCTTCAGGAAATTTGGATTTGATTTTTTATCATCTTATCTCTCGTGGAGTTTTTATGATTCCCAATGGCGGTTTATTATCAACAGCCCATACTGACGAAGATTTAGAATACATTATTCAAGCTGTGAAAGATAGTATCAAGGAACTTCGAGAAAGTGGCTTTTTACCTTAAAAGTTACATTGATAAATCAATTCAATAATCAATAGAAAAATAAGGACATGGTTACAATTCAACCTAATGCTACATATGACCCTTGGGCTAAAATCTATAATGATTATTGGGGTCAAAGATACTGCCAAACAGTTTTGCCAGCTTTTGAAAAGCTACTACAACAATATAATGTTCATCAAGGGGCAAACCTTCTTGATTTATGTTGTGGTACTGGACACGTAGCACAAAGTTTAAGCGAGCAAGGATATCAAGTAACAGGTCTTGATATTTCGGCAGGAATGTTGCAATATGCGCGTGAGAATGCCCCCAGTGCAAAATTTATCCTTGATGATGCCAGATTTTTTAATTTGCCGTCTACTTTTCATGCAGTGATTTGCGCTAATGCAGGTCTTAATGAAATATTACTTCTTGAAGATTTGCAAGCAGTATTCAAAAAAGTATATGATTCACTTCTGGATAATGGAATTTTTCTGTTTGGATTAAATTTAGAAGATTTTTATAAATCTTGGCATGGTACAATTTCAGATGGTGATGTAAAAGACGATTTCGCCTGGGCTTGTTGTGATAGCTATAACCCAGAAGCAAAAATAGGTCAATTTAAAATTACTATCTTTCAAAAAGTAGAGGAATTTTGGCAACGTTTAGATATTAATAATTCAGTAAGAGGTTATTCTCGAATAGAAGTTATTACAGCTCTCAAAAATGTAGGATTTACAGATATTTATATCTATGGTAAAGAGGGTGATATAGTAAAATCTGAACATAATTTTCATGTCATCTTTTTAGGAAGTAAGCAATCTAAATAGACAAATTTGGAGTCGATAAACAATGAATAACGCCGATACAGAAAACCAAACTATTTATAAAGTTGTGGTTAATCATGAAGAACAGTATTCTATTTGGCCTGCTGATAGAGAAAATGCTCTTGGTTGGAGAGATGCAGGTAAAAGTGGGCTGAAATCAGAATGTCTAGAATACATTAAAGAAGTATGGACTGATATGAGACCTCTAAGTTTGCGAAAGAAAATGGAGGAGCTATCTGGTCAAAATTAATACTTCTATAACTTTGCCATTGCTATTTGTAGAGGGTTTTAACTTCTCTACAATACTTGTATTATTGAAACTTAAAATACAAGGAAAAATTTAATTTTAGTGCGAATTCAAATTGTCATGAAAACAAACATATTAAATCTTAACTCTTGGATAATTTGCCCTCAACTTTACCCTATTTACTTGAATAATTTTATTTCTTTGTTGTGTGGTTCATTTTTAGTTACAGGCTTGACTGTTAGCCGTATTATTCAAGTACATCCTTAGTGGCATAATCATTTTGCCACTGCTGGGCTTGAGTGTTGTGACGATCGCTTGAATTATTGAGCAGGAATGCTGCTAGCCTACCGCGATTGCTTACTGCTGTTTTGCTGATATCTGCTGGGCGATCGCAGTCTTTAATCTTTTACTTCAAATCAAATGTTTTTTACGGATAAAACTAAGCTTGATAGTCCTTTGGGCTGGCAGAAACAATTTAGAAGGCTGTTACCTTTTTTACTGAGCATCATATTTACGTTGGCAGTGAGTAGCCAGAGTATAAGCTCTGCACCCAAAAGTACAGAAATTCTTTGGGACACCTACGGTATACCCCATATTTACGGTAGTAATGCCCAAGGAGCTTTTAAAGCCTTTGGGTGGGCGCAAACGCAAAGTCATGCTAACTTGCTGTTGCGCCTTTACGGACAAGCAAGGGGAAAGGCTGCCGAATATTGGGGAGAGGAATATATAGATTCAGACAAATGGGTACTAACGATGGGTGTACCCAAAAGAGCGATCGCTTGGTATGAAGCCCAAAACCCGGCGTTTCGGAGTTACATAGATGCCTTTGCAGATGGGATTAATGCCTATGCCAAAGAACATCGCAATTTAATTGACGATGAAGTAGAAGTAGTGTTACCAGTCAAGCCAGAAGATGTACTCAGCCACCTGCAACGGTTACTGCTGTTTACTTTTGTGGTCAATCAGGGGAGTGTTGCACAGGTGAGTCAACATCAGTCTCCAGCAGCCTCTAATGGTTGGGCGATCGCACCAAAAAGGTCTGCTAGTGGCAAGGCGATGCTGTTAGCTAACCCTCACTTGCCTTGGGGAGACTTATTATGGTACGAAGCTCAAATTACTGCGCCTGGGATTGATGCTTACGGGTCAACATTGGTTGGTATTCCCGTATTAGCGATCGCCTTCAACGATAATTTAGGTTGGACTCACACTGTCAATACTCATGATGGTTGGGATGCCTACGAACTGAAATTGCAGAACAATGGCTATCTTTTTGATGGCAAAGTTCGCCCCTTTGAAACAGCAAGCTTTCCATTAAAGGTGAAGCAGAAAAATGGCTCGTTGCGCGAACAAATATTTACAGTCAAAAGTTCTGTTCACGGGCCTGTAGTGAGCAAGAAAGATAGCACTTTAGCACTGCGTGTTGTTGGGCAAGACAGTTCTGGTGTATTAGCCCAGTGGTGGGATATGGCTAGAGCCAAAAATCTCAACCAGTTTCAGAAGGTACTACAACGGTTGCAACTTTCCATGTTTACTGTCATGTATGCCGACCGCGAAGGACATATCATGCACCTATTCAACGGTCAGGTTCCCGTGCGTCAACAAGGAGACTTTATATACTGGCAAGGTATAATCCCTGGTGATACATCCAAAACTTTGTGGACTAAAAATCATCCTTACCAAGATTTGCCCAAAGTCATCGATCCTGCTAGTGGTTGGTTGCAAAATGCCAACGATCCACCTTGGACTACAACTTCTCCACTAGCTATCAAAGCAAACGATTATCCACCTTACATGGCTCCAAGAGGACCAATGTATTTCCGGGCGCAGAGTTCTGCTAGGATGTTAGCTGAAGATGAAAGCATTTCGTTTGACGAAATGGTTGCTTACAAGCATTCTACCCGGATGGAATTAGCCGAAAGGATTCTCGATGAGTTGATTGGGGCTGCTCAACAGCAACAGGATGAATTAACACGCCGCGCCGCCCATGTCTTAGCAGCATGGGATCGCAAAGCTGATGCTGATAGTCGAGGTGCTGTACTGTTTAGTTTCTGGGTTGACGCTATAGACTTCGATACGGTGTTTAAGACTCCTTGGAACGAGAAATCTCCATTCAAAACACCTGACGGCTTGGCCGATCCTCAAAGTGCAGTGAAAGCGTTGGCAGATGCAGCAGCAAAAGTAGAAAAAGCTTACAAAAAGCTAGATATAGCTTGGGGTGATGTCTTTCGATTGCGGTCTGGCAATTTAGATTTACCAGCTAATGGTGGTGATGGAGATAGAGGTATTTTCCGTGTAGTGAATTACGCCCCAACAGGTGATGGACGCTTTCAAGCAGCCGGAGGTGATTCTTACGTTGCTGCTGTTGAGTTCTCTCAGCCAGTCAAAGCATTGGCTCTCATCGGTTATGGTAATTCCAGTCAACCTAATTCGCCCCATGTTAGCGATCAACTGCCACTTTTTGCTCGTCAACAATTGCGTCCGGTTTGGCGAACCCGAAAGGAGATTACAGCCCACTTAGAGGAGCGCAAAGCATTCTAAAAAAGGAGCAAAAAGCAGGATTTTAACCTAGTTCTGTTTTCCCAAATGAATGTTAACCAAAAATTATAGGTAATGTTTTCTGATGCGAAACAAAGAGAATAGCAAAAGCAACTACAACGTTACCTAAAGGAATAAAAAATCCACAAATATCACCTTTACTAGGTCTGGTTCTGGGAATAATTATCCTGCTAATCAGCTTGGTGTTCAGTGTCACTCTTGGTGCAGCAGAAATACCTCTAGGCAAGATTCTGGAATCCTTTAGACCTGTCCGAAATATAAATCTGGATACAAAAAAATGGTAGAACGGTAAATTGAGTGTCTACCGTTGGTCTACCATAATGAAAAATCCACTTCATTATATTCACAAATATCCACTCCGTACCAAACAAATATTGGGAATTAGCTACGAGCAATTTCTTTTATTAGTTAAAGGGCTGCGACAAGTAATGGAACAAAAAACCGGAATAAGAAACCGGACAATTTTCTTATCTCCTCAGCCATGTATATACATATATGGCTACTATGCCTTACCATGTATATACATAGGCAAGAGGAGAAAAGCGGTAAAAACTTTATACGCTAAAAACTTTATACGCTTTAGCACTCAGGTTGCAGATACAGTGCTAGTTTTGTAAGACTGCCCGCAGTATGGGCAAAATCTGAACTTGATTGACACTATGAGTTCGTTACAACTAACGCAGCGATCGCGCAGTTGCGTCCCACAAGCAAAACAAAAAAGAGAGCGTGGATTTAACCACATGAGTTCGGCTTGGGTTCCTGGTGTCCAACAGTTAGGGCAAATTTTCAACTGCTGTACCGCTGCTACTGGCATTCCTCGACATACTGCCTCCAAATACTCTTCTGAAATCTGCAAAGCTCTCGACAATCCTGTTAGTGACTTGGAGTTGAGGCGAGTTGTCAATCCTTTCTCAATCTTGCCTACACTTTGTAAGTGAATACCCGCTTTGTGAGCTTATTCGGCTTGACTCATTCCAAGCGCAGTTCTAACTCGCCGGACGTACTCTGTCAGCTTTTCACCTTGAGCTGGTAGTTTATCAGTTTCAGAAATAAACATAAAAGTAAGTAACAAAGTCACTTATAAAAGTATATGATTAGCTAGCTCATCTGAGTTATCTTATTTTAGATAAGTGATAAAGTATGAATGTGTTTCTTGCTACTGTGGCTACATAATTTTTAGAGCGTTCGGGATTGAGCCAGAGTACAATTCGTTCGTTTGAGTCAAAGAAAGCTTCCCTTGTTACAGCAATACGGACGATCGCCTGTTAGTTCGCTCAATCGTCAACAACTAGAGCAATACCTTAATAACTTGACTCATTTGTCCTACACGACTCACAATCGCCACTCCTCTATTATTCAATCTTTGCTTAACTTTGCCTTAGAACAAGGCTATATTGAATCCAACCCAATCGCCCGCCTCAAACGCCGCAAGCCAGATCGTGAAAAGGGCGAACACAATAGTGATGAAGTGATTCACTATCTAAATCCACAGCAACTTAAGATTTTTTACAGTTTGTTAGAACCCAACTCCAGGCTACACACACTGGTACTCCTACTACATCGAACTGGAGCAAGAATTGCAGAAGCCTTAGCTCTAGATCTAGAACAAATAGACTTAAAAGAATACAAATTCCAAGTAGTGGGTAAAGGAAACAAGCTCATGTGGTGCTTCTATGGTGAGGACTTAGCTACTGTACTAGAGAAATATCTTAGACTCTATCGACATCAAGATTCACCTGCCCTATTCACTGCTCAAAATCCCTTCACAAAAGAAGTCTCTAGGCTGTCTTACCGTACTGCTTATGAAGATTGGAGCCGAACCACGCAGCAGAGATTAGAGCTAAAAGGCTGCCGTCTACACGATTTGAGGCATACGTTTGCCACCGAACGGGTGGGGCTGATGGGGATTGAAGAATTGAGAGCGCTGATGGGACATACTAACATCCAGACGACATTACGCTATCAAAAAGTTACATCAAGTCGTGCGCAAGAAGTAGCCAAGAAAGCGTTAAAAGCTTTACTGAAAAGCTGAATTTTATCAAATAGTTTTATTCAAAATAAATGTTAATAAAATAAATTTGTCTACAAATTTTTCTGTGGAGTGCAGAGTATTGACCGTACTCTGTCTATACAAATTGAGACTACCTACTAGGGTCGGAAGTCTATCCCCAACAGAAAAGTTTTGTAACAATTTGTAACAATGCGTGTAAAAGTAGCACTGGTATCTCAGAGATAGGGATAAGTAATTTACTTTGGCGATATTCGCAGCTTGAAATGACCAACGATTCGCGACAAGCGCTGGATGCACATCTCAAAGAACTAATACTGCTTGCCCAGCAACACTCACACGCGACTAAGGGGCGGCGGACAGCCTTAAGTCAGCTCGTCAACGTTATCTGGCAGTCGGGTAAACTTTGTCGTCCCCACAAGGGTCAATTTCAACTAGCTTACGAAGATATTTATGAAGAAGCAGTACAAAATCTCTTCTTTTATCTTTGTCGGGATGACAATATTCATAACTATAATCCAGAGCGTGGCGAAGTTATGGCTTGGGTAAATATGCTACTAACCAAACGTTTTTTTCCCGAAGCTATTCCGAAAAATATTGGCAAACCGAACGAAATCAATCTCGAAAGCTCTCATCTGGAGAATTTATCGTCATCTGAGTCTGTATCACTATTCGAGCAAGTCAGACAATACATAGAATCCGATCCAGACAGAATTTTTACCAGAAAACATATAAAAGAGCGCCCTGAAGCAAATTTTCAAGCAATAGCTAGAAGAAGGTATTCAGGAGTTTCTTGGCAAGATATATCGACAGAGTGGGGAATTGGAATTACAAGATTACATAACTTTTACCGCCGCTGCCTGAAAAAATTTGCTCCTCAAATCCGAGAGAATATACAAACTACAAATTGCTAATCAAGTAGACAAAAAATTATGAATGCCATGAGAGTTCTTTCCACCTTCACAGCACCTATATCTCCAAAAGAGCGAGAGCGAGCCGAACAGTTCTCCAGACAGCAAGCTACACCCGAAAAAGGCGAACAAGTTCGTCTCAACACCTTGGCTGTATCTTTTGTAAATTTCTATCTAGAATGCATGGGATTTGAAACCCATTTGGAGAACAGCGACAGTTGGAATCCCGTGCAACAGACGCTGACGGATACAGCCGCTCTGCGCTTGAAAAATTTGGGAGATTTAGAATGCCGTCCGGTATTAGCAAATACGCAATTTATTTACATACCACCTGAAGTCCAGTCAAGCCGAATTGGTTATGTCATCGTGCAAATTCATGAATCATTTCGAGAAGCAACAATATTAGGGTTTGTTAAGCAGGTATCGACCGAATCACTATCAATCGTTCAACTGCAACCTCTAGAGAAATTGCTAGAGTACTTAGAAGACCTTTCTCAAGCTCGACAAGCTAAACTATCTAGTCGATCGCCTGCTGTCAGTAAAAATCGCATTAATTTGAAACAATGGTTGGACAATATTTTTGAGGCGGGTTGGCAGGAAATTTCAACTGTTTTAGAGCTTCAAATAGCCGAGCCAGCTTGGAGGAATGCCAGAAATGCAAGTGCGAGTAGGGGCAAGAAGATCGACTTAGGCAAACAGACGATCTCTCAATCGGTGGTTCTAGTCGTTGCCGTCAATCCAGAAAACTCGCGAGAGATGAACATTTTTGTAGAAGTGCATCCGACAAGCGGACAGACTTATCTACCGTCAAATCTTCAGGTGTCGGTGCTGGATGTTGCAGGAGTGGCTGTGATGGAAGCCTCTTCTAGGAATACAAATAAGAATATTCAATTGCAGTTTGGTGCTGAATCGGGAGAATATTTTAGCGTTAAGCTAGCTTTGGGAGAGGCGATCGCGATCGAGGATTTTATCATTTAAACATGAGAAGCATAGCAAGCTGACAAAGGCACGTAGGCAGTGAGCAAGTTAGTTATTTTAAAGCTAGATGGCAGTTTAGAACAAGGCGTTAGCGTGACGCTGGAAATTGGCGAACAGAACGCTCGTCCCTTTATAGAAGTTACAGGACAGTTGCCTCCAGCTCCCAATTTACTCGTGACATACGATCGCTGGCATTCAGCTTATCGCAGCTTGGGTAAGTCGGCTCGCATCAAAGCAAAACAAATCGTCTACGACGGCTCAATAAGCCAGCGACGCGAAGATTGTCGGCAATTAGAAGATCTACTGCGAGCGCAACTGAACTCTTGGCTGCGATCGGAGTCCTTTGGTTCTATCCGAGATAATTTACTGCCACACCTCAGGTTTCCCAAAGACGAGGTGCGATTACTCATCAGTACTCGTTCGATTCAATTGCGAAAGATTCCCTGGTTGCTGTGGGATTTAGTCGAGCAGTCGCCCAAAGTGGAAGTCGCCTTGAGTTTCCCAAACTATGAATCACCGCCTACATCAAAAAAGTTTTTGACGCGAAAATCCGTCAGAATTCTAGCGATTTTGGGTAAGAGTACGGGGATCGATATCCAAGCAGATCGGCAGTTATTGGAAAGTTTACCATATACTAAAACAACATTTCTCGAAAACCCGGACTCTCAGGAAATTAAAGACCATTTGTGGGGGTGCTCTTGGGATATTCTCTTTTTTGCCGGTCATAGCAGCACCGAGGGAGACAGCGGACGAATTTACATTAACGAGACAGAAAGCTTAACAATTGAGGAGTTTAGCAGGGCTTTGAGCAATGCCGTTGCGGGTGGACTACATTTAGCAATTTTCAACTCCTGCGACGGATTGGGATTGGCATCTGGGCTACAAAAAGCCCAAATTCCGCAAGTCATTGTCATGCGAGAACCCGTACCGGACTTGGTAGCGCAAAGGTTTTTAAAGTACCTGCTGGAAGCTTTAGCGGGTAGAAAATCGCTTTATCTAGCAATGCGGCAAGCGCGATCGCGATTAAAAGAGGATCTAGAGGTTCAGTTTCCTTGTGCTAGCTGGTTGCCAGTCATTTGCCAAAATCCCGCTGTCACGCCAGCAATCTGGCCACCTCCCATTTTGCCCAACAGCCGTCACCTAACAACGGTGCTACTTCTGAGCGTGGCGATCACAGCTAGCGTATTGGGGGTGCGGCTGCTGGGAGAATTGCAAACGTGGGAATTGCAAGCTTACGACAGCTTGATGCGATTGCGATCGGATACAGGGCAAGATTCGCGGCTGTTGATCGTCACCGTCACCGAGGATGATTTTCAACTGCCCGAGCAAAAGCAAAGAACTGGGTCGATATCGGATTTAGCACTAGTACAACTGTTGCAGAAACTCCAACAATTTCAAGCGCGAACTGTTGGGTTGGATATTTATCGCGATTTCCCAGTTAAATCCGATCGGGATTCTTTAGCCACTCGCCTGCGCGATCGTAACTTCTTTGCAATCTGCAAAGCCAGCGATCGCGCTAAAAATCATCCTGGAACTGCACCCCCTCCCGAAGTTGGGCCAGCGCGTCTGGGGTTTAGCGATGTCATTCAAGACTCAGATGGCGTTTTACGCCGACATTTATTAGCAATGAAACCAGCTCCGACATCGCCTTGTACTACACCCTATGCCCTAAGCGCCCAACTAGCGTTTCACTACTTAGAGCGATCGGGCATTTCTGCCAAGTATAACGCCAGAGGAGATTTGGTATTAGGTGATGTCGTTTTCCAACGTTTGCGATCGCGTATGGGTGGCTATCAGCAAATGGAGGATTGGGGCTATCAGATCTTGCTCAACTACCGCTCTTACCGCCATTCGCCTCTAGATATTGCGCCGACAGTAACGTTGAGCGATCTTCTTCGTGGTGCAGTGAAGCCGGAAGTCGTGAAGGATCGAATCGTTCTCATCGGTGTCACTGCCCAAAGCGCCCACGATTATATACCTACGCCTTATAGCGCCCAGCCAGGATTTTACCAGGAAATGCCAGGGGTAATCGTACAAGCGCAAATGGTCAGTCAAATTATCAGTGCAGTTAAAGACAAGCGACCTTTAATCTCAGTTTGGTCTATCTGGGGTGAAGTCTTGTGGATTTGGAGTTGGTCTGCGGTCGGAGTGGCGATCGCCTTTGCCTGTAGGTCTGGACTATACCTTATACTAGCGGGTGGAAGTGCACTGGGTGTTTTATGGGGTCTTTGCTTAGTTTTCTTCAGCCACGGCTATTGGGTTCCCTTTGTGCCATCAGCCTTAGTTTTAGTAGGTACTGGTAGCACTGTGACAGTCTACCTTGCTTTACAAGAGGGACGACTGTTTTCTTCAACGGCAGAAGCATGACTTTGATTGACTGACAAAACTACTAACATCCTTATGTGAAAAATTTCTTCGTTAAATTGTTGCATTCACCTTAAAATTATGGGGTGTATAAATCTCTATACAAAGTAAAGTTGTGTCGATGGGTACGGCTAATAGTTATGTTGCCCGTGCAAAAGATTAAACTTACCCTCGCGATTAGCTGTGCAATCCTTAGCTGTACGCAAGTGCAAGCACAACCTTTAAACTCTCTATCTGGACAAAACCAGAGTCCAGACCCTAGCAGGAAATCACACGGCTCGTTGACTTTTGCTGCACCACCTCCACCAGAGGACATCGGGGAACCAGGTCAGCGATCGGAAGCTGGAAGCCGTGGCTGCTTTAATCTAGAGCGACAGCTTCCAAGCAATACCCAAAAGCAGCAGCTCGCAGCACTAGTACCAGTTTATTCCGATTCAGCATTGGTCTTAGGCACGACAATCAGCGCCGCACCCACTTTTTGGTTTTATACTTCTTATGTAGCACCTGTTCCAGCTAAGTTTGTGTTGCGGAACAAGGATGGTGGGTTGGTTTATCAAACTGATGTCGCGTTGCCCCAAACCCGAGGAATTATCAGCCTGTCTCTTCCGAAAACAGCACCACCGCTTTCAGTTGGTCGGCAATATCGTTGGTTTTTGAAGATTTATTGTCGGGAGCAAGAGCCGCCTGCTTTTGTGGATGGGTGGATTCAAATAAACCCGCTCGACCCTACCCTCAAGGAGCAGTTAGAGAAAGCTACACCACGCGATCGCGTAGCTCTTTATGCCGTCAACGGTCTATGGTTTGATGCGCTAACTGTCGCAGCCCAACTGCGTCGTCGCAATCCGAATAATCCTTCTTGGGCAGAGCTTTTGCAGGTCATTGGTTTGAACGAGCTGGCGATCGAACCAATTGTAGAGTGCTGTTCAACTACTAAAGCCAATTCCCCAATAAAACGTAGGGTGCCCAGAACAGGGGACGTTGATATTTAGGATTTTGTAAAAGGGACAATTGGGCGCGACGAAGTGCTTCGGCTTTAGTGAGCGATCGATCTGCTAACTCTCGGTAGAATTCACTCATGAGCGCTGCGGTGGACTCGTCGTTTAAACTCCATAAGGAAGCAACTGTACTACGCGCCCCCGCCCGTACAGCTACACCAGCAATTCCCAAGGCAGCCCGCTTGTCTCCAGCAGCCGTTTCACAGGCACTCAAGACGAGCAATTCAACGGCATCAGGTCTGTTTTGCTCTCGATTTCGGACTAAGTTATCCAACTCATTGACGTATATGCGCTTATCCCAGGCGACGATAAATGTCTCCTCAGCTTTAGAGCTGAACTGTCCGTGAGTTGCCAAATGAACGACAGGGAAAGGCAGAGAATTAATTTGGTTTTGCAGAGCCGTGCTGGTAAATTCGTTGTTCAGCAGGACGTTACTCGGTATTTCGGCGCGAATTTCTGCTAATTCCAGCTTGACGTTGGGTAAGGCAGAAAACCCTTGACGTGGTTGGGACAGTCCGGCAGCTATTGCCTCTAATGTTTTCTCTTGCAATGGTTGGGGATTAATCAGTTGCAGCCCAGGAGTGAGTGCAATGCCATATTTTTCAATTAGATACTGTTTGCCATCGTACAGAGCCGCCATCGGGATATTCCGCAAAGCACCATCTAGTACGAATACCAGTGTTTTGACTTGACTTTTGGCTAAGTCAGTGACGGCTGGTTGAATTAACCAGTTATAAACCTGTTGAGATAAGGCTTTAGCTTCGACCAGCGTATCGGGTTCTATGAGGTTTTGCCTGAGCGCATCCAAGGTTTTTTCAACTTGGGTTTGAGCCACA
Source organism: Chroococcidiopsis sp. CCNUC1 (assembly GCF_023546805.1). NCBI lineage: Bacteria > Bacillati > Cyanobacteriota > Cyanophyceae > Chroococcidiopsidales > Chroococcidiopsidaceae > Chroococcidiopsis > Chroococcidiopsis sp. CCNUC1. The sequence goes on along the minus strand of NZ_CP097480.1, from coordinate 4,180,681 downwards.
GCAGCCGTGTAGTGCAGCACGGGCTTTTGAGGCAACTTGAGGATAACCTCTAGTCTGTCTGGTAGGATAATTGGATAGATCGCTGCGGCTGTTTGGTCTTTCTGGTCGATAACTTGGTCGATCTGAGACACAGTATCCAAACAGGCTTCTCGAAAGAAGTTATCCAATTCTGCTAATTGCAATGATTCAATTGTTTCGCGGGCTTTTTGAAGATTTGCTTGACTGGTTTGGTTTCCCTGCGGCTGCAACAGCAATTCGACGAGCTGCCGATAAACTGGTTCGACTCGATCGCGAAAGTCAAACTGCACGTCAGGATTGATGGCGACTAAATCGTAGCGCAGAGACTGGAGCGACTTGACTGCTCGATCGTATGCCGCGATCGCTTCTTGAATATTTCCCCTAGCTTTGAGCAAACGCCCTAGCTGCCATTCCCAGCGATAGGCAATATCTCTGGCATCTATAGTTTGAGCGAGAAATAGGGCTTGTTGAGTCAGGTTTTGGGCATCAGTCAACTGCCCCTTTTGTTCGTATAGATTCCCCAAGACACCAAGAGCGTAAGACTGAGTACGCCGATCTTGCAAGTCTTGCGCCTGCTGTACGGCAGTTGACAAGATTTGAGCAATATCCAGCCATGAGGGGCTATCTGTGGCGCTCTTTTGTTTGAATTGCATTAAGCTTTCAGCCAGGTTGATTCTGGCATAGATTGCCGTTCGGCTAGGGGGTAAGTTACCGATCTGAGTTTGAATTTGGGGTAATAATGTCTTAACATCTGCCAATCGCTTAGTTTCCAGCAGTAGTCTCAGTTGATTGGTTTGGGCGTTGATGCGGGTGATTGGCGATTTGGTAGCATTAGCAGCTTGTTGGTAGAAGTCTATTGCTGCTTGAGAATCTTGCTGAGCGCGGGCTGTATTGCCTAAACTCAGCAAAACATCGGCGATCGCTTGTTTATCTGGCAACTTGGAAGCTACTGCTAAACTTTGCTCTAATACTTGTCGCGATTGTTCTAAGTCACCTATGGCAAGCAAAACATTGCCCAAACTCCGCACTCCTGTAACCTTAAGCGCTGAGTTGGGCTGATTTTGTAAAAGCTGGGTAGTTTCAGTTAAAGTTTTTTGCGCTTGACGGAAAAGCCCTAAAGCTTGCAGAGCTTGGGCAGAATTGATGCGGTTGCGAATAATTGAATTGCGATCGCCTAATTGGGTATAAATGTCAGCTGCTTCTCGCCAAGTATTTAAGGCATTTTCAGCCTTGCTTTGAGCCAGTTGCAGACGACCTTGGATATCTAGAACTTGAGCAAGAATCTCTAAATTTTGAATTGGAATTTCTCCTCTGCCCCTCTGCCCCTCTGCCCCTCTGCCCTGCTTCACGGGATATCCCTGTAAATTTAAACTAGAGGCGATTGCGCTTTGAGCCTGCGTCCACTGTTCCAGTTGCTGATAAGCTAGCGATATATTGCCCAGTGTCATAGCTTGTCGGGGTTCGTCGCCACTAGCTTTGAATGCAGCTACTGCCTGTTGCCATATCGTAATTGCTTGAGCAAATTGTTCGGCTTCATAGAGTTTTCTGCCTTGTTCTACTAAATTTTCGGCGTTGGGCAAGCTTTGTGTAGTAGGGGTTTGTGCAGTTATATAGGCGAAGGTTGGCGGTAATAACCCCGCGCCCAAGAACATAGCTAAAAGCAGCAGCACGCTTAAGAGACGTTTGATTTTCCGAAATCTAGATTTTTTTCTTATCATGTTTTTGCCCCGATCCGCGCCACATTTTTCTGCTATCTTCTAATTCAGCTTCTGCAATTAGCTGTGTTCTGCCAGGAATTGTGGGGCGTGACAGTATTTGCATTTGCGGTGAGAATAACTTCGCCATTAGCAGCGATCGCCCAACCTTGAGCTTCTACGATAGGAGTTGGTGTGGGGCTAGTGGGGCTTGTGGAAACTGCTGTAGTAGTGGATTGATTGACTTCTGGAGCGAGAGTCACCAAATCTACCTGTATGGCATCAGTGTTAAGGGCTTCACCTGGATTTTGGGGTAAGCCGCCGCGACCAGTGACCACAAATTCACTTTGTTGTTGACTCCCACCAGGAGTACAAGTCTGTGCCATCTCAGTATTAATTGGCACTGTTGGCAAGTTGACTAAACCACTGTTAAGGTCAGTATCGGGTGTATTCAGTTCTACATTACCACTGAACTCAGGACTTGCCCCAGTAGCAGTAATGTCACTTGTTCTATCAGATTCCACATCTCTCAATTGTGTGCCAAAGATACCTTGGGCACTGATTCGCACATTTCCGCCACGAAAGTTAGCAGAATCAGCCCTGATATCGCTGTTTTCTAAGGCAGCGATGATGTCGCTATTAATATTGATGTTGCCGCCGATGACGTTTTCCCCCTCAGCATTAGTTCTGATGTTGCTGCCACGACGCATGAGCAAATTTTGTGAGTTAATGTTAATTGTTGCTTGCTCAGAGTTAGGGTTAACTGTAGCGCTGCGTGTATTGGCGCTGAGTAAGGCATTGTTGTTTAAACGGATGGAGCGAGCATCTATTGTTAAGTTACCTGATGTTCCAGTTCCTTCACTGCTCACACTTACTTGTGCGCCATTTTCGACAATTATCTGTCCAGAAGTAACCGTCAAGCCTCCCCCCTGACCTGTAGAATTCTTAAATGTACTGGCAAACAGCCCACTAGCAGATCCTGCACCAGCAACTATTTGCTCTCTAGTGGCAAATTTTCTATCAAATTCATCAACAAATTCTCCTACTTCTTCGCCAGATTGGGCAAGCCGTTCAAAATAGGTGGGGTCGCTGCCAGAAAGGGTGACGCTGCCAGTAGCATTAACAATGATGCTACCTGCCTTGCCACTACTACGGCTAGTAGTAAGAACCTGTCCACCATTAACTGCTTCCAAATTACTGATGTTAAGCGTGATATTACCCCCATCCCCCTCTCCTCTGGTGCTGGCACTCAGGTAAGCACCGTTGGTTAAAGAAAGTGAATCAGTTGTAATATTGATACCTTTGCCATCACCAACTGCTGTAGTTTCTACAGTACTGAATGCGGCGCTAGGTAACCCATTACTACCCACTCCATTAAAGGAGACGCTATCACGAGCATTAATATTTACACTACCTGCATCTCCTTGCCCAAAGGTACTGGCACTCAGATAAGCACCATTAGTCACCCAGAGTGACCTACCAGTGATATTAATATCGCCTCCCTTACCTATGCCTTCTGACTCCACAGCGCTCAAAGCCGCACTAGACTGTACATTACCAAATATCCCATCAAAGGAGACGTTATCGTGGGCATTAATATTCACACTGCCTGCGTTCCCCGATCCTTTGCCTTTGATACTGGTACTCAGTTGAGCGCCATTAGTCACCCAGAGTGACCCAGCAGTGATGTTGATGCCCTCACTGTTACCAATAGCTCTAGCTCCTATATTGTTGAAGGCAAAACCTCTATTAAAAAAAACGTTATCGCGGGCATTGATATTCACACTGCCCGCATCTCCTTGCCCAAAGGTGCTAGAACTCAGTTGAGCGCCATTAGTCACCCAGAGCGATCCAGTCTTAATATTGATGTTGCCAGCATCGCCTATGGCTTTTTCTTCCATGTTACTCAATGCTGCACTGGGTAATCCATTGCTCCCCACTCCATCAAAAGAGATGCTATCACGGGCATTGATATTCACGCTGCCCGCATCTCCTTGCCCACGAGTTCGGGATTGCAGCCGAGCACCATTTGTTACAGAAAGCGACCCTGTAGTCGTGATATTAATGTTACCGCCTTTGCCTACTGCTCCAGTTTCCACACTGCTGTATGCTGCACTGGAGAATCTATTGCTCCCTACTCCATCGAAGGAGACGCTATCACGGGCATTGATATTCACGCTGCCCGCATCTCCTTGCCCACGAGTTAGGGATTGCAGTTGAGCACCATTTGTTACAGAAAGCGACCCTGTAGTCGTGATATTAATGTTACCTGCCTTACCCTTGCCTGTCGATGTCACAGTGCTGTATACCGCACTGCTAAATAACTTACTTTGAGAGCTATTGCTCCCTACTCCATCAAAGGAGATGCTATCACGGGCATTGATATTCACGCTGCCTGCATCTCCTTGCCCACGAGTTAGGGATTGCAGTTGAGCACCATTTATTACAGAAAGCGACCCTGTAGTCGTGATATTAATGTTACCGCCTTTGCCTACTGCTCCAGTTTCCACACTGCTGTAAGCACCACTTAACCAGGCATAGCTACCTACCCCCTCAAAGGTGATATTATCACTGGCATTGATATTCACGCTGCCCGCATCTCCTTGCCCACGAGTTCGGGATTCGAGTTGAGCACCATTAGTCACCCAGAGCGATCCAGTCTTAATATTGATGTTGCCAGCATCGCCTATGGCTTTTTCTTCCACGTTACTCAATGCTGCACTGGGTAATCCATTGCTCCCCACTCCATCAAAAGAGACGCTATCACGGGCATTGATATTCACACTGCCACCGTTTCCTCGCCCAAAAGTGTTGGTACTTAATCGAGAGCCTTTAGTGACCAACAGCGATCCAGTCTTAATATTGATGTTGCCAGCATCGCCTATGGCTCCTTTTCCCACATTATTGTAGATGCCACTGCTGTCAGCAACCGTTATTGCCCCTGTAACATTGAGCGTAATATCTCCCACCTGACTGCCAACTGACCCTAAACCCTCTCGTATTCCTGCAAAGATAAAGCTTTCTCCTAAAACATTTAAATTGTCAGCATTAATGGTAATACTGCCACTATTCTCAGCACGAACATTTACTTCAGCAGCATTGGTAAGTGAGACATTTGTTCGTGCTGCGTTATCAGGAAACCTCAGACGTAAATTACTGCCTTCCACATTCAACCCAACCGTTCCCGCACCAGAAGACCCACCTAACTCGACTCGCCCACCAAAAGCATACAAACCTCCACCATCCATATTGATATCACCGCCTACCAGCAGCAAACTCTTGCCATCTGGTACGCGCAAACCCCTTGCTGTAAACTCAGAAGATGGATTTAAGCCGGAGTCAGCAACTGAGTTATTTTTGATAGATGCGGCACGAATTTGATTAAAGAGTAAAGCTGAAGGATTAACCGTTAGCAGGGAAGGATTACTCGGATTCGTTGCACTAAAAAAACCTTGATTGCCAAATCCAATTGCATTAGCTGTTGTCCCAACAAACGATCCCCCGACATCTAAACGGGCATTCGCCCCAAAAATAATTCCATTGGGGTTAATCAGAAACAGGTTGGCATTACCGCCCACTACACCCAGCGTTCCAAAAATATTAGAGGGATTAGCCCCTGTTATCCGACTCAAGATATTCTCTATCCCAGCCGGATTATTGAAATAAGCTGCCCGTCCTTCCTCAACGTTGAATTCCCCAAAACTATGAAAGAGATTAGTGCCTCTGGTTGCGCCACCATTAATAGAATCAACCGCACCTGTTGATGTCACTGTAGAGTTTTCACTACCTAGTGTGGTGTCGGGTGTAAGCTGAGCTAAAGTGTTATTTCCACTAAAGGCGATCGCTCCACTAATTACCAACCAACTCGCTAACCCTAATCGACAGCACCAATGTTGACAATATCGAGTCATTCTGAATGTGAGACTCCCTCTAAAAGTAGTAGCTGAGTATGCTACTACTAGTTATCGCTAAATAGTAAACGAGCAGCCAACCATGAAATAGCAAGAGGTTGTGACATAGATATTTCACTGCTCTATTTGCTAGAAAGAACCAATTGATTTAATTGAACAATTGAGTTGCTAGTCATTTTAGTTCTCGCTTTATTTGCTGTCATTATTGAGTAATCATTGAATTTTTAAGCTTGGTTCGTGATATAAACATTTATTTTTTCTACACCTAGAATAATCGATTTACTCTGATTGTATTTACATATGTTAAAAAAATTAATAGTCAACTTTCTAGCTAAATTCATGGACGTGCATTAGCACATTTCAATCATGTAGACTTAATATTTTTTAACGGGGAATTTTTAGTAATCTAGTATACTCGTCGAGTTCATTAAATTTACTTACGCAAAGGTATACTATATTTCAGATTAATTGTTTGAAAGATTTTTGCTTAATAAACTCAGTTGATTACGAATCCAATCTAAAATTTAAAAAATAGATGCAGATTTCGTAAATACCTTGACTCATCTAATGTAGCTGGGATACCCAGCTTAAAAGAATGCTGACTCAGCTTTGAACCAATATTAATATTTAGGCTGTTGATGAAGTACCGATCGTATTCTTTAACAACCTGAATTTCGATCTCGGCTCTGCTTTTTTCAAATACTACTTCAGTTGTATAGTTTGCAATAATCTTCCAGTACTTAGTTTGGTCTTGTTCGTGATATAAAATTTTCCATAAATTTTTTGGATGCAAGTCTGTTAGTACCCAAAGCCCAACACCGTTTTTCAAGCACCTGCTACTTGCTTGATAGTAAGTCAGTCTTCCAAAAATTTGAGAATGGGAATAAAAGATTTTTTGCAGCTCGTCTTTTCCTAAAGTTTTTAGCAGGTTGAATGAAGCTTTTCGAGTAAATTCGCAAAAATCCCAATCAGAAAAAATTTTAGGAATAACAGTATTTAAATATTCATCTAATTCCCGTTTGGTTTCCTCGAAAATCGTAAGATACTTCGGCAACTTCAGAAAAAGTGCTATAGAGAAGATAGCTACATAAGGAAGAGCTAATCCGTAAAACAATAGTTGAAAAACAAATTTATTTATTGCAGATACTTTTTTGATAAATCGCTGATAGTGACCTTTCCAAAAATAGGAAAAATCTTCGTTACTACTCCTGTAAATAGGGTTATTTTTATAAGAAATTCGAGTGTTGCTGTTTCTACTAAGCTGACCGGAACGGTAAAGAGTTTTTTTGATATTAAATACATTGATAATTAAGAACAAACAACCAGTTAATACTAACAAAATCAAAACAATAAGTTTCATTGCTAGACCTTTTGTAGAATTCTAACTAAGCTTTCTTAGCTGTCGAGTCGGATTTTGTAAAGCTCTACTTGCTCGAACTCCCATTTCTATTCAAAAAAAGTATATATAGTTTAAGATGAAGATTTGGTTATGTTACACTCAGGTAGTTTTTGCCAAGAACTATAGGCTGTATGAGTGGAAGAAGAGGCTATAAGTACAACATTGCCTTTTTTGTCAATCGCCCAACTTTGAGCTTCTACGATGGGAGCTGAGGTTAAGCTGGTAGAATTTGTCGAAACAGATGGAGTAGAGGGGCGATCGCCTTGGGGGTTAAGAGTCACCAAGTCTACCTGCACCGCATCAGTGTTGAGAACATCTCCTGGATTTTGAGGCAAGCCACCGCGACCAGTGACAATAAATTCGCTTTGTGCTTGGCTGCTACCTGGAGTACAAGCTTGGGATACTTGGGTATCAACTGGCACGACTGGTAATTCTGATAATCCTTGATTGGGTTCGCCTTCGGGCGTGTCGATTTCTACAGCACCGTCTACGCCAAACTCCGATCTAGCGTTGATGTCACTCGTTGTTGGGGTTGGGCGATCGCGATACTGAAGCCCAAAAATGCCTTGAGCTGTAATGTTAATATTACCCCCACTGCCTTCAAAGGCATTAGCTGTAATGTCGGTATTCTCAGAGGGAATGGCGAGAATAAAGTTAGAGTCAATATTGATATTGCCACCATTGGCAGCATTAAGAGCCTTGGCAGATATAAGGCTGTTGTCGCGCATTCGCAGTAAGTCTAACTCTTGCAATGTGATATTCCCACCTTCACCTAGTCCAGTTACCGCTGTGAGTTTTCCTCGGTTTAGGAGAATGGAATTAGCTGTGACATCTAAATTGCCTGCTTGCCCTGATTCACCGCTTACCGTAACTTCCGCTCCATCTAGAACTTGCAACTGCCCAGTATTAATTGTCAAGCTTCCAGCACTTCCGGTAGCCCTAGTTCGAGCAAATAAGCCACTGGCAGGACCATCCTCTGCTGAAACTACACGCCTACGGGCAAAGGTGGGATCGCTGCCAGAGATAGTGATGCTATCAGTAGAATTGATATTGATGTCACCTGCCCCTCCGCTGCTGAATGCAGTGGTAACGAGTTTTCCACCGGTAGTGACATCAACGGTGTTGGCATTAACAGTGATATTGCCACCACGAAAGGCACTGTTGGTTCGTGCATTCAAACTCGCCCTATCCGATATGCGTAAAGCACCAGTAGTAATTGAGATATTGCCTCCTTGACCAGTTGCTGTTTTATCACTGTCTGTAAACAACCCGCCGTACGACGATGACGAACTACCTGGTTTAACGCCAGAAATGCTTACAGAATTAGATGCGTTGACCTGAATATTTCCTGCATTCCCACGTCCATTGGTGCTGGTATTTATAACAGCATCCCCACTCAGCAAGAGCGACGCAGCCTCGATTTGGATATTACCACCTTCGCCTACTGCTGTAGTGTTGACATTGCTAGTAATATAGCTTGTGTTTGAAAGAGAAACTGCGTCCTCAACCTGCACTGATATGTCGCCAGCATTTCCTCTTCCCAAGGTGCTAGCACTAATATAAGCGTCAGCAAGCATAAAAAGAGACGCAGCTTTGATTTTGATGTCGCCACCATTGCCTACTGCTCTATAGTTCTTACCATAGAAGTTTACAAAGCTGTTGATATTGCTTGTTGTGAGAGAAATCGTATCCTCTACCTCCACAGATATGTCACCAGCATCTCCCTGTCCATTGGTTCTAGTACTCAAAATAGCTTCATCAGTCATAGATAGTGACCCAGCCTTGATTTGGATATCACCACCATTGCCTACTACGGAAGATCCCACAAAGCTGTCGATAGAGCTGTCTATTAAATCAACCGCGCCCTCAACTTGTACAGTTATACTGCCGCCATTGCCTTGTCCATAACCGACATCCCTTGAATTTCCAGAACGATAGGTGCTGGCAACCAGCCGTGCACGATTCATAGAAAGCGACCCAGCTTCGATTTGGATATTGCCACCATCACCTACTTTCGGTACAGAGCCAGCAGAAGTGCTGTCGATATAGCTGTCGTCTATGAGATTAACCGCGTCGGAAACTCGCACAATTATACTGCCTGCATCCCCCTGTCCAGAAGCACTGGTACTCAAATAAGCACCATCATTCATAAACAGTGACTCTGCCTGGATGTTGATATTGCCACTGTTACCAGTGGCTTTACGATTTACGTTGTTTTCAATTCTGGTTAAAAAATTTCTGCTTGACTGTCCTATTGTTATTGCCGCTGTAGCATTCAGTGTAATATCTCCCGCCTGACTTTCAACTGACCCTAAATCTTCCCCTATCCCAGCCAAAAGCCTGCTTCCTTCTAAAACCTCTAAATTTCGAGCATTAACCGTAATACTACCGCCACCACCAGCAGTTACATTAACTACAGCACGATTGGTGAGTAATACATCTGAAAACTGCGTTCCATTAGGAAAACTTAAGCTTAGGTCACTACCATTAACATTCAGCTCAACAGTACTAGTGCCTGCTATACCTCCCAACTCTACACGTCCTCCTGGTGCGAAGAGCCTCCCACCTTCTAACCTGACATCGCCACCCACTAGTAACAAACTCTTAGCTGGAGGCACTTCTAATCCCGTATTTGTTGCTGTAGAACGGTTAACGATCGCCCCAGCGTTAATTTGATTGAAGAAAAACGCATTAGGATTCACATTCAATAACTGGTTTGGCAGGGGTTCTCCTGGGTTGACACTAAAAGTATCTCCATTAGCTAACCCAATTCCACTAGCTGTTGTCCCGACAAACGAACCCCCGATATCTAAACGGGCATTCGAGCCAAAGATAATACCATTTGGGTTAATCAAAAACAGGTTAGCATTGCCCCCCGCTACACCCAACGTTCCAAGAATGTTGGAAGGGTTAGCTCCTGTCACCCTAGTTAAAATGTTCTCAATTCCAGTAGGGTTAGTGAAAACGGCTGCTCGTCCTTCACCAACGTTGAATTCTTGAAAACTGTGAAATAGGTTAGCGCCTCTGGTTGCGCCACCATTGATAGTATCAATCTCACCTGTTGATGTAACCGTAGAATTTTCACTACCTAGAGTGGTATCCGGTGTAATTTGAGCAAAAGCGCGATCGCCACTGGATCTGATGGGAGACAAGCCCCCGCCCAAGGCTAATGCCCCACCTATAATCAACCAACTTGCTATCGACAACTTCCAGCTTTGAGTCATTCGGTGTTGCCTCCAGCAAGAAACAATAGTTGAGCGAACCACAGCCAATTGCAAATCTAGAATAAACGGAAAGCGAAAAGTCAGATGACTACAAATAATTACGAATAGTGAGACGAGTATATAGAGTCGCCTCACTATTCGCAACCATCTAGGTTAATATTGTGTGATGCTATTTTAGATTAGGCTCTGGGTTGCTGCTTGCCTGTAACCAACCCTGGAAAAGGGAATCTAAAATTTCCTCTCTGACTGATTCATTCAGTTCAGCCGGAAACCATTTTTCAACTCTAACGATGTGATAACCGAGTTTCGTTTGCACTGGTTCGATCGCTTCGCCTTCCTTTGCTTGGGAAATTGCCTGGGCAATTTCCGGCATTAGTTTTGTAATGAAGCAAATCCCAACAAAACCACCATTTTTTTTAGACTGCTTACCCTTCGAGTATTCCAATGCTAAAGCACAGAAGGAAGCATTTTCCTCTCGGAGCGCATGGGCTACTTTCAGAGCATCTAGCAAGTCACTTACTAGAATTTGAGACAGAGCAACACGCTTATAATCGTTTCGATTGCTAATGTAATGAGCATCAACAGCGTCTCCAAAGAGATATTCTTTTAACTTTTTCGTGAGTAGCTCTACTCTGATACCTCCAGACCAATCTTCTACAGTAATGCGCTGCTTTTGAAGCCAAGCGAGGGTTTCTGAAGCTCCGATCAACTTGTATTCTAAGCGAAACGCATCTCCCGCTGCTTGCAATTCTTCATCAGAAATAGAAATACCAAGGCGATCGCAAACCTCTAAAATTAGTGCATCACTTTCAGCTAGAACTGCAATTTCAGCAAGTTTGTAAGAGCGGCGCAAGTAAGCAATAATATCTTCATTTGTTGCTGGGGCAGTTTTTGGCAGTGCAAACTCCTGCTCAGGTTTTAATTCAGTTGTTGACAAAGTTTCAATCATTAGTTTTTTCTCCCAAGAAATGGTATGTATCTAGAACTCTGGTGGTAGAGTAGGACGGATAGGACGCGGAAGCGAAGGTTTACAGAGGGGACTACGTATTGTGGGATAGCACCAAGGACTGTTTGGTGTTGGGCTTGGTGTCCTTATACCGCCGTTAATACTGCTTGGTTCGTTATCAACTATCTCACTCAGAAAGCTTTCTGAGTCTTTGAATAACTCGAAACCTACAGCATATAAGTTAGTAATCTTAATATTTGCCATTTGAAACTTTCTCCTCAGTAAAGTGATTTAGATTGCGATCGCTCTGTGTCAAGTTTTTCCAATTTATGGCTTTGTCCTTCTTAGTAAGTAGTAACTGTGCTTGCATTACTTCCTAAGTTCGGTAAATCAGTTGCTCTGGAGAAACTTCTTGAATTTTGAGCTTGTTACGATGCAAATCGCCGTAAAGATTAAGGTAGTCGATTTCAGCAGGTGTTAATTTGCCCTGTTGGACTCCAGCGATCGCAGCATCCACTTCTTCGCGCCGAGTCAAACCTGTCAAGCAAACATCGACACAGTTTTGACTTAAGGAGTAGCGGTATAGATCGGGAACAGTAGGTCGCCAGCACCCTTGTGGTAAATTAAGAGGGGCATCCCAGAGGACACCTGTATGAGAGCCAGTAGACTTAAACGTGACAATGCCAGGGCGCTGCGGCTCTTGGGTATCTAGCTGATTAAAAACCTGGTTCTGGGCAGACCGATGAGCAACGTTGTGTCTAACCATGACTACATCTAACAAAGGACTATGCAACCACTGTTGAGCTAGATTAATATCGTGAAACGAAGCGCCAATATAGCGAACGGCTCCCATTTTCTTGAGGCGTTCTGATGTGCCAAACATTCTTTCAATGGTGCGTTGATAAACGCTATTAGCGCCTCTCAAATCTGGAGAAAGCTGTAAACAATCCTGTAAAGCTAACCCATCATTCGATCCAATCCAGCCCCAGAACAAGACATCAATGTAGTCAATCCCCAATTCCTCGAACTGATCGAACAAAGCAGCCAGTGCCATTTCTGGACTCTTGATGTAAGTCACAGTTGCTAGCACTACTTTCTCTCGCACCGCAGAACCACGCCCGCATAACTGACGCAGCGCACCAGACATTGAACTATAAATGTAGTGGTGCAAGTCATTAGAGTAGAAAAAGTAGTTAATCCCCCTGTCAAAAGCGTAAAGAGTATCTTCACTGGAGATACCGCCGCCTCCGCCTAAGCCAAGACAACTAACTGTTAAATTAGTTCGCCCTAATTTGCGGTAAAATGGCAAATCAGTCTCTGGAAATTTATTTGCTACATGACTAACTTCGCTGGTTGAGACTACTGGCGGCGGTACGAGATCGGTTAGTTTCATAAGTCTAACTCGGTGTAGATGTCTTCAGAGGTGGCATTTAAATAGAGATGCTTTAAATCGAGTCCCAGCAGAGAGAAGTGTTGACGAATAAATGCCATTCGACATGCGGTCGATTCGTCACCTTTTTGTCGAGCTTCTAATAAGCCATTAGCAACAATTTGGCAGCGATTCATCCCAAAACTTTCTTGAGTAGCAAATTTGCAATCTGGTTCTTCTGCTAAACCAAGACCTGGTGCCAATAGTTTAGTAAACAACGGTACTTCTGCTCGAAAATGCGATCGCGCTTCTATGTAAACACTTGTTAGCACTTGCCAAACTGTTTTGTAATTACTGCGATCAAAGTACAATACCCCTGAGTCATAGCGCCCATAATCAGATGGGTTGTATAGCACTTTAAAAGTGAAGGGAATTTTAGTTTCGTTTAGTTGGCGAGTTAGACTACTCATAACAGCAACAGCGCCTTCAGGACTTAAATTAAAGTAGACTCTCACTGTATGAGGATAAGTATCCGGTCCCGCATTGCTAACCGCCATGTAAAACCCATTTTGAACCAAATTGCGGGGCATACGGATAGCAACTGAGTCACCTACTTCAACAGATTGCTCTTCAGTCCGTAGATGTTGTTCGCGCTCAATGTGCAAAGTTAGACCACCCTTTGTCACTGCAAAGCTACCATCATCCTCTTGACGCAACACCTGCCAACCTGGATCGAAATAACCTTCTCCGCTATTGCTTTTGTGCAAGCGATCGTAAAACTCTTGGTCTATTCCTAAGAACGTGTTGTTCTCTAGATTCTGGTGAAGTGCGAGATCGTCTGAACTGGCATTTGGTGCTAGGGCAGTTTTTAGGGAGCCGTTGTAGTAAATGCCGTAGAGAAAATTTTGCAGTTGTAGGCTCAAATACTTGTTCTGAAGCTCCAAAGGAATTCGCTCAAAACGAGATACTATCTCAGCCGGAAGCTCCAAAGGTTTGTATGCTGGATGGCTGATGCAGAAGTTAGACTGAATCTCAATATTGCTGACAATATCTTGTAGCGATTCCAGCACTCGCTCTGGTGCAGAAGCTGGCAGTTGCTTTGTTTTTGGATCTAGTAATTGCATAGTAGTTGTGCGATGAAAAATATTTAGACGCAAGTATGGCTGAGAGATAATAATTCTGATTCAGCCATGCCAAAAACAGTTGGGATGGATTGTTCTGGGCGGCACAATAAAGACTTAGCGACTTGGAGCATACAGATACCTGTATTGCCAAAAGATTTTTGATACTGAATCATTGCCTGGATTTGTTGAATCAAGGCAAGCCCAGAAAATTGCACTACTCGTTTTAAGAAGTCAGGACGATGCTCTAAAATTTCTGGAAAGTTCCTTAAATAAGCTTTGGTAAGAGCAGCAATAGAAGGCTGAAGCTGTTCGAGCGGTGTCATAGCTAGACGCAATGCTTCTTGGATGTCAAGTGCTTGACTAACAACCAAACTACCGAGCCAGATTTGCAAATAACTGCCAATAATCGTTCCTAAATCGAATGCAGGATCTCCCCAGCTAGAGCGTTCCCAATCAATCAGTCGAATGATGCTGTTACTCGGTTGCGCTGTTTCGGAAAGTACTTGCTCCCAATTATTGTGCAGGAGAATATTGTTTAACTTGAGGTCATTGTGCGTTAAACAACAAAAATCGGGGGTAGAGGTAAGTTGTGAAATCGCCTTTCCCAGGCTGTCGTAGCGTTGATAAAGAGCAAAGAATTTGAGTCCATCAGCTGGAACCAGACCGAAAACTTCAGGGCTAATTCGTTCTAATCCATGAGTCAATGTTGATGTTTGCTCAACAGATACATCCTTAGAATCTTGAGAGAAGAAATCCTGGTATTCCTGACGATTGAAAGTAGCGGAATGGATTGTAGCTATGGTAGTTCCTACTGATGCTGCGATCGCCGTTGGAAAAATGTTTTCCTTCGTGTAGAACTCAGATAGATCGCAATAATTGTTGAGGTAGTTGAAAACAATAATTGAATTCTCTGCATCAAAATGAAGTATTTCTGAAATCATTTTAAGAATGTGGCTAAGCTCTGGAAATCGTTGTAAAAACTCTTGAATTCGCCATTCATTAAGAAACTCGCCAATCGTTTTTCCTTCGTGAACAAGACGCTCTTGTTTGACAAGGAGTTTACAACCAGATTGCAAGTTTAGGAACAAGTTGAAGTTTTTGGCAATTTTTAGTTCAATTTCACTCGGTTCTGGTTCTAACTGAGTGCAGATCCCTTGACCAACTAAATACTCTAAAACATTTTTAGTGCTTAACGGAAATGTCATGATTAAAATGTCCTTAACTATTAATCAGTAAATTCATTTCTATTGTTGTTGATTTTGTAAGTGAAGCAAAGCTCATGCTTGATAGAAGAAGTGCTAAATCCGTTTAGCACTTCTTCGTATCCCTTAAGACTCTCCGTAGCCAAGCTAGTTTTGTAAACTAACTGTCACTAGGCTTAGCTAAAGAAGAAATTATCCCCATTAATACAGACCACCGCCAGGTCGAAAAATATCATTCAGCGATTGATTTATTTGCGGAGAATAGCGATATACGGCAGACTTAGCTCCTCTATAAGCTCTTGATGCACCTTTTCCCACACCTTTTGAAACAGCAATAATACTTCTAATTAGACCACCTGTTCCACCATTAATATCATCAAGCTCATTATCCCCCAGCTCATTCATGTAAGTTTCAGAATCAGAAAATAGTTCAGAACCAGTAGGACGCAAATCTGAAATATTGATAGTAGCCATTTTTTCTCCTAGATGAAATTTTGAAGAATGTAATTAGCTGTATAGCGCTAATCACATTTCAATATTCTGATATAAAACCTATTATTTCAAGTCTTTAAAAGCTGTTTTTAAAACATAACTAAAGTAGTTTTGTTCTCATTACTCAAATACTTCATGTTCAGAATCTAAGTTACTTCAGTCTTCAAAAATAAAGTATACTAATGCGTTGAACCATTGTAATTCGCCCGCACTTTCACTAGAGATATGTCTCTAACTGCGTGGACACAAGTGATCGCAACTCCTAAACTCACCACTGCACTACTGCCTCAAACACCCACTTCTAACCGTTTATCAGCATAATGTGAACTTTTGTAACAAATCGTATAAAACCTGGGCTTTTGATTCCGAGAAACAAACAGAGGTTCGCAAAAAGCGTTTAGAGCGATTTTCATCCCAATGTTGCAAGCACAAGGAGTAATTGCAGTGGAAAAGCAGGGTCAGTATTTGACACCTTTTCAGCGAAAGCTTTTGCTCAAAAGCCTACAAGCCGACTTGCGTCCAGAATACCGTCGCCGGATTGATATCATGCTGTTAGCAGATACAGGTCAATCTCAATCCCAAATCTGCGAAGCCTTGGGGTGTTCGGCGGAGATGACACGGTACTGGATTAGCATGGCGCAGACAGGAAATGCTCACCAGTGGAGCGATCGCCCAATGGGACGACCCAAGAAGGTGAACGAGCAATATCTCAATCGCTTGAAAGAATTGGTAAGCCATAGCCCACGCCAATATGGCTATGCATTTCAACGTTGGACAGCACAATGGTTAGGAAAACACTTAGAAAAAGAACTAGGGATTAAACTTAGCAATTGCCACATCAATCGGCTGCTGAAACAGATGGGGCTTTCTACCCGACTGAAACCCGCCACAGATGAGGTGGCAACAAATCAGACCAGCACTGGTAATTCCAGCTTGGCGATCGGCGACTTGACATCTACTTCAGTGCCTGAGTCTACACAGTTTTGGCTATTCAATTCCATCCGTTGAGATTTCAACCATGGTTCAGAATTCATTCACTACATCTGTTTCTAAGCAACAGCTAGCCGAAACGCTAGGACAAGTGCTTCCAGAACCGGAACTCGACCGCTGCCTCAAACACGCCATCGTTCAAGAACCTGCTGCTGGAAAACAGTTTTGGCAGGCAACCGATGCCGAACCTGGAATTTATATAGTTATTGCAGGTAAGGCGAGGTTACTCGATCGCAACAATGACTTACTTGTAACCCTAGAGGCAGGAGCATCCTTTGGTGAGAGCACTCTATTTCCAGCAGGCTCCTTCGAGCCTTACTCAGCCAGAGCTTCTGTAAATCTGAAGCTTTACTATTTTTCCGAAAGGCTGTTACAAGAACTGAGCCACAAATATCCAGCAATTCAAGAGTATCTTTATCGTCAGGCAGTATTGCGGGATTGGCTGCTGCTATGCCCCCAAATTGCTGCATTACGTAAGTTGCCTGGATTGCTGAAAGCTCTATCACTGCTGGAGCGGCATAATCTGCCAATAGGTCAACTCCCAGCCTCCCTCAGAAATCAGAAGTTGTGGCTCCTGCGGCGGGGGCAGTTAGTGCATACTTCAGGTCTAAGCCTGACGCAGGGAAATATTTACTCGCCCTCCCTACTAAGGGGGCAGTCTTGGCTAGTAGAACAACCAACTGAACTATATAGTTTCAGTGAGACTCAATGGGAGACAGCGCTCGGTTACTTACCCCAACTGGAGCAGTTGATTTCATCCGATTCCTTACCAGTGGTAGCAGAGCAGGGGAGCAGGGGAGTAGAGGAGCAAAAGAGAATCTCCCTTCATCCTTTTAAAGAGCCAGTTATTAACCGAAAACATCAGAAAAAGATTAGCAAGGCTTACTTCCCCAGCCCCACATTACAAGTTGGTCATTTATGGCAGCGATTTACCCGCCGCTATCCATTCTTTGAACAACAGAGTGCTTCTGACTGCGGTGCCGCCTGCTTAGTCATGGTCAGCCGCTACTGGGGCAAGCACTTCAGTGTCAATCGTCTGCGAGATATTGCTAATGTTGACCGCGATGGTGCATCGCTGCGAGGTCTAGCAGCAGCAGCAGAAAGCATCGGATTTACGACTCGACCTGTAAAAGCTAGCATCAGTAAGCTTGCAGAACAAAGCTTGCCCGCGATCGCCCATTGGGAAGGAAGGCACTACATCGTTGTTTATGAAGTGACATGCGATCGCGTCATCGTAGCCGACCCTGCAATTGGTCAGCGTAGCCTAACTCACGCACAATTTAAAGCTGGTTGGACTGGTTATACATTATTACTCCACCCCACAGCTTTACTAAAAGATGCTGATGAAGCTAAACAATCCTTTTGGCAATTCTTTGAGTTAGTGAAACCTCATCGACTCGTGTTGCTGGAAGTATTTATTGCCTCTGTCCTGATCCAAATTTTTGGACTGATTACGCCATTATTTACTCAATTGCTGTTGGATCGTGTAGTCGTACAGCGCAGCAATTTGACTTTAACCGCCATAGGGTTAGGGTTACTTATTTTTGGCTTGTTTCAAGTCGCTATGAATGGACTGCGGCAATACCTGCTAGACCATACAGCCAACAAAGTAGACCTAGCATTAATTGTCGGTTTTATTAACCATACCTTTCGATTGCCCCTGAGCTACTTCGAGTCCCGCTATGTTGGAGACATTATTTCTCGCGTCCAGGAAAATCGCAAGATTCAGCGCTTTCTCACCGGCGAAGCACTATCAATTCTACTTGACTTGCTAACAGTATTCGTTTATGTAGGACTGATGTTCTGGTATAGCTGGAAAATGGCACTACTAGTGTTAGTCATTGTGCCGCCATTTGTATTACTGGCACTGATTGCTACGCCATTTTTGCAACGAGTCTCGCGCGAAATTTTTGGTGCCTACAACGAAGAGACTGGCTATCTAATCCAATCTCTAACTGGCATTCGCACAGTTAAATCAATGGCGGTCGAGCAGACAGTGCGCTGGAAGTGGGAGGAACTATTTGGTAAGTCGATTAAAAAGACCTTTTCTGGACAGGTGATTGGCAATACACTCCAGATTTTTAGCTCAACTATTGAAACGGTGATAACTACAGCTTTACTGTGGTTTGGAGCATGGTTGGTAATCCAAAATGAATTGACAATTGGACAATTAGTTGCTTTTAACATGTTGCTAGGGAATGTGATTAATCCCTTTCAGCGGCTAACCGTGCTGTGGAATGAGTTGCAGGAAGTCGTCATTGCCGTTGAGCGCCTTGATGATGTGATTGATGCCGAACCAGAGGAAGATTTACAGCATCAAGCTCGTCAATTCCTCCCACCAATTCGGGGCTATATTCGCTTTCTTGCAGTTACTTTTCGCTACCATCCAGAAAGCGACGTTAATACTCTAGAAAATATCAGCTTTGAAGTACAACCAGGACAAATGGTAGCACTGGTTGGGCGGAGCGGTTCTGGGAAAACAACTATTTCCAAGCTGCTTTTAGGTCTTTATCCCCCGACTGAAGGAAAGATTTTAATCGATGGCTACGATGTGACTAGTTTGTCCCTGCGATCGCTCCGTTCTCAAATTGGTGTCGTCGATCAAGATACCTTTTTGTTTGGTGGCACGATTCGAGAAAACATTAGTGTAGGTCACCCACAAGCCACATTGGAAGACATTATTGAAGCAGCCCAACAAGCAGGAGCGCATCAGTTTATCAAAGAACTACCAATGGGTTACGAAACCCAAATTGGAGAGGGGGGAGGAATGCTCTCTGGCGGACAACGACAGAGAATCGCGATCGCCCGCGCCCTTTTAGGAAATCCTCGCTTGTTGATCTTAGATGAAGCAACGAGCAGCCTTGATGCCGAATCAGAGCGGATTATTCAAACCAACCTCAACACTATTCTCATTGACAGGACAACGCTGGTAATCGCACATCGTCTCTCCACGGTACGCAATGCCGATCTAATTCTGGTATTAGATAAAGGCATTTTAGTTGAAAGTGGCACCCACGATGAATTAATGGCTAAACGCGGTCACTACTTCTACCTTAACCAGCAACAACTTGCCGTAATAGGCTGAAACTAATTTTTGAGTAATTATGCCAAACTCAATTTATCCAAACAATCAACTGAGCCAAAACGGACACTACTCCAATAATCAAGGTTTATCGGAGCAACTTCTAGACTCCGAGCGATCTGATCGGACACTACTAACTCACTCACAATCTTCTGAATTTATTAGTGATGACTGGTCTTCTTTAACTAAAGAATTGATCGATACGTTACCACGGGTTTGGACGCGGGGGCTGCTGTATTTTCTGATTGTATTTGTCGCGATCGCGTTACCTTGGGCAACGCTAGCCAAAGTTGATGAAACAGGTAGTGCTAGAGGGCGGCTTGAGCCTAAAGGCAAAACGCTGAAACTAGATGCACCAGTTGCTGGAACTGTCGCCGCGATTAAGGTAAAGGAAGGTCAAGCTGTCAAAGCTGGGCAGATTTTACTAGAACTGGAGTCAGAGATATCTCGCACTGAGCTACAGCAATCTCAAGCTAAACTTGAAGGTCTAGTGAATCGAGAAAACCTGCTGGAGTTGATGAAAAATCAACTTCAATCCGAGCAGCTAGCTCAACTCAATCAAGTTCAGCAGCAGCTCAATTCCAGTCAGAAAATATCTGCCCTAGAAAAATATCGTTTAGCCGTAGCACACAAAGACGTGCAACGCCATCGGAATTTATGGCGCAAAGGTGCGATCGCCTTGGTCAAATTAGAAGAAATAGAAGGCGTGAAATTCGAGCGACAGCGGCTTCTAGAACAAAATCAGCTAGACGTACAACAAGCTCGGACGGAATTGGAAAAACAACAAAGTGTATATCAAAGACAACTCAAAGAACTCCAATCTCAGATTAGCGACGTGCGATCGGAAATTGCCCAAACCCAAGAACTAATTCAATCTTTACAATTTCAACTGCGACAGCGAGTTCTCCATGCTCCAACTGACGGCACGATTTTTCAGCTATCTATTCAACATCCTGGTGCAGTTTTACAGCCAGGGCAGATAATTGCTCAAGTTGCACCCGCAGAAGCACCTCTCGTATTTCGAGCGCAAATGCCAAGTCAAGAAAGCGGGTTTCTGCGCGTGGGAATGCCAGTCAAACTCAAGTTCGATGCTTATCCGTTCCAAGACTACGGAATAGTACAAGGACACCTGCGTTGGATTTCACCCGACTCCAAAGTTGAGGAGACACCACAAGGCAAGGTAGAAACCTTTGAACTAGAAATTGCGCTGGAGCAGACTTATATTCAAACTCAAAACAAACGAGTTGCTTTAACACCAGGTCAAACAGCTACAGCGGAAGTCATTGTGCGGCAGCGCCGCCTGATTGATTTCGTTCTCGATCCGTTTAAGAAGCTGCAACAAGGCGGTATAGAACTTTAAGCGATCGCTATCACCTTAATTACTAGGAGTTGTACTATGTCAAAAGTTGTGACTATTTGCCGAGAAGAAATTATTCAGCAAATCAAGCTTTCCTGTCAAGTCCCTTCTGTTGTCGAAGGTATTCTGACTCGTAAAATTATTGCGCGTGCAGTAGAAGAACAAGGCATAAAAGTAGAGCCGGAAGAACTACAGCAAGCAGCAGACAACTTACGAATGCTAAGCAATCTTCGCAGTACTGACGCTACTTGGTTATGGCTACAAAAGCATAACCTTTCTTTAGATGAATTTGAAGAGTTGGTTGAAGTAAGCGTCGCTTCCTCAAAGTTAGCTCAACATCTTTTTGCCGATAAAGTCGAACCCTTTTTTGTCGAGCATCAACTTGAGTATAACCAGGTAGTCATGTATGAAGTAGTCTTAGATGAGGAAGATCTAGCTTTGGAACTCTTCTATGCCCTACAAGAGGGAGAAATTAACTTTCATGAAGTTGCTCGTCAATATATTCAAGATCCAGAACTACGTCGAAGAGGAGGGTATTTAGGAGCTTTGCCTCGCACAAAGCTAAAACCAGAAATTTCTGCTGCTGTTTTTGCAGTCGAGCCGCCTCAAATTATTAAACCAGTTCTGACATCTTCAGGAGCGCACCTAATTTTAGTTGAAGAACTGATTCAACCAGAATTGGACAATACGCTGCGCCGAGAAATCATCTCGAACTTGTTTTCTGAATGGTTAAAGCAACAAGTAGAAACATTTGAAGTCGAGATTGACTTGAG
This sequence comes from Chroococcidiopsis sp. CCNUC1, assembly GCF_023546805.1. Lineage (NCBI taxonomy): Bacteria > Bacillati > Cyanobacteriota > Cyanophyceae > Chroococcidiopsidales > Chroococcidiopsidaceae > Chroococcidiopsis > Chroococcidiopsis sp. CCNUC1. The sequence continues at coordinate 4,159,100 of NZ_CP097480.1, read as the reverse complement.
AGCGAATAGCGTGCAAGCTCTGAATTCAGAATCTCGCTTGTTAGTAGCATCTAGTTAAAGTTGAATCCACTCATTCTGACAAAGTAGATTTTGTCAGTGTTGGCTTGTACGAGTGCAGAGTATCGCCACTACTCTGCACTCCCGCAAAGAATCGGCAGCCCTAACTCTACTTTGGTTGCTGGAAAGTATGCTCTCACGTCGCCCTTGTCTTACCATGTATATACTAGGTTATGGCGGAGAATACGGATCGGTATTCTGGAACTAAACAAAAGTCACCGCGACGGCTGCACACAGCGGCAGGAAAGTTTGCACCTGACTACCAGGAAGAACCAAAACGTTTGCGGACGATGAGACTAACTGATACAGCTTGGGCAAAGCTAGCTCAAATAGCGGATAGAAACCAGATCACTCGCTCTGAAGTCATCGAGATTTTTGCTCGTGACGGCGAGTTGTATTAAGCGACTTGAGGTTATTTTTTGAAACTTTTCTTGCGTGCCAGTTGAATTTCTCACAGCCCAGCATCGAGCTAGTTATGGGCGTTATACCCAAGACCCAACTTCAGCTCAATTAGCCCGCTATTTCCATTTGGACGATACCGACAAAGCCTTCATCTACAAACGGCGTGGCAACCACAATCGCTTGGGTTTTGCCTTACAGCTATCCACAGTGCGGTTTTTAGGAACATTCTTGAGCGATCCGACGGATGTACCTGCCTCTGTTATGAGTTATGTTGCCTCTCAACTAAGTATTAGCGATTTTCAGGTGTTAGCACGCTATCGCACTGGAGAGAGTCGGTGGGATCATACATCCGAAATCCGTGCTGCTTACGGATACCGCGATTTCAACAGCCAACCAGAACATTGGCGGTTGGTGCGCTGGCTTTACAGTCGTGCTTGGTTAAGCGACGAGCGCCCGAGTATTTTGTTTGACTTGGCAACAGCGCGTTTGGTAAAACGAAAAATCCTCTTGCCAGGAGTGACGGTACTCGAACGATTAGTCGCCAGCGTGCGCGAGCGGGTGCAAGAAAGATTGTGGAGAGTCTTGGCTCGACTACCCAGTACTGCTTGCCAAAGGCGGTTAGAAGATTTGCTGGTTTGTGTGGCACAAGGTCGTGTATCTGCTCTAGAACGGCTACGTCAACCTCCTACTCGTACTAGCGCTCCTGCTTTAGTGGCTACTTTAGAGCGGCTGGTGGAGATTCGTTCTTTGGGGGTGAATCAGATAAATTTGTCTTTTGTCCCACCCAATCGACTCTCAGCCTTGGCACGTTATGCCAATACTGCTTGGGCACAAACTTTGCTGCGGATGCCTAAAACTCGCCGCCTAGCAACGTTGCTTGCCTTCGTTCATGTTTTAGAATTTACTGTCACTGACGATGCGCTATCCTTGCTAGAGTTACTGGTCGGCGAGCTGCTAAGCACTACCGATCGTCAAGCAGAGAAGCATCGCTTGCGGACGATTAAAGACTTAGATGCCGCTGCATTGCAACTGTATAAAGCTTGTGCTGTGTTGTTAGATCCTGCGACTGAAGATGTAGCAGTTCGAGCCACTGTCTTTACCCAAGTTTCCCCAACCCAATTGACTACCGCGCTTAACTCTGTCATCGCCATCGCCCGACCGCCAGACGACAATTATTATGACTTAATGCTATCCCGATGGCGACACGTCCGGTTATTCTTCCCCAAGTTATTGCAGACGATTGATTTTGAAGCAACTGCACTAGGAGTAGAAATCCTCCAAGCACTGCAATTTCTCAAATCTCAACACGAACAAAGAAAACCTGACATGAGTGCCGCTCCTTTGGGAACGATCGGCAAGAGTTGGGCAAAGCTAGTATTTGCTAAGGATGGGACTTGCGATCGCAAAGCTTACACGTTCTGTATGTTAGAAAACCTGCGTGCTGCTTTGCGCCGTCGCGATCTATTCGTCAGTCGCTCTTGGCGCTGGGGCGACCCTCGGCTCAAACTGCTGCAAGGAGATGCTTGGGCTGCGGCTCGTGCCAATATCTGCCGTACTCTCAATCTGCAACCGACTCCAGAAGAAGAACTCAAAGCTTTGACACAGCAGTTAGATGAAGCCTACCGTCGTACTGCTAGTTCATTTCCTACTAATGCGGCTGTACGGATCGAAATCGAACAGGGCCGTCCCACTCTTTCTCCTTGAGGGGTTGCTCGATCGGACAACCAGCTTGCAGCCCAAAGAAGTTATGACTGACACGGCGGGTTACAGCGATCTTGTCTTCGGGCTATTTTGGCTATTAGGTTATCAGTTCAGCCCTAGATTAGCAGATTTGGGCGAAGCTCGCTTCTGGCGGATCGATCCCCAAGCGGATTATGGGGTACTGAATGGATTGGCGCGACAGCGGGTAAATACTGCTTTAATCGCTCGTAGCTGGGACGATCTATTACGGGTAGCAGGGTCTTTAAAGTTGGGAACGGTTAGCGCTTCTGAGTTGATGCGGACTTTGATTAGGCGGTAAAAATCCTACCACTTTATCTAAAGCAATTACCGAGCTAGGGAGAATAGTCAAAACTTTATACCTGCTAGCTTACATCGACGATGAAACATATCGCCGCCGCATCTTATAGCACTCGAAGTATAAGTTAGGACATAATAGAGTCGGAGTGAATCGGAGCAAAAAATGCCAGCCCCCTACAGCTATGACTTGAGAAGAAAAGTCATTGAGGCAATAGATAGTGGCATAGGAAAAACCCAAGCTAGTAAAATCTTTAAAATTAGTCGTAATACCATCAATTTGTGGCTGCACAAAAGAGAAGAAACAGGAGATGATCGAGCGCCTGTGGGATACCAGCGAGGCTATGGGGCGAAAATTACCAATCTAGAAGACTTTAAAGAGTTTGCTCGAAAACATGGAAGTCAGACTCACGCATGAAATGGCTCAGGCGTGGCACTTAGAAATCAGTGACAGAACTATTGGTAAAGCTCTAAAGAAAATTGGATTTACTAGAAAAAAAACTTACGGGTATCGAGAAAGAGATGAAGAAAAAAGACAAGAATTTATCGAAAAAATTGAGCGAAAGAAACCAGAGGAGCGAGTATATATAGATGAGTCAGGGATAGATAATCGAGATGACTACAGCTACGGCTGGAATGAAAAAGGACAAAGACTTTATGACTTAAAATCGGGAAAAAGAAGCATTAGAGTCAGTATTATTAGTGGTTTATGTCAAGGAAAACTGTTAGCTCCGTTCACCTTTGAAGGAGCTTGTAATCGGTTGGTTTTTGAGCAGTGGTTATCCGAAAAACTACTGCCACACTTAAAACCAGGACAGACTGTAATTTTAGACAATGCAACTTTTCATAAATCCGAGAAAATTCGAGAATTAATCAAATCGGCACAATGTGAAATCCAATACTTACCACCATTATCTCCAGATTTAAATGAGATTGAGCATTACTAGTTTCCGATTAAAAATCGAGTCAGAAAGTCTCAAGGAACTATTGAAGACTTTCGCGAACGAGTAGATACATCTGTCAGTTTAGCGTCCTAATCTATACTTCGAATGCTATAATTATCCTTTGCATAATCAAATTTTTTGTAAATATTTTCAACAATTACGGGAGCAATTAATATTTGCAATTAATTCTTTCGATTGAAAAAACTAGCTTTATTGGAGTGATTTTCTGAACTTTGCTACTGGAACAAAAGTAGGCGATCGCATCTCTCAAATGCCTATTTTACGATTCAATTGTTATCTGCTCAATTTGATGCATTTTTTCCTTAAACGCACTTCGGTAAGCGATGAGGAGACGCTCTGGTAAACAGATGCTAACTAATTTGGCTCGCAAAACATCCCGATACCAATCAATCCCCAGTTCCAAACCAATACCTGCTTTATGAGCTGGTTCGTAGCCATTGCTATTTTCAGTCCATGTTTTAGCCCAATACTCTACTACTTCTTGAGCTTTATCCAATTCATTGCACTCGAAATGTCCTGGCTGGTCTGCGCTGAAGAGAGCTTCCCCACTGCTATAGTCAAGCATATGTTCAAAGGGGTCGTACCACAAGCCTAGTAGATGCCCTGCAAATGCTTTGGCTTCCCACCCTAATTCACTCATTAACTCTAAGTAACTTGGAGTGAAATGAATCCGGTCATTTTCGTCTAATTCTGCAATCTGCACCCATTTTTCATCACGACTAACTGGCATGGCTTTATTCTTGGATTATAGGGAACCTGCCGCTGCATTAACCGATCGTTGTCTATCCGCGCTGCTAGTTTAACTGTTGCAGAGCGCTTTCACTCATGACTTTAGGGTTTTCACGCTCAAGAGCGCTATTGAATCTCCAAACATCAACCTCGATCGCACCGTTTAATAACTTCACCACGCTACCAGAATCTAGTTCGCTTGTGTAGTATAAATGTAACATAATTACTGCTGTCGATCGCCGTCATCCTCCATTAAATTGAGCAAATGTGACGTGATTCGGGCAGGAGTTTTCGCCTACGCCAGCACTCATACCTAATCCCACCAATAAATCACAACGGGGGGCGGATCGTCGCAACCACCATATCCAATAAACTTAGAGGCGCGATCGCGATCCATCACTTGAACGTCATCCGCTAGCCACGTATTCCCCAAGTCAACCAGGGGATACACGCAATCGTCGTCTTGGCTCCACACGTAAAGCGTATCTGCGTGCCACCGATCGCCTAAATCTCTCAGTGCAAAGCCCAAATTGCTGTAAAGCCGACCGCTTGCTTCACTCTCGCCAATCAGTGGCAGCATCATAAAATTTAGCCAGAGGTGTTGATTCTGGTACAGGTCTTCTAAAATTGGTTCTGGGTTGAAATTGTTCCAGCGTCCGCCAGTCAGCATCAACGCTTCCATCAATTGCTGTGGCGTGCATTGACCGACCTCAAGCGATAGATCGAGTCTCTTCTTAGGTTCATCTTGACGAGGCGATCGCCCCCAAACCGCTCTTCGCTCTTTTAACGTCTGGCGGCGCTGGTCGCGGGGTTGCGCTTCAAAGATCCACGCACCTCGCGAGTAAGTTGTAGGAGTGCCAACGGTAGGTAATGGTGCTGGAATTTCCCTAAATCCTGTTAATAGTCTTTGATATCCGTCTACTTCATCGAATGCCGTCCAGTCCGAGCGCCACACGCACTCTAAAACAAAGCCTGCCGTCACGCAAGGATGGCGATCGCCATCCATTAAGATAATTGCCCAGCGATCGCTATCGTTAAAATGCGATAGCCATTGTGAGGCTGCTTCCCACTTGCCAAGCGGAGCGCCATCTTTAAGTTGCATTCTTTCCCAAGAGCTGAACATGGTGGGTTAGCGGTCAACTTGTTTAGTAAATTTGTACCATACAAGCGAGAAAGTTAAAAGGCGCAGATGCGTATCTGCCGCTGTTAGCTAGCAACACCATTTACTGAGATTACTAACAAGGCGATCGCCTTTCGGTAGAAATCGACTTATTTAAAAACTCGCTACCTTCAAGTCGCTCAATCTTACCCAAATGGTTACGCGCTGTTAAAGCCGATCCGTTGTTCGCGACAAGTCCGTTGGTAAGTGGCATCTAGATCGACAGGCAGGCAAAGCTCTCCAGGCAACCACAGCGGCAAGATTGGTAATTGGGTTCCCAAGCTCAGTGTTTCTTGCCACATATCTAAATTGAACTGCTTAGTTCGCTCGACAACGCGATAGGCAACTGCGTAAAGGTCTGCGTCCAATTGATTCAGGTTTGCTACACCAAGCTGCTGCATCAAAGCAACGTGCAAATTAGCATTGCGACTGGTGACAACATCCACGACTACTAACCCAATGCCTAGATTTAAGTATGTTTGGCATTTAGCAACAAAGGCATCTCGATGATTGGCACGATCCTTATTGGCAGGACTAACTAACTCGATGGCTCCAGCTAAGGTAGGTCCCGCTTCACTGCTGAAAATGCTAATTTCGACTGTCTCGCGGGTGGGTTGAAAGGGAATGGTTTGGGTGGGGGGTACTGGTTGCCAATCCGCAGCAGTCAAAGGCAGCGCAATTACCGTACCGCTGGCATCGTCAGCGAGAGTGCTTTCTTCAAAGGCTGCAACATCAATTTCAATCCCAAACTGCACGTTAGGTTCGGCAAAGTAGCCTTGAGGCAAGCGCTGGTTGAGATCCGACGCGATGTATGTTGCCCATGCGTTATGAAAGGCGTGCCAGTGGCGGCGCACGCTTAGAGGCGGATGAAAGTGATCTAGTAAGACCATCGCCGTCGATTAGAGCAGGCTAGACCTGCATACTATACATTCGTATCGTATCTATCTTCCATTATTTTTCATCGGCGTGCTTGATCCCAATATGGAAGGCATGGATCGGGATGTTGCTATCCACCTTTTTTACTACAAGCAAATTCCTCATTCAAATCCGATCCCCAAAAATAACTTTCAAGCTTCTGTTCCTAACGATATCTCAAGCTGCATAACGTTACCCATTGGGAGACGACAATAAAACACTGACTTACTGTTGAGGCAGATGCGTGTTATTCATCAGCTCGGTTTGGGAATACTGTTAGTTAGGTAGAAAGTTATTTGTGAGGGATGGTAATGTTATCTGCAAAGCAAGATCAAATTGAATTCCTAAAGCAAGAATTAGCAGATGAAATTGCCAGAAGAGAGAAAGTTACTGAGAGAACAGTACCTAGTTATATATGTATTAATAACTTGAAATCTAAACTTAACCGCTTGAAAGAAATAGCTGAAATTTTAAGTATAGAAAAGTACAAATTAGTCTTTATCGGAACTATTGGCGAAGGAAAAACAACAGCTATTTGCCACTTATTTAATTTAATCGGTGATTTCAAAGTCTCAAAAACTATCGCTGGCAAGGCGATAAACGTTACAGAAGTACAAGAATTACTTGCTACTGGTTCAGGAAAAACAACTATCTGCGAAGTTATTATTGAAGCTGCTGCAAAAACTTACATAGAAATTGAGCCTTATAGCTTAGAGCAGATGGAAAGCATGATCGTCGAGTTCTGCGAATCTCTTGCAGATTCAGAAGATATGCAGGGGGAGCCGAAAGTCATGATTTCCAAAGAAATTGAAACCGCCATTAGAAACGTTATAGATCTTAACAAAGTCTCTGAAACTACAACTGAAGGTGATAAAAGGCAAACTTTACGAATTGATAGAGCAAAGGAAGAACTTGAGAAGTCTGGGATAGATGGACTCAAAGATATCGCACTTCGTAACGCCGATCTTAAAAACAGGGTTTCAACTAAAATCGAGTTTACATCTGATGAAGATGAGCGTACTTGGATCAAACGTACTTTCGCATTAATCAATAGTGCTAAATTAAAGGAATTTGCAATTCCTAGAAAAATTCGCATCTACGTTAGCGATCGCATTCTTTCCGGTTCTAATCTATTTCAGTTTCAAGCAGTAATTGATACAAAAGGTATTGATGAAAATCCAATTCGTAAGGATTTACAGGAATATATAGAAGGGCAAGATTCGATTTGTTTATTTACAACTCACTTTAAAGATGCTCCAGAAACTAATATTCGGGAGCTGATGAGGTATTATCTCTCTTCAAAATCTAGAGATTTCCATTACAGGTTTGTAACCCTTGTGATAACTCATAAGGGTGAGCCTGAAAGAGTGAATGGTAATGAAGATGGTACTTGGGAACTTGGTACTGAGATAAGACGAGAAGATATTCAAAGTACCTTCAAAAATCTAAATTTAGAGTTCTTTCCAGAAAACATCATATTTTATGATGCTTTGCGCTATTACAACTCCGAGATCGCAAAACTCTCCGATCTCTACACAGAGGACGATGTTCAACAAGATCGCAATGCTTGTATTCAGAGTATTGCATCTGTAATAGAGCGCAGACAGAAAATTCTGCAAGACGAAGTTGAAGCGATTAAAAATAGTTTCCAAAAGATCAAAGCAGGTGAGACACTAACAGATAAAGAACTAGAAGCCATTAAGGATGCAATTCAAAAAATCAAAAACCTACGCGCTCTAGGCAGCAGAGTTCCTAGCTTTGTGTATGAAGAATTTATTAATAATTTCATCTCTTACTACCACAACAACTATCGAGCCTGGAACACAAAACATGCAATTCACCGCAATTTCGGATTTTACGCTCCGCGCAATATAGATATATATTACGATGCGAGGATCGTTGCCGAAGGTTTCAGCGAAGACGAGATGCTAAGAAAATTCACGAAAGAGGTCAAAGAAGATTTAGAAGAGATTTTGAATAACTTAAAGGTTGCCAACGAAGCTCTAGAAACGTTTATACCTGAGCTGCTCGTTCAACTTGATACTTACTATGATGACTTTATTGAAAAAGTTGGACTAAGCGTTGAAGAATTTCTTTACCAAGAAAAGCTTGCTCCTCAAAGTAATAATTCCGACTTCTGGACGGCTTTAATTAACGAAAAGGGTAAACCACGTCCTAAAGGAGAGAAATATAACGATAATGTCTGCCAGACGTTAAGGCGTGAACTAGAGTCGGATTATAGCTTAAATTTATTTCTTAAAGATCGAGCTAAAGAATATTGGGCAGAACTAATCGGCAAGGTATTACAGTTCTTTGGCGAAAAATAGATGAGCTATGGAACAGCTATGTAAAGAGATTCTTGGACAACTGAATATATACGAGAGAAACCACACGCACTACACGAAATGTTTGGGTAGAGAAATAGAGCTGATTATCTCTAATAAACCAGAAGAGAGAATTCGTCAAATTTTTCTCTACTTTTTGATTAATAAAAGTGGTTTGTTTCCGAATCGGATCAATTTGAAAGTCGAGTACAACAATCTTGATATTGCTATTTATAAAAATTTTGAGTTAGAAGACTTTAGACCTTTACAACATCCAATAGCAATTATTGAAGTCAAGCGAGAAGAAGAAAGTTTACTATCTCATGAGAATCAACTACGAAGATACCTTGACGAGCAACGTTCATCTCTAGGGATTTTATTCAATGGTAAGAATTTGGTTCTATTTAAGAAAGCTTACAAAGAAGCTTATTTCTCAAAAGAAGACTTAAAATCTATAGAAGATATACCAGGCATACTTCGGGAAGCTTTACATCAAGAAAATAACGATCGCTTAGAATTTGAGAAGGCAAGGGACGGTGATATAAATAGTTTTGTCTATTTAGTCAAGAAATATGGCAAGTATACTCTTCATAAATTTACTTTTGCATTAAAAGATAGTTGCGATCTAATTATAGGGTGTTGCTTTAGGGCTGAGCAAGATTGTATTTCCTACGATCTTTATGGAAACTATTCACGTAAGAATAGGTTTTCCTTCAAATATCATGCTTTTGATAAACTAATTTCTGTCATTTATTAAAGTTTAAGCAGTAATCGAATGACTCTGTATTGGTGAATAGTGTTTGCGTCCACAAACTGCCCTGTAGTTAAATTGTTTGGCTTTTTAAATCAAATAAAAACTCAATTATTCTGTTGAACAATTATCCAATATTTGAAAAAATTTGAATAATTTTGAAAGTAGTAATTCAGCAACAAGCTAGCTAAGATTAATTAAAAAATAGAAAACTTTTAATTTTATACAAGTATTAGTTTTGTTAGATTACGGACGGCGGCAAGAAATTGGACTAATACCAGGTGGGAAACCGCTACTAGGAGGAAATAAGGGAAAGCAATCTATACGCGATGTAGGTAAGATATCAAACTCTCTGATTCTTTGCTGATATTTCTTTTGATTGAGATTAAGCTGCTGTTCTTGCAACTTTCGCTTATTCTGCTGTTGCCCACCTGGAAGATTGAGTTGTCGATCGGAGTTTGGCAAACTCAACAAGGAAGCAGGCAATTTAGTAGGAATGGTATTGATTTGAGCAATCAGAATTAGGTGTAGCATAACGATACTTCCGTGCGGAAAACACTTTTATATGTAATCTTGCTACCTAAGCTTTTCTTCTAGCCAACGCTCCTGCTGTTGCCGCAAAAATTGTTGTTTGTGCAAAAGCTCTCGCTTGGTACGTAAACTGGGGGGTGATGCTAAAGTATTCTGTTGCAGATATTTGATTTCAGTTTCTAATCGCTCTCGTCCTTTTTCAAGAAAACGCTGTGAGCTTCTGGGGTAGGAAAGAGCATTTACAGCTTCCTGTAAAGTTGGATGGGCATTGGCAGAAGAAATACCAATTTCTAATAGACTTAGACTGACCAAAGCTGAAGCTATAAATCTCCTTATTGGTGGAAAAAAAGGTGTGGTTTTCATATGCCCTCCTCCCAGAATTAGTACTGGGTGGTATTTGGCTAAGCTTCCACTTTTATTCTAGATAGTGCCTGTTAGTTCTGCTTTCTCCTACGGCAGGTCTTGGCAGCTACAGTACTTTGAAACTATTCTCCATAAACGGTCACGGTTATCTTTCGAGAGCGTGGTTTGATATCGCATTCCAAGTGAAAAATTTGTTGCCAGGTTCCTAGCTGTAACTTACCCTCATGTACTGGCACAGTTAGAGAAGGTCCAAGCCATGTCGCCTGCAAATGAGAATGTCCGTTGCCGTCATGCCACATCTGTTCATGTCCGTACTCTCGGCTCGGTGGAATTAGTTTATTTAGAAGTTCGGGTAGGTCGCGTTGTAGTCCTGGCTCAAATTCAATCGTGCCGATCGCTGCCGTACTACCAATGTTGAAAATGTGAACCATTCCCGTTTTAATCCCAGAATTTTTCACAATTCGACTAACTTCATCGGTTAGGTCGTGCATGTCTCCATGACTTTTGGTGGAAATTTCGATTTGTGACTGATGAACCATAGTTAATAACAATCCTCTACTTTCTAGTCATGTTACATGGAAGTATTTTGGTTGCGGCAAGTAGGCGATCGCTTCTTACTGTAAATGCTTGCAGTTTGACTCAGGTAGAGCAAGGGGCGATGGTAGCAATCTACTCAGCTCTGTTTTAAGTAGTTAATCAAGTGCGATCGCAGTATCTCCAAATTGAAGTTTCCATAAAGTCTCAGTAGACACTGATTTTTTGACTTCGGTGCGATCGCTACTGACATTTTCTCTTTAGAGTAAATAAGATGTTGCACATAGCTAGGCGAATGATTAGCTATTAACGTACTTAGGAGTAAGTCGCGCACTTATGGCAGTCAAAAGAGCGATAGTGATGGATCGGGCGCAAGTTAGCAACCTCATTCGCGACCTTCGATTATTGAGTGGACTGACGCAAGAACAGTTTGCCGCAGAGCTAAGCGTAACTCATTCTTCAGTTAGCCGTTGGGAAAGGGGGATTAGTAAGCCTTCACCACTAGCTATGCAGAAGGTTGAGGGAATGCTGCAACAAATGGGCGATCGCGGTAAAGATTTGTTGGTAAAACATTTTCCAGAAAGTGAAGGCTAATAGCTTACTAGCTTTTTAAGGCAACCCCAACTGTTACTGCATCGTTGATGCACAAATGGCTGAGAAAAAATTAATGTCTGCACCTCATGGAGGAGGTATATTTATGATTCCACGCAAACACTTACAAATACTTTCTTTGTTTCTGTTAGTTTTTTTAGTTTCTTGTCAGAACAATTCCAAACAACAGAATGAGTCCCAGCTCAATTCCCCTAAAGTGCCTCTACCAGAAGCAGTAGATGCTCCCGCAGAAACTACTTCCCCAGAAGCAGTAGATGCTCCCGCAGAAACTATTTCTCCAGAAGCAGTAGATGCTCCCGCAGAAACTATTTCTCCAGAAGCAGTAGATGCTCCCGCAGAAACTATTTCCCCAGAAGCGACATCAAATGAAAATCAATTAAATAACAACATTTTCGTCCGAGCTGAAAAGATTAAGTTTCAATGTGGCATTAAACAAAATTTTCTAACTCTTGAAATCTCAAGTGAATGTCCTGTAGATGAAGACAAGGATGGACGACCCGACCGAGAGTATTCAACTGTTGAATTTTCTAATCCAGAGAAACAAGAAATTTATGTAACATACCCTGATTATATGGATAATAATGTTTATAACACAGCCATTATTAAAACAAATGAAAAAATTAAATTTGAGATCGATAATAAATCGTTCAATTCGACAACACAAAGCTTTCCATACACTCTAGGATTAGGGCGAGTTCATATTCCGGCTAGTGATACTTTTTCAGAAAATTTATTGTCCTGCCAAAAAGAGATTAGCGGTACTGAAAAGAAGAAGTTTGGAGTTGTTTATAGCTTAAAATGCGAACAAAATCAAACCTTATTAAATATTCATAATGCAGCGGCTGGAAAGAGGGCAGTTGTTGTTAAATATTCAAAGGATGGAGTGGAATGGATACGTTCTATTCGCGATCCTTATCATCTCGCTCTGTCCTTACCCAACACTGACAGCTATCAAATAGATATCTTAATTCCCGAACCATAACGGGGTGATACAAGAGGCTACGATGCAGAAAACGCTGAAATTCAGACGGGAAATATAAATTTCCTAGCTACCATTCAACTTCAGGCGAAGTGGAATACAGCAGCAGCAATCGCATCTGCAATGACAGCGTTTTTCTAGATTATCGCGACAGCGAATACACCATAACACTGTGCTGCAAAGGAACAGAGAGATCCACAATAGGTTGTGTCCTAAAGATTCTCGCCGTCCGTTGAGCAACGACGTTAACCGGATAGTGCGAACGCTGCTACCAACGCGCTGACAAATTTACAAGTACAGCAGATCCAACACCTGCAAGGCGCGGCGCTTGGTTTCTTCTTTGCGCCTGTTATACCTGACTGTTGTGGCTGAGTTGGCAAAAGTCATAAGGTGAAAAACTTGCCACGCTTACCCCTGCGCCACTCTACCCAACACCACCTCAAGCCGCTGGACAAATTGAGAGGAGCGATCGCACATCATTGTATAAAAATGATTTGCTAAAAAGTTGATACTTATTCCAATAATTTTAGAAAAATCTGAAGAGTCAATAGCAGCTAAGAATGAGAGTGAAATATGGATGAAGCTATCAAAAAAGTTGCGGCTTTGGGATTGCCTGGTGTAGTGCTGGTAATTACGATGGCAGCTACGGGTTTGACTGGCGCGGCTGCGATTACAGCAGCCTTAGCTTTTTTAGGTGGACCCGCTGGAATGCTTGGCGGAATTGCCGTCTTGGGACTGACGGGATTAATTACAGATGCCCTAGCCAAAGTAGGTTTGGAGGATTTTTTGACAGCAGTTTATTGCGAAAGGCGAAATTTAGAACCGCATGGCAAGCTCTTAAATGAAATTGACTCGATGTCGTTATTTGATGGCGATCTCAAAGATAGACTCAAGCTGGCGGTGACAGACGGCTGCGGTTGCAAGACTGTGGTGGATGTTTACTTAACTGACGTGACTAAAGAAGCGATCGCGATTTTAGAAAACGTACCTGGGATAACTCCCGCGCACCATAGAGACTTTAAAAGTTCCAACCCAATCGCGAGGCTGAGGGATGGGACAGCAGTGAGAACCTGGAAAAACCCGTTGGGGGTTGACCATGTTTTCTTGGCAGATCGCAATGACAGAATGGTTTATGGCGGTTATGTCGGCTGGATTCACAGTGAGGGATTGAGTCAAGCAATCGATCGCATCAGAAAAGACTTGACTTGAAGTCATATACTTGGGTTTTGGGTTAAAGTGCTTGGCACAGCATACATAGTCTCGTGTTGAGGGGAGCAGTACAACAAACATGGTCGTGTCATTAAATTTCGCCTTCCTAGAAGAACACGACCCGCAGCTAGTGCGGCTGGGTGGTCTAGCCGAGCAGTATTTTACCTCCGACCCCAATTCAAGCCTAATCAAGCTGCGTCAATTTGGGGAATTGCTAGCTGGGTTAATTGCAGCGAAAGTAGGTTTGTATGTTGCTGATGGCGATCGCCAGATAGACCTATTGCGCCGTCTCAAAGATCGCGGCTTGTTAAACCCAGATGTAGAGCGCCTGTTTCACGAATTGCGACGAACGGGCAACGATGCCACCCACGCGCTGACAGGCGATGCTAGAACGGCTTTAAGTCACCTGAAGTATGCCCGACAGTTAGGAATTTGGTTTCACCGAGTCTCGACCAAAAATCCCAACTTTCATCCAGGTGCTTTCGTCCCACCCCCAGATCCAACCGTCGAAACCGAGGCGCTCAAACAAGAATTAGAATTACTGAGAGCCGAATTAGCTACCAGCGTCGAAGCAGCCGAATTAGCCCAGATCGAAGCCCAACAAGAGGTGATGCGGCGTAGAGGTGCGGAAGACTTGGCACGGGAAGCAGAAGCAAAGGCGCAAGCAGCACTAGACCATTTAGCTGCCATTCAAGCCCGTGCGGAGAGCGCCCCAGCCCAATCTATTCAACAAACGATTCAAACCGCGCAGCAGACAGAAATTGACTTAGACGAGCGGGAGACGCGCCGCCTCATTGACATCCAACTGCGAAACGCTGGCTGGTCAGCAGATTCAGAACAACTCACTTATAACAACGGCACTCGCCCCCAGAAAGGTAGAAACATGGCGATCGCCGAATGGCAAACAGCCTCTGGACGCGCCGATTATGTATTATTTGCCGGATTGCAAGCGGTAGCAGTCGTAGAGGCAAAGCGCCGCAGTAAAGACGTGCCTGGGATGGTTGACCAAGCCAAACGCTACAGTCGCGGCTTTTTTGTCAAGGGAGACGAAACCTTACCCAACGGTAGTCCTTGGGGAGAATTCAAAGTTCCCTTTGCCTTCGCTACCAATGGTAGGGAGTTTTTGCAACAACTGCGTACCAAAAGCGGGATTTGGTTTTGCGACCTGCGCCGAACAGACAACCTGCGCTATCCCCTACCTACCTGGTACAGTCCCCAAGGGTTGCTCGATACCCTTGCCCAAGATGTAGAGCAAGCCCACCAAAAACTAGAAGCTGAAGGCTTCAACTACAACTTAGAATTACGCCCCTATCAAGTTAGAGCAATTCAAGCAGCAGAGTCGGAGTTAGCCAAGGGACGCAGGGAATTGCTCGTAGCAATGGCGACGGGGACGGGGAAAACCAAAACCTGTATCGCCCTAGTCTACCGCCTGCTGAAAACCAAACGATTTCGACGAGTGCTGTTTTTAGTAGACCGCACGGCATTGGGAGAACAAACAGCCAATGCCTTCAAAGATTCCCGCATGGAGAATCTGCAAACCTTTGCCGACATTTTTGACATCAAAGAATTAGGCGACACCGCTCCCGATCGCGATACTAAGGTACAAATTGCCACCGTTCAAAGCTTTGTCAAACGCATCCTTTACAAAGCCGACGATGCAGCAGTACCTACAGCCGACCTCTACGACTGCATTGTAGTGGACGAGTGCCACCGAGGATATTTGTTAGACAGGGAATTGAGCGATCTAGAATTTACCTTCCGCGACGAGTCCGATTACATCTCCAAATACCGCCGCGTCTTGGAGCATTTTGATGCCGTCAAGATTGGCTTAACCGCTACTCCTGCCTTACATACGACTCAAATTTTCGGGGAACCGATCTACACCTACAGCTACAGGGAAGCGGTAATTGACGGCTGGCTCGTTGACCACGAACCGCCGATTCGTATCGTCACCGCCCTAGCTGAGGATGGGATGGTGTGGAAAGGGGGGGAGGCGATGGAATTCTTTGACCCTAAGACGGGTCAACTGGACTTGGTTCACGCCCCAGATGAAGTCAGGATCGAAGTCGAGCAATTTAATCGGCGGGTCGTCACTCCAGAATTTAACCGCGTCGTCTGCTTTGAGTTAGCTAAATATATCGATCCTTCCTTGCCAGAAAAAACCTTAATTTTCTGCGCTACGGACGGTCATGCCGATATTGTAGTTGACCAACTTAAAATCGCCCTAGCCGCTCGATACGGCAGTGTAGAAGACGATGCAGTGGCAAAGATTACCGGATCTGCCGATCGCCCCTTGCAACTGATTCGGCGGTTTCGCAACGAGTCTAACCCCCAAATCGCCGTGACTGTAGACCTGCTGACGACGGGGATCGACGTACCGCCCATCTGCAACTTGGTCTTCATCCGCCGCGTCAATTCCCGCATCCTCTACGAACAAATGCTGGGGCGGGCAACTCGTCGCTGCGACGAGATCGGCAAGCAAGTCTTTCGCATTTACGACGCGGTAAACTTGTACGAGGCTCTAGCCCCCGTCTCGGCGATGAAACCCGTCGCTGTCAATCCCAACATTTCTTTCGGGCAACTGCTACAGGAGCTATCTAGTGTTACAGACAGCGCTGCCGCCAGCGAAATTATCGACCAACTTCTAGCCAAACTCCAACGCCAGCGCCAGAATTTAGCTACAGACAAGCAAGAGGCAATAGAAGATCTTGCCGGAATGTCATTAGCGGATACGATCGCCTATCTGCGTCAAACCGATCCCATGCAGCTGAAACAGTGGTTCTCCGACCGCGCCGCGATCGCCCAAATTTTAGACCTGCGGGATGGTGGCACGCAACCGCTGCTGATTTCCCGCCATGCTGACGAATTGCGCTCGGTAGAACGAGGTTATGGAAATGCTCAAAAGCCTGAAGACTACTTGGATAGCTTCAAAGCCTACCTGCGGGACAACTTAAATCAAATTCCCGCCCTCATCGTCGTTACCCAGCGCCCCCGCGAACTCACCAGGGCGCAACTGAAGGAAATTCGGCTATTGCTGGATGCTGCTGGCTACTCCGAAACAACATTACAAGTAGCGTGGCGGGAAATGACGAATGAAGACATCGCCGCCAGTATCGTCGGCTTTATCCGCCAAGCGGCTCTGGGGGATGCCTTAGTATCTTACGAACAGCGAGTAGACAGGGCGATCGCCAAAATTCTAGCCAGCCGCGCTTGGACACCGCCGCAGCGCAAGTGGTTAGAGCGGATTGCCAAACAGTTGAAAGTAGAAACCATTGTAGATAGAGAAGCCCTAGACAAAGGCGAGTTTAAAACCCAAGGAGGATTTACGCGGATTAACAAAATTTTTGACGGGCAGCTAGAGACTATTTTGGCGGAAATCAACGCCAACCTCTGGCAGGATGCCGTTTAGTTTCGGCATTTGTGTCCGATTTCCTAGAAGAGATCGTATAATTAACGTACAGATTTGCGTACATTAACTTATGCTGTCTTATGAAACAACTTCTCCTACCGAGGCAAGAAGCAACTTCTTTAAGTTGCTAGAGCAAGTGGTGGAGAATCATCAAGTGTTTATCATCCATCGCCGCGAAGGTGAGAATGTGGCGCTGATTTCTGAGTCAGACTTACAAAGTTTGGTAGAGACAGTTTATTTGTTGCGATCGCCTGCGAATGCGCGGCGATTACTGGATGCAATTGAAGAGTCTCATTCTGGCAAAATTGCGCCGCAAACACCGGAAGAATTGAAGCGAGAGTTAGGTTTTGGGCAAGAAAAAGAAACCCCCTAAACTAGATCCGCCGCCCATACAGGTAAGAGTCCCTGGCTTTAGTTCCCGCTTCAAAGAGGACTTGGGCTGGTGGTACAAAACCGATCCTGCTAAGGTAGACAAGATTCTTGACCTAGTGACAGCCGCGATCGCAGACCCATTCCAAGGTATCGGTAAGCCAGAACCTTTGAAATACTTGGGTGAAGGTCTTTGGTCGCGGCGGATTGACCTAGAGCATCGCTTAGTCTATCAAGTCAGTCACTCAAAAATTGATTTTCTCACCTGCCGCTATCACTACGAATAAGATTACGAATGACCGCTACCACCGATATCGTCCAAAAACTCTGGAATTTGTGTCACGTCCTGCGCGATGAGGGCATTTCCTATCTTCAGTACGTCACCGAGCTGACCTACCTGCTGTTCCTGAAGATGATGCAGGAAACGAGTAATGAAAACCAACTCCCAGAGGGCTACCGTTGGGCAGATTTGGTAGCAAAAGAAGGAGTCGAGCAGATTACCTTCTATCGCGCTTTGCTACTGGAGTTGGGGACGCAAACAGCACAGCCAAGAGTGCAAGCAATCTTCGCCAATGCTCAAACAGCACTGAAACAGCCCCGCATCCTCAACAAGCTGGTGACGAGTATTGATGCCCTGGACTGGTACTCTGCCAAAGAGGAGGGGCTGGGGGATATGTATGAAGGGCTGCTCCAGAAAAACGCCGAGGAGAAAAAATCGGGAGCAGGGCAGTATTTTACTCCCCGTCCGCTGATTGACTGCATGGTTGAGCTAATCCAACCCCAGCCAGGAGAAGGAGTGCAAGACCCCGCCGCCGGAACGGGAGGTTTTTTAATCGCCGCAGATCGCTACATCAAGCAGCGCACCGATGACTTATTCGACCTTTCCGAAGCCGAGCAGTCTTTTCAACGCTATCAGGCATTTTACGGCATTGAGTTAGTGCAGGATGCTCATCGCCTGTTGCTAATGAATATGATGCTACACGGGATCGAGGGGGCAGTAGGATTAGGCGATACTCTCTCCCCTGACGGGCAGCGGTTGACCAAAGCTGATGTAATTCTCACTAATCCGCCTTTTGGCACGAAGAAAGGCGGTGGTTTGCCGTCGCGGGATGACTTCACCTATCCCACTTCCAACAAACAGCTAGCCTTTTTGCAGCATATCTATCGCAGCTTGAAGCCTGGGGGACGGGCGGCGGTGGTCTTACCCGACAACGTATTATTTGAAGACGGGCAGGGTCGTCAAATTCGGGCTGATTTGATGGACAAATGCAACCTACACACGATTTTGCGCCTGCCTACAGGGATTTTCTACGCTCAAGGAGTCAAAACCAACGTGCTGTTTTTCCAGCGCGGTTTGACGGACAAGGGCAACACAAAAGCAGTTTGGATCTACGATCTGCGGACGAATATGCCTGCTTTTGGCAAGCGCATACCCCTAACCAAACAGCATTTTCAGGAGTTTGAGGCGGCGTATGGGGACGATCCGAATGGGGAGAGCCAGCGCACCGATCGAGGGGAGTCAGGACGCTTCCGCTGTTTTACACGGGAGCAAATTGCCAAACGAAATGAAAACCTAGATATTTCCTGGCTCAGGGATGAAAGCTTGCAGTCGGGGGATAACCTACCCCAACCGGATGAAATCGCGGCTTTAATTATGACGAAGTTGCAAACGGCAATGGAGGAAATGGAGGCATTAACAGCTTTGCTGGAGGGGGATACAGTGGAAGAAGACCAGCCACTTGCATTTGAGTCAGATCGGGCAGAGCCAGGAATATCGGCTTTAGAGGCGGCGGGTGACTTGGTTGGCTGCGTGGAAGGATCGGAGGATCTATCTGCTAACCCAGAGTATATGCAAGGATTTGGAGAGTAGTAATGATGATTCAGCCTTCATCCCTACTACCTGACGCGAT
Source organism: Chroococcidiopsis sp. CCNUC1 (assembly GCF_023546805.1). Lineage (NCBI taxonomy): Bacteria > Bacillati > Cyanobacteriota > Cyanophyceae > Chroococcidiopsidales > Chroococcidiopsidaceae > Chroococcidiopsis > Chroococcidiopsis sp. CCNUC1. Next base: position 4,139,866 of record NZ_CP097480.1, on the reverse strand, counting down.
TGAAATCGAGCAGGTAAAGAATTTTCATTTGTTCAAATTTACTGATGATTTACAGGCTCGTTCTGATGAGCTACTAGAACGTAATAAGGCTGGATTACTTACCCCAGAAGAAGCAGCAGAACTAGCAGGGATATCTGAGTTATTCAGAATTTTTACTTTAATTAATGCTATGATTGTTGCCCAACCGTGACTATCAACAATAACGCTCGGCAGTTAGTGCGGAAACAGACTAAGTTTTTGTGTGAATACTGCTACTCTCCCCATAGGCTTGCTTCTAATACTATCCCGCCTTATATCCCTGTCCTCAATGCTCTAGTTTCTACAGTAATCTCGCTCGACATGAATTGTAATGTAAATAATTATGAAAAATCTAGAAGAGATTAAGCAACTGCTCCAGCAAAGTAAATCGGTATTGCAGGAGAACTATAGGGTGACGGAATTAGGCATTTTTGGTTCTTATGTTCGAGGGGAGCAAAATGAAGAAAGCGATGTTGATGTCTTGATCGACTATGAAAAGGCTCCGACTCTGTTTAAGTTAGTAGAGCTTCGTAACTACTTAAATGAATTGACGGGAATGAAGGTAGATGTGGTGACTAAAAAGGGTCTAAAGCCAAGAATTCGAGAACGGGTGTTGTCAGAAGTCGTCTATTTATGACAGAACGGCAGCTTTCAGAATTTTTACAGGATATTTTGGATGCGATCGCAGACATCGAAACTTTTACAGATAATGTCGAGTTTGAAGCATTTCAAGCGAATCGAGAAAAAGTTTTAGCGGTTGTCAAATCAATTGAAATCTTAGGTGAAGCGGTCAAAAAAGTTCCAGACGACATTCGCAGTCAATATCCCGATCTTCCTTGGAAATCTATTGCTGGAATGCGTGATGTGTTGGTACATGAATATTGGGGGATCGATGTCAATATTATTTGGGCGACGGTACAGGAAGGATTACCATCTTTAAAGGCGGCGATCGCTGCAATTGCTACAGATGTTTCACAAAGGTGAGATTTGGATGGTTGAACAATTATGAGAGGTGGTTAATGGCGATCGCTCGTTTACAACAAACTACATTTCGAGTTTCACCAAAATTGATTCAATCGCTTTTGCAACAGTACCGCTCAAATGATAAATAGGAAGGGGGTTAAAGTTATGTGGGGAGTTAGTGACTTGCGATTTAGATGCGCTTTTTGATAAGCAGAATGAGGATGATGGAGCTGTTTGAAGGTGGTGAGGAAGTGGTTTGATGATTGATGAACTAACCAAACTTCCATTTGGATGGAGTTGGATTTCACTTGAGGAAATAACTATAAACTATGACGGACAAAGAGTGCCAGTAAGTAGTTCTGACCGCAGACCTGGAACTTTTCCATACTACGGTGCTTCAGGAATCATTGATTATGTTGATGAATATCTTTTTGACGGACACTATTTACTCATCGCTGAGGATGGAGCCAACCTACTCAGCCGTTCAACTCCAATTGCTTTTGAAGCCGATGGCAAATTCTGGGTAAATAATCATGCACATATAGTGCAAGTACCTGGAAATACCATTCCACTCTCGTACTTGCGAGAATACATAAACTCTACTGATTTAAGATTTTATATATCTGGTTCAGCACAGCCTAAATTAAATCAGAAAAATCTTAATCGCATCAAAATTCCGCTTCCACCCCTTAACGAACAACGCCGTATTGTTGCCAAAATTGAGGCGGTGAAGGCTCGAAGTCAGCAGGTGAAGGAGGCGCTTGAGGCAATTCCTTCCCTCCTAGAGCAGTTTCGTCAATCAGTCCTCGCCGCTGCCTTTCGTGGCGATTTGACTGCTGATTGGCGAGAAAAAAACCCTGATGTTGAACCTGCATCGGTTTTACTAGAGAGGATTAGGCGAGATCGTCAGCAAAACAAAGCAAAAAATAAAAAGCAAGAAGAAATAAATCTAACAAATTTGCCAGAATTACCTAAAAGTTGGTGCTGGGCTAGTTTAGGCGAAGTAAGTGCAATTCAGGGGGGGATTCAAAAACAACCTAAACGAGTACCTAATAAAAACGCATATCCATTTCTGCGAGTTGCTAATGTTCCCCGTGGAGGACTTAATCTTGAGAATGTTCATCAAATTGAACTCTTTGGTAATGAGCTGGAAAAGCTGCGTCTTCACAAGGGAGATTTATTAATTGTTGAGGGGAATGGTAGCCCATCGGAAATAGGTAGGATGGCTATTTGGGATGGTTCTGTAAAAGATTGCGTTCACCAAAATCATTTAATCCGAGTACGATTAGATAAAGGGCTTATGCCTGAGTTTGTTGAAGCATATTGGAATTCTCCTCATGGTAGATTCAGAGTTTTTGATGTTGCCCATACAACTACAGGACTCTACACTCTTAGCGTTTCAAAAATAGCAAAACTCCCAGTACCATTTGTACCTGAAGCAGAACAGGTAGTATTAATGCAAATTCTGGAAAAGCTTTTCAAAATTGAAACATACGTGCAAGCAATAATAAGGCAATCTGAAGATGAGTTGGATTCACTGGATCAATCCATCCTCGCCAAAGCCTTTCGCGGCGAATTGGTTCCCCAAGACCCCAACGATGAACCAGCATCCGTCTTACTAGAACGCATCCGCGCAGAACGTGCCAAACAAGAAACCGCAGCTAAAACCGCTAAAAAATCTACAACTAAAACATCAGGAAAACGCCGCAAAAAAACACAACAGCAAGATTCAGAATCAGTTCAACTAGGATTACCAGGATTAGAATAGCGGGCTAAAGTAGTCAAACAATCAAATAGGGATATGCTTCAAGAATGTCGCTCTTGCTATGTCCTGATGCCATTAAGCCAACGACAGCGCCAACGGTGACAAAAAGACTGGCTCAAACCGGAAGAAGAGGCAGCATGGCAGGATTTGAAAGTTGACAAATTATCCCTTACAAGGTAAATCAACTCAAATCCGAAAAGCGCTTAAGAGCGATCGCAAAAATTATAGAAATTATACAGCAATGACAAAAAAGACTACTAATGTGACAGATGCGATCGCACGAGAAAAACAAATAAAGGGATGGCTGAGAGCGAAAAAAATTGCTTTGATTGAATCAGCTAATCTACAATGGTATAAATTAAGTATTGAATAAAAAATAACGCTTTATTATGACTATCAAAGAACAACTACTTCAAGAAATAGAATCTACCTCAGATACTCTTTTGGCTGAAACTTTAGACTTTCTACGCTTTTTAAAAACCAAGCAAACCAAAACACAACCAACACCAGAAGTAGTAGACTCCACCACCCACACGCCAGTTAATTCTACAGGGCGATCGCTCCTAGAGCATCTAAAAACTATCGGCACTTGGGAAGGAGATGATTTTGAAGAATGCTTAGAAATGGTATACGCAACTCGCGGCAAAGCTAAGTTCGATCGGTCTAATCCTTTTGACGAGTAATGTATTTATTGGATACCAACCACTGTAGCCGTGCAATTCTCGGCGATTCTAATGTTTTGAATCGCATTGCCGAAGCGGAAAATACCTTGATTTCAACCTGCGTCATTGTGCAAGGGGAACTAATAGACATGGCAGAACGTTCTGGGCGCAGGGAAAGCAATTTAGCTTTAATTAATCGCTTTCTTCAAGGTATTTACATTTATTCTGTAGACGGAGTAACAGCAGATACTTACGGACAACTAAAAGCAGCATTATTTAATCAGTTTGCGCCTAAAGAGAAAAGCAAACGCCGGAAGACAAAAATTACCGATTTAGGATTTGATGAAAACGATCTCTGGATTACTGCTATAGCGTTGCAGCACAGTCTTACCGTTGTATCAATCGATAGTGACTTTCAGCGTATTCAGCAAGTAAAAACATTGTCAGTTGAATCCTGGCTTGGAATTCCCAATCTTACCCCTCCCATGCTTGAAAACGTTATCCAAGATCTCAATCGCAAACAGCGCCTAAAACTAAATTCCCTATATCTCACATCTTGCACCAAGTCTCAAAAGATGGGAGAAAAAGGCGTGAAACATATATAACGCAAGAACGATGTCAACCATCCTTGCTCACGCCCAAGGGCTAGTTTACACCCTACTTAGTTTGATGCCGAGTCACTACCAACGAGATAGCTTGCAAGCAATATTGGGTCTGTTTCTGCAAGCACAGGGACATCCCCTACCACAACAATGTCAAGCCAAATCTGCCAGTGCCTTAAGTCGGTTTCTCAACGTGTACCCTTGGGCAACTCGTCGTTTGATTCGGGAAAGCCGTCGAACAGTCATCCAGCGAATCTGATCTCAACCACGAATGGGGCGCAAACCGATACTACAAGTCATTATTGACTTAACCACGTTGGAAAAACGCGGCAAGTTCAAAGCACTCGATGGATTGGTACGAGTGTATCATGGCAAGCGAGGATTACATTTGGTGGTAGCGTATTTAGTGATGGGGCAGTGGCGTGTGCCTTGGAGTTTTCGCATCTATCGAGGCAAAAATACGCCCTCACCTGCTCAACTGGGATTAAAACTAGTGGGTAGCTTACCCAAAGCACTCACCAATCATTTTCAAATATTGATTCTGGTTGATACTGCTTTCGGTAGCATCGAGTTTTTAACAGGCATTCGCAAATTGAAATATCATGCCATAGCGGGAGTCCGTTGTGACCGCCAACTAGAGAATGGACGCAGCGTCGCACAACTGCACAAACGCGGGCAACAAGTGCGATTAATCGGGCTGAAGTTCCCTGTATCCTTGTCTTGGTATTATCTGAAGCGAGACAATGGTAAGAAAGAAAAGCGTTATGTCCTATCCACTAAAGTGCTTAAAGGTCATACCATTACTTGGTGGGGGAAACGTAGGTGGCAGATAGAAGGCTGGTTCAAAACTGCTAAGCATCGTTTTGGTTTACATCGTTTTGGTCAAGCAACTCTCAAAGGCATTTATCGTTGGTTAGTACTATCATTGATTGCCTACCTGTTGGCACATTGGGCGTACTTATCTACTGCTTCACCAGATTTGCCGGACTGGGGAGAGGCAGCTAAATTAGCACTTGAAGTTTTTCTACCGCAATTGGTTGTACTACTTCTGTTGCTAGAAGTTCGGCGCTTACAACCACTGGTAAGAACACAGGGTCTAGAGATTCAAATCACCAGGTGCAAGATCTGAGTTGAGGATTTTGGTGGATGGGATGTGAGCGATTAACTCTCAGTACGTTATCTGAGTTTTTCAACTTGCGTATTTCAACTAGTTACAGCGAGAAACTGAATTAAATATGATGCAATATATAACCTTTTGTGTGCTGTGTTGTTTGGTCATGCCCTAGACAAGTGTGGGATAGCTAGCGATGTCATTCCAAGTCCAAGCACAATCGGTTAAAGAAAGCTCGCTGTGCCGCAGTAGTTCCTAGACAGGAGTGGTGCCAAATCCAGTTAAAGTAGCTAACTACAAGCCTTAGAGTAACTTTTGTCTGCTGCCACGCTTTGCTAAATTTGTTTTGTCGCCGATGCCAACGTCCAGTTTGTTGACGTACAATCCCATTGGTTCGCTCACTTCTTTGCGTCAGCGCTTTGCTAATATAATGCTCTATTTCATCTGGTAGTACTCGCTCATACCCACTCCAACCGTCAGTATGCCATTCTTTGCAATCGGTCTTAGCTTGGGTACTCACTATCAATTCTGCCGCTAACTCATCAGTATGCTTACCCACACGACCACAGAGAATCAGTCCACAAGGGCTGTGCCAAACTCACAGCTATCCAGCAATCTCTAGCTTCTAGCTCTTGGGGTAAGCAGTGATGAGTGTTTTTTTCTACAAACGACCACAACTCATCCGCAGCAATAGCATCTGTATCAACATCTTGTACTTCGGCATTGTGTACGAGCTGCGCTTTTTGAGCCGAGGAACGAACAATGCTGACTACTGTGTCGTAAGCTAAACCACTAATCCGACTAATGCCTCGTAAACTGCTACCGAGACTCATGGGATTGTTACGATCCGCACGTCTTCTTCGCTCACTTGCCGTCGATAATACAGCGTATCAAAGGTATCGGTGAAGCTTTGCTTGCATTTAGGACAGAAGTAACGTTGGCTCCCTTTACTTGTCAAGCCATGTTTATGCGGTTTGTCATGACCACACAAAGGACACTTCATCACACTACTCAAGATTAACTACACAATGCTTCAGTCTAGCAATCCCACACTTCCCTACTGCATGACCCGCGAGTTTGAGAACAAGGGAAAAAAGCCCCACCTCCGTCACCCACTGTATTTTGTTCTCGGCGAAAATGATGATTTTTTTGGCAAGAATGGTTTCTTCAGTGACAAAGAGCCTGCAAAATTTCAGCTTCCTCTGGCTATTTTTACCAGCGACATGATTTCTTTTACATATCCTGACAGCATGACTAGCCTGAATCTAGTGAGTCCTCCCCCACCCGATACCTATGAACTTAGACCTCGTGAGGATGGTCAAATGCCGACATTAGAGGAAATTGATGCAGAGATGAGAAGGTTTGCAGAATCATACCGCCAGCCTCAACACGGTCAAGTGTTTACATTATCAGAAATTGCAGATGTAGTGAAAAGGTATGGAATGCCAGGAACGAGATGGCAGTCCGAGCCGCAATGGAGGATCGATCGCTATATTGAGGCTCAAGTTTGGGATGAGCGCCCGATCCGGAAGTTTCTCTCCACTAGCACCTTTGATGCAAGTTAAGCTCACTGTCATATCGATACTCAAGAGGACTTTTCTACCAAGTGCATCAGAAGTAAATTACAAAACTTTACAACGTGTTCCATTTACCACGTATTTCGGCATACCCCCATCAACAGCACTTTGGCTCCCCGTGCGATCGCCCCTACTGCCAAATGTCCGCTCGTCAGCCCACCACCCACAATCAATACTCTTTCACCCGCTATTTGTAAGCCGCGCAAATCGATCTGCCCCCAGTGGCAGAGGCGATCTTGGGGATAATTTGACTGAATCTAGTTGACCCAATCAGGTAACTGTGGTTCACCACCACCAGTCGCCAGCACAACTCGGCGAGCAACAATCGACTGTCCTGTTTGCAACCACACGCGGAAGCGGGGACGAAGGGAATGAGGTAATGGCTCAATCCGAGCAACATCAGCTTTGATGACTCGTTCCTGTAACTGCCACCGCTCAATGACATCAGAGCAAAAATCTTGAAAAAGTTGGGTTCCTGGTAGATCGTAGGGTGGGAATAGTTCCCAGGAGCGTGACTCGGCAAACCGTCACAGTGCATAGGGATTGGGGTCGGGATGGTGGACGGCATTTGCGAACGCAAATGCGGAATCTCCAAAGCAGCAAACTGTTGCTGCCATCGATATAGCCAAGTGCCGCTAGGGTCAAACACTAAAAATCGATGCCGCAAACGCTGGCGCTTTTGCAACAAATACGTTACTAAAGTCAGAGCCTGGGGACCCGCTCCGATAATCGCAATGTCAGTTTGGGCAGGTAAGAATGTAGACGCGATCGCCATGCTAAACTATCCAAAAGATACATTGATAATGATAATCATTATATTGTTATGACTCCAGCGGTAATTACTGCTGTAGCTGGTCCACCAGGTGCAGGCAAAACAACTTGGATTCGCCAGCAGCTAGCTGAAGCGCCAGCGACAGGGCTGTATTTGTGTCTGGCTGACGATGTGTCGATCGATCGGACTTACATTGCGATTGAATGTCCGCAAGTGCAAACCTTGACAGCAGAGCGCAAGTCTCAACTCCTAAGTCAGTTAAATACTGGAGATCGCGCTTATATCGAGCTGGGGTTTCACCTGGACTTAACTACAATCGATCGGCTTTTGGATCTCAACTGTCGCCGCGTCGCGATCGTCCCGCCAGGGATAACAGACTCAGAGTGGCACAATTGGGCTGATGAGATTGTTGTTGGCGCTCCAGCCCAGACGGTAGTAGCTTCACCTCAACTGTGGCGATCGCTCTTACAAGGTCATGTCATCGACTTCAATAGTTTAGAAGTTTTTTGGTACGAACTGAGCCAGGGAGCCTACGGCAAAGCCACCCGTGCTAAGGGAATTTTTGACATTACCGACGGTCAATCTGTCTACGGAGATTTTGCGATCGGTTTGCCGCCAAGAGATTTTGTGCCGTTGAATCTCCCTCGTTGGCTAGAAGGTAGACCGCAGCGCTTCAGTGGGTTGGAAGTGTGGGGACAAAACTTGGATGAAGCGGCGATCGCCTCTTCCTTGAAAGATTGCTGTCTGTCGAGTGCAGAGATTCACTACTACCAACAACAAATCAAACAGTTACTACTAGAGGAGGCGAGAAAATGAAATTAGCTGTCATGTCCTGCATTCACGGAAATCAACCCGCATTGGATGCAGTTTTAACCGATATCGACCGACAGCAACCGGATAAAATCTTCTGCGTCGGCGACTTGGTTGGTTATGGTCCCTATCCCAACGAAGTTGTAGAGCGGATTCGCTCTCTAGATATTCCCACCTGCGCTGGCTGTTGGGATGAAGATATCGTTGAGGGATTAAATGCTTGCGAGTGTAGCTATCCTTCATTGTTAGCAGAAAAACGAGGTCAATTGGCGCATCAGTGGACAAATCGGGAAGTCACGTCCGAAACAAGGGAATTCTTAGCCGATCTGCCCCAGAGTTTGAGAGAAGGCAATCTGTGTTTCGTGCATGGCAGTCCTCATAGCGCCCACGAATACTTGTTACCAGAAATAGATGCTTTCCTGGCTCTAGAACGGGTACTAGCTACGGGTGCTGATATTTTATTTTGCGGTCATACTCACGTACCTTACGTTCGGACTCTCGATCGCGCTCAACTCCAAATTAGCGTTACAAGTCCTAGCATGGAAGGCGAACAGTCTTTAAATTTCACAACTCATTTGAAGCGAATTGTGAATGTCGGTTCGGTCGGAGAACCGCGCCACGGGCGACCGAATGCTACCTACGTCCTCTACGACACCGACACCGAACGAGTCACTCTAAGAGAAGTTCCCTACGACCATCAAAAAACTTGTGCTGCAATTATTGAAAAGGGATTGCCGCCGATTTTTGCATGGCGTTTAGCAAGGGGACTGGAGTTTGCAGAACGAGCCGATGACCCAACTCATGTTTGCGAACGGTGAAACTATGACTGAAAACCTGTTTGATTTTGATACAAACCCTAATTTTTTAGCAACGGATTATGACATCGGAGTTCGTCAAAGTATTCCAGGTTATGATGCCCTACTGAGTATGTTGGCGGCTTTATTCCAAATCTATCTAACCGATTGCGCCCATATTCTCATTGTTGGCGCTGGTGGAGGTAATGAGATCGGTACATTGGGACAAACTCATCCCACCTGGCAGTTTACGGGTGTCGATCCATCGGAAAAAATGCTAGCAGTTGCTTGCACGAAAGTTGCATCACTAGGACTAGAAGATCGCGTCACTCTTCACAATGGACTCGTACAAGAACTTCCGTTGCATCCATTCAACGCCGCTACTAGCTTATTAGTCATGCATTTTCTCCCAGACGATGGCACCAAACTGGACTATTTAAAGGCGATCGCCGCTCGTCTACGATCTGGTAGCCCGTTTGTGCTGGTAGATTTGCAAGGAGATAAACAGTCTGAGGGATTTAAGCGATTGGTTAACGGATGGCAGACACGAGCGCAGATGGCAGGAATGGAGTCACAGCGGTTAACTGAATTGGTCAACAGGACATGCCAACATCTCCCATGCATTCGGGAAGAACGAACGCTGGAACTACTCACTCAAGCCAACTTTAAACAGATGACTCGTTTCTATACTGCGTTTGTTTTTACGGGCTGGTTGGCGTTTGCAGGGTAGTTTCGATCGCTCGGTGCGCGAAAAATTGCAGTAGGGAAATAACGATCGATGTGGGCAATTTTGAGTGGAATTGACGGAAATCTGGCAGCTTACGAGGCGGTACTTGCCGATCTCAAGCGCCAGCGAGTTGCAGTGGAAGAACTGTATATTCTGGGAGATTTAGTGGGACCAAACCCAGAAACAGAAAGATTAGTCCGACGGGTGCGATCGCCACGTCAAGGGGAACTCCATCCTCAAGTCTGCCGGGGATGGTGGGAGGAGCAGTGTTTTATTCTACACGGAATCGGCTCTACCACCGAGCCTATTGAGATCGTCTCGCAATATGGAGTAAATATAGTCAAGCTGCTTTGGGATAGCATTTCTCGCCAGAGTGTAGAATGGCTGCGAACGCTTGACTTTGGATTTCACGACCTCGGCTGCCTGTTAATTCATGGCAGCACGGTCGGCGTTGATGACAAGCTCACTCCAGAAACTCCCCCGCCACAGATGTTAGATCGTCTCCTGCGTGCCGATGCCAACAATTTGTTTTGCGGTCGGTCGGGTTTAGCCTTTGTGTATCAGGTGCAGTCAGGTTCCGTAGCTGTAGGGGTGACAACACTCGACACTCAACCATCTCCGGCAACACTCAGCGTTACACCACGGCGAATTATTGGTGTAGGAAACGTTGGCAAAGAGCCAGGAATTGCTACCTATACTCTTTATCATCCCAACACCGAGCGGGTGGAATTCAAAACTGTTCGTTATGGTACTAGCAAAGGATTCCCAGTGCGTCACGCCATGAGGAATTAGAAAACTATCGAGATCTTTTCTTGCAAATAATTGCCAATTATTTGCATTAAGCTTTATACTGCTTCTTAGTCATAGAGTCAGCGTTAGTCATCTTGATTCAGATTCAAATTATATGGTTCTAACTTGTACCCCAGTCTTACCGACTGGGCTAACGCAGCGTACCTTCCACCGCCGCGATGCAATCGCACTACAACCCAATATCTTGTGGCGCATTGAACGGGGAGTTGTCCGCACCTTGACGTGGAGCGAGTCAGGAACGACTGTCGTGCTGGGATACTGGGGCAGTGGGGATGTCGTAGGTCAAGCTCTGTCTAGAGTTCAGCCCTATCAAATCGAGTGCGTTACGGGTGTAGCAGCTAGCTATATTCCTTCACACGAGTGTGACAAAGTATTGGAGGCGATATTTTGCCATACTCAACAAACTGAAGAACTCCTTTCGATTGTTCGCCAGGAAAGCGTGTACCTGCGCTTGCTACAACTCTTGACTTGGTTAGCTGGAAAATTCGGTCATCCCGTCGAGCAAGGACAGTCGCTCGACCTGCAACTGACTCATCAAGCTCTAGCAGATACAATTGGTGCAACGCGAGTGACAGTAACTCGTCTACTCGCTCAATTCGAGCATTCAGGAATCATTCATCGCCACCGCCGCCATATTATTCTCTTACAGTAGGCGAGTCCAACTGTAGTTGGCAGGGCAGACACATCCCAAAAAACTCTAGAGTGTGATAGTAGATTTTGAAGGGTAGGGACTGGTGCAAAGTCGCTTCTAGTTCGCGGACGGGACAATCCTCTAGAGGAATGGAAGTACCGCAGCCAAGACAAGTCAAGTAGTGCGTGTCTGAATGCACCAGACTGTAGAGCGACTCGCCGTTAACCGTCCGAGATTGCACCAATCCCCTAAGTTTCAAAGCTTCTAAACCACGATAAACTGTCGCCAACCCAATAGTGCGATCGCGGTTGCGTAGTTCTACATACAGGTCTTGAGCGGAGATGGGGCGGTCTATCTGTTTGAGCAACTGGAGAATAGATTCTTGAGAGCGAGTTATTCGAGGACTCATAAGCACTTAATGCGTATGTGAATACTTCCAATTAGAGGCATGACAGCAGTTAAGCGGTAGGTCAAGCGCCCCGTTCGGTATCCACGTTTGCCCACAATCACATTTGGGTAGTTGGCAACTTTGCCACAGTAAAGATGGCAATGCCAGTCTTATAATAATGATTATCATTTTTATTCTACCCATGTCTGACGTAAATCGTTCCACTGACAGCACACCAACCCTTCTCTATCGCCCTCGTCGCCTGCGTCGATCGCCAGCTCTACGACGAATGGTGCGAGAAACTCAACTGGGTGTAGACGACCTGATCTATCCCCTATTTGTGATGGAAGGTGAGAGGCAGAAAATTGAAATTGCTTCCATGCCAGGTTGTTACCGCTATTCTCTGGATTTATTGCTTAAAGAAGTGGCGGAGGCATGTGAGTTAGGCATTAATGCGATCGCCCTGTTTCCAGTCATTCCAGAAGCGAAAAAAGATGCGACTGGCACGGAGAGCTACAACCCTAATGGATTGGTACAGCAAACAGTCAGGGCAATTAAGCAAACAGTACCGGAGATGGTTGTCATTACCGATGTTGCCCTCGACCCCTTCAGCACTCACGGACACGATGGCATTGTCGATGAAAATGGCATTGTTCTGAACGATCCCACTGTTGAAGTCTTAGTAAAAATGGCGCTTTCTCAGGCAGCAGCCGGAGCTGATATGGTTGCTCCTTCCGACATGATGGATGGGAGAGTTGGTGCAATTCGTAAGGCGCTAGATGCAGCAGGCTACATCGATGTGGGAATTCTTGCCTACTCTGCTAAGTACGCCTCTGCTTATTACGGTCCGTTTCGAGATGCGCTGGATTCAGCGCCCAAGTTTGGTGACAAGAAAACTTACCAAATGGATGCTGCCAATGCTAGAGAAGCTTTAAAAGAAGTTAGCTTGGATATTGCCCAGGGAGCAGATATTGTCATGGTGAAACCCGCTTTAGCTTACCTCGACATCATCCATCAAGTTCGCAACGCTACAAGTTTGCCAGTTGCAGCATACAACGTCAGTGGCGAGTACGCCACGATTAAAGCAGCGGCTCAGATGGGTTGGATTGACGAGAAAAAAATTATTCTAGAAACCCTGACCAGCATGAAACGAGCTGGTGCTGACTTGATTCTGACTTATTTTGCTAAAGAAGTGGCTCTGATGTTGCGGTAGCTGTTGAAGTTATGTCGGTAACTTAAAAGCCAGATCTGCGATCGCTACCATTCTCCTCTATCTACCCCGATAGAAATTGACTAACTCGGTATTCTCCATTCTTACCTGAGTTAGAATGATAATGATTATCAAAATATAAGTCATGGTTGGATCTTTAGTTCGGTCTAGTTACCCAATGCAGCAAAGCGACGAGCAGCAACTGCTGCTAATTCGTCACACTTGCGCTCATCTGTTGGCAATGGCAGTACAAACGCTATTTCCAGAGACAAAAGTTACCATTGGTCCAACCACAGAAACAGGTTTTTACTATGACTTCGATCGCACTCAACCCTTTACGCCGGATGACCTACCCGCGATCGAAGCACAAATGCGACGGCTGATTCGGGCTAACCTACCAATTATTCGGGAAGAAGTAGACCGAGAACAGATGCGGGTTGAGATCGAGCGGCTAAACGAGCCTTACAAGCTAGAAATCCTCGACAGCATTCCCACAGGGGAGACAATTAGCCGTTACTTTATCGGCAATCCCGATGCTGGTAGAGGGACAAGCGAGATAGAATGTTCATTATTTGACCCAGCAACTTTACCACCAAGCGAATTTTGGTGGGATTTGTGTGCGGGTCCTCATTTAAACTTTACTGGCGAAATCGATCCCGACGCTTTCACGCTCTTAAGTATTGCTGGTGCTTACTGGCGTGGCGATGAAACTAAGCCTCAGTTGCAACGGATTTACGGCACGGCTTGGGAAACACCAGCACAATTGCAAGCTTACCTGCAACAAAAAGAAGAAGCACTGCAGCGCGACCATCGCAAATTAGGACAAGACTTAAAACTTTTCAGTATCCAAGAAGATGCTGGCGGTGGCTTAGTCTTCTGGCTTCCCCGTGGAGCAACTATCCGCAACATTATTGAGGATTACTGGAAAAAAGCTCACCTAGAAGCGGGTTATCAGTTACTTTATACCCCTCATCTTGCCGATTTGGAACTGTGGAGAACATCAGGACACTTTGATTTTTATCGAGAGAACATGTTTGACTCGATGCAGATCGAAGACCGAGATTATCAAATTAAGCCCATGAACTGTCCCTTTCATGTTTTGGCTTACAAACACGAACTGCATTCTTACCGCGAGTTCCCTTTGCGCTTTGCCGAGTTAGGGACAGTTTATCGCTACGAGCGATCGGGCGTGCTGCATGGCTTGATGCGCGTGCGGGGATTTACTCAAGATGACGCTCACATTTTCTGTTTGCCCGACCAAATTACGGCTGAAATTTTGGGGGTGCTGAATCTGACCGAGAAAATCTTATCGGATTTTGGCTTTAAAAATTACCAGGTGAATTTGTCTACTCGTCCGCCTAAATCGGTTGGCAGCGATCGCGTCTGGGCATTGGCAACAACCGCTTTAAAACAAGCCTTGAATACTAAAGCCTGGGATTATGTTGAGGATGTTGGCGGTGGTGCTTTCTACGGTCCTAAGATTGACATCAAAATTCAGGATGCGATCGGTCGTCTGTGGCAATGTTCTACGATTCAGGTAGACTTCAATCTGCCTGAAAGATTCGACATGCAATATGTCGCCGACAATGGCACGCGCCAACGCCCGATAATGATTCACCGCGCTATTTTTGGCTCGTTGGAAAGATTCTTTGGGATTTTGATTGAAAATTACGCTGGCGATTTTCCGTTGTGGATTTCCCCTGTACAACTGCGTTTATTACCGATTAACAACGAAGTCCGAGAATATGTGGAGTCAGTGGCAGCTACTTTGAAAAAGGCAGGATTTAGGGTAGAAGTCGATCGTAGCGGCGATCGCTTGGGTAAGCTGATTCGCACGGCTGAATTAGAAAAAATTCCCGTCGTGGCTGTGGTGGGGAAAAAAGAAATAGAAACACAAACTTTGAGCGTACGGACGCGCCAGCAGGGAGAATTAGGACAGTTAACTTTGCCTGCATTGCAAGAACACTTGCAACAGCCAATTCAAGCAAAAACTACACTGTAGTTCATGAGGTGAGTTTATGGGTTCTACTCAAACTATAACTGGCTTGTCTTCTACTTCCAATAGTCGTTGGGCGCGGGGTTGTGACGCGATCGCGCGAGGTTGGTTGTGGAATTTCTTACTCATCTTCCTCGGTAGTGCTAGTAGTGTAGTTTATCCTCATCCTCCATTAGTCAGTTTTGCCACCATCGCAGGTGCAACCCTTACTTGCAAGAAAGCGGCGATCGCGACTATGGCAATTTGGTTAGTCAATCAAGTTTATGGCTACAGCCTCCGCGACTATCCCCGCACTAGCGAATCGATCGCGTGGGGTGTAATTATAGGTTTGGGAACGCTACTCGTGACGCTGCTGGCAAGTCTCAAACCTAAGTTTAGTCGCGAGAAAATCGGCGGTCATTTTCTCTGGCTGGGAGTCAGTTTTGTAGGTGGATTTATCTTATTTGAAGGCTTGATTCTCCTAACTGGAATTTTTCCAGGCATCTCGCACAATCTAACTCCAGCAATTCTCATGCGCTTGCTAATTAAGGAAAGTATCTGGATAGTTCCTCTAGCATTGGCACATATGTTTTTAGTCAGGCGATCGCAAATTGTAAGTTGATTGTTGAGTTTGGCATTTTTGGCAACGATGAATTTATTCTCCAAATCTAACGCTAGAGCAGAACCAGAGAGAGTCCAACAAATAAAAACTTGGATTTACGAGCTATTGCAACTCGATCTAGATACTCCTATTTCTATTATTCAATTACGCTGCAACGAACCTGGCTGTCCGCTACTGGAAACAGCGATCGCCGTGATGACTGTTCCTACCAAAACCTACAAAATTCATAAACCAATTGCCGAAATAGCATTTACAGATATTGCTAACGCTATGCAGCAGAAGTAGTAGAAATCGAGTCAATTTTCTATGACTAAACACGCTTTATTTGTCTGTAAATCTTGCATGTATTCTCTTCATCAACGAGAATATATGGGTAAGCGAGGAGGCTGGTATTTGCTCGATCGATTGCTATCTCTGTCGGAAAGTTGGCAATTGCGAGCGTCATTTGTCATTCAACCAGTAGAATGCCTGAGCGCGTGTAAACGTCCTTGTGCTGTAGCTTTAGCTGCACCGCATAAAACAACTCTCATGTTTGGTGACTTGCCACCTTTAGAAAGCGCAGCAGCCGTATTGCAACTAGCATCACAATACTACAACAGTACTGATGGCATCGTTCCGCGCCAGGAAAGACCGGAGATCTTGCAAAAAGGGATTTTGGCGCGAATTCCGCCTTTCCCTCAAGAAAGGCAATGCAACTATGAAAACGACTAGAAAAAACTTGGATGTAGTCATTGTAGGCGCAGGTGCAGCTGGGGTGGGTTGCGGTGTAGTACTACACGATCTGGGCATCAAAAATTTTGTCATCTTAGAGCGCGATCGCGTGGGCGCAACATTTAGCCGCTGGTCCGCAGAAATGCGCTTTATCACCCCCTCTTTTCCCAGTCACGGCTTTGGTTTGTTGGATCTCAATGCGGTTGTTTGGGATACTTCCCCAGCCATAGCATTCAAGCGCGAGCATCTCACGGGCAAGGAATACGCGCTCTACTTGCAAACCGTTGTCGATTATTACCATCTGCCCGTACAGACAGGGGTAGATGTGCAAAAAATTGACCCATTACCCCAGCAACAGGGTTTTCTCCTCAAAACTTCAGCAGGCGAGATCCGCTGCCGTTTTGTCATTTGGGCGGCGGGAGAATTTCAATATCCTCGCCTTCACCCATTTCCTGGAGCAGAACTATGTATCCATAACTCTCAGGTAAGTTCTTGGAGAGAAATACCGGGCGATGAATTTCTGATCGTTGGCGGCTATGAGAGCGGGATGGATGCGGCTACTAATCTAGTAGCCTTGGGAAAACGAGTGCGAGTTATAGATCGTGCTACCAGTTGGGCGAACGACCACACCGATCCGAGTATTTCCCTGTCTCCCTACACGGTAGAGCGATTGAAAATTGCTTATTCCACTGGTCTGCTTGAATTGGTTAACGACACCTGTGTAGAAGAGGTGAAGCGCGTCAAGGACGGCTATGCAGTGTATAGCGAGTATAACAAATGGATGAGTCTCACTCCTCCGATCCTGTGTACGGGCTTTACGGGAAGCCTCAGCTTAATTGCTAACTTATTTAGCTGGCAAGACGGGCAAGCATTGCTGACTGCTCAGGATGAGTCTACCCGCACCCCTGGATTATTTGTGGTAGGACCGAGCGTGCGTCACGGGCAAGTCATCTTCTGTTTTATCTATAAATTTCGGCAGCGGTTTGCAGTTGTTGCCGAAGCGATCGCCTACCGCATGGGATTAGATACTTCACCCTTAGACGTTTATCGCCAAAACGGTCTGTTTTTAGAAGATCTTTCCTGCTGTGGCAATGACTGTATCTGCTAGAGGAAACTATGTACCCGACGACAAAAGAATCGCCTGGTTCAGATTATTCGGATTGCGAATATTCCTAATTGGTACGAAGAAGCGCGTGATTTTTCCCAGACAGCGCCTCTTATTTGAAGCATTGCCCCAAGCACAATTAGAAATTTATACAGGTGAGTTCCCTAGTGCCGTTCTCTCGGATCGAATTCCATACCAGTGCCTGCGAGTAATTAGCTAAGCTCTCCATTATGCATGGTTATGACTCCGAGCTTTGAGCTTGACAGCTTGCTAAAACATTCTCAAGGGCTAACGATCCAGTATTATGAGAATGGTTATCATTATATACATGCTGCTTCCAAGTTTATATGCCGTCTGTCACCAAGCCTTTACCCCCTAGCTTAGAGCTTATTGTGCGGCGGTTCCAGCAGATTTCGGAACCTAAGCGACGCTATGAATATCTACTCTGGTTTGCCAAGCGGGTGCCAGAATTACCCGAGACTGAGAAAATCCCAGAGAATAAGGTGCTGGGGTGCGTATCCCAGGTTTATATCGCGGCGGCTTTAACAGATGGTAAAGTCACCTTCTGCGGAGATGCCGACGCTCAAATTACCAAAGGACTAGTAGGTTTGCTGATGGAAGGATTAAATGGATTAACACCCGACGAGATTGCTCAACTGACACCAGAATTTATCCAGCAAACCGGACTGAACGTGAGTCTTACCCCTTCCCGCAGCAATGGCTTTTACAACATCTTCCAGATGATGCAGAAAAAGGCTGTGGCGTGCCAACTTACCAATCCACAATTAT
The DNA here is from genome assembly GCF_023546805.1 of Chroococcidiopsis sp. CCNUC1. Taxonomy (NCBI): domain Bacteria; kingdom Bacillati; phylum Cyanobacteriota; class Cyanophyceae; order Chroococcidiopsidales; family Chroococcidiopsidaceae; genus Chroococcidiopsis; species Chroococcidiopsis sp. CCNUC1. The sequence continues at coordinate 4,121,824 of NZ_CP097480.1, read as the reverse complement.
TCAAATAGGGGGCATTATGACTAGCACCATCACTTCTCCAACCGAAACAGCTCTAGCAATTCCTAAACGGGGAATGCCCGTGACCATCATTACAGGTTTTTTAGGCAGCGGCAAAACAACTTTGTTAAACTACATTTTAAGCAATCGCCAAGATTTGAAGGTGGCAGTTTTAGTCAACGAGTTTGGCGATATCAACATCGATAGTCAATTACTGGTATCGATGGATGAAGACATGGTAGAACTCAGCAATGGTTGTATTTGCTGCACGATTAATGATGGGTTAGTAGATGCAGTTTATCGAGTGCTGGAGCAAGGCGATCGCGTAGATTACATGGTAATTGAAACAACAGGTGTTGCCGATCCACTACCAATTATCCTGACGTTTTTGGGGACAGAATTGCGGGACTTAACCCACTTGGACTCAATTGTAACCGTTGTTGACACTGAGACATTTACACCAGAGCATTTTGAGAGTGAAGCGGCGTTGAAACAGATTGCTTATGCAGATATGACTTTGTTGAACAAAACCGATCTTGCCTCTCCAGAGAAGGTGAAGGAGTTGGAGGCATACATCAACACGGTAAAAGTAGGAGCCAGAATTCTCCACACTCAACATGGTAAAGCGCCATTGCCATTGATTTTAGATGCCCAGTTGACTCAGCCAGAGGCATACCGAGAATTTCTGGATGAAGAAGCAACCGCAGGCGAGGAGCATGACGAGCATAAGCATGACGAGCATCATCACCACGAACACGATCGCCACGAACATCATCATCACGAGCATCACCATCACCATTCCCACCACTTAGAAAATGATGGATTTGTGTCGGTATCGTTTGAGAGCGATCGCCCAATGGATGTGAAAAAGTTTGAATCTTTTTTGCAAGAACAGTTACCCAAAGATGTATTCCGTGCCAAAGGCATTCTCTGGTTTTCAGATAGCGATTTGCGTAACATTTTTCAACTGAGCGGTCCCCGCTTCGACCTGCAAGCAGAAGAGTGGCGCACCCCACCCAAAAACCAGGTTGTTTTCATTGGGCGCAATCTGAATGCAGATGAAATCAAGCAAAATCTGACTTGCTGCCTTGCTTGAAACTAAGCTTTCAGCAGTTCAGCCGTCTGCTGGAAAAAGGGGCGCTGCGTGCCGCACCCCCATTTTTACGGCTGTTTATCACCTCATCTAATTCACTCATGACATTTTCGATTTCACCAGACGAGATTCTGAAACAATCTGCGATCGCCACAGCAAAGTCACCCGTTTCTGAAGCAGAGATGATGCAAGCCGTTCGCACGTTGCTGTTAGGCATGGGTGAAGATCCCGATCGCGAAGGTTTGCGCGATACGCCTAAACGAGTTGTAAAAGCACTCAAATTTCTCACATCTGGCTATCGTCAATCCCTAGACGAACTGCTCAACGGAGCTATCTTCCACGAAGATGCGGATGAAATGGTTCTGGTACGGGATATCGATTTGTTTAGCTCTTGCGAACATCATATTTTACCAATTATTGGTAGAGCGCATGTTGCCTATATTCCCAACGGTAAAGTCATTGGCTTATCCAAAATTGCCCGCATTTGTGAAATGTACGCTCGTCGCTTGCAAGTGCAGGAACGCCTGACGGTTCAGATTGCCGATGCGCTTCAGGGTTTATTGAAGCCACAAGGAGTTGCGGTAGTGGTCGAAGCAACTCATATGTGCATGGTGATGCGCGGCGTGCAGAAACCTGGGTCTTGGACGGTTAGTAGTGCCATGCGTGGGGTCTTTGCAGACGATGCCAAAACTCGCCAGGAGTTTATGAGTTTAGTGCGGCACTCTCCAGCATTCCATTAGATCGACTCTTTCACCTTAAGGTAACGATCTTCATGCCACCGTTGCCTCTTTTCTCCTGTTCTATTCTGCCGATTCTGAGTTTATACATGCTGGAAACCCTTGCCATCTCGCCTCAACTAATCCCTGTAACCATCATCACCGGATTTTTGGGGAGTGGTAAAACAACCTTACTCAATCAAATTCTGCAAAACTTGAATGGCTGGAAAGTGGCTGTTTTGGTTAACGAGTTTGGTGACATCAATATTGATAGTCAGTTGTTGATTGCTGTCGATGAGGAGACGATCGAGCTGACCAACGGCTGTATCTGTTGCACGATCAACGACAATCTAGCTGATGTCGTCTATCGGCTGTTAGAACGGCGCGATCGGCTCGACTATCTCGTAGTAGAAACTACAGGAGTGGCTAATCCGCTTCCCATTGCCCTGACATTTCTGGGGACAGAACTGCGAAACATGACGCATCTGGACTCGATCGTCACCGTTGTGGACGTGGAAAACTTTACGTTGAAAGAGCATTACGCCAGTGAAGCCGCTCTGAGTCAAATTACTTATGGTGACATAATTCTTTTGAATAAAACGGATTTAGTGTCTGAGACAACTGTAGATGCGATTGAAAATCAAATCCGCGATATTAAAGAAGGAACCAGAATTTTGCGCTCTGAATATGGAAAAGTTCCTTTGCCATTAATTCTAGATGTCAATCTTGCCGAAGCCGGATCTTTCCCCCAAGCATTAGCCGCCGCCGATCTCCCTTCCAACCATCTCAATAATGATGGGTTGATGTCAGTATCATTTCGGAGCGATCGACCCTTTGCCTTGAAGAAATTTCAACAGTTTCTCGATTACCATCTGCCGGAAAATGTATTTCGAGCCAAAGGGATTTTGTGGTTTGTCGAAAGCCCCAAACGCCATATATTTCAACTCAGCGGTAAACGCTTCACCATTAACGATAGCGAGTGGGAGTCATCCCCCAAAAATCAAATGGTGTTAATTGGACGCAAGCTCAATCCTTTATTTCTGCAACAGATGTTGAATAACTGTTTAACTTGGTAACGTCAATGAACTCAAATACTCTGACAAACGAAAATCTGCTCTGGATCGAACGACTGAAGTTTAACGATCGGGGAATAATTCCGGCGATCGCTCAAGATTATCGGGACAATACCGTTTTGATGATGGCATGGATGAATCGGGAATCGATTCAGCGCACCTTAGAAACAGGCGAAGTTCACTACTGGAGCCGCTCCCGTGCGGAACTTTGGCACAAAGGGGCGACAAGCGGACATATCCAGAAGGTGAAACAGCTTTTTTATGACTGCGATCGCGACACGATTCTAATTAAAATCGAACAGGTAGGTGATATTGCCTGCCATATGGGAGCGAGAAGTTGCTTTTTCAACTTCGTGCCTATTTACCCTCGCTAAAATACTCTCCGTTCCGCTTTAACAGATTTTTAGCCAGAATGCTTGGTGACAACTCCCACCGCTAACTGCACTGACCCTAGCACAAAAGGCAGAAAACAAGGCTCTCAGTCGAGAACGAGTGCTGTGTGAAAATGCTTTTGCAGGTGTGAAGCGATACAATGCAGTGGCAGCAATTTACAGGCATCGCGTGTCTGATTTTGATGACCGACTGATGCTGATTGCCGCAGGATTGTGGAACTTCTATTTAGATGCTGCCTAAATTGGCATAGTCGAGAGAGTCATTGGTTGTTTCCACTTTATAATTTTTATTTCCCCACAACTCTAATGTCTGGTGGGTGGATCGCCCACTACACCGCGCAGCGTACAATTGACTGCTTTAGTTGCACGCGATCGCACAAGTTCCTGCACTTGATGCAGAGCAGTCAATCGAACCGCTATGCACGCTAGGTTAATTTACCAGGTTTGGGACTGGCTTGAGTTAGTGACCCTGCCACGATGAGGTAAAATTGCCGCTACGGCGCTCCCTAACAGGTCAAACCAATTCGGGATCGCACACTTTTGCAATGCCAAGTTGTTTGACGTTGAGAAAGCTGCATTCAATCTTGAGCCATATCGAACCAGTTGTTATCTTCTCCAGTCTTAAATAATTAGCTAAATTTAAGATGTATGTTTTCGATAGCTGCATTTTGGTTGCAGCACTACGCTCTCGACGAGGTGCTAGTTTTTTGATTCTGAGCGCTCTGAGGCAACGAGTTATTACTGGATGTCTTTCAGAAGCCCTTTTTCTGGAATACGCTGATGTGTTGAAGCGCGATGAGAACCTACGACAGTTTTGGACTTCACCAGAGGAGGTCGATGTGGTGCTAGGAGTGCTGGCAGATGTTTTGCAGCCAGTTCCTATCTATTTCCAATGGCGACCGCAACTAAGCGATCCCAATGACGAAAGAGTTATAGAATGTGCTATTAATGCTCAGGCTACGGCAATTGTCACGTTTAACGAACGAGATTCCCTGCCCTCTACATCACAATTCGGCATTGCAGTAATTCAGCCTGGAGTTTTAGTTCGAGCTTTGAATTTAAAGGAGCGTTTAAGCGAATGAGTTCTTATCTATTGCAATTACCGGAAGAGTTAATCCAAGAAGTACGGCAGTTAGCTGCGGCAAGTCAAATCCCCTTAGAGCAATGGTTGATTGCTGCGATTACCCAACAGCTAGAAGTCGAACGCTCTCTATCTCGCTTGCGGCAAGCTTCCCAAGTCGCTGATTACGAGAGATTTGACCAGATTTTGGCAAGAGTGCCAGACATCGAACCAATGCTGGGAGATGAACTTTAACATACTTGTCGCGTTCCTCAATCGATGTCCTGGGTTCCACAGTATCTACCCCTGTCTTATAGCCTTTGATTCTTTGCTCTTCCACGATCGCTTCAACCAAGTTGGGCAAAACCTACTAAGCGCGAGCAGATGCAGCCATTCTTCCTGCGATCGCGACCTCGAACAGCGGGCAAAGCAACAAGGAACTCGCCCTACATCGGAACAGCCCTTACCTCAAACCGAGGTGATGCAAGCCAGTTATCATGCCGTGCTGCGGCTCGCTGCTAAGAATAACCCATTCATTAAGAAATTCGACATGAATTCACTAGGTTTATATGAAACAAACTGATTTTTAGCAACGAGGCGATCGCATCATAGCTCTAGCCAGTGGTAGTGTATTCTTGGGTGTTCTAGTCGGTCAAATTCCTGGAGCTATTGTTGGGACTACTTGCTGCTGTATACGCTTGGTTTACGGATTGAGAAACATAAACAGCACTCCCTTGTTACACTGGCTGTTGAGCTGACTCTTGCCCAGAACTTGTGTTGAGTCTTGAGTATGCCTTGCCTGTGCCTTGCTCAAACTTGCACTGCCTCACTCCCCTCACTAACTCCTAAATTCCCTCTGATTAAACGTAGAACAAAAAAGCTATTGTACGCCTGGTTAGAGCTAATTGCCGAACTAAACGTATACTAAAATAACTGTATACTTGCTCTAAGTAGATTTAGGCGACCCCTACTGCTAACTCAACTGCCAGCTTAGTGCTACTAGCAACAGCAATTAAGCGATCGCTATGACCAAATTGAGCCACCTTAGCCTTGAAGCTTGGTAGGAGCAGAACATGCTTAATAAGATTTTTCTGGTAGTGAATCAGCTCTGTCAAAGTTATTTCCCTTTACGATTGCAGTTTTCTAGCCACTCTATTTAGGGCTAAGCGCTGCTCGTATTTGCGATCGATCTCTAAGGTAAATTCTGCTAGCTCTTTAGCCTTCTGTTCTGTGGTTTTCACTAGTTCTAGCACTTCTTTTAGTTTCGCTGCTTCAGTGTCAGTCATGGGGGATTGTGTCATAGTTAGTCATCTAAACGAGTCTTGTCTTGATGCTATTTGCATTCATTTTAACTTCGATCGCTTTTCCCAGAATTAGTCCTAAATCTTCGACTGTATCCCGAACAAGCTCAACAGGCACATCTTCTGGTGAGATTCGCTGCACGAGAACTTGAATTCTGAGTCTATGAATTTCTACAAAGAAGAGAATATTATTTAACAAGGCAAATAATTGAGCGAGAATCTCATTGTCAAAAGGGACAGCCTTTGTCTAATTATGTTTAGTCCCTCTGATGAAGTCCACCAGCAACTCAAACAGCTATTCGATTAGTGGTTCGATCGTCGCAGCAAGCTCTGTTGGTTAAGTCTTCATGAGTTTAGCCAATCAAGCAGCGATCGCATCCTCACTAGCTCGTCCAACAACTCCTTGCAGGTGAATGATGGCAGTAGACTGGAACCAGCTCAAATCTCGCTACCTCCAAGACGACTTCTCAACTCGGCTTGGTGGAATTGCTTCAAACTTAGCTAGGGCTAGATCGTTGCTTGACTCTGGCACTAACGAGCAAGTCGCCCTTCAACTGCTCCGCGAAAGCTAGTTTTTTATCGAGTGGACTGCTCCAGATGCTAGTGAGGATGTCGCTACCCAGTTAGTCGAACTCCAACGCCTACTTAGCTTCTGGCACTACCACTGGTCATCACTGTGGTCTAATGCCGAGCAGCGCCAGAGTATTGCCCACCAAGCTCAAGAATGGTCCAATCGCCTTCTCGACTACTCCGGTCTCCTCGCCAGCTAGCCACTGCTAAAACTCCTACAACCTAAAGGGAGAGAAGGAACCAACTTCACTGCCCCCTAGCCTCTAGCTAGCTCGTTCGATCCGATCGCTTGAGGATGAAAATCTGCTAACTATAGCAGTTGCTAGCGGCGATCGTTCGCGGTGGCTCTAGCTGAAACCTTTGCGCTTAGTATTTAAGGGGATTAAATAACAGTATCTGGCAGATGTCGAGCACCGTGCACAACGCGCGCGATTTCGATGCTCGACTCGATTTCACGGTAAACAATCAAGTGGCAACTAGGGAATACCGCAGTTGTGGCACAATATCAGAACGTGCTTGACCAAGCCCTAGATTATCAGCTAGCATCCGACCGGAATGTCTCTATCCGGTCAAGCAATCTATCTGCTGCTGCTGGATTGTCAGTAGCAAAGCTTACTACCAATTTTCAAGTGATGCAGACTGACACAGCAGTTTTGATACTGCTGGAAACATTGGCTCTGGCAAGTGGTTTATACAGTCTCCTACTTCCCAGCAGCGATCGCTATCTTCTCCTCTATAACCGTACATTCTTTCCGCTAAATCGTATATTTATACGCTTAAGCCAGCTAGCCTTAGAGGTAGGCACGTTCGACTGCACGCCAAAGCAGTTCATTCAAAACTTGCTACTCAACACCGCGATCGAAATCGCTCAAAACTTGACTTCACCTACCTACCCCTCATCTCTTATCCATAACCCAAGCGCCCCTAACAGTACCCATGAGCAATGCCACTCGGTTTGACCTCAGCAGAGAAGAAATTATTGCTCGATACCGTCAACGCATTGCCAAAGGCGATCGCACCAAGCTGACCAAATACGAGTTAGAACAACTAGCACTACATTTTGTCGAGCGATTAAAGACACTCAACTCCCAAGCTGAAATTCAAGCTTTGTGCGAAGCTGAAATTACATTGCTAGAAGAGGGCTATCCCCAAGCAACGATCGCTGGCAACCAAATACCCTTATACCGCCGATCGATCGAAGATGCAATTTCTACAGGCGCTCTGCCCCTAACTGATGAAAATAGTCATGTAGTGACTTGGACTAAGCACAATACTGGAGAACCTGGACAAACCCAGGAACACTTCGCTCTTTACTACCTCAAATACGATCGAGCTATCTACCAACAGATTCATGGAGAAGGTACGGCAGCTAATAATAGCAGACAAGATAACCTACAACCCGTACCACTGCAACGCTACCTCGATACAGCCGTTGAATTGCTATCATCAAACGACGAGCGACAGCTAGCGATCGCTCTGGCTGCACTCACGGGTAGGCGGCACACCGAAGTAATTAGCAAGGGTCAGTTCCAACCGACTCACCATCCCTACCTTCTACATTTTCAGGGGCAGCAGAAAAAGCAGATTGGTGAAGGCGAGGCTTCCCCTGCATTCGACATTCTCACGCTCGTACCTGCTGCCCAAGTGCTAGAGGGTATCGAACGGTTCCGCACGCTGCCTGCTATCCAACAATTAGAAGGAGTGAATAGCAAAGACCCCAAAATGCGCGTGCTCAATACTCGGATTGACCGAGAGGTAAAGCATTTGTTTCAGGACAGCGGCATCGTACCCGTGTTGGCTGGCAAGAAGACTGTTTCGATTCATCGGCTCAGAGGCGTGTATAGGGCGATCGCCATTCATTTCTTCTGCCCTCCCACCAAACACGAGCATCGCTTCCTTCAGCACTACCTCGGACACGTACTCGACCAACAGCAGGCTGCACCCAATAGCATAGCGACTAGTCATTATTTTCATTACCGATTAGTTAACCAGCAGGGTCAACCCTTAGAAGGTCAAGGAGTGCTACTGGATGCTAATGGGCTACCACCCCTAGAGCGGGATGAAGTACAGCTAGAGCCAACACAGCCACTACCTCAAGAGGAATCAATCGCACCACTAGAGTCTGTAGAGCCAGTGCCACCAGCCCAAAGTGTACGGGTAGAACCAGAGCAGATCGAACTTACCTCCAATGAAAGCCAACGTGCGATCGCTTCACCAAATGATTCAACCAAGAGCGATCCCACTCCACCACGCCAACATAGTTTGTTAAGAATTTTTAAGGACGAGCATGACCGCTGGCTGGCTGTATTGGATGCTCTCTGCCCTCAATGCGACAACCAGCAGGAGAAAACCGCTGCCCTGCTGCAATGGGTGGAAGCACGACTTAATAGCTCTACAACAGATATCGCCCAAGCCTCTCCAGCAGCTAATGGAGTCACGCCAGAGCTGGTCGAAGCAAAATCTGCTTCTGCTGAGGCTGCTGAAGGGAGTCAACACGAACCCACGCTCCCAGCCATGACTCCAGCAGTAGCAGAAGGAACGATCGCGCAGGTAGTGGTAGACCAAGCTCGAACCTTAAGTTGGCTTACAGGCAGGATTGAAGCACTTGAAGCTGAAATTGCTACGCTCAAACAACAACGCGAACAAGCCAGCGCAACTGTCGAGCAATCTAGCCAGTTACAGCAGGAGATCCAACGCCTCAAACTAGAGAATCGGCAGCTCCAGCAGGCGGCAGCACGATTTGAAGCTGCCAGAGCTGCTCTGTTGGGCGATCGCAACTCCACACCCCAAACAGCCCCAACAATAGCTCGAAGTGTTGATTCTGCTCCTAACTCTGGGTCAGTATGGCATGACCAAGAGCAAGTGCAAGTGCAAACCCAACAACAGCAACTGCCGAATACTACCACTCCTACCCCGACTCAGATTTCCGGCTCGGCTGCACCTAAACCAGCTAGAAGTGGTGGAGCAAAGGAGCGGGCTCAACGTATCTTTGCTGCTATTTGTGAATGGAACCAACAACATCCCCAAGATACTTGGGCGATGACTGTTGGTTTACTAGAAGAGACTTTCGGCATCAATCGTAAGGCGGCTAAGGAGTTTATTAGTGCGAATCAGAATTTAATTGAAGAACACCACGCCCAGATTGGTGTTGACAATCAACGCGGGCATAATCGCGGTAAGGATGCAGCAGCACTCAAGGCATTTGTGCAGCAGTTTGAAGCATGAAGCGATCGCCTCATTCTGTTCAGGCATCTTTCGTGCCTAACTTTTCTGGGAGACGACAAATAAAGTTAGGCTCTACAACAAGTCGAGCTGGCTGTTTCTACAGTGAAAAAGTTAGGCTCTACAATAAGTTAGGCTCTACACGGTGTTTATCCGCATCAAACAAGTTAAAGGCAACAGCTGTTTCTATTTGATGCAGTCGCAGCGGGTCGAAGGTAAGCCCCACCCCGTCCCCAAGACGATCGCCTATTTGGGCAATCGGGATCGGGCGATCTCTCGCTTGGAAGCTTCCGATTATTCAGCCAAAGATAAACTGCTCTCACAAGTGCGGGCGGCAACACCTTCTGTCGGTAAGAACCACAGTAAACGCGGTCGTCCCAAGCAAAATCCTCCGGCATAACAATCCAATTCCAACAATAAATTCGACATTGGTAGGAAAGATGAAAGTGTTTAAGGAGATGATTTCAGATGACCGAGCCAAATATTCGCCACCAAGAATTAGACCTTGAAGAATGAAAGAATATATCGTTGCGATCGCTATCTAGTGCATCGCCCGCTCGACGCGAGCGCAATTGAAATGATTTGGCGATGCTTTGCAATTAAATTACCAGGAAAATGAAACCAGAAACTAGAAATGCATTGCTAAAAGCTTACACACAATTACAACAAATTATTGACGATCTGTATGAAGCCGCCGATCATGCCTTAGAAAATGATGACTTTGAGTCCGCCAGCGAACCTAGCTACTAGAGCGGATAAACTTTATGAAGAAGCTGAAAATTTGGAATTTGTCATTTCCGAACTGGAGGATAGATGAAAACCGTTGAACAATTAAGGACTCGCATTCGGGAACTCAGTAAGCAAGCTGTTGAACTGAGACGAAAAGGTTCCCAAGTATACGAAACTAACCAGGAGCAAGCCAAACACTTCCGGCAACAAGCAAGAGAAGCTATGAAGCGTTGCCAAGTTCTCATACAAGAATTGAAACGCCAACAGACTCATAGCTAACAACTAGCTCACCGATCTTGTTAAAGTCAAGTTTGCCTTTGACTGCTATGTGGGAAGAGCCATAAAAAACTGACAATTATCGATGAAAAGTACACCAGCTGCGAGAGCGCGATCGCATCAATAGCAGTATCATGGCATCTACAAACCTTTTCGGCAATGTTCTGCTCGTGCCTCCATCTCCACCACCGAAGAAGATACCGTTTCAACAGCGGCGCAAACGCGAGTTCCTCTACCTGCACGAAATCGATGCCATTATCGCTGCCCTCGCGCAAACCCGCGCCGCGACTCGTAATACGGCAATCGCAATGCTACTATTTTGCCAAGCCCTGCAACCCGTCGAAGCTTGTTATCTGCGTTGGCATGACGTTGACTTTGCCGAAAACATCATAAGAGTCGCACGCCTTCGCACCCTACCAACTCGTTGGGGTCAACCCCCTAGCAATGTGCAACCCCTGAGTTCAACTGAAATTGACATCCTGCAACAGCTCCATGCGATGCGCGGTGAGAGTTGGTTATTCGTCTCCGAACGGCAGACCCGTCTGGCGGAGCGCTCGCTGCACCATCTGATTCAACAAGCTGGAAAGAGCGCGGACATTCCATTCCCTATCCACCCTTACATGCTGCGAACTACTGGTTTATTTTACCGCGCTGCCCTGCTACTCCAACCTACCTCTCTATCTTTACGGCAATGTTGTCTGCTATGGAACTGGCACGGCACGAAGGTGGCGCTTACCCCAGAGCAAGAGCAAGAATATCAGACAATTACAAAATTTCAAGAAGACTCCTTCTTAGCTGCAATTAGGCGTTTGCGGGCTTTTACGGGGATCGGGCACTATCAAAACGTTATCGATTACCTGCTGGGTGCTTACGCTTTATTTCTCCAGCTTCAAAGCATTCCCCAAGACTACTGGCTCGCTGCTATTGACTGGTACGCCTAATACATTGCCGAAAACATTCTAGACCAACTAGGTCTTCTTCAACTTTAGCCCTCGCACGGCGTTGCGCTTCGCCGCCTCAGAGCGTCGGTCGTACTTAGCGGTAGTCGCTAAAGAGGCGTGACCGGCTAACTGCTGCACCGAGAAGGGGTCGGTATTAGCGTCAAACAAGTCCGAGCAAAAGGTGCGACGGAAGTCATGCGGCGAAAACCGTTCGACTCCCGCTTTAGTCGCCCGCTCCCGTATCAGCTTGTAGATGCCATCTCCATCGGGGGCAAAATGTCGCAGTTCGACCCGACCGCCCTTGTTGACGGGGCAAATCAATGCCCCTGGACAATTCCCTCTAACTGCCAGCCACTCCTTTAAGATCCCGAGCGCTTCAGGGGTGAGATAAACAACGCGCTTTTTCCCACCTTTACCGCGCCAGATAACGAGGGAGCCATTGCTACGGTTTAGATCGGCAAGCGTCAGTTGCGCTAGCTCTTGCCGCCGCATCCCGCCAATTCGCAGCAGGGCAATAACAGCCGCATCCCGCAGGTCGAGGGGCGTATAGGGAGAGCAACTTGCAATCAGAGCGTCAATTTCTGCTGCGCTTAAGGCACGACCCCGCAGTTCCCCCGACGCTTTGACGTTGGCGAGATCGGTCACTTTGGTATAGTCGGCAAATTCCATCAAGTCCAACCGATAAGCTTCTTTAAGCACCCGCCGCAGGGCGACGAGCATTTTATTTACCGTTGCAGGAGCGAGACGCTGCTTGAGGGCAGTGCGGACGGCAACCGTATGGCGGTAGCGTAGTTTAGACCAGTCTAGAGTCAAGCAATCGCATTCCCCATCTGTCAATACAGAAGCGATCTCATTCAAGGAAGAGCGCATGGCACGCTGCGACCCCTCACTTAAAGTGCCGAGGTAAACGGCAGCCGGATGTAGGGTGAGAGCGATCGGCTCAATTCGTTTGAGTCCGGTAATTTCAGCCCGATCTAACAACGCCATTGCTCTTGGAAATATGCCTTCTCAAGAGCTATTGTTTCATAAAACTACCCCGTTTTTTCGTTGGTGTCGGGAAAGCGCAGAAGTTGAAAAGTGTGATATTACGTGCAAAGTGAGATCGCGCTGGAGCACTCGGGCGATCGCCTCTGCAATTCCAACCGCCTTTTTTTCTCGGTTGCTGCAACCAAGCCGTCAAGTCAGTAGCAAAGAGCAAAGTTTAACAGTAACTCACTTAATTCATCTAGTTGCTCGATAGACAGGCGGGCATGAGTTTATAGGTTTGCTCTCCTAAACACTACAGCTCGGTACCACCACCTCACCAGCTCCCTTTAGCCAAAATTAATTCAGCCACTGCTAGACTCGTCCGCATCCTAGCGAACGAATAGAGACGGGATTCGCCTCGATGAACTGCGGTTTGAGCGAGTAATATATAACCGTCATTCATGCTCAAATTCTTGAGTTGTAAATTTCAAAACTCGACAGTTTTCAGTAACGGCGCGAGCCACATTGTCTGGTACTCCATTCGGAATGCTCGCTTGAACTTCCAATGTAATCTCGACCTCTGCACCCACCAAGCTGGCGAAGTGTTGAATGACTTCATCAGCTATTAGTCCTGCATCTCGCCGCAGTCGCAATGCATCTAACTTAATTGAGCCATAGAAACGTTTTGGTAGAACTGTTGGAGCAGGAGTAGTTACAGATGACGGATCGTAAGTGCCTGTTTTTTCTTCTACTTCTCTACTTGTCTGTCCCTCTACTCCCTTATTTCTCTGCTCCCCACTCTCTAAGTCATTAGGTTGTGGTATTTGAGTTGTCGCGATCGCGGCTCTATCTGCCTCAAACTGCCGTTGCGCTATTTCTGGCTTCACAATTAGACATTGACTGCTGAGGCTAGCGTTAATGTGCTTGCCTGCTGTTAAGCCCAGGTAACGTCCTTTGGATTCATCCCAGCCAGTAGCGTAAGCAAAATTTTCATTCCAAAGTAATTCTGCCACTCCCGTCTCTACAGCAGCCAGTAGTACCTTTTCATCTCGCAAGCGCGGCAAATACAGGTAATAAGCCAGATACTTCCACAACTTCTTCAAGTCGAGATGGTTGACATCCCGCCATAGATAAGGGTCGAGTGCTTCTAGACCCAGACGACTGGCAGCATAGTTAGCCATCAAATGTTCTTCGTGTGTGGCTTTGCGACTCGCTTGCACTATGGGCGAGTCTGATGCGTGCAGCCGAATTTCTTGCCACTCGATTGCTGCGTGAGGATCGGGTTGCGTTGGTACGAGCAGCCAAATATAAGCTTCTTGAATTAAGTTTTTAACAATTTTGTCAGTCTCTTGCTGTTTGGTTGTCGCTTGGTTGCTTTGAAACACACCGAGTTCTAGGGCTTCCTTTTCTCGGACAATTGAATCCCAAGCTAGATACTGGCAAACAGACTTTTCTAGCAACTCAAGTTTAGCCTTGTCTGGTGCGAGGAACAGCAACATATTTTTGCAGTAACGGGGGCTGGCTCCTTTATGCTGTAAAATCTCTTCTGCTCTGACACGGGCTGGAGTATCGGTTTCTTTATTTTTATGCGGATACTGCGCTCCCAAGACAACCAACCTGACAGCCATTTCATCGGGTACGTCAGCACTGGAGTCGGGAGCAATGTGAACTCCAGCAAATTCACCGCGCTGCTTATCAGCCCTTAACCTACGGATAATTTCATCCCAAACTTTATCCCGCTCCTGTTGCTCGGCTCGGTCTTGAGCGAGGCGGGTGACGCTAGGTTGAGTTGAGAACCAGTAGCGACTGCCATCAACGTAGAGGTGGGTAGCGCGATCTGTGAGACGGCGCAAGGCATCCCCGAAAGTTGCTACGCTTTCCCCTGGTTGGACGCAACCGAGTTTAATCCGTCGATCTTCCAAGCCGCGATTGGCAGCGCGGAGAGTCGGGGCTGAGCCGAGATAAATGGTACGGGCGACGCGGCGACAGGCAGAGTAACGTCCTAAATTTGGATTTTGGCGATCGCACTCCAGAGGCAGTGAATTATCTCCGTCTACGTCTTTTTCAATCACGGGAACCCAGTGGTCTTCTAGGTAGCGCGTCAATTCTGCTTGCACCTGTCCGTCATCCATCGGCACGTTGGCAGGCATGATTAACAAACTTTTGTCTTGTCCCTCCCACAAGGTATGAATTACTTTTGCCATTAACCGCAGTACGCCCCTGGTGCGTTGAAACTTGTCCAGACTCGACCAGTCGGTGTAAAGTCGGTCGAATAGTTCAGGATGGATGGGATAGGCATTTTCCAACCGTCGCTTGTAACTAGCTTCTCGGCACTCGCTAGGAAATTCCTGCGATTGGGCTTGGTACATTTCCCCGAAGGCGCGAACGACGGCATCGCGGGCGACAAAGGCAGTTTGTTCGGCGATCGGTTGAAACAAGCGCCGTCGCACGATTTCAAAGCTTTCATCGGCACTAGCAGGTCGCCAAGGGGATTCAACTCTGCCAATGGCATTTTTGAGCCGATCTAGGGCTGCTAACCCTTGATCGCCGCCAATTTCATTATCAGAAGCGGGAATACTGGCGACTAGCAAGGTCTGGTTAGCATTTTTTGCCGATTCGCTCAAAGTCTGAGCAAAGGTAAAGTGAGTGTCAAAGCTACCCCCTGGCAAGTCATTTTCTTGATGCAGCTGTCGGGCGTAAGCTACCCATTCATCGATTAAAATCAGGCAGGGCGCATAACGGTTAAACAACAGCCGCAGGGTATCGCCAGGGTTAGTTGAGGTTTCGTCTGCTTGCCGCAGCATCTCGTAGCCTTCTTTACCACCCAACTGCCAAGCCAGTTCGCCCCAGAGCGTCCGCACAACCGTACCATCTTTTTTACGTTGGGGCTGACCTGGAGAAATTTTGTTGCCAACTAAAACTGCCGTGTTGACTTTTGCCGGAGGCATGACACCTGCTGCTGACAGCACTGGTTCTAATCCTGGCAACTGTGATGCAGGGACTCCCATGAATAGGTGATACAGGGCAAGCATGGCATGGGTTTTGCCACCACCGAAGTTGGTTTGCAGTTCGATGACAGGATCTCCACCCTTACCTGAAAGACGCAGCAAGGCATTTGTCAGCAGTTGCTTGAGTCCTTCTGTCAGGTAGGTGCGGCGAAAAAACTCAGTGGGGACGCGGTATTCGTCCGATCCTTCGTCTAAATAGACCTGCCACAGATCCGCCGCAAATTCCGCTTCTTGGTAGCGACCGGAGGCGACATCTTGGTGAGGGGTGACAATTTCTCGCCAGGGTTTTAAACCACCTGTAGGGTTGCCTTCTAGGGGTTGGAGATGAGCGCGGCGAGTCTCGCGACGGGCTTGTTCGGCAAAGCGTACCCGCAACAGTTCTTGTTTTTGCTTGTCAACTTCATCGGCTTCTGGCGCAGAGATGGCGGTGAGCAAGCGGGAGACGCTATCGAGGGCGCGATAGGCATCGTCTGTAGAGAAGGGATCGTTATGCGCCCAGGAGTTACGGGTAGATATTAACTCCCCGACTAAACTTCTTTCGGCATTGCCCAGAGTTTTTTTGAAAACTTCGCGCCACTGATTTGACATTAGTTTGAGCAATTCTGAAATGTCCTGCTTCAGAATTTGCTCGACGCTGCGCCGTAAGGTACGGTCTTCCGAGACAAAAGGGGTGGCGGCGACTAACCACTTATCGCTGTAGGCAGAACGCATTTCTCGTTCTACAAAGGGATATAAGCCATCTTTGAGCAGGTCTAAGGCTCTGCCAACACGTTCGCGGTTGCTAATCATATAATTTTAGATTTTAGATTTTAGATTTTAGATTGGAAGAGAGGAATTTTAGATTTTAGGTTGGGGTTTAGTTTTAGTTCGTAGAGTCTTGATTGAAGCAACTATCATAGCTACAATTTCGTTTGTTTCTGACATCAAACTCTTTAATTTTTCAGCAGCGACTAATTCAGCTTCAATTAAAATTTCCATCCAGTAAAGGCATTCGTCGGCTTCCTCTAAAACAATTCCAAGCTTGGCAATCAGATCGGCAGTTGATTTACCCCGACAAGCAGCGCGATAGTTAGCTCCTACTGAAGTAGCCGAACGCAAAAGTTGTTTACCAATAACTTCCGCTATATAGTTATTAGGCAGTTTTCCCACAAGGCGGATAACCCGCAGTGCTAGTTTTTTCGTTCTATCTTTAAATTCCTGCTCATTCATAATAATTTTAGATTTTAGATTTTAGATTTTAGATTGTTTTACTCGTTTTTGATTAAGAGTTCAATGTTTCTCTAGCTACTTGCATTTTTCCTGTTTATCTTTGACTAAACGTTATTATTTCATTAATTACTCATCAGTAGAAAACCTCTTTTTTTATTCGCTAAATCTAAATTTCCCTCCTTCTTCAATCTAAAATCTAAAATCTAAATTTCCCCTCCTTCCTCCTTCTTCAATCTAAAATCTAAAATCTAAAATCTAAAATTTCCCTCCTTCTTCAATCTAAAATCTAAAATTTCCCTCCTCCTTCTTCAATCTAAAATCTAAAATCTAAAATCTAAAATTTCCCTCCTTCTTCAATCTAAAATCTAAAATCTAAAATCTAAAATTTCCCTCCTTCTTCAATCTAAAATCTAAAATCTAAAATCTAAAATCTAAAATCTAAAATCTAAAATCTAAAATCTAAAATCTAAAATCTAAAATTTCCCTCCTCCTTCTTCAATCTAAAATCTAAAATCTAAAATCTAAAATCTAAAATCTAAAATTCCAACTCACCTTGTAATGGCGTGGCTTCTTTCTTTTCGTCAGCGAGACGGGAAATGTCCGACCAGGAAATTACCAAGCTGTTGTAAGCGACACCTTCAGATGCCCAACCTTTGCGATCGCAAATGTTATACAGCCGATAAGCTAGCTCCCGCGCTGCTTCTCCTATATTTCCCAATTGCGAGAGTAAATTCGCAGCGCCTCGATCTCCACCACCATCTTGCAATTCTCGAATCATGTGCTGTGTGGCAGCCCAAATGGTGATTTTAGATTTTAGATTTTTGATTTTCGATTCAGATTCACAATCTAAAATCTTCAATCTAAAATCTAAAATTTCACTGCGGCGTAGCAGTCGTACTTTCCCTGCCTTGGCAACGAGGATGCCAGCGTCTACCATGCTTTGTACGGCGGTATTTTTAGCTTTGGAAAGGGTTTCAGCATCGCCAAACAATCCTTCACTGAAGGCATACTGTTCAAACCAAGTCAGGGCAAAGCGGGTTTCAGCGTCAAATTCTCCTTCTTGTTCGGCGAGGAATTCATCTAAGGTTTGGTTGATCAGTTGCAGGGCGGTACGCACGCGCATTGGTGTACCGTCCGATTCCAACACTTTCGTGTAGCGAGAGTAGATTGCCATGCCAGGACCAATGCTAGCTTGTGCCAAGTCTACAGGGGCGATGTTGCCTTGTTGCAGTTGATGCAGGGCGGCTGGAAGTTCGCGCTTGAGGGTGTTGACGAATTGGCGGCGAGTGGTGGATGGTGCGGTTTCTGGACGAGGACGGCAGACGAGGGCGATAGATGAGGCGAGGGCATTTGTACCACTGGCAACTGTACGGTTACTTAGTTCTGTTCGCATGGGCAATGTACCAGTGATAGTAAAACCAGCCTTGATTAGCCCTTCTAGCATGGTTTCCCATCCGGTAGAAGCAACTGCTAGATCGTGACTATCTTCATCTGTTGCTTCGGTTTCTGTTTGTTTAAAGGCATAATAAACAGTGAGAGGATATTCATCATGTGCCATCTCACGCATTCGCTTAAAGACTTGACCTAATCCGGCTTCAAAAAATTCCTTGGCTTTTTGTTTATTTCCACCAAAGCGATAAGGTGTAGCGACAAGTTCTTGTGCTTTGGGAACGAGTAGAGTAGCGAACAGATCGGGATAGATTGAACCTAAACAACGACGCAGCCAGACATAGAAAAAGTCCGAGAGGTCAGCGTAGCCGATATTGTCGTAATAGGGTGGGTCTGTAGAAACAACTATTGATTTTGCAAAGACATCCGATTTGGTTGCATCGATTTGTTTGACAACTCCTTTGGTACTGCAAGGAGAAATTTCAATAACTTTAGTTACCCAATTAACTGCACCGATAAAGTTACCACTAGAACTACTAAATGGATTTACTTCTGCAAAATCCCAAGTCATGGGGATGGCTTGGCGGGCAAAAGTATTTCGCATTTTCTCACCTGACGAGTGCCAGCCACAAATGCTTGAATTGTAGTCACTCATACGATCTACTGCGATCGCTAAATAAGTTACCACTGCATCTGCATAAGCTGTTGCACCCGTACCACCTTCATTAAGCGGTAAACCATCATCAGGCATTCCAGCAGCTACAGCATCCGCAAGTACCTTTTCCCGTGCTTCGCTTACCAAGTCGCTAAAAGTGGTCAAGGCTACAAGCTGACGAGAAGTAAAGAGTTTATCAAAAGTGTCAATCCCATAAATTGGTGTATTGAAATTGCGGGGATTATGTGGTAGAGGCGATTCAGGTGTCCATTCCGGTTTTGCTGAAGCTGCAATTTCCTCATGTTCCAGAGTTGGTGACAAATACACCCGTCCGCGTTGCCCTTCGGCGACAATAGCCATCAATTCAGCGTCCATCCGTCCCGCTTTTCCTTCACTGCGGATGTAGTCAAATGGCACTGGCGTACTGCAACAGATGCAAGTTGCACCCTTACGGTTTACGGTTCCGTCTGGGGGGTTTTTGATTTTTGATTTTTGATTTTTGATTGAGAGGTTTCGTCTTGCACTTCAGAATCTAAAATCTGCAATCTAAAATCTAAAATTTTATAACGTACCACAGACGGCTGCTGAGTGCGATCGATTATAGGTTCTACCCAAGCTTCTTTATTTTTCTTAGTTGAGAGACAAAACTTACTTGTGAGGGGCATTTTTGCGCCACAACCAGGATTAGGACATTTCACAGTCCTTACCCACAACCAAGCAATTACCGTCGCCTCACCGCCGCCATACTCCTGCGGTAAATCTACTTTGGGGTAAAGATGCCCAATTTGCTTAAAAGCTTTATCCCGCATCCATTGCCCGTAATAGCGCACGTCCTCAGCTAATCCCTGCGCCCCATAGTGGAATTTTAGATTTTTGATTTTAGATTTTTGATTGGGGATGATTGTACTTTGAGAATCAGGATTAACAGGAGGGCGATCGGCGAATTTTGGCGGAATTTCAATCAAAGCTTTGGTAATCAAAACCGCCACTGGATTCAAGTCGCTTCCATGCGCTTCTAATCCCAATCTTTGCGCTTCTAAAGGTATCGAACCTCCACCGCAAAAAGGATCGAGGACAGGCGGCGGATTATTATTAGTCGATTTCAGAATTTCGGCTTTAGCTGCGTCTAAAATATCTTTATTATTAATATTTTCCCACTTCACCAATTGTTCGATAATTTCAAATAGGCGTTTCCTCTCTGCCTCCTGCGCCTCTTCTGTAGGAAACTTATCGGGATGACTCGAAGGATCGTCCACCAAAGATGCAAACAGAACTGCCCGACACGTTGCTAATGGCTTACGCGACCACCATAAATGTAAAGTTGAAGGATGCCCGTGTCGAATTGATTTTTCCCGTGCTGATTCTTTATTAATAGCTTCTAGTGGTAAGGAAACTTCAATTAACTTCTTGCGATAATTTCCGTGGTTATACTGAATTGAATTTAGATTTTTAGATTGAGCTAGAGACGAGGAAATATCAATAAATTGTGAATTTACTGGGTTGTCGAAATTATCTGCATGAGAAGTCATTACAGTAGCCTAACAATCCTGGTGGGATTATTAGAATTTGCCCAGGAATTACTAGCCAGCTGTCCGTAAGATCACTGATATTTATTTTTCTTCAATCTAAAATCTAAAATCTAAAATCTAAAATTCTCTCACCCAATTTCTAAAAGCTTTCATCGTCGCATTTCTACCTACTACTTTACTCTGCTCTACATATTGAGGAATCGCATCAACGAGTGGGAATTGAGAAAAGTTTCTACTGGTATTCGATTTCACATATTTTCCATCTTCCAATACATTTATCTCCAAGCTCTGCCCATCATACCGCCAAAGCTCACTCACGCCTAAAGCCTCATAATTATTGAAACGAGTGCGGGATGTAATATCAATTTCAATTGCTAGATCTGGTGGAGGATCTATAGTTAGGTCTATTCGCTTCTTCCCTATAATAACAGCTTCATTCTGGATGTAGAAACAGTCATCTGCTTCTACACCTGCTGCCATAGCTTCGTTTTTAAAAGTTGTAGAGGCAAGACTTCTACATTCAATGTCGAGTTCTTCAAGTAATGCTTTCACCAAGTCACCGATCGTTACTTTGTTAACTTCATGTTCTAGTAGTGGTGTTACGATTTCTAGCATTCCTTGGTAGTAGTTAATCTTGGTAGCTCGACCTTCTCCTAGCTCTGATAAAATGTTTTCATACATCTGCCAGGAAACATTTTTTAATAACAATTGCTGACCTGGTGGAACGATAATTTGATTTAATTCTAGTAGCATAAATGAATTCCTAAAGCACAAGAATTTACCACTACTTGAGAGTCTGCACGTTAGGGTAGTTAAGAATTTTATCGTCAACCGTTAATAACGGACAGTTATAGATTCTTGCAGTTGCAACAATAATCTGGTCGGCGGGGTCGCGGTGAAAACCGACTAATTGTGTTGATTCAACTACAATTGGCAGCGTCAAATCGAGTAACTGTACTCCTGGATAAGCCAAAGCATCATTCAGCCACTCACTGACCGAACAGGATAGAACAAGCTTATTGTTTTCTACTAATTTAGCGACTTCCCAACAAGAAATAATGCTCACTCCCAAACCTTGAGACTGGTATTGTTGTATCCACTGTTCATTAGCTGTTGTAAGTCGCCGATTGCCATCAACCCACCAAACCCAAATATGGGTATCGAGTACAATCATTTCAGCACTTCCCAATCTTCCAGGGCAACAGGCTCAGTTGGGTCATCGTAGCGAATGACTGTACCGCGCAGAGGATAAGGATTTGAGTCTGGGGAAGGTGTAGGCGCTTCGGGAAGTGGAGTACGACTTTCTAAAACAATCACTTCAACTGCATCCCCCGCCCGAAAAGGCAATCCTCGCAGTGTTAGAGTTCCATCTTCATTTAAAACAGTCTCTATTTTATGAGCATTCATATTAGAATTTTAGATTTTAGATTTTAGATTTTAGATTGAGAAAGATTGCTCTTAAGTAGATTTTAGCGATTATTGTATGGCAGCAATAGAATCAATAGGTCTAAGCTATTGCCTCAGCGTCTTAGTATGACCGGATACTGGTATTTTAGACATAGCTATAGAACCAATCCAAAATCTAAAATCTAAAATCTAAAATCTAAAATCTAAAATTGCCTAAAATGGCTCAGTTCCTTGCTGCCACAACTCGCGCCAGTCATAATTTACACTCGTCACGGCGAAATCTGGTTCTTTATGAAACGGTTGCCGCAGATAACGAATGACACAATCATCGTCATGCACCTTGTAAGTTCCCTGCGATGCCTTGACTTTCCAAACATCCCCTTGGGTAAATTCCTCTGACTTCGGCACTTGCACCAAAGCCAAGATGAAAGCGTCCGGCTGATTCAGTGCCGCGATAATCTCATTCTTCGTCACCGTCACCGTTGCTGCACCTGCTATCCGCCCCTTCACCTCGATAAAGCGCAACTGTCCCGTTTGGGGAATGCGTGACTCAATATCGTAGCCGCACTTTTGGGAACTGACATCTTTCGGTTCGTAACCCAACTGGGATTCTGCTGCCATCACCGCTGCCATCGCTGTTTTCTCTACCCGTTGAGTTTCCCTAGCAAACATCGCCGCATCTGACTGTCGCTTTCCTTGTAGCCGTCGCAGCAATCCCAGCGAAACTACCAGCGCACCCCCGACGACGACTGGTGGTAAAGGCGATAATCGGCGTTCCTGTTCCAATTCCTCCAGCCGATGCAGCAACCGCGCTTGCAACTCATCCGCCCGCTGACGCGCCTTGGTTGAATTGATCTTGGCATTCGCCTTGCCAGCTGACTCTTGCATTTTCAGGTCTTCTGCCCGATGGTCCCAATAATTAATCTCTTTTGTGAGTCGGTCTTTCACCGCTGCCATCGTCTTAGCGATGAGTTCTTCCTTGCGCTGCTTGACTTCCTGGAGGTGTTGCCCGACAAGCTGGGAAATGGCGTAACTCGTCGCCTCATTTTCGATTTTAGATTTTAGATTTTGGATTTTAGATTGAAACGTTTGGTTTGAGTCAGTAAAGATTGTATCTATAATTTCCTTTTCTTCATCTTGAGGGGATCTATAGTTGAGGTAGGGTGCATAACCTGCGTTCCAAATTTCAGATTTTTGATTTTCAATTTTCGATTGAGTTTCTGAATCTAAAATCTGCAATCTAAAATCTAAAATCCCTATTTCCACATACTGCATCCGTCGCGACACCACCCGTCGAGTCCCAGTGGAATTAGTTCGCGCATCCTGGATACCATGTTCTAGGTAGACTAAAGCGCGGATGCTTTCGCCCATGTCGTTGTCGTCCACCAAGATACTGCCTTGTTTCAACAAATCCCGATGCCGTTCCAGAGTCAGATCGATCGCGGCATCCAGTAGGGGATGTCCAGGACAGACGAACGCCGCTAGTGGCTTACCTGGAATGCTAATCGACTCTTTTTCAAAGCAGATGCGTTCGTAGCGTCGCAGCAGCGGTTCTCCCACCCCAATTTGTCGCCCGCGATCGCGAATCACTGCGGGGACGTGGGTGATTTCGTAGCGATCGCCTTCTCGCTGACGCGCCGTGCCACCCAACTGCTCAAAAGCTTCCAGAAAGAAAGAGGCAATAAAATGAGGTTGCAGCCGTCGCGCTGCTGCTCGTTCCATGTCTGCTTTAATTTGCTGCACTTTGGCGATATCCATTGCATCTCGCGCCAAAGCTCTTTCTGACAGCAGTTCCCGCAGCCTTTGTTGATCTAGTTTATCTTGTACCACTTGGTTGAGGCGATCGCGTACATCTGGGCGATCGCCATAGCGAATCGCTTGGATCAGCAACTCTCGTAACTCAGTAGAGGCGATCGCTTTCCCTAGCACGTCAAAGACTTTACCCCCCAGCGCCTCTTGTTCTATTTCCAACTTTTTCAACAGCGCCAGATAGACATCCCCTTCACGAGTTTCCTTTGCCACCAAATTCCATAGGTGACACACCTCCGTCTGTCCGATCCGGTGAATCCGCCCGTACCGCTGTTCTAAGCGGTTGGGATTCCAGGGCAGATCGTAATTCACCATCAGGTGCGCTCGTTGCAGGTTAATTCCCTCTCCCGCTGCATCGGTGGCGATTAAGACTTGCACGGCAATATCTTGGGTAAAGGCTTCCTGGGCTTTGCGGCGTTCTTCTCGTCCCATACCGCCGTGAATTGTCACCACGGCTTCAGTCCGCCCCAGCAGCGTCCGAATTCTCTGGGCTAAGTAATTCAAGGTATCTCGATGCTCGGTAAAAATTACCAACTTTCGGGATTTTAGATTTTTGATTTTAGATTTTTGATTAGGATCTTCGAGTTCATAATCTAAAATCTGCAATCTAAAATCTAAAATAATTTTTGATAGTTCTTCCCATTTCTTATCCGTGCCACTACGCCGCACTTGTAGTGCTAGCTGCTCTAATTCTTGTAAAAGACTAATTTCTACTTGTAATTCGGCTATTGTCCGCGAAGCCGTGGCGAGATCGGCAACTTCCTCTTCTTTCGCTTCCCGTTCTTCGCTGGGGACATCCTCCAGATCGTCTTCTATATCTTCTAAATCGAGAACTTGCCCAAGTTCTATACTAGCGCTACTGCCTCGCTTCAACAATTCTTCTTCGCGCAACCGTTTTTGCAACCGTTCTCGGCGGCGGGTAAGCGATTGATAAATTGCCTCTGGCGATGAAGCAAGACGGCGCTGCAAAATCGTCAAAGCAAAACCTACAGTGCCTTTACGCCCTTCATTACCCAAAGCATCAGCACGGTTGAATTCTTCGCGCACGTACTCGGTGACTCGTTTATAAAGTACCGCTTCCAAATCCGAAAGTTTGTATTCTACAGCGTAGGCTTTCCGTTCTGGAAATAGCGGTTTGCCGTCAAATTTCAGTAGATCTTCTTTAACTAATCGCCGCATCAAGTCGGAAGTATCCGAGACGTGAACTCCATCCCGAAATCGTCCCTCAAATCTGTCTCCATCTAGCAACGCCATGAACAGCTGAAAGTCTTCTTCTTTACCGTTGTGGGGTGTTGCCGACATTAATAAAAAATGTCGAGTTAAACTTGACAGCAGCTTGCCGAGTTTGTAGCGTTTCGTTTCTCTAATTTCACCGCCAAAGAACGAAGCCGACATTTTATGAGCTTCGTCGCAGACGACCAAATCCCAGTCCGTTTGGGCTAATTTGGCTTGTAGGTCGTCATTACGGCTAAGTTTGTCCAGGCGCACGATTAATAGCGGCATCTCTGCAAAAGCATTTCCCGTCCGCGCCGCTTCAATCCGATCGTTGGTGAGAATTTCAAAGGGCAGGTGAAACTTTTGGTACAGCTCGTCCTGCCACTGAGCTGCTAGACTGCCAGGACAGACGACAAGGCAGCGATGCAAGTCGCCTCGAATTAGCAATTCCCGCATTAGCAATCCCGCCATAATTGTCTTACCCGCGCCAGGATCGTCTGCCAATAAGAAGCGCAGGGGTTGGCGGGTTAGCATTTCCCCATAGACGGCTGTAATTTGGTGGGGTAGTGGCTCAACTAGCGATGTGTGTACGGCTAGCAGCGGGTCGAATAGATGGGCAAGGCGAATGCGGTATGCTTCTGATACCAAACGAAAGTTAGCGCCATCGGCAGTAAAACTCCAAGGGGTTCCTTCCGTAACAAGTTCCAGGGTTGGTTCGCGATCGCGAAATACCAATTCATGTCCTAAAGAACCGCTAGCATCTTTATACGTCAGCTCGACAACATCAGAGCCATGCCACTGAGCATCGACAATGGTGACGAGATTGTTTGGCAGGATGCCCCAACTTGAGTACCCTTCGTCAATTCTTCTAGTCGAACCATGTCGAATCATTTTCCTTATTTGCTGGGAAAAGGCATTGCATAGAAGATTTTGGCGGCAAAATCGCCCCCAAAAGCCTCAAATTCTTTGAGCTTAGGATCGAACAAGTCTTTTCATACACGGGATAAATACGGATCTTTGGCGCTAGCTAGAATGCGATCGAGGACTCAACTCGCTCTCGCTGCTTAGGTTACTGACTGCTGGCGCTAGCTAATCTTATTGCGATCGGTTTAAAAGCAGTCTTTCTAACAATTGCGGCTGCAAGTCCCAGAGGTTGGCGCAGGGTCTTTCTCTGGAATGAAAATCGTTAAAATTTGATGTGCTGAGCAGTTCTTATTAATACATTTGTACTATAAGCTACTAAAATAGTATTATTTAATGTAGTAACTAGTTCCTATAGATATAATAAGGGAACCATCATCGTCAGCAGCGTTGTTTCCTGACCTCCATGAGTGGAGGCGGTTGAGGTAAACAAGCCTGCTGGTTTGCCTTCCATCTCACCGTTTAGCCATAAGCTAGAGGTAGAATCGATTAGTTGTTTCATTTGTGCCGTCATATTGCCGTAGCGCGTCGGAGAGCCAAAAATGACTCCATCTGCCGATCGCAGATCGTCAACGGTACAAATAGGAATGTCCTGCTGTTGCTCTCGTACTTGACGAGCCGCTTCGTTTTGGTCGATGATTTGATCGACCGCTTCAAATTCCTGAACGCGACGTAGCATCACTTCAGCTCCAGGGATTTTGCTGGCTCCTTCGGCAACAGCTTGCGCCAGTTTTAAGGTATGACCGTACATTGAGTAGTAAACAACCAAAATTTTCATCATTCCTCCAAAATCGATCGCTTCAATTTTTCTGTCTAGTTATTGGGTCAGGTTATCTAAAGGTAGAGATTGCACTAAACTCAAAGTTAAAGGTGGTTGACTAATAAACCGAGCATAATCAGCACTCAGATAGGGACGGTACTGCTGAGAAGTAGCAATGTAAGTTTCAAAAAAAGCCACGCTCCAAGCTCCCAGATAGCCACGAGCCAAGGCGGGATCTGGACCGATGACTGATTCGGGAATGGGTAAAGGTTCGCTACCTGGATCGGATTTATCGGCAGCAGAAAAGTGGGTTCCACCTGCGAGTAAGAGAAGATATTTATTCCGAGCAGTCAGCCATGTAAAGGGTAAAATTTGTTCTGGTAAAGCAGGTGCAACTTTATCCTCGCTGCTACTAGCGATCGTCACCGGAATTTTTATTTGACTCAACCCAGCTTTACCAAAAAGGGAGCTACCAATCGGATTAATCGCGATCGCCGCCTTAATTCTTTTATCGCGTAAATTATACTGCGTGCGCGGTAATTCTAGCGTCCGACACTGAAGTAGTAGAGACAAATTAAAAGTCTCGCCCAAATTCTGACAGTCTTGTTGCAATTGGTCGAAATTCAACGTAGCACCTGCTAAAGCTAATGCTGTATAGCCGCCGTAGGAATGACCGACAACTCCAACTTGTTGTAAATTCAGGGCAAAAGATAGATCGGTGCGATTCAGTTGCGCCAAAACATCGAGCAAATAAGATACATCCAGAGGACGATTGATAAACTCCCTTGGAGGTGTCACGGCAGTAGCGCGACCATTCAGGAGCGATCGCAATTGTTCGGCATTGCTATTGGGATGTTCGGGAACGGCAACGGCAAAACCATAACTAGCTAACTGTTGGGCGAGATATCTAAAGGTATTGCGGTCTGAACCTAACCCGTGGGAGATGACTATGACTGGAAAGCGTCGGTGGTTGGTAATTGGTAATTGGTAATTGGTAAAGAGTTGTTGGTTGAGTGTTGTTGGTTGTTGGTAATTACTTTCTTGTCCCCCTTGTCTCCCTTGTCCCCTTGTCCTCTCTTCCCCCAGCTCGTCCCTGCTCCCAACTCGTCCCTGCTCCCTGGGTAAATAAAGATCGGCAATAAAGGCGCGATCGCGGCTGGGATCGTAAAGCTCTAAGGTGCGTTTCGTCCAAGTAAAACTTCCTCGTTGGCGCAAGTCTGGCAACTGGGAGAAATTGGCTGGCTGTTGGTTAATGGCAGCGGCAGCCGATTGTCTTTGTACCAGAGCGATCGCTTCGTTTGTGCGATTGATGACAGCTTGTAATTCTTCTACAATCTCTAAACTTTGCCCTAGATTGACTCGAATTCCATTTGTAGGAAACTGACGCAAGACATCGAGTAGGGTGAAGCCTTGGCGATTTTCTGCTGCGGCTAAGATGAGCGCCGAGCGAATGGCATAAAACCCTGGAAGTCTGGCTTCAGTTTGAACGATCTGTCCCAGGCGTTGTAATAAAGTTTCGCCAATCGAAGAGTAAAGAAATTGAGAAATTGCCACTGGAGTGAGATCCACTGGTGCAGTTAGTATGCTTCGTAGCCGCGCTAGTTGTGCGGGGGTGAGCCTGCGGGCGTAATCGATCAGTCCGCCCTGAATTTTGCCCGTTTTGGCAAACTCTGCCAAATCTTCGATCGCCACCGAGCTTTCAAAAGCGCCGTATGTCGCATAAATGCGATCTGCTGCGACTGCGGTTTGAACTCCCGTAGCTGGAAATAACAATAACGAAAGTGCAATTCCCAAAGATTTATGGAGTTTTGAGCTGAGAAGTTTTTGCAACACAGTTAAGACATAAACTAAAATCTGGTTTCGTACTCCACTAGCAGCCGACTCTCACCGCTCAAATTGGTGGAGCCACGTACCAAAATTTGGTCGTTGAGGCGATAAATTAGGTTGTAACGCAGGGGGTCATTAGCAGCAAATACTCGTGAGAGGGAGACAGAGAAATCGTTGGTGATGGCAAACACTGCCTCTGCTGCTAAACCGAGGACAGAAACGTTTTCTGTTGGATCGGTGACGATGGTAGGAAACAGGCGTAATTCATCAATACCTAAAGCCTCGCCAATCTCGGTAATATTGTCTTGGAAGTTGGACAGTAGGGCAGATCCTGCAATTGTGGCAAGCCCTAGGGTAGGATCTCCTCTACCCAAGGTATTGACAAAGGAACCGCCTAAGAGTGCGACGATCTCTGCTTCGCTGCGATTCGGTTCGCTGGTCAGTTCTAGATTATCCGCCAATTCACTCGCGGGTCCCTCTACTGCTGCTTGCACGCGCACGGTGCGGAAAGTGCCGAAGTTGGTAGCCCCAACGTCGCGGATCTCGCCAGAAAAAGGTGAAGTGGGAACTCGCCCAATGCCCGTTGTCTCCGGTACGGTTGCCACTAGAGTGACATCAAGGATGGGGTCTAGTCCTCCTTTGGGCGTGAAGCGTGCCGTCTGTTCTTTGCCCCGCGCTAAATTAAACTGAGTCGTAAATAAGTTGACTTGTCCCCCCGTCAGACGCACCACTCCTTGAGGACGAGGATTCGTTAAAGTGCCATTAATCGCCAGGTCGCCTTCTGCCTCAAAGCTGAGTAGGGGTTGACGGACGATCCGCACGTCATCACCGAGAATCAATTGCAAATTGGTAAATTCAATCGGAGATTCCTCTGGGGTGTTGCGATTTGTCGCTGTGCTACTTGTAGCCGTACCTGCTGCGGGCGTACCTGCTGCGGCAGTAGGAGTCTCTTCAGTTCCTCCCAAAGAGACTTGACCGTTCGCCAAGCGAATCTTACCGCCAATATTGGGAGATAGAGCTGTGCCTGTAATAACGACATTGCCGCTAACTCCGCCTTCATAGCGTCCTTCGATATCTACCTCTAGGTCGTTGAGCGATACCGTGAGGGGATTGGTTGCTGGCTGTGCCTGTTGGGTGGCAAAAATCGGTAGAGTTCCTTCAGCAATAACTTTGCCTGAATTGTACTGCCCTGTAATATTAGGAACGACGATGCGATCGCCATTAAATTCTACCGTCCCCGTGACGTTTCTCAGTGGTTCGGGCAAAGCCTCAGCTTTTAAAGTGGCATTCTTCACCACAGCTTCCCCCGTTATTAATGGCTGGTCTAAAGTTCCCTGCACTTCGACATTGACTTGTCCCTGACCGTTAACCCAAGCAACTTGCTCGGTGAATAAATTCAACAATGCCAAACCTTCATCTTGGACGTTTGCTCGGATGCTAATTTGGTTACTATCGGGCTGGACAGAGGCAAACGGTAACGCTACGGGAATACTGCCTGTAATTTCAACTGGTTGAGTCCCAGATATTAATACATCGCTGGCAAAATTCAACCGCGCATCATTATAGTCAAAGCTCAGCTGGGCTGTCTGAATCGGTTGTTGATTCAAGCTTGCTTCTACCAGCGATACCTCACCGATCGCTTGAGGGTTTTCTAGACTACCTGCTAGGGTGACGAGGGCATTCAACTGTCCGGTGACATCAAATGGTAATGCTTGTGGTAAGCGATCCAAAAAAGGCTGTAAGGTTGCTACAGGAACGCTGACGACTCGCAATTGTCCCGAAAGATCCTCTCCTAGTTGTCCGGTAAATGCAATCAGTCCGTCACCGAGATCGAGTCGCAAGGGCAGCAGCGTCACAACGCCGTCTTCAAAAGTCCCTCTGGCGATCGCTTCATCGACTTTGTAAGTCCCCCATTGCCAATCTCGACCGAGTAGTTCAAAGTCAACATCGAACGATGGCTGCAAACCTGGGGGTAATGCTCCGGTTACAGCAATTTCGCCGCTAATTGTACCGTTTAAGGCTGAAAGTGGTGGTAATGTGGCTGAAGCTCTTTCTTGCTGTTGCTGTTGTGCAATTAAAGCTCTAATTTCCGAAAACAGTCGCAGTTGGGCGAGTAAGGATTTTTCTGGTATACCTACAGATACCGTTGGTAATGCCTCTGCTCCAGGGAGATCTTCGGGTAACAAGCCACCTGCTAAGTCTTCAAAACCGAAAACGCTCAGTGCTTGCAAAACGTTTTCAACTCTGGCGCGATCGAAATTCGTTTGAAACTGAAATCGTCTGTCTCCTTGTGCTGCTAAATTTCCACTCACGGAAATGCGGCTTTCACCTTGTTGCAACTCGCCTTGGGTTAAAGAGAAAGCCCCTGCATCATAACGAAAGCGGGCTTGCACTCGGTCGGCTGTAAACCTGCCCGTTCTGGGTCGCGCAATTGCTAAATCTCCTACTACAGTAGACTCAGTGATATTTTCAGCTAAATCAATAACTAACTTGCCCGATAAATCTCCCCCGATCGCACCAATTTGCTTGAGGCGATCGCCTGGAATCACGTTTCGCAGTACGGCTACGGGAAAGTCTTGCACGTTAACAACTAAGTTTTCGCCTTGGGTTGCACCCCTAGCTACTGCCTGATTTCGCCGCACGAAAAATGAAACGGGGCGATTATTCTTATCCAAGGTAAAGGCAATTCTATCTTGTTTACCACTAACATCTAGTTGAGTCTGCTGTCCTGCCTGATAATTTAATTTGCCAGTCAATACCGGATCGAAGGCTAAACCGTTGACGCGCAAGTTTTGCAACCCTAGATTTCCAACCGCATTGGGAGCATCGGGAGTACCTGTAACTTTTCCGGTAAAATCTGCTTGTCCTGCTAGCGTTACGTTACCAGGGATATCCAAACCAAACTCTTGCAAGTCGTAATCTCGCGCCCGCACGTCTAAGTTAAACCCAGCAATTTCTGGCGCTGCTTGTTCTGGTAAACGCACGTCAACCGTTCCACTGGCATTCAGCCCTGATGCAGTTGCTTTTTGAACGATAATTCGCTCGCCATTCCACCTAACTTGAGCTGTTAAGGGTTGCTCGATAACGGCTAAACCTTGAGAAAAGCCTACTTGTCCTTGGGCTTGAATCTCGGATAAATCGAACGAATTTCCCGTGACGCGCACTTTATTGGCACTCAATTGTCCTCGTAGCTCAGGGGAAAAGGATTTCAGTTGCACTCCAGAAGCATTCACAACCGCTTGAAAAGAGCGATCGCGATTGATTTGACCGTTCGCCGTTACCTTACCACCTGCAACTTGGAAAACAGCATCTCGAATCAGCGTATTTCCCTCGTTAGTAACGATGACTTGAGCCGTACCAGGATAGGTAGCTTCAGGTGCTTGCACTTGCGCTACAGTACGGATATTGCCAGGGGAACCAGAAATTTTTGCCGTTCCTGCTACATCGCCAATGTGAATTGGGGGTGTAGTGTCGTAAAGCTTGGCTATAGCATTCCCTGGTACGTTTTGACCCTGGAAATTAAATGCGACTTGAGGTTGAGTCCCTAACTGGATTTGACCCTTGCCTGTAATTTTTCCCCCAACTGCGGGAGTTGCTTGAATATTGGTAAAGGTAATTTCTGGTGTTGCCCCTGCTGTTGTCAACTCAAAGCGACCGCTAATATCTTTAAATGGAATCCGGTCGATCCGTGCAGTTTTAATCGTGCTGACAGTGCCACTCAAAACGGGTTGCTCGATCGCACCCCGCAACTGAATATCTGCTCTGAGAGTTCCCTTTGTCGGAAACGGCGACTCAACATTCAGCGTGTTTAGCAGATTGTTTGCGCTAACTGCTTTCACCTGACCTGATAAGTTATAACCTTTAAGAGTATTGAGCGTCCCGCCGATTTGAACCGGAATTTTGCCATAGCGGGTTGTCACATTTTGCAAAGCGATCGTCCGATCCGGTTTAAATAAAAGTTTCCCTTGGGTATTCGTAAATAGATTCGGCACGTTTTCAATCTTGGCAGTAACGTTACTCAGGCTAGCCGTCCCTGCGATCGCGGGTTGTTGTCCTTCTGGTTGCAACTGCACTTTTAAGTCACCATCGACCCGACCTGCTTGTAGGTTAATGGGTAGATCGATTAACCGACTAATCTCGGTGGCGAGTAAATTCTCTGCCTCGATATTAAGAGTTGTCTGTTGTAATGCCGCAGGGCGAGTTTCTCCAGATAGTGCCAGTTTGCCCCCTGTTTTCGGTTGACCAGTTAACTCGAACTGAATTCGTTCATTTTGGTCTAGAAAGCGGGCGACTCCGCTCACATCGGCGTTAGCGAAGCGGCTCCTCTGGAGCATCGCCACTGCACCTTTAGGTCTATCTGGGGCTGGGTTTGGCACTAAGACAATATCGGCATCTCGTACCCGAATTGTCTCCAACTCAGTTTGAATGAAACCAGCACCGCCTTCGGGAGTTTTAATTTGAGTTGAAACCCACTGCCCATTTTTTGCCTGTTCGACGTAGACATCCGGTTGGACTAACGTAACGTTTAATTCTAATCTTCTATTAAACAGGAGTGGCAAAAGATCGAACTGGACTTCTACCGCTTCTGCTGTCACCCGATCTGGATCGCTAGAAGTTGCTGGGAGTGCTGCCGAACTAAATCGCAAGCTATTGAGCGAAAACCTTTCCACTACCCCTATATCTACAGGTCTTCCAAGGAGCTGCTCTAAATTCCTTTCAACCAGCGGTACTAACCTTTGGTTGATAAAAACCCAACCCCACGATACGCCCCCTGCAATTGCTACGAGTAGAAACGCTCCGACAGCAAGACTGCTGCGGCTGAATATCAACAGCCACAAACGCCGACGAGAATTTGCTTCTGGCGGGCGACGAGGGGAATGCGTCATCTTTATACCTGAATGGGACTGGATTGAAACGTGATGCTGTTTTTCAGCGTGGCAAATTTACTGCCCCACAACTTGAGTTCTCTCAGCAACAATTGCGGGCTGTTTCTGGACGTAGACTTCATACTCCTTAGCTGGACCTAAGTTAAACTCCCGCTCTAAATCTCTTGTGGTCAGCTTGCGGACATTTCCCGTAACTTGGACACGGCTACCTTCGGTAATATTCTTGGCTGGCGCGGCACTAACAATCAGTATGTCATCGTCCCCAAGCACTTCATTGTTGTCAACCATAAATGCAGTTGGACTGATGACTCTCTCAACATCTCCTTCAATTGCGACTGTGCGACCTAAGAACGGGACTGGGTTTTCGGTAATTTTTTCTAGATTGGGATTGAGAGCCACCTGCGTAGCAACGATAACGGGTTGTTCTCTAATTTGAGCTTCCAAACCAGGGTCTAGATCGAAGCCGTACTCTTTTTCTACGTCAACTATAGTCAAATCTCGAACTGTACCTGTCACCCGCGTCAGAGTCCCTTCGACAATTGGAACTTTATTGGCATTGACAACCAGTACCTCTTGACCGTTAACAAACTCATCGCTTTGAATCGTGAAAGCTTGGGGGCTGACTTGCCTTTGAATGTCGCCGCTGATAGTTACAGTCTTGCCGATGAGATTAGAATTCGATCGATCTGCAACTTCGCTAGTGGTAGTAGCAGCTTCGCGACCTGCTGAGTCGGAGTTTGTGCCAGTACAAGCGGGAAGCACTAAAGCAAACAGTGCTAGGGCGATCGCTGCTGGAGTTTTGCCGAAAACTTGAGTGATGCGATCGCGATGAGAAGTTGTGTTGTTACTAAGTTTGTTTATCATGGAAATCTCCTTTTGGTATTGATGAGAACCAATGTTTTGACGATAAGCTGCAATAGTGGAAAACTAGTGGAAAACTCAAAAACACTAACTTCAAACTCGCCGAAACAGATTAGCCCCCGCGTATTTCCAAGAAATTTGCTCTGGATCTTTGCTTTTCGACCATTCCACAAACTCTTTACCATCAGTTTCGTGTTGCGCGATCGCAGTTTCTTCAATTCCTAATCGTTCAGCCAATTGCTGTCTATCCAATAAATCGCTTTGACCATCCGTATTGCTAGATCGATCTGGGCGATCGCTATTGGAATTTTGCTGTAGTTGTGAAACCTGTCTTTTCAAGTCGCTGACTTCACCCCTTAAGTTCTCCACCATAATCGTGATGGGTTTGTTCGTGGTAGTTTGACAAGAATCTAATCCAAAGTAATCTTCTAGGATGAGATTTATCGCCTCAGCAATAGAGTTTAAACTCTGCTGCTCTTTAAACTGTTCTACACGTTGATAAAGCTGCGGGGGGTGGAAAACTTGGGTAGAAAGAAGATTAAATCAGTTACCAGTTACCAGTTACCAGTTACCAGTTAAGAGATGTCAGTTGTCACGGGCGATCGCATAGCATTTTCCGCGCCACAAGTGTTTACTTTGGTCAAGAGCCACTGATAACTAGTCACTGTAAAAGAGGTTGAACTTGAAACGCTCCCAACTACAGCGTTATGGTATTTCTATACTAGCCACCGCAGTAGCACTGCTACTAACACAATGGCTGTGGTGGCAGCTTCAACTATATCTAACTAAGCCAGTCGAGCCAAATGAATTGATTGCAGCTATTGCTAGCCTTGCTCAAAGTAGCGAACGACTTTAAAGGTTTTTTGTATTCAGATCGAATTACCGAGTTCTCCACCACTTTTCCACGATTGAAATCTATCCTGAATTGAAAGGAAGCACAAAACAGGATGCGCGATCGCCATTCCTAAATAGTATATGAGGGAGCCGAGAAAAATTTTGTGGAGTCAAACTAATAATTCGGCGTTAGTTCGCTTTTTACTATTATTTGCTTCCGGTTGGGCTTTATTACAGCTTTTATCTTACTTTAAAACTGTCATTTTTATTTTTGCATTTGCGGCAATTTTAGCTTTTTTACTTAGCTATCCTGTTCGTTGGCTCAGTCGTTTCTTACCTCGAATTCTAGCAGTTATTTCTGTTTTCTTACTCAGCTTTACGAGTATTACTGGTTTGATAGTTATAGTCAGCTTATCTGTTTTTTCTCAAGCCCAACAACTGATTCAAAGCATAATTTTGTTTTTAAATTCTCTTTTGCCATCAGTAGAGCGATTAGAAAGATTTATGCAGCGTTGGGATATGCAGATAGACTTAAATGTTATTCAGCAGCAACTACAAGAAGAAATCGCATCGTTTTATACTAGAAGTTTGACGTATCTTTTCATACATTCACAAGTGTTTTTTACTAATTTTTTGACTCTTATTCTCATGGCTGCTGTGACTTTTTTTATGTTGTTATACGGTCAGAGGCTTTGGCTTTTTGTCCTCAGTCTTTTACCTGTAAGCTCGCACAGCCGTTTTTCTAATCTAGTTGAACGTAAGTTTCTAGCTTTTATTAAAGGTCAGTTCTTACTAGTTTTATTTTTATCATTTACTACTTTTATGGTATTTCTAGTATTAGAAATACCATTTCCATTGATATTGTCACTCGCGATCGGATTTACCAATCTCATACCTGGAATTGGAGCGATATTGGGAATTAGTATAGTTTCTTTAGCTGTCTTATCTCAAAGTGTTTGGCTAGCTTTAAAAGTTTTAGGAGTTTGCTTTGTACTTCAGCAGATTCAAAATAACTTGATTGCTCCTAAAGTCATGCAAGATTCAGTCAATCTTAATCCAGTAATTGTTCTGTTTGCTATCCTGGTTGGGGCTAGAGTTGCAGGAATATTAGGAGTTTTTTTGGCAATTCCAATTACAGGCATACTCGCTAGTTTTTTTGAAATTGAAGAAATGCAGGCAGAATTATAAGTTTAACTGCGGGTTACGTAGTTTCAGATTAATTCACTTTTTGCTCTGGTTCTATTCGCTCGCTTGCTAACTGCTGAGAAACCCATCCAGCAAATCGATTTTCAAAATTATTCGCCATAATTTCCATGATATTATTTGCGTAATTCTGACCTGCCTTTTTATACTCCTTGAAATAATGATAGCCAAACTGACTTGTACCACCTAATTGTTCGCATTGCCTAGAGTGTACGAGTTCGTGAGCTAATAACGCCAGTTGACGAGAATCTCTAGGTTTGTACGAGCCTTCTAGATAAATCCGCTGACAATAAGTTTGAGCAACAGCATCAACTTGTCCGATATCTATTTTGAAATCAGCGTACAACCAGCCGTCCATCAGTTTAGCATTGTAGGCGATCGCCACGCGATCGACTAAATCTCCAAAATAGGGGCGTAAATACTGTTTCTGTATATCGTCTAATTCTTGACTGCTGCCATTATTAGCATACATCCACCGAGCCGCTGCTTGATATGCTACTACACCTGCTTGACCCCATAATTCTTCAGCAATTACTGTTGTAGATTCTCGAAAATGTGGATAGCAAGATAGATCGAGCCAATGACAGCGTTTGAACTGAAATACTTGAAGTTTGTAGCTCTGAAAAACTAATATAGTTAAGAATAAAAAAACACTAATAAAACTCAAGCAAATAATCTTCCTTCTTTTCATGATAGTAATTAAAATGACTAATGACCGATGACAAATGACAGCCATAACGCGCCTATCTTTTGAATCGGCTAGATTGCTATAGAATAGTTTTGCTCTTGAGAATAGCTATAAATAGTGCAAAACTCGTGGAGAATGGTAGGTATTGACGATGGGTAGTACGGCAAAGTATGCAAAAGCTCATTACTGATAACTCGTGGATTGAGCGGATTGCACGGTTTGGCTATGCGGTTAAAGGAGTGGTTTACTTCATCGTCGCTTTGCTAGCAATGCCAGTGGCGCTTGGCATTGGTGGTGAGGCGGCTGGGACGAGTGATGCTCTCCAAATAATCGTGGCGCAGCCATTGGGAAAATTTTTGCTGACGATAGTGGCTGTAGGTTTAACGAGTTATGCAGTTTGGCGTTTCGTTCAAGCGTTTGTAGATCCCGAACATCGAGGCAGTCAGGCAAACAGAGTTATCCCCCGCCTAGGCTATGCGATTAGCGGCGCGAGTTATGCAGGTTTAGCCGTGACTGCCATGCAGATTATTGCTGGTGCGGGAAGTCATAGTAGTAGTTGGAGACAAGATTGGACGGCACGCTTGCTAGCACAACCTTTCGGTCAATGGTTAGTGGGGATAGTGGGAGCGATTGTGCTAGGTATAGGTGTTTCCTTTACATATCTAGCCTTTACCAAGCGATTCCGCCAACGGCTGCAATTAACTCAAATGAGTACCGCTGGGGTAAAATGGGCGATGGGCATCGGTAGATTTGGCGTGACTGCCCGTGGCGTTGCTTTCGGTGTTATCGGTCTGCTGCTGATTCAAGCCGCCGTTCAGTCCGACCCAGATGAAGTTCAAGGGCTGGGTGGGGCGCTGCAAACGCTAGCAGAAGAACCATTCGGTCGGTTGCTTTTGGGTATTATCGCTATTGGTCTTGTCGCATATGCCATCCACTTGCTGATACTGTCACGCTATCGACGGATTAGGATTTGACGGCGATCGCATTTCTTTGCCTGCCAACTTATTCTAATATTTGGATTGACCGAGCGATCGCTGCAGCTCTACCCTCATATCTTGCTTTTAGCTCAGGTTGTAGCTTAATATCCAAGTCTTGTTCAATCTCTGCTGCAACGAAGTTGCGAATCTTTCCAGTCACTCGCACAGTCTTACCTGCATCAATACCACCAGTAGCACCAACAACTAATAACTCTTTACCACCAATTAACTCTTCGTCATCCAGCGTGAATGCATTTGGAGTAATAACTTCTGCTACTTTGCCGCTGATGGTGACGTTCTTATCAATAAATGGGGCTGGCTCCTCGGCAACTTCACCTGGTTCTGGTGTAAGGGTTAGTGCTATAGCAATAAGTACAGGCTTACCCCTAAATTCTGCTGCCAACTCCTGAGTTAATTTCAAATTAAACTGTTTCTCAATTTCCGATTTAGAAAACTGGCGAACCGTGCCTGTTACTTGGATATTACTATCATTAACTATGGGGGAACCACTGAGATTTACAACTAGTAACTCTGGGTCATTAAAGAAGCAATCGCCTTCAATAATAAATACCTTCGGACTGATGACTTCTTCAATTTCTCCGCTTACTGTTACAGTCTTACCTATGAGTTGACTGTTAGGTCGCTCGGTAATTTCGCTTATCTTTGTGCCCTTCTTGGAACCATCCGAGTTAGTCATAGAGCAGGCAGTCAAACCCACTAAAAGCAACAGCAACAAGGCAATTGCTCTATGATTCCACAAAGCTTGCATTAAATTGCGATCGCAGGCGAACTCGCACTTAGGGAGGCAATTGTGACTAAGTTTATTCATCGTTATCCAAAATTTTTTCTCAAAATTATCGCTTTATAGACTACTCGATCTACTTCTGTCTTAGGGATGAAGAAGTTTCATCCAAAGTTAGACAAGATACATCGAGCTATTTTTGATTCGGTAACTGTAGCCATGACAGAACCGCGCCCCAGCAATATCATCATTAAGGTCTTTTTGGCAATTGCACTACTCTTTGGTTTCTTCGCGCTCGGCGCAATAATCAATTACGCTTCTCAGCAATTCCAACAAAATGAAATAGAGACTGAAAAGCCTCAACAAGAGCTATT
This sequence comes from Chroococcidiopsis sp. CCNUC1, assembly GCF_023546805.1. NCBI lineage: Bacteria > Bacillati > Cyanobacteriota > Cyanophyceae > Chroococcidiopsidales > Chroococcidiopsidaceae > Chroococcidiopsis > Chroococcidiopsis sp. CCNUC1. Next base: position 4,083,194 of record NZ_CP097480.1, on the reverse strand, counting down.
AGATCGGTGACTCCTTTTACAAAGACCAGCGATCGCAGCAGATAAACCGAGGGTAACTGATAACTGGTCACTGGTAGAGGGTCACTGTATAAAGTTGCCGCTCTCTCCACCAGTTTTCCACTATTTAGATCTATTCTGACTTCAAAGCCAGTACAACCATTGATGTTAAGAAGAAAATTCTGGAGCGAAACTATCTCCTCCCTTAGTCATTGGTCATCGGTCATTTGTGAATTGCTCATGACCGATGACAGCTCTTATACATGAGTTCAAGTTGCCATACGGTAAAAGATTGAATCAGTGAGCTAGAAATGTTGCCACAGAGAAGAAAGGCGATCGCCAAACGCAAGTTTGCCCGTAAATTAGCTTCTTGGGTACTTGTCATTATCCTATTTCTCTCGCTATCGGGGCTTCCGGCTTCGGCGCGAAACACACCAGCCGATATACAAGTTATCGATCGCCAACCAGAACAGCCAGTGAACGAACCAGAGCAATCTGTACCTGCGGCTCTGAGTGCGCCTGGATTAAATAACCCACAAGAGTTTGAAGCATTTGTAGACAACTTTTTTCAAGAAGAGATGTCGAAAACTCATGTCCCAGGTGGAGTAATTTCTGTGGTGAAAGATGGCAAACTTTTTTTTGCTAAAGGTTATGGCTATGCCAACTTAGAAAAGAAAATACCAGTTGCAGCAGATAAAACTCTATTTCGCGTTGCCTCGCTTTCCAAACTGTTTACAGCTACAGCCGCAATGCAACTATACGAGCGGGGACAGCTCGATATACATGCTGATGTTAACAAGTACCTGACGGACTTTCAAATCAAAAATCCTTTTTCTGAGCCAGTCACGGCTGCCAGAATGATGCTGCATACAGACGGTACGACAAAACGGCGGATTGGACTTGCCGCTCGTACTGCTGAGGAAATGGAGCCACTAGGAGACTATCTAGCCGACCATATGCCACCTGTTGTCTGGCAACCTGGCGAGTTATACAGTTATTCCAGTCACAGTATTGCTTTGTTGGGATATCTCGTAGAGAAAATCTCTGGTACTCCCTTCGCTGAATATATTGACAAAAACATTTTTCAACCGCTCCAGATGCGGCGGAGTACATTTCTTCAGCCACCTCCTCCACCTCTAGCTAACGATTTGGCTGTAGGTTATCAGTATCAAAGTGGCAAGTTTAAACCCGTCCCCTACTTGTATCTCAACATCGCTCCAAGTGCGTCAATGCAAGCCACTGCTACCGATATGGCTCATTTTATGATTGCCCACCTGTTGCACGGTCGCTATGAAAACTCCCGCATTTTAAAGGAAGATACAGTGCGGCTAATGCACGAGCAGCACTTCACCCACCATCCCCTATTACCTGGTACTGGCTACAGTTTTCGCGAACGGTTGGAAAACAATATCCGTACAATCGGACACTTAGGCAGTTTGCGAGGGTATTCTAGCTCTCTGACCCTACTACCCGATCGCAACATCGGTATTTTTATTGCCACCAATAGCTTTAGTGGGATAAATGGCAAGCTATTGACTCAGTTTTTCGATCGCTATTTTCCCGCTCCACAGCAAACATCACCCAAGAAACCTCTGGCTCTAAGCGCAGAGCAGCTAGAACGATTCACTGGAACTTACCGAGATTTGGAATATCCTCGCCATACCTTCGCCAAGCTCACTGCACCGTTTGAACATATTAATATCAAGCGGGGTGACAACGGGACTCTACTCGTTAGCACTCCTGGTTTGTTCTTCATTGGCAATGCTCCAAAGATCCAATTAGCTCCCATCGAACCATTGCTATTCCAACGAGTCAATGATGATGCTTTCACAGCCTTTGAGCCGGATGAAAGCGGGTGGATTAGGTATGCATTTAATCCTCTGTGGGCTAAAATTGGAGCCTACGAGCATATACCTTGGTATGAAACAAGTTGGGTGCAGCTAGGGATTTTAGGATTTTGTACAGTCCTGTTTCTATCAGCTATCTTTGTTTATCCGATTAAGCCTTTAATTCAACGTTTGCGTGGCAAACGGTTTCAAGTAAAGCAATTGCGTTGGGCTTGGAGATTAGCAGGTTTAATCGGTACTTTAAACTTAGTTTTTCTGATTGGCTTTCCTCTATCAATTTGGCTGTATGGCTTTTGGCGGCTAGTATATGGCGTGCCTGCTGTAGCGATCGCATTTCTTTGCATTCCCCTACTCACCACTTTTTTGACGCTAGGATTGTTTATCTTTACCGCTTGGGCTTGGAAAAATAATTACTGGTCTCTGGTAAAGCGATCTCATTATTCCTTAATTACCCTCGCTGCTTTGGTCTTTATTCCCTTCCTGACCTACTGGAATTTATTGGGATTTCAGTTCTAATACCTAACTAATTCAGACCGGAAAACAGGAAGTCAAGCTAACTACTTCTTCAGGCGTAATTTTGCCAGCGATCGCCATTTTCCCCGATTTTTCCACTATTTAATCTTACCGTCGATCGGTAGAGAGTAAGTAGGAGAAAATTGTGTTTAAAAAACTAAATAACGAAAGAGTGAGTTCTCGTTCGACTAAGGGCGGTTCGTTGCGGTTGTGGAGTGCTAAAGGAGCATTTGCCCTAGCCGCGATCGCGATCTCTTTACCTATAGGTTATCTCAATGCCCAAGAAGTCACGCGAACCATCAACAAAAACAATATCATTGCTCAGGCGGATAGAAGAACGCCACAAGAGCGACGCAACGTTACTTCCGAAGAGTTAGCTGATAAATTCAAAGCGTTGGTTGGTAAAAGGGTGACTGTTAGAGGTAGATTTCTGGAGAAAATTGGTAACAACACTTTTACAATTGCTGACGAAGAGTTTCTTGGTGTTGAGCCGATTTTGATCGTAAATCTTTCTGGCAATCCGCTCGATCTCCCTTCTAATGACATAGAAGTGCAAGCAACGGGCGTAGTGCGGAGTTTTTCGCTGGCTGAGATTGCCAAAAGATACAACGTGCAATTCGATCGCGCCACGTATGCCCAATACGAGAACGATCCGGTAATTATTGCCCGCTCAGTTGCCCCAGCACCAGAACCAGAGGAGATTACTAGCAACCCCAGCCCTTATTACAACAGACGGCTTGCCGTACCAGGTAACGTCCAGCGTGTCTATAGCCCTAATGCTTTTGTACTAGAGAACAATTTGCTGGTTTTGAATCCATATCCGAAACAGGCTGCTAGACCAAGAGTGACTCAAGGTGAGAGAGTAGTTGCGACTGGGGTGCTAGATCGGCTGGTTATTGCTGACATAGAACGGGAATACGGCTTTACTTTAGATGCTGGTATACGAAAACAACTGGAAGCTGACTACGCCGACAGACCTGTATTGATTGTCGATAACGTGTATCCATCGGCAGTGGACGAATAGTATAGATGGCGAGTGGGAGTAATCTCGCTCGCACCCAATCGGGTAATTTTTCCTAATTATTTTCCCCATTTATTCATCACATCTTTGACCAAAACTTCTTTGAGCCAAATTTGAACTACAATCAATAGCGGAATAGCAAGAAATAACCCTAAAAATCCGAATAAACTGGCAAAAATCACTACTGATAATATGGTAAACACAGGCATTAGATTCACCTCGTGTTTCATAATTAAGGGAACTAAAACTAAGCTTTCAAACTGCTGAATTGCAATATAAAGTAATATAACTGCCCCTGCCTTCCAAGGAGCATCAAGCAGGGCGAGCAGAGCTGGTGGAACAACGCTCAAAGTTGGTCCCACATTGGGGATAAACTCTAATAATCCGGCTAAAGCAGCATTGACTAAAGGCAGAGGGACTCCCAAAATTGTCAGCCCGATAAAAGATACTAAACCAATGACGACCATTGCTATGAGAGTACCTTTAATCCACCCAACTAAGGATGCTTCAGATTCAGACAAAATTTCGTCAATTCGTCGTCGATAAAAGTTAGGAAAAGCTAGAATGAAAACTCTTCGATATTGGGAAGGGTTCACCAATAGCATGACGGTCAGTACCAGAAACAATAAAAAGCTCAAAACAACGGTAAGCGAGTTATTTAGAATGACAAAGAAGTTACCTAATAGCTGCGTTATCCATGCTTGAAGCTGTTGGGGAATATTTTCTAATACACGGAGCTGTTCAAAAATTGCTCCTGGAATCGTCGATTGCAGCCAATTCAACCAAGCCGCTATTCTTTCTGATGTTTGGGGCAGTACACCCAGTAATTGTTGTAACTGATCGACAATACGCGGCACGATGAACGCAAAAAAGCCAATAATTAGTGCTAATAAGACTGTAATAGTAATCGCGATCGCAATCCCACGCTGAATGCGGTATCGCTGGATTCGTCGTACAACGCGATTTAAAACTGTTGCTAAGATTACAGCTGCAAACAACAGTAAAACAACTTGTCGAATTTGCCAAAGAATATAAAGAGAGATCGCCAGGGCAAATAAGCCGAGCCATTGACCTAAGCGCACAATACTGCCTCCATAGATTGCTTTTTTGAACGGTTGGCTCTCGCTGATTCCAACCTATACGAGCATCTCTTAGATCGGCGATCGCTCTTTAATGTGGAATCGCGCATACCCACGTTGAATGAAACTCGCCACCAATCATGAGGTGACGGTTTCTGACTCCCACAACAGAAAGTCATATTTACTGGTCACTGGTCACTTTTTTCTGCACCTGTTAGCGATCTTTATCCACAATTGGACGACCTTCGCTATCTATATCTAACTCTTCTCTACGCACCTGTTCTTGGGTGCTAACCATCTCCTGCTCTACTTCTTTCCTGATTCTGACTTCTTCGCGCAAGACTGCTTCTTTGCGAATATCAGGTTTCTCTTCATAGAGATCCACATGGGCAACTTCTCCTTCACGGAAAGTGGCTTCACCAGGAGAAACAGGCTTGCCAGCATTGTCAGGAGTGGTTCGCTCGACGACTACGCGCTCTTTTTCGACGGGAACTGAAACTCTTTGCGTTTCGGCTTCAACGTGTTTGCCAATCGATACTTCTCCAGCTTTTCTGCGGGTTTTGTTAGCAACTAGCCGTTCTTCATACAGTTTGAGTGTATCTTGGTTGCGATCGCCCATATTGTATAGGTCTGGTTCTTGCTCGTAGTTGTAGGTATTGCGATCGTAAGCCGCCCCAGCTACATAAGGCATGGATGCAGCAGATGTCTCTAAAGGTGTTGCCGTATCTGCGCGATCGCGATACACTCCCCGCACTTGTTCTTCATAGTCGTAATCAACCTTCAAATCGTCGCTGAACTCAGGCAGTGCTTCCGCTTGTTCTTTGGTAAAGCCGACAGCATAGACACGGCGATCGCCAGTGTCAATCCGAATCCGTCCTACTGGTAGTAAGACTTGCTTGCCAAAAATCCAAAAACCAGTGTCAACCACCAGATACCGGAAACGTCCTGATTCTTCAACGAGTATGTTTTTGACAGTACCAACTTTTTCATTGTCTAGATCGGAATAGACTTCATAACCTTTGATATCGTTTCCATCAAAAGCATCTTGGTAGTTTGTATCAAAATCTTCTAATTTGTAAAGAACCATTTGGTATTTATTTCCTAATTCAATTTGACTTAATATCAGGATAGAAGTTCGACTAAGATATCCATCTTTCTAAAGAGAGATTTGCATTTTTAAAAATTTAAATAATTTAGATGAAGATGAAAAAACAAAATTTGGATTTTCTATCATAAATAATGATAGATAGATTGCGTTTATTTGCCGAAATCAATTTGATTTATTCCAAAATTACCAGCATTATTACCATATGTCCAGTTCTTATAGCTGTAAGTACGCTATCTTCGACGCTCACCTACATGGCGTTAATTTTATTCAACAAACTGACGGCTTTCAGGCTTTGTTACGAGAAATGGACAAAGCACGAGTTGAAAAATGCGTAATTTTTGGTTTGCCAGTCTCTAAAACATGGTCGGAATGGGAAAACGAGGAGCCAAACTACTATTTGTCTGACGAAGGACGCTGCTATTATTACTCCCTCACTGATGCGATTATTGCTCAGGCTTATATGGATTTAAGCGCCGACGATAAAAAGCGGATTATTCCTTTAGTCTGTGGGTTTTCTCCTGTCGATCGCTATGCAGATGTATCGTTACGAGGACGATAATCTGGGCAGTCGATAGCTCGTCTAGTGAGAACTACAGATGGATTTACAGCACACTTGAGATGCGGATTCATGCTATAAAAATGACAGTTTATACAAGGAACTTGATGGAGACGATTCAAGAAATCGCTAGCCAGGTTTTGTTTTCTTTTACGCGAGATCTGAAAAATAATTAGCACTCCTGTTGCTATTGCCAAGTAAACAGGTAAAACAATTCCTATATATTCAACCGCATTTACTAAATCTACTTTTTCTCTATTTAGTTGTCTTCCCTCTAGTTTTTCTGCGATTATATTTGTTCCCTGCAAACTTTTTGGGTTTACAGTTTCCGAGTGAAGGTTTTTCTGAACGAGTGTCTTTTCCATCAAATCTTTGGCATTCATACAATTTGCTCCCCGATGTTAAGAAGTGTCAGGGCAGACGAGATGCCTACCCCACAAAACATTGCATACTAAGCACAAGGACAACAGGGAATTACTGCAACTGACTCAGATCCAAATTTGGTGGTAAGAGAACTTCATTTACTGCATGAATAATTCCATTGCTGGCTTGGATATTTGGTTGAATTACTCTGGCATCATTGACTGAAATTTGATTTCCATTTGGATCGATTTGAATATTTACAGGTCTATCGGCAAGCGTTTTCAATTCTCCTGCCGAGAGTTGTTTAGCAGTTTGTTGCCCTGGAACCAAGTGATACATCAAAATTTGCATCAGGACTTCACTATTTTCTGGCTGTTGCAACTTTTTCAAAATTCCTTGAGGGAGAGCTGCAAATGCCTCGTTAGTAGGAGCAAAAACTGTATACGGTCCTCGTTTTTGTAGACTTTCTGCTAGTCCTGTAGCTTTAAGTAAAGAAGTCAACGTAGAAAAAGATTGGTTTGATGTTGCTACTGCAACCAAGTTATTTGCAGCTGTCGTACCAGAAGTTTGAGGAGTTTGAGTATTTGGGGTGGTTTGACTCACATTACTATTGCGACCCACAATATATTGAGTTGCTGCCACATTACTAGCTAGAGGTTGCACCTGTCCAAGCCGTACCAAAGCTTGATACAAGTGAGCTGCGGCTTCTGCCCGTGTCAGAGGTTGTTGGGGATTGAGTTGTCTAATATTGGGATAGTTGACAACCAAGTTAGCTTGGGTTGCGGCGGCGACTTCACCTGTAGCATAAGCTGGAACTGCTTCAGCATCTAAATAAGAAGTACTGATAACATTTTGGAGAGAACGGTCGGCTTTCAAATTCAAGCCATCTGCTAAAGCAATTATCGCCTGTAACTTAGTAATGTCTTCTGCTGGCTGAAAAGCTCCTCCAGGTACGCCTCCCATAAACCCTGTTTCGTATGCTGACTCAATCGCAGCAGCTGCCCAGTAGTCAGGTGGGACATCTTTAAATCCAGGTTCAGCTAACTGCCGCACGCGATTTTGATTAAAAGCTTTTTGAATCATGGCAGCAAATTCAGCCCGCTGCACGGGTTGTTCTGGTCTGAAAGTGCCGTTGGGAAAACCAGTAATGATGTTTCTAGCTGCTAGGGCTTGAATAAATGGTTGCGCCCAGTAGTCAGCCCCAACATCAGAAAAGTTAGTCGTTGCGCTTTGAGTGGGGGATGGAGAAGCAGGAGTTGCAGAATCTTGTGCGAAGGCAGATTGAGAAATTGCGATTGGACTAACGACACCAACTGACACTCCGAAAGCTAGCAAGGCGGCACTTAAAGCAGACGAGCGACGAAATAAACTCTTCATGGAATCCTTTTTTGCGGTATTTTAGTTAAATTTGGATTATGTTTGATAAATTTAAAATCAACTTAAATAATCCACGAGCGACCTAGATCGCATCAACTGTTGAATCAGTTGAATCAAGTGTTGAAATAGCTATCTTCTTGAGGTTAAGTTGTAATAGTGGAAAACTGGTGGAGAAATTGAAGTTGTCTTTAACTGCTACTACGTAACTTACCGAGCGGCACAAACTTTATCGAGCTTGAAACAAAAACAAGTATCAAAAGTTATATACTGTTATCTATCTAGCGTTAGGTTTGTCTCGCTTTAGATATCGATTGATAAAATTAAATGAATATCTCACACCGAATCGTATTTATTTGCAATTAACTTCTAGGCGATCGCAGTGAACGTTTCCATGTAGAGACATTACATGTAACGTCTCTACATGGGCAATCGATTTCACAATTTATCTAGGATTGCTATAGCAATGAAAAGTTTTGTGAGTGAAGAAGAGATGCGTTAGTTAAGAAATAATCGATCCAAGTTTGCTTTATCGGGAGCTTGCTTTATTTGCTCCTTTAACTCTTCTAAGAGTTGACACAGACGCAGACAATAAGTAAAGAGATCGCCGTTTTTATCTTCTAATAAAGACTCGATCTCTTGAGCTAATTGCGAAGCTTGAGCAAAACCAAAACTACCTAAAGCACCTGCAAGTTTGTGAGCTTCTCGCACAGCCTGTTTTTGTATTCCATTGTCGAGCGTACCGCGACATAAAGCTTCCACCGCTTGTTCTAACACTGCAAGGCGATCGCCAATTCCTGCTGTAAAAACTTCCCTAAACTTAACGACTACCGATAGAATTTCTTGTTGCATCTCATCCAAATCCGACGCAGTTGATTCTGGATGAGATGTTTCCGACTCTAGAGGTTTGAGGCGATATCCCAGACCGTAAACTGTTTCAATCAAATCGCTGGGCGCACCTGCGGTTTTAAGTTTGTGGCGCAAGCTTTTGATGTAAGACTTGATTGTATTTTCTTGCGGTGGGTCTTCTAAATTCCACAGGCGATCGACGATCGCGCTGCGGCTAAACGTGCGCCGAGGGCTGCGGAGAAACAACTCTAACAGCGCGTATTCTCTAGGGGTTAAATGTAAAATTTGCTGCCCGTATGTCGCCTCGCAACTACTTGGATCGAGCCGCAGATCGCCCCATTCTAATACTGGTGGTAAAGCGGTACTACCTCGACGCAATAAAGCGCGAACGCGAGCAATTAATTCGGGAAAATCAAACGGTTTGACGACGTAATCATCCGCACCAGCATCTAAACCCACAACTTTATCAGAGCTGGTATCTTTTGCCGTCAGCATTAAAATCGGTATGCGATCGCCTTTTTGCCTCAGTTGCCGACATAAACTCATACCATCTAATTTGGGCAACATCACATCAAGCAAAATTAAATCGTAACTGAATGCTGTGGCTAGTTCCCAACCCTCTTGACCGTCAGCAGCAATATCGACAAGACAACGCTGCTGTTGTGATAGCGTTGCTGCAACAGCTTGAGCTATGGAATTATCGTCCTCAACCACCAGAATTTTCATTGGCGATCGCCTACCTCTAGATAAATTGTTCGTGATAACAGTAGACTCTCTAACTCCACTAAAGACTTTTTTAGCTGCATCAAACATCTATCAAAAGTAACGCCAGCTCATTTATAGATGTATGCGATAACACTCAAAAACGCAGATAAAGCATAGAAACACTCTAGCTCAGAGTTTTCCAGCCATTTTAGCCAAGCTCGTAACCACAGCCACTAACTCAGCCGCCCTAATTGGTTTAGCGACGTGAAGCTGAAAACCTTCTGCTAGAGCCTTGGTGTAATCTTCTTGCCTGGCATATCCTGTCAAAGCTACGGCGGGAATAGTTCCGCCCATTTGGGGTTCCAATTCTCTAATTTTCCGGATCAGCGTGTAGCCATCTTCCCCTGGCATTCCAATATCGCTGATGAGTACGTCTGGTCTGTGTTGTTCTATTACCTCTAGTGCCTTGCCCACTGAAGCAACAGCAATGACTTCTGCGCCTGACTCTTCCAGTACGACTATAATCCACTGTCGCGCATCAGCTTCATCATCCACAACCAATACTCGCAAGCCACGTAGGGAAGGGGCTGGGGGTTGGAGGCTAGGGGCTGAAGGATTTTCTTCTCCTGTTTCCCCTGCTCTAGATACTCTTTCTGAAACGGGGAGTTCGATTGTAAATGTAGTCCCTTGTCCTCTGCCTGAACTATCGACTCGAATTGTGCCATTGTGGAGTTCTACTAGGTGGCGGGCGATCGCCAAACCCAAGCCCAAGCCTTTATTCGATCTCGCACTAGTACTATCTGCCTGACGAAAGCGATCGAAAACATATGGTAGAAAGTCGCGATCGATTCCTATACCTGTGTCGATGACTTGGATTTGAGCAAAGTTGGTAATTGGTAATTGGTAGTTGGTAGTTGGTAGTTGGTCTTGGGCAAGATTTTTGACATTTAACCCTTCACTTCGTTCGAGGGCAAGCTTTTGACCCTTCACTTCGTTCGAGGGCAAGCTTTTGACTTTTTCTAGCTGCACCTCAACTCTTCCGCCTTCAGGAGTAAATTTAATTGCATTGGAAAGTAGATTCCACACTACTTGTTGCAAGCGTTCTGAGTCACCCCAGATAAGTAGTGCGTGGTGCGTGGTAGGTGGTGCGTGACTAATCTCTCCCTCAGCTTCCTCAGCTCCCTCAGCTCCCTCAGCTCTCTTCCCCGACTCCCGCACAAATTCCAGCGCGATCGCTTTCTCATTCGCGGCTGGCTGCACGACTTCAATTGCTGCGGTGATGACTTTAGCAAGATCGACTCTAGCAAAATTGAGCGAAATATCTCCTCTGACAATGCGGGAAATATCGAGCAGGTCTTCAATCAGTTGCATTTGCAAGTTAGCATTGCGCTCGATTGTTTCCACTGCTAAAGCCGCTCGATTATCATCTAGCATACCCGACCGCAACATCCCAGCCCAACCCACGATCGCTGTCATCGGGGTACGTAGTTCGTGGGACACCACAGCCAAAAAATCATCCTTGGCGCGATTGGCTGCTTCTGCCTCGGCGCGGGCAGCTTGTTCGCGTACTAGTAATTCCTCCCGTTCTTCTTCAGCTAGCTTGCGCTGGGTAATGTCTTGCATAATTTTGGCAAATCCCCGCAGATTTCCCTTCTCATCTCGCAAGACGGTGATGATGCAATGAGTCCAAATGTACGTCCCATCCTTGCGAATGTGCCAGCGATTCTCTCTAGAAAAGCCTTCAGCGATCGCCATTTGCAGCACTTGTGCGGGTAAGCCTTGCTGTATTGCCTCTGATGTAAAAATCCGTGCAAAAGGTTGACCGATAATTTCTGCCTCAGAGTAGCCTAGCATCCGCTCCGAACCGACATTCCAACTTGCAAAGATTCCGTTTGGGTCTAGCATGAAAATGGCATATTCGGTGACTCCTTCTACTAATATGCGGTAGCGTTCTTCACTGCGGCGGAGATTTTCTTGACTTTGACGTAAAAACTCATAATTTTGCTGAGCTTCTCGCGCATTACGTTCGGCTCGGTGCTGAGTCGAGCGCAGCCTGGAGTTGAGAAAGCTAATGAATCCTGCTACTAGTCCAAATTGAATCAGCCCGACAATTCCATCTCGACCAGGTAACGACGAATAAAGTGGGGGGACAAAGAAGTGGTTGCATAGTACGGCAGCTAAAACAGTCGCCAGCAATCCTGGTCCAATACCACCATACCAAGAACTTACCATTACCGCAGCTAGGAATAGCGGATAAAGGTGAGGTTGGATCAACCCCCATACTAGTTGTGTTAAGAGAAAAGCAATGGCGACGGCAACAACAGCAACACCGTAGCCCTTAAGGTGACGGATCGAACTGAGCATATTCTGCGGTTTGGGCTAGCTTTTCTATGTTGACGCAACAGGTTGATTCATGACAGGTAATTTCTTTTTCATCTTTATCTGCCCGACTTTTCCACTTTTGCGCTTTAGCTTAGGAATCGTAAGGTTCGTAAGACCTACGCCTTTTCTGAAGTTCGACAGTTGTATAGGTAGTATATCTCACACACACTCCTGCTCATTGCAGGCACTAACTTTAGAGTCAGCAGCACTTACTGTCTGTATGACTCTAAATCAACAACCCAGCAACATTCATCAAGGTGGCGATCGCTATCCTTTGAATAATTGCTTTTGTGTTGGTGCATCTGACTGGTTCGCACTGCCTGTACTTCTGTCGTGCCAGATGAGGCAAATTCAACCTCTATCTAGCGGCAGATGTTTTCAGGCGATCGCCCAATTCATATTTTCCGCCTCACTCCAGCACTAGCCTTGCGTTGGAGTAGTTTGAGTATCATCTTGTTTGTCGTCACGGCAGCAGCTATCAGTACCTTTTACCAAGTTATTCACGGATACAAGCGATCGTGGATTTTTGATGCCGCAGTCTATTCTGAACAAGCATGGCAAATTATGTTGTTTTTAGTTTATTTTGTAGCAATTCCTCTCGGTACGTTTATTCTCCACGAACTTATACACGGTTTGGCTTTCATTGCCTTTGGCGGTAAACCGCGATCTGGAGTAGGAATCGAATATTTTCTTCCCTACGCTTACACGACTGCACCGAGAAGGCGTTTTTCCCGCAACGCTTTTTTAGTGATTTCGCTAACTCCTTTATTTATCGTTAACGCAGCGGCTATACTTCTACTAGCCGTTTTACCTCAAGCACCTTGGTTAGGCTGGATAGCCATTCTCAATACTGCTGGCGCGAGTGGCGATATTTGGATTGCAACGCTACTGCTGCGCTGTCCGCGATCGGTTACAGTGGAAGACCGTAAGACAGGAGTAGCAATTTATGCGCCTGCTGATGTCGATACACGTTCCTTGCCTTTTCGACAACGCGACAAGTTTAAATCTACATTCCGAAAATGGCTAGATTTGACCGTTTTAGTGCTTGGATTAATCGTTTTCGTAAGTTTTCTCTTGCCTATCTTATTCGATCTTTTGAACGTGCCTTCATTTATGGTTGGCACGGATTCGTTACAGTTTTTGAATTGGGAGAATAGTGCGAAAGGATTTGGGATCTCGTTTAACCCGTGGTTATGGATAGCGATCGCTACCGTACTGAGTTTAGTCGGAGTGTTGTTTAAATCAATGGGCGATCGCTAAAGCTCATACAACCATTCTGTTCAAACGTTTTAACTCTCCACCACTTTTCCACTTTTGGTCCTTAATATTATAGGGAGTAGGGAGTAGGGAAGAAAAAATGCGCTAAAAGGGTTTGAAGCTTAACTTCAATAATGATAGTTATGTCGAGAGTCGGAGTCCGAGACATGACATAATAAATCGATATTTCAATTTTTGTATTATTCTATTTCAATAAATCAAAACTTTTTCAGGCAAAAATAGCCAGCAACAACATTAACGCAACGCTTAATCAAGTCGCAGGATGCTTGAAATTGAGAAGGAGAAGAAAATAGTGACAAGCAAACGAATTTTAGTTATTGATGACGAAGACGATATTCTAAAATTAGTTCAAACCTGCTTAGAAATTATGGGGGGATGGCAGGTAATAACCGCTCATTCAGGTCGGGAAGGCTTAAACTTAGCTCAAGATAACCAACCAGATGCAATTCTCTTGGATGTCATGATGCCAGATGAAGATGGCTTATCTACTTTAAAAAAACTGCAATCTAATACAATAACTAGCAACATTCCTGTTATTTTACTAACGGCTAGAGGGCGCTTTGTCGAGCAGAAATTTACTCAATTAGGTGTTAGAGGTGTACTCAACAAACCGTTTAATCCTCTAAAGCTTGCCGAACAAGTGGAAGCGGCTTTGACTTAAAATAAAAACATTGAGTGCGAACCTAACCAAATCTATAAATAGCAATAGCGATCTAAAAAATTAGAAATATATTATTTGTTGTTTGTTGAGATTTTGAATTCGATCGACATCACACTTACATGTTTAATATCACGAGAACGATCGTCATTTATCGTAATATAATTTACATATTAAATCAGTTCCATATCCTTCTAGAGGATGAGAAGAAAAGGAGAGCTGCATCGCTAGCATAGTGACCGATCGCAAGTGTGATGCAGTCTATAAAAACTCAGTTTTTGGCTAGAAACATCACCGGAAAATTTAGCATCGGCTGAGATATTTTCCGATCTGCTGCCGAAACGATCGCTCGTGCTTTAGTAGTGACAAGCTCGGTACTGGCTTCAAATTAATTCGCTAAGAGAGCTGTTGGATCGATGTAATGCTCCGTCTCAAGCGTTAGCCAAAGCCAGAACGCTGAAGGTGAAGTTAGTGCCAGGAGTCGCAGCCTAGTTAATGTTTAGTTCTTGCTTCCTCGATTCTGTTGAAGAGGCAAGAAAATTGCAAATACGAGCGGGCAGAAGCGATCGCATTTCTCCACGAGTTTTCCACCATTGCCATCTAAGTTGAAGTTAGCTCTATCTTCCAATTCAGAGCGAGTTAAAGCTAGTCAGAATTAATAGGCTTACGGTCATGGAATTGAAAAAACGGCGTGGGGAGACAAGTAAACAAATTTTCCAGCAACCAATTTTATATTTAGGCATACTTATAATTGGTAGTTCTGCGGGATGCGAATCTTTAGGAAATAGAGAAGTCCAAGTCCAACCTTCACCTACCCAACCGACAGCTAATTTACAAAACAATCCTAACTTTGTTGCTGAAGTTGTCAAAGATGTAGGACCCGCAGTTGTACGAATCGATGCTACCCGTACAGTAGAAGTACCCACAGCAGTATATAGCAATCCTTTGATTGAGCGATTTTTTGGGGAAAACTTCTTTCCGCCTCAAGAGAAAGTTCAACGCGGTATCGGTTCGGGATTTATTATTAGCCAAGATGGTCGCATTCTAACTAATGCCCATGTGGTAGAAGGTGCGGATAAAGTATCAGTCGTGCTAAGAGATGGTCGCCGCTTTGCTGGAAAAGTTGTGGGTGCAGACCCAGTTACAGACGTAGCAGTTGTTGATATTGAGGGGACAAATTTACCTACAGTTGAGCTGGCTAATTCCGATAATATTACTGTTGGACAATGGGCGATCGCCATTGGTAATCCTTTAGGTCTAGATAACACCGTAACTCAAGGAATTATCAGCGCCACAGGACGCAGTGGTTCAGATATTGGTGTCAACGACAAACGACTTGACTTTTTGCAAACTGATACGGCAATTAATCCTGGTAATTCTGGCGGACCTTTGCTCAATGCTCAAGGCGAAGTTGTAGGCGTGAATACTGCTATTATTGGCGGAGCGCAAGGTTTAGGTTTTGCCATTCCGATTAATACAGCCCAAAGAATCGCCGAGCAGTTAATTACAACTGGTCGAGTCGAACATCCCTATATCGGCGTGCGACTAATTGAATTAACACCGGAAATTCAGCAGGAAATTAACCAGAGTAACCCTGGTTTTAAAGTCGAGCGCGATCGGGGAGTTTTAATTGTACAAGTTGCTCCCAACTCTCCCGCAGCTCGTGCTGGTTTGCGTCCTGGTGACATTATTACTCAAATTAACTCAACTGAAGTTCAAACTGCTGACTCTGTACAAGATGCTGTAGAAGCAACAAATTTAGGCAAATCGCTACAGATTACAGTCAACCGTAATGGCTCGACTCAACAGCTAACTTTGAAACCAGAACAGTTACCATCTCCCTCCAGATAGAAGCTCTTTGATTGTAAATAGACAACTCTACTTCTAGGCAATTATTTTGTGTTGAAGATTTTTCTAAATTAATTTGGCATCACCTAATAGGAGAAAATCATGTCTGAACTGCTCCAAACTTCGCTGCCAACCCCAACGAAACAAAGATTTGCAGCAACTTTCCGCGTTGTTAGCCGCTTTAGCTTTTGGATACAGTTGGCACTAGCTAGTACTTCCGGTATTGTTTTAATCTTTGCCATCTTTAGCCGCAGTCTCAGCGTAGCAACAGACAATGCAGCCATTAGTCTAAGTATCTTTCTAGCCATCGTTGGCGTATTACTCGCCGCCTTTAGGATATTTTGGGCATTTAGAGGTCGGGTTTTAGCCAGACGCTTGCAGTCAAGCGATCGCGAACTGCATCCGCGCAAAGAAGAAGTGATTCAAGCTTTGAAGATTGGTTTAATCGTGAGTTTTGTCGGGATGTTACTAGCATTTATCGCATCTGAGGTAAGCGCGATCGCAATACTTTCACAATCTTTAGCTGTACCTCAAGGTGTAGCTGTGTACCAGCAGGGAAATGTGATTCGTTCGTTTGATATTCTGGTAATTTTAGCCAATGTCAATTTAATTGGTACTCACTTAGTTGGTAGTCTTACATCTTTAGGACTACTCGAATGGATAGACTAGCAAGCGAAGTCAGAAGCCAGAAGCCAGAAGTCAGAAGTAAAAAACCTTAAAAGTCTATCTAAAGTAGCAACTGGCGGAGAAACCTGATTTCTCCACCAGTTTTCCACTTTTTGAATCTAACCTAAAAATAGGTTCAATCAAAACGGTTGAATTCTACACCAGTTCAAACAATTGAACTTACACCCCCTAGTTGGGCGCTCAACTTTTTCTCTTGACTTCCTAGGACAATCAACTCTAATTGCAAACGATCGTTTCTCTGGCAGGCTCTCCCACTTGAATGAGGCTGGTAGTTATGCATACGCGCAGTCTATTCGATCGCCCAAACGGCAACGTTAGTTGAAAAAATGGCTTTACTAAAACTGAAAGATATCTATCCACAGATGATAAACAGAATGAGAGATTGTGCTGTTATTGGATTTACTGTATATGCAAATGAAGACGAAAAAGTTGGCACGGTCAAAGATATTTTAGTTGATGAAGACACGGGAAAATTCCGGTATCTGATTATCGATCTTGGCTTTTGGATTTTTGGCAAAGAAGTTTTACTCCCAATAGAAAGAGCGCGAGTTAGTGCGATAGAAAGCAGAGTAGATGTTGAAGGATTAACAAAAGAGCAAGCCGAGAATTTACCCCAATTCAACGACGATTTGAAGCTCGATCGCGACTATGAGGTTCGCGTCAGCAATGCTTATCGCCCTGCACATAACAAACCTTCAATTCAACCCGCACCGATCGCACCAATCGATCCAATGGTACTCAATACTACAGCAACTTTAAATGAGCCATCATGAGTTGTTTTGTTAAAAAGTAGCAAAGGCGATCGCTTCTTTTAGCTAATGCAGATTGCCAATAAATAAAATCAAAAAACCCAAAAAACTTAAAATCGGAGTTACAGATGCTTAAAAAAAATAGAAGTCAACCAAAAAAAATAGTAGGAACAGTCTTTGGTGGCTTACTAATTGGTATACCAGCAATTCCTCTAGTGGCATCGGCACAGGGATCTCAAGTACTCAATCCTTGCCCGAGAATCTACTACGAAGAACCTTTCAATAGTACACGTCTGGCTCCCGAAGGCTGTCCGCCTAATGCTGCAACTAGAATCGTGCAAGGACAAGGTACGCCTGAAGTTACCCGTCCTAGTGCTAGGTCAGCAGATCCTTACTACACCCCCAGAATGCGCGATCGAACGAACCCGCCTGTAACACCGCCTCTACCAGAAAACCGCTCCCAGGCAGTTGCTAAAATCATGTCGATGGACGGCAATGTAGAGGTGAGAGTGAAGAACAATACAAACGCGATCGTCACCTATGAAGCAGTTGGGCATACACAACGCCGAGTTCTGCAAGGTGGAGAAGAAACTGTTTTACGATTACCCGTGCCTGTAACCGTGACTTTTACACGTCAGGATGATGGTTTCGTGCAAGTTATGCCCATGTCTGCATCTCAGGATGGAGTCTTAGAGGTAGCGTTGGATGAAGATGCGAACCCTCGCGATCGCAACCAGGGTGTTCTGAGAATTCAAAAAGATGGTCAAGTTTTCTTGAACTAATTCGCTTCCACAAAGACTAGATAATTCGTACCCAAAATTATCTAGCACCAGTCAAAACTGTATCTAAACATTTTGACTTATGAGTTTTAACTTTTGACTTAACTAAGAGGAGTAAGGAGATTTTCTCAATGTTAAATAAGATCTGGAATACTAAAAGCGCGATCGCCTTAGCACTAGCCGCGATCGTTCTTCCCGCTTGCACGAATCAATTAGAGACAAATAGACCAGCAGCTCCCACAGGAGAGACTGCAACAACAAATGCTCCTACATCTCCAACTGGAAACGTCACTACAGAGGAAGTGACCGACAACACAAAGCAACTCATCGGTAAGACTGTAACGGTAAGAAGCGAACCCGTGAGCAAAGTTGGTAACAACACCTTCACAATTAGCGACGAGGAATTTTTTGGCAACGAAACAATTCTAGTTGTTAATGCTTCAGGACAGCCCTTAGCTCTACCTACTGACAATACAGAAGTTCAAGTCACAGGTGAAGTACGTCAATTTGTCGTGGCTGATGTCAATCGAGACTACGATTTTCTGGACTTGGAGCCGAACTTATACGTAGACTACGAGGGCAAACCAGCAATTATTGCTCAGTCGATCGCTCCTGCACCCGAACCAGGGGAAATTACTTCCAACCCAAAACAGTATTATGGCAGAACTCTAGCTGTCACGGGTGAAGTTGAGGAAATCCTCAGTCCAACTACTTTTACTCTGGACGAAGACCAACTGTTTGGTGCTACCGACTTACTAGTATTAGTCGCCAATCCTAAAACAGGCACTACTCAAGCACAAAACACAGCAGTTAAAGAAGATCAGACGGTTGCTGTAACAGGTGTACTGCGTCCCTTGGTCGTCGCTGACCTCGAAAGAGAATACGATTTCAATTGGGACGAGGGTTTTGTCAGGCAGCTAGAAGCAGAATATAGCCAAAAGCCCGTACTTGTCGTTCAATCTGTGTACCCGTCAGCAATTCCCAGAGCAGCTAAATAAATTAACTTGAGACAGACGGCTGTTACTAAATCGACCGATCGAAACAGCGTAGATCGAAACAGCGTAGATGATACAAGGGTGTATCTCTACGTTGTTTATGTATTTAGATTTTTATACACTCAGAAAACAAGAAACAAAGTTAGAGTGTAGCAAATTAGGCAAATAGCGATCGCAGCATAGAAGAATGAAATTCAGATGAAATGGTTGTCTTTCATTTGAGAGAAATTGTGATTACCTCACGAGACAGAGATATAAATTTTTTTTTCAATTTATAGACTGACAAAATAAGCATTTGAACGGGAGGATTTTCTGCCTCATCAACAATATCAAACCAGTATTGATGCTGCGATTCACTGCGCGAGGAACTGCGAACACTGTGCCGATGAGTATCTGGGTTCTATGCCAGAATGCGCTCGTCTGTGCCGCGACTGCGCTCAAATCTGTTGGACGAGCGCGGGTTTTATGAGTCGTAGTTCTCGCTTCATTCCGAATGTCGTCCGTGCCTGCATCGATATCTGCGAAGCCTGTGAAGCGCGAATGCGAACAGCACGATAATCCACACTGCCAGAACTGTGCTAAAGCTTGCCGCAATGCAGTAGAAGAATATCGAAAAATTTCAGGTATTGCCACAACAAGAGCATAATTCAATGAATTCGTAATTCGTAATTCGTAATTCGTAATTAAAAAGCAATAATTACGAGTTATGCGATGTGCGACTTTCTCTTGTTCCCCCTTGAGAAAGGGGAGCCACTTGCGTGGGCGGGTTTCCCGACTTGAGCAAAGTGGCGTGGGCTAGGGGGATCTTTTCGCGATCGGCATAGTTTTCGATCCCCCAACTGAGTTAACAAGGGGGCTAAGAAAAAAGTCGCGCATGGGGTGAGTTAGTAATTATAAGTGGGGTCAGCTAGATGACAGGAGATGGTAGTTGAAAAACCACACGCGAATTGCTTGGGTTCATAGCACAAAGCTAGCGAATTTCTTCTCGCTTATCCACAATCTCGACTTCGGGCTGAGCATCTCTATCTATGTCTATGGAGGAGCGATCGCTCACAGTCTCTTCTCTATACGTTGCTGTTTGCCGATTCATCGGTGCAGCAGATGTACTAACATTAGCGCGATCGCCGTCAGACATATTGTATACGTTCCACTCTTCGACACCGCGATCTCTTAACAGCGAACCAGCGCGATCGATCTCTGAGGGCGTACCTTCGATCATCACTAAGTAATCACCTTGAGACACTCGCTTGTCGTAAGCTTTAGCGTCCTCTTCGGGAATTCCCAATCCGGTCAGCGCACCAACAATCGCACCTGCTGCTGCACCAATGCCAGCACCAGCTAAGGTAGTCGCTACAGTACCAGCTGCCAGAAATGGACCTACGCCTGGAATGATTAAAGCTTCCAAACCTACTAATAAACCACCAACGCCACCTAGAGCAGTACCAGCTACAGCACCAATACCAGCACCTTCTGGAGCTTCATTATCACCGCGATCTTTCATTTGGTTGCGGTCTTGTACGTCAATACCTGCAATCTCTTCGTTGCGGTTTGCATCTTTAGCCAACACGGATATTCGATCTGTCGAAAAACCTGAATCTCTTAATGCGTTCAGTGCGTTTTCAGCTTCTCTACGGCTGCGAAATACCCCAACTGCACGTTTGTATTGTTGAGTTGCCATTTTTCCTCCTAATACTCAAATAAATACATCTACGCGATCGCCACACTAGGATAAACCTAAGACCTTCAAATAACAGCCTTAGCATATTCTTCTGCTACAAATAGATAAGGCTCTGCAAGTTTTGCATTCTTAAAAACTTTGTCAATCTGAGTAGTTAAAGTTTAAATATCGCTACTCACAATTTGTCTTTGCTTGCAGTCTCTTGGTCAAGACTATCCTTCTTTGACCAGTCTAGGCTTTAGGTTTGCAAACTGCTCAGACTAGGCAGCAGCCTTTTTTTGCTGGACTAGCAGCCGATCGCGTTATTACTAGTCTCTTTGCTAGAGCCAAAATCTACATCAGTCCATAGGTTTAGCTTGAGTCTACCAAAAGAGAGGGATAGGCTCAGGCAACACTTTTCTGTGACACGATACGTAACAAAAAATCTGAAAGCATACAGTTAGTTCGATCGACAAATTCAATCAGGAAAAAATCAGGTATAAGTACAAGTGAAGTTTCGCTTGATTTCGATTCTACTTCTCCACTTGAGCGGGATTTGGCTGTGATTTATTTCATCGTAAAATGCCCGAACTCGAATCCCAAGAGCGACATTAGTATCGGAGAAATACAGTTTTCAGCCTTGGGAAGTGGTAGCTCTGGGTGGGGTTTATCTCGTTTGTCTAGCCATGATGCTCTTTGGCATTTTGAATGTTATTTAAATAGATTTTTATGTAGAACTCTAGCCCAGGAAGATTAGCGTTCTCCCCAACTTTTCCACTTTTTTAGTTCAAGCTGGAATTAATCTTGTTTCTCAAGCTGGAGTGCGATCGCTCAAGCACTCATCGAATTATGTCTAACATTCCTCGTTCCCATCGCCCTTGGTTTTATCCGTTAATTACGTCTTCAGTCGCAATTGGTGTAGTTGTTGGTGCGCCTCAAAGCGCGCCAGCTGCTCCTTTGTGGGAATTACTGCTTCGCGGCGCTCAAGTGTATCAACTTTACAACGTTTCCGATAAAGAGGAAGTTCAACTAGGCAAGCAGATTAATCAACAGCTAATTGGCGAACAGTTTCAACTTTATAACAATGCGCGAGTCAATAACTATGTCGATCGCATCGGTCAGCGGTTGGCAAAAAACAGCACTCGCCCTGACATTCCCTATACATTTCAAGTTGTCAAGGATGACAGTATCAATGCCTTTGCGACTGCTGGCGGCTACGTTTACGTCACTACGGGCTTACTCAAAGCCGCAGATAACGAAGCCCAACTAGCGGGTGTATTGGCACACGAAATCGGTCACATTACCGAAAGACACTTAATCGAACAGATGCGAGAAACTGCGATCGCACGCGGTCTAGCTTCTGCGGCTGGACTAGATGAAAGTACGGCGGTGCAATTAGGTGTAGAACTGGCTTTGCGCCGTCCCAACAGTCGCTCAGATGAGTTCCAAGCTGACGCAAGAGGCGTGCAGACTTTAGGAAAAGCTGGTTACGCTCAAGTGGCGATGATTAACTTTCTCGAAAAATTACGCAGCCAGCGATCGGTTCCCACATTTTTGAGTACTCACCCAGCAACAGGCGATCGCATTGCCAGACTGGAAAAAATTATCGATTCCCAACAAGCAAATCGCGGTCAAGGTTTAAATGAATCTTACTATCAAGCACAAACCCAACCATTGAACTAGTAGTGCCATATTGTGACTCTTACTTCAGATAGAAAAAATCACAACTTTCATCCGCTTGCATAAGTGTAGCAGTCTATAAATTTCCGAGGTAATGTCTGAGTAATAGCACCATTGGCTCTAGCTATGGAGCAGCAAGTTCTTTAGTTATCGTATTAATTTGGTTTTTTTTCAGCTCAAATACTCCTATTGAGAGCAGAATTTACACAAGTTTATACTCAGCGATACCAGTCCAAGTAATGGCAGCAATTTTAATGTTTAGACCGAGATCCATATGCAAATGTTTCCTTTGATTTGTTACTACTCATAGCACTCGAACTAAAGGTCAGGACATTAATGCAGCTTTTACCCTTTGCCTTGCAAGGTTTTTCCTTCTGCCGTCTGCCCTGGAGCCGTCTGTCTTCTGCTATAATCCCGAAGGAATCGCTCGTCCTTAAAAAGAGAGATGCTATAGCGATCGATTAATTTACCAATCGCTCTAATTTTTAGAAACTTTCGTTTTTTTACTCTATTAGAAAATTTCCAATTCTTTTAGTAACGAACAATTTATTGTTAAAAAAAACTTCGGTCTTTAGATAGGTGCGAATATCAAAACTAATGCCGTAGCAGCGCGCAAGTATTTACTGAAACTTCGTGATTTTCAAAAGATCGAAACTGGTATTTAAACTTGTCCTGACATAAATTTGTCTATAATATAACTTTGCATTTAAAAAGTCAAAGCTCTGTTCAAACAATAAAGTAGATAAGTCAAATACAGTTAATTCATAGGTTATAAATTATTTTTACGATATGCGATCGCACTACTAATTGTTTGTAACTAATACAAATTTCTATGGAAGAATCTTTAAAAACTACTGTTTTGCTGAGTGAAACTGTTGTTGCTGGTATCTTTGCTCAAGTAATAGCCAGCTATCTTCAAATTCCTAGCATTGTCTTCCTACTCTTATTTGGGATTCTTCTGGGATCGGACGGTTTTGGTTTTTTACATCCATCGCTATTGGGTGATGGTCTGGAAGTACTCGTTTCGATGTTAGTGGCGCTAATTTTATTTGAGGGTGGTTTAAATCTACAGCTACGAGAGTTAAAAGAAGTTTCTAGTAGCCTGCGTAATCTCGTGACTATAGGGGTGCTAATTACCTTAATCGGTGGTGCGATCGCCGCTCGCTGGCTGAGCGAGTTTCCTTGGTCAATTGCTTTTCTTTATGCCTCGTTGGTAGTTGTCACGGGTCCGACGGTCATTCAACCACTGCTCAAACAGGTAGGTGTAGATCGACAGGTATCGACACTTTTGGAAGGGGAAGGCGTTTTTATCGATCCGATTGGTGCAATTTTAGCAGCGATCGTACTTCATTTAGTTTTAAGTGGAAACGTGGAGTTGTTCGTCTCAATTGAGAGTCTGCTCGTCCGTTTAGGCATAGGTGGAGCAATTGGTGCAGTTGGAGGCTGGTTGCTTAGCTTGATTCTCAGGCAGGACAGCTTTCTGTCGCAAGAGTTGAAAAATTTGGTGGTTTTAGCTAGCGTTTGGGGCTTGTTTAGTCTGGCACAGGTAATACGCGGCGAATCGGGTCTGGTGGTTGTCGTTGTCATGGGTATAGTTTTACGCGCTGCTTACCTCCCCTCTGAGCCATTGCTGCGTCACTTTAACGAGCAGTTGAGTATTTTAGCTAATTCGGTTTTATTTATCTTGCTAGCGGCAGATTTATCGATCGCCAGTGTTTTCGCTCTAGGTTGGGGAAGCGTCCTCACTGTTCTAGTATTAATGTTTGTGGTACGTCCGATAAATATATTGGTCTCAACTTGGAATCAAGGTTTCAACTGGCGACAGCAGTTATTTTTGTGTTGGATTGCTCCGCGTGGAATTGTGGCTGCTTCTTTAGCTTCTTTGTTTGCGGTGGCGCTGACGAAGCAAGGCATCAATGGCGGCGATTCGATTAAAGCTTTGGTATTTTTGACGATTATGATGACAGTTTTTTGTCAAGGACTAACAGCTCGTTGGGTTGCCAGCCTGCTTAATCTCCGTATCAGTCAGGTGGATGAAGGGCGATCGCGATCTGTTCGCGAAGAAGTAAAAACGCTAGAAAATAGAGAAAAACTTGGTCTTGCTTCCGAGTCAGTGGATTCATAATTTTATGATGCGATCGCGAATTATATTAATTCACAACAATTATTCGCGTTACATCAGCTCAATACAACCAGCTCTGATACTCTGGATTTGCATCTTTCATGTCTTGGTACAGCCAAACCATGCGATCGACAAACCATAGTTTACCGAGGTAAATCAGGGCAGTTCCCAATAGAGTAGACCAAATATGGAGAACAACCAAACCCCAGATTGCAAAAACCATACCCAAGGCAGAAACACTAGTGAGAATGTTGGGTACGTGACGATGATGCTGTGGTACGGGAATTTTATCGCGGTTCAACCAGACTCGTTCGCCAAAAACTCCTTTTGAAGCCCAATTATTAGTTGAGCGCGGTTTGGGAAAGATGCGTGGATTTAACCAGATCCAAACAACTGCTATGGCAACCGGAATCAGCGACAACCAACCCAGCCAAACGCGACTCCAAACTGCCAAGATGAAAAGTGGTAGTGCAGTAGTCACCCGCGTCCATACACTCCAAGGGTTAGCATGACGCGCCCAAGCGTCTTCGCTCATGTTAAAGGCTGCGGCAATTTTTCTTTCCAGAGTCATGGGAAGATCTCCTTGCTACCCTTGACTATTAGTTTATTGTTTCCGTTCTACCTTTGGGATTTTAGCTGTAATTTACAGGCGCGATCGCGCTGTTGCACGGATATATCCTCGCTATCCACCATCCGAGTCATATCATCTCCCAATACGGCTGAATTTCTCTCTACAGTGGTTCCATCTGCACTGTGCCAGTAGTCGCGCTGCTGCTGGAAGGGCATCAGGAAAAGATGCTGTATTTTGTTGTCCTGGGAGTCAGAATAAGCTG
The DNA here is from genome assembly GCF_023546805.1 of Chroococcidiopsis sp. CCNUC1. NCBI lineage: Bacteria > Bacillati > Cyanobacteriota > Cyanophyceae > Chroococcidiopsidales > Chroococcidiopsidaceae > Chroococcidiopsis > Chroococcidiopsis sp. CCNUC1. Next base: position 4,058,114 of record NZ_CP097480.1, on the reverse strand, counting down.
GAATACCAATGGTAATTTCTGAGTGTGGTATGTTCAAGCGCAAGGTGCGATGCAATCTATCCCACCAAGGAAAAACAACAGAATAGTTAGAGTTGGTTTCCTGCTGCACCTGAGAGTGATGGATGCCGTGCATTCGCGGTGTCACTAATACCAAGTTCAGCCAGCGTTCCAACCATAGGGGTAACTTAACATTGCTGTGGTGAAAGAGTGTATTAACTTGGAAAACCAACTCGTAGATCGCATAAACTCCAGCAGATACTCCAATCAAAGCAACTTGAAGCACCCGAAATCCAGTAGAGAAAGCAATTTCGATAAAGTGAAAGCGAAATCCCGTGGAAACATCCAAATCTGGATCGATATGGTGGACGTTGTGAAACCGCCACAGCAAGGGAAATCTATGGGTAGCGCGATGCCAATAGTAGAAAGTTAAATCCATCAGTAAAAAAGCGATCGCCCCTTGCACCCATACAGGTAGTTCCACAAGATGAATTAGTCCAAAAGTCTGATGCTGCGTCCACTGCAACATGAATGAGGCAGCAGGTTGCACCATAGTTGCATTTACGCCAAAGGCTAGGGCAGTCACGCAGAAGTTGATGGCTAAGCGTCCTATCCACCAGTTTTTAGCTTGGCGCAGGGGGTCGATTCTTTCTAACAGCAAAAGCAATAAAAATACTCCGGCTGTCACGATTGGAATGTAAGACATTATCGTTAGCCTTTTGGCTCAATTTCTTTAATTGCGCTCTTAGTAATTTTATCGCGATCGCTCTTAAGGTAGAGTTCGTACTTTCTCCACGAGTTTTCCACTATCTCTGTCTATCTTCTAACTATAACCAATTGAATTTGGCTCAAAGTTGATGTTGAGGAGTTTGGATAGATCGCATGACTCTTTACAAATCCCTTACGGTTTAGCTCGGATTACAGTTCAGTAATTATCTCAGCGACAGGGGTATGTTGGACTGAGAAATAAAGTTAGAGCAAAATCTGCCCTGCTCCCATTGGCATAAGGTTAAATGCCAAGCAGAAAGTTATTGGTATGGAGGAAAATTTTTATGAAATATTCAATTGGATTATTGAGTCTGGCGATCGTCTCTGCAACAGCTCCACCTGTGGAAGCACAACAAATTCGGTCTGTTCAGTTTAGCTATCCTCAAATTCTCAGCAGCAGGGCAGTAGGTAACACTCATTACATTACTTTGAATACTGGAGCTTACCAGCCTTTGTCCTACCTAGAAATTCTTCCGATGTCCAATGTTGTCGAGCTTACTCAAGGTAATATTCTCGTTACAGATCGATACGAGCGCGTCATTAATACAGACGTGTCTCAAATAGGTGGGGGAATTAGAATTAATTTTGAACGACCGATTCCCCCGCGCACCACTTTACGAATTGCAATGGACGACGTGTATACTGCACCGCGAACCAATGCCAGAGTTTACAAATATCGCGTGTACGGTAGGCATATTGGTTTTAATCAAAATATTACCTACGGTATAGCTTCAATTAATACTTATTGAATATTTGTTCGTACTAGTGACGTTTGCCTAAAAGGAGATAAACAAAGTAATGTTTACGTCCTATGCATAGAGATAAAATATTAAGAATTTGCCAGCAAACTATGAAAAGAATTAAGTACGTTTTATTAAGTTTATTAGGTTTAGTTAGTGCAATTCTGATTTGGGGTTTGCTCGAACCATACCTAATTGACGTAGAACCACAAGTTGCAATAATTCCCAATCTACCTGCTGCTTGGTCAGGGCAAAAAGTTGCGGTTATTGGTGATTGGCAGGTAGGAATGTGGTTGGACAACACTCCTACTATTCATCGCATTGTTCGGCAAATAGTTAAAGAGCGTCCCGCGATCGCGTTGATTATTGGTGACTTTATTTACTCTCCTGGCGAGAACCCTAACGAAGAAATTAGTCGGGCGATCGAGCTTGTTCGTCCGCTGCCTGCCTCTGGTATCCCTACCTACGCCGTATTGGGCAATCACGATTATGGCATGAAAGCAAAAGATGCTCCTCCAAATGTGACTTTAGCCGCTAAATTAGCTGAATCTCTGGAAGCGGCAGGCGTGCAAGTGCTGAAAAATGAGGCTGTAGAACTCGTACCGTCTCAAGGTCAAAGCCAATCGTCAGCTAAAAGCGATCGCATGTATTTAGTAGGTGTAGGATCGCATTGGGCTAATCGGGACAAACCAGCAGCACCACTGGCTGAAGTGCCGGACTCAGCGCCCAGGGTTGTGATGATGCATCATCCCGAATCTTTTGCCCTATTTCCCGCCAACACTGCACCTGTGGCTGTAGCAGGACACACCCACGGCGGACAAATTCGCTTACCATTCACTCCAGAATGGTCTTGGCTGACTTTTAGTAAGCAAGATCGGGTTCATACAGACGGCTGGATCGATGGATATGGAAAGCCAGGAAACCAGCTTTACGTGAACCGAGGGATTGGTTTCAGCATCATACCAATCAGAATCAACTGCCCGCCTGAAATCACTCTGTTCACACTGACACAAGCCCGCGAATCTACCTGAATATTGTTACATAAACTCTAAACTTTAAACAGCTTAAAGTAAATAATAAGTTGAAAGTTGAAACAGGGACTCATCATGTCTATTAAATGGAAAAAAGTAGATAATAAGTTTTCTTTAAATGAGCTTTTTCTTTGAGATATTGTTATAAAGATTTGCAAAATAAAGATTGATAAAAATCTATTTCTTTAGAACGAGATTGCAAAACTATCTTTATAGCTAAAGAACGATCTATTTTAGATTCGTAAGTATATAAATTAATAAAAAAGTAGATACATAAGGAGAAGATGAACGATGCGACTTTCTAGTTTTTCTAAAATTATTGGCATCAGTGCAATTGCAGTAAGTGCCACAATTCTACCGCTAAATCTACCTGCTAACGCCCAGATTATTGCACCTGAAGTCGAGCGTGAAGACATTTATGAAGATGATGATGATGGTTTTGATTGGGGCTGGCTGGGATTGATTGGTTTATTTGGTCTGGCTGGTCTAGGGGGTAAGAACAAGCGCCGAGAACCCGTGGTAGAACGAGACGCTCGCTTAGGAAATCGGATTGAAGATCGCGAACCTACTGCACATAGAGATCCCGATTCAATGAATGGTATTGGCGATCGCGAACCTACTGCATATAGAGATCCCAACCAAAGCGATCGCACGGGTTATCGTTGATAGCATTTTTACTTGATGTTGAGAGCTTCAAAAATCCAGATAAGACTTTCAGCATCAAAGCTCTGAATTCGATCGGTTTTTAGCAAAAAAACACTTAAATTATGATGAGTTTCAAACTACCTAAAATTGTGAGTGCTAGTGTCCTCATCTTGAGTGCAGTAGTTTTAATTTTCACTTTGTATTCCTGTGCGCCAAGACCAGTAACTCCCGTTCCTCCAACCACAGTTGCGCCAAGAGTGGTTTATACTGATGGCGGTTTTGACTGGGGATGGTTGGGATTAATTGGTCTATTTGGTCTAGCAGGTTTAGCAGGCGGTAGGAAGCGGAGAGATACTACTCGCTAGTAAGAAAGTTAGAGCATGAGCTAGTTTTAATAGCTGTAAGGAGATAACTTTTTGTACCTAGAGTGAAAGGCTGAGTTTTCTTGCCCTTGTTATCTCCTTCTAAATTAAATAGCCTGCCTACCTACGTGTAGATTAATAGCCATGATATTCTCTGCGATCGCCAACAAGCTAGCCAGGAAAATTCCGACAGTAAACCAGTTGAGCTGATGGTACATATCCCTTAAAAGGAATGGAAATTGGCACCCAACCATTTGCTCCTCTACCTGTGAGTATGACTCTCCGACCACTAGAGATATATCCGACCACTTTACTGTCACTAGAAGGTTCTTGTCGAGCTGGAATTCCTCGATTGGCAACGACTCGACGGCAACTGCTGGGTGGTGGGGCTTTAGCTTGACAGCGACCGATCCAATCTGCATAAACATATCCCTTTAAAGGTGCAGAAATAGGAACCCAGTTATTTGTAATCCCGCCTGCAACTTCTACGTTACGCCCGTAGGCAACGATCCCAACTGCATTACTATAAACTGTGGGCTTTTCTCGAACGTATAAACCTCTTTGGGCAATGACTTGGTGACAACTATACGACTGTTGAGCTATTTGAGTTCCTATTATAGATGCCAATGTACTGTTTGAGCTGGAAGACGTACTATTTTGCAGTTCAATCGCACTGACGGAAAGCATGGGAGTGACAAGAATTGCTGCTGTTAAGAAAGGTATTGTTAATGCTGAATATTCTTTTGGGCTATTTTTTTGACTCATAAATACCATCCTACAATTGACAATTGAAGATTTTTGATTTGTGCCGAATGAAACATACTCGAGCTAAGCCTTTAGATAGATGTTTACTCGGTTTGCTTATACCCATATATATTCTGCTCGAAAAAAGTGCAGATCTCGTGGAAAAAATAACTTTATTTTCTCCCCTAGTTTTCCACCTTTTTAGTTTTTAATGGAAGCACGCAATTTATTTCCTACTTATGTCTTTCTCGAACTTATGAACCTCGAATTATTAGCAGGAGAGCGAGAATGCGCTTTTTCAAAAAATTAATTTCTTTAGCGTTGGTGTTGCTCGTGTTAGTTGCCATAGCCGTGCCAGTCTTAGCTCAAGCTCAAAATCCCCTTCTGCCTGATGCGATTAAAGCAGCGCCAGGTCAGCTTGGGGTGTAGTGACGCGACAGGTTATCTATACCGTTGCAGACATTACTTCAAAGGTGATTTACGGAGCGATTTTGAGCTACATTGCCCAGAAGTGCAGCGAGACTTTGAAATACGAACCCGCGATCGCCACTTCACGACGATAATAAGTTCATCAATCGCAGCGAAATCGAACTCTGTGAAAGAAATGGCATTGTAGTTGTTGTCCCTGTACGGGTGTTTCGCGATCGTCTACCCAGGCTTGCTGCAACGACACGCCATGTACGTGCAATTGTACGCTTTGATAAGGGAAGTCATAGTTTCCCTGCTGCTCCCATGTCAGTTCTAAACTGTCTTCATACTGAGTCAGAGTGAAGCGATCGCGCCGAGATCCTCCATAACCATCTCCGGCATCAGTGTAGAGGGTGTAGGAATTTTGGTCACGCAAAGGCGCAAAGGCGCAAAGAGAAGAATTTGTTCCTCTCTCTTCAGCTTTCTTCACAGGTGGGTAAAGGTGAAGAATGAGTTGCCGATCTTCTTCCATTGGTAAAATACTTCCTGCCTTTACTAATAAGGGAATTTGTTCGAGTGGGGAATCTAGTTCGATTGTCTTTCCTCCTTCGATCGCCGTATCGTTCCAGAAGTTGTACCAATATCCTTGAGGTAGGTAAAGCGATCGCGATCGCTCTTTTTCTCGGACAACTGGACAGACAAGCAGCGCGTCACCCAAATAAAAAGCATCTTCTATATCCCAAAGGGCGCGATCGCCGCGATCGCCCCAGAATAAAGGACGCACGGGTGGATATCCTTTTTGGGTTACTTCCCACGCTAGGGTATAAAAGTAAGGCATCAATCGGTAGCGTAATTGTAAGAAGCTACGGACGATACTTAAATAAGGTTCGCCATAAGTCCAAGGTGTACGCGGAGCAACGCTAGTGGAACTGTGGGTTCGGCAAAACATCAAAAACGTTGCCATCTGAAACCAACGCAGATAGAGTTCGGCTGAGGGGTTGCCTTGAAAACCGCCAATATCGGGACCAGTATAGGGAATACCTGATAATCCCAATCCGACGACTGTTGCTACTGTCTGGCGCAATGCTTCCCATGTCGAGATGGTATCCCCCGTCCAAGTCCACGCATAACGCTGTAATCCCGCCCAACCCGATCGCGATACGATGAAGGGGCGTTGTTGCGGTCGATATTGACGAATGCTTTCGTAGGCAGCTTCAGCTTCTAGTAACCCGTAGACATTATGCGCTTCGCGATGATCGCCCCCCCTGCCTTCCAAACAATGTTGTGCGACTTGAGGTAAGGAGGGATCGCCCCAGGAAACGAATGCCGCAGGTTCGTTCATGTCGTGCCAAAATCCCGCGACTCCTACATCCAGCAAATAGGCATATTGACGGCTCCACCACGCCCGCACTTTGGGGTTAGTAAAGTCGGGGAATGCCATCGCGCCCGCCCAGACTGAGGCGATCGCTAGTTCTCCGGTAGGATACGTGCAAAAGCCATTTAGGACTTGTCCCTCTAAAAATAAATTACTTTTACGACTGAACTTAATACCAGGGTTGTTAATGGCAATTAATCGCACGCCTGTCTCTGCCAGTTCTTGAGTGAAACTGTCGATTTTGGGAAAGCGTTTGGGGTCGATCGTAAAAGCGCGATGTCCGACTTGACAATCAATATCGAGATGAACGGCGCTTAACGGTAAATTGTAAGTTTGAAACGCCTTGACTTCTGGGCGCACGTTTGCTTCTGTGCGGTATCCCCAACGCGATTGGTGATAGCCTAATGCCCAGCGCGGGGGTAGCGGCGCACGTCCTGTTAACTGGGTATAGCGATCGCTTAGTTGTGATGGTTCGCCAATCGTCATGTAGTAACGCAGAGACCCACCTGCAAAGTTGGCGATCGCCATGTCTGCAAATGTAAATTCAGCCCGAAACGAGTTTTCATAAAAAATCAGGTAACTGCCTCGATCGTGCAATCCTAAGTAAACTGGAATGCAGATATAAATTGGATCTGTCCCTGGCGCATACCTACCACCAGGATCTCGATTCCACATCTGGTAGGTTTTAGGCTTTTGTAGCTCGTCCTTAGTAGCGCGTAAATTTAGAGATGATGCTCGTTCTCCTAATCCATAAATGCGTTCTTCCGAGCGCAATTGCGATCGATGCACCCATTTTTCTCCTTGTCGCTGGGGCGGTAATTCTGTTCTGAGGATTTGCCCCGTGCGATCGCAGAATTTGAGGCTGCCATCTATACCAACAGTCACGCTCAATGCATCGCTGGCGATCGCCCAACCGTTACCTATTTCTGATAGGGTTGTTTCAACAGTCTCCCAGTTGCGATCGACAACAGCATAGGGGAGCGGTGGCAGATCGGGAAACCAGTTCACTCGTACCAGATCGGCAGTGAGAAAAGAAATTTCTAGTTCAGCTTGCTCGAAATAGAAATATGCACCTCGGTCTATTGCTTGAGCCTGAAGTAATTTTCCAGGTTGGATAACCGGATTGGCAGATGGATCGGGAAGATATTGGCGCTGGAGGCGATCGCGTTTTAAAGAATAGAAAAATGCGTGCGGTATATACTGGAGAAAAAATAGCGACTTGAAAACGTAATTTATTTGCAGCGATAGCTGTTTGAAAAATGTCATGATGTCAAAATAATTTGGACTTATGAACTTGCGTTCGCCCTAATTACGAACTTCAAGAGAAACAAAGGGCTTCTTTTTCTTGACTCTCTATAAATTGCTTCATATAACTCAGAATTTTAACTATCGATTGCGATTTACTGAGTCATTCTTTTCAGATTAATTACTGAGTTGCTGTCGTTCTTCTCCTCAAAGAATTAATTATCCATCTATCTAAGGAGCGATTCAATTTTAAGCCCACTCTTCTATACATAGTTAATGAGAACATTTACTTAGATACTACTAATAACAAGCAACTTCTAGGTAAATTTTGCGCGATTGAGAAGTCAAGTGTTCTTAGCGCAACGAGCGTATTGGGTTATTACAAAATAGCCAGTAAGTTACAAGGAAGGCGTATGCAATTTTCCTCACCCTATTTAACAATAACTAATCAACTGGCATCATTGGGAGTCAAGCCCAAATATATTACGGATCTTGATTCGGCAACGACGGCATTACGTGCAACTGCTAAATTCTTGCATGGCAAAGAGTTGCGATCGGGGGGCTTTGCACCATCTCTTGCCGCTTCAATCACAGATGCCGTTAGCTATCTCCCTAAAGAACTTGGGAAAAATCTGTCTACTCGGTCGGGCTGGCTTAGTGCCTCCTCGCCCAACGTTGTAAACGACGTGCGGGCAGAAACCATGTCCCAATGGGTAGTAAACCAATATCCTCAACGGCGTTATCCTGGTGCCGTCATTGGTTCTTCAAATGGTGCTGCCGTGCATCTGTGTGCCGCACTTGGTATCCCCTGGTTGCCGCAAACACTCCTCATCTCTTTGCGACACCCTGTCGATCCTGACGAACCAAAACAGGAACTAGAGTGGGCTAAAGCACCAGCCCAACAACTGCTAGCAAAGAATCCCGATTTGTGCGTGTACCAAATGCACGACCCGAACCAAGATCGCTTAAAGGTTCCCCGCGTCACTTACTTTCGGCTGAAGCGCACTCGTCTCGGCACGCAATTCCAGCAGTTTCTCCAGCAGAATTTAGAGCCAGGGGCGACGTTATTCTTACTTGAGTGTCAATATAGCTGGTTGTCCACACAAGTTAGCGATCGCCATGTCTTTCAATTTGGTGGCAAAGGCAAATTAGCTCCAGATGATTATTTTCAGCACAGCCAGCAGATCGCTGACTTCCTGCAACAGAACGGATCTCAACACCGATATTGGGAACCGCCTACCCCAGATGGTAGATTGCCAGAGTCAGAGTGGGGGTTTGAAGGGGCTTTACGCGACGATGTAGAGCAGTTTGCCCGTCAGCACGGCTTTCGCGTTCGTCGGATTGTTTTCGATTTTCCCCAAGATCTGAGTCCGCTAGTTGCTGACTTATATCGCTGGTGGTATCGGGAACGGGGTCTACCAAGCGATTGCCTCTTGGTGGAATCGTTCGTTTACCTTCTAGCCTTGGTTGGCGTTACGCCTGGGATTAGTGCCATTTTGGACGGTATTTAACGATCGCATGTCGGCAGAGCGGCTCAATAACTATTTAGATACTGCCAAGCCCTACGATGAAATTTACATGACTTTGTTCTCGAATGGTTTGAAAGCACTCGGTCAGGCTTCCATTGAAGAATGGCAATCTATTCTCAGTCGCGCCCGTACTCGCGGTCAATTTATTGGGGTAAACCAGCAGACATATCCTGGAGATTTAGCATCGTATACTCGCCACTACACCGATTTGAAGAAACTTGAGGAACGCTACCCAATACCAGAATCGCTGACAATACAACAACTCGATAAATTTTTATCGCAAGCAGGCGCGCGCTATCCAGTGCAATGGATCGATCGGTGTTGTCAGGTTAACTGATTCCACGAGTTTTGCACCTTTTTTCCCTAAAATACAGCAGGCGATCGCAACTGAATTGCAACAACAATGACAAAGGGACAGAAGTTATGAACTCTAACAAAAAAGCAAAAGTTGCTAGATGAAATCCTCAGAGAAACACGTACTCAATCGAGAACGACAGGAGATTTTGCAACAGCTAGAAGACTGGCTGGAAACACCCATGCTGCTGTTAGGCTTCGCGTGGTTGGCGTTGTTTGTCGTTGAGTTAATTTGGGGTTTGACTCCGTTACTCCAAGCGATCGGTACAGTTGTTTGGATAATTTTTATTCTTGATTTCATTCTCGAATTTACCCTAGCTCCACATAAACTTGCCTATCTTCGACGCAACTGGCTGACAGTTATTGCTCTACCACTACCAGCATTGCGCTTGTTCCGGTTCGTGCGCGTTTTACGGGTGCTAAATACTGCAAGAGCGGCTCGTGGTATTAGGTTGCTACGTGTCATTACTCGCACGAATCGGGGGATGCGGGCGATCGGTGCTAGTTTAGGTCGTCGCGGTTTCGGATATGTTGTAGCAACAACGTTGGTAATTACCCTAGTCGGAGCAGCAGGGATGTATGCGTTTGAAAGTAATATTCCCAACGGTGAGGGACTAAATGACTACGGCTCGGCACTCTGGTGGACGGCAATGCTCATGACTACGATGGGTTCGGAATACTGGCCCCAGACTCCTGAAGGGCGAGTGCTTTGCTTTTTCCTGGCGCTGTATGCTTTTGCCGTATTTGGTTACTTGACAGCCGCGATCGCCACATTTTTTATCGGTCGCGATGCCGATGATGACGAGGCGGAAATCGCCGGGGCTAAATCTATCGCCGCACTACACGCCGAAATTACAGCTTTGCGTCAAGAGATTCAGGCGCTATCTCGTCAGCAATCGGAACAGTAAATTTGGTGACTCATCCGTGAACGAACTGAACACGGAGCTAGTAAAACCTGTAATAGCTGCAAATGCTCCTACAGCAGCGACAATACTTCTCCTGTCTCCTTTTTTCGGAATTTCGCTGAAATCTCCCCGACTTTTCCACTATTTAAATCTAACTTCAAAAAAAGAGGCAGTTAAACCGAGTAACTGTTGTTCATAACTCCTGTTTCAACAAATGCTGGCGTTGCGTGTCTTATGAGCGATTTAGTCAAGATTTTCACTAGGAAATGGCTAAATCGCCAAAGCGATCGCGCAACGCTCTTTATTACTCAAACACAACATACTGAGGCGATCGGCACTATGAATAGTATTTTTTCGCGGCAACTTTCGCTGAGTCTAGCATTGTTAGCACCAATAGCCACAGGTGTCGCTGTCTTTGGTAGTGGGTTGTCAGCACAAGCACAAACAATGACTCTCTGAACGATAATAGATTCAAGTACTACAACGGTTTTGACATTTACGCGATCGCATCTAAATAAAAGGATAACGTGCGTCAGTTACTAATACAGGTTCCGCGTGGCTGTGGCAAACAAGTGTTGGCAACTGCCAAAGCTTTTGACGGAGCGAATTTAACACTAATTGAAGCGACTGGGAGCGATGGCGCGATTGACTTAGCGATCGCCTACATCTCCAACAGCAAAGTTGAAGGACTGTTAGGAGAGTTGCAATCTTTACCACAACTACACGTCACGCTGATCCCGCAGGGGGTGATGGCACTACAGCCACCACCAGAAGAAGCACCCCAGCAAGTCACAAATGTAGAACTTCGCAGCCCAATTGAAATCTTTTTGGCTGGTCTGCAAAGCGTCGGTTCGTGGAAAGGCTTTCTAGGATATGCGGCGGCTGCGGGTGTAGTGGTTTGGATTGGCTTGTATACAAATACGAATTATCTGCTGGTTGCCGCGATGCTGATTGCACCGTTTGCAGGTCCAGCAATGAATTTGGCGATCGCGACGGCAAGGGGCGATCTAACTTTGCTCAAGCGTAGCATCATCCGTTACTTTAGCGCCCTGGGCGTGACAATTTTAGTTGCTCTAGCACTCAGCCTGATTCTGCAACAGGAGATTCCCACAACTCAAATGGTGCAAACGAGCGAACAGTCTTCAGTGGCGGTGTTGCTACCGTTAGCAGCTGGCGCAGCTGGGGCGCTCAATCTCGTACAATCTCAAAGAAGTAGCCTGGTATCGGGTGCATCAGTAGGAATGCTCGTCGCTGCTTCGCTTGCACCGCCTGCCGGACTCGTGGGGATGGCTGTGGCGATCGGCAGGTGGGATATGGTCGCGAGTGGATTGTTCGTCCTCTTGCTGCAACTGGTAGGAATCAATTTGACTGCGGCGCTGTTGTTTCGCGTCTTTGGCTTGTCCACAAAAGGTTCTCGCTATCGGCGGGGTAAGCAATGGGTGTTTGCGGCTACTCTGGCTGTGACTGTGGCAGCTTTGGTAGGATTATTAACTTGGCAGTTGAGCAACCCACCAGAATTTCAACGTTCTACCCGCGCCCAAAGAGCTACGGCTGAAATTCAGCAAGTGGTAGAAGCAAATAATACTACCAATTTGGTTGAGGCTAATATCCGTTTCACTCGCTCGGAAGTTCCAGGGCAGAATACGCTGCTGGGTGTGGTTTACGTCCAACGGCGATCGGGAGTCACCGCATCAGGGGAGGAAATTCGCAATACGCTCACCCGTCAGATCCAAACGCGCTTATTAGAACAAGGTTTTAATGTCACACCGTTGATTGATGTCAATGTCTTAGAAGCACCCTAAAACTTGAGCTATTCAGCCCCTCAAGCACTTGTGGAACACTATGACTATACATCTGCTGGAAATATCCGTTATCGATCGCAGCTGAAACAGGAGGCAACAGTTGGAGCAAGTTTTTAAATTGATTAGCTTCAATACCGAAATCGGGCTAAAGGTATTATTCACGCTTGCCTTCCTGATTGTCCTCTGGCTACTGCGTCGCGTCGCGAATGCTTTTATTAGAGAATCAATTCGCGATCGCTACAACGGACGGATTTGGTTCTGGGCAGGGCAGGGATTAAATTTAGTTACAGCAGTATTGTTAATCTTAGGGTTGCTGGAAATTTGGTTTGACAACCCCAATCGACTTGCTACTGCAATTGGGTTAGTCACAGCAGGTGTAGCCTTTGCCCTACAAAAACTGATTACGGCGATCGCGGGTTACTTTGTGATTTTGCGGAGCAATATTTTTAGCGTTGGCGATCGGATTACGATGGGTGGGGTGCGCGGCGATGTCATTGCTCTAGGTTTTATCCACACGAAAATCATGGAAATGGGACAGCCAGTTTCATTTCAAGATACAACTTCTCCAAGTTGGGTGAAAAGCCGTCAATTTACTGGCAGAGTTGTTAGTATCACCAACGACAAAATTTTTGACCAACCAGTTTACAACTACACGCAAGATTTCCCCTATCTTTGGGAAGAAATTAGCGTGCCGATTTCTTATACAGCCGATCGCGATCGCGCCGAACAAATTTTATTAGAATGTGCTGAGCGTCACACGGAAAATATTAATCAGATGAGTCAAGAATCGTTGAAAATAATGCGCGATCGCTATTTTCTCCATTCTCACGATTTGACACCCAAGGTTTACTATCGCATTACTAATAATTGGCTAGAAATGACTGTCCGCTTTGTCGTCAGAGAACATGGAATTCGCGATCTCAAAGATGCGGTTAGCCGCGATATCCTCAAAGCTTTCGATGTGGCTGGAATTAGAATTGCCACGACGACTTATAACGTTGTCGGATTTCCTCCACTTCAGATCGAGAATAGCTTTAGTAATCCAAAAGAAAATTCGCAACACTAATCTACATTTTAAGCATTAGGATAAACAGCTATGGATATTCAAGCAGCAATAACAGCAGCATGGCAGAAAATTGGGGGACAGATTGACAGCTTTATTATCATGCTGCCAAATATTATATTGGCAGTTATTGTTTTTTTCATATTTTTCTTCGTGGCTCGCTGGCTGAAGCTATTAGTAAAACGCCTTACCCGCAGGCATCGGCAGGCACGAAATTTAGGTATGGTACTAGGGCGATTGGCTCAAGGAGCTGTGATTCTCTTGGGCTTATTTGTCGCATTATCAATCGTTGTCCCTACATTTAGAGCCGGAGATTTAGTTCAGCTACTCGGTATTAGTGGTGTAGCAATTGGTTTCGCTTTCCGCGATATTTTGCAAAACTTCCTAGCTGGGATTCTGATTCTGTTGACCGAACCATTCAAAATTGAGGATCAAATTGTTTTCAAAGACTTTGAAGGCACGGTGGAAAATATCGAGACACGCGCTACGACAATTAGAACCTACGACGGTCGCCGAATTGTGATTCCCAATTCCGAACTATTTACAAATTCGGTCACTGTTAACACTGCATTTGATGCTCGTCGCATCGAATACGATGTCGGCATCGGTTACGGTGACGATGTGAATGAAGCAAAGCGGTTGATGCTAGAAGCAATTTATGGCGTGGATGATGTATTACGAGATCCTGCTGCTGATGTTTTGGTACTAGAATTAGCCCAAAGTAGCGTCAATATCCGTGCCAGGTGGTGGATTAAACCGCCAAGGCGAATAGACGATCTCAATTCGCGAGACAAGGTAATTTCTGCGATTAAGCAAAAGCTTTATGTAGAAAATGGCATTGACTTGCCTTATCCGACACGCCAAATTTTATTCCACGACCAAACCGAAGAGACAGATGGCGATCGCACTCGTCAGCGTGAAGGATGGCCCGCTGGCAGCAACGAAGTTCCAAAACCACGCAGTATCAGCGGTTCTCTTAAACGAATAGCCCAAATCCAAGCCTCAAAAAACGGTAATGGCAGCGATCGAAATCTGGCAGCGGACGATAACAGATGAAAAACGTCAAAATTGGGAAAATTTGGGATAACTTGCACTCTAGCTACTGGTTCTTGCCCACAATTATGGCAGCGATCGCGATCGCCCTGGCATTTACAATGCTGAACCTCGATCGCGCTGGTTTCTACGGACCGTTGGAAAAATGGGGCTGGATCTACGCGGGTGGTGCTAACGGGGCGCGAGAGGTACTTTCATCTGTAGCTGGTTCGGTGATTTCTGTTGCGGCTACTGCTTTCTCAATTACCATCGTGGCGCTTCAGCTGGCTGCGTCTAACTACAGTCCTCGCGTGCTGCGTAACTTTATGCAAGATAGAGGCAATCAAGTTGTCTTAGGGACATTTATTGCTACGTTCGTCTACAGCTTGCTGGTACTGCGGACTGTGCGCGGTGACGGCGATGATTACGACTCTTTTGTACCGCAATTGTCAGTTACAGTCGGGTTGCTGTTAGGACTTGCCAGTATTGGCGTACTGATTTATTTCATCCATCATGCCGCCACAATCATTCAAGTGTCCCATATCATTATGGACGCTAGTAACGATCTTCACGGCGCGATCGATCGCTTGTTTCCCGAAAAGTTAGGGCGGAGTTTGCCCAAGCCGCACGAACATGCAATTCCAGCTAATTTCGATTGGGATGCTTATCCAGTCAAAGCTAATAATAGCGGTTATGTCCAAGCAATTGATAACGAAGAATTGATGCAAATTGCCTGCGATCGCCAACTATTATTGCAAATAAAATCTCGACCAGGTAGGTTTGTGGTCAAGGGTAGCGATTTAGTCATGGTGTTTCCAGGAGATAAGGTCAATCGGAAACTGAGCGATCGAATTAACGATGCTTTTATGTTTGGCAGACAACGCACCGAACAACAGGATGTCGAGTTTCCCGTGAATCAATTAGTTGATATTGCCCTACGTGCCATTTCTCCTGGGATCAACGATCCGACAACTGCGATTGAGTGTATCGACCAACTAAGTGCTGGGTTGTCTCATTTAGCTCAAAGGGAGATTCCTTCTGCTTACCGCTACGACGACGATAACAACCTGCGTGTCATTGCCGAACCGTTCATGTTTGCCGGATTGACCGACGCTGCTTTCAACCAAATTCGTCAATATGGGAAATCAGATGTAGGAGTAGTGATTCGGCTTTTGGAAGCGATCGCTACGATTGCGCGTTATACCCAAAATGAAAAAGACCGTGCGGCACTACGCCGCCACGCCGAAATGATTCGGCACGATAGCCACCAAGCTGTTTCTCAGGAGTTGGATAAGCAAGATATTGAACAGCGATATCAGGCAGTTTTGGAAGTGCTTTAGATGACTTGTGGCGATCGCCAAAATTATTCTTATTGGCAGAAGCAATATTGTTCTACCCAGCTCAGCCTGAAAAAAGAAATGACTTGCAATGCAGGTAATTTGCAATCTCAGATCGTCAGAAAATGACTTTAACTAAAAATGTCTAGAATTTTGTTCGCAGTTGCTGAGCCAGCAACATCTAAATTCTCATATCGTTTGGTTATCGGCACTATTTGCTGTCATTTTAGCTCTAGTGCATCTATTTTCCGGTAAACTCCGCTTTCTCGAAAGAACTCCTCGCACTGAAGGGGTGACAAGGAGGTTGGAAGGACTGGTGTGTGGGAGCGTTACGGTTTTGCGGTAGAAAAAGATAGGTCGAAAAATTGTCAAGCCGACCTATCAGACAAATGTTGCCTCAATTCTACCAGACCTGTTTCCAAAAACTGCTAACTCCCACGCAGTACAAAATGTTACAAATTTTGGTAATGCTATTACAATTTCATAAATCTGTGACAATAGAAAAGCTTGCGACTATCTTTCCACAGCCGATACTATTTGAAAGCCGTCGTCGCAGTATCCAACGATTCTTATTCGTACCACAATTGAGTATTAAAGCCCTTTGGTTTCCATTACTGAAGCGATGGGTAAAAGACCGGAAACTCAAACAGGGGAAACGACTAACATTAGCGATTGACCGTACCCAGTGGCGTGACCAAAACGTTTTTGTTATCAGTCTCATAGAAGACCGACGAGCAATTCCGATTTATTGGCAATTGTTATCGAAAAGAGGATGTAGCAATCTGGGTGAGCAAAAAGCCTTAATCCGTCCAGTCTTACAGTTGTTTAAAGGATACAAAGTCTTGTTGTTAGGTGACAGAGAGTTTCATAGTGTAAGATTGGCGAACTGGCTACAGTCCAAGCAAATTGGGTTTGTCCTACGTCAAAAGAAAGGGACATATATTCGCCTCTGAAAATCAATCTTACCAACGCGCTCGTAATGCTAGGGATAGTTCCAGGAGTCTCGTTCTTTTTAGAAGATATTCAAGTGACTAAACAACAGGGATTTAGTCGGTTTAATTTAGCTGGATATTATCCCCGTAAATATCGAGGAAAAGTCGAGCCATCCGGTTGGTATCTACTCACCAACCTTTCCAGTTTGAAAGCAGCACTTCAAGCATTTAAACAACGTAGCGGTATAGAAGCAATGTTTAAAGACTGCAAAACTGGTGGCTACAATCTAGAAGCTTCTCATACTACCAATGAACGCTTAATTGTCCTAATTTTATGAATCGCCATTGCCTATAGTTGTGCTGTTTTATCTGGTCGTCGTAGCAGACACATGGGAGTACAAAAATATGTGGGACGGTTAAATGAGTTACGGCGAACGTGCCGCCGACATAGTGCCTTTTGGGTTGGTTTATATGGTCAGCTATGGGTAGGTGCAATGGAGTCATGGACAGATTTAGCATCTGCATTAATGCAAACTAAGCCCAATAAACTGCTCTATTTCCAGAAAGGTCTACGGGCTATGGTACTGATTCAGTCTGCTTTGTAGCCTCGTTGTCACCCCTTCAGCAGCAGCAGGTAAAGGTAGCGACGACTTGCCCTTACCCGCGATCGCAATTAGATCGATGGGAAAACCATCCCCCTGCCTGTGGTAGAGGTCGCCCCAGATCGAAAAGTGATGGATGACATTGTACTCCTGGTACAAGGTAAAGTAAAAAGCCCGACTCGATCGCAAATTGTAGCGGTTGGAACGCTCCGCCTCTGCCCCTAACTTTCCCCTCAAAATCAGAACTGCCCTCCCCTCTGGTTTCATCGCCTTGAGCGCGTTGAGGGCGATCGCGTGGTCGATTTGCGTCGTGCTGTAGCGCCCTAAGTTAAATAACTTGACTCGTCCGCGCTCGTCCATCACCGAGTTAAAAGGAGGATTGGCAATGACGATATCGTGCTGTTGGGCGGGAAGGTAAGTCACGGCATCTTCTTGAGTCACCGTATATCCCTGTTGCCGCAGGTCAGCCGCTCGTTCGCGGTTGAGTTCGTTGACCGAAGCAAGAGTCGGATTGGCTGCGGGCAAAAGCGCGCCGTTGCCAGCTGTCGGTTCGTAGACAGTCTTTTCTGAAGTCATTTAGGCTAGCATTGCCGCCAAATACGCGATCGGAACGGGAGTGCTGTATGCTTGTTGAGCGATACTGGTACTAGAGCGCGTACCGAGCGTTGGCTGACGTTGGTATAAGTCTACCAGTCGAGCGTATGCTTGACGAGGATCTAGCTGGGCAGTAGCAATAATTTTGGCAGCTCGGACTAACCCTCTCTCCACTGACTCATCGACTAACTTGGCGATCGCCGTTCCAGGTAAAACTGAAGTATCTAATATCTTTGATGCTCGTTCGCGGGCTGAGACAATTGTGGCAAAACTTCCGCCTTGGATGAAGCGATCGGCGAAAGCCGAAACTAGTTCGTATTCTCGATCCATATTGCTTAAAAGTTCGGTTGAAGGTCAAGCAGAGGATGATGCTGGATATTTGTCTCCCAATCGCAGATCAAATTTTCCTCTCTTCATGCCTTATAAACAGATGCTCGCCAACCAATTTACCGCTGGACTGACTTGCTTTTGTACTTTAGTAATTGCAATATAATCTATCATGCAAAAATGTCGGAATTTCACTCTCAAATATTAAGTAAAGTAAAGCACGTTGCGAACGATTGATTGTCAAGAAGCTATTGAAGCAATAGACGAGCTAATGCTTCTCAAAGCAGGTAGACGCTTGAGCCAGGATGAACAGCTCGTTATAGAAGCGGCTTGGGAAGACAAACACTACAAGGAGATAGCCCAAACTCACTCCTCCACAATCGATCGGTTACAACGCGATGTCGGGCAAAAGTTGTGGATTTTGCTGACAGGAATTTTAGGGAATGGGGAAAAAATTACCAAGAAACGGCTGCGGAGCATCTTAGAACGAAGAATGGTAACAGGCTTCCTTTTGTCATCCGTTCCCAGTCAGTCCAATCCTGTTAATACCTCTGCTATACCTGTGATTGGGGGACAGCCTCCTAACGTGCAAACTTTTTTTGGACGCGAGGTAGAACTGAATCAACTGAGGGAAGCGATCGCTCATAGTCGATGCGTGGTGCTTTATGGCGCACCAGGAATTGGCAAAAGTGCTATGTCCGCAAAACTAATTGACCAAATTAGTAAACAGCCGCACTCCCAATTCAATTACTTAATTTGGAAATCAGTTCATAATAGTCCGCCACTGAAAGCCTTACTCGCTAACTTGCTCAAAGTTTTAGCCCTAAAAGCATTTCAAGAGCAGCGGTTACGAGAGGACACACACCAGCTAACGGCACTTTTCATCGAGGCACTCTCGATGCGTCGCTGTTTATTAGTACTAGATACTGCCGAAGTCTGGTTGCGACAACAGCGAGATAGTAGCTGCAATCCCTACTCTGAGCAATACTCGGAATATGCTACTTTCTTCCGCACAATCGTCGAAGAAAAACATTCTAGCTGTATTATTTTGACCAGTAGAGAGCCTTTCAAAGACTTAATGAAATTACAACGTTCGGGACGACCGAGTGATTCGTTCAAGCTAGAAGGTTTGGATGTGAAAGCAGCTAAGGAGATTTTGCAAGCTAGAGGACTAACTGACGAGCAGAAATGGTCAGAATTGCTCGAACCCTACTTAGGCAATCCCGCAGCAATCGAATTAGTTGCCAGCCGCATTGAAAAGTTCTTTAGTGGAAGTGTAGCTAAATTCCTTCACTACAAAACCGATCTAATTTCGGAAATATTTAGAGAAATCTTAGCCCAACAGTATCAACCAGGTCGATTAACTCATTTAGAGAAGCAAATTTTGCTTTATTTAGCAGAAAAGACAATCGATGCTTCTGGAACAATTGGTTTCACCCAGATGTTTGAAGAGTTACAAACTCGCACAAAAAATACTTTATCTTGCTCAGGGTTAGTTGAAGCTATAGAAACTCTGGGCGATCGCTCTTTGATTGTAGTGAGCGCGGATAAAGTCACGAAAGAATTGTTCCTCAAGCTCCCACCAATAATCAAAAGATATGTAATTCAACAGGAACAGACGGGATTGCTAGGTACAGCTCCTGAATTATTCAGTTTATCCAAGCCTCCTGAGAGCTTTGCCGTGTGAGTTATTGTATCAATCCTTATTGCAGAAATCGCATCAATTGTGACGATTTAGAACAGTGCCAGTATTGCGGCACTCAATTACTCGTTAACGGACAGTTTCGTTTACTCATGCCCCTGCGCCCGCTAGATACAGACAGCTCCACGGAAGTATTTGAAGTCGTAGACGAGCAGGGAACGTGGGTAGACCCACCAGGAACGCACAAAGTTATGAAAATCCTCAGCTCCACAAACTCTAAGTTAATTGAGTTGATGGAACGAGAAGCTAATGTGTTATCGCTAGTGGATTCTCCAGGTATTCCTAGAGTTGACGTAGATGGATATTTCACTTTTCAACCAAATGGAAATGCCCCACAGTTACACTGTTTAGTGATGGAGAAGATTCCTGGTCACAACTTGAATGATTGGATAGAGCTTCACGGGAAGATTTCTCAAGTTTTGGCTCTAGATTGGCTTAAACAAATCGTAGAAATTCTCGGCAATCTACATTCTTATGGATTCTTCCATCGAGATATCAAACCAACAAATATTATTCTTAAACCCGATGGACAATTAGCATTAATCGATTTTGGTGCTGTCCGCGAGACGACTAACACTTACATGGCAAAAGTGAGTAGAGGTTTGATTAGTACAACTGATGTAGGTGGATTCTATAATGTCACTGCGATCGGAACGGCTTGCTATACGCCGATAGAGCAATTGAACGGGAAAGCCGTACCGCAATCAGATTTTTATGCATTAGGACGCACGTTTGTCTATTTGCTCACAGGTATTCCTTTGCTCGATATCCCTAGCGATCCCAAAACAGGGCAGTTGATGTGGAGAAAACTAGCAGCGCAAATTGACGAGCCTTTTGCTGACTTTATTGATGAGCTGATGGCTCACTTACCAGGTAAGCGACCGCAAAATACTCAAATTATTTTGCAACAACTGGATCGTTTACCTTTCAAGTCGAAGCTGAATCGTCTAGTTAAGTCAAAACCATTTAGATTTGGTGCGATCGCCTTAAGTTTATTCTTAGCTTTTGGAGTTTATAAAATCTCTTTGCCTGCAATCGTTAATTCTCTATTAGAGCAAGGAAAAAAAGCTCAACGAGAAAATCGCTTGTCAGATGCTCGACAAAATTTTGACTTGGCAATTTGGCTGAAGCCAAACACTGCTGATTCAGTTTCCAGCTTTTACTTCGAGCAAGCCTCTCGCCATCAAAATAATCCGGCAATTGCTAAGAAAAATTATGAGCTGGCAATAAAATATAACCCGCATGATGTAGATGCTTACAATAATTTGGCATTGACCTGTCAGCAAATGAATGACTACAGATGTGTGGCAGATAACTATCAAAAGGCATTTCAATTAAAACCTAATAATTGGGAAGGGCATTACGGCTTGGGAAGCTTTTACGACGATCGCGGAAAATACGATCTCGCGGAACAGCAGTACAAGCTGGCAATTGGGATCGATCGCGATCGCGCCGTCGGTGCTATTAACAACTTGTCGCGCCTGGGAAATCTAAATGGAGAATATGATGCAGCCATAAAACTAGCGCAAGAGGGTTTAAGTAAAACTCAGGTTCCTGACTCTCAAGCTGCTTTATACAAGAATCTAGGCTGGGCAAAATTTGGACAAAAACGCTATCTAGCAGCGAAGAATCACTTACAAAAGTCATTGCAATTAGACCCGCAAAGGGTTGATGCCTATTGCCTACTAGCACAGACGCAGGAAGCTTTAGGAGAAAGTGCCAAGCTGTCCTGGGAGGTTTGCCTGCTAGCGAGTTCGGATTTACCAGAGGTGCAAGAATGGCGACAACAAATATTACAGAGACTTTGGCAGCGATAGGAATCCTACCATCGGCATATGCAAAAGCATCAACCATCCTGCCATTACTGTAATAATCACTGCAATCATTGGTATTCCTTCTCTGATAAATGTCGAAAAACTTGACCAGATGTAGTTTATCGATCGTGCTTCTACTCACGTTCCTAGATGGGAGTATTGCTGTTGCTCAAGCTTCATCTCCCAGACGGAACGCCAGTCAGTTAAAGTGTACTCCTATTGGGCGCGTGCTGAACAATAGCGATCTCGACTTAAAAGCTGGTAGCCTAATTTGTCCAGGCGATCGCTTACAACCAAAGAGTGGAAGAACGGTTGAAGTTTTGTGCTACTTCAACCAACAAATTTTACAGTTAAAAGGTGGTAATGCTACTAACCAACTCAACGGTTGTCTGCCCAGAGCCACAAGATTTAAACCATGTACTCCAGAAAATCGCAGTGCTTGTCCCAAATTCAAAGGTCCAGGTGAAGGTAACAACAATCCAGCGATAATTAGCCCCTACAGCAGCGCACTATTGAATCGCCGTCCAACCATCTCCTGGTATGCTGTCACTCATGCTACCAGCTATACCGTGCAAGTGAGCGGTCAAGGCGTGGACTGGCAAGTTGTAGTGAAAGATCGGGTGTTAACTTACCCCAAGAATCAGCCAGCTTTGCAATTTGGCAATGCCTACAAAATTACTGTAATTGCTAACCGCAATGACTCTGCTGTGAGTGCTAGTACTTCGGTAGTTAACTTAGTGCCGGAAAATAATGCTCAGAAGATTGCAGCGAGAATTAAGCAGATACACAATTTAAGCTTGCCTAAAGATGAGGTTGCTTTCCTCGACCTTGACGCTATTTATATGTCACAGAATTTATTGAGCGAGACAATTAACACCCTCAACGGTAGAGCCAAGGCAGGTAGCCGAAATCCCACTTTATATAGAGTGTTGGGCGATCGCTATTTAGAAGCAGGATTACCCCAGGAGGCTAGGCGCGAGTACACAACAGCAGCACAATTGGCAGCAGCAGTTAATAATTCAACCGAGCTGGCTAAGGCACGAATCGGCTTGAGGCGGGCAAATGCTATAGCCAGCTTCCAACCAGGATAAACGACGACCAGTAGTACGGGTGTTGAAACTTGGGATTTGACAGTAATGTTAATTGCGCTTGCCTCAATGCTTCTGCCTTGTCAAGACCATTCTTTAACCCACTATAGAACTCGCCCATCAGTTGAGCGGTAGAAGTCGCATCAACTAACCACAAAGTGGCGATCGTACTCCGCGCCCCAGCTTGCGCCGCTACTCCGGCAATTCCCAACGCCGAACGCTTGTCTCCTTTAGCAGTTTGACAAGCACTTAAAACCAATAGTTCGAGGCTAGTTGACTCGCTTGGCGCTCGATTTCGTAGCAGCCCATTCAGTTCCCTGACATCGAGCGCCCGATCCCAGGCTAAAATTACCGTTTGCTGCGGATCGGAGCTGAATTGCCCGTGTGTCGTGAGATGAATGACTGGAAAATCAGTAATATCTATCTGTTTGCGGAAGCGATCGCTCGTAAACTGTTCGTTGAGTAGTTCTACTGCCGCAGTAGTATTCGCTTTGACATCCGCGACTTCTTCTGCCACTTCAGGTAGAGGAGTCAAATTTGGCGGAGCGTTAGGAGCAGCAAAACTGGGACTTTTTTCAGATAGACCTGCAATCAAAGCCTTCAATCGCTCTTTTTGTAGAGCTTGAGGTTGCCGCAACTGCGAACCTAATGCGACTGAAATACCGTACTGTTTGACTAAATAGTTTTGTCCGTCATGCAATAGTGACATCGGTAGATTTTGAAAAGGGCTGTCTAGGACAAATACTAATGTTCCTGCCTGTGGCAAGTAAGATTTTATTGGTGTAATAAGCAACTTATAAAGTTTTTGAGTATATGTCAGAATTTCTCTTTCATCCGTATAGACAAATTTTGGCTCTTGCAAGTTAAGCAGCAAATTATCAACGTAACTTCTGATTGATGATGCATTTTGAGTGTAGCGATGTAGAGAGCGATCGGGCGAACGAACTATGACTTCGACATTCTCTCCTAGTTGAATAACATGAACGATCGCTGGTGGATTTTTAGAGAATTGAATTTTATCTAAAGAAACGAGATCGAGTTTACCGCACCCAAGAAAATTTTCTAATTCTGCTACCTGAAGCCTTTCGTTGATTTGAATTGCGCGTTCGAGATCGGGATGAGGAGTTGCTAGCAACAACTTAATGTATTGTCGGTAGATGGGTTCGACCTTCTCCTTAAATGAAAATTGCAGTTCTGAATTAATTGACAGAAGATTATCTCTCAGAAGATCGAGGTTGTTAATTGCAGCTGCATATGCCTTTCTCGCCTTGTCCAATTCCCCTGTAGCTTGATATAAGCGAGCCAATTCTTGCTGCCACCGATAAGCAATATCCCAAGCTCGAATCGATTGAGCTTTCCCTAAAGCTGTTTCTAGAAATGGTTTGGCTCGTTCGGGTCTTTCTAGTTGGAAGTAGATCTTACCTAGAGTTCCCAAAGCAAAAGATTGCGCTCGGATATCGGGTAATTTTTCAGCAGCTTGTAGAGACTTTTGAGCTAAAGATAGTGCTGTCAGTAAGGGCTGTTTCTCTGCTAGGAAAAGAAACTGGCTTAACTCTCGCTCTCGATCGATCTTTATTAAGCTCTCGGCAAAATTGAGTTGAGCGTAGATAGATGGTATGGCTGAAAATTGAGCAAATTGAGCTGTTAACAGCGGTTCAATTACTTGTTGAATTTGAGATTTGTTGTTACCTAACAACGGTTTAAAAGCTGAATTAGCCTCAGATGCAGTTTCCCTAAAATTTAGTAGTAAACTCAGTTGGTTGAGTCGTGCTTGTGTTGCTGTACTTGCTCGCTCGAAGTTGGCGATCTGTCGATACAGTGCGAGTGCTTTGCTGATATTCTCCTGCACTTGCTTTTGTAACCGATCTTTTGCCAATGGTTCTTCTGTTAACTGGTATCGATCGAGCGATCGCCTGTAGAAAGTTGTTTGGGTATTAGCTAAACTCAGCAGAAGATCGTTGAAATCCCGTTTGGCGTTTTGGCGTTTGGTGATCGAGAGTGCTTTTTGCAAAGCAATTTCAGATTCATCGGGTTTACCAAGCAGCCGCAGTACATCACCTAGACTATGTAATCCAGCTACTAAAACGGTTGTATCCGAGCGCCCTTCAAGCACTTGATCCAGAGATTCTCCAAATTTTTTGGAAGTAGAATTGTCTACCTCCACTGGCTCGCAAATCCATTCTTCTAGCTCGATGACTTGTAATAGAGTTTTGCAGGCACGAGGATATAAGCCTTCTGCTTGTAAAGCCAAACTTTGATTCACCAAGCTGCCTTTCACGCCAACGCGATCGCCTAATTGCTGATAGATTTTTGTAGCTGACTGCCAAGTTTGTAAGGCATGACTTGTCTGACCCCGATCCAATTGCTTGTGACCTGCTTGGGTTAGCGATCGCGCTTTGTGATGCTGTTGTATGTTTGTTTGAGTTGCCTTAGCCAAGAATACAGGTAATCTTGCTTGGCTAGTTTCTGAGTGACCCAAAAAAAGCAACAAGGACAGACCGATCCCTAGCAAAAAATGCTTCCACCAGTACCAAGACTTACTCATGCTGTCGTGCTGTATTTTCTGAAGGTAAAGATTCTCTAGCCACGGGTTGCAACCGACATGAAAGAGTAGAAGCAGAACTATCTGAGATGGCAGCGTTAGGCTCTGCCGTTAGAATAATTGTCCCATCAGGATTTTGCCTCCAACCTTGTGCCTCGACTAGCTGTGTTGGTTCTCCAGATATTGATGAGTTTGGTTCTCCCAAATCCTCGCCAGCAATAGGGACAACAGAATTGTCGTGCCAGCCCCCATTACTAGAGAGCAAGTCATCAGGGCTAGATGGAATACCACCAGTACCAGTGATGACATATTCACTTACCCCTGCGTTCGACCTTCCTTGACAAACTGAGGCAATTTCAGGAGTCGAGCGGACGACTTCTGGCTGAGTTAGATCGCGGCTAGGATTGACCAGTAAAGTATTAATTTGGACAGTGCCATTAATTCCTAGCTGCGAACTAGCAGCGATCGCCGTATTGGGCGAGCGAAAGAAGCCTTGAGTATTAATGCTAACTCTGCCACCATTACCTCGGATGGCATTAGCTACAATGCTACTGTTACCTGTAGTGGTAAGGATACTGCTGTCGATTTTGATGTTGCCACCATTGCTATTCCCTCCAGCACTAGCAGTAATCGCACTATTGCCTAGCTGTAGGTTTTCAGATTGTAAGTATATATTACCTCCTTCACCAGCAGCCGTAGCAGCAGTAATACCTCCGTTATTGTTCAAGTTAATGGAACGAGCATTAACCTGAATTTGTCCGGCATTGCCTGACCCATCGTTACGGACGTTGACTAGACCTCCATCTGTCACGCTCAGCTTTTGGGTGTTAATTGTCACATCTCCAGATGCTCCAGTTAATTGAGGCGGCGTTCCAAAGGCTTGAACTAAACTTTCATCCAGGATGTTAGCAGACGAAATCACCAAACTAGGATTGCGAGATCCTGGTACTACGCCACTCACCTCTACGGAATTTTGGGCATTGATATTGACGCTACCAGCCGCACCAGCAGCAATCGTAGAAGAATCAATCCTACCGCCATTACTCACAATTAATCTCGATGTATTAATCGTTAGCTTGCCAGCTTCACCAGTGCCAACAGTTGAGGCGGTAACGGCACTAGGCAAGAATAAATTTGGTTTAACTCCATTCATTTGAACCGAGTCAGTCGCATCGATTGTGATGTCTCCTCCTTTTCCACTGCCACCGGTTGTCGATGACAAAATGCCTCCTCCAGCCGCAATTAAATCTTTAGTTGACACTTTCAAATCGCCAGACTGACCCGAACTGAAAGTAAAAGAAGAAACATTGCTGACTGCTCTGGGAGTAATGGGTGAGCCGCCGATGACTTGTAGAGATTCGGTCGCATTTAAGATGATGTCGCCTGCTTTTGCATTGCCATAAGTTCGAGTTGTAATCGTGCCTCCTGCTTGTAGAACTAATTTAGGTGCTGCAACTGCTATCTCTCCTCCATCTCCCAATCCTAAAGTTTCATTCCACAAACTACCGAGAATTCTGGCTTCTGGATCTGTACCGCTGATTTCCACCGAATCAGTGGCATTGACACTAATATTTCCAGATGGTTGTCTGCCTTGATTCTGTGACAAGATTACAGAACCATTACTCAAAGTTATCCGTTGACCTTGTAGATGAATCGAGCCACTTGGATTACCGCTAACATCTAATAAAGAGCGTTTTGAGAGCTGAATATCTCGGAAATTTGCAGCATTTTGATACTGCACGCTCAATTGCGAGTTAGTAAGGTCGAGAGTGGCAGTTCCATTTTCGACACTGCCTAATTCAATTCGACCCCCTGCCGTCGTTAGCAGACCCCCTTCTAAGTCAATCTCTCCTCCTACCAATGCCAGCGTTTTACCTGGTTTGACACTCAAACTAGCATTCAAGCTATTGTTCCTACTCACTGGTACATTACCAATTCCGCCAAGATTGTGACCGACAGTCCGTACCCGAATCGAACCTGGATTACCTTGAAAATTTAATCCAATCGGTACGCTGATAGTTAACAGGGGTGTATTTCCAGTAGCTTTAGCACTAAATTCCTTGCCATCCACAAATTTGACGCTACTCGCCGTACTGCCAACAAAAGAGCCACCAATATTTAATCGTGCATTGGGACCAAAAATCATTCCGTTAGGATTGATTAAAAATAGGTTCGCAGTACCGTTGGCTCGGATGATGCCATCAATATTAGAAATCGAGCCACCTGTAACTCTGCTAAAAATGTTTTGTAGATTTTGAGCAGAATTGAAGTAGGCAGTATTGCCAGTAGGGAGAGAAAATCGCTCGAAACTATGAAATAAGTTGCCACCCGCTTGAGTGCCTCCAGTAATAATTTGCTCTTTGCCAATAACCTCAACTTGAGAATTATTTAGTAGCGTAGTATCTGGAACAATTTGAGCGGAGATTGGCAGTGAAGCAACAAAGCAGAGCGTTACATTTGCTGCAATCAGCTCCAATCCGCGCATCCAATATCTCTGAATCATTTCTATTCGCGAGTGCGACAGTTTTTGACCAAATTTTTAGTCATGAATATCTGCTTAGCTAATCTGGCTGCGATCGATTGTAAGACAGATGTAACCACAGTTTCTTTTTTTGTAGAATTTTGCTCGATAATCTGTCAAAAGATATAATGTTGCCGAAAAAAAGGATAAAAAAATGCCTGCGTGTCACAGCAGCTAGTTGTGGGTTAATCGTCACCCTTCTGGGGTTAGATATAGCTGTATCGGGTAGTGTTTACCATCCTCTAACTTATGCTTATCGCTTCATCAGTTGGTTAGAGTGTCAGCAGTTGACAGCACCGAGCTGTGGTAGAGTCACTATTTCTAACTCGCCCAACCCAGTAACGGGGAAAAACGGTGTTGTCGTCACCACACAACGCGAAGCATCTAGAGTCGGATTGTCAGTTCTCAAGCAAGGTGGCAATGCTGTGGATGCAGCTGTAGCTGTGGGTTACGCGCTAGCTGTTACCGATCCTTGCTGTGGCAACGTTGGCGGTGGGGGATTCATGCTAATTCGCTTTGCCAATGGTAAAAATACTTTTCTCAACTTCCGCGAGCAAGCGCCATTAGCAGCACGCCCGAATATGTACCAGGATCGGCAAGGTCAAGTGGTTTCTAAGTTAAGTAAAGAGGGTTACTTAGCTGTTGCCGTACCAGGGACGGTTAAAGGATTAGAGCAGGCATTGAAACAATATGGCACTCTCAGCCGCGCTACTGTGATGGCGGGAGCGATCGCCCTAGCCGAAAAAGGCTTTGTCTTGCAGCCAGGAGATGTCGATATCCTTAACTCGAATCTCAAGCAGTTTCAGGCACAACCAAACGTTGCAGCCATCTTTTTGAAACATGGCAAAACTCCCTATCAAGTAGGCGATCGCCTGATACAAAAAGATCTGGCTCAAACTCTCAAACTGATTGCCAAGGGGGAGCGGATGGTTTTTATCGGGGTGCGATCGCGGCGGAAATTGTCAAAGCCAGCAACAAAAATGGTGGAATTCTGACGCTGGAAGATTTTACTAACTACAAAGTCGCTCAAACGTCGCCCCTTTCGTGCAGCTATCGGGGATATGAGGTGATTTCTGCGCCTCCCCCTGGTGGTGGCGTGACTTTATGCCAAATGCTGAATATTCTCGAAGGTTATCAGCTCAAACAGCTAGGCTGGCACTCAGCAAGCAGTCTACATCTGATGTTTGAGGCAATGTTACATGCTTACGGCGATCGCAATACCTACTTGGGCGATCCAGCTTTTGTCAACAATCCCACAGAACGACTGCTATCGAAAGAGTATGCGGCTAGAATTCGTCAGCAGATTTCGACAACTCGTGCCACACCTCCACGGCAAGTTTACTCTCGCATCACATCTGGTCGAGAAGGAACGAATACAACTCATTACTCAGTTGTGGATCGTGATGGAAATGCCGTATCTGTGACCTACACGATTAATTCTTACTTTGGTGCTGGAGTCATTGCCCCAAGAACGGGTTTTTTCCTCAACAATGAGATGGATGACTTTGCAGCAAAACCTGGTGTCCCGAATCAGTTCGGCTTGGTACAGGGAAAAGCCAATGCGATCGCACCTAGTAAGCGACCGCTCAGTTCTATGTCTCCCACAATTGTGATGAAAAATGGCAAAGTTGTCATAGTGACGGGTAGTCCTGGTGGTTCCACCATTCCTACTACTGTTCTCCAGGTTCTTACCAATGCGATCGACTATGGCATGAAGATCGACAAAGCTGTCAATACTCCTCGCGTTCACTACCAGGGATTGCCCAATTTTGTGATTACCGAACCCTATACCCTTAACTCCAGTGTCTTTGGACAATTATGGGGAATGGGATACAGGGTAGTGCCATTTGGCAGTTGGGGTGCTGCCGAATCGATTGCGATCGATCCTCAAACTGGGCTGCTTTACGGTGCTAACGATCGCCGTAAGAGTGCGGGAGCGGCTATAGCATACTAACTTGGTGTACTGTGGCGGTCGCCCCGCTCAATTTTCTGCATTCAGACTTGGCGATTAGAAAATCTCGCTCAAGTCCATAACAAAACCAGGCAGTACATCTTCCCCTGATAAAGTCGTAGGCGATTGTATTACCTCTACATCTATCCCAATGCGATAAATTTCCACAATTTGTCTTTGGGGATCGAGCAGCCAACCTAAAAGAACTCCATTATCAAGGTACTCCTGCATTTTTGCCTGTAATGGCTTGAGATCGTCAGTAGCAGAACGCAACTCGATAACGAAATCGGGTGCTAGAGGCGGAAATTTCTGGCGTTGTTCTGGCGTGAGAGCTTCCCATTGCTCTAATCTGACCCAAGCAGCATCGGGAGAACGATCTGCGCCATTGGGCAGTTTGAATCCTGTGGAGGAATCGAATACTTTTCCTAAGCGAGTTTGCTTGTTCCAAGCTCGCAGTTGAAAGTTCATCTCCGAGTTACGATCGCCTGTTTCTCCCCCTGTTGGTGGCATAACAATCAATTCACCTTCTGCCGTGCGCTCAAATCTGACATCCCGATTTGCCTGACACAGTTGATAAAACTGCTCGTCAGTTAAATGGATTGCTGGTTCTAAGTTTAAAGTAATTGCTGTCATAAGCTATGGAGCGGTAAGTCTACCGATCGAGAACGCAAAGGCGACTGGGAAACAAGAGCCAGGTTAGAGAGAGTATTAGCTATTACTCTTACTTTATCCTTAAGAGCCAACAATTGAGTACCTCATCCGCTAGCCTGCCCCTCTTCTTTTGTTTCAAGAAAAGAACATTCTGCACGCACAAGTTTTAACAATTACTCAAGAAATCTGACGCGCTCTACCTACTCGTTTAGGTTGGTTGCTGGGCAGGGAAGCAAGATATGTCTCAATAGCTCGCCTATGAGTTTTTGGATCGGAGCGTGTTGCGGCGTAGTCTCTCAATAGCTCGGCATTGTATCTGACACAGTATTTTCCATAACGTACAAAGTGAATTCCTTCAAGCAAACGATCCTCTGGACGTGCTTTTTCACTGCGAAGTTTTTTTAGAGTATGGATTGATAAACCAAGAATCTTTGCCGCAATATGTTTGTTAATCCAAATTTCAGGAATGGGATAATTTTGAGCAGTCGAGTGGTTCATTACCATTTATAGCCAACCTATATGAAGCGAGTATTCTGAATGCCAAAAATCGATAACTTCCTTCGGGTACAGGACTAACAATATCTCTGAATGGCAGTAGTATGTCAGTTAGGAGAATTGTTGCATTCCAGTTCCAAAGTGTCTTCTTTATGGTCGATTGTTCAGTAGAAAGGCAACGATCGCAACTACTTAGTAGCTTTGTAAACTACTGTTTGCTCAACCACAAGTAACGTTGAGTTGTTTATTTTATTTCTTCGCTAATTATACCCAATAATATTTATTTTCCCTAGAGTTGTTTCATCTAGAGAACCATATCTTTCTGAAGTTACATAGTATTTAATTAAACGCAAATCGGCAGTAGAAAATATAAAAACCTCAGTTAGATAGTAAAACTGAGGTCGGGATTAATTAATGAAATTTAGGTTAAGTCACACAACTTTTGTGGCACTCAAAGTTCTGGCAGCCGAGGTCTAGAGTTGACGTTGCCAGCGTAGTTCTTGAACAGCACCTGCACGTCATGTCCTGTCAGTTGAGCAACCATAACTGGGTTCATTCCTAGATCTAAAGCATGGCTAACGAGAGTGTGACGAGTAGTGTAAGGTTTGCGATAGTCAATTTCTAAACGAGTAAGTACTGTTTTCCAGGCACGGTTCCTGAAATTGTTATCATCGATTGCTCCTCCTTTGGGAGCAGTAAAAACCAATCCCTCTGGGTCAAATTCAGCAGGTCGTTTAGCTAGTAATATTGCTTGTAGCTTGGGTGTTAGGGCGATCGTTCTGGCGCGATTGGTTTTGGTGGACTTTCTCACCTTGCGACTCAAGCTTTCGCCAATCCATACGGTTGAGCAATCATTACTAACGTGTTTCCATTTCAATCCAATTGCTTCACCTGTGCGGCAACCTGTACCAAATAAAAACTCTACGTAGTCAGCATAGTGATGGTAGTAGCGATCGCTTCCCAAAGCATGAACGATCGCCCCCATCTCTTCACGGCTGAAAGGCTTAGGCGGTTGCTTTGGTGCGGGCTTGATGCGCTTGGACATTTCTTTCCAAGGATTAGATTCAATCAGGTCTTGCTCGATTCCCCATCGCCAGCAAGCCTTAATTAGAGCTAATCTATCTTTTGCTGTAATTGGTTCGATCTGAGTTAACAGCCAGTCAGTGAAGGTTTCTGCATCAACCTCTGCGATCGCACTTGCAGGATTGTCTCCAAAGCACTGCTTGAAATACCCAACAATCGCGGCATATTTAGATAGAGTCGGAGTTGCTAGATACTTAGCTTTACTCTCTGTAAACTGTTCAAACAGAGCAACTGCTGAGAGCTGGCTTCGTTTGGATATAGCTTCAAATTTGTACTTTTTCAGAGTTGGGTCAAAATTACCTGTAGCCATGTCTCCTTCTATCTGTCTAGCTTTTTGGTCAGCTACGATTCGGTTCGTCTTACTATCGGGTAGCCCCAAGTAGAGAAAGTAACGCTTTCCGGCGTAGCTCCACACTAAACGCAGACGTTCCTTGAATATCTGAACTACGACTGTCCCCTTAGCTGCTTTCTTCTTTTGTTGAGATTGAGATACAGATTGAGATAAAGATCGAGAACCTGAATTTATCTCATGTGGTTTCTTCGTAGCGTCCGAAACCCTTGCCATATGGTTAATAGTCCCGATTAAATTATCTCAATTTTATCTCAATTCCAGCTCTAGATATCTCGATCTGTACCCATTTTTGGGTTGCTTATTGAGAATGAACTCGTAAACAAAGTTAGGCTGATAAACTACAAAACCCTTTAATAGAAAGGGTTTGCGACGATGGAGAATAGGAGACTCGAACCCCTGACCTCTGCGGTGCGATCGCAGCGCTCTACCAACTGAGCTAATTCCCCGTACTAATTTTAGATTTTGGACTGCTAGTCTCAAATTCCTATATGCCACTTGGTATTTTAACATTCAGCGACGGTGGCTTGTGAGTTTGCTTTGGAAAGTACTTGTTGCACCCATTCCAAATCTAACTGGTTGAGGTAATCTACAGCCCAGTTTGCTTGACGTTGCATCATGTGAAATGGATAGGTATTTGCAACTCCAACAACCGGAATTTTTGCTGTCTTCGCTGCTTGGATTCCTGCTGGAGTATCTTCGATCGCAATACACTCTCTTGGCTGCAACCGAAGTTCGGGATAGAGTTGGTTGAGGCGTTCTACTGCCAACAAATAGCCATCTGGTTCTGGTTTACTGGTAGTAATATCATCGCCAGCAACTAATACAGAAAAGTATTGTGTCAAATTCAAACGCTGCAAAACTAATTCAATTTCCGATCGCATTGCGCCACTAACTACAGCTAACTTTAATTGTTGGCTACGGGCTTGAAAAACCAAATCTTCTAAACCTGGATACGTAGGTAAGTTAGGAATTTTTTCTAATTCTTGCTGGTATGCCTGCGCCTTGCGCTGCATTAATTGGAGTAAATATGTCTCACTCACAAATCGACCTCGACGTTTGAGCAATTCAGCTAAACAAACGCGATCGCTTCTCCCTAGACAAACTTCTTCAAACTCACCCGGGATTGGGCGTAAATTTTCTTCAACTAATAACTGTTCGATCAGTTGTTTATGAATCGGTTCGTCATTAATAATAACGCCATTAAAATCAAATAAAACTGCCTTTAACGCCATACTATATTATTACCTTAATACCCAGGAGCCGGAATCCATTCCTCTGTTATTACCATATCTTCTTCTGTCTCCTGTCTCCTGTCTCCTGTCTCCTGCATCAAAGGCTTAATTCCACGAGTTACTTGATTGACTAACCACACATCATCAGTCTGCACTGCTGCAAAGCCTGCTTTACCCATCCAGACATCCAAATTTCCCTGCGCAAATTCTCGAATGTATGGTTCCTCAAACACATTATTCAACCAATCGAGATGGCGTAAAGTCTGCTGATTGCCATCCAAAACGATCGCCTCGCCGCCTGCTTTCAGCAATCGAAAGCTTTCCTGCAAGATCGCTTGAGTTACCTGTGCTGGCGTTTCGTGAAATAACAAGGATATCGTCACCAGATCGAAACTGGCAGCTGGTAGTTTTGTCTCTTCAGCATTTCCATGCAGCCACTTAATCGCTAATCCTGCGGTTTTGGCTTTGTCTTCTGCCCTGACTAGCATGTATGGCGATAAATCTAAGCCGATAACTTCTGCTTGGGGAAAAGCCTGTTTTAACATCAGCGTCGTGGAACCAGTACCGCAGCCTAAATCTATAATTCTGCTTGGCTTAACGCGAATACGTTCTAGCAATCCTTGACGGACTAGAGTTTCATTAGGTAGCAGGACGTATTGAGTAATTGGATCGTAAGAAACAGCTGCACCAGAATTAAGATATCCGCCCTTAATTCCGTGAAAATTTTGACTGCTGTAATATACGGGAACCTTGACCTCTGGACGGCGAAAGCGATCGCTTTCTTTCTCCCAGTCTATACTACGGGCGTATCGCCTTAACTCCTCTTCGTCAATAAATAAACGCACGACAGGCGCTAAGAACTGTTCCCAAATTGTATCTTGACGCGCTGCCATAAGTATGCCTCGCTAAGGGACGATCGCGACTTGCTATTTCTATTTACAAATTTTAATACATTCTTGCAGTTGTCAGTGGCTAGTGGCTGGTGACTAGTGACTAGAATTGTCTTGCTCCCTCAACTTCCCCAACTCCCCCAACTCCTGAAATTAGCCAGCTAACAAAACTAAATCGGGAACTTGAAAGAGTGACTGATAGGCAAGTACAGCCCCGCCAATTGCTGCCGCATCTTCGCCAAAAACTGATACGTCAAAACGAGCTTTCGGATCGCTGAAGAATCCACCACCACCATTACCAGGTACGCAGTCTCGCAACATCGAGTCCAATTCCTCTTTAACGTGAGGAACCAATACAGCAAGCGGTCCACCGATCGCGATTCGTTCGGGATTGAGAATATTTGCTAAGTTAATTAATCCCCAGCCTAATATCTGCACCCATTCAGACACAACCGCGCGGGCGAGGGGTTCGTCTTGGCGGAAATGTACGACCAAATCGCCAATTTCTCCTGCTTGTCCTCCCCGCTGGCGATAGTTTTGCAGCAACGCCTCTCTACCGACAAATGTGCCTAAATCTCCGCAGCCAGTTGGCATTGGTAAAATTGCCCCGACTTCCCCCGCAGTGCCGTAAGCGCCGCGAAAGATGCGATTGTTTAACACGATTCCCGCCCCAATTCCCTTATTAATTAATAGATAGAGCAAGCTATGACAGTGCATGGCACTACCTAGATACACCTCTGCTAAAGCGGCGGCGTTCGCATCATTATCTACAAATAAAGGCAATTGAATGTGAGGCTGAAGGTAGCGGCGCAGATCGACACCTACCCACTGTAAAAATGGCGAATAGATGACCACACCTGCTAAGTTCATGGTTGCTTGGATGGCTAGCCCAATTCCTCGCGATCGCTCTTGTTTGGTCGGATCGGACTGCTGCACTTGCCCAATTAATTGTCCGAGTTGGCTGAGGACAATTTCTGGTTCTCGACTACCTATTAGTGGTGCTTGAATGCGGTTGACAACTTGGGCAGCTAAATTCAACTGCACTACCGTTAGCTGTTCGTACTCGATCGCCGCACCAATAAAAAATGCCCCATCGGGATTTAAACTCAGTCCGACTCCTGGTCTTCCCCCTCCAGGAGGCGCGATAATTTCACCGCTTTCTCGAATTAAGCCCTGCGAGATTAATTCGGCTGTAATTACGGTAACAGTCGATCGCGTCAGTCCTGTGGAACGGGCAATTTCAGCCCGAGTCTTTGGCGCACGACATCTAAGAAGTTCCAAAATGCGGGCATAGTTGATTTGTTTTAACAGTGTTGTATTGGTGGCGATCGATGGTGAATGTCGATCTGCGGTCATTTTTCTAATCTTTAGTAAGTTTGTTTTTCTAACAAACAAATTAGCATTATAGAGACGTTATGTGTGTAGAGACGTTCCATGTCACATCTCTGCTGGAGAAAAAGATATGAAAAGCTTCGACTGTGAGGCAGTCCTATTCGATCTCGACGGTGTATTGGTCAATTCAAATGTAGCTGTAGAAGGACATTGGCGTAGATGGGCGCAGCAGCACGGTTTAGATGCAGAGGCAATTTTGAAAATCTCTCACGGTCGTCCGGCGACAGAGACAATTCGCGAAGTTGCGCCGCACTTAATCGCAGAGGAAGAAGGTAGGGCGTTTCTGCAACGGGAGGCGGAGGATTTAGCTGGTGTGGTGGAAGTGGAAGGAGTAGCAAATTTACTTGATTCTTTACCAGATCGGCAATGGGCAATTGTCACGTCAGGGACGCAGGCGATCGCAACCAACCGTTTGCGTCATGTTGGTTTGTCCGTTCCCAAAGTCATGATTACGGCAGATGATATTAGCCGTGGTAAGCCCGATCCTGAAGGATATCTCAAAGCAGCATCAAGGTTGGGTGTCCCACCAGAACGCTGTCTGGTAGTGGAGGATGCTGTGGCTGGTGTCAAAGCGGCACGGGCAGCGGGAATGAGTGTGGTGGCGGTGGCGACGACTTATCAGCCAGCAGATTTAATTGAGGCGGATGCGATCGTACCTGCTTTGGTAGGGATGGCGATCGAGCAACAGGTGATGGATGGCGATCGGGTTGGGTTAAGAGTGTTGTTAGCAGAGGCGTGAGGAAGTCAGAAGTTGTAGGGGCGGGTTTAGCGCATAGATCGACCACTGAAACAGTGAATCTTTGGTGAAAACCCGCCCGTACCCAAGCCAAATAAATGCAGGGGAGATATGGGTGATAAGCGGGTGTTAGGCAAAAATGTGAAGCGATCGCATTTTGGGAAAGAGGCGGTTTGGTTTGGGGTAGCGATCGCGTTTTATGCTTTTGTGGCGATCGCAGTAGCAGAGGCGGGATTGGGGGTTTTGTTGCCTTCGATTTTGGCTGCATATAATTTAAATCCGGCAACTGTAACGCTGCTGTTTATCAGTCAGACGGGTGGTTATGTTGTGGCAGCGTTCTCTAGTAGTCTGATTAGCAGCCGTTTGGGGTTGGCACGGATGCTGTTAGTAGCGGCAATGTTGCTGATGGGGGCGCTGATAATCTATGCGCTGAATCCGTTTTGGTGGGTGATGGTGGCGGCTGGCGTGCTTTTGGGGCTGGGAATTGCCCTGATTGATGCTGGAATTAACACTTTTATTGTGGATAACCAACGGACTAACCATCTCGTGGGAATGTTGCACGCTTTTTATGGTGTTGGTGCATTGTTAGGTCCCACGATCGCCACTTCGCTACTAGCTTTTGGGTTGAATTGGCGATCGATCTATTTGGTATTTGCAGGAGTGGTAGGGCTGTTGGTGGTGGCGGTGGCTATAGCGATCGTCCAAAATTATCGACCGATGACGCAGAAAATCAATGCTTCTGGGACGAGTGCTAAGGCTAATCTCCGCGTTGCTTTACAGACACCTGCTGTCCTGCTAACGGGTTTGCTATTGATGGTTTATGTGGGTGCAGAGGTTTGTGTGGGTAATTGGGCTTACTCGGTGCAAAATCTCAGTCGCGGGATCCCGCCAATCGTTGCTGGATACAGCATTAGCGCTTACTGGCTGGGACTGACAATTGGGCGTTTGAGTTTGGGATATTTCATGCGACGACTCGGTGCAGTCCGCACGTTGGATATTTCTCTAGTGGTGCTGAGTATTGGTTTACTAGCTTGGTGGCTAGTACCAAACCTGTATTTGAGCTTACCGCTGATTGGTTTCGGGTTTGCGGCAATCTATCCGGCAACAATTGCCTTATTACCACAGAGGATATCTCCTGCATTAATACCAGCCGCGATCGGTTTCGTGTCGAGTGTCGCTAGTTTAGGTGCAGCCAGTTTGCCCAGTGCAGTCGGTTGGATCGCCTCCCGTACTAGTTTGGAAATTATTCCTGTTTTAATGATGCCTCTAGCCCTAGTGATGGTAATTGTACATCGATGGCTAGTAGGAACGGGGAGCAGGGAGCAGCGATCGATGTAGGGGCGGGTTTCACCTAAAATCTCTGCTAAACGAAGCGGTTTAATAAACCCGCCCTTACACCCATATTCGGAGGAGTTCTCTTGTTGTATTTTTTTGTAGCACAATGTATTATGTAAAATGAACTTGCATAAGCTAAGTTAGTATTCTCCCCTGTAGAGATAGTCAATCTGGGAATCAAAAACCCAAGTATTCTCTAGGGGCGCACAGTCGTGCGCCCTGGGTCATGTTTCTGTAGGGGCGCACAGTCGTGCGCCCTGGGTCATGTTTCTGTAGGGGCAGCCGTGCGCCCTGGATCATGTTTCTGTAGGGGCGCACAGTCGTGCGCCCCTACAGAAACATCAGTTATTTTTCCTTAATTTTTAACTAAAAATATGCCATACGAAAAACTAGAAATTAATACACCAGCACCCGTACTTTCTTGGGCAAATCATGCTTTAGGACATGAAGAAACCCAGATGGCGAAAAACGTGGCATCGCTACCATTTGTATTTAAACATGTCGCATTGATGCCCGATGTCCACTTAGGTAAAGGTGCTTTAGTCGGCTCGGTTGTAGCAACTAAAGATGCAATTTTGCCTGCGGCTGTGGGAGTAGATATTGGTTGTGGCATGGCTGCCATTCAAACTCCATATCATGCCGAACAATTAGAAGGCAAGTTGAAAAAAATCCGTTTGGATATTGAAGCATCAATTCCAGTTGGTTTTAACGAAAATAAAGATGTAGAAAAATCTATTACTAACTGGCAACATTGGCATGATTTTAAAGATCTACATCGCGGGGTGCAAGACTTGCAAGGAAAAGCCATGAAACAAATGGGTTCTCTTGGCGGTGGCAACCACTTCTTAGAAGTTTGTCTCGATACGGAAGATCGAGTTTGGTTGATGTTGCATTCTGGTTCCCGAAATATCGGTAACAAGTTGGCACAGTGCCATATTAATACTGCTAAAGAACTAGCAAAATTAGCAGGCGATCGCTTGCCCGATCTTGACTTGGCTTATTTTGTTTCCGGTACGTCAGAGTTTGCTGCTTATTGGCGAGACTTGCAGTGGGCACAAAACTATGCCCGTGTCAATCGTGACGTGATGATGGCACGCTTTAAGCGAGTTGTGGAAAAACATGTAGCTGGTGGTAAGCCATTCAAGCCTCTATTAGAAGTCAATTGCCATCACAACTATGCCGAAAAGGAAGTGCATTTTGGCGAAGATGTTTACGTGACTCGTAAGGGTGCGGTAAGGGCGCAGACTGAAGATTATGGGATTATCCCTGGTTCAATGGGTGCGAAATCATTTATTGTCAGAGGTAAAGGTCATGCTGAAAGTTATTGTTCTTGCAGTCACGGTGCGGGGCGTTTGATGTCTCGTAATAAGGCAAAAAATGTCTATACACTTGACGATTTGATCGAGCAAACGAAGGGCGTAGAATGCCGCAAAGACACGGGAGTTTTAGATGAGATTCCTGGGGCATATAAGCCGATAGACGAGGTAATGAATAATCAGTCAGATCTGGTCGAAATTGTAGCAACATTGAAGCAAGTTGTTTGCGTCAAAGGTTAAAGTAGGGTGGGCAATGCCCACCCTACTTTTTAAACTGCAACTGCAACACCTATTTCATTACGGTTGTGGGGAGCCTCAAAATCAATTATTGGTCCTTTAGGCACGATGCGAGTAGGATTAACTTTGGGATGACTCCGATAGTAATGTCTTTTAATATGATCCAAGTTGCAAGTTTCTTTCACTCCTGGTTGTTGGTACAAGTCTTTTAAGTAGTTCCACAAGTTAGGATAATCTACAATCCGGCGTAAGTTGCATTTGAAATGGACGTAATAAACAGCATCAAAACGCAGTAAGGTTGTAAACATACACCAATCGGCTTCTGTAATGCGATTACCACATAAATAACGTTGTTTAGCTAAAACATTTTCCCAACGGTCTAAAGCCTCAAATAACTCCGTTACAGCCTCCTCATAAGCCACTTGTTGAGTAGCAAATCCGGCTCGGTAGACACCATTATTAATTGGTTGGTAAATCTCATCGATAGTTTTGTCTATTTGTGCTTGCAAATCTTTGGGGTAGAAGTTGACATTCTTACTCGCAATATCGTTAAACTCAGTATCAAACATGCGAATAATTTCGCGAGATTCATTATTCACAATTGACTGAGTTTGCTTATCCCATAACACGGGAACTGTTACCCGTCCACTATAATTTGGTTCGGCTTTTAGATAAAGTTGCCAAAAATATTGCGTCCCGTTAACAGTATCGGGAATCGCTCCAGGTTCACTACTAAACTCCCAACTATTTTGGTCGATCTCTGCTGCTACTACAGATAATCCAATTGCATCTTCTAGTCCCTTCAGACGACGCATAATTGCCGTTCGATGTGCCCAAGGGCAAGCCCAAGAAATATATAAGTGATAGCGTCCTGCTTCTGCTTTAAAACCACTCGAACCATCAGCAGTAATTTTATTGCGAAAGGTAGTAGAAGGGCGGATAAATTTCCCTTGGTTATCTTCTTGTTCCCGTTCGGAAATCCATTTACCGTCAGCTAGAATACCTAAACCCATCGATCGCACCTCTTGCGAATTTGTATTTGTGAGTTTCTAAGTTCGCTCTTCATACATGCTAAACCAATAAAGTGAAGTCAGAAGTTAGAAGTCTTCTCTTACTAGTTTGGAGAAAAATGCATCTATCTTATGGTATAAAAAATTAGGCTCATCGAGTGAAGTGAGAATTCAAATGTAGGCGAGCATTGCCTATTCTACTAATAGCGGTTTTGATTTAGGTAAAACACGCAATCTGTAGGGGCGCACAGCTATGCGCCCCTACAAATGTCACGCACGCAGTTGAGAATTGCTATAAGACAAAAATAAAATATTAAGATTGAATCATCAAAAAATAGTAATTTGTTCTCATAAATCAAATATAAATTGCGATCGCCATTCACCTTCTAACCAAATCAGCAGTTGATTTTCACTTTCACTCAGAAGCAGGATGTCTTAAGATGTAACAAAAAGTAAAGTCATCTGCATCAGCAACCACTGATAACTTTGTACAGACGTTACATCTAACGTCTCTACACTGATAACTGATAACTGATAACTGATAAATCTATGAGCGATCGCATATTTATTGCAGCTGCTTTCATTGTTTTTCTAGCTCTGATTATTGGCGTTGGCATCTACTCATCAACTCATAAGAAAAATACAACTGCTGACTACATCCTCGCTAGTCGCGGCGTAAGTCCTTGGCTGACGGCGCTTTCCGCCATGTCAACGGGTCAGAGTGGTTTATTATTTCTCGGTCAAGTTGGCTTTGCCTACACAGCCGGAATTTCTGCTATATGGTTAGTTATTGGTTGGGCAATAGGAGACTATCTCGCTTGGTTTTTATTTTTCAAACGTTTAAGAAAAAGATCCGAAGAAACAGCATCGGATACTGTTTCTGATTTCTTAGCGCAAAATACTTCTGGCGCTCGTTGGATCTCGATTGTCTCAGGCATAATTATTGTTGCTTTTCTCGGTGCGTATGCAGCATCGCAACTCGTAGCAGGTAGCAAAGCACTGAATGTTGTCTTCGGCTGGGATTATCGTCTAGGAATTATCCTCGGAGCAGTAATAGTTGTTATCTACTGTTTTTCTGGTGGCGTGCGAGCGGAGATTTGGACGGATGCAGTCCAAGGGATAATTATGATTGGTTCGTTGCTGCTCCTACTATCCGTAGCAATTACCGACTGTGGTGGATTTGGGCAACTTTGGACAAGATTGGGCGCGATTGATGCAAAGCTAATTAATTTGAGTCCATCTAATCTCCCGTTGGGCTTTTTGCCCTTTTTTATTGGTTGGATTGTGGCTGGATTTGGTGTAGTCGGTCAACCGCATATCTTAGTCCGAGCAATGGCAATTGACTCGCCCGATAATGTCAATAGGGCGCTGAATATCAAAACTATTGCTAGTTTAACCACATCTTTTTCTTCCATTACCATCGGCTTAGCAGCACGGGTGTTGTTACCCGACTTGATATCAGGTGGCGATCCTGAGTTGGCATTGCCGTATTTAGCAGAAGAATTGCTACCCGCAGGCTTTGTCGGACTGATGCTAGCCGGAGTCTTTGCTGCTACTATGTCTACAGCCGATTCTCAGATTCTCTGCTGTTCGGCGGCGTTGACTCAAGACATCGCGCCTCAATTTGCTAATTCCTATCGAATTGTCAAGTTAGGCACTTTAACTGTCACTGCGATCGTTTTGAGTATTGCTTTAGTAGGCGATGATAATGTGTTTCTCTTAATTACATTTTCTTGGTCGGCTTTAGCTTCGGGTTTAGGTCCACTGTTACTATTGCGAGTTGGGCAATTGCCCGTCAGTACGCCTGTAGCACTATTAATGATGGCTGTTGGAATTATCACCGCTATTAGTTGGAACCTGGTATTTAAGTTATCTTCCGTAGTTTACGAAGTCCTACCAGGTATGATTGCAGGTAGCTTAGTTTATGTCATAGCGCGATTGCTTGCTTCTAAGTCTAGATCTAACCAGCATAGATGACGAGAGAATTAGGCTTCGTTGAGGATCTTGGGGACTTTGAAAAATTCCCCATCCTGTTCTGGAGCGCTTTCGAGTATAGCATCGCGATCGCCATATGGTTCTAGTTTATCCGCACGGGTGATGTTACTAGCATCAATTGCCCGCATGGTTGGAGGTACGTCAGTTACGTCAAGTTCGCTCAACTGCTCGAAATAATCTAGAATGCTACTCAATTGAGTGGTAAATTGTTCCTCCTCTTCGGGAGTGAGTGCTAAACGTGCGAGATGGGCAACTTTACGAACTTGTTCTTTGTCGAGCATGGATGGTAATTGGTAATTGGTAATTGGTAGTTAGTAGTTTGTCATCTATAGTTTTTGACTTTTAACTTTTCACTTTTGACTTTCCCATTACCATTAAAAGTAAATATCTTTTGATAAACGTCCGGTGGTTTTGAGCCAGTTTTGTGCTTCGAGATAGTTGTTGGGATCTATTTGGATAGCGCGTTTCCAGTAGTCAGCAGCGAGATCGAATAAACTATCGGCGCGATCGCTATCTCCTTCTTCTTTGGCTTTTTCCCCTTGGAAGTGATAGATGACAGCCATGTTATTCAAGGCTTGCGTCATGTTGGGGTAACATTCGAGTGCTTTTTCGTAGTACTCCAAAGCTATCTCGTGTTCGCCATTATTTGTATAAATTAACCCCATATTGTAGAGAACGTAGCTGCGATCGTATGGATCTTCTTCTAGTTCCAAAGCCTGTCTGTAGTTGTCTAAAGCTTCGGCATACTCTCCAGCACCCTGAGCAGACATACCATCGCGGTAATAGACAAAAGCTTCTTTAGCTTTTTTATTGGTAGGCAGAATCTTCAGAATGATATCTGCCATGACGGTAAATGTTTTATCTACAAAGTTGTCATTACGCTGGCTTCTTGGCATATCGAGTCCGAGCTACCGTTTGGTGTATCGCTTTTGCGATCTATCTTAACGTGAGTGCGGCAGTCTTAATCTCATTGCAACAAAATAGCAAAAAATTTTCTTTGATTCCACAATATTGATAAACCGCTAATAGTTATCAGCACAGTCACAAACTTGTGAAACTGCTCGTTACTCATTTTCTGTAACATTTGCTGTCCTACCCAGTTTGCCGGAATTGCTGCCATCCCAATGACTAATCCATACCAGAGATACGATTTGGTAAATGCTCCCAAGCTAGCGTAAGTACACATTTTGGCTATATGTACTACTAGAACATGGGCGGATTTCGTGCCGATCATTTTTTCTTTGAATAAGCCGTAATTTAAATACAGTGGATTTAAGATTGGACCAATACTACCGAGTAAGCCTGAGAGAAAAGCGTGAATAAACCCAGCGGGTAAGAAAACCCAACCTGGTACTTGAAAAGATGGTTTGCTCTCGCCTACAAACATACTGAAAGCAGAACTGACTAAAAATAGCCCTAGTAGAGTTTGTATCCACTCTAGATGAGTTTGAGTAAATGCGATCGCACCCAAAATCGCCCCCGACACTGCACCAGGCAAATACCACCAAGTTAGCCGCCAGTCTATATCTTGCCAAAAAACAAAAACTCGTTGCAAGTTCCCCAATAACATGCCTGTGGTCACGACTGGCGGAATAGCTGGCGTTTCCAGCAGGAAGTTTACCATCGGAATAATAATAAACGGACTTCCCCCACCAGCTAAGCTACTAATAACCCAAGCAATAAAGCTCGACACTGCCAACAGGAGAACCGTCATAGAGGCGATCGCCTTTAATAAATCTTTATAATCTTAAGTATTTACTTTAACTCTTTACTTGCATCCGTTGCTACTCGAATCTGCACTCTTTACGTTACTGTAGCTAGAGGCAGACACAGAGATTCGTTAGAGGCTTGTACCTTCTGAAATTTTGACTTTTGAATTTGACTTTTGAACTGTTTTACTTACACGGAAATAGGCGAGGGCGTAGGATCGTATT
Source organism: Chroococcidiopsis sp. CCNUC1 (assembly GCF_023546805.1). Classification (NCBI taxonomy): domain Bacteria; kingdom Bacillati; phylum Cyanobacteriota; class Cyanophyceae; order Chroococcidiopsidales; family Chroococcidiopsidaceae; genus Chroococcidiopsis; species Chroococcidiopsis sp. CCNUC1. The sequence continues at coordinate 4,014,046 of NZ_CP097480.1, read as the reverse complement.
GCTCTGCTTCTTGATATGAGAAAAAGTTGTTACTCAGAGGAATCAGTTGCACCGCACAAGCTTTTAATTCTGGCTGTTTGGAATCAGGACAAGATTCGGGATGGGTGAGGGCATTTGCTTCAGCTTGTTCTGCCCACAATGCCCCCCAGTGCATCGGCACAAACACCGTACCAGGGGCGATCGCTTTTGTTACTTTAGCAGGAAATTTAGCTTTACCGCGTCGCGATCGCACTTCTACCCAATCATCATTGTTAATTTTCAAACTCGCAGCATCGCGGGGATGAATTTCGATAAATGGGTTGGGATGCATCTGTTGAATTTTATCAATTCTGCCCGTGCGAGTTAGGGTGTGCCAATGCCCGTATAATCGTCCGTTTGTCAGGACATAAGGATATTGCGGATCGGGTGGTTCTGCCAGTCCCCGCGAGTGATAGGCGGCGAACTTCGCCCTACCATCAGGGGTATGGAATTTAAAATCTGTATACAACCGTTTGGCTTTTTCGTGACGATCCGATTTACCTAACTCAGATTCGGGACAGGGCCATTGCTGCGGTCCTTCGGCGCGGAGGCGTTCGTGACTCAATCCTGACATGTCGCAAGGGCGATCGCGCGTAACTTTGGTAAATTCAGCGTAAACTTGGGTGGCAGCAGAAAAAGCAAACTGTTCGGTAAAGCCCAACCTTCTGCCGACTTCAGCAAAGATTTCCCAGTCTGCTTTAGCTTCTCCTGGTGGCTGACGAAAGGCACTACACAGAGTTACGCGCCGTTCGGAATTTGTCATTACGCCCGTCTTTTCACTCCACTGTGCGGCGGGAAGCAAGACGTGGGCGTAGGCAGCAGTTTCAGTAGGATAGTAGGCATCTTGGTAAATGGTAAAAGGCGATCGCAATAGTGCTGCTTTCGTCCTTTCCAAATCTGGCATACTTACAGCTGGGTTAGTTGCTGCAATCCACAATACGCCGACTTCCCCTGACTCCAAGCCCGTGATAATTTCCCAAGTATTTCTACCAACCTCAGAAGATATACTACCAGTTGGCAGACCCCAAAGTTGCTCTAACTCGGCGCGGTGTTGTGGATTTTTCACGCTGCGGTAACCTGGAAGCAGATGTGCCAATCCCCCTGCTTCCCGTCCGCCCATTGCATTCGGCTGTCCCGTGAGGGAAAATGGACCCGCACCAGGCTTGCCAATTTGCCCTGTCATGAGGTGCAAGTTGATAATGGTTCTGACCTTTGCCGTACCTTCTGAAGACTGGTTTACGCCCATCGACCACATAGATAGGACGCGCTTCGATTCTTTCCAGTATCGCGCCGCCGTCTCTAAATCGGCAGCAGAGATTCCGCATTTTTGCGCCACCATCTCTGGGGTGTAATCTTGAATTACCTCTGCATAAGCAGGAAAATTACTCGTACAATCTTCAATAAAATCTAAGTCGATACAGCCCCAACGCATTAACAAATGGGCGATCCCGTTAAGTAAGTCGATATCCGTCCCAGGATGAATCGCCAGATGCAAGTCAGCAGCTTCCGCCGTAGTTGTGTAGCGGGGATCGACAACGACCATTTTGACGTTGCGGTTCTGCTTGCAGTATTTGTTGAGGCGGTTGAAAACAATTGGATGACACTCAGCAGTGTTCGTACCGATTAAAAAAGCGCAATCGGTTTGTTCTAAATCTTCGTAGCAACAGGGAGGACCGTCAGCACCAAAACTCTGTATGTAACCAGATACCGCGGACGACATGCACAGGCGAGAATTGGCATCAAAGTTATTCGTCCCCAAACACCCCTTCATGAGTTTTTGCGCGATGTAATAGTCTTCGGTCTGAAACTGACCGGAACCATACATGCAAATTGCATCAGCCCCTTGAGTCAGGCGAACTGTTTGAATGCGATTGACGATTTTTTCTAGTGCTTCTTCCCAGCTTACCTGGCGGAACTCTTCATTGAGCGAGTCTCTCACCATTGGATAGCGTAAGCGGCTTTTGGCGATCGCTTCTGCTATTGTCGCGCCTTTGACGCACACCATTCCTTGACTGGAAGGATGGGCTTTATCACCTCTCACTTTCCAGACTGGATTCCCTTGACTGTCTCGATTGGTCGCTTTGCCAGCAGCGGCTGGGGGTGAGACTTCTAAGCCGCAGCCGACACCACAATAAGGACATAGGGTTTTGGTGGAGTCAGTCATGACAGTGTTACCGCAATTTTTTCGTTAATGGGCTACAGATTTAAAGTTGGAGAATTATTAGAAGCTCTTTCAGTAAATTTGATAAATTTGACAGTTTTTCAGCACTTTAAACCACGATTCTACATTACCAGACAACATACCCACGTTTGAAATTTTAGTCTGTAGAAAATGTTACACAAATACCGTTTTCAAGAGTAAAATTGTCTGAAAGTTCTGACATAATCAAAATCGAAATAGCTCGAACAGATCCTATTTAATTTTGATGTCCAGATATACTATTTACCTCAATCAGTCCTAGTAAAAATTATAACCGTAGATAGAAGCAAACAAATATAGTATTTTAAAGAACTTTTAGCGATCGCTGTGATTGATAATTGGTAATTGGTAATTGGTAATTGGTAGTTGGCAACTGATAACTTTCTTTTATAAGCGTCGTTGGGTGCTAATAATAGAAAACTAGGATAACGCAGTTTAAAATTTACCTGCGTTATCCCGTATAAAGATTAGGTAGGTGGAATGCAGCAAGAGATTTTATTCTAATTCCTCTGCCAATATAGAACTACTTGGTAGCGCGTGTTCTGGTGTATCTGTTGCAGCAGTAGCCTCATAATCTTCAGCAAAAGAGCCTTTTGGTTCCTTCAAGAAGAAGGCGCACAAGCTAGCACAAATTAGAGCAGCAATTCCCATTGTGGCAAACAAAGTACGGGCATTGGTTAGGCTGAGAATTGTTAAATAAATTACCCCACCAAAGTTACCATATGCTCCGACGTTACCAGAAATTTGTCCGGTAATTTCTTTTTTAATCAGAGGTACGATCCCGTAAGTTGCACCACAACCAGCTTGAGCAAAGTAAGCAGAGAGCATTGTCACGGCGATCGCTAGTGGTAAAGCCCAGCTCCCATTAATTTCATAAGCGAGTAAGTAGCTAATCCCAATTCCAACCGAAATAACTGTCATCGTCCATTTGCGCGAACCTAATTTATCAGAAATTAAACCACCACTAGGACGAGAAACTAAGTTTAAGAATGGATAGCATGAGGCAATAATACTTGCCATATGATGATCCAAGCTAAAAGTTGTTTCAAAGAAGATTGGGAGCATAGAAACTGCTGCCAATTCCGAACCAAAATTAGTGACGTAAGTAAATTCGAGTAAAGCGACTTGACGAAATTGATAGCGTTCGGATGCAGAGTAGATTTTTTGTCCGGTTAATAACTCTTTATTGACGCGCCAAGCTTGATAAGTTTGGTAAGCATACAATCCTAATAGTCCAATCCAAACAATATACATTTGGCTTTGGCTGAGGAAGTGAATTTTAGGTTGAGCCAAACGCCAAGCTAACAAACCAAGAGCGAAAATCAAACCGAAATTTGACAGCAGCATGGCATAAAAACTGCCTTTGCTGGTGACTTCCATCGCGCCATTTTTCTTAGGACGCTTGTAAACTTTACCGCTAGGAGTATCTTGGACAGTATTGAAGTAGATAACACCGTAAATTGCAGCAACAATACCTGTAAAGGCAACTGCCAAACGCCAGTTAGATGCACCACCTGCAACAAAGCCAGTAGCTACTGCAAGAATTGGGAGAGCAAATTCAGCACCAAAAGCCCCAAAGTTACCCCAGCCGCCATACACACCTTGAGCAATACCAATATCTTTGGGCGGGAACCACTCAGACACCATGCGAATGCCGATGACAAATCCAGAACCGACAATCCCCATCAACAAACGACTCCATACCAATTGGTTGAAATCGTGAGACATCGCTGTTGCCATACAAGGAACTACAGCAAACATCAACAGAAAAGAGTAGGTAATTCTTGGACCAAACCGATCCAGCAGCATACCGATAATAATACGAGCTGGAATTGTCAGTGCTACGTTGCAGATGAGGAGAGTTGTTTTTTGCGGATCGCTTAAATGAAGTTCTTTCTGAATTAATCCGGCAAAGGGTGCAAAGTTAAACCAACAAACGAAAGTTAAAAAGAAAGCAAACCACGTTTGATGTAAGATGCGATAGCGACCCTGGAATGAAATTAAGCCTTTGAGCATGAGATGACTTCCTAAGTCAAAAGAAGAGGAATTGCAAAAGTTGTGCTGTTAGCAATTCTGTGAATTGCCTCAAGAGTGTTGTAAGAGCTATTGGGTTCTATAAGTCTGAATTAGGCTATCTTTTACCAGTTTGAAAAAGTTCTATCAGTGTCGAAAATATTGGCGAACCATACCGTAAACATTTGCTGGCTTGACTTTTTATTTGCACAAATTACATCCATAACACTGATAGAAAAGTGATTGTGTCTGAATTTTTAATGGCACTTTCAATACTGGTTACTACTCTAGATTGGATTACTAAAGCCAGAAGTTTCGTATATTTTGTAACGAAATTACATTAATTATGAAATAAACGCATAGTGTTCATGCATTTTCATGCATATTTACCACCCAAAGACAGATTGCAAAAAAATAGCGATCGCCTAAATGTCGGAGCGATCGCCGTTTTCAGCTATCAGTGATTAGTGACTGGTGACTAGAAAATAGTCCAGCCACTCTCTACTCCACATGGGCATGACGATGATACAAGAAGTCGAGGATGTGGTTGCGCAGTTCGTAGTAACGGGGATCTTCGATGATACGGGCGCGTTGGCGCGGACGAGGGAAGGGAATCTCCACAACTTCACCAATCGTTGCCGAAGGACCGTTGGTCATCATGATCGTTCGATCGGATAAAAATAGGGCTTCGTCAATGTCGTGCGTGATCATCAACACGGTGACGCGGTGTTCTCGCCAAATTGTTAGCAGTTCTTCTTGGAGTTCCTCTTTGGTAATGGCATCCAGCGCCCCGAAAGGTTCGTCGAGGATCAGGATTTGGGGACGAATAGCTAAAGCACGGGCGATCGCCACTCGTTGTTTCATTCCTCCAGATAGCTGACGCGGCTTTTTATCGGCAGCTTCCGTCAGTCCTACCATTGCTAAATGCTCTTTAGCGAGCGCTTTTTTCTGCGCCGCCGGCATATTGGGATGGACGGCATCAATGGATAGATAAACGTTATCAAACGCCGTCATCCAAGGCAGCAGGGAGTAATTTTGAAACACCATCATCCGTTCCGGTCCTGGTTCGGTGACGCGATCGTTTTGCAGCCGAACTTCTCCCGTAGTCGGTTTGTTAAATCCTGCCACCATGTTTAGCAGGGTAGTCTTGCCGCAGCCAGAGTGACCGATCAGACAGATAAACTCACCTTCGCAAGCTGTGAAATTAACATCTTTTAAAACTGTGTATGGACCATTTTTTGTAGGATAGACCTTGGAAACATCCTCTATAACTAGAAATGGTTCGCGAGTTTGATTTTGAGTGACTTGGACTAAAGATTGAGTTTCTCTAATTTGCATGTTTCTTGAGGGAGTAGGGAGTTGTAGGGGCGGGTTTACCAAGAGTTTTTACTACTATCAGAGATTTCGCGTGAACCCGTCCGTACACAGGAGTAGTTGGTAATTGGTAGTTGGTAATTGGTGGTTGGTAATACCCATTACCCATTACCCTTTTTTAAACAGTGACTATAGGATCGATCGCAATTTCTTCGACGCGGATTTGGTGTTTGATTTCCAAACTGTTGAGGTAGTCAATCGGGCGATCGGGATAGAGAATTTTGCCGTCAAATAGCTTGATGGGTTGGGGATCGTGTCCAATGTCCATAAATCCAAGTTCGCGGGCGGCGATGCCAAATACATCGTTACGGCTGACGCGATCGAGGACTTCCACCCAGTTTTTCGGAAATGGAACTAATCCCCAGCGTGCCAACTGAGTCAAGATCCACAGCAGATCGGTGCGATCGCGATAGTTGGCTTTGTCTACGTGGAATTGGTTGAAATGCAATAGTTGTTGGGGTGCGGAACCGTCGCCGCGATTGTAGGGATCGAGGAACCCAGGACGGGTGTAAGCGGGATCGGAACCGACGTATTCCGGTCGGCAGAGTAATTCGAGAATTTCTTCCCGATGGCGGCGATCGTCGCAGTAGTCGCAAGCTTCTAATAAGGCTTTAACTAGGGCAACGTGGGTCTGTGGATATTGGTTTGCCCATTCTTCCCGCACGCCTAAAACTTTTTCTGGATGTCCCGCCCACAAGTCTAAATCGGTGGCAACGACAAATCCTAATTCTTCGTAAACGGCACGGGAATTCCAAGGTTCGCCAACACAATAACCGTCGATGTTTCCAGCTCTGAGATTAGCTACCATTTGCGGTGGCGGAATCACCGTTAAGCTGACATCTTCATCGGGATGAATGCCACCACTCGCCAACCAGTAACGCAGCAGCAAGTTGTGCATTGAGGCTGGGTGTACCATACCGAAGGTGTGGACGGTATCGGAGTCAGAAGCGATCGCGGCTTTTAAGTCGGCTAGGGTTCTAACTCCTTGCTCGAAAAACTTTTTGCTCAGCGTAATGGCGTTACCGTTACGGGAAAGAGTCAGGGCGCTGACGATGGGGATAGGAGTTTTACCACCCGCCCCTAAAGTCATGGCTAAGGGCATTCCTGCAACCATTTGGGCAGCGTCTAAGCGTCCCGTACCTACCCCCTTAGCGATTTCCTTCCAACTCGGTTCGCGGCTGAGGGTGACATCGGTTAAGCCGTATTTAGCAAAGAAGCCTTTTTCTTTGGCGACTAGCAACGGGGCGCAGTCGGTCAGCGGAATAAAGCCGATTTCTAAATTGACTTTTTCTAAGCCATTGCCAGCAACGACGACGTGTTGTTTTGCTTTGCGCTGCTTGATGCGTTTTTGTTGGTTGAGGAAGTAAATCAGCTCGTTACGCATAGCGTAGTAGCTGGGATGATTGACAACTTCCATCCGCTGACGGGGACGGGGAATGTTGACATCCAGAATTTGTCCGATTTGTGCTTCAGGACCGTTGGTGAGCATGACAATGCGATCGCTCAGCAGCAAGGCTTCATCTACATCGTGTGTCACCATGACACAAGTAACGTGACTTTCTTCGCAGATTTTCATCAACTGTTCTTGCAAACCGCCCCGCGTTAAAGCATCTAACGCCCCAAAGGGTTCGTCGAGTAGCAGCAACTTAGGACGAATTGCCAAAGCACGAGCGATCGCCACCCGTTGTTTCATTCCTCCAGAAAGTTCGCCCGGACGCTTATCTCTAGCGTGACGCAAGCCGACTAAATCGATGTGATGTTCGACAGTCGATCGTCTTTCTGCCTTGGTTTGATTTTTGTAAACTTCATCAACCGCCAGCGAGATATTCTCGTACACTGTCATCCAGGGCAGTAGAGAGTAGTTTTGAAATACCACCATGCGATCGGGTCCAGGTTCTTTTACCTGCCGTCCTTCTAGAATTACACCACCACGACTAGCACGGTCTAGACCAGCAATAATATTTAGTAGCGTAGATTTGCCGCAACCAGAGTGACCGACTAAGGAAATAAACTCACCCTGTTTAATTTTTAATTCAATATTTTTCAGTGCCGTATAGGTACTACCATTTGGCAATGAAAATATTCTATCAACGTGGTCAACTTCAACAAAAACTGACATGGTAATTGGTAGTTGGTAATTGGTAGTTGGTAGTTGCTAATTGCTAATAGTTGATTGCTGATTGCTATTAACTATTAACCATTAGCTATTAGCTAGTTTTGTTCTTCTGGAACGACTTTACTAGCAATGAAAGCCACTAATCTGTCTAATAGCAGACCGACAACACCAACATAAATCAGTGCGATGATGATTTGACTTAATAAAGAGCTGTTATAAGCATCCCAGATAAAAAAGCCGATGCCGACTCCACCAACTAACATTTCTGCGGCAACAATTGCTAACCAAGATAAACCGATCCCGATTCTCAAACCTGTAAAGATGTAAGGCACGGTGGCGGGAAACAGAATTTTAAAGAAATATTTTTTTCCTCTGAGTTTGAGAACTCTGGCGACGTTGCGATAATCTTGAGGCAGTTGTTGTACGCCCACTGTTGTGTTGATGATGATGGGCCAAATTGCTGTAATGAAAATTACAAAAATTGCGGAAGGATTGGATTGTTGTAATGCTGCTAACGATAATGGCAACCATGCCAAAGGTGGAACGGTTCTAAGAACTTGAAAAATCGGGTCTACAGCGTTGTAAACAAATTCATTCGAGCCAATTAGAATTCCCAGAGTAATTCCGACAATAGCTGAGAGGGAAAAACCGATTGCGACCCGTCCCAAACTAGCCAGAATTTGTAATGCTAATCCCTTATCTGTCCCGCCATTATCAAAAAAGGGATTGATGATGTAAGGGTCCCATGTTTCTTGAATTACCTCGATCGGCGAAGGCAAAGCAAGAATCCCACTCATTGTAAGTAACTGCCAAATCAATGCAAAAATGGCGATCGCCACGATGGGCGGAATCACTTTTTTAGCGATAAACTTGGCGATCGCTTTCTGCTGTAAACTTTTTCTCGAACGATCTAACGTTGCGGTCATGCTCCTCCTATGCTTCTACGTTTATATAAAGAATTGCGGGAGTCGGGAGTCGGGAATTGTAGAGACGTTACATATAACGTCTCTACAGGAGTTCTTCTTTCCCTAGCCCATCATTAAGCTTTCTTAATCTTTAGACTCTTCAAATAAGCTTCGGGATTAGCCGGATCGAATTTGACCCCATCAAAGAAAGTTTCCACACCACGGGAAGAACTCTTAGGAATCTCTGCATCTGGTACGCCAATTGCTTTAGCAGCTTCTTTCCATAGATCTTCGCGATTTACCTGGTCTACGAGTTTCTTCGTGTCGGTATTTGCCGGAATATAACCCCAGCGAATATTTTCCGTCAAAAACCACAGGTCGTGGCTCTTATAGGGATAAGAAGCATTGTCTGCCCAGAACTTCATTTTGTGGGCGTAGTTCTCTTCTGTACGACCGTCGCCGTAGTCAATGTTGCCCTTAGCTCGCTCGATAATATCTTTAGCTGGGACTCTAAACCACTTCTGCTGGGAAACGATATTCACCATCTCCTCTTTGTTTTCTGCTTTTTCACACCATTGTTGGGCTTCTTGTACTGCCATCAATAATGCTTTCGCCGCATTGGGGTTCTTATCTACCCAGTCAGCCCGCATTGCAAAAGCTTTTTCTGGGTGGTCGTTCCACAACTCTCCAGTTACCAAAGCTGTATAACCCCGCTTTTGGTTTACCAGTTGGGCATTCCAAGGTTCTCCGACACAGAAAGCTTCCATGTTGCCCACTTTCATGTTGGCGACCATTTGCGGTGGTGGAACGGGGACGACCGAAACATCAGAGTCAGGATTAACACCACCAGCCGCTAGCCAGTAACGAATCCATAAGTCGTGTGTCCCGCCAGGAAAGGTCATGGCTACCTTGAGATCTTTGCCAGCAGCTTTAGATTTAGCGAAGGCTTCCTTGAGTGGCGTGCTTTCCTTAGCTACCTTTAACTCCTTGTAAGTTTCAGCAACAGAAATTGCCTGACCGTTGGTATTCAACCTTGCCAGAATGTACATGGGAACCTTTTTACCCTCAGTAATCGTTCCCAAGCTCATTAGGTAAGGCATTGGCGTAAGGATATGTGCCCCATCAATCCCACCACCACCAGAACCTAGTGTTAAATTATCGCGGGTGACGGGCCAAGAGGCTTGCTTTTCCACCTTCACATCAGTCATGCCGTATTTGGCAAAAAGTCCCTTTTCCGCAGCAATAATCAAGGGTGCAGAATCAGTCAGGGCGATAAAGCCTAACCTTGCTGTAGTCGTCTCCACTTTGGGAGCGTCGGCAACGGGACTAACATTAGCTGTCGAACTAGTATTCGTAGTAGAGGTATTGTTACTTGCCGTGTTGCTTGAACTACAGCCGTGAACTAAAGCTGAACCTGCCGCTGCTGCACTTGTGGTAATGATGAATTGCCGTCTTGTAAACTTGGTCATTCTTGAAGTGGTAATTGGTAATGAGTAATTGGTAATTGGTAATTGGCGAGAGGTAGATTTTGACTTTTGACTTCTTTCCCTAGCCTCTAGCCCCTATTGCAACTTCTTGCCTCGGTCTAGCGCCGAAATGCTCGACGAGTAAATTGCGCAATACTGGCTGCAAATCATCGCAGGGAATTCCCTTCGTGATGCAGCTACCTAAATGAGCATCCTTGCCGACTTTGCCACCCATGTAGATATCAACACCTTCTACAGCTTTGCCATCTTTACGGACTTTGGTTCCCATCAGTCCAATGTCCGCTACCTGGGGTTGTCCGCAGGAGTTAGGGCATCCCGTCCAGTGAATGCGGACTGGTTGAGTAAATCTTAGTTCTGCCTCTAGCGCCTTAATTGTTGCCAGCGCTCGATTTTTAGTTTCAATCAAGGCAAAGTTACAGAACTGAGCGCCCGTACATGATACGAGTCCTCGGGTTAGCGTTTCGGGTTCTATGGAGAAGCGTTGTAAGAGTGGTTCCGCCAGGAAGGTTCCGAGACGCGAATCGGGAATGTTGGGAATAATTATGTTTTGTTCTACAGTCAGGCGAATCTCACCACTACCATAAACTTCTGCCAACCGCGCTACTTCAAACATATCTTGAGCGTAGAGCCGTCCGACAGGAACGTGTAAGCCGATGTAGTTTAGTCCTGGCTGTTTTTGAGGGTAGACGCCAATGTGGTCGCGTTTTTCCCAGTCAATTTCGTCTTTAGCGGCTGCCGATCGCAAAGATTTACCCATTCGGGTTTCTACAGCTAGACGGAATTTTTCCATCCCCCACTCGTCAATCAACCACATCAAGCGAGCTTTTTGTCGATTGGCTCGCAGTCCATTATCTCTATAAACTTCCAAAACTGCTTTGCATACAGCAACTACATCTTCTGGTGCTACCCAAGCATCTAAAGGAACCGCCGCCTCGCAACGTTTAGCAGAAAAGAAACCACCAACTAGGATATTAAAACCAAATTCTTTTTCCTGACTCTCCTGTACGGGCGCACAGCCGTGCGCCCCTACCGACTCCCGACTCCCGCCCTTAAACGCCGGAACAAAAGCAAGATCGTTGATCTCTGCATGGACGGAGTTATCGCGACCACCAGTAATGGCAATATTAAATTTTCGCGGTAGGTTGGTGAATTCTGGGTTTCCTTCACCGTAATTGGTGATTGCGTCTTGCACTTGATGCACTAAGTCTCGCGTGTCAAATAACTCTTCGGTATCGAGTCCTGCTAGTGGATCGCCAGTAATGTTACGGACGTTATCCATCCCCGATTGGATGCTGGTTAATCCCACAGCAGCAAACTTTTGAAAGATCTCTGGCAAGTCTTCAATCCGAATGCCCCGCAGCTGAATATTCTGTCTGGTAGTGATGTCTGCGCTACCGTCATCGCCATAGCGTTGCAGGACTTCACCCAGGACTCGCATCTGATGGGTGGTGATAATGCCATTAGGCATCCGCAGCCGCATCATGAATTTACCTGGAGTGACTGGACGAAAGAACACGCCTAGCCACTTAAGGCGATGGTCGCGATCTGTTTCATCCATTGCTTCCCAACCAATAGAGGCAAATTGCTCGATCTCTGCTTTAACCGCAAGACCATCTTTCTCTGCCTTAAATTTTTCAAATTTATTCAGACTTGCCTTGGAGGTTGCTGCGTCCGTCATATGGCTTTATTCCTGTTATCTGCTATGTCCGTGCCACTACCAGCACTTATGTTGAAAAAATCAAAAATTCCGCTAGTTCTAAGTTTCTGTCATCTGTTAGATTTTGTTACAACCTGCTGTCCGTTGTCTTCCTTGGCAAAATCTTCTTTTCATCGGTATGATGGGCGTTCGCGACGCACCTTCTTTTCGTTTGAGGTTGGAATCAGACAAGACACCACGCAGTTATTTTAAAATGGCTTTAAAATGGCATCATATGAAAAGTCATCCCTGTATTTTTGATACATTCGATACTTTGCGATCGCCTTCTGTACGATTAACCCTCCGAATTTGAGCAACAACCCCAGTCTTTGCAGTCTGAATATTTGATGGATCGCAGTTCGATCGAGTGCCAACCCGTGTTGCTTGCTCGTTAAAAACTAACTTACGCGGATTTTTCCTACCAATTCGTAACTTAAGTAACAAATCATTGCTTTTATTGAATTTTTTGCATCATTTCTATGCAGATATGACATAGAAATCGGTACAAAGACGGATGTAGCATGTCTCAATTAGGTCAGACTGAAATCAGTTATCAGTTGCCAGCGATCGGCGAACGGGGTGTGGGAAATTGGTAGTTGGTAATTGGTAATTGGTAATTGGTAGTTGCTCCCTCAGCTCCCTCAGCTCTCTTCCCTGCTCCCTGACAATCATCTAATTCAAATCGCAGTAATTTAACCGTGAATTTACAAACTGCTAATTTGTTAGAACAGGCACAACTCGCCCACGCTGCTTCTAACTGGGCGTTGCTACTCCAATGCCTTCAGCAACTCATCTCAGAATTCGGAATTCGGAATGCGGAATTCGGAACTCCATTTTCTCCCTCAGCTTCCCCAGCTCTCTTCTCGCCGACTCCCGACTCCTCTGTACGGGCGCACAGCAGTGCGCCCCTACCGTCTCCCCTAACATGGGCAATCGATATTTTGACGTGGGGAGATTTTCATCAACGGTGGGATGTGGCAAAGTTACTGCCTAAATTCGGACGAGAGGCGATCGCATCTTTATTGGAGATTTTGGCAGATGAAGATGCGGATGAAGAATTGCGCTGGTTTGCCGTGCGGAGTTTGGGGACTTTTGACGATCCAGAAGCGATCGCCGCTTTGGTAGAGTTGTTGCAAACATCAGCAAATCCAGAAGAACAGGGAATAGCAGCCGCAGCTTTAGCAGAAATTGGCTCGAATGCTGTATCTGCAATTACAAAGTTGTTAGAGCGAGAGAATACCAGAGCGCTAGCTACGCGATCGCTTGCCTATATTCGTACTAAAGAAACAATCGAGCCTCTACTCAGCGTTGTGCGAGACTCAGATGTGGAAATTAGAGCGATCGCGATCGAAGCTTTGAGTAGCTTTCACGATCCTAAAATTCCCCCCATTTTAATTGAAGCTTTAAGCGATTTGAGGGCAAAAGTGAGAAAAGAAGCCGTTACTGGCTTGAGTTTTCGCCCCGATTTACGTGAAGAATTGAATTTAGTCGATCTCTTGCTGCTGAGATTGCATGACTTCAGCATAGATGTTTGTCTAGCTGCTGCAAACGGTTTAGGTAGATTAGGAACGGATCGAGCTGCAACAGGTTTGTTCCGAGTCTTGCAGTCTCCTCATACGCCGAGCGCTTTACAGATAGAAATTGTCTTAGCTCTAGGCAGAATTGCAACCTCAGCTAGTCTGGAATATTTACGGCAAGTTTTCGAGCAAATAACTTCAATCGCAATTTGGCAAGAAACAATTCATGCTTTAGGACGAGTCGAACAGTTAAGTTTAAAGCCACAAGCAGCAGAGATTTTACTCGAATTGCTGCGTACCAATCGCTTAGCAGCACAACATGCCAAACTCAAGCAAGCGATCGCTTTGTCTTTAGGTCAATTGGGTGAAATGCAAGCAATTCCATCGCTAATTCAATTACTAGCAGACTCAGATCTTGCCGTCAAATTGCACGCGATCGCTGCTCTCAAACAGTTAAATTCTACTGCTGCCTATCAACAGTTAACTCAACTTGCTGCTGATGCTAACATTTCACCGCAACTACAACAGGGAGTGGCGATCGCTTTGCGAGAATGGGATCTTAATTCTTCTTTTTAAGTAAATATTTACCCCACTCTACAGCAATCGGGATCTCTGTAAAGGGAATTCGCACGGTATCTTGTGAATCTTGCATGACAAATTCTAGCGCGATCGCTTTCCCTTTATTTGGTGGTGTCTCCAACGCTACTGGTTTTTCCTCTACTAGTAAGTGAATTTCTTGTACCCGATCTAAAGAAAAAGTTTTCAGGTCAATGGGTCCCGTGCGTGTTGGTTTTCCCCAAGTTAATTCGTTCCCATTCTGCCCCAAAACCGCATAAATATCGTATTTTGACTTTTCAAATTGTTTTGCCCAATTTTGGTAGGCTTCTACTTTTTGAAATTCGTTTCTTCCCTGCCAAGCTAACCAAAAAAATAATCCTAGCAGTGGCAACCAAATCAAACCACGTTCCATTGTTTTACTGAGTAGCTATCCTTCTCTAATTATAGAAATTGCTATGGTAGTTCTATTTCATCAGTAGGTAAGCTACTTGATTTTGTGCGAAGTTTTTGTTACTATCTATCTCATAATGGAAACATATTCAGATTTTTAAAAATTGCAAATATTACCATTGTAATATAGGTATTATAAAACAAAGCTCGGAAGAAATAAAGTAGTTGGTACTAATTAACGCTTAATTCTTCGCAATTCGCAACTAAAACAACAATGACAAAGTAATAATTACGAATTACGAATTATGAATTAACCATGCAGTGCCCTAAACAGAGCATCTGTCAACTCAACAGCTTGCTTGGCTCGTTCTGGGGCTGTTGCACTAGCATCAGTTGCGGCTAGGGCGATCGCGGCAATGTATTCGCGTTTAGTCAATCCTTTATCCAACATGGTTGGGTCTGTAGGATGGGCAGGCGCATTAGCATCATGAGCAGACATAAATCTAACCCTCCGGTATTACAGGTAGCACGAAGTCAATATATACTGCGTTGGCTACCATTTGTCATATCAAACGAGGTTGTTGCCAATCGATCTCTCACAGCTTTTCGAGGAGAGCAAATACAACCCGTGCTTGATTTTCCGCCGCGATCGCAAAAAATGTGCCGATTTGCGTTGCTGCTGCCTCTTCGCCACCACCCGCTAAATCGGAAACGCTTCTGACAGCAATAAAAGGGACGTTATTAGAATAGGCTACCATTGCCGATGCGGTGGTTTCCATATCGACAACTAATACATCCGTTTCAGCGTTACGGTTGCCTTGTTCGTCAAAATTGAGAGTTGTCGCTAGAAATCTACGATATTGGGCGTTGTCAACAAATGTAGGTCCGGCGACCCCATTTTGACCGACGATCAGTTGAGGTGGTGGATCGATCGGCGTAGTAGCGCAATTTCCCGCCTGGTCAACTTGAGGACAATCCAATAACTTAACTTCCAGCTGACTTGCTTTTTTAAACATTGCCTCATCCACCGTAAACCAAAATTTTAAGTCCTGATCTGTCTCTGGATTTACAGATGCACCTGGGAATGGAACTTGACGGATGATTTGTTCGTTGTTCTGGTTGAAATAAAATTGTGGTGCGCGATCGGAACTGACATTTGTATTGCGTAAAAAAGCATTCTTAGCATCTGGTTGAAAGATTCCTGCTGGGTTAGCTTGCCCTGGTTCTGATGCTTGTCCTAATAAAAAATTGCAAGTCTTAGCTTCCTCTAAGGGGTCTTGCAAGACGTGATTGAGCTGAAGTCCAGGTGAGAAAGCACACGGTACAATTTCTGCCGTGTTATTGAAATACGTCTCTTGGGGGAAAGCCCACCGTTTGGGGATCGTCACCGAACCGATGGGTGTCTCGTTCGGGGTATTAGGGTCGTCGTCGTTTGCCCCAACCCCACCAACTCCACCAGCGATCCCGCTAAAAATCACTTTCGAGACGTTAAATTTGTCTAGCGTTAATTGCGTCACCATTGTAGCGTTGACAATACTAATATTAGTCAGCACGACAACGACATTCTTACCGCGCAATTTTCCCTTACTAAAGCGATGTCCGTTAATATTTAGACAGCCATCGAATTTATTTTGACCGTCATTCAAACGCATTTCATCAATAAATCGATCTGCCTCACCAGAAAATGCCGAAACGAGAGCAATTCTGGGAACTGTATCAGTATTAGCTTTACACTCCCCTTGAATCGGTGCGGCTTGAGTGGTGCTGACGGGTAACTGAGACGCAAAAGAGAGCAAAACAGGCAGTTGCCACCAACGCAATCTGCTAATAGTTGTATTCTTGCTAAATTTCATGGTTTTGCTCTCCTACCCTCTTGTTGTAACGCTAGGTCATTAGGATAGTAGTACTGGCAACCACGCAAAATGGTAGTATTTGCAACTTAACTATTAGTTAGAATCAAACATTGTATTTTGTCGTGAAACTATAGAAAAGTTGACTTATTTGTCAGTGCTTGCTGTAAAAAGCGGGAGTCGGTAGGGGCGCACAGCGGTGTGCCCCTACATGTGCGCCCGTACAGGGGAGTCCGGAGTCAAGAAACAGATTTTGATACCTATTCGATCGCATAATCAGTGCTAGCGCGCGGGAACGTTGCAACGATTGACGATCGCCGGATTCGCGCGACTCCCTTTAGTTTGCAGATCTGCTAGCGTACTTCCGAGTAGATACAGTCCACCACAAAGCATGGGTAAACCGATGAGTACAGTTAGCCCAAAAACGAGTATTTGACTTGAATCTGATTCAGTTACAACTTGGCGATCGCTAGAAGTTCGATCGCCACTTAAGGGTTTCCCACAAACACTACAGCAATTAGAACGAGTTCCTGCATGGTGAGAGCGTTGCACAGTCACTGCTAAAAGCTGTTCTCCCAGAGTTTTTGCCATAACACAGGGGTAAGTAATAAGTCGTAAGTCGTAAGTAAAAAAACACTTACGGCTTACGATAACTGATAACTGACTACTGATAACTGATTAAGTAATCACAGTTGGTTTCGACATTTCAGTATGTTCGCGAATTTGAGCAACTTCCTGGGCGATCGCAATTGGTTCGGCTAGCGCTTGTTGTACCTCTAGATCTTGTTTGCTAGAGTCACCTTCATAACTTTCAAAGTAAACCCGTAATGTTGCTCCTTGGGTTCCTGTACCGGAAAGGCGGAAGACGATCCGAGAACCGTCAACAAAACCAATCCGCACGCCTTGTTTGCTGCTGATACTACCATCAATCGGGTCGGTGTAGCTGAAATCGTCTCCATATTCGACTTCATATTGTCCGTAACGCTTACCTTTGAGTGTGGGGGCGACAGAACGCAGCTTTTCCATTAAGGTATTGGCGCGATCGCTATCTACTCCTTCATAGTCGTGGCGCGAGTAATAATTGCGTCCGTATGTCTGCCAGTGTTCGCGCACGATGTGTTCTACCGATTGTTGGCGCACGGCAAGGATATTCAACCAAAATAACACCGCCCACAGCCCATCTTTTTCGCGAATGTGGTTGGAACCCGTACCAAAACTTTCTTCCCCGCACAGGGTGGCTTTGCCTGCATCGAGGAGATTGCCGAAAAACTTCCATCCCGTCGGAGTTTCGTAACAATCAATTCCCAATTTAGCCGCTACGCGATCCGCCGCTTGACTTGTGGGCATAGATCTTGCGACTCCAGCAAGTCCTGAAGCATAACCAGGGACTAACTTAGCGTTGGCTGTCAGCACTGCTAAACTATCGCTAGGGGTGACGAAGAAATGTTTGCCCAAGATCATATTGCGATCGCCATCTCCATCGGAAGCAGCACCAAAGTCAGGCGCATTATCTCCAAACAGAATTTCTACGAGATCGTGGGCATAGACTAAATTCGGGTCTGGGTGTCCGCCGCCAAAATCTTCTAAAGGCGTACCGTTGACTACCGTACCTTGCGGTGCGCCCAAGCTTTGCTCGAAAATTGCCCGGGCATAGGGACCCGTGACTGCGTGCATGGAATCAATGCAGATGCGTTTACCAGAGGTGAGAAATTGACGAATGCGATCGAAATCAAATAGCGACTCCATCAGTTTTTGGTAGTCTTGAACTGAGTCGATAACTTCAACCGTCATCTCTCCCAAACGAGACTCGCCTAACGTGTCTAAATCGATATCTGGTGCATCCAGAATTTTGTAGCGATCGATTGTTTTACTACGGGCATAGATTGCCTCAGTCACCTTTTCCGGTGCGGGTCCACCGTTGCCAGTGTTGTATTTTACGCCAAAGTCCCCATCCACCCCACCTGGGTTGTGGCTGGCAGAGAGAATAATTCCACCCAGGGTTTTGTATTGGCGAATAATACAGGAAGTAGCAGGAGTAGAGAGAATACCGCGATGACCGACCTTAATTCGGCTAAAACCATTCGCAGCAGCCATTTTCAAAATAATTTGGATCGCTTTTCTGTTGTAGTAACGACCGTCACCACCCAAAGCTAAAGTTTGTCCCTGACAACCTTCGAGACTATCGAAGATGGATTGGACGAAGTTTTCTAAATAGTGGGGTTGCTGAAACACTTTGACCGCTTTTCGCAAACCAGAAGTACCTGGCTTCTGGTCGGTAAAGGGAGTAGTGGAGACTTCAAGGATATTCATGGAATAGGTTATTGTTCCTGACCGAGCGTTTGCAACTGTAAACTTCTCAAAAAGGGCGATCGCGCTACTTTGAACTTTCGATCTATATTCGTGATTGCACTTAGCACTGTGACACTTTGCTTGAAATATCAGAATGTCTGGCGCTATTCTCACATTACCATCCTCCCTTGCCATCACTCTCAAGTCAGTTATCAGGGAGCGCACGAGCGATCGAGCAGTGAATTGCGTGGTGCGATGAAAGCTGAGAGGAAGGTGCAGAGGCGATCGCTACGCTCATGCTTCGCGCTTCGCAGCTATGAGGCAAAAGCCGATCGCGATCGCTGAAGGTATGAAAGGTTTTGCATTACCTCCAAAATCATAATTTATCGAGCTTTTTCGCACTGAATTGCCTAATGCTTTAGTTGTTGAGTTGGCAAATGCAGGTCATTTTTTTCAACCTACTTCTACTAAACGAGTTTACAAATTAAAAACCTGCCAAGCAAGCGTTCAATTCAGAAAAACAATGTGCTGTTGTCCCACTTTCAATTTCACGATTAGAGACGTAAGTACAGACAAAAGTTGTAATTTTGATAAATCGCATCTTGTATTATTATTATGGCGAACTATTCAACCTTAAAACTTCAAGTTAAGCTTCTAAATACACAACTTGCCATGACTTTTGGTAAATAATCTATGTTAAAGAATGCTAAAAGTAGGTTGAAGCTTTTCGTGTTCCTCGGTCTGATTGTTATTATTTTTACACTAAATACGATTGTTGTTAACGTTCATTCTCAGGGTTCGACCAGTTTATTTGAACCATTTAAAATCGTAGTTAATTCTAGCTTTATTAGTCCGTTGGATGAGTTTTTTGGTGATGTTTTAATTGGGCGAAAAGTTTTTATTGCTAGTAACACTATCATCCGAGCGGAACCCGACACTCGCATTTGTATTGGCGATCGGACTAATTTTCAAGACAATATTTTATTTCTAGCCCTCCGTAGAAATACGGCTCCTCCAAGTGCTTGTGCGGCAAAATCAAGTAGTACTGGCGAACGAGTGAGTATTGCTCATCAGGCAAATATTGAGAATTCACAAATTGGCAACTTCACCTTTATCGGTTTTCATACTCGCTTGCGCAACGTAGTGCTAGAAGACGGTGCTTTTGTACTACATGGTGCGATTCTGTCGAACGTGCGGATTGGCAAAAACCGTTTAGTACCAATCGGGGCAGTTATTACGACTCAAGCGCAGGCTGATGCTCTCCCACTCAAAACGGAAGCTAATTCTAAGTTTCAAGAAGAAGTATTAGAAGTCAATGCCGAGTTTGCTGAAAACTACAGCCACCTATACGAAGAAGCAGGATTTGATGCCGTAACGGGTGTTAGTACAGCACCAAAAACATCTTGGAATCCGAAACCAGTCAAACCCACGATCGGTCAGAATGTGAAACTCGATGAGTTTGCTCGCATCGTTGGAGATGTCAGGCTTGGCAATAATAGCACCGTGGGACAGCGAACTTCAATTCGTGCTGATGAAGGCACGCCAATTATCATTGGGGAGAATGCCCAAATTGAGGATCGAGTCACGTTTCATGCGCTCAAAGGTACGAGCATCCATATTGGTAAAAACTTAGATACGAGCGATAACATCGTTTTTCACGGACCTCTCGAAGTTGGCGATAATCTCACAATTGGAGATGATACTGTATTATTTCGTTCTAAAGTTGGTAATGACGTGACAATCGGCAGCGAGGCTATAGTGGTGGGCGTAACGCTGCAAAACGGCGTAAAAGTTCCCGATCGCGCTATTATTACCACCCAAAAGCAAGCAGATGCCTTAGTGCGATAGCCAAGGCTACAAATCTGACAGCGCAGAAGTCTTCCTATGTTGCAAATTCTTTCCCAGTTATTCTCGAAGCGGCGAAAGCAATTTTGGTTATCTATAGCCATGTTTATCGTAGTCGCGATCGCCATCGGTTCGATTCAAATCTCTCTAGCTCGAATAGTCACCCCTACTCATCCACTCGATTCATTAACGGCACAAGAGATTACAGCAGCCGTTGCACTCATTAAACAAAAAATGCCCCAACAGGAAATTCACTTTCCCATCGTTGCTCTGAATGAACCAGATAAAACAGAAGTCTTGAATTTCAAGCCAGGACAACCCTTCAAACGAGAAGTTTTTGCCGTGGTTTACGATCGCTCTCAAAACAAAACCTACGAAGCTGTTGTAACTTTAAAACCTAAAACTAAAGCTAAAGCTGCGGTTTTATCATCCTGGCAAGAGATTCCTGGCGTGCAGCCAGCCATCATGGAACCAGAATATGAAATAGCAGCGGCAGTCACTAAAGCCGATCCGCGCTGGCAAGCAGCCATGAGGAAGCGAGGCATTACTGACTTCAAACAAGTTGTCGTTGAAGGCTGGGCAGTAGGGCTGGTGACTGAAGCAGAAAAGTCAAGTGGGGCGCGTCTGTGTCGCACGTTATCTTACTTCAAAGGCGATCGCTGGAACTATTACGGCACGCCAATAGAGGGAGTCGTTGCAACTGTCGATCTCAATGCGAAAAAACTGGCTAGTTTTAGCGATATGGGTGTCGTAGCTCTCTCCAAGGAAAATTGGGACTACGATCGGCGATCGCTCAGTCCCCTAAGAACGGCAGCCAAGTTACTAAAAATCCTGCAACCAAACGGTCACACCTTCAAACTCAGTGGTAATGAAGTGAGTTGGCAGGGGTGGAAATTCCGCTACATGATGCATCCACGGGATGGCTTGATCCTTTACCAAGTGCAGCATGAAGACGGTCGCGAATTTCGTCCAGTTATGTATCGTGCCAGCCTATCTGAAATGGTCGTTCCCTATGGCGATCCCAATCCGCAGTGGTCGTTTCGCAATGCCTTTGATGTCGGAGAATACAATTTCGGTACGCTAACTAATACTCAGGAACTAGGCAAAGAAGTTCCTGAAAATGGGGTATTGCTAGATGCAGTGCTAGCAGACTCGCAAGGCAAACCTTATGCCATGCCTGATGTTGTCGGGATCTATGAAAAAGATAATGGCGTGTTGTGGAAGCACTACGATTATAGATCCGAACGCAAGGATGTCCGACGCGATCGCCAGCTCATTGTCACAACGACAGCAACAATCGGTAATTACGACTATGCCATCAACTGGATCTTTCACCAAGACGGATCGTTAGACGTGCGGACTGACTTGCACGGACTTGTTTTAGCCCAAGGATCGGATTCCGTCACCACTGCAAGTCGAGATAGCTACGGCAAGTTAATCGCCAAAAATATTGTCGGTGTCAACCACCAGCACTTTTTTAACTTTCGCTTAGATCTAGATGTAGACGGCGAAGCAAACATGCCGATGGAAATGACGGTTCAATCCCTACCTATCAGTGCAAATAATCCTCACGGGAATGCATTTGTTACCAAACACGTACCCTTAACATCAGAGGAAAGCGCCGTTCGGGATTTGAATATGACGGAAAACCGAGAATGGGCGATCGCCAGTACGACTCGCAAAAATCAACTCGGCGCACCCACGAGTTATATGCTCATGCCGTCTGGAAATACAGTCTTTTTTCCCCGCCAAGACGCAACAATTCGCGATCGCGCGGGCTTCGCTACTCACCATTTCTGGGTGACTAAGTATAAACCTAAAGAACTCCACGCTGGAGGAGAATATCCCAACCAAAGCAACTCCCAACGGGGCTTACCTACCCTTGTTGCGGATAATGAACCGCTTATAGGTCAAGACTTGGTAGCTTGGTACACGTTCGGTACTACCCACGTTCCTCGCCCTGAAGACTGGCCTGTTATGCCCGTTCACCATGCTGGTTTTAAGTTGATGCCCGTAGGGTTCTTCACGCGCAATCCTGCTATTAACCTACCAGAATCAACGCCCATCAATCACTCTTCCTAATTAGAACTGTTGACATAGCAGTTCTAAATGATTTGTAATAGTAGGCTTCTAGCCTGTGGCAGGCTAGAAGCTTGCTCCACCATGAATCAAATAGGATTGCTATAGTTAATGGCTCATAGTTGATGGCAATTTACTATCAACTACCAACAACAGAGTTCTTGCAAAAGCGCTAGATTTTAAAAAATTTAATACTTATAGAACGCAGATGGAGTTTGAATGCGCACAAGAGAACATCATGAATGGAATTCACAACCAGGAATGAAGATTCTTTCTCACTCCCGACTCCTGTACGGGCGGGTTTTGACTCCTGGTTTACTGCTGAGGTTGTGAATTTGTTTGCGCGCACCCGCCTCTACGACTCTTATTCTCCATCAGATCGCAATGCAGGCTCTAATATCTACTGTCCTAAACCAGCTAAATACCCAAAGATGCCGTGACCAGTCAATACTTCCATTGCAATCAAAGCCACAAAACCAATTGCTGCTAAACGCCCGTTGAGTAGTTCTGCGTACTCGGTAAAACCAATGCGAGGGGTCTCATCTACATACATTTTGGGTTCGACTGCGAAATTGTTAAGCTTTTCGCCTTCGCCAGGTGAAGTAATATATCCAGAGCGTGTCATGAGGTTGTTTTTGTCTATTTGTTACTTTGTCTTAAATAAACTTAACAAACTTTATTAAGTTTTGCAACATTTATGAACGAGAAACACACTGTATTTGTCTGTACAACCTGCGCCAGTACTTGGCAGGACGGTAAACGAGTGGGAGTGAGTGGTGGTCAAATCTTGTTCGATCGCTTAACCCAACTTTATGAAGAGTGGCAACTCGCACCAGAATTTTCTTTACAAGCGGTGGAGTGCATGAGTGCGTGTAACTCTCCCTGCGTTGTGACGTTTGCGGCAGCAGGAAAGTGTACTTACGTATTTGGGACACTACCAGCTGAAGATAGCGCTGCTGCCATACTCGAGTGCGCTAGCAAGTATCATGCTAAGAACGACGGTCTGCTGCCTTGGTCGGAGCGACCGGAACCACTGAAAAAAGGTATTGTGGCGCGAGTTCCGCCCATGAGTAGTTGAATTCTCAGGCTGGTTTCACCCCAGCCAAAGCGCCACTACCTACCCCTCATTTACAAATTAACAATTGATTCTGTAGTCAAAACTACAGTTGAAATGCGATCGATATTCTATTTGGTAAGGTAATTCAATATTGACGACAGACAAACTGCGATCGCTAAAAAGTAGCAAGTCGGAAGAACTTCTGACTTACGACTTACGACTTACGACTTACGACTTTCCCTCTTACCCCTACCCTTTCTATTGTGCGATTCGACAATTACGAACCAGGAGACTTTTACGACGAGCTATTCGTCACTAAAGACAAACCTCGTGCGGAGGCAATTCCACTGCTAGAAAGAATTAATTCTCTACCAGCTGGAGAATTACAACGGCGACATCAAGCAGCGCAAATTGCTTTGATGAACATGGGAGTCACCTTTAATGTCTACAGTGAGGGTGAAGGTACAGAAAGGATTTTTCCCTTTGACATCATTCCTCGCATTGTCTCAGCCGAAGAATGGCAGTCTCTAGAAAAGGGACTGAAGCAACGGATCTTTGCCCTGAACTTGTTTATCAACGATATTTATAACGAGCAGAAAATTATCAGAGATAGCGTGATTCCGAGCGAGTTAATCGAATCGGCTACGGGATTTTTAAAGCCTTGTATTGGACTAAAACCGCCTGGTGGGATCTGGTGTCATATTACCGGAACAGACCTAGTGCGCGATCGCGATGGTCGTTGGTACGTGCTAGAAGATAACATGCGCTGTCCTTCTGGCGTTTCTTACGTGCTGGAAAATCGTCGCGTCATGAAAAGCACTTTTCCCAAAGTCTTTGAGTCGATGACAATTCAGCCCGTTGAGGAATATCCCAGTCATTTACTAGAAACCCTACTCAACCTGGCTCCTCCTCAACTCTACGATCCAACGGTAGTTGTTTTAACACCAGGAATTTATAACTCAGCTTACTTCGAGCATTCGTTCTTAGCACAGCAGATGGGTGTGGAGTTGGTAGAAGGACGAGATTTGGTAGTGGCGGATGGCTACCTACAAATGCGGACTACCAAAGGCTTAAAGCGCGTTGATGCCGTTTATCGCCGGATTGACGACGATTTTATCGATCCATTAGCATTTCGCTCCGATTCTTTATTAGGCGTACCTGGACTGATGGAAGTCTATCGTGCGGGTAGAGTGGGGCTGGCTAACGCACTAGGAACTGGTGTAGCTGATGATAAAGTCATCTATGCATACGTTCCAGCGATGATCCGCTACTATTTGGGCGAAGAACCGATTTTATCTAACGTTCCTACATACCTCTGTTGGGAACCTAATCAACAGGCTCATGTTTTGGCAAATCTCGATAAGTTAGTTGTCAAAGCAGCGAATGAATCTGGTGGCTACGGAATGCTCATTGGTTCTTCTGCCACCCCAGAACAACGCCAAGAATTTGCCGAAAAAATTAAGGCTAGTCCGCGCAACTACATTGCCCAACCAACTTTGTGTTTGTCTCGCGTGCCAACCATTCTAGAAGACCAATTTGAAGGCTGTCACGTAGACTTGCGACCGTATATCCTCTACGGCAAAGAAATTTACGTCAATCCAGGTGGACTAACCCGCGTTGCCCTCAGAAGAGGTTCTCTAGTAGTCAACTCCTCCCAAGGTGGAGGGAGTAAAGATACTTGGGTGGTATGTAAATGAGTGGATAGTGGCTGGTGGCTAGTGGCTAGATGAAGAATTCAGCTACTAGCCACCGATCGCTGATAACTGATAACTGATAACCGATTATGCTAAGCAGAGTTGCTGATTCAATTTACTGGTTAAACCGTTATGTAGAAAGGGCAGAAAATGTTGCCCGTTTTATTGATGTTAATTTAACTCTATTGTTGGATGCTCCTACTGGAGAAGCGCAGCAGTGGAAACCTTTGATTTTAACTACAGGAGATTTATCATTATTTCAAGAACGCTACGGTGAAGCGACAGCAGAAAATGTGATTCAGTTCTTAACGTTCGATCGCGAATATTCTAATTCGATCGCTTCTTGCTTGTTTGCTGCTAGAGAGAACGCGCGATCGATCCGTGAAATTATTTCCTCGGAAATGTGGGAACGGGTAAATGCATTTTATTTCCTAGTCAAGGAAGCGGCTCAATCTCATACCGTTCCTGAATGGTCGAATTTTTTTGCTGAAGTCAAGCTAGCCAGTCACTTGTTTGCTGGGGTGATGAATGCAACCATGACGCACAATGAAGGTTGGCATTTCGGACAAATTGGACGTTTGTTAGAACGAGCTGATAAAACTGCTCGAATTTTAGATGTAAAATACTATATTTTGCTACCTTCAGCTAAAGATGTGGGGACGACTCTAGACCAGTTGCAATGGATAGCATTGCTAAAATCTGCGAGTGCTTACGAGATGTATCGTAAATGGGGACGACATCGCATTGCGCCTACAGCTGTAGCGGAATTTTTGATTCTCAACCGCGAATTTCCTCGTTCGATTCAATTTTGCTTACT
Source organism: Chroococcidiopsis sp. CCNUC1 (assembly GCF_023546805.1). Taxonomy (NCBI): domain Bacteria; kingdom Bacillati; phylum Cyanobacteriota; class Cyanophyceae; order Chroococcidiopsidales; family Chroococcidiopsidaceae; genus Chroococcidiopsis; species Chroococcidiopsis sp. CCNUC1. The sequence continues at coordinate 3,988,141 of NZ_CP097480.1, read as the reverse complement.
CCAAGCAGAGCAATCGCTACATCAAATTACTGGAACTCCCATCGGTACTTGGCAAAATCCCGCCGAACGCGCCCTCGGTCGATCGCGATCGGAATTGGAATACATCACAATTGAGGAAATTGTCAATATTGGACTGCATGAATTTCTCGATCGCATTCAGCATCAAATTAACGATGTGGGTGACAAGATTTTTACGACTTTTGTAGCGGTCGATCCTGTTTAAGCGCGTAGTGAGTCGTAGAGTTGAATTTTTGGTATAAACCTCGGCAAGCGCGATCGCCTCGCTCCTCACTTCTCGCCATTACCAATACTATTCAAATCGTAAAAGGATCGATCGCGTATCTGTGCCACTGCTTTTGATATCGTTCGGTAACAAAAGGACGGATGACAAATTTGGGAGGACAACCATCTTGTACGTCAATTCGCAAACAAGTGTAGGGGCGACGTTTTTCGGTAGCATAACCGTTGCGACCGACAAACAGATGCGATCGCGCTACTAACCTTTCTTCCGCCTCTCCTTCCATTAGATCTGTCCCCTCTTGGCGCTGGCGGCGCAAGCTGTAACCGCTTCCACCACAAACAATCCAATTGATATTGGAGTCAGCGTGTCCCGTGTCCATAGTTTTTAGGTATTCTAAACAGTGGGCGTGACCGTTTAAAACTAGATCGACAATTGGACGACCTTGGGGAAGAGAACCCACAGCCTCAGCGACTCCGTTGAGGACGTTACGCAAGCGATCGCGCACTGCTAAAGTTTGCGCTTGATGCCATTTTGTCGCCTCAGTCACGTAAGGGGGATGATGGAAGTACAGCACCCTACCCCGTACCTCATCTGTATGCCACGATTCAATTAATCGCTGTTGCAACCAATCGAGTTGTTCGGTGTCGGTGACAACTGCTTTGTTAATAGCTAATTGCTTTTCGATATCGACAATAATTTCCTCAATCTGCGACAGTTTGACTTGCAAATCGTCTAGTTGTTCTGCATCGTCGGGATCGTCGGGATTCAGTTTATCCGATGCGTCAAGAATTTGTAGCTTTTCTTGTTCTAGGCGATCGCGGCGCTGTATTAACTGCTGACGACGTGCTTCTCCCTCTGGGGTGGTTGATAGTGGGATCGGGTCGTTAAACGTGTTGGAATCTAAAGCAAAGAAATCAATTCCGCCATAGCGAAAAGTATAGTAACGATTGGGCAAGCGCGTGAAATGCCCGGGTTCGTAGCGCAAGCAATAACCCGTATCTGTTTTCGCCGTGTAGTGTCTATTTAAGTGATTATCTAATTCGCCAGGTAGTCTCAACGCTTTGAGATAATCTAAAAATGCTCGTGCATAAGCATCACCCTGTTTCGATCCGTGCCAACCTACATCAAAGTCTCTTCTAAATTTAAGCAGACGGCGCACGGGTAATGTCGTCAAAGAGATTGCGCCAAATAATAATGGCAAATTGTAATAATCGTGATTTCCCAGAACCGGGAGGATGGGTCGGCTAAAAGTCATTTGGTCGTAGGCGATCGCTTTGGGATTTTCGCCACCGACTAAAAACTCTCGATAAGGCTTGATGAAATTATCCAGATAAAACTCGCTCGATCCAACTAGATAAATGACATCGCCCGTATGTAGCATAAAACTACTGTCGGCAAGATGCGGCTGCAATAGTCCAGCTACCTCGCGTTGGGGATTATTATATCGGTGCGAACCAGTGCCAGTATCGCCGATAACTAAAAACGAAAACTCTGGATCGTCCGCTCGATTGTCTTCCAGCACTAGCCGAGTTTGGTCAATTCCTCGTCGTTGAATGACAGGATCTTGCCACCGGACTCGTTCCTTCATTCTGCTAATTTTGTCAGCGATCGCGGGATCGGACACGAGTTTCAAGGCTACTTACCTCTAGATGCTCAACTGCAAACCACAATAATCGTAATTGTAGGTCTAGTTATAGGGCATCTATCAATATGGGAATTTGGTAAATTGAGGTCATTGATGCTGACGGACAGGTAAAAGTTATCCCCTTAAATGTTCCTGCCAATGCGTTGTCGGGAATTCTGCATCGTGAGGGAATGAAAGCAGCAACGATCGAGGAAATGGAGCAAGCGATCGCACCTGGGTACGAGTGATTGGACTTGATATGAATGTCTTGCTTCGCTAACACGGGATGACGAAAGCCAGTGGCAACAAGCTTGTGAGGTAATAGAAAGCAGGCAACTGTGCTTTATCGCCAACATTGTACTGTGCGAATTAGTGTGGGTTTTGCGAGGCAACCCCTATAAATTTGGTAGAGAGGAAATTCTTAATACCTTATACCATTTCACTAAAACTATGCTATAGAAGATCCCCCTAGCCCCCCTTGATAAGGGGGGTTGGGGGATCTCTTTTGTCGTAGTCAAAGAGTAAATTGGTATTATGCGATCGCTCATTCCTATAGCTCCGGTAACAGGGGACGACTATTAACGTTTCCCGCATAGTTTTCGTACAGTGTCTTAACGTTATGTCCTGTTAGCTGAGCAACATTGACAGGATTCATCCCTGAATCCAAAGCATGGCTGACCAAGGTGTGGCGAGTTGTGTATGGCTTGCGATAGTCAATCTGTAAGTGGGATAGTATTTTCTTCCAAGCGCGAGTTCTAAAGTTCTGGTCTTCTATAGCTTTACCTGGAGGAGAGACGAAAACTAAACCTTCTGGATCTGGGTTTGCAGGTCTACGCGCTAGTAGCATTTTCTGTAGTTTAGGAGTGAGGTTGATAGTTCTATCCTTATTACTTTTGGTAGGTCTACGATTGCCTCGGCTCAGAATTTTACCAATCCAGACAATGGAACAGTCATCTGTGAGGTGCTTCCATCGCAGTCCAATCGCCTCCCCAGTTCGGACTCCCGTACCAAACAAGAACTCGACATAGTCGGTGTAATGCGAGTAATAATGGTCTGTCCTAAACGCCTGGACGATCGCCTTAATTTCCTCTTTGCTAAACGGCTGGGGTTTCTGCTTCGGTGGTACTTTGATCCGCTTAGCAACTTCAGTCCAGGGGTTGTTAGACGCGATCGCATTTTTGGCGATCGCCCAATTCCAACAAGCCTTTAATTCTTCTAACCTCCGCTTGCATTGGTTTGGTGCTAAACCTTTGTCATTTAGATGCCGAGCAAAGCCTTCAGAGTTAGAGCTAGTAACTGATTCGGCGGCTACATCCTTAAAAAAGCATTTTAGATAGACAAGGGTAGCTCGATACTTCTCCATTGTTTTAGGTGTGACATCTTTAGCTTTTTGTTCCATGAAGCGTTCAAACAGCTTGGTAACGCTAATACTTTGATGTTGTTGGTACTCCGGTTTATATTTCCTTAAGCTTGGATCGAAGTGACCAGTCGCCATGTCGCCTTCTATTTGTCTGGCTTTTTGTTCGGTAACCACTCGATTAATCTTGCTATCGGGCAACCCAACATACAAAAAGTAACGTTTGCCGTAGTAGCTCCAACACAAACGCAGCCTGTCTTTGAACACCTGGACTGAAACCGTCCCCTTGGGTGCTTTCCTTCTTTGTTGAGATTGCGATTGAGATAACGATTGAGATAAGTGTGGGAGTTCGCTCGTCTTCTCGACAGCATTCCTAATGCTTGACATAAGGGCAATACATCTAAATTTTGTATCTCATTGTTATCTCAATTTTTGATATAAACAAGACCTAAAATGCCCCAAACTAGCACCCTTATTGAGAATGAACTAGGGCTGCTACAGCTCCTCACAAACGCGAAAACCCTCTCCAATAGAGGGTTTTGACTAAAGCCCGTGATGAGGATTGAACTCATGACCTCACCCTTACCAAGGGTGTGCTCTACCACTGAGCTACACGGGCAAATTTATTCTTTTTGTGGATATGGGCCGAGCTGGATTTGAACCAGCGTAGGCATAGCCAACGGATTTACAGTCCGCCCCCATTAACCGCTCGGGCATCGACCCATTGAATCCACCGATTCACTATATTAACATGAGTTATCTGAGATGACAAGGCTTATGTAAGCAATTCTCCAGTTTCTTGCAAAGAATGCAGACGGTGGTAAATTCCGGCGTGGTTTAATAGCTCTGTATGGCTGCCAACTTCCGCAATCCTACCGCGATCGAGGACGACAATTTTATCTGCTTCCCGCACTGTACTGAGACGGTGGGCGATAATGATGGTAGTGCGAGTACCGAGAATCGAGCGCATGGCTAGCTGAATCGATCTCTCTGATTCGTAATCCAGGCTAGAGGTAGCCTCGTCAAAAATTAGAATATCTGGGTTTACTAACAATGCTCTAGCAATTCCTAATCGCTGTCTCTGTCCGCCAGATAAGCGCACGCCCCTCTCACCTACTACAGTAAAATATCTTTCAGGTAACTGCGCGATAACTTCATCTAAACGGGCGATCGCACAGGCTTGTTCTACTTCCTCAAAACTAGCACTACGATTGCCATAAATTAGGTTATCTATCAAACTACCATTGAATACATCCACCTCTTGATGCACGATCGCCAATCGTCTGCGGTAAGCGGCAATATCAAATTGCCGAATATCTCGTCCATCTAGCAAGATGCGTCCTGCGTTTGGTTCAAAATAGCGATACAGTAGTTTAACCAAAGTAGATTTGCCCGAACCCGATCGCCCTACTAATGCTACTGTTTGATAAGGTTCGATCGACAAGTCAATCTCTTTCAATACCGGACGTAGCGGATCGTAGCCGAAAGTAACGCTAGCTAACTCCAATTTACCGGTAAAACGATATTGAGTTACATCAGATGAAGTCTCTAGACTGCCAGCATCTTTACCTATGGGGTGTTGCATAAACTCATGCAGTCGCATCATAGAAGCATACCGACGGGCAAAAATTTCGGCAAAGTTGCTAATCGGTTCTAACTCTGCATAAGCCATACTAGAAACAGTCAAAGTCGTGATAAAATGTCCGAGCGAAATTTGTCCTTGAATTGTGGATTTGAGCGTTAATCCCAATACGCCAAAAACGCATAATTGAATGACAGTTTTTTGCCAAGTTCCTAGTTTTACATAACCTAAATGGATGCGAAATAGTACGACCTTTAACTCGCGATTGAGGCGCTGATGCTGGCGTTTTAGTTCTAAACCCTCGGTGGCAAAAGCTTTGACTGTTTTAATGTTAGTGATAATTTCTGAAGTTCGACTTTCGGTATTTTCCATGTACCGATCGAGTCGTTCTTCTTGTTTAATCAACCGGGTTAAATCTTTGAGACTAAAACCGAGAATAACGATAAACGAAATTAGAAATAAAACAGCAATACGCCACTCAATAAACCAAATCACTACAAAAATTCCCAGAACGCGAAACAGTTTAGGAATTAACTGTCCGGCTATCTCTGGATATGTCCAAGTATGATTGCTTAATCCTCTGGCGACTCGACCGGAGATTCTACCAGGGTTATTTACATCGTAAAATTCTAACGGCAGAGTCAGAATTTTAGCGATCGCTTTTCGCGTGTGATACTGACGCGATCGCAAGGCTATATACCAGTGAAACCAACCACTTAACCACATTTGCGTTGGACCTTTGCCAACAGTGACGACAAAAATCAAACCCATCAGGACGATTAAAGATAGAAAGCGATCGCGTGGCAAATGAGTCAGTTGAGAAATGGCAGCGATTGCTTCTTGGATGGGACGATCTAAGGGGTGGTTAGACAGTACGTTTAAAATCTGTCCGATTGCATAAGGAACTACTAAATCGACAATCTCGAAAAAACAGGCTGCGGCAATGCTAAACAGGGCGATTGTCCGCCAGGGACGATAATATTTGAATAAGTCTTGAAATTTCGCCATAATGCTTGGGAGCCGAACTCTTTAGCACGGTGCTACTGGGAAACTTATACTACACTATACTACAAAAGTTAAGTTGTGGCGATCGAGCGGCAATGTTACAGATTTGTTAAGTCAAATTGAGACTTGCTCGAACTCAACATTGCTCCCAGTCAATATTGTGTTAGTCTACTAAAAGAAAAGTAGATTCGGTGGTAGTGTTTGTTCAATTATTCACAAGCGCCTCTCCGGAAGTACTTCGACAACACAGTGAGGGACGCAATGTCAGTATACGTAGGAAATTTGTCTTATCAAGTCGCAGAAGAAGAACTCAGCAAAGTATTTAGCGAATATGGCACCGTAAAGCGGGTGCAACTACCCACCGATAGAGAAACTGGTCGTCCGCGCGGTTTCGCTTTTGTAGAAATGGAAACAGAAGCAGCGGAAGCAGCAGCGATAGAAGCTTTAGACGGTGCTGAGTGGATGGGCAGAGAACTTAAGGTCAATAAGGCTAGACCGCGCGAAGAAAAGAGCCGTGGTGGTAGCTGGGGAAATAATCGCGGCGGTGGTGGCGGTGGTTACTCGCGCAATCGCTACTAAATTCCTTTGAGACGAAAGTAGACAGTTACAATTAGAGCAGAATTTCCAATTTCGATCGAATGCATTAGCATTTCCGACAGAACTTGCTACTGTAATTTAGCTGGATAGCTTGAAGTTCAACGTTAGTCTTGCACTCACTGTCAGGAGTGTACCAGTTTGAACGGGCAATTTAGCACAAACTCTTTTCAGAGGAAGTGCAATTGCCCGATCGTCAACGCAAGTTTAGGAGGAAATACGATGACCCAAGTGGTTGTGGGTGAAAATGAAAATATAGAATCGGCATTACGTAGGTTTAAGCGTCAAGTCTCGAAGGCTGGAATTTTCCCAGATTTAAGACGGCTGCGCCACTTTGAAACTCCAATTGAAAAGCGCAAGCGCAAAGCGATCGCCAGACGACGTAAGAGAAGCCGCTTTTAAAGATCGGTTTGTGGGGAAAATTCCAAGCGGTAGCGATAGAGCGCAACGGGGCGATCGCCCGCTTTAAAGTAATCTGGATCTTGAGCAGACAGATAAACAGCCGTAAACTGGTCGGCGACAATTTTAACAGTAGAATTGGGTACGTAGTGATATGCGGTTGTCAATTCTACTTGGTTGAAATAGGGACGCACCCTATTACCGCGAAATTGCTGCCCGAATATTTCTGTAGTAACATATCCATTCTCTGCTGTCACTTCTGTAGTACGACCAGTCACAATCGAAATGAGTTGGCGATCGCCTTGTAATAAGGTAATCTGACGGTTGGGCGAGTCTGGATCGACTTTTACTGCTTTCACGGTGCGATCGCCCAGATATGCTCTTGCTAGACTTAGACCATTAAAAGCTCGATCTGCTACCACAGCCGATTTTACCTTCACAGGCTGGGGAATTAACTTTGAGGGCTGTCCGAGTAAGTTTTGTTTGATAAATTTGACTTGAAACTGGACTGATTGGTTCAAATAACGCCGATTACCTTCAAATCCAGGGGTAGTAATCTCTGGGGCTAAAGGAGCAATCAAATCAACTAAAGTACTTTTTACCATCCAAGTTCCTGCCATCCACTCTGGATAGACTAAATCGCCAGATGCAACCTGTACCGTAGGCTTATTATCCCACTTAGGAAAGGTTGCAATGCGATCGCTTAATTGTCCGGCATTAGCTTCACCTATCCAGAATAAGAATAAGACTAGAGTTAGGGATAGCAGCAAAATTTTTTTCACGAGAAAGTTTTTCAACACTTATAAACTTTCAACTGGTACGGGTTCCCATGCTTCACCGTACTTTTCTCGTAAGGAATGCCAAGTTTCTACCTGTCCAGGTTCGTATTCTCCTGGTTTGCCCCATTGTAGAAATAAACTCAAAGCAGGCTGATTTTGTTTGTCTAATAATCGAATTGCATATGTTGTAAAATTACCTCGTTTCGCTTCCCCAGTCTCGAACTTAACTTGCTGAATTTCATCCATATTCAAGTGAAATTCAAAGTCTTCGGCGTGCATATTTGCATATTTTCCTTTGGGTAATTCAGCATAAAACAGCTTTTGTAACTTACTGCGGACTTCTAAAACACCCGCGCTGCTAGTGACAATGATCCGCAGCGTGGAGAGGCTTTCGCAGGCTTCCAAGAATTCTTTTAGTGTGGCAGACATGAGGAGATAAGGAACTAAGGCTGTTATTTGTCAATTTCTAACAGTGTTGCTAGAGAAAGTTTCTGACGCAGATCTAACATTTCTGCTAAAGATCTACTACAAGGAGAGTATACATCATTTTCTGGTACTGAATTCGATTCAGTTTCAGAAGGGGAGATATCTTCTACTGAAGATAATTCCGATCTCTGATGAAAAACAATATTTTCAAAGATAAGATTTTTCTCTTCTGGTGTTAGTTCTAGCGTCTCTAAAAAGTGTTCTTTTCCATCGTCTAATGAATCTTCTTCTATCAAAATAGTAAATTCGTCTGTTTCTGAATAGATATTTAACTTCGATTCTGTCTCCATAGAAGATTCTACCCAAGTCGGTTTCGGTTCTGAAAGTTTGAGAGAGGAAAGACTGAGAATTGATTCTCGCAATGGCGAAAATTGTTGCTGAGGAGAAGAGTGAAATTGTAAGAAAAATTGAGACAAGTCCGACGATGACTTAGACAAACGTTTGGCGATCGCAACTCCACCTACAGCAGCCCCCAGAGTAACTGCACCTAGCAACCACGAAGACAAAGAATTATCAGACGATGCATGTGAAGAATTTGAAGTATTTACAGGAGTTATAGATGTCGTTCCAGTTTCTTCTTTCAGAACGCCAATCTGAAATATACTCGTGATAGAAGAGTAAATAGCGAATAATAAAAAAGCACTAACTCCAAGCAAAACCCACCTTGGATGGCGCTGAATCAGTTCTCGAAAAAAATAAGAATTAGCTACTTTTTTTCGTTCGTTTTGCTTTTTAACTCTTTTAATTTCATCGTCTGAAGCAAGAGGCTTAGTAATAGTATGTTGCGAATTATTTTGATACTGCATTAGAAAAAGTAAGTAGCTAGTGGAACTAGTGGCTGGTGGCTAGATAACTTGTACAGACGTTACAGGTAAGGTCTGTACACTGATAACCGTTAACTGTTTCTTTCTAAAGCTAATTGAATTAATCGATCGACTAATTCTGGAAAAGGAATACCACTTTTTTCCCACATCATGGGATACATACTAGTCGCAGTAAACCCAGGGATGGTATTAATTTCATTGATTAAGACTTCGCCGCTTTCGGTATAGAAAAAGTCTACTCTAGCCAATCCCGCAGCATCGACAGCTGCGAAAGCTTCGAGAGACATTTGCTGAATTTGAGCGGCAACAGCTTCTGGAATGGCGGCGGGAATTATAATATCTGCCATCCCTGCACTGTATTTGGTTTCGTAATCATAAAAATCGCTTTGGTAAGTAATTTCGCCCACTACTGAGGCTTTGGGTTCATCATTACCTAAAACCGCACATTCTAGCTCTCTTGCAACCACGCCAGCTTCGACAATTATACGGCGATCGTAGCTAGCAGCGTTGTCGAGAGCAGTTTCTAATTCCGATCGCGATCGCACTTTACTAATTCCAACTGAAGAACCTAAGTTAGCAGGCTTGACAAAACAGGGATAACCCACAGTTTCTTCAATGCGATCGCAAAGTTTGGGGAATACGCACGGATTTGACCAGATTTGAGAACGATTGACGGCGACGTACTTTACCTGCGGTAATCCCGCTTGGGCAAATGCCATTTTCATCGCGATTTTATCCATTCCCAGCGCCGAACCCAAAACACCAGAACCAACAAAGGGGACTTGCATTAATTTCAGCAGTCCTTGCACCGTCCCATCTTCTCCATTAGGTCCATGTAAGATTGGAAACCAGACATCGACAGATGCAACTTGGGGTAAAGAAGCTGGGATGCAATCGAGCATTTTTGCATCGTGGAAGTTGTCTAGTTGGCTGCTATTTTTCATCTCCTCATCTTCCCATCCGCCTAAGTGAGACTGAGAAGCAACAGAATCAGCCGTTGTGAGTATAGGAACCCCCGACTCTAAAACCTTGTGAGATGCTTGTCCTGCCAGCCAGCGCCCGTCTTTCTGGATATAAAATGGTAGTAGCTCGTACTTATTTCGGTTTTCTCCGGTTGAGATGGCTTTAGCGATCGCCCTTGCCGAATTAATTGACACCTCATGTTCCCCAGATCGTCCACCGAATAACAGTCCTACCTTCATTTTTTTATCCTCTCAGCCTCTAGACACTATTAATGCGCAATAGCCTATCACAACTGGGGAAAGAGTGGTAATTGGTAATTGGTAGTTGGTAGTTGGTAGTTGGGTGGTACTTGAAAAGATGTCACTGATAATCGATCGCCGATAACTGATGGCTGATAACTAAGTATAGGTGTAAGCACGATCTGTGTCAGGCTTTTAAAATCTATACAGAACTTCATACCTGAACTTTATAACTTGGGAGAATGGCATGGAATTGCGATCGCTTGGGACATCGGAGATTAAAATTACTCCCGTGATTATGGGAACCTGGCAAGCTGGTAAGGCTATGTGGGTAGGAATAGAGGATGCCGAAACTATTAAAGCGATCCGGGCAGCATTTGAGGCTGGGATTACGACTGTAGATACGGCGGAAGTTTACGGAAAAGGGCATTCAGAACAAATCGTTGCACAAGCCCTCTCTGACGTGCGCGATCGCGTGGTTTATGCAACGAAGGTATTTTCCAATCATTTAAAACACGACCAAGTTATCGAAGCGTGCGAGCGATCGCTGCAAAATCTCAATACAGATTATATCGATCTCTACCAAATTCACTGGCCCTCTGGTTCGTATAAAAGTGAAGTCGTACCGATAGAAGAGACGATGAGTGCTTTAAATACATTGAAACAGCAGGGTAAAATTCGGGCGATCGGCGTTTCTAATTTTTCCCGTACCCAACTAGCAGAAGCAGCCCAATACGGGCGGATCGATAGCGTTCAACCACCTTATTCTCTGTTTTGGCGTTGGGCAGAAAAAGATCTCACGCCTTATTGTGTAGAAAATAAGATTTCTATCCTCGCCTACTCTCCTTTAGCGCAAGGGTTGCTGACAGGAAAATTCGGACCCGAACACAAATTTCATCCCGACGATCATCGCAACAAGAATCGGTTGTTTCAGGGAGAAAATTACGTGCGGGCGCAACAAGCTTTAGATCGACTGCGCCCAATTGCCGAGAAACATCAAGTCTCGTTAGCTAATTTAGCGATCGCTTGGTTAATTGCCCAACCGCAAACCAATGCGATCGTTGGGGCGAGAAACACCGAACAAGCCGTTGCTAATGCTAAAGCCGCAGATGTCTATCTCTCGCCGGAAGAGTTGCAGGAAATTGACGCGATCGGCAAAAGCGTCACCGATCGTTTAGATGAAAACCCTGTGATGTGGAATTTTGATGTTTAAATGGTTGATGGTTGATGGTCAAAGATTGGCAGTTAATTGTTAACTGTTAAGCTGTCACACATTTAACTTGCATTATGAGTGCAATCAAATCGCCTGCTACGAGCGGGCTTAAACATTTTGACTTTTAACTTTTAACTTTTGACTTGCTGAGCGTTACCTAATATTGCGAGAAGTTGGAGAAATTTCACAACTTTTTAATTTTAGTAAATAGTAGGTTGTGGTAAGAAGATAGCAGTGCTAGTTTTAGATACATAGGACACAAACAAAAACAAAAAACAAATCTATACGGGCAATGACCTAGTGTCCCCTGTCAAAAGCCCACTTGCGATCGCTCAAGCATAGACCAATAGGTAAATCACTCAAGAGTGAAGGTAGCCAACCTACGGTCTGGAAAGACGCAACTATGCTAGAGATCCAAGAGTTGTTCACCTTAGTTGTTGTGCATTAATTGAGTCTGCTTTGAACGAATTAAATCCAACCGACGTTGTAGGGGTCTAGCAGTACTAGCTAGACCCCAAAAAGTTTTTACGCGATAGGTGTAGAGACGTTACATGTAACGTCTCTACATGTAACGTCTCTACACTTACGCCGCAACATGTTTTTCAACGGCAGAAACTAAAGTCTCCGTCCAATGGTGAGTGAGTTCGCTACAGGCAGCTTCGACCATGACGCGGATTACGGGTTCCGTACCGGAGGCGCGGACGAGGATGCGACCGCGATCGCCCATTGCAGCTTCGGCTTGCGCGATCGTCTTTTGTAAGGGTTCGCACTGTTGCCAATTCATGCGGCGATCGCGATTTTCAACTCGCACGTTGCGTAAGAGTTGCGGATAAGTTTGAAAGCTTTGGTCTACTAATTGGGTTAAAGAGACTCCTGCCTGTCTAACCAATGCAGCTAAGTGGAGGGCAGTTAATAAACCATCTCCAGCAATACCATAGTGACGGCAAAGGATATGTCCTGACTGTTCTCCGCCTAACATACCTCCAGTTCGTACCATTTCTGCTTGTACGTATTGGTCGCCTACAGCCGTCCGAATCAGTTTACCACCTTGCTTTTGCCACGCCCGCTCGAAACCCAAGTTTGCCATGACAGTAGAAATAATCAAGTTATCTGGCAACTTTTGCGCTTGTCGCAAGGTTTGACCCCATAAGTAAAGGATGTAATCGCCATCTACAGGTCTACCTTGACAATCGACTGCTAGCACTCGGTCGGCATCCCCATCAAAGGCAAATCCCAGGTGGGCTGAATTTTGGTTAACGGCTGTTTTCAGCAGTCCGAGGTGAGTGGAACCGCAGTTGACGTTAATGCGATCGCCATCGGGTCGATCGTGCAAACAAATTACCTCTGCACCTAGATCGCGGAACAAACTCGGTGCTAATCCAACTGCTGCCCCCCAAGCCAGGTCTAACACGACACGCATTCCACTAAAATCGCCATGATTGGGCGATAGCGGCACTTTTAAAGATTCGACGTATTTCTGAACTAACTCCGGTCGCCGAACATAATATCCCTGACCTTGAATAGAGGTGGGTACTGCCTTTCCTCTGATCCCTGCTTCAATTGCTTCTTGTAAGGGTTGAGAAAGTTTAGCGCCATTGCTGCCAAAAATTTTAATTCCATTGTCTTCTGGAGGGTTGTGGCTGGCGGAGATCATAACTCCACCTGCGGCATTGCTAGCACTAGTGAGATAGGCAACGCCAGGAGTCGGACATAGACCGATATGCCAAACATCTAGTCCCGCAGCTACAAGACCTTGAGATAAGGCAGTTGCTAGCATTTCACTCGAATTTCTGGAGTCTTGCCCCACGATAACCGGACTGAGATCGTTGTCTGTCTGCTGCTGTAAAACTTGACCCGTCCAGAAACCTACCTGCCAAGCCAAAGCTTCATCGAGTAAATCTCCTACTCGTCCCCGAATGCCGTCTGTACCAAATAAAGCTGTAGCGGGAAGATCGAGTTGCGAGTTGCTATTTGATAGTATATTTGTTTTATTTTGGCGATCGCGTTTATAATTTTGCTTTAGCATATTAAACTATTGACTCCTAACTCCTCACGTAATACCCACGTTTGGAGAATAACACTTCCTTAAAAATTTCGGTAGATTTTTGTAAAACAAAAATATTTTTAGTATTTTCTTAGTACTACGTTAGTAGACTTTCATTCGCAATCCTACTATCTTCTGAGTGCAGCAAGAGCGATAGAAGGTGTAATTTTATTCAAAATTTAAATTTGTTTGCTTAAATTTGCCTGCAAGCAGCGCTATATCCCCAAAGCCGTTAGTAACGGTTGAAATTCCTCCCAAGTCAGCCCCTGCTGAATGTACTGAGGAGACTGAGGATTGTAGGGACTGGCGACGCGATCGATCGCCACAATCCTCGCCGTATCTGGAATGACTGGAACGTCTGGATCGAAGGCTGTAGGACTGGTCAACGAACTGGAGAAACCTTTGAAGATGGCAATGCGATCGCCAACACCGTCAATCTCCACAGTGACGATCAAAACCTCTTGTTTGGCGATCGCCGAATATTTTTCCAGTCGTTTTCCCGCAGAATCTATCATTGTCTGACTGCAAATCGTCCTTGTTTACCTAGTTTAAGGAAAACAAAATAGATTAAGTACAAGACGTAAACAACTAAACCCATGCCACCAATAAAGCCGAGGAAACCTGCTTGCGTGTTTGGATGAAAGATATCTTTATAAACTAAAGGCACTTCCAGCCAAGCTTGACACAACGGATCTTGCAAGAACGTATCTGAAAAGGCACACTGCAAACTCGGTAATTGAGCGATCGCGCCGATAATACAGTAAAGCGTCACCGCCCAGCGCCAAGCATTGAAGCTGAGTTTCAAAGCACTACCTGGCAGGTCTTCAATTTCTTCGTTGAGATCGATCCAAAACCAGAGAGATAGTGGAATGAGAATGCGTGACATCAATCCCGCAATGAATCCAACTTGAAACGGTGCGATAGACACGTACAATGCGATCGCTAGCAAACTCGCCACCCGCCAGTAAATTGCCAGCAGGTGTTGCATAGGTTCTACTTTCCGCACGAACGCCCAGATAATTAAAACTAATGGTGCTATGACGGTAAATAACAGCGCCAAACGAAAATCCATCCAAATGAAAGGTCGAAACCAAATATCGCTTTGCATATATCGGAGGCTAGAGATCGAGGACTAAGGTTTGTGTATTCAACCACCGATAACAATAATAATTGCTAATCGCAAAGTGCCAATGATTTAATGAAAAATAGCAACAAAGGATACAGAAAAGTTATCCTTGTTGCCATCTAAGTTAATGTTCGGTAATGCTAACTCGAACTTTATTCGTCGTAAACGCGGCATTCAGCAGCATCAGGATTTTCATCGCAGTACATTTCTAGAGAATTTTTGGGCTTGACCTGCCGTTTGTGGGAAGCCTCAGCTTGTAATTCTTCTACTGTGTCCCAAGCTACTGCGCAATCAGCAGAATCTTCACCGCTGGTTTCACAAGCTTGCCTGGCTTGCTCTCTTGCTTGTTCGATTTGATCTTGGATGTTGCTCATAGATATTAAGTAGTCCAGTATTCCTCTTCTCAGTATAGAAAACCTTCGCAATTGTCAAAAGCGATTGTCAAAGGTTTTTTCGGCGATTGTGATGTAAAGCGATCTTTAACTCGCTCTAGTTGGCTGTAGCAAACGAACAGGGCAGTCACTTATCATTGAATACAAGCAACTACAATCATATTCTTTCACCGATCGTACAATCTAACCTCTGCGTTTAGATCGGACAAAAGGAAGAAATACCTACAAGTCTAGATGCAACAATAGACTATGCAGCTCATTAAACCTGCTGGTAATGAATAGTAGACCCAATCCTTTTCTGTCCCTCGACTACGAACCTGCTTTAGAATCTCTCGGCGACGATTATTTTGATGAAGTTAGCGCTGCCGAATTTCCGCAACATATTTTGCGCTATCGTAGCGATCGCCTGTTACCTCAAATTGGACTAGATCCCGCAGCAGTAAAGGATATAGATTTTATCGAGGCTTTTGGTAAATTTCAAGGACGAGAACCTTTACTAGCATTGCGCTACCACGGCTATCAGTTTGGCGAATATAATCCGTTTTTGGGTGATGGGAGGGGTTTTCTCTACGGTCAAGTGCGTGGTGTAGACGGCGAACTCTACGATTTTGGCACAAAAGGGAGTGGCACAACTCCTTATTCCCGTGGCGGCGATGGTAGGTTGACTCTTAAGGGAGGGGTGCGGGAAGTTTTAGCAGCAGAAGCTTTGCATTACATGGGTGTGCGGACTTCTCGCTGTTTCAGTTTAGTCGAGACGGGGGAACAACTGTGGCGCGGTGACGAACCTTCCCCGACGCGATCTTCGGTAATGGTAAGATTTAGCCGATCGCACATTCGTTTTGGGACGTTTGAACGCTTGCACTATCTCAAACGTGCAGATTTAATTAAGAAACTTGTAGACCACGCGATCGAATATTACTATCCACACATTTGGGGTAAATCTGATGCTTATGCCCTATTTTATGCCGAGCTAGTCCAGCGAGTGGCGGAATTAACTGCTCAGTGGATGGCGGCTGGATTTTGTCATGGGGTCTTGAATACGGATAATATGTCGATTACGGGTGAAAGTTTTGATTACGGTCCCTATGCTTTCATTCCTACTTACGATCCGCTATTTACTGCGGCTTATTTTGACTATTCAGGGCGTTATTGTTACGGACAACAGCCAAATATTTGTCAGTGGAATTTGGCAATGCTTCAGAAGCCGTTAAAAGCGGTTATTGATGCGAACGATCTGGAAGCTGGATTAGCAAAATTTGATGAATGTTATGCGATCGCCTATCGAAGTTTGATGCTACAAAAGTTGGGGTTGGTTGCGAC
Organism: Chroococcidiopsis sp. CCNUC1; assembly: GCF_023546805.1. NCBI lineage: Bacteria > Bacillati > Cyanobacteriota > Cyanophyceae > Chroococcidiopsidales > Chroococcidiopsidaceae > Chroococcidiopsis > Chroococcidiopsis sp. CCNUC1. Next base: position 3,971,953 of record NZ_CP097480.1, on the reverse strand, counting down.
AAATTCATCTGAATTAGATCGGTTGTTGCAATTGACGGTGAGTTTGCTTAAAGAGACTCAGATTTCTTACCATCATTTCTTTATTCAATTGACTGAAAGCTTTTCGCCTAGTTGGCGCGAGGAGGTGAATTCAATTCTGTTTTTGTTAGATGTTTTACCGCTAGATTACTGGGATGAATGGCGAAGACTTTATCATCAGGTTTTAGGTCAACTTTCTCGGGAAGAGATGGATAATGTTTCTCGGAGATTGCAAGAAGTTAATCCTAATGTTGCTTTGCTAAGACCAGTTATAGAATCGGTTTGGGAGGCGATTATAAATGAGGATGATTGGCAGCCTTTTTACGATTTGGTAAGGCAGATTCAAGGAGGGCAGTAAGGTCTTTTTTTGTGTCGCGCAAAGACAAGGACACTTACGTGCGGGGGTATCCCCCGTTGAGGAAAGTGTCCGCGCAAAGACGCAAAGTAAAGACACAAAGAGATTTCTAATATTTTATGGAATTCTATCGCGTACAGTAATACGACCGACTTCTAATCCTTCAATGAAAACAACTATTTCGTCAGATAAGCTGTAGTCTTGGCGTTGTTGATATGTTGGTTTTATTGTTGAGGTTGTAGGCTGTGTATAAACTTCTACTTTTTGTTCGGGAAGATTAACAAGCCAGTAAAATAAAATGCCTGCACGCGCATAAAGGCGGTTTTTAGAATTGCGATCGCGCTCTAAAGTAGAGTCTGCAACTTCTATAACTAATGCTACATCTTTTGCACCTGGATGGCGATCGAGATAATCGCGAGTATTACCTTTAACAACTACGACATCAGGCTCAGGTTCGCTGTCATCCAGAGTAATAGGTTCTTGTGCATCTACATACCACCCCTCCGGTACAATCTGTTCTAGGGCGTTGCGAGTTAGTTTTGTTGTCGCGCGGTGTAAGGGGTTTTTTGGCATTTTTCGGACTATCCACCCTTCTAATAATTCCACAGGATCGTCCTTAGTTAAAATGCCAAGATGAATCATTTGATGATATTGCTCGACACTGAAGCGCCATACTGGTTCAGTTGGCACGATCGGAGGTTGCTCGAAGTTTAGGACGCTAGATGAAAGAAAGGTAGACACGAGTTTATCTACTACTGGATTTTTATATTTGATCGTAACATTTTTAGTTAGAGATGTGATGGCAAATTTTCAGTATTCTATTTTTGTTTGATTATTGTAGCTTGTATTCCTTCGTTTGCTAAAATCTCTTTTAACCATTGCATCTCAATTAGAGTCCCCTTTATGAGGATATTAGAATAGTTTTCTAACATTTTTTTTACTTCTACAATTGATAGATTCAGAGCTTGACGTAATATTTTGATTGCTTTGACTTTACTGACCTCTAATTTCTCGATTACGAGAATCCACTCACCTTGTTCGGATAAAATACTCTGTCAGATTTCATCTGGTGGAAAACCGGTATCGTCTGATTCTACTGCTGCCCCACAAAATGAACAAGTAGATGAAGTAAACCATCTAAGACAGAGGTTAACTACTGCTTGTCCTACTTTTATGTCGATTGGTTTTTGGCAGTCATAACAGAAACTCTTTATTCCGATCGAGTTTTTTTCATCCGCCTAATTCACTTATTTTCTTCTCTGTGTCTGCTTTGTAAGACGCTGCTGAAATGCATTTAACAAGTAATTATACTGCACTACATTCGTATCATCAAAAGCTTCTTCTCTAGTTGCAGCTAAATCTAAATACTCTATCGGTAAACCAAATTGCTCTGCTGTAAGATCGTAGCGCATCCTATTTATGTAGTTATAGAAATGCCAGCTTTCACCAACTCTAGTTTTAAGTAATTGACCACCATAGCAATCTTGAATAACAAGAGCAGTCACGCTACATTGTCCTTTTGCAGGATTGTCTTGAGTATAGAGAGAGCTTGATTCTCGCGACCAACATTTTTTCAGCAGATGTGTAATTAATTTCTCGTTCATAGCAATTAACACCATTGAATTAACTCGGATGACCTGGACGATAAATCTTGCCAATAGACCGATCGCAATTAATTTCTATCACTAAATCTACTCGCTGGGAGTCTTGAATTAGAGGTTTAATAAATAAATCTGGGTGAAGCGATTTCCAAAAATATTCTACAAATTGCTCGATTTGTAAATCTGTCATTCCTGTTTTACCTGTTGCTATCATTTGATGTTCGGCATCTTTACGCCACTGTTGGCTGAGACGATAATCAACTGGGTAAAGAATTATTAATCGGTCTAGTTTGTCCCATAAAGGTAAATACTCTTGCAATCGAGTATTCATATAGATCGCGAATTGCCGATCTTCGTAAGTATTAATCGGCGGCGGTGGACGATCGAAATTGCTCGGATCGATCGGTCGAACTCCTACAAACCAACCTTCAAATAAAACAATATCAGCACCATTCACAATTTCAGGCGTACCGCGATCGCCCGCACCATGCCAAGCTGATTTATCAAAACGGGGAATTTCAATGGGTGAATGGGGCTCGGATTGGCGCAATCGATCCAAAACCTGCAAACCTAATTGAATATCGTGAGTTCCTGGTGGACCTCGCCAAATGAAACGCGGGTCTTGCTGTTGTAAAGCTAGGCGATCGCTATAAGTCTTGTACAAATCATCAAGGGATAAATTCAGAGTTCGATAACCCAAATGTCCTAAAATTAGACTAAGGATTTTTGCTAGAGTCGTCTTCCCCGTCCCTTGTCCGCCCAAAATACCTTGAATTAAAGTACGTGACTGCGCCTGACGGTAGGAGGCTATCTGCATAGCCAAGGGTAGCCACAAACCCCGTAGCGTCTCCTCTAACTGCTGTGGTGGTTTGTGAAGGGTGTTTTGACAAAAATGCTCGAAAGTCGGGTAAAAAGAGCGTAAAAGCTGCGATTGGTCATTGGTCATTGGTCATTGGTTGATGGTTGATGGTTGATGGTGAGTGGCTAGACTCTTTTCTAGTCACTGGTTCCACTAACCACTAGCCACTAGTCACTAGTCACTGGTCACTGATTCAAGACCCTAGCTTAAACGCTTCTAGAAACAAACTATAAGTTAAACCAATTTTGAGCGCGTTTAGTGCTTCAAGCCACAACCCGCGCCTTGCTTGCCAGATACGGTTGTAGTAGATGCGATCGATAATTTCGCTGCCAGCAACCAAAACCCCAGCGCCGATGATATCCCAATCAGCCGCTTGTCCGGCTATGGTGGAGAAAGCAGAACCGAGGAAAAAGCCAAATAGCAAGCTGACTATTAAAACAGATAAGCGCCGCCAAGGATTGAAAAACCAGCGCTGTGTTGCTGCCGCAATTGCCCCTAAAAGCCCGTTAATTCGAGTATTTTGCATTTGTTGAAATTGGTGCTAACTATGACACAACAAAATTTGAGCTAATATTTCCTTCGCCGTATTACATACCAGCTTTAAGCCTGTTTCAATAGTAATAGGGAGCGATCGCAACAGTTACCAGTTTTACAGTAACCAGTTAATAAAAATAGCATCCCGCTCAGTCACCAAACCGCACGTTAATTTCAAGAATTATCTTTATCTGTAGACAATATGAACGCCAAATCTCCCGGATCTTATCCTGCGGTAATTATTGCTTCTGTATTGGGTGTATTGGGATTGGTAGGAATATTACTGCTGTGGTTTCAAGTCTCGATTACTGTCGAACCAATGGGATCGGATACAGCAGTCTTGCCAGGGAAATCAGCGATAAATTCCCCAGATGAAACTGACGTAACTAACAGTACTGCCATTGTTTCACCCGCCTCTACCCCATCAGAGCGATCGCCAGAACCAACAACTATAGCTCAGTCTACTCCACAAGCACCAACCGCAGCACCGGTTCCTGGGGCTTTGCGCGTTAGCAACCAAAGCGAGCAACCTTTGCGCGTCGCACTACTGACAAAACAGCCTGAAACGAGTTCTACAGCTAGCAAGGATAAATACAGCGAACCCATCCACTGGGACTTTGCACCTGGAGAAGGTAGCAGCCAAGGATTAATCTTATCCCTACCTCAAGGCAGCCTGAAACTGAAAAAAGGAGATGTGATTGTCGCTTTCGCCGAAGATGGATCGCGTCGTTATTGGGGTCCATATATCGTAGGCGAGACACCAGCACCAGTTTTAGATCGGCAAACTTCTGAGTGGCAATTAGTTTTACAGCCTTAAATCGGGAGTCGGGATAAGAGAGCTGAGGGAGCTGAGGGAGCTGAGGGAGCTGAGGGAGCAGGGGAGCAAAACTACCATGCACCACGCACCACGTACCACTTTTTAACCAACTACCAACTACCAATTACCCATTATCCACACCCCACACCCTATTTACTGGTCACTGGTCACTGGTCACTGGTCACTGGTCACTGGTCACTGGTCACTGGTCACTGTCACCCCACTCCCTACTACAATTAAACACGACCACTCATACGAGTCGTTTGACTGCGCGATCGCATGAAACTGAGTTTGGCTCGCAGCCTCGACCATTGGCTGCAAAACAGATCGGATCGGACAGCCTTAGCTTGGCTGTTGGCTATTATCTGGCTGTTGCTACTAGGAGGAATGGCTTTTTTCTGGCGCTTGGGTAGCAACGGGCTGCTGGATGAGACAGAACCTTTGTTTGTAGAAGCTGCCCGCCAAATGACAGTGACGGGAGATTGGATCACGCCCTATTTCAATGGCGAGACGCGATTTGATAAACCACCTCTGATATATTGGTCGATCGCGATCGCCTTTCACGCTTTAGGAGTCAACGAATGGGCGGCGCGACTTCCTTCAGCGATCGCGGGATTGTGTTTAGTTAGTTTTTGTTTTTACGTCCTGAAGCGTTATGGCATTGCAGCCAGGGCAAAAAAAGAATTTCTGCCAGTGAAAAATCGGCTCTCTAGTCCGAGTCAATTATGGCTGACGGCGGGTTTAGGGGCAACTATGCTCGCCCTTCATCCCTTGACTTTTTTCTTCGGGCGCTTGGGCTACTCAGATATGTTATTGAGCGCTTGTTTTGGCGGCGGACTGTTTGCTTTTTTTCTGGGTTACGCTCAAACAGAATTGCCAAAGGTGCGATCGCGATGGTATCTCACTTTTTACATTCTGATTGCCTTAGCGATTTTAACTAAGGGACCAGTGGGAATTGTCTTGCCAGGATTGATTATCTTCAGCTTTTTGGTTTATCTAGGCAAAGTTAGAGAAGTGTTGCGAGAAATGTCCTGGTTGCGCGGGATGGCGCTGGTGTTAGCCATTACCGTACCTTGGTATATTCTCGTCACGTTGGCAAATGGTGAAGCTTATATTGATTCTTTCTTTGGCGTTCACAATTTCGAGCGATTTACCAGCGTCGTCAACGAACACCAGGGACCTTGGTATTTTCACTTTATTGTTGTTTTATTAGGTTTTGCTCCTTGGTCGATTTATTTACCAGTGGCGATCGCCCGCATTCAGCCTTTACAGCGCCAGCACTGGCAAGATCGACCGCGATCGCACCACCTCGGCTTATTTGCCGTATTCTGGTTTGTGGGAGTGTTGGGCTTTTTTACCGTTGCGGCAACGAAATATTTCAGCTATACCTTGCCGTTGATGCCTGCGGCTAGCATTATTGTGGCTTTATGGTGGAGCGATCGCATTGCTCAAACGCAAAGTTTTCGCCGTCCTGGGTGGGGATTTAAACTCAGTTGCATTGCCAACCTAATTTTCTTAATTGTCCTCGCATTTGCCTGCTATTACAGCCCCAACTGGTTAGAAGACGATCCTTCTATGCCCAATATTGGCGCACGCATACAACAGGCGACTTTACCAATTATGGGGGCGGCGATTTGGTTAAGCAGCGCGATCGCGTGTTTAATTCTAGTACTTAAACGCCAGCATCATCGCCTCTGGGGAGTCAACTTAATTGGATTTGTTGCTTTTTTGATTTTTGTAGCATTCCCCTTCTCTCATTTAGTCGATCTCGAACGACAACTTCCTCTACGTCAATTAGCCCAAGCTGTTACCCAAGTTCGCCAGCCTGGGGAAGAATTAGTTATGCTGTCTAAGGGATTTCCCAAACCCAGTTTAGTATTTTATACCCAACACCCCGTTACATACGTTCTGCGATCGTCCCGCACTTCGCGCAAGATTCGGCAAATTCTGGGCGATCGACAGTCGGATACTAAGTCAGTGTTATTAATTGCCCCCAGTAAAGCTCTAGCTAAAACAGGCTTGACACCCCAGCAATCCGAACCAATTAGTCAGGCTGGAATCTATCAATTACTTCGAGTTAGGTAAGAGGCAAGAGGACAAGGGAGACAAGGGAGAGAAGAGAGCTGAGGGAGCTGAGGAAGCAAAAATACTCTACCCCCTATTTACCACTAGCCACTAGTCACTCTCCACTGACAACTGATAACTGATAACTGATAACTGATAAATGACAAATGACCAAAAAGTAGCAGCTTTATTAATTGGAGGACTGATATTTAGGATAACCATTGCAATTTTGCTTTATCCTGGTTTTGACGAAGCTTATTACTTTCTCTACACGTTAAATTTAGATTTAAGCTATTTCGATCATCCGCCTTTAGTGGCTCTGATGACGGGTTTTGGTTGTTGGTTAACAGGGGAAGTATCTCAATTTACCATTCGGTTAGGAGCCTTAATCTTACATACAGGCTCTCTATTTTTACTCTATTTAACTGGGACAAGATTATTTTCACCTTCAGCCGGAATATTTGCCCTGGCGATCGCCTCTCTCGTCCCCATTTTTCAAATCGGTTTTGGTGTTTTAACTTTGCCTGATAGTCCTTTAATCTTTTTTTGGACGGCTAGCCTATACTGCGCTAGCTGGGAATTTTTTCCTAACAAACAAGAAAAAGATCGACCTAAAAGATACCAGCCCAGCTATCGTTTGGCAATTCTGGGCTTACTTGTTGGTTTAGCCTGCCTAAGCAAATATCACGGGTTTATTTTAGGACTAGGATTAGTTGGCTTTTGTTTGACTCGTTCCCGCTATCGTTCTGCCTTATATTCTCCTTGGACTCTGTTTGGACTAGGATTATTTTGCTTAACAATTTCTCCCATCTTAATTTGGAATAGCCAGCATGAATGGGTTTCTTTCCGCTTTCAATCACGACGAGGAATTCCCTCGGGAGGATACAATTTTTTAGATTTATTTGTCACTTTCTTGTCTGGAATTGGCTATTTATTTCCCACATTAGGACTTCCTTTGTGGTGGGTTAGCTTAAAGATATTTTTTAGAAATATATTGGCAAAGTTACCTCGATCGAAGTTTAAGAGAACCGGAAGCGGGGAACGGGGAATAGTAACTGGTAGCGATCGCGAAATATTCATTCTCTGGGTTTCTTTACCCCTAATTTTAGGTTTTACTTGGTTGGGAGGATACAAACAAATCTTACCAACTTGGGCTACACCTGGATTTTGGGGAGCTACTTTGTTGTTAGGGCAAGCAGCAACAGCCTGGAAAATCGCCCATCCTCGCTGGGTACGTCGCTGGCTGTGGGGAACGGGAATCACATTGAGCAGTCTCTTGCTCTTTGCATTGCTGCACGTAACTACTGGAACCTTACAAAAACCAAGTCAGTATGCTTTATTTGGCGGCTTTGTCCCTCCAGAGGACGATCCTTCGATCCAAATATTCGACATTCAGCAGTTGAGACAGGGATTTGCCACATCACCAGTTTTACTCTCTGCTTTACAAAATTCCAGCTTTGTGTTTACCAATCGTTATTATCTCGCCGGACAAATAGGGATGGCTTTGGCTCCTCTCGCGCCAACACCGATGACAACCTTCGATCGCGATTTGCGGGGATTTGCATTTTGGTCAAAGCCTGACGAATGGATTGGCAAAGATGCTTTGTACGTCACCAACAATCTTTTCGTCCAAGACCAAAAATTTCTCGATCGCTACAATCTCTACTTCCAATCGATTGAAAAGATTGGCACTGTACCCATCAAGCGTGGCGGAGCAACTATAGATACTTTTCACATCTACCAGGCAAAAAATCTCCTTAAACCCTATCCGCGTCCCTATGGAAACAAGTAGGTAGAGGAGCAGAAGGGCAGGGGGCGAAGGGGGACAAGGGGGACAAGGAAGCAGGGGAGCTGAGGGGCTGAGGAGCTGAGGAACTGAGGCAGCAGAGGAAGCAATTCTATCCACTAGCCACTAGCCACTAGCCACTGATAACTGATAACTGAAGTAAGATGCTTTTAAGGAAGATCGATTGCCATAATTTTAGATGAAATGATGCATAAATCTAGATCGAGAAGGGATGGTAGAACTCATGGCAGATAAAATGCAGTGGGCAAACGCCCTATCAACTCGCCCTTCTTTAGAGGCTGCGGTGGCGGAAGTTGTGGAAGTGGCAACTTCTGCTTTACAAGCACCAATAGATTTAGGCATAGTCTTTATTTCGTCGGCTTTTACCAGCGAATATCCCCGCCTGCTACCTTTGCTGAAAGAACGCATATCCATCCCAGTGCTAATTGGCTGTAGCGGTGGTGGAATTATTGGGATGGATGGGCAAAAACAAACCCAAGAAATAGAAGATTTACCAGCCCTGAGCTTGACGTTAGCACATCTTCCTGGCGTGCAAGTCACGCCGTTTCATATCGTCTCAGAGGAATTGCCTGACTTAGATAGCTCTCCTAATACCTGGGAGGAGCTTTTGGGCGTTCCTGCATCTCCTACACCGCAATTCATTTTACTAGCTGAACCATTTTCATCTCAAATCAACGATTTACTTGCAGGACTAGACTTTGCTTATCCTGGTTCGGTGACTGTTGGCGGACTTGCCAGCAGTAGTCAAATGGGTGGTCGAATCAATTTGTTTTTCAACGATAAAGTCTACCGTGAAGGAGCAGTCGGTGTTGCTTTAAGCGGAAATGTCGTGTTGGAAACTATTGTGGCGCAAGGTTGTCGTCCGATTGGCAAACCTTATCAGATCGGCGCTTGCGATCGCAATATCGTCTTAGAACTAGAAGCTCAACCCCCCTTGACAGTGTTGCGAGATATATTGGAAGACTTAAGCGAAGACGATCGCGAGTTGGCACAAAATTCCTTATTCATTGGTGTAGCGCGAGACGAATTCAAGCAAGATTTAGAACAGGGGGACTTTCTCATCCGTAACTTACTAGGAGTAGACCCGAAGTTTGGCGCAATTGCGATTGGCGATCGCATTCGTCCAGGACAGCGCATTCAGTTTCATCTGCGCGATGCCAATACCTCAGCTGAAGATTTAGAATATTTGTTGCAACGCTATCAAATTCAAACTCAATCTTCTCCTGCTGCGGCTGGAGCGCTGATGTTCTCCTGTCTGGGCAGAGGTGAAGGACTTTATGGTAAAGCTAATTTCGATTCGCAATTATTCCGCCAATACTTACCAGGTCTACCCTTGGGTGGCTTTTTCTGCAACGGTGAAATCGGTCCTGTCGGCAATAGTACCTTTCTGCACGGGTATACCTCTGTTTTTGCTATATGTAGGGAACAGTAACCAGTTATCAGTTATCAGTTATCAGTTATCGGTAAAGAAAGGGTGTGGGGCGACAGTGACTCCTGACCAGTGACCAGTGACCAGTTAGTTATTCGATCTCCTCTGCTCCCTCTGCCCCTCTGCCCCTCTGCTTCCTTGTCCCCCTTGTCCTCCTCTGCTCCCTCTGCCCCTCTGCTCCCTGCTCCCTGCTCACTGCTCCCTAAACTAGTGGTTATTCGCGTTCGTCAGCACGTTAATCCGTTAGCTAACAAGTATCAAACTCCGGTCAGTCCGCCAGAGTGGGATAAGATATTTGTTCTGCCTACCCAACCGCTACATCTAGATATAGGTTGCGGGAAGGGACGTTTTGTGTTAAGGATGGCGCAGCTAGAGTCTAGTTGGAATTTTCTCGGACTGGAAATTCGGGAACCGTTAGTAGATGAGGCGAATAAGTGGCGGGATGAATTGGGATTGACCAATTTGCATTACCTATTTTGTAATGTGAATAATTCGCTATTACCTATCCTCAGTTCTTTACCAGAGGGAGTATTGCAGCGCGTCACGATTCAGTTTCCCGATCCTTGGTTTAAAAATCGCCATGCTAAACGGCGAGTCGTACAACCGGAGTTGGTAGAAGAAATCGCCAAATATCTCATTCCTGGGGGAATCGTATTTTTACAATCAGATGTTGAAGCGATCGCAGTAGAAATGCGCGATCGCTTTCTCGCCTGTTCTGTGTTTCAAATCCAGAGTGAAAATTGGTTGTCAGAAAACCCTTTACCCGTAGCTACGGAAAGGGAACAGTCTACTCTGTCGCGTGGAGAACCGGTTTATCGGACTGTATTTCTCAGAAGTTAGTCATCCTGCTATGTTCTTGGTGGGAAGAGTAACCTGGAGGTTAGCTGTTGCGCGATCGCTGGGAATCAGCTTTTCAGTTCCATGTGAGCTGCTGTTTCTTTAGTTTGAGCTAGGAATGCTTCTAGCAGAGGTTTGCCAAACTGCATCAAAGATTGTGACACTCTTTCACCTGCTGTTTCTGGCGTACCTGCATTAAAAGGCGGTTCGGGACTGTACTCCAGCATCAGTTGAGTCATCTTCGCCATATCTTCCCCACAGAGTAAGCCTAGCAGAGTTAAACCAAGATCGATTCCTGATGTGACACCAGCCCCCGTCACTCGATTGCGATCGATCTGCACCCGTTGAGGAACAACTTCAACCCCAGCATTGCCAGTTGCTCTCGAAATGCCCAATGACAGGTTGCTTTATAGCCTTGCAATAAACCAGCTGCTGCTAAAATCATCGACCCCGTGCATATACTAGTCACATATTGGGCTGTCGTACCCTGCTGTTTCAGGAAATTTAGAATTTCAGGATCTCTCATTATTTCAACTTGTCCCATCCCACCACCAGGGACACAGATCGCGTCAAGGGGTGGACAATCTATCAGTGTTGTGGTTGGAATCAGGGTTAGTCCTTCATTACTGACGATTGGATCTAGCGTTTTCCAAATTAAATGTACTTGCGTATTGGGCGGAAATGCCAGAACTTGGTAAGCTCCCGTCACGTCGAGTTGAATAACGCCAGGATAAATCAAAAAGCCGAATTGTAGTAGGGTCATATTTTCACTATTGCCTGAAATTTCCGATCGTGAAACGATTGTAGGCAGAGGCTCCAATCCTGGGAAGTCCTCAAGTGGGTACACTTTTAGCACGATTATGGTTAGTTCTCTTCGTTCTAGGCGATCGCTACTGCATCAACCGAACGAGAATTGCGATGCAGGTTCATGGATGGTGTCGGCACGTACTTCGGGATACAAAGCTGGGGGATTTACTTTCTAGATCGAGAGAACCGCATAGCCAATTGCGATATCCAAGGTGTCTCAGATACTTTTGTTAAGCGGCATAGGATTGCAGATAGAAGACCGTTCGATTAAACCCAAGACGGCAACCACATCCGCCAGCGATAACCTTCAGGAGACAGCGGTAGACCTAAATAAAGCGGCATCCAAAAGACAAAAGCCAGAAGAATCAAAAATATTGCCGTTACGCCTAACAGCCGTAGGTTTCTGTGATAACTGCGCAACCATCGATCGACGATCCAAGCCAAGGCTAGCACGGCAAACACCGAAGCACCCATGTAGTGGTACAAAAACGTACAGCGCGTCACCCGCATCCACGGTAATAAATTGGCTAACCAATTCAGGGTGAAGAACAAATAAATTCCAGTATTTTGAATTCCAAAATTTTGAATTCTAGGATTTTGTGATGTAGCAGAATTAACAGTTGCAAACGCAATCGCGCTTTTAGCAACTACCCAAACAGCATACAAAATTGCAACAGCGGAGAACCACCACAAGATCGGATTTCCCATTGCGTGTACGTCGTAGATGACTTTTGCGCTCGCTTCTGGTAGAGGTGGTCCCACGACTGGTACTGATTCGTCAAGAGAAATGGTAGTTTTGTAAAAATAGGCAACCGGACGCAACATCAACAACCAGGTGTACCAGCGAGAACAATATGGATGCACGTCTGCACTACTACCGATGCGTTGGTGATAGAACAAGATCTCGCGCTGCATTTCCCAAAAGTTAGGTGTGGGATTGAGCATGAGGTGAGGAATCCAACTGATACTGTAAATGGCAACAGGGATGATTGCTAGGTAAAAAGCTATTTCTAGGAGAGTTGGTAATTGGTAGTTAGTAGTTAGTAGTTGGTAGTTGGTAATTGGTAATTGGTAATTGGTAGTTGCTCCCTTGTCCCCCTTGTCCCCCTTGTCCCCCTTGTCCCCCTTGTCCCCCTTGTCCCCTTGTCCCCCTTGTCCCCCTTGTCCCTCCCTACTCCCTGCTCCCTGCTCCCTACTCCCTGCTCCCTTGTCCGTTTGACAATCCAAGCTACAATCCACAACAAATATGCTCCTAATAAAAAACCTAAGCCGTTCCATTTAATTGCAGCGGATGCACCGAAACCTATTCCAGCTAGGGTAAGCCACAAGTAGCGCTTTTTTTTAGGTGCTTTCAATGCTATTAACAAAAACCAATGCCCAAGTAGCCCTAAGATGACTAAATATATATTGTTCAAGGCGTAGCGAGATTCGACGAGAAATAACCCATCGGCGGCGGCGAAGATGGCTGCAATTACAGCATAACTGCGGCGATCGCTCAACTGATAGGCAATTCCCCCCACAACTAGCGGCACAAACGAGCCTGTTAAGGCATTCAGCCAGCGATAACTCCAAGGAGAATGCAAAGAACCCGTCAGTCCGTTCACTATGTCTCGGTCGATCGGCATGTGTCCGCCCAACCACATTGCGATCGCGATAATGTATTGACTCAGTGGTGGATGGGCGTTAAAAAATTGCGTTTGCGTCAGATAGTTGTTCGCAAATTTTGCATAATACACTTCATCAAAGACTAGTGTATTGAATCGACTCAATTGCCAAAACCGCAAGCCAGCGCTGAATGCAAACACTGCAACCATAGCGATCGCCAACCAGGGAGGACGCGGAAACTTTCTAGTAGAGGGCATATGATGTCACTCAACTCAAAAGAGTTAGCACATGCTAAAATCAGTCTTCTATCTTAACGACCTAACCGTGCAATGGAGCCACTCCCAAGGCGATTGTACTCACTTTTGCTAGTTTTTCACTTGATTCAGACTATTTAATGCAGCCCATCTTTTAGCTAGACATAAGCTATACAAGTACTTTTGCCAGCAGTAGCGGTTATTAGTTTAAATATATTAATCAATCATGGATTGCTTCTGGTATGGCAAATCTAGTATAAATCTACATGAACTAAAAATATTGTTAATTTCAGTCTTCAACCTGTTCGCCCTCAAACACGAAAGCACGTAACCCCAAAACTGTTAGATGCTCTGTTTCCAGAAAAAATCTCTCGCTGGAGAAGACTAGACTATCTGTTGTTGTTAAAGCTCATTTAGGCTGAGAAGCCTTCAAAATTCTGTCATGTTTCGTAGTGGCAAAGTTAGCCGTAAGGCAAAAGACATGGTAGAGAGATTGCAGCAGAGCGAAAAATAACGACTGCCGATCGAGTAGGTGACGTTCTTAACTTGACCTAATGTATTAAATTAGTATAAATTTTATAACGCCAAGTAAAATAGACGAAAAATTCAGTTTCTGAAGCAAACTAGAATGCGAAAACCAGTTTTAACCATTTTTTATCAGTTTAATCCCTGGTTTCCCAGCATAGGAGGCATTCAAACCGTCATTCGATACTTTATCAAATATGCTGCTAGCGAGTTTGATGTCAGAGTTGTAGGAACTTCAGACCGAGCTAATTTCTCTTCTAGAAAGTGGCAAGAAGCAGAGCTGGAGGGAAGGGCGATCCAGTTTTTCCCCTTGCTGACCGTGGAGAATGATGATGTAAGGGGTTTGCTGCCGACCACGGTGAAATATACCGTAGCGTTATTGCAGCATGACTTCGCTTCAGATTTCATGCACTTTCATCGAATCGAACCAACGCTAGCCTCGCTTAATTGGCAGGGAGATAAGACTCTTTTTATTCACAACGATATTCGCCAGCAAATGACTGCCAAGGATAATAAGAAGGCAATCTTATGGCGATATTTTCCGGCAGGCTATTTTGCGCTAGAAGGACTATTAATAAAGCAATTCGCCGAAATCTTATCGTGTAATACGGAATCAGTCAAGCTTTATCAACAACGTTATGCTAATCTAAGCGAACGAATTAAATACATCAAAAATCCGGTAGATAATGGAGTATTTTACCCGCTTTCTCCCGAGCAACGCGAGGAAGGAAGACGCGCCTTAGCAGCGCGGATGGGCAAATCGGCGGAGACTCGTTTTTTATTATTTGCCGGACGCTTGCACCCGCAAAAAGATCCCGTTTTGTTGGTGCGATCGCTGTTTGCCATGCAGCAGCCAAACGTACACCTCCTAATTGCAGGTGCGGGAGAACTAGCTGAGATAGTAAAAGCAGAGATTGCTCGATTAGATCTATCTCAGCAAGTGACTCTTTTAGGCGCGGTTCCACCAACCGAACTCGCAAAGCTACAACAAGTTTGTAGCGCCTTTGTATTAACGAGTGCTTACGAAGGCTTGCCGCTAGTAGCGTTAGAAGCATTAGCTTGCGGTACGCCAGTAGTCACTACAGATTGTGGAGAAACACCTAAATTACTGAGTTCAGGTAGCGGGATCGTTTGTCAAGAACGCACGCCAGAAGCGATCGCCTCTGCCATAAGTCAGATCCTTTCACGAGATAAAAATTATACAATCGAAGCTTGCGTGCGGGCTGCTGCACCATACGGGGTGCGTCAAATTGTCAGTGATGTGTATCAAAATATGTGGGTGCGCTGGGAACAGCGTCAGTTAGCATCTGGTGTGTCTACAAGTTATGTCTAGCTGGTCAACCTATGGATGAGGAAGTATGACAGGGATAAGATACGACCCGAATCAACTTGCCGCACCTGTGGCAAAAGAAGCGGTCTCCGATGCCAATCTAAAGACCGCTAGGCTCCCAAACACACGTAAATCTCAGGAGTCCACTCTTATACTAGCCAACAAAATTTGCCTCGCCCATAGTTTCTAAGGGAAAGCTCAAGATTCAACAATTGACTCATTGGAACGAGTAAGGACAAAAAAGATCGACAAATTGAATGCAACAAGCCAGCTAGTCTTCTAAGCCAATCTAGAGACGACTGGTATACCCAAACACACGTAGATTTAACAGACACACTTTGCATGAGAATAGCCGTTATTGGTGCTAAAGGATTGCCCGCCAACCAGGGTGGTATCGAACATTACTGCCAGGAAATGTATCCCCGTATGGTGGAACGCAATCATTCCGTAGACCTGTTTGCCCGCTCCTCTTATCTAGGTTCTTCCTGGCTGGAACAGTATAAATACAAAGGGGTGAGAGTTATTTCCTTGCCCTGTTTGCAGCTAAGAGGAGCAGATGCCTTTTTCACTTCCCTACTAGGGGCGATCGCGGCAAGCGGCAGTCAATACGACATCATTCATTTCCACGCTCTCGGACCCTCGGTATTTAGCTGGTTGCCAAAATTTGCCTCCACTGCCAAAGTCGTTGTCACCTGTCAGGGCTTAGATTGGCAGCGGGCAAAGTGGGGTAAAATCTCCAGCCGCATCTTACATGCAGGCGAACGAGCCGCAGCACGATTTGCAGATGGAATTGTCGTCGTCTCTGACGAACTGCGCACCTATTTCAAACAGACATACAATCGCGACACGGTTTACATCCCTAACGGACCCGCTAGATACGCTCCTACAGATGGTAGTTTTGCCTACGGTACTTCCTTAGGACTGACTCCAGGCAAATACATTACCTATGTCGGCAGACTCGTACCGGAAAAGCGTCCAGATTTGCTAATTCAAGCTTTTCAAAAGCTAAAGCCGCGTGACTGGAAACTCGTTCTCGTCGGCGGGACAAGCGATACTAATGCCTTTGCCACCGAGTTATCAGAACTCGCTAATAACAACCCTAACATTGTCTTTACAGGAGAACTCCGGGGGCAAAAACTAGCAGAAATCGTGCGTGGGGCGGGATGTTTTACTCTCCCTTCCGATTTGGAAGGACTACCCCTAGCCATGCTAGAAGCCATGCAAGAAGGCGTACCAGTCGTCGCCAGCGATATTCCCGCCCACCAGCAATTAATTGCTCAAGATCGGGGATTGCTGTTCGGGGCTGGCGACGTAACAGATTGCACCCAGACTTTAGAGCGAGCGATCGCCCATCCCGAAGCACTGGCTGCAATGGCAAATCGAGCGCAAAAATACGTTCAGCAGCACCATAACTGGGATGATATTACTACTGAAACTCTGAACGTGTACAAAACACTGAATCAGACAACAACAATCCGCCCCAGTGTTGCCAAGCAACTGGCTACTACCCCTCCCGTTCAAGCTTCAGAAAAAATAAGTCGCTAACCACGTTAACCAACAGGCTGATAGATGAAGGTGTTGTGATGGAACAGAAATACGCGCTTTTACCGACAATTTTTTATCGGCGGCGCTTGCCCGCTTTAGCCACCTTCATCTCAGTGATGCTTGGTGCGCTGGTCTATCTTATATTTGCCCCCAGGACTTACGAAGCAGAAGCGCGGCTGATGCTTGATGGCAAACAATTGAGCCTAGCTGGAGAAACAGGACGCGATTTGACTCAAGAATCAGCCCGACTTGACTCCAACCCAGTCGCAACCCAAGCGGAACTCGCCCTTTCCCAAAAAGTTTTACGTCAAGCAATTTACGAAGCGTATACGGCAAATAATCGCAATAGTAACGCAGAACCACCAACGGTAGAAGAACTCAGAAAACAGTTAAAAGTTAAAACCGTTCCTGCAACTAGCATTCTGGAAATTAAATACAGCAACAAAGACCCCTTAATCGCGGCTAAACTGCTCAATGCTTTAACAGAAGCCATGATTAACGAGGATACGGCAGTGATTCGGCGCGAGGCTGGCTCGGCACGGCAATTCTTAGCAGTAGAAGTTCCGAAAAAACGCGCCCAGCTTGCCCAAGTAGAAGCAACGCTATCGCAGTACAAGCAATCGCAGGGAATTGTCTCGATCGCCGACGACCAAGGACGGGACAACGCCCAGACGACGAGTATAGTCGAAAGTCTAGCCCAGATAGAAGAACAGGAACGCACCACGCTTGCCCAACTGCAAGAAGTTAAGGCACGCAATAGTTCGCTAGAACAGGTGACAGATAGCAGCACCTTAAAAAATACCTATGCCACCGTCCGCAGCGGGCAGAACGAGCAACTGCAAGCACTACGCACGCAATTAGTAGAGTTGGAGGCAAAAGTTGCTAGCGCTCAATCGAAATATAAAGCCGACAGCCCACCACTGCTGAATTTAATCGAAGAACGGGATGCAGCCCGCGCCCTCTATCAGCAAAAAATCGGTAGCGAAACAGGCAACCCAGCGGCTAGTACTCCCAACGCCGCTACTGACAAGTTAAGCCAAGATCTTGCCACGCAATTAATTACTGGAGAGGTTGAGGCTTCAGCATTAGAAGGTAGACTTGCAGCAATTCGTCGCGATCGCGCTACCCTGCAAGAACGCCTCAACCAACTGCCAATCCGCGAACAAGGATTAGCCGCCTTGGTACGGCAACGCCAAGAAGCAGTCACCTCCTTAGAGTTTTTGCAGCGCAAGTTAGAAGAAGCACGGATTGCCGAAGCGCAAAAAGTCAGCAACCTGCGTCCGGTTGACCTTGCCGAGCCGCCCAGATTACCGACTTGGCCCAATCCCGCGATCGTTTTGGTACTTGCCACCGTCGCTGGAGGTACGCTAGCCCTCGGGACTGTGCTGTTACAAGAAGGACTCGACGGCACGCTACGCAATGCTACAGAAGCAAGCAGTCTAGTCGAAGTTCCCATCATGGGGGTGCTGCCTGTGATCTCACCAGAAGTCAGGGGCAAAGAATACGCTGATGCTTTGATGCAAGAGCCAGCGATTCTAGAATCCTATCGCAGCCTGCTGAGATCCTCAGAATTTGCTGCCAACGAGGATATTAAAGTTATCGTCGTCAGCAGCGCTCTGTCTGGTGAAGGCAAATCTTTAGTGTCTTCCTACCTTGCCGCAGTCGCCGCCACCCTATCGCGCCGCACCTTACTCATTGATGCCGACTTACGTTGTCCGACACAACACAAACTTTTTAAACTTGCTGCCAAACCAGGTCTTGCAGAAGTGGCACAGGGTAAGCTAGCTTTGGCAGAAGCCGTTCAAACTACGGGTATTGACAAATTAAAAGTTCTATGCAGTGGCAGACCTCGCAGCCATCCTTCGGAATTATTTGAATCCAAGCAGATTCAGCAAGTTATCGCCGCTGCTGCGAGTCAATACGACCTGATCGTCATAGATACTCCCCCCGTGACGAGTTGCGTCGATGCCGTGAGCTTGTGCGGCAACGGCGAAAAACTACTCCTAGTTGCCCGTCCGAGCTTTACGCAAAGGGATATCTTCACGCAAGCAGTGGCAGAACTCAGGGCGAAACGAGTCGAGATCTTGGGAGTTGCCGTCAATGGGATCGATCCTCAAATTGACAAGTACTACCGTTATGCTTTCCAAAGCTACAAGACTCTGACTAATGTTTCCTAGAACTAGCTGCTAAAACCAGGTGTTATGAACGTGAGAAATGAAATCAGAAGGTTAGCCACCAGCTACCTGCCTGCTTCACAGGTCTCTTTTTGGATCGGAGTGGCGGGTGTCTTGGTAGGGCTAGCTGCGGGCATCCTGGTAGCTGCTCAGCCTGTTTATCTATTTGCTGGGGCGATCGCTTTTGCGATTATTATCAACTTCTTTGCTGATTTTGAACGCACGGCGATCGCCCTGTTAATTCTTCGCAGTTCGCTGGATATCTTCTCGGCGCAGCAAATTCCGGCATTATTTGCGCTAGGACTAGCGGCTTTAACATTACTCTACGTCGCCGCTGCGTTTTTAGAACGACGCACCATACAGACAGATTGGTTTTGGTGGTTTTTGTTGGCGTGGGTGATGCTGCAAGGTTTGTGGCCCGTGCTCTGCATCTTGGGAGGCTTGGGACTCGATGCCTCGCCCTACCTAGCAGATAACGTCAGAGAGTGGACGCGCTTATTCTCGTGGGCAATGGTCTATCTATTAGTCATGCAAATGAAAGATAGAGTTGCGCCGCAAAAGATTATCGCGCTGCTATTTTTCTCGTTAATTCCCCCAATAATTGTCGGCATGTTGCAGAAATATGCTAATTTCTGGCTACCATCTATCCTGGCATTGAAAAAGCCAGCGATTGTTAGTCAGTTTGTGCCAGCGGAGGTGGTCTCAGGCACGCGGATCAACAGCACGTTTGCCCATCCGAATAATTTCGTACTTTATTTACTACTTTTTATTTGTTTGGCTTTCTGGCAACTGTTACGGGGAAGCAAACCACGCTGGATGTGGTTGATTCTCTTATTTTTAATGGCAAATCTCTACGTCGGTACTGGGGCAATTTTTGGTTTAGTCATGCTCGTGACGGCTCTAGGAATTGCGATCGCCCCCAGGTTGAAATTTTATAATGCCCTTGGTGGCATCATGTTACTGCTGTTGGTTATAGTTCTATTTGCCAGTACGGATTACGGACGCAGCCGCCTGGATGGAATTGCCAATACACCACTGCTGAACCCAGATATCGACGTTTCGCGGGCGATCGTTATGTCGTTTTCCGACTACAACAGTTTTAACTGGCGGATTGCCCAGTGGTATTATCTTTTACGCGCATGGCTGTACGAACCTTGGTTTGGCTACGGACTTGGTACTGGCGTTTACTTGAGTCCGTATAATTTAGTACCGCACAACGACTACATTCGCGCTTTAGTAGAAGGAGGTATTATCGGTTTGGTAACGTTTGTGGCACTCTTGGTGGCACAGGCGATCCGACTGCTCCAACTGCTGCGACAAGCTCCTAAAGGTAGCGATCGCTGGAATTTCTGCTGGAGTTTGTTAGCCCTACTGATTGCAACGTCCTTGGGTATGGCAACGGATAATGTTTGGAGCGGTACGGCTTTTTACTTTTACTGGTGGACTGTAATGGGCATAGCAGGCTGGAACTGGCAAGAGCGGAAGGATCGCAGTGCAGGCGATCGCGCCATGCTGTTGACGATGGAGACTGCTATCGAAGTGAAAAATTAATCCTCATTCCAAATGAATCCGTGAAAACACAATCTCCCATTTCCTTATCAACTGCTGACAGTACTCCTTCGTCCCTGCGTCTATCTGAGGAAACACAACAATTGTTGTGTTGTCCAGTTTGTTCCGCTCAATTAGAATTGGACGAGTCTCAGCTCAAATGTACGAACACTCTATGTCAGGCTTGTTTTCCGATCGTGAATGGCATCCCCATATTGATTGACGATGAGGCAAGCGTGTTTGCGATCGACGATTATCTCGATATAGACAATTCAACTCTCAAACCAAAACCTTTATGGGAAAGACAACTCATTAATTTAATTCCCAGCATTCATTTAAATCTTAAAGGCAAGCAAAACTATCAAAAATTTGTTGCCCTACTTCAGCAACGCCATTCCCGTCCAAAAGTTTTAGTTGTTGGTAGTAGCATCAGAGGTCAAGGAATGGAACCCCTGTATTCTGCTCCTGACTTAGAACTTGTAGAAACAGATGTTGCTTTTGGCGCGGATGTCTCAATTATCTGCGACGCTCACAGCCTACCTTTTGCAGACAATTCTTTCGATGGAGTTGTCATTCAAGCCGTCCTCGAACACGTCGTCGATCCTTATCAGTGCGTCGCAGAGGTGCATCGCGTTCTCAAACCAGAAGGAGTTGTTTATTCCGAGACTCCTTTCATGCAGCAAGTCCACTTGGGGAGATATGATTTTACTCGCTTTACCCACTTGGGACATCAGCGTTTATTTAGAAATTTCGCCGAAATCGCCAGCGGTCCAGTTTGCGGTACGGGAATGGCACTCGCTTGGAGCTATCAGTATTTTCTGTTGAGCTTTGTCAAGTCATCCGCTGCTAGAGCTTTAGTAAAGACAGTAGCAAGGCTAACTAGTTTTTGGTTGAAGTATTTCGACTACCTCTTAATTGACCGCGCCGGAACGTATGATGCGGCATCTGGTTTCTATTTTCTCGGTACGAAAAGCGATCGCACTGTTTCAGATCGAGAATTGCTGGCTCAATATAAAGGCGCTCAAGCTAGCTCTTTTTAAAAGAGCTTTACCATACAATGGTATATTTTACCTGATAGAAACCAAAGATAGCTGCAAAGCAGAATCTTTCCCTGAATTTGCCGCTATCGCAATTTAATGCGATCGATCGCACTCTATCTCGATACATTTCAAAGCCCAATTATTAACTAATATAGCAATCCTATTTGATTCATGAACGCTTCTAGCCTGCGGCAGGCTAGAAGCCTACTTTACAAATCATTTGAAACCGCTATATCTGCATAGCAATATACCGATTTATCGTAGAAAGTGAGATAAAGACAAGTCAATGAATGACAAGCTCGTGCTTGTATCAAGACTTGTTCATCTGTGAAGAGATGTTGCCCGATCGCTGTTTCTTGTCATGAAGATCGAAGCGATCGCATCAAGTCAAAAAATGATTTCAATTGGCTATTATGTATTTCCGATATCTAGACGAACTGAAAAGAAATACTCTAGTTTAAGAAACATAATTTCCCAAGTTGAAATTTAACAATATGCCTAAAGTTTCAGTCATTATTCCAGCCTACAATTCCATCACCTATTTACCAGCAACTCTGGACAGCGTGCTGAGACAGACGTTTACTGATTTTGAAGTCTTAATTATTGATGATGGTAGTTCGGATAATACTTCTGCATGGGGCAGTCAAATCCAAGACCGGCGCGTCCAATTCATGACTCAAGCCAATCAAGGTACTTGTGCCGCACGCAATACAGGTATTGCTCTGGCGCAAGGAGAATACATAGCATTCCTCGACGCAGATGACTTGTGGCATCCAACCAAGTTAGCTAAACAAGTCCGCTATTTGGACGAACATCCAGAAGTCGGCTTAGTGTATACTTGGACAGCATTGATCGATCCCGAAGGTAGACCTACGGGCAGAATCTTTGCCAATCGCGATCGGGGTGACGTGTGGCAGCAACTCGTACAGCGCAATATTACGGAATCTGGCAGTTCGTTTATGATGCGCCGTTGCTGTTTTGAAACTGTAGGGGTATTCGACACGACCTTATCCCACGTTGGCGACTGGGATATGTGTTTGCGAATTGCCGCTCGCTATAATTTTGGGGCGATCGAGGAACCTTTAGTGTACTATCGCCAGTACTCGAACAGCATGTCCAAAAACTGGCAGCGGGTGGAGAAATGTTTTTATACAGTGCTGGACAAAGCATTTCAATCTAAATTGCCAGAACTACAAGATTTAAAAGACCGTTGTTATGGCTTGGTAAACTTAACCCTTGCTTGGAAATGCCTGCAAACTCAAACCAAGGATTACAAACAAGCGATTCAATTTCGTACCACCGCGATCGCCTATTCCCCTCAACTGCGGTACTCTAAAGAGTACGTTCGCCTGAGTGTAGCAATTGCGATCGTGCGCTGGTGCGGTGCTGATGGCTACAATCGTCTCTTGGCAATATTTCATGCTCTGCGGCGGCGAATCTCAAACCTCAGAAATCGGCTTTCACTTCCTCTCAGTACGGGTTAAGTGTTGCTTGTAACTTATGCTTCAAGTAGTTCGAGTCCTCAATCGTCTAGCTTAGTGCGACCGGACGGCGACGAACTACCGTCTAAAACCAAGAATTAATGCATACCAACCAATCTCTCAAAACTCTCAAAAACAAAGTCCTCCAAGGAGGTATTTATCTAACTATTAGACAGTTGGCAGCATCAGCGCTTTCCTTAGTCAGCGTGCTGGTAATTGCTCGCGTCTTAGGACCAGAAAATTATGGCGTAGTTGTCTCGGCTGCATTTATTCTTTACTTTACTTTCTGGACGGCAAAATGCGGCTTAGATGTCTACTCGATCCGCCAACCCACTTTACCGAAAGATGCCGCAGAGCAGATTTTAGCGTTTTACAATACGGTAGGAATCGGGCTGTGCGTGTTGCTGTGGTTTGCTACGCCTCTAGTGGGTGCGTGGACGGGACAAAGCGTGCTAGTCGAAGTTCTGCGGTGGCTAGTTCCCGTCATTTGGTTGGAAATGGTAGCTAGTGCCTCGATCGCGATGATGGAGCGAGAACTGCGTTTCCCTCAAGTTGGTTTAGTTGAAACTTTGGCACAGGTATCGAACTATGCAGTCTCCGTACCGCTCGTACTCCTAAATTGGGGCTATTGGGGACCAATCGCTGGTTTTGTCGTTCAGTTTACGCTACTAGCAGTGATGGCTTCTGTTTGCTATCCGATCGCGTGGCGTTGGCGCTGGCAACCGCAATTCATCAGTTCTGCACTGCGTAGCGGTCTGGCTTACTCCGGCTCTAATTTAATTTGGAATTTTAAAACTCTCACCGTCCCCCTAGTTGTGAGCCGTCTAGGTGGGTTAGAAGCGGCTGGAATTGTCGGTATTGCCATCCGTCTTTCCGATCAGTTGGGAATGCTGCGGATCGTGATCGCTCGGCTTTCGATCAGCACTCTTGCCAAATTACTCGGCGATACTGATGCATTGCGCCGCGCCATCAGTCGTGGGATTATCTATCAAGGTCTGTTGGTTGGTCCAGTGTTTGCTCTCTTTTCTTGCTGTGCTAACTGGATCGTCCCTTTAATGTTTGGCAAGAGTTGGCTACCCAGCACCCAAGTCTTTACGTTCGTTGCCCTAGCAACCTTGCTCTACACGGTATTCAACATGCATATTTCGGCGTTATATGCCGCAGGACACAATCGCGATGTGGCTCGGTTTAACGCCATCTATATTAGTCTGTTTTGGCTAGCTGCTTGGCTGCTCCTACCAGTTTTAGGAGCTTGGGGTTATGGCGTGGCAGAATTATTTGCCTTACCTAGTTTTTTGGCGCTGCATTTTTCCATCACCAGATTGTGTGGCGCACCGGATTACGGGGATGCAATTTGTTTAATTATCGCCACGGCAATTCCCCTACTTGCTGGTCCCTGGCTACCGTTTTACATCAGTTTGAGTTTGTTGGTTGCCAGCTACAGTATCTTATTTCTGGCTCGACCCACCCTCAGAAGCATTCCTCTAGAATTGTATGCAGCTTGGAAAACGCCTAAGCCTGCTAAGTAGTAGAAAGTCATTTGTCAATTGTCATTTATGGCGATCGATGGTTAGTTCTCAGTTTTGACTCTTCGTTTTGCTCAAGAGCAAGCTTTTGACTTTTGACTTTTGACTTTTGACTTTTGATCTAGACTGCCAAAAATCGCTGAATGACATCCTGACTGAGTTCGCTGGTAGTACCAGATGCGACAATTCCGCCTTTTTGCATCGCATAGTAACGGTCGGCTTGGCGGACGAAATGCAGGTGTTGTTCTACCAACAGCACGGAAATTCCAGTTGTAGCGATAATATCGCGAATTGCTGCCTCAATTTCTAAAATAATGGAAGGCTGAATTCCTTCTGTCGGCTCGTCTAATACGAGTAAGCGGGGATTTCCCATTAAGGCACGGGCGATCGCCAGTTGTTGCTGTTGTCCGCCGCTTAAGTCACCACCCATCCGCGATCGCATTGTTTTCAAGACGGGAAACAAGGAAAAAATGCGATCGGGAACCTTTTGATGGTTTTTTCTACCTTGGGGTAGCGCTTCAAAACCGAGTAGTAAATTTTCTTCTACTGTTAAGCGAGGAATAATTTCTCGCCCTTGAGGAACGTAACCAATTCCTAATTTTGCTCGTTTATCTGGAGACTTCAAAGTTATCGGCTGTCCGGCAAAAGTTACTGCACCGCTACGAGGTTTAATTAACCCCATAATTGTTTTTAGCAGCGTCGTTTTTCCCACACCGTTGCGCCCGATCAGACAAACCATTTGTCCTTCTGTAACGCTAAGATCTACGTTGCGTAAAATATGGCTTTCACCATAATAGACATTCAATCCAGCAACTTGTAACACTGGTTTTTGGGCAGTAGAAGAATTGAATGATGAGGCGATCGCGTCTGTAGCAGGATTCATATTTGATTTTTGGTAATTGGTAATTGGTAATTGGTAATTGGTAATTGGTAATTGGTAGTTGGTAGTTGCTCCCCCAGCTCAAGAGCAGCTCTCTTTTCCCTACTCTCTACTCCCTGCTCCCTGCTCCCTGCTTGTGTTCTACTTCCTGTCCCAAATACACTTCAATCACGCGAGGATCGTTTTGTACTTCGTCAATGTTACCTTCACACAGTACCGAACCTTGATGCAACACTGTTACCTTACGCGCAATCTGACGCACGAATTCCATATCATGCTCGATCACCATAATGGAATGACTTTGAGCCAAAGCTAAGAGTAAATTCCCGACATTTTCGGTTTCTTCATCGGTTAACCCTGCAACAGGTTCGTCAACTAATAATAAATCTGGCGATTGCGCTACAAGCATTCCAATTTCCAGACGCTGTTTTTCTCCGTGAGATAGTTTTGACGCAGGTAGATCTGCATTTGCAGTGAGTCCAATTGTTTCTAATAACCCAGATACGGTTTGGCGTTCCGCACTCTTAGGTTTACCAAATAAAGTTGACCACAGCTTTTTTTGTTGATTGCAAGTGATTTCTAAATTTTCTCGTGGAGTTAAGTTGAGATATATTCTAGGCGTTTGAAACTTGCGACCGATCCCCATGCGGGCAATTTGATGTTCTTTGAGCGATCGCAAGTTTTTTCCTTTGAACAATACCCGTCCTTGAGTTGGTTTTGTCTTCCCTGTAATCACGTCCAAAAATGTTGTCTTTCCTGCTCCATTAGGACCAATAATAACTCTTAATTCACCTTTGTCTAAACTAAAATTAAGGTTTTTCAGTGCCTTAAATCCATCAAAACTGACCGTAACATCTTCTATTTCTAAAATTTTTTCGCCCACTTTATACCCCCTGTTTCAGTTATCAGTTATCAGTTATCAGTTATCAGTTATCAGTTATCAGTTATCAGTGGTAGTTGGCAATTGGGTGGTGCGTGGTGCGCTCAGGCGTGGTGCGTGGTGGGTGTAGTGTTTTTTCTCCCTCAGCTCCCTCAGCTCTCTTCTCTCCCTTGTCTCCCTTGTCTCCCTTGTCTCCCTTGTCTCCCTTGTCCCCTCACTCCTCACTCCTCACTCCTCGTCTCTATCTCCTGCCGTTCGCTTTGCACTTCTGGGTTGACTTCAATTTCAGGATAAGTTGATAGCTGCCGACGATGACCGAGCTGCAACAAGTCAGAACTACGCAACCAACCGACAATACCATCGGGTAGCACGGTCACAACGATTAAAAATAGCGCCCCTTGGAAAAATAGCCAGATCTCGGCAAATTGTTCGCTGAAAAAACTTCTGGCATAGTTGACGAGCAATGCTCCTACAACTGCGCCTACTAAGCTGCCACGTCCGCCAATTGCTACCCAAATAACCATTTCAATTGAGAAGGCAACATCCATCGCTCTTGGAGATACGGAGCCGCTTTGGAGAGTATACATTGCCCCTGCCAACCCCGCGATCGCCCCTGAAATTGCAAAAACTAGCACTTTAAATTCTGTCGGGTCGTAACCGGAAAACCGCACTCGACTCTCATCATCCCGAATCGCTACCAGCAGCCGTCCGAAGCGTCCGCTAGTTAACCAGCGACACAAGGCATAGGTAGCAATGAGTAGCAGCACCGTCAGAACGTAAAAAGTAAATTGCGACGGTCGCGACCCTACGGCTGTACCCAAAAGAGTTTTGAAGTTAACGAGTCCATTCGTACCGTTAAATAGTTTTTGCTGCCCGTTAAAAAAGTTGAAAAAAACGATGGTTGCTGCTTGAGTCAAGATCGAAAAATAAACGCCACGAATGCGATTACGAAAGACCAAATAGCCCAACAAGGCAGCCAAGATCCCAGGAATCAGCACCACAGCAGCCGAAGCAAAGGGAAAAGCTTGAAATGGATGCCAAAACCAAGGTAGTTCGGTCACGCCATAAAGTCCCATAAAATCGGGAAGTTCCCCTTGAGGGACTTGGAGTTTCAAGTGCATACCAATCGCGTATCCACCCAAACCAAAGAAGATCCCGTGACCTAAACTGAGTAACCCGGTGTAACCCCAGATCAAATCTATGCCCAAAGCGACAATTGCCAGGGATAAAAATCGTCCTAACAAATTGAGGCGAAATGGGGAAATTAAAGTTGGAATAATAAAAATTAATAAGAGTGCGATCGCGCCTATTATACCTGCTTCAATTAAGAGCGATCGCTTCTTACCTCGCTTTAATCCTCGTCTCCCTATTGCTGCGTCTGCTGTCATTTTTAATTCCTTCTTGATTGGTCATTGGTCATTAGCCATCGATCGTTTGTAGTTACTAGCTTTTGACTTTTGACTTTTAACTTTTGACTTTACTAAGCATCCACAGTCCTTCCTTTCTGTGGGAAAATCCCCCCTGGGCGCACTTGTAGAAAGGCAATAATTAAAGCAAATACCATAACTTTCGCCATACTCGTAGTGGCAAAAAAGGTAAAGAACTCAGATAAAGGCGGGATGGGTGCTGTGAGGATTGCTAGAGTGCCAGAACCAACTAGGTAATTTACCGTACCAATTGCTAATGCGGCTACAATTGTGCCGACCAATTTACCAACACCACCGACAACCACCACCATAAATGTATCGACAATGTAGTTCTGTCCTGTATTTGGTCCCACAGAACCGAGATAGCTAATCGCACATCCAGCAACTCCAGCTAGTCCCGAACCAATTGCAAATGTAAGGGCATCAACTTTTTGAGTCGGAATGCCCAAGCAAGAACTCATGCTACGATTTTGCGTTACAGCACGAATTCGTAATCCCCAAGCAGTGCGTTGCAAGAATTGATAAACTCCAATGACGCAAATAATTGTCAGCGCAATGATAAATAATCTGGCATACGGTAATTGAAACCCACCTACAGGTAAACCGCCACGCAGCCATCTCGGTGCTGAAACATCCACGTTTTGCGCCCCAAACCAAGGCTGATTCACTGCGAGTTTGTAAGTTTGACTCAAAATATTGCCAACTGCGATCGCAATACCTAAAGATAAAGGCAGCATCACTAGTACAAACCAATTACGAATGCGATCGAAGTCCGAACGACGCTGGACGATCCACAAACTGCCAAAAAATAACAGACAAAATATAACTATTCCAATTGCCAGTACCCAGTTCACGCTACGAACGAACTGTTGCAAGATTAAACTTACACCCCAAGTTGCTAGTAAGGTTTCTAATGGTCTGCCATAAAGATAGCGAATGACTCCTCTTTCTAAAATGACTCCCACCCCAGCAGCGACTAAAAAAGCAAATATGAGAGCGAAAAAAATATAAAAATCGAACCAAGGTTCGCCCAATTTTTTAAAGCCTGCTTGGACTACAAAAGTCGTGTATGCTCCTAGCATCATCAACTCGCCATGTGCCAAGTTGATTACACCCATAAGTCCAAATACGATCGCTAGCCCTAGTGCTGAAATTAAAAGCACGGAACCGATACTAATACCGTTAAATAAACCGTCAAATAATCCAATTAACACGCTTCCCCCTATTCAGTTATCAGTTATCGTAGGGGCGGGTTTAGCAGATAGATTGACAATTCAAACAGTAGATCGAGAGTCAAAACCCGCCCGTACAGCAGTCAGTTATTAGCAATCGGTGTAGAGACGTTACATGTAACGTCTCTACTATTAAACAATGAAATAGCGATCGCAATTGTTTATGAAAAACAAAATTTCTCCCGCTGATTCATACTGCATTTGACAACTGATAACTGATAACTGTCAACTGTTTAAGCTGACTTGTATTTTCCGCCTTTATTAGGATCTGACCAATCGCAGCTATATCCCTTAGTTTCTTTAACAAATTGATTCCAGGGAAGCGGTGCAACTGCTTTATCAGTAGAGTAAACGATTTCAAACAAACCATCGTCTCTCACTTCACCAATTCGGACAACTTTAGAGATATGATGATTCTTATTTAGAGTAATTTTACCTTCTGGTGCATCGAGAGTTTGTCCGTAAGCAGCAGTTCTGACTTTAGCTAAATCGTCAGCCGTACCAGCTTTTTCTACTGCTTGTTTCCACAAGTAAACCGCGATATATGCAGCTTCCATAGGGTCATTTGTAACTCTATCTTCGCCATATTTTTTCTTGAAGGCTTCGACAAACTTTTTATTAGCAGCTGACTCAACTGTTTGGAAATAATTCCAAGCAGCGTAGTGACCTTTCAGATAATCTGGACCTATTGCTCTGACTTCCTCTTCCGCAATACTGACAGACATGGAAGGATACTTATCTGGATTCATTCCAGCGCCTTGTAATTGCTTGAAGAAAGCTACGTTGCTGTCTCCATTCAACGTGTTATAGATGATGCCACCATTAGGTAAAGCTTGCCGAATTTTGGTAATAATTGGTGTAACTTCTGTGTTACCAAGTGGGAGATAGTCTTCACCAACAACCTTACCACCTTTTGCTGCTAATTGCGCTTTGATGACGGTGTTAGCAGTCCGGGGAAAAACGTAATCGGAACCAACTAAAAAGAACTCTTTCCCTTTATTTTGCAGCAACCAATCTACTGATGGTTCGATTTGTTGGTTAGGGGCTGCACCAGTATAGAAAATATTTTTAGAACACTCTTGTCCTTCGTACTGCACTGGATACCAGAGCATATGGTCTTTAGATTCAAATACTTCTAGGACGTTCTTGCGGCTAGCAGAAGTCCAACAGCCAAATACTGCAACGACATTATCTTCGTCGATTAACTTGTTAGCTTTTTCTCTAAAAGTATCCCAGTTGGAAGCACCATCTTCGGTAATTGGGAGAATTTTCTTTCCTAACACGCCACCAGCAGCATTGATCTCTTCAATTGCCAGCATTTCTGCGTCTACGACACTCTTTTCGCTAATCGCCATCGTACCGCTAAGGGAGTGTAAAATACCCACCTTGATTCCATCTCCACTAGCAGCAGCCGTGCTGACATTAGCAGCTGATGGCGATGCAGTTCCATTAGGACTCGATTCAGTCGTAGGCGAATTTGCACAAGCTTTTAATAGAATACTGGTTCCCAAAGTAGCGGAACCATACAGTAAAAACTTCCGCCGATTAAATTGTGTTGTCATAAGTGGAGAAATTATTTCGTGCAGATATATGCTTTACAGCAGCTATATCCATGGATGGACATTGATAGATACTATGGCTCTACTTGCACGAGAATTGTATTTTATTATACTAATTTTATATTTTCGAGACGGTAAGGTGTAAATTAAGGTAAATATTTTCAATCTTAAGGTAGAATCCGCTCTTGATGGCACTGTGTTACTCCAGCGATCGCTGCCAACAAAATCCAGAATAGAGTGTTGAGACGAGCATCAAATATAGTGACATCTGTGGTGTTAAAAAGCAGACAAGCACAAACAGCCACTAGATAAGTGAAAACAATGAGGCGATCGCTGTGATGCGGGAATCGGGAGTCGGTAGGGGCGGGTTTATTCGGGATATCTGTCAAAGGAAAAATCATTTTTCGATCGAACCCACCCGTACAGGAGTTGGGAGATCTCTTAGCTAAGAATTGAATCGATTGAAACAGAATCCAGCCGATCCAAGCACAAAAAACGATGGTTGCTGGAAGACCGATTTCCGCTGTCAGCATCAGAAACAGATTGTGTGGATGACCCATCCAAGTTTGGGTTTGTGCCATGTAGAGAGGCTGAAAATTCCGCAACCCCCAACCCGTCCAAGGGCGCTGTAGGGTCAAATTCCAGGCAAACCGCCACTGTGTCGTTCTCAGCGTTGCTTCTGGACGAACGTAGAGTTGGTCTGTTAACCTCTGCCAAAAGTAAGCGGGAACGATAAGCCGCAGCCATTGTTGCAGGGGTGGAGGTGAAAAAGCTGCGCCAACAATAGCCGATGCGATCGCACTCACTCCCACCAGCAACCAATGCCAACCCTGATACACCGCAAAAGCGATCGCCGCGATCGCGGCGATCGCCCAAGCATTGCGAGAATTCGTCAAAATCAAAGCTGCCAAATTACCCAGTACAATTGCACCCAGTAAGATTTGAGTGGTAAGGGGTGAGGAGCGAGGAGTGAGGGGTGAGGGATAAAATAGTTTTGACTTTTGACTTTTAACTTTTGACTTTTCCAAAAAGCTTTCAATCCACAATCCCACCGAGAGAATAAAGGCGATCGCGAGATATGCACCAAGGACGTTGGTATACATAAAAATAGAAGTCATTCGACCAGGCGGATTACCTTGAGGGACGATCGCGCAACCCAGTGTCACTAAAATATCGTGCCACGCTTTCGGAGTTGCCCAGCCCCAATATAGTTGACCAAAGCCCGCGATCGTTATTGGTACGGATGTGAATACTAAGATTTGTGCTAATCGTCTGAGTTGAGCTGGTGTTTGTAACAAGACGCTAAAAGTTACAAATAAGCTAAAAAATGGCACGAAATTAAATAATCCTAACCAAGCGTCCCGGCGATAATAAGCGAATAGACTCATTACCACCAACCATCCACTCAAGATTATTAGTACCCAGTTGAGCCGCCTGCGGAAAATCGTGCGGTACTGTCGTCGCCAAATAACAAATTGCGCCCAGAGCAAAGCGATCGCTCCTACCAAAGGTAGTAACGGAAACAGTAGCAGCCCTAATTGGATGCTGTTCCAAGCATTGTGTAGGCGTTGGTCTTTGATACTCATCAGTTACCAGTAGAGAGTGACTAGTGACTAATGGCTGGTGACTAGAGATAGAATCTAACCACTAACCACTAGCCACCAGCCACTCATCAATGACCAATTTATGCCATTTCCCAACATTCAGCACGGGTAAGGCGAATTTGCGCTAGAGCAAAGATTGCTGGAATAACGCGACCGTAATTGGTTGAGATTGCCCTCCAACCTAAATCGGCGAGAAACCACGACCACATAATCGGTCCTAGAAAGGTAAATGCTCCCCTGACTGCTCCATACCTAGCTGCACTTACAGCCATACCTTGCTGGGCTGTTTTCAGCGTGACGTAATTTTGAAACTGAGCTGCTGCAACTGCACCACCTTGAACGATCGCTTCTTTAGCCATTTGATAGCTGGCAAAATGCAAAGCAAATTGCTGGGCGATCTGTTTGAGCAGTATTGGTTGGATAATCGAGCTAACGGCGATCGCACTCCCACCTTTGACCAGCAAAGACATCGGGTCTTTTTGTATGGATATCGGTAGCGGTTGTGATGGGGAAGACGCTGCTAGCGATCGCTGTACCCGTGCTGTCAGTTGTTGCTTTTCTGAGGCAGGTAGACGCTTCCACGTCCGTCCTAAGAGATTTAAAAAGACTTCTACCTCTAAATCGGTGGTACTCAGCGCCGTGGAGTAAGAAATTTTGAGATAGCGACAAACTTGAATCAGAGCTTGTCTGTAAGTAAATTTGTTCGTGTCTCCACGCAACACAGTCATTCCATCGGCAGCTAAATAGCGGAATCGTTCTTCTAGCGTATCTAACCACGCTTCCCTATCTAAGCTTTGAACATCAATCGGTTCGGGAGTGTGAACGTAATCTAGGGGATTAAACTTACGGCGAAATAACAGTTGGGTTAAATGCTGTAATTCTTCTTCCGTAGCTAGTTCTAATGCCGCTCTCAGTTCATCCAAAATCCCGTCCTCCCGCAAGTCCAGCAACAGTCACTCACGATCGCTATTTTACTTCTAAAGTGAAGGATAAGGAGTAAGTCAAAAGTCAAAAGTCAAAAGTCAAAAATTAGCAGTCAGGAGTCAGGAGTCGGGGGAAGAGAGCTGAGGAAGCCCAGGGAGCTGAGGAAGCTGAGGGAGGAAGAAATTTAAAGTCTCCACACCCTTTCTTCACTAGTCACTGATAACCGATCGCTGATAACTGGTCACTGGTCACTGATAACTGCTCCCTACTTCCTATTCCATATTCCCTATTCTTATGTATGACATTGCTGTAATTGGAGCTGGAATAGCTGGTTTGGCTTGCGCTCAGCAGTTGCACCAAGCTGGATATAACGTGCTAATTTTGGAAAAATCGCGGGGTTTGGGAGGCAGAATCGCCACGCGCCGCTTGCATGATACTCTTGCCGATCACGGGACTTGTTACTTAAAGCCAAAAGGCGAGTTAATGCAGCAATTTGTGCAATTGTTATGCGATCGCCATATTCTTCAAGTCTGGACAGAGAATTCCGAATTCCGTAAGGGCGCACAGCTGTGCGCCCCTACAAATTCCGAATTCCGTTACGTTGCACCGGCGGGAATGAATGCGATCGCCAAGTTTTTAGGACAAGGTTTGGCAGTTTGGCGTTCTCAAAGGGTAGAGGCGATCGCTTTTCATAATTCTTATTGGCAGCTATCTCTAGAATCTGCTTCTTCTGAAGCTACTGCTAACCAACCGTCAGAAGTCATAGCTAAAGCTGTTGTTTTGGCGATTCCCGCACCGCAAGCTTTAGCAATATTGGAGCCATTAACCGAGCTTTCTACAGTTTGTCAGCAGCTGCGTTCTGTAGAATTTCATCCGTGTTTGAGTGTCATGGCTGGATATTCATCTCAATTGGAACCACAACCGGATTGGCAAGCAGTGAGTTTTGTTGACAATCCCGTTCTTGCCTGGGTTGGTTGGGATAGTAGCAAACGAGTCGAAAAAACTGGTAATTTTGAAGTTTTTGTCGTGCAAAGTAGTGCGGATTTTGCTCGGCGTTATTTAGAAACTTCCGATTTACAAGCTGCTGGTTATGAGTTATTAGCAAAAGCCTCTGAATGTTTGCTTCCTTGGTTAGCTAAACCGGAATGGTTACAAGTTCATCGTTGGCGCTACGCTTTTCCCAGTCGTCCTTTAGGGCAATCTTGTTTATCTACTGAAACTAACTTACCTTTAGTTTGTTGCGGTGATTGGTGTGGCGGAAATTTTGTCGAAGGTGCAATGCATTCCGGTATAGCAGCAGCGACAGAGATTAATCGTCAAATGGAGGGGCGATCGCTCCCTGGATCTAACTTTTTACAGGCGATCGCTCTAGAATAATATCGATTCGACATAGATATTATTTAATGTCATTTCCGAGCGGGGATCGCGAATCTTGAGTTAAAAATATGCTTAAACTCAAGAAAAATGTACAAATCTCAAACCTTAATTTCTGTCAATTATTTCTCAAATTTTCCTCTTTTTCACTCACTTTGAAGTGGAACCAAAAAACTGGACAGGGAGTTAAGCTCTGAACCACTCAAAATATGATAGGAGTAGTTCATGAGTAACAAACGCAAACAGTACAGTTCCCAATTCAAAGCCAAAGTTGCACTGGAAGCCGTCCGAGGTGAAAAAACCGTTGCAGAATTAGCAAGCCAGTACCAAGTGCATCCAACCATGATTAACAACTGGAAAAGACAGTTGTTAGAGGAAGCCAGCAGTCTGTTTGAAAAGGGGAGTGAGATCGGCAAAGCCAACGAGAGCCAACAAGCTCAGATTGATGAGTTGTATCGCCAAATTGGACAGTTGAAGGTAGAACGGGATTTTTTAGCCATCAGGTCAGCACAATTGGGGTTGAAGAGCGAAAAACCTTGGTAGTGACTGACCATCCGCAACTGAGCATTGTGCGGCAGTGCCAATTATTAGGAATTGCCCGTTCTAGCTTTTACTACCAGCCGCAAGCCCCGTCAGAAGAAGAGTTGACCTTGCTGCGATTGCTCGACCAGCAATACCTGAAAACGCCGTTTTATGGCAGTCGTCGGATGACGGTAGTGCTGCGTCAGTACGGCTATGAGATCAATCGTAAACGAGTGCAACGGTTGATGCGACAGTTGGGAATAGAAGCAATTTATCCCAAACCACGCTTGAGTCAAGCCCATCCGGAACATCAAGTGTATCCTTATCTGCTGAGAAACTTGGAGATCGCTCAAGCCAATCAAGTCTGGTGTACCGACATTACTTATTTACCTGTCCTCAAGGGGCATTTCTATTTAGTGGCAATGATGGATTGGTTTAGTCGCAAAGTATTGTCCTGGCAGATCTCCAACACGTTAGATGCAACATTTTGCCTTGAAGCGTTGCAGCAAGCAATCACAGATTATGGCACACCTGAAATTTTCAACTCCGACCAAGGTAGCCAATTTACCTCAAGCCATTTCACTAGCTGTCTCAAGGCAGTGGGAGTGCAAATCAGTATGGATGGTCGAGGACGTTGTCATGACAACATTTTTATTGAACGATTGTGGCGAGCGCTAAAATACGAGTTGATTTATTTGATGGCGTTTGAGGATGGAATTCATTTGAACCAGGAGGTACGAAAATGGTTTGAATGGTATAATCAAGAGCGTCCACATCAAGCATTGAATTATCGCACCCCTGAAGTTGTCTATTGGGAAACGCGATTGAATCGTAAAAATGCTTGAGTTAGGACATAGAGATCTCCACTTTTCAGAGCTTAGAGATCCCTCCAAATTGTCTAACTGGTTGGAACCACTTCACTTGTATATTAAGTTGAGTAAATATTTTACTGAGTTTTGTATAGATTCGTGCTAGAAAATCTTGGCATTGAAATAATTGTAAGTGAGAGGTAGATCGATTTGCTGCAAGAGGTTTTTCAGACTTAGTAACGAGTTTAGGAACGGAGTTTATGTAATTCTACTCGCCATTCTAAATCTACTTACACAATTGAGCGATCGCTTTACATCTATCAAAAGAAATAGATTTTATTAAAATACACTTTTGCTGGGGAATTGGGGGGAATGAAATATGTCGAAAACATTAGTTAATTTAACCCATCAAGCACTAATAGCAGAAGTTGAGGCGGTTTTAGATAATTATCCTTACTATCCTCACTGTCAAGCTTTTGCTAATCCCGATTTGCGGCAAGAGTTAATTGCTTACGTCCTCAGTCGGATTCCTTGTGCTTTTAGTGCAGTAGACGATCGCGATTTAACTTTTCTAACCTATAGGCTTCCTGGCGATCGCGCGGAGTATCGCATCCAGATTGAAAATTTAATTCATCAAGGGATTTGCTGTGTCTTACAGGATAAAGCAGATTGGGTCAGCTGTCACATTCCCGAGCCATATCAATGTAGTGTAGAACCTTCGCATTGGTTCGGTTAAAGATCGTAATCAACTACTACTCGCCACCTTGAAATCCCTTGACAATTCGCGATAACTCTGCTTTTTCATCTGTACTAACGCGACTGGGAGAGCCGCTGATGATTCCCTCGTAATTACTAAAGGAATCGGTAATTTCAGGACCGTCAGCACTAATTGTATACTCGCGAATCCCATTATCGTGCCAGGAACCGCGCATTTTAAACACGTTAATTGCCCGCGACATTTGCCCGCGAATTTCTACATATTGCAGCAATAAAATCGTGTCTGTAATTGTCGAAATATGGGATTCTGTAATTGAATGCGCTCCCATGAATTGATCGGTAGTATTGGTGAAAAAACCCGTGATCTCTTCTTGTTTAGCAAAACCAGTTACGCCAATGACGAA
This sequence comes from Chroococcidiopsis sp. CCNUC1, assembly GCF_023546805.1. Taxonomy (NCBI): domain Bacteria; kingdom Bacillati; phylum Cyanobacteriota; class Cyanophyceae; order Chroococcidiopsidales; family Chroococcidiopsidaceae; genus Chroococcidiopsis; species Chroococcidiopsis sp. CCNUC1. The sequence goes on along the minus strand of NZ_CP097480.1, from coordinate 3,935,465 downwards.
TTGTCGAAAAGCATTGTTACTGACTCCTCTTGCTAAAGCTGAAAGCGAATCGATCGCCACTCTAGCTGGTTTAAATTCAGCAATTTCTGATTTAATAATCTGTAAATGGTCTTCCAATCCTGCCGATTCAGGATAAGCACAGATAATCTTTAACAGTCCTTTTTTCTCTAAGTCTTCAAAGTCAATTCCCCAAGAATAAGCATTGCGTGACAATTGAGCGCGAGATTCTTCGTAGGCAAATAAAATTGCTCGTTCGCCGCCGCGACAGCCATTTTCGAGAAACTTACTGACGAGTAACGTCTTACCTGTACCAGTAGCCCCCGTTGCCAAAATAATCGAATCTTTAAAGAAACCACCGCCGCACATTTCATCCAACGTCTTCACGCCGGAGGAGACGCGCACGTTAGAAGAACGCTGCGTTAAGCGCATTGCACCCAAGGGAAAGATATTCACTCCATCGTTGGTAATTGTGAACGGATATTCTCCTTTCATATGCGTCGTGCCACGCAGCTTTAAAATCTCCATCGTGCGACGACGGCGTTCCCCTTCTAGAACGTTACGCACGATCGCCACGTTGTCAGCGACAAACTCTTCTACACCAAAAGAGGCGATCGCGCCATACTCCTCGGTGCGTTCGGTTGTAATTATCGTGGTTACGCCAATCTGCTTGAGTCTGGCAACCAAGCGAAAAATTTCTCGCCGGACGACGGAAGCCGCTTCATACTGTTGAAAGACAGCCGTGATCGAGTCGATCGCTACCCTTCTTGCCTTATATTTATGGATAGCGTATTGCAACCGCTCGATCAACGCCGATAAGTCGAAGTTTCCAATCACCTCTTGTCCTTCCGGATCGGGCGAAGCGTCTAAAATAAACAGCTTGCCTTCCTCGATGAGTTTTGGTAAGTTCCAGCCAAAACTGTAGGCGTTTTTAATAATATCGCTGGGAGATTCTTCAAAAGTGACGAATACACCTGGCTCGTCAAAAAAAAGTATCCCATTGTACAAAAATTGCACGGAAAATAAAGTTTTCCCAGTTCCCGAAGTCCCGCTAAACAGAGTGGTTCTCCCTAGTGGCAAACCGCCATGACTGATATCGTCAAACCCCTCAATCATGGTGCGAATCTTTTGCACGCCTGTCCCATTTGGGCTATTCTTATTTTGCTTACCGCTGGAAGTGATTTCGCTCATCGCTTTAGAATCAAAGGGTTATTAAACCAAATTAAAACCAAATTAAAATTAGTTTATTTTTTATAACAATCCAATTTTACTGAAAGATTATCCCATATTGAAGTTATAAAATCACTCCTCAAGTGCCTCTGCCTCAACGAGTTCTTCATAGAGTAAATCCAAGCCAATTAAAACTTTTTCTCGGTCGGAAAGATCTCCGATAATTTTCCGTACAGGCGGCGGCAAGATTTTCGAGAGCGTTGGCGTAGCTAAAATTTTATCTTCCTCTGCAAGTTGAGGGCTTTTCAGCACATCAATTACTTTCAGGGCATAGACTCCTTTAAATTCTTGTTCTAGGATGTTTCTGAGCGTTCTTAATGCCCGAATGGAGTTAGGAGTATTCCCAGCTACATACAGCTTTAGAACATAAGTTTTTTTAGGCGCGTTCATAGATAAAGACGCAGAGGTTGTTTGGAATGAAATCTGACCACTTATTATGCTATCAAAGTTTAATTGATACATCGCTTGCTCAGGATATGGAGGTGCGATAAATTTCGCACAGGTGAGCCAAAATATCAATGAGAGTCAAGCGATAGTCTAACAACACTTCGTCATTTCGCCCTTCTAGCTTCAACTGCTTGGAAAATTCGTCAATTAATTCCATATGAATTTCAATAATCTGAGGCACGGGAACTTTAGCATCAAAAGCTACATTAATAAATCGCTCGATCTGTTGTTTTACTGTATTATCGTTATTAAAATAACGCAATAAGATTTGACAATAATCAGCTTTTAGTTGCTGTATAAACTCCCGATCTCGATTCAGTGTCATCTGCTGTGATAAGCTTTGGCGTTTTCCGAGGTGATGTTCATCCATGCAGTTAACTGGCAATTACTCTGAGGGAAATAGCTAATATCAGGGCAGTCATGTTACATAGCATTATATGGTTGCTTAATACTATTTTTAGATTTGCAATTCGACTAAAAAAAAGCAGGTAGTTCAATTTAACTGCTTTGCAATCTAGGAGGGGATCGAGCGATCGCCATCAAAAAGAAATTGAGGTTGAAGCCGCGCGCTCGGTCAGTGCATTACTAGTCATAATGAGTTCATCAAACAATCGAGACGACAAAAAATAAAATTATTTGTTTGTTTATGGGCGACAGCAGACAGAATAGAGTAAAAAAGATTCTAGATCGATCCAGTGGATATATTTCGATTGCTCGCTACTAAGTCAGCATTCATATCTCCAGAGTTCAAGAAAGGTGTCAGTTCCATTACTTTTATGAAGTTAATTAAACTAAATTAAAACATTATAGCGTTTTCTCGTGCGCCTTTCCTTCCACAACTTCAGTTTGAGAGACTATAACTGGTATATGCGTAGCTCTATTGCTAAAGGAGCTATAACTGTAATCGAAAGTCTCTATTGCTTGGCAGTTTTAGATTCAATTATCTATCCAGCAAAACACTAGAGCCAAAGATGGCAGCGCCAAGCGTTCAATTCGTGGATCGAGTACCGCATTTTTGCTTTCTCCCCACTCACTACTCTGTTAGCTCATGTCAAAGTCCAAGTACAACTTAGGTGACTTTATCGAGACTGTCCCTAGCTGTTTACAGACAGCTACTTTGGCTATGGCATGGGAAATCTTCAGCCAGGAGCAAAGCGATCGCCTGATTGTGTTGGATCGGCAACGATCTCCCCTGGGAGTGCTGCATCTGCGGCAATTTTTCCCCCACTGGTTGGCAGCAACAAGCAATAGCAAGAATGCCAAGCAATCCTTATCCAAAGCAACCGCTCGCATACTAGAACCTATAGAAAAGCTACCAAATGAGTTTAGCCTAGAACAATTCCAATCGTATATAGATTCCCGTCTCGAACCCAGCGACATCAAGCAGACTTTTGCGATCGTCGATGCTGAGGGAAAGTTTTTAGGGCTATTGGAGCAAACAAAGCTCTGGAAAGTTTTAGCCGCAGCCGCGAGAACCAAAAAGCGCGATCGTTTAGCAAAAACCACTTTACTCAAAGCAACCATCGAGCGTGGCATCGAGCCAGAGCAACTCGATCCGATCGTCCAACTGCTAGAAAGATTACCCTTACCATTGATGTTACAAACAAGCCTGGGCGAAGCGATCGCCCAGAATCCTGCCTGGAATCGGCAATTTGGTAACATGGGCAATCCCGAAGCAATTCGGCAAGAAGTCGAAGCAATTTTGAATGTGGCGGGAACTCAGCAATCGGTAATTGACTTGGAATCGACAACAGCAGAAGCTACTGAGGCTAGTCGAGAAGTCGATCGCGCCAAGTTAAGCGATTGGCAGGCAACAACTCATCACTTCAGTCTCACTGCACTACAGGAGCAAGTATCTTTACTATCCACACCCGATGCGGCAGAACCCAACATCATACGCTACTGCCAGCAGGGAGAGCAAGAAGGGACGTGTATCTGTATTTGTCCCGGACAACAGGGACAAGACCGAGTGTGGCAATTTCTCAAAATTCCTTTACAAATGTCAGTCGTCAGCCGCCAACAGCAATCCGAGCGAATTTGGTTGTTGATGGCTACAGATGTGACAGAACAGCGACAGATGGCATCGGAACTAGCCGCCAAAAATGCCGATTTGATTCAACTCAATCGCTTGAAAGATGAATTTCTTGCTTGTATCAGTCACGAGTTGCGGACACCCCTAACAGCAATGCTGGGGTTATCTACCTTACTAAAAGATCAGGCACTAGGACAGCTCAACGAGCGTCAAGCACGCTACGCGCGGCTAATTCACGAAAATGGACGACATTTAATGAGCGTGGTCAATGACATTTTAGATTTGACCCGCATGGAGACAGGACAGTTAGAATTAACCCTCGAACCAGTCCACATTCGTAAAGTATGCGAACGCGCGGTCGAGCAAGCTCGGCTTGCCTTTAGCCCGAAAAACAACAAAACTGCTGTGGTGGAGGCAGGGACAGACAGCCATCTCGAACACCGCTTTACCTTAGCGATCGAACCCGAGTTAGATATCATTGTGGCAGACGAATTGCGCCTGCGCCAGATGCTAGTTCACTTATTGGCAAATGCCTTCAAATTTACGGCATCCGGCGGGGAGATCGGTTTGCGAGTCAGCTATTGGGCAGGGTGGATTGCCTTTACAGTTTGGGATACAGGAATTGGCATTCCCGAACACCAACAACACTTAATTTTTCAGAAATTTCAACAGCTGGAAACGCCGTTGACGCGACAATTTGAAGGTACGGGTCTGGGTTTGGTTTTAACCAGAGCCTTAGCTCGGCTGCATGGTGGTGATGTCAGCTTTTTGTCTCAAGAAGGTAAAGGCAGCCAATTTACCCTATTGCTAGCACCTACGCCGCCCAAGAAGAGAGCAGGGGGAACGGGGGAAGTAGGGGAGGAAGTTGGAGAGCAAGTAGGAAGAATGTCCGCAAACATACAACGGCAATCTCCCGCCAATAATTCCACTGGCAGCAACGCACTAGGAGTTCAGAGCCGGACTTCTGGACGTGGAGAAAGTAACTTTTCTCTGGGATCTTTGGGTTCTCCACCCCCCGATCGCCATTTGGTGCTGGTTGTGGAGGCTGCACCCCGATTTATTGAAGACTTGGCAGAACAACTGACGAGTTTGGGATATTGGGTGGCGATCGCTCGTTCTGGAACTGAGGCGTTAGAAAAAGCCCGTCGTTTGCAGCCAGGAATTATATTTATCAATCCCTTACTACCTTTACTCTCTGGCTGGGATGTACTGACTTTGCTCAAATCCGATCCAGCTACGAGTCAAATTCCAATCGTCGTCAACACCACAAGAGCCGAGAAAAATCAAGCTCTTTCCCACCGGGCGGACGAATTTATCAGCTTACCCGTACAGCAGCAAGTCTTGCAGCAGGTGATGACTCGTTTGTGCGGCGCGCCAGTGACCTACTCTCAGGTCGAATTATCGCAGCGCGTTCAAAAGTACAAACAGCTGACGATTCTACGATTAGTGACTCCCAACACCGAACTTTTAGCCAGAGGCGATGTCAACCATTTAGAATCATCTCTAAATCACTGTCGCGTTCTCGAAGCCGATGACTTAGAGCAAGCATCATTGCTAGCGCGGATTTGGCGACCAAATGTCATTTTACTGGAGCGAGCGATCTGCGAACCCCTCGATTTCTTACAACAGTTGACCGAATATCCTAGCTTGGCAAATTTACCCATCGTGACGCTAGATGCCGCGATCGCCCAAGTTGCGAGTCAAATAGAGCAACTCAATATATTTCCTTGTTTGACAAATCCGCCAGAGCCATCGGCTGAAGTGTTACTATCCGTTCTGCACGTGGCAGCAGGCGTGAGTTGGGAATATAGCGTGTTAGTTTTAGATATTGCTAATTTGGACGATTTGTCTGACGAACACAGCCACAATACTCAAGCTTCTGCCGGATCGTTGCGAGCGGAATGGTTGCAAGCTTTAATTCAATATTTGCAAACAGCTGGTTTTCGAGTCGTGATGCCGCATACTTGGGAGGAAGTGCAGCAGCAAATTCAACAACAAAACGTCGATCTGATGCTCGTTTGTTTAGGAGAGATGCAACAAGTCGAGAAAGCCTGCACGGCGATCGCAACTTTAGAGCAGCAGAAATTACCACCTATCATCGCTATGGAGCGATTATTTACCCAAAATGAAGTTAGAGAGCAATTTTCCGCTTACTTAGAGTCAGAGGGGCGATCGCTACCTTCAGAACAACTACACAATTTGGGTAACGCAAACGCAGCATCCGATTTGGAGTCGATCGAACACGCATTGGGGGCGATCGCAACTAAAGTCCTGCCTTCCTCTATCTCTATGGAAGAGTTATTGAACAATATTCATCAAACTCTGTTGGCTCACCCTGTAGAAAAGGATTGAGAGTGCAGAGGAAGGCAACATAGCCGCAACATTGAGAAACGCAATCGCGGATAAATGCAACTAGATGCAACGCGATCTGAAAATTTGTATTGATTTGTAAAAATGTTTTTAAAAGATTGTACTACTTTGCCAGAGTCAATCGAACGAAGTGGTGAATTATACCTGGCAGTACTTCTCGGTTGAAAAAGTGACTAATGCAACGGTACGAACAGTAGAAATTATTGATTAGAACGAACGCGATTGAGCGAGGTCGCGAATCAAAGATGTTTTCCCGCGCAAGTAAGTACTCACATTCGCGATCGCTTCTCGATCCAAAGGTTGCTGGTTGCCAAGTTCTGCGAGCAAGTGCGAAACCAGTTCTGAGTCACTCAGTCTGAGTAGAATGCTGCTTTGAGTATGTTCTACCGCAGACCATAGCTGCCGTAGGATGGTTGAATTCATGTTGCGGGTTTCGGTTGCGTACATAACAAACAAAAAATTAAGGTTTTCTTTAGACTTTCTTTAGAATAGCTCATCGCCTTTTCGAGGCAACAGAAGTTGAAACATTGCTACACATAAACTCTGACTTCTATAAGAGACTCCGTAATGTTTGCAGTTATGTACGCAATTTTACTCTGTCTGTAGAGGCAAAACCTGCGTAACCGTAGATCTACCCAAAGCTAGAAAGTCGGTGGGCATTGCCCACCATCAATCACTCTTGCGGTACTTGTGCTATTAACCTTTCCTTATCCAACCTCCGCTTTTTGGCGTAAAGTTGAATTGTTGCTGCCATTGCCACAATCATGCCGAAAATTGCCCAGACGGTAGCATTTGTAGGTAAGTTATTTTTAAATACGGCTAGCAATACGATCGCCACTAACATCACAGTTGGGGCTTCATTCAATGCCCGTAATTGCTGACTGCTCCACTTACACTCATTTTTTTCTAACTGTCGCATCAGCCGTTTGCAGTAGTGGTGATAGCCCAATAGCAGTACGACAAATGCTAACTTGACATGCAACCATCCCTGTTTCAGGACTTCCGGTTCCGTCGTCAGTAATCCAATTGCCATTGCAACTGTCACCAGCATCCCAGGAGTGGTAATAATGCTATACAGTCGCTTTTCCATCAATTGATACTGATTCTTGAGAATAGTACGGGCGGGTTCCGGCTGTTCGTCTGCCTCGACATGATAGATAAATAGCCGCACCAAGTAAAATAACCCAGCGAACCAAACAACAATGCCAACCAGATGAAACGCTTTAAACCAAAAATAAGCCATGATACCAATTTTGGATGTTGAATTTCAGACTTTGGATGTTATACCATTTCAGATCTTTGCGCCTTTGCGTCTCTGCGTGACATTAAATCCAACAAAATTTACGCTTGTCGCCACGCCCCATGAAATCCCATCGGTACGACGCTAGGTAATTCCAATTTACAGACAGGTGGTGCATCTAAGCGATCGCTATCGAAAATCCAGACCTCACTGCGATCGCGATTTCCGTCATAGACTACCGTAACGATCCAACCAGAAGCAGGATTTTGCGGATCGGGGGCAAAAATTGGTTCCATTGGGTAGCAATTTTCGCCAAAATCTGCAACCGTCAGAGATTGAGTTTGCGAGTCAAATTTAGCGATCGCATCAAACATTTCTGCACCGCTATTTACCCCCGAACGATGAACGGAGAGAAAAGTAGGAGAAGCAGCTTGCCCAATTAAATGAGGTAATCCGATCGGAAATTCACAATCACGATCTAGAATTTGCTCGATCGCCGTCACTTTACCCAAGTTTGGATTCAAATGAACTCGCGATAAACTACTGGGTGCAGGCGTATGAGTTTCTCCCGTTGCCACTTCCTTTAAGTATTGATTGGTCTGAAAGTCTTCATACCGCACCAAATCCACAATAATCGTACCGCTAGGATCGACGTAACCGTTAGCAAAATGCCATTGATACCAAGGTTCAGTTTCGCCACGACTGACAAGGGTAAGGGTTTCGCGATCGAAGATCAGAAACTGAGTACCGAGTTGAGGCTGCCATTTGATCGCATCGCTGTAACAACTCAAGCCTAACAGCACGGGTAACGCATTTACCCTAACTGGAGGCACGAAAAAGACTAAATACTGTCCTGCTATGACGAAATCATGAACGATCGGCACGCCATCTAAGGTAAATGTAGCTTTTTGCAGAATTTTACCCGTGCGATCGCTTTTATAGAGATTCAAGTTAGCGTTAATTCCAGGGCTAATCCCAAAGTTGAAAATTTCTCCCGTGTGCGGATCGCACTTGTAATGAGCAGAGTAAGGTAAACCATTACTTAATCCAGATAAATTGTCCTCGCCTTTTGTCTCCAAAGTCTGCAAGTCTAAAGCGTGCGGTTTACCACCTTCCCACAATGCTAAGAGTTTATCCGGTAGAGGTAAAACAGAGGTATTTGCCACATTTTTTATTGGCTTCAACCATCGATTCCAGAACGCACCTGGGGCTGTCATCCCATAATTACCATACACCAAGCGATTTGCGGCAGCTTCTTCTTGATAACCAGCAGTTTGCACGTAGCGGTATGAGGCGATGGCACGCCCCTCGCCCCCCTGAAAAAGGGGGGAATTAGAATTAAAATCAACGGCGAGAATTGCCCCATCACCATCAAACCAATGCCCCATCCGCATTCCACCCCGTTCTAATCTGGCGGGACCGTTGCGATAGAGAGTTCCGCGTAAATTAGAGGGGATTTCCCCAGCTATGACAGGTAGGGGAGTGGGAGAAAATTCTGTTGCAGGTTGAGCGATCGCTTTCGCCCAGGCTTTCGTTATGGAAGGTTTTGTAGTTGTCTGCATCAATGTTACAAATTGTCATTGGTCATTCGTCATTGGTCATTTGTGAAATTTCCATGACGCTAGAAATATACTCAGTCGCGCCTCTTAGAACTCAAACGAGAATGTCGTGTATTCCTATTTCTATAGTCGTAACAATCTAAGCGCGATCGCTCGTCCTAAAGACAGTTATCAGTTGTCAGCGATTAGTTACTAGCGGCTAGAAAAGAATTCAGCCACCAGCCACCAGCCAGTAGTTCCACTGGTTCCACTCACTACACCCCACACCCATCTACTACTAGCCACCAGCCACCAGCCACTAGCCACTCACCCCACGAGTTCAGGAACTGAGAGAGGCTAAGCTTAGTCTGTTTGTGGGGAAACTCAATTTAACAATCGACTTTGTGTATTTTATTACATTTGCTCTGAGATGCCTTACTCTCCTGGCAGAACGATAATTCTATGGTCGCTGATTGGTTTTGCATCTACCACGGTCATTGCTGGTAGCATACTGAGTATCTGGCGCTGGGTGCAACCTTGCGCCGTCGGGGAAAAAAGGTTTTGGACGAATTGCTATCGAGACTTGCAGGCACAACCGCTGAAAATTGGAGTGAGTGCTACCTCTCCAATAGAAGATTATCAGGCTTTAGCTTCCCATTTACAGGAGCAATTAGGCGTTCGGGTCATCGTCGATCGCAATACGCCTTTTCCAGAAATTCGCGATCGCCTCGATCTCGAAGATTGGGATATTGCCTTTACTGGTTCTCCCGGCTTTTCTATTGCTGCTGAGGATAATAATTATATTGGTGTGGCTGTCATGTACCCCGATCGACCACTTTACGATCGAGCAGCGTTATTTGTGAAAGCTGATAGTAAGATTAAATCTATTGCCGATATTCAACCAAACACGACAATTGCTTTAGGTAGTTCCGCATCAGTCCCAACTTTTCTCATCCCAATTTATGTTTTATATGGCAAAACACTTAAAATTGGTAGAGGCTATCACCCTAGAGAAGCGATAAATTTAGTTAAGACTGGAAAAGTTGATATTGGTGCTGGTCTGTATACCGCAATTAAAGATGACCCAGCATTACGAGCGATCTATATTAGTCAGCCTCTTCCTGGTGTAGGAGTTTATTTATCTCCTCGGCTTTTGAATTTCGATCGAGAATTAATCAAAATAGCCATGCTCAACGCCAATCCAGAAATTAAAGCTAAAGCTAAATATATTGCGGGTCAAATTCCTGACTATAGCGAACTCAGAAAAATTATCACTAGAGCTGAAGAAGTTTCTAGCTGCCTCAAATCGACGCAAAATTACTTTAACTGGCAAGTCCCAGTCAACTTATTTTGTCAAGAGCGATCGCCAAGGAAATCAGCGATTCGCTAACGAATAGAAGAATACAAAATTTCAAATATTGGCAATATTGAAAATCGTCGTAACTTTTCTAAATCGTAAAAATGTCTGAATATTCCAATAATTTATTAGCGATCGCCCGTGAAGTTCAAGCTACAGAAAGCAAACTGTCATTGATAGCAGAAACGACTGGCTCGCAATTTTTAATCCAGCCGAATAGTGAAAAAATTTGTCTTTTCTTTCATGGATTTACGGCAGTTCCAGAACAATTTGCCCTGATAGGCAAAGCATTTTATCAAGCTGGATATCACGTTCTCATTCCCTTGCTACCAGGACATGGTATTGCAGGTGAATGGAATGGAGATAATCCACCACCACTACCAGAAGATCCCCAAATTTATCAAGAATTCGGTCGTCATTGGTTAGAAATTGCTCGATCTGGAGGCAAAGAAATTATTATTGGCGGTTTGTCTGGTGGGAGTACTTTAGCTGCATGGTTAGCTTTAGAATATCCCGATCGAATAAATAAGACTTTAATATTTGCACCCTATTTAAGTGGAAGTAATAAAGTCGTCGATCTATTTGTCAGAATTTTTAATATCTATTTTGAATGGTGGCAAGACCCTCAAGTAGCTAGTTTTGGTTATGATGGTTTTGCCATGCCAGCTTTACGAGTTTTTTTAGATATGGGAACGGAGGTATTAGAAAAAGCCCAAACTCAAAAGGCTGCACCAATGTTAATTGTATCGAGTGAAAGCGATCGCGCTGTAGGAAATCGAGAACACGAAAAGTTATTTAACGCCGCAGTTCAATTACAACCTAAATCTTGGTATATCTGTTTTGATGATGTGTGGGATATTCCCCATAACATGATGACTCAAGCAGAAGGAAACGAACACGTCGATCTGTTGATTTCCCTGACTTTAGCGTATGTTAATAGCAATGCTACCTGGGCAGAAATGGTAACATTGTGCGATCGCCTGAAACAAGTCGATTTTCCAACTGCGATCGCACAACTAAACTTGCATGGGCGAATTGCATCTGCAATGGCGACGATTATGGGAATCATTGATACTTCTATCGAAAAACTGAGGGACTAGGCTACTGCACGGATTCAATTTAATAGTTTGACTTCAGCAAATTTCCAAAAACACTCAAGTATCGATCGAGCCAACCAATTGCCTTAAAATAATTTTCAAACGCTTTTGGCGGGTTAGAAATGAGCGTATCTCGATCGATTAACTGCCGAAAATCAATTTCAACTTTACCTTGGCGCAAGTTACCTCGATCGTCATAAAACTCCACGCCAGCTGTTTGCATAATTGCAATTAGCTCTTGCGCCATAATGCCATAACCAATGGTTGTGGGATGAATGCCATCAAGGGAAAATAACCCACCTTGCTTACGTCCCGTAGCATCAGAGATCGAAAAGCGCGAGTCTGGCTTTGGATCTAATTTTTGCAACTGTGACGGTAACTGATATTCACCACCAATTTCTTTCCACCAACTCGGTCTAGCTCTAGGAGTTTCAATATAGCGTCTTTGTGCCAAGCGATCGAGTAGTCCAGCCAGATCGAACAAATACCAATCTCGACCTTCTGTTCTTGCTTTTCGCACGGCATCAATAATACAGTCATTATACTGGTCGATCGCACTGTCTATCGCTCTGACTTCTGATGCAGTCAAGTTTGGATGTCGGTCTTGATTGAAACCTGCATCGCTAACCCAAGGCAATGTATAGTAAGGGAAATAGCGAGAATCTTTTCTAATTTTAGTATCTACTCCACGGGCAAACGGGGCGATCGTCACGTGAGGAACTGTAGCCCAAATAACGTGACGGGCGCGAATTTGCTTAACTTCCGCCACAACTTTGTCTAACTCAGCTTTAAAATGAATCGGTCGCCAGATTGTATAGCGATCGTTGATCTCCATATCATCGTAACCTTCATCGCTCCAAGCAATCTTGAAGGTGAGGAGACTACCGAGAGCGTTATTGCTACCAATTATCATAATTAGCGTCTCAATGCCATCAGCATCGCCATTTTCTGGCGTTCCCTCAGCACCAAGTGTGGTTGCAGCTTGCAAAGGAGTTAATGTCTCACCTGTTTGACTCCGCACTGACGAGTTTAATACCCTCAGCGCCGCTCGTTCGTTATGGTAATCGACCAATTGACGAAAAACATCTTCTCTCGGAATCTTGCGACTCATTAATTCCAAACAGCTACTTGCATTACGAGATAGGATATTCCGTAAATCCCAACCATAAACTCCTAAATTGTGGTTAATCTCTTTTTGAGAGGGTAGTATAGTCCCTTCACCCCTTTCCCAATAATCTTCTAACTTGTCTAAATAGTTGCGTAAAAACAATAGCGTTGGGATAAAATTCCAAACATCAATGCGATCGCCTACTTTTTGTTCTAGTTCTCGTACCAACCGTTCTAAATTTAACGGCAACCCATCGCCAGGAGTATTGTAAGTCGGATAGCGGAACTCAGTCCAACCCATTTCCCGCGCAATTAAAGCTGGAAAAGAAATTTGAGTATTAAAAATTGCGCCACTTTGAAAGCCTTGCGTTAGAGAATCACCAATTGTGACTAGACGATGCCGAGGCGTACCTTCCCTATTCACTTGTACGCCAATACCAAGAGTGGGATCTGTCTCCGGTTTGCGTGCTTCAGCCCGAATGATGACATCATCCGGTGTTTTCAAGTCACGCATATCATCTGTAACTGGTTTTGCCATGTCGTCTTTACCCAATCGTGGTAAAGATTATATCTGGCATTGGTCATTTGTTATTGGTTGTTGATTGTTGGTTGTTGGTTGTTAGTGAGAAAGTGGTGCGTGGTGCGTGAAGAAGGGGTGTGAATTTTGAATTTTGAATTTTGAATTTTGAATGTTAACTCTGTTGGCTGAGAATAGTATCGTGTTCTGTAGTTTGCCCGTTCTTGACGTTTTCCCAGGTGGGCATCAAAATTGACATGTGCAAGCCTTTGCGACTTTCCAAGTTGAGATATCGCTGTTGTAGAGATTGCCATTGTTGCCAAGCTTGGTAATTATGCTCTGCTAACAAATTAGCGAGAGTTGGCATGTTTTTTTCAATTTTTGATTGCAAAGCATCTGCTAAAAACTCAGACAGTACGGCACTATCTTGAAATTGTCCTAAAATACTCTGAATGGCTTTGAGATCTTCAAGGTAAGTTTCGTAAGAAGCTCCATAAAAGTTGGCAAAGACTTCCATTTGATAGCGAGCGCGTTTGGTTTCTTTACGCAGACTGTGGAGAAGAGGGGCGTTATCGATGAGTTGTTGTTTTGCCTGTTCTGGTGTTTGTCCTGTTTGTACTACTACCTGTTCGTCTTGTAATTTGGTTCCTACTAACCAACTTGGGTGTAACAGTAGCCTACCAACCTCAGATAGAAGTAGATCTGGTAGAGTCGCCTGAATTGGCATCTGGGCGATTGGTTGCAGTTGGGGCTGAGATAGCCATTTTTCTAAAGCCTGCTTCAGTTCTTGATAGCGATCGCCTGTTAAAGTTTCATGTACTTTCGCAAAAACCTTCCGCCGCCGCTTATACAGATAAACCAGCGCTGTATCCAATTGTTCTTGTTCGTCAGCAGGTAAAGCGGGTTTGTATTTGTTTTCTAATGATTCTCGCAGTACGTCTAAATCTCGCAAACTACCCAGAATACGGGCAATTTTACCAATTTTTTTTTCTTGGACTGGTTTCGGTAAGTCGATGGCTGGAGCAAAACCCGCGATCGCACTACGCAAGCGCCGCATTCCTACGCGCATCTGATGCAATGCTTCTGGGTCGCTATCTGCGATTACGTCTGCTTCGTGTTTGAGAAATTTTTCAAAGTGCTTTTTAATTGCCAGCACAGCGCGATCGCCTAAAGTATTCTTGCCGCTTAATGTAGACGATGCCATACTTTATACCCCGCTCTATCTGCCTTATAGCTCTATCTTATTTTTGAGTTTCTCATACTAACACGCAGTCGCGATCGCCTTGATTCCACCTCAGACAGAAAGAACAGCAAAAAGCCGCAAGCAATAAGTATTTTCACTTATGGCTCGCGACTTATCTAGGCTACTCGAAATCTATATTTTGAAATTTTGAATCGTTCTGAATCACTTCATGGCAATACGCCAATTGCTAAATATTGGTTGCTAACTTTTCGATTAGGCGGCTAATTCTTGCAACTGTGCGCGCTCCGTATTGTACTCTACGGCACTAAGCGGTAGTTGTTCTGCTTGTGGAGCTGGTACTTGTTCCAAAACCTTGACTTCAATATTGACGGACACTAGATACGTACCAGGTTCCGCACCAATAGCTTCAGCAATCAATTTTGCGATCTCTGGACGCTTGGCAGTAATTGGATCGCGCAGGATACACCGATCCCAGTCATGCTTAGCAGTGGGGTTAAGGCTGAGAATATAGTGCTTGGTCATAGAGCAATTTTGAGTTTATCTTGCATCAAATCGAGCTACCATCAAGCCGTTTTTTGCTTCAGCTAACTCGACAACATCTATCATTATTATAGTACAAATGTACCAAATCAACAAAGAGACAATACAATTCAAAATCAGTCAATTCACGAGAAAACCCGCCCGTACCAGTGCAGGGGCGGGTTTTGAACCAAGATTTCTTCTTCCCAGGCATGAATCCTTTGCTAAACCCGCCCGTACAACTCCTGCTCCCTAACAACTATTCAAACAATGATTATTGAGATAGTATATATATGCCCCAGGGGGGATTTACATTGTGATATATTGAATAAGATTAAAATAAGTAACAAATTTTAATATTCAATTGATTAATTCTACTTTGCCTACCTACACCAGTCCCACACCTACGATTCGCTCAGTCTCAACTGAAACGAGCGATACCATCGTCCAGCCATCAAATTTAGAATCGTCAAACTTAGATCTAGTACAATCCATCTCAGCTCAAAAAGCCAAGCAGCAAACATGGTGGGCATTTGGAGCGGCTGTATTTTTGGTATCTGTACCAGTTTTTATCGAAGCGCCGCTGGTGCGATCGCTACCACTACTAAGTTTGGGAATAACCCTAATTTGGGTGTGGCTGAGTTTAGTATTGATGTCTCGTCCTTCTAGCCATTTATGGGGCGATATTCTCTTGGGGTTTAGCTGGAGTTGGTTAGCTGGCTCGATTTATTGGGGATGGTTGCGCTGGGAACCACTGCTACATCTTCCAGTTGAGGCGATCGGGCTACCGTTTGCGATCGTCTGTTTGCGGCGTAATTGGGGCAAAGTCGGTAATTTTTTCTATCTAGGCTCTTTATTAGGTACAGTCGTCACCGACCTCTACTTTTACATCGCCGATCTAATTCCTTACTGGAAGCAAGTCGTACAGGTCGAACCAACATTAGTCGCACCAATTCTTCGCAGTGCCTTGGCACAAGTGTATACCCCCTGGGGGTTGAGTTGGGCAGCGGTCTTAGTGTTGGTGTTGCTAGCAGGGGGAGTCTTGTCCTTGCGCGCTCGACAGACTCACTGGTGGGCATTTAGTGGAGCAGTGTTGAGTACAATTTTAGTAGATAGCTTATTCTGGCTAGCTGCGGCACTAGCTTAAATTTTTGCAGATAGCGATCGCCTTGTCTGATACTCAGGTAGTCAATAAGCTATATATTAGTTTCTGATACTAGCTGTGTGCTGATTTCAGTTGGATGCAAAGAGGTAGAGAAACTGTGAAAAAATTGATCCGTTTATTAACAATTTTGAGTGTATTGGTAGGTTGTTTGGGATGGCTGGGCATATCCCAACCCGCGATCGCTACTAATCTTAGCGATTTTAGCCTGCGTACCGTACCAATCCTAGCTGTAGAGTCTCCGGCTCGATCGAGCAATCGAGCAGATGCGAAGCTGGCAACAGACTTTGGCAAGAAAATCGATTTAAATAACACAAACGTTGCTGCTTTTCGGAGATACCCAGGACTTTATCCCACTCTAGCTCGTAAAATCGTTCAAAACGCTCCCTACGAAAACGTAGAGGATGTGATGGAATTACCTGGACTATCCGAGCGTCAAAAACAAACTCTAGAAGCTAATATCGGTAACTTTACCGTTACTGATGTAGAAGCTGCCTACACAATGGGTGACGATCGCTATAACAACGGCATCTACAGATAAATCCTTTTTGAATTGACAATTTAGCCTCAGCCCACCCTATTTCTAGAGTGGGTTATTTTTTACTCGGTTATTGGTTATTAGTGACTAGTGACTGGTGACTAGAAAAAATCCAGCCACTAGTTCTACCGGCTACTATCCACTTACCGTCAACCAACAACTATCAACTATCAACCAACAACCCTTGCTACAAAACCTCAACCATTTTGATGTCATAGTCGTAGGAGCCGGAGCCGCTGGACTCTACACGGCACTGTGTCTACCAAGCCACTTTCGCGTCGGTTTAATTGCAAAAGAAACGATAAATCTGTCTGCAAGTGATTGGGCGCAGGGTGGAATTGCTGCGGCGATCGCGGCTGATGATTCTCCTCAGTTGCATGTAGAAGATACGCTACAAGCGGGGGCTGGGTTGTGCGATCGCGCATCTGTAGAGTTTCTGGCTCACAAAGCACCGGAATCCATTCAATCTTTGGTAGGCATGGGGGTTGCCTTTGACCGTCGCGATCGCGAATTAGCATTAACCATAGAGGCTGCTCACTCCCGTCGTCGCGTCCTCCACGCCGCCGATACTACTGGTCGCCAGGTCATTGCTACCCTGACAGCGCGGGTTCTCGAACGCCAGAACATTCAAGTTATTCCCCAAACCATAGTTTTAAGTCTGTGGCTTAACCCCCAAACTGGACACTGTGAAGGTATTAGTCTCTTTGATAGCAATCGCATTCTCTGGTTGCGCGCTCGTGCTGTCGTCCTAGCAACAGGTGGCGGAGGTCAAGTGTTTGCCCAGACAACCAACCCCAAATTGAGTACGGGTGATGGCGTGGCGATCGCTTGGCGGGCTGGAGCCATGCTGCGAGACTTAGAATTCGTCCAGTTTCACCCGACTGCTCTGACCAAACCTGGAGCAGACCGATTCTTAATCAGCGAAGCGGTACGCGGTGAAGGAGCGCATTTAATGGATGATACGGGTAAGCGCTTTGCTTTTGACTATCACCCAGCAGGAGAGCTAGCACCCAGAGACGTTGTTAGTCGTGCCATATACAGCCATTTGCAGCGTACCTCAGCCGATCCTGCTACTGCCTGCGTCTGGTTAGATTTGCGATCGATCCCAGAGGCAAAAATTCGTCAGCGGTTTCCCAATATCATTCAAGTGTGTCAGCACTGGGGCATCGATGTTTTTCAGGAGCCAATTCCAGTTGCTCCCGCCGCCCACTACTGGATGGGAGGAATTGCCGCAGATTTAACAAACCGCACTTCAATCCCTGGTTTGTATGCTGTCGGAGAAACAGCTAGTACGGGAGTTCACGGCGCGAATCGTTTAGCAAGTAATTCTTTGCTGGAGTGTGTCGTCTTTGGGGCGCAGATGGCTCTATTGAAAGATGAAGTAGAAGGGAGGAAGGATGAATACACCGGATCGGATTTTAGTCTTTACCCTTTGTCGTTTAGTTTGTCAGAGATTGATTGGCTGAGCCAGCAAACCACAATTGAAGCTATCCGTTACGAACTGCCGCGTTTGGTCTGGCAGAGTGCGGGTATCTGCCGCGAACAGCAAGGATTAGAGCGGGCGATCGCGCAGGTACAATTGTGGCAACAAGCATTTATTACTCTGCCCTTGAGTCAGTTTTTGCTTCAACTTCCGCCTGGACAACCAGCCCATATCAATGTTTCCGATCTTTCAGCCAATCTTCCGGCAAATTCTCTTGAGATAGAGCAGTCTTTGCGTCTGTGGAGCGAAACCCGCAATCTTCTTGATATTGCTTACTTAATTCTCAAAAGTGCTGCCTTTCGTACCGAAAGCCGAGGCGGACATTACCGCTTAGATTATCCTCATACCGATCCTCACTGGCAAGCTCATACTCTGATCCAGTACGAACAGTGGTGGAAATCCGAACCGACCGCAACTTAACAACCAATTTGCTTACCTCGTACCAGATCCGATTGTTCTACTAGGACTACCGATTGAGATTGGTGGTTGGTACTGACTGATTTGGGCGATCGCCGGAGGAGCATCCGAGAAACTAGTTACAAAATTGACTAAGGTATCAACACTGCCAGTAATCCAAAAAACAACCAATTGCAAGCCAAGTACGACTGTAACAATAGTATTCTTGAGGCTGTCGGACATGGCTGTTGCTGAACTACTACGCATTTAAATACCTCGTATTTTATCTGACTTCCTCAGTAGTATTACTAGTTTTTAATTTGGTTTATGTAATTTTTATACATTGATAAACAGAATGTAGAGACATCTCTTATAGTTACTACAATCACATCAGACAATTTACGGAACAGACATGATTTTATTCAGCCGCAAATTAAATTTCACTCTGTCTACAGATAGAAGAACTAGTCTCTCCAAAGAGAGAAGTAAAAATTGATGGTTCAAGTTAAGTTGTTAGAGCTAGAAAGCCCTTTCAGCTAAAGGTAACGTAGTTTTGCATCTATCTCACAGCAGAGATAAATAAAATGCTTGTTCTGTGGCAATTGAAGCTAATCCGTCTTTAGCAGGATTTACGTGTTGCGATCGTTAATACAAATTAGCTTTACAAATTAGTTTGACTAGAGATAGCAACCGCTATTTGATAGCAGTTTTTTCCTAGCTGCTTTGCTCGGTACATTGCAGTATCAGCCTGCTTAATCAGACTATCAATAGTATTGCAATGCAGGGGATAAACGCCAATTCCCACACTAGCTGTAATTGAAAGAGCTTGTTCGTTAAGCGCAAAAACCTCGGACAGAGTTGCCAAAATCTTATTTGCTACTTTTTCGGCAACGCTGACTTCTGGAATTGCAGGCAAGATAACGGTAAATTCGTCACCACCCAAACGAGAAACAATATCGCTGTGACGCAAACACCCAGATAGTCTTTGGGAAACAGCAACTAACAAGCGATCGCCCCAGTCATGTCCTAAAGTATCATTGACCTGTTTAAAGCCATCTAGATCGATATACAATAGTCCTACCAACAACTGATGGCTTTGCGCCCAAGCAATTGACTGGTTCAGATGTTCGAGGAATAGCTGTCGATTTGGTAAACCCGTCAGTGGATCGTGTAAAGCCAGATGGCGGAGTCTTTGTTCGGAAAGCTGTAGCTCGGTATTATATTGGACTAAATCCGCTGTCTGACGCTTCAGTTCCTCTTCCAACCGCTTGCGTGCCGTGATATCTCGGATGACACCCACGAGATATAGATTGCCAGCCGCATCTCGATGGAGCGATCGCTTCGTAGAAATTAAATGAGTCGTCCCGCTGGCATCGCTAAATTCTTCT
The DNA here is from genome assembly GCF_023546805.1 of Chroococcidiopsis sp. CCNUC1. NCBI lineage: Bacteria > Bacillati > Cyanobacteriota > Cyanophyceae > Chroococcidiopsidales > Chroococcidiopsidaceae > Chroococcidiopsis > Chroococcidiopsis sp. CCNUC1. The sequence goes on along the minus strand of NZ_CP097480.1, from coordinate 3,915,843 downwards.
TCGTGTTCCATAGTCATGTTACTACGAAAAACCAGATCGTCCTGCTGGCGAAAAACTTCTGCTTCTTGGGGAGAAAAAAAATCGACTTCCGACTTGTCAATTAATTCTGCTAACGGATAACCAATCAGGCGACAGTAAGCTTCATTCAATACGATCCAACGATACTTTTTATTCTTGACAAAAATCGGATCGGGAATCGTATCGATTAGCCCCTGCAAAAAATCTTTAGAGCGCTTGAACTCCTCTTGTAACTGAGCATTACAGGCAGTCATCAGACCGGATACAGCAAATAGCGCCAGTAAAGGTGGGATAACAGGCAGCCACCAACCTTGAAAAAAAGCAAGATAAGTAATACTAATTAAGCCTAAAACCGCCAGCAGCACGTAAATTGTGGAATAGACGATCTGCCAACGGCAACTGAGATTTGCTGCCACCACGATCCAAGCCACTATCCACGCACTTTCCCAAAAATCCGACCAGACGTGGATTAAGGGGCGTTCTCCTAAAGCTGCGCTGACAATTTGGCTAACAAAATTAGCATGTAGTTCTACTCCGGCAATCGGTTGAGCTGCTCCCCATAGGGGACTGGCGCTATCGGGAGTATAGAAAAAATCCTTTAAGCTAGGGGCAGTAGAACCGATAATGACAATGCGATCGCGAAATGTTTCTGCTGGTACTCGCTCAGCCAGTACGTCACTCATCGACACTCGGAGAAAATTCGTGCTGGGATGACGAAAGTTAGCGAGGATTTGATATCCACCAGCATCAGCACCGACATAACCGCCATCGTGAGGCTGAAAGCGGTGAAACACGGCTTGACCCAAATGCAACGCCTGAAAATTCTTATCGATTGATAGGGACGCGATCGCTTCTGCTTGCAGGTACGTTAAAGCTAATTTCAAATCGAAGCTTTCATGTAGTTTTGTAGGTGTAGACCAGTACAGCAACCCTCGCCTCACCCTACCATCAGCATCTAAGACAACATTGTTAAAACCAACGCGATCAAGTCGATCCAAAAAGGGCGATGGGGCGACTCTAGAGCGATCGCCCAGTTGTTCTATACCGATTAAATTGTCAACGATCGTCAAAGCTTGGCGCAATTCCTGCTGACCTGGAGGTACGGGCAAGTCGCGATAGATATCTAAACCTATAGCGCGAGGCTTGGCAACACTCACTTTTTGCAACAATTCGGCAACTACCCGATCTGGTAAGGGCCACTGCCCGACTTGCTGTAAATCTGCCTCATCGATCGCCACAATTGCAATCCTAGTGTCTTGCGCTTCCCAAGGACGCAGGCGAAAAAACCGATCTAAAGCCGCCCACTCCAAAGGCTGTAGTAAACCACTGAAGCGTAGCAACAAGCAAATAGCAGCGCTAAAAATTGTAATCCAAACTCGCTGTTTACGAGATAGCAAAGGAGGGTTAAGGAGTGAGGAGTGAGGGGTGAGTGGCTAAATTCTGAGTTTTGTTCTAGTGACTAGTCACGAGTCACTAGTCACTAATAACTAACTACTGAAATGCATTCGGAAAGTTCTTGAAATTCGTCTGTCCTTTATAGCCTGAAATTTCTGCTAATTCCTTCAAAGACTTCACACCTGCATATTGTTTACCGTTAATCTCCCAAGTGGGAAAACTTTGAATCTTGGCTGCTTCGCATTCGGGTGCTAGCTTCTTGGCTTTAGGGGGAGCGCACTCAATATGGTTGATATAACTGTAGGCTTCTTTGCCAAATAGTTGCTTTTGTTCGTGACAGTGGGGACACCACCAAGCGATGTATTCTTTAGCTCCAATCTCTTTGAGATGTTTTGCCAGTGCGATTTCTGATTCTCCAGAAGTCGTTGTAATCTGCCAACCAACTCCTGGGATGGGATCTCCCGCAGGCTCTAGCTGGACTTGTTGTGCAGTAGTAGTATCATTTGGTTTTTCTACGTCCGCATAAACGGCAAGCGTACCAACTAGCGTGACCATTCCTACTATCAATGCTGTAAATAATATTTGCCCTACGTCTTCCCAGGAGCGACCTAATAGTGTCAGGGTTAGCATACTAACCGAGAAGAGCGCCGAGGCAATACAGTACAAGCAAAAGGCGTTGATTTTAGCAAATAACACGTACATTAAGTAGCCGCTAAAAACGGACATGGCGATCGCCCCTGCTAATAGCAGCATCCACGTCACATTCTCCAACTGAGAGCGGAGTGCTTTATTTTGAGTTGGATTAACTGCTAGGGGAGTCAGGGCAAACACGACCATACTCGTATAAGCCAAACAACCGAATAAAGCCAAAGGTAAGCCAAATACAGTTGCCCAAGGACTTGAAAGGACATCCGCGCAGCTAGAACTCGCCTCAGCACCCGCGCTAGCGAGACATCCAGGCGTGCGTCCCATCAACTTTTCTATAGTTAAGTATGCCGTGACCAGCGCCCCCACTCCGGCGATCGCAGCGATCGCGGGGCGAGACCAGCGATGAATCCAAGGTGTAGAACGTCGGCGTATCATAAACAAATGACAAATGATAATTAATAAATGACAACTAATTATTAGCTTTGTCAATCATAACGGAACCTTTTTACGACCCTTGGGCAATATCACAACTCCGTTACATAGTAGGGAGCAGGGAGTAGGGAGCAGAGGGGCAGAGGGGCAGGTGGGCTTTGTGTGCAGGTGAGCTTCAGGTGCAACAACCAACAACCACCAATTACCCATTACCCATTACCCATTACCAAATCACCAATTCCAAATCACCAATTCCAAATCACCAATTCCGAATTCTCCCCACTCACCACTTATTCCCGACTCCCGTACGGGCGGGTTTAGAAACCCGCCCCTACCGACTCCCGACTCCCTTCAAACTAGCTACTTTTGTAAAACTACGACGTGCGGCTTCGACAAACTGGCTGACGCGAATCGGATCGACTGGCTGTTCCCGTCGTCCGTGACGTTTGAGAGAACTAGAAACAATCACTCCATCTGCGGCTGGCATTAAAGTAGAAATATTTTCCCAATCCGCACCACTGCCAATAAAAACTGGCGTGCCGTTGGCTGCTGCTGTCGCCAGTTCTAGGTCTTCTAAGTTGGGCGGGTTACCCGTTGCCCAACCAGACAGAATCACTGCGTCGGCTAGTCCCCGCTCGATCGTGTCTTGTACGGCATTGGTTAAATTGGTAGAACTGAGAGGACGAGCGTGCTTTACCAATACGTCCGCAAAGATTTTGACATCGCTACCAAGTTCTCGCCGATAGCGCAAAAGGCTGTGAGCTTGTCCTTCAATAATGCCTTGATCTGTTGCCATTACGCCTGTCAAGACGTTAACACGAATGAATTGTGCCTGCACGCAACTGGCGATCGCTAATCCACTATGAGCGTCATTTCGCAATACGTTCAGTCCGATCGGTAGAGTTACTAGCTGTTTGAGCCGCTGTACGATCAGTGTCATGGCGCTGACGACTGCTGGATCGACTCGCTCTTTAACAAACGGTGCGTCAAAAAAATTTTCGACAATAATTCCATCTACTCCACCAGAAGCTAAAGCTGTAGCTTCCTGTTCTGCCCTGTCAATGACAGTAGCTAAACTTCCACCCCAGCGAGCCGAGGTAGGCAGGGGTAATAAATGTACGACTCCAATGATAGGGCGATCGGTTTTAAATGTCTGATTCAGATCCACGTCTTTACAATACTTCGGACGCACTTATTTAGAAGTAGGCTAAGACAAATCATAACTTCTTTCAGTTATCAGTTATCAGTGGTTAGTGACTAGTGGCTAGTGATTTGAAGAATCTAGTCACTAGTCACTAACCACTAGTTACCGCATAATTTTTGTAAAATATTGTAAATTTTCATTCATTACGCTACTATATAGATTGCATAGGTTGAGCGATTGCATTGACCGCATCCGGTGAGCAGAGAGCCATAGGGGTGTAGCATCAAACGGATAAGCCGTTTTGGAAGCGATCGCTACAATAGAACGACTGAAAAACCCTGTCTCTACTTACACTTAAATTGATTTCATGGGCAAAAAGCCAACAATTGCATTTTCTCATCTAGGCTGCGAGAAAAATCGAATAGATACGGAACACACGATCGGACTCCTCGTTCAAGCTGGATACGAAGTCGATAACGACGAAGAACTAGCTGATTATGTTGTCGTCAATACTTGTAGCTTTATTCAAGCAGCGCGTCAAGAATCGGTTCGTACTATAGTCGAGCTAGCAGAAGCAAATAAAAAAATTGTCATTATGGGCTGCATGGCGCAGCACTTTCAGGAACAACTGCTAGAAGAGATCCCAGAAGCGGTAGCCGCGATCGGTACGGGAGACTATCACCAAATTGTAAACGTAATTGAGCGGGTAGAAAAGGGAGAAAAAGTAAAGCTTGTCTCGCCCGAACCAACATATATCGCTGACGAAACTACACCTCGCTATCGCACGACGACAGAAGGAGTTGCATACCTGCGGGTGGCAGAAGGATGCGATTACCGTTGCGCTTTTTGCATTATTCCTCACTTAAGGGGAAATCAAAGATCGCGCTCGATCGAATCGATTGTGGCAGAAGCAAAGCAACTCGCTGCTCAAGGGGTACAGGAAATTATCTTGATTTCCCAAATTACCACTAATTATGGTGTAGACTTGTACGGCGAACCAAAATTAGCGGAACTGTTAGTTGCTTTAGGTAAAGTCGATGTTCCTTGGATTCGGATGCATTATGCTTATCCAACAGGGTTGACACCGAAAGTCATCGAGGCAATTCGAGCCACGCCAAATGTCTTACCGTATTTAGACCTACCCTTACAACACTCCCATCCTGAAATTCTCCGTGCGATGAACCGCCCTTGGCAAGGTCGGGTCAATGACAGTATTATCGAACGGATTAAAACGGCAATCCCAGAGGCAGTTGTACGGACAACATTTATAGTAGGATTTCCTGGCGAGACAGACGCGCACTTCGAGCATCTGATGCAGTTTGTCGAACGCCACGAATTTGACCATGTGGGTGTGTTTACATTTTCTCCAGAAGAGGAAACTCCAGCTTACAGCCTGCCGAATCAAATTCCTCAAGAAATTATGGATGCAAGACGAGATGCTTTAATGGCACTCCAGCAACCGATTTCTTGGCAGAGAAATCAGGCGCAAGAAGGCAAAGTTGTGGATGTTTTAATCGAGCAAGAAAATCCTGAAACTGGAGAATATATCGGACGTTCAGCTCGGTTTTCACCAGAAGTAGATGGTTTAGTCTACGTCAAAGGTGTAGCTAGGTTAGGTTCAATCGTGCCAGTCAAAATTACCGAGGCTGAGCCATACGATCTCAAGGGTGAGGTTGTGAGTAGCTAATAGCGCATAGCTATCGATCGATAACAATCGATAACAAAAGTAGAAAAAACAGAGTAGTTTAGGAGCTTAAATGAATTTATCCTTTGAAAGCTTAGGTCTTTCAGAAAGCCGTATTCAACAATTAGAAAAAATTGGATTCACTACACCAACCAATATACAAGTACAGGCAATCCCCCAATTATTAGCAGGGCGCGATGTCGTTGGTAAATCTCAAACAGGTACGGGTAAAACAGCCGCATTTTCTTTGCCGATTCTAGAGCAAATCGACCATCAAAGTAAGGCAGTACAAGCGCTGATTCTCACTCCTACGAGGGAATTAGCAGTACAAGTCTGCCAAGCAATGAAAAGCTTTGTAGATCGAAATGAAAGCCGCATTCTAGCTATCTACGGCGGGCAATCAATTGAACGCCAAATTCAGCAGCTCAATCGCGGCGTACAAATTGTGGTTGGTACGCCAGGGCGAGTGATTGACTTGCTCGATCGCGGCAATCTTAAGCTAGATAAAGTGAAATTTGTCGTACTTGACGAAGCCGATGAAATGCTGAGCATGGGTTTCATTGATGATGTGGAAAAAATTCTTGCTTCCGCACCAAAAGAGCGACAAACAGCTTTGTTTTCGGCAACAATGCCAAGCGCAATTCAGATGTTAGTCGGGAAGTTTTTACACTCGCCCGTCACAGTTACGGTAGACCAGCCAAAAGCTGCTCCTACTAAAATTAGTCAAGTCGCTTACCTCGTACCGCGTCATTGGACAAAAGCAAGAGCATTGCAGCCAATTTTAGAATTGGAAGACCCAGAATCTGCAATCATATTTGTCAAAACTCGCAAAACAGCAGCAGATCTCACCAGTCAACTGCAAGCATCGGGTTATAGCGCCGACGAATATCACGGCGATTTAACCCAACAAGCACGGGAGCGCCTGCTATCGCGGTTCCGCAACAAGCAAGTACGGTGGGTGATTGCAACAGACATCGCCGCACGCGGTTTAGACGTAGATCATTTAACTCACGTTATTAACTACGATTTACCTGACAGCGTAGAAACTTACGTTCATCGGATCGGACGCACGGGTAGAGCCGGAAAAGAAGGCACGGCAATTTCCCTCATCCAACCGTTCGATCGCCGCAAACAGCAGCAGATCGAACGTCACGTTCGCCAAAGCTTGAAAGTTAGCTACGTCCCCACCAAAGCGCAAATCGAAGCGCGGCAAATTGAAAAACTGCAAGAACAACTGCGGGAAGTTCTCTCTGGGGAAAGATTAGCCTCCTTCTTGCCAATCGTGCGCGAACTGAGTGAAGAATACGACGCACACGCGATCGCCGCAGCCGCTTTACAAATGGCTTATGACAAAACCCGTCCAGCGTGGCTCGACTCCGCTGAAGACGACATAGCAGACGAAAAGCGCTCCACTCCCAAGCCTCGTTTAGCCAAACGCGATCGCAACGGAGAAAAAGAGTTTTCCAGCTCAGACAAGCGCTCAGTTGCTAAACCCAAACTGCGCACGGCACGAGAAAACTAGAGCATAGGGTTTTTAAAGATAAGAGAGACAAGGAGGACAAGGGAGACAAGGAGGACAAGGGAGAAATTCAATTCCATTATCCAAAATTTCCCAACCCCCGACTCCCGACTCCCTAATAAAGCCACGGACGAGTTACTTGCTCTAACTGAGTTATTTCTTCGTCCGTCATTTGCCAGCCGAGAGCGCCAGCGTTTTGCTGGACTTGGTTGGCATTTTTTGCACCCGCGATCGCAACTAGGTTACCTTGAGCAATTAACCAATTAAGGGCAACTTGAGCGGGGGTGCGTCCGTGGCGATCGCCAATTTTTTTCAAGATCGAAATCACTGGTTCGATTTTTTGCAAACCTTCTTTGCTAAAACGAGGATCGATCCGGCGTGCGCCTGTAGGCTTCTCGGCACTACTAGCCGTGTATTTTCCAGTTAGCAAGCCTTGTGCTAGAGGGCTGTAAGCCAAGATTGTTACGCCTAGCTGTCGTGCCGTGTCGAGAATGCCGTTCGTTTCAATTTGCCGCGTTAAAAGCGAGTAGCGGACTTGATTGCTAGCCAGCTTGACTCCACGGGCTGCCAAAATTTTGTATGCTTGCTGCATTTGTTCTGCGGAATAGTTGCTGACTCCTACTGCTTCGATTCTGCCCCGTTGCACTTCATCGGCAAGGGCATTCATCAGCGTTTCTTGACTCATGAAAAAGCTGAAAGGCCAGTGGACTTGGTAGAGGCTGACTCGCTCCAAACCCAGACGCTTGAGGCTTTCCGTCAGCGCATCAGAGACGGATTGAGCTGTAAACCGCCAAGGCGCGGGACCGAATTTCGTCGCAATCTGAATGGGGCGATCGCTTTGTTGGATGAATTGCCCCAAATACTTTTCCGATAATCCAAATCCGTAGACTTCTGCCGTATCAAAAAATGTCGTACCCGCATCTAGTGCGGCTTGGAAGGCTACCTGTAGCTGCTTGGCATCCTCCTCATCGCTGCCATAGTTCCAAAATAGTTTGTCGCCCCACGCCCACGTTCCAATGCATAAAGGACAAACAGCAGCGCCATCCTGACCTAATTTGATAGTTTCCAATTTTACCGTACCTATTTACACTTCTTTACACACTCTTAGTGTAGCGTTGCCGTCGCGATCGCAGTTCTGGCTAAGGTTTATCCTAAAGAAAGCAGAAAATGTATCGATAAATAGTTGTTTTTATAAAAAATATGGCGAAAAGTAGCTTGTCCGAACGAGAACAGTTACCTCCTAAAATTAATATCCTGACTATGTTCCGGTTAGGCTTATTTCAAATGGGACTGGGGATGATGTCCGTTCTCACTCTGGGAGTCCTCAATCGGATTGCGATTAAAGAATTGGCAATTCCGGCTACCCTAGCAGCAGGAACGATCGCCATGCATCAGTTTGTGGCTCCCTCGCGCCTGTGGTTCGGGCAAATGTCTGATGCCAAAAAGATGTGGAGCAATCACCGCACGGGTTACATTTGGATTGGTGCGGCATTATTTGCGATCGCTGCCTTTCTTGCAGTTCAAGTTATGTGGCAACTTGGCAGCAGTATATACAACCAAGGCTGGAGTTTCGTTACCTATGGTTGGATAGCGTTATTAGCGGGAATCTTTGCTTTGTACGGGTTGGCACTTAGTTCTAGTTCTACCCCATTTGCTGCTTTGCTCGTCGATGTTTCCGATGAAGACAACCGCTCTAAACTCGTAGGTGTTGTGTGGTCAATGCTCATGGTAGGAATTGTGATTGGGGCAATTATCAGCTCCAAACTTCTGCCCGCTGCCTCCACTTGTCAAGAGTCAGCTGTAGGAACAGTATCGCTTTACAGTCAACCCGCTCAACTTGCTATCCTACAAAGCTCGATTAACCGCTTATTTTTCATTTTGCCGGGAGTTGTCACTGGGTTAGCTCTACTATCAACGTTTGGTGTAGAAAAAAAGTATTCTCGCTACACTGCGCGATCGATAGTCGCAGATAGAGAAGACCAAATTACCATATCTAGGGCGCTGAAAGTCCTAACCGCCAGCCGTCAAACGGGTTTATTCTTCACCTTTCTCCTCGCCATGACACTCAGCTTATTTATGCAAGAAGCAGTGATGGAACCTTATGGCGGGGAAGTCTTCGGAATGTGCGTTGCGGAAACTACGAGGCTGAATGCTTTTTGGGGTACGGGTACGTTACTAGGAATTGGTAGCACGGGCTTTTTAATCGTGCCACGGATTGGCAAGCAAAAAACGACTCAAATCGGTTGTATCCTAGTTGCTCTGAGTGTAGGACTCGTCATTGCATCGGGTTTTACTGCTAATCGCCAAGTTTTGCAGGGAGCATTAGTCCTATTCGGCTTGGCTTCTGGCGTGACTACCACAGGTGCATTAAGTTTAATGCTAGACTTTACGGCAGCAGAAACAGCAGGGACATTTATTGGCGCGTGGGGGCTGGCGCAGGCATTAGCGCGGGCAACGGCAACAGTTAGTGGAGGGGCAATATTAGACGTAGGCAAACAGCTATTTTCAGCCCCAGTGCTAGCTTACGGTTTGGTATTTACCATTCAAGCGTTGTTAATGGTGTTAGCAATTTGGTTACTCAGTCGCGTAGATATAGTCGAATTTCGCAGCAACGCCAAAAAAGCGATCGCTTCAGTATTTGAAAACGAATTGGATTGATAAATGGGTAATGGGTAATGGGTAATGGGTAATTGGTAATTGGTAATTGGTAGTTGCTTTCTTGTCCCCCTTTGCCCCCTTGTCCCCACACCCTACACCCTACACCCTACACCCCACACCCCACACCCTCATTCATGACTGATTTCTGGACGACGATTCTCGATTTTGCCGCTACCACCTCCCAGAGGGTAGGGGCGCAACTGATGCAGGATTTCGGGCAGGTACAAGCCTCTCAGAAAGCTGATGGTAGCCTCGTTACCCAAGCAGATAAATGGGCAGATCGAGAAATTCAAGATGCGATCGCCTCCAACTTCAACGGCTATGGTATTTTGAGCGAAGAAGGAGAGACAATTTTTCCTGATGCTGAATGGTGCTGGGTTATCGATCCGCTTGACGGAACGACAAACTTTACGCGGGGACTGCCCATCTGGGGTATTTCTTTAGGACTGCTGTACCGAGGTACGCCTGTTTTTGGCTACGTCCACTTACCACCGCTAGGACAAAGTTTTCACGGCTTTTGGGCAGGAGATTCGGGGCTAGCAACACCTACAGGGGCATTTCTCAACCATCATCCGATCCATGCTAGTACCGATGTGGTTAGCAAAAATCACTTTTTCAATCTCTGTTCCCGCAGCACTGCTGTCATGCAATCTGGCTTTCCCTGCAAAATTAGGATGCTGGGGGTTGCCAGTTACAACTTTCTCACCGTTGCTGCGGGTGCTGTACTGGGTGGGGTAGAAGCGACACCGAAAATTTGGGATTTAGCAGGGGCTTGGGTAATTTTACATGCAGCTGGAGGAACTTGGGTAGAGCTGCGATCGCAATCTATTTTTCCTTTATTACCTGGGAACGATTACAGCAATATCTCTTTCCCCTCTCTTGTCGTCAGTCGTCGCGAACTGATTTCAGTATTTCAACCCTTCTTAGAATCTTTAAAATAGCAGCACTAATTAACTACAGACAACTTGAAATCTTTAAAAAAACACTCCGTCAAACTACGGATGAAGCGCTAAGATGTACCAGAAGCCGTACATTACTTAACATATGCACGTTCATCCGTCTGCCAGCAACTCAACTATACGTAGTCTGCGCCAATTCTTAGTTAAAAGTGCGCCCTACATTGTTATTGCTAGCATTCTTCTTGTAGTTATTGCCACTCTTTTCCCTTTCAATTTCTCTAGGGATGAAGGTGGCTCTCTGAGATATTTTTTTAGCAATTTCAAACATTCTAGTCATTTGGGCGATAAGATTAAGAATATATTTTTATTTATTCCATTTGGCTTTAGTCTAACCTGTTTTTTGCAGGTCAGAAAGTTCAGTTTATTATTAAAACTAGTTTCAGTTATATTTCTTAGTTTTATTCTATCTTTCGTTGTAGAAACGCTCCAAATTTTCTTGCCTTCTAGAGAAACCTCACCTGCCGATCTCTTCACTAATAGCTTAGGTGGATTTATCGGGTTTTTATGTTTTTATATCTGGAAATTTAAATTTGTTAGTTATATTTTAACTTTAATTGAAAAGAACAAAAATCGGTTTAGTTTTCCTATAGTAGCAATTGCTTTTTTAGGTTATTTAGCTACATCTATCCTGTTTACAGTTCCGTTACAATCCGCAAATAACTTAAGTACTTGGGATTTAAATTATCCTCTCATATTAGGCAACGAACGTACAGGCGAACGTCCTTGGGAAGGATTTATTTCAGAAGTCGCTTTTGCAGATAAAGCATTCTCTTCAGCAGAAATAGAGCGCGTGTTTGCCAGCCAAAACTGGTGGAATAATGTAGATACACCTTTGATAGGAAACTATCAGTTAGACAGACAAAATTACAGCGATCGCGCGGGAAACTTGCCCGATTTGAGCTGGCGAGGGCAACTACCAGAAATAACAGACGATCGAGGAGTCTTTCTAAGCGATCGCCATTGGCTGCAAACAGATACTCCTGTGAATCGACTCAATCAAAGATTACAAGAAACCTCTAAGTTTACAATAATAACAACAATTGCAACTGCTAAGTTTCAACAAAAAGGACCAGCTCGAATTATTTCTATTTCAGATAGTAATGGTAGGCGCAATTTTACTTTAGGACAACAAGGCAATAATTTAAACCTGCGACTGCGAACACCGATCAACGGTGTTAATGCTCAGTATTTAGACACAAACGTGCATAACGTTTTTACAGATAAACAGTTTCACAAGCTAGTTATAACATATGCTAATTCAGGGTTGCATGTCTATGTAGATAACTTACAAAACCGATACAATATTAACCTTCTAGAAGTATTACCAAAAGAAGATCGAATTCTTTACTATGGCTTGATATTCATTCCTTTAGGAGCGCTATTAGCAATTGTTATTACACTAGCAAAACAACAATTCATCCGTTATACATTGTTTTATGCTGGTATTTTATTGCCAACTCTGATTGTAGAAACAATCTTAGCAATGAGTAGTGGTAGAAGCTTTGAAATAGCAAATATTTTACTTGGTATGCTGATGACAGCCTCTACAACCTTAATTTTGAAGTTGCAAATTCCTTTTTGGTTGAGAAATAAAGTCTTAAATTTTGCTAATCATAAAACCTAAATTAGCACCGTATAATTCAGTTTGATTCAGATAAGACGATCCCCCAACCCCCCTTAAAAAGGGAGGCTAGCCGAGATAGTACAATTTAATCTTACTGCCAAATATAATCTGCTATCGGCTGGTTGGAATTAGTAGCAGGATCTTGAGGAAGACTTAACAACACAGAAACCTGTGAGAATTGCGGAGGCATTCTTCTAGCTACGCGGCTAAGAATACCATAACCATAAATAATATGTCCTTGCCCAGCAATCACGGCAACTTGATGCTTAGGATTAGCTTTGACAAACTTAGCAACTTCTGCTGCCATAGTCTCATCCCATAAAACCTGTGCTAAAAAAAAGCGATCGAACCCGCTACTATTACCTCGATTGGAATGTTGATGCTGTGCAAAAGTTTTAGCTAACATCTGACGGTAAGCAGCATTATCAGTCCGAATTTCTGAAGCAGGAGGAATAATTTTTCGCTGTTGAGGTGTGAGACTATCTAAACCTGCTTTTGCAACTTGACGAGTAATTTCAGAAGGCGTGTTCACAGCTAAAACTGACAATTGTTTCTCTTTCGCAAATCTGAGTATAGGCGCATAAGACTCCCAAGAATATCCCCATCTTTGCTCGTATTCAGTTTGTTCTAGCAAGTCTTTTTCAGTCAAATTACCAGCTAAATAGCTATCGATCGCATCTTGATATGGTATTTGAAACATCTCCATCGCGATCGCAACTTGAGGATTTCTTTTTTGTAACTCTTGAATTATTTTTAACTGAATTTTGCGATCTCGGTCGCGATCGTGAGTTTCTCCCAAATACAGCACACGTGCTTTTGCTAATTCTTGTAAAGCCCTTGACTGAGTAATCGTAACGTCCTCTATACTACAACTTTGATTCTGAATAGAGACATTTACCTTAGAGAAGTCTGGTACAATAATTTGTGGACGACAATTGTTGACTGTTTTTTGAGCATTTACAGACCAATTGCAAATCAAAAAAATACTTAACACGCAAATTAATAAATAAATCGAACTTCGCCATTTCCACTTTTTGATTAACTGCTGCATCTTCTTCTTTGAGCTATTTATAAAACATGCAAACAACCTTTTGCGGTCTTTCTTAGCGTCTTCGTGTCTACTCTACGAGAAGCCGCTGCGCGTCTATGCGTGACATTAAAATAAATCTCAGCTTTTATCAACTAGCTATCAAAATGAAAGGACTCTGGCTCGAAAACAACCAATTACAACTGCGTACAGATATCCCCACTCCCGAACCTTCCCCAGGAGAAGCCTTAGTGCGCGTCCTACGAGCGGGTATTTGTAACACCGACTTAGAACTGATCCGGGGTTACTATCCTTACACGGGTATTCTAGGTCATGAATTTGTTGGCGTAGTCGAACAAGGACCCACTCATCTAGTTAACCAAAGGGTAGTAGGAGAAATCAATGCTACCTGCGGTCAATGTCGGTTCTGTCGCAACGGACAGCCAACCCACTGCGAAAACCGCACCGTATTGGGAATCGTCAACCGTGATGGAGCCTTTGCCGACTATCTAACTTTACCAACCACAAACCTACATCCCGTACCAGACAACGTTTCTACGGAAGCTGCTACATTTACCGAACCTATCGCCGCAGCATTAGAAATTCAGCAGCAGGTGCAAATTCAGGCAGCAGATCGCGTGTTAGTAGTGGGAGATGGTAAGTTAGGGCAGCTAGTCGCCCAAACCTTAGCTTTAACTGGTTGCGATTTATTAGCTGTAGGCAGACATCAGGAAAAACTGGCTAACTTAGAAGCAAGAGGGATTAAAACAGGCTTAGCTGAAACCGTAACCGACAGATCTTTCGATCTTTCCGTCGAGTGTACGGGCAATCCAGCAGGATTTGCGATCGCCCGTCGTGCGTTGCGTCCTCGCGGTACGCTAGTACTCAAAAGCACCTATGCAGGTAACTTGAGTTTTGACGCTTCCGCTTTGGTTGTAGACGAAATTACCCTCATCGGTTCCCGTTGCGGACCTTTCCCCGCTGCCCTAAATTTACTCGCCACTCAAAAAGTAGACGTTCAACCGCTAATTCACGCTCGTTATCCGCTGAGTCAAGGACTAGCCGCCTTTGAACGCGCTCAAACACGCGGTGTGATGAAGGTCTTATTAGAAATGGATCGAGATTGAGCTAATTTAGTACAGCAAGGGATTGGTTTTCGCTTGGTAATCCATGCAAGTAATTGCTGCCTCGGTATTAGCAATCGTAGGTTGTACCGTACATTTCAGTCGATAATCTCCTGTAAAAAATTGACAATTCGTACAGGGAATTTGGTGCAATTTTTGACTGGTAGCTACACTGTCTCGCACGGCGCTATAGAGACTCCAAACGATGAGAGCTACAATTGCCCAAGCACTAACAAAGCAAACCGGAACTAAAATTGGTTGGATAGCCTGAATGACAAAATAGATGAATTGCAACACAAAAACTCCAAAAAGCAAAAAACTGAGAACGTAAGTACGAGTATTTGTCTGTTTGATGACTTGTAGAAAATTCTACAAAAAACAGCTTGAATTCACACTCCTCCCTATGTTGGGTTTATATAGAAATTAAGTAGCTTTTGACACAAAGCTGTCAGTTATCAAGCAGCAGGGAGCAGTGACCAGTGACCAGTGACCAATGACCAACTTAACGTAAAACTACTGAGACATTAGGCATGACTTCACAAATAAAATAAATTCCTCAGTAAAAATGCGCTTGGAGCGATCGCAATAAAGAGGATACCTTGTGTCCAGTTGCGTTCCTTTATACCAACGATAGTCACTTTAGGGGATTGCCTGGGAAACGGGAACGATTGTTTCTCCTTTCCCCTTTCCCTTTAATTGCTGACTTGCTCTTTCTATGAAAAACTTAGGCTCTCCTGGTAGGTATGAGACGAGCCGCGCTACCTAGAACGACATCCCCTGATACATTAATAGCAGACACCAGTAGAGCCAATACTAAACTATGTCTCATGGCGAACATCCCGAGCATTTACATCTTTTAGAGGCGGGATGGGATGGCTTTCATTTCATCTATGAGTTAGAACCCGCTGATGAAATGCCTGCGAGCTACATGAGTCAGCATCTCGTGATTATTGCTTTAGACAATTTTCGGGCAAGCTTCGATTTCAATGGCAGCTGGCAACATATAGATTACACTCAAGGCGATATTGGCATTTTTCCAGCCAGCCAATTGTTCCCCAGAACGCAAGTGGATCGCGAAGTCCCTATTTTAGATCTATTTCTCGCTCCTGCCACTCTATACCGTGCTGTTGATGAATCTATCGAGGAAAATTGTATCGAACTCATACCCCAGTTGCAATTACGCGATCCGTTGATTCAGCAGATAGGGTTAGCGTTGAAAGCTGAGTTAGCGGTAGGAGGTGCGGAGAGTCGGTTATATGCAGAATCGATGGTGACGGCGCTTTCGGCTCACTTGTTACGCCGCTATACTTCTCGCCAGCAGACAATTAGAGATTATCGAGGTGGATTACCCAAGTATAAGCAAGACCGGGCGATCGCCTACATTCACGAAAATTTAGATCGCAACATCACTTTGACAGAACTCAGTAATGTCGTTAACATGAGTCCCCATTATTTTGCGACTTTATTCAAACAATCTACCGGACAATCGCCGCATCAATACATTACGAAATGCCGGATTGAGACAGCAAAGCATTTACTCGCCAAGCAGGAACTCACAATCGTAGAAATCTCTCAGCAAGTAGGTTTTCAAAATCAAAGTCACTTCACGAGAATATTTCGCCAACACGTCAAGACTACGCCAAAAATTTATCGAGACAAGCAGAGATAAGTCAAAAGTTAAAAGTTAAAAGTTAAAAGTTAAAAAGCTTTTTACATCAATTCTGTTTTGCTTTTTCTGTTTTTCTTTGCAATAAACTCAGCATTGTAGTCCCCCTTTTTAAGGGGGGTTGGGGGATCTTCTAGCAGCGTAGTCAGAAAGAATTAGTATTACGGGAAAAGTTTTTGGAAGAATAGAACATTTTTCGGAACAACAGACAAGACAGTACCTAAAGGCGATCGCTAAATTAACTACCAATTGGTATCCTCAGTTGGAGTCGTAAACTATGACAGATACTAAACTCCCATTACAAAAATGGGGTATTGTCGGTTGGTCGGCGCTGGTAGTTGGTACGATGGTTGCTACCATCTGGCTGATCGATGGATTAGACGAACAAGGGATGCGGATGGCAATTAGAGCCACTGCTCGTACTTCTTGCCTTCTGTTTCTCTGCGCGTTTGTCGCTTCGGCACTGCATCGAATGCGATCTACTCCTCTTTCAGTCTGGCTGCTGAAAAATCGGCGTTATTTTGGGGTATCAATGGCAGTTTCTCATACCTATCACGCGATCGCAATTTTTGGCTTATGGTATGTCACTGCTGGAACTGCGCCTAAGTTTGAGTCTTTCACAGCGCTCGCCATACTAGGCTATGTCTTTCTAATTGCCATGACGATAACATCTTTCGATCGCCCAGCTGCTTTGTTGGGACAGAGAAGATGGAAAGTTTTACATACTACAGGGATGCACTTTTTCTGGCTGGCTTTTACGGTTGAATTCAGCTTCAAAATTGCCAATTCACCACTGATTTATTCACCCTTTGTTGTCTTGTTAATCGGGGTTATGGTGCTGCGTTTAGTGACTCCTAGAAGGCAAAGAAAGTTAGCTAGCTAATGTTTAGCCTTCTTCTGCCAATCTGAAGAACAACCAGGCTAATGGCTTTATCTCGGTGGCACTGCCAATGGATGATGGGATCGAAATATTCTGTCAAACTGTAAATATACTTCATGTCTCAACTGCAACGAATCGTCATCGCTCCCGCACAACTGCAACAGCAGCAAATTGCCCTCACATCGCAGCAACAGCATTATCTCACGCGAGTCTTGCGGCTGCGGCAGGGCGATCGCTTTATTGCGATGGATGGCAAAGGTCAATGGTGGCTAGCGGTAATAGCAGAGACAACAGCACAAATTTTAGAACAAATGCAGGTGCAAACTGAGTTACCTGTAGAGATAACTCTGATGGTGGCGCTACCCAAAGGGAATGGATTTGATGAAGTGGTACGCGCTTGTACTGAATTAGGAGTCAATTGTTTTGCTCCAGTAACCAGCGATCGCACTTTACTCCATCCCAGCCCGCAAAAACTAGACCGTTGGCGGCGAATTGCAATTGAGGCGGCGGAACAATCGGAACGCCAAATCGTACCGACGATTTTAGATCCCGTCCCGTTTAGTACGGGATTGTTGTCGGTGACAGGCGATCGCAAGTATATCTGTGTGGCGCGGGGAAATTCGCCTCATTTATTTACAAGTTTGCAATCGATCCCCCTAGCCCCCTTCAAAAGGGGGGTTGCAGGATTCTCTCCCCGCTTTATCAGGGGAATTAGACAGTTCTCACCCCCCTTTACAAGAAAATTCTAGCCCTCCTTCGCAAGGCAACTCTAGCCCCCTTTACAAGGGGGTTGGGGGATCTATCGTCATTGCCACAGGTGCAGAAGGCGGTTGGACGACAAACGAAGTCGAAAATGCGATCGCGGCAGGATTTCAACCCGTCTCCTTGGGTAAACGGATCTTACGCGCAGTTACCGCTCCCATCGTCGCTGTATCGCAAATATCTGCGATTATAGAAATGAGTAGGAACTCTGAAAACCCTGCATAAAAGTCATTTCTTCAGAGCTTGTACCCTAAATTTTGACTTTTAACTTTTGACTTTTGACTTTCTTACGAATTCTCTTTCTCACCGCGATCGCGAATATATTCTGCCAAGAAAGCAACGCACCCAGAAATAATAATTAGGATGACGCTCAAGGCATTAATATCGGGTTTGACTCCCGTGCGAATGCGACTAAAAATTTCCATCGGTAAAGTATTGATGCCGCTTCCAGCCGTAAAACTAGAGATGAGAAAATCATCTAGACTCAAAACGAAAGCCAGCAAACAACCAGCAACAATTCCAGGCATTAACTGCGGTAACAAAACCTTGACAAAAGCTTGCAATGGTGTAGCACCGAGATCGAGTGCGGCTTCTTCTAGGTGGGGATCTAACTTTGCTAGTCGCGCTGTCACCACAATTCCCACGTAGGCAAGGCAAAAGACAATATGAGCGGCTACAATCGTCCACAAGCTTAATGGAATGGCAAACGTAGCCAGAAAGACGAGAGTAGCTACGGCGATCGCAATATCGGGAACAATCATTGGTAAGTATGAAATACCGCGATAGATCGTCTTCCCAGGAAATCGATATCGTCCTAACCCCACTGCCATCAGGGTTCCCAAAACAGCCGAAATGATGACAGCACATACAGCCACAACCAAACTATTTTGTAGTGCTGTCAGGATGCGACTATCTTGAAGCAACTGTTGATACCATTTGAGTGTGAACCCTTGCCAGCCAGCACTGTAGGGAGAAGTATTGAAACTATAGAAAGCAAGAACGAAGATCGGCAGGTACATGAATAAATACATCAGTACCGAAAACGTGGTTTGCCAGGTAAAATCACGAGCTTTAGTTTTGGGATGTTTCACGCAGATACTCTTCTCCCGTCAGATAACTTAGTATAAACAGGCAAAAGGTAGAAAAGCTCGAATCTTTACTTGTCATCACTGCTGCTTAATATACAATTAATCGCATTTTGCAACTTATCTCTGAATGCTTGAGCTTCTTGATATGCTGCAACTCTCTCGCGACGAGAGGTACGATCTTTGAGGTCTACTCGATATACAGGTTGGATAAAGTAACGCAAACGCGATCGCATTGCCCATACTCCCATAGAAGGAAATAATGCGAACAACGGCATTAAAGGCGATAGAGGTAAGAAAGGTAAGCCGAATATCTTACCAATGTGTTGCAAATTCAAATTAATGGCAAATGGATGTAAAAGTTCATTGCCAAGACAAACAACTGGCAGAATTGGGATTTGGTGGCGATCGCTCAAACGAATAAAACTCGGATCGAAACTTGCCAATTGATACCTTTGCTGCCAGCCTTTACTAGGTCCCCGCAGTCCTTCAGGTGCGTATAATAATACAGTTTTTTGGGCGATCGCTGTCTCAAATTCCTCTTTTTCTGCCCTCACGCCGCCTAAAACTTGCGACCATCCAGGGGGTAACCACCAAATCATCCAAGGATGATCGAATAAAGAAACTCCGGCTAATGGTTTAACGTTCCATTCCCGTGCCGTACCTAGTAGATAAGCTAGTACGATAAAATCCCACGGAAAAGACATTCCGGCGTGGTTCATCGCCACAATCATCGATTCTGTTTCCGGCAAGTTTTCGATTTGCCTCAGTTCGCCGCGGTAGTAATATTTGGCAATTGGCGCTAAGACTTCATCGCGAAAAGCCTGTTGATAGTTGCGATCGAATTGCACCGCTTGTTGACGCGGAAATCGACAACCCAAGCGCAACCACCGCAGTAACAAGGCGATGTAAAATCCACCTGGGAGTAGAAATAATCCATACTCTAACCAATTCCAACCATCAGGATCGGCGTGATAGTGTTGCCAGTGACGGTTAAATAGGATCAGCCAGCCGGGAGGATACCAAAGGCAAAACCGATCGAACCAGGTAAACTTATAGCCACTCACGCTTTTGTTACTGCCAAAAACCACCCTACCTCATCCTAAATCATTCCCACATTACAACCTGATAGCTGTCTGTGCGTCTATGCTGCTTGCGGGGAATTTTTATCTTTCTTATATCGCGTACGCACCTAGAGCTTAAAATTACTAATTCACATCTATTTTTTTCTACGGATTCAATAGTATTTTCGTAGAGATTGTGAGCCAGTTGAGCTACCGCGACAACATACACTAAGTCGTAAAACAGTTCCATCCATGTCACACGACGTTGTTCTGCTTCCATTTCGTCACCGATTCTTAACTGGGGTTGCCACCTACTTTTCATGAGCAAGTCGTAAGTCGTAAGTAGGGGAAGAATATAGTATTTAGTCTCCCTTGTCTCCCTTGTCTCCCTTGTCTACCTTGTCCAAACTTAAAATCGCCTCACAATAACTCAGTAGCATCTGAAGGCGTTGAGTCATCTGCTGCTGGCGGGTTTGTAAGGTCTGAGGTTGTCTAGCAGCTTGCAAAAATGTCACATCCATGATTAACAAGTTGAATTGCTTGCTAATTTCCGTTTGCAGCGATCGCACTCTCGACTCTACCGCTGGATCGATATCTTGACTATCTAAACTGGCAATCTGTTGCTGAAAGTATTGTTGTGCTGCTAATACATTCTGGCGCAGTCTGGGGGGTTCACCTCTGGTGCTGTCGCTGCTTGTTGTATTCCCTTTAGCAGTTCACTCAGTTTCTGATAGCACTGATAATAAAGATCTGGCAACATAGAGCGGATTAATAAGATATTATTAGTGTAAAGAATTATTTTTCAAAGCATAAAGTCCATTAATCTACCTGAGCGAATAAATTTGAGATTAAACCAGTTCGAGATTGAACCAGCTTGAAATTCAACCGCTTTGAAATTTGTCTTATTGCGTGCAATTTGGCAAGATATTTTCTCAATACCCCGATTTCTACAGATCTATTGCCATATGTACACTTCGGCAATAATTTCAGCCACAAGATTGTAGTTTATGCTACGCTTACTCATCCCCCAAAATTAAAGAGTGTTTGAAGCCGCCCCCATGAACACCCTGACTGCTACTGCCACCACTGTTTGTAATTCCTACGAATGTACTATACCTGACTGGTTACAAACCTGCCTTGTAGAGAATTCGGAATTAGAGACACAACCTACTGCGACAGATAATCAGCTAATTTGTCGTGCTTTTAACTTTGCTTACCAACTGCATCAAGGGCAATACCGCAAGTCAGGAGAACCTTACATTTGTCACCCCGTAGCTGTAGCGGGTTTGCTCAGAGATCTGGGAGGTGGTAGCGCGATGATTGCAGCCGGATTTCTTCATGACGTAGTAGAAGATACGGATGTAACCCTAGAGGACATAGAGCAACAATTTGGCGCAGAAGTCAAGCATTTAGTAGAAGGTGTTACAAAACTATCTAAGTTTTCCGAAACTTTTTCGAGTAAAACGGAACGACAAGCAGAGAATTTTCGACGCATGTTTTTGGCGATGGCGCAAGATATTCGCGTCATTGTCGTGAAACTTGCAGATCGCCTGCACAATATGCGAACTTTGGAACACTTACCCGATGAAAAACGCCGTCGCATCGCTTTAGAAACAAGAGAGATTTTCGCTCCACTGGCAAATCGGCTAGGTATTGGAACATTTAAATGGGAATTAGAAGATTTAACCTTTAAATACCTTGAACCAGAAGCATATCGTCAAATTCAAGACTTAGTAGCGGAGAAGCGCACAGACCGAGAAGCAAGGCTGACGCGGGTGATTGAAGTTTTGCAGCAGGGAATGGCGCAGTCACACATTCAATGTATCGATATTAGCGGTCGTCCCAAGCATCTATATGGTATCTACCAAAAAATGCAGCGGCAGCAAAAAGAATTCCACGAAATCTACGATCTAGCTGCAATTCGGATCATCGTCAAAACTAACGAAGAATGCTACCGCGCTTTAGCTGTAGTCCACGACGCTTTTAGACCGATTCCCGGTCGGTTTAAAGACTATATCGGCTTACCCAAACCCAATCGCTACCAGTCTCTACACACTACAGTAGTCGGCTTTACAGGTCGTCCTTTGGAAGTGCAAATCCGCACGATCGATATGCACCACATTGCCGAGTATGGGATTGCCGCGCACTGGAAGTATAAGGAAACGGGTGGCTCTAGCCATACCAAGTTTACGCCTGTAGATGAGAAGTTCACCTGGTTGCGCCAACTCTTGGAGTGGCAGAACGACCTCAAAGATGCTCAAGAGTACTTAGAGAGTATCAAGGATAATTTATTTGAAGACGAAGTTTATGTCTTCACTCCCAAGGGTGATGTCGTGCCTCTCTCCCCCGGCTCGACAGCAATAGATTTCGCTTACCGGATTCATACAGAGGTGGGAAATCACTGCGCGGGGGCGAAAGTTAACGGCAGAATGGTAACGCTGGATACAGCCTTAAAAAATGGCGATATTGTAGACATTTTAACCCAGAAAAACAGCCATCCCAGCTTAGATTGGCTGAATTTTGTCAGAACTTCAGCAGCGAAAAATCGGATTCGACAGTGGTACAAGCGATCGCGGCGGGAAGAAAACGTCGCCCGCGGACGGGAATTGTTAGAAAAAGAATTAGGGAAAACAGGTTTTGAAGCCTTACTCAAGTCAGAACCGATGCAAGCTGTAGCCGAACGCTGCAACTATCATAGCGTCGAAGACTTACTTGCTGCCCTGGGTTACGGGGAACTGACGTTAAACCTCGTTCTCAACCGCTGGCGAGAGATCGTGAAGGGGCAGCAACTCATTCCTGCCGAACCAGAAGTTCCTCTCAGTTTAATACCTGCAAATGCAAAATCACCCCGCGAAGCAGCAGTTGCACCTAAATCTCGCGCTAGCGAATCGCCGATCGCAGGTGTGGAAGGATTGCTTTACCACCTGGCAAAGTGTTGCAGTCCAATCCCAGGAGAATCCATTATTGGTGTCGTAACCACCCGTTCTCAGCGTGGGATCTCGATCCACCGTCAAGGCTGTCAGAACGTCGATAACATCCCTTACGATCGCCTCGTCCCCGTCAGTTGGAACGCTAACGGCGATCGCAATCCCCGTCCGCAGACTTACCAGGTCAACGTCCAAATTGAAGCGATCGATCGCGTCGGCGTATTAAAAGACATACTATCGCGCCTGAGCGACCAAAGTATCAACGTTCGTCACGCTTCCGTCAAAACAGCCAACGGTCAGCCAGCAATCATTGAATTAGGCTTAGATATTCGCGATCGCCATCAACTCGAACAGATCTTCAACCAAATCCGCAAAATGAGCGACATTATCGACCTGCGCCGCGTCGGTCAAGTAGATGAATGATAGTGGCTGGTGACTTGCGACTAGTGACTAGAGAAACATCTAGCCACCAGTCACTAGCAACTAGCAACTAACAAATCTGACTTTTTCAGACCTTTCCTCACTAGTCAACTAGGGAGCCATTTAGCGTCGTTTGGCGAAGTGCTGTCTATTTCTGACTTTTTCATGCTGGCAAAATCGAAGCCGTATTTTAATCTGTATTCATGGTCACATCAGCCTTGAAGCAGTTACCAAAAGTTTCAAGTAATGATTTTTGTAGAGACGTTACATGTAACGTCTCTACACTGTTAACTGACCACCCTTGGGAGGATTGCTAGGAACGACAAGACTGCAATTGTTGCGCTCCCGATAGGGGTAAAAACCAGAATACAACTGCTGCGATCGCGCTATTCGTCCAACTAAGCACGATTGACCCAGCAGTATTGAGTAAAGTAAGGAGTCGCAAATGCAGGTTGTCACATTACCTTTAGAATCAAAATTTACAGCTAGCCAAAACGCTACATTTGAAAATATATTGCAAGCTTGGCACTGGCAATTGGCATTCGACTATCCCGATCGCCGTGTAGCTACTAGAGACAGTATTGTTTGCTGGCTAATCGGAAACCATTTCGCGCAATTCGACCAGCTTGATGCAGAGCAAATCCGACTGATCCAGCAAGGGATGGCATATCGCTATCGGATTTTGCAGAATCGTTATTTGGGACAAGCGCCAAAACAAGGCTATTGTCGTCTCATGACTCGCTTAGGTAGCCTAGCCGTGCTGCAAAATAAGATTCGGATGATGGTAGATCTCAGCCGCGATCGCCGCCGTCAGGTAACGGAAGTACTACAAGAATTTTTGCAAGATTTACTGCAACGCGATTGCTACTTACAACAACAAATGACGGCGATCGCTAAATGTACGGACGATATTTGCCTACGACATGCCTTACTATTTACGACGATTGAAGAATACTGCTTGCGACCAGTTCGCAATCAACCGCTGATCGTTTATCGCTTGATCAATTACATGCGCCGCCTCTCGCCAGGAGGAGTCACGCAAGTTCCAAAACATGGAGAGATTCGGATTGTCTTTGCCCAAATTCCCACAGAAGACAGCGATCGCAGTTTCAGTTTGTTAGATGCCCAAGCAATCGAGCAAGATCGCGAGCAACAAGAAGCAGTCGAACAACAGCAGCAGCGAGATGAAATCAAACAGCAGCTATCGAAATACTTAGAGCAGAAGTTAGGACGTTTAGCCGTAGAGTGGTTAAGCTTATACCTCCAAGGACAATCGCAGCAAGCGATCGCTTCTCAGTTAAATTTAACGACTAAAGATGTTTATCGTCTGCGCGAAAAAGTCTGCTATCATGCTATGCGGCTTTTTCGGAAGTAACGCGGCATCTTTCTTTATGTTCCCCCTTTTTAAGGGGGGAGCCAGGGGGATCTTCTTTCCGTGAGTGGCGTAGTGCTGCGATCCCCCAACCCCCTTATAAAGCGGGCTAAGAGCAAAGACGCACATGAGATAAGTAACATCTTGTAGGGGCGCACGCGCCTCTACAACTCTTCTTTTTTCGTCAGTTTTTGAATTGAAAGTTGAATCGCAAGTGCAACTAAACCAATAGCGACAATACCGAATATACCCGTACCTAGTGCCATGATTCCTACAACCAGAGTACGGACGGCAGCAGCAATATTAACGACAGTAAAATTATCAGAATGAATTGGTTTGCGGGCAAACGTTTGAGCGATCGCGGCTGTGAGAGAATAGGCTGCAAAAGCAATTCCTGCCGAAATAACTGCCCCACTCAGACAGCGTAATGGAGTGGGTTCTGGCGTTTGTGTGGTTCGATCGTCTGACATTGGTAGTTGGTAGTTGGTAGTTGGTAGTTGGTAGTTGGTAATTGGTAATTGGTAGTTGGTTGACCGCTCCCTTGTCCCCCTTGTCCCCCTTGTCCCCCTTGTCCCCTTGTCCCCCTTGTCCCCTTCTCCCCTGCTCCCTATTAACTGACTTGAATTCCCCCACTACACATTCGAGCAATCCATAAGTCTAGATCGGGATCGGGGATCATTTGGCGGACTTGCTGGTGTACCTGCTGAGCTTGTTCTAAAGAAGTACATAAAGCAAATACTGTGGGACCAGAACCAGACATCATCGCACCATTAGCGCCGCTGGCTTGAAATGCTTGTCGCAGTTGCGAAACTTTTGGGTATTCTGGTAACACGACTTTTTCTAAATCGTTGTGCAGTTTTTGGGCAATTTCTGCCCCATCTTCATGAATAATCGCTTTCACCATCGAACCTGAGTGGACGGCTTGAGCGCGAGATTCTAAGTTTTGAATATTTCTCGTGTAGGTATGACCGAAGGTGGCGCGATAGGTTGAATACGCCCAAACTGTAGAGACTGCCAAACTACGGTGTTTACCGAGAACGATGTATAAATTATCGAGACTGGGGAGAGGAGAAAGCTGTTCTCCCCGTCCTGTGGCGATCGCTGTTCCGCCTGCAATACAAAAAGGTACGTCAGAACCAATTTGGGCTGCGAGTTCCTGCAATTCCGATTGCGTGAGTCCCAGTTTCCACAATAAATCTATACCGACCAAAACGGCAGCAGCATTGCTAGATCCTCCTGCTAATCCAGCAGCAATTGGGATCTTTTTGTGAATCGTAATTTCTACCCCGCCATATTGAGCAAAACTTTCTGGAAATTGTTTCGCCATCAGTTCGGCGGCGCGATAAGCGAGATTGCTCTTATCTGCTGGAACTTGGGCATTATCGCAGTGAACGCGGATTGTATCGGTACTAATTGCCCGCAGATCGATTTTGTCAGCCAGATCGATACTTTGTAGGATCATGACCAATTCGTGATATCCGTCTGGGCGATCGCCTAAGATTTCCAGATACAAATTTATTTTTGCCGGAGCAATCAGAGAATAGGAACGCATTCAGTTATCAGTTATCAGTTATCAGTTATTCAGTTATCAGTGACTAGTGGAACTAGTGACAAGAATTGAGTCTGGTTCCACTAGTCACCAGCCACAAGCCCACTCACCATCAACCAACTACCAACCACCAACTACCAACTACCCATCACCTAACCCATTACTCAAATTTACCCATTGAGTCACGCTTAAATCCTCAGCGCGGGCTTGGGGGTTTATATTCAATTCTTGCAGTAAATGGTTGAGGCGATCGCTATCGACTATTGCTTTTAGATTATTTCGTAACATTTTCCGCTTGGCACTAAAACCGATTTTGACTAAAGCTTCCAATTGCTTCGGATTGTTGGCTACAGTTGACAACGTTCGCGGACGCAACCGTACCACGGCAGAATCTACTTTTGGTGGTGGTTGAAAAGCTCCTGCTGGGACAATACAAATCTGTTCGCAGGCTGCTAAATACTGCACTCTGACAGACAAAGCCCCAAATGCTTTCGATTCAGGTTTAGCATATAGTCTATCTGCCACTTCTTTTTGAACCAACAATACAATTGATTCATATGGCTCTGGGTTAGGTGCGGCAATTGTACCCAGGAGTTTTTCTAGAATTGGACCAGTAATGTTGTACGGAATGTTAGCAACAACTTTATTTGGCTTTTGAAAATTTGGCAGTGGAGCTAATAAAGTCGCTAAATCTAAATTTAGAAAGTCACCTTGCAATAGTAAAAAATTTTCTACTTTCTTTAATTTTTGTGTTAGCAACTGACAGAGATCGCGGTCAATCTCCACCGCTACTACAGATGAGGCGAGGGGTAAAAGCCGCCGAGTTAAAACAGCCGTACCAGGACCAATTTCTAAAATGCGATCGCTTTGTTGAATCTCAGCCGCCTGTACGATCCGATCCAAAGCTTTCTCGCTCTTAAGCCAGTGCTGGGCAAATTGTTTTCTAGTTCTTATCACTTAACGGGTAATTGGTAATTGGTAATTGGCTCTGGATTTATCTGCGTTCCTCCGCAACAGCGAAAAAAATATCAAATAAGGTAGAAAAATTTGCATAGTTACTGTAGTCAGACATTCCCTACGATGAGACAGAAGCGATCGCAGCCTGCTTCATCTTAGCTTTGTGGCGCGGGAAAACAATATCCGAGCGTAACAATCGATCCATCATGTCAACCGTTAGGGAAAAGAAAACTCAGTTCGAGGAGGAATCAGGTGCGAAACCCAAGGGTTGGTGGCGGATTGCCTTAGCTCTAATTCTGGGAATAGCAACGGGAGCTTTGGCGCTGAGTAAATTGCAGCAGAGTCAAACCCCCGCACCTGTACCCGTAACTCAAAAACCCCCAAAGATAAATGCTGTTAGTGCCTTGGGACGTTTAGAGCCGCGTGGAGATGTGATTCAATTATCTGCCCCTAGTTCTTCCTTTGCTCTGGAAGGAGCTAGAGTACTTCAGTTGATGGTAAGAGAGGGTGAAAGAGTACGTAGCGGTGATGTTATAGCCGTTTTAGATAACCGCGATCGCGCTTTGGCAGCTTTAGCCAAAGCCAAGGAAGATGTCAAAGTCTCTCAAGCAAATTTAGCCAAAGTCAAAGCAGGGGCGCAAACTGGAGAAATTGAGGCACAGCAAGCAACAATCGCCCGTCTGCAAGCCGAACTCGCCGGACAACAGCAAATCTTACGAGCAGCGATCGCCCGCCTAGAAGCCGAGCAGCGTAACGCCGCGATCGATTTGCAACGATACCAGCAGTTGTATCAAAACGGTGCGATCTCCTCTCAAGAACTCGATCGCCGCAGTTTGAATGCTAAATCTGCTACCGAACAATTAAACGAAACTCAATCGACTCGCCAACAGACGATCGCGACGTTGCAAAGGCAAATTGAAGCAGCAAAAGCAACTTTAAATAAAATTCAGGAAGTTCGTCCAGTGGACGTACAACTGGCACAATCTGAAGTTGACAGAGCGATCGCGGCGATGAAACAAGCTCAAGCAGACTTGGCACTCGCCTACGTGCGCGCGCCAGCTGGCGGCGAAATTCTCAAAATTCACACTCGCGCCGGAGAAAAAATCAGTTCCGCAGGCATTGCAGAAATGGGACGCACCGAGCAAATGATCGCCATTGCCGAAGTCTTAGAAGAAGACATTGGCAAAATCCGCCTCGGTCAAAAAGCCGCTATTAGTAGCGAGAATCTCGCCTTCGCTGGTGAACTGAGAGGCACAGTCATTGACGTTGGCAGGCAGATCGGTAAACAAGATGCACTCGACAGCGATCCCGCCGCCGATGTCGATGCCAGAGTTGTAGAAATCAAAGTCGGTCTACCCCCAGAAGCCAGCCAACGAGTTTCCGGTCTTACCTACGCCAAAGTTATCGTCAAAATTAATATTTGATTTGGAAATGGGTAATAGGTAATGGGTAATGGGAAAGAAATCTTAGGGCGGGTTCACCTAAAATCTCTTTTCATAGCGAATTAGGCGTGGTAAATCCACCCTATCCAAGTAGGAGCGAGTTTCTCGAATATCCCTGAAAAAACAAAGAGTTTTGCACTTAAACCCTTTCATACCCAAATCATCAGAATTTTACCAATTACCAATTACCAATTACCAATTACCAATTACCAATGAGAAAATTCATTCAACGCAAAATTCCGTTAGCGTGGTTGCAATTGACTAGGGAAAAGCCTCGGCTGCTAGTTGCATTAGCTGGAATTGCCTTTGCTGATATTCTCATGTTTATGCAACTGGCTTTTCAGCAAGCTTTATTTGATAGTAACGTGCGTTTGCATTCTAGTTTAGATGGCGAAATTGTCTTAATCAACCCTCAATCTAACGCCATCAATTTTTTAGAAAGCTTCTCTCAAAGACGCTTGTATCAAACTTTAGCACTTTCAGAAGTTGCATCCGTACATCCTATATATTTAGGCTTGACTGAATGGAAAAACCCCGAGACTAGAGCGCTAGCTGAGGTTTTAGTTATTGGAACTAATCCCAGAGATAAAGTTTTCAATTTACCAGGGGTACAACAAAATATAGAAAAAATTAAATTGCCCGATGTCGTCCTCTTCGATCGCGGTTCTCGACCGGAGTTTGGCGCGATCGCTTCTGAGTTCGAGCAAGGGAAAAAGATTACAGCCGAGGTAGGCGGAAGACGAATTAAGGTAGGAGGCATCGCTGAATTAGGAGCATCTTTTGGTTCTGATGGAAATTTGATTACCAGCGATCAAAATTTTTTGCGCTTATTCAAAGATCGAAAGTATGGCTTAATCGATCTAGGTGTCATTAAATTAAAACCAGCGGCAAATGCTGAGATAGTTTTAGAAAAGCTAAGGCAATATTTACCTGATGATGTCAAAGTTTTTTCTAAACAAGAATTTATCGATTACGAAAAAGACTACTGGGCGCGCAGTACTCCAATTGGCTTTATATTTACCTTGGGAACAATTATGGGTTTCATTGTCGGAACCGTCATCGTTTATCAAATTCTTTATAGTGAAGTTTCCGATCATTTATCTGAATACGCCACTTTAAAAGCAATGGGATATACGCAAACCTATTTATTGTTAGTCGTTTTTCAAGAAGCTTTGATTTTAGCCAGTTTGGGTTATGTACCTGGGTTCGCTTTTGCAATTTTACAATACAATTTAGCTAGAAACGCAACTTTGCTGCCAATTTTTATGACTGCTAGTCGAGCAGTCATGGTATTTCTATTAACGGTTCTCATGTGTTTTATTTCTGGTTTTATTGCGGTGCGTAAACTACGTTCTGCCGACCCAGCAGATATTTTCTAAGCAAATGAAAAAAGAACCTGCGATCGCTATCCATAATCTCAATCATTACTACGGTAAAGGGGCGCTTAGAAAACAGATATTATTTGATATTAATTTAGAAATTAACCCTGGAGAAATTACCCTTGTAACTGGAGCATCAGGATCGGGTAAGACGACATTACTAACTTTAATTGGCTGTTTGCGTTCCGTGCAAGAAGGAAGTTTAAAAATTTTAGGCAAAGAACTTTTTGGTACGAGTGAAAAACAGCTAGTAAAATTTCGTCGGCAAATTGGTTATATCTTTCAAGCTCACAATTTATTAGGATTTTTAACAGCAAAACAAAACGTACAAATGTCAGTGGAATTAAACCGCGATCTATCTCCATCATCAGCTGAGGCTAGATCGATAACTATATTACAAACTGTAGGTTTGGGTCATCGAATTGATTACTATCCAGACAATCTTTCTGGAGGACAAAAACAACGAGTTGCGATCGCGCGTGCTTTGGTAAACCATCCAAAAATCGTCCTAGCAGACGAACCTACAGCCGCATTGGACAAGCAATCGGGACGCGATGTCGTCGAACTCATGCAATCTCTAGCTAAAGAACAAGGATGTACTATTTTGATGGTGACTCACGACAACAGAATTCTCGATATTGCCGATCGCATTGTCGATATGGAAGACGGTCGTTTAACCTAAAAAATTGCCAACAAACAAATAAAGAATCGACAACCATATTGATAACCAGCGACCGATTAAAGCGATAGGCTATTTTTAAGTCAAAAGTGAAAAGTCAAAAGTGAAAAGTCAAGACTGTTAACAACTGAGCATGAATTATCCCAACTGATAACTGACACCTGACAACTTTGTACAGACGTTACATGTAACGTCTGTACTGATAACTGGTAACTGACAACTGAAAGAATATGCCTAAGACTCAAGATCCCTTTCCTCAGTCCAAAAATGGTAAGGCAAATTCTAGTAACACTCTGGGTACAGAATCTCATCAAGGGGACTTGAAGAAAAGTAACACGGTACGACCAATTCAGCAGATGCGATCGTGGAATTTGAAATTGAAAGCAACGATCGCGGCTGTTGTTGCTAGCGCCCTTCCAGCACTAGTAGTTGGTACGACGAATTACTTGGGAACTCAGGCAATTCACAAACAAGTTACTCAAGCCAGACAGCAAAATGTCACTGAGTTAACCACAACAGAAAATGCCCTGCAACGGCAACTACAATCGCAAGTCCTGGAAACTGGATTAATCGCAGCTTGGGCGGCGGCGATCGCATTTTTTTTAGTGCATCGTGCTATTCGTCCAGTGCTAGATGCTACAGCAGTTTCTACTAAATTAGTCAATAGATTGAGTCAAGAAGATCTAGATGCTCGCGATCGCGTTGCTGGTCAAGACGAATTAGTTGCCCTAGAGTCAAATATCAGCGCGATCGAACAACAATTGCCAAAACTGTTATGGCAGCAAGAAGCTGAAGCCGAACGTGCCAGAATCTTGATGAAGATCGCGCACCAGATCGGGGAATCGCTATCGGAAGCAGATGTTCTTAGAACGACTGTAGAAGAAGTCCGTAAAGCCTTTAAAGTCGATCGGATCGTAATTTTTCGGTTCGATCGTGACCGAAAAAATTCCGAACTCCGAATTCCGAATTCCGAATTCCGAATTCCGAATTCACTCGACTGGGATGGAACTTTTGTAGAAGAATCGGTAGCATCGAGCTATCCCAAAATGCTGTGGGCGACAATCGATACAAACTTTTTCCAAGGAGAAAACATCGAGTTATATCGCCACGGTCGCGTGCAGGCAATTGATAATATTTATCAAGCGGATCTGCCTGATGCTCGGATTGGACTACTAGAGAGATTCGCGATCGCGTCACAATTGAGCGCTCCAATCATCAAAGACAATCGGCTATATGGCTTATTAATCGCCAATCAGTGTAAGCAGTCACGCTCCTGGCAGCACTCGGAAATCGATTTAATTGCCCATGTAGCAACACAAGTCGGGTTTGCGCTCAAACACGCTGATTTGCTCGAACAAATAGATACGAAAGCCAAGCAAGCCAAGCTATCGATCGATATTACCCGTCGCATTCGAGCTTCGCTCAACGAAGAGGATATGCTTAAAACTACCGTTGAAGAAGTCCGTAAAGCGATGAAAACAGATCGGGTCATCGTTTATGGCTTTGACTTCAATTGGTACGGTACGGTCATCGCTGAATCAGTCGTACCAGGGTTTCCCAAAGCTATGTGGGCGCAAATTCAAGACCCGTGCTTTGCTGAAGATTATGTAGATAAGTATCAGCAGGGTAGGATAAATGCGATCGAAGATATCTATGCTGCTAATTTAAGCGAGTGTTATTTACAACAACTCGAACCATTTGCAGTCAAGGCAAATTTAGTTGCACCCATACTCAAAGACGATCGCTTATTTGGCTTATTGATTGCCCATGAGTGTGCTAAAACCCGTCATTGGCAGCAATGGGAGATCGATTTATTTACCCAGTTAGCCGCTCAAGTCGGATTTGCCCTCGACCATGCTAGGTTGTTACAACGTATCGATGCTGAGGGTTCTCGCAGCCAACTACTCGCCCAGGTAACGCGCCGAATTCGAGCCTCGCTCAACGAAGAGGACATTCTCAAAACTACCGTTGAGGAAGCCCGTAAAGCGATAAAAACAGATCGCGTGCTGGTGTATGGTTTTGACGCTGACTGGTACGGTACGGTCATCGCCGAATCGGTCTTACCAGGATTTCCCAAAGCTATGTGGGCGCAAATTCAAGACCCGTGTTTTGCACATGGTTATGTTGAAAAATATCAGCAGGGAAGGGTAAACGCGATCGATGATATCTATGCTGCGGATTTGAGCGAATGCTATTTGCAACAGCTAGAACCGTTTGCTGTCAGAGCGAATTTAGTTGCCCCGATTTTGAAGGACGATCGCTTGTTTGGTCTGTTAATCGCTCATGAGTGTGCCAAGCCGCGCCATTGGCAGCAATGGGAGATCGATCTATTTACCCAGTTAGCCACTCAAGTCGGATTTGCCCTCGACCATGCTAGGTTGCTCAACCAAATCGATCGAGCCTATCAAACGGCTACAGCGACATCTCAAGAGGAACGCCAGCAAAAAGAGGGACTTCAGCGTCAGATATCAGAACTGCTGCGAAGTAGCCAAACCTCTGTCAAAACTCTTTCCCAAGAAGCGATCGCCCAAATGGATTCGGTTACACTTGCCTACGATCGCGTCCAGGCTGTGGCTCAAGTCACGGAAAAAATCGTTGCTACCGTTCAACAAACAGAACGGCAGGTTGAGCAAGCCAAGCCAACAGTAGAAACTGGCGGTCGGGTTGTCAGTCAAGCTGTAGATACGATTGTTGCTGCCCAATCGGCAATTATAGACGTTACCCAGAAGTTAGATCGCCTCGATCGCGCCACTCAAAAGCTACCGAGGATGATGGAGACGATCGCTCAGGTGATGTATCAACTTCAGTTGCAGACGATGAATATTAAGTTTGCTGTCTCCCGCACTAGCAACGGCAGAGGTGAAGAATTTACTTCTATGTCAGAGAAGATACTCTCTTCACTTCAGCAATTGGAGACAGAATTTAGCCAAATTAAACTTTTGGTTGCCAACATTCAAGCGGAAACAAAAGAAGCCGCGATCGCAATTGACGGTTCGGAAGCAATTTTCAATCCGCAATTAAGGGCAGAAACTCAGCAAAAGCTAGATCGAATTGTTGCCTTCAGCCTACAGATGATTGCCTTTTTTGAGCAAGTTTCTCAAGTTGCAGCTAACCAGTCAGAAGTTTCAACTTCAGCCGAGCGAGCTATTGTCGAAGCAGCAAGCATCGCTACCAAAACTTCAGCCCAAGCAATGGCAATGGCAGAGTCTTTAACAAAACTCGCCGCCGTCACTCAAGAGCGATCGCAATAGGTAATTGGTAGTTGGTAGTTAGTAGTTGGCGAGAGGCAAGAGGTTTATTAATTGTGAATTGTGAATTGGTAATTCTTCCCCTAGCCTCTAGTCTCTCTCAATTGCCCATTTCCGTTCTCAACTGCTGTTCCAAATTTTGCAGATCTACGCCTAAATTTCCCAGCACTATTACCGCCATTCCTTGCCCTTCACGGAGAATTCCTAGTAATAAGTGTTCCGTACCAATATGACGATGTTTGAATTCTCGTGCCTCTGTTAGGGCGAGTTCTAAGCATTGTCTTGCCCTTGGGGTAAAGGGAATTTCTGGCGGCGAACCCGTGCCTCTACCAATTCTTTTTTCTACTTCAGCTCTAGTATTCTCAAAATTGACTCCCATTGCAGTCAGAACTCTTGCAGTCATTCCACTTTGTTCGCCGATTATACCGAGTAATAACTGCTCTGTACCGATATAATGATGTTTTAAACGCTTCGATTCGTACTGAGCCAAAATAATCGCTTGAATTGACTGTTGGGTAAATCTTTCAAATCCTATAGGTAGAGCAATTTTATGAAAGACACTGCCGAAAAAACTTTCTAGCGATCGCAAAAATCCTTCAAACATAAATCCTGCCTGAATAGATTCATTGTGAATTAATTCCGCAGTCTCGTAAGCCTTATTTGTAGATAAAGCCTGTGGGCGAATACTGCAACCGTTGTACAAAAAGGACAATAAATCTTCCATCGTTGCGGCATTGGCTGAATACCAGAGAAACTGTTTATCGCGTCTGGAAGTTACTAAACCCTCATGTCGTAACTTTTCCAAATGGTGCGACAAGGTGGAATTAGGAATATTCAGCACGGCTTGAACTTCCCCTACCGTTTTCCCTTCTGGATAAGCAGCAAACAGCAGCCGCATAATTTCCAACCGAGGTTCCGATCCCAGCGCCGCAAAAATATCTGCGTACTGAGCCGTATCTTTATTTTCCATATTTCTAGTTTAATCGAAATAAAAAGAATGTCAATAGATTTGACCAAACTACTTAGCCCCCTTTTTAAGGGGGTTGGGGATCTAAACCTTACCACCACCCATGAGATATAACAGCGCCATCCGCACCGCTACCCCACTCGTCACCTGCTGGGAAATTAGACTGAACTGGGGATCGTCCATCAGATCGGAACTAATTTCTACGCCACGATTGACAGGACCTGGGTGTAAAACTTTAACATCAGGTTTACAAAGTTGTAGGCGATCGCGCGTAATTCCAAATAACTGATGGTACTCTCTAATACTGGGTAAGAGGTGCTGCGCCATGCGTTCCCTTTGCAACCGCAGCGTCATCACAAAATCTGCATCTTGTAATGCGGGTTCGATTTGCCAATGTAAAAATAATTTGCGATTTGGCTGACAGTTTACAGTTGACGGTTGATTATGGTTTCCCCGATCTCCCTCACTCCTCGCTCCTCGCTCCTCACTCCTCGTATCAACGAACTCCCCAAACATCTGCGGTAACAATGTCGGTGGTGCAGCAAGGTGGACTTCTGCCCCGCTAGCGGTTAAGCTCCAGATATTCGATCGCGCTACCCGTGAATGAAGGATATCCCCGACGATCGCAATTTTTTTCCCCTGTAACAGTTCCAAGCGCGGACGATCGGGATCGAGCAGAGTGCAAATTGTAAATAGATCGAGTAAAGCTTGAGAAGGATGTTCGTGCTGTCCGTCCCCAGCATTCAAGACTCCGACGCGGACATTCAAGCGATCCATTTCAGCTGCGATCGCTTGAGGAACTCCCGCTTCTCGATGGCGGATCACCATCATATCGGTTCCCATTGCCAAGTAGGTTTTTGCCGTGTCTAATATTGTTTCCCCCTTCGTCAAAGAAGAGGTAGAGGCGGTAAAGTTTAGCGTATCTGCCGATAAACGTTTGGCTGCTAATTCAAAACTGCTGCGGGTACGAGTCGAAGATTCAAAAAATAAATTCGTTACCACCTGTCCTTGTAAGGTTGGGACTTTCTTCGTCCGCCGCGTCAACACCTCTCGAAAACTTGCAGCGGTCTGCAACACCGTGTTGTATTCTTCCGGCGTAAAATCTTCTAGAGACAAAATGTGATGGCGATTCCAGATCATGGGGAGCGATCGAGCGCACGAGCAGGGAAGGACAAGGGGGACAAGGGAGATAAGGGGGACAAGGGGGACAAGGGAGACAAGGGGGACAAGGGAGATAAGGGGGACAAGGGAGACAAGGGGGACAAGGGAGTAATTCCAGCCACTAATTACCAACTACCAATTACCCATTACTCACTTAAGAGATTGTTAATTGCCAAGAGCAATTCGTTTAAGTTTACTGGTTTATGAAAGTAACCGTCAGCCCCTTGTTGTAAAGCACGGCGACGAGTTGCCATATCTGCTTCAAATGAAAGAAACCAAATAGGTATACTAGCTGTAATCGGTTCATCACGCAACTGTCTTAAAATTTCGTATCCATTTTGTTCTGGCAGCTCCAGTTCGCAAATAATTAAGTCTGGCTGTTCTCCTCTGGCTAATTGTAAGCCCGAGCGACTATTATCTGCGGTCAAAACCTGAAAGTTATTCAAGGCGAGAAAGTCAGAAATTAATAGTAGAGAATATGCATCATTATCAATTACTAGAATTTTCCTCACTGCTATCTCGCGATAAACTTCATTTCAGAACAGAATTAGTATTTGCCCTAACTAATTTGGAGATTTTGACTGTAATCCCCAGTAGTTCGTAGTAATTACGGACTTGTTTTTACAACTTTGTAACGCTATAACTATTGTCCTACAGTATCATATTATACCTAAATTTTACTAAACTAACTTTTTGAGTAATGGATAGACAGTCCAAATCTATTAGCAGTTCAGGTGCTATAATGAAATGCTTAAGATTTTCATCCGCTTTAAACTAGTAATAAACTTCACAAAGAGCGTGGGTAAATTCTCTTCTACACGGATGCGATCGATTAGATGATAAACAACGCGGCAATTACGATGAGTTGATGTAGCAGTCCGATTGGTACATTAGAGCGATCGCGCTTTGAGAAAGGTAGCTAAACAGCTTACGATCGAGAATAGAGACGCTTATGGGGAAACACTGCATGGATACGAAAGCTTTTAAACGATCGCTCCAACACTCGGAAAACTACCATCGTAAAGGGTTCGGTCATGAAGCTGAAGTTTCTGGGATGTTGCAGTCGGAATATCAAAGCAATCTGGTGCAGCAAATCCGAGATAATGGCTATACTCTGCAACAAGGTGACGTAACGATCCGCTTAGCAGAGGCATTTGGTTTTTGCTGGGGGGTAGAACGAGCTGTAGCAATGGCATACGAGACGCGCCAACATTTCCCCACGCAGCGGATCTGGATTACCAACGAAATCATCCACAATCCCTCTGTTAACCAGCGATTGCAGGAAATGCAGGTTGGGTTCATTCCAGTTATCGCCGGAGTTAAAGACTTTTCAGTTGTGGAATCGGGAGATGTGGCGATCCTACCCGCTTTTGGGGCTAGCGTGCAGGAAATGCAGCTGCTTCAAGAGAAAAATTGCAAGATTGTCGATACGACTTGCCCTTGGGTTGCTAAAGTCTGGAATACTGTCGAAAAGCACAAGAAAAGCGAGTATACCTCGATTATTCACGGCAAGTACAATCACGAAGAAACCATTGCCACCAGTTCTTTTGCAAATAAGTATTTAGTCGTGCTAAACATGGCACAAGCCGAATACGTGTGCAATTACATCTTGAATGGTGGTAATCGCGACGAATTTATGGCAAAATTCAGCCGTGCTTGTTCGGCAGGATTCAATCCCGATACAGATCTCGAAAAAGTTGGGATTGCCAACCAAACCACCATGCTCAAAAGCGAAACTGAGCAAATCGGTAAACTATTCGAGCGCACGATGATGCGAAAGTACGGTCCCGATACACTCAACCAACACTTTATCAGCTTTAACACCATCTGCGATGCTACCCAAGAAAGGCAAGACGCGATGTTTCAGTTAGTTGAAGAAAAGTTAGACCTGATGGTCGTCATTGGTGGTTTCAACTCTTCTAACACGACTCATTTACAAGAAATCGCGATCGAGCATCAAATTCCCTCGTATCACATCGACAGTGCCAACCGAATCGGTACAGCGAATCAGATCGAGCATCGCTTACTCAGTGGCGAGATTACAGCTACAGAAGATTGGTTGCCCAGTGGCAAAATTACCGTAGGTATTACCTCTGGTGCTTCCACACCCGATAAAGTTGTGGCTGACGTGGTAGAGAAGATTTTTGCGCTCAAAATGTAGAGACGTTACATGTAGAGACGTTACATGTAACGTCTCTACAATGCGGACGTGCTAACTCGATATACACAACGCCGTCCGCCTGCAATTAAATGTTCGGTACGGGCGATCGCCACGTCTTCACCTAGAGTCGATTGAAAGACTTCTAGTTCTTGGCTGCACAGTCCCGTGCAAGCTGTGGCGGCGGCGCAGATCGGACAGTGATTTTCAATTAAGAGAAATGAGCCGTCTGAGAGAGATTCAACGTCTGCCATGTACCCCTCGTCGGTGCGTAGGTTCGCTAGGGCTTCTAGCCGCTGCTGAATACTGCTAGTGGTATGAATCTGCTCTCGATATGCCTCAATTTGTTGGCGAGTTCTAATTTCTAGCAACCGTTCTAATCCCTCCGATCCAAAAGCTTCTGTGACTGAATTGATTAAACTCAACGTTAACTCGGCATATCCGTGCGGGAAAAAGCGGTCTGCTGCGGGTGTGAGTTGCCACAATTTTGCCGGACGACCCATCGCCCGTTGTTCTTCCTGATAGGTAACTAGTTGCTCTTTTTGTAATGCATATAAATGTTGACGCACTGCCATTGCTGAGATGCCAAAATGAGAGGCAAGCGCCGCCGCATCCATTGCGCCCTCTTGTTTTAGTAGCTTAACAATCGCTCGTCTTGTACGAATGTTTTGATTTTGTGACTCGGTTTTCATGGGGATAAGGGCAGGAGGCAGAAAGTAAAGAAAAATATTTACAAAGTTGGCTTTGTCTTTTAAACTCTAGTTTATAACGAAATATCTTTAGAAAGTGAAGGCAAGTACGGATTTCGTATTGCATGATTTACGTGGTTTTAAAAGATTTTGCCAAATAAAATTGCTGGCGATCGCAATTCAGATGGTAGGGGCGCTTTCTCTGTGCGCTCCTACGAACCATATGTATTTCATCTGTTATTCGGAGTCAAAAGGATGAATAGAGAAATTCAACGCATCAATCCAGTCGGGTTATATGACCCTTCTCCAAACGGTTACACGCATGTTGCGATCGCGCCACCAGGAGCAACTATTATCTATATTGCTGGTCAAGGTGGAGAGGATGAACAGGGCAATCTGGTTGATGATTTTGCGACTCAACTGAAACAGGCGTTTGCTAATCTAGACACTGCTTTGAATGCAGCTGGCGCACGCCCAGAACATGTGGTAAAGCTGACTACGCTTGTAGTTAACCATGACGAGTCTAAACTACAGCATTTAGGAGCAGAGATCGAGGCAAGGTGGGGCGATCGCCCACCCACTCAAACTCTCATTCCAGTCCCCAGATTAGCACTCGATCGCATGTTATTTGAAGTTGATGCTGTGGCAGTACTAGCTTAGCTTTTCAACTTTCAACTTTTGACTTTTAACCTTCAACTTTTGACTTTCAATACTCTTACAGAGTGACTTGTCTGTGACAAAGCACACAGTTTCAGGTGTTAACTGCAAAATATATTTATGAAGAACTACAAACTGAATTTTCAGTTTTTCTGTCTTGTTTGGAAAAAACTGTATTTAAAAATACAGTTTTTCAGTTTTAATTATGCATTAACTGAAACGACAAAACTATTAACTAATAATCCTTTCAAAATCCAAAGTCTCAAATCTAAAATTTACAATGTTAGGGTTCATTCACAAAATATTCACAGCTTTTTTTTAGAGTCAGAGGTAATTCTGTAACGATCGCAATACATCTTCACACTTAGGTAACACAGGGTCAAGGAAAGTTGAATACGCACCTCCCGAAATCAGCAGCAACCAACCAAACTTGGAGTCAGCGATTTGAAACGGCTTTGCATCCCGCGATCGCCCGTTTTAACGCTAGCATTGGCTTTGACATCGAACTGATTGAATACGACCTGACAGGTTCGATCGCTCATGCTCAAATGCTGGCGCATACAGGTATTATTACCCAAGAGGAAGCGCAACAACTGGTATCGGGTTTAGAACAAATTCGCCAAGAATATCGTAACGGACAGTTTACGCCTGGAATTGAAGCAGAGGACGTGCATTTTGCGGTAGAACGACGCTTGACAGAAATTGTAGGCGATGCGGGGAAAAAACTGCATACAGCGCGATCGCGCAACGATCAAGTCGGTACGGACATTCGCCTTTACCTGCGTCACCGAATTCAAGAAATTCAAGCTCAAATTGAGCAAATGCAAACGGTTTTGCTCGATTTAGCAGAACAGAATATAGAAACGCTGATTCCTGGCTATACTCACTTACAACGCGCTCAGCCTCTAAGTTTAGCTCACCATTTGCTAGCATATTTCGAGATGCTGCAACGGGATAAAGAAAGACTTGGTGATGTCTATAAGCGAGTGAATATTTCTCCTTTGGGTAGCGGTGCGTTAGCTGGAACTACCTTCCCTATCGATCGCCATTACACGGCGAAATTATTAGAATTTGATGGAGTTTATGCTAACAGCTTAGATGGAGTGAGCGATCGCGATTTTGCCATAGAATTCTTAGCAGCAGCAAGCATCATTATGGTGCATTTGTCGCGACTATCTGAAGAAGTAATTTTGTGGGCATCAGAAGAATTTAGTTTTGTCAAACTCAAAGATAGCTGCGCGACTGGTTCTAGTATCATGCCGCAAAAGAAAAACCCTGACGTGCCGGAATTAGTACGGGGTAAAACTGGGAGAGTTTGCGGACATTTACAGGCATTATTGGTACTGATGAAAGGTTTACCTTTAGCTTACAATAAGGATTTACAAGAAGATAAAGAAGCGTTATTTGATGCCGTTCGTACCGTTAGAGCAAGTCTGGAAGCAATGACAATTTTGTTTGCTGAAGGATTGGAGTTTCGGACTCCGCGCCTCGCTCAAGCAGTAGCAGAAGACTTTTCTAATGCTACAGATGTCGCCGATTATTTAGCTACAAAAGGCGTACCATTTCGGGAAGCTTATAACTTGGTAGGTAAGGTCGTTAAAACCTGTATCGCCGCAGGCAAACTTTTAAAGGATTTAACTTTAGCAGAATGGCAAGAATTACATCCAGCATTTGATACTGATATATACCAGGCGATCGCTCCTCATCAAGTCGTTGCTGCCCGTAATAGTTACGGAGGTACGGGATTCGAGCAAGTACGAAAAGCATTGGCAACAGCACGAGAGAAAATGCAGCAGTCGTAGTACGGGCGGGTTTGGGAACCCGCCCGTACGGGAGTCGGGGAGAAGAGAACTGAGCAAGCAACTACCAACTACCAATTACCCATTACCCATTACCAATAAAAACATCATTTTAGGACTAGTCTATGGATGGCAAGCGTATGAATCGAGATCTACATAATACAAATACTATTGAATCAGTGAATTCCTACGTGGAACCTAGATGGCTAGTAGAAGAAAGAGATGCGTGTGGAGTTGGACTGATTGCCCAGCAGCAAAATATTCCCAGCCACGGTATCGTAAGTGCAGCACTCAAAGCACTGGGATGCTTGGAACACCGAGGTGGATGCAGCGCCGATAACGACTCCGGTGATGGTTCGGGAATTTTAAGCGCTATCCCGTGGGAACTGCTTCATGCTTGGATGAAAGAGCAAAATATTGCCATTCCACCGCAGGAAAACACGGGAATTGGAATGGTATTTTTACCCCAAGAACCACAACAAGCCCAAACTGTTAGAGAAGTCATCGAACAAGTTGCTACTGCTGCTGGACTAACAGTCTTGGGTTGGCGAGTCGTCCCCGTAAAACCAGAAATTTTAGGTATTCAAGCACGGGAAAACCAACCGCAAATCGAGCAAATAATTGTCAGTTCCGAGCTAACAGGCGAAGAACTGGAACGACAACTCTATATTATCCGCCGTCGCATTGGTAAGGCGATCGCGCAACAAACTCAACTTCAATGGTCGGAACACTGTTATATCTGTTCCTTCTCCTGCCGTACCATCGTCTATAAAGGTATGGTACGCGCTGAGGTCTTGGGCGAATTTTACCAAGACTTAACGAACCCTGCTTATCAAAGTGCTTTTTGCGTCTATCATCGCCGCTTCAGCACCAATACCTTACCCAAATGGCCCCTCGCCCAACCGATGCGCTTGTTGGGACATAACGGCGAAATTAATACGCTACTGGGTAATATCAACTGGATGCGGGCGAGACAAGCTGACTTGAACCACCCTGTATGGCAAGGGAATTTGGATGCCTTGAATCCAATCGTACAGCTCGATAATAGCGATTCTGCTACCTTAGACAACGTATTTGAATTGCTGGTGCGTTCCGGTCGTAGCCCCTCGGAAGCCTTGATGTTGATGGTTCCCGAAGCTTACCAAAATCAACCAGAACTAGCACAATATCCTGAAATTGTAGACTTTTACGAATACTTCAGCGGTATCCAAGAAGCTTGGGATGGTCCCGCCTTACTCGTATTCAGCGATGGTAAAACTATAGGAGCTACGCTAGACCGCAACGGCTTGCGTCCGGCGCGATATGTCGTGACTAAAGATGGAATGCTAGTGGTTGCTTCCGAAGCTGGAGTGGTAGATCTCAAAGAAAGCGAAATTCTGGAAAAAGGCAGACTTGGACCAGGACAAACCATTGCTCTAGACTTAAACAAAGGTAGCATCCTCAAAAACTGGGAAGTCAAACAGCGTGTTGCCAAAGCACATCCATATGGCGAGTGGCTGAAACAATATCGCGTGGAACTAGGTAAGGGCGCACAGCTGTGCGCCCCTACAGAAACCGCAAACCAGGACAACGGTAACGGTTCTTCCCCTCACTCCTCACTCCTCACTCCTCACCCCTACACCGACAGACAAACTCTCCTGCGTCACCAAATCGCCTTCGGTTTTAGCAGCGAAGACGTAGAAATGACAATTCAGCCGATGGCGGCGGAAGGGAAAGAACCGACATTTTGTATGGGTGATGATATCCCCTTAGCCATCCTTTCAGGCAAGCCGCACCTGCTTTACAACTATTTCAAACAGCGGTTTGCCCAAGTGACTAACCCCGCGATCGATCCGTTGCGGGAAAGCTTAGTCATGTCATTAAAAGTAGAATTGGGCGCTCGTGGTAACTTGCTCGACCCGCAAGCAGAAGATGCCCGACGCTTGCTGTTAAATTCTCCCGTATTACAGCAAGCAGATTTAGAAGCAATTACCCAATCTGGTTTTGAGTGCGCCACGCTTTCGACGCAATACGACATTACAACGGGTCCCGCAGGATTGGCAAAAGCTGTAGAAAAGTTACAGGCTGATGCAGTTGCAGCCGTCAAAGCTGGCAAGCAAATTTTAATCCTCAGCGATCGCACGCCCAATCCAATTAGCGCCGAAACTAGCTATATTCCGCCCCTACTAGCCGTAGGAGCAGTACACCACCACCTGATCGGAGCTGGAATGAGGATGAAAGCTTCGCTAGTCGTCGATACGGCACAATGTTGGAGTACCCATCACTTTGCCTGTCTGATTGGCTACGGTGCATCTGCTGTATGTCCTTATCTCACCTTAGCTGCAGTGGAAAGTTGGCATGGCGACCCGAAGACCCAGCAGATGATGGAACGGGGTAAGATGTCTAGTCTGACATTACAACAAGCCCTGGCTAACTACCAAAA
Source organism: Chroococcidiopsis sp. CCNUC1 (assembly GCF_023546805.1). Taxonomy (NCBI): domain Bacteria; kingdom Bacillati; phylum Cyanobacteriota; class Cyanophyceae; order Chroococcidiopsidales; family Chroococcidiopsidaceae; genus Chroococcidiopsis; species Chroococcidiopsis sp. CCNUC1. The sequence continues at coordinate 3,872,328 of NZ_CP097480.1, read as the reverse complement.
AGCTGTCGAAGCAGGGATTTTGAAGATTCTTTCCAAGATGGGGATCTCGCTGCTATCGAGCTACCAAGGAGCGCAAATCTTTGAGGCGATCGGCATCGGACACGATCTACTCGCGATTGGATTTTACGGCACGACATCGCGTTTGGGCGGTTTGAGCGTTGAGGAATTGGCAAGCGAAGTGCTATCCTTCCATACTCGCGCCTTCCCAGAAGTGACGGTGAAGAAGCTGGAAAACTTCGGTTTCGTCCAGTACCGTCCAGGGGGCGAATATCACATGAATAGCCCCGAACTGGCAAAAGCATTGCACAAAGCCGTTGCTAGTCCAGAGAATCAGGATCATTACAATATTTACAAAAAACACTTGCAAAACCGTCCGTTAACTGCTTTGCGAGACTTACTCGACTTCCAATCCGATCGCAGTCCCATCTCGATTGAGGAAGTCGAACCAGCTAGCGCTATTGTCAAGCGCTTCTGTACGGGTGGCATGTCTCTAGGCGCATTATCGCGGGAAGCGCACGAAGTATTGGCGATCGCCATGAACCGGATTGGTGGTAAATCTAACTCTGGTGAAGGTGGAGAAGATCCAGTTCGGTTCAAGGTTCTAGAAGATGTGAGCGAAGGGCGTTCCTCGCTGCTACCGCATCTCAAGGGTTTGAAAAATGGCGACACAGCATCCAGCGCGATCAAACAGGTTGCTTCCGGTCGATTTGGCGTGACACCAGAATACCTGATGAACGCCAAGCAGATCGAAATTAAAATCGCTCAAGGGGCAAAACCAGGGGAAGGCGGACAACTTCCAGGCAAAAAAGTCAGCCCCTACATTGCCATGCTGCGCCGTTCTAAACCAGGAGTCACTTTAATTTCGCCGCCACCCCACCACGATATCTACTCGATTGAAGACTTGGCGCAGCTAATTTTTGACTTGCACCAAATTAATCCCAAAGCTCAAGTTTCGGTGAAATTGGTCGCAGAAATCGGCATTGGGACGATCGCGGCGGGGGTAGCTAAAGCTAACGCCGATATCATTCAAATATCCGGTCACGATGGTGGTACGGGTGCGTCACCCTTAAGTTCGATCAAACACGCGGGTACGCCGTGGGAATTGGGACTGACGGAAGTACATCGATCGCTGATGCAAAACAGTCTGCGCGATCGCGTAATTCTGCGCGTTGATGGCGGAATTAAGAGCGGTTGGGATGTGCTAATGGGTGCGTTAATGGGAGCAGAGGAATTCGGCTTCGGTTCGATCGCCATGATTGCCGAAGGTTGTATTATGGCGAGAATCTGCCATACCAACAATTGTCCTGTGGGTGTTGCTTCCCAACGGGAAGACTTGCGCCAGCGTTTCCCAGGGATTCCAGAACACGTTGTCAACTTCTTCTTATTTATCGCGGAAGAAACACGTAGCTTATTGGCACGGTTGGGATATCGTTCTCTCGATGAAATTGTCGGTCGCGCTGACTTGCTGAAAGTTAGGGAAGAAGTGCGTTTAACTAAGACGCAAACTCTCAACCTCGACTGCATTACCAAGTTACCCGATACGAAAAGCGATCGCGCTTGGTTGTCGCATGAAAGCGTCCACAGCAACGGACACGTACTGGATGACGAGATTCTTGCCGATCCAGAAATCCAAGCCGCAATTCAAAATCAATCTGCCGTTAGCAAAACCTATAATGTCGTCAACACCGACCGTACCGTAGGCGCAAGAATTGCAGGGGCGATCGCTTCCCTTTATGGCGATGATGGATTTGAAGGACAACTCGACCTTAACTTTACGGGTGCAATCGGACAGAGTTTCGGTGCATTCAACTTATCGGGAATGACTTTGAAACTCGTCGGGGAAGCCAACGACTACGTAGGTAAAGGGATGCATGGTGGCGAAATTGTCATCACGCCTCCTCCAGAAGCTAACTATGCAGCGGCTGATAACGTTATCGTCGGTAACACTTGCTTGTATGGGGCGACGGGTGGAGTGCTTTTTGCTAACGGGATTGCAGGCGAGCGTTTTGCAGTCCGTAACTCCAAAGGCGTTGCAGTGATTGAGGGTGCGGGCGATCACTGTTGCGAGTACATGACTGGTGGTACGATTGTCGTCTTGGGCAAAGTTGGCAGAAACGTCGGTGCGGGGATGACGGGTGGATTAGCTTACTTCCTTGACGAAGAGGGGAATTTCTCGGAGTTAGTCAACCACGAAATTGTCAAGCTGCAAAAAGTCAGCTCGCCTGCAGGAGAACGACAGTTACGCCAGCTGATTCAAACGCACGCCGAACGCACAAACTCTGCAAAAGCGCAAGCTATTCTAGCGAATTGGTCGGAATATTTGCCTAAATTCTGGCAAGTCGTACCACCTTCTGAAGTTGATACGCCGGAGGCTGTTGTGGGTAAAGAGTTGAGTTCTGTTAATTAAGGGAGTCGGGAGTCGTAGGGGCGGGTTTAAAAACCCGCCCGTACAAGAGTCGGTGGAAGTTCTGCGTTTGAAGTTGAAGATCTCGATCCCCCTAGCCCCCCTTGTTAAGAGGGGAACCAATAGCCCCCTTGTGTTTGAAGTTGAAGATCTCGATCCCCCTAGCCCCCCTTGTTAAGGGGGGAACCAATAGCCCCCTTTTGAAGGGGGTTGGGGGATCTCCCAAGGACTGTGCATTTTAACCGATGTCTATTGCTGTCCAACCTGACGGGGTAACTCGACGTAAAATGTCGTGCCTTCACCTAGTTGACTTTCAACTGAAATTTTGCCTCCCATCATCTTGACTAGGGAATCTGTAATTGCTAATCCCAGTCCCGTACCTCCATGCTGGCGGGTTAGAGTTTGGTTCCCTTGGCGGAATGGTTGAAAAATCGATTGCAAGTCTTCTGGAGCAATACCAATTCCCGTATCTTCTACCGCGATCGCAATCCGGTCTGAACCTAATTCCCACACCCTAACTTCAACCTTACCCACTTCAGTAAACTTGATGGCATTCGATAGCAAATTGAGTAAGATTTGCCGCAGGCGAACGCTGTCATTAGTAATTATGGAGGATTGAATAGCAAACGATCTCTGTAACTCCAAATGCTTCTGCTCGGCTAAACAGTGCATTTCTTCTGTTGTTGCTATAACTAAATCGACGACATTTAAAGGCTCTAATTTTAGAGTCAGCTTGCCAGCCTCAACTTTAGAAAAGTCGAGAATATCCTCAATTAAAACTAACAAATGCCTTCCACTACTAAGGATACGCGACACCATATTTTCTTGGTTGTGAGGCAAGGCACTTTGAGTCTGACGCAGTAATAACTGAGAAAACCCCACGATCGCATTTAAGGGACTGCGTAGCTCGTGAGACATAATTGCCAAAAAATGCGCTCTCAGCTTTGCGGCTTCTTGTAATTGCAAGTTTTGCAGTTGAATGGTGCGAATCGTTGCTTCCGCCTGTTTGCGGGCAGTGATATCTCGGATCAGCCACCGCCATCCCATAGGAATACCACTTGCATTGTACATGCTTGATACCGTCACGGCAGCATCAAAAGCTACAGCATGGCGCGGACAAATTGTCAACTCCCATTCTTGCATCTGTTGCATTTGAGACATTTTTTGCAACTGAGTGCGAAAAACTTGTCGTTGGTCGTAGGGAACGTAGCTAGTCAGAGGTTTACCGACTAAGAATTGCTGTGGTACGTTGAGTAGCTTTGCAGCAGCGCGGTTAGCTTCGCGAATTTTTCCCGTTGCATCTGTCACAATGTAGCCATCGGGAGCAAACTCGAATAAGTCTAGATAACGCTGGCGCTCGATCTCAATTTGATTCTGAGCGATCGCCAATTCTTGATTTTGGGCTAATATTTCTTCTTCTGCTACGTGCAATTCCTCTAGAGTTATCCGTAGTTCTTCTAGCGATTGTTCTAGCAATTCTGCCCGTTGCTCTGGCGATGCTACTTGAGTGCGCTTGTATAGTTGGGCTGCCTGTTTATATGTGGTTTCTATTTTTTGATTAAATAGCCTCGCGTCCATTTTACACCTCCACCAATCGAGATTGCAGCAGCGGGTTGACCATATATTGTATGGCGATCGACCTTTGAGCTAAACCTATCCCTCTAAGGGTAGAAACAAGGTAGTGATTTGACTTGAGATTAACGGTGGTGTGAAATAAAACAGCGGGCAACAATATACACATGGTTTTTAAAAAATTCTGTCAAAATTGCTGTTTTTTGGTAATTTTAACTAATCGACTGGCTTGAATTGGTGAAATCAGGTATTATTTTTAACGCGAAGGTTTTGATGCAAATGCAATATTTCAGCAATAACATTAATATAAGTTAAGGAATGCATGTACGCTAGCCAACATTATTTTCTTTTCACTTTTATACTGCTATTCACTAAAAAAATAGCTAATAAAGTGATTCTCTCAAACCTACTGAAAGGAAGAGAATAACTCAGTCAAAAGCTTTATTTATAGCCTTTTTCAATTCGATGAAATACAAGATCTGTAGGGGCGCACAGCTGTGCGCCCCTACGAATGTATCGCATCATAACGAGAATCGCTATAAACAGTTATCAGTTATCAGTTATCGAGGAGTCACTGGTCACTGACCCTTGTTCTTCCATCAACATGATGACCCCGTGAATTCCTTGCCGATAATCCATTAAAGGGGTGAGAGTGACTTTACATTGGATCGCCTTACCACGCCGATTGATTGCATCTAGAAACACTTCAATAGAGCGAGATTCTCCCGCTAGGCAAGAGCGAATTTGCTGTCGCATCTGCCCGACTGGTAGACCGATATCCAAGTTTAAAAAATGTTGTCCTTCAACTTCGTTACTGCGCAAGCCCCATAGATCTTCAGCTTTATTATTCCAAACTTGGACTTGCAGTTCGCGATTCACGACTACCACTCCACCGCGAAGACTGGTGAGGATCGACTCTAGAAAGGCGTTGACTTGATTCAGTTCCTCGCTGCGCAATCGCAGTTCTTCATTAATTGTCTGCAATTCTTCGTTGGAAGATTGCAGTTCTTCATTCATGGTTTCCAATTCTTCATTAGTCGATTGCAGTTCCTCGTTCGTTGTCTCCAGTTCTTCATTAGAAGATTGCAACTCTTCGTTGGTTGTCTCTAATTCTTCATTGGTTGACTGTAATTCCTCATAAGCCATTTCCAATTCTTGATTGGAATGTTCTAGTTCCTCTTGCAACCGCCGAGAGCGACTGACATCGATAAAAACAATGCTGCATCCCAGCATTCTCCCGTTAATATCTTGCAGGAGCAATACTTGTACGTCAAAATACAAAGTCTCTCCAGAGGCAGAAATCCACTCTACCTCTGTTTGGCTGATAGCACGCCGTTCGGCATAGGCTTGCTCGATCCGAGAGCGCAGTTCTAGAGGGCGGTAAGAAATTTCCAGGTCTTGCAGGGGACGACCCAAATCTCTAGGGTGAATGTTAAATAAGTTGCGGGCGCGTTCGTTAGCTAATGTGAGTAGTCCATTGACATCGATCGCGATCTGAGCGGTGGAATTGAGGTCGAATGCTGTATCCCGAATGCGGACGTGGCTAGCTAATTAATTTGCTTCGTCATCGACGTGATTGTTACCCATAAGCAACAAGCGATCGCGCATATTTCCTTTAGGGACTTTAATGAAAATTCGTCGCTTCAAATCGACTGGCGTGAAAGAATCGCCGTGACTGAGTAACATTTCTGCTTTACCTAAAAATAAGAAGCCAGCATCATTTAAAGCAAAGTGAAAGCGGGCAATAATTCTCGATTGAGCTTCAGCATTGAAATACATCAACGTGTTGCGGCATAACAACAAATCAATGCGGGAAATAGGTGCATCTTGTAACAAGTCATGACGACCGAAAATTACCGAACGGCGGAGGTCTTTACGAAAAGTATAAATCCCGTTGGAATTCTCAAAATAAAGTTCTAACATTTCCGGCGGAACGGAACTCACCTCTCGTTCGTTGAAAGTAGCTTGGCGGGCTTGGTTGAGCGCTTCTTCATCCACATCTGTTGCATAAATTTTGACGCGCTGACGCAACTGCTCGACTCCCACTGCTTCAGCCATCACCATTGCTAAAGTGTAAGCCTCTTGTCCCGAAGCACAGCCAGCACTCCAAATCCGAATTGGTTCTGTAGGTTCCTTGCGGGCAGTAATTCGAGGCACAATTTCTGTCGTCACGTAGTCCCAGGTAGCGCGATCGCGAAAAAAGGACGTGACATTGATCAAAATTGTGTTGAACAAAAGGACGAATTCCTCTGGCGCTACCTCTAGGCGATCCATGTAATCGCTGAAGTTCTCAAGGTCGAGTGCCTGCATTCGTTTGCGCACTCGCCGCATCAAACTAGAACGCTTGTAACCTGTAAAATCAAATCCGCGATTGCGTTTAATGTAGTTAATTAATGCTTCAAACTCAGCATTAGCCTCATCCGTCATTCCTCATCCCTCATCCCTTCACCTCAACTGCAACTAGTTTTACTAAGGTAGGGGCAATCTCGTTTAAAGGTAAAACCAGATCGACAACGCCAGTATTAATGGCTGCTTCTGGCATTCCCCCAAATTCAGCACTTTTGTAGTCTTGAACAATTACAGTCCCGCCCATTTCTGCAATTGCCCTGACTCCCATTGCACCATCGCTACCCGTACCCGTCAAGACAACTGCGATCGCCTGCTGTTTAAAACTAGCGGCTACCGATTCAAAGAGTAAATCTGCTGAAGGACGGACAAAATGTACGAGTTCTGAATGAGTCAACGACAGGCTACCATCTGTATTGACCAGTAGGTGATGGTCTGGCGGCGCAATATAAACTGCTCCCGATCGCAAATTATCTCCCGCTCGGACTTCTACGACGGGCATTTTTGTGCGACGGCTGAGAATATCTGCCATCATGCTAGGGTAGTGAGGGCTGACGTGCTGAACTACTGTAATAGCAGCTGGAAATTCTGTTGGTAATGCCGATAGAACTTGGCTCAGAGCATTCAATCCTCCAGCAGAGGCACAGATCGCTACAACTTTCTGAGGCAGCGAGGAGGAGTCTTCCACGGCAGGATGTTTCATTTCTGCTTCAGGAGTACCTCCTGTGGCTGCACTACTCTGCGATCCTACCACCTGTCCATTCGCTGTTGATGTGTCGCTGCCATTACTTCCGTTTCTCAAGATCAGTTGGCGCACTAAAGCCGCCTGGTGATGTGCGGTTCGCGCTTGTTCTCCAAACCGTTTAGCAGAATAAGTTTGCTGGCGATCGCGGGCGCGGTTTCCCAATCGCTCTGTCAGGGCAGCTTTTTCTTCTAATGCCCGCAGTGCGTTCCACAGTGCGTCTTCCAATGACTCTGACTGAGCGGCAAGCAAACTATCTGTAGAGTAAGCGTGACCCGTGCGACAGCGAAATCGGACGAGCTTGCCTTCATCCAGTTCCCACAGCACGCCACCGCAATCTGGACAACCATATGGGGAGGGTCTGCCAGGGCGATCGGGGTTCTGCATCGCATTTAACTCTAGTTCTGCCATGTCAGCCTCCATTTCCATATCATCAGATACACCTGTTGTTTCTGTTGCTACAGGTTGGCGAGCTAGCTCTGCGATCGAGGCTGCTATATTTACCACAGGTAAAATGCGATCGACTTCTACATTTTCAATTGCACTGCGGGGCATTCCCGAATACATTGCCTCTTCAGGGTCTTGAACGATCGCCACGCCGTCTCGTTGCTTCACTGCCATTAGTCCTGCTGTCCCGTCATCTAGCGTCCCCGACAGCACTACACCCACAACCCGTTGTCCGTATGCCCGTGCTGCCGAACGAAACAGCGGGTCTACCGCAGGGCGATGACCGTTTTCTTTGGGACCGCGAGCCAGAGAAATCGAGCCGCGTTTGAGGAGCAAGTGGCGATCGGGTGGTGCGACATAAATTTTGCCATATTCGATCGGCTCGCCATCTTCAGGATGTAATGCCTTGAGTGAAGATTGTTGCTGACGCTTAGCGATCGCCCGATTGAGAATTTTCGGGAGAATACTGGGACTTTCAGAGGGAACGTGCAGCACGACAAAAATTGCCGCTGGAATATCCGACGGTAAATGGCTCAGCAATTGAGATAGAGCTTCTACCCCACCAGCAGAAGCACCGATTACAATTATGTCGTGTCCAGGCATTGGTTAATTAGGGAGCAGGGAAGAGGGACAAGGGGGACAAGGGGACAAGGGGGACAAGGGGGACAAGGGGGAACTCGCTCTTCCCCACGACCGAAGGGAGTGGGGATTAGGGGGACAAGGGGGACAAGGGGGACAAGGGGGACAAGGGGACAAGGGAGCGATCGAACTAAGTTCACGCTAACAGAATATTGAACTAATAGCTTCATTCTTTAGAGAGTCGGGAGTCGGGAATCTGGAATAAGTGGTGCGTGGTGCGTGAATCAATTTTGAATTTTGAATTTTGAATTTTGAATTTTGTCCCCTGCTTCCTACTCACCAGTCACTGTCTTCGGTAACTCAACGTTAAATGTCGAACCTTTACCTAATTGACTTTCAACTGAAATTTTGCCTTGCATCATGTGGACTAGCGATTTGGTAATTGCTAAACCTAAGCCAGTTCCACCATGTTTACGGGTTATCGTTTGATCGACTTGACGGAATTCTTCAAAAATATGATCTAGTTCCGATGTAGCAATGCCTATACCAGTATCCTTGACACTCAGCATAAATTGCGTATTTGAAAGTTCGCAAGTTTTGATTTCTATACAACCAGATTCAGTAAATTTAATTGCATTAGAAAGTAAGTTGACTAATACTTGACGCAGGCGGTTACTATCATTAACAATTGTCACATTTTCTGTTTGCAAATCGACATGTATAGGTAACTGCTTCTGCTCCGCTAGAGGTCTAAGTTCGTCAATAGTTGATGAGACCAGACGATCTAAGCTAATTAATTCTAATTGCAGTTCTAGCCGACCTGATTCAATTTTAGATAGATCGAGAATATCGTTAATTAAAGCAAGGAGATGTTTGCCATTACTCAAAATGCGATCGATCATGCCAGATTGAGTTGCAGACAAAGCCGCAGAACGCTGACGTAACAAAACTTGCGCAAAACCAATCACGGCATTCAAGGGCGTGCGTAGTTCGTGAGACATGGTGGCGAGAAACTGAGATTTCAGCCGTGCTGCTTCGATCAACTGGAGATTTTGCTGCTCGATCCGTTGTCTAGTTAACTCTAATTCTCGATTTTGCTGGGCTAAAGTCAAATTTTGAGCAGCTAGGCGTTCTTCCCGTTCCTCTAAAGCCTGGATTAAACGGGCATTTCCGATCGCGATCGCCGCCTGTTCTCCTACCGCTGCCATTAAATTTTGGTCTTCAGGATCGAAAGCATCAAGATTTTGCCAATTTCCCACCACCAATACACCCAAACGCTCTCCATTCACCGAAGCGATCGGCACTGCATACAAGGAACTAGGAGCCAAAGAGAATTCGGAATTCGGAATTCGGAATTCGGAATTAAATTCTCCTCTTCCCCCTTGTCCTCCTTGTCCCCCTTGTCTCCCTTGTCCCTCTTCCCTACTCCCTGCGCCCTTCGCCCTACTCCCTTGTCCCCCTTGTCCCTCTTCCCTACTCCCTGCGCCCTGCGCCCTTCGCCCTCTAATCAGCCGCGCTTCCCCAGTCTCAAATACCTGCCTCAAGACTCCCAAGTCGGGATCGAGAATTTCGGTTAAGAGCAATCTTTCCTTGCCAATACCTGCTGTGGCAGAAGTTTCTAATTCGTCAGTCGCAGAATTGTAAGTGGCGATCGCGGCAAAATCTGCATCGGGGATTCCATCACAGACAGCTCCGACGATAACGTGTAGTAGCTCGGATACGTCGGTTAGGCGTTGGTTGAGCAGGTTGCCAATCCGCTGCAAGACGCGCAGTTGTTGCTGCTGTTCGCCTAAAATTACGATCGCCTGACGCAGATTTTCGCCAATTTCATTCGCCTCTTGGTAAAGCCGCCCGTTATCTACTGCTAACCCAGCTCGACGACCGAGATCCTCGGCAAATATTAAGTCGGCATTAGTATAGACTCGCTGTGACTCAGCTGCCACAAAACTAATTGCTCCAAGCGTCCTACCGCGCGCTTGAATTGGGACGCACAGCGCCGATTTCATCTGAATTTGACGTAAACTCTGCAAATGGTCGCGATCGCGGGCGAGATTTTGGAGTAAGCGATCGTCAATCTCTGGGTATAAAACTGACTCCCCAGTATGGATCACCTGGGATACGCCCAACGTACTATTTGAACTAACAGGATAGTGGCAAGCTAAAGCTTCTAGCCACCGTACCTGAGATAATGCGGAATGAGCCACGCTCACCTGCCGGATCGAGCCGTCTGCTTCGAGAATGTGAATGCTACACCAATCTGCTAGCTGCGGTACGATCGATTGAGCTAGGTTATTCAAAATAGTTTGATAGTCCAGAGAAGCAGCCAGAATGTTGCTAGCTTCAACTAGGAATCGTTCTTGATCTTCAATCCGTTTGCGCTCTGTAATATCAACAAACGCTCCGATACTGCCTCGGCATTGACCTTGCTCGTCAAACAAAGGTGCGGCGTTGCCAAGTAATTTGACTGGGGGCGTACCTTCTTTGGTTACTAAGTCTAACTCCACATCCAGCACTGGTTTACCGCTGCTTGCTGCTTGTTGCATGGGTAACTCGGAAGCAGGAATTTCTTGACTTTGACGGAAGACTTTGTATGTCGGTCGTTCTTCTAATGGCGCGCTTTTAGAAGCATTAGCAGTTGATGATAGCCCCATTAGCTTTGCCATTGCTGAGTTGACGCGAATATACTGGCATTTCGGATCTTGGGCGATCGCAATTCCCAGGGGAATCACGTCGAGCAGCGTTTCCAACTCATTGACTCGTCGCGCCAAATCTCGGTTGAGGCTAATAATTTCGGCTTCCGAACGCTTGCGATCGCTCAAATCGACAGTAAAACAAATTGCCGTGTCGGGTGACTGCTCTACAACTGCCGCACCTAATAGTATTGGCACTCGCGTTCCGTCTTTACGGATATACTCTTTTTCATAATAATTAAAACTACCAGCCGTGCGCAGTTGTTCGATGACAAGTCGATTCTGCTCGGCATATTCTGGTGGGGTCATTTTTTGCCAGTGCAACTTTCCCGCTTTTAAGTCCTGCTCAGTGTAACCCACCATTTGTAGAAAAGCTTGATTTGCCTCAAGAATTTCTCCACTCAACTTTGTTAATATCACACCTACGATATTTGTTTCCGCCAAGCGCTGGAACCGAGATTCGCTAGCTTTAAGCGCAGCATCCAGCCTTCTACTCTCCGTGATGTCGCTCACAATTCCCGACATTCGGTACGGATAGCCGCGAGCATCTCTTTGAGCTTTTCCCCTAGCCACGCAATGACGATATTCCCCAGAGGAATGCAGAATCCGAAACTCAGCTTCGCATTTTTCTCCGTGTAGCAGGTGGTTTCTGACTACGGTTTTGATCTCGGGTAAATCTTCTGGATGAATTAAATCTAATAGTGCTGTGGGGGTGTGAGTAAATTCTGCCCGCTCGACCCCAATAATTTCTAATAACCGATCGTTGCAATAAACTTCATCGGTAGTACAGTACCAATCCCACACCCCATCATTAGCAGCTTCTATTACTAATCGATAGCGTTCCTCGCTTTCTCTTAAAAGATTGTTTGCCTCTTGAGCTGCCAATTCTGCTTTATGCAAGCGAATGGCATTGCGGAGAGTCTGGCTTAGTCCCTCTACCGACAGTTTAGATTTCGACAAATAGTCATATGCCCCCGCTTTCATTAGCTGGACGGCGATTTGCTCGTCTCCTTGCCCTGTCAATACCACCAAAGGAACGGTAAAGCCCAAAGAGCGAATTTGTTGCACTAAACTCAAGCCATCGCCATCAGGCAAGCGATAATCTAAAAATACGCAGTCAAACTGCTGCTGTTGCAACTGGGCGATCGCTTCAGCACAGCCATTTGCTTCTGACCAATCCATCTTCACCCCAGCAGTGACTAGCGCTCGCTTCACTGCCATGCGATCGACTTCATCATCATCTACAACTAGAATTTTGACTGGTTCTTCCATAAAAATCAGGAATCGAGAGTCTGGAGCCGGGAGTGGTAGTTTTCACTCACCACGCACCACGCACCACGCACCACTCATTTAAGGCATTTCACTTAAGGTCCAATAATTATTCAGCGTTGCCATGACTTGGACAAAGTTATCAAACGTGACTGGTTTGAGAATATATCCAGCAACATTCAGGTTGTAAGCCTCAACTTTATCTCTGTCTTCGTTAGATGTCGTCAACATAACGACAGGGATCTGCTTGAGATTGTCATCACCTCGCAATTCTCGTAAAAATTCAATTCCATTCATTCTGGGCATGTTTAAATCTAATAAAATCAATCGCCGCTCTTGCGGGATTGGCGATGGTTCGCCTTCACTTCCTCGCAAGATTGACAATGCTTCTATCCCATCACTAGCTGTGTAGAGTGAATTGGTAATGTTATTTTTCTTAAACGCTCTTTTTACGTTCATGACATCCACTTCGTCATCCTCGACAAGTAGAATATGAATCATTTTGTCTTTCATTATGAAGTTTTATATATTCCATCTTGACTAAAATTGGAGCATATACACCTCAATCGTTTGTAGTATTTTTGAGGGAGCAGGGAGTATTGAGTAGTTAGTGGCTGGTGGCTAGTGGCTGGACTTTTCTCTAGTCACTAGCCACCAGCCACTAGTCACTGATAACTGCTCACTTCTTCCAAGTAAAATAAAAAGCTGCTCCTTGTCCTGGCTGTGATTTTAGCCGAATAGTACCTCCTTGTTGTTCGACAATTTTTTTGACGATCGCTAAGCCGATTCCCGTGCTTTCGATTGTGTCACGGGGCGACAGGGTCTGGAAAATACCAAATACCTTGTCGTGGTACTCGGGCGCAATTCCATCCCCATCATCGGCTACGACAAATTCATAATTTGAGGCATACTCTTGCACGGAAATACTGACTCTGCCATCCTGCCTGGGGTGGTATTTAATGGCGTTGCTAATTAAGTTAGTGAAAACTTGTTGTAAAGGTAATTTTTCAGTCACGATTGTCGGCATGGGTGCAATCTCAATTGAGAACGTTTCAGGTGGAGAGAGGGAGTCAACGACCTCTGCTAACAAATCTCCTACAGAAACTTCAAATTTTGGCGTGTCCATTCGTCCGACGCGGGAATATTGCAGCAATCCGTTAATTAAAGCTTCCATGCGATGGACGCGCCCCCGTAGTAGGTTCATTTGGTGGCGCGTGTCTGCTGTCAGTTTGTCTGATAGATCTTCTTCAATCCATTCTGATAAATTGGCGATCGCTCTCAATGGTGCTTTGAGATCGTGAGAAGCAACATAAGCAAACTGATCTAATTCTTGATTGCGCTTTTCTAACGTCACGTTAGTTTGCGCTAGTACGGTTGTGAGATAAGTTAATTCCTCTGCCCGCGTTTTGAGTGCGTCTTCCGAAACTTTGCGATCGCTAATATCCAAACAGCAGCCAATATATCCGGCAAAACTTCCGTCGGGGGTAAACCGAGGACTGCCTTTTTCAAAGATCCAACGGTACTTACCATCCGCCCGTCGCAGGCGAAATTCTTGCGCGAACTCTTGCCGACTGTGAAAAGCTGATAAATAAGTTTTCACGCAACGAGAGACATCTTGCGGGTGTACTGCTTCCGTCCAACCTTCTCCCAATTCCTGTTTTAAGCTGCGTCCGGTAAAATTTAACCAAGACTGATTGGCAAACTCCCACAAACTATCAGTCCCAGCCATCCAGATCATCACGGGTGCGCCGTCTGCCATCGTGCGAAATCGAGCTTCGCTTTCCCGTAATTCTGCTTCTGTTTGCTTGGCTGCGGTGATATCCAACATCAATCCCCGCAGTTTAGATTTTTCCTCGCGATCGCGGGCAAAGTGCAGGCGATCGCGCAACCACACTACACGTCCATCTGCGGCTATGCAACGGTATTCCAAACTACAATCGCGCTCTCGCTTTTCCTGGTGGTAAAAATGTCCTATATTTACCCGATCTTCAGGGTGAACGAGATTCTGCCAAAAGTTCGGCTGCTCTAACCACTGTTCCACCGGGTAGCCTAAAATTTCTGCTGCACTTTGACTGACGAAGGTAAATCGCGCTGTTGCTGCATCGTATTCCCAAACGATTGTGTCTTCCAGCCCGTTGACTAAATCTTGAAATCTCTGTTGTACGGCTTCTAGTTGTGCTGTTTTTATTGGTGTCTTTGCCGATTCCGGTTCGGTCGAGTTTACTTCGGTTCGATCGATACAAGTGACTTGCCGATCCGGTACGTCACTCGCTTCTGGGATAACTTGTTCTTGCCACCAATAATAGTTTCCATCTGCTGCCAAAACTCTGTAGGAGACAGTGTAAGCCTGCTGGCAAGCGATCGCTTGCTGCCGTTGCTGGTAATAGCGATCGCGATCTTCAGGATGGATGGTCTGCCAAAGTTCCCCAGGAACTGTTTCTATTTGGCTCATTTAGTTTTTGACTGTATTAGCAACTTTATTTTTATGCTAGAGAAAATTTTATGACACTGCTCGATTCATAAAATTTATCCTACCAGTATCTCAGCTAAAATATTAACTTAATAGAGTGGTATGGAAGGGTAAAATCTAAATATTAGAATTTTCAAAAAGTCTTTACATATAGCCTTTTCGGCAGTTTTTAATAAAAATTGTTGTCCTTTATGCCAAAAAATTTACAACCATTATCGAATTAAGTTTTATGATAAATTTAAGCTAAAATACCTTAAATTTAAAAAAATTTAAAATAAGAGAAGAGTCAAAAGTTCTCTCTTGAGGGGGATGAAAAAACCCGGGCAAAAGTATTAAAGCCATAAGTAGAGGTTTTTGCAGGATAGCAAAAGATTGTCTAGGCAATGATGGAGCATGAAAGCTGATGAGGATGGCAATGTAAATAAAAGTACTAAGATTGAATTGTTGAACAAAGCTAGAGTTAAAAACTTACTTCATATAGCACTCCTACAAGAGTTTATGGAATGGCTAGAGCAGTGAGTAAGGGCTGCGTCTACCTCGCTTTGAATCCCACTTGACTTTCAGTTGTAGGACATGCAGCCAAAGCATCATCTGTCATTTAGTACCAGACCAATGACAAATGACCAATGACAAATGAACAATGTAAAAAACATGAGTAAAATTCGCGTTGCTTTAATTGAAGACCACGACCTCACTCGCGTCGGGATCAGAACAGCACTACAACAGCGGCAAGAACTTGAAGTGGTAGGCGAAGCTGCCAACGCTAGCGAGGGTTTGCAGTTATTGCAGACAGTCCATCCCGATATTGCGATCGTGGATATCGGTTTACCTGATAAAGATGGCATTGAACTAACTAGAGAGATTAAGGCAGCCGCAAGCGAGGGAGAAGGATTCACTACCAAAGTTTTGATCTTGACTTTGCGAGACAATCGAGAAGCAGTGTTAGCTGCTTTTGCGGCGGGGGCTGATTCTTATTGCATGAAGGATATTAGTTTCGATAACTTACTAGAAGCATTGCGCGTCACCCACAGCGGTAATGCTTGGATCGATCCCGCGATCGCCCGCATTGTTTTACAGCAAGTCAAACCCGCACCTGCCGAAGTTCCTGCTGCTGTAGTCGCCGAAGTTAGTAAAGAAGACAAAGACAACAAAACTGTTGCTATCCACGCAGCTGATGAAGACTACGACCAAATGTTAGCTGCTTACCCCCTCACCGAAAGAGAATTAGAGGTATTGCAACTAATTGTAGAAGGTTGTAGTAATGCCGTAATTGCGGAAAAACTATACATCACCGTCGGTACGGTAAAAACTCACGTCCGTAACATTCTGAATAAGCTCTGTGCCGATGACCGCACTCAAGCCGCAGTCCGCGCTCTCAGATCTGGATTGGTTGGTTAGGTTTTTGTAGAGACGCGATACATCGCGTCTCTACAGATAGATATTTGCAAAAGTTAAACTTATAGCGAGTATTACTATAAATTTTGTTAAGTTAGGTTTATCAATCGGTAGTGAATGTCTAATAGTAGGGTAAAGGGTTGCATGGCAAGGTCACACGAGGCAAGCTATGCGATCGCTTGAAATTGGGCGTAAGATTCAGAACCCAGATATACCCATGACACAGTTATTTGCTTTGTCTCCGCGCTACCGTCTTGATGATGAACTACCCTGGTTGGAAGCAATCGATCCTAGCCATCACTACTGGATTGCTGTTAATGGCGATCGCAGCGCGATCGTAGCAATTCCAGGGCTAACAGTCTCCTCTTTTGACGAGTTCAAGCAAGCAATTCG
Organism: Chroococcidiopsis sp. CCNUC1; assembly: GCF_023546805.1. Taxonomy (NCBI): domain Bacteria; kingdom Bacillati; phylum Cyanobacteriota; class Cyanophyceae; order Chroococcidiopsidales; family Chroococcidiopsidaceae; genus Chroococcidiopsis; species Chroococcidiopsis sp. CCNUC1. The sequence goes on along the minus strand of NZ_CP097480.1, from coordinate 3,856,021 downwards.
TCAATTTAGAGCCTTGCAAGCAGGGGAACAAATGACTGTAGCGCGGGCAGCCAGTACTTCTACTATTTACTGCATCAGCTCTAACTGTTATGCCATCTCCGCAAAGGTGAATGGTGCTACTGTATGGCACTTATTCGATTATGAAACTTTAGAAAGTCTGCTAATGACTGCATATCCAGACTGGCAATGCAGTCCTAAAGATATCGAAATGGGTCGCCAACTCCTAGCAAAATCTTTTCAGCAAGTGTTGGCTTAAAGTACCTAAGTGTTGGCTTAAAGTACCTAAGATATACAACTTTCTACCGCTTCAAACTCAACAACTCCTGCGGTGAGGCTAAGAGTTTGATTTTGGTGGCAGCAATTTCTTGCTGAGAATTGAGTAAAAAGAACCAAGAAACGTTCACGCCAAACAGAGGGGTTTGCACTTTCCCCACGACTTGCACCTCTAAATCGCCTTCCACAACCTGGGAAATTCCTCGCTCTGGCTCCAACTTCATCCCCTGGGCTTCCCGTTGCAAGAAGGAAGCGATCGCCTCTCGTCCCACAATTCCTTCTTCAAAAGGAGGATACATCACTCCATCTGTAGCGAATAAATTTGCACAGGCTTGATAATTTTCTGTGTTTAATGTGTCAAAGTAACGAATAATGGTAGATTCTGTAATTCCTGCTATTTGTTGTACCGTATCCTGCGGCGATCGCGTTGATGCTTCCATGCGATTCATTCATCCCTCTTGACAAAAACAGCCTGCTCTTAACGCTCACGATCGCATATAAGAGCAGGTCAAAACCTGCCCCTATAGAAGGATTCTAGGAATTGTCATTCGTTATCAGTTATTTGTGGGTACTATCCGAATGACAAACGACCAATGACAAATAACGAACAACTAATCTGCTAAAGGATCGACACCCATATCAGCGACAAGTTTCCGCAAAACGGTAATTTGTTGACCGAAATCGAGCTGTTTAATCGTTGCCAGTGTTTCATTCACATCGCGAGAAGGCTGGTATCCTGTAGGCATAGGAACGACAAAACCTTGAACCATTAGCTCTGATAACTCATACCAAAAAGCTAATTTAGTGTTATTGCTTAAAATACCGTAGCTGCGGCTAATTGGAGTGTTTTTTCGCTCTACCAAGTCGCGCATTGCCTCTAACTGCTGAGCGTGAGACATTTGTTTCAAAGAATTGAGCAAACCTTCTGCAAGTTGCAATCGAGCTGCCCCAGGAGCCGCAGGCGTGATAGAACGACCCATTTCCGTGTAAGCGTACCATAGCAGCGCTAATTGGTCGTCGGTGCTGAGGCGCTTCACCAAAGAAATGGTAGCAGGCACGGCATCAGCTAGCTGAAAATCAGACTTAAGGCGATTGGAAGCAAAAGAAAAAGCTGATTCGGTTGTATACGTCATGTCTGCACTAGAGATTCTTGACAAAGTGGTGAAAAAATGCTCAAATCTCTCCTCCTATTTCATATACTGCAATACTTATTTACGAAAAGCAAATAAAATTAACAAATCAATGAAACAGTTATCAGTTATCAGTAGGGAGCCCAGGGAGCTGAGGGAGCCCAGGGAGCTGAGGGAGCCCAGGGAGCTGAGGGAGCAAGAACTGTCAACCAACAACCAACAACCATCAACCAACAACCATCAACCAATGACTAACTTAACCAGCGACCAAATCAAACAAAAAGCCTTAGAATTGGGGTTTCACAAAGTCGGCATTGCCGCAGTGGAAGCAGTAGGAACTGCGGAGCGGCAGAGGTTGCAAGCTTGGCTGCAACTGGGATACCAAGCAGATATGGCATGGATGGCAAACCCCAAGCGCGAGGATATTCGTTTAGTCATGCCAGAAGTGCGATCGCTAATTTGCGTGGCGCTCAACTATTACACTCCTCACCAGCATTCTACAGATCCAACAAATGCAAAAATTTCTCGTTATGGCTGGGGTAGAGATTATCACAAAGTATTGCATAAAAAGCTCAAAGCCTTGAGTCAGTGGTTGCGATCGCAAGCAGCAGATATCCAAACGCGGTTCTATGCTGATACGGGTCCAATTCAAGATAAAGCGTGGGCGCAACAGGCAGGTATCGGTTGGATTGCTAAAAATGGTAATGTGATTACACGAGAATATGGTTCTTGGGTATTTTTGGGTGAAGTGTTGACTGACCTAGTTTTGACCCCAGATCGACCCCATACGCAACATTGCGGTAATTGTACTCGCTGCATAGAGGCATGTCCCACACAAGCAATTACGCAGCCTTTTGTTGTCGATGCCAATCGCTGCATTGCTTATCATACAATCGAAAATCGTGCCGAAAAGCTACCTGAAGCGATCGCTTCCCGTCTTGACGGTTGGGTAGCTGGTTGCGATATTTGTCAAGATGTTTGTCCTTGGAACCAGCGTTTTGCTCGCACGACAGATATCAATGAATTTCATCCTTATGCACACAATCTCGCACCAAAACTCACAGAACTAGCAACAATAGAAGACGGCGAGTGGGATCGGCGCTTTACAGGTTCAGCCTTGCGGCGGGTCAAACCCGAAATGCTGAGAAGGAACGCCCGTGCTAATCTTGAATCGTCGGCTACGATTGTTTATTCCGATTCACTGTAATGACCATTAAGGTGATCTTTTTTGATTTTGACGGTACTATTGCCGATACACTTCACTCCATTGTCGGTATTACTAATCGCTTAGCTGTAGAATTCGGACATAAACCCATTAGCACCGCAGAAATTGCTCAGATTAAAAACCTGAGTTCGCGTCAAATTATCAAACAATCAGGAATTTCAATTCTCAAATTTCCCTTGTTAGTTGCTAAAGTCAAATCAGAGCTGAATGCAGAAATTTCTAAAATTCAACCTTTTCCCGAGATTAAAGAAACTTTACTCGAATTGAGAAAACGAGTCGATAAAGTCGGCATCCTGAGTTCTAACTCTAAAGATAATATTTTTGCTTTTTTGGAACTCAATGATATGGATTATTTATTTGATTTTATTTATACAGAAGCCGCTCTCTTCAGTAAAAGTAGAGTCATCAAAAAGATTTTGAAGCAAGAGAAGATTGCACCGTCAGAGAGCGTCTATATCGGAGATGAAACCAGAGACATAGAAGCAGCAAAAAGAAGTAAAGTCACTGCGATCGCCGTTAGTTGGGGTTTCAACTCCGCCGCAGCCCTGGAACAATATCAGCCCGATTTTCTCATTCACCAACCAGCAGAACTCATCGCGGCGATCGATAAATTAAAGACTAGTTGATGGTTGTTGGTAATGGGTAATGGGTAATGGGTAATGGGTAATGGGTAATTGTTGGTTGTTGGTTGACCGCTCCCTTGCCCCCTTCTCCCCCTTATCCCCACTCCCTTCGGTCGCGGGGAAGAGCGAGTTCCCCCTTGTCCCCCTTGTCCCCCTTGTCCCCCTTGTCCCCTTCTTCCCTGCTCGTGCGCTCCCTGCTCCCTAATAACTGCCTACTCCTCGTCTGTCTCCATTTCTTCCATCAAGCTGACTCGATCGATCGCAAATCCTATTTGCGTCGCTAACTGAACAAATAAGTCAATTTCTTCCTGTTGCCAATTTCTCGGTTCGGAACAGTGATGGGCAATTAATAATCCCAGTAACTCATTGTTTTTCAAGATTGGTGCTACCAAATTAGCTTTAACTGCAAACTGCTCTAATAATCGGCGATAGCAGTCTTCAACTCGTCCCGCTTGGTAAATATCATCAATGACTGTGACATGACCTTGCTTGTAGATTTCGGCATACTTTTCTCTCATGCAAGGATCGTCAATTCTCACTCTTAAAGTTTGGGGCCAGCCTGGGGCAACAGACTCTGCCACGACAATGCCATCCCAATTACTAGAATCTAGACCGTAAACGACTACGCGATCGGTTTTGATCGCACGCCTGACTTCTTTCACAGCAGTTTTCAGTAACTCTTCTAAAAATTGAGCTTGCTGAATTCGCAAAGTAATTTCTGTGAGTAAATCGGCACGTTCGGCATCGGCTTCCTGCTTTTCTAAAAATGTAACTTGTTCGGATGCTACTCCTACCTGTTTTGCCAAATGGGAGAATAACTCAACTTCATGAGGTAGCCAAACTCTAGGTTCAGAACATTGATTAACAATCAATAAACCAAATAGTTGACCGTTTTTGGTAATTGGCGCTACCATCTGCGCTTTGATCGCAAACTGTTCTAACAATTTAATATGACAATCGGTCAGTTCTCCCCCATAAATATCGTGAGTTACGCAAATTCGACCATTGATATACTTTTCTACGCCCTCGTTCGATTCAGAAAAATATGTGTCGGTAATTTTAATCTTTAAGCAGGAAGGTAAGCCAGGTAAAACAGATTCAGCGACAACATTACCACTCCAGTCAGGATTAAATTGATACACGAAAACTCGATCGGCACTGAGAGCGCGACGTAGTTCCTTCGTAGCGGTTTTTAATAACTCGTTGAGATATTGTGCTTGTCGAAATTTGAGCGAAATTTCCGTCGCTATTTTAGCTGACTCAATCGTGGCAATTTGTTGATGGCTAACATCCACCTTTTCCAGTGCTGCACTATTGAGAATTGCTAGCGGAGAGTAAGATTCATCCGGTTCTAATTTTGGCTTTTCACCTGCATCGACAGCAGATTTTGCTGGACGCATAGCTCGATTAGCAAAAAAAGCAGTCAACAAACCAATTAGTAGCAGCGATGCGACAACAGTTTCAATTAAAAGAGTCACTGGTAGCTGAGTGGGAGAATCAGCCAGGTCTGGATTGTCCACGCGGGCTTCAGCTTGGGCATTAAACTGCGGGACTAGGCGATCGTCGGCTTGCGCAAGGGTTTTGTCAGTCAAAACTGGCAAAATTCCAACAGCAATAATTAACGCTACGAGCTTGGTTCTAAAACTGCTTTTTTGCCACCAAAGGCGATGCTTGGAAAGCTTAGTCCCTGGGTCTGGATTATTCCGGCAAGATGGCGGATAATTATCTCTAGAGTCGTAAATTTTTATACTGCTAAAATTATTAATTTGGATACATTGAGAGGTAGGGGTACGTCTACGGGTGGAATACTGCTCGGCAAAATGGAAAGGGATTTGACTCATTGTGCGCTCGCTTGGCTAATACTCTGAAAACTACTGCCGAAAAACTTTCACATTTAGCATATTGAGGTCATTTTTAAATTTTTGCAATACTTTTCAACATAGGTAGCCGCATTTAGCTTTTTAAATTTAGACATATGTACTTACTTCTCGGTCAACTTGTTTATACCAGCTTTGCAGGCAAAGGATTCAAAACTGTTTGCAGTCCGCAGGTTTCGCCAGAAATTCAGCAAGCTTTCTTGCAACATGTAGTTTCCCAACATTGGGATTCTTACAATCCTCCAGAACCCAAATATCGTGCGGCTTACATATATCAAATCGACTCAGAGCAAACTTTGTTTGGCTGGTTATACAACGATGGCGTGGACGAGCTAGGACGCGGCAACGTACCATATTTTATTTGTTATTACATTTCAGAACCACTGTTTGATTTTCAACTAGCAAATATATTTACTTGTTTGGAGCGAGGACCAGTAACAATCTTAGATCGACATCAACCTCGCGCATATATAAAAACCAAGGTTTTATCAAATTTGTGGGACTACCAACCAGCAAAAGCAGGGGTGTCAACTCCTCTGTACCTGCGACAGCAAAGCTATACAGACTTGCGCCAAGGAAATTTGTTGGAGCTATTTGTGCCGATTGACGCACAGGAAAGTGCCGTCGATTTTCCAGAAAGAACTTACGAGCAGCAAATGGCGCATCTCTCTATTTATACTAGTTATGCAATTGATGGCTTAGGGCTTGAACCGGGGCATGTTATTACAGCAGATGCTGCGACTATTGCAGTCGATCCGATCGCCTCTAAGAGTCAGTCAAAACCCAAGTTACCGTTGTATCAGTTCTACAAACAATCATTAGGTAAAGATCGAGAGTCAGAAAGTGTGATTCAGAAGGGCTCGACAAATTTATTATCTAAATACAAAAAAAAATCGACTGCTAGCCGCGATCGCCACTCTGTGTCAGCAAATTCTAACTCCGGTCGCTGGGCATTAGCAGGAAATAACTTCTCCCCAGTCGATTTGAAGCCGGTAGCATTAGGACAAACAGTTGATAATAACGCCGAACGCCTGACTTGGGGTTATAAAAACTCTCAACTTTGGCTCAAAGTTGGCATTTTAGCAAGTGCGGTAGCGCTCGGGTTTTCGCTATACGGTCTGATGCATTCGGGTATGTCTAATACCGATTCGCGAGTCTACGTAGCATCGCAAGTCAAGCGCGATCGAAACTACAAAGCTTTGGCAGCAGTTCCTAACGTCCCTTTAGGTACGTTTCGATATGGTGGCTCTACCACTTTTGCGCCACTGCGATCGCCCACAACTGTCGCGACGATTGCCCAAGCTCAGCCACAATTTGAACTACTCTACACCGATCCTTATCAAAATAGACATGGCTCTACCGTAGGCATCCAAATGTTGCTAACAGGTAAACTCAGCTTCGCACAATCTTCTCGCCCGATTCGAGCGGCAGAATTAAGACAAGCCCAACAACTCGGTTTTACTTTAGAACAAATTCCCGTGGCGATTGATGGCATTGCTCTATATGCCAATCCTCAAGTTGCCGTTACCGGGTTAACTCTGTCCCAAGTTAAAGATATTTTCACTGGGAAGATCGTTAACTGGAAACAACTCGGTGGTTCGGATTTACCGATCGTACCCATTAGCCGCGATCCTCAAGTCAGCGGTACTGCTAATTTTCTGCAAGAAAAAGTTCTAGCAGAAGAAAACTTTGGCTCCAACGTGCGATTAGTTAACACGACAACCGATGCTATCCGTACCGTCGCCAAAACTCCAGGCGGAATCAGCTACGCTACTGCCTCAGAAGCAGTTCGCCAGCAGAGCATAGATCCTATTTCTTTAGCAACCATCTCTCCCTTGCCACTGGCTGCGAGTAACGGTGGCTTTGTTTCTCCTTTCGATCTGCAACGCAAAAATGTCGCTAATACTACAGCTTTTGCTAACGGTACTTATCCCTTAACTCGTCGCCTTTACATCATCGTCAAGCGAGATGGCAGCGTTGACGAACGCGCTGGGATTGCCTACACAAATTTATTGTTTTCTGAAGAAGGACAGCAACTCGTGGAGCAAGCTGGTTTTGCCCCCTTGCGCCTACGCTGAGATCTTACCTTTTAAATACTCGCAAAAGTGAAAAAAATCTATTTTTTTACGTCTGGAGATTTCTTTTATCGGATAATCTTTTTTTATCTAAATATATTGGCTTTTACGAATTGTCTAGCCTGCCTCTAATGCTCAATGAAGACTCTAAGTTTTTTCTTTAAAACAGTGGACTAGCTGATGACTTGCCACTATGCTCGAAAGAGAGGGTTTGTCAGCCTAATAACCGCCAACAACTGTTTTATTCAAATGCAAGACATTATGGAGATACACGGCTGCGAACTTCACGGAGTTGCACGCCTCGTTCAACTAGAACGCGCTATATGCAATCTCTTTAGAGTCTAAATGTGCGTTTTTAGGAGTAGCGTCAGAATTGCAGGTAGATTGACCGCAAATATATTTATTCTGCTGCCGCAGCAAAATCAAGTGTAATCCTTGGAGTTATTTGCTAGCGATGCAGTGAATAGTGATGTATGGTATTTAACTTTCAGGAATAATAACTTAGTGGTATGCTGCTGCTAATCAATCTCACCTAGCACTTAAGCTAATGTTACAAAAACTATAGAGCCAAACCAACTATGTCAGTGAAACTTCGCAAGCAGCATCTAACCGTGTTACCTCAAAACTTACCAAAAAACAGAACATTTAATCTTTTAAGCATTGGGCAAAGAGGCGTAGGAAAAACGGTTTTCCTCGTCGGTAGCTATACGGAGCTACAGACTGAAAATTCCAAAAAGCAGCCGCACAAATTATGGTTTGAATGCCAAGACAACCAGGTAAAGGAAAACGTAGATAAAATTCTTAAATATATAGACCAGACGGATCAGTATCCACCACCGACGATGAAAGTCGTCAACTTCAGCTTTAACCTAAAACGACAAAGCTTTTGGGGTGAAAAAACAGTATGCCATTTCCGCTGGAATGATATCCCTGGCGAAATCTGCGACGTTCACAACTCTGATTTTCGCGAACTCGTGTTTAACTCGCATGGCTGCTGCGTGTTTATTGATGCCTACGCTCTCAGGCACAGCGATGCTTACATTCAAGTATTGGAAAATATCTTTGAGCAAGTCATGGCATTGACGAGCTTAGTTTATCTCAATGGATTAAATTATCCATTAGCTATAGTGCTAACTAAGTACGATCTATTAGAATCTAATGCAACAACTCAAAAAGTCATAAAAAATAAATTAGAACCTTTGATCGCTCATCTCAATACCGTCAAAGCGCGCTACGAGATTTTTCATTCCTCTATACCTCTAGTGCGAGAAAACAACACAGTAACTCTCAAACCCAAAGGAACAGCCATCGCTTTTCTTTGGTTAGTATGGGAGCTAAACAAAATACATAGCTCCAGTGCAGAGAATCAGCTTTTGGGATTAATTCATCGCATTATTCCTGGCGATGCCAACGCTCGCTCGAAGAACCCTAACGGAGTGATGCAATCTTTATTCGATTCTAACCGCAAACCGAGTACTCAAAGCGATCGCCGCTCCTCTGTTAGAGAGAAAATGGGGTCGAAACTCTGGTGGTTCCTTGGCATTGGTATAGTTGGAATAGCCCTATTGTCCCTACTCGGTTACCAACGGTCTACTTCACAGATTCGCACGGGTGAAGCATTGTACGATGTTGAAGCTTTACAACAAGCTGGAAAACTAGATAAAGCGATCGCTTCGTTGGAACAACTAGTGCAAAACAATCCCGATAATATAGATTTGCGTTTGCGTTTAGCAGAGCAATACGAGCTAACAGGTAATGCTGCTGGTGCAGAAAAAACTTACGACCAAATTTTGGCAAGACAAAACAATAACCTTAAAGCTTTAGTACGCAAAGCCGTGCTGCGTCAAATTCAGAAAGATAGTCAAGGTGCGGCTCAGTTATTTGAGCAAGCAGAAGAAGCAGCTCCAGATGCTCTGAAACCACAAATTCGCACCTTAGCCAAAAAAACCTTAAATTCTTCTCAAGAAAATCAGAAGTTGAAAGGAGCAAAAACCACAGAACTCAAGAGCGATCGATCGGTTTTATACTCCAGATAATTGCGGCTAGCCCTCAAATCTTCTCTGTCCGTATAGGGGAAAGTGTAGCATTGATAGCTGCTCAAAATTTGCAGTTCGATTGGCAACTTGCCTCTAGCCTCTTTTTGATGAGTGTTGCGTTCAGAGAAGTTCTTCCATTAAAAAAGTCTTTACTAGAAGTGAATTGGCTGTATAATAATTTACAACGCTATCAAGATCGTTTATATAATATGCAGTTGTCAGAGAAAAAACGTTACAGTCTTGAGACGCGCACTACTAGTAAAAGCTAGCTTAATAACCAACAGCCAATCGGCAATTTATAGGTTGAGTGCTAGCAGATTTACCGAAATAATGTATGAAGAAAAGCCGCAAGTTGCAATTAATAATTCTGTGGTTACCTATATCTAGTTTTTGCTTCTGTTTCAATTTCCTTTCAATCGATATAGTAAGAGCAGAAGCATGTTCCGATCGGGAAATTAATTCTTATATAACAAAACTAGGCAACACTAACGAATGGATATTTACTGTAGCAGCGCTGAAAAAGTGTGGCGATCGCGCAGTAAAAGCATTGAGTCAAGAATTACAACAAAAGGACGAAAACATTAGAATTAATGCGGTTGCCGCTTTGGGAAGTCTGGGAGCAGCGGCACACTCGGCAATTCCGGCTTTGAGCGTTACAGCTTTAGCAGATAAAAGTCCCGTAGTACGTTCTAGTGCAGCATACGCGCTTGGTAGTATGGGAGTAGCAGCAGAAAGTGCTGTCCCCGCGCTCACAGTCGCACTACAAGATGAAGATAGATCGGTGCGATCGATGGTCGTATCTGCAATTGGTAGCATGGGAGCAGCAGCAGAAAGTGCCGTTCCCGCACTGAGCCAGACGCTTCGCGATCCCGATCGCACGGTGCGATCGAACGCTATCTATGCTTGGGCTAAAATTGCAACTGGCTGGCAGCAAAGAGCCGCAACGCTTTCCTATCTCCAATTAGAACGAGACATTCGAGAATTGGAAACGGCGCTGAAAATTATTGAAACCAGTCAAGAGTTATTTCCAGAAGCAGAGGTAGCGCTCTTACGTCAGTCATCGCAAATACTCAAATCGCATCGATACCCCAATTGGAGCGAGAACGGACTGAAATTGCTTTCACAGTATCGATGGCTACCAATTGGTGTAGTATATATCGCTACGCTGACATTATTTTGGTCGCTACTCCTCTGGCAGCGTCCGCTGTGGATTTTAGGTATCAACAATGCATTACAACGATACTCTAGCATTGGGTTACCTGGTTTTTCCGGCAGAATGAAATTGCCAATTAACTGGTTAGTTTTAGTTGGTTTTTTCCACTATCATCCCAGAGTGCTGAATGCTTGGTTTGCTACCCAAACGCTCGATCCTCAGACACAGCAGGCACTCGCTCAATCTAATTCTGCAAGCAAACCTACTGATGTGCCGTTGTTAGAAGCAGACAGCGTGCAAAAATATGCCAAAGCGATCGCCTGGGAATGTATCAAGCAGACATTTCAGCCAGCCGCAGTCAAACGCGAACAATTACTCAGTGAGATTGGGGCGATCGCAGGATACGATACAGCTAAAATTTACCTAGAACATTTAGAACAGAATCTCGGTTTGCTGCAAGCGATCGGTAAGGCACAAGATAAAGTGCGCTTTACTCACGATCTGTTAGCAGAATATCTAGCTAGCCAATATCTCGTAGAATTATGCTGCGACAATGAAAACAACTGGCGCAAGTTCTTGGCGCGAGTAGACACCGTTCCCGATTGCGTGGCGATGAAGAGATTTTTATTATCTGTACGAGACTGCTGCATGGCTTTACAAGCAACAGTAAAAGTTCCTAGCTTTGTGACTGAAGAACTGAGTCAACGTGCTGGCATCGCTCAAAAATCACCGTCACAGATCCAGGCTGTATGAGCTATTGGAAATCGGAAATGGACTGACAACTTTGTAGAGACGTTACATGTAACGTCTCTACACTGACAACTGATTAGCTAAACTACTCGTATAAGAACGATAGTATTAGCAATTCATGACACCCGAAGAAATTGCCAACACCCTAACAGATTTATTTCATTCTGCACCTGTACAAGCGATCGCTCCTGGTTCCTGGCAAATCGAAACACCGGAATTTCGCTTGTTAGTACTGCTATCAGACGATCGCTCTTGGCTGCGAGTATTGTTACCAATTTTATCGGCGCAGGCAGCTCAACCGTTTTTGGAACAGTTACTCGAAGCTAACTTTGACGAAACTCAGGAAGTGCGCTACGCCTTACATCAAGGAGTCGTGTGGGGAGTCTTTCAGCACAGTCGTGAAAGTTTGAGTACGACAGATTTTACCGAGGCGATCGCGCGCTTAATTTCCTTAAATCAAGCGGGGTTAACAAATGCATTTAGCCAATTGGTAGAAACGAAACTACGGCAAATCGTCACAGCGCAAAAGCAGCAAGGACAATCTCTAGAAGCTACCCTGCAAAATCTGAGCAGAATGTACGACGAGGGATTGCTAGGCGACTTACAACAAGCAGCGGAGTCGCGGGAGCAAGTCATGGCAGCATGGAAATATCAGCTAGAAAGGTTGTGGTTGGAAGTAGAACCATAATGGATATTATTCAAATCCTCCGGCAAGATTACCAAAGATTCCCAGACAACCAGACATATAGCATCTATGCTTCAGATGTCTTTTTTCAAGATCCCCTCAACCGTTTTCGTGGTGTCGAGCGATACAAACAGATGATTAATTTCATCAACACCTGGTTTATTGCAGTCAAGATGGATTTACATGATATTCGCCAGGAAGAAGACACCATCAAGACAGAGTGGACGTTGAGTTGGAATACTCCCCTCCCCTGGAAACCCCGCATTGCTATTCCTGGCTGGAGTGAGTTACACCTCAATCCCCAAGGATTAATTGATTCCCATATCGATTACTGGAACTGTTCGCGATTAGATGTGGTAAAACAGCATTTTGGTAATAGGTAATGGGTAATGGGTAATGGGTAACTGAATCCTTGCCTAATTGTCGAAGTTCTTTCCCCTTCTACAGAAGCATACGATCGCGGTGGTAAGTTTGCTCGATATCGTCAGTTGGAAACTTTGCAGGAATATGTTTTAATCGATTCCGAACAAATTGGTGTAGAGTGTTTTCGGCGCAACGAACAAGGTTTGTGGGTGCTTTATCCTTACGCGACAGAAGATACGATAACTTTGACAAGTGTAGGGTTATCTTTACCTGTAACTGCACTTTATCGCCAAGTCAAATTTGATGCTAAGGAAGGAGAAAATTAAATCGCGATCGCATTTTGCTCTTTCATCTTTTCCGACAGATATATTCAGCCATAGTTGGTGAAAGATAGTTTGATTCAAATTCAAATCCAACGCGAGCCAGCATTCCTTCTATAATCCAAGTAAAAGTGCTGTATTCTTCCCGAACGTGCGTTTCAAAAGCATCTGCGAGATCTTCAAAATCAACCCCAAGTTGTTGTAAGTCATTGTAGTGCTAAGTAGGAATCTGCATAGTTCTTTTGCCTCAGTAATTCCTTGCTGCAAACAAGATAAGACATTAATTCGAGCCTAAGCGCAAAACAATACTACCCTGAAGCACGTCGGTGCGATCGCCATAACTACTTACAGTAATCGATTGTGTTTTGTCAAAAAATGGTTTTGCTGCCACTTCTAATAGTTTGACTAAAGGTAATTGACGTTCTAAAATTTCTCGACTTCTAGGTAAATCCAAATATAGATAACCCTGATTTGGCTGAGGAATAGCTTTTATGGCAGATTGGAACTGAGAACTCTTCAATAAAGAATCGGTTTCTGCTGCTTTTAAAGCTGCATCCATTGCTGCAACTGAAGACGTGAAAATTTCGTATTTATCTATGGTAGTATAAACACCTTGAACTTTAGCTTTAAGAGTGAGTAACGAGCGATCGCCTAACTCGGATGGACTAGATGGAACTGTATTTAACTGCGTCCAAGCATAGATTTTTTGCTCTCCAGAAAATAGAGGTGTAATACTTAAACCTCGATTTTCAGCAATTGCATTAAAGCGCTCGATCGCTAAATCTGTTCCTTCAGACTTCTCGGCAACAAAAATCCAATCAGCACTCGTACTAGCATCTTTTTGGGGTAGCATTCCTAAAGCATATTCCCCTTGCACCCAGCTAAAAATATCTTGCGAGATATTTAGACCCCAGCTATCTTGTAATTTAGCTAAAGGTTGAGCGATTAAGCGCGAAATTGCATCATTACTAGAACCAGATAAGACAGTTGTAATTTGTCTCCACAACTGATTTAAGTTGGTATTTTGTAAATAGCTTAAATCTAAACCCGCGATCGCTAAATTGGTTGTAGTAGGTAAATATTGTAATGCTTGCACGGGTTCAGATAGCATCTTGCCAGTGGGAGCGAGTTCTATCTGATTAGCAGCAGCGATTGAAGTTTCTGCGATAATTCCTTGTGGATTTAATTTTAAGCCAATAATTTGACTATCATAAATTTGCTCTTGCGGTTCTTTCCCCAACAAAGTTGTCACTTGAGGCAAATTGAGGAAAATTATGCCAATTCGCTCAGTAGGTAATAAACTTAATGCGTGTTGATATTGAGCAGAATCATTCAAACTCAGATCGGGTGCTTGGACGTTATTAATTGCTTCTCGCAATACTTTAGGATGATTGGCAAATAAAATAAAGCGATCGCCCACTGCTGCGCCGACAAGAGAGATTCGTTCTTGTAGGGGCGCACGGCTGTGCGCCCCTGCATTTACCCGATCGCGATCGGAGAAAATATTAACACCTTGATAAGTTTCTGAAACTAAATCTCTACCCGCGATCGCTCGTTGGGAAAATAATAATTGTAAAAATTCTCTACTTTTAGCTGGATTTCTGCTAGTTAATACCATTAAATATCCTGGCTGATTGCCATTTGTCGCATCGCGATCGATATCTGGACTCGTCAAAGCCAAAGTAACTTCTTCCCCCAACCAAGGTTGAATATCTTGGCGATAGTCGAGACTGCTACTAGCTAGTAAACTAGACTTAAAGCGTTCTAGTTCCTGACGCGACTGCCTGCGATCGCTCGGACGCGCTGCCAATTGCCGCAAAGACTCTAGTTTTTCTGGATTGACTAGCAAAGATACCATTGCAGGTGCTTGCTTAGGCACAAATATCGCTGCTTCTGGTGTATTTGTCGTACCACCTCGTAGTAAGCTGAGAGGACTTTGGCTATTAATCCAATAAAAACCGCCAACGCCAATTAGTAGCAGCACCACCACAACAGTTGCTATGGCAGAAAAAAATAAGCTTCGCTTCATGATAATTTACAACTGTCTTGCTAATCGTCATTGGTCACTGGTCACTGGTCACTGTCCCTAACCCACAGCCCCTCATTATGAATCCTTTTAGCCAAATTAGTGTAGAAGAACTGGCTCAGATGTTAAGTTCTGATGCTAGAGAGCAATTGCAATTGATCGACGTGCGCGAACCGGATGAAGTCGCGATCGCTCGTATTGATGGGTTTGAAGTTCTACCCTTGAGTCAATTTGCTGATTGGGCTGATTCTATCCCCGCACGCTTCGATCCTCAAGTAGAAACCGTAGTTATGTGCCACCACGGTATTCGTTCGGCTCAAATGTGCCAGTGGTTGAGCCGTCAAGGTTTTACAAATCTTAGAAATTTAGCAGGGGGAATTGATGCTTACTCCACTGAGATCGATCCATCTGTTCCTAGATACTAGGATAGTTATCAGGGAGCGCACGAGCAGGGAGCAGAGGAGCAACAACTGTCTTCACGCAGTGTAGCGTAGCGTTTACTGCCAACCATCAACCGTCAAACCCTTCACTACTAACTGTTTCCCGTTCCCCATTCCAATCGCTTTCAGTAATAATTGCTACCAAACAGTTTTTAATTTTAAGCAAAAGTACAGTCTATATTAGATTTAGGGTTGCCGAAGTTACACAGAGTATAGCTCCGGTCGAATTTGTCTAGGTAGAAGTTTTAACTCTGCCGGATATAGGTCATAAGATTTAACATGTATATATTGACAGACAGTAAGTTTTATGTAGACTCAGGGTATCTTTCTTGAGAAATAGCTAAAACCGTGCAGGAGTTGAGGCACAATCGAAATATAACTTTGTATTTATTTAACACGGTCTATCTTTTTTGCTATCTTGAATAACTAAAAATTAAAAAAATCTAGAGATTACATTTACATTTCTTAAATTCGCTTCTCATCTCACTATTCTCATTTCACCTATGCAAGTGCAGCTAAACGATCGCCAACAGCATATACTTTGGGCAACGGTACGACATTACATCGCCACTGCCGAACCCGTGGGTTCCAAAGCTTTATTGGAAGAATATAACCTCGGCGTGAGTTCTGCAACCATTCGTAACGCGATGGGAGTGCTAGAAAAAGCTGGTTTACTTTATCAACCTCACACCTCGGCGGGAAGAATTCCATCTGACTCTGGCTACCGAATTTATGTCGATCGCCTCATAACTCCTTCCGATGTCTGGGGACGACAGGTAGAACAGCTACTCCAAGAGCAATTAAAGTGGGAAGATTGGAGCTTGGAAGCTTTATTAAGAGGCGCAGCGCAGATTTTAGCCAAGGTGAGTGGGTGCATTACTTTAATTACCATGCCTAGCGCTAATATGGCACGGTTACGCCACATTCAACTGATTCAAATTGAGTCAGGGCGGATAATGTTGATTGTGGTAACCGATACTTATGAAACCCAATCAGTCTTGTTAGATTTGCCGACTTCAGAAGCGGAAACAGTCTTAGAATCAGAACCAGAAGTTATAGAAAGAGAGCTACAAATACTTTCCAACTTCCTCAATAGCCAACTGCGCGGGCGATCGCTGTATGAATTAGCATCACTTGACTGGAATCAATTAGACCGCGAATTTCAACAATATGGCGATCGCTTAAAAACTGTATTTGCAGATATTTGTCGGCGAACTCAGCCACTCCCGGCTAGCACGCAAATTGCCATCCGAGGCGTATCCGAAGTCTTGCGTCAGCCTGAATTTGCCGAGTTACAGCAAGTTCAAACGATTCTACATCTATTAGAAGAAGAACAGCAGCAGCTACTACCTTTTATTTTTGAAGAACCGGAATTAGATTCTAACTCCAGGCGGCGAGTCACAATTCGCATCGGTTCAGAAAATACGCTCGAACCTATTCGTGGTTGTACCCTAATTTCATCTACCTATCGACGCGGTACAGTTCCCGTTGGTAGTGTAGGAGTCTTAGGACCAACTCGTTTAGATTACGAAACTGCGATCGCCATAGTCGAAGCTGCTGCTGATTATCTATCTGATGCATTAAGCAACTAGCGAAGTCAGTAGGGGCGAGTTTAGCAAAGAGATTGACAACCTGAGTTATAAATTTTTGGTCAAAACCCGCCCTTACATAAGTGTTTTACACGCACCTTTTTGACCAATGACCAATGACTATTCTACATCTTGCCTTTTTGCATCACTTCTTGTAAATGTTGCCGGATCTCTTGCGCTTGCTGTTTATCTTGTTCGCGTAATTTTTGGAACAACTCTACACAAGGTTGAGAATCCATTGACTGAGCGTCATTGATGTATGTTTCATATGCTTTGACAGCTTCAGCCTTATGATGTAACGCTGTGAGCAAATCATATTCTAAATTGCTCATTGCTCTTTCACTTCCAGTAGCAGTCATAGATTTACCCTCCGAAATTCAAAATCGTAACTAATAACCACCTTACTTACCCAAATAGGAACTGCATCTGTCAAAAAGTGGATGCACGAGGAGTGAGGAGTGAGGAGTGAGGAGTGAGGAGTGAGGGGGACAAGGGGGACAAGGGGGAACTCGGGGACCCCACGACCGAAGGGAGTGGGGATTAGGGGGCGAAGGGGGAACTCGGGGTCCCCGCGACCGAAGGGAGTGGGGATTAGGGGGCAAAGGGGGACAAGGGGGACAAGGGAGAATGGCTGCAATTAACCAATGACAAATGACCATTGACCAATGACCGACAAAAACATTGACTCTATCCTGAAACCATATCAGCGCTTCGGCGTACATCTTGGTTTAGAACGAATTCAAAAACTGCTGGCTAATTTGGGCAATCCTCAGCAGCAAGTTTCAGTCATTCACGTAGCAGGAACGAACGGTAAAGGATCTGTCTGCGCTTACCTGTCTGCCGTACTTAAAGAAGCAGGTTACCGAGTTGGGCGCTATACTTCTCCTCATTTGGTAGATTGGACGGAACGCATTTGTCTAGACGAACAACCGATCGCACCAGAAACCCTACAGCAAATATTGCTACAAGTACAGCAGGCAATTTCGCTAGACGAGGAAACCCCAACTCAATTTGAAATTATTACTGCTGCGGCTTGGTTGTACTTTGCCCAAGTTCAGGTAGATATCGCAGTCATAGAAGTTGGGTTAGGAGGAAGATTAGATGCTACCAACGTTTGCGATCGCCCCTTAGTCACGGTGATTACTTCCATCAGTCGCGAACACTGGCAGCAGCTAGGACCAACCGTAGCAGATATTGCCCGAGAAAAAGCAGGAATTCTCAAGCCCAACTGTCCCGCAGTCATCGGACAATTACCCCCAGAAGCAGAAACCGTCGTGCGATCGCGCATTGCAAAACTCGATTGTCCCGCTGTCTTTCCCCTACCCTCGCGTCAAATTAAACCAGGTTGGGCAGAATTTCGGAATTCGGAATTCGGAATTCGGAATTCGGAATTGAAGATGCACCAACAACCAACAACCAACGACATCAAATATCCTCTACCTCTGTTAGGAGACATCCAGTTGATGAATTCCGCTTTGGCAATTGCAGCTTTACGAATTTTGCAGCAACAAGGGTGGAAAATTTCGGCTGAGGCGATCGCAAATGGGATGGGAAAAGCAAAATGGTTGGGGCGTTTGCAATGGACGACTTGGCAAGGACGTAAACTCTTGATTGATGGGGCGCACAATCCAGCAGCGGCGCGAGCTTTACGTCAATACGTCGATACCCTCGAACAGCCTGTTTGTTGGGTGATGGGGATGCTATCTACCAAAGACCATGCAGATATTTTACGCGCCTTATTGCGCCCCAAGGATGAGTTACATCTCGTCCCTGTTCCAGATCATAGTACTGCCGATCCTGAAACACTAGCAAAGCTAGCCCGTGAATGTCCCCAACTAGCTACGTGTCACACCTATCCAGATCTCTTCGCTGGATTAGAAGCGGCGACAAAATCATCAAATTTAATGATTCTCTGTGGTTCGTTGTATTTGGTTGGATATTTTTTACGCATTGCTGGGTAGGGGCGCACAGATGTGCGCCCCTACATAGAACCGTTATTTTCCAGCCTTAGCATCCCACTCTTTCGCAGCATCGGCGATCGCTGCATCGACGGTTTTTTCTCCCAGCATGGCGGCTTGGAGGTTTTCGTAAATGGCGCGTTTGAGGACGTTGATATTCTCCATTGCGGGAATTAGCACCTCTGCTTGTTTTAACTGGCTAGCACTCACCACCCGCGCCCGATCCATTTCAGATTTATCCCCTGTAGGCACGGATTTGAAATAGCTATCAGCCAAGGCGGGAATTGTTGAAGGGAGGACGTTGGCGGCTTTGGCAAAGGCGAGTTGATTATCGCTGTTGGTCACAAATAAAGCAAATTTTATCGCTGCGTCGGGGCGATCGCTATCTTTGGGAATCACTAAATTCATCACGGCAACATTCTTTTTACCTGTGGTTCCGGTGATTTCTGGTGCAACAGCAGAAACTTTGGCAATTTCTGGGGCATTAGTTGAAATTGTTTTGAGAAATTCTGCTCCCGTCCCTAATAAAGCTGTTTCTCCTGCTTGATACATCTCAATTCCGTGGCGATGCCCTTGGGTTAAAGATTCTTGAGGTAAGAGTTCTTGTTTATACAAATCTACCCAGTACTGGAAAGCGGCTTTGCCTGCGGGTGTATTAAATGCTGCTTTGCCTTTGTCATCTACCAAGGTTACCCCCATCTGAACAAAAGATTGCAGCACTTCCGATGAATCTTCTGGGACAAACGTGGCAAAAAAGGCGTACTTACCTGTTTTTTCTTTAACTTGCTTCGCCACCTGCGCCAGTTCTGCATAAGTTGCTGGCGGCTTGGCAACACCTGCTTGTTTGAGTAAATCGCTGTTATAAATCGTAACTCGCGTGGTGAGATACCAGGGAATGCCGAAACTTTTGCCGTCGAGCGTACTTGCTTGCCAAATGTTAGGTAAATAAGTGGAACGTACCTCGGGCGAAATTTTATTATCCAATGTCAGCCAAGCATTGCGACCAGCTAACACAGAAGCAAAATCTGGATTTAAGTTAACGACATCTGGAGCTGTTTTTGCTGCGACAGATGTTAAAATTTTGCTCTCCATTGCCGACCAAGGTACGTCTACCCAGTTGACTTTCATCCCAGGATTTTCTTTTTCAAAAGCTTGAATCTTCTGGTTG
Source organism: Chroococcidiopsis sp. CCNUC1 (assembly GCF_023546805.1). Classification (NCBI taxonomy): domain Bacteria; kingdom Bacillati; phylum Cyanobacteriota; class Cyanophyceae; order Chroococcidiopsidales; family Chroococcidiopsidaceae; genus Chroococcidiopsis; species Chroococcidiopsis sp. CCNUC1. The sequence goes on along the minus strand of NZ_CP097480.1, from coordinate 3,836,330 downwards.
AAAAAATCGGTGAATTCTGGTTGCAACTGCATCGTCCAAAACTCAATTTCTTGGCTGTTAGAGTTAGATTGAGGTGCTTGAGTAGCGACGTTCCCACTACCGCAACTGACTACCCAACTCAGAACAAAACCTAATAAGGTAAGAATTATTAACTTCGATGGTTGTAATCTATTTACAAGTCTTTTGGTCATTGACATTTTTAAGATCGTATGTATTCATTGAACAAGCTTGGTGATTCTAGGTTAAATTGAGTAGCTGTAATGAGTATCAAGTCTTTCAGCTAGACTAATTCTTTACTTCATAGACAAGTAGTAAAACAGTGATTGACCGTCTCAAAAGTTTACTGACAAAGCGTGGATGTGGAGTTGGCATTGAACTAGCTCCTGAACGAATTAATATAGCTCAACTGAAAAAGCAGCGACAGGGTTACAAACTGACAGCTTTTTCCTCCACCCCGGTTCCAGAAGGGCTGTTTCAAGATGGTCAAATTGCTGACCCTCCAGCCCTGGCAGAATTAATTCAAAAGGCACTAACTGACACTAAAATCAAAGCCCAATGGGTAGCGACAGCCGTGCCTGGGCGAGAGTCAATCGTGCGGCTAATTCCCTTGCCAGCAGAGCTAAATGACCAAGAACTAAGGGAAATGGTACTGAATCATGAAGCTGGTTTGTACTTACCCTACCCGCGCGAAGAAGCTGATGTTGACTATCAAAAGCTAGGCTACTTCGTCGATGAAGATGGAATTGAGAAGGTACAAGTATTGCTGGTGGCGACTCGCAAGCAAGTTACAGACACCTATATGGATACCTTCCAACATGCAGGGTTAAAAGTTAATGTCATAGAAATTAACAGTTTTGCTTTAATTCGCACGATTCGGGAGCAATTACGGGCATATAACTCGAATGAAGGCGTAGCGCTGGTCGATGTTCAATTTGATAATACAGAAATTGCCATTATTGTTGATGGAGTGCCGCAATTTTCCCGTACTATTCCGATTGGGACGTATCAAATGCAGAGCGCTCTCCTGCGATCGATGAATTTACCTGCATCTAGGGACACTCAAATGCTGGAGTCATTCAATCTGCCACTGACTAGTGGAGATGATGATGACGAACCAGAAGATATGCCAGATGTAGATTCTGGCACTTTGGCAGTGATGCGGGTTTTAGCCGAATTAGCAGACGAATTGCGTCGCTCGATTGATTTTTACCTCAGTCAAAGTGAGAATTTGGAAATGGTACAGGTTCTTTTGTGCGGACCTGGCGGTGGTTTGGGCAACTTGAGTGAATTTTTCCAACAAAAGTTAAACATTCCCACAGCGCCAATCGATCCAGTAGCAGCACTGTCTTTAGATGTAGACGAGGAGAAAATTACTCCAATGCAAAGACCGGGATTGGGAACGGCGATCGGTTTAGGACTCAGAGGTGCATGGGGCAATGTATAGTTTAGATGTCAATTTTCTCAAAGACCGCGCCCCCAGAAGTCAGGGTTTGCGACTGGTGGAAGCAAAACGCGGATGTCAGCGGTCGGTCAAACACCTCTATTTGTCGGAGCGGCTGTAGCGGCGGTGATTCCAGTGGTGGTTGGGGCTTGGTGGTTGTTGTTACAAACGCAAAACACCCAGATGGAAAACAAACTAGCTGCGTTAGACGCAGAGTTAAACCGCTTGGGCTTGCAAGAAGAAGAATTGAAAAAAATTCAGGCTGAAACTAGCACATTGCAAACGGATACGAAAGCATTAGCTACTGTTTTCAACCAAATTCGCCCTTGGTCGGCAATGTTACAAGACTTGCGCGATCGCATTCCCAGAGCAGTGCAAATTGAATCGATCAAGCAAATTCCGGCGATCGCCTCATCTGGCGCAGCGCCACCGCCTGCGGCAGCGGGTAATGCAGCTCCACCACCATCTGCAAACCCAGCGGGTGGAATTGAAATTACTGGCAAAGCGCGATCGTTTAGCGACGTGAACGATTTCCTATTAACTCTGAAACAGTCAGCATTCTTCCAAGCGACTGACACGCGAATTATTTCAGCAGAACTAGCCGAGGCTGCGGCATCGAATGAAAAATCAGCCGTAAAACCACCGTCACTTGTGAGATATACAATTCAATCTAACTTAAGTAATGTCCCAGCCGCCGATCTGCTCCAAGAGTTAGAGCGTAAAGGGACATTAGGACTGGTGACTCGGATTCGCACCCTGCAACAAAAAGGAGTCATTCAACCATGACTATTAGTGAAGAATTTATTTCTGTAGAAGAAGATTTTGAGGCTGCACCGTCCTATCCTACTGTTTTTGGCGTGACTCTAACTCCAACGATTAGCGGCGCGCTGCTAGCAGTTGTTGGTCTTGGTTTGGGGGGTTACTTGTTTACTTCGTTCGTCACGCCAGCAATGCAAAAGCATGACGAGCTAACAGCAAAACAAAATGAAAAGCAAAACTTGGTGCAGCAAAAATCCGCTAGCATGGCGCAGAAGCAGCAAGTAGAAACAGAATTAACGAAAGCGAAACAGCAAAAAGCAGATGTTTTAACTTTATTTGCTAATGAAAGTACGCTCGATACGCTACTAATCGATTTAAATCGACTCGTACAGTCGGTTAATGGCAAGCAAAACGCTACTGCTAAATTGAAAAAATTTACTCCCGCCAATCAATCAGCCGAAACGATTTCAGATGGTTCGCTTGGCTCTGATGTCAACGGCAAACTCAAACGTCGAATAGTTGATATTAATATCTCTGGAACATTTGACCAAACTCAAGAGATTTTCCGAAGTATTGAACGATTGCAACCATTATTAATCGTGAGAGACTATCAATCGACAATGGTAGCTGCTACCGATAAGGATGGAAAACGTGCTGGCGGTGCGCCAAATATCGATACTTCCTTTAAATTACAGGCACTGATTCCCGTATCTCCAGAGGAAGCAGCAGCAGCGGCAGCGGCAGCGGCTAAGGCAGCCGAAGCAAAGAAATAAATTCGGAATTTGGAATTAAATAGCGGTCAGTTTGTAGGGGCGTGTTTATCAAAAATCGCTGAATTTAACTGAAGACATTGATAAACCCGCCCTTATAGATGTTGCAATCAAGTCGTCAAAGTGAGTAGGGTGGGCAACAATACTTTTCGGTTAAGAAAAGATCCCCCCTAACCCCCCTTAAAAAGGGGGGAACTTAAGCCCCTTTTTAAGGGGGTTGGGGGATCTTCCAAGATCTTTGCATCACTAATCGAGATGTAGGGGTGGGCGTTGCCCACCAAAGCTAAATCATCTATTATTCATGAATGATTTAGGCTTGCTATATAATTTTGAATTGTTAATAGGGGTGGATTTTCTAGTGAAATCTCGTATAAATTCGAGACACGCTACTAAATCCGTCCCATACAAGTATTGCGATCGCTATGTGGCATTGGAGCTAAAATATGAGGTTGCGATCGCAATCTAATTATCTAATTTTGTAGATATCATTATGTAACAAAATTACCGTATATTTACTGAGATTAGAGATAATACCAAGATGAAGTCAAAGATTTATAAGTAAAAATTCGCTTGGGAAAAATGCCGAAATAAAGTTAGCTTGCTTGTGGAGTTTTTCAGGTGAAATTATCTCCTTAATTCAGCAAACAGTTATCAAGTGCATAGTCAGGAATTTATCCTACAAAAGCGCTTTCCAGTTCTTAAAAAATAGTTCTTTCATCTAAGGAATGAAATCATAACTGATAACTGATAACTGTTATAACTCATTCTATTTCTGTAAATTGTCAGGCGAATTTGCGTTTATTCGCTTTCAAATTTAAGGCGATCGCCTGCAATGCGCGTAGAATACCTAAACTTTACTCAAAGTAGAAACAGAACTGTGAAACAGCTTCAAGGTAGTAACATACTATTTATCGGGGTAGCAGTCGCACTCGTTGCAGCGCCGCCAGTATGGGCAAAACCTGCAAAGGTAACAGGAGTCAAGCTAGATCCAACAAATAACGGCTTAAATGTGGTTTTGGAGACTTCCACCACGGCTCGTCCCCAAGTCTTAACCAGCCAGCAGGGTAAAACTCTAGTTGCAGATATTAGTAACGCTCAGTTGAACTTACCCGAAGGACAAGATTTCCGTCAAACCAAGCCAACTTCAGGCATTGATTCAGTAGTTGTTACCCGACTCGACTCTAATAGCATCCGGCTGATGGTCACTGGTACTACCAATGCTCCCAGCGGTCAAATGCAACGTAATGGTCAAGGTGTAACGTTTAGCGTTAGCTCTACGCCAGAAAGAATTGCCCAAGCAAATCCCGCTCCAACATCTAGTACGACATTTAAACCAGGGCAATCGGTAACAGTTCAAAAACCCCTTTTTCCCAATCCAGAAATTACGGTTGACGGAAAGCCAGTACCACCCTCACCAATGCGCGGAAATCAAGCCGAACCGCCATTCTTGCCTAGAGCGGTTGCCCCACCCGTGGGAGATATGGCAATTTCCAACACCGATGCTTCTCCAGCTCTGATCGATCTTGGCAGCCAAGAACGAGTACCGCGCCTAGTCTTGCGGGATGCTCCCGTGCGCGAAGTCCTCTCCTTACTCGCCCGTGCTGCTGGTCTCAACTTAGCTTACACGACAGCCACACCTCAAGGACAACAAGGTCAACCAGCTCCGACTGCGCCTGGAGCAGGGGGGGCTGAGGGACCCAGAGTCACTCTCGATATTCAAGACGAGTCCGTACAAGATGTTTTCAATCACGTACTGCGGATTACAGGCTTGCAAGCCAATCGGGAAGGACGCACGATTTTTGTCGGTCCCAGACTGCCTAATGAGGCTCGTAATCTAGTCACGCGCAGCTACAGGCTGAATCAAGTCACGGTAGGCGTAGCACTTAACTTTTTGGTCGCAATGGGTGCAGAAAGTGCCGTCAGCCGCGAACGCACGATCACCAGCGTTCAAGCTGTACCTGTAGGTGGCGGACAAGCTCCCGCAACACAAACCCAAACCAGTACAGAGACGCGGATCGAAACCCAACGGATCGATTTTCAAGACTCTACACCCCTACTACGGGGATTAGAAGTCGTCGGTGACGAGCGGACGAACTCCGTTACACTGATTGGTTCTCCCAAGCAAGTTCAGGTGGCTAGCGCTCAACTAATCCAACTCGACTCTCGCCGTCGTCAGGTTGCAATTAACGTCAAGATTGCTGATATTAACCTCTTAGCAACTGAAGACATTAATACTAGCTTTTCGTTTGGGCTGGGTGATACTTTCTTACAAAACGATCGCGGCAGTGGAATTATTAATTTCGGTACGAGGAATCCTCGATCTGAAAGAAATGTAGCGCTACAGCCTGGGTTTGCCAAACAGTTTCTATCTCGTTTACAAGCTCAAATCGTTAGTGGCAATGCCAAGGTTTTGACCGATCCTACTCTGATCGTTCAAGAGGGGCAGCAGGCTACTGTCAACTTGACACAACAAGTGGTAGGCAACGTCACCAGAACCATTACTGGGGGTACAACAACTATTCCTCAAGATAGCACGACGATTCAAAAAGAGCGAGTAGGTTTGACTGTTGGAATTAAGATCGAACGAGTTGATGACAATGGTTTTGTTGCCCTATCTGTAGCTCCTACAGTAACAGCGGTACAAGGAACAGCTACAACGCCCCAAGGCGATGAAATTGCTTTGATTAACGACAGATCGCTGACTTCTGGGCTAATTCGCCTGCGAGATAATCAAACTTTAATCTTGTCAGGTATTATTCAGGAATCAGACCGAACCAACGTTAGCAAGGTTCCTATCCTTGGTGATATTCCTATTATTGGTGCGCTATTTAGAAGTACTAATAAGACGAACCAACGTCAAGAAGTCATCGTGTTGTTGACTCCTCAAATTATTGACGATTCAGAGCGATCGTCATCTATGGGATATAACTATAATCCCAGTCCTGATGCGCGTCAAATGTTAGAACGCAGCCAAAATCGCAAAGTTCAAGCACCTAATAGTAGTCGATAGATCGCTAAAGATTTACCATTGATTTCAAACTTCGGCACGGAAGATCCCCCCAACCCCCCTTAAAAAGGGGGGCAATAGATCGAAAAGGGTGCAATGGAATCAGTGCTAGTGTAGCGATCGCTGAAAATTATGCTAAGTTAAATTTCCTGTAGGATGCGAAATTTCGCATCTTTTTTATTATTTTTTATAACTATCATCGATCGCTATTTTCAGCGATCGCTTCTATCTAAAGTCTGACACATACATTTTGTAAGTGGCTCTATAGAAAGATGTCATCTCTATTTATATTTGTTCAGCTAGATAATATCTAAATAAATTAGGAAAACAATATGAGAATCTTTTTTTGGACAACTCTGTCCTTTGTAATTGTAGGTGCAATTATGCTACTTCTCCAACCTATTATTGACTTTCACTAGCACATTCTCTCTTAAAAACCTTCCCAATCCCTACAAAAATCTAAGGCAACCCTTTGCGCCTTTGCACGCCAGTTGCTACAACGGGGGGCGACGAAGTCCGCGATAGCGCCACCCCCGCAACGCACTGGCTAGTCTTTGCGTGACATTTTCTTTAAAACCATGAATTATCTAGTAGCAGTCTTACCAAACCGCATCCAAGCAGAAGCAGCCTATACAGCACTTGAAAAAGAAGGACTACCCAAAGATCAAATTAACATCTTAGGTCAAGGCTACAAAAGTGCAGACGAATTCGGTTTCATCAACCCCAACGAACAAGCCCGTAAAGGAGCAAGTAGACTCGTAACCTGGCTCGTACCCTTTGGCTTTGCCGCAGGCTATCTCTTCAACTTACTCACGGGTATTGAAATTATCCCTGCAATAGGCGCGATCGGCAACCATCTAATTGCAGGTGTCTTAGGCGCAGTTTCCGGCGGATTAGGCGCGTATTTCGTCGGTGGAGGCGTAGGTTTATCTGTAGGTAGTGGCGACGCATTACCATATCGCAACCGCCTGAACGCAGGCAAGTATCTAATTGTCATAGAAGGTACAGAAGAACTAACCCGACAGGCAACACGGATACTGCGATCGTTTGAACCAGAAAACATTCAGGGATATGCTGGCTAGTAAGTCAAAAGTCAAAAGTTAAAAGTCAAAAATTTTAGGGGCGGGTTCACCAGAAATACTGGTCAGAGTCAAAGACAATTGGTAAACCCGCCCGTATAGAAGTCAGAAGTCAGAAGTCACTGGTCACTGCTCCCTGATAACTGAAAATAGCTGTTCCATCTACAATACTGATAAAAGCCTACAGATCGAGCAGCTATGCAAGCAGAGTACAGCCAGCGTCGCGAACAGTTGATGGCTAAGATTGGCAACGGCACGGCAATTTTTCGCAGTGCGCCAATGGCAGTCATGCATAACGATGTAGAATATAACTTTCGCCAAGATAGCGACTTCTTTTATTTGACAGGGTTTGACGAACCAGAAGCCGTGGCTGTCTTAGCACCACACCACACCGAACATCGCTTTATTTTATTTGTCCGCCCCAAAGAAAGAGAAAAAGAAGTCTGGACGGGCTATCGTTGCGGCGTAGAAGGGGCAAAAGAAATCTATGGGGCAGACGAAGCTTATCCGATTACCGAACTTGATGAAAAGCTGCCGCAGTATTTAGAAAAAGCAGACAAAATCTACTATCGTCTGGGACGCGATCGCAATTTCAACGAAAAAGTCCTGCACCACTGGCAGCGTCTCATGGCAACTTATCCCAAACGCGGTACGGGACCAATCGCCATTGAAGATGCTGGCGTAATTTTACACAGCATGAGACTAGTAAAAAGTCAAGCAGAATTAGAATTGATGCGACAAGCTGCTGCTATTTCTGTTGAGGCACACAATTACGCCCAAGAAATCGCCAGTCCAGGACGTTACGAGTACGAAATTCAAGCGGAAATGGAACGCATCTTTCGCTTGCGGGGTGGGACGGGTGTAGCCTACCCTTCAATTGTGGCTTCGGGAGACAATGCTTGCATCCTGCACTACATCGAAAATACGCGCCAGATGCAGGATGGCGACTTACTATTAATTGATGCAGCCTGCGCCTACGGTTATTACAACTCCGATATTACCCGTACCTTTCCCGTGAATGGCAAGTTTACAGGCGAGCAGAAAGCACTGTACGACATTGTACTAGAAGCGCAAAAACAAGCGATCGCCCAAGTTCAACCAGGCAATCCCTACAGCGCTTTTCACGATACCGCCGTCCGCGTCCTCACCGAAGGTCTAGTCGAACTCGGCATCCTGCAAGGGCAAATTGACGATTTAATTAAAGAAGAAAAATACAAACCCTTCTACATGCACCGTACTGGACATTGGCTAGGGTTAGACGTTCACGATGTCGGTGTTTATCAACACGGTGACTCCCCTCAAATTTTACAACCAGGACAAGTACTGACAGTAGAACCAGGACTTTACATTGTACCGCAGACTCAACCCGCCGAAGGACAACCCGCGATCGATCCGCGTTGGGAAGGAATTGGTATTCGGATTGAAGATGATGTCCTCGTCACCGAAACCGGACACGAAATCTTAACCGCAGGAGTACCTAAGTAACAGTGACCAGTGACCAGTGACCAGTGACCAGTTATCAGTTATCAGTGGTAATTGGTGGTTGCTTCCTTGTCCCCCTTGTCCCCCTTGTCTCCCTTGTCCCCCTTGTCCCCCTTGTCCCCCTTGTCCCCTTGTCCCCCTTGTCCCCCTTGTCCCCCTTGTCCCCTTGTCCCCCTTGTCTCCCTTGTCCCCCTTGTCTCCCTTGTCCCCCTTGTCTCCCTTGTCCCCCTTGTCCCCTTGTCCCCCTTGTCCCCCTTGTCCCCCTTGTCCCCCATATGTCTCCAAAAGTCGTTGAGATACTCTCCGCCGATGAACTCCGGCGAACGGTTAACCGCCTTGCTTCTCAAATTGTAGAAAGGTGTCGCGACCTTTCCCAGTTGGTTGTTTTAGGCATCCACACTAAAGGCGTTCCCTTGGCGCAAATCTTAGCCAGCCAAATTGAAATGCTAGAAGGTGTTTCTGTTCATGTGGGGGCGTTAGATATTACTTTCTATCGGGACGATTTAGATAAAATTGGTGTACGAACACCAGCTAAGAGTGACATTCCGCTAGATCTAACTGGCAAAATAGTCTTATTAGTAGATGATGTTATTTACAAAGGGCGGACGATCCGCGCCGCCCTCAATGCTGTAAACGAGTATGGTAGACCAGAATCGATTTGGTTAGCGGTACTTGTCGATCGCGGTCATCGTGAATTGCCAATTCATCCAGATTTTATCGGCAAACAGCTACCTACAGCAAAAGACGAACAAGTCAAGGTATTTTTGCAAGATTTGGATGGCAGAGATGCGGTAGAGTTAATTGGAAATTAGACCAATAGCATTACCAACGGCTGGAAGTGACTTCAGCCTGGACGCGACAGCGAACGAGATATTCAAAATGATATAGGTAAGCGGCGATAATAGTCCGCCCGATAACTGGTGCTGAAAATAAATGTTTCGGATCGTCCCAAGCAGACAACATCAATAAGTATTTAATTAGAGAATTTTCTGAAGAATCGTAGGGAAATATTGCAATAATAATTGCTATAGCCAAGATTGTAGATACTGCGATCGCTAACCAAGCAAATAGCCCTTCCCACCAACTCATTAAACCAGGAAAAAAGCTATCGCTTTCCTCTGTTGTAGCAGATTGAGTATCGGGGAAAAAGCGGTCTAATAAGAGGTGGAGCCAATGATGAATGAAGGCAATAATCAGAATTGGTGCAAGCAAAGATAAAACGGATAAACACCAACTCATCTTAGTCGATAAATGTTCGCCAATGAATCGACTCAAGGGAATACTAGTTTGTTTAATAATTAGCGTGACGACTCCCATCAACAGTGTTAGTAGAATGGCACTCATCCAAGCACCTGTAGCGGGAAACCAAGTGATAGAGTTCTTTTTCATAAATAGAAAACCATAGATATGCAAACGGTAATTATTTCGATAATCCGTGCGATCGCGCTAAATTTGCTTCCGTGAGAATACCAGATATTTAAATCTGTATTTTCACTGTTGGAAATATATCTTCATAAAGCATATGTTTTTGTAGAGAGTGGTGCTTGGTGCGTGACACACGATCGCCAATTACCAATTATCAATTCCCCAAAAACATATGAAAAAACTATTGTTATACAGTTCTATTTGTTGTCTAGTTACTGCTGCGGGATTAACGGTAAATGCAGAAACACCATCCCTAGTTAAGCAACAAGCAAAAACTCAAATAGCATTTGCTACGGCACAGCCTCAAGTCGAACTTTTAGAAGCAGGAAATGAACCACGGCAAGAACTACGCTTTCGTCCCCAGGCAAATGCAAAACAAACATCTACTATGACCTTACAAATGGATACAGATGTATCTATGGCAGGTCAAACAATGCCGAAAGTCGATCTACCACCGATAACAGTTGCTATAGATACAGTAGTAACAAAAGTCGAACCTAACGGTAACATTCACTTTAAATCGTCTTACTCTAATGTAGATGTGATGAATTCTAGCAGCTTGCCACCGCAGGTATTGGAAGCAATGCGATCGCAAATGAAAAAGATGGTTGGCACGAGTGGATCTTTCATAATTGATAATCGGGGACAAATTCAAACAGCTAAATTTGCAACGTCTCAGAAGTCAGATGCAAACTTAAAACAATTCTCAGAGCAGATGTCAACTTCTTTCGACCAAATGTCTTCACCTTTACCTCAAGAAGCTATTGGTATTGGAGCCAAATGGCGCGTCACAACTACACCTTCTCTTTTGGGAATGAGCGTTCAGCAAACAATAACATATGAGTTAGTTAATCTAAAAGATAATATAGCAACTTTAAATATGTGGTTTGAGCAGCACGCTAACCCACAAAAATTAACTCTACCAGGGATACCAAATGGAGCTACTGTAACTCTAAAATCGCTTGAATCCAAAGGTGATGGGCGATTGATGATGCAACTGGATCGCCCTTTTCCGCTGCGTGCTAATCTGATTGCGAACTCTAAAAATGAAATGAGTATTCAGCAGGCTGGTAAGGCAGGCGAAGCAATTAGAAACGGCAAATTTTACATGAGACTTAATCTTCTATCGAAGTAACACTATCTGATAATGAAGGCGCTAAATTTAGCATCAGGCGAATTCTATTCGCCCAAGCTTAGCTGCGATAAAGAACGACCCGTACCACCTCGACGCACTAAAATTAATTCAGCGCAGATACTTACAGCAATTTCTTCTGGTGTCAGCGCCCCAATATCTAAACCTATCGGTGCATAGAGCGATCGCAATTTATTTGCAGCCATACCCTCTGTTTCTAGCGCTTGAATCACCTGACGTACCCGCTTTTCACTGCCGATCGTACCAATATATTTACACTCAGGATTTCGAGCTAATAAGACTTTTAAAGCTGCTAAATCGTACTGAAAACCCCGCGTTACCAGTGCTGCATAAAGTTGCGTATGAGTTGCTAATTGTGCCACAACTGAGGCGATCGCTTGGTTATAAATCGCTGTTGCTTGGGAATAGCGTTCTCTATTTGCCCACTGGGGGCGATCGTCTTGAATAATAACTTGAAATCCAATTGTATGAGCGACTTTTGCTAATTGTTCTCCTACGTGTCCCGCTCCGACAATTAATAAAGTTGGTGGCGGTTGTAGAGTTTCAATAAAAGCTTCTTCGGTGGCAATTAAAGTATTTTCTGATAATAAATATGGCGATTTGTCAAGGGTAAAAGGAGTGACGAGAGTAGCTGTCTGTCCCGACTGGAGTAAATCGAGAATTCGATCGACAAGGGCGATCGCCTCTTGACCAGACCACCTTTCCAACCATATCTGCATGACTCCACCGCAAATTCCTTGAGTTTGCCGTTGGGGTGCGCCAGTCAGATCGATCTCTACCAATTGCTTTTCGCCTGTTTCCAGCACTATCATGGCTTGGCGAATGACTTTTGCCTCTCCCGCACCCCCACCGATGGTATTGTAGGTACGACCGTCAGCACAGATAATCATCTTGGCTCCTACTTCCCTGGGAACCGAGCCTTGAATGGCGATCGCGGTTGCTATTACGACTGCTCCTTTTTCTAATGCTTGAGCGAGTTGCTGGTAGCAATTGATAGTCATTTTTACTCTGCAAACATTTCGGCGAGGATATCCAAAACAGCTTTTTGTTCGTTGGAATTGATTTGACCGAGTTTTTTGACCAATCGAGTTTTATCAACAGTGCGAATTTGGTCTAAAACGATCTGCCCATCTTTACCTTGAAACTGGCAAGCGATCCTTGTAGGATACGGCTGACCTTTTGTTGTCATCGGCGCAACGATAACAGTGGCAATGTAGTGATTCATTTCATTTGGTGAGACGATGACGCACGGTCTTGTTTTTTGAATTTCACTACCAACTGTGGGAGGATGGAGGTTAATCAGAAACACATCAAAACGCTTAACTACCATTTCCACTCAGTCCGATCCCACTCTGTTATATTGACATCATCAAGTAAAACATCATCTTTTTGTTCTGCCATTGCAGCAAATGCTTTATCCCAGCCGATACGCGATCGCGATGCTGCACGCACAATTAAGCACTCGTCTTGAACTTCAATCTCTACTTCTGTATCAATACCACTTTGCTCCAATAGTGGTTTAGGAATGCGGATGCCTTGAGAATTACCAATTCTGACAATGCGAGTTCTGATACCCGTACCCATAATTTTGAGTATGCTTATATTGTAATTACATTGTAAACACCAAAAAAGTAGGCAGTCAACCCCTCCCTTGGAATTCGCGCATTATGAATTCAAAATTCACGCATTACGGTCGCGTTTGAGCTTGTAGACGCTACTGACCGAAAACCACGCTCAATCGTAGATGGCTGTTCTCGACTGTACTCTCTTAAATTTTGAATTTTGAATTTTGAATTTTGAATTTTGAATTGTTTTGGTCAACTTGAGCTGAAACACATTGCTACTAAATAAGGCTACTGCACGTAGCCAGTAGCCTTAATAACTCTTAGTCCGCTTGGCAGACTTTGCCTGTGTAGAAGCGAATTCGATTCGCCCCTAATATTTCTACGCCGTAGCTGCTGCGGGTTCAGCCGCAGTTGCAGGAGCATATACGCTCACCTTCTTGCGGCTTTTACCCTTTCTTTCAAATGTCACCACGCCATCAATCAGGGCAAACAATGTATCATCGCTACCGATGCCAACATTGTTACCAGGGTGAAACTTCGTTCCCCGTTGCCGTACCAAAATATTACCTGCCCGCACGACTTGACCGCCGAAACGCTTAACACCTAACCGTTGAGCATTAGAGTCGCGACCGTTGCGAGTACTACCTGTTCCTTTCTTATGAGCCATTGTGTCCTCTGCGCTATTTTTTCTATCTCTACTTCATTATTGCGAGCCAAGCGCGATCTACCCAAGATTTAAGAATGTAGCGATCGCACCCTCATTCTATTCTGATGCAGTTTCCTCTGTGGTTTCAGCAGGTGCTTGACTAGCTGAAGTCTCAGTCGTAGCCGCTGCTTGAGCTGTCAACTTGGAACCATTAAGGTTAATCGAGTCAATCATCAGTCTGGTGATTTCTTGCCGATGTCCCCGCTTTTTGCGCGTCTTTTTCTTGGGTTTCATCTTGTACACCAAGACTTTACGTCCCCGCAGGTGGCGCACCACCGTTCCTTCTACGGTTGCTCCGTTAATTAACGGTTGCCCGACGGTAACATTGCCATCGTGCTGCACCAACAAAACTTTTTCAATAGTCACTGTTGCATCAGGTTCGGTTGCCAGGAGTTCGATATCATAAAAACGCCCTGGTTCTACCCTCAGCTGCTTACCACCGGTTTCAATAATTGCGTAGGTCATGAGATTATAAGGATTGTGCCGTACAGGTAGCTGATTGCTCAGATTTGAGAACAGTTCAGCTTTTGTTTTCGGTCTACCTGATCCGAGCCAGAATTAGACAGACAATCTCTAATTATATGTTTAGATAGTCGTGATAGTCAATAAAATTGCTCATCTGATAACAACTTAACATCCATACGTCCTACTGAAATATCCAACCGATTCGGCTCTTTTCGTGAGTAGCGCAGATTTTCGATCTCCTAACCCTCTGAAAAAAGGGGTAACATCCGCTAGTTATCATAAAGCGATCGCATGAAAAAACTTTTAGTTACAGGCGCAAGTGGTTTTTTAGGTTGGCACTTATGTCAGATGGCAAAACAGCAATGGGATGTATATAGTACGTACTTTTCCCATGAAATAGAAATTCCAGGCGTGACGATGCTTAAAATCGATTTACGGGATTTTCAAGCACTCAAGCATCTGTTTCAACAAATTCAACCTTCAGCTACAATCCATACTGCGGCGCAATCAAGTCCCAATTATTGCCAAACTCATGCAGAAGAGTCATACGCGATCAATGTTACGACTTCTTTAAATATTGCTGGATTGTGTGCAGATTTTGGCATCCCCTTTATTTTTACTTCTACTGACTTAGTTTTTGACGGTTTAAATGCGCCTTATCGGGAAACAGATCCGGTATCTCCTGTGAATGCTTATGGAGAACAAAAAGTTCAAGCTGAAGAGGGAATTTTAGCACGCTATCCTCTAGCAACAATTTGCCGAATGCCTTTAATGTTTGGTATGGCAACGCCAACAGCTACTAGTTTTATACAGCCTTTTATGCAAACTCTAAAAGATGGAAAAGAATTAGCATTATTTACAGATGAATTTCGTACTCCTGCTAGCGGTACGACGGCGGCTAAAGGGTTGTTGATGGTGTTAGAGAAGCAGGTTCAAGGTATGATTCATTTAGGTGGAAAAGAGCGGTTATCGCGTTATGATTTTGGTCGGTTATTGGTAGAGGTATTTCAACTTCCTGCAACTAGGTTAAAATCGTGTCGTCAGCAAGATGTAAAAATGGCTGCACCTCGACCTGCTGATGTTTCTTTAGATAGTTCTAAGGCTTTTCATTTGGGATATCAGCCGCTTTCTGTAAGAGAAGAACTAGAGATGTTGCGAGGGTAAGTTTGTTCCGTTTGCGATCGCACCAGCTTGTTATTTATCTTCTATAAGCAATCCTATTTGATTCATGAACGTGGAGCAGGCTAGAAGCCTACTTTACAAATCATTTAGAACTGCTATACTAGCTTAGCAATCGAAATTGCTAAAGTATTGTATCCAATGTCTTCGCAAGCAGAGACTAAATCGCTTAAAGCATAATCTCGCTCGTCAACACTTTCTAATGTTTTGGCAAGTTGTAAAGCTCGATCTAATAGATCTAATCCTCGATCTTCTATACCGAGCTTGACATACATACTACCTATTTTAATAAGTTCAGTTACTTTTGTAATTCGAGTGGGAATTGCTTGAGTAGTTTCTAAGGCTCGATCTAAAATTTCCAAACATTTATCTGCTAATTTTATTTCTATACACGCGATCGCCAATTCGTTTAAGTAATGTGCTTTAGTAGCAATATCGGCGATCGTTTCAACTTGTTCCAAGGCATCAGCCGATAATCGCAAAGCATTATCTCTGTGTATTGGCTTAACTTGCTTGCGCAACTTACTAATTAGAAACTGAATTCTTTCTTCAATTGTAAAATGGTTCTCCATTCCCACTCTTCTGGATTGGGCATCTTTACCCGCCCAGACATGCAAGCTGACTATAAAATATCTTACCAATGACAGATGACTAAAGATCGAGGACAAAAAATTACTGGATCTAATCGCCACTTGACTCAACTCATCACTTACAGCAAAACCGTTAGTTATAAGTCGAATCAGCGTGGAAACTAGACCCAGTGAATTAAATCAAAAATAAAGCTGAAATTTAATCAACTCTATTTTCTACCACGGGATGGTACTAGACTTAGATAGTCAAGGTCAAAGGCAGAAACGCGCTGAGCGTAATTACCTTTGTTATTAATCGATGCTGCCATATCAGCATACTTGCGAGGATCGCCTTCCCGTAGTTGTCGTTCTTTCGACTTGCGGCTGTAGAACTGATCCAGGGTAAAGCGCCAGTCTGTTTTGACTGTACCAGCAGTTTCGCGGAAATCGTCACCGTAACGAGGGGTAACGAGATTGAAGGGTCTACCTTCCATCCGCTTGCGCTGGAAAGGAACGATGTAATCCCCAAATGCATCGGTGTATTCATCGCTGTCTAGCAAGGCATCTACTAAACCGTAGAATCCTTTCGTACCGATGACAATTGACCAAGCAATTTGTTCTTCTTTGTTGTAAGAAGAACGACCTAAGAAACGCTTGAGGCAAATATCTACAAGCCGATAGTTATTATTAACTGAAACTACCATTTCGTAGAATCTTTCCGACTTAGCTAAGCCGCGAATGAAGTCGCGCACGGTAATTGCACGATTCTTCAACTGCGATTCTAGTTGAGTTTGGCGGTTGATTCTAAGAGTTTCGTGTTCGCTAAATACCTGACGGTAAGCAGCCCAAATTAACTCTTGAATCTCTGCTGGAGAGTTAGCATCTTCCACACGATAGATGTATGGAGTGTCTTCGTTTTGATCCGCAATGCCGAAGCTGCGAACTCTGTGATTTTGCGTAGTTGGTTTGTAATCGAGTAACGGCAGTGCCATGAGGGATTCTCCCGTCTAGGTTAATCGCACAAAATGAAAACAGATAAATTCAAACTGAATTTATCGATCGCTTTCCATGAATTGGAAAGTTTTTGAAACAAGCAAAGCCTATATATATAGAGCTTTCTAGCTTATTATCCCACGTAGGGTAGGCAGAATGTTGGTTCGTGAGTAAGTCAATCTGTGGCTGTTAGATTTTCCTACTATTAAACTTGCAAAATTACAGCCGCACGGGAAAACTTGCTGAGGGATTGATTGAAACTGGCGTTGCTGATTTTTCCTTCCGTGACGTATCAGGAATGCTAATATTAGCCGTGCTAACTGGCTGGGGTGTTACGGTTCTAATATTCAGCGATCGCGCCATATCAAAGAAGTTGCTAATCGCACCAGATTTATAGCGTTCGGTTTCCTCTTTATCGCGCCAGTAGTCGGCGTAACGTGGTGTCACCAAGTTAAACGGTCTGTCTTTGAACCGTCGCCGCTGGTAGGGTACGGTAGTATCGCCAAAATTCTGCTGGTACTCTTCGCTATCAATTAGTGCATCGACAAAACCACCCCAGCCAAGGGTAGCAATTTTAATCGACCAAGCAATTTCTTCGTCTTTGTTGTAAGATGCACGTCCTAGCAACCGCTTTAGGGCAATATCTACGAGTCGATAGTTCGAGTTTGTTTCTACCACCAAGCGGCGGAACGATTCTGACTTAGCTAAACCGCGAATAAAGTCCCGCACGGTGATAGCGCGATTCTTCAGTTGAGATTCTAGCTGTTCTTGGCGATAGAACTTGAGAATTTCGTGTTCGCTAAAAACTTGGCGATACGCAGCCCAAATCAATTCTTGATTATCGCTGGGGTCGATACAATCTTCCAAGCGATAAATCCAAGGAGTATCTTCACTGGGAACTTCGTAACCAGCCACCCGCTGATTTTGCGAACTGGGTTTGTATTCGAGTAGAGGTATTGACATATGTACAGTGAGTAGTGAGTAGTGGGGAGTGGGAGAGTGGGAGTCGGGAGTAATTGCGAATTGCCAATTGAATTGTCTTCCTTGTCCCCCTTGTCTTCCTTGTCTTCCTTGTCCTTAATTCCTCGGAGCGGAGGGAATGTAGTCGTAGGGTAAAGCGACTTTGGTAGGTTTGATCGTAGTTTGGGGCAATGTGTCTTTGCGTGTTGTATCGGGGATCTCCATTGTTGAGATTTGAGAGAGAACCCGATCGCGCGATCGCTGATAGTTGACTTCTGGGGTCAAAATACTACCAGCCATTGCCAAGAAGTTAGAGGGAATTGCCCGACGTACCACTTCTTTAGTAACATCGCCAGTCTTGCGGGCGCTGTAGAAGCCACGACCTTGCAAGTTGCGGATACTTTCGCGATCGCGCCAGTCGCCGTTATAACGTGGGTTTACCAAGTTAAAGGGACGACCTTTATAACGACGACGTTGGTAGGGTACGATGTCGTTGCCGAAGTTTTCGCGGTACTCTTCGCTATCGACGATCGCATCGATAAAGCCGTTCAAACCTTTGGTGGCGATGACAATCGACCAAGCAATTTGCTCTTTTTGGTTATAGGTAGCGCGTCCCAAAAACCGCTTAAAGGAGATATCCACTAAGCGATAGTTAGAATTGGTTTCTCCAACTAATTCGCGGTAGACATCCGATTTACCCAAACCGCGAATAAAATCCCGCACGGTAATAGCGCGGTTGCGGAGTTGAGATTCGAGGAAAGGCTGGCGATAGCTTTCAATAATCAGGTGTTCGCTGAAGATTTGGCGATAACCCGCCCAGATAATTTCATCGATTTCCGATACCGAGGAAGTATCTGTGAAGCGATAGCCAATCGGCGTATCTTCGCTAGGAACTTCGTAACCCTCAACCCGCTGATTTTGGCTGGAGGGTTTGACTTCAAGTAATGGTATTGACATTTTTCACTTATCAGTTGACAGTTGTTGGTTGTCGTAGGGGCGGGTTTTTTTAAGCAAGCTGTACTAGAACAAATAATTCTGCGGTTAAACCCGCCCGTACCGATCTGCGGAAACGCCGAGCGCGAGTTGGGCGCGGGCGCGGACTGCTGAATCGGGATCGGACTCAATAATTTGGATTAAATGAGGCTGAATTTTTGCTTGCAGGTCTGATAGTTGTAGCAAACCATGCAAGCCCACCACAGCCGCGTAACGAATCGACCAGTCGGAGTCTTGAGAGACTGAGAGTAAGGTTTCCAGGGCTTGATGCTGTGCTGCGGCGCGATCGGCGGGAGTGGCAATATTCTGCCAATGCAGATTACCCAAACCCTTAGCAGCTGCCCTGCGGACGCTAGGAGCAAAATCCGTCGCTGCTGCTGTCGCCAATACTTCTAAAGCAAGAGGGTCGGCGATCGCAGCTATAGCGCGAATGCTATAAGCCCGCGCCCCGTAGTTATAGCCATCCAATTTATCAATTAATGGCTGTACTGCTTTCGCACCCAATTGCGTTAACCCCTCTACCGCTGCTACTGCGGCAACTGGGTTGTTGTAACCCAGTACGGCAATTAAAGTTGCAATCCCCGCCTCATCTTTTGCTGCTGCCAGCGATCGCACCGCCGCCACCAAGCTTTCGGGCGAATCTGCCCGATCTACGGCTTGAATGAGGTTTTGGGTTGAGGTGGTCATGGCAGTGGCTAGTGGCTAGTGGCTAGTGACTGGGGAAAGAGAGAGAGAGGCTAAACTCTACACTTTTTGCCTCTTGCCTTTACAATAAGGAATCCATCAGACTCATCAAATGGATGGCTGAATCGGAAAGTTGAGTAGGCTGGGTTTGCAGTTGCGACTCTAGGAGTCCTTTGAGGGAGAGAAGTTTGAAGCTATTTTCCGCCCTACAGGAGGCGATCGCTGCGGCTGCACCGACGTAACCAATTGCCCCTAGATCTGATAAAACGACCCGCCGCAATTTCAGGTCGTCGCTGTTCAACCCAGCTAATAAGCGCTGTCCGTAGCTATCTTCTTGAGTCAGCTGGTACATTGCCCGCAGTGCCGCATATTGGATTTTGGGACTCGGATGCTCTGTAAATGGCTGAATCAGAGGAATGGCTGATTTGGCTTGTAGCGCTCCCAAAGCTTCGAGAACGCTATCGTAGGGCTGAGTCAGATGGGGTCTACCTGGTACGTCAACGGCAGCATCAACGCCGCCATCTAACAGTTTCACTAAAGCGGAGATAGCAGATGAATCGCCTAACATTGCTAAAGATTGGGCTGCGGCTTCTCTGACGTAGAAATCGTCGCAGTCCAAACAGCAAATAAGCCCTGGGACTGCTCGCCGATCGCTCAGCTTGCCCAAGGCTCTTGCTGCATTACGGCGCAGGGGATAACCGCCTAATTCTGTCCGGTCGGCTTCATCTTCTAGGGCAGCGATCAAAGCATCAACGGCGGCTGGTTCTCGGACGCGAAATTTGCCCAACCACCAAGCTGCGTAATAACGCAAGCTCAGATCTGGCGATCGCAGGTTGGCGATCGCTTGTTCCACCGTTAATCCCGTTGCTCCTACCTCTAGTTCTTCCGCACTAGACTCCATTGCGTCAAACCTATGCCTACTTCACAGTCGATAGTGGTTCGATCTTGACGATTTTGCCACCCAAGCGAGTAATCCGCTGCATTTCTTCGTTCATCCGGCTGTAAGGAACGGTGACGAATACGCTACCGCTGCGACGGATCTCGTAGTTATTTTTGTCGGTTTCGTCGTTCTGCCGCAAGCCTACGACTTCATAACGAAACATCCGGCTAGAGGCGGAGGAAACTCCGTTTGCACCAACAGTTGTTTGACCGAACATTGCTTCTATATCTCCATATAACCGTAAGCTATTCAGTTAAGTGCAGATCTCCGATCTTTATTTATCGGCTTTTGTCGCCTTGCTTTTGCCTTCGGCTTTGACATTTTGATGAGCTGCGGTCGCATCGCTTTTAGGTTTACCGTCGCCATCAAAAGTTACGGGTGCAATGCTCACGATTCTGCCACCCATGCGGTGAATTCGCTGCATTTCTTCGTTCATGCGGTTGTAGGGAACCGTAACCACAAAACTGCCACTACTGCGAATGGGATAGCTCAATTGGTCAGATTCGTAAGTCTGACGCATCCCCTCAACTTCATAGCGAAATATGCGATTTTCGGCGTTACTGAGCCTACCACTGCCAAGTGAGGTTTGACCAAACATAGTTTAAGAGGCGCTGCAATGATTAAATGTGTGGTTTGTCATTTGTCATTTGTCATTGATTGGAACAAATGACGAATGACAAATGACTGCTAAGCTGGATTCACGCTGACGATTCTGCCACCCTTTTTGGCGATTTCCTGTAGCTTCTGCGATAACCGCTCGTAGGGAACCATGATCGCAGTGCTGCTCCGGCGCACTTTGGGATAACCTGGTTGCAATAGTCCCGTGACTTCAATCCGGTAGACTCGTCCGCTTTCTTCTTGTGTCCCGCCGATCGCTTTTTTGGGAGCTGAATCTTTAGGAATCGCTGCACCAAAATTCCAGCGCGTACCGCTAGACGGTTGAACGATGGTAGAAGATTGGTTGCGACCGATTTCTCCCATGAGGCGGGGGGATTTGCCTCCAATCGAACCGCGATCGCTTGTAGCGTAACCGCGATAGAGGCGGAACATCCGGCTAAAGCCTACTGTTCTCGATCCTGGTTCGACAGAAAATCCACGATAGTACGGTACGACATTGTTACCAAAGTTGTTGTCGTACTCAACGCTATCTAAGTAAGAGTCAATCTCGGCATCGTAGCCCACATCTTCGCAAAGCTCTGTATGATAGGCTAGTTCTGCCTCGTCGTAAGGAGGGCGACCCAACAAATGCTTAAAATTGAGTTCGACAAAGCGTTGGTTGGAATTGGGATAGAAAAACTTGTTTTTGTATAAATCTGATTTGGCAACAGCGCGGACAAAATCTTTGACAGTAAAGTTTCCTTGCCGTAGTAAAGATTCAGATGAAGTCAGGCGTTCTGCCTTCATCACGTAATCGTTACCTAAAACTTGACGATACACGGCTCGGATGACCGATTGCAATTCTTCCTCTGTCCAATCTGGTCGTAGTTCGACTCTGGATGAGGCATCAAATGCAGAAATACCCAGCCGTCCTGCTGCTGCTAAAATATCTGCTGGTAAAACGCTCATACACCGCTCTCCCGAAGCAACTAATCTTAAAGTGGGTTTGCTGACTATTGGTTTTCTGGCACATGCGAAAAACAATGCCCAGAGCTAGGTGCAACTGCTAGTTCTCTCGATCCAGCACTTGCACCCCTCTCTGGGCAAGCTTGATGCTCTCTAGCTTAGAGCGTTGATAGCGTAGTCGAGGTAGGTGTTAGCTTCGTTAGCAGCTTGTCCAGACAGACCGTGGTTGGATTTGATGTGCTTGAGAGCTTCAACGTACCAGCTAGGAGACAAATCGAAGGAACGGTTGATTTCGTCTAAACCAGCGATTAGGTACTCATCCATTGGACCTGTACCACCAGCTACTAAGCAGTAGGTAACCATCCGCAGGTAGTGACCGATATCGCGAGCGCACTTGGATTTACCGCGTGAGTCAGCAGCGTACTGAGGTCCTTGCATTTGGGTGGTGTAAGGAAACTTGCTGTATACAGCTTGAGCAGCACCGTCAACGAGTTGTTGAGCTTTGCTGGTCAGAGCGCGAGCAGCTTCCATGCTAGCAGCAGCGCGATCGAAACGACCGTTGATTGCTTGTAGCTCGGTGTTGCCTAAGAAACGACCTTGGGTATCGGCAGCGCCAATTGCTTCAGTAATTGGTGTTTTCATTGTTTGAAATTCTCTAAATATTTGCAGTTGGTTAACTTGGGTCAGGTTAAGGACGATTGGCGTTTAGCTAGTCATTGCTAATCGCTAAAAGCCTTACTTATGCAACAGCAGCAGCAGCGCGATCGAAGTAGCTAGCAACTTCAGACATCAACTGGCTGCAGTCGCCTTGGGTGATACCGTTGGGATCGTTAGCAATCTTGACAGCAGCTTCCTTCATTTTTTGAACGCCTACAGCTACGGAAGAACCAGGAGTTCCCAAAGCTTGGTAGGTTTCGCGCAGTCCGTTCAAGCAGCGATCGTCGAGTACGCTTGCATCACCTGCCATTACAGCGTAGGTGATGTAGCGCAGAATGATTTCCATGTCGCGCAAGCAAGCAGCCATGCGACGGTTGGTATAAGCATTACCACCAGGAGCGATCAACTGGGGCTGCTCTTCAAACAAAGCGCGAGCAGCGTTGGTAACGATGGTGGAAGCGTTGCTGGTGATGCGGTTTACGGTATCCAGGCGCTTGTTACCATCTCTTACTAGACCGGAAAGAGCGTCAAATTGCTCGGTGCTCAGGAACTCGCCTCTGGAGTCGGCTTGAGCAACAACCTTTGCAAATGCGTCTAACATGAACTAATTTCTCCTACTTGCGAAAGTTGAGCGCAGTTTTTTTGATTAAAATTGGCGGTGTTTTATCAAGTTTGGAATGAATCACAACAAACACGAGCCGCATCCTCGGTTAAGCTGGTTTTTTATTTCCTCTACCAACGATTGTTATGTTGTCGTCAGAATTATGAGAAAAACTTCTACTTTTATGAGAAAATATCCAACTTGTTTTTTTCCTGAGTTTTGCTGAACTTCTGTCTGTTATTGATCCCTCCAGGTTATGTTTATACAACGCCATAAGTGCATTATTTATTACGAATTGTTAAGCTTAGCGTGATTCCGTCAATAAAAGCTCCAAATCCTTTACATATAAGAGATTTCACGGTTAATTTTTGTGATTTTCTTTAAAAAACTTAGTAGTATTTATACTTATTATTCAGTATAAACATGTTTTCATATTTTCTTAATATTTTCTTGATGTAAGTAAAAAGAGCAAATACAGAGTTTTTAAATCTTTATAGTTATGAAATAAATGTAAATAAATATGAATAGTTTGCTGATAAATATTACCGATAATTACGAAAATATGGGTAATGGGAAATTGGTAATGGGTAGTTGGTAGTTGACAAGAGAGTGGTGCATGAAAAGAGGCAAGAGGCGAGAGGCTTGTGACTTATAATTGCTCCCTCAGCTGCCTTAGCTCTCTTCTAGCCCCCGCCAGCGCCATGCGGATGCGGATTTGAACTACACGGTCTGATTCTTGAGTTAAGGCTTGTTGCAAGACAGCGATCGCCTCCTGCGTGCCTATTTCTGCTAAGGATAAGGCAGCAGCGTAACGCAGCGCCCAATCTTCGGGTGACAGCAACGCCCAACTCAGCTTATCCACGGCACGGTGAATTATCTGAGCATCGATCGCCGTACTACCAATTTTGCCCAAACCTCTAGCAGCAATGCGCCGAACGTTTCCCTGACAGTGGTTTGCTACAGATACCCCGACGACTTCTTCTAAAATGGCGATCGCTTGACAATCACCAATTTGAGCTAAAGCTTGAATGATGTGTGCTTGTACCCCTTGGTCTGTAGCCGTGTAGTAGGTGGAAATTAGGGCTTCTAACGATAGAGAAGCTAACTGAATGAGTTGAGAGGTAGCAACTGCTCTTACACCTGGATAATGATGGCTTAATGCCTCGATGAGAGGGGGAATCGCATCGGGGGTACGATCGGCGGCGATCGCCTCAATTATCGCGATCGCCTCTGCTGGAGTCGAGCTAGCACGTAACTGTTCGATAATATTTTCTAATGAATCACTGACTCGCACGGAAGTACAGTCAGCTTGGCTAACATCAAATTGAGTCATTTTGATTTCTGTACGGGCGGGTTGACCTGCAAATCTTTTGACTTCTGACTTTTGACTTTTCTAAAGTTGACCTACAAATCTTTTGACTTTTGACTTCTGACTTTTGACTTTTCTAAAGCTGAATTAACAAATCGTCGATCGCATTGAAAAGCAGCCCAGAATCAGATGAGATTGTATCTCTTGCATCACCATTCAATCCAGCTTCTAGAATCTGCTTTAAATTCAACAGCTTCAAATTGTTGGGAACCCTAGCCGCAATAATTGCCTGGATAACCTCTTGACTTTGACCGATCGCGCCTAAATCGAAAATTGCTGCCCAGCGTAAATAAACATTGTCGTGGTTGAGAGTTTTGATAATACGTTCTATGTAGTGCGATTCGCGGGTTAATAAATACATATACCGCGCTGCCGCACACTGCACCCGCTCTGAGGGATGCTGTAGGCAAGGCTCGATCTGCGGACGAGCCGACCAAACTTGTAGGGTTCCCAAAGCTTCAATCAAAGCCTCATCTGGCTGCTGTTGAGAATGTAACAAATCGAGCAAAGGGTTAATTGCACGTCGATCGCCAATAGCAGCTAAAGCTTGAATGACTGCTTCTCGCAGTTGTAGATCTTCCTGACAGCTTAGTGCTTCAATTAGAGCTGGCACGGCTTGGGAATTTTTCAGTTGCCCTAATGCTCTAGCTGCCTGACGACGCAAGGGATATCCCCCTGTTTCCAACCGATAGCGATCGTCAAATAGTGCTTCACACAGCGCCGCACAAGCCGACTGTACTTGATGCTTTCCCAACCACCAAGCGGCATAGTAGCGAATTTGATTATCTTCTCCTGCCAAAGCTGCGATCGCGGCTTCTGGGGTCAAAATTGGTTCGTTCATTCGGATTAAATCTTAAATAGTAGGGGCGCACAGCCGTGCGCCCCTACTGTTATTTCCCAAATCTACACAGGCGTAATTCTGACGATCTTGCCACCAGTTTTATGAATTTCCTGGTAAGTCGCTGACAGCCTCTCAAAAGGTACGTTGTATACTTGTACGCTACGGCGCACGGGTACTCTACTGCCAACTGTACCCGCTATGGCTTCGATGACAAACATCCGACTGTCACCTTGAGCGGGAGAAACTCCCAGCGTTCCAGCCGAGCTGGAGCCAAAAGACAAGCCAGAGGGCGATGAAGGTGGTGTAATCCAGTTAGTTTGATTGCGAGATATTTGGGTTCTCAAGCGAGCATTACGCCGCCCATATTGCGAGTTATCGCTACTAGCTGCACCGCGATACAAAGCAAACATCCGAGGAAAGCCTACAGTCTTTTGACCGAGTTGAGATTGAAACCCGCGATGGAAAGGTACAACCCAATCGCCAAAAGCTGCATCGTATTCGGGACTATCTATGTAAGCATCAATATCTGCATCCAAGCCTTTTGAGGCATATAAATCGACATGGTAGGCAACTTCTGACTGGTCGTAGGGTGCGCGTCCTAATAAATGCTTGTAGTTTAATTCGATAAAACGCCCCTGAGAATTATTGTGGAAAAAGCATTCTCTGTAAAACTCAGATTTTGCTAAAGTTCGCACGAATTGCCGCACTGTCGTTTTGCCATTGCGTAACAGCGATTCAGCGCTAGCAAACCTTTGGCTAGCATAGACTCCTTGTCGCCCGAAAACTTGCTCGTAAGCAGCTCGAAAGACTTTTTGTAAATCGTCTTCAGTCCAATTTTGTCGCAGCTCGACTTTTCCATCGGCGATCGCATCATTTACAAACTGAGCTATAACTGTTCCACTCATTTTTTATTCCCTTGATTTTGCTGATTACTAACAATTAATTGGTAATTGATAATTGGTGTTGAGAATTGGAAACATTCCATTACCCATTACCTATTACCCATTACCAATTAGGCAAAAATCTATGTTGATGTTGTTTTAACTCAAAGCGTTGATCGCGTAGTTGAGATAAGTATTGGCTTCACCAGCAGCATCGCCAGACAAACCATGATTGTCACGGACGAATTCTAGTGCAGCAATATACCAACTAGGAGACAAACCGAGGGCGCTGTTGAATTCTTTCAGTCCAGCGACAACATATTCGTCTAGGGGACCAGTACCACCGACAACGCAGCAATAGCTAATGGTGCGAAGATAGTGATCGATATCGCGCACGCACTTCGATTTACCTTCGGGAGTGGAAGCGTATTGAGAACCCTGCATTTGAGTTGTGTAGGGAAACTTTTGATAAACGTGATTGGCAGCTGCTTCTGCCCATTTTTTCCCATTATTAGCAAAAGCTTTGGCTGCTTCTATACCAGCTTGAGCGCGATTGAAACGACCGAAAATTGCTTGCATTTCGGTATTACTAACATACGAACCACGAGCATCAGCAGCAGCGATCGCTTCAGTTAAAGGTGTTTTCATTTGTGAATTCTCTCCAAATTAATTAGTAAGTAATGAGTGATGAGCCGTGAGTCGTGAAAAGAATTAATTGTAGATTCTGAATTCTTCTTTTCTTCTGACTCCTGACTTCTGATAAATTAAGCAACTGCACCAGCAGCGCGATCGAAGTAGCCAGCTACTTCAGACATCAATTGGCTACAATCGCCGCGAGTAATGCCTTTGGGGTCGTTGGCAATTGAAATTGCTGCATCTTTCATTTTTTTAATTCCTGAAGCGACTGCATCACCAGGAGTACCTAAAGCTTGGTAGGTTTCCCGCAGTCCGTTCAAACAGCGATCGTCCATGACGCTTGCATCTCCAGCTAATACGGAGTAGGTAACGTAGCGCAAAATAAAACCTAAATCGCGGATACAAGCAGCTTGGTTGCGATGGTGGAAACAAGCACCACCAGGGTTAAATACTTCTGGTCTTTCGGCTACTAATGCGCGATACGCATTTGCCACAATTGTAGAAGCGTTGCTCGTCAAACGATTCACTACATCTAAACGCTTGTTGCTATCAGATACCATCGCCTGAAGTCCGTTCAGTTCATCACCACTCAGGTAAGAACCCTTGCGATCGGCTTGTTCGACTACGCGAGAAAAAGCGTCAAGCATTTTTTCAATTCTCCTAAATTTTATTGCTTCTATTTCTATCGGTGCGAGCGCACGGGAAAGCACAAACAAAACTTTGTCTCAGGCAGCATGTTTCTCTATACCGACGATAGCTACTCCGATAAATATCGCTGTTTAGCTATAAAGTATTCTGAGAAAATATCGCTAGAAACAAAAGTTTTATTTGCTATAAATTCCTCATAAGTTTTTTATACAATGCGCTCGATCGCCAATTGGTTAAATAATATTAAACTGTGTAAAAATGCACGGAAAGCTAACAAATTGATTTGCTCAAATAGCTTTCAGTTATCCTAAATGAAAATCAAGTTACACAACTTAATTGTTTATGTCAAAACTTTATGTAATTCGACTAGGCAATTTTACAGAGTAAGACCTTGTCCGATCTGACCCTGAGAGCATTAATACTTATCGATATCCCATCCCAAAAAACTACGTTTTGTAACTAAAAATTAAGAAATCGTAGAAATATTTTTCAGTTTTTTCACTCTCATGAAAGATGGCGCTCGCGAGAAAACATATCTATGGGGCGCACATCTGTATGCCCCTACAATCACAATCAATGCGTAAATTATGTTTTTGCCTAACGAGAAGCCGCCATTCTCCGCCGTAAGACTTCCAATAGCGTGTTAAATTCTGCTGGAGGTGCTGCTGTCACCTCGATCGCCTCTCCAGTTACTGGGTGTTGTAGCGTGAGTCGCCAAGCGTGTAAGGCTTGTCCAGAAAGATTGACACCAACAGAACGCCCAGACCCATAAATCGGATCGCCCACAATGGGATGACCGATATGGGCGCTATGGACGCGAATTTGATGAGTGCGCCCAGTTTCTAATTGAAAATGAACTAAAGTATAGTTTCCTAACCTTTCTTTAACTTGCCAGTGGGTGATCGCTGCCCGTCCTCCCTTGTCTACAGGAACGATCGCCATTTTTTTGCGGTCTGTAGGATGGCGACCGATGGGCAAATCTACAATTCCATTGGGCGATCGCGGCGCACCGTAAATAATACCCAAGTACTCGCGGCGGGCGGTTTTTGCCTTGAGTTGTGCTTGTAGGTGTTGTTGGGCAAGGTCAGTTTTGGCAATCGCGATCGCCCCCGTCGTATCTTTATCCAAACGATGAACGATGCCAGGGCGTTGCACTCCGCCTATGCCTGGTAAGTTTGGACAGTGGGCAAGTAAAGCATTAACTAAAGTACCATCAGCATGACCTGGGGCGGGATGAACGACTAACCCGCAGGTTTGTTAATTATGAGTAGCGAATCATCTTCGTACAGGATATCGAGGGGAATTGCTTCGGGTTTGAGTTCTAACGGCTGAACGGCAGGAATTTCGATCCGAATGCGATCGCCTGTTTTCACCTCTGTTTTTTTTGCCGTGCAAACTGAATCGTTAATCTGGACGCAGCCTTGTTCGATCAACTGTTGCAGACGCGATCGCGACAATTGTGTGAGTTGTTGGGCAAGGTAACGGTCTAGGCGATCGTCACTGGCTGTTACCTGTAAATGAATTTCTGTCACGACTACTCTAAATCGATTCCTCTGCACTTCGCATTGTTAATTTTATCTAAGTCGCCCTTCATTCATCTTTGAGCCAAGCAAGAGTGCAGGTTCGATTGTTAGAAAAGATACGGTGTATCAATTACTTTTTATCACAAAGGTTCATCTTTCTCCGAAATACAGCACTATAACAGATTTAATTTTGCATCGATGAATACAGAAATAACTATATGGCGATTTTTAGAGGCACGATAAATAACGACACGTTAACTGGCACTGTAGGCGACGACCAAATCTACGGTTTAGCTGGGGATGACACTTTGCAAGGCAGTTCGGGCAACGATCGCCTCTACGGTGAAGACGGAAACGATTACCTCTATGGCGACAATGGTAGCGATCGCATCTTCGGTGGGAACGGTGACGACCATCTTCAGGGGGGTGACGGCGACGACTACATTGAAGGGGGTGAGGGTAGCGACTATACAGAGGGTGGTAACGGCAACGACTATTTAGTCGGAGGAAATGAGAGTGAAGCCTTATGGGGAGACTCTGGAAACGACAAAGTTTTCGGTCAGAGTGGCAATGACTACATTCATGGAGGTGATGGCGAAGACTATTTAGAAGGCGGAGAGGGTAACGACGAAGTTTCAGGCGATAGCGGTAACGACAAGCTTTATGGCAATATCGGCAATGATTTTCTAGATGGTGGCGGCGATCGCGATATCTTAGAAGGCGGCGATGGTAAAGACCACTTGGTAGGAGGTGGAGGTAAAGACACGATATATGGTGGGGCTGGGGATGACTTTCTCGCTGGCGGTTACGATTCCGTGGTTGGCTTTGGCGGGAATGATTCTATTGGTGGCAAAAACGACATCGATTTGTTATTTGGCGGTGCGGGAAAAGACACTTTTGGAATCGGTTACAGTACCGACGATGGCAATCCAACCACAGACGGCAGGCGAGATTACAGCTTAATTAAAGATTTCAATCCCCAAGAAGATACGATCCGGCTGAATGGCGCTAAAAGTAACTATATTCTGAAACCATCTCCTCAAGGTTTACCTCAAGGTACGGCAATTTATTTTGACAAACCAGGCAGTCAACCGGACGAACTGCTGGCAATTGTAGAGAATAAATCGGGATTGAAACTGAGCGATCGCTACTTTACTACCACTGCTGAGGATAACTTTTACGGAACCTCTCAAGACGATTATTTTGACGCTGGGGTAGGAAATGATTACGTCAGGGCATTTGACGGTAACGATACCTTATTAGGTGGCGATCGTGATGATTTCATTGTTGGCGACAAAGGCAACGATATCCTCTTAGGTGGTAATGGTAATGATTCACTTTTAGGAACAACTCCATTTAGCCCGATGGATTCAGATTTCGTCAGTGGCGGTCGTCCCAATCCGTCAGTTCTGGGCAAAGGGCAGATAGACACTCTTACAGGTGGTGCAGGTAAAGATAACTTTTGGCTGGGCGAGTCATTAAGTGGTAAATACTATTCCTCTTATCGCTACTACGACGATGACAACGCTTCAACTGTTGGCAACAATGACTATGCGTTAATTACAGACTTTAACCTTCAAGAGGACAAGATTACACTGATCGGACAACCGACTGACTATCTGCTAAAAGCAACCTCTGGCAGTTTACCCGCAGGTACGGGAATATACATCAACAAACCTGGAAGCGAACCAGATGAACTCATCGGCATTGTTAAGGATATATCGCCAACAAAGCTAAATCTGGGCAATTCCTACTTTTTCTACACCAATCCCGAACCCATTTCTGTTCCAATTTAAGACACGAGTAGGTCATACCATTTCACTAAAACTACGCTACAGAAGATCCCCCAACCCCCTTGATAAGGGGGTTGGGGGGATCTCTTTTGTCGTAGTCAAAGAGTAAATTGGTATCAGTTATCAGCGAACAAAAGTTGTAGAGGCGGGTTTAGCAAGTATGTTCGCGGCTAATGACCAGAAATCTCGACCCAAAACCCGCCCGTACCGGGAAATTTTGAATTGAAATTTTGATAGCGGGTTTCAATTGGGTAAAACAGACGATCTGTAGGGGCGCACAGCCGTGCGTCCCTACAAATGTCACGTCAACGCGATTTTCTTCGATCGCTAATGAAAGTAACTAAATTGTATTAAAAACTTTATTCTTAATTATAACACAAAACCGCAATCAATTGCTTCATGATATACGATTTACTGATGCCATGAGCAACTATCTTAGAGATGGATTTAAAGTTAAGATTTTCTTGCGACTTGCTAGAAAATTTTGTTATGTAGAAAGCTATCAAGATTTACCCAGAACGGTTTTTCTACCTTTCAATTCAATTCAAAAATGCTAAAATAAAGAGGAAAGCAGCAGGTTAATTAGCATCAAGATTGACTCCAATAAATCGCTGCTAATAGCTTAATTTCACTTGCTTTTTCGTGAAAAAATTTGAGTTGGTCGAAGATTGATAATGGTAACGCAACTGAATCACTACCCAGCCGCGATCGCCCAAGCAGCCCAGAGAGTAAACGAACTGGACTCGCAAATTATGGCAGTTCAACAGCTAATTAGCCGTGAAGAAGGAAACGCCGATCGGCTATCGGCGTTCGATGTAGACTTAAAAAACGACACTCAACGTAAGGCACGTCGCTTTGAAGTTCTGCTAACTCATCAAGAATATCAAACGGCAGTCAATACACTCATGCGACTGACGGCTGATAAAGCTAATGCGATCGCGCACTTAGAATATTTACGCAATCAATTTAGTGTTGCCAAACTAGAAGCAAGACTAGAAATTGCCAAGCAACTCACTGATTTTGAGTCGCGAGAATTAGTAGGTTTGTAAGAACAGTTATCAGTTATCAGTTATCATCACAAATAATCCATAAGTTGTTGGTCAGGAGTCACTGTCGCGCCTGGTCATCGATAACTGGTCACTGATTTAATTCTCGCTCCCAACCTTTCCATGACGCAAGTTACTTTAGAAGAAATTACTAAATTGCAGGTTGAATTGACAAATTATCCCAATGCTCTTGCTGCTTTGCAAGAAATAGAAGAGTGTGAGGGAGATTTAGAAGATGCAGCTATGGTACTAGCAATTCGAGCCGGACAGCAACCAGATATAGCAAATGCAGAGTGGTTATCGAGTTTGGCAAAGAAATGTCGTGCCTTTATTTGTCGCCAAGAATTGCGATCTGCGTTAGCAAATGAATCTTTTGCGCCAGTAGTAGAACAACTAACAGCAGCTAAAATCTGCCCTACCCTACTGGTAATGCCTGTTTTGTTATACGTTCAAAAACAAGGCGTGGATGAATTCTGTCAACCTCTCGATCCGGTAGCTTAAAAAAGTCAAAAGTCAAAAGGTAAAAGTCAAAATGAATTTCTTAGCGACTCAAAGTCCGTAAGAATCTTTGCATACTAGCGAAAATTCCTGGTTTTCTCGATCCAGAAGCATTAGCAGTTTCAGTTGAATTGGATTGACTCGTACCTCCGTAGAGAATGGCATCGATTTCATCGCCCATTGGTTTTGTTGGTTGTTCGGTAATTAACTGAAACTCTTCTTCTATTTCCCGCCAGATTTGCCATTCACCGGGGTAGGAACGGAATACGGAGATATTTTCGATGGGGCGCAAATAGTAGCAAGATTCAATATTATTGAGAAAGCGGGTGCGTAATTGTCTTCCAGCGTAACCAATCCCGACAATCGCCACGTCTTCCAAACGAGGATTGAGCATCACTGTAGGACATGTAGCTAACTCGCACAACTTTTCTACTCGTTCGACTTCTACCGCAGAAGGCGAAATAAATAACAAAGCCTCATCTTCTGGTTCTATTTTTTCTTCCAGCGGCGATCGCGTGCCGATATCGACAATTTTAAATGGTACTTCTCCCCAATCCCGCCGTGCTAGCGCCGCCGCACCCGCATCGGGAAAAAACACCTTAAGTTGGGAGCCGAACTGAGTAAATTCTGCTAAAAATTGCTCGGCAACAGACATCGGTTTGAGTTCTGGGATCGCTAACTCCACTTGCAGGCGAGTATATCCATCCGCGATCGCTGCTGAAGTGGCTACTGCTGCTTGGGCGATCGCCTGTTCTAGCGTTTTGGGAAATTCTGTCATATGAGAGGGAGCAGGGGGGAGCTGAGGGAGCTGAGGGAGCTGAGGGAGCTGGGGGAGCTGAGGGGGAGAAGAGAGAGTTGCAGAGCAACTACCAACTACCACTGATAACTGATAACAGTTAACTGTTAACTGATAACTGTAATTTTACAGGTATGAGGCGATCTAAAATTTGTTTCAGTACCGTTGCCGTCCAGTCAATATCGGCTGCTGTGGTTTCTCTACCTAGAGTTAAGCGAATTCCACTCAAAGCCGCAGCTTTGTCATATCCCATTGCTAGTAATATGGGACTGGGAGAAAGCTTACCACTATGACAGGCAGAACCAGCGCCGATCCCAATTCCCGCCAAATTCATTTGCCGCACGATAGTTTTCCCGCTGACTTTCTCGCCATCTGCGCCTTTAATGTAGAAACTAGCGTGGTGCGGTAGACGTGACTGGCGATCGCCTGTAGGGATGAGTTGAGGTACGTCAGCTAATTGAGCGAACAAGCGATCGCGCAATGACACCAAGCGCGATGTTTCCGTGGGCATTTCTTGAGCGGCGAGTTCTGCGGCAATGCCAAAACCAGCAATAATTGGTACTGCTTGCGTTCCCGATCGCAGTTTTGATTCTTGTCCGCCGCCACCTAGTAACGGCACGATCTCCACCCCAGGACGAATGTAAAGCGCTCCTGCCCCTTGAGGACCGTAGATTTTATGACTGGAAAGGGATAATAAATCTACAGGTAGCTCTTGCAGATCTATAGGCAAGCGTCCGGCAACTTGGACAGCATCTGTGTGAAACAATGCGCCGTGGGAACGGGTAATCTTGCCCAAAGTCTCAATTGGTTGTAGCGTGCCAACTTCACTTTGACCATAAACGATTGAAACTAAAACTGTATTTGGTTGAAGTGCTGCTTGCAAGCGATCGGGATTCACGCACCCGTTGCCATCTACTGGTAAACGAGTCACCTGCCAACCCCACCGTTCTAGTAACCTTGCTGGCTCTGCGATCGCCGAGTGTTCGATACTAGAAATAATCAAGTGCTGGGGACTACTATAGCGTTGGGCAACCCCCATAATTGCTAAGTTATCTGCCTCTGTACCACCGGAAGTGAAGATAATTGACTCGGCGTTACGGGCGTTGACTAAGCTAGCCACCTGCATTCTGGCTTGTTCCAACACCGTTGCAGCGCGTCCGCCCCACTCGTGCAAGCTAGATGGGTTGCCCCATTGTTGAGTTAACACTGCTTGCATAGTCGAGATCGCCTCTAAACGAGTCGGCGTTGTCGCGCTGTAGTCGAGATAAATCTGCATGGATGTCAAGAGAATATGTGGTGCGCGATGAATGGGGTGTGGGGTGTGGGGTGTGGGAAGTGTGGGAAGTGTGGGAGGATACAAGAGAGAATTTTGTCCCCGCTCTCCCTTGTCCCCCTTCTCCCCTAATCCCCACTCCCTTCGGTCGCGGGGTCCCCGAGTTCCCCCTTGTCTCCCTTGTCCCCTCACTCCTCACTCCTAATTAGACACTTCTGCCATCTCAATAATCTGTCCTTCAAGATCTTTGACTAAGAAGTTTAATGGCTTCTGGCTGAGAATTTTGTGCTTTAAATTCATCATTTCCACCCGCATCAAGACTTGTTCCAAACATTCGCGATCGAAACAGACATGGCGCTGCTGGTTTTTCTTCCCTAAACTAGCTCCAGTGATGATGTGGAGTTGGGTGTTTTTCTTGAGTTGATACCACAATCCATCGGGACCGTTAAATCCTTTGGTGCTGGTAAAACTCGGACTAGGAGAGATGTAGTAAGGATCGATCGTTCCAGCTGCGCCCAAGGTTTGCTCGTAGTTGTAGTAGTAGTGTAAAGGAACTTCGGCAGCGGGGAGATTGAGCATTCCTTCGTAAAGCTGACGGGCAATCTCTAAGTCAGATACCATAACGGTATAGACCTTCGGGGCGCTGGTGAGAAACATCCACATAGCAACCGCATAGGCTGCTAGTAGCATCACCATAATCCCCTGTGTAGAGAAGAGGCTATCCAGGGGTAGGGAGGGCAAAAAAGCACCTAAAGTAGGCGGAAGCAGAAACGATGTCGAACTCACTGCTGTAACCATGAATGGGTGATGGGGAATAAATAACTTGAGTTTTCGTGTGCTAGCACAAAATTAATCCAATGATACTAGTCTATCAAGAGGAGAATTATTCGTTTGTAAATTGTGATTGAGTCAGTAGTGAGTCGGATCTAATTCAGAAATACGTCTCCAGTCGGTTGAATTTGCAGAGATTGCTTATCTATCCCGAGGTCGGTGGTTGCATCTAGCATTAATTCTAGTACTCCTGGAGTTGGCGATCGCCCAGTTGCGTTCAACAATCCGCCATCTTCGCGCTTGAATGTCACCGTTGTAGGTGTAACTAAGTTTTTGAGCGTGACATCCGATTTTCCTGGGAGCGATCGCGGTGCTGTATTGCCAATTGCTTGATAAGTGATTTTTGCTCCTGTCTGATTGATCAGCTTAATACTAACTTTGCCTTGATTCAATAGCACTGTCGTACTGGGAGGCTGCTGCTGTTCGGGTAGGGGTGGTTGAATGGGAGAAGGCGAAACTTGTGGAGTAGGGGACACTTGCGTATTAGGAGGCTGCTGCTGTTCGGGTAGGGGTGGTTGAACGGGAGCAGGCGAAACTTGGGGAATTTGTGTAGTTTGTGAAATATAGCTATTGTGTGGTGCTACTGTAACGATCTGAGAAAGAGACGTAAGTACTGACTTTTGCTCTGCTTGGGGTATAGCAACGGCAGGTAAATCGATTGTCAAACTGCTACAAATAACACCTAGCATTGCGATCGAGCCGCGCAGCCTCATACTACAGTTCTTCATTTTTCTCCAGTTACATATATATTTACGTGAATCTAGATTTGACTGTTTTTCCAGCCAAGGCTGCATCTGAACTGATGAGTTATATAAATCAACCAAATTTCTCTAGCAATAGTTAGTTAAAACTTTGCTTTTCGAGAAGCATTTGGGTAGTTCGACATTGAATTATAGCAACAAATAATACATACCACCTGCTATTTCTCAAGAGGGGTTGGATCGTTTAGTAACAAATGACCAATAACCAATGACAAAACAGGGTAGGAGACAACTCCTACCCTGACTCAAAATTAACTTCAAATGTTCCTAAGCTGTTTCCCACATTTGCCGAACTCTTGGAGGTAAGCAGTTAGCAATTTCTTTAACTCTTTCTTCCGATAGTTCGTCCTTGGTAGCAGAAAATA
The DNA here is from genome assembly GCF_023546805.1 of Chroococcidiopsis sp. CCNUC1. Lineage (NCBI taxonomy): Bacteria > Bacillati > Cyanobacteriota > Cyanophyceae > Chroococcidiopsidales > Chroococcidiopsidaceae > Chroococcidiopsis > Chroococcidiopsis sp. CCNUC1. The sequence goes on along the minus strand of NZ_CP097480.1, from coordinate 3,800,078 downwards.
CAGCCTTAACTACTTGTTCGGTATCTAAATCGAAAGCAGTTTTTGCTGTTGGTGCTTCACCTTTAACTCGTGCCAAGAAGCGATTGTCATTAACGTTAGTAATGTCAGAACTATCTGAGTGGTAGAAAGGCGGACGAATTCTACTCAAAAAGCGAACGATGGGATTGGTATCATTCCACAAGTCAGCTATTTCCATTTGTAACGCTTTGTCTTCTGTTGGCAGAACTTCCTTATCTTCTAATTCTTCTGCCACTCGATCTGATGCTTCCGTTGTCATTAAATCGCGCATGACGCGATAGACGACTTCTGTGACATCTCTAGCATCAAACAGATCCTCAAGTCCGCTTTTAAGCATGACTTTCTCTAAGAAAGGCATGTCTTTAGTCGCAATGGGAACTGAGGGACCTTCTTTTAATTCTTCTGGAGGTTTTGCCTCCATCTTCTCCAACATTCTGCGACCTTTTTCTGTCAATTCTGCCTGTTTGAAAGTAATCAAATGTGGCAAAGGACCATCAGATGAACCAAAAGTATTGGCAACTCTAAAATCAACTTCTTTAGGATTTACAGCATCGGGAACATCTTCCTGGTTGCCATAAGCATTACCACTAAATTCAGCCTTAATATACTGCTTTTGATTCAGATAATCCAAGTGTCCTAATAGTTCGGCTTTTGTTGGTTCGCGACCGATAAAGTCATCAGCAGTAAATTTTACTGGATGCAATTCTTGCCCAGTTTCATTGATTTTTTTCAAAATAATGTAGGCAACATCTTCTCTTAATGGAATGGTCATGAAATTACCCCTTAGCTTTTTATGCAGATTTTGACTGTAGCTAAAGAGAACCAACAAATTGTTTTTCAGTCCCTCTAGTGCTTGACTCAATTCAAGTCTTAGTGTAAATGAACTGAAGGAGGATCGAATTTAGTTCGGATCTACAGCCATTGCCATTTAAGGTATTAAGAATAAATACTTGCTTACATCTGTCACAGGAAACATATTCAGAAATTTTGAGGCATGAGCTTGAAGAAACAGTTTGGTTGTTATTGTCTATTTCCCTAAAGATATATTTTTTCAGAAAAGCTTTGAGTGGCTAAAATTTGCGGAACAGACTATTCTCGAATCCAATTCAGAGCATTACGTTCAGTGACTTGTGATGTTGCGATCGCCACTTTCGAGCGTTATGCCACAGCAAAACCTGTATGCTGCCCTAATTTTGGATGTCGAAAACCAAGCACTATATTCTCTCTAGGAATACCTGCTTCCATCAGATCGGTGACTACACTTTCTTCTGTATCATCATATTGCACCCAGACTTTATCACCGATCGCACTCAGATGTATAGGTGTCGCATGGAGATATTTATCGCCATTCCAGCCTAGATCTAGAACCAGATACTGCCCTATACGGTCGGCGTGCAAAGGGATTGTTAGATGGGAGGTTCGGTCATCAAGAACCAACCGATCCAAAATTGCTTCTCCCGCCGGAGTCATCTGGGGCTACAGTATCTTGGATGCGTAAGAGCATGATGGTCAGCACCACGACCCATAGCATGTAGCCAAAGATGTTAATACGCTCCCAAACTCCCATCCACGGCGTAGGCAAGTTTGCCGTAAGCCGGGAACCGTCCAAACCTGCCAAAATGCCAAACACGAGAAGTATCAGGATTGTCGCGATGGAGTAGAGGCGAAACCGCTTTCCGAATGCCGTAGCCGCGAACCCTATGGCGAGCAGCATGAAGAGAACGCCCACACCCGTGAGAATTGCGTGCATGGTATCGGTAAGCGTTCCCTCGACCCCACGTAGGTGCATCGGGAAAAATAGCGTTACTACCAAGCCGAGAACCTCCTTTCCGACCAGTCCGACCGCCGCGAAGCGCAGAGCGCGCTTTCGACCAGCCGATCGCCAGATGCCCACTCCGAATGCGTACACGAGTAGGGAATACGTGATGAAAAGCGGAACGACGAGTGGTGTCGTCGGAGCGTCGATAGCGATTAGTTCGCTGACGGTTTGAGAGGTGGAGCTATAGCCCTCCCACCGTATAGCTGCGAGTACGACGGTGGCAACATAGAGTAGTGAAGACAAGATACCGCAGACGAGCAAAACCTTTCGTACCATTGTTCACCTCCGAGCCGACTTTGGCTTTGAGTTTTTTGCTTGCGCGCATACTACGCTACATAAGTGCGGCACCATCGGTTGCTATGATTCTTCTTGGTGTCGCGACATTGCTATGTCCGTCTAAGCTGTTTATTATACGGAAAGTTTCCGTATATCTAATCTTATATAGGCTATTTCTACGGACTTTTTCCGTATAACACCCCACGTTTGACTGTTATACGAAAACTTTTTGTATAACTCCTTGTGTGGGGTGATTAGCTAGAAACTTTCCGTAAGATTACAGCTTTATTCCCAGCTTTCTAATTCTCGAATCCAAGTTTGCATCAAGGCGATCGCTTGAGTGCGACGCGCTTCAAATGTGGCAGCAATCCAAATAAATAGCAATCCGACTACAATTCCAATTGCCCATAGTAGTAAAGAATAATTATCGATAAATAGCCAAAGCTGACGCAAGACTTTTGTAATAAAAGTTAGCGTTCCAACATATAAATAAGCGCGGGTGCGAAATACGATTCCTGCTAAAATTAAACCTACACCCAGAAAGATAGTTAAAATTCCTTGCCACAAGCTGTTATCTGATTGATATAAAGCCGTTAAACAAAATAACCCTACAGCCAAAGTGCGGAGAATGTGACGCTTTTCCTTTTCGGTAGGCGATCGCAATGTTGGATCGACTTGGACAACATATAGCAACGAACCACTCAAGATAGAAACATACCACAAAGGATCGGTGAACTGCCAATTTTGAATCAGTCGAATAATTGCCCAATCAGCTAAAACAATACTTATATAACTGAGACGAATCTGATTTTCTATCCTTGCCAGCCAAGCATAGAAAGCAGCGACGAGAAATAAACTTGAAATTGAAATTTCACTAAATGTAAGCAAGACAATTGCCCCTGGTAAAACAGTAGCAGAACGCTGCCAAGGTTGTTTCGACCATCCCCAAGTTTGCCAAGGTAAGGAGTATAAAAGGTAGGCGTAGACACAAGCGATCGCGGCTGACCAATCCAGGAATGCAGATAGGGGTAAAATTCGATTCAAGAGGTGAGCAATTGCAATTGTTAATTGGATGACTCCCAAATAAACCCAGAAATTTCGATTCCGTCCTTGCCAGGCTGCATAAGCTGCTAATACTACTGTAACCACTAGCCAAAGATTGCTGCCAAAATTGCTTAAACTGACTCCTAATGCTAATAAGGAAAAAAGACTACCAATTCCCCAGTGAAGATGGGTAATTACGAGTAATTCTTGAGATGTAAGTCTCCAATAGAATAGCAACCAGCGAGAACAGAAACGATAGATAATTGCGATCGCACAGGCTAGGGTTGATAGTAAGACTATGCCATCCCCTGCTTGCCCTCCTTTGGATTGGATCAATTGATAAATTAAAAGTTCGTAAGCAGCAAAGGAAATACCAAATACAGATATAAATGTAATTGGTTTGAGCAGAGGTAAACGCCTTCCAACACCAATTCCTACTAATGCTGCTGCTAACGTGTAAAGTCCTGTGTAGGCAGTAAATGTATAGTGGGCGAAAATTAATCCTATGACTGCATATATAAGCGAGATAACGTGCCAACTAGAAAGGTAAGGTAAGGCAGAACGACGTACCCACCAATCACCACCTAATTGCGTTGCTAGTCCTAATCCTAAATTAGCGATCGCAATATTTATAAAAGACGGTACACTCCACCATACGATACTAGCTACTACTAATTCTGTACCCCAAGCAATCCCATAAAAACCTAAATTTGTCGGCTGTTCCCAGTTACGATAAGTAATTGCTCCTGTGGTTATAACTGCGGCAAAAATTATGTATAAATCTTGTATGGGGTAAACTTCTAGCCTACCTAAAGTTAGCAAAGTTAAATTAATTATACTCAGCGCGATCGCCCAACCGTCTAATGCTGGGGTATAAATTCCCGTGGAGAGAAATCGCCGTAACATCCACAACCCCCATAAAGCAACGCCAATCCATGTTGGTAACCAATTGAGGGGAACCCCCCAAATTTGCCACAGGCAAGTTCCCGCAAAACTCAAGCCAAATCCAACAGTTATTGCTGCGGCAAGTTGCGATCGCAATTTTTGCGTGTTGAATAACATTAAACTGGTGGCGACTGCCGTACTTATTAATAAAGGAGTTACTCTAGCTTCAGTTAGGATTTGGGCTAGAAGTAAGGCAACAACACTCAGCCAATTTGCTAATCTTGCTTGAGGAATGGTACGACTACCGAGAAATGTGAGACAGGTGGGAGTGGCTAGCCAAATTAATCCCCAGTATGAATTTGTTTCTATGAGTAGGGGATAACTCAATCCTGCTAAGACTAAACCGATATACCACGCACTGCGCTGCCAAATTGGATGCGTAAGGGCGCACGGCTGTGCGCCCCTACATGCAAACCCCCATTCTGCTATCATCCCAATTAATAAAATGACTGCCCAAAATCGAGTATCAAGATTGGGAAAACCCCAACCTATCCATGCATATAAAGTTAATATTCCTGTTACGTGCGTGAGATAAATTAACCATGCAACCGGAGTAGGGCGCTGACGTAGAACAATTATTAAGGTAAGAGTAGAAGCTAATAAGTAGAGCGATCGCACCAAGGGATTGAATAAACTAAATAAAGCAAGAACGCTTCCTAAAATCAATGCCACGCCTTCGGTATAACTAGCTAAATTTGGTTGAGAGGCACGCCGGAGGCGCGAGGCAACAATTAAGGTGACAATAATATAAGGAAAAAGCGCTAGCCCGATGAGTTCTCCTGGGAATAAATAACCTCCGGCGATTTGGGTTGCCAAGGCAATAATTTGTTGCCTCCCTGCAATGGGAATCAGCCGCCATAGCAAACAGTAAGCCTGCAATCCAACAAAAAATAGGGCGAGTAAATCCCATACTTGCCAAAGTCTTTGCAGATGATTTGCTAATAACCAGATACCTAAAATACTAACTGCGATCGCTTGCCAAGGTGGTTCGACATTGACAGCGACTATCCAACCCAATACTAATAACCCGATACCCGTGCGAGTCAATAGAGGTTGTACCTGACGGCGAGTTAACCAACAAAGTACCCAGCCGCAAATCCCTAACGCCAGTCCAATTGCATCTATGGGTACGCCTGCACGTAGGACTCCCCTACCCAAAAGCAGTAAGGTGGAAATAGCCAGAACAACGCCACTCATCCCTAAATCAATTAAACTTGCCTGACGCTTTTCTACCCGATGCCATAATACTCCTGCTGTCCCTAACGTACCGCTATAAATAGCAATGAGGGGAAACCCGGGTATTATCCAACCCAATTGCAGCCAACTCAGTGCAAGAGTATTCACTCTAATCGGTAATGCAGCTTGCAGTAACATCCAGGCGATCGCAGATAAACTTAAGATTGCGATCGCTCCTACTATTAATCCCAATCCATCCCACCACAGTTGAAACCCATCGATTGCCCAGAAGTTAACTGGAATTAGGGATAGGGTGGTGACTTGTAAAATCCTGCTTGTCAAACTCAAATTCGGTCGTTGTCGCGTCCACCAGCAAGCAACCCAAAATGCTAAGGTGTAGCCGAATAAAATGGCATATTGTCCGACTGCGGAAAAGTTCTGCCACTGACTCGCCGCTAGTACCCCAGAGGATACGACTACCATGAACACACCTAGAAATAGCAGCCACACGACGCTAATTTCTTCCATCAAGGAAGATAAAATTCGGCTGAGTATGGGTGCGGGACGAGTTCTCGCTGGAAGTGTTTCTGTTGCTGGTGTGGTAATAAAGTCTGCTTGAGGAGTTACTTCAGGTAGGGGTAAGGCACAAACTAGGTAAGTGCGACAAATTTGGATAACTTGAGTTTCAGAAAGCAACCCCAAGCGCAACCACAGATCTAATCCTTCTAACAACTGGGGTTGTGTAGCTGGTATTGTTAGTTTTATCTCGATTCGCTCTGGTTGTGAGGTCATGGCTAGCTATCTCAGCGCATACCTCATCATGCCGATTGTAGGGAAATTTAACTCTCGGTAAATGTGCTAGTTTTTAAGTTGGCGATCGCATTTGGGCTTTTACAGACTTATTTGTAGTTTTTAAAAACTTTAAAATACCGATAGAACTAGATATATTCAGAGCAGCCAATTAGAGTTAGAGCTATGGCAAGCAAGCTAACCAAGTCAGAATATTCACGCGGAAAACATCCCAATTCTATAGATAATTTGATACATGAAGGGAGACCGAGTGGGGAACCTATCTATGGAGAGCCAAAAAAGAGGCGTACCCTTACAATTACAGAATCGGGTTGGCAAGGTTTAGTCAATGCTGCTAAAGCTTCTGGATGTAGTAGCGTTTCGGAATATTTAGAACAAGTAGGACGCAATCCTGTAATTTATTCATCCTAGCTATGAGTCAAAATTTTGCTGCCAAGCGCGTTTATCCTAGCGAACAGGGATTGCATATCGAACATTACACTGAAACTGAGGCTCAAGCAGCCTATGTTGATGCCAAAAGTAAAGGGATGAATGTAGAACTTAACGGTCTAGTGATGACTTGGAAGTTCCACAATCCAAAAGTAAACCCCCACCTAGTAGCGTCACCTACTAGGCAGGGGCGATTGCGTCAGAGAATTAGTCGATGTAAGCTACAACAACTTCAATTCCGACGACTACTGGGCGCAGCCTTGGATAAAAGGCAATCCCACGTAAGAAAAGCTGCACGCCCTCCTCGCGCACAAAGCTAAATGCTATAGTGTTGCTCGATACAGGTCTATACCTCACATCAGGGCAAGCAGCTATTGCCATCAAGACGGCAGCTTGTAACTCTTCCAATACATCACCTCCTTATCTATGCGTTGTTTATAGAAGAATCAATAATCAAGCCGAACTCCCGCTTTCACCTTTAACGACTGCCGCACCAATTAAATGTGCTAATCTTAGGGCTTCTGGTACGTGACCGCGATCGCTTAATCTTTGTAATACAGCTGAGATAACATCTGGATCTTCCCCGCAGACTTGAAAGAAAAATGGCGGATATGCGTGAACTTTTCCCGCACGGCGCATCAGTTCTAAACGGCGATGGGGTTGGGGTAAGCGTTGTAGTGCTGTTTCTATCTTTGTCATGTTTGGTTGTCGGCGCATGACGGTAACGCAGGGAATTTTTAGTTTGTCTGCAAGTTTGGGTAAGTCGATGATGTTAAAGCCACCAAAGCCGATTCCATCCAATAGCAATATGTGGAGTTGAGGCAGAAATTTTTTGCCTAAAAGTAACTGACAGATTGTATCTGTAGCGTTCCAGCCGTCTTGTCGCACTTTTCCCCATACCATCCCTTCAAATCGCGTCTCTGCACAAATAACACCGACGATTGAGACACTGCTACTGCGTCGGCGCACGAATGGCGCATCGTCAAAACCGATAACGCGAATGGTGCGATCGCGTGCTAGTAATGTTTCTAGTTTCACTGGGTTTGCAGTACTTCGTTTCTAGAATTATTGAAACGCAGTTATGCAAATGAATATAGATGTGCAAAGCAATATATTTTCAGGATTAGATTACATCAAAAAAATACCCAAATTTGGGATGCTGTACCTAAATATTTTAAAAAATCAGTTTTATACCTAGAATACATGAATTATACCCAAACCTGGGTGAAAAACTCTTGAAACGCGATCGAGTGAAGATTCAGTCAATTAAATACCTAAAATATGCTACTTATACCCAAACTTAAACAATCAATATTTTTACATTAGAATATCTCGCTTTGATACCCAAATAGTTTAATCTATACCTGATATTCTCTAGCGCTTGTTGTCTCTGTCCTCTCGCTTGTATACCTAAAACACGAAATAAATACCCAATAATGAAGGCAAGTAAAGGTTCGGTTGTTGTAGAAAGTTTTAAAGATAGGCTGAGACTGCGTTGGCGAGTTTCGGGAAAGCGGTATTGTTTATCTCTAGGATTGCCAGATACTCAAGAGAGTCGAATGTTGGCAGAGTTGAAGGCGCGTCAAATTGAGTTGGATGCGATTTCTGGTAATTTTGACACCACTCTGGCTAAATACAAACCCCAAAGCTTAGCTGAAAAACCAGTTAATGACGCGCAACTTCTTACTTGTGCCGAATTATTCCAACAGTTTATGGAGTATAAGTCTCAGTCTTTACATCCCAGAAGTTTAGATCGGTACAAGACAACTCTGAAATACCTGCACCAGTTTTACTATCGAGAGGATGAGACGCGGAAATTACTAGCCGCACAAAACGCGATCGCAATTCTACAAACTCATGCAGAACAATTCAATGCTTGGCTTCAGAGTAAGAATGCCGAACGCGCCAGGAAAGAAAGGCTGATTTTACTCAGTGCTTGTTGGAGTTGGGGAATAACGAAAGGTTTTGTGGAAGCGAACCCCTGGAAAGATTTACAAAAGCAGGTGGAGTCAGCACCCAAACAACCACTCAAACCATTTACACAAGAGGAAGTTAAGGCAATTCTCGCTGCTTTCAAAACTCACCCTCAATACAAACACTATGCCGATTTTGTCGAATTTTTATTTTTAACTGGGGTACGAACTACAGAGGCGATCGCTTTACGTTGGATGCATATTAACTCTAATATGTCAAGTATTTGGATTGGAGAATCTATGAGTCGGGGTGTCCCTCAGACAAATAAAGTTCGCTCTATTCCCTTAAATGACAGAATTAGATTATTGCTTCAAACTAGAAAACCCGAAAATTATTTACTAGAAGATCTTATCTTCCCGAGTCCTGAAGGATTGCCAATTGACGATCGCAATTTTCGCAACCGTGCTTGGGTGAAAATGTTGGAGTTGGCTGGTGTGGAATATCGCAAACCTTCCAATACAAGACACACGTTTATTTGTACGTGTTTGAGTGCGGGTGTAAATCCGGCTGTGGTGGCTCAAATTACTGGTTGCGATCTGCAATCTCTCGATCGCGATTATGCTGAGTATATTCCGTCTGTTTCTGTGCTTCCAGATTTGTACGCTAATGGGTAATTTTTCCCTCTGTACGGGCGGGTTTTGAATGAAGATTTGCTGTTGGGGTTTTTAGGCTATCTGCTAAACCCGCCCCTACGATTCTCCTTCAATCAATGCTGCTAATAATCCAGTGACTTCGGCTTGGTGATTTTGGCGATTGTCGTCGTAAACCATTAATGTATCTAACCTGGCATGACGAGATAATTTCTGTACCATGCGAACGTTTCCACCTGTTGCATCCAATGCAGCTGTAATTCCAGAGTGTCTAACTCTGTGGGGACTGAGGCGTTTTTTCAATCCTGCTGTTTCTGCCATTGCCTGTACGATCTTATATATAGCAGTACCCGTGAGACGATGACCGTAACTGGCGCGATCGAGTGCAATAAATAATGGTTCGTTACGCTTAGCTTTACCGCGTTCGCACAACCATTCTTGTAATGCTGCTACTGTAGACTCAGATAAACTGACTGTCTCGGCTTGAGTGCCTCGACCTTTTCCATATATAGTTAGCGATCGCCTATCTGGATCGAAGTCACTTACATTCGCTTTAACTAATTCTCCGCGTCTCAAGGCATTATCCCACAGCAATCGTAATATCGCATAATCGCGTTTGCCTTTAAGCGAGTTGCGATCGACAATATCTAACACCTGACGATACGCTTCTAAACTCACTCCACTCGTATCGCGATAAGCCTTTACCTTCTCTCCTGCAATATCATCCAAACTGTAATCGCACATCCCAATTTGACGTGCGTAGTTAACTAAAGATTTTATTGCGGCTAATCGACGGTTAATTGTTGCTTCCGATAAATTGCGATCGCTCAGAACTGCCTTATATTTAAGTACTAAGGCTGTGGCGTTGAATCGAGAAAGTTGCAGGAATTCGGCAATCAAATTGCGATCTGGTTCAACTCCTGCCATCGTGACGAAGAAATCTTTTAAATCTTTAGCATAGGCGCGACGAGTATTTTCGCTGCGCTTATTTGCCAATAAATTTCCCAAAATATCTTCTTGGGGTTGAATGTTGAAACTCGATTTAGGGGCTGTCAGCCGACTTAATTGGCTCATGGTTACGATAATGCGCCTTTCCGCAACCTACTATAACCTCCATATATCAATATGTCTAGGGTTTTTTAACTATTTTGGCTGAAAGCGGATTTGTTGCAGCGATCGCACGCTACTAATAACTTCAAAGTCGCGATCGTCATGAATTAGAGTTAATGCATGGTCTATAGCTAATTGAGCAATACAGCAGTTAATCGGACTACACACGGTTAATCCTTGTCTGCGTAATTCAAAGTATATACGTGCGGCAGCTTGCCAAGATTCAGCATCTAATTCAACATAGTCTTGGGTTTGCAGATAGTTTTGTAGTAGTCTCCACTCGCGATCGTCTCGACATCCTTGTAACAGTTCTAACTGGCTGAAACGAGTTAGAATCACATCGCGATCGCTAATGATTGATTGAAGTTGCTGGCGTACAAGTCCTGTTTTATCTCGAAATACACTTACCCAAACAGATGTATCAATCAGCAGCATGGCGATTTGTTCTGAGTGCTTTGGGATCGTAATCGTCGTAAAACTCAATTTTTCCAGCCAAATCGAGTAGATTTTTCTTTTTCTGAGAGCGAATTAATTCTTGCAACGCTAGATGCAAAAGTTCCTTTTTAGTACGGACGTTGGTAAGTCGAAAGGCTTCTTCAACTAATGTATCGTCAAGCTCGATATTTGTTCGCATTTTTATGTGTATAATGTGTTTATCTAAGTGTATTATACACAAAAAATCCAGTTTTCTCTACAAGAAGATCGGTTGAATTCGGAGTAAGACTTCTTCTAGTAGGGAAATAGGACATTCACCTAAAAACTCTGCATTTCTGATGCGGTAATCTAGCGATCGCAATTGGTCGCACATGATGACTCCAGTTACAGCTAAACCTTCTGGAATCGCAATATAAAAAGGATTTTTCCGCCTAGTATTACTGATGGGACAAACGAACGCAAAACCACGCTTGCGGTTAAAAGCTGTATGGCTAACAACTAAAGCAGGTCTTCTACCCATTTGTTCGCGTCCAGATTGCGGTTCAAAATTCAGCCAAATGAAAGTACCTCGCGCTGGAACTTCTACCACGCTTCTTCACCCATAGGTTTACCCCAGTCGATTTCTGGTTCGGGTTCCATCTCTTGAGAAAGCAATTCCTCTAAGGTGTATTTGCGCTTGTGTACGACCTCAACAATCAATCTACCTTTTTCAACGCGACACTCAACTTCATCATTTGGATGCAGAGATAATTCTTCTACAATATGTCTGGGTATCCTCAATCCCAGCGAATTTCCCCATTTACCGATTGAACTTCGCATTGTCTTATAGCTATACTTTGGATATACAAAGTATATCAATATTGAATTACAATTTAAGATCGAAATAGAAAACAATTTGTATGTTTGCCCAATTTCTTCCCCAGCTTGTCACGCAACTCACTGAAGCGACATCGATCGCATTAGCTCAGAATATACAGCAACAGGCGATCGCCACTCCATTATCTCCAGAAGCGATCGCAACCACATACGTCAGACAAGGTAGTGGAGAAATCCCCATATTATTAATTCACGGTTTTGATAGTTCCGTGTTAGAGTTTCGTCGATTATTACCACTATTAGCAGCTCATCACGAAACTTGGGCAGTAGATTTATTCGGTTTTGGGTTTACCGACAGAGTTGCAGGAGTTAAGATTACTCCCGATACGATTAAGACTCATCTATATTATTTCTGGAAAACTCTGATTCAAAAGCCTGTAATTTTAGTGGGTGCGTCGATGGGAGGCGCAGCAGCCATAGATTTCACGCTGACATATCCAGATGCGGTGCAAAAGTTAGTCTTAATTGATAGTGCTGGAGTAGCTGGTGGTTCGGTGATGAGTAAATATATGTTTCCACCACTAGATCGTTTAGCGACTGAGTTTTTAAAAAATCCTAGAATCCGTCATAGTATTAGTCGTGCTGCTTATAAAAATAAGACACTTGCTTCCATTGACGCTCAAGTCTGCGCCGCACTGCATTTAGAATGTTCTCAGTGGAGTCAGGCGTTAATTGCTTTTACCAAGAGTGGTGGATATAGTTCCTTTAAAAACAGACTTAACCAAATCCAACCACCAACACTAATTTTATGGGGAAAAGACGATCGGATCTTGGGTACTACCGATGCTTCTAGATTTAAACGCGCGATCGCCCAAAGTCAACTGATTTGGATTCAAGATTGCGGACACGTTCCTCATCTAGAACAGCCACAAATGACAGCACAACACATTTTAGAATTTGTCGATTCTACTCTACCGTGTGACCAGTAGCCGTAATAGCTTGTTTAATGGACTCTTCAGACTGTGCGCCTTCCACTTTAACAGTCTTAGCCGAGACATCCACATCAACTTGAGCATCTGCATCCACAGATTTAACCGCTTTGGTAATTGTTTCTGCACAGCCATCACAGACAATACTCGGAACCTTCAGTTGTAGTGACATAACTATAAAACTGAATTCTACTCAAGTTTAGAGTATCAGATTTATGCTTCAAGTTGAATATATAGGTATAAATCTCAATTTCTGGGTATAAGCAGGACGTACTCTAGTAGAGCGATCGCTTGAAATTTGATAATTCTCACCACTGCTCAATTTCTACAAAAATCGTTCGACAATAATTTCGTCTAGATAGATTCGATCGATCTTGGCATGTCTTTTTGCCGTACCGACAATCTGAAAACCTTGGTTGAGATATGTCGTTAAAGCTGCTGTGTTATCTGCACGAATGAATGTGAATATTTTCTCATATCCCTTCAGGCGTGAAGCCTCAAACATGACTGCAAATAGCTTTCTAGTATGACAGATCTACATAAGTTCCTAGTACACCTACATGGTCGAAAGCATGGGTGTATGTAGCAAACGGTTCCATACTTTAAAACCCTACCACCTGGCGATCGCATATCGCTACATCAGATTTTCTCCTCGCACTTTAGGTTTTGGGTATTTTGTTTTCTATTTAGGTATGCATTTGATGTATTCGCTCTACAACAACGCAAAGCATCGTATCCAAGCGCGATCGCTTGCGTTATACTTGTATAACAAACAGGAGTACAAACATGGGACTAATAGCTGTCAGACTAGACGCAGAAACCGAGGCGCGGCTAGCTGAGATTGTGGCGCACGAACAAGCAGATAGAAGCGAGACAATAAGGAGAATCATCAATCAGAAGTGGTTAAGCCTGCAAGCTGGTAAGCAAACACTAGCAGAACGGATGGGAAGAGAACCCCACTTATTTGATGGAGTGCCAGATTTGTCAGAACGGAAAGCGCGTAAACGCTATATTGCCAAACGATTGCTGGAAGAAAATCCAGAATGAGCTATTATCCGATTTTTCTGGTAGATACGGGTATACTCGTTGCTTTCTTTAATCGGAACGATCGCTATCACGCTCAAGTCTATCCATTCATGATGAACTCTACCAGTATCATGTTGACAACGGTAGCTTGCATCACGGAATCTCTACACTTACTACCGCGAAATCCACTGGTACAAAATGACCTATTGCTCATGGTCGCACAGGAAATAATTGCGATCGAACACCTGCAACCAAACGATTTCACCCGTATCGTAGAATTAAATCTTCAGTATGCCGATCTGAAGCCAGACTTTGCCGATCTTACTTTGGTGACTATATCAGAAAGATTGGATATCAGCGCGATCGCCACATTAGATGCAGACTTCGACATCTACAGACGCTACCGCAAGCAGCCATTCGATCGCGTCTTTCGTCCCAGTTAAATTTGGGTATTAATCCCGCATACTGGGTATAAATAAAAAAGTCAAAAGTCTTGAATTCCGAATTCCGAATTTTCCCCCTACTCTCTGTTTCTTGTGAAACTGAAATACTACCACCAACAACCAGCTTGCTTTCCCAGCAACTACCTCAACGACTTATGGGGACAAATTCAAGCGTGTCCCTACTTTACTACCAACAATCTCAACCGTGACTTTGTAGGAACCAAAGGATTTTCTGTAGTATTTCAACGTGCTGGAATAGCAGAAGTAGAACAAAAATTTCCTTACTTCAAACCATATATCAATCTAGCCCTGCGATCGGATTGTAATGCCTTTTACCTCAATCCCTTACTCCTAACCGCAGGCTCCCGTGTCGATCCGCATATCGATCGCTCCTTACGTTCCTATTGTAAAATCATCGAACCACCCACAATCGTCAGCGTCCTTTACGTGCAACTACCACCAGATATGCAAGGAGGAGAATTGATACTGCGCTGCGATAAGCGTCAAGTCGGACAGATTAAACCACAAGCTAATACATTAGTATACTTTCAAGGCAATTTAACCCATTCCGTCAATCCCGTACAAACCCCAGGAAAGCGCCTCAGCTTAGTTTGCGAACAGTATAGTTTGAGCGAGTCTGAACTGCGGGAAATCCCAAAGTTTACTGTCGAGTCAAGAGTGAATCAGTCTTCAAAGAGAAAAAAGTAGTTTTGGGTATGCTGGTTGTTGCTTGGGTATAAACGTGGGATCGAGCGTCATTGATAAGCGATCGCCTCGGGGTATAATTGGGTAGAATTTTCACAATTTGGGAATCAAATTGATGTACTCTAGTCGAGTTGACGTATCTCTTCTTATTGCCATTAGTCTTGAGCGTCTTCAATAGTTTCAATGACGGCTAAACCAATTTTAGAAACTGTAAGTAATAGCATCACTGAGATGAGATAAGCTATTACTAAAAGCTGAAGCGCACTTTCAAAGAAAATGTATGAATTCATGAAAATTCCTCCTAAATGTTAGGATTATATGGCTATACTTTTACCGTATTCCTCTACTAAACTGCATATAAATTTGAAGCGAGTACTTACAACTTGCTTGAAAACAAAAAGATAGGAAACAAAGTTATAGAACTGGAACTTTGATTTCACATTCGACTACAATTTAACTTAAAAAAAGTGACAGAACTGGAACAAAAAAGTAACAAAACTAGGAAAGTTGCGATCGCCCGCCACCAATCCTCAATTATCCAAATAACATACGGCAAAAATCTAGAGCCACTGATAAATCGCTAGTTTGCTGCGGATATTCAATATTTGGACGATCGATCGCAATTAAATCGATCCCCAATTCAGCAGCCACAGTTCGCTTCACATCCTCTCCCCCAGGCGCACCAGAAGCCTTAGTCACCACTACAGAAATATTCCATTGTCGCCACAAAGCCGCCTCCAAAGCTGCCGAAATTGGTGGACGCAGACAAATTAAGCGATCGTTAGCAAACCCAGCCTTCAAAGCAGATTCTAATGCGATCGCACTAGGTAAAATACGGGCAAATAAAGTTGCCTTATCCTGCCAAGATTGAAACAGATGCAGAGGTCGATAACCAATAGTTAGTAACACCCTTTGTCCCTGTAAGTAGTCCCCCGACAGCAAAGATTCAAAACCATCTATTCGTTTCTCTGCTCCCTGCTCCCAGCCCGTCCCTACTCCCTTGAAAACAGGACGCTCGTACCGCAAATAGGGAATTCCCAACTTTTGACAAACTGCGATCGCACTTTGGGAAATTTCTACAGCATAGGGGTGTGATGCATCCAACACACCAACCACCTGCTGTTGCACGAACGCTTCAATCTCCAAACAGGTAAAACGCCCCACCCGTACTTGCAGACAAGCCGCATCGGGGTAGAGCGCGCGAGCTGATTCCGTTGTGACAGAAATTATACACGGCAAATTAGCCCGTGCGATCGCCTCAGCCAATTGAGCGCTTTCCTGCGTTCCACCAATGAGCCACAGAGGAGTGAGGAGTGACGAGGAGCCAGTGCGCTCTTGCGGTTCCTCGACTTGAAACATCTGGCGTTGAGGAGTGAGGGAAATTTTAGACTTTAGATTTCGGATTTGAGAGTGAATCTCTCCCTTATCCCCTTGTCTTCCTTGTCCCCCTTCTGTCTCCTTTCCATCATCCCTTCAGCGCTCTTCTAAAATTCTGGCGATAAGACTTATTTGCCACGATCAAAGCAGGCCACAGTAGAGATAATCTTAGCCTGTTAGTAAAAGAGCGAGAGAAATTTGTGCGGTGAAATCCAGTCCAGAACTTCCAAACACCACCGCCATAAGCTAAGACTAATAACAAAGTAATTAAACTACTCATTCCGCATCTACCTCTACAGTTATCAGTTATCAGTTATCAGTGACCAGTGACCAGCGATCGGTAATTTCTCCTCTGCTTGCCTTGTCTCCCTTGTCTCCCTTGTCTCCCCCCTCTCCCTTGTCTCCCCCCTCTCCCTTGTCTCCCTTGTCTCCCTTGTCCTCACACCCCACGCCCTACACTCCACACCTTCTCCCAGTTTAGCTGACACAATTGATACCGCTTCTAGCGCTATTGCAGTTGCTTGAATGCCCGTAGCATGATTAGTTGGAAAGCGTGGTAGGTAGAATCCATCGAGTTTGTTGGTGGGATGTAACCTGTGGGAGTGCCGCAAGTGGGAGAGACATAGGAAACTAGATAAAGACTAGCGTTGCTCGAAGTGTTGGCTTTACACCACTAATGGGTGGAACATCTAAGGAGGAATTATGCGCGCAGTACTGATGGCTGGAGGATCTGGAACGCGGCTTCGACCGCTGACTTGCGATCTTCCTAAACCGATGGTTCCAGTGCTGAATCGACCGATCGCAGAACATATTATTAATCTGCTCAAACGGCATCAGATTACAGAAGTGATTGCCACTCTACACTACTTACCTGACGTAATGCGCGACTACTTTCAAGATGGTAGCGACTTTGGCGTACAGATGACTTATGCCGTTGAGGAAGATCAGCCGCTAGGAACGGCAGGCTGCGTCAAAAATATCGCAGAATTGCTCGATCGCACGTTTTTAGTGATTAGCGGTGACAGCATCACAGATTTTGACCTCACCGCAGCCATAGAATTTCACAAACAGAAAAAATCGAAAGCCACTGTAGTTTTAACCCGCGTTCCCAACCCAATTGAATTTGGTGTAGTAATTACAGATGAATCGCAACGCATCCGCCGCTTTTTAGAGAAACCTTCTTCTAGCGAAATTTTTTCCGACACGGTAAATACTGGTACTTATATTTTGGAACCAGAAGTATTGGAATATCTGCCAGAAAATCAAGAAAGTGACTTTTCTAAAGAATTATTTCCCTTATTATTGGAAAAAGACGAGCCAATGTACGGTTACATTGCTCAAGGCTACTGGTGCGATGTCGGTCACTTAGATGCCTATCGAGAAAGTCAGTACGACGCACTCGATCGCAAAGTTAAACTCGACTATGCCTACGAAGAGCGGTCTTCAGGAATCTGGATAGGACAAAATACTCACATCGATCCGACTGCCAGCCTAGAAGCCCCTTGTTTAATCGGTGATAATTGCCGCATTGGAGCCAGAGTTCAAATTTCTGCGGGTACGGTCATTGGCGACAACGTTACCGTTGGCGCTGATGCCAACCTGAAGCGCCCGATTGTCTGGAATGGAGCGCTGATTGGAGATGAGGCGCACTTGAGAGCCTGCGTTATTTCTCGCGGTACGCGGGTAGACCGTCGCGCCCACGTCCTTGAAGGCGCGGTAGTAGGCTCTCTCTCTACCGTGGGAGAAGAAGCCCTGATCAGTTCCAGCGTCAGAGTTTGGCCCAGCAAGCAAATTGAATCGGGCGCAACGTTAAATATTAACTTAATTTGGGGTCACACCGCTCAGCGCAATCTCTTCGGTCAGCGAGGCGTGACGGGATTGGCAAATATTGACATTACACCCGAATTTGCCGTCAAACTGGGAGCCGCCTATGGTTCGACATTAAAACCAGGGGCGCAGGTAACGGTTTCCCGCGACCAGCGCAGTATTTCTCGCATGGTCACGCGATCGCTAATTGCGGGATTGATGTCAGTCGGGATCAACATTCAAAATCTCGATGCGACTGCAATTCCAATGGCGCGAACTGTAATCTCAACAATGGGAGTGTCTGGAGGCATTCACGTAAGAGTGCATCCCGATCGCCCAGATTACATTTTGATTGAATTTATCGACCCCAAAGGCATCAATATTTCTAAAGCTCTAGAAAAGAAAATTGAAGGAGCTTATTTCAAAGAAGACCTGCGGCGCGTACAAATTCACGAAATCGGTAATGTCGTCTATCCGACCCAAATGGTATCTACCTACTGCACTGCCTTTGAAAAGCACCTCAATGTCGAAGCGGTTCACCACAGCAACTCTAAAGTCGTGATCGACTACTCTTATGCGGTGACTGGGGCAGTCCTGCCGCAAATGCTAGCTAAATTTGGCTGCGATGCAGTGGTGTTAAATGCTAGCCTCAAACCAACCGCCGTCAGTGCCGTAGAGAAAGAAGCATTACTGATGCAACTCGGTCACGTCGTCGAAGCACTCAAAGCTAATTTCGGCGTGCAGGTATCTGCGAATGGCGAACAAATGACCTTAGTAGATGAAGCAGGTATCCCAATTCGGGGTGAAATGCTGACGGCTTTGATGGTCAACATGATGCTGACAGCACACCCCAGAGGCACTGTCGTCGTACCCGTTCACGTTTCTAGCGCTGTCGAGCAAATTGCCCGTCGCCACGATGCGAAAATCATTCGTACCAAGGCAAACCCCACCGCCTTGATGGAAGAATGCCGTCGCACGCCAAACGTAGTTTTAGGCGGAAGTGGAGAAACAGGCTTTATTTTCCCGCAATTGCATCCAGGGTTCGACGGGATGTTCTGCATTGCCAAGCTAATCGAAATGCTGACTATTCAAGAGCGATCGCTTGCCGCTATTCGCACCGAACTCCCCCGCGTCTACCACAAATCTTATACAGTCCGGTGTCCTTGGACGGTCAAGGGAGCTTTGATGCGCCATCTCGTCGAAACCCATCCAGCAGAAAGACTCGAACTGACCGACGGTGTAAAGATTCTCGATCGCCATGAAGATAATTGGATTTTGATCTTGCCAGATGCAGGGGAACCAGTGGTACATTTGTTCGCAAATAGTAACGATCGAGATTGGATAGATGAATCCCTGCGGGAATACCGCCACCGCGTTCAAGAGTTCGTGGAACAAGAACAAGGAGTGGAGCCATCCGTCTCATCTCTTGAAGGACTAGAGGCAAGATAGGGATGAAGTATAAAGGAGAAGTGAGTTGAAAGTAGACGGTTAACCGTCTACTTTCAACCACCAATAACGACTCCCTACACCCTACACAAAGGAGACGAAGACATGAACAGCTGTATTTTGATGGCAGAAATTAAAGAAGAGCCGCAACTACGTCACGTCAATAACGACAACCTGCTGGCGATCGCCGAAATGATGGTTAGTATTCCTGGGCTACGGGCAGAAGACCCCCAGCGACTCTAAGAGTTGTCGGTTGGGGCAAAATGGCAGACGAAATTCAGCAAAACTACCACAAAGGCGATCGCGTCATTATTGAAGGTCGTTTAGGTATGAATACTGTAGAGCGGCAAGAGGGCTTTAAAGAGAAACGCGCTGAATTAACCGCACAACGCATTCACAGGCTGGATGGTGTTAACCTCATGTCTTCCGCCACCGAACGGGAAGAAACAAGTAGCTACACCCCACCAGCACCCCAGCCGCGTGCTTCAGCGCCAGTCGAAAGACAACCCACCCCTGTCGCCGTAGCCGCACCTCAAGAGTCACCCAAAGCGCCTGTAGAAGTCGATGAGGATGATATTCCATTTTAATGGTTAATGGCTAATGGCAATGAGCTATTAGCTATTAGCTATTACCAACTACCAAGCGGTGCTGTTAAGATCCAGTTAATTTATCGATCGCCCCGCTAACTCCTATGAGTGATGTCCTCACAGTTCGCGATTTACACGTAGAGTTTGCTACAGATGACAATAGACTCATTAAAGCTGTTAACGGCATTTCGTTTGAACTGAAGCGGGGGCAAACCCTGGGAATTGTAGGGGAATCGGGTTCGGGAAAATCAGTCACGTCCTTGGCGATGATGGGACTGATTCCGACTCCTGGGAAGGTGACGGGGGGACAAATCAAATTTTGGGCAGCAGACGGGCAGGCAGTAGATTTATTGCAACTATCTCCTGCCCAGATGCAGAAATATCGGGGCGATCGCTTGGCAATGGTGTTTCAAGAGCCGATGAGCGCCCTCAACCCAGTCTTTACAATTGGGTTTCAATTAACTGAAGCCATTCGCTTGCATCAAAACGTATCTCAAGCTGAAGCCCGTCGTCAAGCCACGGCACGGTTGCAGGAAGTCAAACTTTTACCCAGTGACGAAGAGTTACAACAGAAATATTTCGCCACCGTCAAGCAGCCAAATGCATCGTCAAGGGAAATTCAAACCTGGGTCAACCAACAAAAACTCGCCATACTCGATCGCTATCCCCACGAGCTATCAGGAGGGCAATTACAGCGGGTGACAATTGCAATGGCAATTTCCTGCAATCCCGCCATTTTGATTGCTGACGAGCCTACCACAGCCCTAGACGTGACCGTACAAGCGACGATTATGGACTTGTTGCGGGAATTGCGCGATCGCCGTCAGATGTCGATGATGTTTATTACCCACGACTTGGGATTGGTGGCAGAAATTGCCGATGCGATCGCGGTGATGTACAAGGGGAAAATTGTCGAGTACGGTGCGGTAGAGCAGATTTTTTCCCAACCCCAACACCCTTATACCAAAGGCTTATTAGCCTGTCGTCCGGCGCTAGATTCCCGACCGCAAAAACTCCTGACAGTTGCCGACTTCATGACTGTGAGGGAAACCCCTACAGGAGAATTGGAAATTGAGTCAAAACAACCGCATTATCCCGCTTTAATTCCATCAGAAGCCACTCACCAACGGGTAGAGCAATTACAACAACAGCCACCTCTGTTAGAAGTCAAAAATCTTCAAGTTGGCTTTCCCATTCGAGGAGGGTTCGGTCGAACGAAGCGCTATTTCATGGCAGTAAATAACGTTGAGTTTCAAGTTTATCCAGGAGAAACTTTAGGATTAGTCGGTGAATCTGGTTGCGGCAAAACAACTTTGGGGAGAACGATTTTACGGCTGATTCAACCGATGGGCGGGAAAATCTTCTTTGGCGGGAAAGATGTCACCACACTTAAAGGCGAACAGTTACAGCGACTCCGCCGCGAAATGCAAATCGTGTTTCAAAATCCATACAGTTCTCTCGATCCTCGGATGAAGATTGGCGATGCAGTGATGGAACCAATGTGGATTCATGGCACGAGTAAGACAACGAGACAGCGACGAGAAAGAGCCGCAGAATTTTTAGCTAAAGTTGGGATAGAACCTAAATTGATGAACCGCTATCCTCATGAATTTTCTGGCGGACAAAGGCAGCGAATTTGTATTGCTAGAGCGCTAGCTCTTTATCCTGAAGTTAAATTTATTATCTGCGATGAATCTGTTTCCTCATTAGATGTGTCGGTACAAGCACAGGTACTCAATCTTTTAAAAGAATTACAACAAGAATTAAAGCTCACTTATATATTTATCTCTCACGATTTGAGCGTGGTAAAATTCATGAGCGATCGCATTTTGGTGATGAATCAGGGACAACTTGTCGAACAGGGAAGTGCAGAAACAATTTATTCCCAACCGCAACAAGAATACACGCGCAAATTAATCGCTTCGATCCCTACGGGTTCGCCAGAAAGAATTCACCAACGCCAGCAACATATATCAGTGACCAGTGACCAGTGACCAGTTATCAGTAAGCAATACTTCTCGATTAAAATTCGATCCCCCTAGCCCCCCTTAAAAAGGGGGAACAATACCTCCCTTTTTAAGGGGGTTGGGGGATCTCCAAGGGCTATGTACTCTAACCGAGAAGTATCGATCAGTAATGTTTATCTAGTTATTAGTAGGGTGGGCAATGCCCATCTTAATTGATGCATTAAAGTCTGTTTTTAAAAGTATTAAAGACAGCAAACCCTGAAAGATCGGGAGATCGGTATCTGAAATCGATAATTTTTGAATTGCAACAAGATGAAAGTAGTTGCTCTCACTCTTGAGTTACTGCGATCGCCAGCGAGTTAGTCAAGTTCAAGATATTTTACAGTAATAGCATAGCGAGTTAGTCAAGTTCAAGATATTTTACAGTAATAGCATGAAGACACCAGCGATCGCCCCCCAAAACAGACTCCCAAAGAGAATTCCAAACAAAACTCCCCGAGTCGCGTAGGGATAGCAATCGATTTCAGCGCGATCGATGAGACATTCACCGATGTGGCATTCAGATGTTTGCTCGGATAAGGTGGGATTTAAGGTAATTTCGCTCAGCATTACGTAACTCCAAGCCGAAATAATTTTTATTATTCGTTAGCCAAGTTCTAAGATTCAGCTATAACGTAAGCATAGGCAACGAATGTGACTAATTTGTGAAACTTAAATGCGATCGAGATCGAAACGATGCGTATTTTAGTAGTCGAGGATAACGAACTGATTGCGGAGACATTAGCAGACGTGCTGCAAGACCAGCATTATGTCGTAGATATTGCCCTCGATGGAGAAGCTGGTTGGCAACAGGCGGAGGCTTTCGACTACGACTTGATTTTGCTAGATCTGATGCTACCTAAGCTCGATGGCATTAGTCTCTGCAAGCGTCTGCGTAGTTCTGGTTATGGAAAACCAATTTTGATGCTGACAGCACGGGACTCCTCTGCTGATAAGATTGTCGGTTTGGATAGTGGGGCTGATGATTACGTCATTAAACCTTTTGATGTCAACGAATTAGCAGCCCGCATCCGCGCCTTGTTACGTCGAGATAGTCCGGGGCGACAACCGATTCTCAGTTGGGGAGAGTTAAAGTTAGACCCCAGCACCTTAGCTGTCACCTATGGCTCCCAAGCAGTTAATGTCACCTCCAAAGAATATCAAATGCTGGAATTGTTTTTGCGCAATCGCCAGCGGATCTTCAGCCAAGCTGAGCTTTTGGATCGCCTCTGGGCATTAGAAGATTCGCCGAATGAAGAAGTCGTGAGGGCGCACATTAAGCGCCTGCGCCATAAGCTGACAAACGTAGGAGTCCCGAAAGACGCAATCCAAACAGTCCACGGCTTGGGTTATCGCCTCAAGGAGCGATCGTGAATTCAAAAGCTCTTAGATACCGCTTGTTTGGCACGTATTTGGCAATTATGGCAGTGCTATTAGGTGCGTTTGCGGGAGTGACCTATTGGTTATTTGCTCGCAGTCTCTACTGGGATTTAGACCAGCAACTGACGGCTATGGCAAGAATTGCAGCCTTGAGTCTAGGCAAGCAGAAGCATCCTCAGATCGATTTGAATGATGATATTTGGGATGATTTAGAAATTCGCGGCGTGACATTGGAATGGTTCGATGCTAATGGTAAACCCTTGGCAACACAGGGAAGGCGTAGATCGTCGCTGCCCCCCCAAGTGTCTGACTCGGTGCAGCAAATTGGGCAGTTACGCCAGTTAACGATCGCCGTTCGTAGTCCTGACATTCAAAGAGCAGGACAATTGCAGGGCTATGTTCGAGTCAGTAAATCTCTCAGAACAGTGGATGAGTTGCTGGAAAAGTGGCGCTGGCGGTTGAGTCTCGGTCTGCTTACAGAACTGGGATTGTGTGGATTGGGTGGATATTGGCTGACGCGCCAAACAGTGCAACCGATCGAACAAAGTCTGATGCGAGTCAAATGGTTTACTGCCAACGCTTCTCACGAACTAAGAAGCCCTTTGACAGTGATTAAAAGTAATATCGGTTTGATTTTAAATCATCCAGAGCGAATTCATGCTGCGGATAAAAAAAGAATAGCAGCGATCGCCTGGGCTGCCGACCAAATGACAAACCTGATTGAGGATTTGCTCTTTCTCGCTCGCTCCGACCAAACTCAACAGATACCCCACTCAGCAAAAGCCCCTTTAGATCTGGAGCCAACATTAAAAAGTTTAGTAGAGTCCTTTGAACCCCAAGCTCAAGCAAAAGAAATTCTCCTAACATCAGATTTAACTTCAGGGCTATATGTATTGGGAGACATCGCTCATATCAATCGACTATTCTCTAACTTAATTGGCAATGCAATTCAATACACCCCAAAGGGCGGGCGAATTTGGGTAACAGCGCGGACTCAAGGCACGCAGATTCAAGTTGACGTTCGAGATACTGGAATTGGCATTGCGACAGAAGATAGGGATCGAATTTTCGATCCCTTTTGGCAGGCAGATGAGGCTCGCTCCTATCATTCAAGCGGCTATGGCTTGGGTTTAGCTATCGCCAAGACAATTACAACTCAGCACTCAGGCAAGATTTATGTCAACAGCGAACTGGGGCAGGGAACGACTTTCACAGTCGTTTTACCCCTGTCATTCTCAGTGATGTCTTAGCGCAATACCTCAATTGCCCTGTTTGGTAACTCCGATTGTGTCGTTTTGACCGGAAAGCGAAAGACAGCAACGATCGCTCTCATCGTAAACACAAACATTGTCAACGCACCGATCGCAAAAATAATATCACCTGGAATCCGCAACCATACAGTCCATCGCATCCACGGGCTACTAATCACCTCAGCACTACGAGCATACCAAGTGCCGTGTTCGATCGACTGCGCCAATTGGTAGAAGCCATTGGGAATTAGTCCTAAAACTAGCATTCCAACTAAACCGCCATTAATCGTCCAGAAGCTAAAACGCAAGAGCCGCTCGTTCCAAGCCTGTTCTGGCACAAATTCCCGCAAGGCAAACAACATCAGCGCTAGAGCTAAACAACCATACACGCCAAACAAAGCAGAATGGGCGTGAATTGGAGTCGTGTTCAGTCCTTGAGAGTAATACAAGACAATCGGAGGGTTAATTAAAAAGCCAAACACTCCCGCACCGATTAAATTCCAGAAACAGGTGGCAATGAAAAAGCGTAGCGGCCAACGGTAAAACCCTTCTGCTTCCTGAGATAGTCTCAGAGTTTTTAAGACTTCAAAGCCAATCAGTGTCAGGGGTACGACTTCCAGCGCCGAAAATACCGCTCCCATCGCGGCAATAAATGTCGGCGTACCGGAGAAGTATAGGTGGTGCAATGTACCGATTACCCCACTGCCTAAATAGAGAATCGTGGTGAGATAGGTGGCGCGTAATGCCGAGGATTTCTTGAGGAATCCCAGTTCGCTACACAAATAGGCAATTACCACTGTCGCAAACACCTCGAAGAAACCTTCCACCCATAAGTGAATCACCCACCAGCGCCAATACTCTGCAATGCTCAGGGATGTGTGGTTGGTGTAGGCTAACCCTACTGAATAAAACAGAGGAATCGTAATCGCACTGTAGAGGAAAAAGTGACTTAACCCCGTCGGAGTTTTTTCCTGTTTCAGGGCAGGCTTGAAGGCACGGTACAGCAGCCACAACCAAAAGACCATGCTGCCAATCAACAGCAGTTGCCAAACTCGCCCTAATTCAATGTACTCGTAGCCCTGATGTCCCCAAAGGAAGCTATCTTTTACGTCCAGCACCCCTGTCACGGCTTGCCAAGTGCCAACGATCGAGCCGACCACTACGATCGCCAACGCTCCCAGCAGAACGGTATTGCCCAAGGCTTGATGCTTGGGTTCGTGTTGACCGAACCGAGGCGCAAAATACAATCCAGCTGCTAACCAACAGGTAGCAATCCAAAACAGAGCGAGTTGCAGATGCCAGGTGCGCGAGGCAGCATAGGGAAGGAATTGCATCAGGGGAATACCGTAAAATCCTTCCCCTTCCACGGCATAGTGCGCGGTAAACATCCCCATTAAAATTTGCACCAGAAACAATGTCATCGCCACGCCAAAAAATAGCGAGGTTACTTTCTGGCTGGGCGTAGGAATGCGGACGGCTGGACGAGCCGGAACGGGCTGGACTTCATCTGTTTCTTCTTGCGTCAGGTAGATAAATAGAAACACGCCAATACCCGCAATCAAAACCACCACAGATAGGATCGACCAGGTGATAAACTGTCCTGGAGCTTGATTACCAATTAGGCGATCGGCGGGCCAATTCGCCGTATAGGAAAAAGGAGCATTGGGGCGATTGGCAGAAGCTGCCCAAGCAGTCCAGGCAAAGAAGCCAGTGACATTGCGAATTTGGGTATCGTCTTTGAACCAGCCATCAGGAATAGAGTGGATGGCAGAACCATGCGCTAAAAGTGGCTGATAATCTTGAAAAACTTGTTTCAAGCCTTGAGTTTGAGCATCCGTCAGGAGTAGCGTGCGGGTTTGGGGATCGTAGCGGTTGGTCTTGAACTGCTCGCTTACCCTTGCTGCCAAACTGGCTCTTTCGGGAGCGGGTAAAGCATCCAAGTCTGCTTGAGAAAAATCTGGCTGACTGTTATAGAGAACGCCAGCAGTGCTTAATCCCCAGCGATGCAGCACGTCAGCCGTCCAATCGGGCGCGAGATAGCTGCCATGTCCCCAAATACTGCCAATGTGTTGCCCGCCGCGAGCTAGATAGATTTCTTGTCCCGCTTGGATCTCGGCTCGTGTCAGGATAATTTCTTGCTGCGGGGATTGCACCACATCGGGGACGGGTGGGGCATTTTTCCAGATCGCTGCTCCGGCAGCTAGCAAAGTCGTAAAGGCAATGATGCAGATGAGTACTAACCAGGCAGGTAGGCTGAGCGATCGCCCTCCAGTTGCGGCGCGATCGCCATTCACCGATATAGAATCAGTCATTGCCGCACCTCCAAATAAAGATAAAAGAATGCCGATCGCAAATCGAATCGTGCAAGTCGAACTCAGTTCAACCCACATTCGCACTCGCAACCTTCATCTTGGTCGTACTTTTAGTTTGACAAACTTGCTCGCTAGTATCTCTGAGCTAGCTCATAGTTCGATCCTTGGATGAGACAAATCACATCAAATTGAGCGGATCGACATCGACGATCATACTCACATTATGAGGACAAAGCGATCGCACCTGTTTCTACTTCAGTTGTTATTATTCTTGAGTCCTTGCAGCCGCGATCGGATTGGTTTTTGTATCTGCTTGAAGTTCAATAGGATGCTCGTGAACAAATTCATCAAACAGCTGGAAAAACTGTTCTAGGGCAGCACGATCGTCCTGAGAGAAAAACATTACAATCCGATCCCAGGTTTGATTGGAAGTTAGATTAAATTTTTGCTGAATCCAAATTGGAAATTCTGCAAATCGCTGTTCTTGTGAAGTTTGAGGAATTCCTAGTTGGCGACGAGCAAAGCAGTAGCCTGCCAGAAAAGTGCGGAGATTGGACACGGAAGCTTGTCCCAAATACATAGCAGGACGTTTCTGGATATTGCGAATGAGATCGTACAAATCAATCATTTGTTCCTCCAGCTTAAAATGCAGTTTCAGTAATTTGGAAGCTGCCACCTAAGTCCTGAGCGGGACAGTAGAGGTTATCAATCCAGTCTACTTTGGAAATTCCTTCGGGATGGATGTTGTCAAAAATCAGCTCTTGTCCGTCAATTTCAACAGAGATAGCTTCATGTCGTCCGTTGACGGAGATATTTTGTTGGAGGCGTTCGTGATAAATGTTACAGAATGGATCTTCTATACTACCTGTAAAAAGGCTAATCTGTTTGCCAAAAACACGCTGCTCAATGAGGAATTGGCGCAGAGCAATGGCGCAGGGAACACATTCAAAAATCTGGAACTGTTTAGCGATCGCGCTCAGTTGACAATGAAGATTAGCGCTGGTCATGATGCAGTTTGGTCAAGCAGCGATCGTAATGGGTATTGGATGAGAGACATCACATCAAATTGAGCGGATCGACATCAATGGTCAAACTCACATTATTAGGACAAAGCGATCGCACCTGCTGCCAATCAGGTAACACTGGTTGCAGATCGGTCGCAATCTTCAGGAGAATTTGCCAACGGTAACGATTAGCCACTCGCAAAATATTCGCTGGGGCAGGACCCAAAATTTCCCAACTAGGCGTAATGTAATTATTTAAATAGGATGCGATCGCTCCAGCTGTATTTTCTACCGCACTCGCCTCAACACTACTCAAACGCAACAAAATCAATCGTCCGTGAGGCGGATAATTCAACGCCACCCGCTGTTGCAACTCCGCCTCTACAAACCCTTCATATTCATGTTGCCGTACGGCTTGAATCACCGGATGATCGGGAGTATAGGTTTGTAAAATCACTCTACCAGGATCGTCACCCCGTCCTGCCCTTCCCGCAACCTGAGTCAGAGTTTGAAAGGCACGTTCTGCGGCTCTGTAGTCGGGTAAATGCAATAACCCATCCGCCGCTACCACACCAATCAGGGTAACTTGAGGCAGATCCAACCCTTTCGTCAGCATTTGCGTCCCAATTAATAAATCTGCTTCTCTGTTGGCAAACTGAGTTAACAGCGTCCGGTGCGCCCCCTTAGTCCGAGTTGTATCGCTATCAAACCGAATAAACCGCAACTGGGGAAACAACCGCGTAATTTCCTGCGCCACCCGTTGCGTCCCGCTGCCAAAAAATTTCAAATAGGGGGAACCGCATTCGGGACAATTACGAGGATGAGATTGACTGTAATTACAGTAATGACACCGCAACAACTGCGGCGCACCTTCTTCCGTATGGTGATAGGACAGCGACACATCGCAAGCAGGACACTCCAGCACGTTACCGCAACTGCGACACGAAACAAACGTGCTGTGTCCCCGTCGATGGATAAATAAAATTCCCTGCTGTCCCCGTGCTTGCAACTGCTGCAAAGCCTCCAACAGCGCCCGGCTGAAAATCGAGCGATTGCCCTCCTGAATCTCCTGACGCATATCCACCACTTCTACAGGTGGGAGAGGGCGGGATTGGATGCGTTCTGGTAAGGAGAGGTAATGGGTAGTTGGTAGTTGGTAGTTGGTAGTTGTTTGTTGCTCCTCTGCCCCTCTGCTCCCCTGCTCCCTACTAATCACCCAACTTTCCAAAGAAGGGGTTGCAGAACCCAACACTAAGGGACAGTTTTCTAATTCAGCGCGCCACTGGGCGACGGTACGGGCGTGGTAGGTGGGGATGGGGGAGTCTTGCTTAAAGCTGCTGTCGTGTTCCTCGTCTAAAATAATTAAGCCAAGACGGGGTAAGGGGGCAAAAATAGCAGAACGAGTACCAATGACAACTTGGGGTTCTCCTAAGAGCATTTGTCGCCAGGTATCGTATCTTTCTCCATCTGAGAGGGCGCTATGGTAAACGCATACTTTGCTACCGAAGCGGGCGCGGAATCTGTCTGTAAGTTGGGGAGTTAAACCGATTTCCGGTACTAAAACTAAAGCCGATTTGCCTTGACGTAATATGGGCGCGATCGCCTGTAAATAAACTTCAGTTTTACCCGATCCCGTCACTCCATGCAATAAGACGCGATCGCATCCTGCTAATTGAGTAATTGTTTCTACTGCTCGTGACTGAGCTGCTGTCAGCGTTTTTGGCTCGTCTGCTGCTTGCAATACTCCTTGTTCTTGCCGCAGCATTTCCCGTTCTTCAATGACAACATAACCCTTCTGTTCTAATGTTTTGAGGGTGCTAGGACTGGCGTTACACAGTCGTAACAATTCGCTCAACCAAATATCGCCGCCCTGCCGTCGCAACACGTCTAAAATTTCCTGTTGTCGAGACGTAATATCTCGTTCTAATCCCGTACTTACCAATGTCACCGCTTTTTGCAACTTGGGGCGCGTCAGGCGGGGTGGTTCTAGATAACTTTCTACCAACGACAGGCGCAACAATTCTCGCACTCCCCGATAGGCATTTCTAACTTGCCGTTGCAGATAAATAAAGCTGTAGTCTTTATTAGGTTGAGCTTGCAGCAGTGCCAAAATTTCTTTCGCCGCCGGAGTACAGAACGCATCAACACCTGGTTTAATTTCCCCAATTAGTTTAATCCGACGCTGCGATCGCCCCAATAGTCCGGGTGGCAAGGCAACGCGAATCGCTGCAATCAAGGGAGTGTAGTAATATGCTGCCACTCGATTGAGTAGTTCCCAATAAGCAGGCGGGAAAAAGCCCCGACTCACCACATCTTCAACAGCACGAATTTTGTCTGGCGATAGATCGACGGGAGGATGTTCTACAAATCGTAAGGCGATCGCACCAACTTGATTTGCCCCAAACGGCACGCTGAGGATATCTCCCGGTTGTACCGTCAATTGAGCTGGCAACTTATAAGTATAGACTTCCTGCGTTCCAGGACAATCTACCAAAACTTCCAGCCAACGCTGGTTCGTTTGCGATTGGTAGTATCCTTGTAATTCAGCTACCACAGATCTGCCTGTTAAATTTACCCCGACCATACCTAAATTAGCCTACTCCTACAATTATCCTTGGCGCGACCTGTGGTAATCCATATTACAATTTGCCTTCTGAATTCGCAATGAAGGGAGTGGGGAGCAGTTAGTTTTGACTTCTGACTTTCGACTTTTGACTTCCAATAAGTATTTTCTCCCTATTGATAGAGATTTAAACCGTTAATTCTATGCCATCCTAATTTTTAGGAACAAATACTTTAAGAAAATTTAATGAATCAGCTAATTATATGTGTATAATTGGTAACTTTTATTAACAGAGCTAGCCTACATTTAGGAATACTAAACATCTAATTGGCTTGGTATATCTCATAACTTTTGGAGAACCTATTCATTTTTCTGAAATACAGAGCAAATTTTAATAAAAACTTAATAGGTTTGCCATAGAAAAACAGGAAATCTCTAACTATTTACATTGCATTTCAAACGATAATTAGCCTACGATAAGCATGGTTGGAAAATTTAATAAAACTCTCGCTCTCAATTTACAGTGTTTATTGCCGAGCGAACTTGGTGATAAAAAATACGAATTTGAAAGGTCTTCAAGTCGAGAAAAACTGATAATAAGCTTCTAATCAGAAGATAATTACCCAGACAAGTTTCAAGCCTGAAACTTAATTTTTAATTAAGTAGTCTCCCATCTACCTTGTGCCAGTGTTTATGTACGAAAGAAAGCAGCCGTACCAACACGATCGCTTCCCTACCCCTGAATTCAACAGCGATATAGATATTGCCGAAATAGAGGTAATTACCGCTTTGAATCGAGAAGTCGAATCGGAACCAGAGCAGCTACCCGAGCTAACAACACCCAATATAGAAGAAACAGCGATCGCCTTGACAGAAGGGTGGGAGGCTGACGAACGAGACTTTGATGGGATTGGAGCAGCAAGAGCTTCGGAGTATCAAAAAACTCAGTTTGACGACGCAGTGGGAGCGTTTTTTAAAGAAATGGCGCGTTATCCCCTGCTGAAAGCAGACGAAGAAGTAGAATTGGCGCGTCGAGTTCGGTTTTTAGTTGAAGTTGAAGAAATTCAAAGAGGATTGCAAAAGCAACTCAAACGTCAACCAAACCGAGAAGAATTGATAGCGGAGTTAGGAATTTCAGACAAGCAATTAGAACATCAACTGTATTTGGGACGAGTGGCAAAGCGAAAAATGATCCGTTCCAATTTACGCTTAGTAGTTTCTATCGCCAAACGCTATTTAAATCGTGGTTTGCCATTTCTAGATCTGATTCAAGAAGGCGCAATGGGACTCAATCGCGCCACGGAAAAATTCGATCCCGACAAGGGATATAAGTTTTCTACCTATGCCTATTGGTGGATTCGTCAAGCAATTACGCGGGCGATCGCTAATGACGCTAGAACAATTCGGTTACCAATTCACATTGTTGAAAAATTAAATAAACTTAAAAAATATCAACGAGAGTTAAAACAAAAACTCCAACGCAATCCTTCAGAAATTGAATTAGCCGCAGCATTAGAAGTTCCACCAGAACAGCTACGTCAATTACAACAGTTACGGCGCAAAGCTTTATCTCTCAATCATCGAGTCGGGAAAGAGGAAGATACAGAATTAGTCGATCTCTTAGAAGACAACGACGCTCAATCTCCCGAACAACAGATGAGCGAAACCATGATGAGACAGGAAATATGGGATGTTTTAGGCGATGTCCTTACTCCCAGGGAAAAAGACGTAATTTCTCTGCGTTACGGGTTAACGACAAGCGAACCTTGTACCTTAGAGGAAGTCGGTTGTTTGTTCAACCTCTCGCGCGAAAGAGTCAGACAAATCCAAAGTAAAGCCATGCGGAAACTGCGTCGTCCTCACATTGCTAAACGCTTGAAAGGCTGGCTGTTATAATTTTGGTCGCGCAAAGACGCAGAAGGGCAAAGCGTTACTGAGGACTAGTAGCTTGTTGCTAAGCATTGCATACGTGAGATCTCCTTGAGACTCGGATCGCCCGCGAAGATACTCTTCATTTCTTTGCGCCTTTGCGTCTTTGCGCGATATTCTCTTTCAATCGGCTCCAATTGCTACCATTTCTGTAGGGTGCGACACGTGCATTGCACCCTCCAAAGCACGAATTACGAAATATGAACTATAGCGATCGCCTCACTTCGCGCTATGAAATTCAGCAGCAATTGGCAAAAAAAGCCGGACGCAAAACGCTACTAGCGCGAGATTTGAAAACAGAAGCATTAGTTGTTATCAAACTCCTCTCCTTCGGGATAGATTTTGAATGGGAGGCATTGAAATTATTTGAACGGGAAGCAGAAACTTTAAAAGCTTTATCTCATCCCGCTATTCCTAAATATTTAGATTTTTTTGAACTCGATACACCCTACACTAAAGGTTTTGCTCTAGTACAGTCTTATGTAGAAGGGAAATCTATAGAAACAGAACTCAAAGCTGGACGAAGGTTTAGCGAGGCGGAAGTCAAACAATTAGCTAAGTCAGTACTAGAAATTTTGATTTACCTCCACGGACAAAAACCACCAGTCATTCACAGAGATCTGAAACCCAGTAACATTTTGCTTGGGGATCGCATAGAAAAAATATATTTAGTCGATTTCGGTTCCGTACAAACTTTAGCTTCTAAGGAAGGCGGAACTATGACAGTTGTGGGGACATATGGCTATATGCCACCCGAACAATTTGGCGATCGCGCTGTTCCCGCCTCCGATTTATACAGCTTAGGTACAACTTTAATTTACTTGGTTACGGGGATTCATCCTGCCGATCTGCCGCACAAAGACGGCAAAATTCAATTTGAATCAGTGGCAAATTTGAGTCCTGAATTTACCCGCTGGTTGAAGTGGATGATTGAACCAAACTTAGATCGGCGTTTGAGTTCGGCTCGGGAAGCATTAGCAGCTTTAGAACAACCTGTAAATATCGTACCGATAATTTCGCAACCGTTTGGAAGTAAGATTAAATTACATCAAGATGCCAATTCTGTAGAAATTTTACTTCCTAGCAAAGGTTTTAGTCCTGAAATTCTTTCTTTAAGCTTATTTGCGATCGCCTGGAATTCGTTTTTAGTATTTTGGCTAGCCTCGGCTCTCATCACAGCACCGATGGGAATGAATCTTTTCTTCGCCTTATTTTCACTCCCTTTTTTGGGTGCGGGTGCAAGCATGGTCTGGCGGATATTATCAGCTTTATTTGGGAAAGTCCGAATTACTCTAGATCCTCAACAAATAACCCGCAGTTACGAAATGTTCGGCTTTCGATTTAAACAGCCGCGCCATCAACTGCCGAGACAAGAAATTGAAAAACTGGCGATCGCCTCTTTTGGCAATGTTTCTCGTTTGACAATTTGGGCGGGAACCAGAAAATACGAACTGGGTAACGACGGTTCAATCTCTCCCTCAGAAATTGACTGGCTAGCCCAAGAACTCAGTGCATGGCTGGAAATACCAATTACAAAACAGTAGCGACTCATTTCTTAACTACTCCCTGCTCCCTGTTACGAAGTTATCGCACCCCATCTATGATTAGTAAGAAGGAAGGTTGACAGGAGAATTTTATGTTTGGTCTAGGATGGGCGGAAGTCGGAATCATATTCATCATCGCAATTCTAATTTTTGGTCCCAAGAAAATTCCCGAAATCGGCAGTTCCCTGGGTAAAACCCTACGTGGCTTCAAAGAAGAACTGAAAAATCCCCAATCAGACGATCCCAATTCTGAAGAGGAATGAGGAAGTCAAAAGTCAAAACCATATTTTTGCAAATGACCAATGACCAATGACAAATGACTAAATCTGATTCACCGACGACACGATCCCCGTTGCATTATCTTGCGCCGCCACGCTGGGAGGCTGGAGAGAATTATCGCTTAGGGGATTACGGGCTTGAATTAAGCTAATAGCACGGCTGACGCTTTCTGGGAGGATCGCAACCAAACTACCGTTGGAAGCAGTGTCTAAACCTGTATTGATTGCTGTCGTCTCATCTAAAACGATCTCGTAACGACAATCGGACTTGACCTGCATAATTCCCTTGGAAATTAATTCAGCTGCGTCTCCCCTGGGGCGACCTCTGTTATCGTCGTCTTCTTTAATAATGATGCGATCGAAAATTTCTGCTGAAAGCCTACCCAACATAATAAAATCTTCGTCACGGCGATCGCCTGGACCCCCAATAACACCAATTCTTTCTCCTGCCGTCCAGTTGCGAATGAATCCCCCTAATGCCTCATAGCTGTGCGGATTGTGAGCGTAGTCTACCAAGGCATGATATTCACCCAGGTTGAATAAATTCATCCGCCCAGGAGTCTGACTGCTGGAAGCGCGGAACGTAGCCAATCCAGCACGGATCTGTTCGATCTGCACGCCATAGGCATAAGCTGCCAAACTTGCGGCTAAAGCGTTGGCAATCATAAACGGTGCGCGTCCGCCCATAGTTAACGGTACGTTCGCTGCCTGTTCGATCCGCAGCGTCCAATCTCCTTGCAAAATTGAGAGGTAGCCGTTTTCATACACTGCTGCCAAGCCACCCTGCTGGGTATGCTCTTGAATCAAAGGATTGTCTGGAGACATGGAAAACCAAGCCAGCTTAGACTTGACGCGATCGCGCATTTGTGCTGTAAGAGGGTCGTCGGCGTTGAGGACGGCATAACCATTTGGTTGCACGGCTTCCGCTACTACACTTTTGAGGTGCGCCATTTGTTCGAGCGTGTCAATGTCGCCAATTCCTAAATGATCGGCAGCCACATTCAACACCACCCCAATATCGCTAGCATCAAAAGCCAGTCCCGATCGCAAAATTCCTCCCCGCGCCGACTCCAGTACGGCAACTTCCACCGTGGGGTCTTGCAAAATCAACTGAGCGCTTTGGGGACCAGTATTATCACCTGGTTCTACCAAATAATCGCCGATATACGTGCCATCAGTTGTGGTGTAGCCGACAACCTTACCACTCTGTTTAATCAGGTGTGCCGTCAGGCGTGTAGTGGTTGTCTTACCGTTCGTCCCCGTCAAGGCAATAATTGGAATTCGGCTGGGCGTACCTGGGGGAAATAGCATATCTAATACTGCCCCAGCAACGTTACGCGGAATGCCGCGACTGGGAGCAACGTGCATCCTAAAGCCTGGAGCCGCATTCACTTCGACAATTACACCCTCAGTTTCCCGCAACGGGCGGCTGATATCGGAGGTGACAATATCGATCCCCGTGATATCTAAGCCAACGATTTTCGCGACTCGCTGCGCTAACCAAGCATTTTCTGGGTGAATGTCATCGGTACGGTCTACAGCGATCCCGCCCGTACTCAAGTTTGCTGTTGCCCGCAAGTAGCAAACTTCGCCCTCTGTTAATACCGTATCTAAGGTATATCCCTGGCGTTCGAGCAATTGAAAACTGGTGCGATCGAGTTGAATTTTGGTCAGAACGTTATCGTGTCCCTCACCTCGATTCGGGTCTTGGTTCGTTTCTTCAATTAACTGTTCGATCGTACTCTCACCATCACCGACAACGTGAGCGGGGACGCGCTCGGCAACGGCAACCACCTTGCCGTCTACGACTAATACTCGATGATCGCGCCCGACGTAGTAACGCTCGACAATGACAGCGCGAGAAACTTCTTTCGCAGCATCGTAGGCGGCTTCAGCTTCTTCCCAGGTTCTAATATCGATCGTGATCCCCCGCCCGTGGTTGCCATCCAAGGGTTTAATCACAATTGGATAACCGCCAACAGAGGCGATCGCATCTTCTAATTCATCTAAATAGCTAATTGTCGTCCCTTGGGGAACGGGTACGCCTGCATTGCCTAAAATCCGTTTCGTACTCTCCTTATCGCAGGCAAGTTCTACACCCAAAATTCCCGTGCGATCGCTCATGGTAGCTTGCACTCGCTTTTGATTCGCACCGTAACCCAGCTGAATCAAAAACCGCGCCCCCAAATTCATCCAGGGAATTCCCTTAGCTGCTGCCTCTTCTATAATCGCTTCCGTACTCGGTCCTAGCGCCGCATCCCGATACAGTTCCTTGAGATCCTGCAAATCCTGCTCTAACTCAGCTTGGGGATATCTTCCTTGCTCCACAATACTTTGGCACATCCGCACGGCAGCCCTTCCCGCATAGCGTCCTGCCTGCTCGTCTTCATAGTCGAACACGACCTGATAAATCCCTGGCGTTGAGGTTTCCCGCGTCCGTCCAAAGCCGACTGACATGCCTGCCAGTTCTTGTAACTCTAAAGCGATATGCTCCACCACATGCCCCATCATAGTGCCTTCCCGCACCCGCATCAGGAAACCACCGCGACACCCAGGAGAGCAGAAATGCGATTCTAAACTCGGCAGAGTTTCGACCAGTCCTTCATAGAAGCCTGGGATTTGATTCGTTGGTTGCTCGGCTAACTCTTCTAAATCGAGCCGCATCAAGATCAGCTTATGTCGGCGAATGCTCCAATAGTTGGGACCGCGTAAAGTCTGGATTTTCAGAATTCTCATGGGATTGGGAAATGGGGGGTGCAACCAATTAACTAGTGTCTCGCTCAAGACTTAGCGACAACTGTATCGAAAATCACATTTTCACTGAAAATCAAAAATGCAACTCATATTCTTCCCAATGAAAGAATATAATTCCGAATTCCGAATTCCGAATTCCGAATTCTACTGAGGTAGTCTTTGCACGGGAGCCAAAACGATCCGCTTTTGTAAATGGTAGCGATCGCCATAACTCAAAATATGCACTCGTAAGTTATGCAAACTCAAAGGCTCGGCAGCACCAATATCGGCATGGTTAGTGTAAGACATTTCCCCAGGATCGACAATCGTAACTGTACCTTTGCCCATTACCCTTAAAGTGCCATCTTTCTCGACCATAGCGCAAGTATCTTCATCGATCCCGATCCCCAGACGATCTGGATGACAGGCAACTGCACTGAGCAACCGTCCCATCCGGTTGCGATTGTGAAAGTGCTGATCCACGATCGCATCAGGGATGATTCCCAGACCGATCGCCATATCTACCAGCGCTCGATTTGGTGACTCGCCGCTGCCACCGCCAGCAATCATGTGATGCCCCATCACGGCAGCTCCCGCACTCGTACCAGCTAAAGTCAACTGTCCCCGCTGCACCCGCATCCGAATAATATCCATCGCTGGGGTATCTGCCAACACCGCACACAGACGTAGTTGACCCCCCCGGTCAAAAAGACTCCCGTACAAGCAGCCAGACATGCCTGAACGTTTGGCTCATCGCACTGTTGTCGTTCTCGGATATCCAAGACTTCAACTTTTTTTGCTCCCATTTCTTCAAAAATGCTAAGATAGCGTGCGCCAATAATTGTCGGTTCGCGAGAAGCAGAAGGAATAATAGCAATATGGGCATCTGTCGATCCGGCACGAGCAAAAAACGTGTGCAGGATTTCCCTTCCGTGAACCTTATCCTCTGCTCCACCGATCACCAAAATGGCTGTTTTTGTAGCTTGGGGAGTCCTCATTTCCAGCGATTGAGCCTCTAATTGCACCATTGTTTCTTTCCTTCTCGTCAACCTCATTCAAAGTCCGCTCCCGCGATCGCTTCAGTGCTGCAAAGCATTCAATCCGAGGTTGAGACCGTACCAATTGATTTTTTTTTACCCTGACCGCTCAGTAATTTGCCAGACGTGACAATATTTAAACATAATTTAAACAATAAGCAACACTTTTGTCATTCGTCATTCGTCGTTTGTGAGCAGCTAGCCACCAGCCACTAATCACTGATAACTGTTTAATATAGTCATTTTTCTGGTTGAGTTTTTGTGCGTTTTGATATAGTTACTCTCTTCCCCGACTTCTTCACCTCTCCTCTTAGCTCAGGATTGATGTGTAAAGCTTTGGCAAAAAAAATTGCTGAGGTAAATCTGGTTAATCCTCGTGACTTTACCACGGACAAGCACCGCAAGGTTGATGACGAACCCTACGGTGGTGGTGTAGGGATGTTGATGAAACCAGATCCGATTTTCGCTGCCGTTGAATCACTCCCAATTTTACCGCGTCGAGAAACGATATTAATGACTCCTCAAGGTCAACCTTTGAATCAATCGTTGCTCAAAGAATTAGCAGGTAACTGCGAGCAAATAGTCATTATCTGCGGGCATTATGAAGGGGTAGACGATCGCGTACTGCATTTAGTCACGCGAGAGATTTCTTTAGGTGATTTCGTATTAACTGGAGGAGAAATTCCCGCTCTAGCATTGATGAATGGAGTTATCCGGCTACAACCAGGAACGGTAGGAAAAACAGAGTCTCTTAAAGCCGAAAGTTTTGAGGCAGGGTTGTTAGATTATCCTCAATATACTCGTCCAGCAGAATTTCGCGGCTGGAAAGTTCCAGAAGTTTTACTTTCGGGCAACCATCAAGCGATCGCCCAGTGGCGCTACGAACAGCAAATTCAACGCACCCGCGAGCGTCGTCCTGATTTGTTAGAGGGAGCAGGGGAGCAGGGGAGCAGGGGAGCAGGGGGACAAGGGGGACAAGGGGGAACTCGGGGACCCCACGACCGAAGGGAGTGGGGATTAGGGGGCGAAGGGGGACAAGGGGGACAAGGGGGACAAGGTTGCTGAGGGAGCAAGACAAGTCACAAGTCACAAGTAGTTCACGCAACTACCAACTACCAACTACCAACTACCAACTACCAACTACCCATCACCACTCTCTACCTGATAACTGTCAACTGTCTAGTCTTTTTGCTGCAAATGCGATCGCTTCTTCTACAGTCGAGATTTTACCTTCGATTTGCGCTAGTTGAATCTGTAACAGCATTTCCCCAATCAGCGGACTAGGTGAGAGTTGGAGGGCTTTCATTAAGTCATTACCCGTCAGAATTGGGGTAGGATGGGCAACTGGATCTTTGGGGTTGAGATAGCGGTGAATCAGCGAAGAGAGTAAATCTAGATTCATTCCTTGTACTACAGCTAAAATGACAATCGCGGGAAAAACAACACCAGCAGCACGAAAGAAAAAGTATTGCTCTGCTAAAGTCATTTGTTCGGGCGATTTTGCTTGGAGTTGAGGTAATAGTTGTAAGGCTGTAGTAACAGCTTTAATTTCTGAGCGACTGTAAGCTAATTTATCTAACTCTATTTCTGCTGTAGCTGAATTTGTAGAAACGAGACAAGTCAGTTTGACAATTCCCAACCAGGAAGTTTTGATTGTATTTCGTACTGGTTGACTGAGTTCTCGAACTAACTGGGGAAATGATGATAAGCTAGCAGCGGCAGAGTTAACCTTGAGTAATCGCTCTATATGCGATCGCGTCATACTGGGAAACCAAGGTGTAAGTAACCCATCTTCCCCAGCAACTTCCAACCATGCCGTACCGCGATCGCTATTGAGGAGATAGCCTAATTCTACTCGTACTCGTTCGGCTGCTACTCGTCCAATTAAAGGTGCAAGCTGACGAATTATCGATCGCGTATTTGGTTCGAGAGCAAAATCTAACTGAGCAGCTTGACGATAACCTCTGAGCAACCGTAGCGGATCGTCTTGCAAATTTGCAGGCGATATCATCCGTAACAAGCGTTGCTGTAAGTCAGTATATCCCTGTAAAGGATCGATGAGTTCTTGAGTGTGAGGATTGTAGGCGATCGCATTAATCGTAAAATCTCGCCGTTGCAAGTCGGTTTCGAGCGTAGCACCTTCTTGTAAGGCAAAATCAACGGTAGCATTTTTAAACACAACTCTAGCAATCTGCCTTTGCGCGTCGAGTAAGACAAAACCAGCTTTGTAATGTTTGGCGATCGCCCTAGCTGTCTCAACCGCTTTTTCTGGTAAAACAAAATCTAAATCCAAATAATCTGAGTTTCTCCCGAGTAGGCGATCGCGGACTGCACCACCTACTAGGTACGATGGTTGAGGCAACCATTCCCACTCAAAGGGCAGATTGGTAAATAATTGAGATAATAAAGGGGGAGACATCGCAACAAAAATCAACCCAGCAGTTGACTCACATCCAATTTGTATAAGCTAAATTAACAGAAAAGCCAATGGAGAAGGTTCTATGTGCATCTGCGTCAATTGCCATTACGTGGATCGCTGCATGACCTATCATGCAGTAGAACACCAACACCAGCAACCCCACTTGACCGAAAACCCAACTTTTGAACCAGTCGAACCAAGCATTAACGTCAACATCCGTCCTAAAGAAGACTACATTGAAATGGAATGGGACGTAGTAGGTTGCCTCAGTTTCAAAGCCGAAATGGGTAAATGGTCAAAACTGCGCCCCGGCGAACTCGTACCGACATGAAGATGGTAATGGGTAATAGGTAATAGGTAATAGCAGAGAGTCAACAGTTGATGGAAACAAAAAATTAATCATGAACCACCAACTACCAATTACCAGTTACCAATTACCAATTACCAACTACGCCCTTGCCCTACACACGACAACACCAGAGTTAGGACTGGCAATTAGTAATTTTCAGGAAAATAGACGCGATCGCGTTGTACATTTAGGGCGCGATCTGTCAAGTTTTTTGCACCAAAATTTAGCTGAATTTCTGCAACCTCAAACTTGGTCTGACTTGGCATTTATTGCTGTAGCTAAGGGACCAGGAGGCTTTACAGGAACGCGAATTGGTGTAGTAACAGCGCGGACGCTAGCGCAACAACTCGATATTCCCCTATTTGCCATCTCAACTTTAGCCGCAGTCGCCTGGGGACATCGAGGCGAAAAACCTATCGCCGTACAAATGCCAGCCCAGCGAGGACAATTATTTACGGCAATTTATCAATCGACTTCAGATTCGCAAGCCTTAACTCCCCTATTAGCAGATACAGTTATGTCTCCCGAAGCATGGCAGCAAACTCTGGCTGATTTTTCAGCTCATTGTCAACTAGTTTCTGTCGAGGGTAATTTAGGGGCTTCTGTTTGCCAAATTTTAGAATTAGCCGAACTCGAATGGCAACAAGGCAAACGCCCCCACTGGTCAGCAGCATTACCTTTTTACGGACAGCATCCGGTAGATTGAAAAGTCAAAAGTCAAAAGCTAAAAGTCAAAAATTAGGAGTCAGGAGTCAGAAGTAATTCTCCCTCAGCTCCGTCGGCTCCGTCAGCTCATTGGTTGCGGATAACTGGTCGCTGGTCACTGGTTACTGATAACTGTTCCCTGCTCCCTTATATCTTTTCAGCTAAATAACTATCTTTAGTCAGTTTCAGAATTATCGACATTAATTGATAGGGATTGATGGGTTTAGAGAGATGTCTTTGAAAACCAGCAGCGATCGCGCGCTCGCGGTCTGATTCTCTGGCAAATCCAGTCAAGGCGATCGCTGGGGTATGAGTACCTAGTCCTATCTCCAGCATTCTAATTTGGTGAATCAAAGCATAACCATCTTCTCCTGGCATCCCCAGATCGCAAACCATAATATCTGGTTTGAACTGGGTAAAGGCAGCGATCGCTTCCGGTACTGAGCCAGCAACAACAATCTCAGCACCGTACTCCGTGAGAGCTACTGCCAATAATTCCAAAGTATCGGGTTCGTCATCAACCGCTAAAACTTTTCTCCCCACTAAGGGATATGGTTCTGATGTCTCCAACCAGAGATCGGCAGTAGAAGGCTGCCGATTTTGACTCAATGTTTGTTTTGGTAGTGGTAGCTGAACTGTGAAAGTTGCTCCCTGTCCAACTCCGTCGCTAGAAACACCAACTGTCCCACCGTGCATTTCGACGATGTGACGGACGATTGCCAGTCCCAATCCCAACCCGCCATGCGATGCGCTAGAGCTATTTTCTTGCCGAAAGCGATCGAATACATGCGACAGAAACTCGGCACTAATGCCTTGACCGCGATCGATAATTTGAATTTGAGCGTAGCTGTCAATTTGAGATTGGCTGTTAGAATCGTCAGCAACTAATGATAGGCAAATGTCTGCTTGTTGACCTTCGGCAGAAAACTTAATTGCATTACTTAGCAAATTCCAAAAGACTTGTTGCAATCGGTTAGAGTCAGCCAAAAGCAAAATTTGTCTTTCTATTTCTGCGTCTTCCCAATCAGGATCGACTGTAAACTTAAGTTGAATTCTTTTTGCATCAGCCATCGGTTGTACTGCCTTAATTGTTGCAGCAATAATCGACGGTAGATAGACCGGAGTAAACTGAAGTTCGAGCGTACCTTGAACAATGCGGGAGACATCTAATAAGTCTTCAATTAAATGTTGTTGCCATTTCGCATTGCGTTCGATCGCTTCTAATATTTCCCATTTAGTAGTCGTCGTAAATTTTCGCGTGCGAAGTATTTGCGACCAACCAAGAATGGCATTGAGCGGTGCGCGTAGTTCGTGAGACACAACAGCTAAAAACTCATCTTTGATCCGATTTGCTGCTGTTAAACTTTCGGCTTGTTGTCTTAGGGTATCTTCCATCTGCTTCGTGGAAGTAATATCTGTATGGGAACCAACCATGCGGATTGCAGCGCCAGTTTCATCCCACGAGACTTTGCCGCGAGACAAAATCCATTTGTAAGTGCCATCTTTACAGC
The DNA here is from genome assembly GCF_023546805.1 of Chroococcidiopsis sp. CCNUC1. Lineage (NCBI taxonomy): Bacteria > Bacillati > Cyanobacteriota > Cyanophyceae > Chroococcidiopsidales > Chroococcidiopsidaceae > Chroococcidiopsis > Chroococcidiopsis sp. CCNUC1. Next base: position 3,757,237 of record NZ_CP097480.1, on the reverse strand, counting down.
GAAGGCGATGTTCTGTGCGGTAAAATTCAGTTTGTCGGGCAAGATGCTCTTGTAGCGATCGCATCACCGATGCCACATCGTCTGGATGCACGCGATTCGCCCATTCTTCAAAGCGATTGTCAATTTCATTTTCTGCATAACCCAGCATTGCTTTCCAACGGGCTGAAAGAAAAGCTGTATGATTTTTAATATCCCAGTCCCAAAGTCCGTCATTAGCACCATCTAGTGCTAAGTGCCAGCGAGCTTCACTTTCTTTAAGTTCTAACTGAATGCGTTGGCGTTCTCGCCTAGAAGCAGCCTCTTCAATCTCTCGTTCGATCGCGGGGACTAGACGCGCCAAATTCCCCTTCATAATGTAGTCGTGCGCTCCGGCTTTCATGGCTGCGACAGCAGTTTCTTCACCAATGTTGCCAGAGACAATGATAAATGGAATGTCTAAAGCTTTAGATTGCAATACGTGCAAAGCAGCAGTAGCATTAAATTTTGGTAACGAGTAATCGGCTAGAATGATATCCCACTGTTGGCAATCTAGGGCGCTCGACATTGCCTCTGGAGTTTCTACCCTCAGCCACTCTACATCGTAGTTATGGCGTTCTAAATGACACACCAATAACTCAGCATCATCTTCTGAGTCTTCAACTAGTAAGATACGTAGAGGTTTACTCACGGTATGAGTTACATAGCGGGAATTCATTTAAGTGGAGCCAGTATAACCCAAGCTGCCGAGAAGCTACCAAAAAATCCGTAAAGTTTACAGGTTTGCGCACATAGCTATTGCAACCTAATTCGTAGCTGTTAATCATATCTTCCTGTTCGTTGGAAGTTGTCAGTACGACAACGGTTAACCGTCAACTACCAATTATCAATTACCAATTACCCATTACCAATTACCATTACCGTAATGTAAAGAAAAATGTTGTCCCTCGACCTATGATACTCTCTGCCCAAATTTGCCCTCCGTGACGTAGAACGATCCGCTTGACTGTAGCCAATCCAATGCCATTCCCAGGAAATTCATCTTCTGAATGGAGGCGTTGAAAGGCAACGAACAATTTAGCAGCATATGCCATGTCGAAGCCAGCACCATTATCACTAATAAAATAAACATTAGAGGAATTAAAAGGAGATAAAGAGCGTTCTGTAAAGAATTTGAGCTGTTTTAATGGAAGTTTGCCAAATTCAATTCGAGCAGATTTTGTGCGCGAGGTAAATTTCCAAGCGTTATTGAGTAAATTCTCAAATAAAACTCGAATGAGTTGTGGATCTGCTGGTGCGGTGAGATCGGGAGCGATCGCAAATTCTACGACTCGTTCTGGTTGTGCCTGTTGTAATTCTGAAGCGATATTTCGTACCACTGCGCTCAAATCGAGATTTTGTAACCGCATTTCGCTGCGCGTCACCCGCGATAGGTGAAGCAATTCTTCAATCAGTTCTCCCATTCTTTGACTAGCAGCACGAATACGTTGCAGATAATGCTTCCCTTTTTCGTCCAAGTTAGTACAACGTTCTAGTAAAGCTAGACTGAAACCGTCGATACTGCGTAGTGGGGCGCGAAGATCGTGGGAGACAGAATAGGAAAAGGCTTCTAGTTCTTTATTCGCAGCTGCTAATTGTGACGTGCGCTCGGTTACCCGCTGTTCTAGATTATGATTGAGTTCTTGTAGAAGTGACTGTTCTTGTTTGCGCTCTGTAATATCTTGCAAATAAACTGATAATCCGTTCGCCGCCGGATAAACTCGAACCCCTAACCATTTGTCAAGTGGTGCCAAGAATTCTTCAAATTGAACGGTGACTTGTTCTGTTGCAGCTCGGCGATATTCGCGCTCGAAAACAGTTCCTACAATTGCGGGAAATTCAGACCAAACGTGACGATTGAGTAATTCTTCTGGCGATCGCTGCAACAAGTTTTCAGCTTGGGAATTAATGTAGGTAAATCGCCAGTCGCCGTCCAAGGCAAAAAACGCATCGGAAATGCTTTCTAGTAGTTCGGTGACTGCTTGACGAGCCTTTTGTTCGCGTCCCAACAATTCATCCAGTTGTTGATTGGCGTGTAATAATTCGGTGGTGCGTTCTACAACCGCATTCTCTAAATTGCCTTTTGTTTGTGCTAGCTCGGCGATCGCTTTCGCCAATTGGCTTTGAGTCTGAGCTAGCAGCAACGGACCATCAACGAGTAAAGAGTACTGTCGGCGCAGTGCAAAGTAAATGACAGCAATACTAGCAGTCAGCAAGTCCACAACAACTTGCACCTGCATTGTCAGTTGCGAATATTGTTCGTCAACAATTCCACCTACAACATGGACGGAGTGACCCACAGCACAGGTGAAAAAGATAATAACAGTTGCTAGAACGAGTGGGTTCTTGAGTAAATGCTTTTGTCCGCGTCGGAGTCCCTGAAAGATCAGGAAGGATATTGCGAAGTAGCAAACCGCAATGACACTATTTGCACCCAACAACAGACTACTAAGCATAAGCAAGAAAAGCTGGAAAGAATATTAAGGAATAATCCAGCTTAATCCACCTCTACAGTTATCAGGGAGCGCACGAGCAGGGAGTAGGGAGCAGTGACTATTTACTACTAGCCACTCCCGACTTACGACTTACGACTTCCAACTTGTCTCCTACCGTCTGACACTACGAGGATCGAGGGCATCGCGCAAGCCATCTCCTAATAAATTAAATGCCAGCACTGTAACAATAATTAATATCGCGGGAGGCCAAACCAACCAAGGTTGTAGCACTAAAATTGAGGCATTTGTTGCTAAAGAGAGCAAATTGCCCCAAGATGGATCGGGTTGCTGAATGCCCAATCCGATTAGACTTAACACCGATTCTGCCGCAATAAATCCAGGTACGGATAGAGTCGCTGAGATGATGATATACGTTGCTGTTTGAGGCAGAACGTGACGGATGATGATGTAGAAAGGATCGCCACCCATAGCTTTAGCTGCTTGAACGAATTCTCGCTCTTTAATCGATAGAACTTGTCCGCGAATGACTCGCGCCAGTCCAGACCAACTGATAAAAGAAGTAATTAAAACAATCAGCATAAATCGCTGAGCGCTACTTAGTCCTGGTGGTAAAACTGCTGCCAAAGCAACCAATAGATAAAGACCAGGAATCGTCATTAAGACTTCTACAAGACGCATGATGATGCTATCGATCCAGCCACCAAAATAGCCAGAAATACCGCCGACAATCATGCCGAGGGGAAAAGAGATAGCGACTCCGATTAAACCAACGCTGAGGCTAACGCGCCCCCCATGTAACAGGCGGCTAAATTGATCGCGTCCCTGTTCGTCAGTTCCCAACAAGTTAAATTTAGCCCCAGTTGTACCGAATAAATGTAGGTTAACAGGAATGCCACTAAATACTTCCACTTCTTCAAAATTATTGCCCAGTGGTAAGCTGAGACGAAATAGTTGGTAGCGATCGCCTGCAACAAACAAGCGGAACCAAGCAGGCTTAGTCCGGTCTACAATCAGTTGGCGATCGCCTGTATTTAAATCTGTCTTACCTTGAGTCGTAGGGTAAACGTGAGGTCCAACAAATTGCCCTTGTGTATTCTGCCAATAAATTTGTGTGGGTGGCAGCAGGGAACCATTAGCTTGAGACTCATAAGGGTCGTAGGGTGCGACAAAATCAGCAGCGAAAACTGCAATGTAAAAAATGAGTAGCAGAATCGCCCCAAAGCGGGCGAGGGGATTCTTTTTAAGTCTTTGCCACCAGTTCATGATTGGGGAGGAGAGTAGGGGTGCACAGCCGTGCGCCCTTGTAGCCAGTTAAATCTGTATTTTAAGCTAAATACAAAATTTCACCTTATTCCACATCTTTAATTCGAGTTTTCCGTTCCAAAATTTCCTTCAATACCAACGTCACTACAGCCAACAGTGCTAATAGTACAGCAGCAGAGTAGGCAGCTTCAGTTTCATACTGCTTGTAAGCATCTTCAACAAATAGCGGTAAACTTTGGGTTTTTCCCGAAATATTTCCCGAAACCACCGAAACCGCCCCAAATTCGCCCATAGCTCTCGCATTAGTCAAAATTAAACCGTAGAGTAAACCCCATCGGATATTGGGTAAGGTGACGCGCCAAAAGATCTGCCAGTCGTTTGCGCCTAGAGTTTTTGCCGCTTCTTCTTGATCTGACCCTAATTCCTCCAATACGGGAATCACCTCACGGGCAACAAACGGCATACTCACGAACGCTGTTGCCAAAACCATACCTGGAAAGGCAAAGATAATATTCAGCCCGCGATCTTGCAACCATCCACCAAACCATCCTTGTCGTCCGTAGAGCAAGACGATCGTTAAACCTGCAACTACAGGCGAGATGGAAAAGGGCAGATCGATCAAACTCAAAACAAAAGCACGACCTGGAAATCGATGACGGGTCAGCGCCCAAGCCGCACATAGCCCAAAAACTGTATTCAGCGGTAAGGCGATCGCGGCTAACATTACAGTTAATTGGACGGCATGGAGAAACTCCGGTCGAGTCAGGTTAGCAAAAAATGGACCAACTCCTCTGCTAAAAGCTTGGATGAAGACGTTTAAGGCAGGGATGTAAAGCACTAAACTGACATAGGCGATCGCGACGACAATCAAAATTGCCGGAACCCAACTCTTTTGTTCCCTGGACTTAGCTTTGCTATTATTCATCCGAGAATTCATATCCTTCCTAGTCGTCATACCGTCTTCCCCAAGCCTGCAAAAGATTAATCAACAGCAGCAACACTAATGAAATCAACAGCAACACCGTACCGATGACAGTTGCACCAGAGTAATCATATTGCTCTAAGCGTTGAAAAATCAGTACGGGTGCAATTAAATCTTTAAAAGGCGTGTTGGAGGAAATAATTACGGTTGAGCCATACTCTCCTACAGCACGGGAGAAACCCAAAGCCACACCAGTCAAGATGGCTGGAAATAGAGGTGGTAAAATCACCCGCACAAAAGTTTGCCACCGATCTGCCCCTAAAGACCAAGCAGCTTCTTCAATTTCTCTTTCCATTTCTTGCATGACAGGTTGCACTGTCCGTACCACAAAAGGTAGCGAAATAAAAATCATGGCTACCCATACGCCCAAACGGGTGAAGGACACTTTAATTCCCAAAGGAGCAAGCAAAGAGCCAATCCAGCCATTATTGCTATAGACTGTTGCCAGCGTTAGCCCCGCAACTGAAGTTGGTAAGGCAAAGGGCAAATCGATCGAAGCGTCAATTAATCGTTTAAAAGGAAATGTGTAGCGCACTAAAACCCAGGCAATCAGAGTGCCAAAAAGTCCATTCATCAAAGCCGCCAAGATTGATGTCACAAATGTGACGTTGTATGTTGCCAGCGCCACGGGACTAGTAGCAATGCGCCAAAAGTTAACAGGACCTTCTGTACTCGCTTTGAGGAACATTGCCGCAATGGGAAGGAATAACATCACTGTGAGATATCCCAGCGTAATGCGCCACGTCCAAGGCATATGAAACAACCATTGCCGCAACTTTTGAGCTACTGAATTGCGAAAACCAAATCGAGGTGCAGGAGATACAGCCATCTGAAAAGTTAAAAGTCAAAAGTTAAGAATCAAGAATCAAGAATCAGGAGTCGTAGGGGCGGGTTTATTCGCGTTAGCTGTCGCTAGACGGATATGTTCTCCGTCAAACCCGCCCGAAAAGGAGTCAGAAGAATGTATGTAAAATTTCTTCCACGCACCACGCAACAATTAACGATTAATTTTGGCTTGAATTTGGTCGAAAACTGCTCCGTCTTCAAAGAATTTAGCTTGGACTGCGTTCCATCCCCCAAAGTCCTTCACCGATCCGAGATTTTGCACTTTGGGATATTTGTCAGTATTTTCCTTGGTTTGAGCTACTGTCTCGTCCACGGGTCGAAATCCGACTTTGGCAAACTCTTGCTGAGCTTCGGGTGTAAATAGGTATTTCACGAAAGCTTCGGCGACTTCGCGACTGCCGTGCTTGTCTACATTTTTATCCACTACAGCGATGGGATTGTCGATGGAGATATTGACATCGGGAATGATGTAAGCAACGTTCTCGCCGCCTCTTTGCTGTGCTAGAAGAATTTCGTTTTCGTAGTTAATTAAAGCATCTCCCTGCCCTTGCTTGAAAAAGACATCAGTTGCTTCTCGCGCATCTTTAGTTAAAATTGGCACGTTGCCATAAACTTTGCTCACAAAGTCGAGTGCTTGTTCTTCGCTTGCACCAGTTTTGATGGCAGAATTCCACAGCGTCAGAAAATTCCAACGGGCAATGCCGGAAGTCTTCGGATCGGCTGTAATCAGGCTGACTCCATCTTTGGCTAAATCTGCCCAAGTCTTAATACCTTTGGGGTTATCTGGACGAGTGACTAATGCGGCAACAGATTTAGAGACAATGCCATTATCGGGAACTTCTTTTTCCCATCCTGGTTCGATCAGTCCCGCTTTCTCGATCCGGCTCGTGTCGAGGGCAAGAGCTAAGTGAACGATATCTGCTTCCAAACCATCAATCACGGCGCGAGTTTGGGAACCAGAGCCACCATAGCTCGTCTTGAAGGTCACGTTTTGATTATGCTCTTGCTTCCACTGCTCGACAAATTTAGGAACGATCGCATCGTGAGCGGCTTTGGTGACGGCAAAGGAAACGAGAGTCAGTTCCACATCCTGCTTATTTGCCGCTACAGGACTAGCAGCAGGATTTTGAGCAGAATTACTACCATTACCACTACAAGCGGCGATCGCCACGCTCAAACTCACCCCAACTAAAAATAGCGATGCCAAGCTTTTGACCGAATTCCACCTGAGTCTACCAAGCTGCTCAACCGCCCGCTGCCATTGCTTCCAGGTCTGCTGCCACCACCTCATGTCATTGTCTCCTAATAATCTACGAATCTTTGGTAGAACTACCGTATTTAATCTATCTGGTCATAGATATTACAGAGTCAAACCGAAAAAAGCAAGAAAAATCCTCGTTCTCCGAGCGAGAATGTGGGGTTTATAGACAATGGATGAAGATTTGAGCGCGATTGCTAATGGCTAATAGTTAATTATTCGCGACTATTAGCCACTCTTCTCAAGAGCTGTTCAGTTGACGATTCTTTTGCTAAAAACGCTAAGGGCTAGTGCGTCGTTGCACTAGCCCTTAGTTTCTAATTCCATAGCCCTTTTAATCGTTATCCCATTGTTCTCTACCAATCAGATCGCCGATGCGATCGCGTAGCAAGAAATCACATTGCTCTAATTCGCACTCTATGCAAACCCATTCCCGTGCTGGAATGTACTGACACAGAGTATAGATTGGCTGCTGGCGGCTAACCAATCCTTTTTGAACCAACTGACGGGCTTCATCTTGGATTACGTCCAAAGAATATCGGATTGGTGGCACCGTATTTACACTCATAGTTTTAACCTAAGTTTCGATCGGGGTATCGGATGTGTTGTTCTCTCAAGGTGGCAGATGGGTAAATAATTAATTGAAGTTGAAAATTTTGTAGTTGACTATACTGAAATTATCCCTATTTTGACGTTATATCATTCAACTATATATTAACAAATATTGAGACAGTCAACAAATCTTGACAAAATGTTCGCCACCTGTCTATGCTTGAACTTTTTCAAGAGCTGGTGCATAGCCCTTTTAATCCTATATTTTTTGGTTTAGGAATGGGTTAAGGTTTTGTCATATCTAACTCAGGTGAGATAGAAGAGTCAAAAAAATCTATCTTAAGATAGAGAACTAAATCGACCTAGCAAACAAAGCGGACAAGGAAACTGCCTGAGCTGTTGGCATTTGCCCGTAAGAGAAAGCATAAGGAATAGACGGTAGCATAGGCAGCAACTGCTGGAGGACATACGGACTACCGTAAACTACCAGTGCTTGAAGATTACCTGAAGCTAATAATTTCTTAACCCACACCTGTCCTACTTGGGCGATTCCAGCACTTCCGCGAAAAGGATTACCGCGAATGAACAGCTGGAGTAAAGTTGGGCAATCGTCATCAGTCTCAAAAACAACAGGGGTATGGCGATCGCAAAGCTGTGTTGTATAGCCGTGTAAAGTAGGGAGAGCGATCGCAGGTGCTTTGCGGTGCAAGAAATCGCATCCAAGCAACTCATCGACCACAATCAAATTCCGCAAATTTTGTGACTCTGAGGCAGATTGTGCTGGCATCACTGGCATCAAAGGCACATTTCCCCCTACAACCTGGGAAGCACTTAAAATCTCATTCACGACCGCAAAAGCTTCCGGTTTAGCCAACTCAAAAATTGTCTCCCTTGTCTCCCCCCTCTCCCTGGTCTCCCTGGTCTCCCTTGTCTCCCCCCTCTCCCTGGTCTCCCTGGTCTCCCTTGTCTCCCCCCTCTCCCTGGTCTCCCCTGTCTCCCCCTCTCCCTGGTCTCCCCTGTCTCCCCCCTCTCCCTTGTCTTTCTTCCCAGCTCCCAGCTCGTCCCAGCTCCCAGCTCCCTATTTTCGCCGCTAACCTGTAACTTAGCCTTCCAGATCCGCTCTACAGAAGCACGAATTCGCTCTTTGGAGATGCGTCCGGTTTCAACAGCAGTACAGACAGCTTGAATTGCGCCTTCAGGATCGACTGGCATCAGTAAAATATCTGCTCCAGCTTCCACTGCGAGTACAGGCGCTTCGTTGGCTCCATAGCGATTGGCGATCGCTCCCATAACTAAGGCATCGGTAACAATTAAACCCTCAAAACCCATGTTCTGGCGTAGCTGTTGCGTCAAAATGTGCGATGAGAGGGTAGCAGGATGTTCTGCATCCCAACTGGGTATAAGTAAATGGGCGCTCATCACCGCATCTACCCCAGCCGCGATCGCCGCTTGGAAAGGTGGTAGTTCGATTTCTGCCAATCTTGCCGGAGAATGAGGAATGACTGGTAAATCTAAATGAGAATCAGCAGCCGTGTCCCCATGCCCAGGAAAATGCTTAGCTGCTGTGAGTACGGGATAAGATTTTGCCCCTTGAATATAGGCACTAGCTAGCTGGCTGACGATCGCTGGATTGTCGCCAAAGGAACGGACGTTAATTACAGGATTGTCAGGGTTGTTGTTGACATCTACTACAGGAGCAAGCACCCAGTTAATTCCAACTGCTAAGGCTTCTTGAGCGGTAACTGCCCCCATTTGAGCTGCATATGTTTGGGCGAGACTGAGGTTGTGGGATGCGATCGCTCCTATTGCCATTGGTGGAGGAAACCAAGTTGCACCAGCAAAACGCTGTCCTACCCCTTCCTCAATATCAGCGGCAATTAATAACGGAATTGTCGCCCAGGATTGCAATTGTTGCGTTTTTAAAGCGATTTCTGCCGCACTTCCACCCAACAGGATCGCACCACCTACACCTAGTTCTACCAACCGCTTGAGCTTATCTGTAGTTGGTTCCCAGCTAGGATAGAGAATCTGGTGGTCGAACAAGTAGCCAGAAGCTCTCACCACAAGCATCTGAGCCACTAGTTCTATCAAGGAAAGAGAATCGAGATTAGGTAGCGATCGCATGAACGGGGATTATGGATTGCGGATTAGGGGTTAGGTTGATAGTTGAAGGTTAACACTCAATTCTCAACTGTCAACTACCAACTACCCATTACCCATTACCCATTACCCATTACCATCGTCACCGCCAAGTTGGAGTTGGGGTAACCGTACCATTAGGCATGATTGTCGCTCTATATCTTGCCCCTCGTGAATTGACTAAATCCATAATTGCTCCTCTGAGGTTAGCACCTTCTAAGTTAGCAGCCATTAAACCAGCACCAGTCAAGTTCGAGTTGACAAGAACAGCAGACTTGAGGTTTGCGCCAATCAGTAATGTCTCAAATAAATTAGCACTTGAAATATTTGCTGTCTCCAGATTTGCATCGCTTAAATCTGCACCTGCCAGAATAGAACGAGATAAGTTAGCACCTTGAAGATTGGCATTACGCAAATTGGCTCTGCTGAGGTTTAAGTTATTCAGGGGTGCGTTACTTAAGTCACATCGAGGACAAGCATTTGTCCGTTTTAATTGTGCTAGGTCTTGGGGATTATAAGCCTGAGCTGAAGCCATGAAACAAAGAGGAGCTAGCAAAGTAACGGTAGCAAGAATCGAAATTTTCATTGTCTAGATAACTTAATAATCATGTGTGGATGATTTGTGGCTGCTGGAGCCAGGCATAATAATTCGCGCTCCCGACTCAAAATCAGAGCGCCTCAAATAGTTCGGTTTAACAGAGTTGCTCAGAAGCAAGACTCTAATTATAAGATTCCCAAATCTGCTCCTTTGTTTCCCTTTTTAGCCGTAGTAACTAGGTTCATTACCAGGTTTCCACTTAATATTGCATCCAACACTAGGCTTTTGCTCGGTAGGCACGGGACGCGAGGCAAGAATTGCATCAATAGCAGCTCGTAAATCCGCACCCGTTACAGGCTTACCATTACTAGGACGGCTATCATCTAACTGTCCGCGATAAACTAATTTTTGCCCTGCATCGAACAAAAAGAAATCTGGAGTGCAAGCAGCAGTATAAGCCTTAGCTGTTTCCTGGCTCGCGTCATAGCATACGGGGAATGGCAAATCTAATTCCACTGCCATTGCTTTGAGCTTTTCGGGAGCGTCATCGGGGTAGTTGTGAATATCATTGGCACTAATAGCAACCATCCCTACATTTTGGTGATTGTAATCTTTACCGAGTTGTGCTAGTTCCGTTTTAACGTGTTTGACAAAAGGGCAATGCTGACAGATAAACATCACTAGCAAAGCCTGTTTGCCAGCAAATGTAGATAAAGAGATCGTGTCGCCAGAAACAACATCTGGAAGTTGAAAATCTGGGGCAAGAGTCCCCAGTGGCAACATAGTAGAAGCTGTTAAAGCCATAACTTAAGAACTCATAAGTTAAAATTCTCTATTACTCATTTTCTGGATGATAACCAATCGCTGTTAAAGTACAGGGGGTGTAAAGTACAGTAGTTTTCAGCAAGAGCGCTCGAATTAGCTCACACTTATCGTCTCCAGATTTAAAATCTTACAGTAAAAGATATTACAAGATTTAGTGTTGTGCGATGCCTGCGGCAACTAATTCTACACAAAAAATCAGTACATTCGATTCAGAATGCGATCGCGCCCGAGTCAATCGTGGGTGACTTTTTATGGTGATGTTGGTTGCGCTTGAGGCTGATTTGGCGGCTGATTTTGGGGTTGTTGGGTGTTTTGCGGCTGCTGTTGTGCTTTCAGGGCTTCTTGAGCCGTCATCCCCTCACCGCCATTACCAAAAAACCAAATTGCTGATGCAGCTTCGGCGCGGGTAACGGGTTTTTTCGGCTGTAACAGCGTGGTATATCCAAAAACCCTGCGAATATTTGACTGCTCTCCGTTTTGAAAATCTGCAATTACCGCACGTAAAGCTTTGGGATCGCTCCGCGCTGCATCTTGGAATCCCCATGATTCTTTGACAGCCTCTAAGGAGGCGTTAGGCAAGGCTTGGCGGGTATCTAGAGGGACTTTCCAAAGAATCAACTGTTCCCGCGTTAACGGGGCATCAGGACGGAATAAAACCGCCGTTCCGTCTCCTGACAAGGAACTGGGAATTAACCCGGCTTCCGCGAGTCCCTGGATAACGGAGAAATCGGGATCGTTTCGCGGTACATCTCGAAATGCTGGTTGAGCTGCGGCTGATGCGGCTCGAATTTGTAGTGCTGGACGAGTGGCTTGAATGCGGTTATTAGCTTCAAACAACCAACGAGCAAATTCCCGGCGGCTGACAATCTTGCTTGGATTGAACTGGCGGACGGGATCGGCTTGGCTGCTTTTGGCGTTAGTTGGTTCGAGGGGCAATACACCCAAAGCTGCCAGATCTGTAATATATTGTTGCAATTCTTGAGGAGCTTGGCTCAGGTCGTTGAAGCTTCGCTCGGCTGTGTCAGAAGTGACTGAGTTGCCTGTCTGTGTCTGAGCTGAGTTTTCCCCGCTGGTTTGGGGTGAGGGTGTAGGAGTGGCGGCTGTAGCTGGAGCATTTCGCTGATACTGAATGGTAAATTCCGTGCTAGCAGCAGGATCTATTCCAGGGTTCGGCTGGTTGGGTGTAGGAGTCGCATTAGGCGGAGGGGTAGATGTCGTTCTTGGCGCGATCGCAATTTTTACTAACAGATCGTTCCGTCGCGCCTCAATCGTCGTGTTATCTGTTTCTCCCCCCGATGGCGGATTGACAATTTGCCAGTTATTCGACTGAAATTCTTTTTGGTAAAAGCTTTGCACGACGTTGATCGGATCGCCAGTTACCCACCGAGTTTCTGGCGGCGAAGACTCGTTTTCCGCTGGTACAGATGCCACTAACTGAGCCTCGGGATAGCGCGGAATTTCTGAAGGGAAGTCAGATGGTAGCTGGGCGATCGCCCCATTCGGCTGATTTTGCCGAGCTGAATTGGTGGATGGCGCAGAAGTGCCAGAATTACTAAACGGTCGATTGGTCTCCAACTCAGGATCGGCAGCTAAAGTGCGCTCCAACTGCTGAGCGTTAGGACTATTGGCGCAGGCAGTTACAGCCAGCAATAAGCAGGTTAAACTAGCTAATCGAGCGCTTTTTGAAAACAACACGGTTTTTCAGTATATGTACTAGTTTTACGCTAGCGTAGGACTGCCCAATATCTGTAATTCTACGCTCCTTAACATCTTAGCTATATGCAAAAACTAAAATAGATATTAAATTTAAGAGGAGGCTGATTTATAATCCGCTATGGCTACTTCTTTGACCTCTCACTAAGCGTTACCTGTTAGTTGCCCGTGCTGAAACAAGATTGCATGCAGGTTTCTTCTGAACAGCCGACCTCGACTGAAGCTAGGCTTCAACTACTGCTATTTGTAGATGAGCGTCCCAGTTCGCGACAGCAAATACAGCAAATTCGTCGTTATCTCAAGCAGCTACAAGCTGAGTACCCGTTTGAATTACAGATTGTTAATGTCGGGGAACAACCGTATCTAGCAGAACACTTCAAACTGGTGGCTACACCAGCTTTGATCAAAATTTATCCAGAACCAAGACAAATTCTGGCTGGAAGTAATTTGATCGAGCAACTAAGTAACTGGTGGCTGCGGTGGCAGCAATCAGCTGAGGCTCAGGCAAATTTGGTAGCAGAGTTAGCCGAAACCTCAACGAAACCGAAGGATTTAGAAAACTTAAACAACTCGGGCAATTACGGTACTTCCAATGTCGCCGCAATTCGTTCTGTAGCTGATTCGGTAGAAGTAATTCGGCTTTCCGATGAAGTCTTTCGCCTCAAACGCGAGCAGGAGAGGTTATTGGAGCAGCTTCAGTTTAAAGATCGAATTATTGCAATGGTAGCGCACGACCTGCGCAATCCTCTGACCGCTGTGTCTATTGCTGTAGAAACTCTCGAAGCTCAATTTCTATCGACTAAAAAGGGGGGTTTTTCTGCATCGCCTGCTTTATTAACCCAGTTGTTCAAACAAGCCCGCAGCCAAGCTAAGATTATCGATCGCATGATTGCGAGTTTGTTACAGGTAACGCGGGGTTCTAGTGCCGAACTACAAATTCAACCCCACAAGCTAGATTTGATCGAGTTATACCAAGATGTAGAAGCACATATCCAAGACCGCGCTTTTACCAAATCGCAATCTATCCAAACCGATCTTCCTAACGATTTACCTGCGGTTTATGCCGACCGGGAAAGGGTAAGGCAAGTCTTGATCAACTTGCTTGACAATGCGATGAAGTATACTCCTGAAGGAGGTACGATCCGCATTTCTTGCCTGCACCGCACAACGCAGAAGGTACAAGTCAGCGTTTGCGATACTGGACCTGGAATTCCTGAAGAAAATTACGATCGCATCTTTGAAGAGCGGTTCCGCCTCAAGCGCGATGAAGCTAAAGATGGTTATGGTATCGGTTTAGCTTTGTGTCAACGGATTATTAGAGCGCACTACGGGCAAATTTGGGTAGACTCAGCCCCTAATGGAGGCAGTTGTTTCCATTTCACGCTGCCGGTTTATTCTTTGTAATGAGTAGGGGCGCACAGGTGTGCGCCCCTACTCATTATTTATAATCTTTTATTGCAGCAATAATCTGCACGTTAGCCGCAGGAAAGTTGTATTGTTCAATTTCATCTAGAGTTACCCAACGGATCTCCGCACACTCGATCGGCTGAGGGACTCCACCCAAATAATGACAGTGGTGTACTGCTAGCGTTACGCGCAAATGAGAGTAGTCGTGTTCGATAGTGATGAGGCGATCGCCGACTTCAACTTCTACCCCTAACTCTTCCATCAGTTCGCGCCTGATGCATTCTTCTACCGTCTCTCCTGGCTCCAATTTTCCGCCGGGGAATTCCCACAATCCGCCCATTGCCCCCTCTGGGCGACGGCGATCGATTAAAATTTGTTGTTGAGCGTTCCACAGAACGCCCACGCCGATGATTTTATGCGGAATTGAAATGGGTTTTGAAGTCATGGACGGTTTGTTTTAGTTATTCCTGTGTCCCGATGACTTCCGTTGCTTCTAGGGACTTTTCAAACATCATGCGTTGTTCGGCATTGCGTAAGAAATAACCACTAATCATTGCTGAAGCGAGTAATCTACCCAAACTTTCACGGTTAGTTGTAATTGTTATACCGAAATTTTCTCCAGGTAAACTACCTAACATACCGATGATATTACGCTCGATCATCTGGAATACTTCAGTAGAGCTAGGCTGGGATAGCTGAGTAATAGCCTCTGGACTTAGCGACTGGACGTATTGCCATAAGGAATCGCTGTCCTTTGATTCTCCTGGGAAAAACTCGGAAACTTGATGTGATGAGTCGTTCACTGATGACCTCCCTTACAGTTCGGTTGCCAAATTGTAACCGATCGACTTGCTGTTAGTGTTGTTTACAATTTAGCCGACAAATAGCGTCTTTATGTAAATTTAATGTAACAGGTAGGCGCGGATATGATAGGTGGCAAAACCGAACTAAATTTGGAGGGTTGTTGCTCCACGATGGGGATTACAAGTAATTGGTAGTTGGTCGTTTTTTCTCCCTCAGCTCGCTCAGCTTTCTTTTCCCCTGCTTCCTAGCTAGCCAAATACTGGTCGAGGTCTGCTTTACGCTTGCGGAGCTTGGTGAGGGCTTCGCGCTCGATTTGGCGTACCCGTTCGCGGCTGATATTGAGGCGATCGCCAATCTTGGCTAACGTCATTGCTTGTCCGTCAGCTAAGCCAAAGCGTAATGATAAAACTTCCCGCTGCTGCGGAGTCAAATCCGCCATCAGCTTCTCAATATCGGTAGATAAGCAGGACTCAGTCACGAATTCTTCTGGGGAAAGACTCGTATCCTCTAATAGTTCGCCCAATTCTGTATCTTGGTTGTCTCCTACCCGCAAATCTAACGATAGTGGTAATCTCGCTCTTTCTAAATACTCGCGTACCTGTTTGGGTGTGAGTTCTAGTGCTGTAGCTAACTCCACGATACTTGGGGCGCGTCCTAGATTTTGAGAGAGTTGACGCTGTGCTTTTTTGATTTTGTTTAATTTTTCTGTAATGTGAATCGGTAGGCGAATGGTTCGTCCTTTTTCGGCGATCGCCCGCGTGATTGCTTGCCGAATCCACCAATAAGCATAAGTAGAAAATCTATAACCTTTAGTTGGGTCAAACTTCTCTACACCCCGCTGCATCCCGATCGTCCCTTCTTGGATTAAATCCAATAAGTCTACGTTACGCTTGATGTACTTTTTAGCGACGGAGACGACTAGTCGCAGGTTAGCTTCTACCATTCTGCGTTTAGCAATTTCTCCTTCGGCGATCGCTGTAGATAAGGCTGTTTTATCTATTCGTGCTGCTTCACTCCACTCTTCTAGGGTTGGTTCGCGCCCCAGCTTTGCAACTAACTCTTCTTGGAGCGCGTACAGGGTGCTGAGTCGCTGCACTTGCTTGCCATATACAATCTCCTGCTCGTGGGTCAGTAATGGAACACGACCAATCTCACGCAAGTAAGTACGTACAAGGTCAGTGGTTGTCTGAGCGGTTTTCATGGCGCTAGGTTTCTTTATCAGTAGTAAGCAGCTGTGTGGAAATAAAAGAGTAACACTTATTTCACTACCAAGCCCTCTGCTGATGAGACAAGCTTTTTCTGTTACGTATCCAGACAGCAGAAGGCTATAGTGTTACAAGAATTGGACAACATCTAGTTGTTTGCGGAAATTTAATTTTAGAGCTGTCTCTACAGGTAGAGCAGCTTTACTACCCTCCAATCGGTCATTGGATCGCTTAAGATTAACATTCTACACTATTAATAATTGTAACATTTCTGAGAGGAAACTGCCACTGCCTGCATTTTCTATCTCAGCTTGAGAGTTGAGTTAGCTCCACGACTCGCCCTCACAGGGCGATCGCACTCCAAAGTTAAACTGTTTCACGCACACAAAAGTTGCATTTTTTAGTCAAAGTTAACTAGTAATTTGACTAATGAATGCATCAGAGGAGACAAAAAACAGTAAATGTTTTAATATTTTGCGTTTTGAGTGACTTAGGTTGATGTAAGGCAGGGAGCAGGGGACAAGGGGGACAAGGGGGACAAGGGGGAACTCGCTCTTCCCCACGACCGAAGGGAGTGGGGACAAGGGGGACAAGGGGGACAAGGGGGACAAGGGGGACAAGGGGGACAAGGGGGACAAGGGGGACAAGGGGGACAAGGGGGACAAGGGAGCTGAGAACAGAAACCTGGAATGTCCCTACGATTCGATCTTTAGCTAGCGATCGCTGCAACGGAAGTCATAAACAAAATCTTATAGAGAGAAAAGAGGGAGAGGAGCGAAAAGTTGCTTAGTTGCTTAATTGCAAATTGCGAATAGCAGTTGCTCCCCAGCTCCCTCAGCTCTCTTCTTTCCCTCACTCCTCACTCCTCACTCCTACCTAGAACCGTTCCCCATAAAACCTAACGTTAGGCTGTCGTGGGCGAGGAAATGCCCTAAGTGATATGCTCTTTCTTCGGTTTCGAGTAGGATTTTCTCGTATAAGTAACGGGTAGCGCGATCGCCTAAACTTTCTGCTTGAGCGGCTTGACGACGGATTAACCCAATAATTGCCTGTTCTGCTGCTAAGTCGTGTTCTACCATTTGACGGCAAGCAAAAACACCGTCTGGTTCTGGCTCGAAGCAGCACATCTGGGCGAGTTGGCTAAAACTAGCTACGGGTACGCCACCCAGTCCATCTAAACGTTCGCCAACATCGTGAACGTGTCCCTGGACTTCTTCATAGCTTTCGCTGAAATACTGATGCAGCATATAGAATTCTGCACCCTCAACAACAAAATGATGTTTTTGGTATTGCAGGTACAAACCCTGAAAGCTAGCAAGAGCAATATTTAATCCTTCGCAAACAGGAGTGGTGACACTGCGATCGAGCAGAATAGGGTTGTCATATACCTGACCGAAGTTCCGTAGAATTGTTGCCTCAGACATGGTTCTCCTCTCTTTGCTGGTTGTGATGCTGTTATCGATAACTCACTGCTACTTTCATTATCGCTCTCTAGTCAAGCTTTAAACAGCGCGAGCGCTATGTATTTCAGTGCTTTTGACTGTTGAGACAACCCTTGATTAAAGAAAGTTTTTTGCAAATATCATGAGAATTATTTGCATTTAGGGTATGCTATTGGGTAAAGTTAAACTGTCGGCAACTAGCACGGCTAGTCACGGCAATAAGATGACGAAATGTAATTTGAGCATCGGAGGGTATGGGGTTGAAGCCGTTAGGTTGCGAACCGGAAGTTAGAGAAATTGTGGAAGTGAAATGGGCAGATAGATGGCAGGTGTATCAACGTTTACAAGAGTTAGAGATTCCTTGTTGGTGCGATGCCGGACAGCCATTAAAAGTTGAGATAGCCGATCCCACAACGGCAGTTCAATTGAGTAGTGTTTTGAGACAATTCACTGCATCTCGCCAAGATTTGGTGTGGTGGTTAAAACAGTGCTGGTAAAACCGTAGATCGAGCATTGGTTGTCGTTCATCCGAAGGTGATAAAGCAATGAGTAGTCGCTTTGGTAAAGAAGTATCGGCTTTTAGCTTAGAGGGAAAATTTCTCAGGTTTGAATTAGAAGATGGCTATAAGCGTAAATATTTGCAAGTTGGCACTTTAGAAGGTGAATATCGAGTCAAACTACCCAAGTATCTGCGTTCACCTATGGAGTTAAACCTGAATTTAGGGGATGTAGTACAAATTTTTGGTGAGAGAAAGTTTGACTATAAAAAAGATTCGCTCAAATTGAAGGCAGAACGAGTGATCGTTATCGATCGCCAACCGCCAGCTATGACTCCTGCTACACCTGTTAAACGACAAACCAAAGCAAAAGCTAGTATCTTAGTGTGTCAGAAGTCTGATTGCGTCAAACGGGGTGCAAACGGAGTTTGTAAAGCATTACAAGCATCTTTGAATGAGCGCGGTTTGGAAAATGAGGTAGAAATTAAGCCTACTGGTTGCCTCAAACAGTGCAAAGCTGGACCAAATGTCGTGGTGATGCCCGATAAAACTAGATATACCCGCGTACAAACCGAGCAGGTTGCAGAATTGATTGACAAGCACTTTACTACAGATGAAAATACTCATAATGAGAATGTGCAGCAATTAGCATTAGTTGGCAATCGAATTTTTCCTGTTAGCTGAGAATTGTGCTAGATGAAAAGATTTACCAACTAAATTTGAGGAGGATCGCTACTGGAGTCTGGGAGAATTTATTACAAATTCTTGGTAGATGGTAAATTGCTCTGGGATACAAAAATATACGTTTATATGTTTGAAAAAATGAAATAATAGTTAAATTATTGAACAAATCTTCAGGTAATGAATCCAGGTGTGGTTGCGGCGATCGCGTATGGGATTTTAGCCATAGTTGGCGGCGCGATTGGCTATAAGCAAGCTCAGAGTAAGGCTTCGCTGATTTCTGGTACTGCTAGCGGGTTATTGCTGATTCTGGGAGGAGTTGCGCGATCTTTTGGTCAAGCCTGGGGTCTCGGGTTAGCTGCTATAGTTACAGCAATATTAGTGATTATTTTTACTACTCGTCTGATAAAAACACGCAAATTCATGCCAGCAGGATTAATGACTGTTGTAGGTGTAACAGCGTTGGTAGTTATGTTGAAAAATTTGTAGAGACGCGATCTCGTGCATCTCTACATTGGTTATGAGGTACATTTGGACAAAGTTAATTCTCTTCGCTAGGATCTGATTTATAGCGAATCTTCAGCATCAAAATCATTCCAGCGAAAATAAATGTTACGATATTGGCGGCGATGATAGGAATATCGTGTACGTAAAAGCCGTAAACCAACCACAGAATTATTCCCGTACATAAAACGATGAGCATACTCCAAGAAAGATCGTGAGCTGATTTCGTCTTCCAAGTTTTGACCAACTGGGGTAAGTATGCGATCGTTGTCAGGACTCCTGCAAATAGTCCCAGAGGGGTGATGAAATTAAAATCTTCCATGTTTATGCGTTCTAGTGACAATATCCCCTATTATTCTCGCAGAATTCCGATCCCTGCTTCTCTTTCTATGTAATCGACTAAGCTAATAAAATCATCTCGCGGATAACACTTGCCACCGATAAGCTGAAATGCTAGTTCACTCGATGGATTATCGGGATTCTCTAGAATATGGATTCCCCAGTAGTATAGTTGGTCGCTAGTACGAATGCAAACTTGTTCTGGATCGATACAATGAAACTTCTTATCGTTCTGGCTAATATGTTTATAAACCGATAAAAATGACTCTTTTAAAATTTTGAATCGTCTAATTCCTGGATCTCTAAAATTATTAACTAAAACAAATAGGTGAGCAGCTTGATTAATACTTCTAATTTTTTGCACTGTATCTTGAATCACGATTCCATGTTTATTAATACCTAGAGGATTCAAAGTTGTAGGAATAATACAATAATCAAATTTCTCAATTAGTTCTCTTGGGTTGCGTTCTAAAGCAGGAGAACAATCACATATAACTATTTTGCAATCACGGGCGGCGTTTTCATCCCAAGCTCTTGCATCGTAGACTTCAATAGTTGTACCCGTACCTTTACTATTAGGAACGTAAACCCCATCTCCTACTAATTTATGTAAGTTTTGTTCTGGATCTAAATCTACCAAAGCAACATTGAATCCTTGTAAGGCAAATGCTCCTGCTAAGTGCGCTGCAACTGTGGTTTTTCCAACTCCACCTTTACAAGTGAAAATCCCAAAATAAATCTTGTCTTGTTTTGGTGGTTGGGGTGGAGGTGTACCGTCATCGCCATTTACCCAAGTAATTTTATGTTCGGAAGCGATGCCACAGCGAATTCTCGCATCTTTTCCCCAAGATTTAATTAGGGCGCGAGCTGGTCCACTATAATCTTTTGTAGTAATGAAAATACCATAATTAAACTGACAAGCTGCTGGAGATTCAAGAAAATCAACAAACTTTAAAATTTGCGGTGCGGCAACGTTATTTTTGAGCCACTTGACTTGAACAGCTGCCACAATATTGCTTTTACTGACAACTAAATCGTAACCTGCTTGGTTTTGTTCGGGAGTCACAACCGTCCACCCGTGTCTGTGAAAAATTCTGGCTACGTGCTGCTCGAAGTGAGTGAAATCCTGTATGTATGGTGGTTGCAGGGATGAGGACATAGACAGATAAGACGCGGGGCTAAGATCATTAAAACCCTTATTTGGTCTAGTGTCTATGGGTGAAAGGAAGGATTGCTTTTTTACCCATTAAGATGAAAACAGTTGATTATCGTATCTATTCCCTTCAATGACTTTGTCGATTGATACTAACTACTCCAGTTCTCTCAGCATCGAAACCGAAATTTTAGGCGATCGCAAAATGGTAGCAACTAGCAAATCAGTAAACTGAAACAAGCAGGGCGATTTTAGTAGTAGAATGTGACAAGTAAGCATCAGTTTTTATTAGTAGCAATTTTTACCAAAAAAGTTGTATTTCACTTACAGTAAGTTTGGTTACATAAATTCAAACTAGAGAACTCTGACTTATGGTAGATTGTCTGCTTTTCAAAGACAGTACAATTGAAAAAAAAGAAAAAAATAGAGTATACTCTGTAACAGAATAAAGAATAAAACACTCATACTTTTTTAGATTCAAGTTGGTATCGATAAAAAAATAAGAGAGAACAAAGAGAACTCAAGTTTCTATTCTCAGGGTGTCAAGGAATTCCAATTTCTCTAGATCGGGGACTGTCTATCTTCTACTAGGCAGTCAGTTCGCGGCAGCTAACTCAAAATAGTTAGAGAAAAATTTACAATATGTCATTATTAATCCTTGTCGTCGATGACGATCCGGCTATTCGTCTGCTGGTGAGTTGTTCTTTGAAGCAGTGGGGATATTCAGCGATCGCAGCTGAGAATGGGAAAGAAGCGCAGAAGCAGATTGAGGAATGTCAACCGCATCTCGTCATTACTGATATTAGTATGCCAGAGATGGATGGCTACGAGTTAATTGAGTGGATACGTCAGCATCCAACATTTCGACTCCTACCCGTAATGTTTTTGACAGCACGAACAGATACTGAAGGAAGAATTCGCGGCTATCAAGTAGGGGGAGATGCATATTTAGCCAAACCCTTTGAATTGAATGAATTATATGCTGTGGTGCGTAATTTACTAGAGCGATCGCAGTTAATATCCCAATTAATGCAGTGGGAATGGCGCTTACGGCTTCAACAACAAAATATGGAACAGCAACAAGGCAAAACCTATAATACAATACACTATCCTTCAAGCCAAGAAGAACCAACTATTCGAGTCGATACACCGCGCTATAATCCTTACCAGCACCAACAGGAAAGGACAACTGATACTAAGACGTTCGATGATTTTTCCTTAACTAAGAGAGAACAAGCAGTACTTCAACTTTTAGTCAAAGGTTTATCAAATTCTCAAATAGGTTCTAGCTTATACCTCAGTCCTCGAACAGTAGAAAAGTATGTTAGTAATTTACTGTGTAAAACTGGAACCAACAATAGAGTAGAACTTGCGTGCTTTGCCAGAGAACGCCATCTAATTAATAGTTGATGGTTAATAGTTGACGGTTAACAGCGCTAAGTCTAAAGATTGAAAATATTTATTTTCTCAACCAAGCTAGATGCAGAAGTTGCTAATATTTTGCCTTTGAGTAGCGATCGCTAACTCAATAGACAGAATAGCTTCTGCAATAGCTTGGTTTTATGTTGCAGACTATTTTTGATGGTAAATCAGCAAGAAAAATAGTCTCTCTTAACGTATATCATCTGAAAGATAGATGTTAGTTTGAATTTTTTAGCTGAGCGTAATCTCACTCAGGGGACATACCTAGTTTTTTAGGTAAATACACTATAGAAATTAAATGTGTAATTCTGTATTAAAGAGAAAAACGCCAGTAGATATACTTAGGGTAAATACCTAGTGTATTGGGGAGATACGCTGTGGAATTCGACAGTTGCTTTTTCTATCTTGTTAATAGATAGATATTCAATTTCTTATGCAGTTAGTGGTTGAATATCTAACATCTAATTTTAGAAGGAGCTAAAGCTATGTTCGATACAAATATGCAATCTGGATTGTTTTTAGATTTATCCGACGAGCAACAACAAGTAGTTACAGGTGGTGGTTCTACAGGGGATGAGCTTCGCGACAAACTTGCTACTTACTACAAAGCCAATAACAGTTTAACCAACCTGGATGTAGCTCAACAGTCAGGTCCTGAAGGTAGCACGAATCTACAAAGCTTCAAGCACGGTACTCTCGATATTAGTACCGCAGCTTATAAAGATTTCTTTGCTAAATTAGGTTAATTTATTTCGGCAATAAATCCGCAAGCTCTTTACTAGAGATAACTCAATTAGTAAGCGCTATCACTAGTTTAAACACAGGAGATTTTCCCATGATCGCTAATAATATCAAGTCTGAATTATTTGTGGAATTGTCTGAGGATCAGCAGCAGTTGGTTGCAGGTGGTGGCAGCTCAGGCGATGTTTTGAAAGATAAGCTGGCGACTCATTTCAAAACTGATGAAACCATAACAAACCTAGAAGTGGCTCAGGAATCGACTCCAAAGGGCAGTACGAATCTGCAAAGCTTCAAGCACGATACTCTCAATGTTAATACCGCAGCTTATAAGGATTTCTTTGCCAAATTAAGCTAATTTACGTGACGTGCAACATTTGACAAAAAACTGCGATAAGGTAGAGCGTTTATCTGCACAAACTACCTGAGAATAGATTCCAGAGCCTCCTAAATTCTTCATTTTGCACGCTCCGATCGTCTCGTTGCACAAATAAGAACAATGCAAAGGAACAAGGCTCTGGAATCTTTTTATTAGACTTCCTACAAGGAGGCGGGCAGTTTTCTTGTTGATAGTTTTAGCTTGACTAAGTGGATAGCAATCAATAAGCGAGGTATCAAACATGTTCTTTTCCAAGAACCAATCCTTAGAATTATTTCTAGACTTATCTGAGGAGCAACAAGAGACTGTGGCTGGTGGTAAGGTGTACGAAAACAACAAGCAGTATTACATTAAAACCGAAACATCAGATGGAGGTAGTACAGACTCAGATTCTCAAAAAGGGAAACGAGACAAACCAGTGATAATAGAGCCAATTGCATGGCAATCTCCATTTGGAGTAGGGGAACAATTGATGTTTCCCAAGATGATTATCTAGAAACTTCCTCTTTCTAACTGCCTGAATAACCTAGTTTTTCTAGGTATGGAATTTAAGTGCCGAACTAAGAGTTTGTAGCCATGATAAGCGAAATCGATCCCAATTTTGGTGCAGTTGAAACTGATGAGTTTATCCCCCCAATCGGTTCTTTGACAACGCTCGGCGGCGGGATGGCGATCGCTATTTTTAGTGTAGGAGTGTCTCTAGCTGCCACGCTCAGCTACAACGTCACAGTCAAAGCACCTGCAAATATCCGTCCGAGCGGAGAACTACGGGTTGTTCAGGCAGCAACAGAGGGAACGATTACAAGCATTAACGTGCAAGAAAATCAAGCTGTAAAAAAAGGTGAGCCAATTGCTGAGATCGACAATTCACAACTTCAAACTAAGAAACAACAATTGCAAACCAACATTCAGCAGAGCCACTTACAATTAGTACAAATTACAGCTCAACTTAATTCCTTAGATCGTCAGATAGCTGCTGAGACAAACTTAATGCAGCGTTCTGTAGCTGCGACAGCCGCGGAACTGATGTTGCAACGTAGAGAATATCAAACTAAGGAAATTGCCACAATTGCAGAAGTACAAGCAGCTCAAGCTGCTCTAGGATTGGCACAGGAAGAGAAGCAAAGATATCTACAACTAGCAAATACAGGTGCGATCGCCCAATTGCAAGTTAAGGAAAAAGAACAAGCTTTCAAAGCAGCTAAAGCCAAACTCAAACAAGCTGAAGCCAGCCTCAATCCTAGTAATGCCACGGTGATTATAGCTAACGAGCAGATTGCTCAAGCCAAAGCCAGAGGACTTGCAACTGTAGCTGCATTAAACAGAGAGCGCGAAAACCTGATCGTTAACAAAATTGCCCTGCAAAATCAACAAGAGCGGGATACAAAAGAACTACAACAAACTGGCTTGGAACTGAGAAAGACATTTATTCTTGCCCCTACAGATGGCACAATTCTCAAGCTAGAACTGCGTAACTCAGGACAGGTGGTAGGCATGGGGGATGCGATCGCCCAAATTGCTCCCCGTGACGCTTCCTTAGTGGTGAAAGCTCGTGTCGCAGAACCAGATATTAGCAAAGTCAAACCCGGGCAACAAGTTCAAATGCGTGTTTCTGCTTGTCCTTATCCCGATTACGGCACTCTCAGAGGTGTAGTTCAAGCTGTTGCTCCAGATGCAATACCCGCAGCTAGCGCGGGGTTAGGAGCGATCGCCCCGTCTATCTATGAAGTGACGATTCAGCCGGATAATGAATTTGTCAGTACAGGCGATCGCGTCTGTCGGTTGCAACCTGGGATGGAAGGTGCAGCCGATATTATTTCTCGCTCCGAGACCGTACTGCAATTTATTCTGAAAAAAGCAAGACTACTGACGGATTTGTAAATTGGTGCGTGGTGCGTGAAATACTTCTGACTTGTGTACGGGCGGGTTTAATTGTAGTACTGTTTGTTTTTTCATCGGGATCTTCAAAAAACCCGCCCCTACGACTTACGGCTTCCCAATTACCAACTACCAACTACCAATTACCCATTATGGTTAGCCTGTTTAACAAAAAATATCCATGTGTCTTACAGGCAAGCGAGGAAGATTGCGGGGCAGCTTGTCTGGCTACAATTTGCAGACATCACGGACGGGTTTTAAGTATTAATCGTTCGCGGGAAGCTGTCAGTACTGGACAGTTGGGAACGACGATGTTGGGCTTAAGGCGTGGTTCGGAGTCCTTGGGTTTCAATACTCGACCAGTTAAAGCTTCGCGAGAGGTGGTAGACCGTATTAATGATGTTCCTCTACCAGCGATCGTGCATTGGCAGGGCAACCACTGGGTAGTATTGTACGGGCGACAGGGTAAGAATTACGTCATTGCCGATCCAGCTGCGGGTATTCGCTACTTAAGCAGGCGAGAATTAATGAAAGCATGGAATGGTATCATGCTTTTGCTAACTCCCGATCCTAGCTGCTTTTATAATTGGGATGAAGAAGATTCTTTAGGCGGATTTATCCGTTTTTTTCAACGGATATTACCTTATCGAGCCATACTGATTGAGGCTTTGGGCATTAATCTTGTCTTAGGTTTACTTGCCTTAGCTAGCCCATTTTTAATTCAAATTCTCACAGATGATGTTCTAGTACGGGGAGATGTTCAACTGCTAAGTGTTGTTATAGCTGCTGTGGTAGTTACAACTCTGTTTAGCAGTACGATGCAACTATTACAAACTACAATGATTGCTCATTTTAGTCAAAAGTTGCAGTTAGGATTAGTCTTGGAATTTGGACGCAAACTTTTGCATCTACCTTTAGATTATTTTGAAACTCGCCGTAGTGGAGAAATTGTCAGTCGCTTGCGAGATATTACTGAAATCAATCAGTTGGTCTCGCAAATTGTTGCCTATCTACCCAGCCAGTTTTTTGTTGCCCTAGTTTCGTTTGGCTTCATGCTGTTTTATAGCTGGAAACTAACTTTGGCGGTGATGGCGATCGCCACAATTATGATTTTATCAACGCTACCGTTTTTACCAGTTCTACGGCAGAAAACGCGCAGTCTCCTCGTTTTATCGGCAGAAAATCAGGGTGTTTTGGTAGAAACTTTTAAAGGCGCGATGGTGATGAAGACTACAGCGGCTACACCCCAATTTTGGGATGAATTTCAAAGTCGTTTTGGTCGTTTAGCACATTTGACTTTTAGTACAATTAAAATTGGCATTATTAACGGTGTTTTCACTCAAACGTTAAGTAGTCTTGGTGGCATCGCTTTACTAGGATTCGGTAGCATTTTAGTAATTAATAAGGAACTCAGCATCGGGCAAATGCTAGCGTTTAATACGATGCAGATTAATGTTGTTGGTTTAATTAACTCTCTAGTTGGTTTAACAGACGAATATTTTCGTTCTCAAACAGCAGTCAATCGCCTTTTAGAAGTAATTGATGCAACTCCAGAAGCGGTTGGAGACATTCATAAACCCTTTGCTGAAATCTTACCAGATGCAGATATTGAGTGTACGAATCTCTACTTTCATCATGCCGGCAGAGTCGATCTACTAGAAGATTTTTCAGTCACGATTCCTGGCGGACAAGTTATTGCTTTGATCGGTCAATCTGGATGTGGTAAAAGTACTTTAGCCAAATTAATTGCAGGTTTATATGAACCCCAATCAGGAAATATTCGGATTGGGACGTATAATCTGTCAGATATCGCGATCGATTGTCTGCGTCAGCAAGTCGTATTGATTCCTCAAGAACCTCATTTTTGGAGTCGCTCAATTTTAGAAAACTTCCGTTTAGGAAATCCTCACCTTCCGTTCGAGCAAATTGTTAAAGCTTGTCAAATTGCGGATGCTGATAGTTTTATCAGTCAGTTACCTAATAAATATCAAACAGTTCTAGGGGAATTTGGCGCAAATTTATCTGGAGGACAGCGACAAAGATTAGCGATCGCCCGCGCTATTGTCAGCGATCCACCTATTCTTATCTTAGATGAAGCGACCTCTGGTCTCGATCCGGTGAGTGAATTTCAAGTTCTGGAGCGATTGTTAAACTACCGTAAGGGCAAAACTACAATTATTATCACCCATCGTCCGAGTGCGATCGATCGCGCTGATTGGGTGGTGCTACTCGATCGAGGAAAGTTACAACTTCAAGGTTCTTTATCAGTTTTGCGTAACAAACCTGACGAAAATTTAAGATTTTTCTTACCTTAAGTGGAGTAGATATTAATATGTCTGAACCTAATGAAGATAAGAGCGATCGGCTGTTAGATGAGTTATCCGATCGGGAACAAGAAGCTGTAGTGGGTGGATTTGGCTGGGAAGATTTCTTTGGTTCTTTCTTTTTTCAAAAAACTGATATAGACACTTTCGCTGATGCTCAAGATAAGTTTACGGATGGCAGTTCTATTTCTCGCCGTACGAGTTACAAATTATCGCAAATTACTTTAGCGTTTACCATGCCGCTTTTTGGTGGATCTGGTAGACGTAGATCTCGTTCTAGTAGCTCTAGAATGCGAAATATATTTAATTTATTTCAATCGTTTTGGGACAACTAGTTAGCTCGAATTGGAAAATTATAATGAGATTTTTTGTATTAAGACGCAGCTTTTATCTTACTTAAAAAGCCTTAATAGTCACCACTTAACTTACTCAATATTACGATGACAAGTGGTTGTATTTATGAATCCCGCACCCCAGTCCGTTGATTTTTTTGGTTTACCTATAGAATTTGCTGAGATCGTTAGTTACTTGCAAAAGAGTTTGCAATTAAAGGAAGTCTGTCAGCAGATTTTATATCGCCGAATCATCGAACGTGTGGCACGGGAAAGAGGCTTAACAGTTGAAGCTGAGGAAATTCAAGCTGAGTTAGAGCGCCAGCGTCGCGATCGCGATTTAGAAATGGATGCCGATTTGTTAACTTGGTTGACAGATCGGCTGCTCGATCGAGAAACTTGGGAAGCTAGTATTCGCGATCGCCTGTTGGCTGAAAAATTAAATCAACGTCTTTTTTCTATAGAAGTAGAACGATTCTTTAACCAACATCCAAGTGAATTTGAACGAGTCTTACTTTATCGAATTGTCGTGTCTAGTGCAGCTGAAGCATTAGAGATTTTATATCGATTGCAAGAGGGTCAAATTAGCTTTTATGAAGCTGCACACTTCTACGATATTAGCGAACAACGGCGACTTCAATGCGGTTATGAGGGGAGAATCTATCGGTCTCAGTTACAACCAGATATAGCAGCGATCGTCTTTAGTGGTGCTGTGGGACAGGCGCTCGGTCCTCTGCAAACTGATACAGGTTATTGTTTACTATTAGTAGAAGAATTTTTTTCAGCTCAGTTAACTTCGGAAAGATTTCAAGAAATTTTAGAACGGCTATTTCAGCGGTGGTTGGCGTTGGAGTTAAGTTCGATGCTGCAAAGTGATAGTTAATGAGCTGTTTGTTATTTTTAATGGAAATAGGGGGTGCGATCGTATCTCTCTAATACTAGATTAAGGGAGGGTTGTTTCATTGCCTCTTACTTAGTTATATTCTCCGGTTGATGTCACGCAAAGACGCAAAGACGCGAAGAAGAATGCAAAAAGTAGCTGTTGATGTGATTCAATAAGTTTGGCGACTCTAGTAGCAGGCTGTCATGATAGGGAAAGAAGCGATCGCGCTTTCTCCTAAAGGTACTTGTCATGGCTGTGGAATACGATCTTGTGGTTATTGGTGGCGGTTCGGGTGGTTTGGTGGTGGCTGGTGTCGCCGCTGCACTTAAGGCGAAGGTAGCGTTAGTTGAAAAGCATCGGCTGGGTGGTGATTGTCTTTGGTATGGTTGCGTCCCTAGTAAGTCTTTGATCCGCGCTTCTCGCGTGGCTTATGAGGTGAAACAGGCGGGAAGATTTGGGATCTACTGTAACGATCCGCAAATTGATTTTGCTAAAGCGATCGCGCACGTCCAAAATACAATTACTACCATCGAACCTCACGATTCGCCAGAAAGGTTTGAGGGTTTGGGTGTAGAAGTGATTTTTGGTGATGGTAAGTTCGTTGACAAGAAAACGTTTGAAGTTAATAACCGCCGCCTCAAAGCCAGAAGTTTTGTCATCGCTACAGGTTCTCGTCCCGCCACGCTACCAATACCAGGACTGAAGGAAGCGGGATTTATTACTAACGAAGAAGTGTTTGAAATTACCGAACGTCCAGATACACTCGCAATTATTGGTGGGGGACCAATCGGTTGTGAGTTAGGACAAGCATTTTCTCGATTAGGATCGAAAGTTACCATTATTGCTAGCCGCGATCGTCTCCTTCCCAAGGAAGATCCAGAAGCAGTTGAAGTTATCCACCAACAATTTAAATCTGAAGGTATTAATTTTCTCCTCAATACCAAAGCGGAAAAAATCGAAGTTGTAGATGGTAAAAAATATATTTGGGCAGGAAAAGAAAAGATCGTTGCCGACCAAATTTTAGTTGCAGCCGGACGATCGCCAAACGTAGAATCTTTGAACTTAGATGCAGCAGGCGTAAAAGTAGGTAAAAAGGGAATTGAAGTCAATCCTAAACTGCAAACTTCCAATCCCCATATCTACGCTTGTGGGGATGTTTTGGGCGGTTATCAATTCACCCACGTTGCTAGTTATCAAGCAAATATCGTTCTCAAAAATGCTTTGTTTTTACCAATATTTAAAGTCAGCGATCGCGTCATTCCTTGGGCAACGTTTACCGAGCCAGAATTAGCAAGGGTGGGATTGATGGAACAAGAAGCCAGGGAAAAGTATGGTAACGATATTCGAGTTGTCAAACAAGAATATGCAGATGTGGATCGCGCTCAAGCTGACGGAACGACAGCCGGATTTGCTAAGATTATTACCAAACGTAACGGGCAAATACTCGGCGCTCATTTAGTTGGTGCAGCGGCGGGCGAACTTATTCATGAGATTATATTGGCAATGTCGCATAATCTAAAACTATCTGCTCTGAGTGGAATTCACATCTATCCCACCTTATCAGAAGTGAATAGTAAGGCAGCTTTTGCTCAAACTCGCCAAAATTACGAACAAAACCACAGATTGCAGCAGATGTTATCCAGTATATTTCGCGTCATCCGTCGCTTCGGCTAAGCTATAATCGCGCTGTTTGAGGAGTGAACCCAAGCTTGTATGCACTGGCTATTGACTGGATCTTTGAGTGTAGAGAAACTGACGGTAGCGATCGCCGACTTACCTGCATCTTTGGTAGGGACGAAGATAGTGCAACTGTCCGATCTGCATTACGACGGTGTTAAGCTCTCAGAAGAGATGTTAAAGCAGGCGATCGCGGCTACGAACGAAGCCGATCCCGATCTGATCGTTTTAACTGGCGATTATGTGACCGACGATCCCAGCCCCATCCATCAGTTAGTCTTGCGACTCAAGCACCTGCAAAGTCGCTATGGAGTTTATGCTAGCCTGGGCAATCACGATATCCATTACCCCCATTCCAAAGCCGAAGTAACTAAAGCCTTGACAAGCGTGGGTATTTGTGTGTTGTGGAATGAAATTGCTTACCCATTTGGGAAAAAATTACCTTTAGTTGGACTAGCTGATTATTGGTCGCGGGAGTTTGATGCTAAATCAGTGATGAAACAGCTAGACCCGCAAATCCCTCGAATTGTCTTATCTCACAATCCAGACACAGCCGTACCGTTAAAAAAATGGCGCGTCGATTTACAATTATCCGGTCACACTCATGGGGGTCAGTTTGCCTTACCTGGTATTGGTCCCGCTATTACCTGGTATCAAGATTTGCGCCGCAGTCTGCCTAAAAATATGCGGCGTTGGATGCCATTTATGCAAGCTGAGTGCGCTAAAGTCGTGCGTCACTGGGAATGGGCGCAGGGTTTTCACCAAGTTGGTGAGAACCAAATGTACGTCAATCGCGGCTTAGGAACTTATGCCCCCGGTCGATTTTTGTGTCCCCCAGAGGTGACGGTAATTACTCTGGTATCTCAATCTAATCTCCGCGATCGCCTTTGCTAGGTTGACTGACAAACAGCTTCTTTTTACCTGTTATTTGTCTCTAAATTGTCACTTTGTTGTCTCGAATAAGTCACTTTCTTTGTCTATATTTTGATTTCATGCAAACAAAGACAACAGGAGGAACTTATGAGAGGTAGCCATAGAATCGACAAATCCAAGCTAGTTGATAAAATCTATATGCTTCATCAACTCCATCAACAGAATATTAAAATGTCAGAACGATCTCCTAAAAAATATGATTCTCAAGTTAAGAGAATTCACGATATAGATGAAGACGATTTCAGGAAAGCTGCGTAACCAAAATCTCACAACCATAAGTTAACAGCAGGGGAAGAAAAACCCTGCTTTTATTTTCAGTTTTGTTTTGTTAGATGCTTCTATAGAGACGTTACACGTAACGTCTCTACAAGAATTATGGTTCCATCGGATCTGGTAACGGTCTACCCTTGGGTTCGGGTAATCTCGGACGGCGATCGCCATATGGCATCGGGATATACTGGACGCTGGGACGACCTCCCTGCGGTTGAGGATACAATTCCATCAGGTCGTAGATCGATCTTGGCAATCCTACTGTAATTGGCAGTCCCAGTTCTGTCGCTTCTTCTACGGTGATAGGGTAGTCGTGAGTGACTTGTCCCGTCGTTAGCGTCTCGACAATCTTTTCAATATTTTCCGGCGAGATTTTCTGTTTGGGAATATCGTCTTTTAACAACGTGCGGACAAAGCGCTGAACTTGAGCGATCGCTTTACGCGACAAATCAGCCATAATTAGGGTTTGATCGTCTACATCGCCGATAGGCTTATCTTCCACTACTTTGAGAATACTTGCAGCGGGAAAGTTGCCTAACTGCGGATCGACTGGTCCCAAAACAGCGTTAGCATCCATCACAATTTCATCAGCTGCTAGTGCTAGCATCGTGCCACCACTCATAGCATAGTGGGGGACAAACACCGTTACTTTAGCTGGATGGCGAATTAAGGCTCTAGCAATTTGCTCGGTTGCTAAGACTAAACCCCCAGGAGTATGCAGAATTAAATCGATGGGGACATTAGGTGGAGTGAGGCGAATTGCTCTCAAGACTTGTTCTGAGTCTTCAATCGTGATGTAACGAGAAAGGGGAATTCCCAACAAGCTAATTGACTCTTGACGGTGAATCAGCAGGATCGTACGACTATTGCGACCCCGTTCAAATTCTTGGATAGTTTTGACGCGACGAAATTCCATCTGACGACGCTGCCATACTGGTTGCAGCGAAGAAAAGAAGAGAAAAACCCAGAATAGGTCAAAAAAACTAAAGCTCATAGTGTTTATGACTTTTAAATTAGAGTTACCCTCCCTATTGTTTCAATTTCTCACAAATTGCAAGTCTATCTGAGGAACTATGGTGTTGTGTAAGAGCGCACAACTGTGCGCTCTTACATCTCCTTTAATAGCCGCCGCGATCGCGTTTGAGGTCGTAGATCACCTTTTCCATGTACCAATCAACTGACTGGTGCGGGTTTTTCTTTTGAGCTTGAGATAAAAGGCGGTTGGCTGTTTCTCTTTCGTCATGCAGCAGACTCATTAATCTTTTCTGAAGATGACGGCTACCTTGCTCGACGCGAACGGAACCTCCTACAGCAACAGGACGCGATGTCGCTGGAGATTTGAAGTGTCCGTTGTTTCTAGCGGCTAAGGCGATCGCCGCAGCGCCACCTGCCAAGCCTGCTAAAGCTAGCATCAGGTTAGGATCTATTCCTTCTTCGTTCCTGGGGTTCGATCGGTATATTTGTGCCGTCAAAAATTCACGGTGACTTGGCTCAACTTCTCTGGTAACGGTTTGAGCGGCAATAGGCAAACTGCTGCTACTAATCTGAGCGCCAAGAATAGCAGCGATCGCAGCACTCAAATGCAACAACTTTAACATTGGATTAGTTCAACTTCCGAACTCTTTAGATGTTTCTATTCTGAGGTATAAATATGACAAGAATGTGTCAAGACAACCCGTATAAATATGTTGCAAACGACTCAATTCAATGCTGACGATTCTAGCAGGCGATCGCAATTTATCGCTACTACAAAACACCCAGTGAAGGTGCTTTGTTTCTAAAAAGTAGCTCCTGTCGCCGACAAGCGATGTACCAAAGTCAGAGGCTGTTCTAATACCTCTTCTAAAGCAGAGGAGAATAACAGTCAATTACCAATTACCAATTACCTATTTAGTCGCGTTTCACCTCGTTCGATCGCTTCTAACTGGCTCCAGAGTAGATCGCACTTGAACGCTAGGGCTTGAACTGCTCGTTCTTGAGATTCGCGGCTGCGACAATACTTCAAGACTAAATCTAAAGCATATCGGGCATCTCGCGGTGCTTGCTCCAGTCGCTTCCTAAAATAATCGAATCCGGTAGGATCGATCCAGGGATAATGTTGTTCTAGGGCAACCAAGCGCACTCGGATCGCATCTGGACCAAATAATTCTGTCAGTGAAGCAGCGACAGCCTCAATCCAAGGTCGAGTGCGACAAAAATTGACGTAAGCATCGACAGCAAATCGTACTCCTGGGATGACGTGTTGCTCGTCTAACAACTCTTGGCGGGACAAACCAACTGCTTCACCTAATTTTAGCCACGCTTCAATTCCGCCTTCGCCCTGACTGCGTCCGTCGTGATCGATGATGCGATCGATCCATTGCCGTCGCACTTCTAAAATGGGACAGTTGGATAGGATAGCAGCATCTTTGAGTGGAATGCTTTTTTGATAGTAAAATCTATTTGCCACCCAACGACGCACCTCTTGGGGTGTCAAATCTCCATGATTCATGCGGACGTGGAAGGGGTGTAAGTGGTGGTAACGTTGGTGCTGCGATCGCAGTACCGCTTCTAATTCTGCCTGCGTCCACGCTTTTTGTTCTGACTGCATCAATTCCGGCACGGCTCTCTTTCTCCTGATGGGATCTTATAGCTCAATTGTCAAACCGTCATCACCCACTTCAATACCTGCTTTCTCGACAACTTGCCGCTCCTGAGAATTAGCCATGAGAATTGGATTGGTATTGTTGATATGAACCAAAATTTTGCGCGGGTGGCGTAGTTGCGCGAGATGCTGAATGCTGCCTTCCGCTCCTGAAAGAGGTAGGTGTCCCATCTCCCGTGCTTTGCGATTGGCAATGCCCAAACTTACCAACTCGTCATCTTGCCAACACGTCCCATCAATCAGAATGCAATCGCTAGATTCAAACCGTTCTAATACGGTCTCATCTAACTGAGCTAAACCTGGGGCATATGTCATCACTTTGCCACTGGCGCGAAACGTAAAACCTACAACCCACACTTCATCTGCTACAGCCTTGTGACGCATGTATTTTGGTGGTTTGGCAGCCAGAGGAAACGCCTCTACTTCTAGTTGATTTGCTGCATCCAGTCCCAGGTTTATCGGTATGCCAGGTTCGAGTAACGACCATTTTACCCCGCAATAGCCTGCTAAAGTCGATAGTAATGGAAACCCTTCCGTCAGTGCTATACGAACTGTATCAGTGCCGTAAACACGCAGTGGTTCGGAAGATTCCCGCAACAAAATCAACCCTGTGGTGTGGTCAATTTCTGCATCTGTGAGCAGAATCCCAGCGATCGGGCTAGAGCGGATGGAAACTGGTTTGCCGTCCCGCAATAACTCAAGTTGCTGGCGCACGTCTGGGGAAGCATTGACTAAAAACCAAGGTTGGTTATTTGCCCGTACTGCAATTGAGGACTGATTGAGCCAGCATACACCTGCACTAGAGGCGCGGACTGCTTGGCAATTAGGACAGTTACAGTTCCACTGCGGCAGTCCCCCACCTGCGGCAGTCCCAAGAATTTTTACTTCCATAGCTTTAGTAGAGGCTATCAGTTATCAGTAGAGAGTGAGTAGTGAGTAGTGTAAAGAGGTTACATGTAACCTCTTTACAAAGTTATCAGTAATTGAAAAAAGCTACCTGGGCTAATATTCCTTGGATATTAAATTTAAATTGCCCCTAAATTTGCATACCGGATTGTAATTCTCTGCCTCCAGAAGCAAGGTTTAATTCGCGAGCAAGTATAGTTTGTAAAGCGATCGCATTAACATTGGGAAACTCAAATCGTAACTTTTTCACTGGCGATTTGGTAATCTCAATCTCAACTTCAGTAAACTCTAACTCTCTCTCGATCTCAGCTTTAACCACTATTGCTTTTACTAGTAACTGTACTTGGAGATGGGAATTTTCAGCTTGTAGCTTATCTAGTCCCACGAAGGAAAGACTTAACACTCGATTTGTGAGTGGCTCGCCAAACAGTCCAAAAGCAGCTAAGAGTAATGGTAAAGGTAGCAGAAACTTCAGCGGTAAAGCAGGCAATTTTAGCAACCAATGGAACATAGATAGGGATTGGAACTGGTACTTCAAAGGAGCGATTTTGGAGCGAGTTTTTCCCAAAGGGTCAATCTGAGAATCTCACTGGTGGGGGATATGCCAATCGGTTGATATTTCCTAGTTTAAAGATAATCAGAAAATAGTTAACTCCAGAACACGCGATCGCAGGCTGGGATTATGAGAATTTTATTGGTGGAAGACGACAGCGAACAGTTAGAACCACTGCAAACTGCCTTGACTGAAGCCGGACATATTGTCGATGGTGTTGATGATGGGGCAATGGCACAATGGCTGCTGTCTCAAAAAGATTACGACTTATTGATTTTAGACTGGATGCTGCCAGAAGTAAGTGGGGTATCGCTCTGTCGTCAGTATCGACAAACGGGCAAAACGTCCCCCGTACTGATGTTGACGGCTAAAGATACGACCCCAGATAAAATTACGGGCTTAGATGCAGGGGCGGACGATTATCTGGTTAAACCGATAGATATTTTAGAACTTTTGGCACGAGTGCGGGCATTGGGGAGGCGATCGCCCATGTGGCAGGGAGATATTCTGCGGCTGGTAGATTTACAACTTCATCTTGACACCCTAGTTTTGGAACGAGATGGAATTGCTATAGAATTGGCT
Source organism: Chroococcidiopsis sp. CCNUC1 (assembly GCF_023546805.1). Lineage (NCBI taxonomy): Bacteria > Bacillati > Cyanobacteriota > Cyanophyceae > Chroococcidiopsidales > Chroococcidiopsidaceae > Chroococcidiopsis > Chroococcidiopsis sp. CCNUC1. The sequence continues at coordinate 3,721,097 of NZ_CP097480.1, read as the reverse complement.
CCAAGGGAATTTCATTTACTAGAGTATTTTCTGCGTCATCCTAACCACGTTCTCAGCCGCGACCAAATCGAACAAGCATTATGGGAATGGGGTTCTGAGCCTGAAAGCAACGCCGTGACTGCACTGATACGACGGCTGCGTCAACGCCTGCAATTAGTCAATGCCGCCGACTGGATTGAAACCATATATGGTATGGGTTATCGCTTTAAACCTACCGTTGAGCAAGTCGTAAGTCCTAAGTCGTAAGTTAAAACTGTTTCGGATCGTTAACCGCTCACCAATTAACAACTACCAATTACCAACTACCACTGTTCATGTTTAACCGCAGGTTTGCTCGTAGTCGTATTAATATTGCTCTGTGGTTTACCGTGACGATGGGTGGTATTTTAGTCGCGTTTGCAGGGGTAATCTACTACCTGACGATCTTAGATGAGTTGGAGGATCTCGATCGCCTACTTTACAAAAAAACTAGCGTCATGGCGGTGAACGCCGAGTATAACTGGCTGACAAAGCAAGTAAATTTAGAAAATGTACCGCTGGTAGGGACTAACACCCCACCCATTGGGACGGATGTTGTCTACGCGCGGTGGTACAACTCTCAAAGGCAACTCGTACAATTTTTCGGTACGACACCCCCATCTGAGCTAACTGTATCGCCTGGATTTTCCACGTTAGAAACTGTTAACAACGACACCCAGACAGCACCTACTTCTGTCTGGCTGCGCCAAGTGACTTTGCCTGTTTACCAAAGCGAGTTGTTAATTGGTTATCTGCAAGTCGCCATTCCACTCGCACCTACACAGCAAGAGCTAGCCCAATTACGATTAGTTTTATTGCTGATAGTACCAGTGACTATAGGAATTGTCGGCTTAGCTGGTTGGCTGCTGGCAGGGTTAGCAATGCAACCGATTCGAGACAGCTACGACCAACTCCAACGCTTTACGTCTGATGCTTCCCACGAATTACGAGCGCCACTAGCAGCAGTGATGAGCAATGCTCAAGTTGGAGTGATTTCCAAATCGAGCGATCCTTCACAACAGCGGCTGCGATTTGAGAAGATTGTCAAAGTGGCGAAGTCGATGGAGGCTTTGATCGGTCAGTTGCTATTTCTCGCAAGGCATGAAGGGCAATTAACGACTCAGTCTTTGGTAGAGGTTGACTTGACAAGCTGGCTAAAAGAATTAGCAGATAATTATACTTCTCAGATCGCAACCCAAACCACAACCCAAAATGTAAATTTTGCCATCAAATTACCTCAACATACAGTCAAGGTGAAAATCGACTCAGACTTACTGCAACAAGCAGTTGTAAATTTGTTGAGTAACGCTTTTAAGTACACGCCAGCTGGCGGGAGCGTGCAATTACGACTTTTTACCCGTTTTCATCAAGCTGTAATTCAAGTTGAGGATAGCGGCATTGGCATTCCCCAATCGGATTTACCTCGGATTTTCGATCGCTTTTATCGTGTCGATTCTAAGCGAGCGCGTAAAACAGGCGGTTTTGGATTGGGGTTAGCGATCGCCCAACAGATCGTTCGCGCTCACGGCGGTGAAATTAACGTCAAAAGCGTTTCTGGGCAGGGTTCCACTTTTCAAATTCAACTCCCGCTGGCTTAGAACACTACCGCCTAATTGTCACTCTATCTCTTGGGTGGACTGCTCGGTTACGCTTAAAGAATTACACCTAAAGATAGATAAATAAAATACATAAACCCAACCAAGTTTACTAGTTCACAATTCATGCTATATGGAGCTAAAAAATAAGTTTTATAATTTTATTAGAGTCTTTTGGTTAACAACAACTCGAATATCAAATTAAAAGACAACTTCAGCTCCTGAACAACAACGGTCTCACACAAATGTGACGCAAAAGGTAGTGCGGTAGCGTTCGTGTCAGATTGTGCTGCCTCGGTAACGCAAATAAAGAGTTAGAAGTGTCTGCGTTTCAATCGCTCCAATTGTCTGATGAGATTCAGTCGCAGGTTGGGCAATTGGACAAGCTTCTTCAAAGGAGAAATCCCAATGAGCGATTTTTGCCCGATTAAGCGATTTGACCACCTTGAGTTCTATGTTGGGAACGCAAGGCAGGCAGCACTGTTTTATTCCAAGTGTTTTGGATTCACGATCGCTGCCTATCGAGGACTAGAGACTAATAGTCGCGCCACTGCCTCATACGTACTAGAGCAAGGAGATATTCGCTTTGTTTTGAGTACGGGACTGCATCCAGAACATCCCATCTCTAAAAGCGTACTCAAACACGGCGACGGAATTGCCATTATTGCTTTAGAAGTCCCTGATGTTGTTAGCGCCTATCAAGAAACAACTCGACGAGGTGCGGTGGGAGCGATCGCCCCGACGGAAGCACAAGATAATTATGGAGTGTTACGCTACAGTGCGATTCATGCTTATGGCGATACCTTAATCGAGTTCGTCGATCGCAGTAATTATGCAGGTGTTTTTGCTCCTGGTTTTGAACCTCGGAATCTACATGCCAACCGCAAAGGAGTGGGACTGAAAACCATCGACCACGTAGTTGCAAATGTAGAACTAGGGGCAATGGAGAGGTGGACGCAGTTTTTTGCTGAGACGATGGGCTTTAACCTATTAATACATTTTGACGATCGCGCTATTTCTACTGAGTACTCAGCCTTAATGTCCAAAGTAATGCAGGACAGCACGGGTACGATTAAATTACCCATTAACGAACCAGCTTTAGGCAAGGGTAAATCTCAAATTGAAGAGTACTTGGAATATTACCACGGAGCCGGAATTCAACACGTTGCCTGCGCGACCGACAGCATCGTCGAGACAGTCACTCAGATGCGGGCAGCAGGAGTTGAGTTTCTCTCGACACCAAAAACGTACTACGAAAACTTAGAGGAGCGAGTAGGAAAAATCGAGGAGCCAATCGAGCGGCTAGCCGAGTTGGGCATCTTAGTAGATCGAGAAGAAGATGGGTATTTATTCCAAATTTTTACCCAGCCAGTACAAGACCGACCGACGCTGTTCTTTGAGGTCATTGAGCGACACGGAGCGCAAGGCTTCGGTGAGGGGAATTTCAAATCCTTGTTTGTCGCGATCGAACGCGAGCAAACGTTGAGAGGCAATTTGGCGATCGCCACGGTGTGAAACCATGACTTATTACTACTATTTGGGGAACATTCCTCACAAACGACACACTCAATTTCGTCAACTAAATGGCTCTCTGTATCACGAAGAATCGATCGGGCTTCGTGGCTTCTCAGGCGTGCAATCTTTGCTCTACCACCTGCATCCACCCACGCAAATTCAGAAAATTTGGATCGAGGGCAACGTAGAAATTCCCTACGAAGACCAAAGCCCCTTGCATCACCGCCACCTACGCACGGCAAATATGACAGCGAAAGGCGATGCGGTGGAATCGCGCATCCCCTTGATGGCAAATTCAGAGATTTGCATATCAGTCGCTTGCCCGACACGACCCATGCACTATTGGTATCGGTTCGCCTGCGGCGATGAAGTCATTTTCATCCATGACGGGAGCGGCATACTAGAAACTCAGTTTGGCAATCTCTTCTACCGACGTGGCGATTACTTGGTAATTCCCACGGGAGTTCTTTGGCGTATCCTCCCTGATGCAGCAGTCGAGCAGCGCATGTTGGTTGTAGAAGCTTACGGACACATCGAGCCACCAGCACGTTATCTCAATCGCTACGGTCAATTTCTCGAACACTCCCCCTACTGCGAGCGCGATATTCGTCCGCCAAACCAACTAATCGTCCACGATGAGGAAGGAGAATTTGAGGTTCGAGTCAAAGCTGGAAACCAGATTACTAGCTATCTCTACCACCATCATCCCTTAGATGTTGTGGGATGGGATGGGCATCTTTGGCCCTTTGCCTTCAACATCGAAGACTTTGAGCCAATTACAGGTCGGGTTCACCAACCGCCTCCAGTACATCAAACATTTGAAGCCCCCGGATTTGTTTTGTGTTCCTTTGTACCACGTCTGTTTGATTATCACCCTTTAGCAATTCCGGCTCCATACAACCATTCCAACGTCGATTCAGATGAGGTAATTTACTACGTTGAAGGGAAATTTATGTCGCGTAAAGGAATTGAACGGGCATCGATTACCGTTCATCCCAGGGGTATTCCCCACGGTCCTCACCCAGGCATGTACGAGGGGTCAATTGGAAAAGAACGGACTGACGAACTCGCTGTGATGATCGATACCTTTCGTCCGCTGAAGTTGACACAGCACGCTCTTAAATTTGAGGACAAAGACTATTCGTATAGTTGGGTTAATCATTAGTCATTGGTCATCGATCATTCGTAACTGCTTCCTTGTCCCCCTTGTCCTCCTTGTCCTCCTTGTCCTCCTTGTCCTCCTTGTCCCCTCTACTCAAAAGCTCCATTACCGTTAGGAGTAATAAATTATGACTTCTCTTTTGACAACATCTTCAAGTAGATTAACTATTTCTGCGCGGATTGAGGAACGCTTGCGCCAAGGCGAACTGACTCAGGATCGAGTAGACGAGTTTAGAGATTTTCTGGTCGAAGTCGATCGCGAATTCATGCAGCACCGCATCATTACTAATAACGCCTATACCCGTTGGTTTCGCGAGGGTAGGGCTACAGATGAGGAGCTAGTCTACTTTATTCAACAGTTTTCAGTTTTTTCTAACCAATTTTTGATTGCAGCTTTACAAAAAGTCATTAATTCAGCGACGTTGCAACAATCGCGTGCTAGCCGAGAAATTTTGCTCAACGAGCTAGGCGTAATCTATCGCAAGCTAGGACAGACAGGTAGTAGCCGCGTTACCCAGAGTGCAGAAAAAGACCGCGAAGGCGATCCTGAACTGGTCAGCACTGAGGGTACAGTAGACGGTGGAATTTGCCGTTTTCAAGCAGCTCATTTTGAGTGGCTAGTTGGTGTTGCTGAGGGGTTAGGTCTGAGCTATGGCGACATTGGTAAGCGCAAGCAGGGTAGTCCGACAACTTTGCACTTCTGCGATGAATTAATCCGCCTCTACGGTAGCGCCGATCCGCAGATCGCTGAGGGTGCTAGCTTTGCAGTCGAAAACTGGGCGGCGGCTGGCTTTTGGCAAGAACTAGAAGATGGCTTAACGCGCATCAAGCAAACGCGACACCCGCACTTGCGCCTCGCGTTTTTCACCTGGCACAACCGTGTCGAAGCGCAACACGCCGGACACACGCTGGAGGAACTGGAGGAAGTTTATTTCAAACCAGACTTCGATCGCACCAAATTTATCCAAGGTGGTCGAGAAATTCTCGATGCGATCGCTGTCTTTTGGGACGGACTGAATTCAGTGACCAGTGACCAGTGACCAGTGACCAGTGACCAGTGACCAGTTAATTCTCGACTTACGAATTACGACTTATCAATTATGGCTAGCACGCTTTCCTTTCCCTATATTGGCACGATAAGCTCGATCCGAGCCTTTGTTCAGCTTTTTCGGCTGCCAGCTGGTATCCTCGCAGCTTTAGCAGGCTGTGCCACAATCTATGCTCTCGATGCCACAGTTGCACTACCGCAATACCTGCTGACGGCAATTATCTTAGTCTGCATGACCTCTGCTGCTTGCGGCATCAATGACTACTGGGATTTAGCTAAAGACCGCATCAATCATCCCGATCGCCCTTTGCCTTCCGGTCGGCTTTCATTGCAACAAGCTTGGTGGGCTGCGGCAATTCTGTTCGGCTGTGCCGCGATCGCTGCTATCCCTTTAGGTTTGTCTCCCTTTGTTCTGGTTGCTATTAGTACTGTTTTGCTCTGGAATTATTCGCATCTTTTATCATACAATGGTATTTTTGGCAATCTACTTGTAGCTGCAACTATTGCGGCTTTGATTTTTCTGGGTAGTTTGGTTGCCTGCCGACCATTGGCAATGCTTTATCCAATGGGGTTTTTATTCTGCTATGCCTTGGCTAAAGAAATTGTCTGGGACGTGCATGATGCGGAAGGCGATCGCATTCAAGGGATTGTCACAGTTGCAAATCGGTGGGGAGATCGAGTGGCTTTCGCGATCGCTTGGGGTTTGCTGGGGGTGTTGATGGGTTCTATACCTGTGGCACTTCGCCTCTTATCGATGGCACGTCCCCTGTTATTTGCCACGTTCTCGGCGATCGCTTTATTGAGTCTGGGAATGGCGCTGGCGCACTACCAACAGCGACGTAGCGAGAGCGCTTACCAAAGATTTAACTTCTGGGAACGTATAGGTACGGCATTTGGAGTCATCGCCCTGTTAGGTACTGCATGAGAAGGCAGGAGGTGAACGGTGAAGCAATTATCGTTGGAGCAAATAGTAAACTGTGGAGTCGATCGACAGACAGCGATCGCAATTCTACCGCAAGTCGAGCGGTGGCTGGCTGCCTTACCTGCTGTGGAGTGTTGGCAGCAGCTAACTCGTCACATCCTCAAGCCCGATTGCCCCTTTGCATTGCACGAACTCCTTTACGAAACTACCTTCTCCGACTGGGACGCATCCCAGAAACCTGCTCCAGCTTGGTTTCCCTCTCAAGAAGAAATTGAGTCTACCAATATCGCTGCTTTAATGCATCAGTTGCAAATTGCTTCCTATCGAGAATTTCATGCTTGGTCGGTGCAGAATCGGGATCGGTTCTGGGAGATGACGATTCAACGATTGGGTATTCGTTTCCGGCAGAAGTACACTCAAATTGTCGATCTTTCGCGTGGGGTAGAATTTCCTCAATGGCTGGTAAATGCTCGTTTCAACATTGTTGAGAGCTGTTTTCAAGCGCCTGAAGATTCTCCCGCAATCGTCTTTCAACAGGACGGCGTGCTTTCCACCATGACCTATGGAGAGCTGCACGCCTTGAGCAACCGAGTTGCTAATGGGCTTGTGGACTGGGGCTTCCGTCCTGGCGATGCGATCGCGATCGCCATGCCCATGACTGCGGAATCTGTAGCGATTTACCTGGGAATTATTAAAGCTGGCTGCGTGGTGGTTTCTATCGCCGATAGTTTTGCTGCCAACGAGATCGCCGTCAGATTGCAAATAACTCAGGCAAAGGCAATTTTTACCCAAGACTATATTCAGCGTGGTAGCAAACAGTTACCCCTTTATACCAAAGTTATCGATGCCGATGCCCCTAAAGCAGTCGTGCTGTCGCTCGATATTTCCGTGTCTGGAACACTGCGTTCTGGCGATTTAGCTTGGCAGAAATTTCTCAGCTCAAACGAACAATTCGATGCCGTAGCCACCGCATCGGAAGCTTATACTAATATCTTATTTTCCTCTGGCACTACGGGAGAACCCAAAGCTATTCCTTGGACTCAAACAACACCGCTCAAATGTGCAGTTGACGGACACTTGCACCAAGATATTCACCCTGGAGATGTCGTAGCCTGGTCAACCAATCTAGGCTGGATGATGGGACCTTGGCTGATTTATGCCAGTTTAATTAATCGGGCAACTATTGCTCTCTACTACGACGCACCCACCGAGAGAGGATTCGGTCAATTTATTCAAGCGGCACGGGTGAATATGTTGGGGGTAGTACCAAGTCTAGTCAGCATTTGGAAAACAACTGCTTGTATGCAAGGGCTGGATTGGAGTGCGATTAAAGCATTCAGCTCGACGGGTGAATGTTCCAATCCACAGGACATGCTGTTTTTGATGTCCCTAGCAGGATACAAGCCGATTATCGAATACTGTGGTGGAACTGAGATTGGTGGAGCCTATATCACTGGCACGCTGGTACAGCCTGCGGCTCCTGCAACTTTCACAACCCCTGCATTAGGATTAGATTTTGTCATTCTCGCAGGCGATCGCCCTATCAACAAAGGCGAGTTGTTTATTATCCCCCCTTCCATCGGACTTTCTACCACATTACTCAACAAAGACCATCACCACGTCTATTTCGCCGATACCCCCTCTCTTCCGTCTGCTGTCAGGGCGGGTTTATCAGACCAATTCGCGAATCAACCAGTTACCCCCCAAGTAAACCCGCCTCTACTCTCCCTGCGCCGTCATGGAGATTGGATCGAACATCTCCCCAATGGGTACTATCGCGCTTGCGGTCGCGTTGATGACACGATGAATTTGGGAGGCATCAAGGTCAGCGCGGTGGAAATCGAGCAAGTCCTCAATTCTGTAGCGGGAATTTATCAAACTGCCGCGATCGCTGTCTCTCCTCCAGAAGGGGGTCCTAGCCAGTTGGTAATTTTTGCGGTGGTTGCACCAGATCGACAGCAGGACAAAGCAACGCTCAAAACCCAGTTACAAAAGGCGATCGCTTCGCAGCTCAATCCCCTGTTCAAGATTTACGATCTGGCGATCGTTGATGCTTTACCTCGTACTGCCTCAAATAAAGTGATGCGACGTGCATTGCGCGATCGGGCTTCTAGCACAAACGTATTTAACAAATGACTAATGACCAATGACGAATGACAACCATAACGCGCTAATCTTATGAATGACTGAGATTGCCATATGTCCAAATTCAAAGTTTTTGTGACTCGTCGCCTGCCGATCGCCTTAGATCGACTTGACCCAATTGCTGATGTCGAAGTTTGGTCGGAGCGCCAACCACCTCCTGACGACGTGTTACTGGAAAAGATCGGCGCGATCGATGGCTTGCTGTGCCTGCTTACCGACCAGATCGATCGACACTTAATAGAGGCAGGAACGTCACTCAAGGTCATTAGCCAAATGGCAGTTGGCTACGATAACATTGACATCCCAACTGCGACTGCCAGACATCTTCCCGTAGGTCACACGCCTGATGTTTTGACAGATGCGACCGCAGACTTTGCTTGGACGTTGTTGATGACAGCCGCACGGCGAGTTGTGGAGGCAGATCGGTTCGTGCGTGCGGGTCAGTGGCAGACTTGGGAACCGGACTTGTTGCTAGGAGCGAATATTGCTGGATCTACTTTAGGTATTGTCGGTTTAGGGCGGATCGGTCAAGCCGTAGCTCGCCGTGCCAAAGGGTTTGACATGCGCATTTTGTATGCAGATCGACAGCGTTTGGACATAGAACAATCTCTCGGTGCAGAGTGCGTGACATTCGATCGCCTACTGCAAGAGTCAGATTTTGTCACGATTCACGCTCCTTTGACTGAAGATACTTATCATCTTTTTAGCCAGCCGCAATTTCAACGCATGAAGCGATCGGCAATTTTAATTAACACGGCACGAGGACAAATTGTAGACTCAGAGGCTTTGTATCAAGCACTGAAGGAGCGACAAATCGCTGCCGCAGCCTTGGATGTCACCGATCCAGAACCTATTGCGCCTCAAAGCTTGTTGCTGACGTTGGATAACCTGATAATTACACCTCATATTGCTAGTGCCAGCCGTCCGACACGAGAAAAAATGGCAAGCATGGCGATCGCCAATCTCGTTGCTGGACTTAGGGGCGATCGTCTGCCACATTGCGTTAATCCTGAAGTGTATCAATAGCGATCGCCAGAAAAAAGACAGCATTTGGACAGTGCGATCGGTATTTTCGTCTGAGGAAAAATTATACGTGACTGGCTGGATTAGATCGATCGAGGGAGGCGTGTATCTTAAGTTAAGTTTATTGCCAATCGCCTCGGGGTGAGTGCTGAATGCAATTCGATCTACAATTCATTGAAATGTCCTAGTTTTTATAGCAAAAATCCTTTTTACAAGTGCAGATTGTCAGTTGAAATCATGTTAGCTCAGTCAATTTTATTACTTAACTGCTTACAGTAGTTGCATGTAAAATTAGATTTCGCTGTAATTTTATACCTTTAGGTGGATTGCAAAATTGAAACTGATGCGATCGAAGATACATCTTGAATTCGGTTGCAAACCTCCGCGATCGGCAGATATTATGTCATCGGCAGACGAATGATACATTTCTTAAAAACCCGCTGTTCTAATGAACTTAAACAAGCTAAGGCGTAAGCGAGGGATCGTTTTAACTCGTGAAGGATGGCAAAAGTTTCAGAACGCAAAACTAGAGTTAGAGTTTCATGAAAAATATGGGGAAAAATTTACACTAGAAGAATTAAGCGGACGCACTCAATTAACAACTGCTACCCTCGCCAAAATACTAACTCGTGAAGAAGGGGTTGACAAGCGAACCCTAATTAATTTATTCGCAGCATTTAACTTAGAGCTGAATACAAGTGACTATTCACAGCCTAGCCTAGATGCAAAGCAACCAGAATGCGCGATCGCATTTACACATCAAGACTGGGGGGATGTGATTGATGTATCCATATTCTACGGACGTGCGGCAGAACTAGCCACGTTAGAGCAATGGATTATCGAAAGTCGCTGCCGAGTCGTAACGCTGTTGGGTGTGGGAGGCATTGGTAAATCTACTCTAGCTGCTAAGTTAGCAGAACAAGTTAAGGATAAATTTGAGTTTTTTCTTTGGAGATCTTTGTCCAATGCTCCATCACTCAAAGATCTTCTCGATAGCTTGCTGCAATTTTTCTCCAACGAGCAACAGGTTGAAACCGCTTTGCCAGACAATAATAGTCGGAGATTGTCGCAACTGATCGATTATTTACAAAAATACAGATGTCTACTATTACTCGATAACACTGAAACAATTATGCAATGTGGCGTTCAAACTGGGCGCTACTGTCAGGGATGTGAAGATTACGGTCAGCTTTTCAAACGGTTGGGAGAAGTTCCCCATCAAAGCTGCGTGCTGCTTACTAGTAGGGAAAAACCTAAAGAATTAGCCTTATTAGAAGGAGAAGCACTACCTGTTCGATCGCTACAACTGAGTGGTTTAAGTAAGTTAGAAGTAGAAAAAATCTTTCGCCTCAAAGGAATCTCCGGTTCTGACAAAGAATGGCAAACATTAGCCGAGCGCTATGCAGGCAATCCATTAGCATTAAAAATTATTGCTACGACTATTGGCGATATTTTTAATGGTAGCATATTAGAATTCTTGCAACAAACTACTATTGTATTTGGCGAACTACGCGAACTTTTAGAACAACAAGTTGAACGGTTATCAGATATAGAGAAAGAGTTAATCTATTGGCTAGTCATCAATCGAGAACCAGTCTCGATATTGCAATTACAAAATGATATTTTCTCTCAGTTAACATTGACAAACTTGTTAGAGGCTTTGGAGTCGTTAAGGAGGCGATCGCTAGTTGAGAAAAGTGCGGCACTTTTCACCCTTCAGCCTGTAGTCATGGAGTATGTGACGGCTCAATTGATTGGATTGATTTGTGCAGAAATAGTCAATCAAAAGATTGTCATTCTGAGAAAGATAGCTTTATTAAAAGTACAGAGTCAAGAGCAGGTAAAAGCTGTTCAAATTAGCTGTTTGATCGAGCCAATTCTAGAAGAACTACTGACTATTTTTAGAACCAAAAGTCAGATTAAGCAACGGTTATCTCAACTTTTATCTAAGTTAAGAATAGAATCTCCACATGAACCGGGATATACAGCGGGCAATCTGCTCAATCTACTTTGTTATCTCCAGACAGATTTAACTAATTATGACTTTTCTCATCTGAATATTTGGCAAGCCGATCTGCGCCAACGCACCTTACACAATGTAAATTTTGCCTACGCCGATCTCTCCAAATCTATATTTACTAAATCCTTTAGTAATATTTCCGCGATCGCCTTTAGTTACGATGGTAAAGTTGTGGCTGTAAGTGACGCTAGAGGCGAGATTTGCTTATGGCGAGAATTTATCGATGGCGAACAAATTTTGACCTTGCAAGGACATACAGATTGGGTGCAAGCGATCGCCTTTTGTCCCGATCGCGAACTCATTGGGAGTGTTAGTACTGACCAAACTTTAAGATTATGGAATATCAGCACTGGTCAATGTCTGAGAACTTGGCAAGGGCATTCTGAAAGAATACACTCAGTAGCATTTAGTCCTCAAGGTCATGCGATCGCTAGTAGTAGCGACGATCGCACGGTAAAGTTGTGGGATATCAGCACTGGTGAATGTATTAGGACAATGCAAGGACATACAGACTGGGTGTTTTCAGTCACATTTAGTCCTCAAGGTCATATCTTGGTCAGTGGTGGCAGAGATCGCACGATTCGCTGTTGGGATGTCAACACTGGTCGAATTGTGCAAACTTTACAGGGGCATACTGATTGTATCCGCACAGTTGCTTTCTGTCCTGATGGACAAACTTTTGCCAGTGGTTGTGACGATCGCACGGTGAAAATTTGGGATGTTAGTACTGGGAAATGTTGCCAAACCTTGCACGGACATACGGGTTGGGTGTTGTCAGTATGCTATAGCCCAGATGGACAAATTCTTGCTAGCAGTAGTAGCGATCGTACCATTAGATTGTGGCGTGCTGTCACTGGTGAGTGTATCAAAGTTTTGTCAGGACATACTGGAGCAATTCAGTCAACTACTTTTAGCCCCGATGGTAACACTCTAGCCAGTAGCTGTGACGGTCAAACAGCTATGTTATGGGATGTTAGTACTGGAGAAGCCTTGAGAACTGCACGAGGATATCACGACGGTGTCTGGTCGGTAGTCTTTAGTCCCGATGGTAAAACTATAGCGACTAGCGACAATAACCAGAAGGTGAAGTTGTGGGATACTAGCACTGGTCAATGTCGCAAAGCTTTGCAAGGACATACGGGTTGGATCAGAACAGTTACCTTTAGTCCCGATGGACAAACTTTTGCTAGTGGTTGTGACGATCGCACAGTAAAAATTTGGCATACCAGCAATGGGCAATGCTGCCAAACTTTGGAAGGTCATGCTAGTCGGGTAAAATCAATTACCTTCAATCCTCAAGGAAACGTTTTAGCTAGTGGTAGTGACGATCGCACAGTGCGACTCTGGAATCTTAGCACTGGACAATGCGTGAATGTTTTGGAACATACTCATGGAGTGTGGTCTGTTGCCTTTAGTCCTCAAGGTAAAATCTTAGCCACTGGCTGCGACGACCAAAAATTATGGTTGTGGGATTGTAACACCGGTGAATGCGACAAGATTCTCCAAGGTCACGCGGGTTGGATATTGTCAGTGATTTTCTTACCGATCCCCCAACCCCCTTGAAAAGGAGGGCGAAGAGGGAATCTTGGCTAGTGGCAGTAAAGATAAAACCGTGAGATTATGGGATGTTAGCACTGGTCAGTGTCTCAAAATTTTAGAGGGACATACAGGTTGGGTAACATCAGTTGCCTGCTCTGCGCAAGCACCTGCGGCAAACAGTCGAGATAGCCCAAATCTGTTGGCTAGTGGTAGCACTGACGCAACTGTCAAATTGTGGAATGTTAGCACTGGTCAGTGTGTCAAAACTTTTCAGGGACACACTCACTGGATTCGGTCAGTTGCTTTCTGCCCTCAAGGTAAAATTCTGGCTAGTAGTAGCGAAGACGAGACAGTTAAGCTGTGGGATATTTCGACTGGTGAGTGCATCAGAACTCTTAGGAGTAAAAAGCCTTATGAAGGCATGAACGTTACTGGCGTTACAGGTTTAACAGTAGCAGCGATCGCCTCTTTAAAAGCTTTAGGCGCAGTTGAGCATCCAGAAGAATAGTCATACCATTTTTTCAAAACTACGCTTGGAGGCGATCCCCTCTAGCCCCCCTTGACAAGGGGGAACTTAAAACTCTATTAAAAAGAGGGGAACGTAAAGCCCCCTTTTTTAAGGGGGTTGGGGATCTTCAAAAGCTATGCATATTAACCGAGAAGTATCGATTCATAAATAGATTTTTATCAAAAAATACATTAGAATTATTGAGAAAAAGTCTCTAAAAATCCGAACCTTGGTGCAAATAGACCTATCAGCATCGAGTTTCGGAAATTTTTCTGGATGCAACTCGGCTAAATCTAACCAAACAGCAGCAAATTCCAGTAGGGCTAAGAGTATAAAAAAATACTTGATTTGTCTATGGACTTGTTAAAACCAAAACGCAGTCGAGGTGTTATTCTCACTCGTGAAGGGTGGCAAAAGTTTCAGCAAGCAAAACTAGCTCTAGAAATCTTGGAGAAGGCTGGCAACAAGTTCACGTTGGAAGAATTAAGCGATCGCACGGGTTTAACGACTGTTACTCTGGGAAGAGTAATGAGTTGTAAAGAAGCAGTTGACAAGCGCACGCTTGTCAGCTTGTTTATGTCATTTAATCTAGAGTTGCAAAAAAGCGACTATGTTAACCCCAACCAAGTTAACACAAACCAAAATTTGGAGGAGCAACTAGAAGTTCAGGTTACTCCTAAGCGACAAGATCTCAAAGAAGCAATTTGCGTTTCAGTATTCTACGGGCGTATAGAAGAAATTGCCAAGTTGGAGCAATGGGTGCTAGAAGATCGCTGCCGAGTGGTAGCATTATTGGGCATGGGGGGAATTGGTAAAACTTCTCTGGCTGTCAAGCTGGCAACACAAATTCAGGATCGGTTTGAATACGTCCGGTGGATTTCGCTACGAGACGCGCCACCTGTCGAGACTGTTTTGGCTCAAGCGATCCAATTTGTATCTGATGAGCAAGAAATAGATTTGCCAGAAAGCATTGGTGAGAGAATATCGCGATTGCTTTTCTACTTGCGATCGTCTCGCTGTTTGCTGATTCTCGACAATGCGGAGTCGATTTTGTGCAGTGGTAGTCGAGCCGGACAATATCAGGAAGGATATGAAGGTTATGGAGAACTGTTAAAAAGAGTGGGAGAAACTCCCCACAATAGCTGCTTGCTGTTGACAAGTCGGGAAAAACCTAAAGATTTAGTCCCGCTTGAGGGCAAAGGATTGCTCGTGCGATCGCTTCCATTGAATGGTCTGAAGGCGACGGATGGTGAGAAAATCTTTAAAATTAAGGGGGTTTCTGGAGCGATCGCCGAATTAGAAACACTGGTCGATCGCTATGCAGGGAATGCTTTAGCATTAAAAATAGTGGCGACGACGATTCAAGATGTCTTCGATGGTAGTGTTTCGGAGTTTTTGAAACACAATACCGTAGTTTTTGGCGATATTCACGAACTTTTAGAGCAGCAGTTTGAGCGGTTAATAGATTTAGAACAGGCGATCGTCTACTGGCTGGCGATTAATCGGGAGCCTGTTGCACTGTCAGAATTGCGATCGGATTTTGTTACGCCAGTAGCGCAGGCAAAATTTATAGAAGCCGTAGAATCTCTGTCACGGCGAAGTTTGATTGAAAAAACTGAGGCACTTTTCACCCTCCAGCCTGTAGTCATGGAATATGTAACTGAGCGATTGGTAACTCAGGTTTGTTTAGAAATTTGTAGTGAAAAAATTGACTTTTTCAATTCCTACGCCCTGATGAAGGCTCAAGGAAAAGATTACGTTAAGGATACTCAAATTCGCCTCATCCTCAAACCAGTTAGCGATCGCCTGTTGAGTATCTTGAGAACGAAAAAAAGTCTAGAAAAGCAGCTAAATAAAATTAGAGTGACACTGCAAGAGCGCTCTCCGTTAGAACCAGGGTATGCAGCAGGAAATATTCTCAATTTATTTTGTCATCTGGAAACCGATCTAAGCGGTTATGATTTTTCTCATCTATGTGTTTGGCAAGCAGACCTACGGCGGGTAAAGTTGCACAATGTCAATTTCCAAAATACCGATTTATCTAAGTCTGTTTTTGCAGAAACTTTTGGTAGTGTTTCCTCGGTAGCTTTTAGCCCTGATAATAAAATCTTAGCAACGGCTGGTACTGACGGTGAGATCCACTTGTATCAAGTTTCGGATTGGAAACAACTTCTAACCTGTAAGGGTCACACTAACTGGGTTCCGTCATTAACCTTTAGTCCAGATGGTAGCATCCTTGCTAGCGGCAGTAGTGACTGCACAGTAAGGTTGTGGGATGTTGATACAGGGCAATGCTTGCAAACCTTTCAAGGACATGACAATGAGATTTGGTCAGTTGCGTTTGGTTCGGATGGTAGCACGTTAGTAAGTGGCAGTAACGACCACACGACGAAACTATGGAGTGTTAGCACAGGTGTTTGCCTCAAAACTTTCCAAGGACACACAAGTTGGGTAATATCAGTTGCTCTTAGTCCAGATGGACAGACGCTGGCAAGTGGCAGTGATGACAACACGATTAGATTGTGGGATGTTAGCACAGGCGAGTGCAAAATAATTTTCCGAGGGCATCGTGATGGAGTAAGGTCAATCGCGATCGATCCTGATGGTCATACACTAATAAGTAGCAGTGATGACCAGACTGTGAAGTTGTGGAATTTCAATACTGGTGAATGCATCAATACTCTACAAGGGCATCATGATGCTGTCTGGTCTGTTGCCTTTAGTCCTCAAGGTAATCTCATTGCTAGTGGCAGTCTCGATCATACAGTGAAGCTATGGAACGCTAGCACGGGTGAATGCCTTAAAACCCTTCAGGGACATTCTGGTTGGGTGTTTTCTGTTATCTTTAATTCGCAAGGGGATCTTCTTGCCAGTAGCAGTGACGACCAAACAGCAAAGCTATGGGACGTTAGCACTGGTCAATGTCTTAAATCTCTCAGTGGATATACCAGCCATTCCTGGTCGGTTGCTTACAGTCCGGATGGGCAATGGTTGGCAAGCGGCAGTCACGACTGCATAGTGAGATTGTGGGATATCAATACAGGACAAGCCTTGCAAACTTTTCAGGGACACCGTGCTGCGGTTCGAGCGGTTGCCTTCAGTCCAGATGAGCAATGGTTGGCAAGCGGCAGCGACGATCGAACAGTGAGGCTATGGGATGTCAATACGAGACAAATCTTGCAAACTTTTCAGGGACATGGTGCTGCGGTTGTGTCCGTTGCTTTCAGTCCAGACGGGCAAATGTTGGCTAGTGGCAGCGACGATCGAACGGTGAGGCTATGGGATGTCAATACGAGACAAATCTTGCAAACTTTTCAGGGACATGGTGCTGCGGTCGCATCAGTTGCCTTTAGTTTAGATGGGAAGACGGTGGCGAGTGGCGGATGGGATCAAACAGTCAAGCTTTGGAATGTCAGCACTGGTGAGTGCAAAGAAACCCTAAAAGGGCATAGAAATTGGGTTTGGTCAATTGCTTTTAGTCCGGACGGTCAGATGCTGGCAAGTGCCAGTTATGATGGTACAATCCGGTTGTGGAATGTTAGCACTAATGCTTGTTTAAAGATTTTCGAGGTTGGTGAGAATAATTCTATTGTTAAGACAATCGCCTTTAGTAAAGACGGTCAAATCCTAGCCAGTAGTAGTCCCGATCACACAATAAAGTTGTGGGATGTCATCACTGGTGAGTGCAAAAGAATCTTGCGTGGACATTCGGCTTTTGTCTGGTCAGTTGCCTTTAGCCCAGATAATCAAACTTTGGCTAGTAGTAGCACTGACGATACAATTCGACTTTGGGATGTGAGCGCGAGTGAGTGCTCAAAGACTTTGAGACCCAGCAAATTATATCAGGGAATGAATATCAGGGAGATTACAGGTTTGACTGCTGCGACGATTGCTACGTTGGAAGCATTGGGGGCGGTTACTTAAGAAAAACAGCATATTTAGCAGTTATGTGCAACAGTGGAGATTTCACTACTGTCAGAGAAGCCCACCGGAAAACTTGTTTGAAACGTCGGGTCAATAGACAGGAGATATCCTCTGCTTAATAAATGCCAATCCCTGATTGTCAACTATTAGGATAGCTAGGTCTAATCAGTCTCAGAGCTTCTTTAGACCCATACTTGACAGAGGCTAGACAATCAGGGACATCAACTATTAACTCAAGTCCGATCCATAAATTGTATAGATAGACGGAAACTAGATATCAGCCATGGGAATATCGCTTGGTAATCCTTGCGCGAATTCATCAAACATGATTCTTGCCAATTCAAACTCTGTGTCATCCAACACTTTTAGGCTGCTCTCACTGGGGCTGCTAACAGAATCGTCAGGACTCAAAGATTGCTGCTTAATGGCTGTGGCAGCAGAATCGTAAAAACTCAAAGATTGCTGCTCAATAGCTGTAGTTGTTGTAGTTTTCATTGACTTCTCCTTATGGTTTTGCTGAGTCATACTGCTAAGAGTGCCTTAACCAAGTTGTGCTAGGTTGTTGGCTTACTACGTAAGCAGCTAACAACTAGTTCTCAGTTGCTGCTGTCCTTACGCTCTAATGGTTTCAACACATCTTGAATTTCTCGATTTGATATGTAAGGTTCCTGAGGTGGGCTGAAACGCAACAACGCGACTTTGTAACAAGCATTAGCCACGCGAATGCGCTCTTGCGGAGTAAGCTCTGCAATCATCGCAATCGTCTCCTCTACATGCTTCACCTCAGTGGTGCTAGCAGCACTATGTACGCGCAGGCAGCGGGTAGCATTAATACCCGCAGGTAGCAATGCCTCCACCTTTTGGATGTATGCCTCTCCTATGCATATTCCTAAGCGTTCCGCAGTGTAGGAGTACCCTACACAATCGATTGGATCTGAGTCTTTTGCGCTTCGGGTGAAGTAATCTACTAAAACCTTTGCAGCGGGAGGAACAAGCGCTTCCACAACTGCTTCGGCTCTATATCCCATCGATTGAATATCCAGCAGAGCGAGTCGGTCGTGACCTGCCTCCTCTCTAGCTTTCTGTGCAGCCCACTGCGTCAATCTCCTGCGATCTGTTGAAGCAAAGCCTTGGGAGGCTTCCTCCATCAGTTGCGGGGTGCAATGGCACAGATGGTAAAAAGCTGCAAGTCGCCATACCCAGCGTGTAGGAGTCAAGGCTGGTGGTCTGCGGCTCGTCGTCACATCCCTCCAGGCACGCACTATTGCTCCATCCAACAGCTTCTGAGTCTCAGCCTTACTGCTTGCGTCAGCTAACTTCTCGGTGAAAACAGCGCCTTTCTTCATAGAATCAAGCTGATGCGCCCAACTGCATTTAGCAGTCTTCACCACCGTTGTGTCAGCCACAAAACCCGCTGATTCATTATCAGTTGCAGATTGTTGGTTACTATTAGGCTGGCTACTATTAGATGTATACTGCCAAGAACAGCTAGCCGTCTTCACCACCGTTGTATCAGCTACAAAACCCGCTGATTCAGCACTCTTGAAAGAAGTCATGTCACTTGGCGATGATATAGAAATCTCAGATGTTTGTTCGCCAGCCTCAAACTGTTTGGTCATTTGCACTTCCTCGGTTTGATGTTTAGCGTTCATTGTTAGCGAACTAGCTCCAATAAAGGTTGACAAACAGCTTTAATCGTGCATTAAAAAAGTATTAGACGACTTTCCTCATCTCTAAATAGCAGATTTATTCGCGATCGTGAGGACAAGATACGTAGTGCCGCTTCTGTCGATTTCGCCTTGCCTTCTCGAATGCGTCTATCGAGAGAGGCGTTATGAATTTCAGTTTGCTAGCTTCAAGATAATTTTCCAAGCAAAGATAACAAAGTTAAGAAAAAAACTTGAATTTGTGGATGTCAACAGTAGCTTAAAGCTAAAGCTGGAAATAGTTTTAGCTTTCCAAAAGTGTACGAAAAGACAAATTTTTATAATTTCTTAACATTCTTAAGTTTTAGATTGTCGGCTTAACTTGCTTAACTTTTAAAACTTTATAAAATTCACGAGGGTGAGCAGATAACACCAGTTTAGTTTGTCAAATATTAGTGATAAGGTATGATTATTTTACTGTGGCGATCGCGACACAATCGCCACAGAGGATACACTAACGCTTCAGTCACAACTTGGCGATCGCCATGAGTTTAGCCAAAATATAAGCAATTGCTTGAGCGTCGATAAAAAAACTAAATTTAAGAACGTTAGCCAATTCCAGCGTTTAGAGCAGCTAATTACTGAAATTCTTTACCAATGGGAGTTAGACCAACTTCCAGCCAAAGGATTTCATAGAGATTTCAATTTTTTGCTTATCTTTTTTATCTTTACTTGCTAAAACCCGATCCAAGTAGCACATTGGTAGTCACTGGCAATAATTTCCACGCAGACATCAAACTCTACAGTCAACCAAAGGATTGACGATTCCAACAAAATTCAGCTTCTACTCCTTTTTACATGGTAGAGGTTTTTAGGTGATGCAGCGGTTCAATTACTACAGAGACTTGCTTACAGATTATTCCAAGCCAGATTTGATTTCCAACGAGTTAGCGGTAAAGCTACTCAACGATGCAGAAGCATACATGTCTCTGCGCGAGGAGACACTTCCTCAAATTACCACAAACTATAGCCTAGTACAAATAGAACGAGAAAACAAAGATTGGTGGTCTACGCATTGTGAAGCCTGGCGACAGGGGCGGGGTGATATTCTAGCAAGGGAGTACACTGATGGACTGGTATACCTTTGTGCGGACGGACCTTTTTACAGCAGAACCGCAGCGAAGCACAGAGAAGAACATTGGTGGGCAATTACCGCTCAACCAGGTGTCACGATGAGTTGGCCCATTGTAATGTTCCATGATGAAGTCGTCTATACAGAATGGTGCTGTATAGATAACGAGATAAATGAAACAATTGCTAAAGGTAATGAGACTATACTACGACGCGGACACCGAGGCGGCTGCTATTTAAAATGCTCGCATCTAGATTTTTCTCGCGATGTTTATGCACCAAGGGAATTCTTATACTGGCTCAGGCGCGAACCAGAAACTTAGTAGATATTCGGACGAAAAGCTGACCCAAAGAATTGTTTTTAAGTACTGAAAAGTGAAAAAAATCTAAGTTCAATTAAATGTAGGAAAAGACCAGCAGAAAATTGTAGTTTCTTTAAGTAATGGGTGTGATTTTATGAACTCTAATCGCTTACTTGAGAGCCAAGAATTCCACACTGTCGATATAGATTCGCTGATTGAAAATGCTAGAATGGTCGGATTTCAAAAGTTCTTGCTTCAGTCTCATCCTCTTTTGAGTAAAGTTTTTGAATTTATCGAAGCACGTTATTGCGATTCAATTAGTCTGCGAGAGGTGGCTGAAGCGGTTGGTCGTTCTCCAGCGTACTTAACTGACCTTGTGCGACGGGAAACTGGAAAAACTGTGCTGAGCTGGATTGTGGAACGCCGCATGGCAGAAGCACGCTGTCTATTACTTGAAACTGGTCAGTCAGTAGAGCAGATTGCTGAAGCAGTAGGTTATTTTGATAGACGGCATTTCAGTCGCTTGTTTCTCCGGTTCCACGGATTGACTCCACAAGCTTGGCGGAGAAAATATCAAAGTAGGAGCGTTCCACTTTTGCAAGTAGACCTGAAAGAGGAAAAGCCAAGTAATCTGATTGAGCAAAGAGCCAAAACTATAACTGCTGTAGAAGCTCAAAGACTACAGGTTTGTATACAAGAGATTGTTGAGATTCTGTATCAGAACATAACAATTGGTCAAGAGAACTTGAATGAGGCATTTCTGTAGAAACTTGTAGATGCTATTTATTGGGGGTTGTTCAAATCATGAACCAACATCTATTTCACGATGAAATTACTCTGGCAGAACAAGCGGAAGAATTAGCAAAAAAGGCAATTAAGTTAGGATTAATTCCAAGTTTTGTTGTTCGACATTTTCCAGATAGTTGGGAATTCTATATCCCTAACGAAAAGGAATCTGCTGCTCTGACTCCAGAAGAAGCATATCTTCAGTTAAAGAAAATAACTGGAACTTTTAGCAAGTAGAGACGGAATAAATCTGCTAGTCTTCACTTCAATTGAGAACCAGAAAAAAGATAGCAGACTTGTCCCCAAAGTTTAGCCCTTGTGTTTGTATTTAGAGAGACATAAACTAATACAAAGTCACGTTCCTAACAACCAATAGACGGAAGCAGTGCGGAACGTATTGTGTATACGATCTATGTCTTTCACAATACGTTCCGCTTTTTCATATTTATGAAAATACAATTGGTCAGCCAATCGAGAGCTGAGAAAAACTAGTTTTTATTTAACCTTGTTTATTTAAGTCGCGATGACCGTAGACGGAGTACGCCTTGTTTCAATCAATCGAGTTGATGAGAAAAATGGCAAAAATTATCCAAATCGACTTCAAGCGCGATCGCTCGCAGAAGAAAACAGCTAGTAGCAGAACAGTTATGCTAGATTTTACCCAAGCGCTTGCTCAAGTTCCGGGGCTAATCCAGAAAATTTGGATGATTAACAACGAAAATACTTCAAAAGCAGGGGGTATTTATTTGTTTGAGGATGAAGCGAGTGTTTTTGATTATTTTAACGGACCAATATTTAATCGGATTATCAGCGATCCAAACTTTGAAGAGATTGTCGTTAAATCATTCGATCTTAATGAAAAATATACTTTTCTAGCTGAAGGTTCTGTTACCGATCTACTCAGAGGTTTAAGTAGTTTCAAGTCAAATAGTTTTAAAACTAGTAAAATTATTTTGTTTCAATAAGAAACATTTTATGTTTCATGACTGTATTAGTGTAAATGCGATGGACTGAATCTGACAATTTGATTTAGTAGGAAAATTGTAACAGATGGCTCTCATATTTGCTCCTCCACAAACTCAGCGTTCTCTAAAGCTTCTTTGTTGCTATGTGAATAGCACTCGAAAAATTCAGATTCTCCGAATTGCAAATGTTTCATATTGTCACTTTGAGCGCGTTATTTTCTCAGGTCAACGTATTTTATTTGAGGCTCCGAGAAATGCTCATTTAGAAATCCATACATGCGACATGTACAGTGCTATTTTGTCGGATAAGATACCCTGCGATCGCCTCCGAATAGATTGACTGGCAGCGCTCTTTTGAGTAAATTTAAGCTGGCTCAGAGAAGGCGATCGCAAAAATAAATGTCGCTACGACTAAATTAATGAATTCATTAAAAAAAATATAGAAATAAGTTTTTAAATATACGTATTTGTTTGCCCGCTCTCCTGTAGTTATCCATTTAGCGAGGTCTTAAGCAATGTCCATGCAAGATATGGTTAAAGGTGTAGAGAAGTTCCGAATCAATTACTTTTGCTCTCACCAAGAGATGTTTGGGCGGCTGGCTCAAGGTCAGGCTCCCCAGGTACTCTTTATTACTTGTTCTGACTCTCGAATCGATCCAAATCTAATTACTCAAACTCAACCAGGCGAACTGTTTGTCATTCGCAATGTTGGTAACATCATTCCACCTTTTGGTACTACAAATTTTACTGAAGCCGCAGCAATTGAATATGCAATTCAGGCTTTAGGAATAAAAGATATTATTATTTGCGGTCATTCTCACTGCGGCGCTATGAAGGGGTTGTTGCAGTTAGGCAGCCTCGCTCAAGAGATGCCTTTAGTTTACGAATGGTTACACCATTATGCAGCAGCCACTCGTCGCCTAGTTCAGGATAACTATCAAGAATATGAAGGCGAAGAACTTTTAAGTCTTACCGTTAAGGAAAACGTTTTGACGCAGATAGAAAACTTAGAGACTTACCCAGTCATTCGCTCTCGACTGCGATCGGGGCAACTCTTTCTTCATGCCTGGGTTTATGAGATTGAGAGTGGAAATGTTATTGCCTACAATGCCAACTTAGGTCAATTTGTCCCGATTAAAGACCCACTACCTGTACCTGACCCCATAGCTAGCGCACGCTCAGGTTTATCGGAGTTAATGGAGTTTTAAAATATGAGCTTTATCAAGCCTAGTAATGCTTTAGAGCAGTGCAAGCGTTTGCTCAATAAGGCAAGAAACACATTTAAAGGAAAGCATCACCTGTACACTGGTGAAACACTAAATTGGTTTCAAGTCATTTTACGGCTTGAAAGAACAGTTATTCCAGTCATTTTTCCTTGGGTACTTTTTTGTAGTGGATATGGTTTTTTCATATCATTAATTCACTATTTTGACACGGATATAGTATTTCCCGAAAAAAATGGTGTTATTACTAATGCCATTTTAAGTTTCAATGTGGGTCTAACTTTATTGTTAGTTTTTCGCACGAATACAGCTCACGATCGCTTTTGGGAAGCCCGCAAACTTTGGGGAAGGCTAGTTAATACGGTTCGGAACTTAGCTCAGGGAATTTACATAGTTATCAAAAATAGCTCGCCTCAAGAAAAAGTAGAAAAAGAGGCAATACTCAAGCTATTAGTTGCTTTTCCAATTGCCATGAAATTACATCTAAGAGCAGAGCCAGTGGACAAGCAATTAGCCTCATTGATGTCAAAAAATCAGTACTTTCAACTCAAAACCGTTCGTCATTCTCCACTACAGATTGCCTTTTGGCTCAGGGATTATCTACAACATCAGTATGAACGTAACTGTGTGAATATTTATCAATTAACTGCCTTACACGCTCTGTTAGATGAGTTGATCGACATTTTGGGAGGCTGCGAACGCATTTTGAAAACACCACTACCTTTAATCTATTCCATTAAATTTAGACTACTGGTATTAATCTATTGTTTGATATTACCGCTAGAATTAGTGAAAAACTTGACTTGGTGGACTGGGTTAATTATGGCTTTTGTCAGTTTCACTTTGTTAAGTATTGAGCAAATTGGCTCGGAGATAGAAGAACCTTTTGGTTACGATGCCAACGATCTACCCTTAGATGTAATTTGCAACACTATGCTACAAAATGTTGAAGAGTTAATTACAGTTGCTCCCAGCAGTAGTTGTTCTTGGCGAGTATAAGATTGCGAACAAGTTAACATTTAGTAATTCTCGATCGGCACGAAAACATAGCAATTTTAGCTATGCTGTTGCCGATCTAGAGATTGCATGTGAGCAGGCGATTGAAGAAATAGTTAGTCATTTTTGAACCAAAGGGCGAATTCCACCACCGCGAGGGATGACAACCTATCGGCGCAGCAAGAGTGTAATCGAGGCGATCGCATTTTTGCCATTTGCCATCTACGCGCCAACCTATGCGATCGCCGAAGCGCTCGATAACAGTATTATCCTGAGCAATAGTGGTATTAAGAGAACCGCCTACGTTTTGATAAATCTGCATCTGCACGCTGAAGCCAAAGCGACCCTTGCTATAAGTTGTCCAGAGGCTATCAATTACGTGCAGTTCGTTGCAGGGAAATTGCTTCACGTCTTCAGGAGTGATAGATTCAAGCTCTCGCTGCCCTGTTATTGCCAGGATGACCCGAATAGTTTCCCAGTCCGCTTCTTGTAAATTCCCTGCTGCTAATAAATCTCGTAGCTTTTTGTATTTGTGGATATCTGCAACTAGTCGCAAATTATCCTCTGACTGAGTAACTCGTTCGCTCAGGCAAGATAAAAGCTGGTTGAATTGCTGTAATTGCTCTTCCATCGCGGCTAAACGAGCAATAACTTCGGATTCATGTGTAGTAGACATTAGATTCCTAATTAAAGTACTTGTTTTGAGTTTCCGATCGGATAAACAAACGAGCAGCTACTTGTTTTATTGCTCTATTTCTCTATCCCTTGCAGTCTTCAACTCTCGAAGGCATTCTTGTCCAGCACCGACAAGGAATCCTAAACTAGCACCAATCAAAGCATATTTTTTATGCAAATTTTGGTAAGACTGGCTTTCGTATTGAAGTTGATTAAAGTTACGCTGACCAATTTTGGTAGCAGCTAAACTAATAACTACGCCGACAAGAGCGGTCATAATTCCTGACAAAATAATTAGTCTGACCTTCATAGTTGTCCTATAGAGTAAATTGGATTAGTGGTGTAAGAAAAAGGAATAGAACAGATAGAAAATGGTGACAGCAAACAAGATATGGTTAAGATAGTCGTTGAAATTCCATTTACGAAACATTACCGTTACCTCGGAATATTACCTTGACTAAATCGAATAGTTCATTCGTTTTGAGAAGAAGCTTGAAAATTGGGAAGAACCTGCTCCCTCTCGTCTTGAATCTGCGGTTGTTGAAATCCTGACTCGCCAGGTGTACCTGATTTACCTGATTTTAAGAAACGCTCTTCTAGTTTCTTGATCGTGACGTACAGAACTGGTACTAAAAACAAGCTTAAGATTGTCGAAATGAGGTAGCCACCAAAGAGCGCTGTCCCTAAAGACCAACGACTCATTGCTCCAGCTCCTTTAGCAATTACCAGGGGCCAGAAACCAACGAGACCAGCAAAGGCAGTCATCAGAATCGGTCGCAAGCGTTCTTTAGCAGCTCGAATTGCTGCCTGGGTAATATCCATACCTGTCTCTAACGACTGGTTGGCAAATTCTACAATCAGAATTGCGTTCTTACTCGCTAGACCAATCAACATCACCAAAGCTACCTGGGCATAGATATTATTGTTAACCGCTGGCCAAACTCCACCAGCTTGAAAAATATTTGCCCGTAAGACAACTGCACCAATAGCACCCAAGATCGCCAACGGTACTGTAATCATAATGATGGTGGGATCGACGTAGCTTTCATACTGAGCGGCTAGCACCAGAAAGACCATCACAAAAGCTAAACCAAAAATGATCGGTGCAGCACCCCCAGAGGATTTTTCTTGAAAAGCAGTTCCCGTCCAGGCGTAGCCAAATCCCGGTTGCAACACTTCTTGAGCGACCTCTTCCATCGCTTGTATGGCTTGTCCTGTACTGTAGCCTGGTGCTGCTGCGCCTTGGATTTTGATCGCAGGATAGGCGTTGTAATGGCTCACAATTGGCGGATAGTTCAATCTTGTCAAGTTTACGACATTGCTCAGTTGGACGAGGTTGTTATCTTGAGAGCGTACGTACAAACGACTTATATCCTCAGGATTAGAGCGCACCGTTCCTTCTGCTTGGGCATAAACTCGATACAGCCGCCCGCCAAGAACGTATTGGTTAATGTATCGTGCGCCTAAATATGTCTGTAAGGTATTGAAAATGTCGTTAATTTCGATGTTCTGTGCCTTGGCTTGGCTGCGATCGATAGAAATTTGCATCATTGGCGTACCGAAGGTAAATTGAGTAAACACTCCCGCCAATTCTGGTCGTTTCTGGGCTGCGGCGATCGCCTTTTGAGTATTGTCGATCAGCGCTTCCATAGGCAGGGCAGCTTTATTTTGGATGTATAACTCAAATCCACCTGTAGAACCTAGTCCATCCACTGGCGGTGCGTTGACTGCAATTGCCCGGGCTTCTGGAACTTTTGCCTGTAACCCCTGGTTAACCTTTTGCAGAACCCCAAAAACTGACTTATCTGCACCAGGACGCTCCTCCCAGTTTTTCAACTTGACAAATAGAAGTGTCTTATTACTAGCATTTCCTTCAAACCCATAGCCAGCAGTGCCAAATGCATGTTCGACTTCGGGTAACGGCAGCATCACTTCTTCAGTAATCCGCGTCAAGAGGTCGGCACTGTAGTTTAAAGAAACTCCTGCTGGAGCTTCGACAATCGCAAACAAATAGCCCTGATCCTCTTCAGGAATAAACCCTTGAGGAGTTGTCTGATAGATCCAACCCGTCGCGATCAATCCGGCAATAAAAACAGGAATGACAAGCAGCCGAATCCGAATCAGAAATTCTACTGTCTTGGTATATCCCGTTTTGAACCAGTCAAAAATTTGATTAAACCAACGAAACAACACTCCCAAAGGTCCGTGTACTTCCTCCTGCCTGCGCAGGAGAATAGCTGACATACTAGGAGAAAAGCTCAGGGCGTTAAAGGTAGAAATGGCGATCGAGAAAGCAATAACTAGCGCAAATTGCTTATAGACAATTCCTGTCGTACCAGGGAAGAAAGTCACGGGAATAAACACCGCCATGAGTACAACTGATGTCGCAACAACTGCCCCCGTCAGTTCCCCCATAGCATCTAGAGCTGCTTGCAGTGGTTTCATTCCTTGAGCTAACTTTGCAGATATTGCCTCCACCACCACAATGCCATCATCTACTACTAAACCAGTTGCTAAGATGATGCCAAACAAAGTCAGTTGATTGAGACTAAACCCTAATACAAACGCTAAAGCCATTGCCCCAACTAGCGAAACTGGGATGGCAATCGCAGGAACGATGGTAGTGCGCCAGTCTTGTAAAAAGATGAAGATGACTAAGAACACCAACGCGATCGCATCGATTAGAGTTTTGAAGGCTTCGTCGAGGGAAGCTGCCACGAATAAAGTATTATCTAAGGCAACTTCTGCTTTCAATCCAGGCGGAAAATTCTGTTCTAGCTCCGCCATTTTTTCTTTGACCAACTTAGCCGTGTTCCAGGCATTTGTACCGGGAAGTTGGTAGACTAAAAGACCGACTGCTGGCGCACCATCGAACATAGCATTGGTGCTGTAATCTTGCGCCCCTATTTCGGCTCGACCTACATCTTTAATTCTGATCAGCGTGCCGTCCGCACCGACTTTCACCACAGTGTTTTCAGCTTCTTCGGGAGTCGTGAATCGACCGGCTGCTCTCAGGGCAAATTCGTAACGCTGCTCGGAGGGAGTCGGCTGCTGACCAATTTTACCTGCTCCTACTTGAATATTCTGTTCTGAAATGGCATCGATCGCATCCTGAGCTGTCAATTGTCTAGCGGCAAGGGCATCGGGGTCAAGCCAGATCCGCATGGCATACTTCCGTTCTCCCAGAATTACGGCGTTCCCCACCCCCTCGATCCGCTTGATTTCATCGAGAATTTGGCGATCGACATAGTTACTCACGAAAACAGGATTGTATGTGAATCGATCGTTCTTATCCTTGTCGGAATAAAAGGCGTAAGCAATCGTAATCGTGGGAGATTGTTTTTGAGTGATGACACCAGTTCGGTTCACCTCTTCAGGTAACTCGGCTTGAGAAACGGCAACATTATTTTGGACAAGAACTTGAGCGGTGTTCCTGTCCATTTCCGTTGGGAAAGAGATGTTGATACTTGTATCACCATTATTCGTCGTTTGAGAGGACATATAGACGACCCGCTCTGTGCCATTGATTTGCCGCTCCAGAACGGTAGTAACGTTTTCTTCAGAGGTTTTGGCATCACTACCCAGATAGTTAGCAGTTACAGTCACCTGCTTTAGAGCCATTTCCGGCAGCTTATCCAAGGGAAGCAGGGGAATACAAATTCCGCCGATCAAGAGAATAAGTACAGTGCAAACCGTAGTTAAGATCGGTCTTTTGATGAAGGTGTTAGCAATACTCAACAGCATAGTCCAGGAGTTCCTATTAATTGTTGGGACAGTGGAAGTGTTGGGACAGTAGAACAGAGCTATTGCTTAGAATTTAGGATTCAGACGCTATCGGCTGAACGGGGGCGTTATCTCTTAAGTTCAAAATTTCCGTGATAGCAATCTTTTCTCCTGGCTTCACTCCATTGAGTACCTGGTAATTCTGACCTTTGATGTTTCCCAACTGTACGGGCTTTTGCCGCACGACTGTTTTGCTCCCTTGTTGCTCAACGCTATAAACAAAGCTTTGGTCGCCGATCGTAAATACGGCATCCGTAGGGATTAACACTCCCGGGCTTTGGTTCCAAATCGCTATTGCTTTGACAAATTCCCCATCACGTAAATTACCATTACGATTAGAAAAGCGAGCCTTAGCTAAGATTGCTTGATCCCCAGTGTTGACTTGAGGGTTAATAAAAGAAATACTGCCTGTGGCTATGCGCTTATTTGTGTTGGGATCGATCAATTCTACAGGCAACCCTAATTTTAGTTGAGATGAGTGTTTGATCGGAACCGAGAGCCGTAGGTCTACGGAGTCGTTCTGGGTGATGTTGGTCAGAGTTTGACCAATATTAACGTAGTCTCCCACTTTGACAGGAAAATCTCCAACTACGCCTGCGATCGGTGCTAGCACTTGTTTGTACTGAAGAGAAACATTAACAGCATTTGCTTCTGCCTGAGCCTGCTTAATTTCAGTCTTCATCTGATTAGAGCTGGATTTGGCAGCTTCTACATCTTCTTCAGCAGCGTGGAGGGCTGCAATGGCTGTATTCAAATCTCTATGCGCAATATCTAATTGCTGCCTAGCTTGTACTCCTTCGTTGACTAGTCGCTCGGCTCGCTGATACTGTATCTTCTGAAGTTCTACTTCCGATGCAGCTTTAATTTTGTTAGCTTCTGCTGCTTTTAGTTGCGCTAATGCAGTGATGCTAACTGCTCTAGCAGAGTTGACCTTAGCAGTAGCACTGGCATATTCGGCTTGAGTGCGATCGGAGCGGAGCTGTACAATTGGCGTTCCCTTGTCAACTCGATCTCCATTGGAGACGTGAATTTTGACAATCCGACCCTCAATCTCTGGTTGTAGGACAACTCTCTTGACAGCTTCTAACGTTCCGACAAATTCAGAATTATCTTGAACTAAACTAGATTTGAGTGTTTGCAACTTGACAGGAATAGCAGCAGGGGATTTGCTTGCTGTAGCAGGAAGCGTACTCGATTTGCAGCCACTAGTGAAGGTGGAAGCTAGAAGGGCTACACCTAGTAGTTTTACTGTTAGTAAAGCGTTGTATTTCATTTTAATTTTCCATTAGTATGCTTTTACTTTTTTTACTTTGACTTGATATCTTTTGCTAAATATTAAGTGGAAATAAAGTCGTAGCTTTTTTTCTAATGTAAATAAGAATTAAAAAAGATTAAGTAATAAAAAGTTTTTCTGTTTCAAGCAGATGAAAAAAGAATTTGAGCAATGAGGAGATCGCACTGATAGTATTGAGCCTCGTGTTTGACGGTCGATGTATACTCGCCCATTCTAAGAGTGAGGCTGCAAGGTCACTAGGGTTAATATTTCTGAGTAAGTTTGTTTTTTTTTGCTCAGTACAGAGCAAAAGCTGAAAAAATTTAGTGAATAAAGGGTTTCACAAGTATTACCAGATTGTTTTGGCAATTGTTTAAGTAGTATTTCAACCAACAAATTGTTTGCCAAGCAGCTCTTAACAAATTCAATTGACGATCGCAGGCGATCGCTATAAATATTAATGACAAAATAAATGACAAAATACAGACTTATCGGCTTTAAAAGCTTCGGCTTAAGTTTGTTATAGTAGCTCGATTTGTCATACTTCTTTTGTACAAAGAATACAGACTTGCTCCGAAAGAGCAACCCTTGCGATCGGACTTGGTAATTCTTACTATCTTAGTTAATCATAAGAGCGAAATTGCCACTCCTAATTCTAAGATCTACGGACCGATCGACTGCTTAGTTTTTACTTCGTCCGCTACCGCTCAGCTTCTCGATTTCATCCCAATCTGGTACATCTTTGGAGGTCAAATGAGCCAATCAACGCTGCGAACTGCGATCGTGGGTAGTGGTTTTACTGGATTGTTTACTGCCCTTTACCTGAGTCATCTAGGCTATAAGGGTCAAATAATTTTGATCGATCGCTCCGAGCGTTTTGTTTTTAAGCCCTTGCTATTTGAATTTCTCAACGGGCAGATGGATGCAAACCAGGTTTGGCCCCAATACGAGGAACTACTTCAAGGAAGTGGCGTGACGTTCGTGCAAGACACCGTTGAACAGATTGACTTAGCCGGACGCAAGATCGAACTGGCTTCTGGCTTGCATTATACCTACACTCATCTCGTGCTTGCTGTAGGAAGCACAGTGGGATACTTCGGAACTCCAGGAGCTGAAGCATACTCTTTCCCATTTCGCAGCGGGCTGGATGTCCTCGCCCTACGTCAGCATTTACGCCAATCTCTACAACGCGCTAGCCAAATTGAAGATTCCCAGTTACGCCAGAAATTACTGACAATTGCTGTCATCGGTGCAGGTCCAACGGGTGTCGAACTGGCAAATACACTGGCGGATTTGTTGCCTAACTGGTATGCCACGTTGGGAGGCAATCCTCACGAGATCCGGCTAGTGTTGATGAATCGCAGTCAAAATATTCTCTCTGGTGATGTGAATGCTTGTTTGCGCGAGACTGCTTATGCTGCTCTACAAAAGCATGTCGTTCCAGTTGAACTATTGACTGGAGCTGCTGTCACTGCTCTAGATTCAGGCAAGGTGGAGTATACTCGCGACGACCAACCTGCCGTGCTTGAAGCTGAAACGATGATTTGGACGGCAGGTACAGCCATCAATCCGCTAGTCAAAAAACTCCCGATTCCCGACGAGCAGCGCGACAAGCAAGGTCGTCCCTTCGTCACGCCAGCCCTTAACCTAGTCGGCTATCCAGAAGTTTTTGCTGGAGGCGACTGCGTGACATTGCTCAAGCCTGAGCCAGCTCTGGCACAGGTTGCCTATCAACAGGCGAAGGCGATCGCCCGTAACCTAGTTGCTGTTTCAGCAGGTGAGAAACCCAAGGCTAGTCGCATATTCTTGCGCGGAACGTTGATGAAACTGGGTACGCAAGAGGCTGCTGCCGAAATATTTAACAAGCACGAAGTTAAAGGTAGGATAGGTCATGCAATCCGTCAACTAACATACCTGGAGATGCTGCCTACACCAGTCCACAATTTAAAAGTCACTACTGAATGGCTCAGCGAAGAAGTGTTTCATCACGCTAAAAATTTGGTTTGATTCCACAGAAATTGTAATGAAACTCAGAAACATTCTGCGATAACTTGCGATCGCAATGACAATTAACTACTTGAGTGTAAAGAATGCGCCCTTGCTGCAAAAATTCAACTCTTGTTATCGTATTTTGTGAGGTCTAAACTTTGAAATATTGAGACCAAGGAAATTCACTTAGAACGAAAAAAATAAGAGCAACATTATTGATGCGAGATATATACACAACAGCTCATAAATTGTGATGTGGAGGTTTTATGGTTCATAAACTACATAAAAATGATGAGTCTGTAGAAGCTCTTGTTATCGGTAGTGGTTTTGGTGGAGCCGTTGCAGCTTTACGCTTGGGACAAGCAGGCATCAATACAGTAGTGCTAGAACGAGGTCGTCGTTGGCAAATTACGCCTGCCCAAAATACTTTTGCTACTCCCCATAATCCTGATGGTCGAGCCGCTTGGCTTAGTCCAGCAACTATATTCGGACAGCCAATCGACGTACATACAGGTGTGATGGAAACCTTAGTTGAAGATGGAATTATTGTTTTAAATGGTGCTGGAGTTGGCGGCGGGTCATTAGTTTACAACAGTATTATTTATCAACCCATTCCTGAGTTATTCCAGAAGGTTTTTCCTGGTTCGATTAGTTATGATGAAATGGATACAGTTTATTACCCTCGCGTCCATTCAATTTTACAGCCTTCGCCAATTCCTCCAGATATTTTAAATACTATTTACTATGATACGACGCGGCTATTTATTCAACATGCTACTCAAGCAGGATTCCGCAATCATCTACTAGAATTAGCCGTTGATTGGAATATAGTCCGGGAAGAAATTAACGGAACAAAAGTACAGTCTACTATTGTCGGAGACCATTGGTGGGGTATCAATAGCGGCGCTAAAAAAAGCTTGGATCGCAATTACTTATCCCAAGCAGAAAAAACTGGTTTCGTAGAAATACTTCCTCTACATGTAGCAGTAGAGATTGCTGAAACCCCTGAAGCTGGTTACCGGGTTTCATGTCATCAAATAAATGAATCAGGAGAGGTTGTCGAACAAAAATCTTTTCGCTGTCGCTATTTGTTTTTAGCAGCTGGGTCTATGGGAACTTCTAAACTTTTGGTCAAAGCTAAAGCAACAGGCTCATTACCTAGACTAAATGACTACGTTGGTAAATTTTGGAGTTCTAATGGCGATACCATTGCTACTCGTTCAAATTTACCACCTGTATCTGGTAAAGGAGGACCCGCAGGTGCAGTGTTAGAAAACTTCGATGACCTCGATCGCCCGATAGTACTGATAAATCTTGAAAATTGGGCTAGTCCTGAAGGAACGCAACAGTGTCTTGGTTTAGGTCTACCCTCACAAAGTGGAACCTTCACTTATGATGCGTCTACAGATTCTGTCAAGTTACACTATCCCCGAGAAACTCAACTCATGGTAGATACAGAAAAAACCTACAAAACTCTTGACAGTAAAAATGCCATTTCTACCAAAACACCCATGACGGAAATGAAATTTTATACTCCCACAACCACAAACCGACCCGCTCCTGAAACTGATGTCGTTATCACTGCCCATCCACTGGGAGGAGCAGTTCTAGGAAAAGCGTGCGATGACTACGGGCAAGTATCTGGTTATCGAGGACTTTATGTCGTCGATGGTGCGCTGATTCCTGGCTCTACAGGATGTACAAATCCTGCATACACGATCGCCGCTTTAGCAGAACGCTGTATGGATCGAATCATCGCAGATATTCACTAAACTGTTTGCTGCACTTATTGACAACTGTAAATACCAAGGAGTGTATTTCATACCATGAAGATTCTCATACTAATGACCAACTCAGCTACTCTCACCCTATCAACTGGAGAGAAACATGCTTCGGGATTTTGGGCTGAGGAGTTTGTCCTCCCTTATCAGATCTTTAAACAAGAGGGATATGAAGTTGATGTAGCAACTATAGGTGGTCTTACGCCAAGCGTGGATAAAACCAGCATCGATCCGAACTTCATGCCATACGTCAGACCAGTAGGATCGCAGGTCAATGACTCCGAGCAAGCCAGAGAGTTTATCAAGTTTATTGAGGAATCATCCGATCTCAAAAAACCCCTGAATTTGGATGACTTTACCAAAGCACAAGTCGCTGCCTACGATGGTATTTTCCTGAGTGGAGGTCATGGTGCGATGCAGGATATGCCGAAATCAGATGCGATGACACAACTCTTCCGTTGGGCGATCGAGTTGGACAAGCCAATAGCAGCTGTTTGCCACGGAGGAAGCGGAATTTTAGCGCTGAGAACCCCCGAAGGTCGCTGGCCGTTTGAGGGCTACCGCATGACCTGCTTCTCCCACGAAGAAGAACTAGTGACACCAATAGCAGGGATGCTACCCTTCATACTACAGTTTGAGATAGAGCGGTTGGGTGGTATTTACGAGAAAGCCAATGTTATCTGGGGTTCGCACGTAGTAGAAGACCGCAACCTTGTCACGGGACAGAATCCTTATTCCTCTGATGCGGTAGCTAAAGCCTTTGCTAAGAAATTAAACAAAGTTAAAGTTCCAGCCTAGAAGTTGGCACACCTGAAAATAATCGGGATTGGGGGTAAAAGAGTTTGGCAAGTGCGATCGCGAGGACATCTGTATAGGCAGTATAGTTACTTGCCAAAATTCCCCAAATTAAATTAAAGTTGCATTTTTTAGGAGGAGCAGTCTTTAATGTAAGACAGTCAAACGACAAACAATACTTTTTGTGAGTCAAGTTTATGGATTTACAGCTACGTGACAAGCGGGCGCTGATTACCGGTAGTAGTAGCGGTATTGGTGAGGGCATTGCGAAGGTGCTGGCTGGGGAAGGCGCGATCGTTGTCATACACGGTCGAAAGGAAGAACAGGCGAATCGAGTAGCTCAGGTTTGGTACAACCAAGTCGGTCGTTTGGCACGAGTTGAAGACATCGCAAATCTTGTTGCTTATGTAGCAAGCCCCCTTGCAGATTTCATCAACAGTGCGAACCTCCGAGTGGACGGTGGGGGTACAAGTACTGTCAATTGAGTTAATAACTTACATTTCTAACGCGCTACGCTCTTTTTCGTACAAGTTGAATCCATCTATGGAGAAAGCCTCATGGTAATTGAAATCATTAGGTACAACATTCCTGCCGGTCAAGAAAGTGCTTTTGAATCTGCTTACGAACAGGCGCAGCAATATTTAGCAGAATCTCCTAACTGTCTGGGCTATCAGCTGGCTCATTGTGTAGAGGAACCAAATCGTTACATTCTTCGTATTGATTGGGATTCCATTGAAGGTCATATGCAGGGTTTTCGGAATAGTCCGTATTTCCCAAAGTTTTTTCAATTGGTATCTCCTTACATTAAGTCAGTTGATGAAATGCAGCATTACAAACAGACACCTATTTTCCTGAAAAAATAGAGGTCTCAGGAGTTACGCACTTGAAGTTTCCGATCTCGACGATCCCTCCTAACCTCCCTTAAAAAGGGAGGCATAAAGCCCCGGAGTTTGCAGGGGTTGGGGGATCGACTGCGGATCTCCTGTAGCTTTTTAAGAGGAGATCCGCACAGTTACTGCTAGAGTTAGCAGTGGCGCTGGATCTCCACAATCTTAGTGCCTTTTTTTAAAAAACCTAGTTTTATCCATATAGGCTTCCTCCGTGCTAAACCCCATGTGGTGACTCGGGGCGATCGCGCGTTGAGTTCGATGTCTCAGCTTACACCAGAAGATACGACATCGACTCCCTAACCCAATCGCAAGAATCATTAGAGCTGAATGCAGCAATTTAACTGACAAGAAGGAGCAAAAAGCATGACAGATCGATTGTCTGGAAAAGTCGCGCTTGTTACTGGGGCTTCATCAGGTATTGGTCAGGCAACAGCACTTGCGTTTGCACGCGCTGGAGCGAAAGTCGTGGCTGCCAGCCGTCGCGATGCCGAGGGACAGGAGACCGTGCGTCGCATACAAGAGGCAGGAGGTGAAGCCCTTTTCATCAAAACTGATGTGTCAAAGGCTTCTGAAGTAGAGGCGCTGGTTAACAAAACTATGGATACTTACGGTCGTTTAGACTGCGCTTGCAACAGCGCTGGTGTTATCTCGGCATCCAGTCTACTCACCGATGTGTCAGAAGATGAATGGGATCGTCATATCAACGTAAACCTCAAAGGAACGTGGCTTTGTCTCAAGTACGAAATTCCAGCGATGCTCAAACAGAAGAGTGGCGCGATTGTGAACTTGGCTTCTGCTGCAAGTATTGTTGCTTTTGCGGGCTATGCCGCTTACGCTGCGACTAAAGGCGGAATCCTTGCTTTAACGCGATCGGCAGCGATAGAGTATGCCAAATCTGGTATCCGTATCAATGTCGTGAGTCCCGGTTCCATCAATACCGATATGTTGAATAGTGCCACTGAAGACATAGTTTCTCAACTTGCAGCAGCGCATCCCGTAGGACGTGTTGGCGAACCAGAGGAGGTAGCGGAAGCTGTGGTGTGGTTGTGTTCAAAAGCAGCTTCCTTCGTCACCGGACATAATATGCTGATCGATGGGGGATATAGCGTCCAGTAAGGTGAGCGAGATAGAAGCAAGCGCGATCTCGGCAACAAATTAAGTACGATCGTCAAAGAGGAGCAGCATGGCTAACAAAATCTTAGGGACATCAGTTAAGCGACGCGAAGATCCAGAACTTTTGCGAGGGGAAGCCAAGTTTACAGCCGACATCACGCTGCCTAATATGCTACACATGGCAATTTTGCACAGCGATCGCGGTCATGCACTGATCCAAAGTATAGATACCAGTGCCGCAGAGCGAATGCCTGGAGTTGTACGGGTGATTACTGGAGCTGATACTAGTTCCATTCTGCCCCTACCGTGCATCATGAATCCTGGTGGCGCAGAATCTCGTTTTCCCTCCTACCCCTACGGACTACCCGGAGCCCAAACTGTTCTGGCTACAGATAGGGTTCGTTACATTGGCGAATTTGTGGCAGTGGTGGTAGCCTTAACCCGTCAGCAAGCCTATGATGCCCTACCAGCGATCGCGGTGAAATACGAGCCGCTGTCGGCGGTCGTTAATGCAGAAGAAGCACTTCAGCCCGATGCACCTCAACTACACGACACAGTACCCAACAATCTCAACCAGTACATCTCTCACGGGAATAAACAGGCGACGGAGCAGGCGATCGCCAACGCTGAGGTGGTTGTCAAGCAAAGAATTCGCTACCAACGAGCGATCCATAACCCCGTAGAACTCCGCGCTTCCATCGGCGATTACAACCCTGAGACTGAGGAGTACACCCTGTGGACGAATACCCAAATTCCTCATGGTAACCGCTTTCTGCTCTCTCAACTCGTGATGGGTATTCCCTACAACAAGCTGCGTGTCATCGCTCCCCATATTGGCGGTGGATTTGGTTCTAAGGGTTATCTTTACCCAGATACGGCTCTTGTACTTTTTTTATCTAAGGAGCTAGGTCAGCCTGTCAAGTGGGTTGACACGCGCCGAGGCTTAGCCCGCTCTACAGTGCAAGCTCGCGATCAAATCCAGTACGTAACTATAGCTGGGACGACAGACGGTCAGATTACTGCCCTTCATTGCACTAACTACGCTAATTTAGGAGCTTACCCAGCTACGAATGGTCCAGGCGCTCCCGCGATCCTCACAGGTTGCAGCATTACGGGAGTCTATGCGATCGCGCATCCCTTCTATGAAGTCTACTGTACGTTCACGAACCTCGTTCCCAATGGTCCGGCTCGGGGTGCTGGTCGTGCTGAGGCAATATTCCTCATCGAGCGTATGGTCGATCTCTTCGCACAGCGTATTGGTATAGATCCTGCTGAAGTACGCCGTAAAAATATGGTTGCTGCCGATCGGTTTCCCTATAAAAACGGTCTGGGCTGGACTTATGACTCTGGCAACTATGAGGTAGCGCTCGATAAAGCTCTGGCGACGATCGATTACAACAACGTCGCACAACGGAAGGCGGAAGCTAGAACGCGCGGCAAACGTCTCGGAGTTGGAATTGGTTCATATGTAGCGATCGCAGGTGTTGGTCCCTGTCCCCTAATGGCTAGAGATATAGGTTTGAATGGGAGTACCTGGGGAAGCGCGCATATCCGCGTTCACCCAACGGGTGATATCACTCTTATTACTGGCGCACAACCTCACGGTCAGGGACAGGTGACATCTTTTTCTCAGATTATCGCTGAGGAGCTTGGTGTTGACTTGGAGCAAATTGAAGTGCTGCACTCCGATACTAAGGGTACTATCTATGCACAAGGAAGCTATGGTTCGCGCTCCTTCAGCGTGGAAGGAGCGACAGTGTACAAAGCTACCCAAAAGATCGACGAGAAAGCACGTCAAATGGCAGCCCACATCTTCAAAGTGGCAGAGTCAGAGGTGGTAGCCGATCGAGGTAAATTTTATGTTAAAGGTGCGCCCGAGCAGTTCAAAACTTTAAAGGAGATTGCGCTGGCGCTTTGGTACGCTTGGGATTTACCAGCGGGTATGGAGCCTGGTTTGGAAGCGATCGCCTACTTCGATCCGCCAGATTTTAATTATCCTTTCGGCACTCACATTGCCTTAGTCGAAATTGACGAACAAACTGGTCAGGTTGAAGTCGTTCGTTATGTAGCGGTAGATGACTTCGGGAATGTGGGAAACCCGATGATTGTAGATGGTCAAACACACGGTAATATCCATTTTGGGATCAGTCAAGCCCTGTTTGAGGAGGCTGTATACGATCGCGACGGACGAATTCTGACGGACGAATTTACGACATACGCGATCGCTAAAGCTTCGCAGTTACCAAAGTTTGAACTCGATCGCACTGTCACACCTACTCCTCATAACCCGCTGGGAGCAAAGGGAGCAGGTGATGTCAGCATTACGGCTGTACCTCCGGCGATCGTCAACGCTGTTTGTAACGCTCTTTCCGACTTGGGGGTCACTCACATCGATATGCCTGTAACGCCGGAAAAAGTTTGGCGGGTGATGCGTGAAACTCCCAGGAATAATGACTCTTGAGTAGGGCGATCGCGAGATCGTTAGTTGTGGGTTACGGACAGAATGCTCCTCTACTCCCACTTGATTTTTTCTACTAACGCAGAACAACTGATAATGGATAAAGTCACATGATTCCAGTTCAATTTGACTACGCTGCACCTGAAACTCTGGAAGCTGCGGTAAATCTGCTAAAAGAGAACGAAGGAACAGAGATTCTTGCCGGGGGTCACAGCTTACTGAGAGAAATGAAGCTAGGTCGAGTTTCCCCCTTACTACTAGTAGATTTAGGGAAAATTCAAGGTTTGCAAGGGATTGGACTCAATCGCGATCCGAACGGTGTCGTCCAAATTGGTGTCATGACTACCTATGCCCAAACCGCTAATGCTCTCAAGGTCAAGGAAAACTATCGCGCTCTGGCTGAAGCAGCGTTGAGCATTGGAGATGCTCAGATCCGCAATTGGGGCAGAATCGGTGACATCTTTGCCTATCATGACTTAGCCTGCGATCTACCTGCCGCTGCTTTGGTTCTAGAAGCAACGTTCAACACGATTAGTCCAAGCAGTCATCGTGCGATTCCGGCTGAAGAGTTCATCAACGCCTCTTTCAATATGGGGCTGGAGCCTGGTGAAATCGTCACTTCGATCGATCTGCCACCCTATGTTACCGGAACTAATAGTGCCTACGAAAAGTTCCAGCACCCAGCCAGTGGCTATACCATTTGTGGCATTGCGACCTTGATTAGGCGATCGTCCAGCGGTATTGTGAGTAAATGCCGTGTGGCTGTTACTGGCGCTCATGCTCGTGCTATCCGTCTGCGTCAGGTCGAGGCAGCACTGGAGGGCAAAGCACCGACAACAAAAAACATTGCGGCTGCGGCTAATCTGGCGACAGAAAGCGTGTCTATCAGCCAGGAAGCTAGCAAAGAACTGAATAGCCTTTCTAACAACTACGTCTCGGCAGAGTATCGCACTCACCTCATGGGTGTGCTTACTGCTCGATCGCTCACTCGCGCTACCGAACGTGTCGAGATTCGCAGTTATATTTGATTTGCAACCGGGAAATGCGATCGCAGTCTTTTCACTATTACTTTATCATCTCTAAACCCATTTGCATCTGTAAGCAGAGAAACTAAAGTAGCTGTAGGAAAATGTCTATAAACTAGTGCCTGCAACTTATGTGCTGGGAATACATTGATATCATTATGTTTAGGAGGTAATGTTGGAAACGAAATTCAGTAGTTTTGTACCAAATCCGTTAGTTAGTATTCTTATTAATAACTATAATTACGGTCAGTTTTTAGGAGAGGCGATTGACAGCGCCCTTAACCAAACTTATTCTAACGTTGAGGTAATTGTAGTTGATGATGGTTCTACTGATAATTCTCCTAATGTAATTTCTGGATACGGCGATCGAATTATTTCAATTTTCAAAGAAAATGGCGGACAAGCTTCTGCTTTTAATGTAGGATTTCTTGCTAGCAAAGGTGAAATTATTTGCATTTTAGACTCCGATGATGCTTTTGACCGAACGAAGGTAGAAAAAATTCTAGAAATTTTTCAACTAAATTCAGATATTGGTTGGTGTTATCACCCTCTCAAGTTGCTTGATTACAGTAAAAATACGGTTATAAGAAGCGATCCTGATGGCATTTCTAGCCACAAAGTAGACTTTAGACAACAGGTACGGCAAGGAAAATTACCATATTTTGTTCCTGCAACATCAGGACTTTGTTTTCAACGATCGCTGCTTCAACAACTCTTACCAATGCCAGTTGCTCAAAAGATCTCCTTAGGAGATCATTACATCAAATTTACAGCTTTAGCATTGTCGTCTGGATACTTTCTAAATGAGGACTTAGCTATTCAGAAGGTGCATGAGAATAATGCTTTTACCTTAGATTTTTTTCATGGTAATAAGAAACAAGTTGAAGCCAGAATTTTAACTTTAACTGCTTACTGGATGCGAAATAAATTTCCAGTTACGATCGATTTTGCCAATAAGATTTTTGGCATTGGTCTGGGTATATATTGGCAAACAGGTGGCATTGAGCCAGGGTATAAGTCCTCGATCGAGGAATACTTGTCTAATACTTCCGTAATAGAAAAGATTGAAATCTACTTGCGGGCATATTATCATGCAAATCCACTCTTTCTAAGCATTCGACGTTTTCGGTTGCTCCGCGATCTGCAACGAGTCAAAATAATCGCAGATGCAGAAGAACATTCGACTGCTACCACACCCATCTAACATTGTGGGAGTTCTGAAATAAACATTTCCTACGCTAATGAAGCAATTATCTTAGATGATCGACGAGTGAAGCGATCGCTCGTTGTATCACTTCATTCAACAAACCAGAGATTTTTGACTATTTAGATTCTTTGAGTATTTTTCTCGAAAACACTAATCTTTTGGTGGATGAGCGGTGAGCCAGTGCCTACAGTACACTTCATTAATCATACCTACATTTCACCGATATGGAAGACACTTTGTTCAACCGTACTTTTCGGGACAGCCAGGGCGAGATTGTTATTGCTCAAAAGCCCAATCTGCCGATTCTGGTCTGGCTAGCAGCAACTTTACTCAATTTGATTCCCACGACTGGCAACATCCACACAGGGCTAGACGCACTCGCCTTTGGCTCCTTGTTCACTTGGGCGTGGCTGGAACTGTTCCAAGGTGTTAACTACTTCCGGCGGGCGTTAGGATTGATCGTGCTAATAGGCGCGATCGCCTCTAGACTTTCCTGGTCGTAACGGGTTCACCATGCCAAAACTGTAATACTTACATCGATCGCCTTCATGCTCGCATTCCGCCATTCATGTTGAGAATTGACTTGTTGTTTGCATTGAAGCTGTTCGCAGCACTCGGTTCTGGACTGGTAGCAGGAGTTTTCTTCGCCTTCTCGACTTTCGTAATGCTTGCTCTGGCTCGAATTCCGTCTGCACAGGGAATTGCTGCCATGCAATCCATCAACATTACGGTCATCAATCTGTGGTTTATGACCGCATTCCTCGGAACAGGTGCAGTTTGCATATTTCTGGCTATTGCTGCGTTATTCAATTGGCATCAAACTGGTGCTGCCTACCTGCTTGTTGGTAGTCTGCTCTACCTTGTCGGCACTTTTCTAGTTACGATCGCCTTCAACGTACCGTTGAACGATGCACTAGCGATCGTTAAACCAGACAGTTCTGAAGGTGCAAATCTATGGAATAAATACCTGAGCGATTGGACGCTTTGGAACCACATTCGGACGATCGCGGCACTGGCAGCAGCAGCATTATTTACGCTCGCGCTGTGCGATCGCACAATGTAATATCGGGCTGTGGATCGCATTAGGTTTTAGGATAAAGCTGTAACTTTTGGGTGGCGATCTCTAGCTGCACTGGAGTGTTAACCGCTAAATAAGTGTTTGTGGGAGTCCGCGCCACAATCTCACGACCGCTAGGTGTATGGAGGACGTAGCGATATTCGCGTCCGAGGAACTGGCGATCGCGAATTAAAATTTGACTGGTAGGAACGGGGGTGAGAACGATCTCTTCTTGGCGCACCATCAGATCGACGGCATCCCGCCGATCGCAATTGCCAGTTAGGGTAATAGGGATAGTGCCGATTTCTGTCTGCCACACGTCACCTTGACGCTGAGCTGGAATTAAATTGGCTTGGGTGACAAACTCAGCAACAAACCGCGATGCTGGTTGCTGATATAGGTACTCTGGCGTATCAATTTGCTCCAGATAACCATTACACATGACTGCAATCCGATCGGCGATTGATAGCGCTTCTTCGCGATCGTGCGTGACCAGTATCGCTGATACACCCGCAGCTTTGAGGATCGCGCGCAACTCGTGCCGCAACCGCAATCGCACTTGTGCATCTAGATTGCTCAGCGGTTCGTCGAGCAGAATCAGCGCTGGACGCGGAGCAATGGCACGAGCGAGAGCAACACGCTGCTGTTGTCCGCCAGAGAGTTGGTGAGGATAGCGGTTTTCCATGCCAGTCAGATTGACTAAGGCGAGTGCATCTTTCACCTGCTTGGCAGTTTTGGAGGAGCGATCTAAGCCAAACGCAATATTTTGACTCACCGTGAGATGCGGGAACAAGGCGTAGTCTTGAAACACCATCCCCACATTTCGCTGTTCTGGGGGCAACCAATGCCCGTTGCCCGATACCCGCCTCTGGGCAATGTCAATCGTGCCGTTCTGGGGCTGTTCAAATCCAGCAATTAACCGCAGGAGCGTAGTTTTGCCACAACCAGAAGGACCGAGCAACGCTAGTAAATCGCCTGCTGGCAACGACAGGGAAACCTCACAGACGGCGGGTTGAGTCCGGCGGGAAAATTGTCGAGTGACCTGATGCAGACAAAGAAGAGGAGAGGGCATGAAACCAGAAAAGCCAGTATATAAACTTAGACTTGCCTTTATAGTGTAATGGAGTCCTGCAATATATTCTCATCAGGAATTTCATCTTGCTGGACAAATTGTTTCTGATTATCTTTTTGCTTCATTGTGTCCCTATGCCTACGCTTGACTCTCGCCGTCTTTTCAAACGTTCCTGGAATGGCTGGACGTTC
Source organism: Chroococcidiopsis sp. CCNUC1 (assembly GCF_023546805.1). NCBI lineage: Bacteria > Bacillati > Cyanobacteriota > Cyanophyceae > Chroococcidiopsidales > Chroococcidiopsidaceae > Chroococcidiopsis > Chroococcidiopsis sp. CCNUC1. Next base: position 3,677,321 of record NZ_CP097480.1, on the reverse strand, counting down.
TTAGTTATAGCGATCGCCCTGCTGATTCTCGCTCCGATTGGAGTGGTACTCAGTAGTGTCTTGACAAACTCCGGCACGGTATGGAACCATCTCCTAGCCACAGTGCTGCCAGACTACATCAGTAGTTCTCTGTGGTTAATGCTGGGGGTTGGGCTGTGTACGGTGGTGATTGGCGTGGGGACAGCGTGGTTGGTGACAATGTGCCGATTTCCCGGACAGCGGCTATTAGAATGGGCGCTACTGCTACCATTAGCTGCTCCAGCTTACGTACTGGCGTATGTATATACAGAAATGTTGGAGTTTTACGGTCCGGTGCAGTTGGCGCTGCGAGACATGTTTGGCTGGACGAGCGTGAATGACTACTGGTTTCCCACCGTTCGATCGCTAGGTGGAGCGATCGCCATTATCAGTCTCGTGCTGTATCCCTACGTTTACTTGCTCAGCCGAGTGGCATTTTTAGAGCAGTCAGTTTGTACGCTGGAAGCAAGTCGGTTGCTGGGATGCAATCCTTGGCGCAGTTTCATGCGAGTCGCATTACCGTTAGCTCGACCAGCGATTGTCGCAGGGGTATCGCTGGTGCTGATGGAAACGCTAAATGATTTTGGAACGGTGCAATATTTTGCTGTGAATACGTTTAGCGTTGGGATTTACCGCACCTGGTTTGGCATGGGCGATCGAATTGCTGCTTCACAGCTGTCGGCGTTGTTATTGGTATTTGTGCTGTTACTAATCGGGCTGGAGCGCTGGTCTCGGCAGCAAACGCGCTATCACCACACGGGACGCTATCAGCGATTGTCTGCGTTTAGGTTGCGGGGATGGCGGGCGATCGCTGCTATTATCGTTTGTGGACTGCCGATCGTGCTGGGTTTTTTGATTCCTGCCGGACGCTTGCTGTACATGGCAACTAGCGATATTACCCACAACTTTAGCCAACGCTTTTGGGAGCTATCTCGCCATAGTTTAATCCTAGCGGCAGTAACGGCAATAGTGGCAGTCTTCGTGTCACCCATCCTAGCTTACGGTCTGCGGCTGAGCGCCAATTGGGGTATGCAGGTAGCAGTCAGAACGGCAACGGTGGGCTATGCAATTCCTGGCGCGGTGATTGCCGTGGGCGTGCTGTTTCCCATTGGGGCGATCGATAATGCGGTAGATGCTGGGATGCGATCGACTTTCGGGATTTCGACTGGCTTGTTGCTCAGCGGCACAATTATAACGCTGGTATTTGCCTATTTGGTGCGATTCTTGGCGGTGTCGTATAACACGGTTGAATCCAGCCTCAGCCGCATTAAACCCAACCTGGATGACGCGGCGCGATCGCTCGGCTGTGGCACAACTCGCACTCTGGTGCAGATTCACGCACCGTTGATGAGTGGTGGCTTACTCACGGCAGCAATTTTAGTGTTTGTCGATGTGATGAAAGAATTGCCTGCGACGCTGATCGTTCGTCCGTTTAACTTTGATACGCTGGCAGTAGAGGTCTATCGGCTGGCAGCAGATGAGCGTTTGGCAGAGGCAGCTGCACCCGCCTTGGCAATTGTTGCTGTTGGGATTATTCCTGTGATTGCTTTAAGTCGGCAGATTACCCGTACTAGACCGGAGGAAATTGACTACAGGTAGTTCTTTTGACACGAGATCGTGGTATATTCCTCTCTAATGCAAAAACTTATCATTAGCAGACTATCTGCGCTCGAAAAGGCGTTTTGTTAAACGCCAGATCGTGTCTTGACTAAATAGTGCTGAATCGATTTTCGAGTAGCACGTAGTTCCCTGGTCTTAGTTAATTAATGTGGTTAGTGAGTTATGAACTTAGGTAAGGTAAAAATCTGGGTAGGTGTGGGTGCTTACGTTCTTTCAGGCGCGGTAGCGATCGCGGCAACCGATCGTGCCGTAGAAGCAGCTGCGGAAAGGGCGATCGAAATACCCGATCGCGCTTCAGTAATGCAGATAGCCCAAGGTGGCGAAGGTGGCGAAGGTGGCGAAGGTGGCGAAGGTAGTACCCCTGCCAAGCCTTCTACAACTACCCCTAGCCAGGGTGGTGAAGGCGGTGAAGGTGGCGAAGGCGGTGAAGGTGGTAGTCCTGCCAAGCCCCCCACTACTTTTACTCCCAGACAGGGTGGTGAAGGTAGTACCCCTGCCAAGCCTCCTGCTACTACCCCTAGCCAGGGTGGTGAAGGTGGTGAAGGCGGCGAAGCAGGAACATCATTCAAAGATAAGCTCAGTGGTAAGCAACTGTTAAATGCCTTGCAGAATGGTGGATATGTCATTTACTTCCGACATGCCCAAACTGAAAAGGATTATGCCGACCAAGTGTCTGCAAAAATGGGAGATTGTTCGACTCAGCGGATGCTAAGTGAAGTTGGCTGGCAGCAGTCGCGAACCATCGGTCAAGCCTTTGAAGCGTTGAAGATTCCTGTAGGTCAAGTTTACTCTAGCGAGTATTGCCGTGCGTGGCAGACAGCAGATATTGCGTTTGGTCGCACTGAAAAGAGAGCAGCCTTAAATTTTCCACCTGCTGAAGATTACACCGAAGCCCAGAAAGCCCAGATGCGGACTGCGGTGATGCCATTCCTCACGACTACGCCTGCTGACGGAACCAATACAGTAGTTGTGGGTCACGACGACGTGTTTGATGCGGCAACAGGAATTTATCCAGAGCCTCAAGGTGTCGCATACATTGTGAAGCCAGATGGCAAGGGGAAGTTTGAGATTGTCGCTAATATGTTGCCTGAAGAATGGGCAAAAATGGCACAATAAATCAGTTATCAGTTATCAGTTATCAGGGCAATTGGTAATTGGTAATTGGTAATTTGGCTGGTGGTTGACAATTATCAGGGAGCAGGGGTCGAGAGTTGGGAAATTTTGAATTGCTCTCCTTGTCTCCCTTATCCTTTCCCTAACTCCTCACTCCTTCTTACAGCATTGCGATCGCCATGATTCTGTGTATTGGCAATATTCTTAACCCTACAGAGCTAGAAACGACGATCGCCAAACTGGAGATGGCTGAGTTCGTGGACGGTAAAGCTACAGCTGGCTGGCACGCACGCCAGGTCAAACACAATACCCAACTCCCCCAGGGATCGCCAGCACTGGCGATCGTGCGAGATATCATCGATGCAGCTTTACAGCGGCACGCCTTATTCCAAATGGCGGTGCGTCCCTATATCGTTCGTCCGGTAACTATCAGTCGCTACGATATCGGCATGTCTTACGGCACTCATATTGATAATGCTCTGATGTACGATCCTTTCATGCGATCGGACGTATCAATGACAATATTTCTCAGTGACCCCACCACTTACGAAGGGGGAGAACTGATAATAGAGAGTACCCAGGGAGAGGTAGCATTTAAGTTGCCGGCGGGGTCGGCGATCGTTTATCCTTCATCAACGTTGCACCGCGTGGAAGCCGTGACTCAAGGCGTGCGCCTAGCAGCAGTAACTTGGATTCAAAGTTTGGTACGCGATCCTCAGCAGCGAGAAATTTTGTTCGATCTCGATACGGCACGTCAAACGCTGTTTGAAGCCTCCGGCAAAACGCCCGTATTCGATTTAATTTCTAAAAGCCATGCCAATCTTTTGCGCCAGTGGACGGAGTTTTGAGCTAATGCAAAAAATTTTTAAAAGTCTGTACCTATTAATGACATTATTATTATTAAATCAAAATTGCGATCGCGAGAACGTAAGCTAGAAGGATTTATGAGCAAGATGACTCGTCGCACCTTTTTGGGTGCTAGTGCTGGTGCTGCGGCAACTGTGACAATCGGGACGTGGGGGCTGGGAGTGTCAGCCCAAACAGGTGGTAATCGAGTAGTCAATCTCTATTCAGCACGTCATTACGATGCAGATAGTGAAATCTATCAAGCTTTTGCAGATGCCACGGGAATTCAGGTGAACCTAATTGAAGGCGAAGCCGATCCGCTGATCGAGCGGATTAGAAGTGAGGGAGCCAATAGTCCAGCAGATGTTTTGGTGACGGTTGATGCAGGGCGTTTGTGGCGGGCAGAACAAGCAGGGCTGTTTCAACCTGTCAAATCGGCGCTCTTGACCAAGGCTATTCCCAAAAACCTGCGTCATCCCGATGGTCTGTGGTTTGGCTTCTCGAAGCGGGCGCGGGTGATTATGTATGACAAAACTAAGGTAAAACCAGCAGAGCTGTCCACATACGAAGACTTGACAAACCCAAAATGGCGCGGTCAAATTTTAGTACGACCATCCAATAATGTTTACAACCAATCCTTAGTAGGTTCGATTTTAGCGGCTAATGGTGAGTCCAAAACGGAAGCTTGGGTACGGGGGCTAGTAGCAAACTTTGCTCGTCCAGCTCAAGGCAACGATGTCGGACAAATTCAAGCCTGCGCTGCTGGGGTGGGGAGCTTAGCAATTTGCAATACCTATTACCTAGCACGAATTGCAGCTTCCGATAAACCTGCCGATCGCGCCGTTGCTGAAAAAATTGGCGTGTTTTTCCCCAACCAAAAGGGTCGCGGCACTCACGTCAATATTAGCGGTGGTGGATTGGTCAAGACCTCTCCCAATAAAGAAAACGCAATTAAATTCCTCGAATTTCTGGCAAGTTCTCGCGCTCAGGAAATTTTTGCCAAAAGTAATCACGAATATCCAGTCGTAGCAGGTGTAGCAGTCGATCCGATTTTGGCAAGCTACGGAAAATTTAAGGAAGATTCGCTCAATGCGGCTGTGTTTGGTCGCAATGGTGCAACAGCTCTACAAATTATGGATCGAGCTGGGTGGAAATAACGCGGGTAGCTTTGTAGGGACGCACAGCTGTGCGTCCCTACAGATCGTCTGTTTTACCAATTGCAAACCGCTATCAATCAATCTGTACAAAAAGAAATCTGCTTGTCGTTAACCGAAACAAGTTTATCCAATCGAATTTCTATACCATTATTCATCCTCAGAAAATCAGCTTGGTTTGCAGCATAAACATCCACAATCAGACCTTCAATTTCAACTGATTCACCAGCTGCATTACGATATACAATCCGACATGATTGGCGCAAGGTTGCTAATGCTTCTAGCTCATCGTGAAACCCGCAATCAATAAGAATATATTTGTCCACGATCCTTTGATTATATGGCGTACGAGTTAAAGGTTTAGCTAGGGGTTGAAATGCTAAGTCGGTTAACGATGTAACTTGGGGTCTTTTCTTTCAGTGTTAGATTACTTCGGATGTAAGTATGGTCGGCAAACAATAGCCATCAATCCGTACAATACTTCTCAAATGTATAGCTACTATGGGGTTTTAGTCGCTAAAACATTAAACAACAGAACTCATGTTTATGTCTGTGGATTAGTTTTAGACTGTGCCACAAACGCTGCCATCAACATTTTAAAACTAAATACCCAGGGGCGCTAGGAATCTCAAGCCGATGGAGAGGAAACCTTTACTCTGCTTGCAGCAAACCTGGTACAAGTTCTCGATGTGAAGTAGGAATCCCCCGCGCGATTCGGTGGGAGCGTCAACAAAAAGAATACATGACTCATGCTGCAATGCATATGTTAATTTGACCTGTCATGGCAATTAACTACTAACTAACGGATTTCAACATTTCTGGTAATCTCAGAATATAAGTAAAGCAGCAGGGTCAGTGTAGTATTGGTATGAACTTTGACCAAGCACTTGAAATAACCAACAAAGTTGTGTTTGCCCAGTGGGGCAGACACCTGAGTGACGTGGAAACTGCTATTCTCATAGGTGCTTGGCAAAGTCAGACCTACGAGCAGACGGCTGAGGCTGCGGGTTATTCTGTCAGTTACTTGACACGCGATGTCGGTCCCAAATTCTGGAAGCTCTTGAGCAAAGCTTTAGGAGAAAATGTCAGTAAAACTAACTTTCGCGCTGCCTTAGAGCGTCAGTGGCGCGAGTCGATGCATGAATCTCAGGGACAAAAAGGAAGAGAGGTGCAAAGTGCATCCATTAGCCCCAAGCCTGACTTTTTAGAATTTCCTGACGGACCAGTACCGCTTGATTCTCTGTTTTACATCGAGCGTCCGCCGATTGAAGAACTTGCCTATACCCAAATTAGCAAACCTGGAAGCTTACTGCGACTTAAAGCTCCCAGGCAGATGGGAAAAACATCCTTGATGCATAGAATTTTGGCTCATGCCAAACAGCAGGGGTTCCACACCGTGCTGTTAAGCTTGCAACGGGCAGACAATAGCATTTTCACGTCCTTAGATAAATTCTTACGCTGGTTGTGTGCGAATGTTAGTCGTCAGTTGAATTTAGAGCCGAGGCTGGATGACTATTGGGATGAGGATATTGGCAGTAAAGTCAGCTGCTCGATATATTTCCAAGAATTTTTACTGGCAGAAATTGACTCTCCAATGGTTTTGGCTTTGGATGAAGTCAATCGAATTTTCGAGTATCCTGAAATCTCTAGCGATTTCCTACCACTGCTGCGCTCCTGGTATGAAGATGCCTCGGAATTAGAAATCTGGAAAAAACTCCGACTGGTGGTAGTTCATGCTACGGAAGCTTATATTCCTTTAGATATCAATCAATCTCCTTTTAACGTCGGATTGCCAATTAAATTACCAGAATTTAGTTTGGCGCAAGCGCAGGAGTTGGCAGTACGTCATCGTCTGGATTGGAGTAAGAGCGAGGAGGGGGTGAAAAATCTAGCTCTCTTGCTAGCAATGGTGGGGGACATCCCTATCTGATCCGCATTGCGCTCTATCATTTGGCACGCCAGGAGGTGAGTCTAAATCAACTCCTACAAACTGCTCCTACAGTTTCTGGAGTCTATAGCGATCGCTTACGGGGTTACCTGGCGAATCTCCAAGAGCATCCCGAACTAGCGACAGCATTCAAGCGAGTCGTAACATCCAATGAACCCGTGCAATTAGAAGCGATCGCTGCCTATAAATTAGAAAGTATGGGGCTAGTCAAGCTGGAGGGAAATTTGGCAACGCCAAGCTGTGAGTTGTATCGATTGTATTTCCGCGAGCAATTAGGCTAAGCCTATGAACGCATACGAATATCAAGTTGGTGGCAGTCTCAAAATGGATGCTCCTAGCTACGTGGAGCGACAGGCTGACGCTGAACTCGATCGTGCTTTGCTCAGAGGCGAGTTTTGTTATGTTTTTAGCTGCCGACAAATGGGCAAATCTAGCCTGCGGCTAAGAACTCGGCATCGCTTAGAAGCACGAGGTTTTAGGTGTGCCTCAATCGACATGACGCGGATCGGCAGCGAAAATATTACTCCCGCTCAGTGGTACAAGGGTGTGATGGTCGATCTATTAAGAGGCTTCAATCTCTTTGGCAAAATCAATTTCAAAGCTTGGTGGCAAGAACGAGAAGATTTATCTCTCCTCCAGCGATTCAGCCAGTTTATCGAAGACATTTTGTTAGTCCAAATTAACAACGAGAAAATCTTTATTTTTGTTGATGAAATTGATAGCGTTCTAGGACTTAATTTCCCAACTGAAGATTTTTTTGCCTTGATTCGAGCTTGCTATAACCAGCGAGCGGAGAATCCAGAATACAATCGCCTCACTTGGGCGCTATTTGGGGTAGCAACGCCTTCAGATTTGATTGCCGATCGCCATCGGACTCCATTTAATATCGGTAAATCTATCGATCTGCATGGCTTCGATCTATCAGAAGTCCAGCCGCTAGCATCTGGCTTGGAGGATAAGGTAGCCAATCCGATATCTGTACTTAAAGAGATCTTGGCTTGGACGGACGGACAGCCATTTCTGACTCAGAAGCTCTGTCAAATTGTCATTCACGAAAGGATGAGTGGGAGTCAGGACTTACAAAAACCTACAAGTCTAGAAGGCGGAGATCGTTTCAAGTTAGATTACCATCTGCCGATCGTTAATTATCATCTGATCCGCTTTTATTACCAATTTCCACCATTAATTTTAGAAAAACTTGTCAGAATCCACATTATTGAAAACTGGGAAGCGAAGGATGAGCCAGAGCATTTGAAGACGATCCGCGATCGCTTGCTGCGAAACGAACAGCGTGCTAGTGCTTTGCTGGGCATCTATCAGCAAATTTTACAAGGAGTTGAAATCCCCGTAGATGACTCTCAAGAGCAGATCGAGTTGTTGTTATCGGGTTTGGTTGTCAAGCACCAAGGACAATTGCAAGTCAAGAACCGCATCTATCGAGAAGTATTTAATCAAACTTGGGTAGAAAAACAATTAGCAAAACTGCGACCCTACTCCCAGGCGTTAGATGCTTGGTTAATCTCACAAAGGCGCGACTCTTCGCGGTTGTTGCGCGGGCAAGCCTTAGTTGAGGCTCAAGCTTGGTCACAGGGTAAAAGCTTGAGCGAATTGGATTATCATTTTTTAGCCGCAAGCCAAGAATGCGATCGCCGAGAAGTTGAGACGCGATTGGAAGCAGAACGGACTCAAGAAATAGCAGCGCGATTGCTGCAAGAGCGAAAAGCTGCCAGATTCCAAAAGTTATTTTTAGGCACTTTATGTTTGGTCTTGGCGATCGCTTTAGGATTGGGGCTAGCAACTTTCTTTCAATACCGTTGGTGTGCGGTCGGGCTTCAATCGGCGATGAACTGAGAAAAAATTCTGATAAAATTTAATCATTGCTAATCTTGCAAAGTTCAACCTGCCCGCCTTGAAAGACCTGCATCGTTAGCTGATAACCTTCCATCAACGACATTCCAACGAGTGGTTCTGAATCAGCTTCGTCTACTGGAATTGTTAGCAGCGTGCCATCCCAAATTACGACTGCTTCATAAACGTTGAATACACACTCACTGCCATCTCCAAGAATTGCTCGTCCTCGTCTCTTCCATCTCAATTTCAACTCAGCAATTAAATCGGGAGGCAATGAAAGCCAACCATTAAATCCTGTGTCTACGATCGCATCTTGGGCGAAGACTTTGCCATCAGAGCAGCGAATTGAAAGTGAAATAATCGGTTCAAATTCCTTGTTAACTACTCCAATAATCACATAGTTCTCCGGCTACGCCCACCAAATCGACGGACATAGCGAGAGCCAATGCGGACAATCCAAATTTGAGCATCTGGACGACGAGCTTCGAGGCGATCGCAGGCTACAATCTCACTCGGATCAACTTCAAAGTCTCCGGTTTCAATATCGATAGCTGCAATCTTGCCGTAATTACCTTCCTCGACTTGAGGACGCACCTGAGATTCATAAATCTCATCGCCCCGTCGAGCATACTCTTCTTTGCTGTAGCGGGGTTGTCGCACTGCCATTGGCTTGACCTTTCAATATTACCTTTGCATTTTAACCTGGGCGATCGCCATCTGTGCGATCGCGAAATTGCGTTACAAAAATTCGCTCAAATATTAGCTGTCTGGTTGTAAATAGTTATTATTGCTAGTTTTTTTAGTTCTCTTACCAAAAAAAACTATAAATTTCGACCTGTTTTTTTAGCATTTGGTATTTTTTTAGCTGAGTTGTAGTTTGATGTTTTACAATTTTATAGAACTTATTAATTGGGTACGTACTTGGCGATCGCGACACACGAACTTTCGCTGGCGATACCCATTCATAACGATCGCTCTCATGGCGATCGCCATTGCCTGCACTAACAGCACTGAAACAAACTTATCCTCAGTCAACGAGTCTTCAAATGAAAGTCAAGTCTTGAAAGTCTGGTGGGATAAAGGCTATACCTTGGAAGAAGATGAAGCGCTGCAACAACTTGTGAGCCGCTGGGAGCAACAAACTGGCAACAAAGTCAAGCTGTCTTTCTATAACAATGACGAACTCTCGCAAAAAGCTCAAAGGGCAATTCAGGCGGGAAGTCCGCCCGATATTTTAATGAATGATAATGCCGATCGGGTGTTGAATCCGCGTTTGGCTTGGGAAGGCAAATTAGCAGATGTCTCCGATGCGATCGCACCAGTGAAGCAGTTTTATCCCGATACCGTATTAGCCAGTGTTTATTTTTATAACAACCTTAAAAAACAGCGCAGCTATTATGCAATCCCGATTCATCAGGGTATACCTCATATTTTTTACTGGCGCGATTTACTCAAGTTAGCAGGACGGAGCGAGCAGGATATTCCCCAGGATTGGGATGGCTTCTGGAAGTTTTGGCAACAGATGCAGGATACTCTGCAAACCCAACACAATCGGAAGATTCATGCAATCGGCTTTCCGATCTCAGCTGGAGTTGTAGATACCTATGAAATTTTTGAACAAATTTTAGAAGCCTATGACGTTCAAATTCTAGATTCTCATGGTCAGCTGCGGGTTGACGATCCCAAAGTCCGCCAAGGCATTATCAAGTGTATAGATTGGTACACTCAATTTTACAAACAGGGCTATGTACCACCAGAGGCAATCAACTGGCTGAACCCAGACAATAATCGCAGCTTGCTCAATCGCCTGATCGTTATGACTCCCAACAACTCCCTCTCGATTCCTGCCGCTGTACGCCAACAACCAGACGTTTACCGCTATAAGCTCGGCACAATCGGATATCCTAATAAACCTAGTGGCAAGCCAATGCGTTATTTAGCTCTAGTTAAGCAAGCGGTTGTCCTAGCCGACTCCAAGAACCAGAAGTTAGCCAAGGACTTTCTTGCTTATTTAATCCAACCGGAGATCATCGGAAGTTTTCTCAAAGCTGCGGGAGGGCGTTTTTTGCCAGTCCATAAACTCGTCTGGAAAGACGCATATTGGACAGACACGAGCGATCCTCACATCTCCACTGCTGCCAAGCCAGTCATTCAGGAACAAACGCGCCTGATTGCTACTGCCCAAAACCCTGCCTACAGCCTAGTTCTCAAGGAAAGTATTTGGAGTAAGGCTGTTAATAAAGTTGTTGTCAATGGCGTTGCTCCCGAACAAGCCGCAGATGAAGCGATCGCCCAAATTAAGCAAATTTTCGCTCAATGGCAGTGAGTAAACAGTGACCAGTGACCAGTTACCAGTGACCAGTTCTGACTTACGACTTAAACGTCGCGATCGCTTGAGATTGAGCTGTCGCTACAAATTTCTGGCATTATTTCTCAGCCTTACAGTTGTTGCTTGCACTCAAAACTCTCAAGAACAAAACTCTAAAGTCAGTGTATCTCCAGCTAGCAGTTCCTCTATTGAGAGTAAAGCGTTAAATATTTGGTGGGATAAAGGCTTTACTTTGGAAGAAGACGAAGCACTGCAACGAGCTGCGAGCCACTGGGAACAACAAACTGGCAACAAAGTCAAGCTGTCTTTCTATCCCACCGACGAGCTACTACAGAAGGCGCAAAGGGCAATTAGGGCAGGCAAGCCACCCGATATTTTAATGAGTCATCGTGCTGGGGAGGAGCTAAATCCGCGTCTGGCTTGGGAGGGCAAATTAGCAGATATCTCAGAGGCGATCGCACCAGTGAAGCAGCTTTATCCCAATTCGGCACTACAAGCTGTTAATTTTTATAACAATACAGCTAAAAAGCGAAGTTACTATGCCGTGCCAATTTATCAGGCAACTATCCACATCTTCTACTGGCGGGACTTGCTAGAACAAGTAGGTCGGCACGAACGGGATATTCCTAAAGATTGGGATGGCTTTTGGGATTTTTGGTTGCAAGCACAGCGCGATCTGCGGGCAAAGCAAAAGCGACAGATTTACGGTTTAGGCTTTCCTTTCTCGATGGGAGCGGTGGAAACCTACTTCTTTTTTGAACAGATTTTAGAAGCCTACGATGTCCAAATTCTCAACTCCCAAGGTCAACTGCGCGTAAACGATCCTGAAGTTCGTCAAGGCATCGTTAAATGCTTAGAGTGGTATGCCAAATTTTATCGTCAGGGCTACGTACCACCAGATGCAACTAACTGGTCAAATCCAGATAACAATCGCAGCTTGCTCAACCGCATTGCGCTGACGACACCCAATTTGACGCTTTCAATTGCTGCTGCTGTGCGTCAAGATCCAAATGTCTACCGTTATCATCTGGGTACGATCGAGTTTCCCAATAAACCTAGTGGTAAGCCAATGCGTCTGTTGGTTACACTGAGGCAGGCTGTTGTATTTAACCAGTCCCAGCACCAGAAATTAGCCAAGGACTTTCTCGCTTATTTAATTCGACCAGAGGTAGCTGGAGAATATTTCAAAGCTGCGGGAGGACGTTTTTTGCCAGTCAATCGACAAGTTTGGCAAGACCCTTTCTGGACAGATCCAACAGACCCCCATATCTCGACTGCCATGAAGCAACTGATCCAGGGTCAAACTCGCCCATTCTATCACGTCCAAAATCCCGCTTACACCTTAGTTGTGGCGGAGAATCTTTGGGGCAAAGCTCTCAATCGCATAGTTGTAGACCGCATATCTCCAGAGCAAGCAGCGGATGAAGCGATCGCGCGGATGAAGCAAATTTTCGATCGGTGGCAGCGAATAAACAGTGAATAGGGAGCAGGGAGCAGGGGGGGAACAAGGGGGACAAGGGGGACAAGGGGGACAAGGGGGAACTCGCTCTTCCCCACGACCGAAGGGAGTGGGGATTAGGGGGCGAAGGGGGACAAGGGGGACAAGGGGGACAAGGGAGCAATTCTAGCCAATAGTCACTAGCCACTACCAACTACCAATTACCAATTACCAATTACCAATTACCAATTACCAATCCAAAATCGAGTGACTTAATCTATGAAGTCTTGGAATCAACACCTGACTGCTAAAGTCGCCAGTTCCTTCTTAGTTCTATCCCTGGTGGCTGTTGGCGTGGTGGGAAGCGTTGCTTTCTTCAGTGCTAGAGAGGCTCTCAAGCAGGCTGCTTTCAATCGCCTCAGCGTTGCTGCTACCCTGAAAGAAGAAGAAATTGGGCGTTGGTTTGAAGACCAGCAACGAGATTTTCTCCTTGTAACTCAGCATCCAGAACTACAAAGGAATATCAAGATATTACTAAGTGGCAAAACCACCGATCCGAATTATCTTGCCGCTGACAAAATTCTCTCCAATTATCTCATCAGTGTCACCCAAACCAAGCCAGCTTTAAGAGAAATTTTCATCCTCGATCGCAGCAATCAGATCGTTCTCTCAACTGACAAGCAGCGCAAAGGTAACTACGAAATTCTAGCTAACGTTAGCTATTTTGAACGAGTCGAGCTAAAAGATACTTTCGCTCCGATTTTCTACGTTTCACCCGTCACTGGTAAACCGTCAGTTACCTTGGCAACACCTCTACGCGATGCAGCAGGAGTGCGCCAAGGCATTGTTTTAGCTCACCTCAACTTAGACCGCATCGATCGAATCGTCCGAGAACGCACGGGCTTGGGTAATAGTGGCGAGACATACTTAGTCGGCTCTTTGGTATCAAAAAACGCTTTTATCTCCAAAGCAGAGAAAACTGAAGCACGGGAATTTCCAGAAGGAATTAGCAGTCAAGGCATTGATGCAGCGATGAGTGGTGTCAGCGGCTCTGGACTTTATCGCAACTATGCCAAACTGCCAGTTATTGGTGTCTATCGCTGGCTGAACGAGCAAGATCTGGCTTTGTTAGTGGAGATGCAGCAGGAAGAAGCTTTTGCCCCTGCTCGCCAACTGGCAGGAACAATCGTACTCGTAGGACTAGCATCGGTAGGTTGTCTGTCGATTGGAGTGTATTGGCTAACGCGACAGTTAAAAATCTCTCGCGAGCAGTTAGAGAATTACAGCCATAAATTGGAACAAAAAGCACAAGAAGCTGAAGCTGCCAACCTTGCCAAAAGCGAATTTTTGGCTAACATGAGCCACGAACTGCGGACTCCACTCAACGCCATTCTTGGTTTCACCCAACTGATGAGCCGCGATCGCTCGCTCAGTGCGGCACAGCTAGAAAATTTAGACACGATTAATCGCAGCGGCGAGCATTTGTTGACCTTAATTAATGATGTCCTGTCAATGGCTAAAATTGAGGCGGGGCGCACAATTCTCAATGAAAATAGCTTCGATCTCTACGAATTACTAGATTCACTTGAAGAGATGTTACGGCTCAAAGCAGAAGCCAAGGGCTTACAGTTGATCTTTGAACGCACCCCTGAAGTTCCCCAATGCGTCCGCGCAGACGAGAGTAAATTGCGCCAAGTCTTAATTAATCTGCTGGGTAATGCAATTAAATTCACTCAAGCAGGCGGAGCAATCTTGCGCGTGAGAACCAAGCAGGATAAGCAAGAGACATCCCATCTGCCACCTACTCCTACCTGTATCCTACACTTTGAAGTTGAAGATACTGGTCCTGGCATTGTAGCATCAGAGTTGGAGAGATTGTTTAAACCCTTTGTCCAAACGGAAGCAGGGCGAAAATCCCATGAAGGAACTGGTCTGGGTTTAACTATTAGCCAACAGTTCGTGCGCTTAATGGGAGGAGAGATTGCGGTTAGCACGACTTTGGGTCATGGCACGATTTTTAGTTTCGAGATTCCAGTTAGCCCCGCAGCAGTGGTGGAAGTACCGCCTCGACAGCACTATCGGCGAGTCATTGGACTCGCGCCCGACCAACCGAAGTATCGTATCTTGGTAGTTGAAGATAAATGGGAAAACCGCCAACTTCTAGTCAAGATGCTGGAATCCGTCGGCTTCGAGGTGCGCGAAGCCGAAAATGGTGAAGAAGGAGTGGCAATTTGGGAAAGCTGGCAACCACAATTAATCTGGATGGATATGCGAATGCCAGTGATGGATGGCTATGAAGCGACTAGACAGATTAAAGCCCATCTAAAAGGTCATGCGACGATTATCATTGCTCTAACAGCAAGTGCCTTTGACGAAGAACGCGCTGTAGTTTTATCTGCTGGGTGTAATGATTTTGTCCGCAAGCCCTTGCGGGAAGAAGTTATCTGGGAAAAAATGATGCAGTATTTAGGGGTGCGTTATATCTATGAAGACACCCAGCAGGCAGCTATTCCCAGCCAGCTAGAAGAGAAAGAACCCTATGCGCTGACAGCCCAAAGCTTGAGAGTCATGCCTTCTGAGTGGGTGGCGCAACTACACCAAGCAGCACTGCGGACTGATGAGAAGCTGATTTTCGATCTTCTAGAACAAATTCCACAGGATTATGCTCCTATGGCAACTGCTCTAGCCGATTTAGTAAATAACTTTCGTATTGATAAGATTATCGATCTAACGCAACTAGATTCAGCATGAATGACGATCGCGCTCAGGAGCCTAAAGCGAATATTTTAGTAGTTGACGATAAGCCGGATAACTTACGACTTCTATCTGCGATGCTATCTCAGCTGGGGTATGAAGTCCGTAAAGTGATCGACGGAAAAACAGCCTTGATGACCGCGCAAGCTGCCCCGCCCGATCTAATTTTGCTTGACATCATGATGCCAAACATGAATGGCTATGAGGTCTGCCAACACCTGAAAGCTTCGCCAACAACCCGCGATATTCCGGTAATTTTTATCAGCGCCCTAGATGAGGTCATCGATAAAGTTAAAGCTTTTGCAGTCGGGGGAGTTGATTACATCACGAAACCCTTCAGTGAAGAAGAAGTTTTTGCCCGCGTAGAGAATAATCTGACGCTGCGGCGGTTGCAACAGCAGCTGACAGAGCAAAATGCTCGCCTGCAACAAGAAATTTGCGATCGCCAAAAGGCAGAATCAGCACTATGGCTGAGTCAGTTTTATTTAGACAAATCTAGAGATGCAATCTGTATCATTAATGCAGATGCACGGTTTGTCTATGTCAATGAAGCAGCCTGTCGCATCCTGGGATACTCCCGCATCCAACTGCTAGATATGGCTGTTTGCGATGTCAATCCCAATTTCCCAACCACAATCTGGCAGTCACATTGGCAGGAAATTCGGCAGAAAGGCTCCTTCACCTTTGAATCGACCTCACGGACTAAAGATGGTCGGGACATCAGCGTGGAAATAACTGCTAATTATTTAGAGTTTAACGGTCAAGAGTATAACTGTGCGATCGTGCGCGATATCACTGCTCGCAAACAGGCAGAAGCAGCATTGCTTGGCAGCGAAGCGAAGTTTCGCCATTTGTTCGAGTCTGCGCCCGTAGGGATTTTCTCTCTACGCCTTTTCGATGGTTCGCTGCTGGATGCTAATCAGCAGTTTGGGCAAATACTCGGTTATACTTGTGCCACAGCTATTGGCACAGATGCGATCGCGCAAAAATCCATAACTGACTTTTTGAGCGATCCGACTGCCCAACAGCAGATCTTGGCAGCAAAACAGGCGGCGGGAAAAGTCTGCCAGTGCCAAATCCAGATCCGCAAACAAGACGGAACGATAATTTGGGTGCTATTAGCACTACGAATTGATGCAGCAGAGGATTGCTTGGTAGGCGCGATCGCCGAGATTAACGATCGCTTTTAGGGACAAACAAAAGTCAACCTGAGATTACCAGAGATTTTAGCTCCTCAAGGTTTCCTTGAGAATTTCAAGTTCCTCAAAACAGCAACCACTTGCAGCTTTTCAACTATAATCGCCGATCCGTAAGTATCGGTCGATATCTCTGTTGTCCTAAGATTAGGACTCAAGCAAGTCCAGAGATTTCCTGTAATGACAAATACAATCTATCAAATTACATTAATGAACGAAAGGTATGCAGCAACAGCCTCTAAAAAGGTAAGTTTGCAGTAGATCATCTGCAAGAGTTCTAGCAATAAATATAACTCTCATTTGAGAGCTGGCGATCGCGCAGCTTGCATTTGTAACACTGCCTGCCTTGACGCTGCCCGTTCTTGACCGTAGCAATTGGAGCTGGAGTTGAGGCGTATTCTTTATTCTAGCGAAATCATCATTACCCTTTCAGCAACGCCAGGAGTCACAAATGCAAGTTGTCACATTACCTTTAGAACCAAAATTCGATCCCAGCCAAGGGATCGCGCTCAAAGATCTAGCTCAGATTTGGCAATGGCAGTTGGCATTTGACTATCCTAATAGCAGTGTGGCTACCAAAGAGAGTATTGTCTGCTGGCTACTGGGAAACCGTTTGGAACATTTAGACTCAGAGCAGTTTAAACTCGTACAGCAAGGGATAGCTTACCGCTACCGGATTTTGCAGAATCGTTACTTAGGACAAGCACCAGAACAGGGCTATCGCCGCCTCTTGACCCGCTTGGGTAGCTTAGTCGTGCTGCAAAATAAAATCCGCATGATGGTGGCTCTGGGTCGCGATCGTCGTTGTCAAATTAGCGAAGTATTGCAAGAGTTTTTGCAAGATTTACTGCAACGCGATTGTTACCTACAACAGCAAATAACAGCGATCGCTGAATGTACTGATGACCTTCGCTTGCGAAACGCCTTACTATTTACTGCGATCGAAGAATACTGTTTGCGACCAGTTCGCAATCAACCGCTGATTGTCTATCGCTTCATCAACTATATGCGTCGCTATGCACCAGGAGGAGTGACGCAAGTACCGAACAACAGTGAGATTCGGATTGTTTTTGCTCAAATTCCTACTGAAGATAGCGATCGCAGCTTCAACTTGCTAGATGTACAAGCGATCGGGCAATACAAGGAACAAGAAGAAGCCGCAGCGCAACAGAGCGAGCGGGATGAAGTTAAACAGCAGCTATCTCAATATCTAGAACAAAAGTTGGGACATTCAGCTGTTCAATGGTTAAATTTATACCTCCAAGGACAATCGCAGCAAGCGATCGCTTCTCAGTTAAATTTGACCGCTAAAGATGTTTACCGCTTGCGAGAAAAAGTTTGCTATCACGCTACGAGGCTTTTTCAAAAAGGAAACAGGAAATAGGAGACAGAAGATTGGAGAATTCAGAATTAATGTTCGATTTTTGTAGGGACGTACGGTTGTGCGCCCCTACGACTCCTCTAGTTTATTACCTGAGATTACCAGAGATTTTAGCAGCAGATATTACTACCGAGCTTAGAGTTTCTTTAAATTAAGCGCGATCGCTTCTCAAAGTTTTAGTTAGTCAACCTGTATTTTTCTGAGATTTATTTATGAAATTCCAGAGAATTTCTGTAACGACAAATATAAAATTATAAATTAACTTAGTAAGTAGAAGGGTTGCTAAAAACTATAATAATTACTTCGACTTGAAAATAACCAGAGGTCACAACAAATGTCTGGCTTTACTATCAGCTTAACTCATTTCAAATGTAATCTATTGCGATCGCCATGCCAATGGCTTGACTCTATTGAAATTCATAACTCCAATCTAGCTCGATTGCTGTGCATGACGATCCCTGCTCGTTGTCCCTTTGAGCGAGAAATCAAACTTTGCGATCGCACTATTTTCCGAATTCCGCCTCTATGCAAATTGAACCCTTTCTACGAACAAATAATTGGTCTACGCTTCAAGTGCTTGTCCTATTTGGCAGATAAATGCGGTGAAGATGTAGCCGTATATTGTTAGTCAGTTCGAGCCTAGATGAAATATGCGGAAAGTTCTCTACATATTAATTGAACGAAAGGATCGGGAAAAACTTATATCGGATGAAGAAATTCTTCAGGCGATCGAATTGTTACGACCTGCTGCCTCAATTTAAATCATCTCATCAAAGTTGTTATGTCGCTTGCGATCGTGGAAACCCTTGCAGATTCCCCTCTCACCCCAGAATCACCGACTGATACCAATCTTCGAGTCTTGGCTTGCTTGGCAGAACGCAATGTGACGTGGCGTTATTCACTGCTATCGCGCGATCGCCTGCGAGCAATCTGTACTTTTGATGCCCCCGATATAGAATCTGTCCGAGAATCCTATCGCAAAGGTGGCGGCATATTTAGTCGGATCTGGGCTGGGGAATTGATTCAGCCACAGGACATTCAACCACGGCGCAATCCATCAATGCTCAAGGTGATTGAAAGCACCTATCCCCCGTTCGAGCAGGAGGAGTGGAACAAAATCAGCAGTAGAACCTTAAGCTGTTACGCCCACCGAGGAATTGAGTGGGTGCGATCTTACCTGTCGCTCGATCGCACCCGCGTTATTTGCGAATTGAACGCACCTGATACCCAGTCCATTCGGGAAGCTCAGCACCAAGCTGGAGTTTCTTTCGACCGCGTCTGGTCGGCAACGATCGTCAAACCGTAAGAGCATGTCCTCTGGGAACATTATCATTCTACTCACCCCCACTGGCACTTGTTAACGATTACTGACGGCGACACACCAACAGATACAGAAAGTATGGCGCGCCCACTGCTGCTGTCACTACGCCACTATTGCGCGTTACACCCAAAATGAAAAAGACCGTGCGGCACTACGCCGCCACGCCGACATGATTTTGCACGACAGTTGCGAAGCCGTTTCCCGGGAGTTGAATCGAAAAGATATTGAACGGCGATATCATACAGTGATGAAAGTGCTTTAGATCGCAAGTGGCGATCGCCGCAAAATCCTCTCATTGGCAGAAGCAATATTCTGCCAACCAGCTCAGCCTGAAGAAAGAAATGACTTGCAATGCAGGTGATTTGCGCTCTCAGATCTGAGGAAAATGACTTTAACAACACATGTTTAGAATTTTGTTTGCAGTTGCCGAGCCATCAACATCTAATTTTAATCTTGTTTGGTTATCGGCACTATTTGCCCTGATTTTGGCTCTAGTGCATCTGTTTTCCAGTAAACTCCGCTTTCTCGAAAGAACTCCTCGTAGTATTTGGCTGTCTGTAAGTGGCGGTGTTTCAGTTGCCTATGTCTTCGTCCATATCTTGCCCGAATTGAGTCAAGCACAGGAGACAGTTAAAGGTACGGTAGGCAAGGCACTATTATTTCTAGAACATCACGTATATCTTTTAGCACTATTAGGATTAGCCGTGTTTTATGGCTTAGAACGGGTTGCTAAAGTATCGCGCCAGCGCAACCGCAAAGCAGGTAGGGGAGATGTTGCTTCATCGGGTGTTTTCTGGGTGCATATTGCCTCGTTTGCTCTCTACAATGCCTTAATTGGCTATCTGCTCTTGCATCGAGAGGAACCAAGAGTTCAAAGTTTATGGTTTTTCTTTATGGCAATGGCTTTGCATTTCATAGTCAATGACAATGGATTACGCGAACATCACCAGCGTACCTATGAAAAAACTGGTCGCTGGATACTGGCAGCAGCAATTATTTGTGGTTGGGCGATCGGGCTGGGAACTCAACTGTCTGAGGCGGCGATCGCGTTACTCTTTGCTTTTCTCGCCGGAGGAATTGTACTTAATGTTTTGAAAGAAGAACTCCCAGAAGAACGCCAAAGTCGCTTCTGGGCTTTTGCCCTCGGTGCAAGTATATATTCTGCGCTTTTAGTTGCACTGTAATGTCGATAGCCTGTTGTCGATCGCGAGTACGGACACTGAAACGTGTTAGGCTATTGGTGTTTCGATCGCGACGCGCGCTGTTGAATTTAAAAATTCAACTCACACAGGGATTAGGTGATGCAATTTCACCTTGACGTTACAAAGTTAATCATCGAGCTAGAGCGGGTGCAAGAGATGAAAGGCAGCAGAACTGTTTGCACGGCTGTGTCTCCACCTTAATAAGTGAATTTTCAGAAACGAGCGATTAAAAGTCACAACTGGGTCAAACAATCGCCGACGGTATTTAATCTTTAAGTCATCGAGGACTTTTTGAATCTCTGAGTGGGGCAATAGGTTTTGAAACGGCAGTCCCAGACTCTGCTTAAATTTCTGAAGCGAGAATTTCCACACGATTTGTCACAGTAGTAGTCTTATCAGCTTTCAAGTACTATCGATAAGTATTTTATGGGCTTGAAAGCTTTTTCTACCTTGAGAAAAACATTTTGGACAATCCCGGCACTATGACTGCATCTATGAGCTGCACTTGCTTGCCTGCAATACCTTGACTGGTCTCCCAGAGCCGAACCACTCAAAAGCCTGCAACGCTTCTCGATGGAGCTTGGTATCTCAACTACTCTGACAACGGTTATGGTAGCTGGGATGCGACATACAACAGATATGGCGATACTAATGACGCTCCCGTTCCTGCCGACGATGATGGCGATGCTAAAGCCGACCTCAGTGTTTAGGGTAACAATGGAGCTTAGTATATTGACTACTTTGCACTTTAACCGGCTTTGCAGATAGCTGAATCTAAGGCTTGAGTAGTAGGCGAACAAAAATGTACGTGCTTGTTCGACTTTACCTAAAAAGAATCAAGCAAGGCAGGTGTTGAGCCAACGCTTAAATGCTTCCTTCGTCTACGTTTTGGGCAAGTGCGTACAAGCATCTTTCCATTGCTACTAAAACCCTAACTCAGCCGTTTCAGCAAGGTTTCAGCAAGATTCTATGGTGCGGTTACATGCTATCCATTCTTTATTGCAAGATAGCTTTCCTAGCAGCGGTTTTCAATTGGATGCAATGCACGTCTGGTAGGGGCGCACAGAGAAAGCGCCCCTACAAATGTCATCCACACAACCGAGAATTGCTATAAGACTGCAATAGACACTATTGACAAACTTTAGAGACATATCTGCCTGACTTATATCTAAAGAAGTAGCTGATGAAACTACTATGTTTATAAGGTTGCTTGAGCAAGAGTGTCTTAACTAAGCTACTGACAAAACTCTAAAGTTAAATTCAGGGTACGCTCGTGCAGATTCAACAAAAATTAGTTAAAAAATATATAGTAGTTCTAAATAATTTGTAAAGTAGGCTTCTAGCCTGCGGCAGGCTAGAAGCCTGCTCCACGTTCATGAATCAAATAGGATTGCTATATATAGCTATCTAAATTAAAGTATTCGCAAACTTCAGAGACATAACTATTTTCGTTACGTCTAGAAAATTTGTCTTAAAACCTTGATTTAATCAATTTAATCCTTCACTATGAAAGCAAGATTAAGCAATCTCTGGCTGAATCTCACTCAAATTTACTTCGAAGTACTTTCTTGAGGAAAAACAAATGGCTAGAATCACAATATTGGAACTGAGTTTTGAGGATTCTCAACTATCCCGAAACTCCAACAGCTTTCTTAACGACTTAACGGCTGGAGAAATAGAAGCTGTAGTAGGTGGTTCAGTTGCTGCTTCAGTACTAGCAAACATCGAAGATCTTGTTACAGATTTCGATGCTCAAATGGAGCAGTTGTTTGATAGTTGGGGTCAGCAATTTTCTACAAATACAGGCTCGAGTTCTTCTACAAACACAACTCCAACCTCCGATAACGGTTCCAGACGTTCTAGGGTTTATGGAACTTACGGTGCATACTCTTAGGGTTAGTGACTCACGCCTAACACATACAGCTAAGCTAGCGCTCAACTAAGACATTTGGTGAACAGGATGAATAATGGTTAATTCAAGAGTTTATAAACTCTTGAATTAACCATTATTTTTATCATAGAAAGATAGAATCAATATTGAATTATACATATTAAATTAACACTTAAATATAAAAATAAGTACTATTGCACTTACAGTTGGGATACTCATACTGACATTAATACTGTAGCACTTCTATTTCAACGGGATTTCTAATATCTACTCAATGGAACTGATTAGTAGGTATTAGTACCACCTATGGTTGATTTAGTCTATGCAGATTGATATTCTTGGAGTATGAAAGCGTTTAGGTAGGGAAGATGTCATCTACCAAGTTATTTCTTGAGTTGTTCTAAGAGCCTCATTCAGAAAATTGGTAGACGCAATTACCTGATTTATGTCTAACAGAGCAATTAAAAAAACACGTAATTTTGAATGTAAACCGCCAAAAATAGACTGACAGAAAGACTCTTTTTAAGTCGCAGAAACCCGTTAACAACCCTTGATTTTCTAAAGTTATTGCTCGATTATTGAAAGTAACGATTAGGCAAGCAAAAGCTGAATCGCACTACTCTAGAAAATGGTGAGGAACACAACAAATGGCTAACATCACAATCTCTGAACTGCGTCCTGCTGGCTTCGATCTATTCCAGGACTCCGAAAGCTTTCTCAACGATCTAACCGATACAGATTCTATGTCTGTGCTGGGCGGTTCAGAGAACGGTTTTAACGATTCGCAATACGCTTATCATGCAATTGTAGACATCGCTGTCATCCACCATCTATCGTTTATCGCAGAGCTAGTAGGAAGCCTAGCAAGTAACGTTGGCGGCGGTGGTGGCAACGGCGGCGGTAAATAGAATGGATTCATGAGTTGAGTCCCAATAGTTACTAGCTAGTCACCGACTAAGTTCCTGTTATCGGTTCATTCATTCTTCACGCTGAAATCACTATTCTGCATCCCTATGGGATGGCTGACCGATAACAGTTTTTTGTTGCTACTTTAAGCATCGCATTAAGGGTTAGATGAATGTAACGACTAGGCAAGCAAAAGCTGAATCACATCACTCTAGAAAAATGAGAGGAATATAACAAATGGCTAACATCACAATCTCTGAACTGCGTCCTGCTGGCTTCGATCTATTCCAAGATTCCGAAAGCTTTCTGAATGACCTAACCGATACAGATTCTATGTCTGTGCTGGGTGGTTCAGAGAAAGGTTATAACGATTCGCAATATGCTTATCATGCAATTGTAGACATCGCTGTCATCCACCATCTATCGTTTATCGCAGAGCTGGTAGGAAACCTAGCAAGTAACGTTGGCGGCGGTAACGGCGGCGGTAAATAGAATGGATTCATGAGTTGAGTTCCAATAGTTACTAGCTAGTCACCGACTAAATTCCTGTTATCGGTTCATTAATCCTTCACGCTGAAATCACTATTCTGCATTCCCGTGGGATGGCTAACCGATAACAGTTTTTTTGTCGCTACTCTTAAGCATCGCGTTGGAGTTCAGAAGCGGTAACTTGAAGACTTGCCGGACATAATTATAGGAATTAGGTCTGAAAAAGCAGTTGAAAAAATTTGATTTTCTGGTGTTCATCCCGAAAAATTGTAATTGAGAGTTTTGGAAAAAACACTAATGGCTAGGATTAAAATTTCCGATCTGCAACCTGCTGAATCTGAAAGTTTCTTCACTGAGCTAACCGATGCAGACTTGGCTATACGAAGTGGTTCAGCTAATGAATTAAATCAGTTACTTTCGGCTGTGCTGATTGTATATGCTATTAGTCAAATCGTGTCCCTAGTGCAGAGTTTTTCTTCTACCAACCAAAATAGCGGCACTCCATTGAATAATATTCTAAGTAATATTCAAGGAAACAATGAATTATGACATTTTTATTAAGCTCTCAAAATGTTTTTGACTATTTGATTAGGCAGGGACTCTGTACTCAAGAAGATCGATCTTCGAGTAAGATTGAGAGAAAAACTGCCAAAAATTTTAATTTGTTACTCACTCTGCCAAGGGGTCGCCAACTTTTAGTCAAGCAAGAACTGCACGACAGAGAAGGGAAAACTGCTAGAGAGTTTCTAAGAGAATGGCGAGTTCAAGAGTTTTTACAACGATTCCCAGAACATAGCTATCTGCGCACTTGGCTTCCAGAGATACTCCATTTTGATGAGAGACATTCAATCATTGTTTTTAATTACCTCACAGACTATCGAGATCTCATAGATTTTTATACTAAAGTGAATATATTCCCAACTACGATCGCAACTTCAATCGGAACCCTTCTGGCTAACATTCATCGCGTGACTCTAGACCGTCAAGACTATCAAGAATTCTTCTCTCAAAAGTCAGAGGATGAATCCATTAACCAGGCTCCTCATCTCATTCGTGTCTTAGACCGGATCGGTCCTGAAGTTTTTGGTCTAGTTCCCGCAGATGGGTTGAGATTCTTTGCACTCTATCAGCGCTACGATAGCTTAGGGCAGGCGATTAAAGAGCTTAGCGCTGCTTTAGAGCCTTGTTGTCTAATACACAACGATCTCAAGCTAAACAATATCCTACTATCCAACAGTTGGGAGCAAGCTATCTCGACATGCTCTCCCCTTGATTCCCTTGAAGTCCGAGCGGTTAGAGAGGATGGCATTATTCGTTTAATTGATTGGGAGCGCTCCACTTGGGGAGATCCTGCTTTCGACTTAGGAATGCTCATCTCTAGCTATCTACTAATCTGGCTATCTAGCTTAGTTACTAGTAAAGCGATCGCGATCGAAGAGTCTTTACGCCTTGCCATGACTCCCCTTGAGGAACTGCAACATTCGATTGCTGCTCTGACTAGCGCTTATTTGAGTCACTTTCCAGAAATTTTAGAGCGTCGTCCTGATTTTTTGCAGCGCGTCGTGCAATTTGCTGGTATGTGCTTGATTAATGCCATTCAGGCAAGACTCCAGCACCAAAAATTCTTTGGCAATCCAGGTATTTGCATACTCCAGGTTGCCAAGTCTTTGCTGTGTCGTCCAGAACAATCAATGCTGACTGTTTTTGGCTTACCAGCGTCGGAATTTCTTCGCTTTAGCTATTCTTCCGTTTGAGTATTTTAGTTGTAGGCAGACTGTTATGCAATTGCTGGATTCGGCGCAAAATCAACTATCGGACTTTGAGACCGATAAACTACTGGCTGCTCTTCATGACATTGTCCGCAAAATTCAAATTGAGTCTACATTCTGTATTCGTCATCTAGATTACCAAGCTTGGCAACTTCCGGCTGATAGATTACCGCGTTTTCAACAACTACCCTTAGAGCTTCAGACTAAGTACTTAAGCCAGCAGCTGTGCGGTTTTCTCTACAGCATCTATTACAACGGTTCTCTCAAATCTGCCTTGGCTCTAGACGCAGATTCAGTTGGTTTAGAACTGCACCAGAATCTAGAGAATAATACGTTTCTGGGAGTGGACTTGGAATTTTATCAGCGATTGCACTCTAGCAACAGCGGTAAAGGCTACTTTGACCCTGGTTGGCAAGTGCTAAGAGAGGAGAGTGATGGCAGCCTAGCAGTGAAAAAGACCGACTTGACCCTGCATATCGAACGCGATCGCCATTTACAACCAGTGGAGCAATCTGCAACCGTTGGAGACTCAGTGGCAATCCTAATGCCGCGCAACCTAGTGCAAAATGGATTCTACATGGCGGTAGGCGATGCAGGTCCGACCAGACTCGGCAATATAGTACGCATCTACTTCAATCTCAGTTCCGAAGGTGCGGTTGTAGTTATGGGCAACCTCACGCGGCAGCTGAATGACATTAATATTCCTTTCAGCTTCAAGGTGCTATACAATCCCCCAGACTACAAGCGCTATGATTCAGGAGTACTCTACTTTGATAAAAGTAACTATGAAGATGTACAACCACTATTGCAGGCTGTTTATGTAGAACACCAATCGCATTTTCAATCAGAAGTGCCATTGTTTACCAAGCTTTTAGCACCCGGACTCGCTCTTGCAGAAGAACCAAACCGCAAATTTTCTGCCCAAGAAAGCTTTGGTCTGAACCGTTGTAAAATCGTTGCCAATGGCTTACTCGAAGCTTGGCAACAACAGGACAGTTCGACCGAAGGTCGGATGGCATCTATCAGCAAACACTTTTCATTGCAAGAAATTGATTTGCAGCGTCCTTACCTTAATCCTAAATCTGAGGACATTTACACTCCATTAGACTGGCGTTACATAGTCATCAAATAATTTTTCTAGGTTGAGTTTAGTTCCAAAAATCAAAAGTTTCTCTTCATAAACTAGCTTCTCTTGCTCAGATATTAGCCTACCACTTAGGGGGCTTTTTCTAGCTTCAAACACTCTGTACTAATAACGAATACGGGCATTTAGAGTAGATTTAGCAATAACGGTAAATCGAGGATTTTTAGAAAGCACTACATAACTTTACCATATGTCTCCTAAATCTAGGGTTCTCGGCTTTTTACCTAATTTAAATATTGGCAGCTAACTTTCCGATCGGTAGAGAGTAATAATGAATACAAAAGTTTGGTTAATTCAACCTCAACCATGCTTACCAAACATCAATTTAATCGAACTTTCTAAGCAATCCTTTGGTAACGCTTTTCTCAAGGCTGCTCAAGTTTTATGCCAACAGCTCGAACAGATTGAATTAATTCTAGGAACCACTAAAGACTTTACAAAAAAGCTTTTTAACTTGGCTATTTTAGGTTTATTTTCCAAAATGCACCGCATTTACTATTCTTACATTTTACTCAAAATCCACCAAGACGAAATAGGAAGTCAGTTCTTACTCGAACATTTAGTTGAAACTGCTGTTACGCTCACATACCTGCTTGAAGGAGCAGGCGAATATGTTGTTTCTGAGTATATTTCTGCTTCGTTGTACCAGGCTCAGTCTTTATTAGTTGACGTGAAAAAGCAATTACAGAAAGTTCCTAATCATCCAGATTTATTAATTTTAAAAGATGAACTTGAGGCTTTCATTGCTCAACAGCAAGAGCATGATGCTGAACCTGAGTTTCCTACTGATTCAGAAGCATACTTGTGGGGACCCCAAGAAGCAGATACTACCTTTAAGCGTGGAGCAATTGTTGGATTGAATTTTCTCACTAATCCAGCTCGACAAATAGCTTTAAAGATTGTACCAGCAAGCTGGCTAGATCTTCAATTCAATTATTTGAATTCCTTTACCACAAGCTCTCGTACTAAAGTCAATCCCGATCCCAACTTCACATGCGTGCGCGATGCTACCCATTTATGCTTGCACGCTACTCAAAGTTTCCTTGAGGAAGCGATCGAGCACCAGAATATCAATTACCCTGGCATAAAACATCAGCAAGAGATCCTTAATCTGCTGTATGAGTGGTTCCACAATGCTCACCATGTCTATCAACTGCACTAGCGGGCAATAATTCAGGAGAAAAACGACTGCGATCCACGTTTTCAATCTCGATCTTCTATTTATAACTCAGTGAGGCAGCAGAACCAGCCAAGCTTTCTCAGGGTAGAAACAAGAGACTAAAGCTTTGCCTCAGCTTAGTATTAATGCAAGAGCTTGTGATATTTGGTTTATAGCCGATCGCTAATTAAACCATTGGAAACTTGGGACTCGAAATTAGCGGCTAGGTTTTCTGGGTCAAGATACTTAACAATTTCAACTTGCTCGATTTGTTGCTTTAGCCATGTAGTAAATAAATCTGCAAGGATTTTTAAGCGCAGCGTATCATCCAATTGTGGTTGCACGATCTCCTCAACCAAGATTAGATGCGTTCCCTTAGAAGTAACAATTGGTTTGAGCATCTGGGGCGGAGTAGCTGCAAAAACCGCAGCAGAAATTTCTGGTTTGAGTTCGCTGCGGCGTAGCATCCCCCGATATCCCCAGCACGGCGTAGCTCTTTATCCTGGATATACTGACGAGCTACCTCACAGAAACCGATCTCGCCTTCTTGAAGAGCATAAAATAATTCCAGAGCCAAGTCGCGATCGTCCAAGACAACTTCATACATCACCACTCCGCCATAATTTAACTGTTGCTCAAAAAAAACCGATTCGACTTTATCTGCAAACAGATGTCGAGCTAATTTCTCTGAGATGATAGTAGTGTAAATCAATTGCTCAAACTCATTTAGGGACAAACTCTGCTTGTGCAGCCACGACCAGGTATCGTCAGCGCGTATGAGATTGTTGCTTAACCGAAAATTATCTGCTCCCTGCTGCAGTTCTGCCAGTTCCACTGTAATGCCTGCTTCTTTTGCAGCATTAGCAATAATTTGGCGAGACACTATAGCTTCAATAATGGAGGGAATTTGGCACAAAAGTTTGATCTGCTCGATAATATCGTCACGGGAAACAGCGATCGCTTCTAACATGATAAAACTCACTTGAAAATGGGTGAAGGGATGGCGAGAGGCGAGAGGTTTTCATCATTTGCCGATCTAGAGTTCCAAGCCGCCTGCTTGCAACCTCTTAAACGGATCTAAAATGAAGTCAATGACGCGACGCTGCCGGATAACCACCTCTGCTGTCGCTGTCTGACCTGGTTTTATGGCAATACGCTTGCCGGCAGTTTGGATGTAGGGCTGTTGCGGCGCGATTTCCAGCTCAAAGCTTTCTATCCTACCCTGGTTTGTTTCCTGAGTCTTGGAGTCTGGTGAAATCCAACTCACGCGACCTTCCACCACTCCATAGTCTTGGAAGGGATAGGCATCAAATTTGATCTTGACCGGCAACCCCAAACGTAGAAAACCGCTTTCTGGACTAGCCATTTGTGCCCTAACTACAAGAGAAGTCCCTTGTGGCGCAATCTGAGCGATTGTGTCACCAGGTTGTACTACGGCTCCAGCACGTTGGATGGGCAACTGAAAAATTGTGCCGTCAATTGGTGCGCGTAGCACGCGTTGCTGCAACTGAAATAACAGAGACTCAATCTGTTGTCTGGATTGGGCGATTTCCGCTTGCAGGTCTGTGATTTGGGCTTGGACTTCTTTGATACTTCTCTCACTCTCCATGACTGCCAGTTCACCTTCGCGAAGAGTGCTTTCATAAGTACTTTGCTGTTTTTTGAGTTCGTTTTGAGCTTGTTGGATGTCTGACTTAGCTTTTATAAGACGCTGTTGGTTGTCAATCATCGTGCGTTCTGCTTCGTCTAGCTGTAGCCCCGAAATTACACCGCTCTGCCGCAGCTGTCGGAAGCGTTGCACCGTGCTTCGATCCTTTGCTAACAGCTGCTTTGCCGAATCAATCTCTGTTTTATGAAAGTCTATCTGTTGCTGACTTTGGTGAATTTGTGCCTGTTGCCCTGCTGCTTGGGCTTTGCTCTGCTGTCGCTGCGTCAGGGCAGTCATCTTCAGTTGGTTTTTTATCAGTTCCACTTGTGGGAGGCGATCTAGCTGACCTTCTAACTTTGCTCTAGCTTGTTGGAGTTGGGCAAGCATTTCCTCTGATTCCAATGCCAATAATGTTTGACCAGCCTTGACAAATTGACCTTCCTTTACCTCAATCTCAGCAACTGCTCCAGTAACAGGTGCATCAAGCCTTACGGTTTTGCCCTTGGGTTCAAGCCGCCCTCTGGCGCTACCTGTCTCATCGACCTTGGCAAGCATTGACCAGGGTAAGATGATGCCTGCAAAAAACACTAACAGATACAGCAAGCCCCGCGTCCAAACCCGTGGCAAAGTATCGAGCAGCTCTTGGGTGTCGTAAGACCAGTCTCGATCGCTCTGTGTTGCTACCGTTGGCTGAGAAGGTGGCGTTTTACCGTTGTTGATATAGCCCTGTTCGCCTGCGTTCTGGTTGGATAGAATGTGTGAATTAGGTGTATATGACATAGTTGTGAAGAAATTTTTATCAAATAGTGGTTCCAGCTAGTTGTTGCTGGTTCAGGTAGAAGTAGTGACCGCGCTTTGCCATCAATTCTTCGTGGGTACCACTTTCGACCAATACCCCTCGATCGAGCACCAGAATTAGGTCAGCCCTGCGGATGGTGGAGAGGCGATGAGCGATCGTTAGCGTTGTCCGATTTTTGAGAATTGCGTTCAAGTTAGTCTGAATAATCCGCTCTGATTCAGCATCGAGGTGGCTGGTTGCTTCATCTAAAATCAACAAGCGGGGATTACCTAGTAGGGCGCGGGCGATCGCTAGGCGCTGGCGTTGTCCGCCAGAAAGCAATCCTCCAGCCTCACCAATTTGAGTTTCATAACCCATTGGCAGTTGCTGAATAAACTGATCTGCACCAGCTTGCTGCGCTGCCAACCTAATTTCTTCTAAGGTAGCTTCTGGGTGACCAATGCTAATATTTTCCCGAATGGTACTACCAAAAAGAAAGGTATCTTGATCGACAACGCCAATTTGAGAACGGAGCGATCGCAGGGATAGGCTGGTCACATCATAGCCGTCAATCAGAATCTTTCCTTCTGTGGGGGGATAGAGACCCAAAATCAACTTGGCGATTGTTGTTTTCCCAGATCCACTGCGCCCCACAAGTGCTATCATTTGCCCTGGTTGCGCCTCGAAGCTAACGTTTTCTAAGGTGTTAACATCGCTTTCTGGGTGGTAACGGAAAGTGACTTGGTTAAAGCAAATGTGACCCCGAATCGGTGGCAGGGATTGACGATCTTGTTTCTGTAAGTCTTCTTCTGGTTCAGCTTCAAGCACATCATTAATGCGCTCAACTGAAATGATGACTTCCTGTAACTGATTCCAGAGGACAATTAGCCGCTGAAAGGGTCTAATAACATTGCCCAATAGCATATTAAAAGCAACTAACTGCCCAATAGTCAGTTGATTTTGAATGACCTGCCACGCCCCAAACCACAGTAGTGCCGCACTTGCTGTAGCTTCAATGGTTGCACTGAAGATTTGGAGGCTGTTGGCGATAACTTGTCCAGAAAAGTTAGTTTTAATGAACTTACTCAGGAGTCCTTCCCAATGCCAGCGAACCGTATGCTCCAGCGCCATCGATCTAACAGTACGAACGCCTGTGAGCGCTTGGATCAGATAACTACTTTCAGCGGCAATGGCACTAAAGATCTCTCTTGAGATGCGTTGCAAGAAGGGCGTTGCAATCAGCGCTAGTAAAAAAAATGGTGGCACAACTACCAACACTAGCAGCGCCATTTTCCAGCTATACCAAAACATCAGCCCCACGTAGACAAAGACTGTCAGCAAATCGAGAAAGATTGACAGTGCTTCACCCGTTAAGAAGCGCTGAATTTTATGGTTTTCCTGGATGCGAGCAATAATGTCTCCTACATAGCGCGACTCAAAGAAGCTGAGTGGCAGGCGGAAAGTATGTCTAATAAAACCTACAATCAGCGCTAAATCGACTCTATTAGCCGTATGATCCAGCAGGTATTGCCGCAGTCCGGTCATAGCGACTCGAAACAGACTAAAGATGAGCAAACCTAACCCTACAGCATTTAAAGTCAGAGTACTGCGCTGTACGACCACTCGATCCAATAATAACTGGGTGAACAGCGGCATGAGCAGCCCCAAAAGCTGGATCAGAATGGAGGCAATTAACACCTCCAGTAGTATCAGCCAGTGAGGTTTTACTAACTCAAAGAACTGCCAAAAGGGTTGACGGGTCTCTTCAGCGTCTTTAAGTAGAACGGTGGGCTGTAGTAACAACGCATAGCCAGTCCAACTTGCTTTGAATTGTCTATGGCTGAGGGTTCGTTGACCGATAGCAGGGTCGATAATGACGACGCGATCGCGCGTCACTTCGTAGACCACAACGTAGTGCTTCCCTTCCCAATGAACAATAGCAGGCAAGTTTGCTGAAGCAAGTTTGTCGAGGCTAGCTTTTACAGGTCGGGTAGCAAATCCAATACTTTCTGCGGCAGCTGCAATACCTCGTAGCGTTGCCCCATTACGGTCAACATTGGCTATGTCCCGCAAGCGATTTATACTTAAGTGCTTGCCCCAGTAGCGACCAACCATCACCAGACAGGCTGCACCGCAGTCTGATGCACTTTGTTGTGCAATGAATGGATAGCGTTTAGTGACGCGCTGCCACAAATGACCTATTTTTACAGTTGGGTTTGGGAAATAGGCTTTACTGATTATTCTCTTTTGTCGATTTCTTGGCTCAACAGTAAACTCTGGAAATTTTGGCTCCTCCCTTGTTAAGGGAGACTGGGAGGAGCGGATTTGGGATTTTGCATCAGAAATTGAAATTTCTCCCCCGAATTCCCCAACTTCCTCAGCTCCCTGCTCCCATGATTCCACTACATCGGCTAGTTGTGGCAAATATTGCAGTGCCATCTCCCAACGAGAACGGCTTAAAGTATACAGTTGGGTCGGTTGAGTTACCTGCCAAGCTTGTTGTTGAGGTAACTGGGAAAGTTGATAAATTTTTCCAATACTTAGCTTTCGGTCTGATGAATGTATAATTTCCCCTCGACGCAGTAGCACCAGCCGCCGATCTTTGAGCAGGGAAGTTGGAAGTTTGCCTACTTCCAGATTATGCCGCTCCATGAGTGACAGCGTTTTCATTAGCTCTTCAACAGGTAGAGCGCGAAAGATTTTACTGTTACGACATATCAGCAGTAGATCCCAAAGTACTGCTTGGTGATAAAGATGCTCCAGTATGATGGGATACTTGTAAGCTAAAGCGTGCAACAACTCACTAGGTAGATAGCAAAGCTTTAAATTGACAGAAGCTCTAGCTGAGTAAGGGTGAAAGTACTCTGGAAACAAAGTTTGCTCGCCGAACGACACCCCTGCCCCAAAAGAAGTAATTAAGTTATCAGTGCTATCGAGTAATCTGACTTTTCCCGTCAGAACTATGTAGATGCCAGGGGTTGTGTCTGCTGTCTGCCAAAATAGTTTGCCAGCAGTTGGCTCCAAAATTTGAATTTGCTCGAAGCATTTCGAGAGTTCCTGCTCTGTAAGAGCCTGACCTAGAGATTGGGCGAGGTATTGACCTAGCTGTTGCTTGGAAAGTGGGAATGACTGTTGAATCATAGCTTCCTAGAAACTCAATGGTATAACTAGCTACCAAATTTGATGAAATTGGATGACCACAGGAAACTAGACGGTGAGGAAGATGGCAGATCGCCAATGTTAATACCGTAATTCTTGCTGCCATGAGTTACTGTTTCTGTGCCCGAGCGTCTAGGTCGAGTAGAAAGCCCCAGTTTTTTTAGCAAACGGTTAATGTGGCGATCGCTCACTGCGATCCCAAATTCTTTCGTTAAATGCTTACTTAACCATCCAGCTGTCCAACAGCGAAATGAATATCCATATTCACGAGGGCTACTACTCACCAATTCTTTCAGACGATCGAGATATTGCTCGTTCACTGTGGTGGGTCGCCCAATTACATTCTCATTCCAGTTGTCAGCCTTTCCTGCTTGTGTCATAGCAATCCAGTACCGTGCTGTTTCTTTGGAACACCCCAATGCTGCACAAATTTGTGCCTGAGAGTAACCCATATCTGCCAGTAACATAATTTCGATCCGACGGCGGTATTCTGAGCGCAAATCCATTTGCAGGCTTTCTAGCAGATGTTTTCGCTGCACTGTTGTTAAGAACTTGCTTTCTTCTGTATAGAACCTATCTAAGGTGCTATACGTTCTCAAACGATTAGTAGACATATTAGTTAGACCCGAGCTTAATTTCTAGACAAAATTTAGCTTTAGCATTTGTGAGTGCAAATGACTAAACCTAAACGCTGAGGTGTAATTGTTGTTTAAAAACGTTGCTTCCACGAACTCTCCATTGAAACACGTTGATTAAGATTCATCTTAATCAAAGGAGCAGACTAGAAGAATGAATGTAGGGCGTGCCTGCAAACTACAAAATTATTAATTTTGCTCTTGTGAAATATTTATCATTGCCGACCTTCCTTTGACGTAGGATTTCGGTCTCTGTATAATCACTTGACAAAATTAACTTCGCATACAGCCTCTATGGTTGCAGCCAAACCGTTCTCCTACAAAGTATCAGGATTTTTCATCCGCCTGCTTTTAGAGACATTAACGTTGATAATTACATCGCGATTGATAAAAAAAACAAATGATTGATTGATAGTAGATCGATACACCCTAACTTATCAAAAAAAATGAAAGATTGATAAAAATCCAAGGTTTATAGCACCATAGGTTGCTTTTTATAGATCTGTATAGCAATCCTATTTAATTTACAAATGTAGAACAGCCTTTTAGCCTGTGGCAGGTAGGGCATCTACCTTACACATCATTTAGGACTGTTATATCAATTGAAGTTTGTTCCTTTTTTTAATTATGTAACAAATTGTAATCAATCGTCGTCGCCCTACTGTTCAATTAAATTTACTGAACGATAGAGAAGGAAGTCTGTTAACGTAAGTAGATGAGAAGTTGCATGTGGATTTTATCGCCTTATATTAAATTAGTTTGTAATAGTACAATACTGACTATTATTATTAAACCATATCTATCTAAAGTATGAAACTGATTTGTAGTAGATGTGGTTATAAATATAAGTAATTTTAATCTGCAAACACAAGCATTTAGACATCGATCTTAACTTATTAAAGCATCAGAATAGCGCTCGGAGTTTTCAAAGATTTGCAGACAAAAATAACTGAGTTTTGTCAAAAAAAATAGATAAAAATTTTGTTAAATTTATAGACATAAATAAGTTTATTGCGGCAAAAAAAAGATTTAAAAGACATGATTTTTCTATTTTATTTCTACTCAAATTTGGTAAAATAAGTTGCAAGTAAAAGAGTGAGTGTTTCTTAATCACTCCTATATAGAGAATTTTTAACTAGCTTCAATTTTAAGAGTTCAAAACTTATATTTCATTGCCGATCGCCTAGTACTTGCAGATTGTGTTCTGCTGTATTCAGCGAAATTGAAGCTAGGCAAGTCCTACAAGCGGTCATTTCCTGCCGATCCCAAAAGGATTAACTAGTCATAAGCCAAGGCATAGTTAACAAAAAAGTTTGTAAATAACTCTAATAAAAACATGAACCTATCATCCATGCCACTCAAAAATCAAATAAAAGCATTTGTAGATAGTAAGGGAATAACCCGCTATCAATTTTGCAAAGCTACTGGTCTAAGCCAGAACACTGTATATCGGCTATATAAAGACCCTAATTATATTCCTGGTTCAGAAGCTTTGCTCAAGATCTGCGAGGCTTACAGCATCCAACCTGGAGTTTTGATTAAATATCTTCCTAAGGAGGACGACAGCAACCAAGAAGCTATATGATGGGGGCAGTTCTTTCAGATCGTAATCGTCTCTCAGTTTTGAGTAAATTGTGCTTTGGTCTAGCTAGCAAGCAGTAGCGAACAAAAGATAATGCTGCTGTTAGTTTTATAACTCCTATAATTGGTGAGTTTTTCTTTAGCAGATACTGCATGACCAAATCTCGTATTTAAATAACGATACTTGACTGTCTACTATCTTTTTTAGAAGACTTGTATAGAAAATTTCTACCAAGGAAAAATTCTTTTTTTTTACAAAAGGTAACTCTCCAGCTTGATAGATATTCAAAATTAGCAATGCTTAAAAAACCGAGCTTTCAAACATTGCTCTAAAATATTTAGATGCTGGACAGAAGACTTGATAACAAAGACTTTCTCAGGAGTTACTCGATAACTGAGTTGATAGCGAAAATAAATTCATAACTCCCTAACCTACCTCAAACTACTTTCAATAATTTGAACTCCCATAAACATTCTTAAGCTTCGCTTTTAGGTGCTACTAGCGAACAACATAGCTGAGTCAAAATCTCCTATTTTTTCTGAACAAGTAGTTGAAGCTAAGTTTTCTTGGCTTCAAAACTTAGCCAAAAATTTTAGAGCAGTGAGAGTTTTTAACTCAAAACCTTTCTTTCAGGTAAAAATTTACTGCCTAATCTTAGAGACGATAGTGAAGTATTAACTCAATAGTAAGTTAAGCTACCCGATAAGTTTCCTACCCATTAACTTTAAACCATCTTCTTTTTTACACTGAAATAAATTCACATTTGGTAATAATATACCAATCACCCACTTAAGCTATTGGTATTGTTAATCTAGCAGTATTCTCGCTCTATAGCTTTAAGGATTCTTCCCTGCTCTCAATCCTTGAAATCAATTCGAGGAGTCTTTTTGGTACGGGGCGATTGACTTGCGATCGTTATCGTCGCTCCCCTCAATAACTCAAATTTTATTAGTAATGAGCAACAATCCTGCTGCCAATAGATAATTCTGCTATAACTTGTTACCCAAAATTTGATGCAATTGAGCCAGAAGTTTTAACAATTGCCTTTGTTGCTTGGGAGTGCAGATACCTTGGCAATTGCTAGCGAGCGACTCCCGCACCTGCCGGGAAATAGTTTCTATTTGAGTTAATGTATCTATCTGGATGTCAAGTGCTTCTTGGAAGGGAGGCTCCTCGATATCTTGCTGACCTGATTGAGTAGAAATACTATTAGGTGCAAGACTGACTTGCTCGCCAGTTGATTGTTCTAATTGGGTTGCATGAATCAACGGCACGATTTGAACTATGCCTAACTCTGTTTCCAGCCTTAATGGCTCAGCAGCCCCAGTTTCGCTCGCAGGGCTCCAGGTCTGATTTTCAGTTGTATTAGCTTTTGTGTTGCGATCTTCACAGATTGCGCCATATGCCTCTAAGTCAGCCTCAAAATTGGTTTGAAAGCAACCGCTCTGATGATTGAATAAGTTTCTGCCTATTTGGTTTGGTGATTCGAGCTGCTGCAACTGGCGAATTTGGTTCTGAATTTGGCGCACGGATAAGTTTTGTTCCAACACCTGCCGCAGCAGAAGAGAACGTCGTTCGTCATCTTTAAGCCGAGAGAGAGCGAGCGCTTTGGTGTAATTAAGTGCTTGAGTTTGAATCGCCGCTTGCAAATCCAAAGGCAAATTGAGTAAAGGCAAGCGACATGTAACAAATGACTCCCAGCTCATCTTCCCCAGGGAACTAAACACGTCAATCACAATTGCAGTTGTAGTTGAGTCCAAAACGTTTTGGGCTGTTTGTCCTTTAGCCTCCTTTGCCATGCGCACGAGCAGCGAAACTATTGCCTCGCACCCCATCTGTAAACGGAGAGCTAGCAGGCGCACGATGCCGCGTGTCTCTTCGATGGCATCAAGGTTTTCACGTTGGAGGTTTTCGACTAAGGTTAGAGTAGCTGCTTCGAGATCGCCCAGTTCCCGTATGACTACAGGTACTGCATCCAACCCTGCTAGCATAGCGGCACGAAATCGCCGTTCCCCTGCAACTAGTTCGTATTTTACAGTTGCACTGGAAATCGGTCTGACGAGTAATGGATGCAGAATACCGTGTTGCAGAATTGATGAAGCGAGGTGATTTAAGGCTTCAAACTCAAAGTGATGCCGTGGTTGCTCCAGGTGGCTGAGCTGAATTTGTGCGATCGGCACTAGCTTGAATCGATTGGCTTCACCCTCTGCCATAACTACTTAAACCAACGAGCGAGACACAGGTTAAGTTAGATGAGTCTCAACTACTAGAAACTTGCTAGCTAGGTCGCTCAGAAATGCTTTGTTTCTTGGGCGATTACGCATTTCTAGCAGTTCTCCAAACATGACGATTTTTTAGCAGTTTGTTGATAAAAGAATCTTCCTGGATGTTTTTTTGAAGAATCTATTGATGTTAGAAGTATAACCCTAAATTTAGGTTGTTCCAACAACAATCGAATACTGCTGAAGAAAGATTTATCACATCCTACTTCCAGAGGAGCCAACAAACTTAGTATTACTAACAAACTCAGTATTCAACACGTTTTCTATTTTTAGTTTCAGACCGTCCGCTATAAAGCTTTAGGTAAAGGTTTAGAAGTCTCAGCCAAGCTGTCTGTCTAGTTATAGAGTTACTAATATACAGCCCTAGTGTGAAGCACTGGCACGGCACGAAGCTCGAATTCTCAACCGCGCACTAATATCGGGCAACGAGGGCTTTTTGTGTAGAAGCCCTCCTCGCATTGAGCTTCACCAAAAGTTGGCTCGAACCCACTCGTTAAAAAACTTGACACGAGTAGGAAAGTAAAATTTAATAATTGTTGAGTGCGATTAAAACTGTGAAAGCATCTGATGACGACCAGTGAAGCTGTTTAGGTTAGGCTCCCCAATTAGTAAAGCTCGCTTGCTTAGTTGTAAAGTTTCTTGCACGTATCCCGCACCAACAGTCATCGGCGGTAACTGATGCTGTTCTAGTATTGCTTGGATACGGTGAAAAGCTTCTGGCAAGCGATTGAATGGAATACTTGGAAAAGCATGATGGATGGAATGATAATTCAACCCCCCCATCAGCCATGCAACCAAGGGAATGGTCTGAAGGTTACGGCAGGCGTAAAGTTGGGTCAATTGGTGTCCGCTTGCTTTACCCCACTGTCCGTAGTGTTCTAAATGATCTCTTGCCTGACTCATCATGCCAACGACACGTTCGAGAACCAGCCAAAACAGCACGTATTCCAAAACTTTATTGTGCCAAATCGCAAATATGATACAAGTACTTTGCACTATAAGAATGCCAATGCCATCTAGCAGTAACATCCAAGGTAGAGAAGGCTTGTGCTGCCTCAATCGAAACGCATTCGCGCTCGTTTTGGCAATTAGCCCCACCCCAGCTAATCCGAATAGATCGATAACTAATTGATGGCGTATATACCACTGCATCCAAGGACTTGTTTGCTGGTACTCACTCAATGTCCATTGCACGCGCTCTGGGTCATCTAGATTAATTCCATTCCAAGCATGATGTAGTCGATGTAATTGAGCATAGGTTCCATGAGGCCACATCATAAAATAAGAGATCGAACGCGGTACTAGCTCGTCGAACCACGTCCAACCAGTCAGCGTATGATGCACTGCATCATGGGTGCAAATCAGCCAAAAAGTATAAAATATTCCCATCAGCATCGTATAGCCAAAGAACAGGATGCTGTGGTGGGACGACCAAGCAAGGGTAGCAAGGCTTAAGACCACCAACCCCAAGCTGATAAAACGCCATAATCCTAGCCAAGGATTGACTGTTTCAAGATCGGCAATCGTAGGTCGTAGATTTTGAGGAAGATTGTGAGAAAGCGCGTTATTGTTTTTCATATTCCACCTCTACTAATATAGAGATGAATTCAGGCGTTCTTAAAATTCATGCAGCCTGATATTGTTGATACTTTAACGATAGCGCCACCAGAGGCTAGACAGTTTTCTTTTTCAAGATCGGGCGACATAATTTAAAGAATCTCCGATGAGGTAATAATTTCGCCGCAATTAGAAATAGCCCTTTAGACTGTTATCAATCGAGGCGAGTAGCAGGGAGAGTTAAATAAAGTCACCAAATCCGGACAGGAAATCGTTAGTGCAAGTCGCTGGACTCTAATGCGCGATGCCACGCTGATTGTGAAGTAAACATTTCCCCCAATCAACAGGATCGGTTTACTTGACGATCGCTTGCCACAAGTAGTGTTTAGATTTACAACTCACTCTTAAAGTCTTGCCTAACGTAGGATAAGCTGAAATTGGTCGCAAATGTGCAGCCAGTTACTGTTTTGTTGACTTTGCTGCAGTTGATTTTGATAAATTTTGCGGTAATCAACCGCTATGAGAATCCTACTAGTTGAGGATGATGAACTGGTTGCCAAAGCTTTAGCTCAATTCCTTACCGATCGGCACTATGCTATCGATATCGCTACAGATGGTGAGGTAGGTTGGGAACTATTAGCAGCATATACGTACGACTTAATTCTACTAGATGTCATGTTGCCCAAGCTAGATGGCATTACCCTTTGTCGGCAGTTGCGACGCATTGGCGATCGCACCCCGATTATCTTAGTGACTGCTAAAGACAATGGCACTAGTAAAGTTATTGGTTTGGACGCAGGGGCAGATGATTATGTGACTAAGCCTGTTGACTTAGCAGAATTATCGGCTCGGATACGCGCTCTACTGCGACGAGGGGATTTTGCCGTACCTCCCGTATTGGAGTGGGGCGACCTACGCCTCGATCCGAGTATATGTAAAGTCAGCTACAGCAACCAGCCGATCGATTTGACTCCAAAAGAGTATGTACTACTAGAGCTTTTCCTCCGCAATCGCCATCGTGTTTTTAGTTGTGGAGTAATCCTCGATCGCTTATGGTCTTATGATGAAGAAACTCCAGGTGAGGATACGGTGAGATCTCACATCAAGGGGTTAAGGATGAAGCTGCGAGCGGCGGGAGTGCTAGACGATCCAATTGAGACAGTCTACGGCATTGGCTACCGCCTCAAATCGGTAGAACAGACAAAAACCAAGGAAAAAGCCAAAGTTGGGAAGAAAGCAGCTCGTCTTTCACCCCAACAAGAACAGCAGACGCTTACAGGGGTGGCAAGAGTTTGGGAACGAGTTAAAGAAAAGTTTATTGGGCGAGTCGTAACAATCGAGCAAGCGATCGCTTTACTGCCACAGCGATCGCTGGACGAGCAATTGCGTTCCTCAGCAGAGCAGGAGGCGCACAAGCTAGCAGGTTCGCTGGGAATGTACGGCTTTGCCTTGGGTTCTCGCCTCGCTCGGCAAATCGAAAACTTGCTGCAAGCTGGGGACTTGGTAACTCCAGAGCGATCGCGGCAACTGTCCGAACTCGTTGCGGCACTGCATCGAGAATTGCAACGCCCAACCGTTCAGAATCCAGAACTGCTATCGCAAGATGAATCTCCTTGGCTATTGATCGTAGAGCCAGACCGCTCATTGTCTGAAGGCTTAGTCATGGAGGCGGCTAGTCGGGGAATGCGCGGCGAAATCGCGACAGACCCAGTTGCCATTGAGGAGCAACTCAAAGCGCGATCGCGTCCTGATGCGGTGCTGCTGGACTTCTCGGCTGATACGGCTCAAGCAGGCGTAAAATTGCTAACAGAGCTGAATGCTTATACCCCACCTGTGCCAGCACTAATTCTCACAGACCGAGATAGCTTGCTCGATCGCGTTACAGTTGCTCGTTTGGGTGGACGCGGGTTTTTACACAAGTTTCTACCTCCAGCGCGAGTCCTCGATGCCGTGACGCAAATGTTGCAGCGCTGCCGTACTGCCGCAACGAGAATTATTGCTGTGGACGATGACCCGCAGGTATTGCAAGCCCTACACGTTTTACTAGAACCTTGGGGCATCAAAGTCTCGACCGTCAACAATCCCTTGCAGTTCTGGGACACTTTAGAAGCTGTAGCACCGGATCTACTCATTCTTGATGTAGAAATGCCGCAAATTAGTGGGATTGAGCTTTGCCAAGTTGCACGCAACGATCCGCGTTGGAGTGGACTACCAATTCTATTTCTGACCGCGCACGCGGATGCTGAAACGATGCAGCGCGTATTTGCTGCAGGTGCCGACGATTATGTTAGTAAACCAATAGTCGGACCGGAACTGGTCAGCCGCATCCTCAATCGGCTAGAGCGATCGCGCCTATTGCAGAATCTCGCTCAAACCGATGCTCTGACTAAAGTTGCCAATCGCCGCCAGTCAACCCAAGAGTTATCCCAACTGCTGCGCTTAGCCCAGTTGCACGACCGACCGCTATGCTTCGCTATTCTAGATTTAGATCGTCTCAAGCAGATCA
The DNA here is from genome assembly GCF_023546805.1 of Chroococcidiopsis sp. CCNUC1. Lineage (NCBI taxonomy): Bacteria > Bacillati > Cyanobacteriota > Cyanophyceae > Chroococcidiopsidales > Chroococcidiopsidaceae > Chroococcidiopsis > Chroococcidiopsis sp. CCNUC1. Next base: position 3,635,645 of record NZ_CP097480.1, on the reverse strand, counting down.
ACGACCGATACGGTCATGCAGTCGCAGATGAAGTGTTGTCCCGCTTGGGAGAGCAGCTGCGACGCACCTTTCAAAGTGAAGATGTTGTAGGTCGATGGGGTGGGGCAGAGTTCGTTGTTGGGATGTATGGGATGACGGCAAGCGATGGAGTGCGGCGGCTGCTTGAAGTCCTGCTTAACTTGCGTCGGCAGGATTTTACTCCCGATCGCGGACAATTGACCGCGACTTTTAGTGCTGGTGTCGTCCAGTATCCCCAAGACGGTTCCGACTTGCAAGCGTTATATCGAGCTGCGGGTATTGTATTACAGCAAGCTAAAGTCGCGGGAGGCGATCGCGTACTCAGCGGTTAGTTAAATATCTAGTTTACCCGTTGGGGCAAGCTAGGGGAGTAGGGGAAGTAAGGGAAGTAGGGAAAGAAACGTTATGAAAGCTCCATTGCCTAAAGATGAAGCAGCTAGACTAGAAGCCCTGCATCAATACCAAATTTTGGACACCGACCCAGAAGTAGCTTTTGACGACCTAACTCGATTAGCAGCACAGATCTGCAACACTCCTATTGCCCTAGTCAGCCTGATCGACGATTGCCGCCAGTGGTTCAAGTCAAAAGTGGGATTGCAGGCAAGAGAAACACTTCGCGATCTGGCGTTTTGTGGTTATGCCATTCTGCAACCCAGCGATGTTCTGATTGTCCCCGATACACTTGAAGACGAACGATTTGCCACTAATCCGCTAGTGACTGCTGTACCTCACATTCGGTTTTATGCTGGCGCTCCGCTCGTGACTCCTAAGGGATATCCATTGGGGATGCTCTGCGTTATCGATCGGCTACCACGGCAGTTAACTGAAGCACAGGTTGAGGCACTACGCATCCTGAGTCGTCAGGTCATGGCTCAACTGGAGTTGAGGCGGCATTTAGTAGAATCAGCGCGACTCAATACTCAATTGCAAGCTGAAATCAGCGATCGCCAGCGGATCGAAGCGGAACGACAGCCACTTTTGGCTCGCGAACAAGCAGCACGGACAGAGGCAGAAACAGCCCGCAATCGAGTGACAAGCATTCTAGAAAGTATCACCGATGCGTTTTTTGCTTTGGATGGCGAGTGGCGATTTACCTACTTGAACGATCGCGCAGAGCAACTCTTACAGCGATCGCGCGATCGCTTGCTAGGGCAAAGTATTTGGCAAGAGTTTCCTGAAGCCGTCAATTCTAATTTTTACCAAAAGTATTGCCAAGCAAGAGCGCAGCAGGTTAGTGTCGAATTTGAAGAGTTCTATCCGCCGCTTCAGACATGGTTTGCAGTCCATGCCTATCCTACTAAAGAAGGTTTGTCTATTTATTTCAATGACATTACAGCACGCAAATCGGCAGAGCAGAAGCTAAAACAGATTACATTGCTACAGCAGGCAATTTTAGAGAGCGCCAACTATACGATTATTTCTACCACTGTTGACGGTACGATTTGCACCTTCAACTCCACCGCCGAGCGCTGGTTGGGATATACTGCCTCCGAAGTTGTCAACAAAACCACACCCGCACTCATTCACGACTGGAACGAAATCGTCCAACGGGCGCAGGAATTATCGCAGGAGATGGGAGTACCGATTGAGCCTGGATTTGAGGTTTTTGTTGCCAAGGCACGGCGCGGAGAGCCAGACGAGTGCGAATGGTCTTACATCCGCAAGGACGGCAGCCGCTTTCCAGTGCTTCTATCAGTGACGCGCTTGGTAGATGCGGCAGGCAACATTACCGGATTTCTTGGCATTGGCAGCGACATCACAGAACGCAAGCGTTCGGAAAGAGAATTACAACGCCAGAATTTGCGCTTGCAACTGTTTGCTGAAGTCTCGCAGAAGATCCGTCAGTCTCTGCATTTAGAAGAAATTCTCCAAACTGCCGTTACAGAAGTGCAAAGAATTCTCCAAGTAGATCGAGTCCTGTGCTATCAGTTGCGCTCGGATGGCTCTGGCACAGTCGTGCAAGAAGCAGTAGTACCTGGCTGTATGCCAATTCTAGGACGGAACATTGTTGACCATTGCTTTCGAGAAGAGTATGTCCAATTGTACCGTCAGGGACGAATCAGCGCGATCGCTGACATCGAGCAGGCTGACATCCAACCTTGCCACGTCGAATTTTTGCGGCAGTTTAATGTCAAGGCAAACTTGGTAGTACCGATTTTACTACGGGAAGACCTTTGGGGTTTGTTAATTGCACACCATTGTACTGCCCCCCGACAGTGGGCTAGTTTTGAACTAGAACTGTTGCAACATCTAGCCAACCAAATCGGCATTGCGATCGCCCAAGCTCAACTTCTAGAACAAGAAGTCCGGCAACGTCAAGAACTACACGCCCTGAGTCGGGCGCTGGAAAGTGCAGTCGAGGGCATCTCGCGGCTAGACACGCAGGGACGTTATATCATGGTCAACCCAGCATACGCCAGCATGGTAGGCTACCAACCAGAAGAATTGGTTGGTATGCAGTGGCAGCTCACCGTCCACCCCGAAGACCGAGAAAAAATGCAGGCTGCTTACCAAAAGATGCTACTACAAGGCAAGGTAGAAGTTGAAGCTAGGGCAGTGCGTAAAGATGGCTCAGTCTTCGACAAGCAACTCGTCATGGTCAATGAATACGATCGCCAGCAGCAATTCATCGGTCATTACTGCTTTATGAAAGACATTAGCGATCGCCGAGAAATCGAACGGATCAAAGATGAGTTCGTCTCGGTGGTGAGCCACGAGCTGCGGACACCCCTAACTTCGATTCGCGGTGCTTTAGGTCTTTTAGCCAGCGGCGTACTGCACGTTAACCCTGAAAAGGCGCAACGCATGTTAGATATTGCCGTAAATAATACCGATCGGTTAATTCGCCTGATCAATGACATTTTGGATATCGAGCGCATCGAGTCAGGCAAAGTCGCCATGAACAAACAAGCTTGCGATGCTGCTTCCCTGATGAGCCAGGCGATCGAAGTCGTGCGACCCCTGGCAGAGAAGGCAGAAATCAGTTTATCCGTAACTCCAATCTCCGCTCAACTGTGGGGTGACCCCGATCGGATCGTTCAGGTCTTTACCAACTTACTCAGCAATGCGATTAAATTCTCACCCCCAGGATCTACTGTGTGGCTCAGCGCCGAATTAGGGAGTCGGGAATCAGAAGCAGAGGAGCAGAGGAGCAGGGAAGCAGGACAAGGAGACAAGGGGGACAAGGGGGACAAGGGGGACAAGGAGGACAAGGGGACAAGGGGACAAGTGGGACAAGGAGGACAAGGAAGCAGAGGAGCAGAGGAGCGATCCAAAATCCAAAATTTCCCGACTCCCGCTTCCCGGCTCGCGACTCCCTATATCACGTTCCAAGTAAAAGATATAGGACGAGGCATTCCAGAAGATAAGCTCGAAACCATCTTTGGACGCTTTCAGCAGGTGGATGCCTCTGACTCGCGAAAAAAAGGAGGGACTGGCTTGGGTTTAGCCATCTGTCGTAATATTGTGCAGCGTCATGGAGGGCGAATTTGGGTGACTAGCACTCTTGGCACAGGCAGCACTTTTTACTTCATCCTGCCCATCCTCCAGCCTACGCCACCCGCTGAATCAGAAATATCAACCGCTACCTCACTCCTCACCCCTTACTCTTCACCCCTCATTTTAGTCTGCGACGACGATCCCTCTGTCCGCACTGTAGTGCAAGCCATGCTCGAACAGGGAGGATACCGAGCGATAACAGTAGCTTCTGGGCAGGAAGCAGTCGTGGAGGCAGCCCAACAGCATCCTGACGCGATCCTCCTCAACTTAATGATGCCAGGGATGAACGGCTGGGAAACTCTAGCAGCGCTAAAAGCACAAGCGAAGACAAAAGACATTCCAGTTACGATCCTCAGCGGCTTACTGCCAGACGCATCACCTCATCCAGGGGTAAGCGATTGGATTGTTAAACCTCCAGATGAGCGATCGCTGTTCCAGGCTTTAAGTCGAGCCTTATGCGATCGCAACATCAAAGTTTTGATCGTAGAAGATGACACCGATCTCGCGCGAGTCCTGATTGCTATGTTTGAACGCTATGGCATTGAAACTTTTCATGCCCAAACAGGTACAGAAGCGATCCAACTGGGTCAAAAGATTATCCCTGACTTGCTGGTACTCGATCTGCTCGTGCCAGAAGGCGATGGGTTTGCCGTAGTAGACTGGCTGCGACAGCATAACCGTCTGTGCCAAGTGTCGCTCGTCGTCTACACTGCAAAAGATATCAGCGTTACCGACCGCGAGCGATTAAAGCTAGGACAAACTTTATTTCTTACTAAAGGACGAGTTAAACCAGAGGAATTTGAGCAACAGGTCATTAGCTTGCTTAACCGCATTATTCATCATCGGGAGAGAAATAGCAATGGTGGCAGCTAAGCGTATCCTCATTATTGATGACGAAGACGATATTCGAGAAGTAGCCCAACTTAGTTTAGAAGCAGTAGGTGGCTGGGAAGTTGCAACCGCCGCTTCGGGTATAGAAGGATTGGAGAAAGCAGCAGCCGAACAGCCTGATGCTATTCTCTTGGATGTGATGATGCCCGACATGGATGGCATTGCTACCTTTAAACAACTGCAAGCCAACCCAACAACTGGGCATATCCCAGTCATTTTACTTACGGCGAAAGTGCAATCTGCCGATCGGCAGCGCTTCGCTCAACTCGGCATGGCAGCAGCAATCGACAAACCTTTCGATCCAATGGAATTAGCCGATCGAGTGACAGAAATCTTAGGCTGGAATTGCTGAAAAAATCTTTTCCCTCTCCACGAGTTCTCCATTTTTTCACTCTAACTTCAAGATAGAGCTAACCGATCCTGACTTTCACTGAAGTTGAGTAGCTCAACCAGGTACAAAGATCGTTTCGCAGCTCTGAGTGACTGAAAATTTCAAACTCTAGTACAGTGCTTGTAGCTAGCTGGAGAGATAGATAACTCAGATGGAGTGATATTTATCGTGCATAACATCGATCGCACAGAAGAATTTGATTCAAGCGTCGCTTTATTAGTTGATATTTTCAAGCTAAAAAACAAGGCACTTGTAGAATCTTGCCGCAAGACTTTTATTGCTCTGTTTGGTTCTGATTGTACAACAGATATGATGACTGCCGCAGTCTTTCAGTTAGCTGCAACTGATTCCGATACTTGTCACTGGGCTTTACACACTTTTTACGAGCTGGATGCTTGTCTTCAATTAATCGAAGGAGCTATTAAGTTTGCTATCCAAAAATTAATTGAGTTAGGTTTTGTTCTGGGCAAAGACTTTAGTGCCAATGCCAACGGAGAAATTTTACTTAATCGAGCAGCTAAAATATCTTTGCTAAAAAATATATCAGATGCAGATTGGAACTTTCTCAAAGAAATTTTACAAGTTGTTGAATAATCGTACAAAATTACTGAAAAGTAGAACTTAAAAATCAAAGTCAGGTAATTAAAACATGAACGCACTGAGTTCAAACCGCTCTCAAATTAGTTTATTTTCACCGCTGCGTCAGTGGATTGAATCGATAAAAATTGTTGATTCTGGAATAGCTCGCTTGGTATGCCGAGTTATTCCTGCTCGTTGTCCATTCGAGCGCAAGATTCAACTTTTTAACCGCACGTTACTTTACATCCCACCCTTGTGCAAGCTTAATCCTCTCTACGAGCAATTAGTTGAACTACGCTACAAATCCTTATGTTATTTAGTAGATGAATGCGGTGAAGATGTAACTATTTACTACCAAACAATGGGAGACTAATATGTCTCGCGATCGCAATGGTTCGCCATTTGTAAAAATTGTCTATGCCAAGACTATATTGAATGGAAAACTAGAGATATAGCAGTTCTAAATGATTTGTAAAGCAGGCTTCTAGCCTGCGGCAGGCTATATATATGCCGATAGTTCGTTGAAACAAAGGGAGTATTAAATGACCGACACTCAAGTAAAAACTCTAGACGAGGCGAGCAAAAAACAGGCGATCGCGCCTCAGCCGCAGGTAAAGCAAAGTGTTAGTAACTGCTACATGAAGCGCGTAGAAAAGAAAGTTGCTCTCACTCGCGGTGTAGAAGGTTCATTGAACCTATCAACCTCGCTCTCTTTACCAATACCTAGATTTCGCAAGCGCCAGATGGTTCGCTTCATTGGTGGTATAGGCACGATCGAGAATTGTAGAGCCAGTGCTGGCGCATGGCTTTATATGGTAGAAATGGCTCAAGGTCCCGAGCCAGAAATGGGTAGAATTGGTCCCGAAACAACGATCGTGCTGTATGAAGCAGATCTTCAGGCGGTGATAAACTAAGAGCCACAACGGACTTACTATGAATCAGTTGTGCTTTTTGGCTTCCGGCTCGAATCAAGCTGACTCCGGTATTGTAGGACAATCCACTCACCCGACTAATACCACGTAGGCTTGTTGCTTTGCAGTCTGCCCGTAAGATGATTCGTACTTGTTCTTCAGCGTGAATGTTTGCTGACAATTTGGGCAATAATATCGTTGACAACATGAGCTTGTTAAACCCTTGTTTATGGGTCTTGTCATGGCTACATAGTGGGCAAGGCATAGCTTGGTAGAACCGGAGTAGTTTTTTTTACCCATAACATAAGATCGGTTCCACGCTTTCCTGCCACACAACAGGATTTTTGACATCTAATAATTTGAAATCTAACAATGTCACCCCTTATTTCGCTAAGCCTCCTCATCGTTGGCTAGATTGAACTTTAAATCGTCCAAAACGTACTTGGATGAAATTCGGCGATCCTGTTGACGGACAAAAATTTTGTACAGAGCCATTAACGTATGTAGAAAGTAAGAGCAAGTGGTGATGAGGAATACAACTAAAATCGAGATCGAACTGAAGGTGAAGAAAATTTCTAAGTGTGACATAAATTTATCCAAATTCTCTCTTTAATGTCTGACTAAATTTCAGAGTAGTTATGCCTCTGCCTACTGCTAGGTTTGTACTTTGATGCCCATAGCATCTCTGCTGGCGGAAAAAAGAGGAATAACACGAACGACCACAATGAGAACGAACGTGAGAACGAACGACGGGGAAAAGCAGGTTGAGTCAATCGCGATCGCTCTTTGCTACTCCAAACAGTAACTATGCCAGCTAGCAAGGCAATGAATGTCAGTAAAGGGAGCAACATAAAACCTCCTGATAGTAGAAATACTCGATCTCGTCCTGTCATGCATACGTTAGCAACTACAGCAAGTAACGGCAATATTTCTTAACTGTTGCAGAAAATTGTTACAACTCTAAACAAAGCTCTTAGTTTGCTTTGGCGATCGCCCGGTGCTAGAAATGTGGCTCGAAGCTAGACAGGAAATAAGCTTGAGCTGTACTACGGTTTCACTAGGAAGTGTCAGAACTATGAGACAGATGTAGAACGCGCGCTCAATTATGATTCTCAAAAATCAACTTGGGGAAGCTTGGCAAACTCAAGTTGGAGTTTCTATAAAGTCTCAGGAGACGCTGGTTTTTAAATTTCAGTTTAATGACTGCGAACATTAGCTGGGTTGCTAGGTAAATATTCTAGTTATTTTTATCACAATGAAACTTGAGATTTATCTCTTTCCTTAGTTAGAGGATTGAGCTTTGAAGAGTAGTTATCTTGTTGATTACCCATAGGAAGAAGCAAGAATAATACGCTCGAACAGCACAAAGTGTTTTGTGCCAGTAACAGCAAAACCTCAATTTTTTGAATTGCTATTTACTTAGCAATTCAAACTTTTTATGCTCGAATAAGCAAATACAGCAAAGATAAATAAAAATATTAAAAATAATTTTTATTGTTTTCTTTTTTAACCAATTTATCTCTAAAATGTTGTTATCTATCTGGTGTAAAACACCATGACGCTAATTCATGTTGCCCTTGAGTTGAATAATAAAAAAGCGTAGATTTACAGTAAAGTATTGCGATCGCGCTTCAACTCAAATCGGCAGTTAGAGAAAATGTGAGTAAAATTCATGGCAACAAAATTTCCTAAGTTTAGCCAGGATCTCGCCCAAGACCCGACAACTCGTCGGCTTTGGTATGGGATTGCTCAAGCTCACGACTTTGAAAGCCACGATGGGATGACCGAAGAGAACCTTTATCAAAAGATCTTCGGGACTCATTTTGCTCAAGTGGCAATCATCTTTTTGTGGACATCTAGCTTGCTATTCCACGTTGCTTGGCAGGGCAATTTCGAGCAATGGATTAAAGATCCACTGCACGTTCGTCCCATTGCTCACGCAATTTGGGATCCTCACTTTGGTAAAGCCGCAGTCGATGCTTTTACCCAAGGTGGGGTAAACTATCCCGTTAACATTGCCTACTCTGGGGTTTATCACTGGTGGTACACCATCGGGATGCGGACAAATGGCGACCTCTATATGGGCGCTGTATTCCTGCTACTGCTAGCGTCTCTGTTCCTATACGCTGGCTGGCTACACTTACAACCTAAATTCCGTCCCAGTCTTTCGTGGTTCAAGAGTGCCGAGCCTCGCCTCAACCACCACCTAGCAGGGCTATTTGGCGTTAGCTCTCTGGCTTGGGCTGGACACCTAATTCACGTTGCGATTCCCGAATCTCGCGGTCAGCACGTCGGTTGGAGTAATTTCCTCACCACTCCGCCACACCCAGAGGGATTGAGACCATTTTTCACTGGGGACTGGGGTGCTTATGCTGTTAGTCCCGACACGGCGAACCACGTATTCGGCACGTCAGAGGGCGCAGGAACTGCAATTCTGACTTTCTTGGGTGGTTTCCATCCCCAAACCCAGTCCTTGTGGCTGACGGATATGGCACATCACCACTTGGCGATCGCAGTCATATTTATCATTGCCGGACACCAATACCGCACCAACTTTGGGATCGGTCACAGCATCAAAGAGATGCTCAATGCTAAGAACTTCTTTGGGATTGAAACAGAAGGTCAGTTCAACTTGCCTCACCAAGGGCTGTACGACACCTATAACAACTCGCTGCACTTCCAACTGTCTATTCACTTAGCAGCGTTAGGAACGGCGCTTTCTTTGGTGGCACAGCACATGTACGCCATGCCTCCCTACGCCTTCATCGGGCAAGATTTTACGACTCAAGCAGCGCTGTACACGCACCACCAGTACATTGCGATCGCCTTTATGATAGGAGCGTTCGCCCATGCGGGGATCTTCTGGGTACGCGACTACGACCCAGAACAAAATAAGGGTAACGTTCTCGATCGCGTCTTGAAGCACAAAGAAGCGATTATCTCCCACTTATCTTGGGTGTCTCTCTTCTTAGGCTTCCACACTCTAGGGATTTACGTCCACAACGACGTAGTGGTTGCCTTCGGAACTCCCGAAAAGCAAATTCTGATTGAACCAGTGTTCGCACAGTTCATTCAGGCTTCCCACGGTAAAGTTCTATATGGCTTTAACACTCTGTTATCAAATCCCGATAGCATTGCTTCCACAGCTGGCGCGACCTATTTACCAGGTTGGTATGAGGCGATCAACAACACCACGAACTCTCTGTTCTTGACCATTGGTCCTGGTGACTTTTTAGTACACCATGCCTTTGCTTTGGCGATCCATACTACTGTTTTGGTTTTGGTCAAAGGTGCGTTGGATGCCCGTGGTTCCAAACTGATGCCCGATAAGAAAGACTTCGGTTATGCCTTCCCTTGCGATGGTCCCGGTCGGGGTGGCACTTGCGATATCTCCGCTTGGGACTCCTTCTACTTAGCTGCTTTCTGGGGACTCAATACTGCTGGTTGGGTGACGTTTTACTGGCACTGGAAGCACTTAGGTATTTGGCAAGGTAACGTGGCTCAGTTCAACGAGTCTTCTACCTACCTCATGGGTTGGCTGCGCGATTATCTCTGGCTATACTCGGCTCAGTTGATTAACGGCTATAACCCATACGGCATGAATAACTTATCTGTCTGGGCTTGGATGTTCTTATTCGGACACCTGGTATGGGCAACTGGTTTCATGTTCCTGATCTCTTGGCGCGGTTACTGGCAAGAGTTGATCGAAACTTTGGTCTGGGCGCACGAGCGGACACCTCTAGCCAACCTAATTCGTTGGAAAGACAAGCCTGTAGCTATGTCTATTGTTCAAGGTCGCCTGGTTGGTTTAGTTCACTTTGCGGTTGGCTACATCCTTACCTATGGCGCTTTTCTCATTGCTTCAACCGCTGGTAAATTTGGTTGAGGTTGTAGAGGAGAAATACATGTTTAATTGAGACTTTACGAACGTTAGATGTAGCGTCTCTACATAAAACCCAACCTATTTCTATCTTATAGGTAGGGTTTTTTATTATGAGTATTTCTTGCTTTTCTCAATTAGGTAAAATACTATTTTTTAGAGACTTATGTTAATATATCTCTACTACCTATACCGACGAAGAGCGGTCTTGAAATTAGTAAAAATTCGTGTCGTTTTCTAACAGCAACTTGTATCCATATAAACATAACTTTTTAACAACTATCTCTTTCTTTAGTTAGTGTTGAGCTTCTAATACATTTAGTTAATCTATAAATAAGTGAATTCTCTGCCTCATGCAGACTTACTGTCCTAGATAGCTTTCCTAAAAGAGACAGAACTGGTATAGTTTTTCTTCTCTGATTGGGCACTGGTTAGCTTTCTAGGATTTTTACTTTATTGGTGCAAGAAAAACCGCCAGGGTTATATCGCAGGCGGGTAGGAAAGGAGGAGAAAATTAGCTTAAATATTAGATTTTGACACTACTTTTGAGTCGAACTCAGCTAAGGGTTAATGATGCCGAAGTAGAGAGCAGCAATAAAAACGAGAATTGCTAGAGTCACTATGCTGAGAGTGATACGAAACTTGGTATTAGGCAGTTGCTCGCGGGTTAGTACGCTATCTGCTTGTACCTGAGTTATCGGTTCAGATTTCGAGTCAGGATTAATGTGAGAAGTTGTGTCGTTTGCTAAAGCAGGAGGGGTTTTCGATGCCGGATCTGGGCGCGCAGTTTCGCGGTTGTCTATTTCAGGAGATGTATCCTTGGGGGAGTCGGGGGTTTCAGTGTTTGGTGTTTGGTTGTCTGGCGATCGCATGATTGTTTAGTGGTTTTTTAGTAACACATGTATTGCCATAGTTTCAAATATTGATTAGTGACTGCATCTTTCTATAGAACCAACTGCTTGAAAAAGGTTTCTATCAAAGGAGTTAGCTCGATCTAAAGTTTAGTTGTAACGCTAAATACAATACCAATCACTCGTTGTTTGTACGTCTTCGCTGCCGCACGAAACAAGGGATCGATTCGTAAGCTTGAATATCAGCAATTTTCTCACTACGTCTGTAACTTGGCTGAAGCCTTAGCAAAGTGAGATGGTCGCTTTGCGAACCGCCAAAGGCATCGCTATATTTTGTATTCAAAAATACAATTTTTTCTCAACCTAAAATATATCTTCAGTCTAGGTAAAACAGACTGAAAGGATGAAGCTGTAATACTTAGAGTTTTTCATCATAAGAGATGAAAAGGTGCTTCACTAACTTCACCAAAAGAATAGAAATTTATGTTCGGCATTGGAGAGTATGTGCTTCATCAAAAGACAGGGCACATCGGTAAAGTCATTGGTTACGGACACGAAATACTTAATGGTGTTTATACAACGACACTGAAAGTACTGGTAGATTACGCTGAAACTTCTGGAAAGCGAGGAGTTGTAGAAGAGGACTTGTATTCAGCCTGGGTAAAGTGGATAAGGTTTTAACGCTTCTACATAAGAGGTAAGCACAAGAGTTGGCTAAGCATTTATGGCGGAAATTTTCGATCTAGGCATGAGTGATGAGGAATACTTGCAACTGACTGCTCAAGGTAGAGATCCAGTGCAGGAACAGATTCTTGTCAGGAACCTTATCCGCGCTGGAGTACCAGCAGCAGAAGCCAATCGAGTTGCACCATTACTGCAAAAATTAGTTCGTTCGCCTCAAGAGGAAACTTTGATTAAAAAGGTTTGGCAGCAAGTCAGAAGCCAATAAGTCGAGTTGCTTCGCGCCAATTTACGCATTATGAAATCACGCATTAGTTTTTTGCAAATCTGGTCGTTCTTCTGAAAGAATTGCTCCTTCTACAGGGCATACTTGCAGACAAATACCGCAGTCAATGCAGCTAGTAAAGTCAATCCAGTTCCAATCAGTATCTTTGGCATTTTTGCCTGAACCTGGATAAATACAGGCAACGGGGCAGGCATCAATGCAATCGCCAATACCTTCACAAGTGTTAGCAATAATTGTATATCCCATAACATCTCCATTCAAAATACTTTTACCCATGAGCTTTGGGGAAAAAATTATTAATTGCTTTTTAGGTTTCTATAATTCTTATTTTTCTTCTTCTATCCAGGGTCAGAGCGTAATATTAAGCGGCTTTGTACTCGTTAATACAAGACATCTCTTAGTTACTGCTGCGTCTAAACTTTAGCAATTGAGAATAACGCACTAAATTTAGCTCGAAGTAGCGTATTAAACATTTAGTATTAGGCAAGATATTCATATGAACAGTGCAAAAAGATAAGTATAGATTTACACTCAGAAGCTAGAAGCGAGCAATGCAATATGTATGTGCGATATGTATGTTGTACAACAAATTTTTGTTCTAAAAGCTATCTCTTTAGGGATATATAAATTACTCTTTGGTATTTAACAATTGATGTATTGGCAAGAATAATCAAGGTGGAAGCTCGACCCTATTTATAGTTTTATAAATAGAGTTTGAATGAAGTAGTAAACGAGGCTAGCGTTTCAAGAATAATTTAGGCAGCAACTAAATTTTGCAAAAAATGAAATAAACTCCTCTAGTTCTAGCTGTAAATACTTAAGCAGGTAATAAAATAATACTTTTTCCACGTTTAGCACTGGACAATTATCCTTTGGTATTTCATAAAAGATAAATTTTCAAAATCATTTTTGAGTAAAAAGGTGGTACGAGATCGTGTCTGATTTCTCTCAAGATGAGTATTCCCAGAAGAAAGACGATTTGTCTAATCTACGCTTTGAAGCAAAGATGATGCGGCTTCGAGCTTGTAAAATGCGGATTGACGCTCTAATCATACGTATTAGAGTAAGGGCTATACGCGAAAAAAATCGGAATTTAGTTGCTATCTATCAGGAATGGTTTGTCGAGTAATACTTGTAGTTTAGCGATCGCCTAGATCCACCCTAAATTCCAGCAATTCATCTAACTACCGATATTTGGAGCGGTCTGTTACCCTTGCCACAACTATATAAAACTTGACACTAAATAGCGGCAGCCAAAAGCTAGGATCGTTGTTACTTGCTAATTTCAACGATGGATTTCTAGTATTGGATCGAGCTGTTTTCGTCAATTCATGGCAATGAAAGATGAGCAAAAGACAAAAGAGCAACTGATTCGAGAGCTGGTCGCACTGCGTCAGCACTTGGTTGAGCTAGAAAGTGCTGCACGGGAACAGCAGGTGACAGAGATATTACAACAGCAAACTCAGCGAGAGCTATTGGTAGCAAGAATAGCGCAGCGCATTCGGCAAAGCTTGCAACTAGAGGCAGTGCTAAACACAACTGTAGTAGAAGTGCGGCAGTTGCTTCAAGCAGATCGAGTGTTTATTTACCGTTTTGAACCAGACTGGGGTGGAGTCGTAATAGTTGAATCTGTAGCGCCTGAATGGACATCAATTTTAGGTAGCAGACCTAAAGATCCGAGTTTTGCTCCAACTTACGTTGAATTATACAAAAAAGGTCGAGTGCAGGCGACAGCAGATATTTATGCTGGAGAGCTAACCGAGTGCTATGTGGAGTTTTTGGCGAATTTTCAAGTTCAGGCAGACTTAGTAGTACCAATATTACAAGCAGAAGAGTTATGGGGACTGCTTGTCGTGAATCAATGTGCAGCACCACGACAATGGCAGCAATGGGAAATTGACTTGCTGCGACAATTAGCAACACAGTTGGCGATCGCACTTCAGCAAGCGGAACTTTATCAACAGTTGCAAAGCGAACTGGAGGAACGGCAAAAGACGGAGAAGGAATTAAAACGCCAGCAACAACTTTTAGCACAGTCCAACAGCGACCTGCAACAATTTGCTTCTGTTGCTTCCCACGATTTACAGGAACCACTACGCAAGATTCAAGTTTTTGGCAATCAGCTCAAAGAGAAATTTAGCGAAGTACTGGGAGCGCAGGGACGAGATTATATCGAGCGAATGCAAAGCGCTGTCGGTCGGATGCAAAGCTTGATTGATGACTTGCTCGTTTTTGCACGGATTGCCACCAGATCGCAGCCATTCGTAGCAACGAATTTAGAACAAGTGGTGCAAGAGGTATTGTCTGACTTGGAAGTGCGGTTGCAACAGACAGGAGGAAAAGTAGAAGTTGACAAGCTACCCACCATTGATGCTGACCCAGTACAAATGCGACAACTGTTTCAGAATCTCATCGGAAATGCACTGAAATTTCATCGTCCTCACACACCACCAGTAGTCAAGATTTATAGCCAACTGGTCGCTCCACTCCAGAGCGAAGCAGAGAACTCAGAGGATGTCGCGGCGTGTCAAGTAATAGTGGCAGACAATGGAATTGGGTTTGAGCTAAAGTATCAAGAGCGAATTTTTCAGACATTTCAACGCCTACACGGTCGCAGTCAGTACGAAGGTACGGGCATGGGGTTGGCAATTTGCCGCAAGATTGCCGAACGGCATGGAGGTAGTATTACAGCTGCAAGTACGGCGGGACAAGGAGCAACATTCATTATTACACTGCCAATGCACCATCAACAGGTGCTACCAGATGAAGAGTTGCTGTAAAGTTTCCCAGCCTCTACGAAGGACGTGGGAAACTTTCTACCATAATTGCCGATCGCTTATCGCTTTATGACGAATTTAGGCAGGCGAAACGACTTGTTATTTTCATTGTTGCTGCCAGCAAAGTAAGCCCAAGAACCAATAGCGGCAGCTAAGAGCCAACCGAGGATTAACACTGCTACTGGGAGCGCGATTGAATCTACCATGACACAACCTCCTTGAATTTGGGATTTACCGAGTTAGTTGTGTGCGCACACCATACCTTCTTAACAACGGGATCGAAGGACAGCAACATTTCTGAACAGAAAATTCTAAATTGTTACATATCTACGTTTGTCTCTCAGAGAATAACAGCCTCAACCGCAGTTTGGGGATCGCTACACAGTCGTTGCTGTTTTACTCAATCGTTGTGTTTTGAGTTTAAGTCAGCGATCGCAATTCTGAGAAATTGTCACTTGTCTGAATTTGAATTATGCGCTTTTTGCATAGCTTAGTTGCAAGAACCGTTTCGCTCGTACAGCAATTTTTGAACGCGATCGTATCGTTAAGCGAACGTTCATCGCTATCTCAGAAAAGTGTAAAGAAGAGAAAACTTTTTGCAATTTGCGATTGCGATCGCAAAAATTTCGATAACATGTGTAGCAAACATGCAGCGCGATCGATTTCTTCTCAAAACTTAGATTGTTTATCTATTGTCTCAGTACATAAAGAGGTGCTGTAGACTGGGTGGAATTAGCCTAATAATGTAGTTACGTCTATAGGAAATGCTCGAAAATGAGAGACATCAAAATAGACTTCTTGAGATTTTTAGGTTTATCTCTGATTATTCTCGCTCACGTCGATCCACCAATTTGGCTGGCTCAGCTCAGAAACTTTGATGTAGTTTTAATGGTCGTAGTTTCTGGACTAGCATTTACACAATCCCGAAAAGTAGAATCTTATCAAAGTTATCTCTGGAAAAGAATTAAACGATTACTCTTTCCCGTTTGGCTTTTCTTATCTTTCTACTTTTTAGCGAATACTGGATTGTCACTCTTAGGAAAGACCGCGTTAATTCCTCCAGAAGTTATATTAGATAGCTACACCCTGACAGAGGGAATTGGCTATGTTTGGATAATTCGAGTATTTCTTTTAGTCGCTCTCACAGCTCCTTTTATTTCAAGAGTGAATCAAAGAGTCAAAAACCATAGAGTTTATTTCTCCCTTTTAATCTTTTCGTATTTACTCTATGAATTGCTTCTAGCTCTAACTTTGCCATACACAACTACCAATTTCGGAGAAAATGTATCGTTGTTTGTCTATTATGGAATCGCATTTTCGTTGATTTTTGCTGTCGGCATTCGGATCCCGCAATTGAGAAAAGAGCAATGTTTTATTTTAGCGGGATTTTTTCTCTTAACCTTTGCTGCTTTGGGAATAGTTTACTTTATCCAACGGGGCGAATTAGTTAATACACAGACTCATAAGTATCCACCTTCGGCGTATTATCTTTCCTATGCTATGGGTATGACTGTTTTAGCTTACCTAGTAGCAGACAAATTTATTCCAATTATCGGGAAGTTCAAAAAATTAGAGTTTTGGATTTTATTTATTGCCCAGAATAGTATGTGGATATATCTCTGGCATATCCCAATAGTTGAGTTTTTTGAGCAAAATAACACTTTTAACTTTTTAATCGAATATTTTGTCACCTACTTAGGGGCAACGCTCATTACATTCTTATAAGTTTTCGCCGTCAAAAAGAGGCTGTTACCGACTATCAATAAAGAATCTTTGAAAAAAGACTTAACAATTCTTTTGACGGGCTAAATAATAAGTAATGTCAGTCTTGAGCGAAATACACAGGCTGTAAGGGCGCACCGCTGTGCGCCCCTATCCATGCACGCGATCGAGAATTGCTATAAATAACGTAAACAAGTCATACAAACTAGAACTGAAGTCATACATTTTCTTAAACGTAACTGTAGACAAGTCGTTTGTAAGCTTAATAAATATAAGCCTTTTGCCTGCTTGCCATGAGGACAAGTATTTTTTGTAAAACGTGCTGTTTTTAACACGACACAATACTTTGTAAACTAATTTAGTTAAGTAAGGTTAAGATGATAAAATTTCAAATCGAACACAGAAGCTTTTCTCGAAAATATCAGCGTTGCTATTTCTGTCAGCGAGATTTCGAGAGAAAAGAAGCAACAATAATTTTATGCAATGAATGTGGAGAAACCTGTGGCGAAGCTTGTCCGAATTGCATTGATAAGGGGTATACGTGGATGCAAAAACAATTTCATACAGCTAAGCTAGTCGGCAATCGATTTATCTAAACTGAAAATTAGGAGTGCTTGTTGTTGGGCTAGACTGCTAGCACCTTTTGAGACTATGCAGACCGCGACGAACAGAGGTAAAAATGCGATCGCTGTTAATATGACTGAGTGGTATGTATAGAATGATTAAGGGCTATAGCTATCTATTGGAATCATTTTGAACACATTTAGACATAACTGGGGCAGTAATGACCAAATCTCTCAACAACTCTCCGATTTACTGGAAAAGATCGGCATTGTCACAGGTACGAAAAGCCATAGCGCCACAACTTCTAAGCCTAGATTCGATGGTTGGTCTTTATCAGAACGCAACCCTGAAGCGATAAAAGCTTGGATGCCGATCTGGAAATGGTTTTACCATAACTATTTCCAAGTTCAAACCGATGGCTGGCATCATATCCCATCAACAGGTAAGGTGTTGCTGGTTGGTTCTCATAATGGGGGTTTGGCTTCCCCAGATACATCAATGTTTTTGTATGACTGGTTTAGTCGGTTTGGCTACGAACGATTAGCCTACGCCTTAATGCATCCCTCTGCTTGGCAAACGCCGATTTTCGCTCGACCAGGTTCGCAGGTTGGAGCAATTATAGCTCATCCAAAAATGGCTCGTGCGGCACTCTCAAAGGATGCAGCACTACTTGTTTACCCAGGCGGGGCAGAAGATTTGTTTCGTCCCTATGCAATGCGGAACCAAATTCATCTAGCAAATAATAAGGCGTTTATTAAGTTAGCTCTGATCGAATCAGCACCAATTGTACCGCTTGTCTCCCGCGGCGCTCATGAAACTCTCATTATCTTGACCGATCTTTACTCGCAGGTGAAGCAGCTACAGGAGTGGGGTTTTCCCTGGTCACTCGACGGGAATACAGGTGTGTTTCCAATTTTTCTGGGGCTACCTTGGGGTGTGGGAATCGGTCCAATTCCCAATTTTCCCTTCCCCGTTCAGATTCATACTCGCGTCTGCGCGCCAGTTGTATTCGAGCGTTACGGTCGTAGCGCCGCACGCGATC
This sequence comes from Chroococcidiopsis sp. CCNUC1, assembly GCF_023546805.1. NCBI lineage: Bacteria > Bacillati > Cyanobacteriota > Cyanophyceae > Chroococcidiopsidales > Chroococcidiopsidaceae > Chroococcidiopsis > Chroococcidiopsis sp. CCNUC1. The sequence goes on along the minus strand of NZ_CP097480.1, from coordinate 3,617,554 downwards.
GCGACTATGTAGATGCTTGCTACCAAAGGGTTTGCAGCCACATGCAGGCAGAACTAGACGATCTGATCGAGCAAAGTCACGGATGATTTGTGATTGAAATTGTCTGGCTCAATTATTCGATCGCTTGGCGAATGTCTCAAACTCAACAGCGTCGTGACTGCAAAAGAGGCGCACGTCTTTGCTGCGATCGAGCGACAGTGCGTGTAACCGTTGTTGGTTGTAGATTCGAGCTTGGCGATCGACTTCCATCATCCACTGGTAGGCGCGCAGACCAGGCGTGCAGCGACGCTGGGGCGAACCCATCTCGTGTCGATAAAAGTAGGCATCGCCTGCATGAAGCAGCCAGCCTTCGGGGGTGTCGATCGCAATCCCAGCATGACCCCGGGTGTGACCGGCGAGCGGAATCATCAGGATTTCTGGTGGTAGTCCCTCAAGGTTACGCACTGCCTCAAAGCCAAACCAAGGTTCACCCCCAGCAGAATAATACTTCCAGCTTTTGACCTCATCCCACTGATTGGGACGATAGCGTCGGCTGGCAATGAAACCGCGCCTTGACTGGGTAGCCTCAATCTCAGCCTGCATCACATGTACGGTTGCTTCGGGAAAATCTTCTAAACCGCCAGCATGGTCGAAATCGAGATGGGTTACGACAATATGGCGCACGTCATTTGCACTAAAACCGAGTTGTTCGAGCTGGTGGAGCGCTGTATATTTGCGATCGAATTGAATGTTATTAACTTGAATGAAGAATGGGCTAAGTCGCGAGTAAGGCGCTTCAAGATCGCGCTGACCAAAGCCTGTGTCAATCAAGACAAGTCCCTGTTCTGTCTCGACTAGCAGGCAGTGGCAGACGAGACAAGCACTCAGACCCCGACTGAAGCCGTCAAATAGCGCTCCGCCCAACGGACACATACAACCGCAATTAAGATGATGAATATGCATAAATGCTCCCTCTCAGTACTTCCGAATTGGATTGACTAAGGTTCAAATGCTGCTAATGTCGCAATAAAATCAGTCGTTGACTCATAGGGCAAGACATTGCGACCGGAAATCTTGACACCTTTAGCTTGAGGCAAACACTTAAGATAATCGGCTAATCGTCGATCTGGCGTATCCTGCTTGTCTTTACTGATACTCGATGCTCGATCGCCTACAACAACCAATGTTGGTTGAGCGATCGCCGCGATCGCATCTCGATAATTCTGTCGCCAGAAACCCGCTAAGAAGGAAAAGACTGCATAACGGCTGGCGGGATTTGCCGCACCTTTGACCAACAGATCCAACCATTCACTATCGACGCGATCGCTACTAGCAAATAGCTGACGGGTCGAGAAAGAACTCAAAAACTGCGGTCTGCGAGCATAAAAATAAAAAGCAGTGCCAAGGGGCGAATCTAGCAAATTCCATGTCAGTTTTTGCTGCCTCATTCCTGTTGGTTGAGTCACGAGTGCGATCGCTGGAGGGCTAGCCAATACCAATTTTTGGATGAGATTTGGTTGAGTTTGCAACCGGACGGTTTCAAGCGCTACAGGTAGCAGCGCCCCTTGCACGACCAAGGTGACGGGTTTTTGGATGACTGTTTGCAGAAAATGTTGCAACTGCGCAGCCCAATCAGCCGGAGTGTAGGCGATATGTGGCATCTCGCTCTCACCGCAGCCGAGGAGGTCGGGATTGTAAATCGGATTATTGTGTCCGCTTTGATACCAAGCTTGACAGAAGCGATGCCAAAATCGACGCGATAAGCCAACTCCAATCGGGTGAATGAGTAGCAAAGGAGTGCTATCTTGAGCTTCTGTGGGGTAGTGTTCGTAAGCGCAGCGGTAGTTTTTCCAAGTGTAAAACTCTGTATTTGGGATTATTATCTGGCTCATGACTCATACCTTTGCTTGCTGTAAATGCCAGTATTTGGCTAGCCGTCCATCCCTACCATATTGGGGTAACTTCACCGCATTTTGGTACAGAACTAGAGGAAGTTTTTCATTATTAGGAAATCTGCCGTCATCTGCAAACACCTGAATGAGGGGGTTTGAGCGCTGCAATAGTGCATCTAGATGCGAATTGCTCGTAGTCATTGGTTTTTGCCAAAAGTACAAAGCAGTTCTACTATGCCTATAACTTTACTCCCACTACCTCCACCAGAGGTCAGGGTTCTTTAGGACACAATTTGAGTATGTTTACTCACAAGCTACACAAAGCGATCGCGACACCCAATTTGTCAACTTATCAACTCAGACTAGATTTTCTGGAATCGAGCTGGCGAGTTTTGAAGATATAAGTAACAACGGTTCAATTCTAAATTTAAATCTCTATACTAAACCCGGGGTGCATTTCTAAAACTGCACCCCTTATTATTTGTCCCATATGTTCCAATACAGTTCAGATAAGACGATCCCCCAACCCACCTTAATAAGGGGGGCATTATTCCCCTTGAGAAAGGGGGGCTAGGGGGATCTTCGAGGATCTAATACTTTCTTTTAACTGAACTGTATTGCCAAATGTCCAAGCTGCAATGCGATCGCCCCCTAAATCTTCCCTAACACACCGACTGATAAAAGTAACCCTAGAGTTAGTGGTCGTCAGCCTATTGAAGAAGTTACCGTTTTTAGAGAGGCAATCTAGCCCCCAAGCCTCGTCTAGCACAATGAAGACACTCACAACACTTTTTAACGAAAGCCGCAGCGATCTACACTCAGAAATCGAGAGAGCGACTAGCTTAGAGCAAGTAGTTAAGGTGGTGCAGAACCGACTTGATGAACTTGAAAGAAGTTATGTTGGCGAACTCAGTATCGCTCAGGTGCGTTTGGCTTCCTTTTTTTTAGAAGTGCTGCGGCAGTCTCTAAATACTCTGAGTGCGATCGACTATACGCAAGCCTCTAGTACAGAACAGGGACAAATTGTTAGTCGAACTTCTAAGCTTTCTCCAAAAAACTTGATTTTAAAACTGCTACAAGGACTCAGTTGTATCGGCATTTTAGGAGCGTTATTCTCATCGTATTCAAATTCTTCGCAAGTCTGGATTGCAATTTTGTTGCTCTTTCTGCTAGTCGGACTAGAAGTGGTATTTCAACTCAATGCCAGCCAAGAAAATCGCTTAGATTCTGCTGTGCTGAAGGAATTCCTTCCATCAAAAGTGCAGGTCGATAAATCTGCCCTTTTAAATAGTTTAGGCGATGCCCTAAATACTATCGATCTTGCCGTTGCAGCTTCGGAAAACAATAAGACAATTGATGCTAGTGGCATAGAAGAATTACCAGAACTTTTAAATTTTTTACAAAGACTCAGTGGCGCGTCATTTCTAGATCGACCGCAAATGACGCTCGAACTCGTGAAACTTCTGCCACAAATTTTAATAGAGCAGGGAATTAGAATTCAGATGTATCGATCGCAAGACGAATCTAGCCGCCGTGAGTATTTTGACTTTGAGCCAAATATAGACCGCTCGGCTCAAGAATACATTACTATAACTCCTGCCTTATGGAAGGGCGATCGCCTGCTGCTACGCGGTCGAGTCATTGAGCCAGCTCGTTCTATGACCGAAAATGAAAATATTGTGTCATCGTGAGTCGGTCTAAAATTGCATTCAAATTCGAGCGAGATTGAGATTAAATATTGAATATAAATAATAGTATGAACGTGAAAGTTTCCGAAATCATTGGTTTCGATTTGGGACATGGTGAAACAGCTGTAGCTAAAGCACCAGCTCAAAGTATTGAGTCTCCTCAGATGCTAGAAATAAATCATAAAAAGAACCAAATTACCGCACTTGGATGGCATCCCGATCTCGGCTATCTTGTAGGAGAACAAGCATTAATTCAAGCTGGCGTGACTCAACTGACAATTGCTTTTAAGCAAAAACCAGATGACGATCTTAATTCTAGAGAGACAATTCGTCGATTTTTAGAAACTTACTATCGCCTGCTGAAAGAAAGCAAACAGATTGAAGGTGGAATTAACAGTCACTTCTATGTTGGATGTCCTTCAGGATGGTCGTTGGAAGAGCGAGAGAAATATCAACATCTATTAGAGTCAACTGGCATCCCATTATTAAGTGTCGTACCCGAATCGCGAGCTGCTTTCATGCAAGCCAAAGAAGTCGGTAAGTTTGGCTACGACCAGCTCAAATCATCAGTGCTAATTGTCGATATTGGTTCTTCAACTACAGATTTTACCTTAGTTAAAAGCTTTCACGAAATTCCACTAGATTTTGGCAGTAATGCTTTAGGAGCTAGTTTGATCGACCAAGCGATTTTTGCTCGTACTCTTGCTAACCACGAACAGAAAGTTCTACTAGAAAAAGTATTTGCAGAATACCCCCATCATCGATCGCGGTGCGAACTTGCCTGTCGTAAAGCGAAAGAAGATTACTTTTCTAATGAACAGATATACAACGATTCTCAATCCTTCGCACGCGGTTTTGAGTCGATTAACGAACAGATTTTTTTTATTCCTAAAGTCAACCAGCAAATTATCACAGAAATTTTAAACCAGCCCCTACCCGAACTAGGAAATAAAAGTTGGCAAGAGTCGTATCGTCAAGCAATTAATGAAGCAAAGGAAAAGCTAGAAAAACTTGGGGTAACGCCCAAAGTTTTATTGATGACGGGTGGCGCATCTCGCATGAGTTTTACGCGCCAAATTTGCGAAGAAATTTTTCCCGAACCCGAAACTCAAGTTCGTCCCGATCCAGAACCAGAACGATGCATTGCATTGGGTCTAGCACGGGTAGGAAGATGGGAACTACGTGCTAGTGCATTTAAAGCAGAAGTTGACAAACTATACGACTCGCACCAGTTGAAAGAGGCGATCGCCAGAAATATTCCAAGCCTAATTGAGCTAATAACTCAGCCATTATCGGAAGCTTTGATTGAAAATGCCGTCAAACCTGGCTTAAAAAACTGGAAAAACGGTCAAATCCGCACTCTGGCAGAGCTGGAAAGTTGGATGAAAAGCCAAGCAGAACAGTGGTTGAAAAGCGATCGCGGTCGGCAACTAATCGATAATAAATGCGTGACTTGGTTCAACAGCAGCATTCAACCTGAAATAGCCGAGCGAACCGATCCGATTTGTCGTCAGTTTCAAATTCCTAGAAGCAGTTTAAGGTTAGAAAGTGGCATCGACCCAACTCTAGTCAATCCTGACTTACCCATAGGCGATGCTATCCTTGCCGATGCAGTGGCATTTACGATTAATTTGGTCATTGGCAGTGGTACTATCGGTAGCATTATCGCTCTACTCTTAACTGGGCATTTAGTCGTGCCGATCGCACTAGTTTATGGTGCAGCTCTCGTTGGTGGAGGAGTGGGGCTAAATCGGGAGAAAATTGAAGACGCGATTAAGGAAAAGTTGGATATTCCTGGTTGGATTCGTTTTGTGGCATTGGGAGATAAAACAATAGATAGTATCTGTAACACAATGAAGCCCGAACTAGAGTCAAGTCTGAGGGAAAAAATGACCCAAGAGCCGCAGGCTTTTGACGAGCTGATTGAAAAGATCGGGCATCAGGTGAAGAAAGCTTTGCATACCAAAGCCGAAGAGGTGACAATTCTCATCCAGTAGCAGGCGTTTTTTATTGACTACGCCGCAGAAGATCCCCCCAACCCCCCTTAAAAAGGGGGGCTTTGTTTCCCCTTTTTCGAGGGAAGAGACAAGCGCGAGCGCCTCTTTAATTCAACCGCCTGAAAAATGGGCTTTGTTTCCCCTTTTTCGAGGGAAGAGACAAGCGCGAGCGTCTCTTTAGTTGAATCGCCTTCAAAAGGGGGGCTTTGTTCCCCCTTTTTCAAGGGGGCTAGGGGGGATCGGATCTGTAGCAACGATCGACGAGATGGGTAGTGGAGGAAGTGTAGGCTGTCCATGTTTTTTCTCAGGACTTACCTGTCAAAACTCCTCTAAAAGGCACAGTAGTACTACTTCATTGGAAAGACGCGATCGCACTGTTGTTTTTCTAGGATCGTAAGGGTTAGAAGTATGCAGTTATTAACCATTCATGGATAATTCATTCACCCGTCCCTTAGCTGTCGTTACAGGTGCTTCCAGTGGTATCGGCTACGAACTTGCCAAACAGTTCGCCCAAAACGGCTTCGATCTCCTCATCACAGCCAATCATTCAAACCTGAACGAAGTTGCTCAGACATTGGAAGGGATGGATGCCAAAGTCGAGACGGTGCAGGCAGATCTTGCTACTTATGACGGTGTTGAGGCGCTATATCAGAAAATTCAAGACTCGAATCGAGCAGTGGATGCGATCGCCATTAACGCCGGTGTTGGTGTTGGCGGTGAGTTTGCCCGCGAAACCGATCTACAAGACGAACTTAATTTAATTAACCTCAATGTTGTATCGTCCGTCCATCTTGCCAAACGGGTTGTCAAGGATATGGTAGATCGCGGCAAGGGGCGAATTCTATTTACTTCGTCAATTGCTGCCCTGATGCCTGGTTCGTTTGAGGCAGTCTATGCAGCTTCTAAAGCATTTATCCAATCCTTCTCGGAAGGGTTACGCAACGAGTTGAAGGATACAGGCGTAACTGTAACTGCGCTCATGCCTGGACCAACTGAGACTAACTTTTTCCACCGCGCGGGAATGGACGACACTAACGTAGGTGCAAACCAGAAGGACGATCCGGCTGAGGTTGCCAAGCAGGGGTTTGAAGCCCTGATGAAAGGTAAAGATAGTATAGTCGCTGGATCGCTCGCGACCAAAATTCAGGGTGCGGTGAGCAAAGTCTTGCCCGATACCGTCAACGCCGAACTGCACCGCAAGCTGACTAAGCCAGGATCGGCAAATAGTTAATATCATGATGAGGCGATCGAGAGCATGAAAGACTTACTGCAAAAATTCTCATCGTTGCGAAATGCGATCGTTGGATTGAGCGATCGCTCTGGGGAAAATCGCGTTCTCTTATTCGATTCACGCGATGCAGCCTATAATGTTGCTTTCATGCTCGACGGTCAATGGGATGAGTGCAACAGTATTGTCATACCTACCTCGGATGAAATAGCAATTAAAACTGCTGCTAGTTTGGTGGAAGCTAGATGGTGCGACAGCGGTAATTTCTGTATTTTATTGCCCAAATTAAGTGTTGAGACATTAAAACGGCGCTACGCGGTTGGAGACAGGCACTTTATCAATGCCAATCTCATGTGCGCCGATCTCAGCTATCTCAATCTCAGTCAGATAAATTTCGGCTGGGCAAAGTTGAGAGGGGCTAACCTCAGTGGCGCAAATCTCAGCGGAGCTGACTTGACTGCGGCAGATTTGAGCGATGCTAATTTGAGTGGAGCCGATCTGAGCGGTGCAAACTTATTGCGGGCAGACTTAACAGGCGCAAACACGAGCGATACCAATCTCAGTGGTGCTTGCTTGAGGGGGGCGATCGCCTTTAATCTAAGTTAATTTATCCCTTGCAAGCTCCAAAGTTTAATAGTTTTATCTTCACTGCCACTAACAATTAGCTTGCCATTGGGAGTAAAGCTGAGGCTATTTACGTTACCCTGATGTCCAGAAAAAGTTGTCAATAGCTCTCCAGTATTGAGCTGCCAAAGTTTGATTTGGCGATCGTCACTTCCACTAGCAATCATCTGACTATCTGGGCTAATTGCAACTGAATTAATATAGTCTGAATGTCCCGTCAAAGTGCGTAATCGCTGTCCGGTTTGTAGTTGCCAAATTCCGATCGTTTTGTCCCAACTACTCGATACCAAAGTCTGTCCATCAGGACTAATCGCCACAGATCTGACTCGATCTGTATGTCCCAAGAGAGTACGGCGTAATGCTCCGGTACGAAGATCCCAAATTTTGATCGTTCGATCTTTACTACCACTAACTAAAGTTTTGCCATCAGGACTAATGGCAACAGACCAAACTGTGTCCGCATGTCCGATAAGAGTGCGGCGTAACATTCGTGTAGATAGATCCCAAATTTTGATACTTGCGTCTGCGTTGCTACTTACAAGAGTCTGGCGATCGGGACTTATGGCAACAGACCAGACTTTACTAACATTTCCAATTGTATGTTGTAATTCTTGAGTAGATAGATCCCAAACTTTGACTGCTGGCTGAGCTGAGTAGCTAGCACTTGTCAGCATTTGTCCGTCTTGACTTAAGGCAAGCGATAAGACTTCAGCTGAATTGCCAGTTAAGGTACGTAGCAATTCTCCAGAACTAAGATCCCAGAATTTAATTGTCTTGTCCCCGCTACCACTAATTAGGGTATGTCCGTCACGCGCGATCGCCACCGCCCACACTGCGTTAGTATGCCCAGTCAAGGTGCGCGTCATCGAGGTGTGAGGAGAAGTGCTAGGCTCAGTTGTATGAGATGCTTCGACAATTTGCGATCGCGCCATTGTGGGTGAAATATTTGTTGTCGGTCGCAAAGCATAGTAACTACCAAGTAACAGCGCAAATGCAGAAGTCACTCCCAATGCTGTTCCTAACCGTGAGGCAATGCGTTTGCGTACAAGCTTCACCACTCCTACGATCTTATCTGCTGGTTTTGGTACTGAAAGCATGACTGGAGCGGTATTTACTTTTTCCGGCGCATCCACCAGAGGCGCTAAAGCATTTAATGCCTCTGTAGTAGACTGGTAGCGCTCTAAAAAGTGGTAGCGTACCATGTTATTTAAAATGGCTGTTAACTCTGGCGCGATCGTTACCAGATGTTGCCAAATCATTTCCCCAGTTTCAGCATCTTCTAATAATTGCGTTGGTTGCATTCCAGTTAAGGCTTGAATGCCAATCATCCCCAAAGCATAGATGTCGCTGTTAGGTCGCGGTCGTCCGTGACTTTGCTCGGAGGGCATATAACCAGATGTACCTACAGCTATGGTGGCAGGAAGACCGATGGCATAATTAGCTTGGGTTTGTCCTGATGATGTCACTACCTGCGTCCAAGCTTGTTTAACGCTACCAAAGTCAATTAGGACTAATTTTCCATCCGATGCTCGGCGAATTAAGTTATTGGGTTTGAGGTCGCGGTGAATGAGTCCCTGTGAGTGAACGATTTCCAGAATGCTGAGGATTTCATACAACAACTCGATGACTTGCTGCTGACTCCACTTGACTCTTACTGGTGGCATGAGTTGACTTAGCGGTTGCCCGACAATATACTCTTGCACCAAGTAAAATTGTCGATCTTCCTCAAAATAGTCTAATAACTGCGGTACTTGCGAATAGGACTGGAGTTTCTCTAAAGCCGCAATTTCTCGGCTGAACAAGCGTTGCCAGCGATAACTGAGATCGGTGATTTTGTCTGTGGATAATAAATGCTTAATGACACACTTAGCAGGCTGGTTGCGATCGAGATTGCGTGCTAGGTAGGTCTGACAGTAGCTACTACTACCGAGGATTTGTATGACTTGATATCGCCGACCAATGATTTTCCCTAGCATGGCGCGAGACCGATGACAATTAAGTGCTTGATTATTGGGTAAAACACACGATCTGTGGTAAGGGCGCACAGAGAAAGTGCCCCTACAAATGTCACGCACGCAATCGAGAATTGCTATAAGTGTCGTCCCCCTAACTAAGGGTAGGATCTTCTGATGAGCCGTGAGTTGTTGTTTTTATCGCTCACCTTTGGCAAAAATTTCGATCTAGATCGACAGTCATACCTGCATGGCGCAACCGTTCTGCCAGAACGTCACCAAGTCCAGTTGCAGGGGTGAGGATACCCCCGCGCCGATCGCCGGGGAGTTTGTCTTCATTCAACGCCAAACACAATGCTGACTCGCACAAAAATTTCACTGTAGCGCGGTTGCCAGGATCGCCGCGATCGCAAATCAGTCCCCATACCTTGCGTCCGTCGCTCGTCAATCCTAAAAGTTCGCAGCGAAACCATCCCTCGTTCATTGTTTTCTCCGATGGTCCGCTACCTGGTTGGGGTAAAAGGGGTTGCAGCAGGCTACGGATTGGCGGTTGCTGGATTGCCCCTATAAATAGAGCCGTTGCTGCTGTAATCCCAACTGCTGGCAGCCACCCTATCGGGGGGTCGAACTTCAGATATTCCTGGTAGGTAAAGTCAACACCGTATGGCTCCTGCCACTGACTGTATAATGCACTACTACGGCGTACCACGCGAGTATTAACCGCACCCATGAAAAATGGCGCTACCCACGTATCAAGATCGGGATCGTATTGCGGAAATTCTGGATCTCGATTGCGTTCTATTTCTTCTGGCGAGCGATCGCTGGTTGGATTGAGTAGGAAAGGATTGCTTACCTGACTTACCTGAGTGGAATTGTAAATGTTAAAAGCAGAAGCTAGAGTCCCACCGTTGAATCCGCCCATAGCTTGATAGTAAGCTTTCACCGCTCGGCAGGATGTTCCTAGTTCTCGTTGGATGTAGCGGACGATCAGGTAAGTCCCCAGATCCGAAGGCACGGAATCAAACCCACAGCAGGGAATAATGCGAGTTCCATCGGCTGCGGCTCTGTCGTGGTAGCGATCGCAGAGTTGCTTCACCCAAGGAGTCTCGCCGGTAATGTCAACGTAGTGAGTTTTGAAGCGCACGCAGGCATCAACAATTTTATTGCCATAGAGAGCGAATGGTCCTGCCGTATTCAGCAGTACCCGCGTCTGGGACACGATGTTATCTATGGCAGTTTCATCTTGGCTGTCTGCGACTAATACATCGACATTGACACCAACTTGCGCCTTTACCTGTTCGAGTTTTTCACGGTTACGACCTGCGATCGCCCAACGTACTTCGCTTGGAGTTACATGCTGGGCAAAGTATTGCACTGTTTGCTTTCCAGTAAAACCACTAGCTCCGTAAAGCACGACATCGTATGGACGAGCGGTCATCGAATGGCATCCTCCTGATGAGTTAAATCTGTTTTACCAATTTCCAGCAGTTGTTTTGATTAATCACCTTATAACAATACCTCAATCGATCTTAAAAGTTCTGAGAGTTTATTTTGAACTACATCCCATACAACTTACCTCGTGTGCGACTTTGTAATAGCCCCCGAATTCGCGGGGGTTGGGGGATCGAAAAACTACGCCACTCACCTAAAGATCCCCCTAGCCCCCTTAAAAAGGGGGGAACAAGAGAAAGATGCACCGAAGCGTAACCTCAAAATCGAGCTGGTCGTATTCGTGGACAATGACATCTCGCATTCCCGCTATTTATCACCTAAGAGATTCTCGATCGCGCGACATAGATAGTTTGTGCTGATTCCAAAATGTTTTTACGTCTCAACCAATTTTCACTGCGCTCGATCGCAGCTTTAACGATTAGGTCTACTTTTCGATGAAAAATTCCTTGGAGTTCATCACGCATTTGTAGGGTTTCTGTTAACCCACGTTTTGCAGTTGGAGAAAAAGCGATCAAAATATCAATGTCGCTGTCGGGGCGAAAATCATCTCGGAGAATGGAACCAAATAGAGCTAATTCTGATACTTGCCATTTTTTACAAAAGTCTCGAATTTCATCCATTGGCAGTTCTATTGCAGTAATGGTCATGTTAGTTTTACCTCCAAGACTTCAATTTGCCGATCTATCTAAGCGATCGCCTTTTCTACTACTGTTTTAGCAACTGGGCGATCGCTCCTACTCGCTAATTCTAATTTTTCCCTCAACTCGCTCGCCTTTAGTCACGAACTAGGGCAGGAAGTCGGTGTTGCGTTAAACTGATTTGGCGAGGTGCGATCGGCATTGGTAAGGATAATTTCGCCTTTAGAGCCAAATTGCCAAGTAGTTGCTTCTACTAAGGAAGTGGTTGTATCGTTAATTACTTCTGGGGTAGTTGTTTCTACCGTTGCACGGTTTTCAGTTTCCGGCGTTTGTAGAGTTGCCCAATCGGTGAGAAGGGCATCAGTGCTGAGTTTATCCCCAGGTGCGGGAGGTAAGCCGCCGCGTCCGGCAACAACAAAGCGGTTTTCTGCTCCAGATGGACAGCCAGTAGCTACTAGAGTGGATGCATCTACTGGTGTTGTGGGTAGTTCGACCAGATCGGCGGCAGAGAAGACTCCACTGGAGTCAAAATTGAATTCTAGTGAACCAGAAAGGGATGCAACATCATTACTACGCGAATCATTCAAAAAGTTAAGAACTTCTTCAACTGTAGGATTGTTTCCAAATAGAGACAAAACTGTTTGGCGACTGATGAGTGGTGAGAATCCAATAATGTTTGGGGCATTAATCCTAATGCCACCACCGGAGCCAAAAAAAGCATTAGTAATAATGTCGTTATTACCGTTAAAGTTTGCTATGACCAGAGGAGAGTTAATTGTAATATTGCCTCCATTACCTGGTTTCTGTTCCGTGCCTACTGAGGTAGTTATTTGACTTCCGTTGCGTAATCCTACACGCTGCCCTGCCTCCAAATCAATATCTCCGCCATCACCAGATATGGATTGAGCAAAGATGCTGCCGTTATCTAGGTTGAGGGAGCGAACTGCTACATTAATGCTACCAGCATCTCCCTCAGCACCTAGAAAGCTGTTAGCAGTGATTGCGCCACCATTAGTCAGAGATAAGGTATCAGCTATAGTGATATTGATGTCGCCCGCATCACCCTGACTAGAGGTAGAAGTATTTAAAGAACCACCATTAGTCAGAGATAGCGATCGCGCATTAATTGTGATGTTACCGCCATTGCCTCTGGCTGTTTCTCGTACCCGACTGGCAATCACACCGTCATCTAAGGAAACGCCATCAGCAGCAGTTATATTCACATTACCTGCATCTCCTCTGCCAGAAGTACCGGCACTAATAAAAGCACCGTTGGCAAGTGACAAAGAACCAGTTTTAATGTCGATATTCCCACCTTTGCCTATACCCCCTGTTTCTACCTGGCTAAAGACTCCGCTAGCAAAGCCATTACGATCTACTCCAGTAACAAAGACAACATCGCTCACAGCAATATTGATATTGCCTGCATCTCCCTGCCCTGCCGTACTTGCAACCAGTTGAGCACCATTATCTAAAAACAGCCTCCTAGCAGTTAGATCGATATTACCACCGTTGCCTCTACCTTCCTGCCTTACACTACTGTAAGCTCCAGCAAATTCATCACTACCGCTATTGTCAAAGGAGATAGTATTACCCGCTTTCAGCATCACATTTCCCGCGTTTCCTTCACCTGAAGAGGTAGCACGTAGGAAGGAACCACTGTTAGCAATGACCGAATCAGCTACGGTAATTTGAATATCACCAGCATCTCCTTGTCCTAAGGTTGCACCTGTTAGCTCCGCTCCATTGGTCATATTCAGCGATCGCGTATTAATACTGATATTGCCACCGTCACCGATAGCTGTTTCATTAACTCGGCTAAAAATTGCACTGTTATCTAAAAAAATACGATTGCTAACAGCTATATTCACATTACCTGCATTTCCAATGCCAAAGGTGCTGAGACTAATCCTGCCACCATTGGTTAGGGATAAAGAACTGCTTCTAATATTGACATTGCCACCCTTACCTATGCCTCCTTGGTCTACGCCATTGAAGAATCCACTGCTGAAAACTCCATCTGGAAATTGACCCACACCGTCGATTGCGATCGCGTCTTGGGCATTAATGTCTATACTCCCTGCTACAGCAGTAGTTGAACCTAAATTTGCTCCAATCCCAGCTATAAGCTGACTACCTCCCGAAAGCATTAGGTTCCTGGCATTGACGGCAATATTACCACCACCTCCAGCCCTCACATCAACTAAAGCAGAATTTGTGAGTGATATATCTCCTAGAGTTAAATCTGTAGGAAAACTGAAGCGGAAACCACTACTATCTGGACTGATTCCTACAACTCCTGGGGCTGCAACTGCACCTAGTTCAATTCGTCCTCCTTCAGCAGTTAATCGACCCCCTTCTAAATTAATATTGCCACCAACTATTCCTATAGTCCTCCCAGGCTGAACTTGCAAACCTACGCCGCTAGCACGGTTGATGATATTTCCCGAACCAGTACCAAATTGCAAACCCAAGGGAACGCTCACGGTTAACAGTGGCGCACCTGTACTAGGTGTAGCACTAAACTGTGTTCCATCAGCAAAATTGATACTGCTAGCCGTAGTAGCAACGAACGAGCCGCCAATATTCAACCTGGCATTCTGACCGAAAACTATACCGTTAGGATTGAGTAGAAACAAGTTGGCTGCGCCATTAGCTCCAATTAAACCATCAATCTCAGAAATTGAGCCGCCCGTGACCCTGGTAAGGATATTTTGAATATTTGTAGCATTGTTAAAAAAAGCTGCTCCGTTGGTAGGCACGGAAAACTGTTGAAAGCTGTGAAATAAATTCCCCCCTCGCGTGGCTCCACCGGAAATTGTATCTACACCGCTACCTGTATCTGTAACAACAGAATTTTCTACTCCTAGTGTATTATCTGGTACAACCTGAGCCAGGGTAGCATTCCCAAATGCGATCGCGCCCCCAAGCACTACACCAACTAGCCCTAACTTTACTCCCCAGCACCCGAGAATCGGAGATAATTGAAAATACATTTTATTTTTATAATTATTCGAGTTAAATCAATCGCAAATGACGAAGCACCAGTAACTATAAATATCTAGAGAGCAAAAATCAACCCAATGTCATAAAAATACGATCGCGATCGCTCTAGCTAGTGCATCCTTACTCGTCTGCTTTGGTGGTTGTCACTCTGATGCTTGCATAGTACAAATGTTTTATAGTACGATACCAACGTGTGCAATGCACTTTTATGTGTGAGTGTATTGTTTGTTGTCAGCAGCCCTAGTGTGTTGTAATTCTGGGGCTGCTTTAATTTTGGAGCAATAGGAATTGCCCGATCGCAACTGTATCTGCGTAGAACATCTGTGATTCGACAATTTTGCCATCACGCATTTTATACACGCTTACGACTGGCGAATCAAGCTTTTTACCGCTACTCGCCGCCAGCCCTTTCAACTGCCAAAGGACGATGACATAATCTTCTGCATCTAAAAAGACTGCATCCATCTTCCTCTCGGCTGGCGGTTGAAGATGATTCCAAGTTTGAGCAGCGCCTTCAACGTGTTGCTTTGCACCTTCAAGACCGGAATGTACTCCACCATAAGGTAGTGACTCTGCATCGCGGATGACAATTTCAGGAGCGTAAGCTGCAAGAACTCCACCAATATCGCGTTCTTCGACAGCCTCGAACAGACGGCGAACATTTTCTAGATTCTGTTGTGACATAAATTCTCCTTTCTCGTCAGAATTTATCGACTGACGCATTCAGTATCCAACTATTCTCAACTTCTTCTCTTCAAGGTTCTTGCGATTGTTTTCAACGTTCTTGCGACAACTGCCAAAAAACTTTGGGCGTAACTCCGACAAGGCGTTTGAAATGGTAAGTGAAATGTCCTTGGCTAGCAAAACCAACCGTCTGAGCGATCGCAGCCAGTGACAAATTACCTATAACTATTAGTTGTTTGGCTCGTTCGATCCGACAACGAATTAAATATTGATGCGGTGAAATATGAGTTGACTGCTTGAACAAATGCGCAAAATGATACGGACTCAACCGCACTATTTCTGCTAACTGAGTTAAGCTAATATTTCTATCTAAATTGGCTTCTATAAAATCAACAATTTGCTGCCATTGCTGTTGCGTAAAACTACCCGTAACAGTTTTGCGCTGACGTGAGTTGCTAGAATATCTCGATAAAAGATGAACCACAAGTGCATGGGCTAGCGAGTCAGCATAAAGATGGCTGTTTCTCCCATCAATTTCTAAGGATGTTTTGAGTGCAAAGCCAATCTGCCCAACTAACGGATCGAATAGTGTAGCTAAATGTGGAATTAGTTCGAGGCGATCGCTGCCAAATACCTCATAGCCAACTGTAGCGAGAAATGACGGTGCTAACAACAAATTGAAAAACTCAGCTTCTTTATCCCAGTGAAACCATTGGCTGAGGTAGGCTGGGTAAATTTTCAAATCTCCAAATCCCGATCCTACCTTCTCATATCGTCCGCCAACTGCTTGCTCCAACTGCACGGGCTTTCCGACATTCAAACAAATAACGTGCTGGGACGATACGTGTTCTGGAACATCGCAAGGTGGTTCTCGAAAATAAGCAAATTGAATGTTTTTCCAGTTAGCGCCATCGCTAGCCAGAATCGGCGAACGGGGAAGGATTAGCGGTAAATTGCTAGGAGTCGGATCGCTCACAATTACCCTGATGCCAATCGCTCGGTGAGAAAAGCTTGAAAGGCTTGAAGAGAGAGGGAATGCGGATGAAAGGACTTGAACCTTCACACCTCTCGGTACTAGAACCTAAATCTAGCGCGTCTGCCAATTCCGCCACATCCGCATATCGGCTTTACGATTATAGCAGAGAAAAAAATATTTTTACTCGCTTCTCAAAGCGGCAATCGGATCTAATTTAGCAGCATTCCGAGCTGGGATAACTCCCGCTAGCAATCCGACGACGAAAGAAAGCCCAAACCCACTCGCGATCGACCACAACGATACGATGAGGGGAAATTTGAAAATATTAGCAGCAGTAGCCGCGATCGCCACTCCCAAACCAATTCCCATCCCTCCACCAACGACAGAGACGACAACTGCTTCGGCTAAAAACTGAATTAAAATCGCTGCATTAGTCGCGCCTACAGCTTTGCGAATGCCAATTTCTTTTGTGCGTTCGACGACTGAGACTAGCATGATATTGGCAATCCCAATCCCGCCAACGACTAAGGAAATTCCCGCGATCGCCACTACCATGATGGTAAATAATCCTACTACACTACTAAACGTGTTGATAATATCGACCTGATTGATAATCCGAAAATCATCTGCTTGCGGTGGGTAGATATTATGACGCAAGCGTAAAAGGTTCGTGACTTGGAATTGTGCCGCATCTAACTGCGTCTCGTTACTGGCTGCTAACCAAAATCCGTTGATGGAAACTCCAGTTAAAGCATTATTTCCTACCAACCGCGCCGACATATTCGTTAACGGTACGTATACGCGATCGTCTTGATCTTGACCTCCAACCGCGCCTTTTGGCTCCATTACTCCCAAAACCTTATAACTTTGTCGCTGAATCCGAATATCGGCTCCTACTGGATTAACTTCTGCGCCAAATAACTGATCTCGTACCTTAGAACCCAAAACAACAACTGGTTGAGCCGCATCTAAATCTGCCTGAGTAAAAAATTGCCCGACTTGGGGGCGGATATTTTTCACCTCAGAGTAATATAAATCCGTCCCGAGAACGCTAGTAGAAATATTCTGTCCGCCATAAACAACTTGAAACTGACGTTGTAAAAAAGCAGTCACGCCAATCGCTGCTGGAGCCTGTTGCGCTACCGCTTTAGCATCTTCCCAAGTCAAAGTTGAAGCTGAACCTACTCCTTGGTTAATCCCGCCACCAGTCGTGGACGCACCCGCAAGGACGAGCATCACATTCGTACCCAAAGCTTGAATCTGTTGCTCGGTAGATTTTTGCACGCCTTGTCCTACCGAAGTAATAGAAATTACCGAAGAAATACCAATAATTACGCCCAGCATCGTTAAACCCGTGCGTAACTTGTGATTCCATAAAGATTCCGCCGCCATCCCGACAACTTCAGCAGTTGACACGGCGTTAGTATTGGCGTGAGGGGGTTGTTTTTTGGGCCATGAAGAATAATTGATGGTTAATGGTTAAGGTTGATAGTTGTTGGTTAACCGCTCCCTTGTCTCCCTTGTCTCCCTTGTCTCCCTTGTCCCCCTTGTCTCCCTTGTCCCCCTTGTCTCCCTTGTCTCCCTTGTCCTCCCTTGTCCCCTTGTCCCCCTTGTCTCCCTTG
The DNA here is from genome assembly GCF_023546805.1 of Chroococcidiopsis sp. CCNUC1. NCBI lineage: Bacteria > Bacillati > Cyanobacteriota > Cyanophyceae > Chroococcidiopsidales > Chroococcidiopsidaceae > Chroococcidiopsis > Chroococcidiopsis sp. CCNUC1. The sequence continues at coordinate 3,599,816 of NZ_CP097480.1, read as the reverse complement.
TCCCCCTTGTCTCCCTTGTCCCCCTTGTCTCCCTTGTCCCCTTGTCCTCCCTTGTCCCCCTTGTCCTCCCTGCTCCCTACTCCCTGTTCACCGTCGCGAACCTCCCATACCTGGGATTCCCGGCGTTCTGGTTTGGGGGCGAGTTCCTGGTGGAAAGGTGATGAAGACTTTTTCGGTTCCCGTGAGTCCTGATAAAACTTGGGTTTTGTCATTTACAGTCACTCCGGTTTGGATGGGGGTAAAGACGGGATTGTTATTCTCGCTAGCGACAAATACACCCGTACCGTTAGGTTGACGAGCGATCGCAACTGTGGGGACGGCAATCGCATTTTTCAGTTCGCCTGCTTTAAAATCAACATCAACGTTCATACCCGATCGCAACAACTGAGGATCGGTGAGAATTGCAGCTTTAACTTGAAAACTCGTTACGTTTTGTTCTACCGTAGATTGAACGGCAATTTGAATTACTCGCCCTTTGAAAGTTTTACCTGGATAAGCATCAGCTCGAAAGCTAATGTCTTGTCCGATCCGAATTTGAGCAATATTACTTTCTGATACGTTGGCGACAACCTGATTGTTCGCCGCCAGTGCCAAGATCGAGTTGGAAGTTGCACCAGAAACGGAACTACCTGCGGTGGTGGGAGTGACAAAAGCACCAGGATCGGCATATTTTTGCGCCACTACGCCACTAAAAGGAGCCGCGATCGCCGTATCATTCAATTGAGTTTGAATATTCTGTAATGCCCCTTGTGCTTGTTTAACTTGAGCGCGGGCTTGAGCGATATCTTCAGGGCGCGAACCGTTTTGCTGTAGAGTTAAAGCTTGCTGCGCTCTATCCACAGCTGCTTTGGCACTATTGTAAGCAGCGCGGGATGTAATTAAATCTCGACTGGAAATTGCTCCAGAGGCGAATAACTGCTCGTTTTGGCGCAGATTTGAGGTTGCTTCTTCTAAGGTTGCTTGAGTATTTTGTAACTCTGCTTGCGCTTGAGCAATATCTTCAACGCGATTCCCCGCCAGCAATTTTTGTAAATTTGCTTGAGCTTCTGCTAATCTTCCCTTAGCTTCGATTAATTGTCCCTGTAGGTTTGAATCATCCATGTAGGCGATAATTTGCCCTTGCTTTACCCAATCACCTTCTTTTACCAACAAGCTTTTCAGCCGTCCAGAACTTTTAGGGCTGACATTAATCGATCGCTCTGGTTTAATTGTGCCGTTAGCTGCAACAGTTACAGATAAATTTAATCGTTCTACTGGAACGGAGAGTGCTTGTCGCTGGGCGGCTTGACGGGGAACAATGACAATTTGACGATAAACAATATAGCTACCTGCGGCTACAAAGCCAAGCAAGAATACCCCCAGCACCCACTTAGTAATTCCTACTTTCTTGAAGTTTTTCACGCGCGATGGGAACGTCTCTGAATGAGGCAAATCAGTTTTCATTCTAGCTTCACGCTCGGTAATACACCCGTCATAGCAATTCTGTGCCACTATCTTATAAACGAGTTCGCTCAACCTCATGTAGAAAAAGTCACGATCGCCCTATGACTTTAGTAATGGTTATCAGTTATCAGTTATCAGGGAATCTATACTAATTACGAATTCCGAATTCTCCCTTGTCTCTCTTGTTTCCCTTGTCCCAATTTTGACTTTTGACTTTTGACCTTTGACTTTTAAACCTTGTGACTCGTCCCATTCAACCTCACAATCACCCGTTTCCATTTCTGCTCTATCTAGAGTGGGCATTATTGGCGATCGCAATTTGGACTGAATTATTACCTAATCCCAGTTTGCGGTTTCCAAGGTTTCCTTTGCTAACGCTGTTAAGCATTACTGGCTTTGGGTTGATGGGTTTGAGATTACCCACGGGTAAGTTAATTTACAAAGTTATTTATACTGCTTTTGAAATTGTACTAATTTTATTCACTTCTCTAACTGGTAGTCGAGCAATCCGTCTGTTTCCTTTCCTTTACTTACTTCTAGTCACTCGAAGTTGTCTGATTTTTAACCTACCAGGAAGATTATTAATTACGGGTTTATCTTTTACTTTTTTCCTATTGACGCTACAGCGCCGTTTTCATCGCATTCCCGCACCACCAATGGCTCAAGAACGGTTGCGTTTTTTTCCGCTCCTTCTAGCATTATTATTTGGGTTAGTTTTAGTTTTTGTGTTGTTATTAATGAATGCAGTTTTAGCTGAGCGTCAAAGTCGAGAAAAACTGGCGATCGCCAACGAGCAACTGCGAAAATATGCTGTGAGAATTGAAGACCAAGCAACTTTGCAAGAACGCAGTCGCATTGCACGAGAAATTCACGATTCTCTCGGACACTCATTAACGGCGCTCAATCTGCAAATAGAAACAGCACTTAAACTTTGGCTCAGCGATTCTACCAGAGCTTACACGTTCCTCAAACAAGCAAAAAAATTAGGTTCTCAAGCTTTGCAAGATGTGCGCCAGTCAGTTTCGGCGCTGCGCGATCCGCTGTTGGGACGTTCTTTAGAGCAAGCGATCGCATCTTTGGCTGAGGATTTTGGGCGCTCTACTGGCGTTGTTCCTTCATGTCAAATTCAACTTGCCGATTCCATAACGACAGAAGTTTCTACAGCTATTTATCGCATTGCTCAAGAAGCATTGACCAATATTAGTAGACATGCCTCGGCTACTGAAGTGAAAATTCAATTACAGGTTACGAAAAACCATTTAAAATTCACAATTGCTGACAATGGTAAGGGATTTCAATTAAGTCAAAATACTACTGGTTTTGGGTTGCAAAGTATGCGCGATCGCGCCCAAGTCTTAGGAGGTGAATTAAATATTAATACCGCTCCTAACTCAGGTTGCACGATTGTGGCTGAGATTCCTTTACATACATGAAAAAGCGATCGTAGAGGGAAATGAAGCCAACGAACAAAGAATTCGCGATTCTAAAAAACGCACTGCCGATTTAGTCCTACAGTTAGCACAAAACGAGGAACAGCGCCAAAATGCTCTCACCGCAGTTATCCAGCAGCAGATCGACCTGAGATTGCAGAAATTTAAGAATGCGATCGCGCTGGAAAACCTGGAATATATCAAGCAGCAGAATTTACTCGAAGTTCTCAATAAAAGTGCTTGACACTTATAGGAAGATTGGCAATAATAATTTAGGGGAGATATTTTATCTCCCCTAAAAATAAGGAGGTGATGCAAAAATAACTAATCCAAATAAAGACGGTAACGGCAACGGACAAAAGGAATACAATCCTGAAATCGAGTTCGAGTACCTTGCAGAGGATATCTGGAGCGAGATAGACCAGCAAGGAAACGAATACGTTGCTTATACCAAAGACGTGCTAGAAGCCTTGGAAGACGAGGACTCTGAATCTGATTCCAACGGCGAGTAAAATTAGCACCATGCCTCTAGTAAAACTAGGGGCATTTCCTGATAGTCAAGAAAAACATAACATATGTCTACTAGTATTATCCATCCACTGCACTACCTAGTCGTTGAAAAAAAGGGGTCTGCCTGGTGTTTCAAGACAGGCGACAGAATATTCTACAACCCCCGCAACGTGCCAGCATCTCTGTCTCTAGAAGACCGACTGCGCCAATTTGGATTAACCATACCGAAAATTGCGATCGAGTTATTTCGGATAGAGGCAGGTAAGGGAGGATATTACCTTGCTAATTTACGTTCTAAGCAGTATTACTACTGCGGGCTCGATTGGCAGGATGTTAAAACAACTCTCCAGCAATTGGGAATAGGACGACCAGAGCCCTTGGAGAACAGCAATGGGTAGAAAGAAACTCAACCGTTCTGTCGTCAATGTCAGAACCGCTCCCGATACCCCCAGTAAGCTCAAAGATCTAGCTTATACCCTCGGTTATATCTATGACGGCGAGGGTGCGACGGGGCAATTACTAGATGCGATCGCCAGTGGTTTAATTCAGTTAACATCACAGGAAGCTAAAGAAAATGAGCGTAAACCAATTACAGAATCTAACCCTGGAGCAATTCTGGCTGCTACCAGAAGGGGAGACGGCATTTGAATCACAGATCGCCAACTCAAGAGCGCCCAAAAAGTCTCAAGAATACCCAAACTTTTTTGGTAGGGGGTGGAGAAACTCCTGAAGCACCACTCCCTGAAAGTCTTGTTCTTTCGTAGATTGGCGTTTTATCAAGGTTTTTATCTTTTACGAGCATAGAGGGATTTGAACCCCCGACCCTCAGAACCGGAATCTGATGCTCTATCCACTGAGCTATATGCCCTTGCACTCGGATATTATAGCATAGCAAGTTAATTGGGAAGCGATCGCGCTTTTTAACCTGGAATATTGAGGTAGGGGCGTACATAAATTTGTAGGGACGCTTTCTCTGTGCGCCCTTACAGATCGATCGCTAAATTACCCCAGCTAATCCCAAAGATAACCCCGCTTTCCAACTAGCAAGATCGAACAAAGAGCGATCGCGATACCTACCATATCTAAGCTGTTTATTCTTAATCTTCTCGCCTAACTCAGGCAAAATGCCAAAATTAGGTGGCATCGGTTGAAAATGTTTCGGGGCAGCAGAACTGATAAATTCAAATAACGCCCCCATCATCGTTGTGGGTGGTAAAACTAACGAATCTTTACCCAAAGCAATTCTCGCCGCATTCGTTCCCGCCAGCCAGCCGCCAGCCGCCGCTGCTGTATAACCTTCCGTACCAATTAATTGTCCCGCACCTAAGAGAGTCGGACGGTTTTTAAATTGTAATGATGGTTGCAACAACTGAGGAGCATTAATAAACGTGTTGCGGTGCATCACTCCCAAACGCACAAATTCAGCATTTTCCAAACCTGGAATCATTTGAAATATACGCTTTTGTTCGCCCCAGCGTAAATTTGTCTGAAATCCAACCATATTCCACAACTGCCCCGCCTTATCTTCTTGGCGCAGTTGTACTACCGCATAAGGACGTTCCGACTGATTTTCTGGGGCGCGGAAGTCTCCCTTGCGGGCATCAAACAAGCCCACAGGTTTGAGGGGACCATAGCGCATGGTATCTTCCCCGCGTTGGGCAAGTTCTTCTATAGGTAAACAAGCTTCAAAGAATTTAGCATTTTCTCGCTCAAAATCCTTTAATTCTGCTTGTTCTGCCGTGCATAATGCTTGCCAAAACTGCAAGTATTGCTCTTTATTCATCGGACAGTTGAGATAGGCTGCATCTCCCTTGTCGTAGCGAGAAGCGAGAAAAGCAATATCGCGGTCAATTGATTCTCCTACAATAATTGGGCTTGCGGCATCGAAAAAGCTGAGATATTCCATTCCCGTAAAGCGGTGCAAATCTGCGGCTAAATCGGGGCTAGTTAAAGGACCAGTCGCTAGTACAACAACGCCTTCTGGAATGACGTGAAGTTCGCCCCGCCGCAGTTCGATGAGGGGGTGACGAGAGAGCGTTTCGGTCAAATCTTGGCTAAATTGTCCTCGATCTACAGCTAAAGCACCACCAGCAGGGACGGCGTGACTGTCGGCTTTGCCAATCACTACAGAACCCAATTGACGCAGTTCTTCGTGCAACAATCCCGATGCGCGATCGCTTGCTTGCGCCCCAAAAGAATTGCTACAGACTAATTCTGCTAAATGTTCTGTATGGTGGGCGGGACTCGATCGCAAAGGACGCATTTCGTGCAAAATCACTGGTATTCCCGCCTGGGCAATTTGCCACGCCGCTTCTGTCCCGGCTAATCCACCACCGATAACTTGAATTACGTTGTCATTGGTCATTGGTCGTTGGTCATTGGTAGTTGCCAAGAGGTAAATTTTAACTTCTTCCTTGTCCCCCTTGCCCCCTTGTCCTATCCCTTACCCCTCTAAATTTGTAATAAATTTGTAATAAATCTGGGTGCTGGCAGGATAATTAAAACGAGTAAAGCTAAGACTAGCAGACCGATGATATCGCGTTTGTTGTCTAGTTCGGTTACATCGTTGAGGGCTGGTTCGTCAGCTATGGGCATGAAAAAGAGAATTATCGCCCACAACCAAAAACCAGGTTGGACTAAAGCCAATCCTAAAACTAAAAACCGAGCAATTTGACCGATCGCGGCTCCAGTACGCTGTCCAAACATAGCATGGACGATGTGACCGCCATCGAGTTGTCCTACAGGCATTAGGTTGAGTGCCGTAACGACAAGTCCTAGAAATCCCGCGATCGCCACTGGGTGTAGGTCGATCGCTTTATCTGCGGTTAGTTGAGCGCCTAATGCTAATTTACTCAGGACTGCTAGTAAAATCGAATATCCTGGGTTGAGGGCATCGGGGTCGAGAGTTCCTGCTTTTTCTGGGATTGGCACGACTTGAGAGTTTGCTAAACCCCAGATCAGCAGCGGTAGTGTTGCCACAAATCCAGCTACAGGACCAGCAATACTCACATCAAACAAGGCTTTACGGTTGGGTACGGGGCTGCGCATTTGAATAAATGCCCCAAACGTACCAGGAAAAAAGGGAATGGGAATGAAATAAGGTAGTGTAACGAGAATTTTATGAAATCTAGCTGTTAAATAGTGACCCATTTCGTGAATGCCTAAAATCGCCAGTAAAGCTACGGCATAGGGCAATCCTTCATGTAATTGGGTAATAGTTGCTGATGGTGTGGTGTTATTGCTACTAGCTAATTGCACGCCAACGACGGCAGTTGTAAATAAGGTGGCTATAACTAAGCCTACGGCTAAAAAGGGTCTAGAGAGCTGCGATCGCTCCGCTGGTCTATCTTTTCGCGCTTGGGGATTGGGAACTAGGGCAAAGAAAGGCTTGTTGTTGAGTCCTTCTTGCAACAGGACTAAAAAGCGATCGCCAAATTGATTTTCAATATTTCGCCGAATTTTCTCGTAAGCATCGGTCGGAGAAGTGCGGAGTTGTCCGCGACAGATCACGGCTTGAGGTCGATATTCAATATTGTGAATGTAGAAAGTTGACCAAGGAAAGCAATCCCTCAGTTGAGCTTCTTCTGCTGGCTCGATTGGGCGAACTGGTGTCGGTTCTGGTGTCGGTTCTGGGTTAGAATTGACTGCTGCTGGGTTAGCAGTTGGTGGCGCGGGTGACATTCCTCTCCGTCCCCACTGAATCAGCAGCCAGTACAAAACTGGGCAGATGACAAACGGACCGATCGCTAAAGCAATAGGCAGTGGTTGATCTGGACCGTAGACTGCCATCCATATGCTCCAAATTAAGGCTGGTGTCATGAGTACCAGCCATAAAAGCCAAACGGGTGTCCGCGTCATGCCAGCGACACTGCGCCGCACGATGATATAAGTAAATAGTCCCAGGAGGAGGAGAAACCAAAATTCCATGTCTGTTGCAGTTGTACTGAGTGGGTATCGCGTTTAAGCGATGGAGACAAGTCAGTTGAGAATACTTATCTTTCACCTCCTATTTGCCGTGCCAGTGCCATAATTTTACTCGCCACATAAGATCGCAATTAGACTCTCAATTTAACTTTTACCCCTCACTAATCGTTCCCGAACTTTGCAAAACCAACCTACTCGTTCTCCCAAACTACCACAGGCAATTTGGCATAACGTATTTGCGTTTCCACCCAATAGAGAGACGTTAGGAGGAACTGCTTATCTTATTGTAGAAAATCAAGGCAATATTCTGATAGACTCTCCAGGCTGGGACGAAGTGAATCGGGAATACATCAGTTCTCTTGGTGGAGTTCGCTGGTTATTTATGACGCACAGAGGTGCGATCGGTCAAACGCGACACCTGCAAGCAACGTATAACTGCGAGATTATCATTCAACAACAAGAAGCCTATTTGTTGCCAGGATTAAAAGTTACGACTTTTGAGCGAGAATTTGACCTGGGAAATGGCATTGAAATTATCTGGACTCCCGGACATTCGCCTGGTTCTGCTTGCCTTTACTATCCGCAGCATGGAGGTATTTTATTCTCTGGTCGTCATATTCTCCCCAATCTTCAAGGCGAACCAGCACCGCTGAGAACGGCAAAAACTTTCCACTGGTTACGCCAATTACGCAGCGTCAAACTCATTTGCGATCGCTTTACCCCAGAAACCTTGCAATATATCTGCCCTGGAGCAAATACAGGGTTTCTGCGGGGTCAGCGAGTTATTAGCAATGCGTATGAGAGATTGAATTGTGGGAGTTAGTAGTTGGTTATTGGTCATTGTGTAGAGACGTTACATGTAACGTCTCTACACTCGTTTCCTCTTTCCGATGCAACCGAATCCCTAGAAAGACATCATATAAAAAGCTCCAAAAGTCTTTTCCTTGCCAGATACCTAGAGTTTGAGGACTGCCTTTGGCATCCAAAAGATGCTTGGTGGCATGGTATGCGGGTTGATATTTATACCAGGGAATTGAAGGCCATAGGTGATGGGTGAGGTGATAATTCTGTCCGCCGATCAATAGATTCAGTACCGGATTGGGATAAACTCTGGCATTTGTCCAACGCCCGCGATCGCTAAATGGACGATGGGGTAGATAATCAAAAAATAATCCTAAAGTCAGCCCAACAATAGCAGTTGGGATAAACCAAAAATTGAGGATATAGCCCAAAAAGTGATATTGAATTGAGATGTAAAAAATTGCTGCGACAATTGCACGGCTAATAAACCACTCTAATAATTCGTATTTTCGCCACAATCGCCGCTGAAAGAAAAATACTTCATGATAGAAGAAGCGAGCATTAATTAACCACAGAGGACCACCAGTAGAGACAAAATGATCCGGATCGTTTTCTGGGTCGTTAACATGGGCGTGGTGCTGTAGGTGTACCCGCGTAAATACGGGAAACGAGAAAGCTAACATCATGGCGCTGCCATGCCCTAAAATTGCATTGATAATTCGATTAGGATGGGCAGCTTGGTGACAAGCATCGTGAATCACAGTGCCAGACATATGAATGGCAAGAACGTTAATTGTAAAGCAGCACCAGTGTTGCCACTCCCACAGCCAGTAACCGCAGTTGGATAATACTAATAAGGTCATGGCTGCCAGAAACATCCACACATCGGGATTTATTTTCTCAGGAGGTGCTAAAAACTCCTTGGGAACTGTCAGTGGCTTCTTTGCCTCCGACGCGATCATCTTGACTCCTTTTGTTATCGGTTGTTGCAAATTATGTTGCAAATTATTATGGTACGTTCACTAGAATACTAAAGTTTTGTGTAGCATGAGTCATTTTTACTACTGCTACTAGCAATTTATTCTCTGGCGATCGGGTGATATACCGATCGCAGTACGATCTGTAGTTTGTTATCCCCTTGAAAGTTGCCTTCATGCAGTCACTAGACTCCGTTCGTCGCACTAAAATCGTCGCTACCATTGGTCCCGCTACTAGTAGCCCAGAAGTCCTCAAAGCATTGATTGAGGCTGGAGCAACCACTTTGCGGCTGAATTTTTCCCACGGCACTCACGCCGACCATCAACGCAGCATTCGCCTGATCCGGCAGACCGCTTTTGAATTGGATCGTCCGGTTGGAATTTTACAAGACTTACAGGGACCGAAAATTCGCCTGGGTAAGTTTGAGACTGGCTCGATTCAAGTGGGTCGGGGCGATCGCTTTACTTTAACTAGCGATCGCATTGTCGGGACTCAAGAGCGCAGTTGCGTGACTTACGATCTGCTAGCCGATGAAGTCCCCGTAGGAGCGACAATTTTACTGGATGATGGGCGAGTCGAAATGCTCGTGGAAGATGTCGATCGCGATAACAAAGAATTGCACTGTTGCGTCACTGTGGGGGGCATTCTTTCTAATAATAAAGGGGTAAATTTTCCTGGGGTCTATCTATCCATTAAGGCAATGACAGATAAGGACCGCGAAGATTTACTTTTCGGTCTAGATCAAGGTGTAGATTGGGTAGCCCTTTCTTTCGTGCGCAATCCTCAAGACATCTTAGAAATTAAAGAAATTATTTCTAATGCAGGGAAGCAAGTGCCTGTAGTTGCCAAGATTGAGAAACACGAGGCGATCGATCAGATGGAGGCGATTTTACCTCTGTGCGATGGTGTGATGGTGGCTAGAGGGGATTTGGGGGTAGAACTACCAGCGGAAGACGTGCCGATCTTGCAAAAGCGGTTGATCGTGACGGCAAATCGCTTAGGTATCCCAATTATCACGGCAACCCAAATGTTAGACAGCATGGTTCACAGCCCTCGACCGACTCGCGCTGAAGTCTCGGATGTGGCAAATGCAATTTTAGATGGTACGGATGCGGTGATGCTGTCAAATGAGACGGCTGTGGGGAAATATCCGGTGGAAGCCGTGGCGACAATGGCAAAAATTGCCGTGCGGATCGAACAGGAACAGGCTCTAGCCTCGCCTCCAGCTCATATCAAAGATGCGCGGCGATCGATCCCCAATGCGATCAGTCAAGCAGTAGGACAGATTGCCGAACAATTAGAAGCATCTGCAATTATGACGATGACGAAGACGGGATCGACGGCGCGAAATGTGTCTAAATTTCGACCTCAGACTCCAATTCTTGCCGTCACTCCCCATGTCGATATAGCTCGACAGCTACAAATGGTGTGGGGAGTAAAACCGCTGCTGGTACTGGATTTAGCTTCGACGGGACAAACGTTTCAGTCGGCTCTCAATGTGGCGCTAGAGAAAAATCTCTTAACAGAAGGAGATTTGGTCGTGATGACGGCTGGGACGCTTCAGGGAGTATCGGGATCGACAGACTTGATTAAGGTAGAAGTGGTGACAGCTTTACTCGGTCAAGGTGTTGGCATCGGTCAGGGTTCCGTCAGCGGTCGCGCTAGGGTAGCTCACGCCGGAATAGATGTGAGTAAGTTTAATCCTGGGGAAATTTTAGTTGCGCCCCGCACTTCTGCTGATTTTGTCGATGCGATCCGCAAAGCCGCAGGGATTATCACCGAAGATGAGAGTCTTACCAGTCATGCTGCGGTCTTGGGTTTGCGTTTGGGGATTCCTGTCATTGTAGGAGTCAAACGCGCTACCGAAGTGATTCGGGATGGGGCAATTTTGACTTTAGATATGCAGCGGGGTTTGATTTATTCTGGGGCTGTGGGGGGTTAAGTAGAAGAGGCGATCGCATTCTATTTGAGAAATTGAGTTAGGGGTGCGATCGCGTTTCATAAGAAGAAACCCCACCTTGGCGATCGTTACTTGAGGTTCCACATTTGCCTCTTAATTAGCCATTCTCCCGAGTCCTCTTGATGGAAAAGCCAGGTCTTCGTGGTTTTGTATGAATTTGTCACCCCATCAGCGTAGGCGACAGTGTTTACATTGCCTTGTGCAACTCCATATACCCATCGATCGTCGATCCGTAGAGCATCAAGGGGTGTCAGCTGAACAGTCCATTTTGCAACATCATAGTCCTTCTGTTCGCTCTTTGAAATCTCATCCGAACCGCGCTCAGGCTCCGATCCTGGTGGAATCCGAATCGCATCTGTGGCGAATAACTTCCGATAGGCTGTCGAATCGTTTGCACTAACAGCTGCCTGATACTTTTCACACATTGCCTTGAGAACCTCGTTCGCGTCAATCATAGTTCGCTCCTTGGTTAGGTTGCTCTTTCCTATTCCACAGCAGGTGAGCAGTATTGGTATAACCGAAGCCAACTTCTCGCACCGGATCTCATGGCAGCATCTCCGTGCAGCTGAATATCGTCGAACTTATCGACGCAAGACTAGTTTTGAGTCAAAACTGAGTGAGATCGCTATGCGTCCTTGTTGGAGCGAGTAATTAGAATAAACTCCACAAAAGTTACTCAAACTAAATACTTAACTGCCACCAGAGTGACATATTTATATTTTTATACTACTTAATTCGTAGCGGTTTTCGCAATAGTAAATTACAAATCTTTGAGAACATTAAACTGAATCGAAATATTGGGTAAAGCGATCGCATATTCTGATTACTTTGATTTTAAGGATAGGCGATCGCACGGTCTATTAGGCACTCAGCCTGTTTCAGCTTCTCGACTAAAATAGCCGTTACTTTGGCTTTTGTCAGTCAGTCCAATGCACTAGGGACGGTCAGCTTTCGCCAATTGCTCAGTTAGTTCTCGATCTTCTTGTTTATAGATCGCATTTTCTTTTTGAATAAAGATGTTTGCTAAAGCATTATAGGCTTCAGCCCATGCTGCAATAACCTCATCAGTTGCGGCATCTTGCAAAACATCTTTCATCGCCTGCAACAGCTTTTCACCAATCAGCGGATATTGCTCTGGTAGTATGCGAGTTCCTACATGACGATGGGCAATCTTATCTACTGCGGTAGCCAACTCATCTAGGTGGTCAATATGAGTCGCATAGGCGTAAACAGCCGCAGCTAACTTGCGTGCTTGCCCGCCACCGTCTAGATGCTGCATCCAAGTCGTTTCAAAGCTGCGTTTATAGTCAGGTCGTTCTTCAAATGCAATTTGATACATTCGCCTGGTAATTTCTTCACCTTTTTCTTTAATAATTGGTGCAGTTGCTTTAACAATTTCAATCGTTTTTTGACTAACCATTACTAAAACTTCTCCTCTTCTTATCGGAACTGTTGGAGAATAGAAGCTAACGATGGATTAAACTGACTTGTTCTGTCTAACTCCCCGATCTAGGAATTCATTGTCTAATGCGTATGTACGATATTATACATTGCTTTTTAGGTTGCTGCGTAGAAAACTACAGTATATTTTTCTATAAAAATTAAGAAGGCTTTGCGCGCTCTATAAATCCTTTTAAAGCGATCGCTCTATATCAAAATATTCGATCGTCCGATCGCATATTCTGAATTATCTGAGTTTTAAAGAGAGGCGATCGAAGAGCCTACCGAGCGAGCTCATGACGAATTGGTAGCTCTAGTAATTGTTAGTAATCCCCAAAAAACTAGTATGCTACCAATGCCAAACCAAAGCGATGGAATTTCTTGTAAAGCTATAGAGGCAAATAACACGGCAAACACTGGCTCTAGCAGCAATATTGCAGTTGACAGTACTACTGGGAGCCGCTGAGCTGCTACCGTATAACACAAAAATGGCAAAGCAGTGGACAAGATTCCTAGCCCTGACAATACAAGGATCGCCTGTCTATCAATTCCGATTCCAATTGATAGTTTAGAGAAGAAAATTGCACCCAATATAGATAAAACACTGCCAAGCAAACAAGTAACGAAAACGACATCAATCGATTTTGGTGCCATGTTCTGGTTGGCAAGAGTCTTAAACCAAAGCGTATAAAGTGCAAGCAAACCCGCAGCACCTAATGCCAAAAGATAGCCGGTCGTTGTTTGCCAAGAAACAGCTTTATAACTAGATAACTGAGGGAACAAAATCGAACTAACTCCAGCCGTAGCTAGTAACATTCCAATGCCTTCACTTCGCTTAATGGGTAAGCGTGCAACATACTTGTAAGCAATAATAAACAAAGGTGAAGTCGTAAATAACAATGTAACTTCCCCCACAGGTGCCATCTGAAAAGCTGTTGTACCTAAGACATAACCCCCAACAGCCAGCAAACTCAACCACCAGATTGGCAGAGTGCGAAAGGAGAAAGCCAGATTATGTCGAAAACTTGGTACTAGCAACAGGATCGGCAGCATCGCAGCCGTAGCGGCTAAAAAGCGACCTGCCAGAACTGCAAAGGGAGACCACCCTGGAAGCCACCGGACAAAGACGCCCACCATACCCCACGTAGCAGCGGCACACAGTGCTGCTATTAAGCCTTTACCGTCCAGGTTCGATCGAGTCATACCGGTGAGAGATCGAAAATAACAGCGTGGTCGAGGGGTGTGTATTCTACTCGACCTTTGAGATTTTGTTAGCTCTAAATCACGCTGGATGAAAATAGAAAGCTAAGCCCAAGACTGTATAGGTTGCTAATAGCAAAGTTCCTTCTAACCAGTTAGAACGCCCATCTAAACTAATCAGATTTGCAACTAACACAGCGATCGCTACAGCTACGGCTTCAAAAGGATTGAAATCTAAATCCATTGGCTGTCCGATTACCTGTCCGACAATTACCAACACAGGAGCCATAAACAATGCTACCAAAAGGCTCGAACCCATTGCGATCGAGACGGACAAGTCCATATTATTTTTGACCGCAACTCGCACTGCTGTCACGTATTCTGCCGCACCACCAACTAGAGGTAACAGCACCACACCTGTAAATAAGGGAGTTAACCCCAATCCAGCGGTAGCTTCCTCCACCTGACCGACAAACAACTCTGACTCGTAAGCAACAGCAAGCGTAGCGGCGGCTAGAACGCCAACCCACAGCCAGAGATTAGGTTTGTGGGTAGACGATTCAGACTCAGGTTGAGCTTCATTTTCCAAATCTACCAATCCCACGTCGTATAGATAGCTGTGGGTTTTTAACGAAAATAGCAGCGTCATCCCGTAGACAAGAATCAACACGACTGCGGCTGCAATGGAGAGATTTTTAATCGCTACTGGTTCTATGCCGCTAGAAGTTTCAATCACCAGTGTCGGTAGAATAATTGCGATCGCGGCTAATGTCATGGAAGAACCATTCACTCGCGCTACCACAGGTTGAAAATCCTGTTCTTTGTAACGCAAACCTCCCAACAACATCGCCAAACCCATAGCTAGGAGTAGATTGCTGATAATACTGCCCGTAATACTGGCTTTGACAATATCAACCAATCCTTCTTTAAGGGCAACTAGGGCGATAATTAGCTCTGTGGCATTGCCGAATACGGCATTTAACAACGCACCAATTGAGGAACCCGTAACAATCGCCACTTCCTCCGTCGCCGTACTCAGCCAAATTGCTAAAGGGACGATCGCGATCCCTGACGTGATAAATATTGTTAGCGATCCCCATTCTAAATAACGAGCTGCGATCGAGATGGGAATGAAAACCAACAATCCAAGCGAGATAATATTCTTGATTGACATGAGGGATTATCCGATACCGTCAATTACGGGGTGGAAATAAAACGCCAACCCCAACACTGCATATGCAGCTAACAGCAATGTACCCTCTAACCAGTTCGAGCGACCATCGGAACTGATAGAATTTGCAATTAATACCGATACTGCTACTGCTACCAGTTCAAACGGATTGAAGTTGAGATCCATTGGCTGTCCCAACATCCAGCCAGTTATTACCAGTACGGGAGCGACAAATAACGCAATCTGCAAGCTCGATCCCAAAGCAACAGATACCGAAAGATCCATTTTATTTTTCATTGCCACGGTGACGGCTGTAGCGTGTTCTGCGGCATTACCGATAATTGGGACTAGAACCACCCCTGTAAACAAAGCCGTTAAACCTAGCTGGGATGTCGCAACTTCTAAAGCATCAACTAGCAATTCTGATTCCACTGCCACGAGAATTGTCGCCCCTAATAAGACTCCCACCCATACCCACAACTTAGATTTTGCCTCTTCTGCATCATCTTCACTTGGTTCGGCTGCTGCTACTCCGGCATCGTAGAGATAGACATGAGTTTTCATCGAAAACACCAATGTCATTATGTACACTGCCATCAAGACGATCGCGATCGCAATGGAAAGATGTTGAATTGTAGCTTCGCTAATCCCACTAGAGGTAAAGTCTACAGCCGTGGGGATCAAAATGGCGATCGCGGCTAAGTTCATTAAAGAAGCATTCACCCGCGCTACCACAGGCTGAAACTCCTGTTCTTTGTAACGCAACCCTCCCAGCAGCATCGATAAACCCATCACCAGCAGCAAGTTACCAATAATCGATCCTGTGATACTGGCTTTCACCACATCAACCAATCCAGCATTGAGCGCCACGATTGCGATAATTAACTCAGTGGCATTACCAAAAGTCGCATTCAACAACCCGCCTAAAGTTGGACCCACAACTACTGCAAGTTCTTCAGTTGCACTTCCCATCCAAGCCGCCAGCGGTAGAATAGCCAACCCTGCCGTAATAAATACCGTCAGCTCTCCCCACTCTAGTATGTGAGCGGCGATCGATACTGGGACAAATAGCAGCAAGACGGAGAATAGAATATTTTTTCCTGACATTAGCAGATTAATTATCGGTACAACCGATTTTAGGCGAAGGTTGTTGGTTGTTGACAATAAACCCTGTAAGGGCGGGTTTTGCGCGCAGATTTTTGGTTATAGACGTGACTCTTTGCTAAACTCGCCCCGACAAAATCTGAACTTGTACGGGCGGTTTTGTAAGTAGATTGCTGGTTATAGGCGTGAATTTGTTGTTAAACCCGCCCCTACGACAACTGATAACTGATTTGTAACCAATCGTGTAGATTCGTGAACCGATCCCCAAAGCTAGTTGCAAAAATATTAAGCCAATCTTAAATAAACCTAAACTTGCAGTTTAATAAGATCGAGTGCGATCTCATGCTGAGGAGCAAGGTCAAGCTAGGGTGCGACTGACTTCAACATCTGCCATCAGTTACGATTTACCGCCCAGCTATCTCGATCTCTGCTTCATTTGAGTTTTAATCTAGAGTCTTAAGCACGTTATTTCACATAGCTACTCCTTTGAGCAATGTAGGGTAGCAGATTGTAGAGCTTGTAAAAATTAATTTGTAATTTGGATATAACTTTCATGACCTCTGCTGCCGATCTTCCAGCTGCTGAATCAAATTTTCCGCTCGATCGCGATGCCAAGCATCAAGTAAGTCTCAATCCCCTGCAAACGGCTACAGGTGTATACGTGACCGTTCACGGTCATTTCTATCAACCACCGCGCGAGAATCCTTACTTAGATGCGATCGAGCGTCAGCCTAGTGCTGCACCCGCTCACGACTGGAACGAACGCATCCACCATGAATGCTATCGTCCAAATGCTTTTGCCAGGGTATTGAACGATCGCGGTGAAGTTTTGGGGATCGTTAATAACTACGAGTATTTCAGCTTCAATTTCGGTTCTACGCTGCTGTCTTGGTTAGAGCGATACGATTTAGAGGTATATCAGCGAATTATTGAAGCAGACCGCAACAGTTGCGCCCGTCTTAACGGTCACGGGAATGCGATCGCTCAAGTTTACAATCACATCATCTTACCTCTAGCTAACGAACGAGACAAATACACTCAAATCCGCTGGGGTATAGAAGATTTCCGCTCTCGTTTTGGACGCGATCCTGAAGGGATGTGGTTGGCGGAAACTGCGGTAGACTATCCCACCCTAGAGGCTTTGGTAGCAGAGGGAATTCGCTTCATTATTCTCGCTCCCTCCCAAGCCCAACGCTGTCGGACGATCCCCACAGACGAACAACCAGTAACCCAGTGGCACGAAGTCGGAGGCAGCCAGATCGATCCCACTCGTCCTTATCGTTGCTTTCTCGAAGGGGTGAGGAGTGAGGAGCGAGGAGCGAGGGGACAAGGAAGCAGAGGGGCAGAGGAGCAGAGGAGCAGAGGAGAAAAACAGCCCGACTCCCGACTCCCTCTTCCCGACTCCCGCCCATATATCGATATTTTCTTCTACGATGGTCCAATTTCGCGGGATATGGGTTTTAGCGATGCACTCAGCAATTCCCATCACTTTATCGGACGGATGGGACTGGCAATTCGCGGGGATCGCCGTCCCGCACAGTTAATTTCTGTTGCTACAGATGGTGAAACTTTCGGACATCACAAAGGTGGTACGGAAAAAACCTTCGCCTATGCCTTTACAGAAGAATTTCCCCGCCGAGGTTGGACGGTAACGAACTACGCCCATTATCTCAGCCTCGATCCGCCAACCTGGGAAGTAGAACTCAAACCCGTCACTGCTTGGAGTTGTTCGCATGGTGTAGACCGCTGGCAAGATGATTGTGGTTGCGGTGGTGGTGGTGAGTGGCATCAAAAATGGCGGCGACCCCTACGCAACGCCCTTGATTGGCTGCGCGATCGCTTAATTGATGTTTACGAAACTGCTGCTAAAAGTTTATTCTGCGATCCCTGGTTAGCACGGGATGAATATATTCAAGTCATTCGCGATCGCTCGGTGGCTAACGTTCAACGCTTTCTCTCTCTCCATCAATCCCATTCGCTGACGGACTCAGAACGAGTCGATGCCCTGCGGTTGTTGGAAATGCAGCGCCATGCCTTGTTAATGTATACGAGTTGCGGTTGGTTCTTTGAAGAAATTTCCCGTCCCGAAGGCACGCAAATTTTGCGTTATGCTGCTAGAGCTTTGGAACTTGCCGAAGATGTAGCAGGCGTGCAACTTGAAAAAGAATTTATCAACCGTCTCAGCCTTGCCCCTAGTAATGTCGAGTTTTTCGGTCATGGGGCGGAAGTTTACCGACAGTTGGTGTTAACTGCTCAAGTTAACTTTCAGCAAATTGCCGCTCAATATGCCATTACGTCCTTATTTAGGAAACAGGAGATCGGCTCTAACGGTCAACGCTCAACGGTCAACAGCCAACTGGATCGCTTTTCTACAACCCACTGCCCGCTGCCTACTCCGCATATCTATTGCTATACAGTCAATCAGCTAGACTACCAATGGCAGCGCGTCGGTACGCTGACTCTAGCCGTAGGGCAATTGGAACTCACGTCAGAAATTACCTGGGAGAAGGAAGAGTTGGTGTTTGCCGTGTTGCATCTCGGTGGCTGGGATTTTCATTGCTGCATTCAGCCATTTACAGGGCGGCGATCGTACAACCAGATGAAAGAGCAAGTGTTTGAGTCTTTGCAACAAGCTAGCGCTGCCCATACAATTCAGAAGATGATTCAAATATTTGGCGATCGCTCGTTCAATTTGCAAGATTTAATTGCAGAAGAACGTCACCGGATCGTCCAGATGTTAAGTCAGGAAAGCTTGACACGGTTAGATCTGCTCTACACCCAAGTTTACCGCGATAATTATGGGGTACTCATGGCTTACCACCGCGATTACTTACCCGTACCCCAAGAATTGCAAGTTGCGGCTGAGATTGCTTTGGGTAGTCGCTGTTTAGATTTGGTGCGATCGCTATGTGAAGAAATTGGGGATCGCGACACTTGGGAACACTGGGCAGAATTAGAAGCAGTCGCTACAGAAGCTAACTTGTTACGCTGTCAGTTGAAGTTACCAGAAGTTAAACAGAGTCTAGAACAGCTGATGCTGCGATCGCTCTGGCAACTATTACACGGTAATGTTGCTGTAGAGGACATTCAAAAAATCGAGCGTTCAATCGATATCGGTTGTCAGCTCAATCTCGGTTTATCATTGGCGCGCGTCCAAGAAGTTTACTGCCGCTGTCTGCACAGTCAAA
This sequence comes from Chroococcidiopsis sp. CCNUC1, assembly GCF_023546805.1. NCBI lineage: Bacteria > Bacillati > Cyanobacteriota > Cyanophyceae > Chroococcidiopsidales > Chroococcidiopsidaceae > Chroococcidiopsis > Chroococcidiopsis sp. CCNUC1. The sequence continues at coordinate 3,580,667 of NZ_CP097480.1, read as the reverse complement.
TTATCCCGCAGTGTCTCCAAACTCTTGACGGTGACGCAGAAAGTCGAAATGGCGATCGTCTTTGGGATCTGACTCAACTGCGCTATCTTTTGCGGTTGGGGCAGAAATTATCTGTAGATGTTGGCGGCTGGTTGGATCGAATTGGGTAGTGGCGAGATTGAGATAAGATGGCATACGTTGGTAGGGGCGCACAGCTGTGCGCCCCTACTACAGGTCTTGTATCTCATCCGGTTGAAAATCACGATCGAAGATCGCATCTCTACCCAGGCAAGAAATTTCTCCTTAAGATCGAAGTAGAAATTTCTTGACATCTGGGCATGAAGCGCATAGTACTGATCGCTGGGTTTGAATCTTTCAACGCTGACTTGTATCGTCAAGCGGCAGATTTGGCACGTTCCCGCTGCCCAGAATTAGAAATTTCCGTATTTAGCGATCGCGATATTTCTACCAAACCTACAGAAATAGAGGCTGCACTCGATAACGCTGATGTTTTCTTCGGTAGCTTGCTATTTGACTACGATCAAGTTTTGTGGTTGCGCGATCGCCTCACCGCGATCCCAATTCGCTTGGTATTTGAGTCAGCCTTGGAATTAATGAGTTTAACCAAACTCGGTGCATTTGCGATCGGTGACAAACCCAAAGGAATGCCCAAACCAGTTAAATTTATTCTGGATAAATTTAGTCAAGGACGAGAAGAAGACCGACTCGCAGGATATATCAGCTTTTTAAAAGTGGGACCAAAACTATTAAAATACGTCCCAGTTCAAAAAGTGCAAGATTTACGCAACTGGTTAATTATTTACGGCTATTGGAATGCGGGTGGATCGGATAACGTTGCGGCACTATTTTGGACGCTAGCCGAAAAATATTTAGGGTTAAAAATAGGTGATATTCCTCCCCCGATCGAAACACCCAATATGGGGTTATTACACCCCGATTATTCAGGCTTTTTCACCTCACCCCGCGAATATATAAATTGGTATCAAAAATGTAGAGAGGTTACATGTAACGTCTCTACACAACCAATTGTTGGAATTCTACTCTACCGCAAACACGTCATCACCAAACAACCTTATATTCCTCAATTAATTCGCTATTTTGAACGGGCAGGATTAATCCCTTTACCAATTTTTATTAACGGTGTAGAAGGACACGTTGCAGTCAGAGATTGGATGACGACAACTTATGAAACCGCACAAAGACAGCTAGGAAATGTCGAAACTCCTTCTTTATCGAGTGAAGCTGTTACAGTCGATGCAATCGTTTCTACTATTGGCTTTCCTTTGGTAGGTGGTCCGGCGGGTTCGATGGAAGCTGGACGACAGGTAGAAGTTGCTACGCGCATTCTCAGCGCCAAGAACGTACCCTATATCGTTGCTGCACCACTCTTAATTCAAGACATCCATTCTTGGACGCGCCAAGGAATCGGGGGCTTGCAAAGTGTCGTATTATATGCACTACCAGAACTCGACGGCGCGATCGATACCGTGCCTTTGGGTGGCTTGGTGGGAGAAAAGATCTATCTGATCCCCGAACGAGTCCAGCGTTTGGTAGCAAGGTTGCACAAATGGATTGTTTTGCGTCAGAAACCTGCGGCTGAAAGGAAAATAGCCATTATTCTCTATGGTTTTCCCCCTGGTTACGGAGCTACAGGGACGGCAGCCTTATTAAATGTACCGCGATCGCTGCTGAAATTTCTCCAAGCTTTAAAAGATCGAGGCTATACCGTTGGAGATTTACCAGAAGACGGGGAAGAATTGATCCGGTGGGTAAAACAGGCAGATGAAAATATTCCTGTAGGGGCGCACAGTCGTGCGCTCCTACAATCTATCGTTCCAACCGATGCGCCCCTACAAAATACCGTTCCCACGCAGAGGTTAGAAAAATGGCTTGGTTACTTGCAAACATCCCGAATTGAGAAACATTGGAAATCTCTATCTAGCAGCGGTATTAAGACTTACGGCGATGAGTTATTTGTAGGTGGAGTACAGTTAGGTAATGTTTGGATTGGCGTACAACCGCCTCTAGGTATTCCTGGCGATCCGATGCGGTTGATGTTCGATCGCGATTTAACTCCCCATCCTCAATATGCAGCTTACTACAAATGGTTGCAGCAAGAATTTCAAGCGGATGCAGTGATTCATTTTGGAATGCATGGGACGGTGGAATGGTTGCCTGGTTCTCCTTTGGGAAACACAGGCTATTCTTGGTCGGATATTTTGTTAGGCAATCTGCCCAATTTGTATATTTATGCCGCGAATAATCCCTCTGAGTCAATTTTGGCAAAGCGGCGGGGATACGGGACGATTATTTCTCATAACGTTCCTCCTTACGGTCGGGCAGGCTTATACAAAGAGTTAGTAGCGTTGCGCGATTTGATTGCTGAATATCGCGAAGATCCAGAGAAGAACTATGCTTTAAAAGAGGCAATTTGTAAGAAAATTGTAGATACGGGAATTAATACAGATTGTCCCTTGACAGAAGCAAAGCATTTAGGGATTGCTTTTACTTCTGAGAACGCCCGGTTATTTAGTAAAGTTGTCTTCGATCGCTATTTATTACAGGTATACGAGTATTTACAAGTATTAGAGAACCGCCTATTTTCCAGCGGATTGCACGTTTTAGGAGAACCGCCCAGTGGAGAACAATTAGCAAGTTATCTGCAAGCATATTTTGGCGAAGAATTATCAGCAGATGTGGTAGACGCGATCGCAAATGGGAAAATTGTAGGGGCGGGTTTAGCCCAAGATTCACAGCCAAAACGAGACGGCTTTCCTCAAAACCCGCCCGTCAATGCGATCGCACAATTAGAAGAAGCGTTACAAATCCGCGATTTATTGATGCAAACGGATGAGGAATTAACCAATTTACTACGCGGACTCAATGGTGAGTACATCCCTCCTGCACCTGGAGGCGATCTGTTGCGGGATGGTATGGGTGTGTTACCTACAGGACGCAACATTCACGCTTTAGATCCCTACAGAATGCCTTCACCTGCGGCATATGAAAGAGGAAAGGCGATCGCGCAAAATATTATCAGCCAACATCTACAAGAACATGGGGCATATCCCGAAACCGTGGCGGTGATGTTATGGGGACTGGATGCAATTAAAACGCGGGGCGAGTCTTTAGGAATTTTACTGGAATTAGTCGGAGCGGAACTCATCAAGGAAGGTACGGGGCGGATCGTCCGTTATGGATTGAAGCCACTTGCCCAAGTGGGACATCCTCGAATTGACGTGTTAGGAAATCTTTCCGGCATATTTCGCGATAGCTTTGTCAACATTATCGAATTACTCGACGATCTATTCCAACGGGCGGCTATGGCTGAGGAATCGGAAACAGAAAATTTCATCCGCAAGCACTATTTAGCCTTACAAGCGCAGGGCGTAGAAAATCCGTCGGCGCGGCTATTTTCCAATCCAGCAGGCGATTTCGGTTCGATGGTGAACGAACGAGTCACGGATGGAAATTGGGAATCGGGGGATGAGTTAGGCAATACTTGGCGCGATCGCAATGTATTTAGTTATGGTAGACAAGATAAGGGACGGGCTAGACCGGAAGTCTTGACGCAATTATTGCAAAAGTGCGATCGCATCGTTCAAGAAATCGATTCTGTCGAATACGGTCTGACGGATATTCAAGAATACTATGCTAATACGGGTGGTTTGAAAAAGGCAGCGGAAAAGCAGCGAGGGAAAAAAGTAACTGCGAGTTTTGTCGAAAGTTTTTCTCAGGATACGACACCGCGTAATTTGGACGATTTACTCAGAATGGAATACCGCACCAAATTACTCAATCCGAAATGGGCGGAGGCAATGGTAAATCAAGGTTCGGGAGGTGCGTTTGAAATTTCTCAACGCATGACAGCTTTAATTGGTTGGGGTGGGACTGCCGATTTTACCGATGATTGGGTCTATGACCAAGCTGCAGATACTTACGTTCTTGACGCAGAGATGGCAGAAAAGTTACGCAAGGCAAATCCCGAAGCTTTTCGTAATATTGTTGGTAGAGCGATCGAAGCACACGGACGCGGTTTTTGGAATGCAGATCCTGAAAAGTTAGAAAAGTTGCGTCAGATGTATGAAATGACCGAAAATGAATTGGAAGGAGTGAACAGTTAGCAGAATTTGTAGGGGCAGGTTTTGTTGAAGATCCCTGTACCATCGCCAATCATTTTGCGGTGCAACTACCAACTACCTATTACCCATTACCCATGACCTCTTTCATAAATCGCTGCCAAGTATCATCAGGAACCCAAAGTTTGTGTAAGTCTTTTTGTGCTTCTTCTTCATCTATGTTTTGATAAATTCGTCGATAGAGATACATAAATGCAGAAACGCGAAAGTTACCCGCACAGTGGACAAAAACAGGGCGATCGCTATTAGCTTGCATGACTTGAGCAAAGCGATCGAAGTCTTCTAAAGTTGGTTTATTCCAAATGACGGGAATGTGAACGTACTCCATACCCAGAGACTCCACAAATGCTGCTTCGTTCGGTAATGTAGTTTCAAATTTTTCGAGTGGAGCAAGATTAATTAGCACTTGATAACCCGCTTCTTTAATTGCTGCTATTTGTGACTCAGTTGGTTGTCCTGATGTAGCAATTAAATCTGAAATTTGGAGATAATTAAAAATATCTTCAAGTTTCTCGCCCATGACATTCACACCTAAGTTTGTACTAACAACCATTTTCAGAAGACTGTAAATAGTCTTTACTGGATTTGTTATTCTCCTATGTTCTAGAACATGTCTATTTAAGTTACGAACACTCGTGAAGGTAGTCATTAGTCATGTGTCAAAGCAGTCTCTTCCACATTAGACTTAGTCGATAAAATGCGCCAAACATGATGAACTAAGGTTGTGGATGCAGAAAATAACGCGAATCCAAACAAGGGATGAAGTACACCTAAAGGTAAGGGTGACTTCAGATGAATCGTGAGAAATTGTAACCCCAGCAATATTGGCATACTTGTTGTCAAACTCCGCACTCGACGCGGATATGGAATTAGGTACACCCACACCAATAAAACTAAAGACAATCCACTGTAACCACGCACCAGCCAAACATGAACATTCCACCATTGAGGATTGTAAAAGTAGGCAAGTCCAACGGTTAACACTTGGATAGTCAGGCAAAGGTTGAAAAGTACTGCTACTATGTAAAAACCCATTTGAGTCCAGCGCCGAGATGCTGTCGGTGCAAAGTTGAAGTTAGAACTTAATGCCATGCTAAAGTTTTCTCTGAGGGTGAATTGACAAAAGATTGACTGTCACTGAAGTTAAGATAATATTGCTCTCCCAATTGCATCTAGTCCTCGATCGGGTACAGTTTGCACTCACAATGATGAGAGATTCTTTACAATCTTTATTTACGGCGATTGCTCAGGCGCAAAATCTTCCAGAAGTACACCAGCGTGTCATGGTAACAGTCAGCGAGTACTTTGCAGCCCGCCGCTGTAGGCTATTTTTCTTTGATGAACTTTCCTCTGTCGATCCCAAGTGGCAAGGTATTCTCAAATTCGCTACATCGGTAGAATACAATCCAGTTTTACGCTACTTGGTCGAACACCACGCACCCGTACATGAAGCATTAGTCGTGTCACCTAAAGCCTGGAGAGCAATTTGTCCCCGCGCCGATCATTGGCATGTCATGACAGGACCAATTGTCTGCAACAGCCAGCTAGTGGGTGGAATTGGATTGACTCGCGAACGGGGCAATCTTGCCTTTACCACTCAAGATTTAACCGATCTGGGTGCAATTTGTTTGCATTTATCTACTCGCATGGCAACAATGCGATCGCCTTCTGTTAGCTGCCATTTAGAGATAGATCGATCTAAATCCAGCGCTGACAATTCTCTTCGTCTTACGCCGCGTGAAATTCAAATAGCCGATTTAGTGGCTCAAGGATTGACAAATGCCGAAATTGGCACGCAACTTTGGATTACTGAAAATTCTGTCAAACAAGCGCTCAAACGTATATTTCGCAAATTGAATGTCTCATCCCGCGCTCAAATGGTGGCACAATTACAAAATGCCCTATCTAGGGCATTCTGATGGCTGAGTTGCTAGTCATCAAGCGAGTCGGGTTCTTGCTGCACAATTCTGTCATACAGCGGTTGAAAGCTAAACCAGCCGATATGGTGAGAACCTACTTGGCTGTGGGCAGTACTTGCTTGTTGAGGATCGATGACGCGAGGCATACCAGCGGCTTCTGCCATGAGTTGCGCTTGACAGGAACGATCCATTGTAATGAACCACCAAGCTGCTTCGTCTACTGTTTCTCCTACAGTCAGTAAACCGTGATTTCTCAGAATAATGGCTTTGTTTTGTCCTAGAGTTTGGGCAATGCGTTTGCCTTCGGCTGGATCGAGTACGACTCCGGTATAGTCGTCAAATAAGCTGTGGTCTTGGTAGAAAGCACAAGCATCCTGAGTGAGGGGATCGAGGAGGCGACCGAGGCTAGACCAGCTTTTACCGTAGAGAGAGTGGGCGTGGGCGGCGGCGACGATATCGGGACGGGCGGCGTGAATTTGAGAATGGATGGCGAAGGCGGCTGCGTTAACTGGTTTGTTGCCTTCTACAACTTCACCTTTGTCGTTGACGAGAATCAAATCTCGCGCGCAAATCTGTCCGAAGTGCATTCCAAAGGGATTGACCCAAAAGCAATTGCGGTATTCAGGATCGCGGACTGTGATGTGTCCGGCGATACCCTCATCAAAGCCGTAGTGAGAGAAGAGGCGGAAAGCAACCGCTAAGCGTTGTTTGCGATCGCGACGTTCTTCTGCAACTGTGGCAAAAGTTCGCGGTACTGGCATCTGAGGAATTGATGTGGATACTGTCATGCGATCGCCTCCTTTATTTATAGCCATACCCGCACAAATTAACTAACTCTATTTTACCGTTCAGAAACAATTTATTAGTGTATTTCTCAATCTTTTGTATAGAAAATTACAGAGATTTTAAACCTACATGGGATATTTTTGATCTAACTTTTTTGGAAAAGTATTAGCTTTGATTGTTCCTTGTAATTCGAGCTCGGCTATTTTTTCGACTAAATCTTATTAATTTCAGAATGAATATGAGATTAAAGCAAGTCAAACAGATAGATTTATTAGTTTGTATAGGCTTTACGATTTTAGTTTTTCTCTTACGGTTGCCAGCCTTCTTTGAGTTTGGGATCAACAACAACGGTGATGAAGGTTTGTACTTTTTGATAGCCAGAGATTTTCTGGCGGGTAAACTTCCTTATACAGAAATTTGGGACAACAAACCCATTGGGATATACCTAATTTATTGTCTGGGTATAATTCTATTCGGCAATTCAGTTTTTTCAACAGCTATTATGGCTTGTTTGGCTGTTGCACTGACCTGCTTTCTCTTATATAAGTTTGGTACATTACTGGGTAACGGTCAGCGTCAACTTGGATTAATAGCAGGTTTGCTTTACGCTACTTTTTCAACAGGGAACGATGAACTTGCCGCTAATACAGAAATATTTTTTGCCGTTTTTACCACATTCTCATTTTACCAGTTATTTCAAATAAATACTGAGGGTTCAGTGCGCCGCAATTTCCTACGGCTATTTACTATTGGTTTGGCAATGGGAATAGCACTATCAATTAAGCAAGTCGTGATATTTGAGTTCATTGCTATTGTAATTTTAACGGCGATCGCTTTGCGGTTTTTGCCACCAAAAACTAAAAAGTATCGATTCAAACACCTTTGGCGAAGCTACGTGTTTCTGCTTTCTGGTTTTATCCTTCCTACTATCTTAATCGCAGTTTATTTTTGGATTAACGGTCACTTCAACGATTATGTATCTGCTAATTTCACAGCTAACTTATTGCGTGTCACTGGTGAGAGAGTGACATTGGCAAGCTTGGCATCGGGATTGACAATTCAAATTAAGAGGAACTTATTTCTATTATTGGGTTTATTCGCAACACCTCTTTATATGAGAACAATTGGTAGAAATAACTTAGGCGAGAATAAAAAGCTAGTTTATATACTTGTGTGGATATTTGCAGCCATTCTTGGTGTTTCTTCTCCTAAAAGCTTTTATGCAAACTATTTTATTCAAGTTTTACCTTCTTTGGCTTTGTTAAATGCTTATTTAATTAACAATATAGTTTTAAAAATCAATAAATTTACGAATTTTAAAAACATTCTTTTATTGACTTTCATCTTAGTAACGCCGATATTTAATAATTTATATCCTCAAATTCAACTCAGCGGAAAGTATATATACTTTCGCGGTATTAAAGGAATAGAAGATTGGGGAAACACTCCCTCTGCAATTGCTCGATACTTGAATCAAAGAGTGAGTTCTACAGATTATATATATGTCTTTAACTATCACGCAGTAATTTACTGCTTAGTACCAGCTCAAGTACCAACTAGATATGCGTTTCCTCTATTTATCACCACAAAACTAGCAAAAATCACCGGTCAAGATCCGGCTAGAGAGCTAGATACAATTATGGCAAAAAAACCACTTTATGCGATCGTGTCTAGCGATCGCACTGAAAATAAAAATATTTTAGATAGAATGAAAAACTATCTTCGACAAAACTACAAGCTGGAAAAAACTTTTGTGGATCTAGAAAGGGAAATTCCAGGAAGAGAAAGATTACAGATTCAGCTCTATAGAAGAGTGTAGCGGGAAGAGAATTCAAAAGTCAAAAGTCAGAAGTCAAAATTGGGACAAGGGAAACACAATCAAGTCACGAGTCACGAGTCACGAGTAATTCCCTCTACTCCCTGCTCCCTGTTAACTGATAAATGTTAAGCGATCGCTCTTTAACTGCAAGAAGATTAGATAATAATAGTAATTAGGAATTAATCAGTAAAGAGGTTCTCATGGCTTACGTATGCGAGATTGGCACGGGTCAAAGAGCCTACCTCGACAATCAAGGTAAGCAAACAATTGTGACTACTGCTAGTAGTAGCCTCGGACAGCAGCAACAATCGAGTCAAAGTTTTGTGACGGGAAGTTGGACAGCATCCCCAGAATCATTCCGAAATGCTAGCGGTGTAGTCGTCAAAATTACGACTAGTCAGGGACAATACTTTATCCAAATCCAGGGTAATAGTATGGGCATGATGGCTGAATCTCCTTCACTTCAAGGCGCTCAACAAATTCAACTACAGCAGGTCGATTATATTCCTACCTCATTGATGCCACCGATGGAGCCGATGAAACCGATGGAGCCAATGGAGCCGATGAAACCGATGGAGCCAATGAAGCCTATGAAAATGGGTGACATGGAAATGAGTATGAATCCAATGCAAATGCGCATGGGTAACATGGAACTGCGCATGGATAAAGCAGTCTCAGGTACGCACCGCTTTTGCAGTCAGTGCGGTACGGAAGTCAGTCCGAGCGATCGCTTCTGTTCTGCTTGCGGACATCGCTTGCAGTAATTCATTTAGTTTTAGGGGGCGTACAGCTAGCTGTACGCCCCCATAAATACCTGATTAGCCTTTTTTAGCTTTTAGAATTGTTCGGTCTGACCAGGCGTACCGCCAGATTGCGTCAGATAGAAATTCTTGGCTCCGTCATTTTGATAAACGCAATTAATTTCTGGAGAAGTGCCTAAATCTCCCGTAAAACCAAACGTATTCATTCGGTTTTTGCAATCTCGCACTTGTTCGTTAGTCACTAATTTACGGTCTTCTAAAAGATTCCAGCTGTTGGTTCTCAGCACGCAACCTGGGCGCATACTAGGCTGAGATACATACACGTTGAAGGGGTTGAGAGAAACAAATAGTCTAGTATCCATGACCATTGCACTAGCGCCATACTGCACGCACAGATCGGCATTAGGTGCGGCGCGATCGATAAACTCGCGAGAGGCAACGTTTCGAGTATCGGTAATTGTCGTGGAACTAAAAGCAATGCCAATACCAATTCCTAAGATCAACACAGCCGCCAGTACCATAACCGAAAGGTAATTAAAGGCAGTTTTGACTGGTGAAGACTTCGGAGCAGGTGCAGTTCTAGTAGTAGCTTTACGTCTCATCGTTGATAGGGGTGTAGGGTGTAGGGATAAGAAAGACTTAGGGACGAGGGAGACAAGGGAGACAAGGGGGACAAGGGGGACAAGGAAGAAATTCTAGCCACTAGCCACTAGTCACTAGTCACTCTCTTTCCCGACTTCCCGATCCCTGATTTTTCATAAAATTAAGAAGTATGAATTCGTAGTTCGGACTCAAAGTAAGTGGATTTTCAAGTTGGCACGTTAAAAGCAAGAAAGAGTTATCTACAAACCCTGATAGCAGATAGTTTAACGATATTTTGGGGCGATTGGCTAGAATTACGAGTGCGGATTGCCCAAGTTGCTGCTTCAGGCTTAGTGTCGCCCTTGATTTATATTTTGGCGTTTGGTCTGGGTTTGGGAAGTTCGTTGCCCAAGCCTGCTGTAGGTGATAGCTATCTAGAGTTTATCTTGCCTGGAATGGCGGCGCTATCGTCCATGACCATTAGCTTTGGTGGCACGACATTTTCAATTTGTGGCGATCGCCTATTTGCCAAAACCTTTGAGGAATTGCTCTTAGTCCCCGTTCATCCCCTTGCCTTACACATGGGTAAAATGCTAGCTGGAGTTGTGAGGGGGTTAATGACTTCAGCGGCGGTGGTTTTAGTGGCGGCGATCTTTACTGGTAAGGTTTGGAGTTTTCTCAATCCCTTGTTCTGGCTGCTGTTAATTTTGAACTGTGCTGTATTTGCCGGGTTGGGGGTAATAGTTGGGTTAAAGGTGCGATCGCTCGAAAGCGTAGGTTTGGTTAACAACTTTCTCATCGTGCCAATGTCATTCCTGGGAGCCACATTTTTCGAGCCTGGGACGCTACCAGGTTTCCTCAAAGTGGTTGTTTACCTTTTACCACTAACCTACACCAGTATTGGGCTAAGAGCGGCTGCGTATTTACCACTATCGCAGTTTCCTTGGTATAGCATTCTTGTTTTATTCATAGTCGCGATCGCCTTATCTCTTTACGGTGCTTACTTGTTCTCCCACCAGCAGGATTAGTCAGGGAGCGCACGAGCAGTGAAGAATCGGGTGTGGGGTGTAGGGTGTGGGGTGTGGGGTGTAGTGAGTGGTGCGCGATCGCTTCTGACTTGTGACTTGTGACTTGTCTTGCTCCCTCAGCAACCTTGCGCTCCCGATCGCTCCGCGACTCTCTCTTCTCTCCCTTGTCCCCCTTGTCTCCCTGGTCTCCCTGGTCTCCTATAATTCCGGCGATATCAGCAATTTCAAAATCTTAGCCGTGTTATCTAAGTCACCTACGAGTCTTCGGACTGGGTGAGGCCACGCTCTGACTAAAGTAGGGGTAGCAGAAACTTGATATAGTTCGGCTTGCTCTGGATGTTTAAAGACATCGACAACTTTTAAGGTGTAAGGATGGCGTAGCGATTGTTCTAGCAGCTGATGTAAAGTCTGAAGGATTCGCTCGGTATTTACACTGTGTCCCGCTACAAATAAGCGCAGCACGTAACCTAGCTTTTCGGAATATTGAGATTCTGCTGGGGTTGCCTCTGTAGCTGTAACTGTGGTTTCTATTTCCGGTGCTTTTAGCTCCGTCTGAGAGAAATTAGCAGTCGCATCATATCTCATATGTGGGGTAGCAGTGGATGGATCGAACCGCACGATCAAACCACGATCGTCCCACAATTGGGGAAAACAAGCGCGATAGGTAGCTAATGCGATCGGATCGCAAAATTCTTCCGACCAAGGAGCTGCCTGCCACACTAATTCTCCGACATCAAAAACTGCATTGAGTAATGCCTGATGGCGCATCACTAATGGATAAGCTTCAGCAAAGGTTTGGATGTGCTGAGTCTGTGGATCTAACCAACAATCTAGCGTTGCTGTGTAGCAAGGAACGAGAAAGTGGGGTGGCTCTGGCAGTCCTAGTATTTGTTGTAGCTCCATGCATAACTGTAAATGCCAGCGCTGCTGTTTAGAGCGATCGATACAATAAATCAGATCCCCCCCCCGCGTAAACAGGGCGATGCCTTTAAATACTTGGAGCGATTTGGAATGACTCAATTTTAGCGGGGGTTAGAGTAAGGACAAGAGAGACGAGGGAGAACAAAAGAGACAAGGGGGACAAGGAAGCAGAGGAGCAATTCAAAATGAGCAATCCAAAATTCAAAATCTAAAATTTCCCTCACTCCTCACTCCTCACTCCTCACCCCTCTTCCTAGACTCGACCTCTAAGGGTCATAGCCATTTCATTGGGTTTGGGTGAGGCTTCTAGGGCTGTTTCTTCCGTGATTCGTCCTTGTTCGTATAGCTGATACAAAGACTGGTTCATGGTACACATACCCTCGAAGCCACAACGAGGAATAATTGCCTCTATTTCTTCAACCTGATTACGTATAATGTAATCTTTAATTGCGTCTGTATTAATCATAATTTCGTGTACGGCTGCTCGTTTGCTATCTGTAGTACGAACTAAGCTTTGAGCGATGACTGCTACGAGCGATTCAGCCACCTGAATTCGCATGGGTCCCTGTTCTTCGGGATTGTAAAGGTTCAAGATCCGTTCGATAGTTTTTACAGCGCTGTTTGTGTGCAACGTACCAAATACTAAGTGTCCGGTTTGTGCTGCTTTGAGGGCTGTGTTCACTGTCTCGCGATCGCGCATTTCCCCAATCAGAATGATATCTGGGTCTTCTCGCAAGGATGCTTTGAGGGCGTTATCGAATTTTAATGTATGAATTCCTACTTCCCGTTGCTTGATCAACGACTTTTGACTAACATGCACGAATTCAACTGGATCTTCAATTGAAATGATATTCTTCGGCATCGTCTTGTTGATAAAGTCGATCATTGCTGCCATCGTGGTAGACTTACCCGAACCTGTCGGTCCTGTCACCAAAATTAATCCTTTGTGGTAGTGGCATAGATCTCTAAATACCTGTGGCAAATTCAGTTGTTCCATTGTTAAGATTTTTAACGGAATCAGCCGCAGTACCATTGCTGGACCATTCAGAGCAACAAAAATATTGATCCGCACCCGCACCAATCCTTCATATTGGGTTGCACCGTCAAATTCTAAATCTTCTTTGAATTGCTCGATTTGCCGATCGCTCAGAATTTCTCGCAGCCAACTGAAAAAAATCTCTTCGTCGATCGGGGGATGATCGGTAAGTATAATTTGACCGCGATCGCGAAAGCGCGGTACTTCACCTACTCCTAAATGTAAGTCGGAAATACCGCGATCGTATGCTTCTCGTACCAATTGTTCTAATGTAGGCGCGTTACTAATTTTACTTTGTCTGGGACGGACAGCACTAGGTGGTGCTGGTCTAGGTACGTTGAGACGAGGACTTGTAGATGGTAAGGGTAACGGTTCTTCCGGCGGATTCACCGCTACATGAGTGCTGGGTATCGGCTGGATTGGCTGCGTCGAATTCACCCCTGTCACATTCACCGCTACATGGGTGCTGGGTATCGGCTGGATTGGCTGCGTCGAACTCACCACTCCCGTATCTCCACTGGAATTCATTCGCTGCGGTGGTGGTGGTATGGGAGGAACGCGGGGTGCGGGAGGTGGATAATTTGGCTGACGTTGGGGTTCTGTCATATGCCTCAAGTCTGTGTGATTACACGTTTAGTTTTCCCCTAATCAGTTATCAGTTATTCAGTGACTAGAGACTGGTGACTAGTGACTAGATGAAGAATTCAGCCACTGGCTACTAGCCACTTGTGACTCACTATTCACTAGTTATAAAAATTCAGTTATAAAAATTCATGAACTTGCTTTGAGGATAGTTTTAATCTAACGATTATCAAAATGAGGAATTAAGGTGGGCGATCGCTTTCTTTTTGGTCAATAAGTCTGGGAGGAATTATGAGAAACCACCACTGTATTTATACGAAATGTTAAGCCAATAAGGGTGCGATCGTTTTCTGGATTGACTCGTGGTTCTGCTTCACAAAAGATTTATCGCTCGATCTTTGTGAAAGCTAGTATCTAAAAGACTTTGAGGTTATATATCTCAAGATAGATGTTGTGACTTGCAAAGCATTTTCATATGCTTTTCCGTTCGGATTTATAAACAGAAATTATCTAGTGTAAAGATTAATAACTATCCGATCATCTTATCTATGGGTATCTGTATACTAATTTTCAATAGGGCTTAACTGGCTCCGACTCGGCGTACAGAATTTTACAAATCTGAATTTTTGCATTGACTTTGGAGAGAAACTATGGCTTTAACTCAAAGCTCCAATTTAGGGACATCTTCTTCTTTATTTACACTCAAAAGCTTTTTAATCTGGAGTTTCACATTAGCAGTTTGTTTGCTCGTTGTGGGCTTTCCTTTAGTCGTTTTGATGGCTACAGTAGCCTTCTTGTTGTCGATGGTACTGCAATCTGTGATGCCAGTAAGTGCGGTTTTATTAGTAGCAGGAAGTGTAATTGGTTTCAACGTTTTGGCAGTGCTGATTGGAGCTAGTATGTTGACTTTGAAAGGAATTCACCCACATGAAGTTAAATGGTTGAGCTGGCTGCATGGCGAGGCAGATGACATTGATACTTCCGTCTATGCAGCTTGTCCTTTGACCTGCGATACGGAGCCAAAGTTCTAGCGGAAGCTAAGTTTATTTCATCCAAATAATGCATCTGCCCAGTGACCAGCTGGGTTTTTTCATTTTTGTAGAGCTGTCGATAAGTAGCTAACGATATACTATCGGGTCTATTGGGAATAACCTTGTCTTTTATAAGCAAAATAACGATTTAAATCTTTGCTACTTGCCATATAGACCGGAATAATAGCGCTAAGAACGATCGCGATCGAACTTCCAACGATCGAAATAGTAGAAAGCCTTGAACTCAGTGCCACAATCACTGCGATTAGACTGACAACAAACAAACTACAGATACCAATTAGAAGCCATTTTGCCCATTTTCGCCCCTGCATCACAAAATACATCACGACAATTGTTAGTAAGATACGACCGATAGCCCACCTGTCCCGTACTGCGATCGCTAATGTAACGTCTAAAATGCAGAGTAGTAGAAACATAGCGAGTAATTTATTTCGAGCTTGCATAGCTGCTCGGTCGAGCTGAGTCATGGTTTTTGTAGTAAGGGTAAGACATTGATATTTACTGTACGATAAATGACCGTTGACCAATTACCATTGACCAATGAACCACTAGCAAAACCAGCTCAATGAAAAAAGTCTGCATTATCTTAGGCACTCGCCCAGAAGCAATTAAGCTAGCACCAGTGATTCAGGTGTTTCAACGCGCACCTCAGTTTGATACCCAAGTTGTTCTAACCGGACAGCATCGAGAAATGGTTGCTCAAGTCATGCAACTATTCAACCTTAAGGCAGATGCAGATTTGGAAATTATGCAATCGCAACAATCTCTGAGCGATATTACTTGTCGCAGTCTGCGAGGATTGGAAACCCTGTTTGAACAGCAGCAGCCGGACTTAGTTTTAGTTCAAGGGGACACGACTACGGCTTTTGCAGCTGCTTTGGCAGCATTCTATCAAAAAATTCCGGTAGGACATGTAGAGGCGGGACTGAGAACAGACAATATATACGATCCATATCCAGAGGAAGCAAATCGCAGATTGATTTCTCAGTTGGCACATTTGCACTTTGCCCCCACGCCGCAAGCAGTAGAGAATTTGCAACGTTCTGGCGTTTTAGGAGAAATTCATCAAACGGGTAATACGGTCATTGACGCATTGCTATCGGTAGCAGAACAGCAACCAGCTTGTCAGATCGATGGTTTAGAGTGGGACAAATATAGAGTTTTATTAACTACAGTGCATCGGCGAGAAAACTGGGGCGAACCGCTTCAGGGAATTGCCCAAGGTTTTTTGCAGATACTAGAAAAGTTTGAGGATACAGCTTTATTGTTGCCATTGCATCGCAATCCGATCGTGCGCGAACCGCTACAAGAGATTTTAGGTCAGCATCCTAGAGTCTTCTTGACAGATCCGCTAGATTATGGAGAATTAGTAGGGGCGATCCAGCGATCGCACTTGCTGTTAACTGATTCTGGTGGTTTGCAAGAAGAAGCACCGAGTTTGGGTAAACCAGTTTTGGTCTTGCGTAAAACGACAGAAAGACCTGAAGCAGTGACGGCTGGAACGGCAAAATTGATTGGAACCCAAACAGCAGAAATCGTCATGGCGGCGGCTGAGTTGTTAAGTAACCCAACTGCTTATGAAAAAATGGCAACAGCTATTAATCCTTTTGGAGACGGACACGCAGCGGAACGAATCTTACAGGCTGTGACCAATTACATATGCTAATAACTTATGCAAATTAACCTGATTGCAGATTATGGAAATGGCGACCCAGCTTTTGCTGAAGTTACCCAACGGCTATTGATGTCGTTACCAACAGCGCAAATTCATTGGGTTTCCGTACCACCATTCAGCACGCTAGCCACTGGCTTTTGGGTGGCTCAACTCGGACTAAATCCCGGTACAGCAGAAAGGCTAATTTATCATAATTGTGCGCCGCGCCAGGACGACGCACAACCCAGGAAAGACAATGAAGGGGAGGGACTGACATACGTACTGTTACCCAACAACGTCAAAGTTGTGGGAGTTAATGCAGGTTATACTCTGTCTTTCATTAAGTCGGCAGCACAGACGATCAAAATTGTCAAGGTTTCTCGCGGCGGTTCGCAATTTCGATCGCGAGACGTATTTCCTCAAGCAGCAGCAGCGATCGCCTCTGACGATCTGAGTTTGTTAGGCGACGAGTTAGATCCGCAGCAGATTCCCGATCCACCAAGCGATCGCGTGGCGTGGATCGATGGCTACGGTAACATTAAAACTACCATTTCCGCCGATCGCGTCAACTTAGAACCAGAAACTAAGGTAACGATTCGAGTAGGGGATACGGTCAGCGATGCCGTGTATTCGGATGGTAGTTTCCGCGTTCCCGAAGGGACGTTGGCTTTTGCGCCAGGGAGTTCTGGCTGGCAAGATCCGAATGGAAAGCAGATTCGTTGGATGGAATTATTTCTACGTGGGGGCAATGCTTGGGAGAGATTCGGCAGACCTCGGATCGATCGCGTCGTGACTTATAGCAAGTAATGGGTAATGGGTAATTGGTCGTATTACTGTAGGGGCAGGTTTTTCAAAGATCTCTGTCAATTACGAAGAGATTGAAAAACCCGCCCTCAAAGGATTGACTGGGTAAGCAATTATTGATGCCGAATGCGATCGTAAATTTTCAGATATTCCGTGCCTGGATGGTTCCAAGAGTAGTCGTATGCCATGCCTTGTAGGGCAAGCTGGCGAAACTCTTGAGGATGGTTGTACCACAAACCAATCGCCCGATCCATTGCCGATTCTAAAGCACCGTAATCGGTCTGATAGAAGACGTAACCGTTACGTTCTTCTGGAGATTTGTTGGGATCGTAGTCGCGATCGAACACCGTATTGACCAGCCCGCCAACTCCGCGCACGATCGGTACAGTACCGTATTTCATCCCAATTGTCTGCGTCAATCCGCAAGGTTCGTAATTACTGGGGACGAGAATCATATCAGCGCCAGCATAGATGAGGTGAGATAATTCTTCGTTAAAACCGAGTTCTAAATGGCAGTCGGGGTTATCGTTTAAAAAGTTTTTCTCATGTTTGAAATGAGCGTTGATTCCTGGTTCTGTCGCCGAACCTAGTAAGACGAACTGCGCTTCTCTCTGGAGAGCATAATAGATCGCGTGATGGACGAGGTGAACCCCTTTTTGATTATCTAATCGACCGATGTAGGCGATAACTGGTTTTTTTGGTTCGTCGCGCAGTAAAAGCCGTTCTCGCAAAGCTTTTTTGTTATAGACTTTTTGCTCAAAATCGTCTGAGCTGTAGTTAAAAGGTATGTATCGGTCTACTTCTGGATTCCAGAAATCGTAATCAATACCGTTGAGAATGCCGCTAAATTTATCTTGATGCTGGTGTAGGGTATGACCTAGACCACTGCCAACTTCTGTATAATGAGCTTCCCAAGCATGGTTAGGTGATACAGTCGTGACGGCGTTAGAGTAGACAATCCCCCCTTTCATCAGGTTGATGGCAAAGGGATTGAAATTATCTTGTAGCTTGTCGTATTGGAAGTAATACTCTGCCTGATTCAGTCCTGTTGCTTGTAAGACTTCGTTTCCAGCAATCCCTTGGTGTTTGAAGTTGTGGATCGTGTAACAAACTCGTTGGTTCCCCATGCCATGATATTTGTAGATTTCATACAGCATCACGGGTACTAGCCCTGTTTGCCAGTCGTGACAATGAATCACATCGGGGCGCTTATTACTCTGGTGCAGAAACTCTAAAGCGGCTTTGCTGAAAAAAGCAAATCGCATATTGTCATCATTACAACCGTAATAGCAGCCGCGATTGAAGAAGTCATCTTGAGAATGCGGTTCGATAAAGAAACAAACTCGCCCGTGTACCCAACCACAGTAGACAGAACAGTGAACTCTACCGTCGTACCAAGGAACCCATAAGTCGCGGTAGGCATCGTGCAATCCCCATATGTGATCGTAGCGCATACAATCATATTTGGGCAGGATCAGCTCGACACTATTTCCCCGAATCTCTAATTCCCGACTCAGCCCGTAGACGACATCGCCTAAGCCGCCTGCTTTGATAACGGGAGCGCATTCAGAGGCAATTTGCACGACATACATCTTTAACTTTCTCCTCGCTTAACAGCTTAATAAAAGTTCATTTTTATATTTCATCCATTATATGAAAAATGTACTCATTGACAATAGCTGACGTAAGTGATAGCTAATCGTGTTTTAGTCGTGGTGATTGTTATAGGGTTTTGGAGAGTTGCCAGTTGACGGGAAATGTCACTCTCCGCACATGATGGCTTGTACTGAAAGAACAGTTAATAAAAATGTAAGGTATCGTCATACATTTCTCTCGTTAGATAGAAGACAGCTTTTTCCGATTTTTTGAAGTAAAATTTTGTGAAAATGTTTGAACCAAGTTAACAATTACTGATTTACTAATAGCCAGGAAAATACAGAATAAGCTAGGCTGAAACTGAGCCACAATTAGCACTTCTGCATGATTGAATGCGATCGCCTGCCTTCATTGATATTAAAAGTTGAGCGAGATAAAAAATGTGGCAGATGTGACGCAAAGTTGGTAAAAAAATCTCAAAAATGTTGGTAAGCAGTATGGAAATTAAGTTATGAAACTGATTTACAACAAAGAAAAACCAACCGCAATTGAAAAGGCTGAAATTGAAAATACCTTAATTGAGATGTGCGATCCTCAAACGAGGGCTTTGTTACGTCTGGCTGTAGATTTTAACGTTTGGTCTTGCGAACAATCCAACCGCCCTAAGCTGATGGTACACTGCAAAAGCCGCGAAGTGACGGCAGCAATCGGTTCCAGGCAAGAGATCCTCAAAAAACTACTTCAGCGCATCCTCGGTTGCGAGGTGACAATGGAAATCTACTACAACATTCCTGAAGGACTCGTGTACTTCGACACTGAAGGCGCAGTTGCACCCGCGAAATGGTATCTTTGCAATCGCAAAGATTGCGGTTCGATGAAAATTCCTCTACCGGATTGAATTGGTAATGGGTAGTTGGTAGTTGGTAGTTGCATAGCGATCGCTGACAACTGAATTCGCTATACTGACTGTGAGATGTTGACTGCGATGTTGCTGATGACAGCGGGTCGGCGATCGCATCTACTTTATTACCTTTTATTACTCTACAAACTGGTTCGCAATACTCATGTCTTCTCTCAAGACGCAGTTAGTTGGGCTTAAAGCAGATTCTTTTCGTCATCCTTTAGACTTAGAAGCAACTAAAGCACTCAAACAAATTCCTGGTGTCGATTTGTTGGTGCGAAATTTATTGGGACAGTTGGCAGAACAATTTTTCTATATTGAAAATATTGCCTCAAGTATTCTGGTGAGCGATCGCCAATTACCGCAATATCATCAACTGTTAATAGAAGCGTGTCGGGTTTTGGATCTGGAACCGCCGCAGTTGTATGTCAGACAGCACCCAGTCCCCAATGCTTACACTTTTGCTATGCGGGGCAAACAGCCATTTATTGTCATGCACACTTCACTGATCGATCTGCTGACACCAGAGGAAGTGCAGGCGGTGATTGCTCACGAATTGGGTCATCTCAAATGCGACCACGGGGTCTATTTGACGTTAGTGAATTTGATTGTCCTCGCAGCCGGACAACTGCCTAATGTGGGTCAGTTACTCGTCCAAACCCTACAGGCGCAACTATTAGAATGGGTACGCTGTGCTGAGTTTACCTGCGATCGCGCTGCCTTGCTAGCGACTCAAGACCCCAAAGTTGTGATGTCGATATTGATGAAACTCGCTGGTGGTTCTCCCGTTCTGGCTTCCCAGCTCAATCTCGATGCTTTTATCGAGCAAGCGCGCGCTTACGACAATATTAGCAATACTGAAATTGGCGAAATGCTGAAATCAGCTCACTCCTCTCAACTCACCCATCCCGTGCCAGTCTTACGCGCTAGAGAGATCGATCGCTGGGCATCTGGTCGCGAATATCAAAACTTGTTAGAAAATACAAAAATAGATTACAATGGTAAAGCTGAAAAAAAGGGCGGGTGGCGAAACTGGTAGACGCACTTGACTCAAAATCAAGCGGGCTTAAACCCATAGGAGTTCGATTCTCCTCCTGCCCATCAGCACAATACCAGAAAAGCTGCAAAGGAGCAGAGTATGCGACTCAAACGATGGGAGTCGCCCCGTCGCGAAGGTAGAAACGACAAAGGTAGAGGCGGTGCGGCAAGAGCCAGACAACTGAAGAAACAGGCGCAGATGATGCGTCAAAGGCTCAAAGAAGGCGATAAAGCCGAAGACAGTAAAAATAACCGCAAGAAAGAGGGGAAGGAAAACAAAAATCCTTCCCCTCTTTTTTTAAATATGTAGGGGCGCACAGCTGTGCGCCCCTACATTCAAATGAAATACATACCGCGAGCTATTGCATTCTCCCCAATTCAGGCAGCTTGCGCCCGTTTAATTCATATTCCGATTCAGCCAAGCTATCACTAGCAAAATGGTTGTTGTACAAAGCACAACGAGGTAGGACGCGCAAGACTTCTTGTACGGTGGTCAACCCAGCCATCACCTTCTCTACCGCTGCCTTGCGGAAAGATGCATAGTTAATCTCTCGTAGGTAGCGCTGTAACTGGGTCATCGTACCTTCGTAGATAATATCGCGGATGCGATCGTCTACGTCAATTAACTCGACCACTGCTTCCCGTCCCAAAAATCCAGAGTTGAAGCACATCGAGCAACCTCGACCTTTACGCCACGTATCAGTACGTATGTCTCGTCCCAATCCCAGCACTTTCAAATCTGTTTCTGTAGGGGTATAAGGCTCGCTGCAATGGGGACAAACACGACGTACCAAACGCTGAGCCACTACTCCCAACAACGCATCGCTTAACAAACCAGGATCTATACCTAAATCCTTCAGACGCGGAATTGCCCCGAGTGCATCATTCGTGTGCAGAGTGGTAAATACCAAGTGTCCGGTTAGCGCTGCTCTGACTGCGGTTTCTGCGGTTTCGCTATCGCGAACTTCACCGACCATGATAATGTCTGGATCTTGACGCAAAATTGCCCGCATCCCTGCGGCAAATGTCATTCCTGCGGCTTCGTGAACTTGAGTTTGAGTAATTCCTGGCAGGACGTACTCAACCGGATCTTCTACCGTGACGACGTTAACGTGTTCTTTAGCAACATTCTGCAAACTCGTATAAAGTGTACTAGTTTTACCGCTTCCCGTGGGACCTGTCAGAATAATCATGCCTTGGGGTTGCTCTAACCAAGCTTTGTAGGCGTTCATCGTTTCTGGAACAAAGCCCAGGTTACCCAAGTGAGTAAAGGGGTTTTCTCGGGGTAAGAGGCGGATAACTGCTTTTTCGCCATTGACGCAGGGCAGGGTACTGACGCGCATGTCCATGTTGAGTTCTGCTTCATCGCCTGAAGCATACTTTTCCTCAATCCTGCCATCTTGCGGGCGGCGGTGTTCGGCAATGTCCATGTTGCACATCACCTTCAACGCCATCACGACGCGGCGGCTCATTGTTATTGGTAAGGTGGTAATGTCACGTAGCACGCCATCAATTCGATAACGCACTCTCAAGCCATCTACCATTGGCTCTAAGTGGATGTCGCTAGCTCGGTTGCGTAATGCTCCAGAGATGATAGTTTTGATCCGCTCGATTTGATCGCCAGCTTTGCTCAAATAAATTTCTGTAGTTTCGCTGATGTCCTCTTGCTCAAGTTGTCCCGTAATCGGGTTAACTATGGGCATAGAGCTGATCCGATTGGGATTGAGGCTTTGAGAGTGAAACCAAGTACGGTAGCTTTTGTCTGCAATGGGGACGACTTCGATTTGGCTACCCGTGCGCTGTTGTAGTTGGGCTAGCGTTTCTGAGTCGAGGGATACGGGCGAACCGAGATAGTAACATCCACGCCACAATAGCAAGGGAATAGCTGGAGGCAAGGAAGTTTTATCGGGAAAGTGGCGCAAAAATCTGCTACTAACTTCCTTATCTAGTAGTGTTTGGTTGACAATTCCTTCATTATCTACTAGAAGGGCGATCGCTTCAGAACAGCTCAATTCGTTCTTTTTGAGCCGTTGCCAAGCGGAGGTAATGTTTGGGGAAGCTTGCATGATTCCTCTGTAAAAGATTTGTGTAGCAGCATTGACAGATATTGCACGCCAAACACTTCAAGCAAAACTATAAATTGCCCAACTTGCCGACGCTAGGGGATGTTCTCGAATTAATTTACTAACATAATTTAATGAACTTATAAAAATTCCTTCATAAACTTATCTTCACTTTCATTCAATCTTCAAGCGGACTTTTACTGTAACTTCATTTTATTTTTTATACCAACTGCTCGTTACTTCCGTGAATGTACAGTTATATTCTAGAAAAATCTCGTCCAAATATGAGTTTGATTATAACGTTTTTGACCTACTAAAGTCACATTTTTTACATTAAATTTAAGCATATACGTATGAGAAAATATTACCGCCAAATCCGATCGCGTAATTAGTTTCGTTGTTGATAAGAAAGTAGTGCGTAGTGCGTGAGTTAAATTATTCTTCCCTACTCCCTGCTCCCTACTCCCTTTCTTCACCGATGACTGATAACCCAGACCAGCGATCGCGCAACAGTCCGGCAAGGGATTTTAAACCCCATTGTTCGCAACGGCGATGTCCCACTGCGATCGCACTAATTTCCGTTTCCTTCAAAGCTTCAACGGCTGGCTGCCGCATTTGTCCAGTGACATACAAATTAGCGCCGCGTGTTGCAGCTTCCCTAACTAGTTCATCGTTCATTCCTCCTACAACTGCTATACGCGAAACTTCTACTGTTCTACTTAGATGTACTTCTTCTAGTCCGCCAAAAATTTCGGTAATGCAATGTAAATATTCCGCGATCTTTTGCTGAGGTATGTTACCAATCGCACCAATCGCTCGCCCTTGTTTTTCTCCCAGTACCTCCAAGTCTGACATAGATAATACATTCGCTAGACGGGAATTAAACCCCAATGTCATGCACTCGTCAAATGCCAAGTGATAGGATAAGACTCCAATATCTGGCAATAATTTCGCTTGCAATTTCCAAGGACGATGGAGAAACAGTGCATCCAATTTTTGTTTCTCAACCCACTGTGGCAAATTTTCCCCCGGCTCTAAAGCTAGTCCTATTCTACTAATTGGGCGCGGTGATGGTATGTAAACACCACCCCTTTCAGAAGCAGAATAGCGCTCGATCGCAAAAAAGCGATCCAGAAATTGAGCTAAATCGTTTAAGTAAGGCATGGAGGTCAGTTCTTAGTGGCTAGTGATTGGTGGCTAGTGACTAGATAAAGATTCTAGCTACTAGCCACTAGCCACTCACAAATGACAAATGACAAATTTAAACGGCTGCTAATTCTTGCGGTTGAGAGTCGGCTGGCGTTTCGGCGGGAGCGCCTTCTGTTACTAAAGAACGTGGTTTGTCTTTGCCTTGAAGCATATTGCTGGTAAATGCGATGAGAGCATTGACTTTGCGGGTGCGCCACTCGTCTACGAGTTGTTGCACTTGGTTTGCAGGCATTCGCCGCATCATGGCTTCATAGAGGTAGTTGGCGTGACCAGTTTCATCTTGAGCTACACTCAGAAGGCTCTTTTTCAGGTTACGGCTAGTTGGTTCGTCTTCAGGTAATACATTTGCCATGCGGACGAAATCTTTGCTAGCATCCAACTCTAAAATGTAGGTGCTAGCTAGAAATACATTCCACTCCATATTTTCCGGCTTAAGCTGCTCTGGGGAGTAGCCTTTGAAGAAAGCATCAAAAAAGGGACTGCGCTGCTGTTCCTTGGGTTTTTCCTCTGGCGTTTTTTCGCGCTCCCGCTTGAAATCGATGACTTGTTTATTCAGTTGTTTCAAAGCATGGGCGAAAATTTGACCGTGCCTAGTTTCATCAGCTGCGTGTTTTGCCAGTTTCTCAGCCAACCACTCATCGCCTTCTACGCCAGCACGTTGACTCAATTTTGTCAAGAAGGGAACCGAGCCTGATTCTGCTAATTGGAAGCCAGCGAGAGTATTGGGACGTGTGAGGGGATCGCGGATTTGTCGAGCAGTATAGTACGCGATCGCACCCGAACCTACCACATGGAGAACGTAAGTTAAAAAGTTCATGCCTGCTGCATCTGGAAGATTTCTCTGTTTTATCCTAGTACATTTGTTAGGGAGCAGGGAGGTAAGAGAGCTGGGGGAGCTGAGGAGGCGCAAGGTTGCTGAGGGAGAAAAATGACTTACGACTTACGACTTCATAATGGTTCTTTTTTGTCGGTTGCGATGATGTGCAGATCGATATTTTTTAGCAATCGGACTAATTTTTGAGTTAAGGAGCCTTTCAATAAGATTTTCCAACGAGATCGTTGGCTTTCCCCAATGACGATTTGCGTGACATGATACTTACAGGCTACATCCGCGATCGCTTTGGCAATGTCATGATTTTTGACACGAATAAATGTACCGCCAAATTCTTGACACAATTTTTCACAAGTCTCGACGTGTAGGCTTTCTTCCCTAGTGAGGAATTTATCTGGATCTTCCACAAACACAACGTAGAGTGGTGCATTCATGTAACCAGCAATTCTTGCCCCTCGCCGCAAGAGCTGAACGGAGTTAGGATAAGTTGATACGCAGACTAATACTCGTTCGTGAATGTTACAATACTGTCCGTCTAGGTCATTGCCGTTGTTACGGGCGCTCAGTTCTAGGGCATCGTCTTCAACGTTATCGGCGACTTCTCTTAGTGCTAGTTCGCGCAAAGCGATCAAATTGCGGCGTTGGAAAAAGTTTTGCAAACATTGGTCGATTTTGTTAGAAGCGTAAATTTTACCTTCTAACAATCTTTCTTCTAAAGTTTCTGGCGTGACATCGACTACCACCACCTCATCTGCTTCGTCGAGTAGGCGATCGGGAACGCGCTCTCGTACTACAATTCCTGTTATCCGCGCTACGAGATCGTTAAGACTTTCGAGGTGTTGAATGTTGACAGTAGAGTAGACATCAATTCCCGCTCTTAAAATATCTTCTACATCCTGATAGCGTTTTTCGTGGAAGGAATCAGGGACATTCGTATGAGCGAGTTCGTCTACTAATACTAACTGAGGCGATCGCTTGATAATTGCCTCTGTATCCATTTCTGTTAATGTCATACCGCTACGCATAATGTGTTGGCGCGGTACGATCTCTAGTCCTTCAGCTTTTTGTGCTGTTTCTTTCCTTCCGTGGGTCTCTAGCAATCCAATAACAATATCAATTCCTTCTCGCTTTAAGGCGTGACCTTCATCTAGCATTCGATAGGTTTTTCCTACCCCAGGAGCCATACCAATAAAAATTTTATGCTTGCCTTTTTTCGCCATTTGTCATTTGTCATTTGTCAGTAGTGAGAAGTTAGTAGTTGATAACTTTTGACTTTTAACTTTTGACTTTTGACTTACGACTTCCCCTTTGTGATTTCCAAAACATCTAATTCTTGATTTAGCTTTAATACATTAACTCCAGGTTCGCCAAATATTCCCAAGAATCTACCTTGAGTATGCTTATTTACAAAAGGTACAATTTCATCAGTTGAAAAATTCCGTGCTTTGGCAACTCTTACTAACTGTGCTTCTACTGCTTCTAATGTAATATGAGGATCTAAGCCAGAACCAGAGGTATAAACCAGATCGGCAGTGGGTTGAATACCGTTCTCTTGCAACTGTTTGGCTTGTGCTTCAATTCGTTTGAGTAATTCTGGATTGCTAGGAGCTAAATTACTCGCACCAGATACACCAGTGGATGCAGTTTCTGTGCTAGTACTATAGTCAACTGTACTAGGACGACTTTGAAAATATCTTTCAGATGTAAATGGTTGACCAATTAAAACCGAGCCTACAGGTTGATTTTCTAAATTTACTACTATGCTGCCATTAGCTTGACTTTGTAAAAATGGTAATTGTCCCACTAAGAGAATTAAACCGGGATAAATAACTGCTGTTAGTACCCACAGCGCCAGAGTTAGACGAATTCCTCGCAGAATTTCTCGAAATATAGACATTAGTATCGCTCCGGTCGAAATACGACATCAAATAAATAAATTACTAGTGCCAATGTTATGAAACCTAAAATTCCTAGTGCATAGGCTTGGGTTCGTTGCCATGTTTCATCTGTGGCTGCATATACTATTGGAGCGAGGATGGCGTTAAGGGATAGAACGAGGAAAATGACGAGGGGTAGTTTGGGACGGATACATAAATTGGTAGTTGGTAGTTGGTAGTTGGTAGTTGGTAATCGATTTAATTTTGTCTGTCGTTTCATTTCTTTGTACTCCTTGTCAGGCTAATCCCACTGCTGACACCAAAACATCAATTAACTTAATTGCAATAAATGGTGCAATTACCCCACCTAAACCATAAATTAGAATATTTCGCTGTAGCAACTGATTTGCTGATAGCGGACGAAACTTTACACCCTTCAAAGCTAGAGGGATTAGAGCCGGAATAATCAAAGCGTTGTAAATTAATGCTGATAATACAGCTGAGTTTGTGCTAGTTAATCCCATCAGATTCAAGCTTTGTAAATTAGCTGAAGCAAAAATGACGGGGATAATTGCAAAATACTTAGCGATATCATTGGCAATAGAAAAAGTTGTCAGCGCCCCACGGGTAATTAGCAGTTGTTTACCAATAGTCACGATGTCAATTAGCTTTGTCGGATCGGAATCTAAATCGACCATATTCGCTGCTTCTTTCGCCGCCTGAGTTCCCGAATTCATCGCAACTCCCACATTTGCCTGTGCTAATGCTGGCGCGTCATTCGTTCCGTCTCCTGTCATGGCAACAATTTTGCCTTGCGCTTGTTCTCGTTGAATTACCTCGATTTTGTCTTCGGGTGTGGCTTCGGCAATAAAGTCATCTACCCCAGCTTCTTGAGCAATTACACTAGCAGTAATGCGGTTATCTCCAGTTAACATGACTGTGCGTACACCCATGCGCCGCAACTGATCGAAGCGATCGCGTATGCCTGGTTTGACGATATCCTTGAGGTAAATTACGCCGTAAATTTCGCCATTAAGTGCAACTGCTAAGGGCGTACCACCTAATTGAGAAATGCGTTCGTAGGCTGTATCGAGTTCGGGGGTTTCACGTCCGTTACGGGAACGCACGAAACCTTTAATTGCCCCTACCGCACCCTTACGCACCTCACTCCCATCGGGTAAATTCGTCCCACTCATGCGGGTTTTAGCAGAAAATTCAATTCCTTCAGCAAGGTTGCGATCGAAGTCTACTGTTGCTCCCAATTTTTCTGCAAGGCGGACGATTGATTTTCCTTCCGGTGTATTGTCAAACAAGCTGGCTGCTAACGCCACTCGCGCAATGTCATTCATCGTATGACCGTTGACAGGCACAAACTCCTCTGCCAAACGGTTTCCTAACGTGATCGTACCTGTTTTGTCCAAAATGAGAGTGTTGACATCGCCGCAGGCTTCTACGGCGCGTCCAGAGGTGGCTATGACGTTAAATTGTGCCACCCGATCCATACCTGCAATTCCGATCGCGCTCAATAAACCGCCGATGGTAGTTGGGATGAGTGCGACTAATAAGGCAATTAAAATTGCGATACTGACGGGACTATTTACATAGCTAGCAATTGTTGGTAATGTCGCTACAACAAACAGAAACACCAACGTTAAAACTGCTAATAACACCGTTAAAGCAATTTCATTGGGAGTTTTAGCGCGTTCTGCCCCTTCTACCAGGGAAATCATGCGATCGATAAAGCCTTTACCAGGATCGGCTGTAATGCGGATACTGAGTTCGTCGGAGAGAATGCGCGTCCCACCCGTGACGGAACTAGCCACGTCCGAACCTGGTTCTTTCAATACGGGTGCGGATTCCCCCGTAATTGCCGATTCATCGACTGAAGCTACACCTGCTAACACTTCACCATCAGCGGGAATAATATCGCCAGCCACCACCTTAACCATATCGCCGCGATGCAGTTGGGTAGAAGAAATTTCTTGAATCGATCCATCGGGTAAAAGTTTTTTGGCGATCGTATCTGATTTTGTCGATCGCAAAGCATCGGCTTGCGCCTTGCCTCGTCCTTCTGCCACAGCTTCAGCAAAATTGGCAAATACTACAGTAAAGAATAAAATTAATGCGATTAACCCATTAAAAAATCTCAGGTTTTCGCCTTGAACTGGTCCAAATAAATAAGGGTCAAATATCATCAAGACGGTGATAATTGTTCCTACGTAAACCACAAACATGACGGGATTTTTTAACATCACTCGTGGCTTAAGCTTGACAAAAGATTCCTTAATTGCTCTTTTGTAAAGTCCTTGAGTGTTGACTTTTGGTGTATGTTTGCGATCGCCGCGAGGTCCTTGCGGTCTAGGACGTGGAGGTTTTGTAGAGGCTATAGAATTCATAGATGGGGGACAAGGGGGACAAGGGAGAAGTGTTAAACCAATTACCAATTACCAATTTGAAATCCTTCTGCGATCGGTCCTAAAGCTAGGACGGGGAAGAATGTGAGTACGCCAAGGATGAGAATTACACCAGCCGTAACGCCAGTAAATAGCAGCGTGTCAGTTCTCAAAGTGCCAGTTGTTTCTGGTACTGGTTGTTTGCGTGTCATGCTGTCGGCTAATAGCAACAAGGCAGTAATTGGTAAATAGCGTCCTGCTAATAAGCTGAAACAAGCACTTAAATTCCACCATAAAGTAGCATCCCCTAATCCTTCAAAACCGGAACCATTGTTAGCTGATGCTGAGGTATATTCGTAGACAACTTGAGAAATACCATGAAACCCAGGGTTGCTAATTCCTGCAAGCGTATCGGGAAAGGCAAGAGTAATCGCGCTAGGAATTAAAATCGCGATCGGGTGGACGAGTAAAATAACGCTAGCGAGAACGATTTCTCTTTTTTCAATTTTGCGTCCTAAAAATTCTGGGGTTCTACCTACCATTAAACCTGTGAGAAACACGGTCAAAATTAGGTAAACGAACAAATAAGCCGTTCCCGTTCCTTGACCACCCCAGACCATTTGCACGAACATATTAAATAGGGTGGAAAAGCCGCCATTTGGCATCAGAGAATCGTGCATTCCGTTGACTGCACCGCACATCGTTCCTGTAGTTAAAACTGCCCATAATGCTGTTTCTGCCCAACCAAATCTAACTTCTTTGCCTTCTAAGTTGGGACTATCACCAATTAAATTATTTACTAGAGGATTACCTTGGTATTCGCCTACTCCTGTCACCACAACTAGCGTGACAAAAATGATAAATACCATCCAAAACAGCAACCACCCTTGCTTTTTATTATTTGCAAAAATGCCGTATGTGATAATTAAAGCAGCGGGAATAGATACCATCGCTAGTATTTCTACTAAATTAGTAAAAGCATTTGGATTTTCAAATGGATGAGCGGAATTGATCCCAAAAAAGCCACCGCCATTTTCTCCCAGTTGCTTGATAATTTCAAAATGAGCAACCGGTCCTCTGGCAATAACTTGAGTTGCACCTTCTAAAGTTGTAACTGTAGCTGGTGCTGCTAAAGTTTCTGGAACGCCTGCCATGAGTAATGCGATCGCCCCAATTATGGAAATTGGCAGTAAAATTCGCGTAATCGATCGCACCAAATCGACATAGAAGTTTCCTAAAGGTCTACCTGTTAAACCGCGAATAAAGGCAATTCCTACAGATAATCCAGTGGCGGCTGAGGTAAACATCAGAAATCCTAAAGCTAGCATTTGACTAGCATAACTAAATGTTGTCTCGCCAGAATCATGCTGTTGATTGGTGTTAGTAACGAATGAGATGGTTGTGTGCAGTGCTAAGTCCCAACTGGGGGCTTGTAAGTTGGTCGGATTTAGGGGTAAGATTCCCTGCAACATGAAGATGAGGTAAACAAAAATGCCCATGACGATGTTGCTGTAAAGTATCGCCTGAGCATATTGCCATCCAGTCATATCACTCTTGGTAGGAATGTCACCTAAAGCGTAGATGACACGTTCTACAGGCTTCGCTACTGGATCGAGAAATGTTTTCTTTTCTAAGAAAACGGAGGCAATGTAGCTACTAAAAGAAGGGGTAATAGCTACCAAAATAATTAGTGTTATTGCGATTTGAAGAAATCCTTGCCACATATATATTTAAAATTGATATGTTTGATAGCAAAGTAGGTTTTATTTACCTTATGCTTGAGATTCTGCTGACTTCATCTTGTAGAGTAGGCTCACCACCTGCTAATATCAAGAGTTTTTTCTGTTCCAAACTATAGCAACATAATTATTTGAGCAGTCTGCTAAATATTTATGACTTGTAATAACTTAGCTGATGTTACTTAAATTCTACAATTGAGTTTAGATATAAGTTTTATATTGCTACTGTTTAGACAATGACAATAAAAATAGCAGCGATCGCATAGAGCAGACTATATATATAATTTATTCTCTTGCTATATCTGTCGGTATAGTTAGAACTAAACACTGACTAAACACTACCTCCAGTAGAAACAAACAGTAAGATATATCGGAGATTGCCTAGATTGTCTCGTTAAAGATGACAAAATAATAATTAAAGAATCGAACGAGGATAAGACCATCGCACTTCACAAAAACTTTAGCTGGAGTTCGCTGTGGCAAGTTATTAGCCTATTTGTAGTAGTGCTGATACTAGAGTTCGTGACTCCTGTAGATTATGTCTTTGGCTATCTTTACACGGGACCAATCCTAATTTCAGCTTCCCGCTTGGGTAGGAAAGCAACATTTTACACTACTCTTGCTGCTGTAGGACTGACAATTTTAAATTTATGGCTGCCTGGAGATGAGATTGCAAAAGCTTCAACGATCGCTAGTCGGATCATTGCCGCGATCGCTCTGATTGTGACAGGAATCTTGGGCGATCGCAACCATCAATACGAAATTGCGATCGCTTCTCAACAAGCCAAATTACGGTCTCAGGAACAGTTAGCTAGAGTGAGAGAAGATTTTGCCTCTACGCTTACCCACGACTTGAAAACTCCGCTACTCGGTGCGATTGAAACTCTCAAGGCTTGGGAACAAGGAAAATTTGGTACGGTTACGCCTACCCATTACAAGATTTTAGAAAAGATGATCCGTTCGCATCAGTCTACACTACAACTGGTGGAAACCTTGCTAGACGTTTATCGCAATGATACGGAAGGATTGCAATTACAACTAGCGCCTGTGGATTTAGTCACAATAGCGCAAGCAGCGATCGCCTCCTTGACAGATCTCGCTGCTTCGCGTCAAGTTTATATTAGTTTGGGGTACGGAGACTCAGATTTTCGTCGTGCCATGTGGGTTCAGGGTGACGCGCTGCAATTAGCGCGGGTGTTTACCAATCTCCTCACAAACGGAATTAATCATTCCCGTCGCGGTGGTAAGGTAGAAGTGGTATTTGAATCTCAGGCGGAATATTGTCTTGTCAAAGTTTTGGATAACGGTTTGGGAATTACTGACGCACAATTACCACATCTATTTGAACGATTTTATCAAGGACATAGCGATCGCCAAGCGAAAGGTTCGGGTTTGGGACTCTATCTAACACGGCAAATTATTTCCGCGCATGGCGGTACAATTTGGGCAGAGAATTGTTTGCCTCAAGGCGCGCTTTTCTGTTTTCGCTTACCAGCTTTGTCAGTTTATACATAAGAATGTCTCCTTCCTTACGGTTACTCCTGGTTGAAGATGACGAACTCTTTCGCCTTGGTTTAGAAGTCAAATTGCAACAAGAATCAGGTATAGAAATCGTTGCTGAAGCGGAGGATGGGGAAACAGCCGTAGAAATGGTACAGCGTCACGCCCTCGATGTGGTATTACTCGATGTAGGATTACCTGGAATTGGCGGTGTAGAGGCGTGTCGGCAAATTAAACAGCAAAATCCCCAGTTACCAGTTTTAGTCTTAACTTCTCATTCCCAAAAGTCTTTAATTGCGCGGTTGATTGCCGCAGGGGCGGCGGGTTATTGTTTGAAAGGGATTGCTGCCGAGACTTTGATTTTAGCAATTCGTTCGGTGGCTGCTGGTGCTTCTTGGTGGGATCGCACGGCAACTACAGAAATTCGCACTACATTCGAGCATAACCCAGATACGAGTGAGGCGATCGCAACTCCAGCAGAATCTAACCAACCGCTAACGCAACGAGAACAAGAAATTTTAGCTTTAATTGCGGCGGGTAAGTCTAACCAAGAAATTGCTTCTACCCTATACATTACTCCTGGTACGGTTAGGGTACACGTCCATACCATTATCCAGAAATTAGGAGTACGCGATCGCACCCAGGCGGCAGTGTTGGCAATTCAAAAGAAATGGATTGCAGGTGGGTAATGCTTAAATCACTAAATTTCATAAAGATATTCAAACAATTTTCTCCCATTTATGCAAGTGCAGCTAAGCTATTCGGAGATTCAAACCGACCAAGAGCTGTATAGCGAGGATGTCAAATATGACCTATACGATCGCCACTGCTAATATGAAAGGGGGTGTCGGCAAAACAACTCTCAGCGTTAATCTAGCCACGGCGCTAGCAAAAGAGCATGGTAAGCGAGTCTTGATTTTTGACTTAGATACCCAAATTAGCGCCACTCTCAGCTTGATGGCTCCCACAGAGTTTGCTAACTATAGAAAAAGAAAACGCACCCTCAAGAATTTTATCAACCAAATTATTCAGCCAAATCCACAAGCTAGAATTACCATCCAAGATGCAATTCATCGTTCGGTCTGTAATATTAATAACCTGGACTTATTGCCAGGAGATATTGAGTTATATGACGAATATATGGTAGCAGAAATGCTACATGAAAAAGCTTTTGAAGTCGATCGCTTAGACTTTGAAGTTGTCTGGAATCGGTTTGAGAGAACTTTGCTCAGACAGATTTTGCAGCCAATTATGTCTGACTACGATTGCATTATTTTTGATTGCGCTCCTGGCTACAATCTCATGACTCGTAGCGCCCTTGCTGCCAGCGATTTCTATATTTTACCAGCTAAGCCAGAACCGCTATCGATTGTAGGAATTCAGTTATTAGAAAGACGCATTGCCGAATTGAAAAAAAGCCATGAAGCCGAGGCTGTCATGGGAATTCAACTGATCGGTATCGTGTTTACAATGGCTGGTAACCTATTTACAGGTAGATACCAAAGGCAAGTCGTACAGCGAATCAATCAGGATTTTACCCCTGATAAAATCTTTAATACTCAAATTCCAATGGATGTCAACGTTGCTAAAGCAGTTGATAGTTTTATGCCCGTAGTTTTGAGCAATCCTCACTCTGCTGGAGCCAAAGCTTTTAGTCAGCTAACTCAGGAATTCGTTCAGAAGTTAAACGTAGCTCAAGAGCAAAAAACTCAGCCGATGAATCCTAGTTTTGCCACTATTTAAAATAGTCAGGTGCGTTAATAACGCACCCTCCGACTATCCTTTAGAAATTTTTCCTTCAAGAATCACTCTGTTAGCGATCGCAATTAATGTTTCTGCAACCTCATCGCGACTCATTAAGTTAACTAACCCAATAATTGAACCAGATAAACAGCTATTATCAATAACAACATTTAAGCCTGAGTGTTCGCCAATCAACCGCTGTACTAATTCAGCTTTATCTTCTAGTGGCAAACTTTCTGCAAGAGGCAGAACTTCATCTAATGTACGTTTAATGTTACCGTTTGAAGCCACAACGCACCTTTTGTTTTCTAAGTGAAAATTGAATATGAGATCATCCTAGAATGAGGCTGATTTTTATTTAACCGCAAATTCACTGGTTTATTCTGCACTTGTGCAGCTGTCTCCGCATTCCTACTTAGATGTTACTAGGTATTTGTTGGTATATTCTCAGGTGAGAAGATGCGATCGCCTATTCTAAAAGGTATATCGGTAAGGTTACTGAATTGCTGAGATGAAACACGTAACCTGTAGTAGGGGCGCACACCTGTGCGCCCCTACAAGTATCATGCTGTATAGAATATTTACGTTCTCATCCCCCATGTCAAAAGATCCTTATGCTTGGATAGAACAATCTTTAGCAACCATCCACAAAGCCGATTGGTATCGTGCCGTACAGACAATTGACAGCCGCCCTGGTGCTATTATCCAAATGGAAGGGCGATCGCTGATTAATTTTGCTAGTAACGACTACTTAGGGTTAGCAGGCGATGAAAGACTAATTCAAGCAGCTATAACGGCTACGCAGATATACGGTGCGGGAAGTACGGGTTCTCGTTTACTTAGCGGACATCGAGAATTGCATCGAGAATTGGAACGAGCGATCGCAATTCTAAAACAAACTGAAGATGCTGTAGTTTTCAGTTCGGGATATTTGGCAAATTTGGGTACAATTGCGGCTTTAGTTGGCAAACGAGATCTAATTCTTTCAGACCAATACAATCATTCTTGCTTAAAAAATGGAGCGATTCTCAGCGGTGCAACAATTGTTGAGTATCCCCATAACGATATTTTATTTTTAAAAACCCGGTTAGAACAACGCGATCGCTACCGTCGTTGTTTAATTATGACTGATAGCGTCTTTAGTATGGATGGAGATTTATGCCCGTTACCAGAATTAATAGATTTAGCAGCTCAATTTAACTGTATGCTATTAATTGATGAGGCTCACGCTACCGGAGTTTTTGGTAAAACTGGGGCTGGTTGCGTCGAACATTTCAATCTTACTAGTAGCCCGTTAATTCAAGTTGGCACGCTGAGCAAAGCCTTGGGAAGTTTAGGCGGTTACGTCGCAGGTTCAGCCGCTTTAATTGATTTTCTACGCAACCGTGCGGCTAGTTGGATTTATACCACAGCTCTTTCTCCTGCCGATACTGCGGCTGCGATCGCGGCAATTTCTATTGTACGAGAAGAACCAGAACGCAGACAGCAACTTTGGCAAAATATTAATTATTTAAAACATTTAATGACTCAAGAATTACCGCAATTAAAATTATTACCTTCTGAGTCGCCAATTTTGTGCTTGCAATTAGCAGATGCAGCCACGGCTTTAAAATTTGGTTCAAATTTGAAAGAGTCGGGAATTTTTGCGCCAGCAATTCGTCCCCCTACCGTACCGACAAGTAGAATAAGATTTTCTGTGATGGCGACTCATGAATTGAGTCAGATTGAGCAATTAGTAGAAATTTTGTGTCAGCTTAATTCTCAGGTGCATTTCAAGATATAGTTTTGTGTCGCGCAAAGACGCAAAGACACAAAGAAGAAGATTTTAAATTACAAATCCTTTGTCATAAACACACTGTTTGGATCTTCTTTATATTTAGAAAAAGGCGCACAGTTCTTAAAGCCGTATTTCGCATATAAATTGCGTGCTGGCTCAAAAAAAGGCATCGATCCAGTTTCTAAACTTATACGCCGATAACCTCGTAGCTTCGCTTCGTTCAAGATATGCTGAAGTAGCATTGATGCAACACCTTTCCCTCTATATGAGGTTGTTGTACGCATCGACTTAATTTCAGCATGGCTTGCATCTAATTCTTTCATTGCACCACAGCCTATTAAGCAACTACTATCCCAAATCGTCCAAAATGTAATTTGTGGTTTTCTCAACCCTGCCAAATCTAGAGCATGTTTACTTTCAGGAGGCGAAACGGACTTCATTTCTCTGATATGTTCTTCCAAAAACTCAGCAATTTCAGAGCCAGAAAGATCGTCAATCTTTATTTCCATTTATATTTCCATTTGTCTCCTTTTCTGCTGCTGTCGCGTCCGATAAGCGGATGATGGACTATTGCGAATATCTGCTTCTGCACTTGCGATCGCGCGATCGAGTAACTCATTCAACTCGTCAAACTGACGACAAACTTCCTTTAACTTCTCAACAGATCGCTTTCTGGTTTCTGGATCGGGTATTCTAGGTTGGTTACTCATGGCAAATTCCAGTTCCTTTTGACATCCATAATACTTGCTGCTGCTGAATCAACGTAGGCTTGTGTCTGCTCTATCGATTGCTCCAGTGAATAAATTTAGCGTAGCTGAACTAGCTACTGGTTGAGCCTCTGCCACTCTTAACAAAAGAGTGTAGAGTCGAGTGTAAGCAGATGTCGATCTCTCCCTAATACTTTGGAGTTCTTCTAGTTCTGGTCTTGTTTCCTCCACTTCTCCAAACCGCTCAAAGATGGCTGCATCTGTAGCTGTAGCTTCGTCGATGCGTTCTAGCAGTCGTCGTTGCAAGCTAAAGATAGTAGAAAATGTTTCATCGGGTAATTTCGCCACTTCGCTCACCATTGCACTTTTGAATCATATGGCATATTACCTTTAAGAGAGACTGCATAAACTGACTCGATGGTAAACATTCCCCAACTACTAGCTCAAGAACTAAATCTCAAACCCTTCCAGGTGCAAAGCGCACTCGAACTGATGGCGGAGGGTGCAACAATTCCATTTATCGCTCGTTACCGCAAAGAACGCACGGGGGAGATGAACGAAACCCAACTGCGGGAACTAGCTGAGAGACACGCCTACCTCACAGAACTAGAAGAAAGAAAAGCAGCGATTTTAAGCGCGATCGCCTCTCTTGGTAAACTGACAGAGGAACTACAGGCAAAAATCACCGCCTGCTTGCAGAAAACTGAATTAGAAGATTTATACCTTCCCTATCGCCCCAAACGCCGCACCCGCGCTACGGCGGCGCGAGAAAAGGGATTAGAACCACTCGCCGAGTGGATTAAATCTCTCAATGTCAAAAACGCCCCTATCGTACCTTTAGAATCAGAAGCAGTAAAATATATTTCTGAGGAAAAGGGAGTTAAGTCAAAGGAGGAAGCGCTTAAAGGTGCAGCTGATATCTTGGCAGAGGAAATTGCTGAAAAAGCCGAATTACGCGCTTACATCCGCGAATATCTACTCAACGAAGGGGTGTTTGTCTCGCGCGTCAAGGACGATTACCCCGAAGGTACGACAAAATTTGAAATGTACCGCAACTATCAAATTCGAGTTGAAGATATCGCACCGCACAATCTACTCGCGCTATATCGCGGTGAAGCCGAAGGAATCTTGGATTTCGATCTCAGTTTTGATGAAGGGGTGGTATTGTCCTATCTAGAATCGCAGGAAATTCGCACGAAGAACCCCAGTTTGAGGAAATTCTACCACGATTTACTCAAAGATGGATGGACGCGATTGATGAAAGAGTCATTAATTAGTGCCGTCCGTAATGAGAAAAAAAGCTTTGCCGATGTTGAATCAATTAAAACTTTTGAAGCAAATTTACGCGATTTATTGTTATCCAGTCCAGCCGGAATGCGTCCGACACTGGCGATCGATCCTGGGTTTAGGACGGGATGTAAGGTAGCCGTACTATCGCAAACAGGGCAATTTTTAGCATATCAAGCAATTTTTCCCCACCAATCAGCAGCAGCCCGATCGCAAGCAGCACAAACTGTTAAGCAATTGTTGGAAAAATACCGCATTGAGTTAATTGCGATCGGTAACGGTACGGCAGGACGAGAGACGGATGAATTTATTTCAGAAGTCTTGCAGACGGTGGAACGCAAACCAATTAAAGTGATGGTCAATGAATCGGGCGCATCGATCTATTCTGCCAGTCAAGTTGCGATCGCGGAATTTCCCGAACTTGATATTACCGTGCGCGGTGCAATTAGTATTGGCAGACGCTTGCAAGATCCGCTAGCAGAATTAGTTAAAATCGATCCCAAATCAATTGGTGTGGGACAATATCAGCATGATGTAGACCAAAAACTTTTGAAGCAAAAGCTAGAGGAAACCGTAGAAAGTTGCGTGAACTACGTAGGCGTAGACCTTAATACTGCTTCTCAGGAGTTACTGGGTTATGTATCTGGAATTACGACAACAATTGCCAATAACATTGTTGCCTATCGGAATGAAAACGGTGTATTTAAAAACCGTCGTCAGTTACTCAAGGTAGCCAAATTAGGACCAAAAGCCTTCGAGCAAGCTGCCGGATTTTTACGGATTCGAGGTGGAGAAAATCCTTTAGATAATACAGCCGTTCACCCGGAAAGTTATAAAATTGTGGAGGCGATCGCTAACGACTTAAACGTATCATTAACTCAAATTTCTCAAGTTGCATCTAAGCTCAAAGGAACGAATCTGAAAAAATACGTGACTGAAACTGTAGGCGAACCAACATTAAGAGACATTATCGGCGAATTAGAAAAACCCGGCAGAGATCCTAGAGCTGAATTTAAATATGCTACATTTCGAGAGGATATCAAAGAAATCTCCGATCTCAAATCGGGCATGGAATTAGAAGGAATCGTCACTAACGTAGCCAACTTTGGCGCGTTTGTGGATATTGGCGTACACCAAGATGGTTTAGTTCATATTTCTCAACTAGCCGATCGCTTTGTGGACGATCCGAAAAAGTTTGTCAAGGTTGGACAAATTGTCAAAGTGCGTGTATTAGAAATTGACGTGCA
Organism: Chroococcidiopsis sp. CCNUC1; assembly: GCF_023546805.1. NCBI lineage: Bacteria > Bacillati > Cyanobacteriota > Cyanophyceae > Chroococcidiopsidales > Chroococcidiopsidaceae > Chroococcidiopsis > Chroococcidiopsis sp. CCNUC1. The sequence goes on along the minus strand of NZ_CP097480.1, from coordinate 3,541,675 downwards.
GAGAAAACGAATTGGGTTGTCAATGAAGTTAAATAAATAAAACGTAGGGGCGGGTTTACCAACAATCTTTATCTTCTCACGAGGAGATCGATAAACCCGCCCTACCAAGACCCAGTAATTCCCACATATTGTATTAAATTTGCGATCGCAGCAACATTTATCAAAATGCGTCAATTTTTACAGATCTGCTGGGGTGAGGTTATCAATAAACTGCAAGTATTTCAAGTATTTTTGGTGAACCCACCCCTACACGAATATGATATTCAAACCAATAAAATCAAATTTAAATTACTCGTTCGCCTTAATTTGGCTAATGATTTCCCTTAATGTTTCATCCACTACTTCATGCGCGACTTGACAAGTTCCAGCGTTGGCATGACCACCACCACCATACTTTAACATCAACTCGCCAATATTAACTTGAGAACTGCGATCGAAAATCGATTTGCCAACTGCAAACACTGTATTTTGTTGCTTCAAACCCCACATGACATGAATTGAGACAGTACACTCAGGATATAAAGCGTAAACCATAAACCGATTCCCCGCGTAAATTGTCTCTTCTTGCCTCAGATCTAATACAACTGTTTTGTCACGAACAGTCGCACACTTTTTAATTTGTGCTTGAAATTTAGCTTCGTGTTCGCGATAAACATCGACCCTTTCTTTCACGTCAGGAAGATTTAAAATCTCGTCAATCGTGCTGTCTTTACAAGCATCGATCGAATTCATCATCAAATCGTAATTAGAAATTCTAAAATCTTTAAATCTACCTAACCCCGTTCTCGCATCCATCAAAAAATTCAGCAGTACCCAGCCTTGAGGTCGTAAAACTTCCTCTAAAGTAAATTGAGCCGAGTCCGCTCGATCAACTGCTGTCATCATCTCTTGGGAAATATGAGGGAATTTTTCCGCTCCACCAAAATAATCGTAAACAACTCTGGCAGCAGATGGAGCGTTAGGATCGATGATATGAGTGGAGGAGCGATCGCGATTTCTCAGCGTTTCGCTAAAATGATGGTCGAAGGCTAAATACGCACCTTCAACATAAGGTAAATTTGTAGTAATATCATGATTAGTAATTTCAATTTTGCCATCTTGCATATCTTTCGGATGGACGAACTTAATCTCATTGATTAAATTTAAACTTTTTAGTAAAACAGCACAGACGAGACCGTCAAAATCGCTTCTCGTAACTAATCGATACTGTTGGGCTTTTAGTAACATAGTAATCTTGACCTCTTGAGTAAGCGTTCAAAGGGATTTGCATAGACAGCACGCTTATTGGTTTCTAGCTATGCTCGATCTAGTTTTCCCAGGAATTTGCTTAAATAAACAAATAAGAAGGGAGTCGGGAGTCGGGGGAAGAATTCACGCATTCACGCATTCAAAATTATCTAGCCACCAGCCACTAGTCACTAGCCACTCTTTACTGATAACTGACGAGAGAAAATTCTTGAACACACTCTACTTACTGGAGCAAATTTCAGCCGCAGAACGCCTACAGATAGGAGAAAAGGCATTCCATCTCGGTCGGATTGCGACAAACGGTTATCCAGTAGTACCTAGTTGTGTCGTTCCCGCTCAAACTCTGTGGAAATTTCTCGCGCAGTTAAATTCGTCCGATCCATTAATTGCCGATCTGCCAGAATCTTCATTGAGAATAAATGTTGATGATAGTCATCAACTCCAGAAAGTTGCCCAACGCCTACAGCAAGAAATTCTTGCCGCACCCTTACCAGAAGAGTACTGGCGATCGCTGCTAGAAGCGACGCAATCGTGGCAAGCATCAGCATTAATTTTTCGCCCTTCTTTAATTCTGAAAACTACGGCAATCCAAAATCTCAATTTCTCTGGACTGCTAGAAGCTCAAATATGTTGTCCAGAACCGGAAGCGATCGCCCTAGCTTTGAAGCAAACTTGGAGCCAGTTATTTCGCGCTAGAAGTCTTTTGTATTGGCAGCGCCACAGGATTGAATGGCGAGACATTCATCTAGCAGTCTTGGTACAACCCCTACAAAATGCGATCGCCTCGGGAATTTTAACGTGTAACCCCTCTGAGATTGAGATTAGCGCTACTTGGGGTTTAGGGATAGCGATCGCCCGTGGGGAAGTTTCACCCGATCTCTACTTCGTTTCCACCGCAACGAATCAAGTGCGATCGCGGCAGTTGGGTAATAAAATATTGGCTTATGGAGTCGGCAATATTCCCTTCATTTCAGATTTAACTCTTTGTACGACTTCTCTTTTACCCTCATCTGTCACCCCTTGCTTGCAAACATACTTGTTGAGCGAAGCACAACAGCAGCAGTATGCTCTCAGCGATGAGTCTCTCCAACAACTGATTCAACTCACGCAACAACTAAAAACAGATTTGGGCGCAGCATTCTATTTAGAGTGGACGTTGGCTCAAACAGGGATCGACGCAAAACCGCAACTCTACCTGACCCACGCGAATACCTATAGAGTTCGGGAGCCAGCAGCCAACAGCCAACAGCCAAAAGAAGATTCGGAATTCCGAATACCTCCTCGCTTAAGCAAGCTACGGAATTCGGAATTTATCTCAGGCATCGCAGCAGCAAGGGGAGAGGTCATTGCTCCAGCATACGTGATCGCAAAAAGCGAACCGCGACCTGTAACTATACCAGCAGGATCGATTTTAGTCGCTCCAGCGATCGCCCCTGACTGGCTACCCCTATTGCAACAAGCAGCGGGAATCATCACTGAGCAAGGAGGATTGACTTCTCACAGCGCCATCCTGGCTAGAGAATTAGGTATTCCGGCTGTTGTGAGTGTTGCGCGCGCCACAGGATCGATCCGAACAGGAGAATTATTGGAATTGAATGGCGATCGCGGTGAAGTGTGGAGAAGAGGCGACAAGGGAGACAAGGGGGACAAGGGAGAAGTCAAAAGTCAAAATTCAAAAGTCAAAATTTCCCGACTCCCGACTCCCGACTCCCAACTCCCGACTATAGCCACTCAACTCATGCTCAATTTGAGTCAGCCGAGTTTAATTGCTCAGGTTAAGGATTTACCCGTCGATGGCGTGGGGTTGTTGCGATCGGAACTGATGATGTTGAACGTGTTAGAGGGACAGCACCCGAGAGTGTGGTTGCAACAGGGACGACAGGCAGAATTATTAGATTTATGGAAATCACAAATTAGTCAATTCGTCAATGCTTTTGCTCCCAGACCCGTATTCTATCGCTCTTTAGATTGGCGATCGCCAGAATTTCAGTCTTTGAATCTGGATGGTGTGGATGCTGCTGCTGGTAACAGCCGTAATTCCATCCTGGGACAGCGCGGGACGTTGAGTTATCTCAAAGATCCGAAAGTTTTTGACTTGGAACTAGCTGCTTTAGCCGCCGTGCAGCAGTCCGGTCAAACAAATCTTCACCTCATGTTACCGTTTGTCCGCAGTGTCGAAGAGTTTAGTTTCTGCCGTCAGCGCGTCGAGCAAGCAGGACTAACTCAAGTTGCGCAATTTCAACTGTGGATCGTGGCAGAAGTGCCTTCAGTGCTATTTCTACTACCCCAATACGTCAAAGCAGGAGTTCAAGGAGTTTCCATTGGCACGAACGACTTGACTCAATTGTTGCTGGGAGTAGACCGCGATCGCGGCGAGTTAGCCGCTAATTTAAACGAACGCCACCCAGCAGTCCTGCAAGCGATCGCCCAAATTATCCAAATGGCGCAGCAAGCTAATATTTCCTGCTCGATCTGCGGTCAGGCTCCCGTCCTTTATCCAGAAATTATCGACTCTTTGATCCAATCGGGCATTACCTCTATTTCCGTCGAACCGAATGCCGTCGAACAGACTTATAGGGCGATCGCCCGTGCCGAGCAAAGATTGCTCCTGGCTGCTGCCCGTAAGATTGGAGCAGAGGGGCAGAGGAGCAGAGGGGCACGGGGGAATTAACTATTCACCACGCACTACTTCTCTTTCCCAATTTTCTGATACCTGTACGGGCGGGTTCACCCGAAATATTTGTGAGTTACAAAGTTGCTCGGTCAACCCGCCCCTACCATACCTGGCTCCCGCTAGTACGCTCTAGCAAAAATGACTCGCCGATCTGTTTGCCTACCCGTATAAAAACATTTCCCCGTACCTTGTTGTAAGTCGAAAGGAATGCAGCGTCCGGTTGCTTTAGTTTCTTCTTTGATTTTCTCTTCGTCGTCAGAATTACCATCAAAGTAAGCAACATAAAAACCTGCTTTTTCTTCGATCTGTTGCTGAAATTCAGCGTAGGTTTCGACAAAGTGCAAATTCTGTTGCTGAAATTCTTGCGCCCGTTTGAATAAGCTAATTTGGATATCCTCTAATAAAGTTTTGATTTGCGATTCCAAATCACTTTGAGCCACATTAATTTTTTCACCAGTATCGCGACGAACTAACACGGCAGTACCATTTGCTAAGTCTCTCGGACCCATTTCTAAACGTAAAGGAATGCCTTTTAATTCCCAATCGTTAAACTTGAACCCAGGGCTTAAATTATCCCGCGTATCGACTTTAAATGAAAACGCTTTTGTGGCTTTAAACTGCTCTTGTAGTTCGGTAAATCGAGCTAATACTTGCTCTTTTTCCGCGTCCTTACGATAAATCGGCACGCCAATCACCTGTAGAGGAGCAATGCGCGGCGGACAAACAAAACCGCGATCGTCGGAGTGAACCATAATGAGAGTACCGATCATTCTAGTTGTAATGCCCCAACTCGTTGCAAATGGATACTCTTGTGTTCCTTCAGCAGACAAATATTTCACGTCAAAGGCTTTAGAAAAAGTCGTGCCTAAATTGTGGCTCGTACCGACTTGAATGGCGCGTTTATCTTGCGTCATTGTTTCGATTGTATAAGTATGTACTGCCCCAGGAAACTTTTCATTTTCTGTCTTGCGTCCGGCAAATACTGGAATAGCTAAATACTGCTCGACAAAAGTTTTGTAAATTTCTAACATTTGCCTTGCTTCAGCTTCAGCTTCATCAGCAGTTGCATGAGCTGTATGTCCTTCTTGCCAAAGAAATTCGGTTGTGCGTAAGAAAGGTCTAGTTCTCAACTCCCAGCGACAAATATTTGCCCATTGATTCAACAGAATTGGTAAATCTCGATAGCTTTGAATCCAATTACGATATGCTGACCAAATAATAGTTTCGCTAGTCGGTCTGACAACGAGTGGTTCGGATAGTTCAGCGTCGGGATCGACGGTAATTTCTCCCGATTCAGTCAGTTGTAGCCGATGGTGAGTCACAACAGCGCATTCTTTGGCAAAGCCAGAAACGTGTTCGGCTTCTTTAGAGAAGTAGCTGACGGGAATAAATACCGGAAAGTAAGCATTCGTGTGTCCGGTGTCTTTAAACATTCCGTCCAGGGTTTGCTGCATTTTCTCCCAAATCGCAAATCCTTCCGGTCGAATAATCATGCAACCGCGAATCCCAGAGTCTTCGGCTAGCTTAGCTCTGTCTACAATGTCTAGATACCAGCGGGAGTAGTCTTCATCGCGTCTGGTGATTTTGAGTGCATCAGCTTTCTCTGCCATTAACGTTCCCTTGTGCCTTGACGATCTCAGATTTAGTCTAAAGCATTAGCTGCCACTGTTAAGGATGTCATTTAGGTTGGATGCGCGATCGCAAAACCCTGGCAAGAAATACAATGTTAAGATGGCAAGCTCTGAGGGTCAAGAATGGATTATTCAGTTGCGATCGCGGCACTTACAAAATCCGATCCTATCCTTGCTACTCTGATTCACCAAGTTGGTACTTGTCGCCTCGATCGAGTCCAGCAAACGGGAGATTTATTTTTCTCCCTCTCCAAAGCCATTATCCATCAACAACTTTCAACTAAATCTGCAACTGCGATTCACCAGCGATTTTTGAGAATTTCTCCCGCACAACTTCCCTCCGCCTTAGATATCCTCAACACTCCAGATGAAGTTTTGCGGGAAGTGGGTATTTCTCGTCCCAAAATTGTTTACCTCAAAGATTTGGCTGCTAAAGTCCTATATGGATTGCCTACCATCGCTGAGTTGGAATTATTAGACGACGAAACAATCGTTCAGACGCTTACCCAAGTCAAAGGAATTGGACGTTGGACGGTGCAGATGTTATTAATTTTTCGATTGCATCGATGGGATGTGTTACCTATAGATGACTTAGGTATTCGAGCTGGCGTGCGCAAAGTCTACAATTTGGCAGAGCTACCCCACCGTAAAACTGTAGAACAATTGGGACAGCAATGGAAACCTTATTGTACGATCGCATCCTGGTATCTTTGGCGTAGCCTGGAACAGTTATCAGCGAACAGTGACCAGTCAGGGGACAAGGAAGACAAGGGGGACAAGGAAGACAAGGGAGAAAAAAACAACAGTCAACTACCAATTAGTACTCCTCACTACCCACAAATGACAAATGACAAATGACAGATGACAAAATTATAGGTATTTGGATTTTAGGCGATCAACTTTGGATGGGACAATCAGCACTACAAAGTTGTGTCGATAAAAAACACCATCAAGTTATTTTTATTGAATCTTTGCGCCATGCTCAAGAATTACCCTACCACTTACAAAAATTGGTATTAGTATGGTCGGCGATGCGCCATTTTGCCGAGGAGTTAAAACAAGCAGGATGGAATGTTACTTACAAGCAAGCTGAAGATTTTCAAACTCCTCTAATAGAGTGGATTAAACAAAATCAGATTGCAGAATTACGGGTAATGACACCGAGCGATCGCCCTTTTGCTAAATTAATAGAAAGCTTAAATCTCCCTTGTCAAGTTACATTTACACCTAATAATCGTTTCATTTGGGGTGATGCAGAATTTATCCAGTGGGCGAGTTCTCGCAAGCGCCTGATTATGGAAGATTTCTATCGAGAAGGTAGAAAGCGGTTTGATATTCTTATGGTAGGCGATTTACCCGCAGGCGGACGTTGGAATTTTGACAAAGACAACCGCCAGCCACCTAAAGGTAAACTAAAATTACCGGAAGCTTTATGGTTTGAATGCGATCGCATTACTCAAGACGTAATTGATTTTGTCATACAGTCACCTGCATTTAAAGATAGTCAAAAGTACTGGCAAATTCAACCTTTTCGCTGGGGAGTTACCCGTCAACAAGCATTACAAGTTCTTGACTTTTTCATTCAAACTCGCTTGTCTAATTTTGGACCCTACCAAGATGCAATGGTAACGGGAGAACAGACAATGTGGCACGCGATGCTGTCTCCTTACCTCAATTTGGGGTTAATTCATCCTTTAGAAGTCGTGCAAGCCGCAGAAAAAGCATATTACGAAAATCAGGGTGAGTGGGAACTCAATAGTATCGAGGGATTTATTCGTCAAATTTTGGGTTGGCGCGAATATATGCACGGCATTTATATCTATATGGGTGAAGATTATCCCACAAAAAATTGGTTTAATCACGCTCAACCCTTACCTGAGTTTTATTGGACTGGAAATACGCAAATGAATTGTTTGTACCAGATTCTCAAGCAGGTAAAAGAAATTGGCTATGCTCACCACATTCAGCGGTTGATGATCTTAAATAACTTTGCCTTAATTGCAGGGATTTCACCGCAAGAATTAGAAGATTGGTTTCACGCCGCATTTATTGATGCTTATGATTGGGTAATGCAAACAAATGTCATTGGCATGGGACAGTTTGCTGATGGGGGAATGATGGCATCGAAGCCTTATGCAGCCTCGGCAAATTATGTCAATAAAATGAGCGATTATTGTAAGAATTGTTATTATAACCCTCGCGATCGCACGGGTGAAAAAGCTTGTCCTTTCAACTTCTTCTACTGGGATTTTCTCGCCCGTCATTACGATAGTTTAAAAAACAATCACCGTATGAGTCAAATGTTGCGAAATTTAGAAAGAATGCCAGGGGAAGAATTGGAAAAAATTCGTGCTAAGGCGGCGGAATGGCATGAGGTTAATTCGTTGACGTAGTAGAGTGGCTTTCATTGGCAACCTCAAGCCAACCTTCAATAGCATCTTTCAAGTTAGTCATTACTTCTTCCATTGTTTCTCCTTCAGTAATGCAACCAGGAAGTGCAGGAACCTCTGCCCAGTAGCCTCTCTCTTCTGCTGAGTGAATTATTGCTTTAATTTTCATATACTTAGCCAGTTATTTTTGTATCAGCATATAGTACAGCCTATGTTATTCTTGATTGTATATTAATTTTCTAGCTTTAATTTCTTGAGTTTTTTATAATCGCGCTCCCAAGATTTTTGTTGTTCTATAGTTTCTTCTGGCAATGGATCTTTAAACATGGTCTCACAATAAAGTACTAATTCTTCTACAACTCCTTTTACTCCAAAAGCCTGGATATAAGCTTGCAATGCATAGTTGAAAAATATGTCGCTTAATTCATCTTCATTGAGACTTTGAAAATATTTATCAATAGGAAGGGGATGATTCATATAATAAATTTTGGCTCTACTTGTCAAAACTAATTTTATTAAGCAGTTAGTGACCGTTTCTAGTAAAAATTGTGTTAACATAAACAGTAAGATTACCTCAATCAACATAGTAATAGTAAAAATTGTTATGGTGTTAACAATCGTAGCTGAAACTGCTCCACTAGATACTAATGCTGATGGCGTGGTTCGAGTAGGAAAGACTCGCGTAACTCTCGATACTGTGGTTGCTGTTTTCAAACAAGGAGTAACGGCAGAAGAAATTGTTTATCGTTTTCCATCGCTCAAATTAGCTGATGTGTATGCAACGATTGGATTTTATCTCAACCATCAGCAAGAAGTTGAAGCGTATCTCCGGCAACGGCAGAAACAATCGCAAGAGATTCGCAAAGTCAATGAATCGAGGTTTGATTCGCAAGGATTACGTGACAGATTGCTTGCCCGTAGAGTAGAGCGTTCTTCAAAATGAAGTTTTTAGCTGATGAAAACTTCGACAACACAATTATCAGGGGTTTAATTCGCCGTAACTCCAACATTGATATCATTCGCGTTCAAGATGTAGGTTTATCGGGTAAAGATGACCCAACTATATTGGCATGGGCAGCACGAGAAAACCGAATATTACTTACTCATGATGTTGCTACAATTACGCGCTATGCCTATGAAAGAGTGGTAGCAAGTCAGCCGATGCCAGGAGTTATAGAAATTAGTTTAGATGCAGCAGTTGGTAAAGTTATAGAAGATATTATCTTGCTGCTAGAGTGTAGTTCTGAGAGTGAATTAGAAGGGCAAATTCAGTATCTTCCTCTGTAATTAAGGGATAAGTCAAGTATTAATTTTTATACTCACTAGCCAAAAACTCCAATACCAAATTATTAAACTTCTCTGGATATTCTAAATGAGGATGATGTCCGCAGCGATCGAAAATGTGGAGATGAGCGTTAGGTATAGTTTTAGCTGCAATATGCGCGTGAGCTACTGGTATAATTCTGTCTTGTTTGCCCCAAATTACTAAAGTTGGTACGGTAATGGTAGCAAGTTGACTGAGAATTGGACGAAACACTTGCGATCGCACTCCTAACAAGTGAAAATTCGTCTTAACCATCGCCATCAGTGCGGGTTTTCTTCCAGGTAAAGCAAAGATGGGATATCGCAGTTCCACCCACTCAGAAGGAATGCTTTGCGGGTTGAAAAAATTATTTTTTAACATCGGCGCTAGCAGGCGGCGTGACGGACGCAGTAACCTAATCAGCAAGGGTAAAGTTGTTAGGCGGATACCTAAAGCGATTTCCTTACCAAATCCCATGCTATCTACCAACACCAACTTATTCACCCGTTGGGGAAATAGCAAAGCCAGTTGTAAAGCCGCACCACCACCCATAGAATTGCCTATTAAAGTCGCAGATTCAATCCCAAGGGTATCCATAAAATCTTTGATAAACTGAGCCTGGTATGTGAGTGAATAGGAAGCTTGAGGCTTATCCGAACGTCCAGAACCCACCATATCGAGTGCGTAGACGCAGTGAGATTTTGCTAGAGTACCAATGTTATACAACCAAAACTCTACCGAACCTTGACCCCCATGTAACAAAATAACGGGATTTCCACTTCCCATCATCCAATAACGAGTATTAATAGAATCAACTTTAACGTATCGATCTACTGGTACTTGCGTCTGATTCATAATTCAAAAGTCAAAAGTCAAAAGTCAGAAGTCAAAACTGAGGAGATAGGATTCATAACGATTCCCCTACTCCCGACTCCCACTCTCCCACTCCCTCATTCCGAATGTCTAAATCTTACAAACATCTAGACGCGATCGCGACTTTATTTGTTACTGTTTTACTCATCTCAAATATTACCTCGACTAAAATCGTTAGCTTAGGATGGTTTACCTTTGATGGCGGAACGCTAATTTTTCCACTCAGTTATATTTTTGGCGATATCTTAACTGAAGTATACGGATACTCTCGTTCTAGAAAGGTTATTTGGTTGGGGTTTTTCTGTGCTTTTTTAATGGCTGTAACTTTTAGTCTTGTTGGCGCGTTACCTCCAGCAGCAGATTGGAAATATCAAGAGGCGTATCATCAAATTTTAGGCTCTACTCCGAGAATTGTCGCTGCAAGTTTAATAGCTTACTGGGTAGGAGAGTTTTCTAATTCTTTTATTTTAGCAAAATTGAAGATCTTAACTCGCGGTAAGTGGCTGTGGACTCGCACGATTGGCTCAACTTTAGTAGGGCAAGTTTTGGATACGACAATATTTATTTTGATTGCTTTTTTTGGAATTGTTCCCAATAGTGTAATATGGGCGCTGATTGTATCTAATTATTTGTTTAAATGCGGAATTGAGATTTTATTTACACCTATGACTTATATGGTTACTAATTGGTTAAAGCGTCAAGAGCAAGAAGATTACTACGATACCAATACGAATTTTAATCCGTTTCGTTTTTCCAAAACAAGTTAGTGTAAGAATATCTAGAGTTCCGCGCTTGAAGTTTTAGATCTCGCTTCTCCCTAGTTCCCTCCTTGAGAAGGGGGGAACAAAGCCCCCTATAAAAGAGTTTTAGGAAATCAATTTCGTAACCTCTAAGAGTAAAAAGTTAGCATAACTCACCATCAATTGCTAGTACAAACCAAACCAAAGACAAAATCTTGAATCGTCGTCTTAAAATCAGGATCGCCAGCAGCAGGCTTCACCGACAAACTCAACCTTACGGGATTTTTGACTCTTCCCAAAGCAAAAAGATTGCCAATATCTCGCCGAAAAAGTTCTGCCTCTGGTAATTGTCCCGTTACCGTACTCGGATCTCCATTCGTCAATGTTGTTATTTCTAAATCGGCGAAATCTTCAAAATTTAGAAAATCATTCCATAGACTAGCTACAGTTAAAGTATCCCAGAAAAATAGTGTATCAAAAACGAAAACACCAGGAGCGGGCGAATTAGCAAATTGAACATTTTTGATATATTGTGCGGGGGCAGTATTACACTGAGAAGGATTATCTTGAATGCGTTGAGCAAACCCTTGCAAGCGGGCGAAATTTGTAGCATTTAACGGGACGACATCCGCCGGAATTCCTGAATTGAGAACTTTATCTACCGCAGGCGCATCAATCCAAAAATTGACTTCGGCATTATTCAGGGAATTAAAAGCTTTTTTGTGTTCTCCAGTTTGAATATTCTCAAAATTCGTTCCTGGAAATGGTAAATGGTGCGAACCAAAAACATGTTCTCCATCTTGATAGTAAATGTTACCTTCCGTCCAAACTGGAAATGGTTCGTTTAAACGATAGTTACCATTAACATCAAAATTATCGGCTTTATTTTCATCCAAAACACCACCCATGTGAATAGTAGAAATAACAGAATTCAAATCGGCAAGTTTGATTTTCTTAGGACAGCCGTACTTGCGAGGATTTTTTTCTATGTAAGAATAGGCTCTTGCTAAGTTAGTTACGGGTCCAACAGTAGCGATTGTCAGTGGATCGTCTTTTTTGTATGCTTCACAGATAGAAGTTGCTAAATAATTAGCCGCTTTCTTTTTCGGATCGATCAGATCTACTTCTCGTAGTTGAAATTGCTCTAAAGCTGCTTGAGCTTGCGGCAGAATATACCTTAAAGTTTCATCGCGAAACGTTCGATTAAACTCGTTCCAGCAGACAAAATCGCGGGGAGACGACACGAATTCTTGATGGAATAGACAAGGTTCTAAAGCTGGTTTACCTGCAAATGGCAACTGTACCCGTACTGGAGTAAATTCAGTTCCAGGGACGGGTTGACCAAAATCGTCAGCCTCGTTCGGTACGTCAATAGTTGTCGCACTTTCATCACAACCAGAATATATTTTTGCATCGCGATATTGAGCGATCGCTAAAACTTTTTGTGTCAGTCCGTCAATCGATCCTGCTTCAGGACTAAAATCGCCTAGCAGCTCTCGTTTTAATTCTGGATAACCTTCAGAATTATTACAATAAGATTCTCCGTGTGCCATCGTGGTGATTCCAATCAGTTTGACTGGCGGAGATTTCTGTTGCGAAGCAAGGGCTAGAGTTAAGATGGCATAATAATCTTCAAACGCGCCATCGTGATCGAAAATGACTCGAATTGGACGATCGCTAGCTATGGCAGAATTTGGCAAGCAAAAAGTAGCGGCAATAGCTGCGATCGCTAATCCAGAAACGAGTTTTTTCAGTTGACAATTTAACATAATTCACTTGTCTGCAAATGGAGACAAGTTAGCACGAGCAAAGATTGTTCTTGGTATCGAATTTTACTCCTACTATTGCGATCGGACTACGCCATAGAAGATCCCCCCAACCCCCCTTACAAAGGGGGGCTTTGTTCTCTGGCTGTGAAGCAGGGCTTTGTTCTCTGGTTGTGAAGCAGGGCTTTGTTCCCCCTTTTTAAGGGGGCTAGGGGGATCTGCGAAGAATTGAACTCAAGCGCCCGAAATGCATTAAAATCAAATCCTTTGCACCTGACTAGAGTGCATTCACCTCAACTAAAGCATCGCCAACAGCGGCGGCGTGACCCATATCTGCAAACGCAGACGAGGTAGCAGCATTGATGGTATTATTGGCAAGGCTGAGTTTACGCCAATATCCCAAAGGTGCGATCGCCACCCCAGAGCGAGTCATATCGCTGACAATTGCAGGGACTTGGAAAGAACCGCGATCGTTAAATACCTTCACCACTTGACCGTCAGCTATACCCCGCTTAGCTGCATCGTCGGGATGAATAATCACTCTCGGTTCGCCTTGAAGTTTGGCGTGCTTGGGTAAATTGGCAAAACAGGAATTGATGAATTGGTGTGGTTTCGCCGAGAGGAGATTCAACGGATACCGCTTTGCGAGTTCGGGGTTGCTTGCTGCTGATTCCCGTTGTGGCGTGTAGGTAGGTAGAGGATCGATTGGTTCTCCTGGTTGATATTCCTCATATCCCTGACGAAATGCTGGCAAGACGAAGTTACTATCTACTTTTGCGGTAGCCAGAAACTCGCATTTCCCTGACGGTGTGGGAAAATTACCCTCAGCATGGGGAACGAGATCGACTTTCAACTTGCCATACCCTTGCTGTTGCAGCGACTCCATACTCATATCCTGCATGACGGGAGCCGACCAGTCGAGGACTTCCATCGCCAGTTGTTCGTCAGTCAATTTGAAGCATTCTTCCTCAAAACCCATCCGCGCCGCCAAACGGCGGAATAATTCGGTATTGGGGACGGCTTCACCCAAAGGTGCGATCGCGGGTTGGTTTAATGTTACATAGGTATGACCCCAAGAAAACATCAAATCTAAATTTTCAACTTGAGTCGTTGCAGGCAGGAGAATATCAGCGTAGTCGGCAGTATCAGTCATAAAATGTTCGCTGACTACTGTAAATAAATCTTCCCGCGCCAAACCAGCGACAATCTTGTCTTGCTCTGCCGATTGCGTCACGGGGTTGCAGTTGTAAACAAATAGCGCCTTAATTGGGGGTTCGAGACTCAGTTCACCCGTTAGCGCCGCACCTAACTGCCACAAGTTAATTAATCGCGTCCCAGGCTGAATAAATTCAGGGCGATGCACGACTTCCCAACGGATGGGGAAGGGCCACATCGGAGCTTGCAGCAATCCGCCGCCCAAATGTCGCCACGCACCGACTAGGGCAGGCAAACAGCAAATAGCTCGGACACCCTGACCACCACCTGTTTGTTTTTCTAGCGCCACTCCCAAGCGGATTACTGATGGCTGGCTAGATGCATATTCCCTTGCTAGTGTCAAGATATCTGACACGGGGACACCCGTTATTTGGGCAACTTTCTCTGGTGGATACTGGGCAACTCGTTCTTTCAGTTCTGCGTAGCCGAGAGTATACTTTTCTACATACTCGGCATCGATCAGATTTTCGCTAATAATAACGTGCATCATTCCCAAAGCCAACGCCCCATCCGTACCTGGACGCAAGGGGATATGCCAGTCAGACTGATTTGCAGTACGAGTTCGCACGGGGTCAATTGAGACTAATTTCGCCCCGTTTTTACGTGCCTCTTGGATAAATGACCATAAATGCACGTTAGTGCTGAGAGCGTTACAGCCCCAAAGAATAATGTATTTAGAGTGCTTGAATGTATCGGGGTCAGTACCGTGAGTTAGTCCGCAAGTCATCATGTAAGCGGTACTGGTGCAGGAAGCGCAGAAGGTACGTTCGCTAATAGTTGCACCCAAGCGATTGAAGAAAGCATCACCCACAGTTAAGCCATTCAGCAAACCTTCATGTCCGAGATAGCTACAGGGCATAATTGCCTCAGCCCCATATTCGTCAATAATTTGCCCAAAGCGGCTGGCAATCTCATCTAAAGCATCATCCCAAGAAATACGCTCGAACTGTTTGCTACCCTTCGCACCCACGCGCCGCATCGGATAGAGAATGCGATCGCTACTGTAAACTCGATCTAGATAATCGCTCACTTTGCCGCAGAGCGTACCACGGGTAAAGGGATGGTCTGGGTTTCCTTCTACCTTAGTAGCGCGACCGTTTTCAACTGTCACCAACATCGCGCAAGTATCGGGGCAGTCGTGGGGACAAGCACCAAATACGACTGATTTTTCCTTGGCTGACTTCTCACTGGCAGTACTGACCATAGATCTATCTCTGCTAGAGCGAATGTTTAATATCTAAAGATCGAAGCAGTAATTGTGTCGTACTATTTGTAAGCAAATTTACAGTTACTTGCTTGTCTGATGAATCCTTAATCTTTCTTCTGTCACCTTAGCGGGAGAAAAATAGATGGTAAAACTTTCTCTTTCACTGCTAGAGCATGGTTGAGCCACGTCCTGCCGTTACTACTGTTGGCTTCGTCGATGATGAGTGCAATGACTACCAAGACCTGTTTGGCGATGTGCGGACGCAGCGCACCCCGTGGCAGGTGGAACAGATTCGAGCCAGGCGGTTAGAGTCGATCGAACAGTTGGTTGGAGAACGTTCAATCCAGCGCCTGTATTGATGCAACAGGCGATAAAAAAGCCGGAAAAACTACCGATTCTGTTGCCAAGCAATACATTGGTAACTTGGGTAAAACAGATCGTGGAATTGTGTCGGTCAACGCTGATGCAGTCGTAGATCACATCACGTACCCATTGCAATTGAAGATATTCAAACCACGCTCACGACTGCAACCGGGTGATGTATGTAAAAGGCGCGCCCCAATTAGCGGTGGAAATTTTACAAGCACTTGAGGAATGGAAATTCCGCTCTTGTGCTAGTACTAGCAAACAGCTGATATGGAGAAAGTGGAGATGTGATTCACGAATTTCTTCGCTTAAAACTTCCTTTTCTGGTTGCAATTCGTAGTCCTCATGGTGTGCTAGTAGTAGCAGGTCAGAAAGTCCATTACAACCGAGCCGCGTGCATTCGTTCAAGCTCTCTCTCATCGACCAGATGAAACTCGCTAGAGAGCGCGAAATTGTCTTTAGCAAAGCCCATCCAATCCGCTACTACAAAATCAGTCAAACAAACAGCCCAACTACAAATCCACTTGAGACTTGGTTTGTGATGACTAATCTACCTAAATCTTGGCAGTTACAATTGGGGAAACGCTATAGCCTTCGCGGTTGGATTGAGTATGGATTTAAACAGGTGAAAAATGAACAGGGGAAGGGCAGATTTTCGAGTCACTGACTATACCAGTATTGAGCGGTGGTGGGAAATAGTTTTGAGTGCCTATTTATGAATTAGTTGGCACGCAAATGACTTTCGCACCCCAGCCCAGACTCGTCATACTCAATCTACTTCAACTTCAACTTTTATTCTGCTAGTGTGACAGAAGAAAGATTAGTATTTGTGAGATCGGAGTTAA
Source organism: Chroococcidiopsis sp. CCNUC1 (assembly GCF_023546805.1). Taxonomy (NCBI): domain Bacteria; kingdom Bacillati; phylum Cyanobacteriota; class Cyanophyceae; order Chroococcidiopsidales; family Chroococcidiopsidaceae; genus Chroococcidiopsis; species Chroococcidiopsis sp. CCNUC1. Next base: position 3,525,417 of record NZ_CP097480.1, on the reverse strand, counting down.
AAGCGGCGAGAAAATTCTCGCTATTGAAGAGGTTGCCTTCGGTAGTTTGAGTCAATTCTGTTTGTCCAGAAGGGGAACCGCTACCAAGCGACGTTAGTAAATCTTGTTTGATTTGTTCGGCTAAAGAGTTAATACTAATATCCAGCTCGGTGTTGACTTCGCGATCGCTAAAAATGCTTTCATTGATGTCAATACTTGGAGTCGTTGTTGATGACTCGGAATTCCAACCACTACCGAGTAAACTCAAGAAATCTTTCCCGACTCGATCGATCAGCGAGTCAATACCTTGACTAAGTTGGTTGCTATCGGCATCGCTATTATAGAAATTTCCCAAACTACTGGTTAGCAAGCTGTCAACCTCATCGCTAATGGCATTGCGATCGGTAACAAACGTCCAATCGCTATTCCCAATAACTAGCTTCCCATCACCAATATCCTTGAAGCCATTGGCTAAAGGATTACCAATAACTAAGTTATCGTTACCGCTAAATCTGTTGCCATTACCAATCGTTGCATTGCCACTACCGAAATACCAGTTACCATTGCCAATCGTTGCATTTTCACTACCAAAATGCCAGTTGCCATTACCAACGGTTTTGTTGGCATCATCAAAGTACCAGTTACCGTTACCGATGCTTTCATTAGCATTAGCAAAAAGCCAGTTACCGTTACCAATGGTTGCATTCTCAGTTCCAAAATACCAGTTACCATTACCAACAGTAGCGTTATCGTTATTGTAATACCAGTTGCCGTTACCGAGAAGATCGTTGTAACTAGCAAAAAGCCAGTTACCGTTACCAACAACTTCATTACCACTACCATAATGCCAGTTGCCATTGCCAATAGTTCTATTATTAGTAGCACTAGCCGCACTTTCAGGATCGGCTAAATCGGCAAGACTCGTCAGCCAGTCACTATTATTAATAGGTATGGGTAGATTGTTAAAGGCAAGGTTACTATTACTATCGCTAGAAGACGAGTTATTATCAGTGGTTAAACCGTTACCTTTGAAGTATGCGATCGCACCTTGAAGAGTAGTATCGCTACCAAAAGGCGAGTTGCCTTCACTAGAAGAATTAAGATCGATTAATTGCTGCCAGTCTCCATTAGCAAATATCCAATTACCGCTACCAGTAATAGAATTGTTGTTGTCATGGTACGTGCTACTACCACTCGTACTCAGGTTATCAGTATTGATAAAAGGATTGCCACCTCCAGCAAACGGGTTACTATCTTCGCTACCTGTAGGCGGATTATTGCTGTCAGCAGAGGAAGCTGTACTGCCTTCAGGAGGACTACCAATACCGCTAAAGATATTAGTTAAACCTTCTTCGCCTGTAACTTCGCTTAAAGGACCAAATGGCGACTGTTGCAGTAGGTTATTTAAATCGGTAGAGGAAAGATCGTTTTGAGTCGGAACGAGATTATCGCTACTAGTAGTATTGTCTTCGCTAACTAGAGGGCTTTCAGCACTAGTAAATGGATTATCCTCTTCACCTGGATTAACACCACCAGCGAATATATTCCAAAAGTTATCACCAGCAAAAGGATTACCACCGTAAGCTAAATCGCTTTCTGAATTGGGATTGTCGCTAGCAAATGGATTCTCTGCATTATTGCTATCAGCAGCATCACCAACACCACTAAAAATATTAGCAAGATCCTCAACATCTAAGACTTCACTTAAGCGACCGAACGGCGATTGTAGCAGTAAATCGTTTACGTCGCCCGAGGAACCATTGTTACCTGGTTCAAAAGAGTTAGACTCAGAGGTGGACATGAAGCTACTTCTCCTAATTACTAGTACAGAGTTCTAAGTGGCAAAAATATTCTATATATCCAGAAATTAATCAGTATTAATTGCTAATGCTTTGCGCATTATCTTTGCAAAAAATACTTATCTTGCTATCAAAGCTGAGTTGCTAAGAGTTAGCACTTGAACTACGAATACAATTACAGGATTAATTAATACTGTATTTGATACTAAAATAGTCTATACTTCGTAAGACATGATTGTCAGTGACGAATCTTTCGAGCAATTTGTTATTTATTTTTTTCTAATCGATCTAAAATCAATAAGCTGCAAGTCATGATTTGCAGCTTATTGATTATTTTTACTTACGTCCTGCAACGCCTCTAATATGGTTATAGCCAAATTACCGAAGCTGAATTTGTGTCAAGACTGGCTTGGGCTTGAGGAGCATTTAGCAATAAATTATTGTACTCATCGCTATGAGGAACTACGATCGCGTCATTACTAATAGTTAAGACTTGACTCGGAGTAGCTGCACCACTGAAATTCCAATCGCTACCAATCGGATCGGGAAAATTGCCACTATTCTGATTGTTCCCGTCAGCAAAGATATTCCAAAAGTTGTCACCAGCAAAAGGATTGCCACCGTAGAGGAAATCGTTACCCATAGGAGAAATATCCTCCTCGTTGGTATTGCGATCGAACGAATCGCTATTACCAAAAACGTTGCTCGACCTGTCCGGTTCGAGAGCTTCACTGAAGCGACTAGAAGGCGAACCTAGCAAAATATCGCTGTGATTACTCGTGCGATCGCTAGCAGCGCTACTATTATCCAACATACTATGTTATTCGTTTACGAGTGGCAGATTATTTCTGAGTTTTTGCTTTTTGGTTTGACTACCTTTCACTGTATTGGCAGTACCGCGCCAAACCATTAGGAAAAAAGCTCCAGCAATTAAGGTTCCCAAGCCAGTTTTTATGACATTTTTTGTCAAGTTTAGACTATTGGCTGTATTTTGTGATGCTTGTGCTTGAAATTTCTGCTCAGACTTAGCAATTCCAGCTAGAATTTGACTTTTTAATTGCTGAGGATTTTGAGATGTTGGCGCATTAATTCGTAAATTAAACCGAGACAATGTATCTGTAATTTCTCGATCTGTTTGAGCTTGACTGAGTTGTTGCTTGATAACTTGAAGCTGTGCTGATTGTTGCGCGATTTGGCGATCGCCTCCTTCGTGTATGCGCCAAGCAGAACTGACAATTAAAGGCAGTAGCAATAGAAACAATATGCCAGCTACCAGAGCCGCTCTAGACAAAAACTTGAAAATTTTAAAGTTTTTCTCGCCAATTAAGAGAAATACTAATCCAATTAATGGCACAGGCGATCGCTCAACCAGATGGCTTGCCATTTGAAACTCCCACGCAGGATTGGTAAAACCTGGAGGAATAAAAATACTAATAATATCTAAAAGTGACAAAGCCAATAAGACATAACCAGCTATGCGAAAAAGCGGACTAAACCAAAATTCTTCACTACTAGATTGAGACATGAAAATTTACCTTTTTGAAGTCAAAAGTTAAAAGTCAGAAATCAAAAAATTAGAAATCAGGTATTGTAGGAGCGAGTCAATTATCGTACACACTCACTAAGTTATCAGTCATAATGAACTCGCGAAACTGAAGGAAATATGTCTTGGCAGTACCATCAATTAATGAATGTCTGCTAGTACGAATTGCTGATTCTATGTCGTAACTTTTGTCTACTAGATACAGTGCAAAAGCGGCATTTAAAGTGACGAGATCGACCAGTGCTTTTCGTCCCTGTCCGCTAAGAATAGCTAGAAATTCTGCGGCGTTATCTGTAGCATTGCCTCCAGCTAACTCCGATTCTGGGACGGTTTCCATACCAAAATCTTCAGGCACGATTTGCTTTGTACTGATGCGATCGCCCCGTACTTCTATAACTTGAGAAGCACCCGCTAAGGTGATCTCATCTAGTCCATCCGAACCAGTAACAACTAAAGCCTCTATCCCTAATTCCATTAAAGTTTCTGCAATAATTTGCGCTACTGCTGGATCGCCACAACCGACAAGTTGATGTTTGGGTTGGCTGGGATTGAGTAATGGTCCTAGTAGATTAAACACAGTAGGATAACCGACTTCAGCCCTAGCAGCTGCGATCGCCTTAAAAGCTGGATGCCAATCCCGGGCAAATAGAAAACTCAGCCCAGTCGTCGCTAAACTTTCAACAGCCTGCGCTGTCATCGCTGTTAGAGAAATTCCCAAAACTTCCAGCAGATCGCAGGAACCGTTAGGTTTAACTGAGCCTCGATTACCGTGCTTAGCAACTCGAATCCCCAAAGCGGCGACAATAAATGCTGCCGTGGTAGAAACGTTATAGCGCGGTCGGCGCACCCCGCCAGTACCGACAATATCGAGATCGACATGACCGAAGTTTGCTCGCCGCCTTCTGTTCCAAAGGACATCGCGATATCCCAGGAGTTCTTGAGTTTGGGCATCGACTACTGGTCGAGTTTGCAAAAAGCTGACAATTTCATTGAACTCAGCTTCACCCGACAAGAGATACTCCATCACCTGACGTGCTTGTTCTCGCGATCGCGGTGTTTGCATGTGATTGGTAGTTGGTAATTGGTAATTGGTAATTGGTGGCTAGTGACTAGTGACTAGCCACCAGCCACTCCTCACTTTCCACTGACAACTGGTAACTGATAACTGTTAACTGATTCTTTAGTCCAGCGATTCATGGCTTTACCGACAACGGCGAGTTCTTGCATCAAGGAATCGAACCGTTCTGGAGTAAGTGATTGAGGTCCATCGGATAAAGCTTTGGCGGGATTGGGATGGACTTCGATCATTAACGAATCCGTACCTGCCGCGATCGCTGCCATTGCCATTGAGGGGACGTACTCGGCTTTACCCGTACCGTGGCTGGGATCGATCGCGATTGGTAGATGGGTGAGCGATCGCAACACGGGAATAACTGATAAATCGAGTGTATTCCGTGCATACTGGCGATCGAAACCGCGAATACCCCGTTCGCAGAGAATCACATTTGGGTTTCCTGCTGCCATGATATATTCGGCTGCCATCAGCCACTCTTCAATCGTGGCTGACATTCCCCGCTTGAGGAACACTGGTTTGTCCTGCGCTCCCACCTTCTTGAGTAGGGGAAAATTCTGCATATTTCTCGCCCCTACCTGCACGATATCTGCTACCGCTGCCACCTTTTCCAGATCGGCAGTGTCCATCACTTCAGTAATAATTCCTAAACCCGTTGCATCGCGGGCTGCAATAAGTAAATTTAAAGCACTCTCCCCATGTCCTTGAAATGCATAAGGGGATGTACGAGGTTTGTAAGCACCACCGCGCAGGAACTTTGCGCCTGCTGCCTTGACTCTTTGAGCAGTATAGACGATCATTTCTTCGTTTTCTACCGAGCAAGGACCTGCGATTGTTACGAGCGGGTGGTGTTCCCCAAAAGGGACGAAACCATTTGGAGTTGACACAACGACTTCGCTAGGTTCACCATGACGAAACTCGCGGCTGACGCGCTTGAATGGTTGTTCGACCCGCACGACTTGTTCGATCCAAGGACTGAGTTCTTGGACTCGGAACGGATCTAATTCAGCTGTGTTCCCAACTAGACCGAGAACAATTTTGTGTTTGCCAACACTTTTTTCTACTTTCAAACCCCAGCTACTTAACTCTTCAGAAATTCGAGCGATTTCCCCTTCTGGAGTACCGCTTTTCATCACTACGATCATGTTAATTTTCCTGCTAATTTTTTATTTGGTAATGGGTAATTGGTAGTGGTGCGTGGTGAATGTTTTAATTCCGAATTCCGAATTCCGAATTCCGAATTGAGTACTAGCTCCCAATCCCTAACTTCACGACAGTTTGTACGTCCTTATCGCCACGTCCAGAGCAATTGATGACAATACGCGGACTGCCACTTAATTGCGGACAGAGAATATCTAAATAGGCGATCGCGTGGGCAGTTTCTAGAGCTGGAATAATCCCTTCTAGTTGAGCCAAATTTTTGAATGCATCTAATGCTTGGGCATCCGTGACACTGTAATATTCGCCGCGTCCGATATCCTTTAAATAGCTATGTTCGGGACCCACACCAGGATAGTCTAGTCCAGCGCTAATTGAATGTGCTTCTACAACTTGACCGTCTTCATCTTGCAGTAAGTAGCTCATTGCACCGTGCAACACGCCAACTCGTCCTTGCGTGAGAGTTGCTGCGTGTTTTTCCGTACTTACCCCTTCCCCAGCTGCTTCAACTCCAATTAACCGCACTGTTGGTTCGTTGACAAACTCGTAGAACATTCCAATTGCGTTAGAACCTCCTCCGACGCAGGCTAAGAGAATATCTGGCAACCCGCCCCATTTTTGCTGACATTGGGCGCGAGTTTCCGTACCAATAACAGCATGAAAGTCTCGTACCATCATCGGATAGGGATGAGGTCCAGCAACGGAACCTAAAATATAATGAGTTGATTCTACGTTTGTGACCCAATCCCGAATTGCCTCCGAAGTTGCATCTTTTAACGTTCCCGTACCTGCCTCTACTGGGCGCACCTCCGTCCCCATCAGCCGCATCCGAAATACATTTAGGGCTTGCCGTTCCATGTCGTGAATGCCCATGTAGACGATGCACTGCAACCCAAAGCGGGCGCAGACAGTAGCAGTTGCAACCCCATGCTGACCCGCTCCCGTCTCGGCAATAATTCTTTGCTTGCCCATCCGTTTTGCTAATAAAACTTGAGCGAGAGCATTATTAATTTTATGAGCGCCCGTATGGTTTAAGTCTTCTCGCTTTAAATAAATCTGCACTCCCGTGCCATCGGGTCGCTGGTAGTGTTGGGTCAGACGCTCGGCAAAATATAAAGGGCTGGGTCTGCCAACATAGTCATGCAGTAGTTGTTGCAACTCAGCCTGAAAGCTGGGATCGACCCGATATTGCGCGTAGGCTGCTTCTAGTTCGGTTAGTGCAGGCATTAATGTTTCCGGCACGTACTTACCACCGAAACGCCCAAACCGACCCAAGGAATCGGGTTGTACTTGTGAAAGATTATTAGTTTCTTTGATGCTAACCACGGTTTTTATTGGTAATTGGTAGTTGGTAATTGGTAGTCGCTTCTCCGCCCCTCTGCTCCTCTGCCCCTCTGCCCCTCTGCTCCTCGCTCCTCGCTTCTCACAGAAATTGCTGATTTTAGTTCTCGACATAATTGAGCGATCGCCTGCAATCCTTCAGTTGAGTTTGCGGCTGCTAAATGTTTGACAAAGGCACTACCGACGATCGCCGCATCTGCGCCCCAATCTTTGACCTGACGTGCTTGTTCGGCTCCAGAAATCCCAAAACCAACACCAATCGGTTTATCGGTAATGCGGCGCATGTCTGTTAGCAGAGTTTTTACCCGTTCTTGTAAGTGCGATCGCACTCCCGTTACACCCGTAACGCTGACAAGGTAGATAAAACCTTGCGATTGACGAGCGATCGCGGCTATCCTTTCGGGAGAGCTAGTAGGTGCTACGAGTAAGGTTGTCTCAATGCCAGAATCAGCCGCAGCTTGAATTAACTCTGTCGCTTCTTCTAGAGGTAAATCCGGCACGACTAACCCCCGCACCCCAGCGCTGGCAATTTGTTGGCAAAAGGCACGAACGCCTCGGTTTAAAATCGGGTTGTAGTAGGTAAATAAAATCAACGGTGCTTTGAGATTGGGGCTGACAGTTGCTACCATTTCTAGCACCTGCTCTAAGCGCGTACCTCTTTGCAACGCACGGGTTGCCGCTGCTTGAATTACAGGTCCATCAGCCAGTGGATCGGCATAGGGAACGCCCAACTCGATAAAATCCGCACCATTGCGATCGAGAGTATATAAAGCTTCAGCCGTCGTTTCTAAGTAAGGATCGCCAGCTGTAATAAAAGGAATCAAAGCACACTCTTGGCGGCTGCGTAGAGATTGGAAGCGATTTGAAATTATTTGGGTCATGGGTAATAGGTCATGGGTAATAGGTAAGTCGTAAGTCGTAAGTCGTAAGTCGTAAGTCGTAAGTTAGAAGTACCTAACAACTAGCAACTACCAATTACCAACTACCAGTCTTAGTATTCAATAAACTACGTACAGCTTGTTCTACATCGGGTTGTTTAACGAGTGACTCTCCGACTAGAACTGCACGAACGCCAGCGTTGGCAACCAGGGATAAATCTTCAGCTGTATGTAAGCCAGACTCGCTGACAACGGTAATGCCCAAATCGCTAATTTGTTGCCGACGCTGTGCCATTAGTAGCCGTGTTGTTTCCAAATCGACGTGAAAGTTTTCTAGGTTGCGATTATTAATTCCAATCAGGCGCACATCGGATAGTGCTAGTACGCGATCGAGTTCGTCAAGTGTGTGTACTTCAACTAAAGCAGTCATGCCCAATTCATGAGCAATTTTTAAAAAGTTTTGCAAACTACTATCTGATAAAATGGCTGCAATTAGCAATACTGCATCTGCTCCAGCAGCTCGCGCTAGATAAATTTGATACGGATCGATAACGAACTCTTTGCATAATAGCGGTAGTGCCACACTTTGCCGAATTTTCCGCAGATTGTCAAAACTGCCTTGAAAGAATTTGCGATCGGTCAAAACTGAAATACAGGTTGCGCCGCTTTGTTCGTATGCTTGGGCAATTTTTACCGGATCGAAGTCAGCACAGATAACTCCTTTACTTGGCGATGCTTTTTTGACTTCGGCAATCAAACTTGGTTGGAGATCGCTTTGCTCGATCGCCATCAAAAAGTCTTCTGCCCACGGTGTATCGTTGACCTGTTTTTGCAACTCAGCTAATGGCATATCTGCTTGCAGTTGAACAACTTCCTGCTGTTTATGCCACACAATTTCAGCCAAAATATGACGCGATTTACTGTTAGATGCAACCTGATGATTGATTTCGATAGTAGCCATTGAGAACTCGGTTGTGAGGAATAAGTCAAAAGTCAAAAGTTATTAAAATTAGTTACTAGCTACTCGCAATTACCCATTAACCATTACCCAACAACAACAGATTTTGATGCTTGAAGATTGGCATAGTTGCCAACAATATTTTTGACAATTTTTAAGCCGATGTCGCTGTTTAGGGTCATGATTGATTCGGGGTGAAACTGAACTGCGGCAATTGGCATTTCTCGATGCTCGATGCCCATAATTACATCATCATGAGAAATTGCTGTAACTTTTAAATCTGGGGGTAAGAGTTTCGGTAGCGCAAATAATGAATGGTATCTACCGACTTCAAAGGATGTGGGTAAGTTCTCGAACAAATGAGACTCTGAATCTGTAACAAAAACGCGAGAAACTTTGCCGTGTTGAGGATAATTCAGTACTCCTAGTTCTCCGCCAAAAGCTTCGACAATTCCTTGTAGTCCCAAACAAACGCCAAAAATCGGAATTCGTCGATTGACGCAGGCTAAAACTGTTTCTGGAACGCGAAAATCCTTGGGTCTACCAGGACCGGGCGAAAAAACTACCAAATCTGGACGCTCGGTGTCGAAAAATGTTTCGCTAAAGCCGTGGCGTAGCGTTTTGACGATCGCCCCAGTTTGACGAATGTAGTTGGCGAGGGTGTGAACGAAAGAGTCCTCGTAGTCAATCAGCAGCACGTATGGACGCTGGTGCGGGCGATCGCTTATTAATTCTTTTATTTCACTTGACAAATCGTTACCGATTTGCTGGGCGCGGTTGATGGTTTCAAACATGGCAGCAGCTTTCGTAATAGTTTCTTGCGCTTCTGCCTCTGGAATTGAGTCATACAAGACGGTAGCGCCAACTCTGACTTCGGCGATCGCATCTTGCAATCTAATCGTGCGTAAAATCAGCCCTGTATTCAAGTTACCGTTGAAGTTTAACCAGCCAACTGCACCACCATACCAACGCCGAGAACTAGGTTCGTGCCGTTCGATAAACTGCATTGCTGCACGCTTGGGTGCGCCTGTCACCGTTACTGCCCAAGTGTGCGTTAAAAAGGCATCTAAGGCATCAAATTCCGGTCGCAGTTGTCCTTCTACGTGATCGACTGTATGAATTAGATGACTGTACAATTCGATTTGGCGGCGACCGATCACTTGCACCGATCCAGGTTCGCAAATCCGCGATTTATCGTTGCGATCGACATCAGTACACATCGTTAGTTCGGCTTCATCTTTGCGGGAGTTGAGCAACTGACGAATTTGTTCCGCATCTTCAATCGCATCCTGTCCGCGCTCGATCGTGCCGCTAATCGGGCAGGTTTCAATATGCTTACCTTCCACCCGCACGAACATTTCTGGAGAGGAACCAATTAAATATTCGTTACCTAAGTTAAAAATAAATCCGTAGGGACTGGGATTGACTTGCTGTAATGTTTGAAATAATTGAGCCGGAGATGCTTCGCAAGCAGCAAAAAAAGTTTGGCTGGGAACAACTTCAAATAGATCGCCTCTTTGAAAGTATCCTAGTGCTTCTCGTACCAGTTGAGCATATTCACCAGGGGCGCGATCGCAATCTTGGGTTGGAGTTAGATGTTGACCCTTGTAGTCCATAGATTCACCTGTACGCGGTAAACCTCTGGTGCTGCTGTTGTCTATCTCAAACTCATACTGATAGCGAAACGCCGTTTGTTGATAGCGATCGACAACGACGAGTTCATCTGGCAAATATAATACTAAGTCTCGTTGGTCTGTGGGACGAGAATGCAACTTTGGCATTGACTCAAACTGAAATACCAAATCGTAGCCGAATGCACCATACAAGCCTAAGCGATCGTCTTCGCTACTGTGGAAAGTATGTAACAACCGACGAATTACGGTGAAAACAGATGGTTGCCTGCTGCGTTCTTCCTCGGAATATATTCTTTCGGCTAATTTAACCGTGCCAACAATACAATTGTTTTCTAGCTGGACTGTTTCTAATTGTGCGTCTTCAGATAGACGCGCTGCCAAATATGGTAATAAAACCACGCCGCGATCGTTATGCGCCGTCAGAGTAAAAGTATTCTCGCGGGTAGCAAGTTCCAAGGGTGGATTGACAAAGCCAATCGCCCATCGCTTGTAACGCCCAGGATACTCATAGCTACTCGTCAATACCCCTCCCCGCTGAGAATTGAGTTGCAATAACACCTCTGCGATCGCAGAATCGACCGGAATCTCGGTGGTAGAGTAAGAAACGCGAATACCGCCTTCGGTTTTATAGCAATGGGAATCAGGTATCATACGGAGAGCTAAAAGATATTTGGGATGCAAACAGGGATTGATGGAGTGATGCGTGGTGCGTGGTAATTGGTAATCGATCGCTAATAACTTTGTACAGACGTTACATGTAACGTCTCTTTTATTTTGTCCGTTAGAGAAAAGCTTATAAAAATCCAGCAAGCCTTACTATGAGAATTGTTTCGATAGGCTTGCGATTTTTTTCGATCTTGCTAAAACAGGACTTTCACTAGAAGAAATCAGGCATCCAGGGTGATGAATTAGCAAATAAAGCCGTTGCTGTGGCGATCGCTGATTCCGTAGCCTGGAGATATCCCATTTGCTGTAGTTGCTGGGGAGTGAATAAGTTTGTATACAACGGTGCTAAACCGCGTACGTCTAACTTCATCTCACCTTTACCACCTCTTGTCACCTCACCCCGTCCGTTGGCTACAGACAGAATAAACTTGCCCTGATTTGCGTCTAACAGATCGTCTTGGACTTCTAAGTGCAACTCTGATTCGACACCAGAGGGATAACCCCGTGCGGCTAGAGCTTTTTCTACATTAATAATTCGCAATACCCAACGCTCAACAAACTTGGGGTCGAGGGTTTGCTCTGGTAGTAATAAGCTCAAAGATTCAACTACAGAACCTCGCCACTGTACCTTATTGACCATTGAACGATGTTTAGCAAGAAAAGCCCAAAAACTTTTAGCTGCTGCTGTGGTAAGAATAACCCAATCTCTCACCACCAAATAGGATTCATTTTCTCCTCGGCGTTGCCGAAAGATAATATAACCTTGGGGTTGGTCTAATGAACCTAGCAAATAAGCATAGATGGTTTCTTTTTCATCTGGCTGCATCAGTCTTTGCCAAATCGCTTGATGACGTTCGAGATTACCATTATTTGACTTTGCCTGCTGCTGATAAAGCTTTTGCCATTCAAAGTTCTCTAGTGCTACAGGTATAGCAGGTAGCGGCTGCTCTATTATCTGAATACTCTGAGTTGGAATTTCCCAGCTACAATAGCTTCCACCTTGTTCGTAACCAGCTTTTCTGTATAAGCGTTGCGTAGCTGGATAAAGTACCGAAAGCGGCATTCCACTCTCATGCAGTTCCCGTACTACATTTTGCATCAGAGCGATCGCTGCCCCCGATCCCCGATGTTCTGGCGCAATCCCCACGGCTGCAATGCCTGTCATCGGCACGCAGACACCACCATACCACTGCCCCATCGGCAGCAGCCCCAAACCTCCCACAACTTCTTTGGCTTGCCGGATAACGCGAAAATTTTCTACCCCAATCCTGTTAAGGTATGACTCGGTATCGCTGGGAGAGCCGATAAAACATTGTTCGATAATCTGCCCCAGTTGCCGCTTCTCTATCTCATCTGTCAGCTTGCCGTAGGTGAATTCATGAATCATGAGTTTGTTACTAGCCCGCAACAAACTACAATTATACTACATAAGGTAGCAATGCCCATCCTACGTGTATTTCATCGCAATTCTCGGTTGTGTGGATGACATTTGTAGGGGCGCTTTCTCTGTGCGCCCCTACCAGACGTGCATTGCATCCAATTGAGAACCGCTATCAAAAATCAAAGAGCAATGCCCATCCTACGTGTATTTCAAAAATCAAATAGCGATTATATCTATCAACTCAAAATACTTCTATAAGCATCTACATATTCTTGTTTCATTGCTGCATACATCTGCTCTAATTTATTTTCTCCCGATGTATGAGCATTAATCGCTACATTGACAACCTCGGCTAAATCTTTTTCCAATCCCAACTCATCGAGTGATAATACGAGTGTATCTTTGCTCAGAAGTTGCATAACTCCTACTATTTTCTGTTTGTAATAACTTCCAGAGTAAATTCCCACAGTAGGAATATTAAACAGAGCTAGGATTATATTAAAGTGGTAAGCACAACCGATTCCTACACGAGCGCCAGCCAAGCGACTTAAAAAACTGCGCCATCCCTCTTCATAAGGATCGCGAATAACTAAACTATTTTGATAATAGCGATCGAGGATTTCGAGTAAGTTGCGATCGCCTGGACCCGGTTCTCTACCAAAACAAAAGTATTCTGGTTGAGAATTTTGATTATCTAGTAACTGTTTAAGATAGTTTTCTAAACTAATTTTAATTAAATTGTAGTTATAGTCTGGAAAAGATTTCAGATTAATAGCTGTAATAGAATTTGAACTACGATTGTAATTACGTTGCTCGAATTTTAGCTGAGCGAGTGTAGGTAAAAGCAAAATAACATCGTCGCCTAAAACTTTAGTAGCTACGTTAACTTTCAAGCTTTTAATTATCGACAAAGACTCCAGTTCTCTCACAAACAAATAATTAAACTTTTTGACAAAAAGCTTAAAAATTAAGAGACTTGCTCTACTTTTAAAAGGTCCTAAACCCAAACCCGTACCAATAACTTTTAGATGAGGATTGAAACTGCGTGCTAAGCTAATAGTTATGTATTCATAAATAATGACTTCTAGCCACCGTTCGTTAAGATATCCTCCGCCTATGTAGTGAATGACATCTAGTTGCTTTAAAAAATTAATATATTCTTTGGTAAACAGAGCTTTTTGAAATAATTTATATGAAATGATGTCGGTAAAAATAATAATTGCGATCGCCACTAATTGACAAAAGCTTAAAAAACGCGATTGTTCTAACCATTCTCCTCTCAAAACATGTCCGAGGAGTTGGTGTACGACTAAGGGAAATTGAATCGGTATTCGCAACTGTTCTAGTTTCAAGTTAATTCGGTAAATGATATCCGACCACTCTACCGAATGCTTTAACTCTAAATCGCTATCAAATTTGAGTTGCGATCGCGATTCAAAATTCTTCGAGCCATATAATTCTAAATTTTCTCGGGTTAGTCTCAGATGCTTGCTGAAAAATTCTAGAGTTGAGATGAGTAAAAGATCGTCTCCAAAGTTATATAAATTGTAAGCACCTCTGAGATAAATCTTTTTCTTTTGATTCATAAAAATGCTTCCCCCAGTTTTTTTGGGGGTTATAGAGGAGCGAATAATAAGAATTTAAAAGATATTCTTCTTAATAAAATTACCCAATGGCTTATCTTTGATTCCTTGCCACAAGGCTGTATTTTTTAGCTTGGTACGTAATTCCAAACTTTTATCGTGGCTCACTTTACGAATTACCGCCATACCGTAATTAACTGGACTTGTCTTGACTTCCATTAACTCAAAATGAGGAGAAGTTTTAATGTATTTATCGATAACATATCGAGGACCATCCCAGTTGCAATATTCTGGATAAATGTCATGCAACACGATATATCCGCCAATCGCTACATGAGGGTAAAAAAGTAGAAAATCTTTTTCGCATCCTTCTTTGGTATGATCTCCGTCAATATAAATAAAATCTATAGGTTCGCTCAGAATTTCATGAATTCTTTCTCCTACGGCTACAGAGTTCGATTTATGAAACTTAACTCTATGCGCTAGTTGGGCATTTGCTACAGAATTTTGAGCGTATTCTAGTGGATTAGGTAAGTAGGCACGATGATAGGGGGGAGCGGGTATGATATCCTCAAATAGATCGATTGAATTAATCTTTCCCGCGCCTCCAGTTTGTTCTAAACCAGCAGCTAGCCAAATTGTAGAAATTCCTGTGAAACAACCAATTTCTACTACATTTTTTGGGGCAATATTGCCCGTAAGAGATTTTAAAAACTCTCCTTGCGATGGCGAAACAGAAGCAGGATAAGTAAATTTTTCCCGATACATTTTAACTAGAGTTTCTGCCCACGCATCAGGACTATTTTGTAAGTACTCTGGTATTTCGTAACCGAGACTCTCATCGTTAATACCTGGAAATAATTCCTCAATTAACTGCTGAACTTCATTTTTTTGTAAATACAATTGTCCGCTAATTTGATGTTGCTTTAAGTTCCTATCTGTAGCAATTTGAGCAATACGATCTGGCGTAATTTGAAATCTATGAGATAAGTGTTCGAGCGAATACAGATCGTTCGTGACAGATTCTACAGCCATAGTTATTTTCCTAAGTAAATTAAGGCTTAAATTATTTGCGTATTAGAGAAGGTATTAGCCGAAGTTGTAGACCAATCAGCATTAACTAAAAACTTGCAGAGGTTAGGAATACCCGGATTACCCGTACCAAAGAAATCACCTCCATCTACGCTAACATTCGCAGCGTCTTCTATGTGGTCGAGTACTTCTCTATCGGCGTGAGCTAGATGTAATGTTACCCGATACATACCTTGAACTAAAGGAAAATTCTTAACCCGGCATAAAATATAACCTCGGTCGGAATTCAGCGTGAGGTTATGATTTGTAAAAGTACTTTTTAATAAAATGACTCTAACGCCGCGCTCGTCAATCAAATCTACACAAACAACGACGTTATTCAAACGCTCTCCTGTATTATTTGAATAGCCAATTGCAAAATCATAGTTTTTTCCCGATTGTAATGCTGGTTCTTCTTCGCCTTGTTCGTTTAAAAGTTTAAAACTAGAAACTCTTATTCTTCCCGAGCCACTCCGATCTCTTCTTTGACTTAAGGGAAGTTCTTTAGCTGTACCGTAAGCTTTTTCTAGGTAAGCTCTGACAACTTCTTCAGAACTAGCATTTAAACTAACAATACCAGATTCAAGTAAAACACCTCGATTGCAGAGAGATTCTACCGTACTCATGCTGTGACTGACGAATAAAATTGTCCGTCCTTCTCTGGCAACATCTCCCATTTTTCCCAAGCATTTTTTCTGAAACTGCACGTCGCCGACTGCCAGTACTTCGTCTACAATTAAAATTTCTGGTTCTAAGTGAGCCGCAACCGCAAAAGCCAGCCGCACGTACATCCCAGAAGAATAGTATTTAACTGGAGTATCTAAAAATTTCTCGACTTCAGCAAAGGCAACAATTTCATCAAATTTCTGTTTAATTTCAACTCGACTCATGCCTAAAATAGAGCCGTTGAGAAAAATATTTTCTCGACCTGTAAGTTCATGATGAAATCCCGTTCCTACTTCCAAAAGACTCGCGACTCTCCCTTGAATCCAAATCTCTCCTTTGGTAGGTTCGGTAATTCGGCTCAACAGCTTCAAAAGTGTAGATTTTCCCGCGCCATTGCGACCGACAATTCCTAAAACATCGCCTTGTTTCACTTCAAAAGAAACACTTTTTAAAGCCCAAAATTCTTCTTTAGCTGAACTATTAGCTGTAGATTTTGCTAAAAATTTATGTTTGATAGATTTGGCAGTACTAGCGATCGCATCCCGTAAAGTTGAGTTTGGCTGCTGATGGCTGATGAGATATTTCTTTCCTAAATCTTCTACCCGTAATACAATATTAGACACGCTCTCAATCCCCACTAAATAACATCTGCGAAAGTACGTTCGGTTTTCCGAAAGTACCAAATGCCGCTGGCTAAAAGTACGGCAACTAATATTGTAGATAGAATAAATCCAGGTAAATAAATGGTTGATGTGCCGCTTAACGTTGCCCAACGAAAGCCATCAATCACCCCTACCATTGGATTTAACGAGTATAGCAAGCGCCATTTTTGCGGGATAATGCTACTACTGTAAGCAACTGGCGAAATATAGAAACCAAACTGAACGATAAACGGTACAATGTGCCGAAAATCTCGGTATCTGACGTTTAACGCTGCTAACCACAATCCACCACCAATTGCAGCGGCGATCGCGATCGCCGTAAAAAATGGTAGCGTTAAAATTCGCCAATCTGGGACAAAATTGTACCAAATCATCAACGCTAATAGCAGCATCCCAGAAATTAATAAATCTACGAAACTTACAATCACCGAACTAGCCGGAACAATTGCCCGAGGAAAATAAATTTTAGAGACTAAATTAGCATTATTAATTAAACTGAGGCTAGACTCTGATAAAGAGTTAGCAAAAAACTGCCAAGGCAACATGGCAGCAAATACAAGCAGTGGATATGGTACGCCACCAGAAGGTAGTTTTGCTAAGTTCCCAAAAACAAAGGTAGAAATTAACATTGCTAAAAATGGTCGAATTAACGCCCAAGTAATGCCAATCGCTGTTTGTTTATAACGGACTAAAATATCTCGCCAAGCTAAGAAGTAAAATAATTCGCGATAGCGCCATAAATCTTGCCAATATAATGCTTCCGTGCGTCCTGCTTTAATTGTTAATTCTTGCGGTTTCGTCTGCATACTGTCGCTTCTTCGTTTCCTATTTTGATTCTTCAAGCTTGAGATATTGTTGCCAAAAACTCATGGAAGTCAATTCAGGCGCAGCAGTTTTCCATTCTCTAACAATCGCCGACCATTTTCTAGTACTTATAATGACAATCTTAAGCCAGCGTATTATTAAGTTAATTCCAATTGGCTTATCTAATTCGTTTTGTAATAAACAACTATTTTCTTCTCGATAAATAGTCACTTTCTTTTTCCTAAAAACGCGACTAATCGTCCCAGCATGAGCGCTGTTTTGCCAAAGCATGACTTCGCCATCGCTATGAATAAAATTTGGAAGTAAATGACCGTTAATCGTCAATAAACTTGCTAATTTCTGCCAAATTTTAGCTTTCGTTCTGGGTGGACTAAGCTCAGTATCCAGATAATAGTTTGGCTGTAAAGTTTGAGTCTTGTAACTTTTGCTCAATTGAACTATTTCTTGGTGTAATTTTTCGGGAGAGTTCTTTTTGAGAAGATTTGGTCCTTGAAGGTAATCTTCAAAAGCTCTGACTATCATCTCGGCATAATTGTATTCAAATATTAATAGCGCGTAAATTAAATCTTGAGTAAATTTAAACAGCGTGTTCGTATACTTTATAGTTCCATAAATAGTTCGTGCAATCAGATTATTGCGAGTGTAGTAATAACCATCCCATACGATAACTTTGCTATAAAATGGTTCGTGCCAAGCAGCAATAGATGGAAATGCTACAATCTGCTTACCCAGCCGCCTTTTTATCCTGAGACCGAATTCCATGTCATCTATCTTAATAAAGAAAGGTAGGAGAAATCCGATTTCCTTAACAAACTGACTGGGGACAGCGAAAAACCAAAAACCCCCGTAATCTATATCATCTTCTGATAAGAGTAAGTTCAGAGACTCAGTTTTTTGGAGTTCGAGATTGTGCTTAAGAGGAGCAACGCGAAACGGTGCTTTTTTAAAGCTTTGCGGGTCTTTATCGTATGCGGCTCCAGCCTCATATAAAATATGTTTTTTATATAAATCCAGCATACTACCAGCAACAGCAAAATCTTCTTTAGCGTATTCGTAAATGCCGAATAAACGATAGATTGCCTCTGTATCTAGTAAGATATCGTCGTCCATTAATAAAAGATGAGTGTAGCAGTCGGATTGTAAAGCTGTCACCATTCCTTTTGTAAAACCACCACTTCCTCCCAAATTTTCATTTGGAATTAACTGAAGTTTGGCATCAGGGAAATCATCTTCATTTAAGGTTTGACCGTTATCAACTACAAAGATTTGCCAAGACTTATTCGCTAATAAAGGATCTTGAAAAATTGTCTTGACTGTATTTTTGATATATGCTTCTTTTTTAAAAGTACAACTAATAATTGCCAGCGAAATATTTCTCACAGGTTGTTCTTCAGTGACGATCGCTCCCTCTACAAATATGCCGCGATCGCTCAAGCACTGAATTTCTAAATAAATTCTGCCTTGAGGTGTATGACTTTGCTGGAGAGTAGGTAAGGCAATTCTAACGCCATCTGTCATTTGGCACTGTTTGAATGTCTCTTGTCCGAGTAATTCTCGCTCTCGTTCGTACCCTTCTCTATAAACTGAAACTTGAAAATCACCATTTAGTCTCAACAAATAGTAAAGCGAATTTAGATTTGTATATTTAGCATAATAGCTTTCATAAAAAGAATTGAAATAAGAGTTAGTTGAAACAATCTCATTTTGCGCCAGAGAGATCTTTCCTATCTCGCAGTCTACATCAATACCCCCAGTTTTACTGCTGGCAAAGTATAAGTTGAAAGTGTCCTCCGTTTTCGGAAAATTAATGCGATTTACTACGTAGTACATACATCCTCTATCGACTTAGAAATTTCTCTTGCGCTCAAATGAATTTTAAACTACTAAATCCTGATGCTCAGATTTTTCTAAGCTCGATTTTTCTAAATTGAGATATCGCCGCCAGAATTGCAAAGAGGTCAGTTCTCTTCTTGCCTGCTGCCATTCTCTCGTTACCTTCGACCATTCAATTCGACTTTTCATTGCAATTGCAATCCATCGAACTAGCAACTTGATTCCCCTCGATTTGTCAAGCTCATTTCGGTATAAACATTGACCTCCTTCTTTAAAGATGAGAATTCTTTTCTTTCTAAAGGCTCGCGATCGCCGATCTGCATGTTCGGCTGTTTGCCATAGTAATACATCTTTGTCTTGTGTAAAAACGTTAGGGAGAAAATGACCGTTGAGAGTTAATAAACTGACAATTTTTTCCATGAAAGTAGCCGTCGAGTCTTGTTCTGTTTGGCGGTGGGATGGTAAGTTATGATATTGGATATGTTGAGTTTGACAACTACGATCGAGTTTAACAATTTGACTGTGCCACTGTTCGGGATCGGCGTGCTGAAGAATTTTTGCCCCTTGGAGATAATCTTCAAAAGCTTGAATAAGCATTTGAGCGTTTTTATAGTCAAAAACTAACAAACTGGAAACAATAGCTTTCGTAAAATGTGCGATCGCATCTGCATACCTTAAAGTTCCATGCATGGCTTGAACGATCGAGTCGTTCCGGTAATAGTAATAGTTCCAAATTGAAGATTTCGCGAAAAAAGGTTCGTGCCATACTGCAATCCCCGGAAAAGCTACAATTACATCGTTGCCAAACCTCTCTTGAACTCTCAAACAAAATTCAGTGTCATCTACCTTAAGGAATAAAGGTAAGAGTAATCCGACTGATTCAAAAATTGTTCGCGGGACGCTCAAAAAGTAAAAGCCTGCCGAATCTATTGGTTCTGCTTCAATCAGAAGATTGAGATTGCTGACATTTTGCAAGTCGAGATGATGATGTAATCTAACTATATTAAATGCTTGAAAATCTCTATTGTGTAGTGCTTTATTATACAAAGCGCCTGCTTCATATAATTGATGCTTTTGAGATAAATCGAGCATACTACCAGCTATAACTAAATCGTGTTTGGCATATTCGTTTAAGGTAATAACTCGATAAATGGCTTCGCTTTCTAGCTCTATATCGTCATCTAATAACAAAATGTGAGAATTGCGATTGCTGCTCAAGGCTTCAACGATTCCTCTCGTAAATCCACCACTCCCACCAATATTTCTCTGACTAATTAATTTTGTTTTGCGATCGCTAAACTCCGAGTGATTCAAAGTTCCAGCATTATCTACAATTAAGATTTCTATCGATTTGCTCTGTAATAATTTATCCTGTAAAATAGTTTTGATAGTTTTTTTGATAAAAGCTTCTTTTTGAAAAGTACAAGCAACAACTGCTAACGAGACTTCGCGTTCTGGTAATTGTGGAGTCGCTAGAAAGCTTTCTCGTAGTTTTCCCGATTGACTCAAGCATTCTAATTCAAAATAGATTCTACCTCGCTCAGTTTGTATTTGTTGTAGCTCAGGTAGCTCGATTTCTGTTGCCTTGCCGATCTTGCAGTTGAGAAATTTTTCTCGACTGAGTAATTGACGACAATTTGCTTCAGAGACAATAGTAAATATTTCTCTATAAACTGAAACTTGAAAATCTCCCTCTAGGTTCAGCAAATAAAAAAGTCGATCTAAAGTCGTGTACTTAGTGTAAAATGTTTCGTATAAAGAATTGAAGTATGAATTAGTAGAAATAAATCCTTGTAGAGCAAACACCACTTCTGGAGTCTCTGCACTATAGTCGATTGCTGCTTTGTCGTTGCATTGTAGATATAATTTAGCAACTTCTGCCGATTTTGGTAGTTTTGTTCTACCTACTATATGCATGAAATCTCCTACTGAGTTTTGATTCGCGGGCTTTAACTCCTGTGAAGCTGGGGGAGGATTGAGTGTTTAAATTCCAATTCCCCCACACGCCGTTCTAAACGCGCGCTAATTCTCGATTCGCTTTTTCTGACGTATCGTCGCCAGCTTCTACGATTTTCTTATAGACCATCAGCGCTTGAGCCACTACTTGATCCATGTTGTAGTACTTATAAGTTGCTAGCCGTCCTACAAAATGTACTTCTGGTGTCGCATCGGCTAACGCCTTGTATTTTTTGTAAAGTTCGGTATTTTCCGGTCGCGGTACGGGGTAGTAAGGATCGCCCTGGGCGCGAGGAAACTCGTAAACGATACCTGTTTTTAAATGTTCTTGCCCGGTGAGGTACTTGAACTCTGTAACGCGAGTATACAGGTGTTCGTTAGGGTAGTTCACGACGGCAACTGGCTGATGCACGGGCGTATTGATAGTTTCGTGCTTGAATTCCAAAGAACGGTATGGTAACTTGCCGTAGCGATAGTTAAAGAACAAGTCAATGGGACCTGTATAGATCATCTTGCTAAACGGTATGACATCTAGAATTTCTCTGTAGTCAGTGTTCAGCATCACCTTAATATTGGGATGAGATAGCATCTTCTCAAACATGCGGGTAAAGCCGTGTAGTGGCATGGCTTGATAAGTATCTGTAAAATACCGATTATCGCGGTTCGTGCGCGTCGCCACCCGGGAAGTCACCGACTTATCCAGTTCAGATGGGTCCATATCCCATTGCTTGCGCGTGTAGTTGCGGAAGAACTTTTCGTAGAGTTCTCGACCGACCTTATTCACGACAACATCTTCAGAAGTGCGAATGTATTCTTTGGGTTCTGCTACCGAGGCAAAGAAATTTTCCAGCTCAAAAGAAGTGAGACTCAATCCATACAGCCGATTTACCGTATCGAGGTTAATTGGAATCGGGACTAATTGACCGTCTACGCTAGCCAGTACGCGGTGTTCGTAAGACCGCCACTGAGTCAATTGCGAGAGGTACTCGAAAACGTCCCGAGAGTTTGTGTGGAAAATGTGGGGACCGTATTTGTGAATCAGAATACCATCCTCATTGAAGCAATCGTAAGCATTGCCACCTATATGCGATCGCGTATCGATTATCAGAATTTTTTTGCCTAACTGACTCGCCAGTCGTTCTGCTAAGACGCTACCTGCGAAACCCGCTCCCACAATTAGGTAATCAAACATTACGATCGATAGCTCCTTTTAATTTCCATTTTCTGTAGAATTCGATATGAAATATCTCAAAATCTTTGAAACATTTTTGCTGCTCGTAACAATCGCTAAATTAATTGATTCAGCATCACTAGAAAAGCAGTTTGGTTAACCAGTCTCACCTTAGTAGCTACCTCTCACGCCCTTCTATCATATTTCTATTTGCTATTTGCGATCGCACATATTCAGTAGGCTATATAGTTTTCCTACAAGCTCACTTCTATCGAAAGGGTGAGATTCGCAATATTTTTAAGTATATTAAATTACGCTAAAATCAAATCTATTTTTTGTTTACTATTTACCAATATAATTGATGAGATGGTAGTTATATACTCCAAATCGTATAGCGATCGCGATCGCTCAATTCTATGTTTGGTAATCAATTATACAAACTCTGATTTGGCGCGAAGCTGCAAAAGTACCTTGACTCAATGTCCTACTCACTAGTTTCAATTAATGGCAATAACAGCGTATGCTCGATTTTTTCTCGAACTTCACGACTCACAAATAAACTAGTAGTTAAACATTTTGCCAATAATAAATTAGCATCATAATATTGTTTCAATATTTGTTTCTGTTGCTGGCTGAACTGCCAATTATGCCCAATATTGCGTTTTAACCGGATTCGTTGTTTTAAATGCTCCGTCCAAGCTTTACCATTAACTTGCCACCACTGCTGAAACTGTTGTTTGTTTCGACCTAAGTTGGATAACTGCTGTTTCATTTTTTGCAACTCTCGTGCTAGCTCTGGTTCGCTATTACGAGCGCGAAATATTGCCCGGTTTAATACTCTTTCAATCATGCGTTCTGGATCGGAAACGCGATGTATAGATTCAGGCAAAAGCAGAGTGCGATCGAGAGCAAGATCGAGAGCAAGACTAGGTTCAAGAGTGCGATTAAAGTTAACTTCTAAAGTTCTAGAAATCTCAAAAGTACTACCAAAAAGAGATAAGATATGAGCGAGCGCTAAATCGTAATAAAAAGCTTTAACTGTAGCAGATTTGCTATTAACAGATGCAGCGGCTTTGCAATTCACCCACTGTAAAAATCTTTGCAAGCTGGGTTCTAATATTAAATTGTCAGTTTTTTGCTTCATCATCAATAGGAAATAATCAGCATTTTTTAGCATTCCTACAGTTAATAAAGCAACCTCTCGCCATCTTTTATCTGTAACTAGGCGATCGCTCAGTCGTTCTAACGTTAAATTTAATGTTTGAGGCGGAGACTGAGCAATTTTTCTAGCTGTAAAGTACTCTTGAAAAGTTAAATGAGAAAATGAATAAATTCCTCGCGCTCGTTCTACCAATAATCCATGTTGGGCTTCAATCGACTGGAGTATTGCTGTACTATCACACAAATCTATTTTTTCTCCCTGCAAGACGGATTCTACATAGTTAATAATATACTGCTCTAGTTCTTGCTGTTTTAAAAAGTATTCACCTTTGACAAAAGAGGTAAATGCGATGTGACTGAGTAATTCTTCTTTATGTTGCGTTGATAAGTTTTGATAAATTTGTTTCCGTTCAATGTTGCGTTTAGCATCCCACTTTCTTAAAAGAAGATCTACCCCTTCTCGATAAATTTCTAATCGACTAGCAGGAAGATTAGTTTCTTCAAAGATCGAGCATAATAAAGTAAGTAGTAAGGGATTATTTGCCAATTCTCGAATCGACGCATTACACCTTAGTGTCTGTAAGAACTTGGGTATTTTATCTGGTTTTTGAGCAAACCATTTGCTAGCAAATTCAGCAATATTATTATCGTTAAAGTCTCCCAACTCTACTTCTACAAATTCTTCAATAGTAAACTCTTGAGCTGCTGTCCGACAAGTAATTATAAAGCGATTACGGTCGAACTGATTGTAAAAGCTATTAATTGCAATTAAAACTCTTTCGCTATCTATATCTCTAACTTCGTCAAGTCCATCTAATAAAACTAGCATTCTACCTTGTACTAGCAGATCTTTAGCAGCATTTGGTTCGACTCCATAATTATCAAAAATTGTTGAAATCCACTCTAATAGCGTTGGGTGATGTTCTAATTCGGTAAAAACTTTTAAGCTAATAAAAACTGGGATCAGATCCTCAAATAATCGTCCTTGAATACACTGAATTGCGATATATTTTAAAAAGGTAGTTTTGCCAGAGCCAGGGTTGCCCAAAATCATCAATTTGGGATATTTTTCAATCGCTTTTATGCCTGGAATTAGCTGGGAAATATCGGGATAAAAATGCGAGCGTTTCGAGTGGCAATCGAGACGAACACTTAGTAAATCGTTGATACTTAAGCGTTGGTTTCTACCAATCTTCTCTAAAACATTTACGTTAGTAAAAACATCATTTAATTTAGTAGGCTGAGACATATTCAGGATGCGCACGATACCGCACTTCGATTCAATATAGGTGCGTGTTTTTTGCCTAACATCTTTTACAAGCGTCTCAACATCATCTTTTGAGGTAACAATCAACTCCTCTAAACTAAATTCATCATCTGGTATTTCCGCGATCGCTTGCCAAGGTAATTGTAACTTCTGACAAATTTTGTGAAAGTTCTCCCGTCCAATCGGTTTACCAACGAAAAATTTTTGTACCGTAGCGCGAGAGATTTCCAATTCATCAGCAAGAGAAAGTTTAGACTCAAAATTGAGCAGTGATTGGTTAGCACGACTAATACCGATAGTAGATGCTTTGAGCGATCGCCCAGCCCTTTTTCCCATTACAAAAACCTTTATCAGTTATCAGTTATCAGTTCTCAGTTATCAGGGAACGGGGAACAGTTGTCAGTTAATTCTAACTTACGACTTACGACTTACGACTTACGACTTCTTCAAGATGCTGAAGTATTGACCAAAAAACTTCTGTTGGTTCGAGTACTTCGCGATCTTCTAGCAAGTCAGGTTTTTGTGTAATCAAAAGTGGACCTTCACTCAACCCTGTATGCATACCATGACAACCACCGACAAGCGATCCATCTAGAGGAATAACATTCATGAGGTAGCGGAAACCTAACTGCTTTTTGAGCAGAGTTAAGCCTAATTTCGCTCGGGGAAACTTGAGCTGAGGATCGAGAAACATTTCGACGGGATCGTAACCGGGTTTGCGGTGAATGTCCACTGTCTTAGCAAAATCGGGAGCGCAGCTGTCGTCCAGCCAGTAATAATAAGTAAACCAAGCCTTCGAGTTGGCGATCGCAATGAGTTCCCCCGAGCGCGGATGATCGAGATGGTAAGCTGATTTATCTGCCTCATCTAAAACTCGCTCGACACCCTCCGTTGCTTCTAGTATGTCGCGTACCTTGGGGATGTAGGCTGGATCGTTAACATAAACATGGGCAATTTGATGGTCGGCAACCGCAAAGGCTATACTTGCACCAGCATCCAGTAATTCCCGCCCTAATTCTTCTCGTACTGCTAATAAACCATTTTCCCGCAGGATTCGATTTAAGTGAACGGGTTGAGACACGGATGTAATCCCGTACTCGGACACAACTATAACTTGAGTGTTGCGCGCTTCATAGAATTGAATCAAATCGCGACAAACGGTATCAATTTCTTGTAAATCTTTTGCCACCAAACTTGCATCAGCGCCGTACTTTTGCAAGCAATAATCTAAATGAGGCAAATAAACCAGCGATAATGTGGGGCTATAGCGATCCTCCACCCATTTTGCTGAATTAGCAATCCATTGGGTAGACGCTATCGAAGTGTTAGGACCCCAAAAATTAAATAAGGGAAATTGACCTAATTCAGTTTGAAGTTGCGATCGCAAGTTAGCTGGCTGGGTGTAAATATCGGGAATTTTTCGACCATCAGCAGGATACATCGGTCGTGGGGTAACGGCATAATCGACCGTGGAGTACATATTGTACCACCAGAACAAATTCGCGCAGGTAAATGTAGGATCGTGCGAACGCGCCACTTCCCAAATTTTGGGAGCCTGAATTAATTTGTTAGACTGTCGCCAAAACTTGATTTCGCCCTCGTCTCGAAAATACCAACCATTACCGACAATGCCATGTTCGTTAGGATATTTCCCTGTTAAATAAGTCGCCTGTACCGAACAAGTAACCGCAGGTAACATCGATTTAACAGGAACGACTCGCCCTCGCGCCGCCCAGTTGGACAAAAACGGCGTATGCTGTCCTAAAAGGTTGGGTGTTAAACCGACAACGTTGAGTACAACAGTTTTTTTCATTAGCATTTAGCTTTATGTCGCGACGCGATACTTTTTTGAAATGCCGCTCTTGCAGTTAACCTTTGCACGTATTCCAAAACAGCAGGATATAAATTTAAATCTACCTTGGACATTGTTTGCTTGATGTCGTTTACCACATCTGGATAAGCGCTGACATCCATTCGCATCATAATAGGAATATAAGCCAAGAGCGCACCCACTGCTACATCTGCTATAGTAAAACGATCGCCTGTTAAAAAAGGTTGTTGTTGAAGAATTTGATTAATCGCTGTTAATAATTCTGGGACCTCGTGGAGATTTTCTTTAACAAAAATTGCCGACGAAAGTGTAGAATTACCGAATAAAATCCATTGATTTAAGAGCGATCGCCGTTCAAAAGTTATAGGTTCGCCATACTTTTCGGCAAGATACAGTAATATCGCGCCAGATTCCCATAATTGAAAATCTCCATCTGCGATCGCTGGTAATCTTCCCATCGGATTGATATTCAGAAATTCAGGCTGTTTGTGGTCTTGAGCCTGCATATCTAACTGTATGTATTCATAGGGAATCTGCAATTCTTCTAAATACCATTGCACGATTGAAGCACGGCTAAGAACGCCACCGTAGAGTTTTAGCATGATTAGAGGAGAGTGGAAACTAAAAAGGACAAGGGGGAACTCGGGGACCCCGCGACCGGAGGGAGTGGGGATTAGGGGGCAAAGGGGGACAAGGGAGCCGAGGAAACTATGAGCAACTACCAACTACCACTGATAACCAATAATTGTTAACTAATAACTGTTAACTGATAACTGACAACTGATTCATATTCGCGTTGAATTGAGCTGACTAAATCTAGTTTCATATCTTCTGGAAGAACATCCCAGGTGTAGGTTTCAATTTCTAAACAGCTGCAAATGCGCTCGCGTTGCAATAGTTCGAGTACGGTTTTAATGTGGTCTTGGGTAGACTGCAAAAATTGATAGTCGCGAATAAAAATCGGGACGTGAAAGTGAATCCGCAACTCGCAAGCTGGTATTTGCTCTAAATCGGGTAAGGCAGTGACTAAATCGGAATATCGATAAAGTTTACCATTGCGATCGCGGGCGATCGCTTGATGGAGATAGGTCGATTCCGCAAACGGACGCAACTTTTCTACAACCTGACGACGCTGTGCGGCTGGTTCGGGAACGATTAGCTGTAAAGCAGAACTGAGTTGAATCTTCCCAATTTGAATTCCTGCGGCACGAAATCTTTGAAATACAGTCGCAGGTTCTTCATATTCCACGGCAAAATGGCAAGTGTCGTAACAAATTCTGACGTGTTCTAGTAAGTGTGTTTCGGCTGCGGCTAAAGAAGTGCCTAATTGCTTTGCTAAATATCTTCCCCCTACGGGCAAAAGTTGTGTCTGGAAATAATTAATCACTTCGGCAGAATTTTCAACTAATCCATCCGGTTCTGGTTCTAAATCTAGATGCAACAATTTACCCGTTTCGGCACGAACACGCACCATTTCTGCAACAACTTGCGCAATGTGAATGCTGGCAATCCTGTAAACAAATGCGCGAGTCGTTGAATTTTCTTCAAACCAGGGTTTATATGATAGTGGTAATGTGGAAATACCACCATCTATCCCATCTGGCAACAACTCCGCCAGAATTCTTGTCAGTCGCAACGTGTAATTCAACCGCTCTAACATAGACCAATCGGGAGCATAAACCCGATCTTTCACCACTTGATGATGAAACCCGCCATAGGGAAAGCCATTCAAGGTAAAAACATATAAATTGCGATCGCGCAGCCACGAGCGTAATTCAATTAGATTATTTTCTACTAATAGTTCCCTAGCCGCCACATCTGCCAAACGCAACCCAATCCCAAATGGTTTTTCAGGAGCCAGCCGTTGCTTCAATGCGGGAATGTACTGCTGGAGGTTAGCAAAAACTTGGTTCCACCCCTCACCAGGATGAATGTTAGTACAGTAGGTTAAATGTAAATTACGATCGATTTTCATTAGTGGTAATTGGTAGTTACGCGATGTGGAACTTTACTCTTGTTCCCCCCTTTCCAAGGGGGGCTAGGGGGATCTCTTCGCAAATACCATAGTTTTCCGATCCTCCAACCCCCTTAAAAAGGGGGCTATAAAAAAGTCGCACATGGGGTTAGTTGGTAATTGGTTGCTCCCTTGTCTCCCTTGTCTCCCTTGTCTCCCCCCTCTCCCTTGTCTCCCCCCTCTCCCTTGTCTCCCCCCTCTCCCTTGTCTCCCTTGTCTCCCTTGTCTCCCTGCTCCCTACTCCCTACTTCTGTCAGCTAAAATTGCGATCGCTTCCCCGTACAACAGCGGATCGACTTCGTGAACTTCAATTCCCTGTCCAAGCGCTTGTAGTAACATCAGAGTTAACTCGCCGCCCAAATGCTCTCGAAACTCGGTGAGTCCCTGAAATAAGCAGTCTTGTCTCATTTGGGGGACGTATAAGGCAAAGCCTAGCGCCTCCAGAAGATCGAGTATCTGTTGCCACTCACCGCGCGAAAGTAGCCCTAGTAGATAAGAATAGGTGCTGTCCAATGCGATGCCGATCGCGACTGCTTCCCCGTGGCGCAAGCTGTAGTCAGTCAATTGCTCTAGTTTGTGCGCAGCCCAATGACCGAAATCTAGAGGACGGGACGAACCCATTTCAAATGGATCGCCACTGTTAGCTATATGTTCTAGATGCAACTGAGCGCAACGATAAATTAGTTGTTGCATGGCATCCATGTCTCGCCGCACCAACGCAGGAACAGAGCTAGCGATCGCGTCAAAGAAGCTTGCGTCTTTGATTAAAGCAACCTTGATTGCTTCGGCAATCCCCGATCGCCAATCGCGATCGTCCAAGCTGTAGAGAAAGTCGCAGTCATTTAAAACAGCATAGGGAGGCGCAAACGTGCCGAGAAAGTTTTTCTTGCCAAAGGCATTAATCCCATTTTTAACCCCTACACCAGAATCGTTTTGAGCTAATACGGTTGTCGGGACTCGGATGAGACGAATGCCTCGGTGAGCGGTTGCGGCTGCATATCCTGCCATATCCAATACAGCACCACCACCGATTGCCAATACATAAGAGTGACGACATAAGCCAGTTTGGTGAATTAGCTGTTGAATTTGTTCAATTGCCTGAGGATCGTTTTTGGTAGCTTCTCCACCAGCAACGACTTTCACAGCAGCTAGCTGGAATGCATGGTTATATCGCCGAGCATAAGTAGATAGTTGGGCAATCAGATCTTGATGCTGAGATACTAATCCCGCATCGACGATCGCAATTGCTTGTTTAGGACTATTTTCACTAGCTGTCATCACCCGTGCTAACAACGGATTATCTAATTGAAACAATCCTTTAGTGAAATGCACTTGATAGCGAAAGGTAACAGATACACGTTGATGAATTGGTTGCAGACTGTAATTAGTCTGACGCTGAATTTCGAGAATCATGTGAGGAGTGAGGTGTAGTGCGTAGTGCGTGGTGCGTGGGGAATTAGTAATTAGTAATTAGTCATTGGTCATTGGTAGTTGCTCCCGAGCGATATCTTCACCGACTCCCGACTCCCGACTCCCGTACGGGCGCACAGCTGTGCGCCCCTACAACTTCCGACAAATTACTTTTTTCCATTAATGCAGCGCGAGTCATGGCTTGTTTGAATACTTCGACTGAGTGAGAACCGTCAACTCTGACTTTGTTGTTAAAGATGAATAATGGCACGCTGGTAATTCCATTTAGCCGCGCAAATGTTGACTCAGCAATAACTGAGTTAACTAACGCATGACTGCCTAAAAAATTACGCAGCTTATGTGTATTTACGCCAACAGCATCGCCTATAGAAATCAAAGTGTCTCGATCGCCAAGATTGAGGTTACGTTCAAAATAAGCTTGATAAATTGCTTCAACTAAAGTTGTTTTGAGATCTTCGGGCGTTAAAGCAACTAATTGATGAGCAAGAGTTGTGTTAACAGCCAAAGATATCTGATTAAAATCTAGCTTAACTCCTGCTCTCTCACCTACTTGACGAGTGCGATCGAACATTTGCTGTAGTGCTACTGCTTCGATTCCTTTTCTTGCCTGCATAAAGCTACGAAACTCATATCCTTCTGGCGGAATGGAGTTATCTAATAAGAATGGATGCCAGCGGATGCGAACAGCTTCACCATGCCATTGAGCGATCGCATCAAATAAGTGTTTTTTGCCAATCCAGCACCAAGGGCAAGCAAAATCATGAAAAATATCAATAAGCATAGGGGTAATGGGCAATTGGTAATTTGTAAGTCGTAAGTCGGAATTAATCGATTGCTTTGTAGAGACTTTACATGTAACGTCTCTACAACTGAGTAGCCGCGATCGCGTATTCTTTCTGTTTGGTGGAAGCTAAATTTTCTTGAGTCAAAAAGCTTTGGGCAATTTCAAATTCTCGGATTAATGCCGAACGGTCTTTTTGAAGAATAAGTTCTGCTAAACGGCTGTAGGTTTGTGCTAATCTCGCGATCGCTTCACATCTTTCTTCTGTGGCTAGCATAATATCTACGCATAAAGCTGGATTTTGCGCGAATAAGCGATTAACAATCTCAATTTCTTGCCGATAACTAGGAGTTGACATTAATAAGCTTCGATCGATATCGGTATTTTCTGCTGACAAGAACGCACCGCAACAAAATCGAGAAAAGTGTCGCGTTGCTTGGATCGTTACCATAATGCGATCGTGTTCTTCAGGTGTGCAGCTAATTAATTCGCCACCGCGATCGGCAATAAAATCTAATAACCACTGAAATATTTCCTCGTTCCGCCCAGAACAAATAACGACTTTTTGTCCAGCAAACGATTTAACGCTAGGACCAAACATCGGATGCAATCCCATCACGGCTCCGGCATGACTCGCCAGCATTGCCTGTACGGGTTGAGCTTTAATACTTGTAATGTCAGCTAAAGCTGTAGTTGGCGACAGATACTTGGCTGCACGTTCGATAACAGCTACTGTCCGTTCGATGGGAACGCTAACTATGACAAGTTCTGCTTCACCCAGCAGTTGACTGGCTCGATCCCAGTCCTGGTTTCCCAAACTACTGACTTGATGTCCGGCTGTAGACAGCTGATGGGTAAAAAACTGACCCATTCTACCCCTTCCACCAATAATCGTTATTTTTCGAGATCTATTAAAATTTGTCATTGGTCATTAGTCATTGGTCATTTGTTATTGATTGACTGTTAATTGATAACTTTGTAGAGACGTTACATGTAACGTCTCTACACTGACCGACTTCATGTCACAGCAAATATTTGTGCGAGTGCGATCGAAATAGGTAAAAGACACAAAACGAATAAGCCATAAGGCAAACTGGCGAAACCAGCGGCAATCGTTGCATCGAGAATGACGAGCGATAGTATGCCCGATCGCACGGCATTACGGATCTGTTCTGGGGTGGGTTGGCTTACAGCTTGAATAACGGGTGGTAATAAGTAGCCTGTAAATAGAGCGATCGCGGGTAATGCTGTGAGGATGTGATAATTGGGCAGCAGCTCTAATCCGAATAGTGCGGTAATGACTGTAATAATTAGTAAAAGCGCGATCGTCGGAGTATTACCTTTAGCTCCATGCACTTCACCCTGGCTGAGGCTAGTAATTGCAGCAATGTAAAAAATCGGAATAAGTGCTAAAAACCAATATTCACCAACTATTGCAGGCACGGCACTCATACCGAGGAGGAGATTGCCACCACGACACAAACCCATATTCAGCGCCCCTACTAGAGCCTGATGTTTGCCTAAACTGTCATACACGACTGCCCCAACTGCAATGCAAATAGCCAAAATTGCACTTAGAAAAGAGACTTGAGCAGCCGCGACTATACCAACAAGTAACAGCACGCTAGCTAGTGTAGCCGCGCTTTGACGCGATGCTCTCCCACTAGGGATAGGTCTTTCGGGTCGCTCTTTATTATCTAGTTCGGCATCAAAAACATCATTAAACACGACTCCACCACCATACAAACCCGTAGTCGCTAACAGCAACCATCCGAGTGCCTCCAATTCTAAAGTTCCAGCTTGAATCACCATAAAGCCAGAAATCGCAAATCCAGCCAGAATATCTGCCCAAGCAGTGACAATATTAGCTGGACGCATCAACTGAAGATATGCCCAAAGGCGATAGGAATTTAAACTTGTGGCACTCATAAGGGGTGAGGAGTGAGGGGCGAGGGGTGAGGGTAAGAAAGGGACAAGCGAGACAAGGGAGCAGGTGCGCAGGTGAGAGACAACCAACAATTAGCAATTACCAATTACCAATTACCCACACCTGATAACTGATAACTGATAACTGTTTACTCGATCAAAATGCATTCTCTGCTCGATCTCACGGTTGGTTCTTGTCCGCGTAGCACTGAGTTACCGTTAAACATGTGTCGCTGATCGATCGCATCTGAAGCCAGCCAGTCTGTTTCTTGTATTTGTCCGCTTTGGCTATATGCAGCTAGGGCATTTTCGTAGCAAACTGCTCGAACGTAAGTCTCTGGAATTCCCCGTTCTCGCATCAGTTGGGCAGTTTTGGGCACGGCAAGCGGATCGCTAATGCCCCAGTCAGCACTGCTATCGACAATAATGCGATCGCAACCGTATTGCTTGACAATTTCCACCATACGTGCATTCCCCATTTTGGTTTGCGGGTAAATGGTAAAAGCTGCCCAGAATCCCCGATCTAAAACTTCCCGTACTGTCTCTTCATTGTTATGGTCGATAATGACCCGTGCTGGATCTAAGCCATGCTCGACGCAAGCATCCATACTACGGCTCGTTCCTGCTTTTTTGTTGCGATGGGGCGTATGAATTAACACCAGCATATCTAGTTCTTTCGCTAGTTCTAATTGCAGGCGAAAGTATTTGTCTTCGGCTGGGGTTTGGTCGTCATAACCAATTTCGCCAATTGCTACCACACCTTCTTTGCAAACGTACAGTGGTAACAACTCCATCACTGCCTCGGCTAGAGCTTCGTTATTAGCCTCTTTCGGATTGATGCCGATCGTGCAGTAATGTTGAATGCCAAACTGACTCGCGCGAAATCTTTCCCACCCTACCAAACTATTAAAATAATCCTGAAACGTGCCAACGTGGGTACGAGGTTGTCCCAACCAAAAGGCAGGTTCAATCGTCGCCACAATCCCTGACTCCCGCATAATTATGTAATCGTATGTAGTGCGAGCGGTCATGTGGATGTGAGGATCTATATAGAATTCGGAATTCGGAATTCGGAATTCGGAATTATTCATAATTTATACTCTTTTGTTGTTGCTCATTGGTCATTAGATATTAGTTTTGACTTTTAGCTTTTGACTTTTGACTTTTTCACTAATTCCCACAATTCGGGAGATACCGAGCGGTTAGCGGCTTGGCGTTCGCTGGCATAATCGACTAACATCTTGGCTAGTTCTGGATTGGCACGGCGATCGAGTCCTTGAATTAAATGCAGTGGACTACCAACAAATAATGCTTTCAATATCATTTGATTCCAAGCAAGATTGTCAAAATACTCGGCTGGATATGGATTTTGTAAGGCTACAGCATTAAATACATCAGTCATGTTGCTGCGTACTCCCTCAGCCGCCCGCGCTTTCAATCGCTCTGGGTAAGATAGCAATGGTAGAGCTTGGTAGAGTGCGACTAACTCCCCTATATCAGCAGCAGTAAAGACTTGCTCTAACGTTTGCAAGTATTGTGACTCGTCATGCTGTGGTAGAGCTAGGACTAGGAGTATCCGCGCAGCTCGCTCTACACTCCAATCGATCGGAAACCAACCTTTTCGGGCGATCGCAGCTGCTTGCAAGTCAGATGGCGTTAACTGCAAGCTGTTTTTGCCCGTATAGCGCGGCGTAGCACTAAAAGCTGTAAAAAATACTTTTACAGCCGCTCCTTGAGCAATTTGCGATCGCTTTTCCTCCAACCAATTCAAACCCGCGCGATCGACATTCCGCTCCAACCAACTATGAATTAAATCAGTGATGCTAACTTGTGTTGTAGTCATTGGTAGTTGGTAGTTGGTAATTGGTCATTGGCGATCGGTATTTGTAGGGGCGGGTTCACCAACAATCTCTACTTTTATTTCAAGATCTCGTCAAACCCGCCCTAACACCGCGACAATACGATTGTTCAGATGAATTTGATATTAATTAGTAATTGTTAATGGCTGATAATTGCCATTACCAATTCCCCATCACCCATTACCCATTACCTTTTTCAACTTGACCGCAGCAACGCCAGCACCTAAAACAGCTACACCCAAAAATGCAGAAGGTTCGGGAACTTCAGCAGATGATGAGGAGCTATCTACAACATCTAACACTTGAACGCGACCTTGGAAAAAGTCGCCAACATAAAGCTTGCCATCTTTCAAGTCCGAACCTGCCGTCCAGTTAAACTTACCAGGTTCGAGATCTAAGGGATCGCCATAGGGAGAGGGTGCGCCTAACGATAAAGGTGGTACGACATTGCCATTTGCATCGCGGGCAGGTTCGCCAAATGCACTTAGAAAGTTACCATTTTTATCGAATACTTGAACGCGACTATTGATAGAATCCGTCACGTAGAGATTATCTTTCTCGTCCACTTCAACATCGATTGGCTGATTGAATTCTCCCTCTCCAGTGCCTTCTTTGCCAAAAGTAAGCAGCGCGTCACCTTCTGGGCTAACGACTTGAATGCGGTTGTTGAACTGATCGGTCACAACTAAATTTCCATCAGACCTGACTGCTATGCCTGACGGTCCTTGAAATTGTCCAGGTGTAGTTCCACTGCTGCCAATAGAACCAGTAACCTCGCCACTTGATGAATTAAATTTCAAGATGCGATCGCTACTATAATCACCCACGTATCCATTGCCTTTATTATCGAATACAATGCCCGATGGTCCAAAGAAAGGTCTGCCTTCAATAAGTCCGCTAAATTGACCTTGAGCAATGGAATTGACATAGTTGCCTTGCGGATCGAAGACGTTAATCCGGTTGTTGTTAACATCACCCGCATACAAATTCCCAGTATTTGGTTCAAAGGCGATCGCTGATTGTCCGTCAGATTGCCCAGGTCCGCTACCCGTACCGCCAATGCCTTGAAGATAATTACCTTGGGAATCGAAAACTTGGATTTGATCGGTTACGTCATTAGCTACGAAAACATTTCCTGTTTCTTCCTGTACTGCTACGCCTTGGGGAATGGCAAGCGTACCTGGAGTGAATGGAGTTTCTCCTGCGGCAAAGTTGGCTGGTCTACCGATATCACCCTCATATTCTAAGGTAATGGAAGCGTTAGCTTGGGTTGTGGTGGCGATGACACATCCAGCAGTAGCGATCGCGATCGAGAAATTTCTGAATAAACTCATTTGCCTGTCTCCTCTTGGTATGGTTACGCGATCTAAATCGAGGACTGAGATAAGGTTTGTGCTGGTTCTGGCGCGTTCGCGAAGCTTGCGCGAAGCGCATTCGCTTCTCGATCTTGTTGCTGTTTGCGTTTGAACCACGTACCACCACCCATAACTCCAAACAAGAGTAAGCCCAAAATAGATGAAGGTTCGGGAACGGCTGCCGCAGACCCGACACCATCAACTCGTACGAGTTCCCCCGTACCTGGTCCAACCCCATTGTTAACGACATAGATCTCACCATCAGGACCAATATTCAGACCCGCAGCCGAGGCAAGTCCTTCACCCGCAGCTACAAGAGTCGTGCGCGTACCATCAGGAGCAAGTTTGATTAGAGACCCTGGTAGGTCTTGTAAGCTCTGACCACCACCTTTCCACTGGGCTTCATCAGCAAATTGCAACACCAGTAAATTACCGTCTCGATCGAATTTGATATCGGTAATTTGCGTAAAACCATCAGCAAAAACCTCTGGCTCGCCATTCTCCCCGATCCGCCAAACTTTTGCTTTACCTTCGGGATATGGAAAGCCCGTGAGTTCGCCAGCATATACGGCTCCATCAGGACCGATATCTACACCTGTAACTACCGATTGAATATCTACCTGGCTTGGTATTTGCCCTGCTGGTGGTCCAGATGCCTCTTGCTCGGCTGGTACGCCAGGAATCGCATCTTGTCCTTGCTGTCCGGCTGGAGGTTGCTCTTGCCCCGCACCTGGAATAGATACATTTGGGGGAAATTCTGGATTTTCTAAGGTTTGCCCAGGAATTTTAGTTGCTTTAGTCTCGCCGCTATCAAGATTCACGTTCCAAATAACGTTAGCACCCCCATCACCGATATACGCAGTATTATCTTTAATCACAAAATCATAGGGATTGCTAATTACATCGCCGCCGTCGGGATTACTTGTAAGTTCGGCTTTCGACAAATCGGCAACCTCTGTTAAACTACCCGTGTTTAGATCTGTTTTGTACAATTTTCCCAAAGTAGTCGTGCCTAACACTTGGTCGGGCGCAACTGGAGGTGCAGCCTGCTGTTGCTGAGAAGGGAACTGGATGTTAGTAGAAAGAGCATTTAATTCTGCATCTCGGTTGGCTGGATTACCAGCAAAACCGGTCAGCAGATAAGCATTACCACTAGAATCAAAATTGAGTTCTTGCGGACCTGCACCTTGCTCTTTAGTTTGTTGTAAGGCTAAAGATTCAGTCCCGTCGATAACGCGACTTTGCGTTCCGTCAGGCGTAACTTTTGTGACTGAACCAGTGTTACCAGAACATATCAGCTCAAATTGGGTACTAGGAGACGGTTGACACACACCATCACCCCCTAATCCTGTCTCGCCTATGTAGGCATTACCGTCAGAGTCAAAACTAAGACCCCGTGCATTGTTGAGTCCATCAGCGAGTGTTGTTAATGACGCAGCTCTGGCGGCTTGCGGTCCAAAAACAAGGGCAATAGAAACAGTTATAAGTGCAATCGTAAGTTGTTTGAGCTTCATACTTTTGGCAACTAATTAGTAAATGAAGTGAAAAATTTTAATGCCCCTGATGAAGACACCGAATCCCTTTTCCTCAATTTAAAAACAAAACGCGATCGCGCCTTCTCGTATTCTTCTAAGCAGAAGGTAAAAGATAGCTCATCCCTCTGGCAAAGGTGTCAAAATTACCAGCTTTAGCTTCTAGAAAACGCTTAATATTCATACTTTCAGCGCCAAAGTCCTCTACTTTTAATTTACCGTGACGCGGAGCTTTGCCAATCTCCCAGAAACTAATGCGATGTTGGATACATCCACGGGCTTCTGAGTTACCAAAGGCATAGGCACAAGGAATCAGAATCACAGGACTGCGCTGAATAAAATTGTATTCAGGATAAAAATAATCCTGTTCTACAAGGTAGTAATTCTTGAGATCGTGGGTGCGAAATGTAACTTTTACTTTCTGGTTATATTCATCTAAGAATTCACCAGATTCGCTACTGATTTCACCATTCGCTCGGAGTAGATGCGCCCATTCATCTAAATTACGTAAATCTCGTAAGTAGGCGATCGCAGTATCAAGCGGCGCGTCAATGTAAATCGTATCAGTATCAATTTTGTAACGTCCTTGAGCTGCTTGAGTCTCGCCAGCATTGCGTTCCAAAATTGCCTTGAGCGATCGACATTCAGATGTATGAACTGTATGAATTCCCTCCATAATCATTGGAGTTCGGCGCGCTGGATCGACAAAACTCAACCAGTGAAAATAAACTCCTTTCTCATCTGTTCCTGGCTCTACATATTCGGGTGGAAATAATAGAACAGGATACACTTGAAAGTATTTTTGGTACTCAAAGCCACAGTGCCATTCTATACCGAAAAAAAGCGGATTTTCAATCTTTCTAACGTGGTAGAAAAGATCTCGTTGATAGCCAGAAGCAGTTCCTCGCCAGGTATTCTCATCGATCTGTTCGATCATCCGGCTAAAAAGAGTCCATTCATCCAGATTCTTTAAACTACAAAGATAGTCAAAAGCTATCTCTGGTGAAGTCGCAATATAAGCTGACGTAGCAAACGTATTTTTTTCCATCCGAATTGAGAATTACTAATTGGTTATTTGTCATTTGTCAGTAGCATGTAGATACTGATAACTTTATAAAGACGTTACATGTAACGTCTTTACACTGAGAACTGATTTACGCCGCGATCGCAAGTTTTCTTGCTTTTAATATCCGTTCTTCTGCAAGACGCTTAGAAGCATCTTGAGTTGTGATATTTTCTGCTTTTGACTTGGTGAAAATTTCTAGCAAAGTATCGTAGATGCTATGAATTTGTTTTAAGTAACTTGCCTCATCTGAAAATGTAAGTTCGTGGTAAACATTAATTAAGCCGCCAGAATTAATTACATAATCGGGACAGTAAATAATTCCTTTTGATTTCAGCATTGCGCTGTGAATGTTCTCATCTTGCAGTTGATTATTAGCACAGCCTGCAATAATAGAAGCTTGGATTAAGGGAATTGTCTCGCTATTAAGAATTGCTCCCATTGCACAAGGAGCAAAAATATCAACGTCGAGTGAATATATGTCTTCAGGTTCTACAACTTTTGCCCCATAGAGTTGCTTAATTTCCTCTGCTCTATTGTGATTTAGATCCGTGACAAAAAGTTTTACCCCACGCCGATGTAAATAATCACACAGTTTTCCGCCAACATTTCCTAATCCTTGAACGGCAACTCGCAGTCCGTTCAAATCTTGTTTGTTGAACTGAAAGAAAACAGCAGCTTGAATTCCTAAAAACACTCCTAAAGCTGTTGCTGGGGCTGGACCACCAGCTTTTCCCGTTAATCCAACAACATATCTAGTTTCGCGCCGCATCTCCTGCACGTCTTCAGGACAAATATTCACATCTTGACCTGTAATAAAACGTCCTTGAAGACTATCGACAAAACGCCCATATGCCCTGAGCATTTTGTCTGTCTTCTGGTCGGGATTGGCAATAATTACTGCCTTGCCACCACCTACTGGAATATTGGCACAAGCAGCCTTGTAGGTCATACCGCGACTCAAACGCAGAACATCTTGTAAAGCATCTTCTTCACTAGCATAAGGAAATAGCCGAGTTGCGCCCATCGCTCGTCCCAAACTCGTGTCGTGGAGAGCAATTATGGCTTTAAAATTCAGTTCTTTATCTTGAAAAAACAGGACTTGCTCGTGTCCCATTTCTTTAACGGTCTCAAACAGCTTCACGCATCTATCCTCAAATTTAGGGCTGGGGACAATTCAAGTCGCAAGTCGCAAGTCGCAATTAACTAGCTACTAGCCACTAGCCACTCACTATTCACTATTCGCTAATCATGGGGAATGAAACTTGTTCTTTAGCAGTTGATTTAACTCCTTGCGCTTGCAGGCTCTTGTTACGTCCGCCGGAAGGCGCGAGTCGCGAAGGGTCGATGATGACATCGACGACAAAAGGAAGAGGAGAATCGATCGCGCATTGTAATGCTGCTTCAAGCTCAGACTCTTTTTCGATGCGAATGCCATCAGCTCTCATCCCGCGGGCGATCGCCACAAAATCGACTTGGGGAATCGTTGCATCTGCACCTTGCAGTTTCAACATCTTCATCCCCTGTTCGCACATGTTGTACCGTCCGTCATTCAGCACGATCCAGATAGCAGGAATTTGATACTTGACGGCAGTGTTCAACTCGTTATTCATCAGCATTGAACCGTCTCCAGTGATGGCAACGGCTTTACTCTTACGTCCTATAGCTATACCAATCACACCTGCGACCATATGTCCCATCGAACCAACTCCGGTGCTGACTCGATAGCGATTTGGTTTGTCAATTCGCAACATGTGCGTTGCCCAAGTAAACGAATTCCCAGACTCAGCCGCGATCGCCGCATTGCTACCTTCAACCATCACCTTTTGAATTGCTGCCATCAAGACTTCAGGTCTAATTAAATCGCTAGTTGCAGTGGTAATTGTTTCTGGTTCCGGGTGGGGTAGCGTTCTATTTGCGCGACTTTTCAGAGTTGCAAAGCTTTGCGTCTTATCCATGTACTTGAGCAGCGATCGCAAAAATGCACCGATATCGGCTTGAACTGGTACTGTTTCAGCTGCTGGATAAGCAACTCCTGGAACTACTGGATCGATGTCTACATGAATAAATCCTCTCGCAGGAACCATCGTCGGATTCCAAAATGAAGTGGGTTCTCCCAATCGCGTTCCCAGTACTAAAGTTCGCAATGGTGGAGATTCTTGCATGTACTTCAGAACTGAGGTATGACCACCTAAGCCTGTAACGCCAACAAACTGTGGATGGTCTTCAGGAAAGATTCCTTTCCCACGGGGAGAACACATCACTGCGGCTCCGGTACGTTCGGCTAGCTGATAAATCTCTTCAGCAGCATTTCTCGCGCCAAAACCCACCCAGATCGCAAAAGGTGCTTCGGTTAAAAGTTGCACGCAATGGGCGATCGTTTCCTCACTGGGGGTTATGAGAGCGTGGGAAAGGTCTAACTGAGGCAGTGGTATGCTCAGACTGCTAGTTTGTACGCCTGTCGGAATACTCAAATGAGCGACAAAACCGCCAGATTGTGACAGTCCGAGGGCAAGTTGGCGGGAAATTTGCGGTAATTGCTCGGCACACTCAAGTGTAATCGCGTAGTCGAACAGCACTCCTGGGGTAAAAATTCCCGCTTGTGGCATGGTGTAGGTGCTAGTTTCTTGTATTGCCCAGCGTCCGCGCTGTGCGGCAGAGGTACAAGCTGAGATTAATATAACTTTTGCTCCTTCTCCCCGCCCTGCTAGCAATCCCGTTAGCGAGTTTGTTAGTCCCGGTCCGGCAGTGGTAAAGACAACAACGGGGCGATCGCTAGCAAAACATGCTTCTACAGCTGCAAAAGCCGCTCCTCCTTCGTGACGGCAGTGAATCACCTGGATGCTGCTATTAGACAAAGCACCCCAAATGGTTGCCATTGCACCTCCAGCAACTCCAAAGGCATATTTGAAGCCTAAGTCTGCTAGCATCTGCGCGATCGCATCTGCAACTGAGGGCAACACAAGCATCTGAGTACTAGTATTGTTATCTCCCGGCTTGGCTGCGATGTTGCTGGAATCTTTGGAGTTGTAATACTTATAGCTAGGATCGAGAGACGATGCTGATTCGGCGCTACCAGTGTCTGGATGGAATGTGGTTTCTGAGTCGATAGAAGGAGATGAGCGAATGTGGTTGTCGGTCATTGCTGTTTGGGTGATAGGATTTTCAGCACGTTCCGATCGCGATCGAATCGTCAGAACGTAGAAACTCAAACCTGGAAAGAAATATTAGAGCTGAAATTTGTTTCTAACTTCCGTTGAGTTGGAATTGCTAGTCAATTTAGATTAGCAATTGCTAATTTGCAGTCAGTTTCGTGTAGATGACTTCCAAATTCAACGCCAAAAAATAAGCCACTTTTAAGAGTTATGGTTTAGCTAATTGTCAGTACTGCGATCGCCGATAGAATCAAAATTATAAAGTGAATTGGCGAGGTACTAACCGAAAAGCTTACATAACGCGGCATAGTGGTTCCAATGAGTAATTTTTTGATGCGCTTGCCATTTCTTTTGATTTAGCTTAGATTTAGCTCGCGGCAAC
Source organism: Chroococcidiopsis sp. CCNUC1 (assembly GCF_023546805.1). Taxonomy (NCBI): domain Bacteria; kingdom Bacillati; phylum Cyanobacteriota; class Cyanophyceae; order Chroococcidiopsidales; family Chroococcidiopsidaceae; genus Chroococcidiopsis; species Chroococcidiopsis sp. CCNUC1. The sequence continues at coordinate 3,483,484 of NZ_CP097480.1, read as the reverse complement.
GCGACAGCGGTGTTCGTTTCTCCAAGCTTGAGGACTCGTACCGTAAAACTGACGAAAGTAACGACTGAAATGGCAAACGTCTTGATAGCCAATGGTTTCAGCAATTTGACCGATAGTCTGCTCGGTTTTTTGCAGCAAGCAAATTGCTTGTGCCATTCGGCGTTCTACTAACCAGCGATGAACGCTCTTACCAGTTTGCTGTCTGACTAAATTAGTTAAATAAGCTGGAGAATAGCCCACAGCTTGTGCTATGTCACACAGAGTAATTGGTTGCCAGTAATTCTCTTCAATGAAGCGAAACACAGCTGCCATTTGAGAAGTTGCCGGAAAGATTGAGTGCAAAGCTGTAGAGTTTAAAGTTTCAGCAACCGCTGCTTTTGAAAGTGTCTGCCGATCGTTAGATGTATACCATTTCTGAATAGTCTCTCTCTTTTCCAGTTGGACGTTAATTGCTCTGAGTAATTCCTTTAAAGTACAAGGTTTAGTTAGATAATCATCTGCTCCTAACTCCATGCCTTTACGGATGTCATCTCGCGTTGTTCTACTAGTAACAAAGATGAACGGAATAACTGCTGTGGCAGGGTTTTTGCGGATGGCAGTTAGAACACCAAACCCATCGTATTCAGCTATTCTAGCAATGCCACACACGATTAGATCGGGTAATTGCTTTTGGACTTGTTGTATACCAACCGCACCATTTTCAGCACTAATGGCATGAAAACCTTTAGCCTCCAAACACTCTAAAAATAAATTGCGAGTTTGGACGCTCTCTTCTATCACCAGAATCTTTTTCACCATATCCTCTGCCATGAAAACGTTATTAACATGGGAAGGATTTATCTGAATGACACAGATCTGTCAAAAGCATTTTGCAACACTCTTGTCCTTCCATTGAATGCAAGAGTCGTTAAATTCGCTCGGTAATAACCTATTTAATTACAGTTTCAGAGCAGAGTAGCGTAGATACTACATATGTCCAATCCAATTTAGCAGACAAGCGTTTACTGTATTAAGTGTTACTCTAGAAAATACGTATTAAGCAACGGACTTAACACGGAAATACTTGAGAAAGCTGAACAAGTCACTAATCAAGAGCTTAACAGAGATTTTGTCTACCTGCGAAAGCCACTATGTGTAGTTTATGTCTGATTTATGTCTAACTTGTTTTTTTTTGATTCAGCCAGCAAATATTGATAAGTAATTACTATCAAAATGAAAATTCTTGTTTTTAATTAGAGAGTTGTTGTGCTGTATACGCAAATAATATAAACGCATATGCTCATGCTCGATCTTATGTAAATTAGTGCGATCGAACACACCTTTAGAAACCATACAATCTCATGCTTTTGATAGACGCGGGATTAAGAATACAGTAGCTATTGTGTTGTTTGTCGTTGATTTGCGTGTAATCTTATCTAAAGTCTCAGTCAGAGTTCGAGTAGCAAACAATCATTTCTAGAACGCCCGATCGCGTTTACTGTATTAAAAGTCACTCAGATTCAGCCCAGAAAAACCTAAGATTCAGCTCTTCACATCACGACAAAAACTAAGTGATGAAGACAAGTTAGGTATAAAAAAAATTGACTAGTTTAATAAAAAATTAATTTCAGCAGCGCTATTGATTTAACACTGCTGCCGATCGCACTCAAAACGATCGCCAAATCTAACTTCTACGACTTAATTGCTGGAACTGCAATCGCCAAGCGATCGTAGCAAAGATAGTCAGACTCAAGACAGCTATTCGAGAGCTAGATCTAGAATTTGTCATCTTCAACGTGTCGTATGCGTAGTCATACTTAGTTAAATCTAATGTGTCGGCTGGGGTAACGATATCATTTGCAGATACAGCAGGTAATAAAGATAGTTGATCTCCCGTCCCTTGATTGGCTGGGGTTGATTCACCTCCATCCCAGGGCCACATGCGATCGCTCAAATTTTCCCCATAATGACCACCTTGAGCGGGATAATATTGACTACCAGCATGACCGCTTTGCTGCCATTCCGCCCAGAGTCGATCCACATTAGCATGGATTAACCAAAATACCGGATCGTAAATCGAACTCGCAAGAGAAGCCATTGTCCCTAGAGGTTCGGGGCGACCTACACTAGGGTCGAAATTAGCTCCACCCACAAAGCTATGAAAATAATTATGCATAAATACTCCAGTCGTTGGTTGACCGGAGGGATTTAATTGAATGAACCCTTCGATCGCTTGGCGAAAAGTATCGTAGTCGTTTGCAGCCAGAATGCGATCGACATCTGCTTGAGGCACTGGGTAATTATTCGTTGGCGGAAGTTGCATGAAGCGCAGTAGCACTTCACCCATCGGTTGTCCATCAGGTGTAATGTGCAATTCTGGGTACAAATTCCAGCCATTGGCGGCGCTAAAAGTACCGGGAACTGCACCACCCGAAAAATTGCCTGCGTTTGGAATTGAGATTGTGACTCCTTCGCCGTTGCCACCCGCAAAGTCATCTGAGAAAATTGCTGCTAACGCTTGGGGGTTCGTCCAGTCCCAATAAGGAAGCGTGACGTTAGGATCGACCGATCGCAAAGCTGTTTCAAATCGCCAGATAAATTCGCGATGCCAAGGTAATAATATCGAGCTTTCGTGAGCGCCATCATGCCCAGCTGCTGGACCTTTAGCATTGTTTGACATTAGCCCCATTGCCGCGACGTGTTGGGCGACAAACTCGTCGTAAATGCTAATTTGATGCTCGGGTAAAGTGGTATTTTTTAGGGTTTTAATTGCCTGGATGAAGGCTGCTTTCTCTGTAGAAGTGAGGTCAATAATATTTTTTCTGACGGCTATATTGTCGTCAGCACTGACAGAACTTCCCGATCCGATCGAAATAGCAATTAAACTCACAGCCAATAAGAACGCGATCGCGCGGCGAAACATCTTCATAGTCTTACTTTTTCTTCTCTTGCATTGCTCATCTGCTGAGGCAGTCACTAGAAAAACTAAGTTAGAAGAAGCAAAACAGCAAAACAATGGATAATTTTTTGAAGTCCTGTCGATTCTTTTGTAATTACGTCGATAATCAAAAAGATAGGAATCTTAGGGTCAATCTTCACCGCTCGTCTCTGACTCCCACGGATATTTGAGCTGGGGCAGGCTAGCGCAAGCGATCAGAGTAAGGTGGGCAATGCCCACCTTACTAACAATGAAAATTCAATTAATTTTTATTAAAATTGCTGCTTTTTTTAGAAAACAGTAAAATAGAATACAGAAACAAAATCGTTCATCTCTACAATTTTTTCAAATTCTGTCTTCTGGCAGATGTGATGTGGAGACGGAAGTAGGGAGCCATCCCGAAGGAACGCGCCTCATTCTAGTCAAACTACTAAAAAAATTTGACCTAAAAAATTTGAACTATAGAGGCGAAGCCATGAAACTCTCATATCGCGGTGTCAGTTACGAACAAAATTCACCCCAAATAGAAACTATGGCAGGCGCAGCTGGCGGAACGTATCGCGGTGCAACCTGGAACCATCAATATCTCAGACATATTCCCGTACCGCAGCCCAAAGTTGACTTGAAGTATCGCGGCGTTGCTTATTCCACTGGCGATCCAATCGATGTAGAAGTTGTGCGGTTGCGGCGAGAATACACGCAAGTCAATGGAGCAACTGCGAATACGACAGCGATCGCTACTAAACAAAAGCCAGCTAAGAGCGATCGCCAGCAGGTGTTGCAAGAACTACACAGCACCCATCTAGATCACTTGCGTCGTAACTTAGAACGACGGCTGCAAATAGCTAGAGAAAAAGGTGACAACCACCTGATTCAATTACTCGAAGCTGAATCGAGACAGCTAGCATAAGCTCATTTGTCTCGGTCATTGGTCATTTGTTGTGGTTAATGACCAATGACAAATAACAATATCATTTATCAGCACGGAATAAGAGAAAGCCAGCCGTGGCAAAACCAAAAATATTAGGTAACCATGCTGCTAACCACGGGGAGAGAACGCCAGATAAACCCAAAGCGTCACACATAAACAGCAGCATATAGTAACTGAAAATAATAATGACGCTAATTCCAAAACTGGTCGCTCGACCTTTACCCTTAGGATTGGTCCCTAGAGTTGCACCTACTAAGCCAAAGATAGTGCAAATAAATGGAAAAGCAATTTTTTCTTGAATCCGCAGGCTGTAACGGCGGATTTTTTGTTCGTTACCACTCATCATCGCGACTTGCAATTGTTCGCTGACTTGAGCAATATTCATTTCATCTGAGTCGCGGGTGTTAGCAGCAACATCTAAGGGGGTGCGCGGTAGTTGTAACTGTTGATGCTCAAACCGGACAATATTGCGATAGGAACTGTCAGGTGCAACTAGATAGATCGTGCCATTATAAAAATCCCACTTATTCTGTTTGGGGTTCCACTCGGCTGAATCTGACACCACAATTTGGTTGAGATCGCCACGGGAGCGATCGATAATTGTCAAACCCCTCATTCGTTGCCCGTCAAAGGCATCAGCATAGAATAGGCGAGTTAATCGCTTAACTTCTCTGCCATCTGCTAGCTCAATTTCCTGATATTCTGGATAGTAAATGTTTTGTTCTTGAAATTGGGGTTTTTCTTCCTTCAGGGCTCGACTTAGAGTCGTTGTAGCTCGATAGTTAGCAGCTGGGACGACTTGCTCGTTAAATAAAAAAGTCAAACCCATAACACAAGTACTCAGTACCAATGCGGGCAATACCAGCCGATAAATGCTGACTCCACAACTACGTAGAGCCGTTAGTTCGCTATCGCTAGACAGCCGACTGTAAGTCATTAAAGCTGCTAGGAGAGTGGACATAGGAAAAGCCAGCACGACAAAAGACGGTAGCTTTAAGAGAAATACGTCAAACGCGATCGAGATTGGGAGTCCCGATTCCACCACCCGCCGCACCAGCTCAAACACTGTACCAACTGCGACTAAAACTGAAGAGAAAGCTCCTACGCCAAATAAAAACGGTGGAATTAACTCAGCCGCAATGTAGCGATCCATCAGTGCTGGCTTGGGAACCAGCAATTGAAAGGCTTGGAAGCGTTTGTGTTTGGCAAATGTCATTGGAATGAAAACTAGGGAGTGGTTGAAGGTAATTGGTGATTGGTGACTGGTAATTGGTAGTTGGTAGTTGTTGGTTATCGCTCGCCACTACTCACTACTCACTTACAACTGAAAATTTTGACCGAGATAGTATTTTCGTACTAAGGGGTTGTGATAGAGTTCATCCGCACTACCAGCAGCTAAAATTTCTCCCTCTCGCATGATATAGGCGCGATCGGTAATGGCTAGAGTTTCGCGGACGTTATGATCTGTGACTAAGATACCAATTTGGCGATCGCGTAGCTTTTGTACCATACCTTGAATTTCTGCGACTGCGATCGGGTCAACTCCAGCAAATGGCTCGTCCAAGAATAAAAACTTCGGTCCTTCTACTCCTGATGCTAAGGCTCTAGCTAATTCAGTTCTGCGCCTTTCTCCCCCAGAAACGCTAATTCCTTTCGTATGTGCGACTTTTTCTAATCGGAATTCTCGCAGAAGAGTGTGGAGTCGAGTTTGCCATTCCCGACGCGGTACTTGAGTTTGCTCCAGCACCAAAAGAAGATTATCTTGTACGCTGAGGTGACGAAATATACTGGGTTCCTGGGCTAAATAACCAAGACCTAACCGCGCTCTTTTGTGCATGGGTAAGCTGGTAATGTCTCGGTCATCCAACCAAACTACGCCGCGATCGGGTTTTTCTATCCCTGTAGCAATATAAAAAGTCGTTGTTTTTCCCGCACCATTGGGTCCGAGTAACCCGACAACTTCGCCCTGCGAGACAGAAATATCGACACGATTGACAACAGTGCGCTGCTTATAGGACTTGTAGATATTCTCTAGAGCAAATCTCATGGAGAGGAGGAGTGAGTAAAGAGCAGTTAAAAGTCAAAAGTTAAAAGTTAAAAGTCAAAAGTTAAAAGTCAGAACTAATTGACAACTTTGTAAAGACGTTACATGTAACGTCTCTACACTGATAACTGATAACTGACAACATATCATTTCGGAGCAGTTGGGGTGCTGGTGGTGGGTTTGGAGTTAAAGCGGGGAGTTGCGGGCGCTGGAGGTTTTGATGTAGGCGGTTTGGGTTTAAAATTGGGAGTTGCTGGCGCTGGAGCGGCAGTTTGAGGGTTGGTGTCGTTCACAATATAAGTAGATCTCACTTGTTGATTTGCCTTGGGTGTGGCAATAAAGCGACCTTGATCGATTAAATAAGTAATACTTTCTCCTTTAAGACTGTTACCCTGCTGCAACACATTAACGTTACCACTCAACACGATTTTGCGTTCTTTCTGATAGTATTGTGCTTGAGCTGCCGTAGCTTGAATTTGGCGAGCTGGATAAAATATTTGTACGTTACCGCGAGCTGTAAAGATGCCACTTTTGGAGTCAGCTTCCTGAATGTCAGAGTTAATTGTCAGAGATTGACTAGCATCCTGTGACGGTGGCGGAGTTTGGCTTTTGGCAATTGATGGGAGGAAAATGGAAGCGATCGCTAGCGTCACTGGTACGATCCAGCGCCAGCAAAAAGGAGGACGGCAAAAAGCAGGTACAGAAGGCATCATTAGTAGTGTGGGTAACACGGAGTTAAGCAGTGCATCACAGATGGTATCGCCCATCTGAATTTGCTGTATGTAGTGTAACAACCTCGGCGCGTGGAAGCTGAACTAGTAGCAAATGACAGCACGAAATTGGGAATGTGTCAATCTCGACGCACTCAACCAGCTGAAGGTTTCGCCACTCAAATATAACTGGTGGTTGGTAGTTGGTAGTTGGCGATTTCGGTTGCTAGTTGTTGGTTATTGAGAAGAAGCGAGAAAATAGAGATAGGTGAAGGCTCGCCATCGCTGATTCACGATCTTACTGCTTCCGACTCCCTTTCTTCACTGACAACTTTGTAAAGACGTTACATGTAACGTCTCTACACTGATAACTGACAACTGACAACTGATTTATGGAAACAGTAGAGAGAAATATTACGGCGCATCTAGAACCCGAGCAAATCCTTGCAGGTGGAACTGACCCAGCATTCTTTGACTGCCAAGAAGTATGGTATCCCGTCCATTACGTGCAAGATTTGGATAAATCTAAGCCCACACCATTTACTCTATTGGGACAAGATATTGCGATCTGGTGGGAGCAGCAAGCTGAGTGCTGGCGCGTGTTTGAGGATAAATGCCCTCATCGCCTCGCGCCTCTGTCGCAAGGGAGAATAGCTGAGGATGGGTTGTTAGAATGCCCTTACCACGGATGGGCGTTTGCTGGTGCGGGAGACTGTCAGCGCATTCCCCAACAGGTAGCGGGTCAAGCAGCAGTGACTTCTCCGAGAGCCTGCGTGCGATCGCTTCCTACAATAGTTAAGCAAGGGCTGCTGTTTGTCTATCCCGGCAAAGCTGAGAATGCAACCAAGACTAAAGTTCCTGTTATTGAACCCTTGGAAGAATCCTTAGAGGGATGGGTTTGCATCGACACGTTTCGCGACTTACCCTATGATGCGCTAACACTGATGGAAAATGTCTTGGACGCTAGCCACGTTCCTTTTACTCATCACCGTTCTGTAGGGAATAGGGCGAATGCCAGTTCGGTAGAACTAGAGGTAGTCGAGTCTGGCAAGCACGGTTTTACAGGGGTGTGGCAGGAAGGACCTCGACGCGGAACTTTGGGACGGCAAGACACGACTTTTGTAGCTCCAGGGTTGATGTGGCACGACTTGACATCAAAGCAATTTGGACGAACCCTTACTGCTGTCTACGCTACTCCGATTCGCAAGGGTGAATGTCGGCTATTTGCCCGTTTTCCGTTTAAATTTGCTTCTAAATTGCCTGGTTGGATAATTAAGCTCACACCCCGCTGGTATTCTCATTTGGGGCAGAACTCTGTTTTGGAGGACGATCAAATTTTTCTGCATTACCAAGAGCGATATCTCGAAGCTAGTGGGGGGAGTGGTAATTTTACTAAAGCTTTTTATCTACCGACTCAGGCTGATGCTTTCGTTGTTGAGTTGCGTCAGTGGGTTAATCAGTACAATGCTAATCCATTCCCAGGGGAAACTTTACCACCGGCGTTATCAACAGCACAGTTGTTAGATCGCGATCGCTCTCATACTTCTAAATGTGCTAGTTGTAGAGCAGCACTGGCAAATCTTCAACGCCTGCGGTTAGGACTCGCGATTGTTGCAGCAGTCATCGCAATGATCAATCCACCTCTGACTCTGTTTCTAGGAGAAAATGCCGCTACAGGTTCGCTTCTGTTTGCAACAGTGGCTTTAATTCTAGGTGCGGTTTGGCTGTGGTTAGGTAGGCTGGAAAAGCAATTTTATCAAGGTCGAGAAATTCCCCTGCGGAATTTACCTGAGAAAAAGCGATCTCGCCATTAAATAACGTTAAAAAAGAAAGAGGCATTGCATTGCAACGCCTCTATTCCCTGTTTTTTAACTCTTGTAGCTGTTTTTCACTCCACACAACATAAAAAATCGCCCCGCCCATTGCTCCTACAATCAATAAAAAAGTCAGCATTGCGATCGCTCCTTTGGCAATTTACGCACTTCGAGCCAAAATTAATCCTTAATTCATCAATCTACAGTCTTACGTTCTAAATTTATCCACAGGATTAATTGCAATTAGTATAGAGATAAATCTATACTTGGCTTGATGGTGGAATTTAAGCTAGTGGCGATCGCTGGTTCTGTCTTAGCGGTACTCTATACACAAGAGTGTTTATTCGCCCGCTCGATTGCTTGTGACCTCCACTCGCATTCACTTACTAGTTAGCGATCGCAGATTGATTCTGTTGGTGTTTTACTGCGAGGAACAACAAGTATGGCAATTTCGCGTGTTGCGGGGAACTGGTGTTTTTGGCGAGGGAAAAATTTACTACACGGCTGAGGCAGCAGAAAAGGCAGCTAGGGAATGGATTGCAGCCGATAGTTAAATAGTGCGGTGCAATTCTCGCCACATCTGTTTCGATAAATCGATAAATGTATAGGCAGCGGGAGTCAAGCCTGTGGCGATCGTTTATCGATAGGCTCCGTGAAAGTTCTAAGAATGCTATATGATGGAGCGAAATTTTATACTCTCAGTAATCTTTTTTCGCAAAACATTACAAATAATCGCTGCAATGCCAAATTTTGAACTTAAGTAACGGAAATTCCCAACTTTTTGTATTGTATTACGACCCATCATAAATATGTATTTTAAACTACAGAAAAATCTCAAGGAATGGGGTTTTCCTGGGGGTAAATATGCGTTGGCGGAAGCGATTTTCTCTGTTTGGCTTGTTGCTAGTAGTGAGTTTAACTGCGGTATTGCTATCGACAAACTTACTAGCTCCGAAGCTGACTCTTGCCACAGAAGCCCTGCTACAACCAGCCCCAACTCAACCACTTGGTTACTACGACTATTTTGGAAAATTACTCACCCCGCAAGCAGCCGAGAAACTCGTGCGCAAAAAGGGTTTAGATCCGAGCGCTCCTGGTGCTTTTGAACGAATTGGCGCTGTCCAGATTACCCAACAGTTGATAGAAGCTGGGGATGATATTTTCCTCAATCGCAAAGTTGGTGACACGCTGGGAATTCAAGGTGTCCTTGGTTTCGGTACGGGCTTAGCTCGGATTCAACCAGAGTTAATCGCAGCAATACGAAAATTAGGCGGGCGACCAACCACTAATTTACAACTTACCCTCCAGCAAGATTTAAAACTGGGCAGTCATTTCTATGCCAAAGGAAGCACGCTCGATACTGGTCTGGATGTCCTTTTGGGAGCTACTTTCCCGATTGGTTTAAAGCCTGATGGCAACTTTACTTGTGCGGTATGTCATGATGTTACGTCTCAACTCGGCGATCGCCTCAAGGGAGTACCTAATGGCGATCTCAACGTTCGCTTTTTGATTGCGCTTGCACCCAACTCAACAGCAGGCTTTGCTCGCTTAGATCTCGACCCGCTCGACCCTAAATATCAAGGCAACGGTAAGGCGATCGTTGATAGTCGCGGCAATTTAGTCACTCTACCCGATCCGCAAAAGTTTGAGGATGCTTTCGACGATACCTTGCTAGACGTGCCTTTCGGTCACTTTGAGAGTTCTCCTGATGAGATCAACAACACCACTCAAATACCAAGCGTTTTCACTTTTAAGAGCGGTCCCTACTTTTTCGACGGGCAGTTTGCGATCGGTCCCTTTGCTGGATTAAGTGCTACTGGTAACGGCGTTCACTCATCTGAAGGTAATTTGCTAGCAGCAGCACAGCTCAGCACCGAGACTCTGGGCTTAGATCCTGAAGTTTATTTAGGTGTTGTCCTGCAAAATGCTGCCGATCCTCGCTTGCGTTTACCAGAAGGAGTACGGGTAAAACCTTCGGAATGGCTGCGCCAGGTGGCTCCCGACCCCAGACAAGCAGAACTAGAAGATCAGATTCCGGCTCCTGGTGCTGGTACGTATCCCAATTTGCGACCTAGCTTATTTACCTACAATGGAGCAATTTTCAGCCCTGACAGCTTTGTTCAAGACGATATTGCTAGCGGACCCTTCTTATTTGCCGACAATGCTATGGCTGCCTTTCAAAATAGCCTAGTACCACCTCCCAATCGAACCCAAGAGAACATCACGGCACTGAAAAACGGTTCCGTGCGGCGCGGCGCTCAAGTCTTTCAACGAGCTAATTGCGCGACTTGTCACGCGCCTCCTTTCTTTACAGACAACAAAATTCACCCTTTGAAACAATTAGGTAATAACTCAGCCCGTGCGCGATCGCGTCTTGCTTTGAAAGACGTGCTAGTACCACCCAAGATCTACACGCTTAACAATCCCGTACCTGTACCTGCTAATGCCGAAGTGTTAGACGTACCAACAGAGGGGATTAGCGACAGTCCAACCACTCTACCAAAAGGTTTCTTACCAGATGGCGGTTACAAGACTCTTTCCTTACGGGGAGTATATCTCAGCGCACCTTATCTGCATGATGGTGGAGTAGCAGTCAGAGCAGGCAGCTTGAAGATACAATCTAATGGCAGTTTTACGGTAGTCGATCGCACGGGTTTAGGTTTAACTGGAACTCTCAGCATCGGTCAATCTGCCGATAGTGCAAGTAGTTTGCGGGCTTTACTAGATCGTCAATTACGCAGTCAAGTTATTGCAGCTAATCAAGCTAACCCCGCTTTAGTACGCAGTAATTTAGATGGAACGGGACATGAATTTTATGTAGATAAAACTACAGGATTTACTCCGGCACAGCAAACCGATTTAATTAATTTCTTACTTGCATTGGATGACGATCCAGGTCGTTTTTAGTCTTGCAAATGTAGTCCAACTAGGGAAAAACAACTTTAGGATTAGGTGCATGACCTAAAAATAAATGTGCTGCCGATCGCAAGACAATTTCCGAATACAAAATCTTCTGAATAGTTAAACTCGGTGCGCGTTTGGCTGCGGCATTGTATGCGGCGATTTCTCCTTCTAGGGTGAAATCACTTCCAGTCAGATAGTGGTCGTAATCGTGCATTGCCAAGAAGATAAAGCCGTAGATCGGGTTGGGGTAAATAGAGCTATCGTAGCTATCAGCAGAAACCCAGAGATGACCTCGTTCAATATCGGCAAACATCTGTTTGGTATTGTCATAGCGCATATAGTCTGAAAATTGCAGATTCAGAGGCAGTTGTTGAAACTCACCCATCAGCCAATCGCACATCTGGGCGATCGCTTCATCTGAAATTTCAGCGGGGTTGCCTTCTAAGTAAAGTCTGGCGAGGGTTTCGACTTGAGACGCAATAGTGTTTTTTTGAGCGGCTACCATATCATTCTCTGCTTGTACTCGTGCTATTCACATCCTGACAATTCCTAGCAAGAATTTCTTTAAGGTAGCTCATGTTTTAAAACACAACAGTACCTAGTGCGTTTAAAGAAATGTTTTTATTTCGCGCATCAGCCGTAGGCGTTAGCGATAGCGAAGGCGAAGCCGTTAGCGTAGCGTTAGACGCAAAGATGCAAAGAAGAGCGCAAAAGGTAGTTTATCTTTTTTATTCATGTGTCGTTCTTCAAAGGAAAATTATCAAAAATTAATGATGAAAGTAGATTTGCTATTTATTAAAATCAATTTCTAATTCTAAATAACCCGTTTCTGGATCTGTGGTTCTAAGAAAACGAAATTCTTCACTCACACCAATAACTATTTCAGCAGTGGTGTAGATGATGCAACCATCAACTAAATGTCCACCAATTGTTTTTCCATTGCGATCGCTAATGGCAATATGTAAATGAACGCCTGTATTAGCAACCGTGCCATTCAGAGAAAGAATTTCAAATTTATCGTGCAATATTGTAATTTCCTCGCGATCGGCAAAGCGAATCGCTGCTTGCTTCAAACTCCCAATTGCAGTTAAAATAAACCCTGCTTCAATATTCTGTGTCTGAACGAAGTCTTTTAAACTTTGTCTTAAATCTAGGCTGGGCTTGAGTCTGAGAGGAAGAATCTTCATTAATTATTAATTGTAAATTCGTTAGATGCCACCTATTATGGTAAGGTGGGCAATGCTCTGAGAACTGATAACTGATAACTGTTAGTTATGCAGGCAACAACCGAACAATTGCAGCAAATTTCAATTTTTTCAGGTTTGGAACCAGAACAACTGGCAGATCTAGAACCTCATACTGTAATCAAAAACTATCGGCGCGGAGAAATTATTTTACATGAGAGCGATCGCCTACCTGCGAAACTCTTTTCAGTTCTAAGTGGCACAATTCAGGTCAAGAAAACCGCTTCTACGGGGAAAGAAACCATTCTGCGAACCTTGTCAGCAGGAGAATTATTTGCCGCACCTTCCCTATTTGGTAATGGAATTTCACCTGCAACAGTGGTGAGCGATCGCGACTGCCAAATTCTCACCGTCGATCGCGCTGTACTCTTAGAAATGATTCGTCAAAATCCAGAAGTTGCCTTGCGGATTTTAGTTGTGATGAACGATCGCCTACAACATTTGCACAATACCGTTCATGGATTGGCATCAGAACGAGCGATCGTGCGGCTGGCACGGTTAATTCATACTTCTGTGGTGGAAGAAGGCACGGAGACAACGACAGCGGGTCTATGTTTGCGATCGCGTCTTCCCTATTATCAAATTGCCCGCAGCATCGGCATTACCTATGAAGAATGCGTGCGTTTGTTCAAACAGTTGCAACCAATTGTCAGCTATCATCGCGGTGGTCAAATCGTGCTGCGCGATCGCCATAAGCTAGAAGAGATTGCGGCAGGAGACTGAAGCCTCTCAGTTTCTCAGCTCCCTGCTCGTGCGCTCCCTACTCCCCGCTCCCTTTTACAGAAGATTGCCTGACGATGAGTTTTGTCTCTAAGATAAGAGTTGTTTTTTTATTGGGAATACCTAAGAGAATTTCCGCCGCGATCGCGCCTTTTTCGACTAAAGGTTGTTGTATAGTTGTCAACGAGGGTCGCACTTGAGCGGCAAGGGGAATACCATCAAAGCCAACGATTGCCACATCTTCGGGAACTTTTAACCCTAGATTTTCTGCTGCCCGTAATGCCCCCAGTGCTAACATGTCGCTCATAGCAAGAATTCCTGTCGGTCTGGGATGACGCTGCAATAAAGCGATCGCCGCAGCAAAAGCCCCCTCTACACCGTGGCTGTTGGGAGTCTCTTCGATTGGCACTAGAGTAGGATCGATACCTGCCGCTTGGATGGCATCAGCATAACCGCGCCAACGGTGCAATGCATTGCGAAAAATGGCGCTTTTGAGTCGTTGGGCATCAACTGGTCCTGCATAGGAGTCGTTGTGTAAATCCATCGCAATGATGCCTAAGTCCCTGCGATTGAGACTGAGTAAATGTAATGCTGCGGTACGAGCAGCTTGGCGATCGTCAATGCCAATGAATGGTATACCTTTTAGTACGGGTTGATCGACTGCTACTACTGGCATCTGTCGTTCCAAAACACGCACGATTGCCTCACTCTCATCGGGAATACAGTAGAGGATAAAGCCGTCTACTGCTGCTTGTTGAATCGTCTGCTGAGCAACGTCGGAGTCTAAAGCTGGAACGATCAATAAACTAGCCTTTGCCTGCTCGCATACTTTCGATACTCCCTGTAAAAAGGCGATTGATACCGGATCGTTAAAAGCATAGGGTAGTGCTTCCGAAAATATCAAGCCGATTGCACCTGTTTGTCCTGTCCGCAGCATTCTTGCCATTGGGTTTGGACCCGCATAACCCATCTCCTTCGCCACCGCCAACACCTTCTGTTGAACTTCTGGAGAAAGTTGATCGGGTCGATTAAACGCATTTGATACCGTTGTACGAGATACCCCTGCTGCTCTAGCAACATCCAGTAGCGTGATGGATTTTCTAGCTTTACTCTGCTTCATGCCTTTAACATCTATCTTCCTCCAATTTTCCCTATAAACACGATTTTAGGGAACTTGATCGATTCAGAAAAATTGTTTAGCATGAAATGGAAACTGAATCGATTCAGTAGACAACAAACGTAACAAAGTGTGAGGAAGATATATGATGAGAACTTACGAACAATGGCGCAACTACAGAGAGCTGGAACTAATCAGAAGACATCCACCAGCCAAAGAGTTACTAGAAGTCCAAATACTGTCTTTGTTTCGAGACATTTGGGGTTCCTGGCAAAATTTGTGGTGTAGCAACAACGAGCCGCAGATTAGCGAGATAACAGATTCTACCGGACAGACGCGATGGAAAATCTACGAGCCAACTAGCGATCGCACCTTTCAACTCGAATCGCATCAGGAAGTTTTAACTTGGCTAGAACAGCGGCATCAGTGACCAGTGACTAGTGGCTAGTGGCTAGTGGCTAGTGACCAGTGACCTGTTACCAGTTAATTGCGACTTTTGATTTCTGACTTTTGACTTTTGACTTGCGAGCGGGGTGGGGTTCTGTGGGAACCGAAATACTTTTCACTGCGATAACGCAGCCAAACTCTTAAAACTTGGGGAATTTGGTCTTTTTGCTCCGGCGTGAGAGTATTGTAGAGCGCTAAAGCGCGATCGCGTTCGCCCCGACAAGCAGCGTTGTTATGAGCATCCCAGTAACTTCTAGCAACGCGAATGCGGCGACAAACCTCTTTGATGAGTGCTGCTTCTGATAAAGGTTTTTCCTTGGTCATTGGTTATGAGTAGGTGGCTAGTAGCTGGCGGCTAGTGGCTTGAATCTTTTCGATCGCTAGCCACTAGTCACTCTTCACTACTCACTTAGATGGCGCGAGTTGGTTGGCTTTACGGGCAAGTTCTACATCTTTGGCTGTAATTCCGCCAGCATCGTGAGTCGTTAGATCGATCGTAACGCGATTGTAGACGTTAAACCACTCTGGATGATGTCCCATTGACTCGGCAACTAGTGCCAGACTCGACATAAAACCAAAGGCTTCTACAAAAGACTTGAACTGATACTGACGGTGGAGTTTTCCTGCTTCTATACTCCAGCCGCTCAATTCTCCCAAAGCTTTTTTTAATTCTGCTTCAGATAGTTGAGAGTTACTCATAGCATACTCCTGAATCGCTGGCTGTATGGCAGAAATTGAACTACTAAAGCTAGGTTGACTGAATAGAGCGATCGCTGTCAACAACAAGCCTACAAAAAAGAGCGCTATCGCGAAGTGTGACGAATGCTGCGGCAACCATCTAAACAGAGATTTTTTGAAATTCATAAAAAAAACAGAAGTCGTGCGAGCGTATTGGTATCGATCGCAAATTATGTCATAAAATTTTTTCTCTCAGCAGATGTACTCAAAATTCTTTCGCGAGCACCTCTATTGCATACTACTATTACAGCCTAGTTTTTTGCCTGATATAGCAACCTATTTGATTCATAAGCGTGGAGCAGGCTTCTAGCCTGCCGCAGATTAGAAGCCTACTTTACAAATCATTTAGAACTGCTATGTAATATAATCCGATTACCATCAGGATCGTATGCGTAAATTTCTCTGCCGTGGGAGGCTGTAACAATTTGCCCTGGTGGTGGACAGCCGATTTTAGTGAGATGGGCGATCGCTGCTTCTAGATCTTTTACTTCTAAACACAAACTCATGCTGCTTTGAGTTGAGTTCATAAATTCTGCTTGGTTTGATGCTTTAGGTTTAAATATGCCCAAACGCAAACCAGTCACCTGAAATTCTGCATAAATATTAGGAATTCGATCGAGCGGAGTTTGCTCTAGAAGTTGCTGATAAAAATTGACTAGCAATTCAAAATCTTGAGTTGCTAACGTGACTAATGAATTCGTGCAATTTAATACCATGTTTGTCCGTCTATCACTTCTAGCTCGTTTACGAACAACAGATATTTTGTAATACAGTGGGCAATGCCCACCCTAAACTTTCATTTCTAAACTTAAATTTCACTGTTTCTTTTTGCCCGTTGTCAGTTTCCTCTTTAATTACTATTTACTGTTGCAGGTATATGTGAAACATCTCTTGCAGGATCGCCTAAAGTGCGAACATTGGCAGCAAATTCAAGCAAAATTCCATCGGGATCGAAGAAATAAAAGGATGAAATAAATGTATTTTCATCGAGTTCGTTAACAAAACCAGATGGAACATCTGCATGATGTAATACAGGTGTAGCTGTTACACCTTTAGCAGCTAACTTTTCTCTGTACTCTTCTAGTTTTTCTAGAGGTACGTTAAAAGCAAGATGATTCATCGAAGCATGGGCGGTTGTGAAATTACCATTTTGCAATCCTTCAGGATTAACTGATGCAATTCCAGGCGCAGCAGCTGGTGCTTGAGGAAACCAAAAAAATGCGATCGCGTCGCCGTTACCAACATCAAAGAAGAAATGCTGCCCACCATCAGGGAGGGCAATTGTTTTAATCAGTTTTAGCCCTAAAGTATTAGTATAAAAATCTACTGTACGCGCCATATCTTTGCAGACCAAGGCAATATGATTGATACCCTGCAATTGAAAATCTATCATGCTAAATACCTCTGAAAAAGAAAGGAGATCGGAGTTTATTTAGTGAAATCGTCTGCTAGTGAATTTATGTTCTCCAGCCTGCTGCCATAGTATCATCCCGATTGCTTAGATAACACATGATACGTTAACTGAGTGCAAAAAACGATCGCTACCCAGGCGATCGCATATTTATCGTACTAACCTTGTTGGCTAAACTTATTCCTCTAGATAACTAGAGCTATCCCAAAAAATCTGCTCTAGAATAAACTTGATTGCTTCCAAATATAGAGCGTTTTGATAAGATTCTTCATATTTCTCAAACAACTCTTTAATAGTAAAAACTCGTCGTTTAGCTGGTTTCGATTGCTGCTGAAGATGATTTCGAGGTGCTACAGTTTTTACTTGCTGCTTAATTAAAGTAACTTGAACGGGCAATTGCCCTTCCGCTTGTTGAAGCGATCTTTGTCTTCCTATCCTGACTCTCTTGCTTTTGTTTTTAGGAGGAAACAACAAATATCCAGCTACGAATTTAGTAGAAAGCAGTTGAGAGTGTTTGAATTTCATGATGTATTCCAATTATGCTTCGCTTCAAGTAGGAGTATCTAGTCTGGCAAGATGGAAGCTAGCTGAGGCAGTCTCGATCTCTCGCTCCAGCTCTACCATGCTCGGTAAGCGGGTAGGGAAGGCAAGGGAGAAGAAAGAAGCGGTCTTAACAATCGGAAGAAAATAGAAGATTCTGCCTTGCTCAAGTCGGGAAAGAGTCAACTCGTGACCGACAATTTGAAATTAGGATATTAATGTGAATAATTTGTGAACTGTTGACGGTTGATGGTTTTTTGGTTGTTGCCCCTCTGCTCCTAGCCTCCTCTGCTATCTTCCCCCGATTCTGGTACGGGCGGGTTTTGAGGGGAGATTGCTTTAGTTGTAAATCTTTGGCTAAACCCGCCCCTACAATTCCCAACTCTCGACTCCCGACTCCCATCTTTCCTTATTCACTCCATTGCAGGATATCGCAGATTTGTGCTACCAATTCCTGGGCTTTGAAAGGTTTGGCGATCGTACCCGCTACGCCTAAATCAAGTAATTGCTGTTGTTCGCTGGTTCTGACTTTGGCAGTGAGAAAGATTGTGGGAATATGACAAGTAGTAGTATTTGCCTGTAGTTGCTGAAATGTTGCGGGTCCATCTAAGTCTGGCATCATCACATCTAGTAGAATCGCATCAGGTTGTTGAGCTTGAGCTATGTCTATGCCTTCACTACCAGAAGCTGCTGGCAAAACCTCCCACCCTGCTACTGCTTCGAGACTGAATTGGATAATTTCTCTGACACCATCTTCATCATCAATAACGAGTACGCGCTTAGTAGTCATGTCGCTACACTTCAAATAGTCATAAAGCGATTATGCCTGCGATCGCAAATGGAATTGGTAATTGGTAGTTGGTAGTTGGTGAGTGGCTGGTGGTTGGTGGCTGGTGGCTGGTGGCTGGAATTACTTCCTTGTCCCCCTTCGCCCCCTAATCCCCACTCCCTTCGGTCGCGGGGAAGAGCGAGTTCCCCCTTGTCCCCCTTGTCCCCCTTGTCCCCCTTGTCCCCTTGTCCCCCTTGTCCCCTTGTCCCCCTTGTCCCCCTTGTCCCCCTTGTCCCCCTTGTCCCCCTTGTCCCCCTTGTCCCCCTTGTCCCCTCCCTATGAACGTCTCCCAGCCACAATGGATCGTCCCAACAGAACAGCCCCCAGAGTGGTTCGTGCAAGCAGTTAGGGAATATGCCCCTAGCGCAGGATTTGCGGCACAACTGTTATGGCAAAGGGGAGTTCAAGCGCGAGAGGAGTTACCTGGATATCTCAATCCTCGCTGCTATCAACCTGCTAGCCCATTTGAATTTGGGCAAGAAATGCACTTAGCAGTAGAAAGATTGCAAATTGCTCGCGATCGCCAAGAAAAAGTGGCAATTTGGGGTGATTTTGATGCTGATGGTATCACTTCTACAGCGGTTTTATGGGATGGATTGGGACAATTTTTCTGTCAACATACCCAACTTTCCTATTACATCCCCAACCGCCTTACCGAGTCGCACGGGTTGAACTGCCCTGGAATCGATCTGCTTGCCCGCGATAACTGTAAGTTAATCGTGACTTGCGACACTGGTAGCACGAATGTTGCAGAAATTCTCTATGCGAAATCTTTAGGCGTTGATGCGATCGTCACCGATCACCACACTTTACCCGCAGAACGTCCACCTGTGACTGCAATAATTAATCCGCGTTACTTTCCTTCAGAGCATCAATTATTTCATCTATCTGGGGTTGCAGTTGCCTACAAACTTGTCGAAGCTTTATATCAATTTTTACCAAATGTACCGCGACAACCATTAGAAGATTTACTCGATCTCGTCGCTATTGGGTTAATTTCCGATTTAGTACAACTGAGTGGAGATTGCCGTTATTTAGCTCAATTGGGTATTGAACGGATGCAACAGGATTATAAACAACCAGTTCAACAGCGACGGCGACCAGGAGTAGGGCGATTATTAGAAATGTGTCAGAAAAGTGGCGATCGCCCCACAGATATTTCTTTCGGCTTGGGTCCCCGCATCAACGCTGTGAGCCGAATTCAAGGTGACGCAAGCTTTTGCGTTCAATTACTGACCAGCGACGATCTCAACTTAGTCGAGCGCCTTGCCCAAGAAACCGAATTGGCAAACACTCGTCGCAAGTCTTTACAAAAAGAAGTTTCCCAGCAAGTTGCCCAAAAACTCAAGTCAGAAATCGATCTCTCCACCACTAGCGTTATCGTTCTCGTAGATTCCCAATGGTCGCCTGGAGTCTTAGGACTCGTCGCCGGACAAATTGCTCAAGAAACGGGTCGTCCTACGATTTTGTTGAGTACGGAAGGGGAACAAAGGGACAAGGAGGACAAGGTAGACAAGGGCGACAAGGGGGATAAGAGAGCTGAGGAAGCTGAGGGAGCAATTCTAGCCACTAGTCACCAGCCACTAGCCACTCTCCCAACTCCCGCACTTGCTCGCGGTTCAGCTCGGTCTGTCGGTAATATCGATTTGTACCAGTTAGTGAAAGATCAAGCGCATTTACTGCATAGGTTTGGCGGACATCCTTTTGCGGCTGGATTAAGCATACCCGTTGAGAATATACCGCTATTTACCGCAGCGATTAACCAAAAACTCCGACAGCAGGGAAGCGCGATCGCCGTGCCATCCGTACAAGCAGATCTGGTGGTGACAGTAGCCGATTTAGGTAGAGATTTGTTTTTAGAACTGAAACTACTCGAACCCTGTGGTATGGGTAATCCCGTGCCAAAACTGCTGATCCAAAATTGCTGGTTTGAAAATGCTTGGCATCGCAATCAGCAAGATTGGCGGGGAAACAAAGTGCAATATATCAAAACAGATTTTAATTTGCGGGATGACTCGACTAAAACTAGTTTTCCCGGCGTATGGTGGGGACATTATAAAGACGAGATCCCGACTGGACGATGCGACTGTATTGTAGAACTCGACTACAACTCGTATAAAAATAAACAACGTTACGAAGTCCGTCTCATTGCCGTCCGTACTTCCGACTCTTTATCTCTCACTCCTCACTCCGGACTTCGTCCCGCTTCGCTAACGCCCCTCACTCCTCAAATTCTCGACTGCCGTGGTATGGCGATCGCCCCAGTTGACGATACATTCACAGGCGATCCATCCTCGCTTGTCGTGCGTACCTGTCCCACTTGTTGGGACGAGTTACGTGTCTGGATGCGGCGATCGCAGTTTGAAAATAAGTCTTTAGTTTTGGCATGGACTACACCCGAACCAGTCTCACCACCACAAGTCTGGCAACAGTTAGTCGGAATTGCTAAATACCTTTGCCGTACCGGACAAACGGTGACTCGCGTGCAACTCAGTCAAAAGCTTGGAATTAGCGATCGCCTTTTAGGATTAGGATTTACTGCTCTTTCCTACTTGGGCTTTTATGTTAGCTTTCAAGACCGCTATTTTCATATTTCTCAAGAAGTACCGTGGCACGTTGCCGCATCTACAAATCTCTATGCTACCGATGCCGCTTACATGCAAGCAATAGACAAATTTGCCCAAGCTGTCCGAGAAGAACAATTCCAACGCCAGTATTTTTCTACGGTTCCTCTCTCTACCATTCAAGCCCATGCCGCTCAATTAGGAGTGAGGAGTGAGGAGTGAGGGGTGAGGAGGACAAGGGGGACAAGGAAGCAGAGGAGCAGGGGAGAAGAGAGCTGAGGGAGCGCTCGGGAGCGCAAGGTTGCTGAGGGAGCAAGACAACCAATTACCAACTACCAATTCCTAATTCCCAATTCCCAATTCCCTTTCTTCACTAATAACTAAATAACTGAAAATTGATTTAATAAATATGTGAAAAACTTTACTAAAATACATTAATCGCTCGTCAAAAATGAAATAGATATAATTGACCAATAGTTGCTAATCTTACAAATAGCAGTGCAAATCTAGACAAAATCTAAACTTTATATTTCTTCGGACAATAGGTAAACTGTCACAGAGTGTTTGTGACGAACCTAATCTGTCTGAGTATGTTGGGAATAATGGCTTGAACAAAGAGATAAAAGGGCGATCGCAATTGCGATTTCGCTGCCATCACACGCTATCTGGGTGTATATTCAAAAGAAATCTACTCTGTCTCAACCCGTTGGGTAATGAGCAATATAGCTTTCGATTTGCTAACCTCTGCTTGCTAACCTCATGCAATATATTAAACGCCTCTCCTCCCTACAACTTGCTCTGTTTGGTGGAGCGATCGCCACTACATCGTTTCTGGCGCTATCTCCCTGGTGTGGTTCTGTCCGTGCCGCACTGATGCAAAATAGCCCTAAAGCTTTAGTTGACGAAGTTTGGCAACTCGTTACTAGAGAATATGTGGATGGCACGTTCAACAAGACAGACTGGCAAGCAACGAGACAAGATTTATTAAGTAGAGAATATACTAACCGCGAACAAGCTTACGCCGCTGTCCGAGTCGCGCTGGCTAAGCTGAACGACCCATATACTCGCTTTCTCGACCCCAAGCAGTATGAGGCATTGACGAGCCAAACTTCAGGAGAAGTTACTGGAGTGGGGATTCGGATGGAATTAAATAAACAAACTAAGCGTTTAACTGTAGTTGAGACTATTCAAAATTCCCCTGCTGTCAAAGCGGGAGTTAAAGCCGGGGACAAAATAGTCGCAATTGATGGTAAACCAACTCAACAAATGGACGTGCAGGCTGCCTCAAGCCTAATTCGGGGCAAAGCAGGTACGCCTGTCACATTGAAAATCGAGCGGCAAGGCAAAAGTGCCTTCGACCTCAAGCTAACGCGGGCGAAAATTGAGCTGCCTACAGTTACACACACCCTAAAGCGGGAGGGCAATAAGCGGGTTGGTTATATTAGCTTGCGGGAATTTAGCGCTCATGCTTCAGAGCAGATGCAAAAAGCAATTCAAGACCTGAATCGCCAGAATGTGAATGCCTTCGTTCTGGATTTACGCGATAATCCAGGTGGCTTGCTGCAAGCAGGGGTAGAAATCTCACGGATGTGGCTGAATAAAGGCTCTATCGTCAAAACAGTAGACCGACAGGGAGCTAGTCAAGAAATACCAGCCAATCAAACCGCACTGACTCAGCGCCCTCTAGTTGTTTTGGTCAATGGTAATTCTGCCAGTGCCAGTGAAATTTTAGCGGGAGCATTGCAAGATCATCAACGCGCTGTCGTAGTTGGTAGCCAAACCTTTGGTAAGGCTTTAGTCCAATCAGTCCATTCTCTGTCCGATGGTTCGGGACTAGCAGTAACAGTTGCCCATTACTACACGCCTAAAGGTACGGATATTAGTCATAAAGGCATTACACCAGATATTAAAATCGACTTAAACGACGCTCAGAAACGCCAGCTAGCTGCAAATCCTTCTTCAATTGCAACGCGGCAAGACCCCCAGTATGCACGGGCAATTTCTGTAATTACCAATAACAGTTTTGCCCAATTTAAAAAACCGCTGAAAAAACCGCACATCTCAAAACGAGTCGTAGAGCGGAACCAGTTATAAATAATTTTCACTCATATTCGCGATCGCAGGGGCATACATTTGTATGCCCTTATTACATTTTTCACTCTGATAATTTAAAGAGAATCACCATCAATAACCAATGACCAACGATCGATGACAAAAAGTCCTTTAGTCGTTGACACGTTTCAGCAAGGGACAATTTTTCCCATACTACCAGTCGCGCCCATTCTTTCTAGCGCCAATCGAGATTGGGATGGCATTCACGTCGGGTATTATCGTCAGCCTGCTTGGGAAACGCCTGAAGCAACATTTTTACAACACACAATTACGATTTATACAGGGCAACCTGTAAACGTAGAATTGCAAGCAGAGGGGCGCTGGCAACAAAAAACTTATACCAAGGGTGTAGTTGGAATTTACCCAGCATTTGCCCCGCATATAGTAAATTGGAATGATGAAATTGAATTTATTGAAATCGATCTCGATCCGCAAACATTAAACCGTTTTGTAGATAATTCTATAAATATTGATTGCTATAAAATTATTCCTCAATCTGCTATTAACGATCCGCTAATTTATAGTATTGGCATGGTGCTGAAAACAGAATTAGAATCTAGTGGAGGGGGCGATCGCCTTTACGCTGAGTCAGCAACCACAATGTTAGCTGCTCATATTGTTCGTCATTATTCTACCCAAACCTCTACTCTAAAAGAAGTTTCTGGAGGTTTACCTAAATCAAAACTAAGAAAAGTCATTGATTATATTCAAACTCATTTAGAGAAAAATTTAAGTTTAGTTGAATTAGCCGCGTTAGCACAAATTAGTCCCCATCATTTTGCTAGATTATTCAAGCAATCAACTGGTTTTTCTCCACATCAATATTTACTTAATTGTCGCATTCAAGCAGCAAAATCTTTACTAGCAAAGCAAGACTTATCTATTGCTGATATTGCTTTACAAGTTGGCTTTCACGATCAAAGTCGTTTTACGAGTATTTTTCGTAAGCATACAGGCGTTACCCCCAAAAAGTATCGCGATCGCATTTGAGCAAGATTTGACTATTTTTGAGAAGATTTGACAAGACGACTGTTGTTTTTGCCTTGTAGAGTAAGCTGTATTAAAATTGTCGCGCAAAGACGCAAAGTCGCAAAGCTTTCTTTGTGTCTTCGCGGCTTTGCGCGACCAATAAAAGATGAAGAATTAGGACAAATAGCAAGATGAATACTCAGAAAAACCGAATTTTACTACTTGCTCTACTAATTGTTAATGGAATTTCAACTATTCTTCACTACATTGATAATTTTGTAAACTATGACAAATATTCCCAACCTACTTGGATTACTCCTAACAGTATTTATCTTGCGTGGAGTGTATTAACAATATTTGGCGTTGTCGGTTATTTATTGTACGTTAAAGATATGTTTTTGGCTGCGTATGCATGTTTAGGAATTTATTCTATAACTGGACTTTCTAGCCCAGGACATTACTTTTATTCAGCTCAACATGTATTTTCTGGAAAGATGCATTTATTAATTTGGTCAGATGCGATCGCGGGGATCTTTCTACTAATTTTTCTTCTGCGATCGGCTTTAATTCTAAAAGAATGGCGCAAAGAACGAGAAGTAAACATTTAATTCCGAATTCCGCATTCCGAATTCCGAATTCAATACGCTTCTCCACCTACAACCACATTCCGAATTCTCAAACTGGGACCACCGCAACCAACAGGTAAACCATTTTGCCCGCCTTTACCGCAGCCACCAGATTCATCCCAGTAGAAATCATCTCCAATCGCCTCGATATCTGCTAGGGTTTGAAAGACATTTCCCGACAGTGTGACATCTCGCACGGGTTCGGCAAGTTTACCATTGCGGATTATCCAAGCTTCTCCCGCGCTGAAGGTAAACATTTCACCATTAGTCATCCCTCCCAACCAGTTGCGGGCGTATACTCCGTCTTTAATATCGGTAAATAAATCTGCCACTGGTGTCGTTCCCCGCTCGATCCAAGTGTTTGTCATGCGGACGATGGGAGCGTAGTGATAGCTGAGACAACGAGCGTTTCCCGTGGGTGTTTCTCCCAACTTGCCAGCGGTTTCGCGTGAATGGAGTCTACCCACCAAAACGCCATCTTGAATTAATTGCGTCGTTGTCGCCGGAGTCCCTTCATCGTCGTAGAAATAACTACCGCGATGCCCTTGGGGTGCTGCACCATCAAAAATTTGTAGCTCCTTGGGTCCAAAGCGCCGTCCCATGCTCATAACTTCTAGCAGATCGGGGTTTTCATACGCCATATCTGCTTCAGAAAGATGCCCGAAGGCTTCGTGAACGAATAAACCAGCGAGGATCGGATCGATCACGACAGTATAAGTATTGCCTTTAACTGAAGGTAGAGAAAGAGCCGCTACAGCCCTTTGAGCTGCACTTTGGACTTGGGCATCCAAATTCACTAAATCCTCATAAGCCTTGCGAGAACCAGTGGTTTCTCTACCTGTCTGGACTGTATCGCCATCGCGTGCAGTTGCAGCAAAGCGCATTTCCATATCCACCCAAGATTGATCGATTAACGTTCCTTCCGAACTGGTGATGATAACTCGTTGGCAAATATCACCGTAGCGGACTGACGTAGTCGTAATTCGATCGCTGGCGCTTTTGAGAATTTCGCCATAGCGATCGCACAATTCCTTTTTTTGTGCTAGTGGAACGTGACGCGGATCGGTTCCCGTTAAGGGGACAAAGCAGGTGGCTTGCACTGGTTCTATATCTGCTAGTAGGGTTTCATCATTACCTACTATTCGTGCTGCCGCGATCGCTTCTTCGATGCGAGAGTTGAACTCGGACAACTGATTAAAACTACTCAATCCCCAACCGCCCTTGTAGCACGCGCGAACTTGTCCGCCGATAGAAATTCCTTCGCTCAATGTTTCTATCTTATTCCCCCGCAGCATAATATCTGTTCCCTGGGACTCTTCGAGGCGAATGAGTAAATAATCGACTTTGTGAGAGTATTTTGCGATCGCATCAGCGAGCAAGTTTTTGGTATCGGCAAGCGCAGTAGGCATGGGAAAGAAAAGTCAAAAGTCAAAAATTAAAAGTCAAAAATAGCAAAATTGTTCTTACGAGCAGTTCTGATAACTACAGCGCATACAAATTAATGTAGATCGACCTAGTGAAAATCAATCTTGGCTTCAAGTCGTCACTATTCGATTGTAGGTGTTTCTCTACCAGGGATGTGAGGAGCGTGTCAAAAGACTATATTCTAAATACCGAGATGTCGCTTGAGCTTGATAGATCCTTGCTTGACTGGTGATTAGCGAGTAGCAAGCGATTTGCAATTAATTCTCCCTTGTCTCCCTTGTCTCCCTTGTCTCCCTTGTCTCCCTTGTCCCCTTGTCTCCCTTGTCTCCCTTGTCTCCCTTGTCTCCCTTGTCTCCCTTGTCCCCCTTGTCCACCTTGTCTCCCTTGTCCCCTTGTCCCCCTTGTCCTCCTTGTCCCCTTGTCCTCCTTGTCTTCCTAATTTAAGTGTGAGTGAGTCATGTTATTGAAATGGCAAAAGCAGCCAGGAACCCATTTATTCCTCGGTGGTACGATCGCTTTTTTGCTCGTGGGATTAATTCTGGTCTTACACCGGTACTATAGCTTCTATGCTACTTTCGACCAGGGCATATTTAATCAAGTTTTCTGGAATGGGATTCACGGTAGATTTTTCCAGAGTTCTCTTTCTTCCAGCCTCTCCACGAATGTCGTCCATGCTGGAGAAATCCCAGAGGTTTACTACCATCGTCTAGGACAGCATTTTACCCCTGCCTTACTCGTTTGGCTACCGCTATATGCCCTTTTCCCCTCCCCGGCGACTTTGAGCGTGTTACAGGTCGCTCTAGTAACCGCTGCTGGGATTGTTTTATATTTCTTGGCTCGCTTGTATCTCGAACCACTCTTAGCGGCGATGGTTGGCGTCAGTTTTTATGGCGCGATCGCTGTTGTTGCTCCAACTTTAACCAATTTCCACGACATCAGCCAAATACCTTTATTGACGTTTGGTATTCTGCTGGCAATGGAAAAGCGCAAGTGGTGGGTATTTTGGTTGTTGGCAGTGTTGCTTTTAGCTGTGAGAGAAGATAGCGGCATTGGGTTATTTGGGGTAGGCGCTTATATGGTTTTAAGTCGGCGCTTTCCCCGTGCTGGTTTAGCGACTTGCATTCTTAGTTTTGGCTACATGCTGGCTTTGACAAATCTGATCATGCCGCTATTTTCAGAGGATATTTCCAAGCGTTTCATGATGGAGCGATTCGGACAGTATGCCACTGGGGAAGATGCTTCTACCGTTGAGATTATTTGGGGCATTGTCAGCAATCCTTGGCGATTGCTCGTAGAATTGATCGCTCCTTTTCCTGGGACATTTTTGTATTTACTAGGGCAGTGGTTGCCTTTGGCTTTCGTTCCCGCGCTTTCTGGCACGGCTTGGGCGATCGCGGGTTTCCCTCTTTTGAAACTATTCTTAGGTCAAGGTGAATCCGTTCTAGCCATTACGATTCGCTATGCCATGAGTGTCGTCCCAGGATTATTTTACGGCGCGATTTTGTGGTGGTCAGTGCATCCTAAAGTCTTTAAGCCCAAGTTTCAGCGCTTCTGGATTGGATGTATTTGTCTTTCCCTAGTAATTACAATTGCCTACAATCCCAATCGGACGCTTTACTTTTTAATTCCCGACTCGATTCAACCTTGGGTACATATTTCCCTCCCGCGTCAATGGCAACACGTCAACCAAATGCGATCGCTGCTAGCACAAATTCCCCCACAAGCCAGTGTATCGGCAACGACCCATATCGTGCCTCACCTTTCCAGCCGTCGCGAGATTCTGCGTCTACCAGGATTGCAATTGCGTAACGATGCCAGGGAAGTCATTCAGGTAGAGTATATAATTGCCGACCTCTGGCAACTGCAACAATATCAAGTAGCTTTCACGGGCGATCGCCAGCAGTTGCAAGACATTGTAAAACTGATCGATCGGCTCTTTAATACTGGCGAATATGGAATCGTCGGCTTTCAAGATGGAGTCATTTTGCTGCATAAAGGTGTCACTTCACTTCCCGAAGCCACATCTGCTTGGTTGGCTTTTCGGCAAAATTTGTAATTTGGTAATTGGTAATTGGTAATCGGTAATGGGGGGCGATCGCAGTCTTATAATCTAAACCAACACAGTTAATTTTTGTGAAGAATTGAGTGATAATACTCATTCAATTCCCAATCCTATACATTTAGATAGATTGATAGATTTAGGTAAGCAGCAAGTAAGTCGCAGGGATTGGGGTCGATGAAAATACTCGTATTAAGCTGGGAATTTCCGCCGCGCATTGTAGGAGGCATTGCTCGTCATGTTGGGGAATTATACCCCGAACTCGTCAAACTAGGACATGAAGTCCACATGGTGACAGTGGAATTCGGTCATGCACCAATGTACGAGCTTTTTGAGGGAATCCACGTACACCGGGTTCCCGTTGCCTGGGGAAATGACTTTTTCCATTGGGTGGCGAACATGAATGAGAGCATGGGTAGCCACGGTGCAAAGTTGATCTTAGAAGAAGAACCGTTCGATCTAATCCACGCCCATGACTGGTTGGTAGCAGATGCGGCGATCGCCCTCAAGCATAATTTTAAAATCCCGCTGATTGCCACCATTCACGCTACAGAACACGGTCGTTACAACGGTATCTATACCGAAGAACAGCGCTACATCAATGGCAAAGAGCAATTACTCGCTTATGATGCTTGGCGAATTATCGTCTGTACCGACTACATGCGGCGCGAAGTAGAACGGGCGCTAGCGAGTCCTTGGGACAAAATCGACGTGATCTATAACGGTATCCGTCCTGAAAAGAAGCACAGACGGCAAGATTTTGATTATTGGCACTTCCGCCGTCAATATGCTGACGATGATGAGAAGATCGTTTACTACGTCGGTCGTATGACTTACGAAAAAGGCGTGTCCGTAATGCTGAATGCAGCTCCCAAAGTGCTGTGGGAAATGGGAGGTCGTGCTAAATTCGTACTCGTTGGTGGTGGTAATACCGAAGCTTTGAAGCGGCAAGCTTGGGATCTAGGTATTTGGCACAAATGCTATTTCACGGGCTTTATGTACGATGACTTTCTCGATAAATTCCAAGCGGTGGCTGATTGTGCCGTGTTTCCTAGCCTTTACGAACCGTTTGGTATTGTTGCCCTAGAAAGCTTTGCTGCCCGCGTGCCTGTCGTTGTCTCCGATACTGGCGGATTTCCAGAAGTCGTGCAGCATACTAAGACTGGAGTTGTGACTTGGACGAATAACTCTGACTCCCTGGCATGGGGAATTTTAGAGGTTTTGAAAAATCCTGGTTATCGGCAATGGTTAGTTGACAATGCATATGAGGATTTAGATCGCCGCTTTAATTGGAGCAAGTTAGCCCGACAAACCCAAGCAGTGTATCAACAAGTCGTACGAGAGCGATCGCAAATCTCGTGGTAATAATGTTTGTAGGGGCGCATAGCTATGCGCCCCTACATTTATAATTTAGACATAATAAAAACCAGCCGTATACAGGCTGGTCGTCCCCAAGGAATTCTATATCAACTGGTTGCCGATCGTTAACCGCTGCTTAGCAAGCACCTACTTTAGCAAAAATTACGTACACAGTCTTAGCAATAATAAACAAGTCGTAGAAGGGATGCCACATTTTTTGGTAGCGCAGGTCGAGATTGACAATCTCTTCAAAATCTTTGATGCTAGAGCGTCCGCTGACTTGCCACTCTCCTGTTAATCCCGGCTTCACGTTTAATCTTTGCCAGTGGCGATCGTTGTACTGAGCAACTTCGTCAGCAGTTGGTGGACGAGTACCCACTAAACTCATGTCTCCAACTAATACGTTCCAAAATTGGGGTAGTTCGTCTAGGCTGGTGCTTCTTAAGAAACGACCCACTCTCGTAATTCTTGGGTCTTGCGTGTTTTTGAAAATTAGTCCCGATGCTTCATTTTGCACTTGAGACTTCAGTGCGTCTGCGTTGGGAACCATTGAACGAAACTTCCACATACGGAATGTTTTTCCTTGCAGTCCGTAGCGCTCTTGTCCGTAAAAAATTGGTCCTGGGCTGTCTAACTTAATGGCGATCGCTAAAGGGATGAAGATAACTGCCAAGATCGACAGTCCGACTAAGCTGCCAACGATGTCCAAACATCTCTTAAAAGCCGATCTGGCTGATGGATGAACTGCATCTAGTGTCTGGGGAGACTTAAGTTCGACAGTTTTGATGGCGGTGGGGAACGGTGCTTGGTACATTGTCACGACTAAAACCTGGATCGGATAGATCGTAGTATTACTGAGGTAGATTTACCGAAGTAGATTTACTGAACTTGTATCCCGAATATAATCTCTCTCTTGGCTAGAATGACAGTACTTTAACTTACATTTTGCCGAATCTTTATCAAGAACCTGGTTCCACTCGGACTTTGTAAAGATAATATAAAGTTGGCTCCTTCAAAGATTTTACTCAAGAAATAGAGCTGTCCAGCAGTCAATTTCTCTTCAAATTACTGACTTGAGCTTCATCTAAACTTCATGATTTCCTTACATTCGCATAGATGAATATACCTAACTGGGTCACTCTCTCTCGACTTCTAGCCCTGCCTTTGCTGCTTTATCTTTTGCCAGTACCGACAACAACCGCACGTTGGTTTTGCTTAACAGTATTTTTGGTTGCAGCTTTGACGGATTGGCTGGATGGTTATTTAGCCCGGAAACTGAACGCTATCACTGAACTGGGGAAATTCCTCGATCCTTTGGTAGACAAATTGCTGGTACTGGCTCCACTGTTATCGCTGATTCAGCTAGGACAACTTCCTGCTTGGGGAGTATTTTTGATTTTGGCGCGAGAATTGGGTATAGCAGGCTGGCGCGTTTCTCCTAGCTTGACAGGCACAAATGCGATCGCGGGAGCAAATCTTTGGGGCAAACTCAAAACAGTCAGTCAAATTACCGCGATCGCCTTATTGATCGCTCCCTTACCCCCAACTTGGCATCTCCCTGCACTAGGAGTTTTTTGGCTTTCTGTCGCTTTGACTTTGATTTCGGGGTTGATTTACTTTTTAGGAGCGAGGAGCGAGGAGCGAGGAGCGAGGGGAATACAAGAGAGCTGAGGGGGACAGGGGAGACAAGGGGGACAAGAGGGACGAGGGGGACGAGGGGGACGAGGAAGAATTGCAATTCAAAATCTAAAATTCCCTCACTCCTCACTCCTCGCTCCTCACTCCTCACTTCAAAATCTCTTCGTCTACAGAAAAATCTACCTCGGCTTTGTCTCGTCCAGTAGCTATGTAGTCATTTTGGAAAGAGTCTTTTAACCCAGAAATTAAGTCGTATTTTGGCTGCCAGTTTAGTTCTGTAATGGCTTTATTGACACTGGCGAAAAAATGCTGTACTCGCAAGGGGAAAGCTTTACGCTTGCCAAAATCGAAATTTTTCGGCTCGTAGTGTACGATCGCTAGCTCCTCCGGCGATTTTCCGGCAGCTACAGCGCAAGCGCGAGCTAAACCATCAAAAGTAACGTAGCGATCGCCAGAGACGTTATAAACCTGCCCTATGGCTCTCTCGTTGCCTAATACCCGAGCCATAGCTTGAGCTAGATCTTCAACATGACCCATTTGAGTTATATGTAGCCCGTTAGCGGGAATAGGAATAGGTCGATCGCGGACGATGCGATCGAAAAACCAGCTTTCCAAATCGTTGTAGTTACTAGCTCCGTAGATATACGTAGGACGAATTGCCGTGAAGGGCAAGCCTACCTGAGCTAAGTATGCCTCTGTTTCGTATTTTCCTCGGTGGCGGCTCTTAGGATCGACTGGATCGCCTTCTACGTGAGGCATTTGGTCGGAGCGGAGGTACACGCCAGCCGAACTCATATAGACAAAGTGCTGCACCCGGTCGTGAAAGATCTCAGCTAGCGGTTGAGTATCGCTCAGTTCCCTGCCGTTATTGTCATAAATGGCATCAAAATGTTCTTGAGATAGCTTTGCCTTTAATTGTTCTGGAGAAGTGCGATCGCCTTGAATCTGAGTTATCCCCTCAACTGGAATAGGGCGATTACCGCGATTAAACAACACCACTTCATGACCCTGCGCCACTAGGATTTTGGTTAGGTAAACACCAATAAAGCGCGTACCACCCATAATCAAAATTCGCATAATTACCCAACCCCAATTCGTCTACTCTCAGTTTAGGGGTGAGTGGCTAGTGGCTAGATGTTTTTCTAGTCACTAGTCACTCTCTTTTAAGCTATAAATTCTCATAGAGTCAAAATTCAGCTAAGTGTAACCTTGAAATATGCCCTTGTCCATGAGTGGTTAACGCCTCAAGCTACTGGCGGTTCGGAATTAGTCGTGCGAGAAATTCTCAGATGCATCAATGCCGATCTCTATGCACTGATTGACTTTGAATCTACAAATTCCCAAAGTTATTTGTTCGGACGCAAAATTGGTACGACATTTTTGCAACACTTACCGTTCTCGCGCAATGGCGTACAGAAATATCTCCCTTTGTTGCCGTTGGCGATCGAACAATTAGATTTGCGTGCCTATGATGCGATCGTTTCTTCGTCTCATACCGTTGCCAAAGCCGTACTTGCCAGTCCCCAGCAGCTTCATGTTTGTTATTGTCACAGTCCGATGCGCTTTGCTTGGGATATGACGTTCGATTACCTCCGCTCTAGCCGCATGGGTCGCGGTCTACCTGGAATTGCCACTAGGTATTTACTCCATCACCTGCGCCAGTGGGATGCGATCGCCGCTAACCGTGTTGATTATTTCATTGCTAACTCTCACCATACGGCACGCCGGA
The DNA here is from genome assembly GCF_023546805.1 of Chroococcidiopsis sp. CCNUC1. Taxonomy (NCBI): domain Bacteria; kingdom Bacillati; phylum Cyanobacteriota; class Cyanophyceae; order Chroococcidiopsidales; family Chroococcidiopsidaceae; genus Chroococcidiopsis; species Chroococcidiopsis sp. CCNUC1. The sequence goes on along the minus strand of NZ_CP097480.1, from coordinate 3,450,637 downwards.
TTTGGCGCTGCTATCGTCGTCCTGCTACAGTAATTTATCCGCCTGTAGATATCGATCGCTTCCCCGTGGTGAAAGACAAACAAGATTTTTACCTCACGGTCTCGCGATTGGTCAGCTACAAGCAAGTCTCAACCATTGTCCGCGCCTTCAATCAACTCAAAAAACCTTTAGTCGTAATCGGTACGGGTTCAGAACTACCAGAGATTCGCAAACTGGCACAGTCGCACGTTCAAATTTTAGGAGCGCAGCCTAATGATGTAGTAGAGAAATATATGGCTCAAGCAAAAGCGTTTGTTTATGCAGCTCTAGAGGATTTTGGCATCGCGATCGTCGAGGCTCAAGCTTGCGGCACTCCAGTCATCGCCTTGGGTGCTGGGGGAGCGTTGGAAACAGTGCGAGACTTGCACCGCTACCCCGATAGCGCGACGGGAATATTTTTTTTAGAGCAAACAGTAGACGCATTGGTGGCAGCTGTGGAAAAATTTGAAGCCAACTGGGTAGCGTTCGATTCCGATCGCATTCGCACCCAGGCAACTCAATTTACCCCTAAAATCTTTGAAGAGCAGTTTTTAGCTTTTCTAGAACGCTCGTGTCAGGAGTTCTTCGTCCCTAGTTCTTAGGAGTTGATTTTTAGCTGGTTTTACAGCCTCTAAAATTAAATATGCCTCAGAATGGTGCTTCTGGCTTTAAGATCGGGACTATGTGTGGTGTGGATGGTTTAGGAGTATGATGACAGCCCAAAGCTCACTCCTCTTTGGCAAGCGGTTACAGGCTTTTGTCAAACGCGGGCAAGAGCCGTTTAGAACCAGAGCTAAACCGAAGGGTTTATTGCTCGCTCGACTCAATAAAGAGTTTGCCAAAAGATTGTTCGATGTTTTATTTTCGCTTTCCGTTCTAATTTTATTTGCGCCAGTTTATCTGGTGTTAGGCTTCTCGATCGCCTTGAGTTCGCCTGGACCGATCTTTTACGTTCAAGAACGAGTAGGCAGGAATCACAAGCCTTTTTATTGTATTAAATTCCGTACTATGGTAGCCAATGCTGATGAGATTTTGTCAGAATTGATTGCCTCGTCGCCAGGATTGCGGCAGGAATTTGAGGATAATTTCAAGTTAAAACAAGACCCGCGCATTACCAAAGTCGGTCATTTTTTGCGCTTAACTAGCCTAGATGAATTTCCCCAATTTTGGAACGTGCTTATGGGTGATATGAGTATCGTCGGTCCCCGACCTTTGGTAGCAGAAGAGCTACCGCGATATGGTCGTCATATTGATAAGGTCTTAACCATCAAGCCAGGAATTACTGGTTTGTGGCAAGTGTCGGGCAGAAATGACATTCCTTACAATCGTAGAGTGCAAATAGACGTTCACTATGCCAGCTCTTACAGCATGTGGCTAGATGTGTGGGTCATTTTAAAGACGGTATTTGTGGTAATTGTACCAAAAAATAACGGCGCTTATTAAGTGTATCCGTTAGCTTGTAGCCGTCAGCATTTGAGATTTGTTATGGTTTGCTGAAAATTATCAGTTTTGCGTTTAGGGGCATCAATTGCCCCTTTTCGATCGGAAACACTACTTTTCTTTTCGATCCATTGTCCTACGGTTTCTACGAGCGGTATATTTAGTGCTGTTCTAAACAGTGCCGAGAGCGAGCAGCCTGAAGCGATCGCCCTCTCAATCCACGCAATCTTTGCAATTACTCAATAATTACTTAATAATGAAAAGCAAACTTTAAGTTAATTTGTATTTTAGCCAAGCTGGCATTAACGCCAACCAGACGGCAACTGCACGACTAGGTGATCTCTCTGAGGGCAATTTTGCCATTATTTGCTTAAGTTGTAGCAGCGTTCTCGCTCTATTGTTTTAGGGAAAAAGAAAAATATAGTATTAAGTATGACGCAAACAAAGAGAGCTTTAATTACTGGTATTACAGGTCAAGACGGTTCGTACCTGAGCGAGTTTCTGTTGGAACAAGGTTATGAGGTACACGGAATCATTCGCCGTACCTCGACGTTTAACACAGACCGGATCGATCATATTTATGAAGACCCGCACAAAGAAGGAGTGCGGATGTTTCTGCACTATGGGGACTTGACCGACGGCACGACACTCCGACGCATTTTAGAAGAAGTCAAACCTATAGAAATCTATAATTTAGGTTCTCAATCCCACGTCCGCGTTAGCTTTGACTCCCCTGAATACACGGTGGACTCTGTAGGCATGGGAACGTTACGGTTATTAGAAGCAATTCGCGATTACCAACACCGGACGGGTATAGAAGTTCGGTTCTATCAAGCTGGTTCTTCAGAAATGTATGGATTAGTACAGGAAATTCCGCAAAAAGAATCAACTCCTTTCTATCCTCGCAGTCCTTACGCTTGTGCTAAAGTTTACGCTCACTGGCAAACAATCAACTATCGCGAATCTTATGGGATGTTTGCCTGTAACGGTATCTTATTTAACCACGAAAGCCCGCGTCGGGGTGAAACTTTCGTGACGCGCAAAATTACCCGCGCTGTTGCCCGCATTGTGGGTGGTAAGCAGAAGAAAATCTACATGGGTAACTTAGACGCAAAGCGCGACTGGGGCTATGCGAAAGATTACGTAAGGGCAATGTGGTTGATGTTACAGCAGTCTCAAGCTGATGATTACGTAATTTCTACGGGTGAAACCCATTCCGTGCGCGAGTTTCTCGAATTAGCTTTTGGCTATGTAAATTTAAATTGGCAAGACTACGTAGAATTCGACGATCGCTACCTCAGACCAGCAGAGGTAGAATTACTAATTGGAGATTCTACCAAGGCACGACAAAAATTGGGATGGACTCCTAGCGTGACATTCGAGCAGCTTGTTGCTTTAATGGTGGACGCAGATTTAAAAGCGATCGGTCTATCTGCCCCGAATGGAAATGGTGCTTCAGTCATCCATGACATCGCAACAATCCGTCAAGATATGGTCAGCTACCTATCCTAGTCCTAAAACCTACCTACGAGGCTGAACTCATGACCGCCTTAGATTTAAACAACAAACGCATTCTCGTGACTGGTGGTGCTGGGTTCTTAGGTCGTCAGGTAATAGACCAACTATGTCAAGCTGGTGCAGATAAAAATAAGATTACCGTAACGCGATCGCGCGATTGCGATTTACGAGTCTTAGAAAACTGCCAGCGTGCGGTTGACCAGCAAGATATTATTATTCATCTGGCTGCCCACGTTGGCGGTATTGGGCTGAATCAAGCTAAACCTGCCGAGCTATTTTACGATAACTTGATGATGGGGGCGCAACTGATCCACTCGGCTTATCAAGCAGGAGTGGAAAAGTTTGTCTGTGTCGGTACGATCTGTGCCTACCCTAAATTTACACCAGTTCCATTCAAAGAAGATGACCTCTGGAATGGCTACCCAGAGGAAACCAACGCCCCCTATGGCATTGCCAAAAAAGCCCTATTAGTACAATTGCAAGCTTATCGCCAACAGTACGGCTTTAATGGTATCTATCTCTTGCCAGTCAACTTATACGGTCCTGAAGATAACTTCGACCCTAAGAGTTCCCACGTCATCCCAGCTTTGATCCGCAAAGTGCATGAAGCTCAACTACGGGGAGACAAGCAAATTCCTGTTTGGGGTGATGGTACTCCCACCCGCGAATTTCTCTACTCAGAAGATGCAGCACGAGGAATTGTCATGGGGACTCAGTTTTATAACGACCCCGAACCTGTTAATTTGGGAACGGGCGAGGAAATTTCAATTCGCGACTTGATTCATTTAATTTGCGAATTAATGGAATATGACGGGGAAATTATTTGGCAAACCGATAAGCCCAACGGTCAACCCCGTCGCTGTTTAGATACCGAAAGGGCAAAACAAGCCTATGGTTTTGTGACTCAAGTAGGTTTCAGACAGGGATTGACCAATACGATTGATTGGTATCGAAAGCACGGAGCATAAGTCAAATTTGTAGCAATGGGTTGACTCATAATTCATAATATTTATCTGAGTAGGAATTATTGAGTAAACCTTCCCGTACCAAAATTAAAAATTAATGATTAAAACAGTGTAAGGTGGGCAATGCTCACCTTTTTTCGTTGACTAATCTTTGACCGATCGCATATACCTGAAGAAGTAAAGACCGTAATTTCGCTGATATTATTCTCTTTCTGGTGTTTGAAATCAGTATTATTACTGTAGAATTAGGAACTCTGCCAGCTTTATTTTCATCATCGAAGAATAGTAAATTATTTACCGATCGTGATAGTAGTTGTTAGCAGTGATCGTACTCGTACAAGCCAGAGTCAAGAAGGAGATATTGGCTTCTACCCGCCGTCTTGTGCCATGAGCCGCATTGCTTTCATTGCTGGTACGTACTTACCAGAAAGCGATAGTGTTTCAGACTACACTGCTCGCCTACATACTTCCCTCCGCGATCGCGGTGTGGAATCTATTGTACTGACAACTTACTACGCGGCAGAAGCGGCTTACGATCCTCATGCGTTAGGAGTCGTACATGGATGGCGGTGGGTCGATCTAAAGGCTTTGGTCAAAGCAGTATGGGATAGTGGTGCGGATGCCGTACACATTCAGTACCATCCGCAAATTTACGGTCATCAGCCCGCAATCTTGTTACTACCGTTGTTATTGCGTTTATCTGGGTGGCGATCGCCCATCGTGACGACAGTACACGAGTATGGTAATTGGGAGTGGCAACGAGGATTGCTATCTCGATTTTCGGGTTGGTTGCACCAGTATACGTGGTGGGATCGAGAAGGGGGATTTTTGCTAACGTTAAGCAACGCTACAATTGCGATCGCGCCGGAAGCAAAAACCTTAATTCAAGCGAAATTACCTAATATAGAGCGTCGTTTGTGGCACGTTCCCAAAGTTCCTAACGTACAAGCCAGCGAAACGGACAGTAGTGCAGCACGCCAGATTTTACGACAAACTTGCAATTGGCATGAAGATACGTTCGTCATTACCTATTTAGGCTTTCTCCATTCTGGGAAGGAGTTAGCGACTTTACTACTAGCTTTTAAACAGGTTCTCACAACTCAGCCTCAAGCAAGGCTGCTGGTGATGGATAGGAAAGATAGCCCAAAATCAACGATTCAAGACGATAATACATACTTAACACAACTGCAAACAACGATTGACGCACTCGAATTACATTCGTTCGTCCATTTCACAGGATATTTGGACGAGGAAATTGTGTCTCGCTATCTCGCAGGATCGGATATCGGAGTGTTAGATCGCGATGTGAGTCTCAATAATAGTTCTTTGATGTCGCTTTTATCTCACGGTTTACCAGCGATCGCCACTTATATGCCGTCGTATTTACCAGATACGCATCCATTATTACTTGTCCCGCCGCATGATGTTGCTGCCCTGACAACTATATTAATAGAACTGATCGATTGCCCCGAAAAACGAAGACAACAGGCTAAAGCCAGTCGAGCTTTTAGCGAAAATTTTACCTGGCAAAATATTACTCAGCAGCACTTAGAAATTTATCAAGGTTTATTCGATCTTTAGTAAACGATAATATTTCACAGGTGTTAGTTGATATAACGTTTCCTATATAGTGAAATACATTCGTAGGGGCGCACATCTGTGCGCCCGTCTAAAGATCTTCGTACCCCATCCAATTGAAAATAGCTACAGCTATTTGTAATTGCAGCACTATCAACCAACAACTAATACCATTTTACTAAAACTATGCTACAGAAGATCCCCCTAGCCCCCTTGATAAGGGGGTTGGGGGATCTCTTTTGTCGTAGTCAAAGAGTAAATTGGTATAACAACTATAGCAATCCTATTTAATTCATAAACGTGGAGCAGGCTAGAAGCCTGCTTTACAAATCATTTAGAGCTGCTATAGTAACTAACTATTGCACTTCTCCTACTGCTTTATTGACATCAGTAGGAGTTTCATATTCTTCTTCTGGTAACTGTTCTAAAATAGCGATCGCATTATCATCTGCGCCTTGTTGTTTGGCATAGTCCACAATATCTTGCTTAGAAGCAGGATATTCCATACCCTTGAGATGCTTTTGCAGCTGGATAGGATTAACTTTAGCCATTGCTAACTTCCCTCGTTCTAATTTGAATTTATGAAAATTTGTGATTTCCCTGAAATGCTAACTATGGCAAATTCGCCTTTCTTCTTCCATGAGGATGAAAACCGTTTGCGTCAGAATAATCTAGTAATTTCGATTGCAGAGAGCGAGAGTGTATAACTTTTTAAAAAAAATGTTGCAGATGCTTCATCAATTTTGCTCGAAATAAACCTAGCCGAGTTGAGATAGTGACTAACAATACTAGAATTTAGTTTTTGAGTATCAAATCAGACAAATTTAAATTTTTTCTATCTCCTTGGAGATGTGTAAAATTTCCGATTTTGTCATAGTCATCAAAATGACCGTGCATCTGGCAAAGAGGAGATTTAGCAGTGAGAATTAAGACAATTATTAGTTTGTTGCGAGAGACATTTACTGAATGGAACGAAGATAAAGCTTCGCGACTAGCCGCAGCATTGGCATATTACACGGTATTTTCCCTCGCCCCGATGTTGATTATTGCGATCGCGATTGCTGGAGCAGTTTTTGGTGAAGAAGCAGCCAGAGGCGAAATTGTGACGCAGATTCAAGGTCTGGTAGGTAGGGACGGGGCACAATTTATTGAAACGGCAATTGAAGGCGCTAGTAAACCTAAAGCAGGAACCATTGCCTCCCTGATTAGTATTGCTGTCTTACTATTTGGCGCTTCTGGCTTATTCGCTCAGTTACAAGACTCTTTGAATACGATCTGGGAAGTTCAGCCGAAACCAGGACGGGGTTTAATCGGCATCTTGCGCGATCGCTTTTTGTCATTCACGATGGTACTCGGTGTAGGCTTTTTGCTACTCGTTTCCCTGGTTTTAAGTGCAGGTTTATCAGGATTGGTTAATTTTTTGGGCAGCTTGCTACCGGGAATCGGAGCATTGTTACAGATAGCTAACTTCGTCCTCTCTTTTGCTGTGACGACACTACTATTCGGACTGATTTACAAAGTCTTACCAGATGTCAAAATTGCCTGGAGCGATGTTTGGAGCGGCGCGATCGTTACTTCGCTGCTATTCTCAATTGGTAGGTTTGCTTTGGGACTGTATCTAGGAAACAGTAGTTTTGGTTCTACCTACGGCGCGGCAGGTTCAGTCGTCATTATCTTAGTTTGGGTTTACTATGCTGCCCAAATCCTCTTTTTCGGTGCAGAATTTACTCAAGTTTATGCTAGAAGATATGGTTCTCGCATCGTACCAACAAAAAATGCCATACCGCTAACGGAAAAAAACCGTGACGAGCAAGGAATGAGAACAGATCGCGATCGTCGTCGCCGGAAAACGAGATAGAAGTCGGGACAAGGAAGACAAGGGGGACAAGGAAGCAGAGGAACTTCAGGAGCAATTCTAGTCACCAGTAACTAGCCACTAGTCACTCCCTATTAACAACTGTTTCCCTTCTTTTACCAAATCAAGTCAGAATATCTATCTAGAGGTAGTTGGTAAAGCCTAACTCACAAGTTGCGATTCATGAGTTGGAATCACCTCCAACCAAGGACAAATGACGAATGACAAATGACAAATGACAAAAGCAAAGCGTCGTCTCCCCCGTAAACCAATTATTTCGATTGTCAGGCAGAATGGACGGTTAAACGTTCAGGGGATTAATAAATGGTATTACTACTGGCGCGATCCATACCATTTGTTGATTACTATGCCTTGGTCTTGGTTCTTAGGTATCGTAGCTTTTGGATACATACTACTCAATTCATTGTTTGCGCTTGCCTATTTATTACAGCCAGGTAGCATAGCTAACGCTCGTCCTGGCAATTTCTGGGATGCTTTCTTTTTCAGCATTCAAACAATGGCAACTATTGGCTATGGCGTGATGAATCCGCAAACTGACTACGCTAATGTCCTAGTGGCGATCGAATCTTGGGTGGGTTTATTGGGCGTAGCTATGGGAACGGGAATCGCTTTTGCTCGTTTCTCTCGTCCTACGGCGCGAGTGGTTTTCAGTCGAGTGGCTGTGGTCACGGCTTATGATGAGATTCCAACTTTGATGTTTCGCGTGGCGAATAAGCGTCGCAACCAAATTATTGAAGCGCAGATTAGAGTTGTACTGGTACGAGACGAAATGAATGCTGAGGGGCAGTTTATGCGCCGATTGTATGACCTGCCTTTAGTACGTGCTAATAACCCAATTTTTATTCTCTCTTGGACGGTGATGCATCCGATTGACGAGTACAGCCCTTTTTACGGCGCTACTTTAGCAGATCTAGAAGCAGCAGAGACAATGTTGGTGGTGACGCTGACTGGCATTGATGAGACTGTATCTCAGATGATACATGCTCGTCATACATACATTGCTTCAGAGATGTTGTGGCATCATCGATTTGCTGATATTTTATTCCAGAAGTCTGACGGGCAACGCTATATCGATTACAACCACTTTCATGAGGTAATGCCCGTTTCTAGCCAGAGGGAAGAAACAAATGGAGTCGTATCCCGATCGCCATAATCGTCATAGCGAACGCAGTTACGCCATGTTAGGAACGGGGCATTGGGTGGTTATTATGGTGGTTGTCTACAAAAGGCTGGTTTAGATGTCCATTTTTTGCTTCGCAGCGATTACAACCATGTTTCTCAATCTGGTTTAGTTATTGAGTCAACTGACGGGGACTTTACCCTATCCCAAGTCAATGCTTACCAAGACGTGAAGGATATGCCGCGTTGCGATGTGGTAGCGATCGCGCTGAAAACGACGCAGAATTATCTACTGCCCGATCTATTACTTCCAGTTCTGAAAGACGATGGCGTAGTTTTGGTATTGCAGAATGGTTTGGGCATAGAAGACGCGGTAGCTGAAATTGTCGGTTCTCATCGAGTTATCGGTGGTATGTGTTTTGTCTGCGCTAATAAAGTTGCCCCAGGACATATTCGCCATTTAGATTACAAGGCGATCTCCCTGGGAGAATATACTGCTGACTACCATCCAGCGGGAATTACGGCAAGAATGCGGCAAATTGCCACTGATTTTGAATCGGCTGGCATTCCCATTGACTTATCAGAAGATTTGCTCTTAGCACGTTGGCAAAAATTGGTATGGAATATTCCCTATAATGGGCTATCTGTCATACTTAATGCTCGAACCGATGAGTTGATGGCAAATGCATCCACTCGGGCTTTAGTCGAAGAGTTGATGGCGGAAGTGGTAGCGGGTGCAGCTAGGTTCGATCGCCATATTTCCAGTAGTTTTGTCCAAAACATGCTCGATCGCACTGCCAAAATGAAGCCCTATAAAACTAGTATGAAAATTGACTACGATTTGCAGCGTCCTTTGGAAGTTGAAGCGATCGTTGGCAGTCCATTACGTCTAGCTGAGGCTGCTGGGACAAATTTACCTCAAATTCGCACTTTGTATCGGCAGTTGAAGTTTTTAGATAGAAAAAATCAGGGGTAGAATTTACTCCTTCCTCTTCGGATAAGCAATCCGCTTGTGATGAAACTGTTGCCAAATATTGACAAAGGTTTCAGCAATTGTATCCATGTCCGCCCGCGTTAGTCCAGAATCAACTAATTGATTGTCTTGCCAGCGCGATCGCAGAATTTTTTGTACCATTGCTAGGGCTTCCTCTCGCGTCGGTTCTTTTCCGCCTGATTTGCCGGCTGCTGGCAGAGTGCGTAAAGCTGCTTCACAGGAATCTGCCAGCATCACCAAGGCTGTTTCTCGCGACTGGGGCGCTGGACCCGCGTAACAAAAATCCCTTTCGTCTACTGTAATGCTATGGTCTTGTCGTGCGATCTGCTGCGCTTGGTGGTAAAAATAGGCGATCGCCATCGTGCCTTGATGTTCGGGAATAAAGGCTTGGATTGCCATTGGTAAACGACACTTTCGTGCCATGACTAACCCTTCAGTCACATGCTTTCTAATAATTGCCGCACTCTCCCAAGGATCGTTAATTTCATCGTGTTTATTGACCCCACCCATCTGATTCTCAATAAAAGCAAGGGGATCGTGGAGTTTGCCAATATCGTGATATAAGGTTCCCGTCCGCACCAATTCGACGTTGCATCCCAATACCCTCGCCGCTGCCTCTGCCAGAGTGGAGACAAACAGCGTGTGTTGGAAGGTTCCAGGGGCTTCCGTTGCCAAACGCTTTAATAACGGTCGGTTGGGGTTGGCAAGTTCTGCTAGCCGAATTGGGGTAACTAGATCGAAAAAATGCTCTAAATAAGGGCTAATGCCGATCGCGATCGCGCTCCAGACAATCCCTGCAAGGCTAAATAAGCCAGCTTGAAGGGCAACATCGTACCAATTCCATACTGAATCAGTCCCGATCGCACTGAGGACGACTTTCCCGAGCAGGTACGCTAATCCTTGCGTTACACTAACCGCGACTCCGATTAGAGCTAATTCTTCTCGCGATCGCATCCACCCAGCCATCCAACTAGCTAGCATTCCGCCAGCTAAGCCTGTTAACAAAGACTTACCACTAATATCCATTCCTATAGGTACGAGCAGCCCCAACAACCCTACAACTGTGCCACCAATTGGGAAGCCGTAGAAGCTACCTAGTAACAGTCCTACAGCAGGTAAGTTAATATACCGTAAATTCAGCCTTAAGAGTAGCGGAGTACTCAAAGCTAATAACAAAATCAAAACACAGTCACGCTGTCGCAGTTTCTGCCGCTCGATCCAGGCAATCCAGACAAAAATACCAACGGCTACACTAACGATCCCACCAAATTTTGATAGCCCCGACCAACCGATCCCGCGTCGCGACAGACCGAAATAGTCGAGAGTAATAAATGCAGCATGGTCGATCGTTTCGCCTTTTCTGACTATGACCTCGCCTCGCTCTAGATTCAGCATTTGGGGGGCAATTTTTGCAACCGCTTCAGCTGCTGCTAGTTTTGTTTGTGCTTCGTCTTCCTTGAGATTTGGTTCGAGGACGGTTAACAGCATTTGGGTTGCTAGAGGTTCCATCTGCGGTGGTACATGCGATCGCACTTGTAAGTTCACCGCTGTTTGCAAAGTGTCGGATGATATGCCTCGATAAACTCCTTGGGCGAGAATGCGTTGTGTAGTGGCGCGGATACCTGCAACTGTCTTCGACCAAATGGGATCGGATAAATCCAACCAGGAAGATTCGTAAAGAGTTGGCGGAGTTGCTTTTTGTAATTGTGCCAGTTGCGATAAAGCTTGAGCGTATTGCTGGCGAACTTGAGATAGCTTTGCCATTAACATCGAGAACTGGTGAGATTTCGCTGTTTTCAAGCGATAGGCATTCAGTTCCCTTGCGGCTTGAGCCATTGCCTCATTTTCAAATCTTTCGATTTTAACCGAAGCAAAGTTCGTTGTCGCGGCATTTTGCTGGCGTTCTCGACTTTGCGCGTCTCGTAAAAAGGCTAAAACTTTCTGCCACTGGGAATCTGGGCAGCTGCGTAGATAAATTTGTGCTGCTGTAGATAAGTTGGTTGTGGTTGTAAATGGAAAATTTCCTGCTAGCTGCCGCAGTCGCTCTCCCTGTGTCAAGTTAGTTTGTAACTTTTGCCAAATTTTTTGGTTTACTGTCGAGTCAATGACTAAGATTGGCTCTGCTTTTCTCCATGCAATTTGGCGGTTTTGGGCTGTAGTTTTCGTATCGACAATTTGAGCTGCTCTAGGGGCGCGAATTGTCTCTGGTGCGATCGTGCCTTCATCTAGCCGAGGTTGGTTGGCGAAGCGATGTCCCAGCATTATACTCAGCAATACCACTGCCAGTATCAGGAGCGCAGAGGTGCGTTCTCTGCGCACTTTAGGAGGTTTTTTAGCTTTAACTCCTGGTTGAGCTTGGCATACTTTACGAGTTAATTGCTGCTGGTTTGGTAGCAATTGCCACCACTTCTTGAGTTGCAGGTCGAGCAATTCAAATAGCGTGCGCTTTTTCATTACCCTTATTACATGCAATCGGCATGGAGCAAAAAGTTAAATGGCATAAAGCCTCATCTGTAATCTTAGATTGAATGACAATAATTACATCCAGTCTATGGATCTTTCCACAATGAGATCTCGCAACTGACGATTAAGCTTATTGCCTGTTCTACAACTCAAGTATTTAGAAACTAAACTTTCCTGAAATCAAATTTTTCAGATCGATTTAGGAAAGACAACGATTATTCTCAGCGCCTCCGCACGATTTTAGGGGCAGCAATTGCAACTATTTGATTGTTGGTAGTAGCTCGATCGCTCTGCTGATAGACTCCCGACCACACTGCGACTAGTACATCACACAATCTTAGCACTTCAGCCTGATTTGTCACCCCTATTGCTAGTGCTTGAGTAACTGGAATGCTTGCCACGCCATTGTAAGCTCCTGAAAGCGCACCCGCGATCGCGCTCGTCACGCCAGAGCGATCGCTTATTGCTGCTCTTTGAACGGTCAAGCGAAAGTCTGCTGGAGTACTCAGGTAGCAAAAAAACGCCAAAGCGATTTGACTGCTCAATTCATGGGGTTGTCCTAACTGAGCAATCGCTCTTTCCAATCCTGCTCGTTCGTCCAGTAGCTCTTTGACTTGTGAGAGTTTTGCAGCTGTTGCAGTTGGGGATGTTCCTACAAAAGCAATTGCTTGGGAAATTATCTCGATTGGGTTCGATTTTGCTTGTAAAGCAATGGCGATTGCTTGTCCTATTGCTAAGGTTCCATCTCGGCTTTCTGGCTCATCCCGATCGATCGCAACTAGCGCCAGTTGCAAATTTTGCCGCAGCTTCAACTCATTCTCATGAAAAAATACTGATATGGGAAGAGTTGTTAAAGGTGAAGCGATTGGATTACCAGTCAACTCTTTTGTCATGAATTTGTGCCACGCTTCGTAATCGAACTTACCGAGCGCGATCAAAGTCTTTATTCCTTGCAATACTGAGTCAAGCAACCCCGATTGGGATGAGTTATCGATTGCCCTTTCAGATAATATCGCCTTAAGTTTAGGGTGGTTTGCGACTTCGCCAACTGCCATTCCCAGCATCGTGCCGCGAAATCGACTATGAATCGAGTAACTCATTAATTGGAGTGCCTGATATGGTGAATCAAGGCGTGTAAACCTAAGCGATAACTCTGTACGCCAAAACCACTAATTTGCCCGATTGCTACACCTGCAATATAGGAGTGATGGCGAAAAGATTCTCGTTGATAAATATTACTTAAATGAACTTCTACTGTGGGCATTTTTACCGCAGCGATCGCATCTCGCAGCGCCACGCTTGTATGGGTATAAGCACCCGCATTAATCACAATTCCCTGGTATTCTGACTTAGCTGCTTGGATCGCATCCACTAGCACGCCTTCATGGTTAGACTGCATCGCCTTCACTTCTGCTTGCAGTTGATTCCCTTCTGCCACTAACATGCTGTCGATCTCAGCTAACGTCACTGAACCGTAAATTCCTGGTTCTCTTGCTCCCAGCAGGTTCAAATTCGGTCCATGCAGCACGAGTATCCTAATAAGTGACGAATGAGAAGACACGCCAGCTAAGCCCATTCAATATCTATCTGTGACGACGAGTGCGGCGATCGTCAACTGGAATTGGGATCGGCTCTGGTTCCGGTTCAGCTTCCGGTCCTAGCAAGGCTTCAATTAGCTTGCGCGCCCATTCTTTCAGCTTTTCCAGTACCCGATCTATGTAATCCATCGAACCGATTACTCCTACAAAACTACCTTGATTTCTTGATGATAATCGATTGGAATCTATCTTTGTGCGCTCTTGATTTTGCCGCTACTTATTCTTTATATTTGCTTAGCTTTTTGCTGTTGCTAGCACACAAAGTTTAACTTTTTCAAGTCAAAATGTAGCTTAGCTACTTATTCTCAACCGCTTTAACTTTCTGTTTCCTTTGCTCTACCAACATTTTGTTGGGAAAACGAAGGTGACAGCTTAATCTTTTTATTTAATATAAAGATATCACAAATTCCAACAGCAGACACATCTCTCTTTTGAGGGAATGGTTATCAGTTATCAGTGACTGGTGACTGGTGGCTAGTGACTAGAATTGCTCCCCCAGATCCCGAGAGCCTCCCCAGCTCAAGAGCAGCCCTCTTCTCCCCTCTGCTCCCTAGCTTTTAGTAGGCGGCGCAAGAGATCGAGAGCGGTGCAGGCGCTGATATGGCGAATCAGAGCGCGATCGCGTCCAGTTCCGAAATGATTTTCAAAACTTTGAACCTTGCCATCGGCTCCCGCCAAACCGATGTACACTAAGCCAACCGGTTTGCTTGCCGTACCACCATCGGGTCCGGCAATTCCCGTGATGCTCAAACCCCAAGTCGTACCGAGACGCGATCGCACTCCTGCTGCCATTTGTTCGGCGACGATCGCGCTGACAGCGCCAAATTGACTCAAATCATCAGGATTAACGCCCAAAACAGAAATTTTTACTGCGTTGTCGTAGGAGATAACTCCCCCCCAGAAATATCTAGAACTACCTGGTATGTCCGTGAGCATCTGACCCAAGCCACCACCCGTGCAGGATTCCGCCACACTGAGAGTTTCGCCCGCCGCAGTTAACAATTTACCGACTGCCGAGGCTAAAGTTTCTTCGTCAGAACCGAAATAATTTAAGTCTCCAATTTCCTGCAATTGTCGAGCCACTGGAGCAATAATTTGCTGGGCTGTTTCTGGAGAAGTTGCTTTCGCTGAGACACGCAACTTTACTTCTCCTTGGCTGGCATAAGGAGCTACGGTAGGGTTAGGCAGATTGAGAAAGGCTGCTGCTTTTTCTGCTAAAGCTGCTTCGGCAATCCCCCAAAATTTCAAAGTTTGGCTATAAATAATTTCTCGACCGTAACCAAGAGTCTTAAGGTAAGGGACGGCGGTTTCTTGCCACATCTGCTGCATTTCTGACGGTACGCCAGGAAAGGTGAGAATTGCCACCCCAGGGCGCGGTTGCCAGAGAATACCTGGGGCGGTTCCACCTGGATTGGGTAAAACTGCCGCACCTTGAGGTAGTAAGGCTTGCTTGCGATTGCTAGGAGACATTTTTCGCCCGCGTGCAGCATATTTGCGAGTAATGTCTTCAATAATTTCTTGGTGTTCTGCCAGCGGTACGCCAAAGAAATCGGCTAAAGTTTCGTGGGTTAGATCGTCGGGCGTAGGACCTAAACCGCCTGTAAAAATGAGAACTTGAGTCGAGTTATCCTGAGTTAATGTTCGTTCTAGAGCAACTTGAATCGCATGTTTGATTCTTGCAGGATTATCTCCCACTACAGTTTGATAGTAATGAGGAATTCCTAGATTTGCTAATTGCTGAGCTAAAAACTGCGCGTTGGTGTTGAGAATATCGCCCAGCAGTAATTCAGTTCCAACACAAATGATTTCGGCACTCATTGAATTTTAGATTTTAGATTTTGGATTTTGGATTGAATCCAAAATCCAAAATCCAGAATTTTATGCTAAAGCAGGTACGGGAACGTTGAGATGCGGGTAGAGGGGGAAGCGATCGCACAATGCCGCGACTCGGCGGCGACAGTCTTGCGCTACGGTATCATCTTGAGGATGTAGCAGGCGATCGGCGATAATATTGGCAATTTCGGTAAATTCTTCCGTACCCATGCCTCGTGTGGTCATGGCTGGGGACCCCAATCGGATACCACTTGTCACAAAAGGCGATTCTGTATCGAAGGGGACTGTATTCTTGTTAGCGGTGATATTTGTTTCACCTAAAAGGCGATCGCCTTCTTTACCTGTCATGCCAATACAGCGCAAGTCAACCAGCATCAAATGATTTTCTGTACCGTTGGATACGAGTTTGAAGCCTCTGTTTTGTAATTGAGCAGCCATAGCTTTAGCATTTTCAATGACTTGGGCTGCATAAGTTTTGAATTGAGGCTGTAATGCTTCGCCAAAGGCAACTGCTTTCGCTGCGATGACGTGTTCCAAGGGTCCGCCTTGGCTACCAGGGAACACGGATTTATCTAATTTTTTACCCAGTTCGGGATCGCGAGTGAGAATTAATCCGCCTCTTGGTCCGCGCAAAGTTTTATGTGTGGTTGTCGTGACGACATCGCAATAGGGAATGGGGTTAGGATGCAAGCCAGTCGCAACCAAGCCAGCAATGTGAGCGATATCGGCTAATAAGTAAGCACCAACTTCATCGGCGATCGCTCTAAACTTTTCAAAGTCAATTATGCGTGGATAAGCAGAATAACCGCAAATGAGTAGCTTGGGACGATGTTGCAGCGCCAATTCCCGAATTTGGTCGTAGTCTAATTGTTCCGTCTGGGGATTCACGCCGTAATGGTGGACTTTGAACCACTTCCCAGAGAAATTTACGGGCGAACCGTGGGTTAAGTGTCCGCCGTGGGATAAATCCATCCCCATAATTGCGTCTCCTGGCTCTAGCAGAGTCATGAAGACGGCAAAATTAGCTTGAGCGCCAGAATGGGGTTGAACGTTGGCATGAGCCGCACCAAACAGTTGTTTGACGCGATCGATCGCTAATTGCTCGACGCGATCGATATATTCACAACCACCGTAATAACGCTTTCCAGGTAAGCCTTCAGCATATTTATTGGTCAATACCGAACCCTGGGCGGCTAAAACAGCAGCCGAGGTAAAGTTTTCACTAGCAATTAATTCTAAGTGGTCGCGCTGGCGCTGAAGTTCGCCGCTAATTAATTCAGCCACAACCGGATCGGAGGAAGCAAGTAAATCTAAGTTAGTCGAAGACACTGTGGTTAACCTTAAGCAATTTACACGACTGTACCTGTCTAGATTAATAGGAGCGATCGCGTTTTCCGAAACCACACCATCAATCAAAATTCGCGGACAGCATAACTCAACATAGATACTTTAACTCAATCATAGGGAGCAGGGAGCAGGGATAAGAGAGCTGAGGGAGCTGAGGGAGCTGAGGGAGATGAGGGGGACAAGGGGGACAAGGGAGCAACTACCCATTACCCATTACCAACTACCAACTACCAACTACTAACTCGGATATTAAGCTCTGTATGCCTTATAACACTCTTTATAAGTGACTAGCATAAAATTGACTTAAGGGATCGTAGGATATTCTGGAGGGATCTGGATGTTAGTGATTTTGATGGAAGATCGAATCCTTGCCCCTCAGCAAGTTTGCCAAAGCTGTTTGCTTGCCGATCGTGCTGGACAGCCACGTTGGAGACAAGGACAATTACGCTGTGGTCAAGCTGTACCTAAACTCTCGCCAGGACAACCAGATCAGTACGAATGTATGATGGGCTTCCGCATTGCCAATGTTGAATGATGGTAGCGCATCGCAAGTCGTAATTAACTAGTCACTGGTCATCGGTCGCTGGTCGCTGACAACTGAATAACTGTAAAACCTGCGCTATCCTGTGCATATGAAGAGTTAAATTCAAATAAATTCTTTTAGGAGAATAAACAATGGCTTGGCGCGGGTCTACTACGGTGCAAGAGCGAATCTTTGCTTGTTTACCATATTTACTGCCCTTGATGCATGGGTTTGCATTTGGCGTTTTCTTACTGCGAGAATTTCCAGTTCTACAATATCTATTTCTACCGCTGATACCTTTATTGCAAATATACAGTAGTATACCTTTTGCTAGTTTAATCGTCTTTTTTGCTTTATATCTATTGGTAGTTAGAAATGAAAGCATCAGCCACTTTATTCGTTTCAATACCATGCAAGCAATTTTAATTGATATTGTAATATTTTTGTGTGGGTTGGTGCTGCCAATTTTGGCTCCAATTCCTGGGGCTAGTTTTGCCACGCAGACTATAGCCAGTACAATTTTCCTTGGAATAGTGGCAGCTGTAGCGTTTGCTGTAACTCAGTCTCTAAGAGGAAAATATGCAGAAATTCCTGCTCTCTCTGATGCAGTTCATATGCAGGTGAGATAGATATTTTGTCATCGGTCATTAGGCATTGGTCATTGGCGATCTGAGTGCAAGAGACTTATCTATTTTCTAAAAGTCGATTGCACATTTTACTGCTTTTAACAATCTTGTTGCTTTAGTCATGAAAACATCATAAGTTTTGAATTGTCGATTCAGAATTCTCGTTGGCGTACCTTAAAATTACAGTATTTTCTAAGCGACCAATCCCTTCAATCTCAACGCGGATGCGATCGCCTGCATTCAGCACTCCTACCCCAGGAGGAGTTCCAGTCAAGACGACATCCCCAGGTAACAGCGTCATAACTTGACTGATGTAGGACACGAGGACAGATGGAGAATAGACCATTTCTTCGATGCTGGCAGATTGTACGGGTTGGGGATTATCGTTTAAAAATGTCTGTAGTTGGGCAGATGGATTGATTTCTCGGACGATCCAGGGACCAAGGGGGCAAAAGGTATCAAATCCTTTGGCTCGCGTCCACTGACTATCCTGCCTTTGTAAATCTCGCGCCGTGATATCGTTAGCGATCGTATAGCCCCAAATTTTTTTCTGCGCTTGTTCTGGCGTGCAATCTGAAGTGCGATCGCCAATCACTAAAGCTAATTCTCCTTCATAGTCTACCCGTCTCGACTGTTGCGGGTATTTAATTTCCGTCGCCGTGGCAATCACTGCTGAAGGTGGCTTCAGAAACAACAAAGGTTCCTTCGGTACACTTGAACCCATTTCTGCTGCATGTTCCACGTAGTTTTTACCCACTGCTACGATTTTGGAGGGAGCGCAAGGTGCGAGAATCTGATATTCATCTGGTGTTAAGCTTTCCTCCGTAGGCTGTCCTTGTAACCAAGGCGGAGCATCTAATAGCAGAACTTCCAAGCTAAGTTGGAGTATGCCGTAGTAGATGCGTCCCTCTAGAGATTGAACTCGAATGTAGCGTTGCGCCATAAAGTGTTATTAGATACCTGATCGTTTACTCTATCGTTTGAGCGTGAATTTTTGTGTTGATAGTTTTACAAAGCATTTTTTCGTTGGTTGTTGGTCGTTGGGAAGTGAGTCGTGAGTCGTGAGTGACAAGTGGCTAGACTCAATTCTTGTCACCGGTTCCACTAGCTACTAGCCACTAGCCACTGATAACTGATGACTACTTAATAGTTTGTGCGATCGCAATGTCAATCGATTTAAGAAATACAAATTCTGCTTGTGCCTCTATTTTGGTAGAAACATGGCGACGGTTGGGACTCAATACTGCTGTCATTTGTCCTGGTTCGCGTTCTACCCCACTGACAATCGCTTTCTTACAAGCCTCAGAAGTTGAGGCAATTTCCGTGTTAGATGAGCGTTCTGCTGCCTTTTTCGCCTTGGGAATTGCTAAACAAACGAGTAAACCTGTAGTTGTCGTCGTCACCTCCGGTACGGCTGGAGTTAACTGCTATCCCGCAATCGTGGAAGCAAGGGAAAGTCGAGTGCCTTTAATAGTTCTAACAGCCGATCGACCTCCTGAATTGAGACACTGTCATTCTGGACAAACGATCGATCAGTTAAAGTTATTTGGCTCTTATCCTAACTGGCAAGCAGAATTAGCTCTACCATCTTTAGAAATCTCGACGTTAAGATATTTACGCCAAACAGCGATTTATGCGTGGGAACGGGCGCTATACCCCGTCCCTGGAGTTATTCATCTCAATATACCTTTTCGCGACCCCCTCGCACCCATACCCGATGGCAATAATTCGGAATTTATTTCCTCTCAACTAGAATTAGAAGACTTTTTTGCTGGGATCGAAACCGGTTCCCGTGCGGACGCACATCTGTCCCTCCCTACAACTCCCGTACGAGTAGGTTTGTCCAAATTGTTGACGAGTCAAGAGATATCTGGGTTAAACCCACCCCTACCCGTCTCCTGGCAACAGCTCGAACGCGGTATCATCATTGCTGGTATTGCGCAACCACAGAACCCACGAGAATATTGTGGGGCGATCGCTCAACTTGCTAAAACAGTGAAATTCCCAGTTCTAGCAGAGGGGTTATCTCCAGCCAGAAATTATGCCGAACTCAATCCCTATCTCATTTCTACCTACGATTTAATTCTTCGGCAACCGCAGCTAGCAGATAAACTCAAGCCGGACGTGGTAATCCAAATTGGGGAATTGCCTACAAGTAAAGAGTTACGTAGTTGGCTCGATCGCACTCAACCGCAGCGTTGGATTGTCGATCCTAGCGACCAAAATCTAGACCCTCTACATGGCAAAACGACTCATTTGCGCCTTTGTGTAGAACAGCTAGCTCAAATCTATCCTACAAAGCCAAAGTTACCTAGCAACTATCTTCAGCTATGGTGCGATTTAGAGACTAAGGTGAGAGGTGTTGTAGATGGGGCGATCGCCAACCTGAATCAGCCGTTTGAAGGTAAGGTAGCTTGGATGCTCTCTCAGATACTCCCCCCTGGCACGCCACTGTTTATTGCCAATAGTATGCCCGTGCGCGATGTAGAATTTTTTTGGATGCCTAGTAATTCTGGCGTGCGACCTTTTGTGAATCGAGGCGCAAATGGCATTGATGGCACTTTATCTACTGCTTTAGGAATTGCTCATCACAATCAAAGCAGTGTCATGCTAACTGGGGACCTAGCTTTATTGCACGATACTAATGGCTTTCTCATTGGTAAAAAACTTAAGGGTCATTTAACAATTGTGCTGATTAATAACAATGGTGGCGGAATTTTTGAAATGCTGCCAATTTCTCAGTTTGAACCACCCTTTGAAGAGTTTTTTGCTACGCCACAAGATATTGATTTCGCTTGCCTTTGTCAGACTTATGGTGTAGAACATGAGTTAATTGCGACTTGGGAAGATTTGCAACAAAGGCTAGAGTTTATACCAGCAAGGGGAATTCGAGTTTTAGAGTTGAGGACAAATAGAAAGGCTGATGCTCGATGGCGACAAGCGAATTTAGCAAAGTTTGTCCAAGGAATTTGAAGTTAGATATTGGTCATTTGTCCTTCGTCATTTGTCACTGATAACTGATAACTGATAACTGATGAAAAGAATTTCTGCTACCTTAGCGGTCTTAATTGCGATCGCAACAGCGCTTCCAACTCAGGCTCAAACAACCAGAGAGCCGAAGTATTTTCGCAGTAGTTTTTATAAAAACAACCCATCAGAATGTAAAATTTTTTATCCCGTTCCAGTTGGTGCAGTCCCTAGCCGCAAAGCAAAAGATGATACTTGCTTACCACCACCATTAGCAATTATTCCTGGATATGGTAAAGACTACACGCGCTTAATGAAAACAGGAATTCGGGCGGGAATTAGAGGTGATTACAATACGGCTTTAATTAACTTTCGTCGCGCTCAACAAATTGAGATTTCTAAAGACCATTTAGGCTACATTAACCGCGAGGCGTTGAGGGGAATTAATGGAGCGATGGTAGCCCAAAGATACCAATTAGAACCTCATCCAGTAAAAAGACTCACGCCAAAATTTTTTTGGTACTACTGGACTGGTACGGGCGATCGCGGTAACTGGGGTAGGAATATTATCGAGCGTCGATGATAAATCTTGCTGTTAGGGAGCATCCTACAAGTGTAAATTGCTCTTGCTTATCTGCTCCCTGCTATATTATTTTTCTAAAAATCAGCCTGAAAAACTTAATAAATTTGAGAAAATCTTACCATCAACATCATTATTACAACTAACCCACTTATCCAAACCAATAGCGAACCCCAACTTAAAGAATTTTGGTTGAACTGCTGCGATACGCCTTGTACCAATCTATTTAAATTTGCCATATTATTTGTATACTCCGAAACTATGTATCTTATAATACTGAAGCCTTTTTGTATATTTGGATCGAAATAGTAATCAAACTTAGTTAATAGAAATAAAAGTTCAAATATAACTCAGGCTTTAATCCATAGATTTTCAGCTGAGGTAGCGCTGCTCGCTTTGAGACAGCCTTGGTTCACAAGGAGAAAGCAAGAGATGGTGGTATGTTGCCTTAGCACTATACAAAACGCATGTTTTTAAGTACAATTGTACTAAAAAATAAGAAGGTTAAGAATCCTGATGAAGTTCTCTAAACTCGATCTGGGTAATCTTGTAGCTGTCGGTCATTCAGATGGTTATTTAGGGCTGTTAATTGACCGAGGAGATGAGTTTGAGTTAGTGGAAGTTCCCGCCCCGATTGAAGCTTATGAAGGTTTGCAACACGTCAATTCTTTGGTCAATACCAATGCATTACCTGCTGCATCTGAACCTCTAAAAATGCTACCAGTTCAGTCTACAATGGCAACTTCAATTGGTTATAACTGCAACGATCGCATTTTACAAGTTGAGTTTAGCAGTGGCAGTATATATCAGTATGCAGATGTGGAACCGGAAACTTGGGAAGCTTTACAAGACACCGATTCTTTAGGAAGATTTTATCACAACAATATTAAAGGTCAATACGATTGCCAGCGAATTGACTATATCGATTGCGATTACAGCGAAGAAGAATGTTGCTAGGTTGTAATATTTAAATTTTTTGTGACTTTATGAGCTATTGAAAGGTAATAAAGGAAGATATAAACCGATCGACCTTTAGAAAATATCTCAACAATGAAAGTCTTAATTCGCCAGCTTCAAGAAAGCGAAATACCCGCAGCAGATCGCGTTTTCAGATTAGCTTTTGGCACTTTTATCGGATTGCCCGATCCAATGGAATTTGGAGGTGATGCAAACTTTATCCAAAGTCGCTGGCACGCAAATCCATCAGCAGCTTTTGCCGCGATCGCAGATAGAATTATAGGATCTAATTTAGTAACTCGGTGGGGTAGTTGTGCCTCTTTTGGTCCCCTTAGCGTTCATCCCGATTGGTGGAACCAAAAAATTGCCCAGCGTCTCATCGAACCAGTTGTAGAATGCTTCAATACATGGAATATTCAGCAGGCGGGTTTATTTACCTTTCCCAACAGTCCTAAACACCACGCACTGTATCAAAAATTTGGATTTTGGCAGCGGTTCTTAACTGTAATTATGGCTAAACCCGTACAACAGTCTCAGCCAGTGCCGCAAGTTATCAGATATTCTCAAATGGATCGAGAACAGCGATCGAGTATTTTAAAAGAAAGTCTTACCCTTACAGATAGCATTTTTGCAGGTTTAGATCTGTCGCAAGCAATTATTGCCGTAGAGACGCAAAAAATAGGCGACACGGTTTTCTTGTGGGATGAGAAGAGTTTAGCAGGATTTGCTGTTTGTCATTGCGGTGCGGGAACTGAGGCGGGAAGCGAGACTTGCTATGTTAAATTTGGGGCTGTGCGCTTGGGGCAGAATGTAGAGGAAAGATTTGAGCAATTACTAGATCTATGCGAAACTTTGACCGTACAGATGAGTATGTCGCGCTTAGTCGCTGGAATTAATACGAGTCGTCATGAGGCATATCGCCGGATGATAGCGCGGGGTTTTCGGACGGAGATTACTGGGATAGCAATGCATAGACCGAATCAACCAGGATATTGTCGTCCTGATGTATTTGTTTTAGATGATTGGCGGTAATAGTAATTACTCTATAGTTAAAACAGCCCTATAGTTGACCATTCCAAGCTTTCGGGTAATGCGATCGCTGCATATTCAATATGTATGATTCGTCTATGAAATGGTTTAATTGACGGCGAGGAACTATGTAGTAACAAAGGACGCATAATCAATACATCCCCAGCTTTAGCATGACAAATATGTACAGTTCCAGTTTGCTTAAAACTATCGATTTCTAATTGTGATAACTTTCCTAGCAAATGACTTGTTGGTATAACTTTAAGCGCGCCGTTATCGGCATCACAATCATCCAAATGAATCCTTAATGTCAATAAATTTTCTAAAATCTCTACAGGTGGTTGGACGTGAGGAATACCAGCTTTTACACTCCAAGGAGCAAAACCTTCTACAGTCTTCTTCTCTTTAACGGCGATAGTTAAATCTTGATGCCAACTGACTTTCCAATTTGCTGTTGGTGTTTTATCAAACAGTAATGCTCTGACAGGATAAGCGCGATCGCCTAAAACTGTTTGAGCTAATGAAATAACTGGTGGTGATGTTGATAAAGCTTGAATCCCAGGAATAGTAGTAAGAATATTACGTATAGCATAGGTACTACCACCACGACGTTTGGCAAAGGTAGTGTTTGAAGCAATGGCGATCGATTCAATTAATGTTTGAATGTGTTGAGGGGAGAGTACGCCTTCTACTACTGAAAATCCATCTTCTGTAATGGCTTTTTGCCAATTTTTCGTTTTCTCCAATGTCATTATTTTACAAAAGTTAGTTAATATTTAAATTTTCTACGATTTATCTAATTCTAATTTATCTCGAAGAATTTGTTCAATTTCCGCTTGAGTTTGTTCGGCAGGATATTTTATAGCGTTGGGCTGACGACGATTGACAAACAATTCGTGAATAGCTTCATCGTCGGTACGATGTTTTTTTATGTAAGCTATTAGCTGTTGCTTAGTCATTTCTTTAAAATTAGGCTTCATACAATAAACTCCCAACTTCCATCGCGTTGAATGACTATCTGAATCTCATCTCCAGTTAAAATAAATATTTCTCCACTTTCTGTACTAAAACGAAATAAAACAATGTCTCGTCCTAAGTCAGATAGGGATTGACATAAGTATATACATTTTTTCGCTTGAACTACAGTCGGTTCTATATATGGCATTCAGAGACTAGAATTATTCTTATTATTAAAGCCGTGGAGTAATTACCTCTGCTGTTTTTTTAGAAGGAACGACAGGAACGATCTCGAATTCGCCTAAATCGTGCCACTGGAGTATCCACTGTTATAAAAGACGCAGCTCGTCACATTCGATTAACTGAAAACCTAACTACCAAAATATTTTAACCCTTCCGGCGTTATTCGCCCTTGTGTTTGAAAGCGACGCTATATTGGCAAAGGATTGCAGTTTTTAAAGTGTTCGATGACCATGAATAGCATATAGATATAGTTAAAGTAAAGTTACGCCAAGTTTCATCATGACTAAGCTGATTGTCATCACGGGGGTAAGTCGCGGTTTGGGGCTTGCCATGACGGAAGGATTCATTCAAGCTGGACATACAGTTGTAGGTTGCGCCCGTTCTGAGGCAGCAGTAGCAAAACTATCTCAGCAGTATAATTCGCCGCACGATTTTATGGTAGTAGACGTTGCCGATAACCAGCAGGTGAAAACTTGGGCAGAACAAGTACTTTCGCGCCACGGCGTGCCAGATTTACTAATTAACAATGCAGCTATAATTAATCATCTAGCCCCACTGTGGCAGATTCCTGTTGAAGAATTCGATCGCCTGATTGATGTCAACATCAAAGGAGTAGCAAACGTTATCCGTCACTTTGTCCCCGCCATGAAGGAGAAAAACCGGGGCATTATCGTTAACTTAAGTTCTGGTTGGGGTCGTTCCACTTCTCCAGAGGTCGCATCATACTGTGCGTCAAAATGGGCAATTGAGGGACTTACTAGGTCTTTGGCACAGGAATTACCCTCGGGAATGGCAGCGATTCCCCTCAACCCCGGCATCATTCATACAGATATGTTGGAAATTTGTTATGGAGAGGAGGCAGCGGCTTATACTGCGATCAAAGATTGGGTCAAGCAAGCCGTACCATTTCTACTTAAATTGAGTGCCAAGGATAATGGAATGCCGTTGACTGTTCCCGTTTGAGGAAGTCATGCATTCGTAGGGGCGGGTTTGCCAGCAATATTTGGTCGTAGTCAGAGATAATTGGTAAACACGCCCGTACAAAAGTCAAAACATTCAAAAATTGGGATTGAGATGTAACAACAGTTTGATATGAGTAAAATTTTAGATGTAACTCTTTCGATGGAAGTTGCCAAACGGATTAAGAGTAAAGCAACTAAGTGTTTTGATAACGCCTATAAAGCGGCGCTGTTGATAGAGGAATCGGTCTACGTACAGGGCTTTTTAGTCTTTGCCAGCGCGCCGTGTGAAATGGTAGAGTATGGCTGGCTCGAATTAGGCGATCGCATTATCGATCCGACGTTTCCCCATCTGGATCGCCACATTGAAACACTCTATTACTTTCCTGCCCAGCGCCTCACCGTGCCACAACTCAAGGCAACCATAGAAGAGTCAAAAGAAGATTACCCAGAAGACGACCCCTTACCAGTCTACGGAGAAGCCCCTTATGAGTATTATGGCGATGTCATGCTAGGTGGTGCTGATTATGCCGCAGCATTCAAAGACGCTGAGGCTAAGTGTCGAGAAATCGAGCAAACTGGGGAGTGGGGAGTCGGGAGTGGGGAGTCGGGATAAGAGAACTAAAGCAGCTAAAGGAAACGATTTAATTCCGAATTCCGAACTCCGAATTCCGAATTCTCCTCAGTAGCTATCGTTATCGTTAGCCATCTGCATTTCTAGTAGGTGGTTGGCGTGATTGAGTCGATTGGCGATCGCCTGTCGCCAGACGAGTTCCACTTCTGGATCTGCCAATACTTCTTGTGCCAGTTGTCTGTAAACAGCACTAGTAGCAGCATTAACCTGTTCCAGTAGTCTGAGGTTGTGATAGATAGTTCTGGGTGAAATTTTTGTCATATAGTGAGTGGCTGGTGGCTAGTGGCTGGTGGCTAGTGGCTGGACTCAATTCTTGTCACTAGCCACTAATCACTGATAACTGTTAAAAAGGTAAATCCGTGCTACCCATGAGGTAAAGGTCGCACTCGCGGGCTGCACCGCGACCCTCGTTGAATGCCCAAACGACTAAGCTTTGTCCGCGACGACAATCGCCAGCGGCGAAAACTCCAGGGATACTGGTAGCATACTTACCATAGTCGGCTTTGATATTGCTGCGGGGGTCGCGATCGAGTCCCAGGGCATCAATTAGGGGTTGTTCGGGTCCGAGGAAACCCATCGCCAGCAAGACGAGTTGGGCGGGTATGACTCTTTCCGTACCTGGGACTTGCTGCGGAACAAACTGCCCTTTGTCGTTTTTCGTCCACTCTATTTGTACCGTGTGGACGGCTTTGACGCAGCCGTTCTCGTCGCCCTCAAATTTGGTCGCAGTGGTGATGTATACGCGGGGGTCAGCGCCAAATTTAGCCGCA
Organism: Chroococcidiopsis sp. CCNUC1; assembly: GCF_023546805.1. Classification (NCBI taxonomy): domain Bacteria; kingdom Bacillati; phylum Cyanobacteriota; class Cyanophyceae; order Chroococcidiopsidales; family Chroococcidiopsidaceae; genus Chroococcidiopsis; species Chroococcidiopsis sp. CCNUC1. Next base: position 3,423,643 of record NZ_CP097480.1, on the reverse strand, counting down.
GCTTCTTCCTGTCCGTAATCCATTTTGTAGATTTTGGGATATTCGGGCCACGGGTTATTCGCGGCACGGGTGAGGGGTGGCTGAGGCATAATTTCCAATTGGACGATGCTGTTGCAACTGTGGCGGATTGACGTACCAACACAATCAGTTCCAGTATCGCCACCGCCAATAATTACCACATCTTTATCGGCAGCAGAGATGAAATTATCGCCTCTGCGGTTATCTAGAATTGCTTGGGTGTTGGCGGTGAGGAAATCCATTGCAAAGTGAATTCCCTTCAATTCTCGTCCTTCGATAGGTAAGTCGCGGGGTTTGGTCGCACCGACACAGAGAACTACAGCATCAAATTCTTTTAGCAGGGTTTCCGCAGAGATGTCTTTACCAATTTCGGTATTGCAAACAAATTTTACGCCTTCCTGTTCCAAAATATCGAGGCGGCGCTGGACGACTTCCCGCTTGTCGAGTTTCATGTTGGGGATACCATACATTAACAATCCGCCTGGGCGATCGGCGCGTTCAAATACCGTGACCCAATGTCCTGCTGTATTCAGTTGTGCTGCGGCACACAACCCCGCCGGACCCGAACCGACAACGGCAACTTTTTTCCCCGTGCGCTTTTCTGGAGGGTGCGGTTCGATCCAACCTGCTTCCCAACCTTTATCAGCGATCGCATTTTCAATATTTTTGATCGTTACGGGAGGGTTATTAATGCCCAGCACGCAAGCGCCTTCACACGGTGCGGGACAGACGCGCCCTGTAAATTCGGGGAAGTTGTTAGTTTTATGCAGGCGATCGAGGGCTTCGCGCCAAAGTCCGCGATAGATCAGGTCGTTCCACTCAGGAATTAAATTATTAATCGGACAACCGCTTGCCATGCCATTAATAACTGTACCCGTGTGGCAAAACGGTACGCCACAATCCATACAGCGCGCGCCTTGGGTTCGCAGTTTCTCCTCTGGCATATGGATGTGAAACTCGTCCCAGTTGTGGATGCGATCGACTGGCGCAACTTCCGATGCCACTTCACGGAGATATTCGATAAAGCCTGTTGGTTTGCCCATAGTTTAAAGGTGGTGCGTGGTGCGTGGTGCGTGAAAAAAAGAAGAGAGCAGAGGGAGAAAAGTCACTAGTAACTGGTCACTGGTCACTGGTCACTGAATTAGCTGCCGCCGATGCGGGAGACATCGCGGGCGTTTTCTTCAAAAGCGGCGGTGAGTGCGTCGTCACCACTTAAGCCGGATGCTAGGGCTTGTTTTATGGCTTGCAACACGCGCTTGTAATCCCGTGGCATGACTTTGACAAATTGCGGGATTGTCGCTTCCCAGTTGGCGAGAACTCGCTTTGCTTTCTGGCTGTCGGTATAGTCGGCGTGTTTCTGAATCATTTGCCGCACGATCGCGATTTCTTCTGGATCTTCGAGTCTTTCCAGTCCTACCATTTGCGTATTACAGCGAGTAGCAAAATCGCCTTTCTCGTCGAGAATATAGGCAACACCACCACTCATTCCTGCGGCAAAGTTACGTCCGGTCGTACCCAGGATGACCACTTTACCACCAGTCATGTATTCGCAACCGTGATCGCCTACGCCCTCCACAACGGTATTGACACCGGAGTTACGCACGCAGAAGCGTTCTCCGGCAACACCGGAAATATACGCCTCACCACTGGTTGCACCGTAAAAGGCAACATTCCCGATGATGATGTTTTCTTCTGAGACAAATGTAGACTCTACAGGTGGATAGACAATAATCTTGCCACCGCTAAGTCCTTTACCCAGGTAATCGTTGGCATCACCTTCGAGTTCGAGAGTTACGCCTTTGGGGACGAATGCACCGAAACTCTGCCCTGCACTACCTTGGAAATGTAGGTGTACGGTGTCTTCGGGTAAACCATCCCAATGACGTTTGCTGATTTCGTTTCCGAGAATCGTGCCGACGACGCGATTGATATTTTTAATCGGTAGAGTGGCTTTGATTGGTTTACCGTGTTCGATCGCCTCTTGACATAATTCCAGTAATACTGTCATGTCGAGGGACTGTTCTAACCCGTGATCTTGAGGAATTTGACAGTAACGCCCGACTTCTGCACTTACTTGCGGCTGGTAGAGAATCTTTGACAAGTCGATGCCTTTTGCTTTCCAATGGGCGATCGCTTGTTTTGCTTCTAGTACTTCAGTGCGACCGACCATTTCATTCAAGCTGCGGAAACCGAGTTGTGCCATAATTTCTCGCACTTCTTGGGCGATAAACTTCATAAAGTTGACCGTGTGTTCTGGATCGCCCGTGAAGTTTTGCCGCAGTTGTGGGTCTTGTGTCGCTACCCCCACCGGACAGGTATTGAGGTGGCAGACGCGCATCATAATACAGCCGAGGGAAACGAGGGGTGCGGTAGAAAAACCAAACTCCTCTGCACCCAAAAGTGCTGCGACAACAACATCGCGTCCCGTCTTCATCTGTCCGTCTGTTTCGACAACGATGCGCGATCGCAGATTATTCAGCACCAAAGTTTGATGCGTCTCTGCTAACCCCAATTCCCAAGGTAGCCCCGCGTGCTTAATTGAAGTCTGTGGCGAAGCACCCGTACCACCATCAAAACCAGAAATCAATACCACATCAGCGTGCGCTTTGGCAACCCCTGCGGCAATTGTTCCCACGCCAACCTCAGAGACTAATTTGACGCTGACTCGTGCTTGACGATTGGCATTTTTCAAATCGTGAATTAACTCGGCAAGGTCTTCAATTGAATAAATATCGTGGTGTGGTGGGGGCGAAATCAGTCCTACCCCTGGCGTGGAGTGACGCACTTTGGCAATTGAGGGGTACACCTTGCGTCCGGGCAATTGTCCGCCTTCTCCTGGTTTTGCCCCTTGTGCCATCTTGATTTGAAGTTCCTTCGCTTGGGACAAATACAAGCTGGTTACGCCAAATCGACCGGAAGCCACTTGTTTGATGGCACTATTTTTCGAATCACCGCGATCGTTCGTCCAGGTATATCTTTCTGGATCTTCGCCACCTTCCCCAGTATTAGATTTACCACCAATCCGATTCATGGCGATCGCCAGGGTTTCATGCGCTTCTTTGGAAATTGAGCCATAACTCATCGCCCCTGTCTTGAAGCGTTTCATAATCGCCTCAATCGGTTCGACTTCTTCAATTGGGATTGGTTGACGTGCTTTAAATTGCAATAGTCCGCGCAGCGTGAAGAACTGCTGATTTTGCTCGTTTACCAGGGTGGCGTATTGCTTGTAACTGTCGTAATTTCCTTCACGGACGGCTTTTTGCAGCGTATGGATTGTCTGCGGACTAAATAGATGCGCTTCACCTTCTTTGCGCCATTGATATTCACCTCCAACATCCAGCGTATGTCCGTTGGTGGGACGATCTGGGAAGGCGTGACCGTGACGTAAAATTGCTTCTTTGGCGATCGCTTCTATATCTATACCTTCAATCCGCGATGCCGTCCAGGTAAAATATTTGTCAATTACCGACTGATTTAAGCCGATGCCTTCAAAAATTTGCGCTCCACGATAGCTTTGCAGGGTAGAAATCCCAATTTTGGAGGCAACTTTAATCACACCCTTAGTTGCGGCTTTGACGTAATTTTTACAAGCAGTTTTGAAATCGACATCGAGTAGCGAACCTTGCTGAATTAAACTTTCAATCGTCTCAAAAGCCAAATAAGGATTAATTGCCCCACAACCGTAACCGAGTAACACGGCGTAATGATGTACCTCCCGTGGTTCTCCCGATTCCAGTACAATTCCTACCCGCGTGCGGGTTCCCGTGCGAATTAAGTGGTGATGCAAGCCGGATACTGCGAGCAATGCTGGGATGGGGGCATTATTTCGATCCACACCGCGATCGCTCAGGATAATAATATTGACACCAGAGGCAATTGCTTTGTCTGCTTGGCTGCAAATTTCATCCAAAGCTGTTTCTAATCCCTTCACCTTATCTTTCGGATTGAATAGGATGGGAATCGTCACAGAACTGAAATTATCTTCATCAATATATTTCAGCTTTGCCAACTCTTCATTACTCAGAATCGGCGTTTTCAATTCAATTAAACGACAACTTTCTGGTTCTGGTTTGAGTAAGTTTCGTTCCGAACCAATTGTAGTTTCTGCCGAAGTAATAATTTCTTCGCGAATCGAATCAATCGGCGGGTTCGTCACCTGAGCAAACAACTGCTGGAAGTAATCGTAAAGCAATTTGGGACGGTCAGATAAAACAGCCAACGGCGTATCCGCACCCATCGCACCTACTGCCTCAACTCCATCTTTTGCCATCGGAGTCAACAACAGCCGCAACTCCTCAAACGTATATCCAAATGCCATTTGGCGCTGAATGAGGGGTGAGGGGTAAGGGATTGAATTATCTTGTAGGGGCGCACGGCTGTGCGCCCCTACAATTCCCGCTAACGCCACCATATACTTATCCAACCATTCCCGATATGGATGTGCGGTGACGATTTGGTGTTTGATTTCTTCGTCGGCAATAATTCGTCCTTGTGCCATATCTACCAGAAACATTCTTCCTGGTTCCAAGCGCCCTTTTGACGCTACACGTTCTGGTTCAATTGGCAATACACCCGCTTCGGATGCCATGATTACCAAGTCGTCTTTGGTGACGTAATATCGTGACGGACGCAAGCCATTTCTATCGAGTACTGCGCCGATTGTCGTTCCATCGGTAAAGGCGATTGAGGCGGGACCATCCCACGGTTCCATTAAGCAGGAATGATATTTGTAAAATGCCTTTTTCTCCTCGCTCATCGACTCATGCGCCGTCCACGGTTCGGGGATCATCATCATTACTGCATGAGGGAGCGATCGCCCTGCCAGCGTAAGCAACTCTAGCACGTTGTCAAAGATCATCGAGTCGCTGCCGTCCATATTGATGACTGGCTTTAGCTTCTCTAAATCTGCGCCAAATAATTCTGACTCAAATAACGATTGCCGTGCGTGCATCCAGTTGATGTTACCGCGCAGGGTATTAATTTCACCATTATGAGCAATGTAGCGATAAGGATGCGATCGCTCCCAACTGGGGAATGTATTTGTACTAAAACGAGAGTGTACCAGTGCTAGAGCGCTTTCTAAATCTGGATCTTGCAAGTCGGGATAATAATGCCCTACTTGCACGGGCATTAACATTCCTTTATAAACAATTGTCCGACACGAAAGACTCGATGGATACCAATACGGATCTATCTGCGCGGTGCGAATTTCATTTTGAGAACGTCTGCGAATGACGTATAGTTTGCGATCGAAATCTGTTTCAGTGATTAAATTGTCAGCACGTTGGATGAAAACTTGCTGTACGAACGGTTCGCTAGCTTTAGCGGTGTTACCTAATGAGGAGTTATCTGTCGGTACGTCACGCCAACCGAGGACTTTTTGACCTTCCTCTGCCACAATTTTCTCAAATATCTGCCGACTCTGCTCCCTGACTGCGGCATCTGGCGCGCAATAGATGATACCAACGCCATAACGTCCTGCTTCTGGCAGGTTAATATTTTCTGCGGCTGCGACTTTTTTGAGAAATTTATGCGGAACTTGCAAGAGAATTCCAGCGCCATCGCCTGTATTAATCTCGCTACCACACGCGCCACGGTGATTGAGATTTAACAGAATTGTGAGTGCTTGTTCTACAATTTCGTGCGATTGTTTGCCCTTCATATGAACGATGAATCCTACACCGCACGCATCATGCTCGAACTGTGGATCGTAGAGTCCCTGTTTTGGTGGTAGTTGATTGCTATTCATAATTGGCGATTTATCCGTGGCAATGAAGGGTCGTGATGAAATTGGCAGTCGGTAGTTGGAAGTTATTGACAGGAATATGGGGTGTAGGAAGTTTACACCTGATAGTAAAGGCGCATTCTAATTTGCATTCTCTAACGAGTAGAGATGTAAATGTTCGGCTCTTAAGGAAATTATTAGTTATCTGTTGTATTAGGGGCGCATAGCTATGCGCCCCTAATAATTTCTGAAACACTTGTTAACGAAAAATCTCAATTCTTTAAATTTCAATTCTTTAAATTTCACGATTGCAAAACCACTTGAATTAAATCAATTTTGGTTCCGATTTCCCTCTGAAGACAGCCTTCGCGATCGCGCGATCGCTAATTGACTAATTTTATTTTTGACTTCACAGGCAAAATCGACTCCTACAAGAAGCTTATTGTATCGATTCTTACGGGAAACGCGATCGCCTCTGATATTAATTTTCGTAACTATCTCAAGGTGAAAAAACTACCCTACTCTTTATGACATGACTCAATTGCATGTCAATATATACTGACATCGGAAAATGTCAAGACATTTGCACACTGCGATCGACCAATAGCTGTTTAAAGGCTGCTGTAGAGCAGATGATAAATTTTGAACTTTGTGGGGATACTTCAACGATATAATTCGCTCTACATATTTATGAATATCTGTCTGGCTGGCAGAACAAGAAAGGTAGTTAAATTGTGCTGTCACCATGATGGACTTGAGGCGATGAACGACGACTTGCAATTGTTGGATGTCGCGTTCGGTAAATTGGCGTTGTTGAAGCGAACCAACGTGTAGAACCCCAACCATACCTTCTCGCATTGGTAGGGGAACGCCGACGAGCGATCGCAGTCCTTTCTGCCGTAAAATCGGACTGACAATCTCCTCTGCCAACAAATTATGAGTGACCATTGGTTTACAACTTGCAGCAATTCTACCTGCAATACCCTGACCTATAGGAATGCGAATTTTTTGTGTAATTTCCTCTTCAAGTCCGAGGGTAGCATATACGACTAAATTTTCCCGATCTTCATCTGGTAGTAGGAGTGTAGCAGTGTCTACAGACATGTACTCTCGCAGCCACGCTAATAGCTTTGTGAAAGCGGTTGCAAGCTGTTGTCTATTACCTATGTATTTTTCGCCCACAGCCACATTCCAACCTTTATAAGAGATTGGTAAGCTATCGTAGTCTGCCCACAAAACCATAGAGTTACCCTAAATTGAAACGAGTATAAATCTTAACTTGACAAAAACAACATTTTTTACTCGGTTTATTATACTCAGGTTCAAGCATATGTTCCTATGCCAAAAGTAGTACTTCTATTAGTTATCGGTGTAGAGACGTTACATGTAACGTCTCTACACTGAGTTGCGGAAGAGCGACTGGTTTGATAGAGAATCAAGTCTGAATCTTTTCTAATCTCGTACCGCAAGCTTTACAAAACCGAGCATCAGCATCGTGCAATGCTAACCCACAAGTAGGACAATTTGTCTCTACGCGATCTGATGTTTTGACTAATTGTTTAATTAAATCGCCTAATTGCCAAGGAATTAGGGCAATTCCGGTTAAAATCATCAGAACTGTGAGAAACCTTCCTGCTTGGGAAATAGGAGTTACGTCACCAAATCCTACAGTTGTCATCGTGACAACTGAGAAATACACTGCATCCAAAAAAGTATGAAATACTTTTGGATTGATAAAATGCTCGGCTTGATAAATCAAACCCGAATAAACAAAAACGATCGCAAATAAAGTAAACAATATCCTAGCAAAGATAACACTGTCTTCCGTCCCAATGCGACCAAATAAAGTTCTCCCTTGCAGAAAACGAACTAGTTTTAAAATACGAAACCATCGCAGCAAGCGGACGTAGCTAAAATTGATATCTATAAATCCTGAAAAAACTGGCAAAATTGCCATGAGATCGATAAAAGAATAAACGCTGAAAAAGTATTGCATTCTGTTTTCTGCACACCAGAACCTCAGCAAATATTCCAAAGTAAAAATAAAGATGATTATCGTGTCAAAAAAATCGAGCAGACTGCGAACTTTAGGAGGAATCGAATAAGTGTCTGCAACAAAAATAGCAGAAGATAGTAGAACTAAACCTGTAATAATTAAAGTGGTTGTCCGACCTGCGGGCGTTTCAATATCTTCTAAATAAAATCCTACACGCTGTTTGAGTAACATGACACAGATGACACCTGAAGATTTTATGCGATTAGCTTTGGCAGAAGCAAAACAGGGCGATTCTCCTTACGGTGCTGTAATTGTCAAAGATAACGAAGTCGTAGCTAAAGGGTATAACACAGTCAAGCGAGATTGCGATCCTTCTGCTCATGCAGAAATGAATGTCATTCGTAGTTTAACAGCTAAAATTCAAACTCCGTCTTTAGAAGGATATACGATATACGCTACAGGTGAACCTTGCCCGATGTGCGCGAGTGTTTGCGTATGGGCTGGTGTATCAGAAATTATAATTGGGGCTTCAATTCAAGATTTGATCTCAGTGAACCAATCGCAGATCGATCTAGCATGTGATGAGATAATTTCTAAGTCTTTTAGAAATATTAAAGTGACAAAAGGCGTGTTGCGAGAGGAGTGTGTGAAATTATTTAAATAAAAAAGTATTCGCAAAAATTGCAGCTTGAGTGCGATCGCGCAGATTCAATCGATTTAAAATATTCGTAACGTGATTTTTGACGGTTCCTTCAGAAATAAATAGTTTCTGAGCAATTTCGCGATTATTTGCTCCAGCTGCAATTAATTGTAAAATTTCTAATTCTCTAGGCGTGAGTTCTTGCAGTACTGGTGGAGGGGGAGGTTTTGGTACAGACAGAGGAGATACCAGGAGTTTTTTCACAATTCCCGGTCCCAATTGCGTATATCCTTTATGTACGGCATGAATTGCTATGGCTAATTCCTCTGAAGGTGTATCTTTGAGTAAGTAACCCATAGCTCCGTGAGCGATCGCGGCTTGTACGTATTCGTCATCGTCAAAAGTCGTTAAAACTAAAACTTTTATCTGCGGAAGTTTTTGCAAAATTTCTCGCGTTGCTGCAACGCCATCCATTAACGGCATCCGAATATCCATTAATATGATATCTGGATGTAGTTCTTGAGCTAATTGCACTGCAAGTTGTCCATTTTCTGCTTCACCAACGACGGTTAATTCAGGATCTAGTTCCAATAATGCTTTCAATCCTTGGCGAATTAAGCTTTGATCGTCTACCACTAAGATTTGGATCATTTGAATTAGAAAGATAGTAAAGGGAGCAGGGAGCAGAGGGGCTTCAGGTGCAGAGGGGCTTCAGGTGCAGAGGGGTAGTCAATTCACGCACCACTCACCACTCACCACCCAATTACCCATTACCCATTACCAATTCCGAATTCCGAATTCCGAATTCTGAATTCTCCTCACTACATTCTAAGTTTCTTCATTGGTAATTTGACATTGGCGTAACAACTCTGATAATTCCTCTGTAAAAATCTTGGAGTAGGGAAGTTGACTTAACATAGAAATTTCCTCAGCACAGGCTGTTTGAATAATTGCTAAACAGCGATCGCGTTGCGCGCCAGGTGTGAGATTCTTGAGAATATTAATCGCGATATTCAGTTTCGGTACAGTACTAGACAAATTTTGCTGTAATTGCTGCAAGACTTCATCTTTTGTTTCAATATACTGTTGTAGCTCTTGTACTCTTTGTTTAAGCGCTTCTGCTCTTTTGTATTCTGCTTGGTATTGTTGTGCCACCGCTTGCTGTTTTGCTAGCCGAGTGGTAACTGCTCCTAATAATTCTTCCCTAGTAAAAGGTTTAGTTAAATAATCATCTGCTCCTAACTCCATGCCTTGACGGACATTTGCTTTATCAGCCATTGCTGTGAGAAAAACAAAAGGAATTGTAGCTGTTGTTGCTTCTTCCCGTAGAGCAGCGAGTACCTCATAGCCGTCAATTTCTGGCATCATGACATCGCAAATAATTAAGTCTGGTAAATACTGCTGCGCCCACAGCGCTCCCATCAAACCATTTTCTGAACTAGCAACGTCAAAGTCTTCTGACTCTAGCAGTTCTACGAGATTATTTCTAACATCTGGTTCGTCTTCAATCACAAGAATTTTAGCCATGTTTTTGTACCTATACCTGCTTGTTTAAAGGAAGTACTACAGTGAAAATCGTGCCTAAGCCAACTGAACTTTCAACTGCAATTTTGCCATCGTGTAAATCGATTGATTTTTTCACGATCGCTAAACCGAGTCCTGTCCCAGAAATATTTCCGACGTTACTAGCACGGTGGAAACTACTAAAAATTTCTGCTTGCTCTGCTAAGGGAATACCAATTCCTCGATCTCGAACCCGAAAAATAACTGTGTCGCATTCGTTAGTTAATTCAAAATTAACTGGACTGTCGCCAGGGGAATATTTAACAGCATTGGAAAGAAGATTGATAAAAATATGACGTAGCAATTTCTCATCCATCATTCCCGTAATCCGCTCATCTGCGTGACACTGAAAAATAATTTGGCGATCGCTAGCCGTTAATTGAATTGCTTCAACAATTTCGTGACAAAATTGTTTGAGGTCGATGAGTAGGGGTTTAAATTCTAATTTACCAGCCTCGGCTTTACCAATTAAGAGTACGTCATTTAATAATTGAGTCATGTGTTTTACAGATGTTTGAATTCTTTGTAAATGATTTAGTTTTCGATCTTCACTCCATTTATGACTGTAGTGTTCGAGCAATTCTGAAGAAGATAAAATCGTTGCTAGAGGCGTGCGAAATTCATGGGAAGCCATCGTTACAAACCGCGATTTGAGTTCTCCTAGCTCTTTCTCTTTTTCTAAAGCAAGGCGAATTTCTGCTTCCGTTCGCTTGCGATCGGTAATATCGCGAACGATTGCCATGACTTCATTTTCAGCACTGACAGCAATGCGTAATTCGTAATCTCTGAATTCATCATTTACAATCAGCTGACATTCTAAAATTTGCACTTCATTAGTAAATAAAGTACGTTTTATACAACCATCAAATGCTTTGGCAATTTCAGCAGGAAATACTTCAGATAAATGTTTACCTAAAAATTCATGTGCTGGTAGGTGCAAGCGATCGCCTTTTGCGGCTTTGAAGTTGACAAAAACTCCCGAACGATTGATGCGAAACATCAAGTCTGGGATCGCATTGAGTAAAGCTCTATTTGTCGCCATACTGGAACGTAGGGCATCTTCAGCGCGTTTGCGTTCGGTAATATCGGTAGAAATTCCACAAATCGCATAAGGTTCACCGCGTTCGTTATAGAGAGGAAATTTAATGGAAAGATAGGTATGTAAACCGTCATCCTCATGTGGTAACAGTTCTTCCCAATCAATTGGAGATTTAGCAGCTATAACTTTTCGATCGTTTTGCTGTAAAACAGCAGCAATTTCTGGAGGGAAAATGTCGTAGTCAGTTTTTCCTTTTACCCCAGCGCGATCGGGATAGAATAGAAGGCTAAACCAGACATTGACGAGTAAATATTTTCCATCTAAATCTTTGATATAAATTAGTGCTGTGGAATTATCTAAAATTGCTTGCAGCCATGCTTGACTTTGATATAGTGCTGCTTCTGCTTGTTGGCGTTGTAATAAAGTGCCTAGCTGAACAGCAATAGTTGCAACCAACTCGATTAAATGGGTATTTTCTGCGCAAGATGCAAACATGAAAAATACCAACACCGCTAGGACGCGATCGCCACTATCAACAATTGGCATACCCAACGCCGTTTTGAATCCAACTCGATCTGCAAAGGATTTGCGTAAAAATATGGTTTCTGGTTCCTGAGAAATGTGCAACCACTCAGGACGCTTTGACACCCAAACACGCCCAGGTAAACCGATATTGGCAGCAAATTTATATCCTTCGCTGCTGTGGCGAAATTGCTCTAAGCTTGGGTCGGCACTGTACCAAGCAGGGCTACATGTTAAATTTCGATCGTCAGAACTGGGAGTCCATGCTTCACCAAATTGCCAGCCAGTAAACTGACAGATTTTTTCTAGCGCGATCGCTAATGCAGAGTGAAAATCGTGAGATTCATTAATAAACTGGGTAATGCCATGCAAAAATCGAACTTCTGCCTCTGCCCGCTGGTGTGCTGCAACTTGAAGCTGTAATTGTTCGTTGATTTGTTTCAGTTGACTAATAGTTGCGCTCAGGGATTTAGGGGTTGGCTCTTGATTCATGATTTCTTGCCCAATTGCTAACCAAAGATGATAGTAATGGATGCAGTTTTGCGATCGCTGTTATTAGCAATAAGGTCTACAAGTCAAAAAAGTTTGCGAACTTCCTACTATACTGATTTGATGCATAAAAATTGCAACCTAGATCGATATAGTTATCATTCCCAATATCAGATGAGAACTAACAGAAAAAGTTTGAATATTCAAATTTCATTTATGTCTTATATTGATGTCTGAGGCTAAGAATAGCGAATTTACAAATATTAAAAAGTATTTCTTTAGATAGATGTATATGAAATTATCAAGTGATAGATGACGTAACTTATAGTAATTTTGAATAATCGAAGATCCCCCAACCCCCTTAAAAAGGGGGCTTTATTTCCCCCCTTAAAAAGGGGACTAGGGGGAGACTTGCCTGAACCAAAAATTATTGTGTGAGTTAGCTATGACTGAGCGATCGCAGCTAACTTTAGCAGCAGAGTCAAACAGAATTGTTGCACTACTTTCTAGAACATAATCTAGGATTGTGGCTGAATTCTAGACGAAAGGTTTGATTCACGGGAGCAGCCGACTTGGTGAATGGATAGCGTTTGACATAGCGAATCGCAGCTTGTTGTACGGCGCTAGGACTATCTTTAGAAATCACATCGGGTCCAATCACAATTTTGCCCGTGGGATCGGTTAGTGCTGCAATAATCGCTTCGCCGCCATTGAGTTTTTTATTACATACAGGAACTCGTTTGCGGATTGGCGCAGCCGTAACAAATTGCGGATAAGCTTGTTGTACTTTTTGATACTGTTGCTGCAAGGCTTCAATTTGAGCAATTGTCTGCGTAGATCCCGATTCGGGTTTAAAGTCAGGTCGAGCGCCGATCGGTCGGGCAAGACGTTGCTGAAGTGCTGCCAAACGGGAGGCGCGATCGCTATTTGGATTCGTCGCGGAAGGGGTAGTCGGTGTGGGATTAGATTGACGCTGTTGTCGCTGTTGGAGTATGGCTGCGAGGCGAGAGGCGCGATCGCTATTTGGATTCGTGGCTGGAGGATTAGTCGGTGCGGGATTAGATTGCCGCTGTTGTAAAGAGGCTGCTAAGCGAGAGGCACGTTCCTCGCGTTCTTTGGCTCGTTGAACTTGCTGTTGCGCTGCTGCGTCCAAAAGCCGTTCGCGATCGCTCGTTGGGGAAGTATCGGCTTTACTGCGATTTGCTGCCAACCGTTGCGCCAGGGCATTTTGCCGTGCCATCCTTTCTTGTTGAGCGCGATCGGGTGAATTTTTGGGTGGTTGGGCTATTGGTGGACTTGGCTGCAAATTTTGCGTTGGAGGCAGATCGGGAATCGGTGGTAAGGCATTCGCTGGCGGCGCTAATTGCCGCATTTGGATATTTTGATTTGCTTGGTTTGGCTGTGGTGCTGGGGGCTGTCCAAAAGGATTTTGCGAGAGTAAATTTTGAGGTGGCGGTGGTAAGGGGATAGGCGCAGGTGGAGGTAATGAATCGCTACTGGGCATTTGGTACATTGGCGTAGTCCCAGGCGGTGGTGGTAAAAAAGGTGATGGTGCGGGCAGAGGGGGTAAGATTTCTGACTGAAAACCCTGAGCAGGCGCAGGCGCTTGCTGTTGAGCAGTATTGACAGGCGGGATGACAGATGGATCTGCTGCTACTTGCGGTACGCGGCTGCGTTCTTCGGGAGACAACTCCACGACTCCGATACTACTCTGTAAATCAACTTCTTGCGGATCTAGCGAGACAAAAGGCAGCCCTACCAATAGTAGGGTGTGAATGCCGAGCGAACCCAAAATTGCCAGTCCATTTGTCGATCGCCATGCTTCAGGTAAAGCTTGAACTAGAGAGGAAGTAGACATCAGTAATTAGGGAGTAGGGGAGACAAGGGGGACAAGGGGGATTAGGGGGACAAGGGGGACAAGGGGGACAAGGGGGATTAGGGGGCGAAGGGGGACAAGGGGGACAAGGGGGACAAGGGGGACAAATAATTCTAGCGACTAGTGACTAGTGACTAGTGACTAGTCGCTAGTCACTGACGACTGACTTGGACGACGAGTAAAGAAAAGTAGGGTAATTGTAGGTGCGGGCGATCGCTTAAATCTTTATATATCACCATATTTGGTAATGTAGCTCGTTCTACTATCCAGCTCTGTTGCAGTAGGGATTTGCGCTGCAAGACTTGCCATACTTGTTCGTATACGGAACTCACTTTCATCAATACTACGACTTCTGCCCAGTCTAAAATAGATTCTAGTTCGTTGACGTTATAAATCGCTGGTAACACGACTAAACGCTCTTGGCGGACAGTTAAGGGCAGCCCTAACGCCGATGCTGCTGCCATAGGCGAGCAGACACCAGGAACGTAGTTGATGACGGCTGCGGGATACATTTGTTGCAGCGTCTGTGCTAAATAGGTAAACGTACTGTAGAAACTAATATCCCCTTCACAGGCAAAAGCCACATCTTGACCTTTCTGTAAATATTCCCAAACTTGCTTGGCGGCTAGCTGCCATGCTTTTGTTAAAACTTCAATGTCTTGCACGTAGGGAAAATCTAAGGGTAGCTGCTGTTGATCCGATCGCAGCCACGGAGCAATTATTTGTTGGGCAATGCCTGGTTTGTCTTGAATTCCTCTAGGAAAAGCAACTACGGGAGCTTGTTGCAGCGATCGCAACCCTTTGAGCGTTATCAGTTCTGGATCGCCTGGACCAACACTAACACCGTAGAGAATACCATTCGCCATTGAGGAGTCATTTGTCGTCATTGGTCATTGGTCATTGGTCATTGGTCATTGGTAGTTGGTAGTTGAGTAGTGCGTGTTACTTGTCGAGGGTGTAGGGTGGAGTGAGTGGTGAGTGGTGCGTGGTCACTGGTCACTGGTCACTGGTCACTGGTTACTGTCTATGCTTCCCACCGTCATTTTACCTGGATTTTTAGAAGCCGCGATCGCCTACCGTCCGTTGGAAAAATTTTTACAACAGTCAGGCTTTCCTACCGTTACGGTTCCCTTACAACGACAAGATTGGTTCCCCACGTTAGGAGGTAGACCGATGACTCCAATTTTGCTGCAACTGCATCGCACGGTCGAGCAAGTTTTACGGCAATACAACACAGCTAAAGTGAATTTGATCGGTCATTCTGCTGGCGGCTGGATCTCGCGAATTTATTTAGGTGAAAAAGCTTACCTGGCTCGTAATGCGGCGATCGCCGCAATTCCCCCTTGGGAAGCTTACCGCTTTGTTGCCACGTTAGTCACGCTGGGAACTCCCCACATTAGCCAAGAACGCTGGACGCGCTGGAATCTCGATTTTGTCAACAATAACTATCCTGGTGCTTTTTACAGTTCCCGAGTGCGCTACGTTTGCGTTGCTGGTAAGAGCATCTTCGGACAGCGACGGCGAGGAAGTTGGCTGGCATACAGCAGCTATCGCTTGACCTGCGGACAAGGAAATTGTTGGGGTGATGGCATTACCCCAATCGCAGCAGCTCATTTAGAGGGAGCAGAAAATTTAATTTTAGAGGGAGTCAAGCACTCTCCCAAAGCCCCTGGAATTTGGTACGGTTCGCCTCAAGTTGTACCGAGTTGGGTGTCGTATTTGGAGTAAGGGAACAGGGGAAAGAGAGCTGAGGAAGCGCAAGGTTGCTGAGGGAGAGAAGAGATTAAACAACTCCTGACTTCTGACTCCTGACTCCTGACTCCTGACTTCATGTCTTACCATCTCCCCCTCTAGAAAGAACTCTTCAAATGAGTGACTTGGTTAGCATCTTAAAGAAAGTACACATTTTGAGAGTACTGAGAAGCGGGAGTTATGAAGAGTCTTTCCTATGAATTCGTTTTGAAACGAACGGCGACAATACTATCTGTAGCATTGTTAACATTGTGCGCGATCGCCGCTGTGACTGGCATTTTATTATCTTTTTATTACGAACCAGTGGCAGGTGGTGCGAATCAGGCTTTGCAATGGATCGATACGGAGATTCCTAACGGTCAAATCATTCATGGCTTACACGATTATGCCGGAACCTTACTAATTGGTGTAGCACTGATTCAAATGGTCGTGATGTTCTTGGGTAGGCAGTTTCGCCGTAGTTGGTTAACTGGTTGGATTAGCAATATTTTACTGATCCTCAACGCGATCGCTTTAGCTTGGACGGCAATGATTCTCGATTGGAGTCAAGTCGGTTACTGGCGCTTTCGGATCGAATTAAGTACCATCGAAGCCATTCCTTTTATTGGTTCTACCCTGCGAGATGTCATCACGGGTGGTGGTGCAGTGAATACAACCACAGTCGAACACCTCTACACCATCCACAGCTACATTATTTCCGGTAGCGCCATAATGTTAGCGATCGTTCACTTATTGGGCGTATTATGGCAAGAAAAACAGCAAACACCTATTGCATCTGTCACATCCGCAGAGTCAAAAACGAACGCGCCACGGGAATTAATCAAAAATTCTTAACTTGTCTTTTGTACGGGCGGGTTTATCTAAAATCTCGCTCGGAGTCTGAGGTATTTGGTAAAAACCCGCCCCTACAAATTTATTGACTTTAAATTGTAGAGACATTTTGGCTCGGAAGAGGAATTTCTTCGACTTCGGGCAATTTTTCTAAAGCAAGGCGTTTTGCTGGTGTCGCCCCCGATAGCCGTTTCAATAGATTTGGTCTGGGATCGTGTAATAAGTAGATTAAGCGATCGCCTGGTTGCCATTGTTCTGTTGCAGGAACGACAAGTAACCGATCTTCGCGTTCTAGGAGTAACGGGACTAATTCTCCTGCCCAAATCAAAGCTTGCAGATGGGCTTGTTGCAAAGCAAAGCCTGCTTCGCTGAGAGTTGTCGTGCCTAATTTTACGCGATCGCTGTTAATATACTCGTTCCAAGTTTTAATCGGTATATCCGATCCAAAAGCTCGATCGATCCGATTGCGATTTATTGAGGTACTTGCTTGTGGATTGCGGGGAAAAACAGCCAGCACTCTTGGTGGTTGAAATTCTTCTACAGCCCTTTGTGCCAAGACGTAATTAACTTCTCCATTATTGGTCATTGCCAAAAACGTTCCCATAGAAGCTAGTCCTGCCTCTTCTAGCACTGTTGTATCTAAAGCGCTGCTAGAAAAAACCTTCAAGTTCTGTGCCTGGGCTTGCTGACACGCTACAGGATCGGTATCGATCATCGACACGGCTTCTCCCCGTTCTTGGAAAAGACGAGCAATTAACAAACTCAAAGGGTTGCAGCCGACAATCACCACCCCAGTTGCTTGCGTAGAGCTGATTTGCAACCAATTTGCTACCCAGCCAGCAGTTAAACCTTGACAGGCGACAGTCATGATAATTGTTAAAAAGACTAATGCCTTGATCGAGTCTCCACCGTTAATCCCGCGTTCGGTCAGGAAAATCGAAAATAACGAAGCGACAGAAGCGGCAACAATTCCTCTAGGTGCAACCCACGATAAAAACAATTTTTGTCGCCAATTTAAATCGCTGTTGATGGTGCAAATACCAATATTTAGGGGACGGACGACAAACATTAACACGAGGACGGTGAATAAACTGCCCCAGCCTAAAGCAAAGATACTGGCAATGGATAAATCTGCGGCAAGCAAGATAAATAGTACTGACACGCCGAGAATCGTTAGCTGACCTTTAAATCGTCGTAATAATCGTTCTTCTGGCAAGGAAGCAGAACCCAAAACCACGCCTGCAACTACTGTCGCCATTAGTCCAGATTCGCTGCGACTGAGTTGGGCTAGGGTAAATAAACCCCATAAACCTGCTAAGACAACGAGATTTTTTAGTTCGTCAGAAATAAAGTGAGCGCGTTTGAACATGAAGGCAAGACACCAACCACCAGCAGCCCCAATGCTCCCACCAATGCCTAGACGCAGCGTCAAGCCACTAATTGCCATCCAAGGGTCGGTTTCGCCATTTAAAACTGTATCGAGTACCACAACGGCGAGAATTGCCCCTACAGGGTCGATTAACACCGCTTCTCCTTCTAATAGAGTTCCTACCTGACGGTCTACTTTAATCGTGCGTAATAGTGGCGAAATTACCGTAGGACCCGTTACCACTACCAAAGAAGCATAAAGGAAAGCGATCGCCCAGGGAAACTCTCCCAGCCAATGCGCTGCCATACTCCCACCCAACAGAGTAATTAGGGTTCCCACAGTAACGAGATTTCTCAAACTACCAGAAACTTTACCCAGTTCTCGTAGTTCTAGGTTCAACCCTCCCTCAAATAGGATCACGGCGGTAGAAAGCGCCACAATTACTTCCAACCCAGCACCTAAAACTTGAGGGTGCAGCACGTTCATCCCATCAGAACCCAACAAAATTCCAAATAGCAACAAAAAGACAATGCTAGGGAGTTTGAGGTATTCTGCTATAACTTGAGCGCTAATCCCTGCAATTACAGCAATTACCATTTGCAGGGTAATTTCAAAAGATGCTTCCATATTTAGAAAGTTAGCAAAAGTGCTGTCCGAACCCTGGTGACGGGAGAAATCTCTAAAATAGGCGCGGCTCCATTATGCTGACAATTCTCTGCATCATCTATAGTAGTCTATAGGCAATTTGTATTTTAAAATACAAGTTGTTCCGATCTTAAAGATAAATAGAAACACTTCATATCATAACTAGGCTGTAACTGAGATTGAGTCAGAATACTGTCATCAACTGTCAGTATGACTTTCGCGATCGCATTTGCCAACTGCCATATTAGAAGGCGATCGCACGTACCTGCTATTTTTGAATGACAATCTCAACTCGTCGATTCTTCTGTCGTCCTTCAGGGTTATCCGAACCGTCTGCCTTAGTATTAGCAGCAACAGGGACAGTTTCACCATATCCTCGTGTTGTCATTCGTGCTGACTCGATCCCACTCTGCTGCATCAACCAACGTTTAACTGAATTAGCACGGCGTTCGGAAAGATTTTGATTATATGAATTATCCGCGATCGCATCTGTATGTCCGTCAATCCTGACTGAATTGTTAGCATAACGCTGCGTTAATACTGTTTCGACTTGGCGTAGAGCAACTTCTGCGTCGGGACGAATATTATCTTTATCGAAGTCAAATAGCACATCTGCTGGCAGAATAATCGCTGTTAAATCTCTGTTTTCTCTAACTTCCACTCCTTTAAACGTAATTTCTTTCAGCTTTATCGGCTTCAATTCTACCGATCTAAATTGAATCTGTTTAAATTTGAGTGGTTTAACTTTAATTGGCTTGACCTGAATAGGTTTGACCTGAATAGGCTTAACCTCATTTGGTTTAACCTCTGTCTGCTTAGTTTCCACGCTAAGATTTTGCTGTTGGAGTTCCGATTGTTGAAATTCTGCGGGTTTAAACTCTAGGTCTTTAGATGAAGTTGCTTGTTGTCCGTTGCTACAAGCAGCGATCGCCAAAGCAGTTGCTATGCTACATGAAAACAGAAAAAGTCGCATTTTCTTCCCTCAAGCGAGTCAAGCGTAGCTCCTAAAAATTGCCAGCATATTCTACTCAAACAAATTTAGCCCTCAACATTTCGGATTCTGGGCAATAAATTTGTCAATCCAGTATCATACACTACATTACTTCCAGACAGACTCGGAAAAAACCTCTCACCTCTTACCACTTCCCCCTTGTCCCCCTTGTCCCCCTAATCCCCCTTGTCCCCCTTATCCCCCTTGTCCCCCTTGTCCCCCTTCGCCCCCTAATCCCCACTCCCTTCGGTCGTGGGGAAGAGCGAGTTCCCCCTTGTCCCCCTTGTCCCCCTTATCCCCCTTGTCCCCTCAGCCTCCTCAACTCCCTCAGCTCCCTACTCCCTGCTCCCTAACTAAGTAAGATAGAGAAAGATCGGTCTATTTTGTCGCGTCCATGACCTCAACTCTGCTCAAAACTCCTCCAATATCTACCCCCAAACTGCACCGACTTGCTAACGGGTTAACGATTGTAGCTCAGCAAATGCCTGTAGAAGCGGTTAATCTCAGTTTATGGGTTAACGTCGGTTCGGCAGTTGAATCAAATGCTATCAACGGCGTAGCTCATTTTTTGGAGCATATGGTGTTTAAAGGCACTCCACAACTGACAATGGGTGAATTCGAGCGTCGCATTGAGGCGCGGGGTGCGATCGCTAATGCAGCAACCAGTCAAGATTACACGCAATTCTACATTACGACTGCTCCGTCAGATTTTGCAGCTTTAGCACCACTGCAAATCGATATCGTTCTCAACAGTTTAATTCCCGATGATGCGTTTGAGTTAGAACGCTTAGTCGTGTTAGAAGAAATTCGTCGCTCTGACGATAATCCTCGTCGCCGGACTTTTCAACGGGCGATGGAAATGGCTTTTGACCGCTTACCCTATCGGCGCTCAGTTTTGGGTACGGTGGATGCGATCGCGCAATTACAACCGCAGCAAATGCGCGACTTTCACGCTACCTGGTATCAACCTCAGTCCATCACAGCATCGGTTGTTGGTAACTTACCCGAAACAGAATTAATCGAAATCGTCGCCAATAGTTTTGCTAAACATACTCCCGACTCCCAACATCCTAGTAGGGGCGCACAGCAGTGCGCCCCTACCGACTCCCGACTCCACCCCGAACCCCCCTTCACTCAGATCGTCCGCCACGAATTCGTCGATCCCAGCTTGCAACAAGCAAGACTCGTCATGCTGTGGCGGGTTCCAGGGTTAGTACAGCTAGAGCAAACTTACGCCCTAGATGTTTTAGCAGCAATTTTGAGTCACGGGCGCACGTCGAGATTGGTGAGAGAACTGCGGGAAGAAAAGGGCTGGGTTTCCAATATTTCTGTGAGTAACTTGACACAGCACCTACAAGGGCTATTTTACGTTTCTGCCCAGATGCCAGTAGAAAACCTAGAGATGGTCGAAGCAGCGATCGCATCCCAGATCGAGAAGATACAGTCTGCTCCCGTACAGGAATCAGAAATCGCCCGAGTCGGCACTCAAGTTGCCAATCGCTTTATTTTTGCTAACGAAACCCCCAGCGAACGCGCTGGTTTGTATGGCTACTATCAATCTTTAACCGGAAACTTAGCATCCGCCTTAGAGTATCCAAATAAAATTCAAGCTCTCACTACTGCCGACTTACAAGCTGCTGCCGTGCAATATCTTTCTCCCTCGGCTTACGGTATCGTTACCACTAAACCCGAATAAGAGTATATATGTGGACGGAGATTGCCCATCATATTTCCAAGATTTCAGGAAAAGAGTTTTTTGTCAATAGTCAGCGGACAGTGAGTGGCGGTTGCATTAACCAAGGCTACACCGTTACCGATGGCGATCGCACTTACTTTGTCAAACTCAATTCCCCCTCCCAGACTGCCATGTTTGAAGCAGAGGCGCTGGGATTAAAACAAATGTTGGCTACGGCAACGATTCGTGTCCCACAACCGATTTGCTGGGGAACAACCGATAAGTCTGCATACATTGTTTTGGAATGGTTGGACTTAGGACGTGGAGGAACTCCGGCTTGGGCAGAAATGGGACGACAGCTAGCAGCAATGCACGATCGCAGCAGCAATCAAGCGTTTGGCTGGGATATAAATAATACGATTGGTTCTACACCGCAAATCAATACTTGGATGACGGATTGGGTAGAATTCTATACTCAACACCGCTTAGGCTATCAATTTCAGCTAGCAAAACGTAGAGGCGGACGCTTTCCCCAACAGGAAAAGTTACTTGCGGCAATTGGGCAAATCCTGGCAGGACATCAACCGTCACCTTCCCTAGTCCACGGGGATTTGTGGGGTGGTAACGCCGCTTTTACCAGTGCTGGAGAACCCGTCATTTTCGATCCTGCAACATATTACGGCGATCGCGAAGTTGATGTTGCCATGACTGAATTATTTGGTGGTTTTCCAGCCGCTTTTTATCAGGGATATAACGAAGTTCTACCGCTAGATTCTGGGTACGAACGGCGAAAAATTCTCTACAATCTCTATCACATTTTGAACCACTTCAACTTATTTGGTGGGAGTTACGAGTCTCAGGCAAATGGGGCGATCGCGAGACTTTTAGGTTGATAGCGGTTTTCAATTGGATGCAATGCACGTCTGGTAGGGGCGCTTTCTCTGTGCGCCCCTACAAATATCATCCACACAACCGAGAATTGCTATGAAGGTATAACAACAATTAGATTCAAGGTTAATTGACTCTCCAGCTAACTAGAGGGTTGATAATAGATAAGTAGGGATAAATGCAGTTAGAGCAGTCGCCGTACATAAGATTGACTTTGGAGGCGTATTATGTTGGTTCAAGAGCGATCGCTACTCATCGGTCAAGTAACGGCTATGAGCGGTGTCCCAATTAGAACGATCCGCTATTATGAAACTCTGGGTCTGTTGCAATCTTCCAGCCGCACTGAAGGAGGCTTCCGACAGTTTTCCCCCGATGTCTTGACTCGGCTATCATTCATCAAACGCGCTCAAAAACTCGGTCTGAGTCTGGAAGAAATTAAAGAAATTCTTGATGTTTACGATCGCGGTAATTTGCCTTGCGGTGAAGTTAAAGAGAAGTTAGAAGATAAATTGCGACAGATCGATCGCCAAATTCAGCAGTTGATGACATTGCAGGCTGAATTGAAGGGATTACTTTCGGGTTGGGAGTCTGTACCAGTTCCGCAGCCTGGAACAATTTGCCCGATTATTCAAGCAGATGAAGACGATAAAGCAACCGAAGCACGGAATTAAAGAGGTTTCAAGCTCCTGATTTTAATCGTAGGGTAATTCTGAATTCCGAATTCATAATTCCGCATTATACATGACTGCCCGATCGATCGAACAGCCAGTAGGTGAATTGACTTATGCAGCCATAGCTGTAGCCATCTGGCGACAAGTCTCAGCACAACGACGGCAAGTTTGAGCGCAGCGCTTGCAATGGTCGTGGTCGTGCTTCTCGCACTCAGTGGCACAGCGATCGCAGGCTTCAGCACAAACACTACACATTTGCCCGTGAAGGTCTGAATTACGCGACATAAACCGGGCGCATAAATCGCAAGTATCGGCACAATCGCGACATCGCTTGATACATTCAGCCATCATTTGTACCATATCTTCACTTAGGCAAGCATCGGCACAGTTTTCGCACTCGCGCAGACAATCGAGACAAGCCTGAATGCAAGTTTCAAGTAATGATTGGTGAGATTGAGCTGCTGTCATAACTCTCCTCCAAAAGCTTTAAAAACAAAATAATGAAGCAGTCATTATGCTTCTGTAGTTTCACTTTAGAAGGTAGCAAATGCGATCGCCTCTTTCTAATGGTATGGAGCAGATTTATGACTGTAGAGATACAGTAATTTCATCCTAATTTCATCTTGGTTTTGTAATACTTGAATCTTGGTACAATGCAAACTCTTTATTGAGTGCAACCTTCATCTTGTATGAGCAGTCATATCCTTGTGTAAACGTAATAGTTGACTCTCTAGTCAGCTAGAGATTTCATAATTGAGATGGTAATTTTCAAGCTATTGAATGGATAGAAAGTCATTTATGCAAAATAATTCTGGAAAAACTAAAGTTTTGGTAATAGCTCTAACAGCGATCGCCACAATGACAAGTGGTTTACTAGCTGCTAGTTTTGGACTCTCGGCAAAAGACAGCAAAACTGCCAACAATACCAACGCTCATTTGAAGCAGAATATGCAACATGGTGGCAGCATGATGCAACATGGTAGCGGCATGATGAATCACAGCATGTCGATGGATTTAGGTCCAGCTGATGCCAACTACGATCTGCGATTCATTGATGCGATGAGAATGCATCACCAAGGGGCGATCGAGATGGCAAAAGAGGCACAGCAAAAATCAAAGCGTCCTGAAATCAAAAAACTAGCGGATAACATCATCACTGCTCAAAATCGGGAGATTGGGCAAATGAAACAGTGGCGACAAGCCTGGTATCCCAAAGCAGGCAAGCAGATGATGGCTTATCACTCTCAAATGGGACATATGATGCCGATGTCATCAGACCAGATGCAAGGCATGATGATGAGCCAAGATTTAGGTGTAGCTGACTCTCAATTCGACCTCCGCTTCATTAATGCAATGATTCCGCATCATGAAGGTGCGGTGACAATGGCTCAAGACGCGCTGAAAAAGTCGCAGCGACCGGAAATTAAGCAATTGGCAAAAAACATTATTAGCGATCAACAGAAAGAGATTGCTCAAATGAAGCAGTGGCGCAAAGCTTGGTATAACCAGTAGATCGCATACATTGTAGCGCTAACGTAGGGGCGCACAGTTGTGCATCCCTACAGATCGTGTATCTCATCCAATTGAAAACTGTTCAAATTGAATCGGCGATCGCAATTTCATCTTGATTTCATTCGCATGGGGGAAACTGAATAATCAGTAGTGCAGTTGTAGCACTCGTTTGCTCTGATGGTACGCGAGGATATTTCTATATAAATAATGCGCAAATCACACCTGAAGCGATCGCCTGCACCGCTTTGCCGCATATCGGGAGCGATCGTTAGCCTAGCGATCGTGATGGTTCCCGTAACTGTGTTAGCTCACGGCGGACACGGAGATGAATTTCACGGCGGAAGTGAGGCAACTCAAACGACTGACTCGATTCAAGTCGATGCCCAAACTGTCAAGCGTTTGGAAATTAAAGTAGAACCAGTTAAGCGACAACAACTCGCTGTAGGACTACCAGCAACTGGACAAATTGAAACTTTGCCCAATCGACAAGTAGAAGTTACGACACCGATTTCAGGAGCTAAGGTAGCCCAATTATTAGTACAACCTGGTGCTTACGTGCAAGCAGGTCAACCTGTTGCTATTTTAGCGGCTCCCGACTTAGTAGAACTGCGCGTCACTTCCCAAGAAAAGCGAGCCGAGGCACGAGCAGATTTACAAAAAGCGCAAGCAGATCTAAGGCTAGCGCAACAAAACTATCAGCGTTTCTCACAAATTGCTGCCGCAGAAATTGCCCAAGCACAAAGTCAAGTAGACTTTGCTCAAGAAAAATCTGACAAAGACCAAATTTTATTAACTCAAGGCGCAATACCCCGTCGCCAAGCTCTAGAATCTCAAACTCAGCTAGCCGAAGCCAAAGCTAAACTGACAGCAGCAGATAGCCGCCGAGATGTCATTGCAGCCGAAGCCGATCTCAAACGCGCTCAGTCATCCGTGCAAGCGGCTCAGTCGCATTTAAGTCTCAGCGACACAGCATATCAAACTCGACTACAACAACTGGGTGCAAAAGCTAATGCGCAAGGACAGGTAACAGTTACAGCTCCTATTTCAGGTAGAGTTGCCGATCGCGACGTGACTCTCGGTCAATCCTTCGAGGATACAGGTGGCAAGCTGATGACAATTGTAAATGACAGTCGGGTTTATGCCACAGCCAACATTTATGAAAAAGATTTAAATAAAGTCAAAAACGGTCAAACAGTTAGAGTCACAGTTGCTTCTATGCCTAACCGAACTTTCACTGGACGAGTTGCTGTAATTGGTTCGGTTGTAGAAGGCGAAACACGGGTAGTACCTGTCAAAGCCGAGATCGATAACTCTGGCGGAGTCCTAAAACCAGGGATGTTTGCCCAACTAGAAGTACTTGCAGATAGAACAGCGACAGCTCTGGCAATTCCTAGCTCAGCTGTGGTAGAGGCAAACGGCAAACACATGGTTTACATCCAAAATGGGAATGCCTATCAACCTGTTGAAGTGATTTTAGGTCAGACCATTGGGGATACGATTGAGGTCAAAAGCGGGTTGTTTGAGGGGGATGCGATCGTCACTCAACGCGCGCCTCAACTATACGCACAGTCTTTACGGGGAGGCGGGAAGGCAGGGGAGCAGGGGAGCAGGGGAGCAGGGGAGCAGGGGGAGCAGGGGGAGAAAAAACTTCTGCCTCTACCACAACAGGATTGCAATTTCCTTGGTGGTTGGCAGGAGCAACAGGCGGACTGGTAATTGGTATTGCTGCTTTCGCGGCAGGTGCTGTTTGGTCTAGTCGTCGTACCAAGTCTCAGCTCGTGCCAGCGTCTACAGGATTTGCTGACGAAGTGAATGAGTATCGAAATGGTAAAAGTTCTAGCAGATCGACTTATCCTGCATCCGAACCAGGCGAGAGCGGAGAGTCTGTTTTTGGTGACGAATCAAATTCGATGAACGACAACCATCATACGAGAAGCCAGCAGTCAGAGATCGGAGATTGGAAGTAAAGATATTTTTGGTAAGTCAATGCTCAATTCCATCCTGAAGTGGTCAATTATTCAACGCTGGCTGGTTGTTCTGGGAGCAATTATTGTCACCATATTAGGAATTTACAATTTAAGGCAGATGCCCTTAGATGTTTTTCCGAATTTTGCACCGCCCCAAGTTGAAATTCAAACAGAAGCACCAGGACTAGCTCCTGAAGAAGTCGAATCTTTAATTACATTACCAATTGAAAGTGCCATCAATGGTACGCCTGGAGTGACGACAGTACGCTCGTCTTCTGCGGTTGGAATTTCCGTTGTCAAGGTCATCTTTAGCTGGGACACTGATGTATTTCAAGCTCGCCAGTTGGTGACAGAACGATTGCAGCAAGCCCAAAGTAAGCTACCTCAGAACATCGAGCCACCGCAAATTTCTCCAACTAGCTCTCCCATCGGTACGATGTTGCAATATGCGTTTACTGCTGAGACGACACCACTGATGGAAGTGAGGCGGCTGGTCGATCGCGATATGACTAACCGCCTGCTGGCAGTGCCAGGAGTTTCTCAAGTCATTGCCTATGGAGGAGATATTCGCCAATATCAAGTGTTGACCGATCCTGCAAAGTTACAAGCCTTTAACGTGTCTTTAGCAGAAGTTACCGAAGCAGTACGAGCGGCGAATACCAATGCTGCTGGTGGCTTTCTTGTCAACCCAGATCGAGAATTATTAATTCGGGGCATCGGGCGAATTTCATCAATCAAGGAGTTAAAACAATCGGTCGTTACTGCCCGTAACGGCAAACCCGTATTACTCAGTGATGTAGCCGACGTACAAATCGGCGCAGCTTTGCAACGGGGTGATGGCAGTTTCAACGGTCAGCGAGCGGTTGTCGTGATGGTTAACAAGCAACCTCAAGCTGATACTCCGACCGTGACAAAAGCGATCGAAGCAGCGATCGCAGATATTCAGCCTAGCCTACCCAAAGATGTTAAAGTTACCGTTTCTTTTCGCCAGCAAAACTTCATCGACGATGCAATTAAAAATGTTGAAGATTCCCTGCGCGATGGCATCATTATTGTTTCCGTTATCTTAGTGCTGTTTTTGATGAATTGGCGTACTGCCGTCATTACTCTCAGCGCTATTCCTTTATCAATATTGATTGGATTGCTAATTTTGAATTGGTTTGGTCAAGGCATCAACACGATGACTTTGGGAGGACTAGCGGTAGCAATTGGCTCGGTGGTAGATGACTCAATTGTGGATATGGAAAATGCCTACCGAGGGTTACGAAAAAATCAGCTAGCGGGAAATCCGGTTCATCCCTTCCAAGTGGTCTACGATACTTCAGTCGAAGTGCGCGTGAGCGTGCTATTTTCTACAGTCATTATCGCTGTGATTTTTGCCCCAATTTTTACGCTGACTGGAGTAGAGGGTCGAATTTTTGCTCCAATGGGTGTGGCTTACTTAGTCTCTATTTTTGCTTCAACTCTGGTAGCAATGACGCTCTCGCCAGCCTTGTGTGCCATCTTGTTAGCCAACCGCCGATTACCAGAGGATGAAACTTGGGTTTCGCGTTGGTCTCAACGGTTGTATCGTCCCCTACTCAGATTTTCCATTCGCGTTCCGAGTATCATTCTGACGATCGCAGTGGCTTTATTTATCGCCTCCGCGATCGTGCTACCGTCGCTAGGACGAGTGTTTTTACCGGAATTTCAAGAGCGATCGCTTGTCAATGCGATGTTGCTATACCCTGGTGTTTCATTAGAAGTCACAAACAAGTCAGGGATGGCAATTCAAGAGGCGCTTAAAGGCGATCCTCGGTTTGAGTCGGTGCAGTTACGCTCTGGACGTGCGCCTGGAGATGCAGATGCGGGTGGTGTCAACTTGGGACACGTAGATATAGAAATTAGCGATGAAGGAATCAAAGATCGAGCAGCGACTATTGAAAAGGTTAGAGCAGAATTTGCGAAATTACCAGGTGTTGCTCCTAGTATTGGTGGTTTTATTTCTCACCGCATGGATGAGGTACTATCTGGGGTGAGAAGTGCGATCGCGGTGAAAATTTTTGGTCCCGAACTGGATGAACTACGCAGTATTGGTGCTGAAGTTCAGGCAACAATAAGCAACGTCCAGGGGATCGTAGATTTGCAGCTAGAACCCCAAGTTCCAATTAAACAGGTACAAATTCAATTCGATCGCGCTGCTGCTGCTCGTTACGGTCTTTCAGTCGGTCAACTATCAGAAGCGATCGAAACTGCCTTAAATGGACGAGTCGTTTCTCAGGTATTGCAAGAACAACAGTTATTCGACTTATTAGTATGGTTAAAACAGAGCGAGCGCAATAACTTAGAAACTATCAGAAATTTATTAGTCGATACTCCCAACGGACAGAAAATTCCTCTGGCGACTGTTGCTAAAATTGACTACGGTACTGGTCCCAATACCATTAATCGGGAAAATGTATCGCGATTAATTGTTGTTTCTGCTAATGTATCCGGTCGAGATTTAGGTTCTGTTATTGAAGATATTCGCACTAATATTAAACAGCGAGTGCAACTGCAATCTGGCTATTTTATTCAATATGGTGGTCAGTTTGAATCAGAGCAACGAGCCACTCAAAACTTACTCCTATTTGGTGGTTTAGCTATTATCATTATTGCAGTTTTAATGTACTTTGCCGTCAAGTCAATATCTGCCATGTTGATGATTCTAATTAACCTACCCTTGGCTTTGGTAGGAGGCATTTTTTCTGTGGCTTTGGGTGGTGGAGTCATTTCTGTAGCTTCAACGATCGGATTTATCACTTTATTTGGAGTCGCCACGCGCAACGGTTTACTATTAGTTGAAAACTACAACGCCAAGTTAGCGCAGGGAATGCCCTTGCAGTCAGTCCTATTTGAGGGTTCTATGGAACGACTAGCGGCTATTTTAATGACGGCTCTTACCTCAGCACTAGGTATGGTTCCGCTGGTGATTGGTAGTGGAGCAGGTAAGGAAATTTTGCAACCTTTAGCGATCGTGGTTTTAGGTGGGTTGTTTACTTCCACTGCATTAACCCTGCTAGTTATTCCAGCTTTATATGCTCAATTTGGTAAATTTTTGGTTCCATACAATTCAGTTACAAACGATAGAGCCTCAAATATCCCCCCTAGCTCCCTATATGATTCAGTTAAAAGTATAAGATCCTCGAAGATCCCCCCTAGCCCCCCTTAAAAAGGGGGGAATATTGCCCCCCAATTCATCGGGGGTTGGGAGGATCGAGTCTTATCTGAGCTGTATTGCCCTAGCTCCCCTTGGAAAAGGCAGAATCATAGCCCCCCTTAAAAAGGGGGGTTGGGGGGATCGTCCGCTCTGCAACCTATGAGTTTTTATTTCCCAAAAAGACTGAGCTAGTGTCAGATTTAGATATAACTCAACGTTCCGTCATGTAGAAGCGTAATTGCTCAAGATATTCTTGTTTACAAACATTACATCAATTGGATTTGAATCATGAAAACATTCCATTCAAACTTATTATTTTTAGGTGTTGCAGGATTTATTTTCTTAGGGAGTAGCGATCGCGACTCAAACGTTATAGCTTCAGAAATTAAAGCGCAAGCTGAAATAATTAGTGAAACAGCAGGTGCAACTAAAGATAGTAAAAGTAAAAAAGGTGGTCAGGTTGTAGAATCAGGAGCTTATCACTTAGAGCTAGTTACTCTGAAAGAAGATAAGGGAACGCATTTAGATTTCTATCTGCAAAGAGGAGATAGTCACGCAACAATTCCTAATGCTAAAGTAATGGCTCAAATTCAAATGCCCGATGGTACGCAAAAAACACTTCCATTTCAGTATGACACTAAGGGTCAACACTACACAGCTTTGCTTGCAGGAAACAAAACTGGTCAATATCAAGTGAAAGTTACTGCCGATATTAAAGGTGAAAAAGTCAACGGACGTTTTAGTTTTAAGCAGTAATTTGTATGCAACAGTATGAGAGTGCTACTAGTTGAAGACGAACCAGACTTAGGAACTGCCATCAAGCGCACCTTAAACCAAGAAAAATATGTGGTTGACTTGGTTTTCAACGGTACGGAAGCTTGGGATTACCTAGAAAACCAGCAGATGCAGTATACGCTAGCTATCTTTGACTGGTTGTTACCTGGTATGTCAGGTATAGACCTTTGTAAGCGGTTAAGGAGGCAAAACAGCCCGCTACCAGTGTTAATGCTAACTGCCAAAGATAGCGTCGAAGATAGAGTTGCTGGCTTGAGTGCAGGGGCAGATGATTATCTAGTAAAGCCATTTAGTATGGCGGAACTGCTAGCAAGAGTTAAAGCACTCCATCGACGATCGCCTCAACTTCAACCCCAACAACTACAAGCAGGTAATTTAATTTTGGACTACGATACCCGCAGTGTCTATCGTCTGGAGCGCTCCGGTGGTAAGCAGTTAGTCGAATTAACGAATAAAGAGTTTCAGCTGCTAGAGTATTTCATGAAGCATCCAAACCGGATTGTCACTAGCGAGCAGATCCGCAATCAACTTTGGGAAGTCACGGCGGATACGACAAGTAATGTTGTAGCAGCTCAAATTCGCCTGCTCAGAAGACGATTAGCAGTAGTAGATAGCGATCGCGCGATCGAAACGGTCTCTGGTAGAGGCTATCGCCTGAATATTCCCAATGCAGCAAAATAAGCTTTTTTCTCAAACTCGCTGGCAACTTGCAATTTGGTATGCTTCTGTCATGAGCTTTATTCTCGGTCTACTTGGCTTTGGAGTCGAGCGGGCAATTATCCACGCTCATTGGCAAACTCTCGACCGAGAGATAGAGGTTGTCGCTGGTACGCTACACGACGATGTTGAAAAAGATTTACGGCAACCAGGACGTTTAGAACCAACAATTCAACAGTTGCTACAGATATCACAGAGGGATAAACGCCACGTATTAGGGGCAATTCACCAGGGCGACTACTATGCTAGGTTTTTAAGTCTTTCGGGAGAGAATGTCGCTGCTCTGGGTTTCTTACCGGATGCTTTACCTTTAACGTCAGGAGAACCCATGTGGCAAACCTTAACCGACAGTCAAGGAAATCGCTACCACCAAATTTCTCTCTCGCTGCATACTCAAGACAATCGCCCTTGGGGATACATACAAGTAGGACGCAGCCTCAGCGACGTGGACGCTTATTTAGCCAATGTCAAGTTAGTGTTGTTGCTGGGGTTGCCAAGTGCGATTATGCTCGTAGCGGTTTCGAGTTGGTGGCTGGCAGGTAGAGCCATGCAGCCAGTATACCAGTCATACCAACAGATTCAACAGTTTACGGCTGATGCCGCTCACGAGCTGCGAACTCCACTAGCTGCACTGTCAGCAACCGTTGAATCGGCACTGCGATCGCCCCATTTGCCCGAACCAGAAGCACGCGAGATTTTGCAAACCGTCAACCGCCAGAACCAACGACTCACGGCATTAGTTGCAGATTTGCTACTCCTATCGCGTATGGAGCGTCAATCTTTACCAGTGCGACATCAACTTTGTTGTCTTAACGATATTATTAGCGATTTGGTAGAAGAACTGGAATCTCTGGCGCTTGCCGCAGCAGTCACGTTGAAAGCTGAAATTAAAGTCTATAAGCCATTACAGATCGTCGGGGATGAAGAGCAGATGTATCGTCTGGTGACTAACTTGATGGTTAATGCTATTCAATACACCCCTACAGGCGGTTGTGTTAGGGCGATTTTAGACAAAGAGGACGATCGCGCCATCATTCGAGTTGCAGATACAGGTATCGGGATTGCACCGGAACATCAGCAGCGGATTTTCGATCGCTTTTATCGCGTGAATAGCGATCGCTCTAGGATGACTGGTGGTTCTGGTTTGGGATTGGCGATCGCAATGGCGATCGTTCAAGCACACAAGGGCAGCTTGGAGGTACACAGCGAGTTGGGCAAAGGCAGTACCTTTACCGTTCGATTACCACTAGGAGTTGCGACACTGTAGGGAGCGCACGAGCAGAGAGCAGATATACAACCTCCCAATTACGATTTGCCATCACCTGAAGTCTGGGAATGGCGATCGCCGTTATTGTGCCAACGTGTCAGCATTTGAGTTAAAGCTGACTCGACTTGTGGTGAAAGTCCCACCGTTCCAGAACGCAAGTGGAGATCGTGCTGTGGAAAAGGGATCTCAATTTCTTTTTGGTTCAGCACGTCATAAATTTTATAGTACAGATCGCTAGTGAGTAAAAATTGCCGCTCCGGTTCCTTAGTCCAAACCAATAATTCAAAATCTAGGGCGCTGTCACCAAAGCTTTTAAACAGCACTTGGGGCGGGGGAGACTTTAACACCTTGGGATGGTTGCGAGCTGCTTCTAGCAAAGCGGCTTCTACAGCTTTGGCATCGCAACCATAGGCAACGCCAACCGGGAGATGGAGGCGCGAGATTGGGTTATGGTGGCTCCAGTTGATCACTTCATTTTCGAGAAAGCGGGAATTCGGCACGATGATCGAAACGCGATCGAGGGTGCGAATTTCAGTGCTTCTGGCTCCAATCCGCTCGACAGTTCCTTTATAGTCTCCTACTTCAACAAAATCCCCCACCTGAATTGGGCGCTCGAACACCAATACGATCCCGCTACCGAAATTTTTGGCAATATCCTGCAAGCCGAAACCAATCCCCACACTTAAGGCACTGGCAACGATCGCTAAAGAACTAATATCAAGTCCCCAGATTTGCAGCAATACCAGCGAGCCAACAAAGATCAGACCGTATTTCGCAAGAATGGCGATCGCTTCCTGAGCGCCGCGATTGATGCCAGCATACCGCAGCACGCGAGAGCGAAACAGATTGGTGACAATTCCAGCAAAGATGACTAAGCCAAACAGCAATCCGGCTAAAATTACCAAGTCGATGACAGAGTAAGAGTTATTGCTCAACGTCAAAATTGGCGATGCCAGACTAGTCGTAAGAACGCTAGCAATTTGGTAACTCCACTGCCGCGTAAAGGGAAACAAGTTCGTGATGTAAAGGACAACCCCTACCCAAAGTCCAATCCGCGCGATCGCTAACACGAGTTTGAACAAAAATTCTAATATGCGTAGTGGTTGGCGATCGGCATCAGCTTCCGTACTAGCAGTTAATTGCTCTTGAGCCGCTTGAAAGAAACGATGCTTAATCCATCCCAATCCCCACGTTAAAGCAGCAGCTATCAGGACAATTCCTGCTGCTAAAAGAATAGTTTGCCAAAGATAAGCTGTCGTTCTTTCCGTTTTTGCTCGCTCCAATGCCTCCTGAATTTGCTGCACCCATTGGCTTGCTTGCTCTTGTGGCGTGCTACCTGGGATTGCATCTCGTTCTGTAACTGTCAGCAGGTAGCGATCGTTTAATAAAATTGTCGGTAACTGGTTGCGTTGTTCAATTTCTACTTGGATCGGTCGATCGGCTTGAACTACATTTTGTAGTTGTTTAGCGATCGCCTCTGCTCGTTCCCGAGCGCTGTATTGTCCTGAATTGCTGACTTGAAAGATTGGCTGTCCGTCTAGCATGACAGGGACTTTTGTAGGTGTCTGGGCGATCGCGGGAAACCACAATCCCAAGGCTAGGACTATAGCAATAATTGCACTTATGAAGTTAGATGCGAATCGAAAACGGCGAGAACGAACCATGCAAATCTCTATCGAGTTATTTGAGTAATTTGAACTAAGGAATAGTACTTCTAATTATTAGGCGATCGTTTGATACACTCAAATGAGTATTTTTGACACAAAAAATTTATCCTACTGTTGAATTACTAACATCTTCCTTGAGAAAGACAGTACAAATTCGTTTTCATAAAAATAGCTCTTGCAGTCTCTCGATGCTGGATGAGCGGGTGAGTGCGATCGCGTAAATTCGCTCGGCTCGAAGTTTAAGCTTTTCTTGACAAAAAGCTTGGAAGCTGTGAGGTTTGCTAGAATTATTGACTGGCTATTATGAAAACTGAGTTTTCATTATTGAAAAACGTATCGAATCGATTGACATCCATTAAAACTTTTACTCCATTAGTGCAACCAGAATATGAGCATGGCGATCGCGGGTTACACGCTACTAGAAGTTATAACTGAATGCACTAACACGACTGTTTATCGTGCTTATAGGGATACAGACAAAACCTCAGTTATTATTAAAACTCCAAAAGCCGAGCGTACATCTATAGAAGAGCTGACTTACTTAAAACACGAGTATAACATTCTTCACGACCTGAAACTAACAGGGTTCGTTCAACCATTGGCTTTGGAGAGTTATCAAAGCGGCTTAGCCCTAATCTATGCAGATTTTCCAGGGATATCTTTAAAAAGACTGCTTGAATCGCAACAAAAAATTGGATTAATTAGCTTTTTATCAATCGCTATTCAATTAGTTTCAGCCGTCGCTCAGATGCATCAACACAACATTATTCATAAAGATATTCAGCCCTGCAATATCTTAGTTAATCCCGAAACAGGTCAAGCGATCTTTATCGATCTTAGCCTTGCTTCACGCTTGCCTATAGAGAATCAGACCATTCGTCATCCTGAATTGTTGGAAGGCAATCTAGCCTATATCTCACCAGAGCAAACTGGTAGGATGAACCGCGCGCTCGATTACCGAACTGACTTTTATTCATTAGGTGTGACTTTCTATGAAATGCTGACAGGACAGTTACCATTTCAGGCAAACAATCCACTAGAACTTATTCACTCTCATATTGCTAAAGCCGCAATATCGCCTAGAGAACATCAACCAGAAATTCCGCCAGCGATCGCCCAAATCGTGATGAAATTGCTAGCAAAAACCGCAGAAGACCGCTACCAAAGTGCATTGGGTTTAAAGGCTGACTTAGAAACTTGTCTGAGAATGTTACAGACAACCCAGAAAATTTCTTCCTTCCGTGCAGGTCAACTCGATTTATCTAGTCAATTTCTAATTCCCCAAAAACTTTACGGTCGCGAACGAGAAGTTGCAACTCTCATAGATGCTTTCGATCGCGTCAGTCGAGGTGCGACGGAGATGATGTTAGTCAGCGGTTATTCTGGGGTTGGTAAATCTTCTTTAGTTAACGAAGTTCATAGACCAATTGTGGGAGCGCGGGGATATTTTATTTCGGGAAAATTTGACCAATTTAAGCGAAATATTCCTTATGCTTCTTTAATTCAAGCGTTTCAAGAATTAATCCGGCAATTACTGACCGAAAGTAGCGATCGCATTGCCAGTTGGCAAGCAAAACTTTTGACAGCTTTAGGTTCTAACGGTCAGATAATTATTGACGTGATTCCCGAAGTCGAACGTATTATTGGCGTGCAGCCAGCAGTTCCTAGTTTAGGAATCACTGAATCTCAAAACCGATTTAATCGAGTATTTCGACAATTTATTCACGTATTTACTCAACCAGAACATCCGCTAGTTATCTTTTTAGATGATTTACAGTGGGTCGATCTAGCTTCTTTAAAACTGATTCAGTTGCTTGTTTGTGACTCGCATAGTCAATATTTATTATTAATTGGAGCTTATCGCAATAATGAAGTTAATAGCTCTCATCCTCTCATATCAACTCTGGCTGAGATTCAACAAGCTCATGTCGTAACGAACAATATTGTCCTTCAGCCTTTGCAAATTACTCACACTAACCAATTAGTTGCTGATACTCTTCGCACGAACACGACTACAACTAAGACGCTGGCTGAATTAGTTTTTAAGAAAACTCAAGGTAATCCTTTTTTCTTAACTCAACTACTAAAATCTCTATATCAAGAAAAACTGTTGACATTTGATTTCGATCGCGCTGGCTGGCAGTGGGACATTCATGTGCTTCAAGAAATTGATATTACTGACAATGTTGTGGAATTAATGGTTAGCCAAATTCAAAAATTATCACCAAAGACGCAGAAAGTTCTGAAGTTTGCTGCCTGTATTGGAGATAAATTTACATTAGATATTTTAGCCATTGTCAATGAGAAATCTTTATTGGAAACTGCGAAAGATTTATGGGAAGCCCTACAAGTAAATCTAATTTCACCCCTTTCTGAAGCCTATAAAATTCCGCTAGTTATCGAGCCAGACACCTCAACAATTTTATTAGTTAAACCATTAAAAGTTAGTTACAAATTTTTACACGATCGCGTCCAGCAAGCAGCTTATTCTCTCATTCCCGATTCACAAAAACAAGCAACTCATTTAAAAATAGGTCAATTATTACTTAAAAATACTGCAATTGAAGAACGAAAAGAAAATATTTTTGCTTTAGTCAATCACCTAAATTACGGTGCTGACTTACTCACTTTAGACGCGGAAAAATCCGAGCTAGCCGAACTCAACCTGATCGCAGGTCAGAAAGCGAAAGCAGCAACAGCGTATGAGTCTGCTATGCGCTACTTTAAAATGGGTTTGGGATTATTAACAGCAAATAGCTGGCAGAATCAGTACGAGCTAACACTGGCACTCTACGAATCAGCGGTAGAAACAGCTTACCTGAATGGCGACTTCGAGCAAATGGAGCAATGGGCAACGATTGTCTTACAACAGGCAAAAACTCCCATTGACAAAATGAAAGTTTATGAAGTCAAAATTCAAACTTGCATGGCGCAAGTCAAACAACTAGAAGCGATCGCCATTGGCTTACAAGCACTGGAACTGCTGGGGGTAAGATTACCCCAGTCCCCTAGTCCCTTAGATTTGCAACACGCACTCAGCCGCACAGCAACAAATTTGGCTGGGAAAAATATCGAAGACTTGATTAACCTACCGTTAATGACTGAGGTTGATAAGCTAGCAGCCATCAGAATGCTAACCAGCTTAGGTTCTCCCACCTATCAAGCCGCACCGATGTTATTTCCCTTGGTTGTCTGCGAACAGGTGAATTTATCGCTGGAATTTGGCAATACACCTTTTTCGGCTTACGGTTATGTTTGTTACGGCGTGATTTTAAACGGCATAGTTGAGGATGTTGAGTCGGCTTATCAATTTGGTAAGTTGGCTTTGAACTTAGTGGAACGATTCAACACCCTAGAACTCAAAACTAGTGTATTTTTTGTTGCCGGATCGTGTACGATGCATGGAAAAGTACACGCTAAAGAGACTTTGCCACTGCTACTGAATGGATATCAAAATGGATTGGAAAACGGGCATTTTGAATATGGTGGCTATGCTGCCATGCAAAGATGCCAATATTCCTATTTTACGGGTCAGGAACTGGCAAATCTGGAGCGAGACATGGCAAACGTCAGCGATGCTCTGCTTCAGTTAAAGCAAGAAAATGCCTTAAGTTGGAATCAAATCTTTCAGCAGTCAGTAGCTAACTTACTCGAACCAACTCAAAATCGTTGCTGTTTGTTAGGTAAAGCGTACAACGAAGAGCGATCGCTACCGCTATTACAGAAAGCCAACGATCGCACCGGACTGCACTATTTTTATATAAACAAACTGATTCTTTGTTATTTATTTGGCGAGTACGAGCAAGCGTTAGAAAATGCAGATCGAGCCGTACAGTATTTAGATGGAGTCAAAGCATTTCTGGTTGTGCCAGTCTTCTATTTCTACGATTCTCTGGCACAAATTGCCATGTATCCCTCAGCATCGCGATCGCAACAAGAACAACTTCTAGACAGAGTACTCAATAACCAGAAAAAGATGCAAAAATGGGCAGGCTATGCCCCGATGAATTTTCAGCATAAGTACGAATTAGTAGCAGCAGAGCAAGCGCGGGTATTAGGTCAATATTGGCAAGCTATGGAGTCTTACGATCGCGCAGTTGCTGGAGCTAGAGAGCATGGCTATATTCAAGAAGAAGCCTTAGCAAATGAATTAGCAGCCAAATTTTATTTTTCACAAGGCAGAGATAAAATCGCTCAAGTTTATTTAGTCGAAGCTTACTACGGTTATCTACATTGGGGAGCCACGGCAAAAGTTAAAGATATAGAAATAAAATATCCCCAAATTCTTGTGCGATTTCCGAAGCAAGAAGCCGTTCCTGACAATGTTAGTCAATCCTTAAACCCTATCTCGATTGAAAACCCCAAAAATCTAGATTTGGCAACTGTGATAAAAGCTTCACAAGCAGTTTCAGGTGAAATTGTTTTCGATAATTTGCTGACTAAACTCATGCAAATAGTGCTAGAAAATGCAGGGGCAGAAAAAGGATATTTAATCTTAGATAAGGCGGGAGAACTTTACATTGAAACGGCTGGAGGAATTGATCTAGATGAAATTGCGGTGCGGGAAGCGCTTCCTTTCAGAATATCGGAAACATTTGAGAATCATCCTATCCTGCCTATTTCTGCGATCAATTATGTAGCTAGAACTCTAGAATCTGTAGTTTTAAATGATGCAACTGTTAAGGAAATCTTTGCTAGCGATTCTTACATTGTCGCTCGCCAACCAAAATCAATTTTATGCACGCCAATTCTGCACCAGGGGAAACTGACGGGGATTCTCTACCTAGAAAACAATCTCACAACTGGAGCTTTTACACCCGATCGCCTGGAAATTTTACAACTGCTATCTGCTCAAGCCGCAATTTCAATCGAAAACGCTCGTCTCTATCACGATTTAGAAAATTATAACCAGTCTCTAGAAACAAAAGTTGCCGAGCGGACGTTAGAACTACAAGCAAAAAACGTGCAACTGCAACAGGAGATTGGCGATCGCCAGCGAGCAGAAATAGCAGCCGAGGCTGCAAGTCAGGCTAAGAGTGAATTTTTAGCCAATATGAGCCACGAACTCCGCACACCGCTAAATGGCATTTTGGGTTACGCTCAAATTCTCAAGAAAGAAAAAGCTTTGACCGAGCAACAAAAGAATGGTTTGGATATCATTCATCGCTGCGGCGATCACTTGCTGACTTTGATCGACGATATTCTAGACATCTCCAAAATCGAAGCCCAAAAAATGGAACTCGATTGTCACGATTTCAATTTTTTAGAATTTCTAGCGGGGATTGTCGATATCTGTCAAATTCGCGCCGAGCCAAAAGGCATTTGTTTAACTTACGAGCTGTCTAACCTACCGCAATTTATTCGTGCTGACGAGAAAAGATTGCGACAAGTCTTGCTGAATCTGTTGGGCAATGCCGTTAAGTTTACCGAAAAAGGTAGCGTGACTTTCAAAGTGAGCGATCGCGCTGGAAAGCTGCGGTTTCAAGTAGAAGATACTGGAATTGGCATGGCAGTAGAACAGTTAGAAGAAATTTTCTTACCGTTTCAGCAGGTAGGTAGGCATCGCGATCGCGTTGAAGGAACGGGGTTGGGTTTGGCAATTAGTAAGCAGTTGGTGCAAAAGATGGGTGGTGACATCAAAGTCAAGAGTACTTTGGGTCAAGGGAGTGTTTTTTGGTTCGAGCTAGAATTACCGAGAATTTACCAATTAGCTGAAGTTACTAACATAAGTAAACAAAGAATTATCGGTTTTCAAGGCAACAAATTGAAAGTGTTGGTAATAGACGATAAATGGTCGAACCGTTCTGTCATAGTTAATATGCTAGAGCCATTGGGGTTTGAAGTGTTAGAAGCGATCGACGGTCTTGATGGTTTGGCTAAGGCGCAGGCGTTTAAGCCTGATTGTGTCATCCTCGATTTGGTCATGCCTGGGATGGATGGGTTTGAAGTGACTCGTCATCTCAGGACATTGCCAGAGTTAACAGGCGTAGTGGCGATCGCAATCTCAGCTAGCGTGTTCGATTTCGATCGGCAGCAGAGTCAAGCAGTCGGTTGCGATGATTTTCTGCCAAAGCCAGTTCGCGAGACAGATTTATTAGAAAAATTAAGGATTCACTTAGGTTTGCAATGGATTTATGAGGAAGAATCGACAGAGAAAGCTTTAGATAATTCCTCAGCAAGCGAACTGGCAACAGGTGCGATCGTTCCTCCTCCAGCCGAGGAGATGGTGAAGTTACTCGATCTGGCAATGAGAGGTGACATTCGAGGCATTATGGAACAAGCCGTTAGAATTGAAGCATTAGATCGACGATACAGACCATTTGCGCTGCATCTGCGTCAACTCGCTAAAAGTTATAAAGAGAAACAAATTCTGGAGTTTGTGAAAAAATACTTAGATATCTAGAGGCATGAATGAGCGTGGCTACTGCCGAACCAGGCACGATCCTAGTTGTCGATGATACTCCTACTAATTTGGAGATCCTTTTCGATTTCTTAACTAATTACGGTTTCAAAATTTTGATCGCTGAAGATGGTGAAAGCGCGCTCCAAAAAGCAGCATATGCCTCACCAGATCTGATCCTGTTAGATATTTTGATGCCAGGGATAGATGGTTTTGAAACTTGCAGCCGCCTCAAAGCCAGTGAATCAACGCGGGAGATTCCGGTAATTTTTATGACTGCCTTATCTGAAACAGCAGATAAAGTGAAGGGTTTACAGGTGGGAGCAGTCGATTACGTGACTAAGCCATTACAGCATGAAGAGGTTTTGGCAAGGGTGCAGACACATCTGCGGTTGCGATCGCTAACCAAGCAACTCCAAGCGCAAAACGTGCAGTTAGAGCAGGAGATCGAGCAACGCCAACGGCAGTATCAGCGATCGCAATTATTTGCGGAAGTGACGCTGAAAATTCGTCAATCGCTTCAGTTAGAGGACATACTACAAGCGGCGGCGATCGAAGTCCAGAAGATTCTGCAAGCAGATCGAGTTGTAATTTATCGCCTGCGATCGGATGGTACTGGTAGTGCAGTTGCTGAGGCAGTGCTACCTGGTTGGTTCTCAGTTCTGGGACAGCAATTTGCTGCGGAAGTTTTTCCAGAAGATTGCCATCAGCTTTACTGTCAAGGGCGAATTCGCGGCATTGCCGATGTGGAACGGGAAGAAAACATTGCGCCGTGTTTAGTTGAATTTATGCGGCAATTCCAAGTTAAAGCAAAACTGGTCGTGCCGATTACGATCAAAGCAGAACTCTGGGGTCTATTAATTGCTCATCAATGCAGTAGCTCGCGAGACTGGACTGATTTTGAGACAGAGTTGCTGGGACAGCTAGCCGATCAAATTGGTATTGCCATAACTCAAGCTCAACTTTTAGAACAAGAAACTCGCTACTCTCAGGAGCTAGCGCGATCGAATGCCGAACTGCAACAGTTTGCCTCGATCGCCTCTCACGA
This sequence comes from Chroococcidiopsis sp. CCNUC1, assembly GCF_023546805.1. Classification (NCBI taxonomy): domain Bacteria; kingdom Bacillati; phylum Cyanobacteriota; class Cyanophyceae; order Chroococcidiopsidales; family Chroococcidiopsidaceae; genus Chroococcidiopsis; species Chroococcidiopsis sp. CCNUC1. Next base: position 3,382,402 of record NZ_CP097480.1, on the reverse strand, counting down.
TCTGCAAGAACCATTGCGCAAGATTCAAGCATTTGGCAACAGACTTCAAGAAAAGTATGGCGAGCTGCTGAACGAACAGGGGGCTGACTATATAAGACGGATGCAAAATGCAGCCCAGAGAATGCAGATTTTAATTGACGATTTGCTCGTATTTTCACGAATTACAACTAGAGCGCAACCCTTCGTTGCAGTGAATCTTGCCAAGGTAGCAAAAGAGGTACTATCAGATTTAGAAGTGTTAATTCAACAAACTGAGGCGCAGGTGGAGCTGAGCGAGCTGCCAAGCATTCATGCCGACCCGTTACAAATGCGTCAGTTATTGCAGAATTTGATTGGCAACGCCCTCAAATTTCGGCGAAAAAACGAACCTCCTCGTGTGAAGATATACAGTCAAATTATCGATAATCGAGAACAATTAACTGAGAATTTACTAAATACTTATCTTTGTCAAATTACAGTTGAGGATAACGGTATTGGTTTTGACCAAAAGTATTGCGATCGCATTTTTCAAGTTTTTCAACGGTTGCACGGTCGCAGCGAGTACGAAGGTACGGGTATAGGTTTGGCAATTTGCCGTAAGATTGTCGAGCGGCATGGTGGCAGTATTGCAGCTGAAAGTAAGCCAAGCCAAGGAGCAAAATTTATCGTGACGCTACCTATGCATCAATCCATAGATTGAGGGGGCTTTGTTCGTGTCGCTGGGATATGCGATCGCTTTGATACTGGTCAGGATCGATGAATTTTGTTTATCATGCTGATAAGAAACTCTATTTGTTTCGCGCCATCTTGTCACCTAAAGTAAAAACATCGTCCTTTCCGGCTAGTTTTTCCAATGGAACTTTCGAGCAAATCTGAATATGCACTGCTGGCGCTGTTAGAGTTGGCGAATGCTTATCAGAGCGCTCAGTTGCTCCAAATTCGGCAGATAGCAGCCAGACGAGATATACCAGAGCGTTATTTGGATCAACTGCTGGCAATATTGCGGCGAGGCGGACTGATTAAGGGTATCCGTGGAGCTAAGGGTGGTTACATCCTGGCACGCGAACCACGCCAAATTACGCTGCTAGATGCTTTGCGATGTATTGAAGGATTAGATATCGCATCTTCTGTAGAGCAAAGCACTGCTGAAGGAGCAGAACGAGGCGCAGTTGAGGAAATTTGGCAATCAGCAGAACAGGCGGCGAATGCAGTTTGGCAAAACTATACGCTCCAAGACTTGTGCGATCGCGTTGCCGCTCGTCGGCAGTTAGATTATATGTACTATATCTAGGCTTAAGCGATATTTTTAGTTCGTATCTTTGCCATATTTAACTTTTGGTTTCGATATCGTACAACTGGCACATGGCAAGGAGTTCTTGTTTGAGGCGATCGCGCATACTCTGTGGTGATACAATGACGCAATCTTGCCGATAACGCAGGACTTCTCGAATCAGCCAAAACTCGTTAACAACTCGCCGCACGACTTGACGCACATCCCCAATTGTTTCGTCTTCTAAGTCATCTTCCCTACGTTCATAGGATTTCACCATCCAACCCTGAAAGTGTAAGTATACTTTTAGATGATCTAATCCCTCTCGCCATTCACCGCTTGCGGGTACGATTAAACGAATGCGATCGAAGATTAAAGTGCGATTGTGCCAAAGTTCGGGTAAGTTGGGAATCGAATTTTTTACATCTTCCGTTTCCTCGCACCATATGAGTAAGTAATACCGCTTATCGAAAAAGCGCGGTTCGGCATAGCGCACGGTGTACTGTAGTTCTTCACCTTGGGAATTTTCATAAAACAAATAAAACGGTTGTTGCTTTTGTCTATACTCATCAATTTGACTTCGCCATGCTTGTAAGAGCTTACTGGCTTGTTTGAGCAATGATTGGCGGATTGATGCATCAAGGTTTCCTCGCTCTAATAAAAGTGTAAGTATAGTTTGAGATTCGCCAATTTGACCTGCATCGTTAAGCGCTTTGATAGCCTGCTGCAAGGCGTTGACTTGGTTAGAGTCAAGCGTGAACGGCTTTCCCACCTCTACAGCGTGTTGGGCGATCGCCACGATTAAGCCCGAAATACTGGGGTCTTTGCCCCAAAGAATATTGAGGCGACGGGCGATCGCTTCTAGTTTTTCCTTGGTTCCTGGCGGAATTGACAGTGTAATCGTGTCTTTTTTTCGAGGCATTTACAAAATGTAGTTGCACTTTTAGCAATACTGTGCCATATTCATAAATGTAATTATAAATAGTCTATTGACAAAAAGTGCAGTGACACAGCCTTGTAGCAATTCTGTTAATCTTTGCACTAAATCAAGCGTCATAGCCCCCTTATTAAGGGGAGGACACTTGCGTGGGCGGGTTTCCCGACTTGAGCAAAGTGTCCGTGGGTTGGGGGGTCTTCTCCGCTGTAGTCATTAAGAATTAGTATGACTCCACAAGGTTGTCTCCGTATAAGCACTCATCTCAAAAATTGGCTTGTCAACCTAGACTTGATTTTGGATTGAAATAACTGTATATGATTAAGCGCAACAGGCTTTTAAATCGCCCTCCCAAAAGTTTGGAGGAGCGTTATTTCAGTGAAATTCGCCCCCAGATATACAAAAATCACGCACATCATCATCAGTATGGGGTCAGGAAAGGAACGACTCTTGCGGAACATTTAGATTCTGCGTGTCAGTTCATTTTGACAGTTAGCCGAATAGCAGGCGTATCTGAAGATAAAAGACCTTTACTGCTAGCTGCAACGGCTGTTCATGACTTGAATAAATTAGATACTGAAGGGCGTAATGTCAAAACTCTAGCTAGAAATAAGGACTTTTTAACAGAACAACTGGAAAAAGCTTGTGTACTAACTTTTGTGGTGACAGAAGATGACTTTGAATTAGTTAGAAAGCTAATTGAACGCCATTCAGGTCACAACATCAGCGATGCGGCAAGATTTTTACCAGAAGACCCAGACATTGAACGATGGGCGGCGATGCTGACGGCTGCTGATTTGTTTGATTTAGGAATTCCAGATGAAAAGCGTTTTCGCAAACTAGAAACGGAATTAACTGTTGCTTTTGGGCGAAGCTGCAACCTGTTTAGATTACGCTTAACTGAAGATAAAGGCTATATTACAGCCCTACTACTAGGTGCTTGTGAAGAAGTTTTACACAAGCATGGGTTAAATTCTTTAGCAATTTTCCCTGATGGAGCATTATTTGAAGGTGAAGCCCTACCAAAAGTAAATTTGACAAAAGAAATAGCGGGTGTTTGGCAAGGTAAAATCGACCGAGTTTTTGGGAATAATATTGAAAGACTTGTTAGACCTACTAAGGATGGTATTAAGATTGCTCATCCAGCTATTCAACAAAATATTGAGGAAGTGTTAATCAATGTCGAGGCTCTTTTAGAAAAGAAAAAAGCTGGTTATAAATCAGACAAGATTGCTAAAGATGTGACTAAGTGGGGTGATGCGGCTGGTGCAGATGCAATAAACAAAGTAACTGAACTTGGTTTAATACCTGCCAGTGATGCAGACGAATTTGCCGTATCTGAAGGATTAAAGGCTGCTTATCTCAGCTACCGTAAGGTAGGATTAAGCCCTAAAGAAGTTTGGGATAAAATTGCTCGTCACACTGGTATTTCTGAACAGCAACGTATTGCACTTGAGCCGTTTAATGGTCAATATGGGCGACCTTTATTTGCTACCAAAGCTGCTATTAAGGGGATTGAAGGTATTAAAGAAGCTCTCAAAGAATCTTTTCAGCTCAGAAAGGAAAGTACACAAACTTCAGAAGAGATAGAAGTATCTGAGGAACTAATTACAGAAGTTAACAGAATGGTAAATTTACCTTTTGCTATTCGGTTAAATGGAGTCAATGATTTAAATGCTTATATAGAAGCAAATCCTAGACAAAGATGCTCTTTAGGCTCTACTTCTACTGAAATAGACGAGTTAATTTCAGCTAATATGCCTCCTGGTACGAAAGTACAAGCTTTTTCTAACCGCTTACCAGGTGGTATCAATGCAGAACCTAAAAGACAAGCAGATTCAATTGCAGCTTTAGCTTATCAATTGATGGCAGTTGGGGCAAATTTTCCTAGTGTTAAAAAGCAAGATCCCATATATCTACACTTAGCCTTACCTAAAGGTTCTGCACCTGATTTATTAAGAATCTGGCGCGAACTTCTACAACAAATTGCAGCAAAAAATGCTGAGGGTGGCACTGTCACTGTTGATGAAATTCAGCTATATCAAGATAACAAACTTGAATTTAAAGCTAACAAAGTAGTTGGTGCAGCATTACCTAAACGTCCAGAATTTTTACATACAACAGTGATTATTCCTATAGTGTGGGGAGAAGCTAATGCTTCTTTAGCTTTACTTAAATCGCTGAGACTCGGTTTAGAAATATCTTTGTCTTTAGATATTGGCTTCCCTTTTACTCTTAGTAGCAACTTAGAAGTTGAGTTGTTTGATGATGTTTATGGACGAGTAGAGGGAATACCTGCTGCACTACAACCTTTGCTCGGAAGTGGACAATATCAGCAGAGTGAAGACGCGGAAAAAATTCTAGAGAGACTGCGTTGTATTGGCAAACTAGCAATATCTGTGGCGAGTATTCAGAAAGCCGATGATTGTTTGTACGATTTAGCTCGCGCTTGTGCTAGACCAATAGAACTTTATTATATTCTATTACGTTGGATTTTACGAGAACAAGATGAACCAAATTTGAATGCAATTTGGAATCGTATTTGCGAACCATTAAATATTTTGTTGAACAATCTTATGCCTAATGAAAACTCGTTATTAACTAAATATCTCAAAGAAGCTGCTCAAATAGCAGCGGAGGCAAAAATCTGGGGAAGCTCTTTCAAACGTACTGCTCAAACAGAACCTTTCACAGCTTTTATTGCTGCTATTCGTACTCAAAAATCTCATTTAGATTTGGAGATGATTTTTGCTGCTTTGATACAACAATACCACACCCGTTTGGATCGTATCCGCGAACACGGTGTAGGTGCAACAAAGTTAGAGCAAGTTAAGCGTTATTACGATGTATTACGGAAACTATATGAGGAAGTTTATTCAGCACGTCCTGAAAAGTTTTTATCTGACCGAAAAACTTTAGAAGCTGCTTATTTATTCTTTCTTGAGGAAGCACGCAAGCAACTAAAATCTCAATCTCAAGACGATTCAGATGAAAATACTACCAATACTTAATTAATAGGAGTTAATTATGTCGATTCAAAAGCTTTCTTCACTTCTAGCAACCACTTACGAAAATTTCCCTAAAGGACGTTTTCTTACTTTAGTAGTTTTAAGAAAAACTCATTCTGAAACTATCTTTCGTACAGAAGGTTCTGGCGAACCAATGTGTAGTGAGTTTGTTCAAGCTGGTGTTACTAATGACAATATCATTCAACGTTTGGTAATGACTAAACGTAAACAAGTAGCACCGGAAAGACGCTATGGCAGAGAGCATTTAAGAGCGCATGAGCTTTTATATACTAATAGTAAAGATGGCGCTCTTTGCTCTTTAAATACTAATTCACCCTGCGAAATGTGCGTAGATTGCTTCCTTTATGGTTTCGCTGCTGGTGGTGGTGGCGCACAGAAAAGCCGTATTTGGACTGAAGATGCTTTCAGTATTTTACCTGCTAGTGACGTTGTAGGCGATCGCACAATTAACGCCATTTATGAAAATGGTACGATGCGCGATGAAAAAGGTAACGCTTCCACAGCTTTAAATACAAGCGAATATATCAAACCAGGCGTGCATTTTCTGGATGTCGTCACTCTCAAAGATGTAACCGCTGATGAACTACGATATGTCATCGGTAATATTCTATTTACTAGTCGTTACGGTGCTGTGTCCAGTCGTGTAGGACGCATGGAAAATCAAATATTAGGTGTTTTTGGCAGTATTACCGAACTTCCTAGTTCTCTAGAACTCGTACAAGCTACTTATGATGTTTTAGGTAAGCCTTTAGAACACCCCCTGAATTCCAACCAATTAATTACAGCTAGCCAGCAAGTCATTGCAAATTGGAGAAATAAAAGAGGGGTATCTGTGCATTTATCTGAAGCAGAATTAGTCAATTTAATTGCTGATGTAGAAACTCATTGGTCAGTAGCAGAACGTGATAGTTTTCTGAAACGCTTAAGCCAATCGTACGAACCTTTCCGTCAAATTGCATCTGATAAGAAAAAGGCTAAAGGTAAAGGAAAAAATAATTCAGTTGAAGTAGAGAGTTAGATTATGTCAACAATTCCTTTTCAGCAGGCAAAACTTGTTGAATTACACTGTCTTGAACCAGTCTTTTTTGCCTCTAGGGAGTTGTCTGATACCTATTATACTGAGGGGGTGATTGGGAATTATGCTCTTACCTACGCTTTAGGTTTGGTAAATTCTCCATATCGTCTCCAAGGTCAGGCTACAGGACGACCAACCTACAAAGAAGATTTACAACCAATTGCACGAGATTTTTATATCTTACCAGCTTCACCTCTGGATAGAATTACATTCAGATTTGAACGTTTTAACGCTCTTTCTGATGCTTATTGGTATTCAATGACTAATAATCGGGTTGCTACTGCAAGAGAAGATTTACCATTTCTCAAAGCAACAGGAAAAAAGCCAAATTCATTTCGAGCCAGTAATTTTCCACAAACTGGAAGACTACGAATGATTGAACGCGGTAACAGATTTCAAACTTTGGTGTTTGGAAATAGCCAATTACCCGATTATATTCGTCTTGGTAAATTTATGAGTAAAGTTAAAGTCAACATACTCAATGAATCATCGGTGAATTTACTACCAGAAGGTGAATATCAAAGTCAACATTATCTAAATTCTGCCGATTTACCACAACAACTAGAAACTTTAGCTTTTGATTTAATTTCTATTCCTCCCGCACCTATTATTAAAAATCTACGTTTTCGAGGTTGTGCTTGGCAGATTGATGAAGCAATTGTACCAGCAGATTTATATTTTTGTGGTAGAGAAAGTAGGGATGAATAAACAAAGATTAGTTACTAGGCTAGAACCTCGTAGTATTTCGTTTTGTGCAGCTTTGCCAAAAAAGATATCTTTCATGACAAAGGCACTTCAGCATCAAGTCGATGTATTTGAAAAATCTAGAAATGCCGATATTATCCTCGATTTAGTACCGACTGGCACGGGTAAAACTAAAGCAGGATTAACAGTTTTAAAACATCAGCAAAATAAAAGTGCTATTTATATTGCACCAACTAATGCTTTAATTGAACAGCAAACAGAAGCAGCTAAACAGTTTGTGCGTGAGGCTAACTTACCTCATATTGTTAAATCAGCTTCGGCTAAAGACATTAAAAGCTGGTCTAACGATAAAGTTGGCAGTCGTTCAGGAGAAAAACTATATAATGTCTTGCGAAATCCTGCTACAGTTTTTGATGATGTTGGAGCAAATACACCAATTCTGTTAATAACGAATCCTGATATTTTCTACTATGCAACTTTTTTTGCATACAACAAGCTAGATAGAGATAATATTGCTGCTAGTTTTTACACCAAATTTTCTACAGTCATTTTTGACGAATTTCACCTCTACGATGCTAAACAGCTAGTAGGAATGCTGTTTTATCTAGCATACTCTCAAGTCTTTGGCTTTTTTCAACATGGACGCAAGATAGTATTGCTGACAGCAACACCAGAACCAGCTTGTGAATCAGCATTAGAAAATTTGAAACAGGCTGGTGTAAAGATAGCGAGAATTGATGGAGAAGCAGGTCATACTAATTTTGTCCCGTCACAAACAGCAGTTAACTTAGAATTAAGACCGAAGCCAGATAGCAAAGAAGCATGGATAGCAGAATTAGCCACAGAAGTTGTCCATCGTTTGCAAGAAAGTCCAGATAAAAATGGTGCTGTAATTCTGGACTCTTTGGATAATATTAATCTGCTCAAAAAAGTTTTAGATAATCGAGGACTCACTGATTATATCGGACGCATTACGGGACCTGCACCTAAACAAGATAGACAAAAGGCTATGCAGTGTCAAGTTATTTTGGCTACTAGCACTGTAGATGTAGGGTTTAACTTTGAAAGAAACCCCGAACCAACCAGACAGAATTTAGACTGGTTAATTTTTTCAGCACGCGATCGCGCTGCTTTTTGGCAGAGAATAGGTAGAGTCGGGCGTGTTTTAGGTAAATCGGAAACTAACATCGATTCAGAAGCTATTGCTTACTTGCCTGCGAATGCTTGGCAAGAAGGCTTAAATTCTCTTAATACGACTGGGGGTCGTACAGCGCTAAAAGAGATACTCGATACGCTTCCCTGTTTAGATAAGCCTTTTTTAACAGCTTACTGGCGTTCAGAAGCATCTCTAGAAATTGCACGTCCTTTATTAGAACTGGAAAAAAATTCTGAAAATCTAGCAGTTGCTGAATTAATTCCAAAACTGTTTGATACTTTAAAATCAATTTTGGGGGGAAATCGCACTTGGGAAGACTATCGCTACAGAATGAAAGTTTTGCAAGGTGCTGAAAATATTGCTCAAATGTCTTTAGATAAATTAAAAAAAGACTGGAAATATATCAAAGGTGGACGAGCTTTTGTCAAAAAATATATCAAGGTAAAATCACCTGAAGAGTGGGATGATTTACAAGCCGGACGCACGACAATAGACGCATACGAAGATATTTTTAAACAAAATGACGTAGTTGCTGAACTCAAAGAGTTCGCTGAGGTTTTTAGTACAAGCTATGCCCCATTATTTACTTTTCGCTATAGTTTATTTGAAAGCCTTCCTATTTGCGATCCATTCGGTTTTATCTTAGATGAAACTGAGAAAAGTCAAATCGATCCTTTTCATCTATTACGCTATTACGAATTTGCCCAAAACGGTGATTTTATCGAAATCAGAACTCGCGCAATCGAGACTTATAAACTGAGTTTTAGAATGCGATATCTCGATCGTCAACAAGAGTTTATCAATACGGAACTGAATAAATTAACAGCTTTTAAAAATTGTCAAATTATTCGCAGTGTTGGAGGAGCAATACGTCCGACACCTGAACTACAGGCGTTATCAAAATATCTCTTACCAGGAGTCATTATTTGTCCTCGAACTAATGCTGCTACTCTTTTCCAGTTACATAAACAAGGAATTGTTTCATACCCTATAACCATTGCTTGCAATGATGGTGAAAGACAATACGAGTTTTTAGTAGGCTTGGCAGGAATCTTAACAATGGCAATGAAGTTTAAACAGCTACGTCTTCCAGATGATGAAGTTTTTATTGTTTAATCTCCATTAAGTCAAAACTCACTATGCCTCACAGCCTCGTCCTCAACCTCATTCCGCAATCTCCTATCTACCCTGAATTTCTCACTGGCAGACATCTCCACGCCTTATTCCTCACCCTCATTAGTTCTGTCGATAAAACCTTGGGAAACTACCTGCATCAATCCAATGCAGATAAAGCTTTCACCCTCTCACCCCTGCAAATACAACGACAGCACAAACATCACAATACCTTACAATTTGGTCATCAAAAACCCATTCCCGCAGGTACTCCCTGCTGGTGGCGTATTTCCCTACTCGATGACACTCTATTTAGCAAATTAACCCCACTGTGGCTGAATCTTAACCCAAAACACCCTTGGCATTTAGGTTCCGCAGACTTGTATATTACCAGTATTCTCGGTACTCCCCAATCGATGCAACCTTGGGCAAATGCTTGCACCTATACCCAACTATACGAACAAGCTAGCGATCGCGATCGCACTCTTAGCTTCACTCTTACTACGCCTGTATCCTTTCGTCAAGGTGAATACGATACGATTCTTCCCGTCAAAGAATGCGTTTTCAACAGTCTTTTAGGACGTTGGCATAAATATAGTGGAATTGAATTTACTAATATCTCCTTTGACTCAATTTATCCAAGTTTTGTCAAGATTCAAACGGAAGTAATTAGCAATTATAATAGTAAGTTTATTGGCTGTATTGGTGAAATTAGCTATCGCATTCTTGGAGATGTCGAACCAATAGTAATTAAGCAAATTAACGCTTTAGCTGACTTTGCTTTATATACGGGTGTAGGACGTAAAACAACAATGGGTATGGGCATGGTACGCCGTCTGTCAACAATTGATTCGCGTTCTTCAAATATGAAAAATCATGGACGATCTTGATTACATTCCTATCGCTGCATTAAATCAATATGCCTACTGTCCGCACCGCTGCTGGCGAATGTTTTGTGTAGGGGAATTTATCGATAACCAATACACAATTGAAGGAACGAGTTTACACGATCGCGTTCATACGTTAGGAGAAGGAAGTCGAGAAGAAACTCGGCAAATTCGAGCAATTTGGCTGAAGTCCGAACGATACAAATTAATTGGAAAGGCTGATTTAATTGAAGTAGAAAACGGTCAATGGTATCCAGTGGAATACAAGCGAGGACGTAAAGGAGAATGGGATAACGACGAACTACAAGTTTGCGCCCAAGCTTTGTGTTTAGAAGAAATGACTGGACAATGTATTAGTAATGGCTATATTTACTATGCTCATTCGCACCAACGTCAACTAGTAGAAATTACTAACCAATTGCGTCAAAGTGCGATCGCAACTATTCAAGCCGTTCAAACATTGCTAATGACAGGAGAGATACCAAAGGCTATTAAAACAAAACGCTGTGATGGATGTAGCTTATTTTCACGCTGCTTGCCTGGTGCTGTAGATAAGATCGGACGCTATCAAGAAGCCAAGTAAGTTTAGTTGTATTGATGTAACTTATCGACTACAAATGCAATTATGGGTACGGTTTATATCACTCAAGAAGATGCTTTTATTGGCAAAGCAGATGAACGTCTTCATGTCAGATTTGATAAAAAAACAATTTTAGATGTGCCGTTAATTAAAATAGATGGTGTTGTAGTTATGGGACGTGCTACCGTTTCACCAGCGGCGATTTCCGAACTACTCGAACGCCATATACCTCTGACTTTTCTGACAGAAACAGGTCGTTATTTAGGTAGATTGGAGCCAGAAGTTAGTAAAAACATTTTTGTTCGCAAGGCACAATGGCAAGCAGCTGGTGAGTCAGTTCAAGCAATTCATGTAGTTCAAGGTTTTGTGCGCGGTAAGCTAAAAAACTACCGAAATCTACTTATCCGTCGCCAACGGGAATTTCCAGACTTAGATTTATCAGCATATATTACACGTTTAGAGCAGGCGATCGCACCGATTGACACGACTAACAGTATTAACTCGCTGCGCGGTTTGGAGGGTGCTGGTAGTGCGGCTTATTTCAACTGCTTCCATCAACTGATTCGGGCTACAGAATTTACTTTTACCACGCGCAGCCGCCGTCCGCCGACTGACCCAGTTAATTCTTTACTCAGCTTTGGCTACTCATTATTGCGGCATGATATACAAGGGGCGATCGATATTGTTGGGTTCGATCCATATTTAGGATATCTACACTGCGAACGTTATGGTAGACCAGCGCTAGCATTGGATTTAATGGAAGAGTTTCGTCCCCTAATAGTAGATGCAGTCGTGTTATCTGCTTTGAATAAGCGACTTTTGACACCCGCAGAATTTGTGACGGAACCGTTAAGTCATGCGGTATCTCTGACTGGGGAAGGGCGAAAAACATTCTTGCGCTTATACGCGCAGAAGAAGCAATCTGAGTTCAAGCACCCAGTTCTAGGACGTAAATGTAGTTACCAAGAAGCATTTGAACTACAAGCACGGTTACTAGCGAAATACTTAATGGGTGAAAGTGAGAAATATCCACCGTTGATTTTGAAGTAGGCGTGAGGGGAGAAAATCACCATGAATGTTGTTATTTCTTACGATATCTCCGAAGATAAGCGCCGTACCAAAATCCATAACGTTCTTAAGTCTTACGGGCAATGGGTGCAGTACAGCGTGTTTGAATGCCAGTTGAGCGATACTCAATATGCTAAATTACGTTGGCGTTTAAATAAGTTAATTAAGCCGGATACTGATAGTATTCGATTTTATTTTCTATGCGCCTGCTGTTTTGGTAAAGTTGAGCGTATTGGTGGTGAACCAGTTTATGATGACACTATTTTCTTTGCTGAATGCGCGGATGGGTAGGTGTTGGTACAGAGAGTTTGAAAAAAATGCTGGCGATCGGCGCGATACAGTAGTTTACAGGAATAATAGCTGATGACCCACCGCGCTCCTTGCTACGTCTAGGTTTTCACAATTTGTACCTTGCATGAACCAGCTTTTGTGATGCTATTATTGCTTTATCCGCGCTCTCGAACCTTGAAAACTAAATATGGCTTAGTTTTCAGGCTCCCGCCGTTGAAATTTAATTAACGCCCTATTAGGGATTGAAACGCTTATACACTCCCGCGATTGACTCCCCCAGGGCGTTGAAATTTAATTAACGCCCTATTAGGGATTGAAACAAACAGTGAACGGGCGAGACGAAAATGCTGCTAAAGTTGAAATTTAATTAACGCCCTATTAGGGATTGAAACGGGGGAAAAAATATGATCGCAGCGGTCGCGGCGCGAGTTGAAATTTAATTAACGCCCTATTAGGGATTGAAACTCAACGTAGACAATAACTAGAGAGATAAATAATGGCTGGTTGAAATTTAATTAACGCCCTATTAGGGATTGAAACGTTCCCGCCCAAGTTTCAGCACCAAGGATTGAGGTTGAAATTTAATTAACGCCCTATTAGGGATTGAAACCTAAGGACAATACAGCCACTGCTACCGGGAAGTTGAAATTTAATTAACGCCCTATTAGGGATTGAAACAAGGAAATCGCATCATTAAAGGAAATTATTATTAGAGTTGAAATTTAATTAACGCCCTATTAGGGATTGAAACGGTGTGAGTGGAGTTGGAGATAGGGGATTAGCTACTAGGGGTTGAAATTTAATTAACGCCCTATTAGGGATTGAAACTATTTGATTCATTTTTGCAATGTACCCTGCGGTGAAAGTTGAAATTTAATTAACGCCCTATTAGGGATTGAAACCAGATTACGACGGCTGGGAGTGCTGGGTGGTTGACCGTTGAAATTTAATTAACGCCCTATTAGGGATTGAAACTGTTTTTATTGCGGTTATTGCGAATTAGGGCGAGAGTTGAAATTTAATTAACGCCCTATTAGGGATTGAAACAGTTTAGAGCATTAGGTACTAGCAGACAAGAATCGTTTTTGTTGAAATTTAATTAACGCCCTATTAGGGATTGAAACAAGGAAGGTGCTGCTGTTAGCGTCCTGGTGCGTTGAAATTTAATTAACGCCCTATTAGGGATTGAAACTAGGACTTTTTAAAGAAGCCCCCTATACTTGCCTGTTGAAATTTAATTAACGCCCTATTAGGGATTGAAACGTATTCAGCAGTGGGTTCAAGAATTAGAGCCGAGAAGTTGAAATTTAATTAACGCCCTATTAGGGATTGAAACATCGAAAACGTCCCAGGTTTGCTCACCTGTCCCAATGTTGAAATTTAATTAACGCCCTATTAGGGATTGAAACAGTCGTTCCCGCTATCGCGAGATTGCGGCTAATTCTGGTTGAAATTTAATTAACGCCCTATTAGGGATTGAAACATGTGAATTTTGAGCGATCGCGTTGTGTAAATCCAGGTTGAAATTTAATTAACGCCCTATTAGGGATTGAAACGTAGTTCTTGGTGCGATGGGTGTACGAATGGCTATGTTGAAATTTAATTAACGCCCTATTAGGGATTGAAACAAAAGCAGCTAGTTTTTAATTTTGAGATTAACCTTAAGTTGAAATTTAATTAACGCCCTATTAGGGATTGAAACGCGCTTGATAAAGCGGTTAATGCGGATTTCTAAGGGTTGAAATTTAATTAACGCCCTATTAGGGATTGAAACATGACATGATCGAGTCTATGCTTGAATTCGTTGTGTTGAAATTTAATTAACGCCCTATTAGGGATTGAAACAAGAACATAGATAGCAAACCAATGGGAAGTTGAATGTTGAAATTTAATTAACGCCCTATTAGGGATTGAAACGAAATGCGCCAATTGCAAAGAGAGAGAGATAAAGCGGTTGAAATTTAATTAACGCCCTATTAGGGATTGAAACAATCGAAGAACTATTCTTAATATAAATAAAGGCTGTTGAAATTTAATTAACGCCCTATTAGGGATTGAAACAACCTCCAAAAGCATTGCAGGGGTAGAGCTTCCGTTGAAATTTAATTAACGCCCTATTAGGGATTGAAACGGCGACCTTATCTAGAGCGGCATGGTTGGGACTGGAGTTGAAATTTAATTAACGCCCTATTAGAGATTGAAACGTAGAGGGATCGGCTTGCAAGATTGCCATTGCGCGATGTTGAAATTTAATTGTCTCCCTATTAGGGATTGAAACACGATTAATTGCAGATACCAAGATAGCTAGATCGCGTTGAAATTTAATTGTCTCTCTATTAGGGATTGAAACTCAATTGCACGCAATGAACTTTAAAAGCTTTCTGTTGAAATTTAATTAACACCCTATTAGGGATTGAAATAAGTGATGAGTCAGTGATGAGGCATCAAAGCCTTACAGTAGAGAAATACTGAGTTTGACGAGGCATCAGCTCCTATACTACTTTCCCAACAGGAAAAACAGCTCGCTCGACATCCGAATAGAATGAATGTACAACGTTATCCCGACGTGTAACATGAACATCTTTTCAGCCACAGAAGCGCGAGACAACCTTTACAAGCTAATTGACCAAACAGCAGAATCTCACCAGCCAGTCACAATCAAAGGACAGCACCACAGCGCCGTGCTAGTCTCCCTAGAAGACTGGACTGCCATTCAAGAAACGCTATACCTGATGTCAATTCCAGGGATGAAAGAATCAATCCTGGAAGCCAGTAAAGAGCCAATCGAAGAGAGTGCAACCAAGCTGGAGTGGTAAGCAAGTAGTGAGCAGCGAGTGGCAACTGATTTACTCCAAACAAGCTCAAAAGGACGCTCAAAAACTAGCGTCTGCTGGACTGAAGCCAAAAGCAGAGCAATTGCTAGCAGTGTTAGCAGAGAATCCTTACCAAAACCCCCCACCCTACGAGAAATTGGTGGGGGATTTAGCAGGTTACTATTCCCGACGAATTAATATCCATCCAGCATCGCCTAGTCTATGAAGTGCTAGAGAAACAACGAATCGTGAGAGTTGTGAGAATGTGGACGCATTATGAGTGAGACAGCATGATAACTAGACCAGAAAGTGCAAAACCCCTGGAGCCAATACAGCCGTGCAATCAACTGCGTTGAAATTCAATTAACGCCCTATTAGGGATTGAAACTTGCGATTTCCTACTACTCGATTAATGGCTCGAATAGTTGAAATTCAATTAACGCCCTATTAGGGATTGAAACCGGGTTGCAGATTAGAGAAGAGACTGAGCTGATTGTTGAAATTCAATTAACGCCCTATTAGGGATTGAAACACGATTAATTGCAGATACCAAGATAGCTAGATCGCGTTGAAATTTAATTGCCTCCCTATTAGGGATTGAAACCGCAATGAAACCAAAAGAACAGGCTACACCGTGCATGTTGAAATTTAACGATCTCCCTATTAGGAATTGACTTTTTTTTTGGAAGTGCTGGAATAAGATCGCCTGCTGCGCTATGGTTGAAATTTAGTTGTCTCCCATTAGGGATTGAACCTAGTACAGACTGAACCAATGCACTACCGACGATTTGGCAAAACAAATCTCAATCTTTCGGTGTTTTCGTTAGGCACGATGCGTTACTTGGCTTCGGAGGAAAATGCCTATAAAACAATCGATCGCGCAGTTGCACTAGGAATCAATCACATCGAAACAGCTAGAGGCTATGGTAACAGCGAATTATATCTCGGTGCAGCACTGAAAAAAGGTTTGCCTGTCCCCCGTTCCCAACTTCACATCACAACCAAAATTTCCCCTACGACAGATGCAGACTCGATGCGTTGTTACATCAATGAGTCTTTAGAACGTATTGGAGTCGATTATTTAGATTGCTTGGGAATTCACGGAATTAACACTTGGGAACATCTCGATCTCGTACAACAACCAAATGGTTGTATGCAAGCAGTACGGGAAGCTGTTGCTGATGGACGGGTAAGACACGTTGGTTTTTCCACTCACGCATCTTTAGATGTAATACTAGCAGCGATCGCGACCGATCTATTTGAATTTGTCAACCTACATTATTACTACTTTTTTCAACGTCATGCCCCAGCAATAGAACTCGCCCATACTAAAGATATGGGTGTATTTATTATCTCTCCTGCGGATAAGGGAGGACTCTTATACACTCCACCAGAGACGCTTAAAGACTTGTGCCAGCCTTTTTCCCCATTAGAACTCAATTATCGCTTTTTACTAAGCGATCGCCGTATTACTACCCTCAGCATCGGTGCAGCCACCCCAGAAGAGTTAAACGTCCCTTTACAAGTCGCTGACTGTGACACACCTCTAACTGATGCAGAAATTAAAGTATTACAGCGCTTAGAAACTCATGCTGCTACAACTTTAGCAAGCGATCGCTGTAGTCAATGCTACAAATGTTTGCCTTGCCCTGAAAAAATTAATATTCCCGAAGTTTTGCGCCTGCGAAATCTGACTATTGCATACAATATGCAGGAGTACGGCAAATATCGTTATCAAATGTTTGAAAATGCCGGACACTGGTTTCCTGGCATGAAAGCAAATAAATGTACTCAGTGTGGTGATTGTCTACCGCGCTGTCCCGAACAATTAGATATTCCGCAATTATTATCTGATACTCACGATCGCTTGAATGGATCTCCTAGACGTAGGTTATGGGGATGATTAGTAATTGGTAATTGGTAATTTTATGAAAGTTTTTTCCCAAAATGAATGGCGATCGCTACAACAACCGCAATTTTGGTTAATGGCGATCGCGAGTGGTATAGCGACTATTCATGCAAGTTTAATTTGGCGGAGTAATGCCGATTCAAATCAATTTATTCTCAGTCTTCTTTGTTGGTTGGCTGTGGCAATTTTAATATGGGAAAAGCGTCACAAATTAATTTTACAAAGCGATATTGTTTCTAGCTTCCTCGGCTTTAGTCTTCTAGGCTTTGTTCTCCTCAGAAGTCTATGGATGACTAGTTTCGACAATTTATTTCATTTTATTCCCTTTATCGCTGCTATAGGATTGGTTTTACTTGCTTCTGGAGCCAACAAATTACATCAATATTGGCAAGAGATAATCATTATCTTTGCTTTTTCGATTCCTGTAGAGTTGCTAATTAATCGAATTGGCATTCTAGCTCTATACACGGCGAATTTTGCGTCTTTAATTTTAACTTATCTAGGAGTAGAATTTTATCGAGAGGGAGTCAATATTGTTCTAGCTAATGGCAAAGCTGTAGAGGTAGCTGCTGGTTGTTCTGGTTGGGAAAGTATATTTCCTTTATTAAAACTATCTGTATTATTTTTAGTCATGTTTCCGACAAAAACAATGCAAAAAATCCTCGTTCCTTTAGCCGCAGTTGCGATCGCTTTTGTTGTCAATGGAGTACGAGTCGCTATTCTAGCCATTTTACACGCTTACACAGCCGAAGCTACATTTAAATACTGGCACATCGGTACGGGTTCGCAAGTTTTTTTTCTAACTTCTACTTTATTATTTGGAGGATTCTGTTATTTAACTAGTAAAAGATTACCTTCCGAACATTCAGACAAGAGAGAACTTTCTGAACTATGAAGTTTTGGCAACGCTTGCGAACACCGCTATTAATTTTCACATTTGTCAATGTATTGTTTGTATCTAGTCGAGTGTTACTCGATTCAAACATTGGTAAGCGAAAAGTTACCCCTTTTACATTTCCTGCTACAGTTCCTCTTCCACAGTGGCAGCAAGTCGCAAGTCAACCGCTACCAGATCGAATTGTAGAACAAGAACCATATGGTAAGGTAGCATTTCCAGGTAGACGCTATCAATACAAGCAAAACGACTTGTTACTCGATGTTGATGCGCGCTATGAATTAAATACTGTAGGAGATGGACAACAAGCGATCGCAGACAATCTTAATCTATCATTTCCAACCAATCAATCTCCACTGCAAATTCGCCACAATCCACAATTAGGTTATTACGCAGTTTTCGTACACCAACAAAGAGCATATTTAAATGCATGTATTAATTCTCGTGGTGGTAGTACGTTCACTCCTTCCCAATTTGACGCAAATCGCTTGCGCTATGATTTTCAATTTCCACGAATTGCATTATGGTTGTTGGGAAGACAAGAATTAAGAGATAACCGTTGCATTTGGACTCATTTATCTTTACCTTTAAAACAGCCTACGTCCGAAGCTTACTCTACCTTAGAACAGGCTTGGTTTTCTTCATATAAGTGGTGGAGTTCTCGCCTTCCTCCAATTTAACAATTATTAGTAAAGAGTGACTAGTGGTTGGTGTCTAGTGACTAGAATTGCTCCCCTTGTCCCCCTTGTCCCCCTTGTCCCCCTTGTCCCCCTTGTCTCCCTTGTCCCCCTTGTCCCCCTTGTCCCCCTTGTCTCCCTTGTCTCCCTTGTCCCCCTTGTCTCCCTTGTCCCCCTTGTCCCCCTTGTCTTCCCCCTCTCCTTTGTCTCAAAGAAAACAGTACAACAGGTCATCCATCTTGTGGCACAATCGCACAGTCATCTCGAACCATTATTTCGTTTAGCAGGCTATACTTTATTATCTTTATTTTTATTAGATCTGCTAGCAATTCTGATTCCTTTCAATTTTACTAATCCCGTGTGGGAGTTTCAGCTAGCAAATCAAATTGTAGAACGCGCACCCGTACCAATTTTAGGATTCATTTTTGTTTTAATTGGAGAATCTCAATTTCGGATATTTAAATTTCTGTCTTGGTTGAGTTTATTAGGAGGAGTTTTGTATTTTTTGCTCATTCCATTATCTATTAGCGCTATCGTCAGAATTGACCAACAAAGTTCCGGTCAAATTGCTACCAGATTAGAACAAATTCAGCAATTAAAAGAACAGATAAATAAAGCACAAACTTCAACAGATGTATCGGCAATTTTAAGCCAACTCAATCCGCAGGCTACTCCGCCAACAATAGAAAATCCAGAAGCAGTCAAACAACAACTGTTGGCTAGCTTATCTCAGAACGAGCGATCGCTTCAAGCCCAAGCAGCTAGCCGCGAAAATAATCTTGGAACGCAAATCAAAAATACAATCAAAATATCTTTAGGAGCGCTCATCTCTGGAACTTTCTTTCTAGTTATTTGGCAGAAAACCCGCAAAATCGTCAACCAAAGTCAATTTGGATCGTAGGTGCAGAATCAGAGAGCAGGGAGCAGTGACCAGTGACCAGTGACCAGTGACCAGTGACCAGTGACCAGTGACCAGTTAACAATCCACTACACCCCACACCCCACAACACACCGACCTCCCACACGGCGCTGGCTCCCCTACACCCGCATCAACACGCACCACTTTCTTACCAATCACCAACTACCAACTACCATCACTGCTAACTTCTAGCTTCCCACTCACTTTTTCCAATCATAAATTTCCTTGCCACTAAGCAGAAATTATGTTAATAAAGTCGAGATACAAGTTAAAGTAGCAGCCAGCAGCAAGGGTGATGAATTCATTCTGGAAATCGTCAGGAATATTACTGGGAATAAGCTTGGGGGCGATCGCGCCATTGCCAAACTCAAACTCAACGTTACAAATAGTTACGGCTCAGCCTTCTCGAGCTCTGCTAGAACTGGGTTTAACGCGAGCGACAATTGACCAAAACGATCGCGCGATCGCGCCAAATACTGCATCTCAAGACACTGTTCAAGACACTGTGACAACTCCCAGTCTGTGGTGGGCAAAAGAGCAGTTTGGTGGAGATTTGCTGAGTCATTGGCTGGCTTATCCCGCTCAACAAAATGGCGATTCAGGACGCATCGACTTGCAAGTAAAACGGCAAAATTGGAATTCTTTAGACTATATTCAACAATACGAGTTCGTGCATCATTTTGGTACTGATGCTATGGATCGCGGCTATAATCTGAGAGTTTTCAACGAGCAAAAGCAACTTCTAGCCACTTACACTTGTGACTTCAGTGCTATTCCAACTCAGTGTCAGATCGATCTTGATGCCAACAGCAAATCGATGATTCGTGGCGGAAGTCAGTTTGGGATGATGCGGTAATTGGTAGTTGGTGAAAGGCGCTCTTGCGCTCTTGCGAGAGGTTTCTTTGCGACTCTCCCTCAGCAACCTTGCGCTCCCGATCGCTCCCTCAGCTCTCTTCCCCCTGCTCCCTATCTGGTAAAACGCATAATTTCTCGCCCTAAAGTTAGCAACCCTGTCACGCCTAAAGAGACAAAAAAGACGTAAGGATACCAGTATTGGTGAATTTGTTGCTGGCGGGTAAGTTGAGGATGCAGGGTGTAAATAAACAAGGTTAGTAAAGCGATCGCCAGTGCGCCAAAACCAACAAAACTCAAGCCAACTAAGATTCTGGCTGGCTGTAACTCCACATCGCTAATCGCATCGAGATCGATTTCTGCTAACACGCTTAACGAGTCTTCCGCAACCTCTGAAGCCGATTCGATTTTAGCTGCTAATGGCTGCGATACAACTGGGACGATCGCGGCTACAGCTTGACGGCGGATTAATCCTTCCGTATCTCGTAATATTTCTAAAGGTTTGCGATCGGTAATTTCAATCGATTCGCGATCGCTGACTTGATACCTGACTTTCCGTCTAATAGGCTGGTATTTCGGCTCGAAGTCCATAAGACACGCTGAAAACTAAGCTGAAAAAAATAGAGACGTAACATGGCACGTCTCTACACTTTAGCTTTTAGGCAGTGTTTTTTTGTAATTCCTCTAACCGTGCTAGAACTTCCGTGCTGTGAATGGCAGGATTTACCTTCACAAAAGTTTCGCGTAAAATCCCATCTGGGTCGATGAGAAAACTATGACGCATCGAAACAACACCAATCCACGAACCGTATGCTTTACTCACTTCCCCTGTGGTATCAGCAAGCAAAGGGAATTTTAACCCTTCTGAATCGCAGAATTCAGCATGGGAATCGATAGAATCAGCACTCACGCCAATAATCTGAGCATTTTTGTCGATGTATTTGGGTAAGTCTTGCTGAAACCGCTTGGCTTCTAGGGTACAGCCTGCTGTAAAGTCCTTGGGATAAAAATAAAGTACGACCCACTGACCGCGCAAGTCGGAAAGGGAAACTTCTCCATCTCCCGTATTGGTAGGTAGGGTAAATTGCGGTGCGGGTTGGTTCACTGGTGGTAGTTTACCCCCAAGCGCTAAGGCTGGGGTAGCAAAATGACACCAAACCAAAATAGACAAGCAACACGCAAAAACAGAAGTTAAAAAAGTACGACGAGATATCATGATGTCAACTGCAAGTCAGTTAACATAAGTTTACATTAGTCATCGCTGCGATCGGAATCCGCAGGTAAAGATGGTTCTACGTGAGATGCAGGTGGTGATTCTGCTTCTGATGTGATGCTCTCAATATATTGACTATCGAGCAGAAAAGTACCGCGATCGAACCGGACGACCCAATATCCCCCAGGACGGCGATCCGTAACTATCCCTTCTTCCCGCAGACGAATTGTATCGGGAGGACGCAGCATCGGCATCGGCTCGGCGGTTTTAATGTAAGGTGGCAAGGCGATAACTCGGACCGTTTCGCCTATGGTGAATTCTTTTGTCATTGGTAATTGGTAATTGGTAATTGGTAATTGGTAATTGGTAATTGGTCGTTGGTCGTGAGTCACTAGTTATTCACAAATGACAAATGACGGATGACTAATGACTATAGGCACTCATATTTGATTTCTGAAATATGCGTAAGTGCGTTACGCGACGCGATTGCACACCCTACTGTACTAATAACCAACCATCATTACCCATTACCTATTACCAAATCCATTATGGAACTTGCCAGATTTTTTGATGATAGTCTACCGCATTAGCGTAAGGATCTACAGGCGGGTGGTGATGGTCGTGGTGGTGATGATGGTGATGGTCGTGGCTATGAGAATGCGTGTCACCTGCTACAGCCGCTAGGCGGAATTTGCACATCTCGCAATTCATCTGGACTTGACCTAAATGGGTTTCGATTTCTCTCTCTCTGAGAATGCTAAATAGGAGCGGATGCAGTCCTATTTCTGGCAAACAGGCGATTTCAATTTGGGGATATTTTTGTTGCTGTTGAGCTGCGACATCAAAAATCTTTTTAACTAGCGTACCCGTAAAGAGAAAGTGAGGTAAAACAACAATCCGTTTTGGCTGATAGAGTAAAGCACGTTGGAACCCTGCTTCTAAGCGCGGGTGCGTGATGCCGATAAAGCAGGTTTCTACAGTAGCATAGCCGCTACCTTCCCAGAGAATACGGGCGAGCTTGCAAGCGTCGCCATTAGCATCAGGATCGCTAGAACCGCGACCGACAAATAATAATACAGTGTCTGCACGCTGAATTTGAGGATGGTCTATTTCTGCTAGACGCGATCGCCACAAATCGAGAATTCCGGGCGTAATCCCAAAATGCCGTCCGTAGTAAAATTTGAGCTGCGGATGTCTGGCTCTAGCGCGATCGAGTTCGTTAGTTACATCAAATTTGTTATGCCGTGCGGCAAACAGCAAAATTGGCAGCACGGAAATTTCCGTAAAACCCTTCTCGATGCATCGATCTACCCCTTCCTGAATTGTTGGTTCCGTCAGTTCCAGAAAGCAGGGTAGAACTGGTCTAGAGGTATCTAAAGCTTGGTATGCAGAGGCAAAATCTAGCAAGCTCTGCCGTCCAGCTTCATCTCTAGTTCCATGACCGATCAGTAATAGAGGACGCTGTAGCGGCAGAGGTGGTAATTGCAAAGAAATATCTTCCAACGGAGTTAAATGGCGATCGCTAAGCATTGAGATTTTAGCTCCTTTCCCGTGCGACGCAGGAAATAGCGTGAGCGGATAACAGCACAGGCATTCTGGCTTACTATTCGTCATCGTTCATCAGTCATTTATCATTTGCAGTTAGAGCAACAAATGACAAGTGACAAATGACAAGCGACAAAATCATTTACAGCTGCGGCACAGCCTCGGACTTACACCGATGTTTCCCTATGCTATTACAGTTCACTTGTGCCTAGATATCTTAACTGATTTGACCTACAACAAAAATACTGGGGGAGGGGGTATCAGTGACCAGTGACCAGTGACCAGTGACCAGTGACCAGTGACCAGTTATCAGGGAGCAGGGAGTCGTGCGTGGTGCGTAGCAAGAGGTTTATTAATTCCGAATTCCGAATTCCGAATTCCGAATTTCTTAGCGATCGCCTCTTTGTCCCTTCCAGCCTCGTTCTTGTCTCATTTGCTGTAGTTGTTGTTGCTGTTGTGGGGTTAATACTGCATCAAACTGAGATTTGGCAGATTGACGAATTTGTTGCATTTTGGTTTTCTGCTCTGGAGTTAGGTTGAGAGAAGCTAACGCTTCGCGACGGCGTTGTCTGCTTTCTCTAACGGTTTTGAGTTGTTCCCGCTGTGCTGGTGTCATAACTGCTTCGATTTGGGTGCGGGTATTGCGACGGATTTCGGCAATTTTATCTCTTTGTTCCTGAGTTAGCCCCAGTTTTTCAAGTCGAGGTGGAATTTTATCTTGAGCTTGGGCTATTTGCAATCCTGGTGCAACGGGTTCAGCTTGAGCTGCTAGCGGTACGGTGGCAATACTCAAGGCGATCGCGCTGGCTAATAAAGGGATAAGTTTAAATTGCATGGTAGCGTTCTCTGGCGTTTCTAAGATTTGATATCACCATCATAAAAATCGAAAAACCGCGATCGCCTGTGGAGAAAGTAACGAATTTAACTATTACTTTAGTCATGATGGTCATTGGTCACTGGTCACTGGTCACTGGTCACTGACCACTGGGTGCAGTCCTGCGGTAGTCTAGATCGAGTGACTCAGATTTAAGCTATAAATGCTGCTTTAGTATGTCCTCTAACGCCTCACCCACGGTTTCCAGCCCTACCCGCACAATTCGCATCGGTTCGCGCAAGAGCCAATTGGCTTTAGTTCAAACTTATTGGGTGCAAGAACAACTGCAAAAAGCTTTTCCAGATCGCACTTTTGAAGTCCACACCATGTCTACTCAAGGGGATAAAATTCTCGACGTTGCCCTTGCCAAGATTGGTGATAAAGGGTTATTTACTAAAGAGTTAGAAGTGGGGATGCTCAATCAGGAAATTGATTTTGCCGTACATTCCCTGAAAGACTTGCCGACTCGCTTACCGGAAGGGTTGATGTTGGGAGCGGTCACAGAAAGAGAAAATCCGGCAGATGCTTTAGTATTACATTCTAAGTATAAAGATAAACAATTCGATACATTGCCAGAAGGAGCCGTCATCGGGACTTCCTCTTTACGCAGACTGGCACAACTACGCTATCACTTCCCCCACCTAGCATTTAAAGATGTGCGTGGTAACGTAATTACACGCCTGCAAAAACTCGATGCTGGAGAATATGATGCCCTAGTATTGGCAGTAGCGGGACTACAAAGACTAGGATTAGGCGATCGCGTCGATCGGGTCATTCCAGCAGAAATCTCCTTGCACGCTGTCGGACAGGGCGCTTTGGGAATAGAATGTCGTGAGGGTGACGAAGAAGTCTTATCTCTAATTAAGGCGATCGAAGACGTACCCACACGCGATCGCGCTCTTGCCGAACGTGCCTTTTTGCGGGAATTAGAAGGTGGCTGTCAAGTGCCTATTGGCGTTAACACTAGCCTTGAGGGAGATGTGCTAACTCTCACGGGTATGGTAGCTAGTTTAGACGGGCAAAGATTGGTTAAAGATACCGTAACTGGTGCGCCTACAGAGGCAGAAAAGCTTGGCATCGAATTAGCCCAACGCCTTCGTCAACAAGGAGCGCAAGAGATACTAGCCGAAATCTTCGCGCAAATTCAACGCGGACAGGTATTGTAGAGACGTTACGTATAGAGACGTTACATGTAACGTCTCTATACAGAGCGACCTTTACCAATCTACTCACCACTCACTACTCACTAAACATGCGAATTTTGTTTGTTGCCGCAGAAGCAGCGCCAGTCGCCAAAGTTGGCGGAATGGGCGATGTCGTCGGAGCGTTACCGAAAATTCTTAGAGAAATGGGGCATGACGTGCGAATTTTTCTGCCCTATTATGGCTTTCTACCAGACAAAATGGAGATTCCCCAAGATCCAATCTGGTCTGGAGCTGCCATGTTTCAGGATTTTAAGGTTTACGAAGCCGTGCTGCCTGGAACTGATGTCCCCTTGTATTTATTCGGGCATCCGGCATTTGCACCCCGTCGCATTTATTCTGGGGAAGACGAACACTGGCGTTTCACTTTGTTTGCTAACGGCGCAGCAGAATTTTGCTGGAACTATTGGAAACCCGATATTGTCCACTGTCACGATTGGCATACAGGGATGATTCCCGTTTGGATGCACCAATCGCCTGATATTACCAGCGTATTTACGATTCATAACTTGGCTTATCAAGGTCCCTGGCGCTGGTATTTAGAGAAGATTACGTGGTGTCCTTGGTACATGCAAGGACATAATACAATGGCAGCGGCGGTGCAATTTGCCGATCGCGTGAATACAGTTTCTCCAACTTATGCCAAACAGATTCAAACGGCAGCTTATGGCGAAACTCTTGAAGGTTTAATGTCTTTTATTAGCGGTAAATTATGGGGTATTGTTAATGGAATTGACGTTGATGTTTACAACCCAGAAAACGATAAATATATTGCTAAATCTTTTACAACTGAAACGCTAGAACAGCGGAAGCCAAATAAAGTTGCCATTCAAGAAGAAGTGGGGTTAGAGGTAAACTCCAAAGCCTTTTTAGTGGGAATGGTGACGCGGCTGGTAGAACAGAAAGGCATCGATTTGGCAATCCAAATTTTAGATCGATTTCTCTCGTATACCGATGCCCAAATTATTATTTTAGGCACGGGCGATCGCTACTACGAAACTCAATTATGGCAGATGGCATCGCGTTTTCCCGGGCGGATGGCAACGTATTTACTCTACAATGATGCCCTTGCCCGTCGTATTTATGCTGGTAGCGATGCCTTCTTGATGCCAAGTCGATTTGAACCCTGCGGTATCAGTCAAATGATGGCGTTGCGTTATGGTTGCGTGCCGATTGTGCGTCGTACTGGCGGCTTAGTTGATACCGTAAGTCCCCACGATCCTGAAAATAATGTCGGTACGGGTTATTGTTTCGATCGCTACGAACCCTTAGACCTTTATACCTGTATGGTACGTGCGTGGGAAGGATTTCACTATAAACCCAACTGGCAAAATTTACAACAACGGGGAATGCAACAAGACTTCAGTTGGTATCAGTCGGCAAAAGAATACGTGAAAATGTATAACTCCATGTACGGCACTACTGAGGAAGTAGAAACACCTCAACCGCAAACAGAAGAATTAATTCCCAAATAATTGATTGGAATAAACATCCATTGTAGGGGCGGGTTCACTAGAAATATTTCCTCACAGCTCACAATCTCAATAAACCCGCCCCGTCGATGTCATGTATTAATCGATCCATCCTGACCAAAATAGTAAAAGCGTCAGCGATCGCAGGTGATATGTTTACGTAGATCGGTGGTGGGCATTGCCCACCCTACTATAAAAGCTATTACCAACTACCAACCACCAACTACCTACTACCTACTCTTCCTTCTCTGGCTTTACCCCTCTACCTTCCATCGGAGTAACTAACACTTTATCTACTCGATTACCATCCATATCCATCACTTCAAACTGCAATAATTCCCAGGCAAAACTATCTGTAGCAGCAGGAATGCGACCGAGATGAGTAATCACAAAACCGCCTAAAGTTTGATAACTACCTCTATGTTCTTTGGGAATTCCTTCAATATCAAAAATTTCAAAAAATTCATCTACAGGTAACATCCCATCCAACAACCAAGAACCATCTTCCCGTTGCACTGCCATTGGTTCTTCTAAGTCACCTGCATTGGGGACATCACCGACAATTTCCACCATGATGTCATTCAGCGTCACCAATCCTTGAATCACGCCGTATTCGTCTACCACCAATGCCATGTGAATGCCCGTTTGCTTAAATAATTCTAAGATTTTTAATCCCCTAGTACTTTCGGGAACAAATATGGGTTGTCGCAACGATACGGTAAGGTCGAGGGCTTGACCGGACAAACAACGCTCTAACATATCGGTAACGTGACTAATTCCCAGAACGTTATCTAAACCCTCCTGACAAACTGGAAAGCGGGAATGACAGCTATCGAGAATTTTTTGGCGATTTTCTTCAGGGGTGTCCTCCAAGTCAAGCCAAACAATATCAGGACGTGGTGTCATCAAAGCACTAACGGGGCGATCGCCTAACCGAAATACCCGTTCTACCATATCCTGTTCGGCAGCCTCAAACGTCCCCGCTTCCGTACCCTGCTCGATTAAAACGCGAATTTCTTCTTCTGTCACTTGCGGATCTGTCGAAGGTCTAATCCCCAATAGCCGCACGACAAGATCGGTTGAGGCACTGAGCAAATAAACTATAGGAGCAGCAAGCCTTGCCAAAAACCGCAACGGCATGGCAACAACAGTTGCAATCTTTTCTGGGTAATTGAGCGCTAATTGTTTGGGTACGAGTTCCCCAATAATTAGCGTTAAATAAGTAACGAGTAAAACAGCACTCACAGAGGCGATCGCGCTGTTGTATGCCGCAAGTCCAGGTACTAAACTCACAAGTGGAGCCAGCCTAGTTGCTACAGCCGATTCTGCAAAAGCACCAGATAAAATTGCTAGTAGCGTAATGCCAATTTGCACGCTAGCTAGAAACTGATTGGGAGCATTCGCCAGGTCTAGAGCTACACGAGCTTTTTTATCCCCCTGGTTAGCCAGACTTTGTAGCCTTACCTTCCTTGCCGAGACGATCGCGAGTTCCGACATCACAAAGATGCCATTGGCAAATATCAGTAGGAGAATCGTCAGAACTTCAAGAGAAATGGAGGACATTAGTTTTAATTGTTGCTGCTACTCTGGGCAAGCGGTGCTGAATGTTGGCTACCTATTATCCAGTATCGGAGATCTTTTCATCTCCAGTTTCTCGCTTCCAGGTCATGATGCAACAATTTTTCATAGAATCTCAATTGGATGGAGGAGTAGTATAAGTAACTATACTTAGTTAGGGAGCAGGCGGAAGAGAGAGTCGCCCAGCTGTAGGGCGTAGACGCGAAGCGGCTTCTCGAAGAATAGCCCTTCTCGGAGAATGGGGGCTGAGGGAGAGTCGCGGAGCAACTACCAACTACCAACTACCAACTACCAACTACCAACTACCGATTACCCTTCCCCCTATTGTGGTTGAGAATTTTAGAATGGAGAAATAGCATCTATCCCGTTGCAACTTTCCGTCTGCTGTAGCTAATAACTTATGGCTTTTTCTTCTATCGTGCGTGCCTTAGGGCGATCGCCACTGTCAACCGAACTCATATCTAAACTCAATCGCCAGCAGGTTTGTTCTCTCAATGGCGTTTCGCGCTTGCCTAAAGGATTGGTGGCTTCGGCTTTAGCACAAGCACAACAGCGTCACCTACTCGTTATCTGCGCCACTCTGGAAGAAGCCGGACGCTGGACAGCTCAACTCGAATCGATGGGATGGGATCGAGTCCATTTTTACCCAACCTCAGAAGCATCGCCCTACGAACCCTTCGACCCCGAAACCGAAATGACTTGGGGACAGATGCAGGTGTTGGCAGATTTGATTGAGGAAACGGGAGGAATGCGGGACAAGGGGGACAAGGAAGCGTCGCCCTCACTCCTCACTCCTCGCTCCTCACCCCTCATTGCGATCGTCGCCACAGAAAGAGCCTTACAACCCCACTTACCACCAGCAGACGTGTTTCAACCCTATTGTCTGACGATTAGTAAGGGGATGGAATTCGATTTGGGTGACTTTGGCGATCGCCTTGCAGCAATGGGTTACGATCGCGTACCCACGGTAGAAACCGAAGGACAATGGAGCAGGCGCGGCGATATCGTTGACGTGTTTCCCGTCTCTTCTGAATTGCCCGTGCGTTTGGAGTGGTTTGGCGATGAAATCGAACAAATTCGCGAGTTCGACCCAGCGACTCAACGCAGTTCTGTAGGTGGCACGGCACTTGACAAGATATCACAAGTCGTGCTTACGCCAACCAATTTTGCTCCCATCGTTAAAGCAGCACTAACGGAGGAACAAACAGAAATTGTTAAAACCTACCTTTCCCCGGAAGAACGAGAACTATTCGACGCAGGAAATGACCCAGAAGGTAGCCGCCGCTTTCTGGGTTTAGCTTTCCCCCAACCCGCATCCCTGCTTGACTATTTACCCAAAGATACGATTATCACCATTGACGAACTAGAACTATGTCAAGCACATAGCGATCGCTGGGTGGAGAACTCTGAAGAACAATGGCAGTTGATGATAGGGAGTAGGGAGCGCTTCGGTGCCGGGAGCGGGGAAGAAGGAGACAAGGGAGACAAGGGGGACAAGGAGGACAAGGGAGACAATCGCCAATTACCAATTACCAATTACCAATTACCAAGAGTTCACAGAACATTTGAAGACTCTTTAGCAACAGCCCAAGGATTTCAGGAATTATATTTATCGGAATTAGCAGTTGAAGAAAGCCCCTCAGCTAATTCTGCTTATGTGACTCCCCTCAATCTTGCCAGTCGTTCGATTCCCGTTACGCCTCATGCGTTTGGGAAGTTAGCAGAGACAATTCGACAAGAACGCGATCGCGGTTTTTCAACTTGGCTGATTTCGGCTCAACCATCCCGTTCTGTCTCCCTATTGCAAGAACATGATTGTCCCGCCCAATTTATCCCCAATCCTCGCGATTTTCAGGCGATCGATAAATTGCAACTTCAGCGTACACCTGTGGCGTTGAAATATTCGGGGGTAGCAGAATTAGAAGGTTTTATTCTGCCTACATTTCGTCTGATGGTGGTGACTGACCGCGAATTCTACGGTCAGCACAGCCTCGCTACCCCTAGCTACATCCGCAAGCGCCGCCGCGCCGCCTCGAAGCAAGTCGATCCGAATAAGTTGCGTCCGGGGGATTTTGTCGTTCACCGGAATCACGGGATCGGCAAGTTTTTGCGGCTGGAAAGTCTGACGATCGATCGCGAAACGCGAGAATATTTAGTCGTGCAATATGCCGATGGTTTGTTGCGCGTCGCCGCCGATCAACTCGGTTCGTTGTCTAGGTTTCGCGCCACCGACAGCAAGCCGCCAGAACTGAACAAAATGTCGAGTAAGGCGTGGGCAAACACGAAAAACCGTGCCAGAAAAGCAATTAAAAAACTAGCGGTGGATCTGCTGCAATTATATGCTCAGCGATCGCAACAATCGGGTTATGCTTATCCAATTGATTCTCCTTGGCAGGTAGAATTAGAAGATTCTTTCCCCTATCAACCGACAACCGACCAACTCAAAGCAACTCAAGATGTCAAGCGCGACATGGAGAGCGATCGCCCGATGGATCGTTTAGTCTGTGGCGATGTGGGTTTTGGTAAGACTGAAGTAGCAATTCGCGCTGTTTTCAAAGCTGTCACAGCAGGTAAGCAAGTAGCTTTCCTTGCCCCTACCACCATTCTGACGCAACAACATTACCATACTTTAAAAGAACGCTTTGCCCCTTATCCGGTAAACGTCGGCTTACTCAACCGCTTTCGGAGTGCCGAGGAACGAAAAGATCTACTCAAGCGATTGGCGACGGGTGAATTAGATATTGTGGTCGGGACGCACCAACTACTAGGTAAAGGTGTCAGCTTCCGCGATTTGGGACTATTGATCATCGACGAAGAACAAAGATTTGGGGTCAATCAGAAAGAAAAAATTAAAGCTTTGAAAACTCAGTTAGACGTGCTAACTCTTTCTGCGACTCCCATTCCCCGCACCTTGTATATGTCATTGTCGGGAATTCGGGAGATGAGTCTGATTACTACGCCGCCTCCCTCCCGCCGACCGATCAAAACTCACCTCGCACCTTACGATACTGAATCAATTCGTAGCGCCATTCGTCAAGAACTCGATCGCGGCGGACAAGTTTTTTATGTCGTTCCGCGTGTGGAAGGAATTGAAGAGACAGCAGCGACTTTAAGAGAAATTGTTGGCGGGGCGAGAATTGCTGTCGGACACGGACAATTGGATGAAAACCAATTAGAATCAACAATGCTTTCCTTTAGTAATGGGGAAGCCGATATTTTGGTTTGCACGACAATTATTGAATCGGGCTTAGATATCCCGCGTGTGAATACAATTCTAATTGAAGATGCTCACCGCTTCGGTTTATCCCAACTCTACCAGTTGCGGGGGCGTGTCGGACGGGCAGGAATTCAGGCTCATGCCTGGTTATTTTATCCCAAACAACGGGCGCTATCCGATACCGCAAGGCAGCGTTTGCGGGCAATTCAAGAATTCACCCAACTCGGTTCTGGCTATCACTTGGCAATGCGCGATATGGAAATTCGCGGTGTGGGAAATTTGTTAGGCGTAGAACAATCCGGTCAAATGGATGCAATTGGTTTCGACCTGTATATGGAAATGTTAGAGGAAGCCTTGCGCGAAATTCGCGGTCAGGAAATTCCGCAAGTGGAAGATACGCAAATCGATTTGAATTTGACAGCGTTTATTCCCACAGATTACATTACCGATTTAGACCAGAAGATGAGTGCATATCGGGCTGTAGCAGCGGCAAAAACTAAGGAAGAGTTAATCCAACTTGCCGCAGATTGGAGCGATCGCTACGGGGCAATTCCTACAGGTGCAACTCAATTATTGCGCGTCATGGAATTAAAACAACTAGCAAGAAAATTAGGATTTAGTCGCATCAAACCCGAAGGTAAACAGCACGTTGTTTTAGAAACTGCAATGGAAGAACCAGCTTGGAATTTGATGATTGCCAACTTACCTGATAGTTTGCGATCGCGCTTTGTTTACTCGCCTGGTAAAGTCACCGTGCGCGGTTTAGCAGTCCTCAAAACGGAACAACAATTGCAAACTTTAATTGATGCTTTGAGCAAGATGCAAGGTGCAGTTCCAGAAACGGTAATGGTTTAATGGGTAATGGGTCATTTGTAGGGGCGGGTTTATCGCGGGACTCTGGCATATATAGCAGTTCTAAATGATTTGTAAAGTAGGCTTCTAGCCTGCGGCAGGCTAGAAGCCTGCT
The DNA here is from genome assembly GCF_023546805.1 of Chroococcidiopsis sp. CCNUC1. Taxonomy (NCBI): domain Bacteria; kingdom Bacillati; phylum Cyanobacteriota; class Cyanophyceae; order Chroococcidiopsidales; family Chroococcidiopsidaceae; genus Chroococcidiopsis; species Chroococcidiopsis sp. CCNUC1. The sequence goes on along the minus strand of NZ_CP097480.1, from coordinate 3,350,182 downwards.
CCACGTTCATGAATCAAATAGGATTGCTATACGAACAGCTAGATGAAAAACCCACTCTACGCTTTGATTTCCCCCACCTAAATTGCCATACGTGCATATTGGTTAGTAATCTACCGTATAAACATATCGATCGCTTGTAGAACAGAAAAATTTGTAGTCTTCAGTTTGGCAAGCGATAACTTCGTTCAGCAACGCTTACGCAGTATTTAAACACGATTTTAGTATTTTTACTTACAAAATATGGCTCGAAGAAAATTTAGTATTCTTTGAGACAATTTTGCCATTTTGTTAATAAATTGAAACTTTTTGTAATGAAGTTAACAGCAGTTTTAAAAATCCAAATTATACTATAAATATGGATTGTTTCTATAAGCAGAAACGGTCGGGAGCGAAAATAAAGGATTAGTTTTCTATGCAAAAAGTACTAAATTCAAAAAAATTAGGCTACGACTTATTATTTACATTACAAAAGGCAAATTTTATCAACTTAGAAGAGTTGCAGCGCTTTTTCCAAGATTTGCCAGTAGATCCATACATTAAGGGTAACTATCGCCGCCGCCGTTTATCCCGTTTTAGCATAACAGACGGAAAAGTGGTGAAATTACCTCACGGTCGCTTATTTCAAAGCAAAGAATATAATCCTGTAGTAGGAGATATTCAAAGAGAGTTCCATGAAATTGATGATGCTCTGGTAGTGCATGAAGATTTTACAAGATTGCTGTTTGCCTTTAATGATGCTTGTAAATTGTATTCTGACTCTCGGGAAATTGGCGTGCATCAAATTAGAACAACTTGTTCGGCAACCAATTTTGGCAATCCAGCACCAGAGGGAATACACCGTGATGGGACAGATCTGATTGCGATCTTTTCTATCGGACGTAATAATGTCCAAGGGGGAGAGACGCACTTATATAGATCTAAAAAGGAAAGTCCTGTGTTTAATAAAACCCTCAACCCTGGAGAACTTTTGCTACTTAACGATCGCGAATTTTTCCATTACACGACTCCCGTTAAACCTCTAAATGATGAGACCGATGGAACGAGAGACGTGTTTGTATTAACTTGTCCGAGTCTGCTGTCGTAGTCGTTGTCACTTATAGGGGCGCACAGATGTGCGTCCTTAACACACCCTACACCCTACACCCTACGTCCTATTTCAAGTCAAAGATCGAGGCAGAGGCATTCCAGCAGATCAGTTAGAAACAATCTTCGGACAATTCCAACAAGTCGATGTTTCTGATTCCTGTCAAAAAGGAGGCACGGGTTTAGGTTTAGCCATCTGTCGCAGTATCATCCGCCAACATGGAGGGCAAATCTGGGCAGAAAGCATCTTAGGCGAAGGCAGTGCTTTTTACTTCACCTTGCTGTTAGCGCTCAAGCAGAAATGAGAAAGTTAAAACAACAGCATTCTTAAAATTGGGCGGTAAAATAATCAGATTCTCTACTTAGATGAAAGTCGATTTAAGCTTAGCTTAAATCGACTTTCGCAGATTTTTTTGAGTTGGAATAACTTGCCGATCTCGACTTTACCAATTTTACATAAACCTTGGATTTATTTAACAATTTTTTGGTTTGCTCCACATGTTCTTGAAGTTGCCTTACATTGACTTCAGTTTTCGTTTGATTTGCTTCCAAACGCTGAGATATAATCGTTTTCTTTCCAAATTGCTGCGGCAATTCTATTAACCAAGCTACTTCCTCTTGAGATTTTATGAAACTAGCTTGATTAGCAATAAACTGACATCCAAGCTCCTTGAATTGAAAGCGAAGTTTCTGTGATTGAGCTTTTAATTCTTTTGAATCATTTAAGATTTGCTGAGCTATCATGTTCGGTAGAGTAGCTATGTTGGCGATCGCCTCTTCTACCTCCGGTTTCTTTGCTGGGATGGCGCGACCGGAAGTAGCATTGAATGGTGCAGCTAAAGACTCGCTGACTGAAACTTGCCGATCGAGTGCTTCACCTTGGTAATCTTTTGCTGGGGTAATCTCTTGCTGGTGTGGGGCGAGTGCGCGGCACAATTCTTTGTTTGTTTGTTCTAATTCTTGCTCTAGAGCTTGTATTTGTTGCTGCTTATGAAGTAACTCTGCTCCTAGATGTTCTACCATTCGATGTAAAGACTCCATCTGTTCGCGGAGAATCTCTACCCCTTCTGAAGTAGATATTGATGATAGTTTTATGTTGGTATCGATTGAATGCTCTACATCAAATGCAGCCATAGTTACATTCTATCTGCCTTAAGGCTTGGGTTAGTACAACTGTTTTAGTATAAGCGATCGCTAGATAATTTAGCATTATCTTCCTTGTACGGGCTACTATCAGACGAATAGGATTTACAACTAATGGATTTACAAGTTCTGAGTTATTCTGACTCCTTTTTACAATGTTGATATTTGAGTTATTCATGCAGAATTACAACGATGAAATAACTGAAAAATTTAAATGCGATCGCACTATTTACTAGTCTGAGATCGAGTTAATAATTACGGAATAACATTAAATTCTATTGACGATCGCTCAAATGATGAAACAGACAATAGCACTATTTACCTTAGTCCTGGCTCAATTACTGTCGGCAGACGTTACAGGTAACGCTTCTACCCACACTTCTACAATTCATGCTAGTGCTGCCACAGTCCAGCTCGTACCTGCTAGTATACAACAAAAATCCGATCGCTTGGGTTGGGACGAACAGATTTGGGGTCAAGGTAAAAAAGGCGATCGCCAAGCTTTACTCAAAGCGATCGATAACAGTTTGCGATATTTGCGATCGCCGCAAGCAATTGCAGCTTATCAACAGTATCCCCTACGCGAGATTACCCGCGAGCGCGTCTGGCGTAGTTTAGTGCGATTTCGCCAGTTGGTGATTAACTCCCACTCTCCAGAACAACTACAAGCCGCCGTTCAGCAAGAATTTGAACTGTATCAATTTCCGACACAAGATGGTAAGAGTGAGGTACTATTTACTGCATACTACGAGCCAATCTATCCTGCTAGCCGCGTTAAAACGGCTGAATATCGCTATCCTCTTTATCGACTCCCACCCGACTTTGCTTCGTGGACTGAACCCCATCCTACCAGAGCTGAATTAGAAGGCGAGAACGGTTTATTGGGAGCGAAAAGTCGGCTGCACGGACGAGAACTGGTTTGGCTGCGCGATCGCCTAGAAGCTTTTCTAGTTCACATCCAAGGCTCGGCACGCCTGCACCTGACAGATGGTAGTATCATGACTGTCGGTTATGCCGGAAAAACTGAGTTTCCTTATACCAGCATCGGCAAAGAACTGATTAAAGATGGCAAACTTCCCGCCGATGGGTTAACTCTACCTGCTGTATTGCAATACTTTCGCCAACACCCGGCAGAATTAAATACATATCTACCCCGCTATCGTACATTTGTCTTTTTTCAACCCACAAACAACGCTGCACCTCACGGATATCTGGGAGTACCAGTCACAGCCGAGCGATCGATCGCCACAGATAAATCACTTACGCCGCCTGGTGCTTTAGCGCTGATTCATACTCAAATTCCTTATTTCGATCGGCAAGGACAGCTAGAACAGCGTACTGTTAGCCGCTACGTCCTCAATCAAGACACGGGTAGCGCCATCAAAGGAGCGGGTAGAGTCGATTACTTTATGGGAACAGGCGATCTAGCCGCAAAGCGTGCTGGAGTTACGGTCAGTAACGGACAACTTTATTATTTGTTATTGAAGGGAGCGCACGAGCAGGGACGAGCAGGGACGAGCAGGGAGCAGTTATCAGTGACTCCTGACTCCTGAGCAGTTAACAATCCACTACACCCCACACTCCCCGCACTTCCCGCACTTCCCACACCCCATTTACTACTAGCCACCAGCCACTAGCCACTAGCCACTCACAAATGACAAATTATTGCGTTGCCTGTGCCAATTCCTGCCGAAATAAATTTAAATCTATTTGAGGATTGCCAGTATTAGTTAATAGGCGATCGCGCCATGCGGTAATCCGCTCTTGCCTTTCTTTCAAACGGGCTAAAACATGATTATTGTACTTAAGATTTGTTCCTTGGAGTGCAGATAAACGATTAACCTGACTAATAATTTGACCTAGCTCGCGATTCATTTTAACTGTAGTACAGGCTGTAATCTGATTGATGTTAGGATTAGAACTTGTAGGAGGTTGAGGTCGATTTTCTGTTAGTTGAATTGTTGTATATTTTTCTGCTTCGATTTTCTCTTGTGTCCGTTCAAAAGCAGTATTGAATTCATTGGCATCGCGCGCTAGAAAATACTCACCTCCGCCAGCTTCAGCTATGGCTTGCAACTGCTGCTGCGTGGTTTCGTTTTCATCTAAGCCAATTACATTTATCGTAATTTCTGCCGGAGAATTGTGTAGTTCTCTGGCAATTGCTACAGCATCACCATTACAATTGTCTGTCCCATCAGTAATTAAATAAATAATATTTTGATTGCTAGCACCATCGCGATCGCTTAGAATATCGTTTAATCTTGATAGACTTGCCGTTATTGGTTTATAAATTGGTTGAAACTCAGCCTCTGAGGTGGGTTCGTTGGCTGGTGCTAAAATTAAGCTGCTCAACTGTATTAGGGAATACATAGTTTCGCTAGCAGCACATACAGTAGTTGGATCTGTTGTTGCATCGGCGCTACGATCGCCAAATAGATTAACTCCAACTTGAGTTGTAGAAGGAAATGTACTGACAAAACGAGCGATCGCAGCTTTAGCAATGTCGAATTTTGTAGTACCGCCACCTGTAAACACTCGCATAGAATCAGAAGCGTCTAACACAAATATTTTATTCTGCTGCTTCATTTTAGTAATTTTTTCTGTGGGATCTACCTTAGAAGCATTTGAGTTCGTAACCGCATCGAGATTAACTGATACAGGCTCTAAACACTCTTGATAATTTTCCCCATATTGTGCCAATAGCTGCTGGTAATAGGCTTCTGCTGCATACGGATCTTCGGTAGATCGATCTGGTTGGATTAAGTTTGTCTTGATTTCTGTAGTCTGAGTAGTAGAAGTTACATCAGAATTATTTGCGTAATTGTTCTCTTCAGCATCGCAGCCGCTGATGGCAAGCGATAAAGGGATTAATACTAAAAGTAGTGAAGCGCAAACTGTTTTTATTTTCATAATCTATCTTTGACTTACTACTTATATTTTTTGATACTTATATTGCAAGTCCTGTTGCAAGTTTACTATGGCGATCGCCCTAAGTTTGTTTATTTTTATCATTTTACTTTTTGACTGCGACTGGAGAGATCCCCCCAACTCCCCTTTTTAAGGGGGCTATAGAAGCTTTTCTAAAACCAAATTTGAGTGAAAGACACGACGTGCAACTTTCTTTGGTTTTCCCTTTTCCCAAAGGGGGGTAGTGGGGATCTGGCGAGGAGGTAACTGAGTTTTTCGCTCCTTCAACCCCTGAAAAAGGGGGCGACAGAAGAGCGTCTAGAAGATAATTTTAGAGAAATGGTATGAGGATAACAATTCTCGGAAATTGGGAATTATAAGTTCGTATCATCATGAGTCAGGCTTTCCAGTTACTTGTGACGACACATTTCTCAAAACTTCAAAAAATGCCTAGAAAATACGACTTTTAGGAATGAGACAGAAACGCTTAACTCGCCCCCAGCATTTACGAACAGTCAAAATAGCTTTATTTGTATTTTTACTAGTTTTTGGGCTTGTTTTATTTCAAATATTCAAACCCAAAACACACTTAGGAATCACTCAACCGCTTCCTCAAGACTCTGCTATTCAAGTTTATTTTAATCAAAATCAAGCCGCTTCTTATCAAGATCCTTATCGGCATTTTATGCGTTTAGGGGACAATTTAGAACAACAAGCGATCGATGCCATATCTCAAGCTCAATCGTCAATAGATGTAGCAGTGATGGAATTTCGACTTCCTCTGGTTGCAAAAGCACTCGTTGCTAAACAGCAAGCAGGTGTAAAAGTCAGACTAATAATTGATAGTCAATATAATAAAACTTTAGCAGATTATACTTCAGCGGAAATTGCTCGTATGAAGCGACACGATCGCCGAGCTTACGAAGAACTAAAACGATATCCAATCGATGCCTTAGCTTTGTTGCGATCGCATGGCATTGAAATTAAAGACGACAGCGATACTGCCAATGGTAAAACTAGAGGCAGTGGGTTAATGCATCACAAGTTTTTAGTTGTAGATAATAAAACTACAATTATATCTAGCGGTAACTTTACAACTTCCGATTTGCATGGAGATTTTCAGGTTCCGGCAAGTCGCGGTAATCCAAACAACATGGTTATTATTCCCAATAATACTCAAGTTGCTCAAGCATTAACAGATGAGTTTAATTATATGTGGCAGGGATTATTTAAATCTCATAAACCACGCAGACAACCTGTAACAATTTTAGTTGGAACGGGTCACGTGACGCTGAACTTTTCACCTGCCCCTCGCACTGAAAGCATTGGCATGACTAGTAACGGTGCGATCGCTTATTCTATCAAAAATGCGAAAAAAAGCGTGCATGTTGCCGTTTTCGTATTTTCAGATCGAGAAATTAGTGATGGTTTAGCAACAGTACGAGATACAGGAGTAGAAGATATTAAAATCCTAATAGATCCAGATTTTTATCGACAATCTTACTCTAAAGCCTACGATGCAATGGGACTGTGTCCGACTCGTCACAAAAAGGGTGTTAATAATATCAAACCTTGGTATCGTCCGATTAATACAGTTGGTTTTCCCAAAGCAATAACAGGCGATCGCGGCGTACACAGTAAAATGGCAATATTAGATGGCAGACAAGTCATTACAGGTAGCCACAATTGGTCGGAAGCGGCAAATTATTCTAATGATGAAACCTTAATTATCATCGATCGTCCCACAGTTGCAGCCCACTACGAACGGGAATTCGATCGCCTTTACCGCACGGCAATATTAGGAAAAGCGAGTATGCCTCAAGCAAAAGTGTGTCGTTAAATCAGTTATCAGTTATCAGTAGACCTCCTGCATGAATCAAAAAATCATGGATGTCATTCTGTTGGCGAAGCCTTCCCGAAGGGTACGCAACGCAGGAGGTCTAGTGAAGAAAGAAAGAAGGGTGTAGGGAATTGGTAGTTGGTAGTTGCGCCCCCTTGTCCCCCTTGTCCCCCTTGTCTCCCTTGTCCCTTCTATCTCCCGCCGCAACTACGCCAAGTCGAAAAGTAATATTTCCGCGTCGCGATCGCTGCTTATTTCTAACAGTTCAGCGGCACCGATCGCTACTCCATCTCCCGCGTTCAAGCTATGACCGTTGAGCGCCACTGCACCCCGCGCTACTTGCAACCAGGCATAACGATTTGGTTGCAATTGATAAGTGACCCGATCTTGCGGTTGCAATATGGCTGAATACAAATTCACGTCTTGATGAATTGTCACAGCACCATCGCGTCCATCTTTAGCGGCAATTAACCGCAATTTTCCTTGTCTTTCTGCAACTGAAAAGGCTTTTTGTTCGTAACTCGGCTCTAAGCCTTGGCGATCGGGCAGAATCCAAATTTGCAAGAGGTGAACTGGTTCGGTAGCAGAAGGATTGAATTCGCTGTGCATAATTCCCGTTCCAGCACTCATCCTTTGTACTTCTCCGGGTCGGACGATCTCCCCATTACCAATACTATCTTTATGTTCGAGCGCACCTTCAAGGACGTAGGTGAGAATTTCCATGTCCCGATGTCCGTGAGTCCCAAACCCTCTTCCTGGCTGGACTCGATCTTCGTTAATCACGCGCAGCGATCGAAATCCCATGTGAGAGGGGTCGTAGTAGTTTGCAAATGAAAAGGTGTGATAGCTATCTAACCACCCATGATTTGCATGTCCGCGTTCTTGGCTTTGTCTGAGTGTAATCATATCTTTCCTCCAACTTGGTTTGAATTATTTAGTTCAATATCAATTAATTTAATATTAAACTATTTAATCAAAAAAAAAGAACCACCGCCATGTACGGCTTTCCCTACAAAGAAAGTGATGCGTGATGAAAGGGTATGGGGTGTAGGGGACTGGTAGTTGGTAGTTGGTAGTTGCACCTGAAGCTCCCCTGCTCCCCTGCTTCCTTGTCCCCCTTGTCTCCCTTGTCTCCCTCAACTTCCTCATTTAGGTCGATCGAACTGCGAAGGAGGACGGAAATTCTCGACTGGGGTATTTTTCAAGGCTTGTGACATGAACGATCGCCAGATCGGGGCAACAAATACGCCACCTGTTGCACCCTTACCGACAGGTTGGTAGTTATCGTTGCCGACCCAAACAGCTGTTGCTAATTGTGGCACGAAACCGACAAACCAAATATCCCGTTCTGAAGATGTGGTTCCCGTCTTACCTGCAGCGGGGCGACCGATTTGAGCGGCGGTTCCCGTACCGCTAGTAATTACCCCTTTCATCACGTCTGTTAAGGTAGCGGCTGCCCAAGGCTCTAAGACGAGTTGGGGTTTGGGAGAGTTATCGAGGATAACGTTACCACTACTATCGGTGACGCGGGCAATAATAGTTGGTTTGGACTGCCAACCGTAATTAGCAATTGTCGCGTAGGCGCTTGCCATTTCCAAAGGCGTGACACCGATCGCTCCTAATGGTAAAGATGGCACTGGTTCCATCGGGCTGTTGATGCCTAAGATGCGGCACGTCTCGACCACCTTATTCAAACCCACAGCGCTACCTAGCTTCACGGCGGGGATGTTACGCGACACTTCGAGCGATCGCCGCACTGGCATGGGACCGTTGAAAGAGTCATCGTAATTTTTCGGAGTCCAAATTCCCCCAGGGATGCGGTAACTGACCGGAGTGTCGTTAATAACGCTATTGGGCGTAAATTTTCCTGAAGCAAATGCCGTGTAATAGACAAACGGCTTAAAAGAAGATCCTGGTTGGCGGCGAGCTTGAGTCGCTCGGTTAAATTCGCTTTTTTGATAATCTACCCCACCTACCAATGCTTTAATAAATTGAGTGCGCGGATCGACTGACACCAAAGCCATTTGGTCGGCGCGGACTCCCTGAGAGCGAATGGTTTTATGCCATTTTGCTACGGTTTCTTCAGCAATCTGCTGCATTCTGGAATCAACGGTAGTTTGCACCCGCAGCCCGCCTTTTTGCACGGCTTCTAGTCCGTATTCCCGTTCTAACTCTTGAGCCGCAGTATTAGTAACGAAGGGCATACTACTACGTTGGAACGAGCGAACTTTCCCCAGGGTAATTTTCGTTTCTCTCGCCTTCTCGTCTTCCTCTGCCGTAATCCAGCCTAAACTGCGCATTCGGTTCAACACAGTTTCTTGGCGTTGTTTCGCCGTTTTCATGCTGACAAACGGGCTGTAGTTTTGCGGTGCTTGAATGATTCCTGCCATCATCGCCGCTTCCGCCAAATTTAAATCTGCGGCTGACTTGCCGAAATAGCTTTGGGCTGCTGTTTCTACACCATAGGTGTTGTGTCCCCAATACACTTGATTGAGGTACATTTCTAAAATTTGGTCTTTGCTGAGAATTTGTTCTAAACGAATGGCTAAGACTGCTTCGGCAACTTTGCGGCTAAATCGGCGCTGCTGCGTCAGAAAAATATTTTTAACCAGCTGCATCGTCAGTGTCGAGCCGCCTTCTGCAACTGCCCCGCGCTGCCAGTTGACGATTGAGGCACGCCCGACGCTACTAATATTTATGCCGTTATGGGAATAAAAATGACTGTCTTCGATCGCCAGGACTGCTCGTTTTAATTCTGGAGAGATTCTATTTAAAGGTATGACTTCGCGATTGGCTTCGCCGTGAATGCTGGCAAGGACTTTGCCGTTTATGTCATAAAAGTAAGATGTTTCAGAAGGAATATAGTTACGCAGAACTCTGACATCGGGTAAGTTGCGGAAGCTAATTGCTAAGCCGACTAGCCCTCCAGCTACAATGGCACTAGTCAACATAATGACTGCTAGAAGGGTTCCGCCTGTCACCTGACTGACTTCTTTCAGAAATTTCCAGCCAGGTGATGAATATCTCGGTTTTTCTCGGGCAATGCTAGAAGACACAGCGGTTTAATTTCCTCAACTTAATAGCCAAGAGATTTGTCTGCGATCGCGATCGCCAAATCAGCGGATAATTTTGTCACTATAGTAGTCTGTCAATTAAGCGATTGAGAAGGTTGCGAGTGAGTGTAACGAATTTATCATCCCCAAGGCAAGAGCCAAGCTCTCAATTAGCCACCGCGACACCCGATCCAAATTGGCTACGACGTGGTGTCAGCGAAATCTTTCCAGACCAGCCTGATTCTAGCAATCCTGAAGAAAATCTGGAAAAATTGTTAAAAATGACAAATCGACCCTTGCGTATCAAGTTCGGGATTGACCCCACTGGCGCGGAGATTCATTTAGGTCATAGTATTCCAGTCCGCAAGCTCAGAGCGTTTCAGGATGCCGGACATAAAGCCGTTTTGCTGATTGGCGATTTCACGGCTAGAATTGGCGACCCCACTGGCAGATCGGAAGTTCGCCGTCAATTGAGTGCGGCAGAAGTTGCCGAGAATGCTAAGAATTATTTAGATCAGGTACGTCCAATTTTAGATTTTGCTCCCGACAAGTTAGAAGTTCGTTACAACTCAGAATGGTTGTCAAAACTCGATTTGACCAAAATTCTAGAATTGTTGTCTACAATGACAGTCGGGCAAATGTTGGCAAAAGAAGGGTTTGCCGAACGTTACGAGAAAGAAAATCCCATTTACATCCACGAATTTCTCTATCCCCTGGTACAGGGATACGATTCTGTAGCGTTAGAAGCAGATGTAGAGTTGGGTGGGACAGACCAAAAATTTAACATTGCTGTAGGGCGAGATTTGCAAAGACATTTCGGACAAAAGCCACAGTTTGGCGTGCTGTTACCAATTTTGATTGGCACGGATGGCAACCAGAAAATGTCTAAGTCGCTGGGAAATCAAGTGGGACTGCTAGAAGAACCGCTATTGATGTATTCCAAGCTGGAAAAAACGCCAGACCATTTGCTCAAAGATTATTTCGAGTTATTGACAAATTTACCCTTAGATGGATTGCCGGAAACTCCCCGCGATCGCCAGAAGCTGCTTGCTTTAGAGGTTGTCAGTCAATACCACGGCAAAGAAGCCGCTCAAAACGCTCAAAAAGCAGCAATGTCATTGGTACAAGGCAATACAGCCGATACTTCAGCCGTACCAGAATTTTCGCTATCTCAAATCAAATTTCCAGCCAAATTGTTTTACATTGTCAGCGCCAGTGGTTTGTGTCCGACTAGTTCTGAAGCCCGCAGGCAAGTTCAAGGTGGAGCAGTTAAACTGGATGGCGATCGCCTCAACCAAGTAGACCTAATCTTTAATTCTCCAGATGAATTGGATGGTAAAGTCTTACAGGTTGGCAAGAATAAATTTGTCAAATTAGTAAATGGTAATGGGTAGTTGGTAGTTGGCGATCGTTCTCCCTTGTCCTCCTTGTCTCCCTTGTCTCTAAACCCAACACCCATGCATACAGACCGAATTATCGTTCCCCTAGACGTACCGACAGAAGCTCTTGCGATCGCGCTTGTGGATCGGTTGCCGCAGGTCAGCTTTTGGAAGGTTGGCTTGGAATTATTTGTGAGCTGTGGTGGTGGTATTCTCAGTACGTTGAAACAGCGGCAAAAGCGAATATTTCTAGACCTCAAGTTTCACGATATCCCGAATACGGTAGCTGGGGCATGTCGGGCGGCAGCAGGGTATGGAGTCGATTTAGTGACGATTCATGCGACTGCTGGTAAAGATGCTTTGTCACTGGCTCAACAAGCGGCACAGGAGGGAGCAAAGACGGCGGGTGTAGCACCACCAAAATTAATTGCGATTACTGTTTTAACGAGTCTTTCTGCTCGTCAGCTTGCTTTTGAGTTAAAAATTCCCTTGGAACTACCGGAATATGCCTTAGAAATGGCTTCATTAGCTCGGGAAGCAGGTTTAGATGGGGCTGTTTGTTCGCCGCAAGAGGTGGAACAGTTGCGGCGGATTTGCGGCGATGATTTTCTCTTAGTGTGTCCTGGGGTGCGTCCGAGCTGGGCAGCAAAAGGCGATCAAACGCGATCGCTCACTCCTGCACAAGCAATTAAAGCAGGGGCAGATTATCTTGTCATTGGTCGTCCAATTACTGCTGCTGCCAATCCAGAGGAGGCTTGGGAGCGTATTTGTCAGGAGTTGGCGGGGTGATGAAGAGAATTCGGAATTCGGAATTCGGAATTCGGAATTCCGAATTCTCGGCTGAAGAGAGAGAAGCAAGCTACGAAATTTGGAATTTAACCCTGATTCGCTCGTTTTTCAACTCCAAATTGCACTTTTTTCTACTTTCTTTACTAGCTGTTACTCAAATACCCTTACCTGCCTATCCGACTTCTGACTCCTGCACGGGCGTACAGCAGTGCGCCCCTACGACTTCCGACTCCCATTGTTCTACTCAAGATATTAAAACCCTGACCGATCGACTTCTTAAAGATTTGCCTGCATACGCCAATCGCACCAGTCAACGCGCTCGTAGGTTGAGCCGCAGTACAGATCTTTATACGTATGTATTGGTAGCAGGGAATCCAGAGTTTGAACCTTTAACTACCGATCCTGGTGTTTACCAGCCTAAATCGCCACAGGCGGATGGTGAAGACGTACAGCAGGTATTTTTTACGACCTTGGAGCGACAGTATTTAAAAGATCGCGCCATAGAATTGCAGGGGTTTCACTGGGCTTTTTTCGCCAAAACTGAAGATGGATGGCGTTTGGCTAGTATGTTTACTCGAATTGGCGATCGCGCTGGCAAAAGACCCCCCACGCCACCAGAGGAAACGAGTGATGGTATTATTGCCCAGGCAATTGAAACTTGGTTGCGTGATTGTCGAGCCAGAAGTCGGGCGCGAGATGCGAAGGAGTAGGGTGCATTAAATGACGTACCCTACTAGCAAATCTCATCCAGTTTTTTTCTCACTTCTTGAATATCCTGCCACATCAACCACTTAGGACTACCTTTTTCGCGAGATTGGTTGCGTAACAAATAAGCAGGATGAAAGATGGGCATACACAAGCGTCCTTGCCATTCCAACCATGTCCCGCGTATTTTAGAAATAGCTCTTTTTTCGCCCAACAAGCCTTTAAGTGCTGTCGCGCCAGTGAGAAGAATAATTTTTGGCTCGATTAGGCGAATTTGTTCTAACAAATAAGGCTTGCAAGCTTCTACTTCATCAGTGGTAGGCGTGCGATTTCCTGGTGGTCGGCATTTATTGATATTGCAGATATATATATCTTTGTCTGTATTTAATTTTACAGAATCTAAAATTTTCTCTAAAAGTTGTCCGGCTTTCCCCACAAAAGGCAACCCTGTCTCATCTTCGTTTTGCCCTGGTGCCTCGCCAATAATCATAATCGGGGCTTGGGGATGACCTCGCCCAACTACGGCATGATGGCGAGTTGCTCCTAGTTCGCAGCGCTGGCACTGATTGCAGTGCTGTGCCAATTCAACTAGGCTGGGGTAAGTCCCTATGGGAATAGGAATTTTCGCATCTGTGGGAATCAGATCCAGTTGCGGCGGTGCGACTGGTTCGACGACATCTGAACTTGCAAATAAGCTGAGCTGGTCTTCGCTAGACATGGAATAAAAATTGTAGCTGCGCTAGCAAACCTTCCAATTGTAGCGAAATTGTGACTACTTTAACCCTCTTTCTATCTACTTATCTCCCTTACAACTCCCGACTAAGACTGAAAATGAGGAAACTATTACTGAAAAAATAAATCTTGTTGCATTTGCTAGCCGATTGGAAAAAAGCCTGTAGAACACAGTTAAACTGCGGAAACATCCTTGAAGATATAAGCAGTATGCCGTCCTCAGCCGAAAGTATGTCAACTGCTATATTGTTTCGCGATCGCGTTGCTGCTGGAGAACAACTAGCACCGGAAATTCATCGTCTTCTGGACAAAATTGCGGCTGTTTCTAACGTTGCCCCTTATCCGATTGTCTATGCCCTACCACGGGGAGGATTGCCTGTAGCAGTGCCAGTAGCGCGGCGACTGCGTTGTCCGATAGATATTGTGGTGGCAAAAAAGATCGGTCATCCCCAAAACCCAGAACTAGCGATTGGAGCAGTTACAGCAGATGGTAACGTCTTGTGGGCAGGACAAACATCAATTGCTCTCCAAAATTCACCACCGGGAAAAATAGCGCTGGAAGCAGCCCTGAGCAAGGCAAAATTGCAGATGGCAGTCCTCAATTCTGGTCGCTCCCAACATAGCGCGATCGCCCAACAAACGCGAGATACGATCGCGATCTTAGTCGATGATGGCGTTGCCACTGGAATGACAATGGCAGTAGCCGCCCAAACGCTGCGATCGCAAAATCACATAGCAGTTTGGCTCTGCACTCCCGTCGCACCTCAAACCTTGCTACCTTGGCTAGAACAATGGGGCGATCGGATAATCGTTCTGCACACACCCAAATCTTTTCTGAGTGTCAGCCGCTTTTACGAAGAATTTCCTCAAGTAGAAACAAGAATCGCCCTTGCTTGCCTGCAACAACAGAAGTTGTGGTTAGGGCGTTAGCAATCGGGAGTCGGAGAAGAGAGACAAGGGAGACAAGGGGGAGAAGAGAGACAAGGGAGACAAGGGAGACAAGGGAGACAAGGGAGACAAGGGGGAGAAGAGAGAGTCGCCCAGCTGAGAGAGAGTCGTGGAGAGTCACGGAGAAAAAAAACACTACACCCTACACCCTACACCCTACACCCTACACCCTACACCCTACACCCTACACCCTACACCCTACACCCTACACCCTACACCCTATTTACTACTGGTTCCACTAGCCACTAACCACCAGCCACTCACTAACTCGCTCAAAAATTTTAATAAAAACTATTGTCAATAACTCAGTTCATGTTGTAATCTGTTCTCTCAGACTGTTGAATATTATTCTCAATAGGAGGCACGGTGACAACTGTTGCTAAAAGTCCGTTATCGGTAGAGCAAAATGCTACCGAAGTTCCCTGGTGGGCGGGGAACTTTCGCCTGACTAATTTATCAGGGAAACTCCTGGGCGCTCACGTAGCCCATGCAGGGCTAATTGTGTTCTGGGCGGGAGCAATGACTTTATTTGAGTTGGCTCACTTTAATCCAGCCAAACCCATGTACGAGCAGGGTTTAATTCTACTACCTCACCTAGCAGCTCAAGGTTGGGGCGTGGGTGCTGGCGGCGAGGTGACAAGCACATTCCCCTATTTTGCGATCGGCTCGATCCATCTAATCTCATCTGCATTTTTGGGGTATGGTGGGATTTTTCATGCCCTGCGCGGTCCAGCCACATTAGAAAACCGATTTCGTTTCTTTGGCTACGATTGGGCAGATACAGGCAAAATGACGACAATTCTTGGCATTCACCTGGTATTGCTGGGGATAGGTGCGTTCTTATTGGTCGCCAAAGCAATGTACTTCGGCGGTTTGTACGACCCAGCCGTGGAAAATGTGCGAGTCGTGACTAACCCGACACTCAATCCAGCCAGAATTTATGGTTATTTGTTCGGTGCAGTAGGCAATTTCTGGATCGCTGGCGTTGACAACCTGGAAGATGTTGTTGGCGGTCACATTTGGGTTGGTGGAATATTGATTTTGGGCGGGTTGTTCCATATTGCAACCAGACCGTTTCAATGGACGCACCCTTTATTTGTTTGGTCGGGAGAAGCTTATCTTTCCTACAGTTTGGGTGCTTTGGCGCTCATGGGCTTTATTGCAACTCTCTTCGTCTCAGTCAATACAACCGTTTATCCTGAAGTATTTTACGGTCCTGCACTCACGATTCGGCAGAATTTTGTACCTTACTTTTCATCGCCCGATCCTGAATTCGTGACTTCTCGGACTTGGTTAGCCAACACTCACTTCTGGTTAGCTTTCTTTTTCCTACAAGGGCATATCTGGCACGCACTGCGATCGCGCGGGCTGGATTTCCGTAAAGGGAGAGTGAGTGAGGCAGCAATCCTTCCCAAACCGATTGCCTGAAGCTAGCTTAATGCAAATTGTTTCAACTTAAATTTGAGCTGGCGATCGAAAAGATGCAAATATTTCTCAAGGAAGGCATAAATGACAGCAGTAATTTCTGATAGTCCATACAGAAACCAAATTCCTGAAGTTGGCTGGTGGGCTGGTAACTTTCGTCTCACCAATTTATCGGGCAAATTGTTGGGCGCTCATATTGCCCACTCTGCATTAATCCTGTTGTGGGCTGGCGGAATGACTCTGTTTGAGTTGTCTCGTTACAACCCAAGTTTACCAATGTACGAACAAGGGTTGATCCTGCTTCCTCATTTAGCAACTCTCGGCTTTGGTGTTGGTGCTGGCGGGCAAATTACTAGTACCTATCCCTACTTTGTCATCAGCGTTTTGCATCTGATCCCTTCGGTGATTCTAGCGGCGGGTGGTATTTACCACTCTTTACTGGGACCAGAGGTGTTAGAAGATAACCCCACTTTGGCTGGCTTTTTCGGTTATGACTGGAAAGATACCGACAAGATGACGACGATCTTAGGTATCCACCTGATGCTTTTGGGTTTGGGTGCTTTACTACTCGTCGCCAAGGCGATGTTTTGGGGTGGATTGTTCGACCCTTGGGTAGCTGGCGGCGGAGATGTGAGGGCTATAAATCATCCCACGCTGAACCCAGTCCGCATTTTTGGCTACTTGTTCGGTGCTTGGGGTTCAGAAGGAATGGCGGCTGTCAATAACTTAGAAGATATCGTTGGCGGTCACATCTGGGTTGGTGGAATGCTAATTGGTGGTGGCATTTTTCACATCTTGACTCAGCCGTTTGCCTGGGCGCGTCGAGTTTTAATTTACTCAGGTGAAGCGTATCTTGCCTATAGTATTGGCGCTGTAGCCTATATGGGCTTTTTTGCAGCTTACTTTGCCTCAGTGAACAATACTGCATATCCCGAAGTTTTTTACGGTCCAATTCGCACTTTGGAAAGTTCTCCTGGGATTGTTTCTAGCCGTGGTTGGTTAGTATCTTTCCATTTCGTTCTAGCCGTCATATTTCTCCTCGGTCACATTTGGCACGCCCTCCGTTCCCGCGCGATCGCCGCTGGATTCGATTTGAAAAAAGGCGACTTGATCCAGCCACCGTTGGCAAATCCTCGCTCGGGCGATCGCTTTTCCTCGGTTGAGGCTAACGACCTGACACTGAACTTTCTGAAATACCTACCAATTTATCGCCCTGGTATTACACCTCTTTCGCGAGGGTTAGAAATAGGGATGGCTCATGGTTATTGGTTAGTCGGTCCTTTTACCATACTAGGCTCGCTAGGTTCTTTAAACGACAGTCGCGCCAGTAATTTGCTCGGTTTACTAGCCGCAGGTAGTTTAATTGTCATCCTGACGATTGGGTTCTCAATTTACGGTAGTACCTCACAGGAAAAAAGCTTGGTTACAGTTCCACGCCCAAATTTTGCAGTCACAGTACCAAACGTACCAGACTCTCTACAAGCTGTAGATAACTGGAGTCAGTTTTCGACTGGATTTTTTATTGGTGGAATTGGCGGAGCAATCTTTGCTTATTTGCTCTTAGATAATCTGAATTTATTTCGGGCGATTCCCATGATTGGAAGCTAAACGACTCAACCAATTTCAGATCGCAACTAACTCTTTACTCGCGTACGGGCGGGTTTAACCGCACAACTATTTGTTTTAGGACAGAACTACTCAAAAAACCCGCCCCTACAACTTTTGATGCACCACGTTCAAATTAGGTCTAATTCCAAACAAAATAATTCCAGGAGAATAGAATGGCAAAAGTCGGGATTTTTTATGGTTCCACAACGGGAAAAACTGAAATGGTTGTCGAATCACTTCAAAAAGAATTTGGTGAGGATGTAGTAAATTTGCATAATATCGCTGATGTGGATGAAAGCGATTTTGAGGAGTATACTAATTTGATTGTTGCTTGCCCTACTTGGAACATTGGCGAACTCCAAAGCGATTGGGATGGTTTTTTCCCCGATTTAGACAGCATTGATTTCAGTGGAAAGAAGGTAGCTTATTTTGGGACTGGCGATCAGATTGGTTATGCCGATAACTTTCAAGACGCAATGGGTATTCTAGAAGAAAAAATTGCAGAATTAGGTGGGACAACTGTTGGATATTGGTCTACAGATGGTTACGACTTTAATGAATCTAAAGCTGTGAAAGACGGGAAATTTGTTGGTTTGGCGATCGATGAAGATAATCAATCTGATTTAACTGACGAACGAGTAAAAGCTTGGGTAGCGCAACTCAAGAAAGAGTTTGGTATTTAGTTAACAGTTAACAGAAATTTGTGGGGTGCGTTCATCAACGTACCCTACCGTTCATCTCAACTCTGAAGGAATTTTTCATGTCATTTCCTCATTATTTGTGGTTGAATACTAGTTCTAGTTTGCGCTGTTTTGAACAGCCTTTGTTAAATTATTTATCTAAACGAGTTTCAATCGCTCGTTGGGAATATTCGCAAACTCAAGACGAAGCTAGTTCGCTCGATATTGCCATAGGATTGTTACACGACTATCTACAAAATACAACCCATCCCGTTCACTTAATTGGACATAGTACGAGTGGCTTATTAGGATTCTTGTATGCGCGTCAATATCCTGAAAAGATTGCTTCTTTAACTCTTTTAGGTGTAGGTGCAGATGTTACTATTGATTGGCAAGTTCACTATTACACTCACTTACAAGCTCTAAATCGGAAAAAAGTTTTATCTACAATGGCTTATAATTTATTTGGGTGTTATGACGATCGCACAATTGAGGGATTAGTAAAGATTTTAGAAAAAGATCTCGATAGTTCGCTTTCACCCCATTCTCTTTGGCAAAGAGCTAATTTCCCTCATAATGGCGTGTCAGTACCATTAATGGTTTGTGGAAGTTTAGACGATCCAATTGTAGAAGCTACCGAACTCCATAAATGGCAACCTTTCTTAAAAGCAAGCGATCGCCTCCACCTTCATCCTGACGGCGGACACTTTTTTCACTTCTTTCAATCGCAACAAGCAGGAAAACATATTCTTAGCTTCTGGCAATCTTTAAGTTTATTAAATCAGCTAAAGGTAGTAGTTAATCCAGGATAAGTCAAAAGTCAAAAGTCAAAAGTTAAAAGTTAAAAGTTAAAAATTATTAGCTATAAATAGCAAATGACTAATGACTAATGACTAACAACCAGATCGAAAACCCGATGTGCCATTTCTAACTTAGTCCCAGGTGCGATCGCAATTCGATCGCCTGCTTTGTTTAAAAAAATCGCTTGATTGTTGTCGCTGCCAAATCCACTATCGGGTAGATCGATCGGATTGGCAACGATCGCATCTAATTTTTTGCGGTGTAATTTCTCTAAGGCTGGAGTGACTATATCTCCCGTTTGGGCAGCAAAGCCAATTAAAATTTGTTGGGGCTGTTTGCAATGTCCTAACTGGGCGAGAATATCTGTCACGGGTGCGAGGGGCAAACTTTCGGGTAGCGATCGCTTGGGTAACTTTTCGCGAGTATAGTTTGCAGGTTTCACATCTGCTACAGCCGCCGCCATCACTGTAATATCAGCAGTTGGAAAGCACTCTAACATTGCCTTCTCCATTTCTGCCGCACTGACAACAGGTAGCGATCGCACTCCTGACGGTATTTCTGCGTTGACAATACCATGTACTAGAGTTACATCTGCCCCCCGATGGAAAGCTGCTTGTGCCAAAGCTATTCCCATTTTGCCCGTGGCGGGATTACCGATAAACCGTACCGGATCGAGATATTCTCGCGTTCCACCCGCGCTAATTAAAACTTGTTTTCCTAACAAGTCTCGCTTGCCAGACGTACATAACAAAGACTGAATATGAGTCACAATTTCTGCTGGTTCCGCCATCCGCCCCGCACCAACGCGATCGCAGGCTAGTAACCCATATCCTGTAGACATACCATAAAATCGGTTGTCTGTCAATAATTGCTGCCAGTTGCGCTGTACTGCGACTTGTTGCCACATCTCCGTATTCATAGCTGGGGCTAGTAATACGGGGCAAGTAGAAGCCAATACTGTATTTGTTAACAGGTTATCAGCCATACCATAGGCTAATTTCGCCAGCGTATTTGCTGTCAGGGGTGCAATTAGCATAATTTCCGCCCACTCCCCTAAAACGATGTGTAAGGGACGCTGATGGGTAGGTTGCCAAAAGTCTGCATCCGTATAAGCTGGATGGCGAGATAAAGTTGATACCGTCAGTGGAGTAATAAATTGTCGAGCAGAATCGGTTAGGATAACTCTTACTTCCGCCCCAGATTTAAACAGCGTGGAAATAACCTCGCAAACCTTATAAGCCGCAATCCCCCCGCCGATTCCAACTAACACCCGCCTGGGCGATTGTAAACTCATCTCAACTTACGACTCCTGTACGGGCGGGTTTAACCGCACAATTTACGTGCGATCGCCTAGATTTTTCCAAAAAACCCGCCCCTACAATTCATTCCAACTTCTGTACGGGCGGGTTTAACTCCAGAATTCTGGGCGATCGCCTCGGCATGTTTACAAAACCCGCCCCTACCATTAATTCCGAATTCCGAATTCTTCACGATTCGTCGTATGGTTCCAAATCGAGAAGATGAATATATGGTTCTACTAATTCTGGACGTTGAAAAGCGATCGCCCTGAGTAAATGCCAATCCTGCAAGCCGTCAAAAACATGCGTGTAGTTGTCTTGTTCTAAACGAGTTGCCAGTTCTGACACGTCTATTGCTGACATAGCAGCAATATCCTGCCGAGAAATACTTGAAGTCTTCATCATGCTGCGATCCTCCCCAGAATCAGTGACCAGTGACCAGTGACCAGTGACCAGTTACTAGTTAATTCCGAATTCCGAATTCCGAATTCCGAATTTTTTTCTAGCCCCCTATATATACTACTCACTTTATCAAGGGTGAATCTCCGCAAGTTAACGGATTGCGATCGTAATTTTAATACTTGTTAAGTAATTTCTTTTTGGTGCGTGGTAGTTGGTAGTTGATCGCTGGTCACTACTCACTCTTCGCTCCGGACTTCGTCCCGCTTCGCTAACGCTCCTCGCTCCTCGCTGTCACAAACTGCTGAATCAGTGGTAGTACTTCTGGGCGAATTTCGTGTCCCATGTCAAATTCTTGGTACTGCACGGCAACCCCCAAGGCAATTAAATTATCTCTAGCGTATTGGGCTGCTTTGAGTGGTACAACGGTGTCTTGCTTACCATGCACGATGAGTACTGGCGGGACTTCATCTAAGGATTGGGATAGAGGATGCATATACCCGCTTAAGGCAATTAAACCCGCCAGAGGTAAGCCTAATCCTACATCCAAAGTCATTGCTGCGCCCTGAGAAAATCCACTTAAGATCGTTCTTGACAGGGGTACGCCAGTAGAAGCTTCGAGGGAAAGCAGCCAATCTTTCAAAATCTGCCTACTCTCATGAATGCCTTGATACTCTTGGCTAGAAAGGTCGTACCACATCCTACCTACAGAAGTATAAGGATGAGGAAAAGGGGCGTTGGGAAATAAAAATTGATATTTGTTTAAGTTTAATAAAGGTACGAGAGAGGCTAAATCTTTAGCATTTGCCCCCCAGCCGTGCAGTACCACAACCAATCCTGTTGGGTTCGTCCCCATTGTTGGCGCAACCGCGATCGCTTCTAAACTCAAAGCTTTACTCCCACCGTTCAGCTTTCTTAATATATCTTAAATGAGGGAGCAGGGAGCAGGGAGGGACAAGGGAGACAAGGGGGACAAGGGAGACAAGGGAGACAAGGGAGACAAGGGGGACAAGGGAGACAAGGGAGACAAGGGAGACAAGGGGGACAAGGGAGCAACTACCAATTACCCATTACCCATTACCCATTACCCATTACCCATTACCAACTACCAACTACCAGATTAAGATTGGGGTAGTTACTTAGTCTCATCCTAATTGATGAAACGACTGCGCCCGATCGCCATTATTGCTGGCATTGCTATTGCCTTGGGGTTAGTTCTGTGGTTGGTGAGTTCTGTAGCACAGATTGCCGAGGTATGCAGGTATTCGCCGCTACTGTGCAATTTCCTCATTGCCTTAATTATTGGGTTGATGTTGGCGTTGATTGGGGCAATTGTCTACTACATACTCGTCATTCAACGGGGAGAAAGGCAATCGCAACGGAGAAGACAGCAACGACAGGCGCAACAAACTCAGGTTCCGCCTCAAAAGACGGAAGCTGCTGCCGAAAATCTCTCAGCGGTAAGACAGCAAGTTGCCCAAATTCAAGATGAGGTGACGCGACAGGCATTAATCGAGCGATCGCAGGAGATTGAAGCAAATCTGGCGCGGGGAAATCTTCAAGTTGTCGTCTTCGGGACGGGTTCGGCTGGTAAAACTTCGCTGGTAAATGCCATTTTCGGGCGCATTGTCGGACAAATTGCTGCACCGATGGGAACGACGACGGTAGGACAAACCTATACTTTGCGCTTAAAAGGTTTAGAACGCAAAATTTTGATTACCGATACTCCAGGGATTCAAGAGGCGGGGGTAGCGGGAACGGAACGAGAACAGGTAGCCCGTCAGTTAGCAACTGAGGCAAATTTACTGTTATTCGTGGTTGATAACGATTTGCGGCAATCGGAATACGTACCTTTACGGGCGTTGATTGAAATTGGTAAGCGATCGCTATTAGTTCTGAATAAAACAGATTTGTATGCCGATGAGGATCGAGAACAAATTCTTGCCCGGTTGCGCGAACGGGTTAAAGATTTAATTGCAGCCAATGATGTTGTAGCGATCGCGGCTAACCCTCAACCCGTGACATTGCCAGAAGGGGAAATCTTTCAGCCAGATATTGAAGTCACTCCTTTATTGCGTCGCATGGCGGCGATTTTGCGGCAAGAAGGAGAAGAATTAATTGCCGATAATATTCTCTTACAATCTCATCGTCTGGGGGAAGAAGCGCGTCAGCTGATCGATACCCAACAGCGACAGCAAGCCGAGAAAGTTGTCGAAAGATATCAATGGATCGTGGCGGGTGTGGTGTTGGTTACGCCGATACCTGTAGCCGATTTACTGGCAACTGCGGCTGTTAACGCCCAAATGGTGGTAGAAATTGGCAGCGTTTACGGTTGTGAGTTAAATATCGAACGGGGAAAAGAACTAGCTTTATCTTTGGGTAAAATTTTGGCAAGTTTGGGTATTGTGAAAGGGGCATTTCAATTGCTCAGTGCTGCTTTACAACTCACCGTGCCGACTTTTCTGATTGGCAGGGCAATTCAAGCCGTGACTGCGGCTTATTTAACTCGGATTGCTGGCAGAAGTTTCATTGAATATTTCCGCCGCGATCGCGATTGGGGTGATGGCGGAATTGCTGAAGTCGTACAGCAACAGTTTCAATTAAGTCGCCGCGATGAATTTATTCGCGAGTTCGTA
The DNA here is from genome assembly GCF_023546805.1 of Chroococcidiopsis sp. CCNUC1. Lineage (NCBI taxonomy): Bacteria > Bacillati > Cyanobacteriota > Cyanophyceae > Chroococcidiopsidales > Chroococcidiopsidaceae > Chroococcidiopsis > Chroococcidiopsis sp. CCNUC1. The sequence continues at coordinate 3,326,756 of NZ_CP097480.1, read as the reverse complement.
CAGCAGGCGATCGCGCGGGTGATTCAACCTTTAACGAGTCGCTCTCAAACTATAGAAAATGAGGAAGAGTGGCAATGAGAACTCATTCAGTGCCCAACTCCTCTAAGACTTACGTTTAGACTTCTTCAGAGACGACGAACGACTACTCCTTTAATTTTTGTTGAGTTATTTTCCCAATCTCGAATTTCCCCTTCAAGATCTTGCGGTAAGACTGAGGTAAAGTCAAAAGTCAAAACTGACTGTTTGTCACTACTCACTTATGACTAATGACCAATGACTAATGACCAACGACCAATGACCAATGACGTTCTTTTAGGTCAAGCATGAATGCTGCTGAAATTTTTGAAGGAATTGCGCTGTTAATTGAGCTGGCACAGAGAGGAGAAATCGATCCTTGGGATGTCAGAGTCATTGAAGCGATCGATCGCTACTTGAATGCGTTGCTAGCTGCCCAAGAAATAACACCAGGCTCATACGAATCAAATTTATCTCAGTCGGGACAGGCTTTTTTACTGGCATCGCTGCTAGTCTTGTTTAAAGCCAACACCCTCACTGGACTAGATTCTCCCCCTGACGAGTTAGAACTGGATACAGAAGAGTTATTGCTGGTAGGGGAAGGGGAGTTTGCGACGCGGTTACGTTTGCCTCTAGAACAGCAATTACATCGTCGTCCGGTTGCCGTACCTCCCCAAAAACGCCCTGTAACCCTCCAAGATTTGATCGAGCATTTGCAGCTAATTGCGACTCAGTTGCAGTCTGAAGGCAATCTGACAGCCAAAACTAGCCGCAGCCGCCGTTCTGTATCTCAGTCACGCGCAGATGCTCGCCAGCCCTTAGAACTAGCTCACCAGGAAAATCTGACTCAAGTAGCGCGAGAACTGGAAGAGTTTTTATCTCGCTACTCGTCACAATTTTTTACTTTAGAACAAAATTGGCTAAATTTAGAACAGTTAGTAGATTTATGGACGCAAACGAAACAAGTTGCCACATCCATTGCAGCTACTATGTCTCATGGTGAATTACTGAGCGATCGCGGTTGCACCTCATCGCAAAAACACGAAAAAGTCAGCGTCTTTTGGGCGTTGCTGCTACTCTCAGCCCAATCTAAGGTGGAATTATCGCAGGAAGAGTTTTATCAAGAAATTAAAATTAAGACTTTGGGCGGTTCCGAACAATTGGCGATCGGCGATACTGACTCCAAAACCACTGTATGTTCTGTTTAAAAGGGGGGCAATCGCGCTTGGCAAAAAGTATTTAGTATGCTGTACTTGGCTGGCAACTACGCTGTGTAGTTTTCGGGATGATTTCGGTAGAGAATTAAACGAGGATCGAAAATGCAATCAAACGATCGCATTTGTTTTTAATCAAGAGTAGATTTTGCATCAATCGCTTACAGTTGTCTCATGTTGAGGAGTAGCTTCTAATGAAAGCCATGATTCTGGCAGCGGGTAAGGGTACGAGAGTCCGCCCCATTACCTACACCATCCCCAAACCGCTCATTCCCATCCTGCAAAAGCCAGTGATGGAGTTTCTCCTTGAACTATTGCGCCAACACGGTTTTGACCAAATCATGGTCAACGTCAGCCATCTAGCTAACGAAATCGAAAACTACTTCCGCGACGGACAGCGCTTTGGCGTACAGCTTGCCTATTCCTTTGAAGGAAAAATTGTTGATGGCGTTCTCGTTGGAGAAGCGGTAGGATCTGCGGGAGGAATGCGGCGAATTCAGGACTTCGCGCCGTTTTTTGACGATACCTTTGTTGTACTGTGCGGCGACGCGCTAATTGACTTAGACTTAACGGCAGCAGTGAAATGGCATAGAGAGAAAGGCTCTATTGCTACAGTCATCATGAAATCTGTTCCCCGCGAAGAAGTCCCTAGTTACGGGATTGTGGTGACAGACGAAGACGGACGAGTCAGAACCTTCCAAGAAAAGCCAAAAGTTGAAGAAGCTCTGAGTACCAACATTAGTACGGGAATTTATATATTTGAGCCAGAAATATTTAATTACATTCCACCTGGAGAAAATTTTGATATTGGTAGTCAACTATTTCCCAAACTTGTAGAAAAAAATGCACCTTTTTATGGCTTGGTGATGGATTTTGAATGGGTGGATATCGGTAAGGTTCCCGATTACTGGCAAGCCATTCGCGGCGTACTCCAAGGTGAAATTAAAAACGTCCAAATTCCAGGACATGAAGTTCGTCCTGGGATTTACACTGGTCTGAGCGTTGCTGTGAACTGGGACAAAGTAGATATTACGGGTCCCGTGTATATCGGTGGAATGACGCGGATTGAAGATGGGGCGAAAATAGTTGGTCCTACCATGATCGGTCCCAACTGCTATATCTGTGGCGGCGCTACAGTTGACAATAGCGTCATTTTCGAGTATTCGCGTTTAGGTCCGGGAGTCCGCCTCGTAGATAAGCTCGTCTACGGGCGCTATTGCGTCGATAAAACGGGAGCCATGATTGATGTCCAAGCTGCTGCCTTAGACTGGTTGATTACGGATACCCGCGTCGAAACGCCATCCCAGCCTGCAATTGAAAGACAGGCGATCGCTGAACTACTAGGAATTGAGGCTAGTTAATAATGCATGTAGGGGCGCACAGCTGTGCGCCCCTACAGATATTTTTGCGCCCCTACAGATATTTTTGCGCCCCTACAGATGTTTTTTATCTCTACAACTTACGTTGGCGAAGACAAATACGTATATCGGCTGAGACTCTGTTCGTAGGTTTGGAGGAGACGCTGGGATTCTTGCAAGGTAATTTGTTTTTCTAACATGGCTTGTTCGCTGCGCTGGCGGATACTTTCTACCAGATCTTCAGCATCGTACTGTACGTAGCCCAAAACTTCAGTCATGGTGTCGCCTTTAACAACATGTTCGATCTGATAGCCTTTGGGCGTTAGTTGAATGTGGACGGCGTTAGTATCTCCAAACAAGTTATGTAAATTACCCATGATCTCTTGGTACGCACCATTGAGGAACATGCCCAGATAGTAGGGTTCTCCTGGTTTGTAGGAATGCATTTCTAACACGGATTTCACATCTCGCAAGTCGATAAAGCGATCGATCTTGCCGTCACTATCGCAGGTCAAATCTGCTAAAATCCCCCGGCGATCGGGTTCTTCGTCTAAACGGTGGATCGGCATGATCGGGAAAAGCTGATCGATCGCCCAGCAATCCGGTGCTGATTGGAATACGGAAAGATTGACGTAGTAGATGGAAGCCATGATCTTTTCTAACTCTTCCAAATCGTCGGGTACGTATTCCTCATGGCGGGTAATTTCCATTAGCTTCTCGCAGCAAGCCCAGTAAATCCGCTCTACCCTAGCTCTTTCTGTCAGGCGCATAATTCCCAAGTTAAAGCGGCTGATGGCTTCATCTTTAAACTGCACCGCATCGTGATACGCCTCTTGATAATTTTCGTTAGTAATCGATTGGTAAGTTTCCCAAAGGTGGTGGACGATTGGCGGTTCGTCCTCCTTGGGTGGTTCTGGCGTACCGAAAGGAACATCGGAAGTACTGACGACATCAAAGATCAAAACCGACTGATGGGAAGCAACCGCTCGTCCGCTTTCACTGATCAGGGTCGGAACTGAAACTTGCCGTTCCGCACAGGCATATTTCAACTCTGCCACGATGTCATTGGCATAGTTTTGCATGTTGTAGTTTTTGGAGGCGTAGAAGTTAGTTTGGGAGCCGTCGTAGTCTACACCCAAGCCGCCACCTACATCCAAATACTTCATGTTTGCTCCCAGCATCGCCAACTCTACATAAATGCGGCTGGCTTCCTGAATCGCGTCTTTAATTACGTTGATGGCGGAGATTTGGGAACCGATGTGGAAGTGGAGTAATTGCAGCGAACCGAGGAGATTGGCGGCGCGTAACTTTTCCACCGCTTGAATGATTTCGGGGATAGTCAAACCAAATTTAGCGCGATCGCCTGTAGAAGTTCCCCAGCGTCCCATTCCTTGGGTACTGAGTTTTGCCCGCACGCCCAAAATTGGCTGAATTCCCAACTGGCGACTTGCTTCAATTGCCAAATCGACTTCTTCAACTTGCTCTAGGACGACGATTGGTGTTTGTCCTAAACGGCTGGCTAGCATGGCGATTTCGATATATTCCTTATCCTTGTAGCCATTACAAACAATCAGCGCCCCCGGAGTATCTAGCAACGCCAAAGCAATCATTAACTCTGGTTTAGAGCCAGCTTCCAAGCCGAACTGGTGCGGTTTGCCAAATCGCACCAAATCTTCAATTAGGTGGCGTTGTTGGTTGCATTTGACCGGAAATACGCCACGATAGACACCAGGATAGTTGTAACGCGCGATTGCTTTGGCAAAACAAGCATTCAACCGCTCGATCCGGTCTTCTAAAATATCGGAAAAGCGAATTAACAGAGGTAGTCCCAAATTTCGCTGTTTTAAAGCATTTACCAACTCGTACAAATCCAACGAACCACCGCGATCGCCTTTGGGAGAAACTGTAATATGACCAGCGGCATTAATCGAAAAATAAGGTTCGCCCCATCCCTGAATGCGGTAGAGCGCTTCGCTGTCCTCAATCGTCCACGAACGCGATAATTTACCAGGAGCGATGTGCAACGACTTCTTCTTTTCGTTTTTTAGCTCGGTTGTGGTTTGCGCAACCGTCGCTGGCTCCATTTCTTCTACAGTTGGATCTGCTCCCATCTCTATTCTCACCTCGTCTTTCTAACCTCTGTACAGCCCCACGCATAGCCAGTGTAACTTATTCAAATTAAGGTCATTGGTCATTTGTGAGTGGATAGTGGCTGGTGGCTAGTGGCTCGACTCAATTCTTGTCACTAGCCGCTAGTCATTAAGTAACTGACAACTGATAACTGATAACCGATCGCCGATTTAAGATAATCTAATTTTGATATTTGTTACTTGTCACTAGTCATTAGTAAGTTACAAATGACAAATGACCAATGACCAATGACAACTCAAAGGAACATAGCTGTGGAACGCACATTTTTAGCAATTAAGCCTGATGGCGTACAACGAAGTTTAGTCGGTGAAATTATTCGTCGTTTTGAAGCTAAAGGCTTTACCCTGGTTGGGATGAAGTTTATGAAAGTCAGCCGCGAACTTGCCGAGCAGCATTATGGCGTTCACCGAGAAAGACCTTTTTTCCAAGGTTTAGTCGAGTTTATCACTTCGGGTCCCGTCGTAGCGATGGTTTGGGAAGGCGATGGAGTTATTGCTTCAGCGCGGAAGATGATCGGTGCTACTAACCCCCTAACAGCAGAACCAGGAACAATTCGGGGCGACTATGGCGTTAACATTGGGCGTAACATCATTCATGGCTCCGATGCACCGGAGACTGCCCAACAGGAAGTTAGCCTCTGGTTTAAGGAAGAAGAACTAGCGAGTTGGGAACCTAGCTTGACTCCGTGGATTAAGGAGTAGGGAGTTGTAGAGACGTTACATGTAACGTCTCTACATATAGCAACTACTTCGGTACTTCAGCCTTTTCTTTATTTTCTGTAGGTACGATCGCTTCAGGAGAGTCCTCAACATTGCGTTTGGAAAAGCCCCAGAGAAATAACAGCGCGATCGCGGTTATCATTAACCATTCTGGGGGTACTAAAGCATCGTTAGCTACCCGCAGCATCAGCCGCAATCCTACTAAGGCAACGGTAATGTATCCGGCATCTTCTAAGTGGGTGAATTCATCTAACCAGCGAATGAATAAACCTGCCATGAATCGGAGGGTGATAATACCAACAGTAGCCCCCGTCAGTACCAGCCAGCGTTCTTGAGAAACTGCGATCGCTGTAGTGACGCTATCGAGAGAAAATGCTAAATCTGTGAAGGCAATGATGGGGATAGCTTGCCAAAGCGCTTGAAATCGAGGTCCGTGGTGCAGGTGGTCTTCGTCTTCTGCTGAGGTAAAGTGTTGAAATACTAGCCACAGTAGATAAAGCGCACCTAATAGCTCGAACTGCCAGTATTGCTGTACCCAAGTTGCTGTCAAGATTAAGGCAATCCGCAGCACGAAGGCAACTACTAAGCCGAGATTGAGCGCTTGACGTTCGAGTTTTTTATTTTCTAGTCCTTGGGCGATCGCCGCGAGAGCGATCGCATTATCAGCCGAGAGTACCGCCTCTAAAAAGATCAAAATGGTTAAGACTGCGGCGGTTTCAATGCTGGCGTGATATGGGGAATTTAGTATTTCGTCTATCATTAACAGTTTTTAAACCTGAAGACCCTACAGATACAGCTTGTCAAAATATGACTCTTCCATTCAGCTTAACCTGTTGAGCGGGAGAGAGGGAGAGTAGGCTAGGCGTTGCGATCGCTTGAAATCGCGTTCTCAACCGGATAATTCACAGCCAGCTTTGTTCCAGCTACAACTTTCACGATCGCAAATAGTGATGGAGCTATCTGACTACAATTGTCGAATACGGGTAGTCGCCCATCTTAACGAAAATCAAAACAATTTCGGGTAAATCTGCATTCAGAATGGTTTTTAGTAGCAATAACGATTACAGCGATCGCTATGTCACAAATCACGATTGAATCCATCCTGCAAGAAAAGCGTTTATTTCAACCACCAGCAGAATTTTCACAAAAAGCACACATCAAAAGATTTGACGAATACGAAGAACTCTATAACAAAGCCAAAGCCAATCCACAGCAATTTTGGGCAGAACTAGCGGAAAAAGAATTGCATTGGTTCCAAAAATGGGACACGGTGTTAGATTGGCAACCGCCGTTTGCGAAATGGTTTGTCGGTGGCAAAATAAATATTTCTTACAATTGTCTCGATCGCCACCTTACCACTTGGCGTAAGAACAAAGCTGCTTTGATCTGGGAAGGCGAACCAGGCGATTCTCGCACCCTCACCTACGCGCAACTGCATCGGGAAGTCTGTAAATTTGCCAATGCCCTCAAACAGTTAGGGGTAAAAAAAGGCGATCTTGTCGGAATTTATATGCCGATGATACCCGAAGCCGCGATCGCCATGTTAGCCTGTGCCAGAATTGGCGCACCTCACAGCGTCGTGTTTGGCGGTTTTAGCGCCGAAGCCTTGCGCGATCGCCTGAATGACGCTCAAGCTAAGTTAGTCGTGACAGCCGATGGCGGTTGGCGTAAAGATGCGATCGTTCCGCTTAAAGATCAAGTTGATAAAGCTTTAGCTGATAATGCCGTCCCTACAGTCGAAAACGTCCTCGTTGTCAAGCGTACGGCACAACAAGTTCACATGGAAGCAGGGCGCGATCGTTGGTGGCACGATTTAGAAAAAGGCATATCGGCAGATTGTCCCGCCGAACCGATGGACAGCGAGGATATGTTGTTTGTCCTCTATACTTCCGGTAGTACGGGTAAACCTAAAGGTGTCGTACACACGACAGCAGGTTACAATCTCTACACCCACATGACGACTAAGTGGATTTTCGACCTGCAAGATACTGATGTCTACTGGTGTACGGCTGATGTAGGTTGGATTACCGGACATAGTTACATCGTCTACGGTCCCCTATCTAACGGTGCAACTACGCTGATGTATGAAGGTGCGCCGCGTTCGTCTAATCCTGGGTGTATGTGGGACGTAATTGAAAAATACGGCGTGAATATTTTCTACACTGCACCTACGGCGATTCGCGCTTTTATTAGAATGGGCGAAGACTTGCCCAAAGCCAGAAATCTCTCTTCCCTACGCTTACTGGGAACGGTAGGCGAACCGATTAACCCCGAAGCTTGGATGTGGTATCACCGCGTTATTGGGGGAGAACGCTGTCCGATTGTCGATACTTGGTGGCAAACGGAAACTGGGGGTATCATGATTACACCCTTACCAGGGGCAATCCCCACTAAACCTGGTTCGGCAACTCGTCCTTTCCCTGGTATTTTGGCTGATGTCGTAGATTTAGAAGGCAACCCCGTCGGCGATTATAACGGTGGCTATTTAGTCGTGCGTCACCCTTGGCCTGGAATGATGCGGACAGTGTACAACGATCCCGACCGCTTCCGCCGCACCTATTGGGAACACATCCCCCCCAAAGATGGACAGTACGTCTATTTTGCTGGAGACGGGGCGAGACGGGATGAAAATGGTTATTACTGGGTGATGGGTCGTGTCGATGACGTGATCAACGTAGCCGGACACCGTTTGGGGACGATGGAAGTTGAGTCAGCCTTGGTGTCTCATCCAGCAGTAGCTGAAGCCGCCGTCGTGAGTAAGCCAGATGAGGTGAAAGGAGAAGAAATCGTTGCCTTTGTCACCCTAGAAGGGACGATAACACCCAGCGAGGCGTTGAACAAGGAACTCAAGCAGCACGTCGTCAATGAAATTGGGGCGATCGCGCGTCCTGGCGAAATTCGCTTTACCGATTCTTTACCCAAAACCCGTTCGGGGAAAATCATGCGGCGGTTACTCCGTTCTCTAGCCGCAGGTGAAGAAGTTTCTGGGGATACTTCTACTCTCGAAGATCGTAGCGTGTTGGATAAGTTAAGGGAAGGCGCTTAGGAAATCGGCTGATGTAGAGACGTTACATGTAACGTCTCTACACCCGAACATGTAACATCTCTACACCCGACTTCCGCCTCCTGTACGGGCGGGTTTAGAAACCCGCCCCTACCGACTCTTGCATCAACTAAACATTCTCCGATCGAGGCTTTTCGGATCGCGATGGGAGACAAAATTCTCTAAATTTTCGTCTGATTCCAGGCGACCTTCGACTAAGTTGATAATGCGATCGGCAACATCTAAAATACTATTGTCGTGAGTGACAATTAAAATCGTACACCCTTGCTCTTTAGCTAGTTTTTGCATTAATGTCACGACTTCGCGCCCCGATTTTTTATCTAAAGCAGCAGTGGGTTCGTCTGCTAAAATTAGTTGCGGTTGATTGACTAAAGCGCGGGCGATCGCGACTCTTTGTTTTTGTCCTCCCGATAGGGCATTGGGTTTATAATCGACGCGGTTAGCTAAACCCAATTGACTCAACATCTCTACTGCTAATTTGCGCTTTTCTCGCCAGTTATTTGTTAATTCCACAGCCATTTCTACATTTTGCGAGGCAGTCAGAGATTCAAATAAATTGTGTGCTTGGAAGATAAAGCCAATATTCCGTCGTATTTCTACCAATTGAGATTTGTTGAGTCCGACTAATTCTTTTTCTAATACTAATAAATTCCCTTCATGAGCCGATCGCAAGGCTCCAATTAAACTCAAAAGAGTTGTTTTCCCCGAACCCGATGGACCAGTCATAATCACGATTTGTCCCTTGGGTAAATCGAGATTGATGTCGGACAATACCTGGGTACGTAAATCGCCCTGCCCAAAATAATAATTGAGTCGGCGAATTTGCACGGCAAATTTGTCTATCATAAGCTGTCACGTATAGCAGGGAGTCGGGAGTCGGCAATAGAAAATTTTTGACTTTTGCCTTTTGACTTTTGATTTACGGATCTTATTCACGAACCAAATACCTCCGCCGGATCTGTCGCTTGAACTTTACGCACGGCGATCGCGCCCGAAATTAAACACATAATAAATGTAGCAATCAGAATATTAATTGCTCGTTCCCAAGTCATTTGCATTAACAAACCTGTAGAACTAGCTGTCAAACTATATAGTCCCAAACTGATAAAAAATCCTGGAACAAAACCAAAAAACACGAGAATCACCGATTCCTGCAACACGATTCCTAGCAGGTGAAAATTAGAATAACCGATCGCTTTGAGCGTGGCATATTCTGCCCAATGTTCTGCTACATCTGTATACAAAATTTGATAAACCAAAATAATCCCGACAAAAAAACCCATCGTTGTTAGCAAAGAAAACACAAAGCCAATTGCCGTGTTTTCTTGCCAGTAGCTTAATTCTTTTTGCACGAACTCGGCTTTCGTCCACACGGCGACATCTTGCGGTAGTTGCTGGCGCAGTGCAGATGCGATCGCATCCACATCAGCATTTTCCGCCACTTTCAATAGTCCGATATCGACAGTATTGAGCGTGCGGCTGTCTTCCTCTGGAGCCAAATTAGCAAAATAGCGCAAAAAATTTTGGTCGCTAATAACAACATTGCCATTTCCAGAAGCAAAGTCCGTTCCCAAACTAAAAGTACCCACCAACCGAATTTGCTGTTCTGACAACTCGGTGACTGTACCAGGAGCGATCGATCCTACTTCCGATCGCGATTGGTCGTCAATGAGTGCCGTCCAAGGTAGCTTCAACGCCTCCCGATTTTGTAAAATTCCCGGCAGAGGCAATACAGGGTCATCAGGATTGAAAGCAATGACTCGCAATGGTCTGATGGTTTTCGTTTGAGGATTTTTCCAATCGCCTGTAGTCGTGTAAAAAGGATAGGCAGCGACTACACCCTCAAAAGTCTGTGCTTGGTAAAGTCGTCGGCGGGCAAATTGCTCTGGTACGAACATATTGTACTTGAGCCGATTGACGATCAGAATTTCTCCATTGAGCCGTTTTAGCAGTTGTACTTGACTGTCGTACAAAGCATTTTCAAACCCTTGAAAGATAAACATCAACAACACGGCAAAAGACACCCCTGCAACTGCGGTCAGCAAGCGGCGCTTTTCATGAGTCAAATTGAACCAAGCCAAAGGAGTGTGACGGGGGGGAAGCATAACTAACTAGGGGCTAGGGAGTTCGGAATTCGGAATTCGGAATTCGGAATTCGGAATTCGGAATTAAATAATCCCACACTACGCTCTTACCAACTACCAACTACCACTGATAACTGATTAAAAGACTTCAGCAGGATCGGCGTTGATGACTTTTTGCAAGGAGACCAAGCCGGAGAGGGTACACATGAGGATCGTTAGTAGCAGCACGAGAATAGCGCGTTCGAGTTCCATTGCAATTGGTAGACCTCCACTAGTGGCTCTGAGGGTGAGATCGTATAGACCGAGGGAGATAGCGAAGCCTGGAATGTAACCTAGAAGGGCAAGAATAATTGCTTCTTGAATGACGATCGCGCATAAAACTCGGCTGCGATAACCCATTGCTTTGAGGGTGGCATATTGCCGTAAGTGGCTGGAAACGTCGGTGTAGAGGATTTGATAGACGATGACGACACCGACAATACAGGAGACAATCACCCCCATACCAAAAATAAAGCCAGTGGAAGTTGCCCCAATCCAGTAGGCGCGATCGCGCTGGATGATTTCTGCTTTCGTAATCACTTCGACATCTTTGGGCAAAATTTGCCGTAATTCCTGGACAACTTTATCGAGATCTGCGTCCGATCGCAGTTTCACCAGTCCTAAACTGACGCGGTTGAGCCCAAAGGGGTCGAAATAGCGGCGAAAGTTTTGATCGGTCATAATTAACGTTCCATCGGCAGCAAATCCGCCGCCGAAGGTGTATTGACCACCAATCGTCACCTTTCTGCCGATTCCTCTCGATCGCGCTTCTGTCATCGTGCCAATTGTTTGCGTCCCGTATTCGGGGCGGGAAAGGCGATCGTACAGAACGGTATCTGGACGTAGAAGCGCGGCTCGATTTGCCGGAGAATCCAATTCTGGAATTAAAAATACTGGATCGTTGGGGTTGATTCCAAAGGCAAAGATCGCCCGACTCAGGCGAGTTTCGGGGTTGCGCCACTGGAGATAACCTAAATAGAGTGGCATAGCTCTTTCTACACCGTTAACTCCTCGTGCTTGATAGATCCGCTCGATCGCAAAAGGTTTGGTACTGCTAATTTCTAAAGCTAATGGCGATCGCAAATAGATATCGGCGTTAATTTGCTCGTACATTTGGCTGGCAGATTTTGCCAGAGAACCCAAAAAACCCAAGTTCATAAATACGAGAATGACCGCAAAAGCAACTCCGGCGATCGCGACAACTAACCGCGTCTTTTCGTGTACCAAATTCAACCAGGCGATCGGAGTCTTCATGTTCAGTGACCAGTGACCAGTGACCAGTGACCAGTTTTTTTTGATTTTTGCATTTGCGTGAAAGACACCAACTGCTGTTATTTCACGTCTATTTTCACGTCTACCTGTAAATTGGTTAGAGCTGCTACTGTTTGGCGATCGTCCAAAAGCACTCTCACTTCTACTACCCGTGCATCGGCATTAGCCGCCGGATCGTCATCGAGAACGTTATTTTTAAAGATCTGCCAGCCAATTTCCGATACTTTTCCGGTTATTGGTTTGGCGAAAGCACCGTTACGACTGGTAATAGTTGCCTTCTGCCCGACTTTTACCAACCCCACATCAGATTCATAGACCTCAGCCACGGCATACATCCGGCGCGTATCTCCCATTTCCACGATGCCGTCATCGGCGATCGCCTCCCCAGGATAGGCAAAAACCCGTAGAATTCTTCCAGTTCTGGGAGCGCGAATAATTGTCCGCTGCAACCGCGCTTCGGCTAATTCCAGATTTTGTGCTGCCGATCGCGCTGCAACTTGCACTTGCGTTAATGGTAGATTTGCTTGCTCTGACTTCAGTTGAGCTTCTGCATTGCCCAAATTCGCTTTCACGGCATTTTCCAGCCGAATCAAGGAGGCTTTGGCGTTGTTGAGTTGTTCCTGCAAGCTGCGTGTCTGACTGACTTGCCGATCTAATTCTTGCTTGGCGATCGCGCCTTCTTGATAAAGGTTTTGGTTGCGTTGTAAGTCAGTTTGTGCTAAAGCTAACTCTGCTTCTATCTGCCTAACAGTTGCTCTTTGCGCCTCTACCTCAAAAGTTCCGGGGCGATTGACCTGTTGAATTCGCGTTTGAGCTTCTTGGATTTGGGCTTGAGCGTATGCAGTTGATGCTTTTAGTCTCTCCTGCGCTTCAGCTAATTGACTAGCAGCATAATTTCTTTCCGCCAGCCTCTCATCGTAACTTTCTAAATAAGCAATAACCGCCCCTACCTTGACAAAGTCGCCGCGTGAGACTAGTAATTTGCCAATTCGTTCGCCATTAGGACCACTGACGCGAATTGCTTCCCCTTCCGGTTCTAGTCGTCCGAGCGCAACAACTGTTACCTTTTGAGGTAGAGGTGCAGGAGTCTGAGATGCTGTTGGTTTAGCTCGGTCAGAATTTCTTAACTGAGTAACTCCGATACCAATTAAACCAAGCGCGATCGCCCCCGCAGTCACACCTATAATCCAACCCCGTCTGGGCTTTAACTCCTTGAAAATCATAATCTCGACATCCGCCGATGTAATTTGTTTTAGCGTTCCCTCTCTTTACCTCAGCAGTGACAACAACCTCTCTTATCGAGCTAATCGCCATGCTACTACCGAAATATTTTGCAGTCCATTATTTCTGACTCGTAGTTTATAATTTGTCATTTGTATGAGTTGTTGGTAATGGGTAATAGGTAATCGGTAATAGGTCATTTATCGTTTGCGGTTTTCTCCGTTTGTTCCCTTGTCTCCCTTGTCTCCCTTGTCTCCCTTGTCCCCCCCTCTCCCTTGTCTCCCTTGTCCCCTCTTTCTTCTCCTTACCCCTTATCCCTATTTAATGTTCCAAACCACTCGTCGCCGATTAGCACTTTGGTATACAGCCGTTACTGCTATCCTACTGCTCCTATTTGCCAGTGGGATGTATTGGTACGTCCGCAATACCCTGATCGAACGGATTGACGATACCTTAAATCATGTCGTAGAAGTTGTTGGGCGATCGCTGGTCATCGAACCAATTTCCCCAGAAAGCGGACAACGGTTGAATATTGAAGCTTCTTTTCGAGATAATGCCGATACAGTTGATGACGATCGCATCGATTTAGAATGGTTTAGCCCCACTGGAGAACTACTCTGGTCAACTTTTACCGCACCTTTAGATATTCCCCTCCACCCTAATCGCACGGGTGAAACCGTTCAAATTAGTCACCATCAAGACACAGAAAACACTCCCTCACTCCTCACTCCTCACTCCTCACTCCTCCTCAGACAAGTCACCGAAAGAATCCAAATTGGAAGACAAGTTTTAGGATATTTGCGCGTCAGTCATCCTTGGTTTGAAGTCACTAAACCAAGTCAGCAACTCGCTTTCGATTTAATTTTGGGTATTGGATTGATGCTCGTTTCCGTAGCGCTTTGCGGTTGGTTCCTTTCGGGCAAAGCAATGGAACCCGTCAAAGATTCTTATCAACGTTTGAAACAATTTACTGCTGATGCTTCCCATGAATTGAGAAGCCCGATCGCTTTAATTCAAACTAACGTTCAAGTGGCTTTAGCAGAATTAGATTCAGCCGGAGGACAAGGCGCAGGCTCGTTAAAATACGGACAACAATTAAAAGTAGTAGAACGATTAACTAAACGCCTCGGTCGTCTCGTGGATGACTTATTATTTCTAGCACGTCAAGATAGCGGGATCGTTCAGCCACAATTTTCTACCTGTCCCTTAGACGCACTATTAATAGAAGTAGTAGAAGAACAGCAATTCGCCGCAGCAGAAAAGAAGATCAAAATTTTCCTAGATTTAACCGCACCAACGGAGACAGAAACCGAAGACGATTGGTTTACCCTCCAGGGAGACTGGAATCAACTAGCACGATTATTTACAAACTTGATTGGTAATGCTATACATTACACTCCAGAAGGTGGTGAAATTCGGGTCGAGCTACAACATATCTCTACTAACAAAGAACTTTTTTCTCCGCCCCTTCTGTACGGGCGCACTGCTGCGCGCCCCTACCATTCGCTCCTCTCTTCTCGCCTTCAAGTCAAAGTTAAAGACACGGGTATTGGTATTCCCGAAACTGCTTTACCTCACTTATTCGATCGCTTTTATCGCGTCGATCCTGCTCGGACTCACGCGACAGGATCGCAAGCAGTACAAGCATCAACAGGTTCGGGACTGGGTTTAGCAATTGCGGCTGCGATTGTTGCCAACCACCAAGGACAAATTACTGCCGAAAGTACTCTCGGACAAGGTACGATTTTTACCGTCACTCTACCCGCGAGTGGTGATGCGTAAATTAAGCGTGAGAAAAATTTTATCTCCCGACTTCACAGCTTATTCACTTTCTCGTCCTATTTTTGAGACAAGAACAGATGGGAGGACAGATTCATGAGCGACTTAGAGCAGAACGTCTTCAACGTACTCCAACGCCATCCTTTCTGTAGTGCTGTACTAGTTGCTTATAAGCTTGAGTTACCTATAGCTAAAGTTCAAGCTACCATGAACCAACTCATAGATCGTGGCATTCTCATTCCACAGTGCAGCAACTATAGCAATCCTATTTGATTCATGAACGTGGAGCAGGCTTCTAGCCTGCCGCAGGCTAGAAGCCTACTTTACAAATCATTTAGAACTACTATATAACTCGTTTCGATAATCTTGTCTCGATCGCATAGCAGCGATCGCTTCCGTATTTTTGCGATCGGTGAAAGTACGTGCAGATCGTTTCCTAACTGTGAAAGTCGTAAAAATTTGGCATGACATCGATCGCTTTTATAATTTTTTGATCGAATTTAAGTCATGCTTTTTTAAGCTCCTGTGCCTTTGGCTTAGATTTAGGAGTTATTCGGCTCGCCTCATTATTTTTTAATTACTTTCGCTCCACTTGCTTGCTAGATAAAACTACGATTCATGCAAGAAACCGGTAAGAAATTCAATATGCATATCCGAAATTTTACTTAATGTTTATAATTGAGCGACAAAATATAAAAATTCCGTAAATCCTCAATAAATGTGTAGTATAAAAGAAGACTAGCTAATATAGGTTGGTTTGCTACATAGTCGTTTTAACAAGTGATTTTCGGCAAAGGTCAGAGTGAACTGCGATCGCGCAGTATATTTTTATAGCCGTGTATTCGGTTAAATAGAAACTAAACTCTGACTTTTCAGAGCCGAAACATAGGTAAGCTAATAGCACAAAGTAAGTCAAACCATTAAGTAATTAACTATTAGTTAAATTTCCATAGAATAAGTATCTATATGCCTCCCTATACGCCCTCATAGGATAAAGTTTATTCAAACTTAAAACTACGAGTGCATTATGAGTAAACAATAAGTGGAAACCCAGAATGGAGACTAAAAACCATCTTCAGAAATTTTTAACTGAGAGCAATAGTCCTCAAAGTCAGGCTTTACCTTTGGCATCTAAAGCACAGCTAGAAGAAGGTGATGAAGGTGGTTTAAACATAGGAAAGCTAATTGCCGCAGTTCAAAGAAGAATGCTTGTAGTTGCGAGTGTAGCAACCACAGTTGCAGCCGCGGCAGTAGTTTATGGTTTACTAAGTAAACCAGTCTATGAAGGCAAGTTTGATTTACTACTCGAACCGATAACTGCTGAGAATAAGCTATCGATATCTCCTCTCAACGAAATCAAAACCGAACAAAGAACTATTAATGAAACTGAAATTAAGGTATTACAGAGTCCAAAAATCATGACTCCTGTTGCCCAGCAAGTATTAACGCAGTATCCAAATACCGATCTGACCAAGCTCAAGTTTGAACGACTGCCAAATACTAATATTATTTCAGTGACTTACCGAGATCCAAATCCAGAAAAGATTAAGTACGTAATGGATCTTCTTTCTAAAGCTTATCTAGTTTATAGCTTAGAAGAGCGTCGGTCTGACGTACGAATGGGACTTCAATTTATCGAGGAACAGTTACCAAAATTACGGCAGCAAGTTGAATCTTTACAAGAAAGACTCCAAACATTTCGGCAAAAATATGACTTAATCGATACTGAAGGGCAAGGTAGACAGCTGACCGACCGACTGAATCAAATTACGCAACAACGGCGAGAAACGCAGACCCAATTAGCCAGAACTCGCGCCCTCTACAATGCATTACAGCAGCAGTTACAAATGCGATCGCCAGAAGCAGCAGTCGTCACAGCCTTGAGTGAAGCACCCCGCTATCAAGCATTGTTAAACCAATTGCAACAGATCCAAACCAGGATTGCCGTTACAGCAGCGCAATATCGGGAAGATAGTCCTACAGTTCAGGCACTGCGATCGCAGGAACAAAATTTACTCCCCTTGGTAGAACAGGAAAGAAGAGCCATCTTAGGCAAGAATATACAAGTATCAAGACAGCTGCCAGCCTTTGCCTCTACCAATACTATTCGCCAGCAACAAACACAGCAACTTTTAGAGGCGGCTAACCAGATTCAAACCTTAGAGGCAGAAAATAAAGCGCTGACTCAAGCCGATATTGTATTAAGACAGCAGGTCAAGCAATTTCCCGCCTTGGCACGCCAGAATGACGATCTCGTAGGGCAATTGAAAATTGCTTCCGAAAACTTAAATCAGTTTTTAACTAAGCGCGAAGCATTACGCATCGATTTGGCACAGAAACAAGTGCCTTGGCAACTGATCACTCCTCCTACTGACCCTGAAACGTCTTCGTTGAGCCTGAAACGTAATTTAATGTTGGGGGCAGTCATGGGTTTATTGACGGGTATTGCAGTGGCATTGCTGATCGAAAAATTCAGCAATGTGATTCATACGCCTGAAGATGTGAAAGATTTAACCCGATTGCCACTACTCGGAGAAATTCCGCTGAAGAAAGACGCGAGTTCGGTTAAGGCTGGTGTTACCGAACTCGTAAAATCTATCAATCCGATCGCAAAATCGAGCCAACAAAAGCCACAAACTCAACAGCAAACTATGGCTCAGTTTTGGGAATCTTTGCGCTCTTTGTACACGAATATTCGCTTTCTGGGTTTCGATAAGCCGATCCGCTCTTTGGCTGTCATTTCTGCTGCTGCGGAAGAAGGGAAATCTACCGTGGCACTCCATTTAGCTCAAACAGCCGCCATGATGGGGCAGAGAGTGCTACTAGTAGATGCAGATTTACGAAATCCTAACATTCACAAACGCTTGGGTTTAAGTAACACCGTTGGCTTAAGTAATGTAATCGTGAATGACATCAATTTTCAAGATGTGTTGCATCGAGTCAATTGCGAACCAGTTGCAATCAAGAATAGCGATCGCGCCGAACTTTCTGTCAGCAAGACTTCGTTAGAAGTCGAGAGTTTGTACGTTTTGACAGCCGGACAAATTCCACCCAATCCTGCCCATTTGCTCTCATCTCACAAGATGCAAAACCTAGCAAAACAGTTTGAATCTGCTTTCGATCTGATCGTATACGATACGTCGCCACTATTAGGACTAGCAGATAGCAATCTCCTCTCTGCCCATATAGATGCGAGTATTTTAGTCGTAGGTATGGGTAAAGCTCATCGTTCGGCGCTGGCAAAGGCATTAGAAAGCTTAAAAATTGTCGGTAGCCCTGTCATTGGTGCAGTTGCTAACGGAGTGACGACAAGCTATAAGAGCGCTTACTATTAGTGTGAGAAGGCAGAAGTCGTAGGGGCGGGTTTTTTGTCCATGTCTGTAATAGAGCAAATAATGTTGCAATTAAACCCGTTTGTTCAGTTGTAGGGGCGGGTTTGTTAGCGATAGCCCGTACTAGAATACATAATTTGGCAATTAAACCCGCCCGTACAGAAGTCAGGAGGGTGTTAAGCCAGCCAATAGCACCGAGCTGGTTGTTGAGACAAAAATGTATTGGTTCTGATTTGATTACAATAAATTTGTAGGGGCGCATGGTTGTGCGCCCCTGTATGTGTTGTCTGTTGCGTGTTACGGCGATAAATGTCTGATTCGATCGCGTCGTCTACTATTGCTGCCATTGCCACTGCGGTAGTACCGCAACAAGGTAGTGTAGGCATTGTCAGGGTCTCGGGAAATGAAGCGCTCGCGATCGCTCATCATCTATTTTACGCCCCTGGAAAACAAGCCTGGGAAAGCCACCGCATTCTCTATGGCTACATTCGCCATCCCCAAACACAGCAACTCGTGGATGAGGCGTTATTGCTAATCATGCAGGCTCCACGTTCCTATACCCGAGAGGATGTCGTCGAGTTTCACTGTCATGGTGGAATTATGGCAGTACAGCAGGTATTGCAGTTGTGTTTGGCAGAAGGAGCCAAACTAGCGCAGCCAGGAGAATTTACACTTAGAGCATTTTTAAACGGACGCTTAGACTTAACCCAAGCCGAAAGTATAGCCGATTTGGTCGGGGCGCGATCGCCGCAAGCAGCGCAGACAGCTTTAGCAGGTATACAGGGAAAATTAGCTCACCCAATTCGTCAATTACGAACGAAATGTTTGGATGTCTTAGCAGAAATTGAGGCAAGAATTGACTTTGAGGAGGATCTACCACCATTAGATGAAACACTAGTTCGAGCAGAACTAGCCCAAATTGAGGTAGAAGTCAGCAAAATTCTGGCTACAGCCCATCAAGGCGAATTATTACGCACGGGATTAAAAGTGGCGATTGTCGGTCGTCCGAATGTGGGAAAATCGAGTTTGTTGAATGCTTGGAGTCGTAGCGATCGCGCTATTGTCACCGATTTACCCGGTACGACTCGCGATGTGGTCGAGTCTCAACTCGTCGTGGGAGGAATTCCGATTCAGGTATTAGATACAGCAGGAATTCGCGCCACGGAAGATCGAGTCGAGAAAATGGGAGTCGAGCGATCGCTTTCTAGCGCTCAAGCCGCCGATTTAGTTTTATTGACAATTGATGCGGCGGCGGGATGGACTCAGGCGGATGAGGAAATTTACCTTCAGGTAAAACACCGTCCGTTAATTTTAGTTATTAACAAAATCGATCTGGCGGCGGTTGAAACAGTGAATTATCCAGCCGAAATTAGTCAGGTAGTGACAACGGCTGCTGCTTGCGATCGCGGGATAGATGCTTTAGAGCAAGCAATTTTGGCAAAGGTGCGATCGGGAAAGGTAGATTCTGCCAATCTAGATTTAGCAATTAACCAGCGCCAAGCCGCCGCGCTAATCAGAGCGCAAACTTGCTTAGAACAAGTACGAGAGGCGATCGAACAGCAGTTACCTCTCGATTTTTGGACGATTGACTTACGCGGCGCAATTCAAGCACTAGGAGAAATTACTGGGGAAGAAGTCACGGAGTCAGTGTTAGATCGAATTTTCAGCCAGTTTTGTATTGGAAAATGAATGTAAGAATTCTTCATTTTTGACTTTTAACTTTTAACTTTTATCTTTTTCATCTCGGTCTTCCCAGCGTCGTAATGTAAAGTACGGCTTCGTCACTCGGAATCCCAAGAACTTCGTTAACGCGATCGTCAAAAAAGCCACCGATACCACTTACACCTAAGTTGAGACGAATAGCGGCTAAATTCAGTTTTTGTCCTAAATGTCCTGCATCCATGTGTAGGTAGCGATAAACGCGATCGCCATAGCGTGCTACAGCTTTTTTCAGATCTGCGGTGTGAAAGAGGACGGCGGCTGCATCCCGACCGAGTTCTTGTCCTAAGCAGAGGAAGTGCAATTCGCGTCGAAAGTTTTTAAATCGAATTTGCCGCAATTCTTGGGCTTTTGGTGCGTAGTAGTAGCAACCTTCTTCTAAGCCCGTGACTCCAGATACGGCAATAAATGTTTCAATTAAGCTTAAGTCGAAATAGTCTGGATCGCCATCAAATCCTCGATCGACGTAATGCTGAGGTTGATAGGTGAAATCTAACAAGACCCTTAACTCATCTATTGTGAGTTCAGCACCAGTATAAGCACGAGTGGAGCGACGTTCGAGTATTGTCGTCTCCAACCCGACTAAATTTATTCCCCAATCTATCGGGTTAGTTCTAGTTGAAACTTTCAAACAAAAAGGAAAGTTATATTTATCTTCTAAATGAGCAACTTCCTGTTGCTCCTGGCTTTTGACGACTGGTGCTTCGTCTATTTGCGTTGCTCGATGGCAGTAAGCCAGTAATTCGCCGTCGGGAACTTCGGGATACTCAACTTGGGTAGCAGATGGTAAGGCTGTGCAACTGAGAGGTAATTTGAGAGGTAATTGTTGTACTGCCAAATCTATTAATGGAACGACTGCGATCGCTCCTTCTTGTTCTGGGTCGAGATATAATATTTGGCTGACAGATGCATCAATAAATCCACCAACTAAGTAGGGACGGAAGTTAGTCAAAGCACCAGCCAGTTCAATATTACCTAGCAGGTGTCCTGTATCTAAAAATATGCGACGATAGGCGCGGTCTTGGTAGCGCCAAGCCGAGCGGTAGAATATAGCTGTGGCGATCAGTGCAATTTCGCTACTTTCTAGAGCTGGATGTTGAAAACAGGCTGCTTGCAGGTCGCTCCAAACATCACTTTCCCAAAACTGAGTGAGAGAATGAGCCAGCGGGTTATAGCTGTAAAGTCCGGCTGGAATGAGTGGCGTACCGCGAGAAATTAGATAAACTTCGGCTGGATATAACCCCCCAGCAGAGGGAGCAGAGCGGAGATAGAGCGGCTGCCCCATCATCGTTGGAACTTTGGCGGTGATCCCGTAACTATATAGTAAAAGATGAGACAATCGCTGCCACCAAGCAATTCCTGGAATGACTGCTGAAGCCTCTGCATCTGCTTGTAAGTATGGTTTGAGATCGAAAACCGTACCGATCTTATACTCTTTAAATGGCGACGGTTGCTTCGACCAATCTAACCCCTGACCTTTAGCAGCAATCGTCTCAGGGTCGTATTTCGTGCGTTCGTGGTAGTATTGGGCGATCGATCCGTACTGTTCTGGCATAGCCATCTGGCAGAAGTTTTCCTTTCTTCAATCTTTGCACTCCAAGGGGCGATCGCATTCATTCCTGCATTTTAGTTTAGTTACTGCTCAAAATCGTGGCGATCGCTTTCATCTAACATAGCTATGATGCAGCTATACTAGGCGATCGCTGGCTATTATTCGCAAAAATAAGTATAAATTATAACTTTAGGCTATGACTTTAATTTTAACTAACGACGATGGAATTGACGCGCCAGGAATTCGGGCATTGCAAAAAGCCGTGGCTGGGTACAAAGTCATCGTCGCTGCACCCAGAGATCATTTATCTGGCTGCGGACATCAAGTCACCACAACTCAAGCAATCCACGTTCATCGTCGCAGCGAAAACGAGTATGCGATCGCCGGAACTCCAGCCGATTGTACCCGCATAGCTACAACATATATCTGTCAAGATGTCAAATTCGTGCTTTCCGGGATCAATGCTGGAGGTAACATGGGGGCTGATGTCTACATTTCAGGAACTGTTGCAGCCGTCAGAGAAGCAGCATTTCAAGGAATTCCTGGGGTGGCAGTTTCCCACTACCGCAAAGGCAAACGCAATGTAGATTGGGATACTGCGGCAAGGTGGACGGCGAAAGTCTTAGCCGATCTACTCGATCGTCCGCCAGAACCAGGCACGTTTTGGAACGTAAATTTGCCGCACTTACTACCAGGAGATCCCGATCCAGAAGTGGTGTTTTGCGAACCTTCAACTCAACCGCTCCCAGTCAATTATCGGATTGAAGGAGATCGCTTTTACTATGCCGGGGAATATGCCCAACGCGATCGCGCTCCAGGTACGGATGTCGATGTCTGTTTTTCTGGCAAAATCGCCGTAACCCTATTGAGGCTTTAAGAGTTTTACCCACTTAAGACAGAACCCATTACAATTCGACCGATTAGACTGGAAGAAGTTTCAGACACGTACATGAGCGATCCCCATTCATTTCAGGAAAACCCATCTAGCGATCTTACGACTTCACAGCAATCGGAGCGATCGCCTGGGAAATCTGCCCCACCACTGGCAATGGTGGAAACAGCTTTTCTTGCGAGTACAGCCAGCTTGATCTATTTCATTAATTTTTATTTTCCCCTCGGTCCCCTGCTGCGGATTTTCTTTGCGATCCCTGTAGCAATCGTCTATTTACGATGGAGTGCGAGGGCGGGATGGATGGCGGCTGGAGTTTCTGGGTTGCTGCTAGCAGTGTTGATGGGTCCAATTCCCAGTTTGCTGTATGTTATGCCCTATGGGGTGATGGGAGTATTATTAGGCGCTGCTTGGCGGCGGCGATCGCCCTGGATCGTCTCAGTTGCTTTAGGAACTCTTTTAGGCGCGATCGGTTTCTTCTTTCGCTTTTGGTTAATGTCGATTTGGTCTGGTCGCGATCTCTGGGTTTATCTAATTGTAGAAGTCACGGAGTTGGCAGAGTGGATTTTTGACAAGCTAGGACTGTTGCTCCAACCGAGTATGCTGGTGATTCAAGTCTTAGCGCTAGCACTGGTTTTAGTCAGCAATTTAGTTTATTTATTTGTCGTTCACCTCGTTGCTTGGTTACTCCTCGATCGCCTTGGTAACCCAATTCCCCGTCCGCCCCGTTGGGTACAGGTTTTAATGGACTATGAGTAAGGAGTTAAATGATCCGAATTTACACCCAATTAAAACAGGGGCAAGTGTGGATAGAACGGTATCGGGGTGGTTCTCCCGCGTTTGCTTGTGTTTTGGGATTTACGGCAACAGGCTTAATTCCCGGGATCTCGGCAGCTGGTCTGACTCCTGAAGATCGACAATATACGGCGATCGCGGATGCTGAATTTTTAGCACGGGGTCCCCAGCCTCAGCCGCAGAACGCCTTACCTCCCTTGCCTGCGGGGGCTTCTCCTGTGGCGATCTCGCGTGCTGTTGTGGAGAAATTGAATATTCCTCTCTATTTATTTAATGCTGGGTTACCCAAACCGCCAACCGTACCGACAATCGATTTGGGCGGGACTCTTGCCAAGTGTTTGAGTCAAGGGGAGGCGTTGCCACTAGCAACGGTAAAACATTTACTGGAACAAGGTTTAGTTTGGGGAGAACGTCTTGGTAGAAGTTCCCACGACTACCTAATTATTGGCGAGTGTGTCGTGGGTGGAACCACAACGGCACTCGCTATCTTAACTGGTTTGGGTGTTGATGCTGCTGGTAAGGTAAACAGCAGTCATCCGATTTGCAACCATAACCAAAAATGGGAGTTAGTCCAAGCAGGGTTGCAGCGTGCTGGACTGTGGGAACAGATACCTGTAGCAGATCCTGGCGTACTCGTAGCAGCGGTGGGAGACCCGATGCAAATTGTTGTCGCTGGAATGGCGATCGCTGCTAGTCGCACAAAAGGAGTTATCTTAGCTGGTGGTACGCAAATGCTAGCTGTTTATGCCTTAATGCAATCTGTTGTCAAGGCATATCATCTCAAGTGGCATTCTGAAGCTGTTGTTGTAGGAACTACTCGCTGGGTAGCGGAAGATCCGACAGGGAAAACAGTTGAACTCGCTGCCAGTATAGATACTGTAACGCTTTTGTCAACTGAGCTGAGTTTTGTAACTTCCAGATATACTCAACTTCGCGCTTACGAGCAAGGTTACGTAAAAGAAGGTATGGGCGCAGGTGGTTGCGCGATCGCCTCCTCTCTCACAGCTGGCTGGAGTCAGACTCAACTCCTACAAGCGATCGAAGCATTGATGGCAAGAATGAATTACTAAGTCGTAAGTCACTGCTCGCTCAATTAGTGAATTCTCCGTGCTAGCAATTGTTCTTCTAAGGCAGCTATCCGATTGTAGGCTGCGGTTAATTGTGCGGTGAGCCGCTGAATTTGAATTTCGGGCGCTAACTCCTTTTCGCCACTGTGGAGATGGGTATCTAACTCGTTGCTATCTAATAGCACGTCTTTGTGTTCCATAGCTAATTTGGAAGCGCTATAGCTGTTATTTCCATAGCGTCCATTAGCTTCTCCCATCACATCTGTTGGCGCTGATGCTGGAGTTAAACGACACTCTGTAAGAGCGGAAGAGACTTGACTGTTGAGTCGATCGACTACCTGATAAAGGGTATCGACTTTATTACTCAAGATCAGGACTTGTTTTTGAAGTGGTTCCATTGAATACCCTCTATGCCTGCCTTTACTGATTCTTATATGCTATGCAACAATTGGGCAAAGTTTACTCTACTTATCAATCATTTAACTTTTGACAAAATTGCTTTTAAAGCGATAACTTTCTCAGAATATTTACACAAAAATAAATACTAATTTGTAGTGTTATTCTCGCTAATATGTATTTAGTTTAAGCATAAAAGAGGATTTAAGGAGGGCGATCGCTGTCATGCTACATTTTTCTCAATTTCAGCCTCAAATTGTCAATATTCCAGAAAGCTAAAAGTTCGAGGTTTTCTCTGGGTAGAAAGATTAGTGCAGCATGGTAAAAGTAACTGTACAGCTAGCGATGGGTATTTTTTCCTTCTACCTCTACTTCCTGCCCGCTTGAACTAGATTGGCGATCGCGCGATCTTAACCGCTCCACTCAGTAACATTACTTATAAACTACAATATTTCAGGCTTTTGTTGGCGTAGCGATTTATATAATCGACCAAATAATCGACCAAGAAAAAATTCACAATTCATCTAGAGCCAGCACTCACTGTACTCAATGTATTAACTTAGAAGCAATAGTTTAGTCACAAGCATAAATCTTCTATCCAAGGGAAGAGATTGAGAAGGTCACGCATCATACCGAGAAAAAAATGCTAAATTTTCAAGAGTTTTTTACTGTTTGCGTGGGTAAATGGAAAATTGAACGGACTTATCATTATCTATTAGCAGAGCAGGTAGAAAAGTCGTATACCGAATATGATGTGACTACCTTAGAATTAGCGCAAAAACAGCAAATTCTCTCTATTTCTGCCTTAAATGGAATTAAAGTCGATCTAGCAAGAGTTGACGCAAATAGTTCATTACCAGGATTTGCGATCGCCTTTAACACTCGTTCGGAAACTGGGGAAACTCTATCAATGAGCCTGCAAGCTTTATTCGTACCCGATACCTACGTTACTTCAGATACGGTAATTCAGGAAATTCCTCCACCAACAGCCGCCGCAGCTGATTCCACAGCAGAAACGATTCGGGGTTTTTATTTACGAGATGAAGGCTATTCCGAAGCAGGGGCGATCGCCGGACGTTTCACTTACCAACCCACGCGCCAAACTCTAGAAATGACAACCTACTACAAACGTTCTGTAGCAGTGGATCAGATGCGTATTGTCACCCCCGATTTACGCTTGCGTACCATCATTACCTACCAACGCCCTGCCAATATAGAAGAACCACCTAGTATTATCGATTTGGTTGGTTTCGGGGTGGAACGGAAGCAACCAGCTTAAGGAAATGGATCGTAGGTCGTTTTTATTCGGTACGGGAACGCTATTACTCAGTCAGTTACTCGCAGGGTGTAACACCCAAGAACGAGCCAAACTGCGCGTGCAATTACTCAAAGGTTCGCTTCCCAATCAAGTTTTGCAGAAATTTCGGACAAAGATGCAGCAGACTGCTAGTCTAGAATTCGCCTCAGTGGAACAACTGAGTAGCTTATTCGATCGCCTGCAATCTTGGCAGCAAAACAATCAAAAGCCAATAGAGGAAGATTGGCGATCGCAACTTCCCCTCCCTTCATGGCTTAAACCTCAAAATCCCAACCCTGCCAACTTAGTAACTGTGGGCGACTACTGGCTTGCAGCAGCAATTAGGCAAAATCTAATTCAACCTTTAGATCCGACACAACTATCTCAATGGTCGCAGTTACCGAATCGATGGCAAGAATTAGTTAGGCGTAATCAAGCAGGACAATTTGACGCAAAAGGCAATGTTTGGGCTGCTCCCTACCGTTGGGGTTATACTGTCATTGCTTACAATCGAGATAAATTCCAGTCTTTAAACTGGAAACCGCAAGACTGGGGAGACTTATGGCGAGAAGAACTGCGCGATCGCATTTCCCTACCGAACCATCCCCGAGAAGTTATCGGCTTAACGCTCAAATACCTCGGCAAATCGTATAACACGGAAAACCCGAGCCAAGTTCCAGATTTAACCGCCCAGTTGAATCGCCTCCAGCCGCAGGTCAAACTTTACAGTTCGGATACTTATTTGCAGCCATTAATTTTGGGAGATACGTGGTTAGCTGTAGGCTGGTCAAACGACATCATCCCTGTGATGCAACGCCACCGTCAGATTGCGGCGATAATTCCGCAGTCTGGAACTTCACTGTGGGCAGATCTCTGGGCAAATCCGATACAGGCAAACAGCGATCGCGCTTTAGAATACCAATTGATTGATTTTTGCTGGCAACCCCAGATCGCTCGACAAATTCTCCTCTTCGGTAGGACAAATTCACCGATTCCCCTCCAGATCGATCCCGACAACATTCAAGCAGAACTACGCCCTCTCCTAGTACCCAATGATAATATTCTGGACAAGAGCGAATTTTTGCGCCCCCTAGATCCAGATGCAATTCAGCAGTATCAAGCTTTGTGGCAGGGAATGAAAGAGAAATCGTAAAGTCAAAAATCAAAAGCCGGAAGTCAAAAGCCGGAAGTCGAGAGCGATAAACAGTAAATGCTCCCTCAGCCCTCTTTTCTCCCTCGCTCCTCGCTCCTCACACCTCACTCCTAAATAAAACATCAGCCACACGACAAACATCATGCATTTCTTTGACATCGTGGACGCGCACAATATCTGTACCGTTAGCGATCGCCCCGCAACAAGCTGCTGCCGTTCCCCAGACTCGTGCTTTCGGGTCGGGTTGCTCTAAAATATGACCGATAAAACTTTTCCGCGATGCTCCAACTAATATGGGACAATTCAGAGCGCGAAATTCTGACAAACGACGCAGAATTTCGATACTTTGATGGTATTTCTTGGCAAAACCAATCCCGGGATCGATAATAATTCGAGCAGGATCGATCCCAGAAGCGATCGCATTTGCAACGCGACTTTCAAGAAACTGATAGATTTCCCCAATTAAATCCTCGTAATCCGTCAGTTGTTGCATTGTTTGCGGCGTACCGCGCATGTGCATGAGGACAATTGGTACGCCCAATTTTGCCACCGTAGCCAGCATTTCTGGGTCAAACACTCCCCCAGAAATATCGTTAACTATATCCGCTCCCGAGGCGATCGCCGCCCTAGCTACAGCCGCTCTAGTCGTATCTACAGAGATCGGCACGGAAATTGCAGGACGCAACAATTGCACCACCGATAGTACCCGCTCTAATTCTTCTGCTACAGAAACTTCTATCGCCCCTGGACGAGTTGACTGCCCGCCAATATCAATAATATCTGCACCCGCTGCTACGAGACGCTGCGCTTGCTCCAAAGCCGCGCTAGGGCGATCGAACTCACCACCATCGCTAAAACTATCAGGCGTGACATTCAGCACCCCCATAATATAAGTACGCTTGCCCCACTCAAAAGAGCGATCGCGAATAACCAAAGAACTTTGGACAACCATTTTCACTTAAAAATTTTTGAGAAGGATCCCCCTACAAACCACGGAAACCCTTCCTATCTTTGCGCCTTTGCTACGCCAGTCACCTCAACGGGGGAACCTCCGCACGGTGCTGGCTCGTCTTTGCGCGACATTAATCCAATAATTTTTTGCACGAACGATGGATAAGGGCGGGTTTATTGAAATCTTCGCCTAAAAACAGAGATTTTTGGTGAAACCGCCCCTACAGCACAACACTACTTGTAATTGACGATCCGCGCAAAACCATCTGGCTCCAAACTCGCACCCCCAACCAAAGCACCATCAATTTCTGGCTGTGCCATAATTTCGTCGATGTTGTTGGGTTTCACAGAACCACCGTATTGAATCGGTACATTAGGATTACTCAACTGACTGCGAATTAAACCGATAACGCGATTGGCTTCCTTGGCTTCACAAGTATCTCCCGTACCAATTGCCCAAATTGGTTCGTAGGCAACGATCAAGTTGTGCTGGTCGATATCTACCAAATCTTTTTGCAATTGCATAGAAATCAGGGATTCAGTTTCTCCCGCATCCCGTTGTTGCTTCGATTCACCTACACATAAAATTGGGGTCAGACCGAAACTTTGAGCTGCTTTCAGCCGTAAATTTACCGTTTCATCAGTTTCGCCAAAAAATTGCCGTCGTTCGCTATGTCCAATAACAACATAACGCACGCCAACTTCTAGCAGCATGGGAGCAGAGATTTCACCCGTATAAGCCCCTGACTCTTCCCAATGGACGTTTTGCGCTCCTAGCTGTACTCTCGTACCGTGCATATTCTTCGACATGATGCTTAAGTCCGTAAAAGGAACGCACAACACCACTTCTCTTTCTGGAGGAGTTTCCACCAGGTAAGGTAAAAATCCCAGTAAAAACTCTTGGGATTCTGCCTGGGTCTTGAACATTTTCCAGTTGCCAGCAATAACTATTTTCCGCACGGGCGATCGATCTTTCCTAATGACACTACAAATCGTTTACACCAGTTTACAGTTATCAGTTACCAGTTACCAGTTATCAGCGAACAGGGTGTGGGGTGTGGGGAATTGGTAGTTGGTAATGGGTAATAGGTAATTGGTAGTGGTGCGTGAAGAAGGGGTGTGGGGTGTAAATTTTGAATTTTGAATTTTGAATTCTCCCTTGTCCCCCTTGTCTCCCTTGTCCTCCTTGTCTTCCCCTATACCCTACCTCTCATAGAAACGCTCGAACTTTGGAGTCGATCGCGACTTCCAGGTGGATTGAACTGAGAGACTGATTGGAGAGCCAATAGCGCTTCACCTACGGTGTAAAGGCTAAACTGGTTGATGTTTTGTGCCATAAACTCTACATGATTAACAAAGGGATTGAGGAAGGCATACATGGCTTTTTCTTCCTTCAATTTTGCCGATAACCTAACCAAGCAAGCATATGTAGGAATTTCCGCTTTTTGTGGAATGACTGGTTCTCCGTTGCGCCCGTAATAATATGTATTGAGGTTGGGCATTCGTGCTAAGGCAAAGCGGATGACTCGCTGTCCGACTTCTGGCGCTTCCTCCACGGCTCTCTCTGCTACAGTACAGGTATTCGCTAGCTTCACGACATCATTGGGAGAGAAAATCGCTAGTTGTTTGAGTTCTGGTACTAGGGTCAACACTTCAGGTTGAATGATGTCATACAACAATCCTGAAGGGGTTGCTGCTTCGCGAATTGTGGCGTAAGATTTTTGCGCCACTGACTTTAACTCGCGATCGCCCGTCACTTGAGCGACAATTTTCAATAAATCTGGGTCGTAGCCGACGAGAAAGGAGTTATTGGCAAAGGCGCGGGTTTGCAAGTTAAAATAGTTGCGGATTAACCATTTATCGTGGTCTATTTGAGCGTGACGGGTATATCCTTGCAAAATCGACATTGCCAGTTGGCGATCTGTTTCATCTCCTAATGTTTGGCTACCCAGCCACAAACTTTCTGCCAGGCGTAAAGCTTCTGTCGTTCCCGATGCATCAGCAGGCGCACCATCGCGATAACGCCAAAGCACAAATCCTTTCGTGTAAGGGTCTGATTTTTTATCGATTATCAAGTTACGAGTTGCAAAATCCCGCAAGGGAAGATATAGTCTAGAGTCTTTTTTTCCAGCTGCATAGTAGAGGATTTGGCTCAAGTCTACTGTATAGACATAGCCATCAGGTCTTGCTCCTTGTGCTTTTGCCATCAGCACTTGCAACTGTTGGTAAAGTCGCCTTTCTAGCTGTTGGAGTACTTGCCTATCTACTGGAGTTGTCTTTACCGTTCTGGGGATCGCAGCAGTGGTTGACGTAGCAGTTTGAGTGATGTCTTCTACTGTTTTTGTATTGTTGATAACGACTTCAGGCGACTGGAAAGCACAACCTGAAAGTATTGTTAGCAAAGATCCAATTATCCCCGTCAAGAGGGGACGATAAGGAGACAATGCGGAGAAGAGAGCTGAGGAGGCTGAGGCGGAAAAATTATTTTCGACTCCCGACTCCCGATTTCCAACTCCCGATTTCCAAACCTTATTTAAACCAATTTTATTAACCTTTTTATGTTTTATCATAGTCAGCTAGCGCGATCGCCTTCCTCTGATTTTGGCAAAGATTGGGCGAGCCGATCACTCGGAGAATTGTAAATATGTTTTGGTAAATTTACTAAGTCCATGAATAGTTTTTTCCCAATAATAAGGTTTGGCGAACAATTGCCATAAAGCCAGATAAGCGGCTATGGAATGGAACTGCCAATATAAAGGATTGAGCAACGCATACAATAAAAGTTTATAGTAGCGTCGCCGAAATACTGCAATCATATTCAAATATATACCTAAAGCATTGCTAATACTAAGATTAAATAAAGAAATATATAAAACCCACCCAGGAATTAAATTTTCTAACCAATAAGCACGGGTGGCAAGCCAGTAAATCAACAATACCCACAAGATCGGACTAATTAGAAAAATCAGCACCGTGCC
This sequence comes from Chroococcidiopsis sp. CCNUC1, assembly GCF_023546805.1. NCBI lineage: Bacteria > Bacillati > Cyanobacteriota > Cyanophyceae > Chroococcidiopsidales > Chroococcidiopsidaceae > Chroococcidiopsis > Chroococcidiopsis sp. CCNUC1. The sequence goes on along the minus strand of NZ_CP097480.1, from coordinate 3,295,711 downwards.
TCCAATTAAAAATTGGTAGGCAAGCCAGCTTTTTAAGCCTAGTTTCCGTAGCGATTTAAGGGGGGCGCGATTGTGGACTAACCATGTTTGCATGTAGCCTTTAATCCAGCGCGATCGCTGCCGAACCCAGTTTTTAAACTCGCAGTTAGCTTCCTCATAAGTCGTGGAGTTAATCACCCCTACTGTATATCCCCGCTTGCTGGCACGAATTCCGAGATCTGCATCTTCGGTGACGTTGAAAGGGTCCCAACCGCCTAATTCACGCAGGCGATCGGTACGAAAATGATTGCTCGTTCCTCCCAGGGGGATCGGTAGCCCTAAAGTTTCTAATCCTGGTAATAGATAGTCAAACCAATAGGAATATTCTAAGGTAAACATCCGCGTCAAAAAATTTTCATCGCGGTTATAGTAATTGAGCGCAGCTTGGACGCAAACTAAATCCGGCGAGCCATTTCTAAAGGCATAAATTGCTTTTTTGAGTTGGTCGGGATCGGGAATATCTTCAGCATCGTAAATAGTTAAATATTCTCCTCTGGCAAAGGAAAGACCGTAGTTACAAGCTTTCGGCTTGGTTTTTGGATGGCTATCGGGAATGTAAATAAAACGAATATAGCGTGGCGGATTAGCAGCTTGGGCGGCGTTAATTGTGGCTAAATCCTTTTCTTCTAACAAGAGTAGAACATCGAGCTTTTCGTGCGGATAGTCGAGTTTACTGAGGGCATCAATTAAAATTGGTGTCACCTCTGGTTCGTTATAAACTGGGACTAAAACAGTGTATGTGGGCAAAGTTTGCTCGTCGATCGAATTCACTTCTACTTTAGTAATTTGGTGAGTGCGATCGGCGGCTCCAATTAAACTCAAAATCAATTTGAACATCACCGCACCGCCAAAGAAAATATTCAAGGCGGCGATTAAAAATGCTAGCGTATGCCACCAGTCAAATGCCAAACCCCATAAAACTATGGCAAATAAAATATAGCCAACAGCAATTTGAGCGGGGGTAAAAACCCTTGCCGCAGAGTCTTTTGGCGATCGCGCCATGAGTTGGTAAATGGCACGGCGGCTGAATTCTTGACGATAACAGGTATCGAGCATTCGCGTAATGTCATTCTCTGTCCCCAACACTTTAACCAGTTCCACCCCAGGAAATTGAGCGTAGATCGCAGCTTCTACAACTAAATCGAAGGGGTCATGCACCAAAACCATGAGGGCGTGCGGTTTAACCCAAGCCAAGGGAATGAAGCGATCGCCCATCATCACTTGCGGGTCAAAGCGGTGCATGAGTTTTAAGTCGATTTGCCTAATTCCCGCCCCGGCTAAGCGAGAAAAAATGCTCAAACCTGTTAGCAGAGAAAGGACTTCTACATAGTCAATCGGTCGCAAATAATTCAAGCGCGGCAGAATTTCTCCCAATGGCGATCCGGTACGCTGTTGAATCGCTTGGGCTTCCTGCCATTGTGCTACCGTCAATCTACCCTTGTCGAGTAGTTCCGCAGCCAGGTTTTCCTCAAATACCAAGCTGAAAATTTGGTTTTCGGTAGCGAGAACTTCGTAAATTTTGACCTGCGACCAATGGCTGCGGATCGCTTGCCTAATCGCAATATTATTCGGTTCTTCTACGGCTACCACTAGGGTATTGCTGTCCTGCCAAGCGCAGGGAAAAAAACCTAACTCCCGCAAGTACGCTGGCTCAAAAGTTTTGGCAATGCTAAAGTCGAGGACGCTGCCAGAGACGACTAACCAATCTGTGAGTAAGATGTGTCCGCTAATAGTGCCGATCAGGTGCAAAAACTCTGCCTGTGTCAGAAAATTCAAGCTCCATAAGGCTTTACCTAAAGAACAAGAAATTTTTGCTTGTAAATCGATCGCCTTTTGTAATTGTTCCGAGGTCAGACAACCCGACTCTAGAAGTTTAGCCTCAATTTGGGGTTGAAAATCCCTCATAGTTTTTTAGCTTTTTCAACTGGATTAGCGGCTGTAGCTGTAGCACCAGGCGATCGCCCGACGCGCTGATAAATTCGCCAAGCAACGAATCCCCCCAAGATCAAACCGACTACAATTAAAGGGTTGACGTAACGCTGCCAGAAGATTTGCCAGCTTCTCGCCCCTGGGTAGTTAACTTGCAGAGTGCGATCGCCCAAATCCCAAATTTGGACTCGTCGCGAGTCGGTGGCGGTGACGACGTTACCATCTAACTGGCTGGCTAACAAAGTGCGCGGGTCGCCCAAAGCTTGTCCTAACTGTTCTGCCATCGCTGGCTCTAGCCCCCACCAACTCAACCACAGGGTAGGTGTATTTTGATAGTTAAAATATTGGAGAATTCCAAACGGATCTGTAGGTTGAGCTTGCAGTAACAGCTTTTGATTGACGGGGTTGAAAATTTCAAACGTGCCTTCATTCAGCCGTACTGGTGCTGGGAGAGCGTGAGTTTGAGGCGCGATCGCCATGAGTCTCCACGTTGGGGGTCTGTCGAGTTGATCTTTGGGTAAATTCGACCAATCTCGAACAGATGCCGCATCTACCAGTTGAGGAAACACGGGTTGCTGCCCCAAGCGACTAATCGCTCCTAATAGATAAGCTGTTGCGGCTAGTAATGAGGGTCTAGAAGTATCGATAACTAACTGTCCCGGTTGCAAAAACACATGGGGTAAATCGCTTAAAGTCCCTGTCGGACCTTGGTAGCCGCTCCAACTCAAAAACGACTCCCGATCGAGTTGAACGATCACTTCACCCGTGGGTTTGTTTGCTCCACCGCCTTCGTTGGGAGCGTAGGCAAACATCACCTCTAGATTATTCGTCCGCTGTAGTAGGTTAGTCGGCAAAGCCAGGGTTGTTTTTAGAACGGTCTTATCTTGAAGATTGTAAGACTGGATTAAGGTATTGTTAAGGTAAACTTGCGCGGTGAGGCGCTCTCCCTGCTGTCCGTAGGTAGGGGTAAAAGTGGCATTCAAGGCGAGATCTAAATTTTGCGGTCTTCCCCCCAGTTGAGCTAAGTCGAATTGTAGGGGCAATGATTGCGTTCCCGCAGACATGCGGATGACGCTGTTGCGAACGCCAAGTTCTTGAAACGAACGGCTTTGGATATTGGCTCTCGGTCTAAAGGTATCGACGCTCTCTAGCGTTAAACCCCGCCCTACTAAAGCTGGCTGATAGAAATCTGCGGCTAGAGACTGTACGGCTCTGGGATTTGCCCGCACCCGCAATACAGTTCCCCGTCGCTCCACATCAGGACCGTTCGGGTCGTTGTGTAGCACAACTTGCGCTGAACCAGGCGTAGCGGGAGCTGTACCCCAACGCCAGAGGATCGGAATTTGATATTCGCGAAACTGGTAGGCTAAAACGCTGTACAGCCACAAGGCAACTTCGGCGCGATCGCGATTCAGCTGGTTGGGAACGACGAGATCGATTTGCTTGTAGAAAGACTTGAAGAAGCCATCAATACTATTATCGGTATACTGTGGCGTAATTTGGAAAAAACTATCTTTATTGACTTTTAAAAATAGATTACCTGTAGGTATATCTCGGCGGGTATCGTTAGTGATGAATAAATAGGGCTGGATCGATACATTAATATACGATTCTCCGGCAGGCAGAGGTGGTATAGGTAGCTTGACAACCGGATTTGCTAGCAGCGATTTGACAGAAATAACTTTCATCGGCTCGCCATAGACGAGCAACCGCACGGAAGAATTCTCGTTGAGTACCGATGAGGGTTCCAGCTTTAGCTCCATGAAACTCTTACTAGGGTCAAGTCCACCTCTAGGCGCGGGAACGCTGATTTCAACTGCTGGATTGACTCCGCTCAGGACGATGGAACGATTATAACCGAGCGTTTTTAGGGAAATGACTTCTGCTGATTGAGCTAGCACGGTAGGAGTAACTCCCAAACACAAGCACAAAGGCGCGATCGCGCTTAGCCCTAATTCGATCGCAGTGCGGCTATTTTTCCTATTCAAGACTTTTCTCCTATCGGTCGCACAATCTCTCACAAAATTTTTAATCTTCGCTAATTTTCGATCGGTTGGCACGATCGCCTGTTGATTTTTTGTATGTTTTACCAGTTAAGAAACACTACTCATAATGGCTTGTCTCAATCGACATAAAGTTATATAAAAATAATTCTAATAAGTTGGACAAGTGGCTTATAATATGGGTCTGCAACAGATTAACAAGCAATTCAGCTATTAAATAATAAATAGGCAGTCAAAGCAACTACCCAAATATAACAATCTCACTGCGTTTGCCTCGACCGAGCGATCGCCTTCCTTGGCTCTGTACGATAGGGTACGCATAATAGTCTGAGCGTAGGCTATGGGTCTGCATAAATCTGGGTTTGTCTATCTGTGGGTTTGTCTAACAAAGTCTTCAATTAATTCTTCTGACTCCTGACTCCTGGTTGTCAAAATCTAACAGGCAACATAGATTGAGATAACAAGGTAGATTGCTATATAACTTTTAATTGGTTGATTGTAAAAACATCACTGACAATTATAGTTCCGATTTTGTTTCCAGTTTTCCAGTTTTAAGACCGAGCGACCGCTTCACCTTTAGCCTAGATCGAGCTACAAATATTCGCTCGATAGAGTATAAATAACTACTCAAGGTATGGTATAAATAAAAACAGTGACTCAAAGATATGGGCAACAAATTATGTCACATTTCTAGTTAGGAGCTTTGCCTGAGTCCATATATACGTAGAGTATATGCATGAACGTGCAGCATATGAAAAAACATAACTACTTAATACATGCAGGCTGGAGCAAATGGCAACAGTTAGATCGAGTATATCGAGAAAAAAGTAGGTGGCAAGTCAATAGCAGATGGATCGATCCTGCTGCCTCCTGCACGAACAGAGGAATCATGAGAAGGGAAGGTCTGAGTCTTGCCATCAGAATTTCCCATCCGATCTCTGGGAATTCAAGGTAAGTAGAAGCCCGCTCCGATTGTATCTCCTTGCTCTGCGCTTGCTGCACGAGTTGCAACAAGAACCAATAGTTTCATTAGCACGGTCAAATGAATTGGACGCGAGATAGCCGCGACCGATTAACGTAAATAAATGAACTATCTTTGGTCAATTCCGACATGCCTAATCTTTTGAAAGGGCTAAGTGCAGGGGCAATTGCTCTGATCGGGCTGGGTCTGATTTTGGCTTGGCTAGATATGAGTGGCTTTTCTAACTACGACACAGAGTTTCTGGGAGCAAAAGCACTGCAAGCCCTCAATGGAGCTGAACCCCGATATCGGGCGATCGTGTCCATTTTTCCGCCGTTACTGGTCTATTCCACGTTGATTGTTGGTTCGGCGATTACCTTGCAAGCCTTGCTAGGGGCGATCGCAGTCGGGTTAATTGTCTGGCAGATGGGCAATATTGCCGTTCCTGCGATTTGGCGTAGCGTTTGGACTGTCTTAATTGTCTTGAACCCCGCTTTTAGCTTAATGCTACTGCGAAGTCCAGTTTGGGTTGCCGTGACGATTTTCTTGATGCTGCTGATGGCAGTGCTATGGATGTTGGCGAAAGGGCAAGAAATACCATCGCTACCGACTACCTTACTCTTAGTTCTATTAGGACTGGGATTAGCGCCCCTAATGCTACTGCGTTACGAAGCGTGGCTAATTTTACCCGCAGTCGCCTTAATCGTTCTGCTGTTATTTCCTACCGAAGCTTGGGATTTTAAAGTAACGGCAATCTTAGTCACCCTATTCATGAGCCTCGTCCTGATTGCGACGTGGTTGTATATGAACTGGATGTTTACTGGAGATGCCTACTATTTTCTCAACAGCCATTACAGCGGGATGAGATTAGCAGAAACTAAAATCTTCTTGCAACAAGAGGATTTTTTGAATAGTTGGTGGCAGAGCTTCGCTTGGCTAGTACAAGTCGTGCCTGTATATTTAGCGATCGCGGGTTGGACGATCTGGAAATCGAAACAAAAGCTGTTATTTACAGCAATTTTGCTATTGCCAGTCATGCTTTTAGTAGCTGGATTTTTTCAGGGAGCCTTTATGGCAGAGGTCAGCCGCTTTGGAGTTTTCTTAGGAATTCTACCAGCGATCGTCCAACTCCAAACCCCAACTCAACTCTGGCAGCGTTCCTTGCTGACAGCAGCTTTAGTCGCCAATTTGGCGATCGGTGCGTCTTTCTTACAACAAGATCGGGTCATACCAGAAGAAGCTATTTTCTGGCGACAGATCTCTCGTCAAGAACATTTGACTACAATTCCAGTACAACAATGGCTGCAACAAAAACAGGCACAAAGACAAATTGCTGAGGTGTTGTACAAAAAACTTTTACCAGGTCAAAAAGTATTGCTTGACGATGCAGTTAACTTTCCAGTGATTTACATGCTCAATGATGCTAGCTACTTTATATTGCCCTATCAAAACGAGTTTTTCTTGGCTTTACAACAACCAGATTTGCTGACAGATTATATTTTGATTCCAGGGGTGCAGACTCGCGGTAGCGAGCAAGACCGGATTTTATCTTATTGGCCTCAACTAACTGAAAGCACACTGCAAGATTTTCAGGAGGTATTTGGCAACCCACACTATAAGCTTCTGCAACGCCTTAGCCCACCATGAACCGCTATTCTCGTCGTCAATATTTGCAAGGTTTGTTTGCCACTTCGATGCTGCTAACATTTTGCGATCGCCGTTTTGCTGGCAAAGAGCCAGTATTGCAAGCAGGCAACGCTACCCGTTGGCATCTTGGTGTTGGAGCAGATCCGGCTCAACTTATAGGAGAGATTAAAGCAAACCCCGCCGTGCGAGAATTAGTTCAAGCTTGGTCGCCCGATTTTCTCACTGGGTGGCTCAACTGTGTTAATGGGAAACAAGGCGATTTGAGTTTCTGGCGAATTTGGCATCGTCAAGGGTTGCTATCAGCTTGGTTTTCTGCTGGTTACAGCTTGCAAGTCATTACCTGGGAAGATGATACTAAACTACCTACGGGAGACTATCACATCTCCCAGCAATACTTAGAAGACTTGGAAGAATTAGCTGGATACATTCGTAAAGCCAATCCTAAAGGCAGACAAACCTACTGGACGCTAGCAACTGAATTTTCCTACTGGCGCGTACCCGCAGATACGTATAACGCCCAAACCGAAAAATACTACCAAAAACTGATGCAAAATCTTTTGCAGGCGAGGGCAATTATTAAGCGTCAGTTGCCTAGTGCTTGGGTAGCTCCCAGTTGGGGTGGATGGATTGTGACGTTTGATTTTCCTAACAAGGGTAGCGGTAGAAGCATGATTCCCCCTTTTGCCCAGATGATGCAGCAAATGGATGGTGTTGCTTTTCAATCGATGCGACCCAGACCAGCAGGGGAATTTAACCCAGAAATTCAGCGTCCAGACCCAGGCAACCCCGAACAAATTCGCCAGTGTTGCGAAATTTTTTCCAAATACCGCAAATCCTTGATGGTGTCGCACTACGAGCCTTCAATTAAAGAATTTCATCCCAATGGGGGTCGTGCCGATACGGTGACGCGAGACTTTGCGATCATGGCACAACCGAGTTGGTTAAAAACAGTTTCTGACATGGGACTAGATAAGTTTTCTTTAATGCACTACGGTTTGTACAAGAATAATCCCTATAATGCCCTAGATGCCGCAAAGACTTTTAAAGGAGTCATACAGGAGGGAGAATGGGCTTTAGGGTAAAGCACCTCAAAGGAGCGATCGCTACAGTGTTACTCAGCGGAGTATGCGCGATCGCAGAATCATTGCCAAGTTTAGCAGGGGGATTTACTCAACCAAAAAACTTCAACTTCACTTCCCTCAGCTATAGCAATTTCGATACCGACACTTTTCACAAACAAGAAATTCAGTTTTATCTAGAACATGGTTTACAAGACAATTTGACCTTGATTTTCAAATCACCCTTTGCTTGGTCGAAAAATGACGACAGAGGCGGAGATGAAAATTCAGGCTTTGCACCTCAAGAAACTGGTATTCGCTGGCGCTTCAACCGCGATCCCTACTGGGCAACAGCCTTACAAGCTAATATCATCGTGCCTTTAGGTTACGATGCTGACGACGATCCTTCCGGGGCGGGGAATCAAGATGTTGGCTTAGAAGTGAGTTTACCCGTCAGCCGAGGCTTTCAAGTTGGCAAACAGCGTTTTGGTTATGGAACTGTAGAAGTCGGCTATCGCGATTATTTTGGCTCGTCTAGCGATGAGTTGCGTCTCACTGGAGAACTCAGCGTCGATATATTGCGTCGGTTCGCCCTCGCAACCCAATTTTACGGGATTTATCGCTTGCGAGAATCAGATAACGAAGATTTTTCCAAAATCGGCGGACAGATGCGTTGGGGTGCAAATGACAATTTAACTTTGTCTGTAGGTGGTTTTAAAAACTTAACTGAATTTGGTGGCAGTTTTGAAGCTCAAATTTGGTATACATTCGGAGCTGGGAAAAAGGCAGAATCAGAAACACCTACGCCCCCTACAGAACCAAAATCACCGTAAAGAAAGTCAAAAGTTGAAAGTCAAAAGTCAAAACGTTATCGTATTGATGCAACAAACGGTTAAATTAATTTTGGTGGAGCGATCGCTTATGAAATTAAGCTAGTTAACCCGATACTCTAACTCAGTTTATTTTAACTTTTAGCTTTTGACTTTTAACTTTCATATGAATTTAACTAGAAGGCAATTAATTCAAGCTGGATCGTATGCAGCGATGGGAGCGATCGCCACTCATTTACTACCTGCTAATAGTGCAGCTTCCGAACCTTTCTATGGAATTAATGCTTTCTATCTTTTGACAGAAAGCTATCGGAAAGCAAAGGAAAATCCTCAAGCTAATCTACGTCAAACTATCCGCAAATACCTGCAAGACGAACTGGGATTAGCGAGATTACGCGATCGCAGTAAAATTAATGCAATTCGGTTTCTTGCTGGTAATAACTATCCCTCAGACAAAAGACAAACTGTAAAAAAGGGAGTCAATCGACCGTTTCATTTTGATGCCATGCTGTGGACGACGGCTCAACAAATGGATCGTCGAGTGCTAGATGTTTTAGACGCAATGATGCAGTCATTAGCCGAAATGGAATTCTATATCGTGCCTGTTTTGGCTAACTATTGGATCGAGTACGGTGGTATTCTTAGATATTTAGAATGGGTAAGCAAAATCGAGCGAGAAGAATGGTTTGACGCTTATTGCAACCGCAAAGATGAAGAATATTATTTGAAATATAGCCTTGATTTTTATACAAGCCCAGCAATTGAAAAATTATTTCAAACTCACATTCAACCCGTACTTCAAGTTTGTCGAAAATATTCTCAAGTGGCAATTCTCGATATTATGAACGAACCACGGGGTAAGAATCGCTACAGTATGGAGAATCAAAAGATTGAGAACAATTTATATTCTCATCAAATAGTGGCTCAGTGGTTAAATCGTCAAGCTAGTTTTGTGAAAAGGAGTTTGCCAAAAGTTAATATTACTACAGGTGAAGAGGGTTGGTTGAATTCTCCTATAGACTTGCAATTAAATTATCTCAAAAACGAAAGCCAGTATTATGAAGGAATCGATCTAAAAACTAATCTGTTTGCGCCAAATAGTACTTTGACAATGGGAAGCATCCACATGTATACCCATGAAGCAGTAGAATTTAACAAACCTAACGAGTGTGGTAGACGATTCCGCGATCGCCGTGGTTGGGATTATTTACTACAACCAGATCGCCCCCAGACTCCCGAAAGTTACGTAAAAATGGGAGAAGAATGGATAAAATCTCGTGCTACTGTATTTGGTAATAAACCTTGGTATTTAGGAGAAATGGGCTGGTGTCGCTGTCAGTCAAAGACAGATCGTTCTCCTCTCCCAGCTACTGTATTACAAAAAGAACGAATTCCAATTTATCGAAACTGGGCAAAACAGGCTTTTACATTGGGCGCAAAAGGCGTATTTTTGTGGGAATTAGCAGGGATAACACACCGCGATGAATTTTACGCCATGAACCTGAATCAAATTATTGACGTATTTCCACGATGAAACAGTGACTGGTGGCTAGTGGCTAGTGGCTGGAGATCGGGGGAAAAAGAGAGCTGAGGGAGCAAGAAAATTCAAAATTCACCACTCACTACACCCCACACCCCACACCCTGATAACTGGTAACTGATAACTGCCAAATGTCTACCTACAATACCATCTACAACATAGTGCGCCAAATTCCTAGAGGAAAAGTAGCCACCTACGGACAAATAGCAGACTTAGCAAATCTCTATGGTAAAGCTCGTCTAGTCGGCTATGCTCTTTATCGCGTAGATAAAAACTCTGATATTCCCTGGCAGCGAGTGATTAATGCAAAAGGCGAAATCTCCTATTCACCTCTGCGACATGGTGCAGACTACTTGCAAAAATCGTTGCTAGAGCAAGAAGGAATAAAATTCAACTCAGCCGGAAAAATCAATCTCAAAGAATATCTGTGGCATCCTTCTAGAGACATGCTGCATGGAACTATCTTAAGTTCTCTCGATCTATAGAAATTTATAATCGTAAGTATTTGAATTTCTGAATAGTACAAAAGACACCACGTATTGCAATTGAAAGGAAAAGCTAGAAATAGTACTTGCACAGCATAAACCGTTCGCGATCGCCTTTCTCATTCAAACTTAGCAAGCACCAAAATCAAAGATAATTGTTAAACAATCTTTGGTAAGATTGCGGAAGTTTGAATTAAATTTAAAATTATAGGGCGCTCCCCCGTGAAGCTATACGTCTATCACACTCCAGAATTAGTACCTGGAGACTGCAACCCAGATTGTGCGATCGCCGTAGACGTACTCAGAGCCACGTCTACTATAGCAACTGTCCTAGCCGCTGGTGGCGAAGCCGTTCAAGTATTTAGCGATCTAGAACAACTCATGCACGTCAGCGATAAATGGTCGCCAGAAAAACGACTGCGGGCAGGAGAACGAGGCGGGGGAAAAGTTGCAGGCTTTGACATGGGAAACTCCCCTCTCGACTGCACCCCAGAAAAAGTTGAAGGTAGACGATTATTTATTAGTACAACAAATGGGACTCGCGCCCTACAAAAAATCGAGAATGCTCCAACTGTAATGGCAGCAGCTTTGATCAATCGGGCAGCAGTAGTAAAGTACGTGTTAGAAAAACAACCAGAAACAGTCTGGATTGTCGGTTCGGGTTGGGAAGGCAGTTTTTCATTAGAGGATACAGTTTGTGCGGGGGCGATCGCCCATAGTTTATGGGAGAAGACTAGCTTACCAATCGAAGAAATAGCGGGTAACGATGAAGTCATCTGCGCGACTGCGCTATTTACCCAATGGCAAGATAAGTTATTAGAGCTAATGCACCAAGCCAGTCACGGTAAGCGGTTGTTACGCCTAGACTGTCACGAAGATCTAAAATACTGCTCTCAGACCGATATATTAAACGTGGTTCCGATCCAAAAAGAACCTGGGGTTTTAGTCAAGCTGTAATTGATGCCAACACTGATTCTAACTCCACGTCACACAGCAGACACACAGGAGCGAGTAGTAAGTAGTGCATGAAGAAGGGGTGTGGGGGAGCCAGTGCGGTGCGGGGGGTTCCGCGCCCTGAAGCAACTAGCGTTGTAGGGTGTAGGGTGCGGGGAATTTTGAATTTTGAATGCGTGAATTTTGAATTGCTCCCTTGTCCTCCTTGTCCCCCTTCGCCCCTAATCCCCATTCCCTTCGGTCGCGGGGAAGAGCGAGTTCCCCCTTGTCCTACTTCCTGCTCCCGACTCCCGACTCCCTGTTTTTCAGAAAAATTAAAAGCGATCGCAGCAGCCAGTTGCCAATTGGGAATGCTAGATTGGCAGAGATTTAATCTAAAGTTCAGGTTAACTAAACTTAATCTTTATGTTGCAGCGACGATCTTATGCTTTTGCCGCTGGGGTATGCTTATTTGTTGCTCTACTGGGTGTACCGCTAATAGTTGCTAACTACAATAACTACCGAGAAAACGGAATTGCTCTGCTGAGACCGCAAGGAAAAAACGGCTTAGATATTCCAAAATCAGGAGTTTTATCCCTAGTTTCTCTTTCTCCCAGCGAGAGAGCAGGACGATTACAAGCGATCGCCCAACAATCTAGCTCTCGCGAGCGCAGCCGCGCCCGTTACCTTATAGCGAGCGACCTTATCATACAACGGCAAGGCGACAAAGCGATCGCGGTTTTGCAAGATTTAGAAAAAGATTATCCCGAACTAGCGGCTCATATCGCCCTCAAACGCGCCCAAGCCTATTCTTTGACGGGAGATAAGGTAAGAACTCAAGCCGCTTGGCAAGACTTACTCCAGCGCCATTCTAAAAGTCCGGTAGCAGCAGAAGCCTTGTTCGTGCTGGGGAAAAACGAACCGCAATATTGGCAAGAAGCGATCGCCCTATTTCCCAGCCATCCCCGCAGTTTAGATATTGCCCGTTTGCTACTCCAAGAAAATCCCCAGCAGCCGCGATTGCAGTTACTTTTGGCGCAATATGACTACCAGAAGCCGGAGATCGTCCCTGTTTTAGATCGCTTAGTCAGTCAGTCGGCGGCGCAACTCAAACCCCAACATTGGCAAACAGTCGCCCAAGCTTACTGGGAGAATCGGGAATATGGTAAAGCTGCTGTCGCCTACGCTAAATCGCCTCGTACCCCCCGCAACGTTTATCGCTGGGGCAGAGGATTGCAATTGAGTACCAAACAAACAGAAGCTATTTCTGTTTACAAACAACTAGTAGCTGCTTATCCCAACGCAGAAGAATCTGGAATGGCGCTGATGCGATTGGCGCGGATATCCAAACCGAAAGAAGCTATTTCATATTTAGATCGGATTGTCAATCGTTTTCCCAAACAAGCAGGGGAAGCATTGGTAGCAAAAGCAAATTTACTCGACAATCTGAATAGTAAGCAATCTGCTGCCAAAGTCCGACAATTATTATTAGATAAATATAGCGATTCAGATGCCGCAGCGGAATATCGCTGGCAAGTCGCACAAGAAAAAGCTGCAAAAAAAGATTATCAAGCCGCAACGAGATGGGCAGAAGCTATTCCTCAGCGCAATTCCGAACATATTCTCGCACCTAGATCGGCTTTTTGGATCGGGAAATGGGCACAGAAATTAGGCAAAAATGAGGATGCTAAAACTGCTTTTGAATATGTTTTGAGTAAGTTTCCCCAGTCTTATTATGCGTGGCGATCGGCTACACTTTTGGGTTTAGATGTTGGTGATTTTACAACTGTACGTCAGATAAACCCCGATTTTTCATTGCCTCAACGTGTCCTTCCGCTTGCTGGTTCTCCTGCTTTAAAAGAGCTTTATCAATTAGGGCAAGATGCTGATGCTATAGCTTTATGGCAGGTAGAATACAGCAATCCAGAAAAACCAACTGTAGCCGAACAATTTACCGATGGTTTAATGTATTTGGCGAAGGGAGAAAACTTAATTGGTATTAATGAAATTTCCACTTTAGAAGACAGAGATATTCCCTTAGAAAAAGCAGAATATCAAAATTTGAGTAAACAGCTAGGCTATTGGCAAGCACGTTATCCTTTTCCTTACTTACCATTAATTCAAACTTGGGCGCAACAACATCAGCTCAATCCGCTTTTAGTCACGGCTTTAATTCGTCAAGAATCACGTTTTGAACCGACAATTCGTTCTGTAGCTGGAGCAGTAGGATTAATGCAAGTAATGCCTGGTACAGCTCAATACATAGCAGAAAAAATTAATGTATCTGAGTACAATTTAGAAAATCCCCAGGATAATATCCAACTAGGAACCTGGTATATGGATTACACCCACAATCGGTTTGATAATTATTCATTGTTGGCGATCGCGAGTTACAATGCTGGTTGGAGCAACGTAGAAAAATGGTTAAAGCGTTTCAATACTCAAGATCCCGATGAATTTGTGGAATCAATTCCTTTTGGAGAAACGCAGGGATACGTGCGTCAAGTATTCGGGAATTATTGGAATTATCTGCGATTATACAACCCACAAGTTTCTCGATTAGTTGCTAAATATTCTGACGTGCATCCGTCGATGTCAATTGATGTAGCAAGTAATTAGATCCTCCTAAATCCTCCTTAAAAAGGAGGACTTGCCGAATTTAAATCTTAAATTTAACTTTTCAAAATATTTGATAATAGATGTAAATGTTTACGCAGTTTAGCAAAACATTAGCCTTATCTATTGTACGGCGATTGCGATCGCACACCAGATGGTAATCTGGTGAAATTACTGTTGGAGTGAAAATAGGTTCGAGGATAAATTTGCTCTAGGCGATCGCAAATCTAGGCTAATTTTGGCATGAGTAAACTTACGAAAAAGACATCTCAAATTATTGGTGCATTACTAGTGTTTGCTGTAATTATCTCTTTGCCTGCTAGCGCACAAACTGAAAATCCGCAACAGCTTATTGATTTTAGCAGAATGCAAGAACAAGAACGAAAAAATTACATTCTGAAAGCTTCAAATCATAGAATTGAAGGTACTGTAATTATAGACGATGCGAGTGAAATAAATTTGCTGTTTGGTAACATCTCGAAAAATACTGAAATTGAATTGATTTCTCCCAACAGCGAACGTTTTTCTAAGCGTACTCAGAATAATTCCAAATTTCAAAGTATCTTTTTTTCATTTTCTCCAGATTCAGAATCGACAGTCTTACAAATATTTAAACTCTTTAACCCTCTACCTGGAAAATGGAAGTATGTTATTCAACAAAAAGTTTCTACCGACGCACAACAAGATATTAAATTTACCTTATTAACAGATAGTACTATTTTTGCGGGTATACAAGGTGCTAGAGAAGAAAATTGGTTAAATAGCAATATTAGATTAGAATTAGCTGCTTTAGAAAATAGAAATCCGATTCAAAAAATTGCAATTAATGCTGTTATTCAAAGACTGGGAGATCGAACGTTACAAAAGCACCCTCTTCAATTCCGCGACGATGGCTTAAATGGCGATCGCGCTGTTAATGATGGTATATTTACCACATCTATCAAAGCTAGGGAACCCGGAGAATTTCTGGTAAATGCAAATATAGAAGGTAAAACCTCAAAAGGCAATTTATTTCAGCGTCACGTTTTTACAGATTTCAAAGTTATTCGCAGAACTGCTAGACTTTTAAAATCGTTTAGCGATCGCGGTATCGATACTAACGGCGATGGATTATTCGATCGCATTGTCATATCTCCTGCTATTCGCGTCTTAGAAGCTGGAGAATACTTTATTAAAGTGACTCTCAAGGCTAGTAATAGCGAATCATTCTTTCAAAATACAAGAGTTAAGTTACCAATTGGTAATGTCAGTCCTGAAATCGAATTTGATACCGAAGATATTAAAGAATATTTAAAAGTCGATGCTCCCTACCAGGTGAGCGAGGTATTTTTAGAAGGAGATGCCTACGCTCTCAAAGATCGAGTTATCAACTTAGGCAACACTAAAGCTTACAAAATAGCACAGTTTCAACGAGAAGCAATTCTATTAAATGGTAGTGCTAAACCTGTAGGGATAGATATAAATAATAATGGTAAATTCGATTATCTTGATGTTACAATACCTGTAAATTTCCTGTATAGTGGTGCTTATAAATGGAGTGCCTCACTCGCAACAAAAGATCGCACTGTTATCAATCTAGCAGCGGGAGAAGGTTCATTTGCGGCTGGAGACGCGCAACTAAAACTCAGATTTAATGGTGCAGCCATTGGCGATAAAAAACTTCCTCCGCCATACATTATTCAAGGTTTTATTGTGTACGGTGGTAGTAGATCTTTAAATACAGATGACGATCTTCCCATTCCCAGCTTTACGGCGGCTCAATTTGAAGGATTTATCCCAGATCGAGAACCACCAAAAATCAGTTTTAGCGTAGAACCTACTATTTTAAAACCAGCAGACGATCGCCTAGTAGAAATAAAAGTTAACGCGCAGGTAAGCGACAATATCGATCCGAATCCATCACATAGGATCGGCTCAATTACAACCAACGATGGACAAATTGTTCGAGGCGATCGCTTAACCTCAGAAGATATTGAAATTAATTCAGATGGACGGGTTTTTCTAAGAGCAAAATCTAAAAACGGACAACCGAGAATTTATACGATTACTTATACCGCTAGAGACAGTGCTGGCAACTTAACTCAAACTAGTGCAGAAGTCAAGGTTTCACCAGAAGATAAATAAAGCTACACTTTTGCTGTTTCTCGATTGGAATTAGCGCTAAATTCAGAAACTACATAAGCATTAAATAATTCTCGTTCCTTCGTTGGCAATCGACGCGGACGCTTAGTTTCTCGATCGATGAATAGTCCTTTTTGCTGTGCTTCTGCTATCAACGTATTGTCACCATTAAAAAAGCGAAAATCTAGTATGGCAGATGCAGCTCTGAGTTCGGAAAGCCATAACTCTAAGCGCACGCGATCGCCTAAATAGAGAGGATTTTTGTAAGTAATATTTGTTTGAACCAATATAGGCACAAAACCGCGTTCTGCGATCGCGTGAATTGGCATTCCTACCGCTTCTAACAACTTAGTCCTTCCAATTTCCATCCACTGCTGATAAACAGAATTATTCACATGACCGACAAAATCGATCTGATAGGTGTAAATCTCTAAATCTAAACAAATCTTCTTCATTTCTTTTATTCTTTGCGCCTCTGCGTCTTTGCGCGACCAAAATCTTCTTAACTCACTAGTGACAAGATATCGTAGTCACCAGCCAGTGACAACAGGACAATTTTTCGATGAGGCAAGATAAAGAGGAGGCAAAAGCTAGATCTCCCTACTCCCTGCTCCCTTCATTACAGATACAATATTCATCAGATATGGAAATGGCTTGAGTAATGACACCACCCTCTGAAGTTGACACTGCATCTCAGGCAGATGTAAATAATGACATCGAGCCAGCGGTTCAAGAGCAAGATTCTTATCTGAACGAACTGCCTGACGAAGTGGAAATGTCCCTGTTCGAGCATCTAGAGGAGTTGCGGCAGCGGATTTTCTATGCCCTAATTGCTGTAGTCGTAGGGGTTATTGGCTGTTTCATAGCCGTCAAACCGATTGTTAGATTATTAGAAGTGCCAGCACAGGGAGTTAAGTTTCTACAACTGGCTCCAGGCGAATACTTTTTTGTTTCGATCAAAGTCGCAGGCTACAGCGGTTTACTTGTAGCCAGTCCATTCATCCTCTACCAGATCGTCCAGTTTGTTTTACCAGGATTGACACGCCGCGAACGCCGCTTAATTGCACCAATCGTTTTAGGTTCTACCGTGCTGTTTGGAGCCGGATTAGCCTTTGCTTACCTGGTACTGATTCCAGCTGCATTAAATTTCTTTATCAGCTACGGAGCAGATGTAGTAGAACAACTATGGTCGATCGATCGCTACTTTGAATTTGTCTTGCTGTTCATGTTCAGCATCGGTTTAGCGTTTCAGATTCCCATTATCCAAGCCTTACTCGGTATATTGGGTATTGTATCTTCTGCCAAAATGCTGTCGGGATGGCGCTTTGTCTTGCTAGGTGCGGTAGTCTTGGGAGCAGTATTAACACCCTCTACCGATCCGATAACTCAATCTCTGCTCGCGGGTGCGGTGCTGGCGCTCTACTTTGGTGGTATTGGTATAGTTAAAGTTTTGGGCAAATAAGATTTGTGATTTTTAGCCCTTTCCTTTCAAAGTAGCAGCGATCGCCACGACTCCAAAAACTTGAATCCCCTCTTGACGCAAAGTCTGAGCGGCTGAGCGAGCTGTTGCGCCAGTTGTATAGATATCGTCTAAGATCAAAACTGGACGTACAGGGCGACGGTGACGAAAATCCGACCCGAGGTGAAAGGCTCCAACTAAATTTTGCTCTCGCTCGTTTGCAGGTAATTCAAACTGGCGTACAGTTTGGCGCGTGCGCTCCAATCCCTGCGATCGCAATTTTAGCCCCGTCATCTGACAAAAACTCCGCGCTAATAACTCCGCTTGGTTGAAGCCGCGATCCCTTAACTTGGTTGCGTGCAGTGGAATTGGAATGACAATTGGCTGGCTTGAAGTCGATGGGAGATTTAACCAAGCATCAGCCAGCCAGAACCCTAACGGTTGAGCGATTTGAGATTTTTTCTCGTACTTTAGAGCCGCGATCGCCCGTTTGAGCGCTCCTCCATAGATTCCCCAAGCAAATACTGGGATTTCTGTTGTAGAACGGACATGGCGATCGCTTAGTTGACAGTGCTGTAGTTGTCTGGTGCAATCAACACAGAATACTTTCCCAGTCGGACGCTGACATAAAGGGCAATTTGACTTGAGAAATATGCTAATTACATCAGTCCACATGAGGGAGCAGGGAGTAGGGAGTCGTAGGGGCGGTTTAGTGAAAGATCGCGCAGATGAGGCAATATATCTTGGTTCAAAACCCACCCGTACAAGAGTCGGGGAGAAGAGAGAATCGCAAAGCGATCGGGAACTGAGGGAGAAAATCTAGCCACTAGTCACCAGCTACTAGTTACTGATAACTGACAACTGTTCGTTGTTGCAACAAACGATGCAGGTATTGCAAAATGCCGATCGTGAATACTGTACTCGCAGCTAAAAACAACCAATATCTATCTGCCATCTGAGGCGATCGATCTAATACCCATGTTCCTAAAGGAGGACCGATGATGTAGCCGAGCGAACCACAGAGGGAGTTGATCGCGAAATAAACGCTGCGTTGTGAGGGGGGAGCTAAGCTGTTGACGATCGATACCGCAGCAGGAGTTAGGGATACAGCAGCGATCGCAAAAATTTCTGTTGCTAAGATCGCCCAGCCGAGGCGAACCGATGGCGCTATACCTGTTACCCAAATGACAACAAAACCTAATGCCCACATTAAGGTAGAAAAGATCATTGCATGAGGGGGACTCCAGCGCTTCAAAGCACGGGTAATTGGTAATTGACAAACAATCGCTAAAAGTACGTGCCAGCCAAACAGGATGCTAATTGTGGTGACTGAAAATCCTTGCTCGACCGTACTATCTGCGACGGCGAAGTTTTTCCAGTACAGAGGTAGCACGGCTTGAAACTGCGAGGCATATACAACCGCCATCGTATTAGCGATCGCGTAGACCAAAAGACAGCGATCGCTCAAGGCTGCTGACCAATTGCCTTTAATTCGAGAACTTGATTTCTGCGGTTGGTAAGTTTCTGTAACTTTTGTATAGACCAGCATGAAGAAAACAACAAATCCTACAGCGTTGCACAAAAACAACGCTCTATATGCGCCTGTTAAACCGACTATTTCCCCACCTAGAAGAATTCCTACACCTAAGCCTACATAGTCCATGACTCGCATCACGGCAAAAGTGTCTTGGCATTGTGAGGGAGAAATTAAATCGGTGATGACAGTATCAATAGTGGGCCAGTACAAACCCTGTCCAAACCCCAACAGTAAGTTCCCGATAACTAAGAGTGCAAAGCTATTGGTTGCGGCTAAGATGGCTGCGGCGATCGCGCTTAACGTGGCGGAAAGTAATAGAGTTCGACGGCGACCGCATACGGACGAGTCGCATAAAGAACTTGCCACCAACCGACCCAATATGCCTGCAACTGATGCGCTTCCTAAAGCTAAACCAACACTAGTGGCAGAAAATCCTAACTGATTGACAAAAAATATGGTTGTATAAAATAAGGTAAAACCGATACCTAGTTGGGAAATACAACGACCAATTCCCAGTATCCAAACTTGTGAATTAAGCTGTGGCAACCAGGAAGTAAATTGATACTTAATTATAAACTTCATTTCTGACGAAAAACAGCAAAGCTGCGGACAGGTAAACAAATACCTACCGATCTAGGCATGAAAAATTTTTGCATTTGTCTTTCACAAATACATCAATCGGCTGCGATCGCAGCCTCTTCAAGACTTAACTGGAAGGCAATTAATTTTATTCTTCCAAATTAACTTTTGCCTTGCGTATTTCCCCTGATTGTAATTATCTGTTATCAGTAAAGAGTGGCTAGTGACTGGTGGCTGGTGGAACCAGAATTACTCCCCTGTCCCCCTTGTCTTTCTTGTCTTTCTTGTCTTCCTTGTCCTCCTTGTCCCCCCACTGCTCCCAGCTCGTTCCTGCTCCCTGCTCCCTAATAAGCGGCGTAAATACTGTAAAATTCCCACGACGATCGCCACGCTAAGGGCTGAACCCAACCAAAAACTATCTGCGATCGCGGCTGACTGGTCTAATGCCCAACCACCCAAGGGCGGTCCGATGAAATACCCGCCTGCCCAGCATAGAGAGTTGATGGAAAAGTAGATACCAATTTGAGCTGGAGGTGCGAGGTCGGTAATCAATGCGGAAGCAGAGGGAGTGTAAGCAACAGTGGCGATCGCCAGTAGACTTAAAGCTAAAATTGCCCAAGTGATTTGACCACTAGCAACTGTTCCTGTTATCCAAATACAGAAAAAGCCTAAAGTCCACATCAAGGCAGAGATTGTTAAAGCTTGAGGATGAGTAAAACGTTTTAAAGCGCGTGCCACAGGTAACTGAGTCACGATCGCCATAGCCATATGCCAGCCGAATAAAATGCTGATTGTAGTTTCAGTAAATCCTTGACCTCCACTGCCAACTGGAACAAAATTTTTCAGATAAAGGGGTAGGGTGCTGTGTAGCTGGGCGATGTAAGTTGTAAAAATAATATTGACGATCGCAAACACTAATAAGCTGCGATCGCTCAAGGCTATTTGCCAACTCCCAGGCGCAAACGCTCCAGTTTGATTCTCCTGCGGTCGAGTTTCAGCGATCGCAAAATAGACGACGGCTAAGAAAATTAGAAACGATAACCCATCTAAAATAAATAGCGCTCGATAAGCTCCTGTCGTCCCAATCAAAACGCCACCAAATACAATTCCCATCCCTAGACCGAGATTGTCGGCTAAGCGAGTCACGGCGTAAGCTTCGCGGCGTTGGTCGGTGGATGTTACATCGGCAACAACAGCTTCAGTTGCGGGCCAATACAAACCTTGTCCCAGTCCCAGGAGTAAGTTGCCGATAACTAAAGTGGTGAAATCTGGAGTAATGGCGAGGACAAAACAGGCGATCGCCGCGATCGCTGCTGATAGTAAGAGAGTGCGACGACGACCCCAAAACTGTGAATCTGAAAATGCTCCCCCCAAAATTCGTCCCACAACTCCAGAAATAGAAGCACTACCCAACGCCCAGCCGACAGCAGTGGCAGATAAGCCGACTTGGTTGACGAAAAAAATTGGCGCGTAAAACAGGGTAAACCCCGTACCTACATTTGATAGGAAGCGACCGCTTGCCAAAATCCAAACTTGAGAGTTCAGCGACGGCAACAGAGACGAAAAGTTATTTTTCTGAAAAAAATTCATTGAAGCTTTAAGTATTGATACGTCATATGAAAGTAAATTTTGTAACAAATTGGGAACTATAAATACAGAAGATTCATAGTTGTCTACTCGCAGCACCAATTCAAGTTACTTACTATTAGTGTCATATCTATGCAGAGACTTTTTGTATTACTAGGAGTAGTAATTGTATTTGCACTCATATTCGGATTCATGTTTGCTTATTATCGTTCTCAACAATCTCGCCGCCGACTCAGGTGGGTGCAGCCAAGAAAGCATGGCAAAAGCAAAACTACCCCATTTTCATCGCCTCGTCGCCAAAAACCATATGATAGCGAAGGAAGTGGAGATAGCGATAGTGCCATTAGGATAGAACAGGTTTCCCGCCCGCTACAAAAAAAACTCTTGCTACTGTTACATGGCGATCGCCAAGCCGCAAATAGACTTCTCAGTGCAGCGAAAGACCGGAATCCTGGTAGAACTATTCAGTGGTATGCCGAGAAAGTCCTATTCGATTTGCAACGCGATTATGGCAAATATTAACTAAATTAAAAGTCAAAAGCTAAAAGTTAAAAGTTAAAAATGAAGATTTAAGAGTTATTTATTCTCCTCTGCTTCCTTGTCTCCCTTGTCCCCCTTGTCTCCCTTGTTCCTTCTATTTTCTCCTCTCAGTCTTTTACGCTAATCTTCGTCGTCTAATTCTTCAACCTTTTCTGCTGGTCTATAGTCAGAGCATTTCAGTGCTTCTTCTGTTAAAACGGCACAAGGATTGACAGCACATTTGAGATAAGGATTGTTGGTAAAGTATTGACAGTTTCGACAGGGTACTTTTTGAAAGCGCTTGATTGTAAACAAGAGTTCATCTCGCGCCGCAACTCCAATTTTAGATAGCATTAAAAACAAAATTGTCCAGCCCATAATAAAGCCAATCGGACCTAAAAGCATGAGCAGATCGGAAGTATTAAACTGAGGTGATTTTGTTTCATTTACAGTTTGTTCGCTCAGTTTTACTTCCCGTACAATTTGTGTTTGCGCTACGTGCTGTTTTAAAAAGTCAGCCTTATTATCCATATTTCTTCCCTCGAGCGGCATTCAAAAATACTGTCTTCTTTAGTAGCAAGACCACGGATACTATATTTACAGGTATAGCGAATAATAGAGTTCAGTATCTCTACTGAGAGTTTTGCTTGTCTATTTGTCCGATCTATCTAAAGAAGTATATTTTCGGAGGTAGGGCAATTCTTTTGATTCTTAATTGCTGGTTCTTGCTTTTTGCTTGTCAACTAATTTTATGACGCTAGCAAATTATTTATTTTGGCGATCGCCAGCTCTTATTAACTGGACTGCATTAATTTTTACTCAATATATCCAGCAAATACAAATATATAGTTGTGTTTGTGCGATCGACGGTAACAAAAAATACTTACCTAACTAAAGATAGCTCATCTTCTATGTTACAAAAGCTCGACAATATCGACAACATCAAGATTAATTAAATCGTTTAACTTAAATTAAACAAATTATATTTTTGTAAATTATAACAAGGTTTTTGGATAGCGATCGCATCCAATCTGCTAATAACTTGTGCTGCGCGTGGCGGTTAATGCTACTCTACGAAAAAGTAACTCGACGCTATACCGTGTCAGCTGTGTCAAGCTTCAAGTTTGTTGATAGCAAGCGATAGAAGCAACTCACGATAAGTACAAATACAGATGGGAGTAGGAAATTAGCAACTTTTCTCCTATTTCTGACAGACTCGTGTAAAAATCGCATGACGATCGATGATACGCTAAAGAATTGCAGAAAGATTACAAGGCGCAAGAATGGTTGTTGCAACCCAGGTTCCCCACTTGCTACGGGCTGCTCGTGGAGAAGAAGTAGACCGCCCGCCAGTATGGATGATGCGGCAGGCAGGTCGCTATATGAAGGCGTATCGAGATTTACGCGAGAAGTACCCATCATTTCGGGAGCGTTCTGAAATTCCCGAAGTAGCGATTGAGGTTTCTTTGCAACCCTGGAGAGCTTTTCAACCAGATGGCGTAATTTTATTTTCCGATATTGTCACGCCGTTGCCTGGTTTGGGAATTGATATGGACATTGCGGAAGGCAAGGGACCAATCATTCACTCGCCGATTCGGACTCAAGCGCAAATTGAATCTTTGCGCCAGTTAGAACCAGCAGAATCCTTGCCTTTTATTAAAGAAATATTACAGGCACTTCGAGCCGAAGTCGGGAATAAAGCTACAGTTTTAGGCTTTGTCGGTGCGCCGTGGACGCTTGCAGCCTATGCAGTTGAAGGAAAAGGTTCTAAGACCTATTCCATTATTAAGGGTATGGCATTTTCTAACCCGACAGTATTGCACCAGCTACTAGAAAAACTAGCAGATGCGATCGCCATTTACGTTCGCTACCAAATTGACTGCGGCGCTCAAGTCGTACAAATGTTCGATTCTTGGGCGGGTCAACTTTCACCTCAAGATTACGAAACTTTCGCTTTACCCTATCAACAGCGAGTATTTCAACAAGTTAAACAAACCCATCCCGATACACCCCTGATTCTTTTGGTAGCTGAAAGTGCAGGTTTATTAGAAAGAATGGCGCGCAGTGGTGCAGACCTAATCAGCGTAGACTGGACTGTAGACATGGCAGACGCACGGGCGAGACTGGGAAATCAAATTGGCGTGCAAGGAAATCTCGATCCTGGGGTGTTATTTGGTTCTCATGAATTTATTCGCGATCGCATTTACGATACGGTGAAAAAAGCAGGTACGAGAGGGCATATTCTCAATCTGGGTCATGGTGTCTTACCCGACACTCCAGAGGATAATGTAAGATTCTTCTTTGAAACTGCTAAACAGATTAGATATTAGTGGCTAGTGGCTAGTGACTGGTGGATAGAGTTTTGCTTTTAAAGATTTTTGCAAACCTCTAACCATCCTACCTATCTCAGAAGTTCTTGATAAAAGAATTTGTAAATCTTGTTCGCTTACATATGACAACCGTTGCGCCAAAATTAATTGAGTTTCCAGTTCTGCTAAAGAACCAAGTGTAATTGATAAAAAGTGTAAAAACTCTTTGGTTGAATCTCTTGCTGCACCTTCTGCAATATTAGAAGTAACAGATACAACTGCACGTTGTATCTGAGATGACAAACCATATGTTTCTTGTTTCGGAAAAGCTTGAGTCAACTGATAAACTAGAACAGCTAAATCTATCCCAAATTGCCAAACTTTGAGATCTTGATAACTATGAAGGCTCATTTCAGTATAGTAAAAAATATATGTATAATTTAACACACTTTAGGTCAAGCCACCAGCCACTAGCCACCAGCCACTAACTATGAGAATTTTAGTCACTGGCGCTAGCGGTTGTATCGGTCACTATATTTCTGAAATTTTAATTCAAGAAACTGACTACGAACTATATTTACTAGTTAGAAATCCTCAGAAACTACAAGTAGATATTACTCGCCCTGGTGTAAAAGTATTACAGGGCGATTTAGCTAATATCGAACAGTTTGCTGATTTACTGAAAACAATTGATATTGCTGTATTAGTAGCTACTGTTTGGGGTGGCGAAGATACTTTTGAAATTAACGTTAATAAAACAATTCAACTATTAAATTTACTCGATCCAGAAAAATGTCAGCAGGTCATTTACTTTTCTACAGCTAGCGTTTTGGATCGTCAAAATAACTTGTTAAAAGAAGCAGGAACACTTGGCATAGATTATATTCGTTCTAAATATGAAACTTTAAGTAGATTACCAGAATTAGCGATCGCCCCTAAAATTACCGTTCTATTTCCCACTTTAGTCCTGGGAGGCGATGCCCAGAAACCATACTCTCACCTATCTGCTGGCTTACCCGATGTTGCCAAGTGGATTAACATCGCCCGTTTCTTCAAAACAGAAGGCAGCTTCCATTTTATTCACGGACGAGATGTTGCTCAAGTCGTGAAATATTTGATGAAAGGGAGCAGGGAGAAGAGAGCTGAGGGAGCTTATGATGCTGAGGGAGCTGAGGGAGAAAAAACACTACACCCCACACCCCACGTACCACGTACCATCCAACTACCAACTACCAACTACCAACTACCAACTACCCATTACCAATTACTAACTCACTACGTTCTCGGACAAGAGCTATTAACCGCTAACCAGGTTATAGAAGAAATTTGTAAATATCTCAATAAAAAGATTTATTTTCGCATTCCTCTATATCTATCCTTGACCAATTTATTTATAGTTTTATTCCGCATTCAAATGGCAGACTGGGATAGATTTTGTTTGCAATATCGCTATTTTACTTATAAAAATATTATCAATCCTAGCAGCTTCGGCTTACCTAACTATTGTCCCACCCTCAGCGATGCCTTAAAAATTCATGGAGTTCGTGGTGGAAAATTAGATACTTAAGAGACATACTTTTAGCGATCTTCTTTGCATCTTTGCGCGAAACAAAATCATACTTTCGCACTTAATTTAGTATAGAGCGATACGGATAAGATAAATCGAGTAAATTGTCTCAATTGCATCGGAAATAATATATTGTATATTGCACTCGAAGCATAAGTGGAGATCGAAGCAGCTTGTCACCTCTCTGTGAAAAGGCTTTCCTTCTGCCCTCTGGCTCTACCTTCTGCCATAAGCTTTATTCCCGTGTAAAAATAATTTTGACTTTTAGATTTTGACTTTTGACCTTACTAAAATTCAATACTATTTCTGAATGAAATCTATTTTAAAAACTTATTTGTATGTTGCTAAAAAGCAACGTTGCTATTAGAAAAAATTGGAAGATTAAAGAAATATAAATTCGTTTTGTTAGCTTATTACTTGATGATACAAGGAATGATAAGAGTGTCATTCCTCTAGCTCTAGAAGTAGAATCCATACAGTCAATAAATAGGAATCATATTAGCGACTTATTTCCCATAAAGAATGACATCAATAGTCTTTTTCTGAAGGGATGAACAACCAATGCAGCTAACAAATAAGATTCGGTTCAGAAAATTACAGCTAACAAATAAGATTCATTTCAGAAATTTACGCGGTGACATTTTTGGTGGAGTCACCAATGCAATTGTTTCATTACCAATAGCTTTGGCGTTCGGGGTTGCATCTGGTTTGGGACCAGTTGCAGGGCTTTATGGCTCAATTTGTGTTGGCTTTTTTGCTTCTCTGTTTGGTGGCACACCCACACAAATTTCCGAACCAACCGGACCGACAACCGTATTTATGACGGCAATTATTAGCGCAATGATTGCTAGGAATCCTGAGAATGGTATGGCAATGGCATTTACGGTAGTGATGCTATCGGGAGTTTTTCAAATTCTCTTTGGTGTCTTCCGTTTGGGTAAATATATTATTCTCATGCCCTACAGCGTCGTTTCAGGTTTTATGTCTGGAATTGGTGCAATTCTAATTATTTTGCAAATTCCGCCATTTCTAGGACATGAAGCTCCTAAAGGAGGTTTGATAGGAACGTTACAAAATCTACCCCAGATGCTATCAAACCTCAACCCTGCCGAAACTGGTCTAGCAGCTCTGACAATGGTAGTTATTTTTTTCTTGCCGCATAGAATCAAGCACTTTATACCCCCACAACTAGCAGCATTAGTCATCGGCACAATTATTTCCTTCACCTTGCTGCAAAACATGGATTTGAGAAGGATTGGCGAGATTCCATCAGGACTACCGACCCTGTATCTACCTACTTTTACTCCGGCTCAAACCGTACAGATGTTCGTTGATGCAGCCATGCTAGGGATGTTGGGTTCTATTGATGCCTTGCTCACTTCAGTCATTGCTGACAGTATGACCCGTACCCAGACTCAGGAAGACCGGGAGTTAGTCGGTCAGGGAGTAGGAAATCTAGTTGCTGGTTTGTGCGGTGGACTGCCTGGTTCTGGTGCGACGATGGGAACGGTAATTAACGTTCAAGTTGGGGCAAGAACTGCTTTGGCTGGTTTGATCCGTGCGGTGCTGATGTTGGTCGTAGTGTTATGGCTGGCTGACTTGGCGGAAAACATTCCAATGGCAGTCTTAGCTGGAATTGCTTTCGCGGTTGGAATTGAAATGCTCGATTGGAATTTCTTGAAACGAGCGCATAAGGTTTCTTGGAAATCAACCTTAATCATGTATGGCGTACTGCTGATGACAGTTTTCCTCGATCTGATGGTTGCGGCTGGGGTAGGAATGTTTATTGCTAACTTGCTGACAATTGAGCAATTGAGCCATTTACAAGCTCAAAGAATCAAAGCAGTTTGTGGTGCAGATGATTCCGTCCCGCTCAATTTAGAAGAGAAAGAGTTGCTCAATTTAGCTGATGGGCGAGTTTCTTTGTTTTACATGGGGGGACCAATGCTGTTTGGAGTGGCAAAAACGATCGCCCGCGAACATTTATCTATCAAGCGTTGCGATACCTTAGTGATGGATCTGAGCGATGTTCCTTATCTAGATGAAACTGCGGCACTGGTAATCGAAGCTGCCATTAAAGATTCTCAGGCAAAAGGTTCTCAAGTATTTATCGTGGGGCAGTTGGTAAAGTCAAGCATCTTTTAGAGAGTCTTGGCATTCTCAATTTAGTCCCATACGATAACCTATTTCTGGATCGAACTGATGCCCTGAAACAAGCAGTTGTAGTAGATGTAGCTGAAATCGGTTTAGATGTAGCTGAAATCGGTTTGCGGACTGGTTGAGTTTGGGAGTTCTATTGTCAAGTTTCCTATTGGATTTCACCTTGTTACACTGGCAGAGTAAACTCGATAGAATCCTCTTGAAGACTTTTGCAGAGGCTTAAATCTCTATTTCAGTCATCTACCCACAGTGCGATTTTAGCTCTGTTTGCCCTAGCTCTGATTTGGGGTTATAACTGGGTACAAATGAAAGTAGCAGTGGAATATTCACCACCGTTTACATTCGCAACTTTGCGGATAGTTCTCGGAGCCTTGAGTTTATTTCTCGTGATGGCGTGGTTGAAAAAACCGTTGTTACCTCAAGCAGTTGGGGGTACTTTTCTGCTGGGGTTGTTGCAGACGAGTGGATTGTATGGGTTAGCAACTTGGGCTTTAGTTAGTGGTGGAGCCGGAAAAACGGCAGTTTTGGTTTACACAATGCCTTTCTGGACGCTAATTCTAGCCTGGGTGCTGTTAAAAGAGCGAGTCAGAACAATACAATGGATTGCGATCGCCCTTAGTTTTGCTGGTTTGCTACTGATTTTAGAACCTCAGCAGCTTGATGGGACGGTTTTTAGTAAGGTATTAGCCATTCTTGCGGGGATATGCTGGGCTGGTGGGGTCATTGTCGCCAAGAAATTGCAACAACAACATAATTTAGATCTGTTATCGCTGACAGCTTGGCAAACTCTTTTCGGTGCTGTGCCGCTACTGTTTGTCGTTCTCTTCATTCCCTCTGAACCGATTGTTTGGTCTAACGAGTTTGTCGTAGCGTTGATTTACAACGTTATCCCAGGTACGGCGATCGCAATGTTGCTTTGGCTGTATATATTAAATCATCTATCTGCAAGTACGGCAGGATTGGGTATGTTAATGAATCCTGTAGTGGGAGTATTAACGGCTTGGCTGCAACTGGGAGAACGACCAGGACTTACGGAATCTGTAGGTATGTTACTGATTGTTTCTGCTTTGGCTTTCAATGTTAACTCTCTGCAAAAAACGAAGTCAACCAACTGATTTCACCATTTCTGTACGGGCGGGTTTAACCGCAAAACTGTTTATTCTAGTATAGGGATCTTCAAAAACCCGCCCCTACGAGGACTGACTTCACCATGACTACTCCCAGTACCCTTGCACCTGGCAACCTGCGGCGAGTCCACCACATCGCCTTAAATGTCAAAGACATGCAAGCATCGCGCCACTTTTACTGTCATATTCTGGGATTGCACGAACTGACAGGCGATGAAATCCCCTCTACTCTAATCGATTTGGTAGCGCAAGGCAAAGTCGCTAACTTTGTCACTCCAGATGGAACGGTTTTAGATTTATTCTGGGAACCGGAGTTAACACCACCAGATCCCGATCCCGAACGGAGTTTTACTCGTGCCTATCATCTTGCCTTCGATATCGATCCGCAATTGTTCGATCGCGCCGTGGAAGTATTGAAAGATAATCAAATTGCGATCGCCCACGGTCCTGTCAGTCGCCCTACAGGTAGAGGCGTTTACTGCTACGATCCAGATGGATTTATGGTAGAAATCCGGTGCGATCCAGTATGAGCAAAAAAAAACCTGAATCTGACAATTCAGACTCAGGTAGTCCTACACTTCACAACTCAGGAAAATACAACAGACACGAAAATCTCAGAAACAAAAATCTAATTTTCAGCTCTAAGCGGCATGAGTATGCATTTTTGTTTCCACAGGCAACCACTTGGAAGATAGATCTTCCATAATACCTTTGCGGCTGAAACTTTTGCTTCGATCTAAATGTACCACTAATGTTGGCAAATAAATGTCATCAATTATCTGATGTCCGTAACCGATGACAACACCAGTTAGATCTGCTTGCTTGTGTTGCACGAAATCCCCAATCCTTAACATGGTATTTCTCCTTGTGCAGTTTGCTATCCAACGTTTACTATTGCTAAGCTGCGATCGCTCTACTCGTCTCAACCGTGGCTGAATTCAATGTGGTATACAAATGTCCTAATTCGATTGCTACACCTTGCCAGCTAAAATGATTTTCTACCCGTTGCCGACCTCGTTCCCCTAACTTTCTTGCCCAGCTAGAATCGGCTAAAATGCGATCGATCGCTTGGGCAAACGCAACGTCATCTTTAGCAGGTGCGAGTAATCCCGTCTCTTCTGGAACTACGGTAAATTGCAAACCGCCGACAGCGCTAGCAACCACGGGAATTCGGCTTGCCATCGCTTCAATTGCTACCAAACCAAAAGGTTCGTAGTGACTGGGGACGACACTAACATCGGCAGCTGCGTAGTAGACTGGCAAAATCCGATCGTCCAAGCGACCTGGAAAAACAGTTATCGTATCTAAACCTAACTCTCCAACAATTCCTTCAATGCGATCGCGTTCTCTGCCGTCACAGCGACCGGGTTGGCTGCCACCACCGATAATTAATTTCAAGTTAGTCCGACCTGCTGCGTGCAACCTTGCCACCGATCGCACTAAGGTTTCAATCCCTTTACGTTTGTCAAATCGACCGACATACAACACGACTTTTTCGTCCGGTGCAATTCCTAACTGCTGCCGCGCTGCTTCGCGTTCGATTGCCCCAAATCTGTCTATATCCGTACCGCAGGGGATAATATCAATTTGTCCTGTGGTTGAAACAAGCGATCGCATGTGTTCTTGTTCTTGAGGACTGGTGGCTACTATCCGTTCCGCTGTTTCCAAACAAGCTTTTTCTACTGCTAACCGTTTAGTTGCGATCGCTGGAATCTCGTCAATATTTCTGTACTTAACTGCACCCAACGAGTGATATGTATGTATCTGACTCAAAGGTTGCAGTTGCTTCAATCGCATTCCCACCCAAGCAGATAGCCAGTAGTTAGTGTGGACGAGCGAGTAACGAAATCCATGTTGTTGTTGAAAAGCTTGGAAAGCTTTGACGTACTCCGGTAAATAACTGAATAGTTCGTCCCGTCCGATAAATTCTGGCGCTCCCGCTGGTAACCGAATCGTGCGACAATTAGCATTGTGTTGCACGATCGCCGCTTGTTCTTTACTGCTACGGCGAGTAAACATATCGACTTTCCATCCCTGCTGGGCAAGGGCAAGACCGACTTGGCGCACGTAAACGTTTTGACCTCCAGCCTCTTCTTGCCCAATCGCAATCGCTGGATCGCCATCAACAGAAATTAAAGCAATGCGATTCTGTTTTTCTAACATTGTTGGTTTACTTCTCCTTATGGCTAGCTTTCCTGCCTCTGGCTGCCATCAGGAATCAATTCCTTAGCACCAAGTACAGGTAAAACGTAGCGGGCTTAAACCAGCCAAGGACACTGAATGGGATCTAGAAATCTTCGATCTTTACAGTCTCCTCTCAACGCCTACGAAGTTAGCTGACGGGCTAGGACTGAGAGATGTCCCTCTCTGTTTATCTCAGAGATAAGCCCCAAAATTCGGTTCCTCCGCTCCAATTATGATTGGATTAGGCTGACTTATTTAATCTGGTTAACTACATCCTAAACCACGCTCCCTACGTTCTGTCAATAAAAGTTACAAACTGTGAAGTAAACTCGGTCAGATTGTTAAGTATTGTATGTGAAACTTCTATTTGAGTTGTGAACTACTCGTGAAGGTTGTCATTCGTTCAAGTGCTGTTAGCGCGTCACAGTCAGATGAACAGTAATTTGACAATTGATTTAAAACTGCTGGATCTCAGCCATCTGTAAGAAATACAAACATAGTACGGTATTCCTAGCAATCAATGCTAGTTTTGTTATTAGTAGACGGTTAACTGTAGAGATATGACATGTCGTATCCGCACTTAACCAATGACCAACGACAAATGACCAATGACCAATCATACTTGCTGCGGTCCTGGCTATGCATCTCCCCAAGCGGCGATGCAAGCAGAAAGAGAAAAAACATTATATGCGATCGCCCTTTATACGGGTACGGGAATTGAAGCACCAGATTATTTAGCGACGATTGATGTCGATCCTGACTCTCCGACATATTCTCAGGTAATTCATCGCTTACCGATGCCTTATTTAGGCGATGAGTTACATCATTTTGGTTGGAATGCATGTAGTTCGTGTCACGGTGACGCGCGTAAATCTCGTCGCTTTACGATCGTACCTGGACAGCGATCGAGCCGGATTTATATTGTAGATACAAAAGAAACGCGATCGCCTCAAATTTATAAAGTCATCGAACCAGAAGAAATCAAAGCGAAAACAAATTTAACAGCCCCTCATACAGTCCATTGTCTAGCAGATGGTCATGTGATGATTTCGATGTTAGGTGATAGTCAAGGGAATGCACCTGGCGGCTTTTTGTTACTCGATGAAAACTTTGATATTGTCGGACGTTGGGAACAACAAGCCACGGCGATGAAGTTTAATTATGACTTTTGGTATCAGCCGCGCCATAACATCATGGTAAGTAGCGAATGGGGCGCACCCAAAACGTATTATCCAGGCTTTGACCTCAACGATGTCGCAGCCGGAAATTACGGTCAGCAATTGCATTTTTGGGACTGGAAAAAACACGAAATTATTCAAAGTTTTGACTTAGGTACAGAAGGTTTAATTCCTTTAGAAGTGCGTTTTCACCACAACCCAGAGAGTACGCACGGCTATGTTGGTGCAGCCTTAAGTAGTAATATTTGGCACTGGCACAAATCTAACGGACAATGGGCAGTTGAGAAAGTTATTGATGTTCCATCCGTCGAGGTTCAAGGCTGGGAAATTCCCGTTCCCTCTTTAATTACCGATATTTTGCTGTCAATGGACGATCGCTATCTCTATTTTTCCAACTGGTTGCATGGAGATATTCGTCAGTATGACATTAGCAATCCTTCTCAGCCTAAATTGACTGGGCAAGTTTGGTGTGGTGGTTTATTAGGAAAAGGTGGCGAAGTTAAGGGGCAGAAATTGCAAGGTGGTCCTCAAATGCTGCAATTAAGTTTAGATGGTAAGCGGTTGTATGTCACTAACTCTCTATTCAGTACTTGGGATAATCAATTTTATCCAGACTTAGCCAAAAATGGCTCTTACATGTTGCAAATTGATTGCGACACGGAAAAGGGAGGATTGAAAATTAATGAAAACTTTTACATAGATTTTGGTCAAGAACCAAACGGCGCAGCCCGCGCCCACGAAATGCGATATCCTGGTGGCGATTGTACTTCAGATATTTGGATTTAGAGTTAAGAGAATCATAGGGGCAGGTTTTTTGGTCGAATGAAAACCTATCAAATCGAACTGGTTAACAGAAATAATTTTACTCTTAACGTAGCAGCAGACAAATATATTTTGGATGCGGTAGAAGCGGCTGGAGTAAAATTACCCGTAGGCTGTCGTTATGGGGCTTGTATTACTTGTGCTGCCAGGATTTTATCAGGTGAAGTAGAACAGACAAAGGCGATCGCCCTCAAACCTCAACAAGCAGCAAAAGGTTACGTTTTGTTATGCATTGCCACTCCCCGTTCTGATTGTAAATTTGAAGTCGGCGTAGAATGTCAAAAAGAATTGTATGTAAACCCTTTTATCAGTTATCAGCGAACAGTTATCAGTTGACATTGGTAATCGGTAATTGGTAATTGGTAATCGATCGTTTGTTATTTGCATTTTCACTGCTCACTACTCACTACTCACTCCCTATGGCGCTTCTTAAACTAGAAGATGGTACAATCTACAACCAACTCGCTGATATTAGCCGCGAATTGGCTGCTCTTAATATTCAACTCAACTACTGGAGTGTAGGAGAAGATGCCCAATTGCGGCAATTGCTAGCACAAGAAAGTTTAAATTCCGAGGAAAAAGAAGAAGTTCTCGTAGCTTTAGATCGCTATTTCGAGCAACTCGAACAAACAGATGGCTATCAATCTCGTGATTTAATTGCGTTGCATCCTGGGATTCCAAATTTAGATGAGATGCTAACAAAATTCGATCGCATCCACACCCACGCCGATGATGAAGTAAGATATATTGTCGATGGCGAGGCAATATTTGGTTTCGTGCGTCCCGATGGTAGCCAAGTAGAATTAACAGTACAACCAGAAGAATATATCAATGTCCCCGCCGGAACAGAACACTGGTTTTATTTAACACCTGCAAGGCGAGTTAAAGCTGTACGATATTTTATCGATACAACAGGTTGGGTTCCTCAATACACGGGCAAAGAGATTCGGTTTCGTCAAAGCGCGATCGCGTAATTCATTATATTTATTACCTCTGATTCATGCTTAATTATCAACCTTCAGTAACTAATAGCAAAACTACCGATCCGCGTTTTGAATTGATCGATGCTGCTCGTTATTTCTACCGTCAAGATTGGATGGTAGGAACGGCGGGAAATCTTTCTGCTCGTCTTCCTGATGATAGTTTTTGGATTACGGCAAGTGGGAAGGCAAAAGGAGAACTATCAACTAGCGATTTCGTGCGCGTTACCCTCACTGGTGAGATTTTAGAAAGAGCATCTGCTAATATTAAACCTTCGGCAGAAACGATAATTCATCAAGTAATTTATAGCTTGTTTCCAGCGGCTCAAGCTTGCTATCACGTTCACTCAATTGAAGCAAATTTAGTTTCTCATTTTACTGAGAAACTAAATTTGCTGCTACCACCCCTGGAAATGGTTAAAGGCTTGGGTGTATGGGAAGAAAACCCCCAGGTGGCAATTCCCATATTTGAAAATCACTTAGAAGTTCCTCAAATTGCCGCAGAAATTAGCGATCGCTTCAGTACTCAATTACCTCAAGTCCCGGCTTTGTTAATCCGCAATCATGGCGTGACTGTCTGGGCAGATTCCCTCACCTCAGCGCGTAATTATGTTGAGTTGATAGAATACATTTTTCGATACATGGTAGCAGCGCGGCAAGCTGGAATTTTTTGAAAATGGGAGGTCACGGGAACAATAGAGCGATCTTTTCTTCATAACTTATAACCTGAGTCTACTTTATAGGAGAAAGTCAATGCTATTGTTCAATCGCTGGCAGTCAAAAACTGCTTTTTTAATGGCGATGGGAATGACCGCAACAGCGTTTGTACCGCTTTTGATTTCTACTCCAGCGATCGCCAATTCCCCTTCTTTTGAAATTGCACAACTCTTTCCTGACTCTCGCGACGATGAGTATCGCGGATCTTCTGGTGGTATTGTCCCCAGAGGAACGATAATTCCAGTAACTTATGACAGAGGCAAAAAAATTATTGTCTCTCCAGAAGAAACAGCGGACATAACATTGACTGTGGCTGAAGATGTCGAGTCTGAAAGCGGTAGAATCGCAATTCCCGCTGGTAGTCGGATTGAAGGCGAACTCAGACCAACCGATCGCGGAACTCAATTTGTTGCGCAAAATTTAATTTTAGAAGGTCGCGATCGCGGTTATCCAATTGAAGCAACGTCGCGGGAGATTACCGACACGGAAATCATTGATGAAAAATCAAATCCCGATATCCTTAGAGGCGCGGTGATTGGGGCTGCTGCTGGTGCGGTTTTGGGTGAAATTTTTGGTGGAATCGATCTAGGTGAAGTCTTGGCTGGTGCGGGTGTAGGTGTATTGGGAGAAGTCTTATTGAGAGGTCGCAAGCAAAAAGAAGTTGAAGTTGTTGTCATCAGACCAGATACAGACTTAGATTTGAGATTAGAGGAAGATTTTGTTGCCTCACGTTCTGGAAATGATGATTACCGCGATTCTGATTATCGTCGCAACAGGGACTCTGATTATCGCAGGCGTGAAGATAATTAAACTTGTTGCTGTACGTTTTGGCAAAGGTGGGTTTAGCAAGATCTCGGTGTGAAAATAGAGACTTTGGGTGAACCCACCCCTACAGATCGTCATATAACAAAACTTTGTGGAATACCAAAGATGTTTTGACTTGGCTGTAGCCGCATTTTTGGTAGAAATGATGAGCTGCTGAACGGACAATATTAGATCGAACTAATATACTTTGACATCTGCGTATCTTTGCCCAGCTTTCAACTTGGTGGAGCAATTTTCTACCGATACCAGTACCGCGATCGCTTGGCGCTACAACTAAGCCGCCAATTTCAGCATGAAAATCTGTCAGCAGCGAGTGATAAGTGTAAGCGTGAATCCAAGCGATCGCTCGATCGTCTAAACCTGTGGCTACGTAGATAATATGATTGCTATCTGACAAAATTTGGTACAGGCGCTGCTCTATGGCAATAGTCGAAACAGGATAGCCGAGTTGGTCAGACAAAATCGCGATCGCCTCAACATCTTGCGTAGTAGCTGGGCGAATATGAACACCGCTACTATCAAGAGCAACTGACATGATGAAACTACTCTATCTGTACGCCTCATTGTAAATCTATACTACCGGAAACTCCAACAGCTAAAGCGATCGCGCTTAAAGAGACTGATGCCTGTAAAGTTGACAGAAACTAGGATGATATTCATCCTCCCAACGCCACCGACAAACAGAGAAATTGCGGCGATCGCCACTAATAATAAACTTACCCTACTTGTCACTTAAGCTACCATGTCTGGAGCTGACTTGTTTGCCATTCACGATCGAGTCTTTCGATCGTGTTTGTGGCTGAGAATACTAGTCACTTGAAATGCTGTACTCCGCATAATTTCTTTTTTAAAAGAAAATCGACAATACCTTGCTGACAGTATTACTGAATTTTTCCCAATCGACAAATCTTATCTATTAGAAGAGTATAGTAAACAAGCAGAGATGAACGTCAAATAGTGGTATTACCGCTATTCTAGTATTCACTCGGAGAGAAAAAGTGTTGAAAACTCTCAATAGCTTTATTTAGTCAAAATCAGCATGGAGATAAGCATGAAAAAGCAAGGTTTAATCTTATGGTTAACAGGACTTAGCGGTGCAGGCAAAACTACAATCGCTCAAGGGGTAGAGTACGCACTTAAGAAACGTAGTTGCTTAGTTGAAGTTTTAGATGGTGATATCATCAGAACAAAACTTTCAAAAGATTTGGGCTTTAGTAAAGAAGACCGTGAAACTAATATTCGTCGTATTGGATTTGTGGCTAATTTGCTCAGTCGTAATGGCGTAGTAGTGATTGTAGCTGCAATTAGTCCTTATCGAGCTGTCAGGAATGAACTACGGAGAACTACAGAAAACTTTATAGAGGTCTATGTAAATGCACCACTTAATGTTTGTGAAGTACGCGATGTCAAAGGACTTTATGCTATGGCACGAGCAGGAGAAATAAAATCTTTTACAGGAATTGACGATCTATATGAAGAACCTCTCAATCCAGATATTATTTGTTATACCTCACAAGAAAGTATCCAAGAAAGTATTGCTAGAGTGATTGCAGAACTAGAGAGGCTAGATTATGTTCCTCTCGAACCCCAACTAGAGTATTCCATCTAATACCTATTTCTCTTTCAAAAAGGACTCTCTACGGTATTAGCTTGGGCAACAAGGGATTATCTTACAACAACTGATTTAGCTCGATTCGAGTCAGTAGGCAAAAAGTTTAATTAGTTCACATGGTAATAGTTTTAGCTATTGATACCAATACTGTTTGTGCAGATAAAACACGATTGCTTGTTGAAAAAAAGCTTATTTTTCCGGAGAGTTAAAGCAGAAAAAAGACGATTTGTTCACCAATAATTACGATTTTAGTTTAAAAGTATAGCAGTGCTTTTGTCATATCATATAATCATGAAGCCTAAAGTTAAATATTTATTTTGTATCAATACAGGTCGTTCAGGCTCTCACTATTTACATGAGATTTTTAAGCATGTTGAAAATTGCCAAGTTTGGCACGAAGCCCAACCTATTGGTCATGGAAAAGTAATGAGAAATTACTTTTTTGGCAAACCTGAATTAATGCAGGAACTTACAGCTAAGAAAGTTGAGAAAATTCAACAAGTTAAAAAAGAGTCAGATTGTTATATAGAAACCAATCATTGTTTCATCAAAGGATTTGGATGGTTTCTTCCTAAGTATATTCCTCAAGAAGAGATAGGAGTTCTAATTCTTAGAAGAAATCCAGCTCAAATTGTCGATAGTTTGCTCCGAATTAACTGTAGTCCTCTCGCGATCGCGGGACAAACGTGGGTACTAACGCCAGATATCAAAAATTATTGTATTGAGCCACCAAACTGGCTTATTTCTCCCAAAGTAACTTACGAATTGTTCTGTTTATTAAAACGTCTTTTATTGAGCAAAAAATTATATAGTTTGTTGAATATTCAGTTTCGTCAAATTGAAAATTTGATTGACAAATATGAAAAAGAATGCTTGAGATGGTATGTAGATGAAACAAATGCCCTAAGTATATCTTATCAAGAAAAATTTCCAAATATAAAATATTTTCAAGTTGATGTAGAATCGCTTAATAATATTGAAAATATTAGAGAATTACTCAATTATTTTGGACTCTCTGAAAAAAGCACTATTGAAAAAGTAATCGGTAAGCCCACTAATTTAAAAAATCAGCATCTCGCCAAAAGCAGCTCGTGACGAGATAATTAGGGCGTGTTTGCAAACTAATACCAATTCTATTTATCTTTGCACTAAATCGGTCGCTCATAGCCCCCCTTAACAAGGGGGTTGGGGGATCTTCCGTGGCGCAGTCAGATCAAAATGGTATAAGGGAGCAGCGAGAAGCTTCCTGCCAATTAACACCTGTAGCAAACCAGTATAGTTCTGAGCGTAAGAATGCCCGAATTGTATTAATCTAAAGGGAATTGCGTTGCGCTCGACTTTTAGATTGAGAAGTATTGCTAACGCTTATAACTCAAGGGAAGAAGTTAGTAAAATTACCATAATTTGACTTCTACACTAAGATAGAATTCAACAAAAATCGTGTTGGTGAAATAATGTACATCAATAAAATTAAATCAAAAATTGAATAAACTAAAAGAGAAGCATCAGAGCGTAAAATTAAGAATTGTGTCTGCAACTTCTACAGGTTAACCATTAAGGAGCATAAACTTAAAGAACAATTTATTTGGTTTTACGTCATTAAGATGTAAAATCTCTAATTCGATAATTTAGGAGAAAGACTTTATATGTTCATTTCTAATTCCTGGCAAGCCAAAGTTGCGGCGGTGATGGCACTGGGAATGACTTCTGCCACAATAGTACCTGCGATCGCGGCGACTCCGGTTGCAGCACCCCAATCGAACTCTAGTAAACTCTTAATTGCGCAATCACCTCAGTCAATCGTACCAGTTGGTACGGTCATTCCGGTGCGATACAAAAAGTCAGATAGAGTGCTGGTTACACCTAAAGAATCAGTCAGACTGACGCTAACTACAGCAACCAGCGTCCGCTCGGAGCGCGGAAATGTCGTGATTCCCGCAGGTAGCCAAATTAACGGTAGACTCAGACCTGCTGATGGTGGTTCGCAATTCGTGGCTGAATCAGTCGTCATTGGTAGTCAAAAACGAAAATATCCGATTGAGGCAACATCAGCTGTAGTGAGAAGAAAGCAGACAATCGATCGCAAAACCAACCCCGACTTCGTTCGCGGTGCTGTTGTTGGCGCAGCAGTCGGAGCCGTAGCATCTGAAATTTTTGGAGATATCGATTTAGGTGCAATCTTAGGAGGCGCGGGAGCTGGAGTGTTGGGAGAAACGCTCCTTAGAGGTCGCAAGCGTAAAGAAGTGGAAGTGGTTGTCGTCAATCCCAACCGAGATTTAGACCTGACGCTAGATGAGGATTTTGTCTTGTCTCGAAATCGGTAATGGGAGTTATTAGTCGTAAGTCGTAACTTGTAAAGTTGACAAATGTTTGCGTTCTAGCGGGTGGAGATTTCCAGCTGCTAGAACGGATAGACCCTGTTCTGTAAGAGCTTGTGCCGTTTTATTCAAGGCATCAAACTTGTCCAGAAAATTCTGGGTGAGATGTTCCCAATCTCCAGAGGCAATAATCTCCTGCTTGTCACGGAAATAATCGAAAATATCCGATGGGTGCTGCCGCATCTGCTCAACTGCTGGATCGCCTCCCTCATGCTTGGCTGAAATATTCGGCACGCACGAAGCCAGCTCCATCAACTCGTCTCTGCGGTTATAAGGCTGTCGCACGATGCCTTTCCAAGTTTCAGTGATGTGATGCTCGAAGCGAACCTGCTGCTCGAAGTCCAAAGCCTGGCGAAACTGGCTGGTAATTTCAATCGTTTTGTTATTGACCGAGTTACTCCAATTGAATCCAATTAATGGAGAGCTACCATCATCTCTGGAAAATAACTTTGCTCCAAGTAAAGTCCACAAAGCTGCGTAGGGATTGTCGTTGCCCATAAATACAGAGATCTTGAACTCGATATCAACGCCGAGACGATGAAGGAGATAGCCTAGTAGCACTGTCCCAGGATTGAGATTGAGAACTTGGCGAATCCCGTAGTTAGTGTAGTAGTACAAGTATTCGTTCAGCCATTGCAAAGCGCGATCGTTGGGCTGTCCAACACCACCAAAGTAACCCGCGATCGTTTCCGCTCCGCCGAGATGGACGTTCGAGCCATCAGTTCCCTTGGTATCGAGAGTGACGACGAAACTCGCGCCAATAATTTGCATAGCTGCGGCAATGGCGGGCAAGTCACCATCGGTTTCTTGTTCCTTCATCTGGCGGACTTGAATGAAACGTCCCGGCATGAGGGATTGTTGGGCGATCGCTCGTCGAGCTGCGGCAATTATCCAAGGAAAATATTGACAGGCACTAATTTCTAGCGTCACTGCATATTTGTCGTCAAAAGTCAAACTCTTTGCCTTGTTTCCTATTACATTCTGTCGATAATCGGCAATGCTGACAAATGCCCCCTCATCTGCTTGCTGTTGCAGCCATTGTAGATCGGTTAAATATTCGGGTCGAGTTTGACGAACGCGCTCTAGCAATGCGGTCAGAGACGCAGCTTGTTTTGCCTTAGCATTAATCTCTTCTGGAGTCCCATATTTAGACACGACATTGAGGAAATTGGCGATCGCCTCCATATTTGGCTCGACTAGAATATCGTTAATCGCTTCTAGCCTTGCCGTTGGAATTTTTAGTCTTTCTCGCAGGTTCTCGATCATAGTAATTTTCCTCTTCAATAGGCAGAAGGCAGCAGTCAAAAGTCAAAAGTCAAAAGTCAGAAGTCAAAAGTCAAAACACTAACATAGATTTGCAGGGTGAGATTTGAAAACAAATCCTACTGGAACTAGTAACTGGTAACTGGTAACTGGTAACTGGTCACTGTTAAACAACCCCATACTTTTTCCCCACGCGAGCAAACGCCTCTACACATTGCTCTAATTGTTCTTGCGTGTGAGTGGCGGAAACTTGAACCCGAATTCGGGCATGACCTTGGGGAACTACAGGATAGCTAAAACTAATGACATAAATCCCCTCATCGAGCAGATCTCGCGCCATAGCTTGTGCGAGTTTCGCGTCGTACAGCATAATTGGTACGATCGGGTGAATCCCAGGTTTAATTTCAAAACCGCGATCGCCGATGGAAGTCCGAAAGTAGCTGGCATTCTCCAGCAGTCTTTCGCGTAATTCTGAGGTTTGGTTGAGTAAATCCAATACTTTAATACTGGTGTAGGCGATCGCTGGAGCAAGGGTGTTGGAAAATAAATAGGGGCGCGATCGCTGCCTCAGCAAGTCGATAATGACTTTACGACCGGATGTAAAACCTCCAGAAGCTCCACCCAGGGCTTTTCCTAACGTACTGGTGATGATATCTGTACGACCTATGACACCACGATGTTCGATCGAGCCGCGTCCTGTTGCTCCCAAAATCCCAGTAGCATGACTATCATCTACCATGACCAGCGCATCATACTGTTCGGCTAAATTGCAGATTTGGTCTAGCTTAGCGATATCGCCATCCATGCTGAAGACCCCATCCGTGGCAATTAAGCGGATTTTCAGCGATTGGGTAGCTCGCAGCGTTTGCTCTAATTCTTCCATATTGCTATGGGCAAACCGATAGCGTTTAGCTTTACACAGCCGAATTCCGTCAATAATACTAGCGTGGTTGAGTGCATCGCTAATGACCGCACACTCTTCATCAAGTAGTGTTTCAAATAGTCCGGCATTGGCATCAAAACAGGAACCGTACAGAATAGTATCTTCAGTACCGAGAAATGCAGAAATCTTTGCTTCCAGCTCTTTATGTATGGTTTGCGTGCCACAGATAAAGCGCACCGATGACAAGCCAAAACCATATTTAGCAATTCCTTCCTGGGCTGCGGCAATAATGTCAGGATGGTTAGCTAATCCCAGGTAATTATTAGCACAGAAGTTCAGTACCGTCCGACCATCTTGAAGTTGGATTTTAGCATCTTGAGGGGATGCGATCGCTCGTTCTTCTTTGCGCAGACCGGATTGATGAATTTCATCGAGCAGGGATTGAAAAACAGAAGCCGCCGTTGTGGTCAACATGGCTACATCACCAAATTTTGGGAGTCGGGAGTCGGGAGTCGGGAATAAGTGGTGCGTAGTGCGTGGTGCGATCGGAGATAGGGTACGGGGTGTGGGGTGTAGAGTTTGTAGTACTTTCTCCCTCAGCTCCCTCAGCCTCCTCAGCTCCCTCAGCCCTCTTCCTTGCTCCCTGCTCCCTTTTTAATGACTCCAGCTTCGCCAACATATCGCTGACGATCGCAGATAAGTCATAGGTATGGTGCCAACCCCAATCGGCTCGTGCTTTAGAGTCGTCAACTGTACAAACCCAAGAATCCGCGATCGCTTGCCGGAAATCGGGTTTGTATTCGCAGGCAAACTCAGGTAAGTGCTTTTGGATTTCAGCTACGAGTTCTGCTACCGAGAAGCTGACTGCTGCCACATTGTAGCTAGTACGGACTTTGATGGCTGATAAATCTGCTTCCATCAGTTCCAGAATAGCTCTGACCGCATCTGCTGCGTACATCATGGGCAAGCGAGTCTCTGGGCGAAGGAAACAGGTGTAAGTTCTCTGCTGGAGGGCAGCATAGAAGATTTCTACGGCAAAGTCCGTTGTCCCGCCTCCTGGTGGAGCATTGTAGCTAATAATGCCTGGTAATCGCAAAGAACGCACGTCCACGCCAAACCGTTGCGCGTAGTACTGACAAAGTAGTTCGCCCGTCACCTTTGTAATTCCATACATCGTAGATGGATCTGTCACGGTCATCTGAGGCGTGTCTAACTTCGGCGTGTGCGCTCCAAATACGGCAATAGAACTAGGATAAAAGACTTTGAGTCGCTCTGATTTGGCTACTTCCAAAACATTTTTTAGCCCGTTAATATTAATGTCCCAACAGCGATCGG
Source organism: Chroococcidiopsis sp. CCNUC1 (assembly GCF_023546805.1). NCBI lineage: Bacteria > Bacillati > Cyanobacteriota > Cyanophyceae > Chroococcidiopsidales > Chroococcidiopsidaceae > Chroococcidiopsis > Chroococcidiopsis sp. CCNUC1. The sequence goes on along the minus strand of NZ_CP097480.1, from coordinate 3,252,528 downwards.
GTTCCCGTTCGCCTTTGGCTGAGAGTAGTCCTGCTAAGTGGTAGATTGTATCGATTTGATGCCGTTTGACAATTTTTTCCAACCGCCGACCGTCTGTGACATCCAGCACTTTATAAGGAAATAACTTGCTTTCCTCTGAGCGTGGCGATCGCCCGCTTTCCATGACGTGTGTTGTCCCATAGCGTCTTTGTAGGGCAACAACAAGGTCGCTTCCCAGTTGACCTCTAGAGCCAGTGACTAAAATATTGTTCATCATATGACAGTTACCAGTGGTAATTGGTAATTGGTAATTGGTAATTGGTAATTGGTAATTGGTAATTGGTTGTTGGTGAGAAAGTGGTGCGTGGTGCGCTCAGGAGCAGGGTGTGGTGCGTGGTACGTGAAAAGAGAGCTGAGGAGGCTGAGGGAGATACTGGTCACTGGTCACTGGTCACTGGTCACTGGTCACTGCTCCCGACTCCCGACTCTGGTGGAAATAATCCAGGACAAGTCAGTACGAAAACATCTCTCACCCCTAGTTCAGATGTAGTTGCTTTGACAGGCGAGGTGTAGTGGAAGTATTGACTATCTCTAAAGACTAAAAATTCGCCAGGATTGAGAATTTTGCTAAAAGTGGGACGACCATCTTTTTCTGGATAAAGGTGCGTTTCTCCCCCTTCAATTCCGGTTCTATTCACAGAGAAAATGCCAACGAGTTCGACTCCATCGCGATGAATTCCTTCAGGCGCAGGATTGCCGAGTTGCTGAGAAGAAGCTGTGGTTCTAATTTGATGCACTGCAACTTCGTTGAAGTTAGTACAAAGCTGGCAAAACTGGAAAAATTCCCACACAATTTTTTGAAAATCTACTGACGCAACTAGGCGATCGTCAAGTTCTGGATACTCTCTAACTACATCTCCCAAAATTGGGTTATATACTTTCGATTGAAATAGCTGTCTGTGGGGTAACTTTATCAGGCGATCGCCAGCTATTTGAAAGTGAGAAAGGTTTCTAAAGCGATAGTTGCCTGCTAAATATGGATCGGCTGGCAAGAAGTCGAAAAATGGTTTTAATTGCTCTAGCTTAACAGCGTTCACCATTTCTAAAACATAGCTGGCTAGACAATTGAATTCTTGTGGTTTTGATAAATTCAGCATAGTAAACTTCCTCACGTTCAATTGAGGATAGCAGTATTATTCAAACTGCTACATCTAAATTTAGTAGTTAGCATTGGGTTATGCCATACCAAATTCTGCTACCGATAGCAGCAAAAATTAACAATAAATTTATAGATTTATAATGTAAACTCGATCTAGTATTTTCATTCCTTTATAGGAGCCTCATCAATAGATATAGAACAGAGTATGTGTCAGCAAAGAGGCTCTATAAAATAGGACTTAAGGTTTCATTCTATTGTTAGAGAAGACACCTAGCGTTCGATCGAGTCTCCTGATTTAATTGTAGTTATATTTTTCGGCTATTGTCGATCCCTATAACTTTTGGCTGATATCTGTTATTCTTACTAACTCTTTTTTTAATAAAAATTCATACAAGAATGTCAGTTATAGCTGTTCTAAATGATTTGTAAAGTAGGCTTCTAGCTGCCGCAGGCTAGAAGCCTGCTCCATCATGAATCAAATAGGATTGCTATATCAGTTGTCAGTTGTCATTTGGAAAATAAATTAATATGAATTTTGCCGAACGAATGAGCCGCCTGGGGACGGAATCTGCTTTTGAAGTCCTTGCCAAAGCACAACGATTGGAAGCTCAAGGACGTAACATAATTCATTTAGAAATCGGACAGCCAGACTTCCAGACACCGATGAATATCTGTCAGGCTGCATTTCAAGCCATGAAAGACGGCTACACTGGCTATGCTCCAGCCGCTGGATTACCTCAGTTGCGACAGGCGATCGCTCAATATGTGACACACACAAGAGGCGTTGAGGTGCATCCCGATGAAGTAGTAGTGACACCAGGAGCCAAACCGATAATTTTTTTCACAATTCTAGCGCTGGTAGATACAGGCGATGAGGTGATATATCCCAACCCAGGGTTTCCTGTTTACGAATCAGTCATTAACTTTGTAGGTGGCAAGGCAATTCCCCTAGCTTTGCGCGAAGAGGTTGGCTTTCGCTTTCGGATTGAGGATTTAGAGCAAGCAATTTCTCCCCGCACGCGACTATTAATTCTCAATTCTCCCCAAAATCCTACTGGAGGCGTACTGCAACTTGAAGATTTAGAGGCGATCGCCAATTTAGCAGAACGACATAATTTTTATATCCTCTCGGACGAAATCTACTCGCGCATCCTTTACGAACAAACACACCACAGCATTATGAGTTTGCCTGGAATGAAAGAGCGGACGATTCTGCTAGATGGTTACTCCAAAACTTACGCGATGACAGGGTGGCGCTTGGGTTATGGTGTGGCTCCCCAACTATTAGCTCAAAAGCTGGAGCAATTGACGATCAATTCTAATTCCTGCACCTGTTCGTTTACTCAAATTGCTGGGATTGAAGCACTGACAGGAACGCAAGAGTTTGTGGAACAAATGGTGGACGAATTCAGACAGCGAAGAGATTTTATTGTCGATGGTTTGAATGCGATCGCGGGTATTGAGTGCGTTAAACCTACAGGAGCATTCTATGTATTTCCTAATGTCAAACAACTTCCCCTTAGTTGTGATGCATTAGCAGATTACTTACTAGCAGAAGCCGGAGTTGCCGTACTTTCTGGTTCTGCTTTTGGCAGATTTGGTGAGGGATATTTAAGGTTATCCTACGCTAACTCATTGGCAAATATTCGCGAAGCGCTCGACCGCATTCAAACTGCGATCGCTCAGCTCAAATGAGGCGGAGAACAGTTGGAATTGCATATGATATGCTAACTTGAAAATGCCAACGTAATAAGACTAAAATGTCATGGAAGACGAAATTAAAGATGCTGAATTAACAAAACGCCTTCAAGACAAAGATATTAACAAGTTTAAAGCTACTACGGAACGGCAACCGATCGATAAAATAACTCCTGCAACGAAAAAAATTTGGCAACGAGGCGATCGCGCTATTGCTACTGGATCGGGTGGTGCATTGCTAGGGGGAATAGTTGCTCAGTTACCAGGAGCCGTTGCTGGAGCAATATTTGGTGCTTTATACGGTTTGTTCGTAGTACCAAAAGAAACAAGTCGTGCTGAAAACTAGATGGATCGCTCTACGTTATTAATCTGGGCAGGACTAACTGCTGTAGTCGTTGTAATAGTAGTGTTGGTTCGCTGGAGGCGTAAGCAGCAATTCGATCTAGAGCTAGCAGAATTCATCGGCTTAATTCTAGCTGTGTTAGGTGGAATTTCTAGCTGCCAGCTGTTGTACAAAGCTTTCACGTTACAGGCTTTGAAAGATTTGCTAGGGTCTGATATTGTCACGCTGATTATTGGGGCGATCGCGATAATTTGGGTATCCGTGAAAGAAGTGTGGAAAGCTTTACTCTAGTTTTAACGAATTTCTCAAACTGCTATCGGTTAAAGAAAGATAGACTGCTAGCTACTACATCGGATGTATACAATTGAAGTGGATGCATGGTAATTTCTGACTTCTGAGTTCACCCTGTTGTCAAAAAACATTTGGGGAGAATCAGGATGAAAAACATTGCAGGAACCTTCAAGGGCGCTGGTGGATTAAGCCTTTATTACCAAAGCTGGCATCCCCAAGAGCGATCGCGGGCTGTGGTCGCGATCGTACATGGTTTGGGAGCGCATAGCGGTCTGTTTCTACCTGCTGTAGAGTACTTAGTGTCTCTAGGTTATGCAGTCTATGCCTTTGATTTACGAGGTCACGGACACTCGCCAGGACAAAGGGGACATATTAATAGATGGACTGAATTTCGAGAAGATTTAAGCGCCTTTTTGCAGCAAATTTGGCAGCAAGAACCGAATTGCCCTTGTTTTGTCTGGGGACATAGTTTAGGAGGTGCGATTGTTTTGGATTATGCTTTGCGATCGCCGCAGGGATTGCGGGGTGCGATCGTCACTGCACCAGCCTTGGGGAAAGTTGGAGTTTCGCGCCTCAAACTAGCGATCGGGCGAGTCTTTTCCCGCGTCTATCCACGCTTGAGTCTTAAGGTTGGCTTGAATCATCATGCTAGTTCGCGCAATCCGAATGTTATTTCTGCTTATAGTCAAGACCCCTTACGTCACGAATACGGTAGTGCCAGACTTGCAACAGAATTCTTTGCTGCCGTGGATTGGATTGAAAATCATGCCTCTGAGCTGCAAATTCCTTTACTGCTGCTACATGGCAGTGCAGACCAAGTGACTCATCCTGAAAGTAGTTGGCTGTTCTGCGAACGGGTCACTTATCCCGACAAGAAATGCTACGAGTATCCTGGCAGTTATCACGATCTTTATGCCGATACGAATTATCAAGAAGTACTTGTAGACATTGGTAACTGGTTGGAGCAGCATTTGCAGGAAATTGATGACAGTCAAGCAGCATAAGGTATGAGAGTGGTGTCTGGAAGAATTAAATAATGTTACCAAAATTTTCTTTATTGCTATAAATTAACAACGGATAGTGAAGTATGTGTTTGACTCTCTTATAGTGAATTCAGAGGCTAGCAACTAAGTGGTTAGTAAGCAAAAATTCCTGTTGCTTAGCTTGATTTGTTACTAAAGATAGATAAAATAGCAACTTTGTTAAGCGATAAGCTAAACTGAGATCGAGGCAATTCTTGTAGCATATCGTTCGATCCCTGAAGGGTTAGATATGGCAGTCTAACATCTTCAGTTAGGTATGTTGCGGCTGATTCAGATTAATTGAAAAGGAGAAACAGGGGAATATTTAACTCAGGTGTGAGAAGCTAGCATCCAAAACAAACACTGCATCTGTCTCTGTTTTCTAAAAACAAAACTAAATCAAAAACTATCGGCTACTCGATCGCAAATATTATTAGCGATCGCAGCAGTGAGTTTCAGTAAGTGTAGGGTGGGCGATGCCCATCTTACTGTAAAAGCTAATTCATAAAAAAAACAGAAAAACTTTATCGAGGGGAAGAGATTTCAGCTCTTCTTGGCGAAAATGTTGTGGTCTAACAAAATTTACACAGCTCCTCCCAACTCTGGGAATGTGTTGTTGGGACGCACATTGCCTTCATTATTAGATGAAGCCTGCGATCGCGCTCCCAATTTCCATGCTTTAAATTGGTGGACGGAACAAGGTTGGCAGTCCTTATCCGAGCGAGCCTTTCGGACTGCGGCTGAAGAAGTAGCACTCGGTTTGTCGAACTTAGGGTTAGAGAAGGGCGATCGCGTTGCCCTCCTGATGCAGAGCGATGTTAACTTTTGCATAGTTGACATGGGCTGCTTGCTAGCTCAACTGATTGACGTACCGATCGATCTCACCCAAACGCTGGAAAATATTGTTTTTATTACGCAACACAGCGAAGCCAAAGGACTAATTGTTTCTAACCTCGACTTACTCGACCACATCATACCTTACTTAAGCAGCACGCCCGATCTACAAATCGCGATCGTCGCCGATGTTCCCCTCGATTGGCAAGGACAATCCAAGCACCCTCAATCGCTTCAAATCTTTTCTCTAGCAGAGATACGGCAGCGAGGACAAGCTCAGATGTCAGATGAGAGGCAACAACAGCTACGCGCATCGCTAACAGCCAACGACTTAGCCACCATCATTTATATCCCTGGAGCCACTGGTAAGCCTCAAGGAGTGATGCTGACTCACGAAAATCTTTCTGCTAATGCCCTAGCAATGTTTAGTGGAATTCCCGATTTAGAACTGGGTGCAAAGGAGGTCGTACTTTCATTTTTACCCTTAACTCATGTTTTTGCCCGTGTCTTTTTCTACGGTCACATGAATTACGGGCATAGCGTTTACTTCACCACTCCTAACCGAGTGATGAAACATCTTAAAGAGGTACAACCAACGATCTTTGCTACCGTGCCTCTGTTGCTGGAAAAAATTTATCAGCGAATTTTAGAAACAGGTAGTCAGACTCCACAACCAGAGACAGCGAAGAGTGTCAAATACGACTTGCTGCCCCGCTTTCGGACTTTCGCCGCGCAGATGTTTCAGAAGAAACAAGAAACTCCCCAGCAAAAATTCCGTTTATCCTCTCTGCGATGGTTGCCTCCAACTCAATTCAAGTTACCGCATTGGCAAGCCTCTCTCACTGCTTGGAAATCGTTACAAACAGAACAAACTCAACGTCTCGTCGATTGGGCGATCGCCCTTGCTCAACAGTACGAACTGGGACGGTCACCGAGCGGCAAATACGACTGGATGCTGAAACTAGCAGATCGGTTAGTGTTTTCTAGATGGCGCTCGGTGTTTGGCGGTCATCTCAAATACGCGATCTGCGGTGGTGCAGCTTTGAAAGCCGAGATTGCTAACCTGTTTGCCGCTGCTAGAGTCACGATTCTACAAGGCTATGGTTTGACAGAGACGAGTTCGGCAGTTGCCTGCAATCGGGGTAGCTTCAACCGAGCTGGAACAGTAGGAGTGCCTTTGCCTGGAATAGAAATCGCGATCGCCTCTGATGGTGAAATTTTAGTCAGGGGACCTTACGTGACGCAAGGCTACTATAAAAACCCCGAAGCTACCCAGCAGGCGATCGACTCTGAGGGTTGGTTTCATACAGGCGACATAGGAGAGTTTACTGCCGATGGTTTTCTGAAAATCGTTGGATTAAAGAAAAGTCACTTCAAGCTTTCAACAGGTAAATACGTCACGCCACAGCCATTAGAACACAAGTTAGAACAATCTCCTCTGGTAGCAAAAGCCGTTGCAGTGGGGGCAGAACGTAAATTCTGTGCGATGCTAATTTTTCCCGATTTCAATAACCTGCGCCAACAAGCTCAACTCTTGGAACTCGACCTACCAGATGCAGAATTATTGAACCATCCTTGTATTCTCGCCCTTTACCAGGCTTTAGTAGATGAAGCTAACTGCCATTTGCCTTACTGGTCTTTAGTTAAACGCTTTCAGCTCATCAACGCTACACTCAGCGTCGAGAACGGAATGCTGACCCCCAGTGGAGAAGTAAAACGCGCCAGGATCGCTGAAATGTTTGCTCAAGAAATTAATACTTTATATGGTCAAGAAGATTCCAAACGACGAGAGACACAGCGTCACGAACAACTCAACCTATGTCCCCCCGTACCTTCATCCACCTGCCCTGCGTATGCTCAATCCTTAAGCCAGGGAGTAGAGAGAATTCGGAATTCGGAATTCGGAATTCGGAATTAATCGATCGCACACTACGCATCACTTCATTACCAATTACCACTGATAACTGATAACTGAGGTTTTAAAATTATGTTTAAGCCGTTCCGAACCGCCGCCGTTCTTGGTGCGGGAGTGATGGGAAGCCAGATTGCCGCTCACCTCGCCAATGCAGGTTTAACCGTACATTTATTAGATCTCGCTGGCAAGGGGAGCAATAAAAACGAATTAGTTGAAACATCATTTAAAAAAGCCCTGAAGCTATCTCCACCTATATTTTTTACAGAAAAGACAGCCCGTCGCGTCATTGTGGGAAATTTTGACGAGCATTTTGACTCAGTTGCCGCTGTCGATTGGGTCATTGAAGCAGTGGTAGAAAATCTAGATATTAAGCAAAAGCTGATGGAACGCCTAGAGAGCGTAATTCGCTCGGATACAATCGTATCCACCAATACGAGCGGTTTACCAATCGACGCGATCGCCCAAGGACGTTCTGAATCCTTTCGTCAAAGGTTTTTGGGAACTCATTTTTTCAATCCGCCCCGCTATCTCAAATTACTCGAAATCATTCCGACAGCTGATACCGATCCGCAAGTACTAGAAAGAATGAAGTGGTTCGGAGAGCTACATTTAGGTAAAGGGGTCGTAGTCGCAAAGGATACTCCTAACTTTATTGCTAACCGAATTGGGATGTATGTCACAATGCTCGGTTTGCAGGCGTTAACGCAGGGATACACGATTGAGGAAATCGATACTCTAACGGGAACAATTGCAGGTAGACCAAAATCAGCCACATTCCGCACGGCGGATTTAGTCGGACTAGATACGTTGATGTATGTCGCCAGCAATCTCTATCCAGCTATTCCCCATGATGAAAGCAGAGAAGTCTTCCGCGTGCCGGAACTATTACGCAAACTCGTAGAGACGGGGACGCTAGGAGCGAAAACGGGTCAAGGCTTTTACAAAAAGCAAGACCGACAAATTCTGTCATTAAATCCAGAAACACTCGCTTACGAACCAGCTAAACCTCTAAATTTGGGTGATATTGAGGCAATTGGTAAGATTCCCGATTTAGGCGATCGCCTGCGGGCATTGTATCGCGATCGCAGTCGTGCGGGTGCTTTCTTCCGCGAGTCTATCCTTAAAACATTAAGTTATGCTGCCTGCCGCATTCCCGAAATTGCCGACAGTCCTACCGACATTGACAAAGCAATGCGATGGGGCTTTGGCTGGGAACTCGGTCCTTTTGAAATTTGGGATGTATTGGGATTTGAAACCGTGCTGGCAGATATGAAAGCTGCGGGAATGACCGTGCCGGAATGGGCAGAAGTCAAAAGTCAAAAGTCAAAAGTCAAAAGTGAAAATTTGATTTTCGACTCCCGACTCCCGCTAATATGGCAAAATCCCGAAGCAGCATTGCTAGACATGGGCGATGGGGTGGTTTTGTATGAGTTTCGCTCGAAGGGTAATACTTTGAGTTTGCAAGTGGTTGACGGTTTGACTGAGGTGTTGGATCTGCTAGAGAACGATTATCGAGGATTGGTCATTGGCAACAGCAGCGCTCATTTCTCAGGTGGGGCAAATCTGGCGGAAATGGCAATGATGGCGCAGTCGGGATTAGGGGCGATCGCCGATCTGATTGTCAAATTTCAAACTCTGCTACAACGAATTCATTACTTCCCCAAACCAATTGTTGCAGCAATTCAGGGGCGCGTGTTGGGTGGTGGCTGCGAGTTAGTCATGGCGTGTCCGCAAGTCGTGGCAGCAGCAGAAACTTATATTGGCTTGGTGGAACTGAGTGTAGGTTTAATTCCTGGGGCTGGTGGCATTATGCGATCGGTGACTTGGGCAGCCGATCGCGCTGCCACAGAAGCACCCCATCACATCCAACCATTCCTGCGGCGAGTGTTTGAAACAATTGGCATGGCGAAAGTCTCCAATAGTGCTGCGGAAGCCCAAGAACTAGGATTTCTACCACCGACAGCCAGAATTTTAATGAATGGCGATCGCCGTTTAGAAGTTGCCAAAGAAGAAGTCTTATGTAGCGATCGCGCAGGTTACGCCCCACCCCCCGAACGCAACGCCATTATGGTGCTAGGTCGTCCGGGGAGAGCAATGTTGGATTATGCTGCCGATACTCTTTACCGAGGCGGCTTCATCAGCGAATACGATCGCTATTTAGCCAACCGTTTAGCCTACGTCATGGCTGGCGGGGAACTTTCCGCACCTGCTTTAGTTGATGAAAACTACTTACTGCAATTAGAACGGGAAGCATTTTTACCCCTACTCAGCCAGCCCAAAACCCAAGAGCGGATTGCTCACACGTTGAAGCATAAAAAGCCGCTACGGAATTGAGGACAAGGGGGACAAGGGGGACAAGGGGGACAAGGGGGACAAGGGAGATAAGGGGGACAAGGGAGATAAGGGGGACAAGGGAGAATTCAAAATTCACGCATTCACACCCTACACCCCACACCCCACACCCTACACCCCTTCTTCACGCACCACTTTCTTATCAACTACCCATTACCTATTACCCATTACCAATTACCAACTACCAACTACCAACTATGAAAGAAGCCTATATTGTTAGCAGCGTTCGGACTGCGGTGGGAAAAGCGCCACGCGGTACGTTACGCCACGTTCGCCCAGATGACATGGGCGCGGTGGCAGTCAAAGGCGCGATCGCTCGCGTCGAAGGACTTGCACCAGAATATATTGACGATATCATTATCGGCTGTGCGTTTCCAGAAGCGGAACAGGGATTTAATTTGGGACGAGTTATTGCTCAGCGGGCGGGTTTGCCCGATTCAGTGGCAGGTTGTACCGTCAACCGTTTTTGTGCTTCTGGACTCCAGACGATCGCGATGGCAGCTCAAGCGATCGCCACGGGACAAGCGGAAATTATGGTGGCGGGTGGAGCCGAATCGATGAGTTTGATTCCGATGGGGGGACACTATCTAGCTCCCAACCCAGAAGTGTTGGCGGAGACTCCACAAGCCTACTGTACGATGGGGATTACGGCTGAGAACGTAGCCCAGCAGTACGGAGTTTCTCGCCAGGAACAAGATGTTTTTGCGCTGCGATCGCATCAGAAAGCTTTAGTTGCAATTAGGCAAGGTCGTTTTGCTGAAGAAATTATCCCGCTTCCGGTGCGCGAAACTCTCTATATTGATGGCAAGCCGCAGGTTGTGGAGCAAGTTTTTCAGCTTGATGAAGGTCCTCGCGCCGATACCAGTCTGGAAGCATTGGCGCGGTTGCAACCTGTTTTTCGCCAAGGTGGAGCGGTTACAGCTGGGAACTCATCCCAAACTTCGGATGGAGCAGCAGCGACGGTGTTAATGAGTCAGCGCTGGGTCAACAAACTCGGTGTAAAACCTCTAGGACGGATGTTAGGGTTTGCAGTCGCCGGAGTTCCCCCAGAAATTATGGGGATTGGACCAGTTGAGGCTGTACCAAAGGTGCTGAAGCAAGTGGGTTTAAGCTTGGAAGATATCGGGTTAATCGAGTTGAATGAAGCCTTTGCCGCGCAAAGCTTAGCGGTAATTAGCAAGCTCGGTTTGAATGAGGAGATTGTCAATGTCAACGGCGGCGCGATCGCCCTCGGTCATCCTCTAGGTTGCACGGGTGCGAAGCTGACAGCCACCCTGCTGCACGAAATGAAACGGCGTAACATTCGTTACGGTCTGGTGACGATGTGTGTTGGTGGTGGGATGGGAGCAGCGGCAGTGTTTGAGAATTTGGCAACCTCCTAAATCTGGACGACCTGAGAGGTCAGATTCTTCAACCCACTTTTAATTACGAATTACGAATTACGAATTATGATGATGAACCTGCTCGATCCTGTCTTTGTCATTCCCGCGCTAATTTTCCTATTTTTAGCACTGGGTTACATTGGCGTTCCTTTGTGGCTGTGGTCGCTGTATTTTGTCCTGGTACTATCAGCGTGGAATCCGCCAATTTGGGTGTGGTCGCTGTTTGGTGTGGTGGCAGCAATCTTAAATTTACCCATATTACGGCGATCGCTTGTCACATCTTTGATCGTTTCCGCCATTAAAGCTTTCAATCTCTTACCAAACATCTCTGCAACTGAACAAGCAGCGATCGAGGCAGGAACTGTTTGGGTAGATGGTGAGTTCTTTTCCGGTCAACCCAATTTTCGCAGAATTAACAGCGAACCCTATCCTCAAGTCACGCCAGAACTCCAAGCATTTCTTGACGGACCAGTAGAACAAGTTTGCCGCATGGTCAGCGATTGGGAAATTTACCGTCGCAAAGACTTACCACCGGAAGTCTGGGCATATCTCAGACACGAAGGCTTCTTCGGCATGATGATTCCCAAAGAGTATGGCGGTTTGGGCTTTTCTAACTTTGCCTACAGCGCCGTGATGATGAAGTTGGCATCGCGATCGTTCACCCACACGGCGACAGTGGGAGTGACGAACTCCCTCGGACCCGCTAAGCTATTGCTGCGATATGGTACTCCAGCTCAGAAAGACTATTATCTGCCCCGACTAGCCAAGGGAGATGAAATTCCCTGTTTTGCCCTGACCGAACCCCAGGCTGGCTCAGATGCGGGTAGCATTACTTCTGAAGGGGTCGTGTTTCCAGCTGAAGATGGAAAACTATATCTGCGCTTGAATTTCCGCAAACGCTACATTACCCTGGGCGCGATCGCCACTTTAATCGGTCTGGCGTTTCGCCTTCGCGATCCAGAAAATTTGCTGGGAAAAGGAGAGGATGTAGGCATTACTTGCGCTTTAATTCCCGCGGATACACCTGGTGTGGTTTTAGGACGGCGACACGATCCGATGGGAGTTCCGTTTTACAATTCTCCGGTTGAAGGGCATGATGTCATCATCTCCATCGACCAAGTTATCGGTGGTGTCGAACAGGTGGGTCAGGGTTGGAAAATGTTGATGCAGAGCCTGGCTGCGGGTCGGGGCATCAGCTTTCCTGCTACCTGTACCGGAGTTGCCAAACTCGTAGCGCGAGTGACGGGCGCTCACGCAACAGTGCGACAGCAGTTTGGTTTGCCAATCGGTCGGTTTGAAGGAATTGAGGAACCCCTAGCTCGGATTGGGGGACTGACATATTTGATGGATGCCGCTCGGGCTTATACTTGTGGCGCAGTCGATCGCGGCGAGCAACCTGCTGTCATTTCGGCGATCGCTAAGTACAACCTGACGGAACTCTCGCGTCAAATTATCAATGACGGGATGGATATTCTCGGTGGTTCTGGTATCTGTCGCGGTCCCAGAAACCTACTCGCAAATATCTACATTGCTACTCCGATCTCGATTACGGTTGAAGGCGCGAATATCCTCACTCGCACGATGATGATCTTCGGTCAAGGAGCGATCCGCTGTCATCCCTACGTATTTGCAGAAGTTATTGCCCTCAAACAGTCGGATGTCTCGGCTTTCGATCGCGCCTTTTGGCATCACGTTGGTTTCATGATGCGTAATGGTTGCCGTGCCTTACTGCTGAGTCTGTCTCGTGGCTATCTCGCCCGTCCGCCTGTAACTGGAGCTACTGCTAAATACTACCGCAAACTCGAATGGGCAGCCGCGACTTTTGCTTGGCTGACCGATCTGGTTCTCTTCTGTTTTGGTGGCACGTTAAAGCGGCGAGAAAAACTAACTGGACGATTTGCTGATATTCTTTCTTGGATGTATTTGGCAACAGCTACTCTGCGCCGATTTGAGGCAGAAGGTTGCACGGAAGATTTACCCTTTATCCGCTGGGCAGTAGAATATGCCTTAGCTCAAATTCAGCTTGGATTTGAGGGAATTTTCAGTAACCTGTCCGTACCAATTCTCGGTAGTTTATTCCGAAAACCCGTGACTTGGTGGTGGCGACTCAATGCGATCGGTTCTTTACCATCTGACCGACTTGGCAGTGAAATTGCTCGTAACCTTCAAACACCAGGACAGCAACGCGATCGCCTCACCGCAGGTATTTATGTTCCTGTAGATCCAAATGAAGCCTTGGGACGCTTGGAAAATGCTTTTCTCCTGTCATCCCAAGCCGAACCAGTATTCAAAACTATCAAAGCTGCCAGTCGTGAAGGTCAGCTGCCGTCAGGAAAACCGGAGCAGCTAGTTACAGCAGCACGTGAGGCTGAGATAATTACTCTAGAAGAGGCTGAGCTAATTCGTGCGGCAGAAATTGCTCGTAATGAAGCAATTCAAGTAGATACATTTACACTTTTGGAATACCAACAAGGAGTAGAGGATCGACAAGAACAACTGAAATTGATGGATCGAGCGGCTTTGTTGCCTAAATAGCTGAAGGCAAAGGGGAAAAACAAAATCTACTGTTTCGGTCGATCTAGTTTTAGAGCAGGTAGAACGCGATCTGAAGTTATGAAACCATCGCCAATGGAGCAATTGTCGCATCAACTTTTGTTTCCCACAGCCGTCTCATCAGCTTACCCTCATACCTATGTTCGCGCAAACGTTTGTTATAGCTTTCTAATACGATGGTTTCTTCATATTTCCCAACCGACATAACTAGTCGATTGGGATCTCGCATTTGATAACTAAATATACTAGGCGCGCTATTGTGGGAGATACTTTTATCTGTAAATATAACATTGGGATGCTTGGTATCGACACACCAAGACATATAGTCTGAGTCTAGTTTTTTACGATATTCCCAACTCATTTTAATTCCGAATTCAACTCGTTCTAGAGCGTGAATTTGGGCGATCGCCGATATTTCTGAATCATTCAACCAATCTACATTTAGCGTTAGTAACGGAGAACCCCAAATCCCCGTAGAACGCAACCAATAATCGTATAGCTGATAATGGAACGGCATAGTTGCATAAATTTCCTATGGAAAATCAACGCGATATACCGATCTCTACCAGCCGCGATCGCGGTTTTACGGATTATTTTAAAAATTTCCTTGACAAAATACTCGACTCGTGCAGTTGCGTGTGTTCCTTGGCAGGGATTGTAAGGGCGGGTTTTACCTAATAGCTATTCCTGTCAGAAAAATCTGTTGTCTAAACCCGCCCCTACTAATATTTGTGATTGGATGCTAAGAACAAAAGATCGATAATTTCGCCAAAACCCAAGCCAAAACCGGCTACAACTGCTAAAAATAAAAAAGTATTGAATCGACTAAAACCAGCAAATCGCATTTCTACATTTGCCAAGAATGTGATAGCTAAAGGCATGACAATAATCGGAATTAAAATCGATCGCGCCGCAGCCAAAGCAATCAACACGCACACCAAAAGCATTGCTACAATCAATAGAAATCCTTGGGAAGCAAATTTCATGATTTGCTCTAAAGCAGCAATACTCTTCCAAGATAAAGCTAATCCTACAGCTGCTATGCAGGCTCCAACAAACCAAAAGATATGGTAGGCAGAGAGATACCATCCCAATAGTGCGTATGCTAGCCAGAGGGCAACAACAGGTAGCAGAGGGATTCTATTTAGAAGTCCTGCGTTCATAATAGAGTCTTAAGGCGATCGGGAACAGGTATAAAAGTGGTAGATAGCATGGAACTACCTGCATTTTAACTAAGCATCTGCAAACCCGCTTCCTACTGTAAGAAGAGTTAATTTATTGTGGTGAGTGGCTAGTGGCTAGTGGCTGAATTCTTCATCTAGTCACCAGTCACTAGTCACTGACAACTAATAACTGTTCACTAATTTCTCTGTTTGAGTGCGATGAGTAACTCCATTTGACTCGTGGTTTTGTCGGGGTTGCTGGCGGTGATGCCGATGCCGCGAATAGAGTTGATAATGGCAGTAGCTTCTGGATCGATCGCGGTGCTTAAGGGTTTACTGGCAAGTAACGACATGGTTTTATCCATATCTAAGTAGAAGTAACCTGCATTAGGTTGTATTAAAGAACCAGTTGCGGCTTTGAAAACTTCGCTACTGTCAAGAGACTTACCAGAAGGCTTGGCGATCGCCTCTACAATCGGTTCGCCTACAGCGATAAACATTGTATCTCGGTCTAACCAGCCGTGACCGACAATCGCACCTTGGGCGGGAACTTGCCATTCAGTAATGCTTTTACCATTAATATCTCTGGGAACGACAGCTAAAAAGTTACTTTTAGCGATCGCATCCAGTTTACCGAGAGTCGATTCAGCCGTAGCGCGATCGCTGGTTTGAAACATTAGTGCGCCGCCAAATCCCAAGGAACCTAACATACCCTGACTAGATGGAATTGCACCAATGGCAAATTCTCCATCCATCCAGCCAAAAACATCTCGGTCTAGATCGAGATTGTAACTTGTTTTGAACGATCGCCGAGCAGAGTCCAATCCTTGCTTGACTTCCGGTAAATCTCTAGTTTGGTCAACAAACGCCGCCCAGGTGCGACTGATTCCCGCACCGGTCAACAAAGCCAGCGTATCGACGGGGAATCGAGTGACGACCTTCCCAGGAGAGTTTTGGTATTGTATGTTAATAGCATTAGGATTTAGCTGCGCGATCGCTTTCATCCGTATTCCCATGTCATCTACACCCACACCTGCAACTACGGCTTTGACCGATTGCAACTGTGCTAAAGTTTGTGGAGGTAATCCAGCCGGATTAGTAGCCGTTAATTGTTGAACTGCACCTGCATAATCGGGTAAATAAATTTGCGCGATCGGGTTTTTGAGTTGTAAGCTTTGGGCAAAAGTGCTGTCTATATCTGCTTTGGCAGCAAAAGAGGGTTCTCCTTTATAAGTATCGATCGCTTGTTCTACTGCTTGTTTGGTTGGAGCGAGAACAACACGACTATCGAGGATGCTACTGTAAATTGGTGCGCCTTGACTGGTTGATTCAGTAATTTTTTGTCCTTTGTAATCGAATTCTTGACTCGTAACTGTTTTATCGGCTTTTAGTTTCTTGCTAAAGTTCCAGGCACTCAACCCATTTTTAATTCCTAGTACCAGTAAAATATTCGATTGAGACGAGAATGGTGTTGCTTGTACTTGCTTAGCAGAACTAGGTGGTAGTAAGGCAATTGTGACGCTACCCAACCAAGGCTTTATATCTTGTTCGTAATTAATATTAGATTTTGTTAATACTTGGCGATCGAAGTCTTGCAGGCTTTTCTCAACTAACTTTTCGGCTTCAGGAGTGCCAAACCTCTGTAACTGCGCCAAAGCACTAGAATCGGTTGAAATAAAAGCTGCCATCAATGCTTCATCTGGTACGACTTTAGCACTTGCCAAAGGACTCGCGCCACTACCAAAATTCCCTTTAAAATACCAATAAGCCGCTGCACCTCCTGCGACAATCCCGATAGCTACAACAGCAGGGAGCAAATTTGATTTTTTCGTCGGCATTTTAATTATCCTTGCGATCGCCTCTGCTCAAATTCTTGTCAATCACCTATACAAATGTCATTGTGGTAATTTCGGATAAATATTAGGAAGTAGGGAGTTGTACGGGCAGGTTTAGCGAGCCTAGCTACAATAGAACAAAATATTCAGCAGTTAAACCTGCCCGTACAGGAGTAGGGAAAATACTAATGACAACTCGTATGAATGAATACAAGCAGCAAATTATTACAGATTTTAATTCTAGAACTAATTATGACAACGAGTTTCGCTATCGTTTTGCCAAACCTTTAATAGAATTAGCTCAACTCAAGTTAGGACAAAAAGTTTTGGATGTGGCGACTGGTACGGGAATCGTGGCGATCGCGGCAGCAAAAATCGTAGGAGATGCAGGTTATGTATTGGGAGTAGATATTTCCACGGGAATGCTAGCACAAGCACGGCACAAAGTTGAGTTAGAAAAATTACAAAATATTGAATTGATTGAGGCGGACGCGGACGATTTACATTTTGATGATAACAGCTTTGATGTGATTTTTTGTTCCGCTGCGATCGCCTATCTCACACATGTTTTTTCTTCCCTGCGTCAGTGGTATCGTTTTTTAAACACAGGTGGAATAGTAGCTTTTTCCTGTTTTGCTGAAACAGCTCATACTGCATCTATTTTATTTAGAGAGAAAGCACAACAATTTGGAATTACGGTTGACAATCCCAACGAACCACTAGGTACTCCTGAAAAGTGCCAAGCTTTACTTCAACAGACTGGTTTTCAAAATATTGAAGTTGTAACTCAACAATTCGGTTTCTACTTCAAAGATGCAGAAACAGCATGGAACGCACATGCTAATAATGTTTACGGCTACCAGGTGTATCAACTATCACCAGACAAATTAGCGCAGCTTAAAGCAGAATACATGGCAGAGATCCATGCCTTGTCAACGGAGCAAGGATTTGGGCATGATGTTAATAGCTTGTTTGTTTTTGCTCGTAAAAGTTGAGTTTGAGATTTTTCATGATTAGTAACAGTGATAATACAATTAAACTCGATCAATTTTTAAAATTAATTGGCATAGCAGCAACAGGCGGACAAGCCAAACTAATAATTCAGGGAGGTGAGGTTCTCGTTAATGGCATACTGGAGACTAGACGCGGACGCAAGTTAAGATCGGGTGACAGCGTAACCGTAGCAGAACAAACTTTTGATGTAAATTTAGACGAGATTTAAGTTTTAATTAAAGTTAGGCGATCGCATTAAGACACCAACCGCAATCCCCGCGCCAAATCTTTGCACAACTGCGTTGGTTTACTCAAGTCTGGCTTAATCAAACAGTCATCCGCAGCAAAATCATAGTCTGCTACCTCCAACTTTAACGCCCACTTGGTTAATGGCAATTTTCCCCATGTCTCTACAAACTCTACAACGCCTTTGGGTCTTTTAGAGCGTTCTACATTTTGCAAAGCACAGGCAATACTCAGTTGATTAAATCCCCTAATTAAAGGATCGGGATAGGGAAATGGATCTTTTTCTCCTGCTTTGATGCGTCCAAAATACTCCAGCACACCTGAAGCTAATAGAGAAAGTATTTCTGAGTGATTTAACTTAGTCGGATCGTAGCTCATGGGTTTGATAGACCAAATGGGTCGCCCCATATCAAACCAGAGAGCGTGACTTTGCGTAACTTTGAATGTGCCACTATTTAGAGTGGACGCGAGTGAGAATTCGCAATCCACAATTTGCAATTAAACACAGACCAATTACCAATTACCCATTACCACTCTTAAGTGATAACTGATTTATAAAATCCCGACTGCGTGCAATAGCCCTTTGCCAGTGATTAGCTCGATAATCAGAGCGATAAAGCCGAGCATGGCAATTCTACCATTCCAAATTTCTGCCGAGGTCGTCATGCCCCACTGCCAGCGCTCTTGAGGGTACATTTTGACCCGCTTTTTCATTTGCGACACTTGAGACAGTTTAACGCTGGGAGAATTTAAGGCTTCGATGGTTAAATCTGCCATCCCATCAATAAACTGAGTGTGAGTGTTGAGCGCTGGGACGCGACGAAAGTTATGTATGCCTACTGACTCTGCAACTTCTCTATACTCCATGTCAATTTCTTGCAGAGTTTCTATGTGTTCGGAGACAAAACTGATCGGTACGACAACCATATCTTGCACCCCTTGCTGACCCAATTCTTGAATCGCATCTTCTGTATATGGTTGCAGCCATTCTACAGGACCAACACGACTTTGATAAGCTAAGGTGTATGAATTGGGGCGGTTGAGGGTCTGCATTATCAGCGCCGTACATTCCTCAATTTCTTGCTGATAGGGGTCGCCTGCTTCCTCAACATAACTTTTTGGCACGCCGTGAGCGCTAAAGAAGACATGCACTGCATCAGGGTTGGAAAACCCCTCTAACTCTTGAGCAATTAACTGCGCCATTGCTTGCAGATAGCCTGGTTGCTTGTACCAAGAGGGGATGACTGTATATTCAATGCTGTTTAATTTTGGGTCTTCTAACCACATTTGTTGCAGCAAGCGGAAGCTAGAACCACTGGTGCTGATGGAAAACTGCGGGTAGAGTGGTAAAATCACCAAACGGTCAATGCCATCGCGTTTGATGCGGGCGATCGCTTCTTCGGTGAATGGATGCCAGTAACGCATCCCAATATACATTTGAGTTGGTTGCCCTTTTTCTTCTAGTCGTGCTTGTAGCGCTTGTGCTTGGGCTTCAGTGATGCGTCGTAAGGGGGAACTACCACCTATCTGTTTATAGTTTTCTTGCGATCGCTTCGTGCGTACGGTTGAAATCCACCATGCCAGGGGTTTTTGCAGCCAGGGAAACGGCAGGCGAATGATTTCCGGGTCGGCAAACAAGTTAAATAGAAACGGTCTGACATCCTCTAGTCGATCCGGTCCACCTAGATTAAGTAATAGTACTCCCACTCGACCCATAGCAGTTTTGTTACCCCAATTTCTTCAGCTTTGTTACTGATTTTAACAATACATCTTTTAACAATACATCTTTATTCGGAATATCGGTCAACAAATATTTATGAGGATTGAAACATGGCAACAATATTACGAGAATGGAGCTATCGTTATCAATGGTTTTACGATACAGTTTCTCGACTAGCGGCGTTGAGCGTCGGCGGAGAGGGAAAGTTTCGCCAATTAGCTTTGCAAAACTTAACAATTCAGCCCAATACTCAAGTTTTGGATCTTTGTTGCGGCAGCGGTCAAGCAACTGAACTATTGGTGAAATATTCTCAAGAGGTGACGGGATTAGATGCGTCTCCTTTATCTTTGAAACGAGCGCAACACAATGTACCGCAAGCCAAATATGTAGAGGCTTTTGCCCAAAAGATGCCTTTTAGCGATCGCAGTTTCGATCTAGTTCATAGCAGCATGGCAATGCATGAAATGACAGCGGAGGAATTGCGGCAGATTTTGAGCGAAGTTCATCGCGTCCTCAAGCCAGGAGGCATTTTCACTTTGGTTGATTTTCACCCACCGACGAATTGGTTATTCGTACCTGGAATCTATCTCTTTCTGTTTTTATTTGAAACAGAAACAGCTTGGCAGTTGTTACGCGGGGATTTAGTTGAGTTGTTGGAAGAAGCGGGGTTCGAGTTGCAAAATCGCGTTCTCCATGCAGGCGGAAGCTTGCAAGCGATCCAAGCGATCGCGCGAGCCAACTAATGCACTATTACCAATTACCCATTACCAATTACCATAAAATCTGAGGGTTGCATGATGAAGCATGATGAACACAACGGGTAAAGTTTACCTGGTCGGTGCGGGACCAGGAAGTATTGATTATCTAACTGTTAGGGCGCTGCAACTGTTGAGCCAAGCAGAAGTATTGATCTACGATGCTTTAGTCGATCCGCAATTGTTAGAACTAGTGCCGTCAAATTGTCTCAAACTCGATGTCGGTAAGCGCGGCGGACAATCTAGCACCCCTCAAGCAGAAATCGATCGCTTATTAGTCGAGTATTGCCAAACAGGACAGCAAATCGTTCGGCTCAAAAGCGGCGATCCGTTCATTTTTGGACGAGCCGCAGCAGAAATTGAGGCATTAGTTACCGCAGGCTGCCCATTTGAGGTTATACCTGGAATTTCTTCAGCCTTAGCCGCACCCACCCTAGCAGGAATTCCCCTCACCGATCCGGTGATGAGTCGTTGTTTTGCCATAACAACTGCCCACGAACCGGAACTCGTCAACTGGGAAGGTTTAGCATCAATCGGAACCCTGGTGTTTCTGATGGGAGGACAGCAGTTATCAGAAATAGTCAAACAATTAGTCAGACATGGGCGATCGCCCCACACGCCAATTGCGATCGTGCGTTGGGCGGGAACCGCAAAACAGCAGGTTTGGACTGCCACCCTCGAAACAGTTGTAGCTCAAACCGATGGCTTAAACCTTTCTCCTGCTGCGATCGTGGTTGGTGAAGTCGTTGGCTGGCGCGAGTATTTACAACCGCAGGAGAAGAGACAAGGGGGACAAGGGGGACAAGGGGACAAGGGGACAAGGGGGACAAGGGGGACAAAGGGGACAAAGGGGACAAGGGAGACAAGGGGGACAAGGGGGACAAGGGAGACAAGGGGGACAAGGGGGACAAGGGGGACAAGGGAGACAAGGGGGACAAGGGAGACAAGGGGGACAAGGAAGTTATTCTAGTCACCAGCCACTAGCCACTAGCCACTCTCCCCACGCACCACTTTCTAATAAAACTATCCTCGTCACCCGATCGCTAGGACAATCGAGTCAATTTTGCGATCGCCTTGTAGAAATGGGTGCGACAGCTATTGAGATGCCAGCATTAGAGATTGGTGCGCCTTCGAGTTGGATGGGGTTAGATAATGCGATTGCGCAGTTATCGGATTTCGATTGGTTAGTTTTGACTTCTACAAATGGAGTAGATTATTTTTTTGAACGCCTGCTAGCTAAAGGTAAAGATACGCGGGCGCTAGCAGGGGTAAAAATTGCTGTAGTAGGACAAAAAACTGCTCAGAGTCTTCAACAAAGATATTTACAACCAGATTTCATTCCTCCCGATTTTGTTGCCGATTCTTTAGTAGAAAACTTTCCTGAATCTTTAGCAGGTAAAAAAGTTTTATTTCCCAGAGTTGAAACTGGAGGACGAGAAGTCTTAGTCAAACAATTTACTGCCAAAGGTGCAGATGTGTTAGAAGTCGCAGCTTATGAATCTCGTTGTCCGCAGTCAATTGCGCCTGAAGCATTAGAGGCGTTACAGAGTCATAAAGTGGATATTATTACTTTTGCTAGTTCTAAAACAGTCAGAAATTTCTGCCAACTCATAGCACCATATAACAACATTAATTTAGATGGAATTTGTATAGCCTCCATTGGTCCCCAAACCTCTAAAGACTGTATTTCTCTCCTCGGTAGAGTTGATATAGAAGCAGAGGAATATACTTTGGATGGTTTGTTACAAGCAATTATCAGTTAGCAGCGATCGACAACCAACAACTAACAACTAGTGACTGATTACCAATTACCAATTACCAATTACCAAAAAAGAATTATCGGTCTTACTGGTGGGATTAGCACTGGTAAAAGTACTGTTTCTCAATACTTAGCACATGAATATCATTTACCAGTTCTTGATGCAGATATTTATGCGCGAGAAGCAGTGCAACTTGGTTCGCCAATTTTAAATGCGATCGCCCAGCGTTACGGCAAAAACATTTTGCAGGCTGATGGGACGCTGGATCGCCAACAACTAGCGCGAATTATCTTTAACAATTCTACAGAAAAGCAGTGGTTAGAAAGACAAATTCATCCTTACGTGCGCGATCGCTTTGAGCAAGAAATCTATCAATTATCCGTTCCTATAGTTGTATTAGTTATCCCTTTGCTATTTGAAGCAGAAATGACAGATTTAGTTACAGAAATCTGGGTTGTTGCCTGTTCGCCGCAACAGCAAATAGCTCGACTAATGCAGCGAGATAATCTAACTTTGGAACAAGCACAGGCGCGAATTAACAGTCAAATGCCACTATCAGAAAAATGCAAGCGTGCTGATGTTGTCTTGGATAATTCTTCTAGTCAGGAAGAGTTAAAACAGCAGGTAGATTCAGCTATTTGTCCCTGAAAAAGTTATTGTTTAAGCAGAGGATTGAGGCTGCTTAAAGCTGCTTTTCAATCGCATCACACGCAACAATCACTCCATTTTCTACTTGAAGAATCCGTCCAATTTCTATTGCTTTGGTTGTGTATGTAGGATTTTCTAACAACTCACACAATTCTTTATTTGTACGAATTAGATCTTATCGCCATGTAAAGACCTGTCAACATATATCCCAATATCAACCCTTTTGCTATTGCCACGAAGCTTGTCGAAAATATCCCTGGATCGCCTGTAGTTGTCCTATAGTACTCAAATTGTCCTAAAAAACTTAGAAAAAGAGCGCCCGATACAAATCCCCAAGCTGCAATCAAAAATGAAATTGAATTATTTATCTTTTTCTTGACCAAATAAACAGCTATCCAAAGAGTAGCTCCCAGAATGTAATCATCAAACCAACTCAGAAACCTAGTCAAATCAAATATTTGATTCGATCTTCTTACAGTTTCAGCAAGCGGCAAAAATAACCCCATAATCGTTGCCATTCTCACAGATATCTTTAAAGGTTTATTTTCCATTCACGAGTTTGCCTCTCAGTCTGCATCAGTTGCGGCGATCTTAACGATCCCTCCCGTACTAACAGTCTCCAAACTTCTCTTCAGATTTGTGGTGTTACTCTGCTTACGCTGTCACCATCTCCGATTCAGGATCGGGAGACGCGGGATTGAAATGCAGTACCATAATTTGCTCTGGTCGTAAACCACAAGATTCGTAAGTACGTCCGTTGCGATCGCTAAACTCGACTTCATACGCACTACCACCAGCTAGGATTTCAACCACTGTACCAACCTGTCCACGCCACAAGTTAAGTTCGGGCAAATCGACTATCAATGCTACTACATCGAGCAACTTGACTTCACTTATCGCCATCTTACATCGCCTCTAGTATTACAGAGGATAACAAGTCGTTAGCTTTGGAATATCGGAATCATGTTCGACGATCCAACCACTACGAATCGTTGCACTTCTATTTTGCCATTCGACTGAAAAATCAAGAGTATAGCGTTGTCCAAATCCGTCGCATCTTCCCAATTGCGCTTCATAAGTTTTGACAACTTCAAGTAGTATTTGCCTTAAATCTTCCGCATCATCAATAGTTATGCCAAGTATTGATGAAAACAGACGAGCTTTATGTTTTCCGTTTTCATGGTTTGAGTTTAGGCAATAATCTCGTAATTTACCAATATCGACGACTGCGTTTTCCGCATTCGGAATTATCATTACATTGCAATGCTCTAGTCAACTCTTTGGCTGACGATTCCCCTTACTCCCCACTCCTCAAGAATGAAACGGGACAGTAATTAGGGGTAGGAATGCCAATAACAACCACAACCAAGACCAATTAAATTGCGGTTGGGTAGAAGGCGCTGATGGTTCCAATAAAGCATTGATGCGTTCGCTCAAGCGCTCTGCTTGACTAGCAGCGCTGAAGGCAGCGCAAAAACTCGTCATTGGCACGATCGCAGAACGCACGACTAATAACAAAGATTCTGCTAAAGTCAGCGGATCGACTTGCTGCGCCGCCCGATTATCTGCCCGCAATTCCCGCAACAGTAACAATTCTTCCCATAAAGCTTCTGTCTGAGGCAACCATCCAGTACAAGTCCGTATCCAACCCAGCCAGAAAAACCAGAAAGTATCTCGGTAGTGGTAATGTGCTTGTTCGTGGGCAATGACAGCGGCTAACTGTTCTGGGGTAAGGACGTATAGCAATCCCTGGCTGACAACTAATTCCGGTCGCCAGAAGCCAACTAAGGCACTGAACAAAATGGGAGTTGCTAAAATCCGACAAGATGCTCCCTCTACTTGCTCTTGGGGATAAGTACGAGTCTGACTCACAGCCCGCCAGCCTTGCCATGCCAGTTTAACTCCCAACGCGATCGCCACTATAAAACCGATTACCGTCAGTCCGTAGCTATACCAACCTACAGACAAACCCAGCATCTTGCCTTGGGTTCCCATGCATAATACCGAGATTCCGGCGATCGCTAACATTAACGGAGGAAACAGAAAAAACCACAGCGTTTGTTTCCAGCGCTGCTGCCAATCACCTGAAGCTGATGACCAATTCTGTCGCACGTTCCAAGCTACTGCCAGTGCAGCCAAAATCATGATGGTATGCATTACTTCTCCTCCCGTTGTTGGCGTGCAGCTTGAATGCGTTTAGCGATCGCATCGAGCTGTTCTAAGCTGGTGCGATCGAGACTATCAGCAAAGGCAGCTACAACATCAGGGTTGCCAACCGCCAGAAAGCGATGTAGCTTTTCATGCGCCTCTATAACTTGCGCTTGTTCCTTCGTTACCAACGGTCGCCAATAAAAAACCCGTTCTTGTTTATCGCAAGCCAACCAGCCTTTTTCCGTCAGGCGGCGCAGTACCGTGGTGACAGAAGTATAGGCTAACTCTCGATCGGGATCGGCAAGAATGCGATCGTGTACGTCTTTGACAGTCACGCAATCGAGTTCCCAGACGATATTTAAAATCTCTGTCTCTAATGGACCAAGGGAAAGCTGTTTGGGACGGTAATTAGGCAGCGGAGACATAAGCTAAGTCAAAAGTCAAAAGGTAAAAGTCAAAAATTACTGATAACTGATAACTGACAACTGGTTACTGCTTTCCAGGTTACACCGTCAGAGTTATCTCTCGCGACATTTTTTGTGAAAGTTTGACTTTGTGAAAGTTTGACATCTTGTCTTTTGACTGCCATTCAGAATGCAATCTAAGCTAGGTGTTCGATTCCAGCCTGCTCTTATACGAAAGGTTAAAAAGTCCTTGATTCTGGGGTGGAAGACCTCCACCCTTTTTCGACATCCTAGTTTGATGTCTTAGCTGGATTAATCTGCCGAGCCTATTTGCGAAAGAAGGAGATTGAAAGAATGCGAACGATCGCGTTAGCTTTGCTATTGGCTGTTGCTATTTGGACTCTAACTTTTCCCAATGCAGCCTTAGCAGCAGACATAGCCAACGGAGCCAAAGTGTTTAATAGCAACTGTGCTGCTTGTCATATGGGAGGAAAAAATGTGGTGATGGCGACAAAAACACTACAGAAAGATGCTTTAGAAAAATATAGTATGAATTCTCTAGAAGCAATTATCAACCAAGTCACAAATGGTAAAAATGCTATGCCTGCCTTCAAAGGAAAATTAAATGTCCAGCAGATTGAGGATGTCGCCTCTTACGTGCTGGAAAAATCCGAAAAAGGATGGAGCTGAAGTCAGTTGTCAGTTATCAGTTGTCAGTTATCAGGGTGTGGGGAATTGGTAGTTGGTAATGGGTAATTGGTGGTTGTTGGTTGTTGGTTGTTGGTTGACCGCTCCCTTGTCCCCCTTGTCTCCCTTGTCCCTCTGCTCCCTGTGCTCCCTGCTTCCTCTGCCCCCCTGCTCTCCCCTCACTAGTAGCTATGTATCGAGTTATTCTCATCTGCTGCGTGACATTTGCAGTTTTGCTGTTTCCTTTAAACGCTCAGGCTCAGCCAGCAGCGAATACTTTGGAGATGCACGACCATCAACCTAAATCTCGATCGGTAGAAGACTTATTTAAACAAGGGGTATATCAAACGTTAGTAGGAAAATATCGAGCCGCGATCGCAGATTTTTCTCAGGTTATTTTGCTCCAACCCAACAATGCTACGGCATACGCTAATCGCGGTTTAGCACGGGCTGCTAAGGGCGATCGCCAAGATGCATTAAAGGATTTCGATCGCGCTTTATCACTGAATCCAGATTCGGCGATCGCCTATTACAACCGAGGTTTTACGCTTTCCAAGCTCGAAGACTATCACGGTGCGATCGCTGATTTTGACCGTGCTATTCGCATCGATCCTGAAGATCCAAGTGCTTATCATTGTCGGTGTCTCGTGCGTTATAAATTGGGTGATATGGTAGGTGTAGCGGAAGATTTACGCACGGTTGCTCAAATATATTTGCAACACGGTAAACTCGATGCTTATACCAATTTGCTTGCAGAACTCAAATCTCTGCATGAACTAAGTCACCCGAAAAGGGAGCGATCGAGCGCACGAGCAGTTATCAGTTATCGTAGGGGCGGGTTTAGTCAATAGATTAACTATTAAAACAGTAGCTCGGGAGTCAAAACCCGCCCGTACAGAAGTCGGTTATCAGTGACCATTTAATTCCGAATTCCGAATTCCGAATTCTTCCTATAAGGGAGAAGCATCAATGTAGATGCGCATTTCTCGAACGAGATCGTCTTCCATGCGAAACACGATCGCGCATGGTATTGCGATCGCTTTACAACGATCGCACATATGAGTTGTTTCCATTTGGCAAATTACAGCATCGTCAATTTCCCAAATTTCATTGATTTCAAAAGAAGTTCGGGCGCTCCGACTGAGCTGACTTGCTTCGATTACGGATGCGATCGCGGCTTTCCCAACCGCAGGTGGATGATTGCCAAATCGACATAGGGCATCTTCAGTAAAATAAGTCATGGCACTCTCTACATCCATTGCCTCGAACAACCCGATCAAACTCCTAATAATCTCTGTTTGGGTAATAGCAGCCATACTGGATCGCAATTCCATCTGAAATTAATCGAAAAGATGAAGGCTTAAGGCTAAAAGCTACAATCCTAACGCCGATCTGGTTTAGCTTGATTTCATCCTTAATTTCAAATTAAATGAAGCCCTGATTTTTTACAGCCTGAAAAAGTCAGAAGTTATCCGCACCATCTTGATTGTCTCAATCGAGAAGTCATGAATCGTCTGAAAAAGTCAGATCTACGTAGTGCGTGAGGAGAATTCGGAATTCGGAATTCGGAATTCGGAATTAAATGGTCGCTGATAACTGATAACTTTGTAGAGACGTTACATGTAACGTCTCTACACTGATAACTGCTCCCTGCTCCCTATTTACTGATAACTGACTCAGAAAAGCTTAAATAATTAAAAAAATCTTAAACTATATAGAATTTTGAACTTTTAAGTATATAGGGGATTTGCGACTGATTTCTAGTGTAACTTAATAGAGAAACACAAAAAAATAAATACAAACTAGCGAAAAAAAACAAACATAGCCTAGAACAGTCAAAATCATCAAAGAACAAATTTTTATTAAAAAATGAACGTTGACGAAGCACTAGTAATTCTAGATGCATTTCTCGATCGGGGACTCAACGACATTCAGGAACTAGTCTTTCGCAAAGCCTGGGAAGGTCAGACTTATCCCGAAATCGCCGAAAGCTCTGACTACGATGCTAATTACATTAAAGATGTAGGTTCTAAACTATGGAAGTTACTTTCTAAAGCTCTCTCAGAAGAAGTCACGAAAAGTAACTTTCGTGCCGTCTTGCGGCGACGAGCTTCCGAACTTGGGAGCAGGGAGAATTCGGAATTCGGAATTCGGAATTCGGAATTTGGAATTCCAAATTCAAAATTTAGCACTCGTCTCTCGCCTCTCGCCTCTCGCCTTTCACCAACTACCAATTACCAATTACCAATTACCCACATAGACTGGGGCGAAGCGGTAGATGTAGCAACATTTTACGGGCGGAGCGAGGAGTTAGCGACTTTAGAGCAGTGGATTAAGAACGATTCGCCTAGAGGCGACAGCTCCGCTTCACGCTGTCGTTTAGTGGCGGTATTGGGTATGGGTGGTATGGGGAAAACTGCCTTATCGATCGCCCTAGCAGAAAACTTGCAATCAGAATTTGAATATATTGTTTGGCGCAGTTTGCGTAACGCTCCGCCTCTAGCAGAATTACTCGGTGGGATCGTTCAATTTCTCTCTCATCAACAAGAAACAGCGGCGACATTATCCCAAGATCTCGATCGCTGTATCAGTATGCTGCTGGAATATTTGCGCCACCATCGCTGTTTGTTAGTACTAGATAACGTCGAAAGTATTCTGCGTGGAGGCGAACATGCAGGACAATATCGAGAAGGATATCAAGCCTATGGCGAATTATTACAACGCATTGGAGAAGTCCGTCATACGAGTTGTTTAGTACTAACTAGCCGAGAAAAACCAAAAGAAATTGTCTTGCTCGAAGGCGAAACACTACCAGTACGTTCTCTACAGTTGGAAGGTCTAAATATTGCCGCAGGACGAGAAATTTTTCGCGCTAAGGGAAATTTTGTCGGTTCCGATTTAGAATGGCAAAGGTTAATCGAGCATTATGCTGGGAATCCTCTTGCTTTAAAGATGGTGGCTGCGGGAATTCAGGACTTATTTGATAGCAATCTAACTATATTTTTAGCAACCTTACGCACGGGAACATTAGTTTTTGATGATATCCGCGATTTATTAGAGCGGCAGATGAATCGGATATCAAAATTAGAAATAGAAGTG
Organism: Chroococcidiopsis sp. CCNUC1; assembly: GCF_023546805.1. Classification (NCBI taxonomy): domain Bacteria; kingdom Bacillati; phylum Cyanobacteriota; class Cyanophyceae; order Chroococcidiopsidales; family Chroococcidiopsidaceae; genus Chroococcidiopsis; species Chroococcidiopsis sp. CCNUC1. The sequence goes on along the minus strand of NZ_CP097480.1, from coordinate 3,223,539 downwards.
ATGTATTGGCTGGCAGTCGAACGGGAACCAATCGCTTTTACAGCACTGCGAGAAAATGTTTTGTCCTTAGAAGCGAAGCAAAAACTACCAGAAACTCTTCGATCTTTAGGACAGCGATCGCTGATTGAGAAAACCGCTACGGGCTTTACCCAACAACCAGTTGTAATGGATTTTGCGATCGATCGCTTTATCGAACGCATATGTGGAGAAATAGTCAGGGGGGCGATCGGTTTATTTAACAGTCATGCCATTCTTGAAGCGCAAGCAAAAGATTACATTAGAGATACGCAAATTCGGCTGATTATCATACCACTTGTCGATAAACTTTTAGCTCAAACAAATCTCAGTAGCCTTGTCGATCGCTTAGGGCAAATTCTAACTAATTGGCGACAAAGATCGGCGCGATCGCCAGGGTATTTGGCAGGAAATATTCTGAACTTGCTAACTCATCTCAAGATCGATCTGCGCGGATGGGATTTTTCTAACCTCTGCGTATGGCAAGCATATTTAGCCGGACGCAACTTAAAGCAAGTCAACTTTGCCCGTGCCGATCTTGCCAAATCGGTTTTTACCGAAGATTTAAGCGTGACTCCAGCCGTAGCTTTTAGTCCCACAGGCAAGCTATTGGCAACAGGAGATGCTGATGGAGCAATTCGGCTATGGCAAGTTGCAGATTGGAAAAAACTGCTGACTTTGAAAGGACATACAAATTGGATCTGGTCGGTTATGTTTAATCCTGACGGTAGTGTTTTAGCAAGTGCCAGCGATGACAAAACAGTTCGTTTGTGGGATACCCGTAGCGGTGAATGCCGTTGTATTTTGCCACATACACATCGCATTTGGTCAGTGGCTTTCAGTCCCGACGGCAAAACTATAGCTAGTGGGAGTGAAGATAGTACTGTCAAGCTATGGCATTGGCAGACAGGAGAATGTTACCAGACTTTGTTCGGACATACGAACTGGATTAGAAGCATCGCCTTCAGTCCCGATGGCAAAACCCTAGCTAGTGGTAGTGTAGACTGTACCGTGCGATTGTGGGATGTTGGCACGGGAGAGTGTATCAAAACTCTACAGGGACATACAACTCAAGTCTGGTCAGTTGCCTTTAGTCCCGATGGCGAGATGCTCGCTAGTAGTAGCGATCGCACTGTCAAGTTGTGGCAAACTAGCACGGGGGAATGTCTGCGGACTCTATGCGGACATACAAACTGGATCAGGACTGTTGCTTTTAGCTCTGGGGGAGATATGGTAGCCAGCGGCAGCGAAGATTATACAATTCGACTCTGGGACGTACAGACGGGAGAATGCTGTCGGACGCTGGCGGGACATACAAATTGGATTAGATCTGTAGCTTTTAGTCCTGACGGCAAAACCTTGGCTAGCGGGAGCGGCGACCATACGATCAAGATCTGGAATGTCACGGATGGAAAATGTATCAAAACCCTTCAGGGTTACACTAGCCGCGTCTGGTCGGTTGCTTTTCATCCCCGTCCGCTAGCCTCACATCCAACCGGAATACTAGCTAGCGGTAACGATGATAAAACCGTGCGATTGTGGAACGTCGAAACAGGAGAGTGCGATCGCACGTTACACGGTCATGGTAATAGAGTTTGGGCTGTTGCCTTTAGCCCTGACGGTCAAACCATAGCCAGCGGTAGCGGTGACTATACCATCGGGCTTTGGAATGCTTCAACTGGCGATCGCTACAATACGATCCAAGCCTACAGCGGAGTCAGATCCCTGGCTTTTCACCCCAACGGCTACATTTTGGCTGGTGGCTGCGATGACTATACGGTGAGGTTATGGGATATCCTCAGCGGCAAAACCCTGCATAAGTTGCAAGGGCATACCAACCGAGTCTGGTCAGTTGCCTTTAGTGTAGATGGCAACTTTCTAGCTAGCGGTAGCGACGACCACACAATTAAGTTGTGGAATACTGAAACCGGAGAGTGCCACAACACGTTACAAGGACATGACAATTGGGTGTGGGCAGTTGCCTTCAGTCCTGACGGACAAACCCTGGCAAGTGGTAGCGGCGATCGCACAGTCAAGTTATGGGATTGGCAAATGGGGAAATGTTACCAAACTCTCCAGGAACATACAAGCCGAGTTTGGTCAGTTGCCTTCAGCCCTGACGGGCAGACTGTAGCAAGTGGCAGCAGCGACTATAGCATCAAGTTGTGGAATGTCGAAACTGGTGAATGCAGACATACTCTCCAGGGACACACCGATTTAATTTGGTCGGTTGCTTTCAGTACTGACGGACAAATTCTTGCCAGTGGCAGCCAGGATGAGACGATTAGACTATGGGATGCAAATACAGGCAAATCTCTCAAGATATTGCGGGCGCAAAGACCCTATGAAGGGATGAATATTGCTGGCGTAACTGGTTTAACTGAGGCAGCGATCGCCACATTAAAAGCTTTAGGAGCAACAGAATGGGTAATGGGTAATGGGTAATGGGTAGTTGGTGGTTGTAGTTATCCTCCTTGTCCCCCTTGTCTCCCTCATCCCCCTTGTCCCTAACTAATAATTGTTATTCTCCTGCCGCTATTCCTTCGCGACGGGGATCGGCTCCACCGACTAGACCTTTTTCGGTACGGACGATCGCATGAGAACCGCTGATTTGTTCTACAATTTGTACGGAATGACCGATCGCCTCTAAGCTTTGCTGAAGGTTAACAAGATTTGTATTTGCTTCTAGTTCCGTTGCCCCGTCGCGATTGCCATAATGGGGTAGGGATACTGCTTGTTGGCTGTCTAAGTTCCAGTCTAAAACGGCAATTAATGCTTGCGCGACGTAGTTGATAATTCTAGCACCGCCAGCCGAACCAACTGCCATCACCAGCTTACCCTGGCGATCGAATACCATAGTGGGAGCCATCGAACTTCTAGGGCGCTTTCTCGCTTCTACCCGATTGGCGATCGCTTTTCCATCGGGTGTTGTGGGTGAAAAAGAAAAATCTGTGAGTTGATTGTTGAGTAAAAAGCCCCGTACCATCAATCTAGAGCCAAAAGTATCTTCAATACTGGTCGTCATAGAGACTGAGTTGCCATTGCGATCGACAATTGTTGTATGGCTGGTTGAGGGAAATTCGATCGCATTATCTTGTCCCCAGACTAACTTTTGCGACGATCGCAATTCGCCTGGTTCGGCATCGGTTAAGGCGCGTTGAGGATTAATCAGCTTGGCGCGATTATTCAGATATTCGGGATCGATTAATTCATTGACTGGTACGGGAACGAAATCAGCATCAGCCATATATAAGCCTCGGTCGGCAAAAGCTAGCCGTCCTGCTTCGGCAAATAAATGCGCTGCTTGGGATGATTCTGGTTTGAGGGTAGATAATTGAAAGTTTTCCAGCATACCGAGAATCTGCAACACGGTTAAACCACCAGAACTAGGTGGTCCCATACTGCACACTTTGTAAACTCGATAAACTCCACATACAGGCGATCGCTCTTTGGCTTGGTATGTTGCTAAATCGTCAGTTGTTAAGTCGCCTGCTACGGTAGCTTTTTGGACTGTATTCGCAATGTCTCTGGCAATTTCACCCCGATAAAAAGCATCAGCACCGGAATTCGCAATCCGGCTCAATACCTCAGCATAAGGACGATTGACGAGAATTGTCCCCACAGGTTTAGGCGTGCCATCCGCTTGATAGAAATAGCTGCGAGCTGGTTCTAGGCTTGGTAAATACTTTTCTTTGCTGAGGCGATCGTACAATAAAGGCGAGATGGGAAAGCCCTGCTGCGCCAGTTGAATTGCGGGTTGAAATAGTTCTCGCCAAGGCAACTTACCATGTGCCTTGTGTACCATTTCCAGCATCCTGACTACTCCAGGTACGCCGACAGACTTTCCACCTACAACCGCATCGTAAAATTGGAGTGGTTTGCCACCTGCATTCAGAAAACGATCCGGTCGAGCCGCTGCTGGAGCCGTTTCGCGACCGTCATAAGTGCGAACTTGTTTGCGTTTGGCATCGTAATAGGTTAAAAAAGCCCCGCCACCAATTCCAGAATACTGCGGCTCAACTAAACCTAGTACCATTTGAATGGCGATCGCTGCATCAACAGCACTACCTCCCCGCCGCAGAATATCACTACCTGCTGCCGCTGCTAGCGGGTGAGCTGCCACTGCCATATACTTTTGAGTGCGTACAGCTTTGCGAACCGCGCGATCGTTGCTAATTACTGGTGCAACTCGCTCTTGTCCTACAGTTGGAGATACGATGGTACTGAAGACAAGGGCTAGTAAACCAAAGTAGAGGCAAAATCTATTTGCTTTCATCAGTGTAATTCTACTTCTCGTTAGCAGGATACCATCCTGCCGGAATTACTTCAAAATTCCATACATCTTTGAAAATATACATTTGTTCTATTATTTTCTCAGGAGCGAGAGTTCCTTTGTTACCTGCTTGCCAATCTTGCCGATCGAGGGTTCCCATTACCAAATACTCATTACCAATGAATTCAGGATGAGATTGGCTAAAGCTAATAGCTAACAATGATTCAATTTCCTGTTTTTTAGTGATGATGAGATCGCAATTTGGGCAATATCTACATTGTTTATTGAGTAAAAAAAGTTGATGTGGATCGATATGAATGACTAGGGGAATTTTACGAATTTTAGTTTTTGTTTCACATTTAGGGCATTTCGTGAAGGCGGAGTCTTCATAGGGATTCAGAAAAAACTTATGTCGTTTTCTAGGCTTCACCCCTTTAGATTTATTAGAGCTATTCCTTGGCATATTACTAATCCTTCTCTAACAACTAATGAGTAGAGGGAGTTATTAAGCAATGTCGGGAGGAATTTGATTGAAGGGACTAGCGGGAGTCGATCGCGGTTGCATTTGCAGCTTTATCAACTTTTGCAATTCTCTCCGTTGGATATCCGTTCCCCGATTTAGATCTCCTGGGGTATCGAAGAAAATGATACTGTCTACTGTTTCCAGGGCAAAAAGCTGAAATAATATGTGAGTGACGGGTAAGGGTGAAGCGACAATTTCCGGGTCTTGTTCCGAGACTGCTACAGCTGAAACATCTGCAAGTGTGGGGAAAGCATAGATAACGCGCTTGGTCACTTTTGAGTTAGCGCGATCGCTTAACGTAGTGACTACCCAGTCTCGATCTAAGTTTTGCAAAATATAGTATTCTAAATGGCGCAGCCTGCCAGCAAGCAGTACCAATACAGGAGCGACAGCAGCAACAACTTGCGGAGTCACGCCATCTTGAGGCGCTTCGTCAATCAGGACTTTAATTTGTCGGTCTAAATCCATATGACACAAAAGCTGCTACTATCACACTGAGTTTACCCCATTTAGGGAGTAGGGAGTAGGGAGCGCACGAGCAGGGAAAGAAATGTGGTTTCTGACTCGTGATTTGTGACTTGCGATCGCAAATAGGGGATGCATCGATCGCATCCCCCACTTTGGCTAAACTTAATTAGCTAGGCTTATTGGTAGTACTTCAGCTCTGCTTCCAATTGGGAAGTCAAGCGATCGTCACCCTTGGCTCTGGCAGCTTGCAAGCGCCGTTCTAAGCTTTCCAAAATATTCGAGCGATGAACTCTTGCTACCTCTTTGTAGCTTGGCTTTCTACTTGCATTCATGGCTATTTACTCCTTGCTTCGATCTTTTTCTAGCCTTCAGTACCTACTTCTGATGCTGTGCGTTGTAGCATGGACTGCTGGCGGTTGTGTTGCTTCTGACGATTCAAGCTCATTAACAATCTTGCTTGCGCAGAAACAGACACGCGATCGGAGTTAGATTGAATACCAATATTGTTAGATTTCATATTCGCCTCTTTCTTGTTGTTGTGTTACGAATGAGGCGCGTTCCTTCGAGAGTTTTTCTCTACTTCCGTCCCTCCACTGGAGAGATGAACGATTTATCCTTTACATTCATTACAATATCAGCCATTTTTCTCATTTGGGTCTATCTGAGGACGGAATGAATCATAAATCTAAATAAGTTAATGTAACTTAAACTACAAAATATTCAATTTTGCTAATTAATTCTATAGCAGCAGCAGAGGGCAGAAAGCAGAAATCAGAAGGAAATACCTTGCGTTTCAAAGGTAAGAGTTAACTTTGAGGTCTTAACCTTCTCGCGCTTTGCTAAAAAATTTGTCAGGGTAAGTTGACGAGAAACCTTTGTACTACCCGGAATAACTCGGTAAACCTGCCTCTATGATGAAATTGGTTAGGGCAGGTTTTCCCGCAATTTCTGCGATACTACCCGGAATAACTCGGTAAACCTGCCCCTACAATGGATATTTGAATTTTTAAATTCTGTTTCGTGTCTCCTATTTTCTGTTTCCTATCTCCTTTTACTGTGACAAGTTATACTAAGTATGGCTTTCATCCTCAGCAACCTATGGACGGTGAAACAGCATTGGCATGGGTGGATAATCTCATATTGACCAAAACTGGCGAAGGGTTAAATTCTCTACAAAAACAGATTCTTCAGCAGGTTTGGCAGGGACATAAATATCCTGAAATTGCAGCCTACTGCGGCTATACAGAAGGACACGTTAAAGATGTTGGTTCTCATCTGTGGCGCGTACTGTCTCAAACTTTGGGAGAGAAGATTAATAAGATTAACTGTCGTGCAGTTTTAGAACGATGTCTGCATACATCAAAAGATCGGGGAAATCTGTCAATTTTAGCCCCCCTTGTGAAGGGAGATTGGGGGGATCTGCACGCCAAGCCAAATTTCGTCGGCAGAACCGAAGCGATCGCGCACCTCGATCGCCTGGTAAGTTTGGATAGTAAGGCGATCGTCATTCAGGGTGAAGGCGGATTGGGAAAAACCACCCTAGCACAGCAATACTTGCAATCCCAAAATTTTGAAGTGGTGCTAGAACTGCTAGTAGCAAAGGAAACGCAGAACCTGACTTCTGCTGAACGAGTCGTAGAAGAGTGGTTGAAACAAGACTTACAAGAGGAACCAGGCTTAGAATTTGGCGTAACTTTAGATAGACTCAAACGCCATTTACAAATGCGACGGATAGGGGTGTTAATCGATAACTTAGAACCTGCATTAGATCGCCAAGGACGTTTAATTGCGTCTCATCGTAGCTATGTAGAGCTGTTTCGGATTTTAACCGATCCGAAAGTACAATCCGTGACTTTAATTACAAGTCGCGATCGCCTGTGCGAACCGAGTTTAAATGTAGAACACTACCGTTTACCTGGTTTAGATCTTCCAGCATGGCAGCAATATTTTAGTTATCGTCAAATTGCAATTGACTTACCAACAATCCAACAGATGCATCAAGCCTATGGTGGTAACGCTAAAGTCATGGGAATTCTTTGCGGTACAATTCAAGCAGATTTTGCAGGTGATGCGATCGCGTATTGGCAAGAAAACCATACCGATCCCTTGGCTGTCACCGATTTGAAGAATTTAATTGCCAGTCAATTTCACCGTTTGCAAACACTCGATCTGCCAGCCTACCGCTTATTGTGTCGCCTGGGGTGTTATCGCTATCAAGATGTGGCAAAGATTCCTACCCAAGGAATTTTAAATTTATTGTGGGACGTACCACCTCAACAGCAACGACAAATTATTACAGCTTTACGCGATCGCTGTTTAGTTGAATTTCAACAGGGGGAATACTGGCTGCATCCAGCAATTCGTGCTGAGGCGATCGCGAGGTTGCGTGCTAGCGATGAATGGATAGTTGTGAATTGTAAAGCCGCAGAATTTTGGACGGATAGCGTAGCAACAATTGATACCATAAAAGATGCTTTACAAGCTCTGGAAGCATACTATCACTATGTCGAAATCAACGATTTTGAATTAGCTGCTAGAGTTATTCTTAAAAGTAGAAATAATCAATGGGGACAGTTTTTACCTCTGGGTGGAACGTTGTATAGAATGGGTTTAATTCAACCCGTTTTGGGGGCGATAACTCAAATTCTCCAAAATATACAATCTACTCCTTGTTTGGGAGAATTATATAATATTTTAGGAGATTTGTATTGGACTGCTGGTAAAATTCACGCAGCGATAGAATGTCAAGAGAAAACTATCAGTTTAGCAACTCAATCATTGGGAATTTTAGAGTTTAGTCAAGGCGATCGCTACAAATTGTATTACTTAAAAATGCTAGAAGTAGATTCCTTACTCAGTATGGGATTGTACAATATAGATTTGTGGGAATTAGAGACAGCAGCCGAATTATTTCAGCAAGTCATAGATCTAGCTCAAAATACAACTCATCATCGCTGGGCAGAAAAAGCTAGCGTATGTTTAGCTTTAGTCAATTCTTATTTAGGCGAGCATCAAACAGCATATAACCTAGTCGAACCGATTTATGACTCGATTATGTCTGAACTAAATAATCAAAGTGGCAGCTTTGCTTATTTTGTGCAAATCCTCGGTCAAACTTATATCAATTTAGGTAATAGAGAAAAAGCGCAAGAGATGTTTTCTCTTTCCCTAGCTGATGCCGAAAAAAGCCATTATCTGCAAATCAAAGCAAAAACGCTGAGTGGATTAGCTGAGAGCGATCGCCAGCAATCTTTATTTAAATTGGCTATAAATAAACATATAGAAGCAATCGAAATTTTAGAGCAAATTGGTGCAAAATGCGATCTAGCCGAGGCTTATTTTCAGTTAGGTTTAACTTATATAAGTATGAAAGAGTTTGAGCATGGGAAGCAAAATTTAGAGCGATCGCTACAGCTATTTACTCAGATGAATGCACCACGGCAAGTAGAAAAAGTATTGCAAGCGAAAATCGGCGCATAGAATTTGCTCGTACTAATTCCAATGAATATCCCCCTTAACGAGGGGAAAATTGTACAATTCTTAGCCCCCTTTTTAAGGGGGTTAGGGGGATCTTCCGTAGTGCAGTCTTAACAAAATCGTATCAGTTTGGGGCTACACACTCACACATCGTTCAGCTTCACGCGCTGCAACAACCAGTACCAAACAAAGAGCCGATATAGCTTTTTGCCACTCTTGCCTAACCTGCAAATCTTCCACACCTTCAAACATTCCTACCAGAGAAGGAACAGAACGTTCCATCGCCAAACGAGAAACTGGACGATGAAGTTCTACTAAGCGCGATAGACTTTCTTGATTATTGACAAAACCAATGACCCATTTTGTTGTATGCTCTGGACTATCGGGAACGCGCTTCACACCCAACTCTGTTTGCAACCAGTGATAAAAAGGAGGTAATCGCTCAGCTAAAACGCTACCAGCGATCGGTAAAGTTTGCTTTAGTAACGAAACATCCAAGCTGCTTAACTGTTGTTGTAGTTCGGGAGAATTTAGACATTCAGTAAGAGACTGGGAGAGTAAAGCTTCTAAGCGATCGCGAGACAAATCTAAGTGTTGGGCAAATGTTTCTAAAGTAGGCTGCATCATTTCAAATCTAAAGTCCAAAAACAACTAAATACTTCCTGAGATGAGATAGGATTTCTATGTATTCCTCTCAACTCATCACGTTACCAATTTGCCAGAAATACACGGTGATGTCTTTGAGGTAGCTCATACTTGAAAAAGTCGGAAGTTACGTTGGCGCAAAAGTCAGAAGTTAAAAACCTTACTCATTTCCCTGTAGTGGTGAAGTCTCTGATTTTTGTCGTGCGATCGGATTTTGCCCGATATCGGTATCGATACATCGTAAAGCCAGTAATGAATAAAATTAGCGGCGCAAGACCGACAAATACGTAAAGGATACGGCTTGGCAATCCCCAGAAAGTACCGTAGTGCAGTGGTCCGAAAGCATTCTCAAGCTTAGTTCCTAACGATGCAGTTAACCCATTGTCCACCCGCAAAATTTTTCCACTGTAGGAATCGATGAAAACACTGCTGTCCCAGATATTGCTGTGAGGTGACGAACTTTTGCGAATTATAAAAGCACCATTTGGTTCGTCACTATCTGCGGGTAGGGCAACATAGATAGTCCGAAATTCTGGTAAAGCTGCATCAGCTACTTCCAGAAAGCGATCGCTAAATGGCAAAGGAGATTTATTAGCTACAGGAGATGACTTAGCATCATCAGCAGGCATGGAACTGAAGGTGACAGCGTATATAATCGGTCGCGCAATTTTACCCAAATTCCAACAAAATCCCGTAAAAAAAGTAAGAAATAAGAAGATAGCTGTAACAATACCTGCAACTTTGTGAATGTCAAAACTAACTCGCTTCGGGTGAGCGTTCCACTTGATTTTAAAACCTGCGATTAACTTACGCCAACCCGACCAAAGAAATATACCTGTAATAATCAGAATGCACGTTAGTAAACCAACTACACCAACAAGTTTAATCCCAAAATCGCCTGCTAAAAGAGCGTAGTGAAGTTCGTAAACCTTCGTTAAAAATCGCTGCCAGATGTCTTGTCCAGATAAACTATCTCCCAAAACTGCCCCCGTATAAGGGTTAACATAGACTATTGCCCATTCATCAGTTTTACTTTTGAGATAAATATTTATTGGTTCGTCAGAAGTTGCGGGAAGATAAACCCGTCGTGCTGTAATATCTGGTTGTTGAGCGTAATGTGTTTGGACGCGCTCTAGAATTGTGGCAATGGGTAACGAGCGTCCTTGAGGAGTAATTTTTTCTATTTGTTGGTGTAGGATGAAGTCGCTAATTTCATGTTGAAAAACTAATAAACTACCTGTTAAACCAACAATAATCAGCACCAATCCTAAGACTAAACCAAGATATCGATGCAAGATAAATACTGTATTGCGTAGTTTTTTAGAATTCATGGTAATTGCTTTTATTAAGATATTCGTGTTAATAACTCCTTTTTTTCCCTCCCCTTGACACCCAGAGAGCTGCTCTCTAGCTCCCTCCCCTTTGCAAGGGGAGGGTTGGGGAGGGGATACTTCCGCAATTGGCGAATCGCCTGTGAAACAACCTCCAATACCTGATTCAAATTCTCATCAACCTCTCGATTAGTAAATCGCAAAACTTTAGCGCCCGTTGCTTCAAGAAAAACTTGCCTTTCGCGATCATAATTCGGTACTCCGTCTTGGTAATGACTATCTCCATCAATTTCTATAGCTAGTTTAAATTCGGTTGAATAAAAATCAATTACAAATGCATCAATGCTGTATTGTCTACGAAATTTACAGTTGTCAATCTGCTGACACCTAAGTTTTGACCAAATCATCTTTTCAGCTAGCGGCATATTTTTGCGAAGCGATCGCCTTTTCTCTTGTTCGGACGTTTTGTTGTAGAGTTTCGTCATAGCTATTTCTCAGAACTATTTCACTTAGTTTTCCCTTTACCCTCCCCTGCCCTCCCCTTGCAAAGGGGAGGGAGTAGGATAAGGATTTAAAACTCCCACGAAACTGTTCCTTGTACAGTGAAAGGCGCACCAGGGGGAACATTTCTTCTGTTCTGCACCCCCACAAAGTATTCGACATCAAGCAAGTTTTTGAAATTCAATGCGGCTTTGAAGTTATCTTTTTCGTAGTAAATAGCAGCATCAACGCGAGTGTAACTAGGCACTTCAAACGAGTTATCTAAATCTCCCTGGCGACTGTCAACATAAAAGATACCTGCACCAAATCCCAATCCTTCCAAAGAGCCTTTCTGGATTCTGTAAGTTGTCCACAGGCTAGCAGTATTGAAAGGAACGTTATCGAGGCGATTACCTACTGCATAGGTGTTATCTTCTGTAATTTCAGCATCAGTGTAGGCATAGGAAGCAATAACATTCCAACCAGGGACAATTTCCCCAGCGACATCAAACTCAATTCCGCGACTGCGTTGTTCTCCTACCTGAATCGAAAAATCGGGATCGCTGGGATCTTCCGTGAGGACGTTACTTTTAGTAATTTCATAGGCTGCTAGAGTGGAGGAAAGGCGATTATCCAAAAAGTCGGCTTTTACACCCACTTCGTACTGAGTGCCGCGCTCTGGTTTAGCAGCACCGCCACCAGTAATTCTGCCACTCTGCGGCACGAAAGCGCGACTATAGTTAGCATAGAGGGAAACAGTTTCACTCGGTTGGTAAACAATCCCTGCTCGTGGCGAAAATTCGCTGGCTTCGGAGCTGGTGTTGGAAGAGGAATCGCTGTAGCGATCCTCAGAGTCGTAGCTATCAAACCTACCTCCTAGCACGAGTTTGAGGTTGTCTAGCAACGTAATCTGGTCTTGCAGATAAACTCCAATCGTGTTCGCCCTAGTATTGCCATCGCTACCAGGTTGGTCTTGAAAGTCGATTGGGGGAAAGTCGTAGCTTGGGTTAAAAATATCAACAATAGCAGCATCTTGAGCGTCCTGATTATCGAAATAGATTCCAGTCTGTCTTACAAGTTCTAGACCAAGCAAAACCGTGTGCGCGACTGTACCAGTATTAAACTTGCCAATTAAGTCAGTTTGTAGCGTGTAAGTTTCGTAAAACTCGCGACCGAAAGAACCGAAAAGAGGCAAAAGTTGTTCTCCGAATTCTAATCCACCGCTAGATTCTAGGGATCTGTAGATTTTTTTAGTTCTAGTGAACCGCAAGGCGTTGCGTAGTGACAAGCTTTGATTGAATCGATGATCCAGATAGAGATAGGCTCGGTGTTCCTCAACCTCGAAGCGACGGCGGGGATCGCCCAAAAAACGGGTGAGGGGAATATCGGCTGGCTCGTCACCAACGGCGATTAACCCTCGGTCAATCGGTCGCTTGTCGTGAAAATATTCACCTTCTAGCGTTAGGGTGGTGTTAGATCCGATTTGCCAAGTGAGTACAGGGGCAATGAAAAACCGCTCTGTTTCCACGCGATCGCGAAAGCTCTCGGCATTTTCATAGGCGACGTTCAGCCGATAAGCTAAAGTTTTATCTGAGTTGAGCGGACCGGAAAAATCTAGGGTGGGGCGATAAAAGTCATAGCTTCCTGCCGTAAACTCGACTTTGTAGAAGGGATCGGGCAGTGGTCTTTTTGTCACCAGGTTGATGAGTCCGCCAGGTTGTGCTTGTCCAAACAGCACTGAAGCTGGTCCTTTCAACACTTCAATCCGTTCGATATTTGCTGTTTCAGGGATAGAGCGAGTAGCAAATCCTTCCTCTAAACCATTTTTGAACTGATTGACAGTGAAACCTCTTGCATTGAACTCTACACCTTGAGCGCCGAAGTCTTCCGAATAGTTAACACCACTAACGTTACGCACCGCTTCTTCGATGCGAACAACTCCTTGGTCTTCTATCACCTGTTGGGGAATTACCCGAATGTTCGCTGGGATGTCTCGCAGTGGCGTATCTGTCTTGGTTGCAGTTGAGGCATCTGGAACGCTATATCCTTCTCGATCGCCTGTCACCACGATTTCTTGTTCCTCATCTCCCTCAGCCGTTGCTGGTGGCTGTTGGGTTGCACCTTCTGGGGTAACATCATCTGCATCTGGTGCTGTTGCCTCTGGCTCTGTTGCGCTTTCAGGCTTTACAGATGGGGGTACTTCTGGTGGTGTCGGTTGTTGTGCTGTCGAGACTCCTAGGGGAGTGAGACTAAAGTTTAATCTACCATTACTTCTTCCCACTTCCACCTTGGGTAAATCTCTGGTTCCCGTCACCGTGACTCGAATACTATTCGTCCCCTGCTGAGTCACTGCAATAGACGCAATTCCCGATATGGGGTTTTCTTGACGAAAAGTTTTACCTTGTGCGAGTTGAGCGTTGGGAATATTAGCAACAAAGGTTTTACTGAAGCTAGTAGGAAAGACTTGTAGCGATCTCCCATCTGCTGTTTCTAAAATAATTTCCAGTCTTTTATCTGTTTGTTGCAGTTGCACCGCAGTCACTTGAGTAATGCTACTTTGTTGTGCTATCAAAATACCCCCCTGTAAGGATGCTAGAGGATTAGCATCTCTAGATTCGACGACGTTAACCGCTTCTGCCAAAGCTGGCGGTGCAACAAGTAATACCAGAGTTGTTGCCAAAACTCTTAAATTAAGTAGTTGAAAACCCAATAAACAGGAACACAGTGCCTTCATCTCACTCACACCAATAAAAAATGATTCTCAGTAATGCCGTAGCATTAGCCTACGGAATCTCAAATCCCATGTCCATATCAGTAGAGCGGCAATTTTATATCCCAAAAGCGGCACTTGGCTTTTTTCCCATCTGGCATTCTTGGGGGTAATACCAAACTTGCGTTTGAATGAGGCGATGAAGTGTCCTAAATGAGAATAACCAACTGTCTGCGCTACATCTGCTACCCGCATTTTATTGACAGAAAGTAGCAATCGTGCCTGTTCCATGCGATAGTCATGCAAGTAGCCAAATACGGTAGTACCAAAGATATCTCGGAAACCGCGTCTGAGCTTGCGATCGCTCAACCCTACCATTCTTGCTAAGTCTAGTAGAGATGGGGATCGTCTAGCTGTTTGATTAAAATATCTCGTGCTTGATAAACGCGATCGATTTCAACGGGTTTGAGACTACTGAGAGGATGGATCGCGCGTTCGTTTTCTGCTAACTGGTTGAATTGCAGTGCTAAAAGTTCTAAAACCTTGCTTTCGAGATAAATTCGCTTGATTGCACCCGAATATGGAGCATCGTCAATTTGTCGTAATACTCTCAGCATGGCGGGAGTTATACCCCCACCTGATTGATGAAATCGCGGTGGATTAGGTCGATCGAGGAGCGATCGCAATGTTATTGGTAATGAATCCAGCTCTTTGCTATAAGTTCGCAACCAATCAAGCGGAAATTGTATGCGGATCTGTTTCACGCGATCGCCTGCCGACCACTGTTCGATTTCATCTATGTTTGGTAAATAAAGTAGATAATGTTGTCCGCCACTTTCAACATAATCGTCGGGAATTTCTTTGATACCAGGGGTAAGAACGTGATGACTGCCCGAAAGATAAAACTTCGATACCAAGGGCATTAACTCCTCATGCTGTCCTAACACGCTCTCATCGCGGTAAATGTTGCCTTCCCAAATTTCTAATTCCATTTCAGAACGGAATTCCACAAACCGAGTGTAATGTTCGCCAAAACTATGTTGTCGCCTGGAAATGACATCGAATCCATTGCGATCGCAGTAAGTTTCCTCTTTTACCAGAGTTTCATGACACCATTCGTCAAATTCTACTTCAGTAAGTGACTCCATTATCCCCATGCCCGAATATCTCAATGCCCCAATGTCGCTGTGTTGCTCAAAATGCCGCAGACACTTTTACAACTCGTTTTGCAACTATTAATAAAAATTCTTAATAGGACATTGTAGTACTAAGCAGTTCGCTGACAACTTAAGCAAATCAGAAGAAGGGGCTAGAGAAAGACAAGGGAGACAAGGGAGACAAGGGGGACTGAGGGAGAGTGAGAAGTCTGGGGAGCAACTACCAACTACCAACTACCAACTCCTACCTTCTTGCCCTAGAAACTTGCACTAAAACCTATCTCAATCAGAGAATAAGAAAAGCAACAAGCACGAGGAGACTTCAGTGAGTCAGGGATTCGATTACGATTTAGTAATTATTGGCGCTGGGGTAGGCGGACATGGAGCTGCCTTACACGCCGTCAGTTGTGGCTTAAAGACAGCCATCATTGAAGCAGCTGATATGGGCGGAACCTGTGTCAATCGCGGTTGCATTCCCTCTAAAGCACTGTTGGCAGCATCGGGACGAGTGCGGGAATTGCGCGACGCACACCATTTAAAAGCACTGGGTATTCAGGTAGAAAATGTTGGGTTCGACCGTCAGGCGATCGCCAATCATGCGTTAAATTTAGTTAGCAAGTTGCAAGGCGACTTGACAAATAGTCTCAAGCGTGTGGGAGTTGACACGATTCGCGGTAGGGGAAAAGTTGCGGGACAGCAGAAAGTCACGGTGACTAGCGATAGCGGCGACAAAACGATTACTGCTAAAGATATTATCCTTGCCCCTGGTTCCATACCCTTCGTTCCCCCAGGAATTGAAATTGATGGCAAAACTGTATTTACCAGCGACCAAGCAGTTAAGTTGGAATCCTTACCTCAGTGGGTAGCAATTATTGGTAGCGGCTACATCGGCTTAGAATTTTCCGATGTTTACTCGGCTTTAGGCTGCGAAATTACCATGATTGAAGCCCTAGACCAATTAATGCCAGGGTTCGATCGCGATATTGCTAAAATTGCCGAACGAGTTTTAATTACTCCCCGCGACATTGAAACTTATGTAGGCATTTACGCCAAGAAAGTCATCCCAGGTTCCCCAGTTGTCATCGAACTGGCGAATTTTAAAACGAAAGAATATGTCGATACGCTGGAAGTAGACGGCTGCTTAGTTGCCACCGGACGCATTCCCGCCACAAAGGATTTAGGTCTAGAATCTGTAGGCGCAGAACTCGATCGCCGTGGTTATATTCCCGTTAATGACAGTATGGCTGTATTATCTGGCGGCGAACCCGTACCTCATTTGTGGGCAATTGGCGACGCGACAGGGAAAATGATGTTAGCTCATGCAGCATCCGCTCAAGGAATTGTCGCAGTCGAAAATATTTGCGATCGCCAGCGTCAAATTGATTATCGCAGCATTCCCGCCGCCGCCTTCACCCACCCCGAAATTAGCTATGTTGGGATGACAGAAACCGCAGCAAAGGAATTAGGAGAAGCGGAAGGATTTACCATCAAAACCGCCAAAACATACTTTAAAGGCAACTCCAAGGCGCTAGCAGACGGCGATGCAGATGGAATTGCCAAAGTCGTCTACCGTCAAGATACGGGGGAAGTCTTGGGAGTCCACATCATCGGTTCCCACGCCTCCGACTTAATCCACGAAGCCTCAGCCGCGATCGCCAATCGTCAATCCGTCCACTCCCTCGCCTTCCTCGTTCACGCCCATCCTACCCTGTCCGAAGTCTTGGATGAAGCGTACAAACGGGCAGTTCATGCTTAATTGCGTGGTGCGTGAAATACTTCCGACTTCCGCGCAAACGCGACTCTTGTAAGGGCGGGTTTAGCAGATAGATTCACAGCCAAAACTAGAAATTTTTGGTCAAAACCCGCCCCTACGACTCCCTACTCCCTACTCCCTACTCCCTAGTGATGCAAATCCGTCGTCGTCCGCCAAATCCGTCTATTGAGATTAGTTATTTGAGCTATCAGGTATCAGTTCCAGGTGCAAAGCCGCAGCATATTTTAGAAGAAATTGTGTGGCACAAAGAGATTGAAGTCGATCGCTTGCGGGAAAAACTACCGCTAGTAGAGTTACAAAAGCAAGCCTTAACTGCACCCCCAACTCGCGATTTTATAGCTGCTTTACGTCAAGGTAAGACTTCTCCAGCAGTAATTGCTGAGGTGAAAAAAGCTTCTCCTAGTAAAGGCGTATTGCGAGAAGATTTCGATCCAGTCGCGATCGCGCTCTCCTATCAGCAAGGTAATGCTAGCTGTATTTCGGTACTGACAGATAGTAAATTCTTTCAAGGCAGTTTCGATTATTTAGAACAGATTCGCGCTGCGGTAGATGTACCTTTGTTGTGTAAGGATTTTATTATCTATCCTTACCAGATGTATCTAGCACGGTTACGGGGTGCTGATGCGGTGTTGTTGATTGCTGCAATTTTGAGCGATCGCGATTTACAATATTTCATTAAAATTGCTAAAGCCTTGAAGTTAGCTGCCTTAATTGAAGTCCATACTCTAGAAGAACTCGATCGCGTTTTGGCTTTGGATGGCGTAACTTTGATAGGTATCAATAATCGCAATCTGGAAAACTTTTCTGTCGATTTGCAAACAACTAGCCAACTATTAACCGCACGTCAGCCACAATTAAAACAACGAGATATTTTAGTTGTCAGCGAGTCGGGAATTCACGCGCCAGCCGATGTAGCTGTAGTCACTCAAGCAGGTGCAGCAGCAGTGCTAGTTGGCGAGTCTTTAGTCAAGCAGCCAGAACCAGGGAATGCGATCGCTTCCCTGTTAGGATGAGTGATGCGTGGTGTGTGGTGCGTGTAAAACACTTTTGACTTTTGACTTTTAACTTTTGACTTTTAACTAGTGAATCGTGAGTAAAAGATGGGAAAGATAAAGGTAGTAGAAGAGGATTCCTCCTATCTTTCTCCTCTTTCCAAGTTACGAATTACGAATTACGAATTAGGAATTAACTTATGATTCCCCTTCCTTCTCCAATTCACTACGAAGCCGTATTGCAGTTATTAGAACAGCAAACATTACCTATTGTTAGGCAAGATCCTCTTTTAGCAGAGCAAGTGCAACAATTGATTATTTCTTTACGTAAAGCTGCGGCTCAACAAAAGCAACTAGAAGCCAGTTGTCAGCAAGCTCATGTAGATTATGAGTTTCGTTGGTCTATAAATCAAAGCGAATCTGAGCTAGCTACTACAGAACATTCTACAGTTTCATAATTTGACTTTGTAAAGTCAGCTCAAGACCTCTAAAGCGCTTGCCAAACTTTGACAAAATAACCGCCATATCCGCCGCGAGGTTTAATATAAGCGATCGTTTGATTGTTAGCGCTGATAACTAGAGAATGTACTTCATCTTTTGGAAGGACGTGCAGCTTCTTTCCGCTAGATAAATCCCAGATAATAATACCATTTTTACCAGAAGTAACCATTACTGAGCTATCTGAGCTTATAGCTCTTACTGAATGCCAGCGCCATTCAAATGTATTAATTTCCTTTCCTGTATTAGCGTTCCAATGCGTAATTGTATCGTTGGAATTAATAGTAATAAGAGTTTGCTTATCAGGAGTAAGAGTTAGAGCTTTAAATGGTTTTGTCAGCGCTTTAAAACTACGTAGTTCTTTGCCTGTTTTTAAATCTCGTAGCGTTATCGTAAGACGAGAAATTTGCTGTCTAGAACGTAAATTATACAATGCGATCGTGTTATTTAACTGACTGATAATAATTTCTCCATCTGAGCTAGTAGCAATAAATTTTTCTGCTTC
Source organism: Chroococcidiopsis sp. CCNUC1 (assembly GCF_023546805.1). NCBI lineage: Bacteria > Bacillati > Cyanobacteriota > Cyanophyceae > Chroococcidiopsidales > Chroococcidiopsidaceae > Chroococcidiopsis > Chroococcidiopsis sp. CCNUC1. Next base: position 3,204,691 of record NZ_CP097480.1, on the reverse strand, counting down.
TGAAGGAGATGTAATAATAGAGATTGTTTGTCCCGTTTCTACATCAAACATCTTGGCAATTTCGGGTGAGAAACAAACAAGAGTTTGTCCATCAGGACTAACGGTGATTGAACCAGCGCTATCTTGGAATACGTGTATCTCTTTTTTTGTGATTATGTCTCCTACTACAATTTCATAACCCGTATTCCAAAAAATGTTTCTTTTATTTGGACTGATAGCGATCGGACAAACATATGACAAGCCATCTCCAGTATCGAAGTAGCAAATTGATCTTCCTGTTTTTAAGTCATATACGCTAACACCTGAATCATCAAAAGTCCAGTCATCAAATTCGCTATAAGCCAAAATTGTGCCATCAGGACTGAGAGCCATTGTTTCGATATACCATGTGGTATCCCAAGTATGAGAAAGAGTAAATTTTTTGAAGCGCTGTAAATTACCTATCATTCAAATTTTTGTATGAATATTTAGAAATACCAATTCTATTTATTTTTGCATAGATTCAATCTCTGCTAGCCCCCTTAATAAGGGGGGTTGGGGGATCTTCTCCGTCTTAGTCATGATGAATTGACATATTAGGTAAATTCAACCTACTTACTATCAATTTCACCGCGTACCAAAATCACCGTACTATCTACCCGATTAGCAATTTGAGCAGGAATATTACCTTTAATCGCATTTTGCAACATCCCTTCTCGACTTGCACCCAACACCACAACATCAAAATCTTCAGACTTAACTAAATTAATTAAGCCATCCGCAACAGAACTCGATACGACTGGTACAGCGGTCACTTTGCCTGATAATTGTCGATATTTAACTAAGTAACGAATTGCTTGTTGCAAAACGCTCAAATCGGGTTTTGCTTCTTTGGATTCAAACACCTGACACAGATGAATCTCCGGTTCTTCTCCCAGAGAAACTAGCGGTGGTAAAAGTTTAATCGCTACTTTCGCATTGGGACCACCCGCCATCGGGACTAGCCAACGATCGTAATTTGGAATTCGGAATTCCGACTCCCGTACGGGCGGGTTTGGAAACCCGCCCCTACCGACTCCTGACTCTTCACCAAATTTAACCAATACAACATCGCAGGGTGCTTGACGGATCAGGGTGTCTACAACATTGCCAAAAATTCGCCCAGGAGTGATGGTGTTACCTTTCCATCCCATCAACAAAATATCGATGTGTTGTTCTTTAATTGTCTCTAATATTGCTTGAGCAGTGTCGTGAGCTACCCGAATTTGAGTATGAACGGGGATTTTTTGCTTTTTCGCTATCACCTCGGCTTGACGGAGTAACTTGCGGCTTTTTCCCGTCTGCACGGAAGTTTCAGCGGGGGAACTGCGGCGAGAGACGAGAATAACTTGAATGCACTCTAATTCGTAATCGCGATCGCGGGCAATTGCCGCAGCCATTTGTAACAATAATTCTGCCGTTTGGGGGTTAGCGATCGGCACTAAAATTCTGCCACGTCCAGTACTGGGCGATCGCGTTTGATAGACTATATAAGATGGTTCAGGACGGGGACCTGTCTGTTCTGTCTCGCCGTTGAGTTTGTCGGCTTCAACGCGGATAATATCGGCACGGGTAATAATGCCCACCATTCGCCGATTTTCCACTACGGGTAAGCGGCTGAGTTGGTAGCGATCGAGCAAATACAAGACATGGGCGAGAGTTGCGTGAGGACTGACAGTGACGGGTTGGGGAGTCATCACCTCGCTAATTGGAGTATCTCCAGGTAAGGGGCGATCGCGAATTTTGGCTAAATCGGTTTGGGTGATAATTCCGACTAACTTACTATTATCGACGACGGGAAAGCCGCGATGGTGGGAGCGAGAAAACGCCTGTACTGCCTCATCTAGCGTCATCTGCGCTCCTAAAGTTTCTACCCGGCGCTGCATCACGTCTTCTGCTGTTAACTCAGCCAGAAAGCCCTTGGGTGTGGCTGCTGATTCTAAGTTAATCCCGTTGAGTTGCAAAATCTTATCGTAGAGCGATCCAGGTGCTAATCGTTCGGCAATGAGGTACGCCGTTACTGAGCCGATCATTAACGGTAAGACTAAGTTAAAATCGGTCGTCATCTCAAACACGATCGCGATCGCCGTAATCGGGACTTTAGAGACGACGCTAAAAAATGCCCCCATCCCCGCTAAAGCATATGTGGCGGGAGAACCGATACCTAATAATTGAGTTTCTGTCAACCCGACTAAATAACCCAAAGCCGAACCGATAATCAGACTAGGGGCAAATAATCCTCCTGGCGCACCCGAACCAAAAGCAACTAAAGTGAGGATAAACTGCGCGACAAAGGCGATCGCGGCTAATTCTAAACTGGCATCTCCAGTAATCAGAAATTCCCTCAAACCACTATTATCGCGAAAGGTAGGAGGTAAAAGGGCGATCGCAATACCGGAAATTAACCCAGCTAAGGCAATCCGTAGGGATAAGCTAACGTGCAACTGGCGATAAAATTTTAAACTCGCAATGATGCCACGATGAAACAGAGAACCTAGTAACCCTGCCAAGATCCCCAGTAACAAGAAAAATGGCAGTTCAATTAACGAGAATGAAGTTGAGTGGGCAGTCAATACCAAACTCAAATCCAGGCTGCGACCACCTAAAATCCGCGACACGACCGCACCGATAAACGAAGCGAGAATTGCCGTTCCTAAAGTCAAACTAGACAAATCGCGGAGTAATTCTTCAACCACAAACAAAACCCCCGTAATGGGGGCATTAAAAGCAGCAGCTAATCCCGCACCTGCACCTGCGGCAATCATCTGGCGGCGATGGTCGGGAGATGTGGGAACCCAACGGCTAAATTGGGCGGCTAAGGCTGCACCTATATGCACGGTTGGTCCTTGTCTGCCTATGGTCAACCCCGAACCAATTGCTAATGTTGAAGCGAGTAACTTGACCCCAGCAGTCCGCCATGATATGTCTGTCGCAGCGTTGGCAAGTACTGCTTTAACGTGAGGAATACCGCTACCGCTTGCTTCTGGGGCTAACCGTTCCACCAGCAAACCAGACAAATACCCAAAAGTCAGACCAAAAGATGGCAGCAAAATCCAGGCTGGAAACAGGTTAGATTGATGGACTCGCATTGCTCCAAACCAGCCAGAACCGGCTTTTAGCAATACCGCAGATAAAGCGGCGACTAAACCAATTAAACAAGCTTCGGCGATCGCGCTGGTGCGGCGGGGACGCATCCAGTGGCGCAAGTATTGGCGGAGGGCAGGCATCAGGGGCTAGAGTCTAGAGGCAGAAGGCTAGGAAATATGTAACTGTAGGGCAAGTATTGCTCGCTATCTATTAGCCACACATCATTTGCTACAGGATGCCACAATTCGTCATAATTTGAGACAAAATCTTTAAAGGTTTTCTAAATAGTTGCGCGATCGGCAATCCATCAAGTAAGCCAAGACTGCCATCCCGACCAATTTTGAACTAAATTAGCAATCTCTTGATAACCAGCAGCACGGGGATGAGCGCCGTCATAATCTGCTACTTCTTGTAACCAAGTCTGCGATTTTTGCAGAGGTGCGAAAATATCTAAATAATGAATATTCGTTGCTAAACAAATTTGCTCGAATTGTTCCAACAAACGAGCAGTTCTAGCATTTTGCTCTGCATCGATTATGGGAGGCGCTCCAACCATCAAAACCGGAAATTTTTGTCTAGCTACCTGTAAAATTTGGCGAGTATTTTCTGTAGATTCAACAAAATCTATACGAGTTTTATCAGTTTCTATAGTCGTATCATTTGTTCCAAAAGAAAACACAACTCTACCATCATCTGCTGGACTTAAGCGGCAAGAAACTTCCTGCAACCACCGCGCTTTAATATCAGCACTAGTTTCTCTTCTAACTCCTAAATTGTAATAAGTAACGTCATATCCTTGTTTTTGGGCAGCAACACAAATTCTTCCCGTCCAACCGAGACACTCAGGATCTCCTGTGCCATTAACAAAAGAGTCACCAATAAAACAGATACGCATAAGCGGTCATTTGTCATTTGTGAATATTAGCCGATCTGGTCACTGGTCACTGGTCACTGGTCACTGGTCACTGGTCACTGTCAACCCCTTCCCGTCACTGACAACCCTTCTAAAATCAGGGATGGAGTGTAACACGAACCGTTCCAATCGGCATCGCTACCGAGGGCAACTAGCTGTTTGACGGCGCTGTAGATGTTACCTGCAACCATCGTGTCTTTGACGCGACCGATAATTTGACCGTTTTTGACTCGATAGCCGAGATCGATATTGATCGAAAAATCACCCGAAATACTACCGCCACCACCTAACATTTGATCCACAATCAGTCCGTTATCTAATAAGTTAATCAAATCTGACAAAGATTTCGTTCCAGGTTCTATTAATAAATTAAATAACCCAGGTGTCGGATAGCTACCTAAGCCTGGGCGAAAACCGTTTCCGGTGGTAGTAGTGCCTAACTGTCTACCTGTGGTGCGATCGCAATAAAAATTTTGTAGAACTCCATTTTGAACGAATACGCGGTGTTGGGTAGGAGTCCCTTCATCGTCAAACGGACAGCTAAATGGTCCTGCTTCTGGGTCTTGATATATCGTCAAAGCTTTAGCCATCACGGACTGACCAAGGCGTTCTGCCCAAGGGGAAGCTGTTTCTAAAACTCGCTTACCATTCAAAGCCGCTTGTATCGTTCCCCATAACATATCAGCCGCCTTGGAGGTAAATAAAACTGGAATACGCCCTGTGGAGGGCGCAACATTTGCCTTTGCCCAAGCCAGCCGTTGTAAGATTTGTCGGACTACTTCCTCTGGTTGGAGGCGATCGCGCTGAGTTTGTCCGTCAGATACGCTTAAAAAATCGTCACCTCGTACCCACTCTGCTGATAAGTAACAACTGAGTGTCGTATCGGTGTAGTGGCAATCTAGCCCCAGGGAATTGACCAAGCGGGTTGTCTCCATTTCACAATCCCACTCAGCACTCACCATGACTTCAGGAAAATCATCGCGGATTTGGGCGATCGCCTCTTTTCCCCAATCGATCAGCTGTTCGACTCCGATCGGTTGCCCTACATTGGGATAGATCGTCTGGGAGTGACTACCAAGTTCGATCGGTTCGGGTTCGTTGAGTTCGCTCAGAGCAAGGGCTGAACCGACTAGCGCCTCAGGTGATACAGAACCGTAAGCAACTGCTAGCCCTGGACGACCATCGCGCCACAAGCGCAAAGCCGTCCCCTCTGTCTGGGCGCTTTCTAGTTGCTTGAGGCGGTTAGCTTCAAAAAAGACAGGTCGAGATTGAGATCGCGCCTGATACACTTCCGCTGCCTCTGCCCCACATTTAGCAGCTAGCTCCAACAGTCGTTCTGCTAAGTTATCTTTTTGTAATTCGTAATTCATAATTCTAGGGAGTCGGGAGTCGGGAGTCGGGAGTCGGGAAAGAGAGTGGTACGTGGTGAGTGGTGCACTCTGGAAGGGGTGTGGGGTTTAGGGTGTAGGGTGTGGAGTTGGTGGTATTCTCTCCCTTGTCTCCCTTGTCTCCCTTGTCTCCCTTGTCTCCCTTGTCTCCCTTGTCTCCCTTATCCCCTCAATTACGGTATAGAGACTTCTTGTAACAGCCAAAAACCGGCGAACGACTCGGTTTGTGGGTTGGACTGCACGGCAATAAAATGTACGCCATTAGCTTGTTGCTTAGCGCTGACAAAAGCTTGAGCTTCTGCTACAGTTTGCGGATTCTTAAGATTAGCCAAGATCCAACTCTCGCTAGCACCAGTTTCTAGCAGCAATCGTGCTACTGGACTAGTTTCCACCCTGATAAAAGCTAATTCGAGTCCAGACATCCATCCCGCTAGCGGTAAGGCTCTTTCTGAGAAAATCAACAGCCCTGGAATTGTTGTTTCTGGTGATAAACCCACCATCTGTAAAGGAAATGCCTCTCCAAAAGCAATTTCCCACTCATCCATATCAGCCAAAGCCGTTGCTTCCAGATTCACAAACGCCCACTGCTGTCCGGTTAGCGCATCTGGTAAGCGCTGTGGTGGAGATGATTCCATCTTGACAGATGGATTTGGTGTAGGTTGATATCCCGGCTCTTGCGGATAAACTTCATCCATCCGTTCTTTTAGCAATTGCAGTAGCGCCAGAGTGCGGCGACTTGGTTGGGCTGGAATGCCCAAATCTTTACAAGCTTTAGTAATCATATTATTCATCTGGCGACGGAAAAAGCGAAACTTCGTAGGTGCAGTTCCAGCTTTTGCCATTGCCTCTTGTAATGCCGTCCGCAACCAAGCAGAATTCACTTGGGTGCTGGGACAATACTGGGCATACCGAAACAGGCGAGTGGGATCGGTGCGCGTATCCAAAGGACTCTCGCACACCACAACCTCCCAAACTTTCTTTTGGTTCTCATCCAAGATTGGACGGGAGTAGAAATCTATCTCCCAAATGCTACCCATGAACTATCATTACGATTTCTTTACTTCACCTAACATCAACATACACGTTTTCTGACACTTATTAGTCAGTAGTGAGTGGTGAGTCAGTTATCAGCGACCAGTTATTAGTAATTTCTCCTCTGCCCCTATACATCTAAAGCCCCTCTGCTCTCTTTCCCCTACTCCCTACTCCCTACTCCCTGCTCCCTGTTAACTGATACAGAATTGATTATTAAAAAAATATTAACTATAAGAGTGCTTTATATATTTAGGAATGAGTCGTCTTTATTTATAAGCATTACTTATTAGTTTGCAACAACTAAATTCCTTTACTAATCAGGCTTGGATCGGCGTTACAAGCGAGAATTTTTCTCGTAGTATCAGAGATGTGATCGAATAAACGCGGCAAAGCTGTTTAGCAGCAACCCGTACTGTTTGACGCATCCCAAAGCTAGATTTTGGGATATTCAACGAGTTCCTTGCCTTGGTGAGGAGCAGGTGCGGTCGTGCCAAATTTCAGGTCGCGAACGCGATCTCTTAGGGTATGGGAGCGACCAACGCATGGTTGCTGAAAAGTGATAGAAAGAGGCGTTTCGTCTCGACTTTCTGTCCGCCCACGCTCAGACTAAAGAGCTGCGATCTTCCTCCCGCGATCGCCAATTTGGAGGGCGACTCGTTGAGAGGACAGGGATACCTTATTTTATCCTGCCGTCTATAAAGAGGACAACTAAATGGCAACTTACAAAGTCACATTAATCAACGAGGCAGAAGGGCTAAATACCACGATTGATGTGGATGACGATACCTATATTCTGGACGCAGCTGAAGAAGCTGGGTTAGATTTACCATATTCCTGTCGTGCTGGTGCTTGCTCTACCTGTGCGGGCAAAATGGTCTCTGGAACTGTAGACCAGTCCGACCAATCTTTCTTGGATGACGATCAGATCGAAGGCGGCTACGTACTAACCTGCGTAGCATATCCTACTTCTGACTGTACGATTGAAACACACAAAGAAGAAGAACTTTACTAAGTTTGTAAGGGCAAGGCATTGCCTTGCCCTTACTCTATTCTCCACTCCCTAATTTGCGTCCCAGGATAGTAAAAGTTGAGGATGCGATCGCTCTTCCACCCCTGTTTAGCCAAACCACTTGCACCTGTTTGGCTAAGACCAACTCCATGTCCTAAGCCACCACCGACAAAAGCATAGCCTTGGAGGGCATTTTCTCCTTTGGTTTGGTCGTGTAAGGGTTCTAAATAAAATAGAGTGCTTCTCGGTGCAGAAAAAGCACTGCGAATTTCATCTTTTTCTAGAAAAATATTACCGCGATCGGTTTGAACGGCGAGTTTGATAATTCTACCTCCAGGCGATCGCTGCGCCACTTGTATTTGTTGAATGCTGCTGAAGTTAGCCAGCGGACTGCGATTCTTGGTTAAAAATTTCTGCAAGTCTTGGGTAAGTTGCTCGATACTGCTTTCTCTACGCCAGCGAAACAGCCGCGTTCCCGCTTCGTTGAATCCTCGCTGCATGTTGATAAAACGTTGAAAGTTGTTTTCATCGGCAAGGCTCTGACGCGATAAATTCCAAACGCTGTACGCGGAATCTACCAAAGATTTTAGATAAGGTTTATCTGAGCCATTCCAAACATCGCTAAAAACAGCCGTTACTCCACCTGTTGTAGAAGAATAGAGTGCGTCAACTAACTCGTTGTTATAAGTTAGCACCTTATTTCTAGTTGCTAAAATTGCTCTGTCTGCATTACGATCGGTATCTTTTAAGCCCACATAAACTTGACAATGAGTATCGGCGCTCAGTTCGTACCCGTCGATCGCAAAACGGCGCAAATTCCGTAAGGCATACGTTCGAGCAATAATGGTTTGCGCTTCGATCGCGGCGTAAGGTACATTTCTGCCAATTTCGTGGGGTACGACTCCCCGTAAATAGGTTTCAAGAGGCACGTCGTTGACTAAGGTATAAGTCCCGTAGGCATTCGGTTGCAGTTGCAATTTTCCGGCAAAGGGAATTCCATATTTGTCTTCTTTGCCTTGGCGAACTTGGATTAAATTTTTATTTGTACTCACTTCCAGGCGATCGCTACTATAACGATTACCGTTGACTTCCCAACTTACAATCGGCACTTGCTGCAAAATGCGGCTGTCTAAATGTGCAGTTTTCTTACCTTGAAGTTGAACGCTACTGAGCAACATGCGACGCAGAAACGGTGTGTTGTAAACTTGGCGTTTTGCCCACACTTGCCATTGTTCCGGCTGAGCAATTTCTGTCTCAATCCCTAAGGCACGCCATTGCTTTGCCGCGTCTTCCGCAGTCTCAAAGCTACGGTGAGTGCTAAGAACTACCCGCTCTTGCAATACGGGTGTTACTAAAGTTTGCATCTGCACTACTAATTTGACATTGTTGGCGCTGAGCTGAGTTTCCTGCGGTCGCACTGTTTTATTTTGAGTTTGAGTTCGGCTGCTAAATTTGAGCTGGAGGCGATCGCCTGGTGTTGCTTGCAGCGTCAATTCATCTGTCAGTTCATCTCCAAAGCGCTGCACCACGCCAACTTTGAGTTGTGTCTCTTCACCCCGCGCTGCCAAAGTTGCAGTAGCCAATCCCATCCAGCAGGCGATCGTCAGTACGCCGTAGAAGAGAGCTGAGGGAGCTGAGGGAGAACTTGAATATATTCTTTTAACTTTCAACTTTTGACCTTTGACTTTTGACCTTTGACTTTTAACTTTTGACTTAAAAATATTTCTTTCCATTGGTATAAACGTGTAGGTGCGATGTCTGATAGATCTAACCTAGTTTCTCCATCAAATTTATCTCTCTTTAGTTGAGTTGCAGCAGAAGTGCAAATATATGTTGCATAATAAAGTCATAACGAGTATGATTTAGAAAGAGGTGATGCAAAGCGATAGACATGACAAAAGTACAAGAGATTCCCTTGAATCAGATTCGGCGACCTTTGCCACGGGAGAACGACCAGCAGAAGGTTAAAGCACTGATGGAGTCAATTCAACAGATCGGACAGCAAGAGCCAATTGACGTACTGGAAGTGGAAGGACAATACTACGGTTTCTCTGGCTGCCATCGCTACGAAGCTTGTCAGCGTTTGGGGAAAGAAACAATCCTTGCCAGAGTGCGCAAGGCTCCCCGTGCAGTTCTGAAGATGCACATGGCTTAATCAGTGACCAGTGACTAGTAACCAGTTATCAATGAAGAGTAGTTAGTGAAATACTCCCGATCGCTAAATGCTGAACGAGAAATTAAAAATTGAATTGTGAAGTACCTTCCTAGAGCAATATCGCTCTAAGCTAAGAAAATCGAGTAAACCACTGAGTAGAGGCATATGAGTACCAATTATCAACAACATCAACGTCGCTTATACCCCACTCGCATCGATCTTCCGACCGACACTCGCTTGCAAGTGGTAGAGCTACTTAATCAAACCCTGGCTGCTACCACCGATTTGAAAACTCAGTTGAAGCAGGCACACTGGAACGTGAAGGGGACAGATTTCTTTCAACTGCATGAATTATTTGATGAGATTGCTACTGAGGTTGAAGGATATATTGACCTGTTCGCCGAAAGGATTACAGCTCTTGGTGGCTATGCAGTAGGAACAACTCGCGCTGCTGCCCAGTTTTCGATATTGCCAGAGTATCCTTACGAGATCAACAGTGGAGAAGATCACGTTGCAGCTTTAGCAGACCGCTTAGCAATCTATGGCAAGCACCTACGAGAAGCGATCGATAAAACTGGGGAAGTCAACGACGCAGACACCAACGATATGTACGTAGAAGTCTCCCGTACTATCGATATGCGGTTGTGGTTCCTAGAAGCACATTTGCAACCAACTGGACGGTTGACAGAACAAGATGGAGCTGCTACGAAACAACCAGTTGCCGTTAAATAATTTGTAGGGGCGGTTTTTTTTGGAGACCCCCTGTACTAGAGTCAATAATTCTGCAATTAAACCCGCCCGTACGGGAGCCATGAGTGGCATAATCGCATATAGCCGATCGCCTACCCATTGCTCAAAATTGATTCAACATCAACTCTCGTCAAGTCAAGATTACACCCATGCGTTGCAGCAAATGATGCAGCGGGTGGGTGTTTCCAGTTATAAGACACTTTCCCAACAAGCAAGGGTATCTGAAAAACAAATTCGCAAGCTGCGGCGGGGAGAGATCGAGCAAATGCGGGTAGATGTTTTACTCAAGCTCAGTCAAGCGTTAGGGGTATCATTGTGGGAGCTAATTGCTACTTTCTCGGCGATCGCGCCTAATGTTAAAGTAGCACCCCATGAGAATTCACCACCAATTGCCGAATTAAAAAGAGAATACGATCGCTTGCAAGCAGAACTAGCCAAACAAAAACAGGAACTTAGAAAAGAATTTCAATTAGCCAGTTTACAGGCGATCGAATCTTGGTTGTTGCAATGGCCCACAGCCGCCCAAAAAGCTAAGGAAAACCCAGATTTAGCAGCAGTCAAACTGTTACCATTGGTAAAACCAATCGAGCAATTATTGCAACAATGGGATGTAGAAGCGATCGCGCCTGTTGGGGCTGAAGTAAAATACGATCCCCAACTACATCAACTACTATCAGGTAGCGCCCAGTCAGGTGAAACAGTCATCGTGCGTTACACGGGCTATCGCCAAGGTGAAAAGCTGCTCTATCGAGCCAAGGTCAACCCAATGTAAGGAGTGAGTGAGGGGCAAGGGGGGAAGGGAGGCAAGGGAGACAAGGGAGACAAGGGGGACAAGGGAGACAAGGGAGACAAGGGAGACAAGGGAGAGGGGGGAGACAAGGGAGACAAGGGAGAAACTATAGCCACTAGCCACTAGCCACTAGTCACTAGCCACTTCTACACCCTTTTTCTTCACGCTCTTACTGACAACTGATAACTGATAACTGTTCCTAAGTAGCTCAAAGCCTTATCAGAAGGACGATTACATAATCTCCCCTATGGCTGATGCCCAGACTGGGGTTAATTTGTTGCACTAGAAGAGGAGTAAGAGAGCAGACAATAATACATTATGCGTAAGCTAAACATCGGTTTATCTGAAGAACAACGCACAGGCGTAATCGAATTGTTGAACAAAGATCTAGCGAATTCCTATCTGCTACTGATCAAAACTAAAAAATTCCATTGGGATGTTGTTGGTCCCCAGTTCCGTTCTCTGCATGAGTTATGGGAAGAACAATATCAAACCTTGACAGAAACCATTGATTCTGTGGCTGAACGAGTTCGTGCCTTAGGTGGTTTTCCTGTAGGTACAGCAAAAGGCTTTGTAGAGTATGCTTCTATCCAAGAGCAAGCTGATAATGTACCCCTAGCAACTGAAATGGTAGCTCAGTTGGTAGACGATCATGAGCTAATCATTCGTAACCTGCGCGAACATATCGACAAATGTTCTGAAGAGTTTCATGACGAAGGTACGGCTGACTTCTTGACTGGTTTGATGGAAGGTCACGAAGAAATGGCTTGGATGCTACGTTCCTTCATTGAAGGTGAAGCACTGCAAGCAGATGGTAAGAAGTCGGAATTAGATAAAGTCCCTGCTATGCGTTAGTTGGATTTAGCTATAGTTTGTGAGTAAAAAAGGCAACAGATAGACTCTGTTGCCTTTTGTGTTAGGGCGAATTGAATTCGTAGCGATACAAATAAGGTGGACGTTGCCCACCCTACAGTTTTCAGATTCGATGGGTGAATAAATCTTTACTCTTGGTCGATCGCTGGGTGCGAAAACTTACGTTAACTCCTTCGTTAGATTGCTCCATTAATAGTAAAGGCGTAGGTTTTGCTTTTTGATCCCAGTGGATATATACCAATCTTCCTTGAATGGTCGGTTGCCAGTTGTCGTGGTCTTCAGCAGGGCTGAGATAAGTTTCAATACAATCAATAATATCTTTAACTGTGGCAGAAGTTGTTTGGATTGGTAATTTGGCTAAGCGAATTTGCACGCGAAATAAAACGCATTTATTTTTTTGAATTGTGGCTCCAGTTTCATATTCCACTTCGACAATCTCATCGACTTGCTTTCCCCCACTACTACCAGCAATTCCTACAACTCCTGCATTGTTATTAGCAGGACGCAGGGCTTGAGAGATTTTATCTTTGATCTTGGCTTTAATTTGACTGATGATGGCAAAATGGAAAACCTCTTCCGCCATCCGCATTCGTAAATAATCGAGATTGAGTTCGCGAGAATTAATTAAATCTGGGTTTTCCTCAATTCTCCGAATAGTTTCTAGAGCTAGCTTTAATTGTTTTTGTGTCTCTTGAGTGCGGAATTGTTCTATTCTCACTTTTTTTTCTAGCTGCTGGAATTTCAGCTTGCCAAAAACAGCAAGACCAACTAGTAAGATGAAAAGTCCGCCAGAAGCAGATGCCCAAAGAACGGGAAACTCAGCAGGTGGAGGTGATATAGCTTGAGTTTTTATAGATTTTGGCTTAACTGATGCTTGAGCGAAAAGCAGTGGGAGTGACATTTTAGGCGATCGCAAGAACTTGATTCCTATTTCTTAGGATGCCCAAAATCAGTTGTTAGTTATCAGTGACTAGTGACTCGTGGCTGGTGGCTAGAAAGGAGTCAAGCCACTGGTTCCATCAGCCACTAGCCGCTCACGACTCACTTAGGATAAATAGCAACTTTGATAACTTGCCGTTGCTGCATATCGTGAAATACTTGTTCTAGGTCTTGTAGCGGACGGCGATCGCTAATGAGTAACTCGAAGGGAATTTCTCGACTGGCGAGTAGGGCTAAGGCGGCGCGGACGTATTTTGGCGTGTTGTGAAATACGCCTTTAAGTGTAAGTTCGCTGTAGTGCAGTTGTTCCGTATCTACGGTAATTGTGGTATCTCTGGGACAACCCCCGAAAAGATTGACTGTCGCCCCAGGTCTCGCGCAGGCGATCGCAGTTTCCCAAACGCTGGGGATTCCGGTAGCTTCTATAACGACATCTGCGCCCCATCCATCTGTTTGTGCTTTGACTACGGCGGGAACATCTGCTAGTTGACGGTAGTTGTAAGTTTGGGCTGCACCGAATTTTTCCCCGATTTGCAATCGGCGATCGCGTCCGCCAAACAACATTACCTGTACCGATTGCTGGGCTAAGACTGCAACAAACATTAACCCAATCGCCCCATCACCCAACACGACGACGCGATCGCCTGTTTTTACGTTCGACCTAGCAATTCCGTGCAGCACGCAAGCCAAAGGTTCTGTCAGCGCCGCTAATTCATCCGGTAAGGTAGGAGGAATTGCTAGAAGATTGTGTTGGACAATTGGGGCGGGAATTTTCAGGTATTGCGCAAATGTACCGTTATTCCAAGTTAAGTTGAGACACAGGGAATATTCTTGTCGTTGACAGAAAAAGCATTTCATGCATGGGGCAGAATTATTCGCAACAACGCGATCGCCCACTTGCCAATTCTTGACCTCTGCACCCACCTCGACAATTCGTCCAGCTGCCTCATGTCCGAACAAAGTTGGTGGTTTGAGCATTTTGGCATGTCCGCCCCGTCGCCATACCTTGAGGTCTGTCCCGCAGGTTGTTGCTGCTGTGACTTCTAATATGACCTCTCCCGTTCCTGGGTTAGGTTCGGCGACTTGTTCTAAACGCAAGTCTTCTCGACCGTATAGCACCGCAGCTAGCATTTTTTCTAGTGTTTAACTTCTGCGGTTGATTGTATCAAAGAGTCGGGAATCGGTAGGAGCGGGTTTGGCAACCCGCCCGTACGGGAGTCGGGAGTGGGTAATTAGTAATTGGTAGTTGGTAGTTGCCCCTCTACTCCCCTGCTTCCTTGTCCGCCTCGTCTTTTGACTCTAACTCATCACTTCTACCTTCTCAGAAATATTAGTTTCTACGGGAGTTCGTTCGATCCCCAAAATGGGGATTTCTTGCCGACAGTGAGTGCAAAACCAGTAAACTTTTCCATATCGGATGTGCCGTAGTAAAGTATTATCGCAACATGGACAAGCTTGAGTTTTCCTATTCATACTTGGTTATCTCCGGATCAAAAAGAAAAATATTTATGAAAGAGCAAGATTCTGAGAGAGAATGCGCCCATTTTGAGCAATGCGGTTAGTGAGTAATTCTTGATAAGCTGCTTCGTAACCATCTACCATTTGGGCGATCCCAAAGTGCTGCTCTACATATTCTCGGCAAGTCTGGCGGTTGAGTTCTAAAGCTTGAGGTATGGCAGCAACCATTTCTTCAATAGTGTTACAAATAAATCCAGACTTCCCAGGAGAAATGACCTCTGGTACGGAACCTCTATTCAAACCAATGACTGGCGTGCCTGTTGCCATCGACTCTACCATGACTAAGCCAAATGGTTCGTCCCAGGTAATCGGAAATAGAGTTACAGATGCATTGCCAAGTAATTCGATTTTTTGAGCGCGATTGACTTCTCCAATATATTCAATATGCTTACCATCAATTTGTGGCGCAATTTCTTGTTCAAAAAAGGAGCGATCGTTAGCATCAATTTTGCCTGCAATCTTCAGCGGTAAACCTGTCTGCTTAGCAACTGCGATCGCGTGGTGCGGTCCTTTTTCTGGTGACAGTCGCCCTAGAAAAGCAAGATAAGATGGTTCTTGGGGTTGGGCAAAGAAAGAATACTTTTCGACATCGATCCCGTTATATACAGTTCGCAAATAATTGAGATCTAATTGCCTTTGGGCATTACTAATACTGATATATGGTTGTTTGTGATATAGCTGAAAGAGTTTGCTATTTTCTGGCGTAAAGTTACCGTGTAGCGTGTGGATAGTTGGTGTTTTGACTCGGGAAGCAATTGCCAATACTGCCAAGCCTATGTGAGAGTGAATCAGATCGAATTCTGCCGCTCTTTCATAAACTTGACTGATTTCCAACATCTCATAGACTGTATAGTCTTTGATGTCTGGATCTAAACGGATAGCATGAGGACATACTGCTTCTAAGCAAGCCAAAGTTTGAGAGTCGCCAGAAGCAAATAATGTTACCTCATGACCGCGACGTACTAATTCGTCAGTCAACTGACTCACAACTAATTCTGTACCCCCGTAGGTAAGCGGTGGTACTCTCTCCCACAAAGGCGCAACTTGAGCAATTTTCATAGTTAATTGCGATCGCTGAGTAGTAAGATAGAAAAAAGTGGTATGAAATGATGAATTTTCCAGCCAGCGCAAGTATTAGTACTTAGCATGGTTAATTTTTACATACCATGAAAAACGGAATGCGAACAACCAAACTGGGCTTGTTTTTTTGGTAAAGTTCACTACAAGTCTAGGATTCTAATTTAAGTCTTACTAACGTGTAGAGCCATCTATCCACGGGATCATCTGTATGTCTACCTCACAGCAATTGTGGGTAGAGAGGAAATCGTAATTTCACACCTAATTCGCTCTAAAAATTCCCCGCAATAGTTAAAATAAGCTACCTCTATTTAGAGCAAGACAGTGAGAAAAAAGTGGCGATCGCATCCAATTTTTGTATCTTTGTGCGTTTGTTTGGGATTTGCTACCGAAGCATGGGCAGATCAATGCGCTTACGTTAGTAAAGAACAAGCTTTAGCAGCAGTTTCTAGATTGCAAGTCGGTCAAACTATATATCAGTTATGCGAACCTTGTGGCGATCGCATTCCCAACCAAATCGCGATCCAAGATTTAGCAGCTGCAACGACAGGCAGTCAGGATTACTGGGAGGTGAGAGTCAACGGCGCGAATGTTGACTTGGCATATATTTTTGTAGATAACGAAGCTGCCAATCAAAAAATCAACTTAGCTGTAGCGGTTGGCTGTCCGGCTAGAGATGTGAGTGTTGTCTTACCAGAAAAAAAACCCAGTCGTCGTCCCGCGCCGCAAAGGAGTGACTGGTAAAAACGCTTTGTAGAGACGTTACATGTAACGTCTCTACAAAGCTCACTTCTCTATTCCAACTTCTCAAATAAATCTGCTAAAACAACGTTGGAAAATAGAAATCCTTGCGGATCGGTTAACCGTAATCGCCAATCGCCTACGAGGTTCTCGCCGTAAAACATGTTGCCAATGACTTTGTTCCAGCCTTTTGCATAAAAAGGTTGGGCAATCGCCCCTGTCATTGCTATCCAGCCCTGATGCTGATATGGTTGCAAGCAAGTCCAAATTTGTTGTATCTTGTCATCTCCAAATTGAGATAATGCAGATAAACTGACTCCCTCTTTCAACCTTAAGCCCAACATCAAAATGTCTAGTAAAACTTCCTCCGGTGGAGTTTGAGGACAATCTAACACTCCTCCAGCAGCGATAAAATTTTCTACCCAGTCAGAGTATTCTTTAGTTTTGCGAGGACGGGTAAATCTTTGATTGTTGGTGTAGCTGGCTGCACCCATACCAAAACCGTAGTAGGGGCGGTTTTCCCAATAAGTTCGATTGTGACGACATTGATAGTTTGGCTGGGCGTAGTTGGAAATTTCGTAGTGATCGTATCCAGCCTTTGTCAGAGTTTGCTGGGCAAGACAATACATTTGCACTGTCAGTTCGTCTGAAGGCAATGGACTTGCCCCCGATTGATAGTAGCGTCCGAAAACTGTTCCCGGCTCAATGGTTAAGTCGTAAATTGAAATATGATTGGGTGCGATCGCAACTGCTTTTAAGAGCGATTCTTGCCACTGTTCTAGAGTTTGGCGAGGTAATCCAGAAATCAGATCGAGACTGAAATTTTGCACTTTAGCCTGACGAAATAATTCTACAGCTTGCCAAATGTCATTCAGATCGTGCGATCGCCCGCAAGCTTGCAACAATTCTGACTGAAATGCTTGTACGCCCAGACTGAAGCGATTTACCCCAGCCGATAAGTATGCTTGGAGTTGGGCGAGGGTAAACGTACCTGGATCGATCTCCATCGAAATTTCTGCTTGAGGAGAGATCCCAAATTGACGTTCGAGCCTTGCTAAAATTTGAGCTAGCTGACTGCTAGATAATAATGAAGGCGTTCCACCGCCAAAAAAAATTGTTTCTAAAGGTTTGCCTAAAGCTGGTGTAGCAGCAATCTCTTGAGACAAAATCTGCACGTAATGAGAAATCGTACCAGATGTCTCACCCCGCAAACGATCCCCCACAACGGAAATTGGAAAATCGCAATAGTAGCAGCGCCGCCGACAGAATGGGATATGTATGTAGGCTGCACTGGGAATACCTGAATGCGCTAATTCTAAAGTTAAGTTTCGTGGAGTCAGATTTAATCTGGTAGTCACGGTAAAAAGTTGCGATCGCAAAACAACAGGAATGAATAAATTCTTTTGATTTTGATAGTGTCTTTTTGCTTTACTAGTTGACTTCGCTAGTAAGAATCATACCAAAAATGGGTAGCTCCATATACTAAATCTCTATAGTTTTTAGGGCAAAAGAACTCGAATCGCAGCTAGAATCTTGTCTTTAGAGATATCTAAGAATTCCTGTTTCTGTTACTCAGATTGACCCAAAATATCGGTAAGTTTACGCTTGAGACTGAAAGTGGGAATCGATAACTTGAGATTTGTCAATAAATATTTACAAAAAAGAATAGAAAATAGGAGAGAAGGGAGACATGAAGAATGAATTTAAAAATTATAGTTGTAGATTTAAAGCTCGGTAATCTAAAAAGAATTATGCCAAAAGGAAGAGAACCACAGATATTGGGAAAGAAAAAATAGACTTGAACTACATTTTCGCTCCATTGTGTCTCCTGTCTTCCTTGTCTCCTGTCTCCTGCTTAACAAACTATTTTTTAACAATCTTCTTGTTAAGAGTAGTATTAACCGTCGCGATCGGACAGCACCTCATAACCTCAAGGTTATATCATAGAGCCAGTATCGATAAATTGCTGATTCTCATACCAACCCAGACAGGGGAATCCAAGCAATGGAGTATAACCCCAATTCAATTGGACTTAACCAATGCTGGACGCAATCATAATTATTACATTCATCATAGCAGGAGCCGGAATCGGCTTCTACAGCATAGAGCTGCTGCCAGAAACCGTGCAGCGGCAAGTTACCAATCTCGATGCGCTACGATTAGTCATCGCTGTTTTTGCGGCGATGATTGGTGGTGGAGTCGGACTGAGTTTTCAAACAACCTATCGCCGTCTCGAAACCAAAGTTCGAGAGATGCCAGTTGACGTTTTATTAACACGCGCAATTGGCATGGTGCTGGGGCTATTAATCGCCAACTTAATGCTAGCCCCCCTCTTTCTGCTACCGATTCCCCAAGATTTTAGCTTTATCAAGCCCCTAGTAGCGGTTTTGGGTAGCGTCCTTTTCGCTTTTACAGGGATCAATCTGGCTGACATCCACGGACGGACGTTCTTACGGTTGATCAATCCCAATTCAGTTGAGACGATGTTAGTCGCAGAGGGAACGCTAAAACCTGCGGCAACTAAGGTTTTGGATACGAGTTGTATTATCGACGGTCGAATCGAAACGCTGCTAGCTACCGGATTTCTAGAAGGACAAATTCTCGTTCCACAGTTCGTCATTCAAGAATTGCAACAACTAGCAGATGGGGCAAAAGACCTCAAACGATTGCGGGGTAGGAGGGGGTTAGAGATTCTCAACCGCATCCAAGCAAGTTATCCAGAACGCATTGCCATCCATTCGACTGACTACGAAGATGTGCCTACAGTAGATGCTAAGTTAGTACGGTTCGTGCAGGAGATCAACGGTACTCTTTTGACCAACGACTACAACTTGTCTCAGGTAGCGAGTTTACAGAAAATACCCGTGTTGAATCTCAACGATCTGGTACAATCCCTGCGTCCGAGTTATTTGCCAGGAGACAACATCGATCTGAAGATCCTCAAGGAAGGCAAAGAACCTAGTCAAGGCATAGGCTACCTAGAGGATGGGACGATGGTAGTTGTCGAGGACGGTAGTAGCTATATTGGTGGCGAATTGCGCGTTGTTGTAACGAGTGCTTTACAAACCTCGGCGGGAAGAATGATCTTCGCCAAACCACAAGCATCAGCTTATGCTTAATGGTTACAGGAAGTAAAACGGGGAATATGGGGCGCAAGCTTCGGACAAAATTCTGCGATCGGTGTGGGCAACCCGCACCGATTTTGTTTCGGGTACAATACGACGAGTCGGCAACTTGGGTTTTCGTATGTGAGAGTTGTTGGACTATCGTGAGTCAGGATAATCCTTTTTACCGCTATGGTGGCACTTGGAAAGCACGGAAAAGGAATTAAACGTGTAGAGACGTTGCACGTAACGTCTCTACACATTTAACGTTTCTACATGATTTCTTTCCCTAGAGGGTGTAAATGTGGAGCGATCGCCAGATAGTCTACGGTAGGGATGCGATTCAATACACCTCGGTTATCGATTCAAAGATCTTGAAGATCCCCCAACCCCCTCCTGAATAAATTCAATTTCTGTGTAATTATGCCGCAGTTGGAAGCCGTCGTTGCGAATATCAACGATTTGCAAAATGGGGAAATGCGACAAGTCTCTGTAGGTGAGACTGATGTATTATTGGTACGTCTAGCAGATAAGTATTACGCCCTGGGGGCATATTGTACCCACTACCAAGCACCGCTAGCAGAAGGGGTATTGTGCGACAACCATGTTGTTTGTCCCTGGCACAATGCATACTTCGATTTGACGACAGGCGAACAGCAAGAACCTCCAGGCTTAGATTCTCTACAAAAATATGAAGTCAAAATAGAAGGCGATCGCATTATTGTTAGTATTCCAGAAAATGCTGCTGGGCGCAGGCAGCCGAATCTGGCTGAGTATAACCCTGAAGATAAACGCACGTTTGTCATTTTAGGCGCAGGGGCAGCAGGGGCGCACGCCGCCGAGACGTTAAGAGTGGCGGATTATCAGGGACGAATCGTGATGGTGACGCAGGATGACCGATTACCATACGATCGCACTTGGTTGAGTAAGGATTACTTGACGGGTAAAGTGACTCAAGATGATATGCCACTGCGATCGGCTCAATTTTACCAAGATTGCCACATTGAAGTCTGGCTGAATAAACAGGTAGTGCAAGTTGATGTTAGTAGTAAATCGATCTCATTTGCCGATGGCGAGTCGCTGCAATATGATGCCTTACTGTTAGCCACAGGTGGTAAGCCACGCCAACTTAACGTTCCTGGTAGCGACTTGCAAAATATCTTTACCGTTCGCAGCTTTGCCGATACCGATCGCATTTTAGCGGCAGCAGGTAATGCAAAACGGGCTGTCGTTATCGGGTCTAGTTTTATTGGCATGGAAGCCGCTTCTGGATTAACTCAACGGGGTTTAGAGGTGACGGTAGCATCCCCCTCTACCTTACCTTTTGAAAAGATTCTAGGGGCGGAAATTGGCAAGCTATTTCAACAAGTTCATGAGGAAAACGGCGTAAAGTTCCATCTGGGGAGAAAAGCGACTCAGATTGAGGGCGACGGTAAAGTTGAAGCTGTAGTGTTAGATAATGGCGATCGCTTGGATGCCGATCTCGTTGTAGTAGGAATTGGGGTTCAACCTGCAACTGAATTTTTGCAAGGGTTGGAGTTACACCCGAAGGATGGAAGCGTCCAAGTCAATGAGTATTTGCAAGCTGCTGATGGCGTTTATGCTGCGGGTGACATTGCCAGATATCCAGACTGGCGGACGGGAGAACCCACGCGGATCGAACATTGGCGGGTTGCGGCACAACACGGGCGCATTGCTGCTTACAATATGGCGGGACAGCAGGTGAAGTATCGTGGCGTACCGATTTTTTGGACGATGCAATTTCAGTTTCCCTTACGATATGTCGGACACGCGGAACAATGGGATGAAATTATCTTTCAGGGTGACTTACAGCAACGGGAGTTTCTGGCATTTTACGTCCAGGGCGATCGCGTTTTAGCTGCTGCGGCAAGTCAAAGGGATACGGAGGCTGCTGCAATTGTAGAATTGATGCGCTTGGATCGAATGCCTGCGCCAGATGAATTGCGTCGTCCCGATTTAGATTTGGTGGGAATATTGCGATCGTAGGGGCGGGTTCACCCGAAGATTTTACTTCAACACCGATATCTGAATAAACCCACCCTTGATTTACGTAATTTTTGACGATTTTAATATTTCAATACAAATGAATGCAGATAATTTATTCAGCCGAGTGTCTTCCCCTTGGCTGTTTGTCCCAACGCTATATTTTGCCGAGGGTGTTCCTTACGTCATCATCAACAATGTTTCTGTAATTTTCTACAAGCAATTAGGTGTAGATAATACCCAGATTGCTTTTTGGACGAGTTTTTTATATTTGCCTTGGGTATTAAAGATGTTTTGGGGACCAATTGTAGATGGTTACGCCACTAAAAGAAAGTGGACGATCTACACTCAATTGGGTATGACTATCTGTTTATTAAGTTTAGCTTACTCGTTTCAAGTTTCCAACTTCTTTTTAGTTTCTCTACTAATTTTAGGAATTGGAGCATTCATTTCAGCCACACATGATATTGCTGCTGACGGTTTTTATATGTTAGCTCTTGAACGAGATGCACAAGCATTTTTTGTTGGTATTCGCTCGACATTTTACAGATTCGCCACAATTTTTGCTTCTGGAATTGTTGTCTTTTTGGCAGGACAATTAGAGCTAGAATTGGAAGATATTGCTTTAAGTTGGACGATCGCGATCGCGCTATCGTCTGTCATTTTTGCTGCGCTCGTTATTTTTCATTGGTTTCTTTTACCTATCCCTACTAATGATATAGAGCAAAAAGTCTCAGTTAAGACAATTTTTAGCTTTTACACTCAAACTGTTCGGTCTTACTTTAATCAATCAAAAATTCTGGCAGTTCTGGCTTTTATTCTCTTTTACAGATTTGGAGAGGGAATGTTAGTAAAAATATCTGCTCCTTTTTTGTTGGATGAAACCGCAGTTGGAGGACTAGGGCTTTCTACTTCAGATGTCGGATTAGCTTACGGAACTATCGGAACTTTTGCCTTGGTGTTAGGTGGAGTAATTGGTGGCATATTAATTGCTGAATTTGAGCTTAGAAAAATAATTTGGTGGATGGCGATCGCTCTGAATTTACCTAACTTATTTTATGTTTATATGGCTTACACTCAGCCTGCGATTACATTAGTTTATGTATTAGTAGCTATAGAGCAATTCGGTTATGGATTGGGGATGGCAGCTTATAGCGTTTATTTAATTTATATTGCCAAGGAAGAATACAAAACCTCTCATTTTGCTATTTCTACAGGCATTATGGCTTTGGGAATGATGATCCCTGGATTCATCAGCGGCTATCTTCAGCAGGTTTTAGGCTATCCCATGTTTTTTATTTTGATATGTTTTTTAGCAATCCCAGGAATATTCACCCTTTATTTTATTCCTCTAGATTTAGAAAAGTGTGATAGATAATACTAAAAAAAATCAATCTAAAAATAAACTAGCGAGTTGGGCTATAACTCTTGAGATGGATGCTGATAAAAATGTTCGTACATTACTGTTTTTATAGTCATCGTCGTATAGAGTTACATGCTTACCTCACCCCAAGCCTTACAAAATATTTTCTTTTGTCCAGAAGAATCTAATTTTTATTCACATTGTGTAGAAACTTTGGTTTTAAATAATTGTTCTAACTCAGAATCTATAATAGAATTTGGCTCTGGCGATGGTAGTCCTATAATTCAGTCACTACTAAGAACAAATTTCAACGGAATTGTACATGGATTTGAGTTAAATAATTTAGCTTGTCAAGAGGCGAATTTAAAGGTTGAAGCATACGAACTTAGCGACAAGTATAAAGTAGATAATCGCTGCTTTTTTGATGCTACTAAACCACAGGCTAAATATCTGATTTCAAACCCGCCTTATTTACCAGCAATAGACAATAAGCTTTTGCAGCCTTTATTACATGGCGGGTTAGAAGGAATTACAATTACTCAAAAGCTGTTAACGTTAAATTACGAAAATGTCCTGGTTATGGTTTCTAGTTATTCTAATCCAGTCGGATTAATTAACTACGCGATCGCCCAAGGATACTCTGTTAGCAATTTCATGATTTCGCCTCTAAAGTTTGGCTATTATAGCTCCGAGCAAAAAGTTAAAAACAGAATTCAAGAGCTACAAAAGGATAACAGAGCGTTTTGTTCGGAAAATATCTATCTTTTAGCAGGTGTTTTATTTACCAAAAAACGTAGTTGCAAAGTCGATTTATCTACAGAATTTTCTCAGTTGATAACTTGTTTGTAATTGCAAGATATCTCGGAGACCCCCCCAACCCCCCTTGGAAAGGGGGGCTTTTTTATCATCCCATTTGCTCTGCTTCCCGCACCGATCGCGTTACAGCAGCACCTGCGCGATCGCTCAAAAACTTTTGCTGGTCGTAGCCTAATACCATTTCCCATGCATCATCAGGATATTGAGATATGAGTGGTAAGGCAACGTCATCTAACATCCAGCGACCGTGCAATTCATCTACCTTGATATGCAAATCCCAATAGCTCATGGCGTTTGCTGATAGTCCCAGCCGTTCGCCAGCAGCTCGGTAGTTGCGAAACCCAGCTGGCACGGAAAGCTCTCCATAGAGCAATCCACCAATGTAACGCAGGAAGTAACGCTTGCGTTCGGTAAGCAAGAAACTATGATTGATGTTTGCTAGCACCTCCCAAGGTACGAGATCGAAATACGCCTCTGGTTGAGTTTGCATTTCCACTGCTTCAAGCATTGTCGTAAAGTGGGAAGAGTGCTTGCGTGCCAACCGACCACCACCGTATTCTTCTACAAGTAATCTTGTCAATACAGAATGCACTTCATTCGCAACGCCTCCCAGAGTGCGGGATAGCTGGCTTGCTTCTACTAATCCATCTAGAGAAGCGATCGCCAACAGACGACGGTAGCCTGCTTCACCGACGCGATCGCGAAAGTACCGAGCATCGTCAGACAATGGTGGTTCGAGATCGACAGCGACGCGATCGAGCAGTGCTTGTCTGATATCTATGCCTTGAAACGCAACGAGATCGAATTGGCTTAATTCCCACTGCTGCCAAACTTCCTCAATTCGATCGCGGATCTGGCTCAAGTAAGGCGATCGCTCGTTAGTATAGCGCCGCAAATCGTCGTACCAAAATAGTTTTAGCCGATTGATGCGATAAAGTACGCGCTGGAGAAACAGATGTGCTGCATCATCGCTAGATCCTTGCGAATAAGCCGCCTCAATTGCCGTGGCGATCGCTTTTTCAAACTCAGTCGCGATTTGAGGCTGTGCAGTTAGCTTTCGATCTAGATCTTCCATTTCTAGCAGTTGAATAAACTGCTGTGCCTGTTCGTAGTATTGAGTGGCTGTTAGCGTTGGCGTAATCTTTGGCTCAGCGCTTGAGGTTACGATGTCGCTGTGCATTTATCTGCTTCATCCTTGAGATAACTACTAATAATCTTCAGTCATCGTTACTGCACGATACATCTACCGTTGGTTATTTAATGAGTAGTAGGGGCGCACATCTATGCGCCCGTACAAGAGTAGTGAAATCAGCAATTACCCATTAGCTGAAGCAATAAACGTCCAAGCCGCCATATACGTTCCAGCATAATTGTTGGCATAATCTGCATTGCTATCTGGCACAAACCAGTCAGGGATTTGCTTCTGCTGCCGAACTCGTTCATCCAACCCGATTTGGAGAGAGATATTTTCGTAGACAATTTTTGCCTTTGCCGCATTCAGCATATCTTCTACTAACTTTTGCAACCATTCGGCTCGAACAAACAGATTGTGCGATGGATGGTTGCCATAGGCAAAAGGCACAATAATAACCAAATATCCCTTTTCGCTTGTCAACTGACTCAAACAAAATTGAATCAGTTCTCGATCGTCTTTTTTCTCCAAAGTTTCTTTATCAACATTGTGGAATAGTAGCCCAGCTAGTACTACTGCATCAAACTTCTTATTTTCTGAAGCTAGTTCCGGTAGTAATATTGATAAATCTTTGGCAATGAATTGCTTGTTAGGATATAGGCTTAAACATTGTTCGATCGCTGCTTCACTATGATCGACTCCAACATATTCACAACGCTCTGGTAAATATTGACTCAAAGCTGCGTTACCACATCCCAAATCTAGTACGGAAAATGACTGTTGCTGAAAAGCTTCATTGAGAAACCAAGCTGAAGGAGCATACCGCGTAGCATTTTCAGGAGCCTCAAAGTAAGAATAATAGTCATCTTGAAAACGTTCTTCTTCAGAGGTTTTCCGGTCGGGTGGTAACTCTTTCCTCAATAATGCCATTGATACGCCCTAATTTACTTTAAATATTTATCTAGCAATTTATCAGTACGAAAAACATGCTACCTATCCTCAGTTGGATAGACTAAGTTATGTATTGAAGGTCACATAGACTTGAAACTCTTATATTCGATCTCTTTTGTCTCCATCTCCTTTTACGTCATTTTTCAAGCAGATTTCGACTGAATAGCCTATGTGACTTTTAAAGTCATACCCATTTTAGGAGTTACTTTAATAGCAATAATCAACCACTGGACAGATTTCATTTTCCTGATTCAAGTAGCAAAATTAACAAGTAACAAAGTTTTTACAAATCGTGATGAATTGGACTGACACGCCTCGGCGTGTTTTTCAGTATGGCAAAAAGAATTGGCGCGATCGCGAAGCATCATCCTATCAAAGTTGGTTGTTCGAGCGATTTCATCAGCCTTTAGTTACAACTCCGCCACTACCTCAGTGTCAAGTTTGCGTTATCGTTCCCGTGCGCAACGAAGCCGAGAATTTAGAGAGTACGCTCTTGGCTTTGTACGATCAGCTCGATTTAACTGGAAAGTTGCTGGATCGCAATCGTTATGAGATCGTGCTGCTAGCAAATAATTGCAGTGATGAATCAGCCGCGATCGCCCGTAATTTTGCTACTACTCATCCAGATCTGGTTCTACACGTAGTTGAAAAAACCTTCCCTGCGGCTGAGGCTTATATCGGTCGAGTGCGTCAAGTCCTGATGGATGAAGCCTATCGTCGTCTGAGTTCTATTGGTGGTGAAAGACGAGTTATCGCCTCTACAGATGGAGATTCGCGGGTTACGCCGACTTGGATCGCTGCTATTTTAGACGAAATTGCCAGCGGTGCTGACGCTGTAGGAGGACGAATTATTACAGATCGTGAGGGTCGCACGGCTTTAGATCCTTATACAAGAGCTTGTCATTTGCGCGAAGTCGGTTATCGCTTTCTGATTGCCGAGTTAGAAACTTATTTAGAACCCGATCCAATCGATATTTTACCCCGCCACTTTCAACACTACGGGGCAAGCCTTGCTGTCACAGTGGAGATGTACGCTCAAGCAGGAGGAATGCAACCAGTCCGTACTCCTGAAGATGTAGCCTTCTACCAAGCACTATTGCGAGTCAATGCCCGTTTTCGTCATAGTACCCGCGTGCGTGTCTTCACGTCAGCTCGAACTACAGGACGCACAGATGTAGGATTGGCAAACCAACTGAGCAAATGGGTGGAAATGGGGCGATCGCAGCAACAATTTTTGGTAGAGTCGGCGGCTGAAGTAGAAGCTCGATTTGAGTGGCGACATCAGTTAAGAGTTTTGTGGTGGAGTTATCTTTGTGACTATCAGCCAACTCATAATGCGATCGCTTTATTAGCAAATGCTTTAGGTGTGAACTGGTTGTGGTTAATGTCAGAGTTAGCTCAACCTCAGACCTTCGGCTTACTTTGGGAAAAGGTAGAACAGCGTCAGCAAACAGAGGGATTCTGGAGGCAGCGCTGGCAACTCGTGCCGATTCAGGAAGCAATCTCAGCTCTGCGCATTCGCTTAGAGAAATTGCGTCACCAGCGAAGAAAGGTAAAAGTTGAAAGTCAAAAGTCAAAAGTCAAAAAAGTAAGTTTTAGCACAGATACCGCTTTTAGCTACTACCATAAAATCAGTTAAATCTGAGACAATCTATGATTTGAGATTTTGGCTTGGGAAAACTTTTCTACTTAGATAGAAAGCTAATTTAGCTGAATCCTTTTAGTTGAAATACTCATCTTTTGACTTGTGGTTTTTGACTTTTGAATTACTTAAATCCTTCTACGTAGACGCTGACAACATCATTTTGCCAAGCTGCATCAACTCCTGACGCAGCCACAATTGCTTGCCCAATTGGATCTTTTGTTTCTGCATCTCCACAACAAGAAGATGCTTGTCTGACTGTTACCTTGACATTTTGAAATCCAGCAGTTTCGACAATCTTTTGGTATTCATCTACTAATAAAGCACCAGCTACACAACCAACATAAGCAGCAATATCTTGTCGTACTGACTCAGAAAGTTGCTGTTTGAGTGCTGTATCGGAAATGGCAATTCTGCCATTTGGTTTTAAAACTCGATAAATTTCTTGGAAGACTTTTAGTTTATCGGGAGATAGGTTGATGACACAATTACTAATAACTACGTCTACAGTCTCGTCTGCTACGGGTAAGTTTTCAATTTCTCCCAATCTAAATTCTACATTTTGTACATTCGATTTTTGAGCATTTTCTGTTGCTTTGGCGATCATCTCTGGTGTCATATCTACACCGATCGCTTTGCCTGTAGCACCAACTTTCGTCGCAGCAATAAAACAATCAAAACCCGCACCCGAACCTAAATCGAGAACAATCTCACCTGGCTTGAGTTGCGCTAAATCGGTAGGATTACCACAACTCAATCCTAAATTTGCCTCGGCTGGAATTGTATTGAGTTCCGCTTCTGCATAACCTAAAGCAACAGCAAATTCTGTTGTGTCAGTGGTAGGAGTACCACAGCCACAACCTGTCTGTTGTTGAGCAATTTTACCGTAAGCCGTTCTCACGTTTTGTTTTACTGCATTGCTATCCATAGTTTTTATCTCATCCATTGCTAGAAACTTAAAGTGATATCTTCCAAGCAACATTGATTTACATCAATATTGATTTATATCAATATACTGGCATACGACATTGATGGATGTCAATATAGAAATATGAAATTATCTAAACTACTTACTAATTGCTGTCCACCCCTACTTTCAGGTTTCATCAAAGCTGAAGCGGCGGCTCAACTCGCGGCTATGTTTCGCGTTCTTGGGGAACCTGCACGATTGCAAATTCTGAGTATAATTGCTTCTCATCCTAACGGTGAAGTCTGTGTTTGCGAGTTAACTGAACCCTTGGGGTTATCGCAACCCACTGTCAGCCACCATCTCAAAGTGTTATATGAAACTGGCTTGTTGCAGAAAGAAAGGCGCGGCAACTGGATTTACTATAGTCTGGTTCCCCAACAGCTCGACGCACTGAGAAATGCTTTGCTTATTCCTCAGCGCGAAGATACATGAAGTTGAAGTTTTGAATGTAGATTTTATGATTTAAACATTGTTTTTTTCATTTTTAAGAGATTGAATAAGTTGCTCTACTCTTTTTTTAATTTGCGATCGCACCTGTCGAAAAGTTTCTATTGATTGCCCTTGAGGATCTTCCAATTGCCAATCCTGGAAGACTTCTCTTAATATCCAAGACTCAGGTAAATTGACACCACAGCCACATAAAGAAATAACTGCATCATAATCTTCTGGATGAAAATCGCTTAAAGGTTTCGATTTCTGGCTGCTAATATCTACGCCAACTTCTGACATCACTTCTACTGTTAATGGATCGATGTAGCTAGCTTCTAAACCAGCACTAGTAACTGAAATGTTTTCTCTTCCTAATTGTCGGGCAAAACCCTCCGCCATTTGAGAACGACGAGAGTTATTTTTACACACAAACATGACTCTTTTCATAAGTCAAAAGTTAAAAGTTAAAAGTCAAAAAAAATAAGTCAATTCGGAGAGACTCGCTCGGATTTATTTCACTTAAAAGCACTGACACAACGCGGATCGCGCAGAGAAGCTTTTTCTGGTTCGCGAGGAAACCAAGCTGCTGTACGCTTGCAAATTTCTACTAGCATCAGCATGACTGGGACTTCGATTAAGACTCCCACCACAGTAGCCAAAGCAGCGCCAGAATTTAAACCGAATAACATCACCGCTGTAGCGATCGCCACTTCAAAATGATTGCTGGCTCCAATCAATGCCGCAGGTGCAGCATCTTCATAAGCAAGTTTGAGTTTTAATGCTGCTACGTAGGAAATTAGAAAAATAAAATTCGTCTGAATAAACAGCGGTACGGCAATTAAAACGATATGTATAGGATTGTTGACAATTAGCTCACCTTTGAAAGCAAATAAAAGCACGAGAGTCAATAAAAGTGCAGCGATCGCAACGGGACTGAGATATTTTAAAAACTGCCGTTCAAACCACTCTCTACCCTTATGTTTCAGTATCCAGTAACGACTATACATTCCCGCAGCTAAAGGCAAGCCAACATAAATCAGCACTGATAGGACGATAGTTTCCCAAGGTACGCTGAGATCGTTTGCTGCTAACAACCATCTTCCCAACGGCGCATACAAAAACAGCATGGCTAGAGAATTTACTGCTACCATCACCAGCGTATGTCCTTGATTGCCATAAGAGAGATAACCCCACATCAATACCATTGCCGTACAAGGGGCTATGCCTAGTAAGATTGCCCCAGCAATGTAGGAATTCGCCAACACAATTTCGCTACCTCGGATAATTTCCGTACCAGATAGCAAAGGACGAAATAACCACCCCAGAAAAAATTGAGCGAATACAACCATCGTGAACGGCTTAATTAACCAATTCACAACTAAGGTGAGAATGACAGGTTTGGGCGATCGAATTGCGTTTGTTGCCTGAGTGAAGTCGATCTTCACCATAATTGGATACATCATGAAAAAGAGGCAAATAGCGATCGGAATTGACACCTGATAAATGCTCATGGCATCAAGAGCCACTGCTATGCCCGGAAACAACCTACCTAATAAAATTCCAGCAACAATACACAAGAAAACCCAGACAGTCAGGTATTTCTCAAAAAAACTCAGACGGTTGACAATTGGCTTTGATGCAGAACTGTTAATACTCATTGTTGCTTTAACAAAATCACTGCTTCTTGGGTAAAAACCGAAATTCCTGTAAGGGCGGGTTTATTGAGATCTTGGTATGGAAGTAAAGTTTGTTGGTGAACCCGCCCCCGGTGTGCGATCGTACCCATTACCCATTACCCATTACCAACTACCAATAATTATTCATCTCCAGCTTTCCAGGCGATCGCTTTTTGGGGTTGCGGATCGGGTAATTTCAAAGAAATTGCAGCCGCCGCAAGTACGAATACCATCGATACCCACAAACAACCCACTAAGCCAAATAGCTGAAAGATTAAACCAGATAGCACTGTACCCGCTAAGCGTCCACCAGAGTTAGCCATATAGTAGAAGCCAACATTTAATGCCACCTTGTCATCATCGGTGTAGGCAAGGACGAGATAGGAATGAATTGCTGAATTAAAGGCAAAAATAATCCCAAAAATTGCTAATCCTGCCACAATTGTTAAAGCTGGAGACACCCTAAGTTGGAGCGAAAGAGCGATCGCGGCGGGAATTGCACTCAGCACAAACGTCCAAATTTGAATCGTTCTCCCTTGGGGAGCCGCTCCCGAACCCAACCAGCGCAGCAGATTGGGCGCTAAAAACTGTACTGTCCCGTAGCCAATCACCCAGCAAGCCATGAATCCCCCGACCTGCTCGAACGTCCAGCCAAGCGTGCTGTAGAGAAACACGGGGAGGGCAACTACAAACCAAACATCTCTCGCACCGAAGAGAAAGAAACGAGCCGCAGAGAGAATATTAATCTCCCTACTTTTAGAAAAGAGTTGGGTAAATTTAACTTTCGCCTTAATTTTGCCCATACCTGACGGTAGCAGTACTCCCGTACCCAAGATTAAGCACAGTCCTGCTGCCATAATTAGCAGGGCATTCACAAAGCCAAATTGAGCTAGCAAAACGCTACCCACAAAAAAGCCAACTCCCTTCAGAGCATTTTTGGAGCCAGTTAATATAGCTACCCATTTAAACAGTGACGACTGCGCTGACTGGGGTACGACCAAGCGAATCGCACTCTTAGAACTCATCTTGGTCAAGTCTTTGGCAATCCCAGAAAAGGCTTGCGCGACCATCACGTAGGTGACTTGCAACCACACAGCCCATTCTGGATTGAGCAACGCCAGCATAGCTAAAGCAAAAACTTGTAGTCCGATGCCACCATAAAGAGTCAGCTTTAGACCAAATTGAGAGCCGATCCAACCTCCAAGAAAATTGGTGACAACGCCAAAAATTTCGTAAAACAGAAACAACATGGCGATTTGCAAAGGAGTGTAGCCCAGCAGATGAAAGTGCAGTAGCACCAACATCCGCAACGCTCCATCGGTAATTGTGAAGCCCCAGTAGGCAGCAGTAACGAGGGCATAGTTACGCAAATTGGCTTTATTTCCAGCAGTGGAAGTCATGGTTGTTGGGTGGGGCGAGACAGAAATTAAGCATTTATGTCAGAGATCTCGATCCCCCCTGCCCCCTTGACAAGGGGGAGTACGTAGCCCCCTTTTTAAGGGGGTTGGGGGATCTCAAGTTTGCAAGAAGGAGATTAGTAACAACGGGCAATCTTGCGGGCAAGTTCAACCATGCGATTTGCATAGCCCCATTCGTTGTCATACCAGGCTAAAACTTTGACTTGTGTTTCATCGATGACCATTGTTGATAGTGCATCTACAACAGCCGATCGCGGGTCGTCTTTGTAGTCTACAGAAACTAAGGGACGTTCTTCGTAACCGAGAATGCCTTTGAGTTCTCCTTCTGCCGCAGTTTTGAGCAAACCGTTAATTTCCTCTACTGTGGTAGGACGCACGACTTCAAACACGCAATCGGTGAGGGAGGCATTTAATAACGGCACTCGCACTGCCAAACCGTTGAGCTTACCTTGCAGTTCGGGATAAATTAACCCGATTGCTGTAGCGGAACCCGTTGTCGTTGGAATTAAAGATAAACCCGTCGCTCGCGCCCGTCGCAAGTCTTTATGCGGCGCGTCTACGATTGTCTGCGTGTTGGTGTGGTCGTGGACTGTGGTAATGACTCCATGTCGAATTCCCAATCCTTCATGGATAACTTTTACAACTGGAGCCAGACAGTTTGTGGTACAGGAAGCCGCTGTGAGTAAGTGGTGCTTGTCATGTTCGTAGAGGCGATCGTTGACTCCCATAACGATATTTAACGCCTCTTCCTTAACGGGTGCAGCCACGATGACTTTTTGCACTCCCCGCTTAAAATAGGGTTCGAGTAAAGTTGGAGTGCGGAATTTACCAGAACACTCCAATACGAGATCGACTCCCAACTCATCCCACGGAACTTCTCCTGGTGTGGGGGACTCGCTGAAACTCAAATACTTGCCGTCAATAGAAATGCGATCGTCCTCTGCTGCTACTTCTGGTGTCCAGCGACCGTGGACGGAATCAAATTTGAGTAAATGGGCGGCGGCGACTGCACCACCTTTAATTTCGTTGATATGTACGAAGTCTAGTTCCGACCATCCCCAGGCAGCCCTTAATGCTAATCGTCCGATCCTACCAAAACCGTTGATACCAACTCGAATTCCCATTACTTTACCTGGTTGTAGTTAAAATTTTGCTTGTCTGCGTAATAACTGCCCAATTGTCAGACCAATTTGGGATTTGCCTTCAAAGACGGTTCCCACTTTGCCTCGATTGAAGTAGATATAACTCAGGCGATAGCCTTCCGCAGGTAAAGGGATGTAACCCACGGAGCTAACTAAAGTTGGCGCACGCTGAATATAGAAATCGACAAATCTTCGCACGGCAGGTTTGAGCTGAACCGATCTGGCATTAACGTAGATAAATAATGGTCGAGACAGAGGCTCGTACTGTGCTTTTTCTACTGTCTGTCGCGATGGTAAAACTGCACCTCTACCGCTATCTACTGCCAGAGCCTTCAGCTTGTTTTGATTTGCCTCGTAATAAGCAAAGCCAAAATACCCCAACGCATTCAGGTCTTTGCTCACTCCCTCTACCAATTCATCATCATCTTCGCTTGCCGTGTAGTCCTGGCGGCTAGCTCTGGCTTTACCGACTACTGCTTCAGTAAAATAATCAAACGTACCCGAATCTTTACCAGCACCGTATAATTTTAAGGGGCGATCGCTCCACGCAGACCTGATTTGCTGCCAATTCGTAATTTTTCCCTCTGCCGCTGGCTCCCACATCTTTTTCAGTTCGGCTACAGTAATATCTTTAGCCCAGGTATTTTGAGGATTAACGGCGATTGTCAGCGCGTCGTAGGCAACGGGTAGTTCGATATATCTAATTTTGTTGTTGTTGCAAGCTTCCATCTCGTCAGTGCGGATCGGTCTGGAAGCATCGCTAATGTCTGTTTCTCCGGCACAAAACTTTTTAAACCCAGCACTCGTACCAGAAAAATTCACGAGCAACTGTGCGTTCTTGCCCGACGCTGTGGTTTGAAACTCTTCTGCTATTGCTTTGGTGATGGGGTAAACTGTGCTAGAACCGTCCGTCTTAACTGTAGCTGCGGGTTCTGAATTATTCGCTTGAGCGAACCTTAACGGTTGCTTGGTTGGACTAACTGCGTTTGGCATTGCCATAGCAGTTGCGATCGCAACACCAAATCCCGCCAGGAAAATAGAAATACTGGCTATCGTTTTCATATGCCTCACCCCTACACTTGAAATCAATTTGCGATCGGGGAATCTACCTTTCTATCATTTCAAAAAAAATTGATTTGTCAAGAGGGGATGTTTGGCTCAAGATGAGGGCGTATCCTCGCAGGGACGGGCAGGAAGCAATTGACTGAAGCGGCGATATTCCGATAAATATTGTTCTAATGCAACGAACTGCGACAAATTCAAGCTGTAGTAAATCCAGCGTCCTTCCTGACGCGATCGCACTAAATTAGCTTCCTTTAAGGTTTTGAGGTGAAAAGATAGCTTAGATTGAGCAATTCCCAGTTCCTCCGACAATTCGCACACGCAAAGCTCTGAGGAGCGTAAAAGTTCTAGTATCCGAATGCGTAACGGCTCAGACAAGGCATGAAAACCAGATGCGATCGCGTCGGAGGTGACTGAGAAAGAAACTTGCATCAAATTTTATTGAAATTATACGTCTGACTATATGCTATTCTCTTTCGCGCAACACAGCTAGCATTTGTTGTCTGACGGCTCTTGCCCACAAGTCAAAGTTAAAATCTTCTCCATTGGCGATCGCTGAGTTTGCTGCACGATCGCGGTCTTTCTGGTTGTACTTGGCTTCAACGTTTGTTTCTTTCATGATGGCAAACAAAATGATAGCTTAATGAGTAATTTTACTCATGCATAACTTACTGTAAAAAATCTTTACTTAAAGGTAATTTATGCATTAGCATTGGTAAAAACAAAATATCAATGCCTTGGCGAAAAAACTTCTCTCCCTTGGCTGAGATCGCTGCTAGTATTATCAAATACAAAGTTATTGAGATCGACTGTTAACTCTCAAATGCCACTTTTAAGAAATTGCCTTTGCTCAATGAATGTAAAAAAAGCTATAAAAACAAATTAAAAGTGTAGCCAACCGCGGTAGCAAAGCTTAACGAAGTTATCGCAATTGTTAATATTTTTTCCCACTACGTAGAACATGCAAATAATCAAAAATCAAAATAAATTATTTTGCAAAACATAAACTTATTTTGTCATCAACCCATACAGCTTTGAGCCTCATGGTTACGATTGTTGTTGCCATAAATTTAATTTTATCTGTGCTGCTTTGCTATGTAGCGCGACGAATTTGGCAAATTCGCCGCAAATTAGCACGGACGGCTGATACACTAATTGCGATCGAGCGTTGCACTCGTACCGTACTGCGCGACGCACCAGAAATAATTTATTGCGGACAAGACAGTATTTATCGCTTGAGGCAGAGTGGCGAACCACTGCAAATACAACTACAACAACTCAGACAATTGATGTCACTCTCGGCGATCGGATGGCAAACTTGGATTAGGTTTCGGAATTCGGCATATCCCTTTGGAGCAGCAAGCTACAAAATTCGGAAGTCATGAACGCCTATTTATAGTTGTCTAATTTCATAGTCGTCCCATTAATATTTGAAATGGCTTTAGTTTGATGCGAACGCTATTCATGGCATCTCCGGTTCTAGCAAATTCGATATTGTCTCCCTGGATTGGATCGATGAGTTGGATCTTTTGCCGTGCCTGAGTAGTAGATGTATTAATACTAAGCGTTAAGTTTGCAGCTTCGCGATCGCCACTAAACGAGATTGCAACTAGGGTCAACTGACCGTTGCTACGCCGCAAACCAGTAAATACCCAAGGATTATCGCACTCTATCTCACGCAATAATACTTCACCACGCACCAGTTCGGGAAACTGCTGTCGGGTTAAAAACAGCCGTCGATAAAACTCGTAAACATCTGGATTATCGTCTGGATTAGGACTATATTTGGGATCGCCAGCAAATACTTCGGGAATCCCAAATAAAGCATGAACAGCCTCCATTGCCATCAACCGTGGCGTGTAGCCGTTGAAGTGATAGAACCAGGAAGTATCGTGATTGCGCGTGAAATAAACGCGGTTGGCTCCTGCTGGCAGAGCGCTCAATACGTTGGCAATATGTGCCTTGTAATGTTGAGCATTAACCTTGCCTGCTGCCATGCGATCGAGCAAAAACTGTCCGGCTTCAGTTTGATTGTCGTGAACTAAGTTAGAGACAGAATAAAAAACGGGACCAAATATTTCGCTCAACAAGACTGTTTCGGGCTTAACTGCCTGCATAGCAGACAACATTCGCTGCATTAACTCCGGCGAAGCCGAACCACTGCGATAAGCTGGATAAGGAATTTTTGCATCCCAGCTCGCTCCTTTATAGCCTGCGGCATCGACCCGATAACCATCAATGTTATAAGTTTTGAGATCGTGTAGCGCTAAATCGACCATATATTGCTGGTATGCAGGACTTGCCCAATCCGTTGAAATACTTCCCCACTCGCGATGGCGCGCCAGGTTTCCTTGCTCGTCACGCACGAACAGATCTGGACGCTCCTGCGGGACTGACGATTTCGGATCGAAGCCGTGAATTACCATGTCAAATAATACTTTCATGCCGAGAGAATGAGCTGTGCGTACTAGCTCCCGCAGATCGTCTGACGTGCCATAAGACGGCTCGACTTGGTAAAGATCGATTGGTGCGTAGCCGCCAACCCAGTGCGGCATGAGGTAGATGGTGTTAAAGCCGATATTACGATAAAAGGATAATTTTTTAGTAATGCCTTTGAAACCCTCTGGAAAGTAGGGAGGATAAACTTCTAACAGCACCATTTCCCGCGCCCATTGTGGAGTATTGGTAGCTAACGGTAGCGTGCGGGCAAGCATTTGTCGATATTGAGCAAGTGCCGCAGGTAATGCTTGAGTCGTTAATTCGACATGGTGAATGTCAGATGTGACAGTATACTGTTCTGGCAAGCGATAGGCACGTAAGTTTTCATGCCAGAAACTCAATTTGCGTCCGTCACCACGAATAGTTGAGTTATACGCCACTTCGCCCGATGTCTCCATCCAACTTGCTAAGGTCATCTGTCGCTGTTTGTTGGTCATCGTCAGAATTCCCAGTCCAGCATCAGGGGCGCGATGCAACTGAATGGATTGGTTAACTAGATTTTTGTATGGAGTTTGGGGTGCGACATAAGTTTGAGGCAAAAAGGGACCGGGAACATCCACGACACAGAGATCGGGATTTTCAATTCCTACTCCAGGGAGTCCAAAGCGAAAACCTTCTAGCTTTCTGACCTGCTTTGCCGAAGCGCGAGCGCTGCTAAAATTTCGGCGTAGTGTTGCCGATCGCGCTAAACTTCCTCGGTCAGGAAAAAGCGTGTAAGCAACAGTTAATTCAAATTCATAAGGAGAATCTGTTTGATGCGGACGCGGTACAACGCCAAAAGATAAATTCAGCGTCACGCCCTTTCTGAAGCGATCGATCGCCGTCTCATAATGCAGTAATTTAGCACCATGTTGCGCGATCGCCCAATTGCCATCAATCTGAAAATCAATGTTCTGAGCAATGTCTGCTGCCGCAATCAGATTACCAGCAATTCCATCGGCAGCCAAGATCAGCCATTGTCCAGTGGCGCGATCGAATTCTAGTTTGAGCTTGTCATTACCGAAAATAATTCGGTTGGGTTGCTGGCGTAGATAAATATCTCGATACAACACTTGCGATTGTGCTGGTTTTCTCACTAATTTTGTGCTAGTCGCATCGGCAATTGCAAAACTGGGCGATTGCTCTGCTCGTGTGGGGTTGCCTTGAGCGTTTGGTTCACCTAGTATGAAGCTGAATACAGTACCCAACACTACTATTAAAGCTAGTGCTGACAAAATCAAAATCTTTGCCGCACTCTGTTTTCCTGCTTTCCTACATCTGCGTTGCCATTGGATAACAGCTCGAATACTATGCCACGGACGCAGGTTGAACTTACTCATTAAATCAAAGTAAGAACTTCATCGCACAGCATATCACTCTAGCAGTGGCAAGAAAACCTAGCGAACGATTGTTATGGTCGATCGCCCGATTCCCAAGCCGCTTGAAAGAAATCTCGTTCGCACAACATAGCATAGCGATAAGTTTTTTGTACGGTATCGGAGTTGCTAGTGTAGCGATCGCTCAATTTTTCGAGTTGTTGCGCTAGCTGCTCGAATTCTGGGCTGTTGTAGGTACGAATCCAATCGCTGTACTGATGTGTGAGAATACCCTTAGTTGCCAACTTCTGTCCCAAATAAGCATAAAGTCTCATACAAGGTGACATTGCCACAGCGGTTAAACCCACATCTTGACTCCAAGCAGTAGCCGACAAAAAATCGATATAGCGACGAGTGGCTGTACCTGGTTCGACAGAACTAATATTGACTCCCCATGTGGCTGCATACCCGGCATGAAGCTGAAGTTCTTGCAGTACGCCCCCAGCTAAGCCATGAAACAAATTAAATCCTTCCCAATCAGGTGCTTTAGCAGCGGCAATACTGTAGGCACGGGCAAAGGCTTCAAGGAAAAATGCATCTTGCCCGACATAGTAAGCAAACTTTTCTCGCTCCAAGGTTCCATCGGCTATACCCCGAACAAATGGATGATTTAGACAAGCTTGAGCTAAATCTTGGTTAGTTTGCCACAATTCGCTGGATAGAGACATATAAGTAAGTCGTAAGTCAGCGGTGATGGTCACTGGTCGCTGGTCACTGGTCACTGGTCACTAGTCACTAGTCACTAGTTAGGTTACAACAAAAACCTTAATAAAACTGAAGTTACGCCACCAAGGAAGTTAAAGAAATTGGGTTTGCTCTTAGGTGTTTCTGTTTGCGGTGCTTGCAGTTGGTTTACAAAGGCTTGGGCAGTGTCATAGCCTTCATTATTTCTCTGCCGTAAAAATAACCATTTGGCGCGTTGAGCATCCTGCATCGCTCCCGGTCGGTCTAGCAGTTGGTAGCGGGCAATACCTCGCGCCATGTAAGCTGGGGCGTATTTGTCGTTTAAGCTAAGAGCTTGATTGAAATAGCCAATTGCGCCTTTAGGGTCGCCTTTTTGTCCTTGAGCAATGCCCCAACGATAAAATTCTTCAGGCTTTGCTGCTTGGGTAGGAATGGCGATCGCCCCCTGCAAACTAGTACCGCTAAGATTAGTTGTCTTCAAGTCTACATTAGCTAAATAGGCATCGCGCAGATCGGCTCCACTCAAATCTGTTTGCTCCAACTTAGCACCACTCAGATTTGCGCCATACAGAGAAGCACCACTAAGGTTTGCACCGCTTAGGTCAGCCTCGCTCAAATTCGCCCGACTCAAATTAGCACCACTTAAATTCGCCCCCCGCAGATTCGCCTGACTTAAATTAGCTAAGACCAGACCCTCACCACTAAGATCGCATCCTTCGCACTGTTTTGTTGCCAGAAGTTGTCTAGTATGTTCCAGATCTCCCGCACGAGCTGGAGGTGCGAAGTGCAAAGCAGTCAAAACAGTAGTGATGACGATGAGTTGAGTTTTCATAGGTGAGGATAGAGTCAATTGCTAGGCGATCGCAGATGGACAATACATCTTAACCCAGAATTTTTCGAGAGTCGGTAGGGGCGCACTGCTGTGCGCCCCTACAAGAGCCAGGAAGGGGGACAAGGGAGAATAGCAACCAATAGCCATCAACTATTAACCGTCAACTAACAACTAACTCTTTTTCAAAGTTTTCAAATTCAGCGTATAACAGCCCAGTCTACCTGGAATCCGCTGCCATCGTCCTTGGGTAGCTCCTCCCCAGAGGGTTTTACCAATCCGGTCTTTAGCTTTGACTAAGGCACGTCCGTCAATGTCATCGCCGTATAGCACTTTGGCAACTTTCTCAGTGGTAATCACTTCACCAGGATGCTCGTTCACCACCACTTCCACAGCCGCAGTCAGACTGAGATGATTGTAGCGAGGCAGCATATCATCGCTTTTACCACGCCGCGACGGTCGCCGACGAGAACTTACGGGTAAGCGGGAGGTGTTAGCCGTGGCAGATTCCGAATCTGCGGTAGGTTCCACTAGGCTCAACTTGTAAGTATAGCAAGCTGGTTGATCTGGGACTTTTTCCCAAATCCCTTTATCCGTACCTTGTCCGAGGGTATCATAGATCCTGGGTTTTTCTGCTTTGACCGCTTCTGCATCCATGTCACCATACAATGACCAGATGATATACTCCACAGTTAAAATCTTGCCCTGGTTTTCCTGCAATAGCTTTTCCACTGCTTGAATTTTCGTCAGATTCTGATATTCTGCCTTCATTGGAGTTTTAATAGCCGAAGGAGATCTGGCAGTGTCCCCGCTCGTCTCTCCTACCTCCAGAGGTGTTTCGGCAACTTCTGTTTGGAGTTGTGGTTGGGCAAGTTCAGCTTCTGCTTGGGGCTGTGGTTGGGCAAGTTCAGCTTCTGCTTGGAACTGTGGTTGGGTAAGTTCAGCTTCTGTTTGGGGCTGTGGTTGGGTAAGTTCAGCTTCTGCTTGGAACTGTGGTTGGGTAAGTTCAGCTTCTGCTTGGGGCTGTGGTTGGGTAAGGTCGGATAGAGGCTGAGAGAATGATTCGGGTTCGGGTGCAGTTATACCAGATAGGGTTTGCCGTGGCTGTTCTTCAAAAGCAGTCGTTGGCAGCTCAAATGCATGTTGCATTGGAGGTAAGCTCACTTGGTCTGCGAGGAGAGCATTAACGTGAGTTATTTGTTCTCTAGCATGGGCTGCTTGGCGTTGGTTCGCTTCTAGTTGAGCATGACATTGCGATCGCATATCGACTAGGCTTTGTACAAACTGTTGATTTTCTACCAACTGTGCTACTAGTAACCCGTTGACATGCGACAATTGCTCTTTGAAGCGAGCTACCTGTTTCTCAGACTCTACGAGCTGGGTGTGGTAAAGCTCTTTCAGAGCAATTAAGTTTTCGATTAAGTGTTGAAGTTGTCTATGAAGAGGCATTTTTTTCAGTATTAAACTCCTTTCTAGTTAGCATATTGGATACACCATAGCTAGGTTTTGTTTGTCATGCCATCCAAAAAGGTTTTTGTTCGAGAGTACACAGTCCGCGCCCACGAACGTACAATCCATACTCGGTTATATAAATTCATCTGCCAGCAATGCAGTCAACCCACGGAACGGGAGAGTTATGGTCCTAGACCTCTGTATTGTGAAACTTGCCGTCCTCCCATGTCTCGTATGGTGGAAGACCCGAAATACAAAAAGAAAAAACCCAGACCCGTACTGGTTAAGCAGGCAAAAAAAGCTCGGGCTAGGTAGTCATTTGTCATACCCTTCGGGAAGGGCTATTCTTCGAGAAGACACCCTTCGGGTGTCTACGCCTACGTCATTGGTCATTTGTACTGATAGAGAACTGGTGCTACTAGACGATCGAGAAATCCTGATAGGATCGGCGATCGTCCGCAGATAGGAGACAGAAGGTAAGAGTAAAAGAACTTAGTAATTGATAACTAATTTTTCTCACCTCTCACCTCTCACCTTTCACCTCTGATGTCCAGTGACCAATGACTGACTATGATTCGACTTTTACTCCACGCCAGAAGGCAATGTAACCCTCAATATTTTTTGCCTTCTCTTTGGCTGTGGGATAGTACCAAGCAGCATCTTTGTTGACTTGTCCATCAACGACAACATTGTAGTAGCTGGCAGTTCCTTTCCAAGGGCAAGTCGTATGAGTGGAAGATTCTTGAAAATACTGCTTGTCGATCGCATCGGGAGGGAAGTAGTGGTTGCCCTCAACAATCTCTGTTTTGGAGCTTTCAGCTAAGACAGCTCCATTCCAAATTGCTTTCGCCATAGTTAATTATTTTGCTTCAATTCACAAACTCTCCAGATATCATTATGACTCTATCAAGAGCAGGGAGCGCATGAGCAGTGACCAGTGACCAGTGACCAGTGACCAGTGACCAGTGACCAGTGACCAGTGACCAGTGAATTCTCGACTTACGATTTACAATTCATTCCTCTTCGTCATCAAAGTAGAAAGGAGGCGATTTGAGACGATTTTCTTCTGGGATGACTGTATCCTTGTCGAAGTCACTATCTGAATTTTTATTGAAGTATGTGGGTAAGGGTTGCCTTGATTCTGCTGGAAGGCGATCGCGACTATGGCGGTTAGGGGTGCTACGGGTGAAAGTTTTCCAGGCTGCTTTTACACCTGTGAAGACGCTGCGAGTATTCACCTCGACGCTTCTTGCTTGTTCCTTGGCTCGATCTAAATTGCGATCGACTTGCTTGGCAATTTGTGCCGCACTTTTTACCCCATCGCTCACATCATCGGTCAAATCGCTAATTTCTAACCCTGTCAAGCGAATTGCTTCTAAAGTTGGAGGCAAATCTCGTTTGAGCGTATCGAAGAGTTTTTCGGCACTGCGAGATGCCCGTGCTAATTCGTGAAAAGCTGGCACGGCTGCCACTAAAACTGCTGTGAGGCTAATAGCAACTAGCAGTAGTGACAGTCCGAGCCAAAACAGCGGATCGATCGCAGTGGCACTACGGGCGATCTGTATAAGCAGTACGGGAATCGGAAGTAATCTCATTATTTTGCCGTTTGATGGCTTGACGCTCTTGCTGACTGGCTTCAACCCCAGCCGCGATCGCCTCTCGCAATCGTTCTAATGTATCATCCCAACTACGTAATGCCGATCCTGAAAGACGGTCTGCCTG
Source organism: Chroococcidiopsis sp. CCNUC1 (assembly GCF_023546805.1). Lineage (NCBI taxonomy): Bacteria > Bacillati > Cyanobacteriota > Cyanophyceae > Chroococcidiopsidales > Chroococcidiopsidaceae > Chroococcidiopsis > Chroococcidiopsis sp. CCNUC1. The sequence continues at coordinate 3,162,148 of NZ_CP097480.1, read as the reverse complement.
GAGTTGCACGCTAGTCGATAAATCTTCTGCTAGTTCTGGGATAGCATTAGCAGATTTTTTCAACAACTGTCGCGCTTCTCGTCCGCTACGTGGGGCGATTAACATTCCAGTTAAAGTGCCGACGGCAGCACCTAATAAAAAACCGCCGATAAAGACTCCTGAACGGTTGTTAGGCATATATGAGGGTTTTCTCTCTACACTCATTGTAAGGTCAGTTGTCAGTTGTCAGTTATCAATGTAGAGACGTTACATGTAACGTCTCTACTTGCGACTTCATCTTGTATATCGATGCTTGACTCCTACGGGGAAGTACTCTGGATCTCCGGTGGGGGCGAGGGATACGTGAGGAATTTGATATTCGGGGGGACGTAATTGGCAAATTCGCTATTGAGTCGGAGCAATTGCGCGTGAATTGAGGTGGCGATCGCATTTCTTTTTGCTTCATTTCCCTCTACCCCTGGTGCTAACTCTACCACTATAGAGAAGAAACGGTTTCGATCGGCATCTTCCTTCACTTCCATTACAAATTTACCCGTCACCCATTCTCGAATCTGCGGTTGTTCTAAGCCAACGATGACATTTTCGGGATAGATATTTGCGCCAAAGTAAGAAATAGTAAAATTAGCACGCCCAAACACGTAGACGAAAGGTAGAGCATGGATGCCTCTCGTTCCTTGTTGCTGTAAAGTGACGATTGGGTCGAATCCGTGCGATCGCAAAAATTCCAGCATGGCATCGTAAGCAATGATTCCACCTGTATCGGCAATGTGATATCGCACGAGGGGAATGCCATTATCGCCCGAAAATAGTAGCGTGCCGTCTTGCACTTCAAAAAAGCGGCTGAGCGGATCGTATTGTACTAAGGTGGGTAAGCGCGATTCCCCAAATAAGCTACGGGCTACTTCTGGATTCTCTGCTAAAAAACGTCGGATGCAGATACTCAAAGGTGTTTCATTGCCTAACACGCCAGCATCAGCCGTGCCGTAGAGTGAAGCAGAATCATAGTAGGGATTGTTTGCTCCCACTCGTTCCCCTACTAAACTCCGCCACTCTTCGCTGAAGACTTCTCCTGCTAGGACTAATTTGATTTGGTAGCGCTGCCACTCTATGCCGTTAGCTCTACCAGTGTCAATGACATCTTTGAGAAAGGGCGGATATCCCAGCAATACTACTTGCTCGAATAAACTACCCAGTTCTTGCACGACACGGCAGATTTCTGTTTTGTTATTCCCTGGAGTTACAACAGTGATGGGATAACCCTTACTTGCCAAGTGGCGACAGCAATCAGTTGTAAACATCCCACCTACCCAAGTTCCCAACGTAAAACAGACAACTGCTAGAGTGGGGCGGGTGTCAGCAAAAAAGCTATCGTGAAATATTTGTTCAAAGCGGGTGGCAATTTGCAGTTCGTCGGTCAGGTAGCGCAACCAATACGTTGGTTTCCCCGTAGAACCCGATGATGCTGCTACCATATCGCATCTTTCTAGTTGTCCGTGCCGACAAAAATTTGGCAGGGAATGACAACGTAGGTAGTTGTCTTTTGTCAGTAGCGGCAGTTGTTGAAAGTCTGCCACAGTTTGAATTGCTGTTGGCTCGATTCCCCGTGCCGTCAAAAAAGTTTTGTATGCTGGTACAGTTGCAGCCACATCGCGAAATAACTCTAAGGCAGCAGCTTGAGGAGAAACTTGTTGATGCTTGCTTAGTTTCGTTGCTAGAGGTGTAGTGAAAAACTCTTGCAAGGCTGTTAATACGCGATCGCTTTGTTCTTGCTGCATTACCTGTGATTGTTTTCGACCAACCGGATTGGAACGATCTTATCAAGACTATTGCAACAAAGTCGATTTACCTAAACCACTTTGTTGTTTCATTCTTCTTGCTTTTTTGCTGTTTGCTTTTCTCGGCGATCGTGTTGTTACTCACTAAAATCTCTACAATGTTAAGTAAGGTAAAGCTGTTGTTTAGAGATTGAGAGTTAGGAAAACAATAATGATATTCGGATTTGGTAAAAAAATCGCTATGCCTTCTCCTCAGGAGGCTTTACCCGGACGATCGCAAGCAATGCCCGTACCTCAGACTCACTACACAAATGGAAATCCTCTCAAGCCGCCATATCCTACCGGTATGGAGACAGCTATGTTTGGTATGGGCTGTTTCTGGGGTGCAGAACGCAAGTTTTGGCAGTTAGATGGCGTTTTTATCACTGCTGTTGGCTACGCGGCTGGTTTTACGCCCAACCCCACTTATAAAGAAGTTTGTTCGGGGATGACGGGTCACAATGAAGTTGTGTTTGTCGTCTACGATCCCAAAGTCATTAGTTACGAACAATTGCTGAAAGTTTTCTGGGAAAACCACGACCCAACTCAGGGTATGCGGCAAGGAAACGATGTCGGAACCCAATACCGTTCGGGAATCTACGTCTACTCTGAAGAACAGAAACAATTAGCAATAGCAACGCGAGATACCTATCAGCAAGCCTTGACTCAGGCAGGATATGGCAAGATAACCACTGAAATTATTGATGCTCCCGAATTTTATTGGGCAGAGGAATATCATCAGCAATATCTGGCAAAGAATCCTGGCGGGTATTGTGGTTTAGGGGGTACGAATGTAGCCTGTCCGGTGGGATTGATAGCAAGTTAGAACAACGTAGGGGGCGTTAGTAACGCTCCCTACTATAGAAAATATTTATAACTAAAAATAAAGTTAATAATTAATCAACTAATTTTATTTTCCTCGACGCGATCGCAACAAATATCTTTAAAGTTTCACTCCGACAACAAATAAAGTTTTTCGTAAATTTGTTTGGCTCTGCTCTCTACTCCCTAAGTCTTCGATCGTAAAGCTTTTTACCAACAAGCAATCTGTCGCGAGTTAGATGAGAATTTTTCCCCTTCTTATTTAAATTGCAATAGTAAAAGCCTTTTGTTGTCTGAATTAAAGCTAATCTCAGACAAACCTTGCTGCATGAATAACTATTTCAAATCTAACTCTAGAACTATTTTATATCTACTAAAAACATATCTATCTTTGGTAGATTAACAAAAATTAACAAATTCGTATATGATAAGGAAGGCTTGCATCAAATGCCTTCAAGTTTGGCTTGTCTACTTCTACGTTTGCTAAGGATTCTACTCTGACATGGTTGCATCGATTCCGAACCCTTTACAACAAAGTGCTTTAAACCAAAGTGAAACGCGATTGAATATTGGTTATTCATATACATATAAGGGGATTATAATTGCCTTAACGATTATTGTGACTTGGATAGCTAGTTTATGCTTTCTCCTCTCAAGTCAACTAGAAAAACTGGGAATCTGGGGAATTCTATTAGCAATAGTTTGGCAAACATTTTTGTATACAGGCTTATTTATTACAGCCCATGATGCCATGCATGGACTAGTCGCTCCAAATCATCTCCAAATAAATCGCTGGTTTGGTAGAGTCGCTGTAAGTTTATATGCTTTATTTCCTTACAATCGATTGCTGCAAAAGCACTGGGCGCATCACCGACATCCAGCCAGTCAACTCGATCCCGATTTTCACAACGGCAAGCAGAAAAACTTTTTTGCCTGGTACTTATATTTTATTGGAAACTATTGGAGTTGGCGACAAATCATTGGATTAACACTCCTTTTTCATAGCGCAAATGTATTATTAAATATATCTAGAGCCCACCTCATTTTATTTTGGGCGTTACCAGCAATTCTCAGTTCGGTACAGTTGTTTTACTTTGGTACGTTCTTAACTCACAGAGAACCAAGAGCAGGCTACGAAAATATTCATCGCGCCCAATCAACTCACATAGTGTCTTTCTGGTCGTTTCTTGCTTGCTACCACTTTGGATATCACGAAGAACATCACGAATATCCCCAAGTTCCTTGGTGGAAATTACCAGAAGTCTATAGGATGAAAAGAGAAGAATCAGTTATCAGTGACCAGTGACCAGTGACCAGTGACCAATTACACAATACTCATAACTCGCTACCAGCGACAGTACCAGTCGCAATGACAATTGCGGGATCGGATAGCGGCGGCGGGGCTGGAATTCAAGCAGATCTGAAAACTTTCGCCTTCCATTGCGTACACGGTACGAGTGCGATTACTTGTATCACGGCTCAAAATACTTTGGATGTTACGCGAGTTGATGCTTTACCTGCTGCTGCTGTTGTTGCTCAAATTCAAGCGGTGGTTGAGGATATCGGGGTTCAAGGTGTAAAAACTGGGATGTTGCTCAACCGGGAAATTATTACAGCCGTATCCCAGCAAGTTGAGAGCTTAAGTATAGATAAATTGGTTGTCGATCCCGTGATGGTGTCGCGCACGGGAGCGCAGTTAATTGATGATGCAGCAGTAACAAGCTTGCGATCGCAACTCATCCCTCTAGCAACCATAGTCACCCCTAACCGCTACGAAGCGCAGATCTTAAGTGGGAAAGAAATTCATAGCTTAGATGACATGAAAGCTGCGGCTGAGGACATTTTTCGCCGGACGGGAGCAAAGGCTGTGTTAGTCAAGGGTGGAGGAATGTTAGGAGAGGTGCGCGGCGTTGATGTTTGGTTTGATGGCGATCGCCTGGAGATAATAACGACAACCCAAGTCGATACAAAAAATACCCACGGTACGGGTTGTACCCTAGCCGCCGCGATCGCAGCCAATCTCGCTTTGGGGAAAGAGCCATTAACTGCTGTACGGCAAGCGAAAGAATACGTTACCACAGCCTTGAAACACGCCCTCAACATTGGCAAAGGACAAGGACCTGTCGGGCATTTCTTTCCCCTCCTGACTTCTGGCTCCTGACTCCTAATAACTGATAAATATTACAACTTAGCTGTGAAAGTAGCAAAATCTGGCTAAACTGGTGGCGAATATTTCTTTTGACGGCGCTAACCATGCGATCTAGCTCCAGCTCTGCTCATCATCATCCAACATCTCATCACTATATGCCCTCTGTGCCACTTTCGGTCTATCGGGAATTGGCATTGGAGTTGCAAGCTACCCAGGAGATAATTGACGCTCTCAAGTCGCAAAATCAGCAGCTAGCCAGACAAAATCAACACCTCCGCCAAGAAATTGAAAAAGTCGTACAGCATGTTTCCTATCTACAACAAGTGGTTGATACGACTGTGGCGAACCAAATAGAAAACGATCGCCCCGAACGAGAGGATCGAGTTAAACCAAAGCGCCCGCCGTCTGGTCGTGCCGCACACCAAGGCGGTGTGACAATGAAAACTGGCGGCGGACATGCTTCAGAATTTGTAGCAGTTGAAGAAGTGGAAGCAGATAATCACCATCACCGTTCCCCATCGGACGCTACTCGAATGAATGGCTGGGGATTGGCGATCGCAGTTTCAATCGTAGTCGTGACAGCATTTAGTACTGGATTTCTCCTGGTTCGCCCTCTAACATCCAATCGTTAAGCGATCGCACTGACTGCCTTCTTCTAAAAAATGTATTAATTAATACGATACTTCACACTAGAGGATGATACTACAAATAAGTTCCAGCTATTGCATTTGGGATCGATCGAGTGTAGAAAAACAGGATGGAGGCAATCTACGCAGTAATTCAAACAGTGCGATCGCACTCAAACTAAGAGATAATTTTCCTTTGGTGAATCACAGCAGTAAAACACACCAATATAAAACGATAAACAAACGGGAGTGAGAAAATTGAAAAAGGTAGAAGCAATTATCCGACCCTTTAAACTCGATGAAGTGAAAATTGCCCTCGTCAACGCTGGCATTGTGGGCATGACAGTTTCAGAAGTCCGAGGCTTTGGACGACAAAAAGGACAGACAGAACGCTATCGCGGTTCCGAGTATACGGTAGAGTTTCTGCAAAAACTCAAAGTAGAGATCGTCATCGAAGACGCACAGGTAGACATGGTAGTAGACAAAATCATCGCCGCCGCCCGTACTGGAGAGATTGGCGATGGCAAGATCTTTATCAGTCCTGTGGAAGAAGTCGTCCGCATTCGGACAGGTGAAAAGAATCTGGAGGCAGTTTAGGCTAGTTCTCAGTTATCAGTTATCAGTGACTAGTAACTAGTGGCTAGTGACAAGAATTGAGTCTAGCCGCTAGTCACTATCCATGCATCACTTGCAACTGGGGAATCAGGGCTTGAAAGGCTCGTCCGCGATGGCTAATTTCGTGTTTCAGTTGGGGTGGCATTTCGGCAAATGACATTTGCCGATCGGGAACGTAGAAAATCGGATCGTAGCCAAAGCCTCCTATGCCCCGTGGTGCAGTCAAAATTTCACCGCGACAAATGCCTTCGGCTTGCAGGACGATCGCGCCATCGGGACGGGCGATCGCGATCGCGCAGACAAATTGCGCCTGTCTATTTGCCGCGTCTCCTAGTTCCTGTAAAACCCGTTCGATCCGCTCTGCATCGGTTTTAGCATAACGGGCAGAGTAAATCCCAGGAGCGCCACCTAAAGCATCGACTTGTAAACCAGAATCGTCAGCGATCGCCCATTGTCCAGTTGCTTTTGCTACCTGAGAAGCTTTCAAGCAAGCGTTGGCAACAAAAGTATTGCCTGTCTCCTCAACTTCCAGATCTGACGGTTTGAGGGTCAATTCCCAGTCTAGATCGGTCAGGTAGGCTTGCATTTCCTTTAACTTACCTGGATTGCCAGTCGCAACAACCAGAAACTTTGGATTTTGGATTTCGGATTTTGAGTTCATTTACTTGTATCCGTCTATAGTCTACGGCGAGCTATGTACTGACCGTGGACGTTGACGCAATAAGGCATGAGGTAAGTCAGCATTCCAGATATCCAGCGTTCCCGATCCATGTCTCCACGCAGCAATGCTCCACCATGATTAATCGTAAACAAGATCGTGCCTACAAATAGAGCGGTCTTCAACCCCGTAAAGACAAATTTTCGATCGAACAAACTGCGGAAATATCCTGCGATCGCTTTCATGGAAAGTAGAGAATAGCCACCGAGGGAATTTTAAATTGACGGGCGAACCGTCAAGAGTATCTGGTGAATCAATTTTGGATATTAGATTTCAAATTCAATCTAAAATCCCCCTTGTCCCCCTGCCCTAGCTTTCCGCCCAATCCTTTGCCCAATTGAGGGTTTGATGCACCTGTTCAATTGTTGATGCTTCGCAGTATAAGCGCAAGACAGGTTCAGTGCCGCTAAAGCGAATCATCAGCCAGCTATCATCATCCAAGCGGAATTTGTAGCCATCAATCGTCTGACAGTTGACTACAGCTTTTCCAGCAATTTCTTTGAGGGGCTGAGTTTGCAACTGATCCAAGAGACGCGATCGCACTTCCATGCTTGCTAAGGGTAGATCGATGCGATCGTAGGCAGAGTGAAAGTTAGTTTTTGACTGGAGTTGCTGGTAGAGGGCGCTTAAATCTAGTCCAGATTGCGTCACTGCTTCTAGCACATATAAGGCAGAAAGTAAAGCATCTCGTTCGGGAATATGCGTTCCATAACCGATCCCGCCTGACTCTTCACCCCCAAGCAAAACTTGGGTTTCCAACATGCGATCGGCAATATATTTGTATCCCACCGGAGTTTCGGAAACTGGGATCTGATGTAAAGCTGCAACGCGGGGCATTAAGTCAGAACCGCTGACAGTTTTGACGAGTTCGCCTTTCATACCGCGATTTACGGCTAAGTGTTCGATCAAAATGGGAATCAGGACTTGGGAACTAAGAAAATTACCTTGTCCGTCTACAGCTGCAATCCGATCGCTATCGCCATCAAATACTAAACCTACAGCCAAATTGCCTTTTTCAGCACTATGGGTACGGATGGTTTCAAATAAACGGGAAAGGTATTTTGGTAATGGTTCTGGCGCGCCGCCACCAAATAACGGATCGCGATCGCTGTTAAGTTCGTTGACTGGTACTTCTAATATCTGTGCTAGTCCCCCTGCGGCTGCACCGTGCATCACATCAGCAAAGACTGTTAGTTTACCTTGAGTAATATACGAGCGAATGCGATCGAGATCGACTTTTGCCCGTAGAGTGTCGCAGTAGCTAGACCAAGGATTGAATGTTGTCATTTTCCCAGGATTGGCACTGGTAGAGGATGGACGATCTAATAAAGATTCAATATTCTTTGTCACCTCTGGCGGGACAGAACCGCCAAAAGCGCCTTTAACTTTCAATCCTGAATAGCTACCTGGGTTGTGGCTAGCAGTAATGACTAAAGCGCCCAGAGCGTTGTGCTGTTTTGCCGCTAGACTAAAAGCAGGAGTGGGAGCATAAGTTTCTGATAAAAGTACGTCAAACCCTACCGCTGTAACGGCTTGGGCTGTTGCACGGGCAAAATCCTCTGACATGAAGCGGCGATCGTAGCCCACAATAATCGTATTGCTACCTGTAGTATTACCGTACGTTCGTGCTAAAACTTGAGCGGCGATCGGTGCAACTAACGCTAAGCGTTCAAATGTAAACTCATCAGCAATGATACCGCGCCAACCATCCGTACCAAACTTGATTTTATTGCCAATTCCTGGCATGGTATTTACCCCAGAACCCTAACGCTGGATCTTAACATCTCTGGTTTAATAAGCAATGAAGAAGTTTGCGCCTCTGGATTACGTTTGATGAATTTGAGGAACTTTTATGGAATCTATTTGCATATTCTGCGGTTCCAGTACGGGTAATCGTTCTATCTACCAAGAAGCTGCCCAAGCAATGGGCGAGGCGATCGCGCGTCGGGGATTAAGCTTAATTTACGGTGGTGGTAATGTAGGTTTGATGGGTATGGTAGCCGATGCCGCTTTAGCCGCAGGTGGTGAGGCAATTGGGGTTATTCCCAAGTTTTTAGTTGACAAGGAAATTGCCCACAACGGACTGACGCAACTACATGTCGTCGATTCCATGCACGATCGCAAAGCATTGATGACAGAATTAGCCGACGCATTTATTGCCTTACCTGGAGGATATGGCACGTTAGAAGAATTTTGCGAGATTCTTACCTGGGCGCAGTTGGGATTGCATCAAAAACCCCAAGGTTTATTAAATGTTGAGGGTTATTACGATCCGCTATTACAGTTATTCGATCGCGCCGTTACAGAAGATTTTTTAAGATCGGAATTACGTTCTTTGGTATTAGAATCGTCGTCATCTGAAGATTTACTTGATTTGTTAGCTAACTATCAGCCAATAACCGTTGAAAAGTGGTTGAGGCAAGATACTGAGGTTTGAATTTTCGTTTGGCGATACATATCTTAAACTATTGCCGAAGTTTGTTCGACATAAGTGTAGTAAGTAATTGAGTATTGGGTGAATAAAATTCGCGACTACACAAACCAAGTCTGCCTGCGCGGACTAATAGAAAGTATGTTTCCTTTTATAGAAATTCATACATCTCGCCTCAAATTCCGTCCCTATGCAGTAGCAGATTTAGATGATCTGCACCGCATTTTTATCGATCCTCAAGTCAGAAGATACTTATGCGACGATAAAATTATGCCGCGAGAGTGGGTTGCCACAGAAATTGAAAATAATACCAAGTGTTTTGAACAACACGGTTTTGGTCAGTGGAGTATTTTTTTTAAAGAAAATTCAGAATTAATTGGCTTCTGTGGTTTCCGATTCTTTTACGAAAAGCCACCAGAATTACAACTAATCTATGGTTTATCACCGCAATATTGGGGTCAAGGACTAGCAACAGAAGCTGCAACAGCCATGATTCAATATGGATTTACAGAACATAAATTTCAGCAGATTATTACTAATACTGATGTTGAAAATATTGCTTCGGTGCGAGTAATGGAAAGAATTGGTATGAGATTTGTCCAGCGCGCTAATAAAGAAGGATTAGACGTGCTGTATTATGCTATCTCTCGCGAAGAGTATCAATTCGATCGTTCTTTATATAGTCTGCATATAAAATCTGACTTTTCCCACCATAGCTAGGATTGCTTGTAATTGGCTACCCTCTGGAGTTAAACAACTACTTTGTTGCCTAATTTTGTTGCATAATTTGGATAAGGCTAGCTCAACAACAAAAGCGCTACTCAAGCCGAACAATTGCTTTGCTCAGTAATGCAGATTATTGAGAGAAGGATTGGCAAACAGTTCCAACTGCCCTTGACCTATTACTGAATAGGTTAGGAGATAGAACTATGACAACCACTGAGTCTTATTCTACCAAACAGGAGATTTTGCCTTATTTACTGAAACAAGGACAAGCAACGGCACAGCAGTTGGCGAAAGCTTTATCGATTAGTCGGCAAGCAATACAACGGCATCTGAAAAATTTGCAGAATGAGCAGCTGATTGAGTATCAACCGATGCCAGTTGGCATGGGGCGACCGCATCATGTCTATCAGCTTAGCCGTCAAGGAAGAGCTAGCTTTCCCCATAGTTACGATGAGTTTGCCATTTCATTTTTAGATACTTTAACGGACATGGTGGGGGAAGAACAAGTAAGAGCAATTCTCCGCCAGCAGTGGGAACGTAAAGTTGTCAAATATCGCCAATACTTGGGAAACGGTTCGCTGCAAGAGCGAGTGGCAAAACTAGTAGAACTTCGTCAACGAGAAGGGTACATGGCAGAATGGCATTTAGTAGTAAGTGGCGATCCTAGTAATTCCAAGGATAAATTTGTCCTCACCGAACATAACTGCGCGATCGCCAAAATTGCCAAGTCATGTTCCTTTGTTTGCGGTCATGAGTTAGAAATTTTTGCGGCGGTTTTGCCAGAGTGTATTATCGAGCGCACCCAATGGATGAATAGCGGCGATCGCTGCTGCGGCTACTCGATTCAAGCGAAATGATACATGTAAATTTATTCATCCTCAAAGCTTGTTAGTAATTGCGATTGGCATCGCCTGACGGCTACAAAGACGATCTTGCTTCCTTCCTGCTCGAAATCTTCTATATGCGCTAGCTGAGCGAGTTTGGCAGTCTTGGCTGTGGCAAAAGGTCCAAAGTAGTAGGTACAAAGGGGGCGATCGGTCACGATTTCTGCCCACCATTCCAAGTTTTGTTGCTCTAGTTGAGACATGAAATGCTCTCGAATTCAGGTTATGCTTAACTCCAATCTGGTTTGATGTTTTCCATAGTCCTGGTTTTCCTGCCTTAGTCTACTCAACTTCAGTTGCACTCGCACAAGTGCTAATAGTTGCGCGATCTGAACTCGTCGTCCTCGGAATGAACTGACGATTCACCGACGCAAAGGCGATCGCAAGGAATTTTATCCGACAGAATCGAGCCGCTTGCCGCACCTGTATGAATTTCTAACCGGGCATCTGGTACGGCTTCAAATAATAATCTTTGCCCTGGAAACACAACTCGCTCAAACCACCAGTGAGGAATATTGGTAATGCGGGCAATTTGAAGGCTGTTAGTAGCATTGGTATAGCAGCACAGAACGCTACTTTGGTTTGTTGCAGCGCGATCGAGTACTTGAATCATGATTATGGAAACCTTTGAAAACTCAGTTTTCTCCCGAAGAAATGCCACATTTGAGTGCTGAATGCTGATTTTACTGGGACGCTCTTTTATGCCAAATCTGCTGAAACCGTCAATTTTTCTGGTTTGCAGCGTTTGATTGTTGCCATAATTTCTGTAGCTCCTTCTTGCTCTAAATCTTCTACATAGCCAGTCTTCGCAGCTTGAGCTTCTCTAGCAGTAAGGAAGGGACCGAAGTAATACGTACAGAGTGGATTCTGGGTGTCAATTTCTAGCCACCATGCCCAGCCAAAGTTGTGGCAGAAGTCGATCGCACCCTCTTTAACGTTGTTCCAGATGGCATTCATATCTTTCCTATATCTAACCGGATCGTAAGTTCACAGGTTCAGCAGCACCTTTTCTGCCTTACTCACTTCCACTTGCCCTGGCTGCTTTACTTTAAAGTTTGCCAACCCTTCGATCGCGTTACGGTTAATCCGAATCTCAACAAAAACGCAATCCGCTTTTGTCTCGATCGCAAAACTCCTTTCCACACTACAAGCTGGTGCTTTGACTATCTTGCTCCTCTTGACAATAACTCAGTGCCGTGCTGTTCACAAGCTACGCTGTTTCAAAACTTTACCCAGCTAACTGTGTATAGCTCAGCGAATGCGTGCATCAGATAATTGTCAGAGCGTCTGTTATTCACTTAAGCAACATATCTGTTGTTTAAGCTGTTGACTAGTTTAGCAACATACTTGTTGTTTAAGTCAAGTGAGCGTGATGGGGATTTATTGTGTCGAATTGTCTAAAAATGCTCTTAAAACAACCTTTTTTGCTTATTTACTCTTTTTATCTCGGTTTTATTAAGTATTAGTGTTAAACGTTCTTTCTTGGCAAGGAAGCGCTAAAAATTGACCTACATGTGTTTGCGGCGCTCGTTATTAGCAGAAGTTAGTCGGATCTTCCACACTTTTTTCTAACAATCGATAGTGCCGTGTAGATGAAATTTACGTCATCTAACTGAAAAGCGATCGCTACTTTTGACCAACCAGAGCGGCTAAAGTTTTCAAATCAGGTACTTCTAAATCTGCACCAGAATCTTGCTTAACTCCGCGCCGATTTACCCACACCGCAGTCATACCCAATGTTTTAGCGAGTACAATATCGTGATACACGCTAGCTGCAACGTGTAATATTTTTTCTTTAGGTAAACCAATTCTATCAAATGCTGCGTAGAAATTATTATGAGAGGGCTTATAACTTTTTAGCTGTTCTGCTGTAATAACATAATCAAAATCAACTTGTAAATGTTTCACTGTTTCAGCAAACAAATCGTTATCTACGTTAGAGATTACAGCTAGTTTAAATTTCTGTTTTAAGACTTTTAACGCCTCTACGCTATCAGAAAAGGGTTGCCAACTAGTTAAAGAATTGGCTAGCGCATCTACTTCTGTAGGATTTGGTGTAAAGTCGAAGCGATCGCCCATTTTTTCGACAACATTTCTCAGTACTTGCCGATACTTAATATACTCACCTGCTTCTATTTCATTTTCAATTTCACTGAAAGCATCAAAGATCTGTTCGTTGGTTAGTTGGATATTATGGTTAGAAAGAATAGGGGCGATCGCAGTTAAAACTCCAGTCTCCCAATCAATCATCGTACCGTAGCAGTCAAAGGTTAAAGCTTCATAGTTGTTAAAATCGATTTTCATGGTGACTCCTAATACCATTTTGATCTGACTGCGCCACGGAAGATCCCCCAACCCCCCTTGTTAAGGGGGCTATGAGCGACCGATTTAGTGCAAGGATAAATAGAATTGGTATAACATCTAATCGTTGCATTGTGCCAGAAAAAAACTATACACAATTTTTATGTTTTAAAAGTTTTTGATTTCTACTTTTTCTAAATGTTTAATCAATTCTTCCCCATCGGCATTATGTTCTTTGGCAATTTGTTCGGCAATAACGACATTTCCAGAACAAATTGCTTTAATTAATAGCCTATGTTGCTCGATAATTTCTTCGACATCGGGAATCAGAGTATTACAAGAGGCAATATACAAACGAATTTGTTGTCCGACAATTTGATATTGTTGTTGCAATCTTTGATGTCCCGATAGCTGGACGATCGCTTGATGTAATGCAAAGTCTGCATCTGCAACTTTACCACGGCGATCGCTTTTTGTTGCCTCAATCAGTTGTTTTAAACTACTATTTAAAATTTCAGCTTTATCGGCTGTCATTGCAGCAGCAGCTAATTTGGCGGCTAAACCTTCTAATGCACTGCGTAACGTATACAGTTCCCAAGCATCTTGAGAACTCAGTTCCAACACAGCACAACCTTTGTAGGGAATTTGTACCACCAAACCCTCGTAAGTCAGCTGTTGTAATGCAGAACGGATCGTTCCCCGACTGAGATTGAGTTCTTCTGATAGCGGAATTTCTAGCAGGCGCGAACCAGGCGGAAATCCACCACTGAGAATTTGTTCCCGAATCGCCTCAGCTGCTTGAATGTCCAAACTTTTCGCGACTATTGCCAGGTTCGAGTGTCTGCGTTCCACCACTTCGCACCTCAGAGAGTTAACACTAGGAAGAATGATAAATTGCTAATTGTAGATTGTCAACAATCTACAATCTCTGGTTGCAATGGAATCTCGCACTACTACAAATTGTGGGGCGCACGAAATTGTGGGGCGCACGGCTGTGCGCCCCTACAACGTACACTTACTTGGGAATGCGATCGCCAAATTCTCCCGCCCAGGTTGCTAGTTCGTCTGTATTTACTGGGATTTTAGCTGGAGATATCTCAGAATGGTGTTGCTTATCGACCTCTATGCGTAGCTGGGTAATTCTAGCTGATAAACTACTCAAAATTGCTTGCGTTTGTTTGCGTAAAGAGCTAACTTCTTTAGCAAGACGCTGAGTCATTTCTGCATTTTGCTCGTAGCTTGCTTGTAGTTCTGAAGATGGCTGGCGATCGCAATTTTCAGTTTGTGCAGTTGCGGCTGTAGCAATTATACATTGGAGTTTTTGACTGACCAATTCAACCTCTCCTTTCAGAGATTTTGTGACGCGCTTAGATTCTGTCAAGCTATTTTTAACTTGTTCGTTCAGTTCTTCTAATTGTGCTATCCGATTTAAGAATTCAATGAATGGTAAGCTATTAAATTGCCGCTCTAACTTTTGGATTTTTTCATTAACTTGCGACTGTTGGACTCGATCTTCGGCTTGAATATCTGAGTAACTTACTACCCGATCGCTTAAATCTTGAATCTGCTGAGTCAACGTCTGAAGGTTGTCGGGGGCTGGCGTATGGTTTTCGAGATTGTATAATAATTGTTCTTCTATATGAGTAATTTGTTCTTGTAAAATTAGCTGTGATTCTAGTATTTGACCCTGATTGTATTGTCGTTCTGTTCTTTTAATATTTGCTTCCAACCCGTTCAAAAGTTGCTGTAAATTTAAGTTTTGAGTATCGAGTCTGTATGATTTTAAAAAGTCTTCGATAATAACAAATCGTTGTTGAATTTGAGAAAAATCTAAATATAGCTTATCAATTTCAGATAATGTAGCTTGAATGTCAGCAAGATTGGCATCGCGAGACAAGACAAGCTGTTCTAGTTGAAAAAATCGATCTTGTGGCTGGCGACTTTCATGCAGATATTTTTGTTTAGATATATTAGCGTGCAGAGATAGAAATAAAAAAATAGGAGTTGAAATAGTAAAAATATTATTGCCTGAGAAAGAAGCAATAAAGCTAAGAATAGAAACTGCTATGAGTAAGTATTCTAATTTACCCAACCATTTGCGATAGAGAAGACTGAAAACACCAGACATAAAAGAATTTTTCTCAGATTCCGAGCTATTCACATCTAAATTAGAGTATGCTTGCGGCAAACCTCCTCAGTAAAACTGCTGGATAGTCTACAAATAGAATGTGAAGCGATCGCCAAAATTTCGGAGACGGTCGAAACAGTTACAATCGAGATTGGTAACTACTGCTTTCAAGTCAAGCAAGACCATGCGATCGCCTACTTCCGTTCAATTTCTCGATGCCTATGATGTCGTTGTCGTCGGCGCAGGGCATTCTGGTTGTGAAGCTGCCCTAGCTGCGGCACGCTTGGGTTGTAAAACTTTGCTGCTGACGTTGAATCTCGATAAAATTGCTTGGCAACCTTGCAATCCAGCAGTAGGAGGTCCCGCTAAATCCCAACTCGTTCATGAAGTGGATGCTTTGGGTGGAGAAATTGGCAAAATGGCAGACCGCACGTATCTGCAAAAGCGGATACTGAATGCCTCTAGAGGACCTGCTGTGTGGGCGTTGCGGGCGCAGACGGATAAGCGGGAATATGCGGCTGTGATGAAGCGCATCGTAGAGAACCAAGAGAATCTGACGATCCGCGAAGGGATGGTGACAGATTTAGTCCTGGGTGCAAACGATGAAGTTGTCGGGGTAGAAACTTATTTCGGCGTAGCGTTTGAGTGCAAAGCAGTCGTACTGACAACAGGAACGTTTCTCGGCGGACGGATCTGGGTAGGAAATAAATCCATGCCCGCCGGACGCGCCGGAGAATTTGCCGCAGAAGGATTGACGGATACTTTAAATAGGCTGGGTTTTGAAACCGGACGGCTGAAGACGGGAACTCCCGCCAGAGTAGACAAGCGATCGGTAGATTACAGTAATTTAGAAATTCAGCCAGGAGATGAGAAAGTCGGCTGGTTTAGTTTCGATCCTCAAGTGTGGGTGGAACGGGAACAAGTGCCTTGCTACCTTACCCGTACGACAGCAGAAACCCATAGAATTATTCGAGAAAACTTACACATGTCGCCCGTGTATGGCGGCTGGGTGGATGCGAAGGGACCGCGCTATTGTCCTAGTATTGAAGATAAGATCGTCCGGTTTGCCGACAAAGAAAGCCACCAAATTTTTATCGAACCGGAAGGACGAGATATTCCCGAACTTTATATTCAAGGGTTTTCCACAGGGCTACCAGAAGCAATTCAGTTACAAATGCTGCGATCGCTACCCGGTTTAGAAAACTGCGCCATGCTGCGTCCTGCTTATGCGGTGGAATACGATTATCTACCCGCGACGCAGTGCTATCCCACGCTGATGACGAAGAAAATTGAAGGCTTATTCTGTGCAGGACAGATTAACGGTACGACGGGTTATGAAGAAGCCGCCGCCCAAGGTTTTGTGGCTGGGGTGAATGCAGCACGATTTGTCCGTCACCAAGAATTTATCGTATTTCCCCGCGAACAGAGTTATATCGGCACGTTAGTTGATGACTTGTGTACCAAAGACTTACGCGAACCGTATCGGATGCTGACCAGTCGTTCGGAATATCGGTTATTGTTGCGATCGGATAACGCCGATCGCCGTTTGACTCCCATAGGGAGGAAAATCGGCTTAATTGACGATCGCCGTTGGGAATTGTTTACATGCAAGCAGACAAATATTGCCGCTGAAAAAGAACGGTTGCATACGACACGGCTGAAAGAACACGATGAGATCGGTATTGCGATCGCCTCTGCGACTCAACAAGCAATTAAAGGTTCGATTACTTTAGCCGATCTGTTGCGTCGTCCTGGTTTCCATTACACCAATTTAGAAACTCACGGATTGGGCAATAGCGATCTGAGTTTGGTAGAAAAAACAGCAGCGGAGATTGAAATTAAGTATTCTGGCTATTTACAACGCCAGCAAAATCAAATCGACCAAATCGCCCGTCAAGCAAATCGTCCCTTACCTCCAGATTTAGATTATGGGGCAATTGACACCCTCTCGAAAGAAGCGCGGGAAAAACTTGCTAAAGTTAAACCGCTGACGATCGGACAAGCAGCGCGAATTGGTGGCGTAAATCCAGCGGATGTCAACGCACTGCTGGTTTACTTGGAGGTGCGTTCTCGTCGTACCTCTACTGAATCGACAGTATTAGCATAGACAGTAGGGTGGGCATTGCCCACCCTACATTTATTAATTGGAGTTCTCACAGTGGGTTTATTTGACGATTTCAGCCGTTTTTTAGAAAGCCGTTTAGAAGAATTCTTGCGGAACAATCCTCATTTAGAAATAGAAGCGCTATCGGAACAGTTGCGGCAACAAGAGGAAGATACTTTAAAGTTAATTGCAGAACTCCAGTTACAAGAAAAGCGATCGCAGGATGAAATTCTCACTACAGCACAAGAAATTCAAAAATGGCACATTCGGATTGAGAAGGCAAAAGCGGCTAATCGGCTTGACTTAGCAGAACCAGCACAGCAGCGAGAAGCAGCGTTATTGCGCGAAGGAAATCAACGCTGGGGACAAATGCAAGGAATTAAGGAACGGATTAGTCAAGCTAAAGAATTACTCAAAAAAGTGCAGCAACGCCGTCAGGAGGTACAAGCAAAAGCCGCACAAGTGCAGGCTAATCGTGCTACTCAGTCTTCTCAACGCTTTGATACGGCTGGCTGGAATCAAAGTCGCAGCTTCTCCAGCGGTGCAGACGATTTGGATGCAGCTTTTCGCCGTTGGGAAACTGACGATGAGTTGGAAAAGCTAAAACGGAATTTGGGGAAATAAGGAAGTCAAAAGTTAAAAGGTAAAAGTCAAAATACTGAAAACGAGATTTTTCAGATTTTCTTGCTAAATTCTGTTGCTGATGTGGCGAGAGTTAATGTCTGTTGCCCAATCAACAAATTTTGATGCGATTTCTTGAACGCGCGATCGCTAAGCGCTCTAAATTAATATCGTTCAATTGGGTGGTAGAATAATCCCATTTGGCAATTTGATTTCAGGTATATTAAGTTGTTAGGAGTCTGTTGTAAGCAAAGATGAAAATATAGCTAAAGAGTATTAATAACAATGAAAACTAAAAAAAGATTCAATCAACAAGAATTTCAAAAAATCCTTTCTGGATTGTTTTTTCTACTAGGAATTCATCTAGCTATTTTAACGGTATTAAAAGTTGCAGCATTTTTTATTAGCATGTTTAATCCTCTGTTAGCGGCAAATACAATTTTAGTAGGATTCTATTTAGGAATATGGCAATTATTTTATGCAATTCCTATTATTTTGTGGTTAAAACGCACGCAACAGTGGGGCAGAATGAAAGGAGTCATTATTGGTACTGTAGTTACATTTATGACAAATATTTCTATTTTTATGAGTTTTTTAAACTGATAGAGACAGCGAGTAACAAGCTAGAGAGTGATGTGTGGTGCGTAGCTAAATTCTTAGTATCTAGTCACCAGCCACTAGTCACTAACAACTGATTACGATTTTGTTTCATCTAAAATACGATCGCCACTATCCGATCCAGATCGATCGCCAGGATAGCCAGCATCAGCTAGTAGATCGTCAATAACTTTACCAAAAATGCTTTTGTTAGAATTTGAACCGATCGCTAAAAACAAGCCTCCCAATATATAAATAGGCAACGGTAAAGACAAGTGTTTCATCCAGTCGAATAACTGAGCAATCGCAAACAGGATGAAAAAGCAGGCTATCCAGATCCTCATCTCCATCTCCTCCAAATTGTAGCTAGATAGAGGATAATCGATTTCTTACCTAAATGACATCTTTTGTTTGCGATCGCGCCAAGACGCAAAGCCGCGAAGTATCCTTTGCGCCTCTGCGTCTTTGCGTGACATTGCCTAGTATACAAAATATTGCAAAAGCTTGACATCATGAAGACTATACCCATTGTCTGACAACAGAGGCGGTTGCTGAATTTAATATTAATTAGTGTAATAAAATATATGTTCAGAAAATCTCTGTTTCTATAATTATTAATAGTTAATTTTCCGTCAATAGCTTTTAGTTACTAATTGTAAATCTGAGAAGAGTAAGTCAACAATGCAAGTGTGAATGACGATCGCCACAGCGCGATCGCGGCTTCTATTGGGCAATCAGCCTAGAGTCCTATGCGATTTCTGTATAAATTCCCTACCCTAGTCTTAGGAAAGACTTCTTTACAAAATCTCCTTCTAACTGCTTTTGTGTTGCAAATTATTGCAATAGTAGGACTAGTGGGAAATCTTTCGTTTCAAAATGGACAAAGGGCAGTCAACGATCTTTCTGAACGATTGCAAACTCAGATTGCGGAACGTCTTTATTTACAGCTAAAAACTTATTTACAAACACCACATCTCCTCAATCAGGTTAATCAAAATGTGATTGAAAAGAGTTTAGTAACAGCACCTTTAGCTGAATTTGAAAGCTTATTATTAAACCAAATGCAGTCGTTTGAGATCGTTCCCTATACAGCTTGGGGAAATCAAAAAGGAGAGTATGTCGGGATCGATCACCTCACAGATGGCAGGCTGCATATTGAAGTTGTAAATAATCCATCCAATCCCAAATATTATACATATACAGTCAACAGTCAAGGACAGCGAGGAAAACTCGTTCAAGTCACTCCATATTACGATCCAAGAACTCGCCCCTGGTATCAAGAAGCAGTTCAAAAGGGTAAAGCTGCCTGGAGTCCTATCTATATTTGGTTTAACCAGAAAGAGATGGCGCTCGATGCAGTCTTACCAGTTTACGACCAAAACAGAAATTTACTTGGAGTCTTAGATACTCCTTTAAAACTCTCAAGAATTAGCAATTACCTACACCATATTCCAATTAGTAAATCGGGACAAATTTTTATCCTCGATCGCTCTGGTTTACTGGTAGCATCTTCAGATAATTATCAGCCATTTTCTATCGTGCAAGGAGGCAAATTGCAACGCCTCAAAGCATCAGAAAGTAAAAATCCCTTGGTTCGATCTACGGCACGATATCTAACGACAAACTCGCACAAATTTATAAATACCGATCGCCCACAACAGCTAGAATTTAGCCAAGATCGCCAACGATATTTTGTAGATATACATCCTTTTCGAGATAGTTGGGGGATTGACTGGCTGATAGTTGCGGTGATTCCAGAAGCCGATTTCATGGAAGATATCTACGCCACGACTCGGACAACAATTGTACTATGTGTTGTGGCTTTACTCGTAGCAGTCATAATTGGAATTTTTACAACTCGATGGATTGCCAAACCAATTCAACGCCTAAATACTAGTGCTAAACATATCGCCAATGGAGAATGGGATAAAACCGTAGAAGAACTCGGACGTTCGGATGAAATTGGCGAACTGGCTAAATCCTTCAACAGTATGGCAGTAGAATTGCAAAAGTCTTTTGCTGAGATGCAAGAATTGAATGTAGCGCTATCAGCCAGCGAAAGGCAATTGCATCAATTTTTAGAAGCTGTACCCGTGGGCGTAATCGTTCACGATTCAACTAGTAAAATTTCTTACGCCAATCAAACAGCACAGCATCTACTCGGCAAGATTATCTCAGATGCTACATCAGAGGAATTAGTGAAACTTTATCAGGTCTATCGCGGCGATCGCCCCTACCCGACTGAAGAATTACCAATGATGCGGGCATTAAAAGGCGAAACCGTTATTGTTGACGATTTATCGCTGCATCGAGATGGTAACGTTCTTCACCTTGAAGTCCGCGCTACGCCAATTCGAGAGGATTGTGGCAATATTGTCTATGCTATCGTTGCCTTTACTGATATTAGCGATCGCCGACGAGCCGAGCAAGAAATCAGAGAATTAAATCAAAGCTTAGAACGCCGCGTTAGCGATCGCACAGCCGAACTTGAAGCCGTTAACAAAGAGTTAGAGGCATTTTCTTATTCAGTCTCCCACGACCTGAGAGCGCCATTAAGACAAATTGATGGCTTTAGTCAGATATTACTCAGCCGTTACACAGACAAGCTAGACGATCGCGGTAAAGACTATCTCCAGCGCATTCGCGGTAACACTCAGCAGATGGGCGAACTCATAGAAGGCTTGTTAGCTTTATCGCGGGTGAACCGTAGCGAGTTGCAACGCACGGAAGTCAATTTAAGTGAATTAGCCACCGAAATCGCTGCCAAGCTTCAGGAAACACAACCAGAAAGACAAATTACATGGGCGATCGCGCCAGAAATAATTGTTAGTGGAGATGCTAGATTGTTGGGCGTGCTGCTAGAAAATTTGCTGAATAATGCCTGGAAATATACAGCGAATCAAACCCAACCTCGGATTGAATTTAGTACTTTGCGGCAAGAAAACGGTCAAGTCGTGTATTTTGTCCGCGACAACGGTGCGGGCTTTAATATGAATTATGCTAGTAAACTCTTTGTAGCTTTTGGGCGCTTGCATTCACCTGCTGAATTTCCAGGTACGGGGATTGGATTAGCCACCGTCCAGCGGATCGTTCACCGTCACGGGGGGCAAATTTGGGCGGAAGGTAAGGTGGGAGAGGGTGCAACTTTCTATTTCACGCTTTAAAGATCGCGCCAAGACGCGAAGACGCAAAGAATGCTTAGCGTCTTCGCGTCTTTGCGTGACATTTTACAAACAAGAATTTCCCGTACCCCCAGAATTCCAAACCCGGCGATTTCTACTTTGTTGGCTGTACTTCGGATTTTGCATTCCACAAGCAACACGGTTGCGGACGACAAAAGCGGTATCTGGGTTGTCGCTAAATAAGCCATCTACACCCAAGCGATAAAATTGCTCGTATTCGGCTTCTGGGTTATTGTCGTAGTCGATCGCTAAAAAGAAGGATTCGTTGCGGAAAGTATACGGATGGACGAGTAAACCTGCGGCGTGTGCGTCATCTATTAAAGATGTTGGTTCTGCTGCCAAGCGTCTATCAGCTTCGCTAAGTTGTCTGTCGCCATTTACATCATCTGGCTTGCCATCTCCATTTTCATCCACAGATTCACTGGGAATAATTAATCTTTTAAAAGGTCCAATTCCATCTGCATATTCAGTAATCTTTTCTAATTCTTCAGGAGATGTTAGATCGCCATAGGTACGCGAATCGCCACTGACAACAAAATCGTAAGGTTTGGCATCAGCTTCATCGAATAATTGTACCAACGGCACGTCAACTAATTTGTTTAATTGCTTTAAATTTGCAGTTTCAAAAGATTGAATGAATACTGGATCGTCAGCATCATCTAAATTATTCTGTCTTAAGACTTTGGCTAGAGGTTCTTCCAAAGATAGATCGATAGAATCGAAATAAGTAGGATGTTTTGTTTCGGGATAAATTCCGATAACTCTGCCAGTTTCAATACTTTTGCGTTTAGCTAGATCGATAACTTCTTGCAAAGTTGGTACTTCATAAAGTCCGTCAAATTGTGCCGAACCTGGACGCAATTCGGGTATGCGTTCTTTAGCTCTAAGAGTTTGAATTTCTGCTAAGGTAAAATCTTCGGTAAACCATCCTGTATATTCTATACCGTCAATGGTTTTAGTCGTTTTGCGCTTGGCAAATTCAGGACGATCGCTGACATCTGTTGTCCCGGTAATATCATTTTCATGCCGCGCAATTAGAACGCCATCCTTAGTAGAAACCAAATCCGGTTCGATATAGTCAGCACCCATCGCGATCGCTAACTCATATGCTGCTAAAGTATGCTCTGGACGATAGCCGCTTGCACCTCTGTGTCCGATAACAATTGGCGGTTTTCCTGTTAATGTATCGGCTGGCGATCGCTGTGCATCCACCTTATATGCACCAACTAGTGCTACAACTGCTGATGCTAGCACGATTAAGCGAGAAAGACGCAACATATTTTCATCCCTCAAATGGTAATAGGTAATTGGTAATAGGTAATTGGCGATGAATTTGTAGTAGAACTAATTGATAAGTCAACCAACCATTAAATTAGCTATACCTTAGTGAATATACGGTTTTATAATTAAGACCTGTTTAACTAAAAATTAAAATTGTTCTTATTAGTTCAAATAACTAATATTCTGAAATATAGTAGTTTTATTTAATGCGTGGAATATCAATGCATGGTGGGCAATGCCTTTGATAAAACCACTTATTTTTGGCGAACGATTTAGAATTTTTATAAATATCAAATAAACAGATCGAGTCAATCTTTAGGTTATGTGTTTATAGAATTCAATTTACGTAATTAAATTTGCTTTATTTAAACTTGTTAGGAAAAACAATCAAGATTTAGTGAGATTTTCCACAGTTTATTGCGTAAAATAGTACAAATAAACTAACGTTAGTCCTCCATAGCGGCGACGATATGGATGAAACTCAGTAACCTAGAAAAGAACGCTAAGTGGGATGTAGAAGGAGATGTTGGTGGAACAGCGAGTACGGGAATTGCAGCAGTTATTGCAAAACGCTAGCTATGCTTACTACGTTCTAGACAACCCGATAATGGAAGATTCGGTTTACGACCAACTGTATCGGGAATTACAGGAACTTGAAACCCAATATCCGCACTTAATCACGCCCGATAGTCCAACGCAACGGGTGGGAGAAAAACCCGCTACCCAATTCTTCTCAGTGCGTCATAACATCCCACTTTACAGTCTGGAAAATGCTTTTAACATTGACGAATTGAAGGCATGGGAACAACGGTGGCGGCGGAATGCTCCTATAGAGACGTTGCATGCAACACCTCTACAAGAATACGTATGCGAACTCAAAATCGATGGTTCGGCGATCGCCTTAACTTATGAAAATGGGTTACTCGTGCGGGGGGTAACTAGGGGTGATGGCGTGATGGGTGAAGATATTACCCAAAATGTCAAAACAATTCGTGCGATTCCTTTGCGGTTGCAGGTGGACAATCCTCCTACAAAGGTAGAAGTGAGAGGAGAGGCATTTTTACCCCTAGATGTATTCGAGCAAATCAATCAAGAGCGATCGCAAAAGGGCGAACCACCATTTGCTAATCCGCGTAATGCGGCGGCGGGGACGTTGCGCCAACTCGATCCTCGCATTGTCGATAAACGGCGATTGGATTTTTTTGCTTATACGTTACACGTTGCTGGTAGAGATGATGCGAGTGTCTACCAAACTCAATGGGAAGCTTTAGAGTTATTACAGCAGATGGGGTTTAAGGTGAATCCCCATCGCAAGTTATGTCCTACAGTGCAGGAAGTTGCTGAATATTATCGCTATTGGGATACCGAACGGTTAAATTTACCTTACATGACAGATGGGGTAGTGGTGAAGATAAATTCTCTACCCCTCCAGGAGCAATTGGGATTTACACAAAAGTTTCCCCGTTGGGCGATCGCCTTGAAATATGCAGCCGAGGAAGCCCCTACCCGCGTCGAAGAAATTGCGGTGAATGTAGGGAGAACGGGGGCGTTGACTCCGATGGCAATTATGCGTCCAGTGCAGTTGGCAGGAACGACGGTTTCTCGCGCGACTTTACATAATAGCGATCGCGTGGCTCAATTGGATATCCGCGTCGGCGATACGGCAATTGTCCGTAAGGCTGGGGAAATAATACCTGAAGTCGTGCGGGTGTTGCTAGAACTTCGCCCCGCCGGAACCCAACCTTTTCAAATGCCTACCCATTGTCCGACATGTAGCCAACCCGTTATCAAAGAAGGGGCAGTTACGCGCTGCGTCAATGCTTCCTGTCCGTCAATTCTCAAGGGAGCTTTGGAACACTGGGTGAGTCGAGATGCTTTAGATATTAATGGCATGGGGGAAAAGCTAGTCCATCAATTAGTCGATCGCGGTGTGGTTCATTCTGTTGCCGATCTCTACAATCTGGATGCTGAAAAACTAATGCAGTTAGAACGCATGGGGCAGAAGTCAGCGGAAAAATTGGTGCAGGCGATCGCCGCTTCTAAAACTAAACCTTGGTCGCGGGTATTATATGGTTTGGGTATTCGTCATGTAGGTAGCGTCAACGCTCAGGTATTGACCCAAAAGTTTTTTACAGTCGAGCAGTTAGCAGCAGCAAAAACCACAGATATTGAATCAGTTTACGGAATTGGGGCAGAAATTGCTCATTCGGTCTACGATTGGTTCCGCATTCCAGCAAATCAGTCTTTAATTGCTCGACTGCAAGCAGCTGGTTTGCAGTTAGGTGGGGAAGCGGTTGAAGAAACGGCTCGACAAAACGATGCATCCTTACCACTAGGGGGTAAAACTTTTGTTATTACTGGGACTTTACCCACACTGAAGCGGGATGAGGCAAAAGAATTGATTCAGAAGGCTGGAGGTAAGGTAACGGATTCAGTGAGCAAGAAAACAGATTACCTTGTCGTTGGCGAAGAAGCTGGTTCTAAATTAGACAAGGCGCAAAAACTGGGAATTGCAATACTAAGCGAAGCACAGTTGTTAGAAATGGTTGACAGTTGATAGTTGACAGTTGACAGTTCTCAGTGAAGATTGGTGCGTAGCGAGTCGTGAGAAGAACTCACAAAAAATTAATAAATTTTTTCGTATTAATACTGAGGTTAGTTAAAAAAACTTGCCCTTCTAATAGTGAAGGTACAAAGTATAAAAACTAGGCATTTTACTCGATCTCTTTAACTTTTAGAAAATGAATAGAAATACCACTTATTATTTTGGTTGCAGCTTTATGCAATATTTACATTGGCATACTTCTGCATCAAAGTCAGCGCGATCGCCCGCTAACCCGCAGTTACCTAACAACTGCCATGCTCAAATCAACAGCATCGCCCAAACAGAAAGCTGAACCCACCGCTCACCGATCGCTGTTGAGCTGTATCAAGTTCTACTAAACCTGGAGCCGAGATCGGTTAATTTAGATTGATGCCTTAAATGTAATTCAGGCTACATCATCATGCGGCTAGAACAGTTGCAAGCCTTTTTGGCGATCGCGGAATCAGGTAGCTTTCAGCAAGCAGCTCGCAAATGTGGAGTTACCCAATCGACAATCAGCAGGCAAATTCAAGCCTTGGAAGCCGACCTAGAAGTTCAGCTATTTCATCGGACAGCACAGGCTAAGCTGACGTTGGCAGGAGAGCGACTGTTGCCCCGTGCCCGTAAAATCTGCCAGGAATGGCGCTACGTTACGGAGGAGTTGGCAGATTTGATGGCGGGAAAACAACCGGAGTTGTGTGTTGCGGCAATCCATTCTTTATGCGCCCATTATTTGCCTCCGGTACTGCAAAAATTCTGTCGCAATTATCCCGATGTCCAACTGCGCGTTACAGCGTTGGGTAGCGATCGCGCTTTAAAAGTCCTCAAGGATGGATTGGTAGATCTGGCGATCGTCATGAATAATCGTTTTTTAACTACCAGCCCAGAAATGGTGACGGAAGTGCTATACGATGAACCCATTGAGGTTTTGGTGGGAGCAAATCATCCGTTGGCACAATACGAACAGATTCCCTGGTTGGAACTCATCCGCTACCCTCAAGTTGTATTTAAAGACGGTTATGGGATGCAGCGTTTAGTCCAAGAGCGTTTCGATCGCCTGGGTGCTACGCTCCAAGCCGTGCTGGAAGTGAATACTCTCGATGCCTTTCGCGGAGTAGCGCGACAAGGAGAACTGATCGCCTTATTGCCGCAGTCTGCCCTGGTAGAATCGCGTCTCGATCCTACCCTTGCCGTTCGTCCAATTGCTAACACTGACAGCAATGGTTCTCTTGCGCCAGGGTCTAGCTTATCGCGCCAAGTCGTGATGGTAACAAGTCAAGATCGACTCAGCATTCCACCGATTCAATATTTTTGGCAACTGGTGCGAGAACTCGTACCACCTAAACTGAGTGTAGAAGAAGAGACGTGGGGGAACGAAGGAGACAAGGGGGACAAGGGAGACAAGGGAGACAAGGAAGCAGAGGGACAGAGGGGTAGAGCGGCAGAGCAAGTAATTCTAGCCACTAGCCACTAGCCACTAGCCACTTCTACCTACTACTCACTCTCTTGGCAGCGTTCCTTAACATTCAGCAGTGCAAAGGAACTGGAATTTTGAGAATTTCGATCGAGCAATTACATCATGAGCAACGCATTTAGGGATTTACTGCGGAAAGTGGGAAGCGGTAATCATACAAAAGAGGACTTAACTCGCACGGAAGCAGCCGCAGCAACCCGAATGATGTTGTTGAGAGAAGCAACCCCTGCTCAGATTGGTGCGTTTTTGATTGCCCACCGGATTAAACGTCCTACAGGGGCAGAACTGGCAGGCATGTTAGATGTTTACGACGAACTGGGACCAAAACTACAACCTATTGGTAGCTCTACTCCGGTGATGGTTTTGGGCATTCCCTACGATGGACGCGATCGCACTGCGCCAATTAGTCCTCTCACTGCCCTATTGCTGACGGCTGCGGGGCAAGCGATGATTATGCACGGTAGCGATCGAATGCCGACTAAATACGGCGTGCCACTGGTAGAGATCTGGCAAGGGTTAGGAGTTGATTGGACTGAGTTATCTCTAGACCAAACTCAGCAAGTTTTTGAGAATACAGGTTTGGGATTTGTCTATTTACCCCAACATTTTCCTTTAGCTCAAAAAATATTTGAATACCGCGATCAAATTGGCAA
Source organism: Chroococcidiopsis sp. CCNUC1 (assembly GCF_023546805.1). Lineage (NCBI taxonomy): Bacteria > Bacillati > Cyanobacteriota > Cyanophyceae > Chroococcidiopsidales > Chroococcidiopsidaceae > Chroococcidiopsis > Chroococcidiopsis sp. CCNUC1. Next base: position 3,134,438 of record NZ_CP097480.1, on the reverse strand, counting down.
GCGTCCGCCTTTTGCCACGATGGAATTGATGTGGTGTCCCTATGCAGGAGCGGCGCAGATTGTGGCGGGATACGTCCATCCTCCCACGGAACATATGTTTCAAGTTGCCTTGTCTTTACGCGGTACAAACAACTTTACGACAGTCAAAGGATTAGAGGGGAGTTGCGATCTCCCCCGCGAACGGACGAATATTATTGGTTTATCTACACCCGACACAACCGATGAATCGGGGTTAATTGCGATCGATCGCCTGCACCTTTCACCCCGCGATTATGGTTTTAGCAGTCACAATGTCCCTTGCGATCCGACCGAACATTTAGTAGCAGATATGCGATCGGTTTTGCAAGGGAAACCCTCAGAAATGATGCAATCTGCGATTTGGAATGGCGGGTTTTATTTATGGCGTGCTGGTATTTGTGCCGATATTAGTGCGGGAATCACTCAAGCAGAGGCGATGTTTGCCAGTGGAGAAGTGGCACAACAATTGACGCGAATAATTCAAGCAATTGAGTCAATTCAAGTTCGCGATCGCTCCTACAGTCAACTATAAAAATGTCGTTTGTCATTTGTCATTTATCATTTGTTAGTAGGGTGGGCATTGCCCACCATAGATCATTTCCTACCATTAGATCCCCGATAAATTCGCTCTGCTTGTTCTGAAGACAGCCACGATATAGATGAAGACCCCTGCAAACCTCCATTGTCTCCATTACTGACAACTTCGTAGTGCTGGCGATGAGGGAAATCGCAGGCGATGGGAGGAGGAGGAGCGTTACTAACTGTAAACTCGCCTGCTACTGGTCCATCTAGAGGATCGTATTCGCCAAGTTGGGATTGAGGATGGACGTAGGAATGGCTGTCAGGATCGTACGCCAAAACTTCTCCAGTTTCCAGGTGATAGATCCAGCCGTAGATTTTCAGCTTGCCTTGATACATTCTCGAATGGACGACGGGATAAGTTCTGAGGTTTTCAATCTGGGTTAAAACATTTTCTGCGATCGCAATTTCTAATAACTCTTCTGTTTGATAAGACTTATAGTTTTCTTTAATCAGTCGCCTAGTAGCTTCAGCGTGCTTTAGCCAATCGTAAACTAAGGGCATTTCTTCCTGAAGTTTATCCAATTGCAACAGTCCTTTCATCGCACCGCAGTGGGAGTGTCCGCAGACCACAATTTGCTCAATTCCCAAAGCATGAATTGCATATTCTACCGCTGCGCCTTCGCCACCATTGGCTGCTCCATAGGGTGGGATAATATTTCCAGCGTTGCGGATGACAAATAATTCTCCAATTTCTGTTTGGGTAATCAAGTTAGGATCGACGCGCGAATCGGAACAACTGATAAATAAAACCCTCGGTTTTTGTCCGTGGGCAAGCTGTTCAAACAGTTCCGTGTGGGTAGAAAAGTAGTTAGTCTTGAAATCCCGCAGCCCTTTGATTAGTTTCTTCATAACTCCATGCCCTTACTATTTCCCTGTTCGATCGCCTCACCGCACCAGAACCGCGATCGCCCTAATTGGTGTAAATCTTCTGACTTTATGAGTCTACCTAAAGCGCGATCGGAAAGAAAGTCATCTTATACATAAATCACAAAATATCAATGCAGTTTTAAATAGGTATACATCAAGAAATTTTATACTGAGGTGCGAAGCAGCAAAGTGAATTCTTCACAACTTAGCGCGATCGCTCAGTAAAATAATTCTGCTAAAACTAAACTTGAGCTAATAATAGATCGTCGTAGCGGCGTACTTCTAACAATCGATTTTTACTATCTACTAAAACAACTGTAGGACAAAAAGTTTCTAGTTCTGCTGGAGTTAATTGAGCGTAGGTCATAATAATCACCCGATCGCCACTTATCCCTAATCTTGCCGCAGCACCGTTTAACTCAACTTTTCCAGAGTTTGGTGGTGCGGCGATCGCATAAGTAATTAATCTTTCACCATTATTTACGTTGACGACTTGCACTTGTTCGTAGGGTAATATCCCAGCAGCATTTAACAAAGCGCGATCGATACTAATACTACCTACGTAGTTAAGATTTGCCCCCGTTAGGGTGCAATTGTGGATTTTGGCGAGGAGAAATGTGCGTTGCATGGGCGGGAATTGGGTTAAGTATAGAGACGTTACACGAACGTCTCTACATTTAGGAAGTTAAACAGTTTCTGAGTCTGAATCGCGACCTTTTTCGCTACCAGCTTTGACACACTGTTCTACTAAAGGCATAACGCGATCGACATCTTGCCAGCCGCGAATTTCCGTGACCTTCTTTTCTAAATTTTTATAGCTGCGGAAGAATTCGGCAATTTCGTCTAAACGGTGAGGCGCAATATCGTTGAGAGATTTGACGTTTGCGTAACGCGGGTCTTTATCGGGGACGCAGAGAATTTTTTCATCGCGATCGCCACCATCAATCATTTCTAACATCCCAATTGGTCTGGCGGCGATGACGCAGCCTGGAAAAGTTGGTTCGTCCATCAATACCATCCCATCCAACGGATCGCCATCATCAGCCAAGGTATTCGGCACAAAACCATAATCGTAGGGATACTGCACTGAGGAATATAACACTCTGTCTAAAGCAAAAGCTTGCAGATCCTTGTCGTATTCGTACTTATTTTTGCTGCCAGCAGCAATTTCAATCAAAACGTTAATTAAACCTGGCTTTGGTTGAGCCGGAATGCGGGATAAGTCCACAATAATTCTCCAAGATGACAGCTAATAGCGATCGATGCGCGATCGCTTTACCTGTAGCATTTTAGGCTAATATGGACGGCTTGGAACAGTGACCAGTGACCTGTTACCAGTGACCAGTAAATCAAAAATGTGAGGTGTAGTAAGAATTTTAAAATTCTCTAGCCACTAGCCACTCTTATTTATCTGTCCTTTGTAGCGAATAGGAAAGGGGCTGCTCTAGCTGCACGTCATTTGACGAGTAGTGAGCGATCGCCAGTAGAGGTACGATGAGCGTCAATACCGCGATCGCCGTTCCTACAATTTCTGCCAACCTGGGGGGTGATTTCTCACCAGGGTTGGCAGAATTACTACTACTTGATTCCATAAAAAATGTTCAAAACCTAGCTTTGGGAGAGTTCAAAGAACTTTATACGTCGATTAGGGCAAACTTATGCTCTATCTATTTCTATTCTAACTGCTCTGCCCAGAAAGACTGTTTGCTATTCAACAATCTCAAAACAAGAAACTAGGGGCTGGGGATACTCCTACTCGCAGGAATATCTCTCGCTCCTAATCCTAGCCGTTTGCACATGCGTCCCAACTCTGTTTGCTCTGTTGGGGTGAGAACGCTCATCTCTTCCACGACAGCAGCAACGTGCGTCGGAAAGATTTCACTAATTAGGTGCTTGCCTTTTTCTGTTAAATGTACTTTAATGCAACGGCGATCGCCGACTTCTCTTTCCCGTCTTACCAACTGCCGCTTTTCTAAGTTGTCGATCACTAAAGTCATGTTACCACCGCTTTTGAGCAGTTTCTCGGCTAAATCTCGCTGATGGAGAGGTCCCAGGTGATAAAGTGCTTCTAGCACCCCAAACTGACTTACGGTCAAATCTACATCGAGCAAATGGCGATGAATCCGATTCGATACCGATTCTGCTGCTCGAACTAACTTGACTAGCGTATCTAAGGCGAAAACCTCCTGTTGTGTGCCGAGGTGTTTTGTACCCATTAATTGTTTTACATTAAATAATTCAATATTACCTTATTCAGGAAAGATCTAGTTGTTATTTAACCTCATAGCAATTCTCGATTGCGTACGTGACATTTGTAGGGGCGCACAGCCGTGCGCCCCTACAGATCTGGTTTACCCAATTGAAAATCGCTCTACTGGCGATCGCCAGTAGGATGAATTTTTGCTGGGCATTTTCCTCCATCTGTCGGTTTTCTGTAAATTCGCTGTTGCATCTAGCCGCCAAGCAAGTAAGATAGTGGAGAAAAATAATCTACTAGAAAAAATTAGCATCTATCTATGGATAGAAAAACAAAGCGTCTGACTCTTCTGATTGTTTCCTGTAGCGCAGCCGGTGTGATTTTGGGGGGTACGTCAAGCTGGGCGGAAAGTAAACAGTGTTTGCAAGCTAACAATGTCACCAGCGACTGTTTGACTCAAAATTCTGTCATGAAAACTTTACAAGGCATGAGTACGGGTTTAATTGCGGGTGCAGGTGCAGCGTTTGGCGCAGCATGGCAGTTAAGGAATGAAGATTGAGCGAGAGGGGCTAGGGTTGGTTGTCAGTTGAGCTACTAGCCATTAGCTACTCACTCACTATGAGTTCGTCTTTGTCAGTAATATTACTACATATAAGAACGTCGTGCGTATTTTCAGGTGCGATCGCAGATTTCTTATCACTATTAAATGTTTATTTTATATTGAATTATTTGTTGTTTTTACTACAAGTATGTAAGTAAATCTTTGTTGCTAGCAAGTTTCTTTTAAAAATTACGTGAATTTGGTATTGCGGAGTACCACTTTGCCAAAAGTTTTTAAAGAATCAATAAAATTTCATATCACCTCTCAGTAAAAACTCTCTATTAACAATTTTCCGTGAAATCTCGATTGAGCCACAATAAAGAAATTGTTAAATTTATATATAGATTGCTGACGCTAAAGCGTTTGGGCAATTAAAACATCTAGCACAAACTAACAGAAAGTATTCAAATCGATCTATCAATTGATAGATTATGTGGCAATAAACAGCCTTTTATTAATAGCTATCTGTACATTTATTGTTCTAATTTATGTGCTTGAGCGAATAGCCATAGCTACGCAAGTATCTTCATAAATTTGACATGCCAGCTTTCGACTATCTAACTTCAGCTATTTCGCTTGAAGTATAGGTTGGCTCGTGCAAATTTTTTTCAGCAAATAACTTACCTATCTGGAATTCACTTGAGATTCCACCATCGCCCTAATTATTCATAGGAAAAATATTGTGAAGCGATATCCTCATCTTCTTAAATATACTAAAAAAATTCTGCAAGGATTGAGCCTCATAGCTGTACTGTGCAGTCCTACTACTGTCTTAGCTGACCCTGTTGGCGATGGTTGGGCGCTTGTGTTCAGCGATGATTTTAATGGTACGCAACTCGACAAAAAGAAATGGAGTACTTGTTATTGGTGGGGGAATAATGGCTGTACGAATGGTGGTAGTGGAGACGTGCAGTGGTATCAACCAGATGATGTATTTGTAAACAATGGCATTCTTCGTTTGAGAGCCCAGAAACGCAAAATGAATGGCTATGAATATACCTCTGGAATGATTTCCTCGCACGATAAGTTTGCTTTTCAGTATGGTTATGCCGAAATGCGAGCAAAAATGCCTAACGGTCGGGGTTTTTGGACAACCTTTTGGCTAGCTTCTCAACGTAGAGCGTGGCCTCCAGAAATTGATATCGCTGAGTATTTGGGTAGCCAACCCAACAACATGCATATGACCTACCACTATTCCACTCCGACTAGCAAGCACCAAAGCTCTCCTTGGGCATATACCGGGGCTGATTTTTCTGCCGACTACCATACATATGCAGTGGAATGGAATCCTAAAGAAATCATTTGGTATATCGATGGTATGGAACGGCGGCGCTACACGGCTACAGAACACATTTCTGCGGAAGCAATGTATGTGATGGCAACATTTGCCCTTGGTAAGGCTTGGATTAATACCCCACCAGATGAGACAACTCCGTTTCCCAGTTACTCCAACGTCGATTACATTAAGGTGTGGCGACACAAAGATAGTCCCTCAACACGCGCAGTCACACCGATAATTTCTGAAACTGAAGGATTGAAAGTAGCAGCTAAATCTAACCTGGCTCATGTAATATTTTTAGGGAACGCCAAAGCAGACGCTAAGTTAAGCAATCACATGGGAACGATGCTTGACTCGAATAAAGTAGGTGATTCTGTCACTTATACAGTCAACGTACCAGAAGCCAGAACTTTTAATGTCAGGGTTGGAGTCAAACGATATCACAATAGAGGCAAATTTCAACTGTCGATTGGTGGTACTAACTGCGGTAATCCTCAAGATCTCTATGCTTCATCTTCTGATTACGTGGAGCTAGATTTAGGCAACATTACCTTTGATGCCTCTGGTAACAAATCTTTTAAATTTACCGTAGTGGATAAAAATGCTCAAAGCAGCAGTTATAAGCTAGCATTTGACTATATCAAATTGACTCCAAAATGACCGCAGAAGTGATGAGTGAGAAGTAGGAAAATCTCTCTTCAGTGAGGTTGCTAGCTCATCGTAGAGGCGCGAAATATCGTGTCTCTACAAAGCTTTCAACCAAATTTAACCAAAGTCATCAGACAGATTATCTCATCCTATTAATTACCTGACTTATAGACCCGCTTCTCTCTATGGGGAATTGTATACATGTTAAACTTTTGCTTGATAATTAACCAGAAGAAGGGTAGATCTTCTACTAAATATCTTTTCCACAATCTATGAGGTTCTAGCAAAAGTCTATACAACCATTCAAAGCCTACTTCGCTCATCCATTTCGGCGCTCGCTTGACATTTCCTGCTTCAAAATCAATTGTTGCACCTACAGCCAAAAAAAAATCAATCTTAGGTAGCTTGTTTCGATACTGATAAATCCATTTTTCTTGTTTTGGCGCTCCCACCCCGATTGCTAATACTGTAGCTCCCGAGCGATTAATCATTTCAACTATTTCTGCGCATTCTAGTTCATTACGGTCAAACCCCAAAGAGGGAGAATGAGCAGCAACTACTATATTTCTACCTATTTTTTTATTGAGCTTTTCTTGTGCCTTAACCGCAGTCTCTTTTTGTCCACCTAGTAAGAAAATCTTGATTTTTTCATTGTTTCTGTGATAGGTACAGAAGGCAGGAAAAAAATCTGAACCAGAAATTTTTTCCTTAATTGGCGTACCCAAAAATCGCGAGGCATAGACCAATATTTGACTATCACATAGTTTGTAGTCAGCTATTTCGTAAGCTCGCAAAAACTCGCGATCGCATTGTAACTTCATCAGATGATCTACATTAGGCGTAAACACAACCCCTGACTTTAGCTGCCTCAGTAGTTCTTTGATACTTAAATTGTCAAAATCCAAGTTTAGTAGATTAACTTTCCGCATTGATTTATTAGCTCCTCAATCGAGCCTTAAACTGAGACTATCACTTGACGATCTACTGACCAGTTACACCAACTAGTTATAGCTGTATCTACCGACATTGCAATCCAAAACATATTGAGTAGCCAGTTTATTTCTCCTATCATTCCGATAATCATGCCATGAAATTGCCATAGTATACTATTAGGTGTGCAATCTAGTTGTCAACCCTTGGGAAAACTTTATATTTGTTTATTTAATAACACCTCAAGGGATAACAATTTCATAGAAATATGTCGTAACTCAGTAGTTTATATGTAAGTTGGTGGTATTTGTGAATGTTGTCAGCGCCGTTCTGGTTGTACTGACAAAAAACAAGTATCAAAACGAACAATTTCTTCCTTCTCGACCCGAGATACTTCAGGTACAAATTTGTAATGCAGGGTTACCGTCAAAACAGAGCGCGTTGTTTGTTTCGTGTATCAGAATGACAATTTACGTGTTCGCTCTCACGTAGAGATTGCTGACAGAGAATAGGACTGAACTTACAGTGAAAAAAGCTCCGCAGCAAGTATCGTGGCTGGGTCTTATATTACTTAAGTGTCCTCAAACTATATTTCGTTCTCATGCTAGCTACAGATAGCACATAATATCGTCTTCCTCTCGACATACCTAGATTGAGGTATTTTGCGTAAACATTCGCATTGCCAAATATTGAAATACATAATATGGTCTTATGGATAAAAACTGAGGTAGCAACGATAAGGGAACTTTTTTTAACCGAAAAAGTCAACAAGCGTCAATAGATCGTGTCTGCTTCATCACTAAGTAGTTTGAATGACTGATAATGCTAGCATGGGACAATTCGGAGAGTAGCTTGTTTGCGAAGAATCGTCAAATTCAATACATAATCTGGTTTTAACATGCAAGACTTTTTCTGCTCCGGCATTTTCGATTGCTTCTCAAGAATGGCAATTGTAGCAGTATTGCATTTAGCACGCAGTTGAAAGCAGCGTTGAGACCGAAATCTCTGGTGTTGTGAGTTGGTTATGGGGCTTGATGTTTGTTAGTATGTTCCCGAACCAAACATCATAACAAGTGTAAGTTACAGACTCCTACACTGTTTAGCAAATACTCAACAACCGAGCGCGATCGCAACTTTAGCAAACGATGCACGCTGTGGTATCTGCTTTTACCGTTTAAACATCCGTTCGTACCAAACACAGTTGGTGGTTCTACGATTCAGCTATTCAGACAATTTAAACCTTACAGCCACTTATACCTGAAGTCATGAAAATAGCTTACCTCACTACATATGATGTCCTGAACCAGGCAAAGTGGCCGAAGTACCAATCAGGTTTATGTGCAGCAGGCTATTTCCTAGCACGGACTTTGGAAGAACAAAACGTAAAACTCGATTTGGTGGGACCTTTAGAGGCAAAAAATACCCTATCGACTAGAATAAAACGGCGAATATATACTTCTGTGCTGAAAAAGCAATACTATCACTGGACCGATCCTGCTGTTTTGCGCAATTATGCCAATCAAGCCCTACAGAAAATGTCGCCATTCAAGTCAGATGCCATCTTATGTCCAGAAAATTCTCTGCCAATTTCATATCTTGACTCCGATCTGCCGATAGTTTTGTGGTCTGATGCGACGCTTTATTCACTGATAAACTTTTATCCTTATCTCAGTAATCTCTGTCGAGAAAACTTTCATAATATTACGGCAATGGAAAAAGCAGCACTCGATCGCTGTGAGATGATTATCTATACATCTGACTGGGCGGCTCAAACTGCAATTGACGCTTACGGTGTCGAACCATCAAAGGTCAGAGTCATTCCTTGGGGTGCAAATATAGAATGCGATCGCAGCCTTAATGATGTGAATAATATCGTGGAAGCGAGGAATAACAAAACTTGCAAGCTGTTATTTTTTGCTGTGGAATGGTTGCGTAAGGGTGGAGATGTAGCTTTAGCAGTAACCAAAGCATTAAATGAGGCTGGTTTACCAACAGAATTAACTGTAGTAGGATGTCATCCGCCTGAGTCGGAAATCTTACCGGATTACGTTACAGTTATTGGCTATATTAACAAATCAACAGCAGATGGTCGAACTGCACTCGATCGAATTTTAGCTGATTCGCATTTTCTGATCCTACCTACCCGCGCTGATTGCGCTCCTCATGTTTTAATTGAAGCTAACTCTTTTGGCGTTCCCTGTTTAACTACAAATGTAGGTGGAATCAAAACAATTGTTAAAGATGATGTGAATGGAAAAGTCGTCGAGCTAGATACAGATATCTCCGAGTACTGCACTTACGTAACTCATTTATTCGAGCATTACGAGCGGTATAAAGCCTTAGCCAATTCTTCTTTTTATGAGTACGAAATTCGGCTTAACTGGAATGTGGCAGCCAAGGAAGCAAAAAAGTTAATTATGGATTTAATCTAGTAAGCCTAGTTTTTTGAGCAAGTTCTGTTATAATTTGCTAGATTTTGCTGAGCTTCACTGAATATGAACATAGCTTTTGTGACTCATTATGATATTTTTAACAGCAATAAGTGGCATCCAAAAGCAATCGGGTTTAGTGGCACGAGTTATTACAAAGCTGAAGCACTCAAAGAGCGGTTTACTAATTTTGAATATATTGGTCCGTTAACAGAACGGCATTCTCTAAGGACTAAATTCAAAAGACGTTTGTATAAATATTTGTCTACCAAAGCGTATTACGATTGGGCTGCGCTCGATTTACAAAAGAATTACGCTCGACAAATTAACACCAAGTTATCTAACAGTAACTCTCAATTAGTTGTTTGTCCAGATATTTCTACGATCGCCTATGTAGAATGCCAGCAACCGATTGTTTTATGGACGACAAATACTTATGGAGCTTGCATTGACTTTTACGATGATTTTAGCAACCTTTGTCAAGAAACGATCGATAATCTCGTAACGCTCGATCGACTTGCCCTCAGTAAAGTGCAACTGGCGGTTTTCCCCTCCACTTGGGCGGCGGAAGCAGCAATGAATAGCTATCAAATCGATCGCAGTAAGGTTGAAATCGTACCATATGGAGCTAACATAGAATGCGATCGCACGATTGACGACATTCAAAACTTAGTAGAAGCAAGAACAGCAGAGCGATGTAAGTTATTGTTTCTCGGAGTCAGTTGGTATCGTAAAGGAGGAGATATAGCTTTAAAAGTTGCTAAAAAACTCAAACAACTAGGTATCGATGTCGAGTTAACAGTTGTTGGTTGTCAACCTATAACTGACGAACCGTTACCAGATTACGTGGTTAATGTTGGGTTTATCAAAAAATCCGATCCAGAAGGTAGCGATCGCTTAAATCAATTAATTTCTGACTCTCACTTTTTAATTTTACCCTCTAGAGCCGAGACTTATGGAAATGTGCTTTGCGAGGCTAATTCATTTGGAGTTCCTTGTCTGACAACTAAAGTTGGCGGGATTCCTAGTATTATTCAAGATAATGTGAATGGAAAACTATTTGCCTTAGATGCTGATGTTAAAGACTATTGTGAGTACGTAGCCCATTTATTTACTAACTACGCTCAATACAAACAACTAGCATATAGTTCATTTCACGAATATGAAACTCGTCTTAACTGGTCGGCAGCGGGAAAATCAATGCAGACCATCATTACAGAAAAATTTAGCTAATAAATTTAGGAGCGATCTGTTGTTGTCGCAACATTTCTAAATTTAATAGTTGTTTATTTAATGATGCTTGACTCATGTTTTCCTGATTTTGAAACAAGGCAGTGAAAGCTCCAGCACCCATACCATCTTGAGGGAATAGACGATAACAAGGAATAGTGGTTAAATGAGATTGGTAGCGCTCTAAATGAGAAATACTCACAGGTTGAAATTGTGGAAATCTAGCTAAAAACCACTCGCACACTTGCTCGTTTTCTTCGATTGAATAAGTGCAAGTCATGTAGGCGAGATAGCCTTGCGGAGCAACAACTTGAGCAGAGTTAGCAAGAATTCTTTTTTGTCTGCTAGCATTTTTATGAATTAAAGTCGGATGAAAACATCCTAATGCTTTATCTCCTTTAGCTAGTAAAGATTGCCCGGTACAAGGAGCATCAACAATTGCAAGACTGCAAGTATGAGGTAAGCGCTGAGTCCAAATCTGCGGATCGATATTTGTCACAGCAGTAGGGCTAATTTGACAACGTTTTAAGTTAGAAATTAGCATTCCCAGACGCTTACCAATCACTTCATTACTTATCAGTAACTCTGGCTGCAATGCTTTCCAGGCAAAAATTCCTTTTCCTCCTGGTGCAGCACACATATCTAAAATAGTGGAAATTGGTTCAGAGATAGCTAGCAAGGTTGAAGCAGCAAATACTGAGGAAAAATCTAAGCAATAGTAATAACCGTCCTCATGTAAAGGAAACTTTCCTGGTTTTTCACCAGGTGATACGCAATCTACAAAAGCAGGTTGCCATGTAATTGCAGTTGTTACTGCAAATGGTAAAGATTCAGGCTTTTGCCGACACCAGATAATGCAGGTAGGAAAAGATTGCGGCTGAGTTAAGGCTTGAATAAATTGCTCTTGTGCTGTTGAATCGTCAAATAAACGCCGACTGAGCTTAAGTAACAAATTTGAAGGCTTGTCCACACAAGGAAAATCAAAGCTCTGCGTTTTCTATTGTAGTGGGAATGGTAAGTCAGTTGACAGTGACCAGTGACCAGTTATCAGTGACCAGTGACCAGTTATCAGTGACCAGTTATCAGTGACTAGCGACCAATTACCAATTACCAATTACCAATTACCACTCAACTACTAATGACCAATGACAATCTAATTGCGTTGCCAAACTTTAATATGATCGATTTCTAGATTGTTTGGTAAAGGCGTAGAGTTGTCGGGAGGGCTATTCGTCCACGCTTTGCCGAGAGCAAGAGTTGCTGTAACGTACATTGCTTCGTCGGGAATATTGCCACTATTGGTGTAACGCCGCCGTTCGACACCATCCACGTACCAAACAAGTTTATCTGCTTCCCATAACAAGCCATATGTATGATAGCCGCCAGAAAAATCAATTCCACCCCACCAGCCAGATGATGATTCGTGAGCGCCACTACCGTTTTTATAGTGGATCGTCATGTGGACATTGTTTGTATTAGAACCCACAAATTCGGCAACATCTATTTCTGGGGGCCAGTTTTTGTTTTGCGATAACAACCATAGTGTGGGCCAGAAACCATTGCCTTTAGGCACTTTAGCGCGAAACTCCACGTAACCGTACTGAAAAGCAAACTTATCGTGAGATGCAATCATTCCAGAAGTGTAGTTTAAACCGTTAGACGGCTTTCGCTCTGCACGCAAACGTAAGATTCCACCTCCTACTGATACATTATTCGGGCTAAACCATTGCAAATCGCCAGCGCCGCCATTCGTACACCCATTGGGAGCCCAATAAAAACAGGGAGTCCACTTACCAGTATCTAATCCAGAACCGTTGAAGTCGTCGCTAAACTTGAGCTGCCAGTTACCAGCAGGAGGATCGGCTAGTGCTGCTGTGGGGCAACATACTATCATCAAGGCACTAAAAGCCAGCAAAACTTTGTCCTTCCAGTTACGCAACCGAAGGTTTTGTTGCATGTAAATATTTCCTTTTGATTCAATTTCAAGAGGAGATAGCAGTTGTTGATGAGCTATTGATTGCCGAAAAAACAAAAAGCTATCTCTTGACGCACCGTATTAATAAACCATTTCGATCGGTGTAGAGTCAAGAAAAAAATTTTTTTTGTGCAGTATTTATGCAGCTAAAGCGAAGTTTTATTTCTGGCAAACGAAAATACTAAGTAGGTGATTTAGCTTGCAACCCTTTCGTTATAGTGGTTGTATCGATCGCTTAGTTTACGAAACGAGTCGAAAATATAACCATAAATATCTAAATTACAAAATAGCCAATTTGTGATGTATTGATATTTATAAAAATTTATCAATTTCCGACTGAAAGAAATTACTGAATAGCCAAATATCGATTTATTGTTGTGTAAAGTTTTTCTTATTAAATTGATAAAATATTTTGAATATCTTGAAATTTCCAGCAAGGCTGTGGCTTTCAAGGGAACAAGGGAGAAGTCGCAAGTCACAATTTAAAAGCCTCTCACCTCTCGCTTCCGTTCCCTTTGACCAAAAACTACTTCTTCACGTAATGATAGATATCAAAATTAGTCAGTTGCAGATGAGATTCTAGTTTGTAAGACTTAGCCATTGAGCTTTCTAAATCAAAATTTCTTTTCTTTTCCCAAAAAGCTTGGTCGCTAATTGCAATAATTGCTGTGTTTGCATTTTTAGTAACGCGACTGACTTCTGCTGCTAACTTAGTTGTATCGAGTCCTAAGCCATCTATTGTTAAAGTATCGCCATAATAAGGTAGTAAATAAGGCACGCCGTACAGCAGTACGGATTTGGTATCTTGGCTATTATTCTTGCTTAGATATTGGGCAATTTCTCGGTAGTTTTCCCGCTGATATCTAGGTTCAAAATAGTAGTTGTAGTTTGCATATAAGTTGAGTAATAGTAACACTATAAAAGCGAGACGATATAAGTTTTCCCAGGTTTTTTTTCTAGGACTAAACCTAAGTACTATTGGTAATAGAAACGATAGGGGAATATAAATATAAAAAGAGTGTCGAGGTAGCCAATTAAATTTTGTCACAATTGCAAAGGCAAGTGCGATGATAAAAGCAGATACAAAGGTAGTCAGAAAAAAATTATCAATTGGACGATATTGTTTATATTCTGGCGATCGCGCTTTTAAGCCTCTGACAAGTCCGATAACAATAATACCAGCAACTAATCCAAACAGTAATAAAACAGGTAAATAATTGAAAATGAGTTGCAGGCGATCGCCACCACGCATCTGTTCGATTGGTGGACCGTAAGTTTCTCCAACTAATAAGCCGTAGAAAACAAAAGCTATATTCTGAATAACTGATTGATTCGATGGCGTGACGTGAACTTTTGTCGGATCGGTGGCTACAGGGGAAGCTAGATAAAATAATGCCGCAGGTACACAGGCAATTGCTACAGGTAGCCACCATTGCAGCCACCGCTTAATATTTTGAGAAACTAGCAGGTGAGCGATACACAGAGCGAGAGTATAAATTCCAATAAAAATGCTACAGAAAAGACCGACTGCTGTAGTGAGACAAAACAGCATCTGCGCGATCGCCGTACCTCTAACATTTTTTTGCGGTAAGATTTGACTGAGAAAATATAATTGTAGAGATGCTAAAAATAAGAGTAAAGTATACGCTCTCGTTTGCTGGCTGTAATAAACTCCGTAAGCACTAAACGATAAAAAGAGCGTTAACCATAGAGCGTGTTTCCTCCCGTAAAGTTGCCATGCAGTAGTAGACAAAACAACGATTGTGCCAATTCCTAGTAAAGCAGAAAGGGAGCGAACGGCAAATTCGCTACTACCGAATAATTGTCGCCAAAAGTGTAATACTAAATAATAAAACGGCTGAAAGCGATCGCCCGTATCTGTATTAACAATCGTGGCAATAATATCTTGAATGCTCGTGCCGTCAGAATAATATAAACTAGCACCCTCATCCAGCCATAAACTCTTATCTGGCAAAAGGAAAAATCGCAGGAAAATGCCGATTGCAAGAGTTAAGCCAATAATTAGATAGTACTTAAAATTAGAGGATTTAATGCGTTCTAGTGACGTTCTTTGTAACAACATAAGATAAGTGGTATATAACTTTGTAGAGACGTTACATGTAACGTCTCTACACTGGTAACTGATTAGCTTCCAACTTCTATTTCGCGATCGCGGTGAATGCGGTTTTTTTGCCAAGTTCCCATCGATTGAGCTGCCAAAGCCTCAATCTGACGATAAATCGAGGTGGGGAGTAACCACAGCAGATAAGCAGCAGCCAGTGTCATCAGCGTGCGACGGGGATCTGTCAAGACAATACCCCAGTGAGTTGCTAAGGCTCGGTGCATGAGCTTCACAGCGATCGCACCTGCTTTGAGACGGATGGCACTACGAGCCAAATAACGCATGTGATATGCCTTAGCAGGTTTCTCCCACTCAGAGATCAATTCCGGTGCATAGGAGCGGGTTTTTTCGATAACTTGCTCTAGGTATTCTAGTTGCTTGAGCAGATTGGCTGAGAGTCCGCCAGAGTTGACGCGATACAAAGTGAGAGCTTCGGGAATGCCAGCAAATTGCCACTGAGTTTGGCTCGCAATCCGCAGCCAGCATTCAACATCTTCTGCTTGGCGAAAGCGCTCGTCGAAATAATATGTTTCTGGGAATTTTTCTGAAGTTCCGTGAAGATTATCGGTAAAGGCGATCGCATCGAGAGTTTCTCGACGCAACACCGCCGCCGAACCATTACCTACAGGATTATCGCACAGCAAGCACTCTGTGGAAATATTTTCTAGCTGCGGCATGAGATAAGTCCCCAAGCGATTTCCCATTTCATCAATTAAAGCCGAACGACTGAAACTCACTCCCACATGAGGAGAGTTGTTTAAATGCTCCACATGTTTTTCTAGTTTAGAAGGCAACCATAAATCGTCTCCGTCTAAAAAAGCAATATACTCTCCTTGAGCGTGACGAATACCTGTGTTTCTCGCTCCCGCCAAGCCTCGGTTGCGTTGGCGAATAATCTGAATTCTGGGGTCAGTAAATTGCTGACAAATTGCTACACATCGATCTGGAGACTCGTCATCAACAATCAAGATCTCTAAATTTTTGTAAGTCTGGTCTAACACTGACTGAACTGTGGCACTGATATATTTCTCACAACGGAAAACTGCAATTACCACAGAAACTTGTTTCATATTACTTCCTTATCAGTTATCAGTGACTGGTGAGTAGTCACTAGACATGAAAAATTAATTCACTAGCCAATAGCCACGAACTACTAACTACTATTCTCTTAATTCTTGAAGAATTCTTCGTTTTTGATTCGAGCCTGTTATCTGAAGCGCTAAAGATTGGATTTGATGATAAGTAGACTTAGGCAATAGCCAAAGCAAATAAGCAGATGCTAAAGTCATTACCGTTCGCCGTGGTTCCTCAAACAAAATTGACCTATATATAGATAGAGCTTTGTGAGAAAATTCGACGGCGGTGGAGCCTGCGGATAAAGTCACAGCTCGACGTGCTAGATGTCGGAGTTGATAAGCCATAGCTGGTTTTTCCCACTCAGCCATCATCTCTGGTGAGGTGTAGGCACGTGCTTTCTCTAACATAGTTTCCCAAGAGCTTAGTTTCTTATACAATTGGGCAGAAAATCCTTTGGGATTCACGCGGTACAAAGTTAAAGCTTCTGCTAATCCTTCAAGTTGCCAATCTGTTTTTAGCATCATTCGCAGCCAACATTCTACATCTTCTGACGGGTGTAAGCTGCGATCGCGATCGAAATAAGAGACTTCTCCTGACTCAGGCTCGACAAACTGAATTGCTGCTAACAATTCTTTACGAATCACGGGAACTGAACCATTTCCAATTGGCGTGCGACACAACAGATCGAGGGGCGTAATATCTGTTAATTTAGACATTTGATAAATCCCCAAAGGTTTATCTGCTTCGTCGATAAAAGCCGAACGACTAAAACTGACTCCCACTTTTGGCGAACTATCTAGGTGTTCGACGTGTTTTTCCAGCTTGTGAGGAACCCAAAGATCGTCTCCGTCTAAAAATGCTATGTATTCCCCCTTAGCCTGACGAATTCCCGTGTTTCGAGCTGCTGCAACTCCTTGATTTTGCTGGCGAATAATTTTAATCCGGGGATCGGTAAACTGTTGGCAAATTTCGTGACTGCGATCGGTGGAACCATCGTCAACAATTAATAATTCAAAATTTTTGTATGTTTGTGCCAATACAGAGCTTACCGTCTTTGCAATATATTTTTCGACTTGATAAACCGGAATGATGACAGTAACTAATTTCATATTTCAGAGCTTGGTAATTGGTAATTGGTAATTGGTAATTGGTAATTTCTGGAAGCCATCAACTATCAACCATTAAGATTGACGCAATACATGGCGGTTTGTCCAAATCGTAAACAAGGGAAGAAAGAGCATGTGAACGATTAAAACTGCTGCTGCAACACCGATAACCTGCCAATGGACTCCAATTAACAAAGAGAGAGCAAACACAGTCGTAAAAGCTAGATTCCAATATAAATCTAAATTGGGTTTGCCTACAGCTACTAATAATTGCGAAGCAGCATCGGCGAAGGGTCTGGGAATTGCTGACAAGCAAATTAATACCAGCACGGGAATAGCAACTATCCACTGACGACCAAAAATAATTGGTACGTACCAATAAGCTAGGCTAGATTGAAGAATAACTAAAGGAAAGATAATTAGAGTAATAATTTTAAGTGCGCTGTAATAAGATTTACTTAATTCCAACATGCTAGCTTTAGCTTTACATAGATGTGGTAAAATCGCTGTATTGATTGCTGTGACTATACTCAGGCTAATTCCCAATCCAGCATTGAACCCAAAAAAATAAATTCCTAATTCTTTAATACCTAAGAACCTACCAATTATTAAATAATCTAAGTTATTTCTTAGCGCCTTGAGAAATTGCACGCCACAGATATTTTTACCAAAATCTAAAATCGATCGCCAAGCTTTTGTCGTAAATTTAGCAGTAGGATGCCAAGCGTAACTTTTACGATAAATAATAATTTCCAGCGGAGTCACCAAAATCCAAGGTAAAACGAACGCCCAGATTCCCCAGCCGCGAATAGCAAATAGGGCAGATAAGAAATAACTAGCGAGATTTCTCACAACAGCAGCGATCGCGCACACTTTAAGTCGATTTTCGCGAACGATTAAAGCAGATTGGATCGCGGCAAAAGGCCACATTAAATAGGGTATACCAGCAATACAAATGGGTAGAATTAAATCGATTTCGCGAGTCAGGCGATCGCGATAAAACCAAGCAATAGGAAAAGCAAGTAGGCATTGAGCAAAAAATAAGCCTGTAAAGATACTCCAGTTTAACCAATAACCGGAGTTACAAATAGTATCTAATTCTTGGCGATCGCATTGAATTATTTTGGCACTTACCCCAATCTCCATAAAAACTCGCATAAACTCATTGACTGTAGAAACAATTGCCGCTAAGCCGTAGTCATAAGGAGTCAAAAAACGAGCTAAAATTACTGTCAATCCGAGGCGAAAAATCCGAGAAATAATTTCTGCCAAACCTAACCAGCTGAGATTGCGAACGAACCGATTTGAAAGTTTTTGAGGCAGCCTAGATAGAATAGCTGATAGGATAGGCATTGAGTGTATAAACTATTTTTCATAATTCCAGCTCGAATGAGATTCAGTGCAGGCGATCGCTGGATAGTCTCCTATTCAATATATAGTTGATATAGCTATTATTTCCTACAATAACATCATCAATCTTAAAGAAAGCTAGTAATTTATTACTCAGCTATAGCTGAATTTTCATTGTAGACAAATGCCGAATTTACAAATTATACTTAAGTTGCTACAGCGCCACTATGCAAACACAGTTACTAAACGGCACAGTTATGTAAGCATATAATTATTTAAATATATTTAAATATATAATTATGCGGCGGTGTTATCTTGAAGGTAGCTAGCGCGAATTCGAGTAATTTTCTGAAGTAAATAATTAGCAAGTTTAGGTGATAGTAGTTGAATCAGCAGTAATTTTACGAGTAGTGTTTGGACTTTTCTATTGATTAATATTCGAGGTTGTAACTGAATAGCCATTTGCAACTTGTGCCAAGCCACTCCCGCTGCTGTTGCACCAGGAATTTTAGTTAGGTATAAGTGGGCTAAATATCGATAAAGATGAGCCAAGCTTTGATTTTTCAAAAATTGTAACTGAGCGGGGGCTAATTGAAAGGCTCGGTCAATAACTCGAATCGCATCTTTCTCCATCACCTCAATTTTGGCAGAAGCCGAACCAGCGGTTTGACGGTAAAAAATTTGAGTTTTAGGAACGACTACAAAATTATACTTAGCTGCTAAACGGAGATACAAATCCCATTCTTCTGCATGAGTTAGAGTTGAATCGAATTCACCAACATCTGCTAAAGCAGTTCGGCGAATCAAAGGATTTGAGCCGCTTAAGAGAAAATTAGTTTTCAATAATTCTGCATAGACATTACCCTCAAAATATATGGGGCGATCGTCATGAAAAAACTTGCCTTGCCGATCCATGAAGCACGTCCAACTATAGGCAACTCCTGCGGCTGGATGTTGCTGTAATGCTGCTAATTGAAGTTCTAATTTATCTGGTGTCCACAGATCGTCAGCATCGATAAAGGTGATATATTCGCCAGTAGACAGAGAAATACCGCGATTGCGGGCAACTGATACGCCACCGTTTTCATAGGAAGCTACTTGAATCCGAGGGTCTCGAACGGTTTGGATTAATTCGAGCGTGCGATCGCTAGACCCATCGTCAATAACTATTAACTCAAAATCTGTAAAAGTTTGTTTTTGAATCGAAGCAATTGTTTCTAGAATAGTATTTTGAGAATTGTATGCAGGTACAATAACTGAGATTGTAGGCATGTCTTAACTCTTGAATGAGAGGGTTCTTGTTTGGCGATCGGCAAAAATTGGTACGTCTTCCTTAAAAGCTATTCCCGTTAGAATTAACCCTTGCCAATAAAGATAGGATGCCAACTGAATATCTACAGCAGCTGTGGCAATTAGTAAGACCAAATAAATATTTAACGCAGTTTTAGCGATCGCGCTTTTCCTAGCTTTCAGAGTTAACTCGACAAAACCCCAGACGATCGCAAATGTAAAGGCAAGAAAACCTACAACTCCATGCAAATAAAATAAATCGGGCCAATGATTGTGAGTCCCGATCGGCATATGTTCTGTATATTTTGGTCCTTTCTCTTCGACAACTCCATGACCCCAAATTG
This sequence comes from Chroococcidiopsis sp. CCNUC1, assembly GCF_023546805.1. NCBI lineage: Bacteria > Bacillati > Cyanobacteriota > Cyanophyceae > Chroococcidiopsidales > Chroococcidiopsidaceae > Chroococcidiopsis > Chroococcidiopsis sp. CCNUC1. Next base: position 3,114,393 of record NZ_CP097480.1, on the reverse strand, counting down.
GTGCTTCCATCCAACGATTCATCGTCACTTCAGCTAGGCGTTTTCTGACAACTTCAGAACTCCGACGAACGCCACTAATTACCCGATCCCAAGCCGTTTGCATTAGCTCGATCAGTTGAGGCGCAATCATGCCTATCACAACGCTGAGTAGACCTACGATCAGTTGAATGTACCAACCAAAATTAGTCAACAACCAAGAGGCGATCGGCACGACAACCAGACAAACAATTGTCGATCGCGAACCAGAACCTACGACCATTGCCGCGCCTCCGATCGTGCCAATCCAACGCCATTTTTTATTTGCTTCTTGACTGGATAAAAAGAAATAAATATTCCCAATAATACCTAAATTATTCGCAAAGTTAGCAAACAAACGCAAACGAAATTGTCGAGCTTCACCAAAGTCTCCACCAACATCAAATAAATTAACAGTATAAAAACTAGCAGAACCGCGAAATGCAACTAGGGGAGAAACATAAGAAAAGCTCGGTATCCGTAATAAATACATAAAATAACAAATCGTCGCTAAAATTAAGCTCTGCAAGCAAAGAATACAAGCAGCTCGATAAATGACTTGCGGACGAATTTTTAGGCATCCTGCTAGAGGAAATAATGCCATTAAAGCCCAACTTCGCGCCCAGTTGTTGACCGTGGTAAAAACAAACTTTGGTATCCCTAGATCGAATTCCATATGGGACATAAAGATTGTTAGCTCTATGAATAACATGCCAACAATCCATATCCATACAGATAGCGGAATACTAATTTTTTCTGACTCTGGTGTGTCTTTTGTTTGGAACCACCATCTTTTAAAGGCACACCCTGCCAAGATAAATCCTAGTGCTGGAATCCAAACGAGTTGCGCACCCAAAAAATAAATGGGATACGTCAGAATTATGGTATACCAGACCAATTTTTCCTCAAAGTTTTGAGGTTTAACGCTCATGGGATTTTCCTTAAGGGAGCAGAGAGCGATCGAGTAGGGAGCAGAGAGTAGGGAACGTGTCAATATGAATTGCAAATTCGGAATTCCGAATTCCGAATTCCGAATTTTCCTCACGCACCACTCTTTTACCCCTCCACAATCCGATGATGGGTCTTGCGTTCTAGTTCTAGCATCGTCATCCGTCTTTGTCGCAGCCAGAATGCGAGTATACCTGCGCTGACAAATAGAGAACCGCCAGTTGCGCCAAGTAAAATAAACATCCTTTTCGGCGAACTTGGAGATTTTGGCAAGTTCGGTTCTGCCACAATTTGTAGTAAGGGATAGGAACCAAAGGCGTTTGACCTAATGATATCTAAGTTGGCAAGAGTAGAAGAGAACACTGCCTCAGATACTTGTAGTTCGCGCCTGAGAGCTTCTAAAGTCGTTTCTTTTTGCGATAAAGTACGGAGGCGGTTTTCTAATTGCAAGATTTGCTGTTCGGTTTCTTTGGCTTGAGATTGCAAGCCGCGATTCTCGGCTTGAGCATCGACGAGCGCTTGGAAGAGGTTTTCTCGCGCCGAACCGTTACTGGTATTAAGGTTAAGTTGTTGAATGAGATCTTGGCTGACTGGTCGTCCGAGTAACGACTCGCTACGGACAAGCATTGCTTTAGCTGCTGCATCGCGCTTATTTTGCTCTGCAACAATCGTAGGATGATCGGGTAAAAATCTGGCGCTCAGCGTCACCAAATTGGCGCTAGTTTCACTGTAGTTTTTTAAGTTTTGCTGAAATATTTGATCTGTTTGCAACACGAAGGCATTAGCAGCATCCTGTTCCGAGAGGTTTAAATTAGCTGCCAGTTGTTGTAAGCGAGAACTCGATTGTTGCTGTTGAGCGACAATTTCAGCTCGTTGTTTGCGTAAAGCTTCAATATTGTCAGAGAGAGCTTTGAGCTGATCGCTAGAGTTCAAGCCAGAGATTGCTTTGTAGTCGGAAAGCCGCTTTTGAGCCATTTCTAGCTTGCGCTGGGAAGAACTTAAAGCAGATTGGAAACTGGCATCGCGTTGAATGAATTCTTGGACTCTGAGTTCGTTGACTCTTGCCTGGATTGCTCTATAAAGAGCGTAAGATTTGTCCCGTGCTTCTTCAGGATTGTCTCCTGTCATTTGAAATTCGATAATGCTAGTACTGTCGCCAATCTTGACTTTAGGTTTGCCAAACTCTTGAGGAGATATATCCATTTGAGTAGCAGCAATCTGAATTACGGCATCGCTTTCCGCAAGAAATTTATAATTCTGTCTGGGATCTTGAGTACTAATGCTGTAGGGAGAGGAGCTGTCTAAAGAAGTCTGTCCGATCTCTGGAAGGGATACTCTAGCTTGAGCAGCAGTTCCTGGCACGTTAACAGCCCATCCACTCGTATAGGTTGGAGCTTTAAGCTTTAAATACGCTAAAGCCGAACACCAAATGGCAGCATTAGCCAATATACCAATCAGTAAATAGGGAGACCAATGGACTTGCTGTAGTCTTGACTTGGGAAACGGGCGAGAAATTGTCACGGATTCAGTCATTCAGCAATCCTCCTAGCAGATGTTTCAAATGATACATTTTTTACAAAAATAACTAGCTGCTACGCAAACTTTAACTATAAAAAATTACTCCGTCTCAACCTCTCGCCTGTATTTCATTACACCTACTCTAAAAACATAATTTCTCAGTCCTGGGTATGAATGTGAACTAATACTAAATAGTTAGTACAGATCTGCCAGCCAGCCAAGTGTTGCCTCAGATTATAGACTAACTCCTAATTTCTCTGACAGTTACAAATCTTAATTTACCCTGAAATATGTTTTTGTGACTAAAAGAGCGAAAATCATCTAAATTTTCCCCGGTTTTAGTGGTTTCTTTATCCTATTTGAAGTGAGTCAGGAGGACAGGAGTATAGATCTCTCCTGTGAAAAGTCAAGCGATACGGAGTATATTTAACAACATAGATTGCAATAAAAAGTCGTTCTCAATTAGCAAATTTTTAGTGAATACCCGATTTAAAAAGCATTCACTGAGGCGATCGCCACTAAATTGCTAACTAAAAACAACGAGAAAATTTCAGTGTTGTTTATGACTTAATTTGTATCAGGCTTAGAAAGAGCTGGCGCATAGGTAACAACTGAGCGTTGACGCTGGAAAGAAAGAGCGCCATCCTGGCAATCGACTTGAATGGTGTCGCCTTCGGTAAAAGTCCCCTCTAATAATTTAGTTGCCAGAGGATTTTCTAGGTAGCGTTGGATGGCTCGTTTGAGCGGACGAGCGCCATATACGGGGTCATAGCCGATATCTACCAAGTAATCTTGAGCTGCTGGCGATAGCACGATGCCAATTTTTTGCTCGTCGAGCAGTCTTTGGACTCGTTTGAGCTGAATGCTGACAATTTGCCGTAACTGGCTGCGATCGAGGGGGTGGAAAATAATCAGGTCATCAACGCGGTTGAGAAATTCGGGGCGGAAGTGCGATCGCAGTGCCTCTAAAACTTGCCGTTGTACCTGTTCGTAGTCGGTATCATCTCCAGATAAATCGAGAATGCGATCGCTACCAATATTACTCGTCATGACGATCACCGTGTTGCGGCAGTCAATGACTCTACCCTGAGAATCCGTAATTCGTCCGTCATCCAACACTTGAAGCAGAATATTAAATACATCTGGGTGGGCTTTTTCCACCTCATCTAGCAACACCACAGAATAGGGACGACGACGGATCGCTTCTGAGAGTTGCCCTCCTTCTTCGTAACCAACGTAACCAGGAGGCGCACCCACTAGGCGGGAAACCGAATGTTTTTCCATGTATTCGGACATGTCCAAGCGGACTAAAGCATCGTCGGCATCAAATAAAAACTGTGCCAATGCTCGCGCTAATTCTGTTTTACCTACTCCCGTCGGACCCATGAACAAAAAAGAACCGATGGGACGACCGGGATCTTTCATCCCTGCCCGAGCGCGGCGAATAGCTGCTGCTACAGCCGATACAGCCTCAGATTGACCGACTACCCTAGCGTGGAGGTGGCTTTCGAGTTGGAGTAATTTCTGGCGTTCTGACTCTAACAGGCGATTGATTGGAATACCCGTCCACTTAGCAACGATCTCAGCAATATCAGCCTCGGAGACTTCTTCTCGCAACAGTGTAGAACCCTGGCTTTGAATTTCTATTAGTAGAGTTTCTTTCGCTTCGCGATCGCGCTGTACTCCTTCTAGCTGCCCGTATTTCAGCCGCGCTGCCGTGTTGAGATCGTAGGCGCGTTCTGCCTGTTCGATCTGTACCCGCAAAGATTCTTCTTCTTTTTTCAAAGCCCCGATCGCGTCGAGGATCTGTTTTTCACCCTGCCACTGAGAGTTTAATTCCTGTTGTTTTTGCGTTAATGTAGAAATTTCTTGCTCGATCCGTTCCAAGCGTTCTTTGGTAATGGCGGCGCGTTGGTCTTCACCTGCGATCGAGAGTTTTTCCATCTCTAGCTGCATTAAACGGCGATCGATGATTTCTAGTTCTGTGGGCTTAGAAGTGATCTCCATTTTCAGTTGGGCAGCAGCTTCATCGACGAGATCGATCGCCTTATCGGGTAAAAAGCGATCGGTGATGTAGCGGTGGGAAAGAGTCGCTGCTGCAACCAAAGCAGAATCAGTAATTTTGACGCTGTGATGTGCTTCGTATCGTTCTTTCAAGCCTCGGAGAATCGAAATTGTCGTTTCTACCGAGGGTTGATCGACAAAGACTTGTTGGAAGCGGCGTTCTAAGGCTGCGTCTTTTTCAATATACTTGCGGTACTCATCTAAAGTCGTCGCGCCAATACAGCGTAACTCTCCCCGCGCCAGCATTGGTTTGAGCAAGTTTCCCGCATCCATTGCGCCTTGAGTCGTGCCACCCGCACCGACAACAGTGTGTAATTCGTCGATAAATAAGACGATTTGTCCGTTAGATTCGGTAACTTCCCGTAATACAGCCCGCAAACGGTCTTCAAATTCGCCGCGATATTTTGCCCCAGCAATCAAGCTACCCATGTCGAGAGTAATGAGCTGCCTGTTTTTGAGAGATTCAGGGACATCGCCTTTGATAATTCTTTGCGCTAACCCTTCCGCGATCGCGGTTTTCCCCACACCAGGTTCGCCAATCAAGACAGGATTATTTTTCGTGCGGCGAGACAATACCTGAATCACGCGCCGCACCTCATCGTCTCTACCAATGACGGGATCGAGCTTGCCAACCTTTGCCTGTTCTGTCAGGTCGCGCCCAAATTTTTCTAAAGCTTCGTAGCGTGCTTCGGGGGTTCGGTCTATGACCTTTTGATTGCCACGAATCGCCTTAATTGCCGCTTCTAGCTTTGCCGTATCGAGATTGAAGCCTTTGCACACCCTACGCCCGATCCGTTCGTCTTCCCCAAACGCTATCAGCAGGTGTTCGACTGAAACGTGTTGGTCTTGCCAGTTCGTTCTAATCGCATCTGTCCGGTCGAGCATCAGATCCAAATTTCGACCCAAATAAAGCTGACTGCTTTTACCCACTTTCGGCTGTCGCTTGGCAAAAGCTTCAAGCTGCTGATTCATTGCTGCGGGATCGACACCAGCTTTAGTCAGAATCCGATTAGCCAGCCCTTTTGGTTGTTCTAAAAGTGCGATCGCGAGGTGTTCGACCTCCAGTTGTTGTTGCTGAAAACGTTGAACCATCAAATCCTGAGAATTGACGATCGCTTCCCAGGCTTCTTCGGTGAACTTGTTAGGGTCGGTGGGCTGCATCTTAACGATTTTAGATTTTAAATTGGCGATTTTAGATTTAGAAAGAAAATACCATCTAGTGCTGATGGTGCGATCGCTATTAGCCTATCCTATTTTGGGAGTCGGGAGTCGGGAGTCGGGAGTCGGGAGTCGTGAAGAAAGAAGGGTGTGGGGTGTAGGGTGTAGTGTTTTTTTCTCCGCGACTCTCCGCGACTCTCCCTCAGCTCTCTCTTGTCCCCCTTGTCTTCCCCCTCTCCCCTGTCCGACGTATACCTCAGCCTACTGTGACACTAACTCCTTCTGGGGAGTAGCAGATTCTCTAGAACTGAGTTGGATCAGCTCTACTTTGTAGCCGTCGGGATCTTCAACAAAAGCAATGACTGTAGAACCGTGCTTCATCGGTCCTGGTTCTCGTACTACTTTACCGCCACGAGCTTTAATTTCTTCACAAGTGCCGTAAATGTCATCAACGCCAATCGCGATATGACCGTAAGCATCACCTAAGTTGTACTTCTCTGTGTCCCAATTGTGGGTGAGTTCGAGAACGGTGTGGTCTGCCTCGTCACCATAGCCTACAAAAGCCAGGGTAAACTTACCGCCTGGATAGTCTTTCTGGCGCAGCAACTTCATGCCCAAAAGTTCGCAGTAAAACTTGAGAGATGCTTCCAAGTTACCGACGCGAAGCATTGTGTGTAGTAATCGCATTAAGTGACTCCAAATTTCAGCATCGATCTCTATTCTAGGGAATGGGGAGTCGGGAGCAGTTATCAGTGACCAGTGACCGGTGACCAGTTAACCAACAACCAACAACTATCAACTGTCAACCGTCAACCAACAACTAATGACAAATGATAAATGACGAATGACAACCAATTTCGTGTCAAATGATCCTTAACATCGTACCCATCAGCCTGTAAAATTCCTATCCTGACTCAAATGAAGTGAGTAGTGAGCAGTGAGTAGTAAGTAGAACCAGTGAGGAGTGACTAGTGACAAGAATTGAGTCCAGCCACTAGCCACCAGCCACTAGCCACTGATAACTGATAACTGATAACTGAAAAAGGAGCTACGCAGCATGATCGATACAATAGACAGCGCTATAGACAACATTATTGCTAGAGAAATTCTCGACTCGCGGGGTCGCCCTACTGTCGAGGCGGAAGTACATTTAATTGGGGGAGTGGTGGGACTCGCCCAGGTTCCCAGTGGGGCTTCTACAGGAACTTTTGAGGCGCACGAACTTCGAGATGACGACAAGAGCCGTTATGGGGGTAAAGGGGTACTCAAGGCGGTGGAAAATGTCAATTCGGCGATCGCTCCACAACTATCTCAAATGGATGTCTTGAACCAAGAAGCTATCGATCGCGCCATGATCGCTCTAGATGGCTCTCCAAATAAAGCCAACCTGGGAGCAAATGCGATTTTATCGGTGTCTTTGGCGGCGGCGAAGGCAGGAGCGGAGTTACTCGGAATTCCTTTGTATCGCTATCTCGGGGGTCCTTTAGCCAACGTGCTACCCGTACCTTTGATGAACGTGATCAATGGTGGCGCTCATGCGGCAAATAATATCGATTTTCAAGAATTCATGATCGTTCCCGTTGGTGCGCCTTCATTTCGAGAGGCACTACGTTGGGGGGCGGAAGTTTTTGCAGCTTTGAGTAAGGTATTGGACGACAAAGGATTGCTCACTGGTGTGGGCGATGAAGGCGGTTTTGCGCCTAATTTGGAGTCGAATCAGGTAGCTCTAGAAATACTAATGAGCGCGATCGCCAAAGCTGGATATAAACCTGGGGAGGAAGTTGCATTAGCCTTGGACGTAGCCGCCAGCGAGTTTTATAAAGATGGGCAGTATGTCTATGACGGCGCAGCTCACGCGCCCACTGAGTTTATCGAGTATTTGGCTAAACTAGTCGGTGAATACCCAATTGTCTCAATTGAAGATGGGTTACATGAGGAAGATTGGCAGCACTGGCAGTTGTTAACTGAAAAAATTGGCGATCGCGTTCAACTGGTAGGCGACGATCTATTTGTGACTAATGCCACCCGCCTGCAAAAAGGGATCGAAACCAAAGCAGGAAATGCTATCTTGATCAAGCTGAATCAAATTGGTTCGCTGACGGAAACTTTAGAAACCATCGATCTAGCTACCCGTAACGGTTTTCGCTCGATTATCAGCCATCGTTCGGGAGAAACAGAAGACACGACGATCGCTGACTTAGCTGTAGCAACACGCGCAGGTCAGATTAAAACTGGTTCTCTCTGTCGCAGCGAACGGGTAGCAAAATATAATCGCCTATTGCGTATTGAAGACGAACTTGGCGATCGCGCTGTTTATGCTGGAACTGTGAAGATGGGACCGAAGTAGGGATTGGTAATTGGTAATTGGTAGTTGGTAATTGGTAGTTGGTAATTACTACCAATTGCTGACTGTTACCCATTACCCATTACCAAAATTAGGGATAAAACCCTAGCTTAGGTAGTCCTAAACTCTCGTCCCAACCCATCATGATGTTGAGGCATTGAATTGCTTGTCCGGCTTGTCCTTTGATCAAGTTATCGATCGCTGATAAGACGATGACTCTACCGGTACGGGGATCGGTTTCGATACCGATGTAGCAGAGATTGCTGCCGCACGCCCACTTAGTTTGGGGATAGATGCCACTGTCGCAAATTGTTACCCAAGGGCAATTGCGATAAAAAGCTCTGTAGATGGTAATTAAGTCTTCTCTAACTAACCCAGGATCGCGTAGAGTGGCGTAGACGGTGGCGAGGATACCGCGTACCATCGGGACTAAGTGAGGAGTAAATTGCACTAACACTTGATGTCCAGCCAAATCGCTGCAAACTTGCTCGATTTCTGGCGTATGACGGTGACGGGCAACGCCATAAGCAGCAAAGGAGTTATCTGCTTCTGCCAGCAACAGTCCAGTTTTTGCCTGTCTACCACCCCCAGACGTGCCGGATTTTGCATCGACGATCGCGGTTTCAGGTACGATTAAGCCTTGTTTTAGTAGGGGTGCAAGTGCTAACAAACTGGCGGTGGGATAGCAGCCAGGACAACCGATCAGTTGGCTTTCGGCAATGCGATCGCGATACAGTTCTGGCAAGCCATAAACTGCTTTTGTTGCCACAGCTATGTCTTGCCGCTGTTTGCCGTACCAGATTTGATAAGTTTCTAAATCGCTAAATCTATAATCGGCAGATAAATCGAGAACTTTACAACCTTTATCGACCAACTGAGGAGCCATATCGCAAGCAAAACCATTGGGGAGTGAGAGAAAGACTACCTCACACCTTGCCGCGATCGCTTCTGGATCGACAGATTCGATTGGCTGCGCTACCCGATGAGCTAAGTGGGGGTATATATCAGCAAACGATTTGCCAGCACTGCTATCGCCACCCAAGTAGACGAGTTCTACTTCAGGATGATCCATCAACAATCTGACTAATTGCACCCCGCCATAGCCTGACGCGCCAACAATTCCTACCGATACGCGCCCTTCTTTACCCATGACAATCAATCCTGATGAAATACATTTTTATGACTCGATTGCGATCGGGCTTTGACAATTGGCGATCGCCAACTGCTCTTAGCCTCGGAAATGGATTTGTAAACTAGGAAAAAAAATTAACTTTCGCTGCATTGTAGTACTAAAAGGGAAATCTCGTTGCAACAATTTTTTCAAATCTTGACGTAAGCCGTGGGGTGAGTTATCAGTTACGCCAAAATAGCCGTTTTGTAACGCAAGAAAGGGTGTAGGGTGTGGGGACAAGGGAGACAAGGGAGACAAGGGGGAACTCGCTCTTCCCCACGACCGAAGGGAGTGGGGATTAGGGGGCGAAGGGGGACAAGGAAGCAGGTGAGCTTTGTGTGCAGGTGGGAAGGTGGGCTTCAGGTGCAACAACCACCCATTACCCATTACCCATTACCCATTACCAACTACTAATTCCCTACACCCTACATCCCACACCCTTTCTTCACGCTCTTACTGACAACTGCTCCCAACAGGTAATCAAATTTCCTGTAGCAGTTTTTGCGGATCGACTTGCGCAGCCATTTCTTGCTTTTTTAATTCAATTGCTTTTAGTTCATCTAATTGCCTGAGAATTTTTTCACCCACATTTTCTGGCAGTACTTGAGCAATACGCGAGGTTTCGTATTCTATAGAAATCATTCTAATAATTTGACAATATCCGTATAATAATTCTTCCGATAATTTAATTTGTTGTGCGATTTTGTCGATCCCTTTGCTCGTAATGTCAATTTGACGACTATATAATTCCTGTTGCGCACTTAACATTTTTTGCTGTAAATTTTTTAAGCGTCGAATCAATTTTTTATTAGCATTTAACTCTTGTTGCAGCTTGAGAATCTGTTGCTCCATCTCATGTTTTTGCGATAGCAATTGTTGCTCAGAGGTGAGCCTACCTAACTCTTGGCGATCGCGCTCTTTGAGTCTTTGACGCATAGTTGCATAGGTTCCTATGCCTGCCGCTGTAGGTGCAGCCGCAGCTAATAGCAGTTTATTGGTTGTAGGATTTAGAATGCATAACGGTACGGTAATGGCTAGAGCAAACTTACTAATATTAAAAGCTAGAGATTTCGCTCTTGCTCCTGGTTTTCTTAAAAGATAATTTTCGCCTGTATGAGAATTTTCTAGCCACAGCAAATCTTTTAAAACCTTACCTTGCATCAGATAAAGCAAAAGTAGTTTATCTCCAGCTACAGCTGATATTCTTTCCTCTCGTCCTAAAGTAGAAAAATCTAGTGCTTGCAGCAGATTATTTTTGTATAGATTCCCTACATCGTACAACCGCAATTGATAAACACGTCTGTATTCTGGTTGCTTATTATATTTACTGCGATACGATGATTCTAGATATGAATTAAAGCTAGCAACTTCGGTGCGTACTAAGGCATATCTATAGTCACACTTGAGACATATACCTTCGAGAAAGTCTTCATCGCATTCTTCAAAGCTGGGAAAATAGACAGAATGACGACAAGCCGGACAGGAAATTTGCAGTGTCATGGAAGGAGCTAGGGGCGATCGTGAGAGCTGAGAGACTGTAGGGCAGAACTCTTTTTGAAGCATGAGGATTGAAAAAGATTGAAAAAGGCTGAGGAAATCTTTCTTTTTCTTCAAAAAAAGTCTAGCCTCTAGCCCTTAATCCCTCGATCCTAACCCCAAGTCCCTCCAGAGAGGTTGCGGGGATGGCAGTTGAGTTAATAAAGTTGATAAACTGTTGTACGAGTTCGGGATTGCGCCATCCTCGATTGGTTTCTGCAACCAAAACTTTTAATGCTTCTTCCTGAGACAGCGCGCGTTTGTATGGGCGATCGCTAGTCAGAGCATCATAAATATCAATAATTTGAAATACTTGGGCGAGATAAGGAATCTGTTCTCCAACTAGTTGATAGGGATAACCAGAACCGTCCCAGCGCTCGTGATGGTGCAAAACAATTGGAATCACCCCTCGCATCGTCCGTAGAGGTTGACAGATTCTCTCACCAATCAAAACGTGCTGTCGCATCACTTCCCACTCTTTGGGATTTAGTTTTCCAGTCTTCAGCAGCACGGCATCGGGAATGCCAACCTTACCAATATCGTGTAAATAACTACCCCACATCAAATCCCGTCTCTGAGGGCGGGACAGATTGAGATAGCCACCGAAAGCATCGCTCAAGTTTACCAAGCGTTCGCAGTGATCGCCAGTATTGGGATCGCGGCTTTCCACTGCTCTAGCAATGGAAAATAACACTTGCGAAGCATGATCTAAATCTTCATTCAAACGCTTTTGACGCACCAAGGATTTGACGCGGGCAGCTAATTCCAGGCGATCGAAAGGTTTGCTTAAAAAATCATCTCCCCCAGCTTCAATCCCACGAATTCTAGCTTGTCTATCGTTTAAAGCTGTGATAAAAATGACTGGGATCAACCTTGTCTGTTCGTCCTGCTTCAGTTGGCAACAAACTTCAAATCCATCCATTTCTGGCATCATTACATCCAGTAGGATTAGATCCGGTTGACCTTGACTGACGGACTCTAGCGCTGACGAGCCGCTATCTGCCTCTAAAACTTCGTACCCCTCTACCGAGAGAATAGCTACAGCCGTCATACGACTAGCTGGATGGTCGTCAACTACCAGGATTTTAGGCGGAGCTAGATCGAAGCTGTTCACTCAATATACCTGTATTATTATCTACAATCTGAAGTCTGTGTGAAGTCTGTTGGAAGGACAACAAGCTAGACGGAACAATCCGTCAAAAGTCACAGACTCATCAGTGAGATTGTTTCATTTTGTCAAAAAATATCTGAATTATACCGGAAAAGTTTTAATAAATTAACTTTAGTTTATCTTTGAGGCATTAGCCACGTATGGTTAATTCTACCTCTGCTTTCGCAACTTCTGCTTTCAGATTTTACTTTCACAACATACAGCACTTTTCTCAACTACTCACTCTTACCATTCTAGAGTTTAGGTGAGAAAAGACATAGTGGATACCAGTTTTTGAACCGTCTATAGCCACGCATTCGCAAGTCAACTCCACACCCCACAATCCATTCGCCGATAACTTTGTAGAGACGTTACATGTAACGTCTCTACACTGATAACTGATAACTAATAACTGACTAATGCTCGTCGCCTAAACAAATACCCAAACCACGGGCAGTTTTGACCAGTGTACCGTGAGGATTGACTGCGCGGTATTGGGCGATCGCCTCGGGAATAGGAACGCTGACAACTTGCCGTTTTTGCCACGTTACCATGTGGTCGTACTGTGCTTCGGCGATCAAATCGACAGCCGCAACACCAAAAGCAGAGGCAATTACCCGTTCTAGTGGTGACGGCGTACCACCTCGTTGAACGTGTCCTAGTACTGTGACTCGCGTTTCTGCTCCAATCCGAGTGCAAATTTCGTCAGCTAAATATTGACCGATGCCACCATAGCGACATTGTCCCAAGCGATCGGTGGACATGACGCATACACCTGTTTCCGTCCGCACCGCTTCCGATACGACGACGAGAGAATAATTTTTCCCCTGTTCTTGTCTTTCTTTAATCGTGTAACAGACGCGCTCGACAGTGTAAGGAATTTCTGGGACTAAAATCACATCAGCACCACCAGCAATCCCCGCACTGATGGCGATATGTCCTGCATCGCGTCCCATAACTTCTAAAATCATTACGCGGGAATGACTGGCAGCCGTAAAATGCAACCGATCTAAAGCTTCAGTGGCGATACTTACAGCAGTATCAAAACCGATTGAAAGTTCGGTTACGCCGACATCATTGTCAATCGTTTTAGGAATTGCTACCAGGTTGAGATTTCCTTGTTGGGCAAGGCGACGTAAAATCGCCATACTACCGTCGCCACCAATGCCAATCATGGCATCCAAGCCTAATTGGTGGTAGCCAGCAATAATGTCTTCCGAGCGATCGCGGATAGTCCCGTCTGGCATCGGAAAAGCAAAAGGATCGCCTTTATTGGTCGTTCCTAAAATTGTCCCACCAGCTACGAGCAATCCATCAACTTTGTCAATTTCTAAGGCGATCGCTTGTGGTGGTTGAGCCATCAATCCTAAAGTGGCTTGTCGAATTCCAAATACCTCCCAGCCATAAGTACCGACAGCGCGATGCACCACGGCACGAATCGCGGCATTCAAACCCGCACAATCTCCACCACTGGTCAAAATTCCAATTCTTTTCATTCAGTTATTAGTTATCAGTTAACAGGGAGCAGGGAGCAGGGAGCAGGGAGCAGGGGGACAAGGGGGACAAGGGGGACAAGGGGGACAGGGGAGTTGGGGGAGAAAAACCACGCACCACGCACCACGCATCACACCTGCATCAACACGCGCCACTCTACCAAAGCAGTACATTAGACTGAAACAGGTAGCATCGATCTTAATTACAATTTGATTTTAGATTTCTTTATTTTTTGCAATATTAAGCTAGTTCTAGGCAGTGATTAATTCAGATAACGATTCTTTTGATTTTTCGGATGCATTAACTATTCCCCAAGCCCCGCCTGGTTATAAATCTGGCTTTATTGGGATTATCGGTCGTCCTAATGTTGGTAAATCGACGTTGATGAATCAACTTGTAGGGCAAAAAATTGCAATTACTTCTCCAGTCGCGCAGACAACGCGCAACCGCTTGCGAGGAATTTTGACCACACCCGCAGCTCAATTTATTTTTGTCGATACGCCAGGAATTCATAAACCCCATCATCAGTTGGGAGAAGTGTTAGTCAAAAATGCTCAGATTGCGATTGATTCTGTCGATGTAGTCTTGTTTGTGGTCGATGGTTCTCAAGTTGCTGGGGGAGGCGATCGCTTTATTATCGAGTTGCTAACTCAGACACAAACCCCTGTAGTTCTAGGGCTGAACAAAATCGACCGGCGATCGACTAATACTGAAGATTTGGATCGTTCTTACCAAGAAATCGCTAAATCTTACCAATGGCAGATGCTAAAATTTTCAGCTCTCAATGGTGAGGGATTAGAAGCCTTACAACAGGCAATTGTAGAATGTTTGGAGCCTGGTCCTTATTATTATCCTCCCGACTTAGTTACAGACCAGCCAGAACGTTTTATTATGGGAGAATTAATTCGCGAACAAATTTTATTGCTAACACGGGATGAAGTTCCTCACTCGGTAGCAATTACTATTGACAAAGTGGAGGAAGCTCCTAATATTACCCGTGTATTTGCGACTATTCATATCGAGCGAGATTCTCAAAAAGGAATTCTGATCGGTAAGGGAGGAGCAATGCTCAAAGCGATCGGTAGCGCTGCTCGCGAACAAATTCAAAAGCTAATCGCCGGGAAAGTTTATTTAGAACTATTTGTAAAAGTACAACCAAAATGGAGGCAATCTCGGCTCAGACTATCAGAATTTGGTTACAAAGTAGAAGAATAGTTGGTAATGGGTAATGGGTCATTGGTAGTTGCTCCCTTGTCCCCCTTGTCTTCCTTGTCTCTCCCTGCTCCCTGATAACTAAAACATGTTTGAAAAATCCAATCAGACTCCACTCAAGAAAAATAAAGATGTTGTCCTATTAATTAAAGGATTAATTATTGGCAAAGTTCTGACCTTGCTGGTTATTGGTGGTTTGTTGTGGTGGCTAAAACCTCAATTGTGGAGCAGCGCTACTGCTACAAATCAAACTTCAGAAAATCCAGTAGCAACAACAAATGGTTCTACATACGATCGCACGACAGGTGTACCATCAGGTACGTTTAACTATGGTGGTAGTGCTGCATGGATACCAATCCGCCAAGTGGTTGACGCTCAGATTCAGCAAGCACGCCCAGAACTTCAATTGCGCTATATCCAGCCGCCTAATGGTAATTTGAGTTCTAGTGTGGGAATACAGATGTTGCTCGACGGGAAATTAGATTTTGCCCACTCCTCTCGTCCGCTAACAGCAGCAGAAAAAGCACTGGCACAAAAGCAAGGATTGACACTGGCAGAAATTCCAATTGCGATGGATGGGATCGCCGCCGTCGTTCATCCCTCATTGCAAATTTCTGGTTTAACCGTAGAGCAGTTGCAGCAAATTTATCAAGGCAAAATTACCAACTGGAGTCAGTTAGGTGGGGAAAACTTGCCAATCGTACCATACACTCGTCATCCTCAAGATGGTAGTCCGGTTGCAATCTTTTCTACGTCAGAGCAAGCTTTTGGGACAAACGTACGCTCTGTCAACTCCACAACAGCCGCCTTGCGTTTAGTTAATCAGACTCCAGGTGCAATCTATTATGCTTCTGCCCGTGCGGTCGTGCATCAATGCGGGGTCAAGCCAATTCCCTTGGGAGAGAATAGCGATCGCTTCGTCGCTCCCTATCGCGAACCGCTATCTCAACCTTGCCCTAATCAGCGTCATCAACCAAACTTAGCAGCTTTTGCTGATGGCAGCTACCCCCTAACTCGTAATTTATACGCGATCGTCAAGCAAGATGGAGGTAGGGCGCAACAAGCAGGAGAGGCTTACACCAAACTCCTCCTTTCTGACCAAGGACAACAAGCCATCCGACAAGCTGGCTTCGTGCAAGCAGCAGCCTCTACCGCACAAAACAAACTAGCTAACTAACAAATCTTTAATTCCGAATTCCGAATTCCGAATTCCGAATTCCCTAATCTAGTTCCCGCCGCCCTTCTAAAGCTCTTGCTAACGTCACCTCGTCAGCGTATTCTAAATCGCCACCTACGGGTAAACCAAAGGCGATTCGCGTCACTTTTGTGAATGGTTTGAGGAGTTGACCGACATACAGCGTTGTCGTCTCTCCTTCCACGCTAGGACCAATTGCTAAAATCACTTCCTTGGGTTGTTGTTGACTCACCCGTTGTACCAGCGATTGAACTGTTAGCTGTTCGGGTCCGATGCCATCCATCGGTGAAATGACTCCCCCCAAAACGTGATATTTGCCGTGATATTCCCTAGTTTTTTCCAAAGCAATCACGTCGCGGGAGTCAGCCACAACACAAATTGTATTATTGTCGCGGTTAGAGTTACGGCAGATCTCGCAAACGGGTTCGGCTGAGAGATGAAAGCAAACTTTACACAAACCCACTTGTTTTTTTGCTTCTAACAAAGCCTGTGCTAAGGCTTCAACTTCTGCTTCTGGACGCTTCAAAATATGTAGAGCAAGGCGCTGAGCGGTCTTGGGACCGACTCCTGGCAAGCGCTGCAACTGCTCGATCAAACGAGCCAAAGGACGTGCGTAAACCGTGATTTTATCTCCTGCGATCGCTTTTTTATTTTATCAGTTATTAGTGAGTGGTGCGTGGTGCGCGATCGGCAGCCAATTAGCAATTACCAATTACCACTTACCAATGCGATTTAATATGTAAATGAGCTTTCAGCCCCCCGATTAAATCTATGGAATTAGCAACTACTACCAATCTTCCCAGCAGCGATTTAGATGCCTTTTGGATGCCGTTTACGGCTAATCGTCAGTTCAAGGCTAGTCCCCGTTTGTTAGTGGCGGCTGAGGGGATGTATTACACCACATCTGACGGACGGCAGATAATTGATGGTACGGCGGGGTTATGGTGCGTCAATGCGGGTCACGGTCGCCGAGAAATTGCCGATGCGGTACAAAAACAGGTAATGCAGTTGGATTTTGCTCCGACGTTTCAGATGGGACATCCAGCACCGTTTGAATTGGCAACACGGCTAGTAGAACTGTTACCTGGAGATTTGAATCGCGTTTTTTTTACGAATTCTGGTTCGGAATCTGTCGATACGGCTTTGAAAATTGCGATCGCCTATCATCGGCTTAAAGGTCAAGGGGCGCGGCAAAGACTAATTGGTAGAGAACGCGGCTATCACGGGGTCAATTTTGGTGGTACGGCGGTGGGAGGCACGGGAGCAAACCGCAAGTTATTCGGCAACATCGTAACTGGAATCGATCATTTATCCCACACTCATAATTTAGAACATAACGCCTTTACTCGCGGACAACCTAAGTGGGGCGAGCATTTAGCTAACGAGTTAGATCGGTTGGTAACGTTACACGATGCCTCAACCATTGCTGCTGTTATTGTGGAACCAGTTGCAGGATCGACAGGAGTTTTGCTACCACCAGTCGGATATTTGCAAAAGTTACGCCAAATTTGCGATAAACACGGCATTTTACTGATTTTTGATGAAGTGATTACGGGTTTTGGACGTTTGGGTAAGCCATTTGCTGCTGATTATTTTGGAGTCATACCAGACATAATTACGGTGGCAAAAGGAATTACCAACGCGACTGTGCCGATGGGAGCGGTATTCGTGCGCGAGGAAATCTATCAAACCTTTGTCCAGGGAATAGAAAACGGGATTGAATTTTTCCACGGCTACACCTACTCCGGTCATCCCGTCGCCTGTGCTGCGTCTCTGGCTACGTTAGATATATACAAAAAAGAAGGATTGCTGACTCGCGTATCAGAAATTGCGGATTACTGGGAAAATGCCGTCCACAGTTTGCGCGGTTTACCCCATGTTATCGATTTACGCAATTTGGGATTGGTAGGAGCGATCGAACTAGAATCAATTCCAGGCAAACCAGGAGCAAGGGGATATGAAACTTTTGTCAAATGCTATCAGCAAGGGGCATTAGTCAGAGCAGCGGGAGATAATATTGCGCTGTCGCCACCGCTGATTATTGAAAAGCAGCATATCGACGAACTATTTGGCGTGGTAACGGATGTGTTGAAGCAATTAGCGTGATGATTACATAGACTGTAGGGGCGCACAGCTGTGCGCCCCTACAAATTTTGCGTATTAATCGATCGCAAATTTATCGGCTTTCAGAAGCGACTCTGACATCTGTATCGCTGGGTTCCAACTGCTGGGGTGGCTGAGGTGGACGACGAGATTGAAAGCGATCGCGCAAATTACTGATAACAATGTACAGTACTGGCACGACAAACAAACTCAAGAACGTTGCCACAAACATGCCGCCAAATACTGCCGTACCAAGTGCTTGACGACTTTTTGCCCCCGCACCCACGGCAATGACTAAGGGGAAAATCCCTAATAAGGTCGAAAGAGCCGTCATCAAAATTGGTCGCAAGCGTTCCTGGGATGCTTGAATCGCTGCTTGCGTAATTGACAGTCCGCGATCGCGCAATTGGTTGGCAAATTCTACAATCAGAATTGAGTTTTTACTTGCCAATCCGATCAACATCACCAAACCAACCTGACAGTAAACATCATTCGGTAAACCCCGCAGATTCTGAGCTAACAACGCTCCGAAAATTGCTAGGGGAACCGCCAGCATGATGATCAATGGATCGACGTAATTCTCGTATTGTGCTGCTAGGACTAAGAATACGAAGACCAAGCCTAAAGCAAAGATAATCGGTGCTTGACCACCTGATTCTGTCTCGTCTAAGGAAATCCCCGACCACTCATAACCCATGCTAGCTGGGAGAATTTCCGCTGATAGTTTTGCCATCGCGTCCATTGCTTGTCCGGTACTAAAACCAGGAGCCGCAGAACCGTTAAGTTCGATCGAGCGGAAGAGGTTATAGTGTGTAATTGACTGCGCTCCAGTAGTCGGGGTGACTTTTACCAAGTTGCTCAGCGGAATCATCTGCCGCTGGTCGGGATCGGTTTGATTCGATCGCACGTATAATTTACCAATATCCTCTGGATTCGAGCGAAACTGCTTGTCGGCTTGGACGTACACCCGATAAGTCCGCCGTTGTAGGTTGAAATCGTTGACGTAGCGCGAACCCATGTATGTTTGCAGAGTATTTAAAATTTCGTCTACATCGACTTGTAAGGCTTTGGCTTTGTTGCGATCGATCTCGATCTCCATTTGCGGCGCATTTGCCCCAAAAGTACTAAAGACAGCTGACAATCCAGGGGTTTGATTTCCACGTTGCATCAGTTGTTGCATTACGCCGACAAGATCGTTGAGAGGAAGATTTCCCTGACGGTCTTGCAGTTGATATTGGAAACCGCTGACGCTACCCAAACCGCGAATTGCGGGCGGATTTACAGGTAGAATTCTAGCTTCAGGAAATTGGGAAACAACACCGCGCATCCGATTAATCAGAGCTTCTGCCGATTGATTTGCCCCTGGACGTTCGCCCCAAGGTATGAGCGGGGTAAAAATTGCTCCCCTGTTAGCGGTGTTACCCGTACCACCAATACCGAAACCACCAACGGCAAAAGTTGCTTTGACTTCGGGTAATTTCAGATATTCAGTTTCGATTTTCCGCATCACGTCGCTGGTGTAGTTCAGCGAAGCTCCTTCGGGTCCTTGAATTAGGGTGATGAAATAACCTTGGTCTTCATCGGGTAAAAATCCGGTGGGGACGATTTGATACAACCATGCCGTTAGTCCTAAGAAGACGACAAATATTCCCAAAACAATCGGTTTGATCCGCGTTAGGAAACTGAGCGATCGCTCGTACTTGTGGCGCGTCCAATCGAGGAAGCGATTAAACTTACCAAATACCCAAGCTATAGGACCCCGTGCAGGTGGTTTTTGTCGCAGCAACAAGCCTGCGAGTGAGGGCGTAAGGGTCAGCGCCAAGAAGGTAGAAATTGTAATTGAAAAGGCGATCGTCAGCGCAAATTGCCGATAAATTTGTCCTGTGGCTCCTGGGAAAAAGGCGACGGGGACAAACACCGCCATCAATACCAAGGAAGTTGCAATCACTGCCCCAAACAATTCGTGCATCGCCTCTGATGCTGCTTGACGCGGTGGCATTCCCTCATCTTGAATCAAGCGAGAGATATCTTCCACAACAACGATCGCATCGTCTACTACCATCCCTGTAGCAAGGGTTAAACCGAACAACGTCAAAGAGTTAATCGAGAAATTGAACGCTTTAACAAAAGCAAACGTGCCGATCAAAGCTAGAGGAATTGTCACAACCGGAATCAAAGTCGTGCGCCAGTCCTGCAAGAACAGGTAAATCACCGCAATTACCAGCGCCACAGACATGAGCAGGGTAATAATGACTTCTTTGAGGGACTCTTCTACAAATAAGGTCGTGTCATAGGCTACCTGATATTCCATCCCTGGCGGAAATTGTTGAGATAGCCGTTCCATTTCGGCTTTAACATTTCGTGCCACCTCCAAATCGTTGCTACCTGGAATCGGAAAGATCCCGATCCCTACCGCCTCTTGACCCCGATACCGCAGGAACGAACTGTAGTTTTGCGCCCCCAATTCTACCCGTCCTACATCGCTCAATTTAATCAGGGTTCCGTCTGGTGCGGTCGAGATTACCATGTCTTCAAACTGAGACACGTCAACAAGTCTACCCACAGCCCGCAAGTCAATTTGATATTGCTGCCCGTCTTCTGTAGGCGGCTGACCGATTTGCCCCGCGCCTACTTGCAAGTTTTGTTCTTCGACGGCATCGACAACATCTTGTGCTGCTAAATTGCGGCTGGCGAGTTTATCGGGATCTAGCCACAGGCGCATAGCATAGCGACGTTCGCCAAAAATCCGCGCCTCGCTCACGCCCTTGACTCGTTGCAAGGCATCGACCATATAAAGATCGACGTAGTTGCTCAAGAACACGTTGTCATACTGCTTGTTAGGCGAGAATATACCCATGCCCAACAGCAGGTTGTTGGTCTGCTTTGTCACCGTCACGCCGACTTGACGCACTTCTTGCGGCAACTGCGGTTCGGCGATCGAAACGCGGTTTTGCACGTCTACAGCAGCAATATCGAGATCCCGTCCTGCTTCAAACGTGACTGTAATCGTACTCGTACCGTCGTTGGCGCTACTGGAGTTGATGTATCTCATCCCATCAACGCCGTTAATTTCTCGTTCTAGTACTGTCGTTACTGTATCTTCTACGACTTCTGCACTTGCCCCAACATAGTTAGCAGTGACTTGCACTTGGGGCGGCGCAATTTCAGGATATTGAGCGGCGGGCAGGGTAGGAATGCTAATCGCTCCTACCAGTAAAATAATAATGGCGCAGACGCTCGTAAAAACTGGTCGCTTGATAAAAAAGTCAACAAACATGAGGGAGTAGGGAGTAGGGTAGTTGTAGAGGCAGGTTTACCAAGCGGCTTTGCTACTAGCAAAGATTTCAGGTGAACCCGCCCGTACAGGAGTAGGGAGTGGTTCATAGTTCATAGCTAATAGTTGATTGCTATTAACCATTGACCAATAACTATTGACCATTGACTCCCTTGTCTCTTTAAGATTCAGGGGCGATCGGTGCGCCGTCTCTGAGGTTGAGCAGTCCTGAAGTAATAATTCGCTCTCCGGGTTTTAATCCTTCGAGAACCTGGTAATTGTTACCTTGAATGCTGCCTAATTTCACGGGTTTTTGCCGTGCTATCAGCTGTGGTTGTCCCGATTGTGCCTGTTGAGACTGTTGTTGTGGTGCTGATTCTGCTACATAGACGAAGTTTTGACCGCCAATCCGGTTAATTGCCGTTGTGGGAACGAGAATGCCTTGGCGTTGATTCCAAATGACTCTCGCTCTTACATATTGGTCGGCACGCAGTTGATTTTGGGAATTTTCAAATAGAGATTTGACGAGTACGGATTGGGTATTAGTAGCGGTGTTAGGGGCAATGAAAAAGACCTTGCTCGTCCCTACACGCTTGCCTTGTCCGTCAAGCAGCTCGACTGGCATTCCCTGGCGTAGTTCTGGTCCCCGTTCGATGGGTACGGAGATATTGACTTCTAGGGGTTGGTTCTCGGTAACGCTTGTGAGTTGGGTTGATGTGTTGACAAAATCCCCCTCTTTGACCGGAATTCGCCCCACTGTACCCGCAAAGGGTGCGGTAATCGTGTAGTATTTCAGTTGCGCTTCCTGTCCTTGGGTATTCGCTCTTGCTTCTGCCAAGGCTTTTTCCTGTTGAGCTACGGTAGCTTTCTGAGCGGCAATGCGTTTGTCGATCGCATTGAGTTCGGCTTTTGCCGTAGCGATTCTATTGGTATAATCGTCCGCAACCGATCGCGCTACCGCTCCTTGGTCGGCAAGGTCAGAATATCTCTTGTATTCTTTCTCGTTGAATCTGACATTCGACAAGTTAGAAAGGCGTTCTGCTTGCAAGGAACTCAGGGTTGCTTCGGCATTTGCCACTTCTGCTTCGGCAGCTGCGATCGCGGCGCTAGAACTCCTGACGGCTGCTTGTTGTTCTTCTGGATCGATCTGAATTAGGTTCGCTCCTCGATTGACGCGATCGCCTGGACGAACGAAAATACGAGAGACTTGCCCTTGAATTCTCGGCTGTAAAGTCACGGATCGTCGCGATTCTAAATTGGCAATATACTCGCTACTTTCGCTGACTGCTCCTGATTCTAGGGTGGCTAGCCTCACCTTAGTTGGCGGTTGCTGCTGTGCGGCTGAATTGGCGTTTTGATTTTTGGGTGCGAGTAAATACCATAGTCCAACTCCGCCACCAATGGCGATTAGACCGACCAATAACCACATCCACGGCTTGCGTTTACCTGGGGGTTTGTCTTGGACTTGTTTTCTCTCATCCGTAGCGGATGCTTTAGGTTCTGATGATTCCATATTGAATAGAAAGCTTGCTAAATAAAAGTTTTGACTAACGAAGAGTCAGGAATTCTCTAAAGAGAATTGTAATTTTGGCTTATTGCCTCACCTTTGTGTAATAATTCATCGGTCAATACCAAACTCTACAGTTATCAGTTACATGTAACGTCTGTACAAAGAAGTTGTCAGTTAGCGGTTTGATTACTTAAGTAGTGACTCCTGTAATAACGGTGAAAGTTATATTCGTAATAGGTTTAAATTCCCTTCTATACGCGATCGAGATTATTGGTTGTCTCCAATTCAAGTCACTTAAATTCGTTCCGGCGATTTTTGTTGAATGTTTATTGTCAAAAGTTGCTGTAACTGAGTAATATAAATTGACAAAACTTCCGCACGAAAACTGTAATAACAGTATTGCCCTGCACGCCTAGTTTCGATCAAACCGACTTTAACTAACTCCTTAATGTGATGAGAAACTGTTGCTTGCGATACAGGAAACTGCTCGACTATTTCTCGGCAAGATAGCTCATCATGGGTAGCGATCGCTGTTAGAATTTCCAATCGTCGTGGCTCTGCTAGAGCTTTTGCCACTTGCTGAAATTGGGCTGCGTCCATTTGAAATATTTCCTAGTTACTCAACCAATCGACGCAACCTAATACATAGTTTCAATAACATAGCCTTAATCACTATGCCTGAATAACTATAGCTTCAATAACTCACAGTTTTAATACCTATAGTTTCAGTAACACAGTTTCAGTAACTATGTATAAATAACCCTGTCTAAATAACTATGTCGTTTATATATTGATATACATCGATTAACTGCTCCTGTCAACCGCTAGCACCCAGATTGAACGAACGATCGCGAATCTACACCTTTTTCAGATTTTTGCGACTTCAAACCTCCAATTTCTATTGCTATGACAGAATTTTTAGCTCCTGCTTCTCCTTATATAGATTAAATCAAAATTACCGATTCTGATTTCCGACTTAAGATAGATGTAGTTAACAAAATTAACATCAATTCTCTCACTACACCCCACACCCCACACCCCACACCTCACACCCGCATCAACACGCACCACTCTCTTACCGTCAACCAACAACCAACAGCAAAAAAATAGTCTAATGGTAGATGTGGACTATTGGCTCAAATCTAAGGTTTGCTGCAATGAATTTTTTTCAGCTCCAGTCACCTCCAAACGCGACACGTCGATGGAGACGATTGTTGACTAAGTTGTTATTACTATTCGTCGTATTTTCGTACTGCCTGGGAATACCCTCTGCCCTAGCAGGAATCAACGACGACAATTATGAAGGGAACGTTTTTGTGTTGTATGGTGGAAATGCCTCACTAGTACCACCAAAAACAACGTTAGAAAAATCTATGGCAGCAAGCGATCGCGCCACGCTGCTAGTGTTGTACTTAGACGATTGCAGCGATTGTAAGCAGTATGCTTCAGCAGTATCGCGGATGCAAGCCTTCTATGGTCGGGCAACAGATATCATTCCTGTCAATGTAGACACCATTTTACCGGAATTGACCTACAAGCCCACCGAACCTGGCTACTACTACAAGGGTGCAGTTCCGCAAGTTATTGTATTCGACAAAGCGGGTAAAGTCGTCCTGAATGAAACAGGGCAAGTTCCTTACGAACGAGTAGATGACACCCTGCGAGAAGTATTTGACTTATTACCCCGTACCGAATCATCTGAGTTGAAACGCCGCTCTTTCAATGAATTTAGTTCTGAAGTGACGGAATAGGAGCGAGGAGTGAGGAGCAAGGAGTCAGGGAAAGAGAGTGGTGCGTGGTGCGCTCAGGAAAGGGTTTAGGGTGTGGGGTGTAGGGTGTGGGGATTTTGGATATTGAATTGATTTTCTCCTTTGCTTCCTTGTCCCCCTTGTCCCCCTTGTCCCCCTTGTCCCCTTGTCCCCCTTGTCCCCCTTGTCCCCTTGTCCCCCTTGTCCCCCTTGTCCCCCTTGTCCTTTACCTCGCCCCTCGCTCCTCACTCCTCACTCCTCAAAATGTATTGCAGATGCGCAGACAAAAGGACAATTTTTAGGCAAAATGATCGGCAATAGCCCCAACTAGTCACTGGTTCCACTAGCCACCAGCCACCAGCCACTAGCCACTAGTTAATGACAAAAGCGTACACTACACAGGAGCTAATTGAGATTTTGGCAGCCGAACGCCAAGCCTGTCTCCAGGGACAAAGGCTCAACTTGGCGGCGCAACCTTCGGGTAATATTGCGATCGACAAGTATCTCAAACCCGAAGGCTTGCAAAAATTTACTGCCTATCAAGACTTCAAGGCAGCAGTACATCGTTACCAAATCGAACATGGCGTATCTGGCATTGTCTGGCGACAGATGACGGTTAAAGGTAAAACAATCGCATATCCTGAAGTTGATGCCCACTTAATCGCCGTACCTGAAGATTTGGAAATCTTGAAGGAGCATAGATCCGCGATCGCCGAGTTTTGGCAAGAAGTCACGGCAGGAATGGATATTTACCTGAGTATCAATCACGGCAAAGGCTACCGACAGATTACGCCAGTTGATGTCGAAAGAATTATGCACCGAACCCAATGGGCGACCCTGTGGAAATCAGAAAATATAAATTTTCTCGAAATTATTCTGCAACTGGGTTGGGGTCAACCCCAAGAAGCAGCCTACAAACGCGGCTGGCCCGATTCTGGTAGCGAGTACATTCATGCTGTGAATCCTGGGAATCGACCGATTTGTTGATAGTACGCTGGTTGTAGAGACGTTCCATGGAACGTCTCTACAACTCCCTAACCCCTTCGATTAAACAAAGTCGAACTCGACTGATCCACGGGCATCATCAAAACTTCGCTGATATTCACGTGGGGCGATCGCGTGACGCAGAAGAAAATGACATCGGCTACGTCTTCTGGCGTGAGGGGTTTGAGTCCCTGATACACTTGATTTCCTCGTTCGGTATCGCCGTGAAATCGAACTTGGCTGAATTCCGTCTCTACCATCCCAGGATCGACGGATGTAACCCGCACGGGAGTCCCCAGTAAGTCTTGTTTTAAGCCTTCAGAAATTGCTTTGACGGCGGCTTTAGTAGCACAATAGACATTACCGTTAGGATAAGTTTGATGTCCTGCGATCGAGCCGAGGTTGACAACATGTCCCCGTCCGCGACTTACCATTCCTGGGACGATCGCACGGGTAAAGTAAAGTAACCCTTTGATATTGGTATCGATCATTTCTTCCCAATCTTGGTAACTGCCTTGATAGAGCTTGTCTAAACCGCGACTCAGACCAGCATTGTTAATTAAAACGTCGATCGCGGAGAATTCAGACGGCAACTGAGCTAAAGCCGATTCTATACTGGTGCGATCGCGCACGTCCAACTGCATAGTATGTATATCGCTGGCAAATTCTTTATTAAGATCGTCTGCCAATTGTGCTAATCGTTCTTGACGACGGGCTACTAAGATTAACTTAGCACCAGCTTGGGCAAATATTTGCGCTGTCGCTTCACCAATGCCACTACTTGCACCCGTAATTAATACAATCTGATGTCGGACTGAAACCATACTCCTTTCTGAAAAGTCAAAAGTCAAAAGTTAAAAGTCAAAACTTAGGAGCCAGGAGTCAGGAGCAGTTTTTCTTCCTCAGTTCCCTCAGCTCCCTCAGCTCTCTTCTATGGCTTCTGCGCCGCAGGTGGATTTTTGCCGACTACATTAAGGCGCTGAGTTACCAGTGTCATGCCATCGCCTCGGATGAGTACGGCAGAAACCCAGTAGCGATCGGGTTTGATGGGAGCGCGACCGATTTTAAATAGTCCGCCGGATGAGAGTAACTCTAGATCCACCCGCGCCGGATTTGCAAAATTATCGGGTCTAATTGGTTCTTCGATCGCCGCACCGAGGAGATAATCGTCGCCTAATGGTTCTCGCACGACTGCATCAAAGTTATATTGCTGCCCGGGTTTTACCTGCTGCGGTAGTTTGACTTCTACCGTTGGCGGTTTGTCTCCAGTTTTAATTTGACTTTGCTCGGAAAGAATTTCCTGCTGTACGATTTGACCGTTCTCGTACCTCTGTTTAGATCTAATGGTGGCATCGAGTAGCGTATTACCAACCGCTTGCGGCTGCGTGCCAGTAATCTTAGTCACCGTCTCTGCGATCGTAGCCCTGCCTTGAGGTTGCCACGAGAGCAGTTGCGTCTGATACTTGAGCTGCGGGTAACTCTTCCATAGGGCAGTTAAAGCTTGTGTCATGCTTTGGCGCGTTAAGCCATCGGAATGAGTGAAATTGGGACTATAAAACTTTAATACCTCATTAATGTTGCGTTGGTTGGCAGCCGCATCAATTTGCGCAATTATGTTTGTCAGTTCTGCGGGTGCGTTGAGCGGTACTGGTGGCTGAGGCTGAGGCGCATTAGTGGGGGTGGATGCTGGCGGGGTTTGTACTGGAGCTTGGGCAACGGTACGGTTGCTTGAGACTATGACAGAGAGTGCTAGCAGTACTGGAACTAACAAGCAAGCAGACAGAGAATTCAAGATTTTACCCATTGGCGATCGCCTAAATATTTCCCGATTGAGCAAGTTAGCTGTCATGACAATTCGCAATTTGCAATTTGCAATTCGCACTTTATGACCAATGACCGAAAACAACATCATTTGCTCTATCTTAGGTTAACCTGTGTCTTGACTTGGTAGAAGGGAATGGGGGATGCACGGATGCGACTATTGATTGCAGCAAGTGGCACTGGCGGACATTTGTTTCCGGCGATCGCCACTGCGGAACAGTTATCAGATTACCAGATTGAGTGGTTGGGGGTTCCGAATCGATTAGAGACTCAATTAGTTCCATCCCAATATCGCTTGCATACTATCGATGTAGAAGGCATTCAGCAACGCTTGGGGCTGGGTACGGTAAAAATTTTAACTAAACTGGCTCTTGCTATTTTTCAGGCGCGAAAGTTGCTAAAACAGGGGCAGTTTCAGGGGGTGTTAACAACGGGTGGATATATTGCGGCTCCAGCAGTTATTGCAGCGCGATCGCTTGGTTTACCCGTTATTTTGCACGAATCGAATGCTATTCCCGGCAAAGTGACTCGCTTTTTAAGTCGTTGGTGTAGTGTTGTGGCGATTGGGTTTGAACCAGCAGCAAAATACTTATCTGGAGCCAAAACCATCTTTACAGGTACGCCCGTGCGATCGCAGTTTCAAGTAGAGGCACTAGATACGCTACCACCTCTAGATTTAGCTATCCCTGAGAACGTACCGCTGATTTTAATTGTCGGTGGTAGTCAGGGAGCGGTAGCTGTCAACAAGTTAGTGCGGCAATCTGCTACGGCTTGGTTTGAGGCTGGAGCGTGGGTGGTACATCAGACGGGGAGTAACGATCCTGACGTGGAAAGTTTGAAACATCCGCAGTATATTGCACTGCCTTTTTATGACAATATGGCGCGGCTGTTGCATCGGGCAAGTTTAGTTATTGCCAGAGCTGGAGCTGGTACGGTAACGGAATTAGCGATCGCCCGCAAGCCAGCGGTTTTTATTCCCCTACCAACAGCAGCGGAAGATCATCAATATTACAACGCTCAAGTTTTAGTGGCAGCGGGAGCGGCTTTAGTCTTTCGTCAACCAGAATTAACACCGGAAATCTTAACCAAAGAAGTTTTAAGTTTGTTGCATTCACCTGAAAAGTTAGCTCAAATGGGAAAAAAAGCAGGCGCGATCGCAGTAGTTGATAGTGCTGAAAGATTGGCACAGTTAGTCCGCGAAATAGTGTAGTAGGGGCGGGTTTACCAACTATCTCTGCTGCAATCTGAGATCTTCCTAAACCCGCCCTCCGATATTTTGTACAACCTACCAAGTTAAACTATCGGTAGAATTTGTGATTTCCAGTTGTAATTTGAGATTGAGGAAACTATGCAAATAACCGAACGCTACTACACCCAAGATGAGTACTTAGCTTTAGAAGAGATAGCTAAATTCAAGAGCGAATATATAAACGGTGAAATTCTTCCAATGGTAGGCGGAACGACAAATCACAATCGGCTAGCACTAAATCTTAGTACTGGACTAAATTTTGCTTTCAGACAGCAAGACTACGAAGTTTTTATGGGTGACGTGCGTTTGTGGATCCCTGATAAGAACATTTACACCTATCCCGATGTCATGATAATTGCCGGAAAGCCAGAGTATTACAATAATCGTAACGATACAGTGACTAATCCAATTGTCATTGCCGAAATTTTATCTAAGTCTACCCAAAGTCGCGACCGTCAAGCAAAATTCGAGGATTATAAAACTATTGCTTCTTTCCAAGAATACATATTAATCGACCAAACCAAAATTAATGTCATGCAGTATGTGAAGACGGGAAGAAAGCGTTGGGAAATTCGAGAATATGATATAGAAGATGAAATGATTGCCTTACACTCTGTTCTCTTTCAAATCTCTCTAGAAGATTTATATAACAAAGTTGACTTTGAGGCAGAGCAGTTAGAGGAAGCTAATCCCGATAGTTAATTTCTCCCAGTTTGCATCCATTGACGAGAACCGAAAGACTGACAAGACCGAGCAGCAATTTTTGCCGCAGCTCCTAAAGCTTCAATAAAATTGTGCTGAAGAATGTAATGACAAAAAGCCCCGTGAAAAATATCTCCTGCACCGAGAGTATCTACAGGTTTAATTTGAGGAATTTCTAGAGATTTGATTTTTCCCTCATCTAAAAACTGAATTGGTTGTTCTCCCTGAGTAATCGCAATATGAGGAATTTCTATTTGGGAAAGATAGGCAAAGACTTCCTCCATGTTGTGACAATTGGGAGGGCGAAAGTTAGCAGAACAGATAATGTAGTCTGCAAAAGACAGAACTTTTTCAAATCCAGGTTTCCAACTACCACCATCAACAACAACAGGAATATTATTAGCTTTAGCAAGTTGGGCGATCGCTTCTCCTACTAACATTTGATGTCCGTCAATTAAAACTATATCTACACCTTGTAAAATATTGTTTGGGATAAATTCAGGTGTCACTTGGTTTTTGACAGCATTAATAGAAACTACTGCCCGTTCCCCCGTCTCTTGGGAGACAATAATTGACGAGACAGGCGGCGGTTCAGTTTGACTGGGTGCTAAATCTGCGATCGCCACTCCATAAGTTGCTAAATCTGCTCGAACTAGCTGAGTAATCGGGTGGCTTCCTACTATTCCTAACAAAGTAGCCTGATTCCCCAAATAACTAAATGTGACGGCAGCATTAGTAGCAGGACCCCCAGCTGCAACAACATAATCGGATGCAACAATTTTCTGATTGTTAGTTGGTGGGGATGGAGCTAAATAAACAAAATCTAGGGTGACTAGACCAACAAATAGCCCGCGAACACTTTTAACTTCGCTTCGATTTATCATGAGCTATAAACTCTAGCTTTTACTTAATCTTGCCCTAGCAAATCTAAAGCAATTAACAATGCTTGGTTTAATTGCAACATTGCCTGATGCGAGAGCATTCCTCGTAAGCGCAAAAGACGAGCTTTAGATAAAACGCGCACCTGGTCTGCCATAGCAATAGAATCTTTACTCAATCCCCCATCTGATGCACGAATTAAAACTTGAGTCGGATAAACTCGCTTATCTGGCTGATAAGTAGTGCAAGGAACGGCTAAAATTACAGGACTATAGGCATTAATTGCATCGCGACTAACAATGATGATGGGTCGAGTTCCTCCTTGTTCAGAACCTTCAACGGGTTCGAGGCGGGCATCATAGACTTCTCCCCGTTTCACACCTGAGAAGCCCCTAGACTTAAAGCTTCCCAGCTAGCAGGAGCAAACTCAGCTTCCATTCTTAGCACTTCTGCTTGATAGTCTGGGTCTTGTGCCATCTCAGCTAGGGCTGCATCAATCTCTGCTCGTTGTAGTGTTGCCAGTTCGTGTCGCAAAGCTTGAGCTACAAACTCATTACGGCTCTTGGCTTTCCCTTCGCTAACCATTCTATCGGCGGCTTCTAGAAGCTCAGAAGGTAGAGTGAGAGTGGTACGTACCGTCCGTTCCATGTCTTTTATGGTGGCTAAATTGATGTCGCAAGTGGCATCATTTTTAGCTTAGCTCAAAAACAATTACTGGAAACTTTGCAGATACGATCGCATTCCCCAAAATGTTAGGTTTGGTTCATACATAATTTTTCGATCTGTGAATTCAGGATGGAGCGATCGCAGATATTCCAGTAGCAACTTACCATCGCCTCCTTTAAAACAAATCTGACTATCGGGAAATTTTTCCCACCAAGCCGTAACAAAATCGCGAATGCTGGCAATTAGCGTGTAGATAACTCCACTTTGGATTGCTTCTGAGGTATTCATCGCCCAGCGTTCGGGTAAAAAAAGAATTTCGGGAGTTGTTATTGATGGCAAATTAGCCGTTTTTTGCCCTAAAGACTGCAACTGTAGGCTCAATCCTGGTAATATTGCCCCACCAACCAAACAGCGATCGCCATCTGCACCTGTAAAAGTTAATGCAGTCCCTGCATCAATAACTAAGACGGGAAAACCGAAAGTTTCTCCAGCTCCCAACACAGCTAAAGCGCGATCGATCCCTAGTGTGGAGTAAATTCCTGAAAGGGGAATTTTATCTAGCGAAATTACGTGTGCTTCTGGGTATGCTTGCCACAGCGCTGTCTGACTAGGAACAACAGAAGCAATGTAGATGGGTAAGAGGCGAGAGGCGAGAGGCAAGAGACGAGAGGTATTTAAGTCAGGAGACAGAATTTCTTGGGGAAGATCGGCAAAAGTCTTACACTGAGCTAGCTGTTGCTCAATCAACCTAGAAAGATGGGGAGTATCCCAAGTCACTTGGATCTCTTCGCCTGCAAACCAAGCCCAATGCAACCGAGAATTGCCAATTTCCAAACCCAGCCAAGCTTCCATCTCAGTTATCAGTTAATTCCGACTTACGACTTACGATTTACTTTTAGCTTTTTTAACTCACTGATAATTTATTTAATAAAGCTTTACAAGTAAGACGTGAGAGAATGAAGATAAGGAAATAATACTTAAAAATTATAGGGGAGAGGACTAATGGTAGTACTCGCCGATAGAAAGCAAAATCGCCTGACAATCCAGACAAGTGAAATTGCTGCCAATACCACAGCAATTCGATCGCTCGACTGGGATCGCGATCGCTTTGACATTGAATACGGTCTGCAAAACGGTACAACGTATAACTCATTCATCATTCAGGGCGAACGAACTGCCTTAGTTGATGCTTCCCACGAAAAATTTCGCCATCTGTATTTAGATAGCCTCAAAGATCTCATTGACCTTTCACAGCTAGATTACATCATTATCAGCCACACCGAGCCAGACCATAGCGGCTTGGTTAAAGACGTGCTGCAACTCGCACCCAACGCCACGGTTGTCGGCTCCAAAGTTGCCTTGCAGTTTCTTGAGGACATGGTACACCAACCATTCCAACGCCAAATCGTCAAAAATGGCGATCGCCTCGATTTAGGCAACGGACACGAACTGGAATTTGTCAGCGCGCCTAATTTGCATTGGCCCGATACTATTTTTACCTACGATCGCGCCACCCAAATTCTCTACACCTGCGATGCTTTTGGGTTGCATTACTGCGACGAGCGCATGTTTGATGAAGATTTAACCGCGATCGAAGCCGATTTTCAATACTACTACGAGTGTTTGATGGCTCCTAATGCCCGTTCTGTGATCTCTGCGATGAAACGGATGGGTGAATTAGGGAAAGTCAACATCATTGGTACTGGTCACGGACCTTTACTCTCTCACAATGTTGCGGAACTCACCGGACGCTACCGTAGTTGGAGCCAAAATCAAGCTAAGACAGAAACCACCGTCGCCCTGTTTTACACTCCAGACTATGGCTATAGCGATCGCCTTGCAGCTTTTATCTCCCACGGGATAGATAAAACGGGTGTTGCTGTAGAGATGGTCGATATGAGGACAACCGACCAGCAAGAAGTGCAAGAAATTGTCGGTCGCAGCGCCGGAGTTATCATTGGGATGCCTCCCAGCAGCCTCAGCGATCCCGCCCACGATACTCTCAGTTCGATTTTGGCAGCTGTCAAAGCCAAGCAAGTCTTTGGTCTATTTGAATCTGGGGGTGGCGACGACGAACCGATTTATCCACTGCAAAATAAGTTTCGTAACTTGGGCTTGACTCCAGCTTTTGGTATCATTCGGATTCAAGATACCCCGACAGAGAATACATACCAGCAGTGCGAAGAATCGGGAACGGACTTGGGGCAGTTACTGACGCGCGATCGCAGTATTAAACAGTTAAAAGCCTTCGCCGCCGACTTAGAAAAAGCCCTGGGAAGAATCAGCAGCGGACTTTACATTATTACTACCCAAAAAGGCGAACTCTCTGGGGCGATGTTAGCTTCTTGGGTTGCCCAGGCTAGTTTTCAACCCTTGGGAGTCACGATCGCAGTGGCAAAAGACCGGGCGATCGAGTCTTTGATGCAGGTCGGCGATCGATTCGTCTTGAATGTCTTGGAAGAAGGTAACTACCAAGCCCTGATGAAGCACTTCCTCAAGCGCTTTCCCCCTGGCGCTGACCGCTTTGCTGGAGTCAAAACCCAAATGGCAACGAATGGTTCTCCTATTCTTACCGATGCCCTTGCTTATATGGAATGCGAAGTCGCTAGCCGGATGGAGTGCAATGACCACTGGATCGTCTACTGTACGGTTTATGCAGGTCGCGTCTCCAAACCAGAATCTATCACCGCCGTTCACCATCGGAAATTAGGAAATTCTTACTAGAATTGGGGTTGCTGTTGTATTAATTCAAGATAAGAAAATGTCAGAAGAAGAGGGACTGGAGAAAACATCTGCTCAGTTACCATCTGCTTCTGACGCTTCTGCCGAGCCTACAGCCCTTTCCCAAGTAGAGCAACGCATAGCTAAAGCAAATTCTCCTCAAGAAGCCTTGTTTTGGACTCAAATACGGGGAGAAATCATCAAACAAAATGAAGTTATTAAGGAAGGTAAACAGGGGCGTTTCATACAGAACATACAGATATGGCGACGAATAGGTGTTTCTGTTGCTGCTCTTACAATAGGTTTAGTGCTATTCATTAATGGCTCGACTGAAGCAGGGTTGCTAGTACTGGGAGCATTTCTGTACGAACTTGCACCAGACTTAGTAAAAGAAACATTTTCAGGCAGAGACAAAGGAAAAGAAGATGATTAGTAGACCTGCACAAATTGAAGGGTTTCGCAGCATAATCGCAGGATTAATTCTTGCCTTTGTTACAGCTTATCTGCTTTTTGTGGTTGGAAAAAATGAGACAACATCTGGAACAGACCAAGTGTTGCTAATTATCTCAGGTATGACTACAGTTGCTGCCTTATCTGCTTTCGAGCGGTTTATAGGAAGAGAACGAAAAATGAATTCATCTTTAGATGAAATCTTGTTTGACGAAGTTGATATTAGCAAAAGCATTGTAGACATAGAAACAAGTGAATCAAGTATTAGTCAAAAAGGCAAAGTTGCGGTTTCTCAATCCTTGCCTTGGGATGTAAGCATAAATCAATTAATCGGGATAGATAATTCATTAGCATTAGCAAAATTAAGACTTGAATTAGAAAGAGAACTCAGACGAATTGCTTACGAACATGGTATCGATATTTCAACACGTCCAATAGGTATTGTAGGCATGGCTGAAGAGCTTGTTGCCAAAGAAATTCTCTCGCCCGATTCGTTAGTACTGTTGATGAAAACTAACAGCACTTGCAATAGAGTAATACATCGTGGCTCCAAAATATCTGATGCAGCTACTAAGTCAGTGGTTAAAACTGGTGTTGTAATTTTAGATTATTTGCTTTCGGTGACAGCAGAAGAGAAATCAAGTGACTCCTAATTTAAATGCATTAAACCATGCTAGAAACAAAACCCCGCGACGTTCAAGTTCTACCCATCGGGATCGATACAACTATAGTGCGATCGCGCAGTTGGGCGCGGCTACGCTTTGAAATTGAGTACGCCCTTGCTAAAGGCACGACGGCAAATTCCTATTTTATTCAAGGCGATAAAACTGCCTTGATTGACCCTCCCGGCGAAACTTTTAGCCAAATCTATCTCGAAGCTTTACAGCAGCGCTTCGACCTCAAAAGTTTAGATTACGTCATCTTAGGACACGTCAACCCCAACCGCGCCGCTACTCTCAAAGCCTTGTTAGAAGTTGCCCCCAAATTACTTTTGTCTGTTCTAATCCTGGGGCGAAAAATTTGCGTACCACGATGGAAAGTGAAGATTTATCCATTTTGGTGATGCGAGGAGATGAAACCTTAGATTTGGGCAGAGGGCATCTTTTACAATTTATTCCTACTCCCAATCCTCGCTACCCCGACCACCTTTGTACTTACGATCCGCAAACCGAAATTCTCTACACCGATAAACTATTTGGCGCACATCTGTGCGGCGAACAAGTATTTGATGAAGGCTGGGAAATTTTTAACGAAGACCGTCGCTATTATTTCGATTGTGTCATGGCTCCCCATGCACGACAAGTAGAAACGGCGCTGGAAAAACTTGCCGAATTACCCGTGAGAATGTATGGCGTAGGTCACGGTCCCATCGTTCGCTATGGATTGATCGAACTCACCCAAGCTTATCGTCAGTGGAGCAAACAGCAAACCTCTCAGGATATAACCGTAGCCTTGCTCTATGCCTCAGCTTATGGTAGTACTGCAACACTAGCACAGGCGATCGCCCGTGGAATTACTAAAGCTGGAGTCGCCGTAGAATCGATCAACTGCGAATTTGCCGAACCCGACGAGATCCGCACCGCTGTAGAAAAAGCTGCTGGGATTGTCATCGGTTCCCCCACCCTTGGCGGACACGCACCAACTCCAATTCAAACCGCTTTAGGGATCATTCTCTCTACCTCTAGCAGCAACAGACTTGCAGGGGTTTTTGGTTCCTTTGGCTGGAGTGGAGAAGCAATAGAATTAATTGAAGGTAAACTCAAAGACGCTGGTTATCGATTTGGATTTGACCCGATCCGCGTCAAATTCAAACCTACTGATGTCACTTTGCAACTATGTGAAGAAACAGGTACGGATTTTGCCCAAAGTGTCAAACGGGCGAAAAAAGTCAGAATCGCACGTCAACCAGCTAGCAATGTAGAACAAGCTGTAGGACGAATTGTCGGTTCTCTATGCGTCGTCACCACTAAAAAGCACGAAGAAATTTCTAGTGCGATGCTAGCTTCTTGGGTATCTCAAGCCACATTCAATCCGCCAGGACTCACTGTAGCTGTGGCTAAAGACCGTGCAATTGAATCGATGCTGCATAGCGGCGATAAATTGGTTTTAAATGTCTTGGCAGAAGGAAGACAATTACGCAAGCACTTTATGAAATCCTTTGCCCCAGGCGAGGATAGATTTGCCAATGTTGCTACGGAAACATCTGAAAACGGCTGTCCCATTCTCACTGATGCTTTAGCATATCTCGAATGTACGGTTAATAATCGGATGGAGGCTGGCGATCACTGGATTGTCTACGCGATCGTCGATAACGGAAAAGTCCTCAACCCCGATGGTGTCACCGCCGTCCATCACCGTAAATCAGGGAATCATTATTAAAAAAGTAGAGACGTTACATGTAACGTCTCTACTTTTTTAATCCTTCAATTCCTTGGGAGACTGATAATAAACAACTCCGCCTGTATCTGAGACGAAATAGCAAGATTTATAGGATTGCCATAAAGCCCGCAATATGGAAACCTGAGACTTGCGATAGTAATTTCCCAAGATTGGTTTAATTGCTTCCGTCGCGGTGCGCAGGTGGTAGTGTGGCATATTCAGAAATATGTGATGTGCCACGTGAGTCCCAATATCGTGATGGATGGGATTAATCCAGCCGTAATCGCGATCGATTGTTGATAAAGCCCCTCTTAAGAAATACCATTCCTCACCTCGATACCAAGGAATATCCGGTTCTGTGTGGTGTAAGAATGTTACCAAGTCCAGCCACATCACAAAAATGACGTATGGTACTAGGTAATATTTCAGCAAGAACATCCAGCCATATAGGTAAGTCAGTCCACCTAAGAAAGCTATCATCAATCCACAGCAGATCGTACTCGTAATCACATCCCACTTTTCGGAAGGACGAAAAAGATTGCTGCTAGGTAAGAAATGCGAACCCTGTTTTCCAGGCGATCGCTTAAATAAATAGAGTGGATACAAGAACAAAATTAGTTGAAAGCGTAGTAGTTTTTCATACCAAGCCATCTGTCGATATGTGGCTTCCGTCACCGGATACCAGCTTTCATCTGTATCGATATTGCCAGTGTTATTGTGATGGGTTCTGTGACTGATCCGCCAACCGTGGAAAGGGACGAGAATTGGCGTGTGTGCCAAATGCCCGACTAAGTTATTCAACCACTTATACTTAGAAAACGAGCGATGTCCGCAATCATGTCCAACCACAAATAAAGCCCAAAACATGGTTCCTTGCATCACCCAAAAAATGGGAAAGAACCACCAAGAGTCGATTGCACTAGCCACTACGTAGAGAAGGCTAATAATACCTATATCTAAAAAGAAGTAGGCAAGCGATCGCCAAGTAGATGGTTGAAAGCACTCGGCAGGGATTGCAGCTTTCAGTTCTGCCAGCGTGAAGGGAAGGCTTGCCCGATCTTGGCTAGTTTCCTTGCTTCCCAGATTTTCTACACTACTAACAAGCTCGAATGGCACAGAGTTTTTTAGTTTTAAACAGCGAACATTATTGTAATGCCAAAATGTAACGAAATTTGAATAAATCTCTGATAATAACGAATTTTTATCGAGAATATCAATTTGATTTTATTGTCAATGCGATCGCGGTGACACATAACACACATGTAGGGGCGCACAGCTGTGCGCCCCTACGACAATTCTATGGTAGAAACGTTATTCCACCCGCTTTTCCAAATATTGACCGATCATCTGTTGTTCCCCTGCACGGGAAATAATCGTCTGGCGCGTACGATACTTATCGCCAATTAGTTTTAACTGTTCCTCAAAGACTGAGCCATTATACTCAGTTCGCAGACACATGGTTTCCGATTCTAGAAAGTAATATTCAGCTGTTACAGGTTTAGTCGTGGCAAAACCGCGATCGCGATATAAAGTAGAACCTGCAACTCCAAACATTGTTGCACCTTTTGACTGCTTCTTCTGTGACACCGAATCCCGGCTTTCCCAACTTACTTCTGCACCACAAGTTAAGATACCTGGATCGCTCAATTGATGTAATTCTGCTAATTTTCTTAACTCATCGCACCCTGGTTCTAAAAACCTGATGGTAATGTAGCTGACCATTTCCTTAGTTTCGCCATCAGGTAACGTATAGTATCGTCGTTGCGATCGCCATTCACCCGCCGACTTGCGAAAGAACTCAGCAACTTTCTGGGATGCCGATGCTTCATCAACTTGAGCCAATCTTAATTGTGATGTCACGGTTAGCAAGTCCTTACATACTATGTATTCATCTTGCGCATCTTAGTCCCCCTACTTGGGGATGTTCCAGAAAGCAAGATCTTGTTAATATTTTTAACGATTGACTATATATTAAGTCAAAATTCTCAAATTTGACATCTTGTAGATGAATTAACTCTTCAGAGTGACTTCGCACCAGAGCTTACCAAGAAGGCGGTTGAGTGGTTGTAATTGTTGACACAATTAGGGAATTCGGCAGTCGGAAGCATCTAGCCACCAGCCACTAGTCACTAGTCACTGACACCCCCTAGACCGATCGATAAACATTGAGCTATGATTAACGATTGTGAGTTTTTTAAAAATGATGAACGCGCAAGAAATTATCCGCTCGATTGAAGCGGAGCAGTTGAAGTCGAATTTACCTGAGATCTATATCGGTGACACGGTAAAAGTCGGGGTAATTATTCAAGAAGGTGGCAAAGAACGTACTCAGCCTTATGAAGGCGTAGTTATTGCCATGCGTAACAGCGGCATTAACAAAACGATCACCGTGCGCCGCGTATTTCAGGGTGTAGGTGTAGAGCGAGTCTTTCTACTGCATTCGCCTCGAATTGATAGCGTTAAAGTTATGCGACGTGGTAAGGTACGACGTGCTAAGCTATACTACCTACGCGATCGCGTAGGGAAGGCAACTCGGATCAAGCAACGGTTCGATCGCGCCCTGTAATTGCAATTGGGTAACTGTTGCAAGTCACGCAAGAAAAATTACCCAATAGCAATCGCGAAGATCGCGCTTCAGGTCGCCAAATTGCGTTAGACTAGAATCCAGCCAAATTTGTGCGCTCTTAGTTCAGTTGGTAGAACGTCGGTCTCCAAAACCGGATGTCGGGGGTTCAAGTCCTCCAGGGCGCGCTCTCAATCAGGCAAATCCCTTACCCAAAAGCGCGATCGAATGCTAGCTATCGCCAGCAAAAGTAGAAGCTTTTGGGTAAAATTAGTTGGTGACGACCCAGATCTTAAATATATATAAGTTAGATCGGCTGGACTCGAACGAACTGCTCAGTCTGAACAAAACAGTCAAGCAGTGAGGGTTAAACCGCGATCGCTTCTATTATCAATTGAGGTGTAAAGCAACCGTGAGCAAGAAAAACGAAGCCGAGATCCAACAAAGCAGTGGATTTAGCGTCACCGACTTTTTAAAGGGAACTAAAGAGGAACTTGATAAAGTAGTTTGGCCCAGTCGCCAACAGCTAATCAGCGAATCTTTAGCCGTACTATCAATGGTGGCACTATCTGCCACAATGATTTACCTCATTGATGCGTTGTTTGCTTGGGCAGCAAGAAAGGTATTCTAATGACTTTTGCAACAGACGAGCCAGGTGACTCTCGCCGCGAAGAAGAGGCAAAACCAGCGATCGCGGACACAGCAGATCGCAAACCGCGTTGGTATGCCGTACAAGTCGCCTCTGGCTGTGAAAAGCGCGTGAAAGCAGACTTAGAGCGGCGGGCGCAGACATTCGACGTATCCGAGCGCATTTTTCAAGTAGAAATTCCGCAAAGTAAAGCCTTCAAAATCCGCAAAGATGGCAGTAGGCAAGAAACGGATGAAAAAGTGTTTCCTGGTTACGTGCTAGTCAAAATGGCAATGGACGATGAAACGTGGCAGGTAGTGAAAAATACCTCTCACGTCATTAACTTTGTCGGAGCCGAA
The DNA here is from genome assembly GCF_023546805.1 of Chroococcidiopsis sp. CCNUC1. Taxonomy (NCBI): domain Bacteria; kingdom Bacillati; phylum Cyanobacteriota; class Cyanophyceae; order Chroococcidiopsidales; family Chroococcidiopsidaceae; genus Chroococcidiopsis; species Chroococcidiopsis sp. CCNUC1. Next base: position 3,074,552 of record NZ_CP097480.1, on the reverse strand, counting down.
CAAAAGCGTGGTAGCGGTCGCGGTCGCGGTCACGTTAAACCCCTACCCCTCAGTCCCCCAGAAGTAGAAAGAATCTTTAAGCAAGCTCAGGAACAGGAGCCAGTAGTCAAAATCAATTTGGCGGCTGGAGATCGAATTATCGTGTTAACTGGTCCGTTTAAAGACTTTGAAGGCGAAGTGGTGGAAGTCAGTCCAGAACGGAGTAAGCTAAAAGCTTTACTCTCAATTTTCGGACGGGACACGCCCGTAGAATTGGAGTTCAATCAGGTTCAGAAACAAGGCTAGAACAGAGAAATGGCAAAGAAAGTAGTTGCGGTCATTAAGCTGGCATTGAATGCTGGTAAAGCTAACCCAGCACCGCCAGTCGGACCAGCGCTAGGTCAGCATGGCGTGAATATTATGATGTTCTGCAAAGAATACAACGCCAGAACCGCCGACCAAGCAGGAATGGTCATTCCCGTAGAAATTTCGGTGTTTGAAGACAGAAGTTTTACATTTGTCCTCAAAACTCCTCCTGCTTCCGTATTGATTCGTAAAGCAGCAGGGATCGAGCGCGGTTCCAACGAGCCAAATAAAAAGCGAGTTGGTTCGATTTCAACAGCTCAGTTGCGGGAAATCGCTCAAACGAAGCTACCAGACCTGAACGCTAATGATATCGATGCTGCGATGAAAATTGTGGCAGGAACGGCGAAAAACATGGGCGTAAACGTTACTGAGTAGTCATTCGTCATAGCCTTCGGCAAGGGCTATTCTTCGAGAAGCCACCCTTCGGGTGTCTACGCCCTAAGTCATTTGTCATTTGTAAGTGACAAAAGACCTCAAAGTAAACGGCAGCAAAATTATATCGGGGGAGAGGCAGGAAGCTTCGCAACGACCCCAGGAGAGAAAAATGGCAAAAAAAGTATCGAGAAGATTGCGATCGCTGCAAGAGAAAGTAGAAGATCGGGCTTATGCGCCGATTGAAGCGTTGCAATTATTAAAAGAAACCGCTACAGCTAAGTTTCCCGAAGCCGCAGAAGCACATATACGGTTGGGAATCGATCCGAAATATACAGACCAACAGCTCAGAACGACAGTTGTACTACCCAAAGGTACGGGTCAAGAAGTCCGCGTTGCCGTGATTGCTAGAGGTGAAAAGGTCACAGAAGCGAGCAACGCAGGAGCAGATATTGTTGGCTCTGAGGAATTAATTAGCGAAATTCAAAACGGTAGAATGGACTTTGACAAACTCATCGCCACACCCGATGTGATGCCCCAGGTGGCAAGATTGGGTAAGCTGTTGGGTCCACGCGGTTTGATGCCATCGCCCAAAGGGGAACGGTAACGTTTGACATAGCCAGTGCAATTTCGGAGTTTAAAGCTGGTAAACTGGAATTTCGTGCCGATCGCACGGGAATCGTTCACGTTATGTTTGGGAAAGCAGCTTTCCCCGCCGAAGATTTGTTAGTCAATTTGAAGGCGCTACAAGAAACTATCGATCGCAACCGTCCCTCTGGTGCAAAAGGTCGTTACTGGCGTACTATTTTTGTTTCCGCGACTATGGGACCTGCAATTGAAGTTGAAATCAGCGGCTTACGAGATCTCAAGATGACAGAAGCAGCATAATTTATGGTAATGGGTAATGGGTAATGGGTAATAGGTAATGGGAAGTCAAAAGTCAAAAGTCAAAAGTCAAAATCGCTGGCAATCACTGACTGCTGATAAATAACCAACTACCAATTACCAATTACCAACTACCAATCAAAAATTGATAGCCGAAGACAGCAGGGGCTAATTAGCTTAATATCCTGCCGAGGTTTGTACAAAAATGTTTTTGATGACACTAGTTATAGTGAAGTCGAAATAACATGACGTACACCGTGTCACCTCGGCTCTTGAGTCGAGGTTTTGTTTTGGGTGGGTAGGGTAGGAGACACGGATTTCATGTGAATTGGTCGATCGCATTCCAAGCTAGGAGGTGAAATGAATGGGTAGAACCATAGAAAACAAACAAGAGATCGTGGCGGATCTCAAAGCTACTTTGAGTGAGTCCCAACTCGCTCTTGTAATTAACTATCAAGGGTTATCAGTAGCTGAGATTACAGATTTACGGCGGCGATTGCGCCCAACCGGAACAGTCTGTAAAGTAACCAAAAACACGCTGATGGGCATCGCGATTAGCGGTCAGGATAACTGGCTAGCTATGGAAGAATTGCTCCAAGGTTCTTCAGCATTTTTGCTGGTAAAAGAAGATATCAGCGGTGCAATCAAGGCTTACCAGGACTTCCAAAAAGCCAGCAAGAAAACTGAATTGCGCGGTGGCGTAATGGAAGGTCGTCTGCTGAAAGAAGCAGATGTTAAGGCACTGGGAGACTTGCCATCTAAAGAGCAGCTTATGGCTCAAATTGCTGGAGCTATCAATGCATTGGCAACCAAAGTTGCTGTGGGTATCAACGAAGTTCCATCTTCGCTGGCGCGTGGTATTCAGGCGTATGCCGATAAAGATGGCTCGGCTGCGACCGAAACAGATGCTGCTTAATCAGTAGCGAGAAAGACAAGCACAAATTTAGATTACATAGGAGTTAATTGCATGTCTGCTGCAACCGATCAAATTTTGGAACAACTCAAATCTCTAACTTTGCTAGAAGCATCTGAGTTAGTTAAGCAAATCGAAGAAGCCTTTGGCGTAAGTGCTGCTGCTCCTGCTGGAGGCATGATGATGATGGCTCCTGGTGCTGCTCCTGGCGCTCCTGCTGAGGAAGTCGAAGAGAAGACTGAATTCGACGTAATTCTGGAAGAAGTCCCCGCTGATAAGAAGATTGCCATCCTGAAGCAAGTGCGCGAACTAACAGGTCTAGGCTTGAAAGAAGCTAAAGACTTGGTAGAATCTGCACCCAAGCCAGTGAAGGAAGGCATTGCTAAAGAAGCGGCAGAAGAAGCTAAGAAGACTCTAGAAGCTGCTGGTGCTAAGGTGACTGTTAAATAGATCCCCCAACCCCCTTTTTAAGGGGGGTTTCGATCGCCATCTGTAGAGACGTTCATGGAACGTCTCTACATTTGTTTTAATATTGTTTTAATGCAAATTTGCATCCCAGATGCCTATGTAAATGCGATCGCGGCTGTTTCGTTCGATCGCTCCTTTTAGTTGACCTTGGCGAAAAGAATATCTGTTAGTCTGACGCTGATAAACTTGTTGCAATCCGTTGATAATTTCAGGTGCGGTCTGTTCGCGTAACATTCGCTGTAGTGTTGCTTGCATAGTTTCCGGCGCGACTGACTGAGCAAAAGAGACTTCAGTTTGACGCAGCCGTCCAGAAGTGCGATCGAATAAATAACCGAGCGTGATGCGTTCTGGCTCGATATCGTAAATCGCCGCACGGGTGTTAACCCAAAGACCTCTACTCGTTTTTGTAGGTTTGCCTAATGCTGCTTTGACTACATTTTCAGTAGTACCAATCGGAAATCCAGGTATATCTCGATCTCGATCCCCCCTAGCCCCCTTAACACAGCGGGGGTTGTGGAGATTCTCGCTCTGTCGCCCCCTTTTGCAAGGGGGGTTGGGGGATCTAGCAGCTACGGGACTAGCGGGAGAGTTTTGCTCTGTCGCCCCCTTTGCAAGGGGGCTGAGGGGATCTAGCAGCTACGGGACTAGCGGGAGATTCTCGCTCTGTTGCCCCCCTTTGTAAGGGGGTTGGGGGATCTATCCGTTGGGACGGGAAGATCTACCGACACAGGGGCAGGTGGCGATACTGGCAATACGGACGATCGCGGTGCTGGCTGGGGAATGAAACTAAAAACTGTAGCAGTACTTAGCAATCCACCAATGAGCAACCCACCAAAAATAAGATATTTCTGCTTTTTGCCCGAACTCTGTCGAATTGTAGGAGGGGGGAGAGTTCGAGTTTCTAAAGTCTGCTGGTGAGGGGGAGCGATCGCATCTCGATCGACTTCCTGGCGCGAGGATATAGTATCTACAGATTGCAAATCGTTAAGCATTTTAATCGCAGTTGAGTAGCGATCGCGTGGCTGATACTCAACTGCTTTATTCAGTACCGCTGCTAAACCAGGACTCACGTTTGCCGCGTACTGCTGCCAGATAACTCTTTCGGTATGGGGGTCAACCTCTAACTCTTGCGGCAACTTACCAGTCAAAAGATAAATTGCTGTCATGCCCAAACTGTAAATATCGCTGGCGTAGATCGGTCGCCCTACGGCTTGTTCTGGAGCCATGAAGCCAGGAGTCCCCAGCACCATTGTATAAATCGATCTACCTTGAGCCGCGATCGCCGTTGCCATTGTTTCCTTGACCGCACCAAAATCAATCATGACTGGCTGGCAGTCCGGTTGACGCAAAATAATATTGTCCGGCTTAATATCGCGATAAATAATTCCCTTACTGTGGACGTAATGTAGGACTTTAAGTAGACTCACTAAGATTTTCCAGACAGATGCTTCGCTCAGCACCCCTTCAGAGGTAACTTTTTTGGTGAGAGTTTCGCCCTCAATCCACTCCTGAATCAGGTAAAACTGTCCGTTTTCGCTAAAGTAGGCGTACAACTTGGGAATTTGATCGCTACCTGCACTCAAAGCTTCTAAGGTCGCAGCCTCACGCTGGAATCTGTCTTGAATGATTTGATACAGTTGCAAATCGTTTGCTACGGGTTTGAGTTGCTTGACTACGCAAGGACGGCGAGACGGCAAATATGTATCTGCTGCCAGAAAAGTTTCGCCAAATCCTCCTGCTCCCAGTAACTTAATTGTTTGATAGCGATTATTGAGTAGCGCAGTTGTCATGGAAAGTTTACTAGCAGTTTTTATACTGCTCGAATGCCATAACTCTACAGTAGCTATTTATTCAGATATCATCTGCTACCAAAAGAAACACCTCAGTCGATTAGGGTTCAAATACTGTAGCCGCTTCAATATCTTCTGGTATAGCAAAATCATTGACGATCTGGGCGATCGCTTTTATCTTGGCAAAATTATCTACCACTCCCGACCGATAAGCGGCTGGAATTGGTAAATCCAACACCAGCGCCATGCGATCGACATATTCAGCTAAATCCAACTGCTGCTCGTCCATGATTAACTAGCGATCGTGCAATCTGGGGCAAAATTACCGTGCAGTCCGTAGGGAATATGGTGCTTGAGATGTAAAGTCGCGATCGCGCCTTTATTTAAGTCCCGACCATCCAAAATTACCACATCAGAACGGTGGTGGTTAGAATCATAAACCACACTCAGTACCCAGCCATCATCTTCTAGCGTCGAGTCAGGACGAGGGACAAAAATCGGTTCGCTGATAAAGCCACGCGGCGCAGCACTCCAAAGTTGCCGTTCTCCAGATTCTAAGTCAATTTTAAGAATTGCTTGCAAAGGTGCATTTCCAGTAGATTCATGCGCCGCACCCATAAAGAGATAGCGATAAGGTCTACCGACTTTATCCTTGTGGATGCTAGGAAATTCGCAACATCTCGGCTCTATAAGTTCTCGCGATACTGTTTTCTCTTGTAAGTTGAGATGAAAGCGCCACAATTGCCCAGGCTTGAGCGCATCAAAATCTACTTGCTTGAAATCGCTAGCTGGTTCGACTTCGGGGAAAGACTCGTAGCAAATTGAATCAACAACAATTTCCCCATCTTGTTCAAAAGCGTTGGCGTGGTGAAACACAAACCCAGCGTGAGTTTCTAAAATCTGAACCGACTCTTTAGGATGGCGGGGAATTAGGACAATCCGTGTTTTTTGGTGGGGTTGGAACTTGATACACTCTGCTGCCCCTCTTAACCCTAATGTAAAAGGTATTGGGTTAAAAGCAACGGGGTTTTGGAAAAGAATGCAGTAGTTAGGAGTAATAGCGAAATCGTGAATGAAGGCAAACCCAGGAATACTATGGGCGTGCTGGCGAATAACTTTTCCGGCGGGATTCAGTTCAAAAATGGTAACTGTGGTAGATAGACCAACCTTGAGGGAGAAATTCACCAAGCAAGGTTCACCGCCGTCCATATCGCAACTCGGATCGAGGCGAGGATGTGCTGCAAAAGGATCGCCTTCTGCGATCGCGCCGTCCAGAAAATCTTTTCCCAAGGTTTCCAGATTGTGAGGATCGAGGCGATGGGGTTCTGCTGCTTCCCACAGTGCCAACAGCTTGCCACCCCAGTAGATCACGTTAGTATTGGCAATATTCTTGAGTTTGAAATCAAAGGCATTTGCCAACCAGCCGCCAGGTTTTTGCGTACCAAAGACACCGCGATACAAAATTTTTCCGGCTTTTTGTTCCTCCACATACGCTTCTGTACGAATGTAGCGATTGCGGAAGTGGGCGCGACCGTCACGAAATGCGATCGCGCTAATCATACCATCGCCATCAAAGGGGTGGTGAACTGGCTGTCCGTTGATATCCAATAAGCCGGGACCGTTGCGGAATAGTGTCCCGCACAGTTCAGGAGGGATTTCCCCTTCGACATCATCAATTGAATAGTCGTATTCTTGTTTGAGCGATTCGTATCCTCGCTGCCAATCGTGGCGCTGGTATGACTTAGGAGAAACTGTTGTGGCGCGTTCGTGAAGTTGCATAGTTAGGGAGTCGGGAGTCGGGAGTCGGGAGTCGTAGGGGCGGGTTTACCCGAAGTCTCTGTTAGCGTCCAAGTATTCCGGAAAACCCGCCCGTACAGAAATCGGGCATTGTATGGGCGGGTTCACCCGAGAATATCTGTTACTAACAACAGTATTTTGGAAAACCCGCCCGTCCGGGGATCGAGCAAAAAAATGCCTTACCCGTACAGATACAAAAATCAAGTCAAGATAAATTACAAATTATGACTATAACTTCATAATTCATCATGCAGCATTCATCTTTCATCCGTCACTCGGCAGGTTCTTCGACTGGTTCTTGTCGCAAAGAAGATGGTACTAACTCTGACAAGTTAGGTAGCAAAGTTTGCCCGATCTCTTTATTGTTAGTTGCATCTGGGGCGATCGCAGGTTGACCGCTAGCAGCAGTAATTTCTTCTTTAGCGGGCAGCCAGTTTAAAAATGGCAGGGGTAAAAGCGTTGATAAGTTAGTAATGACTACCAGAAGCCAGAGCAAATCGAAGTTATTCTGAGAAATGCCAAACCACCGCATCAAAATCGCTCCCATTTGATAAGAAGCTAGGGAGGCAAGATTTGATACAGACATCAACAAGGCAAACAAGGTTGCTTCTACTCCTGGGGGGCAAAGCCTTGCTGCCAACACCAAAACAGGCATGTAGGCAATTTGTCCCATCACCGTGAGGACAAGACTATCGCCTAAGCTAAACCAGCGATCGTCAATTCCTAAACTGCGGTTGGTATGAGTGACTAATAGCAGCATACTCATACCCAGGACGGCTGAAAGTAAAGTACTCCAACCAAAAATGACGCGGAAAGATACACCTTTGAGGAAGCGCTGAAAAATCCACACGCCAACGAGGGAAGCGATACTCGTCACCAGACGTACCCTACCCAAGAATTCTGGTTCAAACCCTAATTCGTTGGTGGTGAAGAAAAAGAAGGCTGCATCAGCCGTGGGAGTGGCTTGCCAGAGAAAAATAAAGGCGGTAGGAAGCCAAATTGTTCTTTGGGCGATCGCTTGTCGTAGTTGTTTAATTTGAGTGTTGACACTAGACCAGTTGGCAAACGCTTGCGAGTCATCTGTTTTGCTGACTGGAACTTCGGTAATAAACCAAGCAATGAAAGAAACTATGAGGGGAAAAGTTGCCGTAATCAAAAATACCGTGCGGGTGGTGAAATGTTCTAGCAGCCAACCGCTGAAATAAGCTGTAATTAAACCACCAAAGGCTGAAGTTCCCCAACATAGAGATTGCAGCGAACCCGCATCAGCTTGAGATTCGACTCTTGCTCGTTCTACCACTAAAGAGTCTACAATCACGTCGCTGACGGCAACCGATAAAGAGCCTAGCGCGATCGCCCCTACAGCTGCCATTGGCGTATGTACGACTGTCGCCATACTCACCCAGGAAATCGCCCCTAAAATTCCCGATAAGATCAGGTAAGGACGGCGGCGATAGCCAAAAATGGGTAAACCATCAGAGACAAACCCAAATACTGGTTTAATAATCCAGGGAAGCGCCACAATGCCTAATAAGGACGAGACTTCGGCTGGACTCAATCCCAGTTCATCCTTGAAGAAAAAGCTGACAGCAAGGCGGGCTAAGCCTAGAATTCCCTGAACGAAGTAGACAGTCAGGATTGCAATTAACTCCGTACTGGGTTCTTGACCGAAGAAAATCTTTTCTTTTAACGAGTCTTTTACCTTGGACAAGCCAGACGCGGAAATCAGCATTGATTAAAATAAATAAACTTTAAGATTTATCGACTTTTATATCATATCTACTTTGAAGATGTTAGCTGTCGGTGAGGCGATCGCAGCAGTACGAGTACGACAGAATCGCGGCTGTACTTTTGCGGATATCCATAGTTTACCCGTGCTACCCATACTACAAAACCAAACGGCGATCGGGCGATCTCCTGAACTCAAACCCAACTTCATCGCCGCCAATACTACTCCAGAGTTGAAGATTTAACGATTGAAACGATCGGTTTCAGCCCTTGATAATTACAGTGCGGCGAATCGATCGCCAGCGAATTTTGAGTTGTCCGAAAGGAGGGGCGATGCTGCCAAAACTTGACTTCGCCTGAGATTTTATACGAAGAAGAACATCAGTTGATAGCAATTCTCGATTGTGTAGATGACATTTGTAGGGGCGCACAGAGAAAGCGCCCCTACCAGACGTGTATTGTATCCAATTAAAAATTGCTATGAATTAGGAAACAGATACGAACATATTGGCAAAAACACCTGATTTACACTTAGAATCAACTGTTCAAGAGTAGCTGTTATTACACATAAAATACCAGTGTTTCAAGAACTACCATAAAAGCTGCTTTTCGTGTCGCAAATATAGACACAGATCGCACAGAAGCATGGCTATACGCTCGATATTATTACTATTTTGAAATAGAAATTCTGCATTTGTTTCCATCTATAAATTTATTTTTAAACAGAGATTTAACTCACAAATTTACTATTTCTTAAAAAAAGTTGAATAAGTATACCCGCAGAGAGATGACATGGGAATATCTAGCCAAGACGAAAACCTAAGTCTGTTTGGATAGTCATCAAATTTTTCTTAATACAAAATATGGACATAGCGCAAATTGTGCAGACAGCTTCGCAAACACTAACTCAAGTAGGGTTGAAGCTCATTGGGGCAATTGTTTTCTGGATTGTTGGTCGATGGTTGATTAACGTTGCGGCTAGCCTTTTATCTCGCAGCCTCAAGCACCAAAAAGTTGATAAAACAATTTTGAGCTACTTAGTAGCTACGGTTAAAGTCACGCTGAATATTATTTTAGTCGTGGCAATTTTGGGCTTTTTTGGCATTGAAACCACCTCTTTTGCAGCTTTACTAGCGGCGGCTGGTGTGGCGATTGGTGCAGCTTGGAGTGGACTGTTAGCGAATTTTGCCGCAGGTGCGTTTCTCATGATTCTGCGACCCTTTAAGGTAGGTGACTTCATTACTGCTGGCGGCGTGACGGGAACCGTGCAGGAAATTGGTTTGTTTGCCACCACGATTAACACTCTAGACAACGTACAAACGGTTGTAGGCAACAACAAAATCTTTTCCGACAATATTCAAAACTTTTCGGCAAATACTTATCGTCGCGTCGATCTAGTGGCTCAACTCAACCACAACACAGATCATAATGCCGCGATCGCTATGTTAAAAGAACGGCTGAGTCGAATTCCCAACGTTCTTTCTAATCCTGCCCCAGATGTAGAAATCTTAGAATTTAATTTAGCGGGTCCCGTGTTAGCAGTGCGTCCTTACTGCAATAATGCCGACTACTGGCAGGTTTATTTTGATACCAACCGCCTGATCCGCGACAGCTTTGGCGAAGCTGGATTTTCCGCGCCAGAACAACTTTACGCCATTCGGAATAATTAGAGATTTGTAGAGACGTTGCACGCAACGTTTCTACAATAATTACAACACGCCTTTAGAACTGGGAATATTCCCAGCCCGACGCGGATCGATTTCTACAGCCATGCGCAGCGATCGCGCCAAAGCTTTAAAAGTTGCTTCAATAATATGGTGAGAGTTAATTCCGTCGAGTTGACGAATATGCAGCGTCATTTGACTGTGGTTAACCAGTGCTACAAAGAATTCCCGCACCAGTTGAGTATCGTAGGTTCCCACTCGTTGGGTGGGAATTTGCAGTCCGTAACTGAGATGAGGACGACCGGAAAAATCTAAAGCAACCTGAATCAATGCCTCATCCAGGGGGCGAGAAAATGCCCAAACCGGATTATGCCCTTGCGATCGCCTAAAGCCTGGTGAAAAGCTTGTCCGAGGGTAATTCCCACATCTTCATTCGTGTGGTGGTCGTCAATTTCAATATCGCCAGTCGCCTTGACTTCCAAATCGAATAGTCCGTGGGAGGCTATTTGATGCAGCATGTGGTCTAAAAATGGAATTCCCGTCGCCGCAGTGCATTTACCCGTTCCATCTAAATTCAGCGTTACTTGGACATCGGTTTCGCCTGTAGTCCGGCGGACAGAAGCAGTCCGTGCGGCAAATGTGACTTCGTTAATTGAGGGGCGATGGCTAATCTGCATGACTGAAATTTAGGGAGTAGGGAGCGGGAAGTAAAGCGATCGGATTCCATTTTTACTTCTTTCATCTTACTGTTAATAGTTCTAGCCATTCATCGGATTTAGCGTTAATAGGTCAATATTGCTACTACACAAAACAATTAGGGTGCGATGTCAGTACCAATTTCCTCTTTGACTACGACAAAAGAGATCCCCCCAACCCCCCTTATCAAGGGGACTAGGGGGATCTTCCATAGCATAGTTTTAGTGAAATGGTAAGCGCACCCTACCCGCGATCGAACTAAACGTTATTTCAAAACGTTATCTCAAGATATTCACGATTCCTAGCACCGGACTTAAGACAGGTCCAAATACAGCGCCAATTGCGTCACCAACCCCCGCCGCACTGTTACGTCTGACGACAATAATGTCGTTGTCACGCATAGTTGGGTTATTTTCGTCGTTGATTCCTTTAGAAAAATCAAGCTTGACTCGGCGACTCGTAACCGTACCATCAGGATTGAGACGAATTAAATCTGCCGAACCCCTTCTAGCACGGGCGTTATCAAATCCTCCTGCTGTCAACAGCGCTTGGTTAAGCGGCGTATTGGGCTGCAAGTTGACTAGTCCTGGTGTTTTGACTTCTCCCACAACGCTAACTTGAATTGTCGCTGGAGAAAAACTGGCATCTGCTAAGGCAGTAGCATCTGCTGGGCTGATGTTTGTTGCCGTCGAAACGACGACAGTGTCACCTTCTTGAACGATCGTATCTTGGTTGGGATCTCCTTGCAGCAATTTCCAGAAACTCACGGTCATCTTTTGTTCGCCGCCATTTCTGGTCGGACGACGGATTTGAATGTTTCGCACGTCAGCCGAACTTGTAATTCCGCCAGCTAGCTGAATCGCCCGTGAGACTGTGGGCAAACCACCACCAGCACCTCCGCCGCCATCAATAGCTCCGCCGCCCCCTCCTTGGGTGTTACCTGGGGTAGTTGCAGCAGCAGCAGCAGTTCCACCCCCAATAATTACGTAAGAACCAGGACGGTTAACTTCACCTACAACTGTGACGGTACGGGGACGGTTGGAAGCCATAGCAAAGCTAGCATTAGAAAAGGCGCGAATATCTGCCATATTCACTTCAGTCGCCGTTGGTACGAAGACTGTATCGCCATCCCGTAAAGTGATGTCTTGTGGCAAAGTACCTTTTCTCACTAGTTCCATCAGATCCAGATTGATAATTCGCTCCGGTCCCAGTCCCTGCTTGCGCTTAAGCTGCACTTGCCTCAGATCGGCTGCTAGGGTGACTCCCTCTGCTAAAGTCAACGCGCCAACAATCGTAGGATATTGTACCCCTGGATTATCGCCTGCACCACCTTGCAAGCCCACAGTATACGAGCCAGGACGAACAACTTCACCCGCAATCACAACGTTAATTGGGCGTGGGGAAATTAGACTCACTGTGACTAGAGGACGCTTTAAGTAGCGAGAGTATTTTGCCGCGATCGCATCTGCTGCTTCTGCCTGGGTTAACCCTAAAATGTCTACAGGTCCGACCAGAGGCAAGAACAACTGACCACCAGGGGGAATCTGATAATCTCCGGTATATTCCGGCACTTCAAACACGTTGATGCGGATGCGATCGCCGCCTCCAAGAGCATAATCTACTGGTGTTTGGGCGGGTTGGTTGGCTGCTGGAGCTGTCGCCGGAGCGTTTGCTGGAGCTACATTGGGAAGTGGAGCTGCATTATTTCCTGGCGCTACTGGAGTAGTGGTTGGAGCCGTATTGTTGCTTGGCGCTACTGGGGTAGTGGTTGGAGCTGTATTATTACTTGGTGCTACATTTGGTTGAGCTGCGGGTTTGGTTGTTGGTAAAGACGGAAGAGTACGTGTTGGGCTAGCGGGACTGGTTGTTTCTTGCGCTTTTATTGGCGCTGGGCAAGCCATCGCCACTAGAGCAAAAAGTGTTAAACCTGCAACTGGCTTGGTAATTGCTTTAGACATACGTGTAGATTTCTGTGCGGAAATATAAGCAATTTCTTGCTGTTTTCTAGACTTCACCATTTTATGTTTTGTTGCCAGATATGGAATTCACTAGATATTCAGTATAAGTATGCAAGATCGATATGAGCGAACTTGAGAGTGGATTATGCCACACTTAGGCAAGCTTTGTAAAACTTCATTTAACGTTATCAAAAAACGCTATAAAAAATACGCTCTTACTAGCTGAGCCAAAGAGTAGTCGCGATCGCACAACAGAAAGCAGGGAAGCAACTATCAATTCACACTCTTACGCTGCGCTACACTACCCCTACGATACTCGCAAGCTACGTGTTAGCCAAAGGCGAAGCGTTCACGCAGTGTAGTGCGGCGTTTAGCGTTACGCAATTTACAATTAACTCCGAATTCCGAATTCCGAATTCCAAATTCTCCCCACACCCTACACCCTTTCTTCACTGATAACTGATAACTGATAACTGACCAAGGGAATCGCGACAATAAATTTAGTTCCCATACCAACTTGTGTTTCAAACCAAATTTGTCCCTGGTGAGTTTCGACAGCTTTTTTCACAATTGCTAATCCCAAACCCGTTCCTGCAATATTGCCTACGTTTGTAGCACGATGAAACGAGTCAAATAAATTCTGGCGATCTGAAACAGGAATACCAATTCCGCGATCGCGAACTTGAAATAGAATTTGATTTGGTTCCCAGAGCAAATCAAAATGAACTTCAGTTGCAGTTGGAGAATATTTAATCGCATTAGATAGCAGATTAGTAAAAATGTGTCGCAATAGCTTTTCATCCATTTGTACAATCTCTGCTTTTCCTTGAGAATGAAATACAATTGTATGGGTTTTTGTTATCAATTGGATTTCTTCAACCAAACTGCGGCACCACTGAAATAAATCTATTGAAGTCGGTTGACATTCTAATTTTCCCGCTTCGGCTTTACCCATCACTAGCACGTCATTTAAGAGAGAAGTCATGTGCTTAACCTGAGTTTGAATCCGCTGTAAATGGTAGATTTTTTTCTCTTCGTGCCAAATTGCACCATAGTCTTCTACTAATTCAGCAGAGGATAAAATTGCTGTTAAAGGGGTACGGAATTCATGAGAAGTTATGCTGACAAAACGAGATTTAAGTTCGCCTAGTTCTTTTTCTTTCACTAAGGCTTGCTCGATTTCTACATTTTTATTAGTAATTTCAGTAAAAGATATTTGTAATTGAGCTACCATTTGATTGAATGAGTCAGAAAGTACCGCGAGTTCGTCAATACTTTCTACAGATTGTCGGTTAAAATCAGTATTCGTAAAATCTCCGATAGCAGCTTGTTGCGCTAATACTTGACTTGCTCGGCTCAAGCGTCGAATTGGCATTGTAATCCAGCGGGATGTAATCGCGCTAAGTACAGTTGTGATAAGTAAAGCTGTCAAACATAGCACAAATGTTGTGCGGTTATTATCATGAATGTCCTGCATGAAATCCGATTCAGGCACGACGATCGCAATTAACCAGTTCAATCCATAGTTATCTTTCCAAGGTTTAATACAAACAAATTGCCGCACTCCTGTAATTTTAAGCTCGAAATGTTGCTCGACTTCAAGTAAGTTTAGATTGTTGAATTTTCTGAGTAAAAATTTTGTAGTTTGTCGGATTATCGGATCGGGACTATCAGCTGCATGTATTCTTCTTGCTTGGCGATCGACGATCGCAAATGGTCGATCGGAACTAGAACTAGCTACTAATAAGCCATTCTGTTCGATAATAAAAATCTGTTCTGAAGAACTGACTGGTAATTGATGTAAATAATCGCTAATTTGTGACAGAATCAGATCGACTCCAATAACACCTATAAGCTTTTGTTGGCGATCGCGAATGGGATAGCTAGAAGAAATTGATAAAACTTCTGGTTTATCTCGCCACTGATAAATTGAACTCCACACGGGTTTACCTGCTTTCACTGCATCTGCATACCAACTCTCCTGTTGTACTGGTTGGATAGTGTGAACTATTTCCTTCAGGTTTTGGCGATTTCCCCACTTGTCTGTAGTATAAACAGATTGGTGACTAGGCGATGTTTTCAGAGTTTCATTTATGAGTAAATCGCCGTTATTGAGACGCTCTACACCAATAAATTCGCCTTGGATGTTGGCATAGTTAATATAACCAACATTGAAGACTTGCATTTGCTTCCAAAAGTAATGTCCGGTGAGATCGAAGTCTTTTAAGTCGAGTAAACCTAACTCAGCTGCATCTAAATTAATTTGATTAATTTGTTTGGGAATTGCAAAATAAGCAGAGAGGCGATCTTGAATGCGATCGCCAGCTTTATCTATTATGCGATCGGCGAGGCGATCGACTGTTTGCTGACCGTTTTTGAAAGAAAAATAGCCAACTAATCCAACTGTTGCTACTATGTGCAGCATAAATGGTACTGCCAATACTAATTGCATGGGCATTCTTCTAGAGGTTGGGTGAAATAGCCCGTTTGCGGTTCTCAGCCACCCAAAGCGTGAAAGCAGTTTCATGAATAAAATTTCGCTAGTTCTAGCTTATTATTCCCTTTTGAGTTGGTAAATTTTAAGTAAAGAACGCCACAACCACTTAAATGTTTAGTAACTAGTTAAGTTATTTTACAAACAAAAGCGCAAACTTCAGGATTTTTTACTTTATTGTTTAACAGTTGTATTCTCGGCATGCTTGTCGATCTTGAACGTAAAATATTTCTAGTTCGCGATCGGGTTTTAGCATAGTAACAATTATCAAGTTTAACGATTTTTGATTTTGATTTTGAAGAGTATCATACTTTAAGACTCGTTATTGTATAATATTGAACGCGATCGCCAGTTGTAAATATGTCAATTTTGACCGTAGAAACTCTTTGCTCTACCGCTATTATGTCGGATCGAAATCTACCTGTTGATGAAATTGAAGTAGCCAATATTGCAGATGAAATATTAATCAATCTACCCGCACAAGAATTTTTGACTATTTCTAATGCTTTGCAATGGCGACTTCAGTACAGCAGAGTAATTGAGCGTGCTGGCAAAGAAGAAGGCGTAATTGCTGTTTACAGATCTAACTTATGATTTCAAACAGTCAGAAAGCAAAAATAGAGTACGGAGATTTTCAGACACCTCTGGAACTAGCCAATTTAGTATGTCATAAATTGCTAGAGCTTAAGATCGAACCCGATCTTATTATAGAGCCAACTTGTGGGGTTGGAAATTTTCTAGAAGCAACCGTACGTTCCTTTAAGTTAACAAATAAAATTATTGGAGTTGAAGTCAATCAGAGCTATTTACAAATATTGTAAGTAAATCAACAGCTTATTGAAGATGAGAGAATTGAGATTATAGCTGGAGACTTTTTTCAATATGACTGGATACCTTTGATAGAAAAATTTAATGAAAAGGTACTGATAATAGGTAATTTTCCTTGGGTAGCAAACTCACAACAAGGAACAATAAATGGTAGGAACTTGCCAAAAAAACGAATTTTCAAAAATATACTGGTTTAGATGCGATTACAGGTAAGAGTAACTTTGATATTTCTGAATGGATGCTGATTCAGACAATTCACTGGCTACAAAAAGATGGCGGCTATCTAGCAATGCTTTGCAAATCTTCTGTTTCAAGAAAAATATTGAATTACATTCATGCTAAAGGATTAAATCTTGCTAGCTGCTCGACATACAAAATAGATACCAAAAAATATTTTAATGCAAATGTTGAAGCCTGTTTATTAGTATGTAAATTTGATTTGAATTCGCAAAACTATTATTGTGATGTGTTTAGCAGTTTAGAAAGCCAAACCTCATATCGCATAGGATATGACAACAACATCCTCATTAAAGATTTAGACTCTTTTCAAAAACTAAGCATGTTGTACGATCCAAACGCTATTATAAAGTGGCGCTCTGGCATCAAACATGACTGCTCAAGCGTGATGGAATTTCGTGAAATAGATAGCATGTTTATCAATGGTTTAGGAGAAATTATTGTCTTAATTTGAAAGCATTAGCAGAAATAAACGGATGTAGGACTTGAGCTACTTAAATTTAATTGACACATACTATCCAATCTGGAGCGATCGCCTCTAGGCGCTAACATCTCAACAGAGTTAAAAATTTATTACCATTTGGTTAAATTACAATTAAAACTCATGAATAGTGAAGAACTAGCGCGCTACATCGAAAGCACAGATGGTATATCTAAACCCTGGCTGCTATTGCAATTGCGCCTGAAGAAGCTGCAAGAGCGATCGCACCTACTCACTCCAGAGGAATATGCTAAAGAGTTGGCAGACATACACCAAGGATTGATGAATCTGGGAGAATGGTGGCGGGGGATAGAAGACGAGGCGTTCGGAGTTGACTATCCTCTATAAAGTAGCGTCACCATTCTAGCTTTGCAGCCAAAACTTCTATGCCTAGAACTAAAAAAACAACCACTACACAAGAAATTGCTACTGAAATTAATTTCACAGATCCGCAATACTACTTCAATCGCGAGTTGAGCTGGTTAGAGTTTAATAATAGAGTTTTACATGAAGCTTGCGACCCGCGATCGCCTTTACTAGAACGATTGAAGTTCTTAGCAATCTTCAGCTCTAACTTAGATGAATTCTTTATGGTGCGTGTAGCAGCTTTACGCCAGCAACTAGCGGCTAAAGTCAGCAAACTCAGTCCAGACGGACGCACCCCAGAAGAACAGCTAGAAGCAATTTCTCAACGCCTGCGTCCCTTGGTAACGCAACAACACCGTCATTTCGAGCAAGTCCTCAGACCCGCTTTAGCGCGAGAAGGAATTTATATTTTAGACTACATGGACTTGAACCAGGAACAGCGGACGTACCTGGAACATTACTTCGACGAACAAATATTTCCCGTCCTCACCCCTCTTGCTGTAGATCCGAGTCACCCCTTTCCCCACATTTCTAATCTCAGCTTGAATTTAGCTGTAGTCATGAAAAATCCAGTGACGGAAGAAGAATTATTTGCACGGGTGAAAGTGCCGAAAGTCTTACCGCGATTTTTACCGCTTCCAGAAGAACTGCGGGTACAACACCATGACAAACCCGCGCATTGGACGGGAGTACCTCTAGAACAAGCGATCGCCCATAACTTAGAATCCTTGTTTCCAGGGATGAATATTTTAGAATATCACCTGTTTCGGATTACCCGCGACGCTGACATAGAACTGGAAGAAGACGAAGCCGACGATTTATTATTGGCGATCGAACAAGAACTGCGCAAGCGCCGTATTGGTGGATCGGCAGTTAGGCTCGAAATTCACTCTCAAATGCCAGACCTAGTACGTAATAGACTCTTACGAGAACTCGATTTAGAAGAAAGGGCAGTTTACGAAATTGATGGCATATTGGGACTAGGAGATTTAATGTCATTTATGGCATTACCGCTACCAGAACTGAAAGATCCACCTTGGAAATCCGTCGTTCCTCCACGCTTGCAACGCCTCAATCCTGCTTTAGCAGATACTGAAGAAGGAACTGATTTTTTCAGCCTGATTCGAGAAAAGGATGCTTTAGTTCACCACCCATATCATTCTTTTTCCTCCACCGTACTGCGGTTTATTAGTAGTGCGGCTCACGACCCGGATGTTTTAGCGATTAAAATGACGCTGTATCGCACCTCTGGCGATTCCCCCATTCTTAACGCTTTGATCGCCGCCGCTGAAAACGGTAAACAAGTCGCAGTGTTAATGGAACTCAAAGCGCGGTTTGACGAAGAGAATAACATTTATTGGGCGCGACGGTTAGAAAAAGCTGGAGTTCACGTAGTCTATGGCGTTGTCGGACTGAAAACCCACTCGAAAATCGTTATGGTCGTGCGGCGGGAAACAGATCGCATCCGACGTTACGTCCATATCGGCACTGGTAATTATAATCCCAAAACAGCCAGAATTTATACTGACATGGGACTCTTTAGCTGTCGGGAGGAATTGGGAGCCGATCTGACAGACTTATTTAATTACTTAACTGGATATTCGCGCCAACAATCATATCGCAAGCTATTGGTTGCACCAGTTAATTTGCGCGATCGCATGGTGGCTTTAATTAAGCGCGAAACTGAGTGTTGTAGAAATGGTGGTACTGGTCGGATCGTAGCGAAAATGAATGCTTTGGTCGATCCGCAAATTATTGCTACCCTCTACGAAGCCTCTCGCGCTGGCGTGCAAATCGATCTAATTATCCGAGGAATGTGCTGTTTGCTACCCGGACTTAAGGAAGTAAGCGAGAATATTCGTGTTATAAGTATCGTTGGGCGCTTTTTAGAACACTCCCGTATTTTCTATTTCCACAACAATGGGGAAGAAGAGATTTATATCGGCAGTGCTGATTGGATGCCACGCAATCTCGATCGCCGGGTTGAGGCTGTCACCCCAATTGACGATCGCCATCTTGCCAAAGATTTACAAGAAATTCTCGGAGTCATGCTTGCCGATAATCGCCAAGCTTGGGACTTACAGCCTGACGGACGTTACATTCAGCGCCGTCCTGCCCCTAATACTCCCCAATCGAGTTCTCAGAAAATATTTATGGAAATGGCTCTCAACCCAGGGACAACCAGTGACTAGGTATGAGTGGTGCATGATGCGTGGTTTAATTATGAATTGAATCGTCTTCCTTGTCTTCCTTGTCTCCCTTGTCTCTTACTAACAATCAACAACTATCAACCATTAACTATCAACAGTCCTCCCTACATTCCACCATAGGACAGAGGTAATTTTACCTCGAACAAAAATATACTGTGAAAATCAATAATTTATAATCGTCCGCCCTGGTAATCTTATTCGGTTTAAAATGCTGATGTTATCTTGCGAACCTTCCATTGTCAGAGTCTTGGTTGTAGACGATCACGAACTTACTCGTCTCACTCTGAAGCTAGCGATCGCTCACCAGGAAAATTTAGAACTAGTAGGATTAGCCAGTAACGGCAAAGAAGCTGTTGAAATGACGCAGCGCTTTCATCCAGATGCGATTGTGCTTGACTTGCAAATGCCAGTTATGGATGGTTGGAGTGCTGCTGCCAAGATTAAAGATATTCAGCCAGAAACTCAAATTATCGCCTATTCTTCTGTAGAAGATCCAAAACTCCACGACCGTCAAGCAATTGCCTGCTTTGATGCAATCTGCAAGAAAGACATCGCTACTCCAGAACTAATCAACATCATTAAAGAATTAAAACAACAACAAGAAATAAATCGCTCGTAAACAATGGTTTGAAAAAGATGAGTTTGTAGCGGGCAAGAAGATTTGTTAGCACTGGAAAGCGATTCTAGAAATCGGCTTCCGGTGCTTTTTGTTTAGAAGGGGGGCAAATAATAGATTAGTTAGTCGCGTTGTCAGGAAAAGTGCGCTTAAATTCATCAAGTAAGTCGTCCATTTCTTCTAAAGCTTGATTGACATCTATTCTGAGCGTACCTAAGTTAGGTTGTTCTAACAAGCGCAACAATGATTCGCGTTTTTCTTCAACTAACACAATTCTTGCTTTCAAAGTTTCAATATCCATCGTTGAGTCCTTATTTGATTCTGCCCTTATTGTAGTAGAAATCAAAAGTTAAAAGTCAAAAGTTAAAAGTTAAAAGCAGAAGTTGTTTCATCTCATCTGCACCTGAAGCTCCCCTACTCCCGACTCCCGACTCCCGACTCCCGACTATTTGATTCACCAGATTCTAGTCGTTTGGCAGTAAAAGCAATTTCTCTAGCTGTCGTACCTATATCGAGTTTACCTACTATCCTTTCTGACTGAAACTGACTAGAAATTGCGATCGCATTTACAACTGCTGCTACAGGTCGGCGACAGATTGTCGCTAAAGGGACATTACCAGTTAATTGCAAGGTGCGATCGCTTAGTTTTCCTGTGAGAGTCGGTCTTTTTTCTCCAACCCTAGCCTTATGCGAACTACTCTCTGCTAACAATAAAGACCCGTTTAAGTAAATACCAGATTGCTGTATGTCTAACACCAAGTTTGATAATTCCAAACAATCAGGTAAATTTTGGTCGAGAGACAACAGATAACGCCCTTGAATTGATGTTTGTGCTTTAAGATTAGCCTCCCCATAGGCAGAAACAACTTTAAATAACAGTAAAACCGAACTAATTGCAACACCGTAAAAAGCTAAAGATTTGAGATTGAAATGGTTTTTCATTGTTACTTGTCATTCGTCATTGGTCATTTGTTATTTATGAATAGCTAGTCACCGAATTTTTATCTAGTCACTAGCCACCAGTCACTAACCACTAAGTTACTTGTCATTCGTCATCGGTCATTTGTTATTTATGAATAGCTAGTCACCGAATTTTTATCTAGTCACTAGCCACCAGTCACTAACCACTAATAACATCAAGGTGAGAACTGACTTGACTGTGGCGACGGGCAATTAGTAAAGAAGATTGACACTGGATTGCTAATTCATCTGTGTACCTGCCTAGAGTTTGTCGTTCAATTCCCCAAGCACGACTCATGCCAACTATAGTTAAATCGACACGGGCTGATGCTTCTACGACTGCGAGAATCGGTTCAGAAGTTTCTTTTGGTTGGATTATAGAAATGCGATCGCGCACTTTCTGCGGCAGTTGTTGCATGATGTTGCGTAACTCGTTACTGAACTCGCTTGGCGCTGGTGTTGCTTGCAGCACTGACAAACATGCCGTGTCGCAATTCGCTAGCAGCCGCAGGGCGATGACTAATGCTAAGTCGTCGTGAATATTGCCAATATAAGGCACTAGCAGCGATTCTAAGTTTTGTTTGTCGCGATCGATGTATACGGCTACGTCTACTGGAGCAAGGCTGAGAATTTGACCGACACGCCCGCCTAATCGATTGTTACTAAAAGCCGGACGATGCCAACCGACAACGATTAAACTAACGCTGTCAAGTTTGGCAATCTCGGTTGTCGCTCTGGCAACGTCGTTGCTGACGCGAACGATGGGATGAATCAGAGAACGAATTGACGGTGGTTCTAAAGTTTGGATTAATTCTTCTAGCTGTTGATAGCGCTCTTGAATTAACCTGTCAGCGGCTTCTGGCGTGCTTTGGAAAGCGTAGTCTTCTTCGATTTCGATCAAACTGAGCGGATGGACGATCGCAGCAGCCGATCGCCCGCCAGCGATCGCTGCTGCTAATTGCAACAGTCCTTGTTGAGTACTGGGATTTGCGACTGGGACTAAAATTCTATACGCCGGAGTTACAGGCTCTATATCACCTGCTTGTGGTGGTTCTGGTTCTACCAAATCTAATTTAATCAGTCGCTTCGGATACGTCCATTCCAGCAGTGGTGAGGTCATAAACGTTGTCACCAATGCCATAATCACCAGCATGGTAAACAGTAAAGGCGAGATGACACCTAAGCTCAAACCAATGTTGAGGACGATCAACTCTGTCAAGCCACGGGTATTCATTAACCAACCCAAGGCTGATGCTTCTCGTTTATCGATGCCACTGACACGCGCCGCTACATAAGTACCGATGTACTTTCCGGCGATCGCCACTACCAAAACTAATAAACACAACAGCCACAATTCCGGACGATTGAGCAAGCCAATTTGGGTTCTGATCCCGCTGTAGGCAAAAAAGACGGGGAGTAAAAAGATTAAAACGAAGTCTTCTGTCTTTTGGGCAATCTCCCGCACCAGATCGTGATCTTTGGGCATGACTGCACCGACTAAGAACGCCCCAAAAATCAAGTGGATACCAATGACTTCGGTAATTAAAGCAGAGATTACCACTCCCATGTAAATGCAAGCTAAGAGCAATTGCGTCAAACGTCCAGTACGATGAAAGAGTTTGGCAAGATACCGTAAACACCAGCGCCCTGCTGTCACCATCAAGCCTATATAGACGATCGCGGCAATAATTGTCGGGATAGCCTTGACAAAATCACCCTCTTTTGCAACTGCGATCGCCACTGCCAAAACGCACCAAGCCGTGACATCATCTACTGCGGCGCACGTCAGTGCCAAAGTTCCCAAGCGCGATCGCTGTAAGTTATTTTCGGTAATAATCCGCGCTAAGACGGGAAATGCCGTAATTGACATTGCTGCGCCTAAGAACAAAGCAAAGGCAGTAAAGGAAACACTCCCATCAGAGACTAGAGGATAGAGGATGATGGCTGAGAGCGTCCCTAAAGAAAAAGGGACTAAAATACTGACGTGAGAAGTAAGAATTGCTATATCTAACTGTCCGCTCAAGTATTTAGGATTTAGCTCTAAGCCAATCAAAAACATGAAAAATATCAGTCCGATCTGAGACAGCACGTTTAAGTAAGGAAGTGTTTCAGAGGGAAACAATGCTGCGGCAAGATCTGGGGCAATTAAACCAAATAGCGAGGGACCAAGCATAATTCCCGCGATGATTTCACCTATGACCAGCGGTTGCTTGATCCAGCGGCATCCCATTCCCACAATCCGCGAGAGTGCTATGACGATCAGCACTTCAATTAAAACGAGAATGACTGCGTGCATAACTTCCTCCAGCAGCAGATGCCCCTACGATGATCTTTTAATCATCTCTGTAGTGTCAACTAATTTTGAATTTTGGATTTTAGATTTTGGACTGGAGATTAGACTAGTTTTCGGTGCGAAACCTAGTCTAATCTCCAGGCAGTTAACATTGGTGTAGAAGTAGCACTGCGCCGTCCTAACAGTCGTCAAGCTGAATTTGAAGCCGATGATGTCGGACTGCAAGCTTTAACAAAGGCTGGTTACGCTGATTAGATCCGTTGGGGAAAATGAATCACAATAATCGAAACTTCTGGATGACTCCGAGCGATCGCCTCTGGTGCAACCCCCAACGCTGGTAGACCTCTAATATCTGGATGAGTTCCAGCCGTTAAGATTAATAAGTCATCCTGCTGAAGCATTTTGGAAACTCGACCGATAAAGTTGCCCCTGACTTGTTGAATTTGAGTGTCTGGACTCAATCCTAATTCTTCTGGATTAAAGGACGTGCGTTTGCGGGGACTGGCTGTTACCTGCAACAGTTGTAGCGATGCCTTGAGTTCGTCAGCGAGAGACTTAGCAAGCGACACCGTTTGTCCAAAAGTGGACGCTGATTTTTCAATATCGGCTATTGCCAAAAAGACGCGATGAGTATTTTCAATTGGCTGGGCAAATCGGGCAATTAATACAGGGACTGTAGCGCGACGTATGACGTTATCGATCGCACTACCAAAAAAATTTTCGCGATAAGTTGAAAACCCTTTCCAGCCACAAACAATCAGATTGGCATCGCGTTCTAAGGCAGAGCGTAAAATTCCTTTATCGACTGAATCATCAATGCGTCCGATCGGTTCGACTGCCGTTACAGCTGCATGAGCGATTGTTTCTGCTGTGGCTAATAACTGGCTTTGCTGAATTTTTGCTTCTGGCGCGATCGTTCCCTGTTTATCTGGCAAAATATGTAAAGGTAGTAAAGTTCCCGCTGTTTTTTTGGTTAGAATTAAAGCTAAATGAAGTAAATTATCTTCCGTACTAGGGTTAGCAACAGGGACTAAAACGCGAAGATTTTGAGCTGCGGCAAAGCCTTGTTGTACTTGCTTTGTTCTCCCCTTGCTAGTAGGATTTGCTGCTTCAACTTTCACTCCTTGACCCCAACGACTAGTAACCCAAGGAGAAGCAATACAGGTGACTAAAATCATGGCAACAGTGCCGTTAACAGTTGCTTGGTCTACAAGTTGAATCTGAAAAGCAACTGTAATTGCTGCTAGCGTCGATGCAGCTTGAGCAACAGAAAGACCGAACATGACCATAATGCCAGAGGACTGAAAGCCAAATAGCTTACCACTGCCCCAAGCTGGAACAAATTTGGCAACGAGCGCCACGACAATCATCACTCCTGCTACCAATAGCGATCGCGGATCGCTAACTAATAGCCTCGGATTAATCAACATTCCTACTGAAATTAGAAAAAATGGCACGAATAAAGTATTACCAATAAACTGAATGCGATTCATTAGCGGACTCAGTTGGGGAATCAGTTGAGTAATGGCAATTCCCGCTAAAAATGCCCCCACAATTGGCTCAATATCAATTAGTTCTGCCGCATAAGAAACAACAAATAAAGTTGCGACGACAAACGTAAACTCAGCCCCTTCGTCATGCCCAAAACGGCGAAAGAACCAACGACCGATTTTAGGAACTCCCCATAAAGTAGCAAAGGTATAAATAGTTAAAGCCGGAATCAGAAATAACCAAAAACTGAGGGAGAGGCTGCCTTGATGTGCCTGGACAACAACGGCGAGAACGAGTAAAGCTAAGACATTGGTAATTAAAGTTGCTCCCAAAGTCGCCGTGACTGCCTGAGTCCGCATAATTCCCAATTTAGTCGCTACTGGTAACGCCAAGAGCGTGTGGGAAGCAAAACAGGAAGCAACGAGTATCGCTGCCAAGAAACCGTATCCGATTGCCAGCATCGCCACCGTACCCAGTGCCATCGGCACGATAAAGGTAGCAATGCCAAAAATTACTGCTTTGTCTGCGTTGTATTTTAGGTCGTCGAGGCTGGTTTCTAGCCCAGCCATAAACATGAGAAACAACAAACCCACAGTACCGAGCAGGATAATCGTGCTATCTCGCTCTAAAACTCCTATTCCGTAGGGTCCTACCACCACTCCCGCTAAGATTAAGCCGACAATTCCTGGTAGCCTCACCCGCTCGAATAACAGCGGTGCAACCAGCATAATCGCCATAATTGTCAGGAAAACTGGTACTGGATCGGTAATTGGACCAGCGAAGACTGAGGGAGTCAAAAATTCACGAGCGCGATCGCCCCACATTTGCAATTGTTGCCAAAAATTTGTCATAAATTTGGAGATAATGCAGACAATGACGCTCGAAATAGCAACGTGCTTATCCCGATCGAAGTGATTTTTCCACTACTAAGTATTGCTCATCGATATCTTGTTTATCCAACTTATCCGATACGTTCTCGTAGCTATCGCGTTTAATCGCCGCCGCATGACGCAGCAACACTGCACGGTCTTTGCGATCGCAGGTATATTCAGCTATGGTGGCGATCGCTTCTAGCAAGCGAATTATCACTGCCACATCTTGTTTACCATACTGGCGAATTTGGTTAAAAGCAGCATCGACTAGACCTTCAAACGTGACTGGCTCAGCAATGACGCGCAACTCGTGCCGTTCGTCGTAGCGGTAAGGAGAGGGAAACTGACGCTGAACCAAGCGAGATAGCCCTGCACTCAGTTGGTCGATACACCGGATTGCGGTAAACGGATCGTTGACAGAGGGAGAAATGGCGCGTAAAGTAATTTCTACTAATTGGTTGATGGGAAACTCTACATCCTGCTGTTCGGTGCGTTGTTTACCTAAAATAAAGGCATCGTTAATTTTATTGGTTAATTGGCGATTTACCCGCTCTGGAGGATATGCCGTGACTAATGCCTGGTCTTTTACGACAAATTTTCCTGGGCGATAGTTGATGCGTAGCAATAGCCGCTCCCGACAGGCAATTTTCATTAATTCTTCGTCGTCGATCGCTTGCACGTAGCCACTGTTATTCGCTTTAATTTTGCAGGCTTCGGTATCAAAATTATCTGGAATTTCTGTTAGTGGTTGTTTGAATTCCGGCTGGTTAACACCAATATGTTCGGGAAATAAGCGATCGACTGCGCGGTCTAGATCGGCTCCAGCTTCAGAAATAACGTGCGATGCTTGAATAATTGTCGAGGCATGATGGATGAAGTAAATTAACATCCCGATACTAACTAATGCTAGCCCTGTAGCAACTGTAATCGAGATTTGCGGTATGAAGCGATCGTAATCATCTCCATCGCCGCGAATCGTTCGCAGCACCAGCAAGCAGTAAATAAATGTGGCAATAAACGTGCCGAGAACCACCTGATTGCCAGTGTCTTGCATGAAGTTACGCAGCAATCGCGGTCCAAAATTGGCAGCAGCTAGTTGAAGTGCGACAATCGTAATCGAAAAAGCGGTTGCCGCAACTGTAATCATCGAACCAGAAACAGCTGAAAGTACCTCTCGCGCTCCATCTGTGCTACCAACGTAAATCCAACCCCAACTTTCTAGAGGTCCATAATAGCCTTCGCGATCGAGCGTTAGCATCGTCACTGCTAAGGCGATTGTGCTACCAGGGAAGTCATTTCTAAAAATGGCAAACGGTGAGAATTTACCCAAAATCTCACCTCAATATTGACTGTACTCGCTCCTAGTTCGCGCACAAAAATGTCTGGCTGGGGTTCTGCTTCGACTCCGGCAACTCCCAAAACGGCAGCAAAAATACACTAAACGACTGACCAAAATTTTAGAGTTGCGATCCACTTCCCAACGTTGCGCCCCTACCAAAGTCAGACGACGCAAGCTAGCAGCAATCAACCAAGCAACAGCGATCGCTAGCAAAGCTCCCAAAAAGGCAGGTAAATTGTCGATCGCATCCCGCTGAAACTGTCGTAAAGTAATCCAAAGCCGTTGTCCG
Source organism: Chroococcidiopsis sp. CCNUC1 (assembly GCF_023546805.1). Lineage (NCBI taxonomy): Bacteria > Bacillati > Cyanobacteriota > Cyanophyceae > Chroococcidiopsidales > Chroococcidiopsidaceae > Chroococcidiopsis > Chroococcidiopsis sp. CCNUC1. Next base: position 3,047,460 of record NZ_CP097480.1, on the reverse strand, counting down.
ACATCAATCGCTAATGGCGGACGCTCGAACGCTTGATTCAACTCTGCTGCCTACTGCTGCGCCAGCTTGTCTACAGGCAGATTAAAATCTTGGGCATCCTGTTGCGTTACGGTCATCAATACCCGATTATTCACCTGCAAGGTGGCAATACCTCTTCCAGGATCGGGAACAACGGTGACGGCGCTGCCAGTTTGTGACTGCGCCAAAATACCAGCAATGCGCCGATTTACAATTTGCGCTCGTTCGGTGGCGCTAAGTTCGCCCAAACTGCCAATTTGAAACACGGGCTGTCCTCTGACAATAACATCGGCAAAAAACAGCCCGTCGCTAGGAATTTCTTCTGGAGTGCTGGTTTGGGGGGTGACAGGTAAAGGAGAAATTTCCTCCTGCACTAATCCTTTGCTGGCTGGTAAAAGTAGAAAAATTGCGATCGCGATCGCAGTTGGAATGTTACGGGTGATGATGGAACGATTACCTGGTAAAAACAGAGTTGGCATTTCTAATAACGCAACACCGCAGCTAAAGAATTATTCCCAGGCACTTGCTCTGGCTCTACTGCATATACCGTACCGCCGTTAAAAAGTGTATGTAAAGCCGCTAAATCCATCAAGTCCTCATCCCCAGGCTGATGTTCTTCGTGTAACTCTACCTCGCTGGTATCGGGATGAAAGCGTCCCCACTTTTGCAACCCTACGGGAACAAACAAAGACTCAACTCGTTGGTAATAAGCAGAAGGAACGACTTCCCGAATGTTAGTTGCAGTTTTTCCCGTTCCGGCTAGTTCTTGATAACGGGCTGCGGTTTCTTGTTGCGATCGCTCGAAATGAGGCTGGACGATCTCCCACGCCTGTGCGTGTAATTCCTCTGCTTTGAGTTGGTCTGGATTTCCGGTCACGCCTTCATCGAGCAAGTAGGGATATGTGTTTGCCTGCTGATAAATTGGCAAGAGATAGTCAACACCTGCTAAAACTAAAGGCGATCGCCGATCTTTGAGCAATTCCTGCAAACCACTATCTACCTTGCGGAAGTAGCGCAGGATGTTTTCTTTTTGGTCGTCATTGCCAGCACCTTGACCGTGAAACATGGCAGCGCGATCGCCTCCTTGCCCTCCAGATGTCCCTGTATGGAACTGGAGGCTCTTTTCGGGGTCGTCGTACCGCAATGCCTCAGCAATACTAGTTGGCACGTCCTCTAACTCAATTTCGCTGACGCTGTAGCGCGTCCCTTGGAATAATCTCACTTGGTTTTGACTCAGTGCCAAGATGTAGAATTGTCCATCACCTGAAAGTAAAGGTAATATGGGCTTGAAGTGAAAGCGATCGGTGACTACTACAAGTTCGTCAAAATTGAGCGGCAAGCAGTAGTAACCAAACATATCTGCCGAGATGAAAATTGCCAGTCCATCACTCTGATGTTGCCAAAACTGGAAATCATCGAGCTGTTGCGCTCTTGCGAGTAAATCTCTGGCATCTTGCGCCCGCATTCCAGTGGCAATCAATTTTTCTTCTGCTTGGCGCATCAGATTCTTGAATCGAATCGGGTCTTGTTGCGTCTGCGTCCCCAGCTTATGAGTTGGCATGTAAATGGAAACGCAAGTCCCCGATTTATCAGATGCCAAAGTCAATAGCTCGTCAACTGAAATTAGTGAATTCATCTTTCCCCAAAATTGCGATCGAGCTGTAAATTTTACGTAGATGTAAATTGGTTGAGTTCGTGTAGAGACGCTATACGTAACGTCTCTACTTGAGATTGGTGCAGAACGAGAAGGCTAAATCTTAGCAGTAGAGATTTAAACTATCGAATCTCTTCACGTCGATCGACAATCTTTACTTCTGGATCGCCCGTCGTTGTATCGATAACATCGCGATCGGTTGTGGTTCTATCTACATATCGCTGCGTATCGCGATTGACAGTGGCGGAACCAACACTAGGCTGGGAATCGGATCCCCCAGCGGCATTGTATACCTTCCACTCATGAATGCCGCGATTCCTTAAGACATTGCCAGCTCGCTCGATCTGGGCTTGAGTACCTTCTAATATCACTAGGTAGTCCCCTTGGGAAATCCGCTTGTCATAAGCTTTGGCATCTTCTTCTGGAATACCCAACCCAGTCAAAGCTCCAACTATTGCCCCTCCTGCCGCACCGATGCCAGCACCAGCTAGAGTAGCTGCGATCGTCCCGCCTGCCAAGAATGGACCTACCCCAGGAATAACTAAAGCTTCCAGACCGACGAGTAAGCCACCGATACCACCCAACGCCGTACCAGTAACAGCACCAATCCCAGCACCTTCTTGAGCTTCAGTATTACCGCGTTCCGCTTCGGTGCGATTTCTTTTCAGCTCGTCACGATCTCGAACATCAACCCCAGAGATTGCTTCGTTACGGTCTGCATCTTTAGCCAGTAGAGAAACTTTATCCATCGAGAAGCCTGATTCTCTCAGTCCATTGAGAGCTGCTTCTGCTTCGTTTCTGCTAGAAAACGTACCAACAGCACGCTTGTATTGTTGAGTTACCATTTTTTCTCCTGAAACAATTGCAATTGTGCTTTCGCGAACTTAATTTTCTCAGTGGTGGCTTTCACGCGATCGCGCTGATTCGAGCAGATTTATTGCTCAAAGCGATCGCGTTAAACAAACAGTTATCCCACCTACTTCTAGCTTCAAACCTCAATGTGACCAGAAAATGACATAAGAGCGATCGAGATTGAGATTGAGATTTGAAAAACTCCTCAATTCGAGTGAACATCTAGCTTCGTCTGAAAATGGCTTAGAGAATTTAACGAAATTTAGACTTAGGGGTGATGCAACTGCATACGTTCAATTTATTCTATTAGTAAAGTAATAAATCCTTGGTTTTATATCAGTTACAAGCATTGGATTCAAGCCAAAATCTCTTTAGTAGTTGCTGCATGACTAGTCGAAAGCTAATGAATTAGCTTCTCATTTCCACTCTTTTGGCAAAAAGTATTGGTCAGTTCGAGCGGATTTAGATTACCGAGCTTTAGGTATTGAGGTGGAAGGTGGTATCTTGTGGTTTTGGATCGGGAGCCATGTAGAGTACGACAAGTTAATCGATCGGCTATAGTCAGCGCATAACAACCGTGTTGTAGCGAACAGAACTCAGATTCTAGCGACAATCGTACAAAGATTACTAGCAGCCGCTCAACCGCACTCGTTCCTTCATTCTGCTAATTGCGATCGCGGGATCGAACACGAGTTTCAAGGTTACTTACCTCTAGATGCTCAACTGCAAACCACAACCATCGTAATTGTAGGTCTAGTTGTAGGACATCTATCAATGTGGGAATTTGGTAATGGGTAATGGGTAAAGTGTTTGTCTACGTTTGTCTACTTTAAGTCTAGCGATCGCACTAAACTTGGTGTTGATTACATGCAATTTGGGAATACTGGGATCGAGGGTGCTGAAAGGTTATCAACACTTGGACAAGCCCCAGATTTCCAACTATTTTTATGTTCCAGTATTATGCAAACTGTTCAAGTTGAGTACTCAGGTCAAATCCAAGTCAATACAGGCAAAAACCCTAGAGAACTTTACGCTCATCAAAACGAGGCAATCAAGGCATTGGATCAAAAAAATAAGCTTCCTTTTGAAGGTTTATTGGTTTTGCCTACAGGTGGTGGAAAGACCTTAACAGCCGTTCATTGGTTACTACGTAACTTTATTGATAAGCGCAAAAAAGTTTTGTGGATTGCTCATCGACATGAGTTACTCGATCAAGCATTGGAAACATTAAAATTTAGTGCTTATTCCTCGTTATTGAACGATATCGAAAAATTTAGATACCGCGTGATTTCCGGTCATCCTAAGCACGATCGCCCTGTCAACATCAAACCAACTGACGATATTATCATTGCTAGCAAAGATAGTCTCAATAGTGGACTGGATTATCTTATAAATAATTGGGTTAAACACTCTGATACAATCCTCTTGGTAGTTGATGAAGCACATCACGCGACAGCAAAAACCTATCGCAAATTAATTGATAGCATTAAGCAGAACTTTAAAGATAGAGGGAGAACAGATGGCTTTAGAATGCTGGGATTGACAGCAACCCCATTCAGAACGGATAAAGGCGAACAAGGTTTACTTAAGAAAGTCTTTCCTGACGACATCATCTTTTCAGAACATTTAAGGACACTCATTACAAGAGGAATTCTTGCTGAACCAATTTTTGAGAATTTAGAAACAGAACTAGACTTTTATCGTGAACTAACTGACAAAGATATAAAAGCAATTGAGAATTTTGATAAATTACCTACGAAGATAGCTGAAAGAATCGCAATGTCTAGCATCCGCAATAAACGGATTGTTGATTGTTACATTGAAAATAGAGAAAAGTACAAACCACTCTTAGTTTTTGCAGTTGATGTTCAACATGCAATTGAATTGAACGGCTTATTTAAAAACCGAGATATACATTCTGACTTTATAGTAGCAAAAATTATAGATGAAAAGACAGGAGCTACAGTTTCTCCCAAGGAAAACTCAGAGAAAATCAAGAGATTTAGAGCAGGAGAGCTTGAAGTTCTTATCAATGTAGAAATGTTGGTTGAGGGAACTGACTTGCCAAATGTTCAAACTGTTTTTCTAACGCGCCCAACTACTTCTACAATTTTAATGACTCAAATGATTGGTAGAGGTTTGCGCGGACAAACAGCAGGAGGTACAGAAAAAGCCTATGTTGTAAGTTTTATTGATAATTGGGAGGATAAGATTAACTGGGTTAACCCTGAGAAACTGATTGACATACCAGGTGTAGAATTTGTTGACAGAGACATCGAGACAATGAAAAGAATTGCTCGACTTATCTCAATTGAGAAAATTGAAGAGTTTGCTCGTATGATGGATGATTCCATCGATACTACTGTTTTAGAAAAATTAGATTTTCTAAAGCGAGTTCCTGTTGGTATTTATCGCTTCTCTATTCTTGAGCCTTCTGAATTCGATGAGCCTGTGTCCAGAAACTATGACGTGCTTTTATATAGCGATACTGAAGAAGCTTACGATAGTTTCGTCAATGACCTAGAGGCTATATTTAAAAGCATTGATATTGAAAATAGAGAAATATTAACTGAAGAAGAATTAAAATATTTGCTAGAACTTACAAAAGAGCTTTATTTCCCCGATTATCCTTTCCTACTTGGTTATAGAGATGCTGATGTTGAGAATATTTTGCGTTTCTATGCTCAGAAACAAATGGAACCAGAGTTTATTGCATTTAGCGAACGTAGAAAGTGCGATGTATCAATTGTGGCAAGGCACATCTATGAGAATGATTTAACGCTTAAGCAAGTAACTGAGTATCTCACTTCATTGTGGAACGATAGCAAATCTTTTTGGCAAGTTTTATTTGGATACAATTATCTTTATTTTAAAAAACAAGTAGACATTGAAATTAATAAGCTAATTGGAGCCTACCCCGATCTCATAGTCACTCCCCCGATTATAATTCCTGACACAGTTCCACTGGAAAGTCTTTCACTTATTGGAATTCGAGAAAAAGATCCAGCCGAGTACCGAGATATTAAGGATGCTGTTTTTGCTAAATACACAGATGCAAAAGGATTCATTACCTGTGCAATTAGTGGGTTTAAGAGCCAGATGAGAAGGGATTTTCAAGTAGATCATATTATACCAATGTCAAAGGGTGGTTTAACCACATTGGAGAATCTTCAAGTGCTTTCCCGTAAAGCACACGCAGAAAAAACTCGGTTAGAAAATCTAAAGAGATAGTAGATTGTATGCCTTGAGTGAACTTGCATCATGACAAGCACTCTGTAGCGGACGGTTGAAATTCATTGGTAAGAATGCCAAAATTATCTACCGTCGCTCAACAGACTTGTTATCCCACTTAGTTCTCTGTGGGGTAGGACAAGTATTACTCAAAAATCAGACTGTTAAGTTAATTGTCTTTGATGCTGAAAATGAGGCGATCGCGCAATGGATACCCAGTTAAAATACCGAAGCATCATTAAGAATATTCTCAAAAATCATGCTGACTATCGTGCAACTCTACCTGATGGTTATACCTCTCAAGTTATATTTGATGATGAACGAGGGCAATATCTAGTTCTGGATATAGGCTGGAACGGCGATAAATATCTCCACGCAACACCTATTCATCTGAGTTTAATTGGTGATAAAGTCTGGGTGCAGTACGATGACACGGAAGAAGGCGTAGTCACCGATCTAATGGAAGCAGGTATTCCTAGAGAGAGTATAGTGCTTGGATTTCGACATCCAAAAGTACGACAGCATACAGGTTTTGCTGTGGCATGACGATCGCAAGTAGCGATCCATGAGTCACAATTTAATAGTAAAACTGTCACGTTGATGAAAATCGGCTTGCGTACCGCAATGAGTTAATGCCCAATATGTCGTTTCACCAGCTTTTGACTGAATCACAGACGCGATCGCAATTTCTATTTTCTGCTCTATTTCTACAATTTTATCTAAATTGAGTTCGAGATTCAACAATAAATAATTGGGTCGATTATGCACGACAAATGGTAGTGATGTAAAGGCTGTTTCTGGTTGCATTCCTTGACGATAATCTTCAAAATGATAGATGTTCCAGTTTCCAGAAGGTGAAAGGTTAAATTCCCAATATTGGGAAGAATTTTCAATTCCAAGAAAAAACTCTAAGCACGTTTGCTGCCATAATTCGTCTTTACGAGCAGGCGAATCTGTTACTGCTGGAATGGCTAATTCTACCAACTGTCCCAAAATCTGGTATTGGATAGTAAGTTTATTGAATTGCCGATCTACAATACCTGAGATTTCAAGCTGAAGCGGTGGATTATCAGAGGGGAATGGCTTCAGAAAAAAAGTGCGATCGCTCATTTTAAACCTTGTTTTAAATCTCGCACGATCGCGCAAATAGGCGATTGTTGAGTTTCAATACTTTGAGTCAGCTGAAATTGTACCAGTGCCCTGACCAAATTATGTTCTGCATATTTCACCTTAGAGAAGTGAACGTTACCTACTAAATAGTCGGTAAAAAACCGCAATCCTAATTCAAAAGCTAACAATCGGATTGAGTCGTATATATATTCGTAATCTTTTTCAGTTAAAAAGTTTTTTGCTTGTGAAATATAGCCTTGTAAAATAGATTGGGCGAGTTCTGTTTCAAATCGTACTTCTTGCCATTGTTGAGTTTCTTCACCCAAAGAATTACAACTCGATCGCAGGCAATCACCGATATCGTAGTGGATTAAACCAGGCATGAGTGTATCGAGATCGATAACACTGACGGCTCGTCCTGTATTGGTGTCAAACAGAACGTTATTAATTTTAGGATCGCCATGCATTAAACGCAAAGGTAATTCTCCGCTGATTTTTGCATCTTCTAAAACACTTACCCAATTTCTACGAGTTTGAATAAACTGCAAACAAAAATCTATTTCAGAGGATTTGCTTTTGTCATGTTTTGCCAGCGCTGCATCATATTGTTGAAGGTAGCGCGGTGTAATGTGAAATCCTTCCAGCGTGACAGCTAGCTTTTCAGGGGTAAATCGCTGATGAGATTATGAAACGTACCAAGGGCGTAACCAGCCTCTCTAGCGCGATCGCAATCTGTAATAGTGTCAAAAGATTGTGCGGCTTCGATAAAGCTAATTGCGCGCCAGAATGCTCCTTCAGCATTCATCCAATATTCCCGATTATCCTGCGTTAGGATGACGCTCGGTATTTCCCAACGGCGATCGCTACTCCAATCTTGCAAGCGCTGGGTCGCATGGTCGGTAAAGACGCGCACATTCTGCATTACCAGTTCTGGCTGGCGAAATACATGCGTGTTAATGCGTTGTAGAATAACGTGTTTTTGAGTTGAGTTTCTCAGCGTGACGAGAAAAGTATCGTTGATATTACCATTACCAAAAGCTTGAATCTCTACAATTTGACCTTCTACGTCAAATTGGCTGGCGATCGCCACCAGATTATCTATAGTTTTGCTTTTTAGATCGATCTCTTTTATCATATGTGTTCCGATTGTTGGTGCGTTTCGCTTATCGGTCGAATCACACCATTTGCCTTGCACTAAGACAAGCTGACAACCGGATATTATGCATCTATCTATAGGCTGAAGCAGGTAGCTTTTACTAAACTTTGCAATGTCAGTTAATAGGGAGCAGGAGCAGGGGGACAAGGAAGCAGGGGGTAGAGCAACAATTGTCAACCATCAACTAACAACCAACGATTAATGACCAATGAGAAACAATTAACTACAGACAGGATTATGGGTTCCCCAGAATATAAATGGCTGGAATGGGCAAAAAAGCTAGAGGCGATCGCGCAAACTGGTTTGACTTATACCGAAGGAGTGTTTGACAGAGAACGCTACAAATCCCTACGGGCGATCGCGGTGGAAATTATGGCAACTTATAGTCATGTCGAGCCTAGCTACGTTCTCGATTTATTTTCTCAAGAGGTTGGTTATGCTACCCCAAAAGTAGACGTGCGGGCGGCGGTTTTCCAAGAAGATAAGTTATTACTGGTAAAGGAAAAAGTAGATGGTTGTTGGTCGCTACCAGGAGGTTATGCTGACATAGGCAACTCTCCTAGTGAAGTTGTGGTGCGCGAAGTTCAGGAAGAATCAGGATATCTCACCCGCGCTGTCAAATTACTTGCTGTCTACGATCGCGATAAGCAGGGACATCCACCTTTCCCTTATGCTGTTTACAAGTTACATTTCTTATGCGAACTTATTGGTGGTTCTCCATCATCTAGCATTGAAACTGACGAGGTAGCTTTTTTTGGCGAAGATGAAATTCCTCCCTTGTCTTTGACACGGGTAATGCCTACTCAAATTACTAAAATTTTCCACTACCATCGCCATCCAGATTTACCAACTTATTTTGATTAACCTCGATGTAGAGACGTTACATGTGTAGAGGCGTTACATGTAACGCCTCTACACTGTCTTATTTTGCTCTAGTCACCAGTCACCAGTCACTAGTCACTGTTGTTCCATCCACTCAATACCTTCTTTGACTTTATGCCGCATTGTTGCTGCATCTGCATGATAGCGGCGACCGTGACCGGGTAATACCCATTCAAAAGAGTAATCTAACAAGCGATAGGTAGACTTAATCAGTTCTGACCAAGAATACCAGCAGACACCTGGAAAACCTGCTAATATTTGGTCGTCATCATCCCAAGCGATATGATCGCCTGTAAATAGAAACGTGTCTTTGTAGAGTAAAACTGTATGCCCTTTGGTATGACCAGGAACGGGAATAACTAACAAATCGGGCGCTAATCGATCGGGTTCTGTACCAGCAATCTTAATTTCTACGTTGCGCGTACTGCTAGAAATTTCGTCTGTATGAATAACGCGATCGCAACCAAAACGATCGTGATATTTTTGATGATCGGCAACATCATCGCGGTGGGTGAGATAGATATACCGAATTCCCCCCATTTCTTCGATTCGTTTTACCAACGGCGGCGTAAAACGGGGCGAATCTACTAATACGTTGCCCTCTGGACGCACAATCAAATAACTCGCTGCCCCATAGGAATTTTCAGCATGATAGCCGCAGTGATAGACATTTTCAGCTACTAAAATTGGAAAACTTTCTTGTGCAGATTTGATATCTTTTGGCTTTTCTACCGTACCAATTGAACTGGTAGGACAAGCAAGTAAAGCTTGTAGCGCCTTCAGTCTTTCTGTTTCATTTGTTGGTTGATGGAAAACAATCGATTGTTCGCCAGTACGGTTAAATACTTCTGGAGTCATCCAACGACAGGTATCGCAATCAATACAGGTGGTATCGACGTAAAAATCCCCATCTGTATTTTGAGGGCGACGCAAGTTTATATGAGCCATATCAAACCTCTTTACCTATAGCCCAATTCCTAGCTAGGTCATGGCGGTTAATTACATCATAGTCATTATGAGTATGAATTAACATTGATTTGTAGGGGCGCACAGCTGTGCGCCCTTACGAATTGATTGCGCCCCAATACATCGCAGGTTTTGATTCGATCCCCCCTAGCCCCCTTAAAAAGGGGGAATCATAGCCCCCTTTTTAAGGGGTTGGGGAGATCTCCAAGGACTATGCGCTCTAACCGAGAAGTATTGGATTGCGCCTTACAAATTGATTGTGCCTTTACGAATCGATCGCGATCGCGGAAAATTGCTACTAACTGACCAAATCAGGAAACACCTGCTGCACGGCGGGATGGACTAGGCGATGATTTTGCACGTTAACACCAGCCGCTAAGAAAGGATTAACTTCCACAGCTTTCAGACCCAAATTTGCCAATTGCAACACGTATGGTAGGGTACTGTTATTTAATGCCTGAGTTGCCGTCCAAGGGACAGCCCCAGGCATGTTAGGAACACCATAGTGGACGACTCCCTCTTCTACATAAACTGGGTTGGTGTGAGAAGTTGGGCGTAAGGTTTCAATACAACCGCCTTGATCGACAGCAACATCTACAATCACCGCACCAGGATGCATTTGTTTGACTAAGTTGCGCGAGACGAGAATTGGCGCTTTACGTCCAGGGACTAAGACAGCACCGATGAGTAAGTCAGCTTGAGAGACAACAGCTTCAATCTGAGCGGAATTACTGTAAAGCAGCTCTACTCTAGAACCAAATATAGTTTCTAAGTAGGATAGGCGATCGACGTTGACATCTAAAATTTGTACGGCTGCACCCATTCCAACGGCAATTCGCGCCGCTTCCGTACCGACAACACCACCACCCAAAATGACAACTTTACCAGGTCTTACGCCTGGTACGCCGCCTAAAAGAACGCCCCGTCCCCCCTGCTGGCGTTCGAGAAACCGAGCGCCAAACTGCACCGAAAGGCGACCAGCAATAACACTCATGGGAGTGAGTAAAGGAAGTTTATTATTACCAGGTTGTTCTACAGTTTCGTATGCGATCGCCGTTACGCCACAATCAATTAAATGTTCGGTCAAAGCGCGATCGGCTGCTAGATGCAAGTAGGTAAATAATAATTGCTCTTTTTGCAAAAATTTATATTCCGGCTGGAGTGGTTCTTTCACCTTCACCACTAATTCTCGATTCCATGCAGCTTCTGGAGTGGAAACGATCTGCGCTCCGGCGAGCTTATAGTCTGTATCGGTAAAGCCAGCCCCCGTTCCAGCTTCAGTTTCAACAAAGATAGCGTGACCGTTTTCGTGCAGTACTCGCACGCTAGAAGGACTTAAACCCACCCGAAATTCTTGGTCTTTTGTTTCTTTGGGAACGCCTATTTCCATGTGCTTTTCTTTTTGCTTTTCTTTTGGTTGGATACTCCTATATCTAGCTTATGCTTGACAACTCTCATCTTGTGTGTAAAACATTGCGATCGGCTTTTTCAGTTGTCAGGAAGCAGGGAGCAGAGGAAGCGCAAGGTCGCGCTTGGGAGAATTTAATTCCGAATTCCGAATTCTCCTCACGCACCACTCACCACTCAACTACCAACTACCCATTACCCATTCCAAACTCTAAGTTACGATTTTCTTAACACTAGCTTGCAGAAAAAAGTGTCAAAATATATGTAATATGGTTAAAAATTGTAAACAAACATCGCGCTAGCTTCTCCAGAAGTTGTTAGACTTTCGAGGCTATTATCAACCGTGAGCTTTAGTAAATTCGTGTAATTCAAAGGATAAAAACATGACTGCCCAACCTCAACCAACAACTACACCTAGACTAGAAGAACCGAAGTTTGGCTTCAATGAGTATGCCGAGCGTTTGAACGGACGAGCGGCGATGATCGGTTTTTTATTGATGGTGGCGATCGAAGTTGTTACCGGACACGGCGTACTAGCTTGGCTGGGCTTGAAATGATTATCTAGCAGAAGTGCCGCTTGTATTGCTAGATATAGCGTTGACAGCAATAAGTTATGTGGGTGAGGTATATTGGTAGTACCTACAGAGCAAGATAGTACCTTAAAATACAAGCGGCTTTGAGCAGTAGGTCTTAGAATTATATCCAATCTGAGATAATAGCTGAAATAAAAGTAACCATATTGAAATGAACGCCGCACTACCTAGATTTTTGAAGTCAGCATATAGGAAAGAGCCGCTACCTGCCTTTTTGATCACGATTGGGGTAGTTAATGCAGTTATCGGCGGGTTTGGCGATCGCTGGTCGCTATTCACGCTCGGATTGGGAACTGTAGGAGTTGCGATCGCCCTCCGATGGTGGATAATTTCGCAGAAGCGACAGCCAGAAGCACCTCAACCCGTGGCTCAGCATTACTTACCCTACCACTCTTCTAATTCAGAACTACCACCATTATCTGCACCCAAGCAGAGAAGACGCAGGGAATAAGTCAAAAGTTAAAAGTCAAAAGTCAAAAGTCAAAATTTACCTCTTGTCTCTCGCCTGGCTCACTGACCACTGATAACTAGTCACTATTTAAGTGCTGCTTTTAACATTTGCCGCACGTTGTCAAAACCACGTTGTAGGCGATTGGGATGATTGTATAAGCGTCCTAACAATAAAGTGCCTTCGATCGCATTCATCAGTTGTTCGGCTAAATTATCGGGATCGATATCAGAACATAACTGAGTTTGTCCTTGACGCAGTAATTGAGCGATCGCGAAATGCCATTGGTCAAACACCTGGATCAGATGTGTTTGAAATGATGTATCATATTTTGCTAAATCGACAATTAAGTTACCTAAGAAACAGCCGCCACAATCTGGTTCGGTAAGGTGTTTTGCTTCTAGGCGGTCGATTATCCACACCAGTTGTGCGATCGGATCGCTAGTATGTTCGGCAGCAGGCTTGATGATATGAGTCTTAATTTGCTGCCACTTATAATCAATCAGAGCGTGGGCTAATTCATCTTTCGACTGAAAGTAATTGTAAAAACTTCCAGATGAAGTACCGCTGACGCTAAATAATTCTTTGAGTCCCGTAGATTGAAACCCTTGATGATGAATCAGATCTAAAACCGAGGCTAAAATATCTTCGCGAGTCCGTTTCAGGTTAACCATTTAATCAGTTATCAGTTATCAGTTATCAGTTGTCGGTTACTTACGACTTACGCTTCTCCCTTGTCCCCCTTGTCTCCCTTGTCGTTGTCATAAACCTACACCCGCAACTCCTCAACAGCGCGGGTTTCGCGAGATAGGTGTAATTCTAGTTCGGCTTTGAGTTCGTGATAGGCAGGGTAGCGATCCAGACTTTCGCGCTTGCGGGGACGGGGGAAGGGAATATCGAGTACTTCGACAATTTGAGCGGCGGGACCCCGACTCATCATTACGATTTGATCTGATAGTAACAAAGCCTCTTCAATACTGTGGGTAATCAGAATTGCGGTTTTGTGTTGTTGCTCCCAAATTCGCGCAATTTCATCTTGCAAAAAACCCCGCGTTAATGCGTCTAAAGCACCAAATGGCTCATCCATCAACAGAATTTGCGGATTAATTGCCAAAGCTCTGGCGATACCGACTCTTTGCTTCATTCCTCCCGATAATTCATGGGGATGTTTCTGTTCTGCACCCCGCAACCCGACTAGATCGATATATTCGCGCACGATCTGTTTTTGCCGATCGCGAGACATCTTAGGATAAACCGTTTCAATTGCAAAGCGGATATTTTCTGCTACAGTCATCCAAGGCATCAGAGAATAATTTTGGAAAACGACACCGCGATCGGGACCTGGATGATGAATTGCTGTCCCATTCAGCATTACCACACCGCTAGTAGGTGGAGTCAAACCAGCAATAATGTTTAGTAAAGTTGATTTACCGCATCCAGAAGGACCGATAATTGAAACAAAGGTATTCGCTGAAATTTCTAAATTAATCTCAGCGATCGCAATATAATCCGGCGAAGTACGACGCAATAGCCGATCTACTAAGCTCTGTCTCCCAGGAAAGACCTTAAACACATCCTTCAGCACCAACTGAGTCGTGTCTTTAAGCGTAGGATCGAGTGTATCAGTATAGGAAATCATATTTGTAATGGGTAGTTGGTAGTTGAGAGGTGGCTGGTGGCTAGTGGCTAGTGGCTAGATTCTTTTTTTCGGTCTAGTCACCAGTCACTAGCCACTCTCTATTGGTAACTGGTCACTGACCAAAAGACACCCAACTGTGTAATAGTCCCAAGAGGCGATCGAGGAGAATTCCTACTAATCCGATAACGACGATCGCGGTAATGATGCTGGTGACATTGAGGTTGTTCCACTCGTTCCAAACAAAGCTGCCAATACCCGTACCACCGACAATCATCTCGGCGGCGACTATTACTAACCAGGAAATACCGATACTAATTCGCAATCCTGCTACGATTTGAGGTGCGGCTGCTGGTAAGATGACTTTGGCGATCGTCCGCCAGCGAGATGCTCCTAGAGTCCGTGCTACGTTGAGGTAGTCGCGAGAAACGTGGCTGACACCAAATTTGGTATTAATTAACGTGGGTGCAATGCTCGTAATTGCAATTACGAACAAGGCTGTTGCTTCAGAACTTTTGAGGATTGCTAATCCTAATGGCAACCATGCTAAAGGAGAGACGGGACGTAGCAGTTGAATAAACGGATCGACGGCTTTGGAAACGACTTCTGATAATCCGATCGCAATACCTAGAGGAATAGCGATCGCGGAACCAATGAGAAACCCGATCGTGACTCGTTGTAAACTTGCTAGTAGGTGCAACCCAATGCCCTTATCGTTGGGACCGTTATCGTAAAACGGATCGACGATCCAACTCCAAAAGTCGGCGATCGTCCGACTGGCAGCAGGCATCACAGGAGAAAATAGCTTCAATTGCACTCCCAATTCCCATACGAGTAACAACGCAGTTAGCAGTAAAAAGAATAAAATTGTGGCTTGTAAATTGGGATTTTGGAGCCAAAGATGAGCTGAGAAATGCGATCGCTGCTTGGATAATCGTCGGGAGTTGTCCACTATTACCTCTAAACCTTGAACTGTTTTTTCTGTTCTTGTAAATAGGCTTCAACTTTACCAGGGTCAAAGTCACCATTTTTCAGTTTTTCGATCCGCGTAGACTCCGCAGGTGGATTTTGTCCCAATTCTTTCGCCAGTTCCCTTGCTAAATCTGTCATATAGACTTGGGTGGCAATTTCTTCATATTTTGCCTTTTCTGTCGGCATTAAATCCCAGCGTACCATTTGAGAAGAAATCCACTTGGCAAAGCTTTTCCACGGATAGGGATCGAAGCCAATCCGATCTGGTACGTCTAGTGTTTGTCCTAAACCATTGTCAAATTTACCCGTCAGCACAGCTGTAAGAACTGGTTCCGGCTGGTTGAGATACTTGCGTTCGGACATTGCCTTGGCGACTTCCTGACGGTTTTCGGCGGCGTTGGCGTGTCCGGCGCTATCGATAATCGCTTTGTTAACGGCGCGGAAGGTATTCGGGTGGCGATCGATCCAACTTTGGCTAGCGGCAAACGCACAACACGGGTGTCCTTGCCACAGATCTTTGGTGAGTAAGTGAATGAAACCAATTTTCTCAAAGATTGCCCGTTGCCCGAAATTATCAGGCATCAGGAAAGCGTCAATTTGTCCTGCTGCCATTTTTGCGACTGAATCTGGCGGGGGAACGATTTCTAGTCTTACGTCTTTGTCTGGATTCAATCCCCCCGATGCGAGGTAGTAGCGCAGTAACAAATTATGCATCGAGTAGGGAAAAGGCAACCCGATAGTCATGCCTTTAAAATCTGCCGCAGTTTTGACTTTATCTTGATGTTTGCCGGCAACTGCGATCGATTGTCCGTTGATGTTTTCAATACTGGCAAGTCGAATCGGGAAGGCAGAAGAACCCAAACCCAAAGTCATCGCAATTGGCATCGGAGACAGCATATGATATGCATCGAGTTCGCCGGCGATCGCAGATTCTCTTACTGCTGCCCAGTTTGGCATTTTCTTCAGCGTTACGTTTAACCCATGTTTTTTAAAAAATCCCAGCGGTTCGGCGGCAACGATGGGAATCGAACAGGCGATGGGAATAAAACCAATTGTTAAATCGGTTTTTTCTAACTTACTCGTAGCTGCGGCATTTGTAGAAGTTGCGTTTGGTGCTTGCGAGTTATTGTTACTGACGCAACTTGCAGCCGTGACAACTGCGGCGGCGGCGGCAACTTTAATTAAAAAATCGCGGCGGCGAAACTTGCTTAGACGGAGTGCATCGTTAAAAAACTGGGTTGAGCGATCGCCAAAGGCAGCCGCAAAAGCCTCTTCTAATCCTCCGGCAAGCTGGATCAAATCGTAGCAGATCTGGCGTTGTCCTGGTTCGGCGCGATCGAGCATCTGGAGTACCAGAGTCTTTCTGATTTCGGCTTGAGTTAATGCCCGTGCAAACTCTAAAGTTTCTCCTGAGTAGTGTCCCATTTTACACAGGTCGTCCACCAAATCTGCTGGATCTTGGGGCATTCCTTCTAGAAATTTTTGATGATCTGCAGCGATGTGCGAACCACCACAAGGACAGTTAGCGTTAGCGGAGCTTAACGAAGTTATCGTATCTAAATAGCTAAAAGACTCTAGTAGAGCCATCATAATTTTTTGTTGTTGGTTGTTGGTTGTTGGTTATTAGTTGTTAGTTGACGGTTGACGGTTATTATCTTCCTTGTCTCCCTTGTCTCCCCCTCTCCCTTGTCTCCCCCCTCTCCCTTGTCTCCCCCTTCTCCCTTGTCTCCCCCTCTCCCTTGTCTCCCCCTCTCCCTTGTCTCCCCCCTCTCCCTTGTCTCCCCCTCTCCCTTGTCTCCCCCCTCTCCCTTGTCTCCCCCCTCTCCCTTGTCTCCTATTTTTTGACTTTTAACTTTTAACTTTTGACTTCTCCATGTCGTGTAACATTTTTTTCAACTGTTTTAATGCTGGGGTGACGATCGCGACGAAGTATGATTCGCGTAGTTTTCTTTCGGCTATTCCACCGTGTAAGTAGCCTCTTGCGCCTACATGTAGCATGGCGGCGTTTGCTGCCCGTAAGGAGAGTTCTGAGGCATCAATTCGGGCTTGAATGACTTGTTTTAGTAAGGGGCGATCGCATCCTTGTTGGCTCATCTGGGTGGCGATCGCGTAGGTTTTCTCGCGGGTCGTTGCTAGACTAGCAGCTAGGTCTTCTACTTGGTCGTCTAGAAAGCGGTTGACGTGTCCGTAGCGTTGATTTGCCCGTTCCATAATTTGGATGCAACTAGCTACTAGACCTAAGCCCATGCCAACTTGCGTCAAGATAAACCCAGGACGGATACGATTGACGTATTCTTCACAGGGGGCGGCGAGAATTAATTCATCGGGTACGAAGACATCGCGGAAGATACAGCTGTAAGTATTGCTACCCTCTAAGGCGATGAAATGGGCGTTGCAACGCAGAGTCAGTCCTGTGAGTTCGTCGGAAACGATCGCCATGAGGTAGTCATCGCTATCTGTTAGTCTTGCAGCAATGCCAAAGTGATGTCCTGCACCTAAGTTGGAAACCCAAGGTAGCATCCCGTTGAGTACGTAACCTCCAGGTTGACGTTCGGCAACCAAAGCGATTTTCTCAATTCCAGCAAAGTGTTTCATTGGGTTGGATAAACCCGTGCCACCTAAAACTTTACCTGTAGCGACTAAGGGGAGAAGGTGCTGTTTGAGGTAGGTATTGTCACTATTCTGCATGTACCAGGTGCAGGCTATCTGACACCAAGTCATAAACCCAGTACACAAGCACTCTTGGGATATAGCTTCGATCGCTTGGACTGCTGCTTTTAAGCCGTTGCCAGCACCGCCATATTCTACCGCAACCGCCTGCCGATAACCACCCAATTCCCCTACTAGGTGCATGAAGTCACGGGGATATTGTCCTTTGAGATCGATGTCTGCAACTTGCGGTGCTAATTGGGTCGCGATCGCTTTATGCAATTCTGCCAGCATGGTTTCGGGTGCTTGCGTCTTTGCTACTGCGCGATCGGATAGATTTGAAACTGCTTGCATACTAGATACTAGAATTCCTGAGCGACAACACAAACTCATGTATATTTAAATTTCTTAACATTATGACTTGCTGAGATTGGCAAGTCTGTCTTCTCAGTATCAATTTGCGCTCAATTCAGAGTAGAGACGCAATAACTTACGTATGCATCTCTACACAAATATCTGCTACCTCTGTGACTGTCCTCTGTGTTCTACTGCTCACTTAAGAGCAACATCTACATTTACGGGTAAGCGAAATGTGTTGGCAACTGGCGACCAAAAATTTGCATGAGCCACTAGATCTTCTAGTTCCTCTTTGCTAGCATCTCCTTCTAAATCCACTTTGACGCGGACATCGGTGAATCCCAACCGCTTCTCTGCTAAGTCACCAATTCCCCAGACACCCGTGATATTGATGTCACCTTCTAGTTCCAGTTCTAGTTTTGTGAGCGTAATTCCCCGCATGACTGCGTTAGCATGAATACCCACTGATAAGCACGAACCCAGACAGGCTAGCATTGCTTCTGATGGATTGGGTGCTGTGTCTTGCCCTAGCAGGGTGGGAGGTTCGTCAATAACGTGTTCTGGTAAGTCTCGAACGTAGGTTAAATTGCGAAATTGTCCTTCACAAACCGTCTTCACCTTCAAGGACTTGACAACATTAGGATTTGCCTTAGCAGTCACCGCTAATTTCTCTAGCCCTTCTTTACTCACCGGACGCAGCGGCGCTTTTACTTCTGCCTTGACAGTAGTTTCAGTCATAGCCCTGACTCAATTAGAATGTTCTATCTAATTCAACCAGACTTTGTTTGGTAATGCAGTACACTAAGTTACCAAATGAGGGGAGCAGGGGGACAAGGGGGACAAGGGAGAGGGGGACAAGGGGGACAAGGGGGACAAGGGGGACAAGGGGGACAAGGGGCGAAGGGGGACAAGGGGGACAAGGGGGACAAGGAAGCAGAGAGCAGGTGGGCTTTGTGTGCAGGTGGGCAGAGGAGATAAAATAACTAACTGGTCAGGAGTCAGGAGTCAGGAGTCACCCCACACCCTACACCCTACACCCCTTCTTCACGCACCACTCACCACGCACCACGCAATTACCCATTACCCATTACCACTTACAATTACTGTAAAATTTTATAGTCAAAAATGACCCAAAACTATTGTGACTTACTGCCTGGGCATCATTACCAAACACGGTTTAGTTATGGCGGCGGACTCGCGCACGAATGCCGGGGTAGACTACGTATCTACATATCAAAAGCTATTTGATTTTTCCCAGCCAGGAGAACGGGTCATTCTGCTCTGTACGGCAGGAAATCTTTCGGTGACGCAAGGCGCGATCGCGCAGATGCATAGAGATATTAGAATTCCAGAAGAGGCTAATTTACATACCCTGCCAACACTCTACGATGTCGCCCGCTACATTGGAGCTAAAATTCGGCAGATTCAAGAACAAGACCGGGTATGGCTGAAGCAAGATGGTATCGATGTCCAATGTACTCTGCTTTTGGGGGACAAATTCAGGGACAACCGCCAGAACTATACATGATTTACAGTCAAGGCAACTGCATTCATGCCACTTCAGAAACTCCATTTATGCAAGTCGGCGAGACTAAGTACGGGAAACCCATTCTAGACCGCATACTGGATTTTAACACGACATTGGAAGCAGCAGCTAAGTGTGCGTTGTTGTCGATTGACTCTACGATGAAGTCTAATATTTCTGTGGGACCGCCAATTAATTTAGTGGTGTATGAAAAGGACTCTTTCAAAGTCCAACACGATTTGCGGTTGCGGTTGGGTGCGCCATATCTCACTAAAATTCGCAAGCAGTGGGAGACTTCGTTGCGGGAAGCCTTTGAGCGAATGCCTGATATTGATTGGGAACGCGATACGGGTGGAAATGTGGAAGAGTTTCTCGATCCTTAAATTGATTATGCGTTTGCGGAATCAAGGTGTGTTGTCCTGTTGTAAAATTCAAGAGAATTTGGCGATCGCAATTTAATCCACGTCACCAATTCTTCACATTTTCACAAACTATTCACCAAAGATTTCTGCTTTCTTCACAAACTATTCACCATTTTGGTTTAACTTCAAAATTAATCAGTAACAGAGGAGATTCACACCATGACTTCCTACATTCCTTTTGAAAACGCACTTATATTCCTAGCTGCTGCTTATTTGGCTTCTGTTTTCGGAATTATGGCTGTTTCTCAATTCTGCTTAGCAGTTATTGAAACTTCTGAAGAATCAGTCAAATAATTTGACAAATAGTATGTCTTGATACAGTATTTTTTAAAGCAACGTGCATACTGTTATCGAGAAAAATTTGGCTCTACAATTGCTGGAAAGTTAGCATAGTTGCGCCGCACCCAATCCATACCCACCTCGTTATTGAGTTTAATGTGTTGAGGTGTGTTGGTATAAAGTTTACTTAAGATATCTGCATCTTGCTCGATGACGACTTCTACTAGTCGCAAGAGGTTTCGTTTAATTAAATGAGCAATCGGGTGATGTGCTTTCACGAACATCAGAACGTAGACGCGAGAGTGAGTTTCTGATTCGGGAAGGTAAAAATGGCATTCTTTTAAGCTTAAAAGTGGACTCTCGCCGTGTACCATGCCCATGAATGGAAAGAAGTTTTCTAAATGAGCTTCTAATACTTGAGGCATTGCCAAGAGTCCAGGGTTTTTGAGAATATCTTGTAGATTTGGTTTTTTTCGCAGTTGTGCAATGTAGGCATGGGAATGCAATCCATCGTCAATAAACTGCTTCAGTTGAACTTCCTCAATTTCAAATAGCGATCGATGAGTGCCGTTTTGGTGGTTGTAGTCGTGCATATTTAGCAGTAGACTGAGAAAGTTGGTCTTAATACTGCGATCGCCCGTGTAACCGACAAATTCATACTCTGCTGCAATTTCGTTTAAAATTGTCGGAATTGGGATTATAGGCTCAAATCCACCGTAAGACCAAATAAAATCGCCTTGTACGATTAATTCTAACGGTTGTAATAAAGATTTAGTCGGTTTGTTAGTACCTGGTAAAACCGTACAGCCAGTATTATCAAATTCTAAGGCATGAAACGGACATGCGATCGCGCTACTACCATCAGATTTTTTCACGCACCACCCTTCCGATAACATTGCACCCATATGCGGACATGCATTCGGCAAGCAACAAATGTTACCCGTACTATCCTGCCAAAGTACGTAGTCTTTACCGTAAAGCGACACCTTCATCGGCTGATTCGGCTTGAGCATAGAACGGTGCGCTAGCAGCCAGGGTGCGCCTTGTAGCATGATGCAAACTGCCTTGAAAATAACTTACTAATTAATTAGTAAGTTTAGAGAGATGAAGGGGCGATCGTCAAGCAATTTAGCTATTCTGATAACAGCTCGACAATTGGAAGATCTGCATAAGCAGCACGAATATCTTCTAAATTGCCAGGATTATAAGTATCCTGCCAAGAAAGCAAAAAGCGAGAGCCGATGTTTCTCAAGTTTGGTGGAATAGAAGATGTGGAGATCTCCCAATACCATTCTCCATCTAACATCCCTTTTCTAACTAGACGCTCAAGAATAACTCTTGTATAGCCACCATCTAAATGAAAATCAACCCTGACAGGTTCAAACCGCCAATACAGGCTCATAGAGTAAGTTAGGCTCGGCAGATACCTTATGATAAAGGTAAACAAAAATATTCAGTATGAATATCACCTTAAAACCAGAGCAAGAAAAGATAGTCCAGACTTTGCTGGCATCAGGTAAATTTAAGAATGTTGATGAAGTCATTCAAGCAGCACTGCACCTGCTAGAAGAAGATGATCGTGAATACCAGCAGTGGATGATTGAAACTCGCGCTAAGGTTGAGGAAGGAATCGCATCGCTCGAACGTGGGGAAGGAATCGATGGTGAAACATTTGTCAACCAGTTGTTAACAAAGTTCAAGCAGGCAAGAGAAGCTCAGCAATGAGTCAGTATATTATTTCTCAACCTGCCTCCCGCGATTTGCAAGACATTCTAAACTATTTTGCAGTAGAAAATGTAAATGCTAGTGAGCGCTTTCTACAGTCGTTCAATAAAAAATGTCAGCAGCTCGTTAGTTTTCCTAATATGGGACGACAGTATGATAATTTACGTCTCGGCTTACGAGGACTACCGTTAGATGGGTATATTATCCTCTATCAAGTTGGAAAAGATAGAATTGAAATCGTCAGAGTTGTGAGTGGTAAACGCAATTTAGAAACTCTGTTTGCAAATCCAGAAGAGGAATAGCAAACATGGCGCGATCGCACCCTATTAAAAAACAATTTCGAGATGCAGAAGCGACACAAAAACAGATTCTTGATGCCGCAGAATTAGAGTTTGCCAGACACGGAATTAAAGGTGCTAGAATGAGCGATATTGCCGATCGCGCTCAAATTACAACTGCGACAATTCACTACTATTTCGAGAACAAAGAAGGTTTATACAAAGCAGTTTTACAGCGTCCAGTTAACGAAGTTCAGGCGATGGTAAGTCAACTAAAACTAAACGATTTATCACCAGAAGAAGCACTCAAACAAATTATTCGAGTTGCGATCGCCTACGAAGCAAAAAACCCTCATCGTCAGATGCTTTGGTTTCAAGAAGCTAGTCAAAATCAAGGTTTTTATTTTAAACAAAGTAACGTAGAAAGTCTACATGAACATTTAATCCAAGTTCTGAATCGTGGTATGAAAGCAGGTTGTTTTCGTCCCCTCGAACCATTTTTAACATTAACTCATATTTTAAGCGTTTGTCTTTTTTACTTTACCGTACACGAAAATTGGAAACATTTAAATTCTGGGAGCGATCGCCTTAGTCAGGAAATGGTAGAAAAACATACTGAGGCAGCAATTGAATTTATTTTGGCAGCGGTAAAAAACTAATCTGAATCTGCCGAACAATATTTATCTATCTCAAACGTCATGTACATTTTATAATAATTGCTTCCTGAGAGTATACTTAAAATAACGCCAAGAAAAATTAGGGAGCTGAAACAAACGCTACGCCGAGCAGGTTTTACAGAACTTCCAGGCAAAGGAAGCCATACAAACTGGATACATCCTTTATATTCGGGAAAATTAACTATTTCTGGCAATGACGGAGCAGATGCTAAACCATACCAAGAAAAAGAAATTCAGCAAGCTATTCAAGAAATAGAAACTAGACAACAGGAATCGCACGAAGATGAGTGAAATGAAGTATAAGATGGTGATTCAATGGTCGAATGAAGATAACTGCTTTTTGGTAGGTTTTCCTGATTTTCCCGGGCAGACTTGGCGGACTCATGGAGCTACATATGAGTCAGCTGTAGCAAATGGTAGAGAAGCCTTAGAATCCCTGATAATGGCTTATGAAGCAACAGGCGAACCACTACCACAACCGACTATTCATCAAGCTGCATAGTTCATCCTTCTTGATCCTGCAACACTGTTTTTGACACGATGCGAGTTTTCTTGCGATCGCTTTCTGAAAGTTCTTCTCCCGACTGCAAGCGCGTGGCGTTATCTTGCAACACAGTAGCGGCACTGCGATCGCCCATTTGCAAGGCAGTTTTAGCCGCAGTTTGTAACATTGTCGCCGCGCCAGCGCGATCGCCTTGTTGTAATTTCAATTCGGCTAGCTGTGTTTGACGATATTTAGCCAATGCCAAAACATATTGCTGTACTTGCGGATTATTTACAGGTTTATAATCCCGTACCACGTTAATTTCTACCGGAATATTGTCAGAGAGCAAATTAGTTTGGTCAACCGCCGGATCGTCATAGCAGATTTGGACGCTAGCAATCGTGTGTTTGCCTTCCGGTAACTGACTGATATACATATTTGCTAACACCACCCGTTCGGAGTCCTTCATCAAGTCTCCCAAGCGCACGGTGTAACGTCCGTAGGTATCTTGTTGTATGGGTAATTCAATTGCATCTGGCGCAACTTGGGCAATCGGCTTGAGTTCGGCGAGTCGTACTTTAGGAATAAACGATAATAGCAGGTAAGCATTTGTCAATTCCACGGCTTGAATGCGATCGAATAACCGCCCGAACTCCTCTAGAATTTGCTCTGGGTGTTGGATGTAAGATAAACCGCCACCGCCCGCATCGGCAATTTTTTCTAAAATATCTTGGTTCCAATAATCGCCAAAGCCTAAAGTGTTGAGGGTTAAGTTGTAGCTAGCTGCCAGTTGTGCCAATTTCAGACAGCGATCGTTGTCACCGTGTTCGTTTTCTCCATCCGTAAGTAAAAACGCCTGGGAAATGGCTTCTTTCTTGCCTTTCCCTAGTTCTTCAATTCCCAATTTCAGCCCTTCATCGATCGCCGTGCCACCTTCAGCATATAAACGGTCGATTTGCCGTTTAATATAGTCAGGATTGTTAACCGTTTGGTTGGGTACGATTACCTTGGCGCGGTGATCGAAAACGACAATTGAGAGGCGATCTTCTGGCTGGAGTCGATCGACTAGTGTTTGTGCCGCTTGTTTCACCGTTTCAATCGGTTGTCCCTTCATCGAACCACTTTGGTCGAGAATTAAGCAAAGATTAAGCGGAACTTGCCGCTGCGAATTATTTGCGATCGCAGAAATTGATACAGCCAATTGTCGCTGACTTGTAGCTTGATGTGCGTCTAAATTGACATCGTTCAGGGTAGGCTGCAAGCTAACCTTCATACCTTTCGTCCTATCTAACCAGATGTGATATCAACTGCTCCACAGCCCCATACTGTTGCTACGGAAAAGTTATGTTAAGTCCATCTCTATTGTCAATTACAGAATATCCTATGTGCTTCTATCTCGGATGCGATCGCAACCTCAAATCCATACCTGAGATTTCCGGGTGAGGAATCCGTACCCCTTTTCAACTCATCCTCAAGCTAGGATTACACTATCAGATAATGTCATTATTGCATTATTGTAACCGTCTGGATTTGCTATGGTTTCACCGATTAAAGCCGTTCAAGCCCCCTACTATGGCGATAACTTCTACCGCACGCCACCGCCAGACTTACCCTCTTTACTACTCAAAGAGCGGATTGTCTATCTTGGTATGCCCCTCGTACCCGCCGTCACCGAATTAATTATTGCCGAATTACTCTATTTGCAATCTGACGATCCAGACAAGCCGATCAAAATCTACATCAACTCTACAGGTACGTCTAGCTACAATGGCGAACCCATCGGCTTTGAAACTGAAGCCTTTGCCATTTACGACACGCTGAGATACATTAAACCCCCCGTTCACACCATTTGTATCGGCTCGGCGATGGGAATGGCAGCAATGCTGCTTTCAGCTGGAACTCCAGGTTGTCGTGCTAGTCTGCCCAATGCCAACATTATTTTGCACCAACCCAAAAGCTACGCCCAAGGACAAGCTACAGATATTCAAATTCGAGCGAAAGAAGTGTTGGCAAATAAGGCAACACTGTTAGATATTTTGGCAAAAACGACTGGACAGCCGATTGAAAAAATTGGCAAAGATATGGATCGGCTATTTTACTTAACTCCTCAGCAGGCGAAAGAATACGGTCTGATCGATCGCGTCTTGGAGAAACAAGACTTAGCCAATCCTCCCCTACCAGCTGGAGTCATCTAGCTTGTCATTTGTCATTGGTCATTGGTCATTTGCGAACAACCAATAACCAACAACCAACAATCAACAATGGAGTAGCTCATATGCCTATCGGTGTACCAAAGGTTCCCTATCGGATGCCAGGGGAACAATACACTCAGTGGATTGATATTTACAACCGCCTCTATAGAGAACGAATCATTTTCTTAGGACGCGATGTAGACGACGAAATTGCCAACCAAATTATTGCGGTTATGCTTTATTTGGATTCGGAAGATCCAGGCAAAGATATTTCCTTATACATCAATTCCCCGGGGGGAATGGTGACATCTGGGATGGCAATTTATGACACGATGCAACACATCAAATCTGATGTAATTACAATTTGTGTTGGCTTAGCTGCATCAATGGGGTCTTTCCTACTTGCTGCAGGTACAAAAGGCAAGCGTCTTGCCTTACCTCACTCGCGAATTATGATCCACCAACCATCAGGTGGGACTCGCGGACAAGCATCAGATATTGAAATTGAAGCGCGGGAAATCTTACGAATTCGCGGTCAGTTAAACCAGATTTATGCTAACAATACAGGTCAACCTCTAGAAAAAATTGAAAAAGACATGGATCGTGACTTCTTCATGTCAGCAGAGGAAGCCAAAGCATACGGTCTAATCGATCACGTAGTCGAAGAACGTCCGTAGTAGTTAGTAATTAGCCATTAGCTGTTAGCAAATAACTAATGGCTACTCTCTTTTTTGCGCCTACTCTACTCTTCGAGAAGGGCTTCGCCCTACGAGAACGCTTTGCGCCTTTGCGTCTTTGCGTGACATAATCTAATATGACTAACACCCTCAAAGTCACAATTAAACTTTTCGCCGCCTATCAAGAAGCATACGGCAAATCGGAACTGGCACTAGAATTTCCTCAGAATACACCAGTTGCAGCAGTACGCGAGCGCCTGATCTCCGAACATCCACAGTTATCTCAGTGGCGCGACGTGACTCGCTTTGGGATCAATTTACAATTCGTCGAACCCGATACTCTCCTTCAGGACGGAGATGAGGTGGTGTTGATTCCCCCGTCAGCGGTGGTTAGTGAGAGAAGTCAAAAGTTAAAAGTTAAAAGTCAAAAATTTAATTTAAAGATTTAATTTAAAATAATTTTATTTGTTGCCTGTCCGGTGTTATCCACATCATAAATAATTGGTACACCTGTAGCGAGTTCTAGATTCGGAATTAGTTCGGGACTGAGGCGATCGAGTTGCATAATAATAGAGCGAAGAGAATTGCCGTGGGCTGCAACTAAAACATTATCTCCCTGTTTTAGCTGGGTAAGAATGCGGCTGTGGAAAAAAGGAAGAGTGCGCTGCATTGTATCTTCTAGACTCTCGCCGCCAGGAGGACGCATGGAAAAAGATCTTCGCCATGCTTGTACCACATCCGCACCATATTTTTCGGCTGTCTGCGCTTTATTTAATCCCTGCAAATCCCCATAAAAACGCTCGTCCAGTGCCATGCTGGGAATAATAGGAAGTTCGCAACTTGAATTACCTTCATACTTATCCCAACCGTGCCAGTGCGGATCGTCGGCTTCGTGTTTCAGTACGGGATTTTTCCCAGCACAAATTTCTTCAAATTCCGTCAGGCAAATAATCGCAGTTTCAATTGCCCGAATTAATAAGCTGGTAAAGCAAATATCAACTCGATAATCTCTCAGTTTATAAGCTGCCTTTGTTGCCTCCAATCGCCCTAATTTACTCAAAGGCACATCTACCCAACCTGTAAATTTGTTGGCAGCATTCCAGATACTTTGTCCGTGTCGGATGAGGATGAGTTTGGACATATTATTGTCTGTAAGTGGTAGAGTCAAAATGACTCTATATTCTCGCAGTAGAACCACAAAAGGAAACGCGATCGCTCTGCCGCTATGTTAACCAGTATTACTAACTATGAAATCACCTGGGAAAAGTTACCAGATGACTTTGTTTTAGACGACGAACCCGTGGATAACATCAACCAGCCGTCTCTAGCTGCGGCTTTGACTGAAAGCTTAGAAATAGCTGGGAAGGTTCCTCCCAATGCTTTAACTACCACTAATTATGGTATCTGTGCCGCAGTAAATCAAAAGTTTGTCGTCAAAGCTCCAGATTGGGCATATATACCCGCAATACGAGTTCCTAGAGAAGAAGTTAAGCGCAGTTACACTCCTCAACTCCAAGGGGAAGTTCCAGTCATTGTAATGGAATTCCTTTCGGATACCGAAGGCGGTGAATATTCAATTAAACCTACATATCCGCCCGGAAAATGGTTTTTTTACGAACAAGTGCTAAGAGTTACCCACTACATTATTTTTGAACCAGATACAGGAGAAATAGAAGCTTATCAGTTAGATGATGGGCGATATCAAATCCGCACTCCAGATGAAAATAACCGTTACTGGATTGCTCAAATTGGTTTATTTCTGGGAGTGTGGCAAGGAACGAGAGAGAATAGAACGGGTTATTGGTTGAGATGGTGGGATGAAAACGGGCGGTTGTTACTGTGGGGGCTTGAGAAAGCCGAAAGATTAGCCGCTCAACTTAGAGCAGCAGGGATTGAACCAGAAGTATGAGCGTAGGCGAGGAGTAAGGAGTGAGGGTAATACTAGTTTGCTTTTTGACTACGGCAAAAGAGATCCCCCAACCCCCCTTTTTAAGAGGGGCTAGGAAAGCTGCTTGTGCCTCTAGGCTGAAGTAGAAGAGACAAGAGAATCATTTTTCTGCTTGTTTTGAGCTGCTCCCTGGCTTGCTTCTGCCGTGTAATCCTGAATTGCCTTTACGGTGAGAGACTGAGATTTGAGCGCCCGAATAGCTGCTGCTGTAGCCCGCGCCCCTGCGATTGTCGTGATAATGGGAATCTTGTAGGTGAGCGCCGATCGCCGAATCAATTTAGCATCAGTTTGCGCCTCTTCACCAGAAGGCGTATTGATAATCAACTGAATGTTGTGATTCTTAATCGCGTCGAGGACGTGGGGTCTACCTTCATGCAACTTTAGAATTAACCCCACCTTTAGACCGTGTTCTTGCAACACTCGACGAGTGCCATCGGTGGCAATGACATCAAACCCTAATTCAATCAAATCCCTAACTACAGGCACGACTAGAGGCTTATCGCGCTCGTTACAAGTCACAAATACAGTTCCTTCTAGGGGTAGGACTTCTCCAGCTCCCAATTCAGCTTTAGCATAAGCTAAGCCAAAATCGCGATCGATTCCCATCACCTCGCCTGTCGATCGCATTTCGGGACCGAGTAACGTATCTGTCCCAGGAAACTTCTTAAATGGTAATACCGCTTCCTTAACCGCAATATGATTTAACTTCGGTTCCTCGCTCAAGCCCAATTGTGCTAAGTTTTGCCCTGCCATCACTAACGAAGCTAACTTAGCAAGTGGGACTCCGGTTGCTTTGGAGACAAACGGCACTGTCCGCGAAGCACGCGGATTTGCTTCTAAGATATAAACTTGCGGGTTATAGGTGTGCGCTCCCACTACAGCAAATTGAATATTCATCAAACCAACAACTTTGAGCGCTTTGGCTAGTTGTATGGTTTGAGTGCGAATTTTCTCTAATACCGGAGTTGGTAAGGAAATCGCAGGGAGAGTACAAGCCGAATCGCCAGAGTGAATTCCTGCTTGCTCGATATGTTCCATTACCCCACCAATGACAACTTTACCTGTAGTATCGGCGATCGCATCGACATCTACTTCGATCGCATTTTCTAAAAACTTGTCGATTAAAATCGGATGCTCCGGCTCTACCTGCACCGCAAAGGTCATGTAACGCTCTAATTCAGTGTCAGAATAAACAATTTCCATCGCCCGTCCGCCCAAAACGTAACTCGGACGTACCACCACCGGATAACCAATCTTCTGAGCCACTATCAGGGCATCTTCATAACTGCGGGCAATACCATTAGGTGGCTGAGCAATATTTAAAGAATGCAGAATCTTTTCAAATTTTTCCCTATCTTCTGCCGTATCTATATCTTCGGGAGAAGTTCCCCAAATTTTGGTAGTTGGTAGTTGGTAGTTGGTAGTTGCTCCCTCAGCTCCCTGGGCTCCCTCAGCTCTCTTCTTCCCTGCTCCATGCAAATACTGCTGCAATGGTAATGCCAACTTCAGGGGCGTTTGTCCGCCAAATTGGACGATGATGCCGAGCGGTTTTTCGACTTCGATAATGTTGATGACATCTTCGAGTGTGAGGGGTTCAAAATAAAGGCGATCGCTGGTATCGTAGTCGGTGGAGACGGTTTCGGGATTGGAGTTCACCATAATCGTCTCGTAGCCAGCCCCTTTGAGGGCGTAGGCGGCGTGACAGCAGCAGTAATCGAATTCAATTCCCTGTCCGATCCGGTTGGGTCCGCCGCCCAAAATCATCACCTTGGGACGGTCTGAGGGACGAACTTCGGTTTCGCCGTCGTAGCTGGAGTAGTGGTAGGGAGTTAAGGCTTCAAACTCAGCAGCACAGGTATCGACAGTTTTGTAAACGGGAACGATACCGAGGCTTTGGCGATATTGCCGTACTCGATCTTCGCTAGTTTTGGTGGCAAAGGCAATTTGTTTGTCGCTAAATCCCTGCTGTTTGATGGCGTATAGTTGTTTGCCGTTCAGCGATTCTAAGGGAGTGCGTTTGAGCAGTTTTTCTGTTTCGAGCAGTTGTTGGAAAGAATCTAAAAACCAGGGATCGATCCCCGTAAGCTCGTAAATTTCTTCATTGCCCATGCCCAAAAGCATCGCTTGGCGCACGGCAAAAATGCGTTCTGGGTTAGGAGTACGCAAGTTGGCGCGAATTTGTTCGAGAGAAGGCAGTTTTTCTTGCTTGTCACAACCCCAACCGCTTCTACCCGTTTCTAAAGAACGTAAGGCTTTTTGGAAAGATTCGTTGAAGGTGCGCCCGATTGCCATTGCTTCTCCGACAGATTTCATTTGCGTGGTGAGTGTCGAATCTGAACCGGGAAATTTTTCAAAGGCGAAGCGGGGAATTTTGGTCACTACATAGTCTATCGTTGGTTCAAACGAAGCAGGAGTCTTTTTCGTGATGTCGTTGGCAATCTCGTCGAGAGTGTAACCGATCGCGAGTTTAGCAGCAATTTTGGCGATCGCAAATCCGGTGGCTTTGGATGCTAAAGCTGAAGAACGCGACACGCGGGGATTCATTTCGATCGCCACGACATCGCCGTTAGTGGGATTAATTGCAAATTGGATGTTAGAGCCACCCGTCTCCACTCCGATTTCGCGGATGATCCGTACCGAGTAGTCGCGCAGCCGTTGGTATTCTTTGTCAGTCAGAGTTTGAGCCGGAGCGACGGTGATGCTGTCTCCGGTGTGGATGCCCATCGGATCGATATTTTCGATGCTGCAAATAATGACGACGTTATCGGCACAATCGCGCATCACTTCTAATTCGTATTCTTTCCATCCAATTAAGGACTTGTCGATCAAAATTTGCGAGACAGGGGAAGCATCAAGTCCAGAGGTGGCGAGTTCGAGAAATTCTTCTTGGTTGTAGGCAATACCTCCACCCGTACCACCTAACGTGAAGGCAGGACGGACGATGAGAGGATACGAACCAATTTCTTGAGCAACATTTTTGGCTTCCTCTAAGTTGGAAGCAATACCACTGGGGCAAACAGCAACGCCGATTTTTGCCATCGCTTCGTTGAATTGCTGTCTGTCTTCAGCCTTTTCAATCGCGGCGAGGTTAGCGCCAATCAATTGTACGCCGTATTTTTCTAACGTGCCGTTTTTGGCAAGGCTAACGGCGAGGTTGAGGGCGGTTTGTCCACCCATCGTAGGTAAGAGTGCGTCGGGACGCTCTGATTCAATAACTTGGGTGACCAGTTCGGGGGTCAGCGGTTCGATGTAGGTGCGCTGTGCGGTTTCGGGATCGGTCATGATCGTGGCAGGATTGGAGTTAACCAAAATCACTTCGTATCCTTCTTCTCGCAAGGCTTTACACGCTTGCGTGCCTGAGTAGTCGAATTCGCACGCTTGTCCGATGACAATCGGTCCTGCTCCCAATAGTAGGATTTTTTTGATGTCAGAGCGCCTTGGCATAGTCCTTTCCTTTGAAGTGAGTAGTGAGTAGTCGGGAGTCGGGAGTCGGGAGTCGTAAAGAGGGCGTGGGGTGTGGGGTGTAGGGTGTGGTGCGTGGTGAGTCAATTCTCTCCCTCAGCTCCCTCAACTCCCTCAGCTCCCTCAGCTCCCTCAGCTCTCTTCTAGCCTCTCGTTTGTTGCGACCAAATGCGCGTTGGTAGCCCCCAGACGTAGATGAAGCCTTCAGCGGCTTTGTGGTCGAATTGGTCTTCGGCTCCGTAGGTTGCTAGTTCGGTGTTGTAGAGGGAGTTGTCCGATTTACGTCCGACAATGGTGGCGTTGCCTTTGAAGAGTTGGACGCGCACAGTACCGGAAACTCGCACTTGAGTTTGCTGGATAAAAGCATCGAGTGCGGCTTTGAGGGGACTATACCACTGTCCGTTGTAGACGAGTTGGCTGTAGGTTTCTTCAATTCCCCGCTTGTAGCGAGTGACATCAGCAGTCAAGGTGAGGCTTTCGAGGTCGCGGTGGGCTTGAATTAAAACTGTCATGGCAGGAGATTCGTAGATTTCCCGCGACTTGATTCCCACTAGGCGGTTTTCTACCATGTCAATGCGTCCTACGCCGTGGCTACCAGCGAGTTGATTGAGTCGATCGATCAGCATGACTGGCGCTAGGGTTTCGCCGTTTAAAGCGACTGGAACACCACCTGCAAAGGTAATTTCTACATATTCTGGCTGATTGGGAGTGTCAGCGATCGCCTTCGTCATTTGATAAATTTCTTCTGGCGGTTCTGCCCAAGGATCTTCCAAGATTCCAGCTTCGATCGCCAATCCCAACAAATTTTTATCTAAGCTGTAGGGAGAAGATTTTTTAACTGGAAAGGGAATATCGAACTTTTCGCCATAGGCGATCGTTTCTTCCCGACTCATACCCCATTCTCTAGCAGGGGCAAGAATTTTTAAATTTGGATTGAGCGCGCCAATGGAGACATCAAACCGTACTTGGTCGTTACCCTTACCCGTACAACCGTGGGCGATCGCATCTGCACCGTACTTTTCAGCCACTTCTACTAAGACTTTCGCAATTAACGGACGTGCTAAAGCTGTAGCGAGGGGATAGCGATTTTCATACAAGGCATTTGCTTGAATCGCTGGGAAGGCATACTCTCTCACGAATACATCTTGTACGTTTGCCACTAACGATTCATCTGCGCCCGATTGCAGTGCTTTTTGGCGGATTGGTTCGAGTTCGTCGCCTTGTCCTAAATCGACTGCTAGGGTAATGACTTCTTGCACGCCCCATTCATGCTTCAAGTAAGGAATACATACCGAAGTATCAACGCCCCCAGAATATGCTAGTACGGCACGCTTAGCCCGACCTGTGGAGTTATTGAGTTGGGAGCTGGTATTTGCTTTGAGATTAACTGGGGTTGTCATTTGTCGCTATGAGTGAGTAGTGAGTGGTGAGTGGTAAGAGAATTAATAATTAGCGAAGTGAAAGTTCGTTGCTGAATTCTTGCAATCTAGACAAAATTTCCCAGCGTTGAACTTGTAAGCGATCGCGATCGGCTTTGACTGCTTGTTTGGCTCGGTCAATTTTTAATTGCTCGATTTGCAGATTTTTTGCTTCAATCTCTAAAGCATTTTCCCTATCCTGAATCGTATTGAGTTCATCTACAAGTAGAGCAGTCATTGTATTAACGTTTACCTGATAGGTGAAGCGATTCATAATTCACATCCTTTAAAAAACGTCTTTTTAAAAGTCAAAAGGTAAAAGTTAAAAGTCAATCCTTGGGAGCTGCTATTGGTTTTTGTTTGATTAACAGTGAAGATAAGCTAAATGAGTGAAGATTTTGTGAACCGAGTTTCACGCCGAAAAATTTTGTTCCAAAGAACTCATGAAAAGCCGATCTTTCAATACCATTGTGGTACTGCTGTTGCATTCAAATCCAATTCGTTCGTAGAACCGTTGCTGATGCGTAGTCATTAAATAAACTCGTTCGACTCGACTCATGCGGGGATGACTCAAAACTGTTTGCACTAGTTTTCGCCCTAGTCCCCGTCCTTGATAATCGGGATGAATCGCCACATCCCAAATCGTAGCGCGATAAATTCCATCAGAAGTCGCTCTGGCAAAACCAATCAGCCGTTCTTCATCCCAAACACTCACGACTGGTTCGCTATTGGCAATTGCTATGCTCAGATCTTCTAAGCTGCGTCCTTGCGCCCAAAATGCTGCTTGCTCGAATAATGTTTGTAACTGGAGTAAATCGTCTTGCGATTGCTGCGGTTGGCGTAAAGCGGTGCCTGTAGCAA
Organism: Chroococcidiopsis sp. CCNUC1; assembly: GCF_023546805.1. Lineage (NCBI taxonomy): Bacteria > Bacillati > Cyanobacteriota > Cyanophyceae > Chroococcidiopsidales > Chroococcidiopsidaceae > Chroococcidiopsis > Chroococcidiopsis sp. CCNUC1. The sequence goes on along the minus strand of NZ_CP097480.1, from coordinate 3,013,581 downwards.
TACAGAAACAAATTTGACTGCTATCTGTTTGTGATGATGCCTCTTTAGTTGGAGATACGGTGGATGTCATTCTCGAATGGTAATTGGTAATTGGTAGTTGGTAGTTGGTGAGTGGCTGGTGGCTGGTGGCTAGAATTTTTATCTAGTCACCAGTCACTAGTTACTAATATCTAGTTACTGTTTCGCAATCCCTTCTTCGCGGGCGGCTCTTTGGACGGCAGCTGCAACGGCTGTGGCTACGCGATCGTCAAACACGGACGGGATGATATACTCTGAGTGCAAATCGCTGGGTTTAATTAAAGAAGCGATCGCGCTGGCTGCTTCTAAACACATCGTGGTTGTAATTGTGCTGGCACGACTGTCTAAAGCACCGCGAAATACGCCAGGAAAAGCTAAGACATTATTAATTTGATTTGGATAGTCGCTGCGCCCTGTTGCCATAATTGCGACATCATTCATCACCAGTTCCGGTTGAATTTCAGGGATGGGATTTGCCATCGCCATCACGATTGGGTCTTTTGCCATCGATCGCACCATTTCAGGAGTGACTACACCAGGGGCGCTCACGCCAATGAAAACATCGCTGCTTATCATAGCATCGGTAAGAGTTCCAGCTTGACTAACGGCAAATTCTTGCTTTTCCTGATTCAAGTCTGTTCGATTGGTAGAGAGAATGCCTTTAGAGTCACACATGAGTATATTCGTTGCACCAGCTTTTTGCAGTAAGCGGGCGATCGCGACTCCAGCGGCTCCCGCACCGTTGATGACAATCCGAATTTGCTCGATGGGTTTGTTGACAATTTTGAGCGCGTTGAATAAAGCCGCCAGCGTGACAATTGCCGTACCGTTTTGATCGTCGTGAAATACGGGAATATCTAATTCTTGGCGCAGGCGCTTTTCAATCTCAAAGCAGCGTGGAGCCGCAATATCTTCTAAATTGACTCCCCCAAATACAGGGGCAATATTTTTGACTGTAGCAATAATCTCTTCTGTATCTTGAGTCGCTAAACAGATCGGAAAGGCATCAATTCCGGCAAATTCTTTAAATAGCATGGCTTTGCCTTCCATGACTGGTAATGCTCCGGCTGCTCCAAGATTACCTAACCCTAAAACCGCACTGCCATCCGTGACGATCGCTACAGTATTTTGTTTGATCGTGAGATTATAAACTTGTTCTGGATCTTGAGCGATCGCCGTACAGACTCGACCGACTCCAGGCGTATACGCCATTGCCAGATCGTCTTGACTTTTGAGCGGAATTCTGCTAATTACAGTAATTTTGCCACCACGATGCAAATTAAAAGTGCGATCGTAAACGCTCATCAACTTGACATCTGCCAATTCTTTCACTGCCTGGACGATCGTTTCGGCATGTTCTGTACTAGAAGCATCAACAGTCACATCGCGAGTCGTGAGTTGGCGAGTTTGAGCGATTAAATCGATTTGACCCAAATTACCACCACTGTTGGCGATCGCTTGAGTCACAGCTGCCAGCATTCCGGCTCGATTGGGAATTTGCAAGCGTAAAGTCAGACTATAACTTGAGTTCGGCGTGAGAATTACCATAGATGGAAGTGAGGGATCGGGATAGAGAATCGAGGGAACCGGGAGAGCATGGAAGCTGAAAGAGCCATTACCAATTACCCATTACCAATTACCCAGTAATAATAAACAAACTGTAACGATTTTGAAATATATAGTGTATAAGTGAAAATTTTGTGAATAGGTAAAAAATTATCCATCGCCGCAAACCCTCAGAACTGTCACCAAATCTACCAAGTGAGATCGAATCTTCCTTTATGCTGGCGGAAATACTGTTGTCAGTTGTCAGTTATCAGTGAAGAGTGGTAGTTGGTAGTTGCACCTGAAGTTCCCCTGCACCTGAAGCTCCCCTGCTTCCTTGTCCCCCTTGTCCCCCTTGTCTCCCTTGTCCCCCTTGTCCCCCTTGTCTCCCTTGTCCCCCTTCGCCCCCTAATCCCCACTCCCTTCGGTCGTGGGGTCCCCTTGTCCCCCTTGTCCCCCTTGTCCCCCTGCTCCCCGACTCCCGACTCCCGACTCCCGCATCATGAAAATTCTGCTTGTAGAAGATGATGAAACTATAGTTCAACTGCTCCAGCCAACGCTTGCCAGTCAACGTTATTTGGTGGAGCTAGCGACTGATGGTCAAGCAGGATGGGAACTGGTAGACAGTTTCGAGTACGATCTGATTTTATTGGATGTGATGCTGCCTAAGCTAGATGGAATTAATTTTTGTAAAAAGCTACGGGCAAAAGGCGATCGCACTCCGGTTTTGTTACTGACAGCTCAAGATTCCAGTACTGACAAAGTTAGGGGATTAGATGCTGGTGCGGATGACTACGCGCTCAAACCGTTTGACATAGAGGAACTATTAGCTCGCATTCGTGCTTTATTACGGCGTAGCAGTGCCACACCATCTCCGGTGCTAGAGTGGGGTTTCTTACGGCTCGATCCTAGTAGCTGCGAAGTCACCTATGACGGTAAACTCTTGCATCTGACGGCAAAAGAGTACGGCATTTTAGAATTACTACTACGTAACACCCATCGCATCTTTAGCCAAAGTGCGCTACTCGATCGCGTGTGGTCGTTTGACGAACCCCCTACGGAAAATACTGTTAGAGCGCATATCAAAAGTTTAAGACAGAAAATTAAAAAAGCCGGAGCGCCAGACCCGATTGAGACAGTTTATGGATTGGGATATCGGTTGAAGGCGGAAGAACGGGAGTCGGGAGTCGTAGGGGCGGGTTTATCAAAAGATTCACAGCTTACATCAATAGATCTTTGCTCAAAACCCACCTGTACAGGGGAGTCGGGGAGGGACAAGGGAGACAAGGGAGACAAGGGGGACAAGGGAGACAAGGGGGACAAGGGAGACAAGGGAGACAAGGGGGACAAGGGGAACAAGAAGGACAAGGGAGACAAGGGGGACAAGGGAGACAAGGGAGACAAGGGGGACAAGGAAGCAACTACCAACTACCAACTACCAACTACCAATTACCAATTACCAATTACCCAATCCCAAATTCCAACAGAATTAATCCCTTTATGGGAACGACATCGAGAAAAATATATCAATCGGATTGAAGTGATAGAACAGGCGATCGCATCTGTCAAGCAAGAGTGTCTCGATCCTCAACTACAATCCCAAGCAGCGAAAGAAGCGCATACTTTAATCGGCTCTCTCGGTAGTTTTGGTTTAATTGCCGCTTCTCAATTGTGTCGCCAAATTGAACGAGAATTATCTGATGAAACTCAATTAACTCAAGAGCGTATAGAGCATCTTTCAACACTTGTCGCCGCATTACGGCAAAATTTGAACGCTGTAGAAGAAGTCAAAAGTCAAAAGTCAGAAGTCAAAACTCAATTTTCCCCACCAACTACCAACTACCAATTACCAATTACCAAATTACTAGTTGTAGACAGCGATCCCGAGATCGCGCAAGCTGTAACAACAGAAGCTACAGCGGCGGGAATGGAGGTAGTTGTGGCAGGGGATTTGTCTCAGGCACGCTCGGCAATCGCCTATACTAAACCTGATGCAGTACTGCTCGACCTCTACTTTTGCCAAAATCGGGTGCATGGTTTGCAGTTTTTGTCAACTCTAGCAAACGCACAGCCACCGATACCTACGATTGTCCTGACTGCGCCACAGAGTTTTGCCGATCGCGTGGAAGCAGCTCGGTTAGGGGCGCGGAGTTTTTTGCAAAAGCCAGTACCACCAGCTCAAGCGATCGCGGCGATCGCGCAAGTTTTGCAAGCATCCACAACTCCAGAAGCAAAGTTAATGCTTGTGGATGACGATCCGCAGTTACTGGAAAGATTGCAGGTATTACTAGAACCTTGGGGATTCAGACTGACCTTGCTTACAGATCCTCAGCAATTTTGGCATTATTTGGCAAACTTTCGCCCCGATCTGCTAATTTTAGACATAGAGATGCCACAATTGAGCGGTATCGACCTCTGCCAAGTGGTACGCAACGATCCCCAGTGGAGCGAACTGCCAATTATATTTCTATCCGCTCGTACTGATGCTGAGACAATTCATCGAGTTTTTACGATTGGTGCTGACGATTACGTAAATAAGCCAGTTATCGGACCCGAACTCGTTGCCAGAGTACTAAATCGCTTAGAGCGTAGTAAAATTCGTCACCAAATGTTACAGCTTCAGAATGCACAATTAATGAAAAGCGAGTAGTGCGTGGTGCGCGATCTGAAGTACAAATGACAAATGATAACTGATAGCTAACAAATGACAAATGGAATTACCAGTCGATTGAGTTTAGCGCTGTTATATTTGCTAACTCTATTGTGTTTAGGCTGGGTTTCTTTCTACTCCTTAACAGAGTGGAGGGTAACAGTCGATCGCCAAGTCAATCTGCAAATGGAAGTAGCAGTATCGACTACACCAGCAACTGCACCAGAGATCGTTGCCCAACAACAATTGTTGCAGCAGACAGCGTGGGAAGCTAAAAAACGGGCTGACAATGCGATCGCCGTGTCTCTAGTTAGTTTCGGTTTCAGCGCAATCGGATTTTTATTAGTCTATTACCTCTTAAATTTACAACTACAGCGAGAACTTGCCGAACGCCAGCGTGCAGAAGAGGCTCTACGTCAAGCTGAAACTAAGTATCGTAGTATTTTTGAAAATGCGATCGAAGGAATTTTTCAAACAACACCAGATGGGCGATATTTGACGGCAAATCCCATGCTGGCAAAGATTTACGGTTATTCCTCTCCCGCCGAACTGATGGCGCATATCTCTGACTTGGGGCAACAGCTTTACGTCAATCCCAACCGCCGGACTGAGTTCATTCGCCTATTACAACAGCACGACACCGTAGCGGGGTTTGAGTCTCAAGTCTATCGTCAAGATGGTCAAGCGATTTGGATTGCAGAACAGGCAAGAATTGTCAGAGATGACGACGGGAAGCCGCTTTACTATGAAGGTATTGTCGAAGATATTACCGAGCGCAAACATGCAGAAGAAGAACGGGCAAAGCTGATTGCTATCCTCGAAGCAACTTTAGATTTTGTCGCTACTGCCGATCTAGACGAACGAGTAAATTATTTAAATAGCTCTGCTTGTAAAGTTTTTGGTTGCGATCGCGATCGCGATCTCACGAACTTGCATCTGAGCAATCTCCATCCTGCTTGGGCTTACGACCTCTTGCACCGCGAAGCAATTCCCACGGCAATTCAGGATGGCGTTTGGGTAGGTGAAACAGCAATTCTGAGTCACGATGGACGCGAAATTCCAGTTTCACAACTATTGATCGCCCACAAATCCTCGCAGGGAAAGGTGAAGCTACTATCTACCATCGCCCGCGATATTACTCAGCGCTTGCAAATTGAAGCCTCGTTGCGAGAAGCAGAAAGACGTTGGCGGAGTTTGTTAGAGAATGTCCGATTAGTCGTGGTAGGACTCGATCGCCAAGGAATTGTCGAGTATGTCAATCCATTCTTTCTTGAATTGGTAGAATATACCTCAGAGGAGGTTTTGGGCAAGAATTGGTATGAAGTGTTCTTACCACCTCATCAGCGTCAGCGCGTGCAGGAGCATTTTCTGCAATTACAGCAACAAGGCTTGCACAACTACTATCAAAATTCGATTTTGACTAAATCTGGGCAAGAAAGGTTAATTGCTTGGAATAACACGATCTTGCGCGATTTACAGGGTGAGGCGATCGCGACTCTCAGTATTGGGGAAGATATTACGGAACGTTACGCGATCGAACGCATGAAAGATGAGTTTGTTTCTGTTGTCAGTCACGAACTCCGCACGCCTTTAACCTCAATTCACGGGGCGCTAAATTTATTATCTAGCGGTCTAATTGACGCTCATAGCGATCGCGGACGGCGCGTGATTGATATAGCTTCTGAGGGAGCCGATCGCTTGGTGCGACTGGTGAACGATATTCTGGAGTTGGAACGCTTGGAATCGGGAAAAATTAGTTTATTGCAGCGATCGTGCAACGCGGCTGATTTATTAGAAAAAGCAACGGATTTGATGCAGGTGATGGCAAATCGTGCCAAAGTTAATCTATCTGTTTATTCCCAAGATATTCAACTCAACGTCGATGGCGATCGCATTATTCAAGTCTTAACTAATCTCCTCGGGAATGCAATTAAATTTTCTCCAGAAGGCTCCACAGTTGAGTTAAGTGTTGAAGCGATCGAAGGTGGTGAGAATTCGGAGTTCGGAGTTTTGAATTCAGAGTTAAATTCTGCCTCAGCTTCCCTATCAACAAATATTCTCTTCACCGTTAAAGATCGGGGGCGTGGTATCCCAGAGGATAAGATTGAAAGTATCTTCGAGCGTTTTCATCAAGTTGATGCCTCCGATTCCCGAAAAAAAGGTGGCACGGGACTCGGGTTAGCAATCTGCCGTAGCATTATACAGCAGCATGGTGGACGAATTTGGGCAGAGAGCGTGTTAGGTGAAGGAAGTCGTTTTTATTTCACGCTACCAAGTAAGTAAAGTGGGCGATGCCCACCTTGCTATTGTTCCTACCAAGTAAGTAAAGGGGGCGATGCCCACCTTGCTATTGTTCCTACCAAGTAAGTAAAGGGGGCGATGCCCACCTTGCTATTGTTCCTACCAAGTATGTAAAGTGGGCGATGCCCACCTTGCTATTGTTCCCCCCTTTATAAGGGGGTTAGGGGGATCTCCAAGCGCTTTCTTGGCATCACCGACGAAAAGTATTAGGGTGGGTAATGCCCTACTAGACTAGGTCTTTTAACTAGATCGAAGCACTGGCAAAGGGATTTTCTCCACCAGCGAGACTAGCAAAAAAGTCTTGATAATTACCGGACAAGGAACTGCTATCACCAGTGACAGGTGCAGCTCCACCAATATCAAAGGTGAATAATGGCTCTGTTTCTCCGTTGACTACAAGACTGAGTTGACCACCAAATAAACCGTCAGTTGCGGGTTCAAAATTGAATTGAAAATTGCTATCGCTGTTACCTTCATTGACGTTAGTTAGGGAGTCATTGCTTAAATTAGCAAAAACATCCTGTACCCCAGTTCCAATCAGGTCTGCTTGTGCGTCAATGCTTGCTGCAACATCATCTGGAAGTTCGGGTGAATTTCCTTCTGTTGTATTCGCATTTGCAAGAATTTCGTTCAGTGCTTCTGCAAACCCCGTACTAGCAGACGAGCGAAATTCATTAATAGTATCCTGGGCAAATTGTGGGAGTTCAAACTCCATGATTTATCTCCTGATTTTTGGACAAATTGGCAACACAACCTAAGCGCGATCGCATTGCCAAGCCTGAAGTTGTTTGCCGAAGATGTTCTGAAAATGTTCTACGGCAAAGCTTTAGCCCAAGCCCTCGAACGTATAGTTTGGGTTGTTATAATCTGGAAGGTTCGTAGCAGTATCTATGGTTTCTTGAGTCGCGCCCCCAGAACCAAATAAACTGCTCACGCCCGTGCTAATATCAAAGCCGATCTCTTGGCTGGGTTGGCTGCTACCAAGTGAAATCGGTTCGCTGTCACTACTAAGAGGGAAAGCCCAGTCTTCATTACCGATCGCGCTGCCATCACTGCCGATCTCAAGACGATTTCCTAGAAGAGTGCTGTTACTAACATCGGCAGTGTTACCACTACCGAGGATGTTGTTATTGCTGCCTTCGGGCATATTGGCATTGCCAAGAACGGTATTGCTCTCACCTAATTGCCAGTTGCCGTTACCGTTGGTTTGGTTATCAGTACCAAAATTCCAGTTCCCGTTACCAGTACTTGTATTGCCATCGGCATAATTCCAGTTGCCATTACCATTGGTTTGACTGTCACTGCTGAAATTCCAGTTACCATTACCATCGGTTGTGTTGTTACTTCCAAGGTTCCAGTTCCCATTGCCGCTACCAGTGTTACCAGTAGAATCTGAATCGGACTCTAAATTATTGACATCTAAGATAAAGTTGTCACTGTCAAAGGGTACGGGTTGGTCGGTTTCAATTTCTGGTAAGGAGGGAAGAGTATCGCCAAACGGCAAATTATCGGGGAGATTGCTAGCTTGGGGGTTGTTTTCAGCATTGCCACCAGCAAAAGGATTATTATTATCTGATTCCGTATCTCCACCAGAAAAGGGATCGCTACTACCACCAGAGAGGTTACTACTTTCATCTAAGGTATTGCCTTCACTGGATTGTAACTGACCGTCTTGAAATGCCCAGTTACTATTACCTGTAAAGTTGTTAGAGCTAGTTTCCGGTTGCGATGTGGTTTGATTATCTGAAGTTGCCATCAAAAAACCTCCGACTGTTTACACCAATTGCTCAATTCCCTCGAACATCAAGCAGACTAATTAAAGCCCTACTTAAAAAAATGTTCGTCTTCAATCAATTTGCGAACGGATATCATCAATTCATTCAAAATATTCGCTTCTTAAAGACCAAGAAAATACTGCATCAATCATTAGTTTTCACTGAGAATGAACTCGCGACAAAATTGATGCGATCGATACATCAAAGTGCAATATTCGCTATGTTAAGTTAAATGATTTGCAAAACGATTCTCTTAGATTTTTCGCGCTGTCTTCTTGAAAAAGAGCGACCTTCAAAACTTGCTTCTACACTTAAACTTTTTGTTGCAAGAACTTAGCGAATAAATTTGGCAAAATATCGATCTCATAATACTTTAAAGCCGCACTCTATTAGTAGGCAGATGCCCATTATTCAGAGAGCAAATTCAACAAGACAACCTAGTGGCTATCAAGCATATGTCTGTTAGTTTATAAAATTTATAAACTGTGTGAAATGAGTAAAGTTTGGATTGAGTTGTTAATTTTTTCGATTTGAGAAGTTACTTCAGATTGGCTTAATTGATGAGATTGAGTAGTGCTTTGGGGTGATTTACTATTGGTTTAGCAATCCATCATTTGCTACTTTTGTCAACAAGCTTTTGGTGATTTCTTCCCACTCGCGATCGAGATCGATATGAGCGGGCGATCGCCCGCTGCGCTTATACCAATAACGAGCATTACTCAAGTCACCTTCTTGACGATGTAAATGAGCGTGAACCCAAGCACTATCAGCGTCAGCTTCATTTTGGATCAGTACGTGCGCTCGTTCCCAATCCCCTTGCTTAGCGTACCAAAGTGCTTGCAAAGGTAAAGGGAGATCTGGACAATTTTTTTCTGCTAAGAATTGAGCCAAGCGATCGGAACTCATAATCATTTATCAGGGAGCGCACGAGCAGTTAGTTGACTTACGACTTACGACTTACAACTTCGACTAGCCTATCAAACTGCTGGGCGAGTAATTCTCCAGCTGCGGTACTATCTACAGGTTGAGAGAAATAATATCCTTGCCCAAATTTACATTTGAGTCCTCGCAGACGGGCAAGCTGTTCTAAAGTTTCTATTCCTTCAGCCACGACTTCCATGTCTAGGGCGCGGGCAAGCATGATTGTAGCGCGAACGATCTCCCAACTTTGATAGCATTTACCAATTCGGCAAACGAAGGAACGGTCTAGCTTGAGGATATTTATCGGAAACCTTTGTAAGTAACTTAAGGAAGAATAACCCGTGCCGAAGTCATCTAGGGCTAGGGAGACTCCCAAAGCGTTGAGTTCTTCCATCAAAGCCGCGATCGCTTCAGGGTGTTCCATCAGTACGCTTTCAGTCAGTTCTAGTTGCAAACTCTTAGCATCGAGTCCAGTGGCTTGTAATATTTGAATAATCTGTTTTCCTACTTGCGGTTGAGTAAACTGCGGTGCAGAAAAGTTGACACTCATTTTGAACGGCACGTTCAAGGCAAATTGTGCTTGCCAAAGTTGCATTTGCTGGCAAGCTTGCTGCAATACCCACCAGCCAATCGGCACAATTAACCCTGTCTCTTCGGCAATTGGAATAAATTCTGCTGGAGAGATTGCACCCCTTTGGGGATGGTGCCAACGTACGAGTGCTTCAAAACCAACAATTTTTTGGTTGACTAGCGAAACTATCGGTTGATAGTGTAAATGCAATTCCTGGTTGTCAATTGCCCGTCGCAAGTCAGTTTCTAATTGAAATAGTGCTACGACGCGATCGCGCATGGAGGTATCGAAAACTTCATACCGTGCTTTCCCGCCAGCTTTGGCGCGGTACATAGCAGTATCGGCATCGCGCAATAAATCTTCTGGTTGGCGATATTCTCTGGTATTGGCGATCGCGCCAATGCTTGTGGTGGCAAAAATCTCATTACCATCTAACCGAAAAGGTAACTTAAGTGCCAGTTGTATCCGTTTGATCATCTCAGTGGGATCGCTACAATTCTCTAGCACCATTGCAAACTCATCGCCGCCTAGACGAGCCAGAGTATCTCCCGTGCGGATCTGCGCTCTTAGTCTTTGAGCGATCCCAATCAACAACCGATCGCCAAGCATATGTCCCAAACTATCATTGATTGCCTTGAAGCGATCGAGGTCTAAAAACAAAACTGCAAAACTATAGTCCGCTTGCTGTTGTTGCAACCTCAGTGCTTGCTCCAACCGCATCATAAATAGGGCGCGATTTGCTAGACCCGTGAGGGAATCGTGAAAGGCTTCGTGTTGTAATTGTTGCTCTATTTGTTTGCGCTTAGTAATGTCGTGGACGATGATACAAAAAACATCTTTGCCGTTGCGAGTAATTAAGTTCGCGTTAATTTCAACATCGACTAGTATTCCATCCTGACGGCGATATTGTTGTTCGCCTGTAAAGTAACGCTCTACCTGCAATGCTAAGATAAAGCGCTCTACAACTGCTTGATTTTCAGCAACTAAATCGAATAGTGTCAACTGGAGTAGTTGACCGGAATGATAGCCGAGGAAATTTTCAAATGTAGCATTGGCTTCAATAATTTGTTTGGTACTGGCATTGACTAAAAAGATACTTTGAGAAGCCTTGGCAACTAAATGACGGTATTCTTCACTTTCTTGCCATTTACGCTCGGAGGCTACTAATTTTTCTATAAGTTGAAAAATAATTGTTGCAAAAATTATTGCAACGATCGCTAGTAAAATTGTTAAATAATACCAACTTGTCCGACCTTGATGATATATTTCCCTGGCAATAGCAACGCGCAAAATTGCCGCAGGTTTACCGTAAATATCTGGTAGCAAAGCGTAACCAGCAATTGTATTTTTGTCGATCGGACGTACGAGAATTTTGTTAGTTGGTGATAATAAATTTCGCATTGCCTGAAAATCAGTAGGCAGATCGGCGCGATCGATTGCACGTACGGAAAGCGGCAGGCGGGTAGACTTGGATAAAGTGGCGATCGTTCCAGCATTGAGATAACGCCCAAAAATGAGCGAACCGCGAATCGGTCCTTTATCTTCACTAGACAAAATTGGTTGCGCTCCGACTAAAATTAATCCTTCTGGTAGATTGACAATACCTACCGTGCCACTTTCTATAGTCTTGTGGCGCACCAGTGGAGATTGTGGCACTAGATGAGGTTTCAATGCTGGAGAAATTGACTTGTATTTCTGAGCGTTTAAGTCAAAACCAGTTCCGTAAACTATTTTGCCTGAAGGCTGAACGTAGAGAACTAAATTGAGTTTGAGTGCTAGCAATCCTGCTGGGTAGAGATTAGAGTCGATATAATCTTGGTTCCGATCTAGGACAAAATTATAAGTATCGTTCCAGCTTGCCCAATCATCAATATGAATGCTCAAATCTTTTTTGGATTGAGTAAAAGCACTTAAAACTCCTTCTACTGCTTGGCGAGTATGCCGTTCTTCTGCTTGGTGCAGATTCTTGAACAAAATAACTGATGCTGTCGCATACAATACTCCAATCAGACTGGTGAATGCTACACCGATGGGGAATAATGTCTTTTTGGATTTCATGCGATCGCTTTACTGAGTAAAAATATTTCGTTCGGGTTAAGTAAAAATTGTTTTAACTGCTACAAATACTACAATCATAAGCCTATCTAGATCTAGCTATCAAGCGTATAATTGCGAAGTTCATAGTTAATTTACTTGTCTTTTTACGTATGTTTACTGAAAGATATGTTGCGCAAAGATGCAAAAAATTGCTAGCGGCTTTGCACGAAAACTTTCCCACGGTGGGGGAACCCTCCCACGGAAGTGCTTAAATTTTGACGCGCTCTCAATTGGGCGAACCGCGTTATTTTACGATTGCATCTAGAATATTCTCTGTTCCAAAGCGTACCACATCAGTACAGAGTAAACCAGTCTCGGCTTGAGCTTGTTCGATTGCCTGTCGTGCCGTGGCAAGATCGAGATGAAATGTGTTGAGCGCGATCGCGGCAACTGGAACATCGGCAAATGCTCCTGCTGCTTTAGCTACCATTTCGTATAGTTGTACTACATCTGTTAAAGCTGGAATCGGTACGTGAGGATGGTTGCGAATGTGAGTTTGTCCGGCGCGATGGACTAACACTAAATGCGTCGGTTGCGTTCCCCGAATCAGAGGTAAGGTTGCGGTCGAACCTGGATGCAGTAACGATCCCTGCCCTTCTACAAAGACAATATCGCGATCGCTGCCGTGTTGCACGACCATTTGTTCTACTGCCCCTGCGGCAAAGTCAACTCGAATTGCATCTAGGGGAATACCATCGCCAGCAATCATCAGCCCTGCTTGTCCGGTCGCGATAAACTTAGAACGCAAGCCCCGTTGTTGACAGGCACGATCCAGTTCCAAACAAGCAGACATTTTACCTACACCCATATCCGTACCCACAGCCAGCACTCGCCGACAAGCTAGCGTTTGCGCTTGTCCGCTGGCGATGGGTAAGTTAGGCGGTTCTTGTCTGACATCCCAAATCCACTGTCCTGGGCGTAAGTTTTGAAATTCTGGGATTGTGGCTAAGGGTGTGTGCAAACCATTCGCAATTGATAAACCTGCAAATACAGCTTGCTTGACTTCCTGCTGCCACTCTGGCGGTAAAATGCCTCCAGAAGGAGCAATACCAATGGCTAATATGTCTGGATTGTAAGCTAATGCTTCCTCAACGGAACCGACAATCGGGATGTCGCGGTTGATGCCAGAGACTACAGGTAGAGACTCTCCGGCACATTGGCGATCGATAACGGCGATAATTTGAGCCTGACTGTAGCGCAACAGAGCAAGTCCGGTTTTACCTTGACTGCCTTTAATACCGTCGTGCAAGAGAATGGCTACCCTACTTTCAGCCTGCAACCGCACTGCGTTCTACCCCCAATCCTGGTTTGCAATTTGGCAACAACCGCCCCGATCGGATTATTGCACCTACAAAGGGTTCTGCGGTTAAATTCAAATGACTATCTAAATCGAGATAGTCGGCTAGGGGTGCAAGGTGGGCGGCGGCTGTATTTGAGAGGGAACTGTCAGAATAGCAACCAAACATGACCTGTAACCCTAATGCTTTTGCCACTTGTACCATCCGCATTGCTTCTGACAAACCACCAGCTTTCATCAGTTTGATATTGATTCCGCGCACGCAGTTGGATAACTGAGGAATATCGCGACTTGTCATACAGCTTTCATCGACAAAAATCGGTAGAGGCGATCGCTGTTTTAATTGGGGTAAGTGTTTCTCTTCTCCCCGCGCTAGCGGTTGTTCTACATATTTAACATCATAGTCGGCTAACCACCGACACATGGCGATCGCGTCATCTAAATTCCAGCCGCCGTTGGCATCGACAAATAGCTCTAAAGTCGGAACTTCATCGCGGATTGCTGCTAACATTTCCCGATCCGCCTCAATTCCGGCTGGATTGCCCAACTTGATTTTGAAAATCTTGACTTCGATAAATTGCAACCAGTCTCTTACCCTTGCTACGGCTGCTTCTGGGGTATTAATCCCAATTGTGACTGAAGTTGGCACGATGCGATCGCAATCTAACCCCCACAACTGCCACAGGGGTAATCCCGCCTTTTTCCCAATCCAATCGTGCAGCGCCATATCGATTGCAGCTTGGGCAGAGGATGGCATTTTTTGTAATATCGAACCAACTCGCTGCCGTTCCCAAGGATTCATGCTTTGTAACTGCGGTGCAATTGTTTGTATTGCCTCCAACAGCGTTTCGGTAGATTGCGGACGATCTCCGAGAGAAAATGGCGATGCTTCCCCCCAGCCTTCAATTCCATCCTGTGCGACTTTCACCCACACATTTGTCGTTTGGGCTGTCGTTCCCCGACTAATTGTTAAGGGAAAGCGCTTGCGGACGGTGAAAAGTTCGGCGCTGACGTGCATATGGGCGATCGCGTATTGTAATTAAGTCGCACTCATGCAGTGTAGCGTTAAATCAGGGAGCAGTTAACAGTTAACAGTTATCAGTTATCAGTGACCAGTAAACACAATAATTTTTCATATCTTGAGTTAGAGGCGATAGAGGCGATCGCATAGTTCGTGGTAGGTAGCTAAAAAGTAAATTACAAAATTCGTAGGGGCGCACAGCTGTGCGCCCCTACATAGATTATGCGTTCTTACCAGATTGCGATCGCTAAGCCTTTGCCTTTTGTGTTGGTGGTAGCACGACTTTTTTAGCTAAACCTAAAGCTTGTAAAGCCTGAATTGCCCACCATGTCATATCAATTTCCCACCACCGCCGTCCGGCTGGTGCTACATTAGGCTGAGCGTGGTGGTTGTTGTGCCAACCTTCCCCATAAGTTAAAAGTGCTGCCCACCAAAGATTGCGAGAATTGTCCTCTACCTCAAAATGACGATAACCGTATAAATGAGTCGCCGAGTTGATCAGCCAAGTGCTGTGCCAGAGTAATACGGCGCGGAGAAAGACACCATAGATGACAAAAGACCAGCCGCCGAGAAGGTATAGCAACACCGCCAATGGAATTTGCAACAGTAAGAAGTAGCGATCCAACCAGCGATAATACGGGTCGCGATCGAGGTCGGGGGCAAACTTTCGGTAATTATCGTAGATATAGAACTCCGATCGCGGGTACAGAATCCACAGCATGTGACTCCACCAAAAACCCCGCTTAGAAGAGTAAGGATCTTTGTCCACGTCTTCTGTATGAGCGTGATGTTGTCGATGTCCCGCTACCCAAAAGACGGGTCCTCCCTGCATGGCAAGCGCCCCGATGAAGGCGATCGCATATTCCAGCCACTTCGGTGTTATTTGCAAACTGCGGTGACTTAAGAGCCTGTGATAGCCTAAACAAATCCCAATGCTGCCAAATAGCCAGTGAAGAAATATCGTCACTCCCAAAGCCGACCAAGAAAAACACCAGGGAGCGAGCATTGCTACAACATGAAACGTGCCGAAAAACACCACATTGATCCAGCTGAGAGCAAGCGGCTGTTTACCCTCTGCAACTGAGCCTATAGTCATAATCTCTACTTTCAGTACTCAGCACTTAACAAACCTTTTGTCAGGAAATGCAAGTGCTACTTACAACCCCAGCTTAACAACGCAAAAATATAATTGCAAGTACTGCTTGCACGATTTGATAAATTTCTATCTTATGGCTACTCAACTAACTTCCACTCGACAGCGATTGATTGATGCGGCTTTGCAGTTGTTCTCGATTCAGGGAATCACCGAGACGACAACGCGGCAGATTGCCGAACTAGCGCAGGTGAACGAAGTCACCCTGTTTCGGCATTTTGGCAACAAGCAAGGGTTGTTGCTAGCAGCAATCTCAGAATCAGCAGTATTTAAAGATTTTGGCGAATCTCTGCGCGAGAAAGCGAGTCAAACAAGCAGTTTGCATCAGGCACTCAAAGATTATGCTAGCGATCGCTTGCAGGCTTTAGAGCAAGTGCCAGAGTTGGTATTATCTGTGGTAGGTGAATCCAGGCGCTATTCCAGCGAACACCAGCAAGTGATTGGCGAATATTTAACTCAAGCCAATCAGTATGTAGCTGAGTATATCGTCACTGTCATCGAGCGGGAACAATTACAAACTAATTTACCAGTTTCCCAGCTAGCTAGCTTACTCAATAGTTTGCTATTAGGATATGCCGCGATTCAATTTACAACAGGATTCCAAGCACTTTGGCAGAGTAGAGACGAGTTTTTAGAAAGTTTGGTTGAGTTATTCTTAAACCAGGTTGAAGCTGAAAGTAGTGTAGAGAAAATTATAGATTTACCTGCAAATTTAGTGCATACAATCCTCCAAAAAGCTAAGAAAATTGAACTACGAGATTATGCATTAATGTATGTCTTATTTGCCACGGGTTTATCAGCGTTAGAAATTGCAAACTTAGAAAGAGTTCATCAAATAATCGATCGCGATCGCTATTTATTGCAAATTACTCAAGGTTCCGTGCGACAAGTCCCCGTGAATCAATGGATTTTGGGAAAGCGATACGGTTCCTATACTCGCAACCCCTTGACTCAGTGGCTCAAAAGCCGTAAAGACAATGAAGCAGCATTATTTTTAAATGATGCTGGTTTACCACTATCAGAAATAGAAATTCAGCAGCGCTGGCAGATAATTACTCAAGGATTACTCACGCCAGAAGGACAAGCACCAGTTATCGTCCAAACTCAACAAACATGGTGCGTGGAAATGTTGATGAAAGGCATGACTTTAGAAAATTTAAGTATGCTGACAGGACAGAGTTTAAAACAACTGAAACCTTACATTCAAAGAGTCAAAGAAAAAATAGCTATAGAACAAGCCATTCAACGCGATCGCGATTCTCAATAAACAAAACTTTACTCCCACGCACATTACATCTTTAGCGTTCCTCTTCGCGCCTTTGCGTCTAACGCTACGCTAACGGCTTCGCCTTCGCTATCGCTAACGCCTACGGCTGATGCGTGACATAAATTCAGCCTTAAATTTTAAATCAACCAAAACTCCCCTACGAATTCACAAAAACCACGCGATCGTTCTGAATCTCCACCCCATATTCCTCCAACCGCCTATACCATCCATCCCGCGTTCCAATCTCGCGAGAATTCTTCAACAAACCCAACTCTTCCTCTTGTCGAGTCAAATTAGCAAACTGTTCGGACAAAGGATAACGTTCGCTGACAAAAGTTTCCTTACGGTGCAGAATTGGTGGATTAGCAGCGCGATCGTAATCGCGATAAAATACCTTCAAATCCGGCAAATGAATTTGCATACTTGTATGTAAAGTTGGATGAGGATTTGTATCGAAATCTGGATAAAATAAATAAGAAATCTTTGGCTTATCCGTACAAAATTTGACCAGCGTTGCATCTTCCAAACGTCCGATAGTCCGACTCGCACAGCCTTCATAAATCCGCAGCAGCGGATCTAATTCTTCAATTGCCGAGACGTGAACGTATAAAGCTGTTGGTAAACGCTTTCCTATCTTGCTTTGCTGGCAGATTTTAGTAATAACTCCAGGCTTACCCAAACTGAAAAGCTTACGATCTGCTACCTCACAAGCTTCTTGATAACTGCCAAAAAAAGCTTTGATATCGTGGCGCAGTGCGGGTGATAACTTATTAAAACTGGGACGCTGACTGAATTGAGTTAACGCAAGATATACCAGAATATCTAAAGAACGACGATAGGCGATCGCATCCCATTCTGCTTCATCCGTGGCTTGTAAGATAACATTATAGGCGCGGCGGAAATTACCAAACTCAGTTATTAATTCTGCTTCCTCTGCTAACTCACCCTTGACAGGTAATCGTCCCCTTTCCGTGACAAAAGCCATCAAAGGCGCGAGTTGTTCTTGATAATCTTCAAATCGCTTGCTAGGAATGCGTATTCTTGGTGTGGTAGCGCGAGAACGAAAGCGTAAAGCTTTGAAACTCTCCCGTTCTTGTTCGTTACGAAAGACATAATAGATTCCTAATGCGACTGGAACTGCATCGACGTTCAGGACTTCATCAATATATTTTTTCAGTTCCTCTTGGTCGTAATATTTTTGAAATGTATTGCGACTCGTAACAATGCCATCACCATACGCCATTTGATTGCTGCTGCGATCGTTAATCAGGACTTGCGCTGAGACGAGTAAAACTTTGCGGGTGAGTTCCCAGGCGTAAATTAAGGCTTGGCGGCGTTCCTCCAAATCTTCAATCACGTTGAGAACGTAGCCTAAATTTACAATATCTGCGGCAATACGGGGAGCATCGGCACGGTAGTAAGGATCCCAACCGCTGCTAGTGTATCCTAAGTTGGCAACGCGATCGATATCTCCCCCATGACCGCAACCGTAATCGAAAAACGTGGTATCGTTATTTAAGATTGCAGATTCTATTGCCGATCGCACGGGACGAGATATTTCTACACGATAAATAGCCGCCCGATGGCGTTCGATCTCTGGTAATGTTGCGAGGTAGTTAGACTCGACCATGAGGTTGTAGGGCAATGGCAGTTAAGTCTTCTATCTTCTTTATATTAGGATCTCCTGCCAGATAACCGATACCCCGGTGTAGGTGCAAGCGGAATTGAGTTGCCAGGGTTTCTTTATCTATACCCAGATTATCGTTATAACAGCGTTGTTTAAGCGCGATCGCTAGGACATCTGACATTTCTCCCCCAAATACACGCCACGTCATCTCTACGTTGCTATCTGTAGGAATTGGTACGGGTGAGGGGGTAGTTGGTTCGGCGAGAGAACGACAAAAAGCCCAACGACACAATATATTCCATTGGTCGATCTTGGTATTGCGTTTGAGTTTGATCAGTTGTTCTTTTGCTGTTTGGGACAGGCGGATGCGATCGATTGGTGACTCCATAGCAGTAGATGGTAATTGGTAATTGGTAATTGGTAATTGGTCGCCTGTAACCCTTAAGTTTTGACTTTTGACTTTTGACTTTTAACTTTTGACTTACCAGAAGTAGCCAGGTTCTATCGTTGTTTGTCGTTCTGTTGGATCGTATTTTAAAAGATATTCGCGGGCGATCGCTTCGTTTTGGCGTAGGGTGTGGACTTCTTTTTCCCCAATTTCGGTGTCGGTGGAAAGGAGGATGACTTGGTGACTGGCGGAGGGGAAGTAGCGTTCGACGAGATTTTGGCGGTGGGAGGAGTCTAAGCGTCCGAGGGGGGTATCGATGGCGATGGGTAAGCGTCGTCCAGAGACTCTGGCGAGTCCCCACAAAAATGCGATCGCTAGAAGTTGTTTTTCTCCGGCTGAGAGGCGATGTTTGGGGACTGGTTTCCCTTGTAAGTCGTAGAGGGAAAGGCTAAAGGTATTGGTAGCGATCGCAATTCGATGTACTAAATCTGATTTATGCAATAAATAGCGGAAGCATTCTGTTACTTCTACTTCTAATTTATTTAGTTTCCTTAAGGTTAAACGTTCGCGAAACAGTTTTAGGGTTTCTTGGACTTTTGATGCGGATGTAATAACGTGTTCGGTATTTTTGCGATCGATGGTTTGTTCGGTATATTCATCTAAGTCTTTTTTCGTTTGTGCGATCGCGGTTTCTAATTCTAGAATGCGGCGTTTGGCTGTTTCACAGTTTGCTTTTATATCTGTAACTCTATTTTGTGCTGTTTGTAGCGTTTCTACTAATTGCTGATAAGCTTCTGGCGAGGCTGCTGTTTGTAATTGTCTTTCGAGATCGACGATTTCTGCTGCTTGTTGTTCGAGTATCGTTTGCTGCTGTTGTGCGGAGTTTTTTGCAATTGGTAAACCAGAGTTGAGTAAATTAGTGAGGTAATCTAGCGTTTCGCGATCGCTTTGCAACCAGGAAGATTCTTGTAGAGACGTTCCATGGAACGTCTCTACATCTTGTTCGAGCAATATTTTGATTTTATCTAATTGTTCCGCTGTAATATTTATGTTAGAAATTTGTGTTAATAAACGTTGGTTTCGTTCTAATAATATATCTTGTGCTACTTGCGATCGCGCTCGGTTTATTTCAGTTTCTGCTTGCGATCGCGCTTGTTCTAGGAGTGGTGTAATTAAAGCAAGAGGTAACACGTCAGATGCTAATTCTCTCATAGCTTGACGCGCTGTTTCTGCGGTTGCGTTTTTGGTTTGATGCTGTTGTTCTAATTGGCTGCGATCGGCTGCTATTTTACCACCTTCAGCGAGAAATTTGTTAAATGTTTCTTGCTGTTCTTTTTCTGCTAATGTTAAGTCGTCTTGCAAAGATATTAACTGTAAATTTTCTGCATTTTGTTTATCTTGCAATACCTTCAATTTTTCTTCTATTTCTTCTAAATTGACTACATCCTTTGCATCAGCTATTTCTTTGCGTTTGCGATTGACTAAAATTTCTAAATCTACCGCTAATCGTTCCGACAACTCCAATCCTAACAATCCGCGAATAGCCTCAACTACCACAAGTGGAGGTGTTTCTTGTTCTGCTAATTCTTTAATTTGTTCGCCATCGAATAGAAATAAATTAGAAATTCCTAGAGGTAGTAAGTTTTCAATATATTCGTCCCAGATGCTAACTAAACCACTATTTAGCCATTCATCATCATTCAAAATCCCCAAAACATCCTTGCCATCTTTAGGGTTTTTCTCCCAAGTTCTAACGATTCGATAAACTACAGGTTTGTCATTTTCAATATGTCCGAAAGCTAATTCAATCCGAGTTTTTTCAGTTGGTGACGTATGGCTGTTAACGCACTGAGTTAGAAAGTCACTATAGCTTAAACTACCTCTGGTAGAACATTGGGCGCGATGTCCATAAAGTGCGAGGCGAATCGCATCCATTAAAGTTGTTTTTCCACCCCCATTCATTCCACCTAAGAGGAGAATTGGGCGTGAGATATTCTCAGTTTCAGTTTCACTAAATGGACTTAAGTTGATGACTTGCGTGCCTTGATATGGACCGAAGTTTTGTAATACGAGTTCGAGTAAAATCATTTCTTAAACTTAAAATTCCCCCAACTCATCGGCTTATCGTCCTCTACATCCACTGCATCCCCTAAAGTTAGCTGCTTTACCTTATCGACATCGCCTTTACCAACAGCATCCTTTAAATCTCGCTTGAAATGAGCATTTTTAATTGCTTCATCTTGAGAGCGAGAACTACTTTTAAAACATTTCTCTAGCGCGTCGTAAATACCTACACGCCTTGCCATTTTGCGAAATTGACGTTCTGTATCGAGAAGCTTTGCCATTAATTCTAAATGCATGGCATCCCCGTCACAAATTTCTTCTAGCACGTTCCATTCATCGCTACCCAAAAGGCTATAATCTGCACCAGGACGAATATCAATGAAACTTTCGCCCGTCACTTCTGCATAAATCCGAGGTAGGCTATCATCAAATTCGTGTTTCTCTTCCAGCCAAATTCTTCTAATTTCGCTTAATTCTTCAGTAGTAATTAGGGTGATATCACGCATATTTTCTGGTGCAGTACAGCGAACTTGGGTTTGTGCTTCTAGAACTCGTCTCAGCCAATGTTCTCGCCAATATTTAGTGTAGGGACCAGGTATGGGTTCAACTGAGAGTTCGCCATTGTGATTGCGTTCAAATAGTTGCACTTCACCCCAAATTCGGCGAAAATCTCTTTTATCGCGATCGTCTTGTACATCCAAGTCATTGCGGATATCTAATAGAGGCTGCATCCATTCTTTTTCTTCATCGTTTTGGATCATTGCCTCCATTGATTTATCTTTACTCACCATCGTACAAACCCAGCAGCCAAAGCGGGAATCGCCACAACTGGGAGTGGAGGTATCGACAACTAGGGGACATTCGTTATCTGCTGTCGCGCCTCGGTACATGGTAAATAAGTCTTTGTTGCTATATCCCCAAGGGTTTTGCCACTGCATGAGGTATAGCCAAACTTCATCTGTACGCCAGTCTTCAATTGGCAAATAAATTAGTGAGTTAGGTCTATTGGGGTTGGTGTTGATGCGATCGCGTACCCGCCACTCTCTATGTCTTGCCATATTAGCCGCCCGCTTTACGCTTTCAGCTTTGCGCGTACCCAGGACAAGAATTACTTCACCACTAGACCGAATAACTGCACGAATGAAACTATCAGCGGGTTGAATCTTCAAGCGTTCCGTACACCATCTAAATCGGTTGCGCGGTGCTGGATAACCTTTGCCGATAAGGTTTACCCAAAAAGTATCTTTGGTAGCAGGGTGAAGCAGATGGGGTTCAACTGGCATTTGTTGGTCTTTAGCAGCAACCTTCATCTGTTCTAAAGAATTACCCACCCAACTAGAAACTAAAGGATTTTCTACTAAAGTATCATTTGTAATTACATGAATGGCTTTAGTACGCTTTTCAATTGGCAGAGAAGCGATCGCATTCCAGACTAATTGTAAAGTAGCAGTAGAATCTTTACCACCACTGTAGCCAACACACCAGGGTATCGCATCAGAACAATACAATTCTTGTATTTCAGCCGTCAGTAGCTCGATCTCTTGGACTAACTCTGCTACATTACGTGCTGGCTGATTTTTTTGGTCTGGCTGATTCGCTATTGTCATCCTCCCTACCTCTGGAAATACGGACGAGTATGGGTGCGATTATAAGTCACAGAACCACACAAACCAAATCTGCTACGCGAATTTCTAGTAGTTAACTATAGTATTGTAAGGTCTAGAGGTTTTTAAAAACTATCATTTAAAAGTTTTTAAAAACTTGACAATAGAGCCAAGTTCTTTTAAGAAATTAACCTATGCACTGATGCAAGGGTGAAAAAAACGGCAATGAAAGATAGTGTAGCAAAGATTACGGGCGAATAGAATTCGCGTCTACACAGGCAAAGTCCGCGAAGGCGGACTCTAGAATCACCGTCGTTAGGTGCAAAGTATGGGGAAACGAGAAACTCAGGAACAACAAACTCTGACAACCCTGCTGGATAAGTTTTTGCAGCAGCAGGATCGAATACTGGTGCAGAAGACAGAAATGGGCGGGACTGAGGCTTATGTAGGTTCTGTGACGCTGGAGTGGTTTGCCAGTCGGGTACATTTTGCCTCTGCTTTACCCCTACTGCGACAAAAATATAATCCTGAAACTGACAATATCGAGATTGACGCAGACACTATCGATGAAATTCAGCAGCGTCCTCTGGATTGGTCGCGACAACTCCCGTTAACACAGTATTTAGCCACGCGGAAGCATCATAAGTTCCCACCTGTATTGGTGGTGATTAGCCAACCTTGGGTAGATAATCCCAAAGCTGCTGAGTGGGATAGCCACGGTAAAGCGATCGCATCGACTACAGATTTTATCACGCTAGATCGAGAAGGCAAGGTTGGTCTACTAAATGTTGCTGAGGCGGATGTCACCATATACGCCCTGGATGGACAACATCGGCTGATGGGGCGCAGGGGCTAATGGAGTTGCTGAAAACTGGTCAACTCCCACGCTATCGCAAAGATAAATCTCCTGATGGCACTTCCATCAAGCTAGCCGATTTAGTAGAACAATCTCATAGTCAAGACGCGAATAATCTCGTCTCTAACAATTTGCAGGACATCCCTCAAGAAAAAATTGGTATCGAGTTCATCTGTGCTGTTGCAGCTGGGGAAACCCGCGAAGCAGCAAGGCGAAGGGTAAGGTCTATTTTTGTCCATGTCAATTTGATGGCTGCACCCCTAACGAAAGGTCAGTTAGCCCAGTTGAATGAAGATGATGGCTTTTCGATTGTGGCAAGAAAAATTGCTGTAAGTCATCCACTACTGGAACAGCGATTGAACCGGAAGCCGCGTATTAATTGGAATAGTGCGACAATTGCCAGTAAGTCAACGGTTCTGACGACGCTGCAAGCCCTCAAAGATATGTCAGAACGCTATTTAGGGCAGAAGTTTCCGCACTGGAAACCGTGGGAAAAAGGATTAATTCCCATGCGCCCAGAGAATAGGGAACTTGAGGCAGGAATTTCTGATTTTTGGCAGTTATTCGATTGTTTGGCAACTCTTCCCAGTTACAAATTATTGGAGGATGAAGATACACCTAGCCTGCGGCGATTCAATTTTGAAAAGGATGGGGGTGAAGGAAATATGCTGTTCCGTCCTGTAGGTCAAGTAGCTTTGGCGCAAGCTTTGGGAGTTTTGGTTTTCAAGAAAGGGTTTAAGTTGAAAGAGATTTTTAAGAAGTTGCGAAAATTTGATTTGGAAGGCGGATTTAGCAACATGGAGTATCCGCAGTCTCTTTGGTATGGCGTTTTATATGACCCAAATAAGAAGCGAGTGCAAGTTGCTGGGAAAGATTTAGCGGCGAAATTACTAGTTTATATTTTGGGTGGAATTGAGGATCGGATGGAACGGGCAGAACTGCGAAAAACTTTGGCTGATGCAAGAAGCGTGGAGGATAAAACTGTAGGTTTTGATGGTCAGTTTGTCGAACCCAAAGAAGTAGGACTTCCCTCGGTTCTGAATTAACACAAACACTTATTTTTTTTCATTGTAGTTTTCACCGATGCCACATTCTCAAACAATTGCATATTATATTAGCTGACCTTTGCTAATTTATATAAATACTTTGTGGTAAATATGCAAGAGGATAATACTAATAACTCTCAATCCGAATCAAACCAGCCGCTTGACCTCTGCTTGAATCGTACTACTCAAAGTACCGTCGCAAGTATCGGTGCTATCCAGGATTAATTTTTCATCAAGGGAAGCGGGAAATGCTACAAATTAATGTTCCTGCTGGAGACTTACCTGTTCTTCTTCAAGCGAAACCTGCTACTGATAACGATCCAAATTCAGGTAAAAATCGCCCGGTAATAAAAGGTCATGCAGATGAAATTAAAAAGTATGTTTTAGATCGTGCGCGGATTGGCAAACCTTGGGTTTTAGGTACATTGACAGCAAATGTAGCCAGGGAAAAAATTACAATTATTGAGTTAGGTGCAGGAGTTTGTCTAGTAGCTATTCCAAATGACGTTGCTTTAGATATTACAGATGGACAGCACCGAACTCGTGCTATGCAGGAGTTAATATTGAGTGCAGAACGACATTTAATTGGAAATGATGAATTTCCAATTACTTTAGTTTTAGAAGACAGCGATCGCCAATGTCAAACAGATTTTAGAGACATGGCTCAATCAGCACCTCTAGCTAAGTCTCTTTTAGTTTCTTACGGGGAGTTTTTAGGAAGAGATGGCATCACTCAAAACTTATTAGATAGAGTGATGATGTTTCAAGGAAAAACCGAAAAAATTAAAGCATCTGTTGGAGTAAAAAATAAATTAATTTACACAACTAATTACATAGCAAAATCTGTTAGTTGTGCATTTGTAGATCATCCTGACGATGAGATTCTAGAGTACGATGTCGAAACTTCTGCTGAAGCTTTGGCTGTAGCCTTCAATCTATTTTTTTCAAACTGTTCTGCTACCAAACTAATAGCTGAGAAAAAGTTCGAGCAACTGACAAGTGATGAAGTTATGAATTTTAAAGAAGATTACATTATAGGTTTAAGTTATGGTTTGGAGATACTAGGACGTTTGCTGAACTTTACTTACGATCGGTCAAGCAATCACTTCAATGAAGCCATGATATTGAGGTTAGCTGAAATTGACTGGTCAAGAAGTAATAGCGTTTGGAGAGATAATATTGTTAGATTAGATCCAAAACCTAAAAATCCAGCTAAACCATACAAAATATCATTTGGTACAGGTGTCATATCAACAGCAGTCAAGATTGTAAAAATGGAACTGGGCTGGACATGAGCTATTAAAATTGAATAATACTTACATTTGCGGGATGAATTTGCTTAAATCGAATTCCTCTTCTTCTTTTTTCTGCCTCACTACTTCAGAAATAAGAATTAGTAGAAGCCTTTCTGTATAATCAACTGCACCTCGTAGTTCTATCTGTAACATTTCCAGTCCACCGTTAACATACTCTTCAAAAATATCGTTACGGTTCTCATTAGTATGATTTTCCGTCAAGGACAAAATTTTTAATTCTTCGGTTTCATTAACCGCAATTAAATTTATTACTGCATCATACCCTCTGACTAAAAATTGTTCTTGAGGAATCGGTGCTGGTTCTTTTTTAGAAACCTCTCCCAAAGGAACGCGCTTTTTGTGCTTTGCACCTAAAGCAGCAGCAAATACAATGACATCAGCATAAGTTGGAAATGGACCCGTCGCACCGTCTGCTGCTGTTAAGGATTTCACTAATTCGGCTTTATCTTTAGCAACTCTAATCCTACCAGTTTCTACCATTCTGCCAGTACCTAATTCTTAGCTATATTAACTCAACAATTTATTTGTATCTCTACAACTTCCCAAAAACCGATCGCACCCCCAATTACACAAACATTTGACTCACCTCTACCTCAATTTCAGGAAAAGCTAACAGTGACAACTTAGCGCCTTCACCTAAAATTGTTTCCTGTTGATAAGTTTCCTCACCTAGTTCTCGCAGTACATAAACCTGTCGTACATTACAAGCAGGCTTTGTTTGTGTAAACGCGAATTTTATTCACCCAATATTCTAATTAGGAAATTGCACGTCTTCGTAAACTAAGGAAACAGGAAAACAAAAATCGATACTCGCGAACTCGACTTCATCCCCCGTTTCATATGGATGCAATTCCCAAAAACCGCGATCGTTTAATCGAAAACATTCTACACTGACTTTTTCTGCATCAATTAAAACGTATTCGCTTAAAGTTTGAATGCGACGATATTGAGTAAATTTTCCGCCGCGATCGTAAGCTTCTGTACTAGGCGAAAGAACTTCTATTATTAGAGAGGGATATCGAAGAAATTTGGTTGCTTGTCTATCTCTTTCGTCACAACTTACAACTATGTCTGGATAATAACATGGTCCCTCCTCAGATACGCAAACTTTTGCATCAGCCATGTTGACACGACAACGGCTTCCTCGTAATTGATTTTTTAAGGCAGTAATTAGGTTAACAGCAATATCATTGTGAGGGATAGTACCCCCAGTCATGGCATAAACTTCGCCATTGAGATATTCGTACTTGAATTCTTGGCGTTCTTCCCATTCCAAATATTCTTGGAGTGACATATATTTGTAATCTGGATTCGCAATCATACATTTTTATCCTTGACTAAAACTCTGCAATAGCCAACGGTTAATCTCGCCGTCATCTTGAGTTAGACTGCGTTGTAATGCTTCTTTCACTAAAGCTATTTCTAATCCAGGTAATATCCTAGATTCTTGAATTTCTCCACTACTTCCTTGAAAAATTCTAAATGCAATAATATCTCCAGCATTCACGTCAACTACCCAATATTCTCTGACTCCTGCGGGTTTGTAAATTAATCGTTTGCGTCCTATATCATCATTGAAAGAAGTCGCACCTAATTCTATGACTAGAGTAGGTGGTGGAAATTCGTCTAAATTAATCGGTGAGTTGGAACGCGGTGGAAATCTAAATTCTGCACCAATGTAAAAAGCTAAATCCGGTTGAAATTCTCTAATACCTGCTCTCCAAAAACTACAATTAATTAGACTTTTGATTCTACTATTTTTAACAGTGGCATACAAACTCACTACATTATGAGCAATGCTATTATCCTGGCTGTGGCTAGAACCAATTGGTGGTATTTCAATCCTCATGTAACCGCGATCGTAATAAAAATTAGCTTTCTCATACTCTGGGTTATCGGCTATTGCCATAAATTCTTCCCAGGTAGCTTTCACCCAAGTATCTGCCACAAAATTCTGTGTAGGAGACGAACTAGCCATTGTCCTCTACCTCTACTGCTACGGTATATTCAAACTCGTTCGGACTCTGCCTAACTAAAGGATAACGCCTGCTACCAATACTAATAGAATCCTCTTCACAGTCAGGTTTAGAAGAATAATAAGTCAGCACATATTGCTTCCCAATTCTGCTTGACATTTCTGCTTCTACTTCCCCTCGCCATTGAGTTTTTGTCACTAAAACAATTAATTGATTAGCTAATTTAGGAATCACTTTGGCAATTTGACGGCGATAAATTTCATCCAAACTACCAAAGGGGGAATCCATCACGATTGGAAAAGTACTGGTATCGGGAACCATTAGCATTTTCTTCTCGCTCCATTCCCGCACTCTGTCAATAATACTGCCAATAAAAGAAAGGCTGAGAATTTGATTTTCTCCCGTAGACGCAGCGACAGGCATTTCTATACCAATTGTATTTTCTACTAATGTTAGTTCATAGCGATCGCTAATTTTAGGAATATAAGGAGTAAAAGAAATCTCTCGAAATATTTCTTGAACTCGTTTTTCTAACTGTAAGCGAAACTGTCGTTCTTGTCGCGATCGCACTTCAGCTAAACGCTCGATCGCATCCTGAGTAGCAGCAATTCGTCTTTGAGCTAATATTTGTCTTTCTTCATTGTATTTTTGTTTGATAATTTGCTTAGCTAAATTCTCAGCTTCGGCTTGAAAATTAACGATCTGCTGTTGATTTGCTCCCTGTTCTAGGATTATTTCTCTGATTTTTACTTCAATCGCATCTACACGTTTTTGCAAACTCCGAATTTCTTCACTTGGATCTTTACGCAATCGTTCCTGAATAGAATCTAATTCAGTTTCTATCTGTGAAATTGTCTGTCTTAATTGCTGAATTCTAGCTTGCTCTCTATCTACTTCTTCCCAGAAGATAGGTGCTTGTTTATCAATTTCATCTACTTGTGCGCTCATGCGAATAGCTGTCTCTTCTACAGTAGAGGAACCTGCTCTTTCTAACCAGTTTTTCACACTTTCGCAAGCGAAATCTCCTGCATGTAAATCTGCACCGCAAATACAACGTTGGGAACTCAGTAAATCGCTAATAAATTCCCGCGAAATTCCTGCCTTCAATTCTCCTCGCTGTTTTAATTCCGTAACTATAGATCGAAATTGATTTGTGGCTTCTGATAAAAGTACTGTATATCCTTTCGTAGAAATAGCTCTTTTTAAAAGTTCTCGGCTTTGTTTAAGACTATCTTGATTCGTCTTTTTCAGTTGCTCTAACTCCTGCCGTCTTTCTTGTAATTCCTTTGCCGCACTAAGTTCCCGTAGATAATGGCTCGTTTCTTTCTTCAGCGTATCTTGATACTCTAATTCTTGCTCGATTTCTATTTGCCTACGCTTGATTCGCTCTATTTCTTTCTCGGCTTTACTCTGCTGCCTAAGTAGTTTTTGTGTCTCGCCGTCCCCAATTGCTTTTAACTCATTATCTAGAGTTTTCTTTGCTTCTCCTAAATGCCGAATTGCGCGATTTAAGACTTCAACTCCCAGAAGCATTTTAGTAGCTTCAGCAATTTCTGTTTTTTTATCAGAACGAACAATTTGCTCGATGCGTTCGCCATCAAAAAAGAAATACTGATGTAAACTACTGGGGAGAATTTGATGAATAATTTCCTCTGGATGTTCTGGTGGAATATACCAACGTCCATCATCTCCAGACACATACATAAATAATTCGCTTTTACCTGCATCTATATCTAATTCATTTTTATAAACTCGACAATTGCGCTTAGTGCGGTAACGTTTT
Organism: Chroococcidiopsis sp. CCNUC1; assembly: GCF_023546805.1. NCBI lineage: Bacteria > Bacillati > Cyanobacteriota > Cyanophyceae > Chroococcidiopsidales > Chroococcidiopsidaceae > Chroococcidiopsis > Chroococcidiopsis sp. CCNUC1. The sequence goes on along the minus strand of NZ_CP097480.1, from coordinate 2,984,305 downwards.
CCTTCATGTTCCCAACTGACTTCTACCCAACATTCTACTGCTGCACCTAATTGTACTTCGGCGATCGCGCGTTTATTTACTAATTGCTCGACAGAAGCAAAAGCTGCACTAAATCTCTCGTACAATACCCACGTAAAGGCATTTAATAAACTCGTTTTTCCCGCACCATTGTTTCCATGAATAATTGTAGTGTTTTGTTCGCTTCCAGTCGCTAAGATTATTTCTGGTGTTTTCCCATAAAAAGAGCGAAAATTACATAATTGGATAGAAGTGAGCTTCATTACTGCACCTCTTCTTTGATAATCTTCACAATATCGTCATTAATATGACCTTGGCTTTTTCGGTCTAGTCTATTTTTCTCTAGTTGACAGACTCGCTCGATAATTTGCCTAATCTCTGGCGCAGCAGTTACTATCGGCTCCTGCACGTCACTCATATTTGATTCTGTTATCATGCTAGTACAAATGAATGCTATGCAATATTTTATACATGCGTACTCCCGTTTGGCTACTGATAAGTAAGTCAAAAGTCAAAAGCTAAAAGTCAAATAAAGTAAGCCTCGTAGCTGCTCCAGCTTGGGCTGCTGCGCAAATACAATCTTGATGTAAAACAAGCGTTAAGAAACTTATGGAGCGTAACTGCACTACCCTTGTCTGCGTTTAACTAAATCTCTTTGCAAGGGTGTAATACTGCCAGAAAAATTTAAGCTGGAAAAATCTTGTATTTTTACTTTTCTGATGATACTATTGCTTTAACCAAAAGGGTTTTCTTAATAATCGAAGCGTAAGCATTTCAAAAAAATAAATTATATTTCTATTCTAAATAATAAATATCACGATCGCAGATTGAAAGTCAATCCACCATAGCCAAATAAATTGATTTTTGCGATCGCAAGTAAAGAATAATTAAAATTTACTTTTGTTTTTGCTGGGGAACTGCGGGAGCAGGGGTGGGTTGAGGATTAGCCAAGTTGTTAATTTGCTCTTTTTCTGAGGGACTAGGTGCAAGGGCAGCAGCTTGCTCGAACAAGGGCTTAGCTTGCTCTGGCTTACCCTGTTCTTTAAGTAGCAGTGCCTTGCCTAAAACAGGACGATAATCTTTCTGGTCGATTTGCATCGCACGGTCAAAAGCGGCATTGGCGCGATCGCTATTTTTCTGGGCAGCATAAACTTGACCCAATACTAAGTGATATAAACCTTCATTGGGGTTGAGAGCAATCAGTTTTTCTAAAGGTGCGATCGCACCCTGAAAGTCTCTCTGGCGGACGCGAACTTCTACTAATCCCTTCAGTGCTGCTTGGTTATCTGGCTCCTGTTTTAGAACGAGTTCGTACTCTTGTGCCTGATTCACCAGTGGAGATGAAGATTGCGTTCGCGCTGTCTGGCTAGCAGTGGGCGTAGCTTCCTGCGCTGGCTGACTATCTTTGACTATGCCTTCTAACAGGGGTAACATCGAAGCCCCAATAAAGAAAACGGCTCCTAGCGCCAAGACGAGATTGATGAACCAACGACTGCGGGATGGCTGTGACACGATATCGCTTTGAACTCTACTTCCATATCTTAAAAGCTAACATTCAGAATGCTAATTGCTCGTTGCCAAGCGAAAGGGGGTTAATTTACCTAGTTGCCTGCACGAGTGCAGATTTTGTAAAATAGCGATTTTCCGATCTAGGGTAACATCACAACCAATTGGGGTTGTAGTGATATGTTATGCTGCGCTCACGCTTAGTTTACTTCTTGCCAATGAGCTACGCTTGCCGACAGCATACAAAACGTAACTTAAATTATCCGCCGCTCGAATTTGCGGGCAGCAGGATAAAAATAGTCCCAAATGGGATTTGTCTCCGCCGCTAAGGAGTTTTTATGAATTCCGACCTGATTCCGTCTTCCCAAGTTTCCGATTCCGATTCTCAACAGCCTCCAACCGAGACTGTAGCAGAGGAAAACCAAGCAAACCGCCAGCAGCCAATTCCACCCCCAAGCGAACCAATGCAGTATCGTGCCATTGGTCTAGTACGCGGTCGCTATCAAGCCAGCGCCGAACAATTCACGCAAGGAACATTACTGGCGCATGATGGTACTCAACTGCAAGCCGTACTGCTAGGGCGAATTATTAGCTTAGTCAGAAAGCACATAGATTTAGAGGCAGAACACCTGTGGGTGGTTTACCCGCGCACGGGACAAAAAGATAATCAATTGCACCTTCAAATTGTCGGAGTTTGGGAACCAGAAACCCTAGCAAAGCAACCAACCCCAGAAGAAACTCCCACCAGTGAAGCAGCACCCTCAGAAGCGGATTCTGCACCGATCGACAACGCCGAAGATGGTTATTTTTCTGTACGCGGTGAAGTCGTTTTTCAGTCTGCGGGGGATAGTCGGCTGGTCGTGAAAATCAAGCAAGCGCCACGCAAAGAATCAGATCGACCCAAGTTTTTTAAAGTCAATCTTCAAGGCGTGCTGAAAACAAAAGCTGTAGGTCAGTTTTGGGAGTTTCACGTTCTCAGACAAGCTGACGATCTCGTCGTACAAGAAGGTACATCGATCGCTACTTTGCCTAAACCCTTCCGAAAACCGATGAAAAAACCCTTCGGCGCGCGATCGGGAGGAGGATATAACAAAGGTGGAGGTAGAGGTAAATTCGAGACCCCACGTCCCGTCCGTAAGACTGATAGCTCTACACCCATGCCTCAAAAACCCATTCCCAAAGCCCCCATTCCCAAACCGACCAAACGTCCAAAACCACCGCAAGAGTAAATAGTAGTTGGTGACTGGTGATTAGCAAAGAGGAAAAAACACCAGTCACCAGCCACCTCGCTAAAACGCCACTAACGACTCATCGACCAACGACAACTCACTGAATTCCGAATTATCATAGAAACAGTGAAGCTATCTGGATTGAGTCAAAATTTTCTGGGAAAGGCATAGGTGAGATGAAAACAGTGGTTGACAACAAGCTAGTGCAGACTTATCACCAAGAAGATATTCAACAAATTCTCCAAATAGCGATCGCTCGTCAAGCCTATGAAGGAGAATTTTCTCGCCAACAATTATTAGAAATTGCCGCTGAATTAGAAATTTCCCCAGAATGTCTGCAATTAGCAGAACAAGAGTGGTTGAATCAGCAATCTGATAGTCAAGAACGGCAGAAATTTAATCTGGATAGACGGAAAAAGCTGCAAAAAAGATTTGGTAACTATGGTTTAGTTAATATCTTTTTTATCCTTTTAGATCTGGTCAGTGGCGGTGGTCTGTCTTGGTCGCTCTATATCTTATTATCTTTAAGTTTTCTTTTAGGTCTTGATGTATGGAATAAATCACAGATTCAAGGCGAGGAGTATGAAAAAGCCTTCCAGAATTGGAAACGCAGGCATCAAATCAAGCGTTCGATTAACTCTTTGCTAGATAGACTGCTTAAAGCTTAGTTTCTCAATTATATTTTCACCTGTAGTATTTATTAGCGATCGCCTGTGCCTATTCTCGCTTTCAGAGGCACGTTTAGAGTGCGAGTGCTGGTTTGTGGCTATATAATTAAAAAAATTTTATCTAGCGTAAGATAGACAAATAATCAGAGTTACAAGATTAAATTTTCTAACTTAAGTAGAGTTGATTTTATTTTGAGTATCTCTTTAGAAATACTCTAATTTTTGCTTGTTACCACTATTGATATATAGTTGCTCTTAATCCAACAAAAATTAAAGTTTTTTGGTAAAAATAGACGTAACGACAAATTTTTATCATTTTTCTGAGCTAAAACTACAAAATGCAGAAATCAAACATAACTTCTGAGAATTAATTTTTCTAACCTAAGTCTAACCTAAGGTAGATATGCGAGCTTTAGGACTAACTATACAAAGCGCAAGTTTACCAGTAAAAGACGATTAGAATTCTGCTGGGAGTGCCAAATCTGGTGCAGAAATTCGTGTAATAGACTCCAAAAAAAGCAAATCGTATGTGAGGATGACAAAAATGAATGTTAAATTTTTCCATTCGACTGCCATTGTGTTTAGTTTTGCAACTGTTGTAGCAGTTGCAAGCGAACTGCCAGCATCAGCGCAAACTGCAAACCCTAAAATTTCTACTTCTGCTGCTGCTTTGAAGGATAGATCGAGAGTTAACACGATCGCACAAGCCGATCCAACGTATCCCAGCACTCAACCATCTACTCCCACTACAGATCCAACGTATCCCAGCACTCAACCATCTACTCCCACTACAGATCCAACGTATCCCAGCACTCAACCATCTACTCCCACTACAGATCCAACGACTCCTACTACAGAACCAACTACCCCAACAGAACCACCAGCAACTAATCCAGATCCAATTGAACCAGGATCGTCTACCCGTGGTGGTTCTAGCTACGTAGGCGTGGGAGCGAATATTGGGATAGACGGTAGTACAGCTTTAGGTGACACTAACTTCACCGTCATCAGTAAAATCGGATTAACCAATGCTGTCTCTGCACGTCCGTCAGTCATCATTGGGGACAATACAACCATCTTGATTCCTGTGACCTACGACTTTAACTTGCAACCTACAGGAATCGATACAGGTTCGGAAGCTGGTTCGATTTTTGCACCCTATGTCGGCGGTGGTTTGGGTATTTCTACGGGAGATGATAGCGATGTAGGACCAATGTTAACTGCTGGTGTAGATGTACCAATAGGTGAGCAATTTACAGCTAACGTAGGTGCGAACGTAGGCTTTTTAGATGATACAGAAGTAGGTATTCAAATTGGTGTTGGCTATAACTTTGCTGGCTTTTAATCAGTGGCTAGTAACTAGTGGTTGGTGGCTAGAAAAAAGTCCAGCCACTAGCCATTCACAAGCAACCAGTTATCGCAATAGCTATAGCGCCTGGAGAATTGTCTTCTACAGGCGCTATGCTGGTTAAGTTATAGAGTTTCAACTAGTTATCTTCTGTATATAACCATAGAATAATCTTTAAATTTAGGTTTTAGGTAAAGCCAACGTAAATATCTACCTAACTTATGTGAAAAAAGTGTTAAAGGCTCGAGGTATAAGACAACTCCTGACTTGGTACGATCGCGATCGCAGACCGCTACCGTGGCGACAGCAGGTCAATATTTATCATACTTGGATCTGCGAGGTTATGAGCCAACAGACGACTCTAGCCGTTGTCTTACCTAAATTTGCTCAATTTGTTCAACAACTGCCTACGGTAGACGATTTAGCCAACTGCGATGAAGAGACACTACACCGACTCTGGGCTGGATTGGGATATTACGCACGAGCGAGAAACTTGAAAAAAGGTGCAGAGTTCATCGTCAACCGCCTCAACGGTCGTTTTCCCCAATCTTATCGCGAATGGTTGCAAATTCCAGGTTGTGGCGATTATACTGCTGCCGCGATCGCTAGTATTTGCTTGAACGAAAAAGTTCCTTGTATTGATGGTAACGTCATCCGGGTGGTGAGTCGCTTGCTAGCCTTACAAGATGTGTGGAATACAGCAGGGCGATCGCGCATTCAAGATTATCTCACGCAAGTCATTCCTAGCGATCGTCCTGGTGATTTTAATCAAGCGATGATGGAGTTGGGTGCAACAATCTGCCGAAAAACGAAACCCCGTTGCGATATTTGTCCTTTACAAATGCAATGTTTGGCTTACGCTAACAATTGTATTGAAATTTGTCCTCCTAAAAAACCCCGCCGCGTTTTAGTAGATACGGAATTATTCGTGCTAATTTTTTGGCATCGACAAACCGATACTTTGGCAATTGGAGAAAGAACAGATGGTTTTTTAGCCAAAACGATTGGCTTTCCTTTGACGCTCGCTCATCAATTATCAAAGCTCGATCGTTGGCAACCGCTTCAACTACCAGGAAAATTTACCCATGCGATCGCTCATCATCGTATCACTGGAAGGATTTGCGTTATTCAATTAAATAGTAATGACATTGATATCTCCATGCGGCAGCATTTAGCTTTATCGAAAACACTACACTGGATGAATCGTCTAGACCTCAGTGCAAAACTCTCAACCGCACTCGATCGAAAAGCTTTTCAGTTATTTCAAAATTACACTTATTCTGATTCAATTTGCGAACAACTCGCACTAAATTTATAGCATGAAATTTAAGTGTAGGGTGGGCAATGCCCACCTGATGATATAACTATTTCCAGCGACAAGACTTCCGCAAATTTTCAATTTCCGGTTCTTGCCAAGAAAAAGCAAAATGGCTAATTCCTTTAACTTGAGGTGCAGCACGCTCGATCGCGCTCATTTGAGCTTCAAGAGAGGGGCGATTGCTGATAGACTGTCCCCATGTACCAGCGATCGCCGGAATAACTTTAGCTTCAGGTGGCGCGTATTTAAACACTCTTTGCACCAAAGCCGCAATACAATCGGCATTACCGCAAGCAGCATAGGACATGGGATGCCATTCTGCACTGGTAGGAAACCGATCCCAAGGCTGTAAGCGGGAATCATACCCCTCACCCACAACTTGGTTGCCATCAGGAAAAAACACTAACCCTGTCTGTATTCCCTGTTGTTGTACTGGTGAAGCTGCCAAGGCGACAAAATCGAGAATTCCTTGTAGGGCATGGGCTACACTCAACCGCCATAACTCTAACTGTAGCAGCGGACGACGCGCCGCAGCACTCGGTAACACTTTTTTCTCCTCTTGAGTGGGTGGAGTGCGTCCCTGCCAAAGTGGTTCTCCTTCATCGGGATAAAGCTTATCGACCTCATCAACATCTGAGGCTGACAATGCACCCTTAGCAACATAGCGTTTAATCAGTTCTCGCCCCTTTTTGTTCAACGCCCGTTGTTCTAAAGCTTGACGGGCTGCTTCGCTATAAATCCATAAATCTTGTACTTTAGAGACTACAGAAGCACCACCCAAACCGCGTGGATAACGCACGTAGTCAAATAAGACTCCGTCAGGGCGGCGGCGTACCACTTGTTGCACCAACTGATAGAAGTCGCGCTTTGCCTGGACGTTGTAAGGATCGATAAATACTTGACTGGCGTTATCTACAACATTTAAGCTCGTATCGCCTTTAAAGTTCCTGGCTAATACCGATTGGCGATCGCTACGTTGCCCGTAGGAATAGCCGAAGTTCATCATAAACATCCAAGCGTAGACTTTCAAGCCTCGTTCGTGGGCTTTTTGAATAGCTTCGGCGAGTAAATCTGTATTTTCCGTGCCAGGGGTACGCACCATCGCGGGCCATGCTGTCGGGTTAGCCGATGCGGGTAATAGGACTTGCCCATCCGCAAATGTCTCGATGTAAACGTAGTTATAGCCTCGGCTGACAATCCGATCCATAATCTTGTCTAATACCCCAGGCTGAGTATCGCAGGGATAAAGGCGCAACCAGATCGCTTGATGTTGAGGCGGAGTGCGATCGCGGCACTCTGCTAATTGCTGTGCTTGTTGGTTTATTAGCTGTTTATAGCGGTTTTGCGCCTCTGTGTCACCTTGTAATGCTTTCTGAAGTAAGCTTTCTTTCTCTTGCCTTACTGCTTCTGATTCCTGACAGTAGGCAGTTGTTTGGGCTATTACAGGATGGTTCCCCAAGCTCATTACCAGTAAGCTACTCGTAAAGGCGATCGCCGCTAGGTATCGTTGTAATAGGCGCAGTTGCAAGAATTTTAATTGACTTAATTTGCAATCGGACATTCCTAAAAACAAGAAATAGGACAAAGGAATTCAGAAGTCAGAAGTCGGAAGTTAAGAAAGTATTATGGATAGCCTTAAAGAGTTGACAAACGATTAAATTTGCTGACTTTATGTTCTAGAGTGCAGAAGATAACTCTTCCACTTACAACTTACGACTCATAACTTCCGACTTAGTTTGACGTTAGTATTCGACCTTTGGTTGCTACCATCACTCAGAATAATTCGGAATTTGTCCTGTGTAATTCGTAATTATTCGGAATTCCTGCCACTGATGTTTCCTTTATCCGTTTCCCGGTAGGCGATCGCCTACTTTATTTGTGTAAAAAAATACTGGCAAGCAGTAACCTGCTTGCCACCAGCAAAGATACATATTTCTTAAATATGCGACTGTAACTAAGCTTAATTTCCCCGAGCCACCGCCATCTCTACTTGTTTGAATTCTAATTCCAGGCGTTGCTTCAGTTTTGCCGGTAGAGGACGGTTAGGATAAGAACTGTAGTGACCAGCCAGGGAATTTAAAGCGGTGCGCATGGTGGTAAAAGAACTTAAACCTGTCAAACTACCATTACGCTGATAGCGAGCGGCGAAATCATTAATTTTTTTGCGGGCTTCTGCTTGGATTTCGCCTTTGTTCGGTGCATCTTGCGGTAGTTCGATTGCGTTGCGCAATACACCTATCACATCCAAGGTATCTTGACGATAATCTCCAGAAAGCCCACCGCCACTAGAGCAGCCCATTAAACCAATAACGACTACCAAAACCAGGGCAAGTAGACGTGACCAATAGTGCTTCATATACAATCCATTCACATTCATACTTAAATCACAGTCAATCCTACCGTGGAATGGGATCATCTAAGAAGCCGACTGATAACTGATAACTGATAACTGATAACTGACATGGGTTTACCACAATTTGTTTTGGCTTCCGCTTCTCCGGCGCGGCGGCGCTTGTTACAAATGGTTGGCATCGAACCAATTGTGCGCGTCAGCAATTTTGATGAGTCTCAAATTCAAACCGAGAATGCGACTGAATTGGTAGAAACTTTAGCGCGTTGTAAAGCGGAAGCGATCGCACCTCAATTTGATTCAGCTTTAATTGTGGGCTGTGATTCTGTCTTGCTGTTAAATGGAGAAATACATGGTAAACCAGAGAATGCAGAAGTCGCGATCGCCCGTTGGCAGCACATGAGCGGTCAAGTGGGGGAACTGTATACAGGTCATGCTATTATCGACCAGCCGCAACAACAAATACTTGTCCGCACTCAAGTCACGCGGGTTTATTTTGCTCAAATGAGCGATCGCGCTATTAGAGCCTACGTTGCTACCGGAGAACCCCTCAAGTGTGCTGGTGCTTTTGCTTTAGAAGGGCGCGGAGGTCTATTTGTCGATAAAATTGAAGGCTGTCACTCAAATGTAATTGGTCTCAGCTTGCCCCTACTGCGCCAAATGCTATCGCAACTTGGTTATGAGGTGACGGAGTTTTGGGATAGGTAAGTCAAAAGTCAAAAGTTAAAAGTTAAAAGTCAAAACTACATTTGCAAAAGATTAGTGACTGACAACTAATAACCGACAACCAACAACTACCAATTACCATCCACCTCAAATTGATCCGCGTGCAGTACAGCTTCTCCACGATCTGGAATCCAAGCTAACCACTCGTCTTTTCCCACTTGGCACAGGAGCAATGCTTCATCATGACTGTAAGTACTGGGAAGTTCTCGCAACTTGACCCAACCATTGCGTTGACATTGCTCTAATGAATTGTCATAAATTTTGTTCAGCCAGTTTGAATAGGTTCTATCGGCGGTTTTGTGTTGTTTGTGAGAATTTAGTTGCACTGCCTTTGCCCTCTTTACTCAGAAAAGTCGATCGGCAATCTGTAAAAATTGCATTTCTGTAGTTTATGCTACAGAAACTTCGAGAGAAGCTGCATCTATCGTTGGATAACTTTACGTTTGTTCCAGCCAGATATACGATCGCCTTTTAAGTTCCGAGCCACATAGAGTAATAGAATGAGGAGTTGTAAGTGATGAATTCAGCATTCACAGTCCGGTATTGAGTATTTTTCCATGACACCTGCTTCTACTCCTTCACTGCGATCGCAACAGCACTCTCTAATTCGGCAACTAGCCGACGCGATCGAATCTGTTTGGCAAAACCACTTAGAACTTTCACCCTACGTCATTCCCGCAGAGTTAGGCTATGTCGAAGGCAGATTGGAGGGAGAGAAACTGACAATTGAAAATCGTTGTTATCAAACACCCCAATTTCGCAAACTACACCTAGAATTGGCGAAAGTGGGAACGACGCTAGATATTTTGCACTGCGTCATGTTTCCCCGCATAGAATATGCTCTACCCATGTTTGGCTGTGACTTAGTCGGAGGAAGGGGACAAATTAGTGCTGCGATCGCAGATTTATCGCCTTTAAATCGAGACCGAACTTTACCATCTGCTTATACTGCTGCACTTTCTGCTTTACCAAATCCGAATTTCTCTCAACCCCGAGAACTTCCGGTTTGGGGAGATATCTTTTCACCGTTTTGCACGTTTATTCGTCCTGGTTCTCCAGAGGAAGAAGAGAAATTTTTGGCAATGGTACGAGGATTTTTAGAAATACATTGTACCCAGGCGATCGCATCTCAACCTGTTTCTAAAACGCAACAAGCCGAAATTTTCGCCGCGCAACAATATTACTGTACAAAACAGCAGCAAAATGACAAAACTCGCCGAGTGTTAGAAAAAGCCTTTGGTGTAGAGTGGGCAGAACACTACATGACGACGATATTATTTGACTTACCGGAGGCTACTAATTTAGGCTAATATTCGGTAGCTAAGACCTGCATCTATCCGATCGCCAATTCACAAATCAATTAAAAAGGAATAGACATAATCTGATTTATCCATTCTTCTGCTTCAGATGCTTCCCAAATTAGAATAAGAGATTCAATCGCATCACTAATTGACAGATTTTGAGAAATAATTATAACTCCAGTACTAGTTTTTGTAGTAATAAACTTACCAAATTCAACTGGCATAGTTTTGCGATCGTGAGTCACGAGTACTCTCTCGTCTCGCGCAGCTATAGCTAATACCTCTTGGTCTGTCTTACCTTCTCATCCTGCTACATAAGCTGATTGAAAATCAATATTTGTTTCTCTTCAGAGTGTACCAGTCACAATTGCCTGTTTCAAGTCGGCATTTGCTTGAAATCGAATTTTCGTCATGCTTTGCCCTGCTTTTGGGCTTTAGCAGCTATTAGTTTTTGATACAGAGCTGGATTTCTTTCTCTTAAAGAGAGTCGCAGCTTTTCAAATTCTTCTTCTCCCTTTTCAAGATAGCGATTAATTAGTTCTTGATTAGCAAGATAAAAAGTAATCGCTCCATAAATTTTGCTCAGAAAACGGAAACTGGCAAAGGTCGCAAGTATGAAAGCCTGCTGAAATGAATGGTTGCCAAGGATTTTCTGCTGATTCACATAGCTTATTAAAGAACTGCTGCCCAACTCTTCCAGTTTGGAATTCAAGCTCTTTACCTAGCCAGCCTATAGCCTGTAGGAGAATATCATTTCCTACAGGGAAATAATCGATTGGGTCAAGATCTTTGTAACAAGTCACAAGATAATCTCATTAATACTCCACTAGCGCCACAATTGGCACGTCGGGCAAATTCCGCCGCCCTGCTAAATCTCGTAACTCGACGATAAACCCAAAACCAACCAACTCGCAGCCGATTTGCTGCACTAACTTAGCCGTGGCGCTGGCGGTTCCCCCAGTGGCGATCAAGTCATCTACAATCAATACCCGACTACCAGGCTGCAAGGCATCTTGATGCACTTCTAACTTATCCATGCCATACTCTAGTTCGTATTCAACCGAGTGAACCAAAGAGGGTAACTTCCCAGGTTTACGCACGGGAATAAAGCCAATGCCTAATTTATAAGCCAAAGCTGCACCAATGATAAAGCCGCGTGACTCAATTCCTACAATATATTCAGCATTTAACCCCGCACCATCCAGCTTATCAGCCAGACTATCTATGGCATGGCGTAGCCCTGCGGCATCGCGCAGCAAAGTGGTAATATCTCGAAACAAAATACCAGGCTTGGGAAAATCGGGAATATCGCGAATCAGGGACTTGAGATCCATAGGTTGTCAGCGAGACTGGCTGAGTATAACGGCAACTATCTATATTGGCAGACTTAGGAAGACTTTGAAAAATCGTACACTAGAATTCCAGATGTTTTAAATTGTTACGTGCGATCGCTAATTTCGAGCGAGAATCAGGGAAACCTTATTATCAGTTACCAGTTATCAGTTATCAGTGACTAGTGGCGGGTGACTAGTGACTAGAATTGCTCCCTTGTCCCCCTTGTCTTCCTTGTCTCCCTTGTCCCCTTCTTCCCGACTCCCGACTCCCTTCTATGCTAAAAGTAGACAGTCAGTCGCCAATTTTGCCAATCTAGTGAAGGCTGGTTTTAGTTATTTACTCGTATATCTTTGGTTAAGATGAATGTCTCCGCAAGCGCGAATCCGTTAGATAGTTCAACCGTCCCATCCCTCCCCCTGATGCTGGAAAGTTTACCTAACCCACCTGTTGATGAAAGGGCTTGTCCTCAAAGGGTGAGGTTGCAAATTGATTTGATGTTACTGGCGATTGAAGCCCTAGAACTTGGTGGTTCGGAATTATTCTTGGCAATAGCGCAGGAGCTAGAACTACAAGATATTGTCAAAAATCGGGTAAACTTGTGGCGAATGCGCTGTACGAACCCATTGAGGCGATCGCACGCTCGGCGCGACCTCAGTTTACTAGAGGCTAAAGCACTTGTCGTCATCGCCGCCGATTTAGCCCGCAGGTTGACAGCTGTGATTCGACAGTTGCTATTGACATATCAGCAAATGCGTGACAAAGGAATTCCACTTGAACAAAATTTACGCTTGTCTAATTATCTCGAAAGGTTTCGATCGCATTTTCGCAGTCGGATGAATCCTCGTCGTTCTGGGGTACTGGCTTACAATTCCCCTGAAAAGTTGGATGAACTAGCACTGACACTGCTGCAACAATTGCTATTTTGTACGGGGACAGCGGGAATGCAGCGGTTGTGGATTAGTTTGTTTGATGGGGAAGTAGAATGACGACGATTCAACGTAAGTATAGCCTGCCCAATTGCACGCTGGTTTTAGAGGGATTGAGCGATCGCGCGACTGACTCCCAATCCTTTGACGGGCGACCCGTACTCACAATTTTGACCTATGTTGAGTGTCAGCTGATCCAGGCAAAACAAACCTTGACTGGTGGTAGAGATTTTTTTGAAAGTTTAGTGACAGCTGTTAGCGGTTACGCCCAAGAATTTTTGAGTCACGTCACGCACCCAGAAGCGCACAACAAAGAATCTAGCTTGGTACATCTGCAAAAAATCGATCGCGATCGTCATCGTTTGACCGTCCAGCCAGAAAGTCATAAAGAATCAGAGGCAAATAGCCACACCGAAGGCACGACGCAGGAAGTCGAGCTGACAACAGTACAGTTATTTGACTTAGTAGAGGCAATCGATCAGTTTTTTGCCGATACCCAAACCCTACCAGATTTAACGCTGCAACTAGCTCCAGTTTCGCGGCGCTACGTGCGATCGGGACAGCAGTTAGTCAAGCAAGCCGTACCCGCCACCGTAGGCGCATCAGGATTAGCCCTAGCCGCGATCGCCTTTTTCTTAATTCCCATTCCCGAAGCTGTCCGCCGTCCTACAGAAGCCACCTCTCCATCCGCCCAATCTACCAACATTGCTAACGCACCACCCATCACCGATCCGTTGCAATTGGTGCAATTACAGCAAAAACTCACCGACCAACTCCGACCGGCGTGGAAGCCTAACGTAGCCCTCGGTCAAGATTTAGTTTACCGCGTTGGCGTAGCTGCTAATGGAGCGATTAAAGGCTATGTTGCGACTAACGACATATCCAACGGGCAAGTCCAGCAAACTCCCCTACCTCGCCTGCTATCCCAACCTGCTGCTGGTAGTGCTACGCCACCAGAATCCTTAGCTCAATTTCAAGTCACCTTTACACCCAAGGGAGAAGTGCAAGTTAAGCCTTGGGAAGCGAAGAAATGAGACAAGGGGGACAAGGGAGACAAGGGAGAATAAACTGTCAACCAACAATTACCAACTACCCATTACCCATTACCATTCTTTATGGATACGGTGATATTAAATCTAGAACCAATCGTGCATTTGACTCAGGAACAGTTTTATCAACTGTGCATGGCAAATCGCGAGTTGAATTTAGAGCTTAATGCCAAAGGAGATTTAATTATCGTGCCACCCGTAGGAGGAGAAAGCGGCAATCAAGAAGCAGATCTGATAACAGATTTGAATAATTGGAATCGTCAAACCAAGCTAGGAAAAGTCTTTAGTTCCTCCACAATTTTTCGTCTCCCCAATGGTGCTAACCGTTCTCCTGATGCAGCTTGGATAAGATTGGAACGATGGGAGGCTCTAACTCCAGAAGAACGAGAAAAGTTTCCTCCCATATGCCCAGATTTTACAATTGAATTGCGCTCTCGCACCGATACGCTAAAACCATTACAAGAGAAAATGCAAGAATATTTGGCTAATGGTTTGCGTTTGGGTTGGTTAATTAACCCTCAAAATAGCCAAGTAGAAATTTATCGCGCCAACCAGCCTGTAGAAGTCATATTTTTACCTTCCGTCCTCTCTGGAGAAGATATTTTACCTGGATTTGAATTACCTCTAGAATAGAGCGATCGCGACCTTCTCATATACGATCTAAAACCCTAAAACCTAAACTTGTCCAACAAGCCTTACCAGCCAAACGACAACAGCCACAACCATCAACATCGGTGTCAGCCAATCGCCCCAACGCACGTATAAAGTTTTGGTTTGACGGCGATAAATAGTTTCGGAATGGATTTCATAAGTATTGTGTCCCGATATCCAAACTGTCTTACCGTGAGGATCGACAAAAGCAGAATATCCGGTATTGACAGCACGCACAGCCCATCTGTCAGTTTCGATCGCCCGCATGATATCTAAAGCATGGTGCTGAGCTGGCATCGCAGCGCTGTAATGGGCATCGTTGGAGGGACTGAGGATAAATTGCCCTCCAGCAGCAGCTTGGTAGCGAAATCGTTCGGGAAAGGCAGATTCGTAACAAATTCCGACAATTGCTCGACCGAAAGGAGTATCGAATAACTGATTTGGCGCACCTGCTATTTGATGCTCGTCAAGCGGTGAAAGTCGAGAAACAATCCCACCTAAAATTTCTTGGAATGGAACGTATTCGCCAATCGGTACTAATTTTGATTTGTCATAACGACTAAAAATCTGTCCGTTACTCAGTAGGGTAAAAATACTGTTCGTATAGCCTCCTTTTTTGTCGCCAAACAATCCCAACCAAGCAACTACGCCCCTTTCTTTGACAGCGGAGTAAAAAGAAGTGCGTTGAACGTCATTCCAGCGAAAAGGTAAAGCTCCTTCTGGAGTTAAAACTGCATCAACTCCCCGATCTGCTAAAGTTTGGTAGCCAGTCGTATAACCTTCGATCGCCTTCCGAAAACCTTCGGGATAAAGTTTGATTTTATTCGGGACGTTACCCTGGACGATCCCAACTTTGAGAACTGTGTCTGGAGACTGAATCAGGGGACGGCTGTACAAGCTGTAGCCCAAAAGGTGTAATAAAAGGCAAAAAGCAAAAGGCAAAAGGCAAAAGACAACAGATGTTTTTCGACTCCCCTGAATGGGCGCACGGCTGTGCGCCCCTACAACTGCAATCCAAGCTTCGGCAAACAATCCATTGACAGCGACGATCGCAGCTGTAACAGCACTTGCTCCAGAAAGTTGTCCGAGATGGAGAATGGGTAGGTTGTGGGGGCTTTGGGTGTAGGAAAGCGAAGACCACCACAAGGGTCCGGCACTCCACAAGCTTTCTAAGCCGCACCAAAGAGCAACGCCGATGAGGAGGCGGACGAGACTAAGAGGAATTTTGTCGCGCAAAGACGAGCCGGTGCGTTGCGGAGCCAGCACCGTGCGGGGGTTTCCCCCGTTGAGGCGACTGGCGTGAGGTTCCCTCCGTTGTAGCAACTGGCGTGCGAAGGCGCAAAGGGTTTTTTGTGTTTTTGCGTTTGGGAGTAGGGATTTTAAAGTGGGAATTCGCCAATTTAGCAGTGCTTTCATGCCAACACCCCAGGCAACCACTAGAGCGGCTCCCCAGAGGGTGATGAAGATCCAGCAGAAAAGGGCGATCGCCAGACTACTCAACCACGGTACACCCATCCAAGTCATAGGATGAATGCCTGTAATCCAAAATAAAGCGACACCGTGATAGCCAATGCCCCAAAGGAGGGGTAAGGAGTGAGGAGCGAGGAGTGAGGAATGTTTGGGGGTTGTAACTACCAATACCCACAGAGGAGCTAGGGCAATCCAGGCAAGAAACCAAGCTCCTACAGGGGCAACGGTAAGCCCCATTAATATACCGCTAGCAAGAGCAATAAGCAGCGAAAAAGGAGAGGCGATCCCCTCACTCCTCACTCCTCGCTCCTCGCTCCTCTTAGCACGCAGCCGCTTCATCGCTGACATCAGATGGAACTAGAGCTACAGCCGCGATCGCATCGTCTTCGTCCAAGCGTTGTACTCTTACGCCTGTCGCACTGCGCGATTGGCGGGGGATGGCATCGGTGGATTGACGAATGATAATGCCGCGAGTCGTGATCAGCATTAATTCGTCGCCTTCATTGACTACCATCAAGGCTGCTAGCTTGTCTTTGAATTTGCGATTTTGCTTGAATTTCGTCGCAATTTTGCCTTTGGTGGCACGATTGTACAACTTGAATTGGGAGACGGGGACGCGCTTGCCATATCCTGCCATTGTCACAATCAATACCCAAGGACCTTGAGTAGCATTAGCTATTTCACCATTCTCCTCAGTTTCGGTTTCGACGATTTCGGTTTCTTCGACTTCGGCTTCAGCGGGGTCGGCTTCTTCCATATGGGAAGCAGCAAGTACGGCACTGGCAATGATATCCATGCCGATTAGTTCGTCTCCCTCTTTGAGTTTCATGGCTTTCACGCCCCGGGTGGCTCTACCTAAAGGACGCAATTGTTCGTGACTGGTTCTAAAGTGAATTGCCATGCCAAAGCGAGAACCGATGATAATACTATCTTCGACTCGCGCCCTACGTACCCAACGCAATTGATCGCCTTCTTCTAGGGAAATTGCAATTAATCCGTTTGCCCGAATATTGGTGAAAGCTGCGAGTTCGGTTTTCTTGATGTAACCGCCTTTAGTTAGCATTACCAAGTATTCTTCGCTAGTAAATTCACTAACTGGGACGATGGAAGTAATCCTTTCTTCTTTAGGGATCGGCAGCATTTGCACGATTGGCACGCCCCGACTGGTACGCGATCCCACGGGAATTTGATAGGCTTTGAGGGAGTAGACGACACCGCGATCGCTGAAGAATAAAACGCTGTCGTGGTCGCAGCAGGTGAGGAAGTGATCGACACCATCATCCTCTTTCATTCGCGTCCCCGATTTACCTCGCGTTGCCCGACTTTGAGCTTCAAAGGTATCTAAGGGCATCCGCTTGATGTAGCCTTGTTCCGTCAACAGAATTACTGCTTTCTCGTTGGCGATTAAGTCAATCGCATCGAATTCCCCTTCAGCAGGTTCGATTTCCGTGCGGCGAGGGGTGGCGTGGGCTTGTTTGATTTGGGTGATTTCAGTTTCGATGATTTCTAAAATCCGCTCTCGCCGTGCCAAGATATCTTTTAAATCGGCAATTTGGACTTGTAAATCTTCGTGTTCTTGACGAATTTTCTCTGCTTCTAGTGCTGTCAGTCGCCGCAACTGCATTTGTAAAATTGCATCAGCTTGGGCTTCCGATAGTCCATGAGTATCGATTAATTGCTGTTTTGCCGTAGTTGTATCGGCAGCACTGCGGATTGCAGCAATGATCTCATCTAGGTTGAGTAAGGCAATCAGTAACCCTTGCAGGATATGATCCCGTTCTTCAGCTTTCCTCAGTTCGTAACGGGTGCGGCGGGTAATTGATTCAACGCGAAACTCTAAGAAGACGTGAAGAAACTGTTTTAAAGTCAATAGCTGGGGTTCGTTGTTGACCAACGCCAGCATATTCGCACCAAAGTTAGCTTGAAGCGGAGTTTGCTTGTAGAGGTTGTTGAGAACGACGCGGGGATAGGCATCGCGCTTAAGTTCGATCACGATTCTCATCCCATCGCGATCGCTTTCATCCCGAATATCGGCAATCCCTTCAATCCGCTTGTCATTAACGAGTTCGGCAATTTTTTCAATTAAGGCTGCCTTGTTAGTTTGGTAAGGCAGTTGAGTAATGATAATTGCTTCCCGTTCCGGTCGTCCTCGTTGTTCGACCGTTTCGATCTCCGCCACGCCGCGCATCGTAATTGAAC
Organism: Chroococcidiopsis sp. CCNUC1; assembly: GCF_023546805.1. Classification (NCBI taxonomy): domain Bacteria; kingdom Bacillati; phylum Cyanobacteriota; class Cyanophyceae; order Chroococcidiopsidales; family Chroococcidiopsidaceae; genus Chroococcidiopsis; species Chroococcidiopsis sp. CCNUC1. The sequence goes on along the minus strand of NZ_CP097480.1, from coordinate 2,966,211 downwards.
CGCGACCGGTGGTAAACGCTTCGTGAATCCCCGACGTTCCCAAGATTTTTCCACCCGTAGGGAAGTCGGGACCAGGGATATATTGCATCAACTGGCGATCGCTAATTTCTGGATTGTGAATCAGCGCCACTACACCGTCAATTAATTCGCCCAAGTTATGCGGCGGAATATTTGTCGCCATCCCCACGGCAATTCCCGAAGACCCGTTGAGCAAAAGTTGGGGAATTCTCGCAGGTAAAACAATCGGTTCCTGCTGGGAACCGTCGAAGTTGTCGATAAAGTCTACAGTTTCGGCTTCAATGTCCTGTAACAAAGCATTTTCAGTTAATGCCTGCAAGCGACATTCGGTGTAACGCATTGCCGCTGGGGGATCGTTATCCACCGAGCCAAAGTTACCATGCCCTGCAATCAGGGGCGATCGCATGGAGAAATCCTGCGCCATCCGTACCAAGGCATCATACACAGCCGTATCGCCGTGGGGATGATATTTACCTAGTACCTCCCCCACAACACGGGCGCATTTACGGAACGGACGGTCTGCCGTTAATCCCAACTCATGCATGGCGTAAAGAATTCGGCGATGCACGGGTTTCAGACCATCCCTGGCATCTGGTAGCGCCCTACCTACAATTACGCTCATGGCGTATTCCAGGTAAGACCGCGACATTTCGTTCCGCAGATCGGTTGGAATGATGGTCATATCTTTGCAAAAAACTCCAAATTTGTCGATTTCCGGCAGATAATGCCCAAGATGTTGCTAAATCTTCGGTTTAGCTGCCAAAAAGCTGTAAATTATATCAAAATTTTATCATATTTTGCTAGGGATTGGTTGGTAATGGGTAATGGGTAATAGGTAGTTGGTAGTTGGTTACTGATAACTGAGAACTGACAACTGAATTTAAGCCTCAAGATAGTGTGTGCCTAAAGGCGATCGCTTTTAAGCTGGGGCGTGTAGAGGTGAGAATTAGATATGAGCAGTGAAACGGCTCCAGATCGAGCAGAAAAGCAAAATCCCCCAGGAGATCCATCGCAACTCGATCCAGAGGTACTGGATAAAATTAAACACCCGCCTTCGATTCACGACCAAATGAAGCAACTCAGTCCTGAAGAATTGCGGGCAAACCAAGCCGTGTCGCCAGAAATGCTCAATAGTGGCGAAGATTTACGCGATGATATTATGCCAACAGATGAGCCTGAAGAAAGTGACTAGTGGTTAGTGACTAGTGGTTAGTCTCTTTTCTAGTCACCAGCCACCAGCCACTAGCCACTCACGAATGACAACCATATCGCGCTAATCTGAGAATCAATTAGGATTTAGATATGTTGGCTGTCATCTATTCTGACGAGTTTCTCGAACACAAAACGGGACGGTTTCACCCAGAAAAACCAGAACGCATCAGCGCGATCGCATCTGCTTTACAACATACTAGCTTTGCTCACCAACTAGAATGGCGATCGCCTGTGACAGACCCCCAAAGGGCGATCGCGTGGTTGGAAAAAGTCCATTCACCCCATCACATTCAATCTGTTCGAGAACTTGCCACCCAAGGCGGCGGCTATTTGGATCTCGATACTCCTGTATCTCCCCGTAGCTACGATGTAGCGCTATTAGCAGTTAATGCATGGTTGGACGGGATCGATTACACGCTAGCAACAAATAATCCTGCTTTTGTCCTGTCTCGTCCCCCTGGACACCACGCCGAAAGCGATCGCGGTATGGGATTTTGTTTATTTTCTAACGCGGCGATCGCCGCTCATTATGCCTTAGAAAAACCCAATATCGAGCGCGTGGCAATTCTAGATTGGGACGTACACCACGGTAACGGGACTCAGGCGATCGTCGAGAATCACCCCCAAATCGCTTTTTGCTCCTTACATCAGTCTCCCTGCTACCCTGGCACTGGTACAGCCGCCGAAACAGGCGCGCACAACAACGTCCTCAACCTACCCCTCCCCCCAGGTAGCACGATTGCTGACTACCAACCAGTGTTTGAGACTCAAGTGATGCCATTTTTAACTCAGTTTCAACCCGATCTACTGATTGTCAGTGCTGGATACGACGCTAACGCCGCCGATCCTTTAGCAGAAATGTACCTGCAACCGCAAGATTACGGATTATTTACGGAATTTTGTCTTAAGATTACTCACCGGATTGTCTTCGGTCTAGAAGGAGGTTACGATCTCCCTGCCCTGTCTCAATCTGTAGTAGCTACAATCGAACGGTGTCTTTTTTAGGGAGTCAGGAGACGGAATTAACTAGTCACTAACCAAAGCGCCACTAGTCACTGTCAGCTTCCCTCCGTACAATCACAGAGGTGGTATCTAAAAAGAAAATTAATTACAGTAATCTCTCGGTGGAACTCTCACCTAGACAAATGGGTAAATAGAAAAGTCAATCGCATCAACTCCTAAGTTGAGCCAAAGCAAGTAAAAATGACTACGTACATTTTTTTCGATACAGCCTTACGCATTTTTGTCAACGCCTATCTGGTTTCTGTAGTACTGCTTTTATCGGCTTCTGCCATTGGATTAGCAGTTATCGAATCAATTGAAAAAGAGCATCATCCATTCCTTAAGTCAAGATAATCTCTTCCCAGCATGGGTGTAATGGCTGTATAGTATTCGTCTGATGCGATCGAGTTGGGATCGGCTCAGACACTTACAAAAAGGCTTCGACTCGATCGCCAGAATTTAAGCATGTTTGTGACTCAAGAGCTGTAAAAGCTCTTCTATGCTGCAACTAACTCGGCAATTTTTGCTTGAGCGTTGGCGATCGATTTAGCCAAACTCGTGCCACCAAACTCATCATTCTCAACAGAAATAAAGCTGATGTCGGTGATGCCAATAAATCCAAAGATCGTTCTTAAATAAGGGTCTTGATGATTCAGCTTTTCATTACGTTCGCCACTTCCAAAGCCAGAATCACCTCGCGCCGTAATGATAAACATTTTCTTACCTAGTACTAGTGGTTTGTAAGGATTTGCAGCATCCTCTGGTTCAAACACAAATGTTCGTCTAGGGCGTACAATTTGGTCAATGTAAGCCTTGAGCGTGCTGGGAACGCTGAAGTTGTACATGGGAATACCAATGATATAGAGATCGGCGGCTAAGAATTCGTCCACTAGGCGATCGCTAATCCGAATTGCTTCTTGTAATTCAGGGGTTCGTTGTTCTGGCGGTGTAAAAGCAGCTGCAATCCACGGTTCGTCAACATGAGGAACGGGATTGCGCCCGACATCGCGATAGGTAACAATATCATCTGGGTGAGTTTGTTTCCAAGCCTCAACGAATTCTCTGGTGAGCCTGCGAGAATGGGATCGCTCTCCTCTCGGACTGGAATCAATGTGTAGAATACGTGCCATCAGATCTCCTAATGCTCTATTACTGTAGTAGTTGCTCGTACCCTACAATTTAGCCAAGTCGAAAATTCTGGACTACTCAAACCTTGCGCGACTATCACAATCTTGCGGCGACTTTGAATCAGTTATTCAGTTATCAGTGACCTGTGACCGATAATTGAAGGTGTAAGAGATTGGGTAACTAGATGCCAGGTTTAGAGAGATCGCCGACGCGGATCGTTCAGCTTAACACCGATCTTTATCCGCCAATCTATTCCAGTCAAGCGTATGGTTGGAAAAATATTTTGGTTGAGGAATTTCGATATCCTCCAGGGCAAGAAACCTATCAAAATTTAACTAGTCATACCCTTTGTGTATCTTTAAATCGTCGTCCGTCCCGTCTGTCACTAACACTTGGAGATCGTCGTCATAGCGGTCTTTTCAGCCAAGGCGATATTTCTATTACCCCTGCTGAAGCCGTACTAATCTGTCAGGGAAATGACGAAGACAGAATTTTAAGAATTCAGCTAGCATCTCAGTTTTTCCAACAGGTTGCCCAAGATACACTCAAGCTCGATCCCGATCGCGTTGAGCTATTGCCTGAGTTCCGCGCTCGAAATCCTCAGATCGAACAAATTAGCATGATGCTGCTTGCCGAACTCACAACTGGGGGACTGGCAGGAAAACTTTATGTTGAGTCGCTGACAAATGTATTAGCCGTACATTTACTCAGAAATTACGTGGCTGTCGAGCGTAATATAGCTCTATATGATGGGGGATTGAGCGATCGCCAACTGCTGAAAGTCGCGGACTACATTAATGCTCATCTGGCTGACGACATTACCTTATCCGATTTAGCTCAATTACTCGGTATGAGTCCATTTCATTTCAGCCGCCTCTTCAAGCGATCGATACAAGTTACCCCTCACCAATACGTGCTTCAGCAACGGGTGGAACTGGCAAAGCAGTTACTCCAACAAACCGAACTATCCATTATGGACATTGCTTTGCAGTCTGGTTTCAGCAGTCACAGTCATTTAGGCAAATGGTTTCGGCAGCAAACAGGAGTCACTCCTAAAATGTACCGCATCAATTTTCGTTGAAGCTTGGACAAATAAATTTCGCAGCTACACAAATTAATCATCTATCTTAGGGTCTATTTGTCTCCTAATTTGGATATACTTAGCAAAACCATCAGCACGTTTTTGCTCGGTTTAGCTTCAGCTCTATATCCCAGGAAGTCAAATGCTCGATCGCAACCCTTTACAATTGGAAACAGAAATTGCCAGAATCGCTAGAGTCATGATGACTCGTAATTCAGAGATTGGCAGCGATATCATTGACGATTTGAGAACAAAACTGACAAGTGAAGAATTAGCTGGTTTGTTGCTTGTCGGTATTGAGCGTATCCTCTGGTTTGATGTCGATGCAGTTTTCTGGACTATAGAACAGATGATTCCTGCCGATCTCATGCAGGAAATTAGAAAAATTACCAATTTAGCGTTTTACAAGCAGTTAATTAACCAAAAATTTATTCCTGGTGTAGACTTTAGCATTGATGCCGATGGCAAACTGTTATTAAATCACAATGCAAAAGCAGCTTTAGTGAAGAGTAAGGGGTAAGGGTTAGGGAAGAAGTCAAAAGCCAAAAGCTAAAAGTCAAAATTTGCCTACACCCCCTATAACCTTTCCCAACTTACGACTTACGACTTACGACTTCTCCAATATGTCTTTCCACGCCACTCTCGCTCGACTCATTTCTCTATTGGCTGCTAAGCCACAACATCTTTCTGACAATGCGTTAGCTTCAACTTGTACGGGAATTAACACCGATACGCGCAGCCTCAAGCCTGGAGATATATTTGTGGCTTTGCGAGGGGAAAAGTTCGACGGACATGGATTTGTCGCAACGGCAGTTGAAAAAGGTGCGATCGCGGCAATTGTTGACGGACACTATCAAGGTGATTTACCTGTATTGCAGGTACGAGATACCCTTCAGGCGTATCAACAAATTGCCTCTTGGTGGCGCAGTCAGTTTCATATGCCTGTTATTGGTGTGACTGGTTCTGTCGGTAAAACCACCACTAAGGAGTTAATTGCAGCTGTCTTGGGAACTCAAGGCAACGTCCTCAAAACCCATGCGAATTTCAACAACGAAATCGGCGTACCAAAAACATTGTTGGGACTGGATACTCAGCATGACTTTGCCGTCATCGAAATGGCAATGCGAGGAAGGGGTGAAATTGCCCTATTAACTCAAATTGCTCGTCCTACTATTGGTGTCATTACTAATGTTGGCACGGCACATATTGAACGCTTGGGTTCTGAAGAGGCGATCGCGCAAGCAAAATGCGAACTATTAGCCGAAATGCCTCAAAATAGCGTGGCAATTCTCAACTACGATAATTCTCGCTTAATTTCTACTGCTAACACCGTATGGCAGGGAAAAACTATTACCTACGGTTTAGAAGGGGGAGACATTCGAGGGGAATTACTCGATTCTCAAACTTTAAAAGTAGCAGGATTAGAGTTGCCTTTACCCTTACCAGGACGACACAATGCCGTCAATTTCTTGGCAGCTCTGGCAGTAGCAAAGGTGTTGCAGATCGATTGGTCGGTGCTAAAAACAGGTTTAACTGTCGATATGCCATCAGGGCGATCGCAACGTTATGAATTAGCAGATGACGTGGTAATCTTAGATGAGAGTTATAATGCTGCACCAGAAGCTATGCTAGCAGCGTTACAACTACTAGCACAAACACCAGGAAAGCGACACATTGCGGTGTTGGGTGCGATGAAAGAATTGGGAGAGCGATCGCGAGAATTACATCAGAAAGTTGGGGCAATGGCACGGCAGTTAAATTTAGATTTACTGCTGGTTTTGGTAGATGGTACGGATGCAGAAGCGATCGCGCAGAGTGCAACGGGTATACCTGTAGAGCGTTGTGCTACCCATGTGGAATTAGTTGAGCGGTTGAAAGGAGGAGTGAAAGCAGGCGATCGCATTTTATTTAAGGCTGCTCATTCCGTAGGTTTGGATCGGGTGGTAGAACAATTTCGAGCGGAATATTGTTGCAATCCCTAGTGTAGAGACGTTACAAGTAACGTCTCTACAGAGGATATAACGTTTCTACAAGCAAGAAATTAAAGTTCTTCGCCTGATAATAACGGCTCGAATTGACAATATGCTTCGTAATTCCGAAAATGTCGGGCATAGATTTCCGTAACGTTGCTAAAATTATCGTACAAAACTGAATTTACATCAATTATCTGCTTGCAAGTCCAAGTGATAGTGTCATTGTACTGATTCTGATAGCTGCATTCTTGTTGGCGGCTGTAAAGCAAAGCCTTTTCTCTAGCTTCCTCTAAAGAATTCGCTTGGATAAGTATAAAACATTCCTCGTACAAAGGTCGATCGTTTGTCGTGCTTGATGATTCAAATAAAACCACGGCGATGTAGAAAGAAGTTTCTTGGGTATGGCTGCTATCAACTGTCATTAATATCTCCTCTCGCAGTTTCTAACTAAACATATGGCATAATACTCTAAGTAATTATTTATACTTTGTATTTAGGTAATGACTCTAGTATTCAACGCGATCGCCTCTGCGGGAATAGCGACGATCGCTTTTGGGCAAATATTACCCATGAGTAACGCTCCATTACCTTCTACTCAAGAGAATACTGCTGCTAAAACTTATCTCAATATTGCTCGATCGGTTTCTAAAAACTCTAAAAAACCTGTTTCTATGGACGCTGAAACTTTTTACCAACGAGGTTTGGTAAAGGCTAAGCGAGGAGATTATGAAAGAGCGATCGCTGACTTTACGGAAGCGATTCGACTCAAACCTCAATATCCTGAAGCTTATTATCAAAGAGCATTAACTCGTTATCAACCAGATGAAGATGGTGAGTATGAGAATTCCGATAGTGAAGGAGCAATTCAAGATTTAACTCAAGCAATTCAACTCAAACCCGATTATGCTGATGCGTACTACGAGCGAGGCGAGATTCTCAGCAATAGTGGTGAAGTGGAACAAGCAATTGAAGATTTTAACCAAGCAATTCGACTCAATCCCAATCATGTTGCAGCTTATTTCAGCAGAGCTAATCTCCGCGAGAGCGAACTACAGGATAAAAAGGGAGCGTTAGCAGATTTCGATCGCGTCTTACAACTGAATCCAACAGATGCCTTATCATATCTACAACGGGCTAGACTCCGATCTGCTCTAGGAGATCCACAAGGAGCTTTAGCCGATGAAGTACAGGCTGCTAAAGTTCAACCGAATAACGCCGACACATATCGCTATCGCGCTCTTAACCGCGAAGGAAGAGGAGATTTTCAAGGAGCAATTGAAGACTACACGCAAGCAATTCGCCTCAATCCTAATGATGCCATGCTCTACTTTTATAGGGCATTAACACGTCAAAACATGAAGGATTTTCAAGGAGCAGTTGCCGATCTCAGCCAAGTCAGGCGGCTTAAATTAACTCATCCCGATAACGTTCATCCCGATGCAGCTGGTACTTATACGTATCAAGCTCAGATTCATGAAGCAGCCGGAGATTATCGAGCAGTTATAGAAGATTATACTCAAGCACTTAAGATGAAGCCGAATGACAAAGCTGCATATACGAACAGAGCTGCTGCGCGTTTGAAAATTGGCGATCGCCAGGGAGCAATTGAGGACTATTCTCAAATTATTCAGTTAGATCCTTGCGAGCTTTCAGCATATAGCAGTCGCGCTTGGTTGAGATACAAGTCGGGAGACAAGCAGGGTGCGATCGCCGATTATACGCAAGCAATTACATTTAGTAATGGAACGATTTCCTCTGCATTTAATTATTACGGTAGAGCCGAGGCGCTGTTTGCGATAGGAGATTATCGAGGTGCGATCGCTGATTATACAAAAGCCATTCAACTCGATCCAGAATCAGCTGCTACAACATATGCTAAAAGAGCTATGGCACGCGATCGCATTGGTGACAAAAAAGGTGCAGCCGAAGATCGAAAAGCAGCAGCTAGTTTACCTCCAGAACCAGAACAGCAAGTATTTCAAACCATAGGTTTCAGCTCTAGACAATGCGAAGATAAGAAGCATTAGAAAAACTCAATTTTCCCCTCGAAGGCACGCATCATCGCGGTGGGGATGATGCTTGGAATATTGCCTTGATTTTATCAGAACTGTTGTTGAAAAGTAGAGGTTAATATGGTGGGCAATGCCCACCATAAGCTAATCATAAATCGTTATAGATCAGGCAAATTTAGTTTGACGATCTAATAAGACAATGAAATGGCGGCGGGGGCGATCGATGATACCTTCTTGTTCGAGCTGAGATAGCAGGCGCGTCACGGATACGCGAGTCATACCAATAAATTCTGCGATCTCTTGATGAGTCAGGCGTAGGTCAATTAGCCGTCCGCGTTCCACAGGACGGGCAAACTTACGCGCTAACCACAGTAGCATTTGTAGCAGGCGATCGCGGGCGTTGGTTTGGCGAATAATACTTAGTAGTTCCTCTGCTTGTTGTACGTGATGGCAAATTGCCGTCAATACCCATTCTCGTTGGTACGAGGGAACGTAACTGACTTCTACACTCGTAATGCACTCAACTTGATAAGGTTGGATATTCGACAAAGGCTGACCGATGACATCACCTGTACCCCAATACCCCAATGTCATTACTGTTCCCTCCTCACTCCAAGTGACAGTGCGAACAACTCCCCGCTCGATATGCAATAGCATCTCCGATTTTAGGGGAATTGAGTCATGACGCTTGAACATTTGCTGAGATAAATTCTCAGCTATAGTAATCGTTGGTGAGAGAGATGACATAAGCATTTCCAGGTGTAGGTTTCAGATTTTAGGTATGGTAGATGGCATTATTGACGAGCGTAAGATCTATATTTCAGAATGTAATTAGGTAGGTTTGCGCTTGAGCGGAGGTCTGAAAAACAAGAATTGCCTCACAAGAGAGTATAAAGTCATTCAAACATTGTTGCAAGCTAATTGAGAATTTCTATCACTTGTATCAAGAAAATTGAGGAAAGTTTCTTCTCCTTTGGTTTATCTTCCCTGACTAATTATTTCTAGGGTAGAAATACCCAAAATATACTGAAAATATACTAAAAAAAATGTACTCCTTGTCAAATGACGAGCTGTCAGGGACGGGGACAAGTCAAAAGTCGCAAGTCACAAGTGCATAATTCAGAATTCCGAATTCTCCCCTCATTGCGGTACGCGCCACACCTTAACTGTTTTGTCCTCGCTCGTACTTACCAACGTGCGTCCATCGGGGCTGAATGCTACAGCCCAAACTGCTGCTGTATGCCCTTTAAACGCGGCGAGTTCTGCGCCTGAAATGATGTTCCACAGCTTTATTGTCCGATCGTCGCTACACGTAGCGATTGTTTGCCCATCTGGACTCACCGCAACGAGATTGATATCGGCAGTATGACCTGCGATCGTCCGAATTGCTCTACCAGTGTTGAGATTCCAAACTGCGATCGTCGTGCCGTCGCTGACGCTGTAAAGTTTCTGGCTATCTGGACTAATGGCAACAGACCAAACCGCACCTTTGTGTCCTCTGAGGGTGCGCAATTCTTTGACTGGATTATGGTTTAAATCCCAAATTTTCATAGTCTTATCGCCGCTTCCAGTAACTAGCTTCTGTCCGTTGGGGCTGATGGCAACGGTGAGAACTTCTGCTGTATGCCCTGTAAGGGTAATATTTTTCCCTGTCTTCAGATCCCAAATTTTAGCCGTCTTGTCATAACTGGCACTGGCAATCTTTTGTCCGTTTGGGCTAATGGCAACGGAATTGACATAGCTTTTATGCCCGCGTAGAGTTTTGATTTCTCGCCCAGTGTTGAGATTCCAAACTTTTACTGTATTATCTTTACTGCCACTGACAAGGGTTTGATTGTCATTAGCAATCGCCACCGAATAAACCCAGTCTAAATGTTCCTCAAGCGAGCGAATTTCTCGCCAGCTATTTGCATCCCAAATTTTGACAGTGCGATCGTCGCTACCAGTAGCAAACTTTTTACCGTCAGGAGTAAAGGCAACACTATTCACTTCATCTGTATGCCCTGTTATGGTATTGACTTGCTGTTGTTGCCAGTAATACAAATATGCTACTAGCGCCAGCAATAGTAGAAAGCAGCCACCTAAAAGCCGACTCCGTTTAGATGGTTTTGCTGATGGAGTTATAACTGTGGGTTGAGGCGATGTGGCTGAAGTGTTTGCCTGCGGGGATACTAAAGCTGCGGTTTCTACTGCGGTTAACGGGGTTGTCAGTGCAGGTACAATCGGCTGAAGCGATCGCGCTACTGCAAGATAGTTTTGCTGAGGTTTTTTTTGTAGTAACCGATCGATCGCCTGCGCGAGTTCCTGACTAACTGCTTGTAATAACGGGTGACGTTGCCAATTCGCACTCCAGTTGCGATCGCCTTGAAGCCAAGAAAAATAGGGGTGTCCAGATAATAAATGCAGACAAGCTACACTTAAATCGTAGAAATCGAGATTTGTTTGTAATGCCCAGTCATCGTCAAATGAGTTGTTTGGATGTAAATTATTTGGATGAAATAGCTGTTTGGTCAGATCGAAGTTAATTAACATCAACCTGTCATCACTATTACGGCGGATAATACTTTCTAAGTTTATATTTCCGTGAACGATCTGGCGCTTGTGGATGAAATAGAGTAACGGCAATATTTGACCTAAGACATCCCAAATTTGTTGCTCGCTAAATGTTCCTTGCTGAACTAATTCCTGTCTTAAGGTTTGCCCCGCAATTGCTGGTTGAACTAAATAAAAATAGTTTCCTTGGGTAAAATAAGCCGACAAAGTAGAAATTCGATCGTTTTCGCCAATTTGTGCTAACTTCTTCGCTAGAGAGTAAAAAATATTCGAGACGGAATAGTATTTATTAGATCCAGGTAACGCTAATTGTTGGACCACGTAAGATTCTCGTGCATCTCGATCTTGAGCGAGAAATATTTGACTAAAGCCACCACCAGCTAGGGGGTAAACTGGACGGAAGCGATCGCCTAAACTCGGAACGAGCTTTGTGCCACAACTAAAGCAATATTCCCGATCGTCAGGGTTAACTGGATTTTGGCAGTTGGGATTGAGGCAGCAGAGCATAACGTCAGCACCTACTAGCCGTTTCGGAACATCATAAACAAGTTAAAAGTCAAAAGTCAAAAGTCAAAAGTCAAAAGTCAAAAGTCAAAAGTCAAAAGTCAAAACTTTTCTTCTTATCCCTTACCACACAACAATCGTCACAATGCTCGATGACCAAATTCAGATCGGAATAGTAGGTACTGGCTATGCAGCGAAGTTAAGAGCAGAATCTTTTGGAAGAGACGAGCGATCGCGTGTCGTTGCAATTGCTGGGCATACTCCTGAAAAGACAGCAACTTTTAGTCAGATGTATCAAGCCCAAGCGGTTGATTCTTGGCAACAGTTAGTAGCAAGGGAAGATATAGATCTCGTTGTTATCTGTACGATTAACTCAGATCATGGAGCGATCGCCAAAGCTGCTTTACAGAACCACAAGCACGTCGTTGTAGAATATCCTTTGGCTTTGGATGTAGCGGCAGCAGAGGAAATTATTGCTCTAGCTAAAACTCAAAATCGGTTATTGCACGTCGAACATATCGAGTTACTGGGTGGCTTGCACCAAGCCTTAAAACAGTATTTACCGCAAGTTGGTAGCCCGTTCTACGCCCGTTACAGCACGATGAATCCCCAACGCCCCGCACCTCGACGTTGGACTTACAATCAAGAGATGTTTGGCTTTCCTCTATGTGGTGCGCTATCGAGAATCCATCGCCTTACAGATTTATTCGGTACGGTTGAGACTATCAGTTGTCAAAATCGTTATTGGGGTACAGATCCCGAGTCATTTTTTCAAGTGTGTTTGTGTACTGCACAAATTCGATTTACTAGCGGAGCGATTGCCGAAGTTAGTTATGGTAAAGGGGAAACTTTGTGGCAAAACGAGCGCAAATTTGAGGTTCACGCCGATAAAGGTGGTTTAATTTTTGATAAGGATGATGGCGTTTTAATTCAAGCAGAGGAAACAACAAAAATTGACATTGGTTCTCGACGTGGATTATTTGCTAAAGATACAGGTATGGTATTAGACCATTTACATATGGGTGTGCCTTTGTATGTGTCTCCAACTGAAAGTTTGTATGCTCTGAAAGTTGCAGATGCAGCGCGGCGATCGGCTCAGATAAAAGAGACGATTGTGATGTAGGGGCGGGTTTGCTCAAGATATTTAAGAAAATTAATGTCGCGCAAAGTCGCAAAGTCGCAAAGAAGATCGCTAAAGGTCTTTTGCGTGAGATTCTAAAGGTTTGATTAAGAAACCACCAGAAAAGCGATCGCTGATTTAATGCTGTTGTATCTGATAGGAGTCTTTGAAAGTGACAGCAATGCGATCGCTGCTACAAGTTTTTCAAAGTCGCAAGATGGCGGCTTTGCTACTGCTGGGTTTTGCTTCGGGTTTGCCGTTGTTTTTAACGAGTCGAACTTTACAAATCTGGATGAAGGAATCAAATATCGATTTAGGGGTCATTGGCTGGTTCAGCTTGGTGGCTTTACCCTATTCTTTAAAGTTTTTGTGGTCGCCTGTTTTAGATCGATTTGTACCCCCTTTTTTGGGGCGTAGGCGGGGGTGGTTGGCGATAACTCAAATTGGGTTAATTGTCGCGATCGCTGCTTTGGCTTTTCAACAACCTACTCAAGATGTACGAGTCTTGAATTTATTGGCAATTACTGCTTTGATTGTTTCTTTTTTCAGTGCAACTCAAGATATTGTTGGCGATGCTTATCGCACTGATGTTCTGAAGCCACAAGAATTAGAAACTGGGGCATCTGTTTGGGTACTCGGTTATCGCATGGCTTTGTTAGTCACGAGTTTTTTAGCTTTAGTTTTAGCTGATTATTTACCTTGGCAAGTTGTTTATTTGTTAATGGCGGCTTTGATGGGAGTTGGACTATTTACAACTTTTTGGTCGCCCCAACCAGAGAACGATATTTTAGAGGAGCGATCGCCTCCTACTGTTAAAGATATAGTCTTTTTAATTGGCGGAATTGGATTAATTGCAGGACTACTCTTAGCGGTTGGTACGGGTTATCTACCTTTACCTATATTTTATTGGATAATCGCAGCTTTAATTGTAGTGTGGTTAGCTGCATCATTTGTGTTACCAACAAAAACTAGGGAAATAGCCACAGAGAGATCGCCACAAACATTACAAGAGGCAATTTACTTACCTTTTCAAGAATTTTTTCAGCGTCAAGGAATTGGGGCAGGAATTCTAATTTTACTATTTATCTTGCTTTATAAGTTGGGAGATGCCTTAGTGGGAAATATGGCAAATCCATTTTTAGTAGATTTAGGTTTTAGTAAAAGCGCAATTGGCGCAATTCAAGGAGGAATGGGATTTTTAGCCACAACTGTAGGAGTATTAATCGGTGGCGTAATTTTAACCAAAATTGGCATAAATCGCGCCTTGTGGGGATTTGGAATTCTGCAACTGATGAGTAACTTAGGCTATTATATTCTAGCGATCGCCGGAAAAAATAGCTCGTTACTCGTCATAGCAATTAACATCGAAAATTTCTGTGCTGGCTTAGTCACGGTTGTAACTGTTGCCTACTTAATGAGCCTGTGCGATCGCCGCTTTACCACAACTCAATTTGCCTTATTTTCTAGTTTAATGGCAATGAGTAGAGATATTTTAGCTGGACCTGCTGGTGAAATTGCCAAAGCAACAGGTTGGGCAACCTTCTTTTTACTAACAATAATTGCTGCTATACCAGGATTGCTACTTTTACCCATCGTCGCCCCTTGGAACTCGAAGTATATACTACCCAGACCAGGACTAGATGAAGAAGACTGGCAACAGTTGTAGGATGGAATAGGTAATAGGTAATAGGTAATGGGTAATTGGTAACAACACTCAACCAACAACCAACAACTAACAACTAACAATCAAAATGGCTATCTTCCGTCAATACATCGCTCCATTATTAGTCGTACTCGTATTCTTAATTGCCTTGGTTGCAGTCAGCGCCCGTATATTCATTCCTGCTGATATGGCTGCACCCGCACCTACCGAAGAAGTCAATTCCCAGCCAGATAATGCCCAAGTTAATTTGACAAACGCGATCGCCAGTGGATCGGATGTGTTAGCGAAGCTGAACGAAGTTATCGCCCCGTGCCTAGTTTGAAGTGACTCAACAGCTACTACCAGGCTACTCAATCCATTCTGGCACTAACCAGGATAGAACTCTGCTGCTCCAATTCATGCAGCAGAGTTACCAAGAAATTTTTCCCAAACAAAACTTTGCTCATCTCACCCGCACAGTCGAGCAATATTTTTCTAGGGATACGCCGTTATGGTGGGTGGAGGAAAGTCAAAATTCAAAAGTTAAAAGTCAAAATTCAAAACTTGCCGACTCCCGCCAAAAAGTAGCTTGCTTGTGGGTAGGAAACGCCGTAGATCAAGTCAAGGGCGATCGCCATACATATATATTCTTACTCTACGTCAAACCAGAATACAGACAACGGGGTATCGGTAAAGCATTGATGAGATATCTCGAAGATTGGGCGCGAACAAAAGGCGATCGGCAAATTGGCTTACAAGTCTTTCAATCTAATACCCTAGCCTTAGACCTATATCACAAACTAGGCTATCAAATTCAGTCACACTGGATGATCAAAACACTAGAGGAAGGGAGCAGGGAGCAGGGACGAGCTGGGAGCAGAGAATAGAGAACGGGAAACAGCAAACAACTACCAACTACCCATTACCCATTACCGCATCTGCAATTTAAATTCCTGTCAATCTCACACCAGTCAGATCCTCAAACTGCCATACAACCTTTACCCTAGTAAAAGCCATACAATCAAAAAACCTCATGGTAGAAGCAATCCTAGAGCGATCGCGCCAACTCAAACAAGACTTAACCGATTTCGTCCTCGATGCAGAAGGAGAACTCGCTGAGGCTTTAGAGGCTTATGCTGCTGCCAATGCGCGTAAAGACCGCTACGATGCGGTTCAGCAAGAAATAGTCATCGATACATTTATTACTGAAGGACAGGTCGGCGACAAAACACCTATAGACTTATTTATTGAAAGCCAGCCTGAGTTGACTAAGAGCGATCGCCAATTGCTAAATAGTTGGAAGCGGAGTTTTATCGGTTTATTTACTATTACTAAAATTCTTCCCGATGGTTTGGAATTGATGAACTGGCTGACGGCAAAACAATACACTGTGAAGCCAAACAACGAGAGAACATTACAAGAAATGTCTCGCTGGAAAGAGGGAGAAATCTTACTGACTCGCATCGCACCCGTCACCGATGATTATTGGACATTTTCTTGTGCTTACACGCTGATGGGTAAATTGGGAAAACCCAAACTTGCCGTAGCAATTGGTAATTTTAAAGACAACCATAGAAAACATCTTTATAGCGATGCTCCAGATTTATTAGCAGAAGCTTGGCAATCTGTGGCTAACTATCATCAAGAATTTATAGATTTCTTTGGAAATGAAGAAGTGACGATGCCTGGTTATCAACTCAATAAAAAAGTCGCTGAATTTCAAGAAATACTAACTCAACAACGCCTCAAAGCAGCCGGAGTTGATGAATCTAAAAGTTTGTCAGAACTAGCTGAAGAAGCGGGAGTAGGAGATGAAGAAATTGAAGCAGCCGCTAAGGAAGCAGGTGCGGACTCGCAAGCAATTTCTCAGATTCTTGCAGATAAAAGCAAGACTAAAATGGTAGCACCAAAAGTAGAATTACCAGCAGATCTGAAAAAAGCCGAACAGGTGACGGCGATTTCTCATCCTCGTTGGGGACAAATGTTTCTACCTACGTATACTAAGTTCGTAGAGTTGTTAGAAGCTGAGGATTGGCGATCGCAAGAAGGTGCGGAAAAATTAGTTAAGTATTATTTAGAAAATGCCACTATCAACACTTTTATCTGGCAGAAATTAGCACGACAATACCCCAAACAATTAGAAAAAGTATTGCAAACGGTCTTAGAACGCCCTCAGTTCAAACTTGACAGCGACTTAGAACCGCTATTACAAGAATACAATAAACCGATAGAACCGGAATTACCAGAAATTGCTAGCGTTCCTATTCATCTACACAACTTATTTGAAGAAGCTTTTGTAGAGGTGAATAAATCTAGTTCTAAAACCAAAGGTGGAAGTAAGAAGAAGACGGGTTTTGGTTTAAAAAAATAAGATTGCAAATCTTGTTTGCATCTATGACATGTGTAGAGACGTTACATGTAACGTCTCTACAATTATGTAATGTCTCTATTTTGTACCAATCGTTAAAACCTGCGGAGGGGTTGCATCTGGCGGATAAAGAAAGTCTAACTGTATCAAACGGCGATCGCCTGGTTTCATCTGTAAAGTTACTAATGCTTCTCCCTGCTGTCCCCTCGTCTGAACCAAATGCACGTACTTCGTCCGAGGTAAGTTTTGGTCGTCGTTATAACGCAACCTTACCGTACCGCGAAAGAATACCTGCTTGGCTGGCGAACTAAAGAAACGCAACCCGCCTTGACTGAGTTTGTCTTCCTTCAGGGGTGTTTCTAGAGAGACGGTAACAGTTCGATCGCGATCGCTATTGTTTTGTAGTGGCAAACTCAGACTATATTGGATCCCATAGTTACCGTGGGCGCGATAAGCTGTATCTGGGTAACGAATCAGCATTGGCGCACTTTGAATTTGACTCGTTCCCAACGTCCCTTGGTTCAACATACTCAAACCATAGGAAAAAGCTTCACCTGGCGACGGGATACTTAAAGAAGAAGCACCCGACGAACTATCAACCAATTGCGATCGCCATTGGGAACCCTGTGCCACCCCAGCAACGCGACCGTAAACAACTTTACCGCTCGTTTGTTCTGGTGGTGTAGGAGTTTTATCGCGGGGTCCAGCTAAATTCCCACGCTCTAAGATTTGCTGCCATTCTTCTAGAGTAGGCGATCGCTCTTGACCAGTAGAATCAGTAGGCGCGTACATTGCCAAACTTGCAGCATATACCGTTCCACTACTCCGCAAGCGCATGAATGTAGACCGTCCGTTAATCGGCGGTTCTAAACCTTGTACTGGAATTGGCAAGTTAACTAACATCTGGCTTTGTCCGGGGGGAATAATCAGTTGCGGCGGAAAACTCGACTGTCGCTGTCCGCGCAAAATCTCATTCATGACGCGATCGCCTGGTCCCGCAAATATCGTACCCAAGTTATTTTCAGCTACAGGTGGTAATTCTGCAAACGGTGCATCCGGTTGGCTGAGATAACTGGCTGCTTGCAAAATATCTACCCGTACCGCTTGCTTGCCAGGATTATGTAAGATGACTCCTAAATAGAGCGATCGCAGATCGTCCGGTGTAGTCGGTTGAAAAACGTGATGAGCAAACAGATCGAATCTACCCCTAAAAGGAAAATTCAGATGAGCGGATTTAGATTTTTTTCCAGCAGGCGGAAAAGTGGAAAGTAAGATTCCTTCTGCCTGTACTTTTTCGGGACTATTACTATTAAATACTGGCACTGTATCCAAACTGCCAGCTAAAGGACGCACAATTCGCGGTTGTACAATTTCTTGTGGTGGGGGAGTGGTTTGAGCAATGGGGAAAATTGGCAACAAAGGCAGCATAAGCAAGTCAAAAGTTAAAAGTCAAAAGTCAAAAGTTGTAGAGGCGGTTTCACGAAGCATCTTTGACTCCAACAAATATTTCCTGTAAACCCATCCAAATTAATTAGCAAAAGCCGCTAAAACGCGAGGAATAAATTGTTGGCGCGTTCTGTTTTTATTCCTACCAAGATGAACGATAACGAGTTGGTGTGAAGGAATAATAGCAGTGTACTGATCTTGAAATCCTTGAGCGGTCATAATTTTGCTGTGTCCAGATGGTGTAGAAACATTCATTAACCAAAAATGAGCGCCATAATTTTTCTTGGGTGCTGCTGGAGCTGGCGTGCGACTATATTTCACCCAGCCTTCGGGCAAGATGCGTTGCCCTTCCCACATGCCATCTTGTAAATAAAGCAAACCAAACCGCGCCCAATCCCTTGCCGTAGCATACATGAAAGCAGAACCGATAAAGGTTCCCGATGCATCCGGTTCGATAACTGCACTAGACATCCCCAGAGGATTGAATAGAGCGCGACGGGGAAATGTGAGATAATCGGCATCGCGATCGCCGACCGCACGGCGCACAATCCGAGAGAGAATGTTGGACGTACCGCTGGCATACTGCCATTTACTACCTGGATCGGCTTCTAAAGGCTGATTTGCCGCATAAGCAGCTACGTTACTCTGACCGAATAGCATTTGAATTAGATTACCCAGAGGGTTGCCCTCGTTCTCGTCAAACTTCAAACCGCTACTCATGCGAAGCATTCGATCGAGTGCAATTTGACTGCGGCGATCGCCTGGATGATTCCACTCTGGCATGAGATTTTCGTCTGTTAGCGACAGCTTACCCTGCTTGACTAAAATGCCTACTAGTGCATTCATTACACTCTTAGTCATCGACCATCCCAACAACGGCATTTGCGCCGAAAAACCTGGGGCATAACGTTCTGCCACAATCTCGCCTTTGTAGACAATGACAACAGCCCTAGAGTCATGTTGAGGATTGAAAATCCAATCCATAGCTGCTGCAAGTTGTTTTTGGTTAATTTCAGCCGGAATTTGGTTTGTCTTTCCTTGCAACCAACGTCGATCTTGTCGTGGAGTTAAGTTGAGTTGCTGAGTCTGCGATCGCAACTCTTGTACAGAGCGATCGATAACCAAAGTACAACCAAGCCCAGGACGAAAGGTCGCTTGGTGTTTTGCCAAGCCCAAAATACTTGCGGTGACAGATTGCTGCGGGCGATCGATATTTACTTGAATTGACTTAACAATTGACTGTTCCAAGGTTGGTAAATCTGCAATTTCAGCCAAGACATCTCGATTGAAAATAGATTCTGGAGTGCGTTGAGAGACAAACACGCCCGAACAAAATTGTTTTGCTTGATAAGCCGTGCCAATACTCAAGACTCGCCACAGGGTAAAGCTAATATAGCCAATAATACTGACGCTAATTAAGCCAAAGCTCCACAAGATATACTTAAAGGCTGGTTTCATTTAATAATTACCCAGTCGTTGCAAAATAACTTCAAAATCATTTAAAACAATATTTGAATTTTGCTCTGTCAATATCGGAACGTGAATAAAAACACAATTTACTGGCAACTGATGGCGTTGAATCCACTCTAAAACTGAATAATAAAGTCCTTCACAGACAAACTTCCCTGCATCGTGACTAATTTTTACTCTGTCATTCTCCTGTACTAAATTTCCTAAATCGATGTTTGTCTGTAAAATACTACCATTCCAAGTCGCATTAGATTCAATCGTCAAATGCTGTCGGCGTTCTGCCATCCCGCAACAAATAATTGAATTAGGTTCTAAAGCCTGAGCTTTTTCCATCACTATATTGCTGGCAAGTTGAATATTAACAGGCAACTGACGCAAAAAGTTGAGAACAGCAAATGTATAGTTAAGTTGAGATATTTTTTCTAGAAGGTCGTCAGAAGAATTCGTTGTGTGATGGGGTAGCCAAGTTGTAAAGGAAGTTAGCAAGATCTTTTTTGTCATATGCAATGGTAGGGGCGGGTTTACCAGCCATATTTGTCGGAGTCAGAGTTGTTCCGCGAAGCCGCCCGTACACAGTTTCGTATAAGCAGGTGTATTGACCTAAAATAATAGAGTGCCGAAATGAGGATCGATTATGGCAACGATCGCAGTTGTAGATTATGACATGGGAAACTTGCACTCTGCCTGTAAAGGACTAGAAAATGCAGGCGCAACCCCAAAAATCACGGATTCCGCCAGAGAAATACTACAAGCAGATGCGATCGTCTTGCCAGGGGTTGGCTCATTCGATCCAGCCGTGCAACATTTGCGATCGCGGGGTTTGGAAGCACCCATCAAACAGGCGATCGCTAGCGGGATACCATTTTTAGGAATTTGCCTCGGTTTGCAAATTTTATTTGAAAGCAGCGAAGAAGGCAAGGAACCAGGACTGGGAATTATTGCTGGTACTGTCCGCCGCTTCACCTCCGAACCAGGAATTACAATTCCCCACATGGGTTGGAACCAACTGCAATTTACCCAACCAGAATGCACGTTATGGCAAAAGTTGCAACCCAATCCCTGGGTTTATTTCGTTCATTCCTACTACGTCGATCCCGTCAATCCTCAAGTTCGCGCTGCTACAGTCACTCATGGTAGCCAAATCGTAACAGCGGCGATCGCCCAAGATAACCTCGTAGCCGTCCAATTTCACCCCGAAAAGTCTTCTACAGCAGGTTTACAAATTTTATCTAACTTCGTGGCGCAGGTAAAGGTTGGTGTTGCGTGTTAGTAGGGGTGGGTTCAACCAAAAATCTTTGGTTTGTTCGCACAGATGTTCGATAAAACCCGCCCATACAAGTTTTCGTACCCTCCGATGAGTCTCAGAATCTCCGGGAATCGCCAACTAAAATCTCTCCCAGGTAAAGATACGCGCCCTACTAGCGGTAGAGTGCGGGAGGCAGTATTTAATATCTGGCAAGGAAAAATTGCTAATTGTCGCTGGCTTGATTTATGCGCCGGAACTGGCTCGATGGGTGCAGAAGCTTTATGTAGGGGCGCTAGTTGTGTAGTCGGGATCGAGCAATCCAACCGTGCTTGCAACGTTATTCAACAGAATTGGCAGAAAATAACCAAACCAGAACAACAGTTCCAGGTATTGCGCGGAGATGTCGTACAAAAATTAAAAACTCTAGTCGGACAGCAATTCGATCGCATCTACTTCGATCCACCCTATGCCAGTGGATTGTATCAGCCAATATTAGAGGCGATCGCTCGCTATCATCTCTTGCACCCAGAGGGAGAACTCGCTGTAGAATACGATTCTGCGCTCTGGCAACCGCAAGCCATCTCTAGCTTAGAAATCTGTCGTCAAAAAGTTTACGGTAATACAACTCTGACCTTTTATACTAGGGAGTCGGGAGTCGGGAGTCGGGAGTCGGAAGAAAAATGAGAAAGGTAGTAGTACTCTCTTCCTTGTCTCCCTTGTCCTCCTTGTCTCCCTTGTCTCCTGAAACGTTCTTAGTCAATTCCCAGCTTTTTACCGCGCTTGAATTGCTCGTAAGCTTTGAAAAACAGCCCTGCCAGGGTAACAAAAATTAGACCTAGTACCATGCCATCGAGTAAGGGTTCAACCACGTCAAATCTCCTGAATGTCAGATGTAGTAATATGTTTGCTTAGATTAAGTTTTTCTGCACGTCTTTAATCATACCTCTGTTTAGTTGTATGTAGGGGGCTGAGTCAGAAGTCTTTAGCTGACTAAATGTCAGTCGATTTTAACAAAAATTTAATGGGTATAAATTAGCGCTATTTGCTTGCCGATAAGGTCAAGAACTTTTAAGCTATGTGTAGGATATAGAAAAGATTTGTCAATTTGACTTTTAGTGAAACCTTTTGGATAACCAGCACGTCCTCAGTCAAAATTCGCTCCAGCGGTTCGCGACGATCGCTCTAGCGCTGTTATTGGCGATCGCCATAGCGATTGTGGGCGCTTACCTACTCAGTCCCGCCGATCCTTATATTAAGGGTGTTTTATCTTTATCTGGCGATCCGATGCAAGGTAACGCGATCTTCCAGATGAACTGCGCTGGTTGTCATGGTTTTCAAGCAGAAGGTAATGTTGGTCCCAGCCTGCAAGGAGTTTCTAAACGGAAGTCGGGTTACGGTTTAATTCATCAGGTGATTAGTGGGGATACACCACCAATGCCAAAATTTCAGCCTAGCGAAAAGGAAATGGCAGATCTGCTGAGTTATTTGGAAACACTCTGAGTAGCAACGTTCAGCAGTACTCAGATTGTCAAAGTTGGATTTCACCAGAATCTTAAATCTCTAAAAATAATGACACTAAATATGGTGCTATAGTAGTGCTATATTTTAGATATTTCATGTTACGAGTAGTTATTGATACAAATGTTGTCTTTGCAGGATTAACTCAAAGGGGTAATGCAGCTAGTTTAATTGTTGATGCTTGGTTAGCTGACTTACTTCAAGTCTATGTCTCAAATGCTCTAGCTTATGAATACGCAGATGTTCTATCTCGTAAGCTTTCAGAAACTCGTTGGCAAAGCATGAAACCCGTTCTAGGAACCTTGCTATCTCAAGCAAATTTTACAACCATTTATTACTCGTGGCGACCTACTTCACCCGATCCAGGAGACGAACACGTTATCGATTGTGCAATGAATGCAAGTGCGATTGTTGTCACATCAAATATACGAGATTTTAAAACTGCAAAAGAATCATTAGGATTGCAAGTGATGACACCTGTAGAGGTTGTTATTGCTCTATCGAGTTAGACATATTTTGATTTTGCCAGGAGTTGAAAATGAGTAGATTAACAGTACGCTTACCCGAAACGTTACATCAGCAATTAGTGCGATTAGCCGAAAGTGAAGGTGTCTCTTTAAATCAGTACATCGTGTATGCCTTGACTCGTCAAGTGACATCAGCTTACACGGTTGAAACTCTAGATGAAACAACAAGCGATCGCCAAAAAGAATCTTTTAATACTCTATTACAGAATTTAGGACAAGTCTCGCCTGCTGAAATTGAGACATTAATGGCTGAACGAGAACTTGTTGAACCAGAAGAAAGTTTAACGCCTGAAATTATTAGCTGCTTGCAAGAGCGTATAAAGAATAAAAAATTGTCAAGCTAGTTCAATAAAATGTTGTATCATCTCAATACTCGCGACACTCGTGGATTAATTCTTGATTTCTAATAATTCCAGGGAATACTCTTTTCTGTCTGACCCAAGCTCCACAAATATGTCCGTTGTCCAGGAAACCATAAGTTGTATACTTGTAGACGCTAATAATATTAGCTTCTGATTCTTGGATTCTACGTACAAGTTTTCCACTGCCAGATAAAATACTCGGTAAAACAATATATGAATATAGTAGGAGAGTGATGGTACTAGGAACTATAAATACCGCTATACTTAAACTTTTTGTTTCAGCATCTTTAAATAAAAAACTATTAAAAAATAAAAGCAATGGGATTAAAAATGCAAAATTGTAAAAAATCAGATTTAATAATTCTACTTCAAAAACAAATCTGCCATTATATGACTGAAAATAATTAATACACAAAACAAATAAAATGAATAGCAATATCAATAAATTTTGTTTAGGATTCATACTTGTATTAGTCAAAGAATTCTAAAAATAATGTCTTATATTTATTACTAAGAGTAAGAGGAAAGCAATTATTTTTACATCTTTTATTTTTTATCATTTTTAATTAAATTAAAGCATCAATATATATTCGTAGTTTAACTAAACTGCTGTGCATAAAACCGCGCGTAGCGTCCTTCTAATGCCAACAACTCCTCATGCGTACCCGATTCGACAATTTGCCCTTTTTCCATCACCAAAATGCGATCGCTACGACGTACAGTAGTTAAACGATGGGCGATGATAAATACAGTTCGATTCTGCATCAATCTTTCTAAAGCTTCCTGTACTAAAGCTTCCGATTCTGAATCTAAAGCAGAAGTAGCTTCATCTAATATTAGAATACGCGGATCGAGCAAAACTGCACGGGCGATCGCAATTCTTTGTCTTTGTCCTCCCGATAAATTTACGCCTCTTTCTCCGACTTGGGTGTAATAACCATCAGGAAGTTGCATAATAAATTGATGAGCATTGGCAATTTTGGCGGCTGATTCTACATCTACTAAATTGTAACTAGCCTGTCCAAAAGCAATATTTTCGGCGATCGCACCTGAAAATAAAACTGTTTCTTGGGGAACAATCCCTATTTGTCGTCGCAGACTTTTCAATTGCACGTCACGCACATCAATTTCATCAATTAAAACTTTTCCCGACTGCGGATCGTAAAAGCGTGGGAGTAAGTTAACTAAAGTTGTTTTTCCCGCGCCAGAAGCACCAACTAAAGCAATTCTTTCGCCTGGATGCGCAATTAAACTCAAGTTTTCTAGTATTGGTTGTCCTAGTTTATAGGCAAAACCGATCTGACGATATTCTACTTTACCGCTGACTAAAGGCAGAGCGATCGCATTTGACTTTTCTTCTACTGTCGGTTGAATTGCCAATAATTCAAACACGCGATCGACAGAAGCTTCTGCTTGTTTAAACTCGTTATAATTATTAGTTGTATGACTAATCGGATCGATAATCGATACTGCTGCTGCTAAATAGCTAAAAAATCCGGCTACAGTCAAGTTATTTTGAGAAATTTGCCATGCTGCAAATAACAGAACAAATAAAAAGCTCAATGCTTGTAAAAATCCCACGACCGGAATTTGAATGGCTTTGAGTCGTTCTGTGGAGTATTTAGCTTGTAAAGTCCGTTCTGCTTCGTGACTGAATCGAGCAATTTCTCTATCTTCCGCTGCAAAAGCTTGAATAATCCGAATGCCACTAAACACTTCAGTTAAAATTGCTGATAAATCTGAAATACGATTTTGACTTTTGAGCGAAAACTTGCGTACCCGTTCGCCGAACCAAGTAATTAATATACCTATTAACGGCACGACTAAAATGATTGCGATCGTCAGCTGCCAATTTAGGTACAGCATATAGATTGGAATTACCACCAACTGCAAAAGACAAGGAATAAAATCGTGAAAAATCTTGTTTACGATTTCTCCAATGCGATCGATGTCTTCCGTCAGTCGGTAAGATAAATCGCCTGCTTTTGCAGTTTCAAAATAGCTGAGATTAAGTTTTTGTAGGTGGCTGTAAACTTGTTTACGCAGGTGGAAAGCAACTTTTAAAGCTGCTTTTGCCATATAAATATCTTGGATTGATTGGGCAATTCCTCTGATGAGAAAGACTGCGGCACATAATGTAGAAAGTTGAGCGATCGCAACGACATTACCTTGTCCAAACGGTGTAGTCAATCTTCCAGCTAAATGAATTAAGGCTAACGTAGCGATGACAAAGCCTAAAATTCCTACGCCGCCCTTAGCTAGGTTTTGCCACTGGGGACGGATATATGGTATTAGCTGCCAGTAATAAGAACGAGAATAAGAACGATTTTTCAAGGTGGCGATCGCACAAATCAGATGTTCTTTAAATTATATGTATGGTGCGTTAATAATGCACCATACCTCTTAAGAAGCGATCGAAATGACAATAATTTACCGTCGCTGCCTCCGTCTGATAATTACAATTATTAAACCAATAACTAGAGCTGCAAGTACAATTTTAGAAACAGGTGCAAGGTATTCCTCTACTATTTGGTAGTGATCTCCCAAGATGTATCCAGCAGCAGTTAAAAGTCCTACCCACAATATCGTTCCGACAGTTGAGTAGATCAGGAACGGTACTACATGCATATCACCGATTCCGGCGGGAAGTGAAATCAAAGTGCGTACCCCAGGAACCATGCGACACAGAAGTACTGCCTTCACCCCATGCTTGTCAAACCAGTGTTTCGATCTGTCGATATCTTTACCAGTAATAGTTATCCATTTACCGTATTTATCTGCCCAAAGCTTCAATCGTTCTTCGCCTAAGAATTTTCCTGCATAGTACCAAGGTAACGCCCCGATGACAGTTCCTATTACACCTGCTGCGATCGCCCCTACAATATTCAACTTACCTTGTGCTGCGGTAAAACCCGCCAATGGCATGATCAGTTCTGAAGGAATGGGAGGAAAAAGGTTTTCTAAAAACATCAACAATCCGATTCCCAAATAACCAAGGGAAGTCATGATATTTACAATCCATTCAGTCATTGAACTGCCTCGACAAGAACGTTGAATATGCAATAGGGTGGGCATTGCCCACCCTACATCCTAGATCCCTAAGAGAATCTCAGATCGATTATGTTCCAGAAGTCCAAGAATTGATGTATTCAACTTGTTCTGGTGTGAGAGTATCAACGCTGATACCCATTGCTTGCAGTTTCAAACGAGCAATTTCTTGGTCAACTTCAACTGGGATGGAATGTAAGCCAGGGGCGAGTTTACCTTTGTTTTTTACTAGATATTCGCAAGCCATAGCTTGGTTAGCAAAACTCATATCCATGACAGCACTGGGGTGTCCTTCTGCTGCTGCCAAGTTTACCAGTCTGCCTTCACCGATGACGACAACTGACTTGCCGCTGTTGAGTTTGTACTGTTCGGTAAAAGGACGAACGTTTTTGACTTCTGCTGCTTTAGATTTTAAAGACTTAAGGTCAATTTCAATATCAAAGTGACCGGAGTTACAAACGATCGCGCCGTCTTTCATTACGTCGAAATGTTCGCTACGAATAACGTGTTTGTTACCTGTAACCGTAATGAAGATATCTCCTTGAGGTGCAGCTTCTGCCATTGGGAGGACGCGGAAACCATCCATTACTGCTTCAATTGCCTTAATTGGGTCGATTTCGGTCACGATGACATTAGCACCCATGCCACGCGCCCGTAGTGCCGTACCCTTACCGCACCAACCGTAACCAGCAACAATTACAGTCTTGCCAGCGAGCAGAATATTGGTAGCGCGAACGATCCCATCTAGGGTAGATTGACCCGTACCGTAACGATTATCAAAGAAATGCTTAGTATCGGCATCGTTTACATTCACTGCTGGGAATGTCAGTACGCCATCCTTTAACATCGCTTGCAAGCGAACGATACCCGTAGTGGTTTCTTCGGTTGTACCGATTAAGTCAGCGATTTGGTTTTGCCGCTCTTGAATTAAAGTTGCAACTACGTCACTGCCATCATCGATGATAATGTTGGGGCGATGATCGAGAGCGATTTGGACGTGTTTGTTATACGTGGCGTTGTCTTCCCCTTTGATGGCAAAGACAGGAATGCCATGATCTACAACTAAGCTAGCTGCTACATCATCTTGAGTAGACAGGGGGTTGCTAGCAATTAAAACGGCATCTGCACCACCAGCTTTGAGGGCGATCGCCAAGTGTGCTGTTTCTGTAGTGACATGACAACAAGCGACCAAGCGAATTCCGGCAAAAGGCTTTTCTTGGGCAAAGCGATCGCGGATCTGCCGTAACACTGGCATCTCGCGCCCAGCCCATTCAATCCGCTGCTTACCTAAGGTTGCTAGAGCAGGATCTTTGATTTCGTACTTTAGTTTATCGAGAGCAACCGTCATGTAGTTAATTCCTAAAGAGTTAATTTAGGTGGTCTTACTTAGCTTAACTGCATTTTTCTAGAAGGGGAATTATTACCTGAACATCTAGTACAGCACGTATACCCCTTGCAAAAATACCAGTCTAGACTATGAAGACCAGCTAACAGCCGTCAACCCATCAATAGCTGTTACGCGCAAAATTTACACTTATTTCATACTTTAGCGAACAAACTTTATGTTTTTTTAATCAGTGGCTAGTAAGTAGTGACTAGTGACTAGAAAAGAACCCAGCCAAAGCGCCACTATAGAGCATTTTGACTCTGCTGTTTTAGCAGCAGCTAATGACAAGAATTGAGTTCAGTCACCAGCCACCAGCCACCAGCCACCAGCCACTCACTACTCACTTCCCAACAACCATCCTTCATCTAGTAATGTGTATAAGTGTGAAAAGTAGGAGGTGTGGACGTGCGCTCTCAAATTCAGGCGATCGCTAAACCAAAAAGCAGACGACGGCTAGTCATGTGTTTCACTTGTGGCATTTTGGGTTCAATCGTGCTGAATGCTTCAGTTATTGCCCCCACTCTAGCCAAGCCGACACAACCAGCGAATTTACAGCAATCGTTACCTATTCCAGGTTTACATTCACTCGATCTCCCAGGAATCGACAATTTTCTATCTGCTTACCAACCAACTCGCGATCGCAATAATCCTCAAAGACAGATCTATACTGACTGGATTACCTTAGATGGTCGTCGTTTGTTTCAGGTTACGGCATCTTCTAGGGAGGAGTTAGCTAAGCGGGTCAATGAGGTGCAGTCAAACTTAGAAAAAATTAGCGAAGATTACTTTGCCAGCAATTCTGAGGAGGAACTGGAAGTCAAATCTCAACGCCAAACGATTACGGATGCAAATAGTCCCACGGGTGTATCTCAAACTCTGCCAGCCATTTCGATTAATCAGCAGTATCTCTTCACTCCCACCGATTTAGATGCTGAGGTTCAAGGAGAAACAAGCGTGCAAAATTTGGCACGCAAATTAGTACAATCTCTGCCACAAGAGCTGAAAGCGGCAAAAGAGGAACGAAAACCTCAAGTTTTGATCCGCCGAGGTGCGATCGCCACTGGAATTTTTGTGGGTATCGTAGTGGCTAGCTGGGGAATTCGCCGTTGGCGCGATCGTTTAGATCGAGTCATACCAATTTCGACGACTCCCACAGATCCCTCAGAGTCAGTCACGACACAATTAACGCAGCAACAGCAAAATAACTTACGAGAAGTCAGGCGAAGAATATTTCAGCTATCTCAAACTGGCGTATGGGTTGGCGGAACGCTGGTAATTTTAGGGTTGTTCCCTTACACGCGGTTTATTCCAGTTTGGATTCTAGCGATACTCCAAATTCCAATCGTCAGAATTCCCGCCGTGATTGGACTTGTCTCAATTGGAGCCTATGTCGCCACTCGCGCCAGCTATGTTGCGATCGATCGCTTTACTCATGCACTGGCGAATAATGCCTTATTAGGCGCTCAAGACTACGTACGCTTGCAACTGCGGGTAATGACAATTTCTGGTGTTGCTAAAAGCGTGACCACTATTAGTATTGTCGCTTTGGGCTTACTACTTGTCCTTTCAACTCTGGGTGTAGATTTAGTTCCAGTGTTAGCTGGTGCGGGGCTACTTGGTGTAGCCATATCTCTAGCATCCCAAAGTTTAATTAAAGATGCGATCAATGGCTTTTTGATTATTGTAGAAGACCAGTACGCCGTAGGTGACGTAATTAACGTCGGTACTTTTGGCGGTTTGGTAGAAAATCTCAATCTGCGAATCACTCAGTTACGCGATGCTGAAGGTAGATTAATTACTATTCCCAATAGTGAAATTAAAATTGTGGCAAACCTTTCTAGTCGGTGGTCGCGTGCCGATTTAAGTATACCCGTTGCTTACAATGCCAATCTCGACCAAGCATTATTTTTAATTGAGGAGGTGGGTGTAGAAATGGATCGAGATCCCCAGTGGCGAGATCAAATTCTAGAAAGACCAGAAGTACTAGGAGTTGATAATTTTGGCGATCGCGGTTTAATTATTCGGGTTTGGATTAAAACCCAACCCCTCAAACAATGGGATGTAGCCAGAGAATATCGCCGTCGATTGAAAAAGGCTTTCGATATCGCCGATATTGCTATTCCCGTACCGCAACAAGCTGTCTGGGTACATACTCCTTCTGTTTTACGATCGCACCTCGATACTAATGACACTTCTAAGGTTGGGAAGTAATTTTTGTGGAGAAGCGCTATAGCGCTTCTCTACCTATTTCCCATAACTGATAACTGATTCCTCACAATTTCCTCAAATTATTTTTATATATTGAACATTGACTCGATTCATCAATAATTACGAATTACGAATTACGAATTGCAAAGGCGGTTGTTATGTTCCAGAAAATTTTGGTTGCAGTAGATACGTCAAAAAGTAGCAAACAGGTGTTCGATACAGCTTTGTCTTTAGCTAAGGCAAACAACGCCAGCCTGATGTTGTTGCACGTAGTATCGGAAGAAGAACTTGGCAGCCCTACACCGATTTTACCGAGCTTGGAATACTATCCATCGGTGTATGAAAAAAATATGGAATTGTACCAACAGCAGCGAGAAGCGTTTACAAAACAAGGTTTGGACATGTTGCGATCGCGCCATCAAGAAGCAATGGCTGCTGGGCTCAACGTGGAATTTCGGCAACTATCAGGTAGTCCTGGGCGGCTGATTTGCGACTTTGCTTTGGCTTGGAAGGCAGATTTAATTGTCACCGGACGCAGGGGACGCAGGGGTTTATCTGAATTTTTTATGGGTAGTGTCAGCAATTACGTCTTGCATCACGCTTCTTGTTCTGTCTTAACGGTACAGTCCCCAGCGCAGCCAGCAGAGAAACTACAGTCGGCTGAACGTGAAGTATCACTCGGATACAAGTCTAGCAATTGAAAATCGCGGCAAGGTTTGTACAGCGGAAACATTGTGGTGAGGCGGTTTCCGCGCCCTGTAGCAACTGGCGAGTCATTTCCGATCGCTAAGGTTTTGATATATTAGGCGATCGGCTTTTCCCATGTAACAAATTCTTGCTACTTGTAAACTTAAGCGATTCCTATAAAGTAGCTTGATTAAAGATCGGCTTGATAGCAATTTTTGGATTGCATTTCCTCTGTATTTTGCTCGTTAATTGCTATCTTCTATCGCCAGGGAAAAGCTAGTTAGCAATGAAAATCTTAGTTGTAGAAGATGACGAGTTAGTCGCCCATGCACTAACTGCCGTTCTCACCAACCACAACTATGCAGTTGAGGTTGCTGTCGATGGTCTTGCTGCTTGGGATTTAGTCCAAGCTTTCGACTATGACTTAATCGTACTGGATGTCGTCATACCTAAACTGGATGGCATTAGTCTCTGCCGTCAAATCAGAGCTAAAGGTTTGTCAATGCCAATTTTATTGTTAACTGGTCGAGATAGCAGCCATGAGAAGGCAATTGGATTAGATGCGGGTGCAGATGACTACTTAATTAAACCTTTTGATGAAGAAGAGTTAGTTGCAAGGGTACGAGCGCTATTGCGTCGTAGCGGTTTAGTTTCCCCGCCAGTACTAAAGTGGGGCGACTTGCAATTAGATCCGAGTAGTTGTGAGGCAACCTATCGTCAAAAGCATTTGTCATTAACTCCCAAGGAATACGCGCTTTTAGAGCTGTTTTTACGTAACAGTCGCCGCGTTTTTAGTTGCGGCACGATCTTGGAACATCTCTGGTCTTATGAAGACCTTCCCAGCGAAGAAGCCGTGCGAACTCATATTAAAGGATTGCGGCAAAAACTCAAAGCCGCAGGAGCTAATAGCGATCTGCTTGAAACTGTCTACGGCATTGGGTATCGTCTCAAGCCTTTGGAGAAGAGAGCTGAGGGGGCTGAGGAAGCTGAGGGAGCTGAGGGGCAGAGGAGCAGGGGAGCAAGACAAGTCACAAGTCACTCCTCATTCCGAATTCCGAATTCCGAATTCCGAATTCTCCCCACTCACCACTCAACACTATCGGCAGTTGCAGGAATTTGGCATAAATTTAAGCCCAGGATTGCAGAACAGATTGGCGTGTTGGAGCAAGCATCTGCTGCTGTCAGCGCAAATAATGCCTTGTCTCCAGAACTGCTCGAATCAGCACGAAAAGAAGCGCATACCCTAGCAGGATCGTTAGGAACTTTCGGCTTGGCGCAAGGATCGAAACTGGCAAAAGAAATTGAGCAGATGCTAAAAGGCGATCGCGCTGTCTTGCTATCTGAGGCAACAAATTTTTGCCGTCTAGTGTTGGCTCTGCGTCAAGAAATTGAGCAGAAAGGAGAAGCAGGTAAGCCACAAGCAGATTCAGAGCAACCATTGCTACTGATAGTCAATCGCGAACGCTCGATCGCCCAACAGTTAACCGCAGCAGCTACAGACAGAGGATTTAGGGTCGCGATCGCTAATAACCTCGATACTGCTAGAAACAAGCTTTACCAAGAGCATCCCAGTATTGTTCTGCTCGATCCTGATATCTGTCCGCGTCATGAAGAGAGTTTGAGCTTGCTAGCGGAACTGAAGCAGCGTCAGCCACCCGTACCAGTGCTAGTTTTGACCGAGCAAACAGACTTGAGCCATCGGCTGCAAATTGCTCGTAGTGGTGGATGCACCTTTTTGCAAAAGCCTATGCCTGCCGCACAAGTACTAGATGCAGTGGCACAAGCATTAGAAAATGCACCCCATGCAGAAGCTCATCTACTTGTTGTGGACGACGATCCAAAAATCCTCGCAGTGTTACCAGCATTGCTCAATCCTTGGGGATTGAAAGTGACAACTTTAGAAGATCCGCGTCGGTTCTGGGAAACTTTAGAAGCCACTGCACCGGATCTGTTGATCCTAGATGTGGAAATGCCCTATGTTAATGGCATCGACCTATGCCAGGTGGTACGTAACGAGCCGCGCTGGAGCGATCTACCAATTTTATTTTTGACAGTCCATCACGATGCCGACATTGTAGATCGGGTTTTTAGTGCTGGTGCAGATGATTTTGTGAGTAAGCCGATCGTGGGTTCCGAACTCGTGACTCGGATCGTCAATCGCTTAGAGCGGATAAAACTACTACACCGGATTAACCAAGTCAGAGCAACGAACACTGTCGAAAGCGAAAATCGCTGCAAGCTGAACGAGCAACTCCAATCAGAGTTAAACGAGCGCCAGCGCACCCAAGCAGCATTACAAAATTCTCAAGCCTTATTTGCCGGAATCGTCGCAATAGCCGATGACGCGATTATTTCAATCGATAGCAATCAACGCATCACCTTGTTTAACTCTGGAGCCGAGAGAATATTCGGCTACTCAGCAGCAGAAGCGATCGGACAACCGCTCGACTTGTTACTACCAATGCGTTTTGCTACCGCACATCGTCAGCACGTAGATGAATTCGGTCAATCCCCAAATTCAGCTCGCCGGATGGGAGAACGACGCGAAATTTACGGTTGCCGCAAGGATGGGACTGAATTTCCTGCCGAGGCGAGTATCTCCAAGTTAAATTTGGGAGGAAAAACAGTATATACGGTTTACTTGCATGATGTGAGCGATCGCAAGCAAATCGAGCGGATGAAAGATGAGTTTATTTCCGTTGTCAGTCACGAACTCCGCACGCCTTTAACGTCGATTCACGGTTCTTTAGGGATGCTTGCTAGTGGTTTACTCCAGCCAGACTCACCGCAGGGACAACGCTTATTGCAAATTGCCACCGATAGCACCGAACGCCTAGTACGTTTGATCAACGACATTCTCGATATCGAGCGGATCGAGTCGGGTAAGGTGAAGATGGAAAAAGAAAGCTGCGATGTTACCGAGTTGATAACTGAAGCAGTGAACGTGATGCAGCCTCTCGCCGACAAAGCTGGAATTACCTTATCTGTTTCTAGCCTACCGATCCAGGTATGGGCAGATCCAGACCGCATCGTGCAAACTCTCACCAATCTACTTTCTAACGCAATTAAATTTTCCCCTAGTGGTAGTACGGTTTGGTTGAGTGTGGAATTAGGAGCGAGGAGCGAGGAGCGAGGAGCGAGAGAAACTGAAGTAGAGAGAACTGGAAGAGCTGGGAACACAGGGGGAGACATCCAAAATCCAAAATTCAAAATCCAAAATTCAAACTTCTCCGATCCCCTCGCTCCTTGCTCCTCACTCCTCACCCCTCATATCACATTCCAAGTGAAAGACACTGGACGCGGTATTCCAGCCGACAAACTCGATAGTATATTTGAACGATTTCAACAAGTTGACTCAACAGATTCCCGCAAGCATGATGGGACTGGTTTAGGGTTGGCAATTTGCCGCAGTATCGTACAACAGCATGACGGGCGCATTTGGGTTGAAAGCGTTCTGGGTGAAGGCAGTACTTTTTACTTTACGCTGCCTATCCTACAAGCTAAGTCTAGTCGCGAGGCAGATAACTCTTTAACTCCTCCCTCAATCCTTACTCCTGACTCGTCTCCCCTCATACTTATCTGTGACGACGATCCTCATGTTGGGACTGAACTACAAACCTTGCTTGAGCATAAAGGCTATCGCACGGTCGTCGTGCATTCCGGGCAAGAAGCGATCGCCTCTACTGCTACCCTACATCCTGATGCAATTTTACTAGATTTGCTGATGCCAAAAATGAATGGCTGGGAGGTGATGGCAAAGCTGAAAGAGCGATCGGATACGAAAGACATTCCCATCGTCATTTGTAGTATTTGCGCTCCTAGTCAGAGTCCGCTCAGTCAAAATTCGAGCGCTTGGGTGAGTAAGCCAGTTGATGAAAACTCGCTGTTTGACTCTCTCAAGCTAGCTCTGGCTAAAAACGCTCGACCAGTCCGGGTATTGCTGGTTGAGGATGATGCCGAGTTAGCCGAACTTTTGCTCGCACTGCTTAAAAGTCATAATATTGAAACTTTTCTTGCCAAAAATGGACGCGAAGCAATTCGTTTAAGTCAAGAAATCAAACCCGATCTACTGATTCTCGATCTAATTTTGCCTCAAGTGGATGGATTTGGTGTCGTTGAGTGGCTGCATCAACACGATCGCCTTTACAGTATTCCTTTAGTCGTCTATTCTGCCAAAGACCTCGACCAGTCGGAGCGAAATCGGCTCAAGCTAGGACATACGGAGTTTCTGACCAAAGGACGAGTCTCTCCTCAAGAATTCGAGCAAAGGGTATTGGAGTTAATCGGACAAATGACTCAAAGCAAACCGCACGACGCTAGCAACGACAAATAAGAAATTTTTGGTACTGGAAAAGCGATCGCCATTGGCATATTTGGTAATAGTAATATGGCGATCGCTCTTTACTCTCTATTTCGTCACTATGCGCGTCATCATTCAGCGAGTTAAATCTTCTTACGTCACCGTTGGCGAACAAACTATTGGCAAAATTGGACGGGGTTTAAACTTGCTGGTGGGAATTGCCGATACTGATACGGAAGCAGAACTGGACTGGATGGCACGTAAATGTTTGGAATTGCGTCTATTTGGTGCTGAGGAAGGGAACGATCGCTGGCAAAAATCCGTCACAGAAATCGATGGCGAACTCTTAGTTGTCAGTCAGTTTACTCTGTATGGCGATTGTCGTAAAGGTCGCCGCCCTTCCTTCGACCGCTCGGCTGCACCAGAAGCAGCGAAAAACCTATACAATCTGTTTGTGGAAAAGCTACGCGACAGTGGTTTAAAAGTAGAAACGGGAGAGTTTGGCGCGATGATGCATGTTTTTATTGATAATGATGGTCCCGTGACTTTGCTACTAGAGCGAGAAGCCATATAAAAAAGTCAAAAGTCAAAAGTCAAAAGTCAAAATTATTGATTCATGATGTTAAATAAAGTTATCGTGAAAAGAATGCAGATATTTTTTGCATTCTTATTTTTGTTTGCAATATTAACAAAATTAGAGACTAATTCTTGGAACGATGCTTCCAGAATGGCAACGATTGAGTCATTGGTGGACTTTCATACTTTTAGTATCGATCGCTCTACTTATATCTGGACTGGCGATAAATATTTCTATCAAAATCATTTTTATTCTGACAAGCCACCAATTATGGCTTTGTATAGTTCGGTATTTTATTTATTTCTAAAATCTGTCTTTAACCTGACTATTGCCACACATCAATCTGTGACTTACTTTTTGTTAACAGTACTAATTATGGGCGTTATGTCCAGCTTAGGACTAGTTTGCTTGTACGAGATTTTTAAATTCTTTCGGATTGACGAGCAGTGGACAAATATTGTGCTGCTTCTGGCGGGGGCGGGAACGCTAGTTCTACCATATTCAATTGTTTTTAACAATCATGCTTTTAGTGGCAGTCTTTTACTCTTCAGCTTTTACTTTTTATTACTCAGACGACACGAAGTAAGAAATGCCGCGATCGCCGGATTTTTTATTGCTTTTGCTGGCAGCACTGATATTACAATGTTCGCCTTAATTCCGTTGTATTCTATTTTGTTATTTAATCAGTGTCATCGAGCTAAGCTTTCTTTCGTTTTGGCTTGTATTCCGATGATATTACTTTATATATGGTTGAATTTTTATACTTCTGGCAGTATCATTCCTCCAGCAATGAATGCTAAGTTATGGGACTATCCGGGGTCTTATTTTGGTGCAGGTAATCTTTCAGGATTGGTAGGACACGATTTACAAAGTTTAGCTATTTATGCTTTTCATATGCTTTTTGGTAGTAGAGGTCTGCTATCCTATACCCCAATTTTATTATTTGCAATTTATGGCTGGAGTAGAGCGATAATGCAACCAGGTTTTAAATATAAAAAAGAGTATTTATTCATTGCTGCGATTTGTTTAGCTTACGTGATGTTTTATATTTTTCGTAGCAATAACTATAGCGGTCATAGTTATGGAGTCAGATGGTTCGCTTCAATTATGTTATTAGCGTGCGTGCCGTTAACTCACGTTCTCGAACCCATCCAAAAATCAAAGCTGCTGCGAGGAATTTTTCTAGCGATCGCCTCAGTTTCAATTCTAATTTCCTTAGTAGGTACGATCGCACCATTTGGGGGAATTAATGTCAACGGTTACAGTTCATTTTTTCTGAATCTAGAACTGTGGCAGAAACAACTGTTATGGGACAAAGTAAAAGTTATCGCAGCTGCGATCTCGGTATACGCAACATTCGCTTGGTTTTGGAGACAATTCATTTCAGATTTGGGTAGGCGATCGCCATCTCTGTAGCGGCAGGTTCGCAACAATTTGTATTGTTTGATTTAAATATATCGGTAAATCCGTTTTGGCGATCGGGCGGGTTTATCAAACATGTTTGTGATTTGCCGATCAAATCGACAAACCCGCCCCTACAAATGCACTGGTCACTGGTTACTGGTCACTGATAACTGTTTTCCTCGTGGCGATCGGGCGGGTTTATCAAGCATGTTTGTGATTTGCCGATCGGATCGATAAACCCGCCCCTACAAATGCACTGGTCACTGGTCACTGTTTTCCTCGTGGCGATCGGGCGGGTTTATCAAACATGTTTGTGATTTGCCGATCAAATCGACAAACCCGCCCCTACAAATGCACTGGTCACTGGTTACTGGTCACTGATAACTGTTTTCCTCGTGGCGATCGGGCGGGTTTATCAAGCATGTTTGTGATTTGCCGATCAAATCGACAAACCCGCCCCTACAAATGCACTGGTCACTGGTTACTGGTCACTGATAACTGTTTTCCCCGGATTGCCAAATCTAACAATTCTATCGGATGCATGACCGAAATCTTTTTCTCTTGTAATTTCAAATGCTTGCTTATTTGCAGGGTACAACCAGGATTGGCAGATGCGATCAAATTCGCACCTGTATTTAATAAATTTTGGACTTTTTGCTGACCTAATTCATCGGCAACATCTGGTTGCAACATATTGTAAACTCCAGCGCTGCCACAACACAAAGCTGCGTCGATTGGTTCGCGCAACTGCACTCCTGGGATTTGTCGCAACAACTGACGGGGTTGGACGCTAATTTTTTGCCCGTGCAATAAATGACAAGCATCCTGATAAACCAGAGTTAAAGGTTTTTCAGATAAGGGTGAAAGTTTTGTCGTTAAGCCGACAGTAGCGAGAAACTCTTGTACGTCCTTGACATTGGCTGCAAATGCTTGTGCTTTTTCCCGATATTCTGGATCGTCTTGCAATAAGTGTCCGTACTCTTTCAAAGTATGACCGCAGCCAGCAGCGTTAATAATGACCGCATCTACGCCTGTATCGGCAAAAGCATCTATCATCTGTCTGGCTAGTGCTTTCGCCTGTTCTTCTTGTCCCTGGTGATGCGGTAGCGCCGCACAGCAGCCTTGAGATTTGGGGATGACGACTTCACAGCCATTTGCTGTTAATACCCTGACAGTAGCTTCATTAATGGGAGAGAAAAATAGCCGTTGGACGCAACCTAAAATTACTCCTACCCGATAGCGCTTTTCTCCCTGTGCTGGAATTATCGTAGGCAAATCGTCCCGAAAAGATTTCAGCGTAATTTTAGGCAATATCGATTCCATCGCCGCCAATCTAGGAGAAATGTATTTCAAGATTTTGGTAGCGCGGACGAGTTTTTGCACGCCTAACAATTGATACAAAAATAAAGGCACTAGCATCCACCGCAGGCGATGGGGATAGGGGAAGAAGGAGAAAATAAGCTTTCTGTAGAGGCGATCGCCTAAACTACGAGGATAGTTGCGTTCTACTTGGGGACGAGTGGCAGAAATTAATTTGTCATACTGCACCCCTGAAGGACAAGTGGTGACGCAAGCAAGGCATCCCAAACAAGAATCAAAGTGTTCTACTGTAGCGGTATTGAGAGCAATTTCGCCTTCGTTAATTGCGTCCATCAGGTAGATTCTACCTCTAGGCGAATCCATCTCTTTGCCAATGACGCGATAACTAGGACAAGTAGATAGGCAAAAGCCGCAGTGAACGCAGGTATCGATGAGTTTCGGATCGGGGGATGTTGTGAATCGAACCCTCTTAAATTCTTAATCGACCCCGTTTCTGGATCTATTAAATGATTATTTAAAGGATTTTCTGAAGTTTGCATAGTGGTTGATGGTTGATAGTTGATAGTTGATGGTTGATAGCGATCGACAATTAACTATCAACAATTAACTAATGTTTATTAAATCTCGCCGACAAACCTTTGCGGACTCAAAACATTTTTTGGATCGAACTGTTGTTTTATGCGTCGCATTAAATCTAAAGCATTGCCTCGATAACCCCAGACATCAAGCTGCTGCTTAAATACTGCTGGGGCTTCTAAAACAGACAAATAACCTCCTTGATTTTGGCAGTGAGTTCTCATACTTAAAACCGTGTTTGCCTTGACACTAGTGTTGTCAAATCTGATAACTCCCAAACCGCTACCAACATGGATTGTACCGATCGCCGATTCTGGAGCAACCCGATCTAAATAGAGCAAAGTTGCAACAGCAGTTGCTGGTAATACTCCTATTTTGCAAGTAACTGCTTGCATTGGTTGAGGAGAACGTATTTGTACTTGTAATTGTTGCCATAAGTCAGCTTCGTCCGCATCTGAGTAGGTGGTGCTTTGCAATCCCAATTGTTGTCCCATTTCTACTAGCCGTGCGGTTTGTTCTCGGACGCTAGCACTCAGGCTTTGAAAGCGAACCATTAATCCTAGTCCTTGACCTATTCCTATGGTAGTGACTAGATGAGAAGATAGCAGGTCGGCTTGGGTGGGAGTTAACGCCGAACTCCTGATTTTAGATGTCGCTTGGGCGATCGCCTCAGCCGTGCCTGTCAGCGTCACCGTCCCGGATGCGGGTGGTAGGGGGTAAACCCGTAGTGTTACCTGGGCGATCGCGCCTAGCGTGCCGTAAGAACCTGTAAATAGCTTCATTAAGTCGTAGCCAGCGACGTTTTTCACGACTCGTCCCCCAGCTTTGGCAATTTCTCCATCAGCACGGACAAAGGAAATACCTAGTAGCTGATCGCGCACGCCGCCGTAACGTTGTCGGAGTGAATTGGTATCAGCCGTGGCGACAATGCCCCCGATTGTAGCTGATTCTGGTGCGGTGGGGTCGAGGGCAAGAAATTGTCCTGTAGGGGCTAACACTGCTTGTAGATCGGCAAATTTCATCCCCGCTTCTACAGTTACGGTTAAATCTCCGACAGCGTGTTGGATGAGTCGGTTTAGGCGTGCGGTACTGACAAGCACTTGGATATTTTTTGCCAGTCCTCCCCAGCTGAGTTTTGTACCGCTGCCATAGACTAAAATTCGCCAGTTGTTGCTGTCGGTATATGCCATGACTGCTGCTAGTTCGGCTGGCGTTTGGGGATAGACAATGCAGCTAGGTGCGATATTGGAGGCGATCGCCCCCTGGATGTGTTCTTGTCGCATCGCATCTATATCTTCCCATTCCAAGACAGATTCTGGGCTGACAATAGCTGCAAGTTGGGTCGCGATCGCTTTCATCAGTAATTTTACTCATCCTGAAAATTTCGGAACTGGACTAATCTAACAACAGTGGTTTTGCTCGTAATCTCTACGAGGCGATGCTAAAAAGCCGCAGTAACTAAAAGTTAACCATGTTACTACCCCCAATTCCTAGACGCTCGTGGTTGCCAATGGCGATTTTGCTATTGGCAGGGTATGCAGGTAATTATTTCAGCTTGCCGCTCTTTTTTGGCGTAGATTTTTTGTTTGGTAGTATTTCTGTTTTATTAGTAGTGCGCTTTTTCGGTATTCGCTGGGGAACAATTGCCGCAGCGATCGCCTCCGTACACACTTTCTTTCTCTGGAATCATCCCTACGCCGCGATCGTTTTGATTGGCGAAGCATTATTTATTGGTTTACTGTGGCGCAACCAAAGACAAAGTTTGGTGCTATTAGATGTCATTTACTGGCTGGTGTTGGGTATCCCGTTGGTGTGGCTGTTTTATTCCCGCTTGTTACACGTCGATTCGGCTCAAACTTGGTTAGTGGTGTTGAAACAGTCTGTCAATGGCATTTTTAACTCTATTATCGCTAGCTTGGCAATTAATTACTTACCTATTTCTAGATGGGTGAGTCGTGCCCAAGTCAGGCATACTCCATCCATGCGACAGGTTTTGTTATCTCTTTGTGCGACTTCCTGTTTTTTACCTGCACTAATTTTAGTTGTTTTAGATTGCAATTTGGTTTCCCAACAGATCCACAACACAATTCAAGTTGAACTTAAAGATACTGCTCAAGAGGTGATAGCTGGTTTGGCAGATCGCCAGCGTGAATATTTAAATGTTTTATCTCAACTCGGTCAATTAGCTACTAATAATACGACCGCTAACGCGCCTTCAACGCAATTACAGCACAGCCTGGAGTTGCTACAGCAAGTTTATCCCGAATTAATTCTATTACAAGTTATTAATGCTACCGATACTATTGTTGCCTCTGCACCCCAAATCGATCCAGCCTTAACTTCACCTGGCAAATTAGATGCACAGCACATAAAGACTTTAAAGCAGATCGAAACTAGTCTCAAACCCACTATAGGCAACGTCCACATCCATCCGAATGAACGAATTCCCCAAATCGATATTGGCGTACCGATACTAACTAACAATCGCTTATCTGGTGTAGTATACGCTCACCTCAACCTCTCCTATTTAGAGAACTTTTTGCGATCGCAGCTTTCTCACAGAGTTCACCAAATTATTCTTCTCGACTCTCATAACCAGATCGTTGCCAGTAGCGATTCTAAATTACAACTGATGCAAAATTTCGATCGCCTGCGTGGGGGAGAAATGCGATCGCTGAGTCAAAAGACAGCCAGTGGAAATATATATTTTGAAAATACATACCTATGGTTACCACCTAAAGGCAAACTTCCGGCGATGGTACGCTGGCGACGCTCTCTATATGTTAAAGAACAGCCGCTGAACGATCGTTCTCAATGGAAACTTATTTTAGAAATTCCGGCTGCACCTTATATCGACCACCTACAGCAAACTTATATTAACGACCTTACTTTCATGCTAGTTACGGTATTGATTGTTTTAATTGGCGGCATACTACTCAGCCGTAAATTAGCAAATCCATTAACCCAGTTAGCTACTGTAACTACAGATTTATCCTCCCAATTGCCAGAAAATAACTTGATGCAATTTCCTACTAGTCAGGTAGTAGAAATTAATTCGTTGATTGGGAATTTTCAGTTCATGACGGTGGCTTTAAATGAAAAGTTTCAAGAAGTGCAGGCAGCAAACGAATCTCTACAACAAAGAGTCCAAGAGCGTACCAAAGAACTATTGCGAACTAATCGAAAATTAGAGCGTGAAATTAACGAGCGTCAGCAAGCTGATGCGGCTCTCCGAGAGAGTGAAGAACGCTATAGAGATTTATTTGAAAATGCTAGCGATCTAATTCAAAGTGTTACACCAGACGGTCATTTAGTATATGTAAATCGAGCCTGGAAAGAAACTTTAGATTATAGTGAAGATGAAATTTCTCGTTTGAGAATTTTTGATGTTATTCATCCCGATAATTTAGAGCATTGCCAGAAAACTTTTCGGGAAGTCATGTCAGGAAAACAGATTTCGGAAATAGAAACGGCATTTATAACTAAACAAGGTGAGAAAGTTTGGGTTGCAGGTAGTATTAATTGTAAAATTATCAATGGTAAGCCAATCGCTACCCGTGGTATATTTCGCAATATCACAGAACGAAAGTTAGCCGAAGCTGAGATGATTTACGCTTTAGAAAAAGAGAAACAGTTAGTAGAACTGAAATCGCGATTTATTACTACAGCATCTCACGAATTTCGGACTCCGCTAACAACAATTCTAATGTCAGCTAAGCTACTCGAACAATTTGGCGATCGCGCTTCAGAAGATAAAAAACGCATGTATCTCGATCGAATTCAAATTGCTACCAAACGCATGACACAATTGTTAGATGATGTTTTACTGATTGGTAAAGCTGAAGCCGAAAAACTCGAATTCAATCCCACACCAGTACCCTTAGAACAATTTTGCCATGACTTAGTAGAAGAAATGCGGATGAGTGCTAGTAGCAAACACTCAATTATTTTTACCAGTCAAGCACAACCGATAACTGCTAATGTCGATGAAAAATTGCTCCGTTATATTTTGAGTAACTTACTTTCCAATGCAATTAAATACTCGCCTAAAGGCGGTGACATCGATTTAAGCTTATCTATTGAAGCCAGAAAAGCTACTTTCTCCATCCGCGATCGAGGAATTGGTATTCCGGCTCAAGATATAGAACAACTCTTCCATTCTTTTCATCGTGGTAGTAACGTAGAAAATATCTCTGGTACGGGCTTGGGAATGTCTATTGTCAAACAGTGTGTAGACTTGCACAGCGGCGAAATTAGCGTCACTAGTGAAGTTGGAATAGGAACGACTTTTGTTGTGACTCTGCCAATATAATCAGTTATCGGTAACTAGTCGCTAGTGACTAGTTACTGAAATTGAATCTAGCCACTAGCCACTAGCCACTCACCAACTACCCATTACTTTTCCATCTGTTGCAAAATCTGCTCTACATAACTTATGCCTGTTGAGTTGTTTTGTGTGGAGTAGAGATCTTTGGCTTTATGCAAAGATGCTTGTGCTTCGGACAAATTTCCTTGACTCCAAAATGCTACACCGAGATTTTGGTAAGAGGTTGGATCGTTGGGTTTGAGTTGAATTGCTTGTCGAAAAGCAGCGATCGCTTCTGCAAATTTGCCTTGACTACCGAGGGCGATTCCTAAATTATTGTAGGTTTCAAAATTACGCGGATTGATGGCAAGAGCATGTTTGAAGGCGTTTTCTGCTTGGATGTACTGTTGCTGATTGCCAAAAGCAAGCCCTAAATTATTGTGAGCGTTTTCGTACTGAGGATAAATTTCAATTGCTTGATTGAAAGCCGCGATCGCTTCTGAGAATTTTCCTTGTTCGGCTAACTCTACGCCTCGATTGTTGTGCGTTGCTGCTACCTGTAGGTTTTCTTGCGGTTTGATTTGCCTTGGTAACGTTTCTATAGCATAACTAGGTTGCATCCCTAGCATCAGTATGCTGACACCGACAAATGCAGCTCGGAATTTTGTCAAGAAAGCCTGTGGTACTCTCATCGCTACCTTCCTAGCAACTTCTCGCCAATTCCATTGTAGGCTTAGACAGTTATCAGTGTAGAGACGTTACGTGTAACGTCTCTACTTGTTGTTACTTAGAAACCTGTGGCTTTTCTACCGAAGTTTGGGCTTTACCGTTCTTAGCATTACCGTGCGTGTGTCCGTTGCCGTTGCGGGGTTGAATTACGCCATATCCACCATGATTGCGTTCGTAAATGACGTTTATTTCTCCAGTTTCGGCATTGCGGAACATATAAAAATCGTGATCGACGAGTTGTAGTTGTTCTAGGGCTTCATTCAGTGTCATTGGTGGCATGGCGAAGTATTTCGTGCGGACGACTTCGCTAGGTAATTCGGGAGTGCGATCGCCAATCAAATCATTAACAACAGGTGGTTCTACTGCCTCTAAGCTAGTTTTTGGCTGAGTTTTCTTGTCTTGCAATTTTTCTTTATACTTGCGTAGCTGTCGGGCAATTTTATCGGCGACTAGATCGATGCTGG
This sequence comes from Chroococcidiopsis sp. CCNUC1, assembly GCF_023546805.1. Lineage (NCBI taxonomy): Bacteria > Bacillati > Cyanobacteriota > Cyanophyceae > Chroococcidiopsidales > Chroococcidiopsidaceae > Chroococcidiopsis > Chroococcidiopsis sp. CCNUC1. The sequence goes on along the minus strand of NZ_CP097480.1, from coordinate 2,922,023 downwards.
CGTATAAGTTCTCGCTACTTTCCTCTGCCCGAATTACAGTTCCGTTGGCGTAAATTGTGACTTCCGCTGCTTGTTTTGGGTTGATCCTGGGATTGCGGGCTACTGACAAATGAACATCTACTTCAGTGGTTAGAGTTTGAAAATGATTGACTGCCTTTTCTATTTTCTGATTCACGTACTCGCGAATGGCATCGGTGATTTCGATGTTTTTGCCATGGATCACAAGCTTCATATTTAATTCTCCCGATGGATACGAACCAAATTTGTGTTAGGTTAAATACAAAGCAGCAACAATTTGCTGTCAGTGTCTACTTACTAAAAGCCCGAATTCTGGTGTTTTAAGTACTCCAGAAATCAATCGATTGGTGCGCTTTTTGTCACCATTTAACCACGCTTTAGTTTATCAACTTCGCTATTTTGCGATGAAAATTTACCAGTCGCACTTCCTGACGAAAAGGGTTTGTTCCTGCTAATAAACTACAGGTATTTCCCAGTTGGAGGGCGATCTGGGATTTTTCCTAGTAGAATCTCGACTTTCACATCGAGTCTGGCGTGGTGGTAAAGCCTTCCTCCCTGCTGTGTTTGTGTTTCTACTTTCAAGTTAGCACTTTGTATTCTGGAAAACAGAGAGGTTTTAGTTCTTTTTAATATCCTTCGCATTCCTTGACATTTCTTGATGTAGTCAATCGCAAATGCAATAAAATTTGGTAAAAAATACGCTTGAACTTTTTTGCGATCGCTTGTAATCATCTCCATGAAACGCCATCAATGCTATCTTTATAATTACGGACTCGTCTGTTATGCTGAGGCTTGGAATTGGCAAAAACATCTGTTGCAACAGCGCCGCCAAGATCCCGATTTACCTGATGTCTTAATTTTGCTAGAACACCCGCCAGTCTACACTTTAGGACACGGAGCTAGTTTAGATTTTCTGCAATTCGACCTTGACAAAAGTGCAGAAAAAGTATACAGGATAGAAAGAGGTGGAGAGGTAACTTATCACTGTCCCGGTCAACTGGTAGGCTACCCGATTTTAAATCTGCAATTCCACCACAAAGATTTGCACTGGTATTTGCGGCAGCTAGAAGAAGTCTTAATTCGCGTATTAGCAGTGTACGGGTTGCAGGGCGATCGCGTCCCTGGTTTAACTGGGGTATGGTTGGAAGGATATAAAGTCGCCGCGATCGGGATTAAAGTCAGTCGCTGGGTGACAATGCATGGTTTTGCTTTGAATGTCTGTCCCGATATGGCAGGTTTCAGTAAAATTGTCCCCTGCGGGATTGCCGATAAACCCGTGGGTAGTTTAGCTCAATGGATACCAGATATTCAACTAGAGCAGGTGAAATTGCAAGTTGCGCGATCGTTTGCAGAGGTATTTGAAGTAGATTTAGTAGAGCAAAAAGGATTGGAAGAAGATATAGATCGATACAGTTTGGTTAAAAACGATAGATCCTCAAAGATTCCCCCTAGCCTGCCTTGAGAAGGGGGAACAATGCCCCCTTTTTAAGGGGGGTTGGGGGATCGAGATCTGAATCTTCAATTGGGTAACTCCCAATCACCTAATCATTTCTCATACCATCAGGTAAATAAACACCTTTAAGATCTGCACCGCGCAGATTAGTTCCTGCTAATTTTGCCCCTTGCAAATTTGCATCTTGTAGAGAAGCATTTCGTAAATCGGCATTTCTTAAGTTTGTATTTCCCAAATAAGCATCATCTAGTACAGCATCTCGGAGAATCGCCCGTTGAAAATTAGCATCTTGAAGATTAGCATTTTCTAATATTGCGAGTTGCAAATCGGCATCTCGAAAATTAACGCCCCTGAGATAAGCAGTATCTAGTTTTGCACCTCGAAGACTGCTACCCTCTAGATTGGCATTTTCCAGGTTTACTTTTTCTAAGTTGGCATTATTCAAGTTAGCATTGTCTAAATCGACAGATCTCAGGTAAGAATTTTCTAATTTCGCACCTCGAAGATTGCTACTTGCTAAATTAGCATTTTCTAAATTTGTATTTTCTAAGTCAGCATTTTCTAAGTTGGCATAACTAAGATCGGCATTTCTCATATTTGCACCTCTCAGTTTTGCACCCCTCAATTTTGCACCTTGAAGCTCGGCATTTTCTAGGTTACATCCTTCACATTCATTAGTAGATAGTAACTGTTCGATCGCGCTATTTTGTTGCTTAACTAATTGAACGCTGCGATCGCTCGATCGGATGCTGGGATTGTAGGGTGCGATCGGTGGATCGTTCGCGTAAGCCAGTAAACTTAGTATAGGAGCTAACATCGCGTATAAAATCCTGAAGCGATCGGTTATTAATTTTTAGTCTAATCTTTTCGGAAATAGACAGTATATTTTTCCCGCCAAATCTTATTTTTACGAGCTTTCGCCTTACTCCAACAATCATTTAGCTTGCATACATAGAAAAAATTAATTAACTCAAAAATTAACAAACTGCGGCTGGGTAGAAGTGATACAATCGACAACCATAGCTAGGGGTGTCTGGGAAACCAGGCTGAGACAGTCCCTTAGAACCTGAGACTGGGTAATACCAGCGGAGGGAAGCTGTTTATGCGAGGAACTCGAAATGCGTACAGAATGGATCGCGAAGCGTCGCGGGCAAGATAACGTGTCTCAAATGCACTTTGCCCGTAAAGGTGTAATAACCGAAGAAATGCATCATGTCGCCCGACGGGAGAATTTACCCGTGGAGTTGATTCGAGATGAAGTAGCGCGGGGACGCATGATTATCCCTGCCAATATCAATCATCCCAATTTGGAACCGATGTGTATTGGCATCGCCTCCAAATGTAAGGTGAATGCTAATCTTGGTGCTTCACCCAACTCTTCCAACCTAGATGAAGAAGTTGCCAAGCTCAATCTAGCGGTAAAATATGGAGCCGATACCGTCATGGACTTATCCACAGGCGGCGGTAACTTAGATGAAATTCGCACTGCAATTATTAACGCTTCTCCGGTGCCAATTGGCACTGTACCAGTCTATCAAGCTTTAGAAAGCGTCCACGGTAGTATTGAAAAGCTCACTGCGGAAGATTTTCTCCACATCATCGAGAAACACGCCCAGCAAGGTGTAGACTATATGACAATTCATGCTGGGATTTTAATCGAGCATTTGCCATTAGTCAAAAACCGAATTACCGGAATTGTCTCCCGTGGTGGAGGTATTTTAGCGCGGTGGATGTTGCACCATCACAAACAAAATCCGCTGTACACGCACTTGCGCGACATTATCGAGATTTTTAAGAAATACGACGTGTCCTTTAGTTTGGGTGACTCTCTACGCCCTGGCTGTCTCCACGATGCATCCGACGAGGCACAGTTAGCAGAATTAAAAACTTTGGGACAACTGACTCGTAAAGCCTGGGAACACGATGTCCAAGTCATGGTAGAAGGACCAGGACACGTCCCGATGGATCAAATTGAATTTAACGTCCGCAAGCAGATGGAAGAGTGTTCGGAAGCACCTTTTTACGTGCTGGGACCACTGGTAACGGATATTGCCCCAGGCTACGACCATATCACTTCTGCGATCGGGGCAGCAATGGCAGGTTGGTATGGTACGGCAATGTTATGCTATGTCACACCTAAAGAACATTTGGGCTTACCCGATGCGGAAGACGTGCGGAATGGTTTGATTGCCTACAAAATCGCCGCTCACGCTGCGGACGTGGCAAGACACCGCATCGGTGCTAGAGATAGGGATGACGAGCTTTCAACCGCCCGTTACAATTTCGACTGGAATCGTCAGTTTGAATTATCCCTCGATCCAGACAGGGCAAAGGAATATCACGACGAAACCCTGCCAGCAGATATTTATAAAACTGCTGAATTCTGCTCGATGTGCGGTCCCAAATTCTGCCCGATGCAAACAAAAGTTGATGCTGACGCGCTGACGGAACTAGAAAAGTTCTTGGCACGAGAAACTGTGAAAGGATAGTGGTGAGTGGTGCGTGAAGAAGGGGTGTAGGGTGTAGGGTGTGGGGTGTGGGAAATTTGTTTTTGGTTGTTGGTTGTTGGTTGTTGGTTGTCGCTCCCTCAACTTCGCGACTCTCCTTCAGCTCCCTCAGCCCCCTCAGCCCCCTCAGCTCTCTTAATTGTGTCTCCTCAGATATAAGACAAGTTTGCCCTCGTCGCTTTAAAATCTTTGCAGAACATAGGGTAGGATTGTCTGTCTCGCCCTAATTGTTGCTCGTTAAATTGACTAAAAATGCTTTCTTTATCCGAACAAGTTGTATTAATTACTGGTGCTTCTACTGGCATTGGGGCAGCACTGGCAAAAATTTTAGCAGAACGATTTAAGACGATTCGCTTAGTCTTGGCAGCTAGAGATGCAGACAAGTTGGAAAAGGTCGCTAGTCACTGTCGGCAATTAGGGGCAGAAGTTCTCATCGTTCCCACAGATTTAGCACAGACTGACCAAGTTGAAGCCCTAGCCCAAGCCGCGATCGCAAAATTCGGTCGCGTTGATGCTTTAGTTAATAATGCTGGCTACGGACAGATGGGACCCATAGAACTCATTCCCCACGAAGCTGCTGCCAGACAATTTCAAATCAACGTGCTAGCACCCTTAGCGCTGATCCGCAGCTTAATTCCGCTGATGCGCGATCGCGGTGGTGGCAGAATTATCAATATTAGTTCGCTGGGTGGTAGGATGGCTTTCCCGTTTGGCGGTTTGTATAGTGGTTCAAAATTTGCCCTCGAGGGACTCAGCGATGCTTTGCGCATGGAACTAGCACCATTCAATATTAAAGTCAGCGTCATCGAACCAGGTCCAGTCAGCACGGATTTTTTTGCCGCCGCCGCCCAAGCTGTAGAATCAACCGTAGCCACTCCCGAACGCACCCCCTATCGCGCTGCTTTTGAAAAATTAAAAGATTTAGAGAAACACACGAGTAGCCGTGCTTGGAGTGCCGAACGAGTTGCAGAAGCAATTGTTAAAGCACTGACAGATTCTCATCCCCGCCCGCGCTATATTGCAGCAACAGGGGGAAATTTTTTGGTGTTTATGATGACGAAAGTTTTATCAACTAAAGTTGTCGATCGCTTTTGGCAGCGATTTTATGGCATTAACCTTGTAGCGCAAGATTGGCAAAAGCATCGTTTAGGCTTGAAGGATGAAGTATAAATGAATTGGTAATTGGTAATTGGTAGTTGGTAGTTGGTAGTTCTCGATCGCTACCCTAATCCCTTAGTGCTAAATCCTAATCCCTCCTGACCCATTACCCATTACCTATTACCTATTACCATCAAAAAATGGATCTACTAGAGTATCAAGCTAAAGAATGGTTTCGCGAGATTGGTATTCCAGTTTTACCTTCCCAAAGAATCGATCGTCCCCGCGATTTGAAGGGGTTGAAGATTCCCTATCCAGTAGTACTCAAATCGCAAGTGCGGACGGGAGGTAGGGGAAAAGCTGGGGGAGTAAAGATCGTCACGAATACGATCGACGCGATCGCTGCGGCACAAACGATCTTCAATTTACCAATTTTAGGGGAATTTCCTGAAGTTTTACTAGCGGAGGCAAAATACAACTCCGATCGCGAGTTTTACCTAGCCATAGTTATCGATGCAGTTGCTCGCCGTCCGTTGCTTCTGGGTTCTACGCAAGGGGGAGTCGATGTTGAATCCAATCCAGAAGCTTTACAACAAGTCATAGTCGAACGAGATTTTTCACCCTTTTATGCCCGCCGATTAGCAGTCAAAATGGGCTTGCAGGGAGATGCACTGGCATCGGTCAGCGCTATCGTGGAAAAAATGTACGGTTTATTCGTGCAGAAAGATTTGGATTTGATCGAAATCAATCCTTTAGGGGTCAGTTCGACTGGGGAGTTAATGGCATTGGATGGTAAAGTTACTGTCAACGACCAAGCGATCGCCCGCCATCCCGATATTTTGATGATGGCAGAAAAAAAAGCTAGCCGTCCTAACGGTTATCCATCAGTCGCTCAAGTTGGCAAGTGGAATGAGGTAGATAAGTCGGGAAATATTGCAATTTTGGGCAATGGTGCGGGGTTATTGATGGCAACTTTAGATTTGATCGCCACAGCCAGTCACCGCAAACCATCTGTTTGCTTAAATGTGGGACATGGAAGAATTGGCGCAAATGGGGGGTTGAATTTTTGCGATCGCGTCGTCCAAGGTCTAGAATTGATCGCTCAAGATAAATCTATCCATGCGATCTTAGTTAATATTCTTTGTAGCGTGCCGACAACTGTAGAAGTGGCTGAGGCGATCGCGACTTTCGTACAACAGCACGACAATAAGACGCACAAAACTCGTTCTCATGCCCAATACCCTAAACTAGTCGTGCGCTTGGCAGGAACGGATTTAGCAGATGCCAAAGCAAAGCTAGATGCGGTACAAGTCTCTTCAATGGAAGATTTAGACGAAGCGATCGCCCAAGCCGTCCGTGTTGCGAAAAGTTCGTTGCCTAAAAGAAGTGAGTGATGAAATTAAAGCCTGATAGTAAAGTTTTAATTCAGGGCATGACAGCATCGCTCTGGTCGCCCTACATTGCTCGTATGCAAGCCTACGGGACGCAGATTGTTGCCGCAGTTAGTCCTGGTCAAACGACATCTATTGACGATTTACCCGTGTTCGATTTGGTCGAACAGGCAGTAGCGGCAGTTGGGGCGATCGATACGACGATTATTTTCGTCCCTCCCTATCAAGCTTTAGATGCTGCGTTAGAGGCGATCGCTTCTGGGATAAAACAAATTATTATCATCTCTGCTGGCGTACCTCCTTTGGATATGGTGCGCTTGTTGCGTAAAGCAGAGGCAAACGAAACCATAATTGTAGGACCAAACAGTCCGGGTATTATCATTCCTGGCAAATTACTTTTGGGAACCCATGCCAGTGAATTTTATACTCCAGGTTCGATTGGTATTGTCAGTCGCAGCACGACTCTGACTTACGAAATTGCCTTGGGATTGACTAAAGCCGGGTTAGGGCAGTCAATTGCTGTCAGTATTGGCAGTGATGCAATTATTGGTTCTTCTTTTCTACAATGGCTGCAAATTTTCGATGAAGACGATACTACAGAAGCGATCGTTTTAGTCGGGGAACCTGGGGGAAATAGCGAAGAAGCTGCGGCGCGTTACATTGCCGAGGCGATCGATAAACCAGTTATAGCCTACATTGCTGGCTGTCATGCACCAGCTGGCAAACACTGGGGGCATACTGGGACGCTAGCAGCCGTGGTTGGCAGAGGAGATAATGTCGGTACGGCAAAAAGCAAGTTAGAAGCTTTCAAAGCGGCAAAAGTTCCAGTTGCAGAACGCCCCTCGCAAATTGCTGAATTGGTGAAAAAGGCATTAAAGAAAAAATAAAAGATGCAGTTTGATACTTCCGAATTGACTCGAAATCTTTGATGAATAGAGAACAGGGAAAAGTCAAGGATATGAAATCTAGATGACTCAACCCACACTAAACACCCAAGGCTTAATGGCGGCTCTATGTGCCGCAGCTACTTGGGGTATGGTAGGTGTATTTGTCCGCTGGCTTCCAGGATGGTCTGCTTTTGCAGTTTTGGCAGGTCGCTTTCTGGTTGCCACTGTTGCAATGCTGCCGATCCTTTTTCTAGCGCCGAGTGTCCGACACGATCTGATTCGCTCCCTTCGCACTTCAACGATCTGGTGGCTGAGTTTGCCAGCTATTGGGGGTTATGTCTTAGGCACGACGGCATTTCAGCTAGCACCTGTGGGAGAAGTGACATTATTATTCACAACCTCACCCTTGTTTATTATTGCCTACAAATATGTTGTGCGCTTACACGTTAAACGAAATGAAGGCTTTGGAATGCTGCTGGCTATGGCTGGAGCCAGTGCGATCGTGCTGCCTCAGCTATCTACCGATCGCGCTGTCTCTTGGGCAACTCTAGCAGGCTACCTTTTGGCATTAGGTGCTGCTGGTTTGATCGCAATTTATACACTTTGGTTTAATGCATTTGCTCAGCAAAACATTGCGCCAAAATCGATAAATGTGGTTTTTCTGACCTGTTTGCTAGGAACTGGAGTTTAGACTAGTTTCCGGTGCGAAACTTAAAAGTCTTACAGTGATTGAGATAGAACTTTTAGGTACTCAATCCGAGTTGGGCTGGTGAGAGGTGTTACGAAAGAAATATCATATCGAGCAAAAATTTAGAACTTTGCTGCAATTAACTGGAAAGATGGATGCTGAAATGGTTGAGATTGACCAGATTCTCGATGATGAGAACCTATTAGAGTTAGTTGAAGCTGACTTATCTCTCGCGTTCTTCTCATGCAACCAAAACCGGCAGAAATTCAACTCCTGTAGAAGTTATACTACGGATGATAGTTCTGAAACACTTACGCTGCCTGAGTTACGAAAAGACCATCAAAAACGTAAGTGAAAGTTTAGTTCTAAGACAATTCTGCCGAGTATATTTTCAGCCACTACCGAACAAGAGTACGCGCTTTTCGTTGGTCGAATCAAATAAGTGAAACAACTTTGAAGAAACTGAATCAACGACTGACGCAAATGGCTATCGAGCTGCAATTAACTAAAGCACAAAAGATGAGAACAGACGGAACAGTAGGAGCCACAAATATTCACTTTCCTTCTGATAATAGCTTATTAGTAGATGGGGTGAGAGTTATGAGCCGTCTGTTGTACAAGGCTAAAGAAATTCTGAGTTCAAACTCAAAAATTCATCCTCGATTATTCCAAAACCGTTACCGGACAGCTAGAAAAATTTCTCGCAATATTGATAGTCTATCTCAAGCTCGAAGCCAGTGGGGTCGTCAAAATAGAGAACAAGCTTATCGCCGATTACTTGAAGTAACTCAAGCTAGTCTTAAACAAGCTCAAAAGGTACAGGTTCTTCTCAAGGATTCAACCGATTTAAAAGCGGCAAAAGTTGGTCGAGCTTTAGCTATTTTTATTCCTCGCGTCACACAAGTTATTGCTCAGTCATCTCGCCGTGTTTTACGTCAAGAAAGAGTTCCGGCTCATGAAAAACTCGTGAGTATCTTTGAAGCTCATACTGACATTATCTGTCGAGGAAAACCTAATTTATCAACAGAATTTGGACATAAAGTTTGGTTAGATGAAGTTGATGGAGGGCTAATCAGTAATTATCGAGTTCTCAAAGGTAATCCTCACGATACGCAACAGTGGGTTGAGAGCCTTGACCAGCATCTACAAATTTTTGGTCGTCCACCCAAGCAAGCAAGCGCCGACCGAGGAGTTTATTCTCACCCAAATGAAAACTATGCTCAAAAATTAGGAGTCAAACAAGTAATCCTCCCCAAGGGAGGCTATAAGAGTAAAGAAAGAGATAATTTTGAAAGAAAGAGAAATTTTCAGAAAGGTCGCCGCTGGCATAACGGGATAGAAGGACGTATAAGTGTTCTCACACATATGCTTTGGATTAGAACGATGTTTATACAAAACTAGTAGAGGTTTTGAACGTTGGGTAGGATGGGGAATCATCGCTCATAATTTGGCTAGCATGAGGAGAAATTTGAGCAAAACTGATAAAAATACTTGAAATATTAACTATTTATTTTGGAATTGCTAGAGCTAGTTAATCACCATCTAAAATAGTTGGTATTATTCAACTATTGAAATATTTATTAATCTTCTCGAAATGAATTCATTCACAAAATCTTATTAACAATATGCAGAGCTACACTAATTTTTTCACTGATACTTTCTCATGTTTTGCACCGGAAACTAGTCTAATCTCCAATTTTGGAGTTACGCGCTTGAAAATTGAGATCTCGATCCCCCCTAGCCCCCCTTTTGAAGGGGGAATGAATGCCCCCTTTTTAAGGGGGTTGGGGGATCGGCTACTGCTGCGGTACGCGCCAAACATCAATTGTGCCATTACCAGTCCCGCTAACTAATGTTTGTCCCCTGGGACTGAAGGCGACGGCATTAAAATAGTCTGCATTTCCTGTCACGTAGCCGATTAAGGTGTGGCGTAACTTGCCTGTCTCCAGATTCCACAGCTTGACAATGCGATCGCTACTGTTACTTGCCAGTGTTTTACCATCAGAGCCGATCGCAACAGAAGTGACTACGCTGCGATCGCTGCTCAAGGTACGAACGAGCTGACCCGTATTCAGATTCCACAGTTTAATTGTCCCATCACTACTGCCACTAGCAATTTGTCCGTTGTTGCTCGTAGCTAGGGAAAACACATTTCCAGCACCACTGATAGTCCGAATTAACTTGCCTGTATCCAGATTCCACAACTTAATCGTCTCGTCGCTGCTACCAGTGGCAAGAATTTGTCCATCGCGGCTGATGGCAACAGCATTGACATCGCCGGAATGTCCGTTGAGGTTATGTCGCAATTGACCTGTATTCAAATTCCACAGCTTGACAATTCCGTCATTGCTCCCACTTGCCAAAGTTTGTCCGTCGGTCGCGATCGCCACTGAATTAACATGGTTTAATCCGCCACTGAGAGTTTGGATCAGTTTACCCGTGTGAGGATTCCACAACTTGATCGTGCGATCGCCACTCCCACTAGCAAGAATTTCTCCATCTGGACTCATCGTTAGGGAATGGACGTGACCTGAATGTCCGGTTAAAAGACGCTGTAGTTTGCCCGTATTAAAATCCCAAATCTTAATTGACCCATCACCGCTACCAGTAGCAAACGTTTGCCCATCAGAGCTGAAAGTGACACAATTATAGTTACTAAAAATCGGCGCGTTTACACTCAGAGGAGCGCGGTGAGCATCAACTGAGCGCCCACCTGCCGATCTTTCTAGTAGCAAGCTGCTCGGTAAACTCCGCATCACCGCAAATACATCGGCTGGAAATACTCCAAATCGACTGTAGGCATAGATTTGAGTTCCAAGCAAAAAAAGTAGAAGAGTTGCACCACCTGCAACTAAAGCACTGAGATTGCGCGGATGTAATCTAATTGGTGGTAGCGATCGCCTGCGGGTAGGAGTAGAACTAAAGCGTTGAAGTTGTTGTAAGTCGTATAGTACTTTGTCTGCTGATTGGTAGCGATCGCTTATTTGGGAACGCACCATCTTGTCTAAAATTGCTGCTAGGTGAGGTGAAACTTGGGCGCGATCGCGCCAGATAACTTCCCCATCTGCATCTTCGCTTAATTCGCTTGGCGCTACTCCAGTCAAAGCTTGAATTGCCGACATTCCCAGCGCATAAATATCGCTAGCATAACGCGGTCTGCCTCTGGCTTGCTCGATTGGCATATATCCCGGTGTGCCGATCGCGCGCGTGAAAGTAACTTGTCCGTTTCCAACAACTATCTGAGTATTAACTTGCTTAACTGCCCCAAAGTCAATTAAGATCGATTTCCCATCTTTGTGTCGTCGAATGATATTACTGGGTTTGATATCTCGATGAATGACTTGACTCTGGTGGACAAAATTCAAAATTTCTAGTACATCTACAAGCAGATTGAATACCTCTGCTTCTGGTAGCTGCTGACCGTCTGCCAGTAACGTACTTAAGGGATAACCTTCAACGAGTTCCTGTACTAAATAAAATTCTTCGTTTTCAATAAAATAATCGAGTAAGTCTGGAGTTTTCTCGTGTCTTCTTCCCAAACTTTCTAAAACTCTAGCTTCAGAATCAAATAATAGCTTTGCTTCTCGTAATGTATTTGGATCGTTGCTTGCTGGTTTCAACCGTTTCACCACGCACTGTCTTTTCATTCTGCGCAGGTCTTCAGCAAGGTAGGTTTCCCCATAGTAGCCGCGTCCCAATTGGCTAATAATGCTGTAGCGCCCGTCTAGCAGTGTACCTAGCATTAGTCGATCTTATCCAGCAGCAGAGCGTCCATATTGTTACCGAGTCAGCGATCGCAGTTAAACTCCAAAGTACGCATTCCTTCTGCCCCTGTCATCTGTCCTCTGCCTTATTTTCACTTTGACGAAGCTAATTTATCTGCAATGCGGGTAGTTTCTGGCAGACGATATTTTGGCGTACATTGCAAAACATAATCGATCGCAGTGGTTAAGCTGACTCGATGCCCGCTAGAAATATAGAGTGGTTTTGTCCCAGTTCTGGTTCTAAGTACTGCACCAATAGTTTCTCCTTTATCGGTTAATAGTTGCCAACTACCTCGTGCTTCTGGGACTTCTTGATGTTTGCCAATCAGTAGAGACTTTGCCACACCTATAGTTGGTATATCCACAATTAACCCTAAATGACAAGCGATTCCAAATCGACGCGGATGAGCAATTCCCTGACCGTCACACAAAATTATATCGGGCGTAATGTTAATTTTTTCCAGAGCATCAAGAACGGCAGGAACTTCCCGAAATGATAAGAATCCTGGGATATAGGGAAAACTTGTCGGACGACGCGCGATCGCTGTTTCTTGGAGTTGCAGACTGGGAAAACTTAGCACGGCAACCGCAGCTCGACTTATCGTACCATCTGCCTCAAAACCCATATCTACACCTGCAACATACTGTACTGGTGTCGGAATTTTATCTGTAGTAATAATTTCACCTCGTAATTTTTCTTGAATTGCGATCGCTTCTGCTGTAGTTAAAGCCCAAGTATGGCGTTGGTTAATTTTCATGAATCAGTTGTCAGTTGTCAGTTATCACTTATCAGTGTAGAGACGTTATATGTAACGTCTCTACAAAGTTATCAGTTATCAGCAACCAGTTATCAATAACTCAGGAAGATGCTTATCTTAAGATTTTTAGCAATTTTCCCCAAATTCTATTATTTGAGCGCTTAATACAATTAAAACCAAACAGTACGGATTAATAATGAATAATTGGTATTGAATAACTAAATGAACAAGTAGACAGCGACTTGACTTTTCACCTAACCACTAGCCAAAGCGCCACTAGCCACTAATTTTATGAGAAACAGCGATTATCTTAAAACAAGTTTGCCCTTTGCTGGCGGGATCGTTCTATTAATTGTTGCATTCATCTTTCGTCCTTTTGCGATCGTTAATGCAGGGCAAAGAGGCGTAATGATGCAATTTGGCAAAGTTCAAGAGGGAATTCTGGATGAAGGATTACATGCGATCGTACCTTTTGTTACCACAGTTAAAACTTTGAGCGTGCGCGTTCAGAAAAGCAGTTTTAATGCTGATGCTGCTTCTAAAGACTTGCAAAAAGTCACCACAGAACTAGCTGTTAACTGGCACATCGATCCTACACAGGTCAATAAGATTTTTCAACGAGTCGGAGATGAAGAACAAATTGTTGACGGGATCGTTACTCCAGCCGTCTCTGAAGTTCTCAAAGCGGCAACTGCAAAAAAAACTGCGGAAGAAATTATTACCAAAAGAACAGACTTAAAAGCAGAAATTGACGATGCTCTAAAATCTCGTCTGGGAGATTATGGAGTCATGGTAGACGACGTTTCTCTAGTGAATTTTTCCTTCTCGCCAGAGTTTAGCAAAGCTATTGAGTCAAAACAAATTGCCGAACAGGAAGCCAAGCAAGCAGATTTTGTTGCTTTAAAAGCGACAAAAGAAGCGCAAGCAGAAGTTAACCGTGCTAAAGGACAAGCAGAAGCGCAAAGATTGCAGCGACTTACTTTGACTCCAGAAATACTGCAAAAACAAGCGATTGAAAAATGGGATGGGCGTTTCCCTACAGTTATGAGCGGTAACAGTAGTCTACCTTTAATAAATATCAATCCTGCCGATTTGAACAATAAGAAATAATTATGAGCGATCGGTTGATGGTTGACTGATAACTGTACGGGCGGGTTTTGACTCTCGAACTACTGTTTTAATGGTTAATCTGTTGGCTAAACCCGCCCCTACAATAACTGATAACTGTTACTTAAACTTTTTGCTTGCATTCATAATATCTCTTGTACTCTTCGTCTAAATTCTCTCCATTGGGAAACTTTTTATACAATTTTTTTTTGCTGGAGTAGCTGCAAGCTCTTATGTTAGTTATTGATATTTAAAAATTACATAAAAACATTTATACTTAACTTTCTTTTGTTCTACGTAAAATGAATGCCTATCTCTAAAGATATAAGCCAACTGGTATAGTGAGACACTTTTTATTTGTGCTAGCTACCTTAATACTAGTTAGTGGATAGAACGTTCTATTTAATAGCACCAGTCTTGGTGGAATGCATTAGTTACTGGGTGCGGGTGCTGTCTTTTAAGCCCCGCTTGCCCATTTCACCTGACTGCGATGCTTCAGAGTGAGTCCATAAGATTGTCCAAATCAAAAAGGAATAAGGCAAAACAATGAAACCGCTGATTTCCCCAGAAGAACTTGCGACTTTAGTGCAGCAGGAGTCAATAGCGATCGTTGACACTCGCGCTCCAGAAGAGTACGCAATTGCCCATATTCCTGGCGCAGTCAATATTCGCGAGATTTTTACTTATTTAGCTGCCTCTACACCTGAAGGATTGAATAGCCTGCACGCGGAATTTGCCAAACTTTTAGGCGTAGCTGGTATTTCAGGTAGAGAAAAGATTGTCATCTACGAAGAGGCGATGAATAAAGGCTTTGGACAATCTTGTCGAGGATACTTTCTGCTGAAGTATTTTGGTTGTCAGCAAGTATCCGTATTGCATGGCGGTTATCAAGCTTGGTTGAAGATGGGGTTACCGACAACTGCGGAAGTTCCTACACCAGAACCAACAACGTTTGTGATGGACATCGATCCGGCAATTATGGTGACTACAGAACAGATGTTGCAGTCTTTGGACGACCCAGCCATTATCAAGTTAGACGTGCGCGATCGCGATGAGTGGATGGGTGACAGTTCTTCCCCTTATGGTGTAGATTTCTGTCCCCGCAAAGGTAGGATTCCCGGTGCGGTTTGGATTGAGTGGTATGACTTCATGGTTCCCAATACTGAAATTCCTACACTCCGTTCCAAAGAAGAAGTTTTAGCGATGTGTGAGAAGGTGGGCATTACTCCAGAATCAACGGTGTATGTCTACTGTTTCAAAGGCTCTCGCGCCTCCAACACCTTAATCGCCCTTCAAGAAGCGGGGATTAAAAACGTGAGAAACTATTTTGCTTCATGGAATGAATGGTCTCGCGATCCATCTTTGCCAATTGAGACAGGCAAACCAGCGACCAGTAACCAGTTACCAGTGAGCAGTTATCAGTAATCAGGAAGCAGGAGTTGTAGGGGCGGGTTTAGCAAAAGGTTCACAGGTTTTGACAATAAATCTTGGTTCAAAACCCGCCCGTACAAGGGTCATTCCGAATTACCAATTACCAATTACCAATTACCAATTACCGCTTGCCTTTGCAACTGGTACATGCGATCGAACAATTGCCAGCAATATTTTTCTGACAAGCCGCAAGTTACTGCACCTCTAAGGACTACATCAAAATACCAGTCGTTAGGGGCATTTCTGTTGCTAGTTTATTCACGACAACGTATGTCCGCACGCCTTTGTACAGACGTTCTCGGCTGTGGACGCTGATTCTTTCGTGACGATACCAATTTTCAGCGACTCCCTCACGGCGATCGAGGGCTTGGCTCAGGCGTTTTGGTAGCATGTACAATACCCCTTCCACGCTAGCTGTTTTATCGGGGACGACATCCAATACACCAGAGTTTCGTAACGGAGAATAGGAATAAAAGCCCAACCTATAGCCTTTGAGAGTCGCAGGACCGATCGCGTATACGTGTGTTTTTTCACCGAGCGATCGCTTTAAATCTACCGGACACATACAAGAGCCGTAAGCAAAATAGTAAAACATCGGTTCGCGTTGCTGTTGCTGACTCAAATAGGCATTGCCGATCGCGTTTTTACCGATAGTTTCATCAGTACTTGCTACCCAGTCTTGTAATTGTCCTAGCCCGCTCATAAGCTGATGGTAGTAAAAAGTCAAAAGTTAAAAGGCAAAAGGCTGAAAGCTACAACACGCTCAAGTTTAGCTCACTGCATGGTGCAAATTAGATGTGCTACAGCTGACTCGCTATGAGCATTATCTTATCAGACACTCTAATTTAAAGCAACGTATCCCGATAAGATAACCGTAGATTATGATTAGTTGTTAGTTGTTGGTTGTTGGCTGTTGGTTGTTAGTTGTTGGTTGTTAGTTGTTGGTTGTTTTTCTCCCTCAGCAACCTTGCGCTCCCTCAGCTCCCTCAGCTCTCTTTCCCCTGTTCCCTTACATAGACAAACTCAGTTGAGAACCATTTTGAGTCTTGACGACTTCGATCCGGGCTTGGAAAGCTTCTTTGAAATAGGGCATGTGCGTCACTGCCAGAATGCAAGAAAAGTCAGCAGCGATCGCGTTGACTGCGGCAATTAGGCGATCGCACCCTTCTTGGTCTTGCGTACCAAACCCCTCATCAACAATCAATAATTGTAAAGATGCTCCTGCTCTTTGGGCTAACAATCTCGCCAGGGCTAGTCTAATGGCAAAATTGATCCGAAATGCCTCGCCGCCAGAGTAGGTTTCGTAAGGTCTGGTTCCCCGTGCATCGGCAATTAAAATATCTAAGGTATCGATCGTTTTGGCATTTTTTTTCGCTGCGCGTCCGCTACGTCCGGTTTTTTGGGTAATAAATTGGACGTGTAACTGGTTGGCAGACAGCCGCGCTAACAATTGGTTGGTTTCTGCTTCCAGTTGAGGCAGCAGATTTTCAATCATCAGCGCTTGAATGCCGTTTTTGCCAAACGCCTGCCCTAATTCTTGATAAACTCGCTGTTGCCGACGAGCAACTTGGAGTTGTTGCTGCTGTTGTTCCTGCTGAGCTTGCATCGCGGCTAATTGCTGAGACTGCTGCTGCAAGCGTCCTAACTGACTGAGGCAATCGTCGAGTTGGCGGCGACGAAACGCCAATTGTGATTCTAGAGTTTGAATTTCAGTTGTGGTATTGGGAGACTGTTCTAACTTTTGAATCACTTCTTCAATTTGAACCGCAAGAACTTGGCGTTCGGCAGTTCTAGCTTGTACGGCTTCAGCTAAATCGCGCGATCGCTGCTCTAGTTGAGGATACTGTTCTTGAGCTGAGAGTAGTTGTTGATAGCTCAATTGCCACACTTGGGCTTGTCGAATTGCCGTTCTGAGGGCGCTGTGTCGATCCGGATCGTAACCGATTTCGTCAATCCGATCGGCGATCGCGGCTATTTGTTTGGCACATTCAGACTCAACTTGGTATTGCTCGATTTGCTGAGACAAATCGTCAATTTGCGTTCTCATCTCCGGTTGTCGGGCGATAATTTGTGCCTGTCGCTTTTGAGCATCTTTAATTTGTGCCTGTCGCACTTCTGCCCATCGCAATTTATCGACCTCACTCCGCGCTAAAGCATGGCTTTCTTCGCTGTAGTTGAGTCGCTGAAGTTGAGAATTGAGTTGATTTAATTCTGCCTGTAAATCGGCGGCGTAGTCTCCCTGGGCTAGCGATCGCTCTAGGTGTTGTTTTTCTGCTGCAATTTGTTCTAAGCGACTTTGCAACTCATCGCTAGCAGATAGTTGCGCGATGACTTGTCCCCGTTGCTCTCGTAAAGCATCGTATTGGGTGAGTTTCTGCGCGACTTCCCGATATCGTCGTCGCAGTTCTTGAATTTCAGTTTCCGTGACTACCAACTGTTCTCGGACAACTATAAATTGTTCTTCAGTATCCCTTTTCTGTTCTTTAGTTTTGTCTACGACGCGATTCCAATGATGTTCGTCCAAAGGACGCTCGCACAAGGGACACACCGCATCTGGTACGGAGAGCATCTGAATTTTTTGCTCGACTTCTCCTAATTGCTTTTCAAATTCTCGTTGTTGCTCTTGCAGGCGTTCTAAAAAATGGCGGCGTTCCTGTCCTTTTTCCCGTACCCGTTCGATATAGACTTTATCTTTCTCTAGCTGCTCGATTTGGACTGCTACGTCTGTTGCGGTTTGTTGTAGCTGTGACTGAGTCGATTGCTGCTGGCTCAAGGTAATTTGTTGCGTTTCCAGTTCTTCTAGTTTGGCAGTTAACCGCGCTTGGACTTTATCAATTTGAGCTTGCAGGGTATTACGCCGCTGGATCAATGGAGAAACTTGGAGTTGCAGCCGATCTAAATTTGCCAAGCGATCGCGGGCGGCGGCGAGTTGTAAGACTCCTGCTTCTACTTCCGCCGATTTGCTCAGAGCTTGTTGAGTTTCCTGTTCTTGCTGTTGTAAAATAACTAGCTGACCTTCAGCACGTTGTAATTGGCGCTGAAGTTCGTTGACTTGCTGTACGAGTTGTTGCTGTAATCGAGTGTGCTGTTGTTGGGCGTGGCTGTATTCCTGAAATTTAGTGCTGAATTCTTCTTCCTGCCCTAAGAGATCTTGATAGTGTTGGTATCCGGCTTGAATTTCCGGCTCTCGATTTAAAATCTCTGCTACAGCTGCCAGTTGAGACTCGATCGCTAAATGCTCTTGTTGGAGGCGATCGCGATCCACCGTTAGATTTTGAGACTGCTGTTTGAGGAAACTTAATTGTTGTTCCCAGTTTTGTTGTTGACTGCGAATGACTTGTAAGCTTTTGAGTTGAATGTCATCAAAAGCTTGTTCCTGCTGCAACTGGTTGACTTGAGCTTCAATTTCTGCTAAATGAGTGGCGATCGCTTCTTGTTGTTGTAGTTGGGTGGCAAGCGATTGCAAAGCCTGTTCTAATTGATCGGCTTGAGCGCGAAAAGATTTCGACAGATCTTTTGCCCGTTCCTCTAGTTCGTCATAACGATGCAGTTTCAGTAACTCCGCCAAAATTTCTTTACGTTCGTTGGGGCGCTTGAGCATGAATTCATCAGCTCGTCCCTGACGCAAATACGCTGAGTTAATAAATGTTTCGTAGTCCAGCTTAACGTGTTCTAAAATTAATGACTGAGTGGCTCGGACTCCCTTTTCAGTTAGCGAGCGAAAGCCTTGTGGCGTTTCGACTTGAAACTCTAGGGAACTGCTTTGTCCTCGGTAACGGGTACGAATCACGCGATATTTGTGGCGATCGCTGTAAAACAGAAAATCAACCCGTACTTCTTTTGCTCCGGCATGAATGATATCATCTTCCGCTACAGCACGACTCTGACCCCAAACCGCCCAGGTAATCGCTTCGAGTAGAGATGATTTACCCGCCCCATTCGAGCCACATATACAGGCAATATGTAGCCCGCTAAAATCGAGAGTTGTCTCGCGATAACTGAGGAAGTTTTTAAGTATAAGTTGGACTGGAATCATTTATACTGCTGCGTCACACCCTCGATCTGGAAATAACAGTACAGATGCACTGTCACCTAGTTTATTGTAGTAAAAAATTGATAATGGTAATTGGTAATTGGTAGTTGGTAGTTGGTTGTCGCTAGCGAGCGACAGCAAATACCTTCTAGTTCACCACCAAAACGATCTGACAAATCGCAAATGATAAATGTCAAATGATAACATTTTTTTAAAACAACGCTATAGAAGATCCCCCCAACTCCTCTTGATAACGGAGATTTTTTGGAGAGTGTCGCAGTTCTCCGATCTTCCAACCCCAATGAGTTAGAAGTTAAGAAAAAAGTTACACATGAGGTAAATTGGTACGCTCGACGACGAATTACCAATTACCAATTACCAATTACCAACTCATAATGGAGGACTAAACCAATGACGGCGAAAAAAATTTTGATGCTGGTTGGTGACTACGTAGAAGATTATGAAGTCATGGTTCCATTCCAGGCGCTACAGATGGTAGGACATACAGTTCATGCTGTCTGTCCTGATAAAACAGCAGGGGAAAAGGTACGCACGGCAATACACGATTTTGAAGGCGACCAAACTTACAGTGAGAAGCCAGGACATAACTTTGCCTTAAACGCCTCCTTCGATGAAGTTAAAGCCGAAAACTACGACGCTTTAGTCATACCAGGCGGTAGAGCGCCAGAATACATCCGTCTAAATCAAAAAGTTTTAGATATTGCACGCCACTTTGCCCAAACCAACAAACCAATTGCGGCAATTTGTCACGGCTTACAAGTCCTAGCAGCAGCCGATGTATTACAAGGTAAGAGTTGCACTGCATACCCAGCCTGCGGACCCGACGTGATGAAAACTGGCGGTTTATACGTTCACATTCCTCCAGACGAGGCGATGGTGGATGGTAACTTGGTTACAGCACCCGCATGGCTCGCTCATCCTAACTGGTTAGCAGAATTTCTCAAGTTGTTGGGAACCAAAATCGAGCATTTATCAGCTACCAATGACCAGTTACCAGTGAGCAGTTATCAGTGACTAGTGGCTGGTGGCTGGTGGCTAGAAAACTGATGAAGACTTCGCGATCGCTCTTACTAAGTGGCACAAGTTAAGCAGTAGCAGCATTATCTGAAGCACCAAAATAGAAAAAGCTCTTGGGAGTCTTGCCGTGTTTCGACCCCAAGAGCTTTTTCTTTAATACCACTCCTCACACACAACTTTAGTTTAGGCTACTCCTCTAGGGGAAAACAGTAGCAAGTGACACTTTGCAAATTGGTTATCGGTTATCAGTGACTGGTGACTGGTGACTGGTGGCTAGTGGCTGAACTCTTTTCTAGTCACTAGCCACTAGTCACTAGCCACTCATCAATGACCATTTTTACAGTACCCTAGAGCAGCACCATACAGCAGCTTGACATGAGTGCTAATGCAATTCGGACTGCTCAACTATGTCGGAGTTTTGGTAATGTTACGGCTTTGGACAACTTATCGCTGGAAGTCCCGCAAGGAATTGTGTTTGGCTTTTTGGGGGCGAATGGTTCTGGTAAAACTACGACAATTAGGCTTCTACTAGGAATTTTAGAGCCAACGGCTGGTCAAGCTGAGGTACTGGGTTTCGATTGCCGTACCCACTCCCATGCCATTCGCCAGCGCACGGGTGCTTTGCTAGAACACCCAGGACTTTACGAACGACTCAGCGCAGAAGATAACTTAGAATTTTACGCTCGGGCTTGGCGCATTCCCACAGCCAAAAGGCGATCGCGGATTCAAGAATTACTTTCACACATGGGTTTGTGGCAGCGCCGCCATCAAAGAGTAGGAGAATGGAGTCGGGGCATGAAACAAAAACTCGCGATCGCTCGGGCGATGTTACATTCTCCGCCATTAATCTTTCTCGACGAACCCACCATCGGACTCGATCCCGTCGCTGCTGCTGCTTTGCGCGACAACATTCAGGAAATGGTAGCGCAGGAAGGAGTGACAGTATTCTTAACAACTCACAACTTGGCAGAAGCCGAAAAATTGTGTCAGCAAGTCGGCGTGATTCGTCAAGGTAAACTTTTAGCAGTAGGACATCCCGAGCGGTTGCGATCGCAAGCTGGCAATCCCAAACTAGAAATTATCGGACGTGGATTTACAGCAAATGCGCTCGATTGGTTAGAGTCTCAACCGCTCATTGCTGAGATTGACATTTCTAAAATTAACAATGAGAGCGATCGCTTAACTATCTCCCTACATCAACTCATCAGTTCTGCTCCCATCGTCAAAATGTTAGTCCAAGCTGGAGTAGAAGTAGAAGAAGTTCGCAAAGTCAGCCCTACGCTGGAAGAGGTTTTTTTAAGCTTGATGGAACAGTAGAGAAATTCGGAATTCGGAATTCGGAATTCGGAATTAAATTCTCCCTCAGCTCTCTTCCCCGACTCCCGACTTCTGTACGGGCGGGTTTATTCGCTCAATTCTGGGTTCTTTCAGGGATATCCTGTAAAAACCCGCCCCTACAACTCCCTATTCGCTTGCTTCTGGTTTCAGTAAAGGAAAGGCGATCGCATCCCGAATACTGGCACAATCGGTTAAGAGCATCACCAGGCGATCGATCCCGATGCCTACACCACCAGTAGGTGGCAAGCCGTACTCTAAAGCTGTGAGAAAGTCTTCGTCTACTCCCTGTGCTTCTAAATCTCCAGCTGCTTTACGGGCTGCTTGTGCTTCTAATCGCTGTCTTTGATCGATCGGATCGCTCAACTCAGAAAATCCGTTGGCGGTTTCGCGTCCAGCTACAAATAACTCAAATCGCTCTACCAAACCAGGCTTTGAGCGGTGAGGCTTGGAAAGTGGCGAAATTTCTACAGGGTAATCGATGACATATGTAGGTTGAATCAGCGTGGCTTCGCAAGATTGTTCAAACGTCTCATTCAAGAGTTTGCCAATCGAAGTACATTCCTCAACTGCTTGAATTCCCGCTTGTTTCGCCGCAACCTTTGCCTCATCTAAACTTGAGAAAGCATGAAAGTCTAATCCTGTTTTCTCCTGTACGAGATCGTGCATCGTCACCCTGCGCCACGGGGTGTGAGATCGATCGCCTCGTCTTGATAGGTGATTTGCAGCGTGCCTAAGACTTCCCGTGTCACAGTAGTGATGATATTTTCTACCAATTGCATCACGTCGTGATAATCGGCGTAGGCTTGGTAAATTTCAATCGAAGTAAATTCTGGATTGTGACGGGTAGAAACGCCCTCGTTCCGAAAAATGCGCCCCAATTCAAATACTTTCTCAAATCCACCCACGACCAACCGCTTGAGATGGAGTTCTGTGGCAATCCGCAGATACAAATCCATTTCTAGGGTGTTGTGATGCGTGATGAAGGGACGAGCATCAGCCCCGCCTGCTTCTGCTTGTAGCACAGGAGTTTCAATTTCAATAAAACCCTGCTGCTCCAAAAAGCGGCGAATTCCTGCCGTAATTTGAGCGCGACGGCGAAAAGTTTGCCGGACTTCTGGGTTGACAATTAAATCTACGTAACGCTGGCGATAGCGCTTAGCTACATCAGTCAAGCCATGCCACTTATCGGGCAAGGGAAGTAAAGACTTGGTAAGAATAGCGTATTGGTTAACAAAAACCGATAATTCACCCTTTTCCGTGCGTTTGATCGTCCCTTTTGCGCCTAAAATGTCCCCTGCGTCTGTCAGTTGCTTCAGATGATTGAAGGCATCTGGATCGATCTCTGCCATCGTAGTATCGATTCTTTTTTTATCTAAATACAGCTGGATCGTGCCAGTCTCGTCTTGCAAGCCGAAGAAAGCCAGTTTGCCAAAAACGCGGCGCGCGATGATTCTACCCGCGATCGCCACTTCTATTTCTACCTCTTCCCCATTGGGTAAGTCGGCATACTTTTCTTGTAATTGAGCTGCATGGTGGGTAGATTCCCAACGATAAGCATAGGGATTTAAACCCAACTGCCGCAACTGCTCGACTTTCTCTAACCGCGTGGCACGGATATCTTCTTCTGCCATGACTACTTTCCTAAAGGGAACGCACTGATAAAGGGACGCAATCTTTGATTATAAAGAATTTGTCATTCGTCATTTGTCATTTGTCATTAGCTATCTCTTCCTTATCTCCCTTGTCTTCCTTGTTTCCCTTGTCTCCCTCACTCCTCACTCCTCACTCCTCACCCCTCTTCTTGATTCGATCGATCTCGCGTTGCAATTCTTCAATTTGACGGCGCAAATCCTCTGTTGCGGCAGATGGGGATGATTCTGTTTGGACGTTAACTGCGTTTTGAGCTGGCGATCGCGAATAATTTCCTTGGCGAATTTGACGATATTCGGCAGAATTTGCCCATTGTTGCAGATAAGTTATCCGTTCTACCGCAAATGGATGCGTTAGAAACAAGTTTTGGGGAAAGTTATTGTAAAGCAGAAATTTATAAACTTGGTTCAAGCTATCTTGGTCGAGTTCTTGGAATCTTTCTGCTTGCCGGATAAACTCGTCTAAACTGCATTCATGACCGTACTGAATGCTACCCCCAGCTAGCTTCATCATCGTTTGCATGACTGGTTTGAGATCGTCCATCACCATCAAGGCTGCTCGATCTGCCGATAACTCGGCTTTCCGCTTCCATTCGTAGAAGGCAAAGATCAATCCACTACTGACTAAATTTCCCAACCCTAGAGTTCTAGCTCCAATATAGTTAGCCGTGGAAATCACCCAAGTTGCCATTTGAATCAAAATTGTATGACCGCATTTGAGATGTCCTAATTCGTGTGCTATCACCGTGCGAATTTCTGTAGGATTCAATAGATCCAACAGTCCAGTGTTGAGAACGATATTAGGTTCCTCCTGACCGAGAGCATAGGCATTGACGACGGGAGTTTGAGACACGAACAAAACTGGTTCTGGAGAAATATCTAAATCTCGAACGCATTCGCGAAAAATTTGGTAGACGCTAGAATACTGGCGCGCTCCCACTTGAATGCTGTTGCCCATGTGATAGACCATTTGGGGGCGTTCGTAGAAAAATTTGATGAATTGTGTCGCTACCAAATCAAAACCTGGTAAACTCCGTAAGGCTTGTTCCGCTTGCCGATCGAGCGGATGGCGAAAAGTTTCGCAAGAAATGTCTGGATAAGTTGGCATTGTGCGAATTGGTAATAGGTTTAGTGATTGGCGAAAAGGGAGGAGCGAGGAGCGAGGAGCGAGGAGTGAGGGAAATTTTGGCTTTTAGATTGGTAATGGGTAATGGGTAGTTAGTAATTGCTCCCAAGCGTGACCTTGTGCTACCTTGCGCTTCCTCATCTCTCTTTTCTCCCTAGTCCTCTAGTCCCCCTAGTCCCCCTTGTCCTCCTTATCCCCCTCGCTCCTCGCTCCTCGCTCCTCAAAAGTTAGTAAAATAAAAGACTCTGAGGGTAAAACCTTCAATCCAGTCGTTGGAGAACAGACAACAAGCAGCTAACAAATACATAATAGGACTGGAATCGGGATGATAACTTCGCGCTAGGTAGAGAATTAGAAGTCAGTGATTGAAGTAGAGGTACATTATTCCCTGCACAACTTCCTGCGATCGCAGGCGGAGGCTGCATGGTCGCATCATTTGACGATGGCGCGACTCGTAGCTAGAGCTTTGCGGCTCGGACGTAGTGCTTTGATTCAGGTGGGTGCTGGTTGCGGCTATCAGGGACGTTATCGCCTGAGCTATCTAGCGCCAGCTCTACTTTGGCAATCTCCGGCGGTGATAGTAGCAACAGAGGAAGTGCAACAGCGTCTGTTGCGAGTAGAAATTCCGCCTCTACAGCAATGGCTGCAAACGAATAAAAGTATTATCGTCGGCGATCGCTGGATTCATCCCGATTTTCAAGGTATTTTACTCATTACCCCTGCGGCTTGGCTGCAAGCTCAATGGGCGGGAACGGGCGATTTTCCGCCCAACATTCCGACACTAATTGATGGGGTGGACGATTTAGAAGACTGGGCGCGATCGCAACTAACTGTTAGCATTCATCCTGGTAATTGGGACGAATTGATGCTGGCTTATCCCGATCGGGCGGAAGTGATTCGGGAAGCGCGAGTCCAACTGACAAAAGCCGTCTTCCGACATCCAGCCAACCCATACGAGTGCTATCTCGTCTCCCCAGCAGAGCGGGATATTCTGGAAAGCCTGTTTACTAGGCTAGGAGATAAGGAAGACAAGGGAGACAAGGGAGACAAGGTAGCATTGAATTCTGACTTCCGACTCCCGATTCCCGACTACGCAGCTAATGTCGGCGAAGACGCTTCGCCGCCCGCTGCTTCCCAACTCCCGAATTCTCTCTCTTTACCGAAGAATTGGTATTTGTTCCAACAGCGATCGCAAACACCAGACTGCTTGTTGTGGATGAGCCTAAACCGCTCTCAAGGCTTATTTTCACTCTACTGCGCTCCCGCAGAGGTGGCTTCGGCTCTTGCACCAATTTGGACTCGACAGCCTGTAGTCTTCATGGGTAGTGCCTTAGATCGAGAAACAGAGGCTACGACTTATCGCAAGCGCTTGGGTTTACCAGAAGAACTGACTTGTTTGAAGTTTGCTGGCGATCGCCACAACGAATCAATTCAACTCTACACGCCAGAACGCTTTCCTTTACCCAATACCCCCCAATATCAACCCGCTTTGATGCGAGAAATTTATGCTTTGATTGGTGCGACGGTATCGCCAGGATTAACAATGATTTTAGTTGGTGATTTGCCTTTAAAACAGCAAATCGGGGCGCAATTAGCCGCAGAGTTTGGTTCGCGGGTACAGGTAGAAAAAATGAGTTTGGATGAGAATAGCATTCTCGTCAGCGGTTGGGACTTTTGGCAGCAGCATCAAGGTATCTTGCCAGTACCGCAACTCACGATTATTACAACATTACCCATACCATCTCTAGAGCATCCAATTGTGGCGGGTCGAGTCGAATACTATAAGCGATCGCGTCAAGACTGGTTTGCCCTTTATCTATTGCCTGCGGCTTTAAATCAATTACAACGGGCGCTCGCGCCTATGCGCGAGCGTCAAGGAGTCGTAGCTTTACTAGATAGTCGCGTATTACACCGCAGTTACGGACAGCAGGTACTTGCAGCTCTTAGCCCTGCCGCTAGATGTAATTATTTAGATGCTAGTTTGTTTGCAAAAGATTAGGGAGTCGGGAAGCGGGTGGAGGCGGAGGTGTCCTCCGCATCGGAATCGCGTAGTCGGGAGTGGTAACAATTTGGATTTATTTCTTCTGAGTTCTGAGTTCTGAGTTCTGGCTTGTAACATACGATATGATTCAGAAATAAGGGGTTTATAGCTTGGAATGGAAGTAGATTATGGGAGAAGCAAAGCGTCGTAAAGCTGCGTTGGGAGATAAGTACGGTCAAGAAGCACAAATCTTTCCCTGGTTTCCCGTGACTAAGAGTCAAGCACAGAAACTTACGCAGTGGAGTACCCGCATTAGTTGGATTGGTATTGGACTATTAGTTGCTTCCTGGGTCACAATTCGATTTATTGGACCCGCCTTTGGTTGGTGGCAAACTGTTGATTAGAATACAAGTAGTAACTCACTCCTGAGACCGAGGAGTGAAACAACTGAATTCAGAGATATTAAGAGGACAGCTAGAGTATTCAGCTAGATCGAGCTAAATACTTAAGTTGTCCTTATAGTTTTCATAATTTATTTCTTTACGATCGCTCGCGAAGTCTTGCCTAGTTTCTAACAGCTATTGCGTCTATTTTTTGGAAGTTGCAGGCATAAATTAGATAATTCAATCTGGAATTTTTCTAAAACAGATTGTTTCAATACCGTAGGAACGGCGCTTTTACTTTAACCTATTCGGTACGTCTAGGAGGCAGATGAATTCGATCGCAAAGAACTGTTACAATCTCTTATTGCGATCGTCAAATTGCAGCAAAAATCTAAAGAAATTCTAAAAAAAATGAAAAAGGTTTACAATTAGATGTGGTGTTTGGAGGAAAAAAGTGTTTCTGAGATTGGCAGAGCAACACCGACAATACGTCCAAGATCTGGTAATGAACCTCCAAGCCTTGGCGATTGTACTAGAGCGGCGGGGATATCCTGCGTCTTGTTATACTTGCGGCGGACAAATGAGCAGTGCCTCATTTATGGTCAGTTTGGCAGATAATCATCTGATTCGGTTTTTGGTGTCCGATTACGGCATTACCTGGACTGAAATGAGAGACGATCGCGAACTCATGAAGTTGGAGGGTGCAGAGGCAATTAGTCAGTTACAAGAACTTGCTAATTTAGTCAAAAACTCCATTTCGCCCAGCGACTTGCCGAAGCTGATAACAAAGCGAGCGTGAAGAATTCGGAATTCGACGCGGCTTTAATGACGAGGAAACCTCGTCATCCGCCTGCTTGACTTCGGAATTCGGAATTAACTAGTCAGCGATCGTAGTGGTTGTTGGTAATTGATTGTTAGTTAGCAGCGTTTAATAATTGATAACTGATAACTGATAACTGATAACTATGAAGTATGAAACTGACTAGAATCGATTTAAATAGCTGGTTATTAGAAATTGCTGGGCTGAGAGTGCTGATCGATCCGTGGCTGATCGATCCGCTAGTTTTTTATGGGCAACCTTGGCTATTTTCCGCGACTCATCTCAAGCCACCAGCATACAACCCGACTACGCTGCCAAACATAGATTTAATTTTAATTTCTCAAGGGTTGGACGATCACTGCCACAAACCCACGTTAGAACAATTAGATCGTCAGATTCCGGTGGTAGGTTCGCCTACAGCAGCGAAAATTGTTCAGGGCTTAGGTTACACTGACGTTCGTTCTCTGATACCGGGACAAACCGAGATTTTTGGTGCTTTAAGCATCACCGCCGTTACAGGCGCGCCAATTCAAGGTCAAGTAGAAAATGGTTATTTCCTCAAAGACGTGGAGAGTGGGGAAACAGTTTACTACGAGCCTCATTGGTTCCAGTCCGAGAAAGTTACAGCTCAATTTCAAGGTAGGCTAGATGTAGCGATCGCCCCGATTATCGGACAGGTATTTCCACTGCTGGGACAGGTGATTATGGGATCGACAGAGGCAATGCATTTGATTCAAACTTTGCATCCCCGCGTTTTCGTTCCTACATCTTTAGGCGAGATCGAAGCTCGGGGAATTTTGCCGATGTTAATTCGATCGATTGGTAGTGTAGAAGAATTTAGCGATCGCTTAGCAGCTTCTGGCTCTAAAACTCAATTACTTCTACCTGCTGCTGGGGAAACTTTGGCAATCGAACCAATTAAATTGTAGATGTAGTTTCCTGAAACGGCACGCCGATAGGGGCGCACAGCTGTGTACCCCTACCAAGAAGAATATATTCGATCCATAGAAAAACAATCGCGCTTCCCATCAACGTGAAGGTCGCCGCCGTTGCAAAAACTCGGGAATATCCAAGCCAGGTTTTTCTTTGTTGTCATTAGCTGATGGCGTTGACGGCGCTGGTGCTGTTGGGGATTTTTTAGCAATTGGTATACCTGGAGTCGGGGTAGTTGGTTGAGAATCAGCTTGATTGAATCCGGTAGCAATGACAGTGATTTTCATTTCCCCTTGTAGTTTGTCATCAATCACTGCACCAAAAATGATATTAGCATTGGGATCGACGACTTCATAAATCGTATCTGCTGCCATATTCACCTCATGCAGCGTCATATCGCTGCCACCAGTAATATTAATGACGACTCCTTTTGCTCCTTCAATTGACGACTCCAGTAAAGGAGAAGAAATAGCTGCGTTTGCTGCTTCTCTAGCACGGGTTTTACCAGAGCCGGTGCCGATCCCCATTAGTGCCGATCCTGCATCTGCCATGACTGCTTTCACGTCGGCAAAATCTACATTCACTAACCCAGGGATCGTGATAATATCGGAGATTCCTTGTACCCCTTGACGCAGAACTTCATCAGCAGTCAGAAACGCATCTCGCAAGGCGGTCTGCTCGGAGATTACCGATAGCAGTTTATCGTTGGGGATCAGAATCATCGTATCAACTCGGTCTTTCAGTGCGTCTATCCCTTGGTGGGCTTGGTTAGCACGGCGACGACCTTCAAAACCAAAAGGACGGGTGACAACGCCTACAGTTAAAATACCCTTTTCCTTGGCGATTTCCGCCACAGTTGGTGCCGCACCTGTACCAGTACCGCCTCCCATCCCAGCGGTGATAAATACTAGGTCTGCTTCTCCTATAGCGTTAGCAATTTCATCTCGCGACTCCTCTGCCGCTTTCTCTCCCATTGCTGGATTGCCACCTGCTCCTAGTCCTCGCGTCAGCTTTTGTCCGATTTGTAGCTTTCTAGGTGCGGCGCTATGGGTCAGCGCCTGAGCATCAGTATTAATTGACCAAAACTCTACACCAGTAACCCCACTCTCAATCATTCGATTGACAGCATTGCCACCACCGCCACCGACACCGATTACTTTGATATTCGCTACCCGACTCGGAAGAATATTGCTATCGCTCAAGTTGTCCTCCCCAGTAGCAACTTCCCTGATGTAGTTTTGTCCGAGATGCAGCCCTGTACTGTTAAAGTCCCCAGTCGAATTCATGCCTAATGGAAAATCCGACCGCCCTGGAGATTGGGAGGTTTTAAGGGTAACGTCTATTTTACTGTTAAGTGTCATTGGAATCTAGGTGTGTACGAACAACTTTTTTTAAGCGTGACAATTTGGATAAGAGTTTACTATAGGTTTTTTCCTATGGCTTATCCTCGGCAATTTCAGTTAAGGCATCAATGCTAACCTGACTTTGGCAGCGAACGGGCGAGCCTACTGCTGTTTTCAAGAGATTAGATAATTGGATGCACTATAGTTAACTTGAAATTGTTCTGTATAAACTGCTCGATCTGATACAAAGCAATTGCGACTGCTGATTTCTCGCTGCAAAGTTGTTTTAACTGAGGCTGCGGCAATTGTTGGCATCTCTAAAGCTGTCTCCTTTGTCTAGAACAAATGGTAAATAACACCGTATATTTTTACGCGATTGAGCAATAAACCGAATGCAATGCTTGTATTTCTTAATTTTTTAACAAAATCGAAGTTTTTTCGGAGATTTTGCTGATATCAGCAAATTTTTTCCTTACCTTTTTGCAAAAAAATCCAGTTATTCCACCGCGATCGCGGTGGAATGACTGAACTCTAGCCAGTAAAATCAATCTTTTTCATACTTGCCCCTATCTGATCGATACATTTTGTGACAGCGAGCGAATAAACTCGCGAATGACATCAGTTTTGGTTCTTTGGTGCTTTTTGCAGTATTGCTCCAATATAGACATCTCTGTGGTGGGAATTCTAATACTTAAGTGATTTTCTGACATAGGTGCTGCAACTTGCGCTACTCCGCAAGCAAGGTAATGCCTGCACCCATGTACATTCAAGCGTGATTCTACTGACAAGTTACAATAAGCTTGTCGATGACTCCAATTTACCTCAGTATAATTACAGAGGATGTCCAAATATATTTAAGTTGTTTATACATATTTCATACATGTTTAAAAAACTTCTAATATATAGCATCAAATCATCTCATAAAAGTGGAAATTACTGTAGATTACTTTTGATTATTTTTGGATTTGTCGGTACGTTCTGGACTGGGCTTGCTTCAGTTTCTTTTTGATACATTTGTACTAAAGGAGCGGCAGGATTTTTCAAGTCTATATAGTCAATTTGGCGAGAATTAATTTGAGTTGAAATCGGACTCATTTGAGCCAAAACATGAAGTTGTTTGGTTAATCGTTCGCTATAAGGACCGAGGTGGACGGTTCCTAATTCAGTTTTGAGAATGAGATTGCTTGGATCTTGACAATCAATTTCCAAAACTTCAATCCCACTTTGACCGATTTTTTGATAAAGGGAACTCCAGTAAGCGCGATAAGTCTCTGGTGAACCCAAAACTTTTAATTGAGGCTTAAGACGCTGCCGAACTTGGGCAGGGTAAGATTCAAATGGAATCCACGCGCCCCGCGAGTCGAGAAAGCCAACAGATGCTTTGGAGTAGGGTGTGGAACTATTGGGAATCAAACGGGCGATCGCTACAGCTACAGGCGTGCGTTCTTGCACTTGGACGACTAAACTAGGAGGAAAGAGTCGGCGAGCCACCTTAGCATCAGCAATTGGAGGGTAGGATTCCAAAGTTTGAGCGATCGCCATTGGCGAAATTTGCAGCAGCGATTGAGGATATGCTAGAGCGAGGCGCGAAAGAATAACTGGCTTAGATAACAAACTGTTACCTTCAATCGCCACTTGTCGATTGTCGCGTAACACCCAACTAGGTCGCGTCATTGCCCAAATTGTAATAGCCAAAAGCCCCGATAGAGATAGTGTCTGCCAAATAGCCTTTAGTACCTGCCCAAAATCGCGGTTTCGTCTCATTTCGCTCTCCCCGTCAACTCGCGCTGACATATTAGCGCAAGTTAGTGAGTAGTGAGTAGTGGCTAGTGGCTAGCATCTGAGTCTTCATCTAGTCACCAGTCACCAGCCACTAATCACCGATTGCTGATAACTGAAAAAGAATCCCCTACATCTAAAGCTTCAGAATGTGATACAAAAATCAACAGTTCCTCACAACACAGCATCATGGGCAATACCTTCGGACATTTATTTCGGGTGACGACTTTTGGCGAATCGCACGGTGGCGGTGTGGGAGTCGTCATTGATGGATGTCCACCACGCTTGGAGATTTCCGTGGAGGAAATTCAGTGGGAACTCGATCGCCGGCGACCAGGGCAAAGTAAAATTACCACACCCCGTAAAGAAGCTGATAGCTGCGAAATTTTGTCGGGGATATTTGAGGGAAAAACACTAGGGACACCAATCTCGATTTTGGTGCGCAACAAAGATACCCGTCCCCAAGATTATGACGAGATGCAACAAAAGTATCGCCCTTCCCATGCCGATGCGACCTATGATGCTAAATACGGGATTCGTAACTGGCAAGGCGGGGGACGTTCTTCAGCTAGAGAGACAATTGGCAGAGTTGCAGCAGGGGCGATCGCTAAAAAAATCTTACATCAAGTTGCTGGGGTAGAAGTTGTTGCTTATGTTAAGCGCATCAAAGACATAGAAGGCGTTGTCGATCCCAGCAGCGTAACTCTAGAACAGGTAGAAAGTAACATTGTCCGCTGTCCCGATCCCGAATGTGCCGATCGCATGATTGAATTGATCGAGCAGATTGGCAGACAAGGCGATTCTGTCGGTGGTGTTGTCGAGTGCGTAACGCGCAACGTACCTAGAGGTTTGGGTTCCCCAGTATTTGACAAACTAGAAGCAGATTTAGCGAAAGCTGTCATGTCTTTACCCGCTACCAAAGGCTTTGAAATTGGCTCTGGGTTTGCGGGAACTCTGATGACAGGTAGCGAACACAACGACGAATACTATACAGATGAAAATGGAGAAATTCGCACTGTTACCAACCGTTCTGGTGGGGTACAAGGAGGAATTTCTAACGGTGAGAATATTATTTTGCGAATTGCTTTTAAACCAACAGCGACAATTCGGAAGGAACAAAAGACAGTCACAAATGCAGGGGAAGAGACACTATTAGCTGCCAAAGGTAGACACGATCCCTGCGTGTTGCCCAGAGCTGTACCGATGGTAGAGGCAATGGTAGCTTTAGTACTATGCGATCATTTACTGCGGCATCAAGGTCAATGTAGCGTATTAAGTTAACAAAAGTCAAAAGTCAAAAGTCAAAAGTCAAAAGTCAAGATTGACCGATGACCGATGACCGATGACCAATGACAAATTATCGCGTGTTACTTGCTTTTACATCCTCGCGACGACCGAGTAGAGTTCGAGTAGCAGCCATAACTTCTGGTGCGGCAAGTATTATCGATACAAGCGAACAAAATGTTGCTACCTGGCAATATTCACAAAGTGCCTTGTTCTCATTCCAT
Source organism: Chroococcidiopsis sp. CCNUC1 (assembly GCF_023546805.1). Classification (NCBI taxonomy): domain Bacteria; kingdom Bacillati; phylum Cyanobacteriota; class Cyanophyceae; order Chroococcidiopsidales; family Chroococcidiopsidaceae; genus Chroococcidiopsis; species Chroococcidiopsis sp. CCNUC1. The sequence goes on along the minus strand of NZ_CP097480.1, from coordinate 2,888,990 downwards.
TCTTCCCGCGCTAGTTCGAGCGAAAGAACTCCATCGAATAAGAGCTTAACGCCCATTGCGATCGGTAATATAGGATTGCGTCTGGCGCGGTCTATACCCCCAGCAGAAGCTATCCAGGCTGTGAGGGCGTAATTAAGTGTCATCAGGGGTCCATCGGGCGAATTGAAGCGACTGTAGGCATAATTAGAAGCATCTACGCGGTCTGCATCAAAAAGCTGCTGTCCTGGAGGATCGGGTAAATGGCTAACGACTCCAGTTTGGTAGAGTGTAACAAGTTGTCCCATCGCACCGCCTACTGTAGATAAACCAATAATCCAGCGCCGACGAGTCATATCGGGGCTTTGTCCTTTACGCAGTTCTTGGCTTAGTTGTGTTGGTTCCATATGGACGCGATCCTCGGCAAATAAATTGCTTCCCATTCTCAGCAAGTAACTTGGTGCGTACCACATACCATAGAGATAGTTATTATCAGATAGCAATTTTATCTCTCAAGCTTCGTTTCTCACGTTATATTTGAGTGCGTATTCTTGCAGTCATGATAGCTTTTGTTAAAGAAGCTGCATGAAATCACTCTATCTCTATCTCAGTGCAGATAAATTTTATACTCCATCTTTGTTAGATAGAGTCAGCCGATCGCGCAGGCAGATTCGTCAATGACTTCAATAGGATCGCTCGATAACATTTCTGAGGAAGTCTTTGTTTTTCCGGCATCGTTTGCACAACAACGGCTTTGGTTTCTCGATCGCCTATTTCCTGGTACTTCGTTCTATAATGTGCCGACGACGGTTCGTCTATCGGGCGTGCTTGACTTAAAAGCGTTGGAAGAAAGCTTTCATGAAATTGTCCGCCGTCACGAAATATTGCGTACCAACTTCGGAGTGCAAGAGGGGCAACCCGTACAACTAATTACGTCCCATTCAAAGGTATTTCTTAAGATATCCGATTTACAGCAGTTGCCTGCAAGCGAACGAGAAACAGCAGCGCAACAGGCGATCGCGCGGGAGATCCAGCAGCCTTTTAACCTGGATCGAGATTCTCTGCTGCGAGTAACGCTGCTACAACTAGACGAGTCAGAGTATGTTTTGGTCATCAATCTGCACCACATCGTTTTTGATGAGTGGTCGATCGCGATCCTAATTCGAGAATTAGAATTGCTCTACTCTGCTTTTAGTACGGGTAAACCTTCCCCTTTGCCCGAACTGTCAATTCAATATGCTGACTTTGCCCACTGGCAACGACAATGGTTGCAAGGGGAAGTGCTAGAATCGCAACTATCTTACTGGCGATCGCAGTTACACCATTTATCTGTTCTAGAGTTCGAGAGCAATCGTTGCCGTCCAAAAGAACGAGGCGATCGGGGAGCAATTAAGTTACTAGAGTTGCCACAAGACTTATCTCAAGCACTTTTGGCACTGAGTCATCAAGAAGGCGTAACGCTGTTCATGACATTACTAGCAGCGTTCCAAGTCTTGTTATATCGCTATACAGGACAGACCGATATAGCTGTAGGATCGCCAATTGCCAATCGCAATCGGCGGGAATTAGAGGATTTAATTGGCTTTTTTGCCAATAGTTTAGTTCTACGAACCGATCTCTCAGGTAATCCCAGCTTTCGCGAGTTGCTGGCGAGAGTGCGACAGGTGACGGTAGAAGCCTACGCTCATCAAGATTCACCCTTTGAAAAGTTAGTAGAAGAGTTGCACCCAGAACGTCAAGGAAGCCGCAACCCATTGTTTCAAGTGGTATTTGCGCTGCAAAACGCACCTATAGAACAGCTAACGCTACCTAAACTCTCGCTCTCTTCCTTCAAAGTGGAAACAACAACCGCTCGGTTCGATCTAGAGTTTTATCTATGGGAGTGCGCCGAAAACTTTAGGAGTTTGTGGGGCGACGGGTGGCAGCAGTCGGAAGGATTGCGTGGTGTTTTAGTTTACAACACCGAGCTGTTTGAGCCAAGTGCGATCGCCCGGATGCTAACTCATTTCCAAATGTTATTAACTGGAGTAGTTACCGATCCCGACACAAATTTAGCAGATCTACCGATTTTGAGCGCCGCAGAGCAGCATCAATTAGTAGAGTGGAATCAAACTGGACGTAGTTATCCAGAGCGCGGCATTCACCAATTGTTTGAACTTCAGGTAGAACAAAGTCCAAATGCTATTGCAGTAAGTTTTGGCGATAGACAATATACCTATCATGAGTTGAATAGTGGTAGCAACCAACTGGCACATTATCTGCGAAAACTAGGTGTAGGTTGCGAAACGCTGGTAGGTATCTGCATGGAACCTTCTCCAATGGCGATCGCTTCTTTGCTAGGTATCCTCAAAGCCGGAGCAGCTTACGTTCCTCTAGATCCTACCTATCCCCCGAACGGTTGCAGTTCATGTTGGAGGATGCTCAAGTATCTGTACTAGTGACGCAACAAGCATTAGCCCCCTTTTTAAGCTCAGTTGGAGGGATCGAAATTTAAAAGTTGTTTGTTTAGAACAGGATTGGGAAGCGATCGCGCAAGAAAGCGAGCAGAACCCAAGCGGTCGAACAACCGTAGATCGCCTTGCCTACGTAATTTATACTTCTGGCTCGACGGGAACCCCAAAGGGCGTAGCAGTAACTCATCGAGCCGTAAATAGATTAGTATGCAACACCAACTACATCACCTTAGAACCTGGGGATAAAGTCGCTCAATGTGCCAATCTGTCATTTGATGCAGCAACCTTTGAGATTTGGGGCGCACTGCTAAATGGAGCGCAATTAGTGGGGTGCGATCGCGAAGTGATGCTTTCTCCCCAAAAGTTTGCCCAAGCGATTCGACAGCAGGAAATTAGCATCCTGTTTTTGACAACCGCTTTATTCAACCAAGTGGCGCGAGAAGTACCTGAGTGTTTTCGTTCGCTGCGCTACTTGCTATTTGGGGGTGAAGCAGTTGATGTCAGGTGGGTAAAAGCAGTCAAGCAGCACGGCGCACCCGCACATTTGCTGCACGTATATGGACCGACTGAAAACACTACATTTACTTCCTGGTATGAAGTGCAAGACATACCAGAAGCAGCAACATCAATTCCGATCGGTCGTCCCGTTGCTAGCACTCAAATCTACCTGCTGGATACTCACCTAAACCCCGTACCTGTTGGCGTTACCGGAGAAATTTACATTGGTGGCGATGGATTAGCAAAAGAATATTTGAATCGTCCTCAGTTGACGGCTGAACGATTTATTGGTCAAGGGAGCAGGGAGTCGGGAGGAAGAGAGCTGAGGAAGTTGAGGGAGCTGAGGAAGCTGAGCAAGCAAAAAAACACGCACCACTCAATTACCAATTACCAATTACCAATTACCGATACCCGCTTGTACAAAACCGGAGATCTCGCCCGCTATCTTCCCGATGGTAATCTCGAATTTGTTGGTCGTACTGACGCGCAAATTAAGTTGCGGGGTTTTCGGATTGAGTTGGGCGAGATTGAAACAGTCTTGAAGCAGTATCCGATTGTAGAAGAAACTGTTGTTGTGGTGCGGGAGGATGGGAGTAGCGATCGCCGTTTGGTTGCTTACATCGTTCTCAACACGAAGAGATCCCCCCAACCCCCCTTTTTAAGGGGGGCTAGCAAATTTCCCGCTTCGCAAGGGGACTAGGGGAGAGCGAGGCTAGTAAATTCCCCCCTTCTCAAGGGGGTTAGGGGGATCGGCGATCTGCGAAGCTTCCTCAAAACAAAACTGCCAAATTACATGCTGCCTTCCGCTTTTGTAGTCTTGAAGGCTTTGCCACTAACACCTAACGGCAAAGTAGATCGGCAAGCACTTCCCTCACCCGATTTTACTTCTGTCGATCTACCAACCCTTGCACCGCGAACGTCGGTTGAAGCTCAGTTAGCGCAGCTTTGGGCGGAAACTTTGGGACGACAAGTAGGTATAAGCGACGATTTTTTTGAATTGGGCGGACATTCGCTCTTAGCCACGCAATTAGTTTCCCGAATACGCGATCGCCTTGGGGTAGAAGTGCCACTGGGAGTTCTATTTGAAACACCAACGATTGTGGCGATCGCGCAATATATTGATACGCTCCGTGGCGCAGATCGGGTACAAACGGCTGAGGCTGAGACATCCGCTCAAAATCGCGAGGAGGTAGAATTTTGACAAGTATTGAGTTCTTAGCCTACCTACGCTCTTTAGATATTCAGCTTTTCGTTAAGGGAGAAAGCTTGCGCTGTAACGCTCCTGAAGGGGTATTATCTCCCCAGTTACGGGCAAAAATTGTCGATCGCAAATCTGAGCTGATCGCCCTGTTGCACCAGGCAAATGCTCAAATCGATCGCTCTCCCCAGTTGGTAAGAATATCGCGCGATGCCGAAGGCAGTTCGCTACGCGACCATCGCTCCCTACCTCTGTCATTCGCTCAGCAGCGATTGTGGTTTTTGGATCGCTTAGTACCTAACAACCCTTTTTACAACATACCTTTTTCAGTTCGGCTGCAAGGGAAACTTGACTATGTAGCTTTAAAGCAAGCTTTTGGGGCAATCGTCGATCGTCACGAAGCCTTGCGTACCAACTTCGTCAAGCTGGACGGGCAACCAGTTCAGATCGTTGCCCAAAAAGTCAATTTATCTCTGCCTGTTGTGGATTTGCGCCATTTACCCCCAAACGAACGACAACTCACAGCCGAGCAAATCGCTACAGAAGAAGCCCAACAGCCATTTAACCTAGCCACCGATCTGCTACTACGAGTGAAATTGTTGCAGTTAGATGCAGCTGAATACGTCCTGTTGCTAAATCTGCACCACATTGTTGCCGATGGTTGGTCGCTGGGGGTACTGGTGCGAGAACTGGGATTACTCTACACCGCTAAGAGTGAAAGCAAACCTTATCCATTAGCAGAATTGCCGATCCAGTATGCCGATTTTGCCTATTGGCAACGGCAATGGCTGCAAGGGCAAGTATTGGAGTCGCAACTGTCCTACTGGCGATCGCATCTGGCAGATCTACCGATCCTGAATCTTCCCACTGATAGAACCCGCCCTGCCGTACAAACTTATCGCGGTGCAACACAAAGCCTAAAGTTATCAAAAACTCTCACCCAGTCCCTAGAAGCCCTAAGTCAGCAAGCAGGTGTAACTCTGTTTATGACCTTGCTGGCAGCATTTCAAACATTGTTACATCGCTATACCGGACAAGAAGATATTGCCGTTGGATCGCCCATAGCTAACCGCAATCATAGCCAATTAGAGCCATTAATTGGTTTTTTTGTCAATAGCCTAGTGCTGCGTGTCGATCTCTCCGAGAACCCCAGCTTTCGGGAATTGTTGACAAGAGTACGGCAAGTGACATTAGGAGCCTATGCCCATCAAGACTTACCTTTTGAGAAGTTAGTAGAAGAGTTGCACCCAGAGCGCGACTTGAGCCGTAACCCTTTGTTTCAAGTCGTCTTTGCGCTTCAAAATGCTCCGATGCAACCCTTGGAGTTACCTGGGCTAATGTTGAACCCGTTGAAGTTTGACGTGTCTACCACGCGATTCGATCTAGAGTTGCATTTGTGGGAGTGCGATCGCGGGTTGAATAATTTGTGGGAAGGATCGGTAGATGGACTGAGTGGTTTCGTAGCATACAACACCGATTTATTTGATGCATCTACGATCGCTCGAATGCTAGCTCACTTCCAAGCATTGTTAGAAGGCATAGTTACCAATCCCGATACACGCATCGCTAACTTACCCCTATTGAGTGCAGCAGAATACCATCAACTATTGGTGGCATGGAATCAAACTAGCTGCGATTATCCAGATTTGTGCATTCATCAATTATTTCAAGCACAAGCAGCAAGAATGCCCGACGCTATTGCGGTTGTTTTTGCAGACGAGCAACTAACTTACCAGGAATTGGATCGACGGGCAAATCAACTAGCGCACTATTTACAACAATTAGGCGTTTCTTCTGAATCTTTAGTAGGAATTTGTCTCGATCGCTCTCTAGAAATGGTAATAGGCATATTGGGCATTTGGAAAGCAGGCGGAGCTTATATTCCCTTCGATCCAAATTATCCCAGCGATCGCCTAAAGTTCATGCTTGACGATACTCAAGTGGCGATCGTGCTAACCCAGAGTTCTTTAGCCCCCCTTTTTCAGGGGGGTTGGGGGATCGGACTGAGCCTGGAAACGAAGAACCAGAATTAGCCCCCTTTTTCAGGAGAGTTGGGGGAATCGGACTGAGCCTGGAAACGAAGAATCAGAATTAGCCCCCGTTTTTCAGGAGAGTTGGGAGGATCGTCTAATCTGCCTAGATACTGACTGGAAAACCATCGCCACATACGATGATGAAACACCCAACAGCAACGTAACAGCCAATAACCTAGCCTACGTCATCTACACCTCTGGCTCGACCGGAAAACCGAAAGGAGTTTTAGTAGAGCATCGAGGATTATGTAATGTCGTCCAAGCTCAAATTCAAGCATTCAAACTACAACCAAAAAATCGGATTCTACAATTTAGCTCCCTCAGTTTTGATGCGTCTGTCTTTGAGATGTTACTAGCGTTTGGGGTTGGCGCTAGCCTTTACATCCCACCCAAAACAGCCCGTTTACCTGGACCCGAACTAGTTCAGTTCTTGCAAGACAAGGCGATCGATACTACTATTCTCCCCCCTGCGGTTCTAGCAATTTTACCAGCAGCAGAACTGCCCACTCTTCAAACAGTAATTTCTGGCGGTGAAGCTATTAAACACGAAATCGTGCAGCAATGGGCTGTAGGTCGTCGCTTTTTTAACGCCTACGGACCAACAGAAGCAACAATCTGGGCGACAGTTGCTCAGTTAAGCGCTACTGGTAATAATGACAACAAGCCATCCATTGGTCGTCCCATTTCTAACACCCAAATTTATCTTTTAGATTCTCACCTCCAGCCCGTACCAATTGGAGTCGTTGGCGACTTGTACATTAGCGGTGATGGGTTAGCACGGGGCTATTTAAATCGTCCCCAGTTGACGGATGAACGGTTTGTCTGTTTAGGCAGCAGGGAGCAGGGAGTAGGGACGAGCTGGGAGCAGGGAGCAAGGGAGAGTAATAACCAACCACCGATTACCAACTACCAACTACCAATTACCGATCGCCTTTACAAAACCGGAGATCTCGCCCGCTATCTTCCCGATGGCAATCTTGAATTTGTCGATCGCATCGATAATCAGGTAAAAATTCGGGGATTTCGGATTGAATTAGGCGAAATAGAAACACTATTGCTTCAACACCCAACAGTGCGAGAGACTGTGGCGATCGCCCATGAGAATGCTACAGATAAGCGTATAGTCGCCTACATCGTATTGAATCGGGACAGCACTCAGGAACTCCCAAATTTGCAGGACGAGCAGGTTAAGCAATGGCAAAATCTTTACGACCAGACTTATCATCAGCCTGCTACAAATAACGATGCTACTTTCAACATCATAGGCTGGAATAGTAGCTATACAAACCGACCAATTCCAAAAGAGCAAATGCAACAATGGGTAAGCGATCGCACCCAGCAGATTTTGAGTTTGCAGCCTCAGCGGGTATTAGAAATTGGTTGCGGTACGGGTTTATTGCTGTTTCAAATTGCGCCACACTGTACTCAGTATTGGGGAACTGATTTCTCATCTGCATCCATTGAATACATCGAGCAACAGTTAGCAACTCAACCATTGCCTCAAGTCAAGTTACTTCAGAGGGTGGCAACTAACTTTGAAGGTCTAGAGGCAAATAGCTTTGATGCAGTGATTCTTAATTCGATCGTGCAGTACTTTCCTAGCGTAGATTATCTCCTGCAAGTGCTGGAACAAGCAATTCATACTGTTGCCCCTGGTGGCTTTGTCTTTATTGGAGATGTACGGAGTCTACCCTTGTTGTCAGCTTTTCATGCTGCGGTTCAATTGGAGCGGGCAGATAATACCGCGAGTCGAGAGCATCTGCAACAGCAGGTACAGACGGCGATATTTCAGGAGACGGAACTGGCGATCGATCCTGCTTTCTTTCATGCCTTGAAACAGCACTGGGAACGAATTAGTCATATTCAAGTTCAGCTCACACGCGGTCGATATTGTAATGAATTAACTCAGTTTCGCTACAACGTAATTTTACATATCGAGGCAGATCCCCCTCGCTCCCCCCTTATCAAGGGAGGTTAAATAAATCTTCATGCCCCCCTTTCCAAGGGGAATTAGAGGGATCTTCATCCCCCTCTTGCCAAGGGGAATTAGAGGGATCTTCATGCCCCCTTTCCAAGGTGGGTTGGGGGGATCGTCCCAACGGAATTGGACTCAAGACAATGTAAATCTTGCCCAAGTACGCCAGCAACTAGCTGAAAAGCCAGCAGCACTGAGTATTACAAAAATTCCTAATGCCCGTGTCGTAGGAGCAGTCAAAACGGCTCAATGGCTAGTAGAAGGAACGCAAGCACCCAAAACCGCAGGCAAAATGCGTGAAGCATTGGAGCAGGTGACATCGGGTATTGAACCGGAAGATTGGTGGGATTTAGTGGCAGAACTGCCCTATACCGTTGACGTGAGTTGGTCAAATGCAGATAATACGGGATGTTATGATGTGACCTTTCAGCATCAATCCGCCACAAAAAATAGTGCGATATTGCCTTTTCAAAAGCAAGTGAATCTAACTCGTCCTTGGAAAACTTACGCAAACGATCCTTTACAGACACAGTTTGCCCGTCATCTGATTCCCCAACTACGAAGTTACTTAGAGCAAAGCTTGCCCCAGTACGCGATCCCTTCTGCCTTTGTGGTATTAGAAGCACTACCCCTGACACCGAATGGCAAAGTCAACCGTCGCGCACTTCCAGCGCCTGACACGATCCAGCAATGGGGGACTGATGACACGCCGCGATCGCCCATCGAGCAGAAACTTGCGAATATTTGGGCTGAACTGCTAGGACACAAGCGTGTAGGGATTCACGATAACTTCTTCCAGTTAGGGGGGCATTCGCTGCTAGCAACTCAACTAACTTCCCGTATCCGCGATGCATTCGGTGTAGAGTTACCTTTACGTAACGTGTTTGAGTCACCCCAAGTCGCCCAACTTGCCAAAGCGATCGCCCATTTACAGAGCAACCAGCCGCAACAAACGCCCCAGATTGTTCCTCTTTCTCGCGCTGCTCATCGTCGCTTGCGATCGTCCCTCAACCGCGATACAGAGGAAGGCGATCGTTGAATACCAATCCTGTCTCGAACGCTGAATTTGTCTTTCCGGCATCGTTCGCCCAGCAGCGATTGTGGTTTCTTCACGCCTTAGCGCCTGGAAATCCTTTCTACAACATCTCGGCTGCGATTCGCTTGCACGGACACCTCAACATTACTGCCTTAGAGCAAACATTTAACGAAATCGTGCGCCGTCACGAAGTTTTGCGAACAAGATTTGAAATGTCAGAGGGACAATTGCATCAAGTTGTGGTAGAGAGCGTGAGTGTACCTCTCGCTATTGTAGACTTACGTACTTTACCTGCAAGCGATCGCGAAGCAGCTGCAAGACAACAGGCGATCGCCCTATCTCAGCGCCCCTTTGACCTGAGCGCAGATTTGCTATTACGGTTGACAATTTTTCAATTAGATGCACTTGAATACATCCTACTATTGAATCTGCACCACATTATTGCCGATGGTTGGTCGATCGGCGTACTGGTACGAGAACTCGGCACGCTCTACACTGCCTTTAGTAGTAATAAATCTTCTCCTCTAGCAGATTTGCCCATTCAATATGCTGACTTCGCTCATTGGCAGCAGGAGTGGTTGCAAGGGGAAGTACTAGAGTCGCAACTGTCGTACTGGCGATCGCAGTTAGCCGATCTTGCAGTTTTAAATCTTCCCACTGACAGAGCGCGATCGCCCATTCAAAGCTACAAAGGTGCGACACACAATTTTCAGCTATCAAAAAATCTCACGCAGTTCCTAGAAGCTTTCAGTCAGCAAGCAGGCGTAACTCTGTTTATGACCTTGCTGGCAGCATTTCAAACGTTGCTACATCGCTATACCGGACAAGAAGATATTGCTGTTGGATCGCCCATAGCTAACCGTAACCGCCCTGAAATAGAGCCATTAATCGGCTTTTTTGTCAATAGCCTGGTGCTGCGAACAGATTTATCTGGCAATCCTACCTTTTGGGAATTGTTGGGACGAGTGCGGGAAGTAACGCTAGGAGCCTATGCACATCAAGATTTACCCTTCGAGAAGTTAGTGGAAGAGTTGCGCCCAGAGCGCGACTTGAGCCGACATCCTTTGTTCTCTGTGGCGATCGCACTGCAAAACACGCCGATTACAGCTTTAGAATTACCTGGACTCGCTTTAAGTCAGTTTGAGTTTGACAGGGGTACGAGCAGATTAGATTTAGAGTTTCATTTATGGCAAACTCCAGCAGGATTGCAAGGGCAGATAATTTACAGTACCGATCTATTCGATCGCAGTACGATCGTCCGAATGCTAGGACATTTTCAAACCTTACTCGCAGGAATTGTTGCCGATCCACATCGACGACTAGCAGACTTACCAATTTTGACAGTAGTAGAACGACAGCAGCTATTAGTGGAATGGAATCTTACTCAGCAAGATTACCCGTTGCAGTGCATTCATCAATTATTTGAAGCTCAGGCAGATAAAACGCCAAACGCGATCGCTGTTGTCTATAAAGACGAGCAATTAACTTACCAAGAATTGAACTACCGTAGCAACCAACTTGCCAGCTATTTGCAAACACTTGGAGTTGCGCCAGAAGTCAAAGTTGGTATTTGCGTAGAGCGATCGTTCTTGATGATGGTGGGCATTTTAGGAATTCTGAAAGCTGGCGGAGCCTATGTCCCTTTAGATCCCGCCTATCCCTCAGAACGTCTCAAGTTCATGTTAGAGGATGCCCAAATAACTATCCTACTAACACAACAATCCTTAGCCCCCTCTTCGGAGGATTGGGGGGATCGTCAATCCTTAGCCCCCTCTTCGGAGGATTGGGGGGATCGTCAATCCTTAGCCCCCTCTTCGGAGGATTGGGGGGATCGTCAATCCTTAGCCCCCTTTTGAAGGGGGGTTGGGGGGATCTTCAACCACTCTACCTCGATCGCGATTGGGAAATCGTTGCTCAACAGAGCGGGGAAAACATAAACAGTGGTGTAACTGCCGCAAATCTTGCCTATATAATTTACACTTCCGGCTCGACCGGACAACCCAAAGGGGTTTTAGTCGAACATGGCGGACTGTGCAATCTAGCCCAAGCGCAAATTCACACCTTCGATCTCAAACCAGAGCATCGAATTCTCCAATTTGCTTCCCTTAGCTTTGATGCTTCTATCTTCGAGATTGTCATGGCATGGGTAATAGGAGCAACCCTATATCTAGTGCCAAAAGCAGCACGTCTAGGATCGGAGTTGATTTCGTATCTACGGCATCACGCCATCACTCATGCTACCCTTCCGCCTGCCGTACTGAAGACTTTATCACCCACTCAATTGCCAGCTTTGCAAACTCTAATTTCTGCTGGAGAAACTTGTTCGCCGGAAATTGCAGCCCGTTGGGCAAGCGATCGCCATTTCTTCAATGCTTACGGGCTGACGGAAACAACAGTTTGGTCTACGATCGCTGAAGTCAGTGGTAGTAAAGATACAACTATTGGTCGGGCGATCGCTAACACTCAAATCTACATCCTCGATGCCCACCTCCAACCCCAACCCATCGGTATTCCAGGTGAAATATACATTGGCGGAGTCGGTTTAGCAAGAGGCTACCTCAACCGTCCTGAATTGACTGCTCAACGGTTTATTTGTCAAGGGAGCAAGGGAAGAGAGCTGGGGGAGTTGGGGAGGCGGGGGGAGCTGAGGGAGAAAGAACCCAATTACCCATTACCCATTACCAACCGCCTTTACAAAACCGGAGATCTTGCCCGCTACCTAATCGATGGTAATCTTGAATACCTCGGACGCATCGATCGCCAAGTGAAAATTCGCGGCTACCGCATTGAATTGGGAGAAATTGAAAGCCTGCTATTACAACACTCAGCAGTAGAAGAAGCTGTAGTTTTGGCACAGGAAGATCGATCGAGCAATTATTGTTTAGTTGCTTATATTGTTCCTGATGTAGAGACTAATTTATCAAATTTAAAATTAAAAATCCAAAATCCAAAATCAAATGACTTGCGCTGCTTTCTCAAGCAAAAATTACCAGACTACTCGATCCCTTCAGCTTTTGTAGTGCTGCCATCCCTACCACTAACTCCTAATGGTAAAGTGGATCGAAATACCTTAATGAAGTCTAATATCAGTAGTCCAGAGCGTCCTTTTGTTACTCCTAAAACTGCCATTGAAGCAACCTTAACAACACTTTGGGCAAATATCCTGAAGCTTGAGCAAGTGGGTATTGAGGACAACTTTTTTGAATTAGGTGGAAATTCCCTGCTGGCAGTCCAGTTATTGGAGCAGGTAGAGCGGCAATTCGAGCAAAAACTACCATTGTCCGATCTCTTTGGTGCGCCAACTGTTGAGCAATTCGCGCCTCTGATTCAGAAATGGGAAAAGCCTAAACGTAATTCTAAGCGATCGCCCCTTGTGCCACTCCAGCCTTTAGGTTTTAAGCCGCCATTCTTCTGTATTCACCCAATTTTCGGTGTTGTTCTGCCCTACTACGAGTTGGCGCGTCATTTAGGAACCGAACAGCCCTTTTACGGACTGCAACCTTTTGGGATGGACGGTTTGCATCCACCATTAACCAGCATTGAGGAGATGGCAGCTGGCTACATCGAAGCACTGCGTCAAATTCAGCCGCACGGTCCTTATCAGCTAGGTGGTTGGTCTTTTGGCGGTTTAGTTGCCTATGAGATGGCGCAACAGTTACACCAAGCAGGAGAGCAAGTGAGTTTCTTGGCAATCCTAGATACGATCGCTCCTATTTCTAGCAATCGAGTTTCCTGGGGCGATGGTTTGAAATTTCTCCTGACAACCGTACCTGGTTCTATTTATCCTTTTGTTCGGGATTACTGGTCGCTGCTTCGCGATCGCCTGGCGCGTTCTAGAAACGATAATAGCGATCGCCTACGCACTTCAAATCCAATTTCTACAATGAAAAAAATTTTGACTCCTCACGCATGGCTATCTTCCCTAGAACGAACAACTATTAGCCATCTCCTTCCACGATCGGCTGTTTTAAGAATGCTGGACGAGTTAACCATTCATCGACTGATGAAGATTTTTTCTGCCAATAGCCGAGCTACCTTGAAGTATACACCTCGACCTTACCCTCTAGCGATCGCCCTATTTAGAACTACCGAATTGCAAAAAAAATCTCACGACCCAACTTTAGGTTGGAGTCAATTGTCAAGATCTGGCGTGCAAGTTCACTACATTTCTGGTAACCACTTGACTATGCTGCAAAAGCCTCACGTCCGAGTGCTTGCCGAACACTTACGCAGATATCTGGCATAACGCCAAACGAGATCGACGAATAGCTTTGTCTATGCTGCTGAGTGATGTTGACTTTCCCCAGTCTATATCGATTGTTTCGGTTGGGAGAAGCGCTCGCGCAAGAGACTGAGTCAGGCGATCTCGCTAGAATCGCCCGTGTCCGATGTCCTTGAGCGCCGCCAGAGCAGCCCGATCCTTATCCATTTCCCAATCTCCATGAATGCTAAACATGCTGAAGAACAGAACGTTGTGGAGTTTCTTGCGCCGAGCGTAGGCAGCCATGTCCCGCAGCCATAGCGCCCGCGCCTCTCGCCCGTGCTTCCCCTTCCACTCTCCATCTGAGCCGCCTGGGTTGAACCAGTTAGGGTCTGACCCACACTCGCTAATCGCCACCGGCTTGTTGACACCGAACTCCGCCATCCATTTGCGCAGTGTCGCGATCGCATCTTCCCTGAGCTGACCGCCGTACATGTGAGTGCCGATAAGATCGGCATATTTTCCAATACCTGCCTTGAGGAGAGCGCGGTTGTATTCGGTGTTCGGTCTGGTCGCGGGTGCAGACTCGACGAGTATTCCTGGGTCTACCCGCTTGATTGCCTCGTAGCAGGCTTTTTGCATACGGACGACGGTTGCGGGTGTCTCGGGACCTCGCTTGGCATCTCGACCGCGAATATCTGGTTCGTTATCCACTATGTAGTAGCGCACCGTATCCTTCCAATGGTGAGCCACTTGACCGCATTTCCAGGCATAGTTCTTCGTCCACTGGATGGGTTCGTATCCGGCGACATCGAGTTCCCACCTGAAAGCGATGACCATGTGAAGGGCTAACCCTTTAGCCAAGTGTTCTTGAATTACTACGTCGCGCCGAGAGAAATCGCACGGCTCCCCCTCCCGCTCGCACTTCATCTTGTCTGCTCCGGTGCGGACTGCGGTGAGCCCAAGGGCAGAGATGCGCCCTGACACCATCTGGCTGAACTCCTGGGAGTCGTCGTACCCAGTGCCGTCGTTCACGCCGAAGATGACATTCCCGCCTCCTCGCTGCGGCACGTCGGTCTTCAAGTCGGCGCAGGCGAAAGAAAATGGCAGAATCGCACTGAGGATAAACGCACAGCAGAAGAATAAGAGCTTCGGATGTTTCTTTGGATGAACAGCGGCAACGAGGCGACCGATTGTGACGCGGTAAAGATCGGGTATGTGCATAATTTCTCATGCGGTAAAGTTCGCTCGGGCGGTTATGTATTTATTCCTGCCAGACATTACATGCTTATGTTCTTTTGGATCAAACCAAATCATCTTCATAAAACACCAGCGCCTTTTTTAGAATTAAGCTTCAATACTTCTGTCATATGACTTCTACCTGCTGAAGACTTTTTGCTTGACTTTTGAAGCAACTACAATAACTACTCTCAAATTTCCGCAAACAAGTTAGAGCAATTTTTTCGATTCTGCAAGCGAAACTTTTTCAGAAAAATAGCTACAGATTGAGCGCAACGGATTAGATAGCAATTCCAAAAATTTGAGAGCCTTACCTGAGAGAAGCCTATATAATTTGTCAATCTAGTCAAGTCGAGAATAAAATTTTGTAAAGTAGGAACGTGCAATTTAATACTGAATCTTTTGTTACGCCTCTATCTAAAGAAAGAGTTTTTGATTCGGTATCTGAAGTAGCTTGCGTGACTTGAGCAAATATAACTATTCTTTGGATGAATTTCATAGCTACGCTCTCGGTTAGTTCCTTGATACTTTACCGATGTGAAGTGACGAGTTCCGCTCGGTCTGTTTGTCGCATCCGAGGCGGTGTACCAACAAGTCTAGCTGTAGCGGCTGCTAGTCACGAATGAGTTGACCAAAAAGCCCAACTGATGGAGTTTTATGCAACAGTCAAGTCCGCTCGTTGGCTTAATCACTCCACCGTTCCAACAGCAATGGAAGCGTCGCGCGCAGCTGCCAGAACACAGCGAAGTTTTATGGCGGATCGAATCAGGTGTCGTCTGTAGTATGACTTGGACTGCTGAAGGCGAGCTAGTTTGCTTGGGCTATTGGGGAGTGGGAGATGTGGTGGGACACCGATTGTCACGAGTGCGACCTTACGAAATCCACTGCCTCACAGATGTCGTCATCAGCTGCTGTTCCTACACTCAGCGATCGCATTTCACCGATGCCATCATTCACCAGCAGCAGCAAACCGAAGAACTCCTGAGCATTATTCATCTCAATCCCCTATCTCAGAAGTTATGGCAGCTCCTCATGTGGTTGAGTCAAAAATTCGGTTGCGACGTGGAAAACGGTCGCTTGCTCGATCTGCCGCTCACCCATCAGCAGTTGGCTCAGACGCTGGGGACGAATCGGGTCACGGTGACCACAATCCTTCAGCGGTTAGAAGCAGAGGGAAAAATACATCGGCAGCAACGGCGGCTCGTTGTCGCACGGCAGGAAAACCACGCTCGTCAGTCAAAAGACGTGCAATCTAGAGAGCGAGCAAACAGGGCGCGCCACCGGGCTAACATCATCACGAGCGATCGCTCCTGAACTTTTCCGTACCTGTGTGCAATTGACAAGCTTTTAGTATGAGTAGAGAATAAGCCAAAAGCAAAGATGCCGAAAGTCAGATTCAGAGCGCTTGTAACATTCGCTAGCAGCGCTCGACGTGCGAGAGCGATCGTGGCGATCGAGAATCTCTCAAGCGAGCCGCTGCA
This sequence comes from Chroococcidiopsis sp. CCNUC1, assembly GCF_023546805.1. Lineage (NCBI taxonomy): Bacteria > Bacillati > Cyanobacteriota > Cyanophyceae > Chroococcidiopsidales > Chroococcidiopsidaceae > Chroococcidiopsis > Chroococcidiopsis sp. CCNUC1. The sequence goes on along the minus strand of NZ_CP097480.1, from coordinate 2,872,900 downwards.
AAAGATGGAGCGCATGACCGAGAACTTTCTCGGCTCGACTCAAATTTCTGCGGTGGTCGCTCGATAACGTTCGCGATTGAGGTGTTTTATGGTGGTGACTCAAACTAACGTCTACTGTAATGAGATCGAGCTGTTGATTTCTTACTATCAAAAGCCTTCGCTCTGGTTACGCAATCGACTGGTGAGAAGGCACGCTGGGTTAGTACGCCAGATGGCGCGTCAACTGTACCATCGCTCTCCCGAACCTTATGAAGATTTAGAGCAGATTGGATACTTCGGTTTGATTCGCGCGATCGAGCGCTTTAATCCCGATCGAGGATATGCTTTTAGTTCTTTTGCAATTCCTTATATTCGCGGTGAAATTTTACATTTTATCCGCGATCGCGCCGGAGTGGTAAAAATCCCCCGCCGCTGGCAAGAGCTTCACGCTCGCGGGCAAAAAGTTTGCCAACAATTAACTTCTTCTCTCGGTCGTCTTCCGACAGATTTAGAGATTGCGCGATCGCTGCACGTCTCGCTGTCAGAATGGAGAGAAAGCCAATTAGCCATTCAAAATTGCCGCGTCTTCAGTTTAGATAGTACGTTGGTTCGAGAGTCCGATGGTCAGATTCAACTAGCCGATACCATAGCAGAGCGACGTTCTTGCACTTTACAGCCAGAAGAAGAGCGGCAACAATTGCGCTTCGCTATGAACCAGTTGGAAGAAAATACTCGCAAGGCAGTTGAATTGGTCTTCCTCCAGCAATTTTCTCGCAAAAAAGCAGCTCAATACCTTGGTGTGAGTCCGATGACTGTCACTCGATATCTACAAAAAGGCAAACAACAGTTGTTTGAGCTGTTGCAACCCTAGAATTTTGGACTCGACTGAACCCAGGGGCTAGAAAACTATGAGACGTTTTTTGCTTTGGATGTTACCGCTCGCTGTCTGTTTCCTCTTATCGAGTTGCAATACTGTCATGGCAGGAGCGCGAACGAGTAAATTGAGCCAACTGCGTGTCAGTCACAACGGTCGGTTTTTGGTGAAAGAGGATGGTTCGCCTTTCTTTTGGCTGGGCGATACGTCGTGGGCAATTCTTCAGAAGGCAACGCGCGAGGATGCGCACAATCAACCTTCCGTGTTACGCTATCTCGAAGATCGCGCCGCCAAGAGATTCAACCTGATTCAGTGTCGTTTGGTTAGGAACGCCGAGAGTACAAATGCTTACGGTCAAGCGGCGTTTATCCGAGGCAACTTTGCCCGACCTCAAATTGCTAACGGTGCTAACAACGATTATTGGGACATGGCTGACTGGTTTGTTGCCCAGGCTGAAGCGCACGGACTCTATCTGGCTCTGCTGCCGATTTGGGCTAACAACGTGCCGAATCACGACCCAATAGTTCAGAACCCTGCGATTGCTTATCGCTACGGACATTTCCTTGGCAACCGTTGGCGGCATAAATCGCACTTGATTTGGGTGATGGGCGGAGATCCGGTGCGCGAGCGGGACGTTGACAATCCAGAACGACTGAGAATGACCCGCGCCATAGCCGAGGGAATTGCGGATGGTACGAACGGCGACGCGCGATTTGACGGGCAAGCAGATTACAGCACGACATTGATGACTTACCACCCTCGCGGTGGCGGTCGCTCGTCTTCGCGCCATCTGCACCAGGAAAAGTGGCTCGACTTTAACATGATTCAAACCACAACTTCTTTCGAGTTTCGTAACTACAAAACGATCGCCGCAGACTATGCAAAAGAACCGCCGAAGCCAACGCTGGATGCCGAAGTTGCATACGAAAACTCACTTTCTCTGAGCAGGAATGCGCCACCGGACAAGCGAATTCAGCCTTGGCACGTTCGCAAAGCGGCATACTGGGCTGTGTTTGCTGGTGGCTTCGGTCATACCTACGGTCATCGTAGCTTTATTGGTTGGGTTCGTGAAGGCGAACATCTGGGGAGAGGTGCGGACATCCCGTGGTTCAAATCCCTCGATGCGCCAGGTGCGGGTCAAATGACATATTTACGCAATCTGATGGAGTCGCAACCGTTTCTAACGCGGATTCCAGATCGCTCCTCGATCGCAAACGGGCAGAGAGAGCAACTCAATCGCATTCAGGCGACACGGAATGCTGATGGCAGCTATGTCATGCTCTATCTTCCAACTAGTAATGCTGTAACAATTCAAATGGATAAAATTTCAGGCGAGCGGGTGAAAGCACGCTGGTTTAACCCGCGTCAAGGGACTTGGCAGGCGATCGGCGAATTCGCTGCGGCTGGCACGAAACGCTTCGTTCCGCCATCCCACGAGCGCGATCGCGACTGGGTACTGGTACTAGAGCGGGCGGATTAGTTTTATCGCGTGCGTTCAATCAGCGATTCTTGTAGATGTAGTACAGTTTTTGACAGCAATTCTCAATTAATTAAAAGAAATTATACACGATGACAAGCGATCGCGTCTGACGCGAAACGGATTTTTTCTATGGCAAACGGATCTCTTAGTTTCAGCTTAATGTTTTGCTTGAGGGCGATCGCGTTTAGCAACGCCCTCAAGCAAATTGTATCGGGCGATCGCGTTCTAATTTATTGAAATTTATTATCATCAAATCTAACAGATCTCCCATTTGCTAGCTATGACAATTACCCTGACGATGTACGAGGATTGGGAACTATGGGCAGAAGCTAACCCCAACAGTCTACAAAAACCAAAACCAGAGCCATTTGAAATCGTCCGCGAAATGCCTAAGCAACTGGGTAAAGGCTATGCGCGACTTATTGAGGTGTATCCCCACTTTTGGCTAATGATTGTGGACTATAAATATCGCGATGATATATTAATCAAAATCCCTGAGTGGGATCACCCATTGCAATTCTTAGTTTACCTTTCAGGTAGAATCACAGACGAATACGGGGGGCAGTTAGGAGAAGGATATACGTGTATCTCTGGTAGTGGCGTTCAACGCCAAATGACTACGCAGTTACTCAAAACTCGATATGTGGGTATTGATATCGAGATGCCTCCTGAGTTGCTGGCAACTTTTTTCCCTGATGAAGCTGGGGAAATTCCCCACCAGTTGCGTCTGTTGGCGAAGGGTAATGATTGGCAGACTTTGCTTTACCCCGAAACTACAACGGCTATTCAGGGAATAGCACAGCAAATTATCAACTGTCCTTACGAGGGCATGACAAAGCGGATGTATTTACAAGGGAAGGTGTTGGAACTAATGGCGTTGCAATTAGCTCCTATATTATCTGCTCAAGATGGAATACAACCATCGCCGCGCCTGAAAGCAGATACTATTAGCCGGATTCATTACGCTAGAGAAATTTTGTCGGCACGTTTGGAAAATCCACCGTCATTGTTGGAATTGGCGCAAATTGTTGGAGTGAGCGATCGCAATCTGCGGCGCGGATTTAAGGAGATGTTTGGCACAACGGTGTTTGGCTATCTCACCAATATACGTATGGAGCAAGCAGAACAACTTTTGCGTTCTGGTAAGCTGAGTGTTGCAGAAGTTGCCAATTTGAGCGGTTATTCTCAGCAAGGACACTTTGCGGCTGCCTTTAAAAGAAAATTTGGCATTACACCTAGAGAATGCTTATCAGGAAAGAGAAGTATTTTACCTTCGTAATGCCGTTTTGCGACTGTAATGCCGTTTTGGAATAGACTCTAACCCTAGTGCTTCTTTACACTATGCTTTATTGCAATTAACAACTATACGCAATAAGCCAAATTTTTATTGAAATTTCAACAACTGTGGTGTGATGAGCAAGATCGAAGGTTGGATAGTTCTGCCCAAACAAAATTCGTGGCTAGTGCTCGGCTTGATAGGATATGTTTTCAGCATTGCTGTTGGTCAGCCTGTCGTGGCTCAAGTTGAATCAGATCACCAAAAATTCACTACACCTATTCCTCGATTAAGTGAAGTTAGATTTCCAGCCACTAATATTGAAGGTTTGCTCTCGCAATCATCGACACCAACTAACAGCCCTTCTGTCCCTCCTTACCAAGGGGGGAAACAGGGGGGTGTTACACAAGTGACGGGAGTGCAGGCTAATTCCACCGATAAAGGTGTAGAGGTGATTTTACAAACCACCCAAGGCGAACAACTGCAAATCAGCGATCGCAGTCAAGGAAATAACTATATTGCTGATATTCCTAACGCCCAATTGCGCTTATCAACTGGCGATGCCTTTACATTCAGTTCCCAAAAACCTGTTGAGGGTATTACTGAAATAACAGTTATAAATCTGGACGCTAATACTATTCAGGTGACGGTGACGGGTGAGGCGGGTGTCCCAACTGTCGAATTGTTGGACAGTCCAAACGAGGGATTGATTTTTGGCATTACAACTACTGCAACTTCCGCACAACAGCCGCAACAACCAGAACAAGAACAGCCAAATCAACCATCAGCAGCGGATGATGAGTCAATTGAGATAGTTGTGACGGGCGAGCAAGATGGGTATCGCGTGCCAAATGCTAGTGTGGGAACCAGAACTGATACACCTTTGCGGGATATTCCTCAGTCGATTCAAGTCATCCCCCAAGAGGTTATCCAAGACCAGCAAGCTACTCGTCTAGTAGAAGTACTAAAGAATGCACCTGGTGTTGTGCTAGGTGGTCGAAGTCCTCGCGATCCTCTCAATATAATTAACATTCGAGGATTTGATGCGTCTAATGATATTCTAATCAATGGTTTGCCAGATCCCACAGCTTCAGAAATAGCATTTGGGTCTAACATTGAACGGGTTGAAGTTCTCAAAGGACCTGCCTCAGTTCTATTCGGTCAAGGTGGGCTAGGCGGTAGCGTTAACTTGGTCACGAAGCAGCCATTACTCGATCCTTTCTATTCCGTAGAGGCTTCTGCTGGCAGCTACAATCTTTATCGTGGTGCGATTGATTTATCCGGTCCATTGAATGAAAGCAAAACGGTACTGTATCGCCTAAATGCTTCGGCTCAAACCAGGGAAAGCTTTATTGATTTTTATGAACACCGAGACTACTTAATTGCACCAAGTTTGGCATTTAAGCTCGGCGACAAAACCAAGCTGACATTAGCAACAGAGTATCTCCTGTCAGAGGGAACCTACGACTTTGGAATTCCTCCACGGGGCAGTGTTTTGCCTAACCCTAATGGTAGGATTCCTCGTAACCGTTTTGTGAGTGAGCCTGACTTTAATCAAGTTTCAAATGAGGTATTTCGTATCGGCTATGATTTGGAACATCGCTTTAGTGAAGACTGGCAAGCAAGAAGCGTTTTTCGGACTTCCTTATTTCGCCTAAGACGAGATACTGTATTTCCACTAGCATTGCAGAGTGATGGACGTACCCTAAATAGAGGACAAGAGGATGATACTGAATACAATGCAAATACCTACAATCTTGACAATTACATTGTTGGTAACTTTGCTACGGGTAGTATCAAACATCAACTAGTAGCAGGATTTAATCTCAGAAGAACTGATATTGATTATAAATCTAATCTCAGCTTAAATTATGCTCCCCTTGATATTTTTAACCCTGTGTATGGGCGTACTCCAATCAACCCGACTTTTACACCGCAGGCTAACAAAGATAGAGTGCAGCAATTCGGTATTTATCTCCAAGACCAAATTACCTTAGCCGAAAACTTGAAGCTACTTTTGGGTGGACGCTTTGATATTGCTAATCAAAAATATCAGGAACCATTTGAACAAATAGATGACTTTAAACAAACAGAGGCTTTTAGCCCCCGTTTTGGAATTGTTTACCAGCCTATTCAACCGATTTCGCTCTATGCTAGCTACAGCCGTTCATTCAACTATTCAACATCCAGTGGATTCGCTCCTGCGGAGACCGATCCAGAACGAGGTACACAGTATGAAATTGGTATCAAAGCCGATCTCACTGACCAATTGGCTGCAACACTAGCATTTTATGACTTAACTCGTTCCAATCTCCCAACACCCGATCCTAATAATCCGAACCGAAGTATTTTAGTTGGAGAACAGCGAAGTCGTGGGATTGAGTTTGATGTTTCCGGTGAAATCTTGCCAGGATGGAATATTATTGCAGGCTATGCTTTTACCGATGCAGAAATTACTGAAGACAATGACTTTCCAGTTGGTAATCAACTGAGTAATGTGCCGAAACACGCGCTCAACCTATGGACAACTTATGAAATTCAGTCCGGCAGCTTAGAAGGATTGGGCTTCGGTTTAGGAGTCTTTTACTATGGAGATCGTCAAGGTGAGTTAGGAAATACATTTACGTTACCAGGTTATACACGCAGCGACGCTGCGATATTTTACGAACGAGACAACTTCCGAGCTTCGCTTAATATCCAGAATTTGTTCGATGTTGATTATTTTGTCTCTGCTCAAAACATAAATCGTGTTATCCCGGGCGATCCATTGACATTCGTAGGTACAATTTCTTGGGAATTTTGAATGATACATACCCATGAGAATTTCTTTGCGTCGCTTTATCTATTTATTGCTATTGGCAGTTTTGGTATTTACATTGACTTCGGCTTGTAGCAGAAACATTAATTCTAGTGTTACAAACTTAAAACAACTGCGAGAAGATTGCCAAGTTGTACTACATGCAATGGGTAAAACGTGCATTCCTCGCCATCCTCAACAAGTAGTAACTTTGTGGATGGCTACTTTTCGTAGCACCTTAGCATTAGGTACTAAACCTATTGCAACTGCTTGGTATGCAGGCGATTCTTTTCCAGAACATCTTCAAGACAAAGCAGATGGAGTAGAAAATATTGGATTTCAGCCAAACTTAGAAAGAATTTTGTTACTAAAACCCGATTTAATTCTATCTACTACTCGGTTTAAAAATATTTATAAACAGCTATCTGATATTGCGCCTACTGTTGTATTGGATAATCCTAGTCCCCCTCCTCCTTGGCAAAAGCATTTAGAAGACGTTGCTCAAATTTTAGATAAAGAACAGGAGAGTAAACAGTTAATTAAAGACTATCGGCAACGAATTGAACAACTTAAACAAGCGTTGGGCGATCGCCGTCTCCAAATGCAAGTATCAGTTGCCACTGTAGATAGAACTTATGGAATATACACCTATGGAATAAAACATCCTACTGGCGCACTTTTAAATGACGTTGGATTACAACGTCCGCCCGCACAAAGCGGAGATTTTTTCACAAAAGATCGGATTTCTCAGGAGAATTTGTCTGATATTGATGGTGATGTTTTATTCCTTTCCTATAGAGAAGAGGCAGGTAAAAAAGCAATAGAAAGGTTACGAAAAGATCCACTGTGGCAAAAGCTGAAGGTAGTTCAACGAAATCGGGTTTATCTTGTCGATTCTGCTCACTGGTACGCTTTTGATATTTTGGCAATGAATGCGGTGATTGATGACTTATTCAAATACTTAGTCAACTAATTTTAAAATAAGATTAATATCTAAAACACTCTTTGAAGGTTGTGGTAATTAAAAAAACACTAAAAAAGCGATCGCCAACTACTGACTTCTCGATCGCAAATATTGCTGTGCGATAGGAGAACAGTTAGCTCTCAAGCGCTTCCAACCAGGCTTGTAAATCGGTTATGCTGGTAAAATCAAGCAAAGCTTCACCAAGATTTTCTAACTGTTCCAAACAAAGAGATTCAATGCGCGATCGCGCCTCTTGCGGCAATTCTCCCACCCGTCGAGATAATTGACGCAAAACGAGAGATTTTTCGCCTTCCTCTCGTCCTTCTTCCTTAATTTCTCTGTAAACCCGTGTTTCTTTGAGTGTAATGCCTAACATTTCCTCTACCTCCCGTTGGCTCTTATTTTCAAATTTGTACACCATGATCGTTGTTAATAAGTCTATTATGGCGCGATTTGCTGCTTGAGGTTGTTGCTGCTGACTCCTTAAGAGTAAATACCTTGCCTCCTCAGTAGCTTGCGCTTCATCCACCGTAGTCAGAACCATCAATGCCACCCATACAGGTAAGGAGCGAATATCACCTAACTCGTCCAAATATATCCGATTTACCTGTGGGCTGTTGAGCTGACTTAAGTAGGGGAGAAGATCGCTTTGTTCGAGACTGCGGGACGGATATATTATGACTATTTGTAAGTTACTAAACCTGTCACGATTGCGGTAGAAATATAAATAGGATTCCGCAAATACCCTTTCATAGAGCCTTTCATCCTTCTGGAATTGCACCTCACAAAAATACACCACACCAGGACTTTCCTCAACTGGTGGTAGAAATACGCCATCAATTTCAAATTTCGGTTCTTTAACAGCGACTGAATCAAACCTATATTTGTCTGCATTTGCTGGCGGATTTGTCAAGAGTTCAAATAACAAACTAGGCGATTGTTGAAATAGTTTGTAAAATATCGAATCTCGACGCATGAAAAGTCTGCCAAAATCGGTACGATCGTCTAAGACTTGCTATTAATTATCTTAACTCCGAAGTGCTTTCAACCAAACTTGCAAACCAGCTAGATTTTACAATCAATCCTAACGGTACTCGTTGACTCGCACAAAATTACCGCAACTATTGAAAACAAACAATCCAAAAGCGGTAATGTCCCCAGCGCGTGTTGCTCCTTCAACTCTAAAATTGCGCTCTAAATTGAATGCCATAAGTTGCAGGCGTGCCATATTGACCCGTTGTTGAGCCAGAAAGCCCAAAGGCAGCAGTAAGATACTCGCGATCGAAAATATTGTTGCCAAACAAATAAATGCCGTAATTCTCAAATTCGTATCCCAATCGCACGTTGATAACGATCGCTCGTCCAAGCGATCGTCTAGAAATATGTTACTGAAATATCCATCTGCCGATCCATAGCTGCCCGCCAACCGATAAAACAGCCGATCTTCAACGAGTGGTCCGCCGACACTTGCTCGTAAATTTAAATCGTTATAGGTTCCGTAACTTACCATTCCATTCAACTCAAAAGACAGTCCTCGAATGCTGTAGTAACTGAAATAGCGATTTCCGGTGGCGTTGAAAACTGAAAAGTTAGGGGTACTTTGAGCGATGTCCTCCAAGGTGATGATATCTGCATCTTCAATTTCTTCTTTTGTCAAGACTCTGATGCTGATGGGGACATCCTGTACGTCTTCTTCGGTTCGTTGAGCCGTGACCACCACTTCGATCTCCTCATTCGCTGGAGAGTCTCATTTGCCGTATCCAGCCTTTGCCCATCTGGGGCGGTAATTCTAGAATTGTTTCAGATGAGTTTACCTGCAAAGATGCTTCAGTCCTCTGACTCCACTCGGCAAACAACTCGTCGATATTTTGGGCAGAAAAGCCGATCTGCATGGCAATAGACTCTCAGACATAGAGCTTGTACGAAGCACGAGCTAGCGCACGTTGAAATATCATAATCTTATTGCTATTAATTCTCAAGGTCAGTCTTGAGTGCCAGCATGAGATCGGATTCATCATTCGCAGACATCGATCCAAGCTAATCCGATCCGCTACGATCTAAGTCTCGCAGGGAGTGACAGGCGTATCCACCTAAACCCACTAGCAACAAACAGGTTGAAGTGGATACATACATAACTGCCATCCCCGCACCAGGATGAGTCCCAAATACACCACCAAGTAATCTAGCTAAGTTGCCTCCTGGCTGCATTGCTGGTTCAAACACATCATCGGCTAGCGGTTCAGCAATTAAAGATGCTATCGCAGAAACGAGTTGAAACATCAGCGATCGCGCCGCGAAAACCCTTCCTTGAATCTCAGGCGCTACCTGAGCTAACAAAATCGCAGTCTGGGAACTTTCTAGCAAAGGAAAATTGAGCGAAGAACAAAATTGTGCTGGTAGCCAAATCTGGGGGGATTGACCTAAACCAAATATTGCTTTACTTACACCTGCTCCTACCATACCCAAAAGATAGCCGTGAATGCGTCGTTTCGGACCACCCCAAACACTCAACAGCACTGCTCCAGTAACACCCCCAATTCCAGCAATTGAGAAGATAGAGCCTAATATTTGCCCATCATTTTCCGTACGAGCCAGAATCATCGGTGTAGCTACTGAACCGCCTAAGTCGTGAGCAAACCAAAACAAAGAAGCGGATACTACAAGTGCTAGCAACCCAGGACGTTTGATGATGTAGTGAAATCCAAAGGTGAGTTGCTGCCAGATACTAGCGTTCTTGTGGTGTTCTGTAGTATGAACTGCTAGTTGCGGGATCGGTACTAACAACACTGTAGCGATCGCCACGCTAAATGTCACAATGTCCATCAGCGCGATCCCAGCTAGACCAATGATGTAGAAACGAGTTGACCGAGCCAAATAGTAATAAAATTACGCATATAACTGGGGAGTGGGAAGTCGGGGGACAAGGGAGACAAGGGAGACAAGGGAGAGAGAGCTGAGGGAGCGATCGGGAGCTGAGGGAGCAAGTGAATAACTACCAACTACCAACTACCAACTACCAACTACCAATTACCAACTCACTTCAAAATTTCGCGCATTCGATTGACAAAAGTTTCAGCTGCAATTGGTCCCCGAATGCGAGTTAGTTGAAAATCAGTAAAGTAGACTTTTCCACCCCTGTCAGCACTGAGCGATCGCAAAATCGGATTTTCACTCCACTGTTGCTGGGCGTTTGCTATGGTGTTATTACCAGAAGGAAGGATGAGAATCGCATCCGTTTCAATTTGCGGTAGAACTTCGAGCGAAAGACTAAATCTCTCTTGTTCTCTCGATCCAACAGTAATAATCTCAAACCCAAGTTCTTGAAGTATGCCACAAACAAATTCCTCAGGATCGAGTACAAAAGAATCGGCAATTAATCTACCAAACCCCAGCACCAATATCCGGCGCTGTTGTGCTGCGATGGGTGCTAGTGCAGCTTTAGTTTGGGCAATTTGTTGTTTGTATTCGGCAATGACTTGTTTTGCTCGTTCTTCGCGTCCCAGTGCGCGTGCGATCGCCGAAATATGCTGTTGCCAATCATCTTTTTCTTGAATTCTAAATAGTAAAGTTGGGGCAATTTTGGCAAGTAAATGGTAATTATTTTTGTTATACTCTGGTTCGCCCAAAATCAGATCTGGTTTTAGCCACAGCAACAATTCTTGTGAGGGGCGATCGCGACTGCCCAAGTTAATCGGTTTGGTCGTTATATACTTGCCTAAAAAGGGAATTTGTGCTTCTGGTTTGTCAAATTTGCGCCTTGTAAACAAATCTACTTCAGCATAAGCTAGCGGTTGTACCCCAAGTGCTAACATGATATCTAACAACGGCGGACTGAGTGCAACCACTTGTTGGGGTTGACCGCAAACTTGGGTTTTACCGCTAATATGTTGAATGACTTGGCATGAGGATGTCGAGGCTTGAGCGCTGGTAAAAGCCATCTGCTGAGTAGTCCTGCCATAACAAGCTGCAATCGTCAGAAAGGTTAAGATAACAAGCAGGCAAAACTTGAATGAATGGTAGAACCGTTCAATCACGATCGCATTCCAATTGAGTCAAATTTTTGACATAGAATTTGGGCAATTTTTCGACTTCTGTACCATTACAGTCTCCAATTAGATATAAAGCTTTGCTCCGATCTTCAACTACATCTGCTCTATAACGAGCGATCGCGCCATCCGGTGTTGCAAAAGTTAATTCAACACAGTTGAAACTGGCATCTTCATTTTGCTCGACAATTCGACTAGCAACTTTGTATTTAAACCAATCCCAACTATATCGCAGCATCAGCTCTTGTTCTACGAGTTGCGCTGGAATTGGGTAATCGGAACCAGATAAAATACCCCAACCCCGATAAACCGATTTTAAGTCTTGGATATCGCCGTTATAAGTCAAAATTGAGGTAAAAGATTTAGCATCCAGCCTGCCATAACAACGACCTGAAGGAAAATCTAATGCTGTAGGTGCAAAGCGATGTCCGCCAAAATGACTCGATTGCCAAATGCGAACGTTCTCTAAACCGAGACTAGTCACAGTAGCTATGGCTTGCCGATAAAAAGGAATACCATACTTAGCACAACATTTGTCGTGGCTGCCGTGGGTACAAATTAAGATGTCTCTAGTTAGCGGTGGCGGATCTTCTGTCTGAATCGGGTTAGCCAAATAATCTTGTAAAACCAAAGCAATATCGTTGATGCAATTAACTTCAGTTTCCTGCTTGCTGTATCCATCACAAAGACCCGATTTTTGACGAAATATCAGCAATTTGGTAGGGTCTTTCCTTGTCAGAATGTGACTGTAAATCAACAGTACCATCGCCGCAGGCTCAGCTCGATAAATCTCCTCCACTAAAACTTTTAAATTAGCGGGTATAGATTGGGAAGCAAACTCATCTCCTGTCCACGGCGGCGGACATTCTATTAATATGTAAAGTTGACAGGGAGCCGCCCAACCGATGGGGTTTTCTTCAGCTTGACGCGATGCTTCAGCACAAAAGAATTTGTCCATATGTCATAGAGATTACCACTCAATTGAGTAGCCAAGGCGAACCGTTCTACCTCTAGCGGCAATATTACTGATCTCGTCGATTCCGCCAAAACCGCCAAAATACTGATTCACAACTGGTATATATTGTTCGTTCAGCAAGTTCTCAACACTGAGGGCGAGCCTGCCACCAAGTAAGGGAATGCTGCTAATGTAGTCTAACGTGGTGTAGCTCTCGATGGGTAAGGGATCGGAGCCGTCTTCAAACCCAGCGTCGCGATCGCCAACAAAAAGCAACTGCAAGCGATTCAGCCAGCCACCGTCAGTTTTGTATTGCACATAAGCAGTTAGCTTCGGTGGAAAGGCAACATTACTACTGGCATTCAAGTATTCGCCATCTTCATCTTCAAATTCGCCTTTAATCAAACTGGCTGTTCCACCTAATCCCCAACCGCCGCCTACTTGCCAGTCAAGCGTAGCTTCTAAGCCATAGAACCGCTGTGGTTGTCGGACAATCTCAAAACCAACTGGGCTATCTACAAAATCTATACCCAATTCTGAGGTACTGTAAAAACCAGCTAGGGACGCTTGGATATTAGACCAGTTACCGCGCACACCCAGCTCGAAACTATCTACTTTTTGGGGACTGGTAACTTCGAGATCGTTTTCTACCGAAGTCAAAGCATCGGGAGGAGTACGTAAGATGTTGCCGAAATCTGGCGCAGAGAAGCCTTGAGCAAAGCTAGCAAATAGGCTAATTTCATCTGTAATGTTGTGAATCGCCCCAAGATTAAACAAAACATCGTCAAAGTTGATGTTACCACCTTCGATCGCCCGATCTGGGATCTGCCCGAAACCGATCGCCGTATAGTCGTCAACATCTAAGCCAAAACGCTCGTATCGCGCTCCGCCATTTACAGAAGTGCGATCGCTGACTTCCCATTGCAACTGAGCAAATAAACCGAGACTATTAAAGTTGTATGGAGGAGTATAAGTGACATCGCGCGTTTTTTGAAAAATTCGCCTACCGCTGGCATCGAATACTTCTGGATCGAAAACTTCAATCGTCTGGGAAATATCCTCATCAAAATAGTCAGCTCCCCAGAGCAAACTCAAAGCTGGCGATAAAGGAGTTTCAGCCTGAAGTCTGCCGCCAAACGCTTCTTTGTCCACATTGGTTTGGTAAACTCCTGGGTCTACAAAACCAAACGGTCGTAGATCGTCGGGTGTAGTTACTATGGGGCTGTTACGAAAGTACGCCTGCGCTTGTACCCGACTACCAAATAAATTTTCGTGGCTGTAGTTGAGATTAACTATTGTATTGCGGTTGCCAGGTCTTTTACTACCAATGAGTTCTGGATTATCGAGTTGCAGCGCCCGTGCTTTTTGAATTCCTGGAAGATCCGCCACAATTGGATCGGAAATAAATCCAAAGTCTTCGTTTGCATCAAAATGTTCAAATGTCAATTGCAGGCGTTGCTCGTCGGTGAGGTCTACCCCTACCTTAGCCAGCAAGTTTAAAGTTTCAGTATCGGCAGTTGGTGCGAATTGGGGAATGCGATCGCCTTGGGCATCAAAGAAACCGCCTGTCTGCTTGCGCGAGAGAACCGCCAAAAAGTCAGTATTTCCCTGCCGTCCTGATAGCGAATATTCCAAATAGTTACCAAAACTATCTGCTGAATTTGTTGTTGAGAAATCAACTCCAACTTCTGCCCTCGAAACGATCCCTTCTTCATCTGGTGGTCGTCTGGTAATAATATTGATGACACCCCCCGTTCCACCATCACCGTAAATCGCGCTGGGACCTCGAACCACTTCCACGCGATCGACAGACGCGGGATCGATGCTTCTCAAGTCTCTAGGTTGGGCAATAAAATTCGATCTGACAGGAACACCATCAATTAAAACTTGAGGTGTCCGCCCCCGCAAAGTTTGATTGCTATTGATGCTACTTTGAGTTGAAGGAGCCAAACCAGGCACTAAGTTAGTAAGAATATCTTGTAAGTTACGCGACGGCGAGACGTTAGCCTGTTGCTGAATTTGTTCGCGCTCTATAACCGTCACCGATCGCGGCACGTCTTCTAAAGCTTGTGCTACACGGCTTGCCGTGACTACAATATCTACCTCTTCTGCTGCTTCTGGAGTTTCAGGAGTCACGCTTAAAACTAAACCACTGGCACTTTGAACGATCTGTGCTGTTGGTGCTGCTGTTTCTCCCGTGACGGTGACTCGAATATTATTGGCATTCACCTGAGTCACGGTGACAGAAGTAATACCCTCGGTAGGGTTTTCAGCGCGAAAACTTTCTTCTGGTAAGGCTAGCTGAGTATTAGGAATGTCAGCAATTAAAGCATTGCCCTTACTGAAAGTCTGGGCTGGTAGCGATCGCCCTGTTGGAGTTTCTAAAATGATTGATAAACCTTGGGCAGTGGGTTTTAGCCTCACACCTGTTACTTTTATGATTTCTGCGGCTTCTGTTGTCAGTGGCTGTTGTGTGAGCAAATCGGTGCTAATCGGTGACTGAAGTAATGTTTTTTCTTCTGCCCTAACTGGTTGAGCTACGACGATCGCGATCGCTGCCAGACATAAACTGCTAAGTAATTGCTCTTGTTTACGCATATCTCCCCACGTCCCAACTGCCCCTGCTTGGCGTACCACCGAGACAGTCAAGATGGTAGTAACAAGACTGGACAGATGTTTTGAGCGCTAATTAAAAATCTTCTCAATAAGCATACACGAACTTGCTAGCCCTCTTGACAGAAAAATGGCTCGCAGACGGATTTTTTCGATCCCTAAACGGATTATTGTCACTGCTTCGATAAGTAAGTCTTGGGATTAACGCCAAACCTGCGCTTAAAAGCTGTGGCAAAATGCCCTCGGTTAGCATAACCTACTGTCCGCATGACTTCGCCAACGCTCATCTGCCCCGTTTCTAATAATTGGCGCGATCGCTCCAGTCGATAAGTATGTAAATAACCAAATACAGTAGTACCAAAAACTTGTCGAAAGCCGAGCTTGAGCTTGTAGTCATTCAGCCCTACCTGTCTTGCTAACTCCATTAAAGACGGTGGGCGATCGCATTTGCAGATTAAAATTTCCCTGGCTTGGTGAATGCGATCGATATCGTTGCCTTTAAGAACCTGAGAGCGATCGCACTTTTGCGGTGTCGCTAATTGTTCTAATTGTAGTGCTATCAGTTCCAGACACTTACTTTCAAGATAGATTTGTCTGGTTAATCCCTGATAAGGGCAGTGCAAAATCTGTTCTAGAGGTAGTTGCATGGTAGTTGCAATCGTGCCAATTTCTTCGTAGGTTTCATGAGTGACACCCTCAATGAGTTGTTTCAATTGCGTAGGGAGTTGTTGGCGATCGCTGGTTATAAAACTTATCAACTGGCTGGGAGATTCGAGGTGAATATCGACTTTGACAATTTTTTCTCCTGCTAGAGCTTCCCATGTTCCGCCAGTCCCCCAACCCCAAGCAAGAAAGTTTTGCCCACCGCGCATACCATGACGCGCACCCGAAATTTGAAACCCAAATTCACATTCAGCAGTGCTAGAGGGCTGAAATTGGACGCTCAAATCGTCATGCAAGTTATAGTTGTGAATTTCTAGCAGTATACCCCGCAGCTGAATCACCCGTTTATACCCAATACCCAACTGATGCGGAAACTTCCAGATCGTGTCAGCAGGATCGGTGTGCGGAGAAATATTGCTACACAGCATCTCCTGCCACAGTTGTTGATAATCCTGGTCTGACAAGGCGATTGTCATAAATCTTAAGTTGAGTATCTCTATGTGACTGGAAGCACTTATGTAGCGAAAAGATACCAAGTCGATCGCCCCAAGCAACGCTCCCAGATAAAATAGTATCAGGCGATCGCGATAGAATTATTGAAATTTACTATCATTGCTTAAGTGTAGAGCATCGCTAGCTACGATCGTCATTCTGACAATGGAACAGGAGTCAGAAATTGCGATCGCTAGCACTCCTGTTTTTCCTTTGCCTTCTGAGTCTTTGGCTGCGACTGGTTGACTATGGAGGAGCGATCGCGTTTTATTTGTGTGTTGCATTCTTGTTTCAGATTGGTATGAGGCGTTTTGGGTTTCGGGGCGATCGTGGTACACTATTGCAAATTATTATCACTCAAGTTAATTTGCGATCTTGATGTAGCGCCAGCATGACCCTGATTTTCACCCAATCCGACTGGGATGGACTGCACGAGCAGGCTCCTGTTACTTGTCCTGACAATATAATTTTGGATGAGTTTGAGGAAATAACGGGAGTGCCAGACTACCTGGGACAGGGCTACGGTTGGGGAACAGAATTGTTGCCTGGCGTGTGGTTAAATTTCGAGGATATTGAATATCGCCAAGATTTAGGGGTGAAGGTATCCGCTCACAAGCATCCGATTCAGATGACAATTTTTCTGTCAGGTTTTCTAGACTGTAATATCCATCCCACATTCGACTGTACTCGCAGCTATTTGTCGGGAAGTGGGATTTCGCCTGCATATCTGGAACAATATCGAGATCCACAGCATTTAACCTTTGTCAATATCGAGATTGAGCCAGACGTGATGGAATCGTTTTTCCTCAACGATCGCCAGCGGCAGTCCGATCTGGTGAAGCAATTGTTCAAAGGGGAAGATTGGAAGGTGTCGTTTTATCCTAGAGTCACCCCAGCAATGCGATCGCTAGCTCTCCAAATGTGGAATGCGCCTTATCGGGGTGCGGCAAAACGGATGTATCTTCAAGGCAAGGTGTTTGAACTGTTGGCAATGTACCTTGACCTAATTGCAGAAGATGCAACACGGAATCAATCTGCACCGAGTTTGAAACCAGAGACGATCGCACGGTTGCACTATGCAAGGGAGATTTTGACGACACAATTTGCTCAGCCTCTTTCGTTGCCCCAGTTAGCACAGCAGGTCGGGTTAACCCATCGTTCTCTGCAACGTGGGTTCCAAACTTTATTTAGCATGACAGTGATGGACTATTTGCAGCAGCGACGACTGGAGCAGGCAAAACAGTTATTGCGTCAGGGCGATCGCACGGTGGCTGAGGTGGCGATGCGAGTTGGTTACGGGCATTTGGGGAATTTTGCCAGCGCGTTTAAGCGGCGGTTCGGGATTACACCGAGCCAATGTCTGGCGGGAAAACGGGCGATTAAAGCAGACTGAGGATCGCGATCGCGCTTCGATTGTCGTTTTTTCGATCGCCGCTGTCGCTTTTTTGATAGACAAGGCGAGAGCAACTTCTCTACACTACTTTTCACAACTTATTAAAAGTGATTTGCAATAGAGCATTTCAGTAGGTGGAAGGAGTTGGCGATGAGCCTAGGGCGGTTGTCGGTGCGGTTATGGTTGGCAATTGTGGTAGTAGGTGGTGCGATCGCGCTTTTGCTTGGTACTCCTGCGAAAGGCGAGGAAGTAGGAGATATTCGAGAAGCTAACAAAAATCTTCCCCAACTGAGCGAAATCGAGAGTCTCGCGACCAGCGCTCAAACACTCGTACAAACACCGAGCGACCCCTCTTCTGTTGCCCCTGACCAAGGGAACCCCTCTTCCGTCCCCCCTTACCAAGGGGGGAAACAGGGGGGTGTTGTATCAATTACAGGAGTGGTAGCGAATCCTACCGACAAAGGTGTAGAGATAATTCTACAAACCACTCAAGGAAAAGCACTCCAGCCTGTAACTCTGGTTTTAGGCAAAACCTATATTGCAAATATTCCTAATGCCGTGCTAGCACTTCCCCAAGGGGGATTTCGTCAAGATAATCCCGCCAGTGGCATTACTCTTGTGAGAATGACTCAGGCTACTACCAACAGTATACGAGTCGCTGTGACAGGGGAAGCCGCTTTGCCACAAGTGCAGTTGTATGACGCTCCAAATGAAGGATTAATTTTTAGCTTTACACCAGGTACATCTGCCGCCCAGACTCCGCCAGCGCCAGAGGGTGAAACCCAGCCAGAAAAACCATTGGTTGACGAGCAGGAAATTGTGGTGACGGATGAGCAAGATGGGTATAATGTGCCTAATGCTTCTACGGCAACGCGGACAGATACACCGTTGCGGGATATTCCCCAGTCGATTCAGGTCGTGCCGCAACAAGTTATTGAAGACCGCAATGTGAGAACTGTAACTGAGGCACTGGAAACCGTCAGCGGTGTAACTCCTGGAAGCAGAAGCTATGGTGGTGCGCCGATTACAAACAAAATTATCAGAGGATTTGACCAAGCGGGAACGGGCGTTGTAAATTTTCGAGATGGCTTTCCAGACGGTGATTTCTATGTCCTGTCACCCATTGAGACGGTCGAGCGAGTGGAAGTCCTCAAAGGACCTGCTTCAGTCTTGTTTGGTGCTGGGGAGCCAGGTGGTATTGTTAACACGGTGACTAAAAAACCCCTGAGTGACCCCTACTACAAGCTCGCGTTTGAGGCAGGAAATTATGGATTTTATCAACCCAGCATCGATTTATCAGGACCCTTGAATAATAACAAAACGGCACTGTATCGATTTATCACCAGCTATCAAGGTTCAAGTGATTTTCAAGATTTTGCCAATAGAGGACTGACGACGATCGCGCCTTCCCTTACCTTCAAGATCGGCGAAAAGACAAATCTGAATCTTTACTATGAGTACACTCGTCTTTCTGGCTACCCTGCTTCTGGTCTCGGTAATGCTGTATTTCTAAGCGATGGCAGCTTAACACCTAGAGACTTTGCCACCTACTATCCGAGCTTAAGCCAGGTCGATACCACTTCTCAAAGGTTTGGATACATCCTAAATCACAAATTTAACGATAACTGGCAGATTCGGAATAATGTTGCCATAAATATTACTCGTTTTGGAGAGGATGTAGCTTCTGGTACAACACTAATAGACGACCGCTTTTTGGATGAGTTCAATGTTTCCACAGCTGTCTTTGAGAGAAACAACTATTTCGGACAGATTGACTTGCTTGGCAAGTTTATAACTGGATCGATTTTACATCAGGTCTTAGCGGGTTTTGATTTTAATCGCTTTAGCAATGTTGGCGATCGCATCAGTGCCGATACACCTCTGCCTCCTCTAGATATCCGCAATCCAAATTACGATATCCCAAAACCAACATATTCGACACGTCTGACATTCTCTGATTTCGATCTTGTCAGGAGATCCTACGGCGTTTATCTCCAGGATCAGATCGCTTTGGGCGATCGTTTGAAATTCCTAATCGGCGGTCGCTATGATTGGGCTTCAACTGACTTTGAAGCAGATACCGATACAGGGGGAGAAGTAATTCGCTTTCCAACAAGGAATGATGGTGCTTTCAGCCCGCGTGTCGGCTTGGTCTATCAGCCCAGCGAAGAAGTTTCTCTCTATGCCAGCTACACTCGCTCTTTTGCCCCTCTCTCTGGATTCGACAACACAAGTGTAGATGAAGATGTCACCTTTGAACCGTCGAGAGGCACTCAGTATGAAGTCGGTGTTAAAGCTGACTTTCTCGATGGTAGGCTTTCAGCAACTTTGGCAGCCTATCATCTCACTAGGACTAATGTTCTTACACCCGATCCAGATGACCCTGATTTTTCTATTCAGACTGGGGAACAGCGTAGTCAAGGCATCGAGCTAGACCTTACGGGTGAGATTTTGCCTGGTTGGAATGTAACTGCTGCCTATGCTTACACGGATGCAGAAGTCACTGAAGATAACGCCACTCCGGTCGGCAATCGATTACCAAACGTGCCAGAAAATCAAGCTAGCCTCTGGACAACCTATGAGATTCAAACAGGGGATTTAGAAGGTTTAGGCTTTGGTCTGGGGTTGTTTTATGTCGGTGCGCGACAAGGAGATTTGGATAACTCGTTTGAAATGGGGGATTATTTTCGTACTGATGCAGCCCTTTACTACCGGAGAGGTCGTTTTAATGCGGCGATTAATATGCGTAACATATTTGATATAGACGCTGCTGCATTTGCCTATAGCCCCACAAACGTTGAAAGAACCGAACCGTTTACGATCGTTGGTTCCATCAGTTGGGAGTTTTAACTGGCTTTGCAGTTAATCATTGATTGATTTTTTTTAAAATCAACACAAAGTATGATGAAAAACTCAATGTATTGTTTGGTAAAGCCATTTCTCCTAATCGCTTTATCCTTTCTTGTGACTACAGCTTGCTATAGTCCAGTTATCCAGAAGTATAATATTCCAATAACTAGTTCTCCTGGCTGTCGAATCGTTCAACATAGGCTAGGAGAAACCTGTATTCCAGTAAAACCGAAACGCATAATCGCATTAGACCCTAGATATCTAGTCGATCCTGTACTGGCTCTTGGGATTCAACCGATTGGAATGGCAACCTCTATCGTTCGAGGAAAAGAATCACTCGATGGATTAACCCCAGATGATACTAAATCGATCCTAAATGTTGGAGATGCGTTCAATCCTTCCTTAGAAAAGATTCTCAAACTTAAACCAGATTTAATTTTAGCAATGGATTTTGCCCATAAAAACATTTACAAAAAGCTATCAGAGATTGCGCCCACAGTTTTAGTTAATTATGAAGAAAACACTTCTTTTAAAAAGAATTTACTTTACCTCGCTCAACTTCTTGATAAAGAAGTAGAAGCAAATGAATTACTTTTACAATATCAAACTCGGATTAAAAAATTAAGAAAACAATTGAGTTGCAAGCCACAAGAAATAGAAGTCACTGTACTTATATACTACCAAGGTGCATTTGTAATTACAAAGTCCGCACATACTTCTCATGAGATTTTTTCTGACATCGGCTTAACGAATAAGATTAATTTAAATAGCAATGAAGTAATTAGTGTTGAAATCCTGAATCAATACGATGCTGATATCTTATTTATCATGGATTATGATGGCAAGTCAAAACCACTCTTTTTGAAACACCCATTAATAGCCTCTCTCAATGCCGTTAAAAATAATCGAGCTTACTTCGTCGATGCAATTAAGTGGAGCGCCAACGGACCTTTAGGAGTAAACAGAATGTTAGATGATATTTTTAAGTACCTCCCACAAAAATCATATGCAGCACCTCACCAATTTAGGGTAAAGTAACTCAACACCTCATAAATACATAGCTAAACCCACCATCTTTATCCGAAAATCTAGCGATCGCTTTTGGTTTTCATGACACTTCTAATAAATTTACTGAGTCATCAGGAGAGGCGATCGCTGACATCCTTCACTCAGGCATCTGTACTCGAACCGTAATCTCGTCTCCCAGGCGTGTAAAATCTTTAGGATTTAATATCAAAATGCAATCGGCTTCAACCTTTAAAGCAGCCTGAGCAATGACTGCATCAAAAATACCCCCACCTCCGAGCTTTTGCGTCGTCATCAACGCAATTGCCTTCTGATACTCTTGCGTCAATAACGGCACAGGCTCTAGATATTCTAAAAGGTCTGCGATCGCTACCTCTGCTTCAGCAGGCAACACTCTTAAGGGTTGAGGCAAACGAGTAATTACAGCATAAATTTCCGCCAAACTATGAGTTGAAATGTAACCCTTTACCTCTCCCCGTCGCGCTAGTTCAAGTTTAGGAAAAGCTAAATTGTGACTGGTATGTTCGACCAACAAAGCTGCAATTAACACAGATGTATCATACAAAATTTTCATGTATCAGCTTGCTCAATCTGATTCTGAAACCGCTCCTCTCTTACTTCATTAATGAATGCATTGATGTCAAACCCATGCAAATGTCCAGTTTCAATGACTAAAACCCCTTGCTTGCGATGCAACCGACTAGGCGCTTCCTCCACTGTTGCCATCTCTGGTTCTCGTGGTGCTGACCTTGCTGCTTCAGGCGATCGCTGCCGCTGCAATACCTTTAACAATTCTAAAAGTACCCCAACCAGATCGTCGGGCAATCGCTCAATTGCTTGAATCAGTTCCTCTTTTGGAGTCATTCTCATGCTATCTACTCACGACTCGCAGACTTGCTATTCTCATTTTATAGTTTTGGAAGATACTAGCAGCGATGCAGATAAATTAGCGGGCGATCGCCTCTACAACTACCTCGTCAACACACCCTAAATCTATGTTCAAACACCCATATTCAGTTATAAAACTTGCGATCGCACTTCATTTTTTATGGGCGATCGAGTTGTTGAAGCGGTGGGGGAGTGAGAGCCGAGGGCGATCGCTAGCATTGCAGCTCTTACCTTTAGAATAGTCATAATCTTTACCCATAAAAATAACGGCAAATGACAACAACCACAGTAGATATTGGCACTTTGATCGACCGCACCCCAGGACTCCACGGCGGTGTCCCGCACATTTCAGGTAAAGGCGTAACGGTTCGACGCATAGTTTCCTGGTACAAGCGGGGGCTAGCGGCTGAGGAAATTGGCGATCGCATCGGAAATATTACGCTTGCCGAAGTTTACGCCGCTCTTGCCTATTACCACGCTAATGTTGCCGAAATCGAAGCTGATATTGCTCATCAAGCAGCAGAAGACCAACGCCTTGAAAAGTTAGATCGATCTTCTACAAGATCGATGGCATAGGCATGATTCGCCTCTATCTCGACGAAGATTCTCAAGATCGCTCGCTCCTAAGAGCGTTGCGTGCCCGTAACATTGATGCGATCGCAGTCCAAGAACCTCAAACCGAAGGCTTAATTGATGTTGAACAGTTACGTTTAGCAACTAAGCAACGGCGAGTTCTCTACAGTCATAACATTGGAGATTTTTACCAGCTCCATACTGAATTCATTGCAAGTGGAGAAAAACACTCAAGAATCGCCCTCCTTGCCCAAAATTACTCAGTCGGGGAGCAAGTTCGAGCGATTCTGGAATTCATCTCAAACAAGACAGCTGAAGAGATGGAAAGCCAACTGGAGTTTCTCAGCAAATACTTGAGAAGCTAAAAACTTTCAGTGATAACACAGGCACTCAATACTCTAAAAGGTCTGCGATCGCTACCTTGATGCAGATAAATCAGTAGGCGATCGCCTCTACAACTAACTCGTCAATATTCACTAAATTCTACCTAAATACACTTTACTATTTCACTTATAACCCACTGCATAATCACTCATTTCTCGCATAAAAGGAGGATAAAACCCCAGCACGATATCTTGCTTCGGCACGCCCAAGCTCACTAAATCGGCAGCAATATCATGCTCTGTTGAGTTGTAAAAAATCCAGATCTTCCCATTCCGAATATCGAGATGCATTACGCAATGATGTACCCACCGATTATGATGCCAACCCAAATGCACAATCTGATAATGATTTCGCTGCGTATCAAAGATAGTTTCAACCTCAATATCACCGTAAGCAGGCTTATTTTTGGCATAGCTCTCATTCATCAATCAAACTTGATTCTTTCATCCTAAATAATGGCAAGCTCTACTCACCCTTTACTGCGTCTACTAAGTTATGCCAAACCCTATCGAACTCAAATAGGGAGTGCGATCGCCTGCTCGATTCTTCGCACTTTGTTCGATCTTGCCCCTGCCTATTTAATTGGCGTTGCCGTTGATGTGGTTGTCGAGCGCCAAACTTCGTTCATTGCTCGCTTTGGCATTCCAGATGTCGCGACTCAATTGCTGCTGCTGTCGCTGCTGACAATTGCTACTTGGGGCTTAGAATCGCTGACTCAATACGGAGCCGACAAGTTGTGGCGCAACTTAGCTCAAACCGTGCAACACGAACTGCGAACCGATGCCTACAGCCATTTGCAACAGCTAGAACTGGGTTACTTTGAAGATCGCAGTACCGGAATGCTGCTATCGGTCTTAAACGACGACATCAACCAGCTAGAACGCTTTCTTAACTTTGGCGCTCAAGATCTGCTGAGCTTTTTCACGCGGGTATTTGCTGTAGGCAGCAGTTTTGTCATTCTGACTCCTGGGATCTTCTGGCTTGCCATGCTGCCCATTCCATTAATTTTGTGGGGGACGTTTGCTTTTCAGTCGCGTTTGGCTGACCGTTACGACGCAGTACGCGATCGCGCTGCCATCATTAGCGATCGCCTAGCTAACAATCTATCGGGCATCGCAACAATCAAAAGCTTCACTGCTGAAGATTACGAACGCAGTCGAGTTTACCAAGAAAGCGATGCCTACCGCAAAAGTAACACGAGGGCGATCGCCCTTTCTGCTGCCTTTGTGCCGCTAATTCGATTTCTGATTTTGCTGGGTTTTGTCACCACGCTGTATCTAGGTGGTATGGAAGTATTGGGCGATCGCCTCAGCGTTGGCACTTACGGCTTTATGGTGTTCATCGTTCAAGATCTGCTATGGCCCTTTACCGAATTGAGCGAAATTCTGGACGAATATCAACGGGCAATGGCATCGATTCGGCGAGTCATGGGATTGATGCAGACACCAATTACAATGGCGGCTGGAACGCGATCTTTGCCGATGCAGCAGGTGCGCGGCGAAGTGCAAATCGATCGCGTGAGTTTCACCTATGACGGCTTTACTCCAGTACTCAAAAACATTTCACTGCACATTCGGGCTGGCGCAAGCATCGGTATTGTTGGCGCGACCGGATCGGGCAAAAGCACGCTAGCCAAGCTGCTACGCTTTTATGAGGTGCAACAAGGCAGCATTCAAATCGATGGTATTGACATTCGATCGCTTCAGTTGCGCGATTTGCGAAGTTGCATAGGTTGGGTAAGTCAAGATGTGTTTTTATTTCACGGTACGGTAGCAGATAATATTGCCTATGGTAGCTTTAGCGCTAGTCATGAAGCGATCGCTGATGCTGCCAAGTTAGCCGAAGCCCATGAATTTATTCTGGAATTACCACAAGGGTACGATACAATCGTTGGAGAACGGGGACAGAAGCTTTCTGGCGGACAAAGACAGCGAATTGCGTTAGCGAAGCTTAACGAAGTTATCGCCCGTGCCATTCTCAAAAACCCGCCAATTCTAATATTAGATGAAGCAACATCTGCGGTGGACAACGAAACCGAAGCCGCAATTCAAAAATCCTTAACCAAGATTACCCAAAATCGCACGACAATAGCCATTGCTCACCGCCTTTCCACAATTCGCCACAGCGATCGCATTTACGTCATGGACAAAGGTGAGATTGTCGAGCAGGGCAAACATGAGGAGTTACTGGCACTCGATCGCATTTATGCCAGTCTTTGGTGGGTGCAATCTGGGAGCAACTGACAATCGCTAGGTCGTTTATCTGTACAATTATTGTCAATGATTTGCAGTTATAATTAAGATAGAGTGCAGCTAGATTTAGGTTCTAGTACCGAAAGATGTGAAGGTTCATGTCCTTTTATTCGCATTTCCTTACTTTGCCAACTTTCTAAGCTTTTATAGACTGTCGATCGAGAAAGCCAAGCTGACAATAAATCGTTGATTTTTGTCTGAAAATGAGCGCTGATAACCAAAATGTAACTGCTACCAAACCCAAGCAGAAAGGGAAATCTCTACCACCCAAGTTAATTATCTGGTTGGGCAAATTTGTTTGGACGACACTTTGGCAGTTGATGATGTCGCAGCTTGCACCCCGTGGTAAATCGGGGGAATATCTTCGTCCTAGCAGTCAGTTTCGCGACTCTATTGGTATAGACAGTCCTTACCCACCAGCAACAGGACGCTACCAACTTTTCGTCGGACTTAGTTGCCCTTGGGCGCACAGAACGCTCGTGGTACGATCGCTCAAGGGTTTAGAAGATGCCATCTCAGTTGCGATCGCCACACCCGATCCAATTCAAGGCGGTTGGGTACTACCTCAGCAAGAAGAAGGCTGTCGCAGCCTAGCAGAGTTGTATCAGTTGGCGAAATCAGGATATCAAGGACGCTGTACAGTTCCCGTCTTATGGGATAAACAAACAAAGGCGATCGTCAATAATGAGAGTGCAGAAATTATTGTCATCTTAAATAATGCCTTTAACGAGTTTGCCCAGCATCCAGAGTTAGAGCTTTATCCTGAAGATTTGCGAGAAAAGATTGATTGGTGGAATGAAAAAATTTACCATGCTGTCAATAATGGGGTATACCGCTGCGGTTTGGCTCAGACACAAGCGGCATACTTAGAAGCTTACAACGAATTATTCGCAACATTAGACGAAATCGATGCAGCCTTGGCAAACAGTCGGTATCTATGTGGCGATTGCGTAACTCTAGCAGACATCCGGCTATTTACCACTCTATTTCGGTTTGATATCGCCTACTACGGCATATTTAAATGCAACCGCCGCCGCATTCAAGACTATCAACACTTAGGATCGTATCTGCGCGATTTGTATCAATTACCTGGGGTGGCTGATACTTGCGATTTAGAAAGTGTCAAGCAAGATTACTACGGCAATCTATTTCCCTTAAATCCTGGTGGGATTATTCCCGCAGGTCCAGATATGTCAAGCTTACTTGTACCGCATGGGAGAGAAAATATAGGGAAGTCAACTGCTAATAGCTAAGCATGGATTTACCCCTGGTCTACCATCCCGATTACGTCGTTCCCTTACCCGATACTCATCGCTTTCCCATGCCGAAGTTTCAGTTGCTTTACGAGTTACTGATAGCTGATGGCGTAGCGTATCCAGAACAATTTCAGATTCCCGAACGTCCGCCGCAGGCTTGGATTGAGTTGGTACACCTACCAGAATACGTCCAGGCTTATTGTACCGGGACGCTAGATGCTAAAGCACAGAGGCGCATTGGATTACCTTGGAGTCCAGCTTTAGCCAACCGTACTTGTGTTGCAGTCGGAGGAACTGTTTTAACCGCCAAGTTAGCGTTAGAGTGCGGATTAGCTTGCAATACAGCAGGAGGAACCCATCATGCTTTTCCCAGTTATGGTTCTGGTTTCTGTATTTTTAACGATTTAGCGATCGCCACTCGCGTATTACAAGAATTAAATCTCGTCCGCAAAGTTTTGATTGTAGATTTAGACGTACATCAAGGAGATGGCACTGCTTTTATTTTTCAAAATGACCCCAGCGTGTTTACGTTCTCGATGCATTGCGAAATTAATTTTCCTGGGACAAAACAGAAAAGCGATTTAGACGTGCCTTTACCCGAAGGCATGGAAGACGATGAATATTTGCAAACGCTAGCTCAATATCTACCAGATTTACTATCAAGGATTCAGCCAGATTTAGTATTATACGATGCCGGAGTCGATCCGCATATAGGCGATCGCTTGGGGAAATTAGCTTTAACGAATACTGGTTTATTTCGCCGCGACATGCAAGTTTTGAGTACCTGTGTTGCGGCTGGCTATCCTGTTGCCTGCGTCATTGGTGGCGGGTATGCAGAAGATATGACATCTCTCGTTTACCGTCATTCCCTCGTCCATCGCGCCGCTAGCGAGGTTTTTCATCAATATCGGCTTTAATGTTTCTCTAAATTAACTTGTGGGAATAATAAACTTAACTCCAATTAGTTTTTATCCCAAAATCAAGAGATTTAGGAGCATTCATGCCAATTTTCCAAGCAGATCCAACAAATTTTTTTCGTTTACTACAAATGGTTGGTGATGGTGACGAACTCAGCTTAGTGGCTGGACAATACAAAGGACCATTTCAAATTGAGCGAAAAATTAAGATTTGTGGTTCTGGAGTGAATACAGAACTTTTTGCAGTTGATGAACCTGCCATAGTAGTTAAAGTTCCTGGAGTGCGGCTAGAAAATTTAGCAATCTCCCGTTCGATAGGAGGAGATAAAGGTGAGGTTGTACTTTTGGCGGAGGCAGATACAACACCACTTTTAAAGCAAGTCAATTTGCTCGGTTCAGCAGAGAGAGTGCAGTGGGAAGGTGTTAGTTGGGATATTCCAACAATACTAGATTTTGGAGTAGTAGAAACAAATCGCCAAGTTGAGCTTTCCTGTCAGTTACAACTAGCTACATGTTGTAAGGTAACAACTAATTTTACTTGGATGAGTGTACAGCCAAAGTATTTATCTGCGGGATTGCAGTATCTAAAAGTATATCTGGATTCTACCGCTTTACTACCTGAAACAGTATTACTCGGCTCTATTTTATTGGAAGCGACTGATGAAAAACGTGAAATTGCGATCGCCGCTAAAATTATTGCTTCTCAGCCGAATAATTTGAACTCGCATCAGCATAATCCTTTAGGCGCTGAAGTGCTAATACCAAGTATCAATACCTCTCAAGATTGGGGATATAAATTTTTTGGGGAGTCAACGAACAGGTTAATTATTGATCTTGAAGGTAAAAGTGCCTTAGCAGCATATCCAGAATTTCGAGATCGTCTACGCTGTGCTGAAGATTTAATATTTAATTTATTGGGTAACAAACCAAAACTTTTTTACGTGCGTCGTCAGGAAGAAAAAAGAGAACCTAGAGAAGATAAATTAGAGCTAACAATAGCTACAGATCGAGATGATATCGAACTATCTTCATTACTTCACGAGCGTGGCAAAACCCTACGCTTAGTAGGAATTGTATCTGCTAATAGCTATAGTGGTTTTCGAGTAATTTCAGCTCGATTACTGCCAAAAGCAGAAGGACATACAAATGAATTTGCTACACCTTGGTACATTCGTTTGTTACCCAATCATCGTTATCGAATTGGAGTACCGCAATCGTCACTGGAACGTATAGCGACCTTACCAATTTACAACAGATATCTACCTACAGAAGCACAACTAGAAGTTTGGCATCAGTTTTTACAGGTTGAAGAACGAATTGCTGAAGCACGCCAATTTTGTATTCCTTTCACTAGTCAGAACTTTGGTACAGCTATAAAACGAATTACTTTTAAAGTGAATGCTACTTTAGCAACTCTTGATGGCTCTGATGAAAATTCGTTAGAGCTAGAAGACTTTTGGCAACGAGCTACAAGGGCAAAAAACGAAGACATTTATCTGTTAGAATCTGGTGACAATCACAGAGGTAGGAAAAATAGACGCTTATTGGGATGTATTGAAAAAGTCGATCCCGAACATAGCATTATTAGAGTTGAGCTAGATTCTGACACAAGTGAGTCTATTACTGAAGGATTCTATCAGCTACCAGTAACAGGCTGTTTATTTTTTGAAGCTTCTGGTGATGTTAGCCAGATCAGGCGTAAAAAAGAAGCCTTATATGACTTGCAAAAAGGGAACACTCAAAATCCATATTTAGGGGAGTTTTTCTTTGATGCTTCTAAAGCTAGACCAGCTCAAACAAGTATTAAGCTGCAACAGCAAGATTTGTTACTAAAAACTGCCAACGCCGATCAAGTAGCGGCAGTAGAAACAGTGCTTTCAGCTCCAGATATGATTTTAATTCAAGGTCCACCAGGCACAGGTAAAACAACAGTTATTGCTGAAATTTGTTATCAAGTTGCTCTGCGTGGCGGGAGGACTCTAATTGCTTCTCAAGCGAATTTGGCAGTAGATAACGCGCTCAGCCGATTGATTCACAATCCGGCAATTCGTGCCTTACGAAAGGGACGAGCTAATAGAGTTGAGGAAGAAGGTTTACCATTTTTGGAAGAGCGGGTAATTGGTACTTGGTTGCTAAATACTGCTAACGATTGTGAAAGTCGCCTAAAAACGAAGCTCGAAACTGTACAGGTGTACCGTCAACTCCTAGCAACATTAGAGCAATTTCCAGCATATTTTGTAGCAGAAGAATCATTCAGGCAAGAACAACCTCTGTTGCAGCAACACAAAGCAGAATTGGAGTCAAAGTACGAAGAACAGATTGTTACCCATCAACAAATTTTGGCTCAGCAACAAAAAACCGAAGCTTTAATTATCAAGGTAGATAATGTACTTAAGGATTTACCCTCAGTAAATTGGGAAGACGCGACATTTGTAAATCTGCTAGTAAGTTTACAACCTTATACAAGCACAAAGATTTCAGTAAATCAGTTTGAGACAAATGTGAAGGCAGCAAGTCAGATTGCTTGTCAACTAGGTCTAATTCCACCTACTAGTAATTCTTTTAGTGTAGCCGCTTGGTTGTGCGATCGCATTCCTACATACGTTGCTGAAGTTCGTCAAGCGATCGCAGTAGCCAAAAATGCAGCGAAAGCAATATCTGACAGTATCCCAGTCATTCAAGCCTATAGAGAAAATCTAACGTCTCTGACTCAACTCAAAAACACTTATCAGCAAAAATTACAAAGCCAAGCAAGCGATCGACAAGAAATAGAGAAGCTACAGAAATCTCTTTTGCGAATTGCCTCTGTCAAGCTTGAGCTTGATAGCTGGTTTTCTACAAGCTATTTTGATGTGTATCAAATTGTAGAAAAATGCGTACAAGAGCGCCGATTGCTCACTATAGATTTAATTCCTCTACCATCTCAATTACACGCTATCACTAATAAATCTGTTTCCACACTATGGCTGAAGTATCTAACTGAACTCTGTATAAAAGTGAACAATTTAGTTCATAAATATCGAGAATGGGACGCAGTTCAGAATATTTTACTTCATCTAGAGAGTTTGCTCTCTCAGATGTCACATACTCTAACTACTCAGTCGCCTACTAAAGAGGTAGTTTATCGCGCAGCCTGCGAACTTGGAATTCAAGAACACAATTCATTACAATCTCTATACTGGCTATATCAGCTAGCTCTTCTTACTCAAGAGGAAATGAAACGACCACCAGGAATTATAAGTTGGACAGGCGAAATTCTTTTTGGTCGTAGTCATTTATATTATATAGCAGCAAAATTTGAGGCAATTAGGAATCAGTTTCAAAGTATCATCCAGAAGAATAAGCCAAATACGATTGAAAATAGCTTAAGGGAAATCACTAAAGAAGTTATAAATCATATTTTTACAAATGTAGAAGAATATTTAAGTCAAAGAAGAAGTTATGTAGAGCAAAAAATTGAACATTTACAGCAAGAGATAGAACGAACTGCAAATCTACCAAGACAGATCTCTACTGCTCAAAAGCAAGTAGAAATATCTCGCAATAACACTAAAGACAACACCAGTCTAATTTTAAACTTTCTACTAGAAACTATTCATTTGTCAAAAGTGCCTAAAGAATTATGCACTTTAGCCGAACAATATCGTCACACATTAATGGAAGTTACGTCAGAGCAAGCAGCACTTTTCTCTGCTAAAGTAGGTACTTGGGTGAATTCTACAGAGCAGTTAATTCATCAGATTGAAAGTTTGCTAACACTCCTGGATTCTGTAACTATATTAACCAAATTCAAAGCCTCAATTAATCAGGAGCTTTTATCATGGCTACAAAAGGCAAAAAATTCATCCGCTCAATTAGAAGAATACTCTACAAAACTACATGAAATTCAAATTCAGATTCAACAGCAATTAGAAGAAATCGAGTCGAAGCGAGCATGGTGGCAATTGGCAGGAAGAACTGTTGCCGATCGTTTTGAGCTACAAGTAGCCAACGAGAATTTATTTGATTTTACCTTTTTAGAAAATGTAAAAGTACAGTTTGAAAGTTGGCAAGAACAGATCGAGCAAGAAGAAAATTATCTCGATCGCTATCAAAATCTGAGCCAAGATTGGATTACTAGAATTCGCCATCCTTCAGAACAAGACCGAAATGAATTAAAGCAAATTTATTTAGATAACACTAATGTCATTGGTATCACTTGCGTACAAGCAGCAAGTCGCAGTTTCTCTGACGAATTTAAAAGCTTTGATGTTGTCATTATCGATGAAGTTAGTAAATGTACACCTCCAGAATTACTAATTCCTGCTCTTAAAGGTAAAAAACTAGTTTTAATTGGGGACTATCGGCAATTACCTCCCATGTTAAATGAAAATACTATAGAAGATATTGCAGAAGCAATGAGCAGTACGCCAGGAGATCTGAGCTTTTTAGAAGAATCGCTATTTAAAAGCCAGTTTACTACTGCTGACGACAGTATCAAGCAAATGCTAACATTTCAGTATCGTATGCACCCTCAGATTATGGGTGCAATTAATCAGTTTTATGACCATCGTTTACAATGCGGTTTATTAGATCCCGATCGACAACGCGCACATAATTTATCTACCTCCAATATTCAAGTAGAACACCACATGATTTGGGTAAATACACCAACTGGTAAAGGTTTTGAGGAAAAGCAAGAAGGAACTTCATTTATTAACGAACAAGAAGTTGAAGCGATCGCTAAATTATGCGAACAGATGGATCGAGCCTGGATACATAATATTCAGCGTGGTGAGCTTAAAAAAGAGATAGGTATCATTACGTTTTATGGTAGTCAATTAAGACTGATAAACAAACGAATTGAGCCAAAAAACTTTCCTGCACTTCATATCAGAACTGGTACAGTTGACAGATTTCAAGGCATGGAAAGGCAAGTTGTTATTGTTAGTTTAGTTAGGAATAACAATATTAGAAAAGTAGGGTTTGCTAGAAAACTAGAACGAGTCAATGTTGCTTTTTCTCGCGCTCAAGAATTACTTATTATTGTAGGCAGCTCCGACTTATTTACACAACAAGCCAGTACTGTTAGTAAGATGTATTCTGAAGTTTTGAATATTGTACGCCGTCATGGAGGACTAATTGATGTTTCTCACATCCTCTAATAAACCAATAGAGCCTCAGTTGAGCGAACAGGTAGATAAGATTGAACAGCAAAGTCCTAGTTTGTCAGTTCTAGCGGCACGTCAATTTCGATACAAGGTGTATCAGACAGAGCTAGAGGTAAAGCTCAGTAAACGCCGTCAATTTAATGTTCTCGAAGAGTTTGTTCTTCGTGCCGGAATCGAACTTATACCACCTCCGGCAATAGATGAGATAGCTACTGTACTCGGTTTAGATTCTATCTTTGTACAAAATACAGTAGCAACTCTTAAAACTCTAAAAATAATAGAAAACCAGCCTGTAGATAAGATTATTTTAACTCCTCAAGGACGAGAATCTTACGCACAAGGTTCGCTGCTTCAACCAGTAGAAACTAAAATAATTTATGTAATTGCCGATCCGTTATTAGGAAATTTATTTCTTCGAGCTTCTCCTTTGGAAATGGTGCAGGTAGCGTTACCAAATTTTACAGATTTTGTCTCGCTCGATTGCAGAATACCCAATCGTCTACCTTCTTCTCTTGAAGAATTAAAACAACTTTTTCAAAATGCAAAGTTAGGAAGTAGTGAATCTGTTACTTCTGGGGAAGCGTTTGACACTCAAGAAATTTGGCAAACTATTTCAGTCTTTGCAATTTTCGATCTTCTCGAAAAGAAGTTAAAATTTCAGCTTAGACGAGGAAAGCAAACTTTAGCAGATGCTTCTAGCTGGTTAGAAACACTAGAGCTAGAAGGTAAAGTTTCGTTACACTCTCTATGCCAACTGTCAGCAGAAGTACTTACGTTAGAGTGTGAAGAAATTCTGAAACATAAAAACTGCGAGGTTGAAGACAGGATAGAAAAGATTCAGCAACAAGCAATTGACAATATCAAAGATATTAGTAACAAAGAGAAAAATTCTTTAGATGTAAACAGTGTTATTGTTTTACGCGATCGCCAGATTCGTCAGGAATTTTTAAAGACTCTAAAATCTGCTAATTCAGAAATATTTATTTATTCTCCTTGGGTAAGTGAGGCAGTTGTAGACCATGAATTCATTCACATACTTCAAGAACTAGCTGACCGTGGAGTTTGGATCTTGATTGGACATGGATACTCTCGCAAACAAGAAGATGAAGATAGACCAATACCACCAGCAGTTGAAGCAAGTCTTCTAGCAGTTAAAACACCTGAAGGATTACCTGCTGTACAAATATTTTGGCTGGGAAATTCTCATGCAAAAGAAATAGTAGTCGATCGAAAAGTTCACTTAGCTGGTTCTCATAATTGGTTATCCTATCGTGGAGATAAGCTACCACGAGGTGAAACTGTTCATAAAGTGACAATTCCGACTCTAGTTCAAGAGGCATATGAATTTCTAGCTGAACGATTTCAATCTCACGCTCAAAAGCTGTGGGAAGAAGCTTTATTAAAACGAAATTCTCAACTAGCTACTGTTCCTCTCTGTGTATGGGGTGCGCTAGAAATGTATGATGAGGCATTGATTCAAATACAGCATAACAGTTGGCTGGAAGTTTTACCTTTGTGGTTAGATGTAGAGTGTCAAAGAATCAGATCTCACAAAGATTTATCTACTCCAACAAGTCTGAAAAATGCAATTTCGCTGTTGCACCAGCTTTCACCAGAAGACTCTATTGTGAAACCTTTATGGGAGAGATGGCAGAAAATAGTAGGTGCGATCGCAGCTTATAACCGAGATGCTGCCATAAAACTCTTGAATGAAGCATGGACAGAGTTTATTCGTCTTGGCATTGTCCAGCCACTCATCGATTCACCCCAAGAGCTTCTTGTCAAGTGTAGCGCAGTAGTCCAGCAGCAACAGGCGATCGCACTTCAACACCAAAAATCTGCTACTCAAAAACTCCAAATTCGTTCGCCACAACATATTAGAAATAAAAGGAAACAAAAGCATGGAAAGTTCTGACTACCTAACTTTATCTTAGTCTAGCTGCTAGATTAGACTATGTTAGGATTCAATACTTAAGTTTATCTGCGTACTCTAGAAAAGACTGCGCCTATATGCTGGTTCATCGCGTTCAAATCAAACTATCCTAAAATTATCCCAGTCTGTTTATTGTCAACCTGATGCCAACTAACTCTCAATCCGATCGCAGCTTAGAAACCACCAGCGATGTCGCCGTCACAGAATCATCCTCGCTGACAGCAGAACAGTATCGCCAAAAAATGCAGCGCCGCCAACAGGTACAACACGATCGCGTTGCTAAAGCCTCAAAAGAAAAAGGCTTAATTATTGTCAATACGGGTAACGGTAAAGGGAAAACCACAGCAGCTCTAGGTATGGTACTGCGATCGCTCGGTCATGGCTATCGAGTGGCGATCGTGCAATTTATTAAAGGTGCTTGGGAACCTGCGGAAAAAGCTATTTTCAGTCAGTTTGGCGATCGCTTAGAATTTCATGCTATGGGAGAGGGTTTTACTTGGGAAACCCAAGATCGCGATCGCGATATCCAAAATGCTAAGGCAGCGTGGCAACAAGGATTAGCATACATCCTCAACTCAGATTTTAATCTAGTGTTATTAGATGAAATTAACGTAGCACTTAAACTTGGATATTTAGAAATAGGAGAAATCTTAACTGGATTGGAGCAAAAGCCAGTCAATAGTCATGTTATTTTAACGGGAAGAGGCGCACCCATCGCGTTAATCGAAAAAGCAGATCTTGTCACAGAAATGACTTTAGTTAAACACCCATTTCGCGAACAAGGTGTCAAAGCTCAACCAGGAATTGAATATTAGCAGTGATTAGTGGCTAGTAACTAGTGACTGGTGAGTGGAATCGAGCCACTAGCCACTCACTATTACCAATTACTACTTCTTAGAAAGAATGATCCAAACAGCATGAACAATACCAGGAACGTATCCCAGTAGCGTTAACAGAACATTAATCCAAAAATCAATTCCCAAACCCACTTGTAAAAAAACGCCTAGTGGTGGTAAAAAAATGGCACACAGCAAACGAATAATGTCCATTTCATCCTCCCATATAGTAATTGTGTAAAAGTACCTTACTGGCTGCAATAAGCACAGACAAGCTACCGTATTCCACCACTATAGGTTGACATAATGGTTAAAACTGTGACATCACCATTGAGATAGATTTGATTCTAGCGATCGTCTAAAATCCAAAATATAACATCTTCTCAGCCGCCACTAATCTTGACTTTGTAACCGATTTGAGTCAAAACTTGCAATAATTTTTGCTTGTGGTCGCCTTGAATTTCAATTTCATTTTCTTTCACCGTACCGCCAGCACCACACTGAGATTTGAGCTGTTTGAGCAATGCTGTTAGAGTTTCTGGCTTGGCTTGAAAACCAGTGATGACAGTGACAGTCTTTCCCTTACGTCCAGCGCGAGAAGATTGGACGCGCAGGTTTTGCTGAGAGGGTGGTAAGTCTGGAACAGCTCTTTCTGTAGCCGCCGAGTTGTCGCCACCAAATTCACGGTAGACGACTTTTTCTTGTTTGTTAGAATTAGACGATTTACGCTTTTCGGTTGACATAAATGCGATCGCTCTATGGGTAAAGATTTTTGTAGTGTCTGTAACTATTCCACTGTAAAACAGTCTTGATGCAGAAATAAATATCATCATCCAAAAGAGTGACATAAGCGAGCAGGGAGCGATCGAGCAGGGAGAAGAGAGCAGGGGAGCGGAGGAGCAGAGGAGAATCACAACCAATTACCCATTACCAACTACCAACTACCAATTACCCATTACCAATTACCAATATTTACACTTCAATGGAAATCAGGGTTTGGAAAACGAGAGCTTTACTAATATTTGTTCTATCTTTATGCGTTGCTGTAGCACTTGCTCTATTTCCTCAAACACCAGAGTTACAACAAATAGATGCATCTGTTTTACCTGCTGTCCCTGTATCCTACGAGGAGACAGTTGTGCCTGCGCCTGAAGCTCCACAGCAACAAAAGCCACAAAAGGTTGACAATTCTTCCCAAGAGTCACGGGTAGCTAATGCTACTACTGCTACTAGATATAAACCAAGATATCAGATTGCCTGGGCGCATCCGCTCAATTATGGCGATCGCTTCGCCACAGATATTTACGGCAAACCAGTCTACAACCAACCAATTATCGTTTTGCACGAGACTGTTTACTCCGCCGCTTCTGCAATCAATACCTTCCGAACTCCACACCAGCAAGACGATAAACAAGTTAGCTACCATACCCTAATTGGGTTAGATGGTACGGTAATATACATAGTCCCGCCAGAAAAACGAGCTTTTGGAGCAGCAAATTCTGTTTTTATAGGTAGTAATGGAGCTGAAACCGTCAAAACTCATCCCAACCTTGCATCTTCAGTCAATAACTTTGCCTACCATGTCTCGCTAGAAACTCCAGTAGACGGACGCGATCGCGATCGCCGTCACAGTGGTTATACTCAAGCTCAATATAAATCTCTCGCTTGGTTAATTGCTCAAAGTAAAGTTCCTGATGCAAGAATTACTACTCATAAAGCAGTCGATCGCTCTGGTAGTAGAAGCGATCCGCGCTCTTTCGATCGCCGGAAGTTTCTCAGTTTGTTGCACGCTTATAGAGGAATAAGTCGTAAGTCGTAAGCCAAAAGTTAAAAGTCAAAAGTTAAGAGTCAAAAGTTAAAAGTTAAAAGTCAAAACCGATCGCTACTCACTACTTACTTGCTACTAATAATTGATAACTGAAAAAAATGGCTTTAAACTCCGATGAATTCAAACATCGCCTTTTGCCTCAAGCAACAACCTTGGTTGAAAAGGCAGTAGGAACGGCTAATTCAGTCGTACTTGAAGCCCTACTTGATGCCTGCTATCTTTTAGAAAATAGCTCGAATAGCAATGCACCCATAGTCGCGATCGAGCGAGATGTCCGCACTGAAACGGGAACTTATCATCTATTCGTCCGCCGCCTCAGTACAAGCGTTCCTGCGGGTAAATTCCAAATTTTGATCGTCCGCGAACTAGCATCTGGCTTAATTCAGTGAGCAGTTATCAGTTATCAGTTCTTTTGACTTTTGACTTTTGACTTTTGACTTTTAAATTAATGCTCGAATAAATCTTTGAATTGCAACAAATCAAGCGCAACAATGGTTGGCAAAGTTTGAAAACAGGTTTGCGCGAGTTCCCAGCGTTCTTCTCGTTTGAGCATTTCTGTGAGTTTTTGCCGCAATGAGATTAAATAGCGGACATCATTAGCGGCATAGCGGAGTTGTTCTTCAGATAAATTGGCTGCATTTCCCCAGTCGGAACTTTGAGCGCTTTTATCAAGTTCTACCAGTTCTAATTCTTGGACTAATTCTTTCAAACTGTGGCGATTTGTGTATGTCCGCACTAATTTACTAGCAATTTTTGTACAAAAAATCGGTGCGACTTGAATACCGAGATGATGTTTTAGGGTGGCAAGATCGAACCGTGCAAAATGAAAAATTTTCTCGATATCTGCTTCTAATAATTGTTTTAAATTAGGTGCGTCCGTTTGTCCTTTGGCAATGCGGACAACCGCAACTCTGCCCCGATTATCGCACAACTGTACCAAACAAAGGCGATCGCGGTGGACGAGCAAACCCATTGTTTCCGTATCTACTGCAATTGCCGTAGCATCCATGAATTGAGCCAAAGCCTCATGGCTCAAGTCGCGATCGCAAATCTGAAAATCTTCCCCTACCATTGCCCTACCTAACTCGATCCTTCGTTACTAAAATACTACAAGGGAGCAGGGAGCAGGGAGCAGGGAGTAGTCAGTTTTGATTTTTAACTTTTGACTTTTGACTTTTGACTTACATACGACTTACAAAAGAGCCTACTTTACTCAACAATTCAGGGGTCGTAAATCCTTTGGTGAGGTAATCTGTTGCACCGACGCGCTGCGCTTCGTTGCTCCACTCTTCTGATAAACGGGAAGAAATGACAAGAGCAGGTAATTTCATGCCTGCTTGCCGACAGCGATCGATCAGGGTGAAACCGTCCATCCCTGGCATCTCAATATCGGTAATTAACAAAGCTGGTACGGAATGGCTAGAGAGCCAAGTCCATGCTTCTAAACCGTCGCGACAAGTCTCAACTGTGTAACCGTTTGCAGTCAAACTTGCTTCAATTCGCCGCCTCACCAGCGCTGCGTCATCAACAACGAGAATAGTACGACTAGCAGCAGGAGGCTCGGCAAATATTTCTGCTAGATCGAAGCTAGGAATGACAGTTCGATCGCCATCTCCAGTGGGATTCATCCACAGATGTGCTGCCAGAGATGCAGGTTCTAAAACCGCGATCGACGTTCCATCAGTTTGTAAAGTTACCCCCATCATCCCTATAGGTGAAATTAACGGACTGGGTAAAGACTCGATCAACAATTCTGACTGTTCTAGCAAGTCATCTGCTAGCAACCAAGCGTCTCGTTCAGCTGCCGTGGAGGAGAAAGTAGAACGCACCCGCAAGCAAATGGCTGTATCTGACAACGGACGGTTGGCTCTCGCTCCTGGTTGCCAGTATTCTAATAAGTCAAGACATGGTATTGAAGCTTCATCTTGAGTTACAAACCAGTTAGGAGCGCTAGACATCGGGTCGCGATCGCTGGGCGTTGCTGATAAATTACTCCAAAGAGTCGTGGTGACGATCTCCTCGGCAGGAATGGCAAAGTTGCGATCGCCTGCCTGTACCAAGACGCAGCGTACTAATAAGTGCGGGACGGGAACCTGCATCTGAAAAGTCGTCCCTGCTCCCAGTACCGTTTTCAAGTTGAGATGTCCGCCGATGCTAGCAATTTGGGTGGCAACTACGTCCATCCCTACCCCGCGTCCAGAAATATCACTCACTTCGCTGCGAGAGCTAAAGCCAGATTGACAGAGAACGGCAAGCAAATCGGCGGGGGTATCGGTACGAGTCAGGGGTAGTCCTCGCGCTTGGGCAAGTTGGGAAATCTTGCTGGCATCAATGCCACCTCCGTCATCTTGCAAGGATAGCAGGTAAAATTTACCTTGGCGGCGTAGCGATAAGATAATCGTGCCTTGTTCCGGTTTCCCTAATGCTAGGCGATCGGCAGCAGACTCTAAAGCATGGTCGTAGGCGTTACGCATTAAGTGTAATAGAGCTGGCTCTAGGTGTTGTACCGTACCAGCATCGAGTTCCAAGTGTTCCCCCTGTACGATTAACTGAGCTGGCTTACCAAAGCGATTGATCAGATCGCGGAGAATACCTTTCGCCCGAAAACCCAAAACCTTAAACGGGATCAGCCGACTTTCTTCTACTGTTTGTTGGAGGTTGAGGACATTGCGATCTAACAATTGCAAACTATCTGCTGTTAGCCGCGAACTTGTCGCTGCTTCTGCGCCCAATTCTGACAGGCGCAAACTCACTTCTAGCAGGCGATTGACAATCGTATAACCTTGACGATATCGCTCTAAAACTGGAGCCGTTGACACACTCGAGCGCTGTTGCTGTAAGTTGTCTAAAAGGGCGTAATCGTCTTGAACTTGTCGTAACTGCGTCAGGTATTGCACGCTATCTTGCGCCAGCGACAGCAGTTGTCCGATTTGCGTCTGCAACGATTGATAAAATCCTTGCACTGCCCTTGCAGATAATAGCGTCTCCACCAAACGCTGAGACGATCGCTCCAAGCGTTCTAGAGGGACGGGGACTTGGATATTTGTTTCGGTAGTTGGTTGTTGGTAATTGGTAATTGGTAATTGGTAATTGGTAGTTGCTCCCTTGTCCCCCTTGTCCCCCTTGTCCCTTCTGCTCCCAGCTCGTCCCTGCTCCCTGCTCCCTTCCCCGCAGGCAACTTCCCACCTTGTCTGGCGCTGTCTTTTAACAGGGGGAGATATTTAGACCATTGCGATCGCCAGAAATCGGATTCGGGGCGGTTGAGTAAAGCTTTACTGTAACGTAGCAAGTCTAACCAACCAGCCTCAAATTCTAAATCGTTGCCAATTTGTATGAGTTGCTGAAGCGTTTGTTTTGCTATTTTGATAACTTCTGGAGGAACTTGACCGCGATCGGGCAGGTCTTCTATTGCCATTTCCAAGTCCAGCACGACGAGATCGAAGCCTTGTTCGGCAAACTCTTGAAATAATTTTGTCTGTTCGTTGGCTTCCGGTAAGTAGAGTTGCTGAATTTCTTGGCGCAGAAATGCGATGCGATCGATGCTAGGTTGGACGGCAGCGATCGCCGCTTCTCCTGTTGCCTCAACTTGCAAACTTGCAGTCAGAAGTTCTCCCGCCTCTGCTAGCATTTGTGATAGCTGACCGTCTTCTAGCGGAGGTGCAATTTGCAGATAGCGCAAGTCTGAAAGTAAGTCCTCTAGAATAGTTGAGACATAAAGAATCCCATCAGCACCCACCGTCACGGCTCCACCCTTGATCGTGTGGACGCAGCGATAAGTTTCTTGAATATCTGCCGTCCAAGTTTGAGGCTGAAGCTTTTGGACGAGATTTATGTATGTTTGCAGATAAGTTTGAGTATCAACAGCAAACATACTGCGCAGCTCTTGCTGTAATTGCAGCTCGGCTACGTCAACAAAATCTAACTCAGCAGCAGTGGAGCTATGTTGTTCCAACATAATCGGGTATATGGGTGTAGTATATATTTACTGATAACTAGTTACTGTGTAGAGGTGTTACATGTAATGCCTCTACACTGCTCCCTGCTCTCTGCTCCCTGCTCCCTGCACCTCTTCAGAAATACGGAAGAAACTGACTTTTTCTAATAACGTCCGTGCCATGTTGTCAATTAATCCGGCTTGTTCCTGGGTGAAACTAGATTGCTGTTCTGTCTTAGCAGCTACCGTCGCAATTTCTTCAATCGATCGCAGCGTCGTTTGTGCTTCTGCGGCGATCGCTTGGCTAGATGCTGTTACTTGTTGTCCTACCTGAGCCACGCGATCTGTCACGTCTTTAATCAGCTCGAATACGTACTGCGATTGTTCTACACTACCAACGAATTGATTCACTGAATGGCTGATGCCTTGCACGTCTTGGTTAATCCCAGACACTACAGTTTGAATTTGAGCTGCTTGCTGCTGCAACATTAGCAAACCTTGGTTTGTTTGTACGGCAAGATCGTTCACTTGAGTCGCGATGGTTTCAAACTCGCGGGCAACACTAGCAAATTGGTCGGGGTCTTGCTGCCCAGAGGCACGAGCGGCAATCATAGAAGCATTTAACGCAAGTACCCGTGTTAGGGCAGCAACTCGTTTTTGGTCTTTGGCAAACTGAGCAGCTGAGGTCACGAAGTTAGTCAAAATTTGGGCGCGTTTGACGATTTGCTCCGTACCTGAGTGGAGAACTTTAATTTCTTCGGTTAGTTTTACCATTTCCTCCTGTCCTTGGGTAACAGCGATTTGTGCCTGTTGCACGGCTTGGTCTGATGCCAATGCTTGTTGTGCTGTTTGTTGGGACAAATCCGAGAAAGTGACAACTGAGGCTTGCACGGCGTTAACTGAGTGTGCCTGTTGCTGTGCTTGTTGGGCTGTTACTGCTGCTAGTTGTTCTAGCTCTGTCGATCCCTGAGTCACTTGTTGGGCAGTAGATAATACCGTTGCCATAATTCGAGCCAGTTCTTCAATCAGGCGGTTGAGGGTATCTGCTACGAGTCCAGTGGCGCGATCGCTCACCGGTGCTTGTACCGTCAAGTCTCCGCTCTCCAATGCTGCGACTGCATCGAGTAGATGACTCACATCTGATTGTAAGACGTGGCTCTCCTGTTCGATCGCCTCTTTCAATTGCTTAATTTCAGCAGTCCCTTTTAAGTTCTCCAATAGGTCTTGGATTTGGTCAGCCATCTGATTAATATTGGCTCCTAGCATTGCCAATTCGTCACTACCTTTGACTGCAAGACGTACATCCAGATCGCCCGCTCCCAACTTTTGGACGGTTTTAGTTGCTGCCTCAATTGGTTGGAGCGATCGGTTGACTAATAAGACTGCGATCGCGCTTACTGCAATTGCTGCGGCTAGAGTACCAAAGGCAAAAATTTGCGCCAAGCGATTGTTAACTGCAAAAGCAACGTTTCGGTCTGACAGAATAAAGGCATCCCAACCTAAATCGGGTAGTCCTTGTGTTGGCTCGAACGGAGCATATCCCCCAACTACATATCGTTTTTCTAATGGTTCGTAAGACTCTGTCGGTGCAGCTTTTCTAACCTGGCGCAGTTGCGGAAAAGGAGTGAGGTGTTCGGCGGCATCCATGCCTAAAGTCTCAGTGCCATCATTGGTGACAAAAACCTTGCCTGCTTTATCGACCAAATGATAAGTTCTGTCATTTTCACCATAGCTCTTAACCAGAGCGTCCAGAAATCGAACTGGCATTTGGGTACGCACGACACCAATTATTTTATTAGTGACTGAATCTCGTACGGGTGCGGCAAGGTAAATAACAGTTTTACCCGTAGATGGTGCAACCCTGGGTTGAGAAACAAATCGCTTTCCAGTGGCAAGGACGGCTTGAAAGTAATCTTCGCTTTTATGACTGCCAAGTTTAGCCCCTTGGGAAATTAAGAGATTGTTGCCGTTTAAATCGATGAAGGCGATATTCTCATAGACTTCATAAGCTTTGGCGTAATTGGTTAGTACCTGCGTACGGTCTTTTACAGAAACAACTTGCTTAACTTTCTCATTGCGCAAAATTGGCAGATTACTGAGAGCTTGAATATCGCCGTAACGCTCAAACAGAAAACGCTCAACTTTGTCCATCATTGTCACAGTTTCTTCCTGCTTGGCAAGCTCAATTTGCGCGTCTAACATATTAGCTGCGATGA
Source organism: Chroococcidiopsis sp. CCNUC1 (assembly GCF_023546805.1). NCBI lineage: Bacteria > Bacillati > Cyanobacteriota > Cyanophyceae > Chroococcidiopsidales > Chroococcidiopsidaceae > Chroococcidiopsis > Chroococcidiopsis sp. CCNUC1. The sequence continues at coordinate 2,829,325 of NZ_CP097480.1, read as the reverse complement.
GATTGGCTGCGATCCCAGTAACGACTACAGGTAGCGTACCAATTGCTACTGCTGCCAAAGTGGTTTTTAAACGCAAACTCAACCCTTTTTTGATAGAGCGGTTGGCATTACTTGAAGGTGATGGAACTGCATTGTTAGGAGCAGATGGCAAGCCGATGTCTGATGAATTCATTGTCATAAGAGCAGGAAAAATGACTGGATAAGCAAGTCAAAAGTTAAAAGTCAAAAGTCAAATATTCGTAGGGGCGGGTTTAGCTAGGCGAGCGAGCGATTACAGAGTTTTTTTTCCAAAACCCGCCCGTACAGCCATCTATAGGAACGATATGCCGCAGAGCGTTAAGTTGTTGTCAGTTCAATAGCAACAGTATCTTCAGCCTCAGATAATAAATCCAAGTCTGATAAAACTGTATTTTGCTTCAAGGCAGTTTCTGGTAAGCGGAAGAATTGAATGCTGCTGAGTAACTTGCGCGATAGCTGTTGCATTTGTTCCGATTGCAGGCGCGTACTCTGAGTCAGCAGCGCGGTACGTTTGGCGAGGTCGGCAATGTCATTCATCGCTTGAGCTGTAGATTGGGTAGCGTGAAGAATCTCATCGCTAGAACGAGATACCCCTAGTCCAGCCTGTACGACCTCTACGGTACTGCTGCGGACGTTACTAAACACTTGGTTCGACTGTTCCACACCCGTCGTAAAGTCGCTCACCAATCCACCCAAGCTTTGTACTTCACCGTCAATTGCCGATACTACACTATGAATTTGGTCGGTACGCTGTTGTAGAGTGAAGAGTCCTTCGTTTGTCTGCTGCGCTAGAGTACTGACTTGAGCCGCGATCGCCTCAAATTCTCGCGCTACAACTAAAAACTGTCTGGGGTCGCGCTGTTCGGAGGCGCGGGCTGCTACCAGGGTGGCGTTTAAAGCCAGTACTTGAGTCAAAGAAGCAATCTGGCTTTGGTCTTGCACGAATTGATCTGCTAGACCGACAAATTCACCCAGAGTTTTCATTTTCTGAATAATTCGGTCAGTACCTTGACTGAGAACGTCAATACCTTTAGTCATTGCTTCCAGCGCCACTTGACCTTGTTCTACTGCCGATTGTACTTCGGTGAGAGATTGATTCGAGCGATCGACCGTTCCCGCAGAGTCTTGTGCTGATTCACCTACCTGTTGGGTTAACTGTAATACCTGTTCTACTTCTTGAGCTTGGGTTGCCGCGTTATTTGCTACAGTTTCAGCTAGCTGTCCCAAGGCACTAGAACCCACGGAGACTTGTTCTGCTGCGGCATATACCTGAGCCAGCACTTGTCCGAGTTTTTCTAACAGGCGGTTGAGGGTGTCTGCCACTAGCCCGGTAGCGCGATCGCTTACATCAGCTTGTACCGTTAAATCTCCTTCTTCTACTGCCGACACTACGTCGAGGATGTGGATCACCTCCATCGACAGCGCTTCCCCTTCTTGTTGGTTGAGTTCTGCTTGTTTTAGCTGTTCCTGGGTAGATACCGACCGCGATACTTCATCCCGAATCCGATCTTCGTTAGCCGCAACCTGTTTCAACAAGTTGAAAAATGAAGTTGACAACCGACCGATCTCGTCTTGCTGCTGCATCTGCATTTCGGTTTGGGCATCCGCTTGCGCTAGCTTGTTACATTCATCTAGAATCGGACGCAGGCGACGATTGAGACTACGCACGAAGAGTAAAACTACGGCTGCTAGCAATAAACCTGCACCTAACGCACCAGCGATCGTAATTGTCAAAACTGGACCGAGAACAACTCCTTCCGGTACTGCTGCCATCATTAACCAATTGGTGCTGGGAACTCTTTGATAAGCCCAGAATTTACCTCCCGTCCACAATAGTCCCGATCGCTCTTTTTTGTCCGGCGATGATATTTTCGACCAGATGGCTTTGAGTTCTGGAACTGTCTCGTAACCGCTCTGATTTTTAGCGCGATCGGGTGCGGGTGGGTAAGACATGAGTTTACCCTGTTCGCTGGCGAGGACAAAATAGCCCTGGTTACGAATCACGGATTTGGAGATCTGGTCGCTCAAAGCCCCTAAGTTTACGTCGATCGCGGTAATACCAAGAATTTTATTGTTGCGATCGCGTATTACCTTACTAAAACTGGTCATGGGGATGTTATACCAGGAGTAAGGCTCAGTCCAGCTTTCACTTCCCTGTGCTATGGGATCTTTAAAGTACGATTGAGTCGGGTAATTGTCCTCCTTGAACAAATCCATTTGGAATAGTTGGTCGTAAGGTGCAGTTAGACGCTTACCTGGCTGCTTGGGGTCTTTTTGGTCTATGTAGAAATATGTTCCATGCCATTGACGGTCTGGAAGAATTGCATAAGCCGTTTGTTCCAATGCCATACCCATAGCCAAAGTAGGGCGATGGAGAAAGGATCTTAGCAGTAAAGCATCAAGTAGGTCTGCATTGACCGCTTTCTTGCTGCTCAATAACTCAGATGCACCAGTTAAATCGCGCATCGATTGCTTAACAGGTTCTAACTTACCTTCAATTGAGGTTATCTCAGTGTTTAAGTTATCGCCGATCTGAGCGAGGATTTGTTGTTTTAAAGACTGATAGAAGAAAAAACTAATACCACCGAGACTAACTAACGCACCGCCCATGACGGAGATAAACAGTACTGTACCGATGGAATTAAACCGAATTTTTCGCCCAGGACTGTTTTGCGGGGCAGACGAGGAAACGGTAGGTTGATTAGTAGTCATATGATTGAGAATATTGTTTACAAAAAAGGGAGTCGGGAGTCGGGAGTCGGGAAAGAATTCAAAATTCACTACACCCCACACCCCACACCCCACACCCTATTTACTGGTCACTGGTCAGGAGTCACTGGTCACTGATAACTGCTCCCTTTATCAAGTCGATCGCCATCTCAGGGGTTTCCACAATGCATCTGCTAAGAGTTCCGGTTTGAACAGTCGCATGTTTGGTTCAGTATTTGACTGCGCGGCATCAAATAAATCTGGTGGCAATTGGGAATGCGATCGCATCCCCAGGGTGCGATCGACAACTAACCCCAGTCCTGCTTGTTCCGCCGCCGCAGCGCTTAATTGCACCACTGTCAGTTTTTCTGCGGCAAAACCCTTAGCAACACCCAAGAGTTGACGCAGAGAAACCAAGGGGATAACGTGACCTGCATGATGGAGTACTCCCATCATCACTGGCGAGTAGAACGGCATCACCAGGATCTGCGATCGCTCGACAATTGGAATTTCTGCCACTAGAGTCAGCGGTAAGACAAAAGTAAATTGTTCGACTTGGGTGAGGATATATCGCTGTTGCTTTTCCTCAAGCTGGATCGATGCATCACTTTGGGCGATCGCGTCAGGAGAGGGATTCATTAGCGTACCTTTTGTAAAGCTTGCTCAACGGTTTCCCGCGTCACGGGTTTGATCAAATAATCATCGGCTCCAGCCCGTTTCATGCCATAGTCAATCTCCAGAGGAGTCTTTTTAGTCGAACAGAAAATGACGTGCTGCTTTGCAGTTTTTTGGTTAGAACGCACCTCGCGCAAAAACTTGTAGCCGTCCTGTTCTGGCATCACAATATCTAGAAATACAGATGCATAGTCTCGATCTGTAAGCATTTGCATAGCTTCCTTCGAGTCGGAACAAGCATCGACTTGATGCCCTAAACCTTCTAATAAAGAAGTGAGTAAGTGGCGATCGACCGAGCTATCATCAACAACTAAAAATTTCATGAGTTTGTCGTCCTTTCGTGTGGTTTAGTTGACCTTAATATTTAGAATTCCCATTAACAGTTGTCAGTTATCGTAGGGGCGGGTATGAAGCGCAGATGACTGCTGAAGTCATAATTTTTTTGCTAAACCTGCCCGTACTGGTGCATAAAGAAAGGGTATAGGGTATATAATTTAATCGTGAATTGCGCATAAAATTACACAACCATATCTTTAGTGGTGGGGGCTATTTCAAATAACATTTGCCGCAAATCTGTGCGAAATGTTGGGACTTCGGCAGGGGTACGGGGCTTAGCTAAAAACTTGCAATTTGCCCACTGCGCCCGCCATTGGTTGGAAACAGATTTTTCAGCTGTCAGTAACACCAGAGGCAGGGATGCTAGTTGGGGTTGTCGTCGGATTTGCTTAATCAGGTCGAATCCAGAAGCTCCTGGCATATTGATATCGAGAAAAATTGCTAAGGGTTGAGATTCCATCATTGTTTGCACCGCAGTCAGAGCATTGTTGGAATACTTCACTTGGTATCCCCAACCTTCTACGAGCTGACGAAATTGCTGGATTAGTAGAGGCGAGTCATCAACAATAAATATTTCTGCTGAAGATTGAGAATTGCCAGAAGTGTTAACGGACTTTTCTATTTCTACTAAGCCTCTTTCGATCAAACGGCTAAAGAATTTTGCGACTTCTAAAGGATCTTTTCCCATCGTGCGGGCGATCGCCGCTAAATTTTTACCTGGTTGGACTAAGTTTTGTAACTGCTGCTGTTGTGCTGTTGGCATAGAAGCAGCTGCTATTGCCTCCTGTTTCAATATCAAAGTGCTGTCGAGGGAAGGAATGTATTTTTGCAGTTGCTTCCATTGACTTTGGCGGTTCGAGGCTTCTACAAACAAACCACTCAATTCAAAGCCGCGAATTGGAGTATTGACAACGAGTTCGGGTTCGGAAAAAAACTGAGCTTGTCCGCCGTAGTCAAATAAATATGTATCTAAATCGATGAGAATTTTTTGCCGCAGTGCTTGCGTTACGTCGTCATGAGTGACCAATTTCATATTGACCATCTCGACGACAATTTTGCTTAAAGGGGTGGCTTCCTTACTAGATAATTCCTGTTGTAGCTGTCCGAATGCTTGTTGTGCTTGTGGTTGGCGCAGTTGAGGTATAGATTGATTTAAAGTTGCTAAAAAAGGCTTCCACGCTGCTAGTTTCTCAATTCCAGAGGAAATGACCCGCCCTTGCACGACTCCTAGATAGCGAGGCTGAGGAATACGAGAGCGCTCTCCTTTGCTTAATTGAATTTGCCAGTACCCTGTTAGGGTATCGTCAAAAACTTGCTTCAGTCGGTCGGTTAGTTCTGATGCCCCAAACGAAAAGCTTAAATTTGATTGCATACCAATTATCCGCGAAAGTCCCTATACTCTGGCAACCCTAGTTTTCTCGCTTTTATAGTTCCCTAAATTTTCAGATTGCTAACATCTTCGTCAAGAATTTAAGTGCAGGCGATCGCGGCAACAAAGGACAAAAGCTATCTATACTTTTTCTTAAGAGTCGCTAAGTAAGCGAGTTTTCTGCATTTAACGAACATAAAATTTTTTTAGATATTGACAGTAAGAAAGTGTTAAAAAAACCTATATTTTTGCAACGCTGTTTTCAACTTATCGCAATTGTCTTTGGCTTGTGGTTATTTTTCGATCTTGTCGCCCGTCTGGGGGCAGAGATTTTTTGGTTTCAAGAAGTCGGTCACTTGCCAGTATTGAGACTGCGACTATTGACCCAAGGTTTATTATGGGCGATTGGCTTTGGCATCACGGCTTTGTATTTGCTGGGTAATTTAGTGGTGGCTGAACGCTTGATAGAGAGCAGGGAGCAGGGAGTAGGGAGTAGGGAGGGACAAGGGGGACAAGGGGGACAAGGGAGACAAGGGGGACAAGGGAGCAACTACCAATTACCCACTACCAATTACCAACTACCAATTACCCATTACCAATTACCCATTACCAACTACCAACTACCCCCACACCTATTTCTCCCCTAGTCTTGCTATTAAGTCTGTTGGTGGGGCTGTTGTTGTGGCATTACGGTCAAATTGCTAGGCAGTACTGGCAAACTGACTTGAATTTACCGAATATATCGCCGCTGATTCCCAAGTTATTTAGACCAGCATCAGTTTTCTCTCTGGGCGAACGATTGTTCTCCCAAGTTTGGGCGCTGGGTGTGTTGGCAGGATTAGCGATCGCGCTATTATTCTATACGCGCTTTTTTCTGTGGGCGATCGCGATTGTGTTCAGTGGAATTTTTGGTTTAGTTCTGTCTGGGAATTGGGCAAGAATACTGAAATACCTCAATCCTACCACTTTTAATAGTGCCGAACCCGTTTTCAATCGCGATATTAGCTTTTATATCTTCACCCTCCCATTAGGAGAATTAATAGAATTTTGGTTGGTGGGAATGTTTTTATATGGTTTAACTGCTGTCGCCCTGACTTATCTTTTAGCTGGAGATAATTTAAGTCAAGGGCGATTTGCCAGGTTTAAGCGATCGCAGCAGCGACATCTAGAGGGATTAGGCGGCTGTTTCATGCTAGCGGTTGCTCTCAGTTATTGGTTGAACCGCTATGAATTACTTTATTCTCGCCGTGGTGTGTCCTTTGGCGCAGGTTATACGGATGTAACGGTACAGCTACCAGCTAATACCTTCTTAAGTTTATTGGCAGTGGCGATCGCTATTTTTTTGTTCTGGGGTGCAGTTTTTGGTTATCCCAAACAATTTAGACGCAAGTTTTTAATTGGAAGCGTTAGCACGTATTTACTGATTGCCTTGGGAACTGGTACGCTATTACCGTCAGCCGTGCAGCGTTTTGTCGTACTCCCAAATGAATTAGAACGAGAACGACCCTACATTCAGCGAAGTATTGGATTAACTCGTCAAGCTTTTAACTTGGGAATCGATAACCGTACCTTCGATCCACAAAATAATCTTACCTATAAGGATATTCAAGTCAACGACCTCACCATTCGCAATATTCGCCTGTGGGATCAACGTCCGTTATTAGAAACAAATCGCCAATTGCAACAGATCCGACTGTATTATCGGTTTCCCGATGCCGATATCGATCGCTATACCTTACTACAAGATACAGTTGCGCGCCGACCCAGTGCCGCACCACCATCTACAACCGAACAACAGCAAACTGGTGTAAATGCAGTTAACACGGAGACAAGGCAAACTCTGATTGCCGCAAGAGAGTTAGACTATAGCGCCGTACCCCAAGAAGCACAAACGTGGGTCAACCAACACTTAATTTACACGCATGGCTATGGTTTTACCCTCAGTCCTGTGAATACGGCGGCTGCTGGGGGACTACCGGAGTATTTTGTCAAAGATATCAGCGACACAACAACTGATGGCAGTACTCTGGCTGTCTCTAGCGAAGCAATCCGCGATAGTATTCCCATCGGACAACCGCGAATTTATTTTGGGGAAATTACAGATACCTACGTCATGACGGGTACGCAGACAAAAGAATTAGACTACCCAAGTGGCAATGATAATGTTTATAACGTTTATGACGGTCGAGGTGGAATTAATATCGGCTCGTTTTGGCAGCGGTTGCTATTTGCTAAGTACTTAAATGACTGGCAAATGTTGTTGACACAGGATTTTACACCCCAGACGAAGTTACTATTTCGGCGTAATATTAATCGCAGAATTCGGGCGATCGCTCCTTTTATCCGGTACGATCGCGACCCCTATTTGGTAGTTGCAGATGCAGGAGATCGACAAAGTTATCTTTACTGGATTGTCGATGGATACACGACGAGCGATCGCTATCCCTATGCCGAGCCTGGTAATGAGGGAATTAACTATATTCGTAACTCAGTTAAAGTTGTTATCGATGCCTATCACGGTACGGTCAATTTCTATGTTGCCGATCCTAACGATCCGATAATTAACACTTGGCAAAAAGTTTTTCCTGGTTTGTTTCAACCTTTAAAAAATTTACCAAAAACTTTGCGATCGCACATTCGTTATCCACAAGACTTGTTCAGCATCCAAGCAGAACGGTTGACGACATATCACATGACCGATCCGCAAGTATTTTATAACCGTGAAGACCAATGGCAAATTCCTACTGAAGTGTATGGTAATGAAGCAAAATTAGTCGAGCCTTATTATTTAATCACTAGTTTACCTACCGTACCGTTTGAAGAATTTATCCTTTTATTGCCTTACATTCCCAGTCAAAGGACAAATTTAATTGCTTGGTTGGCAGCACGATCGGACGGCGAGAACTACGGTAGATTATTACTGTACGAGTTTCCTAAACAACGACTGGTTTATGGTCCAGAACAAATCGAAGCGAGAATTAATCAAGATCCGGTGATCTCTCAACAAATTTCGTTATGGAATCGACAGGGTTCTAGAACGATTCAAGGAAATTTACTGATAATTCCCATAGAACAATCGCTGTTGTATGTCGAACCACTTTACTTAGAAGCAGCGCAAAATAGCTTGCCAACTTTAGTACGGGTCATCGTAGCTTACGAAAATAGAATTGTGATGGCAGAGACTTTAGAACAGGCATTACAAGCTATTTTTCAACAAAAGGAAACACCTGCAACACCGATTATTCGCCCGGTGGAGGAACAGTGACAAGTGACCAGTGACCAGTGACCAGTTACTAGTTACTAGTTAACTGTCAATTACAGATTACCAATTACCAATTACCAATTACCCCTTGTCAGCAAGTATTGACTTGCAAGAGCCTTTTTGGTATCTATTTTTAATAAAGTTAGGGTATAAAAAGAGTCTTGGTAGGATTGAGATTTAATTAAAAATTAAGCATTGAAAAAACATATTTGAGTTATGGCTAACTTCAAAAGTAACGATCGCGCCGAGTCAGAAACAGCAAATCACGCGAATGTCACCCGTGGGAATAGGACAGGAGAAGTTAGCGATCGCCCGCACGCGGAACCGACTGTTGGACGCAGCAACAATGGAATACTCGTGTTTTTGTTGGGCGTAGTTTCCACCCTACTACTAGTCGTTTTAGTCGGTGGCGGACTGTATATATTTACGCAACAGCGATTGACGCAATCGGCGACAAATCTAATACCATCAAATAACGAACCTCAACCAATCGCTGCGCCACCTCCAACTCAAGCTGAGACGAGTACGACAGCCGCGAGTTCTCCTGCTGCTACAACTGCGATCGATCCTTCGTTACCCGCGCCTCAAACTCTCAGCCTCCAAGTCAATCATGCTAACGGTACGACAGCGCGACTTACGGGAATTACCTTTTCTGACGACCACATCACCGCCGATCTTACCGTGACAAACGGTCATCGTAATGGGATTCGACTTAATAACAGTCACGATATGGTCATTGCAGATAATTTAGGGAATCAGTACAATCTGGTAGAACCACCGAACAACGAAGATATTAGAATTGACCCCAACACGACCCTTAAAGGAAAATTTGTTTTCAACGGTCGAATTGCCCCTGGTGCAACTACTTTGACCTTAACTACAAATAATAGATTTGGTGGCAATGAAAATTTTAGCAATAACCCGAAGATGACCTTTAATATCCCGCTTCAGGGTGAAGGAAAATGAGGGAAGAATTCGGAATTCGGAATTCGGAATACTCCTTCGGAAAAGCAAGCTACGGAATTGTGAATGTGCGGTGGTTCGCTGGATTGTTGTTAACATTAACTATTGCTTGTGACAGCCAGCAGGCTAGCAATCGTGGTGTTACAGAGACTCAACAGCAGTCCACCACAAATGTAATTACAACTTTAGAAGAACCACAGGCGATCGCTGTAACTCAATTAGAACAACCCCATCAATCCGGTGCTTCTGTCACCCAGCTAGAAGTTGTGCGATCGACTCAAACAACGCAAACAGTTATTCAAAAAGCTTTGACAGACTTAAAAGCCCAAGAAACGAGCGCGGGTATTCGGATTAATTTACCAGAAAATATTCTATTTGATTTTGATAAATCGAATATTCGTCCTAGTGCTAAACCAACGCTACAAAAACTGAGTTTACTACTGAAAAACTATGCCAAAGCACCCGTGACTATCAACGGATATACAGATAGTAAGGGTAGCGATGCTTACAATCAGGTGCTTTCTCAGAAGCGGGCGGAAGCCGTCAAAAACTATTTAGCGCAGAATTTCAGTATTAATAATAGCCAGATGACAGCTAAAGGCTGGGGTGAAAAACAGCCCATCGCCCCGAACGCAAAATCTAATGGTGCAGATAATCCCGAAGGAAGGCAGAAAAATCGGCGGGTAGAGGTGATTATTCGGAATTAACGCGGGAGTTGGGAGATAAGGGGGACAAGGGGGACAAGGGGGACAAGGGGGACAAGGGGGACAAGGGGGACAAGGGGGACAAGGGGGACAAGGGGGACAAGGGGGACAAGGGGGACAAGGGAGCTTCAGGTGCAGGGGAGCAAAGGAGCTTCAGGTGCAATTACCAACCACCAATTACCGATTACCCATTACCCATTACCGTATAATCTCCCGACTTCCCGCCTGTCTTACTAACCAAATGTATTGCTTCAATTTGCATCGATTTTTCTAGGGCTTTTGCCATGTCGTAAAGTGTCAAAGCAGCGACGGAAACGGCGGTGAGTGCTTCCATTTCTACGCCCGTCTCGGCTTTGGTTCTGACTGTAGCTGTAATTTGATAGCCAGGAAGTTCGGGATCGGGGGTAATTTGAACTTCGACTTTTTGTAGGGGTAAGGGATGGCACAGGGGAATGAGATTTGATGTTTGCTTGGCTGCCATAATTCCAGCTAGTCTTGCTGTTCCCAAGACATCGCCTTTAGGGGCGTTGCCAGCTTGAATCGCTGTTAAAGTCTCTGCTTGCATCCTCACTCTACCAGAGGCGATCGCTTCCCGAACTGTTGGCTGTTTGGCAGAAACATCTACCATCTGAGCTTGCCCTTGCCAATCGAGATGAGTCAAATTAGCAGCAGAAAAATTTTCTTGTGTCATTTAGTCAAAGTGTGTGTTACTATAAGTTTCTGGCAAGGGTGTGTAGCTCAGTGGACTAGAGCACGTGGCTACGGACCACGGTGTCGGGGGTTCGAATCCCTCCTCGCCCGTTTTTGATTTATCGGTTTGTAGGGGCGCACAGCTGTGCGCCCCTATTTTAATGCGTATGCATCCTGACCCCTGCCCAGGGCAAAACGTAAAGAGGCAGGAAAACTTTTGCTCGAATGGGTCAAAAAGATGAGTAAAGCGAGGAAAGTTAGCCCGCCAGCCGCACCAAACATCGCCCGATAACCGACTTGTTCGGCAATTAAACCTAAGAAGGGACCCGCGATCGCAATTCCGACATCAAACCCCACCATACACACACCAAAGATTCTCCCCCGTTCGTCTGGCTGGGCGCGGTCTACCAGTAGTGCGGCAATGGTAGGCAATAGCATTCCTGCCCCAGCCCCTTCGATAATTGCTGCCCATAAAAACATACTGGCATTGGTAGCTTGCCATAGCAGCAGCATCGATACCGAGTAGAGAATCAAGCTAATGGAAATAAATAAACCCCTGCCGTAACGGTCGGAAGCTCGTCCCGTAGTCAAGCGCACGACAAAACTCGCGATCGCGGCTGCGGTGTAAAATAATCCTGCGTTTAAATCTACTTGAGTCGATTTAATAAATAGAGGTGCGAAGGTACTTAAAGTACCGAAAGCCAAACCAACTAGTAATAAAACAATCGCGGGGATACGCAGTCGCGGACTGAATAATAAACTCCAAAACCGATCTGCTGAAGGACTTTCGGTTGTCACTTTCGCGATCGGTGGATTGTAGACTTGGGAAGTAAACAAGATGCCCAAAAATCCCAACCCTGCCGAGAGGAGAAAGAGGGGTGCATAGCCAGCCCCAGCTTGTAAAAAACCGCCGATGGCGGGTCCCACTGCCATACCAATCGCGGTCACTAAACTCATATAGCCGATAACTTCACCGCGATGTGGGGGGGGTGCAATATCGGCAACTAGGGCGCTGTAGCCCGTGGTAAAAGCGGCAATACTAATCCCGTGGAATGCCCGCAGCGCCATCAATAAAGGCAAAGATGTAATGACTAAATAACCTAAAGGGGCGATCGCGACTACAGCCGTGCCAATGTATAACACCAGTTTACGACTGCGGCGATCGGCAAGCTGTCCTAACCAAGGACGAAATAATAACAGTCCAATGGCAAAACAACCCATTACCATGCCAATTTGTTGCTTGTTCGCCCCCACATCCTCGATATAAAGAGGCAAAACGGGCAACAATGCTGTCAGACTAGACCAGAAACTCAGCCCAGCACAGAATAAAATCAGCAAATTTCGCCGCAAACTGCGATCGAATTTCAGAAAAACGTTCAAGGTTCAATTTTAGGGAGTAGGGATTATTCAGTGTAGAGACATTACATGTAACGCCTCTACATCAAATATTTTTACTTTACTTAACATTATGACCTACGACCTCTCGCACGCGATAGATTGGACGACCTTGAGATTCATGGTACGTCCGCATCAAAAGTTCTGCCAGTAGTCCGAAGCAAAACAACTGTACCCCAGTGATGAATAGCAAGACAGACAAAATCAATAAGGGACGATTGCCAATACTTTGACCCAAACCTAATTTTAAGAAAGTCAAATATAGCCCGATCGCCGTACCCAAGACTAGAGACAGCAGCCCAAACAGACCGAATACGTGCATGGGACGGGTGAGAAACTTCTTCATGAAGGAGATTGTCAGCAGATCCATCAAGACGCGAAACGTCCGCCACAACCCGTACTTACTGCGACCAAAACGTCGTGCGTGGTGTCTCACAGGCATTTCGCCAATTCTCGCCCCTTCAATAAAGGCTAAAGCGGGTAAAAAGCGGTGCAATTCTCCGTAGAGATTCATATCGGCTACGAGTTCCGACCGATAAGCCTTGAGAGAACAGCCGTAGTCGTGTAACTTGACACCTGTTGTCATGCCAATGAGTTTATTAGCAATTTTAGAAGGGAGTAAGCGAGTTAAAGCCGCATCTTGTCGTTGTTTGCGCCAACCGCTTACCAAATCATAGCCCGCATCGAGTTTGGCAAGTAAAGCAGGAATATCCGCCGGATCGTTTTGTAAATCTGCATCCAGAGTGACGATCGCTCTCCCTGTAGCATATTTAAATCCAGCCGCCATTGCTGCTGTTTGTCCGTAGTTGCGTCGTAATAAGACAGCTTTTAAATCGGTGCGTTCTGTTGCTTGTTGCTTGAGGAAATCCGCCGAACCGTCTTTGGAACCATCATCGACGCAAATAATATCGTATGTTAAACCACTGGCTTTCATGGTAGAAGCGATCGCCTCCAGCAAATGAGGTATGCTCTCCACCTCGTTGTAAACTGGTACGACCACCGAAACGTCTAGTTTATATGAGGCGATCGCCCCATTGGATTGAGTTAAGCTATCGGAAACGATCATGAGTAGTTAGTAGTGGCTAGTGGCTAGCGGTTAGTGGTTAGTGGTTAGTTAATTTTGACTTGTGACTTGTCTCCTGTCTCCTCATTTTTGACTTTTGACTTCTAACTTTTGACTTTTGAATTCCGAATTCCCTCAAAACACTTAACGACTCTGCCGTAGGAACGCAGTTGTTGAAAGTACGACCGACTAATTTCGTCTCCCTCTGCCGTTAAGCGATCGATCGCAATGCCGTTACGCCCCATTTTTTGCCCAGAACTATGTATATAAGATCCAGTGCCTAAATAAAGTCCCACATGGGTAGCTTTCTTATCCGTCCCAAAGAAGACTAAATCTCCTGGTGAGAGTTCCACTTCAGAAATTTTCTCTACAAAGGCTTCCTGTTGATATGCATCTCTAGGTAACCAAACACCCACTGAAACAAAAGCTGCTTGGATCAAGCCCGAACAGTCATAGTTTGGTCCTAACGTTCCACCCCATAAATAGTAATTGGGTTGCTGCATCGCTTGACACGCATAGTCAATAACTTTTGGCAAGCGGTGCTTAATTTCTGTAATAGAAAGAGCGATCGCTTGATAAGGAGACTTGGCTATAGCTAATTTTTGGATGTCAGATCCGAGCAGCCAACCTGGATAATCATCTTCACACAAACACACCTCAATTGCTGACGGGTTGTCAGGCATAGTCGTAACTTGTAAATGTCTTCCATCTGCTGCTTGAGTTGCCAAGCGATCGCACTGAGGAGAATCATATATATTTAGAGGACTGAGGCACTGATATTCAATGCCAATTTGTAATTGTTCTAAATTTGTCATTGGTCATTAGTCATTAGTCATTTGTTGCAAGATCTAAGAGGCGAGAAATTTACTTTATTGCGAATTGCGAATTAGTCTTGTCCTCCTTGTCCTCCTTGTCTCCCTTGTCCTCCTTGTCTCCCTTGTCTCCCTTGTCCTCCTTGTCTCCCTTGTCCTCCTTGTCTCCCTTGTCCTCCTTGTCTCCCTAGTCCTCCTTGTCTCCCTTGTCCTCCTTGTCTCCCTTGTCCTCCTTGTCTCCCTTGTCCTCCTTGTCTCCCTTGTCCTCGCTATGACATTTTTTTTCCGCAAAGACGAACAACTAGAAACTCTGGGCGATCGCGTTTTAGAAGCGACTTGGGCAGAATTTCCCACTTTGGCACGTAACCAAATTGCTCTGACGTGGATTGTCTACGATCCTCCAGTCTCCGTCAATACAGGTGGTGCTTTGAGTCCCCAAGCCTTCTGGAATTTTCCAGTGCGGGGGTATAGCTATCGCGGTGTGGAACGAATCTATCCTGCTAGTATCGTCAAACTATTTTATTTGGTGGCGATACAAGAATGGTTAGAAAAAGGCATGGTTGGGTCTTCGCCGGAGATCGAACGCGCCATGCGCGATGCGATCGCTGATTCTAGCAATGATGCAACTAGTTTAATCGTTGACGTTCTCAGCGGTACGACTAGCGGTCCCGAACTCCCAGCCGCGCCTTTTGAAACTTGGAAAACTCAACGCAACATCGTCAATCGCTACTATCAATCTCTCGGTTGGGAGGAGATGGCGACAATCAACGTCAATCAAAAAACTTGGTGTGATGGTCCCTATGGTCGCGAACGAGCGTTTGTGGGGGAGTTAATGGACAATCGCAATATGCTGACGACTAATGCCACAGCAAGATTGTTACACAGTATTGTAGGCGGGGTAGCGGTGTCTAGCGGGCGATCGCAGGCGATGATGAGTTTACTCAAGCGCAGCCTTAATCCTGCCGATTTAGCAACAGATAATGACGAAGACCAAATTACGGGTTTTCTAGGTGGCGGATTACCCCCAGAAGCACAATTGTGGGCAAAAGCTGGCTGGACGAGTCAAGTCCGGCACGATGCTGCTTATATAGAAATTCCTAATTTGCAACCATACTTATTAGTTGTATTTACCGAAGGTCGCCCTCACAGTAAAAATCGTCAGATCTTACCTTTCATTTCGCAGCAGTTCGCTGCCGCAGTCGCTACTTTGGGGAATCGGGAGTAGTTATCAGTGACCAGTGACCAGTGACCAGTTATCAGTAACAAATGACAAATGACAAACAAACATTGACAAAACATAAAAAGCTAGAGCTAATAACTAATAGATAGAGTGAATTATGCAAGTTTTCAGCATAAAATTTGCTAGGAGTGAACGCAAATATGCTTTTTTCTCGTCATTTGCCGTTGGTGTTCGGTGTTGCGAGCTTGACCGTACTTGGTTGGAGTTTATCTGCTCAAGCTCAGACGTACGATCGCGATCGCCCGCAGTTAAATCAACCTGCACAACCTCCAGATCGTGTCGTCCCGATGCCAGGAACGTCTGTGACTTCAGCTACGACTCTAACTACTGAGCCTGCTACAATTCCAGAGTTAGAAACGACAAAAATCGATAATTCCCAGATCGCCCAAGTCGATAGCGCCGATGTGGGACGCGCAGTCCTTGGTGGTTCTAGCTATGTTGGTATTGCCGCTAATATAGGTTTGGATGGGGACACGGATTTAGGCGACTCTAACTTTGCCGTGATTAGCAAAATTGGGCTGCCCGGTAACTTTTCAGTGCGTCCGTCTGCCGTCTTTGGGGAGATACGGTTTTTCTGATTCCCCTAACTTACGATATTTCTTTACCAGGAGTTGATGTCATAGATGCTGCGCTACCAATATCACCTTACATAGGTGGGGGAGTTGCGATCGCCTCTGGCGATGACAGTCAAACCGACTTCTTGCTTACTGGTGGGGTAGATTTTCCCCTGACTAATCAATTTACTGCTACGGCTGGGGTAAACGTTGCCTTTTTTGAGGAAACTTCTATCGGTCTATTACTAGGAGTCGGCTATAACTTCCCTGGCTTCTAAAAATAGTAGAGACATTACATGTAGAGACGTTACATGTAACGTCTCTACATCGGTCATCGTTAACCGATCTCTGAATTATTTCGGGCTAATTTTACCAATCGTACCGAGAGTACCGTCGTCTTTGACCGTCCAAACGTCATAGACTCCGACAACATCACCGTTAGCATCGACATCGACGTTACCGCTAGCGCCTTGATAATTGATATCTTGACCTTTGCGTAATAACTCTAAACCTTTGCATACGTCAGTAACTGCCGTCCCTGGAGCGTTAGAAACTTCTCGTAGTTTACTGGCAATTGCTTCGCCAGTATTTGCCTTGGCTGCTTGGGCGGCGAGGACGAGTAGTGCTGTCGCATCCCAAGCTTGAGGGACGTATTCCCCAACTGCCTGATTTTTCTTTTGTTTCCACAATTGGGTTAACGCTGTCAGTGCTTTGCCATCTGCACCTGGCACAGTCCCAATCGCCCCAGTGACAATATATTTACCGTCATCTTTCTTGCCAACTTTTCCAGGGAAGGTGGCGGATTTCACTCCGTCAGTGAGCATCACCTGTACTCCCTGCATTAATCCTTGCTCGTAGGCAGATTTCAGTAAGATGCTACCTGTTTCTTCGTACATCACGGCAATCACTGCCTGGGGTTTGCCAGCGAAAGCAGCAGCGGCTTCAGTTTCAAAGGTTGTTGCTTTGGGATCGTAACGAGTCGGTCTACCTTCGTTAACGACAGTTCCACCAAGTTTTTTAAAAGTTTGGACAAAAGCTTTTTCAAAACCTACACCGTAGTCGTTATTGATTACTACAGTCGAGACTTTATTAAAACCTCGTTTTTTCGCTAATTGAGCTAGGGCTTCGGCTTGGTAGGTATCGGGGGGAGCTGTCCGTGCCCAAAAGCCTTTAAATTCACCTTTTTTGGCTCTATCTGTAAAGACAGGGCTCGTACTACCAGGCGAGATCAGCATCACCTTGTTGCGCACGGCGATCGGTACAGCCGCGCTAGAAACGCTACTGGCAAAAGAACCAACTACACCTGCTACGCGATCGACGTTTGCTAGTTTCGTCATCGCTGCCGCACCCTTACGCGGATCGGTTTCGTCATCTTCTGCCACTAAGGAGACAGGAGCGCCATTAACACCACCGCAAGCATTGACTGTCTCGATGACTAAGGGAACAGCACCCGACATTTGTTGTCCGATGGGACCTAAATCGCCCGTGGCGGGGAGAAGAGAGCCAAGCTTTAGTGCTTGCGTGCTAGCTTGTACATCTGTTGCAACCGGAGTTGTTGCCGGAGCAGAATCGGCAGTTGTGGTTTGGGGCGTGCTGCTTGTTGTTGTGGTTTGTTGACAAGCCGCAGCCAAAAAACCGAGCGAGAGAGTAGCAGTAGCTAGGGCAAGAGTACCTGATAAGCGTTTCACCAAAACAGGATCGGTCGTTTTCATAGAGTTGTTTATCGTCTGTGCGATTGAAAATTAATGCAGATTATTCTTGCATAACTGGGTAGAAAACTGGATCTAATTACACCTACCCAATGGCGGAGATATTTTCTCCTGCAATAAAGTTCCGCGATCGCAATAATTTTTGCCAAATGATAGAGGAACGAGGCGATTGGCGATCGCCACAATTCTCTTTCAGCTATGGGTTGATGAGGTGCAATTCACCCACAGCAGAAATCTGGTAAATTCTTAAAACGGAGAGGGAGGGATTCGAACCCTCGGATGGGTCTTACGAGTCCATCAACAGATTAGCAATCTGCCGCTTTCGACCACTCAGCCACCTCTCCTGGTGACATGGCTTCATGATTATAACAAGCTTTGCACTAAGAAGCAAAACCAATTATTTATGGCTTACCGCAATCCCGTCCCGACAGTTGACATCATTATTGAATTAATTGACCGACCGCAGCGACCGATCGTCTTAATCGAGCGCCATAATCCTCCTTACGGTTGGGCGATCCCTGGCGGTTTTATCGATTATGGGGAGTTAGCAGAACTAGCCGCACGTCGAGAAGCTGAAGAAGAAATTGGCTTGCAGGTAGAATTAATCGAACAGTTCCACGTTTATTCCGATCCCAACCGCGATCCGCGCCAGCATACGTTAAGCGTAGTATTCATTGCTACGGCAACAGGCGAACCCAAAGCTGGAGATGATGCTAAGGGTGTTGGCATTTTTGAATCTTGGCAAGTCCCTACGAACTTATGCTTCGATCACGATCGCATCTTGCGCGATTATTGGCGTTACCGTCATTACAATATTCGTCCCTTGTTAACGAGTGAGTAGGGTTTACTTAACATAGTTGTTGTTCTACTGTGATATTTGGCGAACAAACTTCTACAAGTACAGCCAACCTTACGCCAATCTAGACTGTCATGCATTTAGCTGGCATCATCAGCCCCAGACATTTTGACTTTTAACTTTTGACTTTTGACTTACTTATGACTCGCAAAATCATCCGTACCGATGCTGCACCCGCACCCGTGGGACCATATAATCAAGCGATCGCGGCTAGCGGACAAATGATATTTGTCGCTGGGCAAATTCCCCTCGATCCTCAGAGTGGGGAAATTATCGGTACGGGGGATGTCACCGCCCAGACAAAGCAAGTGATGGCAAATTTAGAGGCAATTCTCGCCGCAGCAGGAGCAAAGTTTCAGGATGTGGTGAAGACAACCGTATTCTTAAAAGATATGAATGATTTTGCGGCGATGAATGCGGTTTATGCTCAACATTTTGATGAAACAAATGCCCCAGCGCGTGCTTGCGTGCAAGTATCGCGGTTGCCGAAAGATGTGTTGGTAGAGATTGAGTGTATTGCGGCGATCGCTGCTTAACTGAATTTTACATGGCGATAAGTCCGTAGAGTGTGTCAAGGGAAACCGATCGCTCGAAATCAGGCTGAACGATCTCCCGCGCCTGTGCGTGTAATTCCTCTGCTTTGAGTGGCGCGATCGCGTTCAGCTATTGCTTAGCAACGTCAAACCACTCGATTAATTTTCTGTATTACTAGAGCCTAGCTTTTATTTTTTTCTATCTTCAGTTTGAAACAATAAATTATATCCAATCGCAAATTGATAGCTATTTGGTTTATTAGTTAGCTTGTCATTTATTGGACGTAGCTACATCAAAAGGCAGATTAATTGTATCAGTGAAAACATTTTATCTCTATCGCTAGCAAGATACATTATCCAGATAAAGTTTTAGTCTGGTTAATAAGTTTAAATGAAATGGAAGGAATTAATATGGCTCTTCACAAACTTGAGGACTTTGATACTAATTATCGAGATTCTTTTGACGGCGACGATATCAAAGATTACGAGGTTTATTCAGACAGAGATAATGAAAAAGTCGGCACTGTCAAGAATATCTTGGTCGATGAAGATGGTCGTTTTCGTTATTTAGTTGTTGACACTGGTTTTTGGATTTTTGGTAAACAGGTATTGCTACCAGTGGGACGTTCTCGCATTGACCAAAACCAGCGACACGTTTATGCGGTCGGCTTTACCAAAGAGCAAGCGGAAAGCTTACCAGAGTTTAGCGACGATCTGAAAATTGATGACGCATACGAAGAACGGGTGCGGGGAGTTTATCGCGATCGCCCCCTAGAATCATCAGCAGCATTAGGTTCGACAGCTCCAGCAGCAAAAACAGTTGATTCCGATCGCAGCACTTACAACTATCAGCAAGAGCCAGATCTGTACGATATGAACCAGCCAGATCGTCAATCGCTCAAGCTGTATGAAGAAAGGCTGATTGCGAATAAAACCCGTCGTAAAGCCGGAGAAGTTTCCGTAGGCAAGCGCGTTGAAACTGAAACAGAAAGAGTTTCAGTTCCAGTAGAAAAAGAACGAGTCGTGGTCGAGCGCGTCACGCCAAATGACGCTGGTAGACCAGCAGCTCCAGGAGAAGCCAACTTCCGCGAAGGTGAAGCTGCACGTATGGAGATCTATGAAGAAACTCCCGACATTCGTAAGGAAGCTGTTTTACGCGAAGAAGTAAGAGTTAGAAAGGAAACCGATCGCGAAATGGTCAACGCCGAAGAAACGGTGCGGCGAGAAGAACTAGATTTGGATGCTTCAGATCGTCCGGTTGTAGATAAGAACGATCCTAACTACCACCGATAGAGCATTTCGGTTTGATTAGTGTCAATTTTGTGACTTTGCCCTTCACCTTGAGTGTGCGAGAAATTTACTATTAGATTATCATGCCTGGCTTGCGCACTCACTGAGAGAGTTTAATCACTACTTTATTGGAGACAACCAAATATTCTCCTCTTGAAGTTCTCAGGCTTTCTGGTGAACCTTGGAGTGTTGAACTAAATTTACGACATTTAAACACAACTTTGGGAATGGATATTTTGCGTTGTAAAACTCCCTCTATGGTACGTACAGAGCTTTCTGTTTATTGACTCGCTTACAATTTGCTATGCGCTTTGATGTGGGAGGCTGGTACTACTTATGGTACGCCTCCTTTACGCCGAGCGATGCAACCGACGAGCGATGTACCAAAGGCAGAGATTGTTCTAATGCCTCTTCTCTGGCTGTGACTACTAAGTCATGATGGGGTGATAAATGGCAGACTGGATCGGTTGCAGCAGCGTTATTTGTTAACAGTAGTGCTTGGCAACGGCAACCACCAAAGTCAATTTGGGCGCGATCGCAACTGCGACATGGTTCGCTCATCCAGTCGGTTCCCCGAAAGCGATTGAAAGCAGGCGATTCAAACCAAATCCAATCTAAATCGCGATCGCGGACGTTAGCAAATTCTATCTCAGGAATAGAACTGGCGGCTTGACAAGGCATGACATCCCCGTGGGGAGCCACAACCAAAGCCCGACGACCCCAACCACCCATACAGGGTTTGGGATAATCTTCGTAATAGTCGGGAATGACATATAAAATTCCCATCGGGCAAATGCGGCTTTTTTTAGCCACGGCTACAATCTGCGCTGCTCGTTCTAATTGTTGGGGTGTTGGCAGTAAAGCAGCACGATTATGCAATGCCCAACCGTAGTATTGAGTCTGTGCCAGTTCTACCCGATCTGCTTGTAATTGCTCGCATAACTCTAACATCTCCTCCAGGCGCTCGATGTTTTGCCGATGCAAGACAAAGTTCAGCGTCAGTGGTAAACCCAAATCTTTGACAATTCGTGCTGCAGCGAGTTTTTGCTCGAAACAACGAATGCCAGCAAGATAGTCAGACTGGGCAGCGCGACTATCTTGAATGCTAATTTGGATGTGGTTAAGTCCGGCATGACAAAGCTGCGTAGCTCGTTCTAATGTCAACAACGTACCAGCAGTAACCAAAGTCGTATAAAGTTCAACTTGGGCGGCTGCTTTGACTAAAACCTCTAAATCCTGTCTCAACAGTGGTTCGCCACCAGAAAAACCCAATTGCCATACACCCAAGTTTCGGGCTTGCCGGATCGTCCGCAGCCAATCATCAGTAGCAAGTTCCTGACGATAATGTTTATCGTGATAGTTGAGTGGATTAGAGCAGTAGGGACAACTCAGGGGACAGCGATAGGTTAACTCTGCAATCAGAGTCAAAGGTCTATCCGTCGTCTTGACTGGTAAGAATTCTGACATTAATTCTTCTCCTTGGCATCGACACGATTAATCGCGCTCGACTAATAGTCCCCGCGCGCTGAGCCGAATCAGCAAGCGGCGCACGTCATCTTCTAGTGTCTCGCCTCGATATTGTGTTTTTAACCGCTGCGCGATCGCCCCAATGGTACGCCTACCATCGCACAGCTCTAATACAGCCGCCGCCGTAGAATTTAACATCAGCGCGCCTTCTGGCATCAGAAGTAAATGTTGTTGTCTTAACTCGTCCCACTGCAAGCGTACACCTTGGGCTAAATGCGGTCGCGAGTGGTTTTTCATGTTAGACATGGAGGAGCGAAGACAAGGAGACAAGGGATTAGAGGAGTGTCAATCGACTTCTGACTTCTTACCCCAGCCCCGATCGTTGCCATTGGTAAATATATGTTGTGACTTCCATGCATAGATCGAGTTCGTCATAATCTGGTTGCTCCCAATCCGTCAGTGGCTTGCCGATGGGTGGATGGTAAGAACTTTCTCCAGGTGTACCTTGGGGGGCTTTAGAACTGTTGCTTTGCTCGTCTGGTGTAGAGCGATCTATTTTGTCCCAAACCATGATAGTTCTCCTTATGCGATCGTGTCATTAACCTAACTTTTGCTCAGGTCTTTCAGGGTGCGTTCTTTCTAGCTTTTTACGTAGGCGTTGAGTAATCGAGCGGCGATCGCTCTCTACTCTGGTAACGATACTAGCAATTGTCAATTACATATTATCTATTACTAGCCGTTAGATGTTTGTCATTTTTCAGTCACAATTGGCGGTCAGGCTAATCAACATACTTTAGTAGCAAATATTTTAACGCTTACTTAATTTTAATAAATAAGTCACTCTTTATACAGAGCGACTTCTTACCCAAGACAGTTATTTTTATTGTGATTTTCATGTTTATTAAAGTTTCTAAAAAAGACAGAAACTTATTTTTTTATCTTGTAAAAAAGCGGTAGTAAGCTGTAAAGTTATGCATAATGGTATCATCCGGCAGCAAACAGGGCGGTGGCATCGACGACAAAATAAGTTTGGGCAAATCTGGGAGCAGACGAAAGTTACTTTAAGGCTTGTCCTGAGCTATTTCAATTGGATTTGGGTACATTCCCGTAATGGTACTACTACTGCTCAAAGGGCAGACCTAACCTCAGAACCTTGGACTTGGGAAGATATTGCTGTTTATCCCACACTTGCTTGAGGCACAATCGTCTCGATATACTTATGGACGGCACGGATGGTTTTACAATTGTAAAAATAATCTGAGGTGATGGGGCTCGCCTTAACTGCCATCTGGAAATTGACATGACAACCAGAAGGCTGATGGCTCCTACTGTTCCGGCTTGCGGCGGAAGGGTAGGGCTATCGCTAGCCAATCTAACTTTCCAACGCGAGTTACGGTTCAACTGTTAACTAACCCGTAGTTGCGCGATGTTAGAGAGCTTTATCTGGATTTTGCTATTTGGCTTTTTTGGCGGTCAAATTGCTCGTCGCTTGAAAATTCCGGCGCTGGTAGGCATGGTGCTGGTGGGGATTTTCTTAGGTCCACAGGTGGCAAATGCAATTAGCCCTAGCGTTCTGGAGGCAGCTGGCACTCTGCGAACGATCGCTGTGATGGCGATTTTGATGAAGGCAGGGCTAGGGCTGGATCGGGAAAAGCTAGCCCGACAGGGATCTGTAGCACTGCGATTGGGATTTTTACCAGCGGCGTGTGAGGCAATAGCTGTTGCTTTGGCTGCAATGACAATTTTTCAGTTTGACTTTCTCACTGGATTAATGCTGGGTTGCATCATTGGGGCAGAGTCTCCGGCTGTCATCGTGCCAGGAATGTTGCGATTGAAAAGCCTTGGTTGGGGCGTAAACAAAGGAATTCCCGATGCGATTTTGACGGGTAGCGCTCTGTCAGATGTTTTGCTGCTATTAGTATTTAGCCTGTTATTGACATTCCTTTCCCAAGGGAGTGCAGCAGGTGTAAAGTTACCGGGAGGTTTAACTTTAAGCGCGCTGCATCTGCTGCCGTTACAAATTATTTTCCAAATTGTGCTGGGAGTTGTACTAGGGCTGCTGACGGCGCGGCTTTTGGTATCTCTGCTAACAAAGCAAAACTGGACGCAGAATGCGGTACAAGATACGTTGGTAGCGGCAAGTTTGGCTCTGTTGCTCGTGGTAGCGGCAGAGAAATTGCCAATTTTCTCTGGCTACTTGGCTGTGATGGCAATCGGATTTTTTGCGATCGCATTCGATCCGCCTTTAGCGCGACGATTGCGGAGTGGGTTTGATAGTTTATGGGTGGTAGCGGAAATTGTCTTGTTTGTCTTGCTAGGGGCAAGCATTCAATTGCAAGTGTTAGGAAAAATTTTACTTCCAGGGCTACTGATTCTGATAATTGGAACCCTAATCGGACGGGCGATTGGCTGGTACTTGTCTACCTTGGGTAGCAACTGGAACTGGCGGGAGCGATTATTTCTCTTACCTGGTAATTCTGCTAAGGCAACCGTTCAGGCAGCAATCGGCGCACTACCGTTAGCATCTGGGATCGAAGGAGGAGAAACAATTCTGGCGATCGCGGCGCTGTCAATTTTGGTCACTGCGCCTCTAGGAGCTTGGGCAATTCCGACATTTGCGCCGAAACTACTGGAGCGTGGTGAGGTTGACCCGACAAAGGTAGCAGTGACTCGCCGCATTATTATCTTAGCAGTCGTGGATACCTCCCCCTTAGCCGCTCAAGTGCTAACAAAAGCCGCAGAACTTGCCCGTCGGAGCGATAGTGAAGCGATCGTGTTGCACGTCATCCGCAGGCAAGATTCTCAAAAAGTGGCATTGCTCAAAGAAAAAGCCCAACGTCTTTTAGCAGATATCCGCCATCAATTCATCACCCTAGAAGGCTCGGTTCCAGAGACTATTGTTCGAGTGGCGCGAGAATATGGAGTGGCTGAGATTGTCATCGGTAAACGGGGACATCGAGCTTGGGATGAAGTTTTAGTCGGTTCGGTTTCCCAAGCAGTACTAGAATCGAGTCCGATTCCGGTAATTGTCGTTGAAGATAACCAATTCGTTGGTTAATTCGTCGGAATCCTGAAATATGCTCAAAGATCCCGTACTTCGCACTTCTCTTGCGATCGCACCAAGAGCAATCGCGCTTTGCGCTTAGCCGCTATTACCTCGGTGCGTGGTTCGTACAACTGTTTGGCACTGCAATTCCCTACGGTACGCTCTTCAGCAACGTCAGTGGGTGTTTCCTGCTGAGATTCTTTGCTACGCTGTCATGGCAATACCGAACAAAGGTTTTAGTTTCATATTCGTTCTCTTCAAGTCTTTTACTTGTATACTACTAGACTCAATTCCGAGCCGCTTACCACAATCTTTAGACAGAAATCGAAACTTAAATTTTTCTATATCTTTATCTTGAGAAAGGGAGTTTTAAAACCCGTTCTAAAGAATTATCTTGAATATTACTGTGGTCGAATCTGAGCGAGAAGTAAACATAAATTACCCTCGCGTCTCTAAAGACATATATCTGGTGTTAGAGATTTTTTCTGGCGAAGACAAGTCAAAACTTAAAAATAAGATTAGAGCTTCACACTCCTCATTTCATGGCTCATCAAATATTCTAAAAACTGAAATCTTTATCATTTGTTGTCATTTTCTCATCATTTTTGTTCGTGATGCTAAAGATAGCTAAACAAAAAGTCAGGTAATTTTCAAATCAGTTGCCATAGTTAATGGCACTGTTAGCTACTTCTGGAAACATTTGAGGGACCGCTCGTGAACACCAAACCTATTCAGCAGATTTCTACTATCATCGCGATCGCCACCGTAGCTGTATTGGCAGGCGGACTGTCAGCTCAAGCTCAGACTGCTAGTAACAACGCAGAAAATACGAAAGTTTCAACTTCAGCGGCTGCACTGAGACATGAACCTACAAATTCTGTAGTAGCTCAAGTTGACCCTACTTATCCTACGACTCAACCCACAACTCCTACTACTGAGCCGACATATCCCAGCACTCAACCGACTACCCCAACTACACAACCACCTGCAACTACACCAACTCAGACTACACCAACTCAGCCCACTCCAGGTGCAATTGAACCAGGTAGAGCTACTCGTGGTGGTTCCAGCTATGTTGGAGTTGGCGGTAACATCGGTCTGGGCGGTGGCGACACGGCTTTGGGTATCGGTAACTTTACAGTTATCAGCAAAATTGGATTCACCGAAGCTGTCTCTGCCCGTCCTGCTGTCGTATTTGGGGACAATACTACCTTTCTGATTCCAATTACTTATGACTTTACCGTGCAACCTACAGGAGCAGCGACAGAAGCAATCTCTAGTTTCGCACCTTACGTAGGAGGTGGTTTAGCGATCGCCACAGGAGACAACAGCGATGTAGGACCAATGCTCACTGCTGGTGCTGACGTACCAATTGGCGATCGACTGACAGCCAATGCTGGTGTGAATGTCGGCTTCTTTGACAGTACTAGTGTAGGACTGACGATCGGTGTTGGTTACAACTTTGAAGGATTGTAAGAACTGTCGAGTTGTCATATTGTCATCATTTTTGTTTTCAAAACTAGAAGCAGGATATTGAAAGCAAGCAACTATGAAGCAAGGAGCATTCTTCAGTTTAGCCTTAACTGCAATTCTGGGCGCGATCGCGCTACGTCTCCTGCACAGGTACGTTCACCTGTACCCCCTGCCAAACCGTAAAGTTCTTCTGTTGTAGTAAATCGATTGCGCTAGGAGGAAAATCAACTATGCAGCAACGACAGATGCTACGGCTACTCGCCATCAGTATCAGTATTGGTAGCTTATTATTTGTCGGATGCAAGCAACAGCGTCGATTTGGTACAGAACCCCAAACAGAGTTCAATCCTGGCGTTTGAGTTCTACAACGGCAACTGGATGTCCCTTACGTACCAACACCTCAGCCTGTTGTAGATGCAATGCTGAAACTGGCAAATGTCGGTAAGAATGACGTGATTTACGACCTTGGTAGCGGAGATGGAGGAATTCCCATAACTGCTGCTCAAAGATACGGAGCCAGGGGAATTGGTATAGAGATCGACCCTCAACTGGTTCAAGAGGCAGAGCGGAATGCAAAAACAGTAGGAGTCAGCGATCGCATCCAGTTTAGCCAGCAAGACTTGTTTCAAACGGACATGAGCGAAGCAACAGTCGTGACGCTTTATTTATTGACAGAGAACAATCTCAAACTGCGTCCCAAGTTGTTGCAAGAACTAAAGCCAGGAACTCGCATTGTTTCTCATAACTATGGCATGGGTGACTGGAAACCCGAAAGAGTCGAGCAGATAGACGGCAGAACGATTTACTTGTGGACTGTACCAGAAAAAATTCCAGAGAATTTGCGCTCTTAATTTAACATTCGGAAAAATTTAATTTCAAAAACAGAGGATAGAGCGGATGAAGGTTCAAAATCGTACTCACACGATGAAAAAATTAGCAGGACTCGCGGCAGGTTTGATGATTCTCCCAGTCATCGCTGCTTGCGAACCACAACAAACAGCACAGAACCCTCCGACCGCGACTGAGCCATCTCCAGGTGCTACAACATCCCCAATTGAGCCAACACCAGGCACGACACCAAGAACTACAACCCCTCCTGCTGGGCAAGCAGAGGCAGATGATAATCATGTCGTTGATGTAGTGCAAGCAAATCCTTCACTAAAAACCCTTGCTTCTGTCATTGATGAAACAGATGCTAACGAAGTCTTAGAACTTCAGGGTCCATATACGGTGTTCGCACCCTCGGATGCTGCCTTCAATGCCCTTCCCGCAGAAACTCGACAACGCCTGCTACAACCAGAAAATCGCCAACAGCTTGCCCAGATTCTTTTTTACCATGTCGTCTCTGGTCAAGTGAGTGCCAATCAACTGCAATCGGGAGACGTGAAAACGGTAGAAGGTGCAAATGTTAACGTTCAAGTTGACCAAACTGCTAACTCTGTGAAAGTCAATGATGCTACCGTAACCCAAGCAGATATTCCGGCTAGCAATGGTGTGGTTCACATTGTCGATCGCGTTATCTTACCGCCCAACTTTAATATCTAGTTCGGCTGAGAGACGCAAAATTTTGCGTCTCTACCGGAAGATAACATATTGTTTCTGGGAATTGTACGAGCCGAGCCGCTACTTGGCAAGGGTCGATCGACATTATAAAATCCCATTCCGAATGCTGGAACCGATTGAGCTGCGAAATGTTCTCAATCGGGAGTAATCCTTATAATGGCAGGGTGTAACGTACTTCTACGCGATCGATGCAGAGTTGTTGGTAAAGGTAGAAGCAACATCACAATCAGCTCTAAGTATCTAAATATGTAAATAGTATGTTACATTGATTGTGCGAGGTGAAAAGTAGGAGAAATAGCTCTGTGTGCCTCTAATCGCCAAGGTACGTGCGATATCTATCCGATTAAAGAGTCGATTTTCTATCTGAGTATCCCATATCTGGAGAGTAATGTTGTAATGCTTTCCAAGATGTCTTTACTGTTGCGATCGCTACGTCAATTCCGTTAACTGCCTTTGCTTTTGGCAAGTCGTTAACATTAGGAGTCGATTGATTTCAGATTTAGATTTCTAGCTCCTAATGCAACATTGGCTGACAGTTTTCACCCTAAATTGGGTACGGGAGGCAGCGATGGATCGAACTAGCGAATTAACTTTAGAGCAGGAATTTAGCTTCAGAAGTTTCGCCGACCGAGTAAGGCAAATGTCTCGCGAACAAGCTCAAGAGTTATCGATTTTGCAGTACAAGCACATGATAATTCAGAACATGATATACAAAGGAATTCTGAAAAAGGATTGGCAAATAGAGCAAGATTTTGGTTTGCTGAAAACCAAGAAATAGTAATGACTTTACATCACCGAGCAAATCGCTAACAAAAATTGGAGTATTAACTATGTCTGCTAACACAAATCTTACTTCTTCTTCGCTTAAAGATCGCAATGCTTGGCTTTGGGGATTTACCCCCCAATCTGAAATTTGGAACGGTCGTTTAGCAATGATTGGTTTTTTGTCTGTCATCTTAATTGAAGTATTTTCTAGTCAAGGCTTTCTTCACTTCTGGAATCTTCTATAAGTTAGCAGTTACCCTGTAATGATGCTGACCGCGATCGCGCCTTTGCCGTTGGCTAGGTCAGCTTCACTGACAAATAAGCTGTCATGAACCTTTCGAGCTTAACAAATTAATACACAGTTAAATTTAACTAATTCTTGGAGCTATTTCTAATCTCAAGACATCACTACAAAATAAAATTCGAGACAATCTGCATTGGTGGCTCGGCAGCGATATTCTATATGAACATCAATAGATAGAGCTGATATCCTCATATACACTCTTGGACTGACTTAAAGGACTACCCAGATCGGGATATCAAGCCGAAGGGATTCATACTTCGTTTTTCGCGAGGGTGAGAAACTACACGACTTGCTGAGTCAGGTTCAAGCTGTCATCCTTATGTGGTTAGTACTTCAGGGCAGCCATACCGCGTTCTGAAGCCTGCAACTCCTTACTAGAGATTTTTCGCTCCTTGGTGTAAACCGAATTTAGTCAGATATTCAGATTTCAAAATAGGAAATAAAATGCACTGAATAGAAAGAAGCGATCGCCCTATTAGGTTTAAGTCAACAAAAAGTATAGACCTAATATTTACATTGAATCGTGATGGTTTGAATAAATTCGCTCTCATTTCTTTAAAGGAATCCATTCATGAGTATTGTCAAGAAGTTGATTGTTAACGCAGACGCAGAAACTCGCTATCCTACCCCTGGCGAATTGGAGCAGATTAAGATCTTAGCCCAGAGTGGCGATCGCCGGCTGCGCCTTGCTCAAGCGCTGACAGCTAATCGAGAAGGCATTATCAAACAAGCTGGAAGTCAACTGTTCCAAAGGCGACCGGACATCGTTTCTCCTGGGGGAAATGCTTACGGTCGGGAAATGACTGCAACCTGCTTGCGGGACATGGATTACTATCTACGTTTGATTACATACGCTATTGTGGCTGGTGATGCTACGCCAATTGAAGAAATTGGGGTGATTGGTGTCCGCCAAATGTACAGATCTCTGGGGACTCCTATCGAAGCTGTCGTCGAGAGCGTCCGAGCCATGAAGAATGTCACTAGCACGATGATGTCTGGAGAAGACGCTGGCGAAGTTGGTGCTTATTTCGACTACTTAATCGGTGCTATGCAGTAGAGCAAGGGCTATCGATTTAAGTATTTTAGGTCTATGTAACATAACTCCGATCGAATTCTGCCGAGCAATTTAAGCTTTGGTCGGTCTGGTCGGATAAAATTGGTTAAATGACCCAGAGTAGAACCTAATACTAAAGTGGAGTTTTATATGTCACCCGAAGCCACCCCAACCCAATCTGCCGTCCTAGTTACTATTATCGGTGAAACAGTACTCAAAGATAGCATTGTCCAATTACTGAAAAGCCACAATGTTAGTGGCTACACTATTATTCAAGTGCAGGGTGAGGGTGGTCACGGCAGACGCTTGGGAGACATGGCAGGCTACAACACTAATATTGAAATCAAGACAATTGTGTCGCCAGAAGTCTCAGATACTATTTTCTTGGCACTTAAAGAGCATCATGGCAAGCACGCTTTAATTGCCTTTCGACAAAAGGTAGAAGCTTTGTATTGATTGTTAAACGCGAGGTTGAGGAAGTTAAAAAGCTACTGAAAAAGCTGCTCAAGAATTAGTTCTTTAAGCGCGATCGAGCATTTTATGCTAAGATTAAATTAACGAGAATTATTTTCGGCTACGTGACTAAGCATTAGACACTCTGCCATAGACATCTTCCCGAATCTAAAGCTCTACACCTAATAGGTTTGGGGGTTATTGCATGTCAATTTATATAGAAAATCTATCTTCTGAGGTTGAAGAAGACGACCTCAAGCGGATATTTTTAGAGTATGGAACTGTGAAACAGGTTCATATACCTACAAATCATAAAACTGGCAAGAACAGAGGATTTGCTGTAGTAGAAATGGAAACATGTGCCGAAGAAATATCGGCAGTTCAGATGCTGAGAGGCATTGAATGGATGGGTCGTATCCTCACAGTGAATAGAGCTAGGATTGAGTTAAAAGACGTTTCGTTGAGCCGCTTGTAGAAAAGATTTCCAGCGGGAAGCAATTGCTTTTTGGTTTCTCTAGCTGCTTAATCTACAAGAACGCAGCAGTGCAGAAAAAAATGGGACATGCGTACTGTTGCGAGTAGGTTTCTACTACCGCGAGATTCAAACGATCTTTATTTTAATTCCTCCTAATTGTCTCATCTGACTTTGCCCGCTTTGTTGCTTCAGAATTGCGATCGCAGTCACTTCCGAAAAAAGAGATAGTTAAGGGCTTAATTGAGAGATTTTAAACTAGAAGTGCAGATAAGAGCTATGGATTCAGCTGTAGATTGCTGCGATCCCAGATAAAAATTAAATCGAATATTAACAAACATAGGTTAGAAAAATGCAAGTTTTATTAAATAAGTCTCTTCAATCACTGACTCCTTATACAACTGAAAACAGTCGAAAGAATCTAGCCGTGTATGCTGGGCAATCTAGATTGAGGAAGTCTACATGCCCTTGTTGTTCATACATTTTGCTCCGTCATATAGATTTGGCAGGAATTTACTGGCGTTGTAGTCACTGTTACCAAAAAATGCCAGTTTATCAACCACTGTATAGCGATCGCAATGACCAACCAGCTCAAGCTCTGAGACCTGCTATAGTTATTGCCAAGCTCAACAGCTTGAAGTTGTGAAGATAGTTTGTATTCGACTTAACCCTCCAATAATTTGTAGTTCTCTACTTTAGCAGTACAGCTACTTCAAACTCTAGGCGGATACGAGCGATAAAACACTTGGCTAGGATGAGAAACATAAGTAATAAGTAAGGTTTTCATGACGAATATGGTTGGAACTGACCGCGAGAACGGTCAGCCGCTCGTACCGAATTGGACGAGCATAACGTTTTTTGCGGCAGTTCATGCTATAGCTTTATTAGCACCCTGGTTTTTCTCCTGGTCGGCTCTGGGAGTAGCAATCTTCCTCCATTGGTTATTTGGCAGTATTGGCATTTGCTTGGGGTATCATCGATTACTGACTCATCGTAGTTTGCAAGTGCCGAAGGGATTGGAATACGCGATCGCCCTGATCGGTTCGCTAGCGTTGCAAGGTGGTCCGCTCTTTTGGGTCGCAGGACATCGCAGACATCACGCATACACCGAAGATATTGACAAAGATCCCTACTCTGCAAAACGGGGTTTCTGGTGGAGCCATATGGGTTGGCTACTGTACAAACGTCCAGAATTTTTTGAGTATGAATCCAACCGGAAATTTGCACCGGATTTAGCAAAAGATGGGTTCTACCGTTGGCTCGATCGCTACTATCTGTTGCTGCAAATCCCACTCGGAGTTGGACTATACCTGCTTGGGGGTTGGTCATTCGTTATCTATGGACTATTCGTAAGAGCAGTCTTGCTCTGGCACAGTACTTGGCTGATCAACTCTGCAAGTCATATCACTGGCTACCGCAGCCATGACTCCGATGATAATTCTCGTAACCTGTGGTGGGCAGCAATTCTCACCTACGGGGAAGGCTGGCACAACAACCATCATGCCTATCCCAACGTGGCAAAAGCGGGTTGGAAGTGGTGGGAAATCGATCTGACCTGGTGGACAATTCTGCTTTTGAAGCAAATGGGGTTAGCTCGGAGAATTATCCTACCACCGACAGCCTCATAACGCGCACTCGAATCTTAGCTTGTTGCAGAGGCTAATGCTATGTTGCCTGCCGAACTCGGGCTTGATTTCAGTAAAATGCTAAGTGTAGCAGGTAGAAGTTGCACTGACGTTAATCTAAAGCAAGTATCTGAAACCATTATTGATTGTAGTGTCAAAGGCTTTCCTATTCCCATCAGAATCAGAAGTAGAAATCACTGATGCGATCGCGCTTCTTCAAACTTAAAATCCAGTCCATACAAGGAAACTTCGTATATGAAGGCACTCTTGCTCTACCCTTGTTTTCCCCAGTCTTTCTGGTCTTACGATCGCTGTATGGAAATGGCTGGACTCAAAGCAGTCATTCCGCCATTGGGAATTATTACAGTTGCAGCAATGCTGCCAAAGGATTGGGAAATTAGGTTTTATGACCGTAATGTAAACCAGGAAACAGATGGCGATTGGCAGTGGTGCGACATGGTTATTCTTTCTGCCATGCTGGTTCAGAAACCGGACTTCCACGCCCTGATTCAAAAAGCTGTACGGTTGGGCAAGAAGGTGGCAGTGGGGGGACCATATCCAACTTCAGTTCCTCAAGATGCCCTCGCCTCTGGAGCGCATTATTTGGTACTGGATGAAGGCGAGCTAACTATCCCGCAATTTCTAGAAGCACTTTCCCAAGGTCAACAACAAGGAATATTTCGCGCTACCGAGAAGCCTGACGTTACCACTAGCCCGATTCCCCGCTTCGATCTGCTCCAGCGAGATGCCTACTTCATGATGGCAATTCAGTTTTCTCGCGGCTGCCCCTTCAACTGCGAATTCTGTGACATTATCACGCTTTATGGTCGTAAACCGCGCACTAAGGAACCAAGTCAGACCTTAGCAGAGTTGCAAAATCTCTACGACTTAGGCTGGCGGGGGTCGCTTTTCATCGTTGACGACAATTTTATTGGGAATCAGCGCAATGTCAAACGGTTCCTACGAGAATTGATTCCTTGGATGAAGGAACGCAGCTATCCCTTCACATTCATCACTGAAGCCTCGGTTAACCTAGCAGAGGATGATGAACTGCTACAACTCATGCAAGAAGCAGGGTTCTACGCCGTCTTTCTTGGTATCGAAACTCCAGATACTGATAGCCTGCAAACCACTCGCAAGTTGCAAAATACCCGTAACCCGCTAATAGAAGCCTGTCGCAAGATTAATCAGGCAGGATTATTGATTTACGCAGGTTTTATCCTGGGCTTTGACGGAGAACGCTCGGGCGCTGGAGAACGAATTCAAGCATTTGTGGAACAAACTAGTATTCCTCAACCGATGCTGGGAATTTTGCAAGCCTTGCCTAATACTGCCCTTTGGAATCGGCTGAAAGCAGAACAGCGTTTATTAGAGGGCATCGGTATCACCCCAGTCGGGGATCAAAACACGTTGATGAATTTCATCCCCACTCGACCAGTTGCTGAAATTGCTAGAGAGTATGTAGAAGGCTTCTGGACGTTGTACGAACCCGCAAACTATCTCAAGCGCTGTTTTGAGCAATGCCTTAACATTGTTCCCCCTACTGGAAGAAGACAGAGTATGTACTTTGCTCCAGGCAAAGGGCTGCGGCTATTAGCACGGTTGATCTGGCATCAGGGCTGGCGACGAGCTGAAATTCGGGCGCAATTTTGGCGACAGTTGTGGGTAATCGTGCGTACCAAACCTCAAGTTCTGAATATGTATCTGGGGCTGTGTGCGGCTGGAGAGCATTTCTGGGAATACCGCACTTTAGCAAGAGAGCGAATTACCCAGCAACTAGGCTACGACCCACTGACAGAAGCGACGCTACCAGTTAAAGCACTCATGCATGTCAGCACGTGATTTACTAGCAAACTAGGAGTTGGCGGGGATGCGCTCAATTTGGGCGTAGCCGCTGAAAATCAACAGTTTTTCTTGGGTTTCCAATTGGTTGAGTCGGAGCGTGATGCCATCGAGATCGAAGCGATCCAAATCGACCATGCGATCTAAAATTTCTACCAATATGATGCTTAGGGTTTGAGAGATTTCTCGTCGAGATTCTGGTACGCTATCTGCTTCAAACTTCGGTTCGCAAAAAGCAAGGCGGCATCGTCGCTCGATGGTTATGGTTACACTCAGACTAATCGGCACGAGTTCGCCGTTGCTTAGATTGGCATTAGCCCAAATCTGTACCCGATTGTTGGCTAATAGCTGTAGCCGCACAGCTTCAAAAGAGATTGAATTACCACCAGATATATTGGATAAAGCAGGTAGATAGAGGTTTTGGAGGCGCTTTCTCACCAGCTCTGCCCCAAAAGCGCGATCCTAGTCCAGATGCCACTCATGCTTCAGAAATTCCTGGTACATTGTTTTCTGAATTATCATCTGCTTATGCAGCACAATCAAAAATTCCTGGGCTTGTTCGCGGGACATCTGCTGCACTTGGTCGGCAAAGCTTCTGAGGCTAAATTCTTGCTCTATAGATAATTTAATGGGCTGATTCATCGCTGACTCCTGCCCCACTGGGGCGAAAACTAGAAGATAGAGTCTAGCTAGATATCTTTGTCTGAGGTTAGATACCTAGTTCGCTCGCTATTGTCATACTGAGCTAATCGCCACTACAAAGATTTGCTAACTACTGCTTTCTTCGGTCTCTTTCCGGCTTTGAGATCTCCGTTTTGGTTGAAATGCATTTCCAGTGGTTCGCAGGTATAAACGTCAGGCTCCATCAAGAAGCTATCGGCAGTCATACATTCATTCAGGTTGAGGGTATTCCCTTCTTTATCGGTGTAGCGCATGGATGCCCTCGTGTAAGCGTATGTAAATTATTATAACAAAATATTTCTGTCGATCTGCTTGAATATTTCAACGACTAGTCTTGACCGCACTCAATCGGAGTTATCTATCTTTTGACTAGATCCCAACTAGATAAATCAAGAGCAAAGTTCCACAAAACAAAGCATCAAAGGCTTTTGAGCGCATACATCTAGCGATGCCGGAGGGAGCGTCTACACAGCTTGTTAAAATATGGCGAAGGTCTTTTATCACTAACTAAAATGTATTCAATACACCCATTCCAACGCGATCGCTCTCGTGCGAGAGTTCAATAGTGCGCTAGTATAGTGGGTGAGACTAAAATTCGGTTATATCGTTTGTTTTTAACATTAACAGGCTTCTCTCCGAAATCTAAATCTCTACACCTTTTGATTTTGGAGACAATCATATGTCTATATATGTCGGCAATTTATCATACGAGGTAACGCAAGAAGACCTCAGTGCTGCTTTTGCAGAGTACGGTTCTGTAAAGCGGGTGCAACTCCCAACCGATCGCGAAACTGGTCGGATGCGCGGCTTTGCTTTTGTGGAAATGGATACAGATACTGAAGAAACAGCTGCCATTGATGCTCTTGATGGTGCTGAATGGATGGGGCGCAACCTGAAGGTTAATAAGGCAAAGCCTAGAGAAGACAGAAGCTCATTCGGTGGTAATCGCAGAGGTAATTTCTCTAGTCGCTACTAACCTTTAAGACAGATAATTTAACTCTAAGGTTTAAGGGTAGATCGGGAGTCTACCCTTTTTTGCTAACAACTTAATTTCAGGATAAATTGCCCAAATTCTATCCTAACTTACTCAATTGAGAGGAGAATAGATGGCACAAATTATTTTGGGTGAAAATGAAGGAATTGAGTCAGCCTTGCGTCGATTTAAGCGCGAAGTTTCTAAAGCAGGGATTTTTTTAGACATCAAGAAACATCGTCACTTTGAAACGCCAATTGAAAAACATAAACGTAAGGAACTCGCTAAGCATAAGCAGCGGAAAAGACGTTCCCGCTACTAAGCTAGCTGTCTGAAATTTCAGTTTTGATTCATGAACGTGGAGCAGGCTTCTAGCCTGCCGCAGGCTAAAAGCCTACTTTACAAATCATTTAGAACTGCTATAGTTTCCGAGCGAGATATAGCCTTTTTCAATTCGATGAAATACAAGATCTGTAGGGGCGCACAGCTGTGCGCCCCTACGAATGTATCGCCTCATAACGAGAATCGCTATAGTATCGCACTGACAGTATGTCCTTCCACCCATTAGTCAATACTATGCTGGTTCTCAGTGAGTCTCGTCCCGACGATCGACAATAATGACTTCAGGAGCGTCGTCAACACTACTTTCAGTGCGGTAGGTGGGGTTAGCTGTATTGACGTTATCGACAATGCCTTCGGTGCGGTAAGCCGGTCTAGTCGAATTCATCCGCGCTACATCAGTCACAACATCGGTACGGGTAGTGGTCGCATTTGGGTTGTTATATACACCCCATTCTTGAATCCCGCCACCGCCAAGAATTCTGGCTGCGTGGGCGATTTCGTCGTCAGTGCCATCCACAATAACTAAATAATGTCCTCTAGAAACGCGATCGCTGTAAACTTTGGCTCTTTCCTCGGGAATCCCCAAGCCAATTAGTGCGCCTAGCAAACCGCCCGCAGCCGCACCAATCGCACCACCAGCCGCAGTTGTAGCCAGGGCTGTAGCAACTTCGCCCGCTAGCATCACTGGACCAACACCAGGAATTGCTAAAGTGCCTAGTCCGACCAATAAACCAGTCAGTCCGCCTAAAACTCCGCCTGTCACCGCTCCAGTAGCAGCACCTTCATCGGCTTTGTTCCCGACGCGATCGCGATCTTCTACATCTACA
Source organism: Chroococcidiopsis sp. CCNUC1 (assembly GCF_023546805.1). Classification (NCBI taxonomy): domain Bacteria; kingdom Bacillati; phylum Cyanobacteriota; class Cyanophyceae; order Chroococcidiopsidales; family Chroococcidiopsidaceae; genus Chroococcidiopsis; species Chroococcidiopsis sp. CCNUC1. Next base: position 2,792,260 of record NZ_CP097480.1, on the reverse strand, counting down.
CCAGCAATATCAGGTTTGCTGTCTGCATCTTGGGCGATGATGGAAACCCGACCCATCCCAAAACCAGAATGCTTTAATTCATTCAGGGCGCGTTCCGCATCTTTACGCCGCTCAAATGTGCCTACTGCTCGTCTGTGGTAGCCTAAAGTCATTTTTTTGCTCCAATTTCAAAATTCCAGTGGAAACTTTAAAACAATCCACCGATCCCGTTCACGGCTAACGCTCCGGCGATCGCAGATGCGACAAGAGAAGTCAAAGCCGTACCAAACAACCACCAAGCTGCACCAGATGCGGCTTTTTTGGTTTCTACTGCTGTTGCCTGTGCTTGTTGTTTCAAAGCTTCCAGCCGTTTTTGCGTTTCTTGCTGAATGCGTTCGGCTTGATGCAGCACTCGATCGCGCGTACCTTCAATTTGACCCACAATCCGCTCGGCATCGGCTGGGGAAATATCTTCGCGAGAACTCAACACGGCGATTAGTGTGTCGCGATCGAATTGGCTCAAGCGATTGCGTAGAGCATCAAATCCCGCTTGCGGATCGTCAAACAAGGTGGTGAAGTCTTGCTGAATTCCCTCGTAGTTGAGTTCGGGACGCTCTAGCGAGTTGAGGTAGCTGCGAATGCGATCGAAAACTGAGTCGATAACAGACTGTACGCTACGCTGAATTTTCTCAATTTGCTCGGCAACAGAGTTACGTACAGTCAGGATGCGATCGACAATTTGATTTGCTTCTTCTTCCGAAATATCTTCTCTTTGAGACAGTAAAGCCACAATCGTCGAACGATCGAAGTGCGAGAGGCGATCGCCCAAACTACCCAATCCAGCACGAGGATCGTTAAGCAATAGTTGCAAGTCGCGCTTAATGCTATCGGGATTGAGTTCTTCTTTATTCGTATTCCGCAAGTAACCTTCTAAAGTTGTCTCAAAATCGATCGCCTGCTGTTGGACGCGGCTTGCCAAACGGCGTGGTGCTTGCACAATGCTGTTAATTGCTTCTTCTACAGAGTCGATTGCTCGATTGACTTGTTCTTCACTCAAGTCTTGCCGTTGCGACAGTAGTTTCACCAAGGTTTCCCGATCGACGTGAGACAAGCGATCGCGTAATGCTATGGCTCCCTCTTGAGGATCTTCCAATACTTTACGTAAATCCTGCTGGATGCCTTCAGGATTGAGTTCTTCTAGGTTGGTGTTACGCAGATATTCAGAAATCGCCGTTGTCGTTTTGTCGTATTGCTCTTTGGCCTTGCCTGTGAGCTGTTGCGGTGCTTGTAAGATATTATCGCGGACTGATTCTAAGCGATCGAGAGTTTGATTTATTTGCTCCTCGCTCAAATCTTGACGTTGCGATAGTAATGCTACTAACGTTTCGCGATCGAACTGCGATAATCTTGAGCGTAATACAGAAATTCCCACTTGCGGATCTTCTAGCAAGGTGCGGAAATCGCGCTCGATGCCTTCAGGGTTGAGTTCTTCTTTATTAGTATTGCGAAGATACTCTTCTACTTTCTGCCTTACTTCTGCTGCTTTAGCTTGCGCCTGTTCTTGCAATTCTTTGGCTTTGTTGACAACGCGATCGCGAGTGCTTTCGAGTTGACCGACAATATTATTTGCTTCCTCTTCGCTAATATCCTGGCGTTGTTTGAGCAGTTGAGTCAAAGTATCGCGGTCAAATTGCGATAGGCGATCGCTGAGTGTTTCCACACCCGCTTCTGGATCTTCTAGAAGAGTTTGGAAGTCGCGCTCAATCCCTTCGGGATTTAGTTCTTCCTTACCAGTCGAACGCAGATAATTTTCTACACGGCTACGCAGGTCTTGTGATTGCGCTTGTGACGCACCAGCAGAAACCGTAGCTAAAATCTCGGTGCGGATCTCTTCTAATTGCTGGGCAACTTCTTGGACTTTGTTCTCAAGTAGATCGCCGCGTTGATTCAGTTTTTGTGTGAAATAATCTTTATCTAGCTGCTCTAGCTCTTGTTTAACTTTACCTGGATCTGCTTGCGCATCGTAGATAACGTCTCTAAATTCTTGCTTAATCGTTTCGCGGTTGAGATGCCACGGGTAAGATTTCAGCAGATAATCATCTACATCGCTGCGGATGGCGCTGTTTGGCTGTGCTGGTAGTTTTTGCGCTTGCTGTTGCACCTGCTGTTTAAATTGCTGTAACTGACCGGAAATCTTGTCTCGGTCTACTTCTGGCAACTTATCGATGAATTTTTGCAGTTGACCAGAAATATTTTCCACATCAATTCCAGCCAGATTGGTTCTTTCGAGTACTGCGGTGGTGAGGGCGCTGACACCTAGTTGCACAGCTCGATTCCCCCAACCGTTGCTTTGCTTTTCATTCGATTGGGTGCTTTGTACCAATTGTTCCAGTTGTTCGCTGAGTTCGCTGGAATTGAGTTGTTCGGGAGAAGCTTCTTTAATAAATTGACTTAATTGAGCTTGCGGATCTACTTCGCCTGTACCGATCGTTTGCTGCCAAACGCCTTGCAACTGGTCTACAATCCGATTCACATCTTGTTTGGATAAATCCGTGCGATCGCTGACTAAATCTGCAAATGTCTCGCGGTTAATGTTACGTAATACGTCGCTATCAGCCACAGATTTTAGATCGGAGTTTTTGAGGATATTTTCAAACTGACCGCGAATTTCGTCTAAATTCAGTTGCGGTAGTTGTAAATTTCCCAAAGACTTTTGTAGAGTCTTACCGATCGCGTCTGGGTCGAGTCCTGTAGTGAATTCTTGCCGAACTGCGGCGGCGATCGCTTCAGCTGTATCCACAGCTTGATTCTTGGCTACATTAGCGCCTAAAGCTGCGGTTGCTGTCCCTACCAGTCCTTGAAAGCCAGAGGTAGCAGTGCTAACTAAAGAACCGATCAGCGAACCAACTGTAGTTGAGCCTAACCACAACAGGATAGAAAAATAGGTAGACCAAATAACTACCCCAATAATTGCCCCTAATACCGCACTGCTGACTAAACTAAGTTTCACAGCTAAAAAACTGGCAACGAATAGAGCCACGCCGCCAGTTGTTAAAGCCAAAAGACCTACTGCGGTCGAGATTTTACGGACTGTGCTACCTAAATTATCTGTATCGTCGGCATCTCCCCCGCCTAACGCGGAAATACCTAAAGCGACTGTAAAGTTAGTTAACAGGAGTTGGAAAGCAAATGCCATCACTACACCCGCAAACAATGCCACTAAGAATTGTGGACCCGAAAAGACTGCGGCAGCTTCTTCGGGAGTGAGAATTTCTTCTGTGATAATTTGTGCTAGCCAATAGTTATTGAAACCATGCCCTGCTATTTCTGCAATTTCCCACATATGACTACCTCGTTTGAATTCGGCGCACGCTCATACTGCTACATCTGAGGCAATATATTTCCCAAGCTAACTGATAGCTTATTTAGCCGTTTATACCGCAAGTTATGTATTTTTGACTTCTCTCGTTGTGTATCTAAACTGATAGAAATATTTTCAGAAATATTTTCCTGAAATCAGATATAGCAGTTCTAAATGATTTGTACAGTAGGCTTCTAGCCTGCGGCGGGCTAGGAGCCTGCTCCACGTTCATGAATCAAATAGGATTGCTATATTACAGCAGCAGAAGAATTGTTAAATCTCTGATGATTTCTGGTCGATTGTTCAGAATTTATCGGAATGCTATGCGAGCTTTCCTATCCAATCATCAGCAAGCAGAACCGATTAGAAGTGGTAGGAAATGCCAATAGTCAGCACGGGATAGATCTTGAAGTCGCTCAAATCGTCTTCGATATCGTCTTCTTCCTGTTCGATCGCATCTTCTAATAACGAACCTACAACTGGTAGTTGTAACGCTGGTCCTGCTATTGGTCCTGATGCAATCAGATCGACTTCTGGCGCACCCCCGAATAAAACGCCTAAATCAATCGAAAAACTGAAGGCGCGATCGCGTTTGACTGGATTACCGTAACCAATGCCAACGTAAGGAGAAATTGTGTTAGGAAATGTCAGTTCTCCTTCTAGCTGACCCACGGCTGAAGCAGGAAACTCTACACCTCCAATATCCAAAGTTGCAGTTGAGCGGGCGGTTGCGTCAACTTTGTTGTTGTTGTAGAATAAACCGCCTGTAATCCTAAAGTCACTTCTTTTCGACGGATACCAGTCTAAAAGTGCCGAAACACTGAATAGCTGCACGTCAGCATCGTAGTCAATATCGCTTTGCTCGGTGTCAATCCCAAAATCAAAGTAATTCACTCCCAAGCGACCGTTAAAATTAGGAGAAATAGCCCCAACTCCTTCTAACCCAAATCCTAAAGTACCAGCTTTACCTGTGAGTGCAAAGCCACTTCGCGGCTGCTTTTCGGTTAAAGTTTCTCTCAGCTTCTCTTTTGGCTTCTGACGTTGCTCCGGTGGCTGGTAATCAGCACAACGAGAATTGTAGGGATACGAGCGACAGAAAGTATCGATGTCAACTTCTCGCTGCGCCAGTCGTAGCTCCTGGGTAGATTCGTCCTGCGGTTGCAGATCGGCGGCAGCGTAAGATATGTCTTCGTTTTGAGCCGTGCTACTCGTTAGGGCTACCGCCTCTTTCTCGGTTGAATCCTTAAGCCTCTGTTCCTCAGCCAGAAGTTGTTGGGGTAGCACCCCCACACCAAAAAAAGCGATCGCTACACCCAAACTCAACTGGCTGAATTTGGATAAATCTGCACTCCCGGACATACTTCACTCCTTCACACCTAAACACTTTTTCTCTTACTTACGACCACCCAACCATTTAGCCGCGATCGCACCCAATGCAGCACCGACCATTGGATTGCTGAGGAATTTCACGAACGCAGGTTGTTCCGCTAATACCTCTTGAAAAATATCGGGATGGTTGTGATAAGCAAATGCAGCTAATTTACTTACATCGTCGGCATTCATCCGGCTGGCGTGATGAGTTGATAGCCCCAATTGCTTTTCTAAATCGCGATCGTGCAGTCCTCTTTTACCTAAGTGCTTGAAGAAAGCCCGCGCCACATCATCTCTTTCATTTGGTTTAATCTGGGCGATCGCTTTTTGCAATTCCGGTTCCATCTGATTTGTGGGAATTCGGTCTGGGTGGAAAGAGCGACCGAATAAGCGGCGACGTTCTTCGTGAGATGAGCGTTGAGCAAAATCGTCAAAATTTTCGTAATCTTGCTCTAAATTTGTGGGAGCGTCAAGGTTTTCTACATTACCTTGAGCGAGATCGTTCATGACTTCTTTTCTGTATTTGTCGCTACTACTCATTTTTTTCTCCTTGTTACAACCGCCATTTGCATTCATAGTCAATGACAAATGACCAACGACCTACTTGTATTCAATCTGGTTAGTTTGAGTGTCGTACTTAGCTGTCAAAATTAGCTTTTTATCCGGTGCGTACATCAACACAGTCAAATCTTGGTTGGGGAAATTGCGGCGAAAACCTTGAGCTAGAGATTTTGCTAATGGCTTAACTTCGTTTGGGCGAACTTCAGGTGAGATGACAACACCTAATTTATTGTTGTCGCGCACATAGGCATCTTTAACCATTCCCCTAGCCGTTTGCACGACCCAACTACCAAAATCTTGTCCGGCTTGAGTATTTCCTCTTGCTATTTGCGAGTAATCTGCACTCCGGCTAGCTGTTGGTAGCATTGTTGTTGGCTGTTTGGCTTGAACTGCACTGCTACAGGCTGTAGTTGTAGTCACAAATAATACTAAGAGCAGCACAGTCGCAATTTTCCGAAACTTTTTAATCAAACTCATTTCTACCTCCTACAATTTACAAATGAATAGAACAGTTATCAGTTGTCAGTAGACCTCCTGCGTGAATACTTGAATTGTCATCCACACGCGAAGCGAAACATCTGGGAGATTCTTCACTACACTGCGTTGCGTACCCTTCGGGAAGGCTTCGCCAACAGAATGACATCCATGATTTTTTGATTCATGCAGGAGGTCTAGTAAAAAGCAGTCAGGAATCAGAAGTTAGAATTAACCGATCGCTAGTCACTGATAACTGGTCACTGATAACTGGTCACTGATAACTGGTCACTGATAACTGGTTACTGGTCACTGATAACTGGACGACCATCAGTATCGATATCTAATTCTTCCCTGCGAATCGTTTCTTGTGCTTCCACAGTTTCCTGTTCTACGACCTTCTTGACTCTGATTTCTTCTCTAACGAAGGCTTCTTTATGAATATCTGGAACTTCTTCATACACTTCTACACGGGCAACTTCACCCTCATGGAAGTCAACTTCACCAGGTGCAACAGCCCTACCTGCATCGGGTGGGGTAATTCTTTCAATCACGACCCGCTCTTTTTCTATTGGAACTGAAACTCGTTCTGTCTCAGTTTCAACGTGCTTGCCGATCGCAACTTCTCCAGTTTTGCGGCGCTGTTTGCTGGCAATCAACCGCTCTTCATAAAGTTTAATGGTGCGATCGCTATGAGTGCTTGTATCGTATAAATCTCTGTCATGCTCGTAAGTGTAAGTATCGCGGTTATAGCTAGTTGGCGTAGCAGTACCCATCATCGCAGCAGTAGATGCCGAGTCTAGAGGTGCTGATGCATCTAAAGAAGCTTCTGTACGATAAACTTCTCTTACCCGTTCTTCGTAATCGTAGTCTGCTGTCATGCCTTCTGTATATTCGGGTAAGCGATCCGCTTGCTCTCTAGTCAAACCGTTGGCATAGACGCGATGAGCGTTGCGATCGATCCGAGCGCGACCAACTGGCAGTAGTACTTTTTTACCAAAAATCCAGAATCCTACGTCGATAACAAAATACCGAAAATTACCTTGTTCGTCTACTAAAATATCTTTTACTGTACCAAACTTTTCCCCATCTCCTTCACCGTAAACATCCATACCTTTGATGTCGTTTCCTTCAAAGGTACGCTGATAATCTGTATCGAAATCGCTAATGCTTAGTAATGGCATAATTTTCTTCTCCGCTTAGAAATAATTCATGATTAACAGTCACCCAATATTAAGCCATCAAAATTACATTCTTTTCACCTATCCACAGAATCAAAGTTTGAACTTTTCACTACTCATACAGATAGATGTTTGACTTTTTTATGGCGAGTAATCTCTGTTTTAATTGAGTAACATTCCTTAAAGTTTACTGGCTGCAAGGTTTTTTATTACTTCATTTCCAATGATTTTACTTTGAAGCTATCTCTAAAACCGTAGATTTAGAAAAATATCTTATTCGCTCGATTCAATAGCCCTTACATTTTTAGCTCAAGCTAAAAATGTAAGATTTTAATGTAAGTATTTTAAATCTAAGCCCTATAACGAAAAAGTGTGACTTGTTTCTAGCAAAAGTGTGACTTGTTTCTAGCAAAAGTGTGACTAAGTGCTATAGCAACCCTATTTGATTCATAAACGTGGAGCAGGCTAGAAGCCTACTTTACAAATCATTTAGCACTGCTATGGTAGTAAATGTAAAGTTGTAAGATTCTTGCTCACTAAGATTTTGATGCTGTTTAAAGCAAATTGATTCAACCTGTTTTGGAAAAAGTGAGACGATACTAGTACTTTAGAACTACACTAAATCCAATCGGCTCAAATCTGCTGATGAAGACGGCACTTATGCGATCGCCTACTTTTAGTAGTACTACTTTTAGAATATGCCTTTTGATAGATCGGATTTACTCGTACACTTCCCTTAGTTAGCATTCCTGTCATTAATACTTCAATAAACTCCGCAAGGTCTACCAAATTAGGTAGGAAAATATCGTTGAATCCGAGATATGTTTGTATGGAGATGCGATAATTCGCGTTTTCAGCAAGAGCAAAAAATACGATAAATGCGATCGGTATACCAAGCAAGAAATGAAATTACCAGAATTACTGCGTAATCGGCTTGGAAGTCTGCTTCAACTGGCAGTACAAACAGTTATTCTTCGGCGAAATGACACAAGCAAGACCGAAGTAGACCGCGAAGAAACGATCGCTACAGAATCAACTACCACATCACCTCAGACAAGTAAATTGGGGACTGTCAAAAAGATTCTTCTGAAGTCTAGGCAGCTGAAATCTCCAACCAAACCATTCAAGAAAGCTTCTCTGTTTCCAGATGGCAAGACGAATCTTGCCGCTTTGTCACTCTTGTTGCATGGCGTGGCAGAAGTGTTATCTCAAAAGCGCGATCTACCCTGGAAGACCGAAACCCAAAACAATTTGAGCTATGAAAAAGCAACTGATGCCAATAAAGGCACGATCTCTTACTATGTCACTGACAATTTAGAAAACTTGTCTCCTGACACCATATCTGAGTCAGCAGCTTTAGCTGTCATAGATCGATTCGATCCTAGAGCAGGCGCTATTCATCTAATTTATTGCGCCGCTGCTGCAAATCTGCATAATCCGTGGCAAAGTGAGTTTCTATTAGATGATAAACAACTGCTGGAATACAGCGGATTAATCAAACGTAGAGATTTATGCAGACATGAGCAACTGACAATTCTGTATGACCTGGTACGACAGCCGGCACAGATATTAGCTCACGTAGTTTGGGAAAAACAAGGCAAGGTAGGAGCCTTTACCGTAGCCGATTTAAAAATCTGGAATGTCAATGTTGCAAGAGATTTTGAGACAGATAAGGCAGGCAATCCGAAGCTGACAGGTTTAAAAGTCATCGTTCAACCTGGATTGTGGGCGAAGTACTTTTTAAATAAGTCTGAGTACTATTACTATACGGGAGTTATTACCAAGAAAACAGTACAAACGCTGTTTAGCATTGGTAAGCAAAATGCTGGTGCAGCTCGAATGCTAATTTGGCTGATTTTTCAAGTCAAGCCAGGATGCCGCGATGTCTTTTCCGGCAAATCTCTGATGCAAATTGCGTATGGTATGGCTAAAATTGCGCTAGCAGAGCAAGATCGGCAACTACGACGGCAACTAGCTGATGATTTGGCGACTGACTTGAAAGTAATTGAAGCGGCTGGATGGCGAGTCGAGGTAGAAACTGGTCCTGCGTGGTTGTTAAATAACGATGGTGCGAAAAGACCAATTGGCTTCTGGAGCCAGCTTTTAGATACTACATGGCGATTCGATTTACCAGAAGCAGCGTTGACAGAGATTGCCAAATCGCCAAACCAGCTTAGAGGCGTGGAACGTCCCAAACAACAGCCGCCATCTGGTGCTGCGATTAGAGAAGCTAGAAAAGCTAAAGGCTGGTCGAGGGCTTTCTTTGCCGCAACAATGGGGAAAAGTATATCTTGGGTTGATGCGATCGAAACCGAGCATCGCCAAGTATCTCAAAAGGATCTGCCTAAATTACTCGAAAAATTGGAGATGAAATCGTAGAAGCGATCGCCCAGCTATCCCGCGGCAGAGGCGTTCTGCTCCTAAAAGGCTGACTTATTTATATTTGGTGATGCTATCGCTCCATAATTTTGCTAGCTTTCGTGCTTCATCTTGCCATTGGTGATTGAGCCGAAACATTCGTCGGGGACGACCGCGACCCTCTAGTTTTTGCCAGTACCCCGCGATCGCTCCTTCATCTTCGAGAAATTTCAGCGCTGCATACAACACGGTATCGGAGAGGCGATAGCGAGACTCTTCACGTTCGAGCTTTTGAATCAATCCAGAGCCATAAGATTCACCCTCAAGCAAGACCGACAGGATATAACAAACTGCTTGCTCTTGGCAAAGATAAATCTCTGGAGGATTGGCAAAATATTGATAAATATCTTCAAGCTGCATTAAAGGTTAAGGAATTGTAATAAAACAAGATTGACAATTGGGTGCGAGCATCCATTTTGATTTGAAGCCGCAAAGTTTCAAGCACTAACAACGGTGCTAGTCACAAAAATTCCACTGAATTTAGCAAGCGCATGGGGACGAGTATCTCTAGGAGATCGAGCAGTGCTAGCACCAGTAAACCGTAGTTCACAAAGCGGAATAGTAAGATGGAGCCTATTCCTTGTCTTGTGTTTGATGTTTGCGTTTTGCATATTTGTAAAGACAATTTCGCTCCTTGTCCTGAACTTTTCTGTAACTTTTATGTATTGACAAAAACTGACTTATAACTGAACATGATGATAAAGCAGAAATATAATTATTAAATTTATGGTATTAAAAAACATTATTCGGTAGGGTTTCGTTTGACTAATTTAACTATCAAGACTAAATTATTAATACAAGTAAAGTAGCGCTATGGGCGTTATAGATCGTGGCGTTATGGATTGTGAGAGAAGACACTAAGAGTGCACTTAAGCAACACCAGTCAGAGTCTGAAATATTTATCGTGCAAAAAAGTACATACTGTTAGTTAAGTCGGAAGTTTCATTAGACAGTATGAAAGCCTGGATAATATGTTGCAATTTACAAAGTAGCAATTCGAGTTTTTCATGATATTTAATTTCTATTAAGCTACGTCTTTCATCCCTGCATAGATGCAATTGTTGAAATACAGCTTGCACTAACAAAATTATTACAAAAGTTGGCTCATTTTTTTCACTATTTAAAGTGAGACATTTCAACGTTTCAAGCAAAAATAAAACACGGTACTTAAAAAATAGTTTCATGTATTTTCGCCAATAGTTCAATTCTCAAAAATATTACTTCAATGCTAGCACCCATCAATCAAGCCAAGGTTTTGCTCTGTGGCAATATTTCTCGCGTAGATCGTCGTTCTCAAGCTCTCATCGAGTTTCTATCTAGTTCCAAAAATTATTTTGTTTCTCAATTATGTCCTAGTTTTTATTATATAAACTTAAGTATGCAAAGCTCGTTAATTGAAAAAGTATTAACTAAGTTTTACTGGATTGAACTTTTAATAAAAGCTGCGTTTACGGATGTAATTTACTTATTACCAATGAATACTATTTTCATCAAAAGTACCATCTTTGCAGCAAAGCTTTTTAGGAAAAAAGTCATAGTTGAAATGTATATCTCGCTTTACGATACTGAAGTGAGGGACAGAAAAAGAGTTGGTGATGGAAGCAAACTCGCTAAATCATATATTGAAAAAGATATACTAGCGTTAAAGAAATCAGACTATCTCATCCATAGCTCTAATCAAGAGTTAACTTACTGGGAACAGATTCTGAATACTGATATTGACAGAAAAAAAGTTTATATAGCTCCTCTGTGTAATGTTTCTTGTTTGCTCCCCAACAGAAGCTGGATGCAAGATGGTAAATTAAATATTTGTTGGTGGGGAACATTTATTCCTTTACATGGATTGGATAACATATTACAAGCAATAAGAATTTTGCGAGAAAGAAACTTGCATTTTACTTGTAACTTCTTTGGTATAGACAATAAAGCTTTTTACGATTATGTAGAAAAAGTTCGGTCATATCATCTTGAATCTATAGTTTTTCTAAGGAAAGACTTAAACTTTATTAATGGTTCCTTACCTCAATATCTAGTTAATTATTGCGATCTAGCATTAGGTATTTTTGGTAATACAGATAAGGCGTATCATGCTCTTCCTAATAAGTTGATTGAAGCCCTCTCATTAGGATTACCTACATTAACCATGAATTCTCCGGCTTTGAGAGAGTTTTTTAATCCAGAAACAGAGCTATGGACCTGCGAAAACACACCTGAGTCGATTGCTGAATCAATTTTGTCGATCGCTAGCGGTTCGGCTTATTCTGTAGACTGGAAGCAAACTCGTGAAAAAGTATTGGAGACATTCAGTCTTGCTCGATACACAGAGGTTGTGTCTGAAGTTTTAGCAAAAGCAACTAACAATCTTCCAAAAAAAGAAGTGACTCGATTTAACTAGTGTTTTTGCGATCGCAAATATTATATATACTAGTGCTATCAAAGCGAAAGGTTAAGCATGAAAATACGAGTAATAGTATATGGGTTTTGCATGTACTAATCATTGGCATCATCAAAAAACTACCTATCAAAAAAAGTAAAATGGAAACGCTAAAATCTCTAATTTATGTATCTAAAGGAAACCTACCATCAAAAATGGCTCACTCAATTCAAACTACTAAAATGGCGCAGGCTTTTTCTCAAAAAGTTGAAAATTTTGAATTGGTTACTAGCGGAGATATTTTTTCAGTTTTAAAAGGCATAGACTCAGAATTTCAAGCTTGGTATGGTTTGCATCATAAATTTAAACTAGTTCGCCTACCGCTGCATATTAAGATCGAGTATCCTTTTCCCCAAAATTATGAAAATTTTATCTTTTATAAACTAGCTATTTTATACACTTGTTTTAAAGCTCCTTGCTTAATTTATACTCGTTCGTTTCCTGTGGTTGAAATTTTGCTAAGAATGTGTATACCTGTGCTTTGGGAATGGCACGAACCAGTTTCAGAAAAACTTAGTTATACATGCAAAAAGTTATTCAATAACAAGAACTTACTTGGTGTTGTTACCACATTACCTCAACTTGCAGAGAACTATTTAAATCATGGTTTGCTTCCTGAAAAAACATTGGTAGCTCCTAATGCCGTAGACATTAAAAATTTTCTTCCTTATCAAACTAAATCTTTAGCCCGCCAAAAGTTATCTTTACAACAAGACAGTCAAATTATCTTATATTCAGGGCATTTGTACGATTATAAAGGAATACCAACAATTTTGAAAACTGCTAGTCTGATGCCAGAATGTGAATTTGTTTTAGTAGGAGGATGGATTGATGATATCAACCGGGTAAAAGCAACTTGTCAACAGATGAATTTACAAAACATACAATTTTTCGGTCACGTACCACAATCTGAGCTAGCATTATATCTATATGCCGCAGACATTCTAATTCTTCCTACCAGTAAGTATTGGGAACTGGCTGAAGCTACTTGTCCGTTGAAGTTATTTGATTATATGGTTGCTAAGAGACCAATTGTCGCTTCAGCTTTACCGACTATAGCAACAGTATTGCGACATAGAGAAAATGCACTATTGGCAGAACCTGACGAACCACTCTCATTCAAATTAGCAATAGAGACTCTATTGAATAATCCTTTATTAGCTAAGACTATTGCTGACTGTGCTTTTCAAGAAGTACATAATTTTACTTGGGATGGACGAGCGGAGCGAGTTTTGCAGTTTGCAACTGAAAGGCTACAGAAAGCTAATAAAAGTGATATTAGTTACATGAGAAATGTACTTAAATACATCACGTTGCAGACTATTTCACCTCATAAGTTAGTAAAGCTATAACTTTTGCCACTTACAGGATTAAGCTTTGCTGCGATCGCATAGCTAATAGGAATTTGACAGACTTATCCAATATACCACTACAAACGAAACTGAAACAAACGTCTTTTATTTTCTAAGATTGTTAGAGCGCACTCTGAGTGACTTCTCTTAACAACTTGTAGATTGTGTAGTGCTAAATCACCTCTATATAATAGAAATTTGACACTTAGATTTGTGTCATACCAATATGTTCTCTTGATAGATAAAGTTTGTCTATACAGAAAAGTTCAGGAATACTATCATTTCCGTCGGATGTAATACATATATTGTTCTTAGAAAAAGACAACTCCGATCTATGAGTCAAAGTATTCACACATCCAGTCGAAGTATCCAAGTAAATTATGGTAAAAAAAATTCAAGCTTGGCAGTACAAGCAATATGGTTTACATGCGTTATTTGAAGGTAATGTTAAAACAGCACTTTTATATTTTAACAAAGCTCTTAAGCTCGATCCGACTTTAGTAGAAGTTATATACAATCGAGGCAACCTTTATAGTATTTTAAAAATGTCAGATAAAGCAATCTCTGACTACGATCTAGCGATAAAACTCGATCCGCAACACTATAAAGCTTATATTTGCCGAGGAATAACTTACCTAGAGCAAAAGCAGAATGCTGAAGCTGCTATTGCTGATTTTACTAAAGCAATTGAGGTTGACTCAAATAAAATTCAAGCGCATGTTAATCGAGCAAATGCTTATAGCTACTTAAATGATTATAGTGCGGCACTAAAAGACCTTTCTACGGCTATTCATATTGCACCCGATCGCAGTGATAGCTATTTGAATCGAGGCTATATATGGGTGAGAACTGGAGATTATCATGCTGCGGTGGCTGATTTCTCTCAAGCGATCGCGCTTAACCCTAATTTTGCTATTGCTTATTTGAATCGAGGTAATGCTCGCAAAAAATTAGCTCAAACGCAAGCAGCATTAGATGATTATGCAGCCGTAATTCATCTCGATAAAACTAATTCTAAAAATGTTGTTACTGCCTATGTATATCGCGGAGAGATTTTAGAATCTCTTGGAGAATTAGCCGCAGCTTTTTCTGAATACGATCGCGCCATCGAGTTGTGTCCTGACGAGCATTTTCTGCAACATAAGCGCGGGGCGTTGCTATGTCAATTCGGACAACTATCATCTGCTTTAGAACATTATAATATAGCGATATCACTAGATCGCAAGTGCATGTACTGTTATGCAGATAGAGCTTGGGTGAGAAAAAATCTAGGTGATATTTCAGGAGCGATCGCTGATTGGAGTCAGGTAATTGAACAAAATCCAGAAAATGTTTTGGCTTATATAGAAAGAGGAGAACTTTACTTTCAAAGTCATCAGTTGAAAGCAGCAAAAGCTGATTACACAAAAGCAATTATTCTCGAACCTGACGAACCACACTTTTATGTTGTAAGAGCTGAAGTGAATTTATCATTAAATTATCTAGTAGCAGCGTTGAAAGATTGCGATCGCGCTATAGAAATTGCTCCCGATTTTGCCCGAGCCAACTTTATTAGAACTTTAGTTAAGCTACGTTCTAAGAAAATGGGAACTGCTGTCAGCAATGCCAATCGCTCTGCTACCTTATTAAAAACAGAAGGCGATTTAGAAAAATTAAAGTAAAGCTAAAAAAGCTTTACCTTATCATTATGCGGATCAAATCGAACCATTCTTCAAAATTGTCACTCACCACTAATTTTTTCCTCCGATCTACAATTCCTTCAGCACCTACAGCAGTAGCAATAACTGGCAAGCCAGCTTCTAGCATTTCTAGGGTTTTTAGTTTAATCCCACCTCCCTTAAATAGAGGAACTATTCCAATTTCAGCTTTTTCAAAAAACTCAGTTGGATCTTCAACAAATCCTGTAACTATAATCTGTTTACAAGCAAGTGCCAAAACTTTTTGAGAGGGACTAGAGCCAACTATGTAAAGTTTGAAATCTCGATCGTGTTGAACCAACTTCTTAAAACACTGCTCGACAAAGGTAAGAATTGCTTGTTCGTTCTCTGGTCTTCCTATAGCTCCCCAGAACAAGAGACTTTTTTTCTCTATCTTTTCTAAGCAACGCTGCACTCGATACACAAAACAACTAGCTTGGTGAGGCTTGATAGTAATCCTTTCACTGGGTATAGAAAATAAAGAAGTTAAAAGGTCGCGATCTTTGGTAGATGATACCCATAACTCACCGACACGCGAGTATAGTTGCCGTTCGTAATGGAAAGTTCTAGCTACTTCAATACCATAGAAAAAATTACTGACAGACTGTCTCAAAAAAACTTGAGTCCACACATCTCTTAAACTAATTACAGTTTTCGTTTTAGTATGATTAATATACTTCTCAATTGCTTCAAAGTATATAGCAGCATGAGAACATTCAAAATGAATTGTATCATAAATATTAGTTGCGAGAAGTTTTTGAATTTTTCTCTCAACTGTATTAATAAGACGAGAAGCAAACTTCACGGGAACTTGATAATGAGTTAAGCAACTAGCAATTTTGTCGAACTGATGGAGAGGATATGTATAGAGGTTACTACCAAATTTTGCAACTAAATCTTTGGCAGCGTCCACCTCAACTTTGTTAGCTATAACCACTATATCAACGACTTCATTAGCAACAGCATATTCTGAAAGATGCGTAAAGGCAATC
The DNA here is from genome assembly GCF_023546805.1 of Chroococcidiopsis sp. CCNUC1. Lineage (NCBI taxonomy): Bacteria > Bacillati > Cyanobacteriota > Cyanophyceae > Chroococcidiopsidales > Chroococcidiopsidaceae > Chroococcidiopsis > Chroococcidiopsis sp. CCNUC1. The sequence goes on along the minus strand of NZ_CP097480.1, from coordinate 2,776,440 downwards.
CTTTGTCCAGCTTGTGGATATTGGTTAGTGGGAGCCTGGGCAGAAATAAACAAAATTCTTGACATAGAAAAACTACCATTTACCATAAGTATCCGACACTGGCTTTCCAAGATATCTACTTAGAAAAGACTTCAGCTTTCTAGCTAGTGGAGGCTTAAGAAAATACCTAGTTGGGAGTGCAAATAACTCATTGAAAACCCAGGCTCCATATACTTTCCATCGCTGAAGCTCCATCTCTCTAGAAAATTGGTTAGAATGGCTACAGCTAATCTTCCAGCACTCCCGAATTAATTTAAGTCTATCAAAGGGTATGGCAGAAGAACTCATTCCACTTAATGAATAAGAGGCAAGTGGCGTACTCACATAATGAAAATTTACGCCAGATACAAATAAGCGAAGAATCAAATCGTAATCTGCGGCGATCGGGTATTCTAAGTTATATAAGCCTACAAGGTTATATGCTGACTTTGTAATAAAGCAAGATGGATGGTTGAGCGTAAATCTAAATAAAAGTTTATCTAGATCGCCAGGAACAAAAGTAGCAACATATTCTCCTTTATAGTAATTTGTTATAGGTGAATAGAGGACAGAAATGTTGTGATTTTGACAAAATTCTTGCTCGACTGTTGCGATCGCATTATCGTGATACCAATCATCAGAGTTAATTATGCCTATAACATCACCTGTTGAATGGTTTATTCCCTTATTCATGGCATCATAAGGACCACGATCTGGTTCTGAAATAAACAAATTTATCTGGTCTGCATACTTGTTTATGATTTGAATAGTACCATCAGTCGAACCACCATCAATTACAATATATTCTAAGGGAAAGTTTCTTTTTTGAGAAATCACACTCAGAATCGTTTTTTCAATTGTTGTTACAGAATTGAAAACTGGAGTAACAATAGATATTTTCATACAAGTGCTATGTTGAGATAGCTAAACTCGAAGCATATATGCAAATAGCTCAATTTCATTAATAAATTTTAGATTGCTAATATGGGTGTAATCTCTTACTTTTTGAAGGCAAACTTAAAATCAAGATAAAAAGCGTGAGTGTTGCTCCTTGTAAAGAGCTATGTAAAAATAAAGTAAAAGTCAAATATGAATAAATATATTTAAAATTATCTTTATGATAAAATCGCATGACGACTCTTACAAAACCGAAAAAATATAAGCAACTAAAGGGAACCCCAGTATATGCAAAAACTTCAAGAAATGATTGATGTATTAATAAACGAAGTGGTTGAAACACGCTTGCATAAGTATCTCTATAACCCTGAAAAGCTAGTATTGGATTGTTCAAATAAGATTGAATTAAAAAAACGTTGGCTTCAAATCTATCTAAATTAGAACTATCATTAAAAGAACTAAAAGAAAATAGACGACTAGCTCCACTATCGTATAATAAACTAGAAGTTTCTACGTTTGTAATCCAATAATAGCTGAGTAATATTACTAGAAAATTAACAGTTATAAAAATATAAGCAAAGTGAATTTTGCTGAGTATTTTTGAAAATGGAGCTTCAAATAACAAAATCAAAAAGAAGACGCATATACTAATAAAATAGTTCCGACTAAGGAATAAACCTACACAAAGAAGCGATAAAACTATGCCAATCCTAAATTTATTTTTATAACAAAAGAAGAAAAATAACAACATAAATAATCCCGATATGTTGTGATCCCCAACACTTAAGGTAATCCTTGCTACACCATCAAAAAACTGGTTTCTATACACAACTAGTTGATAAAGAATTGAAGGCAAACAAATCCAATATAATATAGTAAGATAGTTTCTTTTAAGTAATGTAGGTTTATTATCATTAAAACCAATCAGAATAAAGCATATAGGTAGCGTGTATCTAAACAAAACCAAAGATGACACTGGTAATGAAGAAGCTATTAAAATCAAACACACAATTATAGTGTCTATAAGCTTTATCTTGGTCTTATAAACAATAAGTTGTAAAATTAAAATAAAAGCAATTATTGGTAAAAATAGTTTGGCATGTGGAAAAAAAGATCTAAATGGAATTACAAATATAACTACCAAGCAGTATAAAATCAAAGCATATCGAAAGTAATTCAATTGTTCGCGTATACCACCTGCTTTTGTCGAGTTAATTCTTTTGCTTATTTCCATAGTCTTTTAGAATGATAGAAGAAGTCTTGAAGAATACAATAGATTGCATGACTAATCTTAAACTTAATGGGGCGATCGCCCTATATCTGTTGAAGTAAGTAATTAAGCTCTAATTCATGCTGTATTCTTTTATTGACTTGTTCGTCATAGAATGATTGATGTGTAATCTCACTGCCAAAACCGATAATGCAAGGAAGATTAAAAAGAAATTTTAAAGATAAACAAGCAGAACTAAATGCAAATATTTTTATATCGCAATGAGGGACTAAGTTTCGATCCAAAAATACTTCCATCAAAAAGAGTTCAAAAGGGAGAAAAAACCAACTTAGCTCAGAAATTACTATCACTTCTGAAAAGAGTCTATTTAGGCTATATTGTAATTTTTCTATTTTAACTGCGCTATCTCTTGGATGTGGCTTGATTATCAAAATTGTATTATCTTCTCGTTTATGAATTTTAAGGAAATTTTGATATGCACTAATTTCATTTTCCTCAGACATTCTAGTTGCCTCAGAAAAATTTGAGGTCAGTAAAATGGATACAGAGTTGTTTACAAGCTTTGTATGCAGGTTATTAATGTAATCTGAGTCTACGACCTTTCCGACAACTCCTCTTAATCTTTGGAAAATATTAAGGGTAACTGCTTTGTTTACCGTAACCACTTTCATAGGAGGAGACGCGCTCAAAGTATTAAAATTAGATATTGTGAAATAACCAACATCAAAATTTATTTCGTCGATCGAGTTTTTGGTAGATATAAATGATTTTAATAATCGCTTTAATTTATAATTTAAACTTCTTGGTTCAACTTGAAGAACAGTAGAAGAAGCTGAAAGATATAATCCAATACTATCTCCATAGCAGATTTTTTTAGCCGATTCATAAACATTTAGCAAAAGTCGATCCCAGATATCGTAGTTTTTACTCAGATAAATTTCATCTGCTGATGAAATACCGGTTAATTTATGAACTAAAGAGAAGACTTGCTGAATATTTGAAAGATTTAGCCTCACAAGATTTAGTTTTGCCTGGAGTGCCTGCATTTGCTCGGGCTGGATATACACAATTTTCTGCCAAGTGCAGACTTCTTCTGCCATCTTTTTGATGAAATTAGCAAATGTATTACTCTGATTTTCAGGAGTTCTAAGGTCGTAAATCACTAAGTAGTTATCATATTCAACGTTCGTACCTTGTTGCTCTTTCTCTCGGCAAGTCAGCGCTGATAGAGCCGTGATGAGTTGAATGCTACCCTGGCAAGCCACAAGTCGCTTTAGCTTTGTTGGAGTGTACATCTTCTTCAAGCACAAATAAACTGATTTTTGAAGTTTAAACGAGAGTTTATCAAAAGGTCGCAGATTTCTCTAACTGCACCTTGCCCACCAGACTTTCTAGTAACGTATATAGCGCGAGCTTTGTTCTCAGGCATGGCATCAGCAACTGTAAAAGGACACCCTACCGCTTGTAATACTGGAAGGTCGTTGTCATCATCCCCAACATAAGCAACTTCAGACAAAGATATGCTTAGTTGTAAGCACAAATCTTTGAGGACAGACAACTTATCTTCTACATTAATAAAACTATGAGTAATTCCTAATTTTTGAGTTCGATGGAGTGTTGACTTTGAAGAGTTAGCCGAGATTATAGCTACTTCTACACCAAATTGCATCAATTTCTTCAATCCTTGACCATCTTTGATGTTGAACTTCTTGAGTTCTTCTCCACTCTCTGTGTAATAAAGACCACCATCTGTCAACACGCCATCTACATCTAGTGCTAGAAGCTTAATCTTTAATAGACGCGATTGCAGCTCAGGCTCACTAATTTTTAGCATTGAATTCAGGTTGGCTAGCAACTTCTAAACCGGCACGGACACATAGTATTTGTTTAAGAATATGTTCGAGATTTACTAAAGGGATCATGTTTGGTCCATCGCTAGGCGCTAAGTCAGGGTTGGCATGAATTTCCATAAACAGTGCATCGATACCAACAGCCGCTGCTGCTCTCGCTAAGTAGGGAATGAATTGCCTTTGCCCTCCTGATTTGCTACCTTGTCCTCCTGGTAATTGCACGCTATGGGTGGCATCGAAGACAACAGGATAATTAAAACTCCGCAATTGAGGCAAGGAGCGAAAATCTACCACTAGACTGTTGTAACCAAAGCTCGTACCTCGCTCGGTTAATAGAATACGCTTTGTCCCACCAGCTTCTAGTTTGCTAATGACATGTTTCATATCCCAAGGAGCGAGAAACTGACCTTTTTTGACATTAATAGCTCGACCCGTAGCAGCTGCTGCAAGTAACAAATCCGTTTGACGGCAGAGAAAAGCCGGAATTTGCAACACGTCAACAACCTCAGCTACAGTTGCCGCTTGATAACTTTCGTGAATGTCTGTCAAAGTCGGCACTCCGATTCTATCTTTGACCAGTTGCAAAATTTCTAGCCCTGCCTCTAGAGAATGACCTCGAAATGAGTCTAACGATGTACGATTTGCTTTATCAAAAGAAGATTTAAATACAAAAGAAATACCCAAGCGATCGCATATTTGGCGAATTTTTTCTGCCATTTTTAAGGTAAAATATTCTGATTCAATAACGCAAGGACCACCAATTAGAGTTAATGGATAGCCGTCACCAATTGAAAGGTTGTCTGTAATTTGTGTACAAACCATAAACTGCTCTCTTTTTTTAGATAGCGATTAGACAAATTTTTTAGGTGATAGCCATCCTTCGTTTCAAAAGGTAACACCTTAAAAAAATTAATATTTGTGTTTGTTTTAAAATGACTAAATAGCAATTTAAGCGTAACTATTACATACAGTTTAAATTCATGCTTACAACCAAAGTTTAACCTAAACGAATTGATTTTTAAACTAAAAGAAGCCGCCAAAAACGAACAACTGCAATATCTATATGCTGATTTAATAGCAGAAGTTTGTCGATATGGAAAAGTTCAGTTTTTTTATCCGAACATTAAAAATACTTCTCAAGCGCTCGAATCTGAACATAGACAATAACTTGATGTACTCGCTTGAGCTAATTTGATGCGCGTAAGGTTTCTAATTACCGTGAAAGAGATAGATGCCATGCAAAACTCTTGAGCAGAGATTTTATGTTTTCTCTAAATCGTCGTAAGCCTAACCTTATTATGTACTTCAATGGTTTTTTAGGTCGCCAACCCGACCAAGATGTCATATCGAGATACTGAAAGAACAAATCTTTAGCTGGATGTTCGCAGTAGTAATGCCAAGGCTTGATAGCGGTTGCAAAATGAACAATATAAGGCTGTTGAATCACAGATTTATACATCTCTTCAGTAAAAGGACTGTCTTTCCACGATCGATATTTATACACGCTAGGAGTTTGATTCCACCGTGGATCGAGTTCTCTCCATTTACCTGCAAGAACTGCATTTACTCCATCTTGATCCCAGTTTAAAACATGTTCTTTATTCTGCTCAAGATATTCAATGGCTTGAGTGCTGATATTTTCTGTTCGCCACTTTTCCAAGTTAAATACCATCACCCCAGCGTTTAAATACTTGGAATGAGGAGGAATTCCTAATTCTTGATAGTTATGAAGTCCACCGCGAGGATTTGATACTTCACGTATTCCCATATCTTGAACTGCTAGTAGATAGCTGTTGTCAATCTCTATAGCCCATAATTTTTGTAAATCTTCGTTGACAACTAAGTCACAGTCTAAATAAATAACCTTCTCGATATGCTGCGGTAATAGATCGGGAATAAGTAACCGATAGTAAGTTGCAACCGTCACATGACCTGAAACTTTCACTTTACTGAGAATAGCGTCAGTAGGCTGCAACCATTCAATCATAATTTGTTGTGAGTCCAGCGATTTTAATATTTTCTGTTTATTAACTTCTTGAATACCACCATCAATTACAAAACAAGTTATTCTTTGTGAAGTTTTAAGATTTACAAGTATAGATTTGAGCGTTACAGATAAGGGAATTACATAATTATTATCAGCAGCACATACGACTACAATAGATTCTGTATCTGAAGAAATCATTGTATTATCCTTAATAGTTAATTTTCTGACGATCGCGTAGGTGTATGTACTTCACTCATTTAGCCTTTCCTCATATTAATTGTATGAACTAAATTTTTAACTAATTGCTTGATCCCACCTGAACTGTTGTTCAGAGGATTATTATAGTCTTCTATATCAGAATAGCGGAACAATTCTAAGTTAAGCTTTTTCGTTCGGGATAAAGTTTGATTTTCTTCAAACTGCCGTTGATAAGCTAGGTAAGTGCGGTTGTCTCTTTCGACAAATTGAGTAGGTACTAATCCTTTAGATTTGAGCAACGAATTCAATTTTTTTTGTTTTATACTAGAAGAACTACCTAAAGCTAGAAATAAACTACAGCCAGATAGGCATGGGTTGAGTTGCTCGATCAGATGCTCTAAATCTGAAACTTCATTAGGTAGGTCTATTATGATTACTTCAAAATCTTTTGTAGTATTAGCAAGCTCTTGTGATGAATCGACCGACGTAATCTGAAATTTAGGCAAGTCGGATAAATCTGCAATTAGCAATTCATTTTTACCTCTATAATAAAGCAGATCGATTTCAAAGTTTAATCTGTGGACTTCCTGTAGTAATTCATAAATTTTTAATCTTGAATATAGATTATTTGTATTAATTGTTCTGTTAAAAATATTAGTGACTCTTACATCATCTTGAGCTGAAAAAATAGATGGAATACTTTTGCCATCAAAAACGATTTGATTAAATTTTTCTACAAGAATTTCAGGATGATATTTTGCCATAAATAGTTCATGCCCTTGTCGGGCAATCTCTGCTGCCGCATCAGGATGACTGAGGTAGTATTTTATCTTGTCGAGTAGTTCTTGCTTGGAGCCGTAACACTCTAAATGTACTCCTTCTTGAAATAGCAAAGGAAGACCAGATTGTAGAGCGAGGCGATCGGTTAGTAAAAAACCTCCTACCATGAGTACTTCATAAACCCGTCGATTCAGATCTCCATTTAAACTACAATTCAGCACGATTTTGGACTGAACGTATATATCTAAACATTCTGCATAAGGACTTCCACTAAAATCTACATTTATTTCGGCTTCCTGTAAAAACTTTAAGAATTCACGACGATGGTAGTGGTTACTATCGACAGCACCTCGAAAGATTACATCGTAAGTTTTGTCTTTCACCGATTCTGGTACATAAGGAGGAATTGAGATCGCTCCTGGCATCCAAAATACATTCGGTAAACCAGCTTCAACAAAAAAATGAATGTGATGGCGAGTATAGCCCGTCCAATGATATTGACAGCCCACCAACTTAGCGTACTCAATCAAGTTTTGAATTGGGCGAGGCATATGATGGCTATCAATTAGCTTCATCACTGATGGACAAGTTAAGCTAGGAATTCCCACAGGGATCGGTGGATTCTGTACCAGCATTAGAGTCGAACTGATGGAAACTAGATCGGGCCACCACCCAGACGGTAACTGTTTTAAAATTAGATCGATCTTAAACTTACCATGAGGTAGAGCGATCGCCTTCCCTGCTTCAATAGCTTCAACAGGTGGGTCCATGCAAGCATAAATGTTGCTTTGGTTCTCGGGTATAAAACCATTGTCACGAGGATAGTACTTTGACAGTGTCAGAACTTTAATTGTTTTACTAGAACTCATTTATTCAGCCTCTAAAATTTTGGCTTTGATTGCATCGGTCTGAACTGGAATGGCTTTTTTAGCTAGCAATACCTGAACCTGTAACAGATCCTCTGGCGTATTGATTTCAGTTGTAGATGTTTGAGTGTGGCAGACAGTAATTCGATAACCATGCTCTAAAACACGTAGTTGCTCTAACCCTTCACAATCTTCTAGTGGTGTAGGCGCTAATTTGGTATACTTTGCTAAAAAATCACGCCTGAAAGCATAGAGTCCCAGATGATGAAAGACGGGTGCTGGTTTATGGTTGCGATAGTAAGGTATTGGCGCACGAGAGAAATAAAGAGCGCGATCGCGACGATCGCATAGTACCTTAACCGCGTTAGGATCGCCGTAGTCTTTCTCTGCTAGAGGACAAGCTAGAGTGGTCATGTCTGGCGATTCACCGCGCAAATAAGGTTTGACTAGCTGTGTTAGCATTTGCGGAGTGACGAACGGTTGATCGCCCTGAACGTTAGCGATCGCAGTCATCTCAGGATAACGTTCCGCTACCTCCGCCACTCGGTCTGTCCCTGTAGCATGGTCAGTACGAGTCATCTCCACAACACCGCCAAAACTCCAGACGCACTCTGCTATATCTGCATTATCCGTAGCTACCACAACTTGACTAAATGAAGGACAACTGATTGCCGCTTCATAAACCCATTGCAGCATGGGGCGATCGCCAATCTTTACCAAGGGTTTACCAGGAAAGCGCTGTGAGTTGTAACGAGCTGGAATCACTGCCAAAATTTTCATTTCAACTATTCCCAGAAGCGAAACATCAAGCAGTTTTTAGAGACCGCTACGCACAATATCATGCAGCCTCAGCAGACCAAGGCATTGCTGTTCTCGATCGACCACTGGTAACACGGAAAGCTGGTGAGGTCGATTTTCCATTAGTTGCAGTGCGTCATAAGCAAGGAGATCGGCAGAAACTACCGTTGGATTGCTTGTCATCATCGTCCCTGCGCTTAGCGTCTCTATATTAGTAAGGCTGACCTTCTGCAACCAACGCCGTAAGTCTCCATCTGTGATAATGCCGACTAGATATCCTGTACCATCAACGACATTCACCGCGCCAAGACCACCTTCACTAATCGCACGCAGCACTTCAAACCAAGATGCTTGTGGTACGACTTTGGGATTATCCGAACCACCATGCATCAGATCGCAAACTCTTAAAGTTAGACGTTTACCTAAGCGTCCTGCGGGATGATTGAAAGCAAAATCTTGTGAAGTGAAACCCTTAACTTGGATCAGTGTCATTGCCAATGCATCCCCAAGTGCTAAGGAAACTGTAGTACTCGTTGTCGGTGCTAAGTTGAAAGGACAAGCCTCTTTGTCAACAGATGTATCCAATGCAACATCGGCACTACGAGCGAGGGTTGACTTGAGATTGCCAACCAAGGCAATGAAAGGGATCTGTCGATATTTAAGATATGGTAGTATGTCTAGTATCTCGTCTGTCTCTCCACTGTTACTCAGAATTATAGCGACATCCCCAGCAGAAACAATTCCTATATCTCCATGCAGAGCATCAGACGGGTGCAAGTAAACTGCTAGTATCCCCGTGCTAGTGAGGGTAGCTGCAATTTTTCGTGCCACAATTCCTGACTTGCCAACACCGATCGCCACGACTTTGCCTTGACAATTAGCCAATAGCTGTACTGCTTGTTCGACCTGTTCCGACTGAAGCCGATGCGCCACACGAGCGATCGCTTCCGCTTCTAATTTCAGGAGTTCGGTAACTTGTTTGAGGTAAGGCTGACTCAATATTTGTTGCATCATTAACCTGCGGCTATAAAAAGCCCATATGAGATTTGAGAGAGTACAAGTTTGAGAGAGGACAAGTTAAGCTGGCTGATTAAAAACGCCAAGTCGTCTCCGATTTTCTGCAAGCAGTGGCTTCATGAAGTGAAAAGCTTTTTTGAGAAAATTTACCGAACTTCCTACCGCTGAGAAGTTACCTTTTAATAAATTGCGTCTGACATAGCCTCTATCTATACTCAATTTGATATCCTTTACAGTAATGTAGCCAGATTCCAGAGCTTCTTTAAAATAGTCAAACCATAACTCACCGTAAGGATGATTTTGATACTTCCACGGTTGAGTGTGGAGATTTGTATAGTGGATCAGATGAGTGCGTCGATCCCAATAGTCGAAAACATTCCAGTGAGGATCGAGTGTAGCAATTCTATAGGAATGACGCTCTAGAAAAGCCTGACTCATACCTGTAAAATCTGTCATAGAATAGAAGCCGCGATCGATTTCATCTAGAATTAATTCAAGATCGAATCGGCACTTATCGCAGTTAATTAGCATAACGCTAAGTCCCCAGAGATCGGTTCCAGCATAAGCATCTTTTTTTGCTAGAAAATCGTAATCTGATACAGGAGTTTCAAAGAGTGTCCCAATATCTGTAAGACAAATAGTATCCGAATCGAGATAAATTGCCTTACCTTGAAAATTACAAATTTCTGGAATTAAATAGCGGTAAAGACTAAATTCAGTTATATTTTGATATTTAACCTTTAAAGACATTGGAGCTAGAAAAGGCTCTCCGTCATTTAATTCAATTGAGTTATGCGTCCCATTAAAAACATAAACATCAAGAGGTTTTTGGGTGTTTTTACGAAGAGAATGAATCAGGGTTCTACGCTCCAAAAGACTTGCTTCACCAGAGCCAACAAAAACTCTTACTCGCTCATCTTGTGTCATAATAGACTCTCTTTACTAGAGCTTGAATAAATTGAGTTTGAAAAAACCATGCAATGCTTAATAAATCTATAGTGACCTAAAAATCGTAAAGATTTATTCTAGATTGATAGTAATTTATGCTTTAACAATTTATTAGATTGAAATACATGTTTTCTAAAATTTGTTTTTTATATTCTTTATATAATGCTTTGAAAGCAAAAAATTATAAGAGTGCTTGAAACAAAGAAGACCATTGTGATATAACTCTATCTTTATTGTACTTCATGCTAATGTATTTTTGTGCTTGAGCAATGTGTTGATGCCGTAACTCTTTATTTGTTGCATAAGTGTATAAACTATTCTGCCAGTCAGAAAATAAAATAAAATCGCGAAACTCTTCATAGCTAGGAATCTTATCTGCAATAACAGGAACCCCTAACAGAAGAGACAAAATCAGACGATTGTTTGATTTACAAATTGTAAAAGGATTAATATTAATTGGGATGATACATACGTCATGTTGTTTGAACAAATATTGGAATGTAGCTTTTTTCCAGTTATAATATTTTACGGGGAATGAAACTCCATTCACATATTTCTTAAAAAGAGTTTCAGAGCTACTGATTACAGTTAAGCTTACTGGTAATGTAGAGTGTAACTCATTTAGAAATGGTAACACGCTAGGTAGATCGACTATGCCGTAGGGAGGATTTTCTAATCCTGCACTACCATACCAAACTACTTTAAATTGCTTCTCAGTAGAATTTCTAAAATAGTTCTTACGTTTAAAACAAAAATTAATCAGAGAATTTATTTGAGGTTCATCAATAGCATCATCAATAACTCGCGTCTTTTTACTATGAATTAACTTTTCAACTTCTGGAGTTGAAACGGATACTGCATCTACAGCATCAATCATGCTTTGGAGTAATTTTTCTCTTTGTCTATCTGCGGTATCAGGATAAACAAACAAGTTATCACATAAGTCAAATACGGTTTTTATACCTCTAGTTTTTAAGGACTTTGCAAGTGCTATATTTTCCTCATCATATGTTTTTTGAAACACAACTAATTGATAGCGGTCGATCTTTTTAGAGTTAAATAGTTCGCAAGACCACCCTCTATTCCTTAAATACTGGCATGGTAAAAAGCATCGAAGTCTTGAACTAGGTGTATTAATGTGTCCGACTGGTTTCCAAGCAATTGTAGGTGAAAGCATAAAGTCGTGCGATTACTTTTTTGCAAAGATATGGAATCGATCGGCTGCTTTACAGATTGCTGCAATTTTCATAGGAATGTAGAGTTGAGCAGATAGAAACTTGCGTTGCATCATAGTTTCAACTTCGTTAGAAGATATGCGACCGCGATCGCAGAGAAAATAACCTAAGCTTCTAGCAAAGTCTTTTGTAATCGATTCATGAAAAACCTTAAAATTGGAAAAATCGAGTTGAATGAGAAAATCTTTTAAGACTGGGGGAGAGTAGAGCATTATATGTCTTGGACATTCTAAGCCCCACCATTGGGAACGAAAAATTTGAGATGAAATTCCATGTGGATTTGGCACTGCAATATGTAGTATAGCCCCTGGTTTCATCTTTCGTCCGATCGCCGTTAAGACTTGTTTTGGATGATAAAGATGCTCTAGGACGTGGTTCATTCTTACAAAATCCAAGGATTCATCCTCTATTTCATTCCATACTGTTGGAGATACCTGCAAGGCTTTATGTCCATTTCGGCTAGCTTGTTCTACAGCTTGCTCTGAAAAGTCCATACCAAGAGTATCCCACCCTTGCTTGCGAGCTTCATTCAGAAATTGAGCTGAACCACAACCAAAGTCAAGTAGTTTTGCAGCTTCTCCTGTGGGTTGATAAAATTCTTGAATCTCCCTTATGAAATCCTTAAAAGGTAGAGCTTTTAAACTAGCTTTAGAAGTATTGAATGAGGCTTTGAGAATTTTACGAACATATTGATATTTTTGCCGATCGCCAAGCGATCGCTCGTTTGATAAATTTGTATCTTGTTGTAGCCGCTGATTTAGTGTTCCTTGGTATGGACCGTAATTCTCAGGGTAAAATTTATAAACTTCTGTTTCTACTGGTCTGACTGATAAGAAGACTAAATTACACTCTTTACATCTAGAATATATAAATTCTTGCTGACTACTTTTGTGCTGTCTATCGTAAGCCCTACACCAAAGTTCTAGCTTTTTGCTACTACAATTAGGACAGGCAGATATTTCCTCTGTCTCTACCAAATTTGTAGGAAAAATTAATGTTGTAGGTGCATTCATAACGTTGTCTGAAAATTATTTGTGTTGTGGCTATTTATGCGTAGTAGTGGCTCTGCTAAAGCTATCCTAGTAGTTGCTACATTCTGCACGGATTGACCTTGAGGTGAAATTTCAGCCATTTCAAGAATCTGAGGAATTAAATCTTCTCGTTTAACCGCCATGATATGAACGCCTTGGCATACTTGACGAGCTAATCGTACTTGTTCTGCTGCAATGACTATGCCTTCATGTAATGGATCGGTAGCTTGTTCCAACCGCGCAATTATTGCCTGGGGAATATTCACGCCTGGAACGTATTGATTAATGAATTGAGCATTTTTTGCAGATTTCAGTAAAAAAATTCCAGCTAAAATTGGTTTGTTAAACTTAGCCGCAATTTGACTCATAAACTTCTCTAAGCGGCTAAAGTCAACAATCATTTGGCTTTGAAAAAACTGCGCTCCTGCTGCAACCTTACGCTCAAAACGTCGTTGTAATCCCGACCAACTAGCAAGTTGTGGATCGACTGCTGCGCCTGGAAATATTTGTGTTGCTCCGTCACACAAACCTTTTCCGTTATAATCAAATCCTTGATTGAGTTTCGTAATAGTTTGTAAGAGCCTTACAGCTTCTAGATCGAAGACGCTTCGAGCTTGGGCATGATCTCCCGCTTTTACCGGATCGCCCGTGAGAGCCAAGATATTGTTAATGCCAAGAGCATTCGCCCCCATCAAATCGGCTTGAATCGCAATCAAATTGCGATCGCGGCACGTCATTTGACAGATGGGTTCAATTCCGTGCTGCAACAGAATCGTTGCCGCAGCTAAAGGACTCATTCTTAAAACTGCGCGACTACCATCTGTTACGTTAACTGCGTGAACCCAATTTTTCAGAATTGATGCCACTTCTATCATCCGAGTCGGATCGCTTCCTTTGGGAGGAGTGACCTCGGCAGTGATTAAAAACTTCCCCGATTTAACTGCTGTACGGAAGCTGTTGCGACTGTCGCGATCGGTGATATATTGCTCGGTCATGCTGACATCTGAACTGTAATAGCTTCCTGTAACTGTGGAACTTTGTCCAAGCGTTCCCAGGGTAGATCCAAATCCATTCGACCAAAGTGACCGTAGGCAGCTACATCTTGATAGAAACGACCGTTGCGTTCTTGAGGTAAACCTTGCATGTTGAAGGTATGAATTAAACCAGCAGGTCGTAGATCGAAGTGTTGATTGACCAAATTAAGCAAGTCTTCTTCGGGTAGTTTGCCCGTTCCAAAGGTATCAATCAAAATGCTCACTGGTTTGCTCATGCCGATCGCATAACTGAGCTGTACTTCACATTTATCGGCTAAGCCAGCAGCCACAATATTTTTGGCTACATAACGACAAGCATAACTTGCCGATCGATCCACTTTAGTAGGATCTTTACCCGAAAAAGCACCACCTCCGTGCCGCGAGTAGCCGCCGTAAGTATCGACAATAATTTTGCGTCCAGTGAGTCCAGAATCTCCCTGAGGTCCACCAATGACAAACTTGCCTGTAGGATTGACTAAAAAACGAGTGGAATTATCGATCTGAATATCAAGATCGGCAAATACAGGTTCGACGACTTCTAGTAGCAACCCTTGATAAATCTCTCCTAAGGTTGTTGCTTCTGAATGTTGAGTAGAAATTAGAATCGTATCTATGCCTACGGGACGACCATTCTCGTAAACAACTGTCACTTGAGTTTTACCATCAGGGCGCAAGTAAGAGAGCTTGCCAATTTTCCGTACCTTTGCCAACTGCCGAGCAAGGCGATGAGCTAAACTAATCGGCAGTGGCATCAACTCAGGAGTTTCTTTGCAAGCATAGCCAAACATGATTCCTTGATCGCCAGCGCCAATAGCACTCCAATCATCTTCGCTATCACCTTGCTCGTACTCCTGCGCTTTGTTGACCCCTTGAGCAATGTCTGGTGACTGTTCGTCTAGAGCAACTAATATCGAACAGCTATTCGCAGAAAAACCATTATTTGCGTCAGTGTAACCAATCTCAGCAATTTTTTGTCGGACTAGTTTGACGTAATCCACTTTTGCTTTTGAGGAGATTTCACCTGTTACTAGTACTAAGCCAGTATTGACGACTACCTCTGCTGCCACGCGACTAGTGGGATCTTGACTTAAGTGAGCATCCAGAATTGCATCCGAAATCTGATCGCAAATTTTGTCAGGATGCCCCTCTGTTACAGACTCTGATGTGAACAAATATCTGCTCAAATTGCACGCCTCCATGTTTATACAAGTCCAATTTATGCAAGTCCAGTATTTTCATCTTGTCAGTACTCGATCGTTTCAAATCTACGAGTATTGCATACAAGAAGTACAGTTATTTTTAACTACCGTTCGACTTAAAAATAATGTATTGTTTTGATTATGGACGGGCAATTAAAACTTGTCGATACAGAAAAGTTCGGTTGGCTTACGTTCGTGTTGCGATCGCTACACAGATAAGTAGTTAGCTGTTCTATCGGTGTAATTTTGCTCGATCCAGCTTTGATAAGCTCCAGTGCGGATCTGCTCTACCCACTGAGGATGATTAATATACCACTGCACTGTTTTTAGTAAACCACTGTCAAAACTCTCGGTTGGTTTCCAGCCTAGCTCTCGATTCATTTTGGTACAGTCGATCGCATATCGGCGATCGTGTCCTGGTCGATCTTTAACAAAAGTAATTAAGGAAGAGTGAGAAAAATTAGGTTTGCCAGGTAACAATTCGTCCAAAATCGTACAAATTTTTTCCACAACCATTAAGTTTGTTTGTTCGTTCTGACCTCCAATACAGTAGGTTTCACCTACTTTTCCCTGTTGTAGAACGAGATGAAGGGCTTCACAGTGGTCGGATACGTACAGCCAGTCTCTAATGTTCTGCCCGTCACCGTATATCGGCAAAAGCTGTCCTTCCATAGCATTGAGAATCGTCAAAGGAATCAGCTTTTCGGGAAACTGGCGAGGACCGTAATTATTCGAGCAATTGGTGATTAGGGTAGGTAAACCATACGTATGGTAGTATGCCCGCACGAAGTGATCGGCTCCCGCTTTAGACGCTGCGTAGGGACTATTAGGTTCGTAAGGATTGTTTTCGCAAAAGGGTAAGTCTGTTTTACCCAACGAGCCATAAACTTCATCAGTAGACACTTGCAAAAAGCGAAATCTCTCGTGTTTGTGGAGTGGTAATTTTTGCCAATAGGCTCGGCAAGTTTCTAGTAGCTGAAGCGTACCCGTTACATTAGTCAGAGCAAAGGATAAGGGATTTAAGATTGAGCGATCGACATGGCTTTCGGCAGCAAAGTTAATGACTGCATCAGGTTGATATTGCTCTAACAAATGACTTACCAACTCTGGATCGCCAATATCACCTCTAACAAAACGGTATCCAGAATCGTTTTCTAAAGCTGTCAAATTTTGTAAATTACTGGCATAGGTCAGCTTATCTAGATTAACTACGTTATACCATTGCGCTCCTCTAGCTTGGAGGATGAAGTTTGCACCAATAAAACCAGCGCCACCTGTTACCAATACAGTTTGTGGTGTTTCCTCACTGCATCCGTGTCTTTCAGATTTAAAGAGATCGTTCATAATGCCTCTACAAAGGAGATACGTAATTCTGGGATGTCATCACTCAAAGCGATCGCTAATCTTACTAGCTATTGATATCATTTAGTTAACTCCAACGTCTTGTTAATAGTAGAAATCTAAAAGGAGACTTCAAACTCAAATTTAACTCAAGTAAATGAGTTAGTAATTGCCACCTCTTCTTATATGGTCTGTACTTTGCAAAGAAGCGCAATGCTGAAACTGTGTGTAGTAACTTCATGTAATTGAATTTTGAACTCGTACTTACCCGCTGGTACATGTGTAGCGCGTGAACTTGAGGTTGAAAGATTACCCTAAATCCATTTAGCCATGCATCCACGCACAAACTCACATCTTCAAAGTAAAGAAAAAACCTTTCATCAAATAAACCATATCTATCTACATAATCTTGTGAAACAACCATAAAAGCACCAATAGCCCAGTTAACCTCAACGGCGCTGTCTAAAGTTGGTGCTATATCGTAGTAGTACTTGAATGGATAAAAACGCTGCTGTAATCTTTCACCTAGTAAATTCCTTAGTAAAAAATAAGTAAAGGAAGGGAATTTTCGGATCGAAGGCTGAATAGATTTATCTAGGTAAAGAAGTTTAGGACAGACGATTGCAATATCATTTGCTGAATTTAATGTCGCAGTTAAGGTATTAACGATCTCGGGTTCAAATACAACGTCGGGATTGATTAAAAAGTATGTCTTACTAGGAGAAAGTTGAACGGCTTTATTGTTAGCCTTACCAAATCCTATGTTTTCATTGCTTTTAATACCTATAAAGATAGATGGATATTTATTAGCAAAGTTATCAATAATTTGAGGGCAATTATCAGAAGAAGCATTGTCATAAACTACAACTGCTCCAGTGTTTGCATAGTATTTTTGAACAGATGCAAGACAGGAATTAATTGATGCTTCCAATGTTTTATCTGAATTGTAGGAAACAATGATAAATGTTACATCACGTCTACTAGACATCAGCTATGTTCCTTTGTTCAGTCAAGTGTAGTTGCTTTCTCTCAGAAGCTGTTACCTATTCTTTTTGAGTCAAGACTCAAGTTTTTATTGCTCATTATTTAATAAAAATAGCCTTGCTACTCTACCTACTCAAACACTAGATTTGATTTTGTATGAGTTTAACTGTGTGAGTTTAACTGTATGAGTTCAATTCGTCTGATGTTGCATCTGATGATACTTCCAAAGCTTACCGCGTCGTTCTAATAACTCTTTATATGTTCCCTGCTCTACAATTTGTCCCTGCTCTAGCACGACCACCTTATCAGCACGGACAATTGTAGAGAGTCGATGAGCGATCGCAATTACTGTTCGACCTACAGCAAGTTGTTCTATAGACTCCTGAATTAATCGCTCAGCTTCGGAGTCTAGCGCACTCGTCGCTTCATCCAAGATCAGAATTTCTGGGTTGCGCAGTAAGGCACGAGCAATTGCAATCCGCTGCCGTTGACCTCCAGAGAGCCTAACTCCTCGATCTCCTAACTGTGTATCGAAACCTTCAGGCAGGTTTTGGATAAACTCTAGTGCATTAGCAAGTTGAGCCGCTTTTTGAATCGCAGCTTCATCAACATCTTCCATAGCGTAAGCAATATTGTTACGGACAGATGTATTAAAAATAAACGTATCTTGACTTACCATAGCTATCTTACGCCGCAACGTATTGATGTCGAAATCTTGCAAATCGACTCCATCAATCAGAATCTTGCCTCTTGTAGGATCGTAAAAACGGGGAAGAAGATCCGCTATGGTGGACTTACCCGCACCAGAAGCACCAACTAATGCTGTCATCTGTCCTCGCTTCATTGTTAAAGTGATATCTTTTAGCACTAGTTGATGAGGATTGTAGGCAAAATCTACAGCAACAAATTCAATGCATTGCTTTAATCCTAAAAATTGAATTGTCCCATTTTGTAAATAAGGTTTGTCATCAGTTTTCAAGAGCTGCTTAATACTATTTAATGAGCCTTGAAAGCTATTAACATGCGCCCAAGCTGCATTGATCTGTGCCACCACTGGTGCAGTCCGTAATAAAACAAATAAAAATGCTAGTAGTGAGGCTATTTCTAACCTATCACTTGCCACAAAAACTGCAACTGCTGCAATTAGCATAACTAGAAGAATAGTACTAGCTACAGCTTCAGTAATCGGTTGTACTAGTGCTGAGGCAGCTGCGGATTTAGCATGAGTACGCATCAATTCCGTAGTCGCTTTGTTAAACCGCTGAAACTCAAAATCATAAGCCGCAAACACCTGAACAGTACGAACGCCGGTAATATATTCCATTACCATTGACATGAAGTAGTGAGTAGATGTTACAGCCTCAAAACTAGCTTCTCTTACCCGTTTGACTAGTGTAGCTAAACCTGTTGCTAGTAGAACAAACATCAGAATCGAAATAACTGTCAGTTGCCAAGACAGCCAAAACATCGATAGCGTATACACTAATAAAGTAAAGCCTTTAGAAATTAAGGCAGAAGCCACACCAACAGCTAATCTAAGTTGGTTAGCTTCGCCGTAAATGTTATTAATTAACTCGCCTGCACGCTTTTTCAGAAAAAAACTCAAACTTAGCTTTTGGAACTGATCGAAAATCCGTTTCCGTATACAATTTGCTAGATGTAGTTCGGCAAGCGTAGTTGTGAAGTTACCTAGATATACAAAGCTGAAACGCAGCCAAACAGTGAGAAAAATTAAGATAGCTACTCGATAAAGGCGGCTGGAAGCTGATGAGTTTATCCCTAAAACCCAAAGATCAAACCAATCAACTCCTATTTTAATTGGTGAAGCATCAGGAGTAGTAAACGTTTGCAGAAAAAGCGTGATAAAACCAATCGTAATTCCTTCAAAGACTGCTGCAAATAACGAAAAGATTATTGCTGATATAGCAATTTTACGAAAGTGCTTGAATTCTCGTAAGATAAAGTAGTTATTTCGCCATAAGCTTGTTCTCATCAAAATTGTAGAAATCGGAGTAGGTAATTTAAGATCCACGTGCTTTCTCGTTTAAGTTTCAAACTATTTCTCTATCTACCTCAATCATTCATTGAGCGAACTGTACCAATTAATTTTTCTTGGTAGTTTTAAAAGTAGTACTAGACTTTCAAGCTCTAAGTTATGTCAAGTTATCTAGCCTTTCTTTTTGAATTACAAACATCTCATTATTGTTGCCAATAACCAATCTTTTACGACTCCTATACATAGATTGTTCTACAAAAATACAATTAAAATTACAAACTCCTGAAAAGTACGAAACTTCAGCCATCAGCTATCAACAATTTGTTAAATTAAAATATTTGGAAAACAGTATTTAACTATCTATGTTTAGATTTCAGCTTTATCCAATTGCAATCCGATCGCGAATATTTTCATCAATAACTTTTGCAAAAAGTTCTATATAACGACGTGCTTGTATTTCTAAAGAAAACTCTTGTTCTGCTTTTGTACGAGCAGATTGACGTAAATTTTGGTAGCGATCTCTATCTTCCAGTATCCAAGAAATACCCCGAGCCAAACTTTCGACTTCCAATTTTTGAGCTAAGTAACCATTTTTTTGGTGATCGATCAGATCGGGCATACCACCAATATTAAAAGCTACGCATGGAGTACCACAGGCAATCGCTTCCATTATAGTATTTGGTAAGTTGTCTTGAATTGATGGAGCCACAAAAACATCTGCTGCTGCATAAATTAGTGCGAGTGAAAGGTCGTCACTAAAATTTCCTAAATAGTGAGACTTGAAACCCAATTCAACTGAATTTTCAGGTTGAGAAGAACCAAAAACAACTAGCTCTACTGTATCTTGCCATCCAGATTGACTCAGTTTTTGTAGAGCAGCTTGAAGTAGATGAAAACCCTTTCTAGGTTCGCTAGTCGATTCTACCGCACCAAAGAGAATAAGTTGCTTGTCTTGTGGCAGGTTGAGTATTTCTCGTGCTACGCCTCGCTCGACTGGTTTGTACTTTTGAGTATCTAAGCTATTAGGAATTACTTCTATTCGCAGATCTTTAAACAAAGAGCTTGATTTAGCACATTTAGCTAACCAAATACTGGGAGCAACAATGGTTAAGTCTAATTCCTTCCATGCTTTTGCTTTACGTTGCCATATCCAATGAGAGAGATCGTGCGGATTATTGCTGTGAAGTTGGAAGCAAGATCCACAAGAACTAGTATAGCGATCGCAGCCTTGACTATAATGACAACCTCCAGTAAACGCCCACATATCGTGGATAGTCCAGACTAAAGGTAATTTGAATTTAGCAAGGCTCTCAATACTTAAATAGCCACCACAATTCCAATGAAGATTAATTACGTCAAGGCAGAGATGCTTTAATTTTGATTCGAGCGCGTCTGGAAGCCACTGACAAGAAAAGATGTTGCAGTTACGCTTGGGGTAAAATTGCAATGGTAGACCATCCAGATTCGGTCTCAATCTGTTAACCCACTTCCCAAACTTATTTGAAGGTTCGAGAACTGTTTTATCATTACTAGACTTATACTGTACCATCATTTTAGAGTTCAAGCCACCACTTTGCAAACCTAAATGTAAGCGATAAGCAGCGCGAGCAGCTCCACCATTAAGATCGAAAGTACTGAGAACTAGAGTGTTCATTAGATTTTATAAGTAAATATCTATTACATACTGACGGGTTGTGCTGATATGAATTTTCTTAAATATCCGAACACTTTGATTTGCTGACACGCATCAACTCATACTATTCGTCGATCGGCAATTACAACAAAAATCTAACTTATACAACACTCTCGCAATCAATCCAATTAGGAGCTATTGTTATCTATTTTGCAATAGGTCGCTTTATAGACATAAATAGTGTAGCTCCTTGAATTATCATCTATTATCACTTATCTAGGTATAAGTCGAAAATTTTCTTTCAAAAAACTTAGCATGTCGTACACGCGCATAACTAGGGATACATTATCGAAATCTTCGCAAAATGACTCTTCAGTGAAATTGTTATAGAGGCAGTAATAACATTCATCGCCGTAAGCTACAGTCATTGTCCAAACATCGATAGTGAAGGTATAAACGACTGCACCTGCATCCTCATTATACTCGCTGTAGACAAAATGGTTGTTCACCAGAAACTGTTTTAGAGCAGCTACTTGTAAGGGGTTCATCCCTAATGTACCTTCCTCGAAAATATAATTTTCTGTTCTACATCTTTAGGTTGCAACACCTTCTGGTTAAGACTAAATCCCTATCCTTTTTTCAGGAAGTGAGAGACTCTTCAAGATTTTGCTATTCTTAACCGGAATATATTGCTTTAGCTCGGGCAATTCGCTTTGCTAGATAATACTCAATTCGTTTGAAGGAGTAATAACATACCAAATAGCTCCTCAACCAATTCCCTACCACTATCTTTTATTCCTTATTTTTTCGCCCACAAGTTAAAATTCAGATGGGAAAGAGCGATTATCCCTGGTAGTGCATTCAGTTGCCTCTGGCTATCAGGAGCAAGTCTTATAGCATCCTTTAAACCGTAAGCTGATGAACCTACAAAGCTCATGTCACCTCGTACCACATTTAGTAGTTGTGGCAGCTTATTCAAGCTATATTTACGCATCCAACAACCTAGTCTTGTAACATGCAAATCATTACACTTATCTGGATCTTGCCGATCGTTTGTGGTTTGATGGTGTTGCGTTGTCAAATTTGAAGCCGTTGTACGGAATTCGATCCTCTGAAACAGCTTGCCCCTTTCTCCAACACACCATTGATAGGAAAAAATTCGCCCTGGTGAGTCAAAATAAATGAGTAGGGAAAGCCCTAAAAAGACTGGACTAAGAGTTAGTAATAATACAATAGCAATAACGCGATCGACTATTCGTTTTACCCACCAGCTAAACCGATGTTGATGTTTGCGAAGTCCCTGTGCGGGAGGAATTCGTAAAAAAGTCACCTTCTCTGTTTGCTTGCAGACATCTGCCCAAAGTTGGATCGCGATCGCACCTAAAGCTGGATCTATGCGAACTAAACGCGCGGGACAATATTGCAGCCACTCAGTCAAAAACTGTCGATCCCGAGATGAAAGTAGACTACTACGATCTTGACTGGAAGCAAGCTTTACTAAAAGCTGTCCCTGCCGAAGTTTCACCTCATAGTTGGGACTTATACTCTCTATTTGCCCGTACTTCAGAGGAGAGGCACTAGAATAGCCATCTAAAACTCTTAGAGCGAGGTTCAATTCAGAATTTTGCATAGTGAGGTATCGATAAAGGCTATGAAAACTGTTGCTCAAAAGCGGTGTTGATTTATCATCTGTTGCGCTAATCTTTCCGCGATTACTACTTTGCTATCTTCAGACTTAGCAAAATGACTTTATTGTGAAGCTTTCGTCAATTCTGAGTAGCGTTCGCTGCACAATTTAAATACATGTTGCGATCTATTTTCATTAGAGTGCGCTCGCTCGAACTCAGCACGTAGAGTCTATTCTCTTGGTCCGGTATAGTGCACTCTAAGTGTCTTCTCTAACAGACTAGATGTCGAGCTTTCTTACAAGCTCCGAACCTCTTTTAAGTTTTCGATTTGTCTACCTATTGGCTTACAAAAAATAGTTTATCGTTGAGTCACAACTGAATTTCTTATAAACTATTATTTTTAAAATAAGAACTGCCAAAACTTTAATTATTTATATTCTATCAATTTATTACTAGCTTGGCAAGACTACTCTTCAAATACTATAATATCCCTGAACTTTTCCTCATAGACAGTAGTAAATAGACTCCGCATAGTTAAAGCTAGTAGTATTTTTGTATGAAAAATTGTCTGTTAACTATAAATAATATTGCTACTTTGTAGTAATTTCAACAACCTTTATATTTTTTAATCACTCTCAACAAGAGAGCGATTGCTAATGCAGCACACCTCCGAAAACATTATTTATATTGGGTAAACCTTGAAAATAGCTATGGCGGTTTTCAATTGGATGCAATACACGTCTGGTAGGGGCGCTTTCTCTGTGCGCCCCTACAAATGTCATCCATACAATCGAGAATTGCTATAAATCACAGCAAGAATGCCAGCGTGTTCAAAAGTGGCTCAAAGATGAATTTAACTAGATTGTTTCTACTTCAACTAAATTAATCTAGGTCAGCCAATAGTCTAAATGTGTAAATTTTACACATTTAGACTTGCTAATTTTGCTTTTACTGTTATAGCTACTTCCTTGCTATCTGATGTAGCTCGTTAGGTAAATCTCCGCCGCGCTAGTTTAGGAAAGCAAAATTCATCTTTATTAACAGCAAGTTTTCCGTAACAGTTTTTGTTACGTATTTGTAAGATTTACTTTTTATCTTTGTCACCTCATATTCAAAAGAGCTGTAATGGAGATTTTAGTAATCGACTATGATGAATATTCTCTACTATTAATTGACGATTTTCTTACCTTGAATAATTTTCAAGTTCTGACTGCAAATAATGCTCGAACAGGTTTACAAATAGCTAGAGAACAACAGCCAGACTTAATTATTTGCGAACTCAATCTACCGAGGCTAAGTGGATACGAAGTTTTAAGAATATTGCGCAGCGAACCATCTACAGCTGGTATACCGTTTTGGTTTCTTTCATTTGAGGCAGACATGGCAACTCGTCGCCGTGCTTTACAACAAGGAGCTGACGGTTATTTTACTAAACCTATAAACTTAAACGAATTACTCTCGGCAATTCGAGATCGGTTTTGACTGCGATCGCCGAGTCGCCGAGACATTTTACGAAAAGCGATTGTATGCTGGTGAGAGTAGCTTTGTATGAAGAGTCATCTTTCTAGAAAGGTGTCTTGTGGATCGCCTTGAATAGAGGAACCTGCAACCAATCCAACAGCACCATATTCGTAAGCCCCCACATCTGGCTTTCCATCAGGTATAGGCATGTTTATGCCTAACAAGGGAACCGCAGCGTCGATCGAAGGAGAATGACTGCGCAGGCGAAAGTCCCCTGTTCTCGGATTTACAAATTCCGAAGATACAACCCCTCCCCGATTATTCGAGATTGCAGCGCCACCACTCTTGTCGTAATATGTCGTTCCTGGCAACTGTGCAATATTGTTCGATATCCGGCTATTCTTCGTGCCACCACCCTTACCATTCCAGTTTCCGGCGAAAAAGACAGCCTTATCGTCATAACCCCAGAGGGTATTGTTATCTACAAAAACGTCCTTGATAGCGTGACCGTTATAGTGAATGAATATTGCCCAATTAATTCGCCCACCAGTATTAGTAACATTGTGATGGATGTATGCACCATGCGTTCCATCATCTAGATAAATTGCCATACCTTTTCCATTGTCAACAAAAGAAGTGTTGACTAAGCCAATGTAATTGTATGCAATGACACCACCCTCAAGAGTTCTCTTATCTGTCGGGCGATCGCAGAAATTGCAAATATAAATTCCCGATTGTCCGCTGTCAAGCAGTAGCCGCCCCGTGTCGGAGATGGAGTTATACACGATCTGGGAACGACGTATGCTTCCGGCATGAATCCCCGTGCCAGCACTCTTTCGTACCGTATTTCTGAAGATCCTATTGTCATTACCACTGACAATAATTGGAGCGCCCTGGCTGCCCCAAGCTAAGTCCTCAACAAAATTATTCTCAATGGTTGTGCGACTGCCTGATATTGAGATTCCCGCACCCCATCCGTGTCCGATATACGAATTCTTAACGGTATTATCGGAACCCGAGACAGAAATTCCTGGAAATGCCACATAGCCGTGACCGTTGTAATTTGCTTGAAAGGGAGAATGGTAGCGAAAGATCGAGCGATCGATCGTGCAGTTGACTGCATTCTCCATCCGCACGGAAGCACCTCGAAAGACGATGCCTTTGATTGTCACATTTTTGCGCTGACTCAGATCGAATCCCCACAGTCTTACTTGAGCTTCAACAAGCTTTGATGTCAGCATCTCTTTATTTGGTGGATAGATGTAAAGGGTTGAATTTCCCCAATACCATTCACCTGGCGCATCAAGTGCATTTAAGTGGTTGATGATAAAGCCTCTACCGCTGCCCTCAAATTCATGCCACGCAGGGTTAGAGATCGTCTCGGTAATTTCTGTTAGAGCGAGTTTGTTGCCACTAGAAGAAGCGATCTTGCCTATGTTGGGAGCATAAAAGTTATCTCCATTGAGTCCGAGGAAGTAGCCTCCATTCCAAAAGCCGCTAAATACGTTCATGCCGTTCAAAAACTGGACGTTTGCCCTTCCTCTACCATTGTTATTGACTTGTGTAGCGCCCCATGTTCTCGAATCGAGGTAATCGTTACCTACATTAGGATATCGGGCAAGAGAAAGATAGTTGCCTTGAACAAATACGGCATACACCTTTTTGGGCAGTGAAGTACGGAAGACATTATCTGAATGACGAAACCAATTGCTGACAAGATCTGTACCTGTCACTACAACCCGCTCTCCAGGCGCAGCCACAAAGGTTTGTCCGTCTTTCGGTATGACCGTTTCTCTATACACTCCTTGCCTAATAATGCACGTATCATCTGTCCCCATCGATTCGGCAGCTTTCTGAAGTGTTTTCCAGGGTCTTGCCATCGAGCCATTTCCTAATAAATCATTCCCTGACTTTGCATCGACATAGAAAGTAGTGATAGAGGCACTTTTATATGTGGATAATGTCAACATCAGCATAACAAGACCACAGAATAGTACGAGCTTAGAAACTATTTTCGATCTCATATAACTCCAGTTTTTGATATTTTAAAATCTGCTCGATTTTATCGTTAAGTTACATTTTTAGAGAAACTAGTTATATAGGGAGAATGCTTTGTTGAATTTTTGACATTTAGGTAGGCATTATTATGAAGAATAGACAGAATTATTAATGGCAAGTTCAAACCAGTTAATATTAAGGCAAAATCCATTAGAACAAATACAACAATATCCCAGAGATTGCTCCAGAAAACTTGACAATACTCTGGGATTATTTTCTAAGTAAATTAGCAGTTGTAGAATCTTTCTAAAAATAGATTTTCAGGCGATTTTCATACGTCAAAATCTATCTCTAGAGAATGCGGCTTCGCTCTAAATTTATGTTGAAAATAAGTATTAGAACCTAGCAACTTATCCTTTTTCCTAACATAATTGAAGCTTTAAGAAAAACTATAATTATTTAAAACAAACTTGATTTGAAGGATGAGTCTATCTTTCTTAGTAGGAATATTTGCTCGGTGAAAACAAAACTGATCTTCAGCAAATCCCGACCCCGCTTCTCCACAAATATTGACAATTCTCTCACTACCGTAATAATTAATTAAATCTCGTTCAGATTTATCTCTATCTATGGACAACTGATATTGTAGCTTTTTCTGACTATGACTACCTTTTACATAAGCATGGGGACCGCTGTACAAATCTACATCTGTTAGATAAAACAGAAATTGCAAGCAGCGGTAATCATCCAGATCGTAATGAAATAATCCTTGAGCGAATCGCAAGCGCTCATCTAACTGTTCTACAGGAGTAGCAAAACTCCACCAGAGCATGGTACTTTTAAGAATAGGCTCGCCCACTAAATATTTTGCAGCAATTTGCCGTAACTTAGGGTCATCTCCTAACTTTTTAATTGCCGTACAAGATCGGGAAGGCTTATAATGATAGCCAAATAAGAACGGCTTTCCATATTTAGCCTCTTCTTCTTCTTTATTGCTGAGAGTGAAAGGAAGTTCAAATCTACCATTGCCCAAATAATAGGTTTGATTAGTAAATTCTAAAATTTCGCTTAATACGTAATTTGGCAAATGAATTCCTAAGCAAACCCCATCTCGTCTTAGATTTTCCACAACGGAATCAACATCAATTTCCGTAAATAAGGAAGAGTCTGCCGTGGGAATAATAAGCTCTGGTTTACTAGCTAATAAAATCATGAGCGAACGAATAATATGTATACGCCCAAAAATAAACATGAGTAGCCATTGAGGATTTTTGAATCCATGATCGGTATACTCACCTAGCCTTCGTTTAAACTTAAAATATAGCTTGTACCAGTAAGAATAAGAAATAGTTATGCTCATAGCGGATTCGAAGTCTTTGCTACTTTGACTTAACTAGGAAAAATACAGTTGTCAATGAATATAGAAAACTTTCTTTTGAGATGCTACTGCAAATTACGAAAGTAAGCGATACAGAAAAAGTCAGAAAAGTTCAGTCCTTGTCGTTTCGATCGGTTTTAGTTAAGCTTTATTGAAAACCGCGATCGCAATGTTCGGAATTATTTCGTAATTTCGCTGGGCTTTCCAGCTAGTAATGCTGAAAGTCATTCTAAAAAGCTGTAGCTAGACCTAAATATTTATCTCTTTCCTTATTGTAGGCTGCTGTCTTCCTACCATTCACAAGCTCAGCTTGTGCTTGAAGCATCATTTGTACAACAGCATTATCGTTGAGTTTATAATGCGCTTGCCATCCCAGCTTTTTTCTGGCTTTAGCGGGATTACCTTTGCTAACAGCAATTTCTGTTGGTCTGAATAAACTTGTATCTATTACAACACGATCGCGCCAGTCTAAGCCTACACAGGCAAAGGCTGCTGCTACAAAATCTTCTAATTTGCAACTTTCTCCGGTTGCAATGACGTAATCATCTGGCTGCCCTTGTTGTAGCATTAACCACATTGCTTTAACGTACTCTGGAGCCCATCCCCAGTCACGCTGAATAGAAATATCACCTAAATAAAGCTTTTCCTTACTACCTTTAGCAATTCGGTTAGCTGCGGATACAATCTTTTGAGTGACGAATCTCTCCGGTCGCAAAGGAGATTCGTGGTTGAATAGAATACCAGAACAAGCAAACAAATCGTAGGCTTTGCGGTAGTTAGCAACTTGCCAAAAAGCGGATGCCTTAGCTACGGCATAAGGGCTTTTAGGACGGAATGGCGTAGTTTCATCTGCTGCTTTGCCTTCAGTATCTCCAAAACACTCACTCGACGCAGCATTATAAAACTTAATGGGGCGATCGATAAAGCGTAGGGCTTCTAATACATTTAAAGTACCAAGTGAGATACTTTCAAAGGTTTCAACTGGTTGATCGAAAGAGAGGCTGACTGAACTTTGTCCTGATAAATTGTATACTTCATCTGGCTGAAATTTATTCAAAATTTGTAAAACACTACGAAAGTCATTTAGGGCAACGGACTCTAATTTCAATTGTTCGCGGATTCCCAGGCGTATTAAATTTTGGAAAGAAGAAACTTGTGCGTCTCGTGATGTTCCACAAACAGCATAACCCTTATCGATTAACAACTGAGCTAGATACGCCCCATCTTGACCTGATACTCCAAAAATTAATGCTTTTTTCATAAGAAAATTCACTATTTTCCCCTGGAAAACTCAATCGCAAACTATATTTCAAAAAAAATTATGAGTAGTCGCAAGAATTAAACAATTAACAGCGATCGCAAATTTTTATGCCTTAACGTCCAAAGATTTATAAAAACCTGTTTTCTAAGGTCGTTTTGTACAAGTTTTTACATTTTAATTGATTGCTATCAGCTTTAAAAGTCTCTAACATATTCCTCTATAAATTTGCCTTAATCAATACGGATAAGTTCAGGTATTTCATAGCTAAATAAATCGAACCAAGACAATCGGAATAGAAAAAGCAAAAAGATACGTTTTTTGATGCAATTTGAGAATAGTTATATAACTGGCGATCGCATTAACTTTTCTATAACTTTTAAACATGAGATTTCATAGTCGTGCTAAACGCTACAGCGTCCTGATATCTTGGTATCTACAATAGCTCTAGTCAGACAATATTACTGAACTTTTCTAGAATGACAAAATTTGACTATTGAAGGAATATGTTGAAAAAGCGTAATTGTATATGAAAATTGCTATCTGGCATAACTTACCAAGTGGTGGTGGAAAGAGAGCCTTATATCATCACGTAAAAGGCTTATTGGAGCGCGGTCATACTTTAGAATCTTGGTGTCCTCCAACGGCAGACCAATCTTATCTTCCTTTAAATGAATTAATCAAAGAAAATATAGTACCACTTGCTCAGTCACCTATGAAAAGAAGGAGTAAGTTTATAAAACAGCCATTTTCACCTTATTTTCATGCGTTGAATAGCATCCAAGCGATGGATACACATTGTCAACAATGTGCTGCTGAAATTAACTGTGGTGGCTTCGATGTACTTTTCGCCAATGCCTGTACTTTTTTTCGCACGACTGCAATTGGTCGATATGTCAAAGTACCAACAGCTATTTATCTTCAAGAACCTAATCGGGAGCTATACGAAGCGATACCAAGCTTGCCTTGGGCAGCTATACCACCTCCGGCAAAGGCTTGGTGGTCGAATAGTTATGTCTCAGCATTTCTCAAAAATCTGATTCAGGTACAAGGGTATAGGCTTCAAGTTCGAGAAGAATTACAGAATGCGCGAGCGTTCGATGTAGTTTTAGTTAATTCCCTTTTTAGTCGAGAAAGTGTTTTAAGAGCTTATGGATTAGATGCTAAAGTTTGTTATCTAGGAATTGATACCGAACTCTTTAAGCCATCACAAGTTCCTCGCAAGAAAATTGTCGTTGGTCTTGGAAGTATTTATTCTGGCAAAGGACTTGAGCGTGCAGTTCGCGCTATCAGCACAATACAGAAAGAAAAAAGACCAGATTTAATATGGATCGGAAATTTTTCTGTCAATAATTATCAGCAGAAAGTTGCGCAGCTTGCTAGATCTTTAGAAGTTAACTTCATACCCAAGGTGCGGATCGCTGATGCTGAGATCGTCAAACTTTTGAGCCAAGCTTCAGTTATGATTTATACTCCTGTTTTAGAGCCATTTGGTTTTGCGCCTCTTGAAGCAAATGCTTGTGAAACTCCGGTTGTGGCGATCGCTGAAGGAGGAGTTAGAGAAAGTATCAAAGATGGAATTAATGGTTTTTTAATTAATGGTGACGATCCAATTTTGATTGGTAAAGCTATCTCATCTCTTTTAGATAATCCTGATATAGTAGAAAAAATGGGCGAACGAGCTAGAAAATACGTACTAGAAAATTGGAGTTGGAAGCAAGCAAATGACTGTTTAGAGAATTATTTATTCAGCTTAATAGTTAAACATTAGAAACCGCTCGGGAGGCGCTCGGTTCAGCGGTTGCCTCGATCGCGCCAAGAATGACAAACTATCTGCCTGTCTGACACTGTTGCCAAGGTTCGCGAATGAAGTAAAGGGCATCGCGTCCTTGGACTTCCATACCACCTCGATTCTGCGTTCCCCAGCGAGTGACAAATTTCTTGCCATTTTGACGACGTTCGACAGCAACTGTAAAGTTATTTCGTAATTCTCGATAACATCCTTCTATATTCGTCAGAGTTAAATCCAGCATCGGAATATCGAATTTACCTACCGCTTTATTCACCACAAAAAATCCTTCATTGCCTCGTTCCATCAACAAGACAGTTGAACTATTGACGGCAGCTAAAACATTTTCTTTGACGTTGCCACCTGCTTTACCCCGTTGGCGCATAATTTGACGAAACTTCACACCAGTTTTGATGTATGGCGCATCAGCATTATCCCAGTTGAGTATTAAGGGAGTGCCACTTTCTCTAGCTAGTACGTAAGCTGTTGCCAGGTAAGAGTCAGAAGCATCGTCGTAGGGGTTAATTGCATCAGCATTAATCTCCCGAATCGTATCGTGGTTTCTGCCAAAGGTGATGCTGCGCGAGTCATCTATGGCTGTTGGCACTCGCAGCGATCGCAAATCTCCACTGCTAGTAAATGCTGCTTTCATCGAGTTGTAAAGGATAAAGTCTGTCACAGCAGCAATCCATTTGTAATCGTCCGCACGGGTGTCGCTATCTGTAATTACCTCCAGATAATTCCAGGTCTTGCCTTGACTTTCGCGATTAATATAATCGACGTACTCTTTAACAACATTTGCTGGCATGTGCTTGGCAGCGTCAAATCGAAATCCATCAATTCCCAGGTCAAGCAGTTTCTTTAAATGAGCCTTTTGAATTTTTTTCACATTGGCAGTATATTTTAGATCGGGAAGTCCCCCAACCAACAATTCAGCTCCGAGTTTCTGTTTCCATCGCTATAATTGATATCACAGGGTTTCTTGCCAGGATTGCCTGGAGCAGAATGAAAATCATTTTGAGTCAGACCTGGAAATTTAGTTAAATCTTCAAAATTATCGCCACCACCTAAGTTAGCTGTATGGTTGAAAACAACATCAGCAATGACTTTAATTTGACATTTATGAGCTTGAGCGATTAACTGTTGTAAATCTGCTTGAGAACCTTTTCCTTCAATAACGTCATAATCTACGGGTTGATATCGCGCCCACCATTCTTGACTCGAATTAGATTTTTGGGCTGGAGGAATTTGGATGTGAGAGTATCCTCGATCGGCAAGTTGACAGACAAATTTTCTGACATCATTATAGTTTTGATTAAAAGCATGAAAAATCGCCACTGGTTGTTCTGCTACTTGTGCCAAACCAGGTAAGTTAAAAGCTATGACTAGGGAAATCGCCAAGACAACAAATTTCTGGCAACGCATAAATTTCTAGAAAGCTAAATTTATTTAATTTCCACAGGTCAAAATCCCTTCTTTAGTGCCGTCGGCTTTCGCTTGTACCTCCACCTTGGGTTGCTGTCCTGGGTAGCATCGGACTAAAACTTTATCGCTACTACGAGTCAAGTACAAAACATAAACGGCTTGACCTTTTAACTTGGCTGGAACGAGTTGCGGCGGGGTAGGTGCAGTGGCGATCGCGGGTACTAAACTGGCAATGCCAAGAAATATAATTATTGCTCCGGCGATCGCTCCCGAACAATGGCTGATAGATTGCAACATCGGTCTATCACCTTGACTAACAGTTTTGACTAAAGCCTTTTCATTCACTTTTTCGCTCTAAAAAACAGTAATTCATCCAGAAGTATACGATGCAAAATTAGCCAGCGATCGTATTCTTCATTAACAAACTTGGTGAAGACAAGATCGTCAACTGGCGCGATCGCTCCCGATATCTTGCTAAAATCTGACCACATAGCGATCGCTTTTTGGGAGTCAAAATGAAAAGCGTAGGTATACGCGAATTTAGGGACAAAGCTTCTTAGCTATTTAGCAAGTGATGAAGCGAATGCACAGAGCGCACGCTTCGCAAACGCGGTGAAACGTCACGGCAAGATCGTCGGATTTTATCTTCCAGTCAGGGAATCAGATGACGCAGAAGTTCAAGCAGCATTGATGCGACTTTCCCGAACAGTGGAATCTGCTTTGATTCAAAGCGATCGGGATGAAGAAAAACTCGCTCAGGCTTTAGATTTTTCTGTGTCCGAGTAGTATGCGCTTAGTTGTTGATGCGAATATTCTGGTAGCCGAGCCGATCCGCAAGCGGGGACGAGATTTAATCATTCATCCAGAGGTAGAACTATACATGGCACAGATGGCTTAGGAAGAGACTTGTCACGAGTTGGGTAAGCGGGTGGAGAGGATGGTACGAAAGGGAGTGTTTTCCCAGAAGATCGGGCAAAATCTATTAACTGAGGCGATCGCTTTAGCTGATTCTACTTTTGGTTAGCAATTATTCATGCTATGGCATTTTGATAGAACTCCCGCATCTGAGCAAACCATTGCTGGCGTGATTCAGCCCAGGTATAAAACATATGTCCCCCTGGATAATGTTTCAACGTCAGATTGCTACGAATTTCAGAATTGAGTTTCATCTGACTGACTAAATGGTTGGAGGCAAAATAAGGCGTAACCAAGTCAAATATTCCATGCGAGATCGACACCTGCATATATGGATTGAGCGTCATTCCCACCCGCAGGTCGTCCACCGATCCTTGAAATCCTTGTTTCCAATCACCTTTGAAATCAAATTGCCAAGCTTTGAGCGTTTCTAAATTCAGCAGACGGTAGGTTAAATCAGTTTCCACACCTAAAGTCTGCCGCAAATGACTGTTAATTGCTCCTGTAAACAGTCGATCTAAGCCATCTAGCGTTGGGTCAGTGCCTTCGTAGGTCATGCGATCGGGAAACGGATCGATCGCCGTAATTGAAGCATCGTACAACCCGACGATTCTCTGGCGATCGCGCAACAGTTCCCTCGCAAAGACTTCGATTCTAATTCGTCCACCCAGCCGTTCGACAACCGACAGTGGTATTCCAGTTAATCCAGCCAACTGCTGATAAATCGCCTGACGCTCATCTTCAGGAAACGCCTCTCCCATTGCTAGCATTGGGATTAGACTTTGACGGGCAAATTGTTCGGCAGCAGCCATATGAGCTGGCAAATCTCCTCTTTGCCCAGCCCATTGCGCGCGATCGTGATGCGCTGCGGCGGCTGCTAGCGAGGGTAATACTGTTGCCCAAGTCGTCAGGTTGTAATCGTTTGCTTCTAGCAAGCTAAATTCTAAAGCTGGCGAGATCAAAATCGCACCAGAAAGACCAACGCCAAATTCTTGTTGCAGCTGACGAGCTAACTTAGCCACGCGAAAACCGCCATAACTCTCGCCTGCAATGAAGATAGGAGACAGCCAGCGGTGGTGGCGCGACAGAAACCGCACGATAAACTCGCCGATCGCTTTCAAGTCTCGCTCGACTCCCCAAAATTGAGTTTCCTGGGATGAGTCTGGCTCGTTAGAGTTAGATTTCTCATTCTTCTGCTCTGGAGTTTCTTTCTCTGGTGGCAAAACGCGGCTGAAGCCCGTACCGATCGGATCGATAAAGACTAAATCCGTAAAGCTCAACCAACTTTCAGTATTTTCTACCACTCGCACGGGTGGCTTTGGCAAACTACCGCGATCGCTAAAAGAGAGGCGTTTGGGACCTAGCGCCCCCATGTGCAAATAAGCAGAAGCAGCTCCAGGTCCACCGTTGAAAACAAAAGTTAGCGGTCGTGGCGAGGCGGCATCAGTCTTCACGAGATACGCCACATGAAACATTTGGGCGATCGGTTTTTCTCGCTCGAATAACGTTTGCCACTGAGCCAAAGCTGTGTAGCTTATCTGTTGCGATGGCAGCGATAGTGTATGCTCGGTCTGACTGGATTGATGATTTACTGGTAGGTTAGATGTGTCGGACATATCAGGTGGCGATCGCATTGCACACATCACATGGTAGGCGATCGCGCGATCGTGAGTGAAAGATTTATCAGATGGAGAACGATCGTGTTGGCTCAATTACCGAATCCCATTACTAGTCCTGCTTGGTGGCAACTGATGAATTGGATTGCCGACCCAATTGGGTTTCAGGACAAATGCAGTCAAAAATATGGAGACATATTTACCATGCATCTGAGCGGCATCGGCTCTTATGTAGTCATTGGTAATCCGCAAGCAATTGGGGAAATCTTCAACCAAGATGCCAAATTTGATGTCGGTCGTGGCAATGCAATTGCAGAACCTTTAGTCGGGCGCAATTCACTCATGTTAGTCGATGGCGATCGTCATCGACGAGAACGAAAATTGTTAATGCCTCCTTTTCATGGCGAAAGACTACAAACTTACGCCAAACAAATCTGTCTGATTACCGAACAGATTGCTAGCTCCTGGCAAGTCGGTCAATCTTTTGTAGCTCGGACTACCATGCAAAAGATCAGCCTAGAGGTAATTCTACAAGTCGTTTTTGGCTTGAGTGAAGGAGAACGCTATCAACAACTAAAGCCCCTACTCACAGAATGGCTGGACATGACTGATTCTCCCCTCAAATCCAGCATGTTATTTTTACAGTTTTTACAAAAAGATTGGGGTGCATGGAGTCCTTGGGGGCAGATGAAACAGCGACAACATCACGTTCGCGCTTTGCTGCAAGCAGAAATTGAGGAGAGAAGAGCCAAAGATATCAAAGGGCGTGATGTCCTCAGTCTGATGATGGCAGCACGAGATGAAAACGGACAAGCAATGACCGATGAGGAATTAAAAGACGAACTACTGACGATTTTATTTGCTGGGCATGAAACCACAGCAACAACGCTGGCTTGGGCTTTATATCAAATTCATCAACACCCAGATGTCCGCGATCGGTTGCTGCACGAACTAGATAGTTTAGGGGAATTTGCCCCAATGAAAATTGCTCAACTGCCTTACCTAAGTGCAGTTTGTCAAGAAACACTGCGGATGTATCCGGTGATTCCCGTCATTTTTCCCCGCATTACTAAATCGCCAACGAAAATTGCCGGATATTTATTTGAAGCCCAAACAGCCTTAATGCCAAGTATTTATTTAGTGCATTATCGGGAAGACTTGTATCCCAACGCTAAACAATTTCAGCCAGAGCGGTTTCTAGAGCGCCAGTATTCTCCTTCGGAATATCTTCCTTTTGGTGGTGGCAGTCGGCGATGTTTGGGATACGCTTTAGCTGGGTTAGAAATGAAATTGGTCTTGGCGACGATTTTATCCAAGTATCAACTTGCCTTAGTAGAAGATAAACCCGTGCAAATACAACGTCGTGGGTTTACGCTTGCTCCTCAAGGTGGGGTAAGTATGGTAGTGAGTGCAAAATCTATTTAGAGTCACGGATAAGCATTGATGGTATCCCGCAGGCTTTTGTCTTGTAAGTTGACTCCAATACCTTCAAGTGCTGTAATGTGCTGGGCAAACAACTCTAGCTTAGATTCATCTAAATATACGTCAGGTAGCAGTGAATCTCGAATTTCCTCTCCTCGTGACTTGGGATGGTAGACTTGCCGAACAGCGCGAGAGATTTCTTTCATTAAAAACTCGTCGGTGAGTGGACGTATGAGGTTGAGGTCAAGATGGGAGCGGATCGACCTGTCGAAAGATCGACGGGAACTGAAAGCGTGCGATCGCGCTCGCAGACTCTAGGTTTTGGCTGAAGGAGAGGGCGAGATGCCTGGCTGCGGTCGCACTACCACTCTGATGACGCTCGGCTACGACCCGCAGAAGCAGCGGTACGTGAGGACGTGGATCGGGTCGATGATGACATACCTCTGGGTGTACGACGGTGGCGAACTGGACTTGGCTGAGACGGTGCTAAGGCTCAATTCTGAGGAACCTGCTATAGACAACCGTTGCGGCTCGATTGCTTCCATTTCGGCTAACAAACGAGTGGCAGCACCGACAGAGTGTTTGAGAAGATGACAGTGAGTATCCATACTCGCTTGTTGATATTCAACACTGCGAGGATGCACGGCTAATGCAACTTTACTTAGATACTGCGTCGCGTGGTAAAAATCTAATACCTGGCTGTGGGTGAGTGGCACAAGACACGTCCAATTCTCTGGTGCGCCATCGGCTAACCCTTGATAATGAGCATGGAGATATAATCGCTTTACCTGTTCGACTTCTCGTTGCATCCGTAAAAAAAATGTCTCTCGCCCATGTTCCGGTGCGGCAGCCATATAGGTGGTGTGTTGACGTTCTCCTAAAGCATGGAAATTTTCATAACCTAGCCAACTGCCAAAGATAGTCATTCCTAATAACCCAGACCCAGCCAGCCAAGGAATTGCTTTTTGATAGCGATTTTGTTCTTTTGGCACGGTTTTAGCGAATATAAGCTATGGGGGTGAATTATCGAGCGCACGTTCGGCTGGCACAATAGTTCGCTTTGACTTGTCGCGTTTTCGCAAGCGCCACATGAGAAAACCCGTAACTAATAGGATGGTAGGAGATAAACCAACGAACAGATAGAGAATACGAGAGGGTAAACCGGCAAAAGTGCCAAAGTGTATGGGTACGAATGAGTCAAATATTCGATCTGCCAAAGATTTTTCCGTTGGTACGTCTACCTTCACGATCTCACCACTAAAGCGATCTATAGAAGCAGACATCACAACCTGGTTTGGTAACTCTTTTGCTATGCGAATTACGCCTTCAGGTTTGGTGGGAAAATAAATTGAGCTAATTTCACCAGGGGGCAGCGCGGCACTAGCTTTTTGTAGTAGTGCTTCTGTAAGCTGTATGGGGGCTTTACCTGCGGCTTTAGAGACGAGTTCTACTTCTTTGGGTGGCTGTGGACTGAAGGTGAGTGCATAAATGACTGGATTCATCCATGTAGCAAAGTTCCAGATAAACCCTGTCAACATTGCCATTGCCAGAAAGATAGCTGCAATAATGCCAACAACTTTGTGTAAATCGTAATTTAGCCTTTTGGTGGTGGCATTCCACTTAATTTTGAATCCAGTTGCCAATTTGCGCCAACCAGACCAAAGCACAATCCCTGTCACGCAAAGAATTGTCGCCAGTAACCCAACAATGCCAGCCACATAAGCACCCCACTCACCACCTAGCAGGTTGATGTGGATACTGTACAAGAAATCGTTATAATCATTGTCCTGCGGACTGCCGATAATTGCTCCGGTATAGGGATGAATGCGGGCAGTCGTCCATTTATCTCCTGCTGCCCACCACCATGCCGTGACGGGTTGAGTGAGTTCTTTGGGTATTGTCAGGCTTTCGAGAGTCAGTTGGGGAAACATAGCTTGCGCTTTAGTCACGAGGGTGGCGATCGCCAGACGTTCTTGATCTGGGGCGATCGCTACTTGTCCTGCAAGCAGAGAAGTTTGCCACTCATCCAAAATCAACAAACTACCAGTCATGCCGATCGCCGCTGCTAGAATACCGATTGCTAACCCAATGTAACGGTGGGCGGTAAATACAACATCTCGAATTCGTTTTGTTTTCATTCCCAAATTCTCCGCCTTCAAGCTAAACAAGCTCACCTATTTCGGTTAAATGCCTTACTGATTCATGCTCCACTTACCAACTAATTGAGTAAGTCAAACTAACTCGCCTACCCCTTTCTAAGGCTATATCTTCATCAGGAGCTGTCAGAGATTGAGTTGGGAACGCAGAATACTCTTCATTTAATAAATTCTCCACACTTAAAGACAACGTTCCCTCACCTAAACTTAAAGTGCTAATCAAATCGAGAGTCGCATAATCATCTACAGAGCCTTGGTCTAACCCCGATTCAAAACCGCGATCGCGATCGCCAGAATAGAGAATTTGTAACCGATTGCGCCAGTTTGGTGTTGTCTGATGTTCCACGTATGCAGTTAGCTTCCAAGGATTTACACTAATCGAATCAGCAGCAATAAATTCGCCATTTTCATCTTCAAATTCTCCCTCAGTCCAATTTCCACCAACACCAAGTTTCCATGTCTCTGCTACTTGCCAATCTACTGCTGCTTCTATACCGTAGCGGCGTTCTGGAGCGCGGATCGTTTCAAATACATCTTCAGCAACTTCTTGAAAAAACGAACCTAACTCGGAAGAAGAATAAAAAGCTGCTAAATAAGCTTGTAAATTTTGCCATTGTCCGCGTACGCCAATTTCGTAGCTATCAACAATTTGAGGTTGAATGTCTTCAAGCGAACGATCGACCGAGCTACCATCAGGTAAATTATTCAGCACAAAAAATCCAGGAATAGAAAAACCTTGGGAAAAGTTGGCAAACAGACTAATATTATCAGTCGCTTTGAAATTTGCACCAATGTTAAAAACAGTCGCATCAAAACTCGGATTACCACCTTGGATATTATTACCTTCAAAGGTTGTGTAATCACCAACGTTTAATTGAGCAAATTCTTGACGAATACCGCCCAGAACCGAAAAATTATCTGTCACATCCCACTTGATTTGAGCAAACAAACCAAGCTGGCTGAGGTCAAAAGAAGGTTCGGCAAATTCATCGCTAACTTGGAGAATATTTCCGCCACTTGCGTCATATACTTCAGAATTAAAAAATAAGTATGAAGAACGATTATCTTCATGCTTATAATCTGCCCCTACCAGCAACTTTGCGCTTTGAAACAAGGATGTTTCTAGTTGTAAATTACTGTTGAATACTTCTCCTTCAGTCATAAATCTAGCTACTCTTTCAAAGAAAGCATCTTCAGCTCCTCGATCGTCAAACGCAAGCGTATTTTCTCTAATTTTTAGATAAGAAAACTGAGCTTGTAACCTGTTGTTTCCTAAAAAAGCTCTATTGTCGTAAGCTACGCTAGCAATAGTATTTTGATTGCCAGGATCTCTAGAGTCAACGTAATCTTGATTGACTCTCAATGCCTGAATTTTTTGTCTACCTGGAATCTCTCTAGTAGTCGGATCGGTAATGTAATTAATTTCTCGGCGATCGCTGGCATGATTAACAGAGAACTGTAAACGTTGTTCTTCTCCTAAAGCGATCCCCAACTTACCTAAAAGATTCAGACGTTCTGAACCTGCAAAAGTAGAATTTTCTTGGCGAATAATATCGCCTTGTGGGTCGTAAAATTGATTGTTAAATTGGGTTGCCAAATTCAAGTTGTAGTCAAAAATACCTTCTGTGCCAGCAATGCCATAACCCAACTCGTAAGCAAAGCTATCTCCTTCTAAATTTCCTAAAGCAGCAGAAACACCTAATCTAGCTGTCGATTTAAATCCTTCGATTGGTTGGCGAGTAATAATATTCACGACACCGCCACTACCACCAGCACCATAAATTCCCGTCGCACCATTGACCACTTCAATTCGTTCGACAGTGTTAGGATCGATGCTGGTCAATCCTGTGATGTTAGAAACATTAGAACCTAGAGGCACTCCATCCACTAAAATCTGCGGAGTTCGACCTCTTAAATTAGCATTAAATCGATCTGTATAATCAGGTGCGCCGTACCCTGGAACGGTATAGTTGAGGATGTCCTGTAAACTGTTATTTCCTGTAGCTTGTGCTTCAATCTCTTCTCGGTTAATTACTGTTACTGTACGCGGTAAATCTTCAACTCGTTCTTCCGTGCGAGTAGCAGTAACGACAACTTCCATTTCTGATTCTTCGGTTTGAGCAGTTGCTTGTGGAGTAACGCTCAACACCAAATCTTGCTGACTAGGGACTACCTCGGCATTTGGTGCTTGTTTGCTTCCTGTGATGGTTACTCGAATGCTACTAGCATTCAAAGGTTTGACTGTTACTTGTGCAATCTCTGCGGTGGGATTAGTTGCGGTGAATTCTTGTCGATCTGGTAGAGCCAAGACTGCATTTGGTATGTCAAGCGCTAAATTATTTTCAGATTGCGAAATTAATGGTTGCAATTTTTGCCCTGAAGGGGTGACGAGAATAACTTGTAACCCTTGTGTAGTGGGATTGAGTTTCACTCCTGTAACTTGAGTTATCGTACTATTTTCTTGCTCTTGAGCCAAAAGTTCCTTGGCACTGAAAGAAACAGGTGGTAATTCTTCAATCGTTTTTACTTGAGCAAAAACAGGTTCTATCCATAACGGCATCACAGCAGCTAAACCAACCCAAAAAGCGATCGCTTTCCATCCCACCTTCACACTCCTCATTGACACACTCCAACCAGGGCTTATAGAGAAATCTTGGCAATTATTTCAAGTGGAGATAGTCTACGTGAATTTCGAGGGTTAGTCTATCCATAGAGGAGCAATTTCGATCCCTACAGGAGGAGTTTTGCACTCCTTAGGCGATCGCTACAAAATAATCTGCTTTCCCAGACGGCACTCTGTAGGCGTAATCCCAAACTTGTCTTGAAAGGCTCTGGCAAAATGCCCCAGATGAGAGTAACCGACTTCGTTGGCGATCGCTGCTATGCTTAATTTGCCTTCTTGCAACAACAATCGTGCTTGTTCTAAGCGATACATACGCAAGTAAGCAAAGGGAGTTGTGCCGAAACAGGCGCGAAAACCTCGCTTCAACTTCATATGCTCTAGTCCCACCTGCTGGGCTAAATCTACTACAGATGGAGGGTTAGCACAGTTTTGCTGTAAGATATCTCTAGCTTGATAAACTCGCTCTACAGTGTTGCGGTTGAGCGGACGATCTCGAACTACTGCTCGTTCGAGTCGTAGCGGTTCGATCCCAAGTGCCAATAGCTCCAGCACTTTCCCTTGCAGATATATCTGCTTTGTCAGTCCTTGATAAGGGCAAGCTTGGATCTGCCGCACAATGGCGTGCATGACAGGAGCGAGCGGGCGATCGCGCCAACACTGTTGCCAATCGTTCGATGTTATTAGCATTTGTAGTTCTGGTGGTAGCTCGCCGGAACTATTGCTGTACATTCGCTTGAGCAAATCTGGCTCAAAGCCAATAGAGAGAAATATTCCTTCCCGATCGGCAGGAGATTTCCAGACTTCCTTGGGTGCAATGCCACTGCCGAAGAAGGTGTAATGGCTATTCTGACGACGGGTGGGAATCCACAGAGTAATTTCTACTTCATGCTGCCGTTCTTCACAGGCAATAGTACAGACGTTGGGGTTTGTCCAAGTACTGATTCCCAGCCAGATCCCCTCACACAAATCGATCTCCCAGAAGTGTCCGTCGCCCAACAATTGGGGAGCTTTGCCCTTCACTTCGTAAAAATCGGCAGCAAGTTCTGTCTCAACAAAATCAGTGGTTTCGTACAGTTCCCAGATATCCGCTTGGCTGAGAGTCATGGTCATAGAATTTTCGATCTATGGCAGAAGGCAGAAGGAAAAAGCCTTGCAGACAAAGGTGACACGCTGCTTTGGTGTCCTTATCTTTGGGCATTTTGCTGTGTCATTAAGAACAATACAGTAATTGCTAATCAATATCAACTAGCTGAAATTATACATTCGGGGCTAGCGGGCAGATTTGCAGACCGACAGGAGTTTCAATAATTGCTACGTGTACTCCAAAAACTTCCTCAAGATGTGCCGGAGTTAACACTTGAGTGGGAGTACCAATGGACTGAAGCTTGCCTTGTTTGAGTAAAGCAATGCGCGAGCTGTAACGAGCGGCTAAGTTGATATCGTGCAAAACGACGATGAGAGTTAATCCGTGCTGCTAGTTCAACTGCTTGAGTAGTTCGAGTAACTCCAGTTGATAGCGGATATCTAGATAGGTTGTCGGTTCGTCTAGCAGCAAAATCCGTGCATCTTGAGCTTGAAGTGGAACCGAAAAACTGGACAGGGGGTTAAGCTCTGAACCACTCAAAACATGCTAGGAGTAGTTCATGAGTAATAAACGCTCTTCAGTATAGTCCGCAATTCAAAGCAAAAGCCGCGCTCTTATGCCGTTCGAGGCGAGAAGACTGTCTCGGAATTAGCAAGCCAGTACGAAGTGCATCCCACTATGATTAACAACTGGAAACGGCAGTTGTTGGATGAAGCCAGTAGCCTTTTTGAAAAGGGGAGTGAGACGAGTAAAGCCAACGAGAGCCAACAAGCCCAGATCGATGAGTTGTATCGTCAG
This sequence comes from Chroococcidiopsis sp. CCNUC1, assembly GCF_023546805.1. Taxonomy (NCBI): domain Bacteria; kingdom Bacillati; phylum Cyanobacteriota; class Cyanophyceae; order Chroococcidiopsidales; family Chroococcidiopsidaceae; genus Chroococcidiopsis; species Chroococcidiopsis sp. CCNUC1. The sequence goes on along the minus strand of NZ_CP097480.1, from coordinate 2,733,846 downwards.
ATTGGACAGTTGAAGGTGGAGAGGGATTTTTTAGCCAACTCTTCAGCACAGTTAGGATTGAAGAGCGAAAAACCCTGGTAGTGACTGACCATCCTCAATTGAGCATCGTAAGACAATATCAATTACTAGGAATTGCACGTTCGAGCTTCTACTATCAGCCGCAGACACCGTCAGAGCAGGAGTTAACTTACTGCGATTGATTGACCAACAGTACCTAGAAACGCCGTTCTATGGCATTCGCCTTGCTATTCGTGTATCTGGAGAGATTTCTATTCCAATTGAATCTACAAAGTGACTCATCTGTGGCTTCTGCTCATTCTGCTTTCAGGATAGATCGTCAACCGTTAGAGCAATAGAGGTAATTTGTCTATTTCTAGATCTAATTCTAGAGTGCGATCGCGCTCGTTGCTCGTTACCTACGGTTATTGCTGTGCGCTGCTTTTATCCTCATAATAACCCGATCGATTCGGTGTGAATTTCGGTGTCGATAAAACCACTTGATTGCAAAATCTTTGCCTTAAAGGAATTACCGAATTTTGCTTATCGGACTGAAAATCCTCGTATCACCTTAATTCTGTCTTCTGCCATCGTTATTCAGCTCCTAAAATGGAATTACAATTCAGGGAAAATTCTATTCAGCTTGTACCGAATATTGTCAACCATTGCTTCTCCCTTGGGAGATGGAAACACTAACTCGTCAGGGTTTGGGTTCTGAGGTCGTCTAGCCAATAACATTGCTTGCAACCTCGCTGTGAGCGAAAGACTTCTGGCGCGGTTGGTTTTAGTTGATTTTCTCACACCACGCGATAGAGTTTCGCCAATCCAGACTGTAGCGCAATTATCACTTAGATGTTTTTGTACTTAACTATTTCGCAAACTGCTCGGCACAGCTTGCACTAATAGTATCTGCTAGTTTGTCCTTAAAATATTGAGTTAGGTAATTTAGTGTAGTTTCATACTTTTCCAAGCTTCTAGCGTACAAGCCTTTGGCTCTCTCCTGTGTAAATTGTTGGAATATACATACTACAGATTTACGCTCGCGCTCTAGCTGACTGTCAAATTTGTACTTTTTTAGCGTGGAGTCAAAGTTTTCCGTGGCTATGTCACCCTCGATTTGCCTGGCTTTTCGTTCAGCAACCCCTCTGTTAACTTTGCTATCGGGCAACCCAATGTAGAGAAAGTATCGCTTACTCCCATAACTCCAACACAACCGCAGTCTGTCCTTAAACACTTGGACTACAACTGTCCCTTTAAGAGCTTTTTTTCGAGATTGAGATATAGATTGAGACGATCGGTTAAGCTCATTCACTTGAGCTGTAGCGACTCTATTGCTTGCCATAAGCGACTTATGTTGAAAAACCATATCTCAAACCTATCTCAATTTTTGGTGAAAACTGCCCCAAACATACCCAAACTGCACCCTTTATTGAGAATAGATAGAGAAAGAGTTCCAGCTTTTAAAACGCCAGAACTCTTTCTGTATAAAGGATTTGATTAAATCGGAGCGGCGGGATTCGAACCCACGACCTCCACTACCCCAAAGTGGCGCGCTACCAAGCTGCGCTACGCCCCGTTTCACAGCTTAGATATCATAGCATAAGAAATTGCGATCGCGCTATTTAGAAAACAAACAGCATTTGAGCCGCTCGGATGAGATCGGGAACTGCATCCGCCGCCCAACTCACCTCAACTCGCCTACCTGTATTTAGAATCAGTCGCAAGCTATAAGCGTGGGGATAGCCTTCTACTTCCATCCAGATAAAATTACTTTCGGCTTCACAGGCGATCGCTTCCTCATCCATCAATTCGCGCTCCATCTGGCTCATAGTATTTGATAGTTGCATAGACAATCGGCAAAAATCTTCTAATTCTGCCTGCGTCAGTTCGATCGCCCAGTCCTCAGCACCTACTAAACCTTTAAATTCCTTTGCCTCTGGATCGAATCCAATCCGCCAACCTGCGCCACTCTTAACTATGCGCATAAAGTTTTACATCGTCATATCACCACCAGCGTAGTTGTAAATAGCCGCGTTCTGGTTGACTAGTTTCTTCTTCCGTGAGCCATTCTACGGGTTTGTAAGTGCCAAACACCCGATCCCACCAATCTACAGCTAAACCAAAATTGTGATGCCACATCCCGTATTTGTGATGGACGTAATGCACGGGCATTTTCATCCAAAAGCACTTGGTTGGATTTTCGTGCTGTAACTGGTGGGCATAAGCAGAAAAAGCAGCATAAGCTAAACTGCCCAGAAACCAACCTATCCCAGCTTCGAGGGAGACAAAGAACATTGCAAACATAGCAATGCAGCTACCCTGAACGTAATCCCGAAATTCCCATACTACACCTTGTCCTTCATTCCGGCGGTGGTGATCGCGATGTCTTTCACCAATGCGAGGCGAAACGTGCATCAAACGATGCAACCAGTATTCGACTAGACTCGCTAGGATAAATGCCAAGACAAAGCAAACTCCTCCAACTGCTAGCTTTGTTAAATCGAGCATCACTCCTCCTGAATTGGTCATTGGTCATTCGTCATTTGTCATTCATGGTGGCAGCTAGTGGCTTGACTCCTTTCTATTCACCAGCCACGAGTCGCTAGTCACTAATAACTGATAACTTTTTACGTCATCTTACCCATAGATCTAAACCACCAGAGACGTTGATATTAAATGTAAAACTAATTTTGAGGGAATTGTAAGCAAATCCAGAAGGTAAAGGTGCGAAGGGTGCGGCGCGTCTAATGGCACTCAGAGCGGCGGTGTCGGTAGTGTTGGAGCCAGAAGGTCGAACGATCCGTAGGTTGGTGACTTGACCCGATCGCGTGACTGTGAAAAACACGACAGTTGAACGAGAATTCTGCGTCATCCCTGGTATCCACTGCTGCCTGACTTGTCGCTGAAGTTGCTGCAAGTAAGAACCCATATCGACATCCTGACGAGCATCAATGCTTGGCGCAGCACGATTAGAACGGTTGGGATTAGCGGCTAGGTCGCGGCTGGAAAGCGTCAGCGGACCACCTAACTTGCTCGCTGCTGAAGATCGCGGCTGAGTTCTGGCTGTCGTTCTAGCAGGCGATCGCTCGGTTGCGGGACTAGGACGATTTGCTGGTTTTTGCTCTGGGTTAGGAGTCTTCGGAACTGGTTTGGAGCGATTGGGAGCAGTGGCAATCGGAGGTTGGGCTTGAGGAGGTTGGATTTGGGGTTTTGGTGTCTCTGGAGCCTCCCTGCGGCTGCTAGGTGGCTGCTGGCGACGAGGTTGAGCCGGTGGCGGGGCAGCGCGGGAACTGGTTCTAGGCACGGTTGAGTTATTCGGTCGCGTTGCTAGCGGTCGTTTGCGGTTGGCTTTACCACCGGCAACGGAATCGTTTGCTGCCCGACGTTTGGTTTCTGGGGGCGGTTTTTTTGGTTGGGGAGGAACTTCAACAAACTCAAGTGGAATTGGTTCGGCGCGAGATTGCTGTTTTGGTTTTGGTAGGATGCGAATCCAATAATCGTAGCTGAGGAAAAAAATAACGTGTACGAGAAGTGAGATAACGATACCGAACCAAAGAGCATCAGTATTGCTTCTCCTTCTACCGTCACGCCAGAATTCTTGTTCCGATTGCTGGAATTCTTTTTGCAACACCATGCCGCGATCGCCTCATAACAGCCGTGCCGACAGTTCGTATACCAGTGTATGTCGATCGGGGCAAAAATGGGCAAGGGGCGATCGCACTTCTGAATTGTTGCCTTGCTTGCCTTACTTCCTTTCTGGATGAGAAGCAGTTTCTTCTGAAGGTTGTCCCATCTGATTGATCCTAGCAATCATCTGATACAAACGCCCCAAGTCTCTTTGATTAAAATAAAGTACGATCCGGGGCAAATCTATAGTTTCATCCTGAGTTTCTTGAGGTAAAGCCGCGCTTTTTTCAATCTTGCCTTTCACCAAAATATCGCTGAAATTGTCATTCAACTCTTCAACTTCAGCATCAGATAATTCTGCATCAAGGCGAATTACCAATAAATCGCGCACGTAGCGGCTAGAGTGATAAACCCGATAAAATTGCGTGATCGCGTTACAAGCAACATCTAAGTTATCTGTAATCGTATAAAGACTGGGATCTTCAGGACTAACCAAACCTTTTTGAATCAAATGCTCTTGAATATATTCGCTCCAAGCTTCCCAATAGTCTCCCCCTGGGTGGTCGATGAGTACCATCGGCACGGGACCGAACTTTCCAGTTTGGCTCAAAGTCATGCATTCAAATGCTTCGTCCTGCGTGCCAAACCCGCCAGGAAATAGCGCCACTGCATCGCTTTCCCTGAGTAAAAACAGCTTGCGGGTAAAGAAATATTTGAAGTGGATTAATTTCGCGTCACCAACAATGTAAGGATTTGCTTCTTGCTCGAATGGTAGTTGAATATTCAACCCAAAAGAATTTTCCCTTCCCGCACCCTCATTTCCCGCCTGCATGATTCCGCCACCACCACCAGTCATCACCATAAACCCTAACTGAGTGACGCAACGGGCGAAGTCTACTGCCATTTTATACGCCGGACTATCTACTGGAGTACGTGCCGAACCAAAAATTGTTACCTTCCGAACGTGACGATAGGTATGAAATAATTCTAACCCTCGCTCCATATCAGCCAGAGAAGCCGCTAAAATTTTCCAGTCGAGACGGTCGATCTCGCTGTGTGCTAACCGAATAATAGTGGCGATCGCCTGCTGGATCAATTGCCGATGTTGCAAATCTGGCAAATGCTCTAACAGGGTAGCTAAGTCCGATTTAAGCGTGTCTATGGTGTCTAATGAACGGGATGAAGTCATGAGTGCTGCTGCACGGGTCGGCACTCTATTTTAGCGAGATTTGGGACATCTGTTGAGAGGAAATTACAGAGACGCAAAATTTCACGTCTTACAATCAGCAGAATTGCTCCCCTGATGAATGTACAGACCAAAAAGCGCCATATAGCCAAAACCTCAGGCGCTTGCAAGTCTTTTTCGTGCTAACCCAGCTCTACAAATACTTTTCTAAAGTATTCGACAGTGTTGTTTTTGGTACTGCACCTACTACCATGTCAACTTTTTGACCCCCTTTGAAAATCATCAGAGTGGGGATACTGCGGATACCGTACTGACTGGCAATATTGGGGTTTTCGTCGGTGTTGAGCTTCACTACCTTGACTTGCCCGTCGTACTGCTGTGCAATTTCATCGACAACAGGGGCGACCATGCGGCAAGGACCGCACCAAGGAGCCCAAAAATCCACTAACACTGGGATTTCACTATCTAGTACTTCTTGCTTAAAAGAAGAATCTGTAACTTGCGCGGCTGCTGACATGCCTGAAAATCCTTGGCTATATTGTTGCTTACTTTGCTGAAAATTTTATCACAGTAAAACCAAGCATTTTTACCTCCTGAGTATCTGTAATTAGATAGATCCTCTGTGGCGATCGCTGTGCGATTGTAGTTGATGTGAAAAGTAAGGATTACTCTACGAGAATTCCCAGACATAAGGAACCGCCCGAACAGTAGTCCGGGCGGAGTGTGGTGTGAGGAGTGAACGGAAACATGCGTCTCCGCTTCCTCTATTGTAGGCGACTGTTTTATTTTTTCCAGTACTCTTTGCAAGATTATGGAAATTTTTAAGTCGACTGTTTTTGTTTGAGTAAAGTTACTTATGCGTGAAGTCAGAAGTCTCCAAGTCAATACTCAAAACGATTGTCACCTACTTACCCATACCGAGTTGCTGAGCCTTCTGATAGACTTTGCCTTCTGTGAGCAATGAAGGAGCTATTACGACTTCGACTTGTTGCATCTCGCGAATGTCTTTTGCCCCCAAAGTTCCCATGCTCGTTTTTAAAGCGCCCAAGAAATTGTGCGTCCCGTCATCGAGTTGAGCGGGTCCGCGTAAAATTTGTTCGCAAGTGCCAGTTGTCCCGACACGAATTCGAGTTCCACGGGGTAGCACGGGGCTAGGGGTTGCCATGCCCCAGTGAAAGCCTTTACCTGGTGCTTCAGCGGCTCTAGCAAAGGGAGAACCGATCATCACGCCATCTGCACCGCAGGCGATACACTTACAGATATCTCCACCTGTAATCAAGCCACCATCGGCAATTACTGGTACGTAATTTCCGGTTTCCTGATAATAATCTTCTCTTGCTGCGGCACAATCTGCGATCGCCGTGGCTTGAGGTACACCCACACCTAAAACACCGCGAGAAGTACAAGCCGCCCCAGGACCAATCCCAACTAAAACTGCTGCTGCTCCTGCCTTCATTAAACTTAAAGTCACTTCGTAAGTGACGCAGTTGCCCAACACGACGGGCATGGGCATTTCTTGACAAAATTTCGCCAAGTCAAGGTTGGTAAACTCAGATGGGGCTATGTGAGCTGTGGAAACAACAGTAGCTTGAATAAAAAATAAATCTGCCCCAGCCTTTGCCACAACGCTACCGTATTTACTCGCTCCAGCAGGAGTCGCGCTAACAGCAGCAATACCACCTTGCTGTTTAATTTCCCTAATTCGTTGCTCGATTAATTCTGGTTTGACTGGTTCGGCATACAATTCTTGCATCAGCGGCACGAATTCATGTGTTCCTACTGAGGCAATCCGTTGTAAAATTGGCTCTGGGTCGGCGTAGCGAGTTTGAATACCTTCTAAGTTGAGTACGCCCAAAGCTCCTAACTGGGAAAGCAGTACAGCCATCTGCACATCGACAACTCCATCCATCGCACTGGCAATAATGGGAATTTCTCGCTCGATCGCGCCAATCTGCCAGCTGGTATCCGCTAAACTGGGGTCTATAGTGCGTTGCCCCGGAGCCAGTGCAATTTCATCAATGCCGTATGCGCGGCGTGCGGTTTTGCCACGTCCAATTTGAATATTCACGTTTCTTTACCCGTTCCCAAACTATTTCGCTAGAGTACCAAATTCGCGAGGGGTTTGGTTAGAGGTTGGGGAATTTTGTTAGTGAGGAGTGCGTGGCTAGTGACTAGTGGATAGTGGAACCAGTGGCTAGTAATTGCGACTTGCGACTTGATGAATGCTCCCTCAGCAACCAGGTACTCTCTCCCTGCTCAGTAAAAGAGGGATAGTACTACAAATAGGTAGGGAAATTCAGGCTTTAGTACGATTGAGACTGACTGAGAGCGTACTACAATGGAATTAAAGTCAAAATGTATTGTTCGCTCAAATGTATTCAACACTAAGCTAAAGCGAAAAAATTCGCGATCGCACGCACAGAACCCGGTCAAAAAAGCTATAGCTTTCAGCTTTTGCTTGAATTTAACGTAGATTTGATATCTAAAAGCCTTTTATTTTAATTTCTGCGCTCTAAAAGTTTTAAATCAAAGACAGAATAATTACTTGAGATAAATTCTGTCCTCTAATCCCTGCTCCCTGCTCCCTTTTAATAAAATTGAAACACCAAGCTTTGATTCAATCAGAAACGTTAGAACTATTAGAATGGTCGCGCTTGTGTCAGCACTTGGCAACTTTTACGGCGACTAAACTAGGAGCGATCGCCGCTCGGAATTTGGTCGTTCCCGACACGCAGGCAAAAAGTCAGGAATTGTTGAACCAAACCAAAGAAGTCTACGAGTTAGATAGTCGTCTGAGTGCTGGGTTGTCGTTTGCCGGAATTCAAGATATTGGCGAATCTTTAGAACGAGCAGAATTACAAGGTATATTAACCGCAGAGCAGTTACTCGCGATCGCCACAACTCTCACCGGAACGAGACAGTTACGACGCAGCATCGACCAACAGCAAGATTTGCCAGTTTTACAGGAATTAGTCTCTACTGTCAAAACCGATCCTGAATTAGAACAGGATATTTTATACTGTATTGACGAACAGGGTAAGGTAGCAGACCGCGCTAGCCCTAAATTAGCAGAGATTCGCGATCGCGTGCGGCAATTGCGCCAACGAATTACCCAAACCCTACAAGGAATCTTGCAGCGCCAAGCCAACGCCGTACAGGAACAACTTATCACCCAAAGAGGCGATCGCTTCGTTATTCCCGTCAAAGCACCGCAAAAAGACGCAATTCCCGGTATCGTCCACGATGCATCCATGAGCGGAGCAACTTTGTATGTAGAGCCAAACGCGATCGTGGCTTTAGGCAATCAACTGCGACAATACATTGCCAGAGAGCAAGCAGAAGAAGAGGCGATTCGCAGACGGCTGACTGAGCAAGTCGCAGCCGTCAAGCCAGATTTAGAAAATTTGCTAGCGGTTGTAACGATAATAGACCTTGCCAGCGCCCGCGCTCGTTATAGCTACTGGTTGCAAGCCAATCCACCCCGCTTTTGCGATCGCTCCCAAGGGGAAAATACAACATTACGTCAATTGCGCCATCCCCTGCTCGTATGGCAAAACCAGCACGAACAAGGGCAGCCAGTCATTCCTGTAGATATTATCGTTCAGCCCCACATTCGCGTCATTACGATCACCGGACCCAACACTGGAGGGAAAACGGTAACGCTGAAAACTCTTGGTTTAGCAGCTTTGATGGCAAAAGTCGGGTTATTTATTCCTGCCAAAGAACCTGTAGAAATTCCTTGGTTTGACATGGTGTTGGCAGATATCGGCGACGAACAGTCATTACAGCAGAGTTTGTCTACTTTTTCCGGTCATATTCGGCGAATTAGCCGGATATTAGAGGCGATTGGTGAAGTAGGGAGCAGGGACGAGCTGGGAGCAGGGAGTAGGGGAGAAGGGGACAAGGAAGACAAGGGAGACAAGGGAGACAAGGGAGACAAGGGAGACAAGGAAGATAAGGGAGACAAGGGAGAAATTCTAGCCACTAGTCACCAGCCACCAGCCACTAGCTACTCACTTGTTCTACTCGACGAAGTCGGCGCGGGAACCGATCCAGTCGAGGGCAGTGCTTTGGCGATCGCCCTTTTGCGTCACCTTGCCGATAATGCCGAGCTGAGTATGGCGACAACTCACTTTGGCGAATTGAAAGCGTTGAAATATCAAGACGAGCGGTTTGAAAATGCCTCGGTGGAATTTAATGAGGAAACTTTATCGCCTACTTATCGCTTGTTGTGGGGGATTCCAGGTCGCTCTAATGCTTTAGCGATCGCTGCTCGTTTGGGATTAAAACTAGAGGTGATCGAGCAAGCAAAACATCAGGTAGGAGAAGCAACGGAAGATGTGAACCAGGTCATTGCCGGACTTGAAGCCCAACGGCGACAACAAGAAACGAAAGCCGCTCAAGCCCAACAGTTATTACAACAAACAGAGCGATTGTATCGTCAACTCTCGGAACGGACTGCTCAGCTAGACGCGCGAGAACGAGAATTACGTGCCTCTCAAGAACAAGCAATTCAACAGGCGATCGCCCAAGCTAAAGCGGAAATTGCTCAGGTGATTCGCAAGTTGCAGCAAGGAACTCCTACAGCTCAAGCCGCACAGCAAGCGACGGTGGCGATCGATCGGTTTGCCCAACAACATACTCCTCCCACACCCAAGCCCAAAGCCGAATTTCGTCCCCAAGCAGGCGATCGCATTCGCATTCCCCGTTTAGGGCAAACCGCAGAAGTTTTGAACGAACCTAACGATGACGGCGAATTAATCGTCCGCTTCGGACTGATGAAAATGACCGTCAAGTTAGAAGACATTGAATCGCTGGATGGGAAAAAAGCCAATTTTCAAGAGAGGAAACAAGGGGGACAAGGAAGACAAGGGGGACAAGGAAGCCATTCTAGCCACCAGCCACCAGCCACTAGCCACTCACCCGACTCCCCCACAATCAGGACTTCTCAAAATACCTTCGATATTCGAGGTAGTCGGGTGGCTGATGCAGAGATCGTGCTAGATAAGGCGATCTCCGAAGCGTCTGGAACAATATGGATTATCCACGGTCACGGTACGGGGAAACTGAGACAAGGAGTTCACAATTTTTTGCAACAGCATCCTATGGTAAGTCGCTTCGAGGCTGCGGCTCCTGAAGATGGTGGCTCTGGGGTGACAGTAGCTTTTTTGCGGTAGCGTCAACGTGTAGGATGTGGTAAAAATTGACTGAGCAAAATTTCAGAACCTGAGCTGCTTGAGCGGCAAATTTGTTGCTAGCTGGAGAAAACAAGCCAAAACCAAAGAAACACGGTTTCAAATTGGGTAACAGCTCAGTGTATCTTAGTCGTACCACCTATGCTGAAGACTATGCACTCTAGCGCCCAATCTCCCAATCAAAGTACTAAGTGGAACGATCTCACTCGCGCCGAGCCTGCACCCGTGCAGCTCAACAATATCAAAGCTCAACTCGATCTGATATTGTTGGCGCTAGAAGCTTTAGTAGGTATTGGTTCTGAGGCAATGTTATCGGCAGCAGAAGAATTAAATTTGGCAACAAAAATCCCCGATCGGGTGGCGTTATGGCGCTTGAGGCAATCAAATCCTTTACGTAAAGGTGATGGGGGTAGGAAAAAATTAGATATAGAAGAAGCGCGATCGCTAGTTTTAATTATTTGTCACCTAGCCAAACAATATCAGACTCAAATTCGCCGCGCCGTCATGTTATTAGAGCAGGCGATCGCCAATCGAGAAGTTCCTCATAAAATCGGCGTGTTGGGCGACTACATCGATAGTTTTAGCAATCTCTATCAAGAGCGCATGGAAGATGCCGAACATTTATCAACCAATTGGCTAAGTCAATTAGGCTTCAAGCTCTTAGTCGATCTGTTATTTTATAGCGGTGCTGTCGGTCATCGGCACTTATGGCTTACCTTGCTCGATCGTTCGCAATTGTAACTAGGGAGTCGGGGAGAAGAGTGGTGCGTGTTGATAGGGTGTGGTGTGTGACTAATTTCTCCCTTGTTCCCCTTTGCCCCCTAATCCCCACTCCCTTCGGTCGTGGGATCCCCCTTGTCCCCCTTGTCCCCCTTGTCCCCCTTGTCCCCCTTGTCCCCCTTGTCCCCTTGTCCGCCTTGTCCGCCTTGTCCCCCTTGTCCCCTCACTCCCTGCTCCCTACTCCCTACTCCCTACTCCCTCATTTTCGCTTATGTCTCTGTCAGAACCGATTATCAAAAAGTATACGCAAGCTTCTTGTACGTTACAGGTTACCGAGCGCACGCCAGGATCGGATCGGGGTGCTAAATCAATGAATGCACCAATTCAGTTCGAGGTGCGCTTTCATGACTCCCAACTACCAGAAGCAGAGCAAATTCGCATTCAGGGCGATCGCCATTCTCTCGTAGAATTGCATGAAGTTGTCAAAAACTACGTGCAGAGAGTTCTCGCTTCATCGCCAGACCGATTCAATGCTTTGTTGGTAGAAGATGCAGCCAATACGCCCACCCTACCGGCAGAATTAGATTCCTCTAGCACGCCTGCACCAGCTCCAGCAGGAGGAATATACATTCAACCTGGTGAAGGATTATCCCATAATTTGTTTTTAGGAGCTTTAGCAACTCCTAGTACGGGGCAATTCATTCCTTTGAGCATGACGCAACTATTCGATCTAGCAAACGCTTTAGATGAATATGCTGCTGACGTTTTAGCTGTCCCAGTCAACTTTAATAGCCCGACTCGTTTTGCTACTACTCCTTCTACAGCTTGGGCGGGGATAGCAGCCGTACTGCTGGTAGGAGTAGGTTTAACCGCAGGACTCGTACATCTGCTCAACCGTTCTGACGAGCCACAAACAGCCAGTCGTCCGCCACAACAGCCTTCTCCCTCGCCCACCCTATCTCCAGAGGCTGTACCGTCTGTGCCACCCACAAGCGATCTCCCATCGCCGACGACAAGCCCAACTTTAGGAAATTTACCAAATACGCCAACTGTGGGGAGTTCGCCAATTCCCTCACCTCTGTCAGACACTCCCCTGCCTACCGCGCCAACCACGCCACCCTTTACAACCACTGCCCCACCTGCACCGCCTAACGCTGGAGTTAGCCCCCTACCTGGCATTGCTCAAGCACCATCTGGTTCTACTCAAACACCCAAGTCATCGGCTAATCAACCAGCTAATCAGCCTGCCGTGCAACCAGGTAGCATTGCTACCTTACCAGGAATTACTACCAACAATAACCTTCCCAGTCCTCCCAGCCCCGATCGCTCGGCTCAGACTCCACCAACAATCGATGTTCCTGCCGCACCACCCAGCAATCCAGCTCCGCCGCCATCAGTGGAAGGCTTGACACCCAGAGAAAGGATCAGAGCAGCTTTAGAAGGTAAGCCAGTTGAGGAGCCGCCAGCTAAACCGTCACGACAAGCACCCCAAGCGGCAGCTTTTGCCCCTACGCCGCAAGTTAATGAAGTCAGAGAATACTTCCAACAGCGTTGGCAGCCCCCTTCTGGACTCAGCGAACCGTTAGAATACAGTATTGTCCTAGATGTAGACGGCTCGGTGCAGCGGATCGAACCTTTAGGCAAAGCAGCTAGAAACTACATCGAGAGTTCTGGTTTACCTTTAATCGGCGAACCCTTTGTCTCCGCTAACCCCCAAGGCGAAACACCTAGAGTTAGAGTCATACTCGGCGCTGACGGGAAAGTTCAGTCTTTTCTGGAGCAAAACTAAATCAGTAGTTAGTTATCAGTTATTTAGTGTAGGGACGTTACATGTAACGCCTCTACAGAGATAAAAACAAGGAGACTGTGCAATCCAGTCTCCTTAAAAGGCGATCGCCTGTTTGGATATATTAATACTTGGCTTTTTTGCGGGTTAACTGTTGCTTGCGACGGCGCTTTTGGGCAGCAGCCACAGCCCCCTCGACGGGATATCCTACAACTGGGGGAATGACTTGATATTGTCTGTCTTGTTCTAGCCGCTTTAACTCAGTGTAATCGACCCAGTGGATGCAATCTACCGGACAAGTATCGATCGCCTCTTGGATCAGTTCCTCCACGTCACCATCTTGACGGACGACGCGAGAGCGACCGTAATCTGGTTCGATGTAAAAGGTGTTGCGAGCGACGTGAGCGCAGTGCTTGCACCCAATACAAGTGATTTCGTCAACGTATACACCCTTTTGCCGGGTAACACCGCCCAATTCTGGCTCTAGTCCAGAACGATTGGCAGTATCACGCAGATTCCCTCCCAACTCGGGTTCTAGGTGCGATCGCCCCGTGTCGGAATGATTCGATGTGCCAAGATCGTCCATCAGCCACTCCAGCGCTGTACTAACAGTCTGATCGAGCCATCTGAGTTTTTCTGTTGTTCGGTGACTTGAAAGCCTTGTCTTGCTGTTTCGTTAACTACGGTGTGGTACGCATAACGCTGCGTCACCTGGCGCAAGAAACCTTCTACGGATAAAGGTTGCTGCCAATATTGCATATCGGCGACGAGTTCGTACTCTTTGCCATTCCAACTAAACCCTACATCGTAACCGTTATCTTGCTCGATTGTCACTTCGGCATTCCGCGTTTGTCCCTGATAGCCTCGGACTTGCCGAGATCCAGATTTCCAATCAACTCCCATATCGGTGAGAGCTGCTTGCAAGGATGTTAAATTGCGGATTTGAGTTTTGATTTGGCTAAAGTGTGACATAGTGTTTCTAGATCGTCGTAAATTAACTAAGGTCAATAACTAAATAAAAAAGCTACCATTCGCTAAACGATGCTTGAGCGATTGAGACATCAGCTTGTGTATTAACTTGATTAAAATATTCTGATGTTGGCTGCTGGCTAATGGTTTGCCCTAGTTCTGCTTCCAGCGCTGCCGTAACTTCCGTACAGGAGGAACCGACGATCCCCGTAACTTTTTCCTGTACGCGACCATCGGGATAGATGACAAATTCTAAGGTTTCCATGCTTCTAGCCAACACAACAGGTTTTAAGGTTATCTGACACTTATATCCAGCATTTGGGCAGGATAGCTTGCTTTGAGCGACGCGATCCCCTATCTTAATATCCCTACTGCTACATAATGTTTCATCCATCGAATTATATAGATGAAAAAGTTAACAAAATTTAGCAATAGAGTGAACTCGCACAGTAATTATTTGTCAGTTTCGCTTAACTTTCAACAGCAGTCAAGCAGAAAATTAGAGAGCAGGGAGTAGGGAGCAGGGAGCAGGGAGCAGGGAGCAGGGAGACAAGGGGGACAAGGAAGCTGAGGGAGCTGAGGGAGCGATCGGGAGCTGAGGAGATAAAATAACTAACTGGTCACTGGTCAGGAGTCACTGTCACCCCACACCCTACACCCCACACCCTACACCCATCTCCTACTTATGAGTAACAGTGCAATTTGGCATCCTTTTACGCAGATGAAAACGGCTCCTCCTCCTTTGAAAGTCAAAAGGGGAGAGGGGGTGATGTTGGAATTGGAGGATGGAAGGCAGATTCTTGATTGTATTTCGAGTTGGTGGGTGACGATCCACGGACACAGCCACCCCGTACTAGCTGAGGCTCTTTACCAACAAGCAAAACAACTAGAACAAGTGATTTTTGCTGGGTTTACCCACGAGCCAGCAGAAAAATTAGCCACTGGGCTATTGAAACATCTACCTAAATCTCTAACACGGGTATTTTTCTCCGATAACGGCTCTACAGCGATCGAAGTTGCGCTGAAAATGGCATACCAGTATTGGTTTAACCAAGGGGAAAAACAACGAACTCGATTCATTAGCTTTGAAGGCGGCTATCACGGCGACACTGTAGGAGCAATGTCAGTTGGTAGTAGTTCTCCTTGGTGGCAAACTTTCAAAACTTTGATGTTTGCAACAGATATCGTGCCTTTTCCCGCAACTTTTGACGAAGATTCCAACGTCGCTACCCACGAAGCACAGGCTTTGGATTGTCTGGCAGAATTATTGCAAAAAAATTCACACAGTTACGCAGGCATATTTATCGAGCCTTTAGTACAGGGAGCCGCAGGGATGCGTCTGTGTCGTCCCCAATTTTTGCAGGAACTTGCCAAACTCGCCCGCACGCATGGGGTGCTGCTAATCTATGACGAGGTTATGACGGGCTTTGGTAGAACAGGAGAATTATTTGCTTGTTTAAAGTCAAGTACTTGTCCCGATATACTTTGCTTATCTAAAGGTTTATCAGGTGGCTGTTTACCTCTATCTGTGACTGTAGCAACAGAGGAAATTTACCAAGCCTTTTACAGCGATGACATCGATCGCGCCTTCTTCCACAGTCATTCTTACACGGGAAATCCCTTAGCTTGCGCCACAGGCAACGCCTCGCTGGAATTATTAACTCAAAATCCAGATGTATTTAGGGGAATGGAAGCCTTACACCGTCGCTATATGGAAACATGGTTGAGCGGGCATCCAAAAATCGAACGTACCCGCATCTGCGGTACAATAGCAGCCCTGGATCTGAAAGCTGAAAGCGAAAGCTACTTAAACGCCACAGGTTCAAAACTGCGATCGCGCTTTCTCGAATTAGGCTTCCTCTTACGTCCTCTCGGTAATACCATTTACCTCATGCCACCCTACTGCATCACCCCGACTCAACTCGAATCGATTTACGAAGTGATTCGTCGGGTTGTGGATGAGTGAGTCAAAAGTCAAAAGTCAAAAGTCAAAAGTCAAAAGTCAAAAGTCAAAAGTCAAAAGTCAAAAGTCAAAAGTCAAAAGTCAAAAGTCAAAAAATTAGCAACAACCAACAACTGCCGATCGCCAACTACCAACTACCAACTACCAATGCCCCAAACCATCACCTTACCAAATTGGAATCAACTTGCCGATCGCTCCTTAGCAGGAGATCTTATCAGCCGTGAAGAAGCTTTAGCCGTACTCAGCGCCCCTAATGAAGTGTTACTCGAACAGCTAGCAGCAGCTTATAAAGTTCGCAAACATTATTGGGGTAATCGCGTTCGACTACACTTTTTGCTCAATGCCCAAAGTGGACTTTGCCCTGAAGATTGCCATTATTGTTCTCAGTCGAAAATCTCGACAGCAGAAATTGAGAAATATCCGTTGATGGCACAAGAAAAAATTTTAGCTGCCGCAGCACGGGCGGCTAGTTTAAAAGCAGGTACATTCTGCATGGTACTGTCTGGGCGATCGCCTAACGAAACAACTTTTGCCAAATTTTTAGCAGCCGTGCGAGAAGTCAAGGCAAATTACGATTTGAAAATTTGTGCTTGTTTGGGGTTATTGAGTGAGTCACAAACGCAGCGTTTAGCAGCAGCCGGAGTCGATAGAGTCAACCACAATCTCAATACAGCAGAGTCGCACCACGAACAAATTTGTACGACTCATACTTTTAGCGATCGCGTGGCGACGGTGGAGAATGTTAAAGCTGCTGGAATTACGACTTGTTCGGGCGGAATAATCGGGATGGGTGAGTCAGATGACGATATTATCGATTTAGCTCTGTCACTGCGACAATTAGAAGTAACAAGCGTACCAATTAACTTTTTGATCCCAATACCAGGTACACCACTAGCAGGGTTGCAACAACTCAATCCGCAACGCTGCCTGCGAATATTATGTCTATTTAGATTCTTGCTACCATCACAAGAAATTCGGATTGCCGGAGGTAGAGAAGTCCATTTGCGATCGCTCCAACCGTTAGGATTATATCCCGCCAACTCCATCTTCATTGGCGACTATCTCACCACCCCAGGACAAGCAACACAAATGGACTTAGACATGATTCGCGACGCTGGCTTTGTTTTGGAGTAGTGAGGAGCAAGGAGCGACTATTCTTTGTGTTCTTCTTAGCGTCTTAGCGTCTAACGCTACGCTTCGCCTACGACTGATGCGTGACATAAAAATGGATTTACTTAGCACGGAGATATTAACAAATCGCCTCAGATTAAAACCTGTATCGATGGCGTATAAAGAAGAAATCTTTTCAGAATTTACTGAAGATATTACTAAATATATGTGTCCGCGATCGCCCCAACATATTGCTGAAATAGAAGCATTTATTGAGAATGCAATTCTAGATTTAAAAAAGGGTAGCGATCTCAGGCTGGTTATCTTAAAAAAGGATTCGCAAGAATTCTTAGGCTGTGCAGGTCTTCATGGTATGCTTGGCAAAACTCCAGAATTTGGCATTTGGTTAAAAAAAACAGCCCACGGTCGTAAGTATGGGCTAGAAGCAATTAGAGGTATCAAAAATTGGGCTGAGCAAAATCTAGATTATGAATATTTTCTTTATCCTGTAGATCGCGCCAACATTGCCAGTCGTAAAATTCCAGAAACATTGGGCGGAAAAGTTGTGAGAGAATACGAACACAAAAAGACAAATGAAAATATTTTATATTTATTAGAATATCGCATTGAGAGAGCGTAGCATCTGTAGGAGCGAGTTTACCAAACATTTGATACTTTCTATTACCATTTACCAATTACCCATGACCATCTCCAAACCGATAACCCTTACCATAAACAGTATGAACTAACACTATTTCTCCCTTCGCTTCAATTTTGCGTCTTAATAACCGAACTAAAGCAGCTAAAACATTACTGCTCGGTTGTTCCTCTTCAGTCCATAAATATTGATGAATTTGGTCGTGAGTTAAAACTTGTCCGACATGACGCATAAAAAATTCTAAAAGCTTAGTCTCTTTCTCTGACAACTCAATCGTGCGTCCTTGACGATAAGCTAAGCGATTTTCCACATCTAATTCTAAATCTGCAACTTGTAAACGTTGAGTTGCAGCTAGATTTAAATCTACAGCGCCTCGCCGTAACAAAGCGCGGACTCTTGCAAGTAATTCGCGTAATTCAAAAGGCTTAACAATATAATCATCTGCACCCGCATCTAAACCTTGCACGCGATCGTCTATCGTATCTTTAGCAGTCAGGAAGAGGACAGGTGTATTTTTACCACTGCGGCGTAATTGCTGACAAATATCTAACCCCGATTGGTGGGGGAGCATCCAATCGAGGATCAGTAAGTCATAAGTCTTCTGAGTAGCCAAATTGCTACCTTTGTTCCCATCATATGCCACATCAACCTCGTATCCTTCACGGCTGAGGAGGCGACTAAGAGGATCGGTTAGTTCAACTTCATCGTCAACTAACAAGATTTTCATATCAATCTTGGCTGCACGGATAGATTACGCGATATTTCTATTCTTACACTGGCTGCAATCTGGCAGTGTCTCACTAATATAGAAAATCAGAATTATACAATCGCGATCGTTCTAGTTTCAGGGCATAATAGTTTTTTGTGAGAATCAGGACTTGTCTTCTGTTTCTTCCCCTATTCCCTACTCCCTACTCCCTAGCCATGATTACCGTAGCACTACCCAAAGGCGCACTTTTAAAAGATAGTATCCGTTTGTTGCAATCTGTCGGTTTAGATTTTAGTGCATTTCTCGATTCCAGCAATCGTCAATTACAGATTCAAGACTCGAATAATATTGCCAAAGCTTTATTAGTACGGGCGCAAGATGTACCCGTTTACGTAGAATACGGACAGGCACAATTAGGAATTGTTGGCTATGATGTATTACGCGAGAAAAAACCGAAAGTTGCCAATCTAGCCGATTTAAAATTCGGTTCTTGTCGGCTCTCTGTGGCTGTCAAAGCTTCTAGTCCTTATCGTTCGGCTTTAGAATTACCAGCTCACGGAAGAGTTGCTTCTAAGTTTGTTAATTGCGCCCGCGAGTATTTTGAAAATTTAGATTTACCAGTAGAAATTATTACTTTATACGGTTCTGTAGAATTGGGACCAATTACGGGTATGTCTGAGGCAATTGTTGACTTAGTTTCTACTGGTAGAACGCTACAAGAAAATGGATTAATCGAGATTGAAACATTGTTTGAAAGTACGGCAAGACTGATCGCTCATCCCTTAAGCTATCGGCTTAACAGCGGGAATTTTTATCAGTATATCGAACAAATTCGCACGGCAATTGTGTCACCTGTTTAGTTGAGTAAAATCTACATTTCAATCCTATGCTTGAAAGCATAGGTTCCCTGCTCGATCGCTCGTGCGCTCTCTGCTAAGACTGCACCAATCTCCCCTGCTCCTCTGCTCCCCTGCTCCCCCGCTCCCAAGTACCTCGGCGCGTTAAACGGCGTTCCAAAGTAGCGATCGCCCAATCTGCTAAAATTGCTAACACCGCCGCCGGAACTGCTCCTGCCAGAATCAACTGATTGTTGACCATTGCAATTCCCCGAAATACAAACACGCCCAAGCCGCCAGCGCCAATTGCTGCTGCGATCGTGGCAACCCCGATCGCAATCACCGTAGCTACCCTTACCCCTGCTAAAATCACCCCTAGCGCCAACGGAACCTCGACTTGCAAGAGTAACTGGCGATCGGTCATGCCCATCCCCTTTCCTGCCTCACGAATTGCCGGATCGACGTTAATAATTCCTGTATAGGTATTGCGAATAATTGGTAGGAGAGAATAGAGGGTTAGAGCAATAATCGCCGTCCGCGCCCCAATTCCGCCAATTAGCGGCACGGAAATCAAAAATCCAAATAGTGCCAAACTAGGAATTGTTTGCAACACGTTAGCAATTCCCAAGATTGGCTGACGCAGGCTGGGTTTACGGGTGATGCAGATCCCTAGCGGAATACCTACCAAAGTCGCAACACCAATTGAAATTCCTACCAAGAGGATATGGGTAGCAGTTTCCTGTAAAATCTCCGGCGCGTACTTCACCAGAAAAAATTCACTCAAGTTCATTTTCCGTTCTTCTCACCAGAATTATAAATCTGAGCAAATGGTGGTAACCCTTTGATAAAAGCACGCGCCTCTGGCTTGGGAGATTTTAAAAACTCTTCTGGCGTACTTAACACCAGCATCCGTCCTGCTTGCATGAGACCAATTCGAGAAGCCAAAATAAAAGCTTCCTGAATATCGTGCGTTACGAAAATTACGGTTTTGCCTAACTGCTGTTGCAAGCGGCGAAACTGCTGTTGAATTTCTAGACGAGTGACTGGATCGAGCGCGCCGAAAGGTTCGTCCATCAATAACACGGGCGGATCGGCAGCTAGCGCCCTAGCGACTCCTACACGCTGTCGTTGTCCTCCAGAAAGTTCGCGGGGGTAACGATGAGCGAATTGCTCCGGTTCCAAACCAACTAAGTTTAACAGTTCGTAAACTCGTGCCTTAATTTGTTTGGGTTTCCAACTTTCTAAAGCTGGCACTAAGCCCACATTTCGTTCGATCGTGAAATGCGGAAACAAACCTGTCTCCTGAATCACGTATCCCATCTGACGGCGTAATTTGATTTCATCCCACTTGGTTGTAGGAATGCCTTCAAACAGAATCTCACCGTGAGAAGGGACGAACAGACGATTGATCAACTTCATGGTCGTAGTTTTGCCACTACCACTGCGTCCCAATAAGACTAAAACTTCACCTCGCCCGATGGTGAAATTGAGATTTGATACCAGCGCCCGTCCGTTCTGAATGAACGTGACATCGTGAAATTCGATTGCAATTGGATTATCCTGCGGCATAAACGACTCCCGAAAGGGGTTGCCTCAGGTAACATTATGTGCTGATTTACCCGCGATCGAAGTAATGGTTGAGCTTTTAGTGTATCAACTTACATGCAAACAGGGGTAGAAGCAAGCTATAACTTATCGTTAGACATCCTGGGGATTCAATTTTGCCATTTCCCAAGTCGTGTAAGTGCCAATCGGACTCCAAATTAGATATGGTAGGAGTAAAGCCGCCGCCCAAGGGGAAACGCTGAGGACAGTTAAGGCTAATAATAGACCAGCGATCGCACCCGTACCACCAATAATCGTCCCAATTTTGAGGCTGCGAGTCCTAAACATCACAGGCGTGTAGGAAACGATTAGAATTTCTACCAACAGGTAAAACCCCATCAGCAACCAGCTACCCGTATTTTCCCACACGATATAAGCCGACCAAGCACCGCAAATAAATACGACCGTCCAAATGACGGGAATTAACGCTTCAAACGTCAACCAGTTAGGGCGGCGCAAGCGCTTAAACCATTTGCGATCGCTTGGTGTAAAGAAATTTGAACCAAGTGCCACCAACAGCGTCACAGCCCCGATTACCATCCAAGATTTCATCATGATTAAGTGAGTAGTAAGTACTGAGTGGCTAGTGGCTAGATTCTTTATTGGTCTAGTCACTAGTCACTAGTCACTGATAACTGACAACTGTTCACTGCTCTGTAGGATTGAGGCGAATCATTTCCCAAGTTGTAAACGTGCCGATGGGGCTCCAAATGGTATAAGGTATGAGCAAAGCTGCTGCCCATCCAGAGATTTGCAAGACAGCTAGTAACAACAATACGCTCAAGAGTACGCCTGAGAAACCAACAAACGTACCGATCGCCAAACTACGTAGTTGTAGCGTCACTGGTAAATAAGCAACGGTAATTAATTCTAAAACTAGGTATAAGCCCATTAATAACCAGGTCTTGAGGCTACCTGGTTCTGCTTCCCAAACAATATAAGCTGAAATTGCCCCACATGTAAAAATCACCATCCATATTACTGGAATTAATGGCTCAAAAGTTAACCAATGTGGGCGTTCCAGTTGAACTGCCCATTTCAAATCGCGAGGCTTAAAGAAAAAGCCACCGAAGGCGACGAGAAATGTTATTCCTCCAATCGCTAACCAAGACGGAATCATTCTTGTTTATCCTTTCCTCAGTCTTCTATCGCGATTGTGACAGTTTAGGGCAGTGTGAGTACTCAGTCATTGGAGAGAAGTCAAAACCCGCCCCTACTATTCCTAACTTTTGACTTTTGTACGGGCGGGTTTAGCAATTAGATTGACATCTGAACCAAGAATCTTCGCTCAAAACCCGCCCCTACGAATGCTTGACTCTTGACTTACCTAGTTTGTACTCAAATAGGCTTCTAATGCTTCCGAACCACCGATAAGCCTTCCATCGATAAAGACTTGCGGTACTGTCATTGCTCCCGTCATTGCCCGTAGAGAACGGGTTGTCGCATCTTGCCCTAAAACGATTTCTTCGTATTCAATTCCGCGTCCTTGCAGCATTTCTTTCGCACGGGTGCAGAACGGACAACCAACTTTGGCGAACAAAGAGACGCACTTCGGTTTTGCCGCTTCTGGGTTAATGTAATTGAGCATGGTTTCGGCATCGGATACTTTAAAGGGATCGCCTGGTTCCTCTGGCTCGATAAACATCTTTTCTACTACACCATCTTTCACCAGCATGGAATAGCGCCAAGAACGCTTGCCAAATCCTAACTCCGATTTGTCTACCAACATTCCCATCCCGTCAGTAAACTCGCCGTTGCCATCGGGAAGAAAAGTTACCTTATCTGCACCTTGATCCTTTGCCCATTCGCTCATGACAAAGGCATCATTGACAGAAATACAAACAATCTCGTCAACACCATTCTCTTTAAAGGCTGGTGCTAAATCGTTGTAACCTGGAACGTGAGTTGACGAGCAAGTTGGTGTATATGCCCCCGGCAAAGAGAAAACTACAACTGTCTTGCCGTTAAATATCTCGTCGCTAGACACATCCAACCATCCGTTATTCTGGCGAGTCCGAAATTTAACACTGGGTACTTTTTGTCCTTCGCGGTTAGACAGCACGGTATCTCCTTCACTTCACAAATCTACATACAGATAGAGCGTACTCGTTATGAGTTCACTTGTCAACTCTTTCGCTCGCGTTGATATACTACTATATGTACATGTGGATACTACAATTTATCCTGAAGCCCGGGAAACTAGCAGACGAAGATAAAAATATGCCAGAAAATGCTTGGAATACATCCCTCTACGAGAGTAAACATGCGTTTGTGTGGCAGTACGGCGAATCACTGCTAGAGTTGCTGTCACCGCTGCCAGGAGAAAGAATTTTAGATCTCGGTTGCGGCACGGGACAATTATCAGAAAAAATTGCGATCGCGAGGGATTCACAATTAAATTATTTTATATATAGATAGGTGGGCATTGCCCACTCTACTATTTAATTCTGGGTAGATGTAACATAATTAACGACTATAGGCGTAAGCTTGTCTATTACATCTGAAATTATTTCACGATCTGTTTCAGTCCAAACTCTCGGTTGATCGAATACACAGGGTTGTAAAATACCCCATAATTGATTTTTGTCGCATAAATGAGCGTGAATTAAAGCTCGGTGTCCGAAATTTTTACGCTCAAAATCTTTATTGACCACTTTTGGATCTGCTGTCTCTACATCTTCCACAAAAATTGATGGTTCGGCACGCAAAGCGGCTGCAAATAAAGGGTCTTCGTTGTTTATTAAATCGGTGGGTTCTGCTTTCCAGTCTGAATCAGTTACATCAGGATATTCAGGACTGCGACACCAACAACTGACAACTTTACCAATATTAGTTTGAGGATGGCGTAAATAGAGAAAACAGCGATCGCATTGTAATAGATCTCCTAATACTGGTAGTAGAGTTGAAAAAATTGCTTCTGGCGGACGATGTTCGGAGAGAATCTTGCTTAAAATAGTCGAATCTTGCATAGAAATCTTAGCCTTTTGATAGGGTCGATCTGCGATCGCTCTGTCTAATCTAAAAGTATATAGAAAATGCGAGGAAAAGATCATGCCTAGCGGTCATGCAAATCATAAAGGCACAAGCGATAAACCTAATACAAATGCAGCGGGTCAAATGGATATTGCCGCTGACAAATCAACTGATGCCGCCGAAGATGTCTTACCAGAAGGAGCTACAACTAATACAACTAGAACCGATGAATTTGTTGATTATCCTCCTGCATATCAGCGTCCAGAAGAATCAGAATCTAGTCAGGATAAATAAGTGAGTTTATGGCGATTGCAAACTGTTAATTCGTGCAAGATTAACTCAAATTCTTGCCAACTGACGTTGGGAATAGTCACTACACTACCAGGAGCCAGCTGCATTTGGCTAACAGGTTTGACAACAGGAATCGTGGTCGTCATAGGGAAATTGACAGCAGATCGATCGGGGCGAGTTTAGATAGATCTTCACCTAAGTATAGAGATTTTTGGTGAACTCGCCCCTACACTGTATTTTCGCTCTACACTTTAAACTTCTCGACAATCCGTTTCATCGCTTCTTCCACGTTCTCGCGACTGTTGAATGCAGAGATACGGAAGTAGCCTTCACCAGCCGCACCAAATCCCGAACCAGGCGTTCCCACCACATTGCAAACTTGCAGTAGCTTATCAAAGAAATCCCAACTGGATAAACCGTGCGGGGTTTTTACCCAGACATAAGGTGCATTCACGCCGCCATACACTTCTAAACCCGCAGCCATCAGTTGAGTACGGATGATTTTGGCGTTTTCTAGATAAAAATTGACAAGAGCGTTAATTTGTGACTTCCCTGCTTCCGAATAAACTGCCTCAGCACCACGCTGCACGATGTAAGATACACCATTAAATTTAGTGGACTGACGGCGATTCCACAATTTCCACAATTCTACATCGGAACCATCAGCAGCCTTTGCCTTGAGGGTTTTGGGTACGACAGTTAAAGCGCAGCGCGTACCTGTAAAGCCAGCATTTTTAGAAAAAGAACGAAATTCGATCGCGCAATCTCTAGCCCCCTCAATTTCATAAATAGAATGGGGTAGATCGGGATCTGTGATGTATGCTTCGTAGGCAGCATCGAAGAAAATTATGGAATTGTTAGCTTTGGCGTAGTTTACCCATACTTGGAGATGTTCCCGCGTTGCTGTCGCACCTGTAGGGTTGTTAGGGAAACAGAGATAGATTAAATCGACTTTTTGAGTCGGAATCTCGGCAGTAAAGTTGTTTTCTGCCGTCACGGGAAGATAGACTAACCCCCCATACTCGCCTTTCTCATTTGCCTCTCCCGTATGTCCAGCCATCACATTCGTATCGACATACACGGGATATACAGGATCGGTAACGGCAATCGTGTTATCTTTGCCAAAAATATCGAGAATATTGCCCGTATCGCACTTAGAACCATCAGAAATAAAAATTTCTGATGCGTCAATATCGCATCCTCGCGATTGAAAATCGTGGCTAGCAATCTTTTCCCGTAACCAAGCATAACCTTGTTCGGGACCGTAGCCTTTAAAAGTAGCGCGATCGCCCATTTCTTCGACAGCTTGAATCATCGCCGCGCGACAAGCTTCTGGTAATGGTTCGGTGACATCGCCAATTCCCAACCGGATAATTTTTGCCTCGGGATTCGCCTCAGCAAATGCATTCACCCGCCGCGCAATTTCAGGAAACAGGTAGCCTGCTTTGAGTTTCAGGTAGTTATCGTTAATCTTTGCCACGATCGATCTCCATGTGTGCCGTAAATAATTTTAAGGGCTGGTGAAAAGTCAAAAGTCAAAAGTTAAAAGTCAAAAGTCAAAATAACTGTTCCCCGTTGCCTGTCTCCTGTTCCCCAGTCACTAATAACTGAGACGACACAAGCGCAGGTTGTTGAGTATTTGCGCGCCTTGTTTTTGGTAAAATTCGATGCCGCGATCGTTGTTGACGTTCACTGTCCATTCTATGCGTCCGCAATCGTTCTCGCTGGCGAGGGTTGATAAGTAGTTGAGTAATGCGGTTCCGACTCTTTGTCCGCGCATATGTGGCTGTACAAATAAATCGTCGAGCCAGATACTCGGTTTACCGAGAAAACTGGAGTAGGTGTAGAAAAATAAGGCAAATGCGATCGCGCAGTTATCGACTTCTGCCAATAATACTCTCGCTAGGGGCGATCGCCCAAATAATGTTGTCTCTAACTGCTGGGGAGTTGCTTGCAGTTCGTCTAGATATCCATCAAATGCTGCTTTTTGACGGATAAACGAAAATACTTGCTCTAAATCCTCAACCGTTGCCAATCGAATTTGAATATTGATATTACTCATCTGATGTATCCATTGCGTACTTACCTGTACTGTAAAAAAGCTTTTTTCATATGTCCAATATATATTTAGTAAAATATTTATATTTTAAATATATAAATATGGGAGTTGGTAGGGGCACACATCTGTGCGCCTTTACGGAGTCGGGAGTCGGGACAAGGAAGACACGGAGGATAACTACAACCACCAACCACCAACTACCAACTACCAATTACCAATTACCATCATGGAACTTCGCCACCTGCGCTATTTCATCGCTGTCGCGGAGGAATTAAATTTCAGTCGCGCCGCCGAACGTCTCCATATGGCTCAACCGCCACTAAGTCAGCAAATTCGCGATTTAGAAGCTGAAATTGGAGTCAGGTTATTCGATCGCACTAAACGACGTGTAGAATTGACTGTTGCGGGTCGAGTATTTTTAGAAAAAGTACGACAGTTACTTAGGCAAATCGAGCAAGCTGTGGAAGCAGCACAACGAGCGAGTCGCGGCGAAATTGGACGTTTGAGCTTGGGGTTTAATAGTTCGGCGACATATAGCGTTTTACCCACCTTATTAAAAGCCTTTCGAGAACGATGTCCAGAGGTAGTATTGGATTTACATGAATTGACAACGCCGCAACAAATCTTGCAGTTACAACAACAGCAAATTGATGCGGGTATTCTTTACTTACCAATCGATGTAGAAGAAATAGAGTTAGAAATAGTTTCCGTGTTAAAAGAAGGCATGGCGATCGCAATCCCAGAAACTCATCCTCTCGCTACATCCACTCAAATATCAATTCGAGCCTTGAGTCAAGAATTATTCGTTTTGCCACCTGCCCGTTTAGGTAGTGGACTTTACAATCAAATTAGGCAATTTTTTCAACAGACGGAGTTTAGTCCAATAGCAGTGCAAGAAGCAATACAACTACAAACTAGCATTAGTTTAGTAGCAGGTGGTGTAGGAGTGGCGCTAGTACCGTCTTCTCTACAAAATTTACAGCGAGCCGGGGTGATATATCGATCGCTTATAGAACCAACTCCTGAAATTGAAATTGCTGTAGCATGGCGAAAGGACGAGCGATCGCCTATTTTGCAGAACTTTATTGAATCCATATACGAACATTTTTCTGTAGAGATGTTACATGTGTAGAGACGTTACATGTAACGTCTCTACAGAGAACTTTTGACTTTAAACTTTTGACTTAGCAAAGGTGAGCCGCAGTGAGACAACAAACGATCGCCGAACGCGCTCATGACATTCTCCGCTCCGAGCAGTCGAGCAACCCCCTCAACTCAATTTTTGCTCCCCAGAACGTTGCTGTAATTGGAGCTAGCGAAAAACAAGGTAGCGTCGGACGTACCCTGCTATGGAATCTCATCAGCAATCCCTTTGGGGGAACTGTATTTCCCGTCAATCCCAAACGTCCTAGCGTATTGGGAATTAAAGCTTATCCCACCATTCAAGATGTTCCCGCGCCAGTCGATCTCGCAGTCATAGCTATCCCCGCTCCTAGCGTACCAAGGGCGATCGCAGAATGTGTCGCCGCAGGAGTTAAAGGTGCGATTATTATTTCTGCTGGATTTAAAGAAGCTGGAGTAGCTGGGATCGAGTTAGAACGGCAAGTGCTGGAACAAGCACGTCGAGGCAATCTGCGAATTGTCGGTCCTAACTGCTTGGGGGTGATGAGTCCGCGTACAGGCTTAAATGCTACGTTTGCTAGCGCGATCGCCCGACCTGGTAATGTGGGTTTCATCAGCCAAAGTGGAGCGCTCTGCACGGCGATCCTCGACTGGAGCAAGCAAGAAAATGTTGGTTTTAGCGCCTTTGTCTCCATCGGTTCCATGCTCGATGTTAATTGGGGCGATTTAATTTACTATCTCGGTGACGATCCTCATACCAAAAGCATCGTCATTTACATGGAGTCTATTGGTAATGCGCGATCGTTCCTTTCGGCAGCTAGGGAAGTTGCACTGACCAAACCAATTATCGTCCTCAAAGCAGGTCGGACGGAGGCAGCAGCAAAAGCAGCGGCTTCCCATACAGGAGCGCTAGCTGGTAGCGATGTGGTATTAGATGCAGCTTTCCGGCGTTCCGGCGTGTTGCAAGTCAACCGGATCTCTGACTTATTTGATATGGCGGAGGTTTTAGCAAAACAACCCCGTCCCAAAGGTCGGCGCTTGACAATTCTGACCAATGCTGGTGGACCTGGGGTACTAACTACCGATGCCTTGATTGCTATGGGGGGAGAACTGTCAGAATTAAGCGAGGAGACTCGCACTGAATTGAATCGATTCCTGCCTACCCACTGGAGCCGCAGCAACCCAATTGACATTTTAGGAGATGCCGAACCCCAGCGTTACACTCAAGCCTTAGAGGTCGCAGCAAAAGACCCAAATAGTGATGGTTTGTTAGTAATCTTAACCCCGCAAGCCATGACTGACCCTACCAAGACGGCAGAAGCATTGAAATCTTATGTAGAGACGTTACCTGTAACGTCTCTACAAGATAAACCGATTCTGGCGAGTTGGATGGGCGGTGCAGATGTCATCGACGGGGAAAAGATTCTTAACGATGCTGGCATTCCTACTTATCAATATCCAGATACAGCCGCCCGCGTATTCAGTCTCATGTGGCGTTATAGCTACAATTTGCGGGGAATATATGAAACTCCTGCTCTACCAGTAAATTTAGCAGATAGCAACAGCTGTTCTCTGGTGACACAAATTATTGATACAGCACGACAGCAGGGACGCACGATTTTGACGGAGGTTGAATCTAAGCAAGTGCTAGCTGCTTATGGTATTCCCGTCGTTCCGACTTACATTGCCAGAAGTGAAGCAGAAGCAGTTGAATATAGCGATCGCATTGGATATCCCGTCGTCCTGAAACTCTTTTCCGAAACCATTACCCACAAAACCGATGTCGGCGGCGTGCAGTTAAATTTACCCGATGCCGATGCCGTGCGTTCTGCGTACCACAAAATTGAAAATTCTGTCAACCAATACGTCCAAAATAATCCTCCTCACTCCGGTATGGGCGCACAGCCGTGCGCCCCTACAAAACCCCACGCACCACGCACGACACACCACGCACCACTATTCTTAGGCGTTACCGTTCAACCGATGCTGAAATTGGATGGTTACGAATTGATTATTGGCAGCAGTCTCGATCCACAATTCGGTTCTACGCTGTTATTTGGCTTAGGGGGACAGTTAGTGGAGGTATTTAAAGATCGAGCGATCGCCCTACCTCCCTTAAATACCACTCTGGCACGCCGAATGATGGAACAAACCCAAATTTACAAAGCATTGCAAGGAGTCAGAGGTAGAAAAAGCATCGATCTAGAAGCACTAGAACAACTTTTAGTATTATTCAGTCAACTCGTAGTCGAACAGCGGTGGATTAAGGAGATTGATATCAATCCGTTGCTAGCTCGTCCTGATTCCCTCCTCGCTTTAGATGCGCGGATCGTTTTGCACTCACCGGAAACACCAGAAGATCGGTTGCCGAAACTGGCGATTCGTCCCTATCCCGAGCAGTACGTGAGTCAATGGACGATGAGAGATGGCACGATCGTTACTATTCGTCCGATTCGTCCCGAAGACGAACCTTTAATGGTGCAGTTTCATCAAACTCTATCGGAAGAAAGTGTCTATTTTCGTTATTTTCATTTGATTAAGTTAAGTCAGCGAATCGCACACGAAAGACTAACGCGGATATGCTTTATCGATTACGATCGCGAAATGGCATTAGTCGCGGAGTACCATCATCCACAAACCTCAACAAGAGAAATATTAGCAGTTGGTCGTCTGAGTAAATTACACGGCTTCAACGAAGCAGAATTTGCTATTTTGGTAGGCGATCGCCATCAGCGACAAGGGTTAGGTACGGAATTATTGAGTCGTCTATTACAAGTCGGACGTGACGAAAAACTCGCTCGCATTACTGGCGAAATTCTCGCCGAAAATCGAGCCATGCAAAAAGTCTGTGAAAAACTCGGTTTCCACCTGCATCGGGCTGCGGATGTCGTCAAAGTGGAATTTGAGCTGTAAATCAGTTATCAGAAGGAGTCGTAAGGGCGGGTTCACCAAAGATCTCTAACTCCGACGAAGATTTCGGGTGAACCCGCCCGTACAGGAGTCAGAAGAATTAAATGAAATTCTTGTCACGCACCACGCACCACTCAACTACCAATTACCAATTACCAATTACCAATTACCAACAACCAATTACCTATCAAGCTGCAAAACTTTATGTATTGCGTCCAATAATTCTTTCGTCGTATAGGGCTTGGGTAAAAATGCTTTGACACCGATTTCGGTTATTTCAGCCATCAGGCTATTCGATGCTAAACCACTCGTAACAATCGCCTTGATTTTAGGATTGAGTTTTTGTAGGGTGCGAGTTGCAGTTAACCCATCCATCAACGGCATCATCACATCCATCAGTACGAGATCGATCTCATACTTACGAGCGGCATAGAGAGCGATCGCCTCAATCCCATCTTTGGCAATCAGAGTCCTGTAATTGTACTCTTCCAAGGAGGTTTGAGTCACCTGTTGGATCGATAGTTCGTCTTCCACAATCAGAATTAACTCGTTGTTACCAGTCAAAAGCGCGAGTTCTGCTGCTGGCTGAGTTTCTGCATCTTCGATCGCAGGTAAGTAGACTTTAAATTGCGACCCTCTTCCCACCTCGCTGTACACCTTGACAAAACCACCGTGGTTTTTCACAATGCCTAACGCAGTGGATAAACCCAGTCCTGTCCCTTTGCCTACTTCTTTAGTCGTGAAAAAGGGGTCAAAAATTCGCTCTAACAGTTCAGATGGAATTCCCGTTCCTGTATCCGAAATCGCGATCGCCACGTAAGAACCCGGGCTAGCTTCTGGATTCATCCGAGTACAGGCTTCATCAACGAGTTTATTTTCAGCTGCAAGCCCGAGAGTTCCACCATTGGGCATGGCATCGCGGGCATTAACGCAGAGATTCATGAATACCTGATGCAGTTGGGTAGCATCGGCAGCAACCGTCCAAAGATTAGCAGTGGGAAAGTCTGTATAAATTTCAATGGTTTTGGGGAAGGTTTGGCGGGCAACGTGCATGACTTCTGACAATATATGTCTGAGTTGCAATGGCACTCGCTTGCCTTCCACCCCACGAGCAAAGACTAAAATTTGCTTAACCAAATCTGCCCCGCGTTTGGCACTGTCTTCGATCAGCTGGAGTAGGTGTCGATCCTGCTCGTCTAGGGGAGTTTTAGAGATAGCAGTTGAGCGGTTGCCAGAATCGGAGTGAGAATATTGTTGAAGTCGTGGGCAATGCCACTTGCCAGAGTCCCCAGACTTTCCAAACGTTGGGCGTGGCGCAGGGCTGCTTCTGTCAGCTTGCGAGTAGTAATATCTTCCGCAATGCCTACCACGCGGTAAGATGCACCAGAGTCATTTTGAATTGGAAAACCGCGATCGCGAATCCATCGGATCGAGCCATCGGGACGGATAATTCGATACTCTTCATCGTAATGACCTGCTAAAGCCTGCTCGAAGAATTTCGTTTGAATGCGTTGCCGATCTTCAGGATGAATTGCCTCTAACCATTCCATAAAGTTGGCATACAAACTCTCGCAGGATCGCCCCCAGATACGTTCGTAGGCAGGGCTGACGTAGAGTTGCTGACGCGCTTTGGGGTCTGACATCCAAAACACGCTCTCGGCAATGTTTTCTGCCAATTGACGAAACCGTTCTTCGCTTTCTCTTAATGCCTGTTCTGCGTTATGTCGTTTTTGTCGTTCCTTCGCCTCGCGCAGTTCTCGCTCCACCGCAGGCATTAACCGAGCTAAATTACCCTTGGTGATGTAGTCGTGCGCTCCCGCTTTCATCGCAGCAACAGCAGTTTCTTCGCCAATCGTACCGGAGACAATGATAAACGGTAAATTACGCTGCTGGCTTTGCAATAGTTTCAGGGCATCTGGAGCGCTAAACGCAGGTAGAGTGTAATCGGCAATGACAATATCCCACGACTGGCGATCGAGCGCCGCCTGCATCTGGGCAGCAGTCTCTACCCGCTCGTAATCCACGCTATAGCCGCTCCGCCGCAGTTCCCGCAGCATTAGCAGCATATCGTCTTCCGAATCCTCGACAACTAGAATGCGTAGGTGAAGGTTCATCGCGCTTTCCTAAAGCGGTGGTGGTTCGTTCATCAATAGCCAATACATCCCTAATTGCCGAATTGCCTCGGAAAACTGAAGAAAATCCACGGGTTTGCGAATATAACTGTTGCACCCCAAGCTGTAACTATTGAGCAAATCTCGCTCTTCGCTAGAAGTCGTCAAGACGACCACGGGCAATAGTTTAGTGCGTTCATCTTCCCGTAAACGGCGTAAAACTTCAAGCCCATCGACGCGAGGTAGCTTTAGATCCAACAAAACTACGGTCGGTTTACTGCTGACATCTCGTTGTGCATATATGCCCGTGCCAAACAGGTAGTCCAGGGCTTCGACTCCATCATGGGCGACGACAATATCATTCCCGATGTGATGGCGTTTAAGGGCGCGGATTGCCAATGCTTCGTCGTCAGGATTATCTTCTACGAGAAGAATGACTTTGCGATCGCCATTCCCATTCATGCCTCGACCTCCTCTGCGAAGAGCGTGAAATAAAACGTTGCTCCCCGTGTCAATGCCCCTTCTGCCCACACCCGTCCCCCATGCCGATGCACGATTCGCTGCACTGTAGCAAGTCCAATTCCATTACCGAAAAATTCGTTCATACCATGCAATCGCTGGAACGGTCTAAATAACTTGTCAGCATAAACCATGTCAAAGCCTACGCCATCATCCCGCACAAAGAAAGCGGGAATCCCATTTTCCTGTGCGATCGCCCCAAATTCAATTTTTGCCTGCAACTGCCTAGAGGTAAATTTCCAAGCATTATTCAATAAATTATCTAATAAAACTTCCAGCAGACGGGGATCTCCTTGGACAACTAAACCAGGTTGAACTGCAAACTCCACCTGCCGATCTGGATGAGCCATCTGTAAATCCGTGCAGATACGACTGGCTAATCGGCTCAGAGCGACTGATTCCCTGCTCATCTCGCTGCGAGTAACTCGCGATAGGGTGAGGAGATCGTCAATCAACTGCCCCATCCGCTGGGTAGCGGAGCGGATGCGGTGCAGATAGTCTTGTCCGGTACTATCTAATTGGTCAAGGCAGTCTTCCAGCAATGCCTGGCTAAAGCCGTCAATACTGCGTAAGGGCGCGCGCAAATCGTGGGAGACTGAATAGCTAAAGGCTTCCAATTCCTTATTCACCGCCTTCAGTTCGACGATCGCTTGCTGCAATTCCTGATTCAACTCTTGAGCGCGTTGTTCGGCTTGCTGTCGTTCGACAATCTCTGCCCGTAATTCTGCAAGTAGTTCGGCGTGCTGGAGAGCCACCCCTAGATGATTGGCAATCTGATGGACAAATTCGATCTCGGTTTCCTGCCACTGACGCGGGGCGCGACATTGATGAATGCAGAGCAATCCCCAGAGATTTTGTCCCTGTAGGAGTGGCACGACCAAGTTAGCCCGAACTTGAAATCGGGCGAGGATCTCAATGTGGCAGTCACTCAGCCCAGCGTCGTAGATGTCGGCAACTGCCTGCACCCGTCCCTGTTGGTAATGGATGGCATATCGATCGCCAAAGCAACGATCGTGGACTTTCTGCGCTATGGCTGAGCCAAAATCAGCGGCAACATCCTCAGACACAAATTCTCCGTCATTCCAATCAGAATCAGCATAGAAGCGAAACATTCCCACTCGGTCTGCTACCAAAAGTTGACGCACCTCGGTAGCCGTGGCTTGAAAAATCGCTTCAAGATCGAGGGGTTCTCGGAGTCGGGCGATCGCGTTAAACAGGGCTTTCTGCCTTTCTACCTGTAAATTCGCGCGCTCTATTTCTTGCTTTAAAGGTTGAATTTTGTCAATCAGAAGTTGTTGCATCTGCTCGAATGCCGCTTCATCCTTACAGCAAGCGCGCAATCTTGTCAACAATTCTGAGTTCATGAATCACAGTCTGGCGACGCTTCCTGACATTAAGTATATACTGCCGCATTGAACCAGTAACTAGTGAAAAGAATGGGGTGTGGGGTGTAAGAACAAGTCAACTGACAACTTTGTACAGACGTTACATGTAACGTCTGTACGCTGACTGATAACTGTTTGTTAAACTTTCTCTTTAGCTGGTGTGGCAACGCCATATCTGACTAAAAATGTTTCCAGTTGCCGCAAGAATCCAAAATCTGCTTCTGGTAGAGGCGCATTTTGGCTCGTGCGGGGATTTTGTTCTAGGCAAGCAAAAGCCTGTCGGAATTCATAAGGAGTTGTAGCGATCGGTGCGTCAAGGTGACAGCTAATAATCCGCCCGAAATCCCAAGTTGCTACCTTATCTGCCCAGTCTAAAACTTGTTGTGGTGCTTGGGGAAAAATTAGAGTTTGCAAGATTGGAGCGACAAACGGACGACCGTTGCTACGGAGCATATCGAACGATCGCTGCCATCCTGCTTGCCAACGGAACGGGTATAAGCCAAAGTAAGCTTGTCGCGATCGCTCTTTGGCTTTGGCAGCATCGCTTAACATCTGCACCAGTCCTGCTGTTTCCACCGTCCCAGGACGGAAGTAAGTTGCAAACAAGCAAATCCGCTGCCATCCCTTACGGCGATTGGCGGGAGTGTCTTCCATTGCCTCGTCCCCACTATCTCTCGCATGAAACAGCAAAGGATACGGATCTAACTGCAAAAGCGCGGGTGGTTCTTCTGGGATGGAGATGATGGAATCAGTTAATAGCAGAGTGCGCGATCGCTTGTGGAGAAGTGCGACTTCTGCAAAAGACCCCTTGCCTAAGTCCAGATCCAACACGGCATAGTCGAATTCTGCCCCAAAGGGAGCCTGTTTAGAGTTTTCCGGTAGTACTTGAGTGCGTTTTCGGGGAAATCCCAACCACGACAGCGGTAAATTAAGCGGAAAACTCCACTGATTCGGAGCCACGAAAACCTGGGATTGAGGAAAACATCGAGCGAAAGGACCAACAAAAATCTTGTGTTCCAATCCCGAACTGGTAGGCAAAATAATATACTTCACATCACCATACTTTGCCACCAACTCATTCACCATGCGAATGCACTCTTTTGTTGGGGCAACGGGTGCATAGATCAACAAACCACCAGCATTAAGCTTAACAACAGTCATCCGAATCGTGACAACCGCATAGAAAAAGCCCTGAAGCTGGTCGAACGTCCAGATCGTATCCCGCACAACTTCCGTGCAAAGCGTCCGCCGCTTGCCAAATGGATAGAGTGGTAAAGCCAGCCAGAACTGCCACGCCAAATCCTGCGGCTGGGTGCTTGAATGCATGAATCGCTCCTACAGATGTATCCTCAATTACTATTTTGCTGTTTTTTTGTCATTCGTCATTTGTCATTCGTCATTTGTCATTTGTCGCTGCTCCCTACTCGTGCGCTCCCTGCTCCCTGATAACTGCTCAGTGGTGCAAAAAGAAGGAGTAAAACAGATACAGAATTGTAGCTATAAACAAAACGTGGTTGATCCAGTCGTCAAGAGTCCAGTTGCGAAACATGGTTTGGTAATGGGTAATTGGTAATGGGTAAGTCAGTAGTTGTAGGGGCGGGTTTAGCAACAGGTTCATGGCTTGTGGCAAGAACGCTTCGTCCAAAACCCGCCCGTACAGGAGTCAGAAATCACAATTAATTAACCAACAATGACGAATGACAAATGACAAATCATCTAGCCAATGGTTGCGGCTGTCTGTCTTCTTTAGGCTGAATCTGTTTTGGTTTACTTGGTTTCAAGAAATTTTCTTCCATATTCTTAATGACAACGTACAGCACCGGGACTAAGAACAGACTCAATAGCGTCGAAAATAGGTAGCCGCCGAATAGTGCCGTTCCTAAAGACCAGCGACTCATGGCTCCTGCACCCGCCGCTATGACCAAAGGCCAAAAACCAACTAAACCAGAAATTGCTGTCATCAGAATCGGTCGCAAGCGTTCCTCTGCGGCTCGAATTGCTGCTTTGGTGTAGCTCATACCTAGTTCTGCTGACTGGTTGGCAAATTCTACGATCAGAATTGCGTTTTTACTGGCTAAGCCGATCAGCATCACGAGAGCGACTTGAGCGTAAATGTTATTGTTGACAACAGGCCAAACCGAACCTGCTTGGAGCAAATTGGCACGGAGTAGCAACGCCCCGATCGCGCCTAAAATTGCTAAGGGTACGGTAATCATGATGATGATGGGATCGACGTAGCTTTCGTACTGCGCCGCTAACACCAAGAACACCATCACAAAAGCTAAACCAAAAATAATTGGGGCAGCACCACCAGAAGCTTTTTCTTGAAAAGCAGTTCCCGTCCAGGCGTAACCGAATCCTGGTTGCAACACTTGCTCTGCTACCTCTTCCATCGCTGTCATCGCTTGTCCGGTACTGTAACCTGGAGCGGGTGCGCCTTGAATGTTAATCGATGGATAGACGTTGTAGTGAGTAATAATTGGTGGATAGGTCATTTGCTCGACTTTCACCACATTACTCAGTGGTACGGAATTCCCATCTACAGAACGGACGTACAAACGACCGATATCGTCGGGATTAGAGCGCGATGTCTCTTCAGCTTGCACTTGCACGCGATACAGTCGTCCGCCGAGGACATATTGGTTGACATATCTCGCCCCCAAATATGTCTGCATCGTATTGAAAATATCGCTTAATTGGACGTTCAAGGCTTTAGCTTGTTCGCGATCGATGGAGATTTCCATCATCGGCGCACCAAAGGTAAATTGAGTAAATACACCCGCTAACTCTGGACGCTTTCTTGCTGCTTCGACCACTTTTTGCGTGTTGTCAATCAAAGCTTCCATTGGTAAGGCTTGGCGGTTTTGGATGTACATCTCGAAACCACCCGTACTCCCTAAACCATCCACTGGTGGTGCATTGACAGCGATTAGTCTGGCTTCGGGAACGTTTGCTTGCAATTTTTGGTTAATTTGTTGCAGTAGTCCGAAAATTGACTTGTCTGCACCGGGGCGTTCTTCCCAATCTTTGAGCTTGACGAAAAACAGCGCTTTGTTGCTAGCATTACCTTGAAAACCAAAGCCCGCATTCCCAACTACGTGTTCGACTTCTGGTAGGGGTTTGATAATCTGAGTAACTTTTTGGACGAGATTGGTGGTGTAATTTAAGGAGACACCCGAAGGAGCTTCGGCGATCGCAAAGAAATAGCCTTGATCTTCTTCGGGAATAAATCCTTGGGGTGTAGTCTGATAAAGCCAACCCGTAGCAATTAAGCCTGCTAGAAAAATTGGGATGACTATCATCCGCAGGCGGATTAGAAATTCTACTGACTTGCCATACTGTTCTTTAAACCAGTCAAACCCGCGATTAAACCAGCCAAAAAACCAGCCCAAGGGTCCGTGTACCTCCTGCTGTCGCCGCATGATGATGGCTGACATGCTAGGGGAAAAGGTGAGGGCGTTGAAGGTAGAAATAGCGATCGCAAAGGCAATAATTAAGGCAAATTGTCTGTAGACAATTCCCGTCGTGCCTGGAAAGAAGGTCACGGGAATAAATACTGCCATCAGCACCACAGATGTAGCGATAATAGCTCCAGTCAGTTCTCCCATCGCATCAATCGCCGCTTGTACTGGTCGCATTCCCTGAGATAATTTAGCGGCGATCGCTTCTACAACCACAATCCCATCGTCTACAACTAGACCTGTGGCTAAAATTACCCCGAATAGCGTTAACTGATTCAGGCTAAACCCAAACATGAAAGCAAATGCCATCGCCCCAATTAAGGACACGGGAATTGCCAGGGCGGGAATAATTGTGGTACGCCAGTCTTGGAGGAAAATAAAGATTACCAAAAAGACTAAGGCGATCGCTTCCATTAAAGTTTTGAAGGCTTCATCTAGGGAAGCTGAGACAAACAACGTATTGTCTAAACCGACCGTTGCTTTCAATCCTGGCGGAAAACTTTGCTCTAACTCCGCCATCCTTGCCTTAATTAAGTTGGCTGTATTCCAAGCATTGCTTCCAGGCAATTGATAAGCTAACAAAATCACTGAAGGAGCGCCATCAAATAGAGTCGTGGCGCTATAGTCTTGCGCTCCAACTTCAGCGCGACCGACATCTTTGAGCCGCGTTAGCGTCCCGTTTTGACCCACTTGCACGACAATATCTTCAGCCTCTTCGGGAGTCGTAAAGCGACCGATCGCGCGTAAGGCGATTTCATAGTCGTGCTTGGCTTGGGTCGGTTGCTGACCGATTCTACCCGCCCCTACTTGAATGTTTTGCTCGGAAATGGCATTAATGACATCTTGGGCTGATAAATTTCTTGCAGCCAAGGCATCGGGATTGAGCCAGATCCGCATTGCATATCTTCGTTCACCAATTATTCTTAAGTTGCCTACGCCCTCGATCCGTTTGATTTCATCGAAAATCAGGCGATCGACATAATTACTAATAAATACGTTGTCGTAGATATAGTTACCTTGCTCGTTTTTTTCTGAATAAAAGGCATAAGCAATAGTAATTGTTGGAGATTGTTTTTGAGTAACGACACCCGTGCGATTCACTTCTTCTGGTAATTCTGCTTCAGCAACGGCGACGTTGTTTTGAACGAGGACTTGAGCGGTATTTCTGTCCATCTCCGTAGGAAAGGAGACGTTAATGGTCGTGTCACCATTATTCGTTGTTTGAGAGGACATATATACAGCCCGCTCAGTACCGTTGATCTGTCGTTCTAGTACGGTGGTAACGTTTTCTTCTGTGGTTTTGGCATCGCTACCGAGATAATTTGCCGTCACGGTAACTTGTTTTAATGCCATTTCTGGAAGTTTATCCAAGGGCAACAGCGGAATGCAAATTGCTCCCAGTAAAAGAATAACCACGGTACAGACTGTCGTTAAGACTGGTCGCCTAATGAATGTATTGGCAATGCTCAGTAACATAGATCCTGAGTTCGATTAGTGTTTTGGGCAAACGATACAGACAGGAACAATCGATCGAGAAAACAGCAGGTAAGCCTTTAAATCAGTTGTCAGTTATCAGTGTAGAGACGTTACATGTAACGTCTGTTATCAGTTATCAGTTATCAGGAAAGAGTGGTGCGTGGTCACTGGTCACCGATCGCTGGTCACTGTTAAAGATCGGTAGTTCCAGTCAGATTGCGATCGCGAACGATGGAAACGAATCTATGAGGATTTATTGTGAGAATTTAATTTATAGCTATAAGCGAACAGAGTACCATTTTCCTGCCGAAAAATACTACCCCTTGACGATTTTTGGCGGGTGCATTTAACTTAGTTTAAGTAAATTCATTAAAATTAATATTTAATTGCAAAAATGATAGAATGTTCTCGCGATCGCGGGTCGGGAGTGAATTTTATTTGCTTATATCGAGCAAAATTTCTGTCTTTTGTGCAACATTTATACGATAAATATAAAAATTTACAAAAATGATTTTGTGTCGCGCAAAGGCGCATACGCGCAGCGTTCTCGTAGAGTAGACGCAAAGAAGAAGGACACGAAGGGATTTTGCGTGTGTCACAAATTTAGCAATGCGACGATCCCAAATGCTACGATGACGATACCTGAGAGGCGATTAACCCATTTCAAATTCAGCTTTGTCTTTGCTAGCGTGACGGTAGTACTCAATAGCAGCCACCACAGTGCAGAACCACAAAAAACTCCAACTACTAGGAGGATTGCTGACAGGTAGTTTTGTTTGATGCTGGCTAAGCCTAATCCAGAAAAAATAGCTGCAAAAGCTAAGATTGTAGCGGGATTTGTCAGTGTTAGCATCCATGTTGACGTATAAACTTCAGTAAGAGTGTTGCCTCTGGTGGATGCCGCAGTTTCAGATGGAATGCTGATAAATGTTTTGACTCCCAAGTAGCAAAGGAAAGCACCGCCAACTAACCGCAGCCAAAACTGTTGTTCGATTAAGAAGTTAGTGACGAAGGTAAGTCCAAATGCAGCCACACAACCATACATTGCATCTGCTGTTGCTGCGCCTAAACCAGCTACAAATCCATGTAGCCAACCGAATGCAAGTGACTGGCGGATGCAGAGGATACCAATTGGTCCTACAGGTGCGGCGATCGCCAAACCAATTGATAGTCCCCGTAGTAGTAAGCTAATTTCCATAAGATTACTCAGTCGTAAATCGTAAATCGTAAGTTGTAAGAAAGAATTAACTAGTCGCCGATCGCTGATAATTGACCCATCTCGAAAGGCTAATCGAGCAACTTAGTCACTACGGACAAACAACAACCTCAATCGTGCTTTCTTCACCAATTAAAAGAGTAGGGAGCAGGGAGCAGGAACGAGCTGGGAGCAGAGGCGCAGAGGGGTAGAGGAGCAACTACCAACTACCAACTACCAATTACCAAATGACAAATTAATACCCATGTACTATGACAGTTGACTTTTACCGTAAAATAAAGCATGTAACGCGATCGCGCTTGTTACAAAAGTGTAGCTGCGTAACTCTTCTTGCATATAATTAGGTTATGGCAAAATATACTCTCCCCCAAGCTCCAGAAGTTGTCTTAAATGTCTCTGGTAAAGATTCAGCCAAAGCTCGCGATAAAGCGATGGATCGGCTGATGGAACTAATCGATGCTGGGGAACTACCCACCGATTTAGCGGAGGGATTTAGTTCGCAGCAATTGATTGAAGTCAAAGAACAGCCGATGGATTATCTCAGTAGCGATGAGGATGCAATTACCCAAGCCGTACAGATACTTAATAACTTAGCTACCTTAAAGCTGAAGGTACAAGAATCTCGCACGGAGGCGTTGGAAATTCGTAAAGCGGTTGACGTGCTATTTACCGATAAATCTGTTAGCGATGAAGAAATCGCCCGATTAAAGGAAGGATTTAAAGTCTTGAAAACTTTTGCTCAAGCAAATGTCCGCTATCAGGAAGCAAAAGCTAAAGCAGAAGAAGCGCGAAAAGTGCTAGACGAAGCTTTAAAATCTAGCTGAAGTTTTCAGATGTTGCGCGAATAGAGTTTGCAGAACTACACAGACGGAACCTGTTGAAACAGGTTAATACTTGTTTTCAATTGGCATAAGCAGACTGAGTTTGTGTAGTTGCAGATTTTAACCTGTTAGCAACTGTTTTTGCTAGCAATTTATGGGCAGCAGTAGAGGGATGGATATCATCCCAAAATAAATATTTATCTGGGTTGGGACAAACCATATATTGGTTAAGTTCACCATTTAAACAGGTATTCATAACATTGAGAAAGCCAAATTTAGTTGGCTCGTTCATAACTCGATTAAATAGATCGTTGACATCATAATAAATAATATTGGATTCAGATTTAAGCTGTTGCTGTAAGTTTTTCAAAGCATTAGCTAGTTGAGAGTTATGCTTGTGAGTTAGTTGGCTCAGTACTTCAGATTGTTGCGTGTTGCGCGTTCCTGGTAGTTTACCTAAATCTGGCAAATTAACCACTAAAATGTTTTTTGCGCCAATTTGAACCAGTGATTTGACAGCTTCAACTGAATTATTGACTGGTCGATCTGTGTCATTTCCACCTCCCAAATAATCATTTGCTCCAACCCAGATTATATATAAAGCATTATTAGAGGTAGAGGAATGACTAGCTCGATAGCGAGCGATTTGTGCTAGCAATCCTAGTGGAACTTGCTGTGAATTGCCTGTGGTAGCGCCACCGTAAGCGAAATTAGTATCGGGATTAGCGTTTAATTTCAATTGTTGAGCGAGATATTCCGTCCAAACTAAACCATCTGCATATCTGCCGCGAAAATAAGGTGGACTGGGTGGAAATTGTCCTTGGGAAGCTTTAAACACATTTCCAGGATCGGAAAGGCTATCGCCAAAAACATAAATTTGGGCGACATTTTGCGTTCGAGCCGCATTAGATAATTGAAATAGAGCGGCAGCGATCGCACTTATCGTAGCGATTAATACAATTTTTCGGAACATAGGAGTGAGGAGTGAGGGGTGAGGAGCAGGAGCGAGGAGTGAGGGGTTAGGGGTTAGGATAATGATAACGATCGGTAACTCCCAACAACTACCAATTACCAACTACCAATTACCAACTACCCGCTACTAACAATCATGTCCGATTCTCTATCTCATTCCAATTCTCCGACGCTGCGCGATCGCTACTTGGCGTTGATAGATCAGATCGTACAAATTACCCTGAAAGGGCAAATTCGTTCTAAAGAGCAAGTTTATCAAATGCTAGCGCAACAAGTCGTTCCCGGTACGGCAGAGATTTTCGAGCGCTGTTTGGACGAACGCACGATGGAGATCGAACATGAGATCGAGACGGTAAAGGATGAATTAAAGCAAGCGAAAGCGACTCGTTCCCAAAGAGCGATCAAAACGATCGCTAGCGAATGGGAACGCGCCGCCGCTCAAAATCGAGCCGCTAGCGCGATCGCTAAAGCAGCGGAACAGATCGCCGCTTCCGAACCAGCCTACTTACTTGCCGATTTATTACAAGTTATCGATCCAAATCAAAAGCAAGCACTGACGATCGCCCAACTCAAACAATTAGCTGCGGCTTTAAAACAACAAGCAACTGAAATCGAGTCAGAAATGGCGACGGAGGTGCAACAAGTTGCGATGGGAATCGATCGCGGCTTGCAGTCTTGGCAGCATTTAGAAGGATATTTAGTTAGCTGGGTATACGATGGGGGGCAAAGCGCGATCGGATTTGAGAACGTACCAGGACAACGCGGACCTTGGGCGCTGTGGGCAAAACAGGTTAATAGTCCGATTCCACAAGCATTATTTCAAACTCTGGCTCTAGAGCGATCGCTATTAGAATGGACGACTCAGCAATATTTCCATCTCGATGATTGGGTGGAAATGGCGCTGATTTTGCAGTTTTTGCAACGGGGACTCGTTGGGTGGACGGAACAGCGAATTTATGATGCCAAGCTGGGGTCAAGTCTAGCAATTTCTTGTTTTCTCACGTTTGCAGCAGTTTGGGGTGAGTTAGCGAATGGCTTCATGCAAGCAACTAGCCTCAATTCCAGCCATCGCGAACGGCTAGCGGATGGTTGTTTTCAGATTGCACTACAAATTTTACGCGCCTTTGCTCAAAAGCAATACTTTCCCCTCTACGGTGGTGTTTTTGCTTCGTTCAATGGCGGACACCTACAATCTGCCCTCGACTATTTAGATTTACCTTTACGACAAGTCGAAGGAACTCAGGAAAAAGCGCGAATTTTGACACTTTTAGGTTATTCGCAGCAGGCTGTGGGCAATTATCACCAAGCAACCCAGTTTTACGATCGCGCTTTGGAAATTGCCCGTGCTGCGGAGGATGTACCTTGTGAAATTGCCGATTTAAATCATCTCAGCCGAATTTGCGTGGCTAAGAAACAGTATGCAGAGGCAATTGATTACAGCCAGCGGGCGCTACTTCTCAGCCGCCAAGTGGGAGACAAATTAGGTGAGGCGAATGCTTTAGCAAATTTGGGTTACAGTGAGGTGTATTCGGCTCAGGCTATAGAAAGATCGGAACCAGAAGTTTATGAAATGGCGATCGGTTATTTACAACAAGGATTGAAGCTATCTCAACAGTTAAATGACAGACAAAGCTTGTCATTATGTTGCAGTAGCCTTGGTGCAGCGCATTTAGTTTTATCTCAACCCCAAGCGGCGATCGAGTATCTTCAATCTGGATTTCAAGCCGCTCAAGCTTCCGGCGATTTGTATCTTCAAGGACTCAACTTAGTTAACTTAGCAGAAGCATATTATGGCTTACAACAGACAGAAAAAGCGATTTATGTTGGTTGTATAGGTATGTATATGTTAGAGCGTATTGCTTCTCCTGAGTGGCGACAAGCAGCAGGTTTGTTGACTATACTACAAGGGCAAATGGGACAGGATGCTTTTCAAAAAGTATTGGCACAATATCGACCGCAATTTATGACGGCGATCGGTGTAGATGGGTACGATTACATT
Organism: Chroococcidiopsis sp. CCNUC1; assembly: GCF_023546805.1. Classification (NCBI taxonomy): domain Bacteria; kingdom Bacillati; phylum Cyanobacteriota; class Cyanophyceae; order Chroococcidiopsidales; family Chroococcidiopsidaceae; genus Chroococcidiopsis; species Chroococcidiopsis sp. CCNUC1. Next base: position 2,690,170 of record NZ_CP097480.1, on the reverse strand, counting down.
CCGCAATTATTAGCAAATTACCGTTAATCTTATCAAGAACAAATATTATGAAACATGAAAAAATTTATTCTTTTGTGTTTAATCACTGTGAGTTTGGTGTTGGCGATCGCCAGTTGCAATCCTAACACTTCTGAGGGTAACGGTGAGATTGTCGTTGCTTCCAAAAATTTTACTGAACAAAATATTTTAGGCGAACTATTAGCGCAACAAATTGAATCTGCAACTGGACTAAAAGTCGCTCGTCGTCTAGATTTAGGAGGAACGTTTGTTTGCCATCAAGCAATGCTCGCCGGACAAGTTGATGCTTATATCGAATATACGGGAACGGCATTTACAACTATTTTAAAACAAAAGCCAATTAGCGATCCAAATGCTGTTTATCAGCAGGTAAAATCTGGCTACGAGCAGTTTCAATTAGAAGTTACCCCAGCTTTAGGATTTGAAAATACTTTTGCCATGATTATTCGCGGCGAAGATGCACGCAAGTACAATCTTCGCACTCTCTCGCAAGCTACCCAATATGCACCCCAGTGGCAAGCTGGCTTCGGCTATGAATTTATCAGCCGCGAGGATGGATTTCCAGGATTAGCAAAGACCTACGATCTGAAGTTAAATAAACCACCTCGCGTGATGGATTTGGGGTTAATTTATCGGGCAATAATTGATAAACAAGTAGATCTAGTTGCAGGGAACTCTACCGATGCGCAAATCGCCCGTTTAGATTTAACGATTCTGCAAGATGATAAGGGTTACTTTCCCCCCTATGAAGCAACTCCCATCGTGCGACAGGCAACTTTGAAAAAGTATCCCAAACTACGTCCGGCGATCGCGCAACTAGGTGGAAAAATTAATGAAGAGGAAATGCGCAATTTAAATTATCAAGTTGAAGGGGAATTTCGCGATATTAAAGAAGTCGTGCGTGAATTTTTAACTGCGAAAGGTTTAGGCAAACTGTAATGGCTATCTTCTGACAAATGACAATTAAAATTAGGACAATTACGCCCTTAATCAAACTCGGCGCGATCGCATTGTTCGTGGCTGGCGATAGCGTATTGACGCAGACACTACCCTTACCTAATAATTTAATCTCCTTCAACTCCGAAACGGGAGAACAATTATTACTACAAAGTAAAGCGCGGGAAGATTTTTGGGATTTAAGTACGCAGTACGTTACCCAAAATACTCAATCATATTGTGGGGTTGCCAGTATAGTAATGGTATTAAATGCCCTCTCAATTCCCGCTCCCATTGCTCCTGAATATACACCTTATCGAGTATTTACCCAGGCAAACTTTTTTAATAACGCATCAACTAAAAAAGTTCTTGCACCTGAAGTTGTTGCCCGTCAAGGTATGACTTTAGAACAGTTAGGTCAACTACTCGCTAGCTATGGTGTAGAAGCTAAAGTTTATCATAGTACTAATACTAATCTAGAGCAGTTTCGTCAGCTCGTAATACAGAATTTACGCCAAGAAAATAACTTTGTTTTAGCTAATTACTTACGTCGCAAAATTGGACAAGAAAGAGGCGGACATATTTCTCCTCTCGCCGCCTATAACCAACAAACAGATCGATTTTTAATTCTCGATGTTTCTCGCTATAAATATCCTCCAGTATGGGTAAAAGCAACGGATTTGTGGCAAGCGATGGATACAGAAGATCGGGTTTCAGGTAAGACGCGGGGATTTGTGTTGGTGAGTCAGAAAGTTAAAAGTTAAAAGTCAAAAGTCAAAACGTTTGAAGCGATCGCAGGTAACTAAAGAAGTCGAAAGTCAAAAATGCAAAGTCAAAATATTTGAACTGATAACTGATATAGCGATTCCCATCTAAATGCAATATATCTGTAGGGGCGTACAGCTGTGCGCCCCTACAAATACGTATACCTCATTCAATTGAGTAATTGCCATAACTGATAATTGTTGGATGCAATCCTGCGATAGAGGGCGATCGCTATGTGCGAATATTACCGACTTCGTTTTATATTGACTGATTGTTCAGTCTAAAGTAAGCTAGTAGTATCGCAACAATAAGCAAAAACAGCGCTCTCATCTGCCAGCACGGAGGCATAGGAGGTCAAAATGGATTTGCATTACGAAATTCAAGGAAAGGGCGATCCGGTCGTCCTGCTGCATAGTGGCGGAGTCGATTCGCGTGACTGGCAGTTTATCGCCCCACAGTTGACTCAAACTCATCAAGTCATTACTTACGACCAACGCGGTACTGGCAAGTCATCGCCACGGCTCGAACCTGTAAATCATGTTGAGGATTTCAGACGGCTATTAGACTCTTTGGAAATCGACAAAGCAGTTTTAGTAGGTCATTCGATTGGCGGACAAATTGCCACCGATTTTACTCTAGACAATCCAGAACGAGTCACCAAACTCGTGCTTGTCGCTCCTGGTTTGACGGGTTTTCAATTCTCACCAGAATTCGATCGGTATGTCCAAGCAATTTGGGCAGCAGTTCCAGATGTAGAGAAAATGCTCGAAGTGACTTTGAACTCTCCAGTGTATGCCGTCCATGTTGTCATGAACAGCCCGCAGCGCGATCGCTTTTACCAAATAAAACATCACAATGTTTTAAGAGCGTTTGAATGGGAAAACTTCGACCAAGTTTGGACACAACCACCCGCGATCGAACGGCTAAATGAGCTAAAATCCAAAACGCTATTCATCATCGGTACTCAAGAGAGTGAAGACTGCTACCGCATCGCTGAATTTTTCAAACGAGTTCCCGACATTCGCTTTGCTCAAATTGAAGGCGCAGACCATATACCCACGCTGACACATCCGCAAGAGGTGTATCGTCTCATCACTCAATTCCTGAGCGAGTCACAATATTAATATTAATGCCACGCACTCCAACAGAAAACGAACGCATCCGTCGCGCCACCACAGAACAGATTCTTAAAACAGCCATGACTCTGTTCTGTGAGAAGGGCTACTATTCTACGTCAATTGATGATGTTGCCAAGCAAGCTCAGATCTCAAAAGGGCTGCTCTATCACTACTTCAAAGGCAAAGAAGATTTGCTAGCGGCGCTAGTCGATCTCCGAATCAACGATGTTTTAGTGGTGATGAATGCGGCTGTAGCCAAAACAACCCCTGCCGAACAAATTCAGCATATTGTTGAAGGTGCGCTCGAAGATGTCAGCCGTCAACCGGAAGTCTTCCGATTTTACCTAAATTTATTTACCCAACCGCGCCTCGATCCAGTGGTAGCAAAATATAGCCAGAAGTTAATGGACGAGCAAGCAAGGCAATTTGAAATTCAGACGGAAATGTTTGTCCAGCTTGGAGTCGCAGAACCACGACAGCGATCGCTTTATTTTTCTTCAACGCTCCAAGGTATTATGCTAATGTTTTCGACCTATCCCAATAGCTTTCCATTAGAAAAACTTAAGGCTGAAGCGATCGCGGAGTTTTGTAATCATGGATAAATAGTCATGGATAAAGTAGAGTTGAGGCGATCGCTACTTCAAAAACGTAAATCTTTATCTCAGCAAGAATGGCGCGAAAAAAGCGATCGAATTGTCTCCCATCTGCTCGCTTCACCCTTATTTACCCCAGGCAAAACCATTCTGGCTTATTTCAGTTGTCGTCAAGAACCCGATCTAAATTCCTTATTTCACCATAATCATTACAACTGGGGCTTACCGCGCTGTGTCGGCGAAAATTTAGCTTGGCACATCTGGAAACCTGGGGATGAAATTCAAGTTGGCGCGTATGGGATTTGCGAACCCCTCTCCACAGCCCCCACCATATCACCCTCAGCAGTCGATTTAATCCTCGTTCCAGCAGTTGCTTGTGACTATCGCGGCTATCGCTTAGGCTACGGTGGCGGTTACTACGATCGCCTCCTATCTTCTCCTGAGTGGCGATCGAAACCTACCATCGGGATCGTATTTGAATTTGCCTATCTACCCCAACTTCCCACAGATCCTTGGGATATTCCGTTACATGCTGTCTGTACTGAAAAAGGACTAGGATAAGAAGTCAAAAGTCAAAAGTCAAAAGTCAAAACTATACGTCTTGCTACTTGCCTCTCACCAATTACCAATTACCAATTACCAACTACCCATTACCACTCACTACGATATTTAGCCTTTAACAATCTGCCCCAATTCGCATTGTAAGGATGAACTCGAACGGTGGGGCGATCGCCTTGAAAGACTGGGTTGCCTTCATTTACCCATTGAAATATGCTGCCTTCGAGGTTGTAAACATTTGTAAATCCTGACAGTTCGAGTTGCTGGGCAATTCTGGCGCTGCGATAGCCTATAGAGCAATATACGACCACAGGTACATCTTTATCCACAGCAATATCCTCTAAGTTAGGATGATGCGGATCGATGCGCTGGGCTTGTGGAAGGTGGCTAACCTGATATTCTGCCTCAGTGCGGGCATCGAGTAAAAGCGGCTGCGGCTGAGTGCGATCGCGCAACCACCCTGCCAACTGTCGAGTCTTCAACCACTTCACAGTCGGAAACTTGCGTTGAATCCAGCGCTTAATAATGTCAAAAACGAGCGATCGCATTATCAGTTATCAGTATCCCCCTCAGCCCCCTTGTCTCCCTTGTCTCCCTTGTCTCCCTTGTCTCTCTTGTCTCCCTTGTCTCCCTCATATTGTTTCAAAAAGTTTAAAGTTACTAGAGTCTGGGGTGGTAACTGTTGTAATATTTGGCAACGCGATCGGGAGAACTAATGTTGGATTTACATGTCATGGCGGAGTTTTCGCGCACCCACTGCGTTAGTATCTGTGCCTTTTTGGTTCCAGCAACTTTAGTTGCGACTATGGCGACGATGATTTTCACGGCACTGCGCCACCCTCAAGCGCGGGTTTGGCAAGCAGCAGGAGTCGCTGGCTTTTTTGCCTTTATTATGATCCTGCACGTCGCAACTTGGCTATCAATTGGGGTGGTGATGGCTCCTACATACATCCTACTAGGACTTGCTAGCAGCTGTTTGCTTACCAATTTGGTGATGATTGTGTTACAAAGACGCTTGGCGTTAAATATGTAACCGAAGATGAAATCGTTCTCTGTCGCGTGGGGTTTGGTGCTGCAAGTTGTAGCTTTATGTATCGCTAGCCCTGCGTTGGCTGAGGTTGTAGAGATTACTTTGCTACATCTGAACGATGTTTATGAAATCGCCCCAGTGGAAGGGGGAAAACGAGGTGGATTAGCGCGAGTTGCAACTTTGCGACAAGAATTACTGAGCCGAAATCCTCGTACCTACATCGTACTAGCTGGAGACGCTTTTAGCCCCTCGGCTTTGGGGACTGCGAAGGTGAATGGTAAACCTTTGGCTGGTCAACAAATGGTAGCGGTGATGAATGCTGTTGGTTTCGACTACGCTACCTTTGGGAACCATGAATTCGATTTAGCCAAATCCGAGTTTTTACAACGCCTAAAAGAATCTCAATTTAAGTGGATATCTAGTAATGTCAGGGATAATCGAGGTAAATCTTTCCCTGGTGTAGCAGAATCGCAAATATTAAATGTAAAAAGCGAGCGCGGTACAATCATTAGAGTCGGTCTAATTGGATTGACGATAGATAGTAATAAACAAAAGTATGTCAGCTATGCCGAGCCAATTCAAGCAGCGCGGACTCAAGTTGCAGCACTTAAAGGTCAAGTCGATCTTATTATTGCTTTAACTCATTTAAACCTGGCTCAAGACCAAAAACTCGCCGCAGAAGTTCCAGAAATCGATTTGATTTTAGGGGGACACGAACATGAAAATATTCAACAATGGCGGGGAGAAGATTTTACACCTTTATTTAAAGCCGACGCAAATGCGCGTAGCGTTTATATTCATAATTTGCGTTATGATACCGAGACAAAAAAACTAGTTGTAGATTCTCAATTACAGTCAGTTACAGAGGCAATTCCTGAAGATCCTCGCGTGGCGAAAGTAGTCAACGCATGGATAGAAAAAGCCTATCAGGGATTTAGGGCAGAGGGCTTTGCTCCAGAAGAGGCGATCGCAACTACAAATATTGCTTTAGATGGTTTAGAATCTAGCGTCCGCAATCGCGCCACTAATCTGACGGCATTAATCGCTCAAGCTATGTTGCGAGAGGTTTATCAAGCAGATTTAGCTATATTTAATAGTGGGTCAATTCGGATTGACGATTTCATTCCCCCAGGAAGAATTACTCAATACGATATTATTCGAGTTCTCCCATTTGGAGGTAAAGTCTTAGCTGTAGAAATGAAGGGAAGTTTGTTAGAAAAAGTATTAGAACAAGGACAAGCTAACAGAGGAACGGGAGGCTTCTTACAAACAGCAAATGTGAGTAAAAAAGCTGATATTGGTACTTGGATGGTGAATGGCGAACCCCTTGAAAAAGACAAGAGCTACCGCGTAGCAATTAATGATTTTTTGATGAGCGGTCAAGAACAAGGGCTAGAATTTTTGAATTTTAAGCAAAAAGATGTCAAGTTAATTTATCAAATGCGCGATTTACGTTTCGTGGCGATCGATCGGCTCAAAGATACTTTCGCTGATTCCGTCTTAAAGCGATACAAAAGTCCTTCTTTTTAAAGAGTATCTCAAAGTCCTCCTTTTCAAAGGAGATTTATCAAATCATCTTTAGTACCAAAAATCACAAATTTCAACAATTACAAATTATGAGTCAGGATCGTCTTCCACAAAACAAGTTAACTCCACCCATTGCTGCAAAAAAGCCGCAGTCGCTGATTTTACATAACGACGAACGAGTAGATAACTATTATTGGCTCAGAGAAAAGGAAAATTCTGAAGTTATTGCTTATCTGGAAGCAGAAAATTTTTATACTCAAACAATGATGCAGCATACGGAAGTTCTGCAAGAAAAACTGTATAAAGAGATGTTGGATCGCATTCAGGAAACCGATCTATCTGTTCCTTATCGCAAAGATGAATATTATTATTATTCTCGTACCGAAGCAGGAAAGGCATATCCAATTTATTGTCGCAAAAAAGGTGGTCTGGATGCTGCTGAAGAAATTTTGCTAGATCAAAATCAACTTGCAGAAGGACACGAGTTTTTCAATATTGGTGTGTTGCAAGTCAGTCCCAATCATCAGCTATTAGCTTACTCAGTTGATACCAGTGGTGCTGAAAGATACACAATGTATTTTTTAGATTTAAACACATCACAACTTTACGAGCAAAGCATAGAAGATACTTACTATTCTTTTGCTTGGGGAAATGATAACCGTACAGTTTTTTACACTAAAGTCGATGATGCTAACCGTCCGTTTCAACTTTGGCGACATTCATTAGATGTACCGATCGCTGAAGATATTTTAGTTTATGAAGAAACTGACGAAGCCTTCCATTTATCTGTAGGGAAAACGCGCTCTCAAGCTTATATCCTACTAGAATTAGGCAGCATGATTACCTCGGAAGTGCATTATCTAGCAGCAAATAATCCTACAGGTGATTTTCAACTCATCCATCCGCGTACAGATGGGATGGAGTATGATATCGAGCATCACAGCGATAATTTTTATATTACAACTAATGACGAGGCAATCAATTTTAAATTGATGAAAGCTCCCGTTAGCTCCCCAACAAAAGAGAATTGGGAAACGGTAATTCCCCATCGAGAAGATGTATTTTTATTGGGTGTGAGTGCTTTTAGCAACCATTTAGTCATTTACGAACGCCAAAGAGGATTGCCAACGGTACGAGTCCAAAAATTCGCTACGGGGGAGGAATATGAAATGACTTTCCCCGAACCAACTTATGCCGTTTATGAAGGGAATAATCCAGAATTTAATACCAAGACTTTACGCTTCAATTACACTTCTTTAATTACTCCTAATTCCGTGTTCGATTTTGATATGGAAACTCAACAACGGGAGTTGAAAAAAGAAACCCCAGTGCTAGGAGGCTACGATCGCACTCTATATCAAAGTGAATGGCTGATGGCAACAGCGGAAGATGGCGTGCAAGTACCAATTTCAATTGTTTATAAAAAGGGAATCCAAAAAAATGGGGAAAATCCTTTGTTTTTAACTGGATATGGTTCTTACGGTTATTCCTATCCCGCTGCATTTTCTTCTAATCGCTTGTCGCTACTCGATCGCGGTGTAGTATTTGCGATCGCACACATTCGTGGTGGCAGCGAAATGGGTCGAAAATGGTATGAGAATGGTAAGTTTTTGCACAAGAAAAATACATTTACGGATTTTATTGCATGTGCGGAGTATTTGATTTCTCAAGGTTGGACGAATAGCGATCGCTTAGCTATTTCTGGTGGTAGTGCGGGTGGTTTATTAATGGGTGCAGTTGTAAATCTGCGTCCTGATTTATTTAAAGCAGTTATTGCTGACGTGCCGTTTGTCGATGTTGTGACAACTATCCTCGATACTTCTTTACCACTAACTACGATCGAGTGGGATGAATGGGGAAATCCCAACGACAAAGTTTATTACGATTACATCAAATCTTATTCTCCTTATGACAACGTGGAGGCGAAAGAGTATCCAGATTTACTAATTAATGCAGGTTTGAATGATTCTCGCGTGCAATATTGGGAACCAGCGAAATGGACGGCAAAGTTGAGAGAACTCAAAACAGATCGCAATGTTCTCTTACTCAAAACGAATATGGGTGCAGGACATGGAGGTGCGTCTGGGCGTTATGAAAGCTTGAAGGAAACGGCTTTTGATTATGCGTTTTTGTTAGATAGATTGGGGTTAGGCGATTAAATATCAAAAGAGTTTTGTTGTTGCGGATCGATGCCTTTCCTAGCTCCCCATCAACCGATTTGGTTAAGGGTAATAGAGGTTAGTTAATGGCGACGATAGAACCATTAACTAACGCTGAATTTAGGGAGAGACATTTATCCCAAAATAGCAGCAACAGCGGCTTCACCCGTCTCAATTGCTCCTTCCATATATCCCTGCCAATCAGCTATATGTTCCCCTGCAAAGTGAACGTGTTTAAACTTTCTTTGCAAAATAGGACGAATATTAAACCACTGATTTTTGCCGTAAAAAGCATAGCTTCCTCTTGCAAATTCATCATTTCCCCAATAATGATTGATCTGCTTTAAAGCATACTGTTCTGTATCGCCAAAAATTGGTTTTAACGCACTTTCAACTAACGCATTTCTCCCCGCATTGGATTGCCTAGCAAAAATATCAGCTTTATCACCAATCGTATAAGAGACTAATGCACCTTTGGTAGAAACTTGATTTTTAGTAGCGTGGTAGAAGTAATGAGCGGGTCCATCAGTGATCAGATCGAAGCTTTCATCCTGCCAAAATCTACGATTGTACAAAGTGGCATATTTATTGATCCGACTATATTGTAATGCGTCGATCGCCTCTAATTTATCTGCTGGTAAAACTGGATTCCAGCGAATATCTTTCATTACCGTTGTCGGCAAAGTACAAATAACTTTATCAGCAGCGAGTTTGTCTCCATTAGCACAAGTAATTATTACCGATCGCCCCGTTTGTTCAATTGCTACAACTTGACGATTGAGTAGAATCTTATCTCGTCCAATTTTCTCGGCTAAAGTTTTGGCTAGCTTACTATTACCTCCTTTAATTTTATAGTCCATATGATAGGTTTCTTGCGATTCAACATATTCATCTAAAGCAAGAAAAGCAGAAGCAAAACGAATACTTTCACCAAAATCTGTACTTTTAATTAATTCGATAAAGTCTAAGTCTTTATCTTTAATACCGTTGTCAACTAAATAACGCCACAAGTCAATCTTATCCAATTTCATCTTATTGGCTTCACTTAGATTTGAGTAAGCCTGTAGCAAATTATCTAATTTATTATTGCAAGCATCGGAAAAATCCCATTCATTTTGACGAAAATATTTACCTTGATATAACAAATGGGTATTGAACTGATTATTGTGCAATTCCAATCCTAATTCTTGACAAAGAGAAATGACTCGCTGATGAGAAGCACCAATCCACTCTGCACCCAGTTCCACTGCTAAATTTTCATTTTCATCAATCGTCTGAGAATAAACGCGCCCGCCCAGGCGAGAACGTGCTTCTAAAACAGTTAAATCGATACCTTTGTGAGATAAAAGATATCCTGCTGCGAGTCCTGATAACCCAGCACCAATAATGATAACTTTTGGTTTGTAATTAATTGGAAATAAACTAAAAACTTTGGCGGCTGCTACAGCTTGAATTGGAGTAATAATTGCTTGTTCGATGAAGTTTCTGCGGGTCAGCATAACTTTTCATCTTATGGTAAATGGTAATTGGTCAATCATTTATCAGTAGCTTGTAGGGCATCGCCAACTACAAACTAAAACTGATTGAGACACCAGAACTAGTCGTGTGGGCAGCGCCCACTACGAACTAAAACTGATTCAAACACCCGATATTTTCAGGCTTAACTCAAGTCCGAAAAAATAGGCGCAATAAATATTTATGTCTGTGCAGATTTCACCATATAGCAATCCTATTTGATTCATGAGCGGAGCAGGCTTCTAGCCTGCCGCAGGCTGGAAGCCTACTTTACCAATCATTTAGAACTGCTATATAAGAATATGGCACTACTAAACCCTTATAACTGCGTTCCAAAAGAAAACTAGCAGTTACCAGAAGAGAAGCTGAAATCGACGAGAAAAGATTTAAAACCTACGTTCAGTGCCAGCTATAACTTTAGACAGAAATACTCTAAATTTGTTCGCTGCGATCGCGGCAACTGAAGCAACAGCTACTATCGTCACTAGTTATCAGTCACTCATGACTAATGACCAATTATAGCCATCAGAGTAAATCCTATAAAGCGTTTCAGAAAAAATAGCTATATATCAGGTATTCCTGCTTGATAATACATAAAACTTGCCTTGTTTTTGTGCTTTGCAGCTAAAGGCTAGGAAATTCGCGCAATTTTTAGATAACCTGCCAATAATGACTCAGTTTACCTTTAGCTTGTTTTGTCGCTTTCAGTTCTTAAGTCATAATATTTTCTTGCGATTAGCAATAATAACAGTATAGCATTTAGGTTGTTTAGTCAACACTAAACAACTCGTAAAAATAGAAAATTGCTACGAGAGCTAGCGCTCAAACTAAGTTACAGCAGTACTTTCAACTGAATAAACTACTTTTTTTTCCTAGTAAAAATATCAGTAAACATCATCAAATAACCGCCAATTAGGATCGCGATCGCAATGCCACCAGTAATCAGATCTAATGTTTGAGTGTTTTCCATGAATTTTTATGGGTATTTTGTAGAGGCTTAGCACTTAACGTCTCTACAATTAAAAATCAACGCCGCTTTTGAGTTCTACTCCACTATTAGCATAGTGCTTGTGACAGTATACCTCGGAGTGAACTTCAGCCAAGTCGAAATAAGCGGGGGGATTGTGACAGCGCCCAGTGATGATAATCTCCGTGTCGCGGGGCTTGCGCAGTAGCGCTTGCATAATTGGCTCAATTGGCAACAATTCTAAATCTACAGTCGGGTTCAGCTCGTCGAGGATAATAGTTTTGTACAAACCAGAAGCGATCGCCACTCTAGCAATTTCCCAACCCCGTTCGGCTTCTACATAGTCGAGTTCTTGCTGTTGTCCGCGCCAGACGATCGCATCGCGTCCGCAGCGCTGATGGTCAACCAAATTCGGATAAGTTTGTTGTAAAGCCGCGATCGCGGCATCCTCAGTGTAACCGCTACCACCTTTGAGCCACTGCATAATCAGAACGCGGTGGGAATTATCCTGACTAATTCCTCTGCCAATCGCTTGCAGTGCCTTACCAAGGGCGCTGGTAGACTTACCTTTACCCGCCCCCGTATAGATTTCAATTCCAGCAATTCCCTGCATCTCAGCTGTAGGGTGATGGTGCGGGCGCATTTCTGAATGTAAATCGGCAATATCTAGTAGTTTCTGGGGCGCACCGCGTCCGGTGGCGATAATTTCGATTTCTTCTAGCTTGGAGGAGAGAACGCTGACCACTTCGTCCACAGGTAGCAAACCTAAATCTAACACCGGATTGAGTTCGTCTAAAACAATCACGGAATATAAACCAGAAGCGATCGCCCCTTTCGCAATATCCCAACCCCGCTGCGCCTCTAGGCGATCGAAACGAGTAATTTCATCAGGACCAAAAAATTCGGCTCGTCCCGTCCGTACTTGGTCGATTAAATGAGGAAAACCTTGTTGTAGAGCCTTAATTGCCCCATCTTCATCGTAAGCTCGTCCTGGTCCCTTAAGAAACCGCAGCAGCAAGACGCGGGTATCATTGCGGCTGTGAATTCCCAAGCCAATCGAGCGCAAAACCACGCCTAAAGCCGCTTGAGACTTACCTTTGCCCGCGCCATCGTAAACGTGAATCTGACCGACAACCCGCTGCGATCGCACCTGCGCCGTTTTTATTCCGATACCGTTCCTACTCACAGTCGTCCCCTCTTGGCGTGCCGTCTTAGATTGTAATTGTAACTGAAGCTTCTATCCTCTGGGCATTAGCAATTACAACAGTTAAAACAGTAAAGGAGTGGCTAGTGACTGGTGACTAGTGACTAGTAATTAAATCTTTTCTAGCCACCAACCACAATCAAGGAGTGGCTAGTGACTGGTGACTAATCTTTTCTAGCCACTAGCCACCAACCACAATCAAGGAGTGGCTAGTGACTGGTGACTAATCTTTTCTAGCCACTAGCCACCAACCACAATCAAGGAGTGGCTAGTGACTGGTGACTAATCTTTTCTAGCCACTAGCCACTAGCCACTAGCCACTAAATAACTAACATTATGAATCCAACTAGGGTGTTTACAATTGGCTCGAATGTGTTTCGGGAAGTGGTGCGCGATCGCATTCTTTATATCATCGCTCTATATGCTTTGCTCTTGAGCGGGGCGGTAATGCTGATTCCTCAGATTGCAGGGGGGGCTGAGGATAAAATTATTCTGGATTTCGGTTTGGCGGCGATGAATGTTTTGGGTTTAATTGTCGCGGTGTTTGTCGGTACGGGATTGGTGAATAAAGAGATTGAAAAACGTACCGTGTTAGTTTTAATTGCTAAACCTATCAGTCATAGCGAGTTTATTACAGGTAAGCATTTAGGACTGGCAGCTGTTTTAGGTGCTTTGCTAATAGCCATGACAGCTATTTTTCTCGCTTTGCTACAATTAAATCAACTAGCTTATCCGTTAGGTAGCGTACTTTTAGCAGTAGTTTATTTATTTTTGCAGTTATCTTTAATAACTGCGATCGCGTTAGTTTTAGGAGTATTTACCAGTACAGTACTGGCTACCTTACTCTGTTTTGGTATTTATTTGATGGGAAATTTGAGTCAAGATTTATTAGAGTTTGGACGCTTGAGCAAAAATCCCGCGATCGAACAATTAGTGAGAAATTTATATCTTGTGTTACCCGATCTATCGCGACTAGATTTAAAAAATCAAGCTGTTTATGGTTTTTCTGCCTTACCCGATGCGATGACGCTAATAACTAATGCTATCTATGGTGTGGTTTATACAGTATTAATGTTGGCGATCGCGATTATTGTGTTCTCTCGTCGTGAGTTTTAGATGGAAAAGGCTTGCCACTCATTGCTAGCCACTAACACTAATTCTGTTTGTTATGGCAAAGATGCGATCTCCCCTATAGTAGTTCTAAATGATTTGTAAAGCAGGCTTCTAGCCTGCCGCAGGCTAGAAGCCTGCTCCACGTTCATGAATCAAATAGGATTGCTATAGCCCCCCTTAATGAGAGGGAAATAATGCTTTCCTTAGTGAGGGGAAAACAATAATTCTGTTTGTTATGGCAGAGATGCGATCCCCCTAGCCCCCTTATTAAGGGGGGAAAATAATGCTTTCCTTAATGAGATAAAAAACAATGCTTTCCTTAATAACCAGGGAAACAAAGCCCCCTTTTTAAGGGGGTTTGGGGGATCTTCTGCGGCGTAGACATCAAGAATTAGTAAAACAACTCTCACTTTTAAACTTGTGTTTGAAGTCTTCTCCATGCAAGCCAAAGTTTAGAAGATTTACGACGTTGTTTAAGCTGCTCGAAAGCAAGAGCAATGCCATTCCAAGCTAACTTACGATTCATTTCAGCATCATACGGTAGCGAGCGTACTGGCGTGCCATCTTCTCTAGGTGCATAATTAGAAAGCCAGGTATACTTATCGCTCAATCCCCAAGTAATTGCGCCCAAAACCGCTGGTTCCTCCAAGACTACCGAGAGAAACTGTTTGTAAACTTCGGCAACCATGCGATCGCGTACCTTAATATCTGTCGGCATTCCTGCATCTCCAACATCCATTTCAGTGATAACGATCTTTAAACCCAGACTAGCAACATCACGCAAAAAAGTTTTCAGTTTTTTGGGGCTAAAATTATCTAGTTTGCCTATATGAGATTGTAAACCTAAACCGTGTATAGGAGTATCTTTAGATTTCAATCTTTCTAACCATTTTAATACTGCCGCTCGTCTTTCGTCGTGATAGGGAATATCGTATTCCAAAGCGTTGTCATTGTATAGCAACAAAGCTTGCGGATCTGCGGCAGCAGCAGCACGAAACGCCATCTCAATATAATCGGGTCCTAAAAATTCTAACCACGGCGTTTTTCTTAATCCATCCGGTCGTTTATCGGAAGTTAAAATTGCTTCGTTCACTACAGACCAAAAATGAATTTTTTTAGCATAGCGTGTCACGACTTTATTAATATGTTGAAGTAGTATCTGTTCGGCATTTTGCTTATTCAGCTTTGCTTCCAACCACTGAGGCATATATTCATGCCATACTAAATGAGTAGCACCAACTAACATTTTGTGTTGGCGAGCGTAATCAATTAGCCAATCACCTTTAGTAAAGGCAAAAGTGTCTGCATCTGGACGAAGCGCACCCCATAACAAATCTTCTTCTGCCATTAAAATGGCACAATCTTGGCTAAATTTCGCATTCAGCGCTGCATCGTTGGTTAGTTTATAGTATCCCGTTGCTGCTCCAAAAAGAAATCTTTTGGCTGCTGCTCGCTCGCGTAAACTTGCATTGCCGACAACCGTGAAATCTTGCGTTCCACTTTCTACTGCTTCAGCCTGTTGGCTTAAATTTTCAAGTTTCAGCAGTGGTGATACGCTTACACCTGCAAAGGTACTTAACCCTAGAGCAATTGCTAGCCGTCTTGTGATTTGCCGATGATTCATTGGTTTTACCGAAAAAAACTAGGTTGGAAACAGCGAGGTTATAAACCTACTTTTCGGACAGACACAGTTATTTAATTTTTTCTTTAAAATTGGTTGATAAGTTTTCTTATACCAATTATTGCTGCTACCTACTTTCTGGTATGTAAGCTGTTACACTTTTAACTGACATTCTCAGTGCGATCGCACTGCTTGCTACTATAACAATCCTGGATGAATCGTGAAATTGATTGCTCGTGTAGAGACGTTACATGTAACGTCTCTACACGGGAACCGTTCACAAATCAATTTGGATTGCTATATTAACTCTATACATTTTAACTTTTGACTTTTAACTTCTGACTACTTTTTTTCCTGAAAATCTAATATTAAATCGTAGATTTGCAACAGGAAATTAAAATAAGTTTTGACATCCAAAGGTGTGACGCTTTCCCGTGCCGCACTACCCAAGGAAAGTCTCAAATTTTCGTTCTGAATGAGTGATTCAATGGCAGTGGAAAGTTGTTGAATATCTCCAGGTTGGACTAATAAACCATTTTTCCCCGAGACAATCAAATCGGGAATTCCCCCTACTGGCGTTGTGATGACGGGTAATCCCCACCCCATTGCTTCGAGCAAAGCTAAGGGTAATCCTTCATTGTAAGTAGGCAAGATAAACACATGCGCTTGAGTTAATAAAGCATCTCGTTGCTGTGGATTGAGCCAATCATATATAGTAATGCGATCGCCAATATTACTAATCTTTAAACTATAACTCGCAACTAAATCGCGGGCTTTGTCAACCTCTCCATCTCCTGCCAAGATTAAATTTGCTTGGTTTCTTATCGGTTCAGGTAATATGGCAAAAGCGCGAATCAGATCGAAAGTGCCTTTACGCTGTCCGATGCGTCCTAAGAAAACAAGATTAGTTTGGTTCGATCGCTCTCGGTGAGGGACTTGAGTTGGCAATTCAATCGGATTAGCCAGTACCAAGACTTGTTCTGGTTGTAAACCAAATTTATCCACGTAGAAATTACGCCAACTTTCGGAAACAGCAATGAAGCGATCGCACTGACTAAATGCCCACAGCAATCCTTGTCTGACATTCAACGATAACCCCTGATAAAATTCATGAAACTCAGGACTATTAGAATGTAAAATTACGGGTTTGCGAAACAAGAATTTCGCAATTAAAGTCACGATTGATTTGCGATAAGCACTGCCTCTTTCGGCTACATGCGCGTGAACGATGTCCACTTTTTTCGTCAATAGCACCAAGATAACCCGAACCAGGGCGATCGCGAACCCAAAAGCTTTTTGGATTGCCGAACCATCAACTGCCGTGCCAATATGTTGAATTTGCACGTGAGCAGGAGCGTGTTTCAACATATGCTTTTCTAAAGTTACAATTCCTCCCTGCTTAGATAAGCTATCTCCCACCATCAGAACATTAATTTTTTTTTCAGCAATATTTTCCATATGCCAAGTAATTTTTGACTTTTAACTTTTAACTTTTGACTTTTCTACTCGGTAATTTGTAAAATCTGGCGATACTCTGCTAAAACTTTTGCTGTGGAAAATCGCTCGGCTCGACGCTGTAATTCAGTAGGCGCTGGCGGATAATCTAGCGTCTGGGCGATCGCCTCAGCCATCCCGGTAACATCTCCTACGGCGACTAATTTGCCATACTTGCCATTTTCTAAAATTTCTGCCGGACCACTCTTGCAATCAGTAGAAACTACCGGAGTTCCAACTGCGATCGCTTCTACTAGCACGTTACCAAAACCCTCCCAAATCGATGAGAGGACAAAAACACTTGCTCTTGCCATATAAGCGTATGGATTACTCACGAATCCCGGCATGGCAACGCTGTCTGTTAAACCGAGTTCTCCGATTAAAGCCTCTAATTCAGGTCGTTTTGTCCCTTCGCCCAAAATCATCAACCGCACGGGACGCTGTTGCTGTAACTTAGCAACAGCACGGATCAAAGTCGAAAAATCCTTCTGATTCTCTAACCTTCCCGCACCCATAATCACTGGAGGTTGGTCTGGCGCAAACCAAGGATGAGATATCTTTTCTCTTGCCCGAACGTGCAGTTCTGGAGTTACGACAGGGTTGTAAATTGCCTTAATTTTATCTTTCGGCAAACCAATATCTACGAGATCCTCAGCCACTCCCTGAGACACGGCGACAATTTTATCCGCCCAAGGATAGAACCAACGCACCAGATGAGGTGTCAATTGTCTTTTGAGTAGAGTAGAAGTTTGAGCATCGCGCGAGAGATGATTGTGGACGATCGCGACCATTTGAGTCGATACCTTCATCAGTTGCTTTGCCCAGAGTGCGACTATATTAGCATCCTCTTGTCCGCATAACATTGCGACAGGTTGCTCCCGCCGCAGATAATTTATCAAATCGGGAAAGCTGAGCAGTAACTTCTGCCGACTTCCTAAAGTGACTAATTCCACCTTTGAAGATACTTGCGACAGATATGGTCCCTCTGCCTTCACTAAAACTAAACTAACGTTTACACCTTGAGCGGCAAAACCATCAGCGAGGTTGAGCATAACTCTTTCAGCTCCGCCACCATCGAGACTCGGGATAAAAACTGCTAGGCTAGAGGTCATTCATTTTTGCTCCAAGTAGTTAATAGCTGAAAATTAGGCAAAAGATTGAAGCTAAGCTAAGCATCTATTGAGCTTTGTGAGAGTGAAAAGTATGTCGCCGTATACAACACCCAGAAAATATCATTTGACTTCAAAATTGTGCTTTCAGAAAAATTAGTTAAAAATATGAATGTCAACAAGATTAAGTGCCATAACCCATAAGATGTTTTAGACCAGCGCATCCACGTTATTGCTTGCGTATAAGCTTTAAAAAAACCGATTAAGTAAACTGAAACTCCAATCAATCCTAGATCGAGCCATAGATCTAATAAGCCGTTATGAGAGAAGGCTACTTTCCATCCACTGGCTAGCCGAACATAAGCAGATGCTCCTTCATTACCTCGCCAAAAAGCGCTATATCCATAACCTAACCAAGGACGTTCGCCAATTTTGTCGATGACAGCCGACCAAACTTTAGTTCGACCAGTTAAAGTTAAATCTTTACCCAAACTATTTAATACAAGATCCAAATTGCTTGTAATTAAAACAGCTAAGCCACCGCAGAATAGTGCCACGGCAATATATAGTAGCAGCATCCAAGAAAAGTTCCATCGCAAAGCCCGATATAAGGGAAATAGTGCTATAACAATTGCTAGGATAATCCAAGAGCTAGTAGAAAATGAAAGTAACACTTGACTGACTGCAAGGCTCAAGGTAATCCAGGCTAAATATCGAGATTTTGAATCACTAAAAGCCACGATCGCTAAGACAATCGTGCTTAAAGTCATCATCCGACCGAAAACATTTTTGTGGATATATACCCCTTGCAAAACCGATCCTAAAGCTGTGCTATTTGGGTCAGGAACAATTGCGTAAGCTGGTAACGCTATGGTAAATAATATACTGGATAAAACTGCTATTCCAAAAGTCCAAGCTAAGAGATGCAATTGCTCTTTGTGGCTATATCGTGTAGCGAAATAGATCCCGAATGAAGTTGCACCTGAAACGGCTAAACTTCGTCGCAGCGTGATTGCAGGTGCATCTGACCATAAAATTGAGACGATCGCGATCGCGACTAACAATAATAAAAGCTTGCCTTTTACCAGCGCTTGTATAATTTTTCTCCATCGAAGCAATATGAGCGCAAATGTCGTGATATAAATCGAGTAGAAAGGAATTTGTAGTGCTACAACTCCCTCAGATGTGAGTACGATCAGTGATTCTCCACTGATGATTTCATACAGGCGGGGAAACCAAGCTCCCGTAAGAGTCAGCAACGATATAACTGTAAATATCTTTTCCGCACCAAGTAAAAGTTTCATTCTGAAAGATTTAACTTTTTAAGTTATTTTTTTTAAATCAGATAGCGATCGCATAGTTAGTAAAACTGTTACTAAAGACTCGCTCTATATGCGATTTAAACTGATTTTTTTTGATTGGCGAGATAGAGCAACCCACAGCGGAGCCGCTCGCTGTGTTAAGTTTCTGATGATATGTAAAACCGATAGGACAATGATTTGAGGATTGGTAATAATTTTGGCGATTGCGGCGAACAGTTTTTCGCTTTTAAACACGGCTTTTAATTGGTTGTAAGCTAAACTAATACTTAAATGAGTTCCAACGATTTTATATCTTCTTGTTAAAGAACGTGTGAGGGCAAAGTTTTTGTGAACTGCATCGGCTTGAAGAAAGCGATCGACATCCGCGTACATTTGCTGCTGACATGTTAGATAATCGGTAATCAGAGAGCCAGGACGAGAGCAATAAAAATAATATGGCTGAGAGTCGATGATAAACTTTGCCCCACAAATGAGAGCTTTCAAATAAAATTGAAAGTCTTCTCCATAGCGTAGATTGTCATCGAAACTTAAATTATGATGAACGAGAAAACTACGTTTAAATATGGGTTTGACTACACCCAAATCCATTTCAATAAAATCTATTGCATCGATTTGCGTAACTCCTTGAAACTTAGGTCGTCGCCAACCAAATCCTAGCGGAGCAGAAAATCTCGTTCCCCACGGCTGCTTGGCTCGATTGGCAATGAGATATAAGTCATCGGCTACTACATCTGCATCTTCTGCTAGAGCGACTTGTAGCAACTTTTCAATTCTTTCAGGGGCAAACCAATCATCAGAATCTAACAAAGCTATCCATTCTCCCCTAGCTGCGGCAATACCGCGATTGCGGCTGTAGCTAGGTCCCTGATTGCAGTCATTTACCAGTAATTGAAGGCGATCGCATTTATACTGTTGTACCACTTGTACAGTAGCATCAACAGAAGCATCGTCTACAACAATAATTTCTACTTGAGATTCTGTCTGTTGCAATACAGATTTTATTGCCCTGGCAATATAATCCTCACTATTATATGTGGGTACAATTATTGATACTTTGGGACGCATAAATTTGCCTTATGACGACTGACTTATGACTGATTTTTGTCAAGTGATGTTAACGCTCCGATTGAGCTTGCCGCAGGCTGTCGATGTAGTATTTCAACTGTCGATAGGTAGCAGGCATACAAAACAGCGCGACCAAACCTAAAGCAGACCACCAACCCAATTGGTAAATAAATAAAGCTCCTACCAAAGCTAGCCACCAAATTGTGGGTAAGCGATAGGCAGGACTTTTAATATGTTGCACGACAAAAACATGGAGAACGGCATAGCTAGCTAAAGCCGCTACCTCGCCCCAGCCGTAGCCGACGAAACCATTAAAATGAGAGGTTGCAACCAACGCCGTGCCAGCAAACAAGATAATGTGTGTTAAGTGGAAAGCGGTCACTTCCCAGTTGCGCTGCAAGACGTAAAGCACGGAACAATGGAGATTGAACACGGCGTTGCTGAGGTAACTGAGGGCAATAAAAGGATAGATTTGAATGACTGGCAACCAGTGCTGACCGAACAACAACGGTATCAGCCAAGGATTGAGCCAACTAACGAATACTAACAGGGGACCCAGCGCTAAGATCTGAAGGCTCATACCTTCGCTCACTGCTTTACCGAGTCGCACGCGATCGCCTTGGAGACGAGCCAAAGCTGCGATCGACAATCGCCAAGTTGCGGTTTTGACAAAACTCAGGACTTCCACAATCCGAATCGCTAAGGCGACAAATCCCACTGCTTCCGCACCTGCATACCTACCAACCACTAAGGGGTTGACCAGGTTACGCAGTTGCCAAACCCAAGAGGAAGCAGAGTAGCCAACACTGTAGCTCAGCATCTGCTTAATAACATCTGGTTGCCAATGCAAACGAGGGCGATAATCTGCCCGCCAGTAAAGTAGTCCTAGAGTCATAACTTGTTGCGTCCACCATCCAATCGCAGGCGACCAGACACCAGCTCCCTGAAACGCCAGAGGAAGGGCGACTAAGTAGTAAACGAACTGACCGTTCAGTTCGATCAAAGCGACGTGTTTGTAATCTAAGTGCCGCTCTAGTCGTGCTAAAGGAACTTGACTCAGCAACACAACTGGCAGTCCCAGAAACATGACGCGAGCCACATCGCTAAATCCTTCTAAGCGCACCCACTCTTGTAGTAAGGGTATTCCTATCAGAGATATGCCAGTACCTCCTAGCGCCAGTAAGAGCAGCAAGGTAAAGGCTTGATGGTAAAGTTTGATGTCTTCTTCATCTTTCTGCCGCACCAGATAAATCTCAATTCCTAACTGACTGAGGCTTTGAACGTAGACAAAAATATTTAGCGTGGCAGAGTACAGCCCGTATGTTTTCGGACCTAAAATGCGGGTAAGTAGTAAAACACCTCCCAAAGAGAGAATCATACCTAATGCTTGGCGCAGAACTAAGAACGTCCCGCCTCGCATGACTTGAGTACGTAGGCTCATGCCGTTCTGCTCAGCAAACTATACAAGTTAACCTCTGTTAAACCATACATTTTGTCTTTCCTCGCTAACCGCTTGGTATGGACAAAATTCAATTCAGGGGCGATCGCAAGCTCGATGTCGGTCGAACTCGATGCTGATAAATTTGTAGTGTCGTGCGTGCAAAGCTATCCCAGCTCCACTGCTCCACTACTCGGCGGTTGCGATCGCCTATTTGTTGCAACTGAGACTTATGTTGAATTGCATCTTTCATAGCATACAACAAACTGTCCGTTTCTTCTGGATTGTAGAGAAACCCTCCTAAGTCACCGACTACTTCGCTAATACAGCCTTTACGGGGAGCAACACACGCACGACCGAAGGACATAGCTAAAATTACCGAACCCGAGGTTAAGATATCTCGGTATGGTAGTACGATCGCATCGCAAGCATTCATATAGATTTGTAATTGCTCGTCAGCGACAAAACCCGGAATGAATTTAATTTCATGACAATCTTGCACTTGTTGCTGAATCTGTTGAGTTAATTCCTGAGAAGCTTTACCAGCAATCACTAAATAAACTTTATCTTGTTTTAGCTGCTTGAAAGCATCGATGAGTTCGGGAACGCCTTTGTAAGCCCGAATCAATCCCAGAAATAGAAAAATTAGATTGGCATCTGTTATACCTAATTTTTTTCGCGCTGTATCGCGGTCTATATTATTTTCATAGTAGTTGATGTAATGGGGATGTGAAACAACAAAAACCTTACTTTTGTTGAAGATATGAAATGATTTAATGACCGTTTGTTTTGCTTGTACGCAATGGGTAATAATAGCATCGGCAAATATAGCGAGAAAAATACTATAAATTCGCTCTGCACGCACTTGCATGTTTTCGTGATTTTTTAAATCGTGAACTGTCCAGACGATTCTAACTCCTGCAAGCTTTAAAAATATAATTTGACTGAAAAATGCTAAGAGCTTGATTGCGAAAGCTAACGGATTTGATGATAAATAGAATGGGTATAGTGAGTGAAAGTGAACGATATCTGGTCGCCAGCGAATAACCTCTGGAGTTAGAAATAATTTCCCATTATTACTGAAAGTTTTTACGTCTATACCTAATAGCTGGAGATGCGTTACTAAAAGCTGCTGATAAGGATTTCTCGACCACCAAGGCAGAAAAATCACCTTTAAATGGTGCATATTATTCTCACTTTATCAAACGCAAAAGTTTGTAAATAATTAAAATAATTCATGGTTTCTCTTGAGATATTTGGTTATTTGCCATGCTGCTTAGAACAAAAAATTTTATCTCAGGCAACGTTTTGATTCCCATTTTTTACTATTATCTTTTGCACTAAATCCAAAGTTTCAAAACTCATTTTAGTAGCAGAGAATTCACGAACTCGCAGTTTGGCATTTTCTGCCATACCTCGCATTAAAAGGGGATTTTGCAAAGCCCATCGCAGCTTAGCTAAAAGATCGTGGCGATCGCCCTTACGAAATAATAAACCTTCCAACCGATCCGTAATTATTTCTGGCATAGGATTAGCATTTGAAGCAACAATTGGTAGACCGTAAGCCATTGCTTCTAATAAAGCAAAGGGGTATCCTTCATAATGACTGGGAAATAAAAAGAGATCGGCGGCTTTGAGTAACTGCGGTATGTCATTTCGATAGCCGAGAAACAGCACAGATGCTTCTATTTTTGTCGCTTTGACTTCTGCTTGTAACTGCGATCGCAGTTCTCCATCTCCTGCCCAAATAAACTTGACTTCAGGAAATTCTTTAGCGATCGCGGGAATAATGGGGATTGGGTCGCTGTATCCTTTCTGTTGGTTCAGCCGACCGACAGTTAAAACTAAACGGCTAGTTAACGGTAATTCTAATTCTTGCCGGAGGCGATCGCGCAGCGCTACAATCTCTTGAAGGCTTTGCTTGTCCATCTCTAATTTCGTCCCATTATAAATACATTTCACTTCACTAACTGGCATCTGGAATATCTTACCAACTAACTTTTGACTATATTGGGAAACAGCTACCCATTGTTGATTTCTAACTCTCGACCAATTATAAAGTGTTAATTGCCACTGGCTTAAGGTAATTTGGCAAGGAACTAGCTGAAACACCACCACTGTAGGAACATTTAAATAAGCGCAAGCAAAAATAGTACCTAAACTGCGGTCTACCCAAGGAAGAACGATGATAACCGCATCGGGTTGAATTTGTAAAAACAAGGAAAGCGTCCGCAAGCAATCTGGTAAATATTGCCGTAAAGTTCTGAGTTTTCGAGTATAAGTTTCAGCTATTTCTAAACAGTGATAGTTAATTTTATGCTGCTGAAAATCTTGAGCCAGAGAAGTTGTTTGTGGTGTTTTAGGAAAAGCTGCATGAACTTGCCAGCCTTGCTGCTGAGCATCACGGGCAATAGTTAGAGCGTATTCCTCTGCCCCACCCCTTTCTACAGATGGAAAAATAATTAATAGTTTATTCATTAGTTATTTTGAATTTTTCCCATATTTTCTGTCCGCGCCACACAATGCCAAACCGCCACTTCAACCAGAGTCGATGTAGGTGGGGATGACGGTAAGGAAAGAGTTGCTGTTGGACAACTCGCCAAACTTCCGATTGCTGCAATCCTGACTTAGATAGATAGTCTTCTAGCCACGTCAGAAACATTTGTCGCGCTGCTAGAGTTTTGCCACTAACGTGAGAGTCAGTAGTACAGGCTTGGGAGTGCTGGCGATAGAGATACCAACATTGGCTCGATACAAAAGTTGGGTATTTCAAACAGAGTTTGGCATGAAAGGCTTGGTCTTCATACATACCGCGAAAAGATGTTTCATATCCATTTACAGTTTCAACAGCTTGGCGACGTACCATAACATCGCAAAGTGAAGCCCATTCATCTTTTAGAAATAGAATCAGAATGGTAGGTGGAGAGATCGCAGTATTCAAAGGTAATGCATACTTTTGAAGAAAATCTCGCGAGCGATCGCTCTCGTTTCCCGTCCAGCTGTACCACCATTTCGTTCTGCCACAAACCAAGCCAACTTCAGGATGAGACTCTAAAATTGCGACTTGTTGGGCAATTTTATCGGGTAAATAAACGTCATCCGCATCTAAAAAGGCAATATAATCTCCTCTTGCGTGTTGAATTCCCAGATTGCGCGAGGCACTCATGCCGCAATTTTTATGACCTGGATGTTCTAAATAGCGAATTTTTTCGGGATATCGATCGCTATAGTCGCGAGCAATTTTGCTACTGCTATCCGTAGAACCATCATCAACGAGTAACAGTTCCCAAACATCGTATGACTGAGCGATCGCACTGGCGATCGCCTCTTCAATATAATCCTCAGCGTTTAAAAATATAGTAATAATTGAAACAAGTGGCTGCATGAGTTGGGAGTCGGGAGTCGGGGAAAGAAAGCTGAGGGAGACAAGGCAGAGGGGGAGACAAGGCAGAGGGGGAGACAAGGCAGAGGGGGAGACAAGGCAGAGGGGGGAGACAAGGCAGAGGGGGAGACAAGGCAGAGGGGGGAGACAAGGCAGAGGGGGGAGACAAGGAAGAAACTCTAGCCACTAGCCACTAGCCACTAGCCACTCTTCACTGTTCAAACATCGAACCAACGCGATAGCCTCCTAGCAAACTCTTCTCCATTCCAGTTTTGAATTTCGACGCGGGGTAGCTCAAACAGATTGCTATGGCGTTGGACGCTAGCGTGAATCGTGGCACAAGCACAGTTAAAGCCAGCATCGCGGACGATAGCTACCGAGTCTGAGGTGTAGTTGCCGAAGGGATAGGAAAAGCTTGTCACCTCGTGTCCGAGCAGTTCTTCAAGTTGAGCTTTGCTGTGGTAAATTTCTTCTTGCTGCGAAGATAAGGGCAGAGAGCAGAGAAATGGATGCGCGATCGTGTGAGCGCCGATTTCAACGAGCGATCCCCGCTCTAGAGTTGCTACTTCTGCGCGGGTGAGAGAACGATGGGTCGAACGGCTCCCTGCTGTCATTCCCGCCCAGGTTAGCAGTCGATCTAAAATGCGATCGCGATCGCCTGCTGGTAAAACGCGAAGTAGTTTCCAGACCTCGTAATAGACCAACTGACGTGGAGTGGGGGATCTTCCTGTTCTGCTTTCCAATGGCGATGCTGCTGGTATGTTGACTCGGTGTAATTGGCAAATTCTCCCAAATCCCACTGATATTGACAGCCATTGATATTTAGCTCTAGTTGCTGGGGTAATGCCCCAGGTTGCAAAAATAGCCGCTCTAACTCATCCCACCAAAATTCTCGTTCGCGATCGACATAGCCGCTAGCAATAAAGATAGTGGCAGGTACGTCATAGCGTTCGAGTATTGGCTTGGCATTGTGGAGGTTATCAGCGTAGCCATCGTCAAAAGTAATGACAACGTGACGGCG
The DNA here is from genome assembly GCF_023546805.1 of Chroococcidiopsis sp. CCNUC1. Taxonomy (NCBI): domain Bacteria; kingdom Bacillati; phylum Cyanobacteriota; class Cyanophyceae; order Chroococcidiopsidales; family Chroococcidiopsidaceae; genus Chroococcidiopsis; species Chroococcidiopsis sp. CCNUC1. Next base: position 2,664,215 of record NZ_CP097480.1, on the reverse strand, counting down.
ATGATGTTTGCCCTCTGCTACGTCTTGGCTCAATCGCCGCAGTTGTGTTAGCTGGGTATATTGGCGCAAGACTTGCAATTGCTCGGCAAAGTGCTGGGGTGTCACGCACAATCCCCAAGGGTCACAACTCACGTCAGTAACGCGATGATAGAGCAGAATCAGCGACCCTGGCTGAAGCCGGTTGCGACAGCGACGGGCAAACCGTCGTATCCGATTGGCTCCAGGTATTTTCCCAGGTATTTTCATGATTTACCTCTGGTTTAGTTACCCTCACGCTAATTAACAATTCATAATCAGGATCGAAGTAGTCTAGTTCTTCTTGGCGCAGTTCCTCGACGGCTAATCCTTGTAGAAATGACATTGCAGCTAATACATTGCCATACGCTTCTACTTTTATCTGGGCTGCTGGAAAAGCTTCAGAAAATAACTTCCGAGTTGAAAGGGTTGTAAATCGCCAGTATTCTCCCCAAGTTTCCATATCGCTACGGCTGACTTGGCTAATGCCAGCGAAAGTTGCTAATATAACTCCCCCTGGCTTCAATATCCTGTGTAGAGTTGCGATCGCCGCCCGCACGTCGTAAATAAACGGTAGGGTTTGCGTAATAATAATGCAATCGAAAGTATTTGAGGGTACGCTGTTTTCATCGCAACAGGTCAAGTCAGCGACTATTGTTGCTGCGAGGTTATCCTGAGTTACGTGCAGGATATCGCTTTTGCTGACGCGATCGCCGCCAAACTTGAGCGTGTATTTGTTTTCGCTCACTTCCAATACGTGTCCGCGTATGGCATCGGCATGGCTGGCAAGAAATTTCTCAATGTAATAGCGATCGATCGGCAAACCGCGATTGAAACCGAAGTTTTGGCTGACGGGTTTGAGACGGCGGAGATTACCAAAGCGCACTCCGCCTAAGTGTGACGTACCTCTAAATCTTTTTTGAAATTTCAGCCAGTACAGCAAGTCTCTGGGTAAAACCCGCCGCCCAGCTGACTTTAATACCGTTTTCGCCTGCTGTCGCCACAGTCTCAGCATTCGCCCTACTGGATACAACAATGGATACCGATAAGGCAGTAATTCTGTTTGGAGAACGCTCCACACCTGCGTTCTCTCAGCACCGCGATCGCGTAAGTAAGCCTCTACCCAACGCAAAAAAGTGCCACGAGCGGGACTGGGGTGAAAAGAGTTATACTCTCCCTCCTCAATTGCTATGCGACAACTACTTTGGGGGTGCTGTCGATATCGATCCCAGCATTTCCCTGAGACAAACACGGGTGCTTGAAGAAATATTTTGGTGTAAAAGACCATATCTTCGTACATGGTGCGAAATTCTGGCTCAAATTCACCAATCCTCTGAAATACATCGCGGCGGATCAGGACGCTACAAGTAGATGCGACGGTAGATTCATTTTGTAAAAAGAGTTCTAGCAGCGTGGGTGGCTGGACTAGAGTGTCGGGTTCAACGCCCAATTCTGTGAAATAGTTGTATTGGCGATCGCTCTGGTTTCCCGTCCAACTAAACCAAAAGTGAGTGCGTCCGTAAAGCATGGCGGCTTCGGGCTGCGATTCTAGAATAGCAACTTGCTGTACCAATTTCTGTGGCAACCAAATGTCGTCAGCATCGAGAAAAGCAATGTACTCGCCTTGAGCGTGACGAACGCCTAAATTCCGCGCCGCACTCATGCCGCAATTTTGATGATTTTCGTGTTCGAGATAACGGACTTTGTGAGGGTATTGTTCGGCATAGCGACGGGCGATCGCCGTACTCCCGTCCGTAGAGCCGTCATCAACTAATAGCAGTTCCCAGTTGTTGTAAGTCTGGGCAAAGACACTGGCGATCGCTTCCTCAATAAATTGTTCTTCATTGAGGAAGATAACAATCCCAGAAACGAGAGGTTTGTCCACGATCGTTTCAATTTTGCTGACTGTCTTCATTGCGATCGTTACTAGTAGGTTTTTGACAAACGTAGTGCAACCACTCGCTATCTCTATCTAAAGAATTAATATCAACGAACTGGGCTTGGCGATTGAGAATAGCAATGTTTTTAAAACCGATATTTACAAGCTGCTTTACCTGCTCTTGCTTTCTAATGTAATATGTCAAATGTCCGAATCCGGCTAAAGGATCGCTAAGAATTTCATATTTATCAGTGTGTATCTGATATTTTCTTACTTTCAAATAACTCATAACGTTAAAAAGATTTCTTGCGATCGCTTGCGGACGTTTCATGTCGTACTTATTAAAGGCAGTGACAATTTTGCGATCGTCTAAATTATGGCTGGAAAATGCAAATATTCCGCCACTTTTTAAAACTCTATAAATTTCTTTCAATGTTTTTATTCTCTTTTCATGCGACATGCAATCTATGCCATTAAATGAAAAAATGATAAAATCAAAGCTTTCCCCATCAAACATATGCATATCGCTAGCATCACCATGTATGAAATTTAGAGAGCTATGCCATTTTTGACACGCTTTCACCATTTCCATCGAATAATCAATCCCCGTATAATTTGAGGTTAGTTCGCTTAATGCGATCGCTGTTCTCCCACCACCACAACCAACATCAAGAATCGCCTTATCTTTGATATGCTGCTCGTACTTTTCAAAAATAGTTTTTTCTTCTATCCATAAGTCTTTTTGCGTGCATATATACTCTTTAACAGTACTTGGCTTTTCATATAAGGTTTGATTAAACAGATCGATTGACATAATTCATGTCCTTTGTTAAATGTTGTATTTGTCAACTTCATTAAAGTCGAAAATTTTCTTTTAACTCAGATTGTTGTAATTGTTTGTTTTTTACGGGCGCGATTACCCATAACTAGAGTTTTTTTATTCTCCTGACTCCTGACTCCTGACTTCTGGCTCCTTTTTCTGTAAAACAGCAGGTAAATTTTCCCAGTTTTGACCGTACTCGCGAATGCAAGCAGATAACCAGCGTTCTAAACCAAAAGCCACACAACCTGTATAGGCTGGTTCTCCGGTGCAGTCTTGAATGTTAAAGCGATCGCCAAAAAATTTACGGTGAAAGTTGAGCGAAGTAATTGCCAAGCGATCGCGATAAAGAAATTCATATTTTAGCGGTTCTAATTTTTGTAAAATCAGTGCGGGATCGCGTTTGTCAAAGAAAGGATCGGTGGCTTCGCGAAGTTGAAAAGGTAATTTAGCCTGGTTGAGTATTTCTGTAATCAACTGACGGTAGGTATTGAGAAAATTTCGGACTGTCTCTTGACGACCGATACAGACGATTTCTCTCATATGAAAAGTCCACTGTCGTTCGCCTGCTTTATAGATTGACTCTTGGCGGAAACAGGGGGAACAAACGGTAATGAAAAGGTCATTTTGCAGTTTTTTGTTGCTCAGGTGGTTGTAAACTGCGTAGCAAGCTGCTGACGGTAATACGTAGCGTGCTGGCGTAAGGTAATTTTGGTCTACTTCGGTCAGCCTTTCGTTTCTGGTAGAATCGACAAACCGCTTCATTCCCTCATTGTTACTGTCGATTTGCGTTGTTAGGGTAGCTAAGTGTGGAAAAGAGCTGAAGTAGTCAGCCAAATCAAGGGAATAAACCGATAGTACTGGCGGAAAGGAATACTCAATTGCTCCTACTACTTCTGCCCAGCTACAAAACAAGGCATCAAGTCGCCGTCGCAGTTCTACCTGAGAACCCTGTAGGGTTAGTAGCCCTGCGTCAGAATTAAAGCAACTGTAGATATTTTCTGACTCTAGTGAAGCAAAAGTTTCCGATGACATTACTAGCTTAAACCTCCGAGCGTCAAATATTATTTTTGGGCGAGTTTAGTTTTCACAAACTCGCTTAAACTCGCGATTGATTGAAAATTTTCGGGTTGAAGGTCTTCGTCTTCTACAGTTATGTCAAATTCAGTTTCTACAAAAGTCATTAATTTGACAATACCTAAAGAGTCAACAATATCGCTGCCTAAGAAAGTTTCATTCTCGCCGAGCGATCGCTCGTTTGCCTGTGGGAATTCCTTCAAGATAAATTGGCGAATCTGCTGTCTTATATTTTGATTTTTTTTGACAATCATTTTTACTCACTTATTCCATAAGTATTTTTTTTAAATGTATTCTTTATTTCGTACCAATATTTGGTTTCATGCCATAAACCACGCAATTCTTTTAAGTTACTCGGAATTAAACTAAAATTTAATAAAATAAGTTCTGAGTATAAATTATCAATTTGAGCTAGTTTTAAGCTAGAAGACCTGTAAAGTTTGGGAAAACTAAACGGTAAATCGTAACTGAATGGTAATTTGAACGGCGCGATGAGCCGCGAATCTACCACAACTAAAGGAATACGACTGTGCCTGATTATTTCAGAACGGATTGCGCCGCTGTACTGCGAAAATATTTGAATATTGCTGATGTATTGAATGTAGCAGTGTGAAAGAAATGCTTGTTTCACTATAGTATATATGACGTAGCAATAATTTTTGCCATTGTCAATTAATAAATGATAGCAGTTAGAATAACTGCTATGGTCTTGAAATAATTTTAAATCTTGTTTTGAGAACTGCTCTGCTATTTGAGGTTTTTCTTGAGATAGGTGAACTATCTCGATCGCACTCCTATTTCTGCCGCTAACTGGTAGTAATACACGTAGCTTTGAATCTAATCTTTTAAATCCTAGCTTTTGCAGGATTTCGATCGCTCTAGGGGCTGGACTGAGATCTGTCAGCGTACAATCTTTTAACCTCAAAACGGGTAGAAGTAACGATAGACTGCGATCCCTATATTGCGGTTTGACTATCCAACTATGAATGTTACAAAAATTCTCAACGCGATCGGCGATCGCTCTACGACTAAAAATTAATCCTAAAAAACCAACAACTTCTTTGCCATCAAACAATCCATAACCGCAATAATCTTCCGCCTGCCAATTATAATCAAAAACGTTTCTCCAATTAACTTGAGCATTTAAATCTAAAAGTAAAGGAAAAACCTCTTCATACATCGAACGATCTATTTTTTGGAGTGAAACCATATTGTTTCTCAACTGAAATTAGCCTACATTAGTAGACCATTGGTATCGCAGCAGGCAAGTCGCCCAACTGCGAGGAGGTGACTTACCCGAGCCATAAATATCGTAAGCTTCTACATCAAAACATGTGGCATATTCAATACAGTCAAGCAGAATTTCACCTCTGAGTAACTCCAGTTCAACGCGACATCGCCCTGGTGTCAGATACATTGGTTCTGTAATGCAAGTCACCGTACCTTCAGCAGGAAGAAGCTCGGGAACTCCTCCTACAACATTACTATCTAGGGCAAAAATGGCATATTCATTGTTGTAATCGTAGATAGTGACTAAAAGTCGTGGTGAGTAAATTGGTTTTTCACTACGGTAGCCGATGGTGAGTTTTAGGCGGCTAATCGAACAAATAACTTTACTTCCATCGCCATCTTCAATATTAATAAAAGTTAATTTTGCGCTGCCATCTCCAGAGCGATCCTGTCGCTGTTCCAATATAGTTGAATTGAGTTGTGTTAGCGATCGCAAGGATAATAGATATTGCTCGATGACATCACCTGAATTTCCTTGAGCCGCTATACTTCCGGCTTTGAGTAAGCAAGCTTTAGCACACAAAGCTTGAACCATTTGCATATTATGACTGACAAATAAAACCGTCCGACCTTCTTGAGTCGCTACATTTTCCATTTTACCCAAACACTTCTTTTGAAATGCTATATCTCCTACTGCTAAGACTTCATCGATAATTAAAATCTCTGGTTCTAGATGAGCGGCAACAGCAAATGCTAGTCTGACGTACATGCCGGAAGAATAGCGCTTTACGGGCGTATCTAAAAATTTTTCGACTTCCGCAAAAGCAACAATTTCATCAAATTTACTTTTAATTTCAACTTTACTCATTCCCAGAATTGCGCCGTTGAGATAAATGTTTTCTCTTCCTGTCAGTTCTGGGTGAAAACCCGTTCCTACTTCTAAAAGACTAGCAACTCGACCTTTAATTCGGATTTTACCTTTGGTTGGTTCGGTAATGCGGCTTAAAATTTTTAGTAATGTTGATTTTCCGGCTCCGTTTCCACCGATAATACCAACGCACTCGCCCTGCTTAACTTCAAATGAAACATCCTTGAGCGCCCAAAATTCTTCGCGAGTTGGTTTAAATTTGTGCGTGCGTTTGGGAGTTAATAGTCTTTGAGTTAAAGACTTGGTTTTCTCAGTAATTTTTTCTCGCAAATTAGTATATCCACCTGCTTGCTGCGCTAGCAGATATTTTTTTCCCAACTGCTCGACACGAATAACGGTTTGTGACACGATCTATTCCTACAATTTAAATCACGTCTGCGAAGGTGCGCTCCGTGCGTCGAAAATACCAAATACTGCTAGTCAGTAAGAGTAAAACTAAGCCTACGCTCAGAATTAATCCTGGTAGGTAAAGTTGAGCTTCTCCCCCTAAAATTGCCCAACGGAACCCATCAATCACCCCTACCATCGGATTTAGAGAATATAGCAATCGCCACTGTTCGGGAACGATATTGCTACTAAAACCTACAGGCGAGATGTATTGACCGACTTGAACGAGAAACGGTACGACATGGCGAAAATCTCGATATTCGACTGTTAAGGCTGCTAACCATAGACCAGCACCTATTGCCGCAGCAAAGGCGATCGCAGTAAATAAAGGTAGTGTGAGAATTCGCCAATCAGGTACGAAATTGTACCATGCCATTAAAGCTAGTAATATCATACCAGAAATTAAAAAATCTATAAAGCAGACCACAACTGCACTTACGGGAACGATTAAGCGAGGAAAATAAATCTTAGAAATAATTTGAGAGTTCGTAATTAAGCTATTGCTACACTCGGTCAGGGCATTCGCAAAAAATTGCCAGGGTAGCATTGCGGCGAACACCATAATCGGGTAAGGCACGTTTCCTTCTGAGGGCAATTTAGCCAAAACGCTAAAAACTACTGTCAGCACGATCGTAGTGAGAAACGGTCGAATCAGCGCCCAGAGAATACCGATCGCGGTTTGTTTGTACCGAACCAAAATATCTCGCCAAGCGAGGAAATATAATAATTCGCGATAGTCCCAAACATCTCGCCAATACTGACTTTCAGTTTTGCCTGCTTCTAATACGATCTCGCGCGTTTTCATGTTGATGAAGGGTGGAAGTCGGAAATCGAAGGTTACAGAGCGCTAACTATCCTTTGTAGAGACGTTACATGTAACGTCTCTACATTGACAACCGATCCATTACCCATTACCTATTACCATTTCACCTACTAGAGACTACTGTGGTATCGAGATTGTCTTGACTTTGAGAATGGAAGGAACTGTAAGGTCGATTTTCGGACGGAACGCTATTGGCAACAACTCCCAGCACTGTCTGACAGGAACATTTGAGAGCCTCTCTTGCCGCAGCTGCATTAGTATAATCGACCACCCCTAGCCTAGCGACCAACAAAATTCCATCGGTAATTTTTCCTAGAGTTAAAGCATCTGCCGCTACTACCAAAGGCGGAGCGTCGATGATGACGAAATCGTAGCGATCGCTTAAAGAACTAACCAATGCAGCCATTCGCTGTGAGTCGATTAAAGCCATTGGGTTAGGTGGCACGACTCCAGCCGTAAGAACGTGTAAGTTGGGCATAACTTGTTCTACTGCTGCCTGAAAGTCGGTTCCGCCAACGAGGACGTGGCTCAAACCCTCTACATTCGTTTGCTGCCAAATATGGTGTTGGATCGGAGAGCGGAGGTCGGCATCAATTAATAGTACTCTGCGTCCTAGCTGGGCGATCGCGACGGCTAAATTAGCACAAACGGTCGATTTGCCTTCTTTGGGTACTGAACTCGTCACGACGACAGCTTTGAGCGGACGATCTAAATTCAAAAACCGCAAGTTAGCTTGTAACATGCGATAAGCTTCCGCTGTCAACGAGCGAGGGCTATTTCTCACCGCTAGTTCGGGAACTGGACAATCTTGCTGTCGTTCAGGTTTCAATTTGATGAATTTACCAAGTTGAGGAATGCTACCAATTAAGGTATAACCAAACAACTGCTTAATTTCTCTAAGTGTTTTGATTGATGCGTCGCTCAGTTCGAGTAAAGTAATCGTGGCGATCGCCAGTAGTATTGCGGCGATTCCTCCTAAACCGAGAGTCATCACTCTTTTACCCAATAAGGGAGTTTCTGGCACTAATGCTGTTTCAATAATGCTGGCGTTACCAATATTTCTGTTTTGCTCTACCCGTAGTTCTTGCAGTTTTTTCAGCATTAATTCGTAGGTAGCTTGGGCGGCTCTGACTTGTCGCTCTAACTCCCGTTGTTGCTGCTCTAATTGCGGTAAAACTGTCGCTCTTTGCCTGTAGTTCGTTCTAGCTTGAGCTAAAAATTTTAATCTATTAGACAAACTGAGGCGTTCGACTTCCGCTCTTACCAAGTCTTCAGCCAATTTTTGTTGCAACTCGCCTGCTTCTAAATTGCGATTCGATACCTGCTTCGAGTTGCCCAACATTTGTCCTATGCGTCCTTCTAACAACTGTTTGAGGGCATTCCGTTTTTGTTGTAATTTTTGGACTTCGGGGTATGTGTCTTCAAAACGAGTTTGGAGGACAACCAAATCGCCTTCTACCCGTTGTAATTCTGCCAGGGTCTTTTGTATTCCGGGGGACTCTTTGAGAGAATTAATCGGTACGACATCTTGGGAAGTGAGGGCAATTTCTTTTTGCAGTTTTGTCGCTCGACCTTGAGTTTGTACGAGTGCTGCTTCTGCAAGTGTGATTTGGTCTTGTAGTTCCTTCAGCACTTCTACAGCTGAGATAGCTTCATGTTCTAAGCTAACGATTTGGTGTCGTTCCTTGAAACGGCGCAAACTAGCTTCAGCTGCCCGCACTGTGCTTTCTGTCTGCGGCAGTTGCTTGACGATAAAATCTTCTGCGGCTGAGGCTTCGGCACGGTTACTCTGAATGTTGTAATCTACATAGGCGCTCATCAATTTATTGACGACTGCTGCTGCTTCTTGAGGATCTTTACTTTCGTATGCGACTTGCAACACGTCAGTAGCGGGAATATTTTTCAGTGTCAACTGGCTAATCAGTGCTGTCGGTTTGAGCGGCTTACCTTCCTCATCTTTAAGGGTGAGAGCAGCGATCGTTTTCTGTGCCAACGGGATCGAACTGACGATTTCCGACTCGGTACTCACCGGATTGCTCTCAGCGCTGAGCGGTTCCAAGCGCGGCTCGTACTTTTCAGGGTTGAGACTAGAAGTCTCGCTGGGCTTTTTGAGCAAGAGCTTGCCTTCTGCTTGGTATAGCGGCGCTTGCAAAAGGGTTACGATTGTTGAGAGTCCTAAGACAAAGCCAAATACCCCTGCTGCTGCCAACCATCGTCGTTTGATGGCTAACTGCAAGTTTTGCAAGTTGATGTCTACGGCTTCTCTAGATTCCACTCTAGATTCCATAAGCTAATGGTAAGTTGCTGCTGATTGAGAGCGAACGTTTCGCGACCGGAGATATTTCTGGCGCAAGTGCTACTGGGAATAGGGCGGGTGGCTAGTTGAACTGTGCCGCGATCGCCACTCGAATGAGGGACTTAATTGTTAACGAGAACGATACTTTCTTGGCAGTATATCACTATAAGCATAAATGAGATCGGCTTTCAGGGTAACAAATACAACTAGGGTAATTCAACCTTTTGCGCTTTTAATCCCGAATCAGCGATCGCCTGTTGGCACTGTTGTCGATTTCGATAGCCTGCAAATAATTTCCGTTTGAGCCTACCGATCGTAGCGATCGCCTCTCCACTGGGCGCGCAGGGTAATATTATTGCATCTTCCCGTTCCGAAAACATCAATAGTAGCTGCCTAATCCGCTCTCCATCAATTCTTTCCCGGGGATGGAGGATCAACGCCGAGCGAGCTTTATACATTAACCAGTCATGCTGCCACTTACCACCTACCGCAATATCCAAAGCAAAAGCTGCTTCCGGTAGGCGATCGAAAAATGCTGGTGAGTTAGTATCGCCGCAAAATAATAGGTGATCCATGCCCAGCGTGTACCAATGCGACTGCTGGAAACGTGGGGTGACAATTGTTGGATTAGCTTTATAAGCAGCAGCTTTATAGGGAGGTTGTTGTATTTCTGGGACGACTGATTTAACTTCTTTATCTATATTTAGGGACGGGTCTTCTTCTGGTTGAGCTGCTGCCGATTTGAGAGAATGTTCGATGGGAGAATTGGGAATTTGCTTCAGCTTTTCTTCAGTAACGGCTTTCAAAACTTCTTTATGCGTGACTTTACTACCCGCATTAGCCTGTTGAATAAATTTGTCGCGGATTGCATCGGGAGTCGAAGGCGAAGCTAAGCGATAGAGCGCGGATGGCTCGATGATCATCTGTGCAAATTTTGCATAAGGAAATGCTTCGTATACATAAATAAAGTTGTATGCCGTGCGCCGACTCCACCCGAATTCAGCTCTCAGCCAAGCATCGAAGTAGCCATGTCCTTTTAGTTCTGCTCTCACCTCAACTAATTTCTTCCCAATGTCCCATATATCTTGAGCTGTACGCTGCAAGCGCTCCTTCAGCTCTTTAGTTCTTTGCTGAACGAGCGAACGGTTTTTCTCACTTAAAACTCTGTAATCGAAACCTGGCTCTAGCTCCATTTGTTTAGATTGTTTAGATTTGCTTGGCTTGCATTTGTCGATCCGAGTTTATGACCTTCGATTAATTTGTTGACGCTTATTTGTGATATTTTTTAGAGATTCTGTTGTAGAAAATGATACAAACCTGATTTGAGTCAAAAGGAAGTTTTAAACACATAAGTTAAAAATTCAATCGCAAAAATAGACATTAAATTTATTTTAGAATTTTCAGCCGACGATGGATAGAGATCGCTAGCATAAACCGATACTAAGAATTTAACGACGACCATTTTATGCCTTAACTATGGGGGTTTAGGTTTATCAAGTCGAAAACGTTACGATAAGTTAAGAATCTTTTTTAATTTATTGCTTGCGAAATTTTACGGAAAATTGAACCAAGGTTGGGGTAAGTTATCACGAATTATCCGTGAAATTACGGTTGACAATATCCAAACGACGTTCGGGTCGAAGATCTGTCCTGCACCAATTCCATCGCCGTTCCCCCTTACCCGTTGTCCGTTCCCTCGAACAGATAGTTAGGCATGACATTTAGGGATAGATTACATTCAGGGCTAAATACTGGTTGCAGGTTGAGTGCGATCGCGCCTCGCGCTCAACAACAACTACATAGCACAAGTCACACCAACAGCTACAAATACGGTTTCATGAAGCGATCGCAAGATGGATAGAAAAATGGGTTGCGTAATTCCACCTAGTTAGAGTATATTAACTCTGGCTGCATTAAAATCGCCTTTCGTATCGTAGCTGCGGCAGATTCCAATTGTCTGTTGGTCTATTAACGATTACGGACTCAGGTACGGCAATCTAGACCGAGAGACGAAGAAAAAAAGCAGTTCTAACAATTCCTAGAGCAGCTGAAATCTTGAGGAGTTTCCATCTACGGTAGCTAGCAGGCTCCTGTGTGGTAGAACACCAAATTTAAATCCAGAGTATTGCAAAATTGTCAGCGAGAGATTGCAGATTTTCAGTCTGAAGCTTCTCGCGGCAGAGGTGCAGGCATTCGAGCGAATGTCAGACAAATTTTTGACCCGCGATCGCCTGAGCATTAGCACATGCGCCGGCTCTAGGCTGGTCAAGTATAGATCGTGATGTTCGCATGTATTGTCAAAAGTACCGGCAGTCATTGCAGCTCTGGAATGCATACTAAACAATGCAGAGAAAAAATTACCAAAAGCTTGAGAATAAGCCATGAGTGTTGCGATCGTTACTGGCTCTGCTGGTCTCATTGGTTCGGAAGCAGTACGTTTTTTTAGCGCTCTCGGTATGCATGTCGTCGGGATCGATAACGATATGCGTAGCTTTTTTTTTGGAGAGGAAGCTTCCACAAGATGGAATCTTAGGCGTTTACAATCTCAGATTAGAGAGTACACTCACTACGATGTAGATATCCGAGATAGCGATCGCCTGGATGTCATTTTTCAGTACTACAAACAAGACATTGCCCTTGTCATTCATACCGCAGCCCAGCCATCTCACGATTGGGCTGCACGCGATCCGTTCTCCGATTTCTCGGTCAATGCCAACGGTACGTTGAACTTGTTACAAGCAACGCGCCAACATTGCCCAGACACCCCATTTATCTTCACTTCCACTAACAAAGTCTACGGAGACTTACCCAACTTTTTACCCCTAGTTGAGTTAGACCGCCGCTGGGAGATCGATCCCGCTCATAAGTATGCTTTGGGGATCTCTGAAGATATGAGTATCGATCGCAGCAAGCACTCTCTATTCGGAGCTTCTAAGGTTGCAGCCGATGTATTAGTCCAAGAATACGGTCATTACTTTGGCATTCCTACTGTTTGCTTTCGGGGTGGCTGTTTGACCGGACCCAGCCATGCGGGAACGAAATTACACGGCTTTCTCGCTTACTTGATGAAATGTACCGTGACTGGCGATCCCTACACGATCTACGGTTATCAAGGCAAACAAGTCCGCGATAACATTCACTCCTCAGACTTGATTGCGGCATTTTATGAGTTCTATCTCAACCCTGGAATCGCTGAAGTTTACAACATCGGCGGTGGTAGAGAAAGCAATTGCTCAATGCTAGAGGCGATCGCTTATTGCGAACAAATTGCTAGCAAGGAGTTGAACTACTCTTACACCGATGAAAATCGCAGTGGCGACCACATCTGGTACATCAGCGATTTATCGAAGTTTAAAGCCAAGTATCCAAATTGGTCGATTAAATACGACGTACCGCACATTTTGCGGGAGATTTACACCCAAAACTGTGAAAGGTGGTTAAAGTACAGTGATTAATCGAGGCAAACACTCCATCTTAGGAATTAACATCCACGCTATAGATTACGAATTTGCTGTCAACAAAATTGTTGTTGCGGCTGAAAAGAGAGTTCCCTATGCGGTCAGTGCGTTAGCCGTTCATGGCGTGATGACGGGATTTTTAGACCCCATTCACGCCCGTCGATTGAACGGTATGGATCTCGTAGTTCCTGACGGACAACCCGTGCGCTGGGCGTTGTGGTGGCTGCACAAGCAAGGATTACCCGATCGCGTCTGCGGTCCCAAGCTGACGCTCAGAATCGCTCAAGCTTTTGCTGAAAAAGGATTGAGTGTCTATCTATATGGCAGTCAAATAGAAGTATTACAGCAATTCGCTTGTCAGTTGCAGCAACGCTTTCCCCAGCTCCAAATTGCGGGCATGGAACCTTCTAAATTTCGCCGTCTCTCTTCAGAGGAACGGAAAGAGTTAGTGGCTCGGATTAAAGCCTCTGGAGCTAGTACCGTACTTCTTGGTCTTGGTTGTCCTCGACAAGAAGTTTGGGCTTACGAATATCGCCAAATGCTAGGCATCCCCATCTTAGCTGTGGGTGCTGCCTTCGATTTTCACGCTGGTAGGCTAGCGCCAGCACCGCAAACAATGCAAGATTTGGGATTGGAGTGGTTATTTCGTCTGCTACAAGAACCCAGACGCTTGTGGCGGCGCTATATCCTGCTCAATCCGCTTTATTTATGGTATGTTGGCTTTCAGTTACTCGGTTGGAAAAAATTTGTGCCACCTGCTCCTGACGGTAGCGAACCGATTGAATCTTACGGGTAATCTATAAACGACGTGCAAATTTTGCACGAGGTTTAATCGTCATTATTTGACAGTAAATGCTGCGCTAAACTCCGTGAAGACAGTTGACGGGTGTTTTATTCTGCTCTCTGCTCCCAGCTCGTCCCTGCTCCCTGCTTCGCAGCAAGAGCGATCGCGGCGGGTAAAATTCGATATTCTTGCTGGTGAATTCGTTGGTGTAGAGTTTGGGGGGTGTCGTCAGGTAAGACGGGTACGGCTGCTTGGAGCAAAATGCGCCCGCTATCAACTTCGGGAACGACTATATGCACCGTACAACCTGCGATTTTTACACCAGCAGCAAGGGCTTGTTCTACTGCCTGAATGCCGCGAAAGCTGGGTAATAAACTGGGGTGGATGTTAATAATTCGTTCGGCAAAAGCATTGATGAGTACTGGCGTGACAATTCGCATCCAGCCCGCCATTATAACCCATGATACGTCATATTGATGTAAAGTTTGAACAATTTGACGATCTAGATCTTCACGGCTGGGAAAGTGACGATGATTGAGCAAAACGGCAGGTACGTCACGATTTGCAGCTCGAACTGCGACTTTCGCTTCTGGGTTATTGTAAATTAAAACTTGAATTTTAGCATTAAGTCTACCTTGGGCGATCGCCTCTGCTACAGCTTCAAAGTTACTGCCATTTCCCGAAGCAAGTATACCTAGTTTAATTGGTTCTCCTGGTATCCATAGATCGGTGGGATCGACCGGAGAAATTAAGCTGGCAGTAGAGGCGGTGGTTGCTGGGATCGTCATACAGCATTTTATCGAGCAAGGTGTTGACTCAGTCATTATCCATCATTCGACCGGCGATCGCCTCACTCCGACGTTAAAAATTACCAGGAACAGTTATCAGTTATCAGTTATCAGGGAGCAGTGACCACCAACTACCAACTACCAACTACCATCAACTCTTGACTCCTCCCTGGTCCCTTTAATGAGTAAAATAGCCCTACAAAGTTAAAATACAAAGTATGGCTTTTGAGCGTTCTCGCAAGCAACTGCTAGATAACGATGCGATCGCAGCATGGATTTTTCTCACGCCAGCGCTGCTCATGCTAGGAATATTCCTAATATTTCCCATTGCTTATCTGTGTTATCTCAGCTTCACTACAGGAAGTTTTACCGCTGCTGGCGTGCGCTGGGTAGGGTTTAACAATTACTTACGACTAATTCTCAATCCTGATTTTTGGCAAGTTCTTAGTAATACTTGCTATTTTACCATTGCTACAGTAATTCCCAGTTTAGCGATTCCTTTAGGTTTGGCAGCACTATTAAACCGCAATATAGCTTGGCGAGGTCTATTACGCAGTGCCTATTTTCTCCCTTCAATTGTGTCTATTGTCGCCGCTGGGTTAGGATTTCGCTGGCTATTTCAAACCGAGGGACCAGTCAATACATGGTTGAATGCAATTGGAATTTCTCCGATTCCCTGGCTAGGTAGTAATATTTGGGCAATGCCAGTCATCATTTTATTGAGTATTTGGAAGCAGTTAGGCTTCAATATGGTGGTATTTCTAGCTGGATTGCAGGCAATTCCTCCCAGTCGTTATGAAGCAGCAGAATTAGATGGAGCAAATGCTTGGCAGCAATTTTGGTATATTACTCTACCAGGATTGAGACCGACGTTAATCTTCGCTACGATTACAACAGCAATTTTTACTTTGCGGGGTTTCGAGCAAATTTATGTCGTGACTGGTGGAGGACCTTTAAATTCTACTAATATTTTAGTCTATTACATTTATCAAGAAGCTTTTGGGCAATTCGATTTCGGTTATGCTGCGGCTGCGGCTACAGTTTTGTTATTGGTAGCGCTAGTTTTAGTTTATATTCAGTTGCAAACTTGGGACGAAGAGTAGAAGCACGCTATATATATTTTTTGCTACAAATTAACGAAATACAACTAAAGAAGATGCTGTTTTTGCTTGCTGTCTCGCTTTCTCTATAGCACTCATAGTTTGTAATGAAAGAAAACCAAAACCTACCTTGGAAGCCATATCGAGGAGAGTCACAAACATTGTTTCCACGCTAATATTTAAGAAATTCAAACCTGCGGGACTCAGAAGCCAGACTATCGGGTAAAGCGTCCATATTGTCAAGTGAACTTTCAGCAATTTGTGAAAAGCTGGAATAACTCTAGGGAAGGTACGTTCTACTTGTGGGCGATATTGGTTAAGGAGAAGATATACAGTAGCACAGTAAGCTGCACAACTGACAATATACCAAATATAATTAACTGGATAGGGTGAAATAGTAGCAACAAAACCAGCAGCAATTGTATAAGCATTTGCTCCTAACAAGCTCGCTGTAGTTGTCACGCTAGTTTTTCCAAGATATGTGAGAATTAAGAGCAACAAAGGCGTAGAAATAAACCAAGAAACATATCTGACCCAGAAAGTGGGACGACCGTTAATAAAGTCTACTCCTTGACCGAGAGCCATAATTAAATAAAGTCCAGCCGCGATCGCGCAAACGAAAAAGTTAAGCGTGTACAAAATTTGCCAACGCTGATTTTTCGCATTGTGAGCGCCAATTCCAAAAACGATCGCACCAAACGACATACCAAATACACCAAGCCACTGCCAGAGAAATGTCATATTTCTATAACTTATATAACTGATAACTTGCGATATAACTTTCCATATGCGAGCCAGTGGTTATGTGAGAATTACCAGCAACCGCTGGCATTTGCTTAGCTTGATTTAGATGTTCGTCAACTACATTACTCCCATACTGACTAATTGGCTAGTGTCAATTTTTTGAACTGTTGGCATAATTTGCGAATATGGAAAAGAGATGTTACATAACACCATCATTTGAGATTAACACTGTAATTCGAGAGCTAGTATGGTTAAATGTAATTCCTTAAGCTTGAGTGAATTTCATCATAAAGTACTTGCCTGATGCCAACGCTCGGTCTTGGTGCTTGGCGCTCGTCCTTCGTCATCCCAAGAAAAAGCCTAAGTCAAAAAATCTTCTTTCTGACTTAGGCTTTCTAATTTAGGCTTTGACGTGCAGACTATGAGGAATTATAAATCCTCTTCCTCCTATCTCCAATCATGTCCTAACTATCTGAGCGGATTGCGGCTCTAATTGCTAAAAGCATCCTTGATAGAGTCAACAGTACGCTTGACAGCGTTCATGTTTTTGTCTACTGCTTTTTCAGTCCGAGCGGCATCTTCCTCAGCTCTTTGCTCAATCCGATCTCGATCTCGCTTGGCTTTGCGCTCAACGCCACTACCCTCGTCGTCAGCTCGATCGACTTTAGCAGCATTTTTGTTGGCAGCTCGCTCAACTTTGTTTGCCGTATCTCGGATCAAATTCTTGGAGCCTTTAGCAACATCATCGGCTGCTTCTTTAGTTCGATCGCCCATATCTGCCGCTGCGATCGAAATCGGAGCGGGACTAGCCATTGCTACAGGGTTTGAGAACAAGGCAAAGTGCCATACAAAGCCGATCGCCGACAGAAAAAATAGCGTTGTTGCCAGAAAACGTCCCAAAGTCGAAACTTGTTGCTTCAAATATGTCAGTTTCATCGGATACAATCTCTATACGATTTAGCATTTACAGTACTCCAACTAACTCATCTGCTAGATCGTTCTGCGGATAGAGGGTTTTCAAGTTACTCAGTTGTTAACTAAATTTCCTCCTTTCGGTAGACTAGAAGTCGTTCCTTAATTTAATCCTCGCCAGTAGCAACAGTCATCCTATTTGATTTAGAGAGCTGATGGTTTGAAGATTACGGGTACTACATCCATCGATCGCCACAAGGCGATCGCAGATTTAAACGAAGAACATCACAATGGTGGATGCATCGTTAAGACATGCTGCTTATATTTGCGTAGCGGTAGCGGATGATACCACCAGATGACGATCCAAGAGTAACGAACCAATAATGAATGCAAAAATTAAAAATCAGCCTGGAAGACCGCGTAGTGTAGAAGCCGATCGCGCTATTCATAGAGCCACCTTGGAACTCTTAGCCGAGGTGGGTTACGAGCGCATGAGTATAGAGGCGATCGCTAGCCGTGCAGGGGTGGGAAAAACCACAATTTACCGTCGCTACAACTCAAAAGAAGAACTGGTGGCAGATGCGATCGAAAGCCGTAGAGAAGACGTAGAAATTCCAGATACGAAAAACTTTTGGAGCGATATCGATTTAATTATTGCCAGTGCTACCCAAATGACCTTAGATCCTCTGGGACGGCAAATTGTAGCTTTAATTATCAGTACAGCATCTAACAATCCCCAGTTTGCTCAGGTTTACTGGGCGAGATATCTCCAACCCCGTCGCCAAGCCTTTGCTGCTGTCATCGCACAAGCAAAAAGCAGACAGGAAATTGCCACAGATATAGATGCCGATCTTGTCTTCGACCTCATCAGCGGTATCATGCTTTACGGATTGGTATTTCCACCTACAAACGAGTCGTATCAAGCATACGTTCGTCGTGCTGTTGGTTTAGTTGTAAAAATGTAATTGTCATCTAATTTTGAAAATTTAGACTTCAACCGAATGTCTACTTTACCATCAGGATGCAATCTTCGCCCTGCCAATGCTAAAGATGCTTGGGCAATTCGGAAGTTGGTGCTATCGGCAAAACTCGACCCGACGCAGTTACGCTGGCAACAATTTTCAGTCGTTGAATGCAACGGACGAGTCGTTGCTTGCGGGCAGTTACGGGCTTTTGCTGGGGCGCAAGAATTGGGTAGTTTAGTGGTTGCCTCTAACTGGCGGGGTAAAGGCTTGGGGTCGTACTTGGTGGAATATTTAATTGAACAAGCAACTCAGCCGCTTTATTTAGAATGCTTGGGGCGTAAACTAGCAGAGTTTTACACTCGCTTTGGGTTTGTTGCAGTTACATGGAAAGAATTACCGCGATCGCTCAAATTTAAGTTTGCTTTGTCTGACTTGGCAGCGAAAATCGGTGTTCCTGTAACAATTATGCGTTATTCAAAGCTGTAGTCGTTAATCATACTAGAGAGCAGGGAGTAGGGAGCGCACGAGCAGAGGAGGAAGCAGGGGAGCAGGGGAAGAAGAGAGCTGAGGAAGCTGAGGGAGCAACTACCGATTACCAACTACCAATTCCCCACTCACTACTGTAAAACAAAACGCATGAGTCTATCTTTTGAGAGAAACACTGCTGTAATTCTTGCCATAAAATCGAACAATAAGTTCGATAAAAAGTGGCGATAGTGTTACTATGGCGAATTCAAAATCGGCAAAAAAATCCGCTGCTCAGATTAACAAAACTACAGATAATGAGACAGCAAAAGTTGCCCGCACTATGTCTCCAGAGACAGTTGTAGCAGACGAGTTACCACCAAAACCCGATTATCCCCGCTATCGCGTCACTCCCAACGAACCAATTCAGCTAAGTCAAATCGACCCAGATACTTGTGAAAGCTATCAGAGCAAGAAAGAGATAGAAGCAGAACTAGAGTATTATCGCGATCGCTTGAGTTTGTTACAAGAACGCCTGTACGCCGAGCAGCAGCGCAGTCTACTCATCGTACTGCAAGCAATGGATACTGGTGGGAAAGACGGCACAATTAAACATGTTTTTCAGGGAATCAATCCTCAAGGTTGTCGAGTTTGGTCTTTTAAAAATCCCAGCCAAGAAGAATTGAGCCATGATTTTTTGTGGCGCTACCATCAGCGGACACCGCAACGAGGCATGATTAATATTTTTAATCGTTCTCACTACGAAGATGTATTAATCGTGCGCGTTAAACAACTCGTGCCGGAAGCAGTATGGCAGAAAAGATATCACAGCATTAATGAATTTGAACAAATGCTGGTTTTGAATAATATTAGTATTATTAAGTTTTTTCTACATATTTCTAAAGACGAACAAAAACGTAGATTAGAAAAGCGGCTGGAAGACCCAGATAAGCGATGGAAATTTTCTATTAACGATGTCAACGAGCGGAAATTATGGGATGATTACCAACAAGCTTATGAAGATGCAATTAATTATTGCTCTACAGAGTATGCTCCTTGGTATGTCGTTCCGGCAAATAAGAAGTGGTATAGAAACTTAGTTATTGCTCGGGCGATCGCTGATACCTTAGAAGCAATGAATCCACAATATCCAGCAGCAGCACAAAATTTAGAAAATATAACTATTCCCGATTAACAGTTATCAGTCAGTTATCAGTGGAGAAGAGAGTAGAGAGCAGGGAGTAGGGAGAATTAGTTTTGACTTTTAGCTTTTGACTTTTGACTTTTTTGTTGATGCTTATTCCGAGCGTAAAGCTTTGACAGGATCGAGTTGGCTGGCACGGAGAGCAGGAATAAAGCCAGCACCCATACCGACTAGTAAAGCTGAAGCTAGCGCTAGACTTGCGGTGCTGGGTTCAAATTGATAGGGTAAGTTAAATGTATCGGCGACTGCAATAGCAATTCCATGCACCGTCCCTATGGCGATCGTCCCGCCGATTAAACTTAAAAGCGCAACTTCTAAAATAAATTGCGCCATAATATCTTGCTGAGTTGCTCCCAAAGCCCGACGCAAACCGATTTCTGGCGTGCGTTCTATCACTGAAGCGATCGTAATATTAGCAATACCCACACCTCCTACCAGCAGGGAAATTGCACCCACTACAGTTAGCGCTTGGGAGGCTAGCTGCATGATTTTTTGTTGTTGAATGATATCTTCTACATTGTTCCAAGCCCAATAAGTTCGCCCTGGAAAACGTTGTGCCAAGAGTTGCTGGACTCGATTACCAAAAGCTTCAAGGTCTTCAATTCGGCGAGGACGCAACTGAATTGTATCGACAGCACGGCTACCTGTAAGAGAACTATAAATTGGTAGCGGTACTAACAATTGTCCTTCAGGTGGTGCGTTTTCCTGCATTTTAGTTGGTACGACTCCCACCACTACGTAGGGTCGATCGTTAGCATAGAGGCGTTGTCCAACTGCTTGACCATCTTTAAATAACTTATCCGCCAAAAAGCGATCGATCGCGACCACAGGTCGGTAGTTGGCGAAATCAGCAGCAGTAAAAAACCGTCCTGCTTCCAACGGTCTACCCAAGGTGAGTAAAAAATCTGGGGTCACTGCCATCATCTGAGGACTAGCTTCTTCAGTTTGAAATACAGTTTCTGCCGAACCCACCCAAGCTGCGCCACTACTCGCCCGTAAGCCAGAGAGTCGTTGGCGGAAAAATTCCAAATCTGCTAGGCTCATTTGAGCGCTCAAGTCGCTGCCTGCTTGCCAATTGAGTCCTACCATAATCTGAGGCGCGTCTCTTTCTGCTAATCGTTGGGCAATAACAATCCGGCTGATACTACCAACTTGAAGCGTAGCACTGACCGCAGCCACACCCATAAATACTCCTAACGCCGTCAAAGCAGAACGTAGGGGATTGCTACGCAAAGAGTCAAAGGTGAGGATTAGCAGTTCGACTGGTGAAAGGCTCATTGGATAATTGGTAGTTGGTAGTTGGTAGTTGGTAATTGGTAGACTGACAACTGCTCCCTGCTCCCTAATAACTGATAACTGGTGTTCCTGGGGTCAGGGTGGCTTCGGCGGGGGGTAAAATGACTTTTTCGCCAAAGTTCAATCCAGCAGCAACTTCAGCGGTGAGCAATCCTTCTAAACCCAATTTAAGATATCGTTTCTGAGCTTTGTTTTGACTGTCTTTTACCCAAACAAAAGGACGTTGTTCGGTGCGTTGAATAATTTCTGAATTCAAGACTAAAACGTTGCGCCGCTGCTTTAGTACGATTTCAACGTTTACGCCGCTACCTGGAATGAGCGATCGCGTGGGGGTGTCAAGCTTGACAGTTGCAGGTACTCTAGGTTGATTCGATCGATCGCTGCTACCACCACTACGACCGCTTTGTTTTTGACTTTCTTCGGGAGTCACTGCCTGGGGATATACGCTTTGGATTGTGCCAGTAAAAGTTTTGGCGTTAGGCGCGATCGCGCTGACGCGAACCACTTGATTGACTCTGACTTGAGCGGCGTTTAGAGGAGAGAGCAAAAGCTTGATTTTCACTTGCGCCGGATCGCCTACCGTCAACAGATCGGTACGCAACTCAACTCCATCACCATTTTTGACGCTGACTCCCAAAACCGTGCCATCTAGCGGCGATCGCACTAATGTATCTTGGAGTTTTTGCTGAATGCTTTGACGTTGAAGCTGCTCGATCTGAAGCTGGATTGTCGCGTTTTGAGCTTCCAACTGAGCATTGCGGATGTCAGCTTCATTCTGCCGCACTTTATCTTCTAGCTCTTGGACTTGTTGTTGCGCCACGGCTCCTTCTTGTGCCAAGGCATCTAGTTTTTTACGAATTTTTTCATCAGCGATCAGCTGTTCCTGAGCCTCCAAGATTTTTTGGCGATTGCGTACCAGAGTCGCTTGCGCCTCTAGTATTTTCAATTGCTGGTTGGCTAAAGCAGTTTGGCGCTCGGGATAGCGGAGAATGACGAGTACTTGATCGGCTTTCACTTGATTTCCCGGCTGGACTAAGACGCGATCGACAGCGCCTTCAGTGGGCGACTTGATCGTTCGCTGTCCCTGAAGTTCCACAGTACCGCTTTCATCAATTGTATTTTCTACGGTTCCTGTTTCTACGGCTACCGTTTGTACTGTCACTGGTTCGGCAGTGGAATTGAAAACCAGAAAGTAACCCAGCCCGCTAGCTAAGCAAATTCCGGCTAGAGTCGCCGACCAAGCTAGCCATTGCATACCAGAACGAAATTTGTGTCCCTGTTTTCTGCTCACGATTGACCAGGTGTCAGTTATCAGTTGTCAGGGAGCAGGGAGCAGGGAGTAGGGGAAGAAAAATGGCTTCTGACTTTTTCCCTGTCTTCTGTGTCTCCCTTGTCCCCCTTGTCCTCTTTCCCTATGCCCTCACTCCTCCTTTTATGGCGGCTTCAAGTAAAGGTGGCAGGACGTGACGGGCATCGAAATATTCTTGGGCGATCGCTCTTGCCGCTTGGCAGTGGAATTCGTAGCGGCTGTTAACTACTTCAATCCCCGCGATCGCTTCCTCTAAATTACTAAATGCGATCGCGCCTGCACCAGTAGGTAACCAATCAGAAAAACCCGTGTCTTGAATCACCACAGGACGACCGCTAGCGAGATAGCAGGCGCTGCGTTCGCTAAACAAACCACTCCAAGTTACGGCAAAAGCATCCTTGGTTATACTAAACTCTGCCTTCGATTGTTGAATGTATTCTTGGTAAGTCCAGGGCGATCGCGTCGGTGGCTCTCGCACTCTCCAGCCTTTAGTTGCCAGTTGCTCGGTGGGTGTATTACCTCCACTCACTGCCAGTTCCAAGATCGAGCCTACCCGCTTTGGCAAATCTATGTAAGGGGGAAAAGCATCTGCCTTTAAGCCATAGCGAATACCTTTGTATTCTCGCGCTGGATAACTTTCCCATTGCATGACTGTCGTAAATTTGGCTGCGGCATCTGCTAAGGGTTTTACCAACCAGGTATCGAGAACGATCGGTTGGCGCGTGGGTTGCCAGGGAAACCCATCATCGGGGACAGTACATTTGCTCTGACCGATATTTTCCGCACAAGAAAAGAAAGTTGTATGCTGTCGCGCTTGTTCGTAGGCATAAGCATCGGTGAGGTGGCGAATTTGGGTGAAGACAGAATCTCCCTCAACTAATGCACGGGCGGGAATTTGCAGCAGCCAAGGGCGCAGCGGGTTAACTCCATCTAAATTGAGTAACAGATCGGCAGTAGTGCAAATCTCCTTAATCCGGTCAGCACAACCTCCCAACCACGAACTTGTATGGGCATCGTAATACGCCCAGCGATCGCCTAAACCAACTTGCTCAAAGATACTCGCGGCATATTTCAAGCCATAAGTAGGATCGATATCCATATAACCGCGTGTCGGGTCGTAGCAAGAGGGATAATCATCGCTATCTTCGATGAAATAAACATCGTGACCCAAATTTGCTAGCCCCATTAGGTATTGCAAAGGATGCCAAGACATTCCACCCAAAGGTCCACGCACGATGTATCCGAGGACGACGATTCGCAGGCAACTGGCGCGATCGGGAGTGGGAGAGTGGGAGTCAGCAGGGACGGGTTTGGAAACCCGCCCGTACAGGAGTGGGAGAGTGGGAGTCGTAGGGGCGGGTTTAGCAAATAGCTCCCCGATTGAGACAGTAAATCTTCGGTCAAAACCCGCCCGTACAGGAGTGGGAGAGTGGGAGTCGGGGAATTTTGACTTTTGACTTTTGAATTTTGACTTTTGCATCATGGTTGAAGCCCGTACACAACAAGGCGGGTATTTTTCAACACGCAGCGACAATGCGATCGCAAATAACGTTCCAGCTCAGAATAGTAATCGAACCACCAAAACGCCGACCAGCCAAAAACGATAAACTGCACCCCTTTGCTCTGCAAACGTTCCAGTTCTTGAATTGCCGTTGCATCATCTGCTGGTGCGCCCCAGTACTGTCCATCTTTTTCCAGAAAAGGAATTGCTGGTGCAGAGGCGATCGCTTCCCCTTGCCACTGACCGTCATCAACGAGAATGTATGCTTCTTCTGGGGGGATTAACCGAGCAATTTCCTGGCTGGCTAATTGCAATCGTTCTTCCCAAGTTTGTTGCATGTGAGGTAGAGCCATTTGCGTGTATTCGCTTTGGCGTGCGTGTAGAGCAAGAAAGCGCTCGGCAAGCCATTGTCGATAGTTCTCGTTCCTAGCGCGATCGCTTTGCAACAGATAAGCGACAGCATCGGTAATTTCAGCAATGACACCAATTGGTCCGTTGCGATCGAAGCGCCAGTCTGTTTCGGTAATCTGTCCTGAGTGCAGGCGGACTTGAGCGAGTTCTCGGGCTAAAAAGAAGATGTCAAACTTGGCAGCCAGCCGATAGATCGTCGTCAAGTCAAATGTATGCTTGGAATGGGGACTATCAAACTGTCCCACGACTGCCAATGCTGAAGCGCGAAAAAACAGACTAGAAGTATAAACCGGACAACCCTGCCAGGAAATCGTCTGTTCGAGGAAATCTAGACCCTTAACCAAGCCTTCAGAAATTTTTCCCGTGTGCTGTAAGTCTAAGGAATTACCAGCAGCATCGATCAGCCTCACCATTGCAAATGAAAACCCGACTTGCGGATGCTCGTCTAAAGCTCGGACAGATTCGCTTATCAACTCTGGCAGCATCAAATCGTCATCGCTCAGAATTGTTAAATAAGGACTAGTATTTAATTCAATAGCGAGATTCCAATTACCTAAACCACCAATATTAGTTTCGTTACGAATGTAAGTGACGCGATCGTCGTCTTCAGCAAGCGATCGCACGACTGTTTCAGTATCATCAGTCGAAGCATTGTCGAGTACCATCACCCGAAAGTCTGGATAGTCTTGAGCTAAAACACTTGCCAAACTGAGCTTGAGTAACTGCGATCGATTATACGTAGTTAGGGCTACAGTAACTTTAGTCATTATTGTTGATTGCTAATTGCTAATTGCTCCCTTGTCCCCCTTGTCCCCCTTGTCCCCCTTGTCCCCCTTGTCCCCCTTGTCCCCTTGTCCCCCTTGTCCCCCTTGTCCCCCTTGTCCCCCTTGTCCCCCTTGTCCCCTTGTCCCCCTTGTCCCCCTTGTCCCCCTTGTCCCCCTTGTCCCCTTGTCCCCCTTGTCCCCCTTGTCCCCCTTGTCCCTCTTGTCTAACCAACTCCTAACCTCCCGCTTTTTCAATCAAATTCGTCAGTACCTTATCCGAGTCGAAATATGCTTGCGCGATTTCTCTGGCGGCTTTGGCGTGTCGCTGCGGGTTGGTTTTTAATTTCTCGATTGCCTCTGCTGCTTGAGCTGTTGTCGTAAATGTCAATAGCCCTTCCCCAGTAGGAATGGTTTTGCTAAAGCCTGTATCTTGTAGAATCACTGGTACGCCAAGGGCGAGGTAGCTGGCTGTGCGACAAGAAAACCAACCGCTTTGACTGGCAACGTAAGCATTTTTGGCTATACTCCATTCGCCAAAGGAATGAGCAAGATAATCTCGGTAAACCCAAGGGTTGTGGGAAACTTCGTAGCCATCGCGCACAATCCAACCGCATTCTTGCAGCCTCTCCACTGGAGCGGAACCACTTAAAGCTAATTCGAGTGGTAGCGGACTGTGAGATGGTAAATCCATGTAGCGCTCGAATTCGCTACTTTTTCCGGTATAAGCAACGCCATTTACTATTGGACCCTTTTCTTTTGGTTCCCACGATGCAACGGTTGTCAATACGGGTCGCCGCTCTGTGACTGGTACGGCTGCTCGGTCGAAGCAGTCTAATACTATTGGTTGGCGTGTGGGTATCCAGTCAAACGATTCGCAGGGAACTTTACAATCAGTAGCGCCTATATTTTCTCCAAAGCTGAAGAAAACGTCGTGATGTTCCTGCCACCAAGCAACGCGGGCTGCGACTTCCGCAGGGGAACCAGTCAGCAGTCCGGCTTGGGTGTATAAAGGATCGGTATCGATTAATATGACTTTGGCATTGGTAAAGTTTTCCTCGCGCATCCAATGCCCAGCAGAAATGTGGAGTAACAGGTCGGCACTGCGGCAGAACTCGACGACATCGTGCCAAGGACGACCGTAGGTTTTGCCAGTTACATCGCGAAAAAACCAGCGATCGCTCAAACTCTCGTCTAAAATGGCTAGTTCTCGCGCTAAGAAGGCAGCGTTTTTCGACCCATCCTCCACAAATGTTTTCGCAATCGGGTCGTAACACCATTTACCCGTATCTTCTATATATAGGACATCATGACCGAGCCGTTGCAATCCGAGTAAGTATTGTAAGTAATGCCAAAACATGCCCCCAAAGGGATACGTCCCAGCTAAACCAGCGATCGCAATCCGCAGCGACATATTTATTTCTCCCCCTGTAAACTGAACTGGGTACGGTAGAGCGCCGCAAATGCACTCCGCTGACTCATCAATTCGGCAAATGTACCTTGTTCGACAATCTGCCCAGCTCGTAACACGACAATTGAATCAGCCTGACGCACGGTTGAGAGTCGGTGGGCAATAATTAAGGTCGTTCGTCCGACTGTGAGTCGATCTAACCCTTCCATAATCAGTGCTTCAGTTTCGGCATCCACTGAGGAGGTGGGTTCGTCCAAGATTAAAATAGGTGCATCTAGTAAGATTGCTCGGGCGATCGTCAAGCGTTGTCTTTCCCCTTCTGAAAGAGTCGCTCCCCTTTCGCCTACTACCGTGTCGTACCCTTGGGACGTACTGACGATTAAATCGTGAATTCGAGCAAGACGGGCAGCAGTCACGACCTCTGACAGGGCTGCATCGGGGCGACCGTAGGCGATGTTCTCCCGAAAGCTGAGGGGAAAGACGATCGGCGGTTGCAGCACCATACCGATTTGACGACGCAAGGATTTCAGTTGAAATTCTCGCACGTCAACTCCATCAATTGTGACTCGACCGACTTGCGGATCGTAAAAGCGTGGTAGCAGGCTAACTAAAGTCGATTTTCCCGCTCCCGTGGGACCGACAATTGCCACTTTCTGTCCCGCCCGCACGCGCAAATTTATTTGTTTCAGCGTCGGCTGGTCGGGCAGATAATCGAAACTGACATTATCCCAGACAATTTCTCCCTTAGCTCCAACTGTAGGGAATGTTTTAGTTCCCTCTGGCAGATCTCGCTCGATATCCAAAATTTCAAACACTCGCATCACGCCCACCTGCGCCCACTGAGTCATTCCATAGGTTTGACTGATGCTATTAATTGGGTCGTAAAGCGAGGCAAGATAAGAGGTAAACAACACCAACTCGCCTACTGTCAATTCACCAGCTAAAACTTGATTGGCAGCAACCCACACGACTAAGGCAGTACCCACGGCGCTAACTAAACTGACTACCCCAGAGTAAAGACTTTGTAGATTATAAAGTCGTAAGCGCGCTGCTAAGCTCTCCCGACTCGCCGCCATAAACTTGCTGTGTTCTTCATCTTCTTTGGTAAAAGCCTGGATGATCCGCATGGCAGAAATATTTCGCTGCACGAGCGAATAAACCACGCTCTCCTGTTGGTGAGATTGAGTTGCTGCCTTGTTAATCGGGCGGTTTAACAGCGATAGCGTGATAAACAAAGCCGGACAAACGCTCAGCGCTAAGAAGGTTAGCAGCGGATCGAGCTGCACCATGATAGTAAACATTCCCACCAAAAACACCACTGCTGAGAGGATGGGAATTACGGTGTTCATCGTCAAGCTTTGAATCGCGTAGGTATCGGTAGCAATGCGGTAAAGTAAGTCTCCTACCTGCTGGCGATTGTGAAATGCTAGAGAAAGGCGCTGCAAGTGGCTGTAGAGGTCGCCGCGCAAATCGTTGACCATGCGCTGACCGATGCTAATAGTTGTGTAGTTATGTAATAGTGACAGACCACCCCAAAGTAGGTAAATCAGCACCAGTCCGATACAGATCGCCAAAAGTAGCTGCTCGCGGGACAAGCCTTTTAAAAATTCCCACGGGAGCGGCTGACCGCCGACTTGTACGTTATCGATAATCAGTTTTAGGGGCCAAGGCTTCAGCAATTCTAAAGCATTTAGCAAAATCACCTGCGCGATCGCTACTAAAAATAGAAAGCGATAGGGCAGAAGGTAGCGTAAGGTTTTACGAGCGAGGACTATTATCATTAAAAACCGGGAGTCGGGGGAAGAGAGCTGAGGAGGCTGAGGAGGCTGAGGGAGCTGAGGGAGAGAAGAGAGCAATCGGGAGCTGAGGAAATTACTTACGACTTACGACTTGTTCCACCCCATACCCGTTGTTCACGCACCACCTTTATTGTCAGTCGGCAACAAATAAAGTCTTTGTGCCACGTTTTCCATGACGTGGTAGAGAATGCGACCGAGGCGGGAGTGTTGATAGAGAATTGTCGCAGCGGCGATCGCACTCGTGAAAATCGCGATCGCGCCTAGTTCTGACCTGCCAAGGGCGATCGCGGCAACTGCCATTAAGGTACAGCCGATCGCCGTCATTTTAGCGAGCTGCGTTAGCTTGAGTCCGCACCGTACCCGCAGCAACCGTTTACCGCTACCGTGATTTTCGGTGCAAACCTTGATTTGAGCTTTCGACCAGATGCCTCGGTAAACTTCCAAATCCCAACTGCTCCAACCGCGATCGGGAATGATGAAGTATTTGCGAGATAAAAGTAGTTCCATTGCTCCCAGCAGCAAACTTTCTTTCTCCATTCCTGCTTCTGTCCAATAGGACAAGTAAAAAGCAGACTTGTGCCACACAACTTCGGGTTTTTGCGTGACGCGATCGCACTCGATCGCATCCATCTGAGTTAGTCCTTTAAACCGCCAGCGATACCGCTCTAGACTACGAACCAGTGGACCTAAGTAAATTAACGTTGCTACCAGCAAACGCGCTTTTATGCCCTGAAAACGGGAGTCAATTGGTGCTTGTACGGCAGCAGCCACAGACCAACCCCAGGAAATTAATACCATAATGATGGCAACCCAAGGGAAGTGACCGGATAACAGCGATAAAGTGCCAAACAGGGCGATCGCTAAGTTCCACTCTAAAGTTAGAGGGAGATAGCCAAACAGAGAGGCTGGAGGTTGGTACAGCATCTGAAAGAAGCCGCGACCGAACACTCCAGAGTAAATCGTCGGTTGACCGATGAGAAAAGTGGAGTAAAGTCCGCCGTAAATTCTGCCGAACCAGCGGGGTTGTCCCAATAAATTAAAGCGATAGGGGTGCTTGAAGTAGACGAGAGCTTCTGCCTTACCATAGCCTTGCTGTTGTTTTAGGTAAGCGGCTACGGTATTGCGGCGAAAGTGCCAGACGATCGCAGCGGGACTAAAGCCGATCGTATAGCCTTGGTCTTGTAACCGCCAGCACAGATCGACATCATCGCCAGCAGCATGAAATAACGGGTCGAAACCGCCAATTTCCGCTAGCGCTTCTCGGCGAAAAGCCATGTTGCAACCAGCAATATGCTCCGCTACCTCATCGTTTAGTAAGACATGGGTAGGACCACCAGGAGACACTGCCACGCAAGCAGGGATCAAAGCATCTTCTGGTGGGGGTAAGTTGGGACCACCAACGGCTGAAAGTCCCGAACTGAGAAATTTATCTACCAGGTAAATTAACCAGTCTGGGTCGGCAACGCAATCAGAATCAGTATAGGCAATAATTTCGCCTTCAGCAGCAGCGATACCGACGTTACGAGCGACACTTAACCCCTTATTTTCTTGGTTAATTAAGCGAATATAGTCATATTTTCGAGCAATTCTCCAGCTACCGTCTGTAGAGCCATCATTGACCACAATTACCTCATAGTTAGGGTAATTGAGCCGCTCTAGCGAGGCGAGGCAACTGTCTAGAGTTCGTTCGGCATTGTAAGTACAGACAACCACCGAGACTTTGGGGTATTCAGGTAGTTGTGGTGGTAGCAGCGATTTGTAATACTGCTGCACGCTATAGAACGCAGGCTTTTTATGCCGATCGCGATCGACTAAACCGAACGCCCAGTCTTGAATTGCAAACCCACCAGTAAACCACTCGTCCGTCCAAGAAAAGACTATTGTACCTGCTGCTCCAGTTTTGAAACTCGATGCCAGTTTGCGATCGAGGATCTGAGCTTGCCCCTCTACACCCTCGCGGATAGAATCGATGCCGAACTCGCTCAGTACTAATGGTTTGTCTTCTGCTAGATTGTGCAGCCGCGCTAGGTAACTGCGAAAATCTTTTTCCTTGTGTAGATAGACGTTGAAGGATAAAAAATCAGTGAAGTCAATATCTAAATACTCAGTACAGGGGTAGTTAGCATAACTGACAAGTGCGGTAGGATCGCCATCCTTGGCAACTGAAACTAAATCTCTCAGGAAAGCTCGAACTTGCTTCGCTCCGTGCCAGCGAACGACATCTGGAGGGATCTCGTTACCGACTAGATAAGCAAACGTAGCGGGGCTGTCGCGACAGGCTCGCACCCCATCAGCGATCGCGCCCCGAATCTCTGCTCGGACAGCAGAGGAACTCAAAAAACAGATATGCTCAGCCCAAGGAATACCGACCATTATTCTCAGACCGTAAGCTGCTGCCAAATCCAACAGCCATACAGGGGGAACAGTATACGTGCGAATACAGTTCGCTCCTAGTTCTACCATCAAGGCAAAGTCTTTTTCAACAACCTGTTTTTCAGGAAAGGGAGTGCCGTGTGTTGCCTGAGAAAACGGACCGTAGCTAACTCCTTTGAGAAAAAACTTTCGATCGTTAACGTACAAAAACTT
Organism: Chroococcidiopsis sp. CCNUC1; assembly: GCF_023546805.1. Taxonomy (NCBI): domain Bacteria; kingdom Bacillati; phylum Cyanobacteriota; class Cyanophyceae; order Chroococcidiopsidales; family Chroococcidiopsidaceae; genus Chroococcidiopsis; species Chroococcidiopsis sp. CCNUC1. The sequence goes on along the minus strand of NZ_CP097480.1, from coordinate 2,633,266 downwards.
ACCTTGAGCTGTGACTGCTTCCCTGGTTGCCAGCGGTGCATAACTGAAGCTAGAACACGGCAGACTCATGCAGGATTCCGCTCCTCATAGTTCAAATTTCTAAATTTTTAAATCTCGATACTTAATTCTTGCCGCTTGTGTTGAGATACAGCACAGAAGTACTGCCCCTCACGCATGTGGCAGAGCGCGAAAGACTGCGATCGCGATCGCTAATTAAGGCAAAAATTGGTCTCTATCAAAACCTAGTCATAAGCTACACTCTTACCAAAGTTAATTACAAGTGTCAACTGCAAAATCGAGCTTTTTGAGAACTTATAACACAATGCCATATTTTCAACTCAGGACAATTGGTCAATATATTCTCTCTAGTTAGTTGTTGTCTCTTGCTTGCAGCTAGTTTGGAGGGAATATTTACTTTCAGAGTTTTGCATAACGTACTTCAATCGCATGTCTGAAGTTCGACCCTACTTTTGCAAGTATCTTCACATTTGTGCAAAATTTGCACAAATATCTCGAACTCGGTATTTGCAAATATGGGGTTGACACGCTCAAATTAAGTGTGTAGTATCCAGTTTAGAGGAAAAGTGAGTATTCAAAATCAATTCTTAAATTGCAATAGGTTTTAAGTTGCATTGACGACTAGCGCCAGCTAGTTGTGAACGATCGGACGTAGTAAGTTTTAGGCATAGTGAAATATAACAATGAATAGCTCGTGCTGTCGTTTCTGTGGCTCTTTGCTGAGACATAGCTTTGTCGATCTAGGAATGTCACCATTGTGCGAGAGCTACATAACACCTGCTCAGCTCAACCAGATGGAGCCGTTTTATCCACTGCATGTGTACGTATGCGATCGCTGTTTTTTAGTTCAACTTCTAGAGTATGTTAGTCCGAGTGACATCTTCAGTCACTATGCGTACTTCTCGTCCTATTCTGATACTTGGCTGCAACACGTTCGAGATTACACTGAAAAAATGGTAGGACGTTGGGGATTGCACGAACAGAGCCAAGTTGTCGAAATTGCAAGTAATGATGGTTATTTGCTGCAATACTTTGTGGCTCAAGGGATACCTGTTTTAGGCATTGAGCCAGCAGCAAATGTAGCCAAAGTAGCGCGGGAAAAAAGTATTCCTACAGTTGTCAAGTTCTTTGGGCAACAGACAGCGCGAGAGTTAGTAGCAAAGGGGAATCAAGCCGATTTGTTGTTGGGTAATAACGTGTTAGCTCACGTACCCGATTTAAATGATTTTGTGGCTGGAATGAAAATTTTGCTCAAACCGGAGGGAGTTATTACAATGGAATTCCCCCATTTGATGCGGTTGATGGAGGGAAATCAGTTTGATACTATTTACCACGAACACTTTTCTTATCTTTCATTTCTCACGGTTGAGAAAGTTTTTGCCACCCACGGACTGACTATTTTTGATGTTGAACAGTTGTCAACTCACGGGGTTCCCTCAGAATTTATGTCAGTCATGCTGAAGATACGTCGAAATCAATTAGTCAACAGGTGAGAGCGTTAAGATCTGAAGAGAAAGCGGCTGGATTTACAACTCTAGAGCATTATTTCTCTTTTGCTCAAAAGGTTAAAGAAACCAAGTTTAAGCTGTTGGATTTTTTAATTACAGCGAAAAGGCAAGGCAAATCTGTTGTTGGTTATGGCGCTCCAGGCAAAGGCAACACGCTCTTGAATTTTTGTGGAATCCGCACGGATTTTATCGAGTATACAGTCGATCGCAGTTCTTTTAAACAAGGTAAATTATTACCAGGCACTCATATTCCTATCTTTTATCCTCACAAAATTTTGGAGACAAAGCCAGACTATCTTTTAATTTTACCTTGGAATCTTCAGGATGAAATTATGGAGCAAATGGCATATATTTGCGATTGGGGTGGTAAGTTTGTTGTACCAATACCTGAAGTAATTGTTTACTCTTAGGTAATGGGTAGTTGGTAGTTGGTAGTTGGTAGTTGGGATTTACACGACTTGCTACCTTATGGCTCAGTTTAAATCTACTCCGACAGAAATAAGGAGAGTATATTATGAAAGTTGTTTTATTTTGCGGTGGTTTAGGAACGCGATTGAGAGAAGCTGCTGCAAATTTACCTAAACCAATGGTTCATATTGGCTACCGACCGATTTTATGGCATATTATGAAGTATTATGCCTACTACGGGCATAAAGATTTTATTTTGTGCCTTGGCTACAAAGCTGATGCTATAAAGAATTATTTTCTACATTACAATGAGTGTTTATCTAACGACTTTACATTATTGAATGGTGGGAAAACTATTCAACTATCTAATAGCGACATTGAAGATTGGAAAATAACTTTTGTCGATACGGGTTTGCATTCTAGTATCGGGCAAAGGTTTAAAGCGGTAGAAAAGTATCTGGAAGGTGAAGAGGTATTTTTAGCAAATTATAGCGATGGGTTGACCGATCTGAATCTACCAAAATTCATTGATGATTTTTATCAAAAAGATAGGGTAGCTTGTTTTTTGTGTGTCAAGCCTTCTCATAGCTTTCACCTTGTTTCTACTACAGAAGATGGTTTAGTCAACGATATTAAAGATGTGAAAGAAGCAGGAATTCGGATTAATGGAGGATATTTTCTTTTTAAACGAGAGATTTATCAATACATTAATGAAGGTGAGGAGTTAGTTTGCGAGCCATTTCAAAGATTGATGAAGTTGAATCAGCTAACGGCATATAAATATGATGGTTTTTGGGCGTGCATGGATACCTTTAAAGAACAGCAGCAGTTAGACGATTTGTATTGCCAAGGGAAAGCACCTTGGCATGTATGGAAATCTACTCAGTCAGAATATTGTTGGGAAACAAATGAATCAAAAACATTCAATCTAGCATATCAGATTGGGAGATAGACTGGATGCTTAAATTCAACTTTGAGGAGAAAAGCGATTCGCATTATAATATCCTGTGTTTGGGAGCGCACTGCGATGATATTGAAATTGGGTGTGGAGGTACAATTTTAAAACTGATAGAAAAATATCAGAATCTTGTTTTCTACTGGGTGGTATTTAGCTCGAATTCACAAAGAGAAAAAGAGGCTTATGAGAGTGCTAAACAGTTTTTAAAAGGAACGCAAATAAAAAATATTGCGATCGCAAATTTTCGAGATGGATTTTTGCCTTTTATGGCGATTGAAGTTAAGGAACTTTTTGAAAGCTTAAAACAAGAATTTCAGCCCGATCTTATTTTGACTCATTACCGTAACGATCTACATCAAGATCATCGATTAATTTCTGATTTAACTTGGAATACCTTCAGAAATCATCTAATTTTAGAATACGAAATTCCAAAATATGATGGCGATCTCGGTATACCTAATTTCTTTGTTCATTTAGATCCAATAATTTGCCAACATAAAGCCCACTTAATTCTCAGTAGTTTTCAGTCTCAAATAGAAAAGCAGTGGTTTACCGAAGAAACCTTTTTATCAATTTTAAGAATCCGGGGAATTGAATCGAATGCACCGGAAAAATACGCAGAGGCTTTTTACTGTCGTAAAATTGTTTTTTAATTTACCAATTACCAAAGTAGTAGGGTGCGTTTTGAAAACGCACCCTATTAGCCTTACAATTTTGTAAAGCTTTTTTGATTGAAAAGAGTCATAGAGGTGTACGGTTGTTTGGTAGGGGCGCACAGCTGTGCGCCCCTACTACGAATTAGATTGTCCTATTTTCCAAAGATAGCTAGAAATTAAATTTGTAAACGTGTGCGCCACAATTGGAACTAATAAATTGTGCGTGACTACAGCACTGAATCCTAGCAATACACCTACTATAGTTGCCCAAACAACATAAGACCATTGCTGAGAACCACTCAGATGTAAAGCACCGAAGCATAGACTTGATATGGCAATGCCAGTAGCATTTAAACCGAGTGCTGGTAGCATGACCCCTCGAAATAATAATTCTTCACTCAGCCCTGGTAATAACCCTACCCAGATAATGTCTGGTAGTAGCAATGGCTTGAGAACAAATTCTAGATAGAAATCCGAACTACGACGATATGCGGGCCACAATCGATAAACTACAAAGCTAGCAGAAGTAATAATGAGTCCTAGACCAATGCCTGTAAGTATAGATCCGGCATCCCAACTAACACTTAAGAGGGACACGGAACCAAATCTTAACCAGAGTTTTGAGATTATTAAAAATACTACAGCAGTCACACCCATCAACATTAAAATTTGGAGGCGCGACAAAGGTTGAAGACTCGGATCTTGCTGCTGACTCACGGAAATGGCAGGGCGGTTAGGGGTTAGTGATAGTATAGGGCTATGGCTAGTCATCTGTGGTAGATAAGCAATGTAAATTTGCGATCGCCCCACAAAGGACAGTTGGATTCACACCTGCTTTGTGGGCAGCGATGACACCGATTGCCTCTAAATACGAGTTTACTGCGATCGCTTTGATTCCCAGTGGTGCGGGTGGCACTTGCATGGTAGTTTGATTTTCTGCCACAGTAATAATTTGCGCCTGGGATTGGCTTAAACTGAGGACGGCACTACTACCGCAAGCCGTGGCAGGGATGACGACAGCATCAATTTGGTTCGCCCATATGTTCTCCTGTAGAGATGTTACATGTAACGTCTCTACACGGTGTGGATTGACAACGAATTGAGGGGCGCGACTTAACCCAACTAAAACGCTAGGCAAAAATGTATATCCCAATTCTTCCGCCGCCGAACGAGGAGACAAATCGGGATCGAGGGGTAAAGGTGATAACGCGGGAGAATGGGCGCAGGGAATTTGAAAAGTTTTGACAATTAAATGGCTGATAATCGCTTCCGCACCCGCTAGCGGATCGACTCCTTGTCCGTGACGATAGTTTTGCAATGCTTCGCTACCAATATCATCAGGGAAACGGGCAACCACTGCGATCGCTTCTGCCCCAGCTTTACTTATCAATACTTCCGCCGCCCGTAACAAACTATCGGGATTGCCAATTGTTCCCCAACTCGCCCCAGAAGCAGCAGTCCGCAATTCCACATTCAAAGGCGCATCAGTAATAACATAGTCGGTTAAATTTAACCCCAAAGTTGCCCTAGCCGCATCCGCAGCTTGGAGATGTCGCAGTCGCAAATCTGTCTCTATTCCTTTGTCAAGAATTAAACCTATGCGATTTTGATGTATTGGACGTAAACCCCAGCATCCCGCTGCGAATTTGTCAAGTCCGTAGCCTTCAACATAGAAAGCATTAGGTAAAGACCAGTATAATTGTGCGCCATTGAGGACGTTCGGGTGAGTGATGAGGCGATCGCATACCGAAGCAAGTGTTCTAGCAACGGGCATTGCATCACCAGCATAACCACCAATAGCTGCCCCAATTCCAGTAGGGACGATTAAGAGGGCTGTGTAGAGACGATTCATATAAAGTCAAAAGTCAAAAGTTAAAAGTTAAAAATTCGTAGGGGCGGGTTTAGCTAAAATCCTTACCAATTCACCAAGATTGTGATTCAAAACCCGCCCGTACAACCGTGAACAATTCGTAGGGGCGGGTTTAGCTAGAATCCTTACCAATTCATACCAATTTACTCTTTGACGACGACAAAAGAGATCCCCCCACCCCCCTTATCAAGGGGGGCTAGGAGGGATCTTCTGTAGCATAGTTTTAGTGAAATGGTATCACCAAGATGGCGATCCAAAACCCGCCCATACAACCGTGAACAATTCGTAGGGGCTGTTTTTGAGAACATCCCTGTAACAGAACAAACAATTAAAAGTGAGGAGTCAAAATTGAGTAACACCTAGTGCAGAATCTTAGATTGAATTATCTCTCTGATAACTATCAACTGATAACAACTGCTTCGACAATTGCTTTTTGGGTGAGGAAATCTACGCTAGTAATTGCCCAGCGTAACGGTTCTCCAGACAAACGTAATTGTGTCTCAATTGCTTGCAGTAACTGGGCTGGCGTTTCCTGAAGATTAATTTCTAGAGTGATAAATTGAGTAGTCATGTAATGGCGGGAGTCGGGAGTCGAGCAAGGGTACAGGGTTTAATTGTAAATTGTGAATTGCAAATTCTCTCCCCTGTCTCCCTTGTCTCCCTTGTCTTCCTTGTCTTCCTTGTCTTCCTTATCTTCCTTATCTCCCTTGTCCTTCACTTCTGGGGTTGTCCAAATTGCAAATCGTATAACTCGTCTTCTTTTTCCGTTTCAATTTTCAAATCGGAACGGGGACGGGCAACACATAGCAAGACATAGCCTTGTTGTTGAAGTTCGGGACTCACACCCATTCCATCGCTTTGATCTACAGTTCCTTCTAGAATTTTGCCAGCGCAGGTAGTACAAACGCCTGCATTACAAGAACTCGGCAAGTCTAGCCCAGCAGCAGTAGCAGCCCGTAAAATGATTTTGTCTTCTGGGACTTGGATCGTGTGAGTTTCGCCTTGATGATGAATTTGAACCGTGTAAGTTTGAGACATATATAAAGTTAGGGCGATCGCAAGCTCGAACGCAGCATCAGCTATTGTAAATTGCTCACCAGTTATTTTATCTTGTACGGTCGGGTTCTAACGAATGGTCATTAGTCATTCGTCATTTGTCATTGGTTGTTGGTGAGTAGCTAGTCACCGAATCTTTATTTAGTCACTAGCCACCAGCCACTAACCACTGATAACTGTTAACTGATAACTGATAACTGGCTCTTGCTAGCACTAAGCTGGAAGTAGGAAGTAAAAATACTGGAGATCCTTAAGAGGTAGAGAATGCTGGAACAATATCGGCAGCAAGTAGCAGAACGCGGGGCATTAGGTATTCCGCCGTTACCATTGGATGCGGCACAAACATCGGATTTGTGTGAATTGCTGAAACATCCGCCTGCTGGGGAAGAGGAGACATTGCTGCACCTGTTGCGCGATCGCATTCCTCCTGGTGTCGATCCGGCGGCTTATGTCAAGGCTGGGTTTTTAACGGCTGTGGCTAAGGGTGACGTGACGAGTCCCCTTGTTTCCCCTACAGATGCGATCGCTTTATTGGGGACGATGGTAGGCGGTTATAACGTGCGATCGCTAATCGATCTACTCAGTGCGGAGGCGACTTTAGCTGCTGCTGCTGCCAAGGCTTTGAGTAAGATCGCTCTAGTTTATGAGTCTTACCACGATGTTTTGGATTTGTCAAGTGAAGGCAATCCTTACGCTAAGCAGGTAGTTGATTCTTGGGCAAATGCCGAGTGGTTCACTTCTCGCCCGACTTTACCTGAAGCTATCACCGTCACTGTATTTAAAGTGCCTGGGGAGACGAACACGGACGATTTATCTCCTGCACCCCATGCTACTACACGCCCTGATATTCCCTTACATGCCTTAGTGATGTTGGAATCGCGGCAACCTGGTAGTTTAGAAACGATCGCTCAGTTAAAGCAAAAAGGACATCCTGTAGCTTATGTTGGCGATGTTGTCGGTACGGGTTCTTCCCGCAAGTCGGCGATTAACTCGGTGTTGTGGCATATCGGTCAAGATATTCCCTGCATTCCCAACAAGCGGGCAGGGGGGTATATTTTAGGTAGTGCGATCGCGCCAATTTTCTTCAATACAGCTGAGGATGCTGGTGCATTGCCAATTCAGTGTGATGTCACCCAGATGGAAACGGGTATGGTAATTACCATCCATCCTTATAAAGGGGAAATTACCAACGAAGCAGGCGAAGTTATCTCTACCTTCACTCTCAAACCCGACACGATTTTAGATGAAGTTCGTGCAGGCGGACGCATCCCCCTATTAATCGGACGTACCCTTACCGATAAAACTCGCACGGCTTTGGGATTAGAACCGAGTCCTATCTTTACTCGTCCCAAGCAACCAGTTGATACGGGTAAAGGCTATACTCTAGCGCAAAAAATGGTGGGTAAAGCTTGCGGTTTACCTGGTGTCCGTCCTGGGACTTACTGCGAACCGATTATGACTACTGTTGGTTCCCAGGATACCACGGGACCCATGACGCGCGATGAGTTGAAAGAACTTGCATGTTTGGGTTTCAGTGCTGACTTGGTGATGCAAAGTTTCTGTCATACGGCAGCTTATCCCAAACCTGTAGATGTGAAAGTTCACCACGAACTCCCCGATTTCATGTCTTCTCGCGCTGGCGTTGCCTTGCGTCCTGGGGATGGTATCATTCACTCTTGGCTGAACCGGATGCTGTTACCCGATACTGTCGGTACAGGTGGCGATTCTCACACTCGTTTTCCCTTGGGAATTTCTTTCCCTGCTGGTTCTGGGTTGGTAGCGTTTGCAGCGGCTTTAGGTGTAATGCCTTTGGATATGCCGGAATCTGTTTTAGTTAGATTCAAAGGTGAGTTGCAACCAGGTGTAACGCTGCGAGATATTGTCAACGCTATTCCCTACGTTGCTATCCAAAAAGGCTTGTTGACGGTAGCCAAGCAGAATAAGAAGAACATCTTTTCTGGACGGATTATGGAAATAGAAGGCTTGCCAGATTTAAAAGTCGAACAAGCTTTTGAACTCACCGATGCGACAGCAGAAAGATCTTGTGCGGGTTGTACCATCAAATTGAGTATCGAAACTGTTTCCGAATATTTGCGTTCTAATATCGCGCTGATGAAAAATATGGTAGCGCGGGGTTATCAGGATGCTAAAACTATCATGCGGCGCGTTGCCAAGATGGAAGAATGGTTAGCAAATCCTGTGTTGATGGAAGGCGATGCTGATGCAGAATATGCCGAAATCATCGAAATTGATTTGAATGAAATCAAGGAACCAATTGTTGCCGCACCTAACGATCCTGACAACGTGAAATTGTTATCGGAAGTGGAAAACGATCCGGTACAAGAAGTATTTGTTGGTTCCTGTATGACTAATATCGGTCATTATCGGGCAACCGCGAAAGTATTAGAAGGTGCTGGCGCTGTTAAAACTCGTTTGTGGATTTGTCCGCCTACCCGCATGGATGAAAAACAACTCAAGGAAGAGGGTATTTACGGTGTGTTTGGTGCGGCTGGTGCGAGAACAGAAATGCCTGGTTGCAGTTTATGTATGGGTAATCAGGCGCGGGTTGAAGATGGCGTAACGGTGTTTTCTACTTCTACGCGCAACTTCAATAATCGCATGGGTAAAGATGCCCAAGTTTATCTCGGTTCGGCAGAATTAGCTGCTGTTTGTGCGTTGCTCGGTCGTCTGCCTTCCGTACAGGAATATATGGACATCGTAGCGCATAAAATTCATCCTTTTGCTGGCGATTTGTATCGCTATTTGAACTTCGATCAAATCTCAGGTTTTGCGGATGAAGGACGGGTAATTCCTTTAGAAGAGATGCCTCGGATTGAGGATATTTTGGGAATGCCTACGGCTGCTAGTAAGTCATAATTGTAGGGTGGGCAATGCCCACCCTATTTCTACATAAATTTTGCACAATAGGATAACTTGAATTATGAGTGAAACTATAACAGTTGTATTTGACGGTCAAGTTTTTCGTCCAGATTCTCCACCTAATTTAGAACCAAATACACGCTACACTATTACAGTTGAATCTGTCGAGCCTGTAGTTAAAGACAATGCTTGGGATGTTCTAGAGGCAATGGCAGGAACGGTAGAAGCTCCTAGCGATTGGTCTAGCCAACACGACCATTATCTATATGGCACACCAAAACATAACACTGAAAATATTGAATGAATGGCGATCGCTTGTTTATAGATACTGTATTTATTCAAGCCTTACTGAATCGTAATGACCAGTATCATCAACAGGCTAAATCTTTTTTACCACGATTACGTGCTGCTTTAGAAGTATGGGTAACTGAAGCAGTTTTGATTGAAGTTGGCAATGCTTTGAGTGCTACTAATCGTACAGCAGCTATTCAGTTTATTGAGCAGTGCTACCAGACCAGTAATATACAAGTTGTCTCTGTCGATACGCAATTGCTAAGCCGTGCCATACAACTTTATCAATCTCGTCCAGATAAAACCTGGGGACTTACGGATTGCATATCATTTATTGTTATGCAAGACCAAAGTTTAATCGATGCAGTTACAGTTGATAGGCATTTTGTCCAAGCAGGTTATCGTGCTTTATTGTTAGAGTAATTTTAGCAAATGTATTAGACTGAGCAGTATCTTTACTTGCAGCAATCATAAAACCGTAGAAAGTTTCTAACAAAAGTCAAAAAGTTTTTATTTTTATTGCTGCATTCTGTTAGTTCTCACTCTTTGCTGTATTTGCTAGAATCATGCTTACTGCTAAGCCTAAATATTACTCCCAGCAACCTAAAAATCATGCCCAAAAAGAACATTGTTACTAATCCATAAACCAAAATATCCAATCCAAGATCTCCAATTAGCTCTCTTTGGAATTTTGTTTTCGGAGAAGTCCAATAAAAACTGGGTTTCCAGTATTGCAAAGCAAAAAATAATAAAAGTATCAGAGCTGCTATGGCTGTGCCTTTATAACTATTTGTTAACTTGTTAGCCTTGGGAGACATAACCTTTCTTAAAGAGAGTAATATGGTACTAAACAAATATTATCAGTAGAATAGAAAAGTCGTGCTAAGCGTCTAAGCGTCTAGCTGGGGGCTGTTGAATTCTAGTTTTGTTAAAAGCATCTGGTAGTTCTAATGTAAATTTAGGAAAGAAGTAACGATGCTAGAAATTCACAAAAGTTATATCCTTGATGAGAAAGGACAACCTATAGCCGTACAAATTCCTATTGCTGAGTTTGAAAAAATTGAAGAAATACTAGAAGATTATGGCTTAGCGCAACTGATGAATGAAGTAAAAGATGAAAAGCCACTATTTAAAGATGAAGCTTTGCAACAACTCATAAAAGAAGAGTAAAGCGCGATCGCACCCCTACCTCTACAAATGCGATCGCTATTTTAAACTATAAATATTTAAGAATCAACTTGCTCGATTCCCATTAAATACCACTTATGTTCAGCATCTATACTAATATTCCAATATTCAGTAAAAGATCGCGGTTCAGGTTCGCCACTTCTGACGTATCCTTGAGGAGAGAGAACGAAGTTAGTTATTTTTGCATTTATCTGTATTTTAAACATATGCTTGTCTTGCTCTTGTCTGTAACTAATCGGTGCAAGTTCAATTATTTCAGGTTGATAAACAATATCAAAATTATTGCCAAAATCACGTAGAAAAATATATTCTTGTTTAGAGTAAAATGGCTCGGCAACATACTCAACCATTCGAGTAAATTTTTTCATCGTCCAGTCAGATTGATACTGGATAAATAGTTGACTTACTTTTTCTATTAGTTCCGCTTTACTACATATGTGCTGATAGTCTTGTTCGTTAATTTCCGATCTAATTGAAATTAAACGCCAAATTTCATTGTCTTTTGTATAGCTAGCAGAATAGCAATTGGTAAAATTTGGATTTACAAGTGTAGCAAATTTAATTAAATCTAGATTATCAGTAAAATCTTTTCTAAAAAAACGAATAGAATTATAAATTTCTCGTCGAAATCCAAAAGGTACTAGTATAGCCAATAAGAGCATACCCACAAATGCAAGACTGTAAATAGTCTTTTTAGTAATTGGAGCAGATGAACCACCTCCATGTCCTCCACCAGAAAAGCCTCTACCACCGCCGCCATGTCCTCCTCCACCACCGCCGCCACCTTTGTTATGTACTAAAATTTTGTTGGCATAAAAGTTATGCTGAAGATTAATAGAAATCAGATTATAGACGGTGATAGGTTTATTTATATGCTCAATAGAAGAAATAATATGAGTAGCAGCATCTTCTCCTACAAGGCGATCGCCTACTTTTATTCTTCGCGCTTCAACTAAATCGATTCCTGTAGAAGTTTGAATGTAAAACGGGTGAGTTCCCGTAACTTTGAGCGTTTCGTTAATTATAAAATAATCAGGAGAAGATAAAACTTGAATTTCACCAACTTTCCCTACTTCAGAATGATGCGTGGTAAAGTTGTAACTAATAACGCGATCGCCTGGATGCAATTGCTCAATTAATTTATCGCCCGTTGGAGTTGAAATTGTGGTTCCCTCTCCAAAGCAACCGCCACGAGCATAAGCAAAATTAGGTAAACAGAAAAATAATAATAAAATAGCCAAACTCATTCCTAACAGTTTGGCACATCCAATAATTTTCATTGAAATATTACTTTTCTAACCGCACGGCGTACCACTGTAAAAACTGCCCTGGTTCTAAGTCTAAATCGCAACTCGTATCGATTAAATACTTAGCCTGAGCTTCGATAGAGTTGAACTTTTGCAACTCTGGGGGTAAATTCTGTTGCCTCTGACTCAAAACATCTTTAAGCTTTTCTAACAATTCCGCAGCCGTAAGAAATTGTTCTGGCTGGTTTGGTTCTAGGACAACAAAGTGATCCTCTTGATACATTAAAGGGTCTGTCATAAATTAATTGTAACTTAGGATATAGTGACAAAATGCGTGTTTCAGCTGCTAGTTTAAAAGAAAACGCAACTATCTGAGTGCCGAATCGGAAGATTTTATGACCCGAAAGACAGCTTGCCTAGTATTTAACCCAGTTGCTGGTCAAAGTAACCCCGAACAAGATTTAGCACAAATTAGATCGCTGTTAGAGCCGGAGTTTGACTTGGATATTCGGATGACAACAGCAGAAATGGATGCGGATGAAATCGCCAGAGAAGCGATCGCAGATGGCGCAAAAGTTATTATCGCATCTGGCGGCGACGGTACTCTCTCAGCGGCGGCTGATGCTGTAGTGGGAACGGATATTCCCTTAGGTGTTATTTCTCGCGGTACGGCTAACGCTTTTGCCGCAGCTTTAGAACTACCAGATACAATTGAAGCTGCTTGTCAGATGATTTTAGGAGGAGTAACGCGCAAAGTTGATGCGGCTTTGTGCAACGATCGCCCGATGGTATTGCTAGCTGGCATTGGGTTTGAGGCGGAAACGGTAGAAAAAGCAGATCGTCAGGCGAAAAAGCGATTTGGAATGCTAGCTTATGTAATGGCTGGACTGCAACAGTTGCGCGAATTGGAAAGCTTTACAGCAGAAATTGAGACAGAAGACAGAATTATCAACGTCACGGCTGCTGCAATTACCGTAGCCAACGCCGCACCACCTACCTCGGTCTTAGCTCAAGGTCCAGACGGGGTAGTATTCGATGATGGACTATTAGATGTTACCGTAGTTTCTTCTACAACTCGCGCCGGAGCGATCGCAGCTTCTTTTCACTTACTCTCTACAGCTTTAAATGAGAATGCAGCCGAACGAGATGACGTAGGGTATTTACGCGCCGAACGAGTCAAAATTCGCACCGATCCGCCGCAAAAAGTTGTTTTAGATGGCGAAATCATTGGTGAGACACCTATCGATGTTAAATGCATTCCAGATGGACTGACGATTTTTGTCCCAAAGGAAGCAGCACCACCCTCAGCCGCAGAAAAACTGGAAGGACTGCCAGATTTGATTGTGGAAAATAAAGTGGTTGTCGGGTTTGCGGATTAATCAGTTATTAGTGACTAGTGACTAGTGGCTGGTGACTAGAATTCTCCCCCTTGTCCCCCTTGTCCCCCTTGTCCCCTCCCAACCAAAAAGCTACACTTCCACCACAACTTTCCCGACTGCTTGACCTGATTCGGCGTAGCGATGGGCTTCTGCGACTTCGGAGAAACGAAAGGATTTAGGATCGAGTAAGGGGCGGATTTTGCCCTGGTCTACGAGTTTGGCAACGTTGAAGAGGATTTTGCCATGTTCGGCTCGTTCCGTGCCGCATAACATACGTAAGAGCATGAAAACGACGTGTAAGGTTAGTCCTTTGGCATGAAGGGGGCTGAGGTCGTGGGTAGAACGGGTAGAAATAGAGACTACTGTACCGTGCATTGCTGCCGCAGCGAAAGAGCGATCGAGGTTGTCTTTACCAACTGTATCAAAAACTACGTCAAAGCCTTTGCCTGAAGTGTGTTCTGCTACGTATTCTTCTACGGTTTGCTGGCGATAATTGATGACTGTATCGGCTCCTAAATCGCGGGCGATCGCTTTCTTCTCTTCATTAGAAACTGTAGTATAGACTTTTGCCCCCGCCCATTTTGCCAATTGAATGCCAATATGACCGACTCCTCCAGTTGCAGCATGAACTAGTACTTTTTGTCCTGGCTGGATTTTGGCGCGATAAATTAAACTTTCCCAGGCTGTAATTGCGACTAATGGTAAAGCAGCAGCTTCTTTCATTGAAAGCGATTTGGGCTTTAATGCAAGTAAATCGGCATCGGCTAGCATATATTCTGCTAAAGCGCCACCCATACCTTTAAATCCGCCTGCACAGCCGTAGACTTCATCCCCAGGTTTAAAAGTGGTGACTCCTTCCCCCACTGCTTCAACTACTCCCGCAACATCTCCATGCAACACGGCAGGGAATTCAGGCGCGATCGCGGGCATTGCCCCTCGTCGCAGTTTAAAATCAACTGGATTAACGCTGGTAGCTGCAACTCGAATCAAAACGTGACCAGGAATAACTTCTGGTTTAGGTAATTCTACAGTTTGGAAGACACTTGGTTCGCCAAAAGAGGCGATCGCTTGGGCTTTCATGGTAATTGGTAATAGGTAATGGGTAATTGGTGGTTGGTGTCAGTATTGCGATAGTTTTGACTTTTAACTTTTAATTTTTGACTTTTTTCCTAATGCCACTGTCATCACTACTATAGTTGCAGCTCCTAGAGTTAGAGGTGTAATTGTCTCACTTAGTAACAGCGCTGAGGCGAAAATTGTCAAAAATGGCTGCAAAAGTTGAACTTGTCCGACTCTGGCGACACCACCCAAAGCTAGTCCGCGATACCAAGGGAAAAAAGCCAGAAATTGACTGATAATACTAACGTAAGCAAATCCCAACCAGGCAGAAGGGGAGGCGGTTAATCCATGCTGGTAAACTGCGATCGCGGTTGGTATGACTAATATTGGGGCTGTAAACACTAATGCCCAACAAATCACCTGCCACCCACCTAAATCTTTTGCCAACCGTCCCCCTTCCGCATAACTCACAGCCGCAGCGAAACCCGCGCCAAGTAAAACCAAATCTGCCCAGTGCATTTGTCCTGCACCCGAAACAATCGCGAACAGCACGACGGTGATACTACCTGCAATGCTGGCAATCCAGAAACCTAAACTGGGGCGTTCTCCTAATCGCCATGCGCCTGCCAATGCCGTTGCTAAAGGCATCAGTCCTAGAACCACTCCGCCGTGGGCAGCTGGTAGCTGTTGCATTGCCCAAGCTGAGAGTAAGGGAAATCCTAAAACCACCCCGCAGCAACAATCGCTATACTTTTCCAGTAACGGCGCTTGGGTAAGGGTTGATGAGTTATTCGTAAAACTACCATTGCCAAAAATGCTGCGACAATCGCCCTTCCTAAACCAACAAAATTGGGGTCAAAATCGGTGACGGCGACGCGAGTTGCTGGTAGTGTTAAGCTAAAGCCGAATACCCCCACAAAGCCATATATTAATCCCAGTAGTTCAGGATCGATGCCGCGAAATTTTTGATTTTGTCTCACCCTTGCAACTTCCTCTTTCTTGGCGCACCACAGGGAATACTTTCAGGTTTAGCTAATCATTTGGCGATCGCAGAAGGTACGGATTGAGAAGTTTTGTCCTAGTACAGTTTTAGTAAAGTTGGTGCTGCTATAGTTCGATCCGTTTTATAGCGAGTTTATAGCGGTTCGATCTGTAGGGGCGCACAGCCGTGCGCCCCCAGAATTGTCGCACACGCGATCGCGAATTGCGATCGAGCAAATTCTGTAATCGGTAGATTTTGGTTAGTAGTTAATAGTTAATAGCCATTAACTATTAACCGCCCTTATGGAATCACAACTAGAATAGACTCTCCCTAGTATAGTTTCAGCAAAGTTTGTCTCGCTATCGCTTGAGTCTAGAAGCGCGATCGCTTTTTCATGTTCGCATTTTGTGACATGATTTATAGCTTTTTAAAACGCTCGCTCTACAAAAGGATGTAAGCATAATGTATTCTTCTGAATCTAATCTGCCGGATGCCGAGCCGTATACAATTTACGAATTTCAAGGAAATGATTCAGCCAAAATCCCTGGTTATTTAGTCGCTAGCACTGCAACACTTAATGTCGAACAAAAAGGCGATGCTACTCAGTCTTTTCTCACTTTCTCTAACTTAGATATTCTGAATCTAAATCGTTTTGGTTCGACGCGAGAAATGTTGGAAGAGATTGCAGATCGTTTACTCAAAAGTCAAGAACCAGAAATTATAGTTAACATTCATGGATATAGTTCTACCATTTCCGACGGACAAGAGGGATGCCAAAAAATTTACAATTATGTTAACGAAAAGATCGCTCAACCCAACAAGTATGTTTTTCTCGGTTATAGGTGGGCGGCTGAAAATCCCTTTAGGCAAGACGAATCTGGTACTTTTCAAGAGAAACTAAGAAATGCATTCGATTCCTTGCCAATTTTACCAGGCGTTATCTTTGTTGTTGGTGCAATTATTAGTATATTTTCTAGCGCGATCTTACTATTTTTGTCGCCCAAAGAATCTAGCCTGTTCCATTTTTTATTAGTCAGTTCTTTAATTTTATCGGGCTTGGCATTTACCACAATTTTTACGCTGTTTCTCCTCAGAACTGTGGTTTATTTTCGCGATGGTTATAGAGCCAGAAACTATGGCGTTCTAGATTTAGTTGAACTCTTCAGGCAACTCGATCTCATATTACAACAAAAAGGAGGAGGGCAGCGAGTCAAATTATCATTTATCGGTCATAGTATGGGATGCTATGTCATCACAAATGCAATTCGCATCCTTTCTGATGTTTTTGACGATCGCGCGATCGGCAAACAACCAAGCTCGCATATCGGTCAAATGTTTTGTTTGGAACGACTAATTCTAGTTGCACCTGATATTCCTGTAGAAACAATTTTACCAGGAAGGGCTAATTTTCTCCGTTCTTCTTTACGTCGTTTTGAGGAAGCCTATATCTTTTGTAATGAGGGGGATCTTGCTTTAAGACTGACTTCTACCGCAGCCAATTACTTTAGCTTTCCAGCTAGAACTCGTATCAGTGGTTATAGACTGGGTAATGTAACTGTGAGTCGTTTTCGCGATCGCTTCGATCGCACTGGTTATATTCCCCAGTATGGAATTGTCAATTTATCTCAGCAAGATGACGCGATCGATCGCCCGTACAAATATCTCGAAATTCGTTCTTCTAACCGAGAACATCGAAAACTCGAAGAAATGAGAGCATTTTTAGAAACAGAGGTGCAAGCCGCAGATTTCTTTACCTATTTTGACTGTACGGATTACAAAGACGAACCGAGTCAACGTACAGGAATTGTTAGCTTAGCTTTACAACAACCAGCGATAAACTTTTGGGATTACGTGTTGCTCTCGGTTGCTGCTATACGCAAATTGAGAAATTACAACGATCCTCAAGGTGTTGATACTCATACTGGCTACTTTGAAGGTAAATTTAGCCAGCAAGCAATCTACGAACTAGCCTTTCTAGGATTTCAAGGGTTTTTACAATCTCTAGCACCAGAAGCACAGGAGAAAGCTCGAATTGACGTTTTATCTAAGGAGTGTAGCAAGAGGCAAATACAAGTCGTTTTAGCACCAAGGCTTAAATTTTAGTCGCTCTCTAGCACGAAAATTTGCATCTGTACTGGTACACGGATTACGCCTGCGCTCCACGTTAAAACAAAATTGCGATCGCACACAAATCTACCATCCTAACGCGCGATCGCAAATCAAAAGCCCCCCAATTTATCGGGGGGTTGGGGGGATCTACTTCTTAGGAGAGATCAACATCATCATATTGCGCCCTTCCTTCTTCGGCGCTTGTTGTAACTCTCCTACCTCTTGCAGATCCGTTGCCATCCGCTTGAGCAAGGTTTCTGCCAAATCGCTGTGTTGAATTTCCCGACCTCGGAACATCACAGTTGCTTTCACCTTATCGCCATCTTTCAAGAAGCGTTCGGCTTGATTGACGCGCACTCGATAGTCATGTTCCTCAATCTTGTAGCGCATCTTCACTTCTTTCACGTCAGCCGTATGCTGCTTCTTCCGAGCTTCCCGCGCCTTCTTCTCCTGCTCGAATTTATACTTGCCGTAGTCCATAATTCGGCACACAGGCGGATCGGCTTTATCACTGAGCAGAACGAGGTCTAACTCTTTTTCCTCAGCAATTTGCAGTGCTTCGTAGGGAGTTAAAATTCCCATCTGACTGCCATCAGTATCGATGACTCGAATCTTAGGGAAGCGAATGCGTTCGTTAATTTGGGGTAAATCTTTTGTGGGTCTTCTTTTTTCAATCACAGGCATATAGGATTATTAGCAACTGTTTGTTAGATAACTGGGATGAATCCAGCTTGAGCAACTATTAGACTAAGACAACTATGTATACCTTCACACCAAAGAATCGGCTTTCGGAAACGTAACTAGTAGAGTCTACAATCCATAGCAAACAGCAGGCTTTCTTAGTACTTGCAATTCACGATAGCACTTTTTTCTGCTAGTTAGGGGTAGGGAAATTCCTCTATTTGCGAACTCCGATCGCCATCCATTTGTTAAGATCGCCTTAACTTATCAGGATAGATGCGATCGCCTCCCATCAAAACATCTCAATTGTTAAAATAATTTAGAGATTTTATAACTTTATTCAAATTGACCAAAACAAGCGTGGATACCTTATTACACTGGCAGCAACGGGTAGGTAGTCAAAGAGACTGGATTTGGCGTGGCTGGCAGACTCGCTACACTTTTATTCGCCCAGAACAACCTCAGCCTCAGACAACACCAATAATTTTACTGCATGGCTTTGGCACGTCAATCGGTCATTGGCGACAAAACTTAGCCGTGCTAGGGGAACAGCACACAGTTTACGCGCTAGATATGTTGGGCTTTGGTGCGTCGGAAAAAGCTCCAGTGAGCTATAAGGTAGAACTGTGGGTAGAACAAGTTTACGATTTCTGGCGCACGTTTATTCAGCATCCAGTCGTCTTAGTTGGTAATTCTATCGGTTCGCTAGTGTCGCTGAGAGCAGCAGCCATGCATCCCGATATGGTGCAGGGTATTGTAATGCTCAGTCTTCCCGATCTATCTATCCGACAGGAAGCCATACCTAAGATTTTACGTCCCGCGATCGCCGCGATCGAAAATCTCTTCACCTCACCCCTATTAATTAAAACCATTTTTCGCATTGTCCGCCGCCCCCAAGTGGTAAAGCGTTGGGCAGGCATTGCATATGCTAATTCTGAAGCCGTAACTGATGAATTAGTAGATATTTTGTTAGGACCAGCTCAAGACCGAGGTTCGGCACAAGCTTTCTATGCCACGCTAAAAGCTATGTTGGATTCTCAATTCGATCCTTCAGTCAAGAGCATCTTGCCAAATCTAAACATTCCCATCCTACTGATTTGGGGACAGCAAGACCGCATGATTCCACCCGCTTTCGCTCCCAAGTTTGCTGCTTACAATCCTAACGTGCAGCTTCTAATTTTAGAGAATGCAGGACATTTCGCTCATGATGAGTGTCCTGAAGAAGTCAACCAAGCAGTCTTGAACTGGATCGACTCTTTCCTTGCCCGTCCCGATCTTGCTCTATACAAAGTTAATAATTAGTTGTTAATGGTTAATTGTTTGTATCGCCATTAACCATTAACAATCAGCCATCAGTTTTTATCCGATACTGACTTGATCGGTAGTTACGTCAGTTGCGCCTTGAACGTTTCTGGCAACAGAAACCATTTTTTGCAAAATATCTTGGCTGGGAACCTTGCCTTTTAAAACCACGGTACTGCCCGTTTGAGCTACGTAGAGAGTATCAATGTCAGTTAAGCTTTGGTCTTCATCAAATGCCAAAGCAACACGCTTAGCTAAACCACTCTGATCGTATTCTCCATTCAATCCTAGACGCTCGGGAGGAACTGATTCAGTGGCAGCAGCAGCCTGTGGCGTAGGATTAACTTGAGCATTTTGCGGTTTGTTCATGCCAAACAGTCTTTGTAACCAACCCATAGATTTTTCTCCTCAGTAATTAACTGCTCTCAGTGTAAGTTTGTGTAGCGATCGCCACACCTATCCGAAAGAAGATATAGTCACAAGTCGATCATCTTAAGAGTAAATCTACGAATTGAAGTTTAATTAAGTTAAATTTAATTTTTTTAGCTACTTTTTAACCTACAATTGCGCTGCAAGTCTCATTATCTACTTAGCGATCGCCCAACTCCCTTTTTGAGGAACGCTAGGGGAGCGAGTCTAGCTTCAAGCGCGTAACTCCTGCAACGACACGCGCCTTTTTTTCAGCTAGAAAACATTTGTTGAGAACGAAAGACGAGATAGATCGAGATAGAATATAAGGCTGAACAGATTGATTTTAGCGATCGGACAGAAAGTAGAGAGCAGTGAATAGCAACTATCAACCATCAACCATCTTCACGCATTGTAGCGCCAGCGCTTACCATCAACCATCAACCATCAACCATTAAAAATGAAACACACCCTTTCAGTTCTAGTGGAAGATGAAGCGGGGGTACTAACCCGCATTGCGGGTTTATTTGCCCGTCGTGGCTTTAACATTGAAAGCCTTGCTGTCGGTCAAGCGGAGCAAAACGGAGTCTCTCGAATTACAATGGTAGTCCCTGGGGACGATCGCGTTATCGAACAGCTGACCAAGCAGCTATATAAACTTGTCCACGTCCTCAAAGTCCAAGATATCACCGAAGTTCCTTGTGTCGAGCGGGAATTGATGTTGATTAAAGTGAATGCTACTAGCTCTAATCGCTCGGAAGTGATTGAAATCGCTCAGATCTTTCGCGCTAGAGTGGTCGATGTGGCTGAAGACTCTCTTACCTTAGAAGTTGTCGGCGACCCTGGTAAAATTGTCGCGCTCGTGCAGTTATTACAAAAGTTTGGACTGCGAGAGGTCGCCCGTACAGGTAAAATTGCCCTCGTGCGAGAGTCGGGAGTCAATACGGAATATCTTAAGTCTCAAGTCGAGGTAAAAGTGTCGTGAGTTAGGCTAAAGTCGTCAATCCGGCAAAATAGTCCTGCAATTGTTGGTTGTGGTCGTGAGCAAGTTGACCGGGAGGTAAAGCACCAGGAGGAAATGCACGAACTTCCATCACTTCTAATGGATCGCGGACTTTCATCCTGCCTGTGACATCTGCCTCAACTACAATACAAATCGAATGGATGCGCGGATCGCGATCGGGTGCGGAATAAACTCCTACCAGTCGTCGAATTTTGACTAAATCCAGCCCCGTTTCCTCAGCTAATTCTCGTTTGACTGCCGTAGCCACATCCTCACCCCAATCTACCATCCCTCCTGGTAGCGACCACAGCCCATTATCACGACGGCGAATCAAAACGATCCGACCATCAGGCAAGATGGGAATGATACTCGTGCCTGGGACGGGATGACGAAATATGATGCCGATGACAGTTTGAATAAATCGCCACCAGCGGCGTAGGGGTTGGGCGATCGCCTTAAAACTAGAAAAAATCACTATTTAACCGTTAATTAAAATTTATAAATTTTCATATGCTGAAAAAATTCGGTGAAACCCCAGACAGATAGTCTATCCCAGCTTTTGATAATGTCTTAATATAGTTTAAGTTCATCTTATCATTTATCGATCTCCAACTCAAAACTATGCCCAGAGCTGTATTTAGCTATAGCTTTTTCCCGAGATTAACTATTGAGATTCATTAATGTTTCTTAATGCAAATGGTGGCGATCGCGCGTGCTAAGTTGGAATTAGCTGACTACTACAGTCCGATTGGTTTATACTTATGACATTAATCCGCTAAGCTGGGAAAATACCGCTGATGTCGGTGAGTCCAATCGCCTCTAGAAACTCTAGGGGTGGTGTTTTGTTGTCTACAAATAATGAGGTGAACATGGCTAAGCGCCGTAACCAAAAAAAAGAAAAGGCGCTACGGAATCAGGCATATGCCCGTAAGTTTCGTAAACGTGCAACTACGGGTCGGATGCAGAATCGTAGAAATCAACCTCAACCACAGGCTGAGGAAGATGAGGATACAGCAGCTAGTAACTAAGACCAGTTAACAGTTATCAGTTATCAGTTATCAGCCACAACCAAGCTTTCTGTAAAGAACAAAGACCCTGGTTCTTATTTACAATCTCGGTTGCTGACACAGTGTAAAAATGTTGCATGTAACGTCTTTACACTGGTCACTGGTCACTGGTCACTGTTAACCAAAGCTAGTCATGCTTTTGACTAAAAAGCCAATAAAAATCCCGATCAGCAAAGCCCATACTTGCCCTGTTTGGATAAAGTGATCGAAAGCTTTCTGCCATTGACCTAGCAGATCTGGATCTTTGATACTTTGAGCTAGCGTACTATGCCAAGGCAAGTGCCAAAGTATTTGAGACATAGAACTCAAAACTTGAGTGTAGTGGGAAAACCACGTAGTGAGTGGAAGAACTGAACCGACAACCATAACGAGTCAATCTCCTAGCTGAGTATTTGCCTTCTCAAGGCAGCATAAGTTCATGACTGTCGTAACACATAGAATTGGTAGTGACCAGTATCAGTGACCAGTGACCAGTGACCAGTTATCAGTGAAGAAAGGGAGCGGGAGGAAGAGAGCTGAGGGAGTTGAGGAAGCGCAAGGTTGCGCTCGGGAGCAAGAGCTGTCAACCAACAACCAACAACCAACAATCAACAACTACCAATTACCAACTACTAGTTGATTCGCATCACTACTAATGTCATATCGTCTTTATTTTGGTTAGTTGCGCCACTGATGAATTTGTGAACTTGAGCGAAAAGATATTCGAGAATTGCTTGGGGGTCTTGACAGTGGCGACAAGCAAATTTGAATTCGCCTTCTAGCCTTTCTTCGTCAAAGCGATCGCCTCTTTGATTAGCAGCATCAGTAAACCCGTCTGTATAGTAAATAATTGTGTCTCCTGGTTCTAACTGAACTTGAGCATCTTCGTAATTGCTATGAGCTTCAAGCCCGATCAACATGCCCTCTAAAGTATCTAAGCGCTTCACTGTTTTTGTAGCTGCTTGCCATAATAAGGGCGGATGATGGGCTGCATTACTGTAAGTCAACCTGCGCGTCTGTGGGTTGTATTCTGAATAGAATAAAGTGACAAAACGATGGGAATTTTCTAAATCGGTATACATGACCCGATTCAAATGCTGCAAAATTCGAGCTGGAGAATGTTCGTTTAATGCCTCAGCGCGCAACATTCCCCGCGTCATAGTCATGATGAGTCCGGCTGGAACCCCTTTGCCCATCACATCACCAATTACTAAGCCCCAGCAACTATCAGGGTTGCTACTTTTACCGTCTGCTTGATTCAAGTCGCGCTCGATCGGGATGAAGTCATAGTAATCTCCGCCAACGCGGTTTGCTGGCTGACATCTCGCCGCTAGAGATACCCCAGGGACGTTAGGACATTGGCGAGGTAAAAGTCGTAATTGAATTTCTGCGCCAATTTCTAACTCGCGGTCTAGACGCTCTTTTTTGCGTAGTTCTACTTTTAGTTCGTCATTTTCAATTGCTACTGCTGTTTGATCGGCAACAAGTCGGACTAACTTCTGTCTGGTTTCCGTCCAAGTATATTCGGGATCGCTGCTAAAGACGTATAGTCGTCCCCGTTCTGCCTGCTTGACTAAAATTGTCGTACCAAATAACTGTATTTGCGATCCTAAGTGATGGCTGACTTGAGCATCTAAAGTTGCCGTAGCAGGAACGATTTGGGCTGTTGTAAGTGCAGTGGTGACGGCACTCGTGGCTGTTTCTAAAGCTTTACGGATTTGTTTGCGTTGG
Source organism: Chroococcidiopsis sp. CCNUC1 (assembly GCF_023546805.1). NCBI lineage: Bacteria > Bacillati > Cyanobacteriota > Cyanophyceae > Chroococcidiopsidales > Chroococcidiopsidaceae > Chroococcidiopsis > Chroococcidiopsis sp. CCNUC1. The sequence continues at coordinate 2,609,486 of NZ_CP097480.1, read as the reverse complement.
TGAATATCTTGGCAGTGTAGCTTTTCCAAGCTCACCTGACCGTTGGATTTGTAGAGGAACAATACCCCGCCGTCAGCATCCGTTACCCGTGTTGCTATTAACGGAATTAGTTCGAGAAACTGATTCAAATTATTGAAGCTCCTGAGGGCAAATCCCAAGGAACTTAGCAAATCTTGTACCTTATTCTGTTCCCGATACAGGCGCGCCACTAGTTCTTTGAGCGCTACAACTGGGTTAACATCAGTAGCGGCGCTGCTAGTTCGATCGGTGGGTTGGAAGGGCGGTTGAGGCACAGACACGGGTTTAGTTTTATTATGTTAGAGAGTAGTCGTGAGCCATCAAGTTAGGCAGTAAGAGTCATAGAACCAATAGCTAAGTAGTTTAGCAATGTCTTTTGAAGGATATACCTACAGCTACACTAAAAAAAGTGTGTTTTACCCCCTTTTGCTCCTGTTAGTATAGATTCTTTGACAACAATGTAGCTGAAAAAATTTTAATTTTAATTTTGGATTTTACTAAAACTAAGTTAGTTGCTGCATTTTATTGACTTTTACGCATAAGCAGGAGCGATAGGTTAAGTTGAGATATCTTAACTTAAAATTCAATACAATTGCTGTCAAAGTATTACTGAATTTAGAGGGAGCAGAGAGCAGGGAATGAACAGGTGGATTCTTCCTTGTCTTCCTTGTCCCCCTTGTCTTCCTTGTCCCTTAGTTTTCTCTTTCTTCCCCCAGCCCCTAGTTACGTTCCGATCAGTGCTTCTACAAATTCGTAGCTAGAAAAAGGACGCAGATCTTCGATGCCTTCTCCAGCGCCGATGAAGCGAATTGGGAGATTGAGTTGCTGCACGACTGCTAGAGCCACGCCACCCTTAGCCGTGCCATCAAGTTTAGTTAAGACTACACCGCTGAGCTGAGCGGCTTGAGCAAACACTTCTGCCTGTCGCAAGCCGTTTTGTCCCAGGGTAGCATCGAGGACGAGTAAAGATTCTACACGGGCATCGGAAGCTTTTTTATCGACGATACGACGAATTTTACTCAGTTCGTCCATCAAGTTTTTCTTGTTTTGCAGTCTCCCAGCTGTATCGACGAGTAGTAATTCTGTGTTGCGTGCTTGTGCGGCAGCGATCGCATCAAATACCACTGCGGCTGGATCGGTATTTTTACCAGGGTTGGCAATCACTTCGACATTGCTCCTTGCGCCCCATACCTTCACTTGTTCCACGGCAGCGGCGCGGAAGGTATCTGCTGCCCCAATTAGGCAGTCGTAGCCGGACTTCTGCGCGATATGGGCGAGTTTACCGATAGTTGTGGTCTTACCTGCCCCATTGACTCCGGTAATTAACCAAATATTGAGTCTATCTTTTTCTGGAACAAAAACAGGGCTGCAATTTTGCAGGGGGCGATCGAGCATATCTCGGAGAATCTTTTTCAGATAAGCGATCGCGGCATCTGGGGGTAAGGCTGCTTGCTTGATCTGATTTTGCAAAGCTTCGATGATGTAATCCGTCGCTTCCACTCCAACATCCGCTTGCAGCAGCAGAGCCTCAATTTCCATCACTGCTGCTTGGTTCAGCGGTCCTTGACCGACAATTGATTTTAACTGGTTGACAATGTTACGGCGCGTTTTGCCTAAACCCTGCCGCAGCTTTTTCAACCAAGTAATTTCTTCGAGCGAAATATCTTCTGGTCGCCGTCCTTGCGCCGCCAGAACCTCTGCCGACCACAAAAATCCTTCATCAAAAGCAAAGTCAGGAGCTAAGTCAGTATCGGCTGTAGGTGTAGTAACTTCTGTTGCCGTCACTGGCTGTAATACTTCTGGTTCTGGTTCCTCGATCGCAGTTGCCTTTAGCCTCTCCAACCTTGCCTGACGCTCTGCTTCTGCTTTTGCCCAAAAAGGTACGCTCGCTGTTTCCTCCGGCGCAGTTGCTTCTGGTGTTATTTCCTCTGCCGCTGTTTCCTCCGGCGCAGTTGCTTCTGGTGTTATTTCCTCTACGATCGCTGATGCTTCTGTTGTAGCTATTTCCTCAGTCGAGATCGGTTCTGCTAGCGTGGCTGTTTCTGCCGTAACTGGCTCTTCCGTCTTGACAAGTCGCTCTACTTGTGTATCTAAAGCTTCTGCTTCGGATTCCGCTAACTCAGCAGCTTCCTCAGCTCCCTCAGCTTCCTCAGCTCCCTCAGCTCCCTCAGCTCTCTTTTCTGGAGCTTGCTGCTGCCTTTCTTGAATACTTTTATAGGCTGCTTTAGCAAAGCTGAGATAATCTACTGCTGCATCTTGAGCCGATTGTTCCTGGGATACGTCTGCTGGTTGCTCCGGTGCTGGAGTAGCAGGTTGCTCCTCTTGTGGAGTAGAAGATTCATCGTGTTTGCGGCGGAACCAGTTAAAAGGCATTGTCAGTTATCAGGGAACAGGGAACAGGGAACAGGGAACAGGGAGCAGGGAGCAGGGAGCGCACGAGCAGTCACTGTTGACTCTTGACTTCCGACTTCCGACTTCCGACTTCTTTTTGTTTTAAGCGATCGGTGACGCGGCGCAAAACGCCGTTGATAAATTTGTATCCTTCGTCTCCACTGTACCGCTTTGCGAGTTCTACTGCTTCATCGATCGCGACACTAACCCGATCTTGAAAACCTAAAAATTCAATTTCGGCTACTGCAATCCGCAGGATATCGCGATCGATCCGCGCCAGTCGATTTAATTGCCAGTCTACTAGAGCCTGTTCTAAAATTTCATCAATTTCAGCTCGGTTTTGATTGACTGTATTCACAAGTGTTAGTGCGTAACGGCGGACATCAAAATTTGGTTCTGCTGCCGTGGCTGATTGGATCGTCTCTGGTAGTTGCATGGCTGTAGCAAGGCGATTGATTGCACTTTGAGTCAATTGAATCCCATCCTGCAACATAGCTCTGGCTGTTTGGACATCGTTAGCACGGGTTTCGCTCGTCAAGAGGCGATCGTTTGCCCGCTGAACTTCTCCAGAAGCCGTCTCTAGAGCATCTTCTACTTCCGTTGTCAAAGTTCTGACGGCTGCAACTAACAAATTAGATAGTTGTTGCGCTTCCAATTTTTCTGAGGAATTAGGCAGTTGGCTCAAACTAAGCAGAGCCAATTCGCGAGCAATACTTCGTGCTTTCATTATTGGAAGGGTAATTGGTAGTTGGTAGTTGGTAGTTGGTAGTTGGTAGTTGCTCGGCAGTGACTGACAACTGATAACTGTTCACTGATTAATCGCTTGTCCTTGGCGATCTAGCAAAAGTGGGGGTAGGGGCGCATTGGGGGAAACAATACCACCAGAGATAATGACTTTAAAGGCATCTTCAACGGACATGGATAGGTCGATCGCTTCGTCTGCTGGAACAATGGCATACCATCCGGTGGTTGGGTTGGGGGTTGTGGGAATAAATACGCTCAGCATCGGGCGATTCATGTGAGATTGAATTTCATGACTCATAATCCCAGTGACAAAGGCGATCGCCCATATACCCCGCCGAGGATACTCTATTAGAATAACGCGCCGAAACTTCCCATTAGAATCTTTAAGCAGGGTTTCGAGCAATTGTTTTAAGGTTTTGTAAACTGCTCCAGCTAAGGGAATGGCTTGTAATAATTGTTCTCCGAAATCGAGCAGCCAGCGTCCGGCGATATTGCGTGCCATTAAGCCGATCGCTAAAATGCACAGCAGCGGTACTGTTAGACCTACTGCTAAGTTGATGAGATTCACGAGGAAGGGGTTCATTTCATCTAACGGATTCAGTTGTTTGGGAATCCGCGTCAGAAATTCGATCGTCCAACTAGCAACGGCGATCGTCAGCCAGATTGTCGTAGCTAAGGGAATGACGACCAATAATCCTGCAATCAGGTCATTTTTTAGATCCTGTTTCAACCTTTCAAGCACAAGCTGCTGATTCTCCTTTGTCTGGCTATTGACTTTAGCAAGCCTCTTTTCCTGTTTTTCCCTAATTGGGGAGAAGCAATTTTATAAATAGGCATATCTCTATAATATTTTGTTGACTCTGTAAATAAATATTGCAAGTGGGAATTGGTAGTTGGTGGTTGGTAGTTGGTAGTTGGTAATGGGTAATGGGTAATGGGTAATGGGTGGTTGTTGCACCTGAAGCCCACCTGCTCCCCTGCTCCCCTTGTCCCCCTTGTCCCCCTTGTCCCCCTTCGCCCCCTAATCCCCACTCCCTTCGGTCGTGGGGTCCCCGAGTTCCCCCTTGTCCCCCTTGTCCCCCTTGTCCCCCTTGTCCCCCTTGTCCCTCCACTCCACGCATCACTCCTACAAATACTTCTGTAACAAGCCGATCGCGATTTCCGGGGTTTCTAAATGTGGTAAAACACCAGCATGGGCGATCGCCTCAAATGCAATAATCGATCGCAAATTCAGCTTTGCTAAGCGTCTTCCTAAGCCTATTTTGGTAAATTGTGCTTGCTCTCCCCATAAGATCGCTGTGGGTACGGTTAGCTGCGGTACGTACAAAGCCAAGTCAAAATAAAGATTAGCCTTGAGAAAAGCAAGGGCAGCGTATTCGGCATTGGGTTTTTGAGCAGAAGTGAGATAGGCTGCTACCATTTCTGGCGTGACTCGTTCTGGTTCGGCAAAGAGAAATTGTTGGAGAAAGTTACGCACAGAGACTTCGTTTTCTGCACCTATGGCATAAATTAGGCGATCGAGTAAGGGTGTACTAATTAACTGTAGCGGTAGTCTGCGTCCCGCACCTTCGCCGAAGTCGTCAAACCCAGAGGGACAGATGAGCAAGAGAGATTGAAATAATTCGGGACGCTGAACGGCAAGGCGAATTACTAATGCTGCTGTTAAAGAAGAGGCAACTACCCTGATGGGAGGATGGCAAGCTTGAATAAATTCAGCGATTGTAGTGAGATAGTCGGCAATTTGATATTCTCGCACGGGATGCGCTGATTCGCCCCAACCAATTAAGTCGGCTGCAAGAATCTGGTATTCGCTGGCAAATGCAGGGTAAACTTTAGACCATTCGTAAGCTGAAGCACCGCCACCAAAGCAGTGTAGAAAGACTAGGCGAGGTAATTCATGACTGGATGAGGATAGCCAAGGTGCGGCTACCTGGGTGTAGTAAGTCATCGATCCTAAAGAGGTGGCGATCGCCTGTTTTCCAAAGCCAGGGGGCTGAAATTGATTCATGTTAATTTGAATTTGAACGCGCTTGATTTCGACATTTTGACTTTTGTACGGGCGGGCTTACCAAAAAACTCTGACTCCGACAAAGATTTCGGGTGAACCCGCCCCTACGAATAACTTTTGACTTTTGACTTTCTAGAGAGATTGAATGCAAACTATAAAAGTAGCAATTATAGGCTGTGGTTATGTCGGTAAGGCGATCGCGCGTCACTGGCAGCAGGATGGTAAATATCAGATTACCGCAACCACGACAACTCAGGCACGGATGAGCGAGTTAGAACAATTAGCTCAGCAAGTTGTCATCGCTAAAGGAGACGATGAAGCCACTCTCCTGTCAGCCATCCAAGATCGAGATATTGTCATTCTGAGCATTGCGCCTAAATTTTTTGCAGCTGATAGCTACGAATCTACTTACCTACAAACTGCCAAGAATTTAATTCAAGTTTTGCCACAAACTGCTGTTAAACAAATTATTTATACGGGGAGTTATTCTGTTTACGGCGATAAAAATGGGGCATGGGTAGACGAAGAATCACCTTTAACGCCAGCAAATCAAAACGGACAAGTTTTGGCAGAGACAGAAGAAGTATTGCTCTGCGCTGCGAGTGACAAATTGAAAGTCTGTATCTTACGCTTGGGCGGAATTTACGGTGAAGGGCGGGAATTGACAAAAATCTTCAGTCGTGCATTTGGTACAACTCGTCCAGGGAACGGGCAAACCTATACGAATTGGATTCACCTTGACGATATTGTCGGCGCGATCGCCTTTGCCGCAGAAAGGCAATTAGAGGGAATTTATAATTTAGTAGGTGATGAACCTCCATTATCTCGCGATTTGTTGCAAAATTTGTGCGATCGCTATAACCTGCCTCAAGTGTTGTGGAATCCTGAGTTATCGGAAACCCGTCCATACAATGCCAGGGTATCGAATCGGAAACTCAAAACCGCAGGATACAGTTTTATTCACCCAGAAGTTTTGATTTAGGGCTAGACATGGGTAAATTCTGCAAATTTCAAGTTTTGAAAGGCTCCTGTCTCGTCATATGCAATTGTAATCTGTTGCAGATAACTTGAATTAACCAACCAAGTAGCAGCGATTACAATTGGTTTGCCTACCTCAACTTGTCTGGGACAACTTAAAGAAATCTCGTCGGGAAAAAAGAACGATTCGTTCCCTTCTATCTGCCAATTTAAGTTAGCTGGAACTGCCGGAGAAACTTTTAAATCGGGTGTCATCGTAACTGAAGTCCCCGCCCAATTTTCACTCAGACTTCTTTCCGATACTAAATCAAGATTGGTAGACCAATGTTGACTGGGAAAGCCTGTAGAGTCTTCGCGAATACTCAATATTTTAGTTAAGTTAGTACCATCTGTATAAGCCGCGATCGCGCTATGGCGTAAGTTTTTGTGAATGAAAAATAATTCTACTGCAAAAAAAGAGGCAGTTACTAGCTTCTCAGCATGAAAAGCCCCAGCACCTTGAGGAAAAAAAATCGATCTAAGAAATGGCTTTTGTAACTGCCAAGTTTTTTCCTCGATTTTCCCATCGGCATAAATATATCGATTTGTATGTGTAATTTGAGTTTTTTCTAAGTTGGCGCGAAAACTTCTCAAACTTTGAAACGAATCTTTGACCTCTCCTTGAGCAGAATAACTCGTCCAAATTCCATGCCAATCATGTAAATGGTGAGCGCAAAAGTTATTCCAATTTTGTTCTTGAATGTCTATCGGCATAATTAAACTCTTAAATCTTTATCCTCATACAAATACCGCGATCGCCCTACTTCATTCAAGATTTATACCAAAGGCTTAATCATCTTGGCGCTGTTTGTTACCAAAATAGAGATAGCTGCTCGCAATCTGACTAGGAACAAGCTATGACAGAAAAAAATCGTGCTGGCTGGGATGCAGGTAGGTTCATCCGCACTTTAGCCTATTTCGAGGCGATTCCTGGCTGGAGTTGGTTAAAACAGATACTCCCAGGTGTGGCTGACAAACCCGAAAATTATTTATCTGGAGGTAAGCAAGTGGGAGTTATCCTAGTCGCTGGCGCAACGGGTGGTGTAGGTAAGCGAGTCGTACAACGGCTGTTAGAAAGAGGATACCAAGTGCGATCGCTCGTCCGAGATAAAGATAAAGCAAGCTCGATTTTGGGCAACAATGTAGAAACCTATGTCGGCGATATTACCCAACCAGAAACCCTAACACCAGCAATGATGGCAAACGTCCGTGCTGTCATTTGCTGTACGGCGGTGCGGGTGCAACCAGTGGGCGGCGATACCCCAGACAGAGAAAAATACAATCAAGGCGTGAAGTTCTATCAACCCGAAATCGTCGGTGATACTCCAGAACGGGTGGAATATTTGGGGGTAAAAAATTTAGTCCAAGCGGCGGCTCAATATTGGCAACATAACCCAAGTGGTGAAAAAATCGTCTTTGATTTTAGTCAACCAACTCCTCAACTACAACAGATTTGGGGTGCTGTGGATGATGTTGTCATGGGTGGTGTCAGTCAAAGCGAGATCCGCTTTGTGGAAGGGACGGCTTTGTTTACGGGTAATGTTTCTACAGCTAACTCTGGTGGCTTTGCTTCTGTCAGGACAAAAAATTTCACCTCGCCACTAGATTTATCCGGTTACGAAGGCGTGACGCTGCGAGTCAGGGGAGACGGTAAGCGCTACAAGTTTTTCCTGCGCACGGAATCGAGTTGGGATGGAATGGCTTATTCGTATTCTTTTGATACCGTAGCCAATGAGTGGATAACGGTACGAATTCCATTTAACCAATTAACAGCAGTATTTCGGGCAAAAACAATATCAGATGCTCCGGCGATCGATACTAGCAAAATTCGCTCGTTGCAATTAATGTTGAGCAAATTTGAATACAATGGCGAACTCAATCCGCAGTTTTCTGCTGGTGGTTTCGCGTTGCAAGTCGAGTCAATTGGCGCGTATGGTAGTGCAAAACCCCAGTTTATTTTAGTCAGTTCCGCCGGTGTCACTCGTCCCAATCGCCCAGGAATTAACTTAGAGGAAGAACCGCCAGCCGTGCGTTTAAATGACCAATTGGGAGGCATTCTAACTTGGAAATGGCGTGGTGAGGAAGCTGTGAGAGAAAGTGGCGTTCCTTATACAATTATCAGACCGTGCGCCCTGACAGAAGAACCTGAAATACAGCCTTTGGTTTTCGACCAAGGGGATAATATTAAAGGTAAAGTCAGCCGCGATTCAATTGCCGAACTCTGCGTTCGAGTCGTGGAGCAACCCCAGGATGGTAACTTGACTTTTGAAGTCAAAGCCGATCCGAACTACGGTGCTTTTGCTGCTAATTGGCAGAATTTGTTGGCTCGTTTAAAACGCGATTGATAGCGGTTTTCGATTGGGCAAAACACACGATCTGTAGGGGCGCACAGAGAAAGCGCCCCTACAAATGTCACGCACGCAATCGAGAATTGCTATGAGAGTTACGCGCCGGAAGTCCGAGATCTCGATCCCCCCTAACCCCCCTTTTTAAGGGGGGAATTTTATACTTTCTGTGAGATTATCTCTGTTTATTGAGAAAATTTCTTGCCGATTTTTATTAGCCGAGTAGTATTATTGAAAATTAGTTTCAGTAAATTTACTGGCTAAAAAGCGAGTATTTACTTCAAAATCGCGCAAAATCGAATTTTGCATCTCTCTAAAGGAGTAAATCAGCAAGTCACATGATGGTTTGTGAGCGAGGAGTTATTGTGTCAAATTTGCAATTACTATCTGTACTAAGCTTAGTGGGCGCGATCGCCACGTTCGCCCCCGCGATCGCTCAAGCGCAACTTGCATCAGTATCCACTTATACTCAAAACGCGCCCCAAGAGCAGCGTAGCGGTGCAGAGAAGGCAATCGAGGTAACGGGTGTACGACTGAATTCGACTCCTCAAGGGCTAGAACTTATCCTAGAAACGGCAGGCGGGCAGCAATTGCCAGTGGCTACACCCACGGTTGACGATAATAGCTGGATTGCCGATCTTCCTCAAACAAGGCTGGTGTTACCAGAGGGAGATTATCGGGCAGAAAACCCAGCCCAGGGAATCAGTCTCGTTACAGTAACTCAGATTGATGCTAATCGTGTCAGAGTTCAACTCGTGGGAGAGACAGCAGCACCCATAGCAGAAGTTGTACCAAGTCAAAATGGCTTGGTTGTTACCGTTACGCCTGCAACCGCCGCACCAACAGCGCAAACTCCAACAGAAACAGAGACGATTACAGAAGGCGAGCCAGCACAGGAAATTACCGTGACGGCAACGCGGACGGCAGAAGAACCGCAGGACGTACCGCGATCGGTGACGATAATTAACCGCGAACAAATTGAACAACAAACAAGACTGTCCCAAAATGTAGGGGAAATTCTCGGTAAGTTGGTTCCTGGCTTAGCAGTTCCAACTCAAAGCAGCAGTAACTTTGGGCAAACTCTACGGGGGCGCAACATACAAGTTTTAATTGATGGCATTCCGCAATCAACTTCGCGAAATGCTCAGCGCGATTTGCGCACGATCGATCCTTCGGCGATCGAACGAATTGAAGTGGTAAGGGGTCCTTCGGCGATTTATGGTGATGGTGGAACGGGTGGTGTCATCAATATCATCACGCGCACGCCAAGCGAGGAGAGGTTAGCTTCTCAGACTCAAATTGGCATAAGTGGAGCTTTGGGAAATTTATCAGGCGATAGTTTAGGTTATAACCTGCAACATGCGATTTCTGGCACTGAGGATAATCTCGATTTTGCCGTGAGTGGTTCGCTGACGACTACAGGTGGTTTTTTTGATGCCGAGGGCGATCGCATTCCTCCCGATCCGAATGCTCAAGGTGGTTTTTCTGATGCGGAAACACTCAACTTTTTTAGTAAGTTGGGCGTAAATTTAGACGAACAACAGCGTCTCCAGTTGACGTTCAACCACTTCGATGATACTCAAGATACGGACTTTACAACTGACCCCAGCGTCAACTTGTTACCAGGCAGACAAAAAGCTCGCACTCTAGAAGGATTGAACTTAGACGAGCTTCCAGGTACTCGAAACACGCTGCTGAATTTGCAATACAGCCACGAAAACCTGTTGGGCAGCAACGTGCAGGCTCAACTGTACTACCGAGATTATTTAACTGAGTTCTTTCCATTTGACGGTAGAAATTTTAGTAACTTGGGCAACCAGATTTATCAGTCGCGGGTGGAATCGGAAAGGTTTGGCGGACGCTTACAAATTGAAACGCCTTTATTTAACAAAGGGGCAGCGAGATTGTTGTGGGGTGTAGACTACTTTAACGAAGATACCGTGCAACCAGTGACAACCTTCGATCGCGCTGCTTTTGCAGCCAGTGGAGGTTTGGATTTTCTCCCTACAGGCGAACGGACTTGGACACCACCGCTAGAACTCAATAGTTTGGGTTTATTTGCCCAGTTAACCTGGGATGTGAGCGATCGGTTTATCGTCAACGGCGGTGTGCGCTACGAAAATGCTGATGTCAGCGTGGATGACTTCACGACTTTAGCCAATCCCGATACGGTGATTCCTGGGGGCGATCTCAATTTCGATGCGACGCTGTTCAACATTGGTACAGTATTGTTCTTGACAGAAGAGATAAACGTATTTGCGAATTTCGCCCAAGGTTTCTCGCTAGCAGATATCGGCTTAGTTTTAAGAAATGCTCAACCAGGATTCGATGTCGAGTCACTCAATCCAGAACCGCAGCAGGTTGATAGCTATGAAATTGGTGTGCGCGGGCAGTGGGAGACAATCCAAGGGTCTTTATCTGCTTTCTACAATGAGTCAGAGTTAGGTACGACTTTTACCGCACCAGGAACCGTACTGCGCGCCCCAGAACGGATTTATGGTGTAGAAGCTGCTGTAGACGTGCAACCAAGCGATCGCACTTCACTTGGTGGTTCTGTTACTTTACAAGGGGGTGAAATCGATCTGGCTGATGATGGAGAATATACAGCTTTAGATGGCTTTCGGATTCCGCCTTTGAAAGTTGTAGCTTATGTCGAGAATGAAACTTCCCCAGGTTGGCGCAATCGTCTTCAAGCATTATTTTCTGGCGATCGCGATGTGTTTGGTGACAGCATTGCTTTTGGGAGAAGGGAAGTAGAAAGTTACTTGACTGTAGACTACATCAGCAGCATTCAACTGGGAGATGCTGGAACTTTACAAATTGGAGTGGAAAACTTGTTCGACAATCAATATTTCCCAATTGTGTCCCAAATTCAAGCTAACGATTCGGCTTATTCTGCTGCTAGAGGTAGAACTGTGAGCATTAAATATTCGATTGATTGGTAAAAACTCAGGACGTACTAATCTACGCTTCTAGACCCACTTGAGCGATCTAATTTTAGATTTGGGATTTTTGATTCAAGAAAACATCGTAAATCCCAATTTCTAATAAATATTTTTAGCTTTTCTGTATCAATAAAAATTTTGAACTGCTAAGTCAATAGTAATCTAAAAAACTAAAACTCTGTGTTAGCAATACAAAACAATCTGTACTGTTCAGTATTGTTACTTGCTTCTTCCTAACGGCTTATAACTAAATTAACTACTTTTTGGCGCTTTTTCCTCTCTCTAGTTAGAGGAAAATTTTAAGTTAAATTGTGATGAAATACACTATAGCAATCTTAGATGGATCGTGAAATCGATTGTTCGTGTAGAGACGTTACATGTAACATCTCTACACGAGGAAGAACGTGTATAAATCATTTTCTAGAAATAATTGTTTTCTTTTGTATTCAAATAAACACAGCAAACTACATCAAAATCTCTCATAAGTATTAGTGAGATCGTCTATAAGACTGAAATTAACTGGTCAACAACTTGTGGCGATCGCAGCTATGATAAAGTACTTATGTACTTCGATCGAGCGAGGAAAAGTATGTTCGACGTAGGAGAGTATGTAGTTCATCAGAATACGGGACATACAGGTAGGGTAATTGGCTACGGACACCAAATACTCAACGGCGTTTACGTAACAACACTTAAAGTACTAGTGCATGATGCTGAAATTATTGGTAGGCGGGGAGCCATAGAAGAAGATTTATATTCAGCATGGATTGGGTATCATATTTCAAACAATTCTCTTTTTTAAAATTAGTTAGTGAATAGGGTGGGCAATGCCCACCTTAAGACAAGCATTTGTTATTCGTGAAAAAGGGAATATTTCTATAGACAGTTGATAAATATTATTTGAGATTAAATTGCCATAAACAGATATTGCTAAAGATTCAAGTTCTATTTTTGACTCGGTAATTATTGTTGTAATGGATACAAGTATTTCATAGTGCTTTTCACTCTTTAGCCGGTTGCTAGACAAAGCGCTCTTGCTCTATTGTTCACCTAGCAATCTATGCAAGCAGAACCATGACAGATATTAAACAATTTTTCATGTCTCACTTAAGTAGCTTGCAAGGACAAGTAAACAATGAAAACGATCTAATAGCATCTTGGGGTAGTGGTTGGCAAAAACTTAATTTAGATCAAAAAAAACTGGTAAGTGAAATCTTTCACAAGCCAGTTTGCCTGACGATTAAGTTTGTTCAGGTAGAGAATCTACTGGATAATCTGAAAATTGAACCCGAAACAACTAGTTTGATTAATCGAAAAACTGGGGCTATTTGGTCGCTGACTTTGAAGCAAAAAAGACTAACAATAGACGTACCTAACTTTAGCTTTCCAATTTATTCTTGTAGTCCGACTCAATTTAAACCAATCGATCCAGACATGAAAATAGACATTGAATTTGATGAAGATTACCAAAATAAGAACTTACTGATGCACTTGTATGCTAAAGGTGAAAAGCGGGCTACTTTTGAAGCTCTTTAAAAGTGAGTAGTGAGTAGTTGCAGAATCTCTATAGTTGTTGTTGCAGTGCTTGGCGCATAATCTCTACAGGAACGGGTTGTTGTAACCAGATTTTTAAAGCAGCCGCGCCTTGTTGCACTAGCATTTCCAAGCCATCAATAGTCCTTGCACCTTGTTGCTGTGCCTGTTGTAGAAATAACGTTGGACGAGGAGTATAAATTAAATCGTAGGCGATCGCACCTTGTTTTAATACTGCCATCTCACTTAGACTCAAAGGCGATCGATCGACATGAGGATACATACCGATGGGCGTTGTATTTACCAGTAAATCGGCACGGGCAATTAAATCCGGTAGCTTATCCCAAGTATAGACTTGCAAGTTAGCTTGAACTTGAGAATTACTCCAACTCGTGTAAAACTCCTGTAACTTTACCTCATTACGCCCTACGACACAAATTTCCGCACAACCTAGCTGAGAACAACCCGCCACTACAGCCCTAGCTGCACCGCCATTACCGAGAATGACTGCTGTTTGTGGGTAATTGGTAATTGGTAATTGGTAGTTGGTGTTTGGTGAGTCAGTTTCTACTTTTGACTCTTGACTTTTGACTTTTGACTTTTCTAAAAGCGGTGCGAGAAATCCTTCCACGTCAGTATTAGTTCCCGTCCACCCTTCATCTGTGCGCCAGACAGTATTGACTGCGCCTACTGCTTGCGCTACGGGAGAGACTTCTGATAGAAAGGGCAAAATTGCCTGCTTGTGAGGAATGGTGGCGTTAAAACCGACTAAGCCAATCGCTGCAAAACCTTGGAGTGCAACAGCTAAATCTTCCGGTTTTACGGGTAAGGGGAGATAGACATAATCTAATCCTAAATGGGCGATCGCGGCATTGTGCATCGCGGGTGAAAGGGAATGTTCCACCGGATGTCCAATTACGCCAAGTAGTTTTGTTTTACCTGTAATCATCAAGAAAGTGAGTCGTGAGTAGGGAAATCACCAACAACTAACTACCAATTACCAATTCCCTCTAAATTAAAATTAGTAATGTTACTTAACATTACTAAATCGTGCAAACAACAACAGCTGCTACAACCTCGGTTCCTGGTAAGTATTGGCAGTGGCGCGGGCATTCGATTTACTATGTCAAGGCGGGAACGCCCCATCCTCAGCGCCCACCTTTACTATTAGTACATGGATTTGGTGCTTCTACCGACCACTGGCGCAAAAATATTGCCGAACTGCAAAAGGATTTTCAAGTCTACGCGATCGATCTGATTGGTTTCGGACGCTCCGCTAAAGCTAAACTGCAATATAGCGGTGACTTGTGGCGCGACCAACTGCATGATTTTATCACCGAAGTTATCGAACAGCCTGCGGTACTGGCGGGTAATTCATTAGGTGGATATGCGAGTTTGTGCGTTGCTGCCCAGCGTCCAGATGCCGCAGCAGGGTTAGTATTATTGAATAGTGCCGGTCCTTTTAGCGAAGAACAGCCTAGCGTTGAATCAGAATCAGTGCAAACTGAAGTTCAACCACCACGCCAGCCGGACTTATGGCAAAAATTCTTCGGAGATGTAACCAAGTGGACTTTTCAGCAGCCTTGGGCGCGGTTTCTGTTATTTCAGTACATTCGCCAACCGTGGGTAATTCGGCAAACTTTAGAAAAAGTCTATCTTGATAAAAGTGCCATTACAGACCAATTAGTAGAAGATATTTATCGTCCGGCGTGCGATCCTGGTGCAGTAGATGTGTTTGCCTCGGTTTTCAGCACTCCTCAAGGGGAAAAAGTTGATATATTGCTACAACAATTGACTTGCCCGTTACTGTTATTGTGGGGTGAGGGCGACCCGTGGATGAATGCCAGAGGGCGAAGTCCAAAGTTTCGTCAATATTATCCACAATTGCGAGAATACTTCTTGAAAGCAGGTCATTGTCCTCATGATGAAGTTCCCGAACAGGTGAATTCATTGCTGCGGGAGTGGATATTATCGATTTCTACGTGAATTTGGTAATTGGTAATATTTTTTAGGGTGCGTTGATTAATGCACCCTACCAATTTTGAATTTTGTGCATTACCCTTCAGCACAGATAGTAAACAATTTAGCAAAATCTTATTAATTCTTCAAATAAACTGGACGATCGCTCATTTTCTGCTCCATATTAAGTGCATTATCGAGAGTAGGAATTAGGGCTTTGAAATACGATATTCGCTACAAACCAGCCTTTGCTGCTATTTTCGTCACGCTCGATCCTGGGGAGAGTATTACTGCTGAAGCTGGGGCAATGACGAGTATGGATGCGCAGTTATCAATCCAAACTAAATTTTCTGGTGGTTTAATTCCTGCCTTACTGAAAAAGTTTTTGGGTGGCGAATCATTATTCGTTAATACTTTTACCAATCGGACTCAACAATCCCTTAGATTAGTTTTAACTCAATCCACAATTGGCGATATTGGCAGACTTGATTTGAGTCAGGGAGATATTTGCTTGCAACCAGGGGCATTTGTCGCCCATAGTGCAGGGGTGAAAATGGGCTTACAATGGGCAGGAATTAAAAGTTGGTTGGCAGGCGAAGGATTATTTAAACTGAAACTCAGTGGTAGTGGTAGGGCATTTTTTGGCTGCTATGGCGGGATTACAAAAAAGCAGATTCAAGGAGAATTTATTGTCGATAGCGGACATTTAGTTGCCTACGAACCAAAAATTAAAATGAGCATTGGATTAGCTGGTGGCTTAGTTGGTTCCGTCACCTCTGGCGAAGGATTAGTCAATCGTCTTGCTGGTACGGGCGATATTTATTTACAATCTCGCAGTATTGATGGATTAGTTAGATATTTGCGATCGCAAGTTAAGTAGTCAGTTGTCATTGTCATTTGTGAGTAGCTAATTTTGACTTTTAACTTTTAACTTTTGACTTCTATGAACATAGATATCTTACATCAACCCGATAGCGCGATCGCTCATATTAGGATGAGGGCTGGCGAGGAGTTAGTGGCGGAAGCAGGCAGTATGATTGCTATGAGTAGTTATATCAATGCTAGTACTACCCTCAGACAAGGAAAAAATGGTGGAATCTGGGGCGGACTTAAACGAATGATGGCGGGAGAGTCTTTATTTTTGAGTATATTTCGTTCTCCCACACATGACGGTGAAGTCTTTTTAGCCCTAAATTAATGGGCGATATTTTGATTTATCAAATGTCATCAGCTGGGCTAGTTGTTCAAGCAAGTTCTTATTTAGCTAGTGAAGCAAATGTTGATATTAACGTCGGGTTTCAAGGCTTTAGATCGTTCTTTTCAGGAGAATCAATTTTTTGGTTGGACATAGGCGGTTCCGGTCAGATTATTTTGACATCTTTTGGAGCAATTTACGAAATTCTTGTTGATGGCGAGTATATCGTTGACACTGGGCATATTGTTGCTTTTGAAAAAAGTTTAAATTTTAGCATTACAAAAGTTGGCTCTAGTTTAATTGGAGCATTTTTAGGTGGAGAAGGATTAGCCTGTCGCTTTCAAGGTAAAGGCAGATTATTTTGCCAAACTCACAATGCTAATGCTTTCGGTCAAATAGTTGGCTCGCAATTACCTGCAAAATGAGGGAATCAGTTATCAGTGTAGAGACATTACATGTAACGTCTCTACAAATTTACCAATTATCAATTACTAATTACCAATTATGAATATCACTTATAAAATCGAACATTCTCCTGCTTATGCTTCTTTGCAACTCGATTTGAGGGCAAATGAAACTGTACTAGTCGAATCTGGGGCAATGGCGGCGATGGACTCTTGGATAAAAATGAAGTCCAAAATGAAAGGGGGATTGATGAAAGGAATAGGCAGAATGGTAGGAGGGGAGTCTTTATTTATGAGCGAATTTACCGCTGAAGGACGAGCCGGACAGCTACTGCTTTCCCCTGGAGTGCCAGGAGATATTCAGCATTATTATCTAGATAGTAACGGTTTAATGCTGCAATCTTCGGGATTTGTGGCTGCTAGCCCTACAGTTGAAATCGACCCTTCATTTCAAGGATTTAGAGGTTTTTTTAGCGGTGAGTCTTTATTTTTGTTACGAGTTACTGGTAAGGGCGATCTTTGGTTTAGCTCCTATGGTGCAATTATTGAGATTCCTGTAGAAGGCGATTATGTGGTGGATACGGGCTACGTGGTTGCTTTTGAAGATTCACTCAGTTACCACGTAGAGATGATTGGTGGTCTATCATTTAAGAATCTGAGAACGGGAATTTTAGGCGGGGAAGGATTGGTTTGTCGCTTCCGAGGGAAAGGAAAGCTTTGGATTCAATCTCGTCAGATGTATAATTTACTCAATTTTTTAGACGCTTTTCGTCCCACTAAGAGTAGTGATTGAATTTAAGGGAGTAGTTATCAGTGACCAGTGACCAGTGACCAGTGACCAGTTAACAATCCACTACACCTCACACCCCACACCCTATTTACTACTAGCCACTAGCCACTAGCCACTAGCCACTCTTAATGAATTATAAATTTTGTTCCCAACAAGACTGATGGTGTTATGCTAAATGCCAAAATCGATAGATCTTCGGTTAGGCAAGCTCAGCCAAATTAATTGCGATCGCGAATGAATCCAGCAGAAATAGAAACCCGTCCAGGTGAAAGATATTTAAAATTTTATCTGGCAGAACAAATTCCTGCTATTTTGGCAATGGAGTACGTGCAAGAGGTATTAATGATACCGGCACGGAGAATCACCCCTATGCCCAATATGCCTGAGTGTGTAGTCGGTTTGCTGAACCACCGCAATCGGGTATTGTGGGTAGTCGATTTGGCTCAGATCCTCAGCTTGCAGCCGCTCGACCATAATATCTCGCAACATAACGTCATTTTAATTCAAGCCCAGCAAATGACTTTGGGGTTACTCGTACCAGAAGTCAACGGCGTAAAATACTTTACTCCAGACTTGGTTCAATCCTCAAAAGAGCTGGTAACATCAGCATTAATTCCTTTCCTTCATGGCTGTATCGTCCAGGAACAAGAGTTAATACTCGTAGTCAATGCAGAAGCAATTTTACTTGCCCCCGCTCTGTACAGGAAATAGCTTTGATGTTGAAATGATTGGTGTTTGGCGGAATTGCTCTTACTGGAGACGCTGAGTTTATGAATATACGCTCTAAGAAAGAACCGAGGCAAGACGCGGCAGGAGAAGATCGCAAAACTGGTATGAATCGTCAAGCAGATCGCAGTCAAGAGCCGGAGTCTGGTTTAACCAAAAGTCATACTAACCCGCTGACGATCGCTGCCGGACAAACTACAGTGCCTCACGGCGTTAACTCAGTCAAGCGTCCTCCCTCCAAGTCGCGTTCGTGGTGGTGGCAGCGGATCGGCTTGAGAGCCAAAGCTACGCTTGGGGCGATCGCGGTTAGCACGATGCCGATCGTTCTTTTAGGAGCAACCGCCTATCACCTCACCAGTAGTAATATTACTCAGAATATCAGACAGCAACAGCAAGTGCGAGTTGCATCTTTCGCCGATCGCTTAGATCGATTTTTAATCGGACGCTACCAGGACGTACAAACCCTGGCAAGTATGACGCTATTCAATCGCCCTTATATTCGGCGATCGCTACCAGAAGCAGAAAGACAAGCATTTTTAGACCAATACATTAAGAACGGTCAAGGCTACGACAGTATCATCCTGCTAGATCTGGACGGCGATGTCGTGATGCAATCGTCTGGAGATGTCATTCAAAACTACAACAAAATCGACTACTTTCAGGCAGCCCTGAAGGGCGATCGCCCAGTCATTACGCCGCCGCGTAAATCTATCGCTACGGGACAGTACTCGATTTTTACCGCTGCACCAGTCAAAGATCCCGATACGGGACAAACAATTGGCGTAGTCCGTACCCGCACTCCTGTAGCGTATTTCGATCGCAGCGTGCAACAGCAAGATCGGCAGCTGACCAAAAATATTCCTGGCTTGCAGATTGAGGAGTTCCTGGCTTTCAACGAGCGCGGTACGATCTTCATCGCCCCAGCATCGTATCCCGAATACTTGGGTAAAGATGTCAAAGCAATTTTTCCCCAGGCAGTTACGCAACTGCAAAAATCGTCAACCCTGGGTAGTACATACGATATCAATCGCCAGCAACAACAAGAATATTTGCTATCTTATGCGCCGTTACCAGCAATTAAAGAATTAGCCAAACTGAACTGGGGAGTGGCGATCGCTCAGCCTAGTGACGAACTGTTTGCCGACATTCGCGGCGGATTGCTGCTCACTTTTATGGGAGCAACGGGATTGACCACATTACTAGCAGCGGCAATCGCGACAATTCTAGTCAACCGCGCCCTGCGCCCGATCGTCACCGTTTCTCGCGCCGTGCGCAAACTAGGACAAGGCAAACTTGACACTCGCGTTCCGGTGACAGGCGAAGATGAAGTCGGGGTGTTAGCAGCAAATATTAACCGCATGGCGGAACAACTGCAAACCCAACTCGAACAACAGCAAAGCACTGTCGAAAGAGCAAATTTACTCACCGATCTAACCTTGCAAATTCGGCAGTCGCTTAACTTTCAAGATATTTTAGTTACTGCTGTGCGGGAAGTACGGCGCGTCCTGAAAACAGAGCGCGTTGTGGTTTATTGCTTCGATCCTGACTGGCAGGGAAAAATTATTGCCGAGTCAGTAGCCCCTGGTTGGCAACAGTTAGTCGGGCAAACAATAGATGATAGCTGCTTTCGGGAAGGTTACGCCCAACAGTATCGCGAAGGTAGGGTACGGGCGATCGACAATATTTATCAAGCCGGACTGGCAGCTTGTCATGTCAAACAGTTAGAAAAATTTGAAGTCAAGGCTACGTTGGTTGCGCCGCTGATTCGCGATCGCGAATTGTTAGGATTACTCATTGCCCATCAATGTTCTAAATCGCGGATCTGGCAGCAAGCGGATATCGATTTATTTACCCAGTTAGCAACTCAAATTGGCTTTGCCCTCGATCAAGCTCATCTTTTAGAACAGGTAGAAGCCTCTCGCCAAAAAGCTGAAACGATTTCCCTCGACCAAAGACAACAAAAAGAAATTTTGCAGCAAAAACTCGTACAGTTGCTAGCCCAAATTGAAGGCACGGCAAGGGGAGATTTGACAGTCAGGGCAAACACAACCACTGGAGAAATCGGCACGGTAGCAGAATTTTTCAACGCCATTATCGAAAGCCTCAGACAATTAGTCGTGCAGGTGAAAAAAGCGGCAACACAAGTGAATATTTCGGTAGACGAAAACGCAGGCGCAATCCGCCAACTCGCCGATGAAGCACTCAAACAAGCCCAGGATATCGATCGCACCCTAGACTCAGTACAGCGCATGACTCATTCGATTCAAGCTGTAGCAGCTAGCGCCGATCGCGCCGCCGAAGTTGCTAGCATTGCTTTTAGCACGGCAGAGACTGGTGGCAAAGCAATGGATCGCACGGTACAGAGTATTTTGAGTTTGCGGGATACAGTGACAACAACCGCAATGCAAGCCAAGCAGTTAGGCGAATCGACTCAACAGATCTCGAAAGTCGTATCTTTAATCAATCACATTGCCCTGCAAACTAATGTTTTAGCCATTAATGCTAGCATCGAAGCCGGACGCGCCGGAGAAGCCGGACGGGGATTTACTGTCGTGGCAGAAGAAATCGGGCAACTCGCCGCCAAATCAGCCGCAGCCACGCAGGAAATCGAACAAATTGTCGAGAATATTCAAATGGAAACGAGCCATGTCGTGCGGACGATGGAAATAGGCAACCAGCAGGCGATCGCAGGCGCGAATTTTGTGGAAGATTCCAAACAAAGTTTGGGACGAATTTTAGAAGAATCGCATCAAATTTATCAATTGGTGCAATCGATTTCGCGTGCCACGATTTCCCAAGTCGAGACAGCACAAATGGTTACGGAATTGATGCAAGAAATTGCTGGTGTATCGGCAGGATCTTCCGAATACTCCCGTCAAATCTCCAATTCCCTACAACGCACCGTAGAAGTTGCCCAACAACTGCAAGTTTCAGTTGGCAAGTTTAAAGTTGGCGACGAAATGCGGGAATTGGGCAGGAAGAAAGCTGAAATAGTTGACGAGGATGAGACAGTTAAGGGAGAAGAGAGCTGGGGAGGATAAGGGAGACAAGGGAGACAAGGGAGACAAGGGAGACAAGGGAGAAGTCAAAATTTACCTCTTGCCTCTTACCAACAACCAACAACCATCAACTATCAACCATCAACCATCAACCATCAACCATCAACTAACCACTCCTCACCAAAATGTCTCAGGATAAAGAACGTGAAATTCAGCTCCAGTTTTTAGAAGAAGCCCAAGACCATTTGGATGCGATCGAGTCAAAGCTAATTGGAGTTAGCAGTCGTGTAGAACTGACACGGCAAGAAGTTGATGCGATGCTGCGATCGGCACACTCGATTAAGGGTGGAGCGGCAATGATGGAATTTTCAACTCTGAGTCATTTAGCTCATCGCCTGGAAAACTTTTTTAAAGTCATTAGAACTCAGAAGCAAATTCAGCCAGAAGTAGAAAGGTTGCTGTTGAGCGCTGTGGATTGTTTGCGCCACGTCGTCACGACAAATCGCCAGACAAACGTTGTGGACGAGCAATGGCAGACAAGTCAAGTTCAACCGCTATTCGAGCAGTTGCAACAAATACTGGGAGAACCAAGGGAAGAACAGGAAACAGTTACACCTCTGTCACCGCAGCAGGGATTAGAAACGATCCAAATGCTGTTTGAATCGGAAGTTGATGCTTATTTGCAGCAGCTAGAGACGATTTTGGCGCAAGAGGATAAGTCTAATTTGGGCGCAGAAGTTGTGACGATCGCCCAAGATTTAAGCGATCTGGGGGAAGTGCTAGAGCTACCAGAGTTTAACAGTTTGTGTACCTCCGTAAAACAGCTATTAGCAACTCAACCCGCACGGGAGGAAGAGATCGCCCAGGCAGCTTTGCAGGCGTGGCGGCGATCGCAAGCCGCAATTATGGCGGGACAATTACAGGGTTTACCCTCGACGCTCAATTTAGATGGTGTTGTAGAGGAAGTTGTCTCAAGTCCAAGTACTGCCGATCCTGCACCCGTTTCAGATGCTAGTCCTGCCAGATTATCATCTCCGCTCGATCTCGCGCCGCCAGCCGAACTGAAGGAGACGCAGGAAAATACCGTTAGAGTTCCGCTCAAACAGCTAGAGCAACTCAACGATCTGTTTGGGGAGTTGACCATAGAACGCAGCGGACTCGACTTACAAATAGAGAGGTTGCGGAACTCCGTCAAAATTCTGGAACGGAAAGTGCGATCGCTGCAACAATCCCATCACCGTCGTCGGACTGCGACACTGCCACCATCTCCATTTCCATCGGCTTTACCCACGACATCATCTTTTCTATCGGAAGTTGCCTTTTCTCCTGACAGCAGCCAATTGCAGCCGAACACAACCCCGCGATCGCCTCAGCCAACGCCCTCAATAGATAGTGGTAATAATCTAGATGAGGCAGCAGACGAAGCTTCGACAGAAGTAATGGCAAACCTGGTGCAATTGCAAGAAGTGAGCGGAGACATCGATCTGTGCTTGCAGGAAACAGAGCAAATTGTTGGCGACCTCAACCGCACGGCAAAACAACTGCAATTTTGCATCAACCAACTGCGAATGCGTCCGTTTGCCGATCTGGTCGGGCGGTTTCCTAGAGCCTTGCGAGAATTGGCTTTACAGCACGGTAAAAATGTCGAACTCAAAATTCAAGGCGGCGATACCCCGATCGATCGCAGTATTTTAGAAGCCCTGGGCAACCCGCTGATGCATTTATTGCGTAATGCCTTCGATCATGGTATAGAAGACCCTGAAACTCGCAAAGCTAGCGGTAAGCCGGAACAAGGTACGATTTCAATTGAAGCAGCATATCGGGGCAATCAAGCCCTGATTACCTTCAAAGACGACGGACGGGGGATTGCCCTCGATAAAGTCAGACAGCGGGCGCAACATCTAGGACTCGATCGGGAGGCGATCGCCAATGCTAGCGATGAAGAAGTTTTAACCCTGATCTTCGAGCCTGGTTTTAGTACTGCCGATGAAGTCACTTCCTTGTCCGGTCGCGGTGTCGGGATGGATGTCGTCCGCACGAACCTGCGCCAAGTGCGCGGTGACATTAAAGTAGAAACCAAAGCAGGAGTGGGTACGACATTTACGATCGGCGTTCCCCTCACTTTATCGGTGGCACGGGTGCTATTGGTGGAAAGTCGGGGGATACTACTGGCTTTTCCTACCACGGCGATCGAAGAAATGCTCCTGCTCGATGTAGAACAAATATCTACAATCGAAGACAAACCACAACTGCACTGGAAAGAATACTCAGTCCCGCTGATTTATCTGGGCGATTGGCTGAAATTTCGTCGCCTGCAAAACGCTAACGAAGAAAGAACTCAGCCCCTGATGAGCGCACCAACAGTATTATTAATTGCTAATGGTAGCGATTGGGTTGGTTTGCAAGTAGACCGTTGTTGGGGCGAACAGGAAGTTGCCATCCGTCCGGTCGAAGGTAACATTCCCATGCCTCCTGGCTTCAACGGTTGTACGATTTTAGGCGATGGTAAAGTCGTTCCCTTAATTAACACCCCAGAGTTACTTTACTGGATTGCCACTAGCCAACACCCTGCCAGCTTAGAGCCAGAGGATCGCCATCGTGCAGCGGCAGAACTACAAAACCAACGCCCGACAATTTTAGTCGTCGATGACTCGATTAACGTCCGCCGCCTCTTATCTTTGACGCTAGAAAAAGCAGGATATCGAGTCGAACAAGGCAAAGACGGACTGGATGCTTTAGAAAAGTTGATGAGTGGTGCTCAAATTGCTGCCGTAGTTTGCGATATTGACATGCCTCGGCTCGATGGGTACGGTTTCTTAGCTAGGGTGAAATCCAATCCAGCTTTCCAACAGTTACCCATTGTCATGTTGACCTCTCGCAGTGGCATTAAAGAACGTCAACTGGCTTTAAACTTGGGTGCAACCGCCTTTTTCTGTAAGCCTTATGACAAGCAGCAATTGTCAGAAACGCTGGAGCGTTTGATAAATGGGGGGGAGAAGAGAGCTGAGGAAGCAATTCAAAATTTAAAATTCAAAATTCAAAATTCAAATTTTCCCGACTTCTGTACGGGTGGGTTTTGGAAGAAGAGCGCTCGTCAAAGCCTGTAAATCCTTTGCCAAACCCGCCCCTACCTGTACGGGCGGGTTTTGGACAAAGATTTATTGTCACTAGCCGTGAATATAGCAATCCTATTTGATTCATGAACGTGGAGCAGGCTTCTAGCCTGTCGCAGGCTAGAAGCCTACTTTACAAATCATTTAGAACTGCTATATATCCCTCTTCTGTCAGAGTGGGGTGAAACCTTGATTTTTCGTTGGCTGAAACAACGTAAATGCGTCAAATTTTTCAAGGACAGACCAACCTCTGTCAATTAAGTGAGAACTTGGTTGATAAGTTGACTGGTTGATTTGGGAACCCCGTACCGTCATCTTTGATGCGGTGTCGGGAGGATGTCAGACCAAAGCAGAATTAATCGATCGCGAACGACAGTTCCACGAGGTGCAGCCAGAAGGCATTATTCTCAAGTTTGGTACGGTTGTGGGTTTTGTCGTCGGGGTAATTATTCTCTATCAAGTGCTTTATTCTGATGTCAAAATTTGCATACCTAAAATTCTCCCTTGTCCTCTTTATCGCTTTCTGCTCGACTCCCGACTCCCGACTCCCGCCAAAAGCCGCTCGATTTGCCGATTTATTTCATTTAATTCAAACCGTTGACTGGCTGAAATTTGGGCTTGATGGGCGATCGCACTAGCCATTTCAGACTGCTGGCGACAAGTATTGATAATTTCTGCTAATTTCTGAGCATCTCCTGGTGGTACGAGCCAACCTGTTTTTCCCGTCTCTACCAGTTCCACTGCACCCCCAGCTTGGCTGGCTACGACTGGACGACCGCAAAGCATAGCTTCGACAATCACGCGCCCGAATGGTTCCGCCGCAATTGATGTGTGGGCAACTAAGTCACAGGCTGTCATTAATGACACGACATCGCTACGAAAGCCTAAAAATTGCACTCTTTGTTCTAGTCCTAACTCGGCAACTTGCTGGTGTAATTGTTGCTTGTAGTCCTGTTCGCCAAATAAAGCATCTCCAACAAATATTGCTGTCACTTCTGGCGGACACTGCGTCAGTGCTTCTAGAAGCACGTGCTGTCCTTTCCACGGTGCGAGTCGGCTGAAATGTCCGACAACAAACTTGCCTTCTAGCCCCAATTCTTGCCTTGTCTGAGCTACGGAATTTTCCTGTCGATACAACTGGGGGGCAAATCCGTTGTAGACAACACGAACGAGTTTGGGATTTCCCCCGGCGGCGAGGAAAGCTTTTTGACTTGCCTGGGAGTTAGCAATGACTAACGAGGCACGATTTGCCAAAGTTACAGCTAAACGCAGGTTAGTGCGGCTAAAATGCTCGGTTGAGAGAATGTCATGTAGGTGATATACCAAAGGGCGGCGACTGAGGAGGGATGCGATCGCTCCTACCACCAGTGCTTTTTGCGTATTGGCGTAGATGATGTCATACTCGCGGGCAATTTTGGCAACGCGGGTAATCAAAGGCAGCAACTGACCCAGGCTACTCGCGCCTTGAAGTAAACCACTGTCTTTACTCACTTGTAGCGATCGCCCAGTTAGCACCTGCACGGGAATTTCGTGCTGTTGGAGTAAATCTTTAAACCCACCATCGGCGAACAAACCAACTAAACAGCGATCGCGATATGGTTTAGCAATATCCAACAGACAAAGCTCCGCCCCTCCTGGCTTGCCACTTTGATCGAGGAATAGGATTTTCATACGAATTGGTAATGGGTAGTTGGTAATTGGTAGTTGGTTGTTAATTACCATCAACTATCAACCATCAACTATTAACCATTTCCCCAAACTTTTTTCAGCTCAACTCCTTGTTCTCTAGAGTAGGCTCCATAGCCATAAGAAACGTTACTCACGCCATTTGCCACCACTCCAATCACGTTAAGCTTTCTCAGCATAGCGTTGGCTTGTACTAACTCTGTCTTCTTCACCATGCCAACGCGAGAAACTAGCACGACACCAGTACAGCAAGAAGCGGCAATCATCGCATCTACCATACCCAGTAAAGGTGGAGCATCGAGTAAAATCAAATCGTAATTTTGCTCGAATCCTGCCATCAACTCTCGCATTCTTTGCGAGCTGAGTAGGTTGGCTGGGTCTTCTGGCTGTGGTCCAGCAGTCAAAATGTCTATGTAGGAGCCAGAAGACTGAATTGCATTATGAATCGGCAGCGTGGCATCGCTGCTCAACAAGGTAGACAGTCCGTAATCGTTGGGTAAATTCAGGATTTGATGTAAACTCGGACGGCGCAAGTCGGTATCGATCAACAACACACGCTGGTGCAGCCGTGCCGCACTTAAAGCTAGACCCAAGGCTAAAGTAGATTTACCCTCACCTGCTACGGCGGAAGTTACCACCAAAGATTTGAATGCAGCCATTTCGTTCATCAACTGGAGATTGCGATAAATCAAAGTCCAGCGATTCCCATGATGGGGCCAATTTCGTACTTGTACCGTCCAGGGCGACAGATGCAGCGGCTTGCCAAAAGGCAAACTGACTTCTGGTTGTGCCACTCTGCCTCTGGGCAATTCTGGAGTCATGCCCAACAATGGTAGCTCGAATTGTCTCTCCAAGTCTTCGGAACTGTGGACGGAATCATCGACGGCATCGCGCAAGAAGGCGGCTAAACTACCCAGCATCAACCCCGCAACTAGACCCAACAACAAGTTCAGCTTCAAGTTGGGACCAACTTTCAATCCTAGACGTGGTTCTTCCAAAGCTTGCCAGTCAAATCCACCTCTAGCAATTTCTAAACTTAATTCTTGCTGCGCTCTCAACAGCTGCTGGAGTTTATCGCGGTTAATTTGGACGAAGGGAACTAGACGGTTGTATTCTGCCAATAGCACTGGGAAGCGCTTGAGATCGCTACGTAGCTTCTGCTGTGTTTGCGCTAGACTGTTATCCCGCGCCCGCATCGCATTCATGTTTGTCTGTACTTCGATCAATTGACCTGCAAGGTTGAGGTCGAGCGCTCCTAATTGTCCTTGCTGGAGAATACCATCTGCCGCATTACCAGCTGCTGCTGCTTGGGATGCTTGTCCCTCACCCAGAACTCGTCCGCCTTCCTGCTTCATCATGCTCAGCAGGTTTTGCCGTTGTTCGAGTAATTTTTTCACGTTAGGGTCTTCATCCGTGAAGACAACCCGCCGCTGTGATAGGGCGAGTTCCGTTCTCTGCAACTCGTTGAGTAGGGTTTGATAGCGCGATGATTGGCTCAAGCGGGAAGCAACTAGCGCTTGTTGGGGAGAACGAGCGAGTTGCTGTTGCAGTTGACCGTAGCGTGCTTGCAAGTCATTATACTGGGCGCGGATGACTTCGCGTTCCTGCGCGATCGCATTTAACGAGTTATTGACTGTCGCCGCTTGTTGCTCTGGATCGATCAGGTTATTATTTTTGCGAAACTCTTCTAATTTATTCTCTGCTTGATCGACTGTTTTAGTCACGGCAGGGATTTGTTCGTTAATAAACTTCAAACCCTTTTTCAACCGCTGCTCTTGTTGTTCGCGATTATAAATTTGATAAACTGTATGGACGGCTTTCAGGACTTTTTGTGCTTTAATCGGATCGTTTGCTGTATAAGTCGCCTCGACAATCTTGGTATTGGCTTTTTCTTCAACAACTTGTTTTAGTACTAAGTTTTTCTTCACCTCCGCCACTGTAAGCGTAGGATATTCGGAGCGGAGAATATCGACTGCCCTTTGAATCAGCAGCGAACTACGCATGACGTTAATTTGCGTAGCATAGTCGTCAATCGTGACTCCAGAATCAGCATACTGCTCGCCTTGTCTCGGGGTCGTGCCATCTTTCTTCCCCTGATAATTCGGCTCGATCAGTAACTGCATCTCGCTCTGATATGTAGGCTTGGAGATTAAGGTAAACACAGTGGCAATTGTCAACACCGCTCCCATAACCCCCAGCAGCCAGTAGCGACGGCGCATCAAAACTGCTAACAACTGCCCGTAACCACCGTCTGATTCTTCGACGGTCATGGGCATATTACTTTCATTTACTCTAACCATGCCTAGCACTCCAAACAGTCTACAACGATCCTAATGAACTTATGCAATGCTACTCACCGTATCGGCGATCGCCCGTTCAACTTTGCTAAAAAACGCTTGTTCTGAAAAATGACTCAGGGCGTGATGGCGAATTTTGCCGTAATCCCACTGAATTTCTTTGGCAGCAAGCAAAGCATTTTGGATTGCATCTGGCGATTGTCTGTAAAAGAATACTCCTGTATGTCCTGGAATTTGAGTATCTATGACTCCTCCCGCGCCATAGGCAATCACGGGCGTACCGCTGGCATTTGCTTCTACTGGTACTAGCCCATAATCTTCTAAAGCCGCAACAACAACAGAGCAAGCTTTTGACATCAAATATTTTCGTTCGGCATCGCTGACATGTCCTAAAAATCTGACGTTCTTCAGCGCTTTTGACTCTAGCCGTTGGCGTTCTGGTCCATCGCCAATGATGACTAAAGGTAATCCCAGCCAGTTAAATGCTTCCACAATTACGTCAATTCGTTTGTAACTGATTAGACGAGCTGAAGCTAAATAAAAATTTTCCTTGTCATTAGAAAAAGTAAAGTTACCGCTATTAATTGGGTAGTTAATCACCAGTGCTGGTTTGCTATAGTGCTGGTTAATTCGCCGAGCTACGATACTAGAGTTAGCGATATAAAGGTCGGGTTCTTGAGCATAAATTCGGTCAACCTCTCGCATTTTGCGAAAGATCATTTCAATTAACGGATAGAAATAATGATAGTCCCCATACTCTCTCAAGTAAGTTTTTGTATCCCACAAAAACCGAGTCACGTTATGGCAAAAGCAAATGTGTTGCGCTCCCTTCCTCTTCTTCACAGCTTTAGCAAAGCTACTGCTGCTACTAATAATGAGGTCGTAATCCTGCAAATCCAGAGAGCGAAAAGCAGGGAAATAGAGAGGAGCCAGCATTCGGAAATATTTTGCTGCACCTGGGATTTTTTGTAATCCTGTCGTGTGAACTATACGGTTACCTAAATCGACAGTTTGTTCGGGATCGTATACAGAAGTAAAGATGTCTGCCTCGGGATAGCGTTGACAAAGCAGTTCAAAAACTCGCTCTGCGCCACCTCTTTGCGTTAGATAATCGTGAACTAGGGCTATCTTCATGAAAAAATAATAGAAGTTTATTTAGTAGAGTCAAACTTTAGGAACAGGCATTATTACAATTCATCTGTTGAATCCGCGAACGTACAAATCACTATGTCTCCAGAGATAGTACTTGTTGGTAGGCGCTGGCATTTGCGTAGATACACTGAAAATATAGGTAAACAGAAATTATTATACTCAACTTGTTATCGAGAACCGATGGAATCGCATACCTAGCTGAGAAAATTTACCTAAACTTTAAATAATTGAGCAATGGAAGCACTAGCAAAAAATGAATCTTATTCGAGGGAGAATCGCAGTTCGCGTTCTGCATTCAATTGGACTTGACGCATTCACAGAGGAATTAGTTGCATTGAATACAGGATTCACAACGTATTGGCAGAATTACTGAAACTAAAATCGGGGTTCATGCTTTGCTCATATTTTTCGGTCAATCCAAATCGAATCTATAAGTTGGGTAGAATCGTTGACATCAAGCGAACTCAACTGAGGTAACAGTTCGTGCCGAGTTGGAAAAGCCAGTAAATTATGACTTTCCGTATGCTAGGATGAGAAACTAAACTTTAAATCAAATTCGCAATCGGCAAGAGTTTAGCCTTGACCAATCGATTATAGGTCTAGTTCTAGGCAATGTTTTGAAAATAGTTTGGAATCAGCTTGCCTATTCTTTAGAAGTTACTTCAGGCTGTAAATTATTCCCTCCGTGTTGCTTGGCATAGACTGTTCTACTATGGCAACAAGCAGAGCTTCAGGCGTTATTTCATGCATCTCATGCATCGCTGCTTATGTCTCAGCCACTTTCGGATCGTTTCGCGATCGCCTCAGCCCAAAAATTACTGAAAGCTTTCAGTTGTTTGGAAGTTAAACCGGTAGAATCGGCAGCAGAAGCCGCCCAGTTGCAACAAGCATTAGTACTACTAAGCACGCAAGCAGATTTCGTCAACTTCGGAATTTGTGCCGACACGCCAGAGCAGGGGCTAGCAGCATTAGCATCCTATGCCAAAGCTTTAGGATATACAGTCGCCATCGCTCCTCATGATTTAGCTGCGGCGATCGCTCCAGTATATATTAAATTTAACGGTCAAAGACAGACGTACTACCTCGACTCCTACACGGGTACGTATCGCGGCGTGCTGGTATCCTATCATTCATTGGTAGAAGAATCAGTCAACGGTACTTACGGTTATTTACCGTTGGATTTGTTTCAGTGACCAGTTATCAGTTATCAGTAAGAGCGTGAAGGGTGGTAATGGGTAATAGGTAATGGGTAATGGGTAATGGGTAGTTGGTGGTTGACAGTTCTTGCTCCCTTGCCCCTCTGCTCCCTTGCCCCTCTGCATCCTTGTCTCCCTTGTCTCCCTTCGCCCCCTAATCCCCACTCCCTTCGGTCGTGGGGAAGAGCGAGTTCCCCCTTGTCTCCCTTGTCCCCTCTACAATGGGTAAATACCGATACATTTTGTTTAATAAACCCTACGGGGTGTTGAGCCAGTTTAGCGATGGCGATCGCGCTGGCGCAAAAGAGCGGCGCACGCTCAAAGATTACATTCCCATTCCCAAAGTTTATCCTGTCGGTCGCCTCGACTGGGATAGCGAGGGGTTGATGCTACTAACCGATCGCGGACAACTTCAACATCGACTTGCCGATCCTAAATTTGGACATAGCCGCACTTATTGGGCGCAAGTAGAACGAATTCCAAATGCATCAGCGATTCAGCAGTTAGAACAAGGAGTGATAATTGAGAATTATCGAACTCGACCAGCCAAAGTTAAACTGCTAGAACCCGAACCAACCTTACCACCAAGAAATCCGCCAATTCGCGATCGCAAAAGCGTGCCTACAGCATGGTTAGAACTAGTCTTGACAGAAGGTAAAAACCGCCAGGTAAGGCGAATGACAGCGAAAGTAGGATTTCCCACCTTACGCTTAATAAGAGTGGCGATCGCTCACCTACACATAGGCGATCTGCCACCCGGTCAATGGCGCGATTTGACTTCTCAGGAACTGGAACTACTTTTAAAAAGTGTAGGGTGTAGGGTGTAGGGACAAGGAGGACAAGAAGACTTGGGGAATTTAGATATATTCTTCTCATTCTGGCTCCTGATTCCTGACTCCTTGACTCCTGTTCGCTAATAACTGATAACTGCTAAGCTGAACAAAGTATTGATTTTTTAAGCCTCGTAGCTCTACTTGGGTATATCCTGCTATTATCTATAGCTCGAACTATTCCTGAGTAGGGAAAAGTGACTTGTGATGACTTGGATGGGTAGCCAGTTTTCTGCCGTCATCGGGGTTAAAACGGCTCCTAAAATGGGAAGACAAGGAAGTTAAAGATGCTGATTTGCCCCCAGTGTCAGAGCGAAAATGCCAATACCAACAAGTTTTGTCAAGGTTGTGGTACTCCCCTGACCTTCAAGTTTTGTCCTGAGTGCGGGACTCAGGTGGCTTTAAATGCAAAATTATGCCACAACTGCGGCGCTCAAACGGGGACGGTGTGGTGGGCGATCGTGATGGGAGTTGTAGAGACGCAGGAAGGTTCGCCTGTTAGCAACTCAGGAGTCGTAGAAGTGCTAGACGTAGCAGGAGAACCAAAAACTGTAGAATCGCTCCCCAGCAGTATATCTCAGCAGAAATCAGAGGGAACTGCACCGCCTGCTCCCTTGGCTCTCTCACTTACCACTCACCACTCACCACTCACCACTTCTGCTTTACCAGCAGGAGCTTATTTAGATCTACAGCAGCGCTATCAGTTGCTCGATCCGTTGGAAATGCCTTTGAATCCAAGCGATCGCGTAGAGACGCAAGTGAGAGTCCTAGACTGCCAGCCATTTCAACTATCGCCCTTAGAAGCAGGCGCAAACGTGATGGTGGCGCAATCAATTCCCGCGATCGCCAAAACCTACATTGCCCTCAACTCTAGATTTGGGGAAAAATATCGTCAAAAGCTACCGAAAATCCACGATGCTTGGCAGCAGGGAAACCAGCAAGTGATCCTGATTGCCGATCGCTCCGATTGGCAAGACCTAATGCAGATGTGGCACGAACGCAGCACGACTCCAATACAGATTATGCAGTGGTTTGAGGATATGGTACGGCTGTGGCACGAACTGGAGCCTTGGCATTGTCGCCAAAGTCTATTGGAGCTATCTAACTTGCGCGTGGATGCGACTGGGAGTCTTGGATTGCAACGCTTGTATCCCGATCCACCTCAAGAAAATTTAACCTTGCAAGATTTGGGGCAGATTTGGCAGCAGTTATTTCAAGAATCTCAACGCACTAAATTTGGTTCCTTGGTAGAGCTATTGTTGGATTTAACTGCGGGCGACATCCAGACAACAGATGAGCTACAATCGCGCCTGCAAGCTACGAGTAGTGAATTACAATTAGATGCGATCGACGCACCTTATTCTCCTTCAGTATTGAATACACAGGAGGCAGCTGCCGATCGAGGAAAAGTTGGAGTAACTTTAAATAACTCTGCTGCACCAACTGTTATTCAAATGAACGAATCTCAAGAGAATTTTATGAAAAGCGAGGAGTTACCGACTTTAGTGCTGCCAATGCATTTGGTTAGCATTGAGGATGCGGGTAACACTGATGTCGGTCGTCAAAGACATCATAACGAGGATTGTTTTGGTATCATCACCAAAGTTGATAAATACGTGTTTCCTAGCGATCGCACGATTGAGGCACAAGGTATTTATATTCTTTGTGATGGCATGGGCGGACACGCTGGCGGTGAGGTAGCCAGTGCGTTAGCAGTGAAGAAGCTACAAGAATACTTTCACGCTAATTGGCAACCGTACCAAGCTTTACCCAATGAAGCTTCCATCCGCGAGGCAATTCGCATTGCCAATCAAGGAATTTTTGACCTCAACCAGCAGGATGCCCGTTCGGGTGTCGGACGGATGGGAACGACTTTGGTACTCGTTCTCGTCCGCAACAATCAAATGACCGTAGCTCACGTTGGCGATAGCCGTCTCTATAGCTTCAGCCGCAAGCGCGGATTAGAGCAAGTCACCTTGGATCATGAAGTGGGACAGCGAGAGATTCTGCGGGGTGTGGAACCCGCGATCGCCTATGCCCGTCCTGATGCATACCAGCTGACACAAGCATTGGGTCCAAGGGATGAGAATTATGTCAATCCTGATGTCAGCTTTGTGGAATTGAATGAAGACACTCTGTTGATATTAGTATCGGATGGAGTTTCAGATAATGGGCTACTAGAGCAACATTGGGAAACCCATATCGAACCATTACTTAACACGGGCGCTAGCTTAGAACGAGGTGTGAGCGAATTGATTGAATTAGCTAATCAGTACAACGGGCATGACAATATTACCGTTGTCTTAGTACGGCTGAAAGTGCGCCCGAAGTTGGAGCATTAATCGTGTGGTCACGCTATATCTGCTACATCCAGAACAATCCAAACCCCTGCAACAATGGCAATTCGAGGATGCGTCAATCGTCCGTATCGGTCGCGCCCCTGACAACGATGTAGTTTTGGCAGATCCCCTAGTTTCCCGCCATCATTTACTGCTCCAGCGGCAAAATGGAGAAGATTCATCGAGTCATGTTTGGCAGCTGATCAATCAGGGGACGAATGGGACTTTTCTGGATGGCGTGTTAGTCTCCCAAAGCGCGATCGTCGATGGGTCGATAATTCAACTAGCAAAAGGCGGACCTACTCTCAGGTTTCAATTTCAATCTCCCAGTACCAGAGCGGGGGAGCAGGGGGGCAAGCGAGCAGGGGAGAAGACTTGCACTCATGATGGTAATTCGCCACAGAACCTATTCTGCATTCACTGCGGTCAGCCCCTTTCAGTACAGCAAACGATTCACCAGTATCAAGTGCTACGTATTTTAGGACAGGGAGGAATGGGAACGACATATCTTGCTTGGAATCCCAGCCAGAAAAAGCCTCTGGGGAACAATTCAACTCGCAAGTCTCAACCTCAATTACTCGTCCTGAAGGAAATGAATGCTGAAATTGCCAAGGTTGCCAAGGCTCAAGAACTGTTTGAGCGGGAAGCTAATGCCCTGAAGCATCTAAACCATGTAGGAATTCCCAAATATTACGATTTTTTCGTCGAAGATGGGAAGAAATACTTGGCGATGGAACTAATTCACGGTCAAAATTTAGAACAGATAATTTATAAATACGGTCCTGTCACCCCAGCAAAAGCGATTGGTTGGATGCTGCAAGCGTGTGAAATTTTAGATTACATTCACAGCCAAGAGCCACCGCTAATTCACCGCGATATTAAACCCGCTAATTTGATGTTGCGATCGCTCGATCATCGGATTGTGGTGCTAGATTTTGGTGCGGTAAAAACGGGTGGAACCGCTTTTGTGACGCGGATTGGGGCTGAGGGATATTGCGCTCCCGAACAAGAACGCGGACATCCATTAATTCAGTCTGACCTTTACGCGATCGGACCTACTTTAATTTTTTTGTTAACAGGTGAAGCGCCGTATAAATTTTATCGTCCTAGTAGTAAAGGCTATCAATTTCAGTTGGATAGCATCCCAACTGTCACCCCCGAATTGCAGGCTGTCATCACACGGGTGACAGAGACTAAACCTAGCGATCGCTATGCCACGGCTAAAGAACTGGCAATAGCACTGAGCGAGTGTTAATTCAATATATCTCGGTTAGTGATGCAAAGATCCTGGAGATCCCCCAACCCCCTTAAAAAGGGGGCTTTAAGTTCCCCTCTTAAAAAGGGAGGTTAGGGGGATCTTGTCTTAATCAAAAAGTATTGAGCGTTAATTCTGGAATTCATGTCTACACAAATAAAATCCGTTGGCGCAGACTGGATAGTAAGGTAGCCCACGCAGGTAGGCTTTGTTTGTATGCGCCTCAGACCTAATCGTCTGAGGGCAAATCTAATGCGGACAGATCTATTCTTCGTCCCAAGCTTCTACCGATAGCAGTTCGCTGACGGGATCTTGCATGGAAAAGCCGAAATCCGTTAATTCCTGCTTCCAATAAGACCATTCATTACCAAATACGAGGGCAATCTTCCAGATACTATCTGTTGGTCTAACAATTTTGGATTCTACGAGCGAACGGATCTGGTGCTGGAACTTCACCATTGGGTGAATAACAGGCTGAGCCATAAGTTTTACTTAGATTTTCGATTGAGTTTGCTAAATACCTAACCTGAAACGCTTCCGAATTTTGATTAACACCGATGCGTGGAGTTTTTCTTCGGCGCAGAAGCAATTCTCTACTCTTGTACTCTACCACAAATGATTTGGCAAGTACCTTGACAATTGTTATTGGTTCGGGAATTACTACTGTGCCAGTTGAGTAACTGGAATGCAGGGAAGTGAAATTGGACGCTAAAAGCGATTGGGTTTTCTTAGCTATGTAAAATATGATAACAATAATTGCTGCTCTGTGATGCAGTACGGTTAATTAGTATTAGGCGATCGCCCCCAACTTAGACAAAAATTCGCTGTAAATTTAACACGAAACCGGGCAGCACATCTTCACCAGATAAAGTTAAAGGAGCTAGCAAAACTTCTACTGGTTGTCCCAGGCGATAGATTTCAACTTGACGATCTTGAGGATTAATTAACCAACCCAAACACGCACCATTATCCATATATTCCTGCATTTTAATTTGCAGATCTTCCAGAGCATCAGTGGGGGAGCGTAACTCGACTACAAAGTCAGGACATAGGGGAACGTAACCATCTTGCTGCTGTTGGCTCAAAGCATCCCAGCGCCGTCTTTCTACCCAAGAGGCATCAGGAGAACGTTTTGCACCATTTGGCAGCACGAACAAGACGTTGGAATCAAATCCTTCTCCCAAATTCAAGTTTGCTTCTACCCATGTATCTAATTGTCCAGTTATACTGCGATTCTTGCGGCTAGATGTTCCTCCTGTGGGTGGCACAACAATTAAATCTCCTGCTGCCGTTTGTTCAAAATTCCACTCTGGATTAGCTCGAACGATGCGATCGAACTCTGCATCCGAGAGTTTTAATGAATTTATCATCAGGCTGCTGTTCATTGCTGTGTTAAATCTACAGGCAATTCTTTTAATTCAAATGTATCATTGACTGGCGATCGCAGAATTCTAGTTTTGTTCGGTTGCGATCGCGTATTCTTTTTATATGCGATCGCAATTCTTTCTATGAAACTTGCTATATTTAGCTACAAGGGCAAACTGATAAAACCTCACCTCAATTATTTTCTCTCATATCATCGTCCAAAATTGCTTCAATATCTCTGGCACTATGAATGACTCGAAGAATTTCGATTCCTGAGTCACTAGTTAGTAATTCTCTCACGCACGGTTTGGCGAATGTCTTGCCAATCTTGAGCAGTAATCGGAGTTTCTTGACCAGAGGCTAGACCCTCCAATAATAAAGCTTCCAAACGCTCTTGGGCTTTACGCTCTCGATCTTGGCGCACTAATTCGCGAAAATACTCGCTAATTGTACTATAGCTACCGTTTGCTACTTGTTCTTCAACATAGGCTCGCATAGCATCAGGTAATGAGATATTGATGCTTTTCACAAGATTCCCCTAATTAACTTCTCTCTATATTTTGACAATTCTTGCCATTTCTTGTCACTACATATTTTTAGGCACGATCGCCATTAAGTACTCTTTAAGCAACTTGCTACATTGAACTGCAAATGCGAGTTGATAAGAAGCCACTGTTGTAGCAGAGTGCGATCGCACCTTCTCTGTAGAATGCATCTTTTTCTTAAACAAGTATTAAGTATTGAAGTCTCTTCCCGTAGAATTACTGAATTATGACTTTGTGAATTGGTAAATAGATTGAATCTCTCCGTGAAATTGCGCTTGAGTAACCCCAAGAGGTAGCGTTAAATAGCTATGTCAGGGTGCTAAATCTACTTAAGTGCAAATACTTTGTAATTAATAGTAATGAAGGCGATCGCTCTTACATGAGAAGTGGGTAATTTAGAGCTATCCTTTACCCACGGTTTTTATATGCCTAAAAGACGAATCGAACGGATTGCTGCTGTTATATCAATTGTCTCATTCGGTGGCTCGATGATTTTTGGAGCTGTGCAGGCTGTTAGTAGTGGCTTGAATCAGGCTGCAGTCATTCCTCAGCCAACTGCTGCGGCTAAGCCATCTCCGGTATCGTTACCAAAATCAAAAATTCCAGCTCAGGAGCGCGAATATGAAATTGTGTTGAAAAGCGAACCAAATAATCAGATTGCTCTAGAAGGATTAGTTAATGTTAGGCTTCAAATGCAAGACCATCAAGCTGCTATGCAACCTTTGGAAAAGCTAGTTAAACTTAATCCTAGCAAACAGGAGTATAAAACTTTACTTGCTCAGGTGAAGCAGGAAATTAGTAAAGGTAAGTGATCGTAATTAAGAATATCTAATCTTTTTGAGGAAGTTGAACTGATAATCCTCCTT
Source organism: Chroococcidiopsis sp. CCNUC1 (assembly GCF_023546805.1). Taxonomy (NCBI): domain Bacteria; kingdom Bacillati; phylum Cyanobacteriota; class Cyanophyceae; order Chroococcidiopsidales; family Chroococcidiopsidaceae; genus Chroococcidiopsis; species Chroococcidiopsis sp. CCNUC1. The sequence continues at coordinate 2,571,768 of NZ_CP097480.1, read as the reverse complement.
GAGGTGTAACTGTTACTAGTCCTCCTAAAGCCTGGATTTTACTAATTGCTAATTTGCGCGTGCGATCGTCGATCGCGTTGTTAAAAACCATAACCCATGCACTAACTTTAGCTGATTTACTCAATGGATTTTTTTCTAAAAATTTAGCTGTTTGCCGCGAAATAGCAATAACGCTTTTGCTTTCTTCGTCTGAATAGTGACTTGCCCAATTTGCTGCTATTTCAAATGATTTTTTGGCAGATGAAGCGTTATCTGTAAATAATAACTCATTCATTCCTTTGTAACGCCAAACATAGTACGATTTAGGTGGAAATTGAGCCGTCATGTGTTTTAACCCTTTTTCCATTAAGTTGATTGTTTTCTCTGGCATTCCAGCATACATAGTTGTACTACCAGAAAGGAAAGGGTAAGCATGGAGGAAATAAGGATCGCGATTGATGATGACTTCAAAAAATTCGGGACTGAGGCTGTAACCAGTTTTGTTGCGAACTGTGTCATCGCCGAAGTAGATTAGAAAGTTGATAAATGTCCAATTAGACACTACGTTATCAAACCCAAAGCTAGGTAGCTTACGTAAGACTTGGAGGCGTTGTTTTTCTACTTCTAGTTCTTGATTGAGTTGTGCTACTGAGGTAGATTGTACTTTACTAGTTAGTTTATTTAACTGAGGTAACTGTAAAGCACCAATTGCGGTCGCGCTTAGTATAATAACAATTAGAGTGCCTGGAAACCGATTGAGTTTCTGACGAGATATTAACATTTTTAAACTTTAAGCAATACAGTCAATCTGTTTATATCTGTTGTAGCATAGCCTTTCAAGTTTTAGTTCTATGTAGCTAATTTATTATAAATATTACTGTGACACGGTAGATGTTGTAGCTAGTTCTAAAAGTTATGTAAATAAATTTGACGGGTGCGATCAGTACTCAGAACAAGCTGGGTAGCATAAAGTTAACTCTTTATAATTTACTTAGTAAACGAAGAATAATTATCTATATTAAAGGCTCAACTTCATTGAATTTTCTGCTTTAAAGTTCAAATAAATAGTTTAAGTAAAATACTCGCTTACAAATTGACAAGAGCGATCGCTAAAATAAACCACGCCAGTTATGAATAATTCCTCTTCTGATTCTACTCTCAACTGTTTGATTTCTCCCGAAATTAAAAATGATGATTTTTATGTAACTCTTCAAAGACTTGCTAGAGAAGAAGATATTAAAACAGTTTTAGAAATTGGCTCGTCTTCAGGTCAAGGAAGTACTCAGGCTTTTGTAGAGGGTTTACAAGAAAACTTAAACAATCCTATACTTTTTTGCATGGAGGTTTCACAAGCTAGATTTACAGAATTAAAGAAGACTTATGCTAGTAAAACTTTTGTAAAATACTATAACTTATCTTCCGTTTCTATACGAGATTTTCCTAGCGAAGCTGAAGTTAAAGAATTTTATGAATCTACCCCAACTAATTTAAATTTATATCCGTTAGAGGTTGTTTTAGGATGGCTAAAGCAAGATCTTGAGTATATTCAACAAACAAATTTAGTTGACAGTGGCATCAAGCAGATTAAAAAAGAAAATAAGATTGATTATTTTGACCTTGTTTTAATTGATGGTTCTGAGTTCACTGGTAGCGCTGAGCTAAATGAAGTTTATGGAGCAAAAATTATTTGCTTAGATGATATTAATGCATTCAAAAATTTTAAAAATCATCAAAAATTACTTGCAGACAGTAATTATACATTGATTGTAGCAAATCTAAAACTACGTAATGGTTACTCTATTTTTAAAAGGATAGATACTATTGAAAAATTTTCATTCGATAATGAAAAGAACGAGCAGTTACTTGTACGCAAGCTTGTCAATTCTGGAATGTTGGTTTTTGATGTTGGCGCAAACACAGGCGATTATTCAATTTTACTGAGTAAACTTGTTGGAAATTCAGGACAAGTATTTTCGTTTGAGCCAGCAACTACCACTTTTCACAAATTTCAAGAACGAATACTTGGGTCTAATATTCAAAATATATCTGTATTTCAAATAGCAGCTTATTCAGAAAATACAGAAATAGAATTTAATGAATTTCCAGATGACTATTCAGTTTGGAATAGTATTGGCAAGCCTCAGATGGCAGATCCCTATCAAATATATGCTAATTATGTTCCTATTATTAAAACTGAAATAGTTAAAGCAATTTCAATGGATTCTTTTTGTCAAGAACATGACATTACAAAAATTGACTATCTCAAACTTGATGTAGAAGGGGCTGAAAGCGATGTCCTTCAAGGAGCTATCAATTTACTAAAAGCAAAAGCTATTCGCTTCTTACAATTTGAGATATCGCAGAAGATGTTAGAGGGTTTAAATCGTACAGCTAAAGGCTCCTTTGACATTTTAATTGAAAATGGCTATGAATGTCACCGCATATTAGCAAATGGTGAGATTGGAGAAGAAGCTAACGACTCAACTTCTTTTTATGAAAACTATATAGCTTTTCCTTCGCTATCAGTAAATTTCTTTACTATTGTACTAAATGGTAAACCATTTATCGACTATCATATTGAAGTATTTAAACAACTACCTTTCAAATGGCACTGGCATATTGTTGAAGGAGTAGCAGAACTAAAACACGATACAGCCTGGAGTATTCCATTAGGTGGGCGAATTGTTGATGAATTTCACCACAACGGTCGTAGTCATGATGGTACAACAGAATACATAGACGAGCTAGCACGTCAGTACCCAGAAAATATTACAGTTTATCGCAAGCCAGAAGGTATTTTTTGGGATGGAAAACGTGAAATGGTAAATGCACCATTGTCAAATATTCACGAAGAATGTTTACTTTGGCAAATAGATGTTGATGAATTATGGACTGTAGAGCAGATCTGTACTTCACGGCAAATTTTCGTTAAGAATCCTGAGAAAACAGCTGCTTATTATTGGTGCTGGTATTTTGTAGGTGCAGACTCGATTGTAAGTACTCGTAACTGTTATAGTCAAAATCCTCAACAGGAGTGGCTACGCACTTGGAGATACAAACCTAGTGCAGTTTGGGTAGCGCATGAACCTCCTAGACTAGCTGAGCCTTTGCCGAATGGTCAGTGGAGGGATATAGCGTCGGTTGATCCTTTTACGCATAATGAGACAGAAAATCTAGGCTTAATTTTTCAGCATTTTGCTTATGTAACACCAGAACAATTGAAATTCAAAGAACAATATTACGGGTATAAAAATGCAGTTTCTCAATGGGAGCAATTGCAAACACAAATTCAATTTCCGCTATTATTACGTCAGTTTTTTCCTTGGGTTAGAGATACAACACAAGTAGATAGAGCTAGTTCATCCGGTGTAGTACCGATCGCACAAAGAAATAATAATGGAGATTGGCGCTTTTTACAACTAGAAGAATTGTCCGCAGAGAAGCTAAACGGAAAACAAACTGAGACGAAAAAGTTAGCACCAACTATCATCGTCGATGGTGTATTCTTCCAACTTTATAAAACTGGTATTGCACGAGTTTGGCGATCGCTATTAGAAGAATGGGTAAAAAGCGGTTTTGCTCGGCATATTATTGTCCTAGATCGTGCTAGAACTGCGCCAGCTATGGCAGGAATTAAATATCATCCAATGCCAGCTTATGATTATGGTAATACAGATGCCGATCGCGCCATGCTTCAGCAAGTTTGTGATGAAGAAAATGCCGATTTATTTATTTCTAGTTACTACACTACACCTTTATTAACTCCGTCCGTATTCCTAGCACATGACATGATTCCAGAACTCATGGGAGCAAATCTAAATCATCCCATGTGGCAAGAAAAACACTATGGAATTCAACACGCAACTGCTTATATTACGGTTTCGGAACAGACAGCACGCGATCTTGTTAAATTCTTTCCCGATATTTCTCTAGAATCTGTAACAGTTGCACAAAATGGAGTAGATCGTCAAATATTCTCACCAGCTAACTCTGATGCGATCGCTCGATTTAAGATGAAATACGGCATTTCTAAGCCATACTTTCTCATAGTTGGCGCTGGTGCTGGTTATAAGAATAGTATTGTGTTCTTCCAAGCTTTTGCTCAACTTCATAGTAAACAAGGATTCGATATTGTTTGTACGGGAAGTGGCTATGTGTCTGATGTGGATTTTAGAACTTATACGTCAGGTAGTACCGTGCATATGCTGCAACTCAGCGATGAGGAATTGAGCGTTGCTTATTCTGCCGCTGTTGCATTAATTTATCCCTCAAAATATGAAGGATTTGGCTTACCCGTGCTAGAAGCAATCGCTTGTGGGTGTCCTGTTATTACTTGTGCTAATGGAGCCATTCCAGAAGTTGCGGGACAAGCAGCTTTATACGTAAATGATGAAGATGTAGATGGATTAGCAAATGCACTTTGTGAGGTTCAAAAACCTATAGTACGCAATTCCTTGAGCTTTGCTGGACTACAACAAGTGCAAAAGTTCTCCTGGTCAAAAATGGCAGAAACGATAAGTTCTGCTTTGATTAACGCTACTCTTTTGCCACTTAATTTGAAAGAAATTAACTATATTATCTTCCCAGACTGGTCGCAATCAGAAGAGATAATTAGTGAGGAATTAGAGCAAGTAATTAGAGCGCTCGCAACTCATCCTGATAGTAATAAAATTACACTACTGGTCGATAAAGGCAATTTAGATGAAGAGGAAGTTGGTTTAATTTTATCTGGTGTTAGTATGAATCTGCTGATGCAGGAAGATTTAGATATTTCAGAAGGCGCGGAAATTTCTTTGATAGGACAATTGAGTGAAGTGCAATGGCAAGCTTTATTACCTCGTATTCAAGCGCGAATTGTTTTGGATAATGAAAATCAAGAGGCGATCGCAGCAGCGAAAGCAGAAACTCTTCCCTGTTACTTAAATCTTGCAAGTAATCTCAACTAGTATGCAGAGCCGCCCAGAAATTAATTTCTGGGCTAATAGCAAAAGTCTACTGAAGTAGACTATAGACTAATTACAGTCGGATTTATCCGACTTAGGCTTTGAGACTGGGATTTAAATCCCAGGCGGACTTGGCAACAGTTGCAAGATCTTGGTACTACGAATTAAACAACTTTATCAGTTTACCCATCTCGGAATTCATTCCGAGACTAATCGCAAAAGTCGGCTGAAGCCGACTACATATTTCCATCTACAAAAATTTTTATGGCTCTCTGGCGACTTTACTATCATTTAGTTTGGGCAACCAAAGAGCGCCAATCTTTTATCGCTCCTGACATAGAGCCTAAACTTTATAGTTATCTGATCGGCAAAGCTGATTCCCTCGGTTCTATTATCCATGCGATCGGTGGCATAGAAAATCATATCCATCTGGTAGCTTCCATTCCACCCAGCCTTTCTATTGCGAATTTTGTTAAAAATCTCAAGGGCAGTAGCGCTCATCATTTGAATCATAGCTTGCCTAATTCTTCGCACACCTTTGCTTGGCAACGCGGGTATGGAGTCTTTTCACTTGGAGGTAAACAACTGACTCAGGCTGTAGACTACGTGAGCAATCAAAAAGCACATCATCTACAAAGAACTACCATTGCCTCTTTGGAGCGAGATAGTTATGAAGAAGATGCTCCACTTCCCTGGAATCAAGGCAGAACAGTAGATTAAGCGCTAGCCTTAAACTTTAGTTCAAGCTCAAAGCTCAAGCCCGTTGAAACGGGTTAAAATCTCTACATAGTTAGCTTCAGCTGACTTGAGCTATTAGCCAGGAAATTGATTTCCTGGCGAGCTGTGGGTCTGTCGGTAAGATTTGAGTTAAGCATTATCTGAAACCATGAAGATTGAGGGGCGATCGCAAAATTACCAGTAGAAAAACTACCCTTACGGGAAGACGCTCTGCATGTACATGGCAACTCTACCCATATCAAATTGGCTGTATTATAGAGTAGTACAGGCTATAAATATGATGAAACAATTGTGAGCATCGAACAAGCTATCGTTGAGAATCTACGAGTCCTACCTTTAGAAAAGCAGCAGGAAGTTCTAGACTTTGTAGAATTTCTCAAGACTAAAAGCCGATTAAAAGTTACTCGTCATAGTGTTAAAGGACTCTGTGCAGATTTAGGAATTCATATTACAGAAGAAGACATTGCCCAAGCACGGCAGGAAATGTGGAAAAGCTTTCCTAAAGAGGATTTTTAATGACCTCTGTAGTCGCAGATACGCACGCGATAATCTGGTATTTAGTGGAACCGGAGCGATTATCATCAAATGCTTTATTAGCTCTCGATCGAGCCACAAATACAGAGCAGTCTATTTGTATATCTGCTATCTCAATTGTTGAAATATGTTACCTAGTAGAACGGAATAGATTACCAAAGCTTGTCCTTCAACGCTTGCTTAATGTTTGTGATGCTAGAGATGCAGTAGCTGTTAGCATACCGCTTAGCCGTGCCATTGCCGAAACTATCCATCAAATACCTCGTGATTCTGTACCAGATATGCCTGATCGAATTATCGCGGCAACAGCACTACATCTAAACTTACCCCTAGTCACCCGCGATCGGAAAATTCAGTCTTTAGAAGAAGTTCAAATAATTTGGTAGTTGTTAATGCTGATGGATAAGATTAGACAAAATTAACCTCAACATACCTTTGCCACATTTGCTTATAAGCCTTTTCCATCTCAAGGGTAAATTGCTTAGCATTCCATAGAGGTGATGTTTGTCTCGATTGCCGTAGTTTCCAAGAAATTTGTTGCCGCAGTGAAGCATCTTTACCTAATCTCACTCCCCACTCGACATATTCTTCATCTGTCCAGGCAATACCTTCTGTTACCCCAACATTCATCATGAAGGTGTAACTATTGCGGGCAGCAAACTGTTGACCTACTTTTGTGACTAGAGGTATACCCATCCACAATGTTTCTAGAGTTGTGGTTGCTCCATTGTAGGGATAGGTGTCTAAAACAATATCTGCAATTTCCAAATTGGCTCGATGGGCAAATTCGCTAGGATCTCTAGATAAAAATCTTAACCGATCTGGGTTAACTCCTTCATCTTCTGCAATTTTATTGAAGAATTCCCGAATCATATTTTCATCCGCTCTACCCTTAACTAAGAAATAGCTATTGGGAACTTGGCTGAGAATCTTCATTTGCAGGCGTACTGTGTCTGGATGGCGCTTATAGCCTGTTTGAGAACTTAAGTAAACTACAGCATCCGAGGGAATTTCTAAGTGTTCACGGCGTAACGTCGGTACGCCAACTTCAAAGCCATCTACTGCTATATAAGTTTGAGGTAAACGCCAGATTTTTTCACTATAATAATTTTGGGCATTTTCTGGTAGTACGTATGGGTCGGCAATGTAGTAATCTACGGCTGGAAGTCCAGACGCATCCCATCCTAACCATGTTACTTGTACAGGTGCGGGTTTAAGTGCCATGACTTGACAAGTTGTATCTAAAGTCAGGCTATCTAGATCGACTAGAATATCAATTTCATCTGCTTTGATTTGAGTAGCAGTCTTTTGTGGTTCAACTCCAAATGTATGAACGCAATCTACTTGCTTTTCAAACCATTGATAACCTTCAGCTTGCTGATAGATTAAATAAAGATTGGTTTGAAATGCTTCTCGATCGTAGTATTGAAACAACCAACGACTCAACCAACCAACTGAATGCCCTTTAAGAGTATGGGCAACGTAGCCAATTTTGAGTTTTTTAGTGGTTGTAATAGAATTAGTCCACCCTGTTTGAACAACAGGAGAACTCTTTGCTTGAAAATTGGTTTGAAAAATCTGAGCAATTTGATTCTGCAAAGGACGGTTTTCTTGCGGTCTATCTTCAATATAGGGTAAGAAAAAGTTAGCAGTTAAGATATGACTATCAATATTTAAGGAATCATCAGAGTCTTGTAGTAGCTTTGGAATTAAAGCTTTGTGGCGTTGGACAATATTTTCTAAATCTAGCCAAGAACCTGCACTTAGTATGGCGCGAAGTAATATATAACTACCTTGAATCTGCCAATATGGGCTCTGGCAGTTCTGAAAGAAATGTTTTGCTGTCTTTATTGCTTCTTGATGACATCCAGTTTTGGAATGAAAACACGATAAATGTCTCAGCGCTTCTGGATGTTCTGAGTTTAATCGCAAACATAACTGAGCTAAATCGGTAGCAAAATCTGGTCGGTCTAATTGATGAGCTATTTTGACTGCGATTGGCATCACAGTATCAATGAAAGCTGCTGGTCTATCTGTGTAATGAGGAAGACACGATTCAGCAAATGATAAACTTGCTGGAATGGGATAAGCAACAAATTTTATTAGTGTTTCGAGTAAAATGTTTAAATCTATTTCTGTTGGTGAAGCTTGTTGAATTAATGTATTTACCTGCCAGCCTGCTATGTCTTGAGAGGTAATACTATCTAAATCTAAGCCTAGTTGAATTATCTGGAGAATATTATCAATATTCGTCGGAGTAATTTCGCGAATATGCTGCCGAATTAGCCAACTCAGTTGTAAATTTTCTAACTCTAGTTGACGTTGAGCTTCAGTGTCGAGAATCTGGATGAGTTCTTTAGTCCATTGTTCGGCTTCCTCGTTACTAGCTTCAGACATCGCTAGCAGCCAAGTTGTTTGAGCAACTTCTTCTTGTTCTTGTAATAGATAAGCTAAACCTAAATGCCAATAATGACTAATAACTTCGGGTTCTGTTTCAATTGCCCGTTCGTATAGACTAGCAAGTTGGCTGTATTTACCTTGTGTTAGTAAATTGCTAGTTTGTACCTGTAAGTTTAGTGCAACAACCATATTTTGTTGAGCAATCGCTAGAAGCTTTACTTGTAAGATTCAATTGCTATTTTAATCTCGCTAGATATGAAGTTGCCAATATGTGAAATAAGTTTGAAAAAATAGATAATTATCGTCCGAGTTCTACGTTAGTGCCACAAGCATTAGTACCAGGACGACCAGATGTAGGTAATGTGGTAATATTTCCGGCTGCGGCAGATTCACAGATAATGCCAGAAATGATTTGTTTTTGGTTCCCATCGGCATATCTTTCAACTATACCAACATAACCTTTGAGCATTGTATCGGATGCGGTTGCATTCACCGTACCAAGTGACGTATTACCGGAAATATTGTAGGTGTAGTTAGCTGTAGAACTAGGTAAACCAATAGATAGTTCGCTCATAGCATTGGCAAAAGTACCTTGAGTTAACCAATGAGTAGATTGAGCGGCGTTGATATGGGCAATACTCGATTTTGCTTCAGCTTGTTTGGCTTTGGGAATTTCATTTAAAATGGTCTTCATTCCAACTGCTGATAGAATTCCAAGGATAATGATAACGACCATTAATTCAATGAGAGTGAATCCTTTGTTATGATTTTGACTGCAAGATCTTATATACTGATATGTCAATATTAGCCGAGGTTTCATAATAGTTTAAGAAAGATGAGTGCTTGCTTGAATCAATAGTTATAGAGCAATAAACTGTTCCTTAAAGACAAGGGTAACTCAATGAAGAGTTACCCTTACAATGCACGATACAATTAACAATTAGCTGAGAATAGCTTACTTGACTGGTGAAAAGTTACTACCACAGGCAGCAGCACCTGCCAAAGTAGTTGCTGCTGAGCTAAGGCTTGGATAGCCAGGAGCGCTATTTCCAGCTTGATCTGCCTCACATCCAACAGTAGCGATCACGCTATTGCTGTTGCCATCTTTGAAAAATGCATTGCCACCATGGTATCCCTTCATAGCGCTGTTAGCTGCTTGTGCCTCAATACCAGCCGTGTCGCCGCCTCCCGATATAGTGTAGGTATAGTTGGCAGTAGCAACTGGTAATCCCAAAGCTAGAGTACTCATGTCTCCAGCAAAGTCGTTGTTAGTGTTTCTATGCAAAGCTTGAGCGTTGTTGACTTGGCTCATTGTGGTTTTAGCTTCGGCTTGCTTCGCTTTAGCAGTTTGGTTCAGGAAGTTGGGTAGAGCGATTGCTGCTAGAACGCCGATAATGATAACAACAACCAACAATTCAATTAAGGTGAAGCCTTCGTTACTGTCTTTCTTTTTGCCGAGTAAGAATTGGAGGTATTTTACTTTTAGTTCAGATTTCATGATTCCGTTTCCTTTAGGGGTGAAGTGTGTGGCTCATTGCCTTGTTACAAGTAACTTACCCACCCCTAGATCGGATCATGTCACCTAGTTTCAAAATTCAGTAGCTACACATAGTTTGAGCGAAGAAGGTGAAAACTTCATATTGTTTTAATATAAGTTGGTTGTAGATTGCGTGAATTTTACGTAGTTCTCGATCCCTCCAACCTTACCAATCGTTGGGGGCGAGATCCTTCAGGGCGGGTTTGACGAGATATTTTTTGAGAAGTAGAGATTTCGGGTGAACCCGCCCGTACATCAATGCCTTATGGAGAGCGATCGCCTGTTGGTAAAAGTAGAAATGCGATCGCCTGTTGAGGAAGGAAGATGCGCGATCGCCTGTTGAGGAAGGAAGATGCGCGATCGCTTATAAGATCTGTGTGTACAATGTCCGTAGATAAATTACAATTTTGCTCGAAGCTGAGCTGAGTAATCGCTATGTCAGACAAAGCTAGAACAAAAGATAAAAGAGTGGATTTAAGGTTGACTCAAGAACAAAAGGAGTTATTGGAGCGAGCAGCTGCCCTTAAAGGTATTTCTGTAAGTGCATATACTTTATTTCACGTTCTGCCAGCTGCTAAACAAGATCTAGATTCTCATGAAAGGCTAATCTTATCCAATCGTGATAGAAATTTGTTTATATCAGCGATGGAAAATCCACCCGAACTCAAAGGAAAGCTGAAATCTGCGATCGCTCAATATAGAGCAAAATATGGAGAGTGATAGCGAGAGGCGATGGGAATTTCTGCCAATAGATAAGAGGTATCAAAGAGATTCCTTTGATTGCGGTTATCCCGTGTTAAACGAATATTTGAAAAAATATGCCCGACAAAATCATTTGAAGGGAATAGCTAAAACTTTTGTGGCAATTCCTACGTCTGGAGAACTGAAAGTAGATGGCTACTACACGATCGGCTCCAGTATCATAGAATATGAATCTGTGCCAAATGAGTTCAAGCGGCAAATACCTGCCGATCCGATTCCCGCTGTGTTGATAGGTAAGTTAGCTGTAGATAGAGCGGTGCAAGGACAAGGTTTGGGTAGAGAACTTTTAGTAAATGCCTTATTCCGTGCCGTGCGAGCCTCTCAGGAAATAGGCATATATGCAGTGAGAGTTGATGCCATAGATTTGACAGCAAAGGCATTTTATCTGAAGCATGAGTTTATTCCCTTTCAAGATAACGAGCGATCGCTCTTTTTACCAATAGAGACTATTTTGAGGGGGTTTGATTGAGAAGAGAAAGTGGGCGAATTGAATTCTAAACAGGCAAAACCCGACAAGCGCGGGTTTCAAATGCGATCTCCCTTTGGTAAAAGTAGAAATGCGATCGCTTTAAACCTAACTCATTAGAATATGCTTAGGGTGTTAGATAGGAGAGCAAGATGCATACATCTATCCTCGATTGCGTGGTCGAGCAACTGAAAGATATGCCTGAGAATTTACAGCAGCAAGTACTTGAATATGCGCGTGCTTTGGTAGGCTCAAAAATTCAAGGTGTTCCAGGTCAACAATTACTGCGTTTTGCAGATACAATACCAACAGACGATATTCAGTTGATGCGCGAAGCAATTGAACAAGGGTGCGAGCAGGTTGACACCAGTGAGTGGTAAATACCTGCTGGATACTAATATCATTATTGCGCTTTTTGCAGATGAAGCAGTAGTCAAAAGCAATCTTGCACGAGCAAATGAAGTCTTTATTTCGAGTATTGCCATTGGTGAGCTGTATTATGGTGCAAGACGATCGAGCCGCTCAAACGAAAATTTAGCACGTATTGATGAGTTGGTAGCCAATACTACTGTACTTGGATGTAATACACAAACCGCTCGTTACTACGGAGAAGTTAAGAATAAATTGCGTCTTAAAGGCAGACCGTTACCTGAAAATGATATCTGGATTGCAGCACTTGCGCTTCAGCATAGTTTGACACTGGTTACACGCGATGCCCATTTTCAACAGGTTGAAAACCTCCAAATAGTCGTTTGGTGAGTAAGTTGTAGCTGGCGATCCGCCTGTTGGTAAAGTTGGGGTGCGATCGCTTGTGAAATGTATGAGAGCAATACAGTTTCCTAGCTAACGCAATACAATATTGAGACGATCGTTACACTAGAAACTTATGCAAATTCACATTGCTTTACCGGATGATGTCGCCCATTCTTTAGAAGCAAAATGGGGCAATTTAGAACGGAAATTACTAGAAATGCTGGCGATCGCGGCTTATCAAGAAGGCTCTATTAGTGCTGGAAAAGTGCGAGAATTGCTGGGGATGTCTACTCGTTTAGAAGTCGATGCGTTTCTCAAAGAAAAGGGCGTATACCTACATTACGATGAAGCTGACTTTGAACAAGATATACAAACCATGCGGAGGCTAGAGCAAGAGGGGCAGCTAAAACGGTAATGATTGTTGTTTCGGATACCTCGCCTCTGTGCTATTTACTACTGATTGAAGAAATTGAAGTTTTACCGCAGTTGTTTAATTTATTAGATGATTTGGCAGCAAGACGCATAGCAACCCAGTTCGAGCTAGAGATTGTTGGCTTGCTGGGTATTCTTGGTTCTGCGGCAGAGAAAAGAAGAATTGATTTTTCTACTGCTATTGAGCGGTTGCAACAAACCACATTTCGAGTTTCACCAAAATTGATTCAGTCTCTTTTGCAGCAGTACCAAAAGGACGAGCAACCATAATTCGTCTGAACTATAACTTTAGAAAAGCGATTTTACAATAGCGCCGATGGACTTTTAGACTTAGTTGGAGAGCCAACAGACGTGCTTTTCTATCATCCAAAATGACAAAAACATCCCCAAGCTCCATTGCTAAAGCGATTGCTTCAGCTTCTCCTGAGTCTACTTAGGTGTTTAAGGTAGCAACCACAGCAAGATTTTGCACCGTTCTAACTATTAGCCAATCTGTCTCAATCCCCACTTCAGCAGCAACAGCAGTTGGTATAGTGATGGTGGAAAACACTTGTGGCAAGATATCTAAGCGTTCAATCCTCTCTAATCCAACTAGGCAGGTGCTATTTGTAACAGCCTCTAAGGTCTCCAGTTTAATAGGATCGCTCAAAGGTTAATCTCCCGCTCCAATTCTTCAGATGTATAGTTAATTACTGGTACTCCCATTTTGCCAAGCAATTCAATGAAGGTACGCTTGGAATAACCTGCTAGTTTGGCAGCTTGTCCAAGAGAAATTTTACCAGTTTCAAATAACTTGAGTGTAAGTAGCAGTCGAGCCTCATCCGTAGAAATATTTGGAGGCAGTTCTATTTTTAGCTCGTTCATAATCGTTGAAATTTCAAGCTCTAAGTTGCCTATTTATGGCTAAAGATTAGCACGTCTTTACTTTGCCTCGCTTTCTATCAAGTGCGATCGCAAGTTGTACGGAGATCAGCACGAGGCGAATGGAATTCGAGGCTACACAGGCAAAGTCCGCGAAGGCGGACTGTTGAGGTTTGCCCTTTGGTAGAGTAGATAAGTGCATGAGTCCGATAACTCCGCTAAGCTATGATAATGCCCCATCGGTATTCTGCGATCGCGTCACGACAAAAATAATTATATTTCTTCTAGAATAAGTTATTCAGCTATTCAGCCTAAAATACAACTCATCAGCTTGGTGCATATTGACTCGTCGAACATATGGCAATTTTACACTGTAATTGGATTCAAAAAGACCAGCAAAGCTATTTATTTATTTGGGGTGAAGTCTGGCGCTCTTTAGTGGGAGATATCGAGATCGACTCAGCTACAGACGTTCCCACTCACCCGCTAACAATGACGGCTCATGAACTATTAGAATGGTGGCGTGCCTCAGATATTTCCATTCCTAAATCTTTATCTCTATCCGAACAAAAGCAGGGGCGATCGCAGAAAAATAGCGAACCGTCACCGATCGACCTCCCAATTTTAAACCAAACTCTTGCCTTACCAAGCATAGAAACTCAGAAACAAAAAAAAATCTCGATCCGTCCATTGTATTCTGCTCCTATAACGGAAGAAAACGACGAACGAGAAACTACAAAATCTCAATTTTTCTATCCGTGGCAAGTTGAAGGTTTTTACCTAGAACCGCAAGAGGCGATCGCATTTTTAACATCACTACCTTTAGCCGTCGATCGCCCAGAAAATTCATGGATGGGAGGCGATTTACGTTTTTGGTCGCAAGTAGCGCGATGGAGTTTAGATTTACTCAGTCGAGGCAAATTTGTTCCTACTTTGAGTCAACAAAGCAATGATATTAACAACTGCGTTATTGCTCGTTGGCGATCGCTTCTCGACAGTGCGATCGATTCCTCGCGATTAGCAAAATTTGCGCAAGCAATGCCTGCGGTTTGTTGTTTTTATCAGAATACAACAATTATAGGGGCGCACAGCCGTGCGCCCCTACAAATCAAATTCCCATCGCCGCCACAAGAATTAATCTTAGAATTTCTCAACGATACAATTGATGTACAGGTTAGAGCGATCGCGCAGCAAAATGCACAAAATAATTCTTTCCCTACTGTACCTTCACCTCTGAAAGAATGGTTACAAAGTTTGGCTGCTGTTGACGCAAAAATAATAGCAGATCCAGCCCAATTAGAACGCTTAGAAGCAATTGTCAAAGCTTGGACTGCACCAATTCAATATCAATTAGAAGGGCGAAGTTTATTTCGGACTTGTTTTCAGTTATCTCCTCCAACTGAAGGTAAGAATAATTGGTCTCTAAGTTACTATCTACAAGCAGTAGACACGCCCGAATTTATTGTTGATGCAGCTACAATTTGGCAACATCCAGTTGCTAACTTAGAATATTGCGATGCCGAAGGCGGTATGCTCTTCGACCATGCTTCGCAAACGCGAAGCGACCAGCGCACGATCTCGCAACCGCAGGAAACCTTACTAAGGGGTTTGGGATTAGCTTCAAGGCTTTATTCTCTAATTGCACCAAGTTTAGAACAACCATTTCCTCAATCTTGTAGTCTCAATCCCCTACAAGCATACGAGTTTATTAAATCAGTCGTATGGCGATTTGAGGATAGCGGTTTGGGTGTGATTTTGCCCTCCAGTTTAGAGCGTGAGGGTTGGGCAAATCGCTTAGGATTGAAAATTAGTGCTACGACTCCGAAGAAAAGCGATCGCCTGGGATTGCAAAGCCTACTGAATTTTAAATGGGAATTGGCGATCGGCGGACAAACTTTATCGAAAGCAGAATTCGATCGCTTGGTGAAGTTAAACAGTCCCCTAGTCGAAATTAACGGCGAGTGGGTAGAGTTGCGTCCCCAAGATATCAAAACAGCCCAAGCTTTCTTTACGGCGCGTAAAGATAACTTGAATTTAAGTCTAGAAGATGCTTTGCGATTGAGTACGGGCGACACCCAGACGATTGAAAAGCTTCCTGTCGTTAGTTTTGAAGCATCAGGGGCGCTGCAAGAATTAATGACAGCACTAACAGATAACCAAGCGATCGCACCTTTAGCCACACCAGAGGGCTTTCGCGGCGAATTGCGTCCCTATCAAGCACGGGGTGCGGGGTGGTTGAGTTTCCTCGAACGCTGGGGCTTAGGTGCGTGTCTGGCGGACGATATGGGACTGGGAAAAACGATCCAGTTCATCGCTTTTCTACTCAATCTCAAGCAACAAAAAGCATTAGAAAAACCAACTTTGTTAGTTTGTCCTACTTCTGTATTGGGAAACTGGGAACGGGAGGTGAGAAAATTTGCCCCGCAGTTAAAAGTATTGATGTATCACGGGGATAAAAGACCAAAAGGTAAGACATTCGAGCAAACTGTTACAGGAAAAGATTTGGTAATTACCAGTTATGCTTTAATGCACCGCGATTTAAAAACTCACCAAAGTGTTTCTTGGCAAGGAATTGTTTTAGATGAAGCCCAGAATATCAAAAATTCTGAAGCCAAGCAATCTCAGGCAGTGCGTCAGTTAGAAGCCCAATTTCGCTTTGCTTTGACGGGTACGCCAGTAGAAAACAGATTGCAAGAATTGTGGTCGATTCTAGATTTTATCAACCCTGGATATTTAGGACAAAAGCAATTCTTTCAAAGACGATTTGCGATTCCGATTGAGAAATATGGCGATGCAGCTTCTTTAAAAACATTGCGATCGCTAGTTCAACCTTTTATTTTGCGACGATTAAAGAGCGATCGCAGTATTATTCAAGACTTGCCTGAAAAACAGGAGATGACTGAATTTTGTGGTTTATCTCCCGAACAGGCGAAACTGTACGAACAATTAGTTGAAACATCCTTGGCTGAAATTGATGCTGCTGATGGAATTCAACGCCGAGGGATGATTTTAGCTTTGTTAGTAAAATTGAAACAACTATGCAATCATCCCGGGCAGTTTTTGAAAGAAACAACGCTGAAAGAACCACAGCGATCGGGTAAATTGATTCGGCTACAAGAGATGTTAGAAGAAGCGATTTCAGAAGGCGATCGCGCTTTAATTTTCACTCAATTTGCGGAATGGGGCAAATTATTAAAACCTCATTTAGAACAAAAGTTAGGTCGAGAAATCTTTTTCCTCTATGGTAGTACTTCCAAGAAACAAAGAGAGGAAATGATCGATCGTTTTCAGCACGATCCGCAGGGTCCACCCGTGATGATTTTGTCTCTCAAAGCTGGGGGAACGGGATTAAATTTAACGCGGGCAAACCACGTATTTCACTTCGATCGCTGGTGGAATCCAGCCGTAGAAAACCAAGCCACAGATCGGGTATTTCGGATCGGGCAAACTCGTAATGTTCAAGTCCACAAATTTGTTTGCACGGGAACGTTGGAAGAGAAAATTAACGACATGATTGAAAGCAAAAAAGCCTTAGCAGAGCAAGTGGTAGGCGCAGGTGAAAATTGGTTGACTGACTTAGATACAGATCAATTGCGACAATTACTCGTACTAGAACGTAATGCTGTAATTGAAGAGAATGAGGATTAACAATAACTGTAGGAAGATACAATGACTACAAACCAAAGCTTTCAAGCTAGTCGAGAGTGGTGGTCGCAACGCTGGCTAGATCTATTAGATTCCTATCGATTCAAAAAGCGATTGGAACGCGGCAGAAATTATGCACGACAGGGAAACATTTTAAATATCAAATTTGAAGGTTCTCAAGTATTAGCACGGGTGCAAGGGACAGATCCAGAACCATACAAAGTTTCACTATCTTTAGAAAAATTTGATGACGAACAGTGGGGATATGTTGTAGAAACCATGTCTCAAAAAGCAGTTTATGCAGCCAAATTACTAGCAGGAGAAATGCCGCAAAATATAGAAGAGATTTTTACTGCTAATGGTTTATCTTTGTTTCCTTTTACCCTATCAGAAGTTAAAAGTCACTGTTCTTGTCCCGATAAAGCCAACCCTTGCAAACACGTCGCCGCAGTCTACTATCAACTAGGCGATCGCTTCAGCGAAGATCCCTTTGTCTTGTTCCAACTACGGGGACGCACTAAGGATGAGGTTCTCACTTCCTTAAGGGAATTTAGGAGTAAAGAAGAAAAGTCAAAAGTCAAAAGTCAAAAGTTAAAAGTTAAAAGTCAAAATTTCCCGACTCCCGACTCCCGTACGGGTGGGTTTGGAAACCCGCCCCTACCGACTCCCTCATTTTGGCAATACAATGAATCACTCGACCCATCGTTAGTGGTCATAGCACCATCACTCAGCGGCGAAACGATTTTAGATGTCTTAGGAGAAATTCCCGTGGCAGAATTAGAGACTGATGAAGCAGATCGAGGTGATGCCACTGCATCTGGAATAGTACAAAAATACTTAACTGACATTTACCAACAAGCCAGCCAACAAGCCGCGATCGCAGCGATGAGTACTGGATGATGGGCTAGGAGTGAGGGAGACAAGGGGACAAGGGAGACAAGGGAGACAAGGGAGACAAGGGGGAACTCGGGGACCCCACGACCGAAGGGAGTGGGGATTAGGGGGCGAAGGGAGACAAGGGGGACAAGGGGGACAAGGGAGACAAGGAGGATACACAATTCACAGTTAATTCCAACTTCCAACTTCTTTCCCCGCATCCCAAGACACGACAGCCTTTTCCCTACTCTCTGCTCCCTGCTCCCTGCTCCCTAATAACTGACAATGGGTGGAATATATGGCGATCGCGTCGTTTAATAAACTAAGGTCTTAAATCTTAATGTTGTTTATTTTCTGACTCAACTATGGCTGAAGCTTTGAAACTTGAAGATGCGGTGGAATTTGCCGAAAACCCAGAACCGCGCTGTCCGTGCGTCCTGCTGTTAGATACTTCTGGCTCCATGCAGGGAGTCGCTATTGACGCTCTCAATGAGGGTTTACGCACTTTCAAAGAGGAACTCAACCAAGATAACTTGGCGCGCAAGCGGGTTGAAGTGGCGATCGTCACGTTTGGTAGTGACGTGAAAGTAGCGCAGGATTTCGTCACTGCTGACATATTTGAACCGCCTAGCCTATCAGCCCAAGGTTTAACTCACATGGGTGGGGCAATTCTCCAAGGGCTAGATATGATCGAAGCCCGTAAAGGTCAGTATCGTAGTAATGGTGTGAATTACTATCGTCCTTGGGTATTTTTGATCACGGATGGCGAACCGCAAGGAGAACCAGACAGTATCATCGACCAAGCCACGCAACGGATTCGCGACGATGAGGCAGGTAAGCGAGTTGCTTTCTTTGCTGTAGGGGTAGAATCAGCCAACATGACGCGCTTGAGTCAAATTGTCGTCCGCAGCCCCTTAAAGTTACAAGGATTAAACTTCAAAGAGCTGTTTATCTGGCTATCGGCAAGTATGCAGCGGGTTTCTCAATCCAAACCAGAAGATCAAGTTGCTCTCCCACCGCCTGGGTGGGGCGTAGTCTAAATCAGTGACCAGTGACCAGTGAACAGTGACCGATATTTGTCTGTTGCGATCGCTGTCAAACCTTACGATTCTGTTTCTCTTGACAATAGATCTAGATCTACCTCTCTTTTACCCCCCTTAAAAAGGGGGGTTGGGGGGATCTTCCAAGGCACAGTTTCAGGGAAATAGTAGGGCTACTGTTTATAGCCTCTCATTTAGCATTCACCACCAAACAACTCGCTTTCTCGTTTCCTTCTGGTGGCAGCAGGGCGACGACGTGAGGCACGGGACGGGGCGTATAAGGTACTAGCAATTCACCCTTATAAGCAAGCGAAGAACTGTCACCGGAGTCGAGCATTACCGCATCTCGCAACCCAGCTTTAGCTAATACTGCACCTAGCCTCACAGCATCGACATTTCTCGGAGCCACGCCAATTGTGGGCTGTCCTGCCTGGTTTATTCCCCAGAAAGCCCGACGACGCGCCGCATCAAAACCAAATAAGTTACCAAAAGACTCTCGCGATCGCGGTTGTCCGTCTTTTACCAGCCAAGCAGCAGCGACAAAAGCATCTGTTACGTCTGACATCTCCGCCTGGATTCCTTCTAACGTGTTGTGTAAGAAGGGATCGAAGGGAATATATTTAACTGCTTGAGTACCAATTAATACCAAGGGTCTACCTGCAAGCCTAAGATTCTCACTCGCATTACCAGGGACAAAGTTACTCGCTTTTTGACTGAGTACGGGACCGATCATAATATTGGAATTGATGACTTTGAGCGAGAAAAAGCCCCCATCTACGCCCGCAACTGCGGCAGTATCAGCTAAAATCTCCGGGACTTGGTAGCGGCTTTTCGCATGGATCGTCATTGGTCTACCACCAGAGATTAATAACAAGTAGGTGCGATCGATGGTGGTTTTGTTGAAGGTGACATTGGCAGAAAAATCGAATTCTTCTCCCCACTTAGGAATTTTCATGCCAGCTGAAGTTTGAGAGAGAATGCTAGATTCTGGGTTGGCGATCGCCCGTGCTAAATTAGATTGACCGAAGCGACCGATGGCAAGTAAACTTTCCGAGTCGCCAGCAAAGCGTTCGTCGTTGTCGTTCATCGTCAGCGCCGATAGATAACCAGCCTTTTTGACTGCTGCGGCAACTTTTTGGTTATATTTCCCAGCCGGATACGTAAAATAGCGGATTGGTATATCTAGCTTATTTTCCAAAATCTGTTTGGATTTAGTCACTTCCATTTGGAGTTTGTCGTCGGACAGGCGACGCAAATCTTCAGGATGGGTAACGCTGTGAGCTGCAACAGTAATTAACGGATCGGCTGCCATTTCCTTCAGTTGTTCCCAACTGACATGACTTCTACCGACGTTGTTGCCTACCCCAGAAGTATAAATAGAAAACACGGCTGGATAGCCATATTTTTTTAGAAGTGGATAAACATATTCGTAATGTCCCCCGTAGCCGTCATCAAACGTTAACATAATCGGCTTTTCTGGCAAGGGTAAACCCGTCCGCAGATGAATAACGAGTTGGTCGTAACTGATGGGGGTAAAACCCTGTTGTTTAATAAATTGAAGATGCTGCTCGAATTCTTGGGGTGTGACATCAAAAAAGACTTGTTTTTTGGGCAAGATGTCGTGATACATCAAGATGGGAACCTTTGCCAATTTTGCCCTTTCATTGATAGTGGGGTAAGGGCTGGAATTGAAATAGGCAGCTAATTGGGGTCCCAACTTCAAGCTGAGAAACTCAAAGAGTTTGGTTTTATCTTCTGTCCAATTTGTCGTCTGAAGCAACTGAGTTGCCAAGCTAGTAAGTTCGGTTCCATAAGGCGAAGCTTGCGGACAATGACTTAAAGACGGTGCTGGTGTTGAGGAATTGTTTTGCTTTTCTTGCGCTTGAGCTACAGTTGCAAAAAGCGACACGGAAAAAGTCAGCGTTACTGACAGAAGTAGTTTTGACAGCACCGGACTGAAATATTGAGCAGTAAAAAACCGATAAAAGCAAGTTGACAACATGGGTATCTACAAAAACGAGCGAGACTCTTAGATTCTGAGCCAATAAAGTTTTAGCCAAGTGTAAGCCATTCCCAAAAGTGAGACAATTACACCCTAATCGCAATGCATTAAAAGTCTAATATTTACTGCTTAAGTTCCCGCTAAGGCAGCTTTAAGTTAGTGCAAATACCGTGAGGAATATAAGTCGGGAGTCGGGAGTCGGGGAAGAGAGCTGAGGGGCTTCAGGGGCTTCAGGGGCTTCAGGGGCTTCAGGGGCTTCAGGTGCAAGAACTGTCTTCACGCAGTGTAGCGTAGCGTTTACTGTCAACCAACTACCAATTACCAACTACCAATTACCAATTACCAACTACTATCAACTCCATTCCCTGACTCCTCATTTAAGTGTCCAATAGTGGCTAAAATGATTAAGCCTGTACCTGGCAAGCTAGAACGCTAATCAAGAGTAATCCTGAAATGGTTGCACGATCGCTGCTCTACGAAGGCAAAGCCAAAATTGTTTACACGACAACAGAGCCAGAAATATTACTGGCACATTTCAAAGACGATGCCACTGCCTTTAATGCTCAAAAGCGAGGCAGTATTGTCGGCAAAGGAGAGATTAACTGCACCATCTCCACTGTGTTGTTTCAGTATTTAGAAAAGCAAGGCATTCCGACACACTGGCTGGAAAGCATTAGTGCCAATCAAATGCGCGTCAGGCGATTGCAAATCTTGCCGTTAGAGGTGGTCGTCAGGAACATTGCCGCAGGGAGTCTCTGTCAACAAACAGGATTACCTCTAGGGACAGTTTTGAAACAGCCGTTGGTAGAGTTTTATTACAAAAACGATAGTTTAGGAGATCCCTTATTGACGAGCGATCGCCTCTTTTTGCTAGAGCTAGCAACTCCAGAACAAGTCAACCAATTACAACAAATGGCGCGCCAAATTAATCGCTATCTGAGCGAATTTTTCCAGCGTTGCGATCTGACCCTGGTAGACTTCAAGCTAGAGTTTGGGTACGATGCTCAGGGACAGTTACGGCTGGGTGATGAAATTAGCCCCGATACTTGTCGTTTATGGGACGTAGCTGAAACAGACCCCAATCGGCGAGTCATGGACAAAGACCGTTTTCGTCGCGACTTAGGCAATGTCGAAACCGCCTACCAAGAGGTGCTGCGTCGCGTGTTAGCTCAAGGTAATGAGGGAGGCGGGAATTAGGGAGTCGGGAGTCGGAAGTGGGAGACAAGGAAGACAAGGGGGACAAGGAAGCAGAGGAAGAGAGGAGCAAACAATTGCTAACCGTCAACAGTCAACCGTCAACTACCAAATGACAAATGACAAATGACGAATGACAAACTTTTATTGGTGTGCGGACGTGCTAAATAGGTGAAACAAAATGCGTTTATTTCGTGTATGGGTAGCGATCGCGGCGATCGCGAGCTTTCGGCAAGTCATGCTGGTGCAAATGCCAGCAACGTATGCAACTCCTGCTAATCGAAGCGCGACAGAGGAGCAAGGAAAACAATTTAAAGTCAAAAGTCAAAAGTTAAAAGTCAAAAATAATTCTGAAATTGCCAGAAGTCGGAATTCTCCGACTTCTTCACGTCAAGTGTTAATCGCCAGCTTAAAGGGAGAAAAGGTTGTAACAGCAACACCAAAATTAGCAGCAAAAAAATTAGCAGCTAAAGAAAGCTTTTCTCTAAAACCAAGTACAAATCGTAGCGATCGCCATCTGACAGAGCATGGCGCAGCGGCACTCAAAACGCGAGCGATCGCCCAACTCGACTCGCAGGACGAGACCCCCAGAGGAATTGAAATTCCGATTAACCGCGATCGTCAACCAGCACCGGATTCTAAACCAGCGACAGAACCAGCTACGCCGCCAACAGTACCAGTGCAACCAGCTCCAGGTACGGAATCTCTACCGCAGCAAGAAACACCCAATCGCATTCAAGTTCCCGTGACTCCTAACGGCGCACCTGCACCAGGAAGCGTTCCCAATCAGCCAAATCCACCTATTCCTCCATCCACTCCAGCACCAGAACAAAAACTACCAACAGATGCGCTTCCCCCTACGCCAACTCAGCCAGGAACGCCGGGAGAAACTCAACCCACGCCAACTCAGCCAGGAACGCCAGCACCAAATCAACCCACGCCAGAAACTCAACCCGAAGCCGCAGAACCTAGAGTTCTTGTCGCAGAAGTCGCTGTGAGTAGCGAAACTGGCACTTTGACTGAAGAATTACAAAACGAAGTTTACCAAGCAATTCGTACCGCTCCAGGGCGAACGACAACGCGATCGCAATTACAAGAAGATATCAACGCCATTTTTGCGACAGGCTTTTTCGCCAACGTCCGGGCTATACCGGAAGATACACCCTTGGGCGTGCGGGTTGCCTATATCGTGCAACCCAACCCAACCCTTCAGCGAGTCCAAATCGAAGCTAACCCTGGTACAAATGTTCCGTCTGTCTTGCCTCCCAAATTAGTTGAGGATACTTTTAAGCCGCAGTACGGCAACATTCTCAACTTCCGCCGCTTGCAGGAAGGCATTAAGCAGCTCAACGAGTGGTATCAGAAAAATGGTTATGTCTTGGCACAAGTGATTGCCGCGCCCCAAGTTGCACCAGACGGCACGGTGACGCTCCAAGTATCGGAAGGGGTTGTTGAAGATATCCAAGTCCGTTTCGTGCGGGAAGGCGAAGCAACCGACGATGAAGGCAAACCAATTCGCGGTCGGACGCGAGATTTTATCATCACGCGAGAACTCGCCCTGAAGCCCAATAACGTATTCAATCGCAACGTGGTTCAAAGCGACTTGCAGCGAGTTTACGGACTAGGGATATTTGAAGACGTAAATGTTGCCCTCAACCCCGGTCAAGACCCCCGTAAAGTGATTGTCGTGCTGAACGTGGACGAACGCCGCAGCGGTAGTTTGGGATTGAGCGGTGGTATTAGTTCTGCCAGTGGCTTATTTGGAGCAGTCAGCTTTCAACAAAACAATTTAGGTGGCAACAACCAAAAGCTAGGGGCAGAGTTGCAGGTTGGTACGGAACGGAGCGAGTTGCTGTTCGATCTTCGGTTCACAGACCCCTGGATTGCTGGAGACCCCTATAGAACTTCCTATACAGTCAACTTATTCCAGCGGCGATCGATTTCGCTAATTTTTGATGGAGATGACGAGAATATCGAGGTAGGCGACCCCGATGATGGCGTGCGTCCCCGCGTGCGGCGACAAGGTGGCGGCGTTACCTTTACCCGTCCTTTGTCTCGCAATCCCTTGGCTCGGTCGGAATGGACTGCATCCGCAGGATTGCAATATCAGCGTATTTCCATCCGCGATGATGATGGTGAAGTCACGCCAGAAGGTAGATTTAACGGTAGAGAAGATATTCCCTTGAGTTTTTCTGACGACGGTTCAGACGATTTGCTCACTGTACAGTTAGGAGCAGTGCGCGATCTCCGAAATAACATCACGACACCTACTGACGGTTCTTTCCTGCGATTAGGCGTAGAGCAATCGATTCCCATCGGTAGCGGTAGCATTCTCCTGAATCGATTGCGGGGTAGCTACAGTCAATATATTCCGGTCAACTTTACTAGTTTCAATGAAGGACCGGAAACTTTAGCTTTTAATATTCAAGCTGGAACGGTCATTGGCGATCTACCTCCCTACGAAGCCTTTTCCATTGGTGGTAGTAATTCAGTACGGGGTTACGGAGAAGGAGAATTAGGCAGCGGACGCAGTTTTGTCACTGCTACAGCCGAGTATCGCTTTCCGATTTTCTCGGTTGTCGGTGGCGCTCTATTTGTCGATTTTGGCTCCGATTTAGGGACGGCAGGTAACGTACCTGGAGAACCAGCAATTCTACTCGATAAACCAGGTACGGGAGTCGGCTACGGTGTTGGCGTGCGAGTCAATTCTCCCTTGGGACCCCTGCGCCTAGACTACGGCTTGAACAGCGACGGCGATAGTCGCATTCAGTTCGGTATTGGGGAGAAATTTTAGGGGTAGGGGTTATGGATAGGAGACAGGAAATAGGAGGACAAGGAGATAAGGGTGACAAGCGAGAAATTAATTCCGAATTCCGAATTCCGAATTCCGAGTTCTCCTCACAACAATACACTCTCGCAGGTACTATAAGTCAGTCGGGAGTCGGATTGCATAGTGGAGAGACTAGCCAAGTTCGCATTTTACCCGCCGCAGCGGGAGAAGGGCGCTATTTTGTGCGGGTCGATTTGCCAACTCAACCAATAATTCCTGCTCGCGTTGAGGCGGTTAGCCAAACCGTACTTTCAACGCAACTCGAAACTGGAACGGCATCCGTGCGCACCGTAGAGCATTTGCTAGCAGCCCTAGCAGGCAGCGGAGTCGATAATGCCAGGATTGAAATTGATGCGGCAGAAGTGCCGCTGTTAGACGGTTCTGCGCGAGTCTGGGCAGAGGCGATCGCCAAAGTTGGGCGATCGCCTCTGCCAGCGCCTACTATTATTCCCCAATTACTAGAACCCGTTTGGGTACGTGAAGGCGATACTTTTGTCGCAGCTTTGCCCGCACCAGAAACCCGCTTTACTTACGGAATTGACTTTGAGACTGAGGCGATCGGCAATCAATGGCATAGTTGGACGTATAATACATCTACATTTGCGGCAGAAATTGCCCCAGCACGCACTTTCGGTTTGGCAACCCAGATCGAATTCTTGCGATCGCAAGGGTTAATTAAAGGTGGAAGTCTTGAAAATGCTATTGTTTGTACCCCCCAATCATGGCTGAATCCACCATTGAGATTTGCAAATGAACCAGCACGTCATAAAATTTTAGATTTAGTGGGAGATTTGTGCTTACTGGGGACATTCCCCAACGCTCATTTCCTTGCTTATAAAGCAAGCCACAAACTACACGTTCAACTTGCCCAACTGCTGGAGCAAAAAATGAAATCATGAAGGAGACAGGAGACAGAGACAGGAGACAAGAAAGACAAGGGGGTAATTCTAGTCACTAGCCACCAGCCACCAGTCACTCACCTGACTCCCTGCTCCCTAATCCCTTCTCTGCACAGCCCCGATCTTTGAGAAATTCAGCCATGTCAACCCTGATCCAAGTCAATTCCCCAGATTCTCCTGCTAGCGATGATGCTAATCTTCAGCATCTCGATCGTCAAACTGAAGTTACTCCTACCCCAGAGAAAACAACCCTCACAGTCGAGCAAATTCATGCACTTTTGCCTCATCGCTATCCTTTTGCCCTGGTAGATAGAATTATTGAGTACATCCCAGGGAAAAGAGCGGTTGGGATCAAAAATGTGACTTTCAACGAACCTCATTTTCAGGGACATTTTCCCCAAAGACCATTGATGCCTGGAGTTTTGATTGTAGAAGCTATGGCACAAGTCGGTGGAGTCGTGTTAACTCAAATGCAAGAAATGGACGGCAATTTGTTTGTGTTTGCTGGCATGGATAAAGTTAGGTTTCGGCGACAAGTAACTCCAGGAGATCAGTTGGTGATGACAGTGGAACTGTTGTGGGTAAAGCGTCGTCGTTTTGGGAGAATGCAAGCCCGTGCTGAAGTTGACGGTCAACTGGCAGCAGAAGGTGAATTACTCTTTTCCCTTGTAGAGTAATTTAGCAGAAGTCAGAAGTCAGAAGTCGGAAGTCAGAAGTCAAAGGTCAAAAGTCAAATGTCAGAAGCGATTTACGCACCACTCACCACTCATCGATCGCTGATAACTTTGTAGAGACGTTACATGTAACGTCTCTACACTGATAACTGATAACTGACAACTGATTTTCTAGCGCCTCGATTGGAGATGCATCCTTGAAAACACTCATTCATCATACTGCTGCAATCCATCCAGGAGCAGAACTACACCCGACCGTAGAGGTAGGTCCCTACGCGGTTATTGGTCGGGAAGTCAAAGTTGGTCCCGAAACTACCATTGGCGCTCATGTTGTGTTGGAGGGACCAACAGAAATTGGGGCGAGAAATCAAATTTTTCCGGGAGCGGCAATTGGGCTAGAACCACAAGACCTTAAGTACGATGGCGGTTCCTCAATGGTAAAAATTGGCGACGGCAATCGTATCCGCGAGTACGTCACCATCAACCGCGCCACTCGTGCCGGAGAAGCCACGATTATAGGTAACAATAACTTATTAATGGCTTATGCTCATGTAGGTCATAACTGTATCATTGAAGACTCTGTGACGATCGCCAATGGTGTGGCTCTAGCCGGACACATCCATATTGAATCACGCGCCACAATCAGCGGCGTTTTGGGCGTACATCAATTCGTGCATATCGGAAAACTAGCAATGGTGGGTGGTATGAGTCGTATCGCTAGGGACGTGCCACCCTATATGTTAGTAGAAGGCAATCCCGCACGAGTGCGATCGCTCAACATTGTAGGAATTAGACGCGCCGGTATTGCCCAAGCAGAACAAGGGCAAGTCTATCGTTCCTTGAAAAAAGCTTTTCGCATTCTTTATCGTTCCGATCTCACTCTCAGTCAAGCTTTGGAACAATTAGAGCTAATTGCAGATAACGAACACGTACAGCATCTGTTGCAATTTTTGCGGATGTCCCAGGTTAAACCCAGGCGCGGTTCCATTCCTGGGCGACAATTGCCTAACAGTGACGAGGAAATATGTTAGGCAAAGTCAAAAGTCAAAAGTCAAAAGTCAAAAGTTAAAACACAATTGACAACTAACAACCAACAACTTATCAAATGACAAATGACGAATGACAAATGACTACAGAATTTTCATTAGTACGGGCGAAGTTTCGGGCGATCTTCAAGGAGCTTTACTTGTAGAAGCATTGCATCGTCAAAGCCGCGATCGCAATCTGCCTCTAGAAATTGTTGCCTTGGGAGGCGATCGCATGGCAGCATCTGGCGCTCGTCTTTTGGCTAATACTGCTAGCATTGGCTCTGTTGGTACTGTCTGGGAAGCAATTCCATTTGTCTTACCTACCCTCAAAATTCAAAGTCAAACTAAACAATATCTCCAACAACATCCCCCCGATCTTGTCGTACTCATAGACTATGCCGGACCCAATTTGGCTTTAGGCAGCTACATCCGGCGAACTTTTCCCCAAGTTCCAATCGTGTATTTTATTGCTCCCCAAATGTGGGTTTGGTGGTCTAATCGGAGAGAAATCGATCGCTTAGTCAAGATGACGGATCGGTTGTTGGCAATATTTCCCGCAGAAGCCAGTTATTTTGAACGCTTGGGCGTGTCAGTTACTTGGGTAGGGCATCCTCTACTCGATCGCGTGCAGGCAGCACCTAGTCGCGAAGTAGCAAGGGCTAAGCTAGGTATTGCACCAGAGGCTCTGAGCGTAGCGTTAATTCCTGCCTCTCGTCACCAAGAATTAAAATATCTGCTGCCAGCAATGTTTCAAGCAGCAAAAGCAATTCAGGCAAAACTACCACAAGTAAGTTTTTGGATTCCCCTATCTTTAGAAATCTATCGCCAACCAATCGCCCAAGCAGTAAAAGATTACGGCTTACAAGCAACTATACTTTCCGGTCAAACTTTAGAGGCGATCGCGGCAGCTGATTTAGCAATTACTAAATCTGGTACGGTCAATCTAGAAATTGCCTTGTTAGACGTGCCGCAAGTCGTAATTTATCGCGTCAGTCGGTTTACAGCGTGGATTGCCCGCAATCTCCTCAAAATTAACTTACCCTTGATTTCGCCACCGAACTTAGTTGTCGATCGCGAGATCGTCCCAGAGTTACTTCAAGATCGAGCCACACCGGAAAATATTACCCAACAAGCTTTAGAATTGCTGCTCAACCCAACTCGCCGCCACCAAGTTTTAACAGACTATCAGCAAATGCGATCGCTTCTAGGAGAAACAGGCGTAGGCGATCGTGCTGCTACAGAGATATGGCAAATATTGTTAGCTAGAAGTCGGGAGTCGGGAGTCGGGTGAGTGGCTAGTGGTTGGTGGCTGGTGGCTAGATGGTTCTGACTTGTGACTTGTCCCCACACCCTTTTCTTCGCTACTCGCGACTCACTTTCTACTCATATCTAGCTGATTGTGCCAGAATCGGTGGCGATAAGGTCAGGAGTTACGCACAAGAAAATCTGAGATCTCGATCCCCCTGGTTCCCCTTAAAAAGGGGGTTTGGGGGATCGGCTGCGTAAGTTCTGAAGGTATTGGCGATCGGTGAAAGCAAGAAAGTTTATGGTTTATGGCTATGACTGGCGATCCTGAAATGTTGCTAGAAGCAACAAAAACAGCACTCCAACAAGAAGACTATCAAGGGGCGATCGCTCATTTAGAAATCCTCTGTCAGACAGAAAATATTTCCATCGCCGAGCAACAAACTCAGCCAGCAACTTCTAGTAGCAATATCAAATACCTGCTCTCCCTTTGCCGACTCTTAGCGCAAAGCAGCAATCTCCAAATCGAAGAGCTGAGGGAGTTTCTAAGCAGAAGAGCAGAGGAGACTATGAGACTAGGAGCAGAGGGAGCAATTCTAGCCACCAGCCACCAGTCACCAGCCACTTTTCTCCAATTCAAGCAAGCACCAAGAGCGCAACGCTGGCAGCCATTACCAACTATTAATTTGATTCCATTTTGGTTGTTACAGTGCGGTAGCGCGATCGCTCTATTTTGGTCGATCCAACAACTCATTGAGTTGGCGATGGGATTGACTAACGATTTATTGGTAAAACTCCCCTATCTAGAACCGTTTCAGCCGTTCTATCACGACCATACTACCAAGATCGTATTCGTATTAGTGCTGTTGCTAGCCCTATCCCCTTGGTTGATAGATGGGTTACTGAGATGGTGGCACGGGCTTCAACACCTATCTCTGGAAACTTTGGCAATTTCCAGCCCAGAAGCTAGCAGGCTGCTACAGCGCTCTTGTCGCCAGCACCACTGTCGTTTACCTCAGTTACGTCTGTTACCTACAACCGTGCCTCTGATTTTCACTTATGGCAACCTGCGCCGCACGGCAAGAATAGTCGTAAGTCAAGGTCTGCTAGAGCAACTCGCAGATGATGAAATTGCCGCTATCTATGCAACACAATTAGGGCAGATAGCTAATTGGGATTTTATCGTTTTATCTCAATTTATATTAGTTACTCAGTTACCCTACATAACCTATTCCCAGTTATCGCAGTGGGGCAACAAGATATCGAATAAAACTCTACAAGCCTTTATCGCGATCGCCGCTAACTTTGCTTATGGACTGTGGTTGCTTCTACGTTTACCTACGTTTTGGCTCTCTCAGTTACGCATATACTACAGCGATCGCCTTGCCGCAGAATTAACTGGTAATCCTAACGCCCTCAGTCGCGCCATACTCAAAATTGCCCGTGGTGTGGCTCAAGATATTCAACAGCAAGGACATACCAGTTGGTTGCTAGAAGGTTGGGACTTACTCGCAATTATCAGCTACAAACAAGCGATCTCCCTGAGCAATCTCCATTCATTACCCGAATTAGAGGCAGCTTTAGCCTGGGACTGCACGAATCCTTTGCGCTACTGGCTTAGCATCAACCAAGCTCATCCCTCAATGGGCGATCGCCTCCAACGGCTGAATCAAATTGCCCACTTTTGGCGCTTGGATACTGAATTAAATTTACGAATGAGTCGGGAGTCGGGAGTCGGGAGTCGTTGGGGGACAAGGGGGACAAGGAAGCTAGAGGAGAACGATCGCGCACCACACCCCACACCCTTCTTTCTTCACGACTCGCTATTATTACAAGTTTCTCCTTACTTAGGAGTTCTCCTCGGTGCTGCTTTTAGCAGTTTTATGTGGCTAATTGGATGGCTCGGCGGTTACTGGTTGGGTAATCCTTACTTAGCGTGGATGTGGGGTGATTGGTGGATCGTGCGCGGTAGCTTGGCGATTGGCTTGAGCCTCGGTATTTTTCTGCGGCTAAATGCTTTATTTCCAGAAACAAAGTCTACCAGCTTGCTAAATCGTCCCAATCTTGCCGAGCTGTTGTCTAATCCCGATTTATTACCAGTTGTCCCGCAGCCTCTCCGCCTCCAAGGTAAGTTGTTAGGACGGCGCGGTATTGGCAACTGGTTCGGACAAGATTTACTGCTGCACTTACCAACTGGCTTAGTCAAGCTGCATCATGCTTCTTGGCTGGGACCCCTCGGCTGTCTTTTGCTTAGACCCTCTACCGACCCTACCGATTTAATTGGAAGGCATGTTATTTTAACAGGCTGGTTCCGCCGTGGGGCTACGGCTTGGATCGATATTGAAATTTTACGAACTCAAGCCGGTAAAACCAGTACCAGCAGCCATCAGGCTTGGTCGATTGCACTGGCGATCGCCGCTACAATTTGGGGCGTGTACGTGATTGTAAAGGGAGGCAGTTATTAATTATCAGTTATCAGTTATCAGTTATCAGGGAGCAGGGAGCAGAGGAGAATAACAACCAATTACCGATTACCAACTACCAATTACCAACCAATAATGTAAAGATTAATTGCAAAATCCTAGTTGTTTATGTTACATTTATTTACATAAACAACTAAAGTCCAGATCTAGCTGCAAGTTAAAGCGACCTAACGTCTTACGCTTCGGTTAGTTTGGGTCAGGTTTTTCTCCTTCCAACACAGCAACAGCCAGACCAGCCACAGGCTGGTTTTTATTTCAGGAGTTAGTGAGACAGGTATCGCATTTCTATACTCAATAGCCCGATCCGAAGTTAAAAAACTGACAATAAGCACAAATCTATTTTGAAAACAATATCTATAGTGTCAACCGTGATATTTTAGAAGATGGTGTCAACTTTCCAGGCGATCGGAAATATCATCAGGAGTCAAACGCCGTTGCGATCTAACCGCCAAAACTGCGCAGTCAAGCTTTTAGATCGTACCGTAGCATGATAAACTTATCAGTCTTTGCCAATACAATGAATTGGATTTTAGAAGTTGACAGTTTAAGGCAAAAGTTAGTTGGCGACGGTTTGCGGCGATTCTTGCCACTATTCACCTCACCCTCCTGTCAGAAATTTTGTTAACAACCTTAATTGCATCCAAGTTGAGAGGTACATTTCATGCCAGTCCGTTTATACATTGGTAATTTGCCAAAAGATGAAGTCGATCGGCAAGAGTTGCAAGCAGTTTTTGCTGATGCGGGTAGTAACGTGACTACAAAAGTCATTAAAGACCGCAAGACCGGAAAGTGCCGTGGTTTTGGTTTTGTTACTGTCAATAATGACGAGCAAGCAGACGAAATCATCGAGAAATATAACGGCTATATGTTTAAGGAAACGCCACTAAAGATTGAGAAGGCGTTGCCTCGTAACAAAGGTCAAGAAGAGGAAGACCAAGCCCCTGTTGCTAGTAGTGCTAATACTGGAGATGCTCCTGTTAGTAGCAACGCAGAAAAAAGCGGTGGCAATAAGCGTAGTGGGAAAAAACCTCGTCGTGGTGGTTCTGCCGGAACTTCTACAGGCTCGTCTGATGCTGAGGGAATTCGTCCCGATCCTCGTTGGGCTTCTGAACTAGAAAAGCTGAAACAGATGTTGGCAGCTCAAACTACTAATGGATAGGCATCTGATTGAGGGTTAGGTGTTGGGAGTCAAGGATTGTTTGCAATTAGCGGTTGACGATTAGCGAATAGTTGTTGTCAGCTGTTTCTCATCTGCACTCCTACTCTCCCCCTATACTCTCTGAGTGGGCGTTCTAGTTGTTAGAGTGACTGCGACATGAACTCAGCCTTGCCTCAGAATCTTCTGGGAAAAAATGTGCTAAGCGATCGCTCTAGAGGCATATGGAAAAAGTCGGATATTGAATGTATTCAATTAAATTTTCAAATATTATATAGAAAATAAACTTATACATTAAGTCAAAAATTATACAAAATCAACCGGAGGTTTTGCTCGTATACTTAGTTGTTTTTATACTTAAATTTCATAGAAAAACTCGCTCGTCAGTTAACTCTTGCCAACAATAACTAATTGAAGCTGTGCTTTAGGTAAAGAGAACTTGCAGCCATGCAACCTTTCTTAAATATTTTTTGACATACCTAACTGTCATCAATAAAAAGTAACAGTAGAAATCTATCTTTTGGAGCGGATAATCCCTAAGGAAGATTTGTATGCATGGCAATTCATCCACCTAGAGGATGCGATCGCGTGTGGTATTGTGTAAATTAAACTTAATAAACTTTAGGGGTAAAGACAGAAGCCTTTGTAAAGTCTCCTTACATTCACCCCTGTTACGGTGCAAATTCAATAGCCACAAAGCTATGAACAACAAAAATCAAAAGCGAATTGCCCTAATTTCAGTCCACGGCGACCCTGCGATTGAGATTGGGAAAGAAGAAGCTGGAGGGCAGAACGTTTATGTCCGCCAAGTGGGTGAAGCATTGGGTAAACTGGGATGGCAGGTTGATATGTTTACCCGCAAAGCTAGCGCCGAACAAGCAAAGATTGTCGAACATAGCGAGAATTGTCGGACAATTCGCTTAACCGCTGGTCCTGAGGAATTCGTTCCGAGGGACAATATTTTTGGTTATGCCTCGGAGTTTGTCGAAGCATTCCTCCAGTATCAACAGCAAACTGGTTATCGATATCCTCTAGTGCATACCAACTACTGGATTTCTAGCTGGGTGGGCATGGAATTGAAGAAAGCCCAATCCATCAAACAAGTCCATACATATCACTCTTTAGGCGCAATTAAATATAAGTCGGTTGCAACCGTACCACTGATTGCCTCGAAGCGGTTGGAAGTCGAAAAAAGGGTACTAGAAACAGCAGAGCGGATTGTTGCCACTAGCCCGCAAGAAAAAGAACACATGCGATCGCATGTCTCTACCAAAGGTAATATTGACATTATTCCTTGCGGTACAGATATTCATCGCTTTGGCGCGATCGACAGCAAAATTGCCAGACAACAGCTAGGAATTCCCCCACAAAGCAAAGTTGTCTTTTATGTCGGACGATTTGACGAGCGCAAGGGAATTGAAACTTTAGTGCGAGCAGTTGCCCAGTTGCAATTGCGTGGCAAAGAAGACATCAAACTGATTATCGGTGGTGGTAGCCGCCCAGGACAAAGCGATGGCATCGAGCGCGATCGCATTGAAGGTATTGTCAAAGAATTAGGGATGAGCGATTTTACCTCCTTCTCCGGACGGCTAGGCGATGTCGATCTACCTGTTTATTACGCCGCTGCCGATGTTTGTGTCGTTCCCAGTCACTACGAACCATTTGGTCTAGTTGCCATTGAAGCAATGGCAAGCGGTACGCCAGTAGTGGCTAGCGATGTCGGCGGATTGCAATTTACTGTCGTCCCAGAAGAGACAGGTTTACTCGCTCCACCTAAAGATGATGCAGCCTTTGCTGTTGCTATTGACCGAATCTTGAGCGATACTGCCTTCCGAAATCGCCTCGGCTCATCAGCAAGACAACGGGTAGAAGATATGTTTAGTTGGGAAGGAGTCGCCAAACAACTAGGCGAGCTTTACACCAAACTGATGACAGAAACATCAACCGTCGTACCCACGAAGAAAAAAGCTATTAGCGCGTAATGAGTGGTGCGTGGTGAGTGGTGAGTGGTGAGTGGATGATTTCCTTGCCAATTGCCACTCGTCACTCTTTTCCTACTCCCTGCTCCCTGCTCCCTGCTCCCTATTCACAGCAACCCGAGGCAGACGGTGCTTAAAGCCGCAGAGGATTTCCCAAGAAATTGTTTTTAAGACTGCTGCCCAATCATCAGCAGTAATTTGTTCTTTACCTTCTTGTCCGAGGAGAGTGACGACTTCTCCAACTGCTACATCTGGAATTGCCGTCACATCTAGCATTAACTGATCCATAGTAATAGCACCAATTTGGGGGATGCGCCGACCGCAAATCAGAGCCTCCATGCGGTTAGAGAGATTGCGCGGTACGCCATCAGCATAACCAATTCCCACCACAGCCAAACGGAGTTCGCGATCGCTGGCAAAATGATGTCCGTAGCTCACGCCTGTATTGGGGGGGATAGTTTTTACCTGCGTAATTCGCGCTTTGACTTGCAGTACGGGTTTCAACTGGACAGAACTGCTGAGATGAGCTGCTGGGTAGAGTCCATACATTGCTAACCCCACACGTACCAAATCGTAATGTAGATCGGGGCTAGTCAAAGTAGCAGCTGAGTTGGCTAAATGCAGCAATGGAAGAAAGACACCAGCCGCTTGAACCTGTGCGATCGCCGTTTCAAATCGCTGCTGTTGTTGCTGCATTATCCTGCGGTCTGGGTTTTCTGCCGTTGCCAGGTGAGAATAAATACTAGCGATTTGCAAATGCGGTAAAGAATGGACTAGCTGCACGAACTCTGTTGCTTGTTCCCACAGGGGTCCAAGGCGAGACATTCCCGTATCGAGTTTGACATGAACTGGTAAATTACCACCCGTAGTCGCAGCCAAAGTTTCAGAGAAGACCAAAGCTTGTTTGGGGTCGCACAGCGTCGGTTGAAGTTGCCAGTGGGCGATCGCCTTTAGTTGTTCCGGCGTATGCGTTGCACCTAAAATCAAAATCGGCGCGTCAATTCCTGCTTGGCGCAGTTCAATTCCTTCCGGTATGGTTGCCACACCCAACCAATTTGCTCCAGCACTTAAAGCTGTACGTGCCACCGTCACCGCTCCATGACCGTAAGCATCTGCCTTCACAACTGCCATTAACGCTGTTTTAGCCGCTAGCAAGCCCTTGAGTTGCCGCACGTTATGGGCTAAAGCACCTAAATTGATTTCCACCCAGGCTCTTTGACGCAATCCACCCACGACATCATTACTAAAAACCGTCTTCTCACTCTGCTCCTGACTCAGCATCCCCACTCCTCTTGTTTTCAGTGACCAGTTACCAGTTATCAGTTATCAGTTGTCAGTGTAGAGACGTTACATGTAACGTCTGTACAAAGTTATCAGTTATCAATGACTAGTGGCTGGTAGCTGGTGGAACCAGAATTAGCCCCCTTGTCCCCCTTGTCCCCCTTGTCTCCCTTGTCCCCCTTGTCTCCCTTGTCCCCCTTGTCCCCCTTGTCTCTTTCCACGCACCACGCACCACTCACCACTTAATTAATGACAAATGACGCAAATATGAGTAATTATGTTAATATCTTGTAAAAAAGTTGGCTGCTGCGATACTCAATGGCTAAGGTATTAGTCCTGAACGCCTCTTACGAGCCGATTAACATCACGAGCTGGCGACGGGCAATTGTATTGCTAATTAAAGGCAAAGCGGAGCAAGTCGAACACAACGGCAAAGTCATTTACGCCGAGTTTCCCTTGCCGACTGTCATCCGCCTGCGTCACTACGTTCGCGTCCCTTACAAAGAAATTCCCCTTACCAGACGTAATATCCTCCATCGAGACAGTCACAGTTGTCAATACTGCGGCTACATCGGGGAGGATTTAACGTTAGATCACGTTCTACCGCGATCGCGTGGCGGGATGGATACTTGGGAAAACATCGTTACTGCGTGCGTCCGCTGCAACGTCAAGAAAGGCAGTCGCACTCCATCCGAGGCACACATGCATCTGCGCCATCCGCCGCGCAAGCCCTACAGCAGCCTCTACTTTGAAGTCACCAAGCATCTCAAGAGCGGTCTGCATGATGAGTGGCAAAAGTATGTCATCGGTCTTTAATCGACCTCTGGCTGAATAGTTGCTATAGAGCTATGATGAGAAATAGAATTTGTATTTCATCCCAGCGCCGGATTGAGTAGCATAACCGTTGATGCCTAAAATAATTGCAGTAAAAAATTGCAGTCACTGTGCGATGAGGCTGATACAGTTTATCGAGTAATAGTAACATTTTTGACCACAATTTTCGCTTCACACGCATACGATAGTATTTATGCCCTTGAACTCGTTCAAGCAGCTTAATAGTCTGCCTTCCACTTCCAATAGCGAGCCTTCTGTTGAAGAAGTTGAGATAGATATGGGATCTGCGGTCGCAACCCAAGAACCATCTCTCGCTCCCTTGTCCGGCGATTCTGGGACTCAACCAGTTGGACGCAACAACAATGGTTCTTCCACCACGTCAAAAGTGGAAGCATTGCGGCAAGTTTTAGAGCGACATCAGCACGAACGACATTTAGTCTTATTGCAAGACTTCCCCGACCCCGATGCTCTTTCGTCGGCGTGGGCGTACCAACTCATCGCGCAGCAATATGATTTGCAGTGCGACATCGTTTATGCCGGAACCCTGAGCCATCAAGAGAATATTGCTTTAGTCAAACTAACGGGACTACCAGCGCAGCGCCTACCAGTTCAAACAGCTAAAAGCAAAGACTTATCTGGTTATAAAGGTTACGTGCTAGTTGACAACCAAGGGACGACAAGTCAACTACTCTCGCTCGTTTTAGAAGCAGGTTTGCCACTCATATCGGTCATTGACCATCACAGCCTGCAAGGAGAACTCAAGCCAGAGTTTGCCGATATTCGTCCCAACGTTCGCGCCACAGCCACAATTTTGACCCAGTACTTGCAAACAGGGTTACTGGTACTCGATAGTAGCGTCGGACAACACGTCAAATGCGCCACTGCCTTGATGCACGGCTTGCGTTCCGACACCAGCAGCTTAATGCAAGCACAAGAAGAGGATTTTCAGGCAGCAGGCTTTTTGAGTCGATTTTACGATTACCAATTGCTCAAAGCCGTATTGCAGACCAATCGCTCCAAACGGGTGATGGATGTGATCGAGCGATCGCTGAAAAATCGTATAGTTCAAAATAACTTTTCTATTGCAGGTGTGGGATACCTACGTTATGACGACCGCGATGCTATTCCTCAAGCAGCTGACTTTTTAGTCACAGAAGAAAACGTCCACACGGCTGTCGTTTATGGTATCGTTCACGACGAAGATGAAGAACTAGAAGTTGTCATCGGGTCGCTACGTACCACCAAACTCACCCTAGACCCCGACGAATTTCTCAAAGAAGCTTTCGGACAAGACAATCAAGGACGCTTCTTCGGCGGCGGACGTAGCGGCGCGGGTGGCTTTGAAATTCCGATGGGCTTCTTATCTGGCAGTAATGAAATTTCTGCGTACGCCAAAATGAAATGGGAAGTCTTCGACGCTCAAATCAAGCAGAAGCTTCAACGACTGGTCAACCCACAAGATAGTCCGATTCAGACTGAATAGGGGCTTTTTCAGTGACCAGTGACTCCTGACCAGTGACTCCTGACCAGTGACTCCTGACCAGTGACTCCTGACCAGTGACTCCTGACCAGTGACCCATTACCAATTCCATAATCCAAAATCTAAAATCGTATTATGGAATTGTATTTAATCCGTCACGGTATTGCTGAAGAAAGAAGTCCTGATGTGGAGGATGAAAAACGGGAATTGACAGCCAAAGGGCGGGAAAAAACCCAACAAATAGCAAAACGCCTCTACGAACTCGGCTTGCGATTTGAGCTAATTTTGACCAGTCCTCTCGCTAGAGCAAGGCAAACGGCAGAAATCTTGCAAACTTGTGGATTGAGTTCTCAAATTAAAGAATCTAGCCACCTGTCTCCAGAAGGAGATTTTCGTCTGTGGTTAAGCTGGCTAGAACAAAAGCAAATGCTGGCTACTGATACTCAACTAGCTTTAGTCGGTCACGAACCAGATTTGGGACAATGGGCAGAAATGCTGATTTGGGGAAAACTCAAACAAGAGTTAGCATTTGCTGAAAATTCTCTGGATGATGACTCTGCTGCCCTAGTTCTGAAAAAAGCAGGTATCATTGGTATTAACTTACCAAAAGTCAACTCTCCCGTGGGTCGAAGCCAACTGTTTTGGCTAGCTCCACCGAAGTTTCTGCTCTAGATAGCATATAATTCTGGTAAAACTAACTACACAAGGCAAGTTTTTGGTAAGTTAGCTTGAGTATTGTCTTTTCTATGCAGCCAGTGTAGCTATGTCCGTTTGCGAATTTAGACCAGGTCTAGAAGGCATCCCTGCCGCCCAATCCGGTATCAGCTTTGTCAACGGACAACAAGGGATACTGGAGTATCGCGGCATCCGCATCGAAGAGTTAGCCGAAAAAAGTAACTTTTTAGAAACTGCCTACCTCTTAATTTGGGGTGAACTTCCAACTCAGCAAGAGTTAGAGGAATTCGAGCATGAGGTGAGACATCATCGGCGAATTAAGTATCGCATTCGGGATATGATGAAAAGCTTTCCTGAAAGCGGTCATCCGATGGATGCACTACAAGCCTCAGCAGCGGCATTAGGCTTGTTCTATTCTAAACGCGACTTAGAGAACCCCGTATACGTCAGAGATGCCGTCGTGCGGCTACTAGCAACAGTACCGACGATGATCGCAGCGTTTCAGTTGATGCGGAATGGCAACGACCCCGTGCGCCCCCATGACGGCTTGGATTACTCCGCAAACTTTCTCTACATGCTCAACGAACGGGAACCAGACCCATTAGCTGCACGGATCTTTGATGTTTGCTTAATTCTCCATGCCGAACATACGATGAACGCTTCCACGTTTTCGGCACGGGTAACGGCTTCAACGCTAACCGATCCTTACGCTGTAGTCGCTTCAGCAGTTGGTACTCTCGGCGGACCGCTACATGGAGGAGCCAATGAGGAAGTGATTACGATGCTAGAAGAAATTGGCTCGGTAGAAAATGTCCGTCCTTACTTAGAGGACTGTATGCAGCGCAAAGCTAAGATCATGGGCTTCGGTCATCGAGTCTACAAGGTGAAAGACCCGCGAGCAACCATTTTACAAAAATTGGCAGAGCAGTTATTTGAAAAATTCGGCTACGACAAATACTATGACATCGCCGTAGAGTTAGAACATGCCGTAGCAGAAAAACTGGGCGGGAAAGGCATCTATCCTAACGTTGACTTTTACTCTGGCTTGGTATATAGAAAGATGGGTATCCCTACGGACTTATTTACGCCCGTATTTGCGATCGCCCGCGTAGCAGGTTGGCTAGCTCACTGGAAAGAACAGCTCGTCCAAAACCGTATTTATCGCCCCACCCAAGTCTACAACGGTCATCACGATGTCTCCTATACTCCAGTTCATTTGAGACAGTGAGTCGTGAGGAGTGACTAATGGCTAGTGACTGGTGAGTAGACATAAAAAGCTGACTCTGCTAGCCACCAGCCACTATCTACTCACCAATTACCTAACTATAGACAAACCTCGAATACAAGTATAAGTACAACTTCTCAAGTACTCTGCTTTGCTGTGAGCCAGCGAACGATATACTAGGCAGTGGAATGTTAAAAAAATCTTCATGAAGAGGAGTAAAGAGTGAGGAATGAGTTTAGTGTTTGCACTACTCGCTACTCACTACTCGCTACTCACTACTCACTACTCACTACTCACTGCTTACTTCTTACCAAGTGCAAAGCATGAATTCAGGAATAGACCTGCAAGGTACTTTTATTGAAACCCTAATGGATTTGGGACTACCTGCGGATGTAGCCAAAGTCATATGGATGCCACTGCCGATGATTTTAATGATTATTGGCTCGACAGTGGGGGTGTTGGTATGCGTGTGGTTGGAGCGGAAAATTTCTGCTGCCGCGCAACAGCGAATTGGTCCTGAATATATCGGTCCATTTGGTTTACTAGCTCCTGTAGCTGACGGTTTGAAACTAGTCTTCAAGGAAGATGTGGTTCCAGCCAAATCAGATTCGCTACTATTTACCCTCGGACCCATCATTGTTGTCATTCCCGTGTTTCTGT
This sequence comes from Chroococcidiopsis sp. CCNUC1, assembly GCF_023546805.1. Taxonomy (NCBI): domain Bacteria; kingdom Bacillati; phylum Cyanobacteriota; class Cyanophyceae; order Chroococcidiopsidales; family Chroococcidiopsidaceae; genus Chroococcidiopsis; species Chroococcidiopsis sp. CCNUC1. The sequence goes on along the minus strand of NZ_CP097480.1, from coordinate 2,531,157 downwards.
CTTATTTAATCGTGCCGTTCGGACAGAACTTGGTAATTACTAATGTAGGGATGGGAGTTTTCTTATGGATTTCATTGTCGAGCATTCAGCCGATTGGTTTGCTGATGGCAGGCTATTCTTCCAATAACAAATACTCCCTACTCGGAGGCTTACGAGCAGCAGCGCAGTCAATTAGCTACGAAGTTCCCCTTGCTCTATCAGTGCTGGCGGTTGTCATGATGTCTAACAGCCTTAGCACCATCGACATTGTGGAACAGCAATCGGGCTACGGCATTTTAGGCTGGAACGTATGGCGACAGCCGCTTGGTTTTGTCATTTTCTGGATTGCAGCTTTAGCAGAATGCGAACGGATGCCCTTTGACTTACCAGAAGCAGAAGAAGAACTGGTGGCGGGATATCAAACCGAATACGCTGGCATGAAATTCGGTCTTTTCTACTTGGGTTCCTATGTTAACCTCGTCCTTTCTGCCTTAATGGTAGCTATTTTATACCTCGGTGGCTGGGAATTTCCCATTCCCCTAGACATTCTTGCTGATTGGGTAGGAGTGAGCAGAGATAGCTCTTGGTTGCAAGTCGTAGATGCTGCTTTAGGCATCACGATGACACTACTCAAAGCTTATTTCCTCGTCTTTATTGCCATCCTACTGCGCTGGACAGTGCCCCGCGTGCGGATCGACCAGTTATTAGACTTAGGATGGAAGTTTTTGCTGCCTGTAAGTCTAGTTAATTTACTTTTGACCGCAGCACTGAAGTTAGCTTTTCCCTTTGCCTTCGGCGGGTAATGGGTAATGGGTAATTGGCGATCGGCTACCAATTACCAACTACCAATTACCAATTGCCTATGACCTTAAAAGAGAGAAACACCACAGTACCATGTTGAAATTTCTCAAGCAAATTGGCGATTATGCCAAAGAATCAGTTCAAGCAGCTCGCTATATCGGTCAAGGGCTAGCAGTAACCTTCGACCACATGCAACGGCGACCGATTACAGTTCAGTACCCCTACGAAAGACTGATTCCCTCGGAACGCTTTCGCGGCAGAATTCACTTTGAATTTGATAAGTGTATTGCTTGTGAAGTGTGCGTTCGTGTTTGTCCGATTAACCTACCTGTAGTCGATTGGGAATTTGACAAACCATCGAAAAAGAAAAAACTCAATCACTACAGTATTGATTTTGGCGTTTGTATTTTCTGCGGTAACTGCGTGGAATACTGCCCGACAAACTGTCTATCCATGACAGAAGAATACGACCTCTGTACTTACGATCGCCACGAACTCAACTACGATAACGTAGCTCTAGGTCGCTTACCGTATAAAGTTACCCAAGATCCAATGGTTACGCCACTGCGGGAACTCGTTTACTTGCCCAAAGGCGTACTCGACCCGCACGATCTGCCAGCAGATGCCAAACGAGCTGGTATGCTACCAGAAGAAATTGTCAAGCAAGAAGAACAGACTGCTCAGTAGGTAACGGGTAATAGGTAATGGGTAAGGGAATCAAAAGTCAAAAGCTAAAAGTCAAAAAAGATCGACTTCTAACGACAACCAACTACCAATTACCAATTACCAATTACCAATTACCAATTTGCAAAGGATAAAGAGTTGTGAACATAGCACAAGGGGTACAGATTGTTTCGTTTGGCATCTTAGCAGCGATGATGATTGGGGCAGCCTTGGGAGTGGTGCTGCTGTCCAATATCGTCTACTCTGCTTTTTTATTAGCAGGGGTATTTATCAGTATTGCGGGAATGTACTTGTTGCTGAATGCTGATTTTGTCGCCACGGCTCAGGTGCTGATTTACGTCGGAGCGGTGAACGTACTGATTCTATTCGCGATTATGTTGGTAAACAAGCGCGAGGATTTCGCCCCGCTGCGGAATGCTTGGGTACGCCCGACATTAACTGCGATCGTCAGTTTAGGATTATTCGCGCTGTTAAGTACGATGGTGCTGGCAACGCCTTGGGTATATTCTACTGGCGTGACACCTGGTAATAATTCCATCGTCTCGATTGGACAACATTTCTTCAGCGACTTCTTGCTACCGTTTGAACTGGCTTCAGTTTTGTTATTAATGGCAATGGTAGGGGCAATTATTTTAGCGCGGCGGGAATTTTTGCCAGAACAAATAATTTCGCCTCGTAAAGAACAACCCGTATTGACATTGCCAGAACGTCCGCGCGAACTCATTACCGTGTCGGGCGATCGCACCAGCAATTTAAGTAAAGACAAGCAAGCCAAAGGCAACTCTTAGATTTAGATACTCGCAAGCCAAGAAATAAATGCAACTCCAGTACTTTCTCATTCTCGCCGCCGCCCTATTTTGTATTGGGATCTACGGCTTGATTACCAGTCGCAACGCCATCCGCGTCTTGATGTCAATTGAATTGTTACTCAATGCCGTAAATTTAAACTTGATGGCATTTTCTAACTTTTTAGATTCACAAGCAATTAAGGGTCAGGTCTTTACTGTATTTGTCATTACCGTTGCTGCGGCTGAAGCAGCTGTAGGATTAGCAATTGTGTTAGCGATTTACCGTAATCGCGACACAATCGATATGGAGCAATTCAATCTACTAAAGTGGTAGTTGAGTGCAGTTAAAGCAAGTCATCATCGCTCATAAAGCAGGAGATTCCCTCAGTCGCCGCTGGGCAGAAATTTGCGCCCAGCAGTTAGAAGACCGTGGCTGTAGAATACTGATGGGTCCGAGCGGTCCCAAAGACAATCCTTATCCAGTATTTCTCGCCTCAGCAGTTGCACCAATCGACCTAGCGATAGTTCTAGGAGGCGATGGCACGGTACTCACAGCTGCAAGGCACTTAGCTGCTGAGGGAATCCCTATTTTAGCTGTCAATGTGGGTGGAAATTTAGGTTTTTTAACCGAGTCATTTGAGAGTTTTAAAGATTCAGAACAAGTCTGGGATCGCCTGTTAGAGGATAGATACGCGGTTCAGCGGCGGATGATGTTACAAGCGGGACTTTATGAAGGCAATCGCTCGCAGATAGAAAGAGTTAGCGATCGCTTTTTAGCATTAAATGAAATGTGTATAAAACCCGCATCTGCTGACCGCTCGATCACCTCTATTCTAGAAATGGAAATTGACGGGGAAGTGGTCGATCAATATCAGGGTGATGGGTTAATTATTGCGACTCCCACTGGTTCCACAGGCTACACCATTTCCGCCAATGGACCCATCGTTCATGACGGGATGAAAGCGATTACCGTGACTCCCATCTGTCCGATGAGCCTTTCCAGCCGACCGATTGTTTTACCACCTGGTTCCGTCGTCAGCGTGTGGGCTTTAGGCGATTACGAATTGAATACTAAATTATGGATGGATAGTGTTTTAGCAACTGCAATTTGGCCCGGACAGCGAGTTGATATTCAGATGGCAGATTGCGACGCTAAATTTATTATTTTGCGAGAAAATTATTCTTATTATCAAACTTTACGCGAGAAATTACAGTGGGCGGGAGCGAGAATTCAATATACTAATAATCACCGGAATTGAGCGCTATTATTGCTCCTCAAATAGAGAGCGAGGTAATCTTGACTGCCGAATAATAGATTGCAGAGTACCTATACGTATCTCCGACTAGTTCGGCACGGGAACAGTAATTGTTGTATCTTCGGTTCGCTTTTGCATGATAATATGACTGCCACGCTGCCGAACTTTAATCAACCCAAATTGTTCGAGAATTTGACAAACTTCTTGAGCGGAGAGAACTCGCAGCCTACCCAATCGCAACCTCCAACCTAGTGATAAATACTTCACCGTGCAATCGAGTTTCTATTTCAGTAGGTTCTGCTGTTTCAAAAAATAATTCTAATGCTTCAATTAAATTATTTCTTGCTTCCTCAACTGTACTACCTTGACTGGCAATATCCAGCTCTGGACACAAAGAAACGTATCCATTTTCTTCCCGTTCAATAATTCCTGTAAACTGCTTTATTTGTTTCATGGATATAGAGACATAAATTGTAGGTCAGATAATTGTTTACCGTTACTAAAATCTTAGCATTCATCTAACCAAATCTCAGCAAAACGTTCCGTTGTCCATCCTACAAGATCTGAAACTTGCCCGTCGCCAATTTCAACAATGCGTTTAACTCCGTCTCTACGTTCTACCACATCTACGGAGAAAAACTTACTATTAATTCTTTTCGCACATTCTTCTACAATAGTTGGAATTTTCTTTTCTGAATTGGCAGCAAACACTCTACCATTAATAACAAAGTAACGCCGCTCGGAATCCGATATAAAATCTTCAACTCGTCGAACACAAACACCACCTTCAATTGTGCCGCTAAATTTTTGCATTTCATCCACAACGATTTTAATATCTGTTTGTAAACATACAGCCTGAGCGAAATAGGCTTCATCGAGCTATTTCGGATTAAAATAATCGCTAGGAAAAAGAAATGTTAACATATCCAAACTGACATACCATTCAATAGAATAAATCAGTATATATTCAATAAAATGAAAATAGGTGAAATTTAGCGCTGAATCGAGCATGATGAAAAAGTCTTTCGAGCTGCAAGGGCGATCGCTCTGCTGAGAGCGGTTTCAATAAGCGGTATAAATAAGCTATAGAAACGACTTATCATAATACCCAACGGTTGGTTAACGGCTGATTATGAGTTACTGCCTCAACCCTAGTTGCCAGAAGCCTTTGAATCCCAAAGGAACGCCCTTCTGCCACAGTTGCGGCAAAGAAATTCAGCCGCTGCTGCGCTATCGCTATCAGATCGTCCGCCAGTTAGGAAGCGGCGGGTTTGGTAGAACTTTTTTGGCAGAGGATACAGACAAGCTAAATGAACTGTGTGTTGTCAAGCAATTGGTATCGCAATTTCCAGGAACCAAAGCTTGGCAAAAGGCAAATGAGCTGTTTCAGGAAGAGGCACAGCGCCTACAACAGTTAGGGGAACATCCGCAGATTCCGGCGTTATACGCCTACTTTGAACAGGATAACTACCTGTATCTGGTACAGCAGTTAATTGTAGGGCAAACTTTGCAGCAGGAAGTAGAGCAACAAGGGATATTTAGCGAGGAAAAAATTTGGCAACTGTTGAGTGACTTATTGCCAGTTCTCCAGTTTATCCACGCCCATCATGTGATTCATCGGGATCTCAAGCCAGAAAACATCATTCGCCGTCAGAGTGACGGTAAACCAGTTCTGATCGATTTTGGCGTTTCCAAGCAATTATCGGCAACGGCGATCGCTAGCCCAGGAACAAGCATCGGCTCCTTTGGTTATGCCTCGCTAGAACAAATGAATATTGGGGATGCCTATCCAGCTAGCGATCTCTACAGTTTAGGCGTAACTTGCTTTTATCTGCTGACCCAGATCCATCCATCTCAACTGTGGACGGAAAAAGGCTACAGCTGGGTGACAGACTGGCGACAATATCTTAAAACGCCAATTAGTCAAAAATTAGAGCGAGTTCTAGACAAGTTGCTACAAAAAGACTTTCTCCAGCGCTATCAACATGCTGATGAAGTGCTGCGAGACTTTAGCGATCGCATCCAGTTATCTGTTGACCCAGCGACAATCGAAACCCAACTACCATCAAGCGAAATTGGTAGCATCAAGGCAGATTCTAACCCTATAGGACAGCCTTCGAGTCAGGGAAAGCGACTGCAACTCAAGCGCGATCGTACTCAAGCGCTGCCCACGCTTGTTCCTCTCCAACGGTTGCAAAAGCGACTGCTAGTGGGGGGTGTTATCCTGCTATTAGGATTGCTGGGATATGGTTATTGGTATCTCAATCGAATCTCCACGATCGCAGGGCATACTGGGGAAGTTAATACGATTGATTTCAGTCCAGACGGACAGAAGTTTGCTAGTGGTAGCGACGACAAAACGATTAAAATTTGGAATTTTAGCGATCGCCGAGAACTCAACACCCTTAAAGGTCATACCAACTGGGTTTACTCTGTCGCCATTAGCCCAGATAGTCAAACTCTAGTCAGTGGCAGTAAGGATAATACAGTTAAAATTTGGAACTTGAATACGGGACGGGAACTTCGTAGCCTCAAGGGTCATGCTAGCTATGTTGATACCGTTGCCATTAGCCCAGACGGTCAAAAATTTGCTAGTGGGAGTTATGACAAAACAATTAAAATCTGGAACTTCAAGACAGGAGAGGAACTTCGGACTTTGAGGGGTCATGCTGCTGAAGTTTTGTCCGTTGCCATTAGCCCAGATGGTTTAAGGCTTGCCAGCAGTAGTACAGATAGAACGATCAAAATCTGGAATTTCAATACAGGACAGGAAATTTTCACCCTCAGAGGGCATACAGGCGATGTTAACTCCCTCGCTTTTAGTCCAACTGGTCAAGAACTGGCAAGCGTCAGTGACGATCGCTCGATCAAAATTTGGAATCCCAACACGGGACGAGAAATACGCACCTTGACGGGACATTCAGCTGATGTCAATTTTGTCACCTTCAGCCCAGACGGTCAAAAAATTGCTACGGGCAGCGATGACAAGACTATTCGAGTATGGAACTTGACTACAGGAGAGACACTAGCTACCCTGAGAGGACATTCAGCTCCGGTTTGGTCGGTTGCTTTCAGTCGAGATGGACAGACTCTAGTTAGTGGTAGTGCAGACAAGAGAATTGCTCTTTGGCATCTATCGCCGTAATCGGGAGTAGGGAGAAGAGAGCTGACTGAGGGAGCAGAAGAGAGCTGAGGGAGCAAGTCACAACTAATTCCGAATTCCGAATTCCGAATTCCGAATTCTCCCCACCCTACTCCCTGTGAATTAAAACATTTTAGGGACGCGGATTTGGTAATCTATTCTTGTCCCTAGAAAGATGCGCAATGGCTCGGCAACCCAAGATAATTGTTGTGGCGAATGGTAAAGGTGGCGTGGGTAAAACCACAACAAGTATGGCTTTGGCAGGAATTCTTGCCGAGCATTACAAAGTCTTAGCGGTCGATGCCGACGTTCAAGGCAGTTTATCTTGGTGGGTCGATCGCGGCGAACAAAAAATGGGTTTCGATTTAGTACAGGAAACCGATCCCTTACTATTGGGTAAATTGAAGCGGGTAGAGGAATACGAACTCGTCGTTGTCGATACACCACCAGCGCTCAACTCGGAATCGTTGGCAGCAGCGATCGCAGCGGCAGATTATTTATTGTTACCAACGCCGCCAGCACCGATGGATTTAGCTATCCTAGTTGAGACAGTCAGACGTGCAGTCGTACCATCAGGGGTAGCCCATCGCGTCCTCTTAACGCGAGTCGATCCTCGTAGTTGGACGGACGCGCAAGCAGCTCAAAACACCCTTAAAGAACTCGGTATTCCAGCTTGCAAGACTGTCATCCGCGCCTATAAAGCCCACGAACGAGCAGCTTTAGATGGCGTGCCAATCGTCCAGTGGCGAGGAAAGCACGCAAAAGAGGCACAATTAGATTACCGTAAAGTCGCCGACGAAATGGAGAGGGATTGGAGGAAGTTATGGTGAGAAAAAATCTATCCGATTTATTGAAAGAAGAGGCGCAAAAATCTGCCGAACCGCAGGAGATTACGGTAGAAGCAAAACTTGTTGTGGAGGAACCCACTTCAGAAGAGACAAATTCTGAATCTGCCACAAATCATCGCCGTACCAGTCCCACTAAAGCCGAACTGGAAACCACAGTGAAAGACATACAAGCAGCACTAGAAGCTGCCCAAACCGAGAATCAGGAGTTGCGATCGCAACTCCAAGACCAAAAAACTTTAGTCGAAAAAGTTGAAAAGTTGCAAGCAGAACTCGACCAAGCCAAAGAAACAATCTTGAAACTGACAGAAACAAACACTAAATCTAGCTCCAAAACAACCTCTAAATCTAACTCTAAACCCGTTAGTTCTGCCTTAGCTAGACCGGTACAATCCTACTCTTTACCTGACATGTCATCATCTGCATTTTCAGATAAAGATATTGGTTGGTTTGATTGATTTAAAAAAGTACTGTGATAGTAAGGTGGGCAATGCCCACCCCACACAATTTTGACTTTTAACTTTTCACTTTTGACTTACTCACTGATACCCCGCTGCTTGCAGGCGAAACAAATGAGCATAGCGTCCTCCCGACTGCAATAATTCTTCGTGAGTTCCCTGTTCTACCACTTTCCCACCAGATAAAACCATAATTTTGTCCGCCATTCTCACGGTAGAAAAGCGGTGGGAAATCAGAATTGCCATCTGATTTTGAGTTAGCGATCGCAAACGTTCAAAAATTTGAAACTCTGCTTCCGCATCCATAGCGGCTGTGGGTTCGTCTAGAACTAAAATATCTGCCTTATTTCGCATAAAAGCGCGAGACAAAGCGATTTTTTGCCACTGTCCCCCCGATAATTCTTGTCCGCCACGAAACCATTTACCTAATTGCGTTTGAAAGCTGTCTGGTAATTGTTCGATTAAAGGTAGCGCCATTCCTTTGTCTGCTGCTACTTGCCATAGATCTCTATCTTCAATGCGGGTAACATCACCGACACCAATATTTTCACCTACGGTAAATTGGTAGCGAATAAAGTCCTGAAATATTACCCCAATTCGTCTTTGTAAAACTCCTAAATCCCATGCTTGCAAGTCTAAACCGTCAAGTAAAATTCGCCCTTTATCTGGATTATATAATCGAGTCAATAACTTAATTAAAGTCGTTTTGCCAGAGCCGTTTTCACCAACTATAGCTAATTTTTCTCCGGCTCGAATCCGAAACGAAACATTATTTAAAGCAAGTTTATTACTACCAGGATAAATAAAGGAGACATTTTCAAATCGAATGCCATCTCCAGGTATTAAACCTTGGGTAGCTTTGCCTTTAGGTAAAGAAATAGGTTGTTCTAAAAATTCGTATAAATTAGATAAATAGAGATTATCTTCATACATTCCGCCAATACTAGTTAAAGTGCTAGAAAAAGTCGTTTGTCCTTGACGGAATACCATTAAATACATTGTCATATCGCCAAGCGAAAGTCGTCCGGCGATCGCTTCAACAACAATCCAAGCATAGGCAAGATAAAACGCTGCCGTACTCAACAAACTTAATAAATATCCCCACACACCACGCCGCAGAGTTAAATCTCGATCTTCCCCATATAGCCGATTAAAGATCGAACGGTAACGTTCTAACAACATCGCCCCCAACTGGTATAACTTTACTTCCTTAGCAAAGTCTTCGCGAGCGATCAAAGTTTCTAAATAAGTCTGTTCCCTTGTTTCCGGCGCACGCCACCGAAATAGGCGAAAAGCTTGCCCAGCAAATCGCGTCTCCGCAATAAATGCAGGTACGGCTGACAACAACAAGACTATGACTGCCCAGAAAGAAAACTGTAGCAGCAAGCCACCGTAGGTCACAAGAGAAATCGCATTTTGGACAATACTAAACGTGCTACTCACTAAAGACAACGGACGGCTAGAAGCTTCTCTTCTCGCTCTAGTCATCTTGTCGTAAAATTCTGAATCTTCAAAATGGATAAGGTCTAAAGTTAACGCCTTCTGCAAAATTAATAGATTGACTTTTTGTCCCAGCAACACTCGCAACAAAGACTGGGATATCGTTAATCCTCTCTGACTTCCTGCGAGTAATGCGACTAAAATCGCCTCAATTCCTAGATAGCCTAGTGTAATCAGGCGATCGCGTTCTAATCCCGACTGATGGGCTAAAACCACACCATCGACAATTAACTTACCCACATAGGCGATCGCGGCTGGGAGTAAACCTGCTATCACAGTCACAATCGCCAAAACAAAGGTTAGGGCGCGACTTGTTTGCCAAACTAATCCTACCGCTCTACCTGTATATTGAAACACCTGCGATCCTTGTTTCAATTGTGTCAGCAGTCTTTGCAGGATGTTTCGTGGCTTTGGCATTTTTGGAGTTAGTAATTATTGGTGGTAGAGGCGCACACCTGTGCGCCTCTACTGATGCGATCGCTAATTTTTATGTTCGTAATACTCTGAAATGTGTTCGTAGACGTGTTCTGGAAATTGTAGATCCTTATACACATTACCTGCATCAGGATCGTCAGCATTGGGACAAATCGGAAAATCTTGGTGCTGTTGCCATTCTAATATCCGTTCCCGTTTGGGCGGATTGTAGTCTTTGGCTTGTACCTGGTGGTAGAGGCTGCGTGCTTCTGTTTCACTACAGTCTTTATCTTTAGTCAGGTAGTTAATTAATTCTTCTTCACTTAAAAAATGACGCGCCACCATCGCAAACACCAACCTACCGTAGTGTCCGATATCCTCACCTGCGTCCAGGGCATCCAGAAGATGCGCCATCATCCCATTCTTTCGCAATTCTGCCACTGCCATAACTCATCGTTCTCTCGATAACTACTTCTTATATGGTACACATGAACTATATATGTTGTTGGTTGTTGTCTCTCATAAGGGCGGGTTTTGAGGAAAAATTTTTCGTTGAGGCTGTTATATTTGTTTGCTAAACCCACCCTTACAAATTCTGATAACGTCACTGGTTACTGGTTACTGTCTTAAGGGGGGTCGCCAGCAAAGGTAGGCAAGGGGACCGAGTAATGGAATTAGGGCAATCAGCCAAAATAACTGAGAATTGCTGTAGTATCCGCGCCGCGCCATGTCATCACCGAGGACTGTGGGGAATAACAAGCAAAATAGGCAAAATGCTAAACTCATGCCATTAATAAAGCGATCGCTTAGAAATTGCTGAAGATAATTTCCCCAGTCACCAAAAATAATTCCGAAGCCAAGTAAGGCAAGAGTAAATAAAGTCAGAAATAACCCTGTTATGCGGGAATCTAACACCTGCAAAAAAGCATCTTTCTGCCCTGTAAACTCTTGATTTGCTTCTCGTAAAGCCAAATAAGGAATTAACCCAATTACCCCCGTGCCTATAGAAGCGATCGCAAAAGGATAAAATGGTAACTTCTGCATTCTGCCATCAAAGAAAAGCACGCAACTGTAGAGAGCAATACAAACACCAATTAGGGCAAACAAAGACAAAATTACTGGGTTGACACTTGCCCACTGGAACGTCAATATTTTCATCAACAAATTTAAAGTTTCTTGCCAGCGAATCGGCGGGGCAAGAAACAATACATAAATGAGAAATCCCACCCAAATCGTCCATAAAGCAATTTTTCTGTTCATGTCACCACTTGCTGACTCGCTATTGCCGAACTATCCTCTGGTAGAGGCGGACGCACGCACAAATACCCTAAAGAGCCAAATAAAGGAATTAACGCTGTTAACCAAAAAATCACCGAATTATTCATGCCTCTGCGTGCCATATCATCCCCTAATAAAGCAGGAAATAAAACACACAGTAAGCAAAAATCCAAACTCATGACATGAATAAAACGGCTAGTTTGCCACTGCTGCAAAAAATCTGCCCAATCTCCTTTACCCAAACCGTATGCAACTAATGCGATCGCACCTATACTCAAAACAACACCAGTTAGCCGTGCATCTAATAACTTGAGCAGCAGATTTTTCTGACCTAGAAACGTTGGATTCGGTTGACGTAATGCCAAATAAGGCAATAAAGCAAATGCGCCTACACCCATTGATATAGTTGCAAATATCCAAGCAGGAATCTTTTGCCCCCTACCATCAATAAACAGCAAGCAACTGTAAATTAGTGGAAAAACTCCCATCAAATTAAATAAGGAAACAATTAGAGGATTAATTCCCGCCCACTTGCCAGTAGAAAGATTTGTAATTAACTCCAGTGTATTTGGTTGGTCGGGGGGGCGAATACGAAAGCGTAAGTAATAAATCCTAGCCACAGCAACCAAAATCCAATCTTTCTGCTCATCATAAGGTAAGTACGTAGAGTAAAAGAACTAAATAACAACTCTACTTTAATTTTTGCGATCGCCCAAGATATTTAGATAGAATCTTCGACTCGCTCTCTTAAATCTTAAAATTGCTCTCTTTTACTCGCTTACGCCTAAAGGAAGAGTTGTTTATCAGTTGTCAGTTTATTTCAACTTACGACTTACGACTTACGACTTACCAATTACTTATACCATTTCTTTAAAACTACGCCACAGAAGATCCCCTACCCTTAATAAGGGGGCTAGGGAGATCGAATCTAGTACAATAATAAACAGAATTTGTATTATTACCAATTTCCCTCAACACCTTCTCTGCTTGCCCAATAAAGCGACGATTGCGTTTATAGTGAAAATGAGTGCAGTTTACAAAGCGCCCACAATCAAAATTCAGTCATGAGAAAATAGAGGATGTTTATCATTACTTATATTCCTTAAACTATAGTTTGTTAACTTCCTTTATATGGGAAAAATTACCTTTGCATACTATAGTTAGAATGCCCAATTTAACTAATAAAACTGAACTTTGTGATGTAGAGAGTATTTAGAGCATATTTTGGCGATCGCACATTAGAATTATTTATATTTTTCCTCGTAGGGTAGGCAGCGCCCACCTTCAGCTCATTTATCTAGAGAGCTTTTGAAACGTACTCTAACAATCGCATATTAGAATTATTTATGGATATAATTGATTAAGTCACTCGTGAGTTGTTGACTCACTGCGGCATAACATAAAGTGCCAAATTAAGAAGGTTGCTTAAACAAATGCAACATTACTCTGTGGCGATACTTTAGCTGCAAAAGCTTAGTATAGTTAGGGTTTGATAGATTTAACCAGAACGCTTCAATTTATAAATCTAAAAGCAATTTCATAATTTGAAAAGTGCTTTACTAGCCTTAATAAATCGCTAAATAATTTAATAATGCTTCTATGTGCGAATGCACAAGGACTGAGTTAGTTTTTATTCGCAATAAGTTAGTTTTGTTGCATTTAGCTACTGAATTGCGCTATTAAAACTACACCTCAATACGGTATCTAGTGAATTTAATTACAGTAGTTTCTCTTCGGCTTCATGTCGAGGGAGATTTCGTTTGTCTGTACTGTTTTGCTAATTCAGATTAATAACAACGGATTAGCTAATTGGAGGATTTAGTAAAGTAAATGGCAACTAAATTTCCCAAATTTAGCCAAGATCTCGCACAAGACCCGACCACTCGTCGGATATGGTATGGGATTGCTACCGCCCACGACTTTGAAAGTCACGATGGAATGACTGAAGAAAATCTTTATCAAAAGATTTTTGCTACACACTTCGGTCACATTGCCATCATCTTTCTTTGGGCATCCAGCCTTCTATTCCACGTAGCTTGGCAAGGAAATTTTGAGCAGTGGATAAAAGATCCGCTGCACGTCCGTCCCATTGCCCACGCAATTTGGGACCCTCAATTCGGTAAAGCCGCAGTTGATGCTTTTACCCAAGGTGGGGCAAGCTATCCCGTCGATATTTCCTACTCTGGTGTTTATCACTGGTGGTACACCATCGGGATGCGGACGAATAACGACCTCTATATGGGTTCGGTGTTCCTACTCGTGCTAGCTTCAGTATTCTTGCTAGCTGGCTGGTTGCACTTACAGCCCAAATTCCGCCCAGGACTTGCCTGGTTTAAGAGTGCGGAGTCTCGCCTGAACCATCACTTAGCGGGATTGTTTGGCGTTAGCTCCTTGGCTTGGACTGGACACCTAGTTCACGTTGCAATTCCCGAGGCTCGCGGACAGCACGTCGGTTGGAGTAACTTTCTGACTACACCACCCCATCCAGAAGGTCTAACGCCCTTCTTTACGGGGAAATGGGCGGCTTATGCTGCTAACCCTGACACTGCCAATCATGTCTTTGGAACCTCTCAGGGTGCGGGGACGGCGATCTTGACCTTTTTGGGTGGCTTCCACCCTCAAACTCAGTCTTTATGGCTGACGGATATCGCTCACCATCATTTGGCGATCGCAGTATTATTCATCGTTGCCGGACACATGTACCGTACCAACTTCGGTATCGGTCACAGCATCAAGGAGATGATGAATGCTAAAACCTTCTTTGGTGTTCCAGTAGAAGGTCCGTTCAATATGCCTCACCAAGGCATTTACGACACCTACAATAACTCTCTCCACTTCCAGCTCGGCTGGCACTTGGCTTGCTTAGGGGTCATCACCTCGCTGGTGGCACAACACATGTATTCCCTGCCTCCCTATGCATTCATGGCGCAGGACTACACGACCCAGGCAGCGTTATACACTCATCACCAGTACATTGCTGGATTCATCATGCTGGGGGCTTTTGCTCACGGCGCGATCTTCTGGGTACGGGACTACGACCCAGAACAGAATAAGGGCAATGTCTTAGAGCGCGTCTTGAAGCACAAAGAGGCGATTATCTCTCACCTGTCTTGGGTATCGCTGTTCTTGGGCTTCCATACCCTCAGTCTTTACGTTCACAACGATGTAGTGGTTGCCTTTGGAACTCCTGAAAAGCAAATTCTGATCGAACCCGTGTTCGCACAGTTCATTCAGGCTGCTCACGGTAAGGTGTTGTACGGCTTCGATACTCTGTTGTCTAACCCAGATAGTATCGCTACAACAGCTTGGCCCAATCACGGGAATGTCTGGTTGCCTGGTTGGTTAGGTGCGATCAATGCTGGTACGAACTCTTTGTTCTTGACGATTGGTCCTGGTGACTTCTTAGTCCACCACGCATTTGCTCTCGCTTTGCATACAACCACGTTGGTATTAGTTAAAGGTGCGTTGGATGCCCGTGGTTCCAAGCTGATGCCCGACAAAAAAGACTTCGGCTATGCCTTCCCTTGTGATGGTCCTGGTCGGGGTGGCACTTGCGATATCTCCGCTTGGGACTCCTTCTACCTGGCTGCGTTCTGGATGCTCAACACGATTGGTTGGGTGACGTTCTACTGGCATTGGAAGCATCTAGGAATTTGGCAAGGCAATGTGGCTCAGTTCAACGAGTCTTCGACATACCTGATGGGTTGGTTGCGCGATTACCTGTGGCTATATTCAGCTCAGTTAATTAACGGCTATAACCCCTATGGCATGAATAACCTGTCTGTCTGGTCTTGGATGTTCCTGTTGGGACACTTAGTATGGGCAACTGGTTTCATGTTCCTGATTTCTTGGCGCGGTTACTGGCAAGAGTTGATCGAAACTTTGGTCTGGGCGCACGAGCGGACACCTCTAGCAAACTTGATTCGCTGGAAAGACAAGCCTGTGGCTCTGTCAATCGTTCAAGCTCGCGTTGTGGGGTTAGCTCACTTTGCGGTTGGCTACGTCCTCACTTATGCTGCTTTCGTAATTGCTTCGACTGCTGGTAAGTTTGGTTAATCGAGCGTAGGGTAAATAAAATCCCCTACTTCACAAATAGGGGATTTTATTAATTGGTTAGTTATCAGTTATCGGTGGTTAGTTATAACTTCTGTCGCTTGTCTACTCAGTTTTAACTTTTAAATTTTGACTTTTGACTTTCTGAAGTTTTCTTCATAAATGAAGCTACAAAATGAGTTGCTGAGATGGTTATTATTTTCTAAAACCCTTTCGTAGTTAAGTTTTAGTTTTTGAAAAACATATGTAAAGTAATAAAACACAAAACGTTTTTTATCTTGTAGTCAGGACAATTTAAATTTTATCAAATCAGATTAAATTGGATTTTGAGTCTGTTAGGATACTTGCCAAAGACAACGACGATCGCTCTTTTGCAGAGGCGATCGCGCCTCTAAAACAAACCATTAACAATGCTATGCAGTTCATAAAAAGTGACAGAACAAAAAGCGAAATTAACATGAGGCGGTTATTATTTACACTAGCGATCGCCTTTGTAATTTGGGGCAGTACAATTCCTACGGCTTCTGCGGCTAATAGCACCCTCGTACCTTGTAGCAAATCGCCAGCTTTTCAGGCGCGGATGAAAAATGCTCCTGATACCTATTACTTCAATAAGCCATTTAAGGCTTACGCAAAATACGAACTTTGCGGCACGGATGGTTTACCTCATTTGCCACTAGATCGCTTAGATCGAGCTACTGATGTTTTAGTTCCCATCGGTCTATTTTTGTACGTTGCTGGTTTTATCGGCTGGAGCGGTCGTTCTTATCTCCGTGCCACTAAATCAGCTAGCGATCCCGAAATGAAAGAAATTTTTATCGATTTACCGTTGGCATTGCAGTCTATATCAAAAGCTGTTCTTTGGCCTCTTTTAGCACTGCAAGAGTTCTTGAGTGGTGACTTGACTGCTAGAGATGAGGAAATTCCAATCTCGCCACGATAGCCGAATTAGTTAAGTTGAATTAGTTCAAAACTTTGTGCGCACTATTCGCAATCTCGCATTAGGAAAATAGCCATGCAACATGTGTTTAAATATCTTACTCTTGCCCCTGTAATGGCAACTTTTACAATGGTTGCTCTTTCGGTAGTGCTAATTATGTTGCAAATTTGGTTTCCAGGTTTGCAGTATGGCACGTATTTTAAGCCTACTCCTTAATCGTCATTTGTCATTAGTCATTAGCAATTTAAATGTAAGGTGGGCATTGCCCACCCTACTAAATAAGCTTAGAATATTTTTCTTCTATTTGACTAGAAGATAAGTTTTTGCTGTAAATAAAACTATCCGCAACTACAATAAAAATGCCTCTAGGTTAGTAGAGGCAGGATTTAATTTATCACTGAGGAATGATAAATTAAAACCCAGGCAACAAATTTTTCCCTTTCATTTTAGAGTATCAATAAATAATAGAAAAATATAAGACTTTGTTACAATTTTAAACACTAATTGGATGGAAAATACAGATGTTCTTTTATGGAATATCGAGTCTGATTTGGCAATATTTTGAATTAGTTTTTCTAACTAATATAAGTGTAATTTATAGTGCGAGTTCCGAGAGCGATCGCTTAAATTATAATATCTTGATAAAGCAAAAGATTGAGTGCGATCGAAGCTAATTATTATGGATACTACTATTACTAACTCAATCAATTGTAGGCGCTTTTCTGGTAGGGTGGGCAATGCCCACCCTACATTTAAATTTCACGAATCAAACAGGATTGGTAGTTGCCCCTTGAGTATCGATCGCCAGCGATCGCACCTCAGCATCAATCCCTTGTTGTTGCCAAGCTGTCTGCATTGCCGTTGCTACAGCCGCCGCCTTTGCAGTTTCCGTCAACGCGAGTAAAGTTGGTCCCGCACCACTAATAACCATTCCGTAGGCTCCAGCAGCTAAAGCGGCATTTTGTACGGCTTCATAACCTGAAATCAGTCTTTGACGGTATGGTTGATGCAGTCGATCTTGCAAAGCTGCACCGATCCATTCTCCATTACCTGTTGCTAAACCCCGCAGTAGTAGTCCTAAATGTGCTGTATTAAAAATTGCATCGACGCGACTCACCTGAGTTGGTAAAACCCGTCGCGCTTCAGATGTCGATAGCTCAAAATCAGGAATTGCAACTACAGGTACGACATTTTCTTGCCACGGAATATCGCAAATTTGCCAGTATGGAGATGTTACATGTAACATCTCTACACTAGCTGCTAGCCGACAGCCACCTAGCAAGGCTGGTACGACATTATCAGGATGTCCTTCCATTGCGATCGCTAAATTCATCACCTCAGCTTGACTTAAAGGCGTACCTGCTAACTGATTTGCACCTACCAAACCACCAACGATTGCAGTAGCCGAACTACCCAAACCCCGCGCCAAAGGTACGCCTAATTCAATTTCAATTGCTACTGCTGGCGGCGATTGCTTGATGTGTTGATACAGTCTCAAAAAAGCCTGGTACAGTAAATTACTCTCATCTGTCTTAACTTTGGCGGCTTCTGTACCTGTAACTGTTATGCTCAGTTTGCCTACTTCCAAGCGGGAAAACTTGAACCGATTGTATAAAGTTAATGCTGCACCAATACAATCAAACCCTGGTCCTAGATTTGCCGTGGTAGCAGGAACGGTGACGGTAATATGAGATTCGGACATTGAAATAATTTACTCTTGATGCCCTTAGAGGAGGGTGTGTACTAGAAATAGATAACAGTTATAGCTATCAGGAGTTACGCATTTGAAGTTTTAGATCTCGCTCCCCCTCTGGCTCCCCCTTTTTAAGGGGGGAGCAAAGCCCCCTTAAAAAGGGGGTTGGGGGATCTGCGTAGCTCCTGAGCTATTCTCAATTGGATCGGGTACATAGATCTGTAGGGGCGCACAGCTGTGCGCCCCTACGAATGTATTTCACCTGTATAGGAAACGCTATAAACGCAGATTTGATGTTTAAAATCGGTGACTTTTCTAAACTTAGTCGCGTATCAATCAAAGCACTACGCCTCTATGATGAAATGGGGCTTTCAAAACCAATCCAGGTAGACCAGTTTACCAGCTATCGCTACTACTGTGCTAGCCAATTACCTAGATTAAATCGGATTTTGGCTCTGAAAGATTTAGGCTTTTCCTTACTAAAATTTAATTCCTAGTAGCAAAAGTTGCTACTAGCTAATTCGAGTTCCGTTTTCTACAGGTAAGTTTGGCTCTAATAAAACCACTCCTTTGTCATTAGTTACTGCTCCTAATACCAATACTTCAGACTTAACACCTGCAACTCTTTTAGCAGGGAAGTTAACGACAGCAATAATTTGCTTACCGATGAGTTCGGCTTTAGAATAGTTATCGGTAATCTGCGCCGAACTCATTTTTTCTCCCAACTCACCAAAGTCAATTGTCAAGATATAAGCAGGTTTTCTCGCTTTTAAATTATCTTCAACATCAAGAATTGTCCCAACTCGCATATCGACTTTGAGAAAGTCATCAAAAGAAATTTCTGCGATCGCTGTTTCGTTAACATTCATAATTAAACTTTATTTTTGTATTCGTAGGGTGCTTTGTTCGCAACTCACCCTACCAATTTTACGTCATCAAAATCAACCGCATTGGATCTAGCCTAATATACCAGGGAAACGATCGCCCTTTCAGGATCTCCCACTTTTCCTTAAATACTTCTGCTTGCAGGTGATAATCGCTAGAGTGGGTTGGCTGTTGATACAACTTGAGATATACAGTCATGCGGTGGGGAGTTTCGCTAGTTTGAGCTAAAAAACAAGGAAAAGTATTTTCTCGGTTTGATTCAGTCGTAAAAATAATTTGATGAGCGCGAATTCCTACATATTTTAATTGTTTGGAGATAGATTCTGTGACTTGTAACTCTATTCCCCAATCTGTTGCTTTTACCATTCCATTGACAGCAATCTCGGCGCAAGAAAAGTTTTTACATCCAGTTAATTGAGCTACGCTGTAAGTTTGAGGACGTTCAAATATATCGTGTTTGGAACCGCTAGCGATCGCAGTTCCTTTTTCCATGACTAATAAATTTTGACAAACTCGATAAGCTTCTTCTAAATTATGACTGACAAACAGAGTTACACCTTGATAATTAGACAGAATGGAAATTAATTGCTGTTCTAACTGACTCCGTAAATGAGTATCTAAAGCTGAAAACGGTTCGTCCAATAATAACGCTTCTGGTTGACTGGCTAAAGCCCGTGCCAAAGCGACTCGCTGTTGTTGTCCGCCGGATAGTTGATGGGGATAACGATTAGCACAACCATGTAGTTGCATTGATGCAAGTTGAGTTTCTACGACTTGGATAACTTGTTTTTTTGGCGTAGCTTTCGGTAAACCAAAGGCAATATTTTGCCCTATTGTTAGGTGAGGAAATAAAGCGTAGTTCTGAAACAGAAAACCAATTTTGCGATCGCGTGTGGGAAGATTAATTTGGCGTTGAGAATCAAACAGCACCCGCCCATTTAACTCAATTTTACCAGCATTAGGCGTTTCAATCCCTGCCAGACAGCGCAAAATCATGCTTTTACCTGCGCCAGAAGCTCCCAGAAGTCCTAATGGGCGATCGTCATTACTAAAAGTTACATTCAAGTCAAATTCTGCTAATTGTTTTTGAATATTGACAAATAATTTTGATTCGATAATTGGTAATTGGTAATTGGTAATTGGTAATTGGTAGTTGGTAGTTGACTCTTCTTGCCTCTTGCCTCTTGCCTCTCGCCTCTTACCTCTCGATTGCTGCCAATAATTTACTGCTACAATTCCAGATAGAGAAATTCCCATGATGACTAGCGCCCATCCCCAAGCTTCCTGCATCGAGCCGCCTTCAACTGAGAAGTAAATAGCCATCGGAATAGTTTGCGTTTGTCCGGGGATATTACCTGCTAACATTAATGTTGCACCAAATTCTCCTAACGCGCGAGCAAAAGCTAGCGTCGCACCACCAATAATCCCAGGAATTGCTAAAGGAAAGCTGACACGCCAGAAAACAGTCCATTCAGAAGCACCTAATGTTCTTGCGGCACGGATTAAATTTGCGTCTATTTGTTCAAAGGCTCCCAAAGCAGTTTTGTACATTAATGGAAAGGCTACTACTGTGGCGGTGATGACGGCTGCATACCAAGTGAAGACAATGTTGATATTAAATGATGCCAAAAATTGTCCGAGTATGCCGTATTTTCCAAATATTACTAGTAATAAAAAACCTACTACTGTTGGTGGTAAAATGAGAGGTAAGATGAATATTCCCTCAATTAGCGATCGCCACTTACCTCGATACCCTAGCATCCAATAGGCGGCGATAATTCCTAGAAAGAAAGTAATAGTTGTGGCAATTAAGGAGGTTTTTAGAGAAATCCATAGAGGGGAAATGTCATTGAACATTTATCTTTCTCTGGCGTAAGTTTGGCGATTCTCTTTACATCTTTGCACGAAGCAAAATAGTATCTTACAATCTATTTCGGAGTGACACCTATTTCTCTACAGCGATCGCAACTCGGTTGTGATTTGAAGATTGTAAACCAACTAAAATATATGTAGCAGTCCTATTTGCTACATGTAACTCAAGCTTAGGATAGGAAGTAATAGATCGCGCGATCGCCAGAACAAGGGATTGTTATTAATGGTTGGCGATTGGGAGTTGGCGATCGACAATTGCAACTTGTGGCTTACGACTGGTAATGTGTTGTGCAAGTGCGCCGAGGCTGACGAAAATCGCGATGAGGGTGACGATCGCCCCTAGTACGGGAATAGATGTCAGCAGCACAAATCCCAATAAACCAATCCCCAGTGCTACAAATTGTCGTATTGGGGGTTGTATTGAGATACTAGGTTGTAATTTTTGCAATAGCCAGCTTCCGGCTAGTAGGCTAAAGACAATCTGCGGCACAAAACTGGCAAAAGTTACAAAGCTGATTGTAAGGGCAAGATTAGCGACTATTCCCAATCCCAAGACCGGTAAAGCGAGACTAGGTAGAGCGATCGCAAAGAGAATAGCGAGAATAACAGTTACAGTGGCGATCGCGATCGTACCTACTCCAACTGCCACAAATGCTAGTATCCCCCAACCTAAATTCGATAAAGGTTTAGCTTTGACTCTTGCCGCTAAATTTTGCATCCAAGTGGGGACAAATCGCAGCAATAACCAACCAACGAAGAGTAAAGCCAATAGGCGCTGAATCTGCCAAATTGCTTCCCTAGCTGGATTTGGTGTAGGTGCAATCCGATGTTCTAATGCTTCTCCTACAACTCCACCCGCAATCTTTGCTCTTGGGCTAATTTGAGCCGTAGTCGCAGATTTATAATTGACTTTACCACCAATTTGTGCAGTATCGGTCAGGGTTAAACCTGGTTTAATTGGCGCTACTGTTACGGGGGGTTGAGGCACAAAGGGAATTTCAACCAACTGGGGATCGCCTACTGCTGTGGCTTGCATATTTCCGCCGACGCTTCCCCTCAGTTCCAAGGCATTTGTTGCCGCGATCGCATCGCGTTCTATACTTCCAGCTAACAAAGCTTGGTTGGCAAAGATAGTTAGATCGCCACCTATATTACTGCCAGTTTGATTTTCCCAACTGAAACCAGCCGCGATCGCATCGTCTGCTATCCGTGCTTTTGGCTGAAGAATTAACACCTGTCCAGCCAGTCGCGCATCATCGCCTACACTACCATTAATTGTAATGACTTGTCCTGCTGCAATTAAGTCGCCTTCAACTGTGCCATTCAGGGTAATTTGCTTTGCTGCCAAAACCGCATCGCCTTTGACAGTACCATTCAACAAGATTGTCTCTCCAGCCAAATACACGTCATCGGGAACAATTTGTCCAGCAGCGATCGTGACTTGCTTGCCACTTACGGTATCCTTTGCCCAACTTGGCGTAACGAATAATAGCACCGATAGCAGTACCAAAGCACAGAGAAATTGAATCAAATATCTTGTGGCAAAGTGCCAGCCTTTGCGACTGTTCATTAGGCTTGCGGCTCCATCTCCATCTGTCTTCACTCTTATGAAGGCTTTTGTCTCTCCTTTAAGTTAGATAACAAAGTTGAGGAAGTTGTGAGGATAGCCGTTCGATCTGGAAAGTTGGAGCGCGATCGCGCTAGATTTTTGCAATAGGTGTCATTAATTACAAATTCAGATAGCTGTACTTTTATAGCTCAAGATTTACTTGTTTTTTTATTCTTTCTTCATAAATTCATAATATTTTTTGATAAAAAGCATACAAGAATATTAACTATTAGTAAGCAACTTAGCATATATTCTCTATTAGATGAACTAAGAACTATATGAGGGCGATCGCCTCTTCATACAAAATTGCTTAAAATCATGTTTCGACTTTTCCAGAAAAATTAAGATGGCAGCAGAATTTTACTACAATAAATGCAGATACACATGTTGTATTGTCAACACTGCATCATCTCAAGAACTCAGAATCAGGAACGAACGCGGCGAAGTTTTAGCAGTAGAAAAGGGTAAAACAATCGGTCTTCAAGGTAAGAGAAGGGAAAATTCTAAACGAGTAAATGTTTCTCAACCTTATTTATATAACTTAATCAAAGCTGCTATGAATGCTTTAGAGATAGCAGATAAATCTCGGATGCTGATGGAACAAGAAGCTGTGATTGAAAAGCAGAACGAACAGGTCGAACTTCTGAAGCAAGAACTAGAGATTTTTCAGCGAAACAAGATTTTATCGCTAGAACAAGAAGATAAATTGTTGCATTTGCAGAATCAACTCAAAGAGCATGAGTTTTTAGTTGAAAAACAAAAAAAGAAAATTTTAAAACTTGAAGACGCACAAAGTCAGTTTCCACAAACTATTTCTTTAGAAAATGCCGAGAAACAAGTTAAGTCCAAGCTAGGACTTTTAGCGTGGAATTGCTTGCACCCAGCTAGCCAAAGAGATTTACGCAACGCCTACAGATATTACAAAATGATAAAGGCAGAAGAGTTCACCACTTCTGCCGATTATTCCGATGCAGGACATCCCTTGGGATTAGTAGCAGAAAGAGAAATTGTTAATCCTTTTTTCAAACAACTTTATCAGTTCTTGTTAACTAAAAACACCTCTGTTAGTTTTTTTGAAAAGACTCCTATTTTGCTAGGAAGCATTAATCTAATCGTTGATGGAGAATACACGCTAGGAGATCTACGAATCTTGTTATCTCAGCAGTGGCAAACTTTTACAAAATTTAGCTTGCAGCAAGAAACGATGCCTAAGACAAATTTATACTACACCGTTGAACGTAGCGATAAAATTAGTCAAGCTGACCGACTGTTAGTGCAACAATTCTTGCGACAATGGAAACATCCCTTATCCTTCTGGTTAGCTCAAAGTTATGCAGCTGCTTCTACCATAGATCAAATAAGAAAATTACGTAATATTGCTGCCCATTCAAATTCTATGCACTTATGGCAGTTTACAGAATTATGGTTTCTGTTGGTTGGTAGTAAAACTCGTAAAGGGGTGTTACAAGAAATCCATCACAATAGCTCTCTCACCGAAAATGTTTGTCATGCAGTAAAAGAGAAAGCAGTAACTTTTAACTATTTTCCAACATACTCAAGTATATAACAGTCATATTCAATTGAGGGAATTTAAGTGGAGGGTGGACAATGCCTACCCTCCTATCTGTTTTCTGTAATTGTCATTTAGCAACTATAATTCGATAACCGACATCAAATTCTGTAAATTCTAAATATTTGCCATATTTTATCTGCCATTCCCCACTCGCTAAATCTGCCTCTAGTTGCTTCACGCCTGTCTCTACTAACTGAGGATCGGTTAAAGCAAAAGCTGACATACTCGCCCGAATTTCAGAATTTAAATACATTTTGGGTTGCTGCCAACCTGCGGCAAGAAACAAATCTGTTAAATCTGGTGGTAAAGGAAAAGGGTAAATATCTACTGTATTTTTAAGATGAGTTTGAATAAACGATACAATATATTCTAGGGGGAAAAATGAGTCTTCATCATATTCCCAAAGAAACGGAAAATAATCATCCAACCAAAAATCTTTTCTAGCTTGAGAGTCATAAGTAAAAAAAGCGATCGCCCCCGTCCTGACAACTCGATGTATTTCCAACAAAGCAGCTTCTAAATCTGTAAAATGATGTAGAGACAAAATACAAATAGCTGCATCAACTGAATTATCGGGTAAAGGAATTGCCTCTGCACATCCATCAAACCACTTCACATGAGGATGAGGTATAGCCTGAGAACGCATTACCTCAGAAGGTTCGACAGCATAGACCAAAAATCCTCGTTCTGCGATCGCCCGACTATATCCTCCCGTACCCGCACCAATATCGGCAATAGTGCTGCCAGGTTTCAACTGAAGTGCATTGAGCAAACAATCGACAATGCGACGGTCTGGCAATCGGAATTGAGCGTAGGATTTACCGATAGTGTCGTATGTAGACATAGAAATAAGGATGAAGAGATAAAAATTTTAGCTCTCATCTTACCCTACTCCCGACTCCTGTACGGGCGGGTTGACAAACCCGCCCGTACCGACTCCATAGATAAAAATTCTGCGATCGCTTGGAAAATTCCAGAAAGTCGGCAAAATAGATAACAGGTAAGAAAATCTTAAATTATCTAAACTGTAGTCCAAATATCATTCCTAACTCTGCTAAACAGCGTGGCACATGAATAGTTTGTTTCTATCTCGACTGCATAGCCCAGAACGCCCAGTTATTGTATTTGACGGCGCAATGGGGACGAATTTACAATCGCAAAACCTGACGGCTGAGGATTTTGGCGGTTCTCAGTACGAAGGCTGTAACGAATATCTCGTTCACACCAACCCAGAAGCAGTGGCAAAAGTTCATCGCGACTTCTTCGCTGCTGGTGCGGACGTAGTGGAAACCGATACCTTTGGCGGGACATCCATCGTTTTAGCAGAGTATGACTTAGCGGATAAAGCCTATTATTTAAATAAAAC
Source organism: Chroococcidiopsis sp. CCNUC1 (assembly GCF_023546805.1). Classification (NCBI taxonomy): domain Bacteria; kingdom Bacillati; phylum Cyanobacteriota; class Cyanophyceae; order Chroococcidiopsidales; family Chroococcidiopsidaceae; genus Chroococcidiopsis; species Chroococcidiopsis sp. CCNUC1. The sequence goes on along the minus strand of NZ_CP097480.1, from coordinate 2,506,021 downwards.
CGCAGCAGAACTTGCCAAGCGGGTAGCCGCAGAATTTTCTACTCCAGAAAAACCGCGCTTTGTGGCGGGTTCGATGGGTCCTGGAACTAAACTGCCAACTTTGGGACACATCGATTTCGACACGATGAAAACGGCTTACGTCGAACAAGCAGAAGCCTTGTATGATGGTGGTGTCGATCTATTCATTGTCGAGACGTGTCAAGACGTACTGCAAATTAAAGCAGCCTTGAATGCGATCGAAGAAGTGTTTGCTAAAAAAGGCGAACGTCGTCCTTTAATGGTTTCCGTAACGATGGAATCGATGGGGACGATGCTAGTCGGAACGGAAATTAATGCCGCGCTAACAATTCTGGAACCCTATAAAATTGACATTCTCGGTCTGAACTGCGCCACGGGACCAGACTTGATGAAGCCGCACATTAAATATTTGTCGGAACACTCACCTTTTATCGTTTCCTGTATTCCTAACGCGGGTTTACCGGAAAACGTCGGCGGACAAGCACATTATCGCCTTACACCGACAGAACTGCGGATGCATTTGATGCATTTTGTGGAAGATTTGGGTGTCCAAGTAATCGGGGGTTGCTGTGGGACACGTCCAGCACACATTCAACAACTGGCTGAAATTGCTAAAGAATTAAAACCAGGGGTGAGAAATCCGCAACTAGAACCCGCAGCAGCATCAATTTATAGCACTCAACCCTACGAACAGGATAACTCTTTCCTGATTGTTGGGGAACGCTTAAACGCCAGTGGTTCTAAAAAGTGCCGCGATTTACTCAATGCTGAAGATTGGGACGGATTGGTATCGATGGCAAGGGCGCAGGTTAAAGAAGGCGCGCACGTCCTCGATGTTAACGTGGATTACGTGGGACGAGATGGCGAACGGGATATGCACGAATTAGTGTCCCGTTTGGTGAATAACGTTACTCTACCTTTGATGCTGGACTCCACGGAATGGCAAAAGATGGAGGCGGGTTTAAAGGTAGCTGGAGGTAAGTGCATCCTCAACTCTACCAACTACGAAGACGGGGAAGAAAGATTCCTCAAAGTTTTGGAGTTGGCGAAAAAGTATGGTGCTGGTGTCGTCATTGGTACGATTGACGAAGATGGAATGGCACGGACGGCAGATAAAAAGTTTGAAATTGCCCAGCGTGCCTACAGACAAGCAGTAGAATACGGCATTCCTGCCCGCGAAATCTTTTTCGATACTCTCTGTTTGCCAATTTCGACGGGGATTGAAGAAGATAGAAAAAATGGTAAGGCGACAATTGAAGCGGTGCGTCGCATTCGCCAGGAACTACCAGGCTGTCATATTATGCTGGGTGTTTCCAACGTTTCCTTTGGTTTGAACCCAGCAGCGCGGATCGTACTCAATTCCATGTTTCTACACGAAGCAATGCAGGTAGGAATGGATGGGGCGATCGTCAGTGCAAGTAAAATCTTACCATTAGCGAAGATTGAGGAGAAACATCAAGAAGTTTGCCGTCAGCTGATTTACGACGATCGCAAGTTTGAAGGTGATGTTTGCGTTTACGATCCTTTAACTGAGTTGACGACGCTATTTGAAGGGGTGACAACAAAACGCGATAAAGGTGTAGATGAAAATCTTCCGATTGAAGAACGCCTCAAACGCCACATCATCGACGGCGAACGGATTGGTTTAGAACAAGCTTTAGCCCAAGCCATGAAGCAATATCCACCTTTGGATATTATCAATGTCTATCTACTTGATGGCATGAAAGTTGTCGGCGAACTGTTTGGTTCGGGACAAATGCAACTCCCCTTCGTGTTACAGTCGGCGGAGACGATGAAAGCAGCCGTAGCTTATCTCGAACCCCACATGGAAAAGTCGGAAGGTGGTAACAGCGCCAAAGGAACCTTTATCATTGCCACTGTGAAGGGTGATGTCCACGACATCGGTAAGAATTTGGTAGATATCATCCTGTCAAACAACGGCTACAAGGTGATTAACCTGGGAATCAAGCAGCCTGTAGAAAATATCATCAATGCCTACGAACAGCACAAAGCTGATTGTATTGCCATGAGTGGCTTGTTGGTAAAATCCACCGCTTTCATGAAAGAGAATTTGGCGACATTCAACGAAAAAGGAATTACCGTTCCGGTAATTTTAGGTGGTGCGGCACTCACACCTAAGTTTGTTTATGAAGATTGCCAAAATACTTACAAAGGCAAAGTCGTTTACGGCAAAGATGCGTTTTCCGACTTGCACTTCATGGATAAATTAATGCCAGCGAAGGCTACAAGTCAATGGGATGACTTGCAAGGCTTTTTGGGTGAATTAGCCGACACAGAAGTCAATGGGAACGGACACAAAGAACCTACTGTAGATTCATCTGTACGGGCGCACAGCAGTGCGCCCCTACCGACAGAAATTGACACCAAGAGATCCGAAGCGGTAGCAGTAGATGTAGAACGTCCTACACCGCCTTTCTGGGGAACAAAGCTATTGCAACCACAAGATATTCCTTGGGATGAGATTTTCTGGCATTTAGATTTACAGGCTTTAATTGCCGGACAATGGCAATTCCGCAAGCCGAAGGAACAATCTAAGGAAGAATATCAAGCTTTCTTAAATGAGAAAGTCTATCCAATTCTAGAAGATTGGAAGCAAAAGATTGTTGCCGAAAATCTCTTGCACCCACAAGTGATTTATGGGTATTTCCCCTGTCAGTCAGAAGGAAATACATTGTATGTCTACAATCCAGAAAACCACGCCGCACAAGTAACATCGTTTGAATTTCCCAGACAAAAATCCTTACGCCGTCTGTGTATTGCTGATTTCTTCGCGCCAAAGGAGTCGGGAATTATCGATGTTTTCCCCATGCAGGCGGTGACGGTAGGACACATTGCTACAGAATACGCTCAAAAGCTATTTGCAGCCAATCAGTATACAGACTACCTCTACTTCCACGGGTTAGCCGTGCAATTAGCAGAAGCTTTAGCAGAGTGGACGCACGCCAGAATCAGGCGCGAATTGGGGTTTGGGACTGAAGAACCAGATAACATTCGGGATATGCTGGCGCAACGCTATCGCGGTTCGCGCTACAGCTTTGGTTATCCCGCCTGTCCGAATATTCAGGATCAGTACAAGCAACTGGATTTGTTAGAGACGAAGAGGATCGATTTGTATATGGATGAAAGCGAACAGCTTTATCCCGAACAATCTACCACTGCCATTGTGACCTATCACCCAGTCGCAAAATACTTTAGCGCTTAAATTTGAGGGAACGGGGAACTGTTGCCTGTTTCCCGTCCCCTATTTCCTCCCAGAGGACAGCCGTTGTATCTTGAGTTATACCCACTAGATCGATACGTTTAAGCATTAAGCCAAGGCAATGTTAATACATTGCTGCTGTTGTTAAACCAGACTGAAAAATTTTCATCGCTATTGAGAACTTCTATGGCTGTTGTAATTGTCGCGTAGGTCATATCAATTGCCTTCCAGTAATACCTTTCATTCCGATCCTTACGTCTATTAACACGTTAGGTTTTAGTGTTATGACAGTTTAGAGGTTGTCTGAGAAGTAGTTTTTCAGGTACTTCAGTTCGTTCGGTATTCGTTCATTACTGCTAATGCTTGTAACAAAGAATTCTGCCTATTGGTTGAGGAAAAGTACGCCAGCGTACATAAACATGGAATTCAGACAAAAGGTCTTTCATGTCGCTCCTACCAGCCGTTCCTACTGCAACGCTAGTTGGTAGGAATTTTCTTAGGTGCGTACATTACTGGTTGATAGTGGAATCGTTGCAGGATTACGCGGATAGCCCTGACACAATGCTATTGCTCTAATTACCTAAAACATCGGAACGCTTGAAAGCCCAGTCTCTTCAGAGCTGGGATGAAAAGCGAAGCTTAGTTTTAACTAACCATCTCTCTTGTTTATATCTTAATATTTGGAATCATCACTTTGTTGTATATTAATTAACTAGAAGGTGATGCTAATTGTACGGATGTCAACAAGTTTTACTGCACCCAGATAGCGAGTTAGAAGCAATTCTGGAATTCATTTGCAAAACCGCAAATTCTTTGACTAACTGCGGTATATATTTTGCTCGACAGATGTACTTCAAAGCTAAAACAATTGTTGGCAAGTTCGACTTGGAATCAGAATACAAAACCAATAAACATTTCAAGGCGTTGCACTCACAAGCAGCCCAACAAGTGTTAAGATCTGTCTCCGAATCATTCGAGTCATTTAAGAAGTTGAAATCTGCGTTTAATCGAGGAGAAATTGCGGATAAGCCTAGACCAGCGAAATATCGCAAATCGGGAGGTTTCGCGCTTGTCTCTTATCCCAAGCAGGCATTAAAGCTAATCAATAACCAAATACGTATTCCGCTTGGAAAATAAGTTAAGTGTTGGTTTGGTCTTGACTGCTTCTTTGTTCCGATGCCGTCAAATCTAATGAGAGATGGCGGGGGAAACATTCCTCCCGCCACTCTCTCAAGTTTGCAGACATTAAGGAACTACGGATACTGCCAAGAAATCGGTGTTTCTACGTCGAGTTTGTCTACAAAACTAATGTTATCGAAGTGGATGTAGACCCGAACAATGCATTAGGTATTGACCCAGGAATCTCGAATTGGCTGACTTGTACTTCCAGTGTTGGTACTAGCTTTATTGTTGACGGTAGGCACATCAAATCACTCAATCGCTGGTACAACAAGCAAGTTTCCACGCTCAAAGAAAACAAGCCACAAGGCTTTTGGTCTAATCGGTTGGCGGCTATCACTGAAAAGCGCAATCGACAGATGAGAGATACGATAAACAAGGCAGCAAGATTAGTCGTCAACCACTGCATTGAACATCGTATCGGTACGATAGTATTTGGCTGGAACCAAGGACAACGGCAAGAGATAAAATTGGGTAAAAACAATCAATCTTTTGTGCAAATTCCAACCGCAAGACTCAAAGAAAGAATTAGCCAATTCTGCCAACAGTACGGCATAAGGTTTGTTGAAATAGAGGAAGCGAATACCTCTGCCGCGTCATTTTTGGATAACGATACTCTCCCCAAACATGGTGAAAAACCCACAAACTGGAGAGCGTCAGGAAAGCGAGTTAAGCGCGGATTGTACCGAACAGCTAATAATTGGTACGTTAATTGCGATGCTCAAGCGGCAGCAAATATTATTCGTAAAGTAAGCAGAACGCTTGGTTTAGACCTAAGCCGACTGTGTAGGGGCGCTTTGACTCGTCCCCAGAGAATTCGTCTCTGGTCAGCTAAATTGAAACGCGAAGTGGCGCGTCTTTAGACCGCCATGAAGCAGCAGTTTAGAATCCCCTCGGCTTCAGCCAGGGGAGAAGTCAACCATCCCGAACCAGTGTATTTTGCCCCGATGGAACGATGGATCGAGAATGGCGATTTGGACTTCGTGCAAGTCCGTTACTCGATCGCTCAACGTGCAGCCGAAGAGAGAATTCTACCAGCAGCAGCAAAGCAATGCGAGGAGAACTACCCGATCGAGCAATGCGCGATCGCATGGTAAAGCACATGGAGAGCATTCCTGGTTTTGACAAACTAACCCAAACATCTTGGTATCCAGGTAAGCAGTTTGCTGGATTGGTACGCCTACCAAATCCCCGTCCCATTGGATGAGACAGTTATAGGGATGGTAATTGGTAGTTGGTAGTTGGTAATTGACAGTCAACAGGAGCGCGATCGCGCTCCTAGTGGCAACAGCTAAAATTTAAAATTGTGTAGTTTGCCTTTTTAATATTATGAGCGATCGCATTGAAGAAGTCCGTGAATTTTGGAATTCAGTTGCTGATGATTGGGACATACAAGTAGGAGATGACGGAGATAGCAACCGTCGTTTGAACTCCGATCCGGTTTTATGGAATTTTGTCGGAGATGTTCGAGAGCTTCGGATTCTGGATGCTGGATGCGGAACAGGCTATCTTAGTAGGAAATTGGCAAGTCAAGGAGCTATAGTAACGGCGATCGATCTATCCGAGAGGATGATTGAAATAGCTCGCGAAAAAGCTAATCAAAACGGTCAAAATATCAACTTTCATGTAGATAACTGCGAGACGATGGACAGTCTTGAAGATAATTTTTTTAACGCGATCGTTTCCAACTACGTTCTCATGGATGTGCCAGATCTTGAAAACACGATGAGAGCCTTCAATCGAGTATTAAAAGTCAATGGCATCGCAGTTGTGGTATTTTCCCATCCATGTTTTCCTCAAAGTAGAGCAATTGTTATTGAAGATGGAGAATCGCTTTATCGTTGGAGCTTTGCTTATTTCGAGCCGCAAAAATGCGTCGATCCACCCTGGAAGCATTTTACGTCAGAATTTATTTGGTTTCACAGACCGCTTTCCGATTACTGGAAAGCATTCAGGAATGCAGGATTTGAAATAACTGACTTTGAAGAGCCAAGAATCACCGAGCAGCAATTTCATTTAGCTGAAACTGAAAAAGAGATAAAAAATGCTCAAAACCGCCCATATTCAGTAGCATTCAAATTACAGAAAATCTAACCGCGATCGCGCCCGAATTGACGATCGAAATGTCGGCGATCGCAATTTTTCCTATCATTTCATATGAAATCTATCTGTAAATTTTTTCGGCTGGGTATGGCTATTGCCCTTCTCCCACTCGCGGCTAGCTGTTTTCCTCTTTCTAGTAGCAACAGCTCAATACCTTTTACTTTGGCATCGCCCGATCGCTCTACCAGTTCATCAGAAAATTCTGCAACCCTCAATACTGCTCAGGCAACCGAGCAAGATATTTGGACGCAAATGCGACAAGGAACGGGCTATGCAGTATTGTTACGCCATGCTCAAACAGTTCCCGGAACTGGCGACCCACCAGGGTTTCGACTGGATGATTGCTCGACTCAGCGCAATTTATCCGCCGCAGGTAGAGACCAAGCGGTACGGATTGGCAGAGTATTTCGCGATCGCAACATTCCTATTACTCAAGTCCTTTCCAGCCAGTATTGCCGCTGTCTGGAAACTGCCAAGTTACTCGACTTGGGTGCTGTCCAACCTTCTCCAATGCTCAATTCCATCTTTGAAGACCGTACCACTGCAACTCAACAAACGCAGCAGGTTCGCCAACAGATACTCAACCATCGAAACACCCCAGGAGTCATAATAATGGTGTCGCATTTCGCCAATATCAGCGAACTCAGTAGTATAGGTTTGCAGTCGGGTGGAGCCGTTGTCATGCGAGCCAATCAGCAAGGCGAACTAAAAGTTGTCGGACAAATTCAGCGCGATGGTAATGGGTAATTGGTAACTGGTCACTGGTAACTGGTCACTGGTAACTGGTCACTGGTCACTGCTCCCTGTTAAAGTCTGATACTGTGCCTCATCAATTTTGCCTGCTTCATATAAAGTTTGGGTAATTTCAGAAATTTTTAGCACGGCATGGGCGCGATAGCCATTATCTTTGAGCCTATCTCTTACCCCTTCTTCATGGTCGATAAATACAACAATATCTTCTACATTTAAACCCGCCGATTTTAACTTTCCCGCTCCTTCTATTGCACTTTTACCGCTAATCAGAATGTCATCAACGACTACAACTGTCTCCCCTGGCTGAAAATGTCCTTCAATAACTCTCCTCGTTCCGTGGGCTTTAACTTCCTTGCGGGGAAAAATCATCGGGTAATTCATTCGCAATGCCAAGCCTGTAGCAGTGGGTAAGGAACCGTAGGGAATTCCAGCAATGCGATCGAAGTTTAGATTTTGTAGGATTTCTGCATAAGCGTTGAGAACTTGCTCGAAAACTTGGGGATTAGAAATAATCGTGCGTAGATCGATATAGTAAGGAAATTCTGCCCCCGATGCCTGTACGTAGTTACCAAAGATAATGCAGCCAAGATCGTAGAGTTGCAAAATTAATTGGGTGTGGGGGTGTTGTTGCAACAAACAAACATTGGGAAACCACACGTCACACTGAGAAGCACTTTTAACAGCTGCGGTTCTAGCTTGCTCTACTTCTTGTCGCAAAGCTTGAATCTGAGTCGCTGGATTCTTTTGACTCAAAAAATCTTGAGGTACGGGAACGAGTAATCCGCTACCGTTGGAATTTAAACCTGCGGCTAATAATTGAGGTAGATTACTTGCTTGCGCCCAAATACTCCGAGCCATAATCGTTCTTTCGGGAGTAATTGCCCGAATTTTGGCTAGCACGTCAGGGGAAGTGGTTCCAACTTCTAAACAGACTTGTTCGGGAGTCCCCCAGATTTTCGCTTCTTTCACTATTTGTAAGTAAAAGGGAGATTCAGGCGAAGGATATTGCTGTAATGCGATCGCCCCAGGATTAGAAGTACAGCACAATATAAATATTCCCTTGCCGGGATAAACCAAAAATGGCGCGACGCAATCTTGCCCAGGATAAGGACTGAGGGTGACAGCATCGACTCGCCAGCGCTCGAATACTGTTTGGGCAAAAATTGTACTAGTGTTGAGGTCGCTGTGTTTGGCATCCAAAATGATTGGTATGTTTTCAGGTATAGCTTTGAGCGTCCGTTCTAGCAACTCTATGCCTGGGACACCTAAAGCCTGATAAAAGCCTAAAGTCGGCTTATAAGCGCAAATTAAATCTGTCGTTTGAGCGATGACAAATTGCAACCAGTCCCCTAAATCATCGATAATACTCTTCTCAGACCGATTTGAATTTTGGCTTGGCATCATTTCAGGATTTGGATCGAGTCCGAGAAACAGCAAACTCTGATTGCGGGCGATCGCAGCGTTTAATTTATCGAAAAATGTCATAGACAGTTATCAGTTATCAGTAAAGAGTGGTGCGTGGTGCGTGAAACGCTTGTGACTTGTGACTTGTACTTGCTCCGCTCCCTTGTCTCCCTTGTCTCCCTTGTCTTCCTTGTCTCTCAATGTCTCTCATGTCAGTTTTCAAAAAATGGCGATCGCGGTTGAGGCAATTTTCGCTGAAAAATAGATTATTTGCCCCTTTGTATCTTAGTTGTTTGCTACTGATTCTATTCCTTATCGTACAAGGTTCTCTGAATCTACTATTAGAAAATCTCCATCAGCAAGCCTTTGGTTGGGTGACTCATTCTTTACTGGTAGAACAGAAAACGGAACAGATGTTGAGTCATGCTTTAGATCAACAGACTTCGATTCGAGGCTATTTAATTACTAAAGATAAAGAATTACTTGATAATTACGATCGCGCTAATAATGCTTTTCATAGTAGTTTTAAATCTTTAGAAAAATTGACAAAAGGAGATCAAAGCCAACTAGAGCAGCTCCAAGTCATTGAATCAATTCATACAATTTGGCAGGATAGTTTTGTGCAAAGTGTCATAGCTGGTACTGCGAGTAAGACTTATCTACCTGGAAAGATTTTATTCGATCCCATGCGCGATGTTGTCAAAACTATGTTGCAGCATGAAGAAAAAATCCTGTCTCAGCGCCAGCAGCAATTGCAGCAAATTAACCAGATCAAGACTGCGCTGGAAGTCTTCAACGTCTTCATAGCTAGTGTTGGAGTTAGCTGGAATTTATGGTTGTTACGCAAGCGGGTAGAAATTCCCCTACGCCATTTAACTCAAGTCAGCCAAGCTTGGCGGGCTGGTAAGCTGGAAATTCGGCTCGGTTATACTACATCAGATGAGATCGGACGGTTGGCTAGCGTACTCGATGAGATGGCAGCAGAAATTCGTCAGCGTCAAGAATACAGTCAAATGCGTAACCAACAGCTAGAAGATTTAATCTCTGCACTGTCTCATGACTTGCGCACGCCTTTACTCGCCACTCGCAATACATTGCGCCCGATGTTGAATGGGGCTTTTGGTTCTGTTGACGAGACTTGGAGAGAAATTCTAGAAGAGTATCGCCAATCGAACGAGCAATTGCTGAAGTTGGTAGATAATTTGCTGGATGTATCTCGTTATGAAGCTGGTGGCGGACAGCACTTAAACTGGGAACCCTTAGATTGGGCAAAGATTTGCTCTCAGGCTGTGGAGCTGATTTGTCAAATTCACGCTCGCCAGCTTACTCCCACTATTTACATCGCTGCCTCACTCCCTACAGTCTACGGCGACCAGTTAGAAATTCAACGAGTGGTGCAAAACTTATTAGATAATGCCGCACGGGTTAGCCCACCAGATCAAGAGATTACAATCAAAGTCAGTTTGTTAGGAGGCGATCGCATCAAAGTCTCGGTTCGCGATCGAGGTCCGGGAGTCCCACCCCACGAAAAGGACAAACTCTTCCACCGCTTCATTCAAGGGAGAGGTAGGCGGGGTGGTGCAGGATTGGGTTTATATCTCTGCCGTCAGATCGTCGTTGCTCACAGAGGTACGATCGAAGTGGATAGTCAGCTAGGTGAAGGCAGTACCTTTTGGTTTACCCTGCCAGTTTCTTTGACATTTGATGGGGAAGCGGGAGTCGGTACGGGCGGGTTTCCAAACCCGCCCGTACAGAAGTCGGGAGTCGGGGGAGTATGAAACTAGTAATGAGCAGGTCTCAGGTAGAGGGTGTGGTACGAATTTTATTAGTCGAAGATCATGCTTTGATGCGTCGAGGGATGAAAGGACAGTTTGCCCTCGAACCCGATTTTTGTGTCGTGGGAGAAGCTGCTGATGGCAGGGTGGCAGTTCAATTAGCTGCCGAATTAGAACCAGATGTCGTATTAATGGATATCGATCTGCCCGTGATGGATGGGATCGCGGCAACTCAACAAATCAAAAGCGATCGCCCCACGACGCGAATACTCGCCTTAAGTGCTTTTGATAATGATACTCAAGTAATGGGCATGTTAGCCGCAGGGGCTGATGGCTATTGTCTCAAAACAATTGAATGGGAACAACTGCTAGCTGTAATCCAGTTAATTCAAACTGGTGGCGCTTATCTCGACCCGCAAATAGCCCGCAAAGTGGCACGGATGCTCAAGCCTAATCCGGTAATTCCCGTCAAAGAACAGTATTCCACCATCTCACCTATTCCAGTTCTCAGCAGCCGCGAACGAGAAGTTCTCAAACTAATTGCTGAAGGATGCTCGAACCAAGAGATTGCCCAACAACTATTTCTTTCCCTGGGAACGGTCAAGTCTTACGTGCGGATGATTCTCAATAAACTGAGCGTTGACGATCGCGTTCAGGCAGCAGCTTTAGCCGTGCGCGAAGGACTAATTTAAATGACGTGAATTAAATTACACGCATGACATTTTCAATTGAAATCTTGTAGTGTTTGCCGCAACATCTTTGCTAACTCTGCCGGATTAGACGCAATCGGCAGCTTGAAATTTGCCTCCAGTTCAGACCACAAAATAAAAGGCTTGTCTGTCTGAAGATAGAGTTGTTCTGGGGCGGGCAGACATATTATGAGGATGTCTGGATCGAACAGAGTTATCTCCTCACCAGTAGGAACCCCATAGTAAGGTAAGACTTCTACCATTTGTTCGAGACAGTAGCGGCTCACACGTTGTACTGTTGCAACAAGTCTACCGAGAATCATGACCCGGCAAGGCTGCTTGTTATCGCACAATTGATGCAGAAATTCAGTCACGAACAAGTATTTTTTTATTTAATAGAAAGTTTGTTAACTTAATCACCCTAAACTGGATAACTTTATTTACGCCTCCATCAAGTGGATATCCAGGTGGATATTTTTTTTTAGTGAAGAATGCAGCCTACAAGTATCCACTGGGTAGTTTTTCCCAAACTGTATCTAGCAATACTGTATTAATGCTTAACAGAATTAGGGGTTTCGGACAGTAGCTGTGGATACAACAGAACAGGTTTATCAACTCATCAAGCAATGGTGTTTTGCAGGCGATCGGTTTCAGGCGGGTGCTACTTTACGCCAGATTGCCGTCATTACTGAATGTTTGCCAGAAGTACCCGAACAGTTAACAGACAAGCAGCTTAAATACATTGTGCGATGGATACAGGAAAATCACCCAAATGCTTACTTGTGGGCAATGGGTCAACGCTGTGTCGGTCATCCAGCCGCAGTCTGGGGTATGGGCTTACCAAATTTAGATTCAGTGATGCCGAGAATTGCTAGTAGTTTCTGAGCGAAAATCATGTCTGTAAATGCACTACTTTCACCAGTTGAATATTCTTTAGACGTTATCAAACACGAAGTCTTACATCTAGTACAGAAAGGAATTATTAGCCGTAGGCAACCAATGTACGTCCTCTGTGAATACATCCCAGCTAGAGATTGGACGGCTTTTGAGCGAGAATTGGAAAAACACGAGTACAACTTGCGCGATCGCATTGCCGATCTGCTCGATTGCGAACGCTGGGAAAATGATTAAACGAATGGCAAAGGACTAGGGTAGGACTAGGAAGGCGATCGCAGGGTAAAGAGAGAAAATTACTCTCGATCTATATTCCCTAGTTCCGAACGCCGAGCGGAAGATTTTATCTATTTACATTAGATTATTTATATACAGCGATTTCCACTCTAATGCATTACATCTGTAGGGGCGCACAGCTGTGCGCCCCTACAGATCTGTGTAGTTCATCTGCTTGAAAACTGCTATATATCTATTCTCAGCTAGATAAGGCAAACAGATTTGTAGAGGCGTACGTATGTGCGCCTTGCTATATATTGCCAACAATTATTAAGTAGAAAAGTCAGGCTCATGCACTCTAGCTTAGGGAAGAATAAAACAAGCTTAGGTAGTGAAAAACTTCTTTCTTGAGATACTGTGTGCTGATGTTTTAGATAGCTAGATTATATATATGAAATCACAATAGGCTGCATTAGCAATCGATCCTGCTAAAACGCTTGCAATACAAAGATAATTTGCTATTTTTGAATTAGGAAAGCAAATAAGTTTTCTCTATTAATTCAACACAATTTCGAGGGAGAAAAGTTAGCGATCGCGCTTTCTAATTCTGCGTGTCAATTTTCCAGAAGTTAATCGCCGCTAGGCAATGTCTTTGTATTTTTAACGCCATACATTAAGAAGAGCGTGAGGAAGGTAGCTTACATATGATTCAGGTTGTCAGTTTAATTTCCCTTGTAGTAGAAGCAAGCATTTCACACAAGTCCCGTCCATCGATCGCATTTACATTATCTCCAATGAAGTCTTTGAAACAAAGGATAGATACTTTTGAGATTGCTCACCCCCAAGTTGCAAAATTAATTGCGAAAACTATTCCAGCGCAATGTCCTTTTGAGCGAGATATTATTCTATTCGGTCATAAAGTAGGACACATTCCTCCTCTATGCAAACTCAACCCCCTATACGAGCAATTGGTCGGTTTGAGATTTCGTGCTTTATGTTACCTTGCCGACTGCTGCGGTGAAGACATTCAAGCATACTGTTAAAGAAGTCAGCAGTCAGCAGTCAGAATTAACTGACAACTGATAACTGACAATTGTTCATCGCGTTTGCTGACTGAGTAACTTCATCGCAATTTCTAAGCTCGATTTCATCCGATTGAAAGAAGCTGCAAGGATACCAATTTCATCATTAGAATTTTGCTCGAAATCTGCACTCATTTCTCCCGTGCTAACTCGCTCTGCGGTTCTAGACATTTTCCTAATTGGCTGAATTACAGAGCGTTTTAAGAAGAAGTTCAGCCACAATACGACGATCGCAAAGATTCCAAATAATATTCCCATAACTAGAGATAAAGAGCGTCTAGAACTCTCAAAAATCTCGCTCGAAGGTACAGAAATAACTTGTGCTGCTACAATTTCATTGAGTTTCCAACCAAAACCCCATTCCGAGCCATAGGTAGCAATTTGGCTTTTAGGTGCTGCTTCTGGGGTAGAGTGACACCGCAAACAGCTTTCTTTTGTTATCGCTAATGGTCGAGCAATGTAAAAGACTTCTCCGCCTGGTAAATTGCGAAAACCAGAAATTTCTTTAGTGTTTGATTCGTTGCGGAAACGCTCGACAATTTTAGCTTCAAAAGCATCGGCTTTATCACGTAAGTTGGTAGGATTAAGCGTGGCTTCTTTATAAAAGAAGTTTCGATACTCTTCGTTTTTACGCAAGTTTTCAAAGACTTCCGTAGCGGAGTAAGCTGGCACTGTTTCAGGAATAAAGACTGGTTCGGTTTCGAGTTTAGGTGCGAGTAATGGGTTGACACGCTCGTTGGTATATGTCCTAACCGCATTCATCGCTTTGATCAGAATTGCTGCTTGAGAACTAACTTCCCTTTCGGCTCTCTGTTCGAGTACCTTGGAGAGTGCCGCACCACTGATGATAATCCCACCGATGAAAACTACGACCAACATTAAGCTAAATTTGGCAGTAAGCTTAAGATTTTTTAACATTTTGGCTTGTAAGTAGAGATTTATTTTACGATGGTAAAAGAAGTGTATATAATGCTACTTAAAATTATAAATTGTTTTCATCTTTTCCCCTAAGTGGAGATCGCACCTCATCGATCCAGCAATACTATTCAACTACAGCTGGGTGAAAATGAATTCCAGATATTCGCGTCGTCTCTTTTTACTTCAATTATTTTTCTTAGCAGCTTGCGGTTCGCGATCGCTACAAGGTGAGGGAGAAGAGTTAATTATTGGTACAGTTAGCTACTCTGAAGGTCAACAGACGCTCAGTCAGTACGATCGCTTGATCAATTACTTAGGCGAGAAGACTGGTTCGTTGGTGAGGCTAGAGCCTGCCTTTAATGAGAATAAAGCCATAGAACGAATTCGCAATCGCTCTTGGTCGTTGGTGTTTGCTCCTCCAGGCTTAGCTGCGATCGCCATCACCCAGCAACAGTACCGTCCCCTGTTTACCTTGGAAGGAGTTCAAAACTTACGCTCGATTTTGGTTGTTCAAGAAAACAGCCCCATTCGATCTCTGAAAGACTTAGCAAATAAAACAGTAGCCTTGGGTCAACCTGGTTCGGCAACGGGATTTTATTTACCTATTTATAATCTGTATGGCTTAACTTTAGCAGAAATTTTATTAGCGCCTACGCCAAAAACTATATTGAGTTTGGTAGCGGAAGGTAAAGCCGATGCGGGAGCGCTTTCTCAAAGAGAATTTAATTTTTATAAAACGCAGTTTCCGCAAATTCCTTTTCGCGTTTTATACACCGATCCCCACAGCGTACCACTAGGATCTGTTTTAATTTCGCCAACTATCGAACGCAATCGCCAAGAATTTATTCGTCAAATTTTAAGCGAAGCTGCTTCCGTTTTAGCTCAAGAAACAGGTTACGTTCCTACAGGTTCGATTCCAGATTATCGCTACATGATTTCTGTAGTCGAGCGTGTCAAAAGCATTTTTCCCTACGAACTACAACCAGGAAGCGCGCAATTGAAACCCGCACGGTTGTTTAAAGGGTAAGTGGTTGTTGGGAAGTGGGTGGCAAGTAGTGAGTAGTGGGGAGTTGGTATTAATTGGCGGAAGTGTATATGCGATCGCGATCGCTTGGACGCGGCTGTACTTAGGAGTTCATTATCAAGCGCGATATTTTAGCAGGATGGATGGTTTCAGTCGCTTGGGCAATTGGAGTTAGCTTTCTCGTCAGACTCAAGCGGACTGCGGCGATCGCTCCTCGCGCCGAACAGCCAAAAAATGAAACCACCTTACTACCCGAAGAAAGCGAGGAAAAGTCGTAAGTCACAAGTCATTCTCCCTGCTCTCTGTTAATCTCTAACCTTTGAGACAGGAAAGGCGAGCGCCAAGATTGTTACGTTTTGGTTGTGATAGTTAGCACTTGCTCACAGAAATTGTCATATTTTGATAGATTTTTCTATCGAAAGTTTTGATATATTAGTCTATCGAAACCTCTAGTTAAGAGGAAAAAAGAGTTTATGGCTTTTGAACTGCAATCTCTACCCTACGCAAACGACGCTTTAGAACCTTACATAGACACGCAAACTATGCAGATTCACCACGATCTGCATCATGGAACTTACGTAAACAATTTAAATACAGCACTGCAATCGCAACCAGATTTACAGAGCAAAAGTATTGACGAATTGATTCGCGACCTGAATTCATTACCCGAAGCAGTTCGTACTCCTGTCCGCAATAACGGTGGCGGACATTTCAATCACTCGATCTTTTGGACATTGATGGCTCCTAATGCTGGCGGAGAACCCACAGGTGCGATCGCCCAAGTCATCAGTGATAATTTTGGCGATTTTGAAAACTTCAAAACTCAGTTTAACGATGCCGGTACAAAGCGCTTTGGTAGCGGCTTTGTGTGGCTAGTCCGCTCGGCTGGTGGCAAGTATGAGATTGTCAGTACGCCCAACCAAGATAATCCTTGGACGGACGGACACTTCCCAATCATGTGCAACGATGTTTGGGAACACGCATACTACCTTAAATATCAAAACCGTCGGGCTGAGTACCTCAAGCAGTGGTGGAATACAGTCAACTGGAGTGAGGTCAACAACCGTCTATCGACAGCGCCATAATGTAGCTAGTTAGGTAGAAAAGATCCCCCTAGCCCCCCTTAACAAGGGGGAATCAATTCCTTATAAAAAAGTGAGGAATGAACGTCCTTCTAGAAGAGAGGAAACAAATGCCCCCTTTTTAAGGGGGTTGGGGGATCGAAATCTCAAACTTCTAGTGCGTAACTCCTGCTTGTAAAATTCAAAATCTCATATCGCTCGGATGTCTCTATGGTTCCAGCTAATTTCGTAGAGCGTAGAAGCTGCGATCGCATTTTTTCTAACCGGAAAATCATTTCTCTCGGTGTAATCGCAGTTATTCTCTATACGGTGGTAGGTTTCTGTCTTGCCAGTCTCAAGATTAATTTGGGCTTTTGGTCTATAGGAATTCTGTTCTATCACTGGCAGCTAGCAAACTTAGTCGGTGTAGCTAGCAGTCGGTATCGACAAAACGGATCGATCGCCTTGACGGGATTAGTGGGTACGGCGATCGCCTACCTCGTCCAGCAGGCAAAATCGAGCTTGTTGCCCTATCACTGGTTGGCAATTGGTCTAGTGGCAACGATTAATTCTTATGTGATGACGGCGATCGCGCTGAGGTATTGGCAAAAACTAGGAGCGATCGCATTTACAACAGCAGTAGCATGGTTGGGCTTATTGTTGGGATGGATAGCATATAACTATCCCGGCGTTTCTTAAGCTAAGTTAAAATTTGCGTTAATCTAGGTTTGATAGCCCAGTAAGCCTATCTACCTGGCATGAATGATGCGATCGAGCGGGTAAGGGTCAAAAATCAGATTTTATCTGTCATTAAAATGCACGGCTCGCAAACGGCTGTGGATTTAGCCACTAAGTTGCAGGTTTCACCTATGGCAATCCGCCAGCATATGCAAACTCTTCAAGATGAGCAATTAGTCACTTATAGCGAGCAAAAGCAAGCGGTTGGTCGTCCAGTCAAGTTTTGGCAATTAACAGAGAAAGCCAACGCGCTTTTTCCCAACCATCACGCCGATCTGGTAGTGAAATTAATTGAGGGAGTCCGCAAAGTATTTGGCGAAGCTGGGTTAGGAGTATTAATTGGCGAACGTACCCAAGCTCAAATTCAAACATACTCGGCGCAGATGCAACACGCTCAAAACTGGCGAGAACGAGTGGCAATTCTGACTCAACTGCGAACTCAAGAAGGGTATATGGCAGAAATAATTGAAGAGTCACCAGGAGTCTTGTTACTGGCGGAAAATCATTGTTCGATTTGTGCTGCTGCCCAAAGTTGTTCGCAATTGTGCAGTTCAGAATTGCAAGTGTTTGAAACTTTGCTTGGTTCTGATGTTAACGTCGAACGAGTCGAGCATATTTTAAGTGGCGATCGCCGTTGTGCTTACCGCATTTCTAGTTGTAACTGAGACAAACTACTCACTACTCCTGTACGGGCGGTTTACCTGAAATCTCTGTGAATAGCAAAGTTGCTTGGTAAACCCGCCCCTACGATTCACGACTTACTGATACTGCTAAATGTTTCAATAAAGTTGCCTGTGACAAAGGTGCTTGCAGGTGACTCCAGGGTAAGACTTGTTCGTGCGACCAATTGCGAAACACGTAGAATTCTAAATCGGGTACTTGTCCGCGTAACTCTTTAAAAGCGCGGCGATAGCTACCGAGACTGTCACCGTAGTTTCGCGTCAATTCCAACAGGCGGGATAAACGGCGATCGCCTCTCGATATTAAAGCCTGAATCACCGACCAGTTATAGCTTTCGGGACGAAAATCAATCCCTTGGGGTTTGAGGTGTTTCTGTAAATATTGCAAGCGCTTCTCGGCTTGGGGATTGACTCCATACCACTGAAACGGCGTGTGTGCTTTGGGGACAAACGTACTGCATCCCAGGGTTAACCTTAATCCTGGGGCAGCTTTTTTGAGCGATCGCATCATTTTAACTGTTTCTTCCAGATCTTCGGGTTCTTCCCCAGGTATGCCCACCATACCGTAAAGTTTCAAGCTACTCAGTCCTCCCGCTTTGGCATTTACCGCTGCTTGGACGATCTCATCGTTATGCAGTTTTTTGTTAATAATTTGACGCAACCGTTCCGAACCGCTTTCTACAGCAATGGTGAGCGATCGCGTGTCTCTTTTTGCTAAAGTCTGTGCTAGTTCTACTGTGACGGTATTTGTCCGCACCGAGGCAATGCTCAAACGGACATCATCGTATTTTGGTTGACTTAAATAAGCTAATAAATCATTAAATTGTGGATGTTGGGTAACGGATGCCCCTAATAAGCCTATCCTGTTTGTAACTGTCAGTCCTCGTTCGATCGCGGGAATCAGAGAACCTTCCAAACTTGCCGTGCGAAAAGGTAGAGTCAGATAGCTAGCCAGACAAAAGCGGCACATTTCAGGACAACTGCGTACCACTTCCACCATAAAAATATTTTCCCAGGCTGCCTTTTCAGTCACAACCGTAGAAGCAGATAGAGTATTACCTCGATAAGTTTGCTTTTCTATCTGATGGGGAATATCTGGCGCAATTGGTTTAATAGATTGGATACAACCTGTAGGGTCTTCATACGTCACTTCATACAAGCTGGGAATATAGATTCCTGGTACTTGTGCTAGGTGATGTAATTTAGTTTTTCTATCGGCTGTCCGAACTTGTTTGTAAGCTGAAATAAAATTTCCTAATAAATTTTCTCCATCTCCCAACAGAATCACGTCAAAAAATTCCGCGAAGGGTTCGGGGTTAGCCGTCAAAACAGGACCACCACCAAATACTAGGGGATCGCTGTCAGTGCGCTCGCTGGTATGAATTGGAATGGAGATAGATTCTAATAGACTCAGAATATTAACATAATCCAATTCCCACGAACAAGAAAAGCCGACTAATTCAGGCTGACGTGGCAGCGGTTCGGATATATCTGTAAATAAGCGACTGACATCAACATCAGCACGCATTGCCAAAGTTGCCCATACGACTTGATATCCCAAGCTGGTAATTCCTACGGTGTATTCGTTAGGAAAGGCGAAGATAGCGGGGATCGCATCGGATTCTGGAGTTGTTGGGGTAAATAGTAGGCGTTCGGCAGAAAATACAGAGGTGCGGGAGTCGAGAGTCGGTAGGGGCGGGTTTCTAAACCCGCCCGTACGGGAGTTGGGAGTTGGGTAATTCATGGAATGACATTTGTAGGGGCGCACAGCCGTGCGCCCTTCCAAGGGTGCGGGAACAAGTTTGAATTATTTAGCTATCCATATCTAATTTTAAGACCTAAAATTATATTGTTCTCTATGATTTGGTAAAAGACAAATAACCGATCGAAAACAATGCAACCCGATCTAATCAATTTGTATATTACCAGAGATGAATTGCAACAGCTCGCTGGTATGAGCAGAAGAGACTGGAAAGCATACGATACCTTAAAAAAACCAGACAACATCCAAATTATTATTTTGCCAGGATATCTAGAGCAAGTTTTTTTACTAGGTTGGGGGTTAATTCCACTTTATTACTTATACAAATGGAAATATCGTCGGCAGCGATTGAGAAATTTGCTACTAGAAGTAGATCGGTATAACGATTTAATTAGAATTATCAATCTTGGTGACGAACTAGAAGCTGCGGGGAATCAGGGAGCTAGCATCGAGAACAGAGAAAAGGCGATCGCGGCGTTACAAATCACAAGAAATAGTTTAAGTTGTGCAATTAAGACAGAAAAAATTCTCAGAAAAAACAGAGATTTAATTAACCGCAATCTAGATCTACTATCGAACGGCATATTATCACTGCAAGCCTTACAGATTAACGCAGAAGCATCTGAGTATAGCAAGTTACTGAACGAAGCCGTGCAATTAACCATAGACGTACAAACAGAAATGAAAAAGCTAGAAGCGAATGGGGAGAAGTCGTAAGTCGTAAGTCGTAAATCGTAAATCGTAAGTAACTGAGTCTCCTTCTAATATCGCAGCATCCTTGGTAGTACTAGCATGACGAAAGCTGCCAGTAACGCCCCCACCACAATACTAAAAATTGCCGCATCAAAACTACCAGTCACCGCTACAATCGAGCCAGGAATCAGCGAACCGCCAACACCACCAAACAGGACAGAAAGCCCGTTGTACAGCCCTGTTCCCGCACCAACTCGGTGTGGAGGTAACAAGCGATGTTTTTCTAATTTACGCATCAACTCTTGTCGCAGCAGACGAATGCCGTTAAAACACCCTCTTTTCAATTGAATTTTATCGGCGATCGAGTAATACGGACAACGATCTGAAAACTGACCTTTTCTAACTTAACCAACCTATTAAATACCTGAACTTATTTATATCGACAACACTCGATATATCAAAGAACATACTGAAAGCACAAATTAATTGTCCTGTTAATGCTGAAAACTTATTCGTTTAGTCGTCGCTCTCTATTATTATTAATATTCGGTTTACTACTAGCATTTTTCATATCAGCAGCTCAGATCGCAACAGCACATGCCACAGCGATTAAAGTTAATGCGATCGAGAAGAGCGGCTTACATCAAACACTCGTGCAAGCAAATCCAGATAATCTTGATGAAAATTCGGTAGAACTAATCATCAGCGATATGCAGGGTCAGCATGAAGGTAAGATGCGCGGAGTACCAGCATCATATGACTGGTCGCAAACTCCAAGAGTCAAGTTAGGTAACAATCCTGGAGAATTGCAAGCACTAATTGGATGGGGTATCGTCAACGAAGCTGCCGAGGGCAATCCAGCTGCAAATACTCGTGTCGAGCTAGGAGAAATTCACACCTATCTACTACAAAAAAGTAACAACCGATGGTTGGCTTTGCAGAGTTCTATTCCTGTAGGAGCTGCATATAGGGAGGACTTTGCAGGAGGCATCAATATTCCTGCGGATATTCGGCAGGAGCCACAAGGCACTATCTCAGTGACAGCAGGCAATGGATATAATTTTCATTTTTGGTCCAGAAACAGAGCAGGAATAGATCCAAACGATGTCGCAGGTGTGTTTACAACGTTTAGAGCCAGATTAATTCTGGATAACCCTAGTCAGCCAGACGATCGCGATATCGCGCGATATCTTGCTCTAGCTGGAGCCGATTATTGGACAAATGTTTGTTCGTCCAGTGGTGAAAGAAATGCAGATGCTGCGATCGGCAAAGCCAAGTATGTTACGCGAGAATGGAAATATTTCAACATGACAACAGCATCTCCAGAAGTTCTCAGAAACAATCCTCCTCCACTGGAGTAACAGATTTTGACGCATTGGCGTTAGGAACTAGCGCCAATGCCTATAGAGGCTCTGTAAGTCTCAAGCGTGGATTTTTCACGTCCACGTTTGAGCAGAAGCCTGAGAAGTAGGAAGCCTGCGATCTTCTCGCAGGTAGTTTACGTTAGCATATGTCAAATTTGTTTTGGCGCTGTTGCCAGGAGGCAAAACTATGGCTCAGATCGTAGACTCCTTACCTGATGAGTACCAAGAGCGTATTTTGTGCAACTATAAGAATGCAACAAGTGGAATTCAAATTGCACGGATCGCGAATATTCCTCACTGGTACTTGGAGCGAGTTGTATTTCCCGGTCAGCACTTGCTATTTGAGGCAATCCCAGAAGCGCAGTTAGAGATCCATAGTGCTAAGATAGCTAGCGCTATTCCTGCTGACACCATTCTTTGCGAACAATTGCAAGTTGATGCAGGCGAAGAAAATAACTAGATCGAGATCTGCTCTCACGCTTGAAGCAGCACTACAGGCTGGCATGGCACGGTTGATAAAGGGCGCGTCCTGCACCCTTTATTCAACTTAAGAGAGTTGAACAGCACTTAAATAGTTATTCAGCGTAATGTTTTAATTGGCTCGGCAGGTATTCGCTCTTTCCTTGACTCGGCAAAGAAACTAGAGTAGAAAAAACCTGCTAGGACTGCCCCTAAAATTGGAGCTAGCCAAAACAACCAAAGTTGAGCAATATGCTCCAAGCCAGCAAAAAGTGCTGGACCCGTGCTGCGAGCAGGGTTGACTGAGGTATTAGTTACAGGAATACTAATTAGATGAATTAAGGTCAGTGCTAACCCAATAGCAATGGGAGCAAAACCTTGGGGAGCGCGGCGATCTGTTGCCCCTAAAATCACCATCAAGAACATGAAAGTCATCACGACTTCGGTTAAGAAGCAAGCTGCTAAAGAATAACCACTGGGTGAATGTGTACCGAAACCGTTGGTTGCCAATGGGTTTGAGCCTGCAAGAGTGAAGCCCGCCTTACCGCTAGCAATTAGATAAACAACTCCCGCACCCGCGATCGCACCTATGACTTGGGCAATGATATATGGCAGTAGTTCAGAACCAGGAAATCGCTTGCCAGCCCAGAGTCCGAAAGTTACAGCTGGGTTGAGATGGCAATCAGCAACGTGTCCTAATGCGTATGCGATCGTCAGAACTGTCAAACCAAAAGCGATGGATACACCAACTAGTCCGATCCCTAGTGGAAATGCTGTCCCTTCACCTAGTTTTGCTGCATCTGCTGTAAATGCTGCTGCAAGTACTGCACTACCACAACCGCCAAGAACTAGCCAAAAAGTCCCAATCGACTCCGCTACGCACCGTTTCATAAGTGCCATATTCATCTATTCCTTACACTGAGTAAAAAGTTTTTTACGCAACAGATAAAGACAAACTTTTGACTGAGAAGTGAAGCTTCTTCTCGATCAAAAACGAGTTTGAATTGTATCGTTTTATGCCAGATGCAAAGTAGCTAGAGTATTGCCCTATCTCACAATGCATTCATAAGTTAGAGGACAGATAACAGACCTGTTTCCGTAGACTCTACACTTGAGTTGAACACACTTTACACTTAATTGAAAGCGAGTTTTATCTACTTAAAGAGATAGTCTAATAGTAGTACTAATGAAGACAGTAGCTGCTCTTAGCCATTTGCACAAACGGGAAAAATTCAATCTGAATTATAAATCTGCCCGCAACTTCTGAATAGGTCGGGATTAATTACAGTAATCTATAGCAGTTCTAAATGATTTGTAAAGTAGGCTTCTAGCCTACGGCAGGCTAGAAGCTGCTCCACGTTCATGAATCAAATAGGATTGCTATAGCAAGCGAGATCGAGCATTTAGCTTTTTTATCAATCCAGGCATTCTATTCCAGGGGACGTTAAAAGTTAATTTGACTAAAACAGAACCAGTAGTAGAAACAACTCGCATATCTAATGCCAACGGACGATCGCTCAGAATACTGCTATTAATTTCTCAGTGTGAGGAAGGCAGAAAAAAACACATAACTTACGGTAGAAACAGCAGGCTTAGTTATCAGCTAGCTTAATGGATATATTGCATCAGATGCAGCAGTAGGAGCGTGCGTCGAACATAAATATCATAAGTAATAAGTAGGCAAAACTGGAGGAGATCCCGATGATAGGCATTGTTTAGACTGCACAGTTACCCCTGCTCAACTGAATAGGTAAGCAGGTAATTATTTTCATCGATCGTCATTTTGCTAACCGCCAGTAGCAAAGCAATATTGCAAAAAAACTTGTATATTTTCTGACAAGGAGAGCCAAATGCAACAGACAGAATACATGACCGACACTTCAGAAGTTAGAGAAACGGCAGAATCTACATCTCTAACAACACCATCGACTGCAAAACAACTTGAAATGCAGGGACGGCAGATCGGTAACAATATAGTTGCTTTTTTTGCGGAACTACCGAAACACGTTAGTAGCTTCTGGCAACAATACAAACAACCAATTACGAGCATTCTTTTAATTTTTGTTGCCTTAATTGCACTCAGAGTGTTGTTTGCAGTCTTGGCTGCTCTCAACAGCATTCCATTATTAGCACCGACGTTTCAACTAATCGGAATTTTCTATTCGGTGTGGTTTGTCTATCGATATCTGCGGACAAAATCTAATCGGGAGGAATTGGCAAGTAAGTTACAGTCACTTTTTGAATAAACGATCGGATTGATATCTGCTGACTATCGATCGCACAGAACGGCGATCGCCTGCACTAACTGCTCTGGTTCTACAGGTTTTGGCAGATGTAGCTGAAATCCTGCTTGCCTTGCAAGTTGGCGATCGCACTCTCCAGCGTAGGCAGTTAGGGCAATTGCCGAAACTTGCCCCCCTGCTTGCGGCGATCGCTGCCTGACTTGTTGCATTAACATGTAGCCATCGAGATCTGGCATTCCAATATCGCTAATCAAAACGTTAGGGACGAAGCGATCGAAGATAAGCATTGCTTCTGCTGCCGATGCTGCGACCTGCACTTCTGCCCCATACTGTTCTAAAACGAATTGAGCTAAATTCAACATATCGGCTTCATCATCTACGACTAACACGCGAATACCTTGTAAAGGACAGGCAAGAAAGGATGAAGTGGCGCTTCGATCGCTTATTTCTGGGTTTTCATCCTGAAGCAGAGGTAAACTGACGGTGAAAGTTGCTCCCTTTCCTTCTCCAAGGCTTTCGGCTTTGACTGTACCCCCATGTAACTCGGTGATGTGGCGTACAATTGCCAGCCCTAATCCTAATCCGCCAAATTTTCGTGTCGTTGTCCCATCTTCTTGCCGGAAGTAATCAAATACGTATGGTAAGAAGTCTGAATTAATTCCTTTTCCAGTGTCGCTGACTTGGATTTTAGCGTAGTTGGTAATTGGTAATTGGTAATTGGTAGTTGGTAGTTGGTAGTTACTGAGTGGCTGGTGGCTGGCGGCTGGAATTGCTTCCTTGTCTCCCTTGTCCCCGACTCCCGACTCCCGACTCCCGATTCCCGAAGCTACTCCCATCAGCGAAACCTCAATCCGCCCCCCTGACGGGGTGAATTTAACGGCATTAGAGAGTAAATTCCACACAACTTGTTGGAGACGATTTGCATCCCCACAGACTAATCCTACGTTGGGGGCAAATTGAGTTTGAATCTGAATGTTTTTTGCTCGTGCTGCCAACCGCACGGTTTCTATAGCTGCCTCAATTGTAGTGGTTAAGTCGATCGGGGCGATGTTGAGCGCCATTTTTCCTTGTAATATGCGCGAGACATCTAACAAGTCTTCAATGAGTTGCGTTTGTAGTTTGGCATTGCGCTCGATCGTTTCTAGGGCGCGATCTGTTGCTTGTGCGTCAAATTTGCGAGAACGCAGCAGTTTTGTCCAACCTAGTATCGGGTTGAGGGGCGATCGCAATTCATGGGATAGTACAGCCAGAAACTCATCTTTAATTCGATTGGCAGCTTGGGCTTCTTCCCGTGCTACTCGTTCCTGCTCCAGCAGTTGTTCGCGTTCGGCTTCAGCTTGTTTTTGCTTGGTGATATCGCGTGAGATTGATAGCAGTTGTGCAACCTGTCCCGATGCATCTCGGATCGGCGTGATTATGACATCCCACCACTTCGGCTTGCCCTTTGCCGTGGGACAGAAGCCTTGAAATTGACCGACATTGCCCGCTTTGGCTACGGCGATCGCTGCTTCTGCACTTTGGCGATCTTCACCCTGCCAGTAATCAAGCCAGTTCGTGTCGAGGAAAGCTGTAGGATTGTCAATTTCTAGAAGAGCCAAGCCGCCTGTATTCACGTAAAGGAGTCGCCCATCTAAGGATAAAACTTTAATGCAGTCTTGACTGCTTTCTAAAATGCGTCCCTTCAGTTCTTCACTCTTTCGCAGGGCTTCCTCAGCTTGTTTGCGATCGCTAATATCCCGATAGTAGAGGGAAAGCCCACTGGATGAGGGGTAAGCGTGAACTTCAACCCACATGTCGTATGGTTGATAATATTCCTCAAACTCAACCTTAACTTGCTCGAAGAGGGCTCGACGATATTCAGATTCAAACCGACTGCCAATTGTATCGGGAAATACTTCCCACAAAGTTTTACCCAGCAACTCTTCTGGTGTTTTTTGCGTCAATTTTGCTGCTGCTGGGTTGACATAGGTATAGCGAAACTCGCGATCGAAGGCAATAAATGCATCTGTCACCCGTTCGAGTATGATTTGTTCCCGCCGCGCTGCCTCTTGCCGCATTTGCGACAGCTTCAGGGTTGCTTCGACTCGCGCTAACAACTCGCGGGCAGAAAAGGGTTTGATCAAATAATCATCGGCTCCTGCTTCCAACCCTTCGACTCGTGCCTCTTCTCCCGCCCGTGCCGAGAGGAGAATTATTGGCACTTCCCTGGTCTGGGGATCGGCTCGTAGTGCTTGCAACAGTCCAAAACCATCGAGTCCCGGCATCATTACGTCAGTTAACACCAAGTCGGGAAGGCGATGGTCGCGAACGGCAGCCAAGGCAGCTAATCCATCTGACACAGCTTTGACTTCGTATTCCCGACCTAGCAACCGCTTGACATAATCGCGCATGTCTGCGTTGTCATCAGCGAGGAGAATGTAGGTAGGGGAAGCGGGAGTCGGTAGGGGCGCACTGCTGTGCCCCCGTACTGGGGAGTCGGGAGTTGGGTGTAATTCTTCATCACTGCTCCCTACTCCCAGCTCGTCCCTGCTCCCTACTTCTGGTAGCCAGCGCAGTGCTTCTTCAACATAGGGAGCTGTACCTAATGCGGTTGAAGCTAGAATTCGCGGGCTGCTAATCCGCTCTGGAGGTAAATGAGCTTTCCCTGTAGGAATCGACACGGTGAAGCAACTGCCCGATCCTAGAACGCTGGTGACTTGCACCGTACCACCGTGCATTTGTACCAATTCTCGCACCAAAGATAAACCAATTCCCGACCCTTCAAAAGTGCGCCCTTGCGCTCCTTTAACGCGGTGAAAACGTTCAAATAAATGGGGAATTTCGGCAGCGGGAATTCCGATTCCGGTATCTTGTATACTCAGCTGGACGCAATCGCCTAACCACTGCAAACTGACGGTAATTTCTCCAGCCAGCGTGAACTTGAAAGCATTTGAGATCAAGTTTAAAACAATTTTTTCCCACATTTCCCGATCCACGTACACGGGTGCAGGTATGGGCGGGCAATTAACCGATAAGCGCATTCCAGCTTTTTCGATCGCGGCACGAAAGACGCTGGCTAGTTCGGCGGTAAAGCTAGCTAGATCGGTGGGTTCGTAGGAGGCTTGCAGCCGTCCGGCTTCAATTCGAGAAAACTCGAGTAGCGTATTGACCAATTTCAGCAAGCGGAGTCCGTTGCGCTGCACCATCTCCAACTGTTTGCGGTCTTCTAGCGGTAGGAAGCTAGAGCAGCGGAGCAAGGTTTCTTCTATTGGACCCAACATCAAAGTCAGTGGGGTACGAAATTCATGTGACACATTGCTAAAAAAAACAGTTTTGGCGCGATCGATTTCTGCTAAAGCCTCTGCCCGTTTGCGTTCTTCTTCGTAAGCTTGGGCATTGGCAATACTCGCAGCAATCTGCGCTGCTACCAGATCGATGAATCCTTTGTAGTTATCGTCGAACAGCCGAAACGGATTCAAACCAGCAACTAATATCCCTGCCTTCCCTGTCTGACCGGAGGGAGCAATCGGTACGGCTACAGCTTGATGAGGCGATCGCTGCCAAGCACCCATCGGTAGATTGCTAAAATGCGACTCTAGATCGGAAACTAGCATTGCCTGTTGTGTCTTTAACACCCGGGCAAAGGGCAAAACCGAATTCTCATCTAATGCAACTGTTTCGGGGGCTATTGCGTGAAAACGCTCGATCCCACTCGTCCCAGCCAGAGAAAGGCATTGCTGCTCTGGCTCGACTAAATATATGGCGGCGAAGGGAAGATCGTAAAGATTGGTTGCCAAACAGCTAGCGCTCAGCCTACAGGCTGCATCAAATGTCCGTGCATCTGCTGTTTTAGCTGCTAATTCCTGCAACAGTATCAACTGACGTTCGCCGATAACGCGCTGCGTGTCTTCCGTACAAGCACAGATGATGCCACCTGTACCACCGCGATCGTCTGGGATTGGGCTATAGGAGAATGTATAGTAGGTTTCCTCTGGGTAGCCGTTGCGCTCCATAATCAGCAGCAACGATTCGTCGAAAGTGCCTTCATTTTTGAGCAGTACCGATTCCGCACGAGGACCAACCCGATCCCAAATCTCCCGCCAAATATCAGCGGCGGGTTGCCCTAGTGCGTCTGGATGTTTGCTGCCAAGAACGGATCTGTAGGCATCGTTGTAGAGATTTATTAGCTCCTCACCCCACCAGACAAACATCGGTTGGCGACAAGTCAGCATAATCCGCACGGCGGTTTTCAGACTCTGCGACCAATGCTGCGGTACACCCAGCGACGTTTTCGACCAATCTTTTTCTCGCATCCGCGCGCCCATCTCGCCGCCACCAAGCAGAAAATTGGTATTGGCATTGCTGGATGATATTGACTCTTGCGTCATTCTTTCTCTCTGCCACTCTACTTTTGAGTCATCTCTGAGCTTAGTGGTAGTTGCCGCTTCGGGCTAATAATTGTTGGCTGTTCGAGGACGATCGCTTGTATTAGTAATGGATTTAGAGAAAGGTGCATAAGTCCGGACAAATGTGACACTGAGCTAATTTATTTCATACTATCCCCCATAAGATAGAAATAAGTTTCTATCTCAAGACAGAATTTTGGAGTTTTTATCTAGCTACACTCGATCGCTAAACTTAATTATAAAAAAGATTTCCTTTCTTGAACTGGGATGCGGCAGCCAGGAGTAAATCAATCGTCTATCGCTCGATCGACTTTTCGATAATCTTCTAAATAAAATTCTGAGAAAATTGAAGCAGCAATACGCTCTATTTTGACTTTTAACTTTTAACTTTTGAATTGTTCTAGTAGGTTCTTGTACCTTCTAAAATTTTGAAATTTGAATTGGTTCGATCGAGCATTTCCAATCCAGCTGCAATCACCTCCTCTGGGGAAATATCTAAACATTCCATGTTGTAGGGACAGGTGAAGGCGTAGCAAGGACTGCAAACTGTGGGACGGCGGAGAAGTTTGACAGGAGCATGGCGGGGTTGCCATTGAGATTCGAGTTCAGTACCAGCAAAGAGAATGACGCTTGGAGTGTTGGTAGCATCAGCAATATGCATAGTAGATGTGTTATTGGTTAGAACCAATCGGGCATTGGCAATCAGGGCAGCAAATTCAGCGAGACTAGTCGCACCAATCAGATCGATCGCGTCGCCTAAAATATCGAGTAAGGGGCGGGCGCGATCGCGATCCTTATTGGTTCCCGTGACGACAATAGGTAAACTTGTAATTTGAGATAATTGACGGGCTGCTATTGCAAAGCGGCAGTCGTCGTAGTTGCGAGATTGGCAAGTCGTCCAGGGATTGAGCAAGATGTAAGAATTTGGGATTGCTGCTGTTATAGTTTGAGGAACGTGCAAGCAAAGACGGCGATCGCGCACTTTAAACCCAACTGCTTCAATTAAGCGCAAATTCCGCTCTACTTGGTGAATTTCATCCGGTAAGGGGTCAACCCAATGCGTTAATATTCCTTGTCCCGACTCCTTCGATTCTCCTAAACGCAATCCAATTCCGGCTAAATAGCAAACTAAAGCAGCTGGGTAAGGGCTTTGACTAAAACTTGTCAAAATAATTGCCGCATCAAATTGACGTTGGTTTAAAGTCTCAATTAGTTTCCATTCTCGCGCCGGATCGAAGTCCAATCGTCCCAAATCTTGCCATAGGACTCGCCAGGATAAGACTTCATCTACCCACGGCAGTAGAGGTTGTGTCAATGCCCCGGCTGGGCTTGCCATTAAAGTTAATTTGGCAGTGGGAAGGTTTTCTTTAATCGTTCGCAGGACAGGACTAGTCATGATGACATCACCAATATTATCTAGGCGCATGACTAGGATGTTGCGGAGATCCCCCAACCCCCCTTAAAAAGGGGGCAGTAGTTTCTGGCGCTACTAGTTGAGGTGAGGGAGCAGTAGTTTCTCGCGCCTCTGCTGGAGGCGGAGGGATAGCAGTATCTCGCACCGCTTCTAACTCCCCCCTTAAAAAGGGGGCAGGGGGGGATCGTCAAGCTCCTCCTGCCGATCCAAGAATTTCGCTGCTGCTGCCAAAACAGATTCAACAGATATATCCTCCGTACAGGAGTGCCAATTGAAAGGACAAACACCACTGTACCAACAGCTTTGTTCGGTAAAGTTGCGGACGACTCGTTCGGAACATTCGGAATAACCCTGCAAATTGATATGAGGTGCGGGTTGTCCGTAGCGTTCGTGCCAAGCAGGACCGAAGAGGGTAATAGTAGGCACGTTAAGAGCAGCAGCAAGGTGAGCGGGTCCGGTATCAACTGCGATCGCTAAATCTGCTTGGGATAAACCAGCGGCGAGTTCTCGTAGAGTTCCCCGTTGCCAAATTCGTGCTGTCTTGCCAATTTCTGCCTTAATCTGCCGCGCCATCTCTTGATCGTCGCCTCCCGTAACAACAATGGTGGCGTTATATTTCTGTTGTAAGGCTTTGCCAACTGTAACGAAATTCTGTGTTGACCACCGCTTGATTGGCATTGCCGAATCGGGAATGAGGAAGACCAAGGGACGGTATGCGGCTCCAAATGTTTGTCGAGCTGTAGCTATTTCACTTTCTAGTAGGTGAATCAGATCCCCCCAACCCCCCTTAAAAAGGGGGCTAGAAGAGGCGTTTCCTGTTCGTGGGGAACGAGAGGTGGCGTTTCCTCAAGGGGGGCTAGAAGAGGCGTTTCCTGTTCGTGGGGAACGAGAGGTGGCGTTCCCTCAAGGGGGGCTAGAAGAGGCGTTTCCTGTTCGTGGGGAACGAGAGGTGGCGTTTCCTCAAGGGGGGCTAGAAGAGGCGTTTCCTGTTCGTGGGGAACGAGAGGTGGCGTTCCCCCCTTATTAAGGGGGCTAGGGGGGATCTTCCGTGGCGTAGTCCAGCAGTTGCAATTAAACCCTCTTCATATAAAATTTGACAAAAGCGATCGCTTATGAGTTGGTTATCAGGCGGGTTGCGCCATAAATTCGTTACCGTGCGTTTAGCACCGCTATTGTGAATTAGCTCGGCGATGCCATCATAATTGACATCAGAAACAATTAGATCGAAATTCTGTTGAATCAGAATCTGCTCGACCGATTGACGGGCTGCTCCTCGCTGGGCAAAAATGACTTCATGTATGTGGCGATCGCTTTGTAGCAGTTCGCCACCTGGAGGAAAAGTTAGCACCGCGATCCGTGCTTGAGGATGGGACAATGCCAAAGCTTTAATCGCTGGTAGCGCGATAATTAAATCCCCAATTCCTCCCAATAATTCAATAAATAAAATTCGTTTCACTTTGACTAACAGATTGGTAATAAGTGTGGCGCGTCAACGCTGCGATCGCTAATTGTGGTTGGTAATTCTTGATGATATGCTCCTGATGGAAGTAAACCGCAACCGCCATACTTTGCCATCAGCCGCAATTGTACTAACACGTCCTCGCCGCAAGCATGGGGAGGAAGTTCTTGCCAAAAGTTGTATCCGCCGATATCTAATAATTTTTGGCGATCGTAGATGGCACAACCGCTTGCCCAGGCTATACGATATTTACGCGGGCGATCGCTAGTAATGTTAAAGCGTTGTTGAATGTGATGTAAGTTTGCTGCATTGTGCAAGCGCCACCGTTCCCAAGCTGGGGTTCCAGATTTCACGACCTCTGGCGTTACTGGTGTGTCCCAAAACTCAATATTTTGTTCGTGGGGACGAATATCGTTAATAAAACTAAGACCGATAAATGCATTTCCTACAAAACCGCATTTTTCCTCTTGAATAGCTGTAAGTAAATTTTGGAGGACATAAGGTTCCAAAATTATATCATCATCTAAAAAAATGACATAGGTAGCAGTCGCTTTATCTAATAAAAATTGACGTTGTTCAGCAATGCCACGCCGAGGTAAATTCTTGTAAGTTTTAACTAAATGTCCGTGGACTTCAAGTACTCGCATCACTGCTTGTACTTCTTTTATTTCAGATATATCTCGCTCTTCAGTTTGATCGGAAATAATTACTTGAAAATCTCGATAAGTTTGGGCGCAAAGGCTAGCTAAAGTTACAGCTAAAGCTACTGGGCGATCGCAGGTTGGAATTAAGACATCAATTGTTCTATAATCGTCTTTCGTCACAATTTGGCTCCAAATAGAAAATTGAGTTACGATAACGCCTGTAAATATTTAGCTGAAGAATATCCTGCTGATTTTGTCCGATGGTTACTTGAGATTGACACTGAGGAAATTCAAGTTCTCAAAACTGAGTTGACTCCCGAACCCATTCGAGCTGATGCTGTTACCTTTATTCAAACCGCTAATTGCCTCCTGCACTTAGAATTTCAAACTCTCCCTTATTCAACTCCTCCTTTCTCTTTCCGAATGCTGGATTATTATGTCAGACTAAAACGGCAATATAACTGCGACATTGAGCAGATTGTGATTTTTTTACAACAGACAACTTCAGAACTCGCTAGAGTTGACTATTATGAAGATACAAACACTAGACACCGCTATCGAATCATTCGCCTATGGGAACAAAACCCCGCTTTGTTTCTGACTAACCCAGGTTTATTACCCTTTGCACCCTTGACTCAAGCCGATTCACCTCAAACTCTGTTGGCTCAAGTTGCTCAACAGATAGCTGAGATTGAAGCACCCACTCAACAGCAAGATCTCTCAGTTTGTACGGGAATTTTAGCGGGTTTGAGATTTGACACAAATTTAATCCAACAGTTGTTCAGGAGAGAAATCATGCGTGAATCTGCTTTTTACCAAGTCATTTTGGCGGAAGGACTAGAAGAAGGATTACAACAAGGATTACAACAAGGATTACAACAAGGATTACAACAAGGATTACAACAAGGAGAAGCTACACTGGTTCTGCGTCAGTTAAGACGGCGACTTGGTAGTATTCCTCCCGAAATTGAGGCACAAATTCAGACATTAACTACTACTCAGTTGGAAGCATTAGCAGAAGCCCTCCTTGATTTTACAGATGTTACCGCTCTCACAACTTGGTTGCGCGAACAGGCATAGCTGGCTGACGAACCTGCAATAGTTCTAACGCAGCATTTACGACTCTTTCAGGTGCGACTAGGCGCAAGCAGTGGTAATGTCCTTCAGGACAAATGCTTTTATAGCAAATCCGACAAGGAACGTCGTGAAAAATAACGCGATTTAAAACTTCCCAAGGGGTATGTTGTGGGTTAGTTAAAGCATAAAGATCGACAACTGGTGTACCGACTGCGGCAGCAATATGTACGGGCGCAGTATTATTAGATATTAATAAATGTGCTTTTTCTACTAATGCAGTAAGTTCGGATAAGTTTAGTCTATTAACGAGAGAAAAAGAAGGCGATCGCATTTGTAAGCGAATTGATTCGACGAGTTCTATTTCCGATTCTATACCTGTAAAAATAACTTGAATATTATAGTCTTGCACTAATTTACGTGCGGCGATCGCAAAACTTTCTGGAGGATAGCGACGAGAAATTGCTGTTGCACCTGGATGCATAATAATCCAAGGTTGGCTGAAATTAATTCTAATTTCCTCAAGTAAGTTTTGAATATTTTTTCTCGCAATTTCTGATATCTGTACTCGCAAGCGTTTATCTTCAACTTTACTACCAATGCTGGTGACTAAATCGAGTTGACGTTGAACTTCGTGACGGGTGAAATTTTCTGGTTCTGGATCTTTAATCCAATCGGTTAGTAATTGATAAGGGTTTTCATGACAATGCGCTAATCGCAGTGGAATACCTGCCATGTAGCAAAGAAAGGCAGTGGGTAGAGGACTTTGACTGTAAACCGTAAAAATGACTGCTGCGTCAAAATTTCTGGCTTTAAGTTCGGAGATAATCGCATATTCAGGCTCGCTATTTTGGCGGGTTGCAGTTGCTTTTAACCAGGGAGAATCGTAAACGATTAAGTCATCAATATCTGACAAAAGTGGTGCAACTACAGCACCTGCTGAAGAAGTCATTAAGGTAATATGGCGATCGCAGTGGGAAGTTTTTAAAGCACGGATGGCGGGAGTTGTCATAATCACATCGCCAATCGTGTCTAGTCTGACACAGAGAATTTTTTTGGCGGTATTCCAGGTTGGTGACATAGATATTTTTGTGTCGCGCAAAGACGCAAAGGCGCAAAGATGGCAAGGTAATTAGATTGAGGGGAGTTTGGAGAAGGTTTGATAGATGCGGTTGACTATTGCGGTTGTAGAAATGTTACTGACGTAAGGTAAGATTTTGACTTCGCCGCCTAGTTCTTCTATTAGAGGAACTTCGGGTAGCATTTCTGGGGTGTAGTCTCCTCCTTTAACGTAAATATCAGGACGAATAATTTTAATCAGTTCGCTGGGGGTTGATTCGGCAAAAGGAATGACATAATCGACGCTTTCCAAAGCCGAGAGAATTGCCAAGCGATCGCTCAAACAATTTACAGGACGATTTGCACCTTTTAATTGTCGAATACTTTCATCTGAGTTAACACCAACGATGAGAATATCTCCTAATTGTTTTGCTTGTTTTAAATAGGTAACGTGTCCGAGATGTAGAAGATCGAAACATCCATTGGTAAAAACAATTTTGTGTTTCCAATTGCGGTGTTCTTGGATCGAAGTTACTAGCGATTCCCGACTGACAACTAGTTTTTGATTACCGGAAAGAGACTGGTGTAATGCTGATAAGCTACAAGTCGTCGTACCTGGTTGAGTTACCACAATTGCTGCTGTTGCAGATGCAATTGATGCGGCAAGTTTTCCTGCTGCACCTGCGGCTAAGGCAAGGGTTAAGCCGCTTACGAATGTATCTCCTGCGCCTGTTGCTTGGCTGTTGGACGTGGGATGGGAAGGGATAATATAGGGTGGATTGTTACGCTCAAAAATGATGGCTCCCTCGGCATCTAGAGTGACTGCGGCGAGTTGAGTGTTAATTAAATCGAGTAGTTTTGCTCCCCAGTCTACAATTTGCTGAATTCGTTCTTTTCCTTTTAAAGCTGAGATCTCTAATAGTTGAATAGCTTGCTGATAGTTGGGTTTAATTGCAGTGATATTAACAGACTGAAAATTTTTCAACTGTTTAGAATCAACAACTAAAGTTCGAGGATATTGTGTTTGAAGTTGAGCTATTGTCTGAATAATTCTTGGGGTGAGAATTCCACCACCGTAATCTGAAATTACAGTTGCGTCACAAGTTGGATAAAGACGGTTTAAGTTTTCTATCAGTTGGTTTTCAATTTGAGGATCGATGTTTTCTGTACTACCACGATCGCACCTTAGGAGTAATTGAGAGTCAGAGGAAATGCGTTGTTTGAGTAAAGTTTGCCTTTGGGTAGAAGCGATTAAATTATGAGTGGAAATTCCTCGTTCTTGAAGAGTTCGTTTTAAGCGATCGCCTTCTAAATCGGTTCCTATGACTGATAGAAATGATACACTTGCTCCCAAACGAGCGATATTTGCTGCTGTATTTGCTGCACCTCCAGGTACGTCTTTCAAGCTACTAATATCGACGATGGGAACGGGTGCTTCTCGGCAAAGGCGGTTAGAGGTTCCTTCTAAGTAACAGTCTAACATTGCCTCGCCGATCGCAAGAACGTGCAAGTTTGTCCATTTATCGAGATACTGTTGGGCAATCATAATTTATATTCCATAGTTTTGTTTTTGTGTCACGCAAAGGCGCAGAGGCGCAAAGGATTTCTCGCGTTCTAGATATGAAGAATGCTAAGAATAGGGGTGTTTTTTTTGTGGAGGTGAGCGATCGCTTGCCATAATTACCGCAGCAGCTTCCCGTAAGTTATTTACGATAAAGTTGGGTAATCGCGATCGCGATATTTGCCATTCATTTTCATTGCCATTGTCAATTAAAATTGTGCGGCAACCTGCTATATTTCCTGCTTCAATATCATTTAAAATGTCACCAATCATCCAAGATCGATCTAATTTAATTGAGTGTTCCTTTGCTGCTTTTTTCAGCAAGCCAGGATTGGGTTTACGACAGTCGCAATCAATCGCAAATTCTGTGATAACTCCTTGAGGGTGGTGAGGACAATAATAAAAACTGGCTAGAGAAACACCAGCAGTAGCCAATAATTGCCGCAAATGTTTCTCTACATTTATGAGAGCGCTTTCTGGAAAGTAGCCGCGTGCTATACCAGATTGGTTTGTAATAATAAAGATTTGGTAGTCAGCAGCGGCTAACATTTGCACTGCTTCTAATGCACCTGCACAAAGTCGAATTCTATCTGGATCGATGTTGTAAGGAACATCTTCAATTAAAGTACCATCTTTATCCAGAAAAACTGCTTTCATATTTAGTAGGGAGCAGGGAGCAGGGAGTAGGGAGTAGAGGGCAAAAGTAGACTTAATCCAAAATCTAAAATTGAATTAGGGCCAAGAACTTTCTTTCATTGGTAAAACCATGATTTCTGGAATTACCGTATCGGCTGGTTGCATTAATAGATATAAAACTGTTTGAGCAACGTTTTTTGGATCTTGCAATGTGCTTAAATCGAGTTCGGGAAAACGTTCTGTTAAGAAAGGGGTTCGCATCCCGCCAGCCACTACAGCAGTCACTTTAATATTGTGCGGTCTACCTTCAACATGTAGAGCATGAGAAAAGCCTAATAATCCCCATTTACTAGCGTGGTAAGCTGAGGCGTTCGCCCACGCTCGTTTAGCCGCCGTCGAAGTAATATTAATAATAAAACCGCCTCCCTGTTCTCTCATTGGGGTAAAAACGGCTTTAGACATAATAAATGGTCCCGTTAAATTCACATTGAGAATACGCTCCCATTCTTGAACGGGCATTTCTTCAATTGGAACGGTTAAGTCTATACCTGCGTTATTAACTAAGACATCTATTCTTCCATATCGATTCACAATTTTTTCAATGACAGTTTCAACTTGTGCGGTGCTAGAAACATCAAGTGCTACTGCCATTGCTTCTTTGCCGCTATCGCGTAAGATTTGCGCAACTTTTTCTGCTAATTCAAGACGAACATCAGCAATAATGGTGGTAATTCCTGCATCAGCTAAGATATGACAAATTGCTTCACCTAATCCGCGTGCGCCACCTGTAACTAGTGCTACTTTTGCAGTTAAATTTTGCATAATTTTTTCCGTTTTGATTTGTTATTGGGTAATGGGTAATTGGTCACTGATAACTGATAACTGATAACTGATAACTGCTCCCGGCTCCCGGCTCCTTGCTCCCAGATAGTTGTGGAACGGTTAATAGTTTTTCCTCTACCAATTCGCACAATAAATGCACTACTAACAACTGAACCTCTTGAATTCGTTGCGGATCGTTGGCAGGAACGCGAATTACAATATCTGCAAGTCCTACTAGTTCGCCACCGTTACCACCAAGGAGGGCAATGCAACTAAGATTTTGCTGGCGTGCTGCTTGGAAAGCGTTGATGACATTACGCGATCGCCCACTGGTACTAATACCGAGCAATATATCTCCAGGTTGAGCAAAGGTTTTCACCTGTCGGGCGAAAATGTCGTCATATCCCACATCATTCGACCATGCAGTCAGAATTGCACTATCAGCCGTTAGTGCGATCGCGGGTAGTCCTGCCCGATAGGGACAGCGAAAACGACCGACGAATTCGGCAGCCAGATGCTGCGCTTCAGCCGCACTGCCACCGTTACCGCAGATTAAGACTTTTCCCCCTTGGGCAAAGCAGTGGCTTAATTGCTTGGCTGCTGCGAGAATTCCTTCACTCAAGGTAGCTTTAGATGCTTGAAAAGCTTGAATTGCTGCATCAAAACTACTTGCGATCGCTGCCAATTCATGCATAGAATTACCAACCAATTTGCTACCTGCTAAAATCGTTTCGTATAGCGCAGCAATCTCGCTAGTAACCTTTTGCCAGGTGAAGCACCGTTCGACGTGGCGGAGTGCCTGTTTGCCTAAAAGGTGTAACAAAGAGTGGTTTTGGAACAGAAACGCAAGGCGATCGCCTAGTATTTCCGGTTCGTTGGGTGCAATTAAATATCCCGTCTCTCCATCTTTAACTGTAAATTTAATCCCTCCCACATTCGAGCCGATGACGGGCGTACCGCAAGCCATTGCTTCTAAAGGGGTAATGCCGAACGGTTCGTACCAAGGAGTCGTCACAAAGACATCTGCCGCACTGTAAAAATATTTCAGTACCTCGCGCCCTCGATGACCGATAAACGTGACGCGATCGCCGATTCCCAAAGTAGATGCGATCGCGTTTAAGCGACCGATCTCAGGCGTAATTTGCGGATCGGGATGAACGGACTCGCCCCCCACAATGAGCAAACGTGCTGTAATTTCATGCTGCTCGACCAAACGCGCAAACCCTCGGATCGCATTATCCACACCTTTACGAGGAACTAGGCGACCGAGTTGCAGTACGATCCTTTCCTGTTGAGGTATACCTAAACTCAATCGTGCTTGGAAGCGATCGATCTGCCAGAACTCCGAGCGATCGAAACCGCAGGGAATCACCTTAATCTTTTCAGGATCGGCTTGATAAAGGGAAAGTAAATCTTCTCGATCTTGGGGACACTCGGCAATAATTTTGTCGGCTTCCCGCACGATCCGATCTTCAATTGCAAAGCGTTCGTCAGGAAATCGATCGGCATTGCCTTGATGCAAACGCCGTACCCGTCCCAACGCATGAAACGTAACCACAAAGGGAATTCCTCGTTGGCGCTTAATTTCTGCGGCAACTAAGGCTGACATCCAGAAATTGGCGTGGATCAGGTCGTAGCGCCACTGACGATCCATAAAAGCGATCGCATTGGCAGTAAATTCCTCCATATGCGGTAGTAATGCCTCTTTAGGTAATACCTCCGGTTTACCTGCGCTAACGTGAATAATTCTGACTCCGCAATGCCACTCCACCACCTCTGGTAATTGGGGGCGATCGCGCCGCGTGAATACATCAACGCTATAACCAATTGCTGCCAAGTGTTTTGCTACCTGACCCACATAAACATTCTGACCACCACTATCAACCCCCCAAAAATTCCTAACGGGGTGGCATGTTCGCTAATTAGGGCAATGTGTTTTGTCATTTGTTATTTGTTATTTGTCATTTGTTATTTGTCATTTGTCATTTGTTATTTGTCATTTGTCATTTGTCATTGGTAAGAGAGTGGTGCGTGTTAATTCTCCTCTGCTCCCTTGTCCCCCTTGTCCCCCTTGTCCCCCTTGTCCCCCTTGTCCCCCTTGTCCCCTTCGCCCCCTAATCCCCACTCCCTTCGGTCGCGGGGAAGAGCGAGTTCCCCCTTGTCCCCCTTGTCCCCCTTGTCCCCCTTGTCCCCCTTGTCCCCCTTGTCTTTTCAAGCGGCGGCTGACAAGGAACGTTGGACGACCGAGAAAAAGGCTTCGTCCCAGTCGCGGGTGAATCGTTGGATGTTGAAGCGTTTTTGAGCTTGTTGTCTCGCCCCTGCGCTGAGGCAATGAGCTAAATCGGGATTAGCAATCAACGATCGCATTTGCTCAATTAAGCGATCGAGATCGGTGTCGATGTAACCGGAAATTCCGTTTTCTACCACTGTGGCTAATTCTGTGGTTGCCAAACCAACAATGGGTAGCCCTACCATCATCGCTTCGCATACTGCTAACCCCAAACTGGTATAGCGAACTGGGTGAAAGAAAAAACGGTATTTTGCAGTAAATTGAGCTAGTTGGGCGTGGGGAACTTCTCCTAGTCCACCTAGAGACTCTGCGTCCATTCCAACTAAATCTAACGGTACGGACTGACGCACGCGCTCGAAAATATCTGCACCTAAACGCCGTCCTCGTTTGCCTAAACCGTTGGCAACTACTAATCCCTTGGCGATTTCTCCTGTATATTGCACGTTGGTAGGAATAACTACGCCATGATCGATAACGCGAGTCGGCGATCGCCCGTTATCCCACATCAATTGATTGAAATGGGTGACGTGAACTAATAGCACGTCGCGATCGTCAACTATATGTTTAGTATTCGTCGGATGTTCTTGAGGGGGGTCGTGTTCTAAATAAATGCAAGGTAGTCGTTGCTGCGATTCGGATAGAATTTCGTATTGGTCTTGTAAATAGTTTTTGCGCGACTGAAATAAAATGCAGTCAAATTCAAGATTTCGTA
This sequence comes from Chroococcidiopsis sp. CCNUC1, assembly GCF_023546805.1. Taxonomy (NCBI): domain Bacteria; kingdom Bacillati; phylum Cyanobacteriota; class Cyanophyceae; order Chroococcidiopsidales; family Chroococcidiopsidaceae; genus Chroococcidiopsis; species Chroococcidiopsis sp. CCNUC1. The sequence goes on along the minus strand of NZ_CP097480.1, from coordinate 2,465,690 downwards.
CTTCTTCAGCTGGAATATCTCGCACGTTGTCCCCCCAAATAAAACCAGGTAAACGTCCGCCGTAGCCTTCTGGTTTGCCAGGTTTCACGGGTAAATAAAACTCATGATTTGCTTGAGTTAGGTAGTACAAGTAGCTACCGTGAACGTGCCAAGTGAGAATTCGCATAAAAAAGTCAAAAGTTAAAAGTTAAAAGTCAAAATTAATTGTTTGGAGATTGGTAATTGGTAGTTAATGAGTGGCTGGTGGCTGGTGGTTAGTGGCTGGAATCTTTCTAGTCACTAGCCACTGATAACGGAACCGCCAAATTCTCGCGATCGCCCCATGCGAATCGGGATTTCAGCTAAATAGGCTAAATAAGCAAAGGCATAAGGAGATTCATTTTTTTTGGTTAAGATAATTGCTGCTTCAAAGTCAAATTGACTTAGATTTTCGACTAATTCTTTTTCTTTAGCTGGATCTTGCCAAGTCGTTGTATGGGTGATGATGCGATCGACCAAGCGGGAGTCGGGGATCGGGAGTCGGGAGTCGGGGAAGTTGGGGGAGAAAAGCTCCCTTGTCTTCCTTGTCCCTTTGTCCTTTTCTGTCTCTTGACTTCTAGGGAGTAATAAAGTAATCTCTGCATCCGTTGATGTTTCTCGTATTTTCAGTAATTCACTTTGTAAAAAAGTGACTTCTGTTTCTAGATCTCCGACAAAAATAACGAGCAAACGTCGCATCTGTTGCCAATTAATTTGCATACAATAAGCCGTTACATATTTTTGACTTTTAACTTTTAACTTTTGACTTACTTGCCTCCTGTTGTAAGAGGTCTTTTGCTTGAGTTAAGACAGAGGCGATCGCACCTTCATTGCTAGCAAAAACAATTCGATGGCGATCGCGATCTAGAGGTCTCCAGCGATCGGGATCGGAGTTAGAAAATATGACTACGCTCTTAACTTGTAAAGCAGAGGCTAAATGCGAGACTCCAGTATCGTTGCATACCAAAAGTGCAGCTTGTTTGAGTAATGCCCCTAATGCACCTAAACTAGTGCGTCCTGCTAGGTTAATTGCAGGGGTATTCATTGCCTCGGCAACCGCTTCAGTTAAACCTGTTTCTGCTACGGTTCCAGTGAGAACGATCGCATACCCTTGTTGAGCTAATGCATCGGCGACAAGGGCAAATTGACGTGGCGACCAACGGCGATCGCTTATACTTGCACCTGGATGAATGCAAATATAATGCTGAGATTGTAAGTCATGCACCGCAGATATTTGTTGTAATTCCCACCAGTCAGATTCCCAAAGCGGAAATTCTAGTTGTTCGCCCTGTAAGGGAATGTCTAAAAATGCCATCAAACGTAGATGCCGTCTTACTTCTGCTTCTCGATCTGGATAGGGTAAAAACCACTCTGGATCGGGACAGTAATATCCTGGCAAGAAAAAGCCTGCATTCAATTTCGCTCCTAGTAATACTACGAACGAATTACTCACAATACCGCTACCGTGCATTTGAATGACTAGATCGAAGGCTTGCGCTTGCACCTGAGTTAAAAATGCCTGAGTATGTTGGGGCGATCGCCATCCTTCAGGAATCCCTGGATAACCTGGAAACTCCAACCAAGCATCTATATAGCAGTTGAATCGCTTCACAAAGCTTTGAGCGTTAGGTAAACCAATCAGTGTCATACGTGCTTCAGGTAACGCAGCACGTAAAGCCCTCAACGCCGGAACAATGCATAGTAGATCGCCTAGTCCTGGTAAGCAACGGGCGATCGCCACTTGCGATACTTTTGGGAGTCGATGGCTGTAACTCATAGACTGACTCGCCTACTTTTGTCCAACTATCTTAGGCAAGCAGTCTAGATTTTTTCATTGGGCATTTGTCCAAATAATTACTGATTTATTCAGCTAAAAATTGTGCAATTGCACAATTGAGAAAAATAATCTTTTTTCTTCTTTCTATAGGTAGATTTAACCTTGCGTAAAAGTGTCGATCTTCCGCAAAGGATGAAGTATTTTTTCATACTTAGATAATTGTAGCAATCTTTGAAAATAGCAATCCTAGACCATGCTTTTCTAAAGCGAGCCATGCCAGCCCTATACCCCTCACAAATGACAAATGACCAATGACAAATGACCTATTAATCTTTAGGACGAGGAACAAATAATCTAGGTACTTGAGGTCGGGCTAATAATTCGCGCCACAGTAGTTCGTAGCGATCGCTCATCTGCTTAACTGTAAAATTAGCTTTGGCAATTTCTCGCCCTCTTTGACCAAAACGCCAGCGCAATTGCGGATCATCTCTTAACTGTTTTAGTGCTGATGCTAGCCCTACAACATCATTTCTATTGACTAGAAATCCTGTTTCCCCATCGATAACTGCTTCAGCCACGCTACCGACGCGAGTGGCAACCACAGGACGTGCAGCCAGCATCGCCTCTACAATTGCTAGGGGAAAACCTTCCGATCGCGATGGTTGAGCGACAATATCGAATTGTGGTAGGTATGCACGCGGATTTTCTACCCAGCCGAGTAAATTAACGCGATCGCTTATTCCCAGTTCCATCGCTAATTGCTCTAAATTTGCCCGTTCGTCTCCTTCACCCAGAATGACTAGTTGCACTCCATCAACAGATGCGATCGCTCGTAACAATATGTCATGTCCTTTCATTGCATCCAGCCGCCCGACGCTACCGATTGTTACTTTTCCTTCAGGGCGAACAGTCAAGAGTTGAAGTTCCTCAGCCAAATCGGGAACGCAATTAGGAACGGAAACCACCGAATTACGACCGAGGGCATAAAAATCTTCCATTAACCGCGCACTCGCTTCACCAACAGCAACATGAGCGTCAACTCGTAACGAAAGTACTCGCGTCCGCCACCAAGTCAGTAAGTCCGTTGTCCGTAGTGGTAGTTGATCGACTCGCACGACTCGCGCCCCAGGTAAGATTAAAGCAGCAGCTAAACCCATTGCTCCCGCCCAAGGCGTACAGAGATTAACATGTACTACGTCAGGACGTAGTTGTAATAAAGCTGTGAGATGAGCCAACAGCGAATGAATTGGTGTCTTAGGTAAGACTATCTTCGCGGTTTGAGGGCGTTGTCGGGCGATCGCTTCCACGACAAGCTCAGATGTACCTATGACTGTTACTTCAATTCGATCTGAAACGCTAGCAACCAAGTGGCTTAAACTAATCTCTGCACCACCAATTCCGCCGGAATCTGTATAAATGACTACTTGCATTTGTTATTTGTCAGTGATTCAATATTTTTTGATTCAATTGATTATTGAAATACTAATAATGCATCAATTGTGTACTCTGTTATCGTTAAAACTTAAAAAAGTTTTAGTAAATAAAACTACCAAACAAACATACAAAGAATTATATCTTTAGGCAGAAGTAAGCCGGAGTAGCAATGGCTATTCTTGAGCGATAAGACGCATAATTTTAATTCTTGATTCTGACGATTTACATGTATAAGAAATAAAGTTGAAACTCAATGCAACGTAATTCAACGCATATATCTTTTACCCATACTACGCAGTTTACACAAGTTGCTCGATTAGTAACAAGTAAAATAACAGAACTTTTGTCAACTCAAGTATTTGTAGTAAATTGTAATAATATTATCGTTGCCAGTAGTAAATGCGAGCGAATTGGCAAAGTTTTTCATTTTCAGGAGCAACAAGAAACGAACTATTTACGAGTTCCGCTACACCTCAAATCAGAAGTAGGTGAAGTCGCAATTGGAGAACCATTTAATGGTGAAACAATTTCACCGCGTCTAGCAAAAGTTCTAGTTGAATTGATAATCAATCAAGCCACTGTACTGAACCATCGACCTAACCAACAAGCGCTGAAGAATCAGTTCGTCAATCATCTGTTACACGGTCAAATTATCGATGAAACAGAAATTTTAAGGCAGGCAAAGCTATTAGGGCTAGATTTATCACCTCCGCGAGCGGTAATTTTGATCGATGCTGCTCAATACGTATTAAAATCTTCAGCAGGTGAATCAGACGGCAAGAATTTAGAAAAAGCTACGGTGCGACAACGCCGCCGCACGCAATATGCGATCGGCAGCATAGTCAACTTTTTTCACTTACCAGATGATACGATCTGTGCCGATTTAGGTAACGGCGAATTGGTAGTTTTAAAAGCTAGCAATACCAAAAATCTTGGCAGTTGGGCAGAACGAGGAAATCATACAGATTCATTGAATGCGTTATGGACGAATCTAGCTGCACTTAAACGTGCGGGTGACGCTTTGCTAATGCGCTTGCGCAGCGATACAGGAGCAGCAATTAGTATTGGTATCGGTCGCTATCATCCAGGTATTCTTGGTTTAGCGCGATCGTATCAAGATGCGAGGATGGCACTCTCACTCGGTCATCGCTTTAACGGTTGCGATCGCGTCTATTGTTTAGATCGTCTGGGAATTGCTGCATTTATTGGCGTAGCTGACGAACAAACCAAGATTGAATTAGCCACGCATTTACTCAGTCCGCTCGATTGCGAATTGGAATTATTAACAACCGTAGAGGCGTTTTTTGCCCGTGATTGTAGCCCTTCAGCTACAGCCAAGCAGCTTTTGATTCACCGCAATACTCTGAATTATCGTCTTGATAAAATAGCTTCGTTAATCGGTCTCGACCCACGGCGCTTTGATGATGCAGTACAAATTCGGTTAGCGTTGCTATTACGTAAGCTTCAATACTAGATTTCCTCGTCCAAGTGTTCGGCAACAGATTGATAGAGATTAAGAACGTGACTATCTTGGAGGTTGTAAAAAACATTGCGTCCCTGCTTGCGATAACTCACCAACCGCATAGCACGTAATGTCCGCAACTGATGGGAGACAGCCGATTCAGTCATGTCTAGAGTGGCGGCTAAATCGCAGACACAGAGTTCTTTTTGTGCCAATAATGAAAGAATTCGTAACCGATTGGCATCTCCTAAGAGGCTAAAAAATTCAGCCATCCGCTGCGCTTTCTCGGTTTTCAGGACGCAGCTTTGTAGATGATTAACTCCATCCACGTCTACAGGATGTGGTGGATGGCACTGAAGACGATCCGCCTCTGAGGTAGAGTTTGGTTTAGCCCGATCGGAAGCAGAGTAAACTGACATTGGGTGATAATAAAAGACTGTGTTTGCTGGATTAAATCTTCAGACACCCTAAGTATAGCCCAACTATGTAGCCCAACTATAGGGCGGTCTAGGATATGCTCTGTTTAAGAATAAGTTGGTTCAATGATTTTAGAGTTTAGCTGGCTTGCTATTGCTGGAGTTAATAACCTACTCGAACTGCTTCAGTTTCCCTTCATGCAAAGGGCGATCGCAGGAGCGATATTAATGGGTATCCTTGGCGGTTTCCTGGGTAGCTTCGTCACCCTACGACAGTTATCTTTTTTCAGTCATGCTGTAGGTCATGCAGCTTTGGTAGGCGTTGCTTTAGGGGTTTTGCTTCAGTTAAATCCTACCTGGATGCTACTCCCATTTACCCTTGCATTCGGCTTAGTTGTCCTCTATTTAATTGACCAAACAAATTTGTCGAGTGATAGCGTATTGAGTGTAGTACTATCGGGTGCATTAGCAATAGGTGTCATCCTCAGCAGCCTGATCCAAGGATATCGCGGCAATTTGATGGGAGTCCTATTCGGAGATATTCTGGCGATCGATACTACGGATCTGATCTTGACCTCTTTGGTGTTAATTGGCAGCATTATTTTCTTACTACCTACGCTGCGTCAGCAGATTCTCTTGACTCTTAACCCTACAGTGGCACAGGTGCAGGGTATCCCCGTGCGCCTCTATCGCTACGCTTTTGTTGTCTTGCTTTCACTAGCTGTAGCCGTAGCAATTAAGGCTGTAGGCGTGTTATTGGTGAATGCTTTTTTGGTCATTCCCGCCGCTACTGCCAAGCTTGTGAGTCATCATTTTACCCGTTTTTTAGTCATTTCCGTGATGCTTGGGGTTGTTAGTAGCATTGTCGGCATTATGTTATCGGGTCTACTCAACTTTGCTTCTGGTCCTAGTATCGTTCTCGTCCAATTCTTGCTATTTACATTCATTTTCAGTTGGGTGAAGCTCATTTGGAAAACAGCATAAGAAATTTCGCGCCTAACCCTTGCCAAGGTCTGATAAGTTTGCTACCTTAATAAAGCGCCAAAAATTGACGCACCAACTTCGCCGGGATAGCTCAGTTGGTAGAGCAGAGGACTGAAAATCCTCGTGTCACCAGTTCAATTCTGGTTCCTGGCATCGCTAATCTAGCTCATAGAGCGGTTTCTAGCCGTTAATCCCGCACACCCTGACTTGTAAAAAACTGCAAAAAATAGCAGAATTAACGGGTAAAATCGGTGTGAATTTTGGGGTGAATTTTGGCGCTAGATATCGAGGAGAGAATTCGCCAGATTAACGCTCGGCTTAAGGCTGGGAAGCTAGGGGTTAGCGTCCAGCAGCGAGGCGATCGCTTGTGCTTGCGCGGAACTCTCCCACCGCGACCTAACTCAACAAAAGATAAACCGTTTCGCCAAGAAATTTATCTGGGAGTTTACTGCAATCCTGCTGGTTTTACCTATGCTGAGAACGAGGCTAAGCTAGTTGGCTCTTTATTGGCAAAGCGGGAATTTTCCAAAGGAGCCATACCTACACGCGAAAAGATCCCAAGAGCAATCGTTTACAGCTCAATTGTTGAACCTATGGGGCAAGTATGTGGAGCATAGAGCGAGTTCTGTCAGTATCACTACCCTCAATAAAGATTTTAAAAAGGTACGAAATCATTTAGTAGCTTTGGCTGAGCTAGATCTAGAGAATGCAATCGCACTTCGCGATCGCCTGCTTGCTACTAAAACCGCAAACACTTCTAGACGGGTACTGGCACAACTGAATGCTTGCTGTAAATGGGCTGTCGAACGGGCAATACTAGAGTCAAATCCCTTTGAGGGGATGGCAAGCAAAATCAAGGTAGCCAAATCTGAGGCGGATGAGATCGATCCCTTTGACCGAGCAGAGATAGGAGCTATTGTGCGGGGATTCAAGACTGACAGATATTTCAAGCACTACACGCCATTTGTTAAATTTCTCTTCATGACTGGATGCCGTACTTCTGAAGCTATTGGTTTGCAGTGGAAGCACGTCAGTAGCGACTTGTCTACTATTTTGTTTGAGGAAGCAGTGGTTGAAGGTCATCGAAAAAGTCCAAAGACGCGAAAGCGGAAGTTTCCTAGTGATGAAAAACTGAGAGAGTGGCTGCTTTCCCTGCGATCGGAAAACCGATTCCAGATTCCCCTGTGTTTGTCTCCCCTAGGGGTAAGCTAATTGATGCCCACAATTTTCTCAATCGTGCTTGGAAGTCCGTGCTGCTCAAACAAGGAATTCGTTATCGCTATCAGTACCAGACTCGCCATACCTTCATTACTCACTGTATTGAGAAAAATATCCCTATACCCCAAATTGCTCGCTGGGTTGGCAATAGCGCCAGAATAATTCTGGAGCATTATGCAGGGGTAATTGAAAAATATCAAGTGCCGTCAATTTTGTAAGCGATTTCTTTTAGGCGGACGGCGCTTCTGAGGGGGTTTTTTGAAGTATTCCATTACCGTGCGGACGCAGATTAAATAAGTAGGGCGATCGCCGTCACTAGTGTTAATCCAGTGAATTCCCTGCTCCAGTCTACCGTCTTGGATGCGATTGGTAATCGAGCGAGCAGATATTGCCATGCCGAATTCACAGGCAACATCATCAGATCCTACCCATCGATCTGTTAGCGTTCGCCTGTAAACATCTATTAATTGCTGCTGAGTGCGCTGCGCTTCCTGAATCGTCTTCTCTGAAGACTGAATTGCCTGTGTCTGCTCTCTGATTGCAGCCAATATTGCACGTTGGATATCTTCTACAGCTTCCATCTGTTTAGTGAAAAATTATTAGCGTGCCTACCAGCACCCACCGATCCTTTTGAATTTTGCAGCCGTGATTATAGCTGACAGGACAGAGTTTATTTTGGCTAAGAGTAATGTTTGTTATCTAGAGTAATATTCTCGTGTCCTGCTACTACTCGACTACGCCTGAATCTAAATTATTTTTATTGGTTATTGTCGTAGCAAGCTTTGCGACCGCCGTTAATTTAGGTAATTTTATTGAATACCGTTAACAGAACCAGTCCACAAGTAACTTAAACTTAAGAGCCTTTTTCCTGTATTAAAAGCCTCTTCAATTCGCCAACGCTTTTGATATAAATCAGCCACAACATACGGTGGTAAAATAGTTGGATCGAGTACACTGATTAAATAAAAATGCCAAGTCTTTCCCGAACGAACTTCAATTAGACGTAAGGTAATAAATGGAGTTTTTTTCGTACCTGAACCTAGACGGACTAAACGATCTCGTAGCGCATAGCTGTGCGTAAATGTTTGCAAGGGCTTAATTGATGCTCCTTTCTTTAACCGAGTAATAAAATCAACTTTTTATTCGATTAACAAAAGCCAAAAATTAAAGTGATAAAATCCTCTGTCCAGCAAAAGTAAAGTTTTGGCTGTGACTAAGTTTAAGATATCTAACTCAAATTTGATCTCAGAAGCTTTAGAATTTTCCTGAAACCAAATCTCTACAGGTAATCGAGTGCTTAAATCTATTACAGTCACCATTTTTCTGGCTAATTGTCCTTGCGGAACATCTTTAAGACTATTCAGCTTGCAAAACCATGCTTCTAAAACCGAACAATCTACTATCCAAATTGTTTCAAACTTTGACATAGTAAATTGAACACTTTCAGGTATTTTTCGCTGGCTTCTAGCTTGCCAACTTGTTGTTAAATTTGGTAGCAAATCCTTAAAAACTTTCTCAAATATCTGGGCTGGAAATGATAAAAACCGCTCTCGCTATTGCTTGTTGACTGACAGCTTTGGGACTGCACCATAGAAACCCCTCCCTTGCCAACATTCTTGTCAGTTCCGTAACTCCCGCCACATCTCGCCATAGCAAGGTTAATACCGCCGCTACCATTAACGGTAGGTTGAGAATTCTGTCTCTTAACCCCAGCTGACTGTAGTAGTTTTCTTGGGAGGTTATAGCTGGTGTCAATAAAGCTTCTAGTTGCGAGGCAATGGCTTCATCTTCTACCATTGGGCGATGCTGCTTTTTGGCATGGTCGCGCTTGCTCCGGCTCACGGCTTCATCCCTCTATAGCTTATCTGCTATGAGTTTTACACTATCTTTGCCTGCCTCTTGACAAATCTTTGGCAACCTTAACTTGTGAGCAATGCCCTTTTTAGCATAGCTCGCCACCCACTAAGATTGATGAAAGTTGAGTACTTGAAAGTTGAGTACTTGAGTTTTCCTGACGATTTTGCACTTGACACGGAGCGATCGGCAGGCGAATGTGAAAGCAAGTGTTGCCTGGCTCAGAATGAAAGCGGATGTCGCCTCTATGTTTCTCAATAATTCGATAGCTAATCACCAAACCTAAGCCGGTTCCTTGACCCACACCCTTAGTGGTAAAAAATGGCTCGAAGATACGCCCTTGAATGTCTGGCGGAATGCCTGGTCCATTGTCAGCAATCTCTACGAGCAAATCATTATTGTCTAACGCTGTACGAATCCAGATTTGTCCGCGTCCGTCCATTGCATCGATCGCATTGTCAATCAAGTTAGTCCAAACTTGGTTCAACTCACTTCCATAGGCGCAAATAGTAGGCAGGCTGCGATCGTACTTGCGCGACACAGTTACACCACCCTTAAGTTTGTGACCTAGCATAATTAACGTACTTTCAATTCCCTGGTGTACGTCTAAATCCTGCATTGGCGCTCGATCCATATAGGAATACTCTTTGACTGCTTTCACTAGCTCAGAAATGCGTCCCGCGCTTTGCTCAATTTCGTCTAACAACCCCAACCCAGTTAGAGTTGCTTCAATCCAGGTCAGTACTTTGCCCAAGGATTGAGTAGGCACATGTTCTATGACAACATCTAGCCATTCTGTATCCAGTCCTGCTACTGCCAGGGTAGGGGCGAGATTCCAACTATCTTCAACGCCGTTTGCCTCAAGCCAGATGGCGATCTCATCTTCCCGATCGCTCTGCACGAGCGGATCTAACTGTAGTGGTGTTGCGGCGCGCGCGATCGCGTCTTGCAAAATGTTTGCCAGAAAAGTCATTTGCGTGCTTGTCATCTGCTGCTGGTTCAGACTGAGTGCTAGCAAGAGCAATTCTTGAAATAATTCGTGCATGTGCTTCGCACCTCGACTGACTGCTGCTGCTGGATTGTTAAGTTCGTGGGCAAGACCAGCTGCCATAGTACCTAGTGCAAGTAGCTTTTCGTGGTGTCGTGATGTTGTTTCCAAGATTTGTGTCCGCTGGGCTGTTATGACCAGCAGATCCCGTGTAATCGAAGGACATCTGGTTAGCATTTGCCAGAAAGCATGTGTGTCCCATTTCAACACGCGACTTGCTTTTGTAGCTCGTCCGCTAGCAAAGTAAGGCATATCTAATAAAATTAACTCGTGACCTGTATACGTTCCTGGTCCAAAGGTCATCATATGCCTTTCTATATCACCAACCTTCTTTGTCAGCTGTATTTCGCCTTCTGCAAGCACGTAAAAATTTTTCGGCGGCTCTCCTTCAAGCGCTAGATACTCTCCAGCGGCTAGCTGAATCAGGCTACCGTGTTCGGCTAACCATTGCAATTGCTCGTCTGTGAGTTCTGCAAAGAGCGCTGTTTGCCTTAAAGCTTCAAGCATAATTACATCTTACTAAGGTACTGATGAATAAACTGAACGGCAATCGAACCTTCTCCTACCCCTGAAGCAATGCGCTTCACCGAACCGTGGCGCACATCTCCAGCCACAAATATCCCAGGTACGCTACTTTCGAGCAGAAAAGGCTCGCGATCGAGCATCCATCCTTTGTTGCAGCATCCATTACGGTTTAAACTTGCTCCGGTCAAGATAAATCCTTGTTCGTCTCTTGCCACGATGCCATCTAACCAATCTGTACGTGGTTTAGCACCAATCATGACAAAGAGTAAGTTTGTCGGAACAGTTCGCTTTTCGCCTGTCTGGGCATCAGCAATCGTAACTGCTTCTAGGCAGTTTTCACCATGAACCTGGGCAATGCTAGAGTGTACTCTAACTTCAATGTTCTCTGTCGCTGAGATCTGCTCTATTAAATATTGGGACATGCTTTTAGCGAGAGAATCGCCGCGCACCAGCATTCTGACACGACTGGCGTATTTAGCAAGATAGACTGCTGCTTGTCCAGCTGAGTTAGCCCCGCCAACGATGTAAATCTCTTGATTTAAGCAAGAGAGTGCTTCAGTCATTGCTGCCCCAGTATATACGCCAGCTCCGATCAGATTATCAATTCCAGGTATATCAAGTCTGCGATACGAGATACCAGTAGCAATAAGCATTGCATGACAGCAAACCTCTGTGCCATCGCTCAGTGTCAAAATACGATAGGGATCGGCGACTCGAACACCAGTCACCTCTTGTGGCGAGAGAATCTCCACGCCGAACCGTTTGGCTTGAGTTACTGCACGTCTGGCTAGATCCGCTCCACTCAGTCCAACGGGAAAGCCCAAGTAGTTCTCAATCCGAGAACTCGTTCCTGCTTGCCCGCCTGGGGCTTCTTTTTCAATTAACACGGTTCGCAATCCCTCAGACGCTCCGTAGACTGCTGCTGCTAAACCCGCTGGACCAGCACCGACGATCGCTAAGTCGTAGAATGGCATTTGGGCATGGGTTCGCAATCCGAGTTTCTGGGCAATTTGCGTATTTGTCGGTTGTATTAAGTGAGAACCATCAGGAAATAATACCAGTGGTAAATTTGCAGCACCAGATTCGGTGTAGTTAGTCCATTGGTGTGCCTCTGCTTCTACCTCAATGTCCAGCCATTGATAAGGCACATGATTGCGAGCCAAAAAATCTTTGATTTGATGCAGATGGGGCGACCAACGCGAATCAACAATTCGCAAACCTTCAAAGGGCGGACGACAAGACGAAATCCAATCATCTAGTAAATCGTCCAGCACGGGATATAGTTTTTCATGTGGCGGGTCCCACGGCTTGAGAAGGTAGTAATCAATCTTTGCTGTGTTGATGGCGCGGATGGCAGCATCGGTATCCGCATATGCAGTTAGCAAGACCCGCTTTGCATCTGGAAAGAGTTCCATCGCCTGTTCGAGAAACTCTACCCCTGCGATCTCTGGCATCCGCTGATCTACCAAGAATAGTGCCACCATTTCCCTGCGTAACTTAACTTGTTGCAGTGCCTTCAGAGCTGTTAAACCCGATTCCGATCGCATGACTCGAAATCGGCTACCATACTCCCGTCGGAGATCGCGCTCAATGACTCGCAAAACTCCTGGATCGTCGTCTAAAGTTAACAGAACAGGATTAGCCACAGTTACTCCTTCATAACCTAGTCGCGTTACGACCAGCAGCGAAATTTTCGATGCAAGTGTCCCTGCTTGGTCAAATGTTCCCACACAGTGTAGTAATGGTATGACAACAGGCAGGAAAACACGTGCAAAATCTGGTTTACCAAACACTAAGCACTAACTCAGCAATTATTTGGTGTCAGGGTTTTTCGTCCTACAGATGGGTAGTGATTCTTAGGGAACTAAATACACGTTGGCTGTTTCAGTCACATCATACCGATCGGACACAGTAATGCCTTGACAGAATGAACTCATCTTGAGGTAATTCTGCACATTTTCCTGTGCGCCAACTATATGAATTTGAACGTCAGAACCTAGCTTTTGCTTTGTGAAAATCAGAAAACGCAGTCCAGCACTAGAGATACACTTTAAGTCTTGTAACAGAAAGACGAGGCGTTTGAGTGGCTGTGTTTGTACCTTTTCTAACTCTGCTTCCAGAATTGGTATTGCATTTACATCTAGTAAGCCAGTTAATGAAATCTTGGCAGTCCCATCAGCGACTTCCAGTAAAGCGGCATCAAAGAAAACCTGAATTGGTAGAATTCTAACTCTGACTCTCACTGAATCGCGAGTATCAGGCAGTTTGACAGTCAGTTTATCGGCATCAAAATCAGTATACGGTCGATCGTCAATCCATACTTCACCAATCCGCACGCTACCTGGTGGCAGAATATCCGGTGTAACTCGCAGAAGGTTGTCTTTAAATGCTCCCGGTCTGGGCTTAAAGTACAAGTTCATTGGCTGTTTTGTAATTAGCAGATTTGTGTAAACCGCCGCCAAGTAAGCTAACTCAAACGAGTGGTAGCCGCTCATCGAATGGCTACCTTTGCCACGCTCAGTACCCATTAGATAAGGAATTCCGTTTGCCAAGACATTAAAGTAGACACCACCAGACTGGTTGTCGAGGAACCAAGCATTATAGAAAGCTGCTGACTCCCGTGCTAAGCGTCGATACTCAGTATTACCAAGCGAACCAGCCAGGATTAAGTAAGCTAGAATCGCTTGCTCTTGCTGCCACCAAGCCTTGCGGTCGTGCCAGACAAAGCGGTGTACTTCTTGTCCTGGTTCCAAACTGCGTTCTACGACATCGTACCAGCCTCCACGCTGGCGATCGCTACCAACATCTGGCATAATCTCGGCAATTTCTTCGGCTAAAGTGGTATACCTTTCTTTTGGTTTCAAGTGGTTCATGCGCATCAGATTCCAAGCAATTTTGAGGTTATGACCCACCACTGCTCGGTTCTGCTGCCAACCCCACGTCGTGTCGTAGCTCCAATCTTCATAGAAACGTTCCTGCACAAATGGGCTATTGTCGAAATCTGGGAAACGTTTCTCAATGGTGTCAAACGTATACTCAAGGAAGTCGGCGTATTTGTCTTCGCCAGTTGCTAACCAAAGGTTGATCAAATAGGCTGGGGCATGGTCGCCAACTGAGTTCCAGTTCTTTTTCGCGCGGTTTCTCCCTAAAGACTCGGCATAAGGGCTGAGGGTAATGGGATCGATGTGAGAGAAAAAGCCGCCTTTATCTGTTTTGTCTAAGAGATAGCGGTTAAATAAATTGACAGTTAATTCAATGTCTTTCATGATGCGCGGATCGCCTGTCACCCGATAAGTTTGGGTAGGACCAGCCAAGGCATAAATTTGCTCGTATGCTGGCAGTGCATCATAATCATCCCCAAATTCTGAGGCAAATATTTTCTGCTCGCTACCATCTGGCTTCACATCAACACCATGATACCAGTAGCAAATTTCTTCGCCCTCATCGAGAAAACGCATGTGTTCGCGCAGATATTCAGTACCTTTTTCCGCTGCTTCTATGTAGCGATCGTCGCCAGTCATCATGTATGCTGTGGCGAAACCGTAAACTAAGCGAGAAATGGTATCAGTTTCTTGACGATTGGAATCTTCTTTGGAACCCACTAAACCGATTCCAGTGCGGTATTTCCGATAGTCAATTTCGCCATCTTCAAACTGTGCTTTCAGATAAAAATTGGCAAGATTACTAATCTGTTTTACCCACCAGTCCGGTCTTTCAAACAGATACTCGTTTTCTGTCCGACCCAAAAAGACTATGTGTTTGGCTTCAATCTTGTTTCGATCTGCTTCAGGATAAAAGATGCCATAGGCAAAAAGATAGCGATCGGGAACAAGCATTGACTGCATTTGGCTAGTACAGTCATAATACGGTTCTCCCAGATTGCGAACCATTTCTGCGTAAGTTGTTGAGGTTAATGCAATCTCAAAATTTCTACCATCAGAAGTTTTCAGGTTGAAAGTATTTCTGCTTAAGTCAACTTCTGTTACGTATCCTGCGATCGAGTCCGAAAATGAAAAACCCATGTTACTCATTGAAGATCTCCCTGCGTGGAAATTAATGCTTGACTAACTATTTGGAAATGAGAACAACTACACTACGCTCTTTGACAGGGCAAACATTGCCTGAAACCAAGATTTCTTTCCCTGACTCCATGATGTCCATCGGGGAAGGTTCCGCAGTATCAATGACTTTGTACCAATTCCTACCCTGAATTAAGGGAGTTTCAAATTCTAAAGCATCCCAGTACATATTGAACATGATATGAATATCTGCTTCTCCTTCAAAACCGCCTAAAGTCAAGGCAAGAACTCTAGAATGAGGATCGTACCATCCTGGATTAAACAACTTTGTGCCGTGCCAAGACATATCTGCTAAACCACGCTCGTTGACATCGCCACTGAAGAACTGGGAACGGCGTAAGGCAGATTGACAATAGCATTTGCGGAACTCGATCGCCAGCTTAAAGAATCTGAATATATCAGCATTCTTCTCTACCAAACTCCAGTCAAACCAACTAATCTCACTATCCTGGCAGTAGGCATTATTATTGCCTTGTTGAGTACGTCTGACTTCATCGCCAGCCACAATCATCGGTACGCCCTGCGACAACAGAAGAATAGCTGCAAAGTTTTTAATCTGTCGCCGACGCAATGCATCAATTTCTCTATCTTCAGTCTCCCCTTCAACACCACAATTCCAGCTCAAATTATCATTAATGCCATCGCGATTACCTTCGCCATTAGCTTCATTGTGTTTATCGTTGTAGGAAACCAAATCGCTGAGAGTGAACCCATCATGGCAAGTGATGAAATTAACGCTATTAATAGGTAGATGCCCACTAGCTTGATAGAGATCGGCGCTACCAGCAATTCGCCAAGCAGCAGATCCTGCTAATCCTGAATCTCCCTTGACAAAGCGTCGGATATCATCTCGGTAGCGTCCATTCCATTCTGCCCATCGATAACCAGGGAAGTAGCCAATTTGATAAAGCCCAGCAGCATCCCATGCTTCTGCAATAATTTTGGTATCGGCTAAAATTTCAGATGTTTCTATGTGCCATATGACTGGTGGATGAATTAAAGGTACTCCATCTTGACCTCTGGCGAGAATAGAGCCTTCGTCAAATCGGAAACCATCAACGTGCATTTCCTTCACCCAAAATTCTAGGCAATCTACAATTAACTTTTCCACCATAGGATGGTTACAGTTAACAGTATTTCCGCACCCAGAATAGTCCATGTAGTAATACTTGTTGAATGGTACTAGGTGATAGTAAATGCTATTGTCCAGCCCTTTAAAGTTAATCGTAGGACCGTCATGGTTGCCCTCGTCCGTGTGGTTAAAAACTACATCCAAGATCACCTCAATCCCTGCTTTGTGCAGTGCCTTAACCAGATCTCGAAACTCTCGGATCTGGCTCCCTATTTCTGGCGAGGTACAATATGAACCTTCAGGTGCAAAGTAGCTATGTGGATTGTATCCCCAATAGTCTCTTAGTGGCTTACCGTCAACCTCCCGAAAAATGTTCTTTTCATCAAAGTCAAAAATTGGCATCAGTTCAACAGCCGTGATCCCCAACTCTTTTAGATAAGGAATCTTCTCGACAATTCCAGAGAAAGTACCGCAGTGTTGACAGCCTGAGGAGGGGGACTTAGTAAATCCTGCAACATGAAGCTCATACACGATCGTCTCACTCATGGGTCGGTTAAGGGGGCGATCGCCTTCCCAGTCATAATCCGATATATCAACGACTACGCTACGCATTGAGGTAGCTATATTATCTTTTGTCCCTATAGCATCAACGCGGTTCCAAAGCGTATTTGTATTTCCCTTCGCGTATGGATCGAGCAATACCTTATTTTCATTAAAGCGATGTCCTGCTTGTATGTCCTGAGATCCACTAACTCGATAAGCGTAGTAAGTGCAAGATTTCAACCCCCTAACATAGACATGCCAAAAGTGGAAAGTTTTATTTATCCTGGGATCTAATTGAATAATCTGTGCAGGTTCAAGATCGTCATGGTTCTCAAATAGCAAAAGTTCTACAGATGTGGCATGTTCTGAAAAGATCGCAAAATTGACTCCTTCAGAATTTGGTGTTGCACCCAGGGGATGTTGGCATCCTGGCTCCAATTGATACTTAGTCTTCGCTAGCTCAAATTGCTGTGTAGCTGTAGTTAGAATCATTATTCTTCCTGACTATTTTTTTACGACATTTACTGATTCTGTTCAGTAATTGAAGGTTCAGTAAAAAACCTGAAAATTTGCAAAAACCACTTCTGACGCAGTATTCATTTGACCTAACTTCATTAGATTAGCCTGAAGTTTTTTGTTAGTCGTATAGCAAGAAAAAACAAAAAAAATGGACGATCGGGTATTGCTTTGTTCTCGATAAATTCAGTTTCGATCGCTTGCTTGCTCAAGCTTCGGCATCTTGGCACGATACTTAAGCGTTGTGCAAAAGACTATTGAGTTTTAGCCGATGTTTGATACTGAAAAGCTTATGTAACATGAAGTAAGAACACAATGGTTGAACTTTCGGAGCTAGTTTGCATTCTTTAGGAACCACTCAGTCTTAGGTTATTAACGTTATAAAAGCTATTTTTTTATAAGCATCTGCTAACAAGCTTAATGACTGGTTAAAATCAACGTGAATTATAAAATATCTTGAAAAATATTGATGTAGAATTTGACAAATAACTTGATTTTTAAAAATTTAAAATTAAAACGATCGCGATCGAGTCAAAGTTGTTTAAACATTTCTATTTGAAATACAAGATTAAGCTTCAGTTATTTGATACATTTTTATATTTTTACATATGTTATCTAGTTAAATATAGTTATGAGGGATTTTGTCGTCAAACCTTAAGGAAATATTAAATAAAATATTGAGTATTGAAATCAAAATAATACAAACTTAATTCTAATTTTTGTCTCTTCTCTAAAAAAAAATTGATAAATATACTTCGGATGAGTTTAGGATTTTTAGTGTGTCTGGCTAAAAAAAATGCCTTGGCAAACAAAAGCAAAGGCTATATATCTTTGAACGAGTTAAAAAATTGATGTTGGTAGTTATAGAAAATACATGGATTGAAAGCCTAGTCAACGTTGTTACTTTCCTCAAAACAGAAATTGTTAACTTTGAGATCGCTAGCCGCTTTGCTTAGAAATCTTATAACTCGATCGTCATAAATTGAGAAAATATGAAGAATAGGTTTCGCAGCCGTCGTCGCTTTCTGCAAACTACTGCACTTATTTCTGCTAGTGCTGCCCTAAGTCCCCTAGCTAGTATTTATCGCGCGAGCGCCCAAGATCGAAATGTTCCAGATGAAGCTGTAGAAGCTCTAGTCCTTGGTAGCGGTTTTGGCGGAGCGATTACGGCTCTGCGCTTGACACAAGCTGGGATTAGAACATTGATGATAGAGCGAGGAATCCGCTGGCCTATCAGAGATGATGGAAATACTTTTGCTACTTTTCAACAAATAGATGGTCGAGCTGCCTGGTTAAGTAATACGACATGGAATGGAGTTCCCGTCGATCCGTTTACAGGAGTGCTAGACTTTTCTCAGGAAAATGGAATTAATATCTTGCATGGGGCTGGCTTTGGAGGTGGATCGTTAGTTTATAACGCGATTACTTACCAACCCAGGCGCGAAATCTTCAGCGGTATTTTTTCTCCTGATGTTGTGGACTATGATGAATTGGATGCAGTTTATTATCCGCGCGTGCGATCGCTCCTACAACCCGCAAGCATTCCTGATGATATTTTGGCAAGTCCTTACTACGATCGCGCTAGGTTATTAATCGAACAAGGAAATAGAGCAGGCTTTGCTACATATCCATATAATCTTGCAGTAGATTGGAATATAATTCGCCAAGAAATAGAAGGAACAAAGATACCTTCTGCAATTCTAGGTAATCACTGGTACGGCATTAACAGTGGGGCTAAAAATAGCCTGGATCGTAACTACCTATTTCAGGCAGAGCAAACTGGATTATTAGATGTTTTAACATTACATCTAGCTACAGATATTACTGAAGTACCTGAATATGGATACAGAGTTTTATGTACTCAAATTGACACATCAGGAGCAGTCGTTGCTCAGAAGTCTTTCACCTGTCGCTATTTATTTTTAGCAGCTGGTTCTATTGGAACTTCCAAGCTTTTAGTTAGATCTAAAGCAACGGGCTTATTACCAAAATTAAACGATGAAGTTGGCAAACATTGGGGAGGTAATGGAGATGCGATTGTAACTCGTAGCAACTTATCGCCGTCTGTATCTGGTAAGGGAGGACCAGCATGTGTAGTTTTGGAACACCTAGATAACCCTCTTGGTGCAACTGTTCTTGAGGATATTCCAGATGCAAATGCAGCTGATGGTACGCTACAGTTACTCGCTTTAGGTATACCTCGACAAACAGGGACATTTACATATAACGCATCTACTGATTCTGTCCGCTTGAACTGGACTCAAGACAATGCTCAATTAGATGCTGTCAAGTTAACTGCTCAAATCCTTGACGAGAAAAATACGACCTCTACCAGTAATCCCACGTCAGAATTTATCAATTCCATCTCTGGGCATCCTCTGGGAGGAGCAACACTAGGAAAAGCCTGCGATCGCTACGGGCGCGTCGCTGGGTATAAACGTCTTTATGTCATGGATGGAGCCATGATTCCTGGCTATACAGCTATCACAAATCCTTCCTTTACTATTGCGGCTTTAGCAGAACGCAATATAGAAAAAATCATTGCTGAAGATCTTGGATAGTTTACGATAGCAATTCTCGATTGTGCGGATGACATTTGTAGGGGCGCGAGCGAGAAAGCGCCCCTACCAGACATGTATTGCATCCAATTGAAAACCGCTATAGTTTTGCATTCTGTAGTTGCCGTCTAGATTGTCATCGCTAGCCAATGAATATTAACTCTAGTATTGAGGCAGGAAAGATATGACCCGAGAAGAAGCAAGATTGCAACAAGTTCGCGATTCCCTTCGGGATAGCTCCGCTTCACGCACCGCTCACTGGCAGCGTTGGGGACCTTATTTGAGCGAACGACAGTGGGGAACCGTGCGAGAAGACTATAGTGCGACTGGGGAAGCCTGGGATTACTTTCCTCACGATCGCGCCCGTTCTCGCGCTTATCGCTGGGGAGAAGATGGAATTGCTGGGATTTCTGATAACCACCAACGCCTTTGTTTTGCGATCGCCTTGTGGAACGGAGAGGATACCATTCTTAAAGAGAGAATGTTTGGTCTCACGGGAAATCAAGGCAATCATGGGGAAGATGTCAAAGAATATTACTTTTATTTGGATAACACCCCCACGCACTCCTATATGAAATGCCTGTACAAATATCCTCAACAGGCTTTCCCTTATCAGCAACTTGTTGAAGAAAATCAACGCCGAAGTCGTCAGGATTTAGAGTTTGAATTGCTCGACACAGGCATATTTGCAGGCGATCGCTACTTTGATGTTTTCATTGAGTATGCTAAAAATTCACCAGAAGATATTCTGATTCAAGTCAGTATCATTAATAGAGGAGCGGAAGCAAAAACTCTACATCTATTGCCTACACTCTGGTTTCGGAATACTTGGTCTTGGGATTCTCACCAAGAACAACCGATTCTCAAAGCCGTTAAATCCGAGTCCGATTTCAGTATTATTGAAGCTATCCATCCAACATTGGGAGATAGATGGCTGTATTGTGACGGAGAAACAGAACTGCTATTTACAAATAATGAAACTAACTTTGAGAAATTATTTGGAACTAGCAATGTTTCTCCCTACGTCAAAGATGGAATCAACGATTACATAGTAGAAGGTCGAAAAGCAGCAGTCAACCCAAATCGAATTGGCACTAAAAGTGCGGCTCATTACGCATTGTTAATTGGAGCAGGCGAAACCAAAACTGTGCGGCTACGCCTAAGCGATTCGCCGAGTTTAATTCAGCCTTTTGATACTCAATTTGACGAAATTTTGCAAACTCGGCTTTCGGAAGCAGATGAATTTTATCATCGAATTTGTCCATTCTCCATTTCAGAAGATGAACGCAACGTCCAGCGACAGGC
The DNA here is from genome assembly GCF_023546805.1 of Chroococcidiopsis sp. CCNUC1. Lineage (NCBI taxonomy): Bacteria > Bacillati > Cyanobacteriota > Cyanophyceae > Chroococcidiopsidales > Chroococcidiopsidaceae > Chroococcidiopsis > Chroococcidiopsis sp. CCNUC1. The sequence goes on along the minus strand of NZ_CP097480.1, from coordinate 2,444,881 downwards.
GTTTGCAGGTATGTTATGGAGCAAACAGTATTATTACTATGTCGTCCATGAGTGGCTGAAGGGCGATCCCCAAAATCCGTCACCACCAGCCGAACGACGGCATGGCAGAAACCGTGAGTGGATTCATCTATTTAACGATGACATTCTTTCGATGCCAGACAAGTGGGAATATCCTTGGTTTGCCGCTTGGGATTTAGCTTTTCACGTGATTCCACTAGCGGCGATCGATCCAGACTTTGCCAAGCGTCAGTTGAGTCGCTTGACGCGGGAATGGTACATGCACCCTAACGGTCAGCTACCAGCTTATGAATGGGCTTTTAGTGATGTAAATCCACCCGTTCACGCTTGGGCTACCATGCGCGTGTATCAGATTGAACGTAAAATGTACGGTCGTGCCGACACGAATTTTCTAGAGCGGGTGTTTCAAAAATTATTACTGAATTTTACGTGGTGGGTGAATCGGAAAGATGCTGAAGGCAATAACGTCTTTCAGGGTGGCTTTTTGGGATTAGATAATATTGGTGTCTTTGACAGAAGCGCCGAACTTCCCACGGGTGGACATATCAATCAAGCAGATGGCACGAGCTGGATGGGGATGTATTGCCTGAATATGCTGGCGATCGCTCTGGAACTAGCAAAAGTAGACTCTACCTATGAAGATATTGCCAGCAAATTTTTTGAACATTTTCTCTACATTGCTGATGCAATAGATGGCATTGGTAAGACGGAAATATCCCTTTGGGATGAAGTTGATGGATTTTATTATGATGCATTGCATCTACCTAATGGCGATCGGTTGCCGTTAAAAGTACGTTCGATGGTAGGACTCATTCCGCTATTTGCCGTTCAAACCTTGGAACCAGAAATGTTGCAGCGTCTCCCTGGTTTCAAACGACGGATGGAATGGTTTATTAGAAATCGCCCAGATCTACGCCAAAATGTTGCTTGCATGGAATCACCCGGAGTAGGGGCAAGAAGACTGTTGGCGATCGCCTATCGTGAAAAACTCCAGCGCATTCTGAAAAGAATTTTGGATGAAAGCGAATTTTTAAGTCCCTACGGTATTCGTGCAGTTTCCAAATTTCATGAGTCTCATCCCTACGTTTTTGAAACCAATGGATATCAGTATCGCGTGGACTACGAGCCAGCAGAATCTAGCACTGGTATGTTTGGCGGGAATTCTAACTGGCGCGGTCCAGTTTGGTTTCCCGTCAACTACTTAATTATTGAGTCGCTGCAAAAGTTCCATCACTACTTTGGAGATGACTTTAAAGTAGAGTGTCCTACTGGCTCCGGTCGCATGATGACACTTTGGGAAGTTGCATTTGAATTGTCACAAAGGCTAGTGCAAATTTTTCTGGAAGATTCGTCTCACAAACGACCCGTCTACGGTGGGATTGAAAAGTTCCAAACCGATCCTCACTGGCACGACCTAATTTTGTTTCACGAATACTTTCATGGCGACATCGGTGCGGGAATTGGTGCTAGTCATCAAACTGGCTGGACGGGATTAGTCGCCAAACTGATTCAACAGTGTGGAGAATATCGCGATCGCCGCACGAGCAACTCTAAATGCCCAGAAGCACAAGCCCAACCTTTAACAGTTTCGTGACTGAAAGCATTGCCCAATCTATAACTTAACGAGTTGAGGAACCTGAGATGAAACGTAGGATTGCCAGTAGCAGACCCAGTGCTATCCCTGCTTACGTCGCAGAACTGGTAGGCACAATGTTAATGATATTCAACGGTCTCTCTTGGGTTTGCTGGAATTTTAGCCCAGAATCCCCAATCGTCAAGTTAATCCCCAACCCTAATGTGCGCTTATGTCTCACAGCTTTATGTTTTGCTGGGGGAGGAACAGCGATCGCTTACTCGCCATTAGGCAAACGCTCTGGAGGACATCTCAATCCCTCAGTCACTTTGGGCTTCTGGCTGATGAAAAAAATCTCTACCCGCGATGCCGTAGCATACGCTTTTGCGCAGGTTATTGGTGCTGCGATCGGTGCTGCCTTAGTACTCGTATTATGGTCTGACTTTGCTCGCAGCGTTCATCTGGGTGCGACTCTGTTGGGGAAAGGAGTATCGCCAGTCATGGGTTTTGGGATTGAAGTTGGCATTACATTTTTGCTGATGTTGACAATTTTAATCTCAGTTAACTCGTCCATTATGCCTTGGACTGGTGCGATCGCCGGGGCGCTAGTTGCTTTTCTGGTATCTACCGAATCGCCACTGACTGGCACTAGTCTGAATCCAGCCCGCTCTTTTGCTCCAGCTGCCCTGATTTCGATTTGGCAGGATCAATGGATTTACTGGATTGCTCCACCTCTTGGGGCTGCTTTAGCTGCACTCCTGTACCGACAGGGGATTATTGGTACTGGAAAATCCTACTGTAGCAAGCTTTTTCACGCATCAGACATTCCCTGTCACCATGCTAACTGCGGTTATTGCAGCCCCACTAAAGTTGATGTTTTTCGGACAACAAGGAGAAAGTTATGAAACTTGAAGGTAAAGTTGCACTCGTGACTGGTAGCAGTCAGGGGATTGGCAGCGCGATCGCCGTCCGCCTTGCCAAGGAAGGAGCAAATGTGGTCATTGACTATCGCTCTCATCCAGAAGGCGCAGAAGCTACGTTAAAACAAGTAGAAGCAACTGGACGTAAAGGTTATATCGTTCAGGCAGACTTGGGAGTAGTTAGTGATGTTCGCAGATTAGTTACTGAAAGCATTCAATATTTTGGTCAACTGGATATTTTGGTGAATAATGCTGGAGTTGATGGTAAGAACACTGATTTCTGGGACGTTACCGAAGCTAATTATGACGCAGTGCTGAATGTTAACTTAAAAGGTGCGTTTTTCGCTACACAGGCGATCGTGCAACATTTGATTGAAACTAAACGCAAAGGCAAAATTATCAATATTAGTTCCGTGCATGAAGAACTGCCTTTTCCGCATTTCACGCCCTACTGTGCCAGCAAGGGTGGGTTAAAGATGGTTATGCGAAACTTGGCAGTCGAACTAGGTTCGCTGGGAATTACAATTAACAATGTAGCCCCAGGAGCAATTGAGACTCCCATCAATACTAATCTTTTAAATGACCCCCAAAAGCTAGGAGCGTTATTACAAAATATTCCTTTAGGGCGTTTAGGGAAACCAGAAGATATTGGACCTGTGGTTGCTTTTTTAGCTTCATCTGATGCCGACTACATCACTGGTTCTACCTTTTTTGTTGATGGTGGACTGCTGTGGAACTATCACGAGCAGTAAATCGCTGTGTATTGCCAAAAGAGGCGATCGCGTTTACCCTCGCTCCCATCGCATTTAGATAAAGCATAACGGAATTTGTAGATCGGAGCGAGGTTCACAACACAAACAAGTACATCTTACATACATTTTTTACCATGCGGAAAATAATTGCACTCTTGTTTAGCTCTACAGTGTTGGTTTCTTGCAGTCATACCAAGCTAGACACTCCATCTACCGTGTCCGAGCATGTGAATCTTGTGTCCGATCGCTCTATAGTCACTCCTCCACAAGAAACATTACCAGCAGCGCATACTATCTCACCAGAAAAAGTCCTGCAAAGTGACAAATATAGTGAGGGAATTGTTTTCGATCGCCAGGGCAATTTCTACTTTTCCCAAACTAAAGCAGGAACGATTACGATTGTATCGCCTGATGGCTCTAGTCGAATTTGGGCTAAGGTTCAAGGAGTTAACGGACACAAAATTCTGCCCGATGGTTCTCATATTGTTGCTGCCAAAAATTCGGTGCTACAGTTGGATGCTAATGGCAATCCCTTAAAAATAATTGCCGATCGGTTTAACGGCAAACCATTAATATATCCCAATGACATCACTGTCGATCCGCAAGGAGGTTTTTATTTCACCGACTCTGGCGACTCAAATCCTCAGAATCCCAATGGTGCAGTCTACTACGTCAATGCCGCAAGTCAACTCAACCAGGTGGCTAGCGGACTTGCTTTTGCAAATGGAATTGTCCTCACCCCAGATCGTCAACGTCTTTTTGTCAGTGAAAGTAATAAAAATATAGTAGCTGTCTACAATGTGCTAGCGCCAGGAAAGCTGGGGGAAAAAAAAGTATTTGCTTTACCAGTCAAACAACCAGGGGAAATCGATAACAAGCCTGATGGTTTATGCTTGGATGCTGCGGGAAATCTCTATATAGCTCACTATGGTACGCGCCATGTAGAAGTACTGAACTCCAGCGGGCAGTTAATTCGTCGGTATGCGAGCGGTAATCTGACTACTAGTAATTGCGCTTTTGGTGGAGCGAATTTAAAAAGTCTTTTCGTGACTGGTGGTGTTGAAACAGAAGCAGGTCAAGGAGGTATTTTTCGCCTAGATCTAGGCGTGCAGGGGTTAGATATCCGTCCTCGTCAACCAGCAATTACTACGACTCAGAAAAATGACTGAAGCTCTAAATGCTATAAATAAGTTTTAAGTCAGCTTTTCTAAGTCAAAATATGCGATCGCACTACTTCATTCTATTCGGTTGAGGACGAATAAAACAGTTTCTCTCCTAGCTCATTTATCCATTTTTGAGCGAGCTTGCTAGCTAAAAGATATTCAATCATAAATGCCATTTATTTTAAATTTAGTTTGACTAGGAGATCGATTTAATATATAAAAAACTTACATAAGACTAAAAACAAGAAGTCTGATTTCACATATTTTTAAGCGCTTAACTCGAACGGTTTTTGTTGATAAATATAAAACTTAAAGCCAAACTATAAATTTATAAAATCAGATCTTTTTGTTTATAGAAACCGTGTAGAGACGTTACATGTAACGTCTCTACATGTAACGCCTCTAAACAGAAAACGTTCACAATTTAATTTAGATTGCTATATAGAGACTTTATAAATAAAATCTAAAGAAGACAACCTTGCCCCGAAACTTAAATCATTGTAACTATGCTGTCTGGTTGATAATCTTACATTAGATTTCTTGCATAGAGCTGATTTGGGATCGCGCAAAGCTTACTCTTGCTAAACGCAAACGCTCTCATCCGCGCAGTATTCTCGCAGAGTAGATCGCGATTTCATACTGAGAAGAATCTCTCATGAGCGATCTTTAAATCTTTTTAAGTTCGAGATTAAACGCTGTAAGCCGAGTGTATTGACAATTTTTAACGAAGAGGAAAATTAAGTCAATCGGTGACAAAAAACAAAGCTATTTGCCACTGAGTAAACATATTCTACTAGAGGTTAATTATGTCCTTCAGCCGAGCTAGCGGAGTTTTGTTGCATCCCACTTCCTTGCCAAGTCAGTTTGGCATTGGAGACTTAGGTATAGAGGCTTATCGCTTTATTGACTTTTTAGCGGATAGCGGACAGCAACTATGGCAGATATTACCATTGGGACCTGCGGGAAAAGGTAATTCTCCTTACGCCTCTTATTCAGCAATGGCAGGAAATCCACTGCTGATTAGTCCAGAATTATTAGAGAAAAAAGGCTTATTAGAAAAAGCTCACTTGGCTCATTTACCTGAGTTTAATGCTGAAACTGTAGACTTTGAGCAAGCGATCTCAACAAAAATACCAATGCTGCGAAAAGCTTGCTCGAACTTTGAAGCAAATGCTACATCGTTTGAAAAACAGGAGTTTTCAGAATTTTGCGATCGCAATGCTTACTGGTTAGATGACTACGCTCTATTTATGGCACTCAAAGATGCTCACCAAGGTGCTAGTTGGAATCATTGGGAGCCAGCGATCGCTAGAAGACAGCCAGCCGCGATCGAACAATGGCAGCAACAGTTAAGTACGGGTACTTTTTACTATAAGTATCTTCAATTTGAATTTTTTCAACAATGGTCAGAACTAAAACGTTATGCCAACCAACGCAGCATTCAAATTGTAGGAGATATTGCTATTTACGTAGCACATGATAGTGCTGATGTCTGGGCGCATCCCGAAAATTTTTGCCTAGATCCAGCGACAGGTGAACCAGCACTGATGGCAGGAACACCACCAGATTACTTCAGTGCTACAGGACAACTGTGGGGCAACCCAGTCTATAACTGGGAAAATTTACAGCGGGAGAACTTCGAGTGGTGGTTGCAACGCTTTAGATCCATTCTTAACTACGTAGACTTAATTCGCATCGACCACTTCCGAGGCTTCCAGGCTTTCTGGGCAGTGAAACAAGGCGAAACCACTGCCATGAATGGAGAATGGATTGAAGCCCCTGGAGAAGCTTTCTTTAAGGCACTTAACGAGAAGCTAGGTCACTTACCGATTATTGCTGAGGATTTGGGAACGATTACACCCGAGGTGGAGGCGTTGCGCGATCGCTTTGAACTTCCTGGGATGAAAATTTTGCAATTTGCCTTTGGCGACGACACGCAAATAGAAAAACGCTTTTTACCGTTTAGTTATTCACACAATTGTGTCGTTTACACGGGTACTCACGACAATGACACGACTGTAGGCTGGTTTAACCAGTTATCAGAACAAGCACGAGCAGCCGTCCGGTTTTATTTGGGTTGTACGAGTTCGGAGGAAATTCATTGGGATTTAATTCGCTTGGCGCAAAGCTCTGTTGCAGATCGCGCAATTACCCCCCTTCAAGATATTTTGGGATTGGGTACGAACTCTCGCATGAATTTTCCTGGTAAAGCAGTAGGAAACTGGGGTTGGCGATATCAACAGTCTAATTTAACACCTCAGTTGCGCGATCGCCTCAAAAAGATCGCTGAAACTTACGGTCGAACCTCTATTCTTCAAATTTCTGACTACAAATAATGACACCTCACAAATTTCCCATCGTAGCTACTTTAATACTTTTTGTGTTAGCCGGATTATTAGCATATTTCGCCCCTCTTCCCAATAGAAATACTTCTAAGGGTATGGTATTTGGCAGGCATTAATTAAATACAGCTCCATTTAAGGTTAAAAATAAGTAGCTGTATTTCTGACAATATGTCTCTATTAAAAATGTAAATCTTTCACAAAAAAATAGAGATTTTCTATGGAAGCTCAGTACAAAGCAAAGTCAAAAAAAATATGAACTTACTACAAAAATTCAACCGTTTCCTCTGAGCTTTGTACTCGATAAAATGAAATTGAACTACTAAACATTCGATCTCGCTACAATTATCCAGTCAATAAATAAGCACAAAACAAGGACATCTAACTAACATGATACCCAGATCCCTTGGAGGTAAGAAAATCGCGGTTCTTCTCGAAAGTGAATTCATTCCTGAAGAAATTGAAGCGTACCAGCAACGCTTTTCGGAACTAAAAGCAACGGTGCATTTAATGTCTAGGCTTTGGGGTCAACCAAGCGTCCGCTTCTTCAGCGATGAAGATACAGGTGCTACACCTCGAACTATAGAAGTGGATATCGATTTTCAAAATGTCGATCTTAACGACTACGCGGCTGTGATCATGTCTGCCAATTACACCAGCGTGCGTCTGCGTTTCTTCCAACCACCTGAGGGTCAACCAATCGGTGGCGAACAAGTTCGCACTTCGCCAGCAGTGCAATTTTATGCTAAAGCTATGGCGAATCCTAAGATTGTCAAAGGGGCGCTCTGTCACGGATTGTGGATATTAACACCAATGCCAGAGTTACTTAAAGAACGACGAGTGATCTGTCATGAGGTCGTGCTTGCAGACATCATGAATGCTGGTGCAATTTACGAACCCTCACCCACAGGGGTAGTTGTAGATGACGACCTGGTTACTGGTCGATCGCGACACGAAGTATATCCATTTATAGACGCTATTACCGAACGAATCCAACAAATTTCCTCAGCGACAAATCTCTTCTCAACCAAAAAAACTGCTACTCCCCTTGCAAGAGCAAGAGCTGCTAGCTAACTATTTCAAAAACAAATTCACATGCAGGAGATGATTCTATGAGAAAAATACTGACAATTCTGTCAGAGTACGGCTACTGGGGTGAAGAACTAGTAGGTCCTCTGGAAACCTTTGATGCAGCAGGATACCAAGTTGACTTTGCAACTCCGACTGGTAAAAGACCAGTGGCGCTTCCTCCCAGCTTAGATCCTACTTTCGTTGACCCTCCTTTAGGTCGGGCAGTCGTATCTGAGGAGATGGCGGAGAAAGTCAAGCGATTAGAAGATCCAAAGAATCCTCGGCTAGATAATCCAATCATCCTTTCAGAATGGTTGCCCGATCGCCCTTATTGGAGTGCTGAAAAGTTTCTGCGAGAAATGGAAGCCTACAACAACGCGATCGACGAGGTGCAGCAGGATCTAGTGCAATATGATGCTCTGTTGATCGTAGGTGGTAGCGGTCCAATCGTCGATTTGGTCAACAACCATAGAGTCCATGACCTGATTCTCGGTTTTTACAAGCTGGGTAAACCGATCGCTGCGGAGTGCTATGGCGTAACTTGTCTGGCTTTTGCTCGCGACCTGGTAGAACGCAAGAGTATTATTCGAGGTAAACACGTCACAGGTCACTGTAAGGAGTATGACTACTTAGATGGAACTGGGTTTGTTGGTAGCGATCTTAATATGGGTCCACCTCCCTATCCCTTAGAGTATATCCTCAGTGATGCAACAGCTCCAGATGGAGAATATCACGGTAATTTTGGCAGAGAGATTTCTGTAATTGTGGACTATCCATTTATCACGGGACGGTCTACCGCAGATTCTTACACAACTGGTCAGAAGTTAGTAGAAGTCCTAGAGAAAGGGCTAAGACGGTATGGATGGTAAATCTCTAAGCGATTTCTGGCTTTGTAATAACTGCGCGATCGCTACCAGCAAATAGATTATGCCCAAGAAAACGAAAATTATGGCTAACAGAAATGGGCGCTTTGCGATTATAGAACAACTGCTTGCAGATGGCATACAATACATGTTCGGCAACCCTGGCACAGTCGAGCAGGGATTTCTGGACGCTTTAAGTCACTACGAGCCTGAATTCAAATATGTCTTTGCCTTGCAAGAGACGATTGCAGTAGGTATGGCTGATGGCTATGCCCGTGCCACCAAAAAACCAACAATTGTGCAACTACACAGTGGTGTTGGATTGGGAAATGGAATTGGCATGATGTACCAAGCGATGCGCGGTCATGCGCCACTAGTCGTGCTAGCTGGTGAAGCAGGCATTATGTACGATGCAATGGATGCTCAGATGGCATCTGACCTTGTGAGCATAGCCAAGCCCGTGACTAAATGGGCTACGCGGGTTGTCGATCCTGCTTCTCTTTTACGAGTTTTGCGTCGGGCAATTAAGATTGCTGGTACACCACCAATGGGTCCTGTCTTCGTTAGCCTGCCAATGGATATCCTTGATGCTCCTAATGAAGAAGAAGCGATCCCAACTTCTTTCCCAATCGCGCGAGTCACCCCCGAACCAGAACAGATCGAACGAGCCGCAAGTATACTAGCTACTGCAACCAAGCCTTTAATTGTGGTAGGTGACGGCGTGGCTTTTTCAGATGCTCAAGCTGAATTAATCCGCGTTGCCGAACTAATTGGCGCTCAAGTATGGGGAGCAGATTCATCGGAACCAAACATGAGCGCTACCCATCCTCTATTTGGAGGATTGCTCGGGCATATGTTTGGCGAAGTTAGTCGCCGCATCACCTCCCAAGCAGATGCAGTGTTAATTTGCGGTACTTACGTTTTCCCTGAAGTCTTTCCTGTACTCTCTGATGCTTTTGCTCCCGATGCAAAAGTGATTCACATTGATTTAAATGGTTATGAGATTGCAAAAAATTTCCCAGTAGATCTCGGGCTGATGAGCGATCCGAAAACTACCCTTGCAGCTCTAGGTACAACCTTGGAATCAATGATGACTCCCGAACAGCAGCAGGAAGCATTTCAAAGATCTATTCGGATAGCTGAAGCTAAAAAGCAGCAATTAACGGCTCAGCTTGAGGCTGATAAAGCTGTCTGCGACTCAGTACCTTTGCATCTGTCGCGTTTTACACGAGACTTGGCTCAGCACATACCACCAGATACGGTAATCTTCGATGAAGCAATCACTAACTCTGAAGAACTTTGTCGTTACATTCCCCCTACAACTTTGGGATATTATTTTCAAACGCGGGGTGGTTCCCTTGGTGTTGGTATTCCAGGTGCAATTGGTTTAAAGCTGGCTAATCCAGATAAGACGGTTATTGGTTTCACTGGTGACGGTGGCAGTATGTACACCATTCAGGCATTGTGGACTGCTGCACATCACAACATTGATGCTAAATTTGTCATCTGCAACAATCACAGTTATCAAATACTCAAGCTCAATATTATGCAATATTGGCGCGAACGAGGAATTGCAGAACACGATTTTCCAACTTCTTTCACCATAGGCAATCCAGACATCCGTTTTGATGAGTTAGCGCGGGCTATGGGAGTTCAGTCTATACGGGTTGAACAGCCTGACGAGATCGAATCAGCCATCCAGAAAGCATTAGCTTACAATGGACCCTTCTTAATTGACTTAGTACTGACCAATGAGGTTGCAGGCTCAAAAATTGGTGTTAAGTGCGGTCAATAGCAAACCAGTGTTTCTACATAATCATCGAGAGGAAAAACCATGACATTAAGCAAGATCGCAGCTCTATCTCAAGTTGAAGTACAGCAATTAGCAGCGGATTGGTATTCAAAGTTAGACGTTCACGCACCACTTGAGGAATATATCCCCATGTTGGCTGAGCAAGGCTCAGAAATGTGCTTTCCTGAAGCAACTGTCTACGGCTTTGATGGATTTAAAGATTGGTACGAGCGCGTGATTGGTATTTTTTTCGACGAAGTTCACACCTTAAAAAAAGTTCAAGTGACTCCCAAAGGAGATAAGGCTGATGTCAAAGTGGTGGTGAAATGGGAGGCTAGTGTGTGGAATCCACCAGCAGCAAAAAGCGATCGGATTACTCTAGATGCTTACCAAACTTGGGTAGTGCAGCGATCGCCTCTGACAGGAAAAGCAGTCATTGAGACGTATATTGTAGACTCTCTTGATTATTATGAGGGGTCTGCTCGGCTTTAAGGCAAAATTTTCTACTTCCATCATCAGCATCCGCGATCGGTGGAAGTGGAATTTTCAATAGAAGAGTGTCATAAGAGATAATTTCTCGAACTATTTCATCAATCCAGTTTAACTGCAAATCAAAAGAGGTCAGACAATGGTAACTTCAACAATTTCTCCTGGGCGCAAGTTTTTTAATACTCATCTAGAGACGATCGCAGCCGGAAAAGTCGATGAGATGGTAGATAGAGATTACACGGAAGACGCTGTGTTAATCACCTATTTCAACGGCTTTGCTGACATGCCCGCACCAATTACAATTCAAGGTCGTGAAAACATTAAACAGTTTTTTCATAAATACATGAAAGCGATCGGTCATATCGATCTCAAGTCGCTTGATTTTACTGAGACTGAAGATACTATTTTCTTCCAAGCTAATTTCAATAACGATCTTGGTTCAGTGAATGCTGGAGATGCTTGGATGATGCGCGACGGCAAAATTGCTTATCATTTTGGTTTTTGGATTTGGGCTTAGTCTGAGCCATACTCTGTTCCTAAAACTTGCTTGCGTTCTCATCTCCTGCATAAAGGATTACTATGAAAACACCAATGGAACAACTGCTATTGTCTCCGATGAGCAAGCTCTACAAAGAGCATATCGGTTTCATTAAAGCAAAAAATGTTGAAGGATTGCTCGACCAGTATGCCGAAGATCTTTTACTAATTAGTACCCTAACTGAAGATCGCCAGCCGCTCTATATCCGTGGGCGACAGCAGCTCAAGGAATTTTTTGAAAGCCGCATCTTCAGTTTAGAAGATTTGGAAGTCTCGCTGAATCAGTGGGCAGAGACTGAGAATACGCTGATGATGGTAGAAAGTCTCAAAACTCGCAGCACTAGCGGTGAGGTCGGCAATGTTGAATTCTACGACAATTGGTATTTGCAAAATGGTAAGATTGCTATTCACTTTGCTGGAGTCATTCAGTATCCAGATAGCACGTATGCTAATGCAGGAAAGGTCGGAGCAATTCCTGCATCTCCTTTAGGTAAGCTCTATAAAGAGCATATTGGTTTTATCAAAGCCAAGAATGTCGAAGGATTGCTCGACCAGTATGCCGAGGATCTGCTACTAATTAGTACCCTGACTGAAAATCGCCAGCCGCTCTACATCCGTGGACGACAACAGCTCAAGGAGTTTTTTGAAAGCCGCATCTTCAGTTTAGAAGATTTGGAAGTCTCGCTCAACCAGTGGGCAGAGACTGAGAATACGCTGATGATGGTAGAAAGTCTCAAAACTCGCAGCACTAGCGGTGAAGTTGGTGAAATGAGTTTCTACGATAATTGGGTATTGCGTGATGGCAAAATTGCCGTTCACTTTGCTGGTGTCGTTCAATATCCCGATGGGTCATACGCATAAATACGTTTTTGTCCAGCTTTAGTAAGGATCTAAGTTATGGCTTGGCTCAAATTTTCTCAGATGGCAATCAGCTGCCAAGATCCAATTGCAACTGAAAAATTTTACACGAAATATTTCGGCTTCCAACGCGCTCGGGTCGCACCACTTGGCAAGGAACAGATTGTGTTTCTGAAATTGGGTGATATGTATCTTGAGCTGATTCAAGCAAAGGAAGAATCTCCTGCTTACCAGATTCGTAACGATGGACCCGCCTACCCAGGCTGGCGACACCTGGGCTTTCAGGTCGATAATGTCGATGCTAAGCTAGCAGAAATGGGTAAGGATGCCAAAATTTCTCTAGGACCGCTCAACTTTGATGAGTTTATCAGTGGATGGCGATCGGTTTGGATTACCGATCCAAACGGTAACATTATCGAAATTAGTCAAGGATACACCGATCAGGATAATCCGCCGTCTTTAGAGGCGAATGAAGAAGTTGCTTCTATTTACTGAAAATATAAACACTGGCACATAAGAGCAAGATAGTCAAATCAAAAGATTGTCAACTTGCATCGAAATTTCGATCCTTGCGTCAGTGTTTTTTAGTCCCTAAGCTGAAAGGCATTCTAACGAAGAATCAGAGCTTGCTTTGAGCTACTCAAGAGATGTAGGCACTCTACATGAGCATCAGTTGATTTAGTTAACAGTAAAAGGAGCCACTATGGATTTACAAAATAAAGTAGCAATTGTTACGGGAGCCAGTAGCGGCATTGGAGCGGCGATCGCCAAGAGTTTAGATGCGGCGGGGATGAAGCTGTTGATTACAGCGCGATCGCCAGAAAAACTGGCAGAACTCGCCGCTCAAATGAATAATGAAACGGCGATCGTACCTGGGGAAATAACCGATTCTGAATTGCCACAACACTTGGTTGATGTAGCTTTAGAAAAATTGGGTCGTCTGGATGTTGTCATCAACAATGCAGGTGTAATGCATATGATGTCAATTGAGGATGCAGACATCGAAGCTTTGTGTAAAATGATTCGGATTAATTTTGAGGCTGTAGTGCGAATGAGCTACGTAGCACTGCGGCATTTTAAGCAACAGGGTAGTGGCTATATCATCAATATGTCTAGTATTTCTGGACTGAAAACGACTCCCAAGTTAGCGGTTTATGACGGTACTAAACACGCCTTAGAAGCTTTTACTGATTCCTTGCGGATGGAGTTGGCTGGTTCTGGTATTGGTGTTGCCACAGTTGAGCCTGGTGCAGTTGCTACTAACCTGTACGACTCTTGGAAATCGCGTGGGATGAAAGGTTATGACGAGCTGGTGCCAAACCCACTTCAAAGTGAGGATGTGGCTCGTTGCGTTCGATTTATTCTAGAGCAACCAGGTAATATTCTGATCCCTAGACTTTTAGCTGTACCAGTAGCTCAGCCAGTGTAGGTGGACTTTTACTGGTATCAACAAAAGTAGTAGGGTCTGTTTTAAAAGGTTGTAGTTTATATAAGTAGGTGAGAGTAATGCTAATATCTCTCACCTTTTAAGTATCTGGTATGTGTCAAAATTAACTTTTCCACAGGTATTTTATAGGATTTATAGGGCAAAGAACAAGTGAAATAATTATTTTTACTCTATAGTTAAAGCTATTAATTTATAAAATTTTATTAACTAATAGTCATTAAATAGAAATAATAAACAGCAAAATAATTCTAACATTAAACAAAATAAAAGTCCTTGCTCTTAAATAATTTAACCGATAAATTTAAAACATAGAGTTTCACCCTTACAAATAAGGAAGAGAAACGAGAATAGACAATGAAAGCAAGTACTAACTTTACAGATATTCTAACTCAATTCCCTCAAGTTAGAACATTGTGGTCGAATGTAAATGTTACAGATTTTGGACCTTACTACGAAGCTTTACAAGCACGACTAATTGACCGTGTTTGGCATGATGAATTACTTAAGCAAGAAATACTGATCGATCCAAAAGCCGTTTTTGAAAGAGAATCAGATATTACATTTCCTGCGAATGTAGAAGTTAGAGTTTTAGAGGAACCTGAGGATACATTTTACTTTGTGATTCCTGCAACTCCGCGAGCAGAAGAGCAATGGTATCGGTACGAACAACTTGCTACTTGGTGGATGTTGGGTCATACTTGGTGGACGACATACTATTATCTTTGCGGTGCTGAGAAAGCCAGAGCTTACAGAGAGAGCTTGCAAGCATTGTGGATCGCTCGTATTTGGACAAATGAGGCTTTCCATGAGAGAATTACATCTAATCCAAAAGCTACGTTTGAAGCAGAAATGGGAGCAGTCTTTCCTCCCAATTTGAAGATTCAATCCCTACAGGAAACTTCAAATCTCATTTATTTTGTACTACCTAAAAACCCGCAAGTTAATCAACTAGACGAAAATTCTACGATGGGACAGTGGTGGCAAGTATCCCATACATGGTGGTGGTGGTTGGTTAATTTACGTTTCCGGCAGCCAGCAAAGAACACGGTGACAGGGATAGTTAGCTAAACGAAAAGCTATTTTGCTATGTCGATCGCTTCTGCGTCTCATTTTTAGAAAAACACATTTTCAGAAAAACAATTTTATGCAAAATCTTATGCAAACTGTCATCAAAGTCAACGGCAAACAGTATACGACAGATGTTGAGCCACGGTTGCTACTTGTAGATTTTCTCCGCGATATTCTAAATCTAACGGGAACAAAGAGTGGCTGCGATACGGGACAGTGTGGTGCTTGTACAGTAATGCTGAATGGCGTATCAGTCAAAAGCTGTACAGTCTTAGCAGTTCAAGCTGATGGTAGCAATGTCATGACGATTGAAGGCGTTGCTCAAAACGGTCAACTTAGTGCATTGCAAGAAGGTTTCTGGAACATGCACGGGCTACAGTGCGGTTACTGCACGCCAGCTATGATTATGTCACTCATGGATTTATTACAAAATAACCCTAAACCTAGCGAAGCAGAAATTCGAGATTGGCTGGATGGTGTCTTTTGCCGCTGTGGTGTCTATCCAAACGCCGTTCGCGCCGTACATTATGCTGTAGAAAAAAATGCTGTAGAAAAAATGCAGATGGAATCTGTAATAGCTAAGCCGGAAACCGTAACGGCTCATGAATGTTTACCAATTGCGCGAACAGCTAATGTACCTCTAAAGGCAAAAAGTCAATGAGGAACGTTGTTGCTGATATCAAACGCTGGTGGAATCAGGGTGACTCTGTGGCACTAGCAACTGTTGTCTGCACTCAAGGCTCAAGTCCCAGAGAACCTGGAGCTGTCATGGCTGTATCGAGTAGCGGCGAGGTCGCTGGTTCTATCAGTGGCGGGTGCGTTGAAGGAGCAGTCGTTGAGGAAGCACTAGCAGCGATCGCGCTGAATCAGCCACGGCTATTAACATATGGAGTGGCAGACGAACTGGGCTTTGTGGTTGGTTTGACCTGTGGAGGCACTATTCAAGTTTTCGTAGAACCCCTCATGCAAAAGTGCTTTGGGAGCGAGCTGCCAATGAATTTTGTCTTTGATGCCATCTGCAAAGCATCAGAGCAGCCTATAGCACTCTGTACGTTAGTTGAGGGGACGAATGTTGGAGCTAAGATGTTAGTGACCGATCGCGGTGCGATCGCTGGTTCTCTTGGCAACGCAGAGCTAGACCAGGTGGTGTCTCGTAACGCTCAAAGGCTGTTAACTCAGGGATGGAAAAACTTGAGCTACTACGGTGCTAACGGCGAATGCGGGCAGGCGGATGTGGCAATTTTTATTGAGTCCTTTGTACCCCAACCGCACTTCATTGCGATCGGGGCTGTTGATTTTGCGCGATCGCTTTGCAAGCTAGGTAAGATATTAGGCTACCGAATAACCGTATGTGACGCTCGGTCTCGCTTTGCCACACCAGCACGCTTTCCTGAAGCTGACGAGATCGTGGTGAACTCGCCCGGTCAGTATCTGCAAAGCATCCAGATAGACGCTCGTACCATTATTACCGTACTCACTCACGATCCTAAGTTTGATGTTCCTGCGCTCATAGCCGCAGTACGAACACCAGCAGCTTACATTGGCGCGATGGGAAGCCGCAAAGCCACCGCAGATCGAATTCGTCGTCTGAAGGAAGCTGGACTCACTGAAACTGAACTGGCTCGGATTTGCGCCCCAATTGGGCTAGACATTGGTGCTAACTCTTTAGAAGAGACGGCTGTGTCAATTATGGCTGAAGTTATCGCGCTTAAGAGTGGACGTAGCGGCTGTAGGCTTTCTCAGACCCAACAAAAATCAATTCACGTCAAGTAAGCACATGGGACAGGTTGCTATTGCTATCCTTGCTGCTGGTAGAGGTTCTCGGTTTGGCGGGAATTTTCCTAAACCTTTAGCAATGTTTAGGGGGCGATCGCTAGTTTCCTATGCTCTTAAGGCTGCTGATGATAGCGGTCTTGCCCCAATTTTACTTGTCGTCGGTTACAATTCCCAGCAAGTAGCCGCCGCAGCCTTACCAGGAGTGAGTATAGTACATAACCTACAATGGCAAAGTGGAATTGCTTCAAGTCTAAAACAAGCTCTGTGGATGTTAGAGCCGAATAAATCTATTGATGCTCTCTGCATTGGACTTGCCGACCAACCATTCGTGACGGCTGCTTGTTATCGTCGTCTCGTAGCTGCATACCATGAAGGAGCTTCTTTTGTTGTAGCTACCTATGAAGGATCTCGGCGCAACCCCGTCCTCCTTGCTCGTTCGTTGTGGTTTGATGCCATGAAACTTGAGGGGGACGAAGGAGCCAGACAGTTGATGCGAGTTTACTCAGTTGTGGAAGTCAGTTGCGATCGCATCGGTAATCCACATGATATCGATACTAAGGACGACCTTCAACAATTGGAATCTGAAGTGATTTCCAAGCACCGGACAGAGGGTTAAGCTCTGAACGATGCAAACAATAGACCTCCTGCATGAATCAAAAAATCATGGATGTCATTCTGTTGGCGAAGCCTTCCCGAAGGGTACGCAACGCAGTGTAGTGAAGAATCTCCCAGATGTTTCGCTTCGCGTGTGGATGACAATTCAAGTATTCACGCAGGAGGTCTAATGATACTGACCTAGAGTATAGAGGCGTGCTTCAGCACGAGTAAAGTGCTTTCCTAGTTTTTGCCCAAAAAGCTTTCAGCACACTACTCTGTTGGGAGAGTGCTTCTAACGCCACACCTGTTGCAAACGACTTACGACTTCACACATGGCAGAATAATTTCGCATTTAAAAATGTCCCTACTGAGAGGGATGGTTAGGGTTCATTAAGACAAAATATTTTACCTAAAAAGAATATGATGTCTGCTCAGCACCGATTTTTGCAACACAACCCCGGAATTAAACCCATATCAATAATGTCTGATTTTGTTCCAAGTTTTTCACTTTTTTAGCTCTAAGCTAAGGTATCAAATTCAACATTCAAGTAACTGTAGTGACTATTAAGACAAAGAAACTTACAAACAGAACGGATTTCATGCCATAGCTTAGTTGTCAACGATTGCACGTACTACTTAGTTGGCTCTCCGAGCTTCTGGTAGTACGATGGCACAAACTAAAAGTAAGTAACCAAAATGCTACCTCAAGTAAAAAATGATTCCAAATCATTAATTCAATTTCATAAATCTTTATGAGAACGGTAATGCAATTAAGTCAAGCAATAGGTTTATTACGCATGTTTTCAACAATAGTAATTCTAGAACTTAGTACGTATTCAGAAAGGAATTAGAGATGGTTAAGATCGCTTCTCCAGCCGCTAATTTAGATCTTCGCGCACCTATCTTTACAACCTTAAGTAAGGGAATTAGTGTAGATTGGGTGCAACGCATCATACTAGTTTTAGTAGATTACATACTTCTATCTCTGGCATGGCATACCACCCAGACTCTTTGCACTCCTCTAGATTTTCCCTGGAAGTTGAATAACTTACTTTTACCGATTCCGATTGCTCATATTGGGATAATGGTAGCACGAGGATTATATAAATCTAATGAAGAATATTGTAAATATGTAAGCTCAATCGAAGCCCTAACTTTATCGCATCTTTTGCTACTATCGATTGTCTTTTCCTATCAATCACATCATTTCATTCCCTGGTCTACTTTCTTTTGGGCTTGGTTACTCAGCGTATTGTTCTCTTTAGCTGGACGACTATGCGCGAACTTTACTACTAACAAGCTACGCCAACAAGGTACAATCTGTAATCCAATTTTCATTATTGGTTTTCCTACAGATATTGTAAAAGCTACCCAGTTATTAGTACAAGAAAATCATTACAGAATTATAGGATATTTGCCAATTTACGCATTAGAGAAATATGGTGTAGACAAAATAGTTGATGAAATTACTAGCTCAGGAGCAGTTGAAGTATTTGTCTGTTCTTGGCACAAAATAGAGCAAAGAATGTTTCTTTATTGGAGATTGCGTAATCATGGCATAACACTCAATATTTTGCCACTTAGCTTAGAAGAAATTGTAGAGGAGAAAATGGGAGCATTTTTATCACTAAAAAGCGGCATACCCTTCTTCAAACTTTCTCCTCCATTAATTGCAGGATTAGATTTTCGGATCAAGCGCTGTTTTGACTTTTGCCTAGCCGTTCTAATTATCTTAGTTTTATCACCTCTATATCTAGCGATCGCGCTTTTAATTAAACTAGATTCTCCCGGTTCTATATTTTATCAACAGACTCGCGTAGGTTTACATGGTAAACACTTCAATGTTTGGAAATTTAGAACAATGGTTAATAATGCAGACAAGCTTCAAAAGGAATTAGAAAACTTTAATGAAATGAATGACGGTATATTATTTAAAATTAAAAATGACCCTCGCCTTACAAAAGTTGGACGTGTTTTAAGACGTTATAGTTTAGATGAACTGCCCCAAGTATTCAACGTAATTTGTGGTGAAATGAGTTTAGTTGGTCCTCGCCCGCTACCGCTCAGGGACATTGAGCAACTTTCGGAAACTCAATTAATTCGCCACGAAGTTTTACCAGGAATAACTGGTCTTTGGCAAACATCCGGTCGTTCAGAAATTACTAACTTTAAAGATGTTCTGCTTTTGGATATTTTCTATATAGAAAACTGGTCTTTGTGGTTGGATTTACAGATTTTGCTAAAAACGATTGTGACTGTAGCTCAAAAAACAGGAGCTTACTGAAAAATACTTATCGCTTATGTATTAAAAAGATCTTATGGAATCTCAAGAACATCTTAATTTAGATTTGCAAAAGTATTGGGAGAGCCTAAAACGCAATTGGTTACCTGCTGTAGCTACTTTTGGATTAGTTTCTGTCCTTGCAACCTTAGTAGCATGTTTGCAACAACCTGAATACGAAGCTCAAGGAAAACTCCTATTAAAAGTTAGCCGTACTCCTTCTCTAACAGGAGTAGGTCAACAATTAGGAGAATTAGATCCTCCTCTAGCAGCAAAGAGCAGTCCTCTCAATACAGAAATAGAGATTATTCGTTCTATTCCTCTGGTACAACAGACGATTAGTACCCTTAACTTAAAAGACCAAAACGGCACTTTTATAGACCCACAAACAATTATCAAACAACAGCTCGATGTAAAAAATATTGGAGCAACAGATGTGTTAGTAATTTCTTATAAAAGTCATGACTCTACACAAGCTGCGGTAGTAGTCAACAAACTCATGAACCTTTACATCACTAGAAATTTACTTGCTAATCGTACTGAAGCTGTTACGGCGAATAAATTTATTGCCAAGCAATTACCCATAGCTGAAGCTAGTGTCCGTCAGGTAGAAGTAGCTTTGCGCCAATTTAAGGAAAAAAATCAAGTCGTAGCTTTGGATGAGGAAGCTAAATCGGCAGTCAAAATTATTGAGGAGTTAGAAAACAAAATCAAGCAAACTGAAGCTGACCTTGCTGATGCTACTACTCGGTCAGTAAATCTTCAACAGAAAGTAGGCATGACTTCAAAGGATGCCTTGGCTATAAACTCTCTCAATCAGTCTTTAGGGGTGCAAAAAGTTCTGGAAGAATTACAACAAGTAGAAAGTCAAATAGTAGTCCAGCAAAATCGCTTTTCAGACAATAATCCTACGATTATCAGTCTAAAGCATCAAAGAGATAGCCTCAATTCATTATTGCACGATCGCGTTCAACAAGCACTTGGGACTCATACGCAAATATCCAATCAGAGTTTACAAATTGGAGAAAGTCAACAAAAACTAATTGAAAATTTTGCTGCTACGGAAGGAACGCGCTTGGCTATACATAGTCGTTTGGCTTCATTATCTAAAGCTCAATCTAGCTTTAAAAAACGACTCACGACTCTACCCAAATTAGAACAGGAACAGCGAGAGCTACAGCGAAGACTAGCAGCAGCTCAGTCTACTTACCAAACCTTGTTACAGAAATTTCAAGAAGTGCGGTTGGCAGAAAACCAAAACACAGGTAATGCTACTATAATTGAAAACGCCTTAGTTCCTACAAAAGCTTCTATTCACAAACCAGCTTCGATCGTCATTTTAGGAATTTTATCAGGAATTTTTCTTTCTACAATTGCCGTTCTAATTTTAGAAATAACGGACAAATCTATTAAATCACTTCAAGAAGTCAAAAAAGTTTTTGGCTACGCAGTAGTAGGTGATATTCCTCAGTTTGGGAAAAAAGTTAATAGTCATCGTCAGGATGAACAGCAAAATATTCCACCAGTTTTTGTAAGAGAAATGCCTGATTCTCCCATCAGTGAGGCATTCAATATCCTTCAGGCTAATCTAAGATTTTTTCATCTATTACATCCAGCAGATAGTATATCGATTCAAGCCACTCACGCAAAAAGAAAAATTAAGCCATCTCTCAGTATCGGAACTTTTTTCAGTAGTTTAAAAAACTCTAATAAAGCCTTCAAAACAATTGTGGTAACAAGCTCTATCTCTAAAGAAGGTAAGTCTACAATTTCAGCTAATTTAGCCGCAACTATGGCAGAAATAGGACGTAAAGTTCTGTTAGTAGATGCAAATATGCACCATCCAATACAGCACCAAATTTGGAGATTGTCTAATACATCTGGTTTAAGCAATATTCTAAGCGGTCAAGCTGGATTTGAGGTCATAGAAAAGTCTGATGTGGCTAATTTAGATATTTTGACGGCTGGAGTCATACCGCCTAAACCTATAGCTCTGCTAGACTCTCCACGGATGGCTTTATTAATTGATTATTTTGCTGCTCGCTACGATTTTGTAATTATCGATGCGCCTGCTTTCAGCCATGCAGCTGATGCTCTCACTTTGAGTCATATGAGTGATGGCGTTTTATTTGTAGCACGACCTGGATTACTTAACTACGTCAGTGCTGATGCTGCTAAGGAGTTATTAGAGCGTTCTACTCAAAAACCTCTGGGTTTGGTCATTAATAATTGGAGCAAAGAAGAAAAATTCAATCATTCCTTAGTCTCTTTCAGAAAAAGGAATTTAAAAAACAATAACATATCCTCTAAAAAAATTTCTTTTAAATACAATGGCTATACTCATAATTCTACGTGAGAATTGACAAAGTTTTGGAAGGCTAAGTACTCGATCGCAAAAATCACTGCCAGCTAGTAAAACAAGCAAAATTGTTGAACCTTAGAAAAAAGTTGAGGAACATATGAAAAAAGTTTTAGGAATATTGGGGGGAATGGGTCCCCTTGCGTCTGCGGAGTTTTTAAAAACAATCTATGAGTTTAATCTTGCCGATAGAGAACAAGAAATGCCTGCATGTTTTCTTTACTCCGATCCGACAATTCCCGATCGCACGGAAGCGATCGCTAATGGCTTAGATGAGTTATTACTTAACGATCTAATTACAGTTCTAGAAACACTTTACTTATTGGGTGTTGATAAGATTGTCATCCCTTGTATAACTATACATTATTTTCTTCCCAAGGTTCCATCAATTTTGAGAGAGCAGATCGTGTCTTTGGTCGATTTAATTCTAGAAGAAGTCTTAAATAGGCAAGAACATCAACTTTTACTCTGTACGCGAGGAACGCTAAATGCATGTATTTTTCAACAACATAGATTGTGGAAAT
Organism: Chroococcidiopsis sp. CCNUC1; assembly: GCF_023546805.1. Lineage (NCBI taxonomy): Bacteria > Bacillati > Cyanobacteriota > Cyanophyceae > Chroococcidiopsidales > Chroococcidiopsidaceae > Chroococcidiopsis > Chroococcidiopsis sp. CCNUC1. The sequence goes on along the minus strand of NZ_CP097480.1, from coordinate 2,422,451 downwards.
GGGCTGAACCATACATAATTGTTCCGCAAGCAGAGCATAAACAGATTCACAATCTGATTTATCAAATAAAAAAAGAAGGTATTCAGAAATCAGCTCTGGTTTTCCTCAATACATTACTAAATAAATATGAAGTAAATTCTTTTATTGCCGGATGTACTGAATTTCACTTGCTTGCAAAGTACCTTATCCAACATCATGCCCAATATTATCGCATCGTAGATCCGCTCTTAATTATAGCAACAAATTTAAGAAGATTCATCGATTTACAACCACACGATGCAGATTTTATAACTGTCGATTCGAGAAGGCGATCGCCTATTTATTCCTTCAATGAGCGTTAACCAAAACCAGTTTTTATTGGACGGTCAATATGTCACAAATACATAAATCACAGGGTAAGTATGTGAAGATAGTTTTTGCTCTACTACGCTTGTTTGGGTTCAAATCAATCCCAGCGATCGCCAAACTACTACAAACATACATACCTTTTCCCTTACTTCATTTATATAGAACGTACAAGTATAATCTTTCTACCGTAATAGATCGGCAGCTATCAAATCTTTTCCGAAATCAAGTAGTAACAACTAAAAAGTTAATTGCTAATAGAAAAACAATCTTGTTCTACCCAGAGTTTCCTACTTCTGGGGCAATTTACTATATCTGCCTCTTTCTAGGTTATAACGTCACTAATAACCCCGAAGCAGCTTTCGATCTATGCATTAAGTGGAAAGATGCAACTTTTTCCCCAAAGGATTACGTACTATTTCGATTATCAGTTCAAAATCCAATTCTTAGCATTGTCAATATAAACTGCGAAAATATTAGCAAAACATATGTAGATCGAGTATTTCATACTGTGTTTGGTTACAGCGTCACTGTAGATCCACTGACATATACCGGACAATGCGTGATGAAATCCGACCTAAACGGTCAGCACGACGGCAAGATAATTGCTTGTCCGATTGACACAGTAGAACCAGGTATTGTTTATAACAAACTCATCGATAATGAAGTAGAAGACGGCAAAGTACTACTACTAAGAGTTCCGGTATTTAAATATATAATTCCCTTTGTTTATTTAAAATACTTCCCAGTCGAACATCGCTTTGGTAGATCTTTTGCTCACCTAATTTCGGTACGGTTAGCGGAGGCTCAAGACATTTTTTCTGAAGTAGAAATTAGTAAAATTTTATGTTTTTGCCAAAAATTAGGACTGGATTATGGCGAATTAGACATACTCAGAGATAGAAGAGATCGACGATTGTACATTGTTGATGCTAATAATACTCCCTCTGCCACTATGATTTACAATCCTCTCGATCTACCTCTCGATAAGCAGAAATGTTTTCTGTCTCCCAGCGATCGCCTAATTGCTCTGCAAAAGTTAGCTCAAGCCTTTAAAACAGCACTGTTAAATCCATCAAAATTGTAACTAGGGTATCCTATGATGGACATCCGCCAAAAAGTAGTCAAAGGTGTAGTTTGGTCTGTGATTCAGCACTGGGGTAGTCAGACAATCTCCTTTGCTGTATTTTCTCTACTAGCTCGCTTACTTAAACCAGAAGAATTTGGTCTGGTTGCTTTAGCTAGCGTTTTTATTGCTTTGATGGAAATCTTTCTCGACCAAGGATTATCTCAGGCGATCGTTCAACGCCAGCAATTAGAGCCAGAGCATCTAGATTCTGCTTTTTGGGCAAACTTGACAGTTGGTATATTACTAACTATATGCAGCATCATTTTTGCTAAACCAATTGCTAATTTATTCAACCGTCAACAACTAGCACCAATCTTACAATGGCTGTCGCTGAGTTTTTTGTTGAACTCCTTCAGTTGCGTACAGCAAGCAATTTTTCATCGCGAATTGGCTTTTAAGTTTGTCGCGGCGCGATCGCTCTTGGCAACTCTAGGCGCTGGTACGATTGGCATTACTATGGCGGTTGCTGGCTTCGGTGTTTGGAGCCTTGTCGGTCAAAAGTTAGCGGGTGCTTTAGTAGGAGCTGTGGTTTTATGGAGTGCTAGTGACTGGCGACCAAGATTTTGTGTTTCTGTAAAACACTTCCAGGAATTATTTGCTTTTGGTATTAATGCGATCGGATTAAACGCAATCAATTTCTTTAATCGCCGCACTGACGATTTTTTAATCGGATATTTTCTCGGTCCTGTAGCACTAGGGTATTACACCATTGCCTATCGAGTGTTATTGGTCATGACGCAATTACTAATTACCGTCACTAATCAAGTCGCATTACCTACTTTTTCTAAGCTACAAGCAGAACCAGAACGATTGCAACGTGCGTTCTACGCTGTGACGCAACTAACAAGTCTCGTCGCTTTTCCAACTTTTATTGGTATGGCTGTGTTAGCGCCTGAAGTCGTACAGATCTTATTTGGCAGTCAGTGGCGATCGAGTATTCCAATTATGCAAGTATTAGCATTTGTTGGCATTCTCCACTCAATGTTTAACTTTAATTCCACTGTGATGATGGCTAAAGGGAAACCAGCTTGGAAATTGGGAATAAACTGTCTAACTGCTGTAGTTAATATTCTAGGTTTTGTACTAGTAATTCGTTGGGGAGTTGTAGCTGTTGCGTTAGCTTATGTTATTGGTAGCTACTTGACTTTTCCAATTTCTATATACGTAGTGCGTAAATTAATTCCTTTACAACCGATCGCCTATCTACGTCAATATGCGATCGCGATCGCGGCAACCTCGGTTATGGTAAGTGCTATTTTGGCAGCCAAATATTTTTTGCCTAGTTTGCTCTCTCTACCAGCCTCACTAGCGATCTATACGCTAATCGGTGCTGTTTTTTATGCTCTAACAATTTTCATACTCGCTCCAAAGTTATTTTGGCACATTCTGAGTTTCATGCGTTAGCTGATTCGCTCTGACAGAGAAGGTAATGAGATATGAACGATCGACCTTTAGTTAGTATAATTATCAATAATTGTAACTATGGTTGTTACGTTGACAAAGCAATTGAAAGTGCTTTAAATCAAACTTATTCTCATCTGGAAGTTATTGTAGTTGATGATGGTTCTATCGATGATTCTCGCGAAGTCATCGCTCGTTATCAAGATCGAGTCATTCCAGTTTTGAAAGAAAATGAGGGTCAGTCGTCAGCATTGAACGTCGGATTTAACATAGCTAAAGGTGATATTATTTGTTTCCTTGATGCCGACGATCTGGCTCTATTAGAAAAAGTTTCAGAAGTTGTCAATGTATTTAAAAATAACCCAGATATCGGTTGGTGTTTTCATAGCATTAAGGTAATGGATATGAAAACGGGTAAGTTGCTAAAACGAATATGCCATGACAATGTATATGTAACTATCACAGAGGAAACAAAGCAGTCGCGATCGCAAAAATGCGATTTTAGAGCGTCAATGCTCGAACGAGGAAAAGTCGATTTTATTATACCTCCGACCTCTGGTTTGTGCTTTACACGTTCTCTGCTAAAGCAAATTTTTCCCTTGCCTCAGTATAAAACTCATAAAACCTCAGCTGACCGCTGCTTGAAATTTTCGGCGATCGCGTTAAGTTCAGGTTTTTTCTTAGATCGAGAGCTAACTATTCAAAGAGTACACGATTGTAACGCTTACACTGCTAGGAGCGATCGACAACAATATATGGCAAGATCGATTTTAATTATGGCTAACTGGATGAGAGTTAGATTTCCAGAATTAGCAAAGTTTACTAATAAATCTTTCGCCAAAGGACTTAGCATTTACTGGCGCACTGGCGGAGTGGAAGCATCAGCTAAAGAACTTGTCAAAAAATATCTGGCTTCAATTTCAATTCTAGAAAGGCTGGGAATTAGTTTAAGAGCAGTTTACTATAGTTTAAAAATTTGGGAGCGATAATAATTCATGTGTTCGTTGTTGCAGTCGCTTTGTAGTCGATCCCCCAACCCCCTTCAAAAGGGGGTATTAGTTCCCCCCTTTTTGTTGCAGTCGCTTTGTAGTCGATCCCCCAACCCCCTTCAAAAGGGGGTATTAGTTCCCCCCTTTTTCAAGGGGGTTAGGGGGGATCGAGATCTGAAACTTCGAACGTTTAATTTCTGTATTTTTAATTGCAAATCTGCAAGAAATAAACATCAATTGAACTCAACTCAATAGAAGATGAAACTACAGATTGCTATCCAGAAAAACTTATTTGAAAAAGGATTTGTAGTTTTAGCTCTACTACTTTTCTCAGATGCTTTAATTTCGCTTTTCCGCCGTCAAGAAGGATTTGTACTTGATGCGACTGAAGGCGATCCAGTCATGCAAATTTTTTTATTTGGGGTCTATGCAGTCACCTTCTTCCTGATTCTGCTGCGGTGGAAAAGTGTTATGCAACTCGTACTTAAGGAAAAGCTGTTAATCCTACTAGTCGCGATCGCGCTTTTCTCCGTGCTTTGGTCTGTTGCACCAATAGTCACTCTTCGCCGTAGTGTAGCACTCGTCATGACAACTTTATTTGGGGTGTACTTAGCGACGCGCTACAGTTTAAAACAGCAATTGCAGTTGCTCGCGTGGACTCTAGGTATAGCAATAGTACTCAGTTTTCTGTTTGCGATCGCCCTGCCAGCTTACGGAGTTCACCAGGAAGGGGGACACATCGGTGCTTGGCGAGGAATCTTCGTGCATAAAAATGCTTTGGGTCGAGCTATGGGTTTAAGCGTGGTGTTGTTCTCGCTTTTTGCTCTTTATAGCTACAGATATCGATGGATTGCATGGACTGGTTTTGCACTTTCAGTTGCCTTAATGCTGCTGTCAACGTCAGCAACACCCTTTTTGTCTTCCCTAATTGTTCTCGCTCTATTGCCACTCTACAGCCTGTGGCGGTGGCGCAATCCTCTATTCATGCATTGTGTTGTCATGACAGTGACGCTTGGTGCAGCTATGGTTCTATGGCTTTTGAGTCAAGTGGAAGCAATTCTCGCTGCTACCGGACGGGATTTAACTTTTACCGGACGCACAGAATTGTGGTCTGTTTTGCTGCAAGCAATCCAAAAATATCCCTGGTTGGGTTATGGATATAGTGCCTTCTGGCTGGGTTGGCAGGGCGAATCTGGAAGGGTATGGAACGTACTGATTTGGGAACCTACATACGCTCACAATGGTTATTTACAATTAGGACTCGATTTAGGCTTACTAGGTATTGCAGTATTTGTATTGGGATTCTCGATTTACTTTGGGCGATCGCTGATCTGGGCGCGTACTAACCAAACTGCCACAGGAATGTTTCCATTAGCATTTTTGACATTCTTGTTGCCGTATAACATGACCGACAGCATTATCTTGCAGCAAAACAATATTTTTTGGATTTTTTATGTTTCAACGGTTTTCTCAATGACGATTCAGCCTCAGCCAGCTAAACCGCCTGCAACTCGGAAATTTTCAGCATAGGAAAACAATCAAATATGCTTCACAAACCTGTTGTCCTAATTTATAGAAATAATCTCCTGCCTGCCTCAGAAACCTTTGTGCAAAAACAAGCAGAAGCCTTACGGGATTTTATTCCTTATTACGTAGGCTCTCGTCTCGTACAAGGTTTGCAACTTCCTCAAGAGCGCCGGATCGCCCTCAACCAAGGTGGATTGTTAGGCTTGACAAATGAGCTGTCTTATAAGTTATGGGGGAAAACATCTGTCGATTTTGTGCGATCTTTACAGCGACTTCATCCCGCACTGATTCACGCTCATTTTGCCCCAGATGGGGCGATCGCTTTGCCACTAGCGCAATGTTTACAAGTCCCGCTCGTAGTTACGTTCCACGGTTATGACGCTACTATGCACGATAAGTATGCAAAAGCCTCCTTCTGGAGTCACCGCGTTTATCTGCGTCGTCGAGAGCTACTAAAGCAGAAGGCACGGCTATTTATTGCGGTTTCTGAGTCTATTAAGCGGAAGTTACTAGAGCAGGATTTTCCGTCAAATAAAGTAGTTGTACATCATATTGGTGTCGATACAGAAACTTTTCAACCCGATCCATCCGTGCAACGTCGTCCAATCGTGCTGTTTGTGGGACGGCTAGCTGAGAAGAAAGGGTGTAAATATCTGATTCAAGCTATGAACCAAGTACAAGCAGTAATGCCAGATGTGGAGCTGGTGATAATTGGTGATGGACCCTTAAGGGTTGATTTAGAAAACATGGCAGCGATAAAACTACGTCGCTATCGTTTTCTCGGAACGCAACCGCCACAAGTCGTAAAAAACTGGATGAATCAGGCGCTTTTGCTGGCTGCACCAAGCATAACGGCTGCTACAGGAGATTCAGAGGGGCTTCCTATTGTTCTCATCGAAGCTCAAGCAATGGGTTTGCCAGTTGTCAGTTCGATGCATTCTGGTATCCCTGATGCTATATTACACGGTCAGACAGGTTTCCTGGCTAGAGAACGAGATTGGAGGACACTAGCTGAATATATTTTGCTCTTACTTAACGACCGAACCTTATGGCAGCAACTTAGCCAAAACGGTCAAGCACGAGTCCGCACCCGATTTAATCTTCGCAGTCAAACTAGTATTTTGGAAGATATTTACTACACTACTTTGCGACCCAAGGTAAGCACACAAATAGTTCATAACTCAATCTCGCAATCCTAACTTTTCCCAATTTGTTACCTTTTTGTTCCTAGTTTGACACTTTTGTTGTTGTAAATTAAACATCAAGGTTGAAGATAACAGCTTCTGAGATTTACTATCAGGTTTGCCAGTTTATTTTCACCGAAAAACATCGAGTTGGATGTAACACTCTTCCCACCATGTAGTAGGGTGGGCATTGCTCACCTTTCCCTAAAGCTTAAATTGCTAAACACTAGTATTAACCATCTATAGCATTCCGATCGAACTGTACAACACGCAAAATGAATGTCATTACTCGTTTGTGATTTCGTAATGACAACTTACGACTTACAACTTCCAAATCTTATGCATCGATCGCAAGTGCTATAGATAAAAAGGAGTGAAAATGATGATGAAACTTATCAATCTAAAAGAACTAGTTTGTTCTTGGTTGGATGGAATTGAGATTCGTGACTCTAAAAAAGCCCATTTATTGTGTAAGGCAATTCCATCCAGTTGTCCGTTTGAGCGCGAAATCAAGTTCTTCAATCGCATCCTAGTTCATATTCCGCCCCTATGCAAGTTAAATCCTTTTTACGAGCAAGTGGTAAATCTTCGCTTTAAAGCCCTATGCTATCTAGCGGACGAATGCGGAGAGGATATAGCAATATATTGCTAGTACTTAACGCTGTCAAAAAATTAGTTAAGCAGTCATTGCAATTTTTGCAGAATTTAAGGGCTAATGACAGTGTTTTAGAACTGTAAATATGGAACGCAAAAGTGTGATACGCAGGCTTGGCTACTTATCTGCTGCCCCACGAGCCTCTACTCGTCCTGACGCTGAAGCAGGCGGACCGCGATCGCATATGTTGGGAGTGATGAGAGCTTTTGCAGCTCTCCAATGGCAAGTTCATCCTTTTATTGTAGGCGATCGCGTCCCGCGTAGTTGGGTGACAAAAGGCTCGGAGCGCGCCGTAACAGCAGGATTTGTTCGGACTCTTGGATCGGATTTAATCCGCTTGTACATGAGTAACCTCAATGCAAGACGAGCTTGGCAAGAATTAGCTCAAAAGGTAGATTTGGTTTACGAGCGTCGTGCTGCGTTGCAGTCTCTAGGTTGGATCTTCAAGCAGCACGGTATTCCCTGGATCTTAGAAACTAATTCCCCTTTGTTCTACGAAACAAAAGCAGAGCGAAAGAATGTTGTTTTAAGCGATCTCCAACGTCAATTGGAAATTCAAGCCTACCGAGAGTGCGATCTGCTGGTCTGCGTCACCCAAGCACTCAAAGAGATTATCATTCGAGAAGCAGAGATTTCACCAGAGAAAGTCATTGTCTTACCCAACGGCGTAGATACTAGCGTGTTTGACTCCGAGGGTCGTCATCCCAAACGCATATTCGATAACTTCACAATTGGATTTGTCGGTAATCTTTACCCTTGGCAGGGTTTAGACGATTTGCTAGAAGTCCTTAACGATTTGCAAACGGATGGCTTCGATCTGTCTCTGGTCGTTGTAGGAGACGGTCAGATGCGACAAGAGTGGGAATCTCAGGCTCGTAGTTTAGGTTTATCAAACCGGGTCGAGTTTGTCGGTCAAGTTTCCTGGGACGAAGTACCCGATTATATCGCCGGATTTGACTTAGGATATTCCGGTCATGTCAAATTACAAATCGGTACAATGTATCATTCGCCGCTCAAAATCTATGAGTACATGGCGATGGGCAAACCAGTTTTAGCTTCGGCTTTTGAGGATGCCAAGTTCACGCTGCGAGATGGAGAAACCGGATTTTTGTTTCCTTCTGGCGATAAACAAGCGCTCAAATTGGCATTGGTCAGAGCTTATGAGTCGCGGGTAGCGTTACCAAACATGGGAGAGCTAGCTCGTCAAGAGATCCTCACTTACCACAGTTGGACTGCCCGCGTTCGGACATTAATTGAAACAGTTGAGCAAATCTTTAGGGATAGGGAACAATGAAGCAGTCCTATTACCTACTTGGAGTGTGGGTGAATGCATTGACAATCTCGGATCTCAATCGCCTCATTGCCGAGGCTGTTAAGCATGACGAACGATGGATTATTGCCAATCACAATTTACACAGTCTTTGCATCTACCACAAAGACCCAAAGATGCGTGCCTTCTACGATCGCGCTGACTACATACATGTTGATGGTATGTCTTTAATTTTGCTGGGGCGGTTGCTGGGCTTGCCTCTTAGACGAGAGCATCGAGTTACATATGTAGACTGGACAGATCATTTGATGGCGGTAGCCGCGCAGCAAGGTTGGCGCATATTTTATTTGGGAGGTCAACCAGGAGTCGTCGAGCGGGGTGCTAGTATACTACGACAGCGATTTCCTGGCTTGCAATTAGCTACAGCTCACGGTTATTTTGACGTACATCCGAGCAGTTCAGAAAACAGAGCCGTTTTGGACGCGATCGCCGCTTACCAACCGCACGTACTGATGTTGGGTATGGGTATGCCTCGACAAGAACACTGGATACTAGATAACCTCGATCGACTGTCTGCCAATGCGATTTTGACTGCTGGAGCTGCTATGGACTACGTAGCAGGAGCCGTACCAACTCCCCCTAGATGGGCGGGACAATTCGGTCTAGAGTGGTTGTTTCGCTTGCTGGCTGAACCGCAACGGCTCTGGCGGCGCTACTCAATTGAGCCTTGGTTGATCTTGAGGCTATTTGCCACTGAGTTATTAGTTAAAGAACGATGACTGGCAGACGTAGGTTTTTATTAGGTTTGGGCGCTTTGGCAGGTATAGGTGCTGGCGCTAGTCAAGCTCAGGCTGGGTACGATCGGCAGATATTAACGGCGGATACAGACGCAGCGATCGAGAATGCTTCTTTACGCGAATGGGCAGCAGCGAAGGGATTAATCTATGGAGCTGCTACGCAAGAATACATGCTGTCATCCAATCCGCAATTTGCCAGCAGCTTTGTTCGAGAGTGTGCCATGCTCGTGCCAGAAGATGAATTGAAGTGGAAAAGTCTTCGCCCTAGTCTAAACCGTTTTGACTTTACGCGCAGCGATCGCCTAGCTCAGTTTGCCAAAACTCACAATCTACTTTTTCGCGGACACACCTTGTTATGGCACGCCCGATTACCATCATGGTTTAAATCGACGGTCAACCATCGGAATGCCAGACAGATAATGCTGGAACACATCACAAAAGTTGCTGGGCATTATGCCGGACAGATGCATTCCTGGGATGTGGTCAACGAGGCAGTTTTTCCCGAGGATGGACGGTCTGATAGTTTGCGAATTACGCCGTGGTTGAGGTTTTTGGGTTGCGATTATCTCGATCTAGCGTTTCGCGCCGCATCTACAGCAGACCCGCAGGCATTACTAGTTTACAACGATTATGGTATGGAGTATGACACGCCTAAAGATGAAGCAAAGAGAACTGCTGTTTTAAAGTTACTAGAGCGTTTGAGATCTCAGGGAACTCCCGTGCAGGCTCTTGGTATTCAAGCTCACTTATGGGGGGGAGAAACTCGTTTTAATCCTGGCAAGTTGAAGGCTTTTCTAAAGGATATTGCAAGTCTCGGTCTGAAAATTCTAATTACCGAACTGGATGTGACAGACAAACACCTGCCATCAGATATTCATCTCCGCGATCGCCTAGTTGCCGGAATTTATCAAGAGTATCTGTCCGTGGTATTAGATGAGCCAGAGGTCATTGCCGTCATCACTTGGGGACTGAGCGATCGCTACACTTGGCTGTCTCAGAGGCAAGCACGCCGAGATGGGGAAGCGGTACGTCCCTTACCACTTGATGCAAACATGAGACGCAAGGAGGCGTGGAAGGCGATCGCCCGTGCTTTTAAGCAAGCGACACCTTTATAGGAGGGTCTCATTCTCAATTACAGTTGGTGCTGGCTTTGTCACATCCAACTTGCTCGATAATCCCGCACGAACTCTTCCATACTAATAGGCGATCGCTGTAACAAATGTCTGACATCTTCGGTAACTTTTGCTGCCAATCCCAAACGTGCTGTAGTGTAAATTCCCAGCATTACCACAATCAATCCAGGCTGTAACCCTCGAACATACATTTTTCGGGCAAATTTTAAGAAAGAAGGATGAGTGTAAACGATTTGTCTTCCTAAAACATTTGTAAAGATCTCGGCGACTTCATAATAGTCCAGTGCCTCGCTTCCAGTCAGCGGATATGCTCGATCCTCATGTCCTGGTTCAGTCATCACTTTTACGGCGATAGCGGCAATGTCCCGCACGTCAATAAAACTTGTCTTACCTTTACCTGCTGGGACAAAAATCTCGTTGCGATCTCTAATATCCTGACAATGCGTTGTACTCAAGTTCTGCATGAAGAAACTTGCCCGCAGAAAGGTATACACTAGACCAAGAGATTTAATGTAGGCTTCGATCTTAGCGTGGGGAACGATCGCCATGCGTTCTGCTCCCAGGAGAGATAGAAAGACAACGCGATCGACACCTGCTGCTTGGGCTATTCTCAGCGCGGGATAGATATATTTCTTTACCTGTGAAATCGCAGGTGGTCTGACCAAGAACAATGTATTAATCCCCCGAAAAGCAGGCTCAAAGCTTTGGGGTTGCTCAAAATCAAAAGCAACAGACTCTACACCAGAAGGTAGGTGAATGCGCGAATCAGAATGACTTCGTACAGCAGCTTTGACTGAATATCCCCGTTTGCTCAGCAAACGCACAACTTCAGAACCAACATTGCCTGTAGCGCCCGTTACCAAGATGTTATTACTCATTCCCGCATTCTCTCAAATGTTTGGAGAAACTGCAAATGATGATGTGTTGTCTTCACAGCATTAAACTTTGGAATGTCTATAGTAAAAATATTGAAGATTGCATTACTTTCCTATTGAAAATTCAGTAATTGGATTGTATTTATCTATTGAGTAAGTTGATATTACTCATAGTGCAATTTTGTCTTGCACTATGGTTATCTTTCCTATCATTTAAATTCGATTGCACGCGGAGAAGAAAGCAAAAGAATGCGAACTTACTCCGAAAGATTTAGCCTTGCGATCGCTTTTTATAAACTCTAAACTTCTGAAAAGAAACAGCACTGTATGAGCGTTATACCGTTGTGGCTCAGGAGCGCGCATTGAAGGAGAGCGATGTCAAATGTGCGAACAGTGCAAATTAAGGACATCGATGGTGTGGAGTTTTTATCGCTTCCTCCACTTTGTTACCATCGAGGGGAGGCGCAATCCTCCATCAGAGCGGTCTTAGATGGTTTACGTCGAGTGTCCTCCTTCATTAATCGTTAAAAGCCGAAAAGATTACCTTGCTGACTGGAAGCAAGCGATCGGATTCCATTGGAATCTCCCTGAACAGTTTTGCAACATTTACTGCTGACGAGATAGACCCTGGTTAACTGCTCGTACAGCAGTTTGTTTGTTTCGGTCGGTAGGTAATCAAGGTAATAAATTTCAAGTTCGCTGCGGAATTCTTCATATATTGCAGTCGAACTTCAATTGAGTCTTCAGTTCTTTTAAATCTTTAGTTCTATAGGAATCCGGTTTGATTATCGAAAAAACCTCAATATGGGTAGGGTGTGTTACGCGCTTGCTTAACACACCAAAAACTGAGAGTGATGCGTCACGCCAAAGGCTAACGCATCCTACGTAGATTTCAAAAATTAAATATGAGTCCTATAGTTATCTACTTTTTGTCTTTACTGTATACCGCATACAGTCAAAAGAATGCTAACTCACTCAAAAAGTTTCACCCTAGCAACCTGACGCTTCCTATCTTAAGATTTTTTTAAGATTTAATTTGCACTCTTAAATGTGTAGTGTAAAAATTCTGCAAACATGAGGATAAACTGATGAAAACTAATTTAGTTACGAGTACCAGTCTGCTTGCTGCCGTGAACGACAATAACCTCGAATTAGCAAAAAAATTGATTGCTAGCGGAGCGGACGCTAACCAAACGGACAGTTATGGAAATAGCCTGCTCATAATTAGTGCTGCCAATGGTGACTCTGAAATGGTCAGGCTGTTGCTTAACTCTGGTGCTAATATTCGTGCGGTTGACTCTAGCATGAAAGGAACTGCACTTCACGCCGCTTCTTATCTGGGGTATCCAGCAGTGATGAAAGTTCTAATTGAATATGGGATCGATCTCAATGCTCAGGGTCCTTACAACGGGTATTCTGCTCTCCACGATGCGGTTGTGCAAAATAATATTGAAGGGGTCAAGCTACTCGTAGATGCGAGCGCACAGTTAAATACTAGAAGCAAGTATGGGGATACCCCTTTGGAGCTAGCAATGAAATGTAGGCGTAGAGAGATTGTTAGCATTCTCGCATAGGTAAAAACCCAATCAATTCTCGAATGGACAACTGTTAACTACTCTCAAAGATACGTCGCCATTCCAGCAAATAGACATAGTATTAATGGAATGTCAGCTAGTTGAGAGAATTCTACCTCGACACTCTCCAAAACCAACTCTGGCATAGCCTTCCTGCTCGCAGTATCCGCGCAGCTCAATTTCATCTCCGTCATTTAGGTAGGAACTTACCTCGCCTGTTGGCAGTTGAATCAACTTTGAGCCACGCTGAGTGATTTCGAGTAAACATCCTTGCGTTCCTGCTTCAGCACCAGAAACTGTGCCACTGGCTAGCAAATCTCCAGAGCGGAGATTGCAACCATTACTTGAGTGGTGAGCGAGCATCTGAGCTAAAGTCCAATACATCGATTTGAAAGAAGCGCGACTTAGGCGCAACGGCTGCATTCCCATAACACGCATTTGCTCTGAGCAGACTAGTGCTTCTACCGTAAGGTCAATGCCACCTAGTTTAGTATCATGTGCTGAGGAAAGATAAGGCAGTGGTAGCGGATCTTCCTGGGGACGTTGAAAAGATGCACAACGGAATGGTGCTAGAGCTTCTAGGGTTACTACCCAAGGAGAAATTGTCGTTGCGAAGCTTTTGGATAAGAAGGGACCGAGGGGCTGATATTCCCAAGCTTGAATATCTCTTGCCGACCAATCGTTCACCAAGCAAAGCCCAAATATGTGTTCCTCCGCATCATCAATTGAGATGGGGTGACCTAGCTGATTTCCATTACCAATGAAGAAACCAACTTCCAGTTCGTAGTCCAAATGTTGAGAAAATCCGAAACTTGGCACTGACTCCCCAGAACTTCTCCTCTGACCCTTAGGACGCGCGATCGCAGTTCCGCTAGGCACGATGGAAGAAGCACGACCGTGGTAAGCGATCGGGACGTATTTGTAGTTAGGCAGGAGTGGATTGTCGGGACGAAACAACTTACCAACATTAGTGGCATGAAAGATCGAAGCGTAGAAATCAGTATAGTCGCCTATATCCGCAGGTAATAAAAGTTCTGCCTCAGACATCGAGTAAAGAATTTTGCTTTCTAAGGGGGGATTTTGGGCATCGGCTCGTAAGAGCTGACTCAAGCGATCGCGCAATGCTGAGGCTGCTCTACTTCCCATCGCCATCAATTGATTTAATCTAGGTGCAGTACATGCAGCTTGTAGTTCCTGGGAAAGTTCTTGCAGCAATCCAGTTTGACAACACGCAGTTAAATCTAAAATTCGATCGCCAATCGCCACCCCAATTCGAGAATTATTGCTGTTCCGAGGTCGAAACACGCCAAACGGCAGGTTTTGGATCGGAAAATCAGTGTCCTTTTGATTTGCCGATTCAACCCAACTGCGTAAATTTGGATTGTGGGTGCGATTGATGGGACAGATCATGAGGGAGACAAGGGAGACACGGGGGACAAGGGAGCAATTCAAAATTCAAAATTCAAAATTAAATCGCGCACCACACAATTACCAATTACCAATTACCAATTACTAATTTAAAACATGCTTGAGGTCGTTGACTGGCTCTTGAAAGGAGCAGGAACCGAATGAGCGGAAGAAATGTTGTCGAGCTGCTTCTATCTCTAAAATATCTAAACAGCGATCGCGCCAGCAAATACTATCTTGTTTGAATTGGAAAGTGTTGCTGGATGCTTGGAGAAGTTCTAAGGCTTCTGTTGGCGTGACTTTTTGCCAGTATGCGAGTGCTGCTAAAGTTGCCACATTCAAGAAGCCATGCATTAATGTGGCAGGACTGTCTGGTTCGCTGGTCAAGGGATATTGAGCTGGTAAGGGGTGGTGCAAACCTGCGGTTGCTTTAAAAGGAACTTGGGCTTCGGCAAATGAAAAGATGCATTGGCTCAATTGAGTAACGCTGGGAAAAGCATTGATGGTTGCGCCGCCAGTACGAATTTTAGCTGCTGCACCAGTATGCCGCAGAACCTTTAAATATGGCTTTAAGTCGCTATTAAAGGGAATTTCAAAAAATGCTTCAACTCCAGTAGGAAGAGCGGACGACACTCTTTCTATTTCTGGAGGTGAAAGAGGAGAAAATTCAAGAGCTGCGATCGCTACCTTGTTGCCAATGTGAAGGGATTGCACCTGCTCGATTTCCGATTCCAGTCCCGAAAGAATTACACTGAGCGACCAATGCTTTAAAGAAAACGCCGACAATAATTCCGCGAACTCCGACAAACGGGAAATTGGGATGACAAAGCGACTCAGCATCCAAGCGTAGGGTGATGCCGAGTCTTGGACGTAATTTTCCATTGCTTGTCGCAAGTCAAGCTTTGCTGGGGGAAACAGTCCGGCATAGTCTACAGCTGAGGTGAGAAGTGCTTTTAGTGATGCGAGCATTAGATCTCATTTCCTCCTGACGCTCTGATTTAAAACGCGCCTCTGTTGCTGTCCGCTGCTGTGTAATCTCTACTCTTAAATTATCCCCTACCGCTGGCAGAAGTTATACACGAAGTTATACATCTGATTGAACCCGATCGCAAACAGACAGCTTTCATACTATGAATACTAATCAATAATTGATTAGTGTTCATAACTCAAGGAGCGTAACGCGAAAAAGTGGAGTCAGACCAATTTTTCGAGAGTATGCATCTTGATATGAATAGACTCAAAAAACCAAGCATGATTCAACTGGATTACAAGGAGCGATCGTTATGGTGAAACTTCTCAATCTACGGGATTTGGTTGACCAATGGTTTGATAAGATAGAAGTGCGCGATCGCAAGATTGCCAAATTATTATGCCAGTCGATCCCAGCAAGTTGCCCTTTTGAACGAGACATTAAGCTTTTTGGGCGTACTTTATTTCACATTCCACCTCTGTGCAAGCTAAATCCTTTTTACGAGCAATTGGTTAGCCTGCGGTTCAAAGCTCTGTCCTATCTAACGAATGAATCTGATAAGCATAAAGCACTATATTGCTACTAATGAAAGTGCCTTACGGCAAACAAGTTTTACTAAGCGATCTTTTGAAGCAATAAAGATCTCCCCAAGCTACTGCCGCAATTGTAGACAGTCAGTCGGTAAAACTGGAGTTTAGACTAAATAGCCGAAAACAAAGAAAGATAGGGGATGCACTTGAACACAGTTCCCCTATTAGCAGAATCGCCAGAACAGTATGATGTGCGTTAGCGCAGTTATCACTATTCTTCTGACCCCTACCGCTAATCGAAAAGTCCCAGTTGCTTCACTGGGACTACGCTCGGATTTACCTAATTAGCTGTAGCGTATAGATATAGCCTCAAGCTTTAACTTCAAACGGGTGCTTCATCTTCCCCTAACTGCTGCTCTACTTTACCAATCGCCGCATTAATGCCTGCTAATTTTGTCTCTAGATCGTCTCGCATCCACTTGAGAAACCAAAGCCTACGTTCTAAAAAGCTTTTGCGAGACATAGGTTCGCGCTCCTTTGCAGCTACTACCCCAAAAAGGAAACATAGCTTACCTCAAAAAGTTATTTCTATTTATTATTGTGTCTCTATTCGCACTGCGGCGGGTAGGAAAATCGTAGAGAGAAAACCGATCTATGTCAGCCTGTCCCCATCGTAGCTTCTTCGTCTTCATCGCGATGCCGAGGGTGAAACGCGCTTGTCTCGACCATC
Source organism: Chroococcidiopsis sp. CCNUC1 (assembly GCF_023546805.1). Classification (NCBI taxonomy): domain Bacteria; kingdom Bacillati; phylum Cyanobacteriota; class Cyanophyceae; order Chroococcidiopsidales; family Chroococcidiopsidaceae; genus Chroococcidiopsis; species Chroococcidiopsis sp. CCNUC1. The sequence continues at coordinate 2,405,935 of NZ_CP097480.1, read as the reverse complement.
GCCCATATACCAGCAGTCTTTCTCGCAGTCCAAACCACCAGAAGGGGGTTTTTGTGGCTCAATAATATATAGCATGACAAGCAAAAATTTTTAATGTCCCCGATCGCTTTTCCCTAATGACATGGAATCAAAAATTGGTAGGATTTTGCTAATAGGAGTGACTGGCGGCACTGGCAAAAACGCAGTCAAGGGATTTCTCGATACTGGAGCGACTGACTTACACGCCATCACTAGAAAAATCGACCTGAGCCGCCCCAATTTGTCAAAGATAAGTGATGCAGGCGTTGAGCTAGTTGAGGCTAACTTGGATGATGAAGCATCGCTTCAAGCAGCTTTGAAGGGAATTTCGGCTGTCTACTGCCACGGTTTGTCTGCCGATGCTGCTAAACCCGATCCACAAGAGATCGAGAGAGCGCACCGACTGGCACGAGCGGCTGTTAATGCCAAGATCCAGCATTTGGTGTATAACTCCGCTGGTGGAGCAGATAGAAATTCTGGAGTCAGCCATATCGAGCAGAAGTATCAGGTGGAGCAAGTTTTCAAACAGGCTGGCTTGCCAACAACTATGCTCAGAGCTTGTCTATTTATGGAAGAGTTTTGGAAGAAGTACACGCGACCATCCATCCTCAAAGGGGTCTTCTCCTTTTCGCTTCAGCCCGACAGACCGCTACATCTAATTACAACTAGGGATATGGGACGCATTGCTGCTTATGTGATGAAAAATGCACAAAAGTACATTGGTCAAGAAATTGAGCTGGCAGGCGACGTGCTAACTCCTTTACAAATGGCGCAGAGCTTCTCTGAAGCACAGTCCATGCCAGTTGTCTACAGAGAAATACCTGCATGGATATTTCTACTTCTTTGGCGATGGGAACTATTTGCCCTGATTAAGTGGTATCGCACGCAAGGCTATCAAGCCGATGTTAGGCGCTTAAGAGAAGCGGAATTTCCCAGACTCCTGACTACATTTAGTGAATTTCTGGCAGAAACTCACTGGGCAAACAAAGAACTTACTTACGAAAATCTGTGAGCAGAGGCGATCGCTTCCTATCCCTTCTAATCCTCTCATCAAGCTTCGGCACTTTCCGCACCGTGCGCGTGGAAGCAGTGGTAGAGGGTTCTGCAAGTGAATTGGCGGATAAGCTAGAACTGACTAGCGAACTGAATCGCAGCGAAGCAGAGAGCGTCGCGCTGTTAAGCGGTTCCTTTATCAATACTTTGGGTAGAGGAAATCCTACACTAGGACTTGCCACAATAGCAGGTTCTACCCTATCCAACTTCCAAGACAATATTACCGAGATTGGTGAGGTTTTAAGCATTGATGAATTACGCTTTCCTACCGCAGCAGTAGAAATTGGAGCGTGGCTTTTTTTGAGACTTATGTAGCAGGTTCGCAGCAATACCGTCCCTATCTGAGTGCTGATTATGCTCGGTCTATTAGTCAAATGCCTTTAACTCTAAGCTTAATACAATCTCTACCTTCAGATAGTTTGACTCAATAAATCAGACGATATCTACCGTTTGGCTGCACCAGTTTTCCACTATTTCTATGTAGGCTCGAAGGGGACATTTGGCTGGTGAGTTACTTGGCATAAATTACTACGCACTCTAAAGAAAAAATTCTTAAAAAAAGTATCAGATAAATGAGCTATTCGGATTCTAAACGCACGGAACCAGAAAATCAAACGATAAAGCAAGAGGATGATGCAGGCTCTCGCGCTGGAAATGTAGTATCAGTCGAAAAAACTGGTGAGGTACAAGACAATTCCCCTCCCGAGCGAGTACGGACAAAATCTTCCTCTAGACAGAAGCGCCAGTGGTTATCAATTATAGGCGCGATCGCTATCCTTCTGGGTGGGGGCTTTTTGGGTTGGCAGTGGTGGCAGCGTCAAGAGCAAGGTCAGTCACCACCAGGACAAAGCCAGCCGCGTGCTGTTCCCGTCAACACGGCAACAGTCACATCTGGCACTATAATTGAAAGCTCGGAATTTATTGCGAATTTGGAGTCGCGGCAGTCGGTGACTCTTTTGCCACAAGTTCAGGGACGAGTCGCGCAAATTTACGTCCAACCAGGTACTCAAGTTAAAGCTGGGCAACCGCTGGTGCAAATCGATCCTGACGAGCAACAAGCCTCTGTATCGGGTGCAGTTGCGGCAGCAGCAGCGGCTCGCGCTCAAGTTGCAACGGCGCAAGCTACATTGCGATCGCTCAGAGCAGAAAGGCAAGCTACTCTATCCGATCTAAGACTGAGCCAAGAGCAGTACAAACGATATTCTGCTCTAGCTGGTCAAGGAGCAGTATCGCGAGAGACAAGAGACCAATATTACAATCAACTGCAAACAGCTCGTGCTAATTTGAATGCGATCGACAAGCAAATCGAAGCGCAGACATCGGCAGTCGCTCAAGCTCAACAAGCCGTACAGCAAGCAGAGGCAAATACTAACCAAGCACGAGTGCAACTGCAATACTTCCAAGTCAACGCTCCCTTTGCAGGTACGGTAGGCGCGATTCCCGTCAAAGTTGGCGATCTCGTCACACCTTCGACTCAACTAACCACCGTGACTCAAAATCAACCTTTAGAAGTGAACGTCTCTATCCCACGCGAACGGGTGGCACAAGTAGAAATCGGTACACCAGTAGAATTATTAAACGAACAAGGAGAGCAAATCGGTACGAGCAAGGTATTTTTTATCTCGCCCCAAGTGACAAACGATACGCAATCGATCTTAATTAAAGCATTATTTGCCAATTCCCCTACCCAACTCCGAGCCGATAGTTTTGTCCGCGCCAGAGTGATTTGGAACCAACGGCAAGGAATTTTGATTCCCACGACAGCAGTATCGCGGGTTGCAGGGCAAACATTTGTCTATGTAGTGCAACAAACAAAATCCCCAGAAGGGCAAACTCAACTAACGGCTCGACAGCAACCAGTGAAGTTAGGAGACATTCAAGACGATCGCTACCAAGTGCGATCGGGATTGCAACCAGGAGACAGGATCGTTACCTCTGGGCTGCTCAACCTCAGAGATGGCGCTGCGATCGCCCCCGTGCCAGAGCAGGGAGCAGGGAGTAGGGAGCAGGGAGCAGGGGAAGAGAGCTGAGCGAGCAGTTTTCTACCAACTACCAATTACCAATTACCAATTACCCCTCATCATGTTCGTAGATTTCTTCATCAAGCGACCTGTCTTTGCTAGCGTTTGTACCATTATCATTCTGTTAGCAGGAGCGATTAGCATTCCCACACTACCTGCTGCTCAGTATCCCGAAATCAGTCCGCCTCAAGTCAATGTCACGGCAAACTACACTGGAGCTAGTGCAGAAATTGTCGAAAATACTGTCACAACTGTATTAGAGCGGGAAATTAATGGCGTTCGCGGTCAGAGGTACATTAGTTCTAGCAGTAATAACGATGGTAGCAGCTCGATTTCAGTCACGTTCGAGCCGACTCGCGACCAAGATTTGGCAGCCGTTGACGTACAAAATCGCGTATCCGTCGCCCAGGCACAGTTACCAGAAGCAGTACAACGCACGGGAGTGACGGTAACAAAGCGGTCTAGCACTCTGTTGTTGGCACTTGGGCTGTTTTCCGAACAGAACAAATACGACCCGATCTTTTTAAGTAATTATGCCGATATTTACCTCGTAGATGCCCTGAAAAGAATCGAGGGCGTTGGCGATATTACAATTTTTGGCGAACGCAGATATGCGATGCGCGTATGGTTAGACCCTAACTTACTCGCCAGTCGCAATCTTACAGCACAAGATGTAGTTGCGGCGCTCAACGAACAAAATATTCAAGTTGGTGCGGGGCGCTTAGGTCAACAGCCGCTCCCTAATAATCAACAATATCAAATCGACGTGCGAGCGCAGAGCCGCCTGCAAGATGTCTCTGAATTTGAAAACATCGTCCTCAAAACTGGTGCAGATGGGACGTTGGTGAGGTTGAAAGATGTCGGACGGGCAGAATTAGGAGCAGAAAACTACGATTCCTTCTTGCGATTTAGGGGACAAGATGCTGTAGGTTTAGGTGTCTATCAGTTACCTGGTAGTAATGCCTTGGAAGTTGCTAGTGCAGTTAAAGCTGAAATTCAAAGACTATCGCAAAGTTTCCCTCCAGGCATGAGGTATGATGTTGCCTTTGACACGACTTTATTCGTGCAAGAATCGCTTTCTGAAGTGGTAATTACGCTATTAATTGCGATCGCTCTAGTTATTACTGTAATCTTCTTGTTTCTGCAAAACTGGCGAATTGCCGTCATTCCTGCGATTACAATTCCTGTCGCTTTGATCGGTACGTTTGCTTTTATTAAAGTCTTCGGATTTTCGATTAATAGCTTGACGCTGTTTGGCTTAACTTTAGCCACAGGGATGGTAGTAGACGATGCGATCGTCGTAGTCGAAGATATTTCCCGCTTGTTGCAACAAGAAAACATGGAGCCGCGTCAAGCTGCATCGGTAGCGATGCACGAACTACTAGGTGCAGTCATTGCCACGTCTTTAGTGTTGATGGCGGTGTTTATTCCCGTAGCTTTCTTCCCAGGCACTACAGGGGCATTGTACCGTCAATTCGCGCTGACTATCGCCTTTTCGATCGCCATCTCTACCTTTCTTGCGATTACGATTACGCCTTCTTTAGCAGGTATTTTACTGAGACGAGAACAAACTACAGGCGGCTGGTTAGGTCGAATTTTCCACCAAATCAATCGTTTTCTTGACTGGTTGCGCCGCGGTTATCAAAAAATTCTCCATCGCCTAGTCAGAATCAAATACATCGTTTTGGCGCTATTTGCTGCTGCGATCGCCTTTACAGCTTGGTTGTTCGTAACTGTGCCTACTGCTTTTTTACCAGAAGAAGACCAAGGATATTTTATTACATTGGTGCAGGGTCCACCTGGAGTTTCTTTAAACTATACAGATGATGTAATGCGGCGAGTCGAGACGCAAATTCTCAAAATTCCCGAAGTGCAATCGACTTTTACTGTCGGTGGTTTTAGTTTTAGCGGCAATACTGCTAATAATGGAATTATTTTTACCTCGCTCAAACCTTGGGATGAACGTCAAGGTACGGGGCAGTCAGTCCAAGCGATTACGCAGAAGTTAGGCGGACAATTAGCAGCAATTCCGCAAGCAAGAATTATTCCCACAAATCCACCAGCAATTCCTGGTTTGGGTAGCATTGGTGGCTTTCAATTTCAATTACAAGACAGAGGCAATGTTGGTTTAGATACCTTATTACAAACAGCTAATCAATTAATCGGTAGAGCCAGTCAAACAGAGGGAGTGCAAAGAGTATTTACAACTTTTACTGCTAATACACCACAGGTAATAGTAGAAGTCAACCGCAACCAAGCTAAAGCACTACAGGTTTCTATTGACGATATTTATAACACGTTGCAAACTTTTTTAGGTTCGCAGTACGTGAATGATTTTAATTTAGAACAGCGCAGCTATCGCGTTTACGTACAAGCAGATGGACAGTTTCGGAATAACCCCGATGATATTCGCCAGCTCTACGTGCGATCGGCACAGGGAAGGATGATTTCCTTGGCTAATTTAGTGAAGATTACTCCGACAACCGGAGCGCAAACAATTAATCGTTACAATTTATTTCGCTCGATTGAAATTACTGGTTCGGCGGCTGAAGGCTTCAGTTCTGGCGAAGCAATTGACAAGATGGAGCAAATTGCCACTGAGGTGCTACCACCTAATATTGGTTATGAATGGTCGGGAATTACAGCGGAGGAATTAGAGTCTGGCGGACAAGCACCGATCGTTTTTGGCTTGGGAATTGTTTTTGTCTTTCTAGTCTTGGCGGCTCAGTATGAAAATTATCTCGATCCGCTAATTATTCTCTTAGCTGTACCGCTAGCTGTTCTGGGTGCATTATTGGCTCTCACTTTACGCGGTTTTCCCAATGATGTTTACGGTCAGGTTGGATTGGTAATGTTAATTGGGTTGGCAAGTAAAAATTCAATTTTAATTGTAGAATTTGCCAATCAATTGCGCGATCGCGGATTGTCAATTACGCAAGCAGCTTTAGAAGCAGCGCAAGAACGCTTGCGACCGATTTTGATGACGGCAATTTCTACTTTGGTGGGAATTTTCCCCTTAGTTATAGCTACCGGAGCGGGAGCGGGTAGTCGTCAATCTTTGGGAACGGCTGTATTTGGCGGAATGCTGGTGGCTACGGTTTTGAGCTTGTTTGTCGTACCAATTTTATATATTACATTTGAGTCAATTGGCGATCGCTGGTTTCATAAAGGTCGCAAGTCTAAACGTTCTCAACAACAATTATCAGATCCAGCACGGGAGTCAGAAGTCACTCGCTAAGTTTTACTTGTTTAATTACCACCTTCAAAGGTAGTCATCCTTCAAAGGTAGTCATTAAGTCTGACAGCAACGTATCAAAACTAACTTAAGAGAAATTCTGAAAATTCTAGTTGTTTACTACTCGATGTTGGGTCATACCTGGAAACTAGCGCAAGCGGTTGCTGAAGGAGCAAGCAAAATTCCTGGAGCTGAAGTCATGCTGCGTCAGGTTCAGGAATTTGAAGCAATCGATCGCATCATTGACTAAAACGAAGCGGCTCGTTAAGTGCGACAGCAACAGCAGGACATTCGATACTTGCTTGAGGCACGACCCTTTCAGCAATGATGCATTACAATTTGCTACAGCCGAGCGTTCAATGATGCACTGCTGTGCGCGACACCTGAAACACGCGAGCTGCAACGGATTTACTCATACCATAATCGATCTGCATTCACGACTCGATACAGCAGTGCTTCTTGTGCTGATTCTGACAAGTGGCGAGCGTCTTTGAGTTTTATAGCATACTCTCGACGTAGCTACACTTACTACCTTAACTAATCTCTACTCTAGCTAGTAAGAATTAAAAGACGTTCAAGTATCTTAAGTAAGAAAGTATTAGTGCTTAGTATTTTTATACGGCTTGGTATCTTAATACCAATTTTTTACTAGCTAATGGTAATAATATTACATATCGTTGTAGATAATTTAAAATTTTGTTACGCTATTTATCATTCGGTTGGACAATATCCTGTGGGGGGGTATTCTAAAAAACAGAAGATATGTACTACCAAAACAAAAAGAAAATTGCTAGTTTAATATATTCATAAGTTAGAATTTCATCACAAGTATCGCTGAAACTTGATTACCGTAATGATTTCTGTTGTCTAACGCCGACAAAAAACAATATAATATGTTATAAAATAAAGACATCAATTAAAAAAATCAAAAACAAACAATAAAAACTTTCTATACTATAGTTGATGTATTGGCTATTTAATTTAGCTACTGGATAGTTTTTAGACAACTAAATACTTTGTCTGAAATGCTTTTTATAATCTAACTAAATTTGCGCTCGTTTTAAATCTGTCTACATGGCTAGGTATTTCGCCAACTAGTCAAATTGATTTTTGCAGATTTTTCATAACTATTCAATTCAACTTAATTTTTATTCCTCATATTTATTGACATATGGCACGACGATCCCTACAAGCATCTACTACAGGTATTGAAAAAGCGAAAAGGGCTTTTAGACATACGCAATGGACGCAAGAAGATCTAGCATGTGAAGTTGGAATTGAAACACGCCAACCAATATGGAAGTTTTTCGCAGGCAAACCGATTGAGCGACAGACATTTCTAGAAATTTGCTTTCGTCTAGGTTTAGATTGGCAAGAGATCTCAGCTTTACCGACTGATACCATATCGGCAAATAAAGAGGATGAGAAAGATGAGAGAGCGAATCTCGATACCTTAGTACGAGCAGCGCGATCGCATTGTCACGATAAAATTCAAGCAGAGTATGGCGCTATACGTTTATTAGATACAGCCCGACCAATAGAGTTGGAAGATATTTATATTAAAGTTGATGTATTCGAGAACGTTACAAGTAACAGACGGTTAGACAAATCTCATTTAAATTGCTCTAGCGTCGAAGATTCGAGCTGCCAGATTTGTAATGAAGTTCGTCAAAAACACGTCTCAGCAGCACAGGTAATTGAAACTTATTCTAAGCTGACGATTCTAGGTAAACCAGGCTCTGGCAAAACCACACTTTTGCAGTACATTGCTATTCAATGCAATCGGGGTGAATTGTTTCCAGATCGGCTACCAATCTTTATCCAACTGAGAAGCTTTGCCGAGGATGCCTGTAAGACTCAAATCTTTAGTTTATTTAGCTATATTAGTCAAGAGTTGTGTAGAATCGGGTTTTCTGAGCCGCAGATTGAAACTTTACTTCATCACGGTCAAGCATTGTTTCTACTAGATGGCTTAGATGAAGTAGAAGAAGAGTATAGAGCAGAGGTTCAGCAACAGATTAGTGTTTTGTCAAAAGATTATGACAAAAATCAGTTTATAGTTTCCTGTCGCACTTCCACACCGTGGTACTGGCTTGAGAAATTTACTGATGTTGAGATAGCTGATTTAAACTTCTCTCAAGTCGAAGCATTCGCTCAGCAGTGGTTTGTAAACGTCAGTAATACCCCCAGAGAACAAGGGTTAGTGCAAGCAGATCGGTTTCTAAAAGAACTAAAGTTGCCTGAAAATCAGTCAATTTATAGCCTTGCTAGAACACCTCTTTTTCTGCACCTAGCTTGTTCTCTATTTCAAACTAATTTAAGCTTTTCTGCTCAACACGCTGAGTTATACAAACAAGCATTAGATATTTTGTTAGTTCGGTGGGATCGCGTGAGAGGAATCAAACCAGATAAAAGCCTCTACCAGTTATCTTTACCTCATAAGATAAAATTACTCAGTCAGATTGCTACTATTACCTTTGAGCAAGACAACTACTTTTTTACACAGAGTAATCTCTTGCACTATATCAAAGACTATCTTCGCGCTTTACCCAATACTCCATCTGATTCAGAAGAACTTTACTTCATTAGTGAAACAGTGCTAAGGTCGCTCTTGGTAGAACATGGAGTCATAGTAGAAAAAGCTCAAGGAATCTACTCATTCTCATATCCCACTTTTCAAGAATATTTCACGGCTAGAAATATTGTTGCTAATCTTGAGCCAGAAGCTTTAAATAGAAATCTGAGGCAGTTGACCGTCCACATGAGCGATCCTCGCTGGCATGAAGTGTTTCTATTCGTTATGGAAATGATAGAAGATGCCGATCCTCTAATTCAGTTAATGCAACAGCGTAGCGATGAACTGGTAGATGCTGATGAGAAATTGCAGCAGTTTCTGATCTGGCTTCAGCAGAAATCTCTTTCAGTCGAAGTACCTTACGAACCTGCCGCAGTTCGTGCTTTTTATCTATCGTTGGAGCTTCACGGCGAATCAGAACCAGTTTACGACTTGTCTCTCTCCATTGAGATCGATCCAAGACTTACGAGTAAACTGACTTACGATCTATATTTGGATCTAGCTTTGAAACGCCTGCTATCCATAGGACTTACTATCTGCGATCGCCCGTCTGAGGAACAAATCCTTGCTATAATCTCTGCTTTTCCCTATAAGATAGACCTCGATTGTCACTCTAAATTGCAAAATTTACTCCAAGACCTTAGAGAACAACTACCCACCCCTCAACAAAGCCAAGAAAAGCTCAAGGAATGGTGGAGTACCAATGGTCAAACTTGGGTTGAGGAGATGAGGTCTCAGCTCCTCTGGGAGCGTAATATCGGTTACCAGTGGCAGTTTAGCGAATATCAGAAGGCATTACTTCAGCAATACTATGTTGCTAAGTACTTAGTAGTAAAGTGCCTTAAAAAGAGTCGTGAAATCAGTTTTACCGTACGAGAAAAAATTGAGGAAACATTACTTTTGCCAGCAGTGCTGAAAGTTTTGCGATAGGGAGTAATCTTCTGGACTTGTTACTGAGTTGTATTCTATTGTTAGAGGTTGCCTTTAGGGCACGTTACAGATAATCAAAATTAGCCGAAAGAACAGAAGCGGCGAGGAATAGAATAGCTCAACTGCTGAAAGCAATAGCGGCAGGGGTAACAACAGTGTATTGTGCATTTTTTAGGTTCTACCTGTCGGTAGTGCTACCTATTGTGTTGAGCCAATACCTAATTCCCCTTGTACACTTCAACAGGGAGAATGTTGACGATATCAAGAGCGAGTGCTGAAAAATTTCGAGAAAAAAGCTCAAGCCTTTGATATAGAACTCATTTGTATTTCTCTGTCTACTGAAGGTTTTTCTTGAAATGCTACAGCAGTAATGCAGTTTTTTGTTACACTCGATACAAAAATTAAGCAAAATCTTCTCTGAAACCGATCGATATTTGAGAATCACTTAACTCAAACAAAAAACAAACAACTCATACAAGTTGTACATAAAGTCATTCACTTTCTGAGACGCGATCGCGAATAGGCTGTTTGCATACTTAATATATAGATGGTTTAGCACCTATAACAAGTTCTCCATCGGAGTACCTAGCAAACTTGATACTTTATATTCATGCGCAAACCTGTTTTAACTATTTTTTATCAGTTTAATCCTTGGCACTCCACTATTGGTGGTATTCAAACAGTGGTCAGTAATTTTATCAAGTATGCCCCAGATGACTTTAAGATTAGGCTCGTTGGAACTAGTAACGATCCAACCCAACCTAATGGCAAGTGGCAAGAAGCCAATCTCGCTGGTAGAGAACTCTGGTTTATGCCTCTTTTCACCTTGCAGAATGATAACTTCAGAAGTCTAGTTCCTACAACCTTAAAATACACGTCAGCACTTCTAGGTCGCTGTTTCGCTTCTGACTTTATGCACTTTCATCGTCTAGAACCAAGCTTAGCAGCCTTGCACTGGATAGGAGATAAAACTTTGTTCATTCATAATGATATTCAGAAGCAGATGCAGTCTCAAGAAGATGCGAATGCAATCCTTTGGAGACGATTTCCGCAAGCATATTTTCTGTTTGAACGTTTATTAGTCAAGCAATTTAACCAAATTCTCTCCTGTCACTCTGAATCTGTTAAATTTTATCAGCAGCACTATCCAATAATTGCTGAACGAGTTAATTATATTAAAAATACAGTTGATAGCGAAATTTTCTACCCGCTTTCTTTAGCAGAAAAACAAGAGAAAAAGGTTGCTTTGACTCGAAAGTTAAAGCTTTTAGAGGATACACAATTTCTTTTGTTTGCAGGTCGCTTGCATCCTCAGAAAGATCCTATTCTCTTAGTCCGAGCTATCTCAGCTCTAGCTGACACAAAGGTGCATCTACTAATTGCTGGTGATGGAGAGTTGGCAGACCAAGTACGTAACGAGATTGAGCAACTGGGATTATCTAAGAGCATCACAATGCTTGGATCGATCGTTCAAACCGAACTGGCTGAGTTACATCGTGTGGCTAGTGCTTTTGTTTTGACTAGTACTTATGAAGGTTTACCTTTGGTTGTTCTTGAAGCGCTTGCTTGTGGAACACCAGTGGTATCAACTGAATGCGGCGAAACTCCGAAACTACTTCCTGCTAATTGTGGAGTTATTTGTCGAGAACGTACTCCATCGGCGATCGCCAATTCCTTGCGTCAAGTACTATTGCACCCAGAAAACTATCCAATTGAGTCATGCGTACGTGTTGCTCAACCATATAGTGCTCGCAGCGTCATTCGCGAAGTCTACAGCAATATGTTGCACCGCTGGGAAGAAAAGCAAATTTTATCTTCTGCTTTATCTTGAGCAAACTTAGTCTCGCTCTTCATCGATTTAAGGAAAAGGATGTCTATGAAAATAGCTGTAATTGGTGCGAAAGGCTTACCCCCAAAACAAGGAGGGATAGAACACTACTGTGCAGAGGTTTATCCTCGTATGGTTGCACAAGGTCACTCTGTAGACTTATTTGCCCGATCGTCTTACACTGACTTATCTTGGCGCAACGAATATGATTTTAAAAGTGTACGGGTGATTTCTCTGCCTTGTATGGGTTTGAGAGGAATGGATGCCTTTAGTAGTTCGGCACTTGGAGCAATTGGTGCTATTGCTGCTAATTACGATGTGATTCATTTTCACGCCTTAGGTCCAGCTTTGTTTAGCTGTTTACCTAGAATTGCTTCCTCAGCGAAGGTTGTTGTTACGTGTCAAGGGTTGGATTGGCAGCGTGCCAAGTGGGGGAATCTTTCCAGTCGCCTGATTAAGTTGGGAGAGAGTACCGCAGCCCGCTGTGCGCATGGAATAATTGTGGTTTCAGAAGAATTGCGTTCTTACTTCTTACGTACTTACGATCGTGAGACAGTTTATATTCCTAATGCTCCTGCAAGTTATCCCAAGTCAGATGCTAATTTTTCCCACGGCACTACACTGGGACTAGAGCAAGGGCGCTACCTATTGTTTCTGGGCAGACTCGTACCTGAAAAACGTCCTGACTTACTGATTGAAGCCTTCCAAGCTCTTAAACCAGCTGGATGGAAACTTGTTTTTGCTGGTGGCGTTAGCGATACCAGGCTGTATGTTTCAAAGTTGTTAAATGCGATCGCCAGCGATCCAAATGTGGTGTTTGCAGGCGAACTTTGGGGAACTCGATTAGCAGAAATTGTTCGAGGAGCAGGATTATTTGTACTTCCTTCAGATGTAGAGGGATTGCCATTAGCAATGTTGGAGGCAATGCGAGAAGGCGTTCCAGTAGTAGCAAGTAACATTCCACCTCATCAGCAGCTTGTGGGTGAGACACGCGGTGTACTTTTTCAAGCTGGAAACTTAAATTCTTGTATTCAACGACTCGGCTGGGCAATCGCTCATCCTCAGAAGATGAGAGTTATGGCTGATAAGGCACAAGAGTATGTAAAGCTCAACTACAACTGGGATCGGATTGCTGCTGAGAACATCAAGCTTTACGAAGCTCTCTCTAGCTCATCGAAAAATTCGATAGTCAGCAAACGAAAAGAATTTGCAATCAAAAGGAATTAGGATTTCAAGCATTGACTTGAGATCGGACATGGTAGCGAACAAAAAACCGTCAATTCTGTTTTCTTCTATTTACTACTTATGAAGTATCCAAAGCACACCACAACTATAGATTCTAGAGAACCTGAAGAAATAGATTTTCAGAAAGGCTGGTTAACGATTAAACGTCACTGGAAGCCTGCTCTAGGCATTTTTGGAGTAGTTTTCATCATTACAGGCATAGGAGTTTTGATGAAATCTCCTTCTTATACAGCATATGGAAAGCTCTTGTTCAGAGTAGATACAACACCTTTTCTAATAGGAATTAAAACAAAAGACGAAAATGTTTCTCCTCTTGTTCCTCTAACTTTTGAAGGTAATCCTTTAAGCACTGAAGCAGAAATTCTTCTTTCCGAACCTCTTATACGAGAAACTATCAGTGCATTAAATTTAAAAGACGAACAAGATAACGCCAGATTAGAGACGAATTTAAAAAAGCAATTTCAAGTGAAAAATATTGCTGGTGCAGACGTAATGCAGATTTCTTATACAAGCAAAGATCCACAAGAGTCAGCATCTGTAGTAAATCAACTTATGAGTATATACATAAAAAATAATATTAGCGCCAATCGCTTACAGGCAGTTGCAGCTCGTAAGTTTATTTCCTCTCAGTTACCCACTTCTGAGGCAGATGTCGTTCGAGCAGAGATGGCTTTACGCAAATTTAAAGAACTTAATCAAGTTGTAGATCTTAATCAGGAAGCAACTTCAACTGTAAAAGTTATTGAAGACTTAGAAAAAGCGATTACTCAAACTCAGGCAGAACTTGCCGAAGTTAATAACTATTATCAAATACTTCAGAACCAAATCCAAAGCCAAATAGGTATGAGCGTGCAAGATGCCTTAGCTAGAAGCACTCTTAGCCAATCTGCTGGAGTACAGGATATTCTGAAAAAAATTCAGCAGGTACAAAGTGAGTTAGCGGTTCAACAAACCCGTTTGAGTAACGATCATCCTAGTATAAATAACCTCAAAAAGCAAGAAACAGCGTTAAAGAGTTTGTTAGAAGACCGAGTGAAAGCAGTTGTTATGCAGCAGCCAATACCCAAAGGAAATTTCCAATTTGGGGAGACGCACCAAAAACTACTTGAAGAACTTGTTAAAACACAAGCGAAAAATTTGAGTTTATCTAGCCGCTTAACTTCACTAGAGAATGCTAAAGTCCGTTCTCAGCGACGGGTATCTAATATCCCTAAATTAGAAAAAGATCAGCGAGAACTACAGAGAAAGCTGGATGCAGCTCAATCTACTTATCAGCTTCTTCTTCAAAGATTGCAAGAGGTGCGGGTTGCAGAAAACCAAAATATAGGGAATGCTCGCATTATAGAATCTGCCTCAATTCCTCGACATGCCTCAGATTTTACTATAAAAATTATAATTTTAGGGTTAGGGGGACTAGTTGGTACTCTACTTGCTACTGCTACTATTTTTGTCTTAGAGCTGACAGATAAGTCCATCAAAAATATTGAAGAAGCACGAAAAATATTTGACTATACATTGTTAGGGGTGATTCCCTATTACGGAAGTTTCGAGAAACATAGCTCTCGGCATAAAGAGATAGAACAGACTGCTTTGAATGTGCATGTTAGAGATAATTCTCGCTCGTTCATTTATGAACTTTACTGCATGATACAAGCTAATTTGAAGTTTCTCTGTTCAGACAAAGCATTAAAAGTTATTGTGATAACTAGCACTGTTCCTAGCGAAGGTAAGTCTACAGTTGCTGCCAATTTAGCAGCGGCAATTGCTCAACTAGGAAAGCAAGTTTTACTAGTGGATGCAGATATGCGCCATCCATCTCAACATACTGCTTGGAATTTAATCAATGAAGTTGGTTTGAGCAATGCTATTGTTAGTCGGGATAACCCTAGAGTAGCTGTAAAAGAAGTCATGTCAAACCTAGATGTCTTGTGTTCTGGCGTTATACCTCCTAACCCATTAGCGCTTCTTGACTCTGACCGAATGGCTTCTTTAATTAGCGACTTCTCTAATAATTATAATTTTGTAATTATTGATACTCCTCCTGTTGTGCTTGCTGCTGATGCCCTGATTTTAGGGGAAATGGCAGATGGCGTTATATTAGTAACTCGACCTGGAGTAGTTGATACTGATAGTGCTCATATTGTGAAAGAAGCTTTGCATCGTTCAGGTTTGAATATTTTAGGTCTAGTAATTAATGGTGTAGTTCAAAAGAACGAACCTAACAGCTACTTCTACTATTCAAATAGATGTTCAGAGCAAAATTCTCAAACCTGTCAAAAGACTACGATGTAAATTAAAGACATATTTAGTTAAGCCAAAAATGAGCGAAGGGATAGATATATCCCTATAGGATAGGATTTCATAGATTTCAAAGTTAGAATAGTTTGGAAGGTTGAAATAATGTTTGGGCAAAGGTTAGTTGAAAAAATATTTGTGGTCTTCTCACTCCTGTTTTTTTCAGGAGCGGTGTCCTACTTTATAGCACCTACAAATCCTTTCTATCTGATTGTTCAGGTTACTGCCTATAGCATTCAGTTAGTGACTATTTTCTTAATAGTTGTGCGGTGGAAGAAAATACTTTCTTTTGTGATTCAAGAAAAGCCTCTATGGATTTTAGTAGGATTGGCTCTGGCTTCAGCTATATGGTCTGTAATGCCATTTATGGTAACTCTATCTCACGATCATGGGCCTGGTACTGGTGTCATACCTTTTATGCGGGTAACTTTATTCGGTATTTATTTTGCTGCTTGTTATGGCTTGAAAGAACAGATGCGATTATTAACGTGGACTTTTGGTGTAGCAGTAATACTTAGCATAGTAGTTGCTTTGGTATTGCCGCATTACGGTGTTACAGGCAGCATGGCACTTGAGGAAGACGTGCGTCATGTAGGAGCCTGGCGAGGGCTATATGCACATAAAAATATTTTTGGCATCATTATGGTGATGAGTGCAATAGTCTTTCGCTTAGTTGATATTAGTTATAAACGTTGGATTGTCTGGGTTGGTTTTAGCCTATCAGTTGCTCTTATTATACTTTCGACATCAAAAACTGCTCTAATTTTATTGCTCACCTTTGTGGCTCTTCTACCTCTATACAAAGCATTACGGTGGAACTACAGCTTGGCTATACCATTTTTTATTGTTGCGATATTGGTAGGTGGAAGTATGGCAGCTTGGTTGGTAGATAATGCCGAAACTATTTTAGGTATTTTAGGGCGAGATATTAGCTTAACTGGTCGCACAAACATCTGGGCTTCTGTGCTAAATAAGATTTGGGAACGCCCGTGGCTAGGTTATGGATATCATGTATTTTGGCTGAGTGTAATAGATGGAAATATAGAAGTTTGGAGTCCAAGTATAAATATTTTTTTGAAGCTTCCACATGCTCATAATGGTTTTTTGGATCTAAGTCTCGATATAGGTCTATTAGGATTATTCTTATTCGTAGTTAGCTATGTGAAAGTTAGTTTTCACGCAATCGAGTATTTACGTCTTAACAACTCATCAGAGGGCATAATGCCACTAGCTTACTTACTCTTTTTGCTACAGTTTAATCTATCTGAGCCTTCCCTGATGAGAGAGGACATATATTGGCTCTTATATGTATCACTAACCTTATCACTACAAAATTTTCTTAACTTGAAAAAATCTAATAGCTTTTCGCAGCAGAAAGTAAGGATAGAAGGACTCGTATCGACAAGTTAAGGATTGTAAAGGTGGAGTAGGGATTTGTAGGAATTCAAGAATTATAAATTAGAGTTTTTATACTCTATTAGAACCACTTTGATCGGTGAATAACTTAAACCGCATGTACTATCAATTTAAGAAGCTTTCAGATATGCCAAAAGTTTCTGTTATTATTCCAGCATACAACGCTATGAAGTATCTTCCCGCAACACTAGGAAGTCTTCTGAGTCAAACTTTTGATGATTTTGAAGCGATCGTTGTTAATGATGGTAGTTTTGATGAAACAGAAAAATGGGTTTCCCAAATAGAAGATCCAAGAGTCAAACTTATCTGTCAACAAAATAAAGGTTTGGCTGGAGCTAGAAATACTGGTATTAATCAGGCAACAGGAGAGTATATAGCATTTTTAGATGCTGATGACTTGTGGGAACCAAGCAAGCTAGAAAAGCAAGTAGCTGTACTTGAAGAAAATCCAGAAGTTGGCTTGGTATATACATGGGGTAGCTTTAGTTGATGAACAAGGTAAACCCACAGGCAGAATCTTCAAAAATAATACGGAAGGTAATGTTTGGAATCAACTCACTCAGCACAATATTGTTGAGTGTGGTAGTGTTCCTCTGGTTCGCCGCTCTTGCTTCGACACTTCAGGCATTTTTGATAGTAATTTACCCTCTGCCACTACGGAAGATTGGGATATGTGGCTTCGTATTGCCTCTCGCTATCCCTTCAAAGTGTTGAAAGAACCCTTAGTTTACTATCGACAAATTTCAACAAGTGGATCTAGAAACTGGAAAGCAATGGAAGAAAGCTTCCATGTGGTTATAGAAAAAGCGTTTTATTCAGCCCCATCAGAATTACTGTATCTCAAAAAACGAAGCTACGGTGTTGCCAATTTATGTCTAGCTTGGAAGTGTTTACAAAGTCTAAATAAGGATTACAAGCAAGCAACACATTTTCTACAAGAAGGTCTTGCTTGCTACCCTCAAATACGCTTTTCTAAGGAACACATTCGTTTGAGTTTAGCGATCGCAGTAATGCGATGGTTAGGACCAGATGGGTATAGTCGGTTTCTAACAGTGGCTTACGCTCTACGTCGGCGCATGGTAGCTCTTGGAAGATGATGCTATATAGGCTCAGAAATTCACTAGATTTAGATAGAAATATGCCACAGCTCTCTGTTATTATCCCAGCTTATAATGCTGAACTCACTATCTTAGAAACAATTGAGTCCGTCCAAAAACAGACATTTCAAGATTTTGAATTAATTGTTATTAATGACGGCTCGAAAGATAGAACTGTAGAACTCGTTAAGAGTATCAAAGACGATCGCTTGAAAATTTTCTCTTATGAAAATGGGGGACTCCCAGTAGCTCGAAATCGCGGTATCTCTCATGCTACTGGAGAGTTTATTGCATTTATTGATGCAGATGACTTATGGACAAAGGATAAGTTGGAACTACAACTGGCAGCCCTAAAGCAGCATCCAGAAGCTGGTGTTGCTTACAGCTGGACTTGTTTTATGGATGTGAATGAACAAAGAGAAGCTATATCTTTTCTCCCATCTCCCCAATATTCGTTTGAAGGAAATGTTTATCAAAAGTTGTTAGTTAGCGATTTTATTCATAGTGGCTCTAATACGTTGATTTGCAAACAAGCGATCGCTTCAGCAGGAGAATTCGATCCTGCACTTAAATCCTGTGAGGACTGGGACTATTGGCTGCGGCTAGCGACTCGTTGGCATTTTGTGGTTGTACCCAAGTACCAAATCCTCTATCGTCGAACTCCTAAAGCAATGTCATCGAAAGTTGAGGTGATGGAGGAAGCAGCCCTAATTGCAATGGAAAAGGCTTACCAAGCCGCTCCACCAGAATTGCAATATCTAAAAAGCTATACCTTGACTAGTTTTCACAAGTATTGTGCTGGTCAGTATTTGGAACATAGCACCGATAGCATTGAAGTAAGAAAAGCTCGGCAACATTTATGGTCGGTAATTCGCCTACAGCCTAAAACTTTACTCGATCAAACAACTCAAAAATTATTAATCAAGTTTTTATTAAAACAAGTATTTTCTCCAAGCACTGCCCGCTATTTATTCAAGCGTATGAGAAAAACCATTTCTATAAGCGATCCGAGACTGGAACTATGAAAAATTTAACTAGTTTGGTATCTTCAAAGCAAAATGATACTAATGAACCACAATTGTTGCCCTCAAGCAACCAATCAGAGCCAGCAATCGCATTACTACACTGCTACGACTTGATCGATGACTTTTTAAATAGCATCAACATTTCATTCGAGACATTCTGTCAAAAGTTTCTTGGTAGCTGGATGTTTGGCTATATTGATGCTCTAAAACAAGTCGGGGTAAGAACAGTACTGTTTTGCATTTCTGCTCGTGTCGATCGCCCATCGCGCTTTATTCATGAGCCTACTGGTACTACGATTTGCGTGCTACCCCCTTCAAAGATTTATCACGTCTATCGTGCTGTACGATGCAGAGCGCTCAACGTTTATGGAGGGAGTGAAGCTTCATCCTTCCAGAAGATTCAAGACAAAAGCCACATCCGCTGTTCTCTGCTGACAGACATTAAGGATTTGGTTAAGAGTGTGGGAACTTATTTATCAACCCCATTGGGATTGTTAGCTCGCGAACTACGGCGTGAGAATTGTCAGGCTATCTTGTGTCAAGAGTATGAGTATGCACGCTTTGATACCTGCGTGCTTTTAGGAAAATTGATGTGTCTGCCAGTCTTTGCAACTTTCCAGGGTGGTAATAAGACTGAAAGTTTTCTCGAAGTTCCTTTGCGGCATGTGTCATTGCGCTCGTGTACGGGTGTAATTATTGCACCGCAAACAGAGACTCAGCGAGTCTGCGATCGCTACAAAATACCATCTCACAAAATAGCTCGTATTTTTAATCCACTAGATGTTGCACAATGGCAAGCTCTCGATCGCAGTGAAGCACGGGCAGCACTCGGTATCCCGCTTGACGCTAAAGTTGTTGTATGGCATGGACGAGTCGAGATAGAGCGCAAAGGACTAGATATTTTATTGGAGGCTTGGAAGCAGATTTGCTGCGATCGCGCTGGCAAAGATCTGCGACTGCTACTAGTAGGAACGGGTAGCGATGCCGATCGCTTTCGCCAGCTTATTGCTGATACGCAGACAAAGGGTGTGATGTGGCTAAATGAGTTTGTGAGCGATCGCGCTGTCATTCAGCGATACCTTTCGGCTGCTGATGTTTATACTCTGCCATCTCGACAAGAAGGCTTTCCCGTAGCGCCGATTGAAGCTATGGCTTGCAGTCTACCGATCGTAGCTGCTGACGCTCCTGGTGTGTCCGACATTTTTGAAGGAGGTGAGGCTTCTGGTGGAATAGTCGTACCGCGTGGCGATGCATCAGCGCTCGCATTAGCACTTGGTCGAGTTTTAGATAATGAAGCTTGGGGTCGAGAGTTAGGTCAAAATGCTCGATCCCATGCAGAGAGTTGCTTTTCACCTGAAGCGATCGGCAAGCAATTGCGTGATGTCCTCTTAAATCCAAGCTTACAGAACAATTTTAATGCTAATCAATAAGCTAAAGCAAATATCATCCGGGCAATTTATTCGCAATGTGGGTTGGCTCGGAGGAGCAGAACTAGCAAATCGCATCTTCCGCTTAGGAACGACGATTACTCTAGCTCGGATGTTCAGCGCCCAAGACTATGGACAGATGGCGGTTGTTTATACCGTTTTTGACTTGGCGACCGTTTTCACTCTTAGAGGTGGGATTGGAGCTAAGATTGTCCAGGCAGATCGGGAAGATGTCAAAACTATATGTGATACATCCTACTGGCTTAATTGGATTCTATGTGCCTCTGTCTTTATTATTCAGTGTCTTGCTGCCTTTTCTGTTGCTCAGTTTTATGGAAATAAACAGCTCATTTGGCCCCTGTGTACTAGTGCTTTAATTTACTTAATGATGCCGTTTTACATAGTTCACAGTGCCTTGATTGAACGAGAAAATCGGCTAAAAATTACGGCAATAGCGAATGCTACGCAGTCACTACTCGGCAATATCATTACTGTAACTCTAGCCCTTGGGGGTATGGGAATATGGGCGATTGTTTTGCCTATGGTTTTGACCACTCCAGTTTGGATTGTAATCAACTGGAAGAATCACTCTTGGCGACCACCTAAATTGTTTAGCTTAGAGAAGTGGCAGGAGGTTACCTATTTTGGCAAAAATCTACTCTTAGTTGAAGTTTTGAATAAACTTAGGGGAAACTTGGATTATTTAATAATAGGTAGATTTATAGGAATTGAAGCATTGGGAGTATACTATTTTGCCTTCAATGCTGGCTCGGGAATCAGTATGAATGTTATCAATGCATTTATGTCAGCTTTATTTCCTCATATTTGCACTGCGCGAACAGACTATGAGCAGTTCAAAAAGAGGTATTTTACCAGTCTTAAAAAAGTTTCTTTATTTGTAATTCCTCTTATTATTTTGCAGTCGTCTTTAGCTCCATTGTATGTACCAATCATATTTGGTAAAAAGTGGCTTTCAGCAATTCCAGTCTTGATAATGATATGCTTGTCAGGTATTCCACGTATTTTTGCATGGGCATCTAACCTCCTATTAAATGCTTTAAATAAAACCCATATCACGCTTTATTTAAATATATTCTTCACCATTTTTTTTGCTATATCCATACTAATTGCAGTCAATTGGGGTATTTTTGGAGTTGCTGTAGCTGTGCTAATTTCTCATTTATTTGTGCTACCTGTTTTAACAATATGGACTCATCAATATATATTTAACAAACATTTATTCTCACACAAGTCTTTTCAAATTAATAAACATTAATATCTTAAGGAGGCATCTCTTCATGAAAGCTCTTGTTGCAGGTTGGTTCAGTTTTGAAAGATGTAATACTACAGCTGGCGATTTGATGGCAAGAAACCTTGCCTGCGAATGGCTCGAATATGCTGGTTATACCTATGATGTTGCTCTTGCTGCTCCTTTCGTCGGTGGTGTTGATTGGCGTTCTGTAGATCCCAATACATATTCGCACGTCGTGTTTGTTTGCGGTCCTTTTCCTCTTAAAACATACGCGACTGGATTTTTGCATCACTTCAATAACTGTCACCTCATCGGTCTTAACCTATCAATGATCGAACCACTTAATATTTGGAACCCCTTCGATGTACTGATAGAAAGGGACAGCTCTGTTGCTGCACGCCCAGATATTACCTTTATTTCGCGCCAAGCGAAAGTACCTGTTGTGGGTATTATCTTGGTTCATCCACAGCCGGAATATGGGGACAAGGGCAAGCATCAAGCCGCCAATGATGCAGTTAACCGACTAATTGCCTCCCAAGAAATGGTGGCAGTGCCTATCGACACAGGCTTAGATCCAAACACTACGAATCTTCGCACTGCAGCCGAAATCGAATCCATAATTGCCCGTATGGATGTGGTCGTAACCACACGGTTACACGGTACTGTATTAGCCCTCAAAAATGGCGTTCCTAGTATCTCAATAGATCCAATTTCGGGAGGGGCTAAGATTCTGCTTCAGACAGAAAAGATTGGCTGGCCTATAGCTTTTCCTATTGATAGCTTGTCAGACGAGATGTTGCAGCAAGCCTTTAAATACTGCCTATCAGAGGCAGCAAGAACTCAAGCCAGAGAATGCCGAGACCGAGCTATTAAATTAGTCGAACAAGTACGCAATGAATTTGTTTTAGCTTTGGATTTATCTAATTCATCAAGTGTGAGAGTCCTCTCCGACGAAGTATTCAACAGATATAAATACTTTTCTAGTAAGTGGTCACAGCGATGGGAGCAAGCAATTCTTATAAGATATAAGATATCTGATAGTATAAAGTGTCTCTTTAAGTAGCTTTTATGCACTTAACAACTTAAGCATTCAAAGTTGTTATACAAGGGAAATATATTATCCATGTCTTCATTATTATGAAACGAGCTTTCACTAGATTAGAAGAATGTGAGTTAGGGTGATACACATCTTTGTATTTTAGTATATTCAGTTTAAATTTTATGCCAACTATATCTGCTATCATTCCTTTCCACAATGCTGAACGTACAATTTAGCAACTCTTAAATCAGTTCAGCAACAAACCTTTTCAAGTTTTGAGTTGATTGTAATTAACGATAGTTCTACTGACCGAACTCTAGAATTACTCCAAAGTGTCAAAGATGAGCGTTTGAAAATTTTTTCTTATGAAAATAGCGGACTTCCAGTAGCACGAAATCGTGGTATTTCTCATGCTGCTGGAGAATTTATTGCCTTTCTGGATGCAGATGATATGTGGACAGCTGATAAACTCGAACTGCAACTAGCTGCTTTGCGACAGCATCCAGAAGCAGGGATTGTATACAGTTGGACTTCTTATTTCATTGATGGGCAAGAAGAATCTATATTCCCATATAATCCTATATTCTTTGAAGGTAATGTTTATGATAAGTTGCTGGTCAATAATTTTATTGCCAATGGCTCTAATATTTTGGTTTGTAGAAAAGCTATTGAGTCTGTAGGAGAATTTGAACCTACCCTTAAATCTTGTGAAGATTGGGACTTTTATATACGATTAGCAGCTAAATGGCATTTTGTTCTTGTACCTAAGTACCAAATTCTTTACCGCCAGTCTTCATCTGCAATGACATCCAAAGTTGAAGTCATGGAAAAAGAAGCTCTGAGAGTAGTTGAAAGGGCATATCAAGCAGCTCCACCCGAATATCAATTTCTTAAAAAACAGAGCTTAGCTTGGGTATATGAATACTGTACGCAACAATACTTAAAATATAGTACCGATCTCAGTGGAGTTAATCAGGCTGGACAAAAATTATGGAAGGCAATTTGTCTGCATCCACAAATTTTGTTAGGAGATTATGCCCAAAGTTTGATTAGGTGGCTGCTCAAGAAGTGGATGCTGGAAATGAAGTCAGCAGTGTTGAATAACATTTTCTAGTATCGACTTTTACTTCTACTCTATATTAATATAACCAATTTCATAGAAGTCATCGTTTCCTTTCAACTCATCCTTAAGCGCCAATTCTATTGGTCTTTTTGTCTTATTTCTCTCCTCCACAAGTGCAATAGCTACTTTGTACTCACCCGCCGCTAATGTTTGAGGAACATTCACAGAATAAGTTTCTGCTACAGTAGTTCCTGGCAACCAAGATTTATTATTAGATTCTGTCAGGTATTGAGTGTAAGTCCCGTTGGTTCCCTTCAATGCCAATTTTAATTTATACCTATAGTAAGCAGGAGCAACACCGTGATTTTCCCACTTTAACTTAAAACTGTGCCTGCTTCCCCTCATCAGACTACTGGGAATCTCAATACTTTTAAGAAAGTACCAGTAACCCATCTTATTTGCAAGTTTTCTTGCCAAAGTAGGATTTTCTTTTAACCATTCATCCGCATAACCATGATAACCAACGAAAGTGGCATGAGAGATATCTATAGCCCCCTTTAATAATTCTCCACCCTTAATTGAGCCATCAACTCCTATCCAATCGTTATCCTTCTTTTGTAGATGATAGTGTTGCAATTCTAAAATAGTAGGTCGATGACGAAAGACTTCATTGAATAGTTCAGGGCTTTGTACTGAATAGGTTGAAGGAAATGTATCAACGTAGTACGATACATTCACGCTATCATCTCTAAAAGTAATTTTATTTTGCAGAATGTAATCCTGTAACTGAGAACCGTTGTTGTCTCTCCTATCATTCACCCATCCGTCCGCGATAACAAGAGTACTTTTTAGATAGTACTTCTTGTAAATATCAATATGTTTCTTTAAAACATCAATAGGGAAATATCTTCGACTTGAAAATGAGGTATGTCCTTCTCCCCAATCTCCATAGCTACCGATGGTAATATACTCCAACCAAGGTTTTCCAGCATAGCGTGCTGCAAAGGCTTTGTGAAAATTTTCTAGTTTAGCAAGAAATATGGGATCTCCATAGTCTGGTTCCCAGGCATTGACTCCCCAAGCATCATAATAAGCTCCCTTTGCTCCTGCCTTTTTTACCCATTCTGGGGTAGCATAAACCATATTTGTCTCTTTTGCAGTGATACAAAAAGAGATTGAGTAACCTTTCATTGTCCATTTATTAATAACATTATCTATAACTGACCAATTAAATTTTCCTGCTTGAGGTTCAAGATAACTCCATGCTAATCGAAGATAAAGATGGTTCATACCTGGAAAATTTTCCAAGTCTGAATCAGACTTCGTACCGTATTCCCAAAGCCCGTTATCAAAATAATGGTGATACCAGCCTTTATGAGGATTCTTTAATACTTTTTCTGAATCCCAGCTTTCCGTTAAATCAATTGACTGAGTTGTTCCTAATAAATTTTTACAAGTTGACGTAAAATAAATAATTATGAGGATCGAGATAAGACAATTAAAAAGTATCAAAGTTTTTTTCGTTAACTGATTAACCTTGCCTCTACGCTTTCTTTCAATGGCAGTTGTCATTATATACTCTTCGACTTACTCTGAGTTTACCATCACTAGTGTTGCCTTAAGCTAGTTTTGTAATTGTTTATGGGTACGTAGATATAGATTATCTGAAGACAACTATGCTAAAAGGACAAATACTTATTTTTCTTAATAATAGGTAGATTGTATTTCGGCGATTCTTAGAGAACTATATCAGTAGCTCGTACATTGTATACAAGTCAACCTATTTACATAATTAAATTCTATCATAGCATTTTTACGATTGTGCCCTTGACTGATTAAGTGACAAACAAGTTTAACATTTGTTAATGATTGAGGTTCAATCGAAGCCGAAAAGATAAAAAAGATTTTCTAGAACTTTTTCTCAGTTTGGCTAACTCACACAGAAACGAATACAAATCATACAACTTCTATAGTAAGTCATACCTAGTTTTATACGCGATCGCAAACAGCCTATTTGCATACTTGAATTAGCAAGAACTAATATCTTAAACTTCTTGTGACTTTCAAATAAAATCTATTAACGAATGTTTTAAACACAGCATTTTCTTAGTGTAATTAGGATATAACCTACCTAATTTAGAAAACATAACTATTGTATAGGCTAATAACTTTATGAACAGTAGCAAATATCGTAATTCCAGAAACTTAGCAACAATTATTTCCTTTAGCTTTAATTTCTTGAATTTCAAGAGCTGGAAAATTATTTCTAGAGATAGATATAAGAATAATGAAACAAAAGAGTCAACGACTGAAGCGATCGCCTCATCTTACTTCCCAACTACCTACTCCAATGCTTCTCAGTTCCTAAATAGTAACCACATTGCCCCTATGACTAAAAAATTAGTAGTGCATCCCTCTACTACTAGTCGTATCAAGCGCCTAACTGACATTTTGGGAGCTATAGTTGGGCTAGGAATTACCGCCGTCGTCGCGATTCCGATAGTCGTTGCCATGCAAATAGATAATCCTGGTTCCATCTTTTACAGCCAGATTCGTTACGGCTTGTACGGTCACCCTTTCCGAATTTGGAAATTCCGCTCAATGATACTTGATGCTGAACAATTGCAGCATCTAATCAAAAATGAAGCTCAAGGACAGATTTTCAAAAACTCAAACGATCCACGTATTACTCGTGTCGGTCGTTTTTTGCGCCGTACTAGTTTAGACGAACTACCACAGTTTTGGAACGTGTTGCTGGGGCAGATGAGCTTAGTCGGTACTCGACCACCTACAGTGAATGAAGTCGAACAATACAAACCTCACCATTGGCAACGGTTATGGGTTAAACCAGGAATAACCGGTGAGTGGCAGGTAAATGGACGTTCCAGTGTCAAAGATTTTGAAGCCATCGTGCAGATGGATCTAGATTATCAATCTAAGTGGTCTGTTACTTATGATTTATATTTGTTATTAAAAACAATACATGTTGTTCTTACTAAACGTGACGCTTGCTAAGTAATAGCTTATTATTACTAGTAGCTAAACATCTGCCAGTAAATGCTTTCTTAAATGTAAAACATTGTTGAAGGGTGACAAGCTCAAATATATACTTGAATGCAGCAAAGGACTTTCACAGCATGAAATACGTGTACGTGAACTGCTTTTAGCTTATAACCAAATGTATACCATTGCTTTTTGTTCTGGAGCATAAGGTGTAAAGTGAAAAACATGCAATCCATTATAACTATCCTCGCTACAACCTAATCTATCGATAAAGTAGCATCTCTTTGTGACTTCTCTAAACAAACTTGAAATTCTTCGGCTAGCAATCGAACGTTTGGCTCTCGCATCATGTCTGCATGGAAAACAGGGAATTTATAAAGATAAATCCCATTAGTAACTACGTTACTCCAACCTAATTCAGAGTCGCGATCCAAACCTGGATAAACTTGATTAGAGATAAATAAATGTAATTGACCTTGTAAGGTTTTAGGAATATAGGCTTTGATTGCTTTACTATTAGCTAATTCAACATTCGCAAGGTTCAAAGATGGAAGGTTTTGTTGCAAAAAACGGAGATAAAACTTGTAGACAATATTCAATTTACCTACTCTTAAATGCCATTCAATTTTTTCTCTAAAATAAACTTTTTTGTTTTTGCTACTCAAATTAAAAATATCCTTCATGTAATAACAAAATCGGCTTGCGAATGAAAAGCATTGGTTCGACTTTACTGGATCTGAGAATAATTTAAGAGCATATGCGTTCACACTATCCAATAAAGCTAATAATGCAATTTTATGCCCTTTGCTATTCAATTGTTGAGCAATTTCAAAAGCTACCATACCTCCAAAAGAGTAACCGCATAAGAAGTAGGGACCTTCGGGTTGAATAGCTTGTATCTCATTTACATAGAGAGTCGCCATTTCTATAACTGAAGTAAGAGGAGCCTGTCTTCCATCAATTCCTAATGCTTGTAATCCATAGTAAGGCTGATCCGGCTTTAAATAACGTATTAGATTTTTATAAAATAAGACGTTACCCGAAATATCATGAATGCAGAAAAGAGGAAGCTTTTTGGAGTTACCTTGTTGAAGTGGAATTAGCGAATGCCAAGGCGTACTATTATCATGCTGACGTAGTAAATTAGCTAAATTTTCAATTGTTTGTGTATCTACAAAGATTGATGGGGATAACTGTTTGCCAAAAGCTTTCTCAATTTCTTTTAGCACCTGCATACCTATAACCGAGTGACCTCCCAAGTCAAAAAAGTTGTCTTTGATGCTGATAGGTTGAATGCCTAAAACTTTTTCCCAAATTTTCGTTAGCTTCAGTTCCAATTCATCTTGAGGAGCTACATATGTTTCTTTTGGTTCTTGCCTAACCTGCACTGGCGCAGGTAGTGCTTTGCGATCGACCTTATTGTTTGGCGTGAGGGGAAAAGCCTCTAGCACGACAAAGTTGGAGGGAACCATGTATTCGGGCAATCGAGCGAGTAAGTATCCTCGCAACTGTGAGTTAGCAGGCTGTTGTCCTGGCTGTGGTAACACGTAGGCAACTAGGCGCTTGTCACCCGGTACATCTTCGCGAACCACGATCGCTGCTTCTCGAACTGCCTCGTGACGACTTAAAATTGTCTCAATTTCGCCTAATTCGATGCGATAGCCCCGCACTTTCACTTGAAAGTCGATCCGACCGAGGAATTCTACATTGCCATCTCTGCGGTAGCGTACCAAATCTCCTGTGCGGTAGAGACGGTCTGCCGGATTTTGGCTCAAAGGATGGGGAATAAACCGCTCTTGAGTTAACTCCGGTCGATTCAGATAACCGCGAGTCACACCTTCGCCCCCAATCAGCAGTTCGCCTGCAACTCCCACGGGAACAGGTTGTCCGTTCCGATCTAAAATATACAGCTCAGTGTTAGCGATCGGACGACCGACGGGAACGATTCCATTTACTTGCGTCAGCGTATGAGTTGCCGACCAAATGGCAGTTTCTGTAGGACCGTACATATTGTGAACTTGTCCCGCCACGATCTGCTGGAGTTGGAGCGCCAAGGCTTCGGTCAAAGCTTCGCCGCCAACCATCATCTGACGCAACTGTTTCATCGCTTTGCGAGTAGCAGTATCGGCAATCAACAAACCTGCCATTGATGGAGTGCATTGCAGGTGTGTCACTTGATGGCGCTCGATCAGTCCTGCCACAGAATTATTCTGTGTTGCAACTTCAGTCATAGGCAGATTGGACTGCTCCTTCACGCGAGCGAGTAGTGGCAGTTGGGACAAGACTAGATCGGTGTTAACTGGCACGTCTGCATTTTGGAGCGATAACGGCTTGGCAGCGGTACGCTCTTTCTTGGCATTGTAGATGACGACCTTAAACCCCCGTACCAGTGTCCAAAATAGCTCTAAGACCGAAATATCAAAGGACAAACTCGTGACTGCTAACCAGACTCCAGGTGGGTTATGTTCGATAACTCCATCCATTCCAGTAAAGAAGTTAACTACGTTGCGGTGTTCTACCATCACACCCTTGGGCTTACCTATAGAACCAGAGGTATAGATAACGTAGCTCAAGTTTTCTGGTTTGACTCCACTATTAGGATTGGCGATCGCCTGTTGCTCAATCTCGTCCCACATCGTATCGATGGGGATAACATTGACATGTGGCTCGACAACCAAATTGCTAATTAACTTTTGCTGTGTGACGATAACAGGAGCTTGAGAGTCCTGCAACATGAAGCTGATGCGCTCTGGTGGAAAGTCTGGATCGAGGGGAACGTAAGCACCGCCTGCCTTGTGGATTCCTAGCAACGCCACCATCATTAAGAGCGATCGCTCTACATGCAACCCTACGAGAACATCGGGACCTACGCCTTGTTGTTGTAAATAATGAGCTAGTTGATTGGCTTTGGCATT
The DNA here is from genome assembly GCF_023546805.1 of Chroococcidiopsis sp. CCNUC1. Lineage (NCBI taxonomy): Bacteria > Bacillati > Cyanobacteriota > Cyanophyceae > Chroococcidiopsidales > Chroococcidiopsidaceae > Chroococcidiopsis > Chroococcidiopsis sp. CCNUC1. The sequence goes on along the minus strand of NZ_CP097480.1, from coordinate 2,376,498 downwards.
CAACTCTGCGTATGTCAAATGTCGATCTTCAAAAATTGCAGCAACCCCTTCTGGATTTTGTACTACCTGCTGCTCAAATAACTGATGGATGCATTTATCTCGGGGATAGTCTGTTTGGGTATTATTCAATTCTACAAGTAGCTGCTGTTGCTCTTGTGGATTTAATAGAGATAATTCAGAAATGGGCTGTTGTGCGTTAGCAACTATACTTGCTAGTAAAGTCTGAAAATGACCGTTCATCCGTTCAATTGTGTCTGAATCAAATAAACTAGCGTTATATAACCACCTTCCCCTTAATCCATTACTATTTTGTTTTATCAATAAAGCTAGATCCGCCTTTGCTGTGTTATCTTCTATTCCCCAAAGACTTGTAGCTAAGCTAGAAAGTTCGATGTCTTGTAAAAAAACATTTTCGTTAAAGGTCAATGTTACCTGGAATAGAGGTGAATAACTTGGATTTACCTCCATCTGTAATTTTGATATCAAGACTGAGAGAGGTACAATTTGATGATTTTGCGCTGACAAAATAACTGCTCGTACTCGCTCTAATAATTGCTGAAAACTAGGGTTTCCAGACAAATTTGTGCGAAGAACTAGAGCATTAATAAAAGTTAAGTCTATTGATGAATAATTCTGTTTAACAACAGGGGAACCTACTACGATATCTTCCGTACCTGTATAGCGGTAAAGCAAAGTATTCAATGCCGCTAATAAAGTTGTAAATAAGGTGACACCTTCCTGTCTGCTCAACAAGCTGAGTGCGGTTGTTAGTTTCCGAGACAGCACAAACGATTGAGAACTACCTCGATAAGTTCGATCTGTGCGTCGCGGTCGATCTGTAGGGAGTGATAACAAAGGTGGTAAACCTGCTAATTGTTGTTTCCAGTAGGTTAGGGAAGACTGGATCGAAACCGATTGCTCAAAATCTTTTTTAGTGAACATAATACTTTCTTGACTATGTTGTTTACTCGGTCTTTACTATTTTTAAAATGGTGTATTAAAATGAAAAGTTCACGAAGTTCAGGTATAATCGAAGATGAAACTTAGACACTGATTCATTGCTGTTGCTCGGTGCTTGTTGCTCTGTACGCTACTTATAACAGTATGCAAACCGATTGTTAGCGATCGCGTTCAGGAATATGTATAACTTGATGTATGCGTTGTATGTTTTCTGCTCAAACAGTAAGAATAGGATGCGCGATCGCCCGTATTCGGCAACATTAGGAAGTATCAACTCTTTTGACTTCAGCTACTCAACTTAACTTTCAGCACGAATGGTTTAGCATAAAAGCAAGTGGGACTTCAAAGGTTTGTTAATGGTTCGCGCCCAACCTTCGCTAGAATTTATTCCTCCAGCTCTCAATCCCTTTGTTCTGCGGGGAACTCAACTGCTGTTACCTGTCCTGCTGCGATCGCAAACAGCGATTACTCACATTCAAGCAGAGAATACAGAAGTGTTAGTCGATCTTTATCGCGCTTTTGGGGCTGGTAAAACTCGTTTTATCATGGCGTTCCGGCATCCCAGCCCTGACGATCCATTTTGTATGGCATACCTGCTGCATCGTCTAGTCCCACAGGTAGCACGCCAACAGCAAATATCGCTGCCACGTCCAATTCACGCACATTTTCTCTACGATCGCGGTATTCCTTTGTGGGCGGGAGCGCATGTGAGTTGGTTATTTTCCAACTTGGGTGGCATTCCCATTCATCGAGGCAAGGTCGATCGGCTCGGGTTGCGAACAGCTCGAAATTTGTTCGTCAACGGCAGTTTTCCCATGGCAGTCGCTCCAGAAGGAGCCACTAACGGACACGGTGAAATAGTTAGTCCTTTGGAACCTGGAATCGCTCAATTAGGATTTTGGGGCGTTGAAGATTTGCTGAAGGCTGGACGCGCCGAACAAGTTTTCATCGTGCCAATTGGAATTAAGTATTCCTACGTTCAACCTGCTTGGCAACCTATAGAAAAGTTATTGAGCGAATTGGAAGCAGATAGTGGTTTGAAGCAAGGGGGGGAAAAAGAAAAAATTGCCTCAATGGATGAAGCCCTGCTCTACCAACGACTTTATCGATTAGGCGAACACCTGCTGTCCTTGATGGAAGAATTTTACACTCGGTTTTACCGTCAAACATTGCCAATTTCAGTTAATGCAATTGCTACCGATACAGTGTCAGTAGAAAATACTTCAGGATTAAAACGATCTAGTTCCGAACGAGATTTTGCAGCGCGGTTGCAGGCACTCATGGATGCGGCATTGCAAGTAGCAGAGCAGTATTTCCACTTCCAACCTCAAGGCAGTACAATCGAACGCTGTCGTCGTTTGGAACAAGCGGGCTGGGATTGGATTTATCGAGAAGATATTAAGCAAGTAGAAGCCCTGTCTCCTGTAGAGCGAGGATTAGCCGATCGCATTGCCCAGGAAGCTAACCTGAGAATGTGGCACATGCGACTCGTAGAAAATTTTGTCGCCGTCACCGGCAAGTACGTTCGAGAGAAACCGACGATCGAGCGGTTTGCCGAAACAACTTTGTTGATGTGGGAAACAATCGCCCGAATTAAAGGTAGTAGTACCGTTCGTCGTCCTCGACTGGGTAAGCAATCAGTACAAATGACAGTAGGCGAACCAATTTCAGTTTCAGATCGTTGGCAAACATATCAAACTAGTCGTCGCAGTGCTAAGCAAGCTATTACAGATCTGACAAGAGATCTGCAAACTGCTTTAGAACAAACGATCTAACCTGCTGCTTAAATCTCCTCAAGGCGATCGCTCCTTCAATTTTTACTTTTTATTTCAACACGAGTCGTCTCTGAAAAATATCGATAATTTAAAGATATATCTCTTCTAAAGTCAAGGAGGAGGAGATGGCAGAGCAAGACTCACATTCTAAGTTCTGGAATTCTGATTTTTGGGATAAATCTGTCCGAGCAACTCTAAGCCCGGTCATGCACAATCCCAGGCTGACACCAAAAATTTTATTTCTTTTGGCTGTAGTACCGTTTACCGTTGTTATCCTCGTGTGGGTGTTGACTCTGCTTGAGCAATAGAACCAGGTAAGTTACGAGCTTGGTTGGAGGCGATCGCCATGATGGGATTGGGACTATTTTGGTTTTTTGTGTTCTGCTTTATTGTTCTGATGGGCTTAGCACTTTTAGCGGAAGTCTTGTTTTACAACGAAGAGCAGCACTTTTGATAGCATGTCTAGGCGTTTAAGCCACGCTCCTATGCTTCTACGCCGCTGCGAAGCATTGTACCGTTTTATTTTTTTCGATTTACTGACAAATAACAGAGAAGCTGCGGGAATTTCTTTGACTACTCAGAGGAAACGGGGAAGCAAAGATCGCTTCTACTTGTGGAATTAATTCCTCCCACTCAATTGGCTTGTGGACTATTCCACTCACTAACTTCTGACATTCAACCGAAATAGAATCGCGACGACTAGGTGCAACTAGAATAACTGGTATGCGATCGTTGCGATAATTTTGACGCATACAGCGCGCGACTTCCATCCCATCTATTCCTGGCATCATCAGATCGAGTAAAACTAGGTCAGGCTTTGCTCGTTCTATCTGGGCGATCGCTGCTGCTCCCGAGTCTGCAAGTATAACTTCATAACCTTCAGCCTCCAAGATAACCTGGAGTAACAAGGCGTGGTCGTAAACGTCATCGCAGACAAGAATACTTTTAGTACCGTTCTTTTCAAAACGAGTAGATAAGTCCATCAGATGAAAATCTAGATAAATTTAATGTGTTAAAAACAGGCTTTATTAAACTACGGTCTTTGATATTTAAATTCCGCTATGATTCAATAGCTATAATTACTTACCAATAAAACTTAATATACCTCTTGTTCCAAAGCGCTCTGAGGATAAATTAAGATTATTTTAATAATAGAGCGATGCAGCAGGGCGATCGCCACCTTGGGGTAGTAACCCAATTTTGGCAAATCAGCTCGTAACTGTACTTAAAAAAATAAGTCCGCACCTGCGAACTTATCAACCTTCACTCAAATTGACTTTTTTAATTCATTGCTCTCACGGAAGGTCTATACGAATTGCAATAGGAACTTTTATGTCTACTATTTTTCCTATCTCACACTAGACTCTACATAAGTTTTCCGAGGGCTACGCGCTCCAACAACAGCACCAATCAGCGAGGCAATTAAACCCAGTAACGAACCAAATACGAACCACCACAAGCTTCTAGCAGTAGCATTAGCAATATCACGAGCTTGTTCTGCACTGATATTAGGTAGGTTTTGCGGATTAACCCCTTGGACTTGGTTAGATATGACTCCAGCCGCATTGGAAGCAGCAGAAGCTGCCAAACCAAAAGCTCCCGTGACTCCAGAGGTTACTAGCCAAGAGCTAAGAGCTAAAGTAGTCGCCCAAAGAATTGCACCGTTAAGTAGAGCTGTACTGCGATTCATTGGTCCACAGCCACGAGCTGTCACCCAGCCACCAATTAACAAAGAAATTAACAAACCAATAGCCGACCAAATTCCCACGTTACCAGCAACATCAGCAGCGTTTGTTCTTGGTGCGCCAGAACCCGCAATGCTGGTTGCGCCAATCGCTGCAAATAAAGCACTTAAAATCAACTGAGTTGCTATTGCAATTACGATACCTGAAATAATTGGACCCCAGCGAATGCGATCGTGGTAATCGACAACGGGAGTGTTGGTAACGGTGCGTTCAGAAACAGCATCGTTAGTTGGTCTATTGACGTATGCCATATTCTAATTTACTTCCTCGATCCCTTAGAACTTAATGCTTATTTCTTTTTATGTAATAGGGATGTATTTTTAAATTTAAATTGAAATCTATAACTTTGCTATCTATCAGTAGAAATATCCCTATAGAATTATTCAATTTTTCTATAAAAGATCTTGCTAGCAAGGCTTTGTGCTAGATTGCACAGTGCATTTGGGCAAGAAGATTGACTTATATGAAAGTAAGTCGCGACGTAGTTTTAATTCCCCACTTCAGTACGTATTTCGATTGATACGGTAGCAGTTACTACTTCTATCGCTGGCAGGATGGCTTACCCCAATTATTGAATCATGATGAACGAAATATTGCAGTTGCGTTGTTGAGGCAATCTGTTTGTAAATAGTGTTGCAAACATTGCTCAAACAAGAATTTTTCCAACAGCGCGAATTTACAAAACTGCTATATCCCTCGGTACAGTCTAGCTAGATCGGGAGAAACAGAAAGTCTATGGAAAAAATCCACCCCCGCCGGAAGTGGACGCAGATAATGGCACTGGTGTTAACGGCATTACTGACACTGCCAATTCTTAATGCTTGTGGTGGCAGTCCGAACACGTCTGCACCTCCGCCTCCTGTTGCAGATAATGTTGGTAGAACGCAAACCTATCCTTCAAACCAACCCCAAGCAAGAAAGGGGCTGTCTACGGGACAAAAAATCGCGATTTTGGGTGGGGCTGCTGCACTCTACTACATCTACAATCAGCATAAAAATAGGAAAGGGCAAGGACCGCAAGGACAATACTACCTCTCCAAAAACGGGAGAATTTATTATCGCGATGCTCAAGGTCGTCCTCATTGGGTCACGCCACCACCAGAGGGAATTCGAGTTCCAGAATCGGAGGCGAGGCAGTACCGCGACTTCCAAGGATATAACAACAGATCGACAGGTCGCGACTTGACCGACTTGCAGCCAGCGCCAGCATTGTGACACTCGCGGCAGCAAAGGTATAGAACAGCAAGTGAAATAAAACAGTAGGAAGGAAAAATGAACTTTTTACAAAATATGTTTGGCGGTCAGGATGGAGAGCGAGACTACAGAGACTTCGTGAATCGATACGAACAGGGTTTACCGCACGAAGGCTATTCAGACGACGAAGTTTATAATCGATATCAACAAGTATCCAGACACGTACCTCCTGATATTTACCAAGAGTCCGCACAAGAAGCCTTTAGCCGCATGTCTCCACAAGAGCGGATGCAGTTTGGTCAATATCTTCAGCAGCAGGCGCGGGGGCAAAACTACGATTTTCCCGACCTTAACCAAGATGGCATAGACGATCGCCTCCAAGACCCCAACTATCTCGCCCGCGCAACGGGTAATATTCATCAGCAACAACCAGACCTACTCGGTCAGCTAATGGGTGGTGCTACGGGAGCTATGATGGGTGGTCAAAGAGGTGGTAACTTATTTAGCAATCCGTTAGCAAAAGCAGCGATGGCTGGGATTGCAGCGATTGCTGCCAAGAAGATGATGGGTGGTGGTAGATCGACAGATTACGGACAGTACGGCAATGTCCGCCCCGCTAGCGAAGACCCCTACGGCGATCCAGCGGATTACGGCCAGTACGGGAACGTTCGTCCCGCTAGCGAAGACCCCTACGGCGACCCCGCAGATCGCCGAGGATTGTGGTAGTAACATCACGTCCGTTCAAATAACCATATCACCGTAGGGGCGGGTTTTCACAGAGATTTTCAGACATAGTACCAATATCTCAATAAACCCGCCCTTACAGAATTTACGGTCAATCAACCGAATATGAGATAACAAGCCAAATTTTAGATAATCGAGTAGATGGCGATCGCATCATATTTTCTCCCTTTTGTATTGCTAAAGCCGCCACACATGACGTATTATTCTCCCAGTTAGTAACCATCTACTACAAGCGGTTTTTGCTCGTCGAGCAGTTTTTGTAATAACTGAATACCTGTCGGAGTCCAATAGTACCTTTTTCTTGCATCGGTGTGATAGTGAATGTCGATTGCAAAGTCGGAGGCGTGTTTGGCTTTGGTTTTGGTCAGCCATTCTGGTGAAACTCCTAGACGACGACTGACTTCTTTTGTTGGTAAAGAGTTTGCCGGAATATCAGATAATTTTTTTTGTGATTTCAAACTTTTTTCTGATTTTAGACAACATAATTGCTCGATTCCCGCTTCCATCCAATGCACGATTCCCGCTGTATCTTTGTAGTAGTGAATGTCAGCTAAGAATCGGTCTGGATGCTGGTATCGTTGAGCGTGACACCAACTCAAAGAACACCCCAGTTGAGCGGCGACTTGGGCAGTTGTTTGGGTTTTTGGCTGGGACGGTTGTAGCTGGACGGAGGTTTGAGCGCAATCGATTTTAGGAACAGATGGATTTGCTAATTCAGTTGATGCAGTAGTAACGTAACTCAAGTCAGAAATTTTGCTTTCCTCTTGTCCTCCATTGCGTTTATCGATGATTTTTGGTTGATGAATGATAGGGTTTGTTGGAATTTGAACTCGATTTATTTGTTTCAACCGATTGAATATAGGTGCGATCGCCTGCACAATTGTTGACTTCAAGTTTTGCAACTGCAAGCCTAAATTTCTCAAAAGTGAATGACAGGCTTTCAAGAAATTATCTTTTGTACTATTTACCCAGTTCAGAAGTTTCTCTGTTTTTTGCTTCACCAAAGTTCCAAACTGAGTAGGGATTGACGATATTTTTGTACTAGTATTATGAATTGAGCTAACTGGTTTGATGTATTTTGTATAGTCTGACTTAAGCGATCGCGGGTCCCATCCTCCTATCTTTTTTGGAGATGTAGCTAAAGGCTGAACTGGTTGAATTTCACTTGAAAGCGCAGTTATTTTCACTACTGTTTCTAATCGATCTTCTCCTTGCGCTTCAGGAGATTCTCCCACTGCTAACAAAGGGCGATCGATCGCCCGAGCGACTCCAGGAAATGCTCTCATAGCCCCCCTTTTTAAGGGGAGCCACTTGCGTGCGGAGGTGTCCTCCGTTGAGCAAAGTGGCGTGGGTTGGGGGATCTTTCCTTCAACCAAGAAACAATCGAATTGAGCAGTTGACTAGAACTAGAATGCCGCTCGACTGAATTTTTATGATGCGATTCTACCCACTGTTCGGTGGAGAGAACTGTTTCTAAACTGGGGATATTTTTAAACTCTTTAAATCGGCAAATCTGCTTCATCTTTCTTATCAATTCTGGAATCGGATCGCAGAATTGAGCTAAATATTTGAAAATATCTGCTGTATCGGGATTTTGAAAATCTGACCGTGAAAATAGCAACCCTTCTCTAGCATCTAGTTGATAAACTTCCCAGAGTTTTTTATCTTCTGCCAAAGCCAAAATAGATAAATAGATTGCCAATTGAGGAAAAAAATCAATCTCCAAACATCTTTTTTCTAAAGATTTTCGCAAAGGGTGTTGGTAATCAGACAATCCTTTGATATTATCATCAACTGAGTGGCGATCTTCTGAAAAGTAGAGACTGTCATAATCAATGAGTTTGAGCGAAAACTGTTGAAAAGATTTAACTACCAAAACATTACCATGTTGCAGATCGCCGTGAGCAATACCAGCATCGTATAAGTTTTTACATAATTCACGCCATCGCTCTGCCAAAGAGAGTAAAACATTTCTTTTCCCAAGATTTGCTTTAATAAACTTTTTTAAATTTTCCCCTTCTACCCATTCCATTTTCAAGATTGGGTAGCAATCGCCTTGTACTCTAATTCCTGATTCTAAAAAGGTAGATTCTACAAAATAATTTCGACATGAACTATTTTTTAATCGGATTAAAGCCTGTTTATAGTGATTTTTGACCTCAAAGTTACTCCGGTAGAAACATCTCACTGCCCAAAGTTTGCGAGGTGATGGAGTTTCAAATTTAAAAGCGATCGCGAAACTTCCAGCAGCCGACCAAATATCTTTAGTACCATCAGGCTTAATTCTTTCTACTGCTTTTCCCGCGACCAAGCTTGCATCCAAATCGCGCTCAATTTTGGTTTGAGGATCTTTTTTACGAAAGGCAAATTGAGGATTGCGAATTGCGCTACAGTATTCCGAACGGCTGGGGTATTTCATAATTCAGTTGTCAGTTATCAGTTATCAGTGACTAGTGGCTGGTGACTAGCGACTAGCTGAAGAATTCTACTACTAGCCACTAGCCGCTAGCTACTCACTTTTATTACTACTAATGTCGTATCATCATTTTTAATCAGTTTTTGTTGTCTGAGTTTGTTGATAAAGCGATCGAAATCCTGCTGTTGGTGAAATTGAAACGCTTTTTTCCAGTCTTCTCCTTGGGCTTCATAATCTGATATAAGCCATTGAGATAAGGCATCTGTTGCTAGTAAAAAGATATCTCCGTACTCATACCATCCTGCGGCAAATTGAGGCGGAAATGAAGTGTATTCCGGTAAACTTTCAAAACAGAGTGTTGTGCTTTTAAAATCTCGTGCAGCGGTCATAGGAAAAGTGAGGAGATTGCCAGTCTCCTGCTCTAGTTTAAATAAACAAGTATCTCCTACGGCGACAGCTTGCCATTGGCTTTTGGGAAAATCTTCTAAGTTTTGTAGCTCTAAGTTTTGTAGTTGCAACCCCAAAAAAGTAGCTGAGCCGCGATTTTTGATTTCCGAGCCTCCTTGCCACCATTTACGATTAGGAGATTGAAGTTTAGTTAAGTAATATTGTCGCCAAATTTCTTGAGATGGCTGCAACCAATCCTCATGCGATCGCCGGATACTCTCAATCGGGTTTTCTGCTACATGACAAAAAGATTTGACGAGAATCTCCGCCCATTTTTGCGGGTATAGCGAAGTACTAGCCCCGTCTGCTAGAGCTACTAAACTACCATCGGGGCTGTTCTCAAAGCGATCTTGAATGTTTTGCTCTAGTTCGCCAACTTTAGGTAGAGAGAAATAGCGGATTTCATAAGACATTGAATTTAAGTAGATAATCTACCCGCGAAATTCTGCTTTTGTTCCTATTTCTAATAGTTGAATCAGGGTTTCGAGTTTGGCATTATACACAAAACCTTTAGCATATGGAGTTGGATTCAACCCAGATGCCGCAGCTCGTTCGAGCATATTTGGGGGCAATTCGCTAGAAGTTTCAAATAAAAATTGAGCGTAACTATCTCCCTTGGGTAACTGGGTGGGAGCAGCGGGAAGGACGACTTCTTGTGCTGCATTGCCAGAGATATGAGCGTTGAGTAACAAAGTCTTGCCATCATCCGTTTCTAGTCCTGCGAGTGCCTCAGCTGCTTTGCGGGTTGTGGGTAAGGAGTCGGCTTCACCATCTGTAATATTAATTACAACAGGGGGAAAGCTAGAGGGATGCGTTTCAATCCAGTCTTGGACTAATTGATGCGCCATTTCAAATGCTTCTGTCATAGGAGTTTCTCCCACCGCCGCAGGTTCGATCCAGATCGGAAATTGGTCGTCGATTTCTACTAATCCGCCTGCTCCATCCGATACTTTTCTTTTGATAGTTTCGACTCGCAAGCAATTTTCAGTCAGTTCTTGAATGGTGACAACTGGTTTCGCGGCTAATGTTCCCGAAAAAGCATTGACGGCTGCATCTTTTAGCTTGCCATAGCCCAATACTGAGATGTCGCAGCTATTTTTAATGTCCTCGCCATCAGTACAAGCTAAGACTGTCTCGCGCAATACCCGATTCACAGCCTTAGCGCATTCTTTCGATTTCGTGCCTGCGGAACCAAACGGATAGCACATAGAGAAAGATTGATCGATTAGGATGACTAGGTATCCCGGCGTAGCACGACTAATTTCTTGGGTGTAAGACATAGCAGTTAAGTCCCAAAGATTTGTGGGAGCGATTATACAAAATCTCCCAACTTGGCTAAATGACTGACTGCGCCTGGTAGATTAGTGTTGGCGATCTAAAATCTCTTTTTGGCGATCGCAAAGTTTTAAAGTTGTATTGCCAATAATTAACAACTCAATTACATATATTCACAGGAAATTCATTCTATGCAAAAAATTCGCATCGGTAACGGCTACGACATCCACCAACTAACTACAGAACGCCGTTTAATTTTGGGAGGGGTAGAAATTCCGCATGAATTGGGATTGTTAGGACATAGCGATGCTGACGTACTCACCCATGCAATTATGGATGCCATGCTGGGGGCGCTGAGTCTGGGAGATATTGGCTTGTATTTCCCCCCGTCCGATCCGCAATGGAAAGGTGCAGATAGTTTGGTACTGCTGAGTAAAGTCAACCAATTGATTCAAGAAAGGGGTTGGCAAATTGGTAATATCGATTCCGTAGTCGTAGCAGAACGCCCAAAACTAAAACCTCATATTACAGCCATGCGCGATCGCCTTGCCACCGTTCTGCAAGTGGAGCCAGAACAAATCGGCATCAAAGCGACTACCAACGAAAAATTAGGTCCCGAAGGACGCGAGGAAGGGATCTGCGCCTATGCTGTGGCTTTACTGGTGCAGTAAGGCAGAAGTCAAAAGTCAAAAGTTAAAAGTCAAAACTCAAAAGTAATTCTCCCTGGTCCCTGCTCCCTACTCCCTGCTCTCTGTCAACGCTCCACCACAACTGGAACCGCTCCCAGCCGTGCAGCCGTAACAATAGGGTGCGGTTTGAATTTCATCGATTACGCCTAAAGTCCCTGCTGCCAAAATTTTCGCTACTGTTAAAGTTTTCCCAGCACGAGTTTTGGCAGGTAAATTCATCATTTGATTAAAATCACAGTCGTAGATATTACCTAAGTAATCTACAGAAAGTTCGTCCCGACACATTAAGTGTTCGACTGTATTCGGATTAAAATTAGACTCTAGAAATTCCAAGTATGAAGCGTACAGTTTTTTTCTTTGTAGGTGTAGCAGCGTGCGCCCTACTGGTAAGTTAGTAATTGTAAATAAGTTATTGAATGTGATTCCAAAATGTTCTTGCAAAAAGATTTTATAATCCTTTTCTAGCTTATGTTGGTCGGGAGTCAGAGAGAAGCGATCGCTGACTGGTAGTTGAGGATTATATACCAAGTCGAGAATTAATTCAGGCTCTTTACCATAACCCAACCGATTTAGGGTTTGTATTGCTGCGATCGAAGCGTCGAAAACTCCTTGTCCTCGCATTTTATCCACATTGGTAGCCATATAGCAGGGGAGTGAAGCAACGATTCTCGTTTGATGTCGAGTGCAATATTCTGGCAAATCTTCAAAACCAGGTTCAAAGTAAATCGTTAAATTAGATCTAACAATAACTTGCTTACCATGTTGGCGTGCGGCTTCAACTATAGGTTTAAAACCGTAATTCATTTCTGGAGCGCCACCAGTTAAATCAACAATTTGAATTTCAGGAAATCGTTCGATAACTTGAATTAATTGACTGCAAATTACGGGTGAAAGTTCCTCTGTTCGTTTTGGACTTGCCTCAACATGACAATGAGTGCAAGCCAGGTTACAGCGCTTACCTAAATTTATTTGTAAAACTTTGATTTGACTTTTAGTTAAAGGCGTTTTTAATTTACGGGCGAAAGGTGTAATTGATGTTTGAATCATGATTTGAGCGGTACTTTTCTTTTGCGATCGATAGTTAATGGTCAATTTTCGATTCATCTCAACCATCAACCATCAACCATTAACTATTAACTATTAACTATTAACTAACAACATCCGCCCCCAGTATAGTGCCAAGTTGAATTAGTCACTATAACTTCAGTTGGCATCAAAGCAGCGAGTTTGGCTGCTGTTTTATCGCAGACTGCGGCTGGAATTCCTTGTTGAAGTACGTGTCCGGCTGAGTCATCAAAAAAGGATTCTGTACCAGCATAAATGGCTGTTTTTCCTGTAAAAATACAGGCTCCATCATCTGGGATTGGCACTTTGAAAGATACAGAATCGAGGCTTTCCAAAAGCAAGTTTTCTTCCAGGTTGTATGTATGACAATCTAACAACCGATAGGGACGACGCGCCCGAATTTCAACTTGTCCAAAACCAGCATCTACGATCGTCTGAGTATACTCATCATATGTAAGTGCGCCTGACAGACACATCGCCCGCAGTCTTTCATCTTGTTGCAGGTGTACTGGAATCGGACGAGTGGCGATTGGATCGCTCATTTGCAAGCGTCCGCCTGGTTTTAGCACTCGCCAAGCTTCTTTTAAGGCAAGAGTTAAATCATCTGGCTCAAATATATTAAACAGACAGTTCTGCGCTACTACATCCACAGAGGTATCTGGTACGGGAAGATTAAAAGCATCACCTGCCCGAATTTCGACGAAACTAGGATCGAACCAAGGATTTTCTGTCACAGCAGCTTGTAGGTTCCGTGTAGCTGCTTCGCGCATGGCTGCAACTGGATCGACAGCAATCACAGCACCAGGACGGCGAGAAAAATAAGCGAATTGTAATGCCTCTAAACCACCGCCAACGCCTACATATAGTACTGTCGGCTGGTTAGCTAGTTCGGTAGGGTGGACAGTTGTACCGCAACCGTAGTTCATTTCCTGCATTGCCAGGGGAATTTTGAGTCCGGGTAGTTGCAGGGGACTGCTTTGCACGCAGCATAGACCGATTTGGGGTGTTTCTGCGACTTCGGAGTAAAACTTTGCTGTTGTCTCTAAATAACTCATTGTCAGCTGGAGTAAAATGCCGAGATGAATATGGCGTATTCTTTGGCACTGTGTTCTACTCTAGCGGATTTTTACTCTCGCGAATCCTCATAAAGAAGTAGCGGTTGACATCTTGACGCAGCAGAGATAAGCTGGCGATCGCCCAAGCACAGAAGTTAGAGAAAATCCGTGTCAAAGCGATCGATTTTTTGTTGCTTGTTCTAAAAAATGACGCACGCCTTCGCTCATTTGTAATAAATTAGGTTCGATTTTTTTACCTAAAAAATCCTCAACCACATGGGCTATAGTCCCAGTCAGAAACCAAGGCACTCCCTTCATCTGATGCGGATCGATACTCATTGCTCCCCGACTCTGAATTAAAGTTGTATCGCCCTCAGCAATGAATTGATTTTTCCCACCACAATGTACGGCTTCTGTGAAAGCATGAGTTTTGATTTGCCATTCCAGCGTCAGATTTGATTCATCCCAGGTATTGTATTCCGTCCAAGAGAGCATATCTTCGCTGAGAATTGCTCTAGCTGCGGCAGGAATTTCACCGCCACCATGCCATTCATTTATGGTGTAAACTTTGCCATTTTCTTCGCGCCGAGATTTGATTTGAACCGATCGCACGTTGTGCATGTAGGGAATGAGATCGTTCAGCTTATCTCGGTATGTAGCATAGACAAGGTGACATGGAAAAGGAATGCGGGTATCAGCCGAAATATTTGTCATTTAGTTTAAAGTTTCTTAAATTCAGTTACAACTAATCCTAAAGATTGTCAAAAAGCGATCGCCTTTTTACAATCCGCCAGAGAATTAGCTAACTGAGTATAACCCCTGGTGTAACCCTGAAACTACAGTTTTGTCTCCTTGATAATTTACGCACTTGAAGCTTCAGATCTCGATCCCCCCTAACTTCCATGAAAAAGGGGGAATTTAAAGCCCTGTTTTTATCTCAGTTGGGAGATCTCTTTTAAATTACTTGAATGACTCTAGTTGATCGACTCGCAACCAAATATTCGGAGTTGGTACATGTCCAAATACGACTAACGCATAGTCACCTTTAATATCTAAAACCTCTCCTTTGGTTTCAAAAATATAGCTGGGAAAGCGAGAATCGCTAGCTTGTGCTTCTAGGCTATTTTCTAGCTGTTCGCGCACGGCACGAACCATATCCCCTCTTTTAATCGCCATATGCTGCTCTTTCAGATTGCTAAACTATTTCTTTTCGCATTTTACAGTTATCAGGGAGCAGGGAGCAGGGAGTAGGGAGTAGGGAGCAGGGAATAAGAAATAGGGAATAGGGAATTGATATTAATTCCGAATTCCGAATTCCGAATTCCGAATTCCCTCGCCCCTCATTTCTGGCATTGCGGACAGAAGTGAGCCGATCGCCCAGCTAAACGTAGTTTTAGTATGGGAGTATTGCAGATGCGGCAGGGTTTGCCCGATCGGTTATAAACCCAAGCTACACCGCCATAATTACCGTTAACGCCTTGAACGTTGAGAAAATTACTAAAAGTCGTGCCACCAGCGTTGATACTCGCTTCTAACACTTCAAGAATGGCGGTTCGCAGGCGCGATATTTGTGGCGATCGCAAATCCGCACATAAGGTCTGGGGTTGCACGCCAGCGCGAAACAGCGCTTCATCAGCGTAGATGTTACCGATTCCTGCAACGATTGATTGGTCTAATAAGGCATTTTTGATCGGACGACGGCGATCGCGCAATTTTGTCGCAAAATATTCCACAGAAAAATCTGAAGAAAACGGATCGGGACCCAATGTTGCTAATCCCGTCACGACTGATTCAACCACTCGTTCTGGAGGAACCCACCACATCTGTCCGAAAGTGCGTTGATCGACGAAGCGCAATTCCCAATTCTCAGCCAAAAATAATCGGACTCGCGTATGTTTGTGTAAAGGCTCGTCCTGTGGAAGCCATAACAGCTGTCCAGTCATTCGTAAGTGAACACCAAGAAATTCGGAATTCGGAATTCGGAATTCGGAATTTGGGATTAGTTGTGACTTGCGACTTGCGACTTGCGACTTGCAACTTGGAATTGCTCCCTGCTCCCTGCTCCCTTTGACTAACTCTGCCAGCAGATACTTCCCGCGTCGATGCCATTGGGCGATCGCTTTTCCCGAGATCCCGTTGAGAAAATCTGCCACAGAAAACGGGTAGGCGATGGTGCGATCGAGCAACACATCCCCACCCGTAATTTCTCGATTCAGGGTGACTTGATTTGCACCCCGTCGAACTGTTTCTACCTCTGGCAATTCAGGCACGATTTATCGTTTTTCAGTTCCCTGATTGCCACCACCTTCTACCAGTGGATCGCTACTACCGGATTCTTGTACGGCAGCACCTTTAGCTGTAGATTGTCCAGCTTGTCCTGTTTTGCGGATATCTTCCTGAATTGGAGTTTGCTGACCACCAGAAGCCACAGGCGTAGCCTTCTTCGCTTTAGCTTTTGGTTTTTCTATTTCTAGAAGTTCAAAATCAGCAAAGTTGTTAGTATTTACGCCAGCATAGTTCACTTTATCAAAGCGAACGATGACTGGATACTTGATGCCGCTTTTGTCAACAGAAGCAACAAGACCAACATCTTGATACCAGTAGGATTCTCTTCTTAAGATCCGCACCTTAGAACCACGTTCAACCATGAGTATCTTCCCTGTTATAGATAATTGCTAATCGAGCGGGTTAATAGCATCAAGATACAATGTTTTGGTAATCTCACAATCAACTGTTAAGTTATTTATCTAAAGCGGTCATTGGTCATTCGTGAGTGACTAGTCACCAGCCACTAGTCACTAGTCACTAATAACTAATTCCCGCCAGCGAACTTGGACGAAGTGGGCAGTGCGTCCGGTTTCGTCGCGAACATCTGCGATATTAACTATTTCCAAATTGAAGGGGATAGCTGTCGTGACATGGCGCTGTGCTAGCATTCCCAGTTCGGGAGTTAAATTGGCGGCGGCTGTTGCTGCTACTCCTAACCCCAACATCTGCTCGATCGGCGATCGCGGTAGCAGCAGATGCATACCCATGACTAATCCCAAGCCTAGCAACAATCCTACCGACACATTCGTACCGCAACGGGGATGCAAGGCTAAATTCCACTCTCCATTGGTAAGACGCTGAAGGGCAGCCAGCACTGCCCGCTGTAGTTCGATTTTATTCACCTGACCGTAAATGTAAAAGCCTCGTTCAGTAGATAGACCGCCTAACGATTCGTTGTCTGTTTGCTGGGATGAAAAACGAGGATATGGCGATCGCCCTGACTGGCTTAAGAGCCAAACTGTAGCGTGTTCTAGTGCATGAACTTGCCTCAGCATCAACAGTTCTTTCAACCCGGGAAAAAAGGGAAGATGCTTGACTAAATCCGCGTCTTGGGTAGGTTGAGGAATATTCTCCTCAAAATTGAACCAAGGGATTAACGATTCAAAAACGTTGTCTGGGGCGAAATTGTTCATACCAACACCGCTAGTAGCAGCCCGATCGGAGACTTTTCTCTTAATCTAGCGCTTACTACTTTAAAGCAGTCGAGCCGCGAAATTTCGCGACTCGACTATTGTTAGAAAATTTAATTGCTAGAAAACTTCGCGATCGCCACTCACGGGTAAAGGGCAGCAGTTAACATCGTTAAGACAGACTTTTCCCCACTGTAAAGCCCATCGTACCAAAGATACGCGATTTTCTGTAGCTGTTTTGGTCAAAATATTACTAATGTGATTGTCAACAGTACGCTTGCTGATTTCCAACTTTTCTGCTATTTCCTGATTGGTCAAGCCAGCAGCTACCAAATCGATGATTTGTAGCTCTCTTTCTGACAGGGAAACAGGGTTTTGAGACTCGCCACCAGCCATGAAGTATTTTTTCCTTAGTAGATCTACTCACGCTCCTCTTTCAATTCTAGAGGATTCTTCTAGTGACGATCCTCTATCGTTTTAGAAGTTTGACTAGTATTTTTGCTCTATAAGCTGACATTGGAGCAAAAAGAGAACTGTAATAAATTTAGTAAAGCTTAATTAAGTAATATTTGTTACTTAAAGAAGAAGTAGTGAGTGGCTAGCGGCTAGTGGCTGGTAGAACCAGATTCTTAGTTTCGGTCTAGTCACTAGTCACCAGTCACTAGCCACTGATAACTGACAACTGTTTCTGTTGTAGGGTAATGGTAAAGTCGTACATTCATTAAATGCTGGCTGGAATGAGTAATTCTCGCGTGCTGTGCTTGGGTGAAATTCTGTTCGATCTGATTGCCGATCAACTAGGGCGATCGCTCGAACAAGTTGAGTCTTGGACACCCTATCCTGGTGGCGCACCTGCTAATGTCGCCTGTGCTTTGGTCAAGCTCGGTACAACTTCTAGTTTCATTGGCTGTGTGGGTAAAGATGAACCAGGAAATACCTTAGTAGAGTTACTGCAAACTGTAGGAGTCGATACAACGGGAATTCAACGCCATCCCACAGCACCAACAAGGCAAATCTATGTTACCCGCACTGAGTCGGGCGATCGCATTTTTGCAGGTTTTGCCGACTACGACACGGCAGAATTTGCCGATACGCATCTACAAGCGTCTGCTTTGCCTGTATCCCTATTTGAGGACGCTGATTTTCTCGTACTGGGAACTTTAGAACTTGCTTATCCCGAGAGTGGTGCTAGCGTCCGTCGCGCTTTACAACTCGCAGACCAATACAACGCCAAAATTTTGCTAGATGTCAACTGGCGACCTGTATTTTGGCAAGATCCCGATAAAGCTGTAGCAACAATCTTAGAAATCGTACCGCAAGTCGATTTTCTCAAACTTTCCAAAGAAGAAGCACTCTTGCTGTTCCAAACAGCCGATCCAGGAGCGATCGCCTATCGCCTCAATACCGTCGAAGGAGTGCTGATCACGGATGGAGAAAATGGTTGCGCTTACTGCTTGTCTGAAAATGAAGGCAAAGCCCCTAGTTTTTCCGTGCCTGTCGTCGAAACCACTGGTGCGGGTGATAGCTTTGTAGCTGGCTTCGTCCACCAGTTATGTCAACGGGGTATTCACAGCCTCGCTGATGCCGCAATTGCCAAACAGGTTGTCACCTATGCTAGTGCGGCAGGGGCGCTGACGACAACCAAACCAGGCGCGATCGCCGCCCAACCCACCGCCGCAGAAGTGGAAGCTTTTTTAACAAGGAATGAGGAGTAAGAAAGTGGTGTGGGGAGAATTCGGAATTCGGAATTCGGAATTCGGAATTAATTGCGAGTTGTGAATTGCGAATTGTCTTGCTCCCTCAGCTTCCTCAGCTCTCTTCCCCTGCTCCCTTCCTCAAGGATTTGGCGCTGACTGAGTGTTGCCTGGGGAAGAAGGGGTTGGGAAGGAAGGATTTTGCTGGCTGGTGGGAGCAGGTGTAGTTTGTGGGGCAACGCTGCTAGAACCGCTACTAGGAGAAGCACTCATGCTGTTGCTACCACCCAAGCCGCTAGGAGCGATCGCGCTTTGACTGGGAATTGCTGAGGTATTACCAGGAAGGTTTGTCGCGTTGGAATTAGCGCCTGTCGTTCCATTACCGCTATTCGGGCTGAAGGGGTTGAGATAGGTAAAGTTGTTGCCTTTAGCAGGTTCGAGATTAGATAATCGGGACGATGATGAAGATGTAGACGAGCCACCAGCACCACGACCGTAGGCAGTTGATAAATTACTACTACTGCCAGGACTAGCACTATAGGGACTGTTGCTGATGCTAGTAGGAGACTGGTATCGACCCATTGTCGATTGAGAGTAAGGGTTGTCTACATTATTGGATAAAGAATCGTTCAACGACGCAGGCGATCGCCGTTGATTTGCGACTCTTTCATCTAGCGGATCTGTGGTATCTAGAGTACTACTACCACCGCTACTAGAGGAGTTTGTACTAGTTCCACCAAAAGCAGAGTCGCTACCCAATCCAGTTCCAGCACTGCTATCAGCAGGGAGATCGATGGGATTTGCAGTGTCAAGGGGTGCGACTTGACTCGGTTCGGCGTTGTTTTCCCCTGAAGGATTTTGTCCGCCGTTTGGATTACCAACAGCACCACCTGTACTCACAGCAGGTGGACGAGATGGCTGTAGCGATAATAAAGGAATGCACAGCAAGACTCCACCACCTAAAACTGCCGCGATCGCCATCACAATCTTTTGCTGCGGACTCAAATAATTATAGGTTCTCACTAAATTTCGCAAATTCATTGTAATTTTTCCTGATAACGGTAATGGGTAATGGGTAATAGGCAAGAAGTAAGTAGTAAGAGGTAAGAGACAGAATCTTAACTTACGACTTACGACTTACAACTTACGACTTACAAAAACTCTCTCGGATCGGTGACGTAACCTGTCAAGGCAGAAGCGGCGGCGGTGTAGGGGGAAGCGAGATAAATTTGTGCTGACTTATCACCCATGCGACCAGGGAAATTACGATTAGTCGTAGAAACGCAAACCTCTGGCTTGTTCATCCGCCCGAAAGTATCTTTTGGTCCCCCTAAACAAGCGGCGCAGGAGGGCGCAGTGGGTTCGATACATCCAGCTTGCAGGAAGATTTCTGATAGAGTCTGCCCTTCGTATTTGAGTGTAAACAAGTCGTTGTAAACTTTTTGCGTCGCAGGTACGAGGTAGGTAGGTACTTTGACTTGCTGTCCTTTGAGAATATGGGCGGCGTGGATAAAGTCTTCAGTTTTACCCCCTGTGCAGGAACCAATGTACACGCGATCGATCTTGACATCGCTGCATTCTCGTGCCAATGCGCGGTTATCTGGAGAGTGGGGTTGAGCGACAACTGGCTCTAACTGCGAGACATCGTAACGGCGATCGCTGTAGAATTTGGCATCGGAGTCGGTGTAGACTGGCTCGAATGGTTTATCGGTACGGGCGCGGACGTACTCGAAAGTGGTATCATCAGCCGCGATCGTCCCATTTTTACCCCCAGCTTCGATCGCCATATTACACAGGGTCATGCGGTCTTCCATTGTCATGCGGCTGACGGTTTCCCCAGCAAATTCCATCGTCCGATAGTTGGCTCCAGCAACGCTAATATCGCCAATAATGTGCAAAATCAGGTCTTTTGCCAATAAGTAATTGGGCATTTCGCCATCGAGAACGAATCGCATTGTGGCAGGAACTTTAATCAGTAACTTGCCCGTACCCATAATAAATGCTGCATCGGTATTACCAATTCCTGTAGCAAATTGACCGAAAGCGCCAGCATTACAAGTATGGGAGTCAGTCCCGAATAAGACTTCTCCGGGGCGGGTATGCCCTTCTTGGGCGAGGGCAATGTGACAGACCCCTTTATAATCTGGGTTAGCTTTAAAATTGCTGCGATCGGTGATGTCGTAGAAGTATTTAATTCCTTGTTCGTGGGCGAAATCGCGTAGAATATCTACGTTGCGATTGGCGCGTTCGTCGGCGGTAAAGATGTAGTGGTCTGGGATGAGGACGATCTTTTCAGGGTTCCATACTTTTGTATCTGCACCAAACTCGCGCTTGAAGACACCGATAGTTCCAGGTCCACAAACATCGTGTGTCATCAACAAGTCAACATCCACCCAGATATTTTCCCCTGGTTCGACCGCGTTTCGACCGGAGGCTTTAGCTAAGATTTTTTCTGTCAGGGTCATCCCCATAGCGATCGCATTCCTCTCTTCCGACACATATCTACAGGATCTATGCTACTTCGCGATCGGCGGTTGCGTTTTAAAGATACAGCAAAAAGATACAGCAAAAGGTCTTGCTTGGTTGCAAATATAGTTGAATTTCTGGCTGTTGCTGATGGAGATTAATGCCCACTTTTACATGAGATCCCCCAACCCCCCTTATCAAGGGGGGCTAGGGGGATCTACATAGATTGTTATGGATTGTTTACGGATGCAAAAATTCTATATGCTCCCCAGGGTGCGCTTGCAATTCTGCGATCGTTCCCTGAGCATACATTCTCCCCTGGCGCAGGAAGATAACCCAGTCAGCTAAATTAATTACGCGAGGACGATGGCTGATCAAAATTGTGGTTTTGCCGCGACGATGGTGAAGCAACTGATTTAACACCTGCGATTCACTTGCCGGATCTAGCCCTGCCGTGGATTCGTCGAGAATTAAAATGGGCGGATTGTTAACAATAGCACGGGCGATCGCCAATCTTTGTCTTTGTCCGCCAGAGAGACTCGCGCCAAATTCACCTAAAACTGTTTGATACTTATCAGATAGCTTCGCGATAAACTCATCTGCTTGAGCAATTTCGCACGCTCTGACAATTTGATCGAAGCGAACGTGGGGCATTCCTAACCGAAAGTTTTCAATAATCGAGCGACTCCAAAAATGCGGTTCTTGAGGTACTAAAATTGCTTGTTGTCGCAGGCAGTCTAACGAAATATCTTGAATATTATATCTGCCAATCCGAATGTTACCCGACTGTGGCGTATACAAACCTGCAATCAGTTTAGCTACCGTGCTTTTACCGCAACCTGACTTACCAATCAGCGCTACAACTTGACCCCCAGGAATAGTTAGTGAAAAATCTTGCACGACATCTGTTCTACCAGGGTAATGAAACTCAATTTTAGAACAGGCAATATCGGCTGTATCGGAAATATCTACCCAAGGTTTTTGCTTTTCATCTTTGATTTCTGGTGGATGGGTAATCACTTCTTGCAACCGAGAATTAGCAGTTTCAATCCGAGCGAATTCATCGACAAAATCGAGTGAGGAAATGATAAATGTTGCGACATTACGGTTTAACGTAGTAAATGCTAGTAGCTGACCGAGACTGAGTTCTTTCCCTATGACCAAAGTACTGCCAAACCAAAGTAGAGCTACTCCACCCACGTCTGCAACTAGCCCAGAAAAGGTATTATTGACAATACCGATTTGCATTGTCCCAAATGCAAGATTTGCTAATTGACCGAAACGACTTTGATATTCCTCCCAAAACTGGGGAGCCGCAGCAGTTGTTTTGAGTGTTAGCGCTCCCTTGAATGTTTCTACTAAAATTCCTTGATTTTCTGCTTCCGTAACTAATAGTTTACGAGTTTTTTGCTGCAAGCTTGGCAAAAATAAAATTGTCGATAAAGTCATCGCGCCTGCTAAGAATACAGCAAATACAGTCAGTTTTTGACTATACATTAGCATGAAAATAAAAGAAACTATAGCGACAAATAACTCTCCTGGTAAGCTGATAATAGCTCGCGAGAGCAATAAATTTATTTCTTGAATATCTCGCAGTCTACTAACAATTTCCCCACTGCGCCGTGACTCATAGTAAAGTAGGGGCAATCGTAAAATTTGCCGTCCAAATTCTAGAATTAAACCTAGTTCTATTCTCTGAGCGAAATGAGCGATCAAATTGCTTTGCACCAGTGCCAAGCCACGCCTGACAAAACTCAGTGCGATAACTGCCAGTACTACAGATGTCAGTAGTTGAAGATCGCCCCGAATCAGCACGTCATCTGTCAAGATTTGGAGGAGAAACGGAGTCGCTAAAGACAGTAAACCAACGGCGATCGCGCACCCAACAGCTTCGGCAAGAATGGCGCGATATACCCAAAGTCGCTGTATCCACTGTTCAAATCGATTGTCTTGTTCTCCAACTTGAGCGTAAAAGCGGACGGGATCGGGTTCTAGTAGCAGCAAAATCCAATCTGTCCAGCCTTCTAGCAACTCCATGCGCGACAGATAACGCATTCCAATCGCTGGATCGGCGATCGTGTATTTTTTCCCCTGCTTGCCATACAAAACTACCCAGTGATTGCCTTTCCAGTGAATAATGGCTGGTAAGGGGAGTTGTTGTAGCTTCCACAAAATTTCTGGAGATGCCCTGACAGAACGAGCATTAAAGCCTAAAGCTTCTGCACCTCTGCGCAAACCTAGCAGTGTTGTCCCTTGCGATCCCGTACCTACTGCTTCTCTAATACTATTAATTTTCAGCAGTCGTCCGTAGAATTTAGCAATAGCGGCAAGACAAGCAGCGCCGCAATCTTCTTCACTGTGTTGGAGAACAAGCTTTTGTTTCACGTTTTTTGGTTCTACAATTAAGCTGACTATTTCTCAGACAAACAGATGGAAGCGTTTCTGTTGAAATGTCTAGAAGAATCAAAAATTTGTCTGAATTTGCTCAAGACTTTGTTTGCTCAAGACTCAGATAGTGTAATCAACTGCACAAAGCCGCGATCGCAAATTAATAAACCTTAATGTCTTGAGAACGAATGCAATACTGCTTAATTGTTTGCCTCAATTGCAGGCAACGCTCTCCAATTGCCCGATCGATCTTCGATCGATTTACAACTCAAATAAAGTTGCTGTACAGTAGCGATACTTAAAATTCTAGACTTACAAAAAATATGTTGCAATTTAAACCAAAATTCTTTATGATTTTGCTGCCAATAGCAATTTTGGCATCAAATTACACAAATAAAAATTCTTTTTGTCAGAAAAATTAAGCCGAAAAATCAAGCTAAAAATCAAGAATTATGAACTTTCAATTTGGCAATATTTGGAGTGAAAAAAATAGCTGACACCCACTCCTATCCTCCTTCTTCTGCCCGATGGAAAACTATTTAAGTACTAGCTAATGCAGTCGGAACCAAATAAAAACAGTGTCTTGCGTTTAGTCCGCCAGGACACGCCCAAGAACCCATCACCTGAAGCAAATCCTGCTTTCTTACGCCCAGTGCAGAGTAATGAGTTTCTCCCCCCCGTGAGCCTGTGGACGACTTTAGGTGGGTTGTTGCTACTAGGTACAGTAGCTATAGGGCTGGCTCTGGCTGCTACGATTCATTACAAAGCAATGGTAAAGTCTGCTGCTACTATCCGTCCGGCAGGAGAGACGAGAATAGTCCAAGCCGCGATCGCTGGCTCCATACAACAGATTTTGGTTAAAGAAAACCAATCAGTCAAAAAAGGACAGGCGATCGCAATTATCGATAACGCTCAACTCTTGACAAAACAGCAACAGGTGACGGGCAGTATCAAAAATAACGAATTACAACTGGCTCAAATCGATGCTCAATTACTATCCCTCAAAAGACAGCGTGAGTTTGAGTCAGGCTTAATCGAGCGCAATGTTGCTGCGGCTACTGCCCAATTGCAACGCTATCAACGGGAATATCAGGATCGACAAATCACATCCCAAGCTCAAGTACAAGAAGCAACAGCAGCACTAGAGTTATCGAAAGTCGAGATGGAACAGTTCAAGCAACTGGCAAATACAGGAGCGGTGACGCAGTTACAAATTAAAGAAAAAGAACAAGCATTTGCTGCTGCTGAAGCTAAACTCAAAGGAGCCAAAGCCGCGCTAAATCCTACAAGTGCAGCGATCGCGATGGCAACAGAACAAGTTGCCCAAGAGCGAGCTAAGGGCGAGATCTCCCTAGCTAATTTAAATAAAGACCGAGAGGTGTTGCGTCAACGTCGTCTTGCCCTAGAAAATGAGATCGATCGCGCCGCTAGAGAACTACAGCAAGTCCAGCACGAGCTGAAAAAAGCCGTTCTCTTAACTCCTGACGCTGGTAAAGTCTTGAAACTGGAGTTACGCAACCCCGGACAAGTTGTAAATGTAGGGCAATCGATCGCGCAGATCGCTCCTACTCAAGCGGCGCTAACAATTAAAGCGCGAGTAGCTGCTCAAGACATCAGTAGTATTCAAATCTGCCAGAAAGCGGCAGTTGCAGACTGTAAAACCGGAAGAGTGCAGTTGCGGATTTCTGCCTATCCTTATCCCGATTACGGTATTCTACGAGGTGCGGTAAGGGCGATTTCTGCCGATGCGATCGTCCCCCAAAGTCAATCACCCAATACTGCCTCACCATACTACGAAGTCACGATTCAGCCAGAAAAACCTTATCTAGTCAAAGGCGATCGCACCTACTCGCTCAAACCTGGAATGGAAGTTAATGCAGATATTGTTGCCCAAGAAGAAACCGTGCTGAAATTTTTACTCAGAAAGGCAAGGTTACTGACGAGTTGGTAGTTGATGGTTAATGGTTGTTGGTTGATGGTTATTGGTTGTCGCTCCCTCAGCTCCCTCAGCTCCTCCGCTCCCTTGTCCTCCTTGTCCTCCTTGTCCCAATGCGTGAATTTTGAATTTTGAATCTTGAATTTTGTCTCCGGCTCCCTACTCCCTACTCGAAAGGCTATTTTTAGCAATATCGCGAACTTTGGCTTTCAAATTGGGTGGGGCAGCTTTTTCTGCTTGTGAAAAGAGGCGATTGGCGGTTTGGCGATCGCCTTGTTCGACGCGGATCAGGGCTTTATTGACCAAAGCTGCAACATTGTCTTTTTCTTGTAAGAGGACGCGATCGTAAGTGGATTCTGCTTTTGGCAGTTGTTCGGTTAGTTTGTAAAGCTGAGCTAAATTCAATTGGAGTTCCAGTCTTTCTGGCTCTTGCCTGACGAGTTTTTCCATTAACGGAATGGCTAAATTTGGTTGTCCTTGTTGGATACGTAGGTTTGCTAGCTCGACTAAGGCATCAAAGTTGCCGGGATCGTTTTGTAGAAGTTGCTCGTAGGCTTGAATTTTGCTGTCTGTGTCTGAAGCAGCTTTGGGTGCGATCGCTAGTGGTTTTCCGCCCCACAATGAGGTGACAGCAATTCCTACAACTCCTAAGATACCTATACCTGATAGGATTAGGGGCAGGCTTTTGCTACCGAGCATCTGTTTGAAAATAAACGTTTGCTCAACGGGAGAAAGTAGCTGTTGCTTTAAACCACTGCCCAAATCTTGTTTAGGTTGCGTTTGGTGCAATCTTTTCAACTCTGATACAAGCCATAGAATCGGTGTAGCTGCACCAGTTGGTTTAAGTTGGGGTACGCCTGCAAACGTGACTAGCGGGATGGCAGAGTAAAATTTTTGATAGTTCGTTTTGGCTGCATCTAGACGAGATAGGAGAGGTTGAATTTTTTCCTCAATTTGCAGCAGGCTTAACGGTTCTGGGGCAAGTAAATCGCATTTGGTGAAAACTAGAGCGATCGCGTATTTGATATTATGTTGGTTGACTAAAGAGGCGATCGCTGCCACTTGATCGATCGTTTGCGTTAGTTGTGGTAGGTAAGCAGCATTGTTTACTAACGCTTCTGCATTAATAAACGCACAGCAACCATGAGAACTCAACACGAGTTTTTGATATTTAGGGTTATTAAAGTCGCAAGATTCCCCTGGTAAATCCCACCAACTAAAATCGCAGAGAGTCTTGGTTTTCCACCAACCATGTCGCTTCAAACTAAAGTTGAAACTGGCAATTTTCATTGTGGGGGGCGGATATTGACCTGTTTGCGTAATATAGTTCAGAACTTTTTCAATCTTTTCTTGCTCTTGACTGTTGTGGCTATCAAACCATAATTTTTGCGGGCGTTCTGCTGTGAAACCCGAATGCAGTTCGATGTAGCTGCCAGCCAAAAACACTGTTTTGCCAACTCCTCTTTGACCGATACTCAATAAATTTAATGTCTTGGTGGCACTGCTAGATTGCTGATTCATGTGCTGTAAGATCGTCTGTTTTAGAGTAGTAGCGGTCATGAGGAACTCGGAAGTCATAAGTTAGAAGTTAGAAGTGTATCCTATAACTGAAATTGAACGTATAGCAGTTAGATACATATATTTTTTTACTATTCACAAATAAATTTAAAAATTAAACATATAATCTTGCTATTTTAATATTTAAATTTTGGATGATTTTGATTATCGGTCGCAAGTCAAAAAAAGCAGGCAAAAAATTAGTTCTCGGTAGTTATTATTTATCAATCACCATGAAAGATTGTAAAGATGAAGTCATAGATTTCAATCAAGTTAGAGTTAACTGCAAATTATCGATACATTCATATTTTTAGATCTGCCAAACCCAAATAGCGCACTCCAACCGGAGTTACCTCAAAGCGGCAAGGCAAAACCTCCAAACCTAGTTGCATAGCTTCACGCAACAGGTGACCGTAGACTGGATCGGCAGCATCACCAGGAGCAAACTGCGTACAGTCACCCCGGTTAATAGCATAAAACATGACTGCCCTTGCGTGAGGCAAAAGCGCGCTCAATTCTCGTAAATGCTTTTGTCCTCGTATCGTTTCGGTATCAGGGAACATAGCTAATCTTTGCTGCGCCCATGTCGTGCTTTTAACTTCAATATAAATCGGGCGATCGCCAGTCAATAAAAAGTCTACGCGACTTTTCCGATCTGCACCATAGGGGACTTCACAGCGAATTTGGCTATAGCTACCGAGTTCGGGAAACAGTTTTTGTGCCAGTGCCAGCTTGACAATACGATTGGGTAAAGCAGTATTCACAACTACCCAGGTAGGCTCGTTGTCGTTGACTTCAATCGCCTCCCAAGTATAAGGTAATTTGCGCGTAGTAACCGAGCTATACGACACTAGTACCCGACTTCCAGGCGTACAAATCCCCGTCATCGGACCAGTATTTGCACAATGTGCCGTTACCACTTCCCCCGTTTCCAGCTCAATATCAGCCAGAAAGCGCTTATAGCGTTTGAGTAAAATTCCAGCATGAAGAGGTGGATAGGTGTAAAGCATAAAAGAAAGGGAGCAGGGGAAAAGAGCTGAGGGAGCTGAGGGAACTGGGGAGGCTGGAGGAGAAAAGACAAATTACCAATTACCAATTACCACTAATCACTATGTATCAAAACCAACTCAAACACAAATTACACCAGGGCGAGGTTGTCTTGGGATTATTTACCAACTGCGCCTATCCGGCATTTATCGAAATTTGCGGACATGCAGGTTTGGATTTTGTTGTGATTGATTTAGAACACGGTTCTCTTAATACTCTAATAGCGGAAGATTTATGTCGCGCTGCTGACTGCGTGGAGTTAGCACCAATTATTCGTGTCAGTCAGAACAATCCAGCCCAGATCCAAAAAGCGCTTGATGTTGGTAGTGCGGGGGTACAAGTGCCGCAAATCGAAACGAAAGCCGATGCGGAAGCAGTAGTAAAGGGAGCAAAGTTCAGTCCATTGGGGGCGCGAGGGTTGTCACTCTATACCCGTGCCGGGGTTTACACAGCCGCCGGAACGCAAAGAATCGAGCAGTTAAATGAAACATCTTTAGTTGTCGTTCAGGTCGAAGGCAAACAAGGTATTGATAACTTAGCAGAAATTGCTAGCGTTCCCCACATTGATGTTATCTTTCTCGGTCCTTACGATTTATCGCAATCTTTAGGAATTGCCGGACAAGTAAGAGATCCCCGTGTCGTTGAGTTGATGCGGACTGGAGTAGAAACTATCCGTCAGGCTGGCAAAGCAGCGGGGACATTTGCCGACACTCCAGAAATTGCCCAGCAATGGATTGCAACTGGCGTGCAGTTTGTGGCTTTAGGTGTAGATGTAGGAGTTTTCTTGCGTGCTTGTCAGGCGTTGGTTAAAGCCGTGCGATCGCAGTAAACTTTCATTGATAGTGGTTTGTAATTAGGTAAAACAGACGATCTGTAGGGGCGCACGGCTGTGCGCCCCTACAAATGTCATGCACGCAATCGAGAATTGCTATGAATTAAATTTCATTCAAAGGCAAATAAAAAACGATCGCCCCCAAAAGAGCGATCGCTAACTGATAACAATGTAGAGACGTTACATGTAACGTCTCTACATTGTTATCTACACCAAAACAGATTGCATCAAAGGCTGATCTTGAGGTAGTTTACCCGATCGCAACCACTCTTCCATATCAGCTGGAGCTTGAGCGCGGTTGAGTCGTTCCCGCAGTTCTGCACCTTCAAGAATTTCTTTGTGTAATAACAACTGAGCTGTTTCTTCCAATAACTCCTTATTATTGGACAAGGTAGCCAGCGCGATGTGATGCGCTCCATCAACTATTTCTTTCACCTCGCGATCGATCTCCTCGGCGACTCTCGGACTGACAGAACGGCGAGGATTGCCATATCCACCGAGAAACTCTTGCTGAGTCTTTTCAAACGCTACAGGTCCCAATTCATCGCTCATACCATACAGGGTAACGGCACGCTCTGCCAAGTCAGTAGCTTTTTGAATGTCGTCACTCGCACCAGTCGAGACTTTACCAAAGATTAACTCTTCTGCCGATCGCCCGCCCAATAGCGTAGCAATTCGACCGCGAATTTCATCCTCTATCATCAAAAAGCGGTCTTCTTCTGGTAACTGGAGAGTGTAACCCAAAGCACCAACACCGCGAGGCACGACAGAGATTTTCTCGACTCTACCCGCACCTGGCATCAAAGCGGCGATAATCGCGTGACCGACTTCGTGATAAGCAACCGTCTTTTTCTCGGTTTCATTGAGTACCCGCGATCGCTTTTCTAAACCACCAATAACTCGTTCGATTGCTTCGTTAAAATCCGCTTGAGTAACAGCATCGCGATTTTGTCGTGCCGCTAATAGCGCCGCCTCGTTGACTAAGTTAGCTAAGTCAGCACCAGCAAAACCGGGAGTCCGGGTAGCGATCGTACCTAAATCGACATCCTCGGCTAATTTAACGCTTCTCGCGTGGACTTTAAGAATCGATTCTCGACCGATTTTATCAGGACGGTCTACCACTACCTGACGGTCAAAACGACCAGGACGACGTAATGCAGGGTCTAAGACTTCAGGACGGTTCGTTGCAGCAATGATAATGACACCCGTATTGGCATCAAAACCATCCATTTCAGTAAGTAACTGGTTCAGGGTTTGTTCTCGTTCGTCATTACCACCAGGGAAACCATTCGCACCACCGCGAGACTTACCCAAAGCATCTAACTCGTCAATAAAGACGATACAGGGAGATTGTTGCTTCGCCTGGACGAACATGTCGCGTACTCGCGCCGCACCGACACCGACGAATAGCTCGATAAATTCCGAACCGGAGATACTGAAGAAGGGGACACCAGCTTCACCCGCGATCGCTTTTGCTAGCAGAGTTTTACCTGTTCCAGGAGGACCTACCAACAGCACGCCTTTGGGAATTTTCGCACCTAAACGGGTATATTTACTCGCATTTTTCAGGAAATCTACGATTTCTTGTAGTTCTGCCTTGGCTTCGTCAACCCCGGCTACATCGGTAAACTTCACGCCAGTACTACCTTCAGAGTAGATCCGTGCTTTACTTTTACCAACAGTTAAAGCTGCGGGACCGCCGCCACCTTGACGGTTGAGTAGAAAACCCCAAATCCCAAAGAAAATTAATGGAGGTACAACCCAACTAAGAAGAGTACCGATCCAGCCACTATTACTGGGTGCTGGAGCAGTAAACTTAACATTGTGATCGCGCAGGATCTTAGGTAAATCTAAGTCAATTGCGACTGGCGTAGTCGTGAGAACTTGGTTTGCCGGAAGGCTACTTTCCGGTTGGTTAGGATCTGCTTTAAGAGTAAACTCAATGCGATCGCCCCCTACAATAGCTCTATCTACCCGATTTGCTTCTACTTGTGCAATAAAGTCACTATAAGCAACTTGTGGCTGTCTAGCTCCAAAACTGGGAACAATAAAGTTGAGCAGTAATAGAACAGTCAACAAAATGAGTAAACTGCCACCAAACTGCCGGACTCTAGGCGGTTTGAACTGGCGATTATTATTGGTTTCAACAGGCATTTTGATTAATTTTTATGCATCATTTTGTACGTATTGTAAAGATTTTCTACACTCTAACTGGTTCGGTGACTACCCCATATATCTATCGCAACAGCCGAACTTTTTCAGTTGTCAGTTATCAGTTATCAGTAAGAGCGTGAAGAAAAGGAATAGGAAACAGGAGGTAGAAGAGCAACTACCAACTACCAACTACCAACTACCAACTACCAACTCACTTCATGAAAGATAGTTATATGAATGCTTTTGAGGGATGGAAACAACAGTTAGTATTTATTGCAGAGCTGATGATTATCTCTGCCGTTCTGTCGTATCTGATTAAATATGGTGGTGCTTACTTGCCTTTGAGTGGTACATCAAGCCAAGCACTATTTATAGTATTATTACCTACCGTCGTTATCGCGATCGCGCTCTATTTGCGATATCTATTTCATAAAAAGCAGGGGTAAACAGCGAGAGCAACTACCAACTACCAACTACCCATTACCTATTACCTATTACCAATGAACCTCGGTCAATGGCTCGGTTTATTAGCAATCGTTGCTTCTATTTATATTCTGTGGCAAATTCGCCAAATTCTCTTATTATTATTTGCCGCAGTTATTTTATCGACTGCCTTAAATCGATTAGCCAGAAGATTTCAGCGATCGGGAATGCGGCGATCGCTTGCTGTTGTCTTATCAGTTGGTATATTTCTAGCTGGAGTTATTGGTTTTTTCTGGTTAATTGTTCCACCATTTATCGAGCAGTTCCAAGAGCTTACAGTCAGGGTTCCTAGAGGTTTAGATCGATTCAACATTTGGATAGAGCAATTAGGAACTCGCGTTCCCCAGCAAATAGCTCCATACTTACCAAATGTAGATAGTCTTAGCAAACAAGCACAGCCATTCTTTGAGCGCGTCTTGGGCGGTTCTTTTGCTTTCGTAACTAGCTCTTTAGAATTTATTATCAAGTTTTTACTTGTATTAGTATTAACGGGGATGATGTTAGCTAATCCCCATGCTTACCGTCAGGGTTTTGTGAGATTATTTCCTTCATTTTATCGCCGTAGGGTAGATGGAATTTTACACGAATGCGAGGAGTCGTTAGGCAAATGGCTGACTGGTGCTTTAATTAGCACGAGCGTAGTTGCACTAATGAGTATGGTGGGACTATCAGTGTTGCGAATACCAGCAGCTTTGGCATTGGGAGTTTTAGCAGGGTTTCTCAATTTAATTCCCAACGTCGGTCCCACTATCAGTGTCATTCCACCTATGGCGATCGCACTGTTAGATACGCCGATCAAATCCGTACTCGTATTCGTTCTCTATTTTGTGATTCAACAAATTGAGAGTAATTTTTTGACACCATATATCATGGCGCAGCAGGTATCTTTACTCCCAGCCGTGACTTTACTAGCTCAAGTATTTTTTGCCACGTTCTTCGGCTTTTTAGGTTTATTACTGGCGCTACCTCTAACTGTAGTAGGCAAAATTTGGTTTCGCGAAGTCTTGTTAGAAGATGTACTAGACCGCTGGCAGTGGGGTGGAAAGCAAGATACTACTGGACTCGATTCATTGTGCGGGTTGCACGATGCCAGTATGACAAAGGAAAATCTTTCAAATTCAGATGATGTAACTAGTCAAGAGCGAGCGATTGTAGATGAATCCACAGGAGTAGATAGTAGAGCAGCAGAAGAGCAAGGGAGCAAGGGAGCAAGGGAGCAGGGGAGCAATCCAAAATCCAACAACAAACTCTAAAATTAATTCACGTACCACCTTGAGCGCACCACACACCACTTCTCATCACTCAATTCCAACTTTTGGCTGACGAATCTATTCCTTTTCGTAGGTACGAATTTTTTTCTCTAGAAATATAACTGAAATGTGAAGAGGTTTAAATTATTTTTAATCATTGCACTAAGTTAAGTGAAAATCATTTAAGTTGCGCTACAATTCTATTCCACCCCCGATTTGTAACTGTGCAACAATAATGTAAATCCTAGACTAAGAGCTTGCTAATTAAGTAAGAATACTCATGACAGTCTGGGAAAAGTGACAGATAAAAGACTGGCTACTACTTACTCATTACTTAGTCTTTGATGCTTAATAATCAGTTGGAACAAAAAGGTGAAGTCCAAATGTCACCAGCAAAGTACATGCAGTTTCTGCAATTTCTACAAGAAGACTTATCAATTTCGGCAGCATCGATTGATATGGCTACCCGCCATCGAGAACAAGATCCTGGTCCTTTGCCAATGATCTTATGGCAATATGGCTTAGTCACGCTCGAACAACTAGATCGAATTTATGACTGGTTGGAAAGAGCGTAGCAGTGTCATGAACGATTTAGTCAAATTCAAGCGTGTCACAGTAGAAATTTTAAATAGCAATGCACAAACTAAAATTTCTTTTTTGGCGAAGTTGTAGAAATTTTACTCATAAATTTAAACTTACACAAAGAGAGCGGGATGAATTATCAACCCGCTCTTTTGATTTAAGTTGTCATCTGTCATCTGCCATTTGTTGTCTAGCCAATGACGAATGACAAATGACGAATGACGACTAAGAAGCAAACACGCGAGCTGCTGCTGCAACGCCAGCTCCAGGGGTGAAACCTTCATACCCCAATTCGCGTAAAGCGACTTCTAAAGCACCGATCGCACTAAGAATATCGCGATCGCTCACAAAACCTAAATGTCCGATGCGGAAGATTTTCCCCTTCAAGTGGTCTTGTCCGCCTGCTAGAGCGATGTCAAATTTCTTCTTCAAAATCGAGCGAATTTGTTCGGCATCGACTCGATCTGGTGCTACAGATGTAATTGCCGGACTCGCGCAATTATCCGCTGCAAACAAAGGCAAATTTAAAGCTTTTACGGCTTCGCGAGTCGCTTGAGTCAGGCGTTGATGACGAGCAAAAATTGATTCTAAACCCTCTTCTCTCATCATCTTTAACGTCGCGTGCAGTGCCACAATTAAATTCACTGGCGGCGTGAAGGGAGTCGTATTTTTCGCGGTCGATTTCCGATATTTACCCAAGTCTAAATAGTACTTGGGTAGTTTAGCGGTTTTGTAAGCTTCCCAAGCCTTAGCGCTAACAGCAACAAATCCTAAACCGGGAGGAATCATATAACCTTTTTGCGAACCCGATGCAATAACATCAATACCTAAAGCATCCATCGGGACGTTATACGCACCCAAGCTGGTGACAGCATCGAGAATCATTAAGGCTTCGCCGTGTTCCTTAACGTGACTGACGATCGCTTCTAAGTCGTTAAGTACGCCTGTAGAAGTTTCGCTGTGGGTGAGAATGACGGCTTTAATTTGCTTGTCTTTATCCGCTGCTAATTTCTGGGCAAATACTGCGGGATCGAGGGGTTGTCCCCATTCGGCAGTAATTTTCTCGACTTGAAGACCGTAAGCCTCGGCAACTTCTCCCCAGCGATCGCCAAATTTACCATTGCATCCTACCAAAACGCGATCGCCTGGGCTGAGAAAATTAATGATTCCTGCTTCTACTGCCCCAGTGCCGCTGGCTGTTAGCATCAAAACGTCACTCTCGGTTTGGTGCAGCCATTTTAGATTTGCTGTCACTTCTGCCAAGATGTTACTAAATTCGCTGGTGCGGTGTCCGATGGGATGTTTGGCGAGGGCGAGTAACGCTGCTTCCGGTACTGGCGTGGGACCAGGAATCATCAGCATTAACTTGTCGTTCATCATAAGTTTGTCCTACTATCTATCGAGGTGAATCCATTGGCTACACGTCAATCCAAGCGCGATCTCTATTTCGTGACTTGTGGTTTGCGATCTGTAGTTTATAACTCGTAAATCGATCTTATAGACGAATCTGGCGATTGCAATTGAGGAATCTTGGTTTTTTGTATGAATAAATTTAACGATTCATAAGCTGAATTACGAATTCTTACAGCGTTTGGTTGAGTTTTCCTATCATGGCAGCCTTTCATTTTATCACCCGATCGCCGAAAACCTGCTAAAAAGCGATCGATAAGCCAAGAGGCAGAGGACAGGAAGTAGAACGTTGGACATATACTATTGGTCGCAGGTATCAAATATATCTGAGATGTCTGTATATTTGGTAGATCCAGAACGAAACTTCTGAGTGCGTAACATTTGCAGGGGCGCACAGATGTGCGCCCCTACAGATCGCGTGTTTTACCCAATTGAAAACCGCTATTGACGAGCGAATAATTTGCCATGACAGATCGAGCTTGGGATAAGTTAATACAAGCATTACCAATTGTCTTGGCGGGTCCCATTCTACGACACGTAACTGCCGAATCTGTCACAGTGTGGGTAGCGCTCAAACAACCTGCTGAGGTAGAGCTGACGATTTACGAAACGGCAAATCAGGGTACGGTGCTAGGAACGAGCATACTGCAAGGAAGATACCCGACCGTAGCATTGGGAAAGTCTCTGCATGTGGTGGCGGTGACTGCTAAGTCTAATGGAAACAATCTGAATAGCGATCGCCTCTATGCCTACGACCTTCAGTTTTCGTTCGACGACCCACAGCAAAGCCCAAAAACCTTACAACAAGCTTTACAATCGATCGACTTTCCTACAGTCAACATTAGCTACTTTGCCCATCAAAAACCTACCTTTGTTCTGCCACCGCATCGTTTAGAAGATTTACGCATCGTCCAAGGTTCCTGTCGCAAACCACACGGGGGTGGATATGATGCCTTACCAATTCTTGACAGCTTAATCGAGGATAGAGCTGCTCAACCTCAACACCGTCCCCACCAACTGTTTCTCACTGGCGATCAAATCTATGGCGATGACGTTGCCGAACCTTTTTTGTGGGTTGCTAGTCCTCTGGGCGATGCTCTCTTGGGTTGGGAAGAAAAGTTACCTGTAGGTTGGCGAGAACCCGATGATGTAGAGTACTATACACCGCAACAGCTACCGTTTGGACGACGAGCTGAAGTTGCCACTACTCACGCGGGTTTTACAGCTGGACTCCACAATAAACGTGGTAAGGTCAACAGTCACTTACTGAGTTTAGGCGAGTACTATGCTTGCTATTTGCTAGCTTGGTCGCCGACGTGCTGGCTGATGCAGATTCCCCCAGGAAAACAAATTAGCGATCGCCGCCAAATTAGCCGTCGTTGGGATCGAGAAGCACGGGCATTGCGGCAATTTATCCATACACTATGGAAAGTACGACGCGCTCTTGCCAATATTCCCACATACACGATTTTTGACGATCATGATGTCAGCGACGACTGGAACCTCAATCGTGCTTGGTGCTTGCGCGTTTTGGGACGACCTTTAGGACGCAGGACAGTACAAAATGCACTATTAGCCTATGCAATGTTTCAAGCATGGGGCAACACACCCAAGCAATTTACCGCAGGACAAGCGGGTGCAGAACTCCTGGCTGCTGCTGCCGACTGGTCGTCATCGAGCGGGACTGACACTGTTGCCTACGATCGCATTGCTCGTTATGTCGGAATGCCCCTCATCGACGCACAGACGAATTTACCAACTTTTGTAGAGGATGGTACGGTATTAATCCTCAAACGACATCCAGAAGCGATCGCGTGGCACTATACAGTCAGGAGTCATTGTCATGAAACGATCGTCTTAGATACACGGACGTGGCGAGGCTATCCCATCGAAGAAAAATCGAGCGCACCACCCATGCTATTGTGTCCGACTGCCTTCGAACAACAACTGCGCCTACCGCTGCAACAATCGGCATCTGAAACCCAAATTCAACTCACTTTCGCGATCGCACCGACTAATGTATTTCATCTCCAGGCGATCGATTGGATTCACCATTGGCAATTGCGCCGCAACAAAGTCTTCGCCACAGATGTTGGCGATGCCTGGAACATCAATTTAGAAGCTCTCGCACAACTTTTGATCGTCCTATTCGAGCAACGCCGACAAGTTGTCGTCTTATCTGGAGACATTCACTACAGCTCGATGGTTCGCCTCACCCGTAAATCTAACTTAGGCGAATCTAACTCTGTTTTGACACAGCTAACTTGCAGTGCTTTGAAAAATGAAGAAACTCTGACGCGGATCGTTCACACCCGCTTAAAAGATTGGTTGCTTCCAGAACGAGTCCGCCATTGGAAAGGTTGGAGTAACCCACCAAACATGGTCGAACTTTCAGCGTCACAATCCCGCCGCGATCCCGACTCCCATCCATCGCATCCCCCTGATTGGAACTGTACCCTAGAATGGATACCACGACAAAACGCTCGCACCCCCAGCTTTGGCAACGACGTAACCTGGCTAATTTCACCCAGAAAACAAGCAAACAGCAGCAAGCGTCATTGGCTTCAGCTTCTCTGTTTTTGGCAATCTCCCCTACTTCAAGAAGGACGAGAAGCGATCGGCAGAAACAACCTAGCTTTAGTACAATTTCAACTCGCAGAAACGAGCCATTCCTACACAGCCATCCAAGACATATATTGGTTTTCTACCTGGCAGCCAACCCAAATCGTCTACAGTCGCTTTAAAAGCCATCTCGCAGATCGCCCATCCCTACCAAACAAAGCATAACCTCACAACCGCTCCCATCTACTTCGCGCTCTTCTCTCTTTGCGACTTTGTGTCTAACGCCCTATCGGGCTTCGCTTCGCTGATGCGTGACATTAAACTCACCCTAACTCATGATCGGAAAACCAAACTGTAAAACTCTTACTTCATCCCCAGATGCAACCGCAGTTTGC
This sequence comes from Chroococcidiopsis sp. CCNUC1, assembly GCF_023546805.1. NCBI lineage: Bacteria > Bacillati > Cyanobacteriota > Cyanophyceae > Chroococcidiopsidales > Chroococcidiopsidaceae > Chroococcidiopsis > Chroococcidiopsis sp. CCNUC1. The sequence goes on along the minus strand of NZ_CP097480.1, from coordinate 2,338,919 downwards.
CCCACAGGAATTATTGCCAACCCATTAGCTTGAGCAAAATTAATCAAATTGCCAGAGTTAAGACTACCGCTAGCGGGCTGAAACTCAAAATAACCATCGATCAAATGCAGCTGTCCCCAAATATAAGTTTCTCGCTTGCCATCAGAACTCAAATCTTGACGCGATCGCGCTTTGACGTAAACCGGTCCCCAATTGTCAGCCAGTCCCGACAACTTCCGTAAAGCAGGTTGAACGAATCGCCAAAAACATACCAAAGCCGAAACAGGATTACCTGGTAGCCCAAAATATAGAACTGGCTTCCGTTCGGTAGCATGAGCAGGAGAAAACTTCGCCACTGTCAGCGGCTTTCCGGGTTTCATCGCCACAGCTCGAACGTGCATTTCCGCCCCCAAAGCCGTTAAGATCTCCTCCACATAGTCATAATCACCCACAGAAACGCCGCCAGAAGATAACACCACATCAGCAGTCGCGATCGCTTTAGAAAATGCTTTTTGCAGCACCAAAGGGCGATCGGGAACGATACCCATCGGTATTGGTTCTGCCCCCGTTTGCGTCACCAAAGCTGTCAACGCATACTGATTTGAATCGACAAGTTGTCCGATTTCCAATGGAGTTTCAGGGTGAACTAGTTCATCTCCCGTCGAGATAATTGCCACGCGGGGACGACGATAGACTTTCAATTGATTGCACTGTGCGGCTGCTAGCACGGCAATTTGAGCCGCCCGCAGCATGGTTCCTGGGGCTAATAAGGTTTTTCCCGCTTGATAGTAGGATGCCTGGTGGCGAACAAAGGCTTGAGGTTGAGGAGCTGTCAAAATAGTGACGCGATCGCCCTCTCGCTGCGTTTGTTCCTGCATCACCACAGTATCAGCCCCTTCTGGCATCACTGCACCCGTGAAAATTCGTGCTGCTTGCCCTGCCTTAATCAACTGCTGTGGCGATCGCCCCGCTGGAATTTCATCAACTATCTCCAAAACCACTGGCTGTTGTGAACTAGCATATTGTACGTCCTCATAACGCACTGCATAGCCATCCATCGCCGAATTATCCCAGTGAGGAAAGTCTAAATGACCGATCGCTGGTGCTGCCAATATCCGCTCGATGGCAATTAACAGAGAAACAAACTCTGCATCTCGTTGTTTGTCCAGGGGTTTCACCAAGTCTAAAATTGTTGCCTCCGCTTGGCTGACTGGCAGCATGGTTCTTAACTCCTCTTTGTTATTCAAGGTTTATGGGTAATTGGTGAGTGACTAGCGGCTAGTAGTTAGTGGTTAACTCCTCTCTAGTCACCAGCCACTAGTCACTAGTCACTGATAACTGACTTGCACAAACCTGATGAAATATATGATAATAAACGTTTGTGTTAAATTTTGGTAAGACCCCAGAGTTAGAAAAGCTATGGCTAAAGGTAAGGGTGTCCGTATTATTGTGACACTGGAATGCACTGAATGTCGCACGAATCCAGACAAGCGATCGGCAGGTGTGTCTCGATATACGACAATGAAAAACCGCCGCAATACTACAGCGCGGCTAGAACTGAAAAAATTCTGTACCCACTGCAACCGTCACACCGTCCACAAGGAAATTAAGTAAGCATGAGTTTCTACCGTCGTCGTTTATCTCCGATTAAGCCTCAAGACCCCATAGACTACAAAGATGTCGATTTGCTGCGGAAGTTTATTACCGAACGGGGCAAAATTCTTCCCCGTCGGCTCACAGGCTTAACCGCTAAGCAACAGAGAGATTTAACTGTAGCTATCAAGCGGGCGCGTTTATTGGCTTTGTTACCTTTCATCAACCCAGAAGGGTAAATTTTTGTCATGCGTCATTTGTCATTTGTAGAGAGATAGATTGCTGGTAGAGTTTGTAGCTGCGGGCAATTCATCTGCGTTTAAATTGACAAATCGAGTATTTTTGCAAATAGTTAGTTTATTTGTATACAGGACAAATGACTAAAGAAAATGAGTAGTAGAAATGTCAATCGCTAATGACAATTGACAAATGACAATTGACAAAGGAATGCTAGTCGAATTTAGGGTGCAAGGCGATCGCCGTTTGGGAGTGGTAGACCGTCCAGATGGTAAAACTCGTTGGTTTGTCATAGACGATCGCGGTCAATCTCACAGCCTTGCCCCGCGCCAATTTACTTACGAAATCCGAGGTCAGTCTTACAAACCCTCAGATATTGCCAACTTTTTAGCAGAAGTACAACCTTATCTCGACCCATCTAGCTTAGAGGTAGCGTGGGAGCTGCTGATAGAAGCAGGAGAAAGCGCCACTCCAGCACAGATGGCAAACTTATTATTCTCCGACCAGAGCCAAGCTCTGTGTTATGCCGCTCACTATTTGCTTTCTGAAGATAAGATATATTTCAAGCAAAAGGGAGATGCTTACGAGCCTCGTTCTGCTAGCCAGGTAGCAGAACGGAAACACCAGCTTGAAGTAGAAGCAACAAGAGCGCGAGAACAGCAGGAATTTCTGTTGCGTACCGAACGAGCGTTGAAGGGAGAAGCCGTAGAATGGCAGCGATACGATCGCCAGCGCCTGGATGCGATCGCCAAGTATGCAATACTTTTAGTTGAAGGAACTCGTCAGGGATTAAATCCAGATGCCCTCGTACGAGCTTATCCGCCACCAGCGATCGTGACGGAGACTATGAGTACTTTGGGGCGTAACGCGACTCCCGTAACAGCATTTCAACTTTTGGTAGATTTGGGTCTGTGGAGTCCGCATGAAAACCTTCACTTGCGTCGCAGTCAAATCCCCGTAGAATTCTCAACCGAGGTTATATCAGTGGCGCAGCAGCGGTTAGAATTTCCACCCCCCGACCCAGACACTCAACGGCTGGACTTAACTCATTTGAAAGTTTACACGATCGACGACCAGAGTACGAGCGAAATTGACGACGGTGTAAGCTGGGAAGTCTTAGCTGATGGGCGAGAACGCTTGTGGATACATATTGCCGATCCGACTCGTTGGCTCATACCAGAGGATGAATTAGATCTAGAAGCGCGGCGGCGCGGTACGACCATGTACTTACCAACAGGTATGAGTTCCATGTTTCCAGTGGCACTGGCGACGGGACCCATGAGCTTAATACAGGGTCAGGTTTGCTGCGCTCTCAGTTTTGGTGTCATTTTGGATGCAGCAGGAGCAGTCCAAGAATATACCATCCATGCCAGTTTAATCAAACCGACCTATCGGCTGACCTATGAAGATGTCGATGAGATGTTGGATCTGGGCGTACAAGCCGAGCCAGAAATCGCCGCGATCGCTAATTGGGCGCGCTGTCGTCAAGCGTGGCGACAGTCTCAGGGGGCAATTAGTATTAGTTTGCCAGAAACCGCGATTAAAGTTAAAGACGACGAAATTACAATTGAAGTCTTAAACGATTCTTCCTCCCGCCAACTGGTGGCGGAAATGATGATTTTGGCTGGAGAAGTTGCCGGACGCTACGGTCAAGCACATAATCTTGCCCTGCCATTTCGCGGTCAGCCGCAGCCCGAGTTACCCCCAGAAGAAGAGTTATTACAACTGCCGGCTGGCTTCGTGCGTGCCTGTGCTATGCGCCGTTGTATGCCTAAAAGCGAAATGAGTATTACTCCTACTCGCCATGCTGGTTTGGGCTTGGAGATGTATACTCAGGCAACTTCTCCGATTCGTCGCTATAGCGATTTGCTGACCCATTTTCAACTCAAGGCACACCTACGGGGTGAAACTCCACCGTTTTCAGCGGAAGCACTTCGTGAAGTGATGCAATCTGTGTTTGCCATGACTCAAGAGATGTCGTTAGTAGAAAGGCAAACCAATCGTTATTGGGGTTTAGAATACCTGCGCCGCCACGCTCAGGATGTGTGGCAGGCAATCGTTTTAATGTGGCTGCGGGAAGATTCGCGCTTGGCGCTGATCTTGATTGAAGATTTAGGGCTTCAGCTACCGATGACATTTAAACGTGGGGTCAGCTTGGGCGAACAAATTTTAATTAAAGTTGCCTACGTCGATCCGCGTCAAGATACGATTCAGTTTCAAGAAGTGTCCTATTCTGAGGCTGTGGCTGCGAATTGAAGCAGTAAGGTGGGCATTGCCCACCCGACGCTTGAACTGACCTTTTCTATAAAATTAGGGTCTTGACAGTTGCGATCGCTGCTGCAACACTACTAACAAAATAAATATTATTTACTGATAATTTTTGCCAGAAATTTTGACTTTCTATTTCAGAATTTAACAGAATCACTGGCTTATTTGCTTTCAAAGCTAAAGCAATTTCTGATATTGTACCTGCACCCGTACCGCAGGTGATAATAACATCACTAGAAAGAACGTTAATATTATTACGAGCGTTTCCCATCCCCGTTGCGATCGCGATATCTACCGCTTCAGAAGCATCATGGCGATCGCTACCAGGCAAGATTCCAACTGTTAAGCCATTTGCAGATTTTGCTCCCCGACTAGCCGCGTCCATCACGCCTACGTTTCTCCCACCAGTAAGCAATACCCATCCTTGTTGGGCGATCGCTTTACCTAATTCATAGGCAGAGGTACAGTCTATGACTGTGGCATTTTCTCCAGCTCCCATAACCCCGATCGCAATTTTTCTCATAATTACAACAACCTTCTGCTTCCTGTTTTCTGCCGTACTTATCTACTTTATTAAGAGTTCGATCGGCTTCTCGCGCAGTTGTTCCACATTTAATTCGGCTACAGGCAGCAGTTACAAGTCTTAATGTAGCTACATTTTCCCTCTTTGACTTCTAACTTTTAACTTTTGACTTGCTAAACAATCTAGAGTATTTCCCTAGCGGGAGGCGATCGGTTTATCCGAGCAGGCAAAATAGGGAAGACAGTGCAGTGAAAGCATCAATTGCACATCATTAAAATTATGAAAGACCTATTCTGCCAGCTTGATTCTAGAAAAAAGCAAGTTCTGATTGTCGATGACTTGCTCGACAACTGTTTGCTTTTGGCAACAATATTAGAAGCAGAGGGGTATGAGGTTGATACCACAGACTGTGGATATAAAGCCATTGCAAAAATCGAAGCAAATCCACCAGATTTGGTTTTATTAGATGTAATGATGCCAAACATCGATGGATATGAAGTCGCGCAGTGGATCTCGCAAAATCAACCTTCAGTCTCGATCGTGCTAGTTACGGCTTATGACACTTTGCCCCAATTAGACCCAAGAAAGGTCAAAATTGACGGCTTCATTCGCAAGCCAATAGATTTAGATGAAGTTTTGCTAAAAGTTGAAACACTTTTGGCAACCAAACAAGAGCAGGCAAAAACACAAAATTTTACAAAGATAATTCCGATTTATTCCCGAACTGATAAAAGAATACTGCTTAAGAAAAATGAAGCAGTAGAGAGGAAGAGTTTCAGCCGATACGATTATTAATGCTCCATGTAAAGACGCAAAATCTCGCGTCTTTACATGTTATCTCTCGTCACACTACGTTAAATTCTAAATCTCTTTGCCCCACGATAGAAGGCTGACCAACTGTCAATTCCATTTGGTCAGCATGAACTGTCAACCAAGGTTGACCGAGATTTAATCCCCCAAAAGGACTTTCTGGGGGAATTTCTAATTGGGAACTCACTAATCCTAAACGAGCCTTTAATTGAGCGGGAAACAGGAGTAGATTAGAGTTTAGACTACTAAAGCTAGATGCACCCAAGGGTATTGGCAGACCAAAGTTCTGCTGATGGTACTTCAAACAGCAAAGAATGCGATCGCCTTGCCTCACAGTCGCGTTACGGTCTGTCCAGGTAAAATCAGCTATTTCCTTTGGTAATCCCCAAATCTCGCGACCACCCGCTACAGAATCAGGGTTATCTACATAAATGTGAGAAACCCAACCGCCAATTTCTCCACCATAGCTGACAAAACCAGCAACAACGATTAACTCGCTGTATTCCAGCACGGAACCAGCACCATAGTTAGATAAATAGACACCGCCAACGGTTTTTCCAGGAAAGACAGAAACAAGATTTAATTCTGAAGGAATTAGGGGACGCACGCGATCGCACTCCAGAAGTTGCAGAGTTTGATAGGCGTAGCCTTGAAGCGTCCAAGGTGCTTGAGGGTAAGACATAACAGTGACCAGTGACCAGTTATCAATTATCAGTTATCGGTGACCAACAACTACCAATTACCAATTACCAATTACCAATTACCAAAATAGAAAAAATCCCCACCTAGCTCGATACTAGTATGGGGACGATCGATTATTTTGACTTTTGACTTTTAACTTTTGACTTGTTTACTTGCTTTCAGTGAAGTCAGCGTCGATTACGTCGTCGCCACCAGGTGCGGAGGTAGAACCACCGTCGCCAGCACCAGGATCGGCTCCACCAGGCGCAGCACCACCAGCTTGTTGATAGAGGTTAGTACCGATCGCGTAGAGTGTTTGTTGTAGTTCTGGCATTACCCGTTGGATCGCTTCGTCATCTTCTTTGCTGACGGCTTCCCGCAGGTCTTTGATTAAACCTTCAACCTTAGTGCGATCGCTCGCTGGGACTTTATCACCCAAGTCTTTCAACTGCTTCTCGGCTTGGTATGACAGAGAGTCAGCTTGGTTCTTGCGATCGACTTTCTCGCGGCGTTCTTTATCTGTCGAAGCGTTTCTTTCAGCTTCTGTCACCATGCGCTCGACTTCATTCTTATCGAGAGTAGAAGCGCCAGTGATGCTGATTGACTGCTCCTTGCCGCTACCCTTATCCTTTGCAGTCACGTTGAGGATACCGTTAGCGTCGATATCGAAAGTTACTTCGATTTGGGGTACGCCACGGGGTGCGGGAGGAATGCCATCTAAGCGGAAGGTTCCCAAGCTCTTGTTATCGCTGGACATCTCCCGTTCGCCTTGTAGAACGTGAATTTCTACATTCGTTTGACCGTCTACAGCGGTGGAGAAGACTTCTGATTTCTTGGTAGGAATCGTGGTGTTGCGAGGAATAATCCTTGTCATTACACCACCAAGGGTTTCTACACCCAGCGACAGCGGCGATACGTCGAGCAACAGAATGCCTGTAACGTCGCCTGCTAGTACGCCAGCTTGGATCGCTGCACCAACTGCTACCACTTCATCAGGGTTGACGCTTTGGTTAGGATCTCTACCCAAAACCCGCTTGACAACTTCTTGTACGGCAGGAATACGGGTAGAACCACCAACTAAGACAACTTCATTGATAGCACTCTTGTCTAGCTTGGCATCGCGCATCGCATTTTCTACAGGAACGCGACAGCGATCGATCAGGTCAGAACAGAGTTCTTCAAACTTAGCACGGGTGAGCGTCATATCCAGGTGTTTTGGACCATCCTGGGTTGCGGTGATAAATGGCAGGTTGATTTCTGCTTGAGTGACGCTAGATAGCTCGATCTTGGCTTTTTCTGCGGCTTCGGTTAAGCGTTGTAGTGCTTGTCTGTCTTTACGCAGGTCGATGCCTTCAGATCTTCTAAATTCTTCAGCTAGGTAGTCAACGATTTTCTTGTCGAAGTCGTCACCACCCAAGTGCGTGTCTCCAGAAGTGGCTAGTACTTCAAATACGCCATCGCCTACTTCTAGAATCGATACGTCAAACGTACCACCACCTAAGTCAAATACGAGGATAGTTTCGTTGCTCTTTTTGTCAAATCCGTAGGCAAGCGAAGCAGCAGTAGGCTCGTTGATAATCCGCAGTACTTCGATCCCAGCAATTTTACCAGCGTCTTTGGTAGCTTGACGCTGAGAGTCGTTGAAGTAAGCAGGTACGGTGATAACCGCTTGAGTCACCGTTTCGCCGAGATACTTGCTAGCATCTTCTACCAGCTTGCGCAGGACTTGAGCGGAAATTTCTTCTGGAGCAAACTGCTTACCAGCCGCAGGACAATCGAGTTTGACATTACCACTGCTATCCCGCAAGACTTTGTAGGATACTTCAGTGGTTTCGTGGGTGACTTCCTCATGTTTGCGTCCGATGAAACGCTTGACAGAGTAAAAAGTATTCTCTGGGTTCATCACCGCTTGACGCTTGGCGATTTGACCGACCAAGCGATCGCCATTCTTGGCATAAGCTACTACAGAAGGCGTTGTGCGAAATCCCTCAGCGTTGGCAATTACAGTAGGCTTACCACCTTCCATCACTGCCACGCAAGAGTTTGTCGTACCTAAGTCAATTCCAACTACTTTTGCCATCGGAGGTTCTGGCTCCCTAACACTAACTACTAAAAACGATTGAATACACTACAGCTAAAAGTTGAACTAGCAGCGCTCCAGCTTCAATACAATGTTTTTGTCTTTTTGTACTGATCTATATACTGATTGTGGGTAGCTACTTGATGAAGGGTGGTTTGCCGAACAAGTGTAAGGACGGTTGGTTTGCGATCGAGCTTGTCGCTTGCGCTTGTAGCTTGTCATGCCGTTTGCCACTGTTCAACCCCTAACATAGCTGCTGTATGCTTTCACTGTGTCTAATGTAGTGAACTCAAGGCTTGGTGGTTATAGGGTGAACCGTAATCGGTTGGGTGTGTTTGCCGTCAAAACTGTTATTCCACTACAATTACAGCAGCTCCGTTAATTTTGCCGCTACGCAGCGCATCTAAGGCTTCATTTGCTTGCACTAAGGGAAAAGGCTGGACTTCAGTACGAATCGGAACTTGTGGCGCTAAAGCTAGAAATTCTTCCCCATCACGGCGCGTCAAATTAGCAACCGATCGCAATACTCTTTCTTCCCATAAAATTTCGTAAGGAAAGGCAGGAATATTACTCATGTGAATTCCCGCACAGACAACCACACCCCCCTTAACCACCGCACGTAAAGCAGTCGGAACCAAAGAACCAATCGGGGCAAAAATAATTGCTGCATCTAAAGGGACTGGTGGTAAATCTTCTGAACATCCAGCCCAGACAGCACCTAAATTTAGAGCAAATTCCTGCCCTTTTACGTCTCCCGCACGAGTAAAAGCATACACTTCTCGCCCTTGGTAGCGAGCGAGTTGAATCAAAATATGGGCGGCTGCACCAAAACCATAAAAACCAATTTTTTCTGCGTCCTCTGCCATTCTATAGGAGCGATAACCGATGAGCCCGGCACACAACAGCGGTGCAGCTTGCAAGTCGGGATAGCCTTCAGGAATGGGAAAGCAGAATTGGGCATCGGCTACAGCATATTCGGCATAACCACCATCGATTTGATATCCCGTAAACTGGGCGTAGTCGCATAAGTTTTCGCGTCCACTCAGGCAATAACGACAGCAGTTGCAAGTATGCCCTAGCCACGGAACGCCGACGCGATTACCTATTTGAAATTGTTGCACCTGTTCCCCTACAGCAGCAACGGTACCAACAATTTGATGTCCCAGTATGAGGGGAAGTTTGGGTTGGGTTAATTCTCCATCAACGATATGCAAGTCAGTGCGACAGACACCGCAAGCCCGAACCCGAATCAGTACTTGTTGCGAATTAGGCTGTGGTATTGGTAGTTCTGCTACTCGTAGCAGTTTACCCTGTGCCTCTAGTATCATTGCTCGCATAGAACATTTATCAGTTATCAGTTATCAGTTATCAGTTATCGATGACTAATAATCATTAACTGACAACCAATAACCCTCTATTTACTGTTTTATACTATAGAAATGAGAAATATTGTATTTGTATAAATAACTTGCGATCGCACAAGATTTTAGAAGTAAAGTTCAAGCGTAGGGTGGGCATTGCCCACCACTCTATTTATTTCTTCTGAATTGCTAGCGAGGCAGCGTAAGCAATTTCATCGGTAGCTGGATCGTCGGTAGAAGGAACTCTATACTCTGCTTCCACAATTTGTATGTCTTTCTGTGTCAGAGTAATTGTAGCAATACCGCGATCGTTTACCGGTACTTCTTTCCCTTCATATTCTACAGTTACATCTGTTACGGGTTTGCCTTCAAACAAGACTTGCACGCGCAACGAGCCACCTGCACCAACATCAAACGGATCTTGTAAAGGTACAATTTCCATTTTCATTCCAAATGGTTGGGTGGCTAAACCCGTAGGCTGGAAAAAAGATTTGGTGTATTTGTATGTGTGAGTAACTTCAGTCGCTTCGTTGTTAGCTGCTAAAGCATCTGGTCGGAAAACATTTGTGTATTCATCGTCATTAGAAACAATGAAGTAACCATTGTTATTGACGGCAGTAATGACAGCAATATCTCCTGGGGAAACTAGGGTTACGCCTTCATATTTTCTTCTAACTTCTAAAGGTTGAGGAAATCCATAACTATTGTAAGCTGTAGCTTCTTGAAATTTGATTGAATCGTATGCTTCTGGTTTATCCTCCTCTGGATGACCGTATAAAACTTCATATTCTCCTTGCTTTTCGCCCTTGATTACCCAGATAACGTGGGCGAAAACTGGCTGACTAATTAATGGTAAAATTGTCAGAGCCAGCATCAATTTACTGAGATATTTCCTCACAATCGCTTCCTCATTTAGTAATTCATGAATTACTATTTCTTACTGCGAAAATACTTGAACATCTGCACATGTATCGAGTAAGAAATCAGTAATTATTAGATAGTTTCAGTAAACTTTTTTTATTGAGAAAAAACAATGCCCCATCTGGGCATCCAAACGAAAATTTTTATTAAAATAAAGTAAATTTTGAGCGGGATCTTATGCAATATCAATAGCGCAACTACACTATTACGTGCTGCTTGAAAATAGTAAAATACAAAACGATAAACAAAGCAAAATTATTTAATGCGAAAATGACAGAGTTCTCATTAGAGCAGAAGGTTAAATAAAAAGTTGGAAGTCGTTCTTTAAATAGATTTATTAAATATAAAATACGATATTTACTCCCTTAGAGTGATGTCAGAAAGTTAATGCATTCTCAAGAGTTTGAATAACGGTCGATCGCAACCAATCTTTCGGCTGATGTCTCACTTCTCGAACTTAATTACATTAATTAATAAAAGTTCAAGATTAATAATTTAAACTCGATATTTTTCCTAGCTTCGATGGATTTGAGCGGAAAAACGAGTCATATAAAGGAGACACAGTGACAAAACTCAAGCCGATCGCGCAACAAGTTGTGGCAATTGTTGGTGCATCTAGTGGAATTGGAAGAGAAACAGCATTAAAGTTTGCTGCAAAAGGTGCAAAAGTTATCGTGGCAGCCCGTAGCGAACCAGGGTTGCTCTCCTTAGTAGAAGAAATCGAAGCGGCAAAAGGGGAGGCGACTTATATTCTGGCGGATGTTAGCGACTTTCAACAAGTCAAAGCGATCGCAGATAAAGCAGTAGCAACCTACGGCAGACTCGATACTTGGGTTCATGCGGCTGCTACAGGTATTCTTGCCCCGTTTGAACAAATTACGCCAGAAGAATTCAAACGTGTCATTGACGTTGTATTGATGGGACAAGTGTATGGCGCAATGGCAGCTCTACCATATTTGAAGCAAGAAGGACGAGGGGCGCTGATTCACATTTCCTCAGTGGAAGGCAGGCGATCGCTCCCTTTGCAAAGTCCTTATTCGTCAGCTAAGCACGGCTTAGAAGGCTTTCTCGAATCTCTGCGCGTCGAATTACAACACGAAAACATCCCTATCAGCGTCACCAGTATCCTACCTGCTGTGATCAATACTCCCTACTACAACAAAGTCAAAACCAAACTGGGAGTAAAACCCACGGGTATACCTCCTTACTACCAGCCGAGCCTGGTTGCCGATGCCATCCTCTACGCTGCCGAACATCCCACCCGTGACTACATTGTAGGAGATGTAGGTAGAGTCCTAGATCTGCTGCAACGGCTATCACCATCTCTAGTAGATACTCTTCTGGTACTGGTAGGTTTTCAAGGACAACGTACTAAGGAAGTGAAGTCAGAAGATGCACCTAACAACGTCTTTGCTCCAATTACAGGCTACGACAAAGTCGAAGGCGATTTCCGCCACTGGACGATTCCCAGTTTTACCGAGTGGCTAGAGAAAATTTTGCCTTAAATGTAGAGAGGTTACATGTAATCTCTCTACATGTAACGTCTCTACAACGTAATCTCTACCCTGTGCTTTGGCACTTTAATTCTCGCGAAAGAGACAAAGCCAAAGCAAATTCAGATATCTTCATAAAAACGCGAACAATAGTAGAGACGTTACATGTAACGCATCTACCGCGATCGCAGCGACAATTTGGAGGGTAAAAAATATGATTAACGATCCAGCCAGACCACCAAAAGAAGACTCGCGGGAACCCGAAGCTGCTGTGAGTCCGACACAACAAGAAGACCCAAGAGCAGCCGAACCTGGGAGAGGTGCGCCAGGAAACGACCACATTGGCGTACAAACCGCTCAAACTACAGCGGTTAATGCACCTGATGCGGTGATTCCAGCTAATACTCCAACCGAACAGAGCAAACAACAACTCGAAGCCTTTAAGCAACAGGAAGAGGAAGAGGGCGAGGGCTTTACGACCACAGATGGTTATGTTGTTGATGAGTCTGGAAGGCTTGATAACTTCGCGATCGAACCACCAATGTATGTAGAGGGTGAAGAACCTCCTACGAAACGATAATAGTTATCAGGAATCGTAGGGGCGGGTTTAGCCCCAAGTCTCAAAACCGTCACCAGAAATCGGCATTCAATACCCGCTCCTACGCTTGGTGTACGGGCGGGCTTAGCCCCAAGTCTCACAACAACCAGAAATCTGCGCTTGTTCTTCTCTTACACCCTATCCCTATATCGCTAAGTTTGCATTTTTCTCGCTAAAAATGGGCAGACTATGAATAACAATTTATAGATATGCTGCCTTAAAACAGTGCCAGAGAAAGAACCACAGCAAACTCAGCATTGGCTGGAGATCGAAGATAACGCAGGTAAGCGCGTAGTCGTTTTGGAGGCTGCCACCTGCACTCTGGGGCGTGACTCTTCTAACTCGATTGTATTGCAGTCTAAGCTTGTCTCTCGCCAGCACGCGATCTTGTTGCGCGTCACAACTCCTGGTACTGCCAACCATTTTTTTCGCATCATTGACGGTAATTTACAAGGCAAGCCCAGCACGAATGGCATTCGCATCAATAAAAAATCTTGTTTCTCGCACGACCTCAAACACGGCGATGAAATTGAATTTGCTGGAGATGTAAGTGCCACTTACTACTGCAATAGCGATCGCGAATCTGATTCTAGTGGACTAAATTCTAGCTCTCATCACAGCCCACCTACGCAAATTATTGAAAATATCGAGTTTGCTAATTCTAAAGAGTCAGTACTCGTTCGCTTGGCTTCATTTCCTGAATTAATATCAAATCCGATACTAGAATTCGATCTCACGGGCGATATTACTTACATTAACCCCGCAGCGGTGGCTCAATTTCCCGATCTGCGGGAAGTGAAACTCCAGCATCCAATTATGGCTGGAATTGTAGAAAGAGTGCAAGACGATCGCGAAACGTTTTTTGTTCGTGAAATAGAAGTTCTTGACAAAATTTTCGAGCAATCCGTCCACTACTTACCTGAAAATGAGCTGGTCAGAAGCTATATCGTCGATATTACCGCGCGCAAGCACACCGAGCTAGCACTGCGAGAAAGCGAAACTAAAAACCGGGCTTTGCTCAAGGCAATCCCCGACTTAATCTTGCGGATCGGTGCGGATGGAACGTATCTGGACTACATACCAGCTAAAGACAGTGAGTTTTCTGCCACCAGCAGTCAAATGATTGGTAAGAACGAGTACGACGTGTTACCAATGGAAGTCGCCGAACAAAGAATGCGCTACGTCCATGCTGCTTTAGAGACAGGTAAACCCCAGCTTTTTGAGTACCAACTACAGGTTAACGATAAAATTCGCGTGGAAGAAGCACGCATCGTTGTTAGCGGCGATCGCGAAGTACTAGCTATTATCCGAGATATTACAGAGCGCAAGCGGGTAGAAACTTTATTACAACAAGCATACGACGAATTAGAGCTGAGAGTAGAACAGCGCACGGCAGAATTAAGATTAGCCAACGAGCAACTACGCAGAGAAATTACCGAACGCCAGAGGGTAGAAGAGGCTTTGCGTTCCAGCGTCGCTACCAATCGCGCCCTGCTAAATGCAATTCCCGACTCCATGTTTCGTCTCAGTCAAGATGGCACTCTCCTCAACTACAAAGCAGCAAAGGATGATTGGCTGATTGCTTCTCACACCGAGCCAGTTGGCAAAAAACTCTCTGACCTATTTGTGCCAGAGATCGCTCGACCATTAGTAGAATGTGTCGAGCAAGCGATCGCTACAGGTGAAATCCAAGTCTATGAATATAGATTGACAATTGCAGAACAACCGCGAGATTACGAAGCCCGCATTGCTTTAAGCGAAGAAGACGAAGTGATGGCGATCGTGCGCGACATCACCGAGCGAAAAGGAGCAGAAGCAGAAATCAGACAAGCTCTAGCAAGAGAAAAAGAACTGAACGAACTCAAATCTCGCTTCGTCACGATGGCATCCCACGAATTCCGCACGCCATTAACGACAATTTTATCTTCAGCAGAGTTATTAGAAGATTACAGTTCCAAGTGGACAGAGGAGAAAAAACGCCATCATTTTCAACGCATCATTACCGCTGTCAAACACATGACTGGTTTGCTGGATGATGTCCTCTTAATTGGCAAAGCAGACGCAGGTAAGCTGGAATTCAATCCATCACCCATAGATCTGATCGAATTTTGCCGCGAACTGGTTGAAGGGATGCAAATCACAACCACTGCTCATAAAATTCTTCTGCGCACGCAGGGAGATAGTATCAATGCTGGTATGGATGAAAAGCTTTTGCGACAGGTACTAGGAAATTTACTCTCTAATGCAATTAAGTATTCACCTAATGGTGGAAGTATTTATTTCGACATTATTTCAAGGGAAGGAGCAGCAATCTTCCGAATTCAAGACGAAGGCATCGGCATTCCGATGGGCGATCGCGATCGACTCTTCCATTCCTTCCACAGAGCTAGCAACGTCGGTAATATCTCCGGTACGGGATTGGGACTTGCTATTGTCAAAAAATCTGTCGATGCCCACGGCGGTCAAATTCACATGAAAAGCGAAGTCGGAGTCGGCACGATCTTTATGGTGAAAATACCTCTTTGTTAGAAATAAGGGGCGAGGAGTGAGGAGCGAGGAGTAAGGGAATTTTGGCTGCGTAGATGCGGGATTCTTTGCACACCTGCTTCCTTGTCCCCCTAGTCTCCCTTTGCCCCCTAATCCCCACTCCCTCCGGTCGCGGGGAAGAGCGAGTTCCCCCTTGTCCCCCTAGTCTCCTCCTTCCTCTCACTCCTCACTCCTCGCTCCTCATCAGGGTGGCTACTACGCCTTTGGCATTACGGCTATTACCAATGCAGAGTTGTACTTGGGAAGGATACATTAACGGAAGAAACTACATAAAAGTTTATGTAGAGAGGGTGAAAGTGAAAACCTCTTCACCTTTTCAAACAGCTCGGTAGAGGAAAGCCCGTTATGTTTGAGCATTTCACTGATAAAGCAATTAAAGCAGTTATGCTTGCCCAGGAAGAAGCACGTCGCCTGGGTCACAATTTGGTAGGAACCGAGCAAATTTTATTAGGCTTGATTGGAGAAGGCACGGGAATTGCAGCGAAAGTATTAACCGAGCTGGGAGTCACCCTTCAAGCAGCCCGCGCCGAAGTGGAAAAAATTATCGGTAGAGGAAATCGTCCAGCGATGGCTGAAATTCCCTTTACACCAAAAGTCAAGCGCGTATTCGAGCAAGCTTTCACAGAAGCACGCACTTTGGGGCATAATTACATCGGTCCAGAACACGTGTTGTTAGGTTTGCTCCAAGAGGGAGAAGGTGTCGCTGGAAAAGTCTTGCAAAACTTGGGGGTCGATCTAGACGAAGCCCGTGGTAACACGATTCGCAAGTTGGGTGAAGTTGCAACTGTTGCTAGTGCTGGTAGACAAGGACGCAAGGGTTTTGGCACAGCCCCCAGCAAAACTTCGACGTTGGATGAGTTTGGGACGAATTTAACGAAGCTAGCGGCGGAAGGTAAGCTAGATCCTGTCGTCGGTCGTGAAAAAGAAGTTCAACGAGCCGTGCAAATTTTAGGTCGGCGCACGAAGAATAACCCCGTATTGATTGGCGAACCTGGTGTTGGTAAAACCGCGATCGCCGAAGGTTTGGCGCAGCGGATTGCTAATAATGACGTGCCTGATACTCTCATAGACAAGCAGCTATACAGTCTTGACATGGGTTCGTTAGTTGCCGGAACTCGCTATCGCGGTGACTTTGAAGAGCGGATCAAATCTGTTTTGGATGAAGTGCGATCGAATAGCAGTGTTATCCTATTTATCGACGAAATCCATACTTTAATTGGCGTAGGTGGTGTCGAAGGCGGAATCGATGCGGCAAATATGCTCAAACCTGCCTTAGCTAGAGGCGAATTACAGTGCATGGGAGCTACTACCCTAGATGAGTACCGCAAGCACATCGAACGGGATGCAGCACTAGAAAGGCGTTTTCAGCCAGTGATGGTAGATGAACCTAGTGTTGTCGAGACAATCGAGATTTTGTTTGGATTGCGCGATCGCTACGAGCAACACCACAAAGTTAAAATGTCAGATCTAGCTTTGGCTGCTGCTGCTCAACTGTCCGATCGCTACATTAGCGATCGCTTCTTACCCGATAAGGCGATCGATTTGATCGATGAAGCAGGTTCTCGCGTCCGCTTCCGCAACTCGAAGCAGTCTCCCGAAACCCAAGCACTCAAGCAAGAATTGGTGCAGGTCACGAAAGAGAAAGAAGCCGCAGTCTCGGCACAAGATTTTGACAATGCTGGTAAATTACGCGATCGCGAGTTGGAAATCGAGCAACAGTTAAAGGCGATCGCTGACAATAGAAAGCAAGAAATCGAAAACGCTAGCGTTCCTGTAGTAGACGAAGAAGACATTGCTCAAATTGTCGCTTCTTGGACGGGCGTACCAGTCAGCAAGCTGACGGAATCCGAATCAGAGTTGCTGTTGCACTTAGAAGATACTCTGCACCAGCGTCTAATCGGACAAGAAGAAGCTGTTACAGCTGTTTCTAAAGCTATCCGCAGGGCGCGAGTTGGATTGAAGAATCCCGACCGTCCGATCGCTAGTTTTATCTTTTCTGGTCCTACTGGTGTAGGTAAGACAGAGTTGGCAAAATCCCTTGCTGCATACTTCTTCGGCTCTGAAGAAGCGATGATTCGCTTGGATATGTCGGAATTCATGGAACGGCATACTGTTTCTAAGTTAATTGGTTCGCCTCCTGGCTACGTTGGCTATGACGAAGGCGGACAGCTAACGGAAGCCGTACGGCGCAAACCATACACCGTGTTGCTATTCGACGAGATCGAGAAAGCACACCCCGACGTGTTTAACATGCTGTTGCAAATCATGGATGACGGTCGTTTGACCGATGCCAAGGGACGCACGGTAGACTTTAAAAACACGCTGATTATTCTCACCTCTAATATTGGTTCGAGAGTCATTGAAAAAGGTGGCGGTGGGATTGGATTTGAATTGGGTGGCGATCGCGCTGACGCACAATACGATCGCGTTCGCAACTTAGTCCAAGAAGAACTCAAGCAACATTTCCGTCCTGAGTTTCTCAACCGCCTTGATGAGGTCATCGTCTTCCGTCAACTCAACAAGAATGAAGTCAAGCAAATTGCTGACATCATGCTTCAAGAGATCTCTAACCGCTTGACCGAGCGTTCTATTACCTTGAAAGTGACAGAGCGTTTTAAAGATAAAGTTGTCGATGAAGGCTACAATCCCAGCTACGGTGCTAGACCGTTACGCAGAGCAATGATGCGGCTGTTGGAAGATTCTTTAGCTGAAGCTATGTTATCCGGTCGCATTAACGATGGCGACACAGCTTTAGTTGATGTTGATGCTGACGGTCAAGTCCAAGTCAGTAAAGTAGAAGCGAAAGAGTTGATGTTGTCTTCTGCTAGCTAGAATGTTTTTGAATAAACCATAAATGTAGGGTGGGCAATGCCCACCCTACTTTGTACTATGAGAGCAAAAATTGAGGATACAATTCTGTTTCTTCACCGCGAGGACGTACCGACTTATAAAAAAGGTGGTTCTGTGGTTCGTAACAGCTATTTTTGGGCGCTGCGTTCCATTGCTGGTAGATCGGTACGCGATCGCGATTGGGAATATGAATCAGAAGTTTGGTTTGCTCTGACGCGAATGCTACTATCCTTCAGTGAATCGGGTTATCTCGGTTTGCGAGAAACCATCCTCGAATTTCCCCCGACTCAAGAAAAAATTCCTGAGATCCTACGTCCTGTGGCTACTTGGGAGTGAGCGGTTGTCAGTTGTCGTAGGGGTGGGTTTTGAGGGCAAATTTCGGCTCGCCAGCGGTGAATCGTTGGCTAAACCCGCCCGTACAAGAGTTGGGAGGAACTACAAATCACTCTGTTGCTGACTCGTAGCTAATTTGGTCGGATTGGCAATTGTGCGGTTCGACGCGGATAGCGACTCTGACCGAACCGTATCGGTCTCGTAACCGTGCTTCTACTTCTTCGGCTATGTAGTGGGCGGTTTCGATGTCAGAAGAGTAGATGACTAAATGCATTTCAATAAAAACTTGCCGACCGACTACGCCACGGGAGGCGATATCGTGACAGTTGATGACTCCTGGTACGGACATGGCGATCGCGTGAATTTCTTCAGGCGCGATCGCGATTTCATCGACTAACCAAGGTAAATTTTCTTTCAGAACTTCCCAGCTACTGCTAAATACTAAAAAAGCGACGGGAAAAGCCAAAATTACATCAAGCCACGGTAGTAGAGGGATACCCGATTCCTGTCCCTGCCAAACACCAATTAACCCCGTCAATACCGTGAGCGTAATCCACCCATCGCTCATCGTATGTTTGG
This sequence comes from Chroococcidiopsis sp. CCNUC1, assembly GCF_023546805.1. Classification (NCBI taxonomy): domain Bacteria; kingdom Bacillati; phylum Cyanobacteriota; class Cyanophyceae; order Chroococcidiopsidales; family Chroococcidiopsidaceae; genus Chroococcidiopsis; species Chroococcidiopsis sp. CCNUC1. Next base: position 2,320,066 of record NZ_CP097480.1, on the reverse strand, counting down.
CATCAGCAATCAAAATCGGACTGCCCAATCGTTGTCCTTCACCATCCTCGTAATAGGCAAGAAAAATATTCACGCCCAATACGATCAGCAACAACCACAATTCTGGTGCAGAAACCTTAACTAACTCTGCACCTTTAAGCATTCGCTCTATAGCTGTTTGTAAAATTTCAAAACCTGCAATGCTAATAAAACCCGCGATTCCCAAAGCTCCTATCGCTTCAAATTTTTGATGTCCGTAAGGATGATCGCGATCCGGTTCTGGTGAAGATAGGTTATTGGCAACTAGCCCCAAAATGTTGTTACTACTATCTGTCACGCTATGTAAAGCATCCGAGAACAAGCTGAGAGAGCCAGTCCACCAAGCCAGGATTGCTTTGAGTATTGTCACGCTCAAATTCAGCAGTAAGGTAACGAGCAATACCTTCCGTACTGCTCCACGGTTATCGTTTCCCATACCATTTCATGTTATTTGCTCTTAAGTAGTTGTTGTTTTTGGTCATAATTGACACAAGAGTATACAAAATTACTAGATAATAAAAGACTGCTATTGTCTAGTTTTACTTATTAGCTCAAATCACCTGTTTTTAACCTACGATACGTTGTTATTCCATAAATTGAATCATATGGTTTAAATTCTCTTATGGTAAAGTCCAGTTTTACATACTATTACAATAATCAGTCTGTCTTATTGAAAAAGATTATTGTTTAGCTCGGATTGTAAGGCTAAATTTAACAGCGATCGCACCGCTTTAATAAGTAGAGCTTTTCAAAATTGTGAATTAAATTCAATTTTTGTGAGTGGCTAGTGGCTGGTGGCTAGTGGCTAGTCACTGCTCCCTGCTCCCTGCTCCCTTTCCTCATCAAAGCTAATACTGTTTGACTTGTATCCAGGTGGCTCAACGTGAATTAAAACCCGCACGGGGCTAAATTTCTCTTCCAGTTTGGCTTCTACGGCTTCAGTAATCCGGTGGGCAGTATCCACATCAACAGCATCGACAATTAAATGCATTTCAATAAAGACTTGTCGCCCTAGTAAACCACGGGAGGCGATATCGTGACAGTTAACCACCCCAGGTACGGACATGGCGATCGCGTGGATTGCTTCGGGGGCGATCGCGATTTCATCGACCAACCAAGGTAAATTTTCTTTAATCACCTGCCAACCACTCCAAAACACTAATAAGGCAACGGGAAACGCCAAAATTATGTCTAACCATTGGAGTTGAGGCAGATTTAAAACTCGTCCCTGCCAAATACCAATCAATCCTACTAACACGGTAATCGTCACCCAGACATCGCTCATAGTGTGTTTAGCATCGGCAATCAAAATCGGACTGCCTACCCTTTGACCCTCGCGACGTTCGTAAAAGGTCACGAAAATATTCACGCCCAGGACAATTAGTAGCAACCACAACTCTGATTCAGTAATTTTTACTGGTTGAAGCCCACTAAAAATTCGCTCGATCGCTCCTTGTAAAATTTCAAAGCAAGCAATGCCCAAAAAGGCAGCTATACCTAAAGCTCCTACAGCTTCAAATTTTTGATGCCCGTAGGGATGATCTCGATCTGGTCGGGGAGAAGAAAAGCGGCTGGTAATTAATCCCAAAACGTTATTGGCGCTATCCGTGATGCTATGCAAGGCATCGGCTAATAAACTGAGCGAACCCGTCCACCAACCTATTGTGGCTTTCAACGCCATCACAAATAAGTTGAGCAATAAAGTTATCAGTAAAACCTTACGAACTACAGAACGATTGTCTAAAATCATATATAAAAATTCTGAATTTTAAATACCAAATTCGGAGTCACAAACAATTGAATTATAGGAAATAATCTTTTAATTTGTGGTTTTTATATAGAATTGAGACAATAAAAAAATTGGTAAACTGCATACTTAATGAATAAGATTAGCAATTAATTTTATATCTTTTCGCATTGTTTTGAAAAAGGCTCTTATCAGGGATAAATCAAAATAGCTGCCGAGAGACGAAGGAAGGACGAAAGAATTGCGGAGCAGCTATCAAGTCGTAAGTTGCTCCTTTGCAGTCGCAAGTTGCAAGTCAGAAGTATCTAGCCACCAGCCACTAGCCGCTATCCACGGATAACTGATAACTGTTAACTGATAGAATCAAATTTTAATTACCCGATCGTGACTCCTACACAATTAACCTTAAATTTAGTTGAAGGCTCGGTTTCCTTCAGCTTTTCGCCAACGGCAGCACGGGAATTACAGGCTGCGATCGCTCAGTTGATGGATCGTCTCAAAGCAGTTGCAGTCAAATCTACACCAATTGGCAAAGCCACTCCTCAACCTCCGATGGAATATCGCCACATGGGAGAAGTTTTTCTCGAAGTATTTTGTAATCCTAATATTTGGGCGAGTCCTTTTGCGGCAAAAGTTCTGCTAACCATCAAGGATAGTAACATTCGCATAACTAGCGAAGCCGAACTCACTCGCATCAGCGAAGACTTAGAGCGATATTTAGCAGAAACTGAGGGCTAGAGAACAGATGAGGGAGCAGTCTAAAATCCGCTAAAGTGGTACTAAATATCAAATGCAAGAATTGGAATGTCACCACGTCTTTTACTAGTCGATGATGAACCTGGACTGCGGGAAGCCGTCAAGGACTACTTAGAAGAAAGCGGTTTCGCCGTGCAGGTTGCAAGTAATGCCCGCGAAGGTTGGGATTTATTGCAGCAAAATACTCCTGACTTGGTGATTTCAGATATCATGATGCCCCAGGTAGACGGCTATCAATTTCTGAAGCAAATGCGCGAAGATCCCCGCTTCAAACGCCTACCAGTGGTATTTTTGACTGCTAAAGGGATGACAACCGATCGCATTCAGGGCTACAACTCTGGTGTAGATGCTTATATTCCCAAGCCTTTCGATCCCGATGAGTTGGTGGCAATTGTTGAAAACTTATTAGACCGTCGCCCCGTCAGTCAACCCTTAGCAGAAGGTGAAGCCCCCGACATCGCTGAATTAGCCAATCAAATCGCTCAAATTAAGGCAATGCTAACTCAGCGTAGTGCAATTAATACGACTCCCGCCCCAATAAAAATCGATCTAACCCCGCGAGAACAAAGCGTCTTGAATTTGGTGACAGAAGGATTGATGAACAAAGAAATCGCTCGCCGCCTGCAAACGAGCGTCCGTAACGTAGAGAAATACGTCAGCCGCCTTTTTAGCAAAACTGGTACAAATAGCCGTACTGAATTAGTTCGGTTTGCCCTAGAACATGGCTTGATTGAGTAGGTTGTAACTTATGGCTAGAAAGGCGATTGCCAGTGCGTGAAAGTATTATCCACTACAGTTTTTAGCCTACTCTACTTGAGTAAAAAGAGATAGGTGCGATGCTTCAAGGGGCAAAAAGTTCCTAGCTAACGGAGGAATTCCCTTGCATCTGAACTTGCTAGAGTTATGATGAAAGCTCAATTTAAGTGGATTGCTCCATGTTGCGTAAATTCACAATCTTGTTTTTAACCTTAACTTTATGCTGGACAACTGTAGCTTGTGGAGGACCAAATGAAGCGAATAATCCCCAAGCTACTAGAAATGTAGCCACGCGAGAAAGCGTTTCTAGCCAGCTCGCCGATGGTGAGTATCCCGTACAGCAGGCTGAATATAATGATGTTGATGGGACATATAGTTTAGTCTTACTCAATACCCCTCCTGGCACGCCCCCGGTTTACAATACTCAAAACTTACAAATGGCACGGCTGACCGACGAACAAATTAAAGCAGGTCAAAAGAGTTATTTGAAAGTAGAAAACGGACAGCCAGCTTTATATCTAACTGAAGATTTTCGGATTCAGTACGTCCATAACGTAACGGAGACGCAGACGAATCCGCAAACAGGACAGCAAGAAACCGTAGTTGTCCGCCGAGAAACGAGTTTCTGGACACCATTTGCCGGAGCCTTAGCGGGTAATATTGCTGGTCAGGCGATCGGTAGCTTGCTATTTAGACCTCAGTACTACGTTCCACCCGTCTATCAACCAGGGGTAAGCGTTCTCAGAGGCTATGGCGGTTATGGCAATACTTACGATCGCGCCGTAAGCAGCTATCGCACCCGTTACAACGCAGCCCCAGCAGCAGTTAGAAACAGACAAACCTTCCGTACTACTGGTAGAATTAGAACTCCTTCAGGCAGCACGGTACGCACACCCGCACGCACGACTAACCGTCCCACTGGATCGGGTTACGGTACTAACATTCTGCGCCCATCGGGCAATCGTAACTCCACATACAGAAGACCATCTTCTGGTAGTTTTGGTAGTGGTAGTCGCAGCCGGGGTTCTTTCGGTAGTGGTAGCCGCAGCCGGAGTTCTTTCGGTAGTAGAAGACGCTAGACGTTAAATTTATCTGCGGTAGGGGCGCACAGATGTGCGCCCTGACGAATTTTGGGGATGGGCGTTGCCAGCCCTAAGTTATGTCAAAGCAACAACTGGCGGCTGCCAGCGCCCTACTGCTCTGCCAATAACGCTGAGTTCTTGCATGAGGCGATCGAATCTTTGCGGTGTGAGGGATTGAGGTCCATCAGATAGGGCTTTAGCAGGGTTTGGATGGACTTCTATCATCAGCGAATCTGCACCCGCCGCGATCGCCGCCATTGCCATTGATGGTACGTATTCTGCCCTTCCCGTGCCGTGGCTGGGATCGATCGCGATTGGTAGGTGAGTCAGCGATCGCAATACGGGAATAACCGATAAATCTAGGGTATTTCGCGCATACTGGCGATCGAAGGTACGAATACCCCGTTCGCACAAAATCACGTTAGGATTCCCCGCAGCCATGATATATTCAGCTGCCATCAACCATTCTTCAATTGTGGCTGACATCCCTCGTTTTAAGAAAACTGGTTTGGGTTGCGCTCCCACTTTTTTCAACAGCGAGAAATTTTGCATGTTCCGCGCCCCAACTTGGACGACATCGGCGACTTCTACAATCTTGTCCAAATCTTCCGCGTCCATCACTTCAGTAATGATGCCCAAGCCCGTAGCCTCCCGTGCAGCAGCCAGCAAGCCTAAAGCACTTTCACCATGTCCTTGGAAAGCATAAGGAGATGTCCGAGGTTTGTACGCTCCACCGCGCAACAGTTTAGCTCCTGACGCTTTGACATACTGCGCCGTAGCCACGATCATCTCTTCATTTTCAACCGAGCAGGGACCAGCAATTGTCACCACTGGATGATTTTGACCGATGTGAACTGCTCCGTCGGGCGTTTCGATCGCTACGTCTGTAGGTTGTCCGTGACGAAATTCTAAACTCGCACGTTTGAATGGTTGTTCTACTCGCAAAACTTGTTCGATCCAAGGACTAATTTCTTGCATTTGCAACGGATCGAGGGCGGCTGTTTCCCCTACTAATCCGATCACAACTTTATGTTTCCCCACAATTTTTTCAGGCGTCAGCCCTCGACCGCACATTTCTTCACTAATGCGATCGATCTCTTCTTGTGGCGAACCAACTTTCATCACAATAATCATGCCAAATTCCTTATTCAGTTATCAGTTATCAGTGGCTAGTGAAAGCGTGGCTGGTGACAAGAGTTGAGTCTAACAACTAACCACCAGTCACTAACCACTCACGACTCGCTGCTCGCTAAATAAATACTTAGATGAAATTTTTATATAACGAAGGGATGAAAAGTTAAAGGTGGTGCGATCGCCATGCAAAAGCCCTGTTCGTCTCCTTTTCACCCACTCGCCTCGTTCAAGTTAGGTTAAGTACTAAAAGTTGGTGGCTGACATTTTAGTTAAACATTCTTTTGCCGATTTGCTCGCCAAGCTTCTACCATACGCCCCCAGTTAGTCTGGAACTCTTGTCCGCCCCAGATGCCTCCGATTCTATCTTCATCCCAAGAAGCAGAGAGAATACCGTAGGTAATTCCTAACACGCCTAAGCCAAAACATCCCATGCTTACCATCAACACGGCTATGGGAGGCAATCTCAACCAGCCGTTGCTCACAACTATGTAGCTGACAAAAAATGTAGATACCCCGAAAAATGTTGGTATCCCAGCAAACGCCGCCATCCGCCGTGCCATCCGACTGCTAACAACTTTAGGAATAGCAATTTCTTCCTTTTCCCGCTTCGTTAACTTGCGGTTCGGTTGTGCTTTGGTTTCTTGAGTCGCAGAGGCTTGTACCTTGGGGGGTTTTTGGCGCTTCCTAGCAGGTTCAAACGGGAGGCGATCGCTTTGCTTTTGCGGTTCTTCAGCTGCCATAGTTTCCAACCCCTTCTAACCTCGGATACCGAGACGAGCTAATAAATTCTGATATTTTTGTTTGTCTTCGCTTTGCAAGAAGCTTAACAGCCGCTTGCGCTGTCCGATTAATTTTAACAAACCCCGTCGCGAAGAGTGGTCTTTCTGATTGCTGCGTAGATGCTCGCTGAGACGGCTAATCCGCTCTGTTAGCATTGCTATTTGCACTTCAGTCGATCCCGTGTCGGTATCGTGAACTTGATATTCGGAAATAAGCTCTTGCTTGCGCTGTTGTGTCAGTGCCATGATTTACTCTTTAGTCATAAAATGCCGCGATTTTTCATTGTACCACAGGCTTTTACAGTGACCAGTTATCAGTAGAGAGTGGTGCGTGGTGCGTGAAGTAATGTAGCGCCATCCTTCAGTTCTACAATGGAAGTAAGCCACATTTGAGGAATAAGCCATGATTTGGCGCTACATTCTGGCATGGATTCCTATGGTATTTCTTGGCATTATCAACGGTTTCATTCGGGAGGTGACATACGGGAAATATTTCAGTGAGTTACGCGCCCATCAAATTTCAACTGCTACTGGTGTCTTGTGGTTAGGTCTTTACATATGGGCGATCGCACATCTGTGGGGCTTTGATTCACCCAAGCAGGCGATCGCCGTTGGATTGCTCTGGCTGGGACTTACTGTTATCTTTGAATTTACTTTTGGTCACTTCGTTGCTGGACATTCATGGAGCAAGCTGCTGAGCGACTACAACATTTTGGCAGGACGAATTTGGCTCTTAGTCCTCATCTGGGTTGCGATCGCTCCTTGGTTGTTTTCCCGGTTTCTAGCTTAAGCAACAATACACAGCGCATCCATAAATCAATTTACTTTTTCATGTGTGGTATTTGGTGATAGCAAATTTCTTGCCTTGGCGGAATCAGCTGCAATTTGTGCTTTCAGTTCATCCAGGGAAGCGAACTTTTTTTCCGCTCGGATAAATTCCTCTAATTGAACGGCGATCGCTTTACCATAAAGATCGCCCGACCAATCAAACAAATGTACTTCTACCGTTAGCCCAATTCCGTTAACAGTAGGACGATAGCCAAGATTCATCACTCCAGACGCTAGAGGTAAAAGGCAAGAGGTAAATTCATCGTTTGATATTCCCCCTTGTCTTCCTTGTCTTCCTTGTCCATCATGTCTCTCACCTTCTATTAAAACCCTGGCGGCATAAACACCAAGGCGGGGTAAAAACTTATTTTCGGGTAATTCAATGTTAGCTGTGGGAAAGCCAATGGTTCTTCCTAACTGCTGTCCTTTGACGACCTTACCTTGAAGAGTATAAGGACGAGCTAATAACAACTCGGCGCGTTTGACATTGCCTTCAGTTAATGCTTGTCGAATCGCAGAACTGCTAATCCTCTCGCCTTCACAGTTGTAGTTTGGCAAAATCGCCACGGGAATACCAAATCGAGCCGCGATCGCCTGTAAATCTGTTGCCGTACCGCTCCGCTGCTTGCCAAAGCGAAAATCTTGTCCGATACTAATCGTTTTCGCTTGCAGTTGTTGTACTAATATCTGTTCGACAAAATCTTCAGGACTTAACGCTGCTAGCTCTCGGTTGAAGGGTAGCAACACCAACTGCTCGATCCCCCAACTAGATAACTGCTGGACTTTTTCTGGTAGTGGTGTCAGCAGTTGGCGAGACTGTCCGCTAAAAAACTCCTGCGGGTGAGGGTTAAACGTCACCACTGTTGAATGGAAAGCCGTTAATTCCGAATTCTGACTTCCGAATTCCGAATTCTTCACGACAGGCTGAATCACTTGCTGATGCCCGCGATGCAAACCGTCAAAATTTCCCAGGGCAACAGCAGTTGGAGTTAGAGCGTTAGTAGTAGATTCAGTTATCCACACGCTTTACATTTTGACACAAACTACACTTTGGCACAAATGATTTGCTTGCCGTAAATCGCTCGTGACTTACCGATCGCACCCAGATGGAAAATTTATTTGCCGTTGACTTAATTGTTGTAAACCCGATGCACAAGTCAGGTTATATTGCAACGGCGTGACGGTAATGTAATTTTGGCGAATCGCATCCACGTCGGTAGGAATATTTTGAGGCAAATGCAGATCTGGTTCTGGTTCCACTTCTTCTAATAGTTCCCCTGCCAGCCAGTAATAAGTTTTACCACGGGGATCGACTCGTTTTTCAAAGACATCTACATATCGTCGTATGCCCTGACGAGTGAACGTGACTCCAGTAATCTCTGCTTGTGGCACGGGAGGAACGTTAACGTTGAGTAAAATCAATTGTGGTAGCGGTTCCCGTTCCAACTGCGCAACCAAAGACCGAGCAAAGTTAGCTGCGACTTGAAAATCTTGATGGGTAAAACTAGTAAGGCTAAAAGCAATACTAGGGATGCGCTCAATGATTCCTTCCATTGCGGCAGAAACCGTACCGGAATACAAAATATCAGTACCTAGATTCGCCCCTTGATTGATGCCAGACAGAACCAGATCGGGGGGGGTGTCAAGTAAAGCCCACAAAGCCAACTTCACGCAGTCAGAAGGAGTGCCAGAACACGCCCAAGCTTTAATTTTGGGATGAAAAATCGATTCGATCGGTTCGGCGCGGATCGGCTGATGCAGGGTCAAACCGTGTCCAGTCGCCGATCGCTCGCGATCGGGGCAGACGACAAATACATCGTGTCCCGCCTCAGCTAAAGTATTGGCAAGGGTGCGGACACCAAGAGCGTAAATGCCATCGTCATTGCTGATCAGTAGTTTCATTGGGAGAGTAGGGAGTGGCTGGTGGCTGGTGGTTGGTGGCTGGTGGCTGGTGGCTGGTGGCTAGTGGCTGGTGGTTGGTGGTTGGTGGCTGGCTGGTGGTTGGTGGCTAGTGGCTAGTGGCTGGTGGCTGGTGGCTGGTGGCTGGTGGTTGGTGGCTGGACTCTTTTCTAGTCACTAGCCACTAGTCACTAATCACTGATAACTGCTTTACACTGATAGGATAGACGCAGTTAGACATTTTATTATTGTTAGCAGCTAAAAGAGCATGACCGACCAGCCTAGTAACTTAGTCACTCAACTAGAAACGCTACGACAGGAAGCGCAAACCGCGATCGCTGCTGCCGATTGCCTGGAGCGATTGGAGGAACTCAGAGTAGCATACTTGGGCAAAAAAGGTCAGTTGTCTGCAATTATGCGGCAAATGGGTCAGCTCTCAGCTGAAGAACGCCCGCAATTTGGCTCGATCGCCAACACCGTTAAAGAAGCGGTACAAGCAAATTTAGACGACCGACGTACAAAGCTTCAAGCAGCCCGACTCCAGGCGAAATTAGAATCTGAAACTATAGATGTGACTATGCCTGGGGTTTTTCGTCCCCTCGGTCACGCCCATCCCCTCAATAGTACTACTGACAGAATTATTGATATTTTTGTCGGTCTGGGTTACACCGTAGCGACGGGACCGGAAATCGAATCGGATTACTACAACTTCGAGGCACTCAATTTCTTACCCGACCATCCAGCACGGGATATGCAGGATACATTATATCTCCCCGACGGAAATTTGCTGCGGACTCATACATCAAACGGGCAAATTCATTATATGGAAGACAACGAGCCGCCCGTGCGAATTGTGGTTCCAGGTCGCTGCTATCGGCGAGATACTGTAGATGCTACCCATGCCGCAGTTTTCCATCAGATAGAATTTTTTGCGGTAGATGAAGGTATAACTTTCACCGACCTCAAAGGTACGATCCAAATATTTTTACAAGAAATGTTTGGTGACGTGCCGATCCGCTTCCGTGCTAGTTATTTCCCCTTCACCGAACCGTCAGCTGAAGTAGACGTGCAATGGAAAGGACGTTGGTTGGAAGTTATGGGCTGCGGCGCGATCGATCCGAACGTGTTGAAAGCTGTAGGATACGACCCAGAGGTATACACCGGTTTTGCCGCTGGTATGGGTGTGGAACGGCTGGCAATGGTACTCCACCAAATCGACGATATTCGTCGCTTTTACAGTAGCGATCTGCGGTTTTTGCGACAGTTTTAAATGAATGTCATTGGTTATCCGTCTTTGGTCATTTGTAACTCAGCGAATGACCTAATGACTAGTGACGAATAACACACTCTGTTTCCAAAACTGTAACCGTAGTAGGAAGACTTATCAGAGGTGTCATACTTAGAATTTAAGTTAAGCAACAACATAAAACAGTTGCTGACTGTTTATAAGGGACAAAAAATTTCGCACGCAAAATACTTATGATAGTTATCGAGAATACAGTGAATGACGGACGATTCAACCGCGAACGAGCAAGTTTTTGGCAGAGGCGATATGCTGTTCGTCTAGGTAGGCTTTACGTACAGCTAGCAGCTAACAACGTCTTCTTGAAGTTATTTGAAGGTTCGGATAGAGATCGCCTCAACTGTTCGGCTTCCTAACTCGTTTCGGTACTATGCTATTTTTGTAGGCAGAGCCTCACAGAATTTTTTTTTGGAGACGAAATGATGCGCCCAGTCTCATTTATAACTCTAGCTCTCCTCATCACTAGCGTGCTTTCTACTACAGCACGGGCAGAGAATCGGCAAATAATTACTCAGCTAGAATTGCGCGATCGCACCGTCAAAATTATTTCTGGTTCCCAAGGATTAAACTACTCCGTTTTTTCCCAAGATGGCACGGTGTTGGGTGCAAATTTGAATGAAACCCAATTGGCAGAGAAGCATCCCGAACTGCACGAAAGAATCCGTCCTGCTGTTGCTAAAGATGCTAGTAGTTCTGAGGCAATGCTGTGGATGGGTGAGTTTCCAGATATTTCTAAATAGGTAGACAAGAGAATTCTCGATCTGGCAAAACTCAACAGAATTACCAAAGACAAGCTATTGATAATCTCTCCATAATCTATTGCTGCTAGTCTGAGACACTAATCGACTAGCAGTATTCATATGGAGGATAGTCTGCATGGCATCACCTTTTTATCTGACTATCAAAGGTAAATTTGTCATAGCAGACAAAGAACCAGATGGAGATTCTGTACGCTTCATTGCTGACGATTCAGATTTATATCAAGAACTCCAGCGCAACTATCGAATTAAACCTTCTCGCGATCGCAGCGTTCAATTGCGATTTGAAGGTATAGATGCTCCAGAAGTACATTATGGCAGGTATGCCCAACCTCTAGGGGACGAAACCCGCGATTTTCTTTTAAAAAAGATGGGTTTTGCCAAAATCAAATTTCAAGGCGATCGCGTCCAATCTGCCGATCCCGATACTATATCTGGGGTAATTTTAACTCAGGCTGCTGATGTCAACGGGCGACCTATATCTTATGCACTAATTGGAAAGAATGCCGCACAGCTAGAAAACGGAGACTGGACGCAAGTTGAACCAGAACTTTTGCGCCAAACTCTTAACTTTCTAATGATGGCTGAGGGCAGAGCTTATTATACTGTTTATACTTCTACACCGCGATCGCATCGTCAAGTCCTACGGGAAGCAGCTTTAGCAGCGCGGGAAAAAGATTTAGGAGTATGGGCAGCAGATAGTACTAGTATTTTCAGATTAGTAGACTTCGATTCTATTACTCCTCCCAACGGTCAATTAATTCTACCAAAGTTATTTCGGCGCTGTACAGATTATCTTAAAGCTGTCGCTGACGGTTATAGCGGTAATCTTGCAGATTGGCTAGAAGGTGTTTCTCTCCAGCGATCGCGCAATGAAAATGATGCAGTTATTATTCGCGATCGGACTCAAGTTTCTCTGAGTAGCCTGATCGAACAATATAACAGTCAGATCGCATTTCAAGAAGATTTATTAGATATTACTTTCGTAGAAAAGACGTAACCGATTATCAATTATCAGTGTAGAGACGCTACATGGAACGTCTCTACACGTTGTCAGTGATGCAAGGGAGTACGCGAGCAGCGATCGATAACCATCAACTGTCTCCTCAATTTTAACTTTTGACTTTTGACTTTTAACTTTATTTATCTAATGCGTCATTGCTATTTCTATCCATTTAGGATAAGCATAAGATTTTTGAACTTTTAACTGCGATCCAGTGTAAGTTGTACCTATCAACTCAAATATACTTTGTAGTTTATCCATTTTCTGTGGTTCTGTTCCAAAGGTTTCTAAAGCCAGACTCCACCAGGCATTATTTTGGATAGTTAACTGAGTGAGTTCTAAGGCACAACCGTCATACAGACGTTGCGATCGCACTTTACCGATCCTCACCCAAGATTTTTGGCTCAATACATGCTTTGGTTGAAAACTTTCAGTGGTTGGATCTTCACACAACCATTTGCCCCATTTTTCTAACTTACCCTCCACCCGTTCAAAATGCAAACTCTTTAATTCTGCTTGTCGCCACTTAATTTCCAAACGTCCCTGGCGCAATTTTAATCCCATATATTCGCATTCAGGAACGTAGAGATACACGTCTTCTCTTGTTTCTGGTGCTTGCAATTGTCCGCCTAATTTATCTCGCTCAAACCAAGAGGAAACCTCTAAAGGTAACTCTCCTGAAATAAACCAACGCAGTTCCAAACTATTTAGCATATGTCATCTATTTGGGAACTGTATAACCTGCCTCTTGTGCTGCTAATGTGTTAGGAAAACATCTTAACGGCTCGACCTTATTGTATACGGGAGATTGGGGAGTGAGAGCAATTTTTCCTAATCTTTTGCTATCAATACCTTTGATTGGATTACCATCAGCACAACTTGTTTGTTGTGCTGTATCCTTTCGAGCTGATGGAGTAGATGTAGGTGCAGTATTTGTATTATTTGGTGAGCTTTGGGTATTATTCGTTAACTCACCAGATTGGTTATTACAGCCAGAAAGAATTGCAGCTGCAATAAGGATTAAGGTAGCAGCTGCTCTGCGAGAAGAAATTGAAAGTTTCATCAGCCTCAGCTTTTGTAGTGCGGACGACACTCTTGAAAATGCAACAGTTTATGCTGAAGTTGGTTGGTTAGTTTTGTCTAAGCTCGAACGTCCGCTTAACGAAAGCATTACCCGCGAAATCCCTGTAAACAAAATGCTAGCACCAACTAAAGTACCAATTATCCACGGTGCATTGAAGGGATACTGAAACCAAATCATTCCACCTAAGATTAAGGTGATAATACCGTCACCGAGTACCCAAGTCCAATTCTGTTGCGGACGCAAACGAAAAGCCAGAATTGTTTCAAAAACACCTTCCGCAAGCAGGAAACTACCTAGCAGCAAAGTCAGCGTTAATACACCTGTTAAGGGATAAACAAACAGCATGATGCCTGTAGCAATGTACAGAATGCTCAATACGAGTTTCCAAGCAAAACCCCCATCATTGCGAGTCTGAAACGCATAAAATAGCTTAGCAGCTCCAGAGCTAATTAAAATCAGTGCTACCCAAGTCTCAAAAAATATGGTCGAGACAGCAGGTAAAGCGATCGCAATAACTCCGAATATAGTGAGTAGTATGCCGACGAGCAGAGAGCGATCGATACCTTTGTTACTGTTAGAAGAAATATCTGTTGTCATTTCAATTTTCCCGTACTGGAAACAATACCATCACGCTAGATAATTTCTCTAGTACTTGGGTAGGATCTTAGGGTAGAGTTATCAGGTATCAGTTGTCAGGGAGCAGTTAATCTCGACTTACAACTTACGACTTCTTCTCTTACCATTACTCACTGTTGACTAAAATCCCATTTCCTGTAATTTTTGGGACAATTGCCTTGCTACAGTAGGATTGCTCGATTCGTAAAGTGCGATCGCTTGTTGAAATGCTGCTAAACTTTCTCTTACCTGCCCTAGTTTCAGTAATGCGACTCCTAAATTCTGATAAGCTTGGGCATATTCAGGATTGAGTTGAATGGCGCGTTCGTAAGCTGCTATCGCTTCTACAAATTGTCCCATCGCCTTTAAAGTAATACCTAAATTGTAGTAACCTAAAGCAAAATTAGGGTCGATTTGTAGGACTTTCAAATAGTTAGACTTGGCTTGAGGTAAGTTTCCTATTTTTTGCCATAAGTTCCCTAAATTGTTATAAGCACCAATTTTTAAAAAGGAGGATACATTTAACTGAGCTGCTGTTTGATACGATGCAATTGCCAGCGATATTTGGCGCTCGTAACTATAAGCAAGTCCTAAATGATAGTGGAGTTCGTACAAAATTTCCTCATTGTTTGCCGCAGATTTCAGTCCTCGTTCTAATAATTCAATTCCTGGCACAACTTTTCCTGTTTGTACGTATAAAGCTCCCAACTTACTACAAACATAAGGATCGTCAGGATGACTAGCCAAAAAGCCTGACATAATCTTCTCAGCTTGGACGAACTTATCTTTTTGTGCAATTTGCTGTTGTTGATATCCATAGTGTAAGATAGCAACCCGATCTAAGTTAGCAATTTGCCAGTGGGTTTCGCGACGAAGAATTTCCGTAACGCTATCATCAATCATGGCGTGATAGGGACGAGCAAAATAGATATCTTGATGGCGGCGAAACAAACGAGAGACTAAAGAGTAAGGTGATTGTACTGCACCAACTTCTTGCCTTAGTAAATTAATTACCAAGAAGCGATCGCCGTCCATTGCCTGTTGTAAGTTCGGGATAATTTCTGGTACTAAAATCTCATCTGCGTCTAGCACTAAAACCCAGTCACCAGTCACGTACTTAAGTGCCTCATTTCGAGCTGCACTAAAATCGTTACACCAGTTAAAGTGATATATTTTTGCCCCAAATTGCCGAGCTACTTCTACCGTGCGATCGCTAGATCCAGTATCTAAAACAACTATTTCTTCTACAACATCTTTAACACTATTGAGACACTGAGGTAGTGCTATTTCTTCATTTTTAACAATAATACAAAGGCTAGTTGTCATTTGTCACTTGTCATTTGTTATTTGTCATTTTTATCGATCGCGTCCATCTACGGTCGTAATTTTCTGAACGAGAGATTGCTTAAAAATTAAGTGCGATCGCCATAAATAATAAATGGTAATAAAAATCCGTTCAATTTCAAATTGAACGGAATTACAAGATTATCCTATCAGTTGTTGCTCGTTTGACTCAAAAGCAAAAAGCAACCAAAAGCCATCAGTTTAATGCTTTCCCATTTTGACCTTTAACTTTTGACTTTTGACTTCTTACAAGTCAGGAGGTAGCATCACTTTATCAATCGCGTGGATGACACCATTACTCGCTTTAATATCGGGTTGCACTACACTAGCATCGTTCACAGACACACCCTTGCTGGGATCGGCTTGTACGTTTACAGCACCCCCTTCTACTGTCTTGACTTCCCCAGATTTTAAGTCGCTAGATGTGACATTACCTGGTACTACGTGGTAGGTCAAGATTTTGACCAGAATATCTTTATTTTCAGGTTTCAACAGCTCTTGCAAGGCATCTTGAGGTAATTGAGCAAAAGCTGCATCTGTCGGCGCAAACACAGTGAATGGTCCCTGTCCAGAAAGAGTTTCTGTCAAACCTGCTGCTTTGAGAGCAGCTGTCAAGGTTTTAAAGGAGTCATTAGCGGCGGCTAGAGCCACTACGTTCTCCGTTGAAGGCTCAGTTGCTCCTGGTGCAGGAGTCACAGGACTAGGCGCTGTTTCTGGTGGCTGAGTTTCTGATGGGGGTGTAGTCGGTGTTGTGGGTGGCGTACCAGTACGACGGTTGTAAGGGGGTTCGTTGAAAATACTAGGTCTAGGATTAGTTGCTCCTCCACTCGACTGTTGCGCTTCCACAGGAAGTCCGATGAGGATACTAGCTCCTACAACTCCTATCAGGCTTGCTAGTAGCTTGAGCGTCTTATTGCACATTAAGCTATTGTGACTAATAGTGTGACTTGGAATTTTTCTCACTGTTGCGTTCCTCTATTGCTCCAAGAATTGTTAGACTATCGTTTCTTTGTCGTGTTCCGAGAATCTTAAGTTTTATAACATTCTCCGATCTTTTTGACAAACCGCACAAACATCCACTCTGCGAAAGGCTTTGGGTCAGCGGGGATTTTTAAGAATGGCTCGTTATAGAGACTTTGCTATTAACAGGCATTTTGAGTCAGCTCGCTAGTGTACCTCTAATAAAAAGTGGAAAAAAGATATTCGAGCTTGCATTGCGTTCGTTCAATTGCGTTCGTGCATGAGTGTCACTTCTATCAAGCTAGATTGACTTGATTTATTGCATTTAAAAAATATCGATCCCATCTGCTTGCTACTCGCGATCGCTACCCCTTTCTAAAAAATCGCTGGAATAATTGGGACTATATCAAAAGATATACTATTATCCCAAAGGAATAATTTCAAAATATTAAAATCTAATGTGTTTCGTTTCATTTTTAATCGCTCCACTTGACAGATTGCATTTAGATTTCTTAAAAGTGAATATATCAGCAGACTCAAAAGTTTATATAGTTTAATTGTTGCGTTCATATTTCTTTAGGTTATTACCTGAGGTAGAGGGAATTACAAGTTTGAAAGTGATAGATTGCACTTGAATAAATGATGGATGAGTAGAAACAGGAGTTAATGATATGTGGAACATCATTGCTTGGATTGTTTTAGGACTAATAGCTGGAGCGATCGCTAAAGCCATCTACCCCGGTCATCAAGGTGGTGGTATCCTAGCAACAATTATTCTCGGAATTTTAGGCGCATTAGTAGGGGGCTGGCTAGGGTCTGTCATCTTCCCGGGTAGCGCAGGTGCAGCGGCGGCTGGAGTAGGCGCACTAACCATACCCAGCATTATTTTTGCCGTTCTTGGTGCAATCATCTTACTGTTCATCTGGGGCTTGGTAACTCGTCGAACTGCGTAAAAACTCGATAAGAAGTTGTGAGTTTTGAAATACCTAAACTTTCCTTCCCCAAAATCTCTGCTGGGGAAGGATTATTTTGTTATTAAGTAGTGAGTGGCTGGTGGCTGGTGACTGGGGACTAGATTCTTAGTTTTGGTCTAGCCACAAGTCACGAGTCACCGATAACTGGTAGCAGGGGACTAGATTCTTAGTTTTGGTCTAGCCACGAGTCACTGATAACTGTTTCAAGGAGCAGGCAAATGATAGAACTGTATCAATTCGAGCTATCGCAGTACTCAGAAAAGGTGCGTTTAATTCTAGATTACAAAGGATTAGAGTACCGTAAAATAGAAGTCACACCAGGTATAGGACAGGTAGAACTATTCCGCATGTCGGGACAGCGACAAGTCCCAGTACTGAAAGATGGCAGTACATTTGTAGCAGATTCTACCGAAATTGCTAAGTATCTCGATCGCCAATATCCAGATAGACCTTTATTTCCCAGCGATCCAGTTCAGCGAGCATTATGCTTGATGATGGAGGAATGGGCAGACTCATCCATTGGGATCAAAAGTCGTCAAGCGCTATTTGGTGCAATTAGCCAAGACCAAGGTTTTCGTAAATCTCTCCTTCCAGAAACGACTCCCGATATTGTCAAAAGTTTAGTTGAGTTCATCCCCAGCGAAGTGCTGAAAGTTTTAGGAATTGGCGTGGGTTCTGGTCCTGATAGCGTTAAATCTGCCACGACGGACTTAAAACAAGACCTAGAAGCACTATGTTTGTTGTTAGTAGAACGTCCCTACTTGCTGGGTGACGAACCTTGCTTAGCCGATTTAGCTGTTGCAGGCTTGTCCATGCTGATTAAATTCCCTGATGGACCTTACCTCGACTTGCCGCCAGCCGTAAAAGGAAAAGGTATCCCAGGATTAGCTGACAGCATTGTATACGAACCATTTTTCATTTGGCGCGATCGCCTCTACGCTCAATACCGCAAATCTACCTTCAGCTACAGTACTGCACCCTCAGCACCCACTTCGATTAGTATTGATTAGCTTTGTTGATAGTTTTTTGCTAGGCAAAAAACTATCAATCAATCTTTTTGTAGCCACGATCGAAAATTCGACATAAGATAAGCCAAGGGAAATTGCAAATTTTGCCGTCATTAATACTATGAATTCGGCGCAACCACCCTTGGGTTCTGTTATCCAAGGTTCTCTCAGTCAAGGCTTAGAAGTAAGACTCCATCCAGATGTCTCGGTGGAAGATATGCGGGTGGGTAAATTTCTAGTTGTTGAAGGGGCGCGATCGCGTTTTTTCTGTATGCTGACAGATGTATCCCTTGGTACTTCTAGCAACAGAATTGTTGCCAACCCCCCCATCCAGACGATGATTTTTTACGGGAAGTGTTAGCTGGTAGCGGCACGTATGGGACGATCGAACTTGCTCCCATGCTGATGTTTACTCCCGAAGAATTTGTAGAGACAACCAACGGTGTATCTTTACAAGGCAAAAAAAACGACTCGAACGGGCAAAATGGATTGGCATCCTATCAGCCGCAAAGTAGCAGCAATATCGAACTGATGCCAGTTAAAACAATTCCTCGCCACTTCAGCCAGGTGTATGATGCTAGCGAACGAGATTTCCGCGCTGTCTTTGGCTGGGAAGATGACCCCCACCGCCGCAATTTTGCCATCGGTCAACCGTTGGATATGGATGTTCCCATTTGCATCGATTTAGACCGCTTTGTAGAGCGCAGCAACGGTGTATTCGGTAAGTCTGGGACGGGGAAATCATTTCTCACCCGTTTGCTGTTGTGCGGCATCATTCGCAAGCAAGCAGCAGTCAACTTGATCTTCGATATGCACTCGGAATATGGCTGGGAAGCAGTGCGCGAAGGCAAGCAATTTAGCACCGTTAAAGGCTTAAGACAGCTATTCCCCGGACAAGTCCAAATCTATACCCTCGACCCCGCATCCACTAGGCGGCGAGGCGTGCGGGATGCGCAGGAACTTTACCTCAGCTATGACCAAATTGAAGTTGAAGATTTGATGCTGGTGCGAGATGAATTAAATCTGTCTGAAGCCAGTTTAGAAAATGCAATTATTTTACGTAACGAGTTTGGTAATGCTTGGATTAGCCAACTCTTAAGCATGACAAACGAGGAAATTCAATTTTTCTGCGAAGAAAAGCGGGGTAACAAATCGTCAATTATGGCGTTACAGCGTAAGCTGAACCGCCTAGAAGACATGAAATATATGCGCCCCGTCTGCCCGCAAAATTATATTAAACAAATATTGGAGTCTCTAACAGCTGGTAAGCACGTTGTGATCGAGTTTGGTGCGCAATCGAATATGCTGTCTTATATGCTGGCAACAAATTTGATCTCGCGCCGGATTCACCAGCATTACGTCCACCAAGCCGAGAAATTTTTGCAGACCAAAAATCCTTGCGATCGCCCCCGGCAATTAGTGATTACAATCGAAGAGGCACACCGCTTTCTCGATTCTGCCACCGTCCGCCAAACTATTTTTGGGATCATCGCCAGAGAGATGCGTAAGTACTTCGTGACGCTGTTAGTGGTTGACCAGCGCCCCTCTGGAATTGATAATGAGGTGATGTCTCAGATCGGTACGCGGATCACAGCTTTACTCAACGACGAAAAAGACATCGATGCCATCTTCACGGGGGTTTCTGGAGGGCAAAGCTTGCGATCGGTTTTGGCTAAACTTGATTCTAAGCAACAAGCTCTCATTATCGGTCATGCCGTACCCATGCCAGTCGTGGTTCGCACCCGTCCCTATGACGAGAAATTTTATACGGAAATCGGCGATGTTGCTTGGGAAGAAAAGCCTGATGACGAAGTTTTCGCCGCCGCCGAACTAGCGAAAGCCGATCTAGGTTTTTAATTTGTAAAGACGTTACCTGCAACGTCTCTACGAAAAAAAATGTATTCGGAATCTACACCAAAACTTCATCTGTTGCAGTTCGGATATCCGGAACCTGCGGCAGGGGGAGTGATGTCATCATATATAACATACCCAATAAAAATGCTTTTGGTCGAAGTGGATAAGCGAAACACTGCGCGAGATTGCCGGAATGGTTCTAGTGTAAGCCCCAAATAAGGCTTTACGTAACCTGGAATCTATTCTAAGATGAGAGTAAGAGTAAACTCATACTGACTTTAAGTTATTGGCAGAGATAGGCAAACGGAGCCAAGCCCAGATAGAGACTAAGGGTTTGCTAACCACTTATCAATTCTGAACCGATCGATCTCGGCGGTAGGAGAAACTTTCTAAAATCAATCCACGTCTCTACATCTTCCGTCAGATGTTAATCCCAATTTACTCGGATAACCTCCAAGTAGGGATAACTGATTACTTCTTGCAGCCGTCCAGCCATTAAGCATTCGTTTTGTTTACGGAGTAGACAACGCACAAATGCCCACCGAAAACACCACCACAACCACCACCGAAAATAACAATACCAGATTCACGGCTGATATGGTACGTACCTATCTGCGCGAGATCGGGCGCGTGCCATTGCTGACTAGGGAACAAGAAATTGTCTACGGCAAACAGGTACAGCAAATGATGGCGCTGCTGGATGCTAAGGAAGCTTTAGTCAAGAAGCTACGCCGCGAACCAACTATGGAAGAATGGACGGCTAAAGTCAACACGTCAGAAGCCGAACTCAACGACCTCATCCGTAAGGGACAGCGGGCTAAGCAAAAGATGATTGAAGCTAACCTGCGGTTAGTTGTCGCGATCGCCAAAAAGTACCAGAAGCGTAACATGGAATTCTTGGACTTGATCCAAGAAGGAACAATGGGTCTGGAACGCGGAGTCGAAAAATTCGATCCCATTCGCGGTTATAAGTTCTCCACTTACGCCTACTGGTGGATTCGTCAAGCGATTACTCGTGCCATTGCCCAACAAGCACGGACGATTCGTTTGCCCATCCATATCACCGAAAAACTTAACAAGATTAAGAAAGTGCAGCGCGAACTAGCACAAACCTTAGGACGCAGCCCGAATGCGGTTGAGATTGCCGAAGCGCTAGAGTTAGAACCAGCCCAGATTCGGGAGTATCTTAACCTTGCCCGTCAACCAGTTTCATTAGATGTCCGCGTCGGCGACAACCAAGATACAGAGTTGCAAGACTTACTGGAAGATGACGGCATATCGCCGGAAAACTACATGACTCAGGAATCTTTGCGTCAAGACTTGGATACCCTACTGTCAGAGTTAACTCCACAGCAGCGAGAAGTCTTGAATCTACGCTTTGGCTTGCAGGATGGCAATGAACTTTCTTTAGCTAAAGTTGGAGAAAGACTCAATCTCTCCCGCGAAAGAGTTAGACAACTCGAACATCAAGCTTTAGCGCACCTACGTCGTCGTCGTGCCAACGTGCAAGAATACATCGCCAGCTAAATTTAGTAGAGGCGCAGTGTATCGCGCCTCTGTAGATTTTTAGCCTGCTGACTTTTGACTTCTGTACGGGTGGGTTTTGAGCAAAAATTGACGGCTTTGGTGGTCGATTGATTGACTAAACCCGCCCCTATCTCTGTTTCCACATGCTAGTGCTTTTGTTTGTAATTTAGATTACAATCTATTTAGGTGGCGCTAGTATAGTTAACAGTATTCATCCCATGTAAAGGTTGTACGTGCTTGTAAAATCTTTACTCTACAAACAAATATTCGCTCTATAGCAAGAACGCCTCCCGGATTCAGGAGGCATTTTTGTCTGTATGAAGAAAGTAGAAACGTAAGTCAAACTCATACTGGTAAAGGTTTTGAATTGAATTCCCTTGTTTGCTAGTTATACCTAGCAGGAAAGAAATTTCAGACCTTTGAAAGAACCAGTGACGGTTAGTAATTATCTATATTTTCTTTAATAGCTGCTGCCAATATTATATATAGAAGCCCCTCAAAGGAGGCACAGTGAAAAATTCTATTTGTTATATTTGCGATCGCTTCAATCATAAACTCGGGCAGCTAAAATTTGTGCTATCTGCTTTAGTAACATTTATAGCGCTCGATCCTACAGCAGCTACCAGTAGCGATCGCCAGCTCGATTCTCTCGCTTCAAGAGTGACATCCACTCCGGTTAAAATTGCCAAAAGAGATAGCGTTCTCAATTCCAAAGGAAAGCTACCAACAGCAGACGGAATATATTTATACGGTCAATCACCCCAAACAAATCAGCTCGGACAAGAGTATATGATCTTTGAAATGCAACAGGGTAAAGTGACTGGAGCATTGTATTTACCACAATCAGAGTTTAGCTGTTTTGAAGGTTCTCTAAAATCAGATCGACTATCTGTAACAGTTGCCGCAGATGCTAATTCTGAAGCTGATGCGGCACAAGTAGCTGCGGTAGGTAATTCACAAATAGAAGATGATTACAGTCAAATATCATCTCCCTATGCAGTGGGGTTGCAAAACTATTATCAATTGCAAAATATTACTGACAACGATCGCCGCATTCTTACTGCTTGCCAACACAATAATCGACAATGATTCGCTACTGAATTGAATTTATATTTAAGCTCGAATGTGTTAAAACAACTAGATTTTGCCATGCGATCGCATAACACAAAAATAGCTGCAAAACTGCTTTTGCGCATAGTTAGTGGAATTCTTATTTTAGTTCTAGCTTGTCTGTGGTTGCTCTTAACAGCAAAGCCAGCGTTGGCATAGTTTGAGTTATGCTCAATTAAGATACTGAATTTCGACGCGATCGCCGACTTTCAAGCCAATTTGAGCCGTCATTCCACTACGGAGTTCGAGAACTTTGTCGATTTCGGTATCAGTGCCGTAGGTTGGACAAGTCGTCGTTTTACACGGAGGAACATCAGCCGCGATCTCTATGACTCGTCCTTCCCGTAAAAAAATCATATCGAGGGGAATTAGCGTATTCTTCATCCAAAATCGAGTTGGTTGCGGCGACTCAAAGACAAACAACATACCTCGGTTGTCTGCCAAACTAGTACGATACATTAGTCCGATCTGCTGCTGTTGTGGCGTTTTAGCAACTTCTAACTCAAACTTTCGCCCCGCGATCGTCGCATATGCTGAGATTGGTAAGTTTTGTCCTCTCACCTCTTTTGCTGGCGCTTGAACTACGTGAGTGGTTTCTGTGGCGATTATCGGCGTACATCCTAGCAACAGAAAACTTACTACTATTCCCAGCCATTGATTCATAGATCGGTCATTGGTTATCAGTTATCAGTTATCAGTGTAGAGACGTTACATGTAACGTCTCTACATAATTATCAGTCACTTACGACTTCTCACTAAGCTTCTCGCAACACGTATCCAACACCGCGCACGGTTTGAATTAATCGCTTTTGTCCTTCATCTTCGAGCTTGAGACGCAAGTAGCGAATGTAAACTTCAATCACGTTAGATTCGCCCATAAAATCATAACCCCAAACATTTTCCAGAATTTGCTCGCGCGTTAAGATTTCTCTAGGATGTTCGATCAGATACTTAAGCAGTTCAAATTCTTTCATTGTTAAATCAATAGCACGTCCGTGGCGCAAAGCTCGACGAGTTGCCAGATCTAAAACTAAGTCTCCAAATCTTAACTGTTCTGTACCAGCAGGATCGGGATGCAAATAGAGCCGAACCAGGCGTAAAAAATCTTCCGTGCGGTAGGGTTTGAGAAAGTAATCATCTGCTCCTGCTTCCAGACAAGCAACGCGATCGTCAACTGTATCGCGCGCCATCAAGACTAATATTGGTACGTGCGTACCCATCCGTCTCAAACTAGTACAGACCGTCAATCCCGATTCTACCCCCAACATTCGATCGATCGCGATTAAATCTGGTTGGCGATCGCGACTGCGATCGATTCCCGTTGCAGCGTCGTGAACTACAATCGGTTCGTAGCCAGATTCTCGCAGATCTAAATTTAACTGCGCCGCCAAGCTTTCATCTGGCACGATCGCTAATACACAAGGGCGATGTTCGTTCATAGTTTGTCATTGGTTAATAGTTAATGGTTAATTGCCGTTGGCAATTAACCATTAACTATTAACAATTAACCATTTAAGGTAATTCTACCGAAGTTGGTTTTGCAATGTGAGGTAAACCCCAGCCCAATTTCTCTCGTAAAATGCGGAAAAACTCTGGCGGTTGCAGGCGAACGAACTTAGCCGAGTAGGGCGATCGTTCCAAGTATACTTTGTCTTCTGGAAAGACATAGCAGCCGCCATTACCATCTACCACCATAACTAACCGCGTCGCGCCAGCGGGATAGACTGTCACAGGTTCGCTATCGGGAAACACTAATGCTCGCGAAGCCAGAGAATGAGGACAAATGGGTACGAGTTGCAGTACTGGTACTCCTGGGGTGACAACGGGACCTCCGGCACTCAGCGAATAAGCGGTCGAACCAGTTGGCGTAGAGACGATGACTCCGTCAGCTGCGATATCGACTGGCGCATGACGACCTACAGCGATTTCAAAATGGCACATACACGTCAATGGTTCTCGGTGTAGCACCATTTCGTTTAAGCATAGAGCTTCCCATAGTACGCCTTCGCCACGCAAAACTTTTACGACTAGCATGGCTCGTTCTTCAACTTCGTACTCGCCTGCTAAAACTTTTTCCAATGCTTGGGGCAATTGATTCAAGTAAGCTTCGGTTAAAAAGCCCATGTGACCCGTATTGAGAGATAGCATGGGAATGCCACTCGGAGCGACCAAGCGCGCTGCCGCAAGCACCGTACCATCTCCACCCAGCACGAACGCCAACTTCATCTCAGAATCAAAACCAGGTGGTGTCAGTCCTTCAATAGGGGTGTGACAGACAGGACTTTCGGGATTAGAATACCCTAACATTCCTCCCACGCCAGTTGTCATACAAACATCCCAGCCAGCAGCGGTGAGTTTGTCACTCAACTCAATAGCAACCCGCTGTGCTATGGGTTTAACGTCGTTATAAATAATGCCTGCTTTCGGCACGTTTGTAGTCAAGGTTGCAGCACTTTAGCTAGATCGTTGCACATTTTTTCGTTACTTGTCATACCCTTCGGGAAGGGCTATTCTTCGAGAAGCCACCCTTCGGGTGTCTACGCCCTACGTCATTTGTCATTCGTCAATTGCTGAACACTCATGAGCTATGACAGATGAGTGATGACCAAATGGTACTAGTTACTCTTTTTAACGGGGATTTTGGCTGTTTTTTTCTTAGTTTTGTTTTTTTCGTATTCCAATTCCTTGAGTTTTTTCAGCATCCGTCCGAAGTATTCTTGCAAGTAGCTTTCTAAAGTCGTCGTCTCCTGAGGGTCTAACCCAAAGGTCTGATAGACTTCATCCATAGGAGCTGTTAGAGGTACGCCAGTTGCGAGTACTTCAGCAAATGCTAAACGATCTGCAACATTCCATCCCCATTGGAAGAACCGCGTGACGTGCCGCATCGTGCGCAAAAAGTTGACTGGCAAACGAGACACTTTTGCTGGTTTTCCAGTCAATCGCTCGCACAAACTCGTTATCTCTTCTGCACTCCAGGCGCGGGAACCAACTACAGGAAAAGTTTGTTTTTCCGTTGCTGGTACGGAGAGAGCGCGAACGGCAAATTTGGCAATGTCTTGGGTGTCCATGTAGGCAACGGGAGAAGATTCACCCGTCACCCAAATTGCTTGTCCCTCTAAAATCGGAATTGCGTACTGACCGATCAAGCCTTGCATGAAGCCACAAAGCCGCAGGATAGTATAATTCATCCCCGCTTCACTCAAAAATAGCTCCGTACAGCGCTTGATTTCCATCAGAGGCACTTGGGGATATTTCTCTGCTTCTAAAATAGAGAAGAAAATGTAGCGATCGACACCAGCAGCTTTTGCTGCCTGAATCAGCGCTACCTTACCATCCCAGTCTACCTGCTTGATACTCAAGCTATCTGTTGCTCTTGCTGTAGCAGCGTCAATCACCACATCCATCCCTTCCAGAGCAGCTGGTAGAGTGTCCGGTTGACTGAGGCTGCCAGAGACAAGTTCAGCGCCCCATTCTTTTAAAAAGGTAGCTTTTTTTTGACTGCGGACGAGACAGCGCACCTTATACCCCTCATCGAGAGCACGACGAGCTACCTGTCTTCCCAAGGTGCCAGTAGCACCGACAATCAAGATATTCATGAGGGATTAGTAACGATTCTTAAGCTTTATTAAAAGAATGGTAACAAAAATCGGTTTATTAAGAAAGGTTACGAAAATTAGTGAGTCGTGAAAAGAAGTGGCGAGAGGCGAGAGTTGGTAAGTTGTCACTTGTCTACTTGTCTTTCTTGTCCCCCGACTCCCGACTCCCGACTCCCAACTCCCGACTACAGAGCTTCTTCTTCATCTCCTTGGATCTTGAGTAGGAGATAACCTAGAGCTATACCGACGAAGATTAAGCTGAAGGATAAGATAGCAGCAGTAAACATTTCGCTCATGGCGACAATTCTCCTAACGTGTTGCTTGCTCAAGTTTACAGTGAGCCTAGTGTAAAGTATTTTAAAACAATTCGCGCTTGGCTTGGACACTCACCAGTTATCAGCTCTCAGTGGCTAGTGACTAGTGACTAGTAACTAGATGAAGAATTTAGATGCTAGCCTACTAGCTGCTAACCACTAGCCACTACCCACTCACAAATGACAATGCACCGCTAGTATGGATATCTCAACGACAACCTACAAAACAAGCGATCGCCCCCGTATTGCAATTGCTATGGGAGATCCGGCGGGAATTGGTGCGGAGGTAATTTTGAAAGCCTTGGCAGACCGACAATTATGGGCAGCTTGTCAAATTACGGTAGTTGGTAACAAGCAAGTCTTGCTGGATACATACGATCGATTGCGTCAAAGCCCCTATTGCCCGCTAGATAGTTATATCCACCCAGATGAGTTGAACATTCTTGAGGTGGAAGCTGTGAGGAAAATGGTAGGCGCAGTCAAGCAGGGTACGGGTAATGCGGCTAGCGGAGCAATGAGTTTTGCTTATTTAGAGACTGCGATCGCCCGAACTCTGGTAGGAGATTTTCACGGGATCGTGACAGCACCGATTGCCAAATCAGCATGGAAAGCCGCAGGATACGATTATCCAGGGCAAACAGAATTACTTGCCGAAAAAGCTGGAGTCGAACGATTTGGGATGCTATTCGTCGCGCGATCGCCTCATACTGGCTGGATGCTACGCGCTCTTCTGGCAACCACCCACATTCCCTTGCACCAAGTTCCAGAAGCACTCACACCACAATTATTGACTCGCAAGCTAGATCTGCTAGTGGAATGCTTACAACGGGATTTTGGCGTAGAACAACCAAGAATTGCGATCGCGGGTTTAAACCCCCACAGTGGCGAGCAGGGACAACTGGGACGAGAAGAAGTTGACTGGCTAAATTCTTGGCTGGAAGCAGAACGTCAAAATCGCCCCAATCTTCAATTAGAAGGCTTGCTACCACCCGATACTATGTGGGTTAAGCCAGGGATGGCGTGGTATGGGAAGGGACTAGGGAGCAGGGAGCAGGGAGCAGGGGAGACTAGGAGACTAGGAGCAGAGGAGACTAGGGGCAAAGGGGCAGAGGAGCAACTACCAATTACCAATTACCAATTACCAATTACCAATTACCATCCTGCTGATGCGTATTTGGCACTTTATCACGACCAAGGACTCATTCCAGTTAAGCTAATGGCGTTCGATCGCGCTGTTAATACTTCCATCGGTCTTCCCTTCATCCGCACTTCTCCCGATCACGGCACGGCTTTTGATATTGCTGGTAAAGGTATTGCTGATGCAACTAGCATGAAAGCCGCAATTCAACTCGCTACGGAATTAGTCCACACCAGAAACAGCGCCACACCGACTACTAACTACCAATTACCAATTACCAATTAGTTAAGATACATCCTAAGATAGATGCCACGGTTTTGTAATCTACCAACAGTCTGATAGTATTTATCGCGATCGCAGTAGATTATCAAAGAAATCATGAGCAATCAACTTCGTAACCTACTAATCGGCGCTGGAGTCGCTGCTGTTGGCGCAATTGGCACTAAAGTAGCGGTTGACTATTTCAAGAATCGCGGTCAAGAAGAAGTCGTAGATGCCAACCAAGGCGATGCTGAGGCAACCTCGGCTGAGGAAGTGGCTTACGCAACTGTAGAACCCAGTTCCGTTCAAGCATTTCTCGATAAAAGTTTTGGTACTCCTGGTCGTTACACGCCTAATCGCCCGCCAAAAGTATTTGATTATCAGGGTAAGCAATACATGGTGATTTGGGCTTACGATAACAAACAGCAAAAAAATCAAATGCTGGCTTTTATCTACACGGGTCAAGGTCGTGACATGATTGCCAGTGTGGGATACACTGCTCAGAAAACTGACTACAATCTCGAATTAGCGAACACGCCTTTTGTGATTGAAGTCAATGGCAAACAAATTAAATCGGGACAGTCGGAAACCAGCGGTACAAATGATGTCGATTTTGTACTAGCGGCATAGCACTTTGACATTTGGCGATTTGCTAAATACCCCTACTAAAACTCCGTCCACCGATCTTGAGGGAGGAAGGAACGTTCTTGAGGAATCGGTGCAACTGGTTCGGTGAGGGTAAATGTTCCAGCCTCAATCCATTGTTTCAGCTCCCTGGCAACTTGCCGCGATAAGGCTATGCTTGCCAAGGGAGCAACTCTGACAGACTTACCATCGATCGCCATCCGTCCAGATTTGAGTTGAGCGTAGCTAACTAGCCCAAAAGTCGGACGCACGCGGCGGGGGATGGAAAAGTCTACAATCGGTGCAACCAGATCTCTATCTTGCACGGCACAGTTAGCGACGACTGCTTCAGTTAAAACTGGTAAGGGTACGCCCACACCCAACATCAAAGAAGGACCGTAGCTTTTGAAATAACAACCGCGCACCCACTGAGGATTCATTTGCTTGGCATCGCCGATCAGAGCTAAAGTGGCGGCGGGACCGATGGGGGTTTGATTCGGTAAGCGTTTTTGGAGGGGAAAATGCTGCGTCCCTTCCCATGCGATGTAACCAACACCGCCACCTAAAAATATGCGCGTACCGATGCCAATCAGTTGCAAGTCTGGGTCGTTGAATAAAGGGGAAATAGCGCCAGGGTTGGAATAAACCGCATTGCCTAAGCGAGGTTGCAAAGGACCGAGATAGGTAAACAAGGGGCGATCGCCACCATTGACGCCAACAATAAAATTTTGATAGAGATTGCGGGGATTAAATAAATAAAACTGATTGATCGTCTCGCGGCTAATTGTTGTTTCAAAGTTAGCTCTGGGGTAGCAATCCGTTACCTGTCCTACAGCACGCAACTGGACTGTTTTACCAGCAATTAAGTCAGCAATAACGTGTCCGCCACCTTTAACTATCTGCGTTTTAGGTTCGCTGACACTCAGGCGAGATTCTTCCCCGTCTGCGGCTTCAGCTGCCTGCGTTGCGCCTAAATATAAATCCACCGCCCCGAAACCAGAGTAAGCGGGTACGCCATCTAACCAGCAGCGTCGAATTTTAATTGGTGGATCGGTATGCCCCAGGTTAATTATCGCTCCCGAAGACTCCATTGGCTCAAATGTGCCAGTGGTGACGACATCAACTTCTTTGGCTGTTTGGGTAATGCCTACCTCTACCACCCGTGCTTTTAATTCTTCTACCGTTAAGACAACAGCATGTTTGCGGCTAATTTTATCGTTAATTTCAGCAAGCGATCGCATTTGACAGTGACCAGTGACCAGTGACCAGTAACCAGTTATCTAACAATTAACAACTAACAACTCTTAAATCTTTGATTTATCAAGACTACGCTAGAAAAAACGATCGCGCTACCTAGCAACGATATGAGCGTAGGTACTTCGTTCAACCACATCCACCTTTTCTATGAATCTAACGCAAATTACCCTAACAGCATACTGAACAAGCACGTATATGACGAAGGAACGAGAAATATTGATTCCTCGCCCGTTTGCCAAATGGCAAATACGCAATCTTGAAACTACAGGTTTGAAACTACAGGCGTTCTGTAACTGCTAACTCTTCTGACAATTCCGAGTTCTGCTGCTTCATACTTTGTAAATGTTCCAACAGCGACTCGATTTCTGCTTTGAGCTGGAAAAACTCGACCAGCCGCTCTTGCTGGTAAGGTGGTTTTTTTATCTCTCTTGCTGGAGTGCTGTGAGTCGATGCATCCGAGCTTTCGATCGCAGCCTGATAAGAGCCAATTGTTACTTGAGCGCGGGTTACACTTGATGAACTGGTTGACATCTGAAACTCAGTAGTTATATTTGCCTACTCACACCGATTCCAATATTCTATATCGATCTGGGGGCGACCACAAAATTAAACTGTGGCGGTTTTAGAACTGGCAATTGGAAGTTGATGATGTGAAGCAGCTACCATCAGGTTAGACTAGAGATAAGAAGCTTTACCTCTGCCTCGTGCAGGATAGCTTTTTGGTTATAAAAACTACCCTTTTTGCATTCCAAATCTGTTGCATTCCGAACCCGTGACTCTAAGCCTGTCTGCTAATACATCATCAAATTGCCAAAATTGGTCTGGACTGATAGAAACATATCGGCACTATTTGCCTGTTACCGACCAAACTCCAGTTGTAACTTTATTAGAGGGGAACACACCCCTAATTCCCGCCCCTGCGATCGCGGCTCAAATTGGCAGACAGGTGCGCGTACTCGTTAAGTATGATGGATTGAACCCCACGGGTAGCTTCAAAGACCGAGGCATGACGATGGCAATCTCCAAGGCAAAAGAAGCCGGAGCCAAAGCTGTCATTTGTGCCAGTACGGGCAATACCTCAGCATCAGCAGCAGCTTACGCGCGACGCGGCGGAATGCGAGCTTTCGTCTTAATTCCCGATGGCTACGTCGCTCTAGGAAAACTAGCACAAGCTTTGCTGTATGGAGCAGAAATACTAGCAATCAAAGGCAACTTCGATCGCGCCCTAGAAATTGTGCGCCAGATGGCAGAGACTTATCCAGTGAATTTGGTGAATTCGGTCAATCCCTATCGTTTAGAAGGGCAGAAAACCGCAGCATTTGAGATTGTTGACAATTTAGGCAACGCCCCCGACTGGTTGTGCATTCCCGTAGGCAATGCAGGAAACATCACTGCATATTGGATGGGATTTTGTCAATATCATAGTCTAGGGAAGTGCGATCGCTTACCTAAAATGATGGGATTTCAAGCAATTGGCGCTGCTCCTTTAGTCACGGGACAAGCCGTAACTCACCCTGAGACAATTGCTACAGCTATCCGCATTGGCAACCCCGCCAGCTGGCAAAAAGCGATCGCGGTACAAACAGCTAGTGCGGGAGAATTCAATGCTGTCAGCGATGCCGAAATTTTGGACGCATACCGTTTTCTCGCTGCCGAAGAAGGCATTTTCTGCGAACCTGCCAGCGCTGCTTCTGTGGCTGGATTATTCAAGGTGAAAGATCGAGTTCCTAGTGGTGCAACCGTTGTTTGCGTTTTAACCGGAAACGGCTTGAAAGACCCAGACACAGCCATCAACCACAGCCAAAATACGTTTAAGCAAGGCATTGAGCCGACATTGGACTCGGTAGCAAAAGTCATGGGATTTTAACAGTTATCAGTGACTAGTGGCTGGTGGCTAGTGGCTAGAATTGAGTCGAGGCACTAGCCACCAATCACGAGCAACTCGCAAATCTATCTTCCGTCGCTAGACGAATCTATCAGTTTTGGCAGATGGTGGAATGAATCGTAGCTGCCACGACTACATTAAATGCTATCAACTCGTTTTTTCCGCTTCTTCCGCTATCTCAACTGGAAGACTTTGACAAAAACAGTGGCTCGCGTTGGGCAACGTCGTCTGTTTGGACTTTCATCAGAAATTGCTTATAATGCGATGCTGTCTTTATTTCCAGCGATTCTTGCTGTCATTACCGCGATCGGTTTATTTGAAGAATCTCTGCAATCTACCTTTAAGGAATTAGCAAGTCAATTGAGTCAAGTCGCACCAGATGAGGCGATGGTACTAATTCGAGATTTCTCCAAACAAATTACTCAAACGAGAAATACAGGTTTGTTTTCGATTAGTTTTATCGTAGCAATTTGGGCTGCTTCTGGGGCTTTAAGCGCAGCAATGACAGCACTCGATCGCATTCATGAAATTCCTCTAGAACAAATGCGTCCTTTTTGGAAAGCAAAACTCATCTCTTTAGGATTGACAATTGGGACAATTTTACTATTAGTTGTCGCTTCCTTTTTAGTATTTATTAGCGACTGGCTGTTAGATTTTTTTGTATTGAAAAGTCAAAATCGGTTATGGTTCTTATTAGTTATTTGGCAACTTTTAAGCTGGCCCATTGCCCTGGCGATCGTAGCGGCTGCTTTTGGTTTTGTCTACCGTTATGGACCGAGCATTTGGAACCCTGGAATGCCACTAATGCCAGGAGCTGTATTAGCTGCTGTTTCTTGGGCGTTGGTTTCTGCTGGTTTCCGACTTTACGTAGCTAATTTTGGTAATTACAATCAAGCTTACGGCGCAATTGGAGCAGTCATTGTTTTAATGCTCTGGCTCTACATGAGCGGGCTAGTATTATTAGTAGGAGATCAACTCAACGTAACGGTAGGAGAACAAATGCGACCGCGTTCCCAGGTTGCTAAACGATCGGCTTCAGTTCAGAATTAGATCGGAATTACATTTTAACAGTACTACCAATTTCTTATAACTGACTACTTTGTAGAGACATTACACGTAACGTCTCTACACTGATAACTGATAACTGTTACTTCAGAAATTGACGTAACTTTGGTATAAGTGGATTGCTCCGATCGGACGATACCGGTTGCAGCCGCGTCACTTTGAGACGAAAGTTACCGACCCCAGTTTCCCCAAACGCTCGCACGCGAACGATATATCTTCCCGTTTTAGCAATTCGCGTAAACAATAGAGCATTGTTACTGCCATCAGGACCATCATCATTTTCTGCTACTGTAGAACCGTCTTCGGCAAGTAGCGTCAAGATTGCGTCAAAACTCTCAGAGGCAAGATCGATCGCCACACTTTCACCCTCTTTAAATTCCATCACGTAATCGCGGGCAAATCCTCCCTGACCCGTGGGAATATCTTTTTCTGATAAAGTATCGTCGATCTGGTTACTGGTAGGCAAGGCAATAGGATTATAAAGCTTGCACTGGCTGCATTGGGCAGCAACAACGGCGCTCATTCCCATGGCGATCGCCACACAGGTAGCAGGGATGAGTACTTGGCTTACTCTAACTACAACAGCCTTTAGGATCATGCAGCGCCAGATTCCAGCAGAACAGCTAAACCCGACTATTATAGTTGCCCTCTAGAATCTTGTGAAGAGTCAGTTATCAGTGACTAGTGGCTAGTGGCTGGTGGCTAGTCATTGTGACTTGTGACTTGTCCCCACACTATTAGTTACAACAGCCACTCTGAAGCCCGTTCGCCCAAATCGAGCGGAATGCTGACAGCTTTACCCAATCGAGGACGATCGCGAGTTTGAGTAATATATGTCCGTACCTGTCCCACCCCGCCAAACTCGTTTAAGTAACTCGCGATCGAATCTAAATGGGCTTTGTACTCTGCCTCCGACAACGGAAACGAGGCTTGTTCGAGATATTTCCACATCACCTGTAGAAAAATCTTGCCCTGAGTGCGCCGCAATTGCACGTCATAAGAGCGCCCCCACTTGTTCAGCAACAGCTGGCGTAAATCTTCTCCAGTCATAAGTCTTAAAATGTATTGCCTATATTGCTGTCGCCTTCACATTTCGTTACAGGGTAAAGCTACGCTACTCAGGTATGATACCAATATAAAGAAATGTAATGTTTGCTCTCATCAAGGCTGGCAACATCCTTGGCAGAGGAATTCTATCATGTTTGTGGATGACAGGGCAGTCTTCGGAACAGTTACTAGTTTTATAGCGATCGATCGCCAAAAGTTTCAGAGGGGAATTTAGAATTTGCCTCAAACGTACTACGCTTAGGATTGTGGAAAAATCTGACTCCCACTGAGAAAAACCTAAAAACTGATAACTGGTCGCTGGTCGCTGGTCACTGTGAAGAGGGTTGTAAACAAAGGTAAAAGCGCAAAAGAAAAGTTATGGCTCAGATTTCTGAATCAATGGATGTCCCAGGAATGGGGCGACGGCAATTCATGAACTTATTGACTTTTGGGACAATCACAGGTACAGCGCTAGGAGCATTGTACCCAGTAGTCAAATACTTTATTCCGCCTGCTGCTGGTGGTGCAGGTGGAGGTGTAACGGCAAAAGACGAACTCGGTAATGACGTGAGCGTGAGTCAGTTTACTGCCAACCGTAATCCAGGCGATCGCTCGTTGGTTCAAGGACTGAAGGGCGACCCCACCTACTTGATTGTAGAAAGCAAAGGCGCGGTCGGCGAATATGGCTTAAATGCCGTGTGTACCCACTTGGGCTGTGTCGTGCCTTGGAACGCAGCAGAAAACAAGTTTAAGTGTCCTTGTCACGGCTCCCAATACGATAATACGGGTAAAGTCGTGCGCGGTCCCGCCCCCTATCGCTGGCACTGGTTCACACCGCAGTCCAAGATGACAAAGTCGTGTTAACGCCTTGGACGGAAACCGATTTTCGCACTGGGGAAGATCCTTGGTGGGCTTAGAGCTGCCGCAATTTGTAGCGTATGAGTCTTGATGATTAGGGAGTCGGGAGTCGGGAGTCGGGAGTCGGGAAATTTTGACTTTTGACTTTTGACTTTTGACTTTTCCCTTTACCCCTTACTCCTAGTTTTAATTAGTTGTCTGCCGATGAAAAGAGTTTCGATCCGAGCAAGATGGTCTTGCAGTGCTAGAGCGATCGCCAAGATGGTGCTGGTGGCGATCGCTACAGTAGCCTTTTTCTTCTCTAGCGATTTTGCCCTGCCACAAGCGGCTGCTGCCTATCCTTTCTGGGCGCAGCAATCTTATCCTGAAAGCCCTAGAGAAGCAACCGGACGTATTGTCTGTGCTAACTGCCACCTAGCGGCAAAACCAACAGAAGTAGAAATACCGCAATCGGTATTGCCCGATAGCGTGTTTGAGGCAGTCGTAAAAATTCCCTACGACACTAACGTTCAACAAGTTGTTGCCGATGGCTCTAAAGGTGGGCTTCAGGTTGGTGCGGTTTTGATGTTACCAGAAGGCTTCAAAATTGCTCCTCCCGAACGCATCTCTGAGGAAATGAAGGAGAAAGTTGGCGATCTTTATTTCCAACCCTACAGCGAAGACCAGGAAAATGTGGTCATCGTCGGACCCCTTCCTGGCGAACAATATCAAGAAATTGTCTTCCCAGTCCTTTCGCCCGACCCAGCTAAAGACAAGAGCGTTCATTTTGGTAAATACCCCGTTCACGTCGGTGGTAACAGAGGACGCGGTCAAGTCTACCCCACTGGTGAAAAGAGCAATAACGCTGCTTATACTGCTTCTGCTGCTGGCACAATTTCCAAAATTGCCAAAGTGGAAGATGAATTTGGTAATGCTAAATACGAAGTTAGCATCCAGACTGAATCTGGAGAGACAAAAGTTGACACCGTTCCGGCTGGACCTGCTTTTATCGTCTCTGAAGGACAAACAGTTGCAGCTGGTGATGCTTTGACCGATAACCCCAATGTAGGTGGCTTCGGTCAAGATGACGGAGAAATCGTGCTACAAAGTTCTACCAGAGTACAGTGGTTGTTGGCATTCTTGGCAGCAATTATGTTGTGTCAAGTTCTACTAGTACTGAAGAAAAAGCAGGTAGAAAAAGTCCAAGCAGCTGAAATGAATTTCTAAGTGAAGGTATCATCCGGCAGAGCCGGAATTACTTTTGTGTAGGACAGGCATTTTGCTTGTTTTCTATAACTGAAACTGATAAGACAGGCATCATGTCTGTCTTTTTTTTGTGACCACAGATATACAGATTGCGATCGCAACATTAGGTAAGCTCGAAAACTGTAATTTTTTGCAAAATAGCTCACAAAAAAGAGAACACTTAGATTTAGTAGCACCAGAAATTAAACTTTAATACCGTCAGAACAAAATCAGTGAATTAAATTAATCGAACGATTAAAGTTTTTAAATCACTTTAATAAAAGTTAAATATTTGTCACATAAATATTTTCACTACACTCAAAACTTATAATGCTCTACTATTCTCATTTTGGTGAAAAGTAGTTGACAATTGACTGAACGAGTTTGAGAATTTTGAGACATTATGCCTAGAAATCCAAGCGAATATGCGGTACACATTTTAATGGAAGGCGGACACCGAGAAGAAATTCGGTTTACCGACGTGCAAGATTTCCAGAAGTGGTTTGGTAACGAGCTGTCACCGAAAGCCTCTTCTAATGACTTTATCAGCGTCCCGATTAAAAACATTCAGGGTGAGTACATGGTAGTGCGTCCATCGCGCATCTTGGCAATTCGAGTAGAACCGATGTTTAGTTCTAGTGTAGAAAGATTTTAGTCAGAGGCATGAGAAAGAAGATAGCTTCGATCGCCCTTGGTGTGGGAGTCGTCATTTTTACCGCTAGTTCGTTCCCTGTCGCCCGCGCCGTACCGCGCTTGTTGAGCGTGACACAGCAACAAAATCTTGCTTGTTGTCAGCCCGAACTCTTGGGATTAGACGAGCAAATTTGGGGTGAAAAGGGGCAAGCAGGAGACTGGCGATCGCTACTACGATCGATCGACCATAGTTTGAAGTATATTCAATCGCCAGCAGCGGCGAGGGCATATCGCAAATATCCAGTTAAAGGGATTACCCGCGATCGCGTTTGGCGCAGTTTAGTGCGCTTTCGGCAATTAGTCGTGAAATCTCGTACTCCCGCCGAACTACAAGCCGCAGTCAGGCGCGAATTTGATTTCTATCAATCCTCTGGGCGCAATGGCAGAGGAGAAGTCTTATTTACGGCATACTACGAACCGATATATTTAGCTAGTCGCGTCCCTACCGCAGAATTTCGCTACCCCCTTTATCGTTTACCTCCTAACTTTGACAAATTGCAACATTTAACTCGGTGGCAATTAGAAGGTAAAGATGGCTTGTCGGGATCGAAAAATCGGCTGCGAGGGCTAGAAATTGTCTGGCTGCGCGATCGCTTAGAAGCACTGTTAGTCCAAATTCAAGGATCTGCCCGTTTGCTGCTTCCAGATGGCAAGATGATGACTCTCGGTTACGCTGGCAAAACAGCCCATCCCTACGTCAGTCTTGGTAAGGAACTTGCAAAAGACGGCAAATTGCCTTTAAGCGGTTTAACCTTACCCGTAATGATCGATTATTTCCGCAGGCATCCAGAGGAATTGAATAACTACATTCCCCGCGTGCGAGGTTTCGTCTTCTTTCGCGAAACTCACGGCGCACCTGCAACTGGTAGTCTTGGAGTGCCAGTGACAGCAGAACGTTCGATCGCAACGGATAAATCTCTGATGCCCCCTGGTGCATTAGCATTGATGCAAACCGCACTGCCCTTTGCTAGCAATTTCGGTCAGCTAGAGTATCGAAACGTCAGCCGCTACGTATTAGATCAAGACACTGGTAGCGCCATCAAGGGAGCAGGTAGGGTAGATTATTTCATGGGTACGGGGCAACTTGCAGGCGATCGCGCTGGCGTGACGGGTAGTCGGGGACACCTCTACTATTTGTTGTTGAAACAGTAAGAGAGAAGAGGTAGGGCGATCGTAATTTTATCGATCTTCAAGCGATCGCTCGCTAAGCCGGATCTCGCCTTGCCTGAAATTCGTCTTTCTGGCGATCGTTCCAGTCACCCCATTTGAGACAAGTATCGCCAGCAACTTTATCTTTAACAAGCAGAGTATGTTCGTGCAGTTGGTTACATGCTATTTTAAGTAACTGTTCGACCTTAAGCTCTCGATCCCACAACCGCAAAGTGTTGTCCTGACTACCACTGACAATGTACCTACCATTGGAACTGAAGGCGACTGAGAATATTGTATTCTCATGTCCTTGAAGAATGCTCGTGAGTTGCCCTTGCAAATCCCATAAGCGTAAGGTGTTGTCCCGACTACCACTGACAATCGACTTGCCATCGGGACTAAAAGCAACTGAGAAAACAGAATCCGTATGTCCGACAAACGGTTTACCAATCGGTTGCCCTTGCAAATTCCACAAGCGTAGGGTGTTGTCATCACTGCCACTGACAATCAACTTGCCATCGGGACTAAAGCCGACTGACCAGACAGAATTTGTATGTCCGATAAACGGTTTGCCGATCGGTTGTCCTTGCAAATTCCACAAGCGCACGCTGTTGTCATCACTACCACTAGCAATAAACTTGCCGTCAGGACTAAAGGCGACTGACAAAACATAATTTGTATGTCCGACAAACGGTTTGCCGATTGCTTTTCCTTGTAAATTCCACAAGCGTAGGGTGTTGTCACCACTACCACTGACAATTAACTTGCCATCGGGACTAAAGCCGACTGAGTTGACATAATTTGTATGTCCGACAAACGGTTTGCCGATCGGTTGTCCTTGCAAATTCCACAAACGTAGGGTGTTGTCATTACTACCACTGACAATTAACTTGCCATCAGGACTAAAGGCAACTGACCAGACAGAATTTGTGTGTCCGACAAACGGTTTGCCGATCGGTTGTCCTTGCAAATTCCACAAGCGCACGCTGTTGTCACCACTACCACTAGCAATAGATTTACCATCGGGACTAAAGCCGACTGACCAGACAGAATTGGTATATGCGACAAAAGATTTGCCGATCGGTTGTCCTTGCAGATCCCATAAACGCACGCTGTTGTCGTCGCTGCCACTGACAATCGACTTGCCGTCGGGACTAAAGGCAACTGAGTAGACACGCTGTGTATGCCCGACAAGTGGTTTGCCAATTGGTTGTCCTTGTAAATTCCATAAGCGCACGCTGTTGTCATCGCTACCGCTGACAATCGACTTACCGTCGGGACTAAAGGTAACTGACAAAACATAATTTGTATGTCCGATAAACGGTTTGCCAATTGCTTTTCCTTGCAAATTCCACAAGCGCAGGGTATTGTCACCACTGCCACTAACAATAGATTTACCATCGGGACTAAAGCCGACTGACTGGACAAAACTTCTATGTCCGACAAAAGGTTTGCCGATCGCTTGTCCTTGCAAATTCCATAAGCGCAGGGTGTTGTCACCACTGCCACTAACAATAGATTTACCATCGGGACTAAAGCCGACTGAGTAGACAAAACCCTTATGCCCTTCAAACGGTTTGCCGATCGCTTGTCCTTGCAGATCCCATAAGCGCACGCTGCTATCACCACTACCACTGACAATCGACTTGCCGTCGGGACTAAAAGCAACTGAGTAGACAAAACCCGTATGTCCTTCAAACGGTTTGCCGATCGGTTGTCCTTGCAGATCCCATAAGCGCACGCTGCT
Organism: Chroococcidiopsis sp. CCNUC1; assembly: GCF_023546805.1. Classification (NCBI taxonomy): domain Bacteria; kingdom Bacillati; phylum Cyanobacteriota; class Cyanophyceae; order Chroococcidiopsidales; family Chroococcidiopsidaceae; genus Chroococcidiopsis; species Chroococcidiopsis sp. CCNUC1. The sequence continues at coordinate 2,280,670 of NZ_CP097480.1, read as the reverse complement.
GTCCCTACTACCACTGACAATCGACTTGCCATCGGGACTAAAAGCGACCGACTGGACAGAATCTGTATGTCCGACAAAAGGTTTGCCGATCGCTTTTCCTTTACGATCCCATAATTGTAAATTCCCGTCTGAGCTACCTGTAACAATTGTCGCGCCATCGGGACTAATAGCAGTAGCCCAACCCGAACTTAACCGATTTCGTTCTCTGATGTCGGTTTGGACAACTTGCAACAAACTAGATTCAACGGCAGCTGTTACTCTGTTCAGCTCTGATAAACTTTGACCAGTAGCTTGAATGGCGAGAACTAATCGCTCTACAGGCTTTGTCGTTAGTAAATTATCTATTGTGGTAACTTTTTCACCTAATTCGGCATTGGTTGCCTGCCTCTTAGCATTCTGCCAAAAAACCATATTACTTCCTGCGGCAACTACAGCTAATACAGATACAACTCCCAAACCAACTGCCCTACTCCGAAGCTTTTTATTGGTCTTAGCTTGTTCTTCTGCACGTTGTTCTGCTTGTTGACGTGCCTCTTTTTGGAATTGTGCTAGTTGTCGTGCTGTTTCTAATTCTCGTCGTCTGCTTTCTTTCTCTTGCTGACGCAGGCGATCGCGCAGTTTTTGACTCTCTTCAATATACTCTTCTGCTAGTCCATCCAACATCCCTAATGAACTATATTTTTCTAAATACTCTTCTGCCCACCCTAATCTCGTTTCTTGAAGTAAGTATTCTGGTTTACGTTCATTTTCCTGCCATTCCTGTGCAGAGGCTTCAATTCTGCGTTCGATCGCGATCGCGTTTTGATATTCTCTTTTCCACTCATTTAACTGCGTCCAGTGGCGGAGCAAAGCTTCATGGACAACATCTAAAATCACATCATGGGATTCTTCATCATCCGTTTTTGTAATTAACCGTGCATCTTTATCGGCTAACTTCTCGCTAACTTGTTGCAGCAGTTCGAGGGAATGATGGGAATTAGCCATCTCTTGTAAACGCGCGCGCCGCCTTGTATCCGTGGTTTCTCCCATCTGAGTCAATTCTAGAAAAATTCGCCGCGCCACAGTTTTTTCTTCAGCTAAGAGACTGTTGTAGATTTCATCTGCACGTTTTTGTAACGTTCCCTCAATCCCACCTAAACCCTCATAAGTTTTTAGATAAAGAAACTTTTCTCCTTGCTGTCTCGACTCGCGCCATAATTCTGTCAGGGTATATTGCAGCAGAGGCAGACTTCCAGGATAATCCTCAACATCGTCAATCAGTTTGCGTTTTAACTCTCCTTCTATGCCTACTCCTACCAAATCGGCAGGTTTAGTAATAGCTGCTTCAATTTCCTGAGAGTTCAAATGTTCGACAATGAAATGTTTATCAATCTTTTCAGCTACTTGGGGATATTCTCGCAGTCTTGCCCGAAAATCCGATCGCATCCCAATTAAAATACAAATTGTATCTACACTATCAATTAATTCTCTCAAATATTTAAAGAATTCTTTCTGTTTGCTTTCATCGCACATGGTAAAGCATTCTTCAAATTGATCGATAATCAAGACGGTAGGTGTGTTTAGTACTTTTAACTTCTCCACCGTCAGATAAAAAATATTTACCGTTGCATTTTGAGACAAGGAAAGGTCGGGAAACGAGCGCGAAAAAGCAGCCAATAAACTTTTAAGCGGAGTTTCTTTAGGGGTAAAGGGAGTAATATATATCCAGCGATCGCTCCCTGGAATTTCCTGTCCTAGCTTCAATCCATAGAGTAATCCAGCCCGGAGTAAAGATGATTTTCCACTACCAGAAGCTCCTAATACAGTGATTAAGCGCTGTTTATTTCCTAGCTTTTGAATTAACTGCTTTGTCAATGCTTCCCGTCCGTAAAAGACCTCTGCATCTTCTTTATTCTCGCTAAAATACGACAGGGAACGATAAGGACATTTATCCTGAAAGCTTTTTTTAGGTAATCCAGTCGTTAGCAGAATTGCTCGTTGAGAATTAGCAATTAAGGGACGCTGACTTGTTTGCGCCATGCGCTTTTCGATAGAATCTGCTAATTTGTGGCTATTTACAATCCCATCTGGATCGTTTTCGGGATTCAATCCTTCAAGTAATGCTTGTGTCAACAATCCCTGTTCGTGAGGAATTTCTACTCCAGTTTCATAGGAACGAGTGGCAGTAATTAAACAGTAATCTTTGTCTGTGGGAATATATCCGATCAATTCACCGCTATAGCAGCAATCTAGCCAAACAATGACTCGCTTAACTTGACTTTTTTGCAATTGTTTTCCCAACCAACTTAGGGATATACCATAGATGTTTCTTTCAGGTAATGCATCACTGGTAGCTAAAAAAACTTCTTTCTTCCCATTAACAGTTTGCTCCCATCCATGTCCTGAAAAGAAAAATAACGCTGTTTCTGGAATTGGATTTGGGTGAGGAGGATTGAAAAGATTGGCGATCGCGTCTCGCAACTCTTTCATGTTTACCATCCCTTGAGGATCGATTTTACTCTCTCCCTTCTGATTTGAGATTCCTGGTAAACGCTGAACGCGAAAGGTACTATAACCGTATTGTTCTAATTGTTGAGCAATTTTTTCTGCATCTTCTGCTGTTGCTGTTAGAGGCGATAGAGTAGTGTAATTTGGATAGTCTTTAATCCCAATGACTTGAGCTGCCCATTCTAATGCCATTTTCCTACCCTAATAACGCTGAGGATTTTTAGATTGAACTGCAGGCAATCCACAGATTAGAGTTATTCTTCAGCATCTGCTTTCATTTTTACGGAAAAGCTATCTATAAATACTACGATTTTAGATTAAAAATTATTAAAGTTTGTCGCAAGCGTGAATCGTATAATTTTTTACTTTAATTTATTTCAGAAAAGTGGTATCATAAGTTTCTTATTTCTTGCATTTTTTATCTTCATTCTAGTTACGTTAAATCGAGAACTTAACATTGAGTATATTATTAACTGTAGCTCAGCGTGTAAATACTGAGCTTAGTAGAAATAGTTAGTAACAAGTAGAAATTTTAATTCCACTTACCAATCGTGGAGTAGGCATCTTGCTAGCTTAAAAACAACTTTCATAGTTAAAAAATATACAATACCAAAGCTACGAAATGCTTTAATCAATTTTCTTAATATTTCTTAACAAGCTGGCTTCAGTAATTGCGTAGCTTTCATACGTTTATACTAAGCAGTAGTGATTTTGAGGTCGAAACTTATGAATATAAAAGTTGACAACACTATGATGGCTTTTCTCCTAGCGTTCCAAGACTTAAAAACTTCCCTAAACGAACTAGAAAAACAGCAACTCAAGGAAGTTGCTAAGCAATTAAACACTCAACCGAAAGCTTGGGAAAACTATACTAAAAACCTTTTGTTAGAAATAATTACTACTAATCCTAGCTTAAATCGTTTGTATCAAGATTATAAAACTCGTTTGGAGAATGTAGAAGAAATTCCACAAGACTTACTTCCTACCGAAGCTGAAACTAACAAGCTAATTGTTCGCGATTCTGTTATGACTAAAGGCTATAAACCCAAATCCGAAGCTAGCGGCTACGAAAACCAACTCAATAATGTTGTCATCGTTGTTGGCAGTTCTGAAACCCCAGAGGAAACAGTTAAAAAAGCAACTTTTTTGGAGAAAGTAAAGGAATTTTTACTTTGAGCTATCCAATTAAACGATTTTAGATTCTGACTAGCTTATGAGCAACTTAATCTATCCCACTCTCGATCTATTTCTATATGCCTTAAAAAGTCCTCTTAACGCAACTCAGCAAGAAATCAACAAGAATCAAGAAAACTTTTTGTCTCAACTACCAGATGGTATTCAAATCGAGGAAGATGATAGTGAAACTGAGTATTCAAACCTTACTAAACCCGTTCGAGTTGATTTCAAGACAAACGATGATTTAGAAGGATATTACTATCCTGTTAGATTGAACGATACTTATGGCTTGCAAATTGATTGTTCTGTTAAAAATCAAACCGATCCTCAACCAGCTAAATGTTTTAAGAATCTCAAAACTGAAATTGAAAGCAAACTAAATCGAGAACTAGCAATAATTGGACAAACCTGGATACTTTCTGGTTGTCTACCAAAAGATTTATTTCAAAATCCTGAAGATATTGCCCAAGATTGTTATTATGCTTTGTTTGAAAACAGCGATCGCCTACAAAAAGGTAAAGGCACTTTTCTAGGTGGCAATATCTTTGAATTTTGGCGATCGCGGAATCTGACTCGAAATGAAAGTAGCGATCGCCATATTATAATTGCTATTTATCCTAATCAAGAAAGCGCCGAAAAAGCTGCAAACTTTTATACAGATTGGATGGGGTTATTTTGTTATCGCAATAAAATCATCTGGGCTTATTGGCAAAGTCGTCTAGTCAAAGAATCTTTGATTCATCATTATAAAAAGATTGAAGAGAATCGAAAAATCATTGATAGAGATAACTATTGGCACAACAAGCAAAATTTTACCACTTCTCGACAGATTATAAACAATATTAACGATATTCTTCAACAGTATACTGTTGACTTACTAAAACTCTCTTTTCAAAAACAAGTCATTGAGATTAATTTATCCGACTATCAAACTCGCTTGACTTTTATTAAAGAAAAGGCAGGCAAAGACAATCAATTAGATTTATTTGAAGATTTTATCGATCTAGCTAATCGAAAATACTTACTGCAAATTACTAAAGATATCGAAAACATGCAACTCGGCTTGCAACTTTTAAAAGATACAATTAACGCTATCCGCAGTCATATAGAAGTCGAAAAAGCCGCACGCGATCGCAACTTTCAAGAGATTGTCGCTGTTGTAGGTGCTGGTGTAGCCACAGTATCTCTACTAAAAGAGCCTGTAAAAGATTGCAAGGATATTTTTAGTAAAACTGACATCTGCAATTACCCTTTCAGTTTCAGTCTTGCAATTGGTGTCCTCGTTGGTTTTGGATTTTGGTTGCTGAGAAAACGATTGCTATAGTAGAAAACTCTGGAGTATGTGGGGTATTGCCTTGAGTAGGCTTCTATAGCTGATAAAACTTGAAAACCCCTAAAAATATTGAGTTTCAGGGGGTTGACTCAAAAAGCGGGCAGCGAGAATCGAACTCACATCAATAGCTTGGAAGGCTATGGAAAAGGTTTAATTTACAAGGGTTTCAGTCATCTCAGGGCAAAGATGGAAAGTCAAGAATGGAAGCAGCAATGGCAAGCAACAGTGCTATCTGCCCTGGAGCAGCAGGTTAGAATTGGCAAGATAATACTCTTTTGCTACGCTTCCTTTCAAGTTCAGATCGCCAAACCTGTAAAGCCAGAGGCGTTAGTGGGGGCGATCGCTAATCCGATTGGCTGGCATTGGAAACAGGTATCGCACTGTCTAAAGAGTGCTTGTATCATAGTAAATTGAGCAAGCAATTCTCAGAAGTAAAAATTTTTATCTGCTGAAGTTCTTTTTTACTGCTGTCTTGGGGTGAGAATCTTGAGAAACTGTATAAGTCATGAAAGTCAGCGGGTAAGAGGAAGCTAAGATACAATCCATGAGCGACGAGAACTTTAGAGGATATATTCAACTAATTCATCAGCAGATAGCAGTTCTGCACAATTATATGATGCAGTCATCTCCCCCGCTACAAAAAAAGGTGACTGAAGCTCTAGAGGAGATTGCTGCTGCCCTAGAAAATCTCCAACTGGATATCGAGGAGATGCAGACGAGTTTGGAAGCATCAGCCGTCGTTGAGGAGGAGCTTTTCGGGCAAAATCAACAAGCGATGCAAGAGCGTCAGTATTATTACGATTTGTTTCAATTCAGCCCAGATGCTTATTTGGTGACCGATAGCAATGGAGTCATCCTAAAAGCTAATCGGGCGATCGCTACACTACTACATGTGCCACAAAACTATCTGGTTGGTAAACCACTCGCTGTTTATATTGCACAAAGCGATCGCATGAGCTTTCGCGCTCTTCTCAACCAGCTTCCTTTTATCAGTGACGTGCAAAATTGGGAGATAAACCTATGCCCAAGAGGCGGTAACTCGTTTGCAGCGCTTTTGAAAGTGGCGCAATGCCTCGATGATGCTGGTGCGATCGAGGCATTGCGAATTGGCGTGCATGACATTAGCGAGTACAAGCAGGTTGTTACTCAACCCGCCTTTGCACTTAACCGCGAAGATATCCCAGCCCAAGTAACTACTCCCCTCACCGTACTGCCACACGCCCTTGACGACTTACAGGTTCTTGTGGTGGACGACGAAGCCGATGCCCGCGAATTTGTTACCGCTGTTTTGGAGTCACATGGCATTCGCGTGACGGCAGTAGCAACCGCCGCCGCAGCGTTAGAGGCAATGGAGCAATTCCATCCCGATGTTTTAGTTAGCGACATTCGGATGCCCTATGAGGATGGGTATAGCTTGATTAGCAAAGTGCGGCAACTGGAAGCCAAGAAAGGATGGCATATTCCGGCGGCTGCGCTTACCGCCTATCTAGAAGAGGATCGCTCAAAAGCACTGGCAGCTGGATTTGAGTCGCATCTGCACAAGCTAGCTCAACCTACAGAGTTGATTGAAATGGTGACTCGATTGGCTGGACGCGCTTCCACAAGCACAAGTGCGATTCGTTCAACTGGCTGAAAAATCAACATTTTTATTCAGGAGAAGGCACGACAATGACCCCCCAAGCCCAATCTAATTCTTTGTCTGAGACGATTTTTGCGGGTGGGGGCGAGATGGGTGCATTGATACGATCGCACGACTGGTCAACCACGCCATTAGGTTCTGTCGAGAACTGGTCGCAGAGCCTGCGTACCTCCGTCAGCACCATGCTCGCGTCTCGCTTTGCCCACACCATTCTCTGGGGAGAGGACGACATCCAGCTTTACAACGATGCCATGATTGCTATTTATGGGGCATATCACCCCAAGGCGCTGGGACAACCCGTGCGCGAGACGTGGTCAGAAGTTTGGGATGACCAGCTTAAACCCCTGTGTGAGAGCGTCAGGAATACGGGTGTAGCCGTTTTTGCGGAAGATCAGCTCAATCCTCTTTTGCGCTTTGGCTACCTGGAAGAAACCTATTTTACTAACTGCTATAGCCCCATTCGGGATGAGACGGACAAGATCGGTGGAGTCCTTGCAACCACGACTGAGACGACCCAGCAAGTGATTGGTCAACGTCGCTTGACAATGCTGCGAGAGCTAGCCACGGCGGTCAGTGGGGCAAAAACGCGATCGTCCGCCTACCTCACTGCTGCCGATGCGCTCGATCCTTACGATATTCCCTTTGCCCTGCTCTATCAGGTCAATGGTAACTTGGCAGAACGGGTGGCTTTAAGCGGGCTGACCGCAGACAGTGCCGCTGCGCCAAGAGAGATCGATTTGACTGAGCGATCGGCTTCCTGGTCGCTGGGGACGTTCTCCAGAGCCGTGAATCGCTGCTGATTACTGATGTCGTCGATCGCTTCGGATCGCTCCCGGTCGAACCGTGGGGGAAAGTCCCCATTCTGCTTTCATTCTCCCGATTCTGTCGAGCAACAAAGAACAGGTGGAATGTCTGCTGGTGGCAGGAATTAGCCCCCGGCTTGAGTTCAATGCCAAATATCGCTCATTCCTCGAACTGGTGGCTCAGCAGGTGGAAAGTTCGATCGCCACGGCTCACAGCTATGAGCAGGAACGCCAGCGAGCAGAGGCATTAGCAGAACTCGATCGCGCCAAAACTGAGTTCTTCAGCAATGTTAGCCATGAATTTCGCACACCCCTCACCTTGATGTTGGGTCCTGCCGAAGATGCGTTAACCGATCGAGACGATCCGCTGTCGCCCAATCAACGACAGCGCATTGAAGTGATGCAGCGCAATGGGTTGCGGTTGCTAAAGCTGGTCAACACGCTCCTGGATTTCTCACGGATTGAAAGCGATCGCACATCTGCTGTTTACGAACCGACCGATTTGGCAACCTTTACCGCAGAATTAGCCAGTGTATTTCGCGCTTGCATCGAGAAGGCAAACTTGCGCTTGGTGGTCGATTGTCCTCCCCTGCCCGATCCAGTGTATGTCGATCGTGAGATGTGGGAAAAGATTGTTCTCAATTTGATCTCAAACGCTTTCAAATTCACGTTTATAGGTGCGATTACCGTTCGCCTGCATCAAGTCGGCGATTGGGTTGAGCTAGCGATACAAGACACGGGCATTGGTGTTCCAGCCGCAGAAATTCCCCGTCTGTTTGAACGATTCCATCGGGTCAAAGGAGCGCAGGGACGCACGTTTGAAGGATCGGGGATTGGTTTATCGCTCTGTGAGGAATTGGTAAAACTGCATGGTGGAACAGTTAAGGTTAGCAGTGTTGAGGGGGAAGGCAGTTGCTTTAGCGTATTTATTCCAACCGGATGCGCCCATCTGCCTGCCCAACAGATTGGCTCGACTCGCACCATGACCTCAACCGCTCTTGGGACATCTCCCTACGTGGAAGAAGCGTTGCAATGGCTACCTGAAGAGAGCAGGGGGAGCAGGGGGAGCAGATGGAGTGAAGAGCCATTGAACGGTAACTCTCTTTCCCCCTCAGCCTCCTCAGCTCCCTCAGCCTCCCCAGCCTGCGTTCTGCTGGTAGATGACAACGCCGATATGCGTGACTATTTGAAGCGGTTGTTAAGTCAACGCGCTCAGGTGGAAACAGCAGCAAATGGCGCGATCGCCCTTAACTTAATCCAACAACAACTCCCCGATCTAGTGCTGAGTGATGTGATGATGCCAGAGATGGACGGGTTCCAACTACTTGAGGCACTGCGGGCTGACCCTGCAACCAAAAGTATTCCGATTATTCTACTATCGGCACGGGCGGGAGAAGAAGCAACGATCGAAGGACTGGAAGCAGGGGCAGATGATTACCTGATCAAACCCTTCTCCGCCCGCGAACTGGTGGCGCGAGTAGAGACGCAACTACAAATGTCACGCCTGCGGCAGGAGCAATCCGCCAACCGCCTCAAGAATGAGTTTCTCATGACCGTAACTCACGAACTGCAAGCCCCACTTGCCGCGATTCTCGGTTGGGCGCGCTTATTACAAACAAAACCTTTTGACCAAACCAAGATGGCTCGTGCATTGGCAACGATCGAGCGCAACGCCACAATTGAAGCAAAACTGGTGAAAGATTTGTTAGATATTTCTAGCATTCTCTCAGGAAAGTTTCAATTACAGCTTCAAAGAGTCAATCTCGTCACCCTGACTAAAGAAGTTGTGACAACGCTACGTGAAACAACCCAAGCAAAGCAAATTCAACTGGTCGAGACGATACCTGACGGTGTAGAAATCTCTGTTTTGGGCAATCCCGATCGCCTGCGACAAATCATCATCAATTTGCTATCCAATGCGATCAAATTCACAGCTAAAGGAGGACGAGTAAACATCCGGCTGGAACGCCTTGGTTCTGTTGCTCAAATTACCGTTACCGATACTGGGATTGGCATTGCACAATCGTTTCTCCCCCAAGTTTTCGATCGCTTTAGTCAAGCTGAAGTACCCAGCTCTCATTCTCCTGGAGGGGTGGGAATTGGCTTGGCGATCGCCCGCCACTTGGTTGAATTGCACCACGGTACGATCGAAGCAGCAAGCGAGGGAGAAGGACGAGGCGCAACCTTTACCGTCAAGCTACCATTAGTTTGACAGTTTAGGTAATATGGCTAAAGACATTTTTCACGATCCCGTCAAGCTCGCACTGTAAAAAGATGGCTGGATAATTACCCACGACCCCTATCGCCTGCGCTATGGCGTTGCCGATATTTACATCTACCTTGCGGCAGAGGAAGCGATCGCTAATAAACCGCTATGACGTTCGGTTGATTATTTATAATTCAGATCGGGAGGCGATCGAGCAATGGAGCGAGTAAATCAATATCGCCAAATTGTGTGCGATCTCTTGCAAGATTTTGCCGCTGACGATCCGGAAGCTCAGTTGATTTTTGACGAGCAGCGCGATCTATCTTGTCATGCACAATGGTTGGCGCAACGACTACCGCATCTATGGTTGTGCCATGCAACTAGACCTGATTGAGGGCAAAGTCTGGATTCAGCACAATAGCACTGAAATTGTCATCGATCGAGAACTAGTTGGGCGTGGCATTGCACCCCAGGATATTGTTTTAGGATTTCGAGCGCCTAAAGTGAGAGAACGCCTTGCTGCTTTACAAAAAAATATTGGCAGCAAGCCTTGAGATAAGGAGTGATGTTAAATCAAGAGTATGTGAATTAACTGAATGAGTTAGCAAACAGGCAAATTGAGAAAGCAATTTACCTTTTTGCTTGCGGAAAACACAGAAATGAATGCGCGATTTACCTAAATGAGAAAGCAATTAGACAAATTGAGAAAGCAAGGAGTCTTTTTGCTAAATGCTATGACAGTTACGTTTAAAGGAAAGGTAGTAGAAGTTGGTTTGTACTACTTTTGATTTTCAAGCGTCCAACTGTACGGAGATATAATTGAAGTAGCAAGCGATGGAGAAGGGCGCGGCGCAAGTTTTACCGTCAAGCTGCCGTTAGTAATTTCTACCGAATTGAAACATAGCACCCAACACTGTAGCAGTAAGGATAATGCAGCGATCGCGATCGGAGACAGTGACGCTAGATGATATTTTAATTACCGAGGAGATATCGCGGCGATCGCCCCGTCCCCCTAATTGGCAGGCAGAAGCTCAGGCAATGCTACCGCTGGCACGACAGATGGTGCGCGATTCGGAAAGCCTGCTGCAAACTTTGGTAGAAATCGCCCTGGAGCTATGTCAGGCGGGGACAGCAGGCGTGAGCTTGCTAGAAACGAGTGACGGGGAAGAAGTCTTTCGCTGGAGTGAATTAGCTGGAAGATTCACACACGATGGCTTGATTCCCCGCGACTTTAGCCCTTGTGGGGTTTGTGTCGATCGCGGCACACCGCAGCTTTTTTCTCATCCTGAACGGTATTTCACGTATCTTCAAGACGCGAACACCCCGATCGTTGAAGCCTTACTCTTGCCCTTGATTGCTGATGACCGTGCGATCGGCGCGATTTGGATTATGTCGCACGACGAGCAACGGCATTTTGACGCAGAAGATGTGCGGGTGATGACGAGTTTGGCAGACTTTACCGCCGCAGCCCTACTCTTGAAACAGCAACAAACGAGGGAATTACTAGCTGTCAACGCGGCTTTGGAGGTAAAAGTTGAGGAACACAGACAGGCAGAAGATCGCGCACGGGCTTTAATCTCGAATCTTCCCGGTGGGGCTGCGTTTGTCGTCGATCGCGATCTCCGCTACCTGCTTGCCGAAGGAGAAGCTTTATCCGCAGCCGGATTTAAACCCGAAGATTTCATCGGACAAACAATTTTCGAGGTGCTGCCGCCCGAATTAACGACGAATTATGAGATATTGTACCGTAAAGCTCTTGCTGGCGAGTCGTTTGAGTACGAACACAACGCTCACGAGCGATCGTATATATCGCGCGGAACACCCCTTCGTTCTGTAAACGGTGAAGTCTATGCGGTGCTGGCTGTTTCCTATGACATTAGCGATCGCAAAATTGCCGAAGCAGCGATCGCGGCAGACTTTAAAGATACACAACTGTTGCGTGACCTGAGCGCACGACTCACCACTGAAGGCGACATTCAGGTGATTTACAACGAGATTGTGGCAACGGCGATCGCCCTCACCCGCGCAGATGCCGGATCGATCCAAATTCTGGAGGTCGCGACGCAAGACCTGCTGCTGCTGGCAACTCAAGGCTTTGAGCGCGACCTGACCGATCGTTTCTATCGCGTTGATGCCAGTTCCAATACATCCTGTGGTAGAGCATTGGTAACGGGCGATCGCACCTTTGTTGATTTCGATGTGCCAGAGAGCGAAGACCCACATGGCTCGATGCGACTGCACGTTGAGGCTGGGTATCTCTCGGCACAGTCCACCCCGCTGATTGCCCGTTCGGGCAAAGCGATCGGCATGGTTTCGACTCACTGGTGCAAACACCATCGACCGAGCGATCGCGAACTACGGTTTCTCGATTTACTCGTCCGCCAAGCCGCTGACTTGCTCGAGCAGCGACAAGCCCAAGCCGCCCTGCGCGAGAGCGAAGCGCATTTCCGCGCGTTCGTCAACGCCAGCTCGGACATTGTGTATAGAATGAGCGCAGATTGGAGCGTGATGCACAACCTCGATGGCAAGCAGTTCATCGCCAGCACCACCGATCCGAAGCGCACTTGGCTTGATGAATATATTCCCGAAGATGAACAGCCGCAGGTGTGGGCTACCATTGAATCAGCCATCCAAACCAAAAGCAATTTTGAATTAGAACACCGCGTTTTTCGAGAAGACGGCACGATCGGCTGGACGTTCTCGCGTGCCATTCCGTTGCTGAATCAGCAGGGTGAAATTATTGAATGGTTCGGAGCAGCCAGTGATATCAGCGATCGCAAGCTAAGAGAAGCAGCCTTGCGCGAATCGGAAGAAAAATACCGCACGCTTTTTGATTCGATGGATGAGGGCTACATTCTCGTTGATGTGATTTTTGACGAGAATGACCAGCCAATAGACATCCTCTATTTAGAAGCAAATCCGGCGGCGGTGAAAATGATGGGAACCGAACTCGTCGGACGACGAACCCTGGAGATTAACTCCAACTTTGAATCGCATTGGTTTGAAACCTTTGGCAGAGTTGCGCGAACCGGCATTGGCGAACGCCACGAGTTTTACACCGCACCGCTTGATGTTTGGTATAACTTCTACGTTTTCAAAGTGGGTGAGCCAAACGAGACGCGAGTTGCTGCTGTTTATCAGGACGTAAGCGATCGCAAACGCCGTGAAGCGAATCTCGCTCTTCTCGCCCAAATCGCCGAAGATTCTTCTCGCCTTGCTTCCGAAGAAGCCATTATGAAAAGCACCGGTGAGCGGCTAGCAACGCATCTGCGGCTCGACGGCTTCAATTTCTCCTACGTTGACGAACGGCACGAATCGGTAACGATAAAATATAGCTGGAACGCGGCGGACGTGCCGCAACTCCTGGGAACGTTTCGCTTCGCCGAATATATGACCGAAGAGTCCACCCGCACGATGCGCGCCGGAGAAACTTGGGTCGTCTGCGACACGCAACACGATGAGCGCACTGACGCGCAAGCCACCGCCGCCATCGATGTCGCTGCGGTTATCGTCGTCCCTTATCACTGGCGGGGCGAATGGCAAGGCTGTCTGACGGTGACCTGCCGCGAGGTGCGCGAGTGGACGGTAGATGAAATCGCTTTAATCGTTGAAGTCTCGAACCGCACGTTCCCCCGCCTCGAACGCGCCCGTGCTGAAGAAGATTTGCGCGAATCGGAAGTGAAATATCGATCGCTGTTCACGTCGATCGACGAAGGCTACGCGCTGTGCGAAGTGATGTATGACGAGAACGAGAAACCCGTTGACTTGCGTTATCTGGAAGTCAATCCGGCGTTCGAGCAATTGAGCGGATTGGAAAACGCGGTGGGCAAAACGGCAGTGGAACTCAATCCCATCCTTGAATCCTTCTGGTTGGAAGCGATCGACAGAGTTATCCAGACAGGCGTTGCCACCCGCGTTGAAGATTACGCTGAAGGCTTAAACCGCTGGATAGATATTTACTTTTCGCGGGTTGGGGGTGAGGGCAGTCGCCAAATTGCCGTTGTGTTTAACGACATCACCGATCGCAAGCGAACAGAAGCACAATTGCGCCGCGCTGCTGAAATGGATGCGTTCCGGGTCAAGTTGTCGGATGCGCTGCGATCGCTCTCCGACTCTGTAGAGATACAGATGACAGCTAGTCGTGTCCTGCGCGAGCATCTCGGCGCGATTCGGATCTGCTACTTCGAGGCATTTGATCAAACAGAAGAAGTGTCTGCTACTGCTGAGGACTTAATCGCGGACGCTCCGCCCTTTGTCGGACACACTTATCGCTTCACGGACTTCGAGCCAGCAGCGATCGTGGAGGCTCGAACCGGACGCACGACTTGGCGAGACGATGTGACGACAGACGAAAGCCTGTCACTCGAACAGCAATCCGCATATGCGATGACTCAAACCCGTGCGTGGGTTCTCGCCCCGCTTGTCAAGAAAGGACGCTTCGTAGCGTGCCTAGTCGCGTATTTCAACGAACCCCATCCTTGGACTCCAGACGAGATCGCATTGTTAGAAGAAACCGCTGAGCGCACTTGGGCAGCAGTGGAACGCGCCCGCGCTGAAGCAGCGATGCGCGAATTGGAACTGCAACGGATTCGTGAGTCTGCTGTTCGCGAAGAAGAACGCCAACAAGCGGAGACCCTAGCAGAACTCGATCGCGCCAAAACAACTTTCTTCAGCAACGTCAGCCACGAATTCCGCACGCCGTTAACGCTGCTGCTGGCTCCGCTGCAAGATGCGTTGAGCGATCGCACCCACCCCCTTGCTTCCGCTCACCGCGAACGGCTGGAACTGGCGCATCGAAACGCGAATAGACTCCTAAAATTGGTTAATACCCTGCTCGACTTCTCGCGCATCGAAGTTGGACGCATGGAAGCAGTCTACGAACCGACCGATTTGGCAATGTTCACGACGGAGCTAGCCAGCGTATTCCGTTCTGCGATCGAGCGAGCAGGGCTGCGGCTAATTGTCGATTGCCCACCGTTGCCAGAACCCGTGTATGTCGATCGCGAGATGTGGGAAAAAATTGTCCTTAACCTGCTCTCCAACGCCTTAAAGTTTACCCTAGAAGGCGAAATTGCTGTTAGACTGCATCGAGCTGATGGCGAATGCGCGCAGCGCAACGGCAGAGCCGAACGCGTCCGGTTACAAATACAAGATACAGGTACAGGAATTGCGCCGGAAGAACTGCCCCATCTGTTCGAGCGATTCTACCAGGTACGAGGAGCGCAAGCACGGACACATGAAGGGTCTGGGATTGGTCTAGCCCTAGTGCATGAACTGATTCGACTGCATGTTGGCAGCGTAGACGTAAGCAGCGTCGTGGGACAGGGAACCTGCTTCACCGTCACAATTCCTTTAGGCACAGCTCACCTATCTAGCGATCGCCTACGACTCGACGTAGGCGATTCTCCTTCGGAGACGCTTCGCGAACGTAACACAACACAACGCACTCAGGCATCAAC
The DNA here is from genome assembly GCF_023546805.1 of Chroococcidiopsis sp. CCNUC1. Lineage (NCBI taxonomy): Bacteria > Bacillati > Cyanobacteriota > Cyanophyceae > Chroococcidiopsidales > Chroococcidiopsidaceae > Chroococcidiopsis > Chroococcidiopsis sp. CCNUC1. Next base: position 2,265,567 of record NZ_CP097480.1, on the reverse strand, counting down.
CGCGATCGGTGCTGCCTCCTATGTTGAAGAGGCAGAGCGTTGGCTACCAGCAGATTCAGCTCCCCCCCAGCCACCCGATCTTCGGGGAGAAAATATAGTGAAAGTCCCCCTTGCCAAGGGGAATTTAGGGGAATCTCTGGGGTTACAGACAGATGCTACATTCCCTTCTGCTCGCATTCTCCTGGTCGATGACAATGCCGATATGCGCGATTACCTGACAAGAATACTAAGCGAATACGTCCAAGTCGAAGCAGTTGCGGATGGAGCAACGGCGCTGGCGGCGGTTCAAGAACGAGCGCCAAATCTGGTGCTGAGCGATGTGATGATGCCAGGACTAGACGGCTTTGCATTGCTAAAAGCATTGCGTGCCGACCCACCAACCAGAGAGATTCCCATCATTCTGCTTTCTGCCCGTGCCGGAGAAGAATCGATCGTAGAAGGGTTGGAAGCGGGAGCGGACGATTATCTGATCAAGCCCTTCTCTGCTGCTGAATTAGTGTCTCGCGTGAATGCCCATCTCCAGATGGCGCAACTACGGGGAGAAGCACTCCGCCAGGAAAGAACCACCAGCCGTAGAAAAGATGAGTTGTTGTCAACCGTTTCCCACGAACTGAATACTCCCTTGGTTGCCATTCTCGGTTGGACGCGGTTGTTGCGCGGCTCACCACCCAGTCAATCTATGTTAATGAAATCGCTAGAGACGATCGAGCGTAATGCCACGCTGCAAGCCAAACTGATTCAGGACTTGCTGGATATTTCCCGCATTACAGCAGGTAAAGTGCGTTTGAGTCTTCAGCCTGTCGAACTGCAATCGGTAATTGAAAACGCGATCGCAGCAGTCAAGACTGCTGCGATCGCCAAAGACATTCATTTACAGTGGCAACCAACCGACCGCAATCCGAGTGTTACTGTTTTGGGCGATCGCGATCGCCTGCAACAAACGATCTGTAATCTCCTGACTAATGCCATTAAATTCACTCCAGAATCAGGCAGCATCACTGTTCAATTGGTAGTGAAGGAGAGTTGGGAATCAAAAGTAGCCGAGATCGGGATTACAGACACGGGTATTGGCATTGCTACTGATTTTCTTCCCCATGTGTTCGATCGCTTCCGTCAAGCCGAAGGAGCAGATTCAGCTAAGGGATTGGGACTGGGGTTAGCGATCGCTCGTCACCTAGTCGAACTCCACAATGGCACGATCCATGCCGAAAGTTCTGGAGCGGGGCTTGGCGCAACCTTTACCGTCAAGCTACCGATTTTACAAGAGTGATAAATTCTTTGTTATAAGCTGAAGTTGGAGGATAAATCTCAAACCTTTCGATGAATCTGCTCCCAGCCGAGCCAGAATTTGAAGCCTTATTAGACTACCTCAAGCACAATCGCGGCTGTGACTTGACGGGCTATAAACGCTCTAGTTTGGTGCGGCGATTTCGGCAGCGAATGCAGAGCATCAACATTGGTAGCTATCAAGACTACTTACAGTATTTGCAAAGCCACGACTCTGAGTGGAGGGCGCTGTTAGATACCGTTCTGATTAATGTCACTAGTTTCTTTCGCGATCGCGACGCTTGGGACTACTTAGCAAGCAACATCATCCCCAAAATCATCGCCAGCGTTCAGCCTGATGAACCAATTCGAGTTTGGAGTGCGGGTTGTGCTGCTGGACAGGAAGTGTATAGCCTACTGATGTTGTTTGCCGAAGCTTTAGGGATCGAAGCTTGTTTGCAGCGAGTCCAATTTTATGCCACAGACGTGGATGAAGCTGCGATTGGACAAGCGCGTCTTGCCACTTATGACTCCAAACAAGTTACATCAATTCCTCCCCAACTGCTGGAGAAATACTTTGAGCCAACTCTTGATGGTTATGTGTTTCACCGACAAATGCGCCGCCAGATCGTCTTCGGTCATCACCACCTGGCTAAAAATGCGCCGATGTCCAAAATCGATCTCTTATCGTGTCGTAATGTACTAATCTATTTCACCCCAGAGACACAAGCATCGATCTTTGTTCGCTTCCACTTTGCGCTGAAAAACACTGGTTTTCTCTTCCTGGGTAATTCAGAAACATTAGTCAACCACAGACAAATTTTTACGTCTATCAGTTTAAAGCATCACGTTTATGCAAAAGGGCTAAATCTGGAACTGAATGACCACCTATTAATTAACCCCAAATCTAGTAAAGAGCAAGTCATTGATACAACGACCAGCCAAATTCAATTTTGGCAAACTGCTTACGAAACAAGTCATGAGGCTCAACTAGCAGTAGACAATCGTGGTTGTCTAGTCGCTTCCAACAACCAGGCAAATATCCTATTCGGATTAACCTTAAACGATTGGCATCGTCCCTTTGAAGAACTCGAACCTGGAAAGTTGCTGGGTTCTCAGACTTCGCTTCAAACATTTTATCGGAATCGTCGTCGAGTCACTTTGAAAAACATCGAGTGGAACACTTCAAAAGGTACAAGTTACTTTGATATTTACATCGTTCCCGTTTTCAGTCAAAAACAGCATTTGCTCGGAGTCAATTTGACATTTATCAATACTGGCTCGTTAACAACTAGCTCAAGAGGTTGAAAAATAAAAAAAGGAAATACCCCATAAAACAGTGAAGTGGCTCTCAATGGTTAGACAATTTGAGGGGATAGTTAAGCTCTAACCCAATGGTAAGCACTCGCTCCATCAAACAAGTTCAAGAGATTTCAAACTTTTCCAATAAACAGTATTAGGAGTTTGATAATCTAATGCTTGATAAAATCTTCGATCGTTATACCAATAAAATCATTTTTTGACCTCAAATTTTAAATGTTTTCCATCACGAAAATCCAACAAGTAAATTAATTCATACTTGAGCAAGCGCCATAAACGTTCAATAAATATATGCTCATGACATCTTCCTCTGCCATCCATACTAATTTTGACATCAACTGCTTTCAAGCATTGGGTAAAGTCAATTTACTTCAATTGACTACCTTGGTCGCCTCGATGATTGCCTGCTCGAAACTGATAGACCTAAAATCATTGCTAACGTGTTTCCATTGAAGTGCGATCGCTTCACTGGGACGGCAACCAGTCAGAAACAAAAACTCAAGATATGTTTTGTCATGACTGTGCTTAAAAGCTGAATGCTTTTTACAGAAAGTGTTATTGGCGATCGCATCAATGATGGTATCCCGTTCTATCACTGCGAACGGGTAAATGTCTTCGTCTTCCGTACTCTGCTGAGATTTTGGTGGTTTAATTTCACTTGCCATCCCAATAAATGGATTTTCAGAAATCAAACCCGACTGCATCGCCCATTTACAGCAGGCATTGAGTCTAACGAGAAACCGCTTACATGACTCAATCGGAAATGTTTTGAGCGCATAATCTCTAATCTCACTAGCTTTGCTGAGATCGCGAGTAGGTAGTTTGTATAGATACGTTGTAAATTGTCCGTAAGCAAAGAGCATTGTATTTTCCGAGCATTGTGGGCTTTTATACTCCACGAACGATTTGATTTGCTCTCATCTGCACTAGCAAGCGTGTTGCTGGCGTATCAACGCCAATAATTTACCCCAACTTTACCCCAATTTTTAACACGAACTTAGAACTTTTGTACTATTTTCTCGCATAGCATGAAACTGCAAAACCCCTGAAGCTCAACGATTTCAGGGGTTTTAATCAAAAAGCGGGCAGCGAGAATCGAACTCGCATCAATAGCTTGGAAGGCTATGGTTTTACCACTAAACTATGCCCGCACGCCGTTGACGATACAAGATGTCGCTACTGGACAACTCAATTAGAATAACATAGATTTTATTGAGTTTGCACGCAGTTACTCAGCAATCGGGAAGTAGGGAGTGGTGAAGTGGCTAGCGCTCGTGACTTTTTGTGCTGACCTCTGATTTCCGAGCGGTCTTCCATAAGCTATTCTGGTCTTAGCTGTAGCGATCGTTTAGGATATTTGGCAGTGGGCAGCTTATATGTTTCAAAATCTTCCTCTTTGACTCCATCTAATTTTCAAGTGCCGACATCGCAACCAGGCGATCGCAACTTCCACTGGCAAGTTCGTCCTGCCAGACTGGAAGATGTGTCAAGTGTGGCAGAAGTTCTAGCAGACAGTTTTCACTCTCGCGAAGGATTTTTTGGTTGGACTTACCCGTTGTTGAGAGTGGGTATTTATGAAGACATTCGCCATCGCATTCATGCTACTGCCCCGCATCACGTCTGTCTAGTCGCAGTGGAAAAAACTGCACAAAACGAAAATACAGGTATGTATTCCCATGACAGTACGTTGGGTATAGCTGGAACAGTAGAACTGGCATTACGTACAATCCCGCTTGGAACCACTTGCAGCTTTACTTCCTATCGCCAAGGCTATCAATATCCCTATCTTTCAAATCTAGCGGTTCATACAACTCGTCGCCGCCAAGGAATAGCCGGGAAATTACTGCTTAGCTGCGAACAAGTTGCTAAATCTTGGGGTTTTGACGATCTATTTCTCCATGTCTTAGAAAATAATCATCAAGCACGACAACTCTATCTAAAATTGGGATATCAGTTAGAACAAATTGATACAAGTTGGAGTCATTGGCTATTTAAACAACCTCGGCAGATGCTATTACACAAGCACCTCAAATCCAGCAATAGTAATTGAATGCGATTTTGGTACTGACAGCTAGATCGAAAACTTGACACTGGAATGACGATCTCTGACCTTGAGCGGTGCAAAGCTGTCTATCCCTTTCAGGTCGCTCTATCGATCCCACCGCTAGCAAAAAGGATACAAATTGTAACTGCTGCCAAATAATTAAGTAAAAGTTAAAATATTCAACCAATACGGTATTAATTATTGCTTAAATAGATATTAGCCTCTTCTCAGCCTATAAGATTTATGAATTTAATCTTTATTAAGGCTTTAAACTTACCTCATAGTTACTTTATATCAGCCTTTGCTAGATCAAATAGAATATGAAGCAAAATGGGTAACCAAAGACAAAAATCGCGTTTTTGTTTGCTCTGTCGTCATGTTTTAGATTGAAGGGAAGGCAAAGCAGTTGGATTTGACTCCTAGCTACTCTTTATACTTACAAACCCACAGAAAACTTATCTTGAGTAGGAAAAATGGATAGTAGAATCCAATCGTATTACCAACCTGCTCTACTACTAGCCCAAACCCCTTGTAGCAGTATCGGCATTACCGATTCCTGTGGTTCTAGCAGCATGACACATATTAACGAAAGTCAGAATGCTTCAGAAATTCTACAGCTGCTGCACAACGGGCAAGTACTGATGGTCAACAGTCGCCGCAGAAATGGCTTGATCGTGATCAAGCGCTTTCATGCAGAATTTGCCGGACCTGGAGCCGCAGTGGGGGGTTTTTACGATCGCGATTGTCAAGCAGCAATACCAGTCGGGAATCTTTCTTTAGTTACGCCTGAATCCCATGAAGACTGTCAGAAAGCTTACTTAATCCGACGGCAGTGGATTCGGTTGATGAAGCAAATTACCGAGAAGACAGTTCCCCAGCAACGAGTGCAAAAAATTCTCGAACAATTTGAACAGTATTTTGACACGGAAACTGTAAATCGTGTTTCAGACGAGGCTTTTGCCCTGCTAGTTGGCATTCTGCCCCAAACTGTTGCTATGGTACGCCGACCGAGTATCATTGAGCGCCGCCGAATTTAGGATGCGGAGTTGAGGGGTTAAGACAAGACAAGGGAGACAAGGGAGACAAGGGAGACAAGGGAGACAAGCGGGACAAGGAAGCAATTCTGGTTCCATCAGCCACTCAGAACTGATAAAAGTCTCTCTAAAGTACGAGCATTTTCCTCTGGTGTGCCGATAGTAATTCGCAAGCCGTTGCTAATCTGTCTGACTAACGTACCGCTAGCTTGTAACTGTTGATGTAACTTGTTAAGGGAATCGCTTTCTAGGGCGATCGCATCCTGCTGTAACTGAATAAAAATAAAATTAGCCATACTTGGATAGACTTTGAACTGAGGGCAAGCGGTTAAAGCCTGCATTAACTTGCTTCTTTCAGATAAAATTTGGGGAATTGCGGTCAATAAGGTGTGACGATACTGAAGAGCAATCGCGGCTGCTGCTTGAGAATATGTAGGTAAATTATAAGGGAGACGAATTTTTTCCAAAGTCATAATTAATTCTGGATGCCCGATCGCATAGCCTACCCGATGTGCTGCCAAGCGAAAAGCTTTGGAAAATGTCCGCAGTACAATCCAATTCGAGCGGTGCAATAATTCGCTGGCAACAGTTGTTTGACTAAACTCGAAATAAGCTTCGTCAATGACGACTAAAATCTCCTGTGGCAAACTACGCAACCACTCCAATTCCGCTGTAGTTAAAGCATTAGCTGTAGGTGAATTGGGATGGACGACAAACACAACGCGGATGGGAGGATTTTGCTCGTTCGCGATCGCCAATTTTGCCGCAGTTAGATCGATCTCGAAGTTGTCGGGGTTTCGCGCCACAGCGATCGCAGGAATACCCAAAGTTTGAGCTAAAATTCCATACATCGAAAACGTAGGATTGGCAACTAAAATCGCTCCTTCTCCCTGCAAGCAAGTTGCAATCAACAAAGAACGAATCAGTTCGTCCGAACCATTACCGACAGAAATATTGGCGCTGGTAAAACCAGCATCAGCTAGTACCGCTGACTCATTGACATATTGGGCGATCGCGCTTTTGAGCTGAGCGTGTTCTCCATCAGGATAGCGGTTGCTCTCTAGTGCGTGCTGATACATCCAGGCAAGCTTTTCTTTCAACTCCTGGGGTAGATCGAACGGACTTTCATTTGTATCTAAGCGATCGAGCGCAATTGACGACTCAACAGCTTTTCCAGATGGACTATTGGGATGGGGTTTGTAAGCTGTGAACCGAGCCAGGTCTGAGCGGATGAATGGCAGCATTACTTGCCTGATAACTGACAGAAAGCTTTAATTATATCCCAAATCTCAGGCAGGACATTAGCTAAAGCGTGGTCGCTATCTAGCTCAATTAATTGTACCCAAGGGCGGTGACGCGCAAAATCACGGCTGGATTGCACTGGAATCACTTCATCGTGAATTCCGTGAAGAATAAGAGTGGGGAGAGGGCGGGATAGTTCTGTTTCTCGATACTGGGCGGCATCGAGGACGAAATTATAATCTAGGGGTAGCAAGCAGTTTTCGCCGTAGTGATAGGTCTGTAGATACCTATCTGTCTGCCATTGCTGAAGCTGTGCCGTGCCTAATCGCGGCAGCCAGTGGGTGAGAAATTCAAATGCAGGTGCGAGTAATACTAACCGTTGAATTTGTTGGTAATTCTGCCCCAACCAAGCTGCGGTTAGCCCACCTAAACTAGAACCAACAACTGTGACAGATGTAGGAAGTGGTGGTAACAGAGTACCAACTTGATGTAACTGCCGCGTGATTGTTAAATGTGAAAAATCGCCCTGATTGAGATCGGGAACGCATAAAGATAGACCGATTTGGGCAAAGCGATCGCATAGATAGACAGCCTTAGCTGACTGAGGGCTAGAGGCAAAACCATGTAAATAAATGAATTTGCTGCTCAAGTGTCAATTTGTTGTTCAAGCGGTTGACAGTTGACAGTTAATATGCTGTTCGCAGATAACTAACAAAACATGAATCTTCTTACCCATAAATTTAACGCTTTAACGTTAATAAATTCATCTTGACAAATGCATGTTGAACCAGCATCAGACAATTTTAGTATTGAGTAAGTTGACTAAATTCTTGACTAGCGAAGGATTAGCTACCGCAGCACCATTCGCTCCTACACCGCTCTCAGTCACTATTTCTTCAGTTGTCTCCCCAGACATGAGAGAGGTAGAGACAGAGCCTAATAACCCAACGACCTTCATCCGAAAAGCGATTTGTTGGATGGATTCTAATGGTTGTTGCAACTGCTTGGCGATCGCTTCAATTGAAGTTTTACCATTAACGAGTTCCCATACTTGCCTTTCTTGGGCATCGAGTTGGAATCGTGGCTTAGCAACAACATTCTTATTTAAAATGTCAGATGGGGTTGGCAGTTTTGCCGTAAATGGCTTCCAGTCTCGCAATACCCGCAAACCTAATAAAGTTGCCTCTGCTACTGGTAAGCTCAAACCCGTCATTTCGATTTTCGGTAAAGTCGCTTGCGAATTAAAGCTAAAATGACCCCGCGATAATTTAAATAAAGCGCAGACAGGCTGAATGACTTGAGCGTGAAACAAAACCTGTAATTGTTCGGCATTCAACTGTCCATTGGTTTTCAACTCAACTCCCAGAGGATGTTCTATGCCATTTGGCTCAGACAAGATATTGAGTAATTCTGGTGCAATCCAGCCCCGCTTATCGATCATTGAGAGCAAGTGCTGGTTATCGAGTTGCTCGACTATTGCAACAATACCACCTGCTTGAAACCAGAGATAGCAGCTTTTTCCTAGTTGAGAGTCGTCACTTGGTTCAGGCTGAAGCGAGAGCAAGCCCGTTTGGTGAAATTGCTCGATGAAATGAAAAATATTCAGTAAGGAAAATTCTAATAATTGTCCGGTAATTTCCATAATTGGCTGTTCTCGATTTGATTCCCACCCTTGCCAAGTCTTGTGATGTTATTTACATCTTCACTGCTATGAATGCTGCTAGATAAAAAGAGCTAAAACTTTTATCTAAAAATAGTACAAGCCATTTATAACAACTGTAGTTGTCGAAAATATCCGTGAAATTATTGATATTTGCGATCGCGCTTGGCAGGCTTACGCAGATTGTCCACAATAATATGGCAAAAAAAACAAGCTAGCCGTAATGTGACTAGCTACGAATAAAAGTAGAAATGAATTCGACGGAAACAGGGAGTAGTCTTACCATCAACGCATAGTGACGAATTCTTCAGCGGTAGAAGGATGAATGCCAACAGTAGCATCGAAATCTTTTTTGGTTGCGCCCATAGTTACGGCGATCGCCACTCCTTGAATAATTTCCGCCGAGTATTCTCCTACCATATGCGCTCCCAAGACTCGTTCGGTCTGAGCATCGACAACTAATTTCATCAGCGTCTTATCAGCAGCACCAGTCAAGCTGTGAAATAGGGGACGAAAACGGGCGCGATAGATTTTGACTCCATCTTCACTCAGTTGGGCGATCGCGTCATCTTCTGTCATGCCGACAGTGGCGGCTTCGGGAGTAGAAAATACGGCTGAAGCGACGATTTCATGGTTAAAAGCGCGGCGTAGATTACCAAATTCTGTATCCGCGAAAGCACGACCTTCACCAATGGCGACAGGAGTGAGGTTAATCCGGTCGGTACAATCACCGACAGCAAAGATGTGTGGTTGGGAAGTTTGACTAAATTCGTTCACCGCGATCGCCTTAGTGGTACTGTAGCCTGGACCTTCTAGGGAACTGGGAACTAAATCTATACCTGCATTTTCTAAGCCAAGTCCTTCAACATAAGGAGTACGACCAGTTGCAGCTAAAACCACATCGGCAACAACTGGTTCTCGATCTTGGTCAGAGAGTGTTAGCTTTAATCCTTTGGGGACGCGATCGATCGCCTTGACAACATTATCAGTGATGACTTGAATTCCGTGATGAATCATGCCTTGCTGAATTTCATTACGGATGTCGCGATCGAATCCTCGTAAAATCAAATCTTTGCGAATAATTTGGGTAACTTCGCAACCCAGACCGCGCATAATACAGGCAAATTCCACCCCAATGTAACCAGCTCCAATAATCGCTATGTGTTTGGGTTTTTCGGGCAGGTGAAACATTTCATTCGAGGTAATGACATGTTCCATACCCGGAATGTCTGGTTTAATCGGACGACCGCCAACGGCAATTAAGATTTTTTCAGCCGTGACTTTGCGCCCATCTACTTCGATCGTGTGGGGATCTATCAAAGCGGCGCGACTGGGAATTAACTCGACTCCAGCTTTTGCTAAAAAGTTGATATGCAACTGAGAAAGACGGTTCACTTCGTTATCAATAACAGTGATGAAGTGTTGCCAATCTAAACTCGTCTCGCCAACGTGCCAACCATAACCCGCAGCATCGTGAAACAAAGCCGGAAAGCGAGAACCGTAAACCATGAGTTTTTTCGGAATACAGCCTCGGACGACACAAGTACCACCAACGAGACTTTCTTCTGCGATCGCTACTTTTGCACCGTAGCTAGCTGCCCGTTTAGAAGCTGCTAGCCCTCCAGATCCAGCGCCAATAACAAATAAATCGTAGTCGAATGTCATGAGTCAATATGTTCCTATGGTAGTTGGTAGTTGGTAGTTGGCAGTTGGTAGAAAAATTATCTATCACCTATCAACTGATTTGGTCGCGATCTTCAAGTTTGTGGTGAGATATGTTGGAATAGGAGGGGATTTAACAGGCGTACTGTACGGGTTTAAATTTAATCTAACAAGAAGAATTCCTCTCCGGTGGTTGGATGGATGCCAAGGTTTGCGTCAATATCTTGTTTAGCAATGCCTTTTTGGATCGCAACTGCCAGACTTTGAATAATCTCAGCAGCATTTTCGCCTACCATATGAGCGCCTAACACGCGATCGCTGCGCCGATCTACTACTAATTTCATCATCGCTTGCTCGGAGCGATCTGTCATGCTGTAAAACAGGGGTTCAAATTGGGTGCGGTAGCATTGCACGGCATCGCCGAATTTTTCCCGTGCTTGCGCTTCTGTCAATCCTACAGCAGCAGCTTCAGGACGGGCAACGACAGCGGTAGGAACGAGAGTGTAATCAATTTGTGGCGATTGCTGGTCAAAAATTGTTCGCGCTACTGCCCGACCTTCTGTTCGGGCAACTGGAGTCAATTGCTTGCGATTGGTACAATCACCTACAGCAAAGATATGCGCTTGGTTCGTGCGACTATAAGCATCAACCGCGATCGCGCCTTTTTCATCCAATTCTACCCCAGCATTTTCTAAACCTAGATTTTCAGTGTTGGGGCTTCTGCCTGTGGCAAAGAGTACGGTGTCGGCTGTGACGATCTGAGGATCGTTGCCTTCTAAAACAACCTGCAATCCTGTAGCATCTTGTTTGATTTCTTTTGCCGTTGTGTTGCCGAGAAATTGAATTCCTCTTTGACTCAATCCCTGCTGTACGGCAGTACGAACATCGTCATCAAATCCCGATAAAATTGTTTGATCGCGATCCATTAATGTCACTTCAACGCCGAAGGCATTCATCATGCTAGAGAACTCCACGCCAATATATCCGCCACCAACAATTGCTAAACGTTGTGGTAGTTGAGGAAGTTCAAACATTTGACGGGATGTAATTGCATATTCGATCCCTGGAATTTTTGATGGTTTAATGGATTTGCCACCCACGGCAACGATAATTTTGTCAGCCGTGACTTTGCGTCCGTCGATTTTTACGGTGTGTGGATCGATAAAAGTTGCTTGACCTCGAATGACATCAATTCCTGCCTGTTGAAACTTGTTTAAAAAAGACTGGCGGCGCTGTTCGAGCTGTTGATGGACGGAGGCGATAAAATACGACCAGTCAAACTGACGATCGCATTTACTCCAGCCGTAACTTGCAGCTGCGCGATCGTGTAAGGCAAAATCAGCAGCGTAGACGATAAACTTTTTAGGGATACAACCACGATTGACACAAGTACCACCAACTGCCTCTCGTTCGGCAATTCCAACGCGGACATCGTAAGTTTTAGCTTGTCTTGCAGCGGCTACTCCCCCAGGACCAGCGCCAATGATAAACAAGTCATAATCGAAAGCCATAGTGAATTTGAGGAAAAATTTAAGCACAAAGCTCTAAACTTATCGGATTCTCTGTTTTATTTCCTCTCTCTGCGGTCTGCTTTTTCTTCCGCTACCCGCATGACAGATTTGCCACAACCGTAGTTACAAGCGGTAGAAACAGCAATTGCTCAACTATCAAGCGATCGCATCTCTCATATCTTATCCCACGAACCCCTGTGGAGTCTAAGTAGCGATCGCCTAAAATCTCGGTATAACAGTAAAGTGACTTTTCGGCATATTTAAGCATTTTTACGTAAACTCACTATTTTGATATATTTGTTTTTACATAAACCAAACAAAATTTAAAGATTGAGTAAAATTACAAATTGTTGAGTAGCCTTTTTAACTTACTTAAACTACGATTGTGGCTGACTATAGCTAACTTATCTCTACATGATCGGCTACTTATCTAAGTTTTTTTATATCCTTGCAGGCAAGAGAAGACAACTATTTTTCCTAATATTCTTCTTTCTCTTGACTTCTCTGATGGAAGCAATAGGAATTGGACTAGTTGGACCATTTATTGCCTTGGCAAGTAATCCGCAGGCAATCTATCAAAATTCCTGGCTGCATTGGTTTTATACTCAGTCTGGATTTCAAAACGACAAACAATTTTTATATTTACTGAGTGCAGCAACTATCGGAATTTTATACTTCAAGTCTGTCCTAAGCTTTTACGGTCAGAAATATGTGTTCAAATTTTCCTTCAAGCAGCAAGGTGAACTCTCAGCCAAGTTACTCCACTCCTATTTAGCAGCACCCTACACTTTTCATTTGAATCGCAATTCAGCCTTATTAATTCAGAATGTTATCAACGAAACCGATAAATTCTGCACTCATTTTATGCTGCCTTTCCTTACATCTTTAGCCAATATCACTGTGATATTGGCTTTGATTTTTTTGCTATCAAAAACAAACTTAATAGCAACACTAAGCGTAGCAGCAATTCTTTTACCAGCCTTTGGGTTAATTTACTTTTTTAGATATAAAATTTCGCAATGGGGACAAGAAGCTTCGGAATCTAATACAGAAATGATTCGGATTATCAATCATGGACTAGGAGGACTAAAAGAGACACGCATTATTGGCTGTGAATCTTATTTTGAGAATCAAATGAAAGCCCAGATTGATAAATTTGCTTTTGCACTTAGCTCCTTTCAAGCATTCTCAATTTTACCGCGCATCTTACTAGAAGCTATTCTAGTAACTTTTTTAGTTGGATTTACAATTATATTTTTACTGTCCAATCAGAATGCAGAAAACTTAACTTCTGTTTTGGGTGTGTTTGCAATGGCTTCAATTCGCCTGCTGCCATCAGTAAGTAATACAATCTATGCTTTTGGCATCATGAGAAATAGTACTTATTCAGTTGATAAAGTTTATTACGATTTAAAAGAAATAGAAAATCTAGAAGTCGAGCGGGGTCAAAAAATACTAGACGAGCGAAGCTTACGTAAGTTATTTGATTCAAAAAGCTATAGCAAATGCTGTCTGCCATTCGAGCAAGAAATTATTTTAGACAAAATTACTTATCGCTATCCTAGCGCCACAGAAACCAATCTCAAAGAAATTTCTTTACACATCAAGAAAGGTCAGTCTATTGGGATAATTGGTAAATCTGGAGCAGGTAAGACAACATTAATTGATGTCATCTTGGGACTTTTAGCACCGGAAACAGGAAATATTAGAGTTGATGGTAAAACAATTTACAACGATCTGCGCTCCTGGCAAAATTTAATTGGCTACATTCCGCAATCTATTTTTCTGATAGACGACACAATTGAGAAAAATATTACTTTTGGTGTTCCAGACGATCTGATTGACAAGCCAAGATTAGAGAAAGCCATTCAGTCGGCTCAGTTAGAGGAATTGATCGAGCAACTTCCCGATGGAATCAATACAGTTGTTGGCGAACGGGGAGTACGCCTCTCGGGAGGACAACGCCAGCGAATCGGAATTGCTCGCGTCCTCTATCACGAACGGGAGATTTTGGTGCTAGATGAAGCGACTGCTGCACTGGATAACGAAACTGAAAGTCTTGTCAGCGAGGCTATTCGCTCTCTCAGCGGGACTAAAACCATGATTATCATAGCTCACCGTCTTTCTACTCTCGAACATTGCGATCGCGTCTACTCGATTGAAAAAGGTCGAGTCGTTAAATCGGGTAGTTATCAAGAAGTTGTTGCGTGCGTGTAGATTCTGAAAAGAGCTAGCGATCGAGCATTTGTCTTAAAATAGGAGATCTTTATAAAGCAAATTAAAGAGAGACTTTTGGAGAGATGACGATCGTGGCACAGGCTAGAAATGTTCTCGGTAGCGAACTGAAAACTTGTTGCAGCGCTCCTATGACTGGGTATTACCGCGACGGTAAATGTAATACTGGTGCAGGCGATTATGGAGCGCATGTCGTTTGCGCAGAACTAACGGCAGATTTCTTGAATTTTACCAAGTCGCGGGGAAACGATCTCAGCACACCCGTACCTGAGTTTAACTTTCCTGGCTTAAAACCAGGCGATCGCTGGTGCTTGTGCGCTTCTCGTTGGAAAGAAGCTCTAGATGCTGGTGTCGCACCGCCCATAATTTTACAGTCAACTCACGCATCGGCACTAGAATACGTTTCTCTGAGCGAACTCAGGCAACACGCTCTCGATCGCGATACAACTGAATAAAACGTCAATCTATTCTCTACTCTTTTGCAGTGCGCCACTCACCAGTCATAGAAGTTGGGGTAGGACAAGTCTTTTGATTAAAATCACACTTGTAGATGAATGGTTCCTGCCAGTGTAAAGGAATTTCTAGTAAGTCCCGCACCCCAGTCATTCCCTGTCCGACAAAGAGTAATAGGGCGATCGAATTTAAAATAGCATGGACGATCCGCCAGCGATGGGAGCGATCCTGATAGATATCTTGCATAATCGCTAAGGAAAAAATCATCAGCATTGCTGCCGTCAATCCGATATAGAAATGAGATACAAACCATTCGTTATCACGACGGAAGACACCTTCTTGGAAACCCAGAATCACTAAACCCATTCCTGTCAAAGTGGCAAACACTCCCCGCCAAAGTTTTTGTTTGGCTTGATAAAGCAACACCAAAGAGGCGATGGTTGCACCAAACATCAAGGTGATAAAGATAACTTGAAAAGGGTTTTTACTCCAGACTTGGTTAGTTGCAATGTGGTAAAAAATGGGACGGGCAAGCCCTACAAGTGCTAATCCTACTACGCCTCCAGCCAACCACTTGCCAAATTTATTATGTTCCACGCCAACTGTCGGGGGAATTTTACTTTTCTCACCCCCTTTAGCTTGCAATCGGCGCTGGCGTGTCTGCCATGCGAAGTTAGCCACGATCCCAATCAAAGGGAAGATGAAAGTAACGGCGATCGCGGGATGCAAAAGTCTCCAAGCATCGAGTAAGTCTACCATACAAAACCTCTGCAACAATAATGGGTTTAATCTGCTAGTCCACTAAATTACGTAAATTTCAATTTATCTGGATGCTGGTGGCAACAGGCAATGAGTTAAATTTACAACAACCTTCTCTAAATCAGAAGTACGCAGATGGTTGCTAGTTACCACCCCCTCAGTTGTGCGATCGCTTCAAGAATTCGACGTTCTCAGCCAGCATTGACTTATATCCCTTTAAATCCCATATTACTTTCGATTTCTTGCTGTTTTTGAATCGAAGCGTTCCGTGTAGCAGCACGAATTGATGCTTTTTGCCGGATGCCGATTTGACTTAGAAAAACTCCCATAACTATGACACTGCCACCCATATACTGCGCCAGTGTTGGAACTTCTCCTAAAATGAAATAAGCTGCGAGAATCCCTGCAATGGGAGTAAAAGAGCTGACTAAAGAAGCTTCAGATATAGAGGTAGCTCTTAAACCAGCAATCCAGAAAGTCTGACCGAGTACGACAATAATAGAACCATAAACTAACATCCATTCCCACAAGAAAGGAGAAAATACATCCATAAAATGTCCTCTGCCGTAGAGTAGTAAAGCAGCGAAAAAGAAAATAACTGTTCCCCAAGCGGTGCGAAAAATGCTGTAAATTCCTAAAGAAACCCGAGAGAGGGTTAGCTTACCAAGAATTGTGGCTGTTGCTAAAGCTACGGCAGCAGCAATAGTGAAAATTTCACCCATGCCTAGCATTAAGCTTATATTATTTACTCCTTGTAGAATTGGAAACAAAAAAATAATCGAAATTACTCCCGTAAAGGCAATAGATGCACCCAAAATTTCCCAAAAATTAACTCTTTCAGACAATAGCCAGATAGACAATAGCAAAGTTAAGGGTGGCTCTAATCTTCCCAAAAACACTACAGTATTGACATTAGTAACAGCTAGTGCCTGAAAAATTAAACTCGGCGCGATCGCTCCTGCTAAAGTTGATACGACTATCAATCCCAACCACTCTCGTCGAGAAAGTCGCTTTAACATAGCTGGTTGGATTTGCCGTCGATAAATAATTAGCAGTACCAACAAAGCGCAGAGATTGCCAACAAATAAAACATTGCACAGAGAAATGGGATTGCGATCGTTCTGAAAATGTCTCGCACCAATTTCGGTCAGCTTGCGCGTGACTGAGTTAGCTGCACCAAAAATAGAAATAGCTAGCCATAGATAAATCTGTGGCTTAACTTTAAAAAGTAATAATCGGCATATCCCAATCTGTAACAAAGCTTTTCCTCATGCGATCGCGACTAGAATGACTTGACTATTACTTCACTTCACTCGGCTCAAACTTCGTCACTCTGCCTTTTCTCAATGCCACGACCACATCGTAGGTAGCACAGTAAGCAAATGTATAATCGTTAGCTTTGTTATACAGCAGTACGACCATACCCGCACCACCAGGCTGCACCGCTACTGGCAGCAGATCGCCAAAGAAATAGCGCCGCAGTTCGTCACCACCACCTAGCTGACCTTTGTGCGCGGTTATCAATTCAATTTTCTTTTGGATCGGTATATCAGTTGGACCTTTCATTTGCATCTCTTGGGCAGACGCTTGACCTGACTGAGGATCGATCGCTCTCAGTGGTACATCTGTAACCGTCACTAACCCGACTAAAGCAAAGCCCGCTAAAACAGACGTAAGTTTCACTTGATTCACTCCTAAGAATTTGAGAATAAACAAAAATTCGATAATTTCAGCATCTATCGCTTACCTAAGTTACGACTGATGAATTTATGAGTTTTTCCTGAGAAAAACGTAAGAATTAGCTCTTAATTCGGCTTTGAGTTCGTGCGTCGAGAAATTACAATAGGCGAAATACGATCGGGCAGTTGTTGATGATGCCTGTCGAGCCAAACTCGAAACCATTAGGACCAGTGAGGAAACCAGATTCAACTAGACCTAAGATGTGAAATTCTTCGCGTAGCTGGGTGCGATCGCCATTATTTACTGCATCCTGCGTCCACTCGTAAAGGTTGATATCCCAAAGTGGGCTATAGTTATTCGCGATCGTCGGGATACCACCCAAAACATTGTTGGGGCGATAGCCATCAGTTAAAGCTGCATACAGCCTTTGGCGTTGTGGATTTTTACAACCATTTTGCGACAGTCCATTTATGGCAATAAAAATCCGCTCGACAGCACTACTAAAACTATCGTCGCCACCTACTTTTATCTTCTGTAATGCTGGAGCAGAAGTTACACCTTCGATCGCAGCCACCGTTGGATCGCTGGAATCCATTGAAACGTACCAAACTGGACGACCGAAACTGAAACCGTTGACCAAGTTGAAGGTGACAGTCATTTTCTCAGTATCGATCGCCACGACCTCGTCGTGTACTAGCTTGTAGTCGGGGTTGCCAGTAGGAAAATTAATTTTGTAGCAATTCTCGATTGCGTGCGTGACATTTGTAGGGGCGCTTTCTCTGTGCGCCCCAGAGAGAGCGTGTATTTTACCCAATTGAAAACTGCTATCAGCCGATCCTCGATCGCGATCGAGTTTGAGATGATTTTTGATACAGCGTAATTTGCTACTGTTGTTGCGATAGGGCATCTAGGGGCGATTGGACAATATAACTACCCATGAGGGAACTTCAGCTATTGCTCTACGGTCATAGAACTATCTGAATATCTGTTTTAGTCTTCTTCTATGGCAATACATCGCGTTATTGCTAGCAGATTTCTATTGGGACAGTTAGGAGCAAACAAAATTTCAACTACTAGCTAAAAGTTGACATAATAAACGATAATAAAAATTATAATTATTTTACAATTGTGTTACCTAACATGGATTGCTAACAACAATCCAGTGTATTTGTTAGGAAAATTATTGGGTAGTAGGAATGACAGTTTCTCAGATTAAAAGTCAGGGGATAGAGCAGAGAGAACTCAGGCGCGTGAGGCGATCGCGTCTCGCTACGCTAGTTATGCTGAGTATCGTGGCATTTTCTAGCCTGATAGTTGGGGGATGGTTTGCCGGAGAAGGCAGAATTACTTCAATTTTTTTACAAATACAAAATTTTCAAAACAATCCTCCTTTCTGGTTAGAAGTACCAACGTTGTCAGGAGGATATTTACTAGCTCCCACAATTGTTTTACTACTAATTGTGATGCTAGTCATGCGAATTTCTCCCCAGCCGAAACGATGGTCGCGGCAAATTGTAGTAGCAATATTACTGCTTTTGACTATTCGTTATATTATTTGGCGATCGCTAACTACGCTCAATCTTGCTACTCCCCTTAATGGTGTGTTTAGTCTGGGATTATTGTTCTTAGAGTTTCTGGTGTTAACTAGCAGTACAATTCAATTATTTTTAATGTTGAATGTCAAAGACCGCAGCCGCGAAGCCGACCGCTTTGCTGTAGCCGTGCTTGACGGTAGTTTTACCCCAAATGTTGATATTTTAATTCCTACTTATAACGAGCCTACTTTTATCCTCAAACGGACTATTATCGGTTGCCAAGCACTGGAATATTCACATAAAAAAATTTACTTACTTGATGATACGCACCGAGCAGAAGTTAAAAATTTAGCTATAGAATTGGGTTGTAAATACTTAACTCGTCCCGATAACAAGCACGCTAAAGCAGGTAATTTAAACCACGCGATTGCCAAAACGCAAGGTGAGTTAGTCGTTATTTTTGATGCAGATTTTGTCCCAACCAGAAATTTTCTAAATCGAACTGTTGGCTTTTTTCAAAACGAAAAAATTGCTTTAGTTCAAACACCTCAAAGTTTTTATAACGCCGATCCAATCGCCCGTAATTTAGGGCTGGAAGATGCAGTTACTCCTGAAGAAGAAGTTTTTTATCGTCAAATTCAGCCCATTAGAGATGGAGCTGATAGCGTTATTTGTGCTGGTACTTCTTTTGTCGTCAGACGCAAAGCACTACAAGCTGCTGGCGGTTTTGTCACAGATTCTTTGAGTGAAGATTACTTTACTGGAATTCGTTTATCGGCGCAGGGTTATCGATTAATTTATTTAGATGAAAAACTAAGTGCAGGTTTAGCAGCCGAAAACATCGCCGCTCATGCTACACAGCGGATCAGATGGGCGCAAGGGACGTTACAAGCATTTTTTATCGACGCAAACCCTTTAACTATCGAAGGATTGCGACCTTTACAAAGAATTGCACATTTAGAAGGATTATTGCATTGGTTCACTAGTATTTCCCGGGTTGGATTTTTAGTTATGCCACTTGCCTATTCATTTTTAGGAGTGATTCCACTCAGGGCAACGGCAACTGAATTATTATTTTTCTTTTTGCCTTACTATTTAGTTCAAATCTCAGTCTTTGCTTGGTTAAATCACCGCTCTCGCTCGGCTTTACTATCAGATATATACTCTTTGGTTTTATGTTTTCCCTTGGCTTTGACAGTAATTCAAGTCATGTTAAGACCGTTCGCCAAAGGATTTAAAGTTACTCCAAAAGGACAACAACGCGATCGCTTTTCATTTAATTGGAAACTAGCTTCACCTTTAATTATTTTGTTTGCGATCACAGCTATTAGTCTGTGGCGCAACTTAGGAATGTCTATGGCGAAAGCAGAATGGGCAACAACAGTACCATTAGAAATTGCTCAACAGATTCGAGGTATTGGTTTGGGTTGGCTGTGGAGTGGCTACAACTTAATTATGTTGGGTATTGCAATTTTAATTCTGCTCGACGCTCCCAAACCAGATGTTTACGATTGGTTTGCTCTCCGGCGAACAGTAAGGTGCAATATTCAAGGGGAAAATTATTGGGGAGTCACGACGATGATTTCTGAAGTTGGAGCGGAAATTGCTCTGACACAAAAAGCAGTTATTTCAGCCGAGGAAATGCAGCCACTCACGTTAGAAATTATGGAAGAAGGAGTAGAGTTAACTGGTCAAGTGATTCGGACTGGATTTCAAAATGAATTTCCTACAGTCAGGGTTATGTTTCAGCAACTCAGTCTCAGTCAACATCGCTGCTTAGTGGAAATGTTATTTTGTCGCCCCGGACAATGGAAGCGCCACAACACGCCAGGGGAATTCAAATCGATTTTACTGATTTTGAAAATTCTATTCCGACCGCGAATCATATTCGATCGCAATATAGATGTCAATGCGACCGCAGTGTCTCAAGGGTAAAAGAGTTATTGGTCATTCGTCATTCGTCATTTGTCGCGCACCACTCTCCACTGATAACTGATAACCGATAACTGAATAGCTACCATTTCAGAAAAGCCGCCTCAAGTCCTTGTTCGCGTCTAATCTTGCCATCTTTCTCAAACCAGGCTACCACTTGCTCTGCGGTTAAATCTTCCATCTTTACGCCGTAGTCTTCGGCTATATGTTTCAACAGCCGTAGCGATGAAACTGTCAGTCTGGTTAAAAACTTTTCTGGAGAAGAAAGCAAGGCTGCATCTACCTTGGCTGACTCTTCCGCCGAGAGAAATTGCATTGAAGGTTGCATGTTATTTGTCATTGGTCATTGGTCATTTGTACGGACGGGTTCACTCAAAAAATCAACTTCGACTACAATTTTTGGTATTTCCCGACAATTTTTGTACGAGCGGGTTTACCAAACAACTCTGGCTCCGACAAGGATTTCGGGTGAACCCGCCCCTACAGCTTTCCCCTTTCTCCCGTGCTTCGTACTAAATACCCACATCGGTGTTCGCCGTCAATAATCCAGTGGGTACGCTCAACTTGACAATCAGGTAAAACTGTGGCAAACATTTCCAATTCGTGTCCGCAGACTACAGGGAAGGATTCAGCAACGTTGGCAATGGCGCAATTATGTTCGGTAATGATAAATCCTCTAGCTGAATTCTCTTCGTTGACAAAATACCATTCTGCCATGTAACCTTCAGCTTTCCTCAATTCTACCAAGTTGGCGACTCGCTCTTGCAGCGAACCCTCGCCGACGCGATCGCGGTATTCTAGAGCTTTACGCTCCCATTGCATTCGTAAAATCGTCCCCATTTGTTCTCGCCCCACTGTTTGGGCGAGGGTATCGAGCAGGGAAACGGCAAATTGTCCGTGACTGTCTCCCCCTCCATCATTAATAGTACGACGCAGGCGATCGCGCCCGCGATCGCTTAGTTTATATACGTGCTGCGGTCGCCCCATGCCCAGATGAACTGCTTGATATACAATGAGTTCCTCTGCTTCTAAATCCTTTAAATGGCGACGAATCGCTTGTGGACTGACATCAAGCTCTGTGGCTAGCTCCTGCGCCGTGGCTTGCCCCTGCTTCATTAAATATTGCAGAATGTCCTGCTTGGTCGAGGGCTGCTGCGTTGTCACCATTGTCATTCCAAAGTTTTCAGCTGAAAATTTTACTTTGACAACATACCTGTTGTTAATGTAGCGTAAAATGGAGACAGGTTAAACAACAAGCGTGTTGTTTTAGTTACGATTTTTACAATGAGGAAGGTGGGAAGGGGTTAGACCACCCGTCTTTCATCCTTAAAGAGCTACTTCGAGCATTTCAGCCCAACCGAGAGAACACTACCAATGAGTGCAACTGTCAAAACCATCGTCAACCAGCCTTACAAATACGGCTTTATTACCGACATCGAGGCAGATATTATTCCTCGCGGTCTGAGTGAAGACGTTATCCGCCTGATCTCTGCTAAGAAAGAAGAACCAGAGTTCATGTTGGAATTTCGTCTGAGAGCTTACCGTCAATGGCTGAAGATGACAGAACCTACTTGGCACAGTGTCCAGTATCCTCCCATCAACTATCAAGATATTATCTACTATTCCGCGCCGAAAAAGAAGCCCAAGCAACTGAATAGCTTGGAAGAAGTCGATCCCGCATTGCTGGAAACTTTTGAAAAGCTTGGTATTCCCATATCAGAACAGAAGCGTCTATCTAATGTCGCAGTAGATGCCATTTTTGACAGCGTTTCTGTAGCTACCACCTTCAAGGAAAAGTTAGCTAAAGAAGGTGTAATTTTCTGCTCGATTTCCGAAGCTTTACGGGAATATCCAGAGTTAGTACAGAAATATCTGGGTAGTGTCGTGCCAACGGCAGATAACTACTTCGCGGCACTCAATTCCGCTGTATTCAGTGACGGTTCCTTCGTTTATATCCCCAAAAACACCAAATGCCCGATGGAACTGTCTACATACTTCCGTATTAATAGCGGCGATACAGGACAGTTCGAGCGGACTTTGATTGTAGCCGAGGAAGGGAGCTACGTTTCCTACCTAGAAGGCTGTACCGCACCGATGTACGACACTAATCAGCTACACGCGGCGGTGGTGGAACTTGTCGCTTTGGACAATGCTGAAATTAAATACTCTACCGTGCAAAACTGGTACGCTGGCGACGAGAAGGGTAAAGGCGGAATTTACAACTTCGTCACCAAGCGCGGTTTGTGCCAAGGAGTTAATTCTAAGATTTCTTGGACGCAGGTAGAAACGGGTTCGGCAATTACTTGGAAGTATCCTAGTTGCGTGTTAGTCGGCGATAACTCTGTCGGTGAGTTTTATTCTGTGGCGCTGACGAATAATATGCAGCAAGCCGATACAGGAACGAAGATGATCCATGTTGGTAAGAATACTCGCAGCACGATTATTTCCAAGGGAATTTCTGCCGGGAACTCTAGCAACAGCTACCGTGGTTTGGTGAAAGTTAACCCGAAAGCACAAGGAGCGCGGAATTATTCTCAATGCGATTCAATGTTAATTGGAGATAATGCGCGGGCGAATACATTCCCCTACATTCAGGTACAAAATAACACTGCCAAGATCGAGCATGAAGCTTCGACTTCTAAGATTGGCGAAGACCAATTATTCTACTTCGCGCAGCGGGGTATTTCTTCAGAAGATGCAATCTCGATGATGATTAGCGGTTTCTGTAAGGATGTGTTTAACCAGCTACCAATGGAATTTGCTGTAGAAGCCGATCGCCTGCTGAGTCTGAAACTGGAAGGTAGTGTGGGTTAATAAAATAGGGTGGGCAATGCTCACCCTCAATCAAGCAATTCGCAAGTGAATAGAGAGAGTGCAGAGGACGTAGAGAGTAATGATTATTGAAAATAGTGAAATTTTGCTGTCGGTGAAAGACCTGACAGCTGAAGTTGATGGGAATCCAATTTTAAAGGGAGTGAATTTAGAGGTTCGCGCTGGAGAAATCCATGCGATTATGGGACCGAATGGCTCTGGTAAAAGCACTTTTTCTAAAGCCTTAGCAGGACACCCAGCTTATGAGGTGACGGGTGGCGAAGCAATTTTTCAAGGTAAAGATTTGCTGGAGATGGAAGCGGAAGAACGAGCTAGAGCTGGAGTTTTTCTGGCATTTCAGTATCCCTTAGAAATTCCTGGCGTAAGTAATTTGGATTTCTTGCGAGTTGCCTATAATTCTCGCCGAAAAGAGCAAGGTTTAGAAGAATTGGATGCATTCGATTTTGACGATTTGATCCAAGAAAAATTGGATGTTGTCAAGATGGATGCGGCTTTCTTAAACCGCAGCGTGAATGAAGGGTTTTCTGGCGGCGAGAAGAAGCGGAACGAAATTTTGCAAATGGCACTGTTGGAACCAAAAATTGCAATTTTGGATGAAACAGATTCAGGATTAGATATTGACGCGCTGAAGATTGTTGCTAATGGCGTGAATCAATTAGCCAGCCCTGAAAATGCCACAATTCTAATTACTCACTATCAGAGATTGCTCAACTACATCGTCCCAGATTACGTCCATGTTATGGCTGGGGGACGGATTATTAAGAGTGGTGGTAAGGAGTTAGCACTGGAATTAGAGTCTCGGGGTTACGATTGGGTGTTGGAGCAAGCTGCGACTGAGGTAGGAGTGTAATGAATATTCAAGTTTCTCCGACAGTGACGAATGGCAGTCATGGTAGCGTGTCGGGTGGGGATAACTACCTGATAGAGTTGCTGCAACAGTGTCAAAAGGGTGTAGAAACATTACATGTAACGTCTCTACGGGAAATTCGCGATCGCGCTTCTTCCATTATCCGTCAATCTACTCTCCCTACTACCAAAATTGAAGAGTGGCGGTTTACCGATTTATCTGCTTTAAAACAGTTTAACTTTCAAGTGGCGGCTCCCACCGGATTACCAGCAGCACTGGTGACACCACTCACCTTCTCAGAAGCAGCAAATAGTCGTTTGGTATTTATCAACGGGGTGTATACGCCAGAACATTCTGCAATCGGTGATTTACCGAAAGGTGTAGTAGTTAGCAATTTATCAGGATTACCAGCAGAATACCGCGATCGCGTTTACAACTACCTGGCAAAATCTGAGGCAGGACAAGACATATTTACCGCCCTGAATACGGCTGCAATTACGGATGTTGCTGTCGTCTGGATTCCTAAAAATGTTGTCGTAGAAGCTCCAATTCACCTGCTATTTATCGCTAACTCTTTTAGAACACCAACAATTAATCAACCGCGCTGCTTGGTAGTCGCGGAAACTGGTAGTAGCGTCACGCTGGTGGAAGACTACTTAAATCAATTTAATATTGAAGATCCTGAAGAAGGCGAAGCCGAAGTTGGAGAGACGGTATACTTTACCAACGCTGTTACGGAAATCTGGCTGGGAGAAAATGCCCAAGTTAGTCATACTAGAGTTGAACGGGAAAGCGTAGAAGCATTCCATATTGGTAAAACTGCGATTACTCAAGCACGGGATAGCCGTTACACCTGCAATGCAATTACTTTAGGGGCAAAACTGTCGCGCCACAATTTAGACATCTACCAGACAGGAGAACAGACAGAAACAATTCTCAACGGCTTAACTATAATAGCAGGGCAACAAACAGCCGATACCCATAGCGCGATCGCACTAAATTATCCTTATGGTATGAGCCGTCAACTCCATAAATGCATTGTCGCCGATAAAGCCCACACTGTATTTAATGGGAGAGTTTTTGTTGCTAAAGCTGCTCAACTTACGGATGCAGGACAACTGAACCGCAACTTACTCCTCTCTGCCAAAGCTAGAGTAGACACCAAGCCTCAACTGGAAATTATCGCTGATAACGTCAAGTGCAGTCACGGTGCTACTGTCAGCCAGTTGGAAGACGATGAGATTTTCTACCTGCAAAGTCGCGGAATTAACGCTGCTGACGCTCAAAATTTGTTAGTTAACGCCTTTGCTGCTGAGATTATTAACCAACTACCAATTCCCTCTTTACAACAAACTCTGCTCAAAGCTGTTACCCGCGAAGCTACAACATTAAATCTGGCTGATTGACCGAAAGTGAGGACGGGTTTACCAATATATTTGGTTACAAGTAGAGAACTCTGGTGAACCCGCCCCTACAACATTTGCGTTCTGTTCCTTCTCTCGACTTGAACCATGACTTTTACCCAAGCAAGAACCCTCGCCGATATCGTCCGCGCTGACTTCCCAATCCTGCAGCAAGAAGTCAATGGCAAACCCTTGGTGTACCTCGACAACGCCGCCACCTCCCAAAAACCTTTACTCGTCCTCAACACCCTACGGGATTATTACGAGCAATATAACTCCAACGTTCATCGCGGCGTGCATACCCTAGCGGCTAAAGCAACCGAAGCTTACGAAGGGGCGCGGGATAAAGTAGCTGCGTTTGTCAATGCGGCGCAGCGAGAAGAAATTGTGTTTACCCGTAATGCTACCGAAGCAATTAACTTAGTCGCTTACAGTTGGGGTAATAGCAACATCCAACGGGGAGATGAAATCATCCTTTCCGTGATGGAACACCACAGCAACTTAGTACCTTGGCAACTCCTAGCCCAAAGAACGGGTGCAGTGTTGAAGTTTGTCGAACTAACTCCAGAGGAAGAATTTGATTTAGAACAATATAAGTCTTTAATTTCCGACAAAACCAAGCTTGTCGCCGTGGTTCACGTCTCTAATACTTTGGGGTGCATTAACCCAATACAAGAGATAATTGCGATCGCCCATCAACACGGTGCGAAAGTTTTGATCGATGCTTGCCAAAGCGTACCACATATGCCTGTTAACGTACAGCAAATGGACTGCGATTGGTTAGTAGCTTCCGGTCATAAAATGTGCGCTCCTACCGGAATTGGATTTTTGTATGGAAAACTAGCATTGTTGCGATCGATGCCACCGTTTTTAGGTGGTGGTGAAATGATCGCCGACGTGTATTTAGACCGTTCTACCTACGCCGATTTACCGCACAAATTTGAAGCAGGAACCCCAGCAATCGGAGAAGCGATCGCCCTCGGTGCAGCTGTAGACTATTTAGGGGCGATCGGCATGGATAAAATTTATGCTTACGAATCGGAATTGACGCAATATCTGTTCGAGCAACTGAGTCAAATTTCTGAAGTCCGCACCTATGGTCCATTACCTAAAGTAGCAGGTGTGGGTAGAGCTGCATTAGCTTCATTTACGGCTGGTGATGTTCACCCTCACGATTTATCTACTCTACTAGATCAAGCTGGGGTTGCTATTCGCGCCGGACACCACTGCACGCAGCCTTTACATCGTTACATCCACGCTCAGTCTACTGCACGGGCAAGTTTATCTTTTTACAATACCCGTGAAGAGATTGACATATTTATTGTTGCTTTGAAAGAAGCGGTAGAATTTTTTGGTAGTATCTTCGGTTAAGGTAAAAGGGTGGGCTTAGCTCACCCAATTGACTCTAAAGCCAGTGGATATGATTACTTCTTTAACTCCAGCAGAGTCTAGAGTAGTGCTACATAACATTAGCTGGGAAACCTTTGAAACTTTACTCAAAGAAACAGGTGAAAACAGAGGTTCTCGCTTTGCTTATGACTGTGGCACGATGGAAATTATGATTCCACTTTTTGAACATGAAAGCTACAAAAGCAATTTATGTAATTTTATAATTGCCCTAGCTGAAGAACTCAACATTGAAGCTAGAAGCGCTGGTTCAACAACTCTAAAACGCCAAGTCGCTAATTGCGGTATAGAACCAGATAATTGTTATTATATTCAGAGCGAGTCAGCAATTAGAGGCAAGCTCAAGTTAAATTTAGAAACCGATCCACCGCCTGACTTAGCAATTGAAATTGATATTACTAGTAGTTCTGTAAATAAACTTGGTATTTATTCTGCTTTAGGTGTTCCTGAACTTTGGAAATACGACGGAAAAGAATTAAAATTTTATCAACTAGAAGTAGAGGAATATAGAGAGCGTGATGTGAGTCTTGCTTTTCCTCTTATATCTGTTGAACATATGAGTAATTTTATGCAACAGATTCCCATGCAGGGAGAAGTAGCTTTACTCAAATCTTTTCGAGCTTGGGTAAGGGATAAAGTTGTTTATTTGACTAATGAATAGCAAGTTTACTGAAGTATAGATTTCATGCGATCGCTTTATCTTCTATCCTAACTCAACTCCTCAATTAGGTTATGGATAGCATTCCATACCAGACAACCGTGCATAACTCGTCTCAATTGTGGCTAATAAACTTTAGCGCTCCAGCAAGCGCACAAAATAGCTGCGAGGAATGCATTTATGAGAGAGCATACAAACGATTGGCAACTAGATAACTCAAAGGAAACGGGTAAGCGATCGCTCGTACAGAAATATTTACAAAATCCTTTTTCTGTTACTTGGTCAAAATTAGCTGCTTTGTTTTCTACAGAAGTTTCAACCAGCGAATCTGTTGAAGAAACAGAGCCAGACGATTCACCCTGCGATCGCAGCTTGTATCCTCGGTTTACAGATCGGGTCGATCCTTCACTTTACTACACGGTTTTTTTTCCTCACCAACGCTAGGGAGCAGTTATCAGTTATCAGTTGTCAGTTATCAGTGAAGAAAGGGTGTGGGGTGTAGCGAGTTGTACGTGGTGCGTGACTAATTTCTCCCTTGTCCCCCTTGTCCCCCTCAGCTTCCTCAGCTCTCTTTCCTCTGTTCCTTTCTAAGTCAAATGCCTAAATACCATTTTAAGAATATCTGGCTGGCTAAAAGGCTTAGTTAAGTAACCTGAAGCACCGACAACTCTAGCTTTGACTCGGTTAATAATTCCTGTATTTGCCGTCACCATAATAATCGGCGTGTCTTTAAATAGAGAATGATTGCGGAGCAAACGACACAATTCATAGCCGTCAATTCCTGCCATATTTACATCTAATAAGATGAGATTTGGCTTGACTTTAATAATCTGCATTAAAGCTTTAACAGGATTATCAATTGTAAAAACTGAAAATAAGTCGTCTTCTAAAAACTTTTTCAGTTCCTGTAACATTGCTGGGCTATCGTCCACACAAACAATTTTATACTTATTTCTCGTAGCTGGAGCATCGGGAATAACAGTCGGTGGGGATGTGGGAGTCTCTATATGCGTGGGAGGAACTGGGGGTGTCGTCCGCGTAATCGGGAAGTTAACTGGTGGTTGAGAGCTATGCTTGACTGGCTCTGAGTTTGGCTGCGGAGACTGTGTGGGGAGAGATTCTTGCTTTGTCGTAGGGAACTGCGTCTCTTTGACTGGTTCGCGCTCGAAAGCTTTTGGAGTTGCAGCCAGCCGGCGATCGCTAATGTGGCGATCGCGGATATCATCTAACGGTAAGGGGACTTTTTCCGGTATGACAATTGGTGTTGTTGATGGCGATGCAGTCTGTTCAAAGGTTCTTGGTAATTGGTCAAATGGTGCATAGGGGTCTTGCAACAAAATTGTTCCTGCTGCAATATACTGGTGTAGGTTTTGCGCCAATTCAAGTTCGTCTTGATTTAATAGAATTGCCAGATGACGAAAACTGAAACCTTTGAGAATCGTACTAAACTTTTGCTGAATTTCCTGCGGAATTTGCTGTTCTAATTTGTGACGGTTAGAAAAATAAAGCCGCTGGTAGGGTGAGAAAATTTCTGGTGCTAGAGCTTGCCACTTTTGCAGGCGCTTTTGACATAGATCGACAATCGGTTGTAGTTCGAGCCGACAAAAAACTTGCTCTAAGTTTGAGTTGCTGCTAAAGTCGTACTGCCCCGATTTAACTAATAAAAACGACTCGATCGTTTCTCCAACCAATTCTGCAACTAATTCTGCTGCTTGTTCGGCATTTAAATATTGATGGTTAACTAACCAACCAATTGCTTGATATTCGGGATTAGTATCTGACCGCTGTTCTGCTTCAGTTTCAAAAATCAAACTTAATTGCGCTCTAGTTTCACTTGTCAGCGTCGGGACTTTATAACTGAGGCGATGCAAATGACAGTCGAGGCGATCGAACGCAGCAATTGAATGGGAAGCATAAGTAATCTTTCCCTCTTCAAGATAGACCGACCATGTAACAGCACCGCTAGTCACCTTTAACAAGGCACTATCATAACAACTAGACAAGTGCGCCAATAAACTCAGCGGACTTAACTTCTGAAAGGTTCCACAGCTAGCCATTTAGCACTTAAACCTTTTTCCAAGCGAGCGAATACTTTAACTGACAATGCCTATTTAGCAAAGCCTTAATTTCGAGCAATTTGAGTGTTTTTGTCTGAATCAATTGAGGTAAGAGGATTGAGATAACCTAGTTAAGTTTATTAAAATATTGTAAGCTGTATCTGCTCTTACACCGCTAGAACCCCTGCAAATCATAAAAAATTGACGAAAGGCTAACAGTTTCTATTGACTATAGCGCAATCTATAAAAATTAACCATCCAGTTTACAGTTTTTAGCTATTGGCGTATGACAAAGGATTTGGACATATAGAAAAACAATCTGTGGGAAAGTTAAGTAATTTGTCGCCTTGGTCTTGTATGCGTAGTTAACTGCAATGATTGTCTGAATTTGCTCCTGATTTTTCCCTAGTGAAATGAATGTGAGTAAAATACCGGACTGACGCAGCTGAAACTACAGAGATAAAAGAACTAGTAAAGTCAAAGCTGAACTATCATAGATAAATTGTTGTCAATGCCAGCAGCCCATCTACTCAGTCCACTAGTGAGTAAAAGCTACCACATATGTCAAGTAGCTAAGTCTCCCACCTAAATTGTTAAGTATGTCTGACCAATTAAGACTTGATGAAGCGGTAGAGTTTGCTGAAAATCCAGAACCTCGCTGTCCTTGCGTATTACTTCTAGATACTTCAGGTTCGATGCAAGGAGCAGCAATAGATGCTTTAAATGAAGGGCTGCGGGCATTGCAAACAGATTTATTACAAAACTCTCTCGCTTCCCGACGTGTTGAGGTGGCGCTCGTGGTTTTTGATAGTGATGTCAGAGTTATACAG
The DNA here is from genome assembly GCF_023546805.1 of Chroococcidiopsis sp. CCNUC1. NCBI lineage: Bacteria > Bacillati > Cyanobacteriota > Cyanophyceae > Chroococcidiopsidales > Chroococcidiopsidaceae > Chroococcidiopsis > Chroococcidiopsis sp. CCNUC1. The sequence continues at coordinate 2,235,200 of NZ_CP097480.1, read as the reverse complement.
GATTTTGTCACTCCCGACCAACTCGATCTACCAGAGCTGACAGCGCAAGGCTTAACCTGTATGGGAACTGGAATTCATCGCGCCCTAGACATGATCCAGTCTCGCAAAGCTACATACCGCGCTCACGGGGTAGCTTATTATCGTCCCTGGATATTTTTAATTACAGATGGAGAACCCCAAGGAGAATCAGAGCAGTTAATCGAGCAGGCAAGGCAGCGAATTGAGACAGATGAAGTTAACAAGCATGTAGCTTTTTTCTCTGTAGGTGTAGAAAATGCTAATCTGGAGCGGCTCAAGTACATATCTGTCCGCACTCCACTCAGACTTCAAGGGCTGAGGTTTACGGAAATGTTTCTCTGGTTGTCTGCTAGCATCACAGCCGTTTCTCACTCTCGTCTCGACGAACAAGTAGCATTACCACCTGTGGGGTGGGGAGCAACTTAAACAGTGACCAGTTATCAGTTATCAGTTATCAGTGACCGACCAATTACCCATTACCCATTACCCATTACCAACAACTCCTGAGTACATAATGAAAGTGTAAAGAGATGAATGAGTAAATTGACGGAACCCTACACATTACCGTATACAAAAGGAGGATTTGTCGAGCGATGCGATCGCTCTGATTGTCCGTTCACCTAAGATAGGCTAGGAATCAGTAAGGAATCACGATGAATGCGTAACGATGCCCACGATGAGCTATATACAACAGGACAGTTAGATGCTCCTGCTGGAATCCGGCAATGGCGAGTCGCATCCGCCTCAGTTCGAGGTACGAGCCACGAAAAGGTCGGACAGCTTTGCCAAGATGCTCATCATTGGGAAAAGTTGCCCACGGGGGTTTTGGTAGCAGCAGTAGCTGACGGGGCAGGAAGTGCAGCTTTAGGCAAAGTCGGGGCAATTGTCGCCGCGCAAACGGCGGTAGAGACGATTTGTGCTGAAGGCTCTAGACTGCATTTGGTTGACGACGAGCAGGGATGGCAGCGAATTCTGACTCAAGCTCTGGCAGCAGCAAAGACAGCAGTAGAAGCAGAAGCAGCCGTCTGTGGCAAGCAGGCGCGGGAGTTAGCGACGACGTTGATTTTAGCAGTTGCTACCCCAGAATTAGTTGCAGCGGTGCAGGTAGGTGATGGCTTGGCAGTAGCGAGCGATCGCGACGGTCAGATTTTTGCTCTGACTGCCGCTCAAAAAGGAGAATATATCAATGAAACAACTTTTCTAGTTTCCCCCCAAGCCTTGGAGACAGTCCAAGTCAACGTTTGGCGGGGAACGACGACACATATTGCCGTGTTTTCAGATGGGTTGCAGATGCTAGCTGTGAACATGGGCGATGGTTCACCCTACAAACCATTTTTTTCTCCCCTGTTTCAATTTATGGCAGGTGTGGAGGATGAGAGTGAAGCTAAAGAACAACTGGCGGCGTTTTTGCGATCGCCAAGAATTACGGAACGGACGGATGACGACTTGACTTTACTATTGGCGACGCTTGTGAGTTAATTTTGCCATGCGGTTGCAACGAAGCTCCAACAACCAAATTATCACGTTGGACCCCAACTCTAGTCTCGGACATGGGGGAGAAGCCCGTGTCTTTACTGTACCGCAGAACGAGGCACTAGTAGCAAAGGTTTATCACAAGCCTAGAGAGATTCAGGCATCTAAGCTCACAGCAATGCTTGCTAACCCGCCAGATAACCCTATGGCAGGACAAGGACATATTTCGATCGCTTGGCCTGAAGAGTTGCTGAGGTCAACTGATGGCAGCAATCGGGTCGTCGGCTTTCTGATGCCGCGAGTCAAAGGGATGCACTCCCTACTCGATTTTTACAATCCCAAAACGCGACGGCAAAAATGCCCGTTCTTCAACTACCTCTATCTCCATCGAACTGCCCGTAATATTGCCGCTGCCATGGGAGCGCTGCACGCACGCGGGTATTGCGTTGGAGATGTGAACGAATCTAACATCTTAGTCAGCGATACGGCTCTCGTCACCCTCGTAGATACGGATTCGTTTCAAGTCCGCGACCTACAAACAGCAGCTATTTATCGCTGCGGTGTCGGCAAGCCAGAATTTACGCCGCCAGAACTGCAAGGAAAGAATTTCGGACAGATCGATCGCGCCCCAGAACACGACTTATTTGGGCTAGCAGTCCTGATCTTCCAACTGCTAATGGAAGGGACTCATCCTTTTTCAGGAATTTATCAAGGTAGTGGCGACCCCCCACCCTATGCAGCACGGATAGCGGCAGGACATTTCACCTATGGCAGCAAGCCAGTACCGTACAAGCCTACGCCGATTGCACCAAACTGGGAGATTTTACACCCTAGTTTGAGGCAGTTATTTGTCAAGTGTTTTGATGCAGGTCATTCTCAACCCAATCTCCGTCCCAACGCCCAAACCTGGCAAGCTGCCCTCAAAGAAGCAGAAAACGCTTTGACAACCTGTAGCGCCAACAATCAGCATCGCTACAGCGATCACCTGCAAAGCTGTCCTTGGTGCGAGCGGGCAGTAAAATTAGGCGGGCGCGACCCGTTTCCGTCCTTGGAGGCAGTCAGACAGAAAAAACACCTCCAACCTTTGCCACCTAAGCGTACTCCTCCCGTATATCGACAGTATCGAGCGCTCGATCGCTCCGCCGCTTATTATTCATCTGCCACGCTCAGCAAACACGCACCACTATTTTTAACACTGCCAAGAAGTAGAAGGCTGAGCCGCAGAAAGTTCAACCTGATGATGATGGGTACGTTTAGTCTAGGAGCTGTGAGCTTGATCCTGTTGATGCAGGTGTTAAGTGACGTGCAACTGCCCTTTGACAGCCGTTTTAGCGTTACCTCCATCCCCGAACCACCAAGTGACGGTAAAGTGGCAGCAAAAAGCGGCAATAATTTTGTTGCCTACTACAAGCAGGGCGATGCTTATTACAAAGTAGGAGACTATGAAGGGGCAATTGATAATTACGATCGCGCCATCAAGCTCAATCCCAAGGATGCTCAAGTCTATTTAAACCGGGGTAACGCCCTCTACGAAGTTGCCCAGCATAGCGGCGACCCCGACCGTACCTATCGCCGAGCGATTGAAGACTTCAATCGTACTCTGGGACTCAAACCCAACCAAGCCGAAGCCTATCTCAGTCGTGGCATGGTACGTTATGAAATTGCTCAGTATAGTAAAAATCCCGAAAAAGAATATCAGCAAGCAATTCAAGATTTCGATCGCTCTTTGCGGCTCAATCCCCGTGCTGCCAAAGCACTGGTCAAACGCGGCATCGTTCACTACAAACTGGCGCAGTATAAAGGGGACTTGAGTACGGGCTACAAAGCCGCAATTGGAGATTTTAACCGAGCGCTCAGTATCGACTCCCAAGAAGCAGAAGCCTATCTCAAGCGGGGAATTGTCCGCTACGAGCTAGCTCAATATAGCGGACAGAGCGATCGCGAAGCAGTAGAAGATTTACAAACAGCCGCTAAACTGTTTCTCAAACAAGGCAATATCGAAGAATATCAACTCGCTTTAGGTAACATCTGCGTTGCTCTTGACAAGAATTGCGATTCCTTCCTGAGAAACCCAGAAAAGTTTATTCTTTCTACCCCGCAATCTCTCCCTGGAGAGGGAAAGCCTAAATGAGGAGTGAGGAGCGAGGAGTGAGGGAAAGAGAGTGGTGCGTGGTGTGGGAAGTGTGGGAGGACACTCAAAGAATTTTCGAGAGCGCTCTCCCCCATCTTCCCCCTCTCCCTTGTCTTCCTTGTCCCCTCACTCCTCACTCCTCACTTCTTGCTCCTAGTTCAGCGTTGCTGACCAGAGCTAATCGATCGCTGAATCTGGGCTAAGGCGCGGTTGTAGTTTAGAATCGCATTGACTCGATCGCCTTCCGCTTGAGTTAAGTCATCCTCAGCATCAATCACTTCTGTTTGCGTCCCTACACCTGCTTGAAATCTGAGGCGTGCCAATCGCAGCGCTTCCCGCGATTGTTCTAAAGCAACAGAAGTCGTTTGAATGTTTTCTAAGTTAGACTGCAACTGAGAGAAAGCTTGTTCTACTTCAAAGCGAATTTGGTTACGCTGTCCGGCAAAATTGGTTTCAGCGATCGCGATATCTGCCTCTTCCTGCCTAGCTCTCGCTCTTGCTGCTCCACCATCAAATAAACTTAAGTTTAATCTTCCTCCTAAAGAGTAGCCATCTTGAAAGTTTGTGTCATCGTCAAATGTATCGTTCAGGCTATATTGGGCAGCAAGACTAATTCGCGGTCCTAATTCAGCTAAGGCAGCACGCCGCTGTTGTTCGCTAATATTACGCTGTGCCAACTGCTGTTCTAGTTCGGCACGATTTCTAAAAGCTAGCACGATACTGTTTTCTAAGGAGAAGTTCCACTGTCCGGCAACTGCTACCGGATCGGCAGCCGTAACTACGATGGAGTCGTTTAAATTGATTCGCGTTGCAATTTGACGGCGGGCAATTCGTTGCTGGCTTAAGGCATCGGTTAATCTTTGGGTAGCCTGCGCTAACTGCACCTGAGCTTGGAGGACGGCAAAGCGAGTTCCTACCCCAGCTTGTTCTAAGGCTTGGGCATCGCGTAAACTTGCCTGGGCATTATTTACAGAAGATCGTTGAATCCTTACGTTCTCATCAGCCCGTTGCAATTCGTAATAATCGTTGGCAACGTTGAGGCGCAGTTCTTCTTGCGTCCGTTCTAAATCTAACCGATTAAAACGCAACTGTTCTTCAGCAGCGCGAATGTTAGCTGGACGTAAGCCAGAAGTGAATAAATCGTAGCTGAGCGAGAGATTGCCGTTCACGCCAGTCTCGTTAGTATCTATTTGACCGCCAAAAAATTGCTCTGGCTCCTCGCTGAACAGATTTTGACCCTGATTGGTTACGCCAGTCTCCAGATCCAAGCGTGGATATTCTGCTGCTAAAGCCTGTCGTAGCTGTGCTTGACTCCGTTCTACATTCAGCCTTGCTTCTCGCAACTGCGTGCTGTTACGCTGTGCTAAGTCCAAAGCCTGTTGAAAAGTAATTGGTTGAGCGCCTACAACCTGTACATCTTCTGGTTTTGTGGGAAATCGCAACGGATTGGCATCGGGATTGAGATAACTAGGTATTTGAGCCTTGCGATCATTTACCTGAGCATTAGCAGGCGGTTGGGCTGGGTTAGGTTTAGTTGTTGGTTGTTGGCTGACAGTTGTTGGTAATTGGTAATTGGTAATTGGTAATTGGTGGTTGACGGTAAACGCTGGCGCTACACTCCGTGAAGACGGTTGATGGTTGTTTTTCTCCCTCAGCTCCCTCAACTCCCTCAGCCTCCTCAGCTCTCTTCCCCCGACTCCCGACTCTCGACTCCCAATTTCCTGTTTTGACAAGAGAACCGAGGCTTGGGAGTGACGAAACGAGCTTTTTGCTTGCAGGTAACCTTGTTTGGTAGCTTTAATGGACTGAGTTTTACTAGGTTCAGATTTCATAGCGATCGCGCTATTGACAGATGGAGTTTCGCTCGCGATCGCTGGTGCTGGTTCAATCTTAATTAGCTCAGTTGCTAAGAGTGCTACAGCTAGACTCGAACAGAAGTTACGCACTAGAAATAAATGCTGTTGTTTCACCGCACTTCCTCACACGAAAATTTCAGATACCGAAAGCGACAATGACTCAATCGGTCGCTCCGTAAAAATCATAAATAAAAAATCAGAGCGTAAATATTAAGCTACTATTTGGGGCGCGATCGCCTGTACTCAGATCCGCGAACGAGGGTCGCAGTCGGATCGATACTGGCAAGCCCAGTATCGAGCAAACCAGAGCATTCTACTATATAGTTCGGCATACACCAAAAGGCTTAGCACGCATCAACAGATATTGTGACATGAAACCACAAATTCAGTTGACAGTTATTAGGGAGCAGAGAGTAGGGAGTAGGGGAGCAGTGACCAGTGACCAGTGACCAGTGACCAGTGACCAATTACCAACAAATAATTTCAAAGAAATACTTAAGAAATTTTCTTTCTCTTTACAATAAGTATTTTGGATTACATAATTAATGAACCCGATCGTGTCAAAAATTCCTCATCTAGAGATCGCGCTGAATTTAGCGATCCGCAAGCCGATAGTTAGCCTTTAATGGAGGAATGATGGGAATTGTAGATTTTTCTCCCTACACGCCAAAACCACGTCTCATCGAGCCTTCTAATCAGAATTAACTTATATGCACACCGTAATGGTACGGGTTCGTTGCTGTTTGTCTCGCAACTGAAATCGGTACTTTCACTGTGGAGGAGCCTGTTGAAGCAGCCCAAAGCGAACTCGATCGCGTCACGTTGCCACTCAAACTGCTAAAGTTGATGCCGAGCGCGCCTAGGGGTTGTTAGAGGCTGGGAGCGTTTCTTCAGCTACAGCCGAAAAAGATTTTCTCCGCTACGAACAAGCGCAAGCTGAGGGAAAAAAAGCGCAGGCGCTTATAGCTCAAGCACAACAGCGATTTAGAGCTGCTCAAGCCGGATTGCAAATTGACGGTTGCCGCACTTTGAGCTATTCCGAGATTCGCCAAAGGGAAATTAATACCGAAATTGCCGACTTACATTCATTCGTCTCGCTCACGAAATGAATGGCAACTGGTATCCTTGGAGTGCAGCTCAAGGCACAAATCGACGACCGATTATGTCCGCATGTGGCAACATATCAAAAGTCTATTCTCCAACAAAGGTATGGAACGCACGCATTTGCAATGGGTCTGGTGCGTTAATGCTACAGATGTGGGGAACTATAAGGCCGAGTCGTTATAAAAAGACAGATTGGGCTGTTTTTGGTGGCGATCGCGGCGACAGTACATTTGTCAATAATGGCAAAACTTACAAAACTTATTCTGTCTGCAAGTTAGCTATTCGCGATCGCAGTTGGATCTCTGCTAATACAAAAAATCCCCGCCTGATTACAGATGCAGAGTTTGCTGGTTTGTAGTAAGAGAAGGCAGACAAAAGACAGCAATAAGGGATGACCACCGCCAGAATCATCCCCACACGTCAAGCAATATTAATGTTCCGAATCTTTAAGCTACATCAAAAGCTTTAGTTTTTACCAGTAACTGATTCCAAAGCATTTTTCAGTTTGTCTTCTACTGAGGTTGCTTTAGCATTTTCTGGACGACTCATCTTGTTTAAGTCAGCAGCTCCTTGAACTTCATTGAGTCCTTCTTGAGCTTTGGTTTGCGTTTCTTTGCGCGAGTAAGGATCTTTGAGTACTGCTTCTTGGGCTTCTTTCTCAATGCCTCTTAGCTGAGCTTCACCTTGCTGGGGAGCAGTGGGGCTACCACCGGGATTGACAGGAGCGCTGAAAGCGGGAAGCGCTTGAGAGAATACTAGCAACGCGCTGACACAGATAGCAAATAAAATGCGAACTGGGCGCAACGCAGATAAATTGAATCGAACAGAGCGCATACTGGTTTCTCCTGCGATCGACAATTGTAATAACAAACTTGTAATTTATGGCTACGTTTCGCTGAAATTCAGCAAAATTCGGAACCAACCTTCTTTATTTAGCGCTAATCTTTGATTTAGTTACATCTACATCAGGATAGATATATTTAATACTAATCACAGATGAGAAATTCAATCTTTGGTAATAATGGATCGCGTACGATCCCGACACCAATAAAATTCCAACGCTTCAATAACGCTCCTAGTTGAGTACCAGGAATCGACTCAATTGCAAATTGGTCGGCTACACTAGCAGCATGAGTATTCAGATAAGTCAATGCCTCAAAATGCTCGCTAAATAGTAACAAATAGCCTGTGTTTTTCTCAGCTACATCGCGATTTACCCGGGCAACTAAATAGCTGCCATCAGACTTAGAACGCGCAATGTAGTAGATTTGGGACAACATGAATGAGAAGTCGTAAGTCGTAAGTAACTGGTCACTGGTTACTGGTCACTGATAACTGATTAGGGGTTCTCCAACTTAATCCGGGGGTCGGCGACTTTGAGTAGTAGGTCAGCAATTAAGTTACCAACAATTAACATTACGGCTCCCATGACCAAGCTTGCCATGACGAGATACAAATCTTGAGCTAAGACTGCTTGCAAAATTAAGCGCCCTAATCCAGGCCAGTTGAAGAAGAATTCGGCAATAAACGCACCGCTTAACAACCCAGCCAGTTCAAATCCTAAGATGGTGATTAAGGGATTGATGGCGTTACGCAGAGCGTGGACGTAGATCACGCGGTTTTCTGGTAGTCCTTTAGCGCGGGCAGTTTGAATATAATCTTGACGGAGTACGTCGAGAAGTTCGCCACGGGCGATCCGTTGCAAGCCTGCAAAGCTGGTAATACTTAAAGCTATGGTGGGTAAAATCATGTGCCAGCCAACATCAAGGATTTTACCTAGAGGCGTGAGATCGGCGTGGTTGATACTCGTCATGTCTCCTACGGGAAATAGGGGAGAGACGTTTTGAGCGAAGATCAGGAGTAACAAGGCAGTGATGAAGCTAGGAAATCCTTGTCCGGTGTAGCTGATAACTTGTAAAACGCGATCGCTCCACTGATTTTGCTTTACGGCGGCGACAATTCCTAAAGGAATGGCGATCGCCCAGGTGACAATTAAAGATGAAATTGCCAGTAGTAAGGTGGCTCCAACCCGCTCCCACAGCAAGGAAGACACGGAACGCTGATAGACGAAACTCGTACCGAAATCACCCTGAGTCACAATCCGCCACAACCAACGGAAATACTGTTCGATCCAAGGACGGTCTAATCCAAACTGTTGTCGCAGTTGCTCGATCCGTTCTGGGGAAATTTTGGGGTTTTGCCGCAGGGTATCTAGATAGTCCCCTGGAGCAAGTTGAATAATAAAGAATGACAACGCAGATGCTAGTAATAATGTCAAGAGAGCTTGTGCTAGCCGCTTGATAATATAAATAAATGTTTCGCTTGAAGCTATCCCGGTCAGCCACTGCCGACCAGATGTTAATGAAAGTTTACTAGAAGCCATAATGTGAGCGATCGCGCTTTAGCTTTCTAGGATAATAGCCTTTTGGCTAAAATGTTTGCTGAGATGATCGCCATTTTTTTCTTTTGAAGACGAATAGGTAAATGTAGGTGCGATCGCTACAGGACAAAGATACTAGGTGAGAAATTCCAGAAACATACCAACAAGGTGCAGGTAGATACACTCAAGTTAAGTAACAAAGTACTGCTTGAGAATATAAATAATAGCAGCACAAAAAGGCGTATATTGTCCGTTAGAATCGAGTTGCTCATAACCTTCAACTAATTTTTGAATTTCTGTATCTGTGAGTCCGTCAAGCAGTGGTAAACTTCTCTGAAGTTGCCTGCGTCTTGTTGCCTCTAGCTTAGAATTATTTAGTCCTAATCTCTCAATAGTTTCTTGTCCAGCCGCCTGCATGAGCAAGTCATCTGTGGGAAGAATTTCCCCAAAAGCTGTGTATCTGAAGAATTCAGCACAGTTTTCTTGTAATGGGGAGACAGTCAAATTTGGATTATACCATTCACTTTTTTGATGTCCGCAGTGTTCCGATCTCAGAGGTAATTGGGATAATTGTTTGGTCGATCTTTCTTCACCTTCCCCTGGACAGGAAGCAAGAAGATTAGAGTATTCTAATGTGAATCCTGGGAATAATTTGCGCGGTTTAAAATGTTCAATATGGCTGCTGGTGATATTTATCCGCATTCCACAATAGCAACATATGTATCCTTGCTCTCGTAGTAAAGTTTCATGTACATCTTTTTTCTGTGGTTTGCTAAAATTATCCCAATTTGGCTGCCACTCATTATTCGCTAGTAATTTCCAGGCGGAGAAACTGGCTGGTTCCGCACCCTTTCTGATATATTTCACCTACCCAAAATTTCCCTTCGCCGAATCAGTACATCTGCGCTAGCAAAATCTGGCTCGTCAGCACCAATTTCTGCTACTAAATCTTTTTGTAACTCTCTCGCACCGTCAAGATTTCCTTCATCAATAAGTCTGAATAAATCACGCAGACGATTTTTGATTTCTAGAGGACGTTCTGGCACACCCATTAAATCTTCTAAGATACGATTGCTATCTCTTCCATAAGAACTTTCTGGACGTTTAGCAACAACACCTGTATCTGTTGCTTCTAAAATATAAATTCCTTCTGGTTTTACATGGCTGACCACTTGTGGTGAATGAGTAGTCACAATAAATTGACAGTTAGGAAATGTTCTCGTCAAAGCTGGAATAATTTCCCGTTGCCATTTAGGATGTAAATGTAATTCAATTTCATCAATTAAAACTATGCCACTACCTTCTAGCGGATTTTCTAAGGATGGATTGGCGATCGCCAAGCGTCTAGCTAAATCTCCCACCATTGCTAACAAACATTTTTCCCCATCAGATAGTTGATTTACAATTAGTTCTTGACCTTGTTTATTTACCGTCATTCGTAAAGGCGAGCGCTGTACTCTTAAATTAGAAAATTTAGGCATTAGAGACGAGATAGCTTGCCTTACTCCTTGCAATTGGCTATCTCGATAATTAAATTCATCTCTTCGTAATTCATTTTCTAAGTCTTCTCTGTTTCTAAACCATTCAAAAAAGCTTTTAAAATCTATTTTACCTCCCGTTAGTGCTTGTTCGTACGCCTCTATTTGATTAAATGAATATCTTTTTGAAATTTCCAGTGGTAATTCAACAACAGCACGATTTATAGGATAATAGACAAATAAAGGAATATTAAAAGTATGATTTTTTTGCAAAGAATTATGAATATAGTCTCCCAACTTTTGTATCTCTCGAAAACTAGTTTCGATAGCTTTCACTGGATGGATAATACTCTCTAAAACTCTTTGTTTAATTTCTTTCCATTCGTCATCTAACAGCGATTCATTATTTGATAGAAATTCACGAAGTTGTACTTCCGTCACATCACTATCAGCTAATGCCCTACGAACCATCTCTTGTAAAAGCTTTTGTGCAATTTCTTTCCAGTCGTTGTCTGTCAGCCTTTCTTGCAAATTTTTTTTTGTAATATTTTCTGCAACAAAGTGTACTAGTTGTAAGTAATCGCTGTTATTTATGATATTTTCTTGATTTGCTTTTCGCCTCTTGATTTCAAACCACTTTGCTTCCTGGAAAATCTCAGATGAAATTGTAATTTCGTTTTCTGTGATTTCTCTTCCGTTAGTTATGTCTTGTTCATTCGGGTGCAAAACAGAATCAAAAGAACTACCTTTAATCCGCCAGACAACTTGGGAAAAAAGAATAGCAAGACAATCAAGAATACTTGATTTACCTACTCCATTAATCCCAATAAGAACCGTGGGTTCGGTTTCATCAAAATCTAGCGTCAGATCGTCAATCCCACGGAACGATCGCATTTTCAGTTGCTTAACTCTCATAGTTCTCTCACTAAGCCGATCGCAATTTAATACTACCTTTATCAAAAACTCGATTATCTGTACCGATCGCACTTACTTCTATTCTGTCGGCATACACTTCATAAGTGGCAAAACTCAACTTGCTTGCAGAAAGTGCCGTCCACTCAGAACGATTTACAGGACGAGTCCCCGCACCGCTACCAGTAATCATATATGTCGTACCATTAATGGGGCGCGATCGCTCGTAATTATGATCGTGTCCGTTAATGTAGAGTTGCACGCCGTACTTCTGAAAGAGTGGTGTAAATTGTTTAATAAAAGTTTGATTATTGCCGTAGTGACCCGAAGAATAAACCGGATGATGTCCGAATACGATCTTCCAAGGCGCATCGCTGCGACTGAGTTCTTTTTCTAACCAAGCTAGTTGAGTATCCCAATCGGCGTTGCTGTTGGTATCGAGAGCAAAAAACTGTACCGGATCGCGGCGGAAAGTATAGAATCGTCCCTGCATATTAAAGCCAGGATAGCGCACTTGAGGATCGCCATTAGCGGTGCGAATATCGTGATTGCCAAGACAAGCATAAAATTTAACCCCTTGTTTGAGTAGGGGTTCATAGGGACGCTCGAATACAGCTTGAATTTTTTCGATCTCGCCGTTGTTGTAAATATTATCTCCTGCCAAAATTGCCAAATTAAACTTGTTTTGACGATGATAGGCAGTCATTGCCTCAGCTACAGCATATTGTCCGCGATCGCCCGTTCCCGTATCTGCTACCGAGATAAATCGCCACAAAGGTTTTGTAGATGGCTTAGGCTTTAGATCGTCAGCACCAGAAGCAATTGCCGATCTCTCCTGTGTCGGAGATTCACGTCCGTGGATTTTGTTCCACAGCGCCACACCAAAAAAGCTCAATGTACTCAGGAATAGAAATTTACGGCGTTTGAAACTCATAAGATGGTAATTGGTAATTGGTGAGTGACTGGTAGCTGGTGGCTAGTGGCTAGAGTCTTTATCCAGTCACTAGTCACCAGCCACTAGCCACTAGACACTGATAACTGATAACTGTTAACTGATAAGCTAGGTGCAGCACCCGCTAAGAATTTAACTTATCTTCGATTGTTTCGCTGCCTGGGAGGAAGAAATTTATGTCACAGGAACCGTCTAATTCCCAAAAGTCACCTTCCCCTGAACGTAAGCCAAAAGCAAATTCCTTTCAAGCAGCGGTAAAAACACAAACAATTAAACTGCTGCGTGGCACAATCGGAGTTATAGAAGGAGCGATCGCTCAACTAGAAGCTGAACCCACAACCACGACTGAAGCAAGTTGGTGGGAACCTTTACAAGATGGCTGGGGTTCTGTTTTGGGAAAAATTCGCTCTGTGCTACCAGCAAATCTTTCAGGTAAGCTGTCTAACTCTGCTTTGACCGGAATTATGGCAGGAGTTGTAGTAGTTTTGGTGCTGACAACCTCAAATCTATTTTCAGGTAACCCTACAGAGGTTGCAGTTGCTCCTACTCCCAGATCGGAACTACCAGCAGTTACAGCAATTCCTTCCCCTACAGCACCAGAACTACCAGCAGTTACAGCAATTCCTTCCCCTACAGCACCAGAACTACCAGCAGTTACTACAACTCCTGCTTCTGAACGGGAAATACCAATCGCGACAACGCCTCCTTCCACACCGGAACCGCCAAAGGTTACGACTCCTTCCCTTACAGATGAACCATCTTCCGCAGTGGAAGTTGAACCAAAAATAGCTATTCCTAGTGAGTTAACTGCAACCGATGTACCGCAGCCAGTAAAGACTGTCACACCTCCTGAGTCAATGCCTACCCTAGTTGCACAACTGACACCAGAGGAGATTTTAGTCGCCTCAATTCAAAAGCAAGTTGAAGAAATTAGCGATCGCGTTGCGGATGGATTAATACAGTCTATTCAACCCAATTTTGGGGGTAGCAATTTGGTACTCACGCTTGGCGATGACTGGTACGATCTCCCGTCTTCCGAGCAAGACAAATTAGCAGCTCAAATGCTAGAAAGATCCAGAGAACTCGATTTCAGTCGCTTGGAGGCGATCGATCCCAAAGGAAATATAATCGCTCGTAGTCCAGTTGTGGGCAAAGATATGATAATTTTCCGACGACAAGATTTAAGTAGCAATCTCTAAAAGGCGATCTGCTCCCTTTGAAGACAAACTCAGCCTTTATTCTTAAGAAAAATTAAGCCATTTTAATTTATGAATAAAGAAATAAAGAAATTGTTTTATTTATATGAATATTCAACTTTTTATCCTTAACTGTTAATTTTGGATCGCTTGTAGCGATCGATTATGTATCGTATGTAGCAATTCGTTTTGAATTAGATATACCTAACTAACTAAGAGTAGTAAATGACAATGGATTGAGCCTGCTAATTGTTAAAGTTTCAGATTAGATTAAAAGTCTGTGAATTTTACCAGACAGTTACCTCTTACATTTGTGTTTATATATTGTGTTTATATATTATGACCGTGCTAACCAAGTCAGATTAGCTTGTTACAATTTAATCCAAATTAGCAATACCTGTACTAGTAAGCTGGTTCGATACAGGTCGTTTTAGTATAAGTAAGTTATTACATTTTGCTATCGTTCTAGTCAAACTCAATCTCCAAATTCTGAGGTATCAATGACTTTTTATCAAGAGATAACACAAGATGAAGTTCTCGATCGCAGCAAAATCTTGACCAGACAGATGAAGAAAGAGATCAACCCCTACGAGGAGGCTAACACACACTCTAACGGTGAGCTATTAGATACCTTCAGTCGGGGTCGAGTCGCTATTTTTATCGATGGCTCTAGCCTCTTCTATGCTGCTTTACAACTAGGAATTGAAATAGACTATACTAAACTGCTGTGCCTGTTAACAGCAGAAGCCCCTCTCTTACGTGCTTTCTTCTACACGGGTGTCGATCCGATCAACGATAAACAACAAGGTTTCTTACTTTGGATGCGTCGTAATGGTTATCGCGTCGTTAGTAAAGACTTAATTCAATTTCCTGACGGTTCTAAAAAAGCAAAGTTAGATGTAGAAATAGCCGTTGATATGATGACCCTAGCTGGCTGTTATAATACAGCCGTTTTAGTTAGTGGAAATGGAGATCTTGCCTATGCAGTTGATGCAGTTTCTTATCAAGGTGTACGGGTAGAGGTCGTCAGTCTTCGGTCTATGACTAGTGATAGTCTGATCAATGTTGCCGATCTCTACATCGATTTAGCTGGAATTAAAGAGCAGATTCAAAAAATATTTCCTTCTGAGTCAAGTTAAACTCTGTTGAGATAAAGATTAGACTTTGAGTGTCACTAATTCTCGATTTCGTCTTGCGAGAACCTCTGTAATTAAGGTTGGCATTTCTTGATAGCAAGCCGGACAAAACCAATAAATGCCTTTAGCACTAATGTGGCGTAGTAATGTTTGAGAACAACAAGGACAAGTTGGTGTAGACATAGCTAATGATTGGGGTGAAAGTGTGGAAACTGACGTACAACAGAAGCAAGATTGAGTTTATTTATGCAGATCTATCGGAGGCACATCGTCACAATTCTAAATTTTGAATTTAGAATTCAGAACTGACTCTAACCAAACCAGTGGGAAGGTGCTAATCCAGATTCTGTTTCTGAGGGAATATGATGAACGATCCATTCCCAATATTGCTGTAATATCTCTTGAATTCCTTGCTTTGCTAAGTTTTCGATCTGCAATTTTCGGTAAGAACTACAATCTCCGAAAGTAGTGCAATTTTCTCCTTCTTCCAAAACTGTATAGGAGTTAGCAACTCTGCTTAAAATATAAGCGATCAATTTTTGGCGTAAGTCTGGAATTGCAAAAGCTTTTTGATAGGGGTAATGAGGATAATCCTCTAACGCAGTTTCAATGTGTTCGACAACCATTGGTAATGTTAAGTTCACAACTGCTTTAGTCATTTTTTATACCTCAATCTATCAATCTCTAAAATCTGCATAAATCGTCGTAGTTTTAATCTAAGTGATAAATATGAGGAACTTGTGAGAAAATAAAAATTTTTTAAAACTTCTAGTTAAGTTTGTTAACAAAAATATGAACTGATGTAAACTAGTTTTCCTATTGTGGCAGCACAATTCACTCTGGCTAAGCGATGGCAAATAATCATAAATATTTTGCTTCAACCGTTCTTCTTGTAATCAAGCCTGTTAGTTAGTTGCATCTCGACCATTGGTCAAGAGATGCTCTATCCAAAGATAGATTGACACAATATAATGAAAACCGCATGGATGTCTGTTAGTTTGCATACAACAACCTAAATTTGTTAGGCGATCGCATCAGTTATCGTAGGGATGGGTTTAGCAAAAAATTGGCAGTTGACAGCAATAATCTTCACGCGAAACCCGCTCCTACAGCAGTCAGAAACCGTAGGGGCGGGTTTAGTAAAGTCTCTATGGTTAGTGACAACAATCTTCCTACAAAACTCGTCTGTACAGGAATTATTTTTATCGTCTTAACCCCTAATTTCTAACCTTTAATGTCTCTGCATTTACTATGCTTTAGAACGGTGTTTTTTATCGTTGATATCACCTTCAAAAGGCTGAACTCCTGTATTTGGATACTGGTCGTCGTTCGGAGCAAAAATTCGCTTAACCGCAGCTCCTAAATAAGTTACCAGTTGTGCTAAAGCATTCCATACAAACTGTATGACTTGCCGTGATGTTCTAGTGAGCGACATATTTTTTCCTCCTAATTCAACTAAAATTCACTAGCAAGCTATTGCGTTTGAACAGATGGGTCTGTTTGGGTGGGTAGACCTACCTCAGCAGCAGAACGGCTTAACATAGACTGCTGGAGATGTTCTTCTTGTTGCCTTTGTTCGGTCATGCGCTCTCTGGCTGTTTGTTGGATTTCCGACTCTCCAGAGTCAGCTAACTCTGCTTCTGTACGCTGCAACATAGACTGCTGCAAATTTTCTTCCTGCTGGCGCTGCTGCGTCATTGCCTCTCTTGCTTCTTCTCGCGTACTCATGGGCAAGTCTCCAAAATTAGTTGTTGGTTGTTAGTTGTTGGTTGTTAGTTGTTGGGTCTTGCTGAAATATCTATGAAATTGTGAAAAATTGCGAATGAGTTTGTTAAATCTGTTCTTACAGGATTGGTGCTGAGCAAGCAGAATTCGGTTTCTCATATCTGAGGGTAACCGATCTGCTTCTATTGTTAGAATAAGCTGACAATTTGAGGAACTTGTGAGGAAACAGCGATCGGTTATCGTAGGGGCGGGTTTTGAGCCAAAATTTATCGCTTTGGTGGTCAATCTAGCTTGCTAAACCCGCCCGTACAGTTGTCAGTTATCGACGAGTAGTAGCGAATTGTAATGATTTAATTCCAGCCCAAAGTAGTAGCGACTTGAGAGGCTAGCTGAAGAGGATCGAAGGGTTTGGCGATCGCATCTTTCATACCTAACAGAGCGTAGCGGCGGCGATCGGCTGGTTGTACCTTGGCAGTCAAGAAAATCACGGGAATATGTTTTGTTGCTTTGTTTGCCTGCAACTCTTTATAAGTTGTTAATCCATCCATCTCAGGCATCATCACATCAAGGAGGATAGCATCGGGTTGTTCGGCTGCGGCTTTGGTCAAACACTCGCTACCAGAACTAGCCGTGCTAACTTGCCAACCCGCTACCATCTCCAAACAAATTTGGGCAACCTCTTGGATATATGGTTCGTTGTCAACTACTAATATGCGTTTGGCTGTCATTGGTCATTAGTCATTGGTCATTGGTCATTGATAAAAAAGTGTTATGTGGTGTGCGATCGCTGGTAACTGATAACTGATACTTTGTAGAGACGTTACATGTAACGTCTCTACACTAATAACCGATCACTGCTCACCAATTGCTATTTCCTCAGCTGCAACCACGCGCCCGCGTCCATTGTTTTTAGCACGATAGAGGGCTTTATCTGCTGCACGATACAAAGTTTCTAGATCTGCACCGTGTTGCGGGTAATGGGCAATTCCAGCGCTAAAGGTGATGGGTATGTTGCATTGAGGGTGTGTAGACTGCTGTTGCTGCCATCCGATCGAGATATCTGTCAATCGCTGTACTCCGTCTTGGCTGGTCATACCGTACAAACCGCAGATGAATTCTTCACCACCCCAACGAGCTACTATATCTTCTCGACGCAACGAATGCAGTAACCACTGTCCCAGCTGACGTAACACCGCATCGCCCACTGCATGACCGCAGGTATCGTTGACTAGCTTAAAGCGATCGATATCTAAAACTGCCAAACAGAGGGGTTGATGATGCCGCTTTGCTAGATTTAGCAAGCGTTCTAAGTCTTGAGTAGATTTATGGCGATTAGCAACTCCCGTCAGCGGGTCAATTTCTGCTAAGTTGCGCAAAAGTTCGATCCGGTCGAGCCGATTCATGATTCGGTTTACGAGTTCCGGTCCAACAATCGGCTTGCTGACAAAATCATCCGCCCCAACTGCAAACACTTGATTTACCGTATTGGCATCGCTGTAGGCAGTCAGAAATAAAATTGGCAATCCGCACCAGTGCGAATCTTGGCGCACGATCTGACACAGCTCTAAGCCGCTGAGATGGGGCATATTGATATCTAAAATGAGCAAATCTGGAGCTGAGGCTTCTAGTGTTTCCCAAAAACGACGCGGATCTTCGATACAAATCGTCCTCAAACCCCACGGTTCTAGCAGGCTGCGTAGGGTAGCAAGGATCTGAGGATCGTCATCCACTACCATCACCTTAGCTGCTGTCGCTTCCTTTGGTAGTAATTGGGTGACTGCCTGTAAAACTTGGGCTGGCGGTACGGGCTTGGGTAAAAAGGCATGTCCGCCACAACGGGCAACTTCAAGTCGCGTCATCAAATTATCTCGATCGCTATGGACGAGAACGGGCAAGGAGGGATAGCGATGTTTGAGTTCGACTAAGAGTGCTAAGCTGTCTGCTGTATTGCCATCAAGATCGAGTAATACGACTTGGGGTGGCGATAAAGCGATCGCTTTCCTAGCTGATTCTAGGTGAGTGGCTATTTCTGCTTGAATGCCCCACACTCCCGCTTCTTCGATCAATGGCTCTGCCAAATGGCGATCGCTATTGAAGATTAACAATTGCGGCAACTCTTGTTTAACTGCGACGGGTGTTGTCAGTTCGGGAGGAGTTAGTTCTATCGAGCGGCGTAAAGCCGCTACGAGTTCTCGCAAATGCTTTGTTTCTGTTTGACTCATCGGCTTTTTGGCTCGCAAACTACGTTCGATTTTCCGTGCTAGTTGCGAACCTGTGGCAAAACCAAAAGTACCTAAAGAACCTGCTAAAGTGTGAGCAGCTTGTTCTGCATGGTGACGTTGCTCTACTGTCAGTTGAGCTGGCAAGATTTGAGTTGTAGCTTGTTCTAATAGCGTTACCTGCTCGTTTACCCTACCCTGAAATCGCTCCCATACTCCTGCTAAAGCCGTAAGAGTTTGTTGTCGCGTCTGCTCGCTTGGCTCTTCAGATGATGGTATTGTGAGTTTATTGACCGATGGCGACTTAAGACGATAGCCGATCCCGTAGACGGTTTCGATCGCATCTGCGGGTGCGCCAACTGCTTTTAATTTCTGCCGCAGTCCTTTAATTTGCGTCCTTACGGCTTCTTCCCCTGGGGTTTTATCAAACGACCAAACACGATCCAAGATGGCGCTGCAACTGAAAACCCGGCGATTGTTCCGTAAAAACAGTTCTAGCAAGGCGTACTCTTTGGGAGTCAATTGTAGCGATCGCCCGCTATAAGTCACTTCACAGCTACTCGGGTCGAGTCGTAGCTCTCCCCACTCTAATACTGGCGAAACACTCGTATTTCCACGCCGCAATAAAGCTCGCACGCGGGCAAATAATTCTTCTTGGTCAAAGGGTTTGACCAGATAATCATCTGCACCAGCATCTAAGCCGATTGCCTTATCGTGACTGCTATCTCGTCCGGTCAGCAACAAAATTGGCATTTTGTAACCCTGCGATCGCACGCGACGGCACAGTTCAATTCCGTCCAACTTTGGCAACATGACATCTAACAGGATCAGGTCATATTCGTAAGCTTGAACTAGTTCCCACCCTGATTCGCCATCGGCTGCTATTTCTACAGCATAATTTTGCTCGGATAGCACCAAATCTAGGGCATTAGCGATAAACTCGTCATCCTCTACAACTAAAATGCGCATTGTTAGGGAGTAGGGAGTAGGGAGTAGGGAGTAGGGAGTAGGGAGTAGGAAAGAACTGACTGTTTGTTTTTCACCTCTTGCCTCTTAGCTTTACTCATGCCGATCCTAAAGCAGAATTACAGAAAATTAAGGTTTGTTTGCAAATTTAAAACAAGATCGAGCTGAATTGGTTACAAAAGTTGATTGTTGAATTGGTCATTTGTCATTTGTCATTGGTCGTTGATAACTGATAAGTACAGACGTTACATGTAACGTCTCTACACTGATAACTGTCATCCCTTGTACAAAATCTCGTTTCGACTCGCTGCACCCAGGGGAGTAGGGGTAACGCCGATCGCGTGGGGAGCGATCGCGGTAGGAATGACGGGGGAGGCGTGCCATTCATGGAGAAGATTTTGTAGGAATTTGTCTTGTCCTGCGCGCAGACTTTCAAGCTGCCATCCTCTATTGATAATGACAAACCAAACCAAACCGCGATCGCGGGTGGGTAAAACTCCTGCTAAGGCGCTGACTTCGTTCAAGGTTCCGGTTTTGACGACAGCACCCGCAGGGACGTGGCGTAGTTCTAGCGTACCTCGGCGATCGCGTCCCGATACGGGGAATAAGTCAGCAACGCTCAGTTTATAGGGAAGTAATTCTCGTTGTACTGCCATAAACATCGCACAAGCTGCCCTGGGAGAAATTTGATTTTCCATCCCTAGTCCAGAAGTATTACCCAACAAAATTTCTGAGTCTGGCACTCCCGTGGTTGTTGCCGCTATTTGGCGCACGCTTGGCGCTCCACCTAACATTTGCCCTAACATCTGTGCCATTTCGTTATTACTGTAAACATTCATTTCCTTCAGAATTTGTGCCAAAGATAAAGAATGATGACGTAGTAATAAGATTTGCTTGGGATTGGCGATCGCAGCAACTTGTACGGTTCCGGCGATCGAGACACGCGGTTTTGGCGTACCTGGAGGTAAGGTAGAGTATTGCATTTTAGCAGCAGCTTTCCAGATAGAGGCATCCAGTCCTTGTTTGAGCAGTTCTCCAGCCTTGAGGGGATCGGATTGATAGTTCATGGCAAAATTACCAGTCACTACCAAATTGCCCGTAACGCGAGAAATTCCCAATCGATTCAGACTATTACCCAGGGCGATCGCTTCCTCCCAAACAAACAGCGGATCTCCTCCGCCTGTAACGATTAAATCTCCTTCTAGAACTCCTTTTTTAATCGGTCCTGTGGCACTAATCAACGTTTGGAAGCGGTGGTTTGCTCCCCAAGTTTTTAACGCAGCTAGGGATGTAGCTATTTTCGTCAACGAGGCAGCCGGTAAGGGAACTCGACCGTTATTTTCGCTCAGTAGTAACGGTCCCGACTGTATCCAAATTCCCTGCTCGGGGCTGGTTATTCCTTTGGTTTTCAACCCTTGTAAATACTGCTGCAAGGTTGTCGCCGCCACGCTATCTGGTACTGAGTTAAGCACTAGTGCCGGAGCAGTTTGTAGCGCCAATAATTCCCATGCTGCTGATGCTTCAGGGTGTATCCCTGCCACACCTAGCCAAAAACCAACCAACCCCGAGCTAATCAGATCTAACATATGAGTGGTGCGTGGTGCGTGGAGAGAAAATTCGGAATTCGGAATTAATTGCGACTTGTGACTTGATTTTGTTCCCTACTTCTTGGTTCACTTTCACTATTTTGAATAATGAATGCCCGATTGTCTCTACTTTGGAGTGGTTGGCGATCGGTAGATAATGTTAAGAATTTGGGCGAATAGAATTCGCTGCTACACAGACAAAACCCGCCTGCGCGGGTTAAAACTGCCATTTTATAGAGGTTTTCAATTGGGTACAACACATAATAAGTAGGGGCGCACAGCTGTGCGCCCCTACTACTGTCACGCACGCAATCGAGAATTGCGATCGCATCAGTCTGCGCAGGCAGACTTAGTTTGTGTAGTCGCGACTTACAGTCGCAAGAGTGCGAGATAGACTACATTGTCAAAGACTGAGCGTTCGTTTCAATTAACTTTGCCAAATCTTGCAAGAACGCTGCTGCATGAGCGCCGTAAATAATCCGGTGGTCGCTGGTCATATTGACCTGCATTTGCTGGCGCACGCCCAACATTCCATCAGCTGTAGCTACAACCTGGGGACGCGACGCACCGATCGCTAAAATTGCTCCTTGTCCTGGGGGTAAAATAGCATCGAAACGGTCTACGCCAAACATCCCTAAATTTGACAGCGTAAACGTGCCGCTGTTATATTCCTCTGGTTGTAACTGCTTGGCTCTGGCACGGTCTACTAAAGACTTCCAATTGCGAGAAAGTGAATAGATATCTAATTTGTCGGCGTTTTGCAGCACTGGCGTAATTAAGCCACCGTCATCCATTGCTACAGCCACAGCAATATTAATGTTAGGGTGATAGACAATTCCCTGTTCTGAGTAACTAGCATTCACTAATGGATGCTTTTGTAGTGTCACCGCTACAGCTTTAGCTAGTAAAGCTGTCATTGTTACGCCCTTGGACTTAATTTGCTTGTACAGCTTATCTAGTGCATCGGTAGTGATGGTATAACCCACCCGAAAATCAGGTGCTTGCAGGCTAGCAACCATATTCCGTACCACAGCGTTTTGTAATGTGGTGAGGGGCTGCACGGAGCCAGCAACGGTACTTACAGGGGTAGGGGTAGCAACTGGTTGAGGTGCTGGGGCTGCACTAGGAGTCGTTACTTGAGGTTTTGCTGGAACCGATGGGGCTGTAGTCTTGCCAGCAAAAGCTTCCACATCCTCCGCTACAATCCGACCGTGAGGACCGCTACCTTTAAGAGTATTTAGATCGACTTTTAAATCCTTCGCTAACTTGCGAGCGCGGGGTGAAGCGATAACCCGCCCATCACTACGACTTGCACCATTTTGAGACTCAGCTTGAGAGTCAGTTGCAACTGCACTGACTGGAGTTGGAGTAGGGGCTGTATTTTTTACATCTGCTGTCTGCCCTGGGGAAGTTGTAGCAGCAGGTGCTGAAGTTGTTTGATTTCCCGACTGCGCTTGTTGTTGCGCGATCGCAATTTCTGCTTCTGTCTCGGCAATTAAGGCGATTGTAGCTCCTACAGGGGCAGCTTCTCCAGCGGGGACGAGGATGGTGGCAAAATATCCTTCGTAAAAGGATTCCACATCCATGTCTGCCTTATCGGACTCAACTACTAGGACTGTTTCGCCTTTTTCTACCTTGTCACCAGGCGATTTGACCCAAGAGACAATTTTGCCTTCGGTCATTGTAGAACTGAGAGCGGGCATGAAAACTTCGTGTAGAGTCATGGAGTGGTTTCCCAACAGAGCGCGATCGATTAGTTTTTAGAAATAAACTAGAAGGTTATTTTACCTTTAGTGAGATGGTAATTGGTAGTTGGTAATTGGTAATTGGTAGTTGGTGGTTGGTAGTTAATTTTCATCAACTATTAACCATTCACCATTCACGATCCACATTTTCCATTACCCATTACCCATTACCCATGCTTAAATTTCACCGCGAATTTCTTCTACAATTCCGTCGCGCAACAGAATTTCAACTTGAAGTTTGGCGATCAAGTTGTCCCCTGGCTGGACGCTGAAGATCCCTTCTAATTGAAATTGGCTGACTTCTTGATTCATTTCGAGCAGTTGCACCTGCTGAAGGTTCTGCAAACTCTGGTTTTTTTGCTCCAACAGTTCGCTTTTCTTCTCGTTGACTTGCAGTTGAATGCTTTCGATCTGCTGGCGAGTTTCTGGACCTGGAGGCTGTATGCTTTGTTTTTGGATCTCGGCGATCGCCCGTTGTCCTTGTTTTTCTAATTGTTGCAATTGCTGGTCAACGGCGTTAATTTGTGCTTGTAGCTGCTGCTGGACTTCATCTTTCCAGCGGGGAGTCACAACTGCTTTGACGTTGATCGGGCGCTTTAACAACATCTGTTGAGGGTTTGCGGCATCCATAGTTGATGATTGGTATTTGTTACATAGTTTGCGGTAATCCTAAGATTACCTAAACATCCCGTCAATCATATCGTGATAGCGCTCCATGACAACGGGTCGGCGAATTTTTAAGGTTTGGGTTAACATTCCATTCTCAATTGAAAATGGCTCTAAAATCAGCCGATATGTACTGATGCGATCGTCGGGACGATACCCTGGACGGTCTTGAACTTCCCGCGTTAACTCTTGGCGGAATAAGTTTTGGATGGCTGGGTGGTTGAGATCGATTGTCGGTAGGGGTGGGTTTCCAAACCCGCCCGTACGGGAGTCGGGAGTTCCCCCTTGTTCTCCTTGTCCCCCTTGTCTTACCTCTGGTAAAGCCAATTGCAAATTCTGAGAGACTGCCCACTGCTGCAATGCTTCTAAGTTAGGGACGATTAAGGCTCCGAGCGATCGCTGGTCTTGTCCGACTAGCATAATTTGGTCGATGTAAGGACTGCGCAGACACGCATCTTCGATTGGCTGCGGTTCGATATTTTCACCGTTAGACAAGACAATCGTATCTTTTGCCCTACCTGTCAGCACGATGTCGTTTTTCGGTGTAACTAGACCTAAATCGCCAGTATCGAACCAACCTTCAGGATCGATCGCTTTGGCTGTCGCCTCTGGGTTTTTGTAGTAACCCTGCATCACCTGGGGTCCTCGGATCAAGACCAAGCCGCGCTGCATCGGTGGTAAGGTTTGGCGAGTTTCAGGATCGACGATTTTGGCTTCCGTGCCTGCCATTGGCAACCCAGAGGAACCGCGTAGATTGCGCCAAGGACGACGAACGTGGGTCACGGGAGAGGTTTCGGTTAAACCATATCCTACTAAAATTTCGACACCAACAATTTCAAAAAAGTTTTCGAGGTGCATGGCAAGGGAACCACCACCGCTAATCACCTGCCTAATTCGTCCTCCCGTTGCTTCTCGTACCTGTTTGTAGACCAGACGATCTGCAAGATTGTGAATCGGTGCTAAAACTGCGGTTTGAATCCCAGCTTGCAGGCGTTGCAATGGAGAAGGATAGAGGTTATCTAATGCTAATCCTCGAACAATTCGCCGTGCTTTTATGTAACGTTGGCTGATATTCAACAGGGAATAGATCAGACGTTGTTTTTTAACGGGTTGGTCGCGGAACTGTTTTTGCACCCCTTCGTAAATCGATTCCCACAACCGAGGAACGCCTACCATGAGGCGAGGTTTGAATGCTTTTAAGTCTGCTTTGACGTGACGAATATTCGTGTATATCTGGGTACAACCTTGAGAAAGGAGGAAATATTCGACACTCCGCTCGTAACAGTGCCAGACAGGTAAGATACTGAGAATGCGATCGCCAATTTCTGGTTGTACGACTGCGCCAAATGACGTAACTTGATGCAGTAAATTTCCGTGAGACAGCATGACACCCTTGGGTTTACCCGTCGTCCCAGAAGTGTACATCAGGGTGGCAAGGGTATCCCGATTCTGTGCTACTGGTTGGAGTGGTTGGTTTTCTCCCACCGCCATCAGTTGAGAGAAATTCATAATTTTGAGCGAGTCGCTTTCATCTAGAATTTCATCTGACAGCAACACCACCAACTGAATTGGTAGTCCGTCCAAGCCTTCGCGCACTTTACTTAAAGTCTTGCGGTCTTCTATTACCAGGGTTGTACTACCGCTATGTTCCAAGATGTATAGTAATTCTTGTTTTTCCGCTTGGGAGCTACGCACGACATCCACTCCCCCAGCGGTTAATATTCCTTGATCTGCAATCATCCAACGCGGACTGTTATCAGCTATGAGTCCCACCCGATCGCCTGCTGCTACCCCCAGCGCTTGCAATCCTGCGGCAAAGATTTGAATGTGCTGGTACAACTGATTGTAGGTGAAAGTTGTCTCTGGTTTGAGGTGGGGATCGTGCAGCGCCACGGTATCGCCGAATTTTTTGACAGCGATCGCCCAAATTTCTGGCAATGACTGCACGCTGGAATAATCAACTGTGCGTTTTAAATTGGAGCGTTCTCGCTCGGTTAAGTTGAAATAATAGTTGGAGGGGCGGTTGTGCGACATAACTCGTGCGACAAACTCAATCGCTGGTAAAGTTCGTTTGCAGTCCTGTATACATACAACTTACCTTGCGATAGATGCATTTGAGCTATTAAGTTAGGACACAAGCATTGCTGTCTACTAATTCAGTTGTCGGTAGGGGCGCACAGCTGTGCGCCCCTGCCAACTCCCGCCTCATCACCCACTAATCAAGAGCGATTGCGACTAAAAAGACCAATGCGATCGAAGGGATAGAAACGGACGATCGCCTTACCGATAATGCGATCGCGCTTTACGAAGCCCCATTCGTGTCCGTCACAGCTATTGTTACGATTATCTCCCAGTACCAAGTAAAAATTCGGTGGGATAACTCGAACCGATTGCTCGTAATCTGGTTTGCTAGCAATATAGTTTTCTGCTAGAGGGCGATCGTTGATATACACTTGTCCCGCTTTTACTGCGACTCGTTCCCCAGGAAGTCCCACAATTCGCTTAATAAACGAGTCTTGCGAGTTAGATGGCAATCCACACGCAGAGATTGCAGCGGGAGGTGGTTGAAATACTACAATGTCGCCTCTTTGGGGTGCTTGAAAGCGGTAGCTGAGTTTGTCTACCATCAAGCGATCGTCAACTTCTAGGGTCGGTTCCATTGAACCAGAAGGAATAAAAAAAGACTGGGCGACACCAGCACGAATTCCAAATGCTAAAAACAAGCTCAGACCTACAGTTTTCAGTCCCTCTATCCACAAATTCTCTGGCTTTGGCTGTTGGAGATTCCGTTTAGGCATTGGCAAACGCAGGCTAAATGCAAGTTATAAGTACAATAACTGGTTAGCTATGACTGAAGTTATATTTCTTGGTTCCCGATTGCAGTTATCAGCGTAGTTGGTAGTTGGTAATGGGTAATGGGTAATGGGTAATGGGTAATGGGTAATTGTATTTGTCCCCCTTGTCCCCCTTGTCCCCCTTGTCCCCCTTGTCCCCCTTGTCCCCCTTGTCCCCCTTCGCCCCCTAATCCCCACTCCCTTCGGTCGTGGGGTCCCCGAGTTCCCCCTTGTCCCCCTTGTCCCCCTTGTCCCCCTGTCTCCCTTGTCCCCCTTGTCCCCCTTGTCCCCCTTGTCCCCCTTGTCCTCCTTATCCCCCTTGTCCCCCTTGTCCCCCTCTCTATGATTGACTCGACTCCAAATCCTAGTTTTAGTTTGACGCTGCGCTTGCAGATTCCCAATCGCGTTGGGATGTTGGCTAGCGTGACTCAAGCGATCGCCTCTTGTGGTGGAACTCTCGGTCAAATCGATCTGGTGGAACGCACGCGATCGCAGGCAATTCGCGATCTGAGTGTAGATGCTTCTAGCACGGCACAGGCTGAGGCGATCGTGCAGGCAGTACGGGCATTACCAGAAATTGAAGTGATTAATGTCTACGATCGCACTTTTAATTTGCATCGGGGTGGCAAAATCTCCGTCAATAGCAGAATCCCGCTTAAAAGTCAAGATGATTTGGCAATGGCATACACGCCAGGAGTGGGGCGAGTTTGCTTGGCGATCGCCCGCGATCCAGAACAGGTGTACAGTCTGACAATTAAACAGAATACCGTGGCGATCGTCACTGATGGGAGTGCAGTTTTAGAATTGGGAAATCTGGGGGCGGCGGGGGCATTACCTGTCATGGAAGGCAAAGCCACGATCTTTAAAGAATTTGCTGGGATTAATGCTTTTCCAATTTGTTTAGCGACTCAGGATACACAAGCAATTATCGCTACTGTGAAAAAAATTGTCCCCGTATTTGGTGGCATAGACTTGGAAGATATTGCTGCCCCGCATTGCTTTGAGATCGAACGACGGCTGCGGCAAGAATTAGATATTCCCGTGTTTCACGGCAACCAGCAGGGGACAGCGATCGCGACGCTGGCGGCGCTGACTAATGCTTTGAAGTTAGTTAATAAGTCAATAACGGAAGTGAGGATCGTTATTAACGGTGCGGGGGCGGCGGGAGTTGCGATCGCGCGGCTGTTGAAAAAAGCTGGTGCTGCCCATATTTTAATGTGCGACTCTAAAGGTATTCTCTCCACGCAGCGTCAAGATTTACCTGCCCAAAAGCAAGAATTTGCCGTCAGTCAAATGGGAACTTTGGCAGGTGCTTTAGTCGGTACTGACATATTTATTGGTGTTAGCGCCCCAGGTATATTAACGCGAGATATGGTGCGATCGATGGCAAAAAATCCAATTGTGATGGCGATGGCAAATCCAATCCCTGAAATACAGCCAGAACTAGTAAATAATGATGTTGCAGTCATAGCAACGGGGCGCAGCGACTACTCAAATCAGATCGATAGTATTCTGGCATTTCCTGGGGTATTTCGCGGCGCTTTAGACTGTCGTGCCACGACAATAACTACCATGATGTGTTTAGAAGCAGCACAGGCGATCGCTTCTTTAGTAGCACCCACAGAACTCAACCGCGAACATATTATTCCCTCTATATTTGACGCTAGAGTTGTTCCTACTGTAGCTGCGGCTGTGCAACGCGCCGCCCGTCAGGAGGGAATTGCACGTTGTTAATATTTATATTTCGCTTTATGAGAGTGGGAATTATATATATGTCAACACAAGAGATTTTCTATGACTGGTGGCATTTATTTAATTCAGGATGACGAGCGATTAGTAGAAATGACGGAACAAGCCTATAACTCAGAAGCTTTACTACAAAAATTGGTAATTGTTCACGGGGTAGCAGCATCAACAGGTAGCAGGGATGGGGTAGATCGACCCTGCCGAGCAGCACGACACGCCTCGACCAGATAATCTAAAACCGGACGGTTTTGAGCGCGCAAAGTGGTCACAACTGTCAGTATTCTGGAAACAAACAAACTACCCGCCTCACTTTGAGAACCAAAGCTATTTTTGCGCCACAAAACTGCCGGACGCAGTGCCCGTTCTGCCGCATTATTGGTCGGTTCAACACCCTCCGCTGTGACAAACGTCCACAGTGCCGATTCGACTTTCAACAGTTGCTGGCAGGTGCGTACTGTCTTTGCCAACGGGGTTTTTTCATCTTTGGCAATTGCATAGCTTGCCCCTTCAACCAGTAAGGTATGCACGCGTTGCCGAATGGGAGTGACAACCGAGACAAATTCACGGCGACTGAGTGTGCCATCTCGGACTCGATACCAAAGTTCAAACAACAACCGCTGCTGTTCTAATAAGGCATTGCCCAACTCCCCAGAAACTCCAGTTCGTTCAGCAATGCGAGTAAAATCTCGTTTGAGATGTGCCCAGCACAGTTGCCGTCTTTGTAGTTCCAATTTGGTGTAAGCACTAAAGCGGTCACTGCCAATAATGCCTGTGAAGGTGTCTCCCAACAACTGTTGACACACTGCTCCACAGCGACTCAGACAAACCGCAAAATAGCTCACCAATGGTGTCACCATCACCCACAACCAGCCTTTACTACCCTTGGGATTCTTGCCGTCCGTGTTGCCTTGGTCAAAGCTGGTTTCATCTATGTTCACCTGCGCCCACGCCTGCACATACGCGTGTGCCTGCGAGACTGCTGCTGCCACTGATGCGCTACTTTCTTGCCGCAGTTGATTGATACTCCCCACGGATAGCTCAATCCCGAACAACTCCCGCAAGAGTTCCTGCACCATCCGATGCGATTGTCGATACTGCCCACTTAACACGCCCACATGGGCAACAACTCGCTCCCCATACCGACTCCCATTCAGGATCGCCTCATCCCACGCTCGCGTTGCCGTACCACAGCACTCACACGTTAAGGCATGAAATCGATGCTCATGCACAATTGGCATCACCGGAGGAATCTCCACGAGCTGTACCCGATAGGGCTCGGGGTCACTGCCTTGCAATGCCGCACCGCATTCAATGCACCGTTCTGGGTAATAGTCCTCAAGCAGTTGACATTGCTCTACTGGATACAGCTTAGGGTCGTGTCCCTCATGCCCAAATTGTGCCCCTCGCTTCCCTTTGGGCTTTTTCTCTTTTGCCTTGAATCCTTTGCTCACATCCTGCGATGGCGGCTTCGATGAGTTCTGGCTATTCTGCTTCACCTGCTCTCGCAACAGTGCGTTTTCTGCTTTCAGTTCTTCGTATTGTCGCTCTAGTTGCTCGATGCCTCCCAACAATCTCCGCACTAGCCGCTTGACACTTTCCGGCGTCTGCGCCCAGTCCGCTTCGCTGATTTCATCCAGTCGGTTGGGAACGTTTTGACTCATCTTGTCACCTTAGCAGCAACCTGCTGGTTTCTCAATTACAATTTGTCAACCCCTTGAACGGTTACAAAAATTGTTAGTGGATTATCCCAGCCTTCTAGCTGGGGATCGAATAGACAGCACCACACCGCGACGCTGGTTATTAATAAAACCAGAAATGGAAGTTCCTTCAGAAGAAGATGGATATGGACGCTGGTTTGTCGATCATTTATTTCTCGACCAAGACGGAATTCCTACAATTGTGGAAGTCAAGCGTAGCTGTGATACCCGAATTCGGCGAGAGGTTGTCGGTCAAATGTTAGATTATGCATCTCATGCTGTAGTTTATTGGTCAATTGAAAAAATTATTACTCAGTTTGAAGCAAATTGTCAGATTAGAGGTTTAGAACCTAACACATTGTTATCGCATTTCCTTGTACCCGATCGTCCAACATTATTCGATCTTATTGAAGATGATATTCAAATCTCTAATTTTTGGCAAAGCGTTAAAGATAATTTGCAGACAGGTAAAATTCGTTTAGTATTTGTAGCTGATAAAATTCCATCTGAACTTCAGCAAATTATAGAATTTTTAAATAGGCAGATGAACCCAGCAGAGGTTATAGGAGTTGAAATTAAGAAATTTGAAGGGCAAAATTTAAAAGTTCTCATTCCTAGAGTTATCGGTCAGACAACAGCAGCAAGGGATAAAAAACTGTATCGTGCTTTGCGAGAAGACATACAATGGAATGCATCTTTATTTTTTGAAAAGTTAGAAGCTAAACAAAATACTGACGAAGTCTGGGTTGCAAGAAAACTATATGATTGGATCGAGAATCATCAACATTTACAAATTCGCTGGAGCCAAGGCAAACTTGGAGGTTTTTATCTGACTCAACAGTCTAATGTAAAAGAAGTCAAGCTAATGGCAGTATGGGCTATAACATCAATCAATAATCCAACCGCAACAGTTCAGATTTGTTTTCCAGAATTAAACCAAATAATATCCAAACAAGATAACACCAAGTGTCTAGAATTAATCCAGCGTTTGAATGAGATCCCTGGTATCGCTATTCCCATCAATGCTGTTAATAATAAATATCCTAGCTTCCCAATTTCCCAACTAAAGGATGAGAAAGCTTTGCATTTATTTTTAGAAATTATTAATTGGATAACAAAGGAGATTGAAGCTATGTAATAGTTTTTGTTAGAGATAGGTACATGGTTAAAATCTGACCGTGAAGGACTAATTCATCTGTTCAACTTTAGCTTTTAACCCGTTGCTAGTGAGTAACTGCGCGACTTCATCAGCCTTAGAGCGATCGCTAAATGCGCCCGCTTGCATAATTGTTTTACCCTTAGCAATAACCCGAAACGAACCAGGAACGAGCGATCGCACTTTTTCTTGTGTAGGTGCGTTTTCTGCTTCTACCAAGACTCGATAGCGCAAACTTCCCACTTGAGAAGAGTTACGCGATGATACCGCAGCAATTCGGGCAGGGCGATCGCTACCAGAAGGTATGTCACCATCGGGAACGGGTAACAATTCGTTAGGATTGACGGCAGCTGGTTTTAAAGTTGGTAAGCCTTGAGTTATCGTATCGCCTTTTGCTGGTGGCTGCGATCGGCTGACAGGAATTTCCACTTCAGTTTGAGGGTTGGCAGCAAGCGGTTGCTTCTCATTTGTAGCAGGGGCTTTCGTTGCTTCGGGCTTGGGTTTAGTTGCAGGAGCTTTTGCTACTTCGGGCTTAGGTTTTGTCGTTGATGTCGCAACTTTTGGAGATTGGTTTTGTGATGCAGGTTTGCTAGGCTTAGATGCTGAAGGCTTCTTGGGCTTTTGAGCAGGTTTCTTTTGAACTGGCGCTGATTCCGACTCTGGAGGCGGTACGGGAATTTCTACGACTTCTAATGCTGGTTGAGAAACTGGAGGAGAATTCGGAATTCGACGCGGCTTTAATGACGAGGAAACCTCGTCATCCGCCTGCTTGACTTCGGAATTCGGCATCAAAGATTCTCGTGCGGGCGAGTTTGATGGAATTGTAGGTTTGCGCACAGGATCTTCTGGTAAACCCGCCCCTACGACTCCTGTACGGGCGGGTTTTGAACCAAGATTTATCGCTTCATCGGTGGCACTTTCGCTAAACCCGCCTCTACGATTCTCGACTCCCGCATTTGAGGCAACATTACTCGTTCCTACAAAATCGATATTACCAATTGAACGATCTGCGGTAACTTGATTGCCTACCGCAGAGATTGTAACTCGCTTGGCTGCGCTGCTATTGATGTCATAACGACCATTTTGGCGAAATTGATTGTTACCTGGTTCGGTTGGCGTGCCTAAATTGGGTTGACTGTTGGCGATCGCCACGACACCATCTTCTTTATTACCCTCGATAATGTTATTGCGAAGGACTGGTTTTGTGAAAGCTTGAGACACGACACCAGCCCGATTATTTAGAATTTGATTCTCTACAATTAACGGTGCAGCTCGTTGAGCAACATTAATGCCATAACCGGTTTGCTCAAAGACATTAGCGCGGATCTCTGGTTTGGAAATTCCGTAAACTGTAATTCCATTCGCGCCATTTTGAGTAAAGCGGTTGTTACGGATGATTGGCGCACTATCACCCGTGATGGAAATTCCATCGTGGCTGCTACCAGTAAAAGTATTATCCGCGATCGCCGGACTGCATGACTCAATCCATAATCCATAACCGCGTGGGTTGGGATTCGTGACTGTTATTCCTGTCAATCCGGCTTCATCCGCCCCTAAAATTGCTACATCTTGACGGGCAAAGGTAGGACTCATGTACATTCCCCCACCTTTGATAACAATATTGCTACCCTGGCTGCTAGAGTCGCCTTGAAGAGTAACTCCTGGTTTCAGTCTGAGCGGAAATGTCTCACCAGATTCTCTGCTATAAGTTCCTGCCGCTAGTTTAATGATGACATTGGATTCAGCTTGTTGAAGGGCTTGAGCAATCGTTTTAAAAGGACTGCTTTCACTGCCATTGCCATTCTCACCAGCTGTAGGATTGACAAATATAACTTTCTTCGCAGTTTGAGATTCGCTAGTTGGGGTTTGCGTCAGTTGCAGTGGTGGGATAGCAACACCTACATGACTGAAACACAGCCAGAAAAATATAGTTAGACTAATTCTAGTGGCACTTGAGAATAAACCGTGAATGCAAGTTTTTTGCGCCATCGTCTGGAAGGATAAATAGGGATGGCGATCGCTACGGAAACTTTTCATACTCACGGCACTCCTTCTCACACAGACACAGAATTTTACTGCCAAATTTTAAATGGCAATAAAGTTTAGCTTTTTTCTACTTTGACTTGTTCTGCCTCCTTATATAGCTAAAGAGTCTAAAAGTCAAGAGGTAATTGGTAATTGGTAGTTGGTAATTGGTAATTGGTAATTGGTAATTGCTCCCTTGTCCCCCTTGTCCCCCTTGTCCCCCTTGTCCCCCTTGTCCCCCTTGTCCCCCTTCGCCCCCTAATCCCCACTCCCTTCGGTCGTGGGGTCCCCGAGTTCCCCCTTGTCCCCCTTGTCCCCCTTGTCCCCCTTCTCCCCCGACTCCCAATTCCCGACTCCCGACTGTCGTAAACTGAGCAGGGACTGTTACGATTAGAACATCAAATGGTCTGTTCTCAGTCAAGTAGCTACGAAACGGGAGAGGACAAGTGCAGCCAGCTGTCTGCCGAATTTTGGATGCAAATTTAGACCGCGCCCGTGAAGGCTTGCGGATTGTAGAAGAATGGTGTCGATTTGGATTGAATAGCAGCCAATTCAGCGATGAATGCAAGCAGTTACGCCAAGAGCTAGCCAGCTGGCATACCCTAGATTTACGTTTGGCACGAGATACTCCTGGCGATCCTGGGACAGAACTGACTCATCCCCAAGAGGAGCAACGATCTGGCTTGGGAACTTTGCTGCAAGCCAATTTCTGCCGAGTAGAAGAAGCTTTGCGAGTAGTAGAAGAATATAGCAAGCTCTACAATCCGAAAATGGGAGCTGCCTTTAAACAGATGCGTTATCGAGTTTATATCCTAGAAAGTCACTTACTAGGTTATCAACGACACCAACGACTAGCGCAATCGTACTTATATTTAGTGACTTCTCCGACAGAGGGGCTGTTTCATGTAGTAGAAGCAGCACTGCAAGGAGGGCTGAGCCTCGTACAGTACCGCGATAAGGATACCGCAGATCTCGATCGCCTGGAGACTGCTCGACAATTACGTCAACTCTGTCACCAATACGGGGCAATTTTTTTAGTCAACGATCGCATCGATCTTGCTTTGGCAGTAGATGCCGATGGAGTGCATCTAGGACAACAGGATATGCCCATTGCGATCGCCCGTCAACTCCTTGGACCCCAGAAAATTATCGGACGCTCTACCACAAATCCAGAAGAAATGCAACGGGCAATTCAGGAAGGAGCCGATTATATTGGTGTAGGTCCGGTCTACGAAACGCCGACAAAAGCAGGTAAAGCACCAGTAGGATTAGAATATATTCGCCATGTGGCTAAAAATGTTTCCATTCCCTGGTTTGCGATCGGTGGCATAGACGTTAACAATGTGAATGAAGTGCTAAACGCAGGTGCGCAGAGAGTTGCAGTCGTAAGAGCGATCGTGCGAGCCGAGCAACCCACTCTAGTAACGCAGTATTTTTTAGCACAGCTCGCCCGCGTACAACCACGTACAACTCCATAAATAAAGACTCCATAAATAGGAGTTAATCGAGATTTATGACCGAACAAATTAGCTTACAAGTGAATGGAGAAACTCGTAATTGTGCTAATACTGCTCGACTTCCAGAGGCGCTAGAACAACTCGGTTTTAACCCGCGCTTGGTCGCAGTAGAATACAACGGCGAAATTTTGCACCGTCAATTTTGGGAGAATACGCAACTGCAAGCAGGCGATCGCCTAGAAGTCGTTACAATTGTTGGTGGCGGAGCAACAGTGACCAGTGACCAGTGACCAGTGACCAGCGATCGATCGTAATGTTAACCTCTGTCTCCTATCTTCTGTTTTCTGACTCCTCAGTTTTGACTTTTGACTTTTAACTTTTGACTTTCTCAAGTTTTGACTTTTGACTTTTAACTTTTGACTTTCTCAATGGACTCAACCATAACAGTCCAATCAAAACCTGCTATTAAACCAGCAAATTTTTGGGTCAATTTTTTGCCTCCTTGCTTATGGATGTTGGGGTTTTATTTCATTCCCCTAGCCATACTCCTCAGTTATGCTTTCATGCAGCACCAATATGTGGAGGTTATTCCTCGATTCACCTGGGAAAATTTTGCCCAAATCGTAACTAATTCTGGCTACCGCAATACAGTTATTCGTACTCTATACATTGCGATCGCTGTCACTATAATTGATACTTTATTAGCTTTTCCAGTTGCCTACTTTCTGACTAAGTATGCAGGAAAATATAAACAATTACTAACAATCTTAATTCTCTTGCCGCTGTGGTCTAGTTATCTCGTGCGCGTCTTTGCGTGGCGAATTATTTTAGGCTACAACGGCGTACTCAATAGCTTACTAATATCTCTAGGTATACTGTCCCAGCCTTCTTCTCTATTTCTCTACAACCAATTCTCAATGGTTGTCACTCTCTGCTACGTATGGCTACCATTTACGATCTTACCTTTGGTAACTGCCTTTGAAAGATTGCCGAATAACTTACTGGAAGCATCGGCAGATTTAGGAGGACATCCTTTATACACTTTTCGTAAAGTTACTTTTCCTCTAGTCTTACCAGGATTTTTGGCGGGTTCGCTATCAGTATTCAGTTTGACAATGGGAGATTATATTACCCCTTCCTTAGTGGGTGGGGCAGGAGATATTTTGATTGGTAATATTGTCGCCAATCAATTTGGTGTTGCTGATAACTGGCCTCTTGGTTCTGCTTTAGCAATGGTAGTATTGTTGCTAATATTTGGACTGATAGCCATTATCTCCCGCAAAGGTGCTTTAGAAAACTTATGAAATTATTAGGAGACAAAAGGGAATTCGGAATTCGGAATTGAACCCTCTCGACTCCCGACTCCCGTACGGGCGCAAAAAAACTTCGTACTCAATAGAGATTCTGTGTGAACCTGCCCCTACGACTCCCTAAATTGATTTTCGGCACAGTTACGCTGATAATCTATTTATTCATGTATTTGCCCATCCTGACGATCGCTATCTTTAGCTTCAGTCAGGGGAGAGTGCTATCTCTACCAATTCACGGTTGGACGCTAGATTGGTATGCCAAGGCTTTGCAGGACGAACAACTGCAAGTAGGATTATTTAATAGTTTAAAAGTGGCGATCGCATCTTGTACTATTGCTGCAACTTTAGGAACTTTGGCAGCTTTAGCCATCCAGCGATATCAATTCTTTGGCAAAAACTTCTTTCGCGCCGCAGTCATCTTACCGATTGTTCTGCCTGGAATTGTCACGGGGGTAGCCATGCTCAGCTTCTTTTCAACAATAGATCTACCCTTGGGATTAATGACTGTCATCATCGGTCATGCCACGTTTGGCTTTCCAGTTGTATTTAACACTGTCGCCGCCCGAATTGCTCGCCTACCCCGCAGTTTGGAAGAAGCCGCCGCCGATTTAGGTTCCCCCCCTTGGGAAGCGTTTTGGAAAGTGGTATTTCCTGGGTTACGTTCGGCTCTGATTTCAGCTACCTTACTTGCCTTTACCCTAAGTTTTGATGAGATCGTCGTGACAATCTTCCTCACGGGGCAGGATAATACACTACCAATGGAAATATGGGCGCGACTGCGTTTTGGTATGACCCCAGAAATTAACGCTACAGTAACACTAATTCTTTTATTTTCAGTCGGTTTGGTACTGTTGAGCCAGTGGTTAGGGGTGAGGAGTGAGGAGTGAGGAGTCGGAAGTGGCTAGCGGCTGGTGGCTAGTGACTAGACAAAGATTCGAGCCACTAGTCACTAGTCACCAATAACTGAATAACTGAGGGGATTATGGAACAACATAAGATGATTATCGGCGGGGAAGCAGTGGCAGCGGTGAGTGCTAACTGGGAAACGGTCATCGATCCTGCCACGGAAGAAGCGATCGCGGAAGTCCCGCAAGCAGACTATGCTGATGTGAATAAAGCTGTAGAGGCTGCAAAACAAGCTTTTCCTTCATGGTCTAGTCTCTCTCCAAGCGAACGGAGTGCATTGCTGTATAAACTTGCCAATGCTTTAGAAGCAAAAGCAGAAATAATAGCACAAACTGAAAGCCTCAATGTCGGTAAACCAATAAAACTAGCAGCCAACGGCGATATTCCCTTTGCGATCGATAATATTCGCTACTTTGCCGCACAAGCCAGAGTCGTAGAGGGAATTGCATCTGGAGAGTTCGTTCCTGGCTACACTTCTGCTATCCGTCGCGAACCAATTGGCGTAGTTGCCTCTATTGCCCCCTGGAATTATCCAATCATGATGGCAGCATGGAAAATTGCCCCAGCAGTTGCAGCGGGTAATACCGTTGTGATTAAACCCGCACCCCAAACTCCTCTAACAACTATAATGCTGGCTCAAACAGCTTTAGAAGTCGGCTTTCCACCAGGCGTTATTAATGTCGTGACAGGTAAAGGTCCAGGGGTAGGGGAACCTCTGGTCAATCATGCCGACGTGCGAATGGTATCGTTTACTGGTTCTACCCGCACGGGTAAGCGGATTATGGAACTAGCAGCCCAAAAAGTGACGCGAGTGCATTTAGAATTAGGCGGAAAAGCTCCCTTTGTCGTGTTTGCTGATGCAGATATCGAAGCAGCAGCTAGAGGTGCAGTCGTTGGCGCTTACATCAATACAGGACAAGATTGTACGGCAGCCACGCGAATTTTAGTAGAACGCTCCCGCTATCAAGATTTCTTATCGGCTTTTACCGAACTGTCGCAACAGATCCGCTTGGGAACGCCACAAGCAGAAACAACAGATATGGGTCCATTAATCTCATCTGACCAACGCCAACGGGTGCATGGATTTGTAGAAAGAGCCAAGGCAGATGGAATTACCGCGCACTTACCAGGCGGAATACCCGAAGGCAAGGGTTTTTTCTACCAACCAACAATATTTTGTCAGGCTGCCACTCAAAGTGAAATTATGCAAGAAGAGGTATTCGGTCCCGTCCTGGTAGTCAACTCGTTTGATTCTGAGGCAGAGGCGATCGCAGTTGCAAATGACGTGAAATACGGTTTGGCTGCCTCTGTGTGGACGAAAGACTCTGCTAAAGCATGGCGCGTTGCGAGTGCGCTACAATTTGGCACGGTATGGATTAACGACCATTTGCCCCTGGCTTCCGAAATGCCCCACGGTGGCTTTAAAGAGTCCGGCTTCGGCAAAGATCTCTCACGATATGCTTTTGATGAATATACAATTGCCAAACACGTTATGTTCGACCTCAGCGGCGCAGTCAAAAAACCCTGGCACTTTACAGTATTTGGCGATGCTTAATCAGTTATCAGTTATCAGTGACTAGTGGCTGGTGGCTAGTGGAATCAGAATTTTGCTTGTCCTCCACCACTTCCGACTCCCGACTCCCGACTCTCGACTTCCTCATCAATGGCAGCAGTCACACTAGAAAACGTTTACAAAAGCTTTCCCGCTCGTCCTGGCGATCGCGCTGTAGTCCCAATGACAGCAGATCTACTCGCTCCGGTTGAGGTTACACCTGCAATGGAAGTTCCATCTAAGTCGCAGGTGGAGAAAGTACCAAAGCAAGCAGAAAATGTCGATGTCTTGCGCTCGATTAACCTCACTATTGAGGATGGCGAGTTTATGGTGCTGGTTGGACCTTCAGGCTGCGGGAAAAGTACGCTGTTGCGCTCGATCGCAGGGTTAGAAGAATTAAGTTCAGGCAACATTTGGGTTGGCGATCGTTTGGTCAACCAACTCCCGCCTAAAGCACGAGACATCGCGATGGTGTTTCAAAATTACGCTCTCTATCCCCATATGTCGGTGTATGACAATATTGCTTTTGGACTGCGACGTACCAAAACTGGGGGAGCCGAGGGAGCAGGGGAGACAAGAGTTCCGCTTCAGATCCAAAATTTCTTGGTGGGGATGACCAGTCGATTGCCGAAAGGACTGCGTTACATGACAGCAAGAGAACGGGCGATCGACCAGCGAGTTAGAAGTGTTGCGGCATTGTTACAAATCGAATCGTTTTTGCAGCGCTTGCCAAAACAGCTATCGGGGGGCAAAAGCAAAGGGTAGCTCTCGGTAGAGCGATCGCCCGCAACCCCCAAGTCTTTTTGATGGACGAACCCCTGTCCAATCTAGATGCAAAATTACGAGCAGAAACCCGCGCTCAAATTGTCAAACTGCAACGCCAGTTGGGAACGACAACAATCTACGTCACCCACGATCAAACAGAAGCAATGACAATGGGCGATCGCATTGCTGTGATGCACCAAGGACAAATCGAGCAAGTCGCTCGTCCGCTAGAGCTTTACAATCACCCCGCGACTAAGTTTGTGGCTGAATTCATCGGTTCGCCACCCATGAACTTTCTCTCAGTTCAGTTTCAAGCTTCGGCGATCGTTCATCCCCTATTTCGTCTCAATCTCCCTGAAGTTTGGGCATCTGCTTTACAGAAGTACGATGGACGAGATTTAATTTTGGGCATTCGACCAGAACACCTAAATTTGAGTAGCGCCGCACCTCATAATCTTCCGGTACAAGTCGAGCTAGTGGAAGCTTTGGGTAACGAAACCTACCTCTTTGTCACCACTACGGCTGCGGCTAATGCTACTCCTACTCCGTTACAAGTACGTATTCCACCAGAGCAGACGGTGAACATTGGCGAACAATTATGGCTATCGCTTCACCCAGAAAAAATTCACTTTTTCGATCCAGCAACTAATTTAGCAGTTAATTGGGAGTAGTGAGTGGCTAGTGGCTGGTGGAACCAGTGGCTTGACTTTTTGCTAGTCACTAGCCACTAGCCACTAATCACTGATAACTGACAACTACCTATCTCCTCCTTAAGATAGAGCGCAGCAGAATCTTGATTTTTTACATTAATTTACATATTCTGTTGTAATTCTTAATGAGTCAGGGCTAACTGGAGATAGAAGTATGCAAGATACTACAAAACTTGCCACTACAGTGATGGAAGATCGCAATGCGTGGCGCTGGGGTTTCACCCCTCAAGCAGAACTCTGGAATGGTCGCTTGGCAATGGTAGGCTTTTTCATCGCCTTATTTCTTTACCGATAGTGTGAGGCTAGGCAACCACTCGTTTTTGGTTAGCGAATGTTCTAGCTTTTGTAGAGTGGGCATCTTGCCTGTGTGGAGTGGGCATCTTGCCCGCTCATATACTGTAATTTGAATGTGCGCTAGCTAATTTGAATGTACGCTAGCTGATTTTTTTGATTTTGGTTCGATCTTCTTTGCTTCAGTCCGACTTTTTGCCAGTAAATTTCATTTAAGCTGTTGCATCTCCATCAACTAATTGTTATATTAGTTTACATAACTAAATAAAGAGTTACAGTTTTCTGACTGAAGTACCAATTTAGGAGCATCAATCATGCAAGACACAACTAAAGTTACCACACCAATCATTGACGATCGCAACGCATGGCGTTGGGGCTTCACACCACAAGCTGAAATTTGGAACGGTCGTTTGGCAATGATCGGTTTTCTAGCAGCTGTTGCGATCGAACTGTTCTCAGGTCAAGGTTTCCTTCACTTCTGGGGAATCCTGTAAATCGGTGATATCGACTTTAGAGCAACAAAAAGACTTGGAAACAGGCATTCCCAAGTCTTTTTTTGTGTGAAGATAATCCACAACTATCTTCACACCAATCATGCATTTTTCTCTTCAAAACCAGAAGTTAGTCTAGATACATCTAAAAATCTTTAATTCCGACTTCTGACTTCTGACTTCCGACTTCATCTAATATATTCTTTCAGCACGCTATTACGGTTGGGATGGCGAAGTTTACGTAAAGCTTTTGCTTCGATTTGACGGATTCTTTCGCGAGTCACGTTGAAGATCTGACCTATCTCTTCTAGCGTTTTCATTCGACCGTCATCTAAGCCATAGCGCAAACGCAACACGTCTCTTTCCCGTGGGCTGAGACTATCCAAAACTTTTTCTAAGTCTTCGCGCAATAAATTCTTAGAAACCTGATCTTCTGGCGTTTCTCCATCCGACTCAATAAAATCGCCCAGTCGGGAATCTTCTTCCTTACCGATGGGCGTTTCTAATGAAATTGGTAGCTGGGCTGATTTAGCAATAAACCGCAGCTTTTCGATTGTCATTTCCATGCGGGTAGCAATTTCCTCTTCGGTTGGCTTGCGACCCATTTCTTGCGATAGCAATTTAGTGGTTTTCTTAATGCGAGAAATAGTTTCGTAGAGGTGGACTGGTAGGCGAATAGTACGAGATTGATCGGCAATAGCGCGAGTAATTGCTTGGCGAATCCACCATGTAGCGTAGGTAGAAAACTTATAGCCTTTTTCGTGGTCGAACTTCTCAGCCGCCCGAATCAAACCTAAAGAACCTTCCTGAATCAAGTCTTGGAACGACAGCCCGCGATTCATATATTTTTTAGCGATCGAAACCACTAGGCGCAGGTTTGACTGCACCATCTTGTCCTTAGCCCGTCGTCCGACATGCAAGCGATAGCGAAATGCGGGCAAATTCTGCTTAACTGCTTCCGCCCATTCACTGTCTTGCGGTTCGCGATCTAAGCGATCGGATAGCTTTTCTCGAATTCTCTCTAGCTCTAGTAAATCGGCAATTTTTCGCGCTAATTCAATCTCTTCGTCTGCTCGTAGGAGACGAATTCTACCGATTTCTTGTAAGTAAAGGCGAATCGAGTCTTCGGTATATTGTTTTTTCTTGGTTTGCGCCCGCCGACGGGTTTTTCCACCTTTCCCAGGCTTAGCGTCATCCTCGTCAGGCTGAACTTCTAAAAATCCGTCACTATCATCTACTTCTAAGCTTTGTAACTCTTCTGCTTCTTCTAATGAAAAGTCAAAATCGCGCTCGAAATCAGACTGGCGAGCCATTTGGGGTTCAGACTGTTGAATATTTTCGAGTAGTACGTTGTTAGCCTGGTTCATGCCGCGTTCCTCATGCTCCTTGATTCAACAAACATTTAGTCACTTAAAAATTGCTCTCATTGCATCAGCTAGCGACTGGCTGCAAAGAGATTCTCTGTCGGGAAGATTCATGGGCAGATCCGAACGATATGGTGGTAGGATTCTTGCCTGAAAACATACTTTGAGATTAACCGATTGGTCTAAAATAAGCTCTGCTCAATTTAATAGACATAGCCTTGGATAGATGCACCAATAGCTATTTATCTCTTAGGTAATGAAGACCGTTCCGATTGTAGCCTGTTTCACAAAATTTGGGCAGATTTAGTGTTCTAATTTTGAAGTCAGAAGGTCAAGACAAGTTCAATTGTTTCCCAATTTGTATTTACACCTACGAATTACATCTTAAATTTGTCTTCCGCAATCTGGAGAAAAATCGCGTAGATCTACCCAGGTTGCAGAGTGCAAATTGATGGTGAAGTGTAATGCTTAGTAGTGTAAGACAACAGGAGCAGAGCGTTTTTTACCATTGCGTGTTTTGCGAGGAAAAATAGTCTAGACCACCTATTCAGCCTTGTTTAGTCGTTCATGTGTCCCCTAAGCGCGATTGACAATAGTAGTACCAGTAACTCTGCACTGGTGCGGAGATAGGTTTTGGCATTTTCCAAAACATCAAACTTACCACTTAGTGCAAATGTTCTAATTTTGATTGAGATGCAACTGATTCGATCGTCAATCATAATCACAAGTTAACTGAGGTTGTACGGATATTTCAACCTACGTGTTCTTGACAAACTAATAAACTTTTCTCTGTCATTGTAATTAATACTGAAGGCAGATGACAGCTCCCCTCACGAGAAATTCACTAAATTTGTGTCAAAAAGAGCGATCGCCACTAGTCAAAGAAGAGAAAAAACCTTGATTCGTAAGGGATAGAGATTGTTGCCACAAGGTATCGATCGTGACAAATTCGTAACCCAAGCTTAACAATTGAGGAATTAAGAGAGCAGCAACATCGGCAACATCTGTACCACCACAAGCACCGTCGTGCAGTACGATCAGCGAACCGTTTTGTACCTGCTGCATGACCCGTTGAACGACAACAGCTACCCCAGGACAAACCCAATCTTCAGGAACCACACTCCACATTACGGGTCTGTAGTCCCATTGATGTAACAAATTTAAGGTTTGAGGTGTAAATAAACCATTTGGCGGACGGACATCACGCACGCGAGCAGTAGGCAAGTCACAAGCAGTCGCGATCGCCTCTTGGGTAGCTACCAAGCTGTGTTGCAATTCGGTAGGTGTCAGCATGGGAAAAGAGCGATGGTCGTAGCCGTGATTACCGATCCAATGTCCTCGTTGATAAATTGCTTTGGCAAGCTCGGGAGAGCGTCGAACGCAAGCACCCAGCCAAAAGAAACTAGCAGGGATGGCATAGCGGTCTAAAACTTCTAGTAACTTAGGCGTATGGGAAGGATGGGGACCGTCATCGAAAGTCAAAGCGATCGAGCGGGCGCGATCGTGTCCAGACCACAAGCAACTAGGAAACGACGGCTTGAGAATTCGATACATTAGGGGTAAGAAGGGAGCTAGCTGCATTAATGAGGGAGTAGAGAGTAGGGAGTAGGGAAAGTTAAAAGTCAAAAGTTAAAAGTTAAAATTTCCCGACTCGCTGATAACTGATAACTGATAACTGACAACTGATGAGCAATTCTTGGTATGGACTGATGGTAGTGGGGGGTGCGATCGCGATCGCCCTAAGTGGTTGTTCTAATCTAACAATTGACCAATACGAAGCCACTGCAAAAACAATTTACACTTGGCAAGTCAAATACGCCATCGACCTTAATAACAAATCACCTCGATTTGAAACTTTTGCTTCCACGTCCTTAATCAATCGTAATGGAATTAAACCAATGGGTGCGGTGACTGGTCCCGACGATCGAGGATTGTGGTGGGCGGCTCTACCACCACGCCCTACAGTAGACGAGGTAGAACAAAGAAAGAAATCGGGCGAACGGGCGAGTACTCCAGAGTTAATCAAATCTGTGGAGTATCAGTTTAGTTATCCCCAAGGCGATCGCCAAGTCACTTTACCGACGAATTATCAAGTCTATCGCCAAGTGGTCAAAGCTTACCCCACGCGCACGCCCTTAAAACTGACTTTGGGAGTCACCGATAAATCAGTAGAAAAAGCAGAACCCGTGAATCAGTGACCAGTTATCAGTGACTAGTGACTAGTGGCTGGTGGCTAGCTATTAGCAAATGACCAATGACCAATTAACAAATTATGTTTTTACCACCTGGATTTGAACAGCGTTCTGTGATGACCTCATTAGGCAGAATGGTTTACTATACTGATGCTGGAGAGCC
Organism: Chroococcidiopsis sp. CCNUC1; assembly: GCF_023546805.1. Lineage (NCBI taxonomy): Bacteria > Bacillati > Cyanobacteriota > Cyanophyceae > Chroococcidiopsidales > Chroococcidiopsidaceae > Chroococcidiopsis > Chroococcidiopsis sp. CCNUC1. The sequence continues at coordinate 2,190,998 of NZ_CP097480.1, read as the reverse complement.
TTGGCTGAAAGATGGAGCTGATAATGCTGAGAAACCAACTTTAGTCTTTTTACATGGTTTTGGTGGCGGATCTTCAGCTTACGAATGGTCGAAGGTTTATCCAGCTTTTGCTGCGGAGTATCGCATTATCGCGCCCGATTTAATTGGCTGGGGGCGATCGGAGCATCCAGCACGGAACTATCGCGTTGAAGATTATTTAACAACGATCGCGGAATTTTTAGAACAGACTTGTCAGGGTGCGGTAACAGTTATTGCTTCCTCTCTGACAGCAGCGATGGTTGTTAGGGTAGCGATCGCTCGTCCAGAATTATTTCAATCTTTAATCTTGACTACACCTGCCGGACTATCTGATTTTGGCGAAAACTATTCCCGTAGTTTCTTTGCTCAAATCGTCAGCGTTCCCATTCTCGATCGCTTGCTCTACAGCACGGGGGTTGCTACGAGTAACGGGATTCGTAGTTTCTTAGAACAGCGGCAGTTTGCCCAACCCAACCGTATTTATGAAGAAATAGTTGCTGCTTACCTCGAATCTGCGACTCAACCAAACGCTGAGTACGCCGCCTTATCTTTTGTCCGTGGCGACTTGTGCTTCGACTTATCTCTCTATATTCCCCAACTGACCGTTCCTACAGCTATCATTTGGGGACAAAAATCTGAATTCACTTCCCCAGAAATCGGACAGCGATTTGCCCAGATCAATCCTCAAGCCATTAAGATTTTTCAAAAATTACCAGAAGTCGGCTTGACACCACAGCTAGAACTTCCAGCCGTGACAATCGGACTGATTCGGCAATTTTTACCTTCCTTAACTAGCTCTGTAGCTGCTGTTGTATAAACTCTTTACGGAGGCAAATTCTTGCGTCTCCACTCTCAATTCCGAATTCCGAATTCCGTAGCTTGCTTCCCCGCAGGGGTATTCCGAATTCTCATTCATCCTTTTTCTGGAAATCTTAGAGCGATGACACCACCAGTAAAATCATAGTTAAAGCCTTCTAGCTGAGCAGGAATGCCAATTTTAAGTTTGCTGTTACCAATAACTGGACCATTTTTGGTTAATTGAGCGTTGCCTTCTAAAGTGACGACCATATCCATAATGTATTGATTTTCGCGTGGATCGGGCAAAACTTTCACGGAGCCATCAGGTTGAGGTACGAGGGTGGTTCTCGGTAGTTGTTTAACAGCTTTCACGCCTACCTGACCGTAAGGCTGATTGCGGATAATGATGTTGGTTTTTCCACCTGGCTTTAGTCCCTGCTCAAATAGCTGTTGCGGATCGCGCACGCTCAAACCCCGCACGATCACGTCAATTTCTACAGGTTTGGTAGTCACGCCAATTTGCGCTCCAGAAGTGCCAGGGAAGAAAAAGATCCCCACCACTACCAAGAAGATGACTAAGGCTGCTCCGATGTCGAGGAGACTGACTTTACCAAATAAACGCCCTTGGGAATCTAAAATTTTCATACTTAAGGGAAGAGACGAGGGAACAAGGGAAACAAGTCAAAAGTCAAAAGTCAAAAGTCAAAATTAACTGGTTGCTGGTCGCTAGTCAATGAAAGGGTAGCACGATTCTACTGCGATGAGAGATATTTTACGATTTGAATAGACAAGAATCGGGGAGACTATATTTCTTCCCCTTATCCCCCTTGTCCCCCTTGTCCCCCTTGTCCCCCTTGTCCCCCTTATCGCCTTTCTCATTCCCCTATATGGCAACCAAAAGCTTTTTTGCCCGTCTATCACTACAGCAAGTTTAAAAATTTTTCAGTCTTTCAAACAACAATTCCCGGCGATGTTCAACCTATTCTTTTCGTTCTCTCGTCGCATCCAGCGTCGCTGGCTTTATCCGCTCATATCACTATCAGTAGTCATCGGCTTACTGATTGGTTCGGCTGGGTTGGCAAAAGCCATTTCCTGGTTCGATCTCATTCAACAGGGAGCGCAAATCATCCAACTGTCTGATGTTTCTGAGGAAGAGGAAGTCGAGTTAGGCAAGCAAATTAACCAACAGATGGTTGGGAAAGAATTCCGCCTCTATCGCAATCCGAGCGTCAATCGTTATGTTGAACGGGTAGGAGAACGGGTAGCGGCTGAAAGCGATCGCCCTAATCTTCCTTACCAGTTTCAAATTGTAGACAATAACAGCGTCAATGCCTTTGCTACGGCTGGGGGTTTTGTCTATGTCACTACTGAATTGCTGCGTACTGCCGATAACGAAGCAGAATTAGCTAGCGTACTAGGTCACGAAATCGGTCACATTACTAATCGTCACTTAATTAAGCAAATGCGTAGCACGGCGATCGCGGGAGGACTGGCAACTGCGGCTGGCTTAAACCGTAACCGAGCTGTGGCGATTGGTGTCGATCTGGCTTTACGCCGTCCTAACAGTCGTAAAGATGAGTACGAAGCAGATACGACAGGGTTAGAAATGTTAGGACAAGCTGGCTACGATCGAGAAGCAATGGTTTCGTTTATGGAGAAATTATTAAAGAAAGGTGGTTCCACACCTGCTGTTTTGAGTACTCATCCAGCCACTCAGAGCCGTATTGCCAGATTAAGAGAAGCGATCGACTCTCAAGCAGCAGATGAGGGCGATGGGTTAGATAGCGCCGCTTACAGAGCTAGAATTCGCCCGCTTTTACGTTAATTTTTATTTGTAGAGACGTTCGGTAGAGTGTCTCTACAATCGCGCTAACACCTGGGCAGGATTAATGCGAATCGCGGCTTCTGACAGAGGCAATGTCCGAACTAGCTTATCGTAGACATCGACTTGATAAACAATCTGATTATTGATATCAACTGCTGTGAGCCAACCGCTTCTGGGATGATAAGCACCAGTATCGATATCCAACCAACCTTGTCCTTGGGCAAGTTCTCCAGGGCGTACTCCTGGTAGGGTAAACGTGATTGTATGACCGACAATAATGAGTTTGTTTTCAAAGAAGGGCTGCTTCATGCTGTGGAATTCCTGCCGCACCCAACAAAATTGCTCGACTGACTGCTCTTCCAAGGGAAGCCTGGGATCGAGTCCAGCATGAGCTAACCAAATATCGCCTAAGTCGAGGTGAGTAGGCAAGGTTTGCAGCCATTCGATATGATCGCGAGGAATAGTGGCTGTTTTGTAACTGCTTAAAGTCTCATATCCGCCGCTATAAAGCCAAGCTTGGCGAATTTGATTGGAAGCGCGTTTAGTTAACACATCTAGCAGCATTTGTTCGTGATTGCCAAGCAAGCAATAGTAAGGACTTTGCTTGACAAAATCAACGACTTGTGCACTTTGCGGTCCGCGATCGATTAAGTCTCCCAAGAAATAAACTTCATCGGCTGCGCCAGGGGCGATCGCCTCAAGCAAAATCATCAGTCCGTCATAGTGACCGTGCACATCACCGATAATAATGCGACGTTGGTGCGCTGCGCTCATAGAAGTTTTGGGTTAACAATAATACCGCTTGTTGATTCCAGCCTATCTGTACTCAAGGAGATATTGGTTAAAGAATGGATGAAGAATGTTTGGAAGATATTAATCTTTCATTTTAATTATGGCTTAAGCCAAAAAAATCAGCTCTAGTGAAATTGAGTAAGTATGAATGTAGCCGATTTAACAGTTGCCAAAATTAACGCTCTAGTCGTCCCAACCACCGAGGAGTGGGTAGAACAAGCAATCGCTAACTTGGATACCATCTTATTGGATCATTCCCAATGCGAACGCAAAGCAGCTGGGGTAGCTCTAAATTTAATATTTCGTTACCCTTCGAGCCAAAAATTAGTCCGATCGCTAACAGCGATCGCTCGGGAAGAACTGGAACACTTCGAGCAGGTGAACCAATGGTTGGAACGGCGAGGAATTCCTCTAGCACCCTTAGCACCACCTCCTTACGGCGCGGGGTTAAAGGCGCAAATTCGTGCCAAAGAGCCAGAACGGATGTTGGATTCTTTGCTCGTCTCTGGTTTGATTGAAGCTCGCAGTCACGAACGGTTAGGACTTTTAGCCACGCATTGCCCAGAACCAGAGCTAGCTAAATTTTATCGCGGTTTGATGGCTTCGGAAGCGAGGCACTTTGGAACTTATTGGGTTTTAGCTGATACTTATTTCGATCGCGCTGCGTTTACCCAAAGGCTAGAAGAATTAGCAGTGGTAGAAAGTCAGTTATTATCAACATTACATCCTCAACCGAGGATTCATAGTTAGTTGGTCATTGGTCATTGGTCACGAGTAAGTAGCGAGTAGTGAGTAGTGTTTTGACTTTCGACTTTTGAATTTTGACTTTCCCATTACCCATTACCAGTTATGCAAGCTATTTACAAAGATTTTCTCATTCGAGATTGGAGCCAAAGCGATCGCAATCTGGTGGCAGCGGTTATTGGTTCTGTGTTGGCAGAATATAGTTTGGATTGGGAACCTCTAGGTGCTGACCGAGATGTGTTGGAGGTCGAAAATTATTATTTAGCCACCGGTGGAGAGTTTTGGGTAGTAGAATCCCAGGGTCAAGTAGTGGGAACGGCTGGTTACTATCCTTTCCATCGTGGCGAGACAGCTGTAGAAATTAGAAAAATGTATCTTCTATCCCAAGCTAGAAAGTTGGGTTTGGGGAGATTTTTATTACAAGAGTTAGAAAAAGCGATCGCAGCGAAGGGATTTCAGCAAATTTGGATTGAAACTGCCAGCGTTCTTGTAGAAGCGATTAAATTATACGAAAGCAGCGGCTATCAACCTGCAACAGGGGTAGAAACAGCACGCTGCGATCGCATTTATGTCAAAAATTTGTAGAGACGTTACACGTAACGTCTCTACAAAAACTAAATCAGCGGTCGATGTTCATTCTGGTCACTGGTCACTGGTCACTGGTCACTGTTAAAAAGCATCCTGCAATTCGTAGAAGTCGGGGGAGACGTAATCTTTACGTAAGGGAAAACCAACCCAATCTTCAGGCATGAGCAGCCGTTTCAAATTTGGATGTCCTTCATAGACGATGCCAAACATATCGTACGATTCTCGTTCTTGCCAGTCTACGGCTTTCCAAATCCAGTAAACCGAAGGTATGCGGGGGTCTTCTCTAGGCAGAAAAACTTTAATCCGCACTTCCTCTGGTCTGTCAGCATTATCGCTCAGCTTGATTAAATGATACATGCTGACTAAATCTTGTCCTGGACCAGAATCGTAGCCGCACTGACACTGGAGATAGTTAAAACCGTAAGCATATAGTGCTGTGGCGATCGGCAAGAGAAAATTGCGATCGACTTTAATAATCTCCACTCCCAAGTGGTCTGGCTCCATAACTTCGTGATCGAAGCCGTTTTCCTTCAACCACTTGGAAGTCTTTCCCGCTTCGACAATTTTTGTTTCTTCGGCAGGTACGGGTTTAGTCTCTTCTTTTGTTTCTTCTTCAGCCACGGTTCACTTCCTCTTTTTTGGCAACAGATTGCAGGGCTGGTGGTATGGGCATACCAATTGCCTCTGTCAGCTCCTTCGGTGGCGCTTGCCGTGTAGCAACCTGTAGATATTTACCATCGCTGATAGGTGGTACAACCTTCATGCTATGGGTCGTGCTGTAGTAGCGGTGAGTTTGCTTGATTGGAGTCCGCTCCTGCATCGACTCGTTCGCAATTTTCTTGCGTAACTTGATGATGGCATCGATGATAGCTTCGGGACGAGGAGGGCAACCAGGTAAGTAAACATCGACGGGAATCAATTTATCGACACCCCGCACGGCGGTTGGCGAATCCACGCTGAACATACCACCAGTGATAGTGCAAGCTCCCATAGCAATGACGTACTTGGGGTTTGGCATTTGTTCGTAGAGCCGCACCAACTGCGGAGCCATCTTCATCGTGATCGTGCCAGCTGTGATGATTAAGTCAGCTTGACGGGGGCTAGAACGGGGGATGAGTCCGAAGCGATCGAAGTCAAATCGCGAGCCAATTAAAGCAGCAAATTCGATAAAGCAGCACGCCGTACCAAACAATAGAGGCCACAAACTAGAGAGTCTAGACCAGTTATAGAGATCGTCAACCGTGGTGAGAATGACGTTTTCAGATAGTTCTTGAGTAACTGAAGGGCGCTCGATTGGGTTAATGATGCGTTCTTTTTGTCCGGCTGGATCGATATTTAAGACCATTCCAAAGCTCCTTTACGCCATGCATATACAAGGGCAACAACTAAGATTGCAATGAAAATGAGGGCTTCAATAAAAGCCAACAGACCGAGGCTGTGGAATGCAACTGCCCAAGGATAGAGAAATACTGTTTCTACATCAAAGACCACGAAGACCAGTGCAAACATATAGTAGCGGATATTGAACTGAATCCAGGCTCCGCCTATGGGTTCCATGCCTGATTCGTATGTCGTCCGGCGTTCTGGGCTGCGTCCGCTCGGTCGGAGGAGCTTAGATGCAGAAAGGGCAAGCGCTGGAACTAAACTACAGATTAAGAGGAAGCCTAGTAAATACTCGTAGCCGCTAAGAACAAACACGATGGATAATTACCGTTGCTAGAGTCAATAATTTTGTTATCTGTCTTTACATATTATATATATTTGGGTTTCACGCACTAGCAAAACCTAACCCTTGGCATCATTCGATTCAGTTCTGCTTCTGATTGAGAAAATCTATGCATGAGTTAGGGATGAGGAGCGAGGAGCGAGGAGTGAGGAAAATTCGGAATTTGTTAAGAGAGAGTGGTGCATGTTAATCAGTCACTGGTCACTGGTCACTGGTCACTGATAACTGCTCCCTTACCCCTTGTAGAAGAAGTCATTTCGCGTCATAATTTTTAACATGATTTTAAGTTTTGCGCCTCTACTTTCTCATTTGCCTTACTATGAGCGAACCAGCTATTGATACCCAAGCGCTAGACCGATATGAATGTCGGGCTTGCGGCTATGTGTACGAACCCGATCGCGGCGATGATAAGCACGATATTGCCCCTGGCATACCATTTGCAGAACTATCTTCTACTTGGCGATGTCCAGTTTGTGGAGCGCGTAAAAACGCATTTGCCAACATTGGTCCAGTGGGACAAGCCTCTGGCTTTAAGGAAAATCTCGGCTACGGGCTTGGCGTAAATCAGCTCACTCCAGGTCAGAAGAACATTTTGATCTTTGGTGCTTTAGCATTAGCCGTCTTGTTTTTTCTCAGCCTATATGGGTTACAGTGAACCTGCTGTCAGGCAAGCTTGGTGCAGACGGCGATCGCCTAACCATATATCTGTATGCTGACAAGTAGATAGGCTTTCATTCGACCTATCGGCATACTGAAATATTCTTACAATACATTCAATTTGTTTAAGTAGAGCACGTAAAATCAGCATGTTTTCACCGTTAAAATTTTGGCAAAAGATTGTTGTCCTCGTAGCAGTCGTCTTGCTGTGCGTCGGCTGTAGTAGCGTTCCCTCTACTAGTTACAATCCTTGGGAGGTAGTTACTTTACCAACGGATGTTAACTTGCAAGATGTTGGCTTTACGGACGATACCCAACATGGCTGGTTAGTGGGGAATAAATCTGCTTTATTTGAAACTAAGGATGGTGGCAAAACCTGGCAGCAGAAGAGTTTGGATTTAGGTGACAAAAACTTTATTCTGTCTTCCGTGAGTTTTTCCGGTCAAGAAGGATGGATTGTTGGCGAACCATCTTTACTGCTACATACAAATGATGGTGGCGAAACTTGGTCGCGGATTCTCTTAAGTGAAAAGCTACCAGGCAACCCAAACACAATCGTGGCGCTGGGGCAACAGTCAGCGGAGATGACTACAGATGTAGGCGCAATTTACCGCACTACTGACGGTGGTAAAAACTGGAAAGCAATGGTACAGGAAGCCGTAGGCGTGCTGCGAAACGTGGCGCGTTCTGAAGATGGTAAGTACATTGCTGTTTCTGCTAAGGGGAATTTCTATTCAACCTGGGAACCAGGTCAAACGGCATGGCAAGGTCATAACCGGAATAGTTCCCGTCGCCTGCAAAATATGGGATTTGGTAAAGACGGGCGTGTATGGATGCTGGCACGAGGCGGTCAGGTGCAATTTACTAAGGCAGATAATACAGAAGAATGGGAAGAAGTACAAAATCCAGAGTTATCTACTAGTTGGGGATTGTTAGATTTGGCTTACCGGACACCTGAAGAAATTTGGGTGACTGGTGGTAGCGGTAATCTACTTTGCAGTCCAGATGGCGGAAAAACTTGGCAAAAAGACCGAGGCGTAGAATCAGTCCCCTCGAATCTTTACAAGATCGTCTTTCTCTCTCCAGAGAAAGGATTTATTATCGGTCAGCGCGGAATTTTGCTGCGTTATCAAGGTCAAGCAGAATCAGCTTAATGAATTTGGGGAGTCGGGAAGAAAGAGACAAGGGAGACAAGAGAGACAAGGGAGACAAGGAAGAAACTCTAGCCACTAGCGCCTAGCTACTGATAGCTGTCTACTGTCAACCAATTATCAAATGTTCGCAGCCATTCTTGACTCCCGACTAATCGCTAACTACTGGTCAAGGTTTCGTATGATAATGAGTAAGAAAGTAATGGTTCTTAATGGAGGAAGGTAAATGTCAGGAACGACAGGCGAGCGTCCGTTTTCGGATATTATTACCAGCGTGCGTTACTGGGTGATTCACAGTATTACGATTCCAGCTTTGTTTATCGCTGGCTGGTTATTTGTTAGTACTGGTCTTGCCTATGATGTATTTGGAACACCCCGACCAAACGAATACTATCCCCAAGAACGGCAAGAGTTGCCAATCGTGAGCGATCGCTTTGAAAGCAGAAAACAGATCGAGGAATTTATAGGAAAGTAGTTTGAAATGAATACCAATCAAGTCAATCAACCAATTCAATATCCAATTTTTACCGTCCGCTGGCTAGCCGTTCACACCTTAGCTGTACCGACAGTATTTTTCTTAGGTGCGATCGCTTCTATGCAGTTTATTCAGCGATAGGAGAAGTTTATGCCATTAGAGAGATCGAAAAACCCTAATAACCAGCCTGTAGAATTAAACCGGACTTCCCTATACTTGGGTTTGCTGCTAATATTCGTGCTGGGCATTTTGTTTTCTAGTTATTTCTTCAACTAACTAGATTCAAGGCTGTTGTCTTTAATTTATCTAACCGTGTAATTTAGGTAGGAGAAAAAGCTGTGTCTGGAAGTGGAAGAATACCCCTTTGGGTTGTAGCAACTATTGCTGGTTTGGGCGTGATTGTTGTTGTTGGAACATTCTTTTACGGTTCTTACACTCATTTAGGTTCCTCGTTGTAAGAACTTTTGCAAAAGTCAAAAGGCAAAAGCCAAAAGTCAAAAATTATGACGTTCCTATTGGAGACTTTTGACAGACCTTGAACGATCGCCCTAATTCTGCAATGCTGTACTAGCTAGCTGAAGTTCTTGGGATCGAGTATATCGTTATCGACAATAATGCTAAAAAAACCGCTTATCCAGTTTAGGTAAGCGGTTTTTAATTAGGGATTAGGAAACAGGGCTGAGTTAACAGAGTTATAGCGTGGAAAGATGAGGACATGAAAGCAGCTTGTCTTCTTTACATGAAAGGTATTTTCCTTCTGCCCTCAGCATAACTGCCTTCTGCCATAGTCCCGAACTCTCTAGATCCCTGAGGGGTCTTCACGCTCGATGTAGAGAAACAACAAAGCCATTGCTACGGAAGGAAATACTAGAACCGTCAGCGGAACTAGGATTGATGGTAAAAACGATGCTGAAAACATATTGCTAGATTCCTTATGAATATAAGACTACAACCAAAAACGAATTTACTGCAATTTGCGATCGCTGCGGCATTTTCTAAAAATTTTTAACAATAGTGAAGTAGGATTAAGCGCCTCTCAGCAAAGTACTAGAGGTCGCGATCGCCACAATTTCCTCATTTCAGTATTTCAGAATACTTTTATTCTGGCATTTTTATTGTATACAGTATACTTAAATAAATTTAATTGGATGGCGCGATCGCATTGGTCAAGCACTTTTATGCAGCCCAGTGGCTGACTCGTCTAAGATCGATCGCGAAGTCACTTTTTAACTATATGGATTTAGAAAGTGCAGCAATTATCACCAGAACGCTTAATTTTAACCATCAATGGCGAAACAGTCCGCCTAAAAGATGTCTCACCTACGATAACGCTGTTAGAGTACTTGCGGCAAAGCGGACGCATCGGGACGAAAGAAGGCTGTGGGGATGGCGACTGTGGAGCATGTACTGTTGCCATTGTAGGTGAAGGCGCGGATGGAAAACCCCACTATCAAGCAGTGAATAGCTGCCTCATACCCTTGGGTGCAGTAGCGGGAAGAGAAATTATTACTGTAGAAGGGGTTGCTAACGGACAGTTACACCCAGTTCAAGCCGCAATGGTAGAAACAGGTGGTTCCCAGTGTGGCTACTGTACCCCTGGCTTTATTATGAGTATGTTCGCTGCCTACTACGATCGCCAAGTAGACGATATGGCAATAGAAGGAAACTTGTGCCGTTGTACGGGATATTTGCCAATTCGCCGTGCTGCCCAACAAGTGATGCAAATGCAGCCGCCAAGCGATTGTTTCAGCCAGAAGGTAGCACAAGCAACAACTGAAGTCAGTCAAATTAGCTACAGTTGTGAAAACCAAAAGTTTTATCGCCCGACGCAACTACAGACAGTTTTAGAATTACTGCAACAGCATCCTGGCGCTAGCTTAGTCGCAGGGGCAACAGACTTAGGACTGGAAATGAGCCATCATAGCAAAAGCTTTCCGGTGCTGATTTCCTTAGAAGCGGTAGCAGAGTTGAAAACGCTGACAAATATACCAGAATTGGTGGAAATTGGGGCAGCAGTACCACTAAGTCATATTGAAGAAAACCTACGCGGTGTCTTTCCAGCAATGGATGAGATGCTGCACTGGTTTGCGGCGCGTCAAATCAGAAATCGAGCCACATTAGGCGGTAATATCGGTACAGCTTCACCAATTGGCGACTTGCCTCCAGTATTACTCGCTTTAGATGCCCAACTGCGTATAGCTGGAATTGGGGGTAAAAGAATTCTTTCCTTGGCAGATTTCTTCAAAGGATATAGAAAAACAGATTTGCAGCCAGGAGAAGTCATCGTCTCCGTTCAAATTCCCAAAAACATTACACCTGGCGCGACTCGCCGCTTGAGTCAATCTTATAAAGTAGGCAAACGCGGCACGGACGATATTAGTATTGTCGCAGCCGCATTTACGATCGATTTAGGCGATCGCGATCGAATCGAACACGCCAGACTCGCATATGGCGGAGTTGCCGCAACACCAGCCAGGGCAGTAGCAGTAGAATCGAAGCTAATTGGCAAACCCTGGAATGCTGAAACAGTAAAACAAGCCAAGCAAGAATTGAAACAAGCCTTCACACCACTTACCGACTTGCGAGGTAGCGCCGAGTATCGCAAGATGCTAGTTGCGAATTTGTTTGAGAAGTTTTTTGTGGAAATGGGTAATGGGTAGTTGGTAGTTGGTAGTTGTTAGTGATTTTGACTTTTAACTTTTAGCTTTTGACTTCCTTATCTTTGCGCCTCTGCGTCTTTGCGCGACCAAAATCACATAACCTTGAGGGGGACGAGATGACAGTAGGGAAAACAAGAAGCCACGAAAGCGCCGCCGGACACGTCAGCGGTAAAGCAATTTATACTGACGACCAACGCTTACCAGCAGGGATGCTTTCCCTCTACCCCGTACTCTCTCCCCACGCAAAAGCGCGAATTACAAAAATCGATCCTGCTGGCGCATATGAAATTGATGGTGTCGTCACAGTCATCACCGCCGCAGACGTACCAGGCGTAAACGATACTGGAACGATTGTCTACGATGAAATCCTGCTTCCCGACAAGGAAATTAGTTACTACGGACAAGCAGTAGTTTGGGTAGCAGGGGAAACCGATGAAGTTGCAAGACTGGGTGCAGAAAAAGTTGTCGTCGAATACGAACCACTAGAACCAATTCTGACGATAAAAGACGCGATCGCAGCAGGTAGCTTTCATCTTAAACCGAGAGTGATTAAACGAGGCGATCCAACAACAGCTTTACAGCAGGTAGATTGCTATGTTGAAGGTGAAATGGCAATGAACGGTCAGGATCATTTCTACCTGGAAACCCATGCGAGTTGGGTCATACCAGACGGAGAAGGTAATTACCAAGTCTATGCTTCTACCCAGCATCCCACAGAAACACAAATTGTCGTTTCCCGCGTGTTGGGAATTAATAAGAATCAAGTTGTCGTCACTTGTATCAGAATGGGTGGCGGATTTGGCGGAAAAGAATCGCAAGCAAATCCTTTTGCAGGTGTAGCCGCGATCGCAGCATGTAAAACAGGTCGTCCGGTGCGGGTAAAATTAAAACGTCACCACGATATGATTTTGACGGGCAAGCGTCACGGCTTTTTAGGACAATATAAAGTCGGTTTTACTAATGATGGCAAAATCGTTGCTTTGGATGTAGATTTATATGCCGATGGTGGCTGGAGTTTGGATTTATCTCCTCCCGTACTTTTGCGGGCAATGTTACATGTAGATAATGCTTATTACATTCCCCATTTAGAAGTCAGAGGACAAATTGCCAAAACTAACAAAGTCTCGAATACAGCATTTCGAGGTTTTGGCGGTCCTCAAGGCATGGTAGTTATTGAAGATATTATGGATCGAGTAGCACGGTATTTGGGTTTACCGCCAGAAGTGGTGCGAGAACGCAACTTTTACCACGGGGAAGGAGAAACGAATACGACTCATTACGACCAAGAAATTTTTGATAACCGCATTACTAAAGTTTGGCAACAGGTAAAAGATAGCTCGAATTTTACCGCACGTAGAGAGGCGATCGCGCAGTACAACCAAGCTAGCACTTACAAAAAACGCGGTTTGGCAATTACTCCGGTTAAATTCGGGATTTCATTTAATAAAACTCAATACAACCAAGCAGGCGCATTAGTCCTCATCTACACCGACGGTAGCATTCAACTGAATCACGGCGGTACGGAAATGGGACAGGGGTTGCATACCAAAATGTTGCAAGTCGCCGCCCAAACGCTAGGGGTAAAGATCGAACGCCTGCGGATCATGCCTACGAGTACGGAAAAAGTACCGAATACCTCTGCAACTGCTGCTTCTAGCGGTGCAGACTTAAACGGACAAGCGGTGAAAGATGCTTGCGAAACGCTGAAATCTCGGCTGGCTGTGGTGGCGGCTGGGTTATTAAAGTTGGATACACCCGAAGAGATGGTATTTGCTGACGATTGGATTTACTGTCGCACTTACCCTTCAGCGCGAATTCATTTTGAAGAGGTGACGAAACAGGCGTATGGCGATCGCATTAGTCTTGCTGCTACAGGGTATTATCGCACTCCTAATATTTATTGGGATGATGCGACGGGTAAAGGCAGACCGTTTTACTATTATGCTTACGGGGCGGCGGTGAGTGAAGTTGAGGTAGACGGCTTTACAGGTAACTTTAAGTTACGACAAGTTGACATCGTGCATGATGTGGGAGAATCTTTAAATCCCTTAGTCGATCGCGGGCAAATTGAAGGTGGTTTCGTACAAGGGATGGGTTGGCTGACGATGGAAGAGTTGGTGTGGGATGAGAAAGGACGCATTCGCACTTATGCCCCTAGTACGTATAAAATTCCTACAATTGGGGAAATACCGGAAAGTTTCAATTTACATTTGTTAGAACGGGCGGCTCAAGATGGGGTAATTTATGGTAGTAAAGCTGTCGGCGAACCCCCGTTGATGTTGGCGCTTTCGGTACGGGAGGCTATTCGGGCAGCAGTGGCGGCGTTTGGGGATACAGATTACGTTCCTTTAGCTTCTCCTGCAACTCCTGAAGCTATTTTATGGGCAGTTGAATACGTCCGCGATCGCGCTACTGAAGCTGTGGAAGCAGTGGGGGAACCGCAGCCTGTTTCGGGTTAGGATCGAATTATAATAGACTCTTTGGGGGGTTGGGAGTCTCCAAGATATACGATTCAATTTCGAGTCTTAGCCCCCTTTTTAAGGGGTTGGGGGATCTCCAAGATCTTCGATTTTGCAGATTGAAATGTGTTGAAATGAACCCAGTTGAAGATTGGTTTTTATAGTATATCTATTAACCAATAACTTTTTGACTACGGCAGAAAGATCCCCCAACCCCCCTTAAAAAGGGGGGCTATAGAAATCTCCCTTAATAAGGAAGGCTATAGAAGATTGTCTTTAACATATTATTTTGATTTTTGGCTTTTAACTTTTGACTTTCAATTATGGTGTTACTCAACGATTTAACTCAACGCCTGCAAGCTGACGATCCAGAAGAGAAACGGATTGTTACTGGAGTGAGTTGGCAGCATTACGAAGCCTTAGTTGCCGATTTAGGCGATAATTCTGGCTATCGGGTTGCTTATTTGGATGGAGTTTTAGAAATTGTGTCGCCAAGTCGCCGTCATGAAAAGGGAAAAACTCGTATTGGTGGATTATTAGAACTTTTCTTTTTAGAAACAGATACAGAGTACTTTCCTACAGGTTCTACGACTTTTCGCAAGGAAGAAAGCCAAGCAGGGGCAGAACCAGATGAAAGCTATTGTATTGGCACTGAAAAAGATTTTTCCGATTTAGCTATTGAAGTAGTAGTAACTGGCGGTGGAATTAATAAATTAGAACTCTATCAGCGATTGAATGTACGAGAAGTTTGGTTTTGGCAAAATGAGAATTTCTCTCTTTATCATTTGCGTGAAGAAACGCCTTCTCAGTTTCAGCAAACTTTTGGCTATGAGAGAATAGATCGAAGCGAAATATTACCGAGTTTAGATATTAATTTACTGGCTGAATGCCTCACTAACTCCAACCCCTTAGCAGCTGCAAAAGATTTTCGCCAAAGACTGCGATCGCAATTTAGTAAAAATTCAATTTAATTTAATTATGAGGGCATTACTCATTCTATACTTAAATCTCACTATAAATACCTATTATTTTGACTTTTAACTCTTGCCTTTTGACTATTGACTGGCGCGATCGCACCAGTTAACCATACAAGATGCAGTTTTCCTCGCTGCACCTTAAACTGAGTATAGGTATGTCAGCAATTCTGCCCCAAAAGATTATTTACTCAGCATGGTTTCTACTTCCTTAAATCCTCTCACAGTCGATCGTTCTCGCATTCGCCCAGATATCCAAGCGTTGCAAGCGCAATTGGTAGAATGGCGGCGGCGGCTGCATCAACGTCCAGAACTAGGGTTTAAGGAACTTATTACATCTGAATTTATTACCCAAAAGCTACAAGAATGGGGCATCGAACACCAAACAGGAATTGCCAAAACAGGAATCGTAACCACAATCAAAGGCAAAAAATCTGTAGGGACGCACAGCTGTGCGCCCGTTCTAGCCATTCGCGCCGATATGGATGCGTTACCCATCCAAGAACAAAATGACGTGCCTTATAAGTCGCAGCATGATGGTGTAATGCACGCTTGCGGACACGACGGACATACCGCGATCGCACTAGGGACAGCATACTATCTATCTCAGCACCAAGAAGATTTTGCAGGTACTGTAAAAATTATCTTTCAACCAGCAGAAGAAGGACCAGGCGGCGCAAAACCCATGATTGAAGCGGGAGTGTTAAAAAATCCCGATGTGGATGCAATTATCGGTTTGCATTTGTGGAATAACTTACCTTTGGGTACGGTTGGAGTGCGTAGCGGCGCGTTAATGGCTGCGGTAGAACTATTCGACCTCAAAATTAAGGGGAAAGGCGGACATGGTGCAATGCCGCATCAAACAGTAGATGCAATTCTCGTCGCCAGTCAAGTTGTGAATGCTTTACAAACAATTGTGGCGCGAAATGTCGATCCAATTGATTCTGCTGTCGTCACAGTAGGAGAATTTCATGCTGGTTCTGCCCATAACGTCATTGCAGATTCAGCCCATCTGGGCGGTACAGTCCGCTATTTTAATCCGAAATATGACGGCTATTTCGGTCAACGATTTGAACAAATTGTTGCAGGTGTTTGTCAGAGTCAAGGTGCGAGTTACGAGTTAGAATACTGGCAATTGTACCCACCTGTAATTAATAATGCAGAAATAGCAGATCTGGTGCGATCGCAAGCTGAAAAAGTTGTAGAAACGCCCATTGGTATCGTGCCGGAATGTCAAACAATGGGTGGTGAAGATATGTCATTTTTCTTACAAGAAGTCCCAGGATGCTACTTCTTTTTAGGCTCTGCTAATCTCAGCAAAAACTTAGCTTATCCTCACCATCATCCTCGATTTGATTTTGATGAAACTGCTTTGGGTATGGGAGTAGAAATTTTTGTACGTTGCGTGGAAAAGTTTTGCAGTTGAAAGCTGTCTTTTCACCTTAAATGAGTTTGGACTGATTCTGGTTGTACAAGCCTTTGAGGAGAACTCCAATCGGGGCGTAAACTCTTTGCTTTGCGTAAATAAGGATGCCAAACCTGGACTTGATTAGCAGGAAGATTTGCGTGGATTAAGCAGCGGATGCAACGTTCTAAACTACCTTCTACATGCATCTGCTGTACGTCAAGCATGGCTACACAGTCCCAGAAAGGACGCTTACGGGCGATCGCAGCGGGAAAAATGGCATCGAGATCGCGAGTGACAGTAAAAGTGACGCTCACAATTTGAGTCGGATCTAGCTGATTCTTCATCTCCAACTCATCTAACATTTCTGTCACGGCTTCGTCAATTGCCTGCACCGTATTTTCTGTAACGGTTGTTGCCCCACGAATTGCTTTTAATCGCCACTCCACGCTCAATTCCTCCTTAAATTAAATTAACCGAATAGTTGTTTGTGTTGATGAGTGGCTAGTGGTTGGTGGCTAGATTCTTATTCCGATCCAGTCACTAGTCGCTAGCCACTAGGATCTAGAATCAGCCAAAATCATCTCAATTACGGACGATATAGCCACAAAGGTAAGCCGCTGGTAGATAGCTCAAACTCTAACCAATCTACCCCAGTTAATAAACCAGATGCTACCGTAGACTCCCTAGAAAGTAATCGCTGCAATGGGGGTTTGCGTTCTTCTAGAGTGAAACACTTGGTTTTTTCTGGATCGAGTCCGACTAATTCTGCTGCCCAACGACGGGCATCTTCTTCAGTTCCCAACCGATCCACAACGCCTAACTCTAAAGCTTGCTGTCCGGTGAAAATGCGTCCGTCTGCAAAGCTTCTCACAGCTTCCTCTGTCAGATTTCGCCCTTCAGCCACAGATTGAACGAATTGCCGATAGCTGGTATCGATCAATTCTTGCAAAATATGTTGTTCTGGTTCTGTCAATTCGCGATCGAAAGCCAGGATATCTTTATAGGGTCCAGATTTGATTGTTTTGAACGAAACACCAATTTTATCTAGCAAGCGTTCTAGGTTGTTGCCCCGCAGAATTACCCCAATACTACCTGTAATCGTACCTGGGTTTGCCACAATATGACTGGCTCCCATGCCAATATAGACACCGCCAGAAGCAGAGATATTACCAAAACTGGCAACAATTTTGATTTTTTCTCGCAGTCGTTTTAAAGCACTATAGATTTCCTGAGAGTCTCCTACCGTACCGCCAGGGCTATCAATGCGGAGTAGTAAGGCGGGAAAGCGTCTTTCTTCTACAGTTTTGAGGGCTTCTAGAACTCTTTTGCGCGTCGCACTCGCGATCGCCCCAGTAATTTCTAGCCGTGCAATTTGTTTGCGAAAAGGGGTTTTAAACAGCCGTAGCATGTACAGTTATATACCAGACGTAACTCAATTTAGACTTTAAGCATAGAACATTTTTTCTCTGTAGATTTCTGTTACAGTACATAGCGATCGCTTCACAAAAATACATAATCGATTAAGATCGGAGAAATGTTATCTTCTCATCCCAGCCGTCAGCCATCCCATGCATCTGAAACTGACTGAATCAAGATTACCCTTTGCCTCCGTGCTACTAATCGCACCCTTTTTCCTCTGGGGAACAGCAATGGTAGCGATGAAAGGCGTTATTCCCCATACAACACCTTTATTCATGGCAGGAGTCAGACTGTTGCCTGCTGGCATATTAGTATTAGGTGCAGCAATGGCGATGGGTAGACCTCAGCCTAAAGGATGGGCGGCGTGGTTGTGGATTAGTCTATTTGCCTTAATTGATGGATCGCTGTTTCAAGGCTTTTTGGCAGAAGGTTTAGTGAGAACTGGGGCGGGTTTAGGATCGGTTATGATTGACTCCCAGCCTCTAGCTGTGGCTTTAATGTCGAGTTGGTTATTTGGCGAACGAATCGGTTTATGGGGATGGCTGGGATTGATGTTTGGCGTACTGGGGATTAGTTTAATTGGCTTACCAGACGATTTAATTCTCAACCTATTTTCTGGTATTACCCCTGTGCGGGCGAGTTTACCAGATATGTCAGTGTTGCAACAAATATTTCAGAACCCGCCCCTACAATCCTTATTCGCCAGCGGCGAATGGTTGATGTTACTCGCAGCCCTATCAATGGCTGTCGGTACGGTAGCTATTCGTTATGTTTGTCGTCACGCCGATCCGGTGTCAGCAACGGGATGGCATATGATTATTGGTGGAATTCCCTTATTTGCTCTTTCTGCGGGGTTAGAGGCTGGGCAATGGGCAGATATTAGTTTATCTGGGTGGATATCGCTAAGTTATGCCACGATTTTTGGTAGTGCGATCGCCTATGGGTTATTCTTCTACTTTGCCTCTAGCGGTAACCTTACCAGTCTTAGCGCCCTTACCTTTCTCACACCTGTATTTGCCCTCTTATTTGGTAGCTTAATTCTCTCCGAAGTTCTCAGCCCCATCCAGTGGACGGGCGTTTCTCTCACCTTAGTTAGTATTTATCTCGTCAATCAGCGAGAGAAATTAGAACAATTGTTTCAGAAATCTACAGCCAAAGAGTCACATCTATCCGAATCGGAAAAAGTTTTGGAAACAGCAAAGTCCGTACCTGTTCCTATGAAAGAATCAGAGTTATGAAAGTCAAAAGCTAAAAGTCAAAAGTTAAAACTGAGGAGTCAGGAGTCAGAAGGATGTAGAGACAATCTCTGCCATGCGCTATTCACTCATGACCAACTACCAACTACCAACTACCATTGAAACTATTATTTATCTCTACTTCCGTGGGACCCCTCGGCACAGGATTGGGGGGTGGAGTAGAATTAAGCCTGTACAATATTGCTCAAGAAATGATAAAGCGGGGGCATACGCTGCAAATTCTTGCCCCTCAAGGGTCGAAACTTGAGTCAATGCCAATTGTAGAAATTCCTGGTAATTTACAAATTATTGCCCAGAACCAGGAAAGAAATGCACCCATTACTATGCCGGAAAATTCTGTGCTGGCGAATCTGTGTGAATATGCAAGACAAGTACAGAATGAGTACGATTTAATTGTCAATTTTGCTTACGATTGGTTGCCATTTTATCTCACCCCATTTTTTAAAACTCCTATTGCCCATTTTGTGAGCATGGGTTCAATTTATGCTGCGATGGATGAAATTGTGGCACAAGTTGCAGAGCAATTTCCAAGGACGATTGGTTTCTACACTCCCTCCCAAGGAGCAACATTTTCTTTTGTAGAAACTAGTGATAGGTCTATATATTATCTTAGTAGTGGCATAGATTTATCCTTATATGAGTTCTGTTCTCATCCTCAAAACAAATTAGCTTGGTTAGCAAGGATTGCTCCTGAAAAAGGCTTAGAAGATGCGATCGCTGCAGCTCAAATTGCTAAAATTCCCTTAAAAGTTATGGGAAAAATTCAAGATGAAGACTACTGGCAGCAAATTTGCCAGACTTATGCTAACGCACCTTTTGAGTATTTAGGGTTTCTTTCAACCACAAAAATGCAACAAGAATTGCGTCAGTGTCGGGCAATGTTAATGACTCCCCGTTGGGTAGAAGCATTCGGCAATGTAGCAATTGAAGCCTTAGCTTGTGGCGTACCAGTTATATCATATCGCCGTGGGGGACCCGCCGAAATTATTCAAGATGGAAAGACGGGATTTTTAGTCGAACCAGATAGTGTAGAGGGATTGGTAAATGCGATCGCGCGTTTAGATGAAATCAATCGTTATACTTGTCGTCAACAAGCCGAAGCTGAATTTTCTTTAGAGGCGTTAGGCGATCGGTTTGAGGCGTGGTTTAGGGATATTTTGCAGTTATAATTCTTCCCATTAAATCTGTATTAGCTATTTGCATAATCGTATACCTCCCAGGTATATTTTACGCTAACTACAGTTTCGTTATATGCAGCAATGCCTATTTGCCAACCGCCACCGCCACTAAAACCAGGAGATTTATTAAAAGTAATTGCCCCTAGCGGCGCTTTGCGAGAAATGGCAGCATTTGAACAGGGGATCGAAATATGGCGATCGCGTGGTTATCAAGTTAAAGTTAGTCCTACAATCGGCGACAGTTTTGGATATTTAGCCGGAACCGATGCGAGTCGTCGCCAACAACTCCTCGATGCGTGGCAAGATCCCGACTGTCGCGGTATTCTCTGCGCTAGGGGTGGCTATGGTGGGATGAGAATTCTGGAAGATTGGACGTGGATGGCTGCTAAGGGCGCACAGCTGTGCGCCCCCACATCCTTTCCCAAATGGCTTATCGGTTTTTCCGACATTACCGCCTTACTCTGGAGTCTATGTAAAGAAGGAATTTCAGGCGTTCACGCGCCTGTACTGACGACGCTAGCAGGGGAACCAGATTGGTCTAGACAAAGATTATTCGATTGGGTGGAAGGTCGTCCCCTATCTCCTCTCCAGGGGAAGGGTTGGGGTGGTGGCGTGGTGACGGGCGTGCTGCTACCAGCAAATCTGACTGTTGCGACTCATCTCCTGGGTACGTCGATTCAACCGAATTTTGATGATGTTATTCTTGCCTTAGAAGATGTTACCGAAGCACCGTATCGGATCGATCGCCTTTTGACACAATGGCGTTTGAGCGGTGCATTTACTAAGGTTAAAGGTATTGCTTTAGGACGTTTTAGCCGTTGCGAACCACCGCCAAATATTTCTAGTTTGACCATAGAAGAAGTATTATGCGATCGCTTAGGGGATTTAAATCTTCCCATAGTTTCAGATTTGCCTTTCGGTCACGATGGTTGCAACGCCGCATTACCAGTTGGTATCTCTGCAACTCTAGATGCAGATAAGGGTCAGTTGACAGTAGAGAGTGATGCATGAAAATACCTCTCGCCAACTACCAATTACCAACTACCGATTACCAATTTTAAATTTGTTATCTTTCTTCTGTCACCTTAGCGGGAGTAAAATAGATGGTAAAACTTTCTCTTTCACTGCTAGAGTATGGTTGAGCCACGTCCTGCCGTTACTACTGTTGGCTTCGTCGATTTCTGTTGCCAAGCAATACATTGGTAACTTGGGTAAAACTGATAATGGAATCGTGTCAGTCAACGCTGATGCAGTCGTAGATCACATCACGTACCCATTGCGATTGAAGATATTCAAACCACACTCACGACTGCAACCGGGTGATGTATATAGCAGTTCTAAATGATTTGTAAAGTAGGCTTCTAGCCTGCCGCAGGCTTCAAGCCTGCTCCACGTTCATGAATCAAATAGGATTGCTATATAAAATGCGCGCCCCAATTAGCGGTGGAAATTTTACAAGCACTTGAGGAATGGAAATTCCGCTCTTGTGCTAGTACTAGCAGACAGCTGATATGGAGAAAGTGGAGATGTGATTCACGAATTTCTTCGCTTAAAACTTCCTTTTCTGGTTGCAATTCGTAGTCCTCATGGTGTGCTACTAGTCGTAGCAGGTCAGAAAGTCCATTACAACCGAGCCGCGTGCATCCGTTCAAGCTCTCTCTCATCGACCAGATGAAACTTGCTAGAGAGCGCGAAATTGTCTTTAGCAAAGCCCATCCAATCCGCTACTACAAAATCAGTAAAACAAACAGCCCAACTACAAATCCACTTGAGACTTGGTTTGTGATGACTAATCTACCTAAATCTTGGCAGTTACAATTGGGGAAACGCTATAGCCTTCGCGGTTGGATTGAGTATGGATTTAAACAGGTGAAAAATGAACAGGGGAAGGGCAGATTTTCGAGTCACTGACTATACCAGTATTGAGCGGTGGTGGGAAATAGTGTTGATCCCTCTTCTGTCAAACTGGGGTGAAACCTTGATTTTTCGTAGGCTAAAACCACGTAGATTCGTTGAATTTGCCTAAAGTGACAGAAGAGGGATCGGGAGTGAGATGAAATACAAGATCTGTAGGGGCGCACGGCTATGCGCCCCTACAAATGCGCCTCACAACGAGAATTGCGATATATAGATATCCTTACCAGGAATTGAATTTGTCGATAATAAAATTATGAGTTTAAAAAGATGATTGTAAAAATCTGAGTGGCAGAAGTAAAGAGTGAAGAATCTACTTAAACCTCTTCGCGACTCACGATTCACGACTCACGACTCACGACTTACTTCAAAGAATGATAACCAAAACAATTGAACCTATTCTCGATCGCGCCTTATCTGGAGACGATATCTCTCCAGCCGAAGGAGTAGAGTTATTACAACAAACTGCACCGGAAGCAATTGCTCTCATCCGCGATACTGCCGATAAACTTCGCCATCAACAAGCGGGCGATACCGTTACTTATGTCATTAACCGCAATATCAACTTTACCAATATTTGCGAACAACACTGTAGTTTCTGCGCCTTTCGTCGCGATGCGGGCGAAGCAGGTTCCTACTGGTTGGAATGGGGACAAATCTTAGAAAAAGCTACCGATGCCGTACAAAGAGGGGCAACAGAAATTTGTATGCAGGGGGGGCTTCACCCTACAGCAAAAATAGATGGCAAATCGCTGTCATACTATTTACACTTAGTCAAAACTATTAAAGCTGAATTTCCCCAATTGCATTTACATGCCTTTTCTCCCCAAGAAGTGCAATTTATTGCTAGGGAAGACGGTTTGAGCTACGCCACCGTTATTGCTGCTTTGCGGGATGCTGGTGTTGGTTCAATGCCAGGAACAGCAGCAGAAGTATTGGATGATGATGTTAGGCGAATTCTTTGTCCAGAAAAGATTAATACAGCGACATGGTTAGAAATTGTAAGTACGGCACATAAGCTTGGCTTGCCGACAACAAGTACCATGCTATCTGGACATATTGAAACACCCCAACAGCAAATTCGTCACCTAGAACACTTGCGATCGCTTCAACAAATTGCGATCGAGCGGCAGTATCCTACAAAAATTACAGAGTTTATTTTACTGCCTTTCGTCGGACAAGAAGCACCTAAGCCGTTAAGAAAGCGGGTGGGAAGAGATCAACCAGTTTTAGCAGATGCTTTGCTACTCACAGCAGTGGCGCGAATTTATCTAGGAAAATGGATTCCCAACCATCAACCGAGTTGGGTCAAACTCGGACTCGCAGGCGCAACAACAGCTTTAGAATGGGGTTGCAACGATATTGGCGGCACGCTGATGGAAGAACACATTACCACAATGGCAGGCGCAGTTGGCGGTACTTGCATGGAAGTAGACACACTACAAACAGCGATCGCTTCCCTCAATCGTCCCTACCGTCAAAGAGATACCTTGTATGGCAATCTCATTTAAGTTATGAAATCTTCTTGACGCTACTACAAATTATTTAATAAACCTGGGGAACGAAAAACTGTTCGTTTAGAGGTGGACGATTATAGCCAGTTCCAGGTTTTCTAGGTGGTAAATCGAATGCATCTGGAGTCATATCTTGATAGGGAATCTTGCTTAAAATGTGTTGAATTAAGTTAAGTCGCGCCCGTTTTTTATCGTCGGCTTCCACCGTAAACCAAGGAGCCTCTGGAATATTAGTATGAGCTAGCATGACATCCTTAGCTTTAGAATATTCCTCCCAGCGATCGCGGGCTTCAATATCCATCGGACTGAGTTTCCAGCGTTTAGCCGGATCTTTTACCCGCGCTTGAAAACGGCGTTCCTGTTCCTCATCGCTGACAGAAAACCAGTACTTCAACAAAATAATCCCCGATCGCACCAACATCCGCTCGAATTCAGGGCAAGATTGCATAAACTCTTGATATTGAGCCTCAGTACAAAAACCCATCACCCGTTCTACCCCCCACGATTGTACCAACTGCGATCGAACAGCACAATTTCCCCCGCCGCAGGTAGATGGGCAACATAACGCTGAAAGTACCACTGCGTCTTTTCCACATCTGAAGGCGTACCCAAAGCCACCACACGACAACCACGCGGATTGAGGTATTCCGTCACGCAACCAATTGCGCCTCCCTTTCCGGCTGCATCACGTCCTTCAAAAATCAGCGCTACTTTTAAACCTTGATGTTTAACCCAGTACTGCAATTTCACCAACTCTGTTTGCAGTCGTGCCAATTCTTTTTCGTATAACTTACCGTTCAGCTTTTTCTTCGATTTGTTCTCTTTGGTGCTTTCAGCAGACTTGACTGCTGCATGAGTCCCATTTCGATCTATAGCTGACATGGGTTTTTCTCCTAAACGAATTTTTTTTAAAAAAGTTAACCTGTTCTTTCCTTGTCAATATAGTTCGCTTGTACTAACATGCAGTTAAAATTTGAGCGGCGATCTCCAATCGAGAAATAGTATGACAAAACTCAAATCAAACTTAGTCCAATTTCCCATCCAGCAGCATCTAGGGCGTTCTAGAGTCGTAACATTACCAGTATCTCCCGAACGCCATCGATCGTGTGTAACGGCGATCGCAATCCCAAAGCGAGAACATCAGGCAATACCACCCTTGCAGCCTCAAATCCCATCAGAATTGTCTCACAGCAATCGCCGCGAATGGCAGCACTTGGCAGCACAAGCAGACAAAATTAATCAATTAGCCGCAGAACTAGAAGCAGCAATCTTTGGATTAAAAGCGATCGCCAACCAAATAAACTATACTCAACAGCTATCTGGAAGTGCTTGCGAGTACCGCTCAGTAGTTGTACCCCAAGTCAAGCGCCGCAATACAAGTGAATTCATTTTGACAACTAAAGTCATCGATTTATTTCAAGCTGAAAGAGAAGCACAACAGCTAGCGCAAACATTGAGACAAAAGACAAAAACCAAGCAAAAATTCCCTCTACTGAATTGGTTGTTATAGATTAGGGAGTAAGAGGGTTGTTGGTTGTTGGTTAACGGCGTACTGGCTAGTGGCTGGACTCCTTTCTAGTCACTAGCCACCAGTCACTAGTCACCGATAACTGATAACTGACAACTGACAGCTGACAAGAGGTAAAGCACAGGTGGGAGTAGCACTCTGGATTCTTGCTTTAGGACTAATGCCATCATTGCTATCGCTGTGGCTACTGCGCCGAAGAGAGGCGCAAATACAAGCGAGATTTAGGCAAGCGATCGACTTTACCTCCATCAGGACACAGAGAAGCGAAGCTACACCACTTCATAGCGATCGCTACTATTTGGAAGGAGTAGGATATCTAGTTGGTGACATCAGCTGTCGCTACAATGCTCGTTCCGGGTATATTAGGTGTGCGGTCAATCCTGAAGGACCCTGTGAGGGTTGTCGCTACTACGAACCGCGATAGCTGCTTGATTAATTTATTGGTGTAATTTATTTGGTGTAAGGGGTGTGAGGGTTGGTGAATTTTGCCCAGAGAAGTTGGCTTCAGTGGCTGATACTTTTTGGCTGGATTGCGATCGGCACGATTATTAGATTTATTAATTTGGATGCGAAGCCACCTTGGTCGGATGAATTTGCCACCTTAGTATTTAGTTTAGGTAATAGTTTTCGCACTGTCCCTTTAGATCGAGCGATCGCCCTAGACACCCTACTACAACCACTACAGCCTCGTCCATCTGCCAGTTTTGGTGATGTTTTTCACAATTTAATGACAGAGAGTACCCATCCTCCTGTCTATTTCCTCCTCAATCACCTATGGTTACAGCTATTTCCCCCAGATGAGGGACTAGTCTCATTATGGGCAGCAAGAGCCTTCAGTGCCATTCTGGGAGTGGCTGCAATTCCTGCTATTTTTGGTCTGTGCTGGCTAGCTTTTCGTTCCCGCCTGGTAGGACAAATCGCCGCCGCAATGATGGCAGTCTCACCCTATGGCATCTACCAAGCCCAAGAACCGCGCCACTATACCCTAGCAATTTTAGTTATTATTGCGTCTCTAGCTTGCTTAGTTGTTGCTACACGCTGTCTAGAGAACCGAAAACCGATCCCAATTTGGTTAGTCTTCACTTGGGTGGGAATTAACACTTTAGGAATCGCCGTTCATTACTTTTTCACCCTCACCCTCTGCGCCGAGGCAATAGTTTTGCTTGCTGTAGTGTGGAAACAATTCAAAATTCAAAATTCAAAATTTCCCAACTCCCCTGTACGGGGGGTTTCCAAACCCGCCCCTACCGACTCATTGCCGTTGCAGCTGGAACCACAGCAGGGGGTTTAATCTGGTTGCCTTTCTTGCAAAGTATTCCAGATAACCAAATGACAGATTGGATTTATCGTGGTAATCCTTTCGGCAGTATTTTAGAAAGCACGGCGAGGTTTTTAGCATGGATGATTTCAATGCTGTGGCTGCTACCCGTTGAGGGCGTGAGTCAACCAATTGCCCTGGTTTGCGGTGTAATTATCGTCGCTTTTCTATTTTGGACGTTGCCCATACTCATTAGCGGTTGGAAAATTCAGTTATGGCGATCGCGATCTCGCAGTGGAACTCAAGTTGTAGGTGGATTTGTTTTGGTAGCGATCGCGCTATTTTCGATTGTTACCTACGCCTTGGGTGCAGATTTGAGTATTGCCTCGCGCTATCACTTTGTTTACTTTCCAGCCTTGATTGCGATCGTCAGCGCGGCATTAGCAATTTGTTGGGATAGCAATCGATTAGTTCAACATACAGAGTTAAACTGGACTCCTCGTCAGCAGTTACGACTCAAGTTTCTGCAAACAAGAGGTAAAGTTGCAGTCGTGCTAATTTGGCTACTCGGTTTGCTCGGTGCTTTAACTGTCGTTTTTAACTTTGGTTATCAAAAGATTGAAAGACCCGATCGCCTCGTACCAATTATGCAACAAGGATCGCAAAATCCAATTTTAATCGCTACAGCTCACTATACTCGCGCACAGGTGAGAGAACTCATGACACTGGGTTGGCAGTTTAAACATCTGTATGGTTCTCAAGTAAATTCTCCTTTGTTTCTTTTAGCTCAGCACGACCGTAGCTCGAATCGCTCAGTAGAAACTCTTTACAAAACAATTGCTGAACTACCAAAACCCCTAGATTTATGGGTTGTCAACTTTACTAGCGCCAGACACGACTTAGAGGAAGGAAATAATCAAATTTGTGTCCCAGATTCACAACGCCGAGCTAAAGTCAATGGCTACCGAGCCAAACTTTTCCACTGTCAATAAGGGACAATTCCCAAATTCTATACAACCATATTCGCAAAATTGTCTGAATTACCGGTAACAAATTAATTTCTGAAAAAACGACAAACGGTTACAACTGAGGTTGTGGTAAAGATGGAAGTAGTCAAAAATGGCTAGATAAAATCTTGATGGCAGTGAGGTAAATATTGCGCCATTACTCTGCTGGAGAATAAATTGTGCTAGAAGGCTTAGAAGTAATTAATTGGCACGAACTCGAACACGCTTACGGTATGGCTGATGATGTACCCGAGCTGCTCAGAAGTTTAGCCTCCGCTGATGCCCCGTCTCGTCAAGATGCTTTGTCTAAATTGTACAGTAATATTTATCATCAAGGTACTGTTTTTGAAGCTACAGTATACGCAATACCATTTTTACTAGAACTGAGTCAAACTGAAGCAGTACAAGATAGAGATAAAATTTTAATTTATTTGGCACACCTAGCACGCAGTCATTCTTATTTAGAAGAACATCAAAATTTATTGTTTTATAACGATGAATTAGATAAGCCTGAGTTTCAAGTGCAAATACAACACGAAATGATCTGGATAAGACGTGTTAATCGTGCTGTTCATAGTGGGATAAATGTTTATCTGAGTTTGCTAAAACATAATGATTCAAAACTCAGAATTGCTGCACCTTACATCCTCGCTTATTGCCAACGGCAAGCGTCGGAATTTATTCCTTATCTAAAGCACTGTTTAGCGCAAGAACGAAGCTCTCAAGTCAGAGCCAGTTTAATATTAAGCCTGGGTTTTTTGGAGCCGCCGCAATTAGCAAACATAGAACTATTTATGCAATTTCTGAGTTCTGAGGAAAGCGATCTCGTGCGCTTAGCGGCTGCAATGACACTTGTAAGGCTAGCAAAAGATAAAACTCCACTGGAAGCCATAGCAATACCGATCGAAATTATCGAACATCCGATATCTGTGAAAGAAGCGTATGCTCGATTACCTTGGGCTAATAGCGATGTTATTAGCGATGCTTGCGCTTGCTTATGCTATCTAGGGGCAACAGGAAATGTTGTCATTCCAGCCTTAATAAATGCTCTGAAAACTGTAGATGGTTATAGTGCTTTAAGTGTAGTACGAACGCTACTATATCTAGCTTTTAACGGACACAAATTAGCAGACACGATCGAATACAAGAATACATCTGTACAAAAATCTGTCATAGAAGCGATCGCCTCGTATGATAACGTTTGGCAGTTCAATAGTAATATGGCGCATCTGCTCAGATCGTTTGGTTTACCACAAGAGCGAAATCAGTTGCAAGCATTTCTATAAAATAAGTAAATTAAATATTATTCAATCTACGAGCGAATACAAATTTATCGCTTTTGAACTATTTATTGATAGACATTTTGTGGATTCAGGTATTGTTTTTTATACATAGTTTTTTGCTCGAAGCATTATTAAGTGCTAAAGCCAAAAATCACTAAATAGTTATTTGTCAAATAATAGAAAAAGGCTCTATAACTTGAAAATCAACGATTTCAGTTACACATCAAAATTGAATAAAGAAAATTTTGCTTTTAGCAATTGTTTTTGACACAAATTAATGTTAATATGCACGGCTATGGATAGCGAATGTTAAAAAATGTGTGTAGAAATAGAAGCTTTCCAGTAGTATTAGTCACGCCCAACAATAGACAAAATGCTCAAAAAACTCCCAACCTCACTTAGATTTTGGCTCCGATCTCTAGAACACAAATTTGCTGGGTTTTTCACAACGCTGTACAAATATAAGCCATATAAAAAGGGAGTATCTTCTTACGTCATCCCCAAATCATCTCTTACAGATCGGCAAGCCGATAACGTAGAATTAGCAGTACCTCCACAAGAATTTTGGTTAGGATATGGCAAGACAAGGGAAGAATACTTGTCGTCTGGAGCAGAAGACACGCAGAAGATGTTGGAATTAGCCAAATCTTCAGGACTTACACTAACCGCAGGCGATCGCGTTTTAGATTTTGGTTGCGGTGCATGTAGAATGACTCGTCATTTGCAAAAATACGCGCAGTCATGCGAGATCTGGGGAGTAGACATTGATGCTGACATGATTTATTGGTGCAAAGAACACTTAGAGCCACTCTTCAATTTTGCAGTCACAACGACAATTCCTCACTTACCATTTGAAGATCGATATTTCGATTTGATCTATGCTGGTTCGCTATTTACCCACGTTGACGATTTGACTGAAGCTTGGTTGTTAGAACTTCGGCGAATTCTTTCTCCAAAAGGAAGGCTTTACCTGACAATTCACGACAATCAAACTATCAAATTACTGCATACTGATTTCCAGAACATTTTCCTGTCTAAAAAACTCCGAGCTTCAGATTTGTACAATCAAACTAAAAATGATATGGCTGTTCTGACAATCGGTCGCGATACGGGTTCGCAAGTTTTTTACGACATCGATTATTTCTGTAAAAAACTGAGCAAGCTCTACAAAATACATTCGGTAACGACAGAAGCTTACAATTATCAAACAGCAGTCTTAGTTGGTAGGAAATAAACCAAAATAGTCAGGTGGGCGTTGCCCACCTACAGCAAAAGTAGTTCGTGCTACTGGCAAACTTGTTGCAGAGTTGGGATGAAATCTGGATAAGAAATTGCTGCGGCTTCGGCTCGACTTATAGTTGTCGTACCGCTGGCATTCAAAGCCGCGATCGCCAAACTCATAGCAATGCGATGATCGGTGTAACTATCTACCTCCGTACCCTTTAAAGCCGTCCCACCAGTAATTTCTAAACCATCGGGTAATTCCGTGACTTTCGCACCCATACGATTTAACTCGGTTGCCATAGCTGCAAGGCGATCGCTTTCTTTAACCCTTAATTCTGCTGCATCCCGAATTATCGTCGTACCGCTAGCAAACACTGCTGCTACTGCTAAAATCGGAATTTCGTCAATTAGACGCGGAATTAAGTCACCTGCGATCGTACACGCTTTTAAACCGCCAGAACGCACCAGTAGATCGGCGACTGGTTCCCCTGCGACAACTCGCTGATTTTCTAGTTGAATATCTGCCCCCATCATTTCCAAAGCTGCTAAAATCCCAGTGCGCGTAGGGTTAACGCCAACATTTTCAATGACCAATTCTGAATCTGGGACGATCGCCCCAGCCACCAACCAAAAAGCAGCCGAACTAATATCACCAGGAACGACTACCTGCTGTCCTTGCAGTTGCGCTGGTCCGGTTACCGTGACACTATGGGTTTGGGGATCGACGCTCAATTGCGCCCCAAAAGCTTGCAACATCCGTTCGCTGTGGTCGCGGGATAAAGCTGGTTCTGTTACCGTTGTTTTTCCCTCAGTCATCAACCCAGCTAGCAGAATACACGATTTCACCTGTGCCGAAGCGATGGGAGATTGATAGTGGATTGGTTTGAGGTTTTGCCCTTGAATTGCCAAAGGTGCGAGAGAATTACCCTTACGTCCCCAAATTTGCGCTTCCATTTGTTGCAAAGGTTTGACGACGCGAGACATGGGACGCGATCGCAACGAACTATCTCCCGTCACTGTAAAAAATCTTTCTGGATGAGAAGCTAAAATTCCCAACATCAACCGGATCGTCGTCCCAGAATTTCCTGCATCCAATACGTCTGCTGGTTCCTGCAACTGACCCAAACCGATCCCTTTCACCCGCACCAAATCTGTATTGAGTTCTGAAATTTCCGCCCCCATTGCTCGAAAACAGCTCGCCGTACTCCTGGGGTCTTCCCCCAACAGCAGCCCTTGAATTTGGGTTTCCCCATTTGCCAGCGCCCCTAACATCAAAGCCCGATGGGAAATTGATTTATCGCCAGGAATCCGAATGCGACCGCGCAAGCAAAACCCTGTCTGGGGTCTAGTGACAATCAGATTTTGCTGGCGATCGATAGTTTCAACTGCGAACGGAGAAGCCAACATGGGGATAAATTAACAGATTGAGTGCGCTTGTTAGTTTATCTTGTTTGCCGACTCTGCGATCGCCTAGTCGCAATTTATAGAAAGAAAAGTCATTCCCTACTCGATACATCTCGTTTAACGACGAAAAGATCTTGGAGATCCCCCAACCCCCTTAAAAAAGGGGCTTTGTTCCCCCTTTTTAAGGGGAGTTAGGGGGGATCTAGTCTTAACCGAAAAGTCTCAATCCCTTATTCCCTGATCCCTTCTAGCTGTTGATAAGCCTCCAGCAATCCCTTAACTTCACTGGGAGAAAGAGACTCGATTCGTTCCAACAATTCAACTGCCATTTTCTCCGGTGTTTGTCCCGAAGTATTGCTCAGATCGGGTCGGCTAGAGCGGCTAGAGTCAATATAACCTCCTAGCGTGGAGTGAATCAGGATATGGGTGTCCTTGAGCTTAAACCAGGGACGAATCCGTTCAAAAGCAATACTACCAACTTGACACATCCCAATTCCGTAACTTGGAGCCGAAACCTCTAGCTGATGTGCCATAATTCCCGATTCCAAGGTAACGAAGTGAATTCCTCGCTCGCCATAGCCAGGTCCAATCGCATCTAAATCGGCAATGAAGAAGATGGAGAAGGCACATTCATCAAACATTGGTGTATTAATGAATGGAATATGGACTCCTCTGTCAATATCGACATTAGATGTCAAAACAACGAGTTGATGTTCCTCTGGATGATAGTAGTAAACACCAGCTGGCACATTTTCAATGCGTCCGGGTTTGACATGCAAGTAAACTTGAGTTGGATTCAAACCGCCAGGGGAGGCATAGAGAAACTTAGATTGACCGTCTAGGATAATTTGAGATAAACAGCTTAAAAATAGGCTGAAATTCTCAAATGGAATTGATTTTAACAAGAACTTACGATAACTGCTGCGATCGCGATATTTTTTCTGTAACTCCTCATCAACAACAGGTCTTTCTAATTGAATTGCAGGTGTCTCTTTCAGATCTCGCCGGACTCCTGGGCGCGATTTCTTAAATTTCTCCCGCTCCACAGGATCGAGAATAATCCTGTAGGAAGACAGTAGCTTATTTCCTAACAGACTGTCATCTGTATTGCTAGAAACCGATTTACTTTCTTGCTGCTCGTAATAATCAACTAATGCTTGAATTGACTGCAAGCGGAACAATTCATCAATCCGGGGACGATTCTTAAATTCCTTTTCTAGTTGGTTGCCAATTCTCACCATATCGAGCGAATTCGCCCCTACACTCAATAAATTCGCGTCCAAATCGACATTTTCTAACTGCAATACTTTACACACAATTCGACTGACTTTTGCCTGAATCCCTGAAGACTGCTTTTGAGTTGTACTTTTAGCAGGGGTAGCATCTGCTGCAAAAGGTGCGGGTAGCGCTTTGCGATCGACTTTGCCATTACGAGTCAAAGGAAACTGTTCTAGCATTACGAAAGCAGCAGGAACCATATGTTCTGGTAACTTACCGCGTAAAAACAAGCGCAGTTCGTCAGTATTTAGCTCTGACTCTTTCGCCAGAATGACGTATGCTACTAAAAGCTTTTTGCCTTTCTGGTCGTAAGTCGTCGCGATCGCCGAATTAACACCTGCGTGTTGTTGTAAAGTTGACTCGATTTCCCCTAGCTCGATCCGCTGACCGTTGATTTTAACTTGAAAATCGACCCGTCCCATGAACTCGATCGTCCCATCGGGGCGGAAGCGTCCCATATCTCCAGTTCGATAAATTCGTTCGCCAGTACGGGGATGCAAAATAAATTTGGCGTTGGTTTTCTCTGGATCGTGCCAGTAACCTTTGGCAACTCCCACGCCAGCAACGCACATCTCCCCCGACACCCAAGCGGGACATTCCACCAAAGCATCGTTGAGAATGTAGTAGCGAGTATTGGAAATTGGTCGTCCGTAGGGAATGCTTTTCCAGTTCGGGTCAAACTCCTCAATCGGATACCAAATATTCCACAGCGTTGTTTCTGTAGGACCGCCGACGCTGACTACTTTCGCTCCTTCTACCAGCGCCTCAAGACGTTTGGGAATCGTTAACGGAATCCAATCTCCACCTAGAAATGCCAGCCGCAATGTCGATGGAATGACATCCGCGCGTGAAGCGAAGCTTGCGCCACGCGCATCGCCTGCATACTCTAAGAACATATCCATCATTGCCGGAACCGAGTTCCAGAGCGTAATCTGATGCTTCATGCACAGATCCGACCAATGGGACGGGTCGCGTCGTCCGCTGGCATCGGGAATAATTAAGGTTCCTCCAGCACCCAACACGCCAAATATGTCAAAAATTGACATATCGTGATGTAAAGCTGTCAATCCTAAAATGCGATCGCCAGAATTAATCTCAAATTGCTTTTGAGTGCTGACAACCGCATTCACTAACCCACGATGGCGAATCATCACTCCTTTTGGCAAGCCAGTAGAACCCGATGTATAAAGTACAAACGCTAAATCGTCAGGTGTTTGAATCGGTTCTAAGGGGCGATCGTCAATATTTTCCAAGTTTTCGCGATCGACGCAGAGGCGCTGCACGCGATCGCTCCATTCCAGGCGATCGTCTAACCAAGATTGAGTCAGGACGATTTCAGCTTTACCATTCTCCAGCAGGTAGTCAAGCCGTTCTTTTCCGACTGTGGCATCAATCGGAAGGTAAGCAGCACCAGCGTGTAATATGCCCAGAGCAGCTACCACTTGCTCCCAACCCTTTTCCATCACAATTGCGATCGGTTGGTTTGGTTGCGCTCCTAAATTCCGCAAATGCCGCCCCCAAAGGTTTGCCAAGGAATACAATTCTTGGTAAGTTAGAGTTTTCTGAGTAGTAACGACCGCCGCTTGGTCTAGACGCTGAGGCACTTGAGCCGCAATCAGATCGTGAAGCAAGATTTCCGGCATTGGCTGCTCGTCCCCGGCAGCTACCAACTGCTGACCTGTTGCCACCATCACCCGCCGCATGACTTCCGACCAACTCTGCTGCCAGAGATTTTCATCAGTACCTAGCAGATGGAGCAATTGGATAAAAGCATCTAAGAGATTTTGGGATAGTCCTTCAGGAAAAAGTTCTTCCACGGTATCCCAGTGGCAATAAAGCGCACCATTATGCTCAAAAACGTGGTTGTCTAACCACACTTGAGAAGTTTGGTTAATTGCAAATACCACCTCACCCAGAGCCTCTGCTTGCACTGTAGCATAGGTACTTTGTCCGGTTTCATCTGCTGGAATTGCAGTAAATACAACTGGCATCAGCGAACCAGAGAGTCGATTTTGAGCAACGGCAAGTTCCCGCAGGACTTCGACCCCGTTAAAGAAACGATGGTCTATGTCGCTCCAAAGTTGCGCCTGTAGGCGTTGCGATCGCTCGGCAAAGGAAGCATCTCCCGTATTGTCAACTTCCAGCACGGTAAATGAGGCAGATTCTCCAATCAAGCGATTCACCTGCGAGTGTAGTGGCAGGCGATTGAAACTTGGCACATTGATACAGAAATGTCGTTCTTTATTCCATAACGTCAGAACTTCGGCGTAGGCTGCTGCCAAAATTCCTGGTGCGGTGATGCCTAATTGAGTCGCCCGCGCCTTAACTCGCTGCCAAATAGAAGCTTCTACTACCCCTTCTCGACGCACAAACCTGCCACTCGTGAGAGCAGACGGCTGTTTGGCGAGGGGCAGATCTGGTCCCAAAGGTAAAGAGTCAATTCGTTTGCGCCAGTAATCTTGCGATCGCCGATACTCGTCGGAATTCGACAGCGATCGCTCTGCCAAGACATAATCGCGGAAGCTAATTTCTAAAGACTCTAGTTGAGTTTCAGGATTGTGGTAAAGCGCCGCCCATTCTTTATAAGTAATTGCAATACTCCAGCCATCAAAGATCAAAGCATCCAAACTAACGTGAATCCGAGTCCGTCCATCGTCTAGTAAAGTTGCTTGAATATCAAATAAGGGATACTTATGGCTGGGAAGAATTTGATGCGACATCCGATCGCGCACGTCTTTTAGCTGAGCGTTGACTGTTTCCGCATCCCGTCCCCGCAAATCGAGCATCCGAAACTGATAGGAAGGCACATTTTCCAAGACCTGTTGAGTTCCATCCGGCAGAACGATCGCCCGCATCATGTCATGACGATCTATTAGTCGTTGCCAAGCTTGAGTCAAGCGTTCCAGATCGAAGTTGCCTTCCAATTCTACATAGCTGTGGCTGGCAACCTGTCCCATTTCTACTTCACCACTGCGCCCAACCCAATAAGCTTGTTGCAATCCAGTCAATGGAAAGGGCTGAAATCGTTCGTCAGGGGCAGCAGTAATCGTTGGTAGGTTAAATACTGCTCGCTGCGGTTGCCGCTCTTGTTTTACACCTACCTTTTTCTCGCGAATTAACTGAGCTAGCAAAGCTTTTCGTTCGGGTGAAAGAGATTGGAGTTTGTCAACGTGCGCTTGGGAATTTAACTTTTGGCTTATAATTTCAGTCATTGGCTTGATTTATACCAACAGAATAGATTTGGAAAAATTTATGCAGGGGTTTTAAGTGGCTAGTTGGCGATCGCTCTTTGAGAGGGCGATCGCCAGCATTGTTATTTCAGCAGCGCCATCACTTCTTCATCAGACAATTGCGCCAAATACGCGATCGTGTCTTCCATGTCATCTAGATTGACTTGCATAGCTTGAGCTTGTTCGATCTGTCGAGCCATACCACCGACAGTCGGAAATTGAAATAAATTAATTAGCGGTAAGTCAACGCTAAACGTCGAGCGGATCGTTCCCATCAATGACACGGCGATCAAGGAGTTTCCTCCCAAACTGAAGAAGTTATCTCCCGTACCAATTTCAGACACCTGAAGTAAGTTTTGCCAAATCGCCATTAGGGTTTGCTCGACCTGGTTTTGAGATGCTGTCTGCTCGATCGCCCTATCCAACTGCACCGTCGTCGGCACAGGCAGTGCCTTGCGATCGACCTTATTGTTTGGCGTGAGGGGAAAAGCCTCTAGCACGACAAAGTTGGAGGGAACCATGTATTCGGGCAATCGAGCGAGTAAGTATTCTCGCAACTGTGAGTTAGCAGGCTGTTGTCCTGGCTGTGGTAACACGTAGGCAACTAGGCGCTTGTCACCCGGTACATCTTCGCGAACCACGATCGCTGCTTCTCGAACTGCCTCGTGACGACTTAAAATTGTCTCAATTTCGCCTAATTCGATGCGATAGCCCCGCACTTTCACTTGAAAGTCGATCCGACCGAGGAATTCTACATTGCCATCTCTGCGGTAGCGTACCAAATCTCCTGTGCGGTAGAGACGGTCTGCCGGATTTTGGCTCAAAGGATGGGGAATAAACCGCTCTTGAGTTAACTCCGGTCGATTCAGATAACCGCGAGTCACACCTTCGCCCCCAATCAGCAGTTCGCCTGCAACTCCCACGGGAACGGGTTGTCCGTTCCGATCTAAAATATACAGCTCAGTGTTAGCGATCGGACGACCGACGGGAACGATTCCATTTACTTGCGTCAGCGTATGAGTTGCCGACCAAATGGCAGTTTCTGTAGGACCGTACATATTGTGAACTTGTCCCGCCACGATCTGCTGGAGTTGGAGCGCCAAGGCTTCGGTCAAAGCTTCGCCGCCAACCATCATCTGACGTAACTGTTTCATAGCGGCGCGGGTAGCGGTATCGGCAATCAACAAACCTGCCATTGATGGAGTGCATTGCAGGTGTGTCACTTGATGACACTCGATCAGTCCTGCCACAGAATTATTCTGTGTTGCAACTTCAGTCATAGGCAGATTGGACTGCGCCTTGACGCGAGCGAGTAGTGGCAGTTGGGACAAGACTAGATCGGTGTCGATGCCGTAGTCAATCAAACAAGCAATTTCATCCACATCAATGCCTTTGATGCGATCGACTATCTGCAAACAAGTTTCTACAGTCCCGAACAAACCACTGGTTTCAAAGTAGCGTTCAAAGGAAAAATCCAGCACCTCATCCATATCTCGCTCGGATAAGTGGGATATAGCAAATTGTCCTTTGTCGTTCGTGGTTTTCTGCTTGAAAGTGGGAAAAGCCCATGCAGCTTGCTTGATTAAATCGAGAGAAGTGGCGAGATATTGCCGCATCGGTTGACGCACAATTTCGCGGACGGCATCATCGCTCTGACCTACAAAGGTATGGAGCATCAAGGTTA
This sequence comes from Chroococcidiopsis sp. CCNUC1, assembly GCF_023546805.1. Lineage (NCBI taxonomy): Bacteria > Bacillati > Cyanobacteriota > Cyanophyceae > Chroococcidiopsidales > Chroococcidiopsidaceae > Chroococcidiopsis > Chroococcidiopsis sp. CCNUC1. The sequence goes on along the minus strand of NZ_CP097480.1, from coordinate 2,153,546 downwards.
CAGTCCCCTGACCGGAATGTCCGTTTTCTACCCACGCTTGTCGGTAAAGGGCAATTTTTTCTGCTAATTCTTCTAGGCTCTGCCCCAATAAGTGAGTCAGAAGGTGAAAACCTTTAGCACCTGCCATGCGAAATGTTTCTGGATTGCCTGCGGCAGTAATCCAGACTGGAAGTTCGGGTTGAATCGGGCGTGGCAACGTTTGAACGGCTACGGCTTCACCTTTTCCATTCGGATAAGTTACAGATTCCCCACGCCAGAGCGATCGCACCTCCTCAATCTGCTGGAACATAATGTCCTTACGATTCTCAAAGGTTTCCGGGCGCAGGACAAAATCATTTGGTTGCCAGCCAGCAGCGAAGGAAATCCCCACCCGACCGCCTGACAAATTATCCACAATAGACCAATCTTCGGCAATTCGTACCGAGCTATGCAGTGGAGAAACACAGCTACCCGCCCGAATCTGAATCTGTTTCGTCGTTGCCGCGATCGCTGCACTGGTAACGGCAGGGTTGGGAAATAGCCCCCCGAAGGCATGGAAGTGCCGTTCTGGAGTCCAGACTGCTTTAAATCCGTTCGTATCGCCAAACTTAGCGCCTTCAGTCAATAGACGGTATTTAGCGGCAGTATCCCCACCATTTTCGTAGCTAGAGAAATAAAACAGACTGAAATCGATCGCCTTGTTTGTATTCTGGAGCGATGACGGCTTGGCAGCGGTACGCTCTTTCTTGGCATTGTAAATGACGACCTTAAACCCCCGTGCCAACGTCCAAAATAGCTCTAACACGGAAATATCAAAGGACAAACTCGTGACCGCTAACCAGACTCCAGGAGGATTATGCTCGATAACTCCATCCATCCCCGTAAAGAAATTGACTGCGTTACGGTGTTCTACCATCACACCCTTGGGCTTACCAGTAGAACCAGATGTATAGATAACGTAGCTCAGGTTTTCCGGCTTGACTCCACTATTAGGATTGGCGATCGCCTGTTGCTCGATCTCGTCCCACATCGTATCGATGGGGATAACACTGACACCAGGCTCGACAACCAAATTGCTCATTAATTGTTGCTGGGTGACAATAACCGGAGCTTGAGAGTCTTGCAACATGAAGCCGAGCCGATCCCGTGGAAAATCTGGATCGAGAGGAACGTAAGCACCGCCTGCCTTGTGAATTCCCAGCAACGCTACCATCATTAAGAGCGATCGCTCTACGTGCAACCCTACTAAAACGTCGGGACCTACGCCTTGTTGTTGTAAATAACGAGCTAGTTGATTGGCTTTGGCATTCAACTCTCCGTAGGTTAACTGTTGCTCCTCAAAAGCAACGGCGATCGCGTCGGGATGGAGGGTGACTTGCTGCTCGAACAACTGATGGATGCAGCAATCTCTAGAGTATGGTTTTACTGTTTGGTTCCACTCCACCACAATTTGGTGTAGTTCTGTAGCGGAGAGTAAGGGGAGTTGGTGCAGTAATTGTTCGGGATGTTCGACACAGGCATCGATCAGACTCCGAAGTTGCTGGGCGATCGCCGCACTATTTACTTCATCGATCGCTCCAGCGTGAATCAATTCCGGCAAGCTGCCATCTTCATAGGCAACCAGGGCAATTGTTGCTCCTAAATCAGCCCATTCCAGTCGATTGGGGTTCTCCACAAGAACAATTGTTACTTGGAGGGCATCTTGGGAAAGCTGCTGTAATTCTGAATGGCGGGCAAAGATATCTAAGGTGTAACTACCTAGACGAGACGCACGATCTAATTCTGCTTCAAAGCGTTTCTGAAAATCGGTAAATGGTTCCTCAGCAACAGACTGAACGCGAATCGGCACTTGTTGAGCAAAAATTTCTGGGGCAATACTGCGCTGTGCTGCGGTTTGCAGCCCCAAGTCAAACTCTGACTCTGTTGCCAATCGCGTGCAATAAGCTGCGAACATGGTTAGTAGCGATCGCGGTTCTACCCGTTTGGCTGGCAGCAAAATCGGGTATCGGCGCAAACGATCGGACGACGTATTCAGCGCTCCAACCTGTAAATAGGGATGTTGAAACGGAGTCATTTGTGCCAGTTGCTTGACCCACGACCGTTCGTGACGAGCGATCGCCGCATTACGCTGACCGATCGCATCTCTCAGTTCGGCATTGAGTCCGGGCAAAATAACGCCAACACGCACGCCGTAAGATTGCTGCAAGTTTTCTAACGTGAGGGGTTTTCCCTCAAGCGATGTCAGACGGCTCAGCCGTACTGCACCATCCCTAGTGGCAATGCAAATTCCATCTGTATCGAGTTCTAACACCTGCCCCACACTTGCGTGGGAGGTTACTACTGCATCAACAACTCCTACAGCAACGACTCCATCTGGTAAACAGAGTTTGGGTAAGCCTAGTGGATTGCGGATTGGACCAAAATCTAATGCCCGCACTAAATTACAAAGCTCTTTACTGCTCGTGTCAAACGCCAAAATGCAAGCTGCTGCTGGGCGATCGCTGGAACCAAAATAACTCTGTTGCGATCGATCCTGTGGCAATGGCTTTAACCGATCGGTTGCCAGTTCCTCTATGAATTCGTTAAAGGTTGCGATCGCGGCATCCAAGCAGCGAGCATTGAGATCGAATGCTGTATCAGTGGGTTCAATAGGTACTATTTGCTGTTTGAGAATGCGTCCAGCGTCAATGTCAGAGATAACTTCATGCCAGGTGATACCGTGTTGCCGTTCTCCATGAAGCAACGCCCAAGATGTTGCATATAACCCCGCATACTTTGGTAAAAGTGAATCGTGAAAGTTGATTGTTGCCTTTCGTGCCTGGGTAATGACGTTTGGTGGTACGATCCACCAGACGTTGTTAATACTAAAAAGGTAGTCGTACTCAGTACTAAGTAGCCGATCTTCAAAGGTAGGTAGAGAAGGAGCATGAGGAATGCCAAGTTCCTCTGCAAACTTAACTAGCGAGTTATCTGCTGAATAAACTCCAAGGACTTTATGTTCTGTTTTTAATAAAATTTCTAAGCACTTTACTGCAAGGACACCATTACCTACAACAAAACAAGAGAAACTAGACATAATTATTTCCTAATATACGCGATCGACTGAATCATCTAAGTTACTGTACTCACTGAGTTATTACTCATACGAGCCGCCAAGCCACATACCCTGTTGCCTGAAGATTGCCAACAACACTTTGTAAGCAATTTCACAGTTTTTAAAAACTGTTATTTTGTTTAGAATACGATTGAATATAGTTTTAGTATTCATCCACACTTTACACTTTGGAAGCGCAAAACAACTCAGTGAAAATTCCAATCGAACATTCACTTAGTAGGAATCATCAAAAACGAACGGCAATAACCAGTGTTAATAACATCAGTATTTCTACAGAGAGCTTTATCAATTACTACCAATTTCAGAAATGGTTTAATATGACTTGACTCTCTATCAATTAATAAGCCAGAATCTTTAAAGTATAATCCACAATCAATAAATAACTTATAAAAACTAATATTTTATGAAGCTAAAACACAAGATTGAATGATTTGCGTTAAATTTTAATAAAGTGGCTTTTTCTTTATACCATTTTTGACCATTCGCTGAGTATTATTTGCTTGCAATATACTGGATATTCCATAAGTATTTGTAGTTTCAACTACAATCAATTCAGCCTTTCTCCCTGAAATATATCTACTATTATTTGAAGCATTAGTAAAGTTAGCCTACCACTGGCGATCGAGCTTTAAGCAATCGCTACCTTACGTTACAAATTTGGTTTTTAGTCAAGAAAATTATGTCCTATAAATTTCCTAACCTCAAGCATAAGAGGCGCAGTATTCTGCAACTGACTGGACTAGCAGTTGGAGCAGCAATATTTCCTCCTACTTTTTATGCCGTCAAAACTTCGTTAAAAGCTACTAAAGCCAAGTATGCAGATGCGAAGAAAGTTGCACCGTTATCACTATCAAATGAAATTGGTAAAGTCGTACTCGTATATAGCGAAGATCGAGTCAACGGAACACGCCGCGCTCTCGATCTGTTGCAACCAGATGGTATAAAAGGAAAGCGCATTTTCCTCAAACCCAACTACAACACTGCCGATCCCGCTCCAGCCGCAACAGATACCAAAATGCTAGAAGCTCTAATACAAGAATTACAAAATGCTGGAGCAGGACAAATTAGTATCGGCGATCGCTCTGGTATGGCGCAGACGCGGCAAGCGATGGAAGCTAAGGGAGTGTTTAAATTAGCAGATCGCTACGGACTTAATGCAATTGTCTTAGACGAGTTGAGTATTAAAGATTGGCAGTATTTCTCTGCTGAGGGAACTCACTGGCAACAAGGTTTTGCCTTTGCTCGTCCGATTTTGGATGCAGAAGCAGTTGTGAATATGTGTTGTCTGAAAACTCACGGTGGCGCTCGCTATACTCTTTCGCTTAAAAATACTGTGGGTATGGTAGCAAAGTACGTTCCTGGCGATCGCTTCAACTATATGAACGATTTGCATACATCAAAGTATATGCAGTTGATGATTGCAGAAATTAACTCTGTTTACCAACCAAGTCTTGTCTTAATGGATGGAGTCGAAGCCTTTGTCAAAGGTGGACCTGAAGCTGGCGATAAAGTCGCTGCAAATGTGATTTTAGCTGGCACAGATCGGGTTGCAGTTGATGTCGTTGCTTTAGGAATATTGCGATCGCTCGGTACAACACCAGAAGTAGCTCAAGGCTCAATTTGGAATTTAGAACAAATTCGTAGAGCTATAGAATTAGGCTTAGGAGCTGCTAATTCAGAGCAGATTGAATTAATTACAGCCGACGCAGCTAGTCAAAAAATCGCTGATGGAATTCGTCCATATATTATGACTTAAAAATATTCAAATCTCAGCGTCGAGCAGGCAACGCTCACCCCACGACAACAGTTTAAATTAGGTAAAACAATGGCAACATTCATTACAGAACGTAATATTTTTCAAAGTTTAGTCGAATTATCAACAGAACAACGTCAGTTATTGGAACTACTACTAAAAAAACAAGGTGAAGATTTGGCTCAGTTTGCCATCCCAAAACGAATGGGATCGGAGCTAATTCCACTGTCCTATTCTCAAGAAAGAATTTGGACTATTGCTCAGTTGTCTCCAGATACATTTGTTGATAACGTACCTGTAGCTTTTCAGATTTCTGGAAATCTTAACTTACAAGTTTTTGAAAAAAGCGTACATCTTCTGATCGAGCGCAATGAGATTTTCCGAACTACGTGTACGGTACGCGATCGCCAACCAGTTCAAACAGTGATGACTACCTTCAAACCTTGGGTGGAGATAATCGATCTCAGTCATTTTTCTCAAGAAGAAAGGTTAGAACGTGCTACAAGTCAGGCGGAAGCAATCGCACGACAACCATTTGACTTATCACAAGATGTACTTTTTCGAGCTATAGTATTTTGCCTTGGAGAACAAGAGTTTTTAGCATTGTTGGTGACGCACCAGTTTGCTACCGATGGATTGTCCTTCAGATTCTTACTACAAGAGTTAGCGACTTTATACAAAGCAATTTTAGTTGGCGATCGCTCTTCTCTTCTAGAACCAAATATCCAATATCCTGACTTTGCAGTTTGGCAACGACAATGGTTTTCTGATGCAATATTTGAACCGCAAACTACTTACTGGAAACAGCAACTCAGCGGCGCACCTACACAATTAAAATTGCCCATTTATCAAAGTCGCCAATTTGCAACACTTGATGCAGGATGTGAAAAATTTGAGTTTTTCTCAACTTTATCCGATAAATTAAGAGAGTTATGTCGTCAGCAAGGCGTTACATCTTTCATGGCGTTTGTGGCTTTATTTCAGCTCATTTTACATCGCTGTACGTTAGAAAACGACATTAGCATCGGCACGCTTATGTCAAATCGCAACCGTAGAGAAGTCGAGAAACTAGTGGGAAATTTTTCTAACAATCTACTTCTACGAACGAATTTTTCCAGCGATTTGAGCTTTAGTGAAGTTTTAACAAAAGTTCGAGAAACAACGCTTGATGCCTATAGCTATCAAGATTTACCCTTCCAGCGCTTATCTGCATCTCTAGCAAGTATTCCTCAATTTCAAATCTTGCTGCTGCTAAGAGATAGTACTACGGCTCAAAATCTCGATCTACCCGATCTTCAGGTGCGAGATTTCCCAGTGGAACTAGGTTTGACTCGAATGGAGCTGAGCTTAGATATCACAGATAGCGGCAAGGATGCTATTTTTGGAAAGCTGGAGTACAAATCAGCATTATTTGAAACATCTACCATCAAACAAATTATTCAAAATCTGCAAGCGCTGCTAGAAAGCGTAACTGAAAACCAAGAGCTGAAAATTGCCGATATCGTACTTCCTGAAACAATCGATTGTACTCAATTTCATGAGAATTTAAAAGACGAATTAGCTGCGACACAGAATTCCAACAGACAATTTGTAGCTCCTACCACAGAGATAGAAAAGAAACTGATCGCAGTATGGTCAGAAATTCTTAATCATCCGCAAATTGGCATTTACGACAACTTTTTTGAGTTAGGCGGTCATTCTCTCTTAGCCGTGAAACTGTTTGCTGAAATGGAAAAGCAATTTGGGAAAAACTTACCGCTATCCGTTCTATTTCAAGCACCAACTATTTGCCAATTAGCTGATGTTGTTCAACGTGCTGAAGAAACTGTTTCTTGGTCTCCTCTAGTTACTATTCAAGCTGGCGACTTTAAGAAACTACCGCTTTTTTGCGTACATGGTGCTGGTTTCAATGTGTTGATTTATCGTGATGTCGCACGAAATTTAGGAGCCGACCAACCTGTATATGGACTGCAAGCGAGGGGTTTAGATGGAAATCGACCCGTACACTTGAGTTTTGAGAGTATTGCTGCTGACTACATTCGTGAAATTCAAACCGTTCAACCCGAAGGACCCTATATGCTAGGAGGATTGTCCAATGGTGGCAATATTGCACTTGAAATGGCGCAACAGCTGCGCCAACAGGGACAAGAAGTAATTTTGCTAGCTTTGTTTGACACTTATGGTCCAGATGCAATTACATTACTTCCTCCTTTACCGCGATTCCTATCTTCTGTTGATTATCTTCGGCAGCATATGCTGCCTGCTTACTTGCTTAAAACGCGATCGCAACCTAAGATTTTATTGAGCGAGCTTCAGACAGTTTTAGGGGCAGTTGGAAAAGTTCTGCTTCAATCTAAAGCTAGAGCAGAGACATTAGATCGAGAGAAGAAGCTTGCCTTTTTCTCAGAAGTCCATATGCAGAAATCAGATCCTATTTTTTCAGATCCGGGACATTTTTCAGCCCCTAGCTTTTTGGAACAGAAGTTAGCTCAAATCAGTAAGTATATTCTACAGCGTTCTTCCTGGGCATTCCTTACGCCATCAACTCAGCTTGAGGAAATGGATGATGTTATATCAACAAATCTGAGAAGTTTAGAGGAGATTTATAGCAAAGTCCAAAAGACTTACAATGCTCAGCCATATGCAGGAAAAATTACTGTGTTTAAAGCTGGAGAAACTCCCCAGGACATCGAGTAGATGCCAGGTTAGGTTGGAGTAGCATTGCCAGAGATGGAGTTGAAGTTTTTAATATTCCAGGGAATCATACTTCTATCATGGCATCTAAACTTTTGGCAGAGAAGTTGAAAATTTGCATTGAGAAAGCTGTGGGCAACTGAGTTTAAATCGTTGTTTGTTGCCGATAACCAGAACAAAAATTATTGAGAATTGACTGAAGCGATCGCGTTCGTAGGTAATGCGATCGCTTCTCTATCTTTAGGTGTAGAAATAGAGAATGCACACAATTAGCATTTAGCTGCTTAAATTTAGACATTTTTTCCATCTTATAAAAATAATCTAAAGCTTGATTTGTATGCCCCCCTATAGGATTGAAATTTTTATACAAAATCGTTTTGATTAAAAGGCTGATTAAGATTATGTCTGCTGAATAAAGCATAAAGCTATGCCAATCGTTCCATTGATGCAAGCTCTTTCTTCTGGTTGGCTGTATCATTCAATACAGCCATATCTAGCGCTGCATATCCCAGATGGCTTTTTAAACCTACCCGTAATTGCTGTTACCTGGATACTGGCGATCGCCCTGATCGCTATATCTCTAAATCGCGTGCAAGCAGACTACCAGGAAAAGGCAGTGCCTCTAATGGGCGTTTGCGCTGCATTTATCTTCGCCGCACAGATGATCAACTTTCCCATTCCAGGAGGTACATCCGGTCATTTGCTGGGAGGTACTCTAGCAGGAGCGCTTTTAGGTCCTTGGGCGGGAACGCTAGTGATGACAGTCGTATTCATCGTCCAAGCGGTGGTGTTTCAAGATGGAGGCTTGACAGTATTAGGAGCCAACATCTTCAATATGGGTCTGATCGGTACGTTTGCCGGTTACTACCTTTACAAAGCAATTCGCTTTGCCATTGGTAGAAATAAATTATCAGGGATGGCTGTAGGAGCAGCAATCGCGGCTTGGGCAAGTGTCATGATTGCCGCGATTATTTGCGCGATTCAACTTGCTATCTCTGGAACCGTTCCCTTAGCAGTCGCAATCGGAGCTATGGCAACATGGCACGTCCTCATTGGGATTGGTGAAGCCGCAATTACAGTTGTAGCACTTGTCTTCATCTGGCGAACTCGCCCCGATATGTTTTACGATCCACCCCGTCGGGCTGTATCGCCAAGAAACAGAATAGGAGTTGGGAGCTAGGGAAAAAGTCAAAAGTCAAAAGTCGAAAGTCAAAAGCAGACATTTATCTCGTGTCCCTCTCGATTTTGAAAAGCTTTGGAACTGATTTTAGCGAGACTACCGTATGAGTAATAATTTGACGCGATCGCGTAACCGTGCTTTTGCGATCGCTGGATTGGGAATTGCCCTCATCGTTGCCGTTTTCCTCTCTCCCTTTGCCAGCCAAGATCCCGACGGCTTAGACAGAGTTTCCCAAGACCTTAAATTTGAAGACAAAGCCGCAGAGGATGCCCCAGCTAGCAAGTTACCTTTTTACTCCATTTTCGATGAATATGCCCTGCGAGGAGTTCCTGAAGGAATAGCAACCCCCATAGCTGGTTTAGTCGGTACGCTAGCTACTTTCGGCTTAGCCTGGGGAATCGGGAAAATAGTTGTCCGTGGTGAGTCTAGCTCCTCCGAGGAAGGCGATCGGTAAGCAGTTGTCAGCTATCAGTGACTAGTGGCTGGTGGAACCAGTGGCTGGTGGCTAGAAAAGAGTCCAGCTACTCACAAATGACAATGACCAATGACCAATGACTAATAACCAATGACCAATGACGCTATTACATATTGGGGCATTTCAGCTAGATATTGATAGCCACAAAAGTACTGTTTGGCACGCCCTTGCACCACGCACTCGCATTTTGTGTGTTTTACTGATGGTTTTTGCCATTGTCTTGACTCCCAACGGACACTGGTGGACGTGGGGAATTTACGGCATAGCCGTTATTAGCTTATTATTTCTCACTCGCATTACTTTACCCGTACTGCTCAAACGCATAGCCGTGGAATTGTCCTTTGTAAGTGTAGTTTTACTCGGGACTTTGTTCCGGGATGGAGGCGAAGTTATTTGGACATGGGGATTTTTACGAATCACCACCACAGGATTAACCGTATTGGGTAGCGTCACGCTGAAGGCGTTGCTATCGCTCATGATGTTAAATTTACTGACTTTAACGACATCAGTGCCAGCTTTGTTAAATGGGTTATTAGAGTTGCGTACTCCACCTTTACTCGTCGCAACTATTGCTTCTATGTATCGCTATTTAGGTGTATTGATAGGTGAATTCAACGCGATGCGACGAGCAGCAGCCTGTCGTAACTTAATGACTAATAGATACTGGCAGCGATTAGTTATTGGAAATACGATTGGTTCTCTATTCATTCGTACTTACGATCGCGGCGAACGAATTCATCATGCTATGTTATCGCGCGGTTATCGAGGAGCATTTCCAGTTGAAAAAATCCCCTCAGCAGGAAGACGCGACATTGTCGCTTTAGCGCTAACTTTAATTGTGATGCTAGCAGGACAAAGTGTTTATTTATTTAGAAAGTGACTGGCGATCGGTTATCAGTTATCAGTGACTTACGAATTACGACTTACGAATTACGACTTGGTAACTGCGTTGCAACTCTCTCTTCTCGGCTCTAGTTAAAATGCATCACAACCCGATCCTTGTAGAAAATCTCAGTTATGCCTACCCTGATGGTACGCAGGCACTCAGGAAAGTGAATTTGGCGATCGCATCTGGCGAGCGAGTTGCCTTAATTGGGGCGAATGGTTCGGGAAAATCGACATTACAGTTACACTTAAACGGAATTATTCTGCCTCAAGAAGGGAGGGTGATGGTAGGAGAGTGGGTTGTGCAGCCTGAAAATTTACAATTAATTCGGAATTTTGTCGGGCTAGTATTTCAAAATCCTGACGATCAAATATTTATGCCCACAGTTTGGGAAGATATAGCTTTTGGTCCGATGAATTTGGGTTTGCGGGGAGAAGAATTGCATAAACGAGTTTTGCAAGCGATGGCACATGTAAACATCGATCCAGAATGGTACGGACATCGCAGTACGGAGAACCTCTCAGGAGGAGAGAAAAAAAGAATTGCGATCGCGGGTGTTTTGGCTATGCAACCCCAGATTTTAGTGCTAGACGAACCCTCAGCTCAACTCGATCCTCGTTCTCGCCGCCGATCGATCGAATTGCTCAAATCTCTGCCGATTACTCAACTCGTTGCCACCCACGACTTAGACTTAGCTTTAGATTTATGCGATCGCACCGTGGTTTTGAGTCAGGGTCAAGTGGTTTACGACGGTACAACCGAACGAGTCATGGGTGATGCCAAATTCTTACTAGAACACGCCCTCGAACCACCACTTAGCTACAGTCGTCCCTACTGTAATTTGGAAGATGCTCCCTTTCTTCACTGATAACTGACTTTCCTTACTCTACAAAAAGTCAGTATACATCTATCTCAAGTATCAAAAATTTTCACTATTTTATTGACAGTAATTTTCTCTAAAACTATACTAGAGGGTCAGAAAATTATCTGCGAATATTTGTCAAAAGATTCCGCCGCTACGCTGGCGATATCATGCCGAACAAATTTTTTCTGAGCAAATCAAAAACTTGGAACCGCCGCCAATTGTTGAAATGGGGTTTAGCAAGTGCAGGAACTGCCGGTGCTGCTGCTGTAGGGCTACACTTGGCATCTCGAAGTCATTCCGCCGCGCGCGTGCCACCCATACCACCTAGCGATCCATCAGACGAGCGCGGTTTGCAACCCATGACCGTTCTCAGAGATTTCGACTACGGCACGCTGAAACGAGAAAACGGCAGAAATATTCGCGAATTTCGGATTACAGCTCAAAACACGACGATTCAACTCAATCGCGCTGTTGTTTTTAACACCTGGAATTTTAACAATCGCATCCCAGGACCAACTTTACGCGCCAAACAAGGTGATTTCATCCGTGTTGTCTTTCTCAATCAAGGCGGGCATTCTCATTCAATGCACTTTCACGGCATTCATCCTACAGAAGAAGATGGCGTGCGTCCGATTCGGCATGGTGCGGCAACAGTTTACGAATTTGAGGCAAAGCCATATGGCATTCACCTCTACCACTGTCACGCCGAGCCTGTGACCCGTCACATCGGTAAGGGATTGTACGGTATGTTTATCATCGATCCGCCTCAAGGACGATCGCCAGCGGATGAAATGGTTTTAGTTATGGGTGGCTTTGATGTGGATGAAGATAAGCACAACGAGCTGTATGCCTTTAATGGGTTGCCGGATTACTACCACATGCATCCGATACCTGTTTACCAAAATCAGCTCATTCGGCTTTATTTGCTGAACATGATCGAATTAGATCCGGCGGTGACATTTCACATTCACGCTAACTTCTTCAAGGTTTATCCCACGGGCATGACTCTCAACCCCAGCCACGAATCAGATGTCATCACGATGGGGACAGCCGAACGTCACATTTTAGAATTTGCTTACCCCTATACGGGCAAGTATATGTTTCACCCCCATCAAGACGCGATCGCCGAAGCAGGATGCATGGGCTATTTTGACGTAATTAGCCAAGCATAACTACTAAATTTTGTCAAACCAGTTGACAATAATTTTCACCGAAACTCACTTTTCAATAAGGAAGGCTGAAAATGCTGCGGAAATTACCAAACGGGCGGAGAGTGGCACAAGAAAAAGATTCTTGGTTTCTAGGCTTCGATCGCAGAATTAGGGCGATCGCGCGGTTCTTGTTACTCAGTATCAGCGCCGCAATGTTGGCGATCGTTGTTAGTTGCACTCAACAAACACCAGATACCAGTAATAACTCCTCTCCAGCCCCTGCAACGAATACAAGCGCCTCTGCACCCAACCATCAACAACACGGTGGAAAAGAGCAAATTAACATCAACACTGCCATCCTTTCAGAATTAGATAAATTTGAAGCCATGTTGGGCGTACCTGCCTTGTCTAATAAAATTCAAGCCAGTCGCCCCTACGCTAATCCCGAAGAACTCGTCTCTAAAAACGTCGTTACCCAAGAGCAATTCGACAAAATTAAGGACATGGTGACAGTAGAAGATGTGGTGCTGACTGGGGAAGCTAAAGATGTAGACTACATGTCCAAACTCGGCTTGATGAAAGGACACTTAATCGTAGCAAAAGAATTACTCGACAAACAGCTACCGAAGCAAGCAGAACCCCACATCGGACACCCAGTAGAAGAAATCTACGTGGATGTGGAAGATCAGCTCAACGAACGCAACGTCAAAGAATTTAAGACAACTTTGATTGGCTTGCAAGATTTGATTAAAGCTCAGCCCAAGTCCGATAAAGTGCAAGCCGACTTCTCAGCTTCTATGCAAGCGGTAGACGGCGCGATCGCGGCATTACCAGAAAACGAGCGTTCCTCTGCCGCATTTAACCTTCAAGTCATCAACGAATTACTCGATGCTGCTAACTCCGAATATGGAGCGGCGATCGCCAATGGTAAAATTTCAGCTGCAATTGAGTACCAAGACTCCCGTGGTTTTGTCATCTATGCCAACAACCTTTATCAAAAGATAGCCGACCAAATGGCAAAGGAAAACCCCGAAGCACACAAGACAATAGAAACGAGTTTCAAAGACCTTGCCAAAGCTTGGCCCTCTGCCGTTCCCCCAGCTAAACCTGTCAATACTCCCGAGGAAGTATCTCAGTTAGTCAAAGCGATCGAGCAAAACTCGCAGCAAGTTATTAGCAAATCTAATCCCTCCGCCTAAACCCAGATTTGTTACAGTTATAGATCGTCTGTCGTCAGTAGGTAATAACGAAATGCTACAACCTACTGACCAATGACCAATGACCAATAACAAATGATAAATAACAATGCGCGAACTCGACCAAAAAAAGACAATCGAACTGCTAAACTCCATCATGGAGTTTGAACTGGCGGGGGTGGTACGCTATACCCACTACTCTCTCATGGTGACTGGTCCCAACCGGATTCCAATTGTCGAGTTTTTCAAACTGCAAGCTACCGAGTCGCTCACACATGCCCAACAAGTAGGAGAAATTTTAACTGGTTTAGAAGGACATCCCAGCCTGAGAATTGCTCCGATGGAGGAAACCCACCAGCATACGGTACGGGATATTTTGGAAGAAAGTCTTTCTCACGAACGGAAAGCGCTAGATTTATATAAAAAGCTGCTCGACACTGTAGAAGATGCCAGCGTTTATCTAGAGGAATTTGCCCGTACCATGATTGGAACGGAAGAACTGCACAACATCGAAATTAAAAAGATGCTACGCGACTTTAGTGGTAGTACTGTGTAGTGTTGATGGTCAATCGTTGATGGTTTGTAGTTGCAAACAATTAACCATTGACTATTAACAATCAGTGATTTTGTGAAATTATCTGGATAAAATTACTTAGAAAATCCAATGAATTTTAGTGCCGCTCTACCTACTTTTGTCATTACTCTGCGGGAGGGAGTAGAAGCAGCCCTCGTCGTGGGGATAGTTTTGGCTTTGCTCAAGAAAGCCAAACAGAGCAAACTCAACTCCTGGGTTTATGCTGGTGTTGGAGTTGGAATCGCTGCGAGTGCGTTGGTGGGTTTGTTATTCAGTGCCATCATTCAAGCTGTAGGTTCAATAAATCCTGAATATACTCCAGTGGTAGAGCCACTGATGGAAGGAGTCTTCAGCGTTATCGCGATCGCTATGCTTAGTTGGATGCTGATTTGGATGACTCGTCAGGCGCGGTTTTTGAAGGCGGAAGTGGAAGGGACGGTGACGGCGGCGCTCAAACAGAACAATGGTGCGGGTTGGGGCGTTTTTAGCTTAATTTTCATTGCCGTACTGCGAGAAGGGTTTGAAACCGTCTTATTTATTGCTGCCAATTTTCAACAAGGTTTTTTTCCGGCGATTGGGGCAATTGGTGGTTTAGTGAGTGCGATCGCGATCGGATTTTTGTTATTTAAGTGGGGCATAAAAATTAACATTCGCCTATTTTTTCAAATCATGGGCGTTCTATTATTGCTAATCGTGGCGGGGTTAGTTGTTTCTGCACTGGCACATTTTGATACTGCTATTGCTACTCTTGCCAAATTGAATCGACAGTCAGAAAGTCTGTGTTTTTATTACGAACGCTTCACCCGCAATCCCTCGTGTATTTTGGGACCAAGAGTATGGAATACCTCGAAAATTTTACCAGACGAGCAATTTCCTGGCGTAATCTTAAAAGCTTTATTTGGCTATCGAGACGACCTATTTTTAGTCCAGGCAATATCTTATGTAGCGTTTTTAGTGACTGTAGGTGGGATTTATTTTCGCAGTTTAGGCATGGGTGTAAGTAAGCCAAAATCAGAGTCTGCTACAACTCATCAGTCTATTAGTTCTGGTAGCAAGGAAACTTAACTAATAGAGTGCGTTAAATAACGCACCCTACAATTATGAAATCTTACACGTACTGAAAAATTACCTTGGCATATTCCTCGGCAGTATTTTGCTCGGCAAACTGTTTCATGCTATTGCGATCGCCTAAACTTGTAGCGTCAGTCAAAAATCGAGTTAATCCTTGAGCAATTTCACTTGGTATCGCGGAGTCTACACCTAACCCTAGCTGATAGCGTTTAACCATTTCTCCCATTAAACCGTAGTTGGAACTGAGAACTGGTTTTTGGACTGCGGCAGCTAGTAGTAAAATGCCACTCATACCAATATGATGTTGATATGGGGCTAATACGACATCAGCAAGTTGAAAATATGCTTGTACGGTATCTTCAGAAATATATTCAAACCGTGTCAGAATTTGTACGGGGTGTGACTGCTGAACTCGCTCAATTTGTGACTGGATGGCTGCTTGCTCTGGCGGATATGCATTGCCGACAATTAAAAGACAGATCTGTGCGCTAAGATTTGATGGCAACTGCGATATCGCTTCCAGCGTTTGATACACTCCTTTACGTTCGGCTTCAAACGAACCAAACAGAAGAAATATTTGCCGATTAGCATCAATACTTAATTTTGTTTTGAGAAGGTCTGGCTGTATGATTTCAGAAACATGGCGATCGACTTGGACTGGATCTGGTAAATGTACGGCTGCTACATGAGAATTCAATCGATCCAAATGTTTGATGACGAAGGGATCGAGACAGAAGAGAGTCTTCAATTGGGGATGCTTTAGCATCCGTGCTATGACAGTTTTTTCCCAATGTTGTTGCAGAAAACTTTTTCTATAAGGTACGTAGCTACTAAAGTCGCTATAGTGAAAAGTTGGCTTGAAATATATTCCAGATAATTTGCAAGGTGACTTGAATCCTAGAGCTAGTGGAATTTGACAAGTATCTAAATACATAATCAGACACTCACTAGCGTTTAAAGATTTAGCATATCGACAAAGTATTTGCCATTCTTGAAAGTTGCGCCAAGCACGCTTTAACTTGGAATTTCGAGATTTGAGCGCAGCGTCTTCTGCGGCGGAGATCGCTACTATTTGAATATTATTTTGATTATATTCGTTAACGAGACCGACAACATCAGCGTGTTTTTCAAGAAACATTGGTGATACAACTACGTCGAGTCTATCTGCTAACTGGCGATCGCCCCAATATTGTATGAGATATTTAATGTATGCTGCATGATGACCAAAAATAGAAAGGTCGAATAGCATCAAATTGCGTTTTTTTATCATAGTTTTGTATATTTTTCATGTTTCATGACTATTTCAGTTTGCCCATTTTCAGCTTCTAGGCAAACTTTATATTTAATTCAATCTAATAAATTGCTCTATCTCTATAGCAAATATTTCACTAATATGGCATTAGTGAAACTACTGAGCGATATATAGCAATTCCAATTCTAATGCATTACATTTGTAGGGGCGCACAGCTGTGCGCCCCTACAGATCTGTGTACCTCATGTGACTGAAAACTGCTATAAAAAGTCAAGGAATTACGTGTTTAAAGTTAGAAATATCGATCCCCCCTACCCCCCTTAAAAAGGGGGGAATAGATAGCTCTTTTTTAAGTTATTTGAAGAACACAACTTTTTCAATGGGGAATAAATGCCTCTTTTTAAAGGGGTTGGGGGATCGCAATTGTGTATCGGCTAAAATAATAGAAACTACTTTACAAAGCATTTCTAGCGAGTTTTTCTGGTTGCCATCCCACTAAAGTATTTGGTCTATTTACAGGAAGGGAAAATATTTTTTGAAATCCCAACTGACGTTTTTTTGGAGATTCTTTGGCTAAATTCCATAAAGTTTCATAGAAAAAGAAAGAAACTCCTGCAAAGTTATGTCTGCGAGCAACTTGAACTTGATTTTGAATTTGCCCCCACGGAACGTATTTACCTTTTAAACCTGATAAAATTCCAATTCCTACTGGAATGTGTTTTCGTGCTGCTTGCACTTCTGGGTATTGTAATTCGCTTAGAAATACTTTGAGATCGTTGCGATAGACTTGTAAAACTAATTCTTCAACCAATCCCTGTCTGTCCCAATCTGCCCAATCTGCAAGAAAAAGGTCGTAGGAAACTCTTTGAGGATTGGGCGCAATTGAAATTATGCAATTCAGTTTCTGTTGCTTGACTGCTTGAAATACCTGTTTCAAAAAAGTCGTAATCTTATCAGCACGCCAGCGCAGCCATTCGGAATCTTGGGAATCGATAGGTGGCTTTTTTCCCTGATGTTCTTGTTGATATAAATTCACGGTAAATGGATCGTAGCCAAATTCTGAAGGTAAACCGAAATGATCGTCAAATTGAATTCCGTCTATATCGTATTTCGTCACAACTTCTAAAATTAAACTTTGAATAAACTGCTGTACTTCAGGATGAAAAGGATTGAGCCAGACTCGTTTGTGTTTACCTTCTAACCAAATTTCCTGATTATTTCGCCTACGAGTTAGCCACTGAGGATGGCGTTTTGCCAACTGGGAATCAGCAGGAGCCATAAACCCAAATTCAAACCAGGGAATGACTCCCATGCGTTGTCGATCGCCCTGAAAAGCATTTTGTTGATGTCCTTGCTGGATAATTTCTTGTAAGATATCTCGTCCTTGTAATCCAGGCGTGGGATCGAGCGATCGCCCGATGGTGTTTGCAGCAACTGAGCTAGGATACAACGTGTATCCCCAGTTCCAAATCGTCGGATAGATAGTATTAAAATTTAGTTGATGTAAGGTTTGGATGGCTTGACTGAGGCGATCGCGTTTAAATAACACGTCACTATCAATATTCGTCAGCCATACTCCCCTAATTTCGGCAGAGTTTGAATTGGGTTTGGGAGGAGTTGGCGAGGCTATGAGAGTTACAGAAGAGAAGCATAGGATCGCCGCTATGCTGAACAGGGCGATCGCTAGGGGAGCAAAAAATTTCCGGCGCATCTTGATTAAGTGAACCTACTGACGGCAAATTCTACAGTATGGGGAAAGCTATCTGTCAGAACTCTTAAAGGAATTTTGCTGATTCTATTGGTTTATGCAAGTTATAGTTCTGCTAGCCTTACTCCTGGGGATACTTGTAGCAACATTCGTATTTGGCATTGTGACGAAAAATTTTCTGCTATCCCTCGTTGCATTTCCATCGATCTATTTCTATATAGCGGCTGTACTAAAAGAATGGCGATATATTCCTTTACGAGAGCGCAGCTTTTATCTATGTAAATTAAAACGCTATCAAGAAGCGATCGCGGCTTGCGATCGCTTTCTCGGACGTTTGCCAGGATACGGTTTTACTTGGTTTAACCGAGGTTTATTATTATTTGAGTTAAAACGCTATCGAGAGGCGATCGCGAGTTACGATAAAGCTTTAGATTGTGCTAGAGATTACTACAAAGGATTTCCCTATCGAGTCTGGTATCATCGAGGTTTGGCATTACATCACTTAGGGCGTTATAAACAAGCGATCGCCAATTACGACGAATCGCTCAAATATACAAAAACATATCATCGCAATTTACGCTATCAGGTTTGGTATCATCGAGGTCTGGCGTTGCAAGAATTGGGATTGTACAGAGAAGCAATTTTTAGCTACGACCGAGCAATGCAGTATATGCACCGATACAATCGGGGTTGGCAACAAAACGGAGCAAATGAGGTAGAGATTGCCGAGCCGCAAGACTTCTGGTATTCTCTGGATAATTTATGGTGTGACTGTTTGGATCGGTTACAGTCCGTCCGCCTACGCTACGAAAAGGCGATCGCCAGCCATAATCCAGGTTCTAAATACAAGCCTGACTTCGGCGATGCTTTCTACAATCGTGCTTGCTGTTTTGCAGCCGCAGGAGATACCGATTTGGCTTTGGCAAATTTACAACAAGCGATCTATCTCAATCCAAGAGAGTATAGAGAAAAAGCAATGGCTGATGCGGGATGGGATGAGTTGCGGCGCGATCGACAGTTTCAAAGATTGGTTGTTGGTTGATCTCATAGCAATTCTCGATTGTGTGGATGACATTTGTAGGGGCGTTTTCTCTGTGCGCCCCTACCAGACGTGTATTGCATCCAATTGAAAACCGCGATCAAATCTTGTACAGGGGCGACCGTAAGTCGCGACTACACAGGCAAAACCCGCCTGCGAGGGTTAAGAATAAGGTTAATAGTTATATATTTGATAACTTAGTATATGGGCGCATGGTTGTGCGCCTTTACAGTTATCTCCTTGCCGATCTATGCACGTTACAGGTGTCCATCACGTTGCAATTATTTGTTCTGACTACGAGCGATCGAAGAAATTCTATACAGAAATTTTAGGATTTTCGATTATTGAAGAAACATTTAGGGCGGCGAGAAATTCTTATAAATTAGATTTAAGAGTCAGCGATACAGTTCAAATTGAATTATTTTCTTTTCCCACGCCGCCGTCTAGACCGAGTAAACCGGAAGCTTGTGGATTGAGGCATTTAGCTTTTGCTGTTGAGGATCTCGATCGCGCTGTCATTGAGCTAACTGCTCAGAGAGTGCAGGTAGAAGATATTAGAATAGACGAAATTACCGGTAAACGTTTTACTTTTTTTCAAGACCCAGATAATTTACCACTAGAACTGTATGAAAATTAATATGTTTGTTCCTCTGAAAGAAGATCTAACGAATATGGGACGAATAAAATTGGCGGCTACACAAACGAAGTCCGCACATGCGGACTATAGGACAATTGATTGTTTTAAATTTTGTCTATCAACAAGGAGTTTTTTAACTCTGGTTTTGACTTGTAGTTTATTTTTGTGTTTTAGCGTTAATTTTATTTCTAGTGCTGTAGCTGCACCGAGTCAGATTGCTGAAAATGTAGACGCGAACAGTCAAAGCGATCGCGTGCCTCCTAAAGTTGTTAAAGCTGTCATTGCCGATCTGACTAAGCTGCAAAATCTTCCTCCAGAGAAACTAAAAGTGACTAAATACAGTCGCGAAAGTTGGTCTGATGGTTGTTTGGGACTAGCTCAACCGGAAGAAATTTGCTCGCAGGCGATCGTTGAAGGTTGGCGGGTTGTGGTGTCGGACGGTAGCCAAAAATGGATTTATCGTACTGATAATAGCGGGAGAAATGTGCGATTAGAAGCACCGCAGTCAAAAGTCAAAAGTTAAAAGTTAAAAGTCAAAATTTTAAAATTGTTGTCAGGGAGCAGTTCATAGTGCAAAATTTAGTTAGCTTTCAGTTGAAAGAACTTGTTTGTGAATGAGTATAAGTTTTAAACTAAATCTCCGATGGGAGCGCTGTGGTAACTACCAAAAATAGCTTCCAAGTTACGATAATATTTAACTTCTATTAGATTATAAAATGGATCTTCTAGGAAAAACGTGTAGTGTTCTAGGGGAGAGTCAACAAAGCGCTGTTTGGGTGTTTCTCTAAATTTAAGTTGCTGTTGTTGCGATCGCTCTAATAAATTTTCCCATTCCAATTTAGAGGAAAAAATTAAACCAAAGTGTCTGGGATAGACACCACGCTGTGGAGCCAGAGGTTCTTTAGTCATATGAGCTACTAGCTGATGCCCGTAAAGATTTAAAATCAAAGCATGGGGAGTTTCACGACCGGGAATGCAACCCAAACCATCGATATAGAAGGCTTTTGTCGGGGCAATGTCGGTGATGGGAAAGGCAAGATGAAAAATGGTTTGATTCATATACAACCCGCAATTTTTTAAGATTCTGGCAAAATTCAGATGACTAATAACTTATCCTTGATGCTTTCAAGCTCATCGTTCCTCAATTCCGTACTAGTTGCTGTCGGGGTGCATACAGTTTTATTAGGTATAGCCTGGATTGCTCCCAAAAAATTGCTAACTCCGGCTGGGCTATTGCACGCTTTGTTCTTGGGTGTTCTCTTGTACTTGAGTGTAGGTTGGCAGGGTGAATTAGTTGTCGTGTTCTATTTTCTCGTTGGTTCTGCTGTGACATACATCGGTATGGCACAAAAGGAAGCAGAAGGAATTGCAGAAAAACGTTCTGGTGCGAGGGGACCAGAAAATGTCTGGAGTTCAGCTCTGACGGGGGCGCTGTGTGCAGTAGGAATCGCGATAAATTCGTTAAGCTTCGCTAACGCGACTACCTTTGTGGCTCATTCGAGTCCGATTGTGTCTCTACTGTTATTAGGTTTTGTCGCAAGTTTCAGCACCAAACTTTCCGATACCTGTGCCACTGAAGTTGGAAAAGCTTACGGTCAGAGGACATTTTTAATTACGACTCTACAACCCGTGGCAAGAGGAACGGAAGGGGCTGTCAGCTTAGAGGGGACGTTGGCTGGTGTAGCGGGTTCGGTAGCGATCGCCACGCTAGCTTGGGGACTCGGTTTAATCGATTTACGAGGCATACTCTGGTGTGTCATCGCTGCCTTTATTGCCACTAATATTGAAAGCTTAATTGGCGCAACGGTAGAAGGTAAAGTTAGTTGGCTGACTCATGATGTGGTCAATTTTTTGAATACGTTAATTGGGGCGATCGCAGCGATATTGCTCGCTTTAATTTGGCAATTGTTAATAGTTAATGGTTAATGGTTGACTATCGGCTCAATTTCTTCTACCAACAACCATCTACCTGCATGGTTTAACCGCCCGTAAACCGAGATCGGTTGGTTATCTGGATAGATTTGTAGTTTTTCGTCAATGGGCGATCGCAAAGTTACCAGCGTCCAATCGTGTCCCTGTAATTCTTCAGGTGTGGATATAGTCAATGTATAGTCTTGCACGTCCCGACGATGAAAAGTGCCAGAGTAATGGGTAATGGGTAATAGGTCATTGGTAGTTGCTCCCTTGTCCCCCTTGTCTCCCTTGTCTCCCTTGTCTTTCTGTCTCCTTTCCCTCTCCAAGGGATAATCTCCACTAGCAGGATACTCCTCTGGGCGATCGAGGTAGTAGCGTTGCCATTCTAACCAGTCAGGAGATGCGGGTGATGAGTTGAATAAAGGCACGATCGCCGCTGGACAGTGCGGCTCTTGTAATAGAGCTTCTTGTACGTCTCTTACGGGTAATTCTCGCGGCTGACAACCCCTAGAAATACACATGGCTGCTGCCATTCCAGCAGCCTGTCCGAGATTCATCACCACTGGCTGCAAGCGCGTCGCACCATTGGCAATGTGAGAGACAGAAATATTCTGTTCACACGCTAAGAAGCCGTCGATCGCTGCCGGAATTAGACAATGATAGGGTATGGTAAAAGGCGTTCCCGTCCAGCGCCCTCCCCAGCGAATGGATTTCGATCGTAGGGGAAAATCGAAACCCGGGTAGTGGTGGTCGTTGGCATAGTTACCAATTGCGATCGCGTTGACTTTATCTGTACTAGCGACTGGTAAAGCAGCGACTCGACCTTCAGCTAAGGGTAAAATATCCTGTTCTCGCACCGTAGCCATGCCAACAACGCGCCGACTCTCACGGTAGTAAGGGTGAAGAGCGTATGCACCACTGTGGTGTAGGGGCGCACGGCTGTACGCCCCTACACGATTGGCATAGGAAGGAAATACACCTTCAGCCAAACCATATCGCCTTCCAAGTTGGGTTTGAATATAGTGTAAGAAGCCCTGCGTATGCCACAAACTTTCTTGCAGAAACTCAGATCTAGCCGTGGTGGAGGTAACTAGCCGGTCTAAACCTTCGCCGTAGTCGTTGCCGCAGATGGGCCAATTGAGCATGAATAAATTGCCTGGTAAACGCCCGTAGTCAAGAAATTGTTCGGCTCCGTAACTTTCCCAGGCTCCAGCAAATATTTCTGGATTGTATGACGGTGGTGGGAGAATAACGGGAGCGATCGCGTCCCCAAAATCTTGCATGAGTCCTATCCAAGTGGGCGCTTGAACTGGGTATTTTGTCGTTAGCTCGTTTGGAGCAATTGGGGCGCTGGGTTCTCCCCATTGCGATCGCCATTCCCAACCCCAACGGTACGGAATCTCGGCTAAAGCCAATAAATCCCCTAACTCCGTAGCATCAATGGTAATTTCGGCAGTAACTGTAAACTCTGCAAATTCTACCCCAAAAATGCGATCGCCTTGGCGTAAAACGGCTTGCGGTACTTGTCCCACCAGCCAATTCAAGTTAGGCAATTCTTGTACCCATCGAGCAAAAATCTGCGCTCCTATACGCGGGTCGAAGCTAAAAAAGCTCACCCAGCTATGGTCTAATCCTTCCGGCTGGCATTGCTGCAATTCCCGCAAAAATGCTCCCCACAAGCCTGTTTGCCATGCTTCTAATTCGTTACCATCAGGAACCGATACCCCAGCTGATGTCAGCATACCTCCTAACCAAGGAAATTCACTGACCAGCATTGTTTTTGCACCAGATCGCGCTGCTTGGATTGCCGCAGCCGTACCGCCAGTACCACCGCCAACGACTAGGACATCGGTATGAAATTGAGAATTCATTCAGTCATTAGGGAGTAGAGAGCAGGGAGTAGGGAAGAACTTATAATTTGCCAATGACCAATGACAACTTGCTATTCCCAAATTTTGATTGTCCGATCTTTGCTGCTGCTAACTAAGGTTTGACCTCTGGGGCTAGGCACGATCGCTAATACCCAGTCGGTGTGAGCTAGTAGATCGTGTAGGAGTTGTCCCGATTGCGGCTGCCAAATTTTGATCGTGCGATCGAGGCTTGCACTCATTAGGGTATTACCATCATGACCGTAAGCAATCGCAACAGTTCTATGCTCGTGTTCTGCCAGCGTTTGTAGTTGCTCTCCAGTTTGCCAGTTCCAAATCTTCACGGTTTTATCCCAACTCGTGCTAGCCAGATGTTGTCCGTCGGGGCTAAAGGTAATTGCCCTGACTGCATCAGTATGCCCGGTCAGCGTGCGTAGTAGTCTTCCTGTAGCTAAATCCCATAACTTAATCGTGCGATCGATGCTGCCAGTAGCAAAAGTTTGCCCATTAGGACTTACAGCCAAGGAAAACACCCGGCGATCGTGTGCTGGAAGCGTGCGATGCAGTTGTCCGTTCTGGGCGTTCCACAGCTTGACGGTTCCATCTTCTCCCGCACTAAAAAGCGTTTGTCCGTCTTGACTGATGGCAACAGTCCATACAGGTCCCCCATGTCCGAGCAGCCTTCCCAAGGGTCTGCCTGTTGTGATATTCCACAGCCGTACCGTTTTTTCGCCGCCACCGCTCACCAAAATTTGTCCATCTTGACTCAGAGCGATCGCCCGTACTGTATCTGTATGTCCGGTAAGCGTGCGCTGTAATTCTCTAGTTTGTAGATCCCATACCTTAATCGTTTTATCTGCACTACCACTGACCAACGTACGTCCATCTTGGCTGACAGCGATCGCCCATACTGAATCTGTGTGTCCGGTTAAAGTTTGAGTCAACGTATAGCGATCGGAAAGCCGATTCGAGGCGATCGCGGCAAATTGTGCTTTAGGTGGCGCGATCGGTGGCACAGCCTTCGATCCTGGTCGAAGAGCGTAATACAAGCCTAGAATTAATCCCAGCGCCGAAGTAATGCCAATTGCCATCCCCAACCATAGCGCTATCTGTTGCTGCCCTCCAGTTGATGTTCTTCTCGACTTCGTTCCCGATCCATTCACCGCCGATGCATGGTGACTACTAGAATTTGGAGCAGTTGAGGCAGAATTTGGGGCAGAACTTCTTGAGATAGGTGTTGGTTGTGACAGTGCTGCTGTTGGTAGGAGTGGTTGGAGATCCGCTAGGACTTCAGTTGCTGATTGGTAGCGCTCGGTGAAATGGTAGCGTACCATTTGATTCAAAATCGATCCCAAAGCTAGAGTGACATTTGTGAGATGTTGCCAAATGACTTCCCCACTGTCGGCATCTTCTAGGAGCATTGTTGGTTGCATTCCAGTCAACGCTTGGATCGCAATCATCCCCAAGGCATAAATGTCACTATTCGGGCGAGGACGACCTCGGCTTTGTTCGCTGGGCATATAGCCCGGTGTGCCGATCGCCATTGTCGCTGGAATTCCCATAGCAAAGTTGGCATTGGTTTGTCCTGCGGCAGTGACAACTTGCGTCCATGCCTGCTTGACCGACCCAAAATCGATCAGTACCAACTTGCCGTCGCTGTCACGCTGAATTAAGTTACTGGGTTTAATATCGCGGTGAATTAGCCCGTGGGCGTGAATCACTTCTAGAATAGTAAGGACTTCCTGTAAAAAATCGATGACTTGGGTTTCACTCCAGCGTACTCCTGGAGCCAAAACTCGATTCAGTGGCTGTCCGTGAATGTATTCTAATACCAGATAAAATTGTTGATCTAGCTCGAAATAGTTTAACAATTGCGGTACTTGGGAATAAGTACTCAATTTTTCTAGCGCTGCGACTTCCCGAGTAAATACACGCCGTAGAGAAGACAGGGAGCTAGTGCGACCGGATGGTCCAGGCAAGAGATGTTTGACAATACATGCTTGCGGTGAGGGGGTAACGAGATCTTGTGCCAGATAGGTCTGACAGTAATCGCTACTACTAAGGATTTGGACGATCTGGTATTGCCCTTTGATAATTTCACCTAGCATTGTGGCAGTTGCAAAAGCAGTGGCAATGATTGGGCGTTTTTAGTGTTAGTTAATCATAGCGATAGCTGGCGGTTCTGGCGATGAATCTCTCTGTCGATCGCCGTAACATAACCAAATCTCATCACGGTTCCAAAATGATTCTAGCTTGTGATAAGAAGTCGGGAGTCGGGAGTTGTTGGGGGACAAGGGAGACAAGGGAGACAAGGGGGACAAGGGAGACAAGGAAGCAGTGACCAGTGACCTGTTACCAGTTAACAATCCACTACACCCCACACCCCACACCCTACACCCCTTCTTCACTGATAACTGATAACTGCTACATTCTAAAGTACTGGATTAATGACTACAAGCTATGAAAGCCCAGGTATTTCGCGGTGTGGATCGATTGAGTTATGAGGAATTACCCGTACCAGCTATTGAAGCGGATGAAGTCTTGGTGCAAGTGCGGGTTGTTGGCTTATGTCAGTCAGATATCAAAAAAATTCGCTATCCTCTCTACGAACCACCGCGCATTTTTGGGCATGAAACGGCTGGAGTTGTCGCCGCAATCGGAAACCAAGTTAGCGATTGGCAAGTAGGACAGCGAGTCGTGGTGATGCACCACATTCCCTGTATGCGTTGTCGCTATTGCCTGAATGACAATTTTTCCATGTGTGAGGTTTATAAAAATATCTCTACAACGGCTGGTTTTGTGCCTAGTGGGGGTGGATTTGCTGAATATGTGAAAGTACCCGGTCACATTGTCCGCAATGGTGGCTTGATTCCGATTCCCGATCGCGTTAGCTTTGAGCAAGCGAGTTTTGTCGAGCCAACGAATTGCTGTCTCAAAGCAGTCAAAAAGGCACAAATTGCCCCAGGACAAACGGTATTAGTGACTGGTGCGGGTCCCATCGGACTGATGTTCGTGATGTTAGTTAAATACTTCGGTGCAAGGGCGATCGCTACCGATTTATTACCATCGCGGCTCGAAAAAGCTTTACAATTAGGAGCCGATGCTGCTTTTGATGCGCGCGATCGCGACTTAAGCACTAAAATTCAAGCTTTAACAGACGGTTTGGGAGTCGATACGACTCTACTTGCCGTCCCTAGTGAAAAGGCGTTTGCTCAAGCTCTCGATGGCACGCGCAAGGGTGGTAAGATTCTGTTTTTTGCCGAATTTCCCGACGAGGTTGAAATTTCCCTCAATCCTAATCTTATCTATCGCCGCGAAATCGATTTAATTGGCAGTTATAGTTCTTCTTATCGCCTGCAAAGTCTTGCTGTCGATCTTGTTTTCAATCGCTGCATTGACGTTGATGCCTTAATCAGCGATCGCTATCCCCTACAACAACTCTCAGCAGCCGTAGAGCAAGCTGTCAACCCTACGCCCGATACCTATAAGATTCTCATCTATCCCCAGTAGTATAGAGCTGAGGGTGCTTATGATGCTGAGGGAGCTGAGGGGGAGAATACCAACCAACTACCAACTACAAACTACCAATTACCCACACTCTACTTACGACTTACGACTTCTATTTTGCGCCTTTTATCTTTATCATCTATCTATTAGCAGATGTTTGGCGCTAAGTTTGATTCAGCTAAATTTTTAACATGGACTCATCTTTTCCGACCCGGGGACAATTAGAACGTACTCTATCGCAACGCATTCAAGCGCTGTATCGCGCTCAGTTAGAGCATCGACCAAGCCAAGTTTTTTGTCAAATGTTTGATGAAAAAATTGCGATTATTCTGGAAGATGTAGTAACTCAGCCGGAACAACTGCTAGTAGACAGCGGGAAAGAGGAATTAGGCGAAAAAGTTAGAGAAGAATTAGATCAAGCACTTCAACCCCAACTAAAAGACCTAATTGAGGAAATTGTGGGTGTAGAAGTATTGGATATTCTGAGTAATACCAAAATAGAGACGGGTCGGACTGCAACAGTTGCTATCTTAGCTAGCCCGCCGTCTGTACGCAATTCTTAGTTTAGTTGTAGATCGATGGTAGAGCGTTCTTGGCTGCGATTGTCAACCATTAACTATCAACTATCAACTATCAACCATTAGCTATCAAGTTTTCCAATTCCACCAAAGGCATACTTCCGAATTACCGTTTCTAATTGGACAATATCATAAGGTTTGATCGCGCATTCTACGCAGCCTGCGGTAATGAAACTTTCTTTATCTTCAGTTCTTGCCATTGCCGTCACCGCAATAATTGGAATTGCCTGAGTTTGCGGGTCTTGTTTGAGAGTTCGCGTCACATCTATACCGCTAATATCTGGCAGCATCATGTCTAACAAAATTAAGCTGGGACGATAGCTTTTTGCCTTGAGAATGGCACTCTTTCCATCAACCGCAGTGATATAGTCGCAATCGGCGATCGCTAAAATTTGGGCGAGTAACTGCAAGTTATCATCGTTATCATCTACAGCTAAAACAAGCGGCTGAAAAGAATCTGCCTCTAGAGAGAAACTAAAACGAGTTTGCATGTCCATAATACGTTTGGAGCTAGTCGTAGAAGTAAGAAAATTTTTGTTGCACGACATGACAACAAAGATGGTTGCTTCTACGACGAGGCATTCCCCCTAGCGGCGATCGCAATCGGCGCTGGTGATGAATTGGCTCGTACTAGCCGCTGTAGGTTGCTCGTCTTCGTACTCAGTACGAATGTAAGTAGCAAGCTAGCAACAGCAAGCAACAACATTGAATTTTACTGCAATTTGTAATTTTTGCTACGCATACCAAAAATTACGCCAATAGACAATCTCATGCTGGTTGAGAGCTACAAATTGTCATAAATGAAAATATATCATTAAATTTCTCAATTTTGGCAAGAAATAGCAAGATTTGGACGGCGATCGCGTATCATAGCTAACTAAGGTTAAAGTGTAGCCATATACAGCCTTAAATTTCGCGTCCTGGCAATCTTTTAACAGTTATCAGTTGACAGTTTATCAGTGAAGAAAGAGTATAGGGTGTAATGAGCAGCAAGTAATTTAATTGTGATTTGTGACTGGTAACTTACCTTGCGCCCTGCTCCCTGCTCCCTTATAAAAGATCTACATCTCAAGGCTGATTAATGCGATCGCTTATACTGATAAATTTTAGGAAAATTTACTTATTCGTTTTTGCTGCTGGCACGATATGGAAGAATCTTTATCTCCCACGTTAGAGCAGCTACAACAAGAGTTAGTACAGCAAGTTATAGAACTTTACCGTACTCACCTCGGATACAAGCTGCCCCAAGTTTCTTGTCATATTGTCGATCGAACAGTCACAATATTGGCAGATGATTCTATTACCCGATTAGAACAGTTTTTAGGAGAAAATCAACAGATAGATCTTGCTTCACAAGTTAGAACTAACTTGCTCAAATTCTTAGAACCGCACCTGCAATCTTTAATTGAACAGACGATTGGCGTACCTGTAGTGGACGTAATTTGCAACAGTACATTTGAAACTGGTCGTACTAGCATTGTTGCTCTTTTGGATAGCGCTCCCAACATCTCAGGTTTAGACACTACAAGGCGAGTCAAACAAAGGCTAAAGTCGGATTCAAACCCAGATAGCGACAAATAACAGCTTCTAAATCGTCTAGCATATAAGGCTTACTAATATAAGCACTACAGCCTGCTGCGAGTAAACTTTCTCGATCTTCGGCTCGTGCTAATGCTGTTACTGCAATGACGGTGATGTTTTGCGTCTGCGGGTTTTGCTTGAGCATCCGGGTAATTTCCGTACCGCAGATGTCCGGTAATAATATGTCCAGCAAGATGAGGTCGGGGCGCTGCTGTTGGGCAATGCTAATCGTGGAGCGCCCATCTTTTGCGGTGATGATATGACAATTTAGAGGGTAAAGAACTTCAGTCAGCAGCTCTAAATTATCTTCATCATCATCTACAGCCAAAATCAGGGGTTGATGCATTTTTGACAGGTAATTATTCTGAGCTAGGAGTTCCAAAACCATCCTCCGGTGTGGAAAGTTGCCAAGTTACAAACAAAATTTATCTCTAGAGGATAAAAGGCACTCCCCAAGCGGCGATCCGGCGCTTGCAATGGACTGGCTCTCAACTACATTTTTGCTAGATGTTATTTTGAATTTAAGGCTTAACTCTTTTAAGCAAAAAGGTTTTAAGCAAAAAGGACAGAATTAAATCAACAGAAGTTATGATGACTGATGCAATTCTAGCTCAATTCAACCTGAAAGATAAATTTCTCATGAACTTAGTTGAATAATTTTGTAGCAATAGTTACATCTGTGAACATTAGCGAACATTTGTAGAGTCCAGTAGCTAAGCTAAATTAGTACGAGCCTCCACGAAAAAACGCTCAAATTTAAGCTTTTTTTTAGAATAGACAATTATTCAAGATCTGGCAAGGTTTGCAGCTACCAATAACCTAGCCATATTATTTCACTATCAAAAAGTTGTAGTTATTTATACATTTATTTGAACGCTTGCGGCGGTAAAGAGGTAATTTTCTAGCAAAAATAGGAATGTGGAGGGGACAAGGGGGATAAGAGAGCTGAGGGAGCTGAGGGAGACAAGGAGGACAAGGGAGACAAGGGAGAAATTTAATCCAAAATCTAAAATCCAAAATTAAATTCACACCCCACACCCTACACCCCATTCTTCACTGGTCACTGGTCACTGATAACTGATAACTATTTACCCTTACCCCTCATTTTGGAGGTTTGAGTTATGGCGATCGCAACGATTAATCCGGCAACTGGGGAAACAATTGAAACTTTTACAGCGCTAAGCGAGGCAGAAATAGCCACGAAATTAGAGTTGGCACAACAGGCTTTTGAGCAATATCGACGAGTGCCGATGCAGCAAAAATCTCAGTGGATGAATGCCGCAGCCAAGATTTTGGAACGCGACAAAGAAAAATTTGGCAAATTGATGACCCTGGAAATGGGTAAGACTGTAAAAAGCGCGATCGCCGAAGTCGAAAAGTGCGCTTTGGTCTGTCGTTACTATGCCGAACGCGCAGCTGAATTTTTAGCAGACGTATCGGTAGGAACAGATGCCAGCCACAGTTTCGTCCGCTATCAACCACTAGGAATTATCCTCGCGGTGATGCCGTGGAATTTTCCCTTTTGGCAAGTCTTTCGCTTCGCCGCACCAGCTTTGATGGCAGGTAATGTCGGTCTGCTCAAACACGCTTCTAACGTACCGCAATGCGCTTTAGCAATTGAAGAGATCTTTGAAGAGGCAGGATTTCCTACAGGAGTCTTCCAAACTTTACTAGTAGGGTCGCAACAGGTAGCGGCAATTATCGCCGACCCACGAGTCAAAGCTGCCACTTTAACAGGTAGCGAACCAGCGGGAGCGAGTTTAGCAGCAGCGGCGGGCAAACAAATTAAGAAAACAGTGTTGGAATTGGGGGGAAGCGATCCATTTATTGTCATGCCGAGTGCCGACATCGAAGCAGCTGCTAGCACGGCTGTCACTGCCAGAATGTTGTGTAACGGTCAATCGTGTATTGCCGCAAAAAGATTTATCATTACCGAGGCGATCGCCGAGCAATTTGAAAAACTTTTGGTAGCAAAATTTGCGGCGCTCAAAGTTGGCGATCCAATGTTACCTGATACAGATGTCGGTCCCCTAGCTACGCCAAGTATGCTAGAAGATATAGACCACCAAGTACAGGAGTGCGTCAAGGTGGGGGCAAAAGTTTTAATTGGAGGTCAACCGCCAGCCGAACGAGCGGGAAACTTCTACCTGCCGACGATTGTGAGTCAAATTCCAGTGGATGCAGCGATCGCCCAAGAAGAATTTTTTGGTCCGGTAGCTCTCCTATTTCGAGTTGCCGATCTAGACGCAGCGATTCAACTTGCCAATGCTACCCCGTTCGGCTTGGGAGCGAGTATTTGGACGCAAGACGCAACAGAAAGAGACAGAGCGATCGCGGAAATTGAAGCAGGATCGGTGTTTGTTAACGGTATGGTCAAATCAGACCCCAGGCTACCTTTTGGTGGCATTAAGCACTCTGGATACGGCAGGGAACTGAGCATTCAGGGTATACATGAGTTCGTGAATGTTAAAACTGTGTGGATAAAGTAAGAGGGGTTAGGAGCGAGGAGTGAGGGGTTAGGGATAAGAGGCAAGAGGTAAGAAGCATTAGTTAGTTTTGACTTTTAACTTTTAACTTTTGACTTTTCCCGACTCCCGACTCCCGACTCCCCACAAACAAGGAGAAAGGTAGATGAATACGGCAGAACTGTTAGTGCAATGTTTGGAAAATGAAGGCGTGGAATACGTGTTTGGTTTACCAGGGGAAGAGAACCTGCACGTTTTGGAGGCGTTGAAGAAATCTTCCATTCAATTCATTACCACCCGTCACGAACAGGGTGCAGCGTTCATGGCGGATGTTTACGGACGCTTGACAGGGAAAGCTGGAGTATGCCTCTCTACCTTGGGTCCAGGGGCAACTAATTTGATGACAGGGGTAGCGGATGCAAATTTAGATGGTGCGCCACTGGTGGCGATTACCGGACAGGTGGGGACGGATCGGATGCATATCGAATCTCACCAATACTTAGATTTGGTGGCTATGTTTGCCCCCGTAACGAAGTGGAGCGCCCAGATCGTTCGCCCCAGCATTACACCAGAGCTGGTTCGCAGGGCATTCAAGCGATCGCAAAGTGAAAAACCTGGTGCAGTGCATATTGACGTACCAGAGAACATCGCGGCGATGCCAGCGGCAGGTACACCTCTGAGTATAACTGGCTTAGAAAAAACTTATGCTTCATTTCACAGTATTAACGAGGCAGCTGAGGCAATTTCTAAAGCTCACAATCCCTTAATTTTAGTCGGCAATGGCGCAATTCGGGCAAATGCTAGCGAAGCGGTTACGGAATTTGCTACGCGCTTGAATATCCCTGTTATCAACACTTTTATGGGTAAAGGCGTAATTCCTTACACCCATCCTTTAGCTTTGTGGGCAGTAGGATTGCAACTGCGAGATTTTATTAATTGCGCTTTTGACAATACAGATTTAGTTATTTCTATTGGTTATGACTTGATCGAATATTCGCCCAAACGCTGGAACCCAGCAGGTGAGATCCCCATCGTCCATGTCGGAGCAAATCCAGCCGAAATTGATAGTAG
Organism: Chroococcidiopsis sp. CCNUC1; assembly: GCF_023546805.1. Classification (NCBI taxonomy): domain Bacteria; kingdom Bacillati; phylum Cyanobacteriota; class Cyanophyceae; order Chroococcidiopsidales; family Chroococcidiopsidaceae; genus Chroococcidiopsis; species Chroococcidiopsis sp. CCNUC1. Next base: position 2,120,987 of record NZ_CP097480.1, on the reverse strand, counting down.
CTACATTCCATTGGCGGAAGTCGTAGGGGATATTTCTGATTCCTTGAATGAAATTTTGCAACGTGCCGATCGCAGTGGCAAGCCGAATCCTTACGCTTTGGAACTGCAAGCAGATATTCGAGCTGATTACGAACACTATGCTAACGATCCTGGCTATCCGATCAAGCCGCAAAAATTAATTTACGACCTGCGGCAGGTGTTAGGACCAGAAGATATTTTAATTTCTGATGTTGGGGCGCATAAGATGTGGATTGCCCGCAATTATCATTGCGATCGCCCCAATACTTGTTTAATCTCTAATGGTTTTGCGGCGATGGGAATTGCAATTCCAGGGGCGATCGCGGCTAAGCTAGTTTATCCCGATCGCAAAGTGATTGCCGCTACTGGTGACGGTGGTTTCATGATGAATTGTCAGGAGTTGGAAACAGCCTTGCGTGTCGGACACCCATTTGTCACCTTAATTTTTAATGATGGCGGCTACGGCTTAATTGAATGGAAGCAGCACAATCAATTCGGTGAATCAACCTACGTCCACTTTGGCAATCCAGATTTTGTCAAATTAGCTGAAAGTATGGGACTAAAAGGCTACCGTGTAGAATCGGCAACTGATTTGATCCCCATGCTCAAGGCTGCTTTAGCTGATGATGTCCCAGCCGTAATCGATTGTCCTGTAGACTACCGTGAAAACCTACGCTTGACACAAAAATCTGGGGATCTTAGCTGCAAGCTGTGGGAGTAGTCAGAAGTCAGAGGTCAAGATGGTAGTTGGTAATGGGTAATTGGTAGTGGTGAGTGATGAATGGGGTGTGGGGTGTGGGGTGTAGGGTGTGGGGTGTAGGGTGTGGGGTGTAGGGTGTGGGGAATTAATTGTGAATTGCTCCCTTGTCCCCCTTGTCTCCCTTATCCCCCTCAGCTCTCTTCCCCCAGCTCCCAGCTCGTCCCTGCTCCCTGCTCCCTCAATTAGATTTTTTGTGGGATGGACATCTTGTCCATCCCTTTTATTTTGAAATGTCGAACTTGGCTATATGTATCTTTTATCACAAATAATTGAACGTACTTTCAATCAAAATATGAACCGAGCTAAAAGTTACAGGCTTAGCGTCAGCTAGTCGATGAATCGATCTGCCTAATTTGATTGAATCAGTTTGCCTAAATCAGCGTGAATTTATAAGTGTGATTGTGAGGAGCAAGTGAACAAGCAAAAAATATTTGCGATCGCCAATTCCCAGCTAGCGATCGGTATTTGGAGATGGAATAAATCTGGGCGGCTGGCGATCGCAATAGGTTTAGGGTTAATACTATTGGTTGGTACGATTTCAATCTCAGTTCCCGTCATCGCCGCCGGACGGACGCAAAAAATTCTTTCAACTCCCGCAAACGTGATTTGGGGAGAATTATTTAAACCAGATAGCAAGCCCATCGCCCGCGTCAAATCGGGCGATCGCGTGGTTATGGAGACAATATCTCACGAAGGTATCCTCCCAGATCAAGGAGACACCGTTCGGTTTTTCGCCCAGGGTGGCATTCCCAAAAATCCTAAAAGTACGATTTCTCGACAGCAGATCCTCTCAGACCAGCTACAAACTAAAGCCAAAGTGAAAAAGACTGGTCCCGGTCCTCACGTTATTACTGGACCAGTTTACATAGAGGGCGCAGTACCAGGCGATGTTTTGGAGATTAAGACCCTAGACATCAATTACAGATCGCCTTATGGTGCAATTTCCAATCGTCACGGCAAAGGAGCATTACCTGGCGAGTATCCTGAAAATAACGCTCCCATCTACTCCAAAGTTATCGCCATAGATGCCAGGCGGGAAGTGGGCATTTTTCAACCTGCCAACAACCTACCACCAATTGAGATCCCGTTGAAACCTTTTATCGGATTGATGGGAGTCGTGCCTGCTAACCCAGCCGATGCAGCGAATTCCGTACCACCTGGGAACTATGGTGGTAATTTGGACATCAAACTTCTAGGACGTGGTTCGAGCTTGTATTTACCCGTACAAGTTCCTGGCGCACTATTTTATGCTGGCGATCCCCATTGCGCTCAAGCAAATGGCGAAGTTGCTTTGACGGCGATCGAGTGTTCCTTAACTCCCACGTTTGAATTTGTCTTGCACAAAGATATGAAGTTAGCAACTCCAATGGGGGAAACAAAGGATGCTTGGATTGCTGTTGGATTGGACAAAGATCTGGATGAAGCCATGAAAAAATCTGTCAGAGAATACTTGCAAATTGCCAATGAGAAGTATGGCATGACAAAACAAGATGCCTTGATGCTAGGTAGTGCGGCAATTGATTTTGATGTTTCTCAGGTAGTAGATATTGTGAAAGGAATTCACGGAACGATCCCCAAGCAGTTGTTTCCTACTAAGTAATTCAGCCAGAAATCCAGCCAAAGTCAATTCGTAGGGACTTACATCTGTCTGTCCCTACAGCTCATCTACATAGAATTACTAATTACAAAATACGAATTACAAATTACAATTCACAAGTTATACGCAACTTATATTTGCCAAGACTCTATGCTGAATTCTCATTCTCATCACGGTCATTCTCATCATGGTATCCACGGCTGCACTTGTCATACACTAAGCAACTACGATCGCAAAATTAAATTATTATGGACGGCACTGATCGCGATCGCCAGTTTTGCCGCACTTGAGTTTGGGGTGGGCTATTGGAGTCATAGTTTAGCTTTACAAGCTGAATCCGGTCATTTGCTCTCAGATAGCTTTGCTTTGGCTTTGTCTCTGCTAGCAGCTTGGTTCGTACAGCGACAAGCAGCTAGAGGAGAAAATTTTGCCCGTATGCGGATCGAAGCTATCGCCGCTGTACTCAATGGTTTGGGACTGGTAGCGATCGCAGTTTGGATTGCAATTGAATCTGTCTCTCGCCTCCAGTCTCCACCGACAGAGATCCTCAGTTTACCCATGTTGGTGACTGCTGGGGTAGGTTTGGGAGTCAATGGGTTTAATGTCTTTTTACTGCACGACAGCAGCCATCACGATCTCAACGTCCGAGGTGCTTTTCTACATATTTTGGCAGATTTAATTAGTTCGATCGGCGTAATTGTAGCAGCGATCGCAATCTGGCTCATGCATTGGTTATGGGTAGATGGCGCAGTTGGCTTATTTGTATCTAGTTTGATATTTGTTAGTGCCATTCCTTTGATTATTCAAAGTCTCAATTCAATTCGTAACAAAGTGAGTCTTGAGCAGTGATAGCGATTGACTCCCAACTATCTAATCAGCCTGCATTTCCTCTTCGGCGCAAATGGTTAACTCCGTGGGTTGGCAGCGCTTGATAACAATTGTAATTCCTTGCGCTCCCTCACTATCAAGGTCTTCAACGTAACCAGGATAAGCTGCTTTTGCTTCATCGTGCGTTGAAAAAGGTCCAAAATAGTAAGTGCAGCGTGGCTTTGTCGTGATAATTTCTACCCACCAATCAGTTTCCTGCACCACCCTAAATCCAGCGAATGCTTGTTTGATTCGATCTAGTAATCTCATATTAAATATACTGTAGCTACTTCAATTATGTATGGTTTCTATCGGAAGAAGGAAAAAATTCTCAAAATTTTTTAATTACTAAATCAACTGCGATCGACAATACCAAAAAATATGGTTGCTCTACTAGATAACAACAGATTGTTTTCATCTTATCAATGCAAAACAGAATTTTCGATCGTTCTAAATTGTAGCGTTAAAACTTAAATAAACAACGATTAATATAATCCATAATTTGCAACTTGTTAATGTACGATCTGCAATGGAGCGATCGTGGGTAATTAAGTAGTGAGTGGCTAGTGGCTGGTGGCTAGACTATTTGCTAGTCATCAGCCACTCGTGACTAGTCACTCTCTTGTGATAACTGATAACTGATAACTGATAAATGAAGATTGCCACTTGGAATGTGAACTCGGTTCGTACCCGCCTAGAGCAGGTGATTGATTGGTTAAGACAAACTCCAGTAGATGTACTGTGTTTACAAGAAACCAAAGTCGTAGATGCAGATTTTCCGCGATCGCCCTTCGAGCATCTAGGTTATTATGTATACGCTTCTGGGCAAAAGTCCTATAACGGCGTTGCTATCCTCAGTCAACAGCCGTTACAAGACGTAAGTACTGGGTTTGCACCACTGTTAGTAGAGAGCGGTATTGTAGAAGCTGAGTTACTCGCAGCTTTAGACGAACAGAAGCGAGTAATTGCAGGTACGCTCGATCGCGTCCGCATCGTCAATCTTTACGTCCCTAATGGTGCGGCAGTGGGCAGTGAAAAATATGAATATAAGTTAGGGTGGTTAAAAGTCCTGCGGGAATATTTGCGATCGCAGTTGCTCGTTTCTCCGGTGATGTGTGTTTGCGGTGATTTTAATATTGCTCCCGACGAGCGAGATCTGCACGATCCAGACAAGCTGACAGGTCAAATTATGGCATCAGAACTAGAACGTCAAGCCTTGCAGGAGATTTTAGCACTAGGGTTTGCCGATGCCTTTCGCAAATTTATCACAGAAGGCGGACACTATAGCTGGTGGGACTATCGCACCGCAGCATTCCGCCGCAATTTAGGTTGGCGGATCGATCATCTATACTTATCGCCACAATTGTACCAGCAGGCGATCGCTTGTTGGATCGATCCCGCACCGCGTAAGCTACCCAAGCCTAGCGACCATACACCAGTTGTTGTGGAATTTTAGCAATATGAGATTTTTGTTATTTTTTAGATTTCTCCTAACCAAAAGTGTACCGAAACCCTCCTTAAAAAGGGGAGTTGGGGGGATCTTAATCGCGATCGCTCTGAGTTTACCAGCAATTGCCCAACAACCACCCGCAGCCGACATCCGCGACGCATGGAAGCCAGTTTACAAACAACTACCTAATCTTCCACTAGAAAATAAGTACGTTAGTAGAGAGTCAGGAAAAGTCAATCCAGATAGCACTCTTGTCAACCGCTTAATTGAGTATCACGTTTATGTCAAAGGTCGAGCGCCCAACTACCGTCTAGATTGGAAATTAACCCTAGCAGATTATTTAGGGGCAAACGAACTCATTCAAGACACTACGTATCCAGGGGCAAAAACCTTACATCAAAATCCCCTAGAAGGCGATCGCGCTGCGATTAACCGCCTCAACCGCCAACAGCGAGATGCTTTAGTACAAACTCTAGTGAATGTCTTTACTCCCGAAACCTCCACATCTCCCACCACCGAACCTCCTACCAACAACCAACAACCAGCAACCAACAACCAACAACCACCAACCTTTTCTCAGCCAAAACCAGGAGACGCAGACTTATTGAAATGAATTGGTAATGGGTAATTGGTAATGGGTAATCGGTAGTTGGTGGTTAGTCACTAATAACTGATAACTGATTCCCTCTTGACATGGGGAACGTAACATCATAGTCTAGCAAGAGTTAATGAAAATTGTTGGCAACTATTTTCTATGGGTTCTGATAATGTTGCTATCCAGCAGCGAGAGAAAGAAGCGCGATCGCTGAAGACTCTTTTAGCTTGTAGCTTAGTTGGTTCTGTAGCTTTGCACGTTGGTCTGCTATACGCAGGTATTGATAAATTATGGCAAAGGAATTTCACCCAGCCGCCGAAACCCATTGAAGTTGTTATCGTCAATCCTCCTAAAAAACCGGAGGTCAAGAAGCCAGAACCCAAACCAGAACCACCAAAACCAAAACCGCAGCCACGGCGGGTACAACAGCCCAGAGTCAGACAGCCTCAACGAGTCGTACGTCAGACACCTCCTCCAAAAGTTGTTAGGGCTACACCCAAGCCCGTACCGCGTGCTGTTGCACCGAAGCCTGCGCCTCCTCCACCTCCGGTAGCCACACCTAATCCTCAGTTAAGAAGCCAGCTATCGAATCTCAGGAACGAGAGGGCAACGCAGGAAAAAGTATTAACTGGTAGAGGTAATCCTCAAGCACCCACTGTAGCTCCTAGAACTCCTGTAGCAGCAGGACCCCGAACTGTCAGACAACCGCGCAGCGAAACGGGTGATTCCGAAGGTTCCAACACTCTAACTTGTCGCCGTTGTCCTGAACCCAGGTATCCAGCCAGTGCTAGAAGGCGGGGAGTAGAGGGGGTTCCCAAAGTTGCTTTCTATGTAGATTCGGATGGGAATGTGAGCAACGCGCAGTTAGTGCAGTCTAGCGGTGATGCAGACCTAGATGCAGCGGCACTTAGGCAGGTAACTCGTTGGAAATATAACGATCTCAAAAGGGGAAGACGTGTCGTGCTAAGAGTGCGTTTCGTCCTCAACTAAGATTGGAGCCGCTCTTGTATTTAAACTCGATCGCATATGCGATCGAGTTTAAACTTTCAAATTTCCCAATTTTGAAATTTTGTATAAAAAAAGACTTGTTTTCATAGCAGTTGTGAAATACTTAAAATTTAATGCTATTAGTTTGCATTAATAATGATAAAATTTCCTAGTTGAAGGTAGATTTATAACTCAGTAATTCAGCATATAGCTTGCGCTTGAGCTGTATTAAATCGCTGTGGCTTTGTGTGAGGAAACACTGTGAATAAAATGCATTTGGTCAGTTGTGTGGGACTGGCTGGAATTGCTGTGGCTATTGTGGCACAGCCAGTAAGAGCCGATGTAGTCAAGGTAACATCTGTAGAAATTCAACCGACAGCATCAGGAACAGAAATTGTCTTAAAAACAACGAGTAACGAATCGCTGCAAGTTTTTACATCTAGTTTTGGTAAAACTTTTGTTGCTAATGTTGTCAATACTCAATTACAAATTTCAGATAGAAATAATCTGCGACAAATAAACCCTGTAAAGGGCATTGCAGCGGTGACAGTTAGCGAAACTGGAGCCAATAGTCTCCGTGTTGTGGTGACGGGTGAGACAGAGTTACCGAAGGTACGGGTACGACAAAGCGAAAATGGTTTGGTTCTGAGTGCAACTACATCTACAACAGCTGCAACTCAACCCCCAGCAGCACCAGCAGCACCACCTGCAAGCGAGACACAGCCACAAGTCACTACACCGCAGTCAGAAGTTCCCCCTACAGAAGGTGAAGTCCAACAGCTAACAACACAGAGAGATGAGGAATCAGAAATCGTAGTCACGGGAGAGCGAGAAACTGGCTATCGCGTTCCTAACTCCACAACAGCAACTAAGACCGATACACCCATCCGCGATGTCCCAGGAAACATTCAAGTCATTCCGCGACAGGTGATAGAAGACCAGGGAGCAGTTCGCATCAACGACGCACTGCGTAACGTTAGCGGTGTCAATTTCTCCACAGACGCTGGCGGTCGCAGCCCCACGTATAATGTGCGGGGATTTGAGGCTATCCAATTCAAAAACGGGTTAAGAGAGGACAGACAATTTAACACTCGTACTTACCCAGAAACAGCAAATATCGAGCAAATTGAAGTGCTAAAAGGACCAGCTTCCGTCCTGTTTGGACAAGCACAACCTGGAGGAATCATTAACTTTACGACTAAAAGACCGCTACCCGAACCCTTTTACCAAATTGATTTCACGGCAGGAAGTTACGATTTCTATCGTCCGACGCTGGATTTTTCGGGTCCGCTCAACTCTGATGGTACGCTTGCTTATCGGTTGAACGCTGCTTACGAACACGCCGAAAGTTTCCGAGATTTTGTTTCAACGGAGCGGTATTTCATCGCTCCCGTAGTTTCGTGGAGAATTAGCCCCAATACCAGCTTAACTTTTGAAGGAGAGTATCTGCGCGATCGCCGACCGATTGACCGAGGTTTAGTAGCCGTTGGTGACGAAGTAGCTGACATTCCCTTGAGTCGCTTTTTGGGCGATCCCTCTTACGAGCAAGAAATGGACGAATTTCGTACTTATCTTTATCTAGACCATCGCTTCAGCGAAAATTTATCACTCAGAACTGCCTTGCGGTACACCAGTAGTAAGGAAATCTATAACTCTGTAGAAGCAAACGAACTGGAAGCAGATGACCGGACTTTACTTTTAGCTCGTTATTTTGGCGGTCAGTATTACGAGACTTATACGCTACAAAATGACTTGACTTGGAAGTTTAACACGGGAGCGATCGCGCATACGTTGTTGTTCGGTGTCGAACTCGCTAGACAGACGGGACGATACTTCGAGGATGCAACAGCGGCAGAATCCCCATCAATAGATATTTTCGATCCCGACTACGAATCTGTCTTTGATTTTCCTTTCTCACTCGAACCCGATCCTGCCTATAACGGTGGTAAGCTTTCATCAGATACGATTGCCTTTTATTTGCAAGATCAAATTGCTTTTACTGACAATCTGAAACTGGTTCTAGGCGGCAGATTTGATAGTTTTGACTCAGAAGAAAGATATCCTGGTGACCCAACATTAAACGTTGATACAGAAGCCAGCGAATTTTCACCGCGAGTTGGAATTGTTTATCAACCAATTCAACCAATTTCTCTCTATGCCAACTACAGCCGCGCTTTCATACCGCAGACTGGTAGGCTTACTGGTGGCGGTGCTGTTGAACCAGAGATTGGGGAACAATACGAAGTCGGTGTTAAAGGTGAGTTTTTGGACGGTCGGCTTGCCTCAACTTTAGCTTTTTACGATATTACCAAGAGTAACGTTCTGACTGACGATGCCAATAATCCCGATCCTGACTTTTCGATTCAGGTAGGCGAACAACAAAGTAAAGGGTTTGAATTCGATGTATCGGGAGAAATTCTACCAGGGTGGAACGTTATTGCCTCCTATGCCTACACCGACGCGGAAATTAGTGCTGATAATACTTATGCCGTTGGCAATCGCCTCAACAACGTCCCTTTTAATACTGCTAGTTTATGGACGAAATATACGATTCAAAGCGGTTCGCTAGCAGGTTTAGGATTTGGCGCTGGCATCTTTTATGTCGATAGTCGAGCAGGGGATTTGGATAACTCTTTTACAGTCCCAGATTTTACACGGGTAGATGCTGCTATTTATTACGAAAGAGACAACTTTAAAGCAGCATTAAATTTCAAGAACTTATTTGATGTCGAATATTTTGAAGGAGTACAGAGTAGAACGCAAGCAATTCCTGGTGCGCCGTTTACAGTTCAGGGAACAGTTTCGTGGCAGTTTTAAGCTGAGTGATTTTTTGTCGCGATCGCTTTTCTTAATTGTTTCAAATTTGGTGTGAGGAAATTTCAATGAAGTCGCAGATCTATTCTTTATTGCTTGTTGTTAGTGCCGCAGTCGCGATCGCGCCATCAGTGTGCGCGACTGAAGCAGAGATCTCGATCCCCCAACCCCCCTTAAAAAAGGGGGCAATTTACTCTCCCCAACCCCCAAAACACAGCAAAGAGCAATTTACTCTCCCTAACCCCCCTTTTGAAGGGGGAGCCGCAGGCGGGGGATCTGGGGATCTTTGGCACAAAGCCGCATTATCCAAGTTACCAATGTACAACTGCAACAAACAGATAAAGGACTGGCAGTTATTTTAGAAACAGCCGAAGGCGAATCATTACGAGCTATCCCTGTTAGCTTTGGTAAAACCTTTGTCGCCAACATTCCCAACGCTCAACTAGCACAAGACAAAGCTTTTCGTCAAGAAAACCCCACATCAGGAATTGCATCAATTGCGGTGACGCAACAGGGAACGAATAATATTCGAGTTACGGTAACGGGAACGAGAGATTTACCCAAGGTAGAAGTAGCAAGGAGCGATCGCGCTATCACCTTAACTCTACCAGAGGCGTTAGCCCAACAACCCGCACCCCCAGCATCAACTGCACCACCTCAAACCCAAGCGACACCAGAAGCAACACCACCACAAGAAGCAGTTCCCCCAAAAGAAGGGGAAACTCAACAGCCAACAACCACACAAGGGGAAGAACAAGAAATTGTCGTCACCGACGAACGAGAAACTGGATATAGCGTTCCCGACGCATCGACTGCTACTAGAACGGACACACCCATTCGAGATATACCACAATCAATTCAAGTTATTCCTCAACAAGTTCTAGAAGATCAGCAAGCCATCCGACTCAAGGAGGCTTTGCGTAATGTCAGTGGTGTTTCGGAAGATAGTAACTTTGGCGGCGCACTGGATCGGTTTAACATTCGGGGTTTTTCGCAGAATACAGTTTTGCGAGATGGCTTCAGGATCGGTGAAGGGGGTTTGCGAGAGACTGCTAATTTAGAAAGAATAGAAATTCTTAAGGGTCCAGCTTCAGTTTTATATGGTAGCCTCGAACCAGGGGGAATTGTTAACCTCGTAACAAAACAGCCCCTGAGCGAGCCTTTCTACTCTTTCGACTTCCAAGCAGGAAGCTACGATCTCTATCGCCCCAGCATCGATCTATCTGGTCCGCTCAACGCCGATAAAACATTACTTTATCGATTAAATGCCGTTTACGAAAGCTCAGATAGCTTCCGCGATTACGACCAGAATACCGAACGCTTTTTCATTGCACCCGTATTGACTTGGAAAATTGGTGACAATACTAGCCTAAATTTTGAATTTGACTACTTAAATCTTGAGCAACCATTCGATCGCGGTGTTGTAGCCTTTGGTAATGGAGTGGCAGATATTCCAATTACACGAGTTCTAGGCGACCCAAATGATGTTTACAAACTAGAAGAAATTGGGGCTGGCTATCGGCTAGAGCATCGATTTAACGAAAACTTGTTATTACGCAATGCTTTTCGATTTCAACAGTCTAATACCTTTGACCAGAAAACTCAACCAGGTGAACTTGATGAAGCAACGGGTGACTTTATCGAACGGAGATTTGACTCTAATGATGATACTGAGAAAAGATACGCCTTACAAACCGATCTGACGGGAAAATTTTCTACGGGTTCAATTCAACACACTTTGTTATTTGGGTTCGATCTAGCTAGAGAAGAAGGAGGAGGAACAAACAATGGATTGCCGTTTACTCCTGACATCAATATTTTTAATCCAGTATATGGCTTCCGAAGACCACTTTCTGAATATACCGTGCCAAGACGAGATGACTTTTCCAAAACAGATAGGCTCGGTATTTTTCTGCAAGATCAGATTGCTTTGTTAGATAATTTAAAATTGCTAATTGGTGGACGTTTCGATGTTGTAGACCAAGAGAGTGAAGATAGACTAGAAGACACTTCTTCCAGTCAATCTGAAGATGCTTTCTCGCCTCGAATTGGCATAGTTTATCAACCGATTGAGCCGATTTCACTTTACGCCAGCTATAGTCAATCGTTTGTGCCTAATTCTGCGACTAGAGTTGATGGTTCGTTTCTAGAACCTGAAAGAGGAACGCAATACGAAGTTGGTATTAAAGGCGAGTTATTTGACGGCAGACTCGCTGCAACGCTTGCAGGATACGAAATTACCAAAAAAAATGTTGGCACGACCGATCCCGATAATCCTGACTTTTCGCTACCACTAGGTGAAGTCAGAAGTCGAGGAATTGAATTCGATGTGAATGGGGAAATTCTTCCTGGCTGGAATATCATTGCTTCCTACGGTCATATTGATAGCGAAGTAACGGCAAGCAGCGATCCTGAATCTTTTCCAGTTGGTTTACGAACAGCTAACGTTCCCCGAAATACTGCTAGTCTTTGGACGACTTATAGAATTCAAAGCGGTGATTTGCAAGGTTTAGGGTTTGGAATTGGATTATTTCATGCTGATGAAAAACCAGGTGACACTGAGAATACCTATGAGTTACCAAGTTATGTCCGCACTGACGCTGCGATATTTTATCGACGCAACAATTGGCAAGCTGCAATCAATTTTAGAAATCTATTTGACGTGAAGTACTACGAAAGTGTCAATTTTGGTAGAGGAGCAATTCAACCTGGTACACCGTTTACAGTTATCGGCTCATTCTCAGTAGAATTCTGATTGGAGTATTTACCGTGCCATCGTGCCATCTCGCTCATTCCTACAACAAATCTTCTTTTGCCACCTTTTCCAAGGGGGGTTAGGGAGATCTTTCTTATACGTACCTGTAATAATGATGGTACTATTTACTCAACCAGTATGGGCTGATAGTGAAAAAGATCTGCGCGATACCGAAGGCGGTTCGCTTCGCGACCATCGCAATCCCAATCTTGACAACTGCGCGATCGCTAACTCTTTCCAAGCTGCACACGTGAATTGGGATAGGGTTAAAAATTGTCATGGTAAGAAGCGATCGCATCAAACAAGCAGAGAATTTGATTTTGACGATTATTCTCTAAATGGGTTTTATGTACTTGAATTTACGTGGAGTGACGAGTTTAAAACTGGAATTCTTCAGCATGAAATGGGTTTTGGGATAGAATTGAATAAATCTCCGTTTGTACTATCTGCTAAAACTACCGATACTCAAGCAGACAAGCAATTTAATTTCATAAACTCAACAACAATTCCATTGCCGTTTTCTCTAGCTGATTTTACTAGTAGACAAAACTCATTGTCCTTATATCTTGAGAATGAAATTGCTATAGGAAAGCGACTTAGTATATTTTTTGAGGGTAATCTAGACTTAGTAATTAACGATATTACAGACCTACCCGATGAAATCCCTAATATTAGTCAACAAGACTACGTAGCATTTAATCCAGAACTAGAAATCTCATATCAAATTAGTGACTCGCTTTCTATCTATACTAATTTAAGTTACTCCTCTCTCCCAGTTCCAAAAATTTCTAGTATTTTGTTAAAACCAGAAATAGAAAATGGTTTAGAAGTAGGCATTGAGACAGAATTTTTTAACGATCGCTTTTCTGCTACTCTTTATTTATACGACGGCATTCAGCGAAACGTAACTTTAACAAATGCAAACGATCCTGAATTGGAAGTTTTGGCAGAAAAACAAAAAAGTCAAGATATCGGTTTTGAAATAGTCGGTGAGATTACCCCTGGATGGGATGCGATCGTCTATTATGCTTACACAAAGGCACGCATTGCCAAATCGTCACAATTGCCTGTAGATTCTCAAGTTCCCAACATTGCCAGTCATAGTGGTGGTTTTTGGACGACATATGAGATTCAGGCAGGTACATTACAAGGTTTGGGTTTTGGGGGTGGTGTGCGGTACGTTGGCGATCGCCCAGGTAATATTGAGAATAGTTTTAAACTACCGAGTTACTGGCAGACAGATTTAGCAGTCTTCTACCAGCGCGAAAACTGGAAAGCCGCACTCAGCATTGAAAACCTGTTCGATGTACATTATTTCGACGGCACGCCTCTGACTGTTTTAGGAACGATCTTTGTAGAATTTTAAGCTAAATTACTTGAGATTGCTTTTAAATAAGAGTAAACTTTATAGCTAGTAAGTGATAACTATACTCACTTATGAGATACTTTGACTAGGTTTAGTTTTAATCTCTAATTCATAGCTAGGCGATCGCCACCGCCAACCAAGGTGGCAACAGACATTTTTCCATGCAAAATCTACTATGAAAACTAAAACACTGCGCAGTATTGCATTTAGCTTGCATAGATACATTGGGCTAGCTGTAGGGCTGATTTTAATTATTGTTGGCGTAACAGGTAGCTTTTTAGTGTTTCAGAAAGAATTTGACCAATATTTATTACAGCGCCAATTTGCGCAAATAACCCCACAACCGCAGCGCGTCGCAATAGAATCCGTTGTTAATACTGTAAAAGCAACTTACCGCGATCGCCCCGAACTTAAACTAGCTTCTATTGATACTCTGCCCCACAACCCGACTTACAGAGTGCGGCTGAGAACGGAGGATGACAAAACCACTGATGTTTATGTTAATCCTTATACAGGGAAAATTTTAGGCGATCGCGTTTGGGAAGATAGTATCATCGGCATTGTATTTAGACTCCATTACGCGCTTCTAGCAGGTGACATTGGGATCAAAATTGTTGGAATCGTTGCCTTGCTACTTCTGGTTCTCAGTCTTACAGGTATCTTTTTATGGTCTGGTTGGCGTAAGCTAATCAGTGGCTTCAAGATTAAATGGCAAGCGCACCCCAAACGAGTTAATTATGACATTCATAAAGTTGCGGGTATCGTTACTGCTATATTTTTGGGTTTGACTGCTTTTACAGGTTTCTGCTGGAATTTTTACGATTACGCCGAACCTGCAATCTACGCCCTGACTTTCACGCCAAAATCACCTGAACCAGTTTCTCAAATTGTTACAGGTAAGTCACCTTTGGGAATAACAGAGATTTTGAAAACAGCGGATGCGGCTTTACCTAATACAGAGACTACTTTTATCAACCTACCCAGGAAACCAGAAGACGCATTCACTATCTATAAAAAACATCCTCAAGAGTCGAACGAATATGGCGACAGTAGCGTTTATCTCGACCAATATAGCGGCAAAATATTAAAACTCATAGATGGACAAAACTTACCTTTAGCAAAAAAAGTACTCGGATCTTTTACACCTCTGCACTACGGCACATTTTGGGGATTACCCAGCCGTGTTCTCTACGTATTAGTTGGACTTGCACCTCTAATTTTATTCGTTACTGGCTTTGTTATGTGGCGCTACCGTTATCGAGGCAAAAAAATTGCAGATCGAATAGATGTCGCGAGAGAACCAGTACAACGACATTAATGCATATTTAGGGCGATCGCCTCAATCTATTTGAGAATTAACAGCAAGAATCTGAGAATTCTACGACTGGCTGTCTCCATAAACTGGACGATGCCAGTCAAAGCTTACATCCTCACAAACAGACAGCACGACATCACTGTCTCTAACCTGCAATCCTTGCCACTGGCAGCATTTCACCTTCCAGTCATGTCCCTCGATTGCCATAGCTGCAACATAGTTGACAGCTGGGATAAACGACCGAAGCAACCATCGCTCTGCCGCAGCGCGATCGCCATTTATACTGAGTAGTTGGGCAGGTCGATCTGGTAGCAGTGAAACATCAAATTGGTTTAAAGGAAGTGCTAATCCATCTCCAAGTGCTTTGAGGATAGCTTCTTTGCAAGTCCAACCGTGGAAAAAGGCTGCTGGCTGCTGGCTGGAAGGAAGCGCGAGAAAAGTCGTGCGTTCTCTGGTTGAAAAGAATTGAGCAACGATTTGCTCTAATTCAGGTATGTGACGAACGTATTCTATGTCAATTCCAATTTGGCGATCGCAAGTAAAAGCATACAAAGCTAAGTCTTGGGAATGAGATAAATTAAAATGCAGCAAGTCGCACGTCTTCAGTGCTGGTTTACCATGACTGCCGTAACAAAACTGTAATTGGTGAGGTTCGATATCTAAATAGTAACTGAGAATGCTTCTGAGGATACCGCGACCGATAATAAAACGGTTTCTATCTGCTTCAAAATGAAAGCGATTTGCTCGATCTAATTCATCAACAGATAAGGTTTTAACTAATTGTGGCAAATATGCTGAATTTTGGCTGAGGCTAGCACGCCAAATGTGAATCTCGTGTTGTGGCAGTACTAAGCTTTCAGAATTCGCAATCATATTGGTAGGGTATCTACAACTATATTCTGCTCTTGTAACAATTTTGCTGCCATTTGGCTATCAACTGGTTTTGAGAAGAGATATCCTTGTCCGCTACCGCAATTAAGTGCTTTGAGTTGAGCTAAATGTTTTAATGTTTCTACTCCCTCAGCTACCACATCCATACCCAAATTAGCTGCAAGAGTGACAATAGTACGGACAATCTCAAATTGTTCGCTGTCGATATCAATCTTATTAATAAAAGAGCGATCGATTTTCAAAGTATGTGTCGGAAAGCGATATAAATATGCTAACGACGAATAACCCGTACCAAAGTCATCAATTGAGAGCTGAATTCCTAGAGATTGTAACTGAAACAGCATTGTGGTTGCTATTTCAGCATTATCCATAATTACGCTTTCTGTAATTTCCAGCTTTAAACTTTGGGCAGGTACGTTTGTTTCCCGCAGAATTTCAGTAATTTCTTCTACTAAATTAGTTTGAGTAAACTGCTTAGCAGAAAGATTGATGCTCATGACTAACGATTGATATTCAGGAAATTGTATTTTCCAAGCACTCAACTGACGGCACGCTTCTCGTAATACCCACCAGCCAATCGGAACGATCAAACCTGTTTCCTCTGCTACTGGAATAAATTCGGCTGGTGAAACTAAACCTCTCTGTGGGTGTTGCCAGCGAATAAGTGCTTCAAAACCTGTAATCGCACTTGTTTTAAGCGAAACAATTGGCTGATAATATAATTGAAATTCTCGTCGTTCTAGTCCACGTCGCAAGTCAGTTTCTAATTGTAAAAGTGCAGCGGCTCGCGTGTGCATAGTGGTATTAAATACTTCGTAGCGAGCTTTACCTGTAGCTTTAGCGCGATACATGGCTATATCTGCGTCGCGAAGTAAATCTTCTGGGCGTTCGTAATTAAAACTACTGAGAGTAATCCCGATACTAGCACTCGTAAAAACCTCGTTACCACTGAGATTGAAAGAGCGCGTTAATTCTTCTTGTAGCCGATTGGCAATATTAGTAGCCACATTTTCATCTTTAATATCTTCTAATAAAATCGTAAACTCATCGCCACCTAAACGAGCAACAGTATCGCCAACTCGCAAATATTTTTCTAGACGACGGGCGATCGCAATGAGTAGTTGATCGCCTACTGAATGACCTAAACTATCGTTAATTAACTTAAAGCGATCCAAGTCAAAGAAAAGCACGGCAAATAAATAATTTCTTCGCCTTTTTGCCAGAGAAATTGCATGACTTAACCGATCCATAAATAAAACTCGGTTAGGCAATCCAGTTAGTGCATCATGTAGAGCATCATGGAGTAACTGTTCTTCGGTAACTTTGCGGTTAGTAATATCAGATTGCGTTCCTACTATGCGATACGCTTCTCCTGATGTATCCCGGATAATAATTCCTCGGCTAAGCATCCAACGATAAGTTTTCCCCTTGCATAAAATCCGGTATTCGCTCTCAAACTTAGAATTTAGCTCAGAGAGATGATTGAGCATTTCCATTTTGATGCGTTCCACATCTCCAGGATGAATGCGATAAAACCATTCATCTAAAGAGTTCATCTCATTGTCTGAATAGTCCAGCATTGATTTCCATTGAGAAGAAAAGTAAATCGCATTAGTTTTTAAATTCCAATCCCAAATACCATCGTTAGTAGCTTGCAAAGCCAGAACGTAGCGTTCTTCGCTCTCTCGCAATAACATTTCTCTTTGCTGACGAGTAGTCAAATCGATTTCAATCAAAATTGCAGTATTTTCTAGCGCAGTTTTTTGCGCCACTATTAGCAAGTTACGAGTACTGCTATCAGTTTGAATCTCTAGTTCCTTATAAATGGTTTGCTCTGGTTGAGAAAAAAAAGCTTGAATAAACTCAAGAAAATGACAATTTGAATTATAAAAACTAATAGGCTGCCCAATTAATTCTTCTGTATGCAAGTTTTGAGCTTGAACCAGATGTTGATTGACCGCAAGAATCTTTAATTTCGAATTAATCCAGTAAGCTGGTAGAGGTATAAGATCGAAAACGCTTCGCTCCTGTAATTTTTTTTGTTGCTCGTCCTGTTGAATTGCTGGTAACCCAGTATGTTGAGATTGGAAAGCCCAATAAGCAAGTAAAACTGCAATACTAGCTAAAATAGATAACAAGCTGACTGCGATCGCTTGACTGGTAGCACCATAGCGGCTATTTGGCAGTAGGTAAAATATGCAGCTAAAAGTTACAAAATTGCACGTCAGGAATAGTGCGATTGTAACTTGCAAGGCTGTGAATTTCCGCGATATATTCGCAGTACTAGTTGGATGAGACGGCAGTTTCAGTTGAGTGTCAAAGTTAGTGTGAGAGCAATGACAGCTAGGATCTATATTTTCAGGTAAAGACTGATTTAACTCTAACTTCTCCATAATCTTCTATAAAATGTAGCTATTCGATCTCAACTCGATAAATCGTACTAAGCTATTCTGTTAGACGGGTAAAGTGGCTCTAGAATATCCATAGTCAATATAATTTGACATAAACTAGATTCAGAGTGTAATAGTAAACATCCTGAAAATTTAATTCAAAGTTAGAGAGACACTCTACCTCAATGGAGTTTTTCTTTTGATGTTTTCAGCTAAGCTAAGTAGAAATTCGGTATTTAATCGCAGTTTATTATACTAATTGCAGAGTTGGTAAGATTTTTTATTATAGGATCGGTGTTTTCTCTAGGTTTTTTTCTCAACCTGCTACACAAACTAATATGGCGATCGCTATTTAGAGCAAATATGCGCCCAATCTTACTCCCATACTAGGCAATTTCGGATACTAGAGCGATCGAACTAGTTATCTATTCAATAATTTCTGTATAGATTTACACTTAAAAGCTGTGGTACTCCTCAAGCGTGACCGCCGAGCTTCAGTAAATTTAAGGAATCTACAGATGTTATCTACCTTTTGATTAATAACAACTGTAAAATTGCTTAATTCAATAGCTTAAAAGCCAATCTTCAAGCAAATAGTTCTGTTTAATAAAATTTTAATAAAGTAGTTGGCATTCAGCGATCGCTAGTGAAATAGTGAAAATAACCAACAGAATTATTCGCATCTACACCGAGTGATTTAATTCTGGTAATCTACTAACTCCGATAGCGAATAGTTGCTAAACCATCAGTGGTTTGAGCTTAAAAACATAAGATAAATAAATAAACAAACCGCTAGAGACAAAAGCCAATGGTTCCAGTTAACTTTAAAAAAATAGCAACAAAAAAAGAAGTAGTTGCTCTGCTTGAGTATTTAAAACAGGAAACAGGTACAGCCATTCAAATTCATGATGCTGATGGCAAAAGAATAGTAGGAGTAGGTAGTGAAAACTCAACACATAGGTATCCAATTGAATTTGCCGACCGTGTTATTGGCTGGATTGCTGGTAGTGAAAAAGCTATTGCTATTGTTAACCTGATTTCTTACTTACTAAAACAGGAATTTGAGAAAAAGGCGCTGGCAAACGAATTATTAGAGAAATATCGAGAGCTGACTTTGCTCCACGATATTACGACTCAGATTACTGCTAGCTTAGAATTAAAAGAAGTTGCCCAACTGGTTATTGAGGGTGTTGGGAAACTAATTGAAGCTACAGGCGGATCGATTTTACTCCTGAATCAAAAAACAGGAGAGTTAGAATCTCTATCATCTGTTGGTCAAGCTTTTCCATCTCAAGAATCTTTGAAGTTATGTGGAGGACTTATTGGTCGGATTGCTGACACAGGTAAAGGCGAGATTGTCAATGATATTACTGCCGATCCTAGATTTGGTGAGTATCAAGGACCGATCAAATCTTTAATTTGCGTCCCACTGAAGACGAAAGAACAAATGAATGGGGTGATATTTTTTTGGAGCCAAGAAGTAGATGAGCTGAGCGAGAGAACCGCGCTCTCATACAATTCTGAAGACTTAAAAATTCTGACGATGTTTGCTTTCCACGCAGCAGTAGCAATTGAGAAGGCTCTCCTTTACGAACAAAGTTGCATTTCTGCGACTGTTGCTCAAGCACAAGCTCAACAGTTACAGCAAGCTTTATATGAATTGCAACATACCCAAGCTCATCTAATTCAGAGTGAGAAAATGTCTAGTTTGGGACAGCTAGTAGCAGGAATTGCTCATGAGATCGACAGTCCCGTGAACTTCATTCATGGTAATCTCGCTTACATAAGTAATTATGCTCAAAATTTATTAAATTTGATCGAACTTTATCAAAAATATCATCCTAGCGATCGCGTTCAAATTCAAGAATTGATGGCGAACATTGACTTAGAATTTCTCTTAGAGGATTTACCAAAAACACTAAATTCAATGAAAGTAGATGTAGGACGCATTCGTAAAATTGCGCTGTCACTGCGTAACTTCTCTCGCTCTGATGAGTTAGAAATGAAGCCGATAGATATTAATGAAGGGATTGATAGTACTCTGCTGATTTTAGATAGTCGCCTGAAAGCAATCAGCAAGCATTCTGGAATTCGGATTGTTAGAGAATATGGCAAATTGCCTTTGATTGACTGTTATTCTAGTCAAATTAATCAAGTATTTATGAGTATTCTTGCTAACGCAATCGATGCTGTGGAAAATCAGAGCGAAGCTGGAACCATTACCATTCGTACAGAAGTCATGGAAGTCGAAAATGAAAGTTCCTTAGCTTTAGGAATGTGGCAGCTTGAAGACAAATTTACCGCTCATTCTAGTTTCTCCTTCTCTAGTCCCCACGTCGTTATTCGTATTCAAGATAATGGCGCTGGAATTAGCGAGGAAGTTCGCGATCGCATATTCGAGCCTTTCTTTACAACGAAAACTGCTGGTAATGGCGCTGGTTTAGGTCTTTCTATCAGTCACCAAATTGTTGAGAAGCACGGAGGAGTTTTAAAGTGTTTTTCCGAACCAGGACACGGAGCCACATTCTGTATTCAAATTCCGATTAAGCAAACAATGATGTTGCAACCTATATTCAGCTCGGCAAATGGAAATAAAGTATTTAATTCAGAATTATCGCTAGCTGGCATCATTTAAAGGTAGTTATCCTAGAATTTTCAATATTCTCAAATTTATTGTTATCTATCTTCAGCCTTCCATCTAAAGTAGTAGGTAAATCAATGCAGAATCAGACTCAAATCAATTCCATTCATCAGTTAGTTGAACTTCAAGTCTTAAAAACTCCTGATGCCGTAGCAGTTGTTTTTGAAAACCAACAACTGACTTATCGAGAATTGAATGAAAGAGCAAATCAACTAGCACATTACCTACAGGCATTGGGAGTTAAGCCAGAAGTTTTAGTAGGAATTTGTGTCGATCGCTCTTTAGAGATGATTGTGGGGCTTTTAGGCATTCTCAAAGCTGGTGGAGCGTATCTACCCCTTGACATGTCATATCCTATCGATAGACTGCGATACATGTTAGAAGATGCTCAGGCTCCTATTTTACTAACTCAAAGCCATCTCAGCGATCGTCTTCCCAAGTGTAACAGTCATGTTGTTTATCTAGATAGCGATTGGCAGGCGATCGCTCAATATACAAGAGCAAATCCTCAAAGCAAACTTACTTTAGACAATTTGGCATATGTGCTATATACCTCTGGCTCAACTGGAAGACCAAAGGGAGTGGCTATGCCACAGCATCCTCTAGTGAACTTATTAACCTGGCAAATACAAAATTTCAGATATCCAGTAGCTAGAACTTTACAGTTCACACCTGTTAGCTTTGATGTCTCCTTCCAAGAAATTTTTTCAACTTTATCTTCTGGTGGCACTTTAGTTTTGGTGTCAGAGTCAATCCGACGAAATGCTGAAGCACTGCTGCATTACCTGAGCGCACAGGCTATTGAGCGTTTATTTCTTCCATATATTGCACTTCAGCATTTAGCTGAAGTCGCTAAAACTAAACTCAATTTACCGATTTATTTACGAGAAATCATTACAGCTGGAGAACAGCTAAAAATTACTAACTCAATTGCACATTGGTTTAGTCATCTTAAAGAGTGTACATTGGAAAACCAGTATGGACCTTCTGAAAGCCACGTAGTAACTGCATATAGACTCTCAGGCTCATCTAAAAACTGGCTTCATTTACCACCAATTGGACAGCCTATTGCGAATACCCATATCTATTTGCTAGATCCAAACTTACGCCGCAAAGAAGATCCGTGCCAACTAGTTGCTACCGGAGAAATAGGAGAACTGGCAATTGGTGGGGTAGCTTTAGCGCGAGGCTATCTTAACCAACCGGAATTGACAGATAATAAGTTCATTCCTAACCCCTTTAGCAACGAAACAGAAGCGCGACTCTATAGAACTGGGGATTTAGCACGTTACCGACCAGATGGCACTCTTGAGTATATAGAACGGATTGACGCTCAAGTTAAAATTCGCGGTATTCGCATTGAGTTAGGTGAGATCGAAGTTATTCTCAGTCAACATCCTTTAGTAAAAGATGTTGTAGTCGTTGCTCGTGAGGATTCATCAGATAACAAGCGCTTAGTGGCTTACATTGTTATTGAAGACGCTCGGCTTACTAGAGACAAAGATGAGATAGCTGTACATCTTCGCACTTTTGTTCAGGAGCAGCTGCCTAATTGCATGGTTCCATCTGCTTTTATGTTTCTTGATACACTACCACTGACTCCCTCCGGTAAAGTCGATCGCAGAGCGCTTCCTACGCCCAGTCAAAGTAGACCTGCTTTAAAAGAGGATTTGGTGCTACCTCGAACTCAGATAGAGAAGAGTTTATCAGAAATCTGGTCACAGGTTCTTAGTATTCAGCCAGTAGGAGTTTATGACAATTTCTTTGACTTAGGTGGAAATTCTCTACTAGCCATTCAAGTAATATTTAAAGCGAGAGAAGTTTTTCAAATAGAGATCCCCATAGTTGCTTTATTTGATACCCAGGCAATAGCCACTCTTGCTGAGTTTATCAATGCCGCTATTAGCTCAAAGACGGCAGCAACCAGCGATGATAGCACTATTGCTGATTTGGAAGCGGATGCTGCCTTGGTTCCTACTATCAACCTCGACCATCTCTCAACAGCAATTAAGACTGAACCAGATAATATCTTCATTACTGGAGTTACGGGCTTTTTAGGAGCCTTTTTACTCTATGAACTTCTAGAGCAGACTCAAGCTAACATTTATTGTCTCGTTCAAGCCACCGATCCCGAAATAGGTAAACAAAAGATCCAAAGTAATCTTGAGAAATATCTACTATGGGACAAAAAAAATAATTCTAGAATCATTCCAATTACTGGAGATTTATCAGAGCCGTTATTGGGAGTTTCTGAAGAACAGTTTCTGGCTTTAGCTCGCAAAATCGATGTGATTTACCACAATGCTGCATACATTAATCTGATCTATCCTTATACCGCTCTTCGCGCAACTAACGTTTTCGGTACTCAAGAGCTTTTAAAACTAGCAACCCAGATCAAAGTTAAACCTTTCCACTTTATCTCTACTCTTGACGTATTCCAAACTTCACGAGCATTTGGAACTAACTTGATTACAGAACAGGACGAACTGAATCCAAGCGAAGCAATTCGTTTTGATGGTTATACCAAGAGTAAGTGGGTATCTGAGAAAATGGTCACAACTGCTCAATTGCGAGGACTGCCCGTTTCTATATACAGACCAGCAATGATTACAGGGCATAGCAAAACAGGCGTGGCGAATGTAAACGATCTGATGAACCGATTAATCAAAGGATTTGTTCAACTTGGATATGCTCCTAGTTTCGATATGATGTTTAATATAGCTCCAGTAGATTATTTCAGCAAAGGGGCAATATACATATCTAGACAAGAAGAATCTCTGGGAAAAACATTTAACTTTATTAATCCTCAGCCAGTATCAATGACTCAATTTGTTGAAACTATCAATACCTGCGGTTATTCAGTACAACAAGTTTGTCATAAACAATGGGAAGATTTACTGAGGAACAATATAGAGTCATTAGACAGCATAGTATCTGTGCTAACTTCAAAAACCTCAGAGAAAGGCTTGAGCTATTTAGAAAAATGTTCAGTAGGAGCGAACTTGACTAGCTATAAAAATGTTATAAACGGACTTAAAGGAACTACAATTGTTTGTTCCCCAATCAATGCTCAGTTGCTGAGTACATACTTGTTTTACTATATCCGAAGTGGTTTTCTTAAAATGCCAGAAATCTGCAATGGCAAACAACCTGTCATGTCTCTATCTATGTAAGCTTTGACTCTTCTCAAAAGCTATCTTGAACAGTCCTCATTCGTTTGCTACTTCTTATACCAGATAGAAAGCGCTCCAAGGCAATGTCTTTCTGGCTGAAGTCAGAATGAGGACATTTACTTTGTATGCTGTGCTAAGTGTGATGTGAGCTTACAATCCAAATCTATGCTTGAGATGCTAAGCTGTTAATTTTGAAATTAATCTGGGAACTATAGGTTTGGTTGAGTAAGTTAAATCATATTTTGTATCTCTGTAAAGAGATTGATGTAGGGATATGCTGCTGAATACTGCAAAAAACCCCATTAAGAAATCAATTGCTTCCAGACTATTTACTCATGTACTAGCAAGTGCTTTAGTAGGGTTAGCTGGAATGTCCTGTTTTTTCTATCAAGCATTAGAAAATCGAGCTAAAGAAGAAATTCAAAGTAATCTCAGCACGCAAGTCAAGTCAATTGAAGGAGAGTTTGCTAAAGCTGAGCAACTGAATTTGAGTTTAGTTGCTACAGTCAAGACCATGCATCGTCTGAGTATCAAAGACGCAAATGCATATAAACAGATAGTTTTCGAGCTGTTTCAGCAACGTTCATCTCTAATGTTGGCTCTTGGTTTTGGTCAGGAGCCTTTCCAACTTCTGCTAGATCGTCAATCGTTTTGGCCATACTTTTTCCTAGATCAGGATACTCCCGATCAAGTGGGACAACCTCTAGCACCACCACATAATCATATTCGGTTTGCAGATGTATGTGAGGTTGATAGTAAATGCCGCGAACAAGAATTTTACAAATTACCTGTGGTAATAAAAAAAGCTATTTGGTTAGAGCCGTACCAATGGTCTGGAATTACCATGACTACTACTGGAGCGCCAATATATGATGATAACAACAAGCTAATTGGAGTTACTGGATTAGATATAAATGTGACAGCTCTTAGCGCTCAAATACAAACTCCCAAAAGCTGGAAATCGGGTTATCTAGCAATTATAAGTGAAAAAGGAAACCTGCTTACTTATCCTCCAGATCCCCAAAAGGCTAAGGCACTGTCAACATACAAGGATATACCCGAATTAAAGGCTGTATGGCAAAAGATATCGAATGGTAAAGCTGGATTAATTCAAGCTGAGGGACACTACTGGGCATACGAGCGAGTTAAAGGTACAAACTGGTTGACGATCGCATCAGTGCCTCAATGGGTTGTGCTGGGTCCCGCGTTAACTATTACTGTGGGAGGAGCGCTGGGAGCGGCTATCATCCTGGCTTTAGTTGTTGCCTTCTTTATCCGCAGACTGAATCAGCGCTTACAACACATTATGGCTGAGTGCGATCGCCTAGCAGAGATAGATTTGCAAAGGACGCGCCGACTTAACCAAGCATCTGAAGTAATTGCTAGCAATACGTTTCAGCAGTCTGAAGCGAGGAATACAGATGAACTGGAAGTTTTAGAGCAAGCTTTTAATAAGATGGCAGCCCAGCTAGAAGCATCATTTGAAGAGCTAGAACTGCGAGTTCAAGAGCGCACGGCTTATTTAACTGCCGTGATTGATAACTTAGCAGATGGGTTGTTGGTCGTCGATTTAAATGGTAAAATCGCTCGGGTCAATCCAGCCTTATTTGCTCTATTTGGAATTGAAGAGACAGATTTAACTGGTCGTGATTGTCAAGTTGTATTTAATCGTAAGATTGTCGAGTTAGTAGAAGAAACTCGTAGAAATCTAAAAAAAGTTTTTGTTGCAGAAATAGAGTTGTCGAGCGGTTGTACTGGAAAAGCAGTCGCAACTGCCATTGTGAAAGATGCCGATTCTACAAATAAGCAAAATGGAAAAGAACGGTGCATTGGTTCAGTTCTATTGATTCGAGATATCACGTCAGAAAAAGAGGTGGATCAGATGAAAACTGATTTCATTTCTACAGTATCTCACGAGCTTAGAACACCTCTAACATCAGTTCTTGGTTTTGCCAAAATCATTAAGAAGAAACTCGAAGAAGTTGTCTTTCCCGTCATTCCAACAGATGATAAAAAAGTTCAACGTAATGTGAGACAAATAGCAGACAATCTGGATATTATCGTATCAGAAGGTGGCAGACTGACAGATTTAATTAATGATGTCTTGGATATTGCCAAAATGGAGGCGGGTAAGATTGAGTGGAAGATGGCTCCCCTACAAATTAATGAAGTCATAGATAGAGCGATCGCAGCTACTTCTGCGCTCTTTCACCAAAAAAATCTGGAATTAATTCGAGATATTGAATCCGAGGTGCCAGAGATTATAGGCGATCGCGATCGCTTAATTCAAGTAGTCATTAACCTAATTTCTAACTCTGTCAAATTTACTGATACTGGCTCAATTACTTGCAAAGTCAAAACCAATGAAACTCAAATTCATATTAGTATTATCGATACAGGCATAGGGATTGCTGAAGCCGATTTAGATAAAGTATTTGAGAAATTCAAGCAAGTGGGTGATACCCTCACTGACAAACCAAAAGGTACGGGCTTAGGATTACCAATTTGCAAACAAATTGTCGAACATCACGGAGGTAAAATATGGGTTGAAAGTACTTTAGGTACAGGTAGTAAATTTTCCTTTACCTTACCCATCATGATTGCTTGTGACTTGAAACCAAAAACTTTCGATGTCGATACTCTCGTCAAGCAGTTGCGAGAACATGTAGTCATGAAGTCTGCTAATTCTAAAACGACTAAAAAAACAATTTTAGTCGTCGATGACGATGCTAATATTCGTCAATTGCTCCGGCAGCAGCTAGAGTCTGAAGGATACAATATTCTTGAAGCTAAAGATGGCATAGAAGCGATCGCCTTTGTGAAAAAATCTGCTCCCGACCTTATTATTCTAGATGTTATGATGCCAGAAATGAGCGGTTTTGATGTAGCAGCCGTTCTCAAAAACGATCCCAAAACTATGAATATTCCCATTATTATTCTATCAATTGTAGAAGATAGAGAGCGGGGCTACCGCTTGGGAATTGAACGCTACTTAATGAAGCCAATTGAGACAGATACTTTATTGCATGAAATTGGTACACTGACGACTCAAGCTAATTCTAGTAAAAAAGTTTTAGTGGTTGATGAAGATGTATCTACTGTAAAAACTTTAGCTGAAGTTTTACAAGCTAAAGGTTACAGTGTAGTTGAAGCTATTGATGCTCAAGAATTGCGAGAAAAAGCAATGTCGGTTCAACCATACATGATTATTGCTAACGCTAACTTTTGGGAGCGCTCCGAAGTTATTAAAACTTTACGTTTTGAAAAAGGTTTAGAAAATGTTTTCTTTATCTTACTGGCAGACCGTAAGGATGACGATCGTTCTGAAGCATTAACTACACAGAATGAAATTTTACTTCCAGGAGCTTTTATCAAAAATGAAAAACTCGTATAAAGCTTTATCCAACGATATAGATTGTAGGTTAGTATAACTATGCCTTAGAGTAGTACGCGATCGCACCAAAAGTTTCAGTTTGAATTTTGCTAACCGAGATTTAGGTATATGGGTGAAGAGATGAATTTAAAAATTTTAATTGTTGATGACGAACCTCACGTCAGACTTTTAATGGAGCAAACATTAGAAGAATTGGAGGATGAAGGAGTAGAACTACTATTTGCAGAAAACGGTGAGATAGCACTGAATACGATCGAGAACGAGCGACCTCAGCTCGTATTTTTAGACGTGATGATGCCAAAAATGAATGGTTTTGATGTATGCGATACAGTTAAGAATAAGTTAGGCATTTCCGATGTCTATATTATTATGTTGACAGCTAAAGGTCAGGAATTCGATCGACAAAAAAGTATAGAGGTTGGAGCAGACATGTATACTACCAAACCGTTCGATCCTGATGAGATTACGGAGAAAGCCAGAGAAGTTTTGGCTTTGTAAAAACCTGAGTATTGCATTCTGTTACCAAAAATCAGGCTGGTGAATAATTAAGCGCGATCGCTGCCATACACCGCAACTCATTGTAAATGACAGTCTAGTACGATTTTTGAAAGACAAGTCCGATCGAGTAGAGCCTTTTGCGGTAGTATGCTTCTAACTGCAACAATTGTCCTGACAATGACCTCTACATCAGCCATCGATCTCAGCAATAGTTCTCTCCCAGAAGCTTCAAATACCTGGGCAACGCAATTACTTCAGCAATTACTGGATCGTCAATCTTTGTCTGGCGCGCAAGCAGCGCAACTCATGCAGGAATGGCTCAACGAAAGCATTCCACCTGTCTTATCTGGAGCAATATTAGCAGCAATTCAGGCTAAAGGTGTATCAGCCGAAGAACTGGCTGGGATGGCTCAAGTTTTACAATCTGTGCGGGCGCACGGCACGGGCGCACAGCTATGCGCCCCTACACCTTTAATCGATACCTGTGGTACCGGTGGAGATGGAGCTGCAACCTTTAATATATCTACTGCGGTTGCCTTTGTCGCAGCAGCGGCGGGAGTACCAGTAGCTAAACACGGCAATCGCTCTGCTTCTAGTCGAGTCGGTTCTGCGGATGTGTTGGAAGCACTAGGAGTTAATCTCAATGCTGCCGCAGAAAGAATACAAGTAGCTGTTGCAGAAGTAGGTATTACATTTTTATTTGCTCCTGGGTGGCATCCTGCGATGAAGGCGGTTGCGCCGTTACGCAAAACGTTGAAAGTACGGACGGTGTTTAATCTATTAGGACCGTTAGTCAACCCTTTGCGCCCAACAGGACAAGTCATTGGAGTTTGTGAATCAAACTTACCACTGACTATCGCTCATGCCTTGCAGCAGTTAGGGACAAAACAGGCAATTGTGCTGCACGGACGGGAAAGGTTGGATGAAGCAGGTTTAGGTGACGCTACAGATTTAGCAGTGTTATCTAACGGACAGGTAGAGTTAACAACTATACATCCGCAGGAACTAGGCTTAGCACCCGCACCAACAGCAGCATTAAGGGGTGGAGACGTACATGAAAATGCAGCAATTCTCACTGCTGTATTGCAAGGTAAGGGAACTCAAGCACAGCAAGATGTTGTTGCATTAAATGCAGCGCTAGCACTGCAAGTAGGAGAAAAGATTCCTTTAGGTGAATATGCTGCTGGCATTAGCCTAGCTAGGGAAATTTTGTATAGTGGTGCTGCTTGGGCAAAGCTACAGCAACTCGTACAATTCCTCTAAATCAGTTATCAGTAGTAGTTGGTAGTTGGTAGTTGATGGGTAAGAGTTAACTGGTCACTGGTCACTGGTCACTGTTATTAGCGATCGCGCTACAGTAGTGAGTCAAAGATATCGTGTTGGTAGGCAGCGATGGTATCGCCTAAGTATTCTTTAGTTGTTCCAGTCTATAACGAAGAAAAAAATATCCTAGAACTCTATCGCCGCGTCAGTGCGGTTGGCGAACAATTGGATGGAGCCATAGAACTCATATTTGTTAATGATGGCAGCCGCGATCGCACTTTGCAAATCGTGCGCGACTTACATCAAAATGACCCTCGCGTATCCTACCTCAGTCTTGCCCGCAATTTCGGACATCAAATTGCGGTGACGGCTGGACTTAATTTTGCCAGGGGTGAAGTGGCAATTGTCATGGATGCAGACTTACAAGACCCGCCAGAATTGATTTTAGAGATGGTAGCCAAATGGCAAAATGGCTTTCAAGTTGTTTATGCCCAACGCACGCAGCGCCAAAAAGAAAGTTGGTTCAAACGCGGTACGGCATACATATTTTATCGCCTGCTCCAACACCTTGCTGATGTCGATATTCCCACCGACACTGGAGATTTCTGTTTGATCGATCGGCAAGTCTTAGATATCCTTAACGCCATGCCAGAACGCAATCGCTACATGCGCGGCTTACGGGCTTGGATTGGTTTTCGTCAAACATCCGTACAATTCGATCGCCCGCCTCGTTTTGCTGGTAAGGTTAATTACACTTTTGGTAAGTCTTTGGCTCTGGCTTTAAATGGGTTGGTGTCGTTCTCCAAAGTCCCCTTGCGCCTCTCTACTTATGTCGGTCTATTTGCTGCGGCGATCGCTGTTCTCATGGCTCTACTCGTATTGTACTGGCGATTGTTTGTCCCTCAGTCCCCTTTGACTGGGTTTACGATGATTTTGGTAGCTATTTTCTTCCTTGGTGCGGTTCAACTTGTTAGTATTGGCATCTTAGGCGAGTATGTCGGGCGGATTTATGAAGAAGTTAAAGGCAGACCAATTTACACCCTAGCCGAAGTTAGGGGATTTCCCAGTCATTCCGAATCTCAAACAAAAATTAGGGAGTCGGGGGGAAGAGAGCTGAGGGAGCCCAGGGAGCTGAGGAAGCTGAGGGAGGAAGAAATTTAAAGTCTCCACACCCTTTCTTCACTGGTCACTGATAACTGGTCACTGGTCACTGTAATTTTCCTGCGGTGCGTAAAATTTGTCCTGCTAAAATCGCTGCGCCAAAACCGTTATCTATATTGACAACTCCTATCCCTGCTGCACAAGAGTTGAGCATTGTCAAGAGGGGAGCTAAGCCGCCGAAACTCGCACCATAACCGACGCTGGTAGGAACGGCAATGACAGGACAATCGGCTAATCCTGCAACGACGCTGGGTAAAGCCCCTTCCATTCCCGCGACGACAATTAATACGGATGCTTCAGCGATGACGTGGCGGTTATCTAGCAGGCGATGAATACCAGCAACACCCACATCCCACAACCGGAGAACGCGGAAACTAGACAGTTCGGCAGTTATAGCCGCTTCCTCAGCTACGGGTAAATCGGCAGTCCCTGCCGAGAGAATACCAATTTTACCAGGGTACTGCGGTTCGATCCGTACTGGTGCGATCGCCGCAATTTTTGCCATCGGATAGTAACGCAGTCCCTCTACCTTCTCTTCTAGCTGTTCTGCTACATCAGGTTCGATGCGCGTCGCCATCACTACTGAATTGCGCTGGCGCATTGCTGCCATAATTTGCACGATTTGGTCGGGAGTTTTGCCTTGACCCCAAATCGTTTCAGGAAACCCAGTTCTTAGCTGGCGATGATGGTCGATACGGGCAAATTCACCAACTGGTTCGTAGGTAAAATGTTTCAATTTGTCTAAGGCGACAGTTGGACTTACGTTACCAGCTGCTACAGATTCTAAGAGCGATCGCAAGGCTTCGGGTTGGGACATTTGAGGGGCGAGGAGTGAGGAGTGAGGAGCGAGGGGACAAGGAAGGAGTTTATTTTAACTTTTGACTTTTAACTTTTGACTTTTCCTAGACCCTATTCTGTCACTTTCAGTTCGTATTTGTTCCATAGAGTCCCAGCTTGAGAGCCGAGGGCGGTGTATTTTACTCCTTGGATGCGATCGCGAATTGCTGCTAGGGATAAGGGATTGACTAGGTAGATGAAAGGTAAGTATTCCTGAGTCAGACGTTGGGTTTGCTGGTAAATTTTTTTGCGTTTATTTTCGTCTAACTCTTGCGCCCCACGGATGTATAGCCGACCGATTTCGGCTTCCCAGTCTGCAACTTCTCTACCGATCAGCGGTTCTTGTCCTGGCTGAGGTTTGAAATTAAATGCGTGTAAGCCACCATCGGGCAACCATACATTAGCACTATCGTGGGGTTCTAAGCTACCAGAAATGAACCCCAGTAGATAGCATTCCCAATCGAGGGAACTATTGAGTTTATCTACCAAAATATTAAAATTGATGGGATTGTAATCAACTTGAATCCCGATTTTACTCAAATCTTGCCTAATTTGCGCCCCCATTGCTACGCGAGTTTTATTTTCAGTATTGGTAATTAAAGAAAAACGCACGCGATTTCCGTCTGCATCAAGTAACTGATTTCTAGAGTTATATTTAAATCCTGCATTCAATAGTAACTTTTTAGCTTTATCGGGATTGTATTCATAGACTTTCAATCCTTGTTCTGGGGAGAGATAAAAAGGGTTTTGCGGTTCTATAGGTGAATTTTGAACTGTACCTACGCCACGAAAAACATTATTCAACATTCTTTCGCGGTCAATTGCATGAGCAACGGCTTGACGAAAAGCTAAATTGTTAAACCAACGAGACTTTACTGGATCGACAACAGGATTACCGTTTTTTCTTTTACCTTTGTTGAGGTTGAAAGAAATAAATGTTTTGCTAAATCTTGAACCTCCGTTATAAACGGTAAATCCTCCCCGTTCTTCTTCTTGTTTGAGTAGAGAAAAGTCTTCAGGAGTAATTTCGATACTATCTAATCCTCTAGAACGAAATTGGAGAGTGGTTGTATCGGTAGATTCAATAATTTGCCAAACAATTCTTTCTACATAGGGCAACTGATTTCCTTGGCTATCTTTACGCCAATAATAAGGATTACGACGAAATACAACTCTTTGACCAGGTGTGAAACTTTCTATTTTATAAGCACCATTAACAATAATTTTTGCTGGGTCAGTGTCGGTTCCCCAAGTTGAGGTAAATAAAGGATTACCCTTAGTATCTTTAGATATAATCGATTTAGCTAAAGCGTGTTTGGGTAAAATTCCTACAGAATTAGTTGACGCTCCTGTAGTTGTACTGAGAAATGGGGCAAATGGAGTAGAAAAGGTAAAATCTACTTGGCGATCGCTCATTTTTTTAATTTGAGGAAATTCGGCTTTATCGCCAATTTTCAAACCATCTTTCCAATCGGTAGGAATTTGCGGATTGAAAATGATGTCTTGATAAGTAAAGATAACATCATCTGCTGTTAAAGGTTCACCATCAGACCAGCGTAAGTTCTCGCGTAAGGTAAAAGTAATATGCTTTTTATCTTCAGAAATTTGCCAAGATTCTGCTAAAGCTGGCTCAATTTCTCCAGTCTCACCATTGAGTGTAGTCAGTCCTTCACTAGTAAATAAAAATACGTGAGGATATTCTTGATTGAGGGCGTAGTTAAAAGTTTTAGGATCTCTTAAAGTACTCGTTACCCATTGCGATTGTGCTGCTGATGTTTTAAATTCTGTAGGGTTGCAACCTGTAAGCAAGATTTGACAGGTAAAGCAGAGAATTAATATAAGAACAATAACTCGCGATCGCATTGTATAATTAGATAATTATTTCTAGTCTTTCGCTTCTTTCAACTCATAAACATTCCAAAGCGTCCCGCCTAAAGCAGAGAATTTTGTTCCTTCAATGCGATCGCGAATTGCTGCTAAAGCTAAAGGATTGATTAAATGAATAAAGGGGAGGTACTCTTGTGCTAAACGCTGAGTTTCTCCATAAATTTCTTTACGCTTTGTTTCGTCAAGTTCTCTTGCTCCCTCAATGTAAAGACGACCGATTTCTGCTTCCCAATCTGCAACTTCTCGTCCTTCAATCGGCGGTTGTCCTGGTTGTGGTTTCTGATTAAAAGGATGAAAACCACCGTCAGGCGACCACACATTTGCTCCACTATATGGTTCAATGCTACCAGTAATTAAACCAAAATAAGATTCCCATTCTAGAGTATTGGTAATTTTATCTACCATGACGGCAAAGTCAATTGGAGTAAAATCAACTTGAATCCCAATTTTGCTGAGATCGCGCTTGACTTGCGACCCGATCGCATCAACAGTTCTATTACCCGCTTGGCTAATCATGGTGAACCGGACTCGATTACCTTCAGCATCGAGTAATTGACCTCTATTGTTATATTTAAATCCAGCGCTTTCGAGCAATTCTTTAGCTTTTTCAGGATTATAGTTATAAACTTTTAAGCCTTCTTCAGGAGAAAGATAGTAAGGGCTTTGAACAGAAATTGGCGAGTTTTGTAGTTCTCCTAAACCGCGATAGACATTATTTAGCATTGCTTCGCGATTTATACCATAAGCGACTGCTTGTCTAAATGCTACTGTATTAAACCAGCGTGATTTGATTGGATTGACTAAAGGTTTTCCCTGACGACGACCTTTATTTAAATTGAAACAAATAAAGTTTGTGCCAAAGTCTGGACCACCACTATAGATTTTAAAATTTCCTCGGTCTTCCTCTCGTTTCAGTAATTGAAAACTCGTAGGACCAATTTCTAGCATGTCTAATCCTAGCGAACGAAACTGGATTAAAGCTGTATCTGGTGATTCCACAATTTGCCAAATTAGCCGCTCAATATAAGGTAAAGCATTTCCTTGCGTGTCTTTTCGCCAGTAGTAGGGATTGCGGCGAAAGACTATTCGCTGGTTTACAGTGTAGCTTTCCAGTGTAAAAGGACCATTGACCACAATTTTTTGCAAATCTGTATCAGTTCCCCATGTGGACAAAAACTGGGGTCTACCATCTTTATTTTTAGTTTCTACCGATTGACGTAGGGCGTGTTCTGGTAAGATGACTATACCACCTGCAAATCGTAAAAAAGGTGCAAATGGCTCTGGAACGGTAAATTCGACTCGGCGGCTATCTAATTTACGAACTTTAGGTAAAGCTTTACTCTTGCCAATACGCAGAATATCTCTAATATCTGTGGGAATTTGCTCGTTAAAGTAAATATCATTATAAGTAAAAACGATATCGTCAACTGTTAGCGGTTCTCCATCTGACCATTTTAAATTTGGTTTTAGAGTAAAAACGATTTTGAGATTGTCTTCAGAAATTTCCCAAGACTCAGCTAATGCTGGCTCTAGCTTTCCAGTTTCGCCATTTTCAGTAATTAATCCTTCATAAAGAAATCCAAAAACATTGGGTGACGATTGATTTAAGGCATAATTAAAAGTTTGCGGATCGCCTGGAACTCTCGCCACGATTTGCTGAACTTGAGTTGCGTTAGTTCTCATTTCAGTGGGATTACAGCCAGAAAGCGCGATCGCAACTAATAATATAAGTGTTATTAGAAAATTTCGACGGATCATAAATTGGGATTTGTATATGTAATTGTAGGGGCGCACATCTGTGCGCCCCTACATCTCTGAATTTATTGTTCTTTGACCTTCAATTCGTAAATATTCCAAAACGCACCACCTAAAGCAGAGAATTTTGTTCCCTCAATGCGATCGCGAATTGCAGCTAGCGATAAAGGATTATATAAGGTAATGTAGGGTAAATATTCTTGAGCAGTGCGTTGAAATTCATTGTAAATTTCTTTGCGTTTGGCTTCGTCAAATTCCTGCGCTCCTTTAATAAATAGATCTTCAATCTTTTGTTCCCAATCTGCAATTTCTCGTCCTTGAATTGGTGCTTGTCCTACTTGGGGTAATTGGTTGAAATTGTGCAAGCCACCTGCTGTCAACCATACATTTGCGCCGTCATTCGGTTCAATTCCACCACCAATGAAACCACCGATATAACACTCCCAATCTAAAGAATTAGAAGTTTTATCCATTAAAGTTCCAAAGTCGAGAAACTGTAGATCGACTTGCATTCCAATTTTGCCTAAGTCTCGTTGAATTTGGGCTACCGTTCTCCCACTATTACCTCTACCCCCAGCAGGAACCATGAGGGTAAAACGCACTCGATTACCTTGAGCATCAAATAATTGATTTTTATTGTTGTATTTGAATCCAACTTTTTGCAGTAATTCTTTAGCTTTAGCTGGATCGTAGTTGTAAACTTTCAGCCCTTTTTCAGGAGGAAGAAAATACGAACTTTGAGTATCAATTGGCGAATTTTGTAGTTCTCCCAAACCCCGTAAAAAATTATTTATCATCGTCTGGCGATCGAGTCCATAAGCAACTGCTTGTCTGAACTCAACTGTATTAAACCACCGCGATTTAATTGGATTGACTAAAGGTTTACCGTTTCTGCTACCTTTATTTAGATTGAAAGTAATGAAGGACATACCGAAAGCAGGTCCACCATTGTAAATTTTAAAATTACCTCGTTCTTCTTCGCGCTTGAGCAGAGAAAAATTATCTGCTGAAGCAGAAGCTATATCTAATCCACCAGAACGAAACTGGACTAAAGTTGTTTCTGGATTTTCAACAATTCGCCAAATGTATTTTTCAATATAAGGCTGAGAATTGCCTTGTGCATCTTTACGCCAATAATTAGGGTTACGGCGATAAACTAAGCGTTGGGCAGGTACGTAGCTTTCAAGTGTAAAAGGACCGTTTGTAACAACTTTTGTTGGATCTGTATCCGTTCCCCAAGTGGTTAAAAAGCGAGGGTTTCCCTTAGCGTCTTTTGTATTGACTGATTCTTGTAAAGCATGTTTTGGTAGAATGGCGATGGCACTCGTAGGATCTCCCGTCGTCGTAGCTAAGAATGGTGAAAAAGGTTCGGGCATGATAAATTCGACGCGGCGATCGTCCAACTTGATAACTTTTGGATAAGCTTTTTGCTTACCAATTTGAATATAATCTCTTAAATCTGTAGGAATGGCTTTGTTTAAAACAATATCGTTATAAGTAAATACGACATCATCTGCTGTCAGTGAATGACCGTCAGACCATTTTAAGCCTTCTCTTAAAGTAAAAATAATATTTAATTTATCTTCAGAAATTTGCCAAGATTCTGCTAATTCTGGTTCGAGTTCTTTGGTAATACCATTAACTGTAGTTAATCCCCTAAAGGTCATGTTAAAAATATTTGGGACTTGATGACCTAAAGCATAATTAAACGTATCGGGATCGGTAGTCACGCTTACTACTATTTGCGGTACGTCAGCCGCTTGGGTTCTCATCTCAGCCGGATTGCAGCCAGACAGCGCGATCGCCATGACTACAGCTAGTATACCTGCTAACCATTTACGCCAGGATTGGGAAAGAGTAATTGGGTATTTCATGAGATAACTTGAATCACAATCGCGCTACCAGTCACAAAAGTTTGCGAAATATTAAAATATCAATGTCTACATATATTGCTTCAAGCCTAACTATAATACCTATTTTCGCTAGAAGTAAGAGCGCGGACGGGCAAGATGCTCATCCCAAACCCCGTAACAATAAAATAACAGGAGCGATCGCCAATCTTACTTAAGCTGGCATTGCTCCTGTTACAGATAATTGAAAGGTTTACCAGTAACTACTATTTAGTTACCTTATCGACTGCCTCTTTTGCTCCCTCTACTGCTTTATTAACGATATTCTCTTCAGGATGAGATTTTTTAAACTCTTTGAGATTATCTTCGTACGTTTTGTCGATATCTTTGGATGCTTTTACTTGATCCTCATAAGCTTGTTCGCGCTGCTCGACATCCACAGTTCCAACTTGGCTATTTTTATCCATTTGTTCTTGTTGGATTAGTTTTTGGTTGGGAGTTGCGGCATAACTAGGCTCAGAGACAAACAAACCAGAAACGAGCAATAGCGCGATCGCGGCTAGTAATAAAACCTTGCGTTGTAAATTTTGCTTAAAATTGGTAAAAATGGACTGCATACAATCACCCTCCTAAGATTTGAAGCTGAACGCAATCCTACGAAGAAAGGTGCGGTAAAGGCTTCTACCGCAGGATACAGTTATGGTAGGGAGCAGGGAGTAGGGGAAGAGAGCTGAGGAAGCTTATGATGCTCTCGGGAGCTGAGGGGAGAAGAGAGCTGAGGGAGCAATTCACGCATTCACGCATTAATTCCGAATTCCGAATTCCGAATTCTTCCCACGCATTACTCATAAGGCAATTAGGCAAAAGCCGACGATCCTAAATCTGGAGGGATATCTTGCCAGCGTCCTTGTCCAACTGCTTGTATAGCTTGTTTGAGGGAAATATCGCCAGTATACAAGGCACGACCGACGATCGCACCCGTAACGCCAAGAGGTTCTAAAGCTAGGAGGCTGAGTAAGTCGGTGACAGAACTTACACCTCCAGAAGCGATGACGGGAATCGATAAACTTGTGGCTAACTCTCGTAGTGCATCCAAGTTGGGTCCAGCAAGAGTTCCATCGCGATGAATATCAGTGTAAATAATTGCTGCCGCACCCAGTTGTTGCATTCGCTGGGCTAAATCTGCGGCTAAGACTTCCGAAGTTTCCAACCAGCCGCGTGTAGCTACCTTACCATTACGGGCATCAATACCAACAACAATTCGCCCTGGAAATTCTTGACACAGACTAGCTACTAACTGGGGTTGTTCTACAGCTACAGTACCCAAAATAACTCGCTGTACGCCTAATTCTAAGAGTTGGGCAACGCTAGCGCGATCGCGCAATCCGCCACCAACTTGAATCGGTACTGACACTGCCTCTACAATAGCCGCGATCGCCTCCAGATTAACGGGTTTACCTGCTTTCGCGCCATCTAAATCGACGACATGCAGCCACGTAGCACCTTGGCTAGTCCACTGTTGCGCAACATCAGCCGGATTATCGTGAAAAACCTGGGAGCGATCGTAATCTCCCTGATACAGTCGCACGCAGCGACCTTCAAGTAAATCTATGGCGGGAAAAAGATTCATAAGTCAGTTATCAGTGATCGATTATCAGTGTAGAGACGTTACATGTAACGTCTCTACAAAATCATTTCCTCAAAGCTTGTCGAAAACCCAAAACAATCAGAATATTAGAGAGAGTTAAAAATACTTCAGCACTACCATGCAACCAGTCAACATTGGCAAGAGATTCGCCGTAATGGACTTGGGCATAAATTCCAGCAGGGATAGTGACGGCGACAAATACCAAAGTACCGTAGAAGCCGAATAATGCTAGACGCGGCAATTGTTGAGAGCGAGTTATAAACCAGAGAAAGCCTAGATAGGGAAAAAGAGAGAGCGCGAAGAGGGTTTCTTTTGAAATCATTAGAGATAAGCAGAAGGCAGAAGGCAGAAGGCAAATGTATTGTACGTTTAATTATTATCCTTCTACTTAGAAGAAATCTTGCTGTGCGATCGCATTACTGGCGATCGCGTCGAACGCCATAGCAACCAACCAGCAGCTAATAACGTGAAATTTCCGATTAAAGTCATACTAGCTTGAAGCATTACCAACCATTCTAGGGATTTGGCATTGTCGAAGAAGTGCCAAGTACAGGCACACATGGCACTAATTAAAGCAGGTAGCATTGCCAGAGAAAACGCATACCAAGCGCGGTTGCCCACAACCTCGCCATAACTCCAAATTAACCAAATGGCGATCGCCCATTCGATGACACTAGAGACGTGAATAATCCAGGTTGGAATTGAGAGTGCGTGCATGATGAGGGAGCAGGGGAAGAGAGCTGGGGAAGCTGAGGGAGCTGAGAGAGCTGAGGGAGAAAAAACACCTGTCAATGTCACTCTCTACTGATAACTGATAACTGTTAACTGCCAACATACAGCCAATATATTATAAAGTTTTTATCAAGTTTGGATTAAGTCAAGATTGAGGGGTGACGGATGTGAGGCAGATAAGGGTGGTATTGTGCGGTTATTACGGCAAAGGTAATGGCGGTGATGAGGCGTTGCTGGCAACACTGTTGCAAATGCTACCTAAACATGTCACACCTATTGTTCTGTCTGGTAATCCAACGCAGACGCAGGAGCGCTATCAAGTAGAAGCTTGCGATCGCATGGCTTTTTCTCCTGTGTGGAAAACCTTGCAGCAGTCTGATGCTTTTATTTGGGGTGGGGGCAGTATTATGCAAGATTCTACTAGTGCCATCAGCCCGTTTTACTACGGTGGATTAATGACTCTGGCGCAAAAGTTAGGGTTAAAAACTATGGCTTGGGCGCAGGGAATTGGTCCTTTAAAAAGTCCGCTAACCCGATGGTTGACAAAACAGACATTTGCTGGGTGTACGGGGGTGAGCGTCCGCGATCGCGGTTCGGCTAGTTTGCTGACTGATTGGCAGATTCCCCACCTACAAGCACCCGATCCGGTGTGGGCATTGGAAGCCGGAGCTGTACCTGGGTTGTGGGATTTACCAGCACCGAGAGTTGCCGTAACTTTGCGATCGCACCCACAATTAACTCCCAATCGCCTTGCTAATTTGACTCGCGCTTTAGCTGACTTTCAACGGGCAACAGATACCTGCATTTTGTTAGTGCCATTTCAATTATCGCAAGACTTAGCGATCGCTCAAGCGATTCAGCCACAATTACCAGGGGCAAATCAAATCCTCTACCTCGAAGATCCGAAAAGTTTAAAAGGCGTATTTCGCGGCGTAGAAATGGCAATTGGAATGCGCTTTCATAGCTTAATTATGGCAGCTGCGGAAGGTTGCCGCTGTTTTGCCATCAGCTACGATCCAAAAGTCGATCGCCTGATGGCAGAACTATCTATACCTGGATGGGATGTCGCTCACATTCCCGACGACCCCAATATTATCAGCCAAACTTGGATCGAGCATTATGCCAACGGCGATCCTTTAAGTCCAGACCAAATTCAGTCTTTAGTAGACAGAGCCTACATGCATCGTGAATTGCTCAGGGAAGTTTTGCAATAGTAGTTGTCGTTTGTCATTTGTCATTGGCAAGAACCGTAGGGGCGGGTTTAGCAAGAGATTTACGGCATAAGACAACACATCTCCGGTCAAAACCCGCCCCTACAAGCGTCGTAGGGGAAAAAGAGATTTCGGGTCAACCCGCCCGTACAAGAGTAAGAGGCAAGAGGATTTTATATTTCTGGTCACTGGTCACTAGTCACCAGCCACTCTCTACTGACAACTAATTTCACAGCAACCGTAACTGTCCGTCAGTATGACTTGCATCGATTCCAGTTCCTGGGGCAGACTCTAACCAAGTTTCTGTATCGGCTGCTAATAATTGTTGGGCAGCTACCATCATTTGAGCGGTAATATCTTTCAAGTCCTCGCGATTATCTAGATAAGTTTTTAAAGCATCAAGGGGATCGATACTGCTACTCGCGTCTAATTGCGGTAAACGCGGTCGTGCTAGCTGACTGATCAGCTCTGGTTGAATTGTATAACTGTGAGCAGAACTGAGAACTTGATGAAGTGCTGCATTATCAATTAAGTCGATTTGATCGGAGCGGAGTTTGTAAATTAGTCTGACGACTGCATCGGTAATATTCTTTTTCGCGATCGCTTTGATTAAAGCTGCTTGCGGATCGGCTGCATTGGCTACATCGACGTTAATGGTACAAAAAGGACGAACTGGTAGCGGGCAGAACTCCCATTTGGTACTACCCCGCTGTAGTTCTATCATCACGTAGCCTTTGTCTTCTTTTTCTTCGCTAAAATCGACTCGCTCGATACTACCAGGGTAAATAATTGGCGGTTCGTTAGATGGGTTGAGGTTTTGATGGCGGTGGACGTGTCCGAGGGCAACATAGTCAAACTCGGGACGAGTTAGAAGAGACAGGGGAATAGTAAAACCTTTCCCTACAGCTAAGAAGCGCTCAGCACCATAGGAAGCATTATCGATCATCAAATGACCTAGAAGTACTGTCGGAATCTTGGGGTCGAGCCGACGAATTTCTCCTTCTAAGGCAGCACGCAAGCGATCGATCAATAACTGGTTGACATCGGCGAGGGATAAACCTTCTGTTTCTGGACGAGTCAGGAGAGTGGAACGAGTCAGCCAGGGGAGAGTGATGACTTGAACTGTACCATTGTTTGTTTGAATGTGATGGGTCATCAAGCGATCGCCCACCATAAACCCTGGTACGCCCAAAGTCCGATAAATGCACAAACTCGCCCCCCCTTGCCCTTGGGAATGCTGGTCGTGGTTGCCTACCAATAATACGGTAGGAACCCGCGCATCAACCAAGCGACGAAATTGACTGGCAAATTTTTCTTGAATATAAGGGGGTGGCGTGGCATCGGGAAAAGCATCCCCACCAAACAGCACCAAATCCACTGGTTCTTCTAACGCGCGATCGATACAGCGCGATAAAGTCTTGACAAAATCTTCCAAGCGTGTATTCAATCCAGTTTCAGGATTGAGCCGACCGTGGGAAAAGCTACTTCCCATGTGGATGTCTGAAAGATGGAGGATTTTAATCATAGGAGTCAGGAGTCAGGAGTCAGGAGTCAGGAGTCAGGAGTCAGGAGTCAAGAGAGAAGAATAGTAAGCATCTAATAGCTTGCTAACTTCTTCAAGTAGAAGGCATAACTCTAAGCTATCGCCTTAGCCGAGGTCTTTTGCCAAAATCAGGTAATAGCGGCACTCCTCGACAGAGCCTTGGGCAATATTCATAAACCGTGCTTTATCAGTTTTGTTTTTCTTCTTAAATCCTTCTGCAATATTGGCAGGAATAGAAATTGCCGCTCTCCTAAATTGAGAAGTCAAGCCATACAATTCTGTTTTAGGAAAGTTTTCGCTGAAACGATATACTGCTAAAACAAATTGATGAGCTTTTTGCCAAACAATTAAGTCTTGGAAGACCCTTGCTGGTATTCTCTTCATTCTGACTCCTGACTCCTGACTTCTGGCTCCTTCAAATATGAATTCCGCATTCAGTCTTGTCAGAACCCCTCCAGCGTCCGGCGCGTTCGTCTTCGCCTTCGGCTACGGGTGTGGTAATCGGTTCGTCGCCGATACTGGGATAGCCTTGGTCGTGGAGCGGATTGTAAATGACGTTATGCTCGAAAACATAAGCCCAAGTTTCTTTGCGCGTCCAAGAAGCGATGGGATTGACTTTGAGGCGCTGTTGACTGTCGAGTTCAAAAACGGGCATATCAGAACGGGTACGCGCCTGATCGCGTCGCCGTCCGGTAATCCAAGCTACAGCGTTGAGTTCGGCTAGTCCTCGTTGCAGAGGTTCGATTTTGGTCAAGTGGTGAAATTGCTGAATGTCGCTATCCCATAGGGCTTCGCCATATTTGGCAGCAAAAGCAGCCCGAGTATCCACATCTGGAGTTTTATAAACTTGCAGATCCAAGTCGTACAAGTCTTTGACTTTGGAGACTAGCTCTAAAGTCTGGGGAAAGTGGTGTAAAGTGTCGAGAAACATAACTGGGGTGCGGTGCTTGAGTTCGCGGTAGAGAATATCGGTGATGACGATATCATCTACGTTGAAAGCGCTGGTTTGTACTAACCCTGTAGGAATGTTCTCGACACACCAGGCAAGAATTTTGCTAGGATGAGCTGTCTCATATTTGCGATTTAGCTCATCTAGATCGAAATTAGGTGTTTGGATAGAAGATGTTGAAACAGTCATCTGCGCAATGATGTGAATAGTTCTGCATATTCAACAATAACGGAAATCAGTTATCAGTTATCAGTGATTAGTGGTTGGTGACTAGTGGCTAGTGGAACTAGAATTGCTTCCCCAGCTCAAGAGCAGCTCTCTTTCTCGACTTACGACTTACGACTTACAACTTAAGTTTATGCACTTAATTCTCTATAGCAAACCTGAATGTCATTTGTGTGAAGGCTTGCAGGAAAAGCTAGCACAAATTTTAGCTACACACCAAGAACTATCATTGGAAGTCCGCGATATCGCACTACAGGATGATTGGTGGCAAGCATATCAATACGAAGTACCCGTTTTATTTCTGTGTAGCGACGACGGGCGATCGCTCCTTCTACCTCGCCCGTCTCCTCGCGCTACAGTGGGGCAAATTCAACAGATGCTTCAGAAATATGTAAATCATCATGAAGCAAAATAGGTGCAATTGAAAGCTGGGATTAAGCTAGCTAGTTAACAGTTATCAGTCATCAATTATCAGTGACCATCAACTCCCAACTACCAATTACCAATTACCAAATCATGAAGTTAGGCGAATTGTTAGCAAAAGTTGACAGTATCGAACAACTACCCCAGCACCCAGCTTTAGATCTGGAGGTGAAGGGTTTAACGACAAATTCTCATGCTTGCCAAGTTGGCGATCTCTTTATTGGAATGCCAGGAACGCGGGTGGATGGAGGAGAGTTTTGGCAAAGCGCGATCGCGAGTGGGGCGATCGCGGCTTTAGTCTCTTCTCAGGTAGCCTTGAAGAGAGCTGAGGGAGCCCAGGGAACTGAGGGGGCTTGTATTATTGCCGCTAGGGATATGGTTCGAGCTTGCGCTGAGGTGGCGGCTGCTTTTTACGGCTATCCAGCTACGCAAATGAGGTTGGTGGGGGTGACGGGAACAAATGGTAAAACGACCACCACCCATTTAATCGAATTTTTCCTCCAACAAGCAAAGTTATCTACAGCCTTATTTGGAACTCTTTATTCTCGTTGGGCGGGTTTCGAGCAAACAGCAGCTCATACTACGCCATTTGCTGTAGAACTGCAACAGCAATTAGCTAACGCCGTGCAAGCGGGGACTCAAGTAGCGGTGATGGAAGTCAGTTCTCATGCTTTAGCACAAGGACGAGTTTTAGGGTGTCCGTTTGAAGTGGGGGTGTTTACCAATCTGACTCAAGATCACCTAGACTTCCACCGCGATATGGAAGACTATTTTGCGGCAAAAGCCTTGCTATTCAGTCCCGATTATCTCCAAGGACGAGCAGTTATTAACACAGACGATCCCTACGGACAAAGATTAATTAAACAACTACCACCGGAACGGGTGTGGAGCTATAGCGTCCAAGCTGGAACAGCCGACTTCTGTTTGAGCGATTTGGGTTACGAACCAACGGGAGTGAGCGGTAAATTACACACACCCGCAGGAGAAGTAGAATTTCGATCGCCACTCGTGGGTCAATATAATTTAGCCAATTTACTCGCAGCAGTAGCAGCCGCTTTACACTTGGGCGTAGATTTACAACTCATCGCTAACGTATTGCCGCAGTTTGCCGGAGTCCCTGGGAGAATGGAGCGGGTGCAAGTGAGTCCCCATCAGGATATCAGCGCGATCGTCGATTATGCTCATACGCCAGATAGTTTAGAAAACTTGTTAAAAGCAGCTCGACCGTTTATTCCAGGTAAGATGATTTGCGTGTTTGGCTGTGGCGGCGATCGCGATCGCACAAAGCGCCCGAAAATGGGTAAAATCGCCGCCGATTTAGCAGATGTCGTTTACGTCACTTCTGATAATCCCCGCACCGAAGACCCTGAAAGAATTCTCCAAGATATTCTCGCTGGAATTCCCAACACAATAGACCCATTTGTCATTGGCGATCGCGCTACAGCAATTCAAACGGCAATTCAACAAGCCCAATCCGGCGATGGCGTACTCATTGCTGGCAAAGGTCACGAAGACTACCAAATTTTAGGTACGGAAAAAATCCACTTTGACGATCGCGAACAGGCGAGGAATGCGCTAAGAATTCGGAATTCGGAATTTGGAATTCGGAATTTGGAAGTGGGGTAAGCGGCTGGTGGCTAGTGGCTGGTGACTAGTAGAATTGCTTCCTTGTCTCCCTTGTCTTCCTTGTCTTCCTTGTCTTCCTTGTCCCCCTTGTCTCCTTAGCCCCTAACTCCTAATAATGGAAATCTCCCTTTATCGACTGGCTCTGAGTATAGAACAACCACCATCGCCGATGTTGGTGAGTCCGGCAACCTTGCTTTCCTTGGTAGAATCGGTGATGGAATTACTGGTAGAAAAGCAAATCTCAGCGACACTATGGCTGAAGTTACCATCAGGGAAAGTTTGGTATGCTTCGATTCAGCGCTATCACGAGCAGGTGAGAGTTTCTGACAAAACCTATGTTTGCTACGGACAGGAAACT
This sequence comes from Chroococcidiopsis sp. CCNUC1, assembly GCF_023546805.1. Taxonomy (NCBI): domain Bacteria; kingdom Bacillati; phylum Cyanobacteriota; class Cyanophyceae; order Chroococcidiopsidales; family Chroococcidiopsidaceae; genus Chroococcidiopsis; species Chroococcidiopsis sp. CCNUC1. Next base: position 2,076,008 of record NZ_CP097480.1, on the reverse strand, counting down.
GCGATCGCTCAATTGTCTGGTTTCCCAATGGTTCCAGTCCAATTATTACCAAATAGCCATTTGCGGCGGGACTATTTTCTCATCGTCCATTCGCCTCAATTCTGCTGTATGGTGCTGGCACATCGATCGCGACTGAAACGCAAAAAGGGAAAAACTAAGGAAAACGATCGCCAAAAGAAATTTTTACCCTTGCTGAGCCTTTGTTCGTTTGAGGGACGAGTCTTACAGGAGGTACTCAAGGGAATCGGTCATGTCGTGGCTCAAAGCGTGCGTTGGAAGCTAGCGCAGCACAAGCAGCCAGCGATCGCCCCAGAGGTGATGAACAATTGGGAGACGCTGTTTGCTTGTCCGTCCGCACCCGATCCGGTGTTGTTAGAGCGCTTATTTGCTAAACAAGTCCAGCAACAAGATGCCACTCGCCGAAGTACGTTTGACGAACTCACTGGCACTTTAAAACGGCAAAATCAAGCTTTAACAAATACCTTAACTCGTAAAGATGAATCGTTCGGTAGGATGTGCGAAGAACTCCGCACTCCGCTGACACATATGAAAACGGCTTTGAGTCTTTTAAATTCTCCTCACCTCAAACCACCGCAAAAACAACGCTATTTGCAGATTCTAAGTAGCGAGTGCGATCGCCAAAATTCTTTAATTAACGGTTTATTAGAATTAGTTCAATTAGACAGAACGGCAGAACAAACAGTTTTACAACCATTGAAACTGAGTGAAATTATTCCAGGGGTGGTTAGCACTTATCAACCTCTAGCTCAAGAAAAAGGCATTATGCTTGCCTACACTGTCTCTCCCGATTTGCCTTCTATTTTCTGCTCTAACAATTGGTTACGACAAATCGCTATTAATTTGTTACACAACAGTATTAAATTTACTCCTACAGGTGGGCAAGTGTGGGTTAAAGCCTGTATTCAAGGCGAATACGTGCAATTAGAATTTCGCGATACGGGAATTGGTATTTCACCTAACGAGATCCCCAAAATCTTCGATCGCTTTTATCGGGTGCGTTCTGTTTCCAGCGAAGATATAGGCGGTGCAGGGCTAGGGTTAACGATCGTCCAACAACTTTTACTCCGCTGTGGTGGTTCCATTTCGGTTAAAAGTAAAGTCGGTGAAGGTTCTATTTTCAATGTCTTGTTACCCATAGCTCCAACTAAGTGAGATGTATGGATGAAAATAGATGAGAAGGCTCGTACTAAAGGTTATTCAGATATTTCTGGCTATTATTATTTTCTGGGTTGCAGCAGGATTTGGTTCAGCATTATTTTACGCTTTCACTTCGCCTTATCCGAGCTGTAGTATCAGACAATATTTTCCTTGTTCTCTACAATTAGGGTACTTTTTTTATACTTTTGTACTATTTTTAATATTTAACCCGTTTGCGTGGTTTCAGCCATCTTTAAAATATTTGCCTCTAACGTTATCTGGAATAGCTTGTGGAACTATATCGGTAATTTATTTTTTTAAAATTGCAAAATTTATCCCTCATCAGCTAAATCTAGCTAACGCTTCTCCGAATAATAGAAGACAGACGAATAGAAAAAGACAATATCTAACCTTTATTGCGATCGCAACTACACTTTTGGCAGGAATGGTTTCTCTACAGTTCAAACTTACAACTAATAGCAATAGTGCAAGTAATTTACCAAAAGAACTTGGAAACGTGCAAGTCCTCACTTCAATCGTTCAACCAGGACTAATGGAAGGATGCTACTTGTCTATTTTTGAGCTAGAACCAAGTGTTTCTCATAAAATTCAAGAAATTGGTATTACTTATTTTGACAGTGACGCAAAGCTGAGAGCTAACATTTCCTTAAAAAATAAAGATAAAAACCCATATTCTCAGTGGAAATATACGCCTGTACCTGAAGATAGCTATTCTGGTGCTTTGAGTTGTGGAGAGACTGACGAAAAGCTAATTGATCGGATTTGGAGGGGCATGGAGAGTGCTGGCGGTTACTACATAATGACAAAGAATAAAGAGGGAGTCATCGTAGTTTTACCAAATGAAAACCTAGCAGCAGAACTCTATTATGGGTAAGGAGAAAAAGAAAGCGTCAGTGTGTGAGTTAAAAATGGAAACAATCGATGAGGCACAATACGAACAACGACATTTAGAAAGCTGTCAAGATTATGAGTTGATTCTTAATACTAAAGGGTACGATTGCATTGAGAAATATTGCGATCGCTATGTTAGAAAAAATTGTCGCGAAATTCTGCTACCTTCTGGAAACAACCTTCAGATTCTCAATTTGACTTGGCTGCATGATTTAAGTACAGAAGTCGAACACAGTTGCGCTGAACCTCTAACAGCAAAATTTTATCTTGCCGGAAATCTCAGAACCATCACGCCTGGAATTAAAGATAAATATGTCAAAGACGATTATCTTGAAAAAACAGGTGAAAATTACTTAATTCTACTTACCAGAGATCGCTGAAATCGAGCAAGCTAAAGCCGAAACTGCTGAGATATTAATTAGAATTGCTTTTGACTTAAATTTCTTTAGGTCGTTTAATACAGACTCGGAATCTTTACCCGAACCGTTACAACTGCTGCTAGAAACTGACACTCCGCCTCGGTTTCACCTTCCAGTGGGAAAAATTACCCCGCAAATGCACCTTGCTTTGCAGCAAATTCTCGATTGTCCTCATCAAGGCATGATGCAGCGGATGTATTTAGAAAGTAAGGTACTCGAACTGCTATGTTTGCAGTTAACTCAACTCGTCGAAAGCAATGGGAGACAAGCTAACAGTTTCAAACCAACTGACGTAGAGCGAATTTACCAGGCAAGGGAAATTTTACTCCAAAATCACGTCAACCCACCTGCACTGATGGATTTGGCGCAACAAGTTGGACTGAACCACATGAAGTTGGAACAAGGTTTTCGCGAGATTTTCGGCACAACAGCATTTGGCTATTTGCGCGACTACCGTTTGCAGCAAGCATATTTGTTGTTGCGAGATGGCAAGCTGAATGTAGAAGCAGTAGCAAATAAAGTTGGCTATTCTCATTTAGGTCACTTTACTAACGCCTTCCGGCGCAAGTTTGGCATAACTCCTGGTGCTTGTCGCGCTGGGAGAAAGATTGTTACTGACTTGTAACTTTTCTGCTATGGATCGAAATTTATCTTCTAGGGCATAGACTTGAGCTTCGGTAATTACGTAGACTACCCACTAGCTTATTTGCAAATCTTTTTTGATAAGGATTTGCGTCAAGATTGCCGTGAGGAGTATAGTAAGTGTTGCAACCTGGACAATATGGGATTTTGAGCTTGAAAGCTTCTTGGCTGCTTGCTGTTTTGCTGTTAACTGAGCCAGCGATCGCTAAAACTGACGCGAAAACTGAGGTAGATTTAGCAGCACCGATGTCCGAGCAGATGCAAGCTAATCTCAAGAAGAATAATAAAAGTTTTTATACTAATACTCCAGCGATCGCGGCTCAGCCACAACCTAATGAGACGGGTAAGTCAGATTCGGTGCAAGTAACGGGTATCAAGCTGAATCCAACGCCAAACGGCTTGGAAATGATTCTAGAAACCGCTGATGGAACCTCACCCCAAGTTTTGACCTATGGTTACAAACAGACTTGGGTAGCAAATATTATCAACGCCCAACTGCGTCTACCCGAAGGTAAGATTTTTCGTCAGAATAATCCAGTTGCAGGTATTACTTCTGTTACCGTTAGCCAACTTGCTACTAACAGTATTCGAGTCACGGTGACGGGGACATCGATCCCAACAGGACAGATAGTAACAAGGAATCGCACCTTGGTACTGAGTTTAGCTGCACCCACAACCCCTACAGCCCAAAAACCAGCGCCAGCAACACCGCCAGCGCCAAAACCGGATATTCAGCCAAAACCAGAGGCAACACCATCAGAACCAAAGAATATACAGCAGCCATCCCAGCCAGCACCAGGGGAAGAAACTGAAATTGTGGTGACGGGGGAACGAGAAGTAGAGGGATATAACGCACCAGATGCATCAACTGCTACCAAAACGGATACACCTTTACGGGACATTCCTCAGTCAATTCAAGTCATTCCTCGCCAGGTAATTGAAGACCAGCAAGTAACAGAAATTTCAGATGCTCTGCGGAATGTTTCAGGTGTGACTCCACGAGTAGATTATGGCTTTTCGTATACCTACAATATTCGAGGATTTAGCGATTCTAGAACCCTGAGAAATGGATTCCGTATTGAAGCGCCGACAATTGCCCCTAGTGGCATCGAGCGAGTGGAAGTTTTGAAGGGTCCAGCTTCAGTATTGTACGGTCAAGTAGAGCCAGGGGGAATTATAAATTTTGTTACCAAAAAACCCCTCAGCAATCCTTACTATGCAGTTGAGTTTACGGCTGGTAGCTACAACTTTTACGAACCATCTATTGACTTTTCTGGACCATTGACTGCTGATGGAAAACTATTATATCGCTTGAATGCCTCTTACCAAAACTTTGGGAGTTTTATTGATTTTGTTGATGGAGAAATTCTCTCGATCGCACCTGTAATTAGCTATAAAATTGGCGATGCAACTACTCTGACTTTAGAGTATGAATATTTATATTCCGATCGCACGTACAATGATGGGCTGCCAATAGATCCAGTTACATTTGAGCTTCCCATTAGTCGATATTTAGGAGAACCAGGCGATCGCATTGATGAGACTACCAATAATCTCATCCTCAGCTTTGACCATCGCTTTGACGACAATATTAGTCTTCGCACTGCTTTTGGAGCTTCTTTTTCGGAAGGGGAAGATGTAGCTTGTCGAGTGTCTGAGTACGATCCAGAAACTCAGGAAGTATCTCGATTTTGTGTAACAGATGGCTCTGAATATGACGATGTTTATTCTTGGCAAACCGATTTGGTGGCTAAATTCAACACTGGGTCAGTGCAGCATCAACTACTACTGGGGCTAGAGCTATCTCAACGCAATAACGGCTATGAAAACTTTGAGGCTAGTGGAGCTAACATTAATGTCTTCGACCCCGTGTATGGCGAACCAATTCCACCTTCAGATTACTCTTTTAAAGACGATTTTACTTCTAACGCGGTTGGGTTGTATCTGCAAAATCAAATCGCGTTATTGCCCAATCTAAAACTACTAATAGGGGGTAGATTTGATTTTATCAATTTTGAATCTGAAGGCTACGAACAAACTGTAGGAGAAGAGAGAATTGAAAGATCTAACGATTTTGATGACAATGCATTCTCTCCGCGTGTGGGATTAGTTTATCAACCGATTGAACCGATTTCTCTCTATGCTAGTTATAGTCGTTCTTTTGTTCCCAATAATACGACAACAGCTAGCGGAGAACTAATTGAACCAACTCGCGGCACGCAATACGAAGCCGGAATTAAAGCTGAATTAGGGAATCTCTCAGCAACTCTAGCAGCTTATGAAATTACGAAAACTAATATTCTGACAACCGATCCCGACAACCCAGATTTCTCAATTGGAGTCGGAGAAGTAAAAAGTCGCGGGATTGAATTCGATCTGGGAGGAGAAATTCTACCTGGATGGAATCTAGTTGCCTCTGCTTTTATCAATGATGCTTTTGTGACTGAAGATAACAATCTTCCTGTTGATGACGTACTCACAAATGCTCCAGCAGAAGGGGCTAGTTTATGGACGACTTATGAAATTCAACGTGGCAATTTACAAGGATTAGGTTTTGGTGTGGGAGTATTTTATGTAGGCGATCGCGAAGCCGAATTACCTAACGAACTCGTACTTCCCTCCTACGTGCGTGCCGATGCCAGTATTTTCTACAAGCGCGATAACTGGAGAGTGGGGCTGAATTTCAAGAATTTATTTGATACTAAATACTACGAATCATCTCAGAATACCGCCTTGATTTACCCAGGTGCGCCTTTTACAGTTTTGGGAACTGTGGCGGTAGAATTTTGACTCCCCTAACCCCTCGCTTTGCCAAGGAGAAGAGAACCGCAGGCGGAGTGAGGCTTTGTGTGCGATCGCAATCTGTCATTTTTGAAATTATCTATAGCTATATGCGTGCAAAACGACTGCGTAATCTTATATTTTCAATTCACCGTTATATCGGCTTAGTTGTCGGGTTAATCCTAATTCTGATTGGCATTACAGGCAGCTTGCTTGTCTTTCACTCAGATATTGACGATTGGATCGTGTCTCAACAATTTGGGGTAGTTATTCCCCAAGGACAACCAATATCAATCGATCGCACCGTGGAAATTGCTCAAGTGGCTCATCCGCAATGGAAAGCTGTAAGCGTTTCCATCCCAAAAAGCGATCGCCACCTCTTCCATGTTGTGATGGAAGAACCGAATGCAAATCCAGATATTTATCTCGATGGCGCTCATCAAGTGTTCGTCAATCCCTATACAGAAAAAGTGATGGGCGATCGCTTAGAAAGATTCAGCTACTATCGCTTTTTGCTTAACCTACACTATCGTTTGTTTGTCGAACAGCCTGGAGTCATTTTGACAGGAATTGTAGCTTTGTTTCTCCTGGTTGCCACAATCACAGGCAGTTTATTGTGGTCTGGTTGGCGCAAACTTTCAGCCGGATTTAAAATCAAATGGAACGCGCATATTAAGCGACGAAACTTTGATTTACACAAAGTTATTGGAATTACAACAGCAGTTTTTCTCTCATTAACTGCCATTACAGGCTTCGGTTGGAACTTTTCAGATTTTACCTATCCAGCAATTCGGGCGGTGACATTTAGCCCAACTCCAAATGACGATCCCGTTACTTCTAAGCCAATATCGGGACAAGCACCTATAACCCTTACTCAAGCCGTCGAGCAAGCCAAAACTGCACTACCAGGAATGCAGCGAATTTCTGTAGATTTGCCTGTGTCCGAAACAGGAGCGATTTCAATCTACGGCTTGTATGGCGAAAGCTGGTCAACTTATGGTGTAGCACACATCGATCGCTACAGCGGAAAAGTTCTTCAAGTTGAAGATTCACGACAGCCAAAATCGTTAGGCGATCGCATTATTAACTCATTTTTCGATTTACATGTTGGTACATTTTGGGGTTTACCATCACGCATTCTCTACGTTTTAGTAGGATTTGCACCCTTAGTTCTATTCATCACTGGCGTTGTCATGTGGCAGCATCGCCGCGAGAATAAGAATAAAAGTAAGTCGGTAAAAATACCAGTACCCAGCAATCGCTAAGCAATCGATCGGCGATCGGTGTAATTGGCGATCGATACCTACCTTCAACTCATTACCTTCGATTCATATATACGGGCGGGTTTAACCGCAGAATCATTTGTGTGATGACAGGTATCCTCAAAAAAAACCCGCCCCTACGACTCCCCGCTCCCAAATAAGGGGAGAAACACCGTCAATACTTCTCCGTGTTGCGGTTTTTGGCGCACGATCAATTTACCACCAATCGATTGAAATAGATGTTTGGTAGCATTGAGATTGAGGCTGATACAGCCAGTTTCGGGCTGAAAAGTAAGCAACTGACCTAAAGATTTGCCAATTGATGTAACAGAGAAACTTTGGGCAGTTTCGTCGTCTTCCCCTGGAAGCTGCGAAAATAATTGTAGCTTCAGTTGATCTCCCGCAGGAATCACTTGTACCTGAATGTGACTGCCAGCTGGTAAACTGCGAGTGAAGTTTTCAATTAATCCCGTCAGTACCCGATCCAACATACTTGGATGACTGATCACCGTCGGCATCTGTTGCGGTAAAATGACATCTAAAGTCATGCTGCGCCGTTTTGCACTCTGTTGCCAGCGAGGAATACTTTGCTGCAACAACTGCTCTAAAGATGTAGCAATTAAATAATTATTATTGTTGCCATCTGAAGCTGATGTTTCCAATTCTGCGGCTTGAAACATCAATTCCATGCGATCGATCTGTTCTCGACACTCATGTTCGATCGCCTCTAAGCGTTTTTGCACATCGCTAGACAAGTCTCGTCGCTTCAATAACAGGCGAATCAGCGTGCGAATTGTCGTCAAAGGCGTGCGAACTTCGTGAGCAAATGCTTGCAGGAGTTCTAAATCGGGACGGGAATGGGGAGTTGGGAGTCGGGAGTCGGGAGTCGGGAGTTGAAAGTCAAGAAGATTATCGTTGTTCTTGACTTTTGATTTTTGACTTTTGACTTTTGCATTGTCCCCTTGTCCTTCCTCTGGTTCTGGCAAATACTTTAGTAACAGACGGCTAAATTGAGCCACGATCCGGTAATCTGGGGCAACGGGAGCATATTTATGGGCGATCGCATCGAGTTGCAATAGTAGATATCGGGGGCTAGTGAGAGCCACTCGCGCCCGCAGCGTCTGCCATGCCTGCGCAACTATCTCCGGTTCAAATGCAAACATAAATACTGGGTCGTTATTGCCATCTACCCCAGCAACCATCACCAAGCTAAAACTATCTGTCAAAACCAAGCAAAACTGTTCCTTTGCTAGCGGATCTCCCGGTAGCAAGGGTATAGTCGTACTACCAGGGGGATCGATTTCTACTGCTACAGGTAAAGGATCGGATTTTGCTTGAGACTTGGCTACATCAGACTTGGTTGCAGCTGGCGGGAGTTGAAACGGTCTTCCTCCAGATAACTTCAGCCACTCTGCGGTAAACACTCCAGTTTGAAAGTTAGCCAGCAACTCTTTTTGACTCAAAATTGGTGCTGGACCAGCTAAAACGATGCCTCGATCGCCTTTAAATCCTAAAGAGTTTGACGGGGAACCAAGACTATCTAACAATAGCTGTTCGAGTGCGGCGATCGCCCCACTCCACTCTTTCACGACTTTGAGCCGTTTAGATGCAGCACTGGTATGGCGAATGACTTCTGTTTCCAACTCTGGAGTGTAGTAGCCAATCTCATCCGCTCTGCTCTTGGTAATAATTTCCCTTATAGTTGGTAAAGTCCACATTTGCACCAGCGATCGCCCCCTCTCACAGCTAGCAACTCTCCGTTCCGTTCCGCTTTTCTAGATAGTTCTACTTTTGCTACTCAATAAGAGAGTATCGAGATTTTGGCACTAGCGACAGGCGTAAAACCGAACTTTAGTCTTCGCAATTTCCTGAACTAGGAAGGGATTGTCGATCGTTGGTAATGGGTAATGGGTAATGGGTAATGGGTAATAGGCAAGAAGCAATCCACCACTATCCCATTACTTGAGTTCGATCGCGAAGCTTATTAACTATTTTGACTTTTGACTTTTGACTTTTGACTTTTCTACGATTCTCTCCCAGATGCCCAGAGATCTCGCCACTTAACCGTCCCTTCGCTAGCAACAACCCAACGTCGAGCCACAATATTTTCTCGTAATGGCGATCGCCCTTCCCGCAACATGGCATATTTGTAAGTAATTAACTTACCAGCACTCTCCTCGAAGGGAATTTCCGCAAACCAAGTATTGGCATTAATGTACTCTAGGGGGTAAGCTTTGCCAATATCCCAGTTTCCTAGTTCTGGACAATCGCCCATCACCACAATTCTTTCACCGAGTTGAGTGTTGACCCCATTTAATTGCACTCTAACTAAAGTTTTAGCTTTTGCCCTTTCCCCAATATGACTGAGAACGATGACATCTCTTCGTCCCAGTTCTAAATTGCGGATCTCGCCGTTCTCCACTGTAAATTTGCGCCGCGTTAACACGCAAGTATGCTCGCCATCTGGTAAGTCTGTCATGACTGTATCAATCGTGACGGTTTCACCCCGAGTCATGGCAACAAAGCAGGTACACTCACCATATCTTCTGACATAGCAGTAGACATCTGGGGTAATATATCGCTGCTGATGGCTACCAACTGATACGGCTGGGTTGAGTCGCCGCAAGCCAGAAAGCAAGCGAATATAACGATAGATTTCAGTGTCGTTGTCCCAACTCGTCATCATCGGTCGGTTGTAGGGATCGTTTCCGCCATTTGTATCGTCGTGAAGATACTGTTCCGTACCGTAGTAGATGCAAGGGATACCACGAGATGTCATGATTAGGGCGATCGCCACTCGTAGCATTTCCGGGTCGGCATTAAGCGACTGAAAACGCGGCATATCGTGGTTATCGATAAACGTGACTAACTCTGTTGCCCCGTTATAGCGGTAATCGAGATCGAAAACATCTTGGATTAGTTGAAATCCACCCTCAGCGCCTTGTGCCAAAGCGCCTCGAATTGCTACGCATAGACCAAAATCGAGCATGGACATACCCGAACAGTTGGCAAATTCTACCGAGAGATCGTCGAGTGGATGGCTGAAAATCCATTCACCAAAGACAAACACATCTGGTCTATGGGCTTGAATATCGGCGATAAACTCTTGCCAAAACCAAATTGGCATATGCTTGACTGTATCTACCCGCAAAGCATCCACGCCTCGATCTAGCCACTGCTTAATTGCCAATTTGATGTAATTACGATAGTCGTTGTTGTTCTCGTTAAATGTGGCTAAACCGGAAAGTTCGCAGTTCTGTACTTGCCATTCATCTTCCCAATTGGAGACTTCACCGTAATGATGATACCAATGATCTTTATCATCATTAAAGTCGGCAATTTTTACGCCATCGTCATATAATTCTCCCTTGACTCCGCTAATGTCAGGGCTACTATGGTTGCAGACAATATCGAGAATTAACTTCATCTTTCGCTTGTGTAGTTCGTCAATCAAGCGATCGAAGGTGGTATTTCTAGTTTCTTGAGTTTTGTTCAGGGATGGATCTTCATCTTGACCGATAAATCGCGGGTTCAAGCGTTTGAAGTCTTTCGTCCAGTAGCCGTGAATTGCCGCACTTTCGATAAATAAATCTTCAATTTGCTCGAATAAAGGAGTCAGCCAAATTGCTGTCACTCCCATGCCTTTAAGATAATCGAGTTTATCGATAATTCCTTGTAAGTCACCACCCCAATACTTCCCCCATTCTTGAGCATTGGGATCGTATAGTTCTGGGTTAGGACCTTCGCTATTGTTTGGATCGCCATCATAAAAGCGATCGACTACCACAAAGTAAATTGTTTCTTGACGAAATTCGATATCTCTGGTGTAAAGAAACTCTAGATCGATCTCTGTTTCTTGTTGAGGTGCTGTAATTAAAGTATCTATTTCTACTTTTGGATCGGTCAGTTCGTGTTGAGCAGGAGTCGCTTTAACCGTGGGAAGTGTTTCCATAAGGTTTAGTGAGTTCTATATTTTTCAAATTGCGAGCGCATCTATGCACGAGTTGGTTTTGCTTTTGGCTCCTGTCGTTTTTCAGCGAGATAACATGCCAACCAACTATTTTTTTGCAGGCAATTGTTAAAATATGTTAATCACGAAAACTCTATCATCTATCGTGGGAAGTAATTTTATAGCGGTTTTTCGATTGGGTAAAACACACGCTCTCTCTGGGGCGCACAGAGAAAGCGCCCCTACAAATGTCACGCACGCAATCGAGAATTGCTATTATAGTGACTTTAGCACTTCGGAGAAGCAGAACGTTGTTCGTCACTAGAATATTTAGTATCGGTAGCGGGTTCACTACTCAATCTTGACTTAGCAATTCTCTGTATAGTTATTCCCGGTATCTGTACTCAACTGCAAAATTTTAGCTCCCCTCAAAACTGCGATCGCCATGCAATTTTGAGGGGAGCTTTATGTTATTTAACAAATTTAGCAAACTTTCTTCACACAAAAATCGCCATCTAGCTCATAGAAGAACCACTGCGATCGTAGTTAGCCGAGAAGGTGGGGTGGGGTTTGCCTTGAATATGATTCCAATATTCTGTCGTACCTTCAAAACCAATTTCAGCTGCTGCACGGTTCAACATCGATTGCTGACGGTTTTTGACTACGTGGTGGTGACGCATCATCAACGCCCGAGCTTGTTCTTGAGTAGACATAATTTATTCCTCTTTATATTTTTCTGTTTACTTTCACTTTTTTACTATAGCAGGTAATTCTGTATCCAAAAATACAAAATGGCTATTTTTAATATTTCTTAACATAGTTCTCAGAAAAGTGAGGAGTGAGGAGCGAGGAGTGAGGGGAAGAAAAGAGCTGCTCTTGAGCTGAGGGAGAGTCGCCCATCTCAGGGGGAGAAGAGAGTTGCGGAGCAACTACCAACTACCAACTGCCAACCATCAACCATCAACTGTCAACCGTTCATCCTTATCCCTCATAATGGGAATAGTGGATAAAATTTGCTTTCCCAAAATCCGATCGCCGTTTTACTTGATGAAATATGTTTGATGCACTTGCCGATCGCCTAGAATCTGCCTGGAAAAAGCTGCGGGGACAAGATAAGATTTCCCATGCCAATATTCAAGAGGCATTGCGGGAGGTACGCCGCGCCTTATTGGAGGCGGATGTCAATTTGCAGGTAGTCAAAGATTTTATTGCTGACGTGGAAACTAAGGCACAAGGAGCCGAGGTACTTTCTGGGGTTAGACCCGACCAGCAATTCATCAAAGTTGTTTATGACGAACTGGTAGAAGTGATGGGGGAAACCAACGTTCCCCTCGCACAGGCAGACGCAGCCCCTACCATTGTTTTGATGGCAGGTTTACAGGGGACGGGAAAAACCACCGCTACAGCAAAATTAGCATTACATCTACGCAAGCAAGACCTCAGTTGCTTGATGGTAGCGACAGACGTATATCGTCCCGCCGCGATCGATCAGTTGGTGACTCTGGGTAAGCAAATTGACGTACCCGTGTTTGAAATGGGTAGCAATGCCGACCCCGTAGAGATTGCGCGAGAAGGTGTCGAACAAGCCAAAGCACAAGGGGTAGATACAGTTATTATCGATACCGCTGGTCGCCTGCAAATTGACCAAGACATGATGGCGGAGTTGATTCGTGTTAAAGAAGCCGTGCAACCCCACGAAACGCTGTTGGTAGTGGATGCGATGACGGGTCAAGAAGCAGCCAATCTCACCCGCACTTTCCACGAACAAGTCGGTATTACTGGGGCAATTCTCACCAAGCTGGACGGTGACAGCCGAGGTGGAGCAGCGCTTTCAGTTCGACGAATCTCGGGACAGCCGATTAAGTTCGTCGGTGTCGGGGAAAAAGTAGAAGCACTACAACCCTTTTACCCCGATCGCATGGCATCGCGCATTTTAGGTATGGGCGACGTGCTGACGCTCGTAGAAAAAGCCCAAGAAGAATTTGATCTTGCCGATGCTGAGAAAATGCAAGAGAAAATTCTCTCGGCAAAATTTGACTTCACCGACTTTCTGAAGCAGATGCGGCTGCTGAAGAACATGGGTTCTTTGGGTGGCATCATGAAGCTAATTCCTGGCATGAATAAGATGTCGGACGACCAGCTGAAGCAGGGTGAAACCCAGCTCAAACGCTGCGAAGCGATGATCAATTCCATGACCAAGCAGGAACGTAAAGACCCCGATCTATTATCTAGTTCCCCCAGCCGTCGCCGCCGGATTGCCAGAGGTTCTGGTTATAAAGAAAGCGACGTGAGCAAACTGGTGAGCGACTTCCAGAGAATGCGAGCCATGATGCAGCAGATGGGTCAAGGCGGCGGCTTCCCAGGTATGCCCAATCTATTCGGTGGTGGCGGCGGTATGGGCGATCCCTATGCTGCTGGTAGTCGTCCTACTCCCCCTGGTTGGCGGGGCTACGCTGGCGGCGCACCCGCTAAGAAAAAGAAGAAAGAGAAGAAGAAAAAGGGGTTTGGGACTTTGTGAGTGGTTAGTGGCTGGTGGCTAGTGGCTTGAAGAATCTAGTCACCAGTCACTAGTCACTGTCAACTGTGATATGATGATCTATTCAGTGAATACAATCTATTAGCCGCCTACAGGAGAAGTTAACCCCAGTATGATCAAACTGCGATTGAAGCGATACGGTAAAAAGCGGGAAGCAAGTTACCGCATTGTGGCGATAAAAAGCAGCGCTCGGCGCGAAGGTCGTGCTTTGGAAGAGCTGGGATTCTACAACCCCAGAACTGACGAAACTAAGCTAGATGTGCCAGGAATCGTAAGGCGGCTCCAACAAGGTGCTCAACCTACTGATACCGTGCGTCACATTTTACAAAAAGCTAATGTCTTTGAACAGCTCAATACCGCAGCCAGCCAATCAACCAACTCATAAGGGCGATCGCACTATAAGTTCAGATCGACAACCAGATTACGCTAAACTAGCGCAATTTTTGATTCAGCCGTTTTTGGAGTCTCCCAACTCGCTAAGCGTGGATTGTGAGTTCTTCCCTAGTACGGCAAAGGTTTGGCTTAGAGTCGCCTTTGAAGGTGAAGACAAGGGGCGAGTTTTTGGTCGCGGCGGACGCAATATTCAAAATATTCGCACGGTTATTGCTGCTGCTGCTGCTATGTCAGGGCATTCAGTATATCTGGATATTTACGGTAGCCAAGCTTTTAATGGTGCGACGAGTGGGGAAGAAACCGGACGTTCATCAGACCGTTCATCTGCGCCAAAATTGAGGGAACAGCGAGGTGAGAGTCCCAAACCCGTGCAAAAACCTCGTTCTCATTAGTCGTTGGTTGATGGTTCCCGCTCGTTTGTAGCTAGTAAGCTAGAAAGGACAAATGAATGATGGCGTAGGGCGAAGCCCTTCCCATAGGGTACGACCAATGACAAATAGAAAACTGGTATGGCAGAGCCTTTAACGATCGCGCTACCAACTCAAGCTGGCGCGATCGCTTTAGCCGGAGAAAATGAAGAAAATTTGAAAACCCTGGCGCGACTCACAGGTGCTACAGTTGTGTTGCGCGGGCAAGAGTTATATATTTACGGCACGGAAAAACAAATTGAGCTAAGCCAGCAGTTAGTGCGATCGCTCGAAGATCTTTGGAGTCAGGGTAAGAGTATTTCAAATGCAGATATCCTGACGGCGCGTCAAGCATTAGATACCCATCGCCAAGGCGAACTGCAAGAATTACAGCGAGACGTTCTCGCTCGTACCCGTCGCGGCGATGAAGTCAGGGCAAAAACTTTTCGCCAGCGTCAGTATATTCAGTACATTCGTACCCATGACTTGACATTTTGCTCTGGTCCTGCTGGTACTGGTAAGACTTATTTAGCAGTGGTAATTGCTGCCCAAGCTTTGTTAGCAAATCAGTACGAACGGTTAATCTTAACTCGTCCAGCCGTGGAAGCTGGGGAAAAACTGGGCTTTTTACCAGGGGATTTGCAACAAAAAGTCGATCCGTTTCTCCGTCCCCTCTACGACGCATTGTATGAGTTTATCGACCAAGAAAAAATGGCTAACCTAATGGAACGGGGAGTCATTGAAGTAGCTCCTCTAGCATATATGCGGGGTCGCACGCTGAATAATGCTTTTGTGATTGTAGATGAGGCGCAGAACACGACACCAGCCCAGATGAAAATGGTGTTAACGCGGTTGGGATTCCGTTCGCGCATGGTTGTGACTGGGGACATGACTCAGACTGACTTACCTTTGCAACAACAATCAGGGTTAACAGTAGCGTTGAAGATTTTGCAACATCTCGAAGGAATTGCTTTTTGCGAGTTTTCTCAAAAAGATGTCGTTCGCAATCCTTTAGTGCAAAGAATTGTTGCGGCTTACGAGCAGTACGAGAAATAATTGATGAGTAATTGGCGATCGCAAATCGCTTCTAGCTTTTTGAGCGAGAGAAATTGCTGATATATAGGATTTGATGATAAATCCTCCATTCGCATTAATTATTTCTGCGATCGCACTCCTTTTCAAATTCTTTTCTCTACTCAGAGATATAGCAAATCAAGCCGTGATAAAATAGATTTTTCTCTTTAAGCATTCTTGCATTCAGATGTTCTGATAAATAGACATTAGGTCAATTCAATATTTACAATTTTTAATTTAAAATTTGTTTCTAGTTTGAATAATTTGAAGCAAATTTTGATATCAAACGGTACTTATACATACGAGTCTCAACAAATTTCAGGGCGATCGCGCATTCAATCCATTTCAATATCTAAGCTTTAAGATAGATGTATAACGTTTAATAAAAAAATCAAAATAATAATTCTGCATACTAAAAAAATTGCCTGAAATCTCGATCGCATCTCGCACTATAGATTCGGTCTGACTATTTTTAAAAGCTGGTTGAAAAAATGAAAGGGAAAAAAGCCGCGATCGCCATTGGTCTATTGGGCGCGATCGGCAGTGCCATTGTCGCTTGCTCGCCAGATAGCCAAAATAACTCTACAGCACAAATCAATCCAAACTCAAAACTGCGATCGCTTGCAATTACTGTAGGCGATCTCAGCAATCCCTTCTTTGTCTTGATGGGACGAGGTGCGGAATCTGAGGCTAAGAAAATTGCTGGAGAAGGGGTACGAACTGCTGTTGTTTCTAGCGGTTACGACCTCAACTTGCAATTCAATCAAATCGAAAACTTTATTGCCGCTAACACGGACTTAATCCTGCTGAATGCTGGCGATAGTGAGGGCATTGCTGCTGCTGTGGAAAAAGCCAAACAAGCAGGCATTACCGTAATCGCAGTCGATACAGGTGCGGGTGGTGGCGTAGATGCTACCGTCACCTCTAATAATCTGCAAGCAGGGCAGATTAGCTGTCAGTATATTGCCGATCGCCTCAAAGGGAAAGGCAATGTTGTAATTGTGAATGGTCCGCCAGTACAATCTGTATTCGATCGCGTCAAAGGTTGCGAACAAGTCTTTGCTCAGTACCCCAACATCAAAATACTTTCTAAAGACCAAAACGCCGAAGGTAGCAGAGATGGTGGTTTAAGGGTCATGAGCGACTTGCTGACATCATTTAACAAAATTGATGCCGTATTTGCGATCAACGATCCGAGCGGAGTTGGTGCAGAACTCGCAGCCAAGCAAGCCAGACGCAACGAGTTTTTCATTGTCGGCGTAGACGGCGCACCGGAAGCAAAACAAGCAATTGAAGACCCCAATAGTATTTTTGTTGCGACTGCTGCTCAAGATCCGCTAGGCATGACGCAAACAGCCGTACGAGTTGGTAACGACATTCTCAATGGCAAGAAGCCGAAGAATCCCGACATATTGATTCCAGTCAGGCTAATTACCAGAGAAAACGTCAAAGACTATAAAGGCTGGCAGTAAGAATTCGGAATTCGGAATTCGGAATTCGGAATTATTTTTAACTTCTCTTGACTTCTGTAAGGACGGGTTTGATGGCAGAACTCTCTGTTGTTTGACAGCTATCCTCAAAAAACCTGCCCCTAAAACTCCCGACTCTCGCAATTTTTATGACAACAACAACATCCCCTCCCATCCCTCGGTTAGAAATGCAAGGCATTACCAAGAAATTTCACGGTGTAACTGCCTTGGAGAATGTCAATTTAACTGTCTATCCTGGTGAAATTCACGCTCTGATGGGCGAGAATGGCGCGGGTAAAAGTACGTTGATGAAAATTCTGGCTGGGGCATACGACACAGATGCAGGTGAAATTCGCATTAACGGCGACCCAGTAAAAATTTCCGATCCTAGTGCTGCTAGGCAAGCCGGAATTGCCCTGATTTATCAAGAACTGAATCTCGCCCCCAACTTGACTGTAGCTGAAAACATTTTCATGGGTAGCGAGTTAACTAAGGGATATTTCCTCGATCGCGATCGCATGAATCAGGAAGCAGCAGCAGTCCTTAACAGTTTGGGAGCGAGTTTCCAGCCAGAAGACACGGTGTCTCGTCTCTCAATTGCCGAACAGCAACAAGTCGAGATTGCGCGGGCGCTCAAGGACAATAGCCGCATCCTAATTATGGATGAGCCAACCGCAGCGCTTTCAGACCGCGAGACAGAACAACTATTTGAGTTAATTCGCAAGCTGCGAGACAACGGCATTGCCATTATCTACATCAGTCATCGCATGGAAGAAATTTACGCGCTTGCCGATCGCATTAGCGTTTTGCGAGATGGCGAGTACGTAGGCAGTTTAGAACGCCAGGAGATCTCTAGCGAGCGCCTGGTACAAATGATGGTAGGCAGACCTTTGCAAGATTTGTTTGAAAAACAGCCCGGAAAAACCATCGGTTCAGTCGTACTAGAGGTAAAAAACATTAGCGATGGTGGCAAAATTCAGCCTGCAAGTTTAACACTACACGCAGGAGAAATTGTCGGCTTGGCAGGACTGGTAGGTGCAGGACGTACGGAATTATGTCGGTTAATCTTCGGTGCTGACCCCAAGACAAGTGGTGAAGTGATTTTAGATGGTAAACATCTCAACATCAATCAACCCAGCGATGCGATCGCGGCTGGTATTGGTTACGTGCCAGAAGACCGCAAAGAACAGGGCTTATTTCTCGAAATGAGCTGCCGCAAGAATATTGCAATTAACCTGCTCAAACGGGAAGCGAAAGTAGGCACGATCAGCCCATTACGAATTAACCAAATTGCCTCAGCCGCAGTCGATAACTTTAATATTCGGCTAGCAGAACTAGGCATTAGAGCCTTAGATTTATCTGGTGGCAACCAACAGAAACTGCTGCTAGCAAGATGGTTGGCAATTAAGCCTAAAGTTTTGATGTTAGACGAACCCACAAGGGGTGTAGATATTGGCGCAAAAAGCGAAATTTATCGCATCATTAGCGACTTAGCAGCCCAAGGAGTTGCAATTCTAATGGTTTCGAGCGAACTACCTGAAATTATCGGGATGAGCGATCGCGTTTTGGTGATGCGAGAAGGGCGTTTAGTTGGCGAACTAAATAGTACCAACGGCGAGAAAATTACGCAAGAAAAGATTATGACTTACGCCACCGGAGCAATTGAGGGAGAAAAATTATGAGTCAAATCCAATCAAAACCAATGCGAGGCAGATCGAGCGATCGCCCCAAGGGAGGTAGGCGTAAATCTGCAAGTAACCTGCTTCAGGTAGTAGGAATTCTCCCGATTCTGGCGCTGATTTGCATTCTCTTCGCCTTACTCACGCCTAACTTTCTTACCACAGGCAACATAGTCAATATATTCCGGCAAGCATCGATCAACATCGTGCTAGCAACAGGGATGACGTTTGTAATTCTTACGGGCGGAATCGATCTTTCGGTTGGTTCTATCCTGGGAGTAACAGCTGTAGTTGGCGTACTGACATCACTCATACCAGGGGTCGGCTGGCTGGCAGTTCCCGTTGCTTTACTCGCAGGCTTGGGTTTGGGCTTAATTAACGGTGCTTTAATTGCCTTTCTTGACCTGCCACCTTTCATTGTCACTCTAGGTGCGCTCACGGCTTTGCGAGGGGCTGCTTATTTAATTGCTAGCGGTACAACCGTGATCAACCGCGACCTCAACTTTGCTTGGATCGGGATTAATTACTTAGGACCAGTTCCTTGGTTAGTGGTAATTGCGTTGCTTACAGTGGTAGCTAGCTGGTTTATTCTCCGCCGCACTATTTTGGGAATGCAGATCTATGCAGTGGGTGGCAATCAACAGGCAGCAAGGCTAACGGGAATTAAGGTCAAGCGAGTACTGTTATTTGTTTACGGTGTCAGTGGCTTGCTCTCCGGCTTAGCGGGAATTATGAGCGCCAGCCGTCTTTACAGTGCTACGGGAATGCTAGGGAATGGATACGAACTCGATGCGATCGCGGCTGTAATTTTGGGCGGAACCAGCTTCTCTGGTGGGATTGGCACTATCTGGGGAACTCTGCTTGGTGCGTTAATCATTGCCACCCTCAATAACGGACTAACTCTGTTGAATATGTCCTTCTTCTGGCAGTTGGTTGTCAAGGGTTTAGTCATTATTGTTGCCGTCACAATCGATCGCCTCCGCAGACGCTCTAGAAGATAAATTGTAGGTTTGGATTTTGGGTTTAATTCAAAATTCCCAATCTATTGATAGCAATTCTCGATTGTGTACATAATATTAGTAGGGGCGCACAGCTGTGCGCCCCTACATCATAGGTATTTCATCCAATTGAAACGGCTATTAATTAGTAATTGTGTCAACTCCCTCTGATAGAGGTGCGAGATACTCGTATGCACCCACATCGCAAGTAGCAACACCATCTCTGTTTCCGTCTAGGGGTCGAGTCATACCACGTTGATCGGTACTCTGGCATTGGTCGTCGATCCCGCGATCGATTGCCGGACTCTCAGCGTAGATTGGCAACATATCATTATCGTCACGTCCGCCTAGTACGATCTCAACGTTACTTCGGCTGGTAGGAAAGCCACAGGTTGCATCGCTTGATAGGTTGCCACCAAGATCGACAATCGTGCCGTCGCAATTATCACCCTCATAGTTATTTGCTACCAGCGTATTCTTTAACTGAATCGTACCAGTATTGGCAATTCCACCACCACTTGTTGCCGAGCGGAAAGACTGATTGTTAGCGATCGTGCTATTGTACACATCCATCGTGCCGAGGTTTTCAATTCCCCCACCTGCACCAGATGTAGAGTTCCCCACGATCGTTACGTTCACGAGTGTTGCTTTGCCCGTACTTGCATTAGTAAGTCCACCGCCACCCCAAACGTTACCATACCTCCAGTTAATAGAACTTGCTCTGACTGTACTATCAACTAAAATCAGCGTCCCGTGGTTGTGAATACCCCCACCGTGGGAGTGACTAGCAAAGCCAGGGGTTGCATTACCCCACTGTACTGTGACTTTACCAATGTAGGCAAAGCCAGTGTCAGCGATATCGAACACGCGACTTTTCAACATGCCATCTATTTTTGTTTTTCCAGAACCCGCACCAGTCAGGGTTAAGTTTTTGGTGATATCTAAGTGTCCCTGACTCAGTTCGTACAAACCTGCTGGTACGGTGACAGCACGGTTGACTGCCTGACCTTCCTGTACTGCGGCGCGTAACGTACAGAGGCGGGAAGGATTGGAAATACAGTTCCCATCACCTATATTCCCGTCTGGTTCATCTAAGATGCTATTAACTGTAAAAATTTGTCTTTCTTGAGATAGAACCGTTTGAGGTAGAATAGCAAGTCCGCAAACCATAATTACAATTAATGCATAGCGTATCCATCGAAATCGTTTCGTTTTTCGCATAAGTTTCTTCAACGAGCTAACGAATACTCGCAAACTAGAGTTTTTGCAAGCAAAGCGGGAGTAATGGCAGACAAGCCTCATTTATTCGCGCTATTTATCAACTGCTGACAGCGATCCGCAGCTCATTTCCTGAAAAGCGATATGATTCTTTATAGAGGAGTCGATGCGAGGTAGTTAAATCGACGGCAACAGCAAGGCTAAACCGCCATCTAACGATTCCAGGGGGGTTTTCTCTGCTGCCTTCTGGCATTACCTTCTGGGATGAAAGATGAAATAAAGATATAAGTGTACCTAACTACGGATAGAAACTTTGTCAGGTCAAACTAACGCAGGTATTGAACTTTCGGGTAGATGCAAAGTTTTGCCGCTGCTAGATACACTGAGTTAGTGGAAGAATTACTCACTGCAAGCCGAGGAGAATCAAGTGCTGCTATCAAAAGGCTTTGAAATTGAAATGTACACGGGGACACCGTCGGGAGATGTCGTCGGTCTTTCAGACAAAATCGTGGCAAATTTAGAGGGGAATTTTGCCAAAGAGCCAGATAGCCGTAACGTAGAGTATATAACGTCTCCCTCAACTCAATACGAAAGCCAGTTGTGCGAACTACTGCGCCCTCGGCGCAAAATACGGGAATATCTCCAGCGATTGGGCAACTACACGTTTATTCCTGGTAGTACTTTATCTTTGGGGGGGAGCGATCGCTTCTACCGTTCCGACCCGAATAACCCATACCATGAATATATTGAAAAGACCTACGGTACTACAGTTGTTACTGCTAGCGTTCATATTAATGTTGGGATTGAAGATCCAGAAGTACTTTTACGGGCGTGTCGTCTGATCCGCGTCGAAGCACCTCTGTACCTCGCCCTCAGCGCCTCCTCTCCTTTTATTGACGGCGAACCTACTGGTTATCACTCCACCCGTTGGGCAGTTTTTCCTCAAACTCCCGCACACGTCCCCCTGTTTGAAAGCCACGCTCATCATATTCGTTGGGTTGAGGAACAGTTAGCCGCAGGGACAATGCAGAGCGTGCGCCATCTTTGGGCATCGGTAAGACCGAATGGGGATCGCCGCCCTTACGACCTCAACCGTTTAGAATTAAGAATCTGCGATCTCGTCACCGATCCGATTGCTTTATTAAGTATTACTGCCTTACTGGAAGCGCGGCTGTGCCAACTCATAGCAGATCCACAACTCGATCCGCTAGAAATGAGTACCCTACCAGCAACAACCCGCGCTGAAGATTTGTTGACAATTACTGCTGCTAACGAAAGCGCAGTCGCCCGTTCTAGCCTCGACGCTCAGCTAACTCATTGGCAAGACGGCAGAAAAATCTTAGCGAGAGACTGGATTGAAGAAGTTTATCAAGAAGTCTGGGCGATCGCCAAGCAAAACGGCTTCAATTGTTTTCTTTCTCCCGTACAAAAAATTCTGCGCGAGGGGAACACCGCTCAGCAGTGGTTGAAACTTCATGCATACGGCTTTGAGCCAAGAAGCATTATCATGCAATCTATCCAAGCAATGAGCGATCGCGAGTTAGAACTGGAAGATAAGCTCTGTTCGTCGGCAATGGTGTAGTGCATGACTCATCAGTTATTTGTCACTCGTCATTTGTTCTACCAATAGACCTCCTGCGTGAATACTTGAATTGTCATCCACACGCGAAGCGAAACATCTGGGAGATTCTTCACTACACTGCGTTGCGTACCCTTCGGGAAGGCTTCGCCAACAGAATGACATCCATGATTTTTTGATTCATGCAGGAGGTCTAATGACAAATGACGAGTGACAAGTGACAAATAAATATTAAGAATTTTTAATCATTTGTTTTCGATTTACATTTATTTAAAAAAACTATATATTTATGAATCTGGAGCCAAATCGTGCTATCGAAAGGACAGCATCTCAATTCAACGTTTTGACTTTTGACTTTCGACTTTTGACTTTTTAAATGCCTCAACTCGTTTTGGTTCACCCGCAAATTCCTCCCAATACTGGAAACATTGCCCGTACCTGTGCGGCGACAGGGACAGAATTACATTTGGTTGCACCGTTGGGTTTTGAAATTAGCGATCGCTATTTGAAACGAGCTGGCTTAGACTACTGGCAATATGTCAACTTGCATTACCACGAATCTCTAGATAGCTTCAAAACCTATTATCTAGAGCGCGGGGGACGCTGGGTTGGCTTTAGCGTTAAAGGTGAATCGAACTACATCGAATACCAATTTCAGGCTGACGATTGGTTGCTATTCGGTAGCGAAACAACTGGATTACCTCCAGCCGTCCTTTCTGCTTGTCACGCCAGAGTTTACATTCCTATGGCTCAAACTGGCGTTCGCAGTCTAAACCTTTCTGTCAGCGTCGCCGTTGGTCTGTTTGAAGCCCGTCGGCAATTAGGCTATTTGAGGGTATAGGGAGCAGTGACCAGTGACCAGTGACCAGTGACCAGGGACCAGTGACCAGTGACCAGGGACCAGGAACCAGTCAACAATCCACTACAACCTACACCCTACACCCCTTCTTCACGCACCACGCACCACGCACCACGCACCACGCACCACCAATTACCAACTACCAACTACCACTGATAACTGATAACTAACAACTGACTTACGTATATTCTCTGATTTTTTTGACTCTAAGTTAAATAAAGGTATTTTTTTTTACAGCTATTTTTAATAAATTCTCATCATCAGCTTTTCAGCCTTGAGATAGATATAAGAAATTTTTATAGATTTTTTGACTAAAATCTCTCCTTCGATGATACATTTTCTTCATCATTCATCTGTCTTGTTATAGAAGATTGACAGCTCCCATAGGAAGATAAATTGAGGATTTGAGTCTTTGTACTCAGAGTTAAGCCTTGGCTGTGTAGCTCGCAGCTTTGGTAAAATGCAACACTTGTTGGCTTACAGGAATTGACTTAAATTGACTATGTGTAATAGAGAACATAAGTAATATGACTCAATACATTGGCGTAATCTTTTTCTAAAGAAATGTTAAATAGCAGTAAAAGAAAAAATAAATATGCCAAAACAAAAAATGCCTATATTCTGGGCAGTTCTTACTCCTTAAGTAGAAATCGCCCAACTGTAGTATATTGAGCAGACTGGAGACAACGTTAATTTTTTTTGCCAATAGGCTGTAAGCTTGTTTAAATCAAAAATGCCTAGTAAGCTTGCCTCAGCATATTTATATCAGCATGAAAAACTGGATTTGATAACACTCAAAACCATCGTGTAGTAGTATCGCAATTGCGATCGCCAGAGCAAATGAACAGAGGTAGTTAAGCGCTATTCCAGACAGGAGGTCATTGTTGAAACAAACGTGGGCAAAAGATCGAGCAGATCGAGCCTCTAAAGCCAAGCGGCAAGTGCGGACTTCAGCCGCCACGATCGGCATTATTTTCTCAGCCGGAGCGTCCAATCTGCTATTGACCCAAATCAGTAATAGCGCTCCAGCCATAGCCATAAATCAGCCTTCGCTCAGTCAAATGCCGATAGCAACTAGAGCGAGCTTAACCATTAGCAGCATTGGTGTGCCAACAGGAATCGCGGCAACCGTGCCTTTAGCATTCACTCAAAGGCATACTAACGCGACACAGTTATTTGAGCCTGTAGCCAAGCAACCAACAGAGAAAACAGCCAAAGTTTTACAAGCTTTGCGAGTCAATCGCCTGATTCGCCAGCTCAAGGCAAGTAAAATTACCGTATCAACAGCAGCGTTAGTATCTCAACTAGACGAGCGAGAAGCAGCGATCGCCAGACAAAGATGGTCGATCGATCGCTTGAGACAGAAATTGAATCGCTTGGAAGAAGATAGTTCGGCGGAGTTGGGGTTTGAGGAGTGGCAAGCATCGGCAGGGACATCGAGCCAGGAACAAATGGGGGCATCGCTAGCAAGCGATCCTGGGCTGCAACCCGCAGTATCTCTACTAGCATTCCATCCTCAGTTACAAACTCCACAGTCAATACATGGTAATGCAAGTGGGGAGGCAATGCCTTACGTACTGGAGGCAATGCCTGAAGCTCGCATGTCTTTGGCACAAACGCACACAGCAGCAAGTCTGCCAAAAATAGCGGTCGATCGCCCAATGGTACTAGTCCCCTTACAGGCACTTAGCTACAAGGTAAAAGCCGGAGACACGCTGAGTGCGATCGCGCAACAACACGGACTACCACTGACAACTCTCATTACCGCCAACAAATTAGCCGATCCCAACCGCATTCAGATCGCCCAACAGCTGATCGTGCCAATTTCGCCATCAAAGGGAAGTGAGAGCCAGCAGCCAATAACAGCAGCTCTGGAAAACAATACTAATGCTGGTATGGGTGGCAACATTTCTGAAGATGATTCGGTTGTGGAAGCCAATCCTCAAGGGATAGCAGAAATTCAGCGGCAGCAATCAGCAAAAGCAGAACAAGCACAGTTGAGCGATCGCTACGTCCAAAATTTACGTAGTGATATCGAGAAATTACAGCAGAGATATCGCACCCAGCCATTGCTGAGTCAAGCAACACCAGCAGAACAACCTGCTGCTAAGACGAGTGGCGATCGCTTGTTGCGGAAGCTACGTCAGATTGCATCTATCGAACTTAAAACAGAGCGAAACTTCAATTCCAAACAAGCAAGCAAGACTTTACAAGTAGAAGCACCAAAACAGCCGCAGCGTTCAGTGCAACCAACTGAAGATGAAAGTGATGATAGCTTGGCAACAGCACCGATTGGTAGAGATGCAACAGATTCGCTCCAATCAATTCAGCAACGAAACGTATCGCCAGCATTACCACCTTTAGATTCAGCAGATACCTATTTACCCAAACCGATAATTTCCAAAAAGGGCTTCATGTGGCCTGCTAGAGGGAAACTTTCTTCCGGGTATGGCTATCGTTGGGGGAGGATGCATCGGGGAATTGACATTGCTGCTCCGGTGGGGACACCTATTTTTGCGGCTGCGGCTGGAGTCGTCATCAAGTCAGGCTGGAACTCTGGCGGCTACGGCAATATGGTTGATATTCAACACACAGATGGTACGGTCACTCGCTATGCCCACAACAAGCGATTGCTCGTTCATAAAGGTCAAACAGTATACCAAGGGCAGCAGATTTCCGAGATGGGTAATACTGGTTTCAGTACTGGTCCCCACCTACACTTTGAAATTCATCCACTAGGTAAAAAAGCAGTTAATCCAATGGCTTTTTTACCCCGATGAAGTCAGTTATCAGTTATCAGTTATCAGCAGAAAGGAGTTAGGAGTCAGGAGCCAGGAGTTGAAATTAACTGGTCACTGGTCACTGGTCACTGATAACTGTCCCTAGCCCCCTTTATACCTTCCTAATTCTTTGCCAGATGGTGAAGCTTAGAAGTGCGACAATGCTGAGCATAGTCATCAGGATAGTGAGAGGGGTCATACCTTGGAGTTTCATTGCTAAACAATTCCCGACTGCGGTGAAAGACCATAATGCGATCGCCGTAGCTCGTTGCGATAAGCCAGTAGCCAACAAGCGGTGATGTAGATGGTCTTTACCAGGAGTACTAAGAGGATTTTTCCCCGCCATCAACCGCAGGACAAACACCTGAGTTGTGTCAATGACTGGTAGCAGCAGAAATAGGATTGTTGGTACTAAAGCAAATACAGTATTAACTTTTAAGCTACCTAAAATTGCGGTAGCCGCTAGCACGTAGCCAAAAAAATAAGCTCCAGCGTCTCCCATGATGATCCGGGAAGGATGAAAGTTATGACGCAGAAATCCTAGTGCTGAGCCTCCCAATGCTGCTAAGAGTAAAGTTGCTGCGGCTCGAGTGGCAAATTGTGCCGAGACCGCTAGTAGGCTCATAGAAGTGATAAAGCTGACTCCTCCTACTAAACCGTCAATTCCATCCATCAAGTTAATTGCATTCGTAATTCCAACTACCCACAGTACGGTAATCAGAGTCGAAAGTAACGGATCGATTGGTGGAAATATTCTAGCTTCGATGCGGATATCGCTAGCAATGAGCAAAAAAGCTGTCAGAATTTGTACGGACAAGCGTACCCAAGGTGGCAAGCCAAATTGGTCATCGATGAATCCTACTAAAACTAAAATCGAGCCTCCTAACAAGATTGTTAGTACCTCAGCTAGCACTCCTTCAATAACTATGGGGCGCAAAAGCGTTGCCAATACTAAAGCAGCTAACACTCCAGTATAAATTACCAAACCACCAGCATTAGGCAAAGGTTCGCGGTTGAGCCGTCGTTCGTTAGGCTGGTCTGCCCAACCTACTTTTAAAGCGAACGATCGCACTTCTGGCATTAATTGCCAAGTGACTATCCATGCCAACACAAAGGTAAACATGACTGATAGCCAACCATAACCATATGGGCTGGCGATCCCGATAGATTGGAGGAAGCCGTAGATGTTCATCTTTTTTAATCCAATCCTTAATCATAAGGATGAATACGAGCAGCAACAGTATAGTTCAGACTTGCTAAAAAGCTACATCTGTGTTTATGCTCATGCCAATTTAACAGATAGAGAAATTTCGGTGTCCTCTCAATTTAAATCGAGATTGGATCGAATTCGATTCTAGCTTCAGAATTTTGTCAGAAAGTGCAATGGTGCGATCGCTATGTTAGTATAGTTAAGCGTCAAAAATCTGGCTCAGTAGCTCAGTTGGTTAGAGCAGGGGACTCATAAGCCCAAGGTCGGCAGTTCAAATCTGCCTTGAGCCATCGAAATTCCAAGCCTTGCAAGCCCTTGTACGCCATTCTTAGGCGGAAAAGTTGGGGTATTTTTAGAGTAGTTTCGAGCAATTATTGGGGTAAGATTGGGGTAAAGCTAGGTTAGACTATAGGCGCTTACCCCAAAAGATTATCCAGCTTAACCTAATGCAATTAGAAAGCAGGCAGCATAAAGCTTCTAAGGGTTCAGTACAGATTAAAGTATCCAATGGTCGATTGCAGCTAGCGTTCACTCACGCTGGCAAGCGGCACTATCTCTCGCTTGGGCTATCGGACAATAAACTAAATCGAAAAGCAGCAGAGGCTAAGGCTAAGATCATTGAGTCTGATATTACTTATGAGCGGTTTGACCATACCCTAGCCAAATACAAGTCCCAGTCAGTACTCAGCGCTGTTACCCCAATTACCCCAATTGTTACCCCAAAAATTGCTTTTGCCGAGCTGTGGGAAAAGTATACGCAGTATAAGTCCTCTCAAGTTGCTGCTAGCACGCTAGTAAGGGATTACGGCAAGATTGCCAAGCGGCTACAAGCTCTCCCTAAAAATGTTGAAGATGCTGTAGGAGTCAGAGACTGGCTACTTGGCAAATACAGCAGTGAAGTGGCACGTCGCACTTTAATTCAAATGAATGCCTGTTGCAACTGGGCAGTCAAATCAGGTTTAGTCTCAGAAAATCCTTTCAACGGTATGGCTAGCGATATTAAGAAAACAGTAAGGGATACGAGTAGAGAACCATTTAGTCGGGAAGAAAGGGATGCAATTATTGCAGCATTTGAGAATAATAGCTTCTGTTCAAAATTTGCTCCCATACCCCACTCTTACTACGCCCCCTATGTAAAGTTTCTTTTCATCACTGGTTGTCGTCCTGAAGAAGCGATCGCACTCCAGTGGAAGCATATTTCAGTAGATTGTTCGAGAATTCAATTTAAGGAAGCCATACCCAGCGATACTGGTATTCGCGGACAAACCAAAACCGGAAAGACAAGAACTTTCCCCTGCAACTCTAAGCTTCAAGAATTTCTTGGGAGCATTAAACCTGAAAGCCCGTTATTTAATGATTTAGTTTTCCCAGGTTCACGCGGACAAGTTATTGACTCTCATAACTTCTTGAATCGGGTCTGGAAGCCTGTAGTAGAAGGTTTGGTAAAGGCAGGCAAGGTTGAAAAGTATCTGCCTCAGTACAACATCCGCCATACATTTATCACTCTAGCTGTAGAAAATGGTCTAGATGCAAAGGATGTAGCGCGATTAGTGGGCAACTCACCTGAAATCATCTACCGTCACTATGCAGGCATCAAGCGAGAGTTGTCTGTACCTGAGTTCTAATAACGTTTGTACAGTAACTAATTGTTTGCCCTCTGAATAGATTCGTGACATCTGACTAAGGAAACAGTAGCAGAAATACGTCAAAGGGCGTTAAATGTACTGCAATGCTGTAAGGAGATTGTTGATAATTGATGAAGCAGATCGACTGAAACCGAAAGCCTTTGCGGAAGTGAGGGATATTTTTGATCGAAAAGGTATTGTGGTGGTTTTAGTGGGAGCAGATCGCTTAGATGCAGCAAGCGAGCGAGATCGGCAGGTTTACAACCTTTTCCGTGCTTGACATCGGTTTGGCAAGCTAGCAGGGGATGAGTTTAGTCAAACAATAGATATTTGGGAGCGTTAGGTGTTGAAGTTACCTTGTGTGGGGCGTGTTATGGGGAAATGCTCTGTCATAAGATCGAGTGGCAGTTGAAGACAACAGAGTTTTGTAGCAATCATGGGTTCACTTTGCTGTCGGAATGTCCTACTTGTGGGTCGAGATTTGCGTTTCCGGCGTTGTGGAATGAAGCGTAGTGTAAGCGGTGTTTTTTGCCGTTTGGGAAAATGGTACAGAATCAAAAATTAGCCCAAAAGTCATAGCTTAGGGTTTTGACGAGTTTGATAGCCTTGATTTGGATGAGTTGGTTTATCTGGATATTTCAACTCTAATGCTCCTTCTTTAACCATTTTGGTTAGATAACTTGTTCTTAGGGTATGTGGGGAACGATTTAAGATATTTGCTAGTTGTTGTTGAGTTAAATATCGATCTTGGCAAAGTTCCAGAATTGTTTGCTCCATAAGCTCTTGGGATACTTTTCCTTTTTCTCTAACAGGGGTTGCGATCGCAATTAATTTTCCCCAAGGATCGGAGCTTGGTTGCAAATGATCGGAGCTTGGTTGCAAATGATCGGAGCTTGGTTGCAAATGATCGGAGCTTGGTTGATCTGATTGAGGAAGTAAGGAGAATAAATCGGGTTGAGTGTCATTGGGTAAGGTGTAATATGTACCTCTACCATGTCCTGATTTTTCTAGCCAACCATTATCTACTAGGTTTTTGAGACAATCACCAATATCTCTAGGGTGTTTTTGGCTATAGCATTGAATATCGCTATTACTGATTTGTCCTAAACGATGCGCTAAGACTAAAATGATTCGATCTAATTGTGATAAGTTGCAATAGTTATCCCCGACAACTTCTCGTAGCTCTTTCTCAACGTCTTTAGGAATTAAGCTGATCATTGGTAGAGCAACTGTTGTCATATCTAAATCTAAATTTTCCAAAACTCTTGGATATATCCATTGTTGTTCTTTCCATGCTCGTAAGATTTTAGGAAACCCCGAACCTGCTTTGTCTCCTAAACCAACCATCTGAAACATTTTTTGTAAATTGGGATTTCGTGGATCGCTAACTCCACCTTCATAAACTTTATCAATAGGTATTCTTAGACGACCTGGATTAGAAAATAAGAAACTATCTTTAGATTTAATAATAGTTAAGGGTTTTGTAGAAGAGTGATCTGCATGAATTAAAGTATTAGATAACGCCTCTCTTAAAGCTTCATGTACATGAGTTTCTCCTTGCCGTACTGAATTTTTATCTAATTTAAAAGGAACGTCAATATCACTTACTAAACGTCCATAAACACGATAATAAAAGTTAAATAAGTTAGCTTCCCATTCACCATCGAGAGTTACACGATATGTCCAACGTTCTTCAAGATCGGAGGAACGTTTTTCTTGATAATCAAGGTGATAATGAGGACAAGCATCTAAAATACTGCG
Source organism: Chroococcidiopsis sp. CCNUC1 (assembly GCF_023546805.1). Taxonomy (NCBI): domain Bacteria; kingdom Bacillati; phylum Cyanobacteriota; class Cyanophyceae; order Chroococcidiopsidales; family Chroococcidiopsidaceae; genus Chroococcidiopsis; species Chroococcidiopsis sp. CCNUC1. The sequence goes on along the minus strand of NZ_CP097480.1, from coordinate 2,045,297 downwards.
TTCTCGACCAAACATTAATAAACCTGCAATGGTTAAACCTTCTTTATGTGTATTACGATCGCTTTTCCAACCTCCAAGTTTACGGAGTAATTCTCGATCGTCTAATGCTAAGAAAGGGTGATCTGGTTTTCTCGATCGAAAGCGTTGACGAAAGGCTTTCATTGTCTCTAGATCGAGATCGTTAAGATCAAAATTGTCTAATACTCGGTAGTCTTGAGGTTCGCTACTCGCATCTCGTAGCATTTGACGTACTTCATCTTCACGACAAAGATAGTCGCCATCGTAGTTACGTTTATATGTCCCTATCATAGGATTGTTATTGATATAAACGGGACGTTGAGTTCGGCTTGCTTGAGAAACCTTAATAATAATTACGTCTTTCTCATCAATGTGAGCGATCGTAAAGTCTGATTCATTACAAATGGGAAAACTTAGCTTTTGAGGATTGTTGTGATTATTCCAAAAGTCTTTTTTCTGCAAAATTGAGTTATTGACTCCGGTGATAAAAAAACTACCTCTTTTCTCTGTTACTCCCAAAATAATATATCCGCCCTTAGTATTGGCAAAAGCAGATATCGTTTTCCAAATATCTTTAGGTAAATTATCTTCGGACGTTTTAAATTCAAGATCGTAGTCTTCAATAAAATCGAGTTTTTCGAGAAGGATTTCTAGTTCCATAGTTGAGTATATAAATAATCGGGCGATCGCTGGCTAACAAAAAGTTCTAGGATTTAGAATTAAGTGGTTTTGCACCAAGCATAACTGGAGATTCGCTTGCTCACGATCGCTCGTGATGGGTGCAAAGCAGCGAAGACAAATATCTATTCAGCTCTAGTGCCATTAGGGATAGGAGATTCTGGTACTGTTAATACTGGGGAAATACGATCAGCATAACCTAGATCTAACAACATCCCCTCTAATATTTGCTCCATAATGGGTTTAGGTTCAAGATTGAGATCAAAAAATGATTGTTTGCTGATAATTTCTTGGGGATTAGCTCACTCTGGTTTCTATCCAGCAATCATAGTTCTCTGGCAATAATCGCCAAAATCTACAGTCAGTTTAACCAGCTTGCGTGAACCTGGAACGTCCTCTGCCGAAAGCTGCTTTGGAAGATGCCAATCTACATTTAAAGTTTTAACTAAGTTTTACAATAAAGAAGCTAAGATTTCTAACTTGGTTTGCCAATCCTCATCATGTCGTAGGATTAAGACATAGTAGCCAGCCGCATATCTGAGATTATCGCGCTCAATTTTGTCCTGCTGTTGTTGTTCTAGGCGATCGTGAATCGAACCATCGCAGAAGATAGCAACTTTAGCATTCTTGTAGATAAAGTCTGGTTTGGAGTTAGCTTCAGGAATTAACTCTTGAGCAGCATCCGGTAGTTTTAACCCTCGTCGCTCGATCTCTGCCAAGACAACACGCTCAAAATTAGAGTTGGGATCGGTTTGCTGTAATAATTGCTGGTATTGAGCTTCACGAGAACCATTTGCGGCTTGACGGGTGATGGTACTGCTACCAAGCCGATCCAACCAAGGGCGAATCAGGTGGCGATCTAACAAGGGATGATCGAATTGGTTGCGGTAGGATAACAGGCATTGATAGCAAGCTTTAGTACAGCTTTGCTTCTCTTGTAGAAAGTGGCAAATATCTAACGCAGCATTGGCAAGTCGCTTGAAAGCATCAGGGTCTTCGAGTATTTGGGAAAGAACGCCTGCTCCTCCTTGGGCGGCTTCCCAAAATAGTAAGTGTTGCCCTTGACCCAAGCGTTCGGACGCTAGTTCGTCCGCTTCGAGTTTATACACTGCTTGAATGGCTCGTTCCAGAGCAAACTGGAGCGTGGCGAGAAATGCCTCAGAGTTTCCATTAGGAATGCTGACTGGTTCGACCACGAGGATATTAGAAGTATCATCTACCATCAGGTTGACTTCTGTTTGTAGATTCTCCTGGGGCGCGTCGTTTGTCGAGCGATCGCCCCACACTCCTGTTGCTGCATCTAACTTAAATCCGCGCTCGGTACGATCGCGCCTTAAACCCCGATTAATCCGCCGAATTTTTGCCGTTTCACCATAGATTAACCGCAATAGCTGCGTTCCATCCGCTGCTATGACTGTTGCTATCTCTTGCTTTTGCGGCGCATAGCGAAAATGTGTCGTGACGTTGTAACCGTACTTGAGCCGTTCTTCCTCGTCACAAGTAATCCGTTCCCGCCTGCGGGTTATCATCGTCTCTACTTCTAGCACGCGATTGAGTTTGCCAGGGTTGCCATCGCGATCGGCGACAATCTTTGCACCGCAGTTTTCACAAGTGTCGCGTAGGGAATCATCTCCCTCATGGAAGTAGCCGCAGCTAGGACAAACGCTGACGCGGACGTATTTACCCTCGATTCCACCTACGGGAACTCGCATTTTGGCAATTTGAAATTTCGACCCTTCGTAGTAAACGACATTACTAGGAGCAAATTCGCGAATTGCTACCACGCGGGGACGAGAGACAAATCTACCTGCATCGCCAGCAGGGATGTAAGCGCGGACTGAGAGACGGGGAAAGTTATATCCTGGTAGAAAGCCTTCGGCAGCAAAGTAACGGTAAGGGTAAAACTCTAACTGAGTTTTACTTTGATTCGGACTGATTTGCCCCACCAGCAGATCGATTTGCCTTTGGGCTTCTCGCTCTTGCGTTTGGGCTAGCTTGCGTTCCTCTTGAGTCACGCCACCTTTGGCAGAACGATCTACAGTTTGTCGAGCTGCTTGCAATTGAAATACGGCATCACCATAGAGTTTGCGCCAGCGATCGCAGGCTCGGTCAAACCCAAGTAAAGCATTTTCGAGTGTTTCAAAATTGCTTCATATCAATTAGGCTTGGGTGAATACGAAGTCCGCTCTTGGCATGGTTGGCTACGCCACATGACGTTGGTATTAGCGGCTCAAGCATTTCTGGTTGTGTTGCGTCATCAGACAGAACCCTTGGTCAATGCCCACAACAACTGGACGATGCCTTCCAACAGCAACAGTCTCGCCCAGTTCAATGCCACGCGAGATTCTCATTCCCTTGAGTCTACCACAGATGCGCCGATGGCTCTACAGATGACTCTTTCCTATAGCTTGGCGGCTTGAGCATATTCTACATTGGTCATTTTGGCGACGCGCCCCAGAACGCGACTGCGCGTTACTGGCATGATCTTTTGCGTGACATTCTTCTTGTTTTACTTACATAACTTAATAAAACTCACCTGCATAATTTTCTTCTATAAAGCTGATAAGTATATAGCGGAGGAAACACGCTATGTCTAGGAGGTGAGACAACAAGCAGTGCGGTAGTGATTTCAGAGGATTTTTCCTCGAAAATAAACATACCCCTGCTGGAGAGACAAATAAAAAATACTGTTATGGAAGAATTTGAGGTGAGTCTGCGTCAATTGGTCGTAGAAACTTGTCAGCAGAAGATCGGTAGTCTCGATCGCCAGCGAGGTTTAACGAGAATTGTCCGCTCGATTGCCAAGTCTGGCAAGCTGTGGAAAGAAAATACTCCCGATTACGAGGATGCCTTACAACAAACCTGGCTGTATTTCTGCCGTAACCTGTGTGAAGCTACGACAGGCGATCGCTACGATCCCAGTCGTAGTAGTATCACGACTTGGTTAAATGCATATTTGCGGCGACGGCTGCAAGACCTATACCTGCAAAGAAAGACTACCAATAACTCGACAACTAGACAAGTCTATTCTGTTGACGAGCTGGGGAAAGACGCGATTGAAGCCTTGGAAGCTCCGCCCGATGTCCCACCAATTTTGGAAACGACACGAAAGTGGATTCAAACCGATCCTGATGGCGACCTCCGCCGTACTTATATTCAAGGTTATCCAAAGGTGAATTGCCAAGTTTTATTGTTACAAAGGCTGCCACCAGAGACAAGCTGGGAAGATTTAGCAGCGCAATACAAGCTGTCCGTTTCGACACTGAGTAGTTTCTATCGGCGACAATGCCTACCACGATTGCGTAAATTCGGCGAATCGCAAGGGTATTTAGAGGATACCTATCATGAATTATCAAGCACGAGAAAACGATCGCTCCCTTCCGTTACCAATTACTCAAGCCGCGAATAGCATTGCTTGGCAGTTTAGCCAGCAGCAGCCAACGTCACAAAAAGCAGAGCAAGTGCGACTGAATACCTTGGCTGTGTGTGCCGTCCGCGATTATTTGGAAATGATGGGCGTTCCGGTGAATTGGAACGAGTGTGATAGTTGGAATCCTTTTATGCGTGCGTGTGTGGATGCAGCAGACTTGGAGGTATTGGGTTTGGGTCGCCTGGAATGTCGGGCGATCGCCACTGATGCTTCTACCTGTTACGTGCCACCGGAGGTTTGGGAAGATCGGATCGGTTATGTTGTCGTGCGTTTGGATGAAGTAGAAAAACAGGTCTGTATCCTGGGTTTTGTCCAGCAAGTTACCCAAGAACAGTTGACCGTTAACCAGTTGCGATCGCCGGAAGATCTATTGTCCCACTTGCAAGACTTAAGCGCGATAACTTCGTTAAGCTTCGCTAACGCGAATCCTCCCACGAGTACGGTTAACTTGAGACAGTGGTTCCAAAATACGTTTGAACCAGGTTGGCAAACTGTCGTCTCGCTATTAAATCCAACCGAACACAATTTAACCTTTAGCTTTCGTAAAACAGAAGAACTGAATACAAACGAAGTGGATCGCCCTGAAAATTTTGTCAGACGGGCAAAGTTAATTGACTTAGGGATGCAGCTAGCTGGTCATGCAGTCGCTTTGGTCATGGAACTGCGTCCTGCATCAGAGCAGAAAACCGATCTGATCGTACAAGTGCATCCGACGGGGAGAGAGACATTTTTACCGCCGTCGCTACAGCTAATCGTTTTGGATGAATCTGGTTCAGTTTTCTTGGAAGCTAAAGCCAGACGCGCCGATAATTACATTCAGTTGCAATTTAGCGGTACTACCGGAGAAAGATTTAGCGTTAAAGTAGCTCTGGGGGATGTTGGCATCACCGAACACTTTATCATTTGAGTTACGACTTACAACTTAAAATGACGTGCCTACAGGTGATAGATCGTGGGTAAGTTAGTTGTCTTGAAGTTTGGCGAAGGTAGCTTTGAGCAGGGATTTCCTGTCACGCTGCAAATTGGCGAGGATGGCGATCGCCCCGCTGTAGAACTTGCTGGCAGATTACCACCCCAGCCGGAAATTCCGCAACTCTACAGAAAATGGCAATCAGCTTACTACAGTTTGGGTTTGCGATCGCGTCTGGAAGCCGCTGCCGTCCAAATTACGAATGTTTGTGTTTTAGAAGACTGTTATAATGCCGCAGAATCCCTCAGCCGCAGTCTAAACAATTGGCTTTCCTCTCCATCATTTCTTGCTTTAAGGGATAAGTTTTTAGAAAAATTAATGCCTGCGGATGCAATTCGAGTTATTTTGCAAACTGAAGATTTACTATTACAGCGGCTACCCTGGCATCGCTGCGATCTATTTGCTCGCTATCCTCAAGCAGAAATTGCCCTGAGTACCCCTGCTTACGAAGAAATTGCGCTGAAAACGACATCCTCTCGCACTCAAATCAGAATTTTAGCGATTTTAGGTAGTAGTGCCGGAATTGACATTCAAGCAGACCGTAACTTGCTCGAAACCTTGCCAGGAGCAGATGTCAAGTTTTTGGTTGAGCCGTCACGTCAAGAGTTAGACCGTCAGTTATGGTCTACCCAAGGATGGGATATTTTATTTTTTGCCGGACATAGTGCCAGTCAAACAACTGCCTCACAGAATGAAGTTACAGGCAGAATTTATTTAAATCAAACGGAAAGTTTAACTATTGCCGATCTCAAACACGCTTTACAAACTGCGGTAGAAAATGGTTTGAGCGTAGCCATTTTTAACTCTTGCGATGGCTTGGGTTTGGCGCGGGACTTGGCAAGTTTGCACATTCCCCAAGTAGTATTCATGCGCGAACCCGTACCGGATCGCGTGGCGCAAGAATTTTTGAAGAGTTTTCTCCAGGCTTTTGCTGGGGGAAAGTCTCTCTATTTGTCGGTACGAGAGGCAAGGGAAAGACTCCAGGGATGGGAAAGTGAATATCCTGCTGCTAGCTGGCTACCAGTCATTTATCAAAATCTTGCCGAAATTCCTCCAACTTGGCAACAGTGGATGCAACGTCTACGTCCACCACGACAACGGCTTTCTCTGCGGCGCGTCTTCTTCACCAGCACCATTGTCACGGCGGCGGTGGTAGGAATGAGGTTATTAGGATTATTCCAACCTATAGAATTGCAGGCTTTTGACCAATTAATGCGGCTGCGTCCTATAGAAAAAGCCGATCCGCGTCTGTTACTTGTGACGGTGACAGAGGAAGATTTGCAGCTGCCAGAACAGAAACAGAGAAAAGGCTCTCTGTCAGATTTGGCATTGGAAAAACTGTTGCAAAAACTCGAACAATTTCACCCACAAGTTATCGGTTTGGATATCTACCGCGATTTTCCGGTAGAGAAATTACCAAGTCTGAAGTCAAGGCTCCAAAAAAGCGATCGCCTTTTTGCTATCTGTAAAGTCAGCGATCCAGAATTCGATCCGCGTGGCGTTCAACCCCCGCCAGAAGTCGCGCCAGAACGGATAGGTTTTAGCGATGTCATTGCCGATCCAGATGACAACATCGTGCGCCGCCATTTGCTCAATTTCGATCCGCCACTCACATCCCGTTGTAGTGCTAATACCGCGCTCAGTTTTCAACTCGCTCATCAATATTTGGCAGCGAAAGGAATTGAAACTCGATTCACGCCCAATGGTAACTTACAACTCGGTAATGTCGTTTTTCCGCGTTTGCAACCTTTCCATACGGGCGGTTATCAAAGAATCGATCCTAAAGGCTATCAACTGTTACTCAATTACCGTCCCTTTGACTCTGTAGACGATATTGCCGTCGCAGTGACGCTAGGAGATATACTGAGCGATCGCATTCCGCCCAATCTTGCCCGTACCCTCAAAGATAGGATTGTACTGATCGGTCTAGCGGCTCCTAGTACTGGTGATGCGTGGTCTACTCCCTACAGCATCGGCAGACAGGGACTACAAAAACAAATTCCAGGTATTTATTTGCAAGCTCAGATGGTGAGTCAACTCCTCAGTGCTGTTTTGGACGGACGGACACCACTGTGGGTTTTGCCTCTCTGGGGTGAGATTGTTTGGATTTGGGCTTGGTCGTTGGTGGGAGGAGTTGTTGTTTGGTGCTGGCGTTCTCCCGCGCGATTGGGATTGAGTGTTTGCTTGACAATTGCAGCTCTATATGGCTCGAGTTGGATATTATTACTTCAAGGTGGCTGGCTGCCTTTAGTCCCTGCGGCTTTGGCTTTAGTCGTGACGGGAGGCAGAATTGCGGTCGTCAAGCGTTCTTTGCCCGATAGCAGCAATCTACTGCTGAAACCTACACTAAAGATAGATTGAGGTGAGATAATGCACAAGCTTGCAGCCACAGCAGCGATCGCCTTCACACTGCTCGTACCCACAGCAGCGATCGCAACCCACAATAACAGTCAAAATCACACTCACCAGCAAGTCAGCACTCAACCCCGTTACACGCCGCCGCCCTTTCCTACCTCCGGCACTCCCACCGGACGAACTAGAGGCGCAGCCGGACGAGGAGGAGACTGCGGCTTCAAGCTGCCGCTAACGGCGCTAGCACCTGCCGTAGAAAAGACTGTAGGCACGGGTAAAGCAACGTATGTTTGGGGACAGACGATCGCCGAGTATCCTACTTTCTGGTTTTACATTCCTGCTGCCAACCCTTCACTCCGTTCTGTAGAATTCGTCCTACAAGACGATCGCGATAACGATGTCTATCGTTCTGCTGTCGAACTGCCAGCTAAACCAGGCATCATCGGCGTGCGTTTACCATCTACCCAACCGCCACTTAAGCTCAATCAGAACTATCACTGGTTTTTGAAAACAGAAATAGCAGCCAGTTGCGATCGCCAAGATTCTACTATTGCGATCAAAGATTCGGTCGAAGGATGGGTACAGCGCGTATCGCCAACCGCCACGATGCGATCGAAACTCAAGACAGCCACACCCGAACAACGACTCGATCTCTACGCTCAACAAGGCTTATGGTACGACGCGATCGCCACCATAGCCGAACAGCGCTTACAGCAGCCAGAAAATGCCGCTCTCAAGGCAAATTGGAACGGGCTTTTACAATCTGCCAATTTGAGCGATATGTCATCTCAGCCACTTTTGCCATGACAACTGAAATGGGACAAGAAATTTTTCAGGTCGATGCTTTTACAAATAAACCTTTTGCAGGTAATCCCGCTGCTGTATGCGTTCTGCCGCGATCGAGAGATGACGGTTGGATGCAAAATATTGCCAAGGAGATGAATTTATCAGAGACGGCTTTCTTACTCCGGCAAGACGATGGTAGCTACAATCTGCGGTGGTTTACTCCTGCTACAGAAGTTCCTCTGTGCGGTCATGCTACCCTAGCTAGCGCTCATGTGCTGTGGGAACAGGGTTATTTGCAGCCAGAGGAAACAGCTCGATTTCACACTCTCAGTGGCTTGCTGACGGCAAAACGGATAGGAGAATGGATCGAATTAGACTTCCCAATGCAAGTTCCTGCTGCATCGGAAATACCTGCCGATTTGATCGAAGCTTTGGGAACCAAACCCAAGTATGTAGGTGAGACGAATAGAAATTATTTGGTGGAATTAGATTCGGAGGAGATTGTCAGAAATCTTCAGCCAGATTTTAGTTTACTGAAAACTTTGCCCGTACAAGGCGTAATCGTCACCAGCCAAGGGACAAACTCAGAGTATGATTTTGTCTCTCGCTACTTTGCGCCTAATGTCGGAATTGACGAAGATCCGGTGACGGGTTCGGCGCATTGTTGCCTTGCACCCTACTGGCGCGATCGCTTGGGGAAAGATAATTTTCTCGCCTATCAAGCTTCTGCTAGAGGTGGGGTAATTAAAGTTAGCTGTCAAGGCGATCGCGTTTTATTGGGAGGACAAGCTGTTTTAGTTTTACGGGGTGAATTGGTTGATGGTTGATGAATGGTAATTTGTGAAGCTAGCGATCGACTAGGAAACTTCTAAAAATGCCAGTTCAAACTCTTTACCCTGTCGTACCTCACAATATGGATGGTGACATTCGGGACATTCGTAGAGTAAATCGGTGGGATGAAATTCAGTAGTGCAATTGGGGCAATAACAGACGATTGGTACGGATTCCACCTGAAGTTTAGCATCTTCAGCTATTGTCTCCTTTTTCACCACATCAAACGCCAGTTGTAAGGATTCTGGTACTACCCCAGATGCCTCACCGACTCGCATTTGCAGCAGGCGAATATGGCTTGCACCTTCATGTTTTGCACGTTCTACAGCAGTTGCGAGAACGTTTTGCATCATTCCAACTTCATGCATAGTTCTACCTTGCCTAATTTAATCAAATGGTAAATTTGTTCCAGCGCTACCTGAATACCTCGTTCAGCACTGGGTGAAAGGCGATCGCCTAATTCAAAGTTCGTTCCTGGTATCGTTACCCACCAAGCATTCGGAACCCGATTGTAAAGCGCTTGCGTCAGGGCTAATAGCGATCGCGGATCGCCTGTATGTCCGCCGAGCGCAGTAGAATTGGTAGGTGCGATCGCTTGTAGTCGCACGTCTTCGCAGACACTTGCAAAACAGGCATCGATAAAAATTGCTAGGTCGGCTGTTGCCAAAAATGCAGCTAGTTCGGGTGTGAGTTGATGAACGCACAGCGATGTTACATCAGGTAATTCCTCAGAGGCGATCGCATTAGCTACTTTTTGCCCCACAGCATCATCACTACGTAAGTCATTACCATAGCCAATTACCAAAATAGTTTTTGAATTCTCGCCCATCAGATTGTCGATTTGATTTTAGTTTTATCTTCTCCCTGTAGAGACGTTACATGTAACGTCTCTACAGCTCTAATCCCGCCAAACTTCATTAACAACACTTCCATCTGTTCCTACTAATTGAACGTGCAATGGCATTTGTCCGGCTGCATGAGTCGAACAACTTAAGCAAGGATCGAAAGCCCGAATTCCAGCTTCAACACGATTCAACATTCCTTCAGGAATTTCTGCACCATGAATAAAATGTCGGGCAATTTGAGCCACCGTGCGGTTCATTGCGAGATTATTTTGCCCCGTCGCAATAATCAAATTTATCTTCTGCATTAAGCCGTTTTCATCAACTTTGTAGTGATGAAATAAAGTCCCGCGTGGTGCTTCACTACAACCAACTCCTTCTAATTGGTTAATTCCAGCTTCGGCACGGATTTTAGTAGATAACACCTGTGGATCGTCAAGCAACAATTCAATTTGCTCGATTGATGCCAAAATTTCAATCAGTCGGGCGTAGTGGTAAAAAAAGGATGAGAGTACAGTACCACCACCGCGATCGCGAAATTCGCTTAATTCTCGATCGGCGATCGCAGTGCCAATATGAGTACAAATATTTAATCGTGCTAAAGGTCCAACTCGATAAATGCCACTATCTAAACGACAGCGATCTTTTTGGTCGGGATATCCTAAAGGGCGATAATAGGGGAACTTGAGATAAGTATAAGATTCAACTGCCTCACCAATAAATTCTTGATAGCGAGTCGGATCGAGTTTGTCTGCAATAATGTTGCCAGCGCTATCGATAAACCGAATATATCCGTCGTAGTTTTCCCACAAACCATCAGATGTGACCAAACCCATAAATAAACTGGGAAAATTACCAAAAGTTTGAGCTTCCCTTTCATAGTCCTGAAGCAAGCGCTTAAACTTGTCTAGCGCATCTAATATTGTGGTTTTAGCTTCTGGAATGCGGCTTTGAATCTGCGTGCGTCCTGCTTGAGATAATGGTTCCCTCACGCCACCTGGAATTGCCCACGATGGATGAATCTTGCGCCCCCCTAATATTTCAATAATTTCTTGTCCGAATTGCCGCAGTCGAATTCCACCTCTGGCTAATTCTGGTTGAGCGGCAATTAACCCAAAAACGTTGCGCTTTTGAGGATCGCTATCCATGCCTAATAGTAAATCTGGGGCGCTGAGATGGAAAAAACTCAAAGCATGGGATTGGATAATTTGCCCTAAATTCATCAACCGACGCAATTTAGTAGCAGCAGCGGGAATAGTGACAGAAAGAATGCGATCGCCTGCTTTAGCAGAAGCTAGCAAGTGACTCACTGGGCAAATTCCACAAATCCGCGCCGTAATTCCTGGCATTTCCCACAAAGGACGACCTTCACAGAATTTCTCAAAGCCGCGAAATTCTGTGACGTGGAACCGAGCATCGGTCACTTGTCCGGCATCATCTAAGTAGATGGTAATTTTAGCGTGACCTTCAAGGCGCGTGACTGGATCGATAACAATTCGCTGGGACATAGAATACTGCTCTTTTCGCGATGATTTTTTTGTAGAGACTCGATCCCCAACCCCTTTAGAAAGGGGGCTTTGAATTTCTCACTTTTTCAGGGAAATTAGGGAGGTAAGGAGGCTACCAGTTCCTCCCTTTTTAAGGGGGCTAGGGGGATCGAGATCTCAGCTTCTAACCAAACTTGATAAACTCGCGCCCTTCTAACTGCGGTTTTTCTCCACGCAGCAGCGATTCCAGTACGGCTCGAATCCGCGCCGCTGGAGGCGGACAACCAGGTAAGTAAATATCGACAGGTACGACTGTATGTACTGGCGTGACTCGATCTAATAAAGGCGGGACAATACCCGGTTCTTGGGGAATCTGTCCGCGCACATCTGCGGTTTCAATGTAACAGCGTTGCAAAACTGGTTCGGCACTCCCTAATGGATTGCGTAAAGCTGTCACGTTACCAGTTACAGCACAATCACCAAATGAGATCAGGAGTTGCGATCGCTCTCTTACTGTTTTAATCGTTTGCAAGTGATCTTCATTAGCGATCGCTCCTTCTACCAATACCACATCCACCCCTTCTGGATATTCTTTGGTATCCATAAAGGGACTGTAAACTAAATCTGCCCCAGCTGCTAGGTCGATCAGCCATTCATCTAAGTCAAGAAATGACATGTGACAGCCCGAACAGCCACCTAACCAAACTGTTGCTAGTTTTAAACGAGTCATTGTTTACTGACTCCCTTGCTCGTAAAGAACTACGGGGGATCGTTGCCCTACAGTTACGGTTATAAACAAATAACTTGAGGAAGTTATGAGGAAGGAAGCGAGAATTTCCTAGAGAAGATAGAGAATTAATGGCTCAAGCAGGTATTGGCTGCGAACAAAGTAACGCCTAGCTGAGATAAATTCAGCCTATGAAGAGGAAGGCGAAAAGAGACTGCAAATAATTCTACTTTGTAGAGCCGCAAAATTTTACGGCTCCAGAAAATTAACCATTAAACTTAGTATGGTCAATAGAAAATACCATCAAATCTTAATAATGGTTGAGGTTGATTCCGGCTTCTTTTGCCATTGTTGACAAGCCTTTGATGTTGAGGGTTTTGATTGCTTTAGTCGAAAGCTTCAGTCTCACCCAGCGATTACCTTCTTCCCACCAAACCCGTTTCCACTGCAAGTTGGCTTCTTGCACTTTTTTAGTCCGGCGGTGAGAGTGGGAAATGGCATAACCATTGTTTGCCTTTCTGCCTGTGAGCATACATTTACGGGACATAAGGATCTCCAGATCTTCGCGTTTGGGTATCTTGCACAATCTATCATTGTACCCGGAATTTTCCTGGGAGGGTATGATGGCTGTGTTGAGAGCGAATAAGCATGATTCTTTTTTTAGTTGCGCTCCTATCCTTCTACGTTGCTTGGAACTTAGGCGCAAATGATGTTGCTAATGCGATGGGAACCTCTGTCGGGTCTAAAGCTGTGACTTTGCGTCAAGCATTAGTCATTGCAGGGACTCTAGAATTTACAGGTGCGGTGCTGTTTGGACATGAAGTTTCAGAAACTCTAGCAACCAAAATTTTCAATCCTGCCCTATTCATTTCTCAGCCAGAAGTATTGTTAGTAGGCATGATATCAGTTCTACTAGCTGGGGGAGCGTGGTTGCAAATCGCGACATCACAGGGCTTACCCGTGTCCTCTTCTCATGCAATTGTAGGAGCGATCGCGGGTTTTAGTGCTTGCGCGATCGGATGGGAAGCAATAGACTGGGCATCAATCGGTAAAATCACTTTTGCCTGGGTGATTACGCCGATAGTCAGCGGTGCGATCGCCTCTGCATTTTACAGTCAGGTAAGACGCTGGATTTTGACTCAACCCGATCCTCTCAAACAGCTAGACGAGTGGATTCCTTGGTTAAGTGTGGCGTCGATCGGTATTTTTGGTGTTATCGTCCTACCTACTGTCAGTCATCCAATATATACTTTGCTAACTCAACATTGGGGTTTACAACTTCCACCCCGCGATTTACCTTTAGGGCTAGGAGCGATCGCGTCTGTATGTCTGAGCATCTATGGTTGGAGACAACTAGCAAAGTCAAAAGTTCAAAGTCAAAAGCTTGCCCTCGAACAAAGTGAAGGGTCAAAAGTAGTTCCGACTCCCGACTCCCTTGTCGAAAAACAACTGGCACGCTTCCAATTATTGAGTGCTTGTTTCGTCGCTTTCGCACACGGTTCTAACGATGTCGGGAATGCGATCGCACCTTTGGCAGCAATCTCTTATATTATTCGTACTGCTAGTGTCCCTGTAGATGGCATCGCGATTCCGTTATGGATTCTCGTACTTGGCGGTGCTGGTATTGTTGCAGGTTTAGCTGTTTGGGGTAAAAAAGTTATCGCCACCATCGGCGAGGGAATTATTCCCTTACAACCCAGTGGCGGCTTCTGTGCTGAATTAGCTACGGCAACAACAATTTTACTGGCTTCGCGCCTGGGTTTACCCGTTTCTACATCCCATGCTCTAGTTGGTGGTGTCGTGGGAGTTGGTTTAGTCAGAAATTGGAAAACAATTCAGTTCCAAACTGTGCGAGGAATTGCCGCAGCTTGGATTATTACGGTGCCGATAAGTGCAGTTTTGGGTGCTAGCATCTTTGCGATTGCACGTCTAATCTTCCTCTAGTTGAAAGCTTGTCAGCAACTTTGTGCGCGACACAGTGTTTGTGAGCGTAAACCGTGCGATCGCCAATTTGACACTGTTGAATCCAATCCCAACCTAGTCTTACCATCGGACGGTGGCAAATACCGCAGACGTATTTATCAATCGTATCTAGTTCTGCACCAATTAAATATTGTTGTGCTTCAGGAAAAATTCCCGACTCTTTTAAAAATTCACAAATAACGCGATATGGATCTACCCGACACCACCAACTGGCGACATGATACATCTCAAAACCTAGTTTTTCTAGATACTTTTCATTCCCTAAAGTTTTGCTGTGTCCTCCATTCAGAAAATGTTGTTCGCCAGCAACTTCTAAGCCTAATAATCTAACTTGGTTGCTGTTATGACTCGCCACCCACAGTTGGTCTAAAATATATGGAATAGAAGATTGATAGCTAGAACTCGGTACGATAAATTGAGGAGCAATTAGTTTAATTGCTTTATAAAACTTGGCATAGTTATACATAAAATTAGAGAAATTAGCTTTGTTAGACCAAATTCCTAATGCCTTACCATGCATAATTTCATGCATAGCAGAATAAGCTTCATACTGCCCGTAGCAAAACTGTTTAGTAGTTAAAAATTTCTCTGGAACTTGATAGCCTCTCTGTTTGGCAACGCGAAATGCTTGAGAGGAGTTTAATTGCTGAAAATACTTTTCTTTCGATACGGGAATTGTTGTACCGTTAGAACTGATATAATGCCAGCCCGTTCTTAGAGCTTGCATCAGCAAATCGCGATCGCCAATTTCTTGATACAGTTGCTCGACATACTCGTAGCAAGGTTTATTGTGAGTCGGTAAGTCAAAAACAAGTTTAGTTTTCGGCGCACCCAGCATAATATCTGAGTTTTTTAGAGTTAATTTTGTTAGCTTTTCTAATTGTGAAATATAGTCGTGAATTCTAATTGCACTCTTAATTTCTTGCACATCTAGAGACATATAAATATTACTAATAAACCTTACATGTATAAAACCATACTGGAATTCACTGAGGATGTCTAACCATCTCCAGGTATATTTATGAAAACTTTATTCAAATTACAAAAATAGTAAAGACTTAACGTGGAAATACGGAGAATGGAAAGAATGGTAATGGGTAATGGGTAATGGGTAATGGGTAATAGGTAATGGGTAATTGGTTATTACGCTTAACTACTGTAAAAGCGGGTTTGACTACCAGATTGCGCCTGGATTAACAGACATCTGGGAATCAACCCGCCCCTACAACTTTGTCTCTTGATAACTGATAACTGTCAATTGTTAACTGAATACAGTTGCATCACATCTCTAAGTGATAAACGCGACTGCACGCCCAAAGTTAAGGGTGAGGTATGCCCTCGGTTAAGATGGTCGGCAGCAGCACAACCAATCATGGCAGCGTTATCAGTACAGAGCTTTAAAGGCGGAAATAACACGCGCAGATTATGACTGGCTGCTGCTACTTGCAGGTGTTTTCTGAGGCTGCTGTTGGCTGCAACTCCACCACCTACAGCGATAGTTTCTAAGCCATAGTCACGAGCGCAAGCGATCGCCCGTTTAGTTAGCGATCGCGCTACTGTTTCCTGAAAACTTGCCGCTACATCTGCCACTGGTACAGCACCATTCTGCTCTAACTGTCTTACCAATCGCAGTACTGCTGTTTTCAAGCCGCTAAAACTCGAATCATAGGGATGATAACCACCCTGCGATCGAGAAATATTTCCCTCTGGCAAGGAAAAAGCTTGAGCATTACCTGTCTGAGCCAATTTATCAATGATGGGACCGCCAGGATATCCCAATTGCAAGAGCCGTGCAACTTTATCAAAGGCTTCTCCAGCCGCATCATCGCGGGTTTCACCTAATGTCTCGTACACGCCGCAATCTTTAACGTAGATCGAGCTAGTGTGTCCGCCAGAAACTAACAAGCACAAAAAAGGCGGTTGCAAACTTGGTTCGCTCAAGTAGTTAGCGTAAATATGCCCTTCTAGGTGATGTACGCCCAAAAAAGGCTTTTGATGGATTAATGCTAAAGTTTTTGCTGCCGTGATGCCCACCATCAAAGCACCAACCAAGCCAGGCGCGCAAGTCGCCGCAATCCCATCCAGATCTTGCCAGTTCATTTCAGCTTGCTCTAGAGCTAGGGCGATCGCCTGATTGATAATTTCTAAATGCTGGCGCGAAGCAACCTCTGGTACAACTCCCCCATACTGACTATGTACTAAGATCTGGGAGTTAACAACACTGCTACAAACTTGACGATTCTTAACAATCGCCACCGCAGTTTCATCACAACTTGTTTCTATCGCTAAAATCGTAGCCATTGTCGGAGGGGTGTGGGGTGTGGGGTGTGGGGTGTGGGGTGTGGGGTGTGGGGTGTGGGATGTGTGGGGTGTGGGATGTGTGGGGTGTAGGGTGTAGGGTGTGGGGTGTAGGGTGTGGGGTGTAGGGTGTGGGGTATGGTGAATTAATTGCGACTTGCGACTTGCGACCTGCGACTTGTCTTGCTCCCTCAGCAACCTTGTCCCCCTTGTCCCCCTTCGCCCCCTAATCCCCACTCCCTCCGGTCGCGGGGGCCCCGAGTTCCCCCTTGCCCCCCTTGTCTCCCTGACAACTGGTTACTGATAACTGATAACTGCTCCCTACTCCCTATATTAAGTAGCTTAAACTTTGATTTGCTCTAACTTTACTAGGATCGCGCGCGAGAGTATGATTGCTTCCAAGTGCGTGCAAACATACTGTACAAACTGATTCATTTTGTAAAATAAACTTTTTGTTTTGTAACAAAAGGAAACAATTCCATGCGTCGATTGTTTGCGCTGATCTTAGTTATTGGTGGACTGTGGTTTACATTTGCTCCACCAGCTCAAGCACAGCAAGTTAATTTAGTACGTTGCAGTGACTCTCCTGCATTTGTTCAACGGGCACAAGCAGCCCGCAATACAACTGCCGATCCGCAATCGGGTGAAAAGCGGTTTGAGCGGTACGCTCAAGCAATGTGTGGTCCTGAAGGTCTACCCCACCTGGTTGTTGATGGTCGTCTCGATCGCGCTGGCGATTTTTTAATTCCTAGCATTATGTTTCTCTACATTGCCGGTCAGATCGGCTGGGCGGGGCGTGCCTATCTGCAAGCCACCAAGAAAAAGTATGCTAGTGAAACCGAAATCAAAGAAGTCATCATTGATGTTCCCTTAGCATTTCAGAGCATGGTGTCAGCGTTTGCTTGGCCCCTAGCCGCCGTGAAAGAGTTGCTCTCAGGCGAACTCACTGCTAAAGACGAAGAAATCCCCATTTCTCCGCGCTAATTGAACGTTACTTTGTTTGAAATACTTGGGAGAGCTACAAATGCAACAAAAATATTTTCTGCAATATCTTTCTCTCGCACCAGTTTTGCTATTTGCATGGCTGGCTGAAACAGCTGTGTGGTTAATTGTGTTTAACTACTTCTTCCCCGATCTTCTCTTCCATCCCTTGCCATAAGTAGGGGTGTTTGAGCTAGAGGTGAGGGGATAGATCGGAGAGAATTGCGATCGTTGCTACTCTTTTTTCGTTCTGTTCTCTACCCTCTGGTTCTTAACAGCCTGACGGTCGATCGACCAAGCGGATGATGGCGGTTTGAAACTCGCAAATTACTATCAATTAAGTGCATAGCGCGTTTCATGCTTTAGCAAATCATTACACTGGTCGGGAGACCAAAATTCATGCAAAAACAGAACGAGAACGAACAAAAACACTATCTTCAGAGGTATCTTTCCTTAGCTCCAGTGCTGGCTGTGGTTGCTGTATCTGTGGCTTTCACGACTTGGGCAATTTTTAACTACTTTTTTCCTGACTTACTTTTTCACCCAATGCCGTGAGCTAAAACTAATTAGTTTCTCACATCTAGCTAGAGTCTGAAATTTAAGCATGTAGCGCTACACATAATAAGATCTAGAGATAGCCCAATATTATAAGTCTCAATATTGAGTATTAAAATTGGAATGACAGCATAAGCGATCGCGCGATTGGTAGATTTTACATAGAAAAAATAGTTTTGCACAACGCAAAAAGAAGTAGTTTTGCACAACGCAAAAAGAAATAGTTTTGCGCCACGCAAACAGAGTGAGAACTCGCGTGTTTGCTGCTTGCTATAAAGCGGCGATCGCTAAATTAATTTTTTTTAACTTCTCTGTCTAAATTGATATTTGGCTACAATTATTCACCTAAAATGATGCCACGACCTTATTGATATCATACGGAGAATATGGCGCAAGCAATAGATGCATCTAAAAATAGACCCGGCGATCCTAGAAATCAAGAAGTTGTCTTTCCTGCTGGGCGCGATCCTCAGAATAGTAACTTAGAAACACCAGTAAATTCTTCCGGCTTGGTGAAGTGGTTTATTAATAACTTACCCGCCTATCGCCCAGGTATTACCGACATGCGGCGAGGTTTGGAAGTTGGGATGGCACATGGCTATTGGGTACTCGGACCCTTTACTAAGCTAGGTCCGTTACGCGATACAGATGTTGCCAACATTGCTGGATTGATCAGTACTTTAGGTATGGTGGCAATCATGACTGCTACTATGGCTTTGTATTCTGCTAGCAATCCACCTCAACCTGTTGCTACTACTACCACTGGTGGTCAAGTTCCTTCTACTTTCAAATCACCAGAAAGCTGGAACAACTATATTAGTGGCTTCTTGATTGGAGGCGTTGGTGGCGCGGTGTTTGCCTACTTCGTGCTAACAAATATAGCTATCATCAAGAACGTTTTTGGTGGGCTATTTTCATAACGTAGTTTGGTAATAGGTAATAGGTAGTTGCTGTTTGTCAATTACCTGTTACTCATTACCAATTTAATTTGTTAATCTTGCCTAGAATCGGGAAATAAAATAGCTTCTATTTCTTGCAGTGCCGCTTCCCGATTATCGTTGATGACTTTGTAATCGAATTCACCAGCAGCATTAATTTCGGCTTGAGCGCGGCGCAGACGACGAGCGATCGCCTCTTCTGAATCTTGACCGCGACTGCGCAAGCGTTGCTCTAGTTCTTCCATTGAAGGTGGTAAGATAAAAATGCGTAGCACTTCAGGAAAAGAAGCGCGGATTTGTCTTGCTCCTTCTAATTCAATTTCTAAGATGGCAGTTTTTCCCTCGCCGATCTTTTCTGCCACTGGTTGACGAGGAGTCCCGTAGCAGTTACCTGCAAATTCAGCCCATTCTAGTAATTCGCCGCGATCGACCATTTGTCGAAATTCTTCACGGCTCGCGAAGTAATAATGTTTGCCGTGAATTTCTCCAGGGCGAGGGCTGCGCGTCGTGACTGAAATTGACAGGTAAAGCTGGGGGTGACGCTGCAAAAGCAATTGCATGAGCGTACCTTTGCCTACGCCACTAGGACCTGTGAGTACAATCAACCGACCAGCCTTCGAGCCTGGAATTACGGTAGGAGAAATTTGAGTAGGCAAACCTGTCGTCATCCGCGTTCCCAATTTTGTAGTGAAAAAAACGAAATGGTTTATTTCACATACTACTGCTTCTCCAGCTCAATTGTCTCCATGATGGTCGCGACCGATCACAAATCGATTCGCCACTGTTTCCGGTTGGATTGCTGAGAGAATCACATGGCTGGAATCAGTTACGATCACAGCCCGCGTCCGCCGACCGTAGGTCGCATCGATTAGCTGTCCTCGATCCCGTGCGTCAGTAATGATACGCTTGATAGGTGCGGATTCTGGACTGACAATGGCAACGACTCGGTTAGCAGATACAATGTTGCCAAAACCGATGTTGATTAACTGAATGTCCATGATAAATTAACGCAAAAAATGCGGCGCGAGAGGCAAATAAATATCTACTTTTCATGGTATCTATAAAAATTTGGAGTTACAAGGCTAAAATCACCCAAAAACCAGGCTTTTTATTTAGTTCGAGCGCATTTTTATCCAATATCTATCTTTAGATATCCTTCAAAAGACAGAGAAAAGAAAAATTAGTTATTAGTTATCAGTTGTCAGTTATCAGTAATCTGACTTCTGACACCTGTACGGGCGAGTTTACCAATAGTCTTTGACTCTGACCAGTATTTCTGGTGAACCCGCCCCTACAATTTTTGACTTCTGACTTTTGACTTTTGACTTCTAAGTTCATCCCTTACCCCTAGATCCCTCAATTGCAACCAGTTGACTTCACGACACTTACTGCTGCTTGTAGCGAGTTGAGTAAAGATTGGATTCCAGCTCGTTTGGAGCAGGTTTATCAACGCGATCGCTACACGATTTTGCTAGCGCTACGGACACTCGATCGGCGTGGATGGCTAGAAATATCTTGGCATCCTCAAGCAGCCCACATTTGCATCGGTACTCCACCACCACGACAACCAGATACTTTTACTTTTAGCCAACAATTACTGCACCAACTTAATGGTTTAGCTCTCATTTCTTGTCGTCCCGTCGTCCCTTGGGAACGAGTTGTCGATTTACAGTTTGCCCGTCGTCCAGGGGAACCCGTACTTTGGCACGTATACGTGGAAATTATGGGCAAATATAGTAATGTCGTCCTGACAAATACTGCAAACGAGATTACTACAGCCGCACATCAAGTCAGCCCCCAGAAATCGAGCGTGCGTCCAATTCAGACTGGGCAAAGTTACGAATTACCACCCGCACTGACGGGGACAGCTCCAGCTTTAGATGAGCCGTTTTCGCGCTGGCAAGAACGGGTAAGCCTCGTACCGTCGGCTTTAAAACGCTGTTTGCTCAAAAGCTATCGCGGTATCAGTCCTACTTTAATAGAGGCGATCGCGCAAGCAGCTGATTTAGATCCAGAGCAATCAACAGATAGCTTGACAGCAGAAGATTGGCAGCAGCTATTTCATTACTGGCAGGCGTGGCTGCAAACATTAGCAACAGCCCAATTTTCTCCTGGTTGGACGGCAACGGGATACACGGTTTTAAAATGGAATGCGATTCAGCCTGTAGCAAGCGTTCAAGAGTTACTTAACCAATATTATACAAATCAACTCAATAGACAGGAATTTAGCCAACTCCAATATCAGTTAAGTCAAAAAATTCAGAGCTTATTGGCAAAATTACAGCAAAAGATCGATAGCTTTAAAGCACGTTTGCAGCAATCCGATCGCGCCGATAGCTATCGCCAACAGGCAGACTTGTTGATGGCTCACCTCCAAGAATGGCTACCAGGGATGAAGTCAATTACGCTAGCAGACTTTGAAACGGGAGAACCAATAGCGATCGCCCTCAATCCCGAAAAAAATGCGATTCAGAATGCCCAAAGTTTATACAAGCAAGCGGGTAAACTCAAACGGGCAAGAGGTGCGGTAGAACCGCTACTAGCCGAGGTAGAACAGGAACGCGATTATCTAGAGCAAGTCGAAGCCGCAGTTGCTCAAGTCGATAAGTATCAATCTACAGAAGACTTGGAAGCTCTCAAAGAAATTCGCGAGGAGTTGATCCAACAGAAATATCTCAAAGCACCAGATTACGGACGGCGAAATGCGAATGAAGATTCCAGCGTTAATTTTCATCGCTATTCTACCCCCAGTGGCTTTGAACTACTCGTCGGACGCAACAACCGCCAAAACGACCAATTGACTTTTCGCGTTGCCGGAGATTACGATCTGTGGTTTCATGCTCAAGAAATTCCTGGCAGTCACGTTTTGATGCGGGTTACACCTGGGGCTGAACCAGAGGAAGTAGATTTACAGTTTGCAGCTGACTTTGCTGCCTACTACAGCCGCGCCCGTCAAAGCGATCGCGTACCAGTGATATATACAGAGCCGAAGTATGTTTACAAGCCAAAAGGAGCAAAGCCAGGAATTGCCATTTACAAACAAGAGCAGGTGATTTGGGGGCAACCTTTGCAAGCAGAGCAATATCTGCAACAATCGAACTAGTTACACGCACGGATGTTGAAGTCTGATGCCCCTCGCAGAAGTAAAAATTTACTCCTCTCCACTCAAGGCATGGCGATCGAACTTAATGATTACTTCAAATTATTGCCTTGCAACATCTACCTTCTGGCTCAGTTAAGTCAAGAATTTGTGAATTTTGTTAAAAAAGTCTGTGTTTCTCGTTACAATATCAGTTGGGAGGAAAAGCTTTTGCCCGCTGTAGCGATGGGAACGCACAGTTTTGGTATTCCTCAATATCGTAGCCGACAACGTAATATAAGTTGACTGGACTAGCTATGGGAAGCTGGTCTTTTTTTTGAAGTCAAAAGTCAAAAGTCAAAAGTCAAAACTGAGGAGTTAGGAGACAATTCAAGTTGCAACTCGCAAGTCGCAATTAACTCGCCACACCCCACACCCTACATCCTACATCCTGTTTGCTAATGACAAATGACCACCAAAGGCAGAAGAGGGAATAAGGGTGAGATAATGAAATGAAACAATTAGAAAAGTGCGATCGCATCTTGACTTAGGTGCAAGACTTAGCCATGCTGTTTTGTTGTTTGAACTGCGATTGAGGTAGGTCGTGAACATTCAGCAACTACGCCACGCTCTTAAGGTCAAATGGCTGATTTACTATCAGCAGAACCGCCCTTGGTTGACTAAAATTCGGATTTGGGGAACGTTTGATGGCAAGCGTCGCCCTTGTTCTAGTTTCATTTTGGCAGTCGTAACCAACTTAGAGCCAAAATTAATTGAGGTGCTGCCTTTTGTCGCCCAGTTAAATAGCGACCCCGACCAAATTGTAGCGGCTTTAGGGCTAAACTTTAATCCAGACGAGGAGTTGAAAGCTTCAAAAACACCGACAAAGCTACAGATAAGCTCAGCTAGTAACGGTGTTGTTTCGCCTATGCAGGCAGCACCATATCAAAATGGTAACGGCAATGGAAACGGGCATGGCAATGGCAGAGCGCAACCGACTCAAGTGCCAGTACAATCACCTGTACGCTCAAGTTACAAACCAGAAGATCGAGTTCCGCCACGATTGCCCGTCACGAATTTGCCAAATTGGGTAGATGAGTCATGTAAGGGGGTAGGACGCAATCCTACCCAGATTTAGTCCTAGAACCGAAACACAGTTCTAATTGCACCGATGATGATGTCGTCATTATCGGCATTGTGGTCTGGTGCAGTTAACCAAATAATTGCCGGAGTCACTTGGATGTTATCTGTGAGTGCATACTTGTAAAACGCCTCCAGATGCAAAGAGGTATCGCGATCGGGGCTACCGAGATTGCTGTCAAGTTCTGTTAGTCTCGGTTCCATGCCGACTATAATACCGCCTACGCTACCTTCTTTGCCTAAGTCAGGAAAGTTCAAGCTAGCTGCCCAAGTCCACATACTCCCATCTCCCCTACCAATATAACGATGGTTGGCATGTCCCACCCAACCGCTAATAGCTAGACCCGGACTAAGCCTAAACGTACCCGAAAAACCGTAGGCATTGACGCTGACGGGTCTACCAAAGCTGCTATTCGATAGGTTACTACCAGTACTCGTACCAAAAGGCGTTAATTCGGTATTTGGCTCTACATCAGGATCGTCGCCTCCAGTGGGGGAGTAGGAGTTGATATAAGACAGACCGAACCTAGAGTTGTCACTGAGATTGAAGATGATCTGAGCTAATCCAGCATACGTACCGTCGAACAGACCGTTCTGTGGGAAGGGGTTACTAGCGTTATTGGTAGGAACTAGATAGCCCAAATTTAGTTCGATTTGGTCATTAAAGAAATGCCTGATTCCTATACCAGTACCAGCACTGTAGTTATAGATTGGGTTGCGCAAACCGAACAATGATACGGCATTGCCATCTAAGAAGGGAGTCAACTGGTAGGAAGCATCGAGATCGACAAAACCATTACCCGCCGCCGCTAAGTAAATGTTGGTGCGATCGCCCACCGGAAAACGATAGCGCAGTAACCCCAGTTGGGCATCTCCGCCTGTATCGCCATCAAATTCGATCCGCCCTTCGTTTGTCAGTGTTTCACCGCTATTTGTCCCGCCTAGAGGGACGACGTTACCCATTTGCAAACGTGTTGTGAGTTGATCTTCGCCCGTAAAACTAGTTTGTAAATTGAGGCGCACCCTGTAACTCGCAGTTGGGTTAGTATCTACTGGTTCGCCAGCAGCATTGTCACCCTCAATCAAACTAATGAGGGCAAAGATAACTTCTCCTTCCAACTTAGTTGTCGTCGAAAACTGGTTGGCTTCTAGTTCTGCCGTCGTTGCTTCTAACGTGTCAACCCGACCGCGAAGAGTTGCAAGTTCGGGAGCAAATTCTTGCTGTAATCTTTGTATTGTTGCTAAATCGTCTTTACTAACAGTGTCGGCGCTACCTGTGGCAATTAATTCGTTAATTCTGTCTAAAGCTGCATTCAATCCAGCTGCAAATTCATAGCGAGTCATTGCCCGATTACCGCGAAAAGTGCCGTCGGGATAACCCGCAATGACTCCATATCTTTCTACTAAAGATTGCAATGCCTGAAACGCCCAATCAGTGGGTTGCACGTCTGATAATTGCGAGACAGATGTAACTTGGGCTAGCGAGTTTTCTGCTAGACTTTGTACTTTAGTTTCTTCAATCGAATTAAGCTCGGAGGCGATCGCCCGATCTGACGTTGATATATTTGTTTGCGCTGCTAATAAATTGATACCTGCAAACGGAGCTATTAAGATGCTAAGTGTCAATAAGAAGATATATTTTGTAAATCTTTGCATTTTTCACCACACTCAAAAGTTTTTTATTTGTCATTTGTAATTCATGCATAACAATGATACGAGCAAGCATTTCAAAAACTGCTCGTAACTGTGTTATGAGGAGCGAAAACAGCTATAACTTGAGAGAAATTGATTTTTTTCTAAGTTGTCACTGATTCTTCCATTGGAAATTCAACCGCAAACATCTACGGTTGAATCTATCTATGCATGAGCTTTCGCAGCTTTTTTTTTGACTAGCAGATAAAATATGATGTTTCTGCCAGGTCTCTTTTGTTCGATTTTATCCCGCTCGAAATAAAATGTTAGTTATCTGCAAAAGACCCACTATTTCCTCAATTTAGCTACTAGAAAAAAGGCAAACATCCATCTACAGAAATAGTTAAAAATGCTACTTTTTCTGAGATTAAAAGCAATTATAAATTTTCAATAGTTATTAAAAGTTGTTACGAACGCGCCGCTAATTTTCAGTTTGTGCTTTCATAGTGGGTTTCAATTGCGTAAAACAGACGATCTGTAGGGGCGCACAGCTGTGCGCCCCTACAAATGTCACGCACGCAATCGATAATTACTTTCAACGATCGCCGAAACAAAAGGTCTTTGCAGTCGTATATATTCAGAGGAAAAGAGCTAAATTTCATCAAATTAAATATTATTTTGGCTGAGAATTATCGACTTTGAACTAGAGCGGACTTTGAATGAGATCGGCGATCGCGGCGACTAACTCTGCTACGACCACAGGTTTAGCGAGATGACGCTGAAAACCAGCCGCGATCGCGCTTTGACGGTCTGACTCTCTAGCAAAAGCAGTCAGAGCGATCGCGGGAATTGGTTCGGCTCCTCTGGCTGCTGTTTGCGATCGCACCTGACGTAGCAGAGAGTAGCCATCCTCTTCTGGCATTCCAATATCGCTGACAATTACATTTGGTTGAAATTGCTTCAAGACTTCTAGTGCTTCTTTAGCCGATCTCGCTACCTTGACTTCCGCCTCCTCTAGGGTCAAAGCAAAATGCAAAAATTCCCGCGCATCTGCATCATCGTCAACCACAAGTATTCGGATACCTTGGAGGGGCAAATCTCCCTTGTCTTCCTTGTCCTTCTTGTCTTCCCCATCCCCCTGTCTGGTTTCCCGTAAAGGTAACGTGACAGTAAAAGTCGCCCCCTGCCCTTCTCCTAAACTTGCAGCCGCGATCGTTCCCCCGTGCAATTCAACTAAATGACGGGCGATCGCCAACCCTAATCCTAAGCCATCTTTCGAGCGCGTTGTCACATCATCTGCTTGCCGAAAACGCTCGAAAATATAAGGTAGAAATTCAGGGCTGATACCTTGACCTGTATCGGTAACTTGGATTTGAGCAAATTTTGGGGAGTCGGGAGTAGTGTGAGTGGCTAGTGGCTGGCGGCTAGTGGCTAGAACTTCCCCCTTGTCCCCCTTGTCCCCCTTGTCCCCCTTGTCCCCCTTCTCCCTGCTCCCTGCTCCCTGTTCGACTCGTTTGAGCGAAATCTCAACTCGTCCGCCGTTAGGAGTAAATTTAATTGCATTGGTCAGCAGGTTGGTGATAATTTGCTGGAGACGATGGAGATCGCCAGAAACCATGAAGGGAGAAGTCAGAATTCGGAATTCGGAATTCGGAATTCGGAATTGTAAATCGATGTTTTTGGCTTGGGCTGCTAGTTTCAAGCTCGTTACAGTTGATTCGACTACATTCAAGAGATTAACAGGGGCAAGGGTGAGGCGGAGGTTGCCCCGAATCATGCGCGAGACATCTAGCAAGTCTTCGAGCAGTTGGGATTGTGCTTGAGCGTTGCGCTCGATCGTTTCTAAAGCACGGGCAGCTACTTGAGGATCGTATTTGCGGGTACGCAGCAGTTTTGCCCAGCCGAGAATGGAATTAAGAGGCGATCGCAATTCATGGGAAACCATCGCCAAAAATTCATCTTTACTGCGATCGGCTCGTTCTGCTTCCTGGCGGGCTAGCTGTTCTTTGGCTAAAAGTGCTTCCCGTTCTCGTTCCCACTGCTTTTTCTCGCTAATGTCTAATACAAAGGCAACACCGCGATCGCTATACCCTGGCAAAAAAGCACAACCGAGTAAAATTGGAATGCGACTGCCATCTTTGCAAATGTATTCTTTCTCAAATGGGGCGTATTGACCTGTAATTTGTATAGTCTCTAACTTTTGAGCGTCAGTTGCGTGGTATTCCGACGGTGTAATATTCTTATAGTGAACTTGTCCAGCTTGCATTTCTTGTCGCGAATAACCAGTCATGCGACAAAAGGTCTCGTTGGCATCGATAATCTGCCCTTCGGTGTTCCAAAAGAGAATGCCGATCAGATCGGATTCAAACACGCCTCGGAAGAGAGCTTCGCTTTGACGCAAAGCTGCTTCGGCTTGTTTGCGTTGTGTAATATCTCGAATCAACCAACGCCAACCGACTAAATCTTCTTGACCGTTGCCGATCGCCGCTAGCGAAACTTCCGCAGGAAAAGGCTTGCCTCGGAAGGGTTTTAAGTTCAATTCCCAAGTTTGAATTAGCTGCGCGGATGTAGAATGATTCGCCTTTGCTGCAAATCGATTTAACTGTCTCCAAAAAACCTGCATTTCTTGCGGAGCGACAAAGGCGTTTAAAGGTTTGCCAATTAACTGTTGTCGATCGATCGCTAGCAAGCTTGTTATAGCTCTGTTGGCTTCTTGAATTATGCCTTGGCAATTGGTAACTAAATATCCATCTGGGGCAAAATTGAATAAATCTTGATACCGCTGGCTTTGTAGTTCGCTCAAATTACGAGCTTGGCTCAGTTCTTCGTTTTGTTGGTTAAGTTCCTCTTGAGAAATTTGGAGTTCCTCTAACGCCACCTGCAAATTCTGATTGCTCTGTGTTAATGCGGCTGCGCGTTGCTCTAGTTGAGCGTAAACATCTCGTAGGGTTGCTTCAGCTTGTTTCTTATCGCTAATATCTCGCCCTTCAGGAATAAGCAGCACGACTTGTCCGGTTTCATCAAACACTGGTTTGAGGGAAAAATCAATCGTTGCTATCCTGTCACCTGCACTCAACACATCCACTTCATATCGAACAAATTCCCCCGCCGCCGCTTGCTCGATCGCTTCTCGTAACCGTGCTTGAATTTCGGGTGAAATCGTCCACCATTTGGTTTCCCAAAACGGGCGATCGATAACTTCTTCTTTTGCCACTCCCGCAAAATCTAGGGCAGTTTGATTCACTTCGAGTAAAATTCCTTCAGGGGAGAGCGATCCAATCATCTGAAATGTGGAATTGAAGATGGCGCGAAAACGGCGATCGCTCTCTCGCAGTTTTGCCGCTAACAAACGGTATTGCTGTTTATTTCTTTCCGCTGCCTCACGCACTTGTTTTTCTTGAGCTAATATTTGTTCTCGCTCAATTTCCGCTTGTTTGCGTGCCGTGACATCTCGCCAAGCTGCAACAAACCCATCATTTAATTTACTAATCCGAATATCGAAAGCTCTGGTTAAGCAGCGCTCGCCATAAACATCTGTATAGTCGAGAGATTCTTTAATCAGCGGTTTGCCTGTTTCTACGACTTGGCAATATTCCTCAAACAAACCACTGTCCTTGTGAGCGGGGAATAACTCGCAAAGTCTTCTCCCAATTTGCTGTTCCTGGGACATGCAATTCTGTTCGCAAGCCGCTGCATTGACGTATTCAACTTGAAAGTCTACGATGCGTCCAGATTCATCGCGAATACTTGAATAAATGCCAAAACAGTCGAGTAAATTTTCTACAGATGTTTGGAACCGTTGTTCGCTAGCTTGCAGTTTTTGTCGTAGTTGAGTATTGGCGATCGCACTACCTACTGCTTGCCGCAATTCATCCGCTGTGGCTTGCCCTTTCACGAGATAATCTACTGCACCATTTTTCAGTGCTTTGACTGCGATCGCCTCACTCCCATAACCTGTTACCATGACTACGGGAGGGCAATCTTCACCTGCTTGCTGTCTCAGCCTAGTTAGAAATGCCAAACCATCTAAATCTGGCAGTTGATATTCCAATAAAATTCCATCAACCGATCGCGATTGACACAGCAATAAACCACTTTGTCCCGATTCCGCCTCTATAATTTTATACTCAACTTCTTGCTCTGCTAAAAGATACTCTCGATAAATTTCTCGCTCTGGCGCACAACAATCAACAATTAGAACTGTGCGGTGCTGTGTCATAAATTCTATTTATAGATGCAGTACTTTACGGGCGATCGAGAAAGGCAGAAAGCAGAGGACAAAAGGTAGAAAGAAGTTTGACTACCAGTAATAGA
This sequence comes from Chroococcidiopsis sp. CCNUC1, assembly GCF_023546805.1. NCBI lineage: Bacteria > Bacillati > Cyanobacteriota > Cyanophyceae > Chroococcidiopsidales > Chroococcidiopsidaceae > Chroococcidiopsis > Chroococcidiopsis sp. CCNUC1. The sequence goes on along the minus strand of NZ_CP097480.1, from coordinate 2,016,256 downwards.
ATATACTCAATTACTGAGCAAATTACTGATAAATTTTTACATCCTATCTTTCGATACTTTGAAGCAATTCTCCTCCTTAAGACATCTATCCAAAAGTAGATTGCTTTTTGGTTAGTCATTTGTGAGTAGCTGGCGGCTAGTGGCTAGTGACTGAACTCTTTTCTAGCCACCAACCGCTAGTCACTATTAAAACTCTGCCTCTAGCTGCCGATATAAACGTTGATGGCGAGAGAATAACTGATGATAGGTGCGTGTCAAGTCAGGGTTGGGCGAAATGCGATCGCGAATTTTAATTGTCGGTTGCACCTCAGATAAATCGGCGATCGCACCTACGGCATACATTGCTAATACAGCTGCCCCGTAGCCACTGGCTTCGTAAACTTCAGGTATTGCTACCACCATACCAAATGCATCTGCCATCATTTGCAACCATGCATGAGAACGGGCAAAACCCCCAGAAGCGCGAATTTCTCCTGTCGTTCCAGCGATCTCTTGAATTGCCACGTTGATACTGTAGACGGCAAAGATAATTCCTTCCATCGCTGCCCTAATTGTATGCGATCGCGTGTGGTTGAAATTCAATCCGAAGAAGACACCTCGCGCTTTAGGGTTCCAGTAGGGGGCGCGTTCTCCCGATAAATAGGGTAAACAGATCAATCCTTCTGCGCCTGCGGGTATTTCCATCGCCGCTTGAATCATTACGTCATACGGATCGATACCTAATCGTTTCGCCTCTTCTACTTCTGGATGACAAAAGCGATCGCGCAACCATCGTAAAACAATTCCACCGTTATTGGTCGGTCCCCCGATCGCCCAATGTTTTTCGGTGAGGGCGTAACAAAAAGTTCGCATCTGCGGATCGGTAATCGGTTCGGCGGCTACAGTGCGTACTGCACCACTCGTACCGATGGTAATGGCAAATTCACTAGGGGCGATCGCGCCTACGCCTAAGTTTGCTAATACGCCGTCGTTTGCACCAATAATAACAGGTGTATGCGGATCGAGTCCCATTGCTTCTGCATACTCTGTTTGCATCCCGCGTAAGATGTGGGTGGTAGAGACTAATTGGCTTAATTGTTCTGGTTTTATTCCTGCTATTGTTAAAGCTTCTGCATCCCAATTCAGTTGTTTTAAATTAAATAATCCTGTCGCGGAAGCAATAGAATAATCTACTACATAACGTTGAAAAAGTCTGAAAAAAATATACTCTTTAATTGAAATAAATTTTGCTGCTTTATGGAAAATCTCTGGCGCTTTTTCCCGCAGCCACATGAGTTTAGTCACAACAGAGACGGGATGAATTGGGCTACCCGTTCGCAGATATAAATTATGAGCAATCTCCTCCTGTTTGAGTCTTTCTGTTTGAGTAACACTGCGATTGTCCGCCCAAATAATGATATTTGATAAGGGTTTATTGTTAGCATCTACTGGCAGTAAACTATGAGTTGCTGCACTAAAACCAACTGCGGCGATTTCCTGTTTAGAGATACCAGTACCCATTGCTTGACGCACGGATGTAATGACTGCATTAAACAGCGCTTCTGGGTCTTGTTCTGCCCAGGTTGGATGCGGGACGATAATTTCATATCCCTGACTGCCCTTAGCTTTAATAGCACCATCATGAGAAAATGCGATCGCTTTGGTGCTAGTTGTGCCGATGTCTACGCCGAGGAAGTAGTTCATGATGGGAAGGGATAAGGGGGACAAGGGGGACAAGGGAGACAAGGGGGACAGAGAAAAATTATTTATAAAATCAATTTTAGGTTTTTGTGTGAGAGAAAGTGCGATCGCTTCAATTTAAATAACAGTTTGTTTTAAGTAGCGATCGCCATTTGAATTGTAGCTGACATTTGTAAGACAATTACATCAGCAGAAACAGAAAATATTTAAGAGGTAAAATGCAAAAAGTGAAAATTGTTGAAGTTAATCAAGAGAACTTTAATGAGTGGCTAGACCTGGCGTTAAAACTTTGGTCAGATGAATCAGTTGAAGAAATGCAAATAAGTCTGACCAATATTCTTTACTCTCCTCGCGAAGCAGGATTTTTAGTCAAAGATGATAACGCTAAAGCAATTGGATTTATAAATCTTTCGCTGCGCTACGACTATGTTCCTGGTGCTACTCAAAGTCCTGTGGCTTATGTAGAAGGAATTTATGTAGAAGATGAATATCGCAAACAAGGTATAGGGACAAAATTAATTCAATTTGCTCAACAGTGGGCAATTGAACGTGGATGTATGGAGCTTGCTTCAGATGCTTTATTGGACAACACGGCAAGTTATGATTTTCATACAAAGGTGGGGTTTCAAGAAGTAGAAAGAGTTGTCACTTTCATTAAGCAAGTAACATCTTCTAGATGATACTGTTATTGTAAACATGCGATCGCTATTCTTTTACTTCTATTTTGTTGATCTCAAAGATAGTGAAATTACGTCATGACACAAGCACTCGAACGACAAATCTACACGCCTGAAGAGTATCTCGAACTCGAAGTTGCGTCCGAAACCCGCAACGAATACCGTAATGGAGCAATTACCCCAGTGGCAGGAGGTACACCCGCACACAACCGCATCAGTGGAAATCTTTACATCGCTTTGAGCGTCGCTATGAGACGTAAGCCTTACGAAACATTTCATACCGACCAACGGCTTTGGATTGGCGATCGCAACTTATATACATACCCTAATGTTATGGTAGTCGAAAAGCCTCTCCAATTTAAAGAAGGACGCACAGATACATTAGTTAATCCATGTTTTATTGCGGAAGTCTTATCTAAATCTACGCAAGATTACGAGCGTGGTGAAAAATTTGTCGCTTACCGTACTATTAATAATTTTCAAGAATATTTACTAATTGACCAATACAGCATTCATGTAGAACACTATGTTAAAACTGCTGTTAATCAATGGTTGCTCTCAGAATATGACGATCTTAATGTGACGCTATCTTTTAAAGTTTTTGAGTTTCAAATTCAAATTGCAGACCTCTATGAAAATATTGAGTTTGCCAACATATAAATTTTTCAACTGATAGCAAATAGTCTACAAGAATTAAATCTTTATTACACGAAAAAGCTGATAATAAAAACTACTAAGAAACCTACGCAACCAACGATTGTTTCCATGACCGTCCACGCCCGTAAGGTTTCTTTTTCTGATAATCCTAAATAACGACTGACTAACCAAAAACCAGAATCATTAACGTGGGAAAGTACGGTTGCACCAGAAGCGATCGCAATTGTAATCAAGCCTACCATAGGCGGCGAATATTTCCCCGCTTCAATTGCTGGAGCCATGATTCCTGCTGCTGTTACCATCGATACTGTAGCTGAACCTTGGGAGACTCGCACGGCAGTTGCAATCAGAAATGCTAGCAGAATTATTGGTAAATTTGAGGCTGCCATTGCCCTAGCTAAAACATCCCCAACACCACTGGCGACTAAAACTCTACCGAATACACCCCCAGCACCCGTGACTAAAATAATTAATCCTACTGGTTCTAGCGATTTGGTAGCAATTTGTTGAACTTCATCCAGGGAATATCCGCGTTTAATTCCTAAAATATAAAAGGAAAGTAGGGCAGCAATCATTAAAGCTGTAAATGGGTGTCCTAAAAAGGTAAGGAAGTTCCGCAAAAAGTTTCCTTCTGGCAAAATGACTGTAGAAACAGTATTGAGCAGAATTAATACTAAGGGAATGGCAATGATAGAAACTACCGTACCAAAGCGAGGTGGTTCCTTGCCGAGTTCGTGCTTTGGTGCTTCAATTTCCATATATTCTGGGACTGTAGCGTGAATTTTCCCTGCTATATATTTACCGAAAAGTACACCACCAAAAATCGTAGCAGGAATCCCCGCGATCGCACCAAATAAAATCACCCAACCTAAGTCTGCATTAATTAATGAGGCGACTGCAACTGGACCAGGAGTCGGGGGAATGTAACTATGACCGATCGCCAATCCAGCTGTCAGAGGTATAGCATAATATAACAATGACTTCCCCGTGCGTTTTGCTAAACCATAAACTAAGGGGATGAGAATAATTAGCCCGACATCAAAAAAAACGGGAATCGATACAATCAAACCTGTTAAACTCAAAGCCCATTGAGCTTTATCTTGACCAAATTTTTTCACTAACGTAGCTGCTAGCACTTCCGCGCCGCCAGATACCCGCAGCATTTCACCAAACATCGTCCCTAAGCCTACCACGATCGCGATAAAGCCGAGGGTACTGCCCATTCCCTGCTGGATCGTTTCGGCTATTTTATCTAACGGTATACCCGCTGCTATGGCAACAAACAGACTCGTCAATAACAGGGCAACAAATGCTTGCAAGCGCACGCCAATGACGAGAAATAAAAGAAGGGCGACACCTAGCATCGCCACAAAAATTAATGCACCAGGAGACATAATTAGTTATCAGTGACCAGTGACCAGTTAACTTTGACTTTTGACTTGTAACTTTCGACTAGCTATCAGTTGACCAATTACCAATTTGAAAATCTAATTTTGTTTATTTTCGGAGATTAAGAGTGTTTTTACTTCTATCTTGAGATTCATTCTTAGCTTGGCAATTTTAGTTGCATTGCAGCTAAATTAATAAGTATTTTTAGTCAAGATAAATTTAATAGTTTTTAATTTATTTGAGAGAACTAATATATACAAAAATTAATATTTTAGTTTTGACAGCGATCGCCGCCAAACAATTTATTTTTTAATAATAGACACGCTATATAAACTTATTAGCAATATTTCTTAAATTATTTTGAATGTAAAAATATACATAAAAGTTAATATTTAAAGCAAGCAGTTTTACTAGAAGCGATCGCCTAACGAGTGTTTATCAGCTAAATTTATATGTACTTTACAGAATTTAACTCTAAATAGGGTTGAAATGAAAAGAAATACTCATCAGCGGCAAGACTATCACTTTATTCGAGCAAGAAGCATACGCCCTGAGACAGTTTGTCGCGATCGCCTCCCTATATCTTGAGAGAGTTGTAGTCTTAATTACAATTAGATTATTTTATAAATTGCGGGATAATTGCCGCTAATACCATAAGTAATTTTAACTAGAAAACTGCGAGTTAGAACGGGATTGAAGTCATACTCAATCTAAGCAAGAATAAACTGGTAAAATCGTTTCATGTTGGTTTAGTACAACATAGTTGTTGATTTACTTCAACACCAATAGCAAAATTTCTACTGGGTTGAGTGCTTGAATATACTCAGTCTAAAACGGTGCGCGATCGGCGATCGCGATTTTAATTAACCCAACGATCGATTTTCAATTCAATAACATTTCAATTCACATCGATTGAACTCTTAACATCACAATGGATCGTCAGTCAAAAAACAAACTGCATACTCTCCATCAAAAACTGAAAAAGTGGTATCGATGGATGCTGCTCTTCGTGCTGTCCCTTAGTATTATCCTGACAGCATGGATAGCGATCGCACAGCAACCAGTTGTCTTGAATACCTTAATTCTTGCACCCGATGTCAAAGATCTACGAGCAGGAATGTTTCAAGACTTTGAGAAAGAAAATCCAGGAATTCGCATCAACGTTATTGAAGGTCCAAATGCTGCTAATTTAATTGAGGATCTTTACTCCTCAGCTTTTCTCTTAGGTGAATCTCCTTACGACTTAGTACTTTTAGATATCATTTGGACCCCAAAATTTGCGGCGGCTGGATGGTTGATGGACTTGCAAAATCGGGTAAGTCCAGAGGAATTAAAAGCATTTACAGCCCAAGATATAGAAGCAGGAAGATACAGGGATGGATTATATCGCATCCCAATCCGTGCAGATGTTGGCATACTTTACTACCGCGAAGATTTACTCAAAGCAGCAGGATTAAAACCGCCAGAAACCTTCCAAGATTTAATTCAGGCATCTCAAACTTTACAAAAACAAGATAAAGTCGATTGGGGTTATGTCTGGCAAGGACGGCAATATGAAGGACTATCAGCAATGTTCGTTGAAGTTCTTGAAGGTTATGGCGGATTTTGGGTAAATTCAGATACACAGGAAGTTGGGCTAGACAAACCCGAGGCAATTCAAGCAGTCCAGTTTCTCCGCAGTACGATTGAAAAAGGTATTTCTCCACCAGGGGTAACAACATACATAGAAGAGGACACTCGCCGCCTATTTCAAAGCGGTCAAGTTGCCTTTTTAAGAAACTGGCCCTATGTCTTACCTTTAGCAAATGAAAAAGGGTCTCAACTCAGAAATCGAGTAGCTATTAAACCAATGGTTCACGCCCCAGGAGAAACAAGTGGTGCTTGTTTAGGAGGCTGGGGTTTTGGTATTTCGAGTAACTCGACCCATAAAGAAGAGGCTTGGAAAGCCCTGCAATACTTTATGAGTCGGGAAGCGCAAAAGCGATTTATCTTAGGGGCGGGATACGTACCCAGCCGGAAGGAATTATTTACCGACCCAGACGTTGTGGCAAAATATCCCTACTTTCCAGAGTTACTGCAAATTGCTCAAAAAGCAGTTCTGCGTCCGGCAATTCCCCAATACGCGCAAGCTTCTGATATTTTGCAACGTTACCTCAGTGCTGCCCTTTCCAACCGTATGAGTCCCGAACAAGCAATGGAAGCGGCTGCTAAAGAAACCCGCACTTTATTAGGTCGAAATCAAGCCTAGAAAAAGTCAAAAGTTAAAAGTCAAAAGTCAAAAATAATAAGTACTAATGACAAATGACGTAGGGCGAAGCCCTTCCCGAAGGGTATGACAAATGACCAATGACCAATGACAAAACTATGAAACTCGATGTCGTACAAAAAAGAGAACAGAAAACTGGATGGATCTTACTCTTACCAGCACTAATTGTCATGTTGGTAGTGTATGCCTATCCAATTTTACGAGCGTTTTGGCTGAGCGTCTTTACTCAAAACCTGGGAACTGAGTTAGAACTAGTGTTTTCCGGTTTGAGTAATTACGGGCGGATGTTTAACGACGGGCGATTCTGGCAAAGTTTGTGGAACACCACCGTGTTTACAACCGCTTCCGTGTTGTCAGAATTAATTTTAGGTATTGGTGTCGCTTTGGTACTTAACCAAGCCTTTAAAGGACGGGGAATTGTGCGGACAATTACCTTAATTCCTTGGGCTTTGCCAACGGCGGTTATGGGGGTTGCGTGGGCGTGGATTTTTAACGACCAGTATGGTGTAGTTAACGATATATTACGCCGCCTGGGGTTAATTGAAACAGGGATTAGTTGGCTGGGAAATCCAACGCTGGCAATGATTGCGGTCATTTTAGCTGACGTGTGGAAGACAACACCATTTATTGCATTGCTGTTGCTAGCGGGGTTGCAGTCAATACCTGGCGACTTGTACGAAGCGCATTCTTTAGATGGTGCGACTCCGTGGCAGAGTTTTTGGAAGATTACCGTCCCTTTGTTAATGCCGCAAATTATTGTTTCTTTGTTGTTCCGTTTTGCTCAAGCTTTCGCTATCTTCGACTTAATTCAAGTTATGACTGGCGGTGGTCCTGGTGGGGCAACGGAAACGGTTTCAATTTATATCTACAGTACAGTGATGCGTTATTTAGATTTCGGCTACGGTTCGGCGTTGATTGTCGTGACATTTTTGATTTTAGTCATTGCTGTCGCGATCGCATCCTTACTCTTAACCAGAGCGCGGGCTAATGCCGCAGGAGTACGTTAATTATGGCAATTGCACAATCGCGATCGCAAGCCAAAGCAGGGATAAATTGGCGAGCCATTTGGCTACCAATTGCAGTAGCTTTAGTTGTTATATTCTTTCTCGCCCCCGTGCTGTGGCAGGTATTAACTTCCGTAAAAGTTAACGAAGACATCTCAGCCGTTCCTACAGTTTACTTTCCCACTCGCTTCACCTTCGAGCATTACGCATCTCTATTTACCCGTCGTCCATTTGGACTTTACATTTTAAATAGTGCCTTTGTTTCTATTACCTCTACCCTACTGTGTCTAGCTTTTGGCGCACCAGCAGCTTATGTTTTGGCACGGTTGCGATTAGTGGGTAAGGAAGTTATTCTCGCGATCGTCCTAATCGTTACCTTATTTCCCACGGTATTACTATTTCTAGGACTGTTGGAAATTGTTCAAGTAACCAATTTAGCCAACAACTTTTTAGCGCTAATAATTCCATACACGGCGATTAATTTACCTCTAACAATTTTGGTAATGCGCAGTTTTTTTCAACAACTACCTAAAGATTTGGAAGATTCAGCGCGAGTAGATGGATACAACACATTTCAATTACTATGGAAGATTCTATTACCCATGACTCTTCCCGCTTTGGTGACGACAGGAATTCTGACTTTTATTGCTGCTTGGAATGAGTTCATTTTTGCCCTAACATTTATTTCGCGAGAATCAATGAAAACCATACCCGTAGCAACCGCTCAATTGAGTGGGGCTTCAGTATTTGAAATTCCTTATGGACCCATCGCTGCTGCAACCATTTTAGGCACTCTACCTTTAATTCTCCTCGTCCTCTTCTTCCAGCGCAAGATCGTTCAAGGTCTGACTGCTGGCGCTGTTAAGGGATGATTCAAAAGTCAAAGTCAAAAGTCAAAAGTCAAAAGTCAAAAGTCAAAATTAAACACTCGCCACTACTCATTATTCACTTTTAAAAATGGCTAAACTCGAACTCAGAAATTTAAATAAAACTTATGCTCCTAAAGTTGTCCCAGTTAAAGATGTGAGTTTGACTGTGGATGATGGAGAATTTTTGACGTTACTCGGTCCTAGTGGCTGTGGTAAGTCTACAGTATTGCGGATGATTGCAGGGTTAGATGCCCCAACTCGCGGACGCATCTTTTTAGGTGGGGAAGATATCACCTCCAAACGACCAGGCGATCGCAATATGGCGATGGTGTTTCAAAGCTATGCTCTCTACCCGCACATGACGGTAAGCGAAAACCTCGCTTCTGGACTGAAGCTGAAAAAAGTTTCTCGCGCCGACATCGAACAACGGGTAGCGGAAGTTAGCAGACTATTGGGACTGGATGAGTTAATGAACCGCAAACCAGGACAGCTATCTGGCGGACAAAGACAACGGGTAGCTGTCGGTCGGGCGCTGGTACGTCAAGCTCAGGTATTCTTGTTAGACGAACCCCTAAGTAACCTCGATGCATTATTGCGGGAACGAGTCCGCGCCGATCTCAAGCGCATATTTGCAGCCCAAAAAGCCCCTGTAGTCTACGTCACCCACGACCAAACTGAAGCAATGACGCTTTCTTCTAAGGTGGCTTTGCTCAATGATGGGTACTTACAGCAACTCGACTCGCCCGATCGCATTTACAATCATCCGGCAAATCGATTTGTAGCAGGATTTGTTGGCAGTCCTCAAATGAATTTGCTTACCCTACCCTGTAAAGGTAGATCGGCAATGCTAGGAGATTTCCAAATTCCCCTACCTGACTTGCCCACCGTACCACCAGAAATTATTTTGGGTATCCGTCCTGAAAACGTTGGCATTGCTCGACCTGGCGATACTAGCTTTGTCCGAGGGCGAGTCAACGTTGTAGAAAACTTGGGAATGAATTATTTGGTCAGTACGCGGGTCGAAAGTCACAGCACCCCCACGCAGATCGTGCGGGCGTTGCTACCTACAGACCGTCGCTGGAACGAAGAGGAAGAAATAGCCCTTACCCTACCACCTCAACACCTGCACTGGTTTGACGTTCAATCGGGTGATGCTTTAATTGGGCGGCAGATGGCAGGAGTTTATTCATAATTTGTAAATGTAGAGACGTTACATGTAACGTCTCTACATTTATGTTATTCTTCGTTGACTAACTTTCTGGCTTTATTGGCTCTCGCTTCAGCGTTTGTCATCACTTCGTCCATTTTCTCTTGAATTTCCCCTGGATAGTTTTCTAAAACTTTTGTGGAAAGGGAAATTCTGCCTCTACCTTCATCCAAATCGATAATTACCGCTTTAATTTCCTGCCCAATTTTAAACAGGGCGGGTAGAGAAGCGGTATAGTTTTGGCTTACCTGCTTGATGTGGAGTAAACCACTGACTCCATTAAGATCGACAAACACACCAAAAGGTTGAATGCTGGAAACTTTACCCGTAGCAAGTTGACCAATTTCCAATTGGCTGAAGCTACTGGCGCGAGTCGCTAAGCGATTGGAAAGGACGAGTTTTTTATTGTCGTAATCGACTTCCAGAAAACTAACTGTCAGGTTTTGACCCTTGAGCGATTCCATGTTTTCTTTTTCAACTAAATGCGATCGCGGAATAAATCCCCTCAAACCCAGCACGTCAACTGTCACGCCACCCTTATTTGCTCCTGTCACTCGTACCTGCACTGTCTGGCGATTCTCTTGCATCTGCTCGATGCGCTCCCAAATGTGCTGAATTTCTAACTGACGACGCGATAAAGTGACCTGTCCATCTGCATCTTGGTCGCGGATAATCAGAAACTCTAGTTCCTCTTGCAAAGGTAGTACGGTAGACAAATCCGTAACCTGTTGTAGGGAAGCTTGATCTGCTGGGAGGAAAGCAGCGGATTTACCACCAATATCGACATAAGCGCCGTTGCTGTCGTATTGAAAAACTTTACCGCGTACTGTTTGCCCTTTCTGGAACTGATAGTCATGTTGTTCCAGTGCTTTAGCAAAATCCTCCATCGAGAACGATGAGCTAGATACAGATGGGGTCGAATCAGATTTCATAGGAATACAAAAAGGGAGTCGAGAGTGGGAGGACAAGGGAGACAAGGGGGACAAGGGAGACAAGGGAGTAATTAAGATTTGTATTCTTCTGACTCCTGACTCCTGACTTCTGACTCCTCACAAAGTTTCAAACAGGTGTTTCACTTGCTCCCAGGCATTAGCTGTAGCTTCTGGATTATAGCTTGCGCGGCGATCGCAGAAGAAGCCGTGACCTGCTCCATGATAGCGAAAGATTTTATGAGATATGTGGTATTTCGTCAGCTCGGCTTCAATTTGGTTTATATGCTCGGTAGGAATACTCCCATCCTCCAAGCCAAAAAAAGCATAAATTGTGCCGGAAATCTCGGATGTACGAGATAGGGTAGGAGAACCACCACCAGGAGTACGGGTAGGAATGCCAGCACCATAAAAAGCCGCAGTCGCTTTAATATCTGGTAAAGTTGCCGCTAGATATGCGACGTGACCCCCAAAACAAAAGCCGATGCAACCAATTGCGTTTGGTTTGACTTGAGGCAAAGCTTTTAAGTAGGCGATCGCGGCTTGGATATCGCTTAACAGTTCTGACGCTTTGGTTTGCTCCCAAGCATATTTTCTCCCCACTTCCAATTCTTCTGGAGTATAACCAGTCTCAAAACCTGGTGCGAGGCGTTGAAATAACGCGGGAGCGATCGCCACGTATCCCAGTTTAGCGATTCTCTCCGTCACATCCCGTATGTGAGAGTTGACCCCAAATACTTCCTGCAACACCACAATCCCAGGATACGTCCCATCTACTGTTGGTGCTGCTAAATAAGCATCGATATCCAAATCTCCAGCCAAAATTTTGACGTGATTTGTCTGAATTTCTTTATCTGTCATGATGGTATAGATTCAGTTATCAAGGAGTGGTGCGTGGTACGTGGTGCGTGAATTTTGAATTGCTCCCTCAGCCCCCTCAGCCCCCTCAGCCCCCTGGGCTCCCTCAGCTCTCTTCCCCCGACTCTCTAAAAAAATGGTTCAATTTCACATTCAGCCAGATAGCGATATTCCTGCTTCTACTCAACTTTACAATCAAATTCTTTATGCGATCGCCTCTAGGCAGTTTCCACCTGGACAGCGTTTACCCAGTACGAGAGCATTAGCAATCCAGACTGGTTTGCATCGCAACACTATTAGTAAAGTTTATCGTCAGTTGGAGGAAGACGGTTTAGTCGAAAGTTTGGCAGGTTCGGGCATCTACGTCCGCGCTCAAGCTCATAATAGCAGCCCCCGCTCGTCTTCCCCCGTGATAGAAAAGTATCCCGCAGCAGAAAAGATTGTCCGACGCAGTTTAGAGGAATTACTCAAGTTAGGCTGTTCGCTCAACGAAGCACGGGAAGTATTTATCGCTGAAATTGATTGGCGATTGCGCAGTAGCGCTCAAGTCTTGGTGACGGTTCCAAGTGATGATATCGGCGCGGGTAAGTTGATGGTGGATGAATTGCAAAAAGCATTAGGTGTAAGTGTTCAGCTAGTTCCGATTGAGGAATTAGCTGCAATTCTAGAACAAACACCTTCTGGTACGGTGGTGACGAGCCGCTATTTTATTGGTGTTGCAGAAGCGATCGCCTCACCTAAAGGAGTACGTGTCATCCCTGTAGATGTCTACGATTACAGTCAAGAAATTCAAACTTTGAAAAAATTACCTAAAGGTAATTGTGTGGGGATTGTCAGCCTCAGCTCTGGTTTGTTAAGAGCTGCTGAAGTCATTATTTATAGCCTGCGAGGGAGCGAATTGTTAGTACGAACAGCCCAAACAGGAGATAGCTATAAGCTTAATGGCATTGTCAAAAGCGCCCACTTAATTATTAGCGATCGCGCCAGTTATGCTGCTGTTAGAGCCGCCGTTCAAGCTGCGAGAGAAAACATTATTCGCCCGCCCCAACTTGTTTGTTGCGAAAATTATATTGCCACTGACTCAATTGATTCTCTCAAACGCGAGTTAGGGATTGATTAAGAAATGGTTGATGGTTGATGGTTGTTAGTTTCTATCCCCGATCGCCAATAACTGTTTAAACTTAAATCATTTATACTTAAAATATTAGATTAATACTCAGCATTTAGTAAATAAAATGACTGTAGACATTCATCCTTCCACTGGTTTGAAAGAAGCGATCGAGCAGCGCCGTGCAGCTAGAGCGTTTCGTTCCAATCCAATTCCCGAAGCAATTCTAGAAGCAATTTTTCAGATAGGATTACGCGCTCCCTCTGGCTTTAATCTCCAGCCTTGGCGATTTATCGTCGTGCGAGAACAACAAAATCGCGACAAACTGAAAGCTTGTGCCTTTAATCAGCGTCAAGTAGGGGAAGCCCCAGTCGTACTAATTTGCTGTGGCGATCGCGCCAGTGCGGAAATGGAAAATATTGAAGCCGTCATCGCATTGGGTTCTGAAGTGGGGGCGATGAACGATGACTACGCAAATTACATGCGATCGCAAATTCCACCTTTCTTTGAAAACCATCCTAGTTTCGAGTCGATGGAAGCGTGGACAAACCGCCACACCATGCTAGCTGTCGCCCATCTAATGTTAGTTGCTAAAAGCTTTGGTGTTGATAGTTGCCCGATGGAAGGCTTTTCTACAGCACAAGTCAAGGAAGCCTTTCATATTCCACCCCATGTCGATGTTTGCTGTTTAGTCGCCCTCGGCTACGCCGCCGAACCCTTCAAACAATACGGCGGGCGTTTCAAAAGCGATCGCGTTTGCTTCAGCGAAACTTACGGCGATCCTTTTTTAGGATAAACGTAGGCGCACACAGCTGTGCGCCCCTACCCGTCCTGCCTTCTGCCTGTTTTACACAGACACAGGAAGCGCCAAAAACTCCCGTACTTGCTGAAGGTAACTCTGAGGATCTTCCAGCATGGGAAAGTGAGCCGTATTGGGGATCGTCACAAACTCCACGCGATCGCTCAATGCAGCTGCCTGTTTCCCCATCGCCGCTGGAATAATCTTGTCATACTCCCCAGAAATTAATAACGTCGGCACTTTCAGACGGGTAAACTCCTGGGGCATCACTTCTGCTGCTGTCTTGCTGACGGAAGTAAAAATCGTTCCCAAAGCTGCTTCGTAATCCGCTACCAAAAAATCTTCTAGAAAAGCTTGGCGTTCGGTAGCAGGAATCGAACGATGCAGAAACCGTGCCATAAACATGCGATCGACAAATGGTATTTTCTTCAACCACTGGGGACGAAACTTGACAACGTAACCGCCAAATTTATGAAAGGCAGCAAAAGCCTTCTCGTCATACTCAAAGATGCCGCTACAAGTAAGAATCGCTTTTTCTACCCGTGCTGGATAGCGATTGAGAAAAAATGTTGCTACCGACGCTCCCATCGAATGAGCGTTAAGGTATACCCAAGGTAATTTCAGCCGATCCAGCAATCCTGCAAGATCTTCGGCGTACTCTTCTAGCTCGTAGCTTAACTCAGCGATCGCCTCAGCTTGTGCTTGCGGTGACTCTGCCTCAGCTACATCAACGTTAGCAGCAGATAGGGCAGGTTTCCCGCGCGATCGCCCAAATCCCCGCATGTCATATAACAAGCAATCGAACTGTTCTGAAAGTGCTTGTGCCGTACTGCGCCAATAACGAGCTGAACCAGCCCAGCCATGCAGAAATACCATTACAGGCTTATCTTGTTTGGCTTCCGGTGTCCGAATCCACTCGTAGTAATGCTCAACGCCACGAACTGAAATATAAGGCATCTATAATTTTTGTCCTTTGTCATTTGTCATTTGTCATTTGTTAGCAACTTGAGGCAAATGACAAATGACGGTTGACCAACGACCATCAAGCCGATTCCGGTTTGGGCAAGGAAGACGGATGCAGCAGCAGTTCGGCGGTAGAGCGTTTCTCTACCATTTCCCGCGTCACCGCACAACGAGTTAGATCTTTGCGCGATGGCAACTCGTACATCAACTCCAACATGAGTTCTTCTACAATTCCTCGCAGCGCCCGCGCCCCAGTCTTGCGACGATAGGCTTCTTGAGCGATCGCCCGCAGGGCTTCAGGTTTGAACTCTAGTTGGACGTTATCCATCTTCAGCAGTTTTTGATATTGCTTGACTAACGCGCTCTTAGGCTGAGTCAGAATTGCCACTAACGCTTCTTCATCCAATGGTTCGACCACAGCTACCATTGGCACGCGACCGATAAATTCGGGAATCATGCCAAATTTTACCAGATCGTCTGGCTCTAAGTGGACGAGAATATCTGCCGTCCGCTTTTCTCGCGATAGCCCTTCTCCTGGCTGAATGAAACCTATTGACTTTTTGCCAATTCTCTGCTCTACAACTTTTTCTAACCCGACAAAAGCCCCACCGCAGATAAATAGAATGTTGCTAGTATCGATTTGGATGCAGTCCTGGTAAGGATGTTTTCTCCCCCCTTGGGGTGGAACGTTTGCCACAGTACCTTCCAGCATTTTTAGCAGCGCTTGTTGTACGCCCTCTCCCGAAACGTCCCTGGTAATTGAGGGGTTCTCACTCTTGCGGGCAATTTTATCGATCTCGTCGATGTAGATAATGCCTCTTTGAGCTTCTTCTACATCTAAATCGGCAACTTGCAATAATCTGAGCAAGATGTTTTCTACATCCTCGCCAACGTAACCCGCCTCTGTAAGCGTTGTGGCATCGGCAACCGCAAAGGGTACGTCAAGAATCTGCGCTAAAGTTTGCGCCAGTAGAGTTTTGCCGCAACCAGTCGGACCAATTAACAAAATATTAGATTTTTGTAACTCTACGATATCTTCTGCACCAGCTTTACCGCTACTATTTTTCGACTGTACTAAGCTCAGGCGTTTGTAGTGGTTGTAAACTGCTACCGATAAAACTTTTTTCGCCTCATCTTGACCGATAACGTGTTCGTCGAGATGTGCTTTAATCTCGCGGGGTTTGGGAATTTGGTTGAGCGAGATCCCCCCAGTTCGACTGCGCCGCTTTGGTGGTGGTTCTGGACGAGGCTGTTGGGGTGCAGCAGCAGTTGAGTCTAATAACTCCTCATCCAGAATTTCATTGCACAAATCTACACATTCATCGCAGATGTAGACTCCCGGTCCGGCAATCAATTTCCGTACCTGCTCTTGCGATTTGCCGCAAAATGAACACTTTAAATGGGAGTCGTACTTAGACATAAGAAGCCTCTTACTTCACTGATGTGACTGCTTCGCCCGCTTTGGGGAGATTTTGCTTAGAGATCGTTTGGTCGATCAACCCGTAATCTTTTGCCTCTGCTGCCGACATGAAAAAGTCGCGTTCCGTATCGGCTTCGATTCTCTCCAAGGGTTTACCTGTGTGGTAGGCGAGGATTTCATTTAATCGCCGCTTGTGGTAGAGGATCTCTTTGGCTTGGATCTCAATGTCAACTGCTTGTCCTTGAGCGCCACCGAGGGGTTGATGGATCATGATTCGCGCGCTGGGTAGAGACATCCGTTTTCCGGCTGCTCCGGCTGCGAGCAAAAACGCTCCCATACTAGCTGCTAATCCAAAACAAATAGTAGCAACATCAGAGCGAATCTGCTGCATTGTGTCATAAATCGCCATACCAGCCGTAACAGAGCCGCCTGGAGAATTAATGTAAAGATGGATATCTTTTTCTGGGTCTTCAGCTTCTAAGAATAACAACTGAGCCACGATCGAATCAGCAACAGCATCATCGACTGGAGTGCCCAAAAAAACAATCCGCTCTCTGAGCAATCTAGAGTAAATATCAAAGGCACGTTCTCCCATGCCTGATTGCTCCACTACCATTGGCACGATGTTGCTAGGAGCCATCATAGAGTTTAGCTCTAGATGTTTGTGGCTGCTAATGAGTGGATAGTATGAGGACTGAGATACAAGCATAGATAATTGTTCCAGAAGTAGAGCCAGATGCAGTGGATTTAACTGGCGCTGAAGGCGATCGCACTTTTCACCAGTGGCTTTGCTATCTGTTGACTATTATGCCTCATGAACTAGGGGTTAGGAGTAAGGGGTAAGGGGTAAGGGGTAAGGGAAAAGTTAAAAATCAAAAGTCAAAAGTCAAAATTTTCTTACATTCCACTCCCGACTACGCGGCTCCGATGCGGAGGATACCTCCGCCTCCACCCGCTTCCCGACTCCCGACTTCCCAATCACTCAGCTTCAGTTGCTTCTACTGTTATAGTCGCTTCTGACGCTTCTGGCTGGGTCGATTCTTCTATAATTTCCGCATCATCAATTTCATCCTCTTCATCGTCCTGTAAAGAACCTTCTGGTACGAGTTCGATCGCGGAATGTTCTTCTAGCCAAACAAAAATCTTGTCTGTTAGCAGTTCTTCTTGGACGACTTCTTTGAGCCTGTCTCGATCGATATCTTGACCGGAGTATTCAGCCATTAGCTCTTTGACCCGTGCTTCCACGGCAGCTGGCTCGACTTCAATCGATTCTTTTTTCGCGACTTCCTGTAGAGCTAACGATCGCTTCAATCGATCGATCGCTTCTGGACGCGATCGCTGTCTTAGCTGCGGCACTGTATCTTTAGTAAACAGTTTCTTGACATCAATTCCTTGTCTTTGGAGCTGCATCGCCGTTTGCGTCAACACCGAATCGACTTCTTGCTCGATCATCGTCTCCGGTAAATCGGCTTCTAGATGCTCGATCAGATCGTCCAACAATGCCTGTTGCTTATTTGTCTTAGTTTTCTTTTCTGCTTCTTCGCGAAACCGAGTTTCTAGCGTCGAGCGCAGTTCTGCTAAAGTCTCAAATTCACTAATTTCTTGAGCAAAATCGTCATTCAGCTCCGGCAACTCTTTCTCTTTTAACTCTTTCACGGTTACCGTAAACTTTGCTGGCTTGCCTGCTATTTCTTGCTGAGGATATCCTTCGGGAAACTGCGCCGATATTTCCTTTGTTTCCCCTGGACTCATACCGACAATGCCATCTACAAAGCCTTCAATAAATCTTCCTGGCGATAGCTCTGTTTCAAAATCCGTGGCTGAGGCTCCTTCGATCTCCTGTGGTTCTTCGCCTTCTGCCTCCGGTACGAGATAGCCCTTGAAGTCTATAATGACTACATCTCCCATTTGCGCCGCCCGCCCTTCTACAGGAATTAAGGTAGCTCGTTCCTGACGATTTTCTTCTAAAACTTTTTCTACCTTTTCTGGGTCATACTTGACTTCTTCTGCCTTAACTTGTAAGCCGCTGTACTGCTTCAGCTCAATTTCCGGCAGTACATCCACCGCAGCGGAGAATGTCAAGGGTTTTCCTGGCTCGAACGCACCAATTAAATCCTCAAAAGAGGAACGCAACTGAGGTTGACCGATCGCTTCTATTTCTGCTTGCTTAATGGCTTCCGTAATGCCACTTTGAATTAACTCTTCTAACGCTGCTGCCTTGATCCGCGTTGTCCCTAGCCGTTGCAATAAGATTTGGCGCGGCACTTTACCTTTACGGAACCCAGGAATGTTGGCGGCGCGGGTGAAGTTTTGAATTACCTGCTCGTAACTCTGTTGAGACTTGTCGGCGGGAATTTCTATTTCCAGACCAATTTGACTGGCGGGAAGCTTTTCCTGGGTGACTTTCATTTTGATAGAAGATATGTAACTGATTGTTTTTTACCTGCTGAAGTACCACACTAGCACTAGTCCTACTCCGATCGCCTAATGCCATAAATTAGCGGCTGTGACCGACATTGCTTGCCTTGAGGGAGGACGACTTCTAAAGCGTTTTAGCTTTTCTGTTTGCTTGGCTCTCGACTTGCTCGGACAAATAACTGCTTTGAGGTCTAGTTGCTAGACGTAACTAGTCATCTATAGACTATACTGCTGGAACACCTGTTATGAACTGAATGCATTCTCCTCAATTTTCTGATAATATGCCAGCTTATATGTGATGATAATTGTTAAAATCATTGGAACTTTTTGCGACCATCCGCCCCAAGCCGCCAGCGATCGGCGAAAGCCGAAGGTTAACTGAATTGTTAAAATTACTTAAGTAGGGAGATAGAAAACGGCAGACAAGAGGCAGAATAGTGAATCCTTAAATCTATAGATAGACTTTTTATCTTTTTCGTTCTAACAACACAATTATTAAGTTCATCATCATTGAATCCAAACGCTAATGGGTCGCGATCGCCAAGGCTAATTTGAATTTTTTAAAATTTTAAAGTATAACCCCAAACTTTTAAAAAAACTCGTTTCAGTTTATTGCAATATTAGGAGGCAGAAATTTTGAGCAAATCCTATTCAGTTGCCATCTTGGGGGCAACGGGAGCTGTTGGGACAGAATTACTAAGTTTACTAGAAGAACGCCACTTTCCTGTCGCCCAATTGCGGCTACTCGCATCGCCTCGTAGTGCTGGTACGATCGTGACATTTGCAGGAGAAAATATTCCGGTAGAGCCAGTAAGCGATCGCTCCTTCGACGACATAGATATTGTCCTAGCATCAGCTGGTGGTTCCACTTCTAAGGCATATGCTACCAAAGCCGTAGCAGCAGGGGCTGTTTTTATCGACAACTCCAGCGCCTTTCGGATGCACCCAGACGTTCCCCTCGTCGTTCCAGAAGTGAATCCCCAAGCAGCAGCTACCCACAAAGGGATTATTGCCAATCCCAACTGCACCACCATTTTGATGAACGTTGCTGTTTATCCCCTCCATCAAGTCAGTCCAGTAAAACGGATTGTTGCCGCGACCTATCAATCAGCGAGCGGTGCTGGTGCTAGGGCAATGGAAGAAGTTAAAGCTCAAGCTCAAGCGATTTTAGCAGGCAACACCCCCATAACTGAGATCTTCCCCTACCCTCTGGCGTTTAATCTCTTCCCTCACAACACTCCGCTCAATGACCAAGGGTACTGTGAGGAAGAAATGAAAATGGTGAACGAAACCCGCAAGATTTTTGCCGAACCTCAGTTGCAAATTACGGCAACCTGTGTGCGGGTTCCCGTACTCAGAGCGCATTCAGAAGCGATTAATCTAGAATTCGAGCAGTCTTTAAGCGTCGCCGAAGCAAAGGAAATTTTGTCACAAGCTCCTGGCGTGCGTGTAGTCGAAGACTTCGCTGCTAACTATTTTCCCATGCCCATCGATGCCTCCGGTCGCGATGAAGTACTCGTAGGTCGCATTCGCCAAGACATTTCCCATCCCCGAGGCTTAGAACTATGGCTGTGTGGCGACCAAATCCGTAAAGGTGCGGCATTGAATGCCGTGCAAATTGCAGAATTATTGGTAGCCAAAAACTTACTTCAGCCCTCCGAAGTAGCAGCAGTGTAGGCAGATTGAGTGCAAGCAGATTTTTTACAGTTCTTACAGCTGAGCGCTTTGGCAAAGAATGCCGACAGCTAAAAATTAGGAGTCAAGCGTGGTAGATTTTGGCAGAGTGGTGACCGCAATGGTCACGCCATTTCAAGCAGACGGTAGCGTAAATTATGCAGTTGCGGAGCAACTAGCAGCGCATTTGGTGACACAAGGAAGTGACGCTTTGGTGGTTTGTGGTACGACAGGAGAGTCTCCCACTTTGAGTTGGGACGAGGAGTACCAGCTATTCCAAGTCGTAATTAAAGCTGTTGCAGGTAAGGCACTAGTCATTGCGGGAACGGGTTCTAATTCTACTCAAGAAGCGATCGCGGCTACCCAAAAAGCAGCTAAAATAGGAGTACATGGTTCTTTACAAGTAGTCCCCTACTATAATAAGCCTCCACAAGCAGGGTTATTTAGCCATTTTCAGGCGATCGCACAAGCATGTCCCGATCTGCCAATGGTGTTATATAATATTCCCGGTCGCACGGGTCAAAATCTCTTGCCGCAAACAGTGGCTCGGTTGTCAGCAATAGGTAACATTGTCGGAATTAAAGAAGCGACGGGTAGCCTCGACCAAGCTAGTGAAATTAGTCGCATGACACCGCCAGAATTTAAAATCTACTCTGGTGACGATTCCCTCACATTACCTTTACTGGCGATCGGTGGATATGGTGTCATTAGCGTGGCAAGTCATTTAGTTGGCAAGCAGCTACAACAAATGATTCAAGCCTTTGCCGCAGGACAAGTTCAAACGGCAACTCAAATTCACCTCCAACTACTCCCTCTATTCAAAAGTCTGTTCCTGTCAACAAATCCCATTCCCGTAAAAGCAGCCCTCAGACTTCAAGGCTGGGATGTAGGTTCAACTCGTCTACCGTTAGAAGACGACCAAAATGGATTAGCACAGAAACTCAAGCCAGTACTAGCAGAGTTAAACCTGATATAGGTATAGAGCTTTCAGACAACTGAATAATTCGTGCAAGATACTTCCAAGTCGTTATCGCGATCGCTCGGATTGAAAATAATTGCCCCTATTGACAACTCTTATCTATCGCAAAACCACCTGACTTTGTTTTATCTAACTCAAACAACAAACGTGAATCTAAAAAAACAACTGTAAATTAAGGATACAAATGAGTAACAACGGAACGACAGCCGCCGTCAAAATTATTCCCCTTGGCGGTTTGCACGAAATTGGCAAAAACACTTGCGTTTTTGAATACAACGATGAAATTTTTCTCCTCGATGCAGGGTTGGCATTTCCTACAGATGAAATGCATGGCGTAAACATCGTTCTACCAGATGTTACGTACTTACGCGAAAATCGGCATAAGATTAAGGGCATGATCGTCACCCACGGTCATGAAGATCATATTGGTGGCATCGCCTTTCATTTAAAGCAATTTGATATTCCGGTTATTTACGGTCCCCGCTTGGCGATGGCAATGCTAGAGGGGAAACTAGAAGAAGCAGGAGTCCGCGATCGCACGGAGTTAAGATCGGTACGTCCCCGCGAACTCGTCCGTATTGGTTCCTCTTTTATTGTTGAATTTATCCGCAACACCCACTCAATCGCTGATAGCTTCACCGTCGCCATTCACACCCCCCTCGGCGTAATTATCCACACGGGGGATTTTAAATTCGACCATACTCCAGTTGATGGCGAACATTACGACATCCAACGGCTGGCAGAACATGGAGAAAAAGGCGTATTGTGCTTAATTAGCGACTCCACTAATTCCGAAGTCCCAGGACATACGCCTTCAGAACGATCGGTATACCCCAACTTAGACCGTATTTTTATGCAAGCTAAGGGTAGAGTCCTCGTCACCACCTTTGCTTCCTCCGTACACCGGATCAACATGATTCTGGAATTGGCGCAAAAACACAATCGTGTCGTCTCAGTCGTCGGGCGATCGATGTTAAACGTAATTGCTCACGCTCGAAATCTAGGCTACATCAAATGTCCAGATAACTTGTTGCAGCCGCTACACGCCATTCGCCAACTTCCTGACGAAAATGTTTTGATTCTAACTACTGGTTCTCAAGGCGAACCGATGTCAGCCATGACGAGAATTTCTCGCGGCGCACATCCCCATCTCAAAATTCGCGAGGGAGATACAGTCGTATTTTCAGCAAACCCGATCCCAGGTAATACGATCGCCGTAGTCAATACGATCGATCGCTTGATGATGCAAGGTGCTAAAGTCATCTACGGTCGGGAACAGGGCATTCACGTTTCTGGACATGGTTGCCAAGAAGACCAAAAACTGATGATTGCCTTGACTCGTCCCAAGTTTTTCTTACCCGTGCATGGCGAACATCGGATGCTAGTGAAGCACTCTCAAACAGCACAAAGCATGGGGATTCCGGCTGAGAATATGGTCATCATCCAAAATGGTGACGTAGTAGGACTATCAACAGAGGAAATTAAGGTAGTCGGGAAAGTGCCAGCGGGGATCGAACTGGTAGATACCTCTGGTTCTGGTATTGTCAGCGGTAAAGTGCTGCAAGAACGTCAGCAAATGGCAGCAGATGGCATTGTTACTATTGCCGTCGCGATCGATTGGAATGGGAAGCTAATGACCAAGCCGGATATTCACTTGCGAGGCGTAGTCACTACGATTAACCGCGATTTGTTGCAAAAGTGGGTACAAGACCAGATCGAGCAAATATTAAGCGATCGCTGGACGGATTTCGGTCGCTCCTTTGACGGACAAGAAGTTGATATTGATTGGACGGGATTGCAGGTACAGCTAGAAAAAGACTTACAACGGGCAATTCGGCGCGAGTTACAATGTCAACCCACTGTCACTCTACTCATGCCTATCCCTGAAGAACCGGTCAAGGCAGCTGACGGTAGAAGACGGCGACGCACTGCTGCTGCACCAGTCGCCTCGTGAACAGCAACCAGCAACCAGTAACCGGCTGTCAGTGACAGATAGGGTTTCTATCTGGCTCAATACGTAAAATCCCTCCGATGCGCTTTCAAAAGGCGATTACGGGGGATTTTATGTTGTCAGCGATTGGTGTAGAAGTCTGATAGCGCTTTTCAATTGGATGCAATATATGTCTATATGTCTGGTAGGGGCGCACAGTTGTGCGCCCCTACCAATGTCATCCACACAATCGAGAATTGCTATGACATGTCACATCACTTATAGAGTGACTAACAACCATCAACTATCAACTATCAACTATCAACTATCAACTATCAACTCTCCATCAACTATAAAGAAAATCTAACGAAATTAGCTTGACAAATCGTCAAACATCGGTAAATATACGGAAGCTGCTTTTAATTATTTCTTTATTATTTTAAAAATTTCCGTATTGTTGCTCATACATCACGCAGGAATTTTAGGCAGAATCAAAGCGATTCCTATTAGAGAGGTAGAACAAAAATTGTGTTTGAAACTACAAAGAATAAATTTGTATTTTTGAATACGAAATTGATGTAGATGTGATTCGTGCATCGCTTGAATGTTTGTTCTACATGCACTTCCAGTCAAATTCGCTAAACTTCACTAAAGTTTTATATAGGTCAAATTTCAGAAAAATCTCTCTAGTAACCTACCAGTTCTGCCAAATCGTTAGTTAACGTGGGGTAGTGATAAATAGGTTCCTGAATTGAGAGAAAATCCTTCAAAAATTTTTAATTGATTTAGGAAACATTATTCCGGTAAAGATCGTTGAGACATTGTATGTGTTCTATAGCAAGCTCAAGTTGCTTCATACAGTACGAGGAGTGAATCATGAATGCTTCCCCATATACATCCCAAGATATTGCCCTAGCCAGTTGGATCTGGATCGACCAAACTCAACAGTCTCCAGAAATACCCATTGCAGCTAGTCCGTTACAGCAACCCAAACAGCGCAAATTAGACTTGTTGTTACCTCTGCGCCGCTGGCTGGATAGCGTTGAAGTTCGCAATCCTCAGTTAGCACATCGCTTATGTCAACTTATTCCTTCCCAGTGTCCGTTTGAACGGGATGTCGTTCTATTCGGTCGCAAGCTGTTCCACATTCCACCAATGTGCAAGCTCAACCCGCTATATGAAGAAGTTGTAGGCTTGCGTTTCCGCGCCTTATGCTACCTAGCCGACGAATGTGGTGAAGACGTAACCCCTTACTGTTAACAGTTATTAGTTAACAGTTATCAGTGAAGAAAGCGAGCAGGGAGCAACTATCAAGTCACAAATCGCTCTTTCGCAAGTCGCCATGAAATTCACGCACTACGACTGATGTGACGATCGCTTGACATGGAGTTATACTGAGGCTGAGCTGCAACAACCTAAAAAGAAGGAGATCGCGGCTATCGGCGCTCAATATAATTACCAAATTATAAGTGTTAAGCGACTATGGGGAGATACTTCTTTCACCAATGGTTGGATCTAGCAGCCAAAGCGACTAAAATTGCTGTTGTTTCATTCAGTTCCCTGGGGCTAGCAAGCAGTTTCTGGCTGGTAATAGAGCATCAAGTACCACAAATTGCCCGCACCCAAACAGTCAATACTGACGTGACACTCGACCGTCGCCCCGACGAAACCTACGAAGCACTACGCAGTCGGGCTATAACAGCGGCTAGAACAGCAGCAACACAGAATTTAGCAACCAATCGACAAGCTACAGATATCACCGTTACGGTAGTTATCCGCGATCGCGGGCAAATTGCACCTATACTTTCGCTGACAGCAAATCGCACTGAAGGAATTGACCCCGATCCCCGGCAAGGAATTAAATATTTCGACCAAGCGCGATCGCTACTTCGATTTGACGAGCGTGATGTAGCAACAAACGATGCCGATAGCGCACCTCGAAGATCGTTTCCGAATCCAACTCCCTCCTCATCGAGAACGCCAGCCAACTCGAATTCTAGCAACACAAGAGGTAGCGGACAGGGAACGTTCTCCCAGCCAGGACGCTTGATTCCATCTACATCGGAACAGCCTACTAACACCACTCCTTTTAGTCAGCCAGGTACGACAAACTCAACCAATACACCTAGCAGTCAAACACAACCAGGTACGGGTTTAGTCCCTCAATCGTTGCCAGATACAACTCCCAATTCCATAACCCCCAATTCATCAAACACGCCGACAAACCAACCAACTGCATTTCCCGATTCATCACCAGATACATCAACCAGTCCGTCTACAACAACTCCTGCTTCATCTTCTAACACGGGTATAACTCCAGCAACGCCTGCTACTCCTTCGGGACTCACACCCAGTCAACCCCTGACTCCATCAACCTCACCCCTACCAGGAACGAGTTCTACTCCCACGACTTCACCTTTTGGAACCACTACGCCGACGACACAACCTTGAGGTCAGTTGTCAGTTATCAGTTATCAGTTATCAGGGAGCAGTGACCAACTACCAACTACCAACTACCCATTACCCATTACCACTCAATAAATATTTGGCTTACAATGGAAAGGTTGTGAAAAATTAAGTCTGTGTCGTCATGGCTGTTCCAAAGAAGAAAACATCTAAGTCTAAAAGAGATAAGCGCCGAGCTACTTGGAGAGGAAAAGCTGCAATAGAAGCACAAAAAGCCCTGTCGTTAGGTAAGTCTATTCTCAGCGGACGCTCTAAGTTTGTCTATCCCAATCCTGAAGAAGAGGAAGAAGATACTGAATCCTAGTTGTGGTGCGCTTAGGCATCTATCGCTCATGGATCTGCCTAGAAGTGTTGTAAGAGATCGGTGAGTTGCGCTAAAGATCTAAGTAAAGGTTTTTTAACCTTTGAATGCAACAATAACCTATACGTCTACACCGCATGGTAGGAAAATTTTTTCAGAAACCAGGAGCAGAACAAAGCGATCGCGTCCCTCCTGGTCAATACTTAACCAAGGGGTTTCCCGTACTAACCTATGGTGATACTCCTCGGGTTAATCGAGAACAATGGCAATTTAAGGTTTGGGGTCTGGCACAACCAAAGACTCTGACTTGGGAAGATTTTATGGCGCTACCGCAGCATGATTTTACTGCGGATTTTCATTGCGTCACTCGCTGGTCTAAATTGGATGTCAAATGGACTGGCGTGAAGGTGACAGACTTCATGCAACTGATTGAAATCGATCCTAAAGCCGCTTATGTCATGGAACATTGTTATGGCGGCTACACGACAAATATTCCTTTAGAAGACTTTCTGCGGGAAGAAAACTTTTTTGCCCACACTGTATTTGACGAACCTCTTCCTGCCGAACATGGTGGACCAATGCGGTTAGTCGTACCTCACCTTTATGCTTGGAAAAGCGCCAAGTGGATCAATGGTCTAGAGTTTTTAGAACAAGATGAATTAGGCTTCTGGGAACGGAACGGCTATCATCGTCGAGGCGAACCTTGGGCAGAGGAGCGCTACAGCGGCGGGTTTTAGGTTTCAATGCTAACCAGCTAGAAAAAAACTTGTATATTCTGGTGGGCATTGCCCACCCTAATTCTTTGCATGAGCGTGGCAACAAGCGCCTTACTGACAAAGCATTTGCTGAAGTAGCAATTGAAGCGAATGTTACTTCAATCGCGCCGTTCTTGGTAGTCATCAGAAGATTTGGGATCTAATTCCCAACGGCGATCGTCGCGGTCTTCTAGAATATCTTGAGTGCGTAAAAAACTGCGATCGTCCATTTCCAGACCAACAGCTGCTTCAATCTCTTCAGTTACGTCTTGGTCGGGAGTAGCAACAGTACCACCTACAGCCTCATCTCCTTCTTCTGCTGCTGTTTGCCACGATGCATCGACATCTCCGCCAGTCAATTCTGGACTAGTATTAGTGTATTCTCCTGCTTCTCTACCAGCGTTCGTCCTTGGGTCATCGTGAACGCCAGTACCAAAAGATTCAGTAATTTCTTCGGATAAGTCTTGAATATTTTTATCGTTGCGATCGCCCATAAGTTCAGAGTCATTTAGTTGTTGGTTGATGGCAACTATTCGTTGGTCACTGATAGCTCCACTTCAAGATAGCGTTTTATATCAAATTGCACCTATTCCCAGAGTTATATCCCCAGAAAAGAACATAATCCATACCCTTTGGAGGAAGAGGATTTGGGGTACGGCTGCATAGGCTTGGTACTGGAGCAAAGAAGTTTTACTGAGTTTGAGGACATACAGAGTGAAGTACGACGAGTTCATCAAACACGTTCAGACAGTGGCACAGATGGATTCCCGTGAAGATGCACAACGGGCGACACAAGCAACTCTAGAAACTATTAGAGAAAGGATTGTCGGTAACGAAGCCAAAGATTTAGCTTCGCAATTACCGCAACAATTCAGTGAATATTTGCGTGGAAGAGAGGGTGAAGACGGTCAGCCTTTCTCAATGGAAGAATTTCTACAGCGCGTCAGTGCCAAAGAACAAGTAGAGCCAACTGTCGCAGCTAACCACGTTCGGGCTGTATTTGCAGTGTTGCAGAATGCAGTGACACCTGGAGAATTCACCGATTTCAAAGCTAACTTTTCGGACGATTATATCGACTTATTCGCCACAGGATCGAATCTAGGAGCGTCTGCTGCTTCGTAGCGATCGCTGTTTTCGGCTTTCAATAAAACTTACAAAGTAGGAGAGATATTTATGACACAAGCTAACGGTAATCTCGAAAAAAAAAGAGTTGCCATTCTGATTGAGAATGGTGTGGAAGATGCGGAATTCAAAATTCCTTATGAAGCCTTGAAAATGGCGGGAATTGAAACTGTAGTTCTCGGTTCTCGGACAAACGAAACATATAAAGGTAAGCAAGGTAAAGTTTCGCAATCGGCTGACGGCACGACAACTGAAGCAATGGCATCAGAGTTTGATGCCGTGGTTATTCCTGGTGGGATGGCTCCCGACAAAATGCGTGTCAACCCCAACACCGTGCGCTTCGTTCAAGAGGCAATGCAACAAGGGAAATTAGTTGCTGCTGTCTGTCATGGACCCCAAGTTTTAATTGAAGGCGATTTGCTAAAAGGCAAGCAAGCCACAGGATTTATTGCCGTGCGCAAGGACATGATCAATGCGGGTGCAAACTACGTCGATGAGCCACTGGTAATTGATGGTAATTTAATCACTTCCCGTCAGCCCGGAGACTTGGCAATTTTCACCACAGCTATCCTCAGCCGTCTAGGTTACGGTGGCAAAGAAGCTGCTTTACCAGATGTGCGAGATGTCAATGCAGAATGGTGGAAACTAGCTGATGCTTGGGGTGGTTCTACTAAAGGAGAAATTGTCAAAGGGCTAAATACTGCTTTAGCTGGTGAAAAGTACGCTCAAGAGGCGTTTGGGCAGTATATAGAGAAAGCATCTGACCCTCAATTTAAGGCATTGTTGCTAGAGATTGTTGCTAATAAGCAGCAACACATCGAGCGGCTAGAAGCACGACTATCAGCTTTAGGCGAGAAACCATCACTGACGGCAAATGTGGCTGATAAGTATGCCAAAGTGAAAACTGCTTTACAAGGTAGCGACGATCGCAATCTAATGCGACGGGCTTTAGGAGATATTCAGACAGGTGTGGTAGATGCGCACAATCTGTTTGTTCAATTTACAGATCCCGTATCAACAGCCTTATTTAAGCAGATCGAGCAAGATGGAGCGCTGTACGAACGCCATATGGCAGAACTCTATCGCTTGCGTGTAGGAACGACACAGCCTGGGAAGCCGACGACTGGGGCGGCGGTAACTATGTAGGAAGATCCCCCAACCCCCCTTAAAAAGGGGGCTAAGAGATCCCTGCAATCTCCACTTTTAAGAGGGGAGATCTATTCAGACAAGGGAGACAGAGAAGGTGGCTTCGACGGTAGAGAATCAGCAAGGACAGGGAGATAGTAACGAAATCGGGCGCTGGGCATCACTGATTGGTGGTGGTGCAATGGTACTGATGGGGTTACAACAGCGATCGCTACGGGGTGCTTTGTTGGCGATCGCAGGTGGTGGATTGGCATATAAAGCAGCAACGGAAAAGGGCGATATGCAACAAGCATTGGGTTTAAACCAAGCAATTAAGGTAGAAAAGACGGTAACGATAAATAAGCCTGCTGATGAGCTGTATCGTTACTGGCATGATTTCAAATATCTGCCAACTTTTATGAAACATCTCAAGTCAGTAGAGGTGTACGACAACAAGCGATCGCATTGGGTAGCAAATGCACCTTTAGGTGCAAGTGTTGAATGGGATGCAGAAATTATTGAAGACCGCGAAAACGAATTTATTTCCTGGACTTCGGTAGAAGGGGCAGATGTAGACAATTCTGGTTTTGTCAGATTTAAGCCAGCACCAGGAAATCGCGGTACGGAAGTAAAAGTAGTCATTGAATACGCGCCACCAGGCGGAGTCTTAGCATCGGCGATCGCCAAACTCTTTGGTGAGGAACCGGAACAACAAATTGGTGACGACCTGCGCCGCTTCAAAATGCTTATGGAAGCAGGTGAAATTGCTACCACTGAAGGACAACCAAAAGGCGGTTGATAGTCAACCATCAACCATCAGCTATCAACCAACAACCAACAACTAAAAGTTAAGTATGAAAGCAGTTTGCTGGCACGGCGCAAATGATGTGCGGGTGGAATCCGTACCCGATCCGAAAATTCTTAATCCTCGCGATGTGATTTTAAAGATTACCTCTACTGCAATTTGCGGTTCTGACTTGCACATTTACGGCGGCTACATTCCCACCGTGCAACCAGGTGACATTATCGGTCACGAATTTATGGGGAAGTGGTCGAAGTTGGTAGAGGAATTAACAACTTAAAAGTCGGCGATCGCGTCGTCGTTCCTTCTACAATCGGTTGTGGTGGTTGCTATTATTGCCAACACGATATGTGGTCGCTGTGCGATAACTCTAACCCTAACGGTTGGGTTGAAGAGAAGTTGTTTGGCAATATCACCTCAGCGATTTATGGATACTCCCATGCTTTCGGTGGATATGCTGGGGCGCAAGCAGAGTACGTGCGCGTCCCATTTGCCGATGTGGATGTGGTCAAAGTCCCTAAGGACATACCAGACGAAAAGTTACTATTTATCTCCGATGCCATTCCTACAGGTTACATGGGAGCTGAGTTATGTGACATTCAACCTGGGGATACAGTAGCAGTGTGGGGCTGCGGTGCAGTCGGGCAATTTGCCATGATTAGCGCCTACATGATGGGTGCAGAAAAAGTGATTGCGATCGATCGCTTCCCCGAACGCTTAGAATTAGCCAAAAATTTCGCTAAAGCAGAAGTAATTAACTACGAAGAAGTAGATGCAGGCGAAGCTTTGAGAGAAATGACGGGGGGTATGGGTCCCGACGCTTGTATTGATGCTGTAGGCTTGGAAGCGCACGGAGTTGGCTTTGAAGACTTTTACGACCAGACTAAGCAGAAATTAAAGCTAGAAACCGACCGTCCGCATGTTTTGCGACAAATGATTCTATCTTGTCGTAAAGGTGGAACTCTTTCAATTATGGGTGTCTACGGTGGCTTTGTAGATAAGATGCCTTTTGGTGCAGCATTCAATAAAGCTTTAACTTTCAGAATGGGACAAATGCACGGACAAAAATATATGCATTTGTTGCTCAAGATGATTCTGGAAGAGAAATTCGATCCCTCCCGCGTTGTCACGCATCAATTACCCCTCGAACAAGCTGCCCACGGCTACGACATTTTCCAACAAAAGAAAGACAACTGTATCAAAGTTGTACTGAAACCGTAGATGGGTAATTGGTAATGGGTAATTGGTAATTATAATTACCACTTGAAAAGTAAAAGTAGAGGATGACAATGAAGAAATTAATTTCCCTTTTTCGTCAGGTAACAATTGTTTTTTTGGTAGGGCTGACTGTTTCTATACTGCAATTTGGCTATAACAGTAATTTGTCTGCTAGAGCTGAAACAGTAACACCTGAAGCTAGAGCATATCAAGCAAAGCAGCCTGGAACTGAAATGAATCGAGGAAATCCGCTTGAAAAGGCTAAGGAAAGCATCAAAGAAACTGCTGAAAATGTTCGAGAAAAGCTCAATTTAGATGAGCCACTCGATCCTGGTACGAAAGAAGTTTTGAATTCTGCTCAGAAAAACGTGGAAAAAACAGTTAAGCCCGTCACTGGAAAAGAGCAAGGTTCTTATCAGCAAAATACAAATTAAGTCGTAAGTCGTAAGTCGTAAGTAAGAAACGTATTACCAATTGACTTACGACTAATGACAAAGGACAAATAAAAAACTACTTCCTACTCACTAATTAATTATGAAAGCAGTTTGCTGGCACGGGGAAAAGAATGTCAAGGTAGATACAGTCCCCGATCCTAAAATTGCAAATCCCCGCGATGCAATTGTCAAAATTACGTCAACAGCAATCTGCGGTTCGGATTTGCACCTTTATAATGGCTTTATCCCCACTATGGAGAAAGGGGATATCCTCGGTCACGAATTTATGGGAGAAGTGGTTGAGGTTGGGAGTGCGGTTAAGAATGTAAAAGTCGGCGATCGCGTCGTCGTTCCTTTTACAATTTCTTGCGGTAACTGCTTTTTCTGCAATCGCGATCTGTGGTCGTTGTGCGATAATTCTAACCCCAACGGTTGGATGGCAGAGAAGCTGATGGGACATTCACCAGCTGGTCTATTTGGCTACTCTCATATCTTTGGCGGTTATGCTGGCGGACAAGCGGAGTACGCGCGAGTCCCATTTGCCGATGTCGGGTTATTTAAGATTCCTGATGGGCTGACAGACGAGCAAGTATTATTCTTAACCGATATCTTTCCCACTGGCTACATGGCAGCAGAGAATTGTCATATTAAGCCTGGTAATATCGTTGCTGTCTGGGGTTGTGGTCCGGTAGGACAGTTCGCGATTAAGAGTGCGTATATGCTGGGTGCGGAAAAAGTCATCGCGATCGATCGCATCCCAGAACGCTTGCAAATGGCTAAGGAACAGGGTAAAGCCGACGTACTTAACTACGAAGAAGTGGATGTTGGGGAAGCGTTAAAAGAAATGACTGGCGGGCGCGGTCCCGATGCGGTAATTGATGCCGTAGGACTAGAGGCGCACGGTACTGATTTTATGAACTTGTTCGATAAAGCAAAACAAGTCGTGCGATTGGAAACAGACCGACCCACAGCCTTACGTAATGCGATCGTTGCTTGCGGGAAAGCAGGTCATGTCTCGATCGCAGGGGCGTATGGTGGTTTCCTCGATAAAATCCCAATGGGTGCGGCAATGAACAAAGGTTTGACATTCAAGATGGGACAAACCCACGTCCATCGGTACTTAAAACCACTACTAGAACACATTCAAAACGGTGACATCGATCCAACGTTCATCATCACTCATACTCTTCCCTTAGAACAAGCACCCCACGCCTACGATATCTTCAAGCATAAAAAAGATAATTGTATCAAAGTTGTGTTGAAGCCTTGAAATTGGTAATAGGTAATTGGTAATGGGTAATTGGTAGTTGCGACTTGCCAATTACCAACCAGTAACTACCAAAGAAAAAACTATGTTTTGGCACAGCTTGCGACAAAAATTCTTCTGTCTGCTTTTATCGAGTTTATTGTTTCTTGCTTTTGTTCCTCCGGCTTATGCCTTACCGCAGGAAAAGACCGTGGGCAAGATTGAATCGGTAGCTTCGTTTAACGGTGCTATGCCGACCGGAGTAACAGTGTCTCAAAGGGGGAGAATTTTTGTTAACTTCCCTCGCTGGGGAGACAAAGTAGATTATACGGTAGCGGAGATAGTCAGGGGTAAAGTCGTAGCTTATCCCAACGCCAAATTCAATCGCCCTCAAAAAGACCAATCGAAGTCACTCGTTTCTGTTCAAAGTGTGGTTGTCGATCCTTTAGACCGTTTGTGGATCTTGGATACTGGCAGCATTCAGTTTGCACCTACTGCTTATGGGGGACCGAAATTAATCGGGATAAATCTGAAACAAAATCGAATTTTTAAGACTATCTTGTTTCC
The DNA here is from genome assembly GCF_023546805.1 of Chroococcidiopsis sp. CCNUC1. Taxonomy (NCBI): domain Bacteria; kingdom Bacillati; phylum Cyanobacteriota; class Cyanophyceae; order Chroococcidiopsidales; family Chroococcidiopsidaceae; genus Chroococcidiopsis; species Chroococcidiopsis sp. CCNUC1. The sequence goes on along the minus strand of NZ_CP097480.1, from coordinate 1,983,393 downwards.
CCAAGATGTAGCGCTACCGACTACCTATTTGAACGATATCCGCTTCGATTTACGGCGCGGTAAAGCAGGGATGGCTTTTATTACCGATTCTTCCGGTAACGGTGCTAATGCCATTATTGTTGTCGATTTAGATTCTGGTAAAAGTTGGCGGCGGCTGAACGACCATCCTTCTACGAAAGCAGAACCGAATTTTCTCCCAGTAGTGGAGGGACAACCGTTGATGAACCGTCCGCCAGACAAGCCACCCAGCCCAATTACAATTGGTGCGGATGGAATTGCAATCAGTGCCGATGGGAAACAGTTATTTTACTGTAATTTAGCTGGAAGAAGGTTATATAGTGTCAGCGTTGATGCTTTAGTCGATGAGAAATTAAGCGACAAAGAAGTAGCAGCGACCGTACAAGATTTGGGAGATAAAGGCGGTGCATCTGATGGCTTAGAGTCGGATGCTCAAAATCGAGTTTATCTGACCAACTACGAGCATAATGCAATTTTGCGGCGATCGCCTGATGGGATGTATGAAACTGTAGTTCACGATCCTCGCGTTTTATGGGCTGATACGCTGTCTGTCGCCAATGACGGCTACCTCTATTTCATTGCCAATCAACTTCACCGTCAGCCCCAGTTCCATCAGAAGAAAGATTTGCGCGAAAAACCATACAGTCTGTTTCGTACCCGCATTAATGCGAAACCAGTGCTGTTGCGATAACAATCTGTAGGGGCGCACAGCTGTGCGCCCCTACTAACAATTACAGGGCAAAAAAATATATGTTGAATGCAGTCAAAAATCTCCTCACGCGCAGGCAAATAATTGGTTCTGGGATGGGAATTTTGGGTGTAGGAGTGGCGGGGTTGGTAACGCGAAATTCACCTGCGATCGCCCAGCCCGCTTATAAACCAGCTAAAGAACCACCAATACCCGACGAAAAGAAACTCGGTTGGGCTGTTGTCGGGTTGGGTAAATTTGCTACGCAACAAATTATTCCTTCATTTTCTCAGTGCAAGCAGTCAAAATTAGTGGCGTTGGTGAGTGGCGATCGCGCTAAAGCTGAAAATTATGCGCGGCAATATAATGTCAATCCTAAAAATATTTACAATTACGAAAATTACGATTCCATTCGGAATAATCCAGAAGTAGACATTATCTATATAGTTCTACCCAACGGTTTACACGCTGAATATACTATCCGTGGCGCACAAGCAGGAAAGCATATTTTATGTGAAAAGCCGATGGCAAATACGGTAGAAGAGTGTCAGGCGATGATTGCTGCTTGTAATCAAGCAAACCGCAAGTTGATGATAGCTTACCGCGCTCAATACGAACCTTTCAACTTAGAGGCGATCGCGATCGCGCAGAAAAAACAACTCGGTCAACTCAAGGCGATCGTCGCCGACCACGGGCGCAACCTCGACCCCAAAGATCCAGCGGATGTCTGGCGGATGAATAAGAAACTAGCTGGTGGTGGTTCGCTATTTGATATTGGGATCTACAGCTTACAGGCTGCGCGTTACATTACAGGCGAAGAACCTACAGAAGTCTGTGCTATGACCTATAGCACTCCCAACGATCCTCGCTTCAAGGAAGTGGAGGAGAACGTTAACTTCATTTTGCGTTTCCCTAGCGGCGTGCTAGCCAACTGTACTTCTAGTTATGGCTACTCCAGTACCAAACGCTTTCAGGTATTTGGTAGTAATGGTACGCTCGAACTCGACCCTGCTACAGATTACTATCGGCATCAATTAACTGTAAAACGAGAAAAGGTACAAGAAGAACGGCAGATTCAGGAACAAAACCAGTTTGCCCTAGAGATGGATCATCTTTCTGAATCGGTCATGCAAGATCGGCAACCGAAAACTCCTGGTGAAGAAGGCTTACAGGATGTGAGATTGATGTTAGCAATTTACGAAGCAGCACGGACAGGTCGCACGATATCAGTTGACAGTAGAGAGTGACTAGCGACTGGTGACTGGTGACTAGAAAAGATTCCAGCCACTAGCCACTAACCGATCGACTTTTCCAAATATCGAACTGTTAAATTTAAGCTAGAAAAGATTCCAGCCACTAGCCACCAGCCACTAGCCACTTATAACAACCAATTACCAATTAAGGATGATGCGCTAAAGCAGAAATCGAGATGGGATGGAAAAGAGCAGGCAGTGCAATCGCAAATTCTATGGGAGATGAAAATATGAGCGATACCAGTGTTAAAAAGGTAGATTCTAGTAGTTCCCCTCATGGTAAGCAGGGACAGAAGTATTTAGCTTCCGGTAAATCTCTTTCGATGCGTTTGTGGGAAAACGAACAACCAGCAGAAACTAAATCTCCCACGACAAGAGACTATGAAACCGTTGGCTATGTAATTAGCGGTAAGGCAGAGTTACATCTTGAAGGTCAAATGGTATTACTAGAACCTGGAGATTCTTGGGTTGTACCTAAAGGTGCATCTCATACTTATAAAATTTTGGAACCTTTTACTGCTGTCGAAGCTACTAGTCCTCCGTCACAGGTTCACGGAAGAGATGAATAAGATTTGTTAGTGAGGAATAAAGCTTTCAGCCGCTACTATTTAATAGCGGCTGCACTATTTGATAGAGCGTATCTTACAGTAGTTTCAGTTTATTTTCTTGAGTTCGCTGCCGTAAATTCTATTCGATCGCCAGATTGCTGTATCGGCAGATGAATTTTAACACTATCTTTAAAGCATAGCAGTCTTACTTAATATGTGAAATTGAAATTCAGATTGGATAGCACCCACTCTGCAAGGAAACTTTGTTCGATTAAAAATATTCTAGTTTTCAAAAAAGAATAGAGCAACTAAACCTAAATAATAATACCTATCTCTTTCAGTTGAATTCCGTCATTCTGTCTGTAGGTTGAGGAAAAAGAAGTGAGTCAGTAGTTACCTAGATAGGGTAATGCAACAAAATTCTAGCAACAAAATTTCGCCAGTCAAAATATAGATCGCACTACAACCGATCGCGTCGATCAGTAAAATTTTTTCAGGAGATCTTCATGTTTTATCACAAGAAGCAGCTACAGTATTTCACTCCACCAGCAAAACCCGATGCTGCCTATGCAAAAAAGCTGCAAGAACTAATTGGCGGTTCTTTTGGCGAAATGACCGTGATGATGCAGTACCTATTTCAAGGTTGGAACTGCCGGGGACCCGCTAAGTACCGCGATATGCTATTAGACATTGGAACTGAGGAAATCGGTCACGTTGAAATGCTAGCAACGATGGTTGCTCATTTGTTGGATAAAGCACCAGTCAATATGCAAGAAGATGGGGCAAAAGATCCAGTCGTTGGTGCGGTCATGGGTGGCGTTCGTCCGCGAGATGTGATTATGGCAGCGGCAATGAATCCTCAACACGCCACTGTTTCGGGTGGGGGGGCAATGCCAGCGGATAGCGTAGGTTTTCCTTGGAACGGACGCTTTATTGTTGCTAGTGGCAACTTGTTGGCAGACTTCCGCTCTAATCTTCACGCCGAATCTCAGGGTCTTTTACAGGCTGTACGGTTGTACGAAATGACAGACGACCCAGGTGTAAGAGACATGCTCAGTTTCAATATTGCCCGCGACACCATGCATCAAAACCAGTGGTTAGCGGCAATTGAAGATCTGAAAAGCGAAGGATTTGAGGAAACAGTTGTTCCCAAGATCGCGTATGAATATGGGAAGAAAGAGAACGCTTATCAGTTCTGGAATCACTCTGAGGGAGAAGAAAGCGCTCAAGGTCGTTGGGCGAAAGGTGCTTCAATCGACGGTAAAGGTCAGTTTGAGTATGTAGCAAATCCGCAGCCAATAGGACCAGAACCAAATCTTCCTCAACCCGATCCAAAACTTCACGGTACGATGAAATCACCTCAAGCTCAACAGATGCAGGAGGGTAGTGTTGTATCTAAGGCAGTCCAGGGTGTAGCTGATGCAGTTGAAGGTACGGCTAATACCATTAATAAAATTACTGGTGGAGACGGACAGTAAGCTAGTACGAGATAGCAGGGGAGAACGATGCTTGTAGCATTAGCTCGGGGCATTTTCTCGACTGTATAGCTGCCAATCAAAATAAATTAACATAGCAAAAGACGCGAAATTCCGCGTCTTTTGCTATTTAAGGCATGAATTAGCCTTAGTGAATTGGTGGTTGTGAAAAAATCGTCACAATTGAAGTAATAAGACTGTTGGGGATTGAAGTTAAATACAAGGAGAGTTGTTGGTGATGCGATCGCATTGCTTAATAACTCAGCCAAAGCTATATAACTTAATCTACGCAGTAGTTTATGACTCATTTTGGAATCATTTGTCCCAGCTCAACAGGACCCCTCAATACCATGCTTCCGCTGGGACAGGAACTTCAACGGCGGGGTCATCGCGTCACTGTAATCGGGATACTGGACGCTCGACCTAAAGTATTAGTAGCAGGATTAGAATTCCAGGTAGTAGGCGAGGATGAGTTTCCAGAAGGTGCAATGGCAGAATCTTTTGCCCAACTGGGAAAACTGAGTGGATTAGCAGCGTTGGCATATACTATTAATCTGCTGAAAAATTTGGCGACTGTTACCCTGCGGGATGCCCCAGACTTACTCCAAGCATCCAATGTAGAAGCCTTGCTCGTAAACCAAGGTTCTAGAGAAGGAGGTACTGTTGCAGATTTTCTAGGTATTCCTTTTGTGACCGTGTGCAGTGCCGTGGTGCTGAATCGAGAACCTAGCGTTCCTCCTTTTAACACTCTTTGGCAGTATAGCCCTGCTTGGTGGGCGCGTTTACGCAACCGAGCAGGTTATGCGTTATTAAATCGCGTTGCTCGTCCTACTCGAACCGTTATTCAAGAATATCGCCGAGAGTGGAAATTGCCCTTACACGCTCACCCCAATGATGCGTACTCTCGATTAGCTCAAATCAGTCAAGCCCCTGCCGAATTTGAATTTCCTAGAGAGAAATTACCTTCTTGGTTCCATTTCACTGGCTCGTATCATTCTTCTGCTAGTCGAGAGCCTGTGCCTTTCCCCTACGAAAATTTGACTGAAAAGCCCTTGATTTATGCTTCGATGGGAACGTTACAAAATCGTTTGATTGGAATTTTTCAGCAAATTGCATCAGCTTGTGAAGGATTGGATGCTCAATTAGTCATTTCATTGGGTGGTTCTGCTCGTCCAGAATCATTACCAAAATTACCTGGAAATCCCGTAGTCGTCGAGTATGCACCCCAACTAGAAATACTCAAAAAAGCAACTTTGATGATTACTCACGCAGGCATGAATACAACGATGGAATGCTTGAAATATGGAGTACCGATGGTGGCAATTCCAGTGACAAACGATCAACCAGGTGTAGCCGCAAGAATTGCTTGGACTGGGGTAGGGGAATACGTACCATTATCTCGCTTGAACGTTCCCAAGTTAAAAGCAGCTATTCAAAAAGTATTCACCGAAAATTCTTACAAACAAAATGCGGCAAGATTGCAACAGGCAATTCAAAAAGCTGGTGGCGTGACTCGCGCTGCCGACATTATCGAACAAGCTATATCTACAGGTCAACCTGTCCTTGCTGATGTTAGTTAAAATGTAAGATTTCCCATTTAACCAAATTACAATGCGATCGGGAGAAATTTGATATGGCAGTTGCAAGTTTGGTAGACGAAATTATTAACGGGAAAGGTTACGTTGTGATTCCCGATCTTTTGAGTACAGTAGAAGCAGAATTAGCTCGCTCTGGTTTGCAACAAGAGGTTGTAGACCGTGCAACACCTAAACTTAAGCAACTACTGGGATACGAATTTAAGTCGGCACTCTTCAAAGATATCCAAAAACTTCGCACGCAAAGGTAATACAGACTAGTGCTATGTAGCAAAAGAATCTTTACAGTTGAATAACGCGATCGTCTTATTACGCCTGTCAGCATTATTTTCTTCTACCTTCTGCTTTCTACCTCCTGCCTTCTTGCACTAAATCATTACTCAAACTGGTAGCAATGCCTGAATTTGTGCTGGCGTAAGTTCCTCAACATTGCCAAAAACGATCGCCGCACCCGCAGATTTGAGAGTTTCCGTATAATTCTGGCAGCGATCGCTGATAGCTTGAACGTGAGGAGGTACAATACCCACCCCAATCCATTGACGTTGAGGTTGAAGTGCTGCGGCTTTGATGACGGTATACATATCCGCTACCGTATCTCCTGCATACAAAACTGGGGTTGTTGCTGGTAGCTGATGCTGGACTTCTAACTGATGCACGACAGCTAGCAATCCTGTCGGATCGGGTTTACCTGGTGCATCTTCCATTGCAATTAAGGCTGGAGATACTACACCAAGACGTTCTAAGACGTATTTCGCCTCGTCGCGAGTCGCACCACTGAAAAAACCCCAAGGAATACCAGCCGCACTCAATTGTTCGAGATACGTAGGTTGCACCAGCAATGTTTCATCGCAAATATAACCCGTCCAGTTTTGCGGGTCTGTACCTTGATAAAGAGATTGAAAATAGGCGACTAGAGTAGGATAGTCTAGATCGAGCTGCGATCGCCCCTTTCCCCGGGTCTCAAAGTAGCGATAAACTAACTCCTGGGATGCTTCCCAATCGTTATTCCAAATTCCTTCCGACTTCAAGCGGTCAATATCAGCCTGGGTAGGACGATAAGCACCTGCCGTAAAATACTCTACAGTATCCGCGATCGCCCGTCGATAGGAAGCGCTCACATCGCGCACGACACCATCAATATCAAACACTGCGATCGCCCTAGTTTGCTGAGTCAATTTATCGTTACCTCCTGCAAAAAGAAGTCAAAAGTTGTAGGGACGGGTTCACTGAAAATATTTGCCCTAGTCAAAATTGTTTGATAAACCCGCCCGTACAGAAGTTAAAAGTCAAAATGTCGGTGTTTGGTTGAGAGCGGCTTTTTATCTCTCGGTACTGAGTTAACCGAATGTAAGATACAAGATTCATTTTATTTAGATATTAAGGTATAGTAATAGATTGCACCTATTTGTAGTTTTGCTGAATCGGAACGAGCGGAGGTTGGATTGACAAAGTTTATCTTAAAAGTTTTGTGGTTAGAAGAAAACGTTGCTTTAGCAGTCGATCAGGTCGTGGGCAAAGGCACAAGCCCCTTAACCAAATACTTTTTCTGGCCTCGCAATGATGCTTGGGAGGAATTGAAAAAGGAATTAGAATCAAAAAGCTGGATCACGGAGCAAGAGCGCGTGGAGTTACTCAATAAATCCACGGAAGTGATCAACTACTGGCAAGAGGAAGGCAGGCGGCGACCGCTAGGCGAAGCTCAGTCAAAATTTCCTGAAGTTACTTTTACAGGTAGCGCTTAAAGATAACTTGCGGTGTAACACATTTCTAAAAGCGATCGCCAAAACCGCCCTTACATGACCTAGCACGGTACAGTAGGGGCGGTTTTTAGCGTTCATCTGCGTTAATCTGTAGTTTATCTACGATTAAAATCATCTAAACCTCGATTAGCGATGAGCGTTGCAACCAATAGACAGAACCGATTTGACCGTCGATTGTGGAGAAAATTTTGGGCGATCGCCAAACCTTACTGGTTTTCCGAACGCAAGTGGAAAGCAAGAGGACTGTTACTGTTATTGCTCTTGCTGTCATTCGCCGTTAATGCCATTAATGTCAGCATTAGTTTTATTTTTAGAAATATCGATACATCCCTAGCAAGATTTCCTCAAACTAAGGATGCGTCAACTTTTTGGCAATTCATTTTTATTTATATTGGGCTATTGGCGATCGGCACTCCCATTGTTGTCATGTTTGCCTATCTTCGAGATAAATTAGGACTAGCTTGGCGAGAGTGGCTGACGAATCGTTTTCTGAATAAATACATGCAAAATCGAGCTTACTACCAGCTCAATTTTAACGGAAATATCGACAACCCAGACCAGCGAATTGCTGAGGATATTAGAGCTTTTACCCGTACTAGCCTGACTTTTCTGCTATTAATTTTGACATCGGTTATCACATTAATTTCTTTCACTGCTGTTTTACTATCTATTTCCGTTTCTCTATCGATTTCTCTGCTAATCTATGCAATTTTAGGGACAATTATCACTGCTTGGATCGGTCAAAGGCTAATTAGTATTAACTTCGACCAGCTCAAAAAAGAAGCTGATTTTCGTTATGGATTAATTCACGTCCGCGATAACGCAGAATCAATTGCTTTTTATCAAGGTGAAGCAGAAGAATCTATTGGGTTGAGACAGCGTTTTCTTGCAGCAATTCGGAACTTCGATTTATTAATTAGCTGGCAGCGAAATCTTGGTTTTTTTACTACTAGCTACAACTACTTTGTTGCGGCACTACCTTATTTAGTGGTCGCACCAATTTACTTTGCCGGAAACACGGAATTCGGGACATTTGCCCAAGCAGCGATCGCCTTTCGACAAATTTTCAATGCCTTATCTATTGTCGTAGATCAGTTTGAGAACTTAACAGCTTTCGCGGCGGGAGTCGAGCGTCTCAGCAGCCTTACCAATGCTTTAGAAAACCCATCTCAGGTACAGCCTGGATCGACGACAATCGACGTAACAGAAGCTGCCAAACTAGCCATGCAGCGCGTGACGCTGCTGACTCCCAACCATCAAAGAACTTTAGTTGAAGATTTATCGCTCAGTTTAGAGCCAGGAGAAGGGCTAGTATTAGTGGGGAATAGCGGTAGCGGTAAAAGTTCGATTTTACGAGCGATCGCAGGGCTGTGGAATGCGGGTACAGGTCATCTTACCCGTCCGCAGCTCCAAGAAATGCTGTTTTTGCCCCAACGTCCCTACATGGTATTAGGTTCCTTACGCAGCCAGTTACTTTATCCCCATACAGATCGCCAAATTGATGAGGAGCAATTGCGTCAAATATTAGCACAAGTCAACTTAACAGATTTACCAGAAAGGGTGGGGGGATTTGATGCTCAATTAGACTGGGCGAACGTACTTTCTTTAGGGGAGCAGCAGCGGCTTGCGTTTGCGCGGCTTTTACTGACTCAACCAGCCTACGCGATCTTGGATGAAGCAACGAGCGCGTTAGATCTGGCTAACGAAAAACGCCTTTACCAACAACTCAAAGCAATGGAAACTACGACAATTAGTGTCGGACACCGTGCCAGTTTGTTGCAGTATCACAAGTATGTACTAAACTTAGCAGAAGACACTCGCTGGCAGTTGATGCTAGCTGAGGAATACCAGCAGACCCAGCAAATTTGATTTTACGTTCTGAGAAGCGTAAAATTCGTAGGGGCGCACAGATGTGCGCCCCTACATAGAAATATCGGCAAGAAACGATTAAACTGTAACCATACCACCTGCGGCTTGAAACCTAGCCCGAGCGCGTTTAAACGCTTGAGTTGCTTGGATCTGTTCTTGACGAGAAGCGCCTTGAACCTGGTTGAGCTTAGTTTGAGCTTCGTTATATGCAGCACGGGCGGCTTCCATATCGATTTTGTCGCCACGTTCTGCACCGTTGACGAGAATTGTCACCTCATCGCTCTCGACTTCGGCAAATCCACCCATCAGGGCGATCGCCACCCAACTTTGCCCTTTTTCAGGACGAACGCGCATCACGGCAGTATCGAGGGCAGTTAATAAGGGAGCATGTCCGCTGAGAATACCCAGTTGTCCAGTGGTACTGGGTAAAATCACTTCTTCAGCTGAAGCATCCCAAACAGTCTTGTCTGGAGAAATTACACGAACTGTCAATGTCATAGAAAAGTGAGTAGTGAGTAGTAAATAGTGAGTAGGGGCGCACAGCTGTGCGCCCGTACAGGAGTAGCGAGCAGTGGTTAGTGGTTAGTCTTTTTCTAGCCACCAGCCACTAGCCACTAGCCACTAACCTTTCATTTTTTCCGCTTTGGCGACTGCTTCTTCAATGCTGCCTACCATGTAGAAAGCCTGTTCTGGCAGGCTGTCTAATTCTCCAGACAGAATTGACTTGAAGCCTTTAATTGTTTCTTCTAGCTTCACGTACTTACCAGGAGAACCAGTGAAGACTTCAGCTACGAAGAACGGCTGCGAGAGGAAGCGCTCGATCTTCCGCGCCCGTGCGACTGTCAGTCTGTCTTCTTCCGACAATTCATCCAACCCCAGAATGGCGATGATGTCTTGCAGTTCTTTGTAACGCTGGAGGGTCGCTTGAACGGCGCGAGCTGTACCGTAGTGATCGTCACCGACGATATTGGGTTGCAACATGGTGGAAGTAGAACCCAGTGGATCTACAGCCGGATAAATGCCCTTAGCCGCCAAACCACGAGACAGTACGGTAGTACCGTCTAGGTGAGCGAAGGTCGTTGCTGGTGCGGGGTCGGTCAAGTCGTCCGCTGGAACGTAAACGGCTTGAATGGAGGTAATAGAACCTTCTGTAGTCGAAGTGATCCGCTCTTGCAGTTCGCCTACGTCCGTACCCAGAGTGGGTTGGTATCCTACCGCTGAAGGCATCCGTCCTAGTAGTGCGGATACTTCCGAACCCGCTTGGACGAAACGGAAGATGTTGTCGATAAACAGCAATACGTCTTGCTTGTTGACATCGCGGAAATACTCAGCCATTGTCAACGCTGATAGTCCCACCCGCATTCTGGCTCCAGGTGGTTCGTTCATTTGACCGTAAACCAGAGCGATTTTCGACTCGTTGAGGTCATCTTTATTGATTACCCCAGATTCGATCATTTCGTTGTAAAGGTCGTTTCCTTCGCGGGTGCGTTCGCCCACGCCACCGAATACAGACACACCGCCGTGTTGAGTTGCAATGTTATTGATCAACTCCATCATGATTACGGTTTTGCCGACACCAGCACCACCGAACAGACCGATCTTGCCACCACGTCGATAGGGTGTGAGTAGGTCAACCACTTTGATCCCCGTTTCAAACACGGAAGGTTTGGTTTCCAAATCTACGAGTTTGGGTGCTTCGCGGTGGATGGGGAATTTTTCTTCTGTGTTAACAGGTCCTCTGTTATCTACGGGTTCGCCCAAGACGTTGAAAATTCGACCCAAGGTAGCCTTACCTACTGGTACGGAAATGGGAGCGCCTGTATCAACCGCTTCCATCCCGCGAACTAGACCATCGGTGGAACTCATGGAAACTGTACGCACCTGTTGATCGCCCATAAGTTGCTGCACTTCACAGGTGACAGAAACTTCTTGTCCAGCTTCATTGGTGCTTTTGATAGTCAGAGCGTTGTAGATCGCTGGCAGTTTGCCTTCTGGGAATTTTACGTCTACAACAGGACCAATGATTTGTGTAATGTATCCAATACCTGTTTTTTCTGCGGTGGTGACCATTCTCTCGCCTAAGTTCGATTTCAGCTATGTTTTAGATCCGGTCGGACAGTTTATCTACAAACTTGCCATCATTCAGACGGATGCGAGTTTGCCATCTTTACAGACAGACATAAACTTGCCATCTTCCAGAGTACCACCGATCAGTTATCAGTTATCAGTTATCAGTTATCAGGGAGTCGGGAGTCGAGAGTCGGGAGTCGTAGGGGCGGGTTTAGCCAGCAGATTCACGGCTTCCGTCTATAAATTGTGACTTAAAACCCGCCCGTACAGGGGAGTCGGGGAAGAGAGCTTCAGGTGCAGAGGGGCACAGGAGCAAGAACTATCAATCGTCAATTACCAATTACCAACTACCAATTACCACGTTTCATTCGTCTGTTTTCACTCGCCGAATTGGTAAATTAGCAATTAAAGCCGTAGCTCTTTGGTTGTTTTCTAAAGAAAACTCCATCCCTTCTACATCCAGTTCGACGTACCGACCAACCACTTCTAATATTTCCCGCCGCATTTTTTCGATTGTTTGCGGACTCAAATCGCTGCGATCGTGGGAAATTACTAATTGCAGCCGTTGCTTGACTTGAGAACGACTGTTGTTATCGTTCGGATTATTAGAAAAAATTTTATCTAAAAGATCGCTAAACATGGCATCTGGATGCAGGTTGCAGGTTGTTAAATTGGGGCTTAAATTAGTTTCGTCCACAACAATTTGCGCAGACGAGAAAGAAAACCCTCATGCACGGGATGGAGATCGAGAAATTCGATTTTTTCGCCTTCTAATCGGCGGGCAATATTATCAAATGCCTTACCAGCTAGGGTAGGGTCTTCAGCTAAAACCAGGGGTTCGCCTCTATTAGTGGAAACGATCACGCGCTCGTCTTCTGGGACTACGCCTAATAGGGGAATGCCCAAAAGTTCCTGCACGTCCTGCACTGACATCATATCATTCATTTGCACCATCGCGGGGCGCAGGCGGTTGACGATTAACTGAATCTGCTTGACTCCGTTCGCCTCCAATAGACCGACTACGCGATCGGCATCGCGGACTGCGGCGATTTCTGGTGTAGTGACAATGATTGCTTCTTGCGCTGCCACGATCGCATTTTTGAAGCCCGTTTCAATTCCGGCTGGGCAGTCTATAACTATGTACTCATAACTTTTGGTCAAAGTCCCCACCAGTTGTTTCATCTGTTCTGGGGTTACTGCCTCTTTGGTACGATTTTGGGCGGCTGGTAGCAGGACTAGTTTTGGTTCGCGTTTATCTTTAACTAGGGCTTGTTCTAAACGACATTCTCCAGTGACAACTTCAACGGCAGTGTAGACTATCCTGTTTTCTAGACCTAGCAGTAAGTCTAAATTACGCAGCCCGAAATCCGCATCGACTAGGACAACCGTGCGCCCCATGCGGGCTAGTGCCATGCCAATGTTGGCTGTGAAGGTAGTCTTACCCACCCCTCCTTTTCCAGATGTTGTGACGATGATGCGAGTCATGGCTTAGATATAAACTGGGACTTAGAAAAATCAGCGGCTTTTGTGATGCGGATGCCTTCGGGTGTAACGTAGGCAACTTCAGGATAAAACCGATCTGGTATCGTTGTTGGCGCTCTAGCTACAGAATCGGCAATTCTTAACTGCGTGGGTTCCATTTGCAGGGCAACAATTAGGCATTTAGAATTACCGCTGGCTCCTGCGTGGGCAACTCCCCGCAATCGCCCCCAGACTAAAATGTCTCCATCGGCAATGACGTTTCCACCTGGGTTAAGATCGCCCAAAATCACGACCGTACCAGGGTGGCGAATTTCCGTCCCCGATCGCACGGTCATTTGTAAGTACAGCGGTTCTGCTAAAGGCACGGGCGATGCTGCCGGGAGTTGATTGATTGCCGATACTGGTGGGGCTTGTTGCTCGACGCAATAACCAGCGGTAGCGGCGGCTACAGCAGTTTGACGGCGCGTCGTACAGACACGTCGCAGTTGCAATTGGACTTCCCACAAGGCATCAGCGATCGCCTTCAGTTGTCTGCCATCCAGCAACCGATCCGCTGCCATGAGATCGACAGTCGTATTTGGTTGCCAGAAGCGATCGCCTCCCTGCAACCGTTGTTTTAACTGTATCCAAAGATCCGACCAGTTGAGCGCCGAGGGTTCTCCTTCTGCTGGTAGCGTTAACACCAGCCGTCCTTCCTCACTTTTGAGGCGAACTTGTAAACTAGCGATCGCCTCTGGGGAAGGCGCAGTAATAGTTGGAACTAGTTCTGAATGGGCAGAATCAGATGTCATGTAGTATCAGGTCAGCAGAGGCACGCGAACCGACTTACCAAATATCCATATATCCATAACATATTAAATGGATTGGGGCGGAAAACTTTTTAGGGAAGTTAATAATTGTCATTTCGTTGATAATTATTCTCCCTTGTCCCCCCTGTCTTCCTTGTCCCCCTTGTCCCCCCTGTCTTCCTTGTCCCCCTTGTCCCCCTTGTCCCCCTTGTCCCCTTGTCCCCCTTGTCCTCCTTGTCCTCCTTGTCCCCCTGTGCTCCCTTCCCCCTAAGGAGGAAGACACCGATCGCGGCAAGGGCATACAGTAACAGCAAAATTGCTGGCAATAGCCAAAAAATGGAGGCGGTGCTGTGCGGATCGGGCAATGGATTGGTTTTCTCGCCCTGATTATCTCTCTCTACGTTCTGTGGCAACTGCGACAAGTTGTTTTGCTCATATTCGCTGCTGTTGTCTTGGCAACGGTTCTCAACCGAGTCGTGCGGTTGCTTCAGCGCTATCGTATCCAGCGCGGGATTGCCATAGCAATTACGGTTATTGCCTTACTCGCGATCGTGGCTGGGATTTTCGCGATCGTCGTGCCGCGCATTGTAGAGCAATTGCAACAGTTGGTAAAGCTCCTGCCAGAAATATCGGATCGGGTGCTTGGCTGGTATAACTGGGTACGCAGCTTAATTCCCGGACGAGTTTTAGAAGCCGCCCCACCCTTGAGCAATCTGACTCAACAACTTCAGTCTTTTGTAGGGGAATATTAGGTAACTTTGTCACCGTGTTGAATAACTCTTTGGCAGCGGTGGTGAATTTCCTCCTATTTTTTGTCCTCACGATTATGCTGCTACTCAATCCCGTCCCCTATCGCCGCACGTTGATTCTTGCTTTTCCTGCTTTCTATCGTCGTCGAGTGGACGAAATTCTTTCAGAATGCGAAGACTCTTTAGTTGGTTGGATTAAAGGCACTCTCTTTGCAATGGTAGGGATTGGAGTCGTCTCTTTTATTGGATTATCTCTTTTAGGAGTTCCATTACCTTTAGTGAATGCTTTAATAGCAGGCTTATTGGAATTTATTCCTAACGTGGGACCTACTTTAAGCGTCATTCCTCCGGTTTTGCTGGCACTTTTAGACGCTCCTTGGAAAGCTGGAGCGGTTATTGTTTTATATCTAGCAATTCAGCAGTTTGAAAGTTTAGTACTCGTACCAATAATCATGCAACGGGAAGTTTCTTTGTTACCCGTATTCACTATTCTTGCTGTCGTTGTATTTGCCAGTTTGTTCGGCTTTTTAGGCTTATTTCTTGCTATTCCATTATTAATCGTGACTCAAATTTGGTTAAAAGAAGTTTTGGTTAAAGATATTCTCAACCGATGGCAAGGAGAAAAAGAAAGTAAGGAAGACAAAGAAACAAGAGGACAAGTTGAAATATGAGTGCTAAAACTTTAAATCATTTTGTTGACTATCGCATCCAAGTGCAAGATTGCAGCATTTTTTATCAGCAAAGCGTTCGGCATTCTTCAACTCCCATTCTGTTTTTACATGGCTGGGGAATCTCATCCGAGCCTTACCAAGAAGTTTTAGAACTCATCGCCGAACAACACGCTGTCATCGCTCCCGATTTACCTAGTTTTGCTCGTTCCTCCTACCACAATCTAATTTCTGATTACCACAGCTATGCAAAATTCATTGTTTCATTCTTAGAAGCACTAAATCTTCCACAAGTGCATCTGGTGGGACACTCGTTAGGTGGAGGAATTGCCATTACTTTAGCTACTCTCATTCCAGAGCGGGTAAAAAGTCTGGTTTTATTAGATAGCACGGGAATTCCATCTGTATCTATTCCAGAAATTGTACCGCGTCGAGCAATTGAGATGACCGCTCAAATTTCTATTCCCAAGCTAAAGTTACAGTTTTTTGATATTCCTAAAGTCTTTACTCATAATCTCTTATTTAATACTGGAAATATTATTTATGCCTTACTCATTTCATTGTATCAAGACTCGACACATTTATTACCTAGTATTAAAGCCCCTTGCTTAATATTATGGTCGGAGAAAGATCTAACTACACCATTATCTGTAGCACGAGACATGGCTAATCTCATTCCAAATTCCACGCTAACTATTGTTAAAGAAGGTTATCATGAATGGATGCTTTGGCATCCCGAAAAACTTGCATCGATCGCGCTTGATTTTATTAAGCAAGTTGAGTTAGATTGAGGCGATCGCCTGTTAGTTTAATGACAAATGACAAGCGACAAATGACAAATGACAAATGACAGCCATAACGCTAAGTATTACAAATTACTGAGAGCTGGCATAGTTAGGGTTAAAATTGTAAGTATCAAGAGACAGAGAACCATCTCTTATCTAGGCTGCAAGGAGCGAGTCTTATGGCAGGTACAAATCCTTCTGATGCAGTCAACCCTTCATCAAAGCCATCAGTTGAAAATGAAGAGTTGTTATTAGCAGATCTCATTGGTACGGACAATATCGACATAGTCTTCGAGGAATTGAGCGATCGCGACGCGGAAATCGGTACGATTCTGAAACGTTTGAAAAATCCATCGATCTATGGTGAAGACGTGACGGGCGGCGATCTTGACGATGATTGGTATCAAGCCGAGGTT
The DNA here is from genome assembly GCF_023546805.1 of Chroococcidiopsis sp. CCNUC1. Taxonomy (NCBI): domain Bacteria; kingdom Bacillati; phylum Cyanobacteriota; class Cyanophyceae; order Chroococcidiopsidales; family Chroococcidiopsidaceae; genus Chroococcidiopsis; species Chroococcidiopsis sp. CCNUC1. The sequence goes on along the minus strand of NZ_CP097480.1, from coordinate 1,967,229 downwards.
GTCGGTGAAGAAGCAGTTGGGGGAGACAATCCCACTCCCGATCAAAGCGTGACTGAGAATCTGTTGCATTCAATGGGGATTACCTCAATAGACGGACAGCCAGTAGAAACCTGGAAAAATTTGCAGCAACGCGATCTCGAACGCTGGGAACTCAACCCTGAATCGTCAGAAGATTATCGGGAACACGGAGAATAATTTGAATCAAATCGCCTGCGATCGCACTATGATGCGTCTATCTCAAGGACAACTCAACTTGCTAGAACGTTGCCCGCGTCAATTTCAACATACCTATTTAGATCTATTCGGTTCGCCTACGACATCGGAACAACAAGAAAGACAAGCTTGGGGAAGTCGGTTTCACTTGCTGATGCAACAGCGAGAATTGGGCTTGCCAATTGAATCTTTAGTGCAGGAAGACATCCAGTTACAACACTGGATGAATGCCTTTGCGACTGCTGCACCAGAAATTTTAAATCTAGATGCAAATCGGCAGATTTTTCGCGAAAGCGAACATTACCGCACGCTGCAAGTGCAAGATTATTTATTATCGGTTATTTACGACTTATTAATCGCAGACGATCGCCAAGCCCAAATTTTCGACTGGAAGACAAACCCCAAATTACCAAAAAAAGCTCAGCTCGAAAAGAATTGGCAGACAAAGCTATATTTATATGTCTTAGCCGCAACCAGCGACTACCTACCAGAACAGATTTCGATGACTTATTGGTATGTCCCATCTTCTTTAGAAGTAGCGCAGCCAAAATCGTTACAACAAATTAAATTTACCTACAGTCAAGCCAAACACGAAAAAACAGCTAAAGAATTACAGCAGTTATTACATAGATTTACCTATTGGTTGAAATGCTACGAACTAGGCGAACCATTTCCGCAAATTCCAGAGGGAAATAAAAACTGCGAATATTGTCAATTTGCCACTCGTTGCCAGCGCGATCGCGATCGCGACGATTCAGCAGCTAGCAGTCAAAATTGGTTGCCCGATTTAGTAGATATTCCAGAAGTTTCTCTTGGTTGAGATTTAACCCCATCTATTACAACTAGCCGATGCACGAATACGTCAAAGGTAGAATCTTTAACAAATTATCTCAGTGGTCGTTCGCTCTTCCCCGATTTGCCTTATGATGTCAAAGCTACTGCATTTCAACTGCAAGTTTGGCAGGCGCTACAAACCATTCCCATTGGTACGACCGTAACATACAGCGATATTACCCGCAGTATCGGGTAGCCAACTGCCATCCGCGCCGTTGTCCGTGCCTGTGCGACTAACCCAATTGCCCTCATTTTTACCTGTCATTCGGGTAGTTACTACAGGTAGTTTAGAAGGCGATCGCTGGGGAATTACCTGCAAGCAAGCACTACTGGAGTTAGAGCAAAGGTATTCAAAGCAACAGTATACGGAACCTCAAAAATGAATTTCCACGGCAATGCAGGAAGCGCCATGATGCAAGACACGATTTATAAAACCTTACAGGCAAGTAGGGTGCAATTTATTCGTATTCTCTGGTGCGACAATGCCAATATCATTCGTGGCAAAGCAATACACATCGGCGCGTTATCTCAGCTAGTGGATTATGGAGTCGGCATTAGTGCGGCACAGCAAGCGGTTCCCGTGATGCACGACGCGGTAGTGGCGGAAACGGGGTTGAGTCCTGTAGGTGAAATTCGCCTAATCCCAGATTGGAATACCTTGAGCGTACTGCCTTATTCTACAGGTCACGCTCGCGCGATTGGCGATATGATGCAAGATGGCATTCCTTGGGCTTACTGTCCGCGAGACTTTTTGAAACGAGCGATCGCGGCAGCGCAAGAAGCAGGGATAGAGGTGATGGCAGCGTTTGAAAATGAATTTTATCTACTCCATCCCGCTGAGAATGGATTGGGAGTAGAACCAGGCGATCGCACGGTCTTTGCTTCTACTTTCGCGATGGATGCTAATTTAGCAGTTATTAACGAAATTGCTGAAGCCCTCCTCGCCCAAAATATCCCTGTAGAACAGTACCATCCCGAATCTGGTGGCGGACAACATGAAATTTCAGTGCGTTACACCCGCGCTTTGTCAGCAGCAGATTACCAAATTGCTTTTCGGGAAACCGTGCGTGCAGTAGCATTGCGCCACAAACTCAAAGCCTCGTTTCTACCAAAAATCTTTGCCGAACAAGCGGGTAGTGGTTGTCACCTGCACCTGAGTCTCTGGCAAGATGGTAAAAATCTGATTTCCGACACTGGGAACGCGCCTGGAATCTCAAAAATTGCCCGTGCTTTTATTGCTGGCATTTTGGAGCATTTACCCGCCTTGATGGCACTGACTACCCCTAGTATCAACTCCTATCGTCGCATTCGCCCTCACTCCTGGAGTGGGGCTTTTCGCACTTGGGGATACGACAACCGCGAAGCCGCGATCCGAGTCCCTAGCGATCCTGCAAGTCCCAGTCCGACGCAGATTGAAATCAAAACTGTTGATGCTTCTGCCAATCCCTACATCGCTCTAGGCGCAGTCATCACCGCTGGATTGGACGGCGTGCGTCGTCAACTCGAACCAAAAGAGGCGATCCCAGTTGACCCAGGATCTATGTCCCAATCGGAACGAGCAGCGAAGGGAATTGATGCCCTACCAACAAATCTAGGTGAGGCGATCGCCAATCTCCAAACCGATAAAGTTCTCCTTGATGCTTTAGGCAAAGAACTCGCTCAAGCATACATTGCCGTCCGTCTGGCTGAGTGGGAAGCCATGAAAGATTGGGCGTTGAAAGAAGAAGTAAAGTTGTTATTGGAAAGATATTAAGGAAGTCAAAAGTCAAAAGTTCAAAGTCAAAAGTTCAAAGTAGGGTGGACAATGCCCACTTTACTAACTTTGAAATATGCTTTTATCAATATTTGAAAAGACTTCGTGCTGAAAATTTTTGGGAATATCTTCTGTAGCAATTTGATTTGAGCTAAGAATTGATAGAGCTTCGCGCATCAACTCGTTTTGCTCTTGATTAAGCAGGGCTAACTTAGCAGAAATTTCTAATAGTCGCTGGTGTTGGTCGGTATAATTTGTTTGCGCGTCTGATGTCGGTACGACGTGCATTTGATGCATGTTTCTTCGATTAGATTTTAGGCTAAATCGAGCGAATAATTTATGCAGCGATCGCCAGCTCATTTGAATTAAAAAATACCCTAATTTCAGCGGCATTTGTAATACGGACAAACAGAACTTTTCAAGCAAGCGTCCGATAGATTTAATTAAACTCCAGGCAATCGCAATGACAAATAACAGTATAATTACACTTATAATGGGGTGTTCTGTTGCCCAATTCAGAACTTGTAGCGATCTCTCTACGGTTGGATGTGCTTCTAACCAACTCTGAAACACAGTCGCCTGCGTGGAGGCAATCGGTGCGATCGCCTGATCTGCTAGACTGCCAGCAGCATCTTGAGTTGTGGTAGTTATCCGCGCGATCGTATGGCTAAAAGTATCGCCAGCCGCAGCTACCCAATCTTTTGTTCGCTCCAGAATTGAAGTGCCATTTTCTGCTTGAGATCTCATCCTCAACAATCTCCTGCGATCGTGCTATCTCAAGCCTATCTCTGCCAACTCATTTTGAGCAGATGGCATAAATTTGTAGAGAGTCACTATGCAGCTACGCTACAGATGAATACCAATAATCTCATTATAGTTAGAGCAAAATAGTTAGAGCAGATCGTTATGGTAGACTCAATCCTAAGACCCAATTTTTAGAACGATATATCACTCTTTTAGCTTCAGGTTTCCAGCGGAATAGTTGTTTTAATATAAACGTTTCGGAGAGGAATCTAATGCAAGATAAATTAACAAGCGTAGCCAAGAATTGCGATTTAACGGGTAGTTCTTTAAATCGCGAGGTTGTTGAGACTCTGAAAGAGTTTCTAGCTGATGGTGAGAAACGGGTACAGGTAGCAGGCGTTATTGGTTCCAATGCAGCTGAGATTGTCAAAACAGCAGTTAGTCTATTATTCCAAGAATATCCAGAGCTAGTTAGTCCAGGTGGCAATGCTTACACAACACGCCGCTACAATATGTACGTGCGAGATATGAACTACTTCTTGCGATATTGTAGCTATGCGATCGTGGCTGGAGATGCTAGCGTCTTAGACGAACGATTGCTGGCTGGTTTGCGAGATACGTTCAACTCTCTAGGAATCCCTTTAGGTCCCACTGCTCGAAGTATCCAGCTGATGAAAAATATCGTCAAAGAAAAGTTAGTGACGGCTGGAATGACTAACATTACGTTTGTCGATGAACCATTCGATTACGTCGTGCGTGAGATTAGCGAAACGGAAATTTAGCAAAGTGTGGTGGGCAATGCCCACCCTACTGAATTTGTTGGAAAAATAACAATCCGGCTTGAAATAGTCCCACGACAAAACCGAGAACACCACCTAAGTTAACAATTGCCTGTAACTCATTTTTGACAATTCCTTCGATCGCAGCTTCTAATTCGGCAGGAGAGGTAGATTTGACGCGATCGATAATTACCTGGTCGATCGATAGAATTGGAAGTGCCTGTGCCACCAAATTTTCTAAATCTTGCTCTAAATAACGCTCCAAAATTAAAGATAACTCTTGACCGATCGCGGTTAGAGAAGAACTGAAAGCAGGAGAGTTACGCAAACGATTGAGCAGCACGCTAGCAGTATTTTCCCAATCAATCGAATCGCTAAATCCTTGAATAAACTCTGGTCCGTGAATTTGAGAATAGCCGATTGCTGTTTCTCGAATTGTATTGCGTAATTGCTTTACAGTAGAAACAGGTAAATTTTGCAACGATAAACTTTTCAACCAAACTTTAAGGCGCTCGCGGACTTGAAGCTCTTGAATTAACTCCTTAATCCGCGCATTCGTAACTTCTCTTTCGTCCAAACAAAACGTTCGCAGGCGCGCCAAAGTGTTACGCAAACCAAATAAGTTAGCAACTACCCAATACGTACCGCTCGTTTTTTCGCGAAAACTCTCATCAATAATTTGAATTGTGCGATCGGTTAAAAGATCGATGACTAACTGCCGAATTGCGTCTGGTGGAAGAACGACTTGCAGCAACCAATCAGCTAACCTCCCCGCTTGCTCGTCGCTGAGTTGAAACTCAAGTAATACCTGGTCGAAAATTTGATTGAGTTGAGTGCCTAAAAACTCTTCTCGTCGCAACAACACCTTAAACAAACGCGGTAAAGATTCCCCAACCAAATCGCGTAAAATTCCCGCCAGAATTTTGGTTGCTCTTTGATCTCTATCAGTACGAACCTGTTCGATCGCCAGTCTTAACAGCCATTCTATCCCTCCTCGCACTCGCTCCGGTTGCAGCAATCGCCGCGTCAACTTCTGCAATTCCTCTGGTGTCAGTAGAGAACCCATGATCGTGTCCGACACCCGCTTTGCCAAGCGTTCTTGGTTGCGAGGAATTAAACCAGGAGTAAAAGGTAATTGTCTTCCGGCAAAATAACGCGCTCGGTAGGGACGAAACAGCATTTTAATGGCTAAATCGTTCGTGAAATAGCCAATAATTGCTCCCGCGATCGGCGGACTAACATAAACCCAGAAATGAGACCAATCCATACAAGCAGGAGATGAGAGTTAGGGAGTGGGAAATGGGGAGTCGTAGGGGCGGGTGCGCGCAAATAGATAGTAACTGAGGCAATGAATTCTCGGTCAAAACCCGCCCGTACAGGAGTCGGGAAAGAGTGTAGTGCGTGTTTTAATTCCGAATTCCGAATTCCGAATTCCGAATTCCTAACCCCATCCCTTAGTTAAGACCAATATCCCCATCATACCGTTGGCAATTGGGTAGTGAGTGGCTGTTGCAAACCCTACTTCTTGCGAGAGTTGAACTTGTGCTTTACCTGAAGGAAATCGATCTAAACTGGGGCTGATATAGGCGTATTCTTCCGTGAGATTGAAGTGACGGGCGGCGGGAACGACGAGATTATCTAAGTACCATTGTTGAAAAGCTCTAAATTGAGGATTTTCAGGGCGATGAAAGTCTAAAATTGCCGCTTTAGCGCCAGGTTTGAGAACTCGATGCAGTTCTTTTAAGCAACAAGGAATATCGATAACGTTGCGCAGTCCATAGCCCATCGTTGCAGCATCAAAATGATTATTGGCAAAAGGTAAATTCAATACATCTGCTTCTACCCAAGAAATCGGGGGTTGGGGATATTGGCTTTGGCTGCGTTGTTGGGCGATCGCCAGCAGTTGCGATGAAAAATCTATCCCGTATACTCGTCCGTTAGCTCCTACTTGACGGGCGAGACGCAGCGCTAAATCGCCGCTACCACAACATAGATCGACACAGGTATCCCCCAAGCTTGCTTGGCTCCACTTAACTGTCATTTGCTTCCAAATGCGGTGCTGACCTAAACTCAGCAAGTCATTTAAGCGATCGTAAACTGGGGCAATGCGATCGAATATCTGTTGAACTTCCATATGAGGGGTGAGGAGTGACGAGTGAGGAGTGAGGGGATAAGGGAGAGGGGGAAGATAAGGGGGATAAGGGGAACAAAATTCAAAATTCAAAATTGGGACAAGGGAGACAAGGAGGACAAGAAGGAGTAGACAAGAGGAAGTAAAAGCTAGTTACTATCCTCTAAATTAGGATAAGGCTGGTTCTGACTAGGCAAACATTTGCACTGCAAGAAATTTTAAATAGGTCAATCTAATAAAACTCTTACATATATAATCAAACAACGGATAATAAACGTTTTGTTCCCTCGCTCCTCACTCCTCGCTCCTCACTCCTCATCATGACTGAATCGCCCTCCAACCAACTCGACATCGAAGCCACGCTGACATCCCTGCGGCAAAAACAAGGTAGTTGGGTGGAATGGGGTCAAGCGATCGCCCAGTTGCAAAAAGCAGGGCAAACACCACAGCAGATCTTTGAAGCGACGGGATTTGAACCAGTGCAACAAAATCAGGTGATTGTAGGCGCGCAGGTTTATACTTCTTTAGAAAAAACAAATGCTTCTGAGGCAGTGCGATCGCGCTTTACTCAAAAAGGCAGCGATATTTTGTACGAACTGCGGTTGCTCAATAATGCAGAACGAGTCGCCGCAGCAGAATTTATCTTGGCTCACAACTTAGATGCGGATATGGCTAAGGAAGTGGCACGGGATATGAAAGAATTTTCTCGCCTGCGTAACTTACCCGAAGGATTTGCCGATCGTCCAGGGGATGCAATTGCTTATCAGTGTTGGCGACTGGCACGACAAAAATCAGATTTACAAGAGCGATCGCGATTAATTGCTAAGGGGCTAAGGTTTGCCGATTCGGATACGGCAAGACAAAAGATCGAACAGTTGCTTGTCGATTTTACCGTCGTTCCCAAGCGTCCGGCTCCAACCATCCCTTTTTATCGTCCAGACTCCGAAGATCAATTACCGCGATTGATTCCAGTTGTTGGGGAAATGCCGTTAAAATCGGCTGAAGTTCAAGCTGTACCAATAGTAGAAGCAGTAGAGCCTTTTCGGATTGTCAAGTTTGCTGGGGAACAGGCTTGGGTAGCCTTACCAGGTTGGCAAACAGTCCGCAGTGCTGAAGATCCGATCGCAATTTTGTGTCAAAGCGATCGCCTCCCCAATCAATCAGCTACAACATCGGAACCAGTTCTAGTCATTGCCGACCGTCACGCTAGAGAATGGGATGTCAATAGTTATTTTGTCTATGATGCAGCGGGGGAAGTTGACTTTGGTTGGTTTGAAACTCAACCAGATGTCAAGTTACTGGGAAAAATTGTTGTTGTCGTGCGTCCCAAGCACATTATTGATGAAGAGTTAACGAAGGATTCTTGGCAGATCGACGAGTAAAAAGTTACGCGCTTGAAGTTGCAGATCTCGATCCCCCCTAGCCCCCAATACGGTTCAGTTAAAAGCGATCGCTCCTCGAAGATCCCCCTAGCCCCCCTTTCAAGGGGGGAAACAAAGCCCCTTTTTTAAGGGGGTTGGGGGATCGAGTCCGATTCAAAAGGGGAAATTTAAAGCCCCCTTTTTAAGGGGGTTGGGGGATCGAGGCTGACGGTGTGTCGTTACCGCTTTTTAATGGGGGCGTAATACTCAGGATTAGAAATTAGTGTAGTTGGCGATCGCCTTTTGCATCCTTTCCAACACCGCAGGGACAGAGATCGTGCCGAGATCTGCCGATGGTTTACCAGCAGTACGAACGCGGAGACTCAAACTATCGGACTCCACTTCTTTCGCCCCTACAACCGCCATGACGGGAATTTTTGCCTTTTCAGCATTGCGGATCATTTTCGGCAAGCGATCGCCACTGGTATCGACTTCTACGCGCATGTTGAGCGATCGCATCTTGTCTGCGACTTCTTTAGCAAACATCAATTGAGCATCGCTGACGGGCATTAATCGAGCTTGGATGGGTGCTAGCCACAAGGGAAAGTCTCCTGCATACTCTTCAATTAAAATCCCAATTAATCTTTCTAACGAGCCGAATGGAGCGCGATGAATCATTACTGGGCGCTGGCGCGTGCCATCCTCTGCAACATATTCCAAGTCAAAGCGTTCGGGTAAGTTGTAATCAACTTGTACCGTACCTAACTGCCATTCCCTTTCCAAAGCATCTTGGAAAATAAAATCGAGCTTGGGACCGTAGAATGCTGCTTCCCCAATTCCTTCAAAGTGGTTCATTTCTAGCTTTTCTACAGCGCGGCGAATTGCTCCTTCAGCTTTTGACCACGCCTCGTCAGAACCAATGTACTTATCCGAAGCCGGATCGCGGAAACTCAGTCTTGCTTTGAAATTTTTCAGTTGCAACTTGTTAAATACCGACAGAATCAAATCCACCACATTGAGAAATTCGCTGTCGAGTTGTTCTGGAGTCACGAATAGGTGAGAATCATCTACCGTAAAACCACGCACCCGCGTCAAACCACCCAATTCACCCGATTGTTCGTAACGGTATACAGTTCCAAACTCTGCCAACCGCATTGGTAATTCGCGATAAGAACGTAATTCGCTCTTGTAAATTTGGATGTGAAACGGGCAGTTCATCGGCTTGAGAACGAAACCCAATTCGTGGGCTGCTGCTTCCTCATTCTCTGCCATCAATGGAAACATATCCTCTTTATATTTCTGCCAGTGACCAGAGGTTTTGAATAAATCGACTCTGGCAATGTGGGGCGTTACCACAGGAAGATAGCCGCGTTTGAGCTGTTCTTGTTTGAGAAAATCTTCTAAAAGACTGCGTAACAGCGTTCCTTTGGGAGTCCACAGAGGTAAACCCGGTCCCACCTCATCGCTAAAGATAAATAGTCCTAGTTCTTTACCTAAGCGGCGATGGTCGCGTCTGAGGGCTTCTTCCTTACGACGCTTGTACTCAGCTAATTGCTGTTCTGATTCCCAAGCCGTGCCGTAAATTCGTTGTAGCTGCGCCTTGGTTTCATCACCGCGCCAGTATGCCCCAGCAACGCTTTCTAACTCAATTGCTTTGGGTTGCAACTCTGCCGTGTTGTTAAGATGGGGTCCAGCACACAAGTCCCACCATTCATCCCCCAAATGGTAGATCGTGATTGGTTCCTGCTTAATATCTGCCAGGATTTCTAGTTTATACGGCTCTTTAATTGCCTGAATCCGCTGTTCGGCTTCCTCGCGGCTGACTTCTTCCCTAATGACAGGCAATTTACGATTGATAATCTTCACCATCTCTTTCTGGATGGCTTTGAGATCTTTTTCTGTAAACGGTTCGGGATTGTCAAAATCGTAGTAAAATCCATTCTCAATCCAGGGTCCAATAGTCACCTGTGCTTTAGGAAATAACTTTTGCACCGCCATCGCCATGACATGAGAGGTAGTGTGGCGAATTTTCTGCAATGTCTCTGATTCACTGGTGCGAGGGAGATAAATTTTTTCCTGCGGTGCTTGTTCCTGCTGTTCCGGTTGACAATGGGATTCTGAACTAGACATTTTAATTACAAAACTATGTTGATGAGACTGTAAACCAATACCGTTTGCCTTCTATTGTAAGGAGTCAGGAGTCGGGAGTGGTAATTGGTAGTTAGTAGTTGGTATTGGCTCCCTCAGCTCCCTCAACCTCCTCAGCTTCCTCAGCTCTCTTTTCTCTGCTCCCTGCTCCCTGCTCCCAGTTACTTCTAATGACAGAATGTAAAGAATCTTGAACTAAGTTAAAATTAGTGGTAGGTTAGTAATCTACTTTTCATTCATGCTTAATCAAAACTTGCCAGAACCTGAGTTGTTAAAAACCTTACTCCAACCGCTACTTGAAGATTTTAAGTATTGGTTCGGGCGATCGCAAACGTTTTTAGAAAATGAGAAAGTTTCATTTTTAGAACCGCAACAGCAATCTGAATTGTTGGCAAGAGTTAAGCAAGCCCAGCAGGAGGTAAGTACAGCACAGCTCATGTTTCAGGCAACTGGGGGACAAGTAGGCATTGACATGGCAACGCTCGTACCCTGGCATCAATTAGTGACAGAATGTTGGAAAGTCGCAATTCGCTTCCGGTCGGAGCAGGCAACACAGCCAGAGGTAGAACTTTAAAGAATTTTATTTAGATAAAGTGTTCCTTGTAATATACATGCTTGACTGAAATATTCTGAGTAGACGATTGTATATCGAAGCAAATTCTGTGATGCTAGAGATAACGGTCAATGCCTTTAGCAAAGCGGTAAAAGTTCGTAAAAACTCGCAAAAAACTGTATAGACTGGCTGGCTTGGAGAAAAAACTCGATGTTACACTTACTTTACATCCTTGCTTTTACTATCCTAGCGTTGATAGCTGTAAGCAATCTAATTCGCAACTTAATTATGTTCAGTTTCGAGCGCGATCGCACGTTTGCTGCACCGCGATCGCCCATGCAAAATAGAGGAAATCTTTCCTATATCTCAAATCGCTCCGTACCTCACCCTGAATTACTGGACGCAGCTGGTAACCCTATCGGAGAACCGCTGTTAGTCATGCGGTCTATTGATGTTGAAGATGCCCGCGCCCAATTAGACGCACTTTATGAGGCTTCTCCTGGTTGTAGTAGCGAAAGCAAGGAGGAAGAAGCATAATTTGAATCAACTCTGTCTGCTTTACATCAAGTAAAAACTTTTTAACTACAAACTTTAACTATATACATCAACTCCTATTTATTCAGGGCAAAGTCCTGCGTGATAAATGGAGTTTTTTTATGGTCATTGGATAGTTAGGAGTGAGGGGCGATCGATTTTGACTTCTGTACAGGCGGGGTTATCAAACAATTTTGAATAGGGCAAATATTTTCAGTGAACCCGCCCCTACAACTTTTGACTGTCTACGCGATCGCAGATATTTTGCATAAGAAACATTTTTATCCTTAACTTTGATGCATGAAATAATTTGAGGAATTAGATATTTGTACTTAATTTCAATCGTAGCTCGGACACCTTAATATCTCTTAACTTCAAGATTGAAATCTCAAAGAAATTAGCGATAAAGCTTATCATTATATTTCAATTCTTCTCTCTACTACTTTGTTCGATCTAAGTTGTTTTTAGCAAGATATAAAAACGAAAAATAAGCCTAACTCTAAGTAGGTGCAACTGGTAATGTTGCCTGTATGACTGAGTGATGGTGGCTAAACAACAGTTAATAACTATCGAACAAAGCGGATTTAGAGGAGGAGCAGATGGTTTTAGTAAAACATAGATGCACCGTGGGTACATTTACAACTCGTCAGGAAGCAGAACAAGCATTTGCCAAATTATATTGTGCGGGTTTTCCTATTAGTCATATTTCTGTAGCCAGTAAAGATGCAGCATTATTGGCAGATTTGAGAGCGGCAATTCAGAGAACTCAAGCTGGCGCACTCGCAACAGAACAAACAGAAAAATCGCCCTGTGCCATGATTGTCGGTAGCACAGTCGGCGCGATCGGTGGTTGTTTAGTAAGTATTGGTATTTTACTGGTACCAGGAGTTGCTCCAACGTTAGCTGTTGGCACGGTAGGAACAACTTTAGCTGCGACTTTATTCGGTACGGGAATTGGATTGGCTTGTGGTGGTGCGATCTCAACCTTAAACTGCGCTGACAGACTGACAGTAAGTCCAAATGTAGAAAGCGATCGCTCTTTCCCACAAGAGTATTTAGTCATCGTAGAAGGCACGGATGCAGAAGCACGCCGCGCCCAGAGAATTTTGACAAATGGGGCTAGCGGTTAGGTAGAATTCGGAATTCGGAATTCGGAATTCGGAATTAAATACTTGTTGACTGACTGCTAGCCGCTAATGTTTTATCGAGGGGTTGTCTGAGAACCACTTTGAGATGGAGTTTTCTTAGAGCCACTGGGCTTGCTGCTAGGGGTCATCTCCGAATCACTAGAACTATTAGGGCTAGTCATGCTACCGCTACCTGGAGTGGTGCTGCTACCCGGAGTCATCGTGCCGCTACCAGAGTTAGAAGGAGTCGTAGTGCCATTGGAATCAGAACCAGTACCCGGATAAGTGGTAGTACCTGGAGTCGTGCTGCTGCCTGGAGTCGTGCTGCTTCCTGGAGTCGTACTGCCAGGATAAGTGGTAGTACCTGGAGTGGTGCTGCTGCCTGGAGTGGTGCTGCTGCCTGGAGTGGTGCTGCTGCCTGGAGTGGTGCTGCTGCCTGGAGTGGTGCTGCCAGGATAAGTGGTAGTACCTGGAGTGGTGCTACTGCCAGGATAAGTGCTACTACCTGGAGTCGTGCTACTGCCTGGTGACATTTCTGTACCAGTAGAAGAACCACTGCCACTACTAGGGCTAGAAGTAGACTGAGCTAAAAACTGTCTGGTATTTCCATCGGAGGAATTAGGTAGAGCAAACGCTGGTAAACCGAGTAAAGCGCTAGCACCAGCAATTCCAAGTAAGCTAAAAAGTTTTGTATTCAAGCTTTTCTTAGTTATATTTCCGCCCATTTTTATTTCCTCACTTGCTGTGGTGTTACAGTCAATAACTTTGTAACTGTCTTGGCAATACTAACAAAGAAATTTCAGTGCTGACGACGATAATTATGATTTCAAATCAGCCAATTTGCTTAAATAATTGAGTCAGAAAATCATCGAAAAACGTTGCTGTGTTTGATTTAGTTCCCAATTGTTTTATAAATTGCTTTAAAGTTATACAGTAGTTTTATTTAGCTGTGCTATCGATCGCCATTCGTCTTGACCAAACCATTACTAGGATGGAGATCGAGAGAAGTACTATGCTGTTCCACAACAAAAAAAAGACCGCATCAGTGAATGCGATCGCAGGTTATGAGAATACTTAATTAGACAATGTTTTCAGGAACTTATCGTCACTTACCCTAGTCGAATTATTGTTTAGCAAATTATTGTTTGAATTGATGGCAGCAACACAATAGAAGTGGTAATTATTAGAGAGGGCAAATTATAGAGATTTACCGATGTTACTAACCACAATCCACGCACTTAAGGAATGGGCGGTTGCTGTTAACGCGATCGAACGGGGCGAAACGATCTTACTATTGCGTAAAGGTGGTATCCGTGAAAGTGGCGGACAATTTCAAGTCGATCGCGACGAGGTTCTGCTTTACCCCACTTACGAACACCAACAGCCCGAATTACTCAAGCCTGAGTATGCTTCGCAAGTGACTCCGGTAGCATCTGGTTGGCATCCTGAGACAATTAAAATCGGCAGTTGGGCAAAGATTACTGATATTGTGCCAGTGTTAGACGAGACAATTGTGAATGCTTTGCTACCGTTCCATGTTTGGAACGAAAAATTTATTCGCGATCGCCTCAAATGGAAACCCCGTCAACCCGTGTATGTCTTACTTTTGCGGGCTTATAAGTTATCCCGATCGCGTCAAATTTCCTATCGTGTTGAATATGGGGGTTGCAGATCGTGGATCGATTTAAATGAAGCGATCGATCTTGAGGCTGCTACACCAGTTTTAGATGATGTCACCTACGAGCAAAAAGTTTCAGAAATTCGGCAGGCGATCGACTATTTACCGCGACCAAATCCAGTTCCCCGCGAAGCTTTTGACCACAGCAACAATTCCCCTGCTTGACTCCCTGCTGCTAATTTTTGCCCTTGAGGATGCCAAGCTAGACAAGATAACCCATCAGTTGCATCGTCGATTAACTGCGCGATACGCTTGGCTTTTTGCCACAAACACAGCCAACCATCAACCGCCGCCGAAGCGAGAAGTAGACTACCAGGTTGAAAGGCGATCGCTTGTACGATATCTGTATGTCGCTGCAACAATCTACTATCCCAGCCTAAATTTTCATCCTCTAGTTTTTCCCATACCACAATCCCTTCAACGCTAGCTGAGGCAAGTAGCGGTGCGTCTCGTTGCGTCTTAATACTTGACCAAGCTAGGTGACGAATCTTACCAGGAAAGCCCCGCATCACCCAGGGATTGGGATTGCCCCATTCTAAAACTGTAATCGTCCGATCCATGTTTCCAGAAGCGATATATTTGCCATCAGGTGACCAAGCGATCGCCAGACTTGCCGATGGTATATCTATAACGTACGGATCGTCATCCCAATCTGTTGCATCCCAAACCTTTGCCCCCTGATATCCCGCGATCGCCAAATACTGTCCATCTGGATGCCAGTCTATTCCTAATACAGAAGAATTCTCAAAATTGAGAGTAACAACAATCTCCTCTGTATTTGCATCCCACACTTGGACGTAGCGCCCCAAACTAAAAGCTAGTTGGTTACTTCTGGGATTCCAAGCCAACTTATCCACCCAAGCAGGAGCATTTTCCAAAGTGGCAATTAATTGGCGATCGCACCAGCGCCAAATTCTAACTCGTCCATCCTGTCCTCCTGTAGCCAGAAATTGCCCGTCATGAGAGAAGGCGAGACAATCAACTGATGTACCACTATTTGTCTGTAGAGGAACGAGTGTTTCCCCATCCCACAGTGTCACCCCTCCCGCCGCGTCGCTAGCAACGATTTGACCGTCACTCGACCAAGCGATCGCGGTGACGTAATCCTCCAGAGTTGTGCATGTATGGAGTTCGAGTAATTGGTTGCTAGTTGTGGGGAATTTCATAATTTAGAAAATTGGTAATGGGTAATGGGTAGTTGGTAGTTGGTAATGGGTAATAGGTAATAGGTAATAGGTAATAGGTAATTGGAATTGGTAATTATTCCCCCTTGTCTC
This sequence comes from Chroococcidiopsis sp. CCNUC1, assembly GCF_023546805.1. Lineage (NCBI taxonomy): Bacteria > Bacillati > Cyanobacteriota > Cyanophyceae > Chroococcidiopsidales > Chroococcidiopsidaceae > Chroococcidiopsis > Chroococcidiopsis sp. CCNUC1. The sequence goes on along the minus strand of NZ_CP097480.1, from coordinate 1,952,097 downwards.
CCTTGTCTCCCTTGTCTCCCCCCTCTCCCTTGTCTCCCCCCTCTCCCTTGTCTCCCCCTCTCCCTTGTCTCCCCCCTCTCCCTTGTCTCCCTTGTCTCCCCCCTCTCCCTTGTCTCCCCCCTCTCCCTTCCCCGATTCCTGTACAGGCGGGTTTAGATAGCGGAACTATTTGTTGTTCGCCAGGATCTTCAAAAAAACCCGCCCCTACGACTCCCGACTCCCTTAAATCAAACAAGCCCGAAAATCTTCTTTCAGCTTGTCTGCATCTAAATTGCGCCCGATAAATACTAATTCGTTTTTTCTTTCGTCGTCAGATTTCCAGGGGCGATCGCGCGTACCTTCAAATAGCATGTGTACCCCCTGAAATACGTAGCGGTGGTCGTCTCCAGCAATATTTAAAATACCTTTCATGCGAAAGATATCGGGTCCCTGTGTTTGCAATAAGTAAGATAACCAATCGTTCAACTTTTGCATATCGAGAGTCCCTGGTTCGACAATGGCAATGGAACCTACAGTTTCATCGTGTTCGTGGGCATCTTCTCCTAAAAAGTTTGGATCGATCTCTAGGGCACGTTTGAGATCGAAGGCTTGCACGCCTAAGAGTGCATCCATACCCAATTCAGAGTTACGGGTGTGGTAGATTTTGGCGATCGCATTCATGCCACGAATTCGCCGTTCCAATTCTGCTAACTCTGTTTCTGAGACTAAATCGATCTTATTGAGCAATATCACGTCGGCAAAAGCAATCTGTTCTTGAGCTTCATCTGCTTCCCAGTGCTGCCAAATGTGCTTGGCATCTACCACTGTTACGACTGCATCTAAAGATAGCTGGGTTTGCATATCTTCATCGACAAAGAATGTCTGAATCACGGGCGCAGGATCGGCTAACCCAGTGGTTTCAATTACCAAATGGTCAAATTTATCGCGCCGCCGCATTAAATTACCAATAATCCGAATTAAGTCACCGCGCACGGTACAGCAGATGCAACCATTATTCATCTCAAAGATTTCTTCGTCTGCATCAATCACCAATTGGTTATCGATTCCTACTTCCCCAAACTCATTGACAATTACAGCTACTTTCTTACCGTGTTCGTGGGTCAGAATGCGATTGAGTAGGGTTGTCTTACCCGATCCGAGATAGCCCGTCAGTACGGTAACGGGGACTACATTATCTGCTGCTGTAGTTACCATAGCTCAACTTGTTTACCTTACATAATTTAGAATGATAACCATTCCTATACAATTTTACAGCCTGACGCGCACTACAATTTGCGCCGTAATTACTGGAGCGAGTAGCAGCCTGCGCTACAGCGACTTAAAATTAAATTTGGGCAGGCGAGCTAAATCTCTCTAACAGATAGAGACAGGGAGACAATTTCATTGTAGGGTGGGCAATGCCCACGATTAACTCAAATTACTATAGCACTCAGGGCGATAATTGTTTTCCAAAAACAATATAACAAAGATAAAATGAAGAAAGCATTCAATACTGGAAATTAAACAACAAATTTAATTCCACTTCAAGTTGTTCAAACAATTAATTAAGCCAGTCATAAAGTTATATAGCAATCCTATTTAATTCATGAACGTGGAGCAGGCTTCTAGCCTGCGGCAGGCTAGAAGCCCACTTTACAAATCATTGAGAACTGCTATATATTGCCTAATTTTAAAGAAAATCGAATATTCTTAGCTCGAATATAGATTTATTAGTCGCCGGGCAATGCCTACCCTACTAAAATCTGAAACCTTCTCACTCAGTAGATGTAAATCTCAGTTGTAGCCATAAATTGAATGACAACAAGTTTAAAAAAACATACGAACTGCTGTAAAGTAATAGAACTCTCTACTTTTAATTCTTATTTTAAGATTTTTTTGATTAAATTTTTATTTAAGGCTAACACATAACAGTTTTCAAAAAGCTAACGATTGTACTATGAAAAAATCTCATTAAAAAAAATGACTTTTAAAGTCTAAAGAATTCAATTAAAATTAAAACTGAAAAAAATCGAACTAGAAAATGGTGGGTACTGATTTGAAGGACTTGAGCAATGAGTGAGCGTATGTCCACAGGCATTTCAGGATTAGACGAAGTGCTGCATGGTGGATTAATTCCAGTTCGAGCTTATCTGGTGCGAGGAGGATCGGGCGCGGGCAAGACAACACTTGGACTCAGTTTTTTGGTTGAAGGCGTTGCTAGCGGTGAAAAGCCGCTGTATATAACTTTAGGGGAATCCGCAGAGCAAATTCGCACAAATGCCGAGCATATAGGTTTTGATACCCAAGGAATTACCTTCCTCGACCTCAGCCCAACATCAGACTTTTTTAGCCAAGTCCAGACTTACGATATTTTCTCGGCGGCGGAAGTCGAACGAGAACCGATGACGCAACAAATTGTAGAGCAGGTGCGATCGCTGCAACCGCAGCGGGTGTTTTTAGATGCGATGACTCAATTTCGCTATTTATCTAGCGATACATTTCAGTTCCGCAAACAAGTGTTGTCGTTTTTGCGGTTTTTATTAGAGAAAGGCGCAACGGTACTATTTTCTTCTGAAGATGGCGGCTCCGCACCAGATGACGATCTACAGTTTATGAGCGATGGAGCAATCCATCTCCATCAAAACTTGGAGGGACGTAGCATCAGCGTTACGAAATTCCGTGGCTCTAACTTTCGATCTGGTTTACATTTTATGCGTTTGACTGACAGAGGTATGGAAGTCTTTCCTCGCCTCCAGCCTGAAGTCCACAAGCGAGAATTTAAGTTAGAGATGATTCCTTCGGGAGTAACAGACTTAGACGAGCTAATGCATGGTGGGATAGAACGGGGAACAGTAACGTTGTTTACGGGTCCAAGTGGAGTTGGCAAGACAACCATCGGACTCCAATTTATGAAAGAAGCCGCAGGACGGGGGGAGCGATCGGTTGTTTATATGTTTGAGGAAGCGATTGATATCATGCTGCATCGTTGCGAAGCCATCAATATTCCAGTTTATGCGATGATGCAGCGACAAACGCTTTCTGTCATCCCGATCGAACCACTCCTCCACAGTCCCGATGAGTTTGCCAATATGGTGCAGCAGGAAGTAGAGCAGAAACAGGCTCGGATCGTGATGATTGATAGCGTTTCTGGTTATCGAATTTCCCTGCGCGGTCGAGATGAGGATTTAGTGACTCACTTGCACGCCCTTTGTAAGTATTTGCAAAATATGGGAGTGACGGTGATTTTAGTGAACGAAACTGAAAGCATTACGGGCAACTTTCGGGCGACGGAAATAGGCATCAGCTACATGACAGATAATATTATTTTTCTGCGTTATTTGGAGATCGAAGGCGAGATCCGCAAAGCAATTGGCGTACTAAAGAAACGGTTGTCTAGTTTTGAAAAAACTCTGCGAGAGCTAGAAGTCACTCGTTACGGAATCAAGCTTGGGCAACCCTTAACTCATTTACACAACATCCTTAGCGGTACTCCCAAATGGATCGATAAAAACGGTGAGTGATGAAAAGCCAATTATACTGAGTGTAGATCGCAACCGTCGTAATTCAGAATTGTTAGCTCAGTTTTTAGGGAAACAGGGATATCAAGTTCTTAGCGCGGCAAGTCAGGCAGAAATCGAGTCCGTGTTAGAAAATACGAATAAGATCGAGTTAGTGTTGTTAGATATTTCTGGGTTCGATCGCCAAATTTGGTCTTTATGCCAACGGTTACAAGAGAAAGCCATTCCCTTCGTCGCGATCGCAGCACCTCATCAAGCTGGAATGCAGCAGGCGTGTCTGGCTCGCGGCGCACTCGGCTTGCTAGTTAAACCATTGACTGCTCAAAACCTATTACAGTTAATTCGCAATCTGCTACAGCGAGCGTGATGATTTTACGATTAACTATTAATGATTAACTATTAACTATGGGTCGAATTCTACTGCTGCTCGAACATCAAGAAAATCGTCGTCTGTTATCGGAGTGGCTAGCACCTCGTTATTCGGTCATTCTACCGGAAGTGGCAGCAAAGATAACTGAGCCAGCAGATTTAGATTCGCAACCCTTTGACCTATGTATCCTCGATGCTAGAGCATTAGACCATTTTTGGGAATGGGTGCAAGCAAAAAGAGCTGCTGAAAAGCCAGTAATTTTACCCTTTTTACTCATAAATACGCGTCAGGATGTAGGATACGCGACTCGGCATTTATGGCAAAGTATCGACGACTTAATTACCAAACCGATTGAAAAAATAGAGTTACAGGCACGGGTAGAAGTTTTACTGCGATCGCGCCAATTTTCACTTCAACTTCAGACCACAAATCAGCAACTTCAGCAACAAATAGTCGCCCGTCAGCAAGCCGAGGCGGGAGAAGAACGAGCGATCGCCGCCCAGCACCAAAGTGAAATCCAGTTTCAGCGCTTAATTAACTCTAATTTAATTGGGGCGATCGCTGCCGATATAGAGGGGAACATTACAGATGCCAATGATGCCTTTTTAAGAATGGTCGGTTATACCCGCGAAGACTTAAAGCAGGGAAAGATCCGTTGGAATGATATGACTCCACCAGAGTATCGCGATCGCGATCGCGATTCGATCGAGGAGTTAAGAAATACGGGTGTTTGTAATGCTTTTGAGAAAGAGTATATTCGAGCTGATGGCAGTCGGGTTCCGGTGCTAATTGGAGTTACTGTGGTAGAACGCTCTCCCCGTTTAAATTGTGTTGCTTTTGTCCTCGACATTACCCAACGCAAGCAAGCAGAAGCTGAAATGCGTAATGCTTTAGAAAAAGAACGCGAATTGAACGAATTGAAATCTCGGTTTGTTTCAATGGTTTCTCATGAGTTTCGCAACCCACTGAATTTGATTTCTGGTACAGCTCAACTGTTGGTTCGCAGCAATAACAAACTATCCGAGCCGAAAAAACAAGAATTGCTCCAACGTCAGCAAGCCGCAGTCAATCGGTTGATCGAACTGTTAGATGATGTACTTACGCTCGGTCGCGCCGAGGTTGGCAAATTAGAGTTTAATCCAATTGAGCTAGAATTAGAAGCATTTTGCCGTCAGTTGGTAGCAGAAATGCAGCTGACAGCTAAAGAAGCACACGCGATCGCACTTGTATCTCCAGGCAAACGTTTCACCGCCAAAGTGGATAAAAAGCTTTTACAGCAGATATTGACCAATTTACTCTCAAATGCAATTAAATATTCACCCCAAGGTGGCGATATCACGCTTGAACTTACTTATCAAGAAAACGAGGCGATTTTCCGTGTCAAAGACGAAGGGATTGGAATTCCTCCCAAGGATCTACAAAGGCTGTTTGAATCGTTTCATCGCGCTAGTAATGTCGGTGGTATTCCTGGGACTGGATTGGGGCTAGCAGTCGTCAAGCAAGCGGTAGAATTGCATCAAGGCGCGATCGCGGTTGAGAGTGAAGAGGAAGTTGGTACTACATTTACAGTTACGCTACCGATGGATCGCTAGAGTAGAAAAGGCAAAACGATCTCTGCTAGTTCGGCGGCATACTCTTCATACAAACCCAGCGAACCTGGTAGTGTCTTTGTCTGGACTCCTGGTAAAGTTGCCAAAGCTTCCATTTCTGCCCGCGACTTGGGTGGAGACTGTTCCCCAATAACGACTAACACGGGTATAGATCCTTGAAACCAATTGAGAAAATCTTCTCGTTGTTGCACCGGATCTAAATTCCCAGTCACGAAAGCAGCTGGAGCAAATCGCGCCCCTGGTTGCTGGGTAATTTTCCATTTTTGTTGAATGAAATCGTCTGTCAGCTTTGTCTTGTCTGCATAGACGTGACTGCCGTACATGTAGCGCAAAAAGCCAGGTGTGGTATTCATCTTATACAAAGCCTGACCGAGAACAGGCGATCGCACGGCTTGCCTCACCGTCCCAGCGACCTGCTTATTGACACCCATTACTGTTAAAGGACCCCGCCAAGTAGGTGCGACGAGGACAATTTTTGAAAAAGCTTGTGGTTGACTGGCTGCCAGTTGCATTGCATAACCAGCAGCATGACCAGCAGCGATAACGATAATCGGAGTTTGAAACGTGCTATTAACAAAGTCTTTTAACAACTGCTGATATAACTCAGGGCGATAGTCGAGTGGAAGGCGAGACGATACGCCAAAGCCAATCCAATCGATCGCTACAGCTTGAAAATGCGGAGATAATAACTTTGCCAGTTGCGCCATTTCTCCTCTAGTAGAAACGGTGCTAAAGGCAGGTAAGAGTAGAACGGGCGTTCCTTGTCCCAGAGTTTCGTAGACCAACTTGAGGGATTGTCCTTGCCAAGACCAAGGAAATTCGCGCACTTCCCCACCCATAACGCTAGCTGGTTGAGTAGAGGATAGATCGGTCGATTGGGTAACAGTCATAAGACAGAATACTAAAAATTATTCTCAACACCTCTATTGTATCGGGAGTCGTAGGGGCGGGTTTTTACAGGAGATTTATGAAACAACCCAGAATTCTGTGGATAAACCCGCCCGTACAGGAGTCGGGAATGAGAGGCGATCGCATTTTTACATTTCAGCAAATTTTGAACGCCAGAACTTGTAGAAGCGGGTTCACTTAAAACACTATTTATACAGAAAAATTCCGTTTAAGATTCGCAATCGGATGTTGTTGTAGCTGGTATTAAATGTTACTGGCTGGGAACACTAAATCTATCACCAGCCACAACAACGATTGAGTATTGGTGAGGACGTAACCGACAGATAGGCTGTCGGTGTCTAGAGTCAAATGAACACGAGGTCATCGGCATTTACCCAACTACCGTTGATTGGTGTAACTTGGTGCTAGAAACTCTGCAATTTCTCGATCGTTCACCCAACCTCGCACCACAATCATCTATTGAGTAAACAGCCGTAATCTCGTAAAACCGTTACTCACTTGCTGTTTCTACAGCCGTGGTAGATTCTGGGATGGGATTCGTGGATGAACCAAAAGCAACCCGTAAAAAAGGTGGAGCCAGAAAAGTTGTCAAAATTACCATGATAATAATCGACACCTCCAACGGCTTATCCAAAATGCCGCTAGCTGAGCCGATGCCAGCAAACACTAGACCCACCTCACCTCGAGGGATCATCCCAACCCCGATCGCGAAGCGATTGATTCCGGGTAGTCCAAACACTGCCCAGCCCGTCACCAGTTTGCCAACGATCGCCACCCCTACCAAAAAGACAGCAATCAATAGTCCTGCTCGATTCTCCGGTACTGCCGGGTTCAAAACACCGAGGTCGGCACGCGCTCCCACCGTCACAAAGAAGATTGGTACTAGTAAATCGGCGATTGGTTTGATTAATTCATCTAACTCATTCCGGGCATCGGTTTCATCGAGCACTAAACCCGCTGCAAAGGCACCCAAAATCGCTTCGAGATGAATGGCGTTACCTAAAAATGCCATAAAGAAAGCGAAGATGAATGCCGGAATAACAATATTTCCACGGGTTTTGAGCCGATCTACGATCGCCACAAAACTTTTGTTAAAGACACCCCCCAACAAAATTGCTCCAATCAAGAATGCTGTAGCACTGACAATCAAGTAAATGACATTGGCGACATCAATCTCACCGGTTTTGGCTAAGCTGGCGACTACAGCCAAGACAATAATGCCAAGGACATCATCAATCACCGCCGCGCCAACAATGATTTGCCCTTCTTTGGATTTGAGTTGACCTAACTCTGCCAACACTTTAGAGGTAATGCCGATACTCGTTGCCGTTAACGCAGCTCCCGCAAAAATCGCTGGAATTGCAGCTACATGAAAGAGCATCATTAACCCTGCCGTACCCGCCGTAAAAGGTGCTGCGACTCCGACACAGGCGACAACCGTGGCTTGAATGCCCACTTCCTTCAGTTGCCGCAGATCGGATTCCAGTCCAATTTCAAACAGCAGAATAATCACGCCGATTTCAGCTAGAACCGAAATCACTTCACTTTGCGATTCAAAGATTCGGGTCAGCGCATCCGGTGCCAATTGATTTAACCCTTGCAACGCCGTCATAATTACCGAGTCAGAGGCAGACAGCCCCCTTTCGGGAAAAATCACCAGGTGCAACGCCGAAACGCCGACAATCACACCAGCGACCAGTTCCCCCAGGACGGGTGGAAAATCCAATCGCCTTGCGACCTCTGCGCCAAACTTGCTGGCTAGATAAATTACTACCAGCGTCAGCAATACGCCAGACAGAATAATAGGTGAATCCTCAGCAACAACGGTCGCCAGGAATGGTAGCGGAGTCATGAGAGCGGCTATCCCCCACTGAAAGGAGGCAGAATGTTGGACAAAATCATGAGTTTAAAGCAATGAAGGTTAAGGGTTTGAGGGAGTCATAAAACTGCGGGGGGTACTAAAGTTTGAAGTAACGGCTACCAAAAAGCCGGGGTCATGACCCGGCTTTTTGTGTCTAAGTCGTCTCGATTCAACAGCCGTCTGGTCCACAGAAACTGTGCCCGTACAGGACCTCCGCGTCACAGATGTAGATAATGCCCGCATAATCGAGGAAAAACTTCACTCCGACCTGATCCGCAATATTCTCAGCCATATCCCGATCTGGGGTAAGTATCTCGAACTTTATATTCGCCGTGGTGTCAGAAACGCTGGGTTGACCTGACGATCGCACGTTGCGACTGCCTTTACCGCCAGTCTCCACCACCGTATAACCAGTCGCCCCGGATTCATCGATAATATTGGCGATCTTTTTCAGCAAAATCTTTTCTGTGACGATGACAAGCTTTTTCGCTGGCTTAGCCATGTTAGTTACCTTCTTACCTCTGTATCTCGATCTTATATGTTGATCTACTTGGTCTGCCGAGACAAGGGAGCGCCGACAGACTGCGCCCGACTGGGACTAGCCGCCGCCGATTGCCTGGGCAAGCCCGAGGAAAAACGGTATACACAAGCCGATCGCAACGGGCGTACCGATGGCTGTGGAGGCACCGATGTAGGCGGAGGGATTAGCGGACGGGATACCAGCTCGCAACGTGGGCGGGCCTGAGATGTCTGAACTGGAGGCGGCGATGACGGCTAGAATCACGACACCGCCAAGGCTGAATCCTGTGGCGTAGTGGGCAATCAGACCGAGACCGAAGGCGATTAGCCCATGCACAAACGGTGCCACTAGGCTATACACGACATACCACTGGGCAACCTTGCGTAGTTCGCCAATCCTTGACCAAGCCTCCATACCCATAACCAGCATCAAGACCGAAAGCAAGCCGCGGAAGAGGGGGTCGTAAAAGCTTTCATAGACACTTTCCGGTCGGGTGAGGATGCCAAGAGCAATGCCGAGCAACATTGCCGATAGGGCAGGTCCCTGGAGGCTTTCCTGTACGATCGGCCAGATCTTGACTCGATTATCCGCAGAATCCTTCTGCTTGCGATACTCTTGTCGGTTGCCGGGATAATCTTGCCGATCGGGATAATCGCCTGCCGCAACGGGCTGCTTGCTGAAAGATTCCTGCTTGCTGAGATACTCGTCTGCTGTCCTACGCTTCTTCCGGTTGAGATAAATGTTGGCAACCACAATTGCAGTGACGAGTGCTGGGATATCCATGAAGGGATAGAGTGCGGCAGCCCATGCCTCATAAGACATTTTTTGTTCTTCCAGGAGCGTTAGGGAGGCAGCCATCGTAGAGCCACTCACGGCACCAAACAACCCTCCAGTCGCGATCGCATCCACGGTTTTGACCTTTGGCAGCTTGGCCAATGTATAGCGCGCGATGAATACAATGAGAATCCCGACTGCTACCGAAAACGCTGCAGGTAAAATCATTTCCGTCAGGTTGGAATTGCGGATCGCAATACCACCGGTCAGACCGATTTTGGTGAGCAGCATGAAGACGATGATCTTAACAATCGACTCTGGAATTTGCAGTTGGCTGCCGAGAGCGGCAATGACCATACCACCAATTAAAAAGCCGAGTGTTGGGGACTGCAACTGCTTAACGAAGTCCATTAAAAAATAGGACAAAAAATCCACGAGTACCTCCTTATACCTCCTCTGACGAGAAGTATTGCAATGAATGAACTAAATGAACTTTAGCGAGTTAAAGAGAGTAAGAGTGAGGCGCTTCACCCCTACAGCACAGGTGTTGCACGAGAACCTGTAGACAGGGCTTACGGCTATTGACCCGGTCGGTTCAGACGACGTTGGGGTACCGCCAAACAGAGCGGCAAAAAAGCCGCCACAAACTGCCCCATAGAGTCCACCGCGGAGACCCACCCCAAAGGCAACGCCGAATGCACAGCCGGGGGTAATGAGACAACGGCAGCCGTGACACCGCCGAAGATATCGCCCCGGAGGTTATTAAACTGGATGAGATTGGTGATTGCCATAATTGAGGTAAACGAACGGTAGATCGAACTAACTAGAAGCGACCCATTTCATAGCAAGGATCGGCTATAGATAAAAATCGGCTGGAGAATGGAACTTGGCATCTGCGATCGCGCTTAAAGAAGTCTCAACAGCAGACTGCCGAGAATGATTGTCAAACGACTTCAAGTTCTGAAAAACTAAATCGCAATAGTTAAATCATTTGTATATTTTTAACTGTACGCCACTCTGAGTAAGCTTACTTATTAATCAATCAAAAAAAAATCTTTTGTTTGCATAGAAATTTATCTATGGTTTTTAGATCGCTAGCACCGCGAAGCCAGCGGTCGGGGACAGCAGCCCAACAAGTCGTTGCAGCGGCGGAATAAAGGTTATTGTCAGAAATCATAAGTCACTAGCCGCCGCTGATTTGAGCCGTTGTGTCGCTTTCTTGTTTTGACAAAGTTCGTGTCGCTTTCTTGTTTTGACAAAGTTCGTGATGTATATTCAAGAACTATGAGTTCAAATCAACAACAATTTCTACAAAATCTTTACAATGCTTTCAACAAGCGCGAAATTGAAACAATCATTTCGTTTATGCAACCGGACGTAAAATGGGCGAACGGAATGGAAGGCGGTTTCGTTTACGGGCGCGACGCAGTGCGCGAGTATTGGACGAATCAATTCAAGATTATTCAACCGCAACTCGAACCATTAAATTACGAAACGGATGATAACAATAGAGATGTCGTAACAGTTCATCAAATCATTAGAGATTTGCAAGGCAATTTGCTCGCGGATATGACTGTTCGGCAAATCTTCACAATCGAGAACAATTTGATAAGTCTTTATGAACTCGGCGAGAGCGAAACAATACAAGCGACAATTCAGAAGGCTGGAACATCCAATTAGCGACGAAATCTTGAGCTGTTAGTTGTTCTGACAATCGCACTTCATAAGATATTTGCTTTTGAAAATAACGGTGCGGCACAACAAATCAATGGACGTGAGGGCGAAACAGCGACTTTTTTATTTACGTCTTTCATAAAATTTTGCGTTGACACTGGCGGTTTCGCCATACATCATCTCAACCGTTAGACCGCGCCAACCACTGTGAGAGTATGGGTTTTGAGCGAACTTGAGCGATCGCTATGACAAAAAAGTGAATTCTGTATAGTAAAGCAGATCGGCAAGTTAATCGATAGTTAACGCAATCTAAACTCTCCACGATTTGGCAGGGCGATCGCTTACAATTGCTGTGTCAATCGGCACATCATCAATCGCATTTCAAACTCAGCTTAGTCTATTGATTTTGTCTCCTCAATTTAGTTATAGAGGAACTAAAACTATGAAAAGACTACTTGCCCTGCTGCTGTCTAGTTCGGTACTCGCTTCAGTGCCGCTAGCAATCTCACCTCGCGTCCTAGCTCAATTTTCCACCTCCGCTCAAACGACTCTTGAAGCCGTCCATCCTAACGGCACGAGCTTACAGCTGGCAGACGTAAAATTTACCAAAACCAACATCTCGCTGAATCTTACTGCGGTCAATCGTAGCTCCCGTAAAATTCAACTCAATAGCACTAAAGGGATGGTTTTAATCGATAATTTGGGCAATCGATACTTTATGGAACCCCCAGAAACAAATCGATATTTAGCGATGAATCCTGGTAAAACCTCGCAAGGTTGGCTGACCTTTCGGGGTGGACTTGCACCTCAAGCAACCTCCCTCATGTTAGTCACGAATAGTCGCAGGGGGTTAAAGACCGATCCGACAACTCAGTATCCGCTCCTGACCCTGCAAATTCCCATCAAACAGACCGTTACTCGTGGGCAAACTGCGCCATCTCAACCGAGACGTTCTGCAAATGCTGGATGGGTGATTCCGCCATCCTACACCATTAACGGACGCAAAATTCAGCCTCCTACGGGTAATTTTGACATTCGATTACGAAATGGGGCGCGGCTGCACGTCAGGTCGCCCAACGTTAGCTCCTCTAACACCCATTCAATTCGGACGAATCGAATTAGCACTGCGTCAGCAACTGCTCCGGTGAGAACCGAACGGGCGGCTCTGTCCTACTCGGAGCAGGGCTTAAAAGTTCAACATCCCAATGGAACAGTATTACAAGTGATGGGAGTTCGCTTTGCAGCCGATCGCATCATTGTGAATGTAGCTGTCGTCAATCGATCGCCTAAAACAATTAAACTCAACACGAATCCTCAAAATTTGATTCTGATTGACAATTTGGGCAATCAATACGATGTTATTCCCGCGATCGACAATCCCAGAGTAGAAGTGGCTTCCTACAGTACATTTAACGGTGACTTGACCTTCGCCACTCGCTTAGATTCAAACGCGACTTCACTCACCCTGATTACAAATCAAGAATTTCATGGTCTACAAAGAGATACAACTTCACCTCGATTTGTCGTCGCGTTGCCACTCAATCGATGAGAAGATTCAGGCAGCTCAAAAAATCCTTCGCAAATTCACCCTGAGCCACAGCCGACACACCACCAGTCATAAAAACGCGATCGCCTACTATCTCAATATCAATTTCTCCTCCTGGCATGTGTACTTTAACCCGATCGTCAACCAAACCTAATTTATAAGCAGCACTCGCAGCCGCACAGCTACTACTACCAGAAGCCAAAGTATAACCAGCGCCTCGTTCCCAAATTTCTATTTGAATATTTTGGCGATCGAGTACTTGCAAAAACTGCACGTTTATGCGTTTAGGAAATAGCGGATGATTTTCAATTTTTGCCCCTAAAGATACAGCAAGCTCCTGAGAAACTTCCGATCCTGGGATAACGCAGTGAGGATTACCAATAGATAAACAAGTGGCTTTCAAAGTTAAATCGTTTACAGGTAAATCGATCGCAACTGTTTGGCGAGGCGAACCAGTCACCGGAATCAATTCACTTTCAAAAGTAACAGTTCCCATATCCACTTTAAACAGCGTTGCTTCTGGGTTTAAAACTTCGACAGCAACCTCACCGCCTAAAGTTGTTAATTGAAATGTTTTTGTCTTGATGTATCCAGCATCAACTAAATATCTCGAAAAAATCCGAATTCCATTACCACTTTTTTCAGCTTCACTACCATCAGGGTTAAAAATTCTCAGTTCTATCTTATCCCCTGTAAAAATAGGTCCATATAATATCCCATCTGAACCAATACCAAAATTGCGATCGCAAATTAATTGAATTGCTTTTTCACTTAAGTTAAAGTTAACTATATTTGGGTCGATAACAATATAATCGTTTCCCAAAAGCATGGTATTTATAGAAATCAGTTGTCATACTAGCAAGTCAAAAGTTAAAAGTTAAAATATTTGATTCTATCGGTATTTCTGTGGTAGATACTATTTTTTATTGGTTTTGCGATCGCATCAAAAACTCATGATTGAATTGATTTGGATCGGATCGATGCTTGATGACTACGGCGGAGAAGATCCCCCCAACCCCCCTTAAAAAGGGGGGCTAAGAGCGTGAGGGGGCTAAGAGCGATTGATTAGTGCAAGGATAAGATTATTTCGCCAATTCCTTGACTTTATTCATAATTCCTGCTGGGTCAATTCCCTGATGTGGGTATTGTTCCCACAAACCGCCACAACCTTCACGATAAGTACCGAGGTGAGCGTATTTAGGAGTATAGCCGCGCTCTAATAACCAAGAACCGAAACGACTACCCAAGCCAGTGCGACGGTTAAAGGCTTCCGCAACCACTACAAAGGAAGTTTTGCCGATTTTTGCCATCGTCTCCTCATCGACAACATTCAGCGTGGCTTTATTAATTAAACCCACATCGATTCCTTCTTGCTTCAGACGCTCTACAGCATCGAGGGAGCGGTACAAGGCATCACCAAAGCTGACGATGTAACCCGCAGTTCCTTCCCGCACGACTTCATCTTTACCAGGGACGAATTTGTAGTTGCTGCCAAATAAGTCGTTACCGTTACCGTCGAGAATGTTTGGTACTTTGGAACGGGTAGAGAAGATGAAACGCAAACCAGGATCGCTAAATACAGCATTCACGCAAGCTTTCATCTGATTGGCATCGGCGGGGAAATACAGCCGTGTTTCGTGACCGTCATCCAAGCCATTATCGGCAAACATATTGTTGATGCCAAAATGACAAGTATTATCTGCCATGTCATCAACACCTGCATGGGAAAAATGACAAAGGACATTGGAATAATTCAGCCGCGCCATCGTAATTTCAGAAATGCACATTTCTAGGAAGGCGCTGAATGTGGCAAAAACTCCTTGCTTGCCTTTTTCCATGCCAAATCCAGCCGCAGCCGAAAAGTTACCGCGCTCCATAATCCCAGAAGGAATGAAGATTTCGGGGTAAGCATCGTGAATCTTCTTCAGACCGCAGGAACCTTCTAGGTCGCTATCAATGACCATGACTTTTTCCTTGCGTTCCGTCTCGCTCATCCGACCGAGAACTTCTACCATTGCTTCGCCAAATACGTTGCGGTTAGCGCCTAATTTGTCTCCAGAACCGAGGAAAGTGTAGCTATCTTTGGGTTTTTGGATGCTCTTGATATGTTCGACAGCCGCCGCTTGTCCGCGAGATTCGAGATATTTCAGCGCCAAATCTACCGAAATCACGTCATGACCGTGGGTAGAGCCTTCTAAGCCTTCAATCCCAGGACACATGGGACGCTTGTTAATCACCGCGATCGCACCTGGTGTAGTTACAGCTTCGCACAGACGACGGTACAAATCATCAATATCTTCACCATCTCCCTCAAGTACTTTTAACCCATGACCTTGTAGGGTTTTGGCAACGCTAAAACCAGGCAAATATTTAGAAGGATGTCCGGCGATTGTTACATCATTATCGTCGATAATTAGCTTCACGTTGAGGTGTTGGGCGATCGCTAACCGTGCTGCTTCCGCGTCATTGCCTTCTTGCTGCGAACCGTCCGAACCCAAGCAAAATACTGCTTTGCCAGGATTTGCCATTGCCACACCGTTAACATAGGGCCACATATGTCCCAGCCGTCCCGAACTAAACTGCACGCCAGGAGTTAATCCTAGTTCGGGGTGTCCTGGTAGTTTAGAATTTGCTTCGCGATATTTCAGCAGTTGTTCGGCTGGTAATTCACCGCGTAAAGCTGCCATTAAATATTGAGTGCCGACTCGGTGTCCCGCTTCATCAAAGAAAATTGGCACGAATTTATCCGGCGCTCCCCGAAAGAAGGCATCGAGAATCATGACTTCTGGTACGGTGTCGTAGGGTCCACCTGTATGTCCGCCAACTCCTTTCGCAGCTCCAGTTGCCGTAAATAAAACGATCGCATCGCGACAAAGTTGAATATTTGCTTTTAAAGTTTCTCGCTGTTCGTTTGTGAGGACGGGGTTGCTTGGATCGAGTTTCAGAGGTTTGTATGCACCGAGATCGATAGGGAATTTAGTAGCGGTGATAGTCATGGCTAATATTTTAGTGAGGAACTATTACGGACGGGTCAATCGCACGAGAAGGTTGTCAGCAGGATTGCAATTCGATCGCTACAAACAGCAAAGCAGTCTGTGGGGATCGAGTCAATCGCTCGTGGCTACAAAAGCGCTGTCAAGCACGATACACTCAAACGTGCATAAGTATGCTTGAATTATGCTTGAATTCAGTTACAAGCACTGACTAACATGCAAAAACCTGCATGTTTATGAGTTTATACTTATAAGGGTGCAATTTCAAGATCGAAAACGCAATTTCAGGCAGAGCGACTATGCTAACCGCAGAGAGACGGCAATACATCTTAGATATTCTGCGCCGCGATAAAAAGGTGCTGTCATCGGAACTCAGTACGGCGTTGAATGTTTCTGAGGATACGATTCGTCGAGATTTGCGGGAATTGGCAGAGTCGGGTTTGTTGCAACGGGTGCATGGTGGGGCGCTTTTGGCTTCACCCGCGATCGCGAGTTACGCCGATCGCCAAAAACAAGCACCGAAAGAAAAAGAGGCGATCGCCCGTGCTGCGGCAAAATTAGTTTGTGCGGGGCAGGTGGTAATTTTGGATGGGGGTACGACGACGCTTCAGGTAGCTTGTCATTTACCGCTAGATTTACAAGCAACTGTCGTCACAAATAGCCCGCCAATCGCCGTTGCGTTGGCAGATCATCCCTATATTGAAGTCGTGATGTTGGGCGGACAGCTTTATAAAAAAGCCATAGTTAATGTTGGTGCGGCTACTGTTGAGGCGTTACGGATGATTCGTGCCGATTTGTGCATGTTGGGGGTGTGTAGTTTGCATCCAGAAATTGGAATTAGCGTGACGAATTTAAATGAGGCGTACGTCAAACGAGCGATGATTGCAAGGGCGGCGGAGGTGGTAGGATTGGCAACGGCTGCGAAGCTAGATACGGCTGCGCCTTATGTGGTGGAATCGATTCACGCTCTGACTTATTTGGTGACTGCACCAACGGTAGCGAATGAGGCGTTGGCTGCTTATAAGGATTTGGGGTTGGCGATCGTGCGTGAGGAGTCTATAGATTAAATTGGTTGTTGGTTGTTGGTCGAAATCACGTTAAACTAAGCCGCAGGAGTGGCTCTGCGGCTTAGTTTAACTACATGCCAGTAAATTTAATCCCTTATTTTTAGTCTGGGCTTTTCTCCCCCATGACAGGGATGAGAGAGCGACCGATCGTAGTTTACTACGATCGGTCGCTCTCTCATCCCTTATAGCTGCCCTGCCTATGCATTCTCTTAAAAAGCCATCCTACCAAGAACTAGACTTAAGGAATCAATGTATTATAACTAGGCTCATACACACTCAAGCTTTGCAATTATGCGCTGAGGCTAAGTTGCTGCGCTATCAAGCTCGTAGAATTCGTGATGAACGTCGGAATCTCAGCGCGCTCGCTCAGAAATGGGTAGTCAAAGAACGTGGCAAGCAAGTAATCGATTCTGATTTTAAAGTATAGAAATTCTCACGAGAACCCCATCAGACCATAACAACAGGGACGCACGGCTGTGCGCCCCTATAATAGGCATTTAGCCCAACAAAGATTTAGCTTTTGTCAATACATTATCGACGGTGAAACCAAATTTCTCCATACAAACATTGCCAGGAGCAGAAGAACCGTATTGATCGATGCCGATCGCAATACCTTCGGAACCAACGTAACGACACCAGCCAAAGGTCACGGCTGCTTCTACGGAAACCCGCTTTTTCACAGCTTTGGGTAGCACGGATTCTTTGTATTCTGGAGTCTGTTCTTCAAAAATTTCCCAGCAAGGCATGGAAACGACTCGCACTTTTTTGCCTTCACCGCGCAGTTGCTCGGCTGCTTTGACGCAAAGTTGAGTTTCGCTACCCGTGCCGATTAAGATGATGTCGGGTGTACCTTCGCTGTCGGATATGATATAAGCGCCTTTGGTTACGCCTTCAATCGAGCTACCAGCGAGGTTGGGTAAGGCTTGGCGAGTTAAGGCGAGTACGGAAGGACGTACTTTGTTGCCCGATCGCTTGCCTTTAGCTGCTTCGATCGCGACTTTGTAAGCTCCCGAAGTTTCGTTACCGTCAGCCGGACGAAGCACGTACAGATCGGGTATGACTCGCAAAGCTGCCATGTGTTCCACTGGTTGGTGGGTGGGACCATCTTCACCTAGCGCGATCGAGTCGTGAGTCATGACGTAGATTACGCCTGCTTCCGACAGTGCCGAAAGCCGAATCGCCGCCCGCATGTAGTCTGTGAAAACTAGGAATGTAGCGCAGTAGGGAATTAGCCCCGATCCATCTAGGGCAAGACCGTTACAAATAGAACCCATACCGTGTTCGCGCACGCCAAAGCGGATGTAGCGATTTTGGTATTGTCCTTTTTGGAAGTCGCCCGAATTCTTGAGTAGGGTATTGTTAGAAGGAGCCAGGTCAGCAGAACCACCAATCAATTCTGGCAGCACTTCCGCGATCGCATTCAAGCAATTACCGGAGTGAACGCGGGTAGCGATCGCTTTATCTTCTGGCTTGTAGGTGGGCAGAACTGAATCCCAGTTTGGGGGCAGTTCGGCTTCGTGCATCCGTTCTAGGGTGCGAGCTTCGTCAGCATATTGCTGTTTGTAGCGCTCGAACATTTGGTTCCACTCTTGTTCGAGTTTTGCACCGCGATCGATCGCTTTACGCCAGTGGTTGAGTGCATCTTCTGGTACTTCAAACGGCGGGTGATTCCAACCTAAATGTTCGCGGGTGGCTTTAACTTCATCTTCGCCTAAAGCTTCGCCGTGAGCGTGGCGAGTATCGGCTTTCTTGGGCGATCCGTAACCAATGGTTGTCCGCACTTTAATCAGAGAAGGCTTATCAGTGACGGCTTTTGCTGCTTCTATGGCTTTTTGAATGCCATCTAGATCTGTGTTACCGTCTTCTACTACCTGGACGTGCCAATTATAAGCCTCAAACCGTTTACCAACATCTTCTGTAAACGCTAGGTCGGTGGAACCGTCAATCGAAATGTGGTTGTCGTCATATAGAGCAATTAGCTTACCCAGTCCCAAGTGTCCGGCTAAAGAACAAGCTTCGCCAGAAACACCTTCCATGTTGCAACCGTCGCCTAAGATGACGTAGGTGTAGTGGTCGATGATGGGGAAATCGGGTTTGTTGAATGTGGCTGCTAGGTGAGCCTCAGCCATCGCAATTCCCACACCATTCGCGATTCCCTGTCCCAATGGACCAGTGGTAATTTCTACCCCTGGATTCATAAAGTTTTCTGGATGACCTGGGGTTTTTGATTCCCATTGACGGAACTGCTTGAGGTCATCTAAAGTTAAATCTTCATATCCAGTTAAATAGAGCAGGGCATACAGCAACATACTGCCATGTCCCGCCGACAGCAAAAAGCGATCGCGATTCAACCAAGCCGGATTTTTAGGATTAAACCGCATGAAGCGATCCCAAAGCACGAATGCCATCGGAGCAGCACCCATCGGCAGCCCAGGATGACCCGACTTTGCCTTTTCTACGGCATCAATTGCCAGAAAGCGGATTGAGTTAATACAAAGTTCTTCAAGGGATTGGGTTGCAACAGCCATAATTTCTAGTTTGTTAACGACAGTTCAGCTCGCAGTTGCGGCTCAATACATAAGATGCTAAATGCTTGGCATCGCCCTCGGCACGCATAAGCGATCGTCCCATACTTCGAGATCGCCATGCAAGCCTTTTTTTGAGGGAGCAGTGTAGAGACGTTGCATGTAACGTCTCTACACTGCTCCCTTAGACATATTTTTTAAATGCCAGGGTAACGTTGTGTCCGCCGAAGCCGAAGGAGTTGGATAGGGCAACGTTGACGGTGTGGGCGCGACTTTGATTTGGGATGTAATCTAAATCGCATTCTGGATCGGGGTTTTCCAAATTGATTGTAGGCGGAACCCGATCGTGGGCGATCGCCATGACTGTCGCAACTGCTTCAATTCCTCCCGAACCGCCGAGTAAATGACCCGTCATTGACTTGGTGGAACTGATGGCAACTTGATAAGCTGCTTCACCCAAAGCTGTTTTAATTGCCGCTGTTTCGCTCGGATCGTTGACTGGGGTACTCGTACCGTGAGCGTTGATGTAGTTTACTTGCTCTGGCTTAATTCCACCATCTTTGAGACACAGAGCGATCGCCCTGGCTGCGCCTTCTCCTTGAGGGGCAATTCCTGTCATGTGGTAAGCGTCGCAAGTCATGCCATAGCCGACAATTTCCGCATAAATTTTGGCTTTCCGACTCAGGGCGTGTCCTAATTCTTCCAGCAATAAAATTCCCGACCCTTCTCCCATCACAAAACCATCGCGATCGCGATCGAACGGACGACTGGCGTGGGTTGGATCGTCGTTGCGGAAAGATAGCGCCCGCATCGAGGCAAATCCTGCTACCGATAGGGGTGTAACAGCGGCTTCCGTACCACCACAAATCATCGCTTGGGCGTATCCGTGCTGGATCAGTCGAAATGCCTCGCCAATTGCGTTAGAACCCGCAGCACAAGCTGTTACAGGACAGGAGTTCGGTCCTTTTGCACCGACGTGAATTGCCGTTAACCCCGCCGCCATATTCGCGATCATCATCGGAACCATGAAAGGGCTACAGCGATCGGGTCCGCGATTGAGATAAATGGTTTGCTGTTCTTCTAAAACTTTAATCCCACCAATCCCCGTACCGAGCATGACACCGACTTGTTCGGCATTTAACTCGTTAATCGTAAACTGGGCATCGGCGATCGCCTGTAAACTTGCAGCAACGCCAAATTGTGCAAAACGATCCATTCGTTTCGCATCTTTGCCATCCATGTATTGCTGCGGGTCGAAACCTTTCACCTCTCCGGCAATCCGGCATCTATGCTGTGATGGATCGAATAATGTAATCGAACCAATACCATTGCGACCGCTTTGCAATCCTTCCCAGAATTCAACTGGATTATTGCCAATTGGCGTAATCGCGCCAACACCAGTCACCACAACCCGTTTTTTTTCCAAATCTGTCATAGCTCAATTCTCAGCCAGCTTCTTCACCCGTGAACTATTTGTCATATCCTTCGGGAAGGGCTATTCTTCGAGAAGCCACCCTTCGGGTGTCTACGCCCTACGTCATTCGTCATTTGTCATTGCTGGCGAACAAAGGACAAATGACAAAGGACAAGTGACTAACACTTACGCGGATGTAGCAACTTTATTGTTGATGTAGTCCACAGCTTCTTGTACCGTGGTGATCTGTTCGGCTGCTTCATCAGGAATTTCAATATCAAATTCTTCTTCTAGAGCCATGACCAGCTCTACTGTGTCCAGAGAATCGGCATTGAGATCGTTGGCAAAATGAGCCGAGGGCGTGACCTTACTGGCTTCAACACTCAGTTGCTCGGTGACGATTTTCTTTACTTTTTCAAAAATTTCCGTTTCGCTCATACGATGACTGTCCTTAACCAGTTGCTAGACCTTGAACTTAGGTAAAATGCTTTTGAGCATATTCATCTTATCGAAAAGCGCGATCGTATATCTCTCCACATGGTCTATTTTCTTTTTGTCACCAAATGAGAGGTGAGAGAGAAGGGTAGCCAGGATATCCTTTTCAGGCTCGATCTATCAGCGAACTCTGGAAGAATTACGACTTCAATCTGTTTCTGTGATGACAAAGACTGTACGGGTTAACGTAGAAACCTAGTGGAAATACTAGCGATCGCCCACGGCTATCAAACAATCACCTGCGACTATCAAAGCGTTAGCTTAGAGTTATATTCTTCTTACCCCTGACTCCTAAACCCTATTGACTATATTTACCATGTCATCTACAGCTTTAAAATACGCATATTACCCCGGTTGTGTCGCTCAGGGTGCTTGTCGGGAATTGCACCTATCAACTCAAGCGCTAACTCAAGCTTTAGGAATTGAACTAATAGAGCTAAAAAAAGCCGCTTGCTGCGGTTCTGGTACGTTTAAAGAAGATTCGCAACTGCTAGAAGATACTGTTAATGCCAGGAATATTGCTTTAGCAGAAGAATTAAACTTACCTCTTTTAACTCATTGCAGCACTTGTCAGGGTGTCATCGCTCACGTTGACGATCGCCTTAAAGAATCTCAACAAAGCGATCCAGCTTATCTAGATAAAGTTAACGGTTTTCTCCAAAAAGAAGGCTGTTCCCCCTATCGTGGCAGTACGGAAGTCAAGCATTTACTTTACGCGCTGGTGACGGATTATGGTTACAA
This sequence comes from Chroococcidiopsis sp. CCNUC1, assembly GCF_023546805.1. Lineage (NCBI taxonomy): Bacteria > Bacillati > Cyanobacteriota > Cyanophyceae > Chroococcidiopsidales > Chroococcidiopsidaceae > Chroococcidiopsis > Chroococcidiopsis sp. CCNUC1. Next base: position 1,930,101 of record NZ_CP097480.1, on the reverse strand, counting down.
GGCAATTCAGCAAAAAGTCACCAAGTCTTTGAGCGGTTTAAAGTGTGCGGCTTTCTATGGTTGTTACCTACTGCGCGCTCGTAAAACTATGCCCTACGACGATCCATTTAATCCTCAAGCAATGGAAAATATGTTTGAGGCAGTGGGAGCAACACCAGTATATTATCGCGGACGCACGCAATGTTGCGGTTGGCCTCTTTCTAGTTATGCCACCGAACAATCATTTAAAATGGCAGGAATGCACATTCAAGATGCGATCGCCTCTGGTGCAGATTGTATGGTGACACCTTGTCCTTTGTGTCATTTAAATCTCGATTCTCGTCAACCAGAAGTTGAGAAAGTTATCGGGAGAAAACTTGGTTTACCAGTCTTACATTTTCCACAATTAATTGCTTTGGCGTTAGGAGTTGCACCGAAACAATTAGGATTAGAACGACATATTGTTTCTACCCGTCCGGTGTTGGAAAAATTGGGATTGTGATTTTTGGATAAAAGAGGGCGGGTTTGTGAATATCCTGGCGTGAAAGAGGGCGGGTTTGTGAAGATCTTCATTTTTATCAAAGCTCGTCGATAAACCCGCCCCTACAGCATTACGGACAAAATTATGTATTTTGACTTTTAAATTTCAACTTTTAACTTTTTACAAATGGTAACTGATTTTTATAAATATCATGCTTTAGGTAACGATTATATTGTTATCCTGATGTCGATCTCATGGCAAAATCGAGTGTAGAAGGTTGCGTTTTCACTCGTAAAGATGGCAGCTTTTACAGTTAAGGATTGTAGACAACTACCAACTACCAACTATCAATTACCACATTTGAAGCCTTTAACTCCAGCGCAACTAGAAACTTGGGTAATGCAAGCACGCAGGCATACTCAAGAAGGAAAACTACCTAACTACATTCCTCTCTTAGCCCAAGCTAATCCAAATTGGTTAGCAGTGCAAATTCAAACTGTGACAGAACAAAGCTATAACGCAGGCGATACTCATTGTACTTTTCCGTTAATGAGTGTTGTCAAGCCCTTTATTTTGCTATTTTTGTTACAGCAATTAGGTGCAAAAGTAGTCTTCTCTCATGTAGGAATGAAACCATCCGATCTGCCTTTTAATTCTCTAACTCAACTGATAGCAGATGAAGGTTTTCCTCGCAATACAATGATCAATAGTGGCGCGATCGCACTTTGTTCTATCCTCCCAGGTATCAATGCATTTTCTCGCTGTGAGAATCTCCGTTTGTGGCTGAATCAAACCGCAGGTTGTCAGCTAACTCTAGATAACCAAATGCTTGATTCCGTGCGTTCTTTACCCAACGATCGCAACCTTGCGATAACTCGACTATTAACTAAAGCTGGCAATATTCACTCGCCAGAAACTACTCTAGATGCATACAATCATGTTTGCTGTTTAGCTGGTACGGTAGCTGACTTAGCACGGATAGGAATGTTACTCGTACAAGCTCATGACGCGATCGCGCCCCAAAACCGTCGTATAGTAAATGCAACTATGACGACTTGTGGTTTATACCAAGCTTCAGCACGTTTTGCCTCAGAAGTAGGCTTACCGACAAAATCGGGAGTTAGTGGGGCAATTTTATCAATTGTACCGACTCAAGGTGCGATCGCGTGTTACAGTCCTGGTTTAGACGAAACAGGTAATTCCAAAGCTGGTATATTCTTAATACAGCAACTCGCTCAAAATTTGAATTTAAGTATATTTGGCTAACCTTTATTTTTTGACGATAAGTTTTACCCAAAACACTCTACCAGTTTTTGACTTCTCACTTTTGACTTTTGACTTTTTAAGATTCATTATTCAAAGTTTCAATTAACAAATCCACTTGTTGCTGTCGTTGTTGCAAAAAAGTTTCGCACTGTTTCAACTGCTCTACAGCTTGAGTAAATTGCTCGAACACCTCTTCCAATTCTAACTCGCCTGCTTCAATCCGAGAGATAAGTGACTCAACTTCTGCTACAGCTACTTCATATTTCCAAGTATCGGGTAAAGGTGAAGTGTTTGATTTAGTTTTGGAATTGGAGTTACGAGACATACCAAAAGAATTTGCGAATAAGAGAGTTTGCTAAACGAACTTTTATTTTACATATTAGTAAGCTTACTTCAATAATAGTATAGGTGGGCAATGCCACCCTACTACTTTTGAATTTTTTCGCTATTTATACCCCACAAACAAAGGCATTCTACCAGGAAAATCCTTACTCAGTAGTTGGCGCTTCACGCCGTTCCGAGTCTCTTCTACTTGAATATCATAGTTTTTGTTCTCACCATAAGCACTGACAGAATAGATTAATGACTGACTAGAGTTATTGCTAATAAATGCAGCTTCCTGCTTTTCTTGAGCAGTAAAGTCATGTACTGGATAGATTAAAGTTCCCAAAACTTCTGTTTTACCACCTTTAGTAGTATTGATTACAGAACCCTTACCCTCCGTTTTTAGTCCCAAAATCCAGAGCGTCCCGCCTTTATTTTCAATTTTAGTACGTGCTGCATCTAAAGTTTCAACATTTAACTGCCTCGCCCAAACTTGATGAGGGTAATTAATCCGTAAACTAACTCCTACATCTTCTAAAAATAGCTTGCCAGATTTGGGAAAGTCTTTGTACTCGTAGCCACCATGTTGAATAACAACAGTGCGCGGTGAAGCGTGTTCTATTGTGACTCCATAACCAAATTGTTCGATAATCAAAGGCTTGTCGCTATTTTGCTCGACGCGAAATACAATTCCACCGCCATTCACAATAGACGAAAAGCCGACAATACGTCGAACTGAAGCCGGAACCTTGAAAACTTTTTTATCATGAGAAAAGTACGTACCGAAAGGAAAATAAATAGTCGATTTACCTGAATTGAGTGCATCTTGTAAAGAATCAGTTTCTCCGTACCATTGAGGAGAAAAAGCCATCCAATTAGCTAAATTTTTATCCTCGAAAACTGGTGTTTCTTCAATTGGTAAATTGAGCGATCGCATTGGACTATCAAACAGATTATATATTTTGTCAGAGACATATTCACTTATACTTGTACCAGAAACTATAGTTTCTTTGTGATGAATTGCCGATTTATAACCGCTAGTATTGATATTTCTCGCATATAAATAACCGTTGTTTTCAATAGCACTAGCTTTTGCCGCACCACCTTGAAAATTGCCATCTATAACAATTATCATGCCCGCTGGTGCTTGATTTTGAATGACTGGTACAGAATTTTTACTCTGAAGTTTACGAATTGCTAATGTATTACCATCATTTAAAATACCTGCAACTTTTTGCTGTTGAAGTGTAATTTCCTCGAACGTAGGACCATATTCTAAGTTTTTAGTGACAATGCCGTAGTCAAATCCATTAATTTGTACGTTCTTAATTAAACAAGGTCCTGCCCATTGTCTCGACATATCTAAACCAACTTTTCCTTGTCCGTCACCAGAGCGAATTAAAACATTCCACAGAGAACCAAAATTATTAGAAATATAGTCTATCCCGATCGCGCCTGGATTATTTTTTCCCGTATCTACGGTTAAATCTGTAATATTTTGGCGGAATGACATATTACCATCTATAGTCTGTATGACTGGTTTAGGAGCATTGCGATCGCCAAAACTTTTCGTCTTGTCTTTGAGTTGAATAATACTAATTCCTGCTCCTTGTCCCTGCCAACTCATACAGCAACCCTTCCAATTTAAAGTATTGCTGATTAAATAAGTTCCAGCCGGAAAGTACAGAGCTTTTGGCTTGCCAAAATAATCTTGTTCTTCGTCGCGTTCGTCATTTAGAGCTTTTTGAATTGCTGCCGTATCATCTGTAACGCCATCACCTTTTGCGCCATATTGAGTTTTAACATTAGCTGAGATAAAATCGCTCGGAAAAACTTTTTTTATCGGATTGCGATCGATTGTTTTATTAGTAAACGTAGTTGGCGTGATGGCATTACTAGATACTAAAATTGGAGGTTTACTCGAACTGGATTTTTCTGTGGGTGATGGAGAAATAGGCTTTTTTGAAGAATTGGTGTTAGTTATATTAGAGCTAGCTATATCTACCACTTGTAAAGGTGTGGGTCGTGAAAACTTTAGAGCTAATTGCGGGACTAGAAAAATTGCTGCTAATGCTACCCATACAAATAAAATGAACAACCAAATAAATCTACGTAGTTTTGCGGAAATTTTCATACAATACTTCTTCCTAAGCGAACGAAATTCGTGACGACAATAACTCAATTTATCTACACGAACTCAACATACTGTAGAAAGTTTTAACCTGTGCCAGTGGCTTTTGTCTGTAGGGCTAAGAATTTTAGATTTCAGATTGAGAATTCTCGATAATTTTAACTTTGATTTTTCCTTGACTGAGCTGAATTAATAACTCTTGTCCTGGCGCTAACTGAGCAGCCGAACGAGCGATCGTACCGTTTTCTTGCCGAACTACAGCGTAACCCCGTTTCAACACCGCATGAGGATCGAGGCTAGCAAGTTTCTGTGCTAATAAATGACAGTGTTGCCGTGCTTTTTGCGATCGCTGTTGAGTTACCTGAATTAACTGCTGCTTTTTCCAATTTAAAAACTCAATCTCGCGCTGAATTTCTCGGTCTAAACGCAAACGCCCCAACCGACTGCTGAGAGAATAGTAGCGATCGCCTGCCATATCTAATTGTTGCTGTACAACTGCCTGTAGCGTCTCTATCCTCTGCCGATGCTCGGCATACACAACCGCTAAATCTGGTACAACAAGTTCTGCTGCTGCTGTAGGCGTATGGGCGCATACGTCAGCCACCAAGTCTGTTAAAGTCTCGTCTCGCTGATGCCCAATCCCCGTAATCACGGGTATAGAACACTCAGCTACCGCCCGCACAACTCGTTCGTCGTTAAAACAAGCCAACTCCTCCACTGCGCCCCCACCACGGGTAAGAACCAACACCTCCGCCCTTCCGTCTCGTTCCACGCGCTCGATCGCTTTGACAATAGATGCTGGTGCTGGCTCTCCTTGCACGGTAGCAGGCGAAAACAGAACAGATAAACCAGGATAGCGGCGTTTAAGCGTTTTTTGAATATCGCCCCAAGCCGCTGCTGTTGGTGAAGTGACAACGGCGATCGCCTGGGGATGAGCTGGCAGAGTTCTCTTCCGTTCTAGATCGAATAAACCTTCTGCCTCCAGGCGATCGCGCAACTGCCGCAGTCTCAACGCCAGCAATCCCTCCCCCGCTGGTAAAGCCTGCCACACTGTCAGTTGATATTGTCCCCGCTGAGGATACAAACGAATACTACCCAAAACTACGATCTGCTCCCCTTGTACTGGTAGTTGAGCCAAGCGCGACAACTGGCTATTCCACACCACACACTTAATCTCAGCTTTTGTCTCTGGGTCTTGCAGCGTCAAAAACAAACCTTTAGAGTGACGGCTAAGACTCGAAACTTCCCCCCAACCCACACTTGCCGCAACACCTCATCATGTTCCAGCAATAATTGAATATACGATGTTAGACCAGCCACCGAGATGACTGCCTCTTCTAATTGAGACTCTGTATAGGACATGAGGACAAGGGGGACAAGGGGGACAAGGGGGACAAGGGGGACAAGGGGGAACTCGCTCTTCCCCACTCCCTTCGGTCGTGGGGATTAGGGGGCGAAGGGGGACAAGGGGGACAAGGGGACAAGGTAGATACGAAGATCTCTTCTTAGCGTTCTTCTTAGCGCCTTCGCGTCTTTGCGTGACCTAAAATCATATCTCTGCAAGTAAGCTAAGGAAAACAACAAAGCCAAAAGAAAACCGACGTAATTTTGTATATAAATCAGATAAAAACCAAAAATCAGCAAATTATCCCCAATTACGAATTACGAATTCAAAATTACGAATTAGCATATATGCTATGCTGTGCTGGATAAATCTACTAAAATAGTATATCTGCACTAGTTAAAACTAGTTAAGTAAAAGTTTTTACACCTCCTATCCTAGAGGCGCGAATGGCTATTAACAATGATGTTGCTGGCAAGCAAAAAGCCCTGAATCTAGTCCTGAATCAAATCGAACGCAATTTCGGCAAAGGGGCGATCGTGCGCTTGGGAGATGCGACCCGAATGCGCGTGGAAACTATCTCTAGCGGTTCGTTGACGCTCGACTTAGCTCTAGGCGGCGGTTTACCCAAAGGGCGGGTAATTGAAATCTACGGTCCAGAGAGTTCTGGTAAAACGACAGTAGCACTCCACGCGATCGCGGAAGTCCAAAAAGCAGGTGGAATTGCTGCCTTTGTGGACGCAGAACACGCCCTCGATCCAACTTATGCAGCGGCTTTGGGTGTAGATATTGAGAATCTCCTCGTCTCCCAGCCAGACACGGGCGAAGCTGGTCTAGAGATTGTCGATCAGTTAGTGCGATCGGCGGCGGTGGATATTGTGATTGTTGACTCTGTAGCCGCGCTAGTTCCCCGCGCTGAAATCGAAGGTGAAATGGGAGATACCCACGTCGGCTTGCAAGCACGTTTGATGAGCCAAGCTTTAAGAAAAATCACGGGTAACATCGGTAAATCTGGTTGTACCGTAATTTTCCTCAACCAGCTACGACAAAAGATTGGCGTGACCTATGGCAACCCAGAAACGACAACTGGAGGTAATGCCCTTAAGTTCTATGCCTCTGTACGTTTGGATATTCGCCGGATTCAAACCTTGAAAAAAGGCACGGAAGAATTCGGCAACCGCGTTAAAGTCAAAGTTGCTAAAAACAAAGTTGCGCCGCCATTCCGAATCGCCGAGTTTGATATTATCTTTGGCAAAGGCATTTCTACATTAGGTTGTATGGTAGACATTGCCGAGGAAACAGGCGTAATTGTACGCAAAGGTGCGTGGTACAGCTACAAAGGCGAAAACATTGCCCAAGGTCGCGACAATACGATTAAGTATTTGGAAGAAAATACTGAGGTTGCTCAAGAAATTCAGAAACTCGTCCGAGAAAAACTCGACATGGGTGCTGTAGTCTCAGCTAACTCCGTGAAAGCTCACGAAGAAGATGAAGACGAAGATACGGATATGTCTGACGACGAGTAGCTTTTTTGTTTGAATCGGAGTAGAGACGTTACATGTAACGTCTCTACATTTCCTAGATCAAACCTTCGCCTTTTCCAACCATTGCATCACCGTTTCTCCCAGACGAATTCCATTGAGTCTATCGATTTCTCGGATCCCTGTAGGGCTGGTGACGTTCACTTCAGTTAGATAGCCACCGATAACATCAATTCCGACAAAGTATAAGCCGTTTTGTTGTAGGCTGACAGCTAAATCCTTACAGATCTGATGTTCTCGGTCTGTAATTTCAGTTTTGGCTACCGTACCGCCAGCTGCCATGTTATTACGAAAGTCGTCGCTGGTGGAAATTCGATTCACAGCTCCGATGGGTTCGCCGTTGAGTAGAATAATCCGCTTGTCTCCTTCTTTCGCAGCAGGGATAAATTCTTGCACCATCACGGGCATTTTGGCTTGGTAAGTGCTAATTTCTACAATTGAGTTGAAATTGCGATCGCCCTCTTCAAGATAAATAATTCCTTCACCTGCTTTGAGTCCCAGTGGTTTGAGAATCGCTGCCCCTCTTGTTGCTAAAAATTGGCGAATCACCTTTTTATCCGCACTCACAATTGTCTCTGGCATCAAATGAGTAAATTGTAGAGCAAACATTTTTTCGTTGGCTGCCCTCAACCCTTGGGGATTATTGACAACTAAAGTTTTGCTCCGATCGATGAAGTCGAGAATGTAAGTAGCGTAGACGTAGGGAATATCTACAGGCGGATCTGTCCGCATGAACACAGCATCAAAATTTTCTAAAGGCATCCAGGTGCGATCGCTCAAATCGTACCAAACCAGTTCCGCTACCCAGCGCCCATCCACCAACTGCACGGGTTGAAGTTGTAAGCGTTCTAAAACAGCCCATGCCTTACCTTCAGCTACCCCAAGCGGCTAGCTTGAGTTATCCACACTTCATGTCCTAAAGCTTGCGCTGCTTCCATCAAAGCAACGCTCGTATCGTGACCTGGATCGAGTTTGTGGATCGGGTCGATAATAAAAACTAGTTTTAAACTCAATGGCTTACGCTCCTTGAGCCGAGGTTAGCAGCGGATCGAGTTTGCCTTGGAAATCCAGATCGTAAATGTCATCGCATCCCCCAATGTGGCGATCGTCGATAAAGATTTGGGGTACAGAACGGCGACCGTTTGCTCTGTGTGCCATCTGTTTGCGAGCGGCTTCATCACCATCAATACTGTACTCGATAAAATCAACGCCTTTTTTTGCAAGCAGTTGTTTGGCACGAATGCAAAACGGGCAGGATCTCCAGGTGTAGATTTCGACTTTAGGAGCCATAAAAATCTCCAATTTTTTAAGTTAATATTTTTTAAATTTTAGACCCTATTCCTCTGCTTCTCGATATAACTCCTGGAGAGATTGCTGTTGCGTCCGGCGAGACTGGCGGCGATATTTTTTCGTTTCTAGTTTGGGTTCGTACTGACTTTTACCCCGTTTGGTCTTCAGCTTTAAATTCGATTCAGGATTGGCTTGACGAGCTAGCTGTTCTCGATCGGCGATCGCCTCCTCCAACAAGTCCAAATAGTGCTGGTAACGTTCCCAGTCGCCCCGCACGACACAATTCGGTTCGTCGCGGTGCAAGCAATCGCTAAACTGACAACTAGCAACGGCTAAGCGTTGTTTTGCTTCTGGAAAATAGCTTGCTAACTCTTCTGGAGTACAGTCAAGATCGGGTTGGTTAAAGCCCGGAGTATCGGCTAGCAATCCCCCTGTAGGTAATTCAAACAGTTCGACGTGCCGCGTCGTGTGGCGACCCCGCAACAGTTTCCCCGATACTTCTCCGACTCGCAATCCTGCTTCTGGGATTAGCATGTTGATTAAACTCGATTTCCCCACTCCAGAGGGTCCAGCAATGACGGTTATTTTCGCTTGCAGGCGCTGGCTCACTCGATCGACTCCAAATCCTTGATGGACGCTGATAAATAAAGGTTGGTAGCCCCATTTGTTCAAGCGATCGCGCCAACTATTAATCTGCTGGGCTGAGAGCAAATCGCTTTTATTCAAGCACAGACAAATTTCTAACCCCGTAGACTCTGCTTTGACTAAAAACTTACTCAATTGATACGGGTCGAGGTCTGGTTCTGCCAAGGCAAATACCAGCAAAATTTGCTGCGCGTTAGCGATCGCCGGACGATCGAGCTGACTTTGACGGGGTAAGACTTCCCCAATTGCCCCTCGACCACCAGCCCAATCCGGTTCTTCTATGACAACGCGATCGCCAACCATGACTTGCTGTCCTAGCTTTTTCAACCGCGCCCGCCGCGTACACAAGAGAGCTGAGGGAGCTGAGGGAGCTGAGGGAGTAGTTAATTCTGAACCTGGAGCATCTAACCTTACCCAGTAGTAGTTTGCTTGTACTGCTACTACCGTACCCACTAGAGGTGAAGTGTCCTCTATGAGTTGAATTTCAGAATTGTGCAAATCATTCATGCATGACTAACAAACTCTCAAGCTTAGAAAATTAGCAAATAGCCAAGATCGTTGAAACTAATTCCGAATTCCGAATTCCGAATTCACTTAACAGGATGCCTCACCTGAAGCACGAAGAATCCCTGACGTTCTTCAATTTGCTCGATCTGATATCCAGCCATTGTCAAACTATCCGGCACTTGCTCGATTGGTTCGCCTGGGTCTAGCCAGACTTCCAGCAAGCTGCCTGGAGTCATTTTTTCCAATCGTAGCTTAGTGCGAACAAAGTTAATCGGGCAGGGAGTCCCGCGTAGATCGAGTTGAGCATCGGCAGATGACAAAAATGATTGATTCATTTGTGGAACAGATTTCCCAAAAATCCTTCTATACCACCTTTTCCAGTGCGATCGCCCCGAATTTTAGCTAGCTTTTCCAGCAATTCTCGTTCTTCGGGAGTAATGCGGGTGGGAATATCGATTGAGATTGTGATGAGGTGATCGCCTCGACTGACGGGATTACCCAAACGCGGCACGCCGTGATTTTCTAAAGTCATCACGGTGTTTGGTTGAGTACCAGCAGGCACAAGCAATTCAGTCGGACCATCTACCGTATTAACTTCTATGCGGCTGCCTAGAATTGCTTGCAAGTAACTGAGTTTAATTTCTGATAGAACGTTAATCCCGTCGCGGCGAAATTCTGCGTCTTCGTTGACAAAGATGTAAACGTATAAATCTCCTGGCGGACCGTTGCGATCGCCTGCATCACCTTCTCCAGAAATGCGCAAGCGCGTACCGTTGTCAACTCCGGCGGGAATGGTGATTTTTAACTTCTTCGTTACCTGCCTCGCACCTTTCCCGTCGCAAGCTTCGCACTTGTCTTCAATCATCTGCCCCGTACCGTTACACGTGGGACAAGTAGACACCTGCGTAAAACTCCCAAAGGGAGTGCGGGTAACGCGCCTTACCTGACCCGAGCCACTACAAGTCGTACAAGTACGCGGTCGAGTTCCAGGCTTTGCACCAGAACCGCTACAAACTTCACAAGTTTCTAGGTGAGAAATGCGAATTTCTTTCTCCCCGCCAAAGACCGCTTCTCTAAAATCTAACTTCAAATCTAACCGTAGGTCGTCACCACGGACTGGTCCGCTCCGCCGCCGCGTCCCACCTTGAGCGCCCGCACCACCAAAACCGCTAAAGAAGCTTTCAAATATGTCAGCAAAACCGCCAATATCGCCAAAGTCTTGAAAACCTGCTGCCCCAGCACCAGCTGCGACACCAGCTTCGCCAAAGCGATCGTAACGCGCCCGCATTTCCGGTTCCGATAACACTTCGTAAGCTCGGTTGATTTCTTTGAACCGCTCCTCAGCTCCAGTTTCCTTATTCACATCGGGGTGATATTTCCGAGCGAGGCGACGATAGGCGTGTTTGATTTCTTCTTTATCCGCACTGCGGGAAACACCCAGAATTTCGTAATAGTCACGAGCCATAGAGCGCTGCTGGTTTAGTGGTTAGAAGAGGGATGAATCTGTTGCTGTCCTGCGGCGATCGCGTTTCAGCATTAGTTACTAAAGTTCCATAATCACTGTAGACAAATCACCGTACTTTCAACAAGGTGGCAAAACCGATCCTTTTCAGTTATCAGTAGCTAGTGGCTGGTGACTAGAAAAGAGTCTAGCTACTAGCCACTAGCCACTAGCCACTCAAAAATAACAAATGACTACTCCTCAATTGCTTCGTAGTCTACTGCATACGTACTATCGTCTCCAAAGGAAGAAGTGAAGGTGTCGTCCATACCTGATGAAGTAAAAGAGCTACTGCGATTGGCTTGTTCGTAAACGCTGGCTCCTAGAGCAAATAAGTTTTGCTGGAAGTCTTGCAGTCTTTGTTCGATTGCTTCAATAGTGGAAGCAGGATCGGCAAAGGCTGCTTTGAGTACGGCGACTTTTTCATCTGCCTGAGCTTTAAACTCTTCAGTAATTAGGTCTTTATTATCTCTCAAGGTGACAAAATAACTTTGTAACAAGTGTTCTGCTTGGTTTTTCAGTTCGATCAGTTCCAAGCGTTTTCGATCTTGCTCAGCAAACATTTCTGCTTCTTGGCGCATCCGTTCTACTTCACTTGCACTCAACCCACCCGTATTCGTGATCCGCAAGGATTGTTCTCTGCCAGTGCCTTTGTCTGATGCTGCTACTTTTAAGATGCCGTTGACATCGATCTCAAAGGCAACTTCAATTTGGGGCGTGCCTCTAGGAGCAGGAGGAATTCCTGTGAGTACAAAACTTCCCAAAGTTTTGTTGTCTCGCGCCATCGCTCTTTCTCCCTGAAGAACTTTGATTTCCACAGAGGTTTGTCCGTCGGTAGCAGTCGAGAAAATTTGCGCTTTACTGGTGGGAATTGTGGTATTGCGTTCGATAATTTTTGTAAAGACTTCCCCTAAAGTCTCAATTCCCAGAGAGAGCGGAGTTACGTCCAGTAGCAAGACATCTTCGACTTCGCCCCCCAACACTCCACCCTGGATTGCCGCGCCTAGTGCAACAGCCTCATCGGGATTGACCGATCGCTCGGCTGTTCTGCCACCAAAAAAGTTTTGCACGGCATTTTGCACGGCTGGAATGCGGGTGGAACCACCCACAAGAACGATTTTATCGATATCTGGGGGGCGTAAACCGCAGTCTTTGAGGGCTTGCACCATCGGTTCGATCGTGGCTTGGATCAGAGGCAAGACCAACTCTTCAAACTTGGCGCGGCTTAGCTCTTGTTCTAAGTGTTTTGGTCCCGTAGCATCAGCCGTGATGAAAGGTAAATTAATTGTCGTGCTGCCAAGGGTAGACAGTTCGATTTTGGCTTTTTCTGCTGCTTCTCGTAGTCTCTGGAGTGCCATGCGGTCGGCAGTTAAGTCTACACCTTCACTGTCTTGAAAGCAAGAAATCATCCAGCGCACGATACAGTTATCGAAATCGTCACCGCCAAGTTGATTGTTGCCAGAGGTGGCTTTAACTTCAAAAACCCCGTCTCCTAGTTGCAGGATAGAAACGTCAAACGTACCGCCGCCTAAGTCGAAGACGAGAATTGTTTGGTCTCGATCTTGCTTATCCAAGCCGTAAGCTAAAGCGGCGGCTGTCGGTTCGTTGATAATACGTAAAACTTCCAGTCCCGCGATCGTGCCTGCATCTTTGGTTGCCTGCCGCTGGGCATCGGTAAAGTAGGCTGGTACGGTAATTACTGCTTGGTCTACGCTTTCTCCCAAAAAATTTTCTGCGTCCTGCTTGAGTTTTTGCAGGATCATGGCAGAAATTTCTTGAGGAGTGTAGGTGCGATCGCGAATTTGGACATCTACAGTGTCGTCGCGTCCTCTAACGGATTTGTAGGGGACGCGCTGGCGTTCTGCTTGAGTTTCGTTCCAACGCCGTCCGATAAACCGCTTGATACTGTAAACAGTGTTTTCGGCATTCGTGACGGCTTGACGCTTTGCCAACTGACCGATCAAGCGATCGCTGGCTTTACCAAAGCCAACCACGCTGGGAGTTGTTCGTCCACCTTCTGAATTGGGGATCACCAGTGGTTGACCGCCCTCTAAAATGGCAACACAACTGTTCGTTGTCCCTAAGTCAATCCCAATAACTTTTCCCATATTCAGCAGTAAGGTGGCTTTTATTGATGTAGCGTCGTCCCAGATCGCGATCGACGCAGTAAATTGGCTCTACGATATATTTCCCAGAATTTGTCTCAATGCATTCACTCCCAAGATATTTTTTCACTCAACTTTCTGTAACTTCGGGTGGAGTTTCTGCTACTACCGTTTCTGACGGTGTTTCTTCTGGGGCAGTAGCTACTTTTACCAAAGCATGACGCAACACGCGATCGCCTAAGTAGTAACCCCTGACCAATTCTTCAATCACCGTGCCTTCAGGGTACTCGCTTGTTGGTTCTCTCATGACCGCTTCATGTAGGTTCGGGTCAAACTCCTTGCCTTCAGGTCGCATTGCCGAAACACCTAGCCGCTTGAGGCAATCTACCAGTTGCTTGTATACTCCCTGATAACTTTTGTGAAGATTCATTTCAGCATCGGTTTGCGGTTTGAGCTGCGCTCTTGCCCGCTCGAAATTATCTACCACAGGTAGAATTTCTTGTAGAGTATTCTGTTTAATCTTTTGCTCTAAGTCTTCTTTGTCTTTGAGCGTGCGTTTGCGAAAATTTTCAAAATCCGCGCCCATGCGCATGTATTGACTGGTACGCTCCTCCAAGCTAGCTTTGAGTGACTCGATCTCCCGCTCCTTTTCTAACAAAGCAGCTCGATTATCGGCTTCAGGCGCGGTGGAGGAGGTATCAGGCTTTTCTACTTCGACTGGATTCTCGTTCGATGCAACGTTAGCATCTCCCTCTGGAGCGTTTGCCTGTGTTTCAAATTCTCCGAATGCATTTGAGTCCATTGTTTTGGTTGTGACCTCGTTCGTTGTTTGCTGTGTTTGCTGTTGTGGTTCTTGGTTAGTTGCGTATTCCGTTTGCTTTTCTTCGTCAATCATTATGTCCCAATCCTAAATCCTAACAACTGTGTAGCTGTGGAAGAGGCTAGAGATATGAGGTTTACTCCAGCCACTAACCTTCAGCTTGTGCGCAAACTTACCTCTTCTAGGATGCAATAATTGCAGGCGCAGTTGCACGGGGAATACAGTCATCAGTGACTAGTGGCTAGTGGCTAGTGGTTAAATGCTTCTGAACTCCGACTTCTTCTGCTTCTCGCCTCTGTAATATTTCTCTTGAGATTTGGGAACACTCTATTTGGGAATACTTGATTATGCAAAATCTTAGTAGCGATTATGTCTTACTCCTCTTCAATGCAGCGGCGTGCCTTAATTGTCAAAAATGACTTGTCTCCTTTTGGCAACAAAGTAGTTGAGACTGGGTATGTCAGTAAAGAGCAGATGAAGCAGGCTTTAAGCGAAAGTCGCTCGACTGGGCGATCGCTACCGGAGATTTTAGAAGCTATAACTGGACGACAACTGCCACCAGACTTAATTAGACAATATAAAAAACAACAGCTATTCGAGCTAAAAATTCTCTACGGTGTAGAGTTTCTCGATCCAGAAATCAATCAGATTGGCACAAGTCAAGTCGGCGAGTTGATCGATTCTTTGATCCCGATTGATATTTGTCGTCGCTATCGGCTGCTACCTATATCAAAAAGTGATGAGCCTCCGTCCATTTTGATCGCAATGGTCGATCCAGATAATTTGGATGCCCAAGATAATTTAAACCGTATTCTTCGCCCCCGCGATATTGGATTGCAAAGGACGGTCATTACACTAGAAGACTTCCAAGAACTTCTTTCTAAATATTTAGATGAAAATGTAGAAAAACAAAAACAACAGGCAGACAATCAAAGAAATAACGCTAATGCCGTCGATTTCACTGTAGAGTTAGATGGACTTGATTTACAAGATGCACCAGAGGAGGGTGACGCAGATTTAGGTGCATCTCTCAAAGATGCGGATGCTGCTCCTGTAATTGCCCTAGTGAATAAAATTCTGATCAAAGCGTTACAAGAAAAAGTTTCAGATATTCACATTGAACCCCAAGAAGAGTACTTGCGCGTCCGATTTCGTAGAGATGGAGTATTGCGGCAGGCTTTTGACCCCCTACCCAAACAAATTGTTCCTGCTGTGACAGCTCGATTTAAAATTATTGCTGAATTAGATATTGCCGAACGACGCGCACCCCAAGATGGTCGTATTCGCCGCGTATTTGAAGGACGAAAAGTTGATTTTCGCGTCAATACCTTACCCAGTCGTTACGGGGAAAAAGTTGTTTTGCGGATTTTGGATAACTCATCTACCCAACTTGGGTTAGACAAATTAATTAGCGATGTAGAGAGCCTGCAAATTGTGAGGGACTTGGCAAGTCGTCCGTTCGGACTGCTGTTGGTTACGGGTCCGACGGGAAGCGGTAAGTCGACCACTCTATACTCAATTTTGGCAGAACGCAACGATCCAGGGGTAAATATCAGCACCGCTGAAGACCCCATTGAGTATTCTCTACCAGGAATTACGCAAGTCCAGGTGATTCGAGAAAAAGGAATGGATTTTGCGTCAATTTTGCGGGCTTTTCTACGACAAGACCCAGACGTAATTCTAGTTGGTGAGACACGGGATAAGGAAACGGCAAAAACCGCTATTGAGGCAGCACTGACGGGACACTTAGTATTGACAACTCTGCACACTAATGATGCGGCTGGGGCAATTTCTCGTTTAGACGAAATGGGTGTAGAACCATTCATGGTGTCCGGTGCGCTGCTAGGGGTTGTGGCTCAACGTTTGATGCGGCGCGTCTGTTCTGATTGTCGCATTCCTTATACTCCCAGTGCCGATGAGTTAGCTCGGTTTGGACTGGCGAGTTCTAAAGATGTCGAACTCACGCTTTACAAAGCTAAATCTTTGGAGTTAGAAGAAATTCAAGCCGCTAAGGCTAAAAATCAACTTTGCTCTAAATGCGCTGGCGTTGGATATAAAGGGCGTTGTGGCGTATATGAAGTTATGCGCGTTACAGAACGACTACAAAATTTAATTACTGAAGGAGCGCCGAGCGAACGGATTAAAGAAGCAGCCGTAGAAGAGGGCATGAAAACGTTGTTAGCTTATAGTCTGGAGCTAGTGATGCAAGGTAACACGACTTTGGAAGAAGTAGAGCGCGTCACTTTCACTGATTCTGGTTTGGAAGCGGAACTGAAAGCAAAACGTAAAAGTTCATTAGAGTGTAAAACTTGTCATGCAGAGCTACAACCAGAGTGGTTTGAGTGTCCTTATTGTATGACTCCACGATTTAGTGACTAGACAATCGGTAATGGCAAGTCAAAAGTTGTAGGGGCGGGTTTTGACCAAAAATTTTCACTTAAGGTTGTCAACCTATTTGCTAAACCCGCCCGCACAAAAGTCAAAACGAACAACCACCAATTACCAATTGCCAATTACCAATTACCAACTACCAATTACCAACATAACTTTCAAGGAGATTAACTATGGAATTAATGATTGAAGACTTAATGGAAGAAGTTATTAACTCGGGTGGTTCGGACTTACACATTTCAGCAGGTTTACCGCCATATATCCGTATCAGTGGAAAGTTGACTCCAACGGAACACGAACCACTAACAGCAGAACAGTGTCAAAGACTAATTTTTAGTATGTTAAATAATACCCAGCGCAAAACTCTAGAACAAAACTGGGAACTTGACTGTTCTTACGGGATTAAGGGACTAGCTCGCTTCCGCGTCAACGTCTATAAAGACCGAGGTACGTATGCCACCTGCTTGCGAGCGCTAGCCTCCAAAATTCCCAGCATGGAAACCTTAAATTTACCCAGTATTGTGCGGGAAATCTCGGAAAAACCACGAGGATTAGTCTTGGTAACGGGACCAACTGGATCGGGTAAGTCTACTACCCTAGCGTCCATGATTAATAATATTAATACAACGCGGGCGGAACACATTATCACAGTTGAAGATCCGATTGAGTTTGTCTACGAACCAATCAAGAGTGTGATCCATCAGCGTCAAGTTGGAGAAGATACAAAAAGTTTTGCTAATGCTCTTAGAGCAGCTTTACGGGAAGATCCAGATGTAATTCTGGTAGGCGAAATGCGTGACCTAGAAACAATTCAGTTAGCGATTTCAGCAGCGGAAACAGGACACTTAGTATTTGGTACACTACACACGAGTTCTGCGGCTCAAACTGTTGACCGGATGGTAGATGTATTTCCTCCAGAACAACAGCAACAAATTCGCGTCCAGTTATCTAACTCACTTGTGGCAGTATTCAGTCAAACTCTCGTATCTAAAAAGAACCCTAAACCAGGCGAATACGGTCGAGTTATGGCTCAGGAAATTATGATTGTTACCCCTGCTATCTCTAACTTAATTCGTGAAGGAAAAACAGCTCAAATTTACTCGGCAATTCAAACTGGAGGAAATTTGAGTATGCAAACATTGGAAAAAGTTTTAGCAGATCAGTATAAAACTGGTCTAATTTCGTTTGAAGCAGCAATGTCTAAAACATCTAAGCCAGATGAATTACAGCGCTTGATTGGTAATACTCCAGGAGTCGGTGCAAAAGCTGGTATGAGAGCAGGTACTTCTATGCATTAACTAATTCTTAGAAAATCATCTGTAGAGATATATAGTTTGTATCTCTACAACTTCCATATTCTCTATCTCCTAAAAGATCTAAGACATGCCTACATTTGTTGCTCGCGTTCGTGATGCGAAAGGAAACGCTAAAAAAGAAAAAGTTGTTGCTGACACAATAGCAGCAGCACGTTCTAGTTTGAGATCGAAAGGTCTTTTTATTCAAGAACTAAAACAAGCAGAAGAATTTAAGTTGAGTGGTAATCTCAGCTTAGCACCGCTCCAAGCAGCTCTTGCAAAGGTATCTGTTAAAGATAAAGCTGTTTTTTCTCGTCAGTTTGCTGCCCTAATTAACGCAGGTGTAGCCATTGTAAGAAGCCTGGGTGTAATGGCGGAACAGTGTACTAACCCAAAACTGAAAGGAGCTTTAATTGACATTAGTTCTGATGTACAGCAGGGAATGAATTTGTCTGAAGCAATGCGGAAACACCCAGGTTGTTTCGATTACATGTATGTCAGTATGGTACAAGCTGGAGAGGTCGGTGGTGTTCTTGATGAAGTCATGAACCGATTATCTAAGTTGTTGGAAGATCGCGCTCGACTACAAAACCAAATTAAATCTGCTTTAACCTATCCTATTGCAGTTGGAATTATAGCCGTACTAATTTTTCTTGGTATGACTATATTTCTCATACCTATTTTTGCTGATATTTTTAAGCAATTAGGAGTAGAATTACCAGAACTGACCAAATTTATGTTGTGGATCAGCGCAGTTCTTAGAAGTCCAAGTGCGATAATTCCTGTAGTAGTTTTTATTGGTGGTAGTTTTGTTTATCGACAGTATTACAAAACTCGGCTGGGTCGGGAGACCATTGACCGAATTTCTCTGAAAGTTCCATTGTTTGGTGACTTAATTCAAAAATCGTCTGTAGCCCTTTTCAGTCGTACTTTTGGTGCTTTGACTCGTTCAGGAGTACCAATTTTAACTGCTCTGGAAATCGTTCGCGATACGGCTGGCAATCAGATAATTGCTAATGCTGTAGATGCAGCGCGTAAAGAGATTCAGCAAGGAGGAATGATTAGTTTAGCATTACAAAAAGAACGAGTTTTTCCCGTGATGGCAATTCAGATGATTAGTATTGGCGAGGAAACGGGTGAACTGGATAGTATGTTAATGAAAGTTGCTGATTTCTATGAAGATGAAGTCGAGCAAGCTGTTAAAGCCCTCACTAGTATTATTGAACCAATTATGATTGTAGTTTTAGGTGGTATGGTTGGGGGAATTCTTCTCTCGATGTACCTACCCATGTTCAAGGTATTTGAAAAGTTGGGTTAAGCGAATCGTTAGTAGTTAGCGACCTCTCTTGACCATTAACTACTAACTATCTATCGAATAAATTATGAATGTTAAAAAAGCTTGTTATGAAGAGTGCTTGGCAGAGTATAGCGATCGCCTAGCAGCGATCGCCTTACTGAAGCAGCATCGTCCCTATTTAGAAATGCTTCCAAGTTTGCGCCGTCCTTATGAAAGTGTCATTCCGATTCCTCTACCTATAATTCGGCTGCGAAACTCTACATCAACTAGTAAAGAACGTCAAGCAATCAAAGTTACAGAAACGACTCTGTTACCCTGTGATATCGCTTTTCTCATGTGCGATCCAGAGTGGAAAATTAAAACTGGAGTAGAAATTTTTCTATTTATTTATCGTCCCAATGAAGATTTTTCCGATTTCTTAGGACGCTGGCGACAAACCCAAGTGTTATTAGATAAAGAATACGAGTGGATTATGCCTCTTCCTTATCAACACATTTTTAGTGAAGGAGCGAATAGCATTTATCCGCTATTTATCATTTTTCCTGAAACTCCAGAACGGATTAAACGGGGTTTACAAGGAGCTAGTTTACCTTTTATCGATCGCATTCCAACTTCAGTAGAAGATCTAGAAGAGGCATTTCCTGACAATCCGGCTAGATGAAAGGAGACAGCAATGAAACCAGAATAGATAAAAGTAGGGGCGCACAGCTGTGCGCCCCTACAAATATATTGTAATCAAATGCGATCGCTATCGAGGTAAAAACCATTGCATCATCTTTGCGATCGCGACTAATACAATTAAACTAACTAAACATGATTGCACGATTTGCCAACAAGTCTCTGCTTGTCGAGAAGGCAATTGCTGTTGGCTAATTGTTGCCACTAATTGCTTTTGCATATCAACACAAGGAACCCACTCTCTACGAGCAACCATCATTTGAGTGGGATGTAGAATTTGATAGCCGCAAGCTTGATAAAAAGGTACAGCCGTAATAGAAGCTTTCACAAATAACCATTGCCATCGCCGAAATATAGCTTCTCGTTCAATCGTCTGTAATAAACGTCTACCAATACCTTGTCGAGTCCATTTTGGATGGACGTACATTGCACTTACCGTACCCTGCATCAAAGCCGAAAACCCTACAATTTCTTCGCCATACTCTGCTACTAAGACAACATCACCCCACGATTTTGTTCCATACACTTTTTTATCTTCTAGCAGAGCTTGAATTTGTGCAGGGTTATAATCAGCCGTACAAAGTTGCTGAATTGACTGACTATGCAACTGGATGATTCGATCGCGATCGCTAGTACGAGCCTGACGAATAGATATTTCTACTGGGGATGTTTCTTGCATTGAGATTCATGCATTCAAATTTGTGCGTTTAAAAGTGTGGTAGGTGCATTAGCCTTAATAATCTTATTTTTCCCGTCTACTACGTGGCGATCGCAATTATGTCCTTAGTCGCTTAACTGTGCATTTGAGTTCCGACTTTTCCGACTTCCCCGACTTAGGTTTACCGACTGTAACCGACTGACAACTATTTTTTTTACTCCTAAACTATGAGAAACAGAGCCGGGGTATTCTCCTTGATTCTCAAGCTCGTATCAGTAGGTGTATCTACATTTCCTAGATTGAAACAATCTCACTTCTCAGGAATCACACAGTAGATTATGTAAATTAATGCAGGAATCAACAACCTGAAATAAAGCTTGGCAGAAACTGACAATTTTCTTTGCGCCTCTGCGTCTTTGCGCGACATTATATCTATGAACTCTATACAATCTGAATTACCTACCGCTCTCGATCCGCAAAAATTACCCAAACACATTGCTGTAATTATGGATGGTAACGGACGCTGGGCTACCAAAAAAGGATTACCGCGTGTTGCTGGGCATCGTCAAGGAGCAAAAGTTTTAAAAGAACTACTTCGCTGCTGTAAAGATTGGGGAATTGAAGCACTAACAGCTTATGCTTTTTCGACCGAGAATTGGCGACGACCTATACAAGAAGTCGATTTTCTCATGTTACTGTTTGAGCGACTATTACAACGCGAATTAACTCAAATGCAAAAAGAAGGAGTACGAATTTCTTTTATTGGAGATTTGTCAGTCTTACCTAAGTCTTTGCAAAGAGAAATAGAACGAGCGATCGCTTACACAATTCATAACACAGCTATTCACTTTACTGTAGCTGTGAATTACGGTAGCCGCAAAGAGATTGCTCAAGTTTGTCGGCAAATTGCTTTACAAATTCAACAGCAAGAGATTGAGATTGACGAGATTAATGAAAACTCAATTGAGAAATATCTTTACACTGCTGGAACTTCTCATCCAGATTTATTAATTCGTACTAGTGGAGAAATGCGATTGAGTAATTTTTTATTGTGGCAAATGGCATATACAGAAATTTATTTTACAGATATTTTGTGGCCTGACTTCGATCGCAGTGCCTTTCATCAAGCTTTACTCGCTTATCAAAACCGCGATCGTCGTTTTGGTCAGATTGCTTCCTAATTTTTGAGCGGTGGGCAATGCCCACTACTCTACAACGACTAGAATTTAGAAGAAATACCAATTCGATAGGTTAAACCAGGTTCGTAGATTCGATTGGATTTTTCGTAGGCGCGATCTGCTAAATTTTCTAGATAGACTGTTAATCCCAAGTTGCTTGTAATTGGGATTCGCGCCCCTAAATCTAGACTCAACCAAGAGGGAGAGAAATCGGTATTGCTATCACCCGGGTTATTAAAAAAAGCTCGTCGCGCTCCACTATAATAGCTGGCAAATAAATTAACTTCCCATCCTCCCGATTGATAACCTAAACCGATTTGTCCTACGGAATAGGGAACTAAACCAAGCTGTAATCCTTCTTCAATTCCCGACTTAATTTTTGCATCGGTATAAGTATAGTTGAGAAAAGTTGACCACTGCGGATTAATTTGCCATTTCAATGCTGCTTCTAAACCATTAGTATTAACTAATCCAATGTTCGTCCACCGACCTGCTTGAATGCCCAAGCGATCTGTTAAGCTACTGCCGAAATAAGTAAACTGTCCGGTTAAATTCTCGGCAAATTTGACATCAACTCCTGCTGTCCATGAAGAACCTACTTCTGGTTCTAGATCTGGGTTTGGCAACCAATTATGTACCGTGTCGTAAACGTATAGTTGATCGATACCAGGATCGCGCTGTACTGATGCCCAACTTCCCCGTAAAGCTACACCTGGACTCATTGCCCATCGTAGCCCAACGCTAGGATTTAAATAACTACCAAACTCGCTAGTAAAATTTTGTCTCAATCCTAGATCGGCTTGAAAATTATTGGTAATTTTCCAGGTATTTAAAGCAAATAATGCAGTTTGAAATCTTTCTCTTTCTTCTTCTTCATTTAAGTTGACTCTATTCGGAGCCGTACTTAAAACATCACCATTTAAAAAGTCATTTTTGACATCTATGCCCCAGCGTAAATTATTACTAGTGTTAATTTTCCAATCGTGTTCTAATCTTGCAGTTACAGCTTGAGAATTGAGCGTTCCCGTACGATAAAAAATGTTTTGTGTAGGACCGTAGGTATTGAAATAATCTTGATTGTAGGCGACTGTAGCTCTAAGAACGGAATCTTTTCCATTGCCTAGCAGAGTTTTCCAAGATAAACCAATGTTAAAAACATCGTGGTCTAAGCGATCTCTTTGCAGGGGAAAACCAAAGTACAACAAACCGCGACGACTGCTAATTTTATATGCATCTAAACTGAGAGTATTGCGAGAATTGAGATCGAGACTGAGGCTACCAAAGTAGTTACTAGTTGCAGTATCACCGTTAAATAAACGTCCATCTGAATCTCGATTTGCTGCTCCTTCAGGGACGCGATAATTGTTCTCAGCATCGTATTGTTCAAAACCAAGACTATATTTTAAATTCCCACCACTGCCACCATAACTAATACGATAGTTATCTTGGTCATAAGAACCGTATTCTACTAAACCGTTGAGCTGGGGAATCTCAGAGCCTTGCTTAGTAACAATATTGACAACTCCGCCAAACGCTTGCGAACCATATAAAGTAGAACTCGTACCACTCGATAATTCTACTCGTTCGATAGACTCTACAGGAATACTATTTAGATCGGTAGCGCCGTGGTAAGTGTTAACATTAGACCCGATCGGTCTACCATTGAGTAAGAAAACTGACTGGTTGATCGAGCTTCCTCGATAATATGTTCCCGTATGAATATCTGCGCCAAAACCTGCATCATTAATTGCAAATCCTGGTAGATTGCGTAAAATTTCTGCAACACTATTCGGACGTTGTTTCTCAATTTCTTCTTTAGGAATGATGTAGACGGGACTTGATGTTTCAGGAATTGTCTCTCTTTTTCCTTCAACCTCGATATAAAGTTCATCAGTGTCCTCAATAGCAGGTTCTTCTACTTCAGAAGATATTGATTGTGCCACATCTATTGTTGGTGACGCTCGTTGCGTTAACCATATAGCATCAGTAGAAAACTTTTCTCGTTGGCTCAAGCGTGGTAGTTTTGGTTGTGAATTACTTCTCGCTTGATGCAGTTTCAGCTTTAGCGCGATCGCATTTTTTTTTCTATCTTCTAGTTCATTTGCGAGTGCAGCAGAGCCTACGGTTAAACTCAACAATACTGTAGGCAATAACAAAATTTTCAGTCCCATCTTCCTCAATTTGCCACTCTCATGCTTTTCTTATAGTTTCAGTTATGTCTGAGGCGATCGCATTTATCAAAAAATATCGGCTAAACGCACACAAACATACACGCAGGCTTGATATTTAGCCGCGTGGTTGAAACATTCCTCTAATTTGCTTGTTGTTTTTACGGACAAAGTGCGTTTGCACTTATACCAATCATGGCGATCGCAGTTGAATTTAGTCAAAAGACAAGCTGTCATACTTTGTCATTGGTCATTCGTCATTGGTAAAGACAAATAACGTCAGCTTCAGTAAAAAGATAAGTGTAGGCGATCGAGAAAAAACAAAGACTAATTTTTGTAATAACGTATTACAAAAAGTTTATATATATCTAAAACTTAAGGCGTATATCTGAAGTATTAGTTAGCAGCCATTACAAATAGATCGTCGGACTAATTCAACAAATTGAGGATAGAAATGAATATTACCTTACTTACCAGACGCAAAATTCTAGGTGCGTTTTTTCTGTCTGGCTTGTTGTTAACAGGTTCAGTTAGCTACATACATCAAGTTAGCGCTCAAACCCCAGCAGCAGAAACTACTACCAACAGCGAAGCATACGTTAGAGAAGAGTTGTATTTTGGGCGATCGCAACCCGGAGGAGGAGAAGTCACGGAAGAACAATGGCAAAAGTTTGTAGATACTGAAGTGACACCTCGTTTTCCCGATGGATTAACAGTAGTAGATGCCTACGGTCAGTTTCTTAACAGTGCTGGAATTCTAGCTAGAGAAGATTCTAAAGTTTTAATCTTGCTCTATGTCAGTACTCCAGAACGAGAAAGATCCATTCAGGAAATTATCGACGCTTATAAGTCAAAATTTCAACAAGAATCGGTTTTGCGCGTTACAGACGTACCCGCAAGAGTTAGTTTTTAATCGGCGATCGGTGTAGAGACGTTACATGTAACGTCTCTACACTGTTATTCTCTCTGCGTGGCGATCGCCAGTCTTGCGTTTGGTAATTGCCTCACCACATCCATCACGGATACAACTTGTCCGTGGTTGACTGATTTATCGGCATTGACTATCACGAGTGCCTCTTGGTTTGGCTGTGCTAGCTGTCGTAATTCTCCATTGAGTGCTTGGAGTTGAGTCGGCTTGCGATTGACAGCGAGTTGACCTTTGGCATCAATTGTGATTGTAATGGGTGCTTTTGGTTGCGTTTGAGCTGATTGTGACTGGGGTAAGTTGACTGACAACCCCTCAGAACGAGTAAGAAATAAGGTTGACATGATAAAAAATGTCAAAATCGCGAAGATTACGTCAATCATCGGCACGATGTTAATCTGTGCTTGAATTTCTGGCTCATCTTGCAGACGCATAAGTTTCTCCCCGTTCGTAAAGACGACGATAGAGTAGTTCTAGCTGACCACCATACTCTTGAATTGATGCCATTTGCCGCACGTACAATCCTCGAAATGTATTGGCAAATAGCAGCGTAAAGATAGCGACTACCAAGCCGGAAGCTGTTGAAACCAACGCTTCGCTGATCCCACCCGTGACTCCAGCGGTTTGGCTAGCCCCAACATTGGCAATGTTGAGGGACGCGAAGGAGGCAATCAAACCCAAAACCGTACCGAGTAGACCTAATAAGGGTGCAATGCTAATGATCGTCTCAAAGATAGTGTTAAATCGCTTCAAGACAGGAATTTCTGCTTGTGCTTCACTTTCTAGGGCAAGGCGAAACTCTTCAGGTGTGGGACGTTCGAGTTCTAAGGCAGCGAGAAATATGCGTGCCATAGGCAAGTCGGCATTTTGCTTCAGCCTTTCGATCGCGGTGACGACATTTTCTAAACGGTAGAGGTTTAATACCTCACGGATGACGCGACGCTGGCGCTTATTTATCCGTACCCAAAAAATTGCCCGCTCGATAATTAGGGCGATCGCTAAGATGGAAAATCCGAGCAGGGGCCACATAACCACGCCGCCTGCGGTGAACAGTCTGTTGAATAGCATGTATTGTCTCTGCAATTACAAGTAATTTGTTGCTAAAGATTCCTATCTACTGCAAGTCATTACAGTATTTTATCGGGTAGAGTCGCAAAAATAGATCGAGTCAAGTAGAGGAAAAGTAAATCTTTATTTTTCATATCAGTTCTGACATCATCTAAACTTGTCGGATACTCATCCCCAAAGTTGTGATGCTAAAACCTTGCACAACCAGACGAGCAGCCTTAACGAGAATTAATAGGATTTGTCAGCTATCAGTGTAGAGACGTTACATGTAACGTCTCTACAAAGCGATCGGTCAACCAATAACCATCAACCAACATTTATACATTTAAATGTTGCAAGATCGATAAGGAACTAACTTTATCGAGGGAATTTCATGACAGCACAGTTTAAGCACGTCATGTTGATGGTGACGGACGTTCTAGCAACGGTGAAGTTTTATCAAGAAGGATTAGGACTAAAAGTAAAAATGGCAAGCCCTGGATGGGCAGAATTAGATGCTGATGGCACGACGATCGCGCTACATGCTGCGGAGAGTCAAGCGCACACGGGGAATTCTCCGATTTTGAGCTTTCATGTAGACGATGTTTATGGGGCGATCGCCAATCTAGAAAATATGGGTGCTAAACTCGAAGGGCGCGTCCGAGAACCTTCTTTTGGAAAGGTCGCCGCCATGCGGACTCCTGACGGACATTTACTCAGTTTACTTCAACCCGCTTAAGAAGCCACAGCCAGGGCTTCCTGTGAGTGTCCCCGGAGTAAATCCATCAATTCGTCGCAGTAGTCGTGGAATATAGAATGACGCTTGACGGTGTGGGTGCGTTCGGGGAGTTTAATTGAAATCTCTTTTCTGACCGTACCAGGACGAGCGCCGAGAGCGTAGATCCGATTTGAGAGGAAGACAGCTTCTTCCACATCGTGGGTGATCGTGAAAATGGTGATGTTGGTACGCTGCCACAGATCCAGCATGAATTCATGCATGGACTCTTTAGTGTGAATATCTAAAGCACCAAAAGGTTCGTCCATCAGTAATACTTTAGGTTCCGAGGCGAGAGCGCGGGCGATCGCTACCCGTTGTTTCATTCCACCAGATAACTCCTTGGGTAGAGATTTGGCAAACTTAGTCAGTCCAACTACGCTGAGATAATAGCTAGCTCGTTCTCGCCGTTCCCGTTTTGACCAGCCTTGAAGTTTGAGTCCAAATTCAGCATTTTCCTGTACGTTCATCCAAGGGTAAAGCGTGTAGTGCTGAAACACCATACCCCGATCTGGTCCTGGTCCTTGAACGCGCACGCCATCGATTTTCACTTCTCCCGCTGTTGGCAAATCGAGTCCGGCAATCTGGCGCAGTAGAGTAGATTTACCCGAACCCGATGCACCCACAGCACAGATAAATTCACCCCGCTCGATTGACATATTAATGTCTTTGAGGACTGCCAACGTTCCCGATTTTGTCTCGAAATTTTTATGGAGTTTGGTGATTTGTAGATACATGGTAATTGGTAATTGGTAGTTGGTGAGTAGCTAGTGACTGGTGGCTAGTGGCTGGATTCTTTATCTAGTTACTAGTCGCCAGTCACTAACCACTAATTCATCTCTTCTGACTTGCCCACTTACAAGAAACGCGCAGGAGCCATTGGAATAAGAGGTCAAAAGTGAGTCCGATGATTCCAATGACAATTAAGCCGACAAAAATTTCATCAGTTCTGAGGAATCGACCCGCGACGCTGATTCTACGTCCCAAACCTTCGGTTGCAGCAATTAGTTCTGAAACAATGACTAATTGCCATGCTGCTGCAAGGTTAATTCGACAAGCATCAATGATTCCTGGCAAAACATGAGGAAAAATAACTTGAGTCAGTGTCTGCCAGCGATCGCCACCTAGAGTATAGGCAGCTTCAATCAAATCTTTTGATACAAACTTGACCGTATCCATCACCATTAAGGAGTTGAAGAAAAACACGCCGATGAAAATTAAAGTGATTTTCGGTTCTTCTCCAATTCCTAAATAGAGAATGAGCAAAGGAATGAAAGCAGGCGCGGGCATGTAGCGCATCAAACCAAATAATGGTTCTAATAAGGCACGAATACTCGCAAAACTGCCCATCAACACCCCAACTGGAATCGACAACACGACTGCTAGCAAAAACCCTACGCCCACTCGCCAGAGACTTGCTACAGTATCCTTCAGCAGTTCGCGAGTCCTCCACAATCGCCCAAATGCTTCGAGTACCTTAGCAGGCGAGGGTAGAAACTTGGGGTCTACGTTACCAAATGTTGTCACCAGCCACCAAATCAGCAACGGTAATCCGATAGAAGTCGCAACTAGTAAGGTGTTTAATGGTCTGGGAATATCTTCAGCCAACCGCCAAAAAACCGTCGGGCTAAGCGTTTTTGGATTAGATGGGGGACGCATCGAGCCTGTGTTCATATTGAAAAATTACAAATTGGGACAAGGAAGTTTCAGGAACTTCAGGAACAACTACCAACTACCAACTACCGATTCTCTACACCCTTTCTTCACTGATAACTGCTAACTGATAACTGGTCACTGTTTCTTGGCGTATGCTTTTACAAAGCGATCGTCGAAGAGTTTAGTTAGGTCTGGTTTTTGTTTAGCTAAGCCGACTTCTTCAAGAAATTTAGTCATTTCTCCGGCTGCATACATCAGCGAAGTCATGTTGTTACCTGGTTGAAAGGCTTTGAGGTTTTCTTCCACAGTAAATATCTTGGTTCCTTTGGCGTATTCTTCATATTCTGCAACGCTAACCCCGGCACGTTTTGCCATAATTTCTGTTGCTTTGGCTGGTTCTTTTTGCATGTAATCGAGAGTAGCGAACCAGGAATCGACCATTGCTTGCACTTTTTCGGGACTTGCTTCTAAAAACTGACGGCTGACAACTAGATGGTCGGGAATTGCTCCAGGAAATTCTTTGGAACTAAAGAGTTCTTTACTGCCAGGACGCTTTAAGGCTTGAGTGGTAAATGGTGCAAACACTGCAACTGCATCTACTTGTCCACCGACAAAAGCGGCTGCGGCTTGTCCTGTTTCTAAGGGGACAAATTGGATGTCTTCTGGTTTCATGCCTGCTTTTTTCATTCCTAATAACAATAGGAAATGATCTACAGCGCCTTCTTCTGCGGCAACTTTTTTGCCTTTCAAATCGGCAATTGTATTGATACCTTCGCGAACGATGACCTTATCGTTACCTGTAGAGTTGTCGTTAACGAGTACGACGACTTTATCTGCACCACCGGAAACGGCACTGATTGTATCGTTGAGCGTCTGGCTATTGGCATTAATTTGTTCGGTTGTGAGAGCATTAATAGATTCTAAATAGCCGTCAAACCATTTCAAATTGACTGAAGCTTTGTTTGCTTCAAAGAGTTTTTGCTCTTGGGTAACTTGCCAAGGAAGCCAACCAGGCCACGCACTGAATCCCAAGCTAGCAGCGTTAGGAGCAGCATCACCAGAAGCAGCAACATCGGTGGTAGTGGTAATATAAACGGCGGGATTAGTGCAACCTGCTGCGATCGCCAGACCGATGACAAAAAGCAAAATTGATTGAATTACCGATCGCAGTTTCATTGCTTTTTCTACTAAAAAGTGTATTTACTGACGCGATCTTTCAGCTAAAAATCTTACAATCTAATACGCTTTAGACTAACGGAGTAAGTTTTTTTTATCCGTTACTTTTGCTACACTTTTTAGAGAATTTGAAGCTTTTAGTTATTTAATATTTTTCTAAAAAAGTTGGACGGTTACAGCAGAAACTTCGGCATATATTAAGTATGCCAAAATTTCTATTTTTAGATTTAAAAACTAATATTTTCTCTTTTCTAATCTCTGATTCTACTGACCTCTAGCTCTTTTTTAGCAATTTGCGATCGCACCCAGTCAAACCATACTGCTAAACCCTCTCCCGTCTTCGCCGATACGGGAATAATCTTCACGTTTGGGTTAATTTGACGTACATTTGCCACTATTGTGTCAATGTTCATATCTAAATGGATTGCTAAATCGATTTTGGTAATGAGCAAGCAATTAGCTTCGCGAAACATGACTGGATATTTCAGCGGTTTATCTTCTCCTTCCGTAACACTTAGTAGAGCAACTTTGGCGTGTTCGCCTACTTCAAATTCAGCCGGACAAACTAAATTTCCAACGTTTTCTACTAGGACTAAATCGAAATCAGCAGGATTGTATTGATGTTCTAATTGATGAATGCCACCTGCCACCATTTTTGAGTCTAAATGGCAAGAACGTCCAGTATTAATTGCGATTACAGGTACATTGTATTGACGCAGGCGATCGGCATCCAATTCAGTAGTCATATCACCTTCAATGACAGCAATTTTGAGATCGTCTTTTAAAGCTGCCAATGTTTTTTCGAGTAATACTGTTTTACCAGCGCCAGGGCTACTCATAACATTGAAACAGGTAATTCCCCACTCATCAAAATGGGTGCGGTTGTGGTCAGCTCCTTCCTGATTGGCATGGAGTAAATTAATCCCGAGGGCAGCGTCAAATGTTTGGTGCATAACTAGGGGTGTGGGGTGTGGTTAGGACAAGGGAGACAAGGTAGACAAGGGAGAGGGGGGAGACAAGGGAGGTAAGGGAGCAACTACCAATTACCAATTACCAATTACCCTTCATCCTTATTTGAATATTCAATGCGATCGATTTTTAGTTCTCGTCCAGAGCGAATGTCTTCCATAGGAGATTTACACTGCGGACAAGCATATTGCAGTCCAATTTCAGGACGATACTCTTGTTGGCAATGATGGCAAAAGGCAATTAAGGGTGTTTCTTGAATTGCTAGTGTTGCCCCTGCAAGAAAGGTATTGCGCGTTTGAACTTCAAAGGCAAATTCCAAACTGGCAGGCTCTACGCAGGTAAACCGACCTACAATTAGGTGAATTCGGGAGATTTGGGGTTTTTCTGGCTGTGCTTCCCACCAGTCGCGCACGGTAAGAATCAGCGCTTTGGTCATGTCGGTTTCGTGCATAGAGAGGGAGTAGGGAGCAGAGAGCAGGGGAAAGAGAGCTGAGGGGCTGAGGGAGCTGAGGGAGCAAAAAACAACCGTCAACCATCAACCGTCTTCACGGAGTGTAGCGTTTACCGTCAACTACCAATGACAAATGACGAATGACAAATGACGAATGACAAATGACAAACTAAGTCCAAGCCACAAGTTCGGGTTGGGATTCGGGATGAATGTAAGCTGGTTTCTCTTTGCGGGGTAGTTGTCCCGATAGGACAAGATGCGCCATTGTATCGCAAATTACGCGGGTTGCCATTAGAGAGGTGATATCGCTGATGTCGTAAGGGGGCGATACTTCCACAACTTCTAGACCGCAAACGGGGACTTTTTGCACGATTTTACCCAGTAGTGACAGGGCTTCGCGGGGTAACAAACCGCCCGGTTCGGGCCAGCCAGTACCAGGAACAAATCCTGCATCTATACAATCGATATCAAAACTGATGTAAACGCAGTCTGTACCGTCTGTTGCTCTTTGAATCGCAAATTCTGCGGCTGCGTCTAAGCCCATTTCGACGATATCTGTAACTGTGAGAATATTGGTAGCACGATCGCGACAGACTTTCACCCCGTTTCTTGGGACTTGCCAACCACCAATGCCCAGTTGGACTAAATTCTTAGCTGGCGCATTTTTCATATTAGTGGCGTGAAACCACGGGCAAGTATGCATCCGTTCATCTAAATCGGTTTCTTGGGTGTCTACGTGGCGATCGAAGTGAATGATACCAACTTTTTTATCTCCTAAATGGCGACATACACCCCTTACCGTGGGGAAACCAATCGAGTGATCGCCACCCAGAATAATTGGAAATGCCCCCGAACTGAAAACATGGGCAACGCCTTTAGAAATTTGATCGAAGGATTTTTCGTTGTTGGCGGGAATGGTGAAGATATCTCCCACATCGCAAATTGTAATTTGTTCGCGTAAATCGATACCCAACTCAAAGTTATAAGGCGTGTACAAAGCAGAAATGCGGCGAATACCTTGAGGTCCAAATCTGGTTCCAGGGCGATAGGTCGTACCGGAGTCATGGGGAACGCCAACGATCGCCACATCGTAATTTCCTACCTGACGCACATCTTCTAAGTATGGGGCTTTGAGGAAAGTATTAATTCCGGCGTAGTGGGGTAACTCGCCACGAGAAAAGGTAGGAATCGTGCGATCGCGGATACTCTGTGCTGCTTCTAATCCGTATTCTATCCCTTTCGATACCTCTTGCTGCCATCCTGTCATCGGCAGTCGTGTTTCTAATTCTAAAGCGCGTTGGGCTTCAGTAGGGGGTTGATGATTGTTATTGTCTGGACTCTGAAACAAAGGATTTTCAGAATTATGAGTCATGCGATCGCCCTCACTTAATTTTTCAAAATTTTTCAAACTAGATTAGGTCGCTAATTATGCAAAAAGCCCAGGAGTATAACATCAGTCGTCACAACTGATATTCCTCCCAGGCTTTTCTCCTTCCGTGTCACTCGCTACTCAACTAAAAACTCAGAAAATTTTTAGCATAGCCAGTTTGCTTCTCTTGGACCTGCATTTGCTAAGCGAGCTAACAGCGTAAGCTGAGACGCTACAAACCGGAACCCTAGAAGCTTGAGTATTATATACTTGTCTTTTAGCGGTATTCCATACTTAATTGAAAGCAAACTCTGTTTACTTTTGAGTTTGCTTCTCTGTAGTATTTGAATGCTGTATACAACCTGCTAATAGCGACATTATCAACCGCCGTATCAGACAACTGTATTAAATGTTACTAAATTTAGTAAATATCTAAATTTCATCACATAACTGTCTGCTATCTTTCTGGAGTCGTGAAGGTTACTGGGATGGGACAATACAAATCAGTTGTCAGTTATCAGTGTAGAGACGTTACATGTAACGTCTCTACTTGTTCCCACACTCACTACTTACTATTAAAATGTTGAAACGGATTGCATCGATTTTACTTGTAGTACTGATAGCGCTGAGTCTATCGGGTTGCGTACTATCAACTGCTGGACTCAAAAGCTTTGTCGATAGCGTTGATGGATATGAGTTTTTGTACCCTAATGGCTGGCTTCCAGTTAAAGTGACAGACGGTCCCGATATCGTATTGCACGATTTGATTGAAACCACAGAAAATGCTTCTGTGGTTATCGGTTCCATCGCAGATGGCAAAACCCTAGCCGATTTGGGAACTCCTGGCGATGTGGGTTATAAACTCGGCAAAAGCGCGATCGCACCGCCTGATTCAGGACGAGAAGCAGAATTAGTCAATGCTGGGCAGCAAGACTATAACGGGAAAACTTACTACATTCTAGAATATGCTGTAAAGTTACCCAATCAGCAACAACGGCACAATCTTGCTAGTGTTGCCGTTAGTCGTGGCAAACTCTTTACTTTCAACGCCTCCACCACGGAACAGCGTTGGCAAAAAGCCGCACCAAAGCTACAGCAAATGGTCAAGTCTTTTACAGTGTATTAACAGCGCCCGTGTCCATATGCCAGTACGCCTACGCCCGAATTTATGCGTGGGCTATTCTGACTTGTGTGAAAAATGACCAATAATAAATGACCAATGACCGATCGGAATGCTAGATAATAGGAAGGCTTTGTCAATTTTGAGCATTGTCATTACTAACCTGAGTTTGAATCCATAGTTATGCGAACCCACTATTGCGGCGACCTCCGCACAGAAGATATTGGAGCAACAGTTACCCTATATGGTTGGGTAGACCGTCGCCGCGATCACGGAGGAGTGATTTTCTTGGATTTGCGCGATCGCACGGGACTCGTCCAAATTGTTAGCGATCCTCAACGCACTCCCGATTCATACCATCAAGCGGAAGCACTACGGAACGAGTATGTAGTCTGCATTACGGGTAGAGTTACCCAGCGTCCTCCAGAATCTCTCAACCCCAAGCTACCGACAGGGGAAGTCGAAATCTACGCCGATAAAATTGAGTTGCTCAACGCTGTCAGCAAACAGCTACCCTTTCAAGTCAGTACGGCTGAAACCGAGTCGGTACGGGAAGAATTGCGCCTCAAGTATCGATATTTAGATTTGCGTCGCGATCGCATGAATCGCAACCTGCAACTCCGCCACCAAGTCATCAAAGCCATGCGCCGTTTTCTAGAAGACGCACAAGGCTTTATTGAAATCGAAACACCAGTACTTACCCGTTCTACCCCTGAAGGCGCGAGAGATTACTTGGTTCCCAGTCGCGCCAACCCTGGTGAGTGGTTTGCTCTACCACAATCGCCGCAATTATTCAAGCAATTACTGATGGTGTCGGGGTTTGACCGCTACTATCAAATTGCCCGTTGCTTTCGCGATGAAGATTTACGGGCAGATCGTCAGCCAGAATTTACCCAACTAGACATGGAAATGAGTTTCATGTCTCAAGAAGAAATTTTGGAGCTTAACGAAAGTTTAGTTTGTCATATTTTCCAGACAGTTAAAGGGATCGATCTACCCCGTCCTTTCCCTCGCCTCACCTACGCCGAAGCAATGGCACGCTACGGTAGCGATAAACCCGACACCCGCTTCGACCTGGAATTAGTCGATGTCTCCGATCTCGTCAAAGACTCCGGCTTCAAAGTCTTTTCTAGTGCTGTAAAATCTGGCGGGATTGTCAAAATTCTGCCTATTCCCAACGGCAATGAAGCCATTTCTAACGTGCGGATTAAACCAGGCGGCGATTTATTTAAGGAAGCCGAAAGCGCAGGTGCAAAAGGACTTGCTTATATTCGCGTCCGTGAAGATGGAGAAATCGACACAATTGGTGCAATTAAAGACAACCTCAGCCCCGAACAAAAACAAGAACTCTTGAGTCGCACTGGGGCAGAACCAGGACACTTATTACTATTTGGTGCTGGAGTTACAGATGTAGTTAACAAAACCCTAGACCGCTTGCGACAAGTTATTGGCTGCGAATTGGGGCATATCGACCCCAGCAAAATCAATTTGTTGTGGGTGACAGATTTCCCCATGTTTGAATGGAATGCCGACGAAAAGCGTCTAGAAGCGTTACACCATCCCTTTACAGCCCCCCATCCTGACGACCTGCACGACCTGAAAACAGCCCGCGCCCAAGCTTACGATTTAGTCTTCAACGGCTTTGAAGTCGGTGGTGGAAGCTTACGGATTTATCAACGGGAAGTCCAAGAACAGGTCTTTGCCGCAATTGGTTTGTCGATAGAAGAAGCTTATAACAAATTTGGCTTTCTCCTAGAAGCATTTGAATACGGCACTCCTCCCCACGGCGGGATTGCCTACGGATTAGACCGTTTGGTGATGTTACTTGCCGGGGAAGAATCAATTCGGGATGCGATCGCCTTTCCAAAAACACAACAAGCCCGTTGTCTATTAACTGACGCACCCTCTGGAGTGGACGCAAAACAGTTGAAAGAATTACACGTTGCTTCGACTTATCAACCAAAAGCGGGAATCGGGAGTCGGGAATTGTAGAGACGTTACATGTAACTCTCTACAATTCCCCTTTGTCTTCTCCCTAACCCTTAGTAGGGCAATTGCGATCGCGACTTGAGCAAGAACCGAACTCGATCCAATGTAACCGTTTGCTAAGTTTAGGGCAGAATGTATATACCCGAAACTATCCCTACTAGGTGCTGATTTGTCGCCTACACAGTGCCTTAGTGGGCTTATCCCTACACATAAAATTAGGTTGAATCGCACTCAGGAGGCTGATAGCTAGATGGCTGCTACTGATTTTAAGGACTATTACAGTATTTTGGGAGTCAACAAGACTGCCAGTAATGATGAAATCAAACAGGCTTTTCGCAGGCTAGCCCGTAAATTTCACCCGGATGTGAACCCAGGTAACAAGCAAGCCGAGGCGCGATTCAAGGAAGTTAACGAAGCTTACGAAGTCCTTTCAGATCCAGACAAGCGCCGTAAATACGACCAATTCGGTCAGTACTGGAAGCAAGCCGGACAAGCTTGGTCGCCTGGTGGTGCTGGTGCTGGTGGTGTCAATGTTGGTTTCGACGATTTTGAGTTTGGCAGATACGGCAGTTTTGATGAGTTTATCAACGATCTCCTGGGTCGTTTTGGTGGTGCTGGCGCACCTGGCACACCTGGCGCACCTGGGGCGCGGACTGGTGGGACTCGTCAGACATATAGTTATACCACTTCTGGGAGAAGATCTTCTGGAACGGGCGGTTTTGACGGTTTTACCGATCCCACGGCTGGTTTTGACGGTTCCGCAGCTAGCACCGACAGAGAAGCAGCGATCGCCCTCACTTTATCAGAAGCGTTTCACGGCGTACAGAAACGGTTGAGTGTTGGGAGTGAAACTATTGAAGTCCGCATTCCGCCAGGGGCAAAACCTGGTAGCCGCGTCCGCGTACGGGGCAAGGGTTTAGTTAATCCTGCTACGCAGCAACGAGGCGATTTGTACTTAAAAGTGGACATTCAACCGCACTCTTTCTTCAAGTTTGAAGGCGACAATCTCGTCTGCGAAGTGCCAATTACTCCCGATGAAGCGGTTCTTGGTGCAGCAATTGATGTTCCTACTCCCGATGGTTCTGTCAAGCTTAATGTTCCAGCTGGAGTTCGTTCCGGTCAATCTCTACGTTTACGCGGTAAAGGTTGGACTCTACCAAAAGGTGGACGCACCGATTTGCTGGTAAAAATTGCGATCGTTCCACCGAAAGATTTGAGCAGTACGGAGCGGGAGTATTATGAAAAGATTCGCAGTAGTCGCAGTTTTAATCCCCGCGATCGCTTGCCACAAGT
The DNA here is from genome assembly GCF_023546805.1 of Chroococcidiopsis sp. CCNUC1. Taxonomy (NCBI): domain Bacteria; kingdom Bacillati; phylum Cyanobacteriota; class Cyanophyceae; order Chroococcidiopsidales; family Chroococcidiopsidaceae; genus Chroococcidiopsis; species Chroococcidiopsis sp. CCNUC1. The sequence continues at coordinate 1,893,734 of NZ_CP097480.1, read as the reverse complement.
ACGGTTGTAAACTAGTATTACAAAATTATGTAGGGGCGCACAACTGTGCGCCCCTACTTTAGCTCCTATTTTACAATCCACATTAAATTGGCAGTAAAATCTAATCAAGTGCTGCTAACATTTGCTCTACACTGGCATTGTGATCGAGGAAAGAAAACAAGTGTTTGTAACGCAACCTGCCCTGATTATCTAATACAAACTGAGCAGGTAAAGGCGCACCCAGAGCTTGTCCCGTGCTGTATGCTCTAAATACATTGCAACTAGGATCGCTCAGTAACGGCATTCTCAAGCCTAAATCTCTGACTACGATCTGACTTTGTTTTTCATCAGTACTTGTAATCATCAATAACTCAATTCCGCGATCGCGAAAGCGATCGTACTTCTCATTTACATCCTTAATATGTGGGAAGCAAAAAGGACAGTACTGCTTTTCCGTGAAAATGCGCGTGAAAGCTAAAATGACAGGTTGCTTGCCCCGATATTCCGAAAGCTTAACTTCTCTACCATTAGTAATATCTGGCAATCGAAAGTCTGGTGTTATTGCACCCAAATCTAAACTACTAGTAGCTGGAATTGGCAAGAAATTACGAAAAAAACGCTCGTTGAGTAAGCCGCTAAAATCGTTTGAAGTGAGTACCATCTTTCTAAATAGCGTTTGACAAAACTATATTTTACCGAAGCAGAAGACAGGAGACAGGAGCCAGAAGACAGAATGTTTTTTTGGTTATTAGTCTTATTCACCTAACACCTTAGCATCATAGCAATTCTCGATTGCGTGCGTGACATTTGTAGAGGCGCACAGCTGTGTGCCCCTACAAATCGTGTGTTTTACCCAATCGAAAACCGCTATCAGATGGAAAAAACACGATCGAATTTTTCTGTTTCACCAACTTTAACCCAACCCCAGGAGATAACTCGATCGCCTCCTTAATTACCTCTGCTAACACAAATAGATCGGGATAGGCGATCGCCTTTAAAACAATAAAAAAACACTGCAAAGCTGTAGCTATTGCTTGAATCGATTTAGCTTGTCTAACTGCCGTATACAAGTGAGAAGAATGCAGATCGTAACCTATAAATCGCGCATAACTCGCATTGCGGCATTGTGTCCCGCTGCACCAATCACCGAACCTGCGGGGTGGCAACCTGCACTCGCTGAGTATAAACCCTGAATTGGTGTAGTATATGGCAAGCGATCGTTAAATCCAAAAGAATTATCGACATGATGAATGTGTCCGCGTGTCAAACCAAAATGCTGTTCTAATCTCTGGGGATGGAGGGCAAAAACTTCTTGAACGAGATTGGAAGTACCAGGGGCAAAGCGATCGCAAATTGATAGCAAATGTTTTACATAATTCTCTTCCTCCTCTTCCCAAGTTGTTCCTTGTAATTCGTAAGGAACCCACTGCACGAACAAAGCTGAATTATGATGCCCTTGCCCGTCTTGTAAAGAAGGATCGAGAGTTGTATGAATGTACCATTCAATCGTCGGAAATTCCGGTAGTCTTCCCGCTTCCACATCCGCAAAAGCTTGATACAGATGCATCATTACTTCCGATTCGTCCGGTAATAAATGAATCGTCGTACCGTACTGACCCCGATTTTCAGGCAAACAGGTAAACTGGGGCAGTTCTCGCAAACACATATTGACTTTAAAAGTCGTGCCATCTCGCAAGTAACTATCTAGCCTGCGGTTGTAGTCGGCAGCAAAATTCTCCGTACCGACAAGTTGACGCATCCGAAATGGATCGGCATTAACAATGACAGTTTTAGCAGCAATCTCAGTGCCATCCTGCAACACGACACCCGTTGCGATATTCTGAGATACTACAATTTTATCTACGCCGCGCCCAGTTTCAATTTTTGCCCCAGCTTTCACCGTCGCCTCTGCCAGACGATGAGTCACAGTCCCCATTCCGCCTCGTACCACCATCCAAGTTCCATCACTCCCGGGGAGGCGACACATATTATGGACGAGAAAATTCATCCCCGTACCTGGAGTATCCCAAGTACCGAATACCCCTGTAAATCCATCAGTGACAGCATACATTGCTTTAACTAAATCGCTTTTAAAATCAAAGCGATCGAGATATTCGCCAACAGACTTGCGACACAGATCGACAAATATAGATTTTAAATGCGATCGCACGTATTTTTCTGCTGTCTCTTCTATCGATAGCGGTTCCTCTAACCACGTCGGGGCAATATCCTCTCTTAACTGTGCCAGTTCCTCTTGCAATGCCAAATTTGCTTGCCAATCAGCCTCAGAAAAAAAGGCAGTAAACTGCTGCTGCATCTGTGCTGTATCGGAACCAAACAGCAGGTAGCGCCGATCTAATGTCGGGACAAAATAGTGAGGATCGCGCCGGATCGTTGGTAGATCGATATCTAAAATTTTTAGTAGTTCTGGTGGCATTAACCCCAATAAGTACGCGCCTGTAGAAATACCTAAGTTGGGTGCAGTACGAAAAGGTGTTTCGGTACGACAAGCCCCACCAATCGCCTGTTGTTCTTCCAGAACCAATACGTTCAATCCTTGACGGGCAAGTAGTAATGCCGCTACTAATCCATTATGCCCAGCGCCGACGATCGCAATATCTACAGAATGCTTCATATTAATGTTTGCGGTCATATGCTGTCACGGATTGAATTCAAGTTCCAGCATTCTGACTTTTGACTTTTGACTTTTGTACGGACAGGTTTACGAAGAAACTCTACTCAGAACAGACATTTTAAGTAGACCTGCCCCTACAATCTTGACGCACTCCACGCGATCGCGGGGCTAGACTTTAGCAGTTTTTTACGATCGCGCTGTTTTTTCTGCCTTGCCAATATACATAACTGACGTATTGTCTGTAATGCTTGCCCTCAAACTACCCGTTCTCTTATAGTGCCAGAAAGTAGCGATCGCATCCCAGGGTGAACTTCCAAATAGGCTAAAGCCTTTAATGTCAATATTCGTAAAACTCTGCTGTTGCATCAAACTCGTTAACTCCTCTGGTTTGATGAATTTCTCCCAGTCGTGAATCCCGCGATCGATCGCTTTGACGACTCCCTCCAAAAACCAAATCATCATCAACTGCGATTGCACAGTCCTGTTTATCGTGTCAAAACAAAACGTTCCTCCAGGCTGCAAGACGCGATGAATTTCCATGACAGTTTGTTGCCAATTCGTGACGTGTTCTAAGACATCGACACAAACAACCACATCAAAATAGCGATCGGCATAGGGCAGATCTTCGGCATATCCACACTGATAGTCAATCTCGAATCCAGAAGTTGCAGCATGGGCTTTCGCTGCGGCAATACAACTCTGAGAGCGATCGATGCCAAAAACCTTTGCACCCCGTGCAGCTAAAAATTCGCAAGAAAACCCTCCACCACAACCAACATCCAGAACTCTCAGCCCTTGCCAATTGGTTAAATGGCGATCGAAATACTGAAAGCGAAGGGGATTAAGGCGGTGCAGGGCGTAGATCTTAGCATCAGGTTGCCACCACTGGGCAGCACTGCGATCGTAAAACTCTAAATCGTTTTTTTTCACTAGCAAACAAATCAGTTGTCAGTTATCAGTTACCAGTGTAGAGACGTTACATGTAACGTCTCTACAGAGTTATCAGTTATCAGGGAGCAGGGGAGCAACTACCAATTACCAATTACCAACTACCAACTACCAATTACCAATTACCCTATGTAGTCCGCATTGCCACCCTAGCAGCATCAAAGTCTACCAGTTTAGCCATAGCGCCACTGCCTAAATCTACAGTATAAAGAGCATTTGGTTGTATGTATCTCGGTGCGCCAAAAGCAATCAGCTGGTTAGCGTTGTTGCATAATAGGCTTTGCAAGCCATTACCCCAAGAGTTGTTATTCAACCGCAATTGTACTAACGGCGTGACACTAGCTTGCGCTAAATTAATTCTGACGAGAGTAGTAGCACCGTTAGCAACGGCAGTTGTATAGATCGTGCCGTTGGGACAGATTGCTAAGGTACTATATTTTTGGTCAGATGGTAGGCTGAGTCTGACATTAAAAGTTCCTGTATTGGGGTTAACTTCTACCAGTCTTACAGGTGGCGTACCGTTCTTATTTGCAACCAAACCGAGAAGCACGCCATCTGGAGTTACCATTAAACTTTCGAGTCTTTGCTGGGGTGTGAGTCCTGAAACTGTCACCTCAGCACGCGATATCCCAGGAAAGCTGAGACGTGTCGGATTTCTGCCTTTCCTTCTAGTGGTTCTAGCGGGAGTTATGGCAACCACAGGCGTACCGTCGATTAAGTAAGCAAAACCGCTGATACTCTCATCCGTGGGCATTGCAGAGGTTACTCCCCTCTGGCTTCTCCCTGTTGGCAAGTCAATCGAGCTAATAATGACTTGCTGGGATGTATCAGAGGTATCGGAGGCATCGCCCGTCTCCACAGAAGGACTGGAAACATCGGTACGACTGGAATCTGGCGTAATAACAGTTCCCCTAGAACTAATGCCCGCGATCGTCAAACCTGGCGTTTGTGCCGAGGTTTTGCTCGCTAGATAACTAAATCCGGCAATTGTAGTTGTAGCGATCGCCAATTGTCCAAACCGACGACGAGAAATTCTGATTTCCATATGCAATAAGTGGTGCGTGGTGCGTGTCTGGTGGCTAGTGACTAGTGGCTGGTGACAAGAATTGAGTCCAGTTACTAATCACTAGTCACTAACCACTAATAACTGTTAACTGATAACTGATTACCTAACCCTTATCCATCTAGCTACTGAAGGTATGCGACTGTTATTGCTGACAAACAACATGTACCAGCCAGCAGGGGCAATATTGCGATTAGATGTCAGAGTCACGGATAGGGAAGTACTAGTTCTAGAGGCGATCGGCAAATCTACCAGCCGTTGTTCTGTATCTAGTCCGTGGGTTGTTGCCATTGGTCTAATTAAGCTGACCCATTGGATGTTCTGTGCCTGGGGAGTCGTGACTGTGAATGTATTGCCCAGGGAGATTTCTGCGGGTGCGTTCTGAATTGTCGGTCGCGTTTGCGAGATGTAAGGCGGGCTGTAAATTTCAATTTGCCTGTCCTCACAAGGTAGTGATGGCGTGCCTGGAAGGTTGCCATTGCTATCGCATTCATTTAACCGCCTGGGATTACCACCTGTGGTGACAACTCTGCCATCTGGTAGCAGTAAGGCAACGGAGTGATAGAGGCGGACTCGGTTAGCTGAAGCTGTCAGCGTCCAAGTATTGGCGATCGGGTCGTAGATCTCTGCGGTCAGCGTGGCAGCATTCCCAGCTTCATCAAATCCGCTACCGTTACAAACTAAAACCGTGCGATCGGGCAGAATTACGGCGTTGTGGTGCTTGCGAGCAAAATTGAGCGATGGTGCAGCTGCATATGCAGGGTTAGTTGCGTTTAAGTTGATGATACTGACTCTATTAGTTGCCTGATTGGGATTTCCTCCCCCAATCACCATGACTCGTTGGTCTTGAGCTGGTGGAAGCAGTACGCTAGCAGCTTGAGCGCCAGAGTCAGGCTGTTGCAATGCACCTACGGGTGTTTCGGTAATTCTTTGATTGAAGTTTCCTGGTAAGGTGAGCAGGCGAGCGGAAACACCATTGTTAAAAGCAAAATAGCCTCCGGTATAAAAAACCTGCCCCGTAGCGGTCAAAATTAAATGGGCGTAAAGCTCGAAAGGACTGGTAGCTTGAGAAAACGCTCTCCAAGAGCTGGAATATATTTCTGGGTTGATTGCTAGATTGCCATTCACATCCAGCCCCGATAAGGCAAAAATTCGACCGTTGCCCAGCGTTAAAACTGTAGGATACCAGCGACCGTACTTCATTGAGGCTATGGCTGTCAGCTGCTCGTTACTCGGATCGAATAAAAAAGCAGCGGTTGCTCCATAGAAAGGGTCGTATTGCAGAGTTCCACCTGCAATCATTAAGCGACCGTCAGCGCGAAACGATTGTCCGGCACAGAAAAGATCGATGGGTAGTCCAGAGGGATCTGTTGGTGGTGATTGACTGGTAAACGTGCCGCTGTTTACATCCCAAACCACGCTGTTGAAGGGCGAATTAATTCGCGTGGGATTATTTCCCGAACCAGTGAAGAAAAAGACTTTTCCCGTTCGTAATAATGCTGCATGGACGGGGTTAATCGGGACTTGATAGGACAGAAGTTGCCAGCTACCTACACCACTGCCTTGGGCTATTAGCGTCCCAGTGCCAAATTTCTTGGTAGGTAAATTAAGTAGTTCGTGCTGAATCACTTAAATTTGTATCCTCCTGATGTCAGTTGTCAGTTGTCAGTTACATGTAACGTCTGTACAAAGTTGTCAGCCATCGGAGATCGGTGCAGTAAGATGATATGTCGCGCCTCTCTATAGCAGTCCTATTTGATTCATGAGCGGAGCAGGCTTCTAGTCTGCGGCAGGCTAGAAGCCTACTTTACAAATCATTTAGAACTGCTATATCACTATTAGCTAGTAGCTAATAGCTCGTAATTAAGACTAAATTGCGATCGCGTCGATCTCCTTTGTGCTGACTTTCTGTAACTAATTAGTTTTGTCTGTTGTACTTCAGCCCTGAAATGAAGACAAAAAACTCTGATGACTGCTATTAGCCTAAAGTTTACTTTTGATTTGTGGTAGATCTGACGTTCAAATGCTTGCCGAGAGCCACTCGACAATTTCCTTGGTTAAGTCTGAAAATAACTTTAATCCGCGAATATCTTCTCAATATACACGACATATTGTCAAACTCAACTATTTTTTTGACAAAGTTTATACCGACAAATCATATATTTTATTCGTGCAAATTTTGCACGTTTAGCTTGAATCTTTGCAAAAACTTTGCCTTTTTTTGAAACAAAAGCACGAGAAGATAGCCAAGTTCCAACAAGAGTTAGAAAGAGGCAATTTTTACTGCTTTGTCTCATTTGTTTAAAGGAATAATACAGGAAATCCGCGATCGCGTAAAACTGAATTTGATTTAGTTTGTTTAAGTAGTTTGTCAAAAAAACTACTTTACTTAAAGAATATTTCAATCGAAAAAAAAATTTTGCCCAAAAATTCTCTTTCAACTCAAGTTGCGATCGAAACTCTAGAGAGTCGCTACAATGAAAGTTTGATGCTTCAGCCACTTATATGCCTTTGCCAATTGTTGCCATAGTCGGTCGCCCTAACGTGGGCAAATCTACGCTTGCTAATCGCCTGGCTGGAGTACAGGAGGCGATTGTCTATGACGAACCAGGCGTGACGCGCGATCGCACTTACATGCCTGCGTACTGGTGCGATCGCGAATTTTTGGTAGTCGATACAGGCGGCTTGGTCTTCGACGACGACACCGAATTTTTACCCCTGATCCGACAGCAGGTCATGGTAGCTTTGAGCGAAGCCAGTGCAGTGCTATTTGTCGTTGACGGTCAAACCGGACCACTGCCAGCCGATGAGGAAGTGGCGGCGTGGTTGCGGCAACAATCCTTACCCGTGCTACTTGCTGTCAATAAATGTGAATCACCCGAACAAGGTCTGATGCAGGCAGCGCAGTTTTGGGAACTAGGACTAGGCGAACCGTATGCTGTCTCTGGCATTCATGGCAACGGTACGGGAGATTTGTTAGACCAACTGATCGCCCACTTACCCCAACCTGAAGAAATTACTCCAACAAATGAGATTGCTGTAGCGATTGTCGGTAGACCGAACGTTGGTAAATCTAGCTTGTTGAACGCTTTTGTCGGCGAAAGTCGAGCGATCGTCAGTCCAATTTCTGGTACGACACGCGATTCAATCGATACCGTGGTCGAACACCAAGGACAAACCTATCGCTTAATCGATACAGCCGGAATTCGCAAAAAGAAAAACGTCGAATACGGACCCGAATTTTTTGGCATCAATCGTGCTTTTAAGGCAATTCGCCGCGCTGACGTGGTTTTACTCGTCATTGATGCGCTCGACGGCGTGACCGAACAAGATCAAAAACTCGCCGGACGTATTGTTGAAGAAGGACGGGCTTGCGTTCTGGTCGTGAACAAGTGGGATGCGATCGAAAAAGATACATACACAATTTACGACTACGAAAAAAACCTGCGAGAGCGAATGCAGTTTCTAGACTGGGCAGAGGCAATTTTTGTCAGTGCCACGACCGGACAACGAGTAGAAAAAATTTTAGAATTAGTAAACCGAGCCGCCGAATCTCACAAGCGTCGCGTCTCTACAGCAGTTGTCAACGAAGTAATTGAAGAGGCTTTGAGGTGGCATTCTCCCCCAGTAACTCGCCAAGGACGACAAGGAAGAATTTATTATGGCACGCAAGTCAGCGTTCAACCTCCAGCGATCGCGTTATTCGTCAACGATGCCAAGCGCTTCAACGACAACTATCGTCGATACATCGAGCGACAATTTCGCCAACAACTAGGTTATACTGGCACGCCGATTCGGTTATTCTGGCGTAGCAAACAAGCCCGCGACGTAGAAAAAAGCTCAAATCGCGCTACCCGCGTGTAGGAGAATTCGGAATTCGGAATTCGGAATTCGGAATTAATTTCGACTTGCGACTTGGAATAGCTCCGCGAGTTTCTCTTCCCCCTGCTCCCTACTCCCTACTCCCTGCTCCCTGGTTGAAATGGACTTACTGCGATCGCTACCCATAGGGTTATATCTAGAACAACCGATTGCTTGGCTGCATCGACTCGATCCGAGGGTGAAATTGGCTTGGTTGCTCAGCTTTTTAGCAGCGCCAATTATGGCAAACTCTCTCTACCGAGTAAGTTTAGTCATCTTACTCATTTTGATTACTTTAACAGCAGGGATTCCCTGGCGAGTTTGGCGACAACAAATGGGTTGGCTGCTCACGTTGTCATTTTTCGTCTTAATTTTGGGCGCGGTAAGTCCTGACGGTTTAGGCGTAGATCCTCAACCCCGCTTGCCAACTGCCGAACAGGGTGAGATGTTGGTTTTAGGCAATGAGTTTGACGCGGGAGCAGGGAGTCGGGAGCAGAGGGGACAAGGGGGACCAGGGGAACAACGTCAACCGTCAACTGTCAATCGTCAATCAACTACCAACTACCAATACGTTTTATTTCAATATTGGATAATTACGGTAACGCGCCGCTCGGTCGAGCTGGCATTACGCTTGAGTACGAGCCTGTTTACTTTGATTTACAGCACGAATTTATATTTACTCACAACCGCACCAGAAGAAATTACCGCAGGTTTGGAAAGCTTGATGCTACCTTTGCGACGGTTTAAATTGCCCGTAACTGAAATTGCGCTGACTCTAACGCTGTCATTGCGATTTATTCCCCTGGTGATGGAAGAAGTGCAAAATCTGATTCGTTCCGTGCGAACCCGGGCAATAAATTGGAAAAAGCTAGGCATCAAGGGAGCATTGCGGGTGTGGATGGTAGTGGCAGAACGATTGTTAGAAAACTTACTTCTGAGAGCCGAGCAAATGGCTAAAGCGATGACAGTGAGAGGATTTACCACTCCGAATACTCATCGCGTCCAATGGCATCAGCTGCGTTTTACTACTAGAGACTGGATTGCCTTGGTGTGTTTGGTTGCATTTTGGGGAATACGTCTAACTTGGGGTAATGAGGTTTGAAATGAAACCCATGCAGCCTTGGTATTGGCGATCGCTTCCTTTAGAACAACGTAGCGGTTCTGAAGTATTTGCAGCCCTATTTCGCCCTGATGATAATCCAGACGCGATCGCAACTCTACTAGAGAGTCCTGCTCCAATATCTCAAGACCGTTCTCAACTGGCGCGTTACTCTATCTGTGCTGGCACACCCCGCATTATCGACGGACAGCCGCAACTGTGGACACCACCCGTCGGGGAGATTTTGCCATTCTTGCAGCAGCTATTGGAATGTAAGGGAGCAATTCAAAATTCAAAAGTCGAAAGTCAAAAGTCAAAATTCCCCGACTCCCCTGTACGAGCGGGTATGAAGCAAAAATCTATTGATGGAAGCCGTGAATCTTTTCCTAAACCCGCCCCTACGACTCCCGACTCCCTCCCTTTCACTGGAGGGTGGTTGGGTTGGTTGGGGTACGATCTGGCTTGGGAGATTGAAAAGTTACCCTATGTAAAATCAGATCCCTTACCATTTCCTACAGCTTATTGGTACGAACCTGAATGTTTTGCCGTTCTCGACCACTCAGAACAAATATTGTGGCTAGCTGTCTCCGCACCACAGCAGCTAAACGAGCTACAAGAACGACTTGAAAATTTAAAAGTTAAAAGTCAAAATTCAAAACCAACAACCAACAACCAACAACCAATTACCAATTACCAATTACCAATTACCCATTCACTACTCACTACCCAAGAAGAATACGAAACGGCTGTCTGCCGAGCAAAAAAGTACATTCAAGCTGGAGACATTTTTCAGGCAAATCTTTCTTTGCGATTTGAAACCAGCACGATCGCCAGTAGTTGGCAAATTTATCAAGCACTGCAACAAATTAATCCGTCTCCCTTTGCTAGTTATTGGCAGACTCCTTGGGGAGCAGTCATTAGCTGTTCGCCAGAAAGATTAGTACAATTACGCGATCGTCAAGTCCAAACCAGACCAATTGCAGGTACGCGATCGCGGGGAGTCACTCCTGCACAAGACTGCGATTTAGCTCAGGAGTTGTTAAGCAATACAAAGGAAATTGCCGAACATATCATGCTTGTAGATTTGGAACGTAACGATCTAGGGCGTGTTTGCGAATGGGGTTCTGTCGTCGTCGATGAATTATTAGCGATCGAGCGATACAGTCACGTCATGCATCTTGTGAGTAATATTACTGGCACGCTTAAACCAGAATACAATGCGATCGATTTAATTCGCGCCGCGTTTCCTGGGGTACGATTACTGGCTGTCCCAAAGTCCGTTGCATGGAAATTATTGAAGAATTGGAGCCAGTCCGCCGCAGCTTGTTTTACGGTTCCTGCGGTTACTTAGACTGGCGCGGTAATTTAGACTTAAATATTTTGATTCGGACTCTGCTGTATGGTAGGGAGCAGGGAGCAGGGAGCAGGGAGCAGAGTAAGAGAGCTGAGGGCGCTGAGGAAGAAAAACCACGCGCCACTAGCCACCAGCCACTAGCCACTCTCCCAACTCCCGACTCCCGCAATCAAGTTTGGGGACAAGTTGGAGCGGGGATCGTTGCTGACAGCGACCCCGAGCGAGAATGGTATGAGTCCTTGCACAAAGCTCAAGCCCAAATCATCGCCTTAAAAAGGACAGAAGAATGAAGTCGTAAGTCGCGCATTCACAAGTAATTCCCCCTGCTCCCTGCTCCCTTTCTTCACTGACAACTGACAACTGATGCTACGGTTAGGAACGGATATTATTTATATTCCTCGAATTGAGAAGGTAATAGGGCAATTTGGCGATCGCTTTTTGCAGCGCGTCTACACGCCAAATGAGCTATTGGATTGTCGTTACGAGCAAAATGCTCCTAGTCGTAATGTGATGAATAAACTAGCTGGTAGATGGGCGGCGAAAGAAGCTGTAGTCAAAGCTTTGGGGACTGGCTGGCTGGGCGTAGGCTACACTGACGTTGAGATTTGCCGTCAACCGAGCGGCGTTCCTACCGTGCAACTACACGCACGAGCGTTAGCAATGGTAGATTCTTGGGGACAGTTGCAGTGGCAGTTGAGTTTGAGCCATGACGGAGATTACGCGATCGCTACGGCAATCCTCGTCTGTTCTTAGGAGCGATCCTCAAGGCGATCGCTGTCAGCAACTTTATAGTTCTACATAAAGACAGAAGAATTTAGAAATTATCTCAATAAACTTAAAACAAATTGTGAATAATGAAATACAAATTACAAATTTAGACAATCGATATACCTCACTGCCATAAAATACATGTTTTAAGCTGCGATCGCTGTTGATGAATACAGAAAATTATTTGAATCATCCTACATTTGGGTTGTTATTCCGCATCTGCCTTTTGGAAGAACATCAAGAACTTTTCACTACCCTCTACGCCCAGCGCTTGTTTTTTTTAGTGACGATTGAAGCTTCAGGGATGAAATTCGAGCCAGTGAGTCGTTCTGAAGCTCGCTTACTATTGGAGACTCGACTGCGGTTCTTACGTCGTAACGGTCAATACCAGGAGTACGATCGATTACAGAAGACTTTGCAAGCTACCTTCCAATGACTAATCAGATTGCCGAACGTATTGCGCTTATCCGTCAACAACTACCAGCTACCGTCCGGTTAATCGCCGTCACCAAGCAGGTATCCGTAGAGGCGATGCGAGTAGCATATCAAGCCGGAATTCGGGATTTCGGCGAAAGTCGCATTCAAGAAGCCGCCAGCAAACAGCAACAGTTACAAGATTTACCAGATATCACTTGGCACTTGATTGGTAGTTTGCAAAGCAACAAAGCCAAAAGAGCTGTAGAACTTTTTCAATGGATTCATTCTCTCGATAGCTTAAAGTTGGCTCAACGTCTAGACCGACTGGCACAAGAGTTATGTTGCCGTCCTCAAGTGTGTTTGCAGGTCAAAATTCTCAGCGATCCGAATAAGTCCGGTTGGACTATTCCCGACTTGTTAGCCAGCTTACCAGAACTAAATCGCTGCCACAACCTGCAAATCGAAGGCTTGATGGCAATTCCACCCTTAGATTTGAATGATGCCGAAATTCTCAATTTCTTCGAGCAAACTCGCGATTTGGCTGACAAAATTCGGCAGCAACACTGGTCTAATCTTCAAATGCACCAGCTATCAATGGGAATGTCTGACGATTACCAATTAGCCGTCCAAGCTGGAGCAACGATGGTACGTTTAGGACGGATAATTTTTGGCGATCGCGTTTATCAGGGAGCAGTGACCAGTGACCAGTGACCAGTGACCAGAGATCGGTTGACTTCTCAGATAATTCTTAGTCCTCAGTTTCTAATTTATTATTTCGCATGTCAAATAACTTTTGGAAGAAAAACCAAAGTGAATATTAAAAATTTCCGAAAAATAGACTTGACAACTGTATACTGTGAAGTCAAAATTCAAGCTGAGAAATAGCCGAAACTTGTAAATTTGACTACAAAAAAGGCGATTTATCAAATTTCAAGAATTGCTAAGATTCGCAGTGAAACCTCAAAAAGGCGGATAACATGAACGCCAACTTCTAAATCATTGCTTATTTGGTAGTTGCTCGAAACGGTTTTTCCCAGTAGATTTGTAGCGTGTAACGCAAGGGAGAGTGAAGTGAGTACGTTTTCTAAGCTGAAGCATTGGCTCGTTGGTACTAACGAAGAGTACGAATACGAAGACGAATTCGATGATATTGAAGAATCAGGGGATGAGGCATACTCACCCGAACCTACCCCTGTACCAGAAAAAGAAACGCGCCAGCAGCGTCGCTGGAATCAAGTTAACGCAGGTGGTAAAGGGAATGTAATTGATATGCATGGAGCATTGAACGGTAATTACGAAGTAGTTCTGATGGAGCCGCGTTCCTTTGAGGAAATGCCACAAGCCATTCAAGCTCTGCGCGATCGCAAGATGGTGGTGTTAAATTTAACAATGATGGAACCAGACCAAGCACAGCGCGCTGTGGATTTTGTGGCTGGCGGAACTTACGCGATGGACGGACACCAAGAGCGAGTGGGTGAAAGCATCTTCCTGTTTACACCGCTATGCGTTCAAGTCACAACTCCAGGAACTCTAGGTCACGACCTCCCACAAGCCGTACCTACACGTCCCCAGCGCATGAGCGCACCCGCACCCGCATGGACGGCTGAATCGACTAGAATAGCTCAATCTGGTTAAAATACGGTTCTTCAGCTCCTAGACGGTCAATACGTCATCAGTCATGAGTCATTGGTTACAAACATCAATAAATACAAATGACAAACGACAAATGACACATGACAAAACAGACTGATAGCTATGAGCCGATCGCTATGGAAAAATCGTCAATTAAGTTAGGTATTATTGGTGGCGGGGTAATGGGAGAAGCCATTTTATCCCGCCTTATTAGTGGGCGAATTTATCAACCTTTAGAAGTCATAGCCAGCGATCCGCAGCCGTCACGTCGCAATTTTTTGCAGCAACAATATGGCATTCAAGTAACAACAGAAAATGCCAAAGTCTTATCGGCAGATACAGTTGTATTGGCAGTAAAACCGCAGGTATTTGCAGCAATTAGCCAAGACTTGGCAGATGTATCCAATAGGGGCGCACAGCTGGGCGCCCCTACTACAACACAATTGCCGTTGATAATTTCCATCATGGCAGGCGTAACCTTACAGCAGCTAGAGAAGGCTTTTCCTCATTTACCAGTTATTCGGGCAATGCCCAATACCCCTGCTACAGTTGGCGCAGGTATGACGGCGATCGCTCTAGGCGATCGCGCCAGCGACGTTCACAAACAAATTGCCCTACAACTCTTTTCAGCAGTAGGAGAAGTCGTAGAAGTTTCAGAGTCGCTAATGGATGCCGTTACGGGACTTTCTGGTTCGGGTCCGGCTTATGTAGCCATCTTAGTAGAAGCATTAGCCGATGGTGGCGTAGCCGCAGGCTTACCCCGAAATATTGCTAACCAACTCGCCCAGCAAACCGTCAAAGGCACGTTGCAGCTGTTACAAGAAACAAGCATTCACCCAGCCGAATTAAAAGACCGCGTCACCAGCCCCGGCGGAACGACAATTGCTGGAGTATCAGCCTTAGAAAAAGCAGGCTTTCGTTCTGCCCTAATTGAAGCCGTAGTTGCTGCAACTAGGCGATCGCGAGAACTAGGGAATCAGTAGAGAGTGGTGCGTGGTACGTGGTGCATGACTAATTTCTCCCTTGTCCCCCTTGTCCCCCTTATCTCCCTCAGCTCTCTTTTCCCCTGCTCCCTAAATTTCCAAGATTGGTTACTCTATTAATAAAGGGTGTTGCATAAATTATTGAGTGAAAATTCCCCAACTGCAAGCTGACCTAAATCTAGAGAGTATCTTTCCGTTTGAGCTGGATGAGTTTCAACGACAGGCGATCGCGGCACTGAATGCCAATCGCTCCGTAGTTGTATGTGCGCCTACGGGTTCTGGCAAAACTTTAATTGGGGAATACGCGATCTATCGCGCCCTCTCTAGAGGCAAGAGAGTTTTTTACACTACGCCGCTCAAAGCGCTATCGAATCAAAAATTACGCGACTTTCGCGATCGCTTTGGGGCAGATTTGGTCGGATTGTTAACAGGCGATGTTTCGATCAACCGTGATGCACCAATCTTGGTGATGACTACGGAAATTTTTCGTAATATGCTCTACGGTACTCCCATTGGTGAAGTGGGAACATCCCTTGAAGGTGTAGAAGCGGTGGTTTTGGATGAATGCCATTACATGAACGATCGCCAGCGGGGGACAGTATGGGAAGAATCTATCATTTATTGTCCGCCAGATATTCAACTGGTGGCACTTTCAGCCACGATCGCCAATAGCGACCAACTGACAGATTGGATTTGTCGCGTTCATGGACCCACAGAGCTAATCTATTCTGAATTTCGTCCCGTTCCGCTCGAATTTTATTTTGGCAATCCTAAAGGAATATTTCCTTTACTCGATCCCAAGACTGGAAAAATCAATCCGCGACTGCGACCGAAAAAGGGTAGTAGCGACAGAAAGCAAGGACCCAGACCGGAAACTCCTAAGTTAATTGACACCGTGGGGCATCTCTACTCTAGAGATATGCTACCAGCCATTTACTTTATTTTCAGCCGTCGCGGTTGCGATAAAGCCGTCGAGGAACTAGCAGGCGTAACGCTAGTTAATTTAGAAGAAGCGGCTCAACTCAAAATCCAAATTGATGAATTTTTGCGCCGCAACCCAGATGCAGGACGTGTCGGACAAGTAGAACCTCTCTATCGCGGTATTGCCGCTCACCACGCGGGTATATTACCAGCCTGGAAGGGGTTAGTAGAAGAATTGTTTCAGCAGGGTTTAATTAAAGTTGTCTTCGCGACTGAAACCCTAGCGGCAGGAATTAATATGCCTGCGCGGACGACAGTAATTTCTACCTTATCCAAACGTACAGATCGCGGACACCGCTTGCTCAATCCTTCCGAATTCTTGCAAATGGCAGGACGCGCCGGACGGCGAGGTATGGATAAGCTCGGTCACGTCGTCACTTTGCAAACGCCATTTGAAGGCGCGAAAGAAGCTGTATATCTAGCCACTGCTAAACCAGACCCGCTAGTGAGTCAGTTTGCTCCCAGCTACGGCATGGTGTTAAATCTACTGCAAATTCATAATTTAGCAGAAGCGAAAGAGCTGATCGAGCGTAGTTTTGGGCAGTATCTCGCCACATTGTATTTGAAACCCCAATACGATGCGATCGCCGAGATGGAAGATCGACTTGCCGACTTGCAAACTCAAATGCAGTCGGTCGATGAGGATCGGTTAAATCATTATGAGAAATTGCGACAACGGCTCAAAGTCGAACGCCAACTCTTGAAGGTACTGGAAGAACAGGCATTAGAGGCACGAATAGAGCAATTGAGCCTGACGATTAATTTTGCCATGTCGGGTACGTTATTGAGTTTGCGCGGCAAGCATGTCCAAACATCAACGCCCATCCCAGCGGTGTTGGTAGCGAAAATTCCTGGTTCGGGACAAGCACCTTATTTTATTTGTTTGGGTCGAGATAATCGCTGGTACGTAGCAGCTAGTAGCGATATAGCAGATTTATTTGCCGAATTTGCTCGATTAGATATTCCCGAACATCTGATGCCGCCTGTAGAAATGCCCCTCAAACCAGGGCAAGCGCGTAAAGGGAATGAAGAAACAGCAACAATTGCGGCACAAATTCCCGACCTACCTCCGTGGCACGCTGCACCGGAGGTTCTAGAACAACAACACCGAGTTATTGCCGTACAAGAGCAACTAACAGCCCATCCTTTGCATCATCTAGGCAATCCCGCCAGTATTCTCAAACGCAAGACTAGAATTGCTCAACTGCAAACGGAAATCGAGGAAAGACAGGCAGAGTTAGAACGTTACGCGCACCGTCACTGGGAAGAATTTCTGCACTTAATGGAAATTTTGCAGCGATTTGGGGCTTTGGACGATCTTACGCCAACCAACTTAGGCAAAGTTGCTGCTGCTGTCAGAGGAGATAACGAACTGTGGTTGGGTTTAGCCCTTGCCAGTGGCGAATTAGACAATCTAGCACCCCATCACCTTGCTGCGGCGATCGCGGCGCTAGTCACGGAAACACCCCGCCCCGATAGTTGGGTACGCTATCTCTTATCAGAAGAAGTCGATATTGCCTTGGCGAGTATCCGTCCGATTCGGCGACAGTTATTTCAATTACAGCGGCGCTATAACGTCACAATTCCAATTTGGTTGGAATACGATTTAGTAGCTTTAATCGAGCAGTGGTCGCTAGGCGTAGAATGGACGGACTTATGTGCTAATACGAGTTTAGATGAAGGTGATGTCGTCAGATTGCTGCGCCGAACGTTAGATTTACTCTCTCAAATTCCTCACGTTCCATTTTTGTCAGAATCTTTACGTCGCAATGCTTATCGGGCAATTCAACTGATGGATCGTTTCCCAGTTAACGAAGTACTCGAAGAAGAATAAAAGTCAAAAGTTAAAAGTCAAAATTGTTGACTTAGCCGTTTCACCGAATCCGCTTTAACTGTTGATTTACTTGGTCTAGGTAAAAGGCTTCTGGTGGATCTTGAATTGCCTCTAAAAATTCTGCATAACCCCAAACTCCACCGCAGTCTTCTGGCGGACAGGCACGTTTACCTGTTAAACACAGCGGATAGTGCGTCTGCGGTTCAGCTGGCATGGCTGAGGCAGAGAATTCAACAATATATCTAGCAACAAGGCATAGTTTTCTGCTTCTAACAATTCTCTATGATCCCATGCTTGGGGAAGGGCGATCGCAAGAGATTTTGTCACGCAAAGACGCAAAGGCGCAAAGGGAATAAGATAGTGGCGGATGAGCTTTTGCTATTTCTGGCGATCGCGTTTTGTTTCAAGGATATGCTCGTGTATCGATACCAATTCTATTTATCCTTGCACTAAATCGGTCGCTCATAGCCCCCTTGTTAAGGGGGTTGGGGGATCTTCCGTGGCGCAGTCAGATCGAAATGGTACGAGTTGACGTATCAACAATTCAAATGTAATGATGATGCGATCGCGTCGAGGTATAATGAATTCGCTTTGCACCTCTGCGTCTTTGCGCGACATTTTAAATAAAGCTTTTCCAAATAAAAATTTTATCCTGGATTCTCCAGCAAATAATCAATCGCTGCTGCTAATTTTGATTCGTATTTTTCAGCAAATCGTTCAAACCACAATCCTTCAGGAGAAAACGGATCTAATTCTTTCAGCCACTTTTGAGCTGTTTGTTTCAACGCTTCTCGCTTTTGCTGCTGAATTTGCTGCTGTTTCAGTTGTTCGGCTTTTAATTGTGCTTGTCTAATTTCTTCTTGTTCTCTATCCTGGCGATCGTAGTCAGATTTTACCTGTTCTAATAAGCGATCGATCGCACCACTCGATTGAGCTGCTGCTGGTGGTTGAGGATTGGGTTTTGCAGGTTGCGGCTGCTCATTTTCTGTCTTGAGTTGAGATAAGAGGCGATCGATCTCATCCATAGGTGTTCTTTAATCTTTAATGGCATTGTCTCACTATTAGGTTTAGTTTGTTTGGCAGCTTTGCGATCGAAGTAATCATCTGTAGCGTGTTTCAAAACTGCTGCTAAATCCATACTACCCGATGGATCGTTTTCCTGAAATATTTGCGTAACTTTACTCACCGTCACGTTCTCGTAGCATTTGAATTTTCCCGAAAACAAGTAAATAGTAATGCCGTCAGGATCGAATTGTTCGCATTTACTCGCTAAAGCAAAAGTAGATTCCTGTGCTGCTATCCAACGGCTTTTACCACCTTTTCGATCTGGCGTAGCCATGCTTGCCACTTTTATCAATAATTAAAGTGTAATCCCGATTTTCCAGCATGACTACAATGGTTTCCTTTAGATTGAGCGAGTTGCGATCGCCATTCTAGCTCAATCACCAATAGCGTTCATCAGCACTTCAGATAGACTCATATCTTCTAAGTCATCTAAAGTCACAGTGTCGCAAATATCAAATTTAGCACCAACTCCCTGCAATTGATCGTCTAAAGCTTGGAGAAATTTGGTGGCTTGCGGATCGGAACCAACTTGGATCATTGAAATAGCCAGTTCTTCATCCCGTTCCATTTGACGGGTAGCATTGATGATAACTTCAAACACCGCACGGCGATCGTCTGGTTCTCCATCGGTGACAACGACAATCGTTTCTCCCTCTGGTTTTGTCTGTCCTTTGGCTTTGCGTTGAAAGTAGTTATTGGTTGCATCTTGCAGCACAGATGCTAAATTCGTCGTCCCCACCGGATCGTTTTCCAAAAAAATTTGAGAGACTTTCGCCGAAGTTACATCATCGTAACGCTTAAATTTACCGGAAAAAACATACACGGTAATACCATCAGGATCGAACTGTTCGCACTTTCGCGCCACTGCTAAAGTAGACTCTTGAGCAACTTCCCATCTACTTTTACCCCCTTGTTGGTCGGGAGTGGACATACTGCCGCTTTTGTCAATAATTAAAGTGTAGTCGCGGTCTTTCATGCTAGACTCTCCTATGCTCAGCTGCGTCTAGTCTAGCCGCCGATCGCTTTTCCGTCAGCTGTTTTAATTCGATGAAACAGCTGAGACTTTTCGAGAATAGTTTGATTAACTCCCCAGGTAAGATTCGAACTTACGACCAATCGGTTAACAGCCGACCGCTCTACCACTGAGCTACTGAGGATTGCGAATATTTATAATAACCCTTATAAACAGGTTTTGCAAGTCCCTGACTAATTTTTTTGAGACTTTATTTTCTGTCGCACCAAATTTACAAGCCAAAACGCATTTTAGCTAGCTTTTGCCGCGCTTTCGGGTCGATCGCCGAAGCCAGAAATCTCCCTGATGATTGTTTGGCTTGTTTGTGTTTGCGGCGCGATCGCATCGTAGCCGCCTCCACTTCCTGTCTCAGTTGCAATGCTGAGAGCCATTCCGCACCGTAACCCATTACAGTTAGTTGCTGAGCGCGATCGGAGGTAGCAACAATCAAACGGGAACAGAGCGAGCGGTTTAAATACTGCCTGTAGTATGCCGCGCAGATTCTTTCTATATATGTGTCTGCCGTTTCGCCGAAATTGGTGTAGTATACAGATAGATTTTCTGTTTTGACTTCTTGAGTCCCAATAGTCTGCTGATACTGAGCGTCAAAAACAATTTGAGTACTTAATCCCTTAAAAGCACTGTAACTAATTAAAGCTTCTGCCAACTGCCACCGCGCTGCCTCTAGTCCGTCGCGATCGCGGGCTATTTTCAGGTGTTGCCAAGCGCCAATGATGTTGTAGCCGTCTACTAGCAAAACAGGTTGAGTCGAAGGGGGTGACATGGTTCGCTGTGAATGTTACTAAATATAAAATTTATTATTCACAATTTTAATCTTTGTTTGCGTATCACGCATGACACTCAGGGGGAAATAGCAAGGGCTTGGCAGTGCCAAGCCCTTGCTGTGTCCTATGCTGCGACTTCCATCAGTTTTTGTCGCAACCGTTTTGGTTCTCCCCGATCGATCAGACAGCCGCGTTCGAGTAAAAAAGCACCGTCGCAATAGTTCAACTCGTCGAGACGATGCGTCACCCAAAGGGCTGTCATTCCCCGACTTTTCACCAAATTTTGCACCTGCGCCACCAGATCGAGTTGACTATCGGGATCGAGGAGGGCTGTAGGTTCGTCAAGCAACAGAACTTCGCAACGACGGGCGATCGCCCCAGCAATAGCAACGCGCTGCTTTTGTCCTCCACTCAGGGCATAAATCGGACGACGCTGTAGTTCTAATAAATTTACCGCAGCCAGCGCTTCTGTGACTCGCTGACGGACTTGGGAGATGGAGAGTTTTTCTTCCACCAACCCAAAAGCCACGTCAGCCCCCACAGTGGGCATTACGAGTTGGTGATCGGGATTTTGGAAGACAAAGCCAACTGGATGCACGATGCCAATTTGACCGGACTGAGGTGTTAACAAGTCTGCTAACAACCGCAGTAAAGTAGACTTACCGCTACCGTTGACTCCCAACAACATCCAAAACTCTCCCTTTGGTACTTCTAAAGAGAGAGATTGAAAAACTTGTTCTCCGCTAGACCAACTAAAGCACAAATCCCGAACTTGAATGGCAGATTCAGCCATTGACACCCCAGCTAGTTATTTAGATTCGGTAAAGGCAAAAAAGCCAGGGGTTTTGCCAGCAGCCGTGCTGTCTTTTTGCGAGATCTGCACCCCAGAAATTTCGCTGGTACGGACGGCGACTTTCTTTTCTGGCTGGCGATCGCACGTCAATTCGATAATTTCTGGATTTCCACTGCGCATTGCTGCCAGAATTTGATTGTATGCTGCTTCTGCATCCGCAGTTTCCTTCCGTTGTACTGACACCGGAAAGGCTGTATTTTTGATTGTCAAGTCGATCGTGAACATTTTACCTTCAACATCGTGACTAAGCTGCTCTCATCTTAACCTTTGCAACTGAACTACCTGATGGAATCGCAAGAAAGAGGTGAGCATTGCATCTTTTGAGCGAAAATCGATCGCAGGCTGATGCTAGGTGTGAAAGGGTATGAATGGTTCCAAAAATAAATTGTGGCAATGGTTGGCGATCGCTCTGCCATTCCCCTTACTTGTATTTAATGGATGGCTGGCACTCCTAGTTTTTCAGTATTTTCAACCTCTGATCGCCATATTCGGCTTAGCAGCGGTATTAGCTTTCATTCTGAATTACCCCGTGCAGTGGCTTCAACAGCGCCAAGTACAACGCCAATATGCAGTATTCTTAGTCTTTCTCATAGCCTTAGTCACATCGATAGCTTTAGGTATTACCTTAATTCCGCTACTTGTAGAAGAGTTAAGCGAAGGTGCGAGACTACTACCGCAATGGATTGACGCTGGAACGGCAAAGCTAAAAATGATAGACACCTGGGTAGAAACGCAGCAGTTACCTTTCGATCTGACTCATTTAACCACACAAGTGAGCGATCGCCTCCCAGATGAATTACAGTTTCTAGGCGAAGAACTAGTAATGCTAATTATTGGCACGATTGATAGCGTTTCCGAGGCGATTTTAACCGTCGTGCTAACGTTTTATCTCTTATTGGACGGCGAACGGCTTTGGCATGGCATTTTTGGACGTTTACCATCTCGCTGGAGTATTCCACTACAGCGATCGCTTCAGCAAAACTTTCAAAATTATCTGATCGGTCAGGTGGCACTAGCCGCACTAGTCGGTACAGCCATGACTTTAGCATTTGTGGCTTTAGGAGTTCCTTTCGGATTGCTATTCGGCTTAGGAATCGGCGCAATGACTTTAATTCCCTTTGGAGACGTTTTAAGTTTCAGCCTCGTTGGACTGTTAGTCGCCGTACATGATTTCTGGCTGGGAGCCAAAACATTAGCGGTAGCTGTAGTAGTTGACCAAATTATCGATCAAGCGATCGCTCCTCGGTTACTGGGTAGTTTTACAGGCTTAAGCCCGATAGGAGTGCTAATAGCTTTGGCAGTAGGGACTAAAATTGGGGGATTACTGGGTTTAATCACAGCCGTTCCGATCGCGAGTTGTTTGAAAAATCTTTTCGATCTTTTCCTCCCCGTGTCAGAAGATGCTTTAAATCCCGCAGAGACATTACATTTTAAAGGGAGCAGGGGAAAGAGAGCTGAGGGAGTTGGGGGAGCTGAGGGAGCTGAGGGAGAGAATTGACTCACCACGCACACCCCACACCCCACACCCTATCTACTACTAGCCACTAGCCACTAGCCACTCACCACTCACTAACGATGAACCGCGCCTTTTTACCGATTCAACAATTTCTGATCACTTGGCTGCTAATCTTGGTTTCAGTGTCGGTGACGCTTCGAGCCTTGGGTTATGTGGGCGAATTATTAAGTATTGTCATTAGCGCCGCTCTAATTGCCTTTTTGCTTAACTATGCCGTAGCTGGATTGCAAACTTTTTTACCCCGCACGTTAGCAGCTGGACTCGTCTACTTGGGAGCGGGATTTGTCTTTGCGATTGTCGCGTTGACTGTAGTACCGCTTGTATTTAACCAAGCGCGGCAGTTGGTGAATAACTTACCAACCATTGTCGATTCGGCTCAGGAACAATTAAATACTTTTCAAGCCTGGAGCGCTCAGTATAACTTACCCTTTGATGTCCAGTTGCTTGTATCGCTGTTATTGGATCGGCTGCAAACCCAGGCTGAAGCGATCGCAGTTAAAAGTCTAGGCTTGGCGATCGGTACGTTTAATTGGTTTTTGGACGCAATTCTAATTTTAGTCCTCTCCTTCTACATGCTGATTGATGGGGAACGGGTGTGGAATAGTTTGACGAGTATCCTCTCGCCTCAAATTCGCTCTGGCTTAACTGCTGCCTTGCAACGCAATCTCCAGCGCTTTGTCTCAGGACAGCTTTTGCTAGGGTTATTTATGGCTGTCACGCTCACCATCGCTTTTTCAACACTGCGAGTGCCGTTTTTCCTCTTATTCGCCGTTTTTATTGGCTTAACAGAAGTTATTCCTTTTATCGGTGCGACTTTAGGTATTGGTACGGTCGCGATCGTGGTTGCTTTTATCGACTGGTGGCTTGCGCTTCAGGTTTTGGCGATCGCAGTTGCCCTGCAACAAATCAAAGATAATTTAGTTGCACCTCGGATTATGGGCAATCTGACGGGTTTATCGCCCGTGGCTATTTTCATCTCTCTATTACTGGGGGCGCAATTAGGCGGATTTTTAGGTGTGATTCTCGCCATTCCCCTAACTGGAGTCGCAAAAAGTTTGGCAGAAATTGTTCTCGATCCAACTCTACCACCCCAAACGGGGTCTTTCTTCCACAATCCTTTTGCTGATGATGTCGATGCAGATGCTGAGGTGGATGGTATGACTTCAACCAAACGTTTCTCAGAAATGGAAGATCTAAGTGTGACAGCTGCGGCAACTGAAGCAAGGAAAAACTTATAAGTTGAAGAAAATTAATAAAATTATCCAATCATGTTTTCCAAATGATACGCCCTTAGACGGGGTTAAATAGGCGTTCCATCTTGCTAGAGACAGGAAAAGACCGGCAATCTCGCGATCGAATTCATTCAATTGGGTTGTTGCAATTTACCAGTCAGTTGTACAAATAATAATTAGAGTGAGTTAAGATTCGTAAAGTGAGTTTACAACTCGGTCTACTTTCTGCCTAACGTGAAAGTAAACGCTTTTAAAGTTGGGCGTAAAGCTCGCGAAAAAGTAATCATAAGAAGATTTGGAGATTTGTCCTCATGACAATCGCAGTAGGACGCGCACCGAGTCAAAGAGGATGGTTTGACGTTCTCGACGACTGGCTCAAGCGCGATAGATTTGTATTCGTCGGCTGGTCGGGGCTATTATTATTCCCCTGCGCCTACCTAGCACTAGGTGGATGGCTGACCGGAACCACATTCGTCACCTCGTGGTACACCCACGGGATTGCCAGCAGCTACCTAGAAGGAGCCAACTTCTTAACCGTAGCCGTATCGACCCCAGCCAACAGCATGGGACACTCATTGCTGTTCTTGTGGGGACCAGAAGCGAACTGGGACTTCACACGCTGGTGTCAACTCGGGGGCTTGTGGGCATTTGTCGCCTTACACGGAGCATTTGCGCTGATTGGATTCTGCCTGCGGCAGTTAGAAATTGCTCGCTTGGTCGGCATCAGACCATACAACGCATTAGCATTCACTGGTCCAATTGCGGTGTTTGTCAGCGTCTTCTTGCTCTACCCCTTAGGACAGTCCGGCTGGTTTTTTGCGCCTTCGTTTGGAGTCGCGGCAATTTTCCGCTTCTTGCTGTTCTTCCAAGGGTTCCATAACTGGACGCTCAACCCGTTCCACATGATGGGAGTAGCGGGAGTACTAGGTGGAGCGCTGTTGTGCGCGATTCACGGGGCGACGGTGGAAAACACCCTGTTTGAAGACGGCGATAGCTCCAACACCTTCCCCGCTTTCAACCCGACTCAATCGGAAGAGACCTATTCGATGGTGACGGCAAACCGTTTCTGGTCGCAGATTTTCGGGATTGCCTTTTCCAACAAGCGCTGGTTGCACTTTTTCATGTTGTTCGTGCCTGTAACTGGACTGTGGATGAGTGCAGTGGGAGTCGTCGGTTTGGCAGTGAACCTGCGGGCATATGACTTCGTCTCTCAAGAGCTGCGGGCAGCAGAAGACCCCGAGTTCGAGACTTTCTACACCAAGAACATTCTGCTTAACGAGGGCATCCGTGCTTGGATGGCTCCTCAAGACCAACCCCACGAAAACTTCGAGTTCCCTGAGGAAGTACTACCTCGCGGTAACGCACTCTAATCTGTCAAGAGAAGTTTTTACGAACCTCTCGACTTGATGCTCAGCAATCTATGGGTTGCGATAGGATGTTGACTTTCTTCCTTTTATAAACTATAGCCTCCACAACTTAGTGGAGGCTTTTTTGTGCTTTGCATTTTGATGAGATCGACTACGCTTTGAATCTTTTATCTCGATGCTTCTGATTCTTGTCTGCTACAACTTCGACTCCCTCTACTAAGCTTCCTAGCAGAAAGCAAAACATTGCTGGAGGAAGACAAACTTTGAGATTAAAAAATGCTGGTACAGCCAAGCTGAAGGCAATAAAAAATAGAAGGGTAGAAAGTTTAGGCTTGGGTTTTGCTGCCAGCATAATCAATAAGTCGTGCTTCGATTCTGCTGAAAGCATTCCCCTACGGATAATGAAAAGTATCATAAATTGCTCTGCTTAATCAAATCTTGTTTTGGCGATCGCTAAATTATGAAGAAGGTGAATAGTTGACGGTAAACGCTGCGCTACACTCCATGAAGACAGTTGACGATAACTGACAACTGTACGGGCGGGTTTTGACCAAAGATTATGGCTAAAGCCCGTGAATCTGCTGGCGCGCACCCGCACGGACAGTTTGCTCAACGGGGGATACCCCCGCACACAACTGTCCTCCCCTACGACAACTGACAACTGATAACTGGATTTCACGCAAAACGCAAATCGTGTGTTATCGTAAGTAAAGCAAACGACGGCAGGGCTAAACGCTCTGACCTCTTGAGACTAAGACCGCTTAGGCAACAAGGAGGTGATGCCCATGATAGAAAGTAGTAAATGCATGGGTCATCAGGTTGAAGCTAGCCGGCTGCGCGCCGGAGCCGTTCTCTAAAGTTAGCCTTAGTCTTTTTGAGACTGAGATAACTCAAAGACCCAGGCTGGTTTGGAGTTCCTTCCGGCAGTCAGGTTTCAATCTGAAGACCCAACTAGACCGCTCTTACTTCGATCGCAAGATCCCTAGTAAGAGCGGATAGCTTTTTATAGGGGAATTTGACTGGTTTTAGTAATTGATTTTTTTATGTCGCGCAAAGACGCAGAGGCGCAAAGACAAACCAAGGTCGAGCCAACTACCTATTACCAATTACCATTTCAATTACTTCTATTGGAAGAATTTATTTATAGGCTCAAAGAATGATAATTCTAGACTAGAGAAGATTGTAAAAGGTGGTTCTAAATTCATGGCTCATCCTAGCACAGAGGAAATTTCTGCTCAGCTAGACAGCCCCAATAGTCGCGATCGCATGGTGGCTTTAGCCCAGCTGCGTCACGTCCCAGCTGTTGAAGCCGTACCTTTGATTAAAAAAGTCCTCGATGATGAGATTTTGCAAATTCGCTCGATGGCTGTATTTGCTCTAGGTATAAAGCATACAGACGAATGCTATCCAATTTTAGTGCGCTTGCTAGAAACCGACGCAGACTACGGCATTCGCGCTGATGCCGCTGGCGCGTTAGGGTATTTGGGCGACCCGCGTGGAGTTGAACCATTAATTCGGGCTTTCTATGAAGATACAGAATGGCTAGTCCGCTTTAGTGCAGCAGTATCGCTGGGCAACCTCAAAGATCATCGCGCTCGGCAAGTCTTGCTACAAGCTTTAGATAGTGATGAAATAGTCATACAACAGGCAGCGATCGCGGCAATTGGCGAAATTAGAGACTTAGAAGCGATCGAGCCAATTCTTCGCTTTGCTCAAGCGGAAGATTGGCTGGTAAGACAGCGTCTAGCAGAAGCATTAGGCAACCTTCCCAGTCCTAAAAGTGTTTCCGCCCTTAAATACATGGAAAAAGACAATCATTTTCAAGTCGCTGAAGCCGCCAGAATTTCACTGCAACGCTTGGGCGAAAACTAGGGAATTCGGAATTCGGAATTCGGAATTCCGAATTCCGAATCAACTTACCCCAAACCCCATACCCTATTCTTGTTAGTCTAAATTAAGAGAAATTTTAAGAACTGTTGCTTTAGGATTGTAGCTGCATGAATATTCAAGAGTTTTTTGAGCTGAGTGCTGGTAAATGGTTTTCCCATCGCACCAGTCACCACCTTGCCTTTAAACAAGCTGAGGATGGCAAATCGGATATTGTAATTGAAACGCTGGCGTTGGATTGCCCAGAGGTCATGAAACTTTGCGAACAATATGGAATCGAACCTGGCTTGGCAACGTGCGGGGCGCGAGTCAGCTGGAATGGAACGATGGAATGGGATGAAGAAAAACACACTGGCTCTACCGTGCTGGTTTCTGTCCCTGATGCCGACAATCCCAACCAAGGTAAGCTGTTACGGGAAATGGGTTATGCTGAAAAAGCCCCTGTTGCCGGACGTTACATGATGGGCGGCGATAAAGCACTGACTCTAATTACTGAGTACGAAACCATGTTTTCCGAAGAGAGACTGTGGTTTGCTAGCCCTAATTTACGGATGCGAGTTAGCGTCTTAAAGCGGTTTGGTGGCTTCAGCATGGCTTCCTTTACCTCTGAAATTCGCATGGGCGGAGTGCAGCCATCTGCACAAGCAGTAGAAGCTTTTAATGCAAGCTAATTTTTGAGGGAACGGGAAAGAGAGCTGAGGGAGACAAAGAAGAGGGGAGAGAAGTCTCCAAGTCAGAACTTAGGAGCCATATTTCTTTCTCTGCTCCCTGCTCCCTGCTATTAGTGATACTGAGAAATTGCTTTGAGTTTAGTACAAAAATCAGAAGCTTTTGTAGTTCCTGGGTTAAATTGACGAATTGGTGGCTGGTGGAAACTACCGCTCGATTTAGGTGAAGCACTACTTGGTAAAGGATGATGGCGCTTTAGATCGGATTCGTGGCGATCGCGCTGACTCTCTCGCTCCGATCCCTGACGTTTTTCAGCAGTTGCAGGAGTAGCATTAGGAGCAATCTCTACGACTGCAACCGCAGCCGATCGTTTATGACTGGCGTTAGCTCTAATTTTATGAAGGTGACGAGCAACATCATTCAGTTGCCTGGGTTGAGTAGAAGTGGTATCCGTTCTCGCTTCACTGGTTCGGCGATCGCCACGATTCAGTGGTGTAACAGGTGCGATCGCGATTGGACGATAATGAACTTCGGGTAATAGCGGGTAGCTTGGCTGGGCGCTCAAGCGCGGTTGAATGTTGCCGCAGACAAGTCGCTCAAACTCGCAATTGAAATGAGGTTGAATCTGACCTCGCCGCTGCCAGATACTTAAGATTTGCTCGACGGAGACTGCCTTGTAACGACCTTGGTAAAGAGCTTCGATTGCTGCCAAGCGCACCCAGTTTGCCGGATAAAATCTCAGCCAGCGTTCGACTAATTCGCGAGCATTATGACCACCCAGGTCGAAAATATAGTGTAGTAATAATGCGACTGCGCTATCAGCAGTTGAATTCCAAGCTTGTGTCAACATTAGCTAGCCTACACTTCTACAATAAAACATGCGATCGAATTTAGCCTAATTTTATTTATACGCACAATCCCCCGTAAGGATATTAAGTTGCTCTTGCCTAACTGCACAACGAAATTTATATTGTTTTAATTTGGCAGCAGAGATCGGTGATTCAGTTGTCAGCGTACAGACGTTACATGTAACGTCTGTACGAAGTTATCAGTTGTCAGGATTTATAGGGACGAGTATTTTGCAGCTCTCCGTGCGATCGCCAAGAATTCTGTGGTTACAACCTTTCCGTACAGCAGAGCAATGCGCGATCGCAGACATGAAACGAAAGACAAGAGGTTAATAATTCCGAATTCTCAATTCCGAATCCCTCAGTCTCTACTTTCGCCATACCAATAGTATGACTCCAGCAACGATAAATCCTAAAGCAATGATTTGATTTAAAGGAATTGACTCTCGAAAGACAAAATAACCCAATATGACTGAGAAAACATAGGACAGGGAAGCAGCGGGACCAGCAACACTTAGGTTTACTCTCGTCAATACCAGAATGTAGAAGAATGCTCCCATGCCATAGCAAGCCAATCCTACTAGCAGTTCTGGAGTGCTGAGGATTCCGAGTAAATGGCTAACCATATTAGTGGCATTAACTTTTCCTAACTTTAATGCGCCTGTTTTGAGTAACCATTGCCCAGCTACACTCGCTAGGATCGAAATTAAGAACAATCCGAATTCTGATAAAGTCACGCAACAATCCTTGTGGCAATTAATTCGGTTTACTAGTTTACGCTAGCGAGGCTCTCGCTAACGCTAATATTGTTTCGGCATGTTTTGGCAAATCTGTAGGTAGAAACTTTATGACAAATCTGGCAATTTCTCCAAATACGCAAGAGCAAATTGAAGCTTGGCTGCGCGGTTTACTGGCAGTAGCCTGGGCAGATGGTGATTTTGAGGCACACGAACGAGAACTCATTCCGACTCTGGCACTAGGAGAATTAAAACCCACAGACAAACTAAGTGCCATGACACCAATTACAGTAGAGGAACTTGCTGCGGCGCTGGGACAAAACCAGAACATGGCAGAAAACTTTTTACGCACAGCTGTCATGGTGGCGATCGCCGATGGTACATACTCTACCCCCGAAGACGATCTGTTACATCAGTTCTGCCACGCCCTCGGTCTACAAGATAACGTACTTGTCTCCCTGCGTCATACTCTATGCGATCGCGGCGATCGCCCGCAAGATGAGTTAGGTTCTCATCCTCATATAGATGTACTCCACCCCGTGCGCGACTGGCTCGATGGGTTAGAAATCCACGATCCCAAAGTTGCCCATTTTTTATGTAAAATGATACCTCCCCAATGTCCTTTTGAACGAGATATCAAACTCTTCGGTCATAAAGTCGTCCACATTCCCCCTTTATGCAAGCTCAACCCACTATACGAACAACTAGTAGGCTTGCGCTTCCGTGCCTTGTCTTACTTGGCAGATGACTGTGGCGAAGATGTTTCAGAATATATTTAAGAGTCATTAGTCATAGATGCGACAAATGACAAATGACCAATGACAAATAACCAATCATGCAATTTATCGATCGCGCGGAAATTGAAGTGCTAGCTGGTAAAGGTGGCGATGGAATCGTCGCCTTCCGCCGAGAAAAGTACGTACCTGCTGGCGGACCTGCTGGCGGAAATGGTGGTAAAGGCGGTTCTGTGTTCTTAGTAGCAATGGAAAATCTGCAAACTTTGCTAGATTTTCAGTACGCCCGCAGTTTTAAAGCCAAAAATGGCGAACGTGGTGGACCGAATAACTGCACGGGAGGCGCAGGCGAAGACCTATATCTTGAGGTGCCCTGCGGTACGGTTGTCTACGATCGGGAAACTGGAGAAATTATCGGCGATCTCGTCCTTTCCGGTCAAGTTTTGTGTGTGGCTGAAGGTGGTAAGGGAGGACTGGGTAATAAATATTTCTTAAGTAACCGCAACCGCGCTCCAGAGTATGCTCTACCAGGATTGCCTGGAGAACACAAACTATTGCGCTTAGAGTTAAAACTGTTGGCAGAAGTTGGCATTATTGGACTACCTAATGCCGGAAAATCAACTCTCATTTCTGCTTTATCTGCTGCTAAACCGAAAATCGCCGACTATCCTTTCACCACCCTAGTACCGAATTTAGGAGTCGTCCGCAAGCCAACGGGTGACGGAACTGTATTTGCTGATATTCCTGGGTTAATTGAGGGAGCGCATGAAGGAGCTGGGTTAGGACACGAATTTTTACGTCACATCGAACGCACTCGGTTGTTACTCCATTTAGTTGACGTTAGTAGCGAACAGCCTTTGTCTGACTACCAAATTATCCAGCAAGAATTAATTGCTTACGATCGCGGACTAGCAGAACGTCCCCAAATCTTAGCTCTCAATAAAGTCGATGCAGTAGATGAAGCCACGGTAAAGGCGATCGTTCAACAGTTAGAAGATCGGACTGGAATGCAAGTCTTAACAATCTCAGCTGTCACCCGTCAAGGATTGGACGCACTGATGCAACAAGTCTGGTCTATGCTCGACGAACTCAATACTGCTAAATAGTGTCATGGGTCATGGGTCATGGGTCATTGGTCATTTGTTGTTGGTTGTTGAGAAGTGGCGCTTTGGCGCTGCGGAACTAGATTCTTGTCTAGCCACTAGCCACCAGCCACTAGTCACTGATAACTGATAGACGTTTACATCCAAAATAGATTAAACTTGTAATGAGTTCATATAAGTAACTAAGAACTCGACAGTTAATTGTTAAGCCTCGTACAGTTTTATGCGGGTTGTAATTTTTACAAACAAAAGTGAAACGTCATTAGCAACGGTATGGGATTAAACGTATTAACCTGAAGCTCTTAGTACAAATTCAAAGCAGACTCAGTGTTTGAAACTAAATAGAAGATAAAATCATCACTCATTGACATGGGTAGTTAAGCTACATAAATTTAGCTCAAAGATGCGGATATGCAACAAGAAGCGGCAGCAGTAAAACCAATTCGATCTCTAGAAGATGCTTTAGAACGGTGTCAGCACTTAGGTATGCGCGTCAGCCGCCAGCGTCGTTTTATACTAGAGTTACTATGGCAGGCTAAAGAACACTTATCGGCAAGAGAAATTTACGATCGCCTCAACCAGCAAGGTAAAGACATCGGACACACCTCGGTGTACCAAAACTTAGAAGCGCTGTCATCCCAGGGTATTATAGAATGCATCGAGCGTGCTGACGGTCGCCTGTACGGTAATATCAGCGACTCCCACAGCCACATCAACTGTCTGGATACCGCTCAAATTCTTGATGTTGAGGTGGAATTGCCAGAAAGCTTGCTGCGGGAGGTTGAAGCCAGGACAGGTGTAAAAATTACTGACTATAGCATTAATTTTTACGGCTACAGGCAGTAACAAAAAACAACAATTTGCGGTACGCTCTGCATGGAAGCAGCCAAATAACGCATGATGAGCGATCGCCCTATTAACCTACTAATAATCGATCCAGACTCTATCTACCGCACGGGTTTGAGGGTCGTTTTAGAGCAAGATCCACATATACGAGTAGCAGCAGAAGCAGCCGATAGTCAGGCTGGCTTGCAGAATGTATCAGCAATAGGAATAGATGCAGCGATCGTCGAGCTGAGATTGTCTGATTCCTCTGTCATGGGATGGCAACTATGTCAGCAAATCAAAACTCAATATCCCAACCTGCCGATCCTCATACTGACTTGCCACCCCGAACCCAGTCAACTCGCCGCAGCAAGACAAGCGGGTGTAGAGGGATTTTGCCATAAAGGAATTGCCGCAGAGGAAATAATTCATATAATTCGAGAATTGGTAGCAGGGCGATCTTATTGGGAGTCGAAAATTGTAGGGGTGGGTTTATCAGATGTGTCTGGAAGCCGATCGACAATACAGACAAACCCGCCCTTCCAATGGTTTTTCATCGGAACCCGCGATCGTCTGCGCCAATCGGGTTTGCAACAAATAAACGGTAATTTGGCGCAAGTCACAGCAAGGCTGCAAGAACCTGGACTCCCTACACTCGATCGCGCTATGTTGGCAGGACAAAGGCGAGAATTATTAGCAGCGCGGTGGGTTGTCGATCGGTTGTTAGCGGTAGGGAATGAGGAAGGACAAGGAAGACAAGGGAGACAAGGGAGACAGACAGAAAACTTACTCCTCGCTCCTCGCTCCTCGCTCCTCACTCCTCCCGACTCCCGACTCCCGGCTCCCCAACAACCAACAACAATATTTACTTCAACGCGGGAAAGATTAGAATTTAGTCTAGAGAATTTGACTTCTATTCCCTTAGAAATTGACATTTTTCGAGAAGATAAGAAACGAGAACTATTGCACTTAATTCTTCAGAAAATAGAGGATATCTTAGCAGATTTACGCTTTTCTCAAGTCCAGAGCGATCGCCTTCCGGTAATGCAAGCCACTATTTTACGAGATTTGTGGCAAGCAACAACTATAGATTTTTTTGGTAGATACTCTACTTTGTTAGTGGGGGAATTACTGTAGATTTTGTCAATAGTTTGTTACAAGCTGAAATTGTCGTACAAACAGCAATTTTAGATAAAATTCCTCTCGTCAGCGATTTATTTTCCTATCTACTATTTGCTACACCTTTAGTTATCGATAATACTTCCTTTGCGGCTGAAAGTTTGGAGGCGAAGGAAAGAGCGGAAATAATTCTACAGAATTTGATAATTCAAGTTGCAAATGCTGTCGTACAGCCACTTTTGAATCAATTTGCCGAACTAGAAATTATCAAACAAAGTTATTACGATCGCCGTTTAATTTCCACAAGGGAGATAGAGCGATTCAGGAATAATTTATCGTGGAAATATCGGGCTAGAACATATTTTGAAGAACCTCGCCAGGTTTTTGAAAGCCGCTATGAATTGTTATTGCTAGCCCCGCGTGGAATTGCTAAAGTATCAATTTACGCGCCTCGCGATCGCGAACTAACACAACTTTCAGGAATTCCTTTAATCGTAACTTTAGCTCTCGAATTACGAGATGCGATCGCACCTCGCCTACAAGCAGTAGTATCGTTTGTAGGTAAAGGAGTGATTTTTGTTTTGACCCAAGTTGTAGGAAAAACAATTGGTTTAATTGGCAGGGGAGTCTTACAAGGTTTGGGTGGTTCTTGGCAGGAAAGTAAGAATAAAAGGTTGTGAAAGGCAACTTTTCGGCGATCGAGCATTGGGGTTGTGATACCGTCTGATGCACTGAGACAATTGATCTAAACGATACAATCAAACAATAGCCGACTTAAGAGGTTAGCATGGTTCAAGCAACGGAATATCTTTATGTTGTTCGAGATGATGAGATTCTACATGGAGAACCTATCATCCGAGGAACTCGTACACCCGTCAGAGCAATCGTTGAAACTTGGCGCATGGGTATTGCACCAGAGGAAATTCCCAAAGGGATGCCGCACCTAACATTGGGGCAAATCTTTGGAGCATTAACTTACTACAGCGACCATCAAGACGAAATTAATCAATATATTGAAAAAAACCGCATTCCTGACGAATTGATCGATCCATTAGTTATAGATTTGTGAGTCGCATATTTATTTGTCTGTATTTGGATGAAGATGTTAATGTATTGGTAGCTGACTTGCTTCATGCAAGAGGCTTTGATGTCATTACTACACGAGATGCCGGGCAACTTCACGCAACTGATGCAGAGCAGCTTGCCTATGCTATAAGTCAAGCAAGAACTCTGGTTACTCACAACAGAACTGATTTTGAGGAACTCATACAGAAATATTTTGATTTGGGACAGACACACTACGGAGTAATTTTTGCAGTTCGCCGTTCTCCGCAAGAGATCGCACAAAGATTACTCGCCATTCTCAATCAAATTACCTCGGACGAGATGCAAAATCAGGTTCGATATATTTAGTGACGGTTACACTACCATAAACTTCAAAATATTGTCCCGCTATCTTGGCTCAAGATGCTAACAGATAAGCTTTAAGTTGCTGTTACCACCCACCGAGGACTTGGGGCTGAACGGTGCCCATCACTCGCCGCAGATAACCTCTGCCTCATAGCCAATCAACTCTCGGCGGTCGGTGTGCATGGGCGTTGTTAGACGGCTTTAAGCCTTAGCTATATAGGATTGTCAGCGCATACAGCAGTTCACGACTGCTCTGTATATTTCTTCCACCAATCTTTCCGCACCTTCGCCATCGTATTAATAAACTGCTGATGAGACTCAAATAAATTCATAATCGGCTTGATATCCGCATGATGTAAATGGTATGTCATAGCTGAGCGAAAAAAAGCCATCATTAGCAGATCATTTATCTGGCGAGACGCATGTGCTAATTCATCTGATCTTGCATCTTCAAAAGTTTTCTGTAATCTATTGTGGATAAGCTTTAACCCTGTAGCATCTTGGTGGGCTAGATGGCTTCCAATGCCATAAGTGTAAGACAATAGGTATCGAAGAGCATCAAAGTTTTTAAGACCAATATCATCTCTAGTTAAGATGTTGGCAATTTCGTTAAACGCCCATCTCTGCTCAAGCTGTTTTCTATTTTCGCGAGGATAGTTATTGTAAAGTTCAGCTAACTCAGCCTCTTCAATCAAGGTTTCTCTAAGTATTGCGTATTCATCTGATGTCGGATTATCTACATTCTGGAGGAATGAGCGTATTCTTTGTTGGTGCTTGATCTCGCCTATGTTAGGGAGATGTAACAAGTATTCCTCTGACTTAGATATGTAGTCGTTCTCATCTCCTAAACACAAGTAAATGTACTTAATGGTTCCTTCGATTACTGAACGTAACAGAATTTCAGCATCCCAAAGTTGAGCATTGGCAATAAGTAGAAATGTACTGTTAGTGGTTTGATTGCAACTTACAGTCAAATAGCGAAGTATCCACTGAGTTCTTGGATCAATAGATGGTTTTTCTAGTAAAAACTGAGATGTCAAATCAAGATAAGAGTCAACGACCTCATTACCCTCAGATGCCCACTGAGTCAATAAATCATAGGTGTCTACCATAAAGTGTCTTAGGAAGAATACTCAGCACTCATTTAGATGCCTTAATTCTAGACGCTCATTCAATACATTAAATATCTCTGAATCACTTTTAAAAACAGGATGAAGATATTAAAATTTATCTGTAGTTTTTCTGTGACATTTCATCAAATAGCGTCACAAATTCATCCCCTTATGTTATTTCGGTAAAAGCGATCGCGGATATTTTAACTTCAATTTAAGCTATTGCGATCGCAGCATAACTAAATCAAAACAGCTCCACCCAAGTAAGCAATTCTATTTCCACGTCCTAGCACTCCAAAGCTGACGTAGAATCTTAAAATACCAAGGCAAACTGCTTGCGAATGACACGATTCCATCCTTAAGATTCTAGCTATGATTGCTTCCCCTCAACAGTCCTACCTCACCCCCGAAGAATACCTCCAACTGGAGGATGCGAGCAACATCAAGCACGAATACATTGATGGGCAAGTCTTCGCTATGGCTGGGGCAAGCGATCCCCACGTTACCATTGCCGGAAACCTATTTGCGCTGCTCCGTAGCCATGTTCGAGGTTCCAATTGCCGTGTCTATATTGCTGACATGAAAGCACGGATTGAATCGCTGAATCGATTCTACTATCCCGATGTCATGGTGACTTGCGATCCGCGCGATCGCGAAACCTCTACTTACAAGTGTTTTCCTAGTCTGATTGTCGAAGTCTTGTCCGATTCTACTGAAGCCTTCGATCGCGGTGACAAATTTGTTGATTATCAGGAACTAGAAAGCCTACGCGAATACGTATTAATTAACACCAAACGGCAGCGAGTTGAGTGCTTCCGACGTAACGAGCAAGGGTTATGGGTATTGCAGTCTTACACGCCACAGCAGACAACATTTCGGCTCGATAGTATTGGTTTTGAGTCAACCTTAGAAGCACTTTATGAAGATGTCACTTTCACCACAAGTCAATAATTTTTTGTTCCTCCCTTTTTCAAGGGGGCTAGGGGGATCTTTCGTAAGTGGCGTAGTACTGCGATCCCCAACCCCCTTAAAAAGGGGGCAGTAGAGCGGTTGCACGTGGGCGATCAAATCAAAATTCCGGCAATCATTCCCCCTAATAACAGAAAACCCAACCAAACATTCTGACGAAACATTTCTCCGTAAGCAGGATTTGGTAACTGCGGCTCGCGCAACCGAGTGTACTGCCAAATCCAGCCAGATGCAGCCAAGACTAAAGTAATCCAAAAACCTAGACGTAGGTGCATGACGACACCTAGCCAACCGAGTAAAAACACAGTACCAGCAAAGAAAACTGCGATCGCTTCTGGGGCGTATTTACCGAAAAATAAAGCGCTGGAATTCACGCCAATGCGCTTGTCATCCTCGCGATCGCTCATGGCATAAACTGTATCAAATCCTAGCGTCCAGCATAAAGTTGCACCCCATAGCAACCAAGTTGCCTTATCTAAACTTCCCGTAACAGCACTCCAGCTAATTAATACGCCAAAACCCCAGGCAATAGATAACACCAACTGAGGGACGGGGAACACTCGCTTTGCCCCTGGATAAAGCAAAATAACGGGTACGGCGGCGACACACAGCCAAAAGGATAATTGGTTTAAATATAAAGACAAAATAAAAGCACAAACTAAAGCAATTAAACCAACTACAATTCCTACTCGGATAGATAAAGCGCGGGAAGCAAGAGGACGATTGCGAGTCCTTTCCACTTGCGGATCGATATCTCGATCCCAAAGATCGTTCGCTACACACCCAGCAGCACTGGTGGCAAAAGTACCTAAGACAATGACTCCTACTAGTAGTAAGGGTGGAGTCGCTCTAGCTGCTAAAAACACCGCCCACAGAGCGGGAATCATTAAAATTAAACGTCCTTCTGGCTTATCCCAACGTAACAGCCGGATAATTTTCAACCAGGTTGGTTCGGAACTCTGTTGTGGTGCGATCGTATTCATGGAAAAATGGTAACTATAGGCAGATGTAATGGTTCGTATCTTTTTCCCTAATTAGAATAGCGTGAAGTTTGGGTAGAAAAAACTCAATAACTTCATCTCAATAATTGCCGTTCAGTCCTTGCCGTTAATTACCAGTAAATCTAGATGGTTGATTCTGTTTTCACTAGCTGGCAGAGTATTCCCGCTCAAATTGTAGAGCAAGCACAGATCCTCGCGGCGATCGACATGGGGACAAACTCTCTGCATATGGTAGTAGTCAGTATAGAGCCGAAACTGCCAGCTTTTACCATCATTACTAGAGAAAAAGAAACTGTCAGGTTAGGCGATCGCAACCCAGAAACGGGAGAATTGAAACCAGAGGTGATGGCAAGGGCGATCTCTACGTTACGCCGTTTTCAAGACATTGCCAAGAGCTGCAACGCTCATTCTATTATTGCTGTAGCGACGAGCGCTGTCCGCGAAGCACCCAACGGACGCGAGTTTTTACATCAAGTCAAAGAAGAAATCGGCTTAAATGTTGACTTAATTTCTGGGTATGAAGAAGCACGTCGCATTTATCTCGGCGTACTATCGGGAATGGAATTTAACAACCAACCCCATGCCATTATCGACATTGGTGGTGGTTCAACAGAAATCATTTTGGGAGATAGCCACGAACCACGTTCTCTCAGCAGTAACAAAATTGGAGCTGTCAGACTTACCTCGGAATTCATCACTACAGATCCGATTACTAACAGCGAATATCAATATCTTCAAGCCTACGTGCAGGGAATGTTAGAACGTGCGGCGGAAGACTTGCACGCACACTTACAGCCAGGGGAAATTTTCCGCTTAGTGGGAACTTCTGGCACGATTGAAACGGTAGCAACAATTATTGCTAGAGAAAAAACGGGTACAGTACCGTCTCCCTTGACTGGGTATGAATTTAGTCTGAGGGAATTGCGGCAATTAGTCGATCGCCTGCGGAAGCTAAATTACAGCGAACGGGCAGCAATTCCAGGGATGAACGATCGCCGTTCGGAGATTATATTAGCAGGGGCGACAATTTTACAAGAGGCGATGACGCTGCTAGAAGCTGAGACATTGGTAGTGTGCGAGCGATCGCTGCGAGAAGGCATCATTGTAGACTGGATGCTGACTCACGGTTTAATTGAAGATCGTTTGCGCTATCAAAGTTCGATCCGGCAACGGAGCGTGATTAAAACAGCGCAGAAATACCAAGTAAATTTAGAACATAGCGATCGCGTGGCTTCTTTTGCCATGAGTTTGTTTAACCAAACCCAGGAAATTTTACACCAATGGGGTTTAGAAGAACAAGAATTGCTGTGGGCAGCGGCAATGTTACACAATTGCGGACACTTTATTAGTCATTCTGCCCATCATAAACATTCATACTACTTGATTCGACACGGTGAATTATTAGGATACACCGAAACAGAAATTGAAATTATTGCCAATATTGCCCGCTATCACCGGAAAAGTAACCCTAAGAAAAAGCATGATTCCTATCGCAGTTTACCCAGCAAACGCGATCGGCAAATTATCAATCATTTAAGCGCTTTTCTCCGGTTAGCCGTGGCTTTAGATCGCCGTCAAATTGGTGCAGTGAAGCGCGTGCGCTGCGATCGCCATGCGGATTCAAAAGAATTTTACTTGTATCTAACTCCGTCTCAACCTAATGATGATTGTGCTTTAGAATTGTGGAGTTTGGATTATAAAAAGGCGTTATTTGAAACAGAATTTGACGTGAAGTTAGTAGCCGCTTTAGAACCTGCAACAGTATCAGTTCGTTGAGTTTTATTTAGGTAAGTAACCATTTTGCGAATAGTCTCTTTCTGAATTGGCTGATCAATATATAAGTATATAAGTGAGAAATAGTTTTAGCAATTTGACGAGTCAGGAGAGCAAACTGGCAATAACCTAAGCACCTGCAATAATTTACTGAGAAATAGTTGTATTTAGAGTACTCCCATAAGTCGGAGAAAATTCACAACTTGATTTTTTTGCTCTGATTTTGAGTAAGCCGCAAGTTAAAATACCATCTTGGATTTAGCGTGGACGCGATCGCTCTAAGTTCTAGTTACCCCTCCCCTCATTTGCGGTTTGCGGGTATGCTGTAGCGAGAAAAAGTATAGTTTGTTGGTTGACAGTTAACGGTTGACAGCGACTAGTGGCTGGTGGCTGGTGGAACCAGAATTGCTTCCTTGTTCCCCCTTGTCTCCCTTGTCTACCTTGTCCTCCTACCCCTTAGCCCTTAAATTTCTATGGCTTTATTAAAACGTCAAATGCTTAAACTTCTGATGGTAGGTGTAGCTGCTTGTGCAGCAGTAATTGCTGTACCTATTAAGGTTCTCGGCGTGCAGCCCAATATAGCCGTAGAGGGATCTGGAATGAATTTGTGGCAATCCTTCGGTTTAGGAATCATCCAAGGGTTGACAGAGTTTTTACCAATCAGCAGTACGGCGCATTTGAAAGTTGTGCCAGTCGTACTGGGATGGGGAGATCCTGGCGTTGCTTATACTGCCGTGATTCAACTCGGTAGTCTTGCCGCAGTGCTATGGTACTTCTGGAAAGACTTAGCGCAAATCGTCACCGGAACCGCTAAGGCGATCGCTAATTCAGATTATGATTCCAGAGAATTTGGCACGGCATTAGGTATTGTCTTAGGTACGATTCCCATCGTATTTTTTGGTTTGCTAATCAAAATCTTTTATCCTGGCTATGACAAATCGCCCTTACGCAGCTTAGCAGCGATCGCGGTGTATTC
Source organism: Chroococcidiopsis sp. CCNUC1 (assembly GCF_023546805.1). Lineage (NCBI taxonomy): Bacteria > Bacillati > Cyanobacteriota > Cyanophyceae > Chroococcidiopsidales > Chroococcidiopsidaceae > Chroococcidiopsis > Chroococcidiopsis sp. CCNUC1. The sequence continues at coordinate 1,853,187 of NZ_CP097480.1, read as the reverse complement.
AATCGTCATGGCTTGTTTGTTAGGGCTGGCAGAGATTTTTGGCAAGCGCAAGCGCAAATTTAACGAACCTACAGTTAAAGATGGCATATTAATGGGGCTGGCTCAGACACTTGCCTTATTTCCAGGCGTATCTCGTTCTGGTTCTACACTGACAGCCGGACTATTTCTGGGATTAGAGCGAGCCAAAGCCGCTAGATTTTCATTTTTACTTAGTATTCCTGCCATTGCAATCTCAGGTCTGGTCGAATTGAAAGATGCTTTAGAAGCCGGACTAGAGAACGCGGGAATTCTAAACTTGATTGTCGCAGTCGTTTCATCTGCCATTTTTTCCTACTTCGCGATCGCTTGGTTGTTACGTTTTCTCCAAACTCAGGATACCTGGATCTTTGTTTGGTATCGACTCATCTTTGGTGCAGCGATTCTAGCTGCGATCGGATTTGGAGTGTTATCTAATGTTTAGTTGTTGGTTGATGGTTGATGGTTGATGGTTCTTGCTCCCTCAGCTCCCTGGGCTCCCTCAGCTCCCTGGGCTCCCTCAGCTCTCTTCTCCCCTGCTCCCTCATATAAGCGACAATTTTAGAGTAGCTAATAGCCAAACGGCGATCGCCCTCTCGCTAGTCATGAGTGACATCACTATTCGTCCTGCCCGCATTTCCAAGGTTTTACCAGATTCCATCGCTGCTGAGATTGGCTTTGAACCAGGAGATGCGATCGTATCCATCAACGATACTCGTCCGCGTGACTTAATCGATTATCAGTTTTTGTGTGCTGATGAAGTGCTGCAACTGGATGTCTTAGATGCAGCAGGTAAAACTCATACGGTTGAAATTGAGAAAGACTACGACGAAGATTTAGGACTAGAGTTTGAGACAGCCCTGTTCGATGGGTTAATTCAGTGTAACAATCGCTGTCCGTTCTGTTTTATCGACCAGCAACCTCCAGGTAAGCGACAGAGTTTATACCTAAAGGATGATGACTATCGCCTTAGCTTTCTTTACGGCTCATACCTGACACTGACAAACCTCACCCAAAAGGAATGGCAGCGAATCGAACAAATGCGCCTGTCTCCTTTGTATGTCTCAGTTCACGCTACCGAACCTGAAGTTAGGGTGCGGCTGCTAAAAAATCCTAGAGCCGCTCAAATTTTAGAGCAGATTGAATGGTTTCGAGAACGAAGACTGCAAATTCACGCTCAAGTTGTTGTTTGTCCTGGGATTAACGATGGCATACATCTGGAAAGAACGTTGCTCGATTTAGCAAAATTTTATCTTGGCGATCCTGGGGAAGTACCAGCAGTTACTTCTGTTGCTGTCGTACCAGTAGGCTTGACACGGTTTCGTCCAGATGAAGATGAGTTAATTCCAGTGACTCCAGAAAAAGCAGCCGAAGTCATAGCCCAAGTCAAAGCCTTGCAGCAGAAATTTCGCCAGCAGTTAGGCACTAACTTTGCCTGGTTAGCAGACGAGTGGTTTTTGGTTGCAGGGGAGGATTTACCACCGCAATCTCATTATGAAGATTATCCTCAAATCGATAACGGTGTGGGTTCAATTCGCCTATTTTTAAAACATTTTGCTAGTGCAGCCAAACATCTTCCGCTGCAAGTCGAGCCATCACGCCGATTTATCTGGGTTGTTGGTAATGCCGTAGAAAAAGCGTTTCAACCAATTTTACAACAGTTAAATCAAGTAAATGGGCTGCGGATAGATATGGTAGCTCTGTGTAGTCACTATTGGGGACAAAAAATTTCTGTCACCGGATTACTCACAGGACAAGATTTATTAGAAGGGTTATGTGGTAAAGACTTAGGTAACGCGGTCATACTGCCTGCCGTGATGCTGAAGTATGGCGAAAACTGTTTTTTGGATGATATGACAATAGAAGAGTTATCTCATAAATTAAATATCCCAATTCTCCCAGTCAGGGGAGTTGAGGAACTCATCGATACTTGTATTAAGTAATGTCTAAAAATTTTGATATTTTTGCTTTCTTACCAACCCTGGTAAGGGCTAGGTCTGTGAATTTTTTAATAGAGACGTTACTAGCGTCTCTACTTTTGCCTCTTGCCTTCTATTTACCTGCTACAGCCGCAGAAGAACCCGCAGTTTTAGCTGTAGTTAAAAGCGATGATAATGCTGCTCAGTGGACGGAAATCTCTTCACGCATACAGGCGGCAGGAGTCAATTATTGCGTCGTCGATTTAGCTACTGTCAAAAATGCTAGCGATTTGAGCGATCGCTCTGTTATCTTTCTACCTAACGTAGAGAATATTGACTTTAACCAAGCACTTGCCTTAGAAGCATGGATGAGCCGAGGTGGTAAAGTCATAGCCAGTGGTGCTGTTGGAAGTACGAGTCAGCCGGGGGTACGCCAGCTCTTGAGTTCGCTTTTAGGCGCGTACTGGGGATTTCCTCTAGATGCTCCCAATAACTTACAAACCTTACAGGGTAATAGTAAAGATTGGCTGGAGCCAGCCGGAAATGATGGTTTGGTGCAGGGAGGAGTTGTAATTCCTACTGGTGTGAATAGTAGACCGATCGCGATTTGGCAGTCACAAATAAATCAAGCCGCAGTCGTCAAAAGCGATCGCGCCACGGTTTTAGGTTGGCGTTGGGGTTCGAGTCACGTATCACCAGGAGACTTCGATCGCGCTTGGTTGAGAGCGTCTTTAAGTCAGTATATTTCCTTGCCTGAGTCGGCTACGGTAGCGCCGCAGAATTGTAGTAGTGCGGTGGCAGGGAGCAGGGAGCAAGGGGACAAGGGGACAAGGGGGACAAGGGGGACAAGGGGACAAGGGGACAAGGGGGACAAGGGGGACAAGGGGACAAGGGGGACAAGGGGGACAAGGGGACAAGGGGGACAAGGGAGCAGAGGGACAGAGAAGAATTCACCAATTACCAATCACCAATTACCAATTACCAATCACCAATCACCAATTACCAACAACAAACTACCAGCAGATGAGGCGATCGAACGAATTGCCCCACCAGGTTTAGATGGGGTACAGGCATTTGCGCTTAAACAAGAGTTAGATAATCTGATTGGCAGATTTGAAAGCGCTCAGTTAGCAGCTCGTGCTTTTAGTAGCAGCATGAATGATAATGCAACGGCACAGCTAACTAACTCTGAAACAACCGCTGTAGCGACAACTGGCTCCTTTGTGGGTACGTTACCAGAATCGGCAGCTAGGGCAGTGGCAGAGGCGAAAGCAATTGCCAAAACTTTACCCCAGGCGATCGCCCAAAAGGACTTTGCGGGAGCGCGTCAGCAATGGCACAAAGCACAAGCACTACTATGGCAAAACTACCCCGTCGAACAGTACGCGGCTCAACCAGAAATTCGGGCGATGTGGCTAGACCGAGGTAGTATTATTCGTGCGGGTTCGGAGCAAGGATTGGCAAAGATTTTTGACCGTCTCGCCGCTGCTGGTATCAATACAATCTTTTTTGAAACCGTTAATGCTGGCTATCCGATCTATCCCAGTCAAGTTGCACCTCAACCCAACCCACTAGTTAGAGGCTGGGACCCGTTGGCATCAGCGGTGAAGTTAGCCCACGATCGCAATATGGAGTTACATGCCTGGGTGTGGACTTTTGCCGTAGGCAACAAGCGTCATAATACGCTGATAAATTTACCCGCAGATTATCCAGGACCGGTCATTGCCGCTCATCCCGAGTGGGCGAGTTACGATAATCGCGGGAGTTTATTTCCGCCCGGTCAAGGTAAGCCATTTTTAGACCCAGCCAACCCCGCCGCCAGACAATATTTATTACGGCTTTACGAAGAAATTGTCAGCCGCTACAACGTGGATGGTTTGCAACTAGACTACATCCGCTATCCTTTCCAAGACCCCAGCGCCGACCGGACTTATGGTTACGGAATTGCCGCCAGGCAGCAGTTTCAACAACTGACGGGCGTAGACCCAACGACAATTAAACCAAGCGATCGCGATTTATGGCAAAGATGGACGCAGTTTCGCACGCAACAAATCGATAGTTTTGTCGCTCAAGCTTCCCGCTACTTGAAGCAAAAGCGCCCTAACTTGGTGATGTCTGTGGCTGTCTTTCCTCTATCAGAACACGATCGCACCCATAAATTACAGCAACACTGGGAAGTCTGGGCAAATCGCGGCGATGTAGATTTGATCGTGCCGATGACTTATGCTCTAGATTCCTACCGTTTTCAGCGCCTCGCCCAACCCTGGATTACCTCTAGCAAACTCGGTTCGGCTTTGCTGTTGCCAGGAATTCGCTTGCTGAACTTACCAACTATGGGTGCATTCGACCAAATTCAGCTCGTTAGAGACTTACCCGGGAGCGGCTACGCCCTTTTTGCTGTAGAAAACCTCAACGATGAACTCCAGCAAGTTTTTCACAACACCCAAGGCACAAAAGTCAAAGTGACTGCACCAGTCCCTTATCGTCAGCCTTTCCACACAGCAGCGGCGCGTTACGTTAATTTGCGCCAAGAGTGGCAATTCTTGCTGGCAAACGAGCGGCTTTGGTTGAAGGGGACGGCACTGAGTGAGTTTAATACTCGATCGCAAAACTTAGAGACTGCTTTGGATCGCTTAGCTCAAACTCCTTCTGTCAGTAACTTAGCAGCAGCTAGAACAGCTTTAAATAGCTTCCAGACTCAGTTTAAAAATTGGATGCGATCGCAAGCGTTAGAAAATTCTTACCAAGTCAACGTGTGGTCAAATCGCCTGACTACTCTTGAAAGGCTGTTAAATTATGGCGAACGAGTTGTGCTGAAATCATCGTCACCTCTGGCTAGGCAGCGCTAGAATGGCAACTGTTTGTTAATCTCGCGCAAAGCCGCAAAGACGCAAAAGATTAGCCTTAGCGCCTTCGTGTCTTTGCGCGATCGCTTTTCCAGAGGATGGGTAACGCCATGAGAAAAATTTCTTTTACACTTATATCGGTTTTGGCGTTCCTCTGCATAGTTTTTATTGGATTTTCTCCAGCAGCAAGTGCAAAAGAATTTACTGTTAGAGGTACGAAAATTTTTGCTCCTAACGGACAGCCGTTTGTAATGAAAGGAGCAAATATTGGCATTTGGACAGATCAATCGAGTGCCAAAGATGTGAAATATATCAAAAATATCTGGAAGTTTAATACCGTCAGACTATCATTAGTACTGAAACCAGGTAGCGATCCGAATTGGTTTGTCACCGATAAGCTAATAGATAAATACGTCAAAGCCTATGCTGGTAGTAATCCCAGAACAGTAATTATGCTTGAATGTCACGACCATTCAGGTAGTTTTTATACTGAAGATTCCAATCCATCCTTACAAGATTTACGTAATTTTTGGCGCAAAATTGCCACTCGTTATAAAAATAATCCCTATGTCTGGTTCAACATTATGAACGAACCAGGGGGAACAAATAAAGTCGAAAAATATTGGTATGACATGCACAAACTGCTAATACAAGATATACGCAAAGCAGGTGCAAATAATATTATTGTAGTTGATGGTTACAACTTTGGTTCTGAAGACGGCAACGGCACGACCAAAGCTAACTTTATTAAAGACTCTACCAGTGCGTTTTTAACTTACGGACAACAACTTTTAAAAACCGATCCGAGAAGAAGAGTTGTCTTTAGCCTGCATACTTATGTTAATTGGAATTGGAATTTAAATAAACTCGATAATTTTGTCGATCGCGTCCAGAAAAAAGGATTGGCAATGATTATTGGCGAGTATGCTGCCACTACAGGCAATTCACAAGCAGATTTAGACGTGACGGAAGCCGCCCGTATATCTTTGGCAGTGGCAAAAAAGCGTGGCATTGGCAGACTCGTATGGCATTATTGGGCATGGGATTGGAACGCACTCGCAACGTCCGATACGGGTGGGGCGAGTGGCGATAGTGTTAATAAAACAAATGGCAGTCGCCCGACGAATTTAACTTGGTTGGGCGAACAAGTGTGGGATGATTCCCATAATCTCTCCGAACCGAAACGAGGAATTGAACTGAATCGTTTTGCTTGGAAAGCAAGTAGTTCGGGAGGAAATGCCGCAGCCGCAATTGACAATGACTTTCGGACGCAATTTGCGATCGCCAATGCAAGTTCTAGTAATTGGTTTGCTGTCGATCTCGGTTCGTCACAGTCGTTTAACAGAATTGTAATGGATTCTCGCAAAGCCGCTAGTAGTTTTTTACGAGACTATCAGGTCTATGTCTCTAATACGGCAAAGTCAAAAGGAAAGTTGGTTGCCAGTGTCAAAGGAAATGCAATGGCACGAATGCAAGTGTCTTTTCCGACGCAAAAAGCTAGGTATATCAGAATTGTCCCGCAAAGATTTGCGAAAAAGTCACAGCCCGATTGGTCGTTTGCCGAATTTTTAGTTTATCGTGCTGGTACTGAAAGAACAGTTGCGGGCAAAAATGAATTAAATTCGCGTAACTGGCAAGCCTCAGCCAGCCGCAAAGGTACTTGGGATCGAGAAGCGCCAGATATGGCAATCGATCGCAACTCAGATACGCGCTATACCAGTGGAGATGCGATCGCAAATGGCGATTGGTTTCAAGTCGATATGCGATCGCCCCAAACAGTTAGAGCGATCGTCATGAATGCAGGATCTTCAGGAGACGATTACTTGACAAGATTTGAGGTTTATGTAGGTAACAATCCCAACCAATTTGGCAAACCAGTATATCAAGGTCTAGGTTCTCCCGTGACGAGGATCGGCTTAAATTCTCCTGTGAGAGGTCGCTATATTCGCGTTGTCAACAAACAAGAGAAAAAAGCTTGGTGGTCGATCCACGATTTTCGGGTGCAGGCGTAAGCTTTATGGCTTTCTATCGAAATTGCGATCGCAGTGTTCTACTTCAATTGCGATCGCAGTGTTCTACTTCAATTGCGATCGCAATATAGAGACAAACTCGATACAATTTTTGAAAAGGCGAGTTCAAGTTAGGAATTATGTACTCAGATGCAGACCGTCCAGCAAACAACGATGCTTCTAATGAGGAAATTCCCATTTTGCGGCGACAGTCAATCCACCCAGACAGTCTCAAGTTCATGGATATGGCAAAAGAGTTACTCGACAGCCCAGAAATTAAACAAGCAATCTCAGACGAACGACAGGAAAAAACCCAGGAACAGTGAGCCGGGAGCCGGGAGCCGGGAGCCGGAAGCCGGGAGCCGGGAGCCGGGAGCCGGGGAAGAGAGAGTCGCCCAGCTGAGGGAGAATTACTCCTGACTCCTGACTCCTAATTTTTGACTTTTAACTTTTGACTTTTGACTTCTCAAGCGATCGCTCTGACTAGACCGATTGTCATTTGAAGCGGTATCCAACCGATTAAACAGATCGCGATCGCCCAACCAGGGGAAATATCTAGACCTTGGCGGACTGCTACAATTGCCGCTAGCAAACTCCACACGGCTAGAATTCGCTCAATTGGTTGACCCAATAGAGGAATCAGGGTTAAAAAGTTGAGAGCTTGGGGGGCGTAAGCCAAGCCTAGAGGAATCATCAGCGCTCGATAAGTTACGTGATTTGGTTTAAACCAGTCACCAATTTTCCAAATCGTCAAAGTCCAAAAGTAGTAGCCGATGACGACACCGATCCCACTGCCCAAGAGCCTCAAAATTAACAACGGTAGGGGAATTCGGTTGATTAAAAAAATCACAGCACTACCAAGCGAGTAGGAGATGGCTGCAAGAACAACCACTATTTGGGCGAAGCGGCGGTTTTTCGCGTTGATCGGAATATGTTCGTAAAAATTAGGGTCTAAAGTTAGTGCTTCCCGTAGTAAACTCCAAAGATTGCTATTTCGATCGCGCACTTTAAATTCCTTGAAAAGTGAGTAGTGAATGGTTAATGGTCATTCGCAACTACCAACTACCAACTACCAACTACCAATTACCAATTCCAATCAATCTTATGGTGAGGTTTGTCAATTGGCTGCGGAGCGGAAGCTTAAGACTGCTAGTTCTAGCGGGAATTATACTTTTGATTTGGGGCATGTTCTCACCCGTGGGAACTTTGGTTTGGTGGCTATCTCAAGAAGTGGAGAGTTTAGGGCTAAAACCAAAGCCAGATAAGCAATTGCGATTGAGTGGCAGTTCAAATTCTCAGGCGCAGTCGGCAAATATAAATTGTTACATTGTCTTTTTAACAGGTGTGGGAGATTTTTCTGCTAACCAGCTATTACCTGGGGAAGAAGTCTTTCTCAACCGTCTCGAACAAGCGCATCCTAACTGCGTTACCGTACGCGATGTCTTTCCCTATTCAGCCGCAAATGAAAGTTTGGGGGGAGAGCGCTTTTTAGCTCCCTTGTGGCGTTTTGCAGACGAGGCTAAAGGTTGGTATGGTGTGGCGGATGTATTAATAAAAATTCGCAACCTCTGGCGTTTTGCGATTTCTGCCGACGATCGCTATGGAAAAGTCTATAACTTGGGGATTGCTAACGCGATCGTTGACCGGATGCAAGCAGCTCACCCCTTATCCCAAACCTCTCAGCAACCAATTAAGATTCTATTGATGGGGACGAGTGGTGGCGCTCAAGTTGCCCTTGCCGCAACTCCATATCTCGCTCGATGGCTGCCAAACACTCAAATTGCAGTTGTCTCGATTGGAGGTGTGTTTGGTGGCACAGATGGTTTTAACACGGCTGAGCAGATTTATCATTTACAAGGTCAACGAGACTGGGTAGAGGATATTGGCAGAATTATTTTTCCCTCTCGCTGGATTGGGACGGTAGGTTCGCCGTTTAATCAGGCTGTCAGGCAGGGTCGTTATACGGTACATTCGAGCGGACCGCACGAACATGATGGTGCAGAAGGCTATTTTGGTATGGAGATAGTTGGCGAGAAAGGCATGAAATATGTAGATTTAACGCTACAAAAGGTGAATCAGTTGCCGATTTGGTCGCAAGAGAAAAGCAGTGTTAAATATATCTCGGTCAGAAGTTACGCAGTCGATTCCCCAACTCCCCTTCAATTGGGAATCTGAATGAAAAATAGCACGAACAGAAAATCGGAAATCGATCGCCAACGGGAACATCAAGCCAACGAGCGGACTTTCTTAGCTTGGTTGCGGACTGCGATCGCTTTAATTGGTTTTGGGTTTGCGATCGCTCGATTCGGTCTATTTCTGCGCCAACTTCAAACAGCCGTGACTCAACAACCTACGGTTGCCGATCGCAATTTAGTTAGCTCCGAGAATTTGGGGGTTAGCCTAGTTATAGTTGGTATCTTCACGATTGCCTTAGCAGCTTGGCGATATAACCGAGTTTTTGGGCAAATTGAAAGCGGTAACTATCGCCCCAACCGTTTAGTGATTTGGCTTTTGGCAGTCATTATGATGGCTCTGGGAACTATGAGTATTCCGCTGATTTTGGGTCGTTCTGCACCATCTCCACCTACATCTGAGCGCGATCGAAATTGATTCGCAGTCGATCGAGAAGACACAATCGAGCTTTTAATAATTACTTGATTTTCTGCATCTTAAGCGTCGGAGTTACGCCAGGAAAATATAGTAGTTCTAGATGATTTATTTCTGTATTTAGAAAAGTCAGTATGACAATTACAACTGTCTCGGCATACCTCTTGATTGCTTGCTACTTTGTGATGGAGCGTTCGTTGAGAAAAGGTGAACAGGCACTCAAGCTCAAACCAGGACTAGCTGATGCAGGCAGTTCTCAAGTGCTGTGGAGCAGTGGCACGATCGGTATTTTGCTGGTCATTACTGCGCCTATCTTAAATACTTATGAAGTCGGATACTGGAGCCATGCAAATGTTGGCTGGCTGGGATTAACACTGATGCTTGGTGGATTAGCAATGCGATATTGGGCTGCTAAAACGCTGGGTGAGTTTTATACAAGGACATTACAGGTTATCGAAGGGCAGAAAATTGTAAATCAAGCTCCGTACAACGTTATTCGCCATCCTGGATATCTTGGAACATTACTGATGGAGATAGGCGCGGGATTAGCCGTTACGAATTGGGTTGTGTTGATAGCTATTGTAGTTATCGGAATTACGTCCCGGACTTACCGAATTGGTGTAGAAGAGAAGATGCTAGAAGCAAGTTTTGGAGAAGAATACAAGATATATGCAGACAAAACTTGGAAATTAGTTCCGTTTCTGTATTAAAGCTATAGCCAGCGGTATTTCACCTATAGATTGTGGCAAACGAGAGTTCAAAGGGGTAGGATCGTAGCGAGACACAATGATGACAGGGCGCGTCTTGGCTGCAAGTCCTAAATCAGCCAGCCACACCTCACCTGGTTTTAGGTTCATCAATCAAATCCAACACTTCTTGTTCAACTGCTCTAGAACGAAGAGTATCTAAAGCGTCTTGGTCTGCCAGTTCAATAATCTCCACCAGGTATTGTCTCACCTGATGAGCAATATCAAGTTGCCATTGGCGCAGTTTTATGTCGAGTCCTTGGACTAAAGCATCCATTTCAAGTTCTCACGACAGGATACGATATTTGATTCTATGTTAATGTGTCAACCAGTAGGCTAATACTGCATGAGAGCAGGCAGGCGAAAATCTCGTGCTTCGTTTCAAGGTATTTGCCACCACTGAAACACGCTGTTACTGAATAAATCTAGAGCAAGATCGTTCAAGACTGAATTTGCCCCCACTAACTAAACTAATGCTGTAGCGGATTCGAGAACGGTCAATGCATGAGTTTTTGAAAGGCATTCATCGCGCCTTGGGGGTGGGAGTTGGCTATTTCCCTGTAGCGATGAGTTTTGGGGCGCTGGCAACTGGGATAGGTGTATCCACGCCAGCAGCAGTTACGATGTCTATTTGGGTTTATGCTGGTGCTGCCCAATTTGCCGCTTTGGAAGGAGTCAAGCAAGATTTATTCTGGGTAAGTATCGTGCTGACGATGCTGTTGATTAATTTGCGGCATATTCCGATGAGTCTGGCTAGCGATCGCATTTTCAACTCTTTTGGGCTAGGACAGCGATTATTCCTGGCTCACGGGCTTACAGATGAGGCTTTTGCTCTAGATATTACTAGCAAACCGCGATCGCATTTCTACTATTTCGGCATCCATATTCTATGTTGGTTGAGTTGGATCTCTGGAACTTGGTTGGGATGTCAAATCGGGGCAAAGTTACCCGTACAGTGGCTGAGTTTTGCTTTGCCGAGTTTGTTTATCTGTCTTTTAGTCGATAGTATTGGCGATCGCCTCAGTCGAGAGTGGATTGTAGTGGCGATCGGTGTTGGTTTGGTACTGGTAACTCAAGGTTGGGGAACTTTGGGTTTTTTATTGTCGATTGTAGGGGTGACTTGCTTGGCTGTAGTGTTGCCTAAAATTTATCGGTAGCTGCAAAAATTCTTTTTTATGTCACGCAAAGACGCGAAGGCGCAAAGCAACTTCTCGTAAGAGTAGATGCAAAGTTAAGAACGCTAAGAAAGGGTGAAGTTCAGATGCATGTTTGGTGGATTATTTTATTGGCTGGTTTGGGGACTTTCTTGATGCGGAGTGTCGGTATTTGGGTAAGGACACGGCTGCAAGCGGGTTGGTTGGATAAAGTTGGTTTTGCGGTAATTTTAGTAATGGCTACTAGTAGCGTAGCCGATCTAGGACAGTCAACTGTAGAAATTTGGGGGGCGATCGCTGCAAGTATAGTTGTTGTAGTTGCGAGTATTTATAAGCTACCGCTTCTCCTACGTATCGCCTTTGGTTGTCTTGTCTTTGGCGCGATCGCTAGCCTACGATTGTAGAGACGTTTCATGGAACGTCTCTACAGATCTATCCTTTTTTCATCTGCCACAAGGGAAGTTTCAAAATCGGGTCGATTTGTACGCCTTGAAGTCCTTTTTGGGCAAAAACGTAGTCTTTATTTTGAACTAGAGGAATAATCGGCACGTCTTGGGCGATCGCATCTTGAATTTCGCCAAAGATTTTTGCCCGCGCTTGCGGGTCTTGTGCTTGGCGCTGTTGGGCAATTAACTTGTTCATGCGATCGCTGTAGTAGAACGAACCTTGGCTTTGACTGGCACCATTCTCGCAACCGCTAGCATCGCCTTTGGGACAACTCAAAAATGGTTGAATGTAGTTATCGGGATCGCCAAAGTCGGGATACCAATCTTGTAAAATTGCCTGATATGCTCCTTTGGCTTGGTTGGCGAAAAAGGTAGCTGATTCTTCTGGCTGCGGCTGGATTTGAATGATTCCTTCGAGTTTCTGCGCTGCGTATCCCCTCAGAGTACCAGCTATTTGTTCCCGAATCAGGGAATACCCAGGATAAACGACTTGTAATTTCAAGGGGTTCTCTTTGGTGTATCCCGCTTTGGCTAGTAAGGCTTTTGCTTTCTCTACATTGCCATCGCCATAAGCCGATTGAAACACGGGTTTATAACTGTCGAAGGTATCGGGCAGCATACTGTAGAGTGGTTGCGCCTGATTTTGGTAAACTCGTTGTATCAGTAGGGGACGATCTATCATAGAGGCGATCGCCTGTCTGACTTCCAATTGGTCTAAAGGCTTTTGCTTGACGTTCAAAATCATGTGGGTGACAGTATTGCTTTTTTCTTCAATTGCCTGCCATCCTTTTGATGTTGCTTGCTGTTTTAAACTCTCTACCTGTTGCGGATCGAAGGTTTGATAGGCAATATCTACTGCACCCGTACGGAAAGAATTGTATAAATTTGCCGCATTCGAGAGAATTTGAAAGTCAATACCTTGATTTGTCGGTTTTGCGCCCCAATATTTATCAAATGCATCCATCCGTACCAAATTCGGTGTAAACTGCCTTAACTGATAGGGTCCCGTGCCAACAAATTTTGTCGGTAAAAATTTGCCGCTACCAATTTGATAGGCTTTGGGAGAGACGGCGCACATCCCAGGAAAAGCTAAGACTGAAGGGAATGCCGCAAAAGAGTTTTTTAATTTAATTGTTATTTGGTCATTTCCTGTCGCCGCTACAGAACTCACCACATCTGACAACAACGCACTCGGTTTACCACCATTTTTAATAAACCGATTCAGGGAAAACGCCATCGCTTCGGCGTTGAAAGGCGTACCGTCGTGAAAAACGACTCCTGTACGGATGGGAATCGTATAAGTTAACCCATCTTGACTGACTTTAGGTAAAGCTGTAGCTAGCTGGGGTTCTAGTTCTCCCGTACCTAGTTTGTAAGTGTAGAGGCGATCGCACAAACTAGTAGTAATATTAGTGCCTGCCAACTCGTAATTATCTGCGGGATCGATCGTTCTCGGTCTTAACGTTGTCCCCACAGTAATGCGACTGTTACCCCCACCACCACCACCAGTAGCAGGCGTTGTTGTTTGTGCTGGCGGACGAGAAGTATTACAACTGACGATCAGCAAGCAGCATAGACTCAGCAGACTGAAGAATTGTCCCCACGACCAAAATTGCCGGCGCGATAAACCAAACCAGTTCATATGTTTTATTGTTTTCGATTTAGCCAGTAGAGAGTGACTGGTGGCTAGTGACTAGAAAAAAGTCTAGCTACTAGCCACTAGATACTAGCCACTTACAAATGACCAATGACATTAAATCGAATAGTATAGCGGAAAAGATTTCGCTTCTTTGGGTTTGACATAAACCTTTTGCTGCGGTTCGAGTTGCAGCTGGTCGAAGCGATCGCGTGTTAAGTGCGCCATGACGACTTGTCCGTCGTCTAAAGTTAACTCTGCCTGAATTTCCCAGCCCAGATGAATAATCCGACTGACTCTTGCAGGGACACTCGTAGCGTTAGGTTCTGTCTCGATCGCCACATCTTGGGGACGTAAGAAGATTTCTGGATGGGCAGAATCAAACCCGCTACCCTGAAATATTTTCGCCGTACTCGGTAACACGTTCACAGGACCAATGAAACTCATCACGAATGCTGTAGCGGGACGATCGTAAATTTGGGCTGGCGTTCCTACCTGTTCGACTTTACCTTTATTCATCACGACAATTTCGTCGGCAACTTCCATCGCCTCTTCTTGGTCGTGGGTGACAAATACTGTCGTAACGTGGACTTCATCGTGGAGGCGGCGCAACCAGGCGCGTAAATCTTTCCGCACTTTGGCATCTAGCGCCCCGAAGGGTTCGTCTAGTAACAAAACTTTTGGTTCTACCGCTAGCGCCCGCGCCAGGGCGACTCTTTGTCTCTGTCCGCCTGAAAGTTGCGAAGGATAGCGATCGCCCAATCCTTTTAATTGTACTAACTCTAATAATTCTTCTACCCGCCCTTTAACTTTCCCTTTGGTGGCTTTGCGAATTTCCATCCCAAAGGCGACGTTTTGGCGTACCGTCATGTGTTTGAACAAAGCGTAGTGCTGAAATACAAACCCAATATTCCGATCCTGTACGCTCTGATTGGTCGCATCTTTACCCGTCAGCAAGATTTTACCGCTATCCGGCATCTCCAACCCCGCAATCAGACGTAAAAGCGTAGACTTACCCGATCCTGACGGACCCAACAAAGCGACTAATGAACCACTTTCAATCTCTAAACTGACGTTTTCGACAGCGATAAAACTGCCGAACTGTTTCGTGACGTTTTCTACAACAATACCCATTTTGACTGAGGTAGGGGCTAGGGGCTGGAGGCTAAGGAATCAGTTGTCAGCATTCGACAATAACTTATCCCTCTAATTTCCAGTTTATCGGTGGGATTACAGTAGATATATACCATAGATTAGCAGCTCTTGTCTGCCAAAACTGAGTTAGTCAACACATTACAACAATTCTTTTGTCTGTTGGTAATGGGTAATGGGTAATGGGTAATGGGTAGTTGGTAGTTGCTCGCCGAGCGATAAGTTCTACTTTTGTGTACTATTTATTTTTTATTTGTCAAGTCATCTTGCTTTTTTGTAACAAAAGCGTTACATTAGTTTACAAGAAGTAACAAACAAGCAATAAGCGATATGTACACAACTATCAACGAAGACGGTATCATCAACAACTACGCCACTGAGCCAGAAATGTATTATTCTGAATACCCATCCCCAGAACAGCAGAGTCGCTATGCTTTTCAGGGTGCGATCGCTGGTGTATTTGTCATGGCTATAGTATTAGTTGCTCTAGTTGCTAGCTAAGTTTTTTAATTTCAAGATTTAAGTTCGATAACAGTAGCTCCCATCGGCATTTAATTCCTCCTCTTGCACCTCGGCTTTTGAGTCGAGGTTTTTTGTTGCCCAGCAGCTTTATTTGTGAAGTTGTGCTAGCTACTGGCGTAGATATGGATGTGGGTTATTTTGCTACACAGAACGAATTGGTAGCGATCGCCGATGACGAATGTAAAAAGATACGAGTAACTGGCAATTTTGTTTCAGGTTTGGGTATTCTACAAGAGTTACTTTTGTGATGTAAGCCTGTGACAGTCACCGATTCTACAAAACAGTACCATTACAGACCTTCGCATAAACCAAACCAGCTATTATATGGCACTGGACAAGTTGCAGTCGTGACTGGTTGGACTGTCAAACAGGCGATCGCCAAGCATTTGCAACAGAGCGAATATGCAGTCATCGGACAGTTATACTCGCCAACGCGGGGAATTAACTTGCTGATCCGCAATTTACTCGCCAATCCTCACGTTCGTTTCTTAGTTGTTCTCAACGCTACTAAAGAAGATAGAAACTCAGGGGGTACGAAGTGCTTGTTAGATTTTTTCGAGCATGGCTTTGCAGCAGGGTCAAGCGATACGGGAAAGCACTGCTGGATGATTCGTTCCTCCATTTCTGGGTATATCGATATGGAAGTCGATGCTTTTGCATTGGAACAGTTGCGGCAAAATCTTGTAGTTAAGGAAGTGTTTTCGATTACTGAAGCAGTCGAACAGACGCGCAATTTTGTTGCTGTGACTCAACAACAAGAAATACAGCCTTGGGGTGTGCCTTTAGAATTTCCTATAGAGAGTGTAGTTCCTACAGTTTTACCTGGGACTCGTTACGGACATCGAATTGAAGGAAAAACAATTGCTGAAACTTGGGTGAAAATTATTCACCGAATCAAAACAACAGGAACAATTCGACCTACTGGCTACGATGGGCAATGGCAGGAATTGATCGATCTGATGGCAGTTGTCACCGACGAACCAGAGGGTTTCTATTTTCCCGAACCAAATTATCTACCATGCGATCGCGCTTTTATTCAAGAATATCTATCGCAGATTTTAGACGACCAACCCTATAGAGAAGGGGTGAAATATACTTACGGTCAAAGATTGCGATCGCATTTTGGTCGGGATCAAGTCGAGCAGGTGATTCAAAAGCTGATTGGAGAGATCGATGCTGCTAGTGCCGTCATGACACTGTGGGATGTGAAAGACCATGAAAAAGGTGGTAGCCCATGTTTAAATCATATTTGGGTGAGAGTTGTCGAGCAAGAAATATCATTAACAGCGACGTTACGCAGTAACGATATGTTCTCGGCATGGGCTGCAAACGCTATGGGATTGAGAGCATTACAACAGCATATTCGAGATGAAATTGCCGCTCGTTCTAGTTACGATTTACGCATGGGACCGCTGATTACAATGAGCCAATCAGCCCACATATATGACGATACTTGGGAAAACGTAGATCGACTGATTAAGCAGCAGTATGCGGTAATTTCTAAACAATTAGACTACAACGATCCATGTGGAAACTTCCTAATTGAAGTTACAGATGGTGAGATAGTTGTTACCCAAACAACACCTGGTAGCGGTGAGGTTGTTGCCTGCTATTCTGGGAAAAATCCCTTGAAGCTATTAAGAGAAATTTGTGCTGCTTCTCCTTCTATTCGTCCAGATCATTCTGGATATTTAGGAATGGAGTTGCAAAAGGCATCCGAGTGTTTGAAAACAGGAAAGTTATATAACCAGGACGGAAAATGACAGCTAGCGATGACCAAAGACCAACATGGAATGAGTACTTTTTAATGTTGGCTAAACTAGCAGCTACTCGTTCAACTTGCCTTGCTTTTCCAGTTGGCGCGGTAATTGTTAAAAACAAGCAGGTTGTAGCAACAGGTTATAACGGTTCGCCGTCTGGTTCGGCTCATTGTACTGCTCAAGGATACTGCTATCCAGGGTTGAGCAGTTGTGACGCTAGTAAGAGCCTACCATCACGGGCTGTACATGCAGAGGCAAATGCGATCGCCCAAGCTGCCAAACACGGTACATCTACTGATGGGGCGAGTATTTATGTCACCCTAGAACCTTGTCTATCTTGTTTAAAGTTAATTATTTCAGCTGGGATTAAAGAAGTTTTTTATGAAACTTCCTTTAATGGTCGAGAAAATGCTGTAGTTAGAGATTCTTTTGTCACGGAAGGATTAGTTACTTTGGCACAAATTCATTTATCTGAAGCAACACAGGAAAAAGCTGCTTTATTCCTGCTCAATCCTACATCTATTGCTAGGTATGAAAACACTTATATTAGCTAGTTTTGTGAATTATGGCACTTTGAACACGCGATTACAAGCGTCGAGCGTTTATCATTCAGGCAAACAGCTTTCCCTGCTGACATAGCTGTAAGGCTTGAATTTTGACGGGACTGGCGCGTCTCGAACGCGCGACCTAGCGCTTAGGAGGCGCTCGCTCTATCCAACTGAGCTACAGCCCCAATCCTTTGCGATCATAGCATCAGAAGTCAGAAGTCAGAATTCAAAAGTCAAAAGTCAAAAGTCAAAAGTCAGAAGTCGGGTGAGTAACTGGTGGCTTGGAATTACCCCCTTATCCCCCTTGTCCCCCTTGTCCCCCTTCGCCCCCTAATCCCCACTCCCTTCGGTCGTGGGGTCCCCGAGTTCCCCTTGTCCCCCTTGTCCCCCTTGTCCCCCTTGTCCCCCTTGTCCCCCTTGTCCCCCTTGTCCCCCTCACTCCTCACTCCTCATTGCTGCCACGCACTATCCCACGGGTTACCACCGATTTCTAAGCCACAGACTGAACTTGTAGCCTCCAGGATCGATTTCTTGCCACCACGACAAGAATAGAGTTGTAAACTCACTTGCCCGCGCATCGTATCCTTACAGCAGAAAACTAGCCCGTTCTGGGTGGGCGCACGTAGGGGAGTGCCAGGTAAATCTGTCGTCCCCGTTAAAACAACTTCGTAGTCAGCATTTCTCGCCTGCATTTGCCAGCAACCCCAGGGCTGGATGTTCCATGTTACCTCGGAGTTCCAAGGGACGAATTCGTAAAATTTACCCCGATAATGCAAGCCTACCATTGCTACAGATTCCATCCACCACAACACCCCACGCCTACCACCGCCAGCAGTTAAAGCTAAGTCGGGTTCGTCGTCAAAACTATTGCAATTCAGCCAAAACCATCTTTGGGGAAAAGCACCGCCCCAATTCTTTTCGCTATAGGCTGGGGCGTTGGTAAACTCGTAGCGCTTGCCGTACCAATCGATCCAACCCGTAGCTAAACCGTGCGCCATCAAGATTTGCCAGCCAGGTTCAAATATTTGTAACGAAGACAGCCAACCAGCCGTAGATTGCTGTATTCTACCGCGATCGCCCCATCCATAAATCGGTTGGATCTCGTACTGCCAGCGGCAATCACCATTATTGGCGGGATCGCGGATAATGCCTTGGTTCCAAGTCGCAGTTGCTTGATAACCCTGTTGGATGTGGCGATCGAATTCGTCAGGAGAAAGCCATTTTGCTTGAGTCTCTAAGTCTGTTTGTCCCCAATGTCCTAAAGCAAGTTGAGTCGGACTCGCCCAAAAGCGTTTTACATCGGGATAAGTCCGCCATAAATATTTATCGTCGGGACCGAGAATCTGGGCTGCGCCGCCACTATGGGTTTTACCACCGATAGGGTCTTCGATGGAGTACATGAAAGCGAAGGTTTCGCCAGTAGGCAAGGTAACGCGATAGTACCAGCCTTCAAAAAAACGGCGATCGCTACCATCCCAGTGATAACCACTATGAGGAGTTTGTGTTGAGGGAGTTTGTGTTGAGAAAGAAAAATTTTTGGGAATACTAACCATGACCGGATTTGTAAGTCCTATTCCAGTATGAGCGATCGCCTCATGCTATTGACGCAAGAAAGTTATCGCCATTGAGATGAGTCAAGTCGAAACCTATTACCAAATACTAGGACTAAAACCTGGTGCAACTGCTGCTGAGGTGAAGCACGCCTATCGTACCTTGGCAAAAACTTGGCATCCCGATTTATTTCCCGATCGCTCCCAATTAAAGCAGCAAGCCGAAGAAGAAATCAAAAAAATTAACGAGGCGTACCAGCAACTCAAATGGCAACAGCCACACGCGAGTAGAGTAGCTACGGTTACAGGAACTTACTCAACCTACAAATCTTGCGCCGAGACTTATTTTAAGCGAGGAATGGAGAACGCGAGACGAGGTAGATATATTGTGGCGATCGAGGATTTTACGCAAGCGATTCGTCTCCAACCTAACTTTGCAGCTGCTTATAAATATCGCGGACTCGCCTGCGCCCGACTGGGATACAAACATCGGGCAGACTCTGATTTTAAAATTGCCCTAGAACTGGAACCAAAACCCAAAACACCTAAGCCATCGCCTACAGCATCGCCTCAGACTCGCTGGAAATGCGTCAACACCCTCATTGGACACACGAACTGGGTATTTGCCGTGGCGATTAGTCCAGGCGGACAAACTCTAGTCAGTGCTAGTGCGGATACAACAATTAAAATTTGGGATTTAGCGACAGGAAAATTATTAAAGACTCTGATCGGACATACAGCATGGGTACGATCTATTGCTATCAGTCCCGATGGCAAATGGTTAATTAGCGGTAGCGACGATCGCACGATTAAGATTTGGCGGCTAGATACGGGAGAATTACTACATACATTAATCGGACATTCCGATCCAGTTTGGTCGATTGCGATCGCGCCTGATGGGACAAAGTTGGCTAGTCATGGTAAAAATAAGACAATTCACTTTTGGGATTTAACCACAGGACAAAGATTAGATACTCGCGTCGGTCAAGCAAACTCAGCCTATTCTGTTGCTTTCAGTCCTAACAGTCAAACTTTAGCGATCGGCAGTTGTAATAAAACCATTGAGATTTGGCATTTAGGCATGGAACAACTGCTGCACGTCCTTAAAGGACATTCAAGTTGGGTGAATTCGATTTCCTACAGTCCTGACGGGCAGTTTTTGACCAGTGCTAGCTATGACAAGACGATTAAGTTATGGCGATTGGGTACGGCTAAACCTTTTTCTGCTGTGACGTGGCATCACAGTTATGTAGGATTTGTGGTATTCAGTCCCGACGGGCAGACTTTAGCGAGCCGAGGAGATAATACGATTAAGTTATGGTATCCCAGTACGGGAAAACAATTATGTTCGCTTCAGGGACATACCGATTGGGTGAATGGGGTTGCTTTCAATTCGCAAGGGAACGTACTAGCTAGTTGCAGTCGGGATATGACGATTAAAATTTGGCAGATAAATGTAGAGACGTTGCATACAACGTCTCTACATTTATAAATTAAACGTTTTTACATCCACAAATTTGAAGAATTATTTTTGTTTTTCTCCCATTTTGTAGGATTATTAACAATATATTCTCGAATTTTATCTAGAGAACCATCTGCACGAATGATGCGATCGTAGAATCTTGGTTGCCAAGTAAAGTTATCGTAACCATTTTTCCTACACCATTGAGTAACAGCAGATTTATAAGACCGCAAAATTGCACTCAAGGAGCCAGATTTTGGCGAAATCATTGACATTGTTGTAAAAAAATTGCAATCATCAAGATCGTTTGATATGTCTGTAGAGACGTTGCATGCAACGTCTCTACATGTTGTTTCAACAACATATGGTTTATCTATAATAATCCCATGTACGTGATTAGGCATCACAACATAAGCATCAATATATGTATGTTTAAAATGCTGAGGAATTTCTACCCAAAATTTCTCAGCTATTTGCCCGATCGCAGATAAATGTATCTGTGTATTGACTATATCGCCGAAAAAGCAGGTGCGATCGCCCGTACATATCGTGATGAAATATAGTCCATTTGCCGCATAATCTCGATTTGATAATCGTGTAGATTCAATGCAATATTTATTTTTGAATAAAGTCATATCGGTTTAGGCATATATGTAGAGACGTTGCACGCAACGTCTCTACACCCGATGCAACGTCTCTACACGGTTATAACCTAATGAACCTACGATCTATTCAATCCCTTCGATCCGGTCTTCTACCTCCTGATATAACTCGCGTAGCAGATCCAAATTGTTCTCATCAGTATCCCAATAACCGCGCCCATTTGCTTCTAATAAAGTAGAAACCATCTTGCGGAAGGAATGAGGATTTAAATTCAACAACCGCTGACGCATGGCTTCATCTTTAATGAACGTGTCGTTAGCATCTTCGTAGATCCAATTATCGACAGCACCCGCAGTCGCACTCCAACCCATTGTATTAACTAACCGCTTAGAAAGTTCCCGCACGCCTTCGTAACCATGAGACAACATTCCTTCATACCACTTGGGATTTAACAACTTGGTACGGGAATCTAAACGCACGGTTTCTGATAAAGTACGGACTTGAGCGTTAGCTGTAGTTGTATCTGCCATGTAGGAAGTAGGCATCTTACCATCATTCCGCAGACTTGCCACAACTTTTGTCGGATCTGAGTCGTAGTAGTGCGATACATCCGTTAAACTAATCTCGGAAGAATCGAGATTTTGGAATGTCACTTCAGCAGTTTTCAGGGTAGTTTCAAAAATCTGCCGCGACTGTTCCATCGTCCCTGGATTATCGGCACTGAAAGCAAAGGATTTGCGCTTGAGATACATTTCCTGTAACTCAGCTTCACTGTCCCAAGTGCTGTTCTCCACTGCCAAATTAATATTGGACGAGTAGGAACCGGAAGCATTAGAAAATACGCGGGTTGCAGCTTGGCGCAAGTTAATCCCCATATCCTCAGCTTGCTTTAAGGCGTGTTTGCGAACAAAATTCATTTCTACAGGTTCGTCCGCTTCCGCCGCCATTTTCACCGCTTGATCTAGCAGGTTCATTTGGTTGATGAACAAATCGCGGAAAACACCGGAACAGTTGATCACGACATCGATTCTGGGTCGTCCCAACTCTTCTAAAGGAATCAATTCCAACTTGTTCACCCGTCCTAAAGCATCGGGAACCGGACGCACGCCGACCATCCACATAATTTGCGCCAGGGATTCGCCATAAGTTTTGATATTATCGGTTCCCCAGAGGACGCAGGCGATGGTTTCAGGAAACTTTCCGCCATTTTCTGCCTTGTTGCGGTCTAACAAGCGGTCTACGACGATTTTTGCCGATCGCACCGCTGCCATTGTTGGGATTGCTTGCGGATCGAGGGCATGAATATTCTTGCCCGTAGGTAAAACATCGGGGTTGCGGATCGGGTCGCCACCAGGACCAGGTAAGATGTATTCGCCTTCTAATCCCCGTAACAAAGCCCCCAGTTCGTTATCCGCACAAACTTGTTGCAGGCAGAATTCTAAGTATTCAAACAGGGGTTTGAGGGCATTCGGATCGACTTTGGCGTAACCTGCTTGATGCAAAGCTTCTACCCAAGGTTCCTTTTTACCCATGTTGAAGAAATTGAGTTTGGAAACCAGGGAAACTCTTCCTTCTGCGTCGGTTTGTGCCTGTACCAAAGCGCTAACTGCGGCGCGGGAGGCAAGGGTGATGTCTTGTAATAATTGCACGTCTTCCAAGACACCGCGATCGCTATTGTGATAAATTTCGTCAATATCCCGCCCGACGCTATTGGCAATAATCCGAGGTAAACTCTGGATCTCTTCTTCAGCCCGATCCAACCCAGCAATATTAACCAAAGTTGCGATCGCTTCCTCTGCTGAAGGCGGCTTCCCAATAACGTGCAACCCGCAAGGCAACAACCGCGACTCAATTTCCATCAACTTGCGATACACCAAGCCAACAATATTATCTCGCTCCTCAGCAGTCATGTCTTTGGCATCTTGCTGGGGCAAGTTAATATCTTGGTCTAAATTTACCATCCGGCACTTATCCATGATGGTGTTGACAATAGGGATACCGCGACCGGAATCTTTTAAAGTTTGATAAGAACCGATTAGTTCGCTTAATTCCTTCAAACCCTTATACAATCCAGCATTTTCAGCTGGCGGTGTCAGGTAAGAAATCGTTTCGGCATAACTGCGGCGCTTAGCAATTGTGGCTTCACTGGGGTTATTTGCTGCGTAATAGTACAAGTTGGGAATCATGCCAATTAAATTATCTGGGTAGCAGTCACCCGACATCCCCATTTGCTTTCCTGGCATGAATTCCAAGGAACCGTGCGTCCCGAAGTGCAACACCGCATCAGCTTGCCAAATTTGCTCTAAATATGTGTAGTAAGCCGCAAAACCGTGATGGGGACTGGCAGAACGAGAGAACAACAACCGCATCGGGTCGCCTTCATAGCCGAATGTCGGCTGTACGCCAATAAAAACATTACCGAATTGCTTGCCGTATACCAAAAGGTTCTGCCCGTCGCTGTTGAGATGCCCTGGTGGTGGTCCCCAGTTTTCCTCTAATTTTTGCGAATAGGGAGTCAGTGCTTCGTATTCCGGTACGGACATCCGGTAAGCAACATTGAGTTCGGGGCTGCTGTACTGCGCTTGGGCATCGTGGATCACCTGTTCCATCAACTCTTTGGGCGACTCTGGCAAATCCTGCACGTCGTAGCCGTTATTTCGCAGGGCTTGCATCACCTCGTAAATGGAACCGAATACATCCAAGTAGGCGGCTGTCCCCACATTACCTTTATCAGGCGGGAAACTGAAAACGGTAATCGCCACTTTTTTGTCAAGTTTCGGCTTGCGGCGCAGGTTTGCCCATTTCATCGCACGTTGGGCAACGGCTTCAATTCGGTCTTGCAGGGCGATCGCTTTACCTGTCGCACCGTCTCGACCTGATAGTATAATCGGCTCGATCGCCCCATCCAATTCTGGAATGGCAATTTGTAGTGCTACTTGAATTGGGTGCAAGCCTAGATCGCTATCTTGCCACTCCTCCGTCGTCTGAAACACTAAAGGTAGGGCAACCATGTAAGGGCGGTTCAGCCGCTTCAGTGCTTCAATTGCTTTGGGATGATCCTGTCGTGCAGGTCCTCCTACCAAGGCAAAACCCGTTAGGGAGATCGCCGTATCTACGATCGGATTTTTACTAACTGGATCGTAGAAATAAGCATCGACGGGCTTGGAAAAGTCCAAACCACCCGCAAATACAGGAACCACTCGCGCCCCCATCGCTTCGAGTTCCTGCACGATTGCTACGTAATGGGCATCATCGCCCGTTACTAGGTGGGTGCGTTGCAGTACGAGTCCCACGCAAGGCGCAAGCGGGTCTTTTAGGTCGCTAGAGATATCTTGGCGGCTGTTGTGCCAGTTGAGGTATTCCTTGACATCCTCAAACATAGTAGTTGACAAAGGATGCCAAATACCCATGTCGGGATAAACTACGGGTTCCTGGTATTGTAGAGACGTTGCGTGCAACCTCTCTACACCATTCAACACGTATTTATCCGCCAACATCAGCAAGAAATTTTGCAGGTTTTCTGGCGACCCCCCCAACCAATACTGAAAACTCAACATGAAGTTACGCGCATCTTGGGCTTTGTCGATGGGCAAATACTTCAGTACCTTGGGCAAGGTTTGGAGTAGCTTCAGCATCCCGTCTTGGAAAGAAGCCCCAGATTTTTCTTTACGCTTGCGCATGAATTGGGCGATCGCGCTTTTGGATTGTCCCAACTGCGCCATCGAGAAGCTACCCATTTTATTGAGGCGCATCACCTCTGGCATTGAGGGGAAGACAACAGCCACATCCAAGCGATCGCGGTATGGTTCTACTGCCGCTACCACCTTTTGCGCCAAGTCTTCAATAAAAATCAGTGAGGCGATGAAGATGTCGGCACTTTGGATATCGCGCTTGAACTCCTCGTAGTTTTCAGGGTCTCGGAGTTCTTCGATCAGATAGCCGCTAATTTCGATCGCCAAATTCGGATTGCTTTGGTTAATTTGGCGTACCGCTTGCGATAAGGCGCTCTGATACTGGGACTCTAGCACGACATAGACCACCTTGATTAAAGCACGTTCTGCCAGGTTGTCGGGCGTAATGTGTCGGATGGTGGACTTGACGTGTGTGAACATTCGGTAAGGCTCCTTTGATGCGTGTTCTTCTGTCTGTAGGGATCTCTGGCAATGAACGTAGGACACCAGATACACACTTTCCTAATGTCCCACTTGTACCTCTACGCAGTAAGTTCGACGATCTCTACAGATTGTGAACTGGTCGCGTTACAGTCGAAAAACCGAACTGCGATCGGCGTAGAAAATACACGGCACATGAGTTTTTTTTATCAGAAAGTGCCTACCAAAAGTTAGATTCAGGCTGTAACTGACACAATTTGATAAAAATTTCGTAACTTTTCGTTACGTTTGTTAATTTTGCCTGAAGTGGCTAATCATTAGGATTTTGACTAATCTTTGCAAAAATTTAATAAATAAAATTTAAATTTATGCTGTTAAATTTTCGTTTTATGATAAGCATGAAAGTCTGAAAAATTAAAATCAAGGGTATGAAAAGGTACAAATGACCAATGACAAATGACAAATAACATCGATATATTGGTTTTGTCTAATGGTCCTGGGGAAGTCACAACCTGGGTGCGTCCCGTCGTGCAAGCTTTGCGCCAGAAACTAGCAGACGATCGCGATCGCGTCAGAATTTCGGTAGTGCTTTCTCCTTGTCCGAATGCTAGTGGCAAAGAAGCCGCGATCGCCCAATCTTACCCAGAAGTCGATAGAGTGCAAGCAGCGAAGCATTTCTGGCAATTTTTGCTCTGGGGCAAAACCGCAGACAACTGGGATTGGAGAACTCGCGGTGTTGTGGTGTTTTTAGGTGGAGATCAATTATTTTCAGTCATCATTGGCAAGCGTCTCGGTTATCGTACCGTAATTTATGCCGAGTGGGAGACGCGCTGGCATAGTTGGATCGATCGCTTTGCCGTCATGAAACCAGACTTAATCGATAGCGCTCCATCAAAACATACCCACAAGTTTACGGTAGTAGGGGATTTGATGGCAGAAGCCTCTGGAGGAGTGAGGAGTGAGGAGCGAGGAGTGAGGAGTGAGCAGGGGAGCAGGGGAGCAGGGGAAGCAGGAGAGAATAACTACCAACTACCAACTACCAACTACCAATTACCAATTACCCATGACCAATCCAAAATTGAATTAATTGGTTTATTACCAGGCTCTAAAGCTGCGAAACTGTCACAGGGAGTACCGTTGATGCTGGCGATCGCCGAATACATTCATACACAACGACCGCAGACCCGCTTTGTCATTCCCGTCGCACCTACTTTAGACGTGCAAACCTTGGCTGAGTTTGCCAACCGTGAAAAAAATCCAATTATTCCTTTAGTAGAAGGTTCCACAGCCGAACTGATTCCTCACCCCTCACCCCTACTAAAAACAGCTAGCGGCTTAGTAGTAGAATTGTGGACGCGATCGCCAGCTTACGATCTGTTATCTCAATGTTGTTTATGCTTGACAACCGTAGGCGCAAATACAGCCGAACTAGGCTCTCTAGGCGTGCCAATGATTGTTTTGTTACCAACTCAGCAACTAGACGCGATGCGGGCTTGGGATGGTATCCCTGGGCTACTCGTAAATTTACCTTTTATAGGAACGAGTATGGCAAAAGTAATAAACTGGTTAGTATTGCAGCGATTGGGCTTGCGATCGTGGCCCAACATCTGGGCAAAATCGGAAATTGTGCCAGAACTGGTTGGTAAACTCCAACCTCAGACTGTAGCAGAACTCGTACTCGACTATCTACAGCATCCTGAAAAACTAGAAGAAATGCGCTCCAAATTACGCAGCGTGCGCGGACAAACAGGAGCCGCCGCTAAAATTGCTCAAATTGTTTATGAAGAACTTAAGTAAACTAGGGGAATCGGGAGTCAGAAGTCTACAAGTCAGAAGTCAGAAGCTACCACTCACCTGGTCACTGGTCACTGGTCACTGGTCACTGTTCCCTACCATCTCGTCGTCCTAACTCGTAGACTCCGCAGCTAACGCAGGCAAGTATACCCATACTAATTGCCCAACTCCGACCTAAGCTCAGTTCGATGCCGTAATTACACAAACTGCCAAAAATCAAAAAAGGCACAATGCTGAATAACGAAGCGTAAAAAGCATTCTGAGATTCTCTCGCTATGCGGGTTTTTTCAAATTCTGCTCGATTTATGTAAAGCGATTGCTCGGCAAAATTAAACCAGCGTTGGAGTTGGTGTATTATCCAGTCGCCTATGCCTGAAAAAGCTAAATATAACGCCAGCGACCACAAACTAGCTCCAGCGATCGCAGTAGCATCTAAATTGAGAGTAAACGGCAACATTTCTGTCAGCATGAGGTAAGAGCGTCTGGCGATCGAGATTTAATTCATTAATTTAAAAATTCTAACGATAAATTTACACATTCGCGAGTGGTTCTGCACAGTTCGCCGATCGCTAACTCAGAGAAGATGCGTCCTTCCGTAGATTTACCCTTGCTATGGCAAGATAAATCGTGTTAAGTTTTTGCAGGATTTTCAGCAAATTGTGAAAAATCTGATTATTCACATTGTTAGCGAACCTAAATCTATAGCGAACTTAAATATAAATTTCAGATAGAGGCAACACCAGTTCGACCTCAACAGTCTACTAAAACTAATCAGTCAGTAATATTCGGAATTTTTTCTTCTCCGCTAGTCAGTTGGCAGTATTTTATTTAAGTTATATGAATCAAGTTGCGATCGCTCGAATTCTGCTAATGCCCGTGGTGTCAAACCAGTACCCAGATCTAGGAGTCAAAGCATGAAGCAATTTCAACTTCTGAGGTCTCAAAAACTGGGTTTTACTGTTTCCAAAAAAAGTTTGCTGCTGGTTGCACTCAGTCTTGCCAGCTTACCCCTACTAGCATGGCATCAAAAAAAGGTAACAGCAGAGGAAGTAGCACAAAACAAAATTGCCACTGGTAATCTTTGGCGCAAAGCATCCTTTCCAGTCGAAAATTTCCAATACTATAGTTCGCCTTTCGGTTACCGTCGCTCTCCTACTGGCGGTTCGGGCTTGGAATTTCACAGTGGTTTAGATTTAGTAGCACCTCAAGGTAGTTACGTCCGCAGTTGGTGGACTGGCACAATAGTCAAGGTTGCCGATCGCGATGCCTGCGGTACGCACGTTATTATTCGTTCTGGAGCTTGGGATCACATTTACTGTCACATGCAAGGACAGGTCGGCACTCAAGGCAAAAACCGCTACATGATCGATCGCGAAGGCGGAATTGTCCTTTGGGAAGGGCAAACAATACCCGCTGGAGCTAGAATCGGTCGTGTCGGTATGACAGGACGCACTACAGGACCTCACCTACATTGGGGTTTGAAATACGCTAACAATTACATCGACCCCGCTTTAGTCCTGCGGGTCATGTACGCTCAGCAAAAAGATGGGCAGTCTTAATAGTCATTTGCTAGCATCTGCCGACCAATTACCAATTACCAATTACCAATTACCACTCATCAACTGATATAATGATGAATCCTTGCTGCTCGTCAAAAAACGGAGAGCAGCCTTTTTGTCCAAAAGGAGATTACTGAGCGTACCATGCCATCAGCCTACGAAACAATGTACATTTTGCGTCCCGACCTGGGAGAGGAACAGATCGAACAGGCGATCGCTAAATATGAAAACTTCCTCAAAGACCAGGGAGCTACTAACCTACAAATTCAGCTGCGCGGTAAGCGCCGTCTTGCCTACGAGATTGGCAGACAGCGCGAAGGCGTTTACGTTCAAATGAACTATGAAGCACCAGGGACAGCTATAGCTCCGATGGAAAGGGCAATGCGCTTGAGCGAAGAAGTCATTCGCTACCTGACGCTTAAGTCAGAAGAACCAACAGCCACTCCTGAAGCCGCAGCAGTGGAATAAAGCTATCGTAAAATTAAAACAAGAAGGGTGGGCAATGCCCACCCTTTTTCATTTTTCAAAACTCTCAATTTCAGGCGATCGCCAACTAACGCATTAGAGCAGGTGAATTAACAGTTGTTAGCACCTCATCATAGCTATCAAAAATTTCAAATACAGAATCCAGTTGTGTTAGTTCTAATACTAGCCTTACGGAAGCTTGCACATTACATAGGACTAGACGGCAACCGATTTGTCTTGCAGATTTCAACCCACTAACCAAGGAAACTAAGCCAGCACTATCCATGAAATCAACTTGGGCTAGATCGATCACCCAGAGAGCTTGCTTTTGAGGCAATAGCCTAGCCAATTGAGTTTCTAAGGCACTACCACCATTTTCGTCTAGGCGTTCTGGTGGCTGAAGCAAAATTAGTTGAAATTCTTGTGTACTCATCATTATTGCCGATTTATCAGTGCATACAATAGGGTTTTAGACAAGCCAGTTATTGTGAATTTATATATAAACCCGAATCAACTGGCACAAATTGTCGATTGTCTGAAGCTTCTCCATTCAAGAGATTTTGAAATTTAGTTACTCAAAAAGCAGTGGGAATTTCAAGCTATAAAAATTTGTCCTTAAGTTTAATGAATTCACAAATATTTAAATAAAAAATGACTGAATTAATCGCTTTTATTTACGTAAACTTGACTCCTATTTTAGGCTAACGATTTTTAGTACATATATCCAACCGTAAAATCACTGCTGTTTCTGTTGTAGTTCATAGAGTTAATTCAATCGATCTCAGTAGATTCACGCGCGGATACTGCTGCCTCAATCGCTACATTTTAGGTTTAATACCAAAACAATTAGGAAAGTATTCGAGCGGCTGCTTCAGATGAATCGATTTAAGCATGGAAACCCTCAAGTGTCAGTAAAATCAACAGTTTTTACCGAATCTTTATTACAAATCTGGATTTTTATAAAGATTACGTAAAGCAAGCAATGTAATATTTATTGATTTTCAGTAGTTTTTCGTAATATTCGACCGGTGCGAGGATAAACGGCAGCATAACTTGGATTGACACATTTTCCAGGCTCGCGCCAAGATGGAAGAAAAGTAAAACTTTGTAAAGGCGGCTGGATGTCACTAGAGTTTTTATCGTTGGAAAGAATTCAGGAAATTGCCCACCAGTACGGCTATTGGGCAGTTTTTCTCGGAATTTTATTAGAAAACCTCGGTATTCCCGTCCCAGGTGAAACCGTAACCATAGTAGGAGGGTTTCTTGCAGGTAGTGACGAGTTAAATTACTGGCTCGTTTTAGGTGATGCGATCGCGGGAGCTGCTATTGGTGGAACTTGCGGCTATTTAATCGGCAGAAAATTCGGTTGGTCGTTCATGTTGCAAGTCGGTCGAATTTTCCGCATCTCAGAAGACCGACTCCTAGAAATGAAAGAACAGTTTAGTAACAACGCCACCAAAGCCGTATTTTTTGGCAGATTTATTGCTTTATTACGTATTTTTGCTGGTCCACTGGCTGGTGTTGCCCAAATGCCCTACGCCAAATTCTTTATTTATAACTTAGCGGGGGCTGCTGCTTGGGCATCAGTCATGGTGACGCTGGCTTTCTTCGTCGGTAAAATTGTTTCTCTAGAAGAATTAGTTGCTCTCACAGCTAAGTTTGGCATCGTAGCACTAGCGATCGCTTTCGCTGTCATTTTTGTTCCCCTGTGGCTGGAAGCACGTAAAGCGGGAGTCGGAACCAGTGACCAGTGACCAGTGACCAAGTTGTCAGCGACCAACTACAAGCACCAAGCACCGCATCGCATCACGCACCACTCAACTACCAACTACCGACTACCAATTACCAATTACCCTTATAGATGGTATTAAGGGGAAAAACCGTGTTTTTCAGTATTGTCATTCCTACATACAATCGCCTGCCAATTTTGGCGAAGTGCTTGCGATCGCTAGAACGCCAAAACCATGACGATGTAGCTATAGAAGGCTATGAGGTAGTTTTAGTCGATGATGGCTCTACAGATGGCACTTTGGCATGGCTAGAGGCAAATGCAGCTGAATTTCCCCACGTGCGATCGCTTCTACAAGACCACCAGGGACCAGCTGCGGCTCGCAATCTGGGAGTAGAACGGGCAAAAGGCGATACGATCGTGTTCATCGATAGCGATTTGGTCGTGACTGAGAATTTCTTGCAGGCGCACGCTCAAGGGTTGCAGCAGGGACGAGAAATGTATGGCAGCGATCGCATTTTCACCTATGGCAGAGTAATTAATACATGTAATTTTGACAATCCTACAGCCGAGCCTTATAAAATTACCGATTTTTCTGCGGCTTATTTTGCCACGGGAAATGTAGCTATTCCTCGTCATTGGCTAGAAAAAGCTGGGTTATTCGACACGCGCTTTCAACTCTACGGTTGGGAAGATTTGGAATTAGGCGTGCGGTTGAAACAGTTGGGATTAAATTTAGTGAAATGCCCCGATGCAGTCGGCTATCACTGGCATCCAGCCTTTAATTTAGAGCAAATTCCTAATTTAATTGACAAAGAAATTCAACGCGGTCGGATGGGAGTTTTGTTCTACCAAAAGCACCCAACATGGGAAGTGCGGATGATGATCCAAATGACTTGGATACACCGCTTGCTATGGGGGATTCTTTCCCTCGGCGGACAACTCAACGAGCGTACCCTAGCCCCAGTTTTAAGGTGGTTGATTAACCAAGGTAAGCCTCAGTTAGCCGAACAAGTCGCCCGCATTTTTCTCAATTGGTACAACGTCCAAGGAGTTTACGAAGAGTACGCTTTGATGAAACCTAGAACCGAGTAGAGACGTTCTGTTATGGGAGAGAAACCCGTATAGACTTTTCGTAAGTGCCGAAACGTTTTAGTTTGAAACCATATTATACTAGAAAAGTTGTCTACAAATCGCACATCCAGTGTTTTCGGGTGTTTCCTGGGAGACGCAGCTGGGTGGAGGATTAACCCGAATCAGGAGTTAAAGAAGATATGCCAGTCGTTTCATTGGCTCAAATGATGGAGTCTGGGGTTCACTTTGGGCATCAAACCCGCAGGTGGAATCCGAAAATGTCGCAGTACATCTACACTGCTCGTAATGGCGTTCATATCATTGACTTGGTGCAGACAGCTCAGTTAATGGATGAAGCTTACAATTACGTCAGACAATCTGCCGAGCAAGGGAAAAAGTTTCTCTTCGTTGGTACGAAGCGTCAAGCAGCAGGGATTGTAGCTCAAGAAGCCTTGCGTTGTGGCGCTAGCTATGTCAACCAGCGATGGTTAGGCGGAATGCTGACTAACTGGACGACGATTAAAACTCGCGCCGAACGATTGAAAGAGTTAGAACGTCGCGAGGAAAGCGGAGCGCTGGATTTACTACCCAAGAAAGAAGCATCGGTACTGCGCCGAGAGCTAGCTAAACTTCAAAAATACCTGGGTGGAATCAAGAACATGCGGAAGGTTCCTGATGTGGTCATAATTGTAGACCAGCGGCGAGAATACAACGCAGTATTAGAATGCCAGAAGCTAGGCATTGAAATTGTATCTATGTTGGATACAAACTGCGATCCCGATCTCGTTGACGTTCCCATTCCTGCTAACGATGATGCCATCCGTTCGATCAAATTGATTGTAGGCAAATTAGCTGACGCAATTTACGAAGGACGACACGGACAATTGGATGCGGAAGAGGATTACGAAGATTACGAGGGTGCAGAAGAAGATTTCGATTATGATGAAAGCGAAAGTGAATACACTGATGCGGTGATTCCTAACGAAGAAGAGGAAGAAGGATAGGTTAATGGTTAATGGTTAATGGTTGATAGTGACAAACAATTAACCGTTGACTAACAAACAATTAACAAATAACAAATAGGAATTGAGGGAAGATGGCGGAAATATCTGCAAAGGCTGTTAAAGAGCTACGCGAGAGAACAAACGCTGGCATGATGGATTGCAAAAAAGCACTCCAAGAGACCGATGGCGATATGGAAAAAGCCATTGAATGGCTGCGGCAGAAAGGACTTGCCTCTGCTGGAAAGAAAGCTGGACGTGTAGCAGCAGAAGGACTAGTAGATAGTTACATCCATACTGGCGGGCGAATTGGCGTGCTAGTGGAAGTGAACTGCGAAACTGACTTCGTAGCGCGCAACCAAGCATTTAGTGAATTAGTGCGAAATATTGCCATGCAAATCGCTGCTTGTCCTAACGTAGAGTACGTTAGAGTCAGCGATATTCCCCCTGAAGTTGTCGCAAAGGAAAAGGCAATTGAAATGGGGAAAGACGATCTAGCAGGAAAACCAGAGAACATTCGCGAAAAGATCGTTGTTGGGCGCATTGACAAGCGCTTGAAAGAGATGTCCTTAGTGGATCAAGCGTATATCAAGGATCAAAACAAATCAGTAGAAGATTTGGTTAAAGAAGCGATCGCCCAGTTAGGCGAAAATATCCAAATCCGTCGCTTCTCCCGCTACGTCTTAGGTGAAGGCATCGAAAAGTCATCCGAAGAATAGAGCCAAATCATCGAGCTATTGATTAGCTCCCTTCAATTTACCAGACGGGTTAAAATGGTGCGACGCACCCACCCGTCCTTTTTTTTAGGGAGCAGGGAATAGGGAGACAAGGGAGAGTCGCGGAGAAAAAACACTACACCCCACACCCGCATCGATCGCACCACGTACCGTTGATAACTGATAACTGATAACTGATAACTGAAAAGATGGCAAGAGCAATCGAACAAATTGAGCGAGACATGCAAGCTTTGGAAAAGTCGGCAAATAAGTTATTTGCCGAACTCAACAGCGCCTACACGAGTTATTGTCAAGCTTTAGGACAAGCTACACGCCAGCAGCTGATCTTAGCAAGTTATCAAGTCTGCACTCAGGCGTATCCCAAGCAATTTTTGAGTCTGTCGATGAATCAAAGACAGCAATTGCAGCGATCGCTTCGTCAGTTAGGGCAAACAGCAGCCGAACGATTGCTAGAACTGTTGAACAACCCAATGGAAATGGCGCGGGAGTTAGCATATAGTATTCAGCTAGATAGAGAAAGTGCGATCGCTGAAATAGAACAGGACTCGATCGAGGAACAGGAACAGATAATTCCGAATTCCGAATTCCGTTCTCGCAGTGTAGCGTCAGCGTCTATTCCGAATTCTGAGTCTCCTGCTACGCCTTCTAACCCTTTAGAACTAGTACAATGGCAGCAAATTTTAGAACGAGAGATCGCCCAAGTCCTCAAAACCTTATCCTTGGATGCGAATCAATTACTGCAAAAATCTGGCATTCTACCTCAAAAACTACCTGCTCCTTTACTAGAAGCTGCTACCGCAGTCTCGGAAGCTACGGGCGAAATGACAGCAGGACCACCCAATGTCATGAATTTATTAATTGAAACTGAAAATCCGCAGGATTTGCAAGAAGGTGGCGTGACGCAGTTAATTGCAATTCAGTTGCGGTTGTCAGAAGTTGAGTTTGCAGATACCAATGTCAGGACTGCACGCAACCAAGTACGGCAACTAGAATCAAATTTAGTTTCTTTAGGGCGAGAATATCAGAAGAGGCAGCGGGAGCGAACGATCGCTGAAGCAGAAGCTGCATGGCGTGCGAGTTGGTTTGATGAATAGTAAGCGATCGGTTAACAACCTTCACTAGATACAAATGACCAACGACAAATGACCAATGACTAATGACGATATAGACTGGTTGCGATTGCAGAAAGCCTTAGCTGTGGAGGCAGAGAAAGGCTTTGTAGACTTGGTAGGGAAACAATACCGCTTCAGCGAGTTTCTCTGTTTGAGTTTTGGCAAACCTCCTGTCACTTTATCTGTAGAAGAAAGACGTAGATGGCAGGAAATGGCAATGCAATTTGCCGAATACCATCAGATGACGCAGGAAGAGAGACAAAGCGTAGTTGCAGCAGCACGTAGATGCTTGCACCTTTCTCAGCAAGTATCAGAACAGCAGCATTTCTATGAGTTAGGTGACGAATTAAGTCAAAAGTCCAAAGTTAAAAGTCAAAACATGACTCCCGACTCCCGTACGGGCGGGTTTGGAAGCCCGCCCCTACCGACTCCCGACTCCCCCGTCGTCCAACCTAAAACCTCAACCCTAATTTCTACTAAATCTTCAGAGATAAATCAACGTCTTGCACCCAGTTTAGAGCAGCCCTTGACTAGGTTGCCGGAGATTGGTGCGAGAAGAGGTGAGATTTTAGCCAAGTTGGGACTGTATACCGTCAGAGATGTCTTACTCTACTATCCCCGCGATCATATTAACTACGCACGACAGGTTAAGATTTGCAATTTAGAGGCGGGAGAAACAGCAACGCTAGTAGGAACGGTAAAAAAGTGCCAGTGTTTTACCAGTCCCCGTAATGCTAAATTATCCATTCTGGAAATTGTCCTGAAAGATAATACGGGTCAAATTCGCCTCAACTACTTTTTCGCTGGCGGACGTTATTCTCATCGCGGTTGGCAAGAACAACAAAAGCGCAAATATCCACCTGGCGCAGTCATCGCAGCGTCGGGATTGGTGAAAGAGAGTAAATACGGTCTGACGCTGGACAAACCAGCTCTGGAGGTGCTGGCACACCCAGGAGATACAATTGATTCATTAACTGTGGGTCGAGTTGTACCAATTTACCCCTTGACGGAAGGTGTCGGGGCAGATATGGTGCGCAAGGCTGTCACTACCGCACTTCCATCCCTAGTTCATCTCAAAGATCCGCTACCAAAAGCTTTACGCGATTATTACGGATTTGTTGAGGTAAGGGAAGCGATCGCTAATATCCATTTTCCAGCTGATACTGACGCTTTAGAACTTGCCCGTCGTCGGCTGGTATTTGACGAGTTTTTCTATTTACAACTAGGTTTGCTGCAACGCCAATATAAAGCACGGCAAATTGCTAATAGTGCCGTTCTCTCGCCAAGCGGTCAATTGGTGGAAAAGTTTTATCAACTTTTACCTTTTAAACTCACTGGTGCGCAGCAAAGGGTGATTAATGACATTCTCAATGACTTAAAAAAATCCGTACCGATGAATCGCCTGGTTCAGGGAGACGTGGGTTCGGGGAAAACGGTTGTTGCAGTGGTAGCAATTCTCGCCGCGATTCAATCAGGCTACCAGGGGGCGTTGATGGCTCCCACAGAGGTATTAGCAGAACAGCATTATCGCAAGTTAGTTGGTTGGTTTAATTTACTGCATTTACCTGTAGAATTGCTAACGGGTTCGACTCCAGCGGCGAAACGAAGGCAAATTCACGCCCAATTAGAAACAGGAGAGTTACCCCTATTAGTGGGGACTCATGCCTTAATTCAAGATAAAGTCATTTTTCAACGTTTAGGATTAGTCGTAATTGACGAACAACACCGATTTGGTGTCGGACAACGGGCGCGTTTGCAACAAAAGGGCGAGTCTCCCCACGTTTTGACGATGACAGCTACGCCAATTCCCCGCACGCTAGCCTTAACTTTACACGGGGATTTGGATGTGAGCCAAATTGATGAATTGCCCCCAGGTAGACAGAAGATTCATACAACAGTTTTATCTAGTAAAGAGCGATCGCACGCTTATGAATTAATTCTGCGTGAAGTTGCTCAAGGCAGACAAGCTTACATTGTCTTGCCCTTGGTGGAAGAATCGGAAAAGCTGGACTTAAAAGCAGCAGTCGATGAATATCAAAAGTTGCAAGAAAGCATTTTTCCCCAGTTTCAAGTCGGATTGCTCCACGGTCGCATGTCGTCAGCCGATAAAGACGAGGCGATTAATTTATTTCGCGACAACCAAACGCAAATTCTCGTCTCTACAACTGTAATTGAAGTTGGTGTAGACGTTCCCAACGCTACGGTAATGCTAATTGAAAATGCCGAGCGATTTGGTTTATCTCAATTGCACCAGTTGCGGGGACGTGTCGGACGTGGTGCGGCGCAATCTTTTTGTCTGTTAATGGGTAATCCTAAGAATGAAACTGCCCGTCAGCGCTTAAAAGTATTAGAAGAATCTCAAGATGGATTTTTTATTGCTGAAGCAGATATGAAATTTCGCGGTCCTGGGGAAGTTTTAGGAATGCGTCAAGCTGGACTACCAGATTTTACTTTGGCAAGTTTAATCGACGACCAGGCTGTTTTAGAAATTGCGCGAGAAGCCGCTGAGAAGGTGATGGAGAAAGATCCAACTTTGCAACGTTGGACTTTAATGCAAGCAGAATTAACTTATAGATATCAAAAGTTGATGGGTGGGACGATTTTAACTTAAGTTAGGGTCTATAAAATCTTAGTAAGTAATATCCTTCCAATGCTGGCAATCAGTAAATCGTTCCAAGTGTTCGAGATTTTCCGTAGCTACGACAACTCTACGACCTGGAAACTGCTCCTGTATCATGTACCATTGAATACATTCGTAAGAGCTTTGGCAACTTTGCGGTTAGATCCGACAAGAATGCAATTAATTTCTGGATTTATTGATACCTATTTAAAATTGAATACAGCCGAAGAAGAACTTTTTCGCACTAACATAAATCAAATTGCACCAGAGGAACAGGAGGTTGTGATGCAAATAGTAACGAGCTGGATGGAACAAGGACTGTAACAAGGAAGACAGGAAGAAGCTCTCACGTTGATTCTACGTCAGCTACCGCGCCGAGTTGGAGCCGTTGAGCCTGAATTACAAGAGCGTATTTGCCAGTTATCCTTAACTCAGTTAGAGAATTTGGCTGAAGCTCTATTGGAGTTTTCTAATCCAGAAGATTTAGTCAACTGGTTGAACAATTCAGCAAACTAAGAATTTAGACATATTCTCGCCTACTACTACACAATTGATGTTTTTTTCGATTTTTACTAGTTGCAGTAGGTTATACAACAAGTCTTCGCAAAAATTGTTAGATTAGTCAATACTAAGAGTTTGCGTAATTCAATTTTATCTTTGTCACTATAAGTTCTAAATAATACTCTTTGCAAAATTGCTGGTAACTTACAAATATGTAGGTTCGTTTAGATTTGATGTCAAAAGGCTTTGATCCCTAATAGATTAGAAAAGAAAATACTAAATTTACTTTTTGATATAAATTGACTCGATCGCAGTAGCAATCACTAGAGAGGAAAATAGCTATGGTAACGGCGGTAACAGAAACGACCTCCCCAGCAGCAAAAGAGCGATCGCTGATTCTCTGGTTTGAAGAGGTAGGAATTCACGATCTGGCTTTGGTAGGCGGGAAAAACGCCTCTTTAGGCGAAATGATCCAACAACTCACACCCCAAGGTATTAACGTTCCCAACGGCTTTGCAATTACTGCTTATGCCTATCGCTATTACATTCAGCAGACTGGTTTAGATGCCAAATTGCGATCGCTGTTTGCCGATTTAGATGTAGAAGATCTGAATAACTTACGCCAACGCGGTAAACAAGCAAGATCTATGCTGCGGTACACGCCTTTTCCGAAAGACTTAAAAGAGGCGATCGCTACTGCCTACGAAAAGTTATGCGAAAATTACGGGATTGACACTGATGTTGCCGTTCGTTCTAGCGCCACAGCTGAAGACTTACCAGATGCTAGTTTTGCCGGACAGCAAGAATCCTACCTCAACATCAACGGCGTTGAAGGCGTACTAGTTGCCTGTCATCGTTGTTTTGCTTCCCTATTTACCGATCGCGCCATCTCCTATCGTCACAGCCGAGGTTTTGACCATTTCAGCGTTGCCCTCTCAATTGGCATACAAAAAATGGTACGTTCTGACTTGGCGGCTTCTGGGGTGATGTTCTCTATCGATACGGAGACAGGATTTAAAAATGCCGCACTGATTACAGCCGCCTATGGTTTGGGCGAAAATATCGTCCAAGGGGCAATTAACCCCGATGAATACTACGTCTTCAAACCTACACTCAAAGCAGGTTTTCGCCCGATTTTAGGTAAAAGATTGGGTTCTAAAGAATTCAAAATGGTCTACGATACAGGCGGATCGAAAGTTACCAGAAACGTTCCTGTCGTACCTAGCGATCGCGGCAAATATGCCCTCAACGATGACGAGATATTGCAATTAGCGCGTTGGGCTTGCGCGATCGAAGATCATTACTCTAAAGTGCGCGATACTTATACCCCGATGGATATTGAGTGGGCAAAAGACGGCGTAACAGAAGAACTATTTATCGTCCAAGCCCGCCCCGAAACCGTACAATCGCAAAAAAGTCTCAACGTTTTACGGAGTTATCACTTAGTCGGGGCTAACGGCGATGCACCTATAATTACAGGTCGCAGTGTCGGCGAGGCGATCGGTCAGGGGAAAGTTAAAGTCATTACAGACGTGCATAGACTCGACCATTTCCAAACTGGGGATGTGTTAGTTACTGATAAAACAGACCCCGACTGGGAACCTATTTTAAAAAAAGCTAGCGCGATCGTGACAAATCAAGGTGGTAGAACTTGTCACGCCGCAATTATCGCTAGAGAAATTGGAATTCCGGCGATCGTCGGTTGTGGCGATGCTACTAGCGTGTTGCATTCTGGGCAAGAAGTTACGGTTTCCTGTGCTGAAGGCGATGAGGGAAAGGTTTACCAAGGATTATTACCTTTTGAAGTTCGAGAAGTTCCCTTAGATAACCTGCCTCGCACTCGTACCAAAATTATGATGAACGTAGGCAATCCTGCGGAAGCTTTCAGCCTCTCGGCAATTCCTAATGATGGTGTGGGATTGGCACGGCTAGAGTTTATTATTGCCAACTATATCAAAATTCATCCCTTGGCACTGCTGCATTTCGATCGCTTAGAGGACGAAGCGGAAAAAGCCAAAATTGCTGAAATGACGGCATTCTTTGCAGAGAAGCCCCAGTATTTTATCGAGAAACTAGCCCAAGGTGCAGCGACGCTGGCAGCTGCTTTTTACCCTAATCCAGTTGTCGTGCGGATGAGTGATTTTAAATCGAACGAATATGCCAACTTACTCGGTGGAAAGCAGTTTGAACCCAAGGAAGAAAACCCGATGCTAGGGTGGCGGGGGGCGGCGCGTTACTACGATCCGCGTTACCGCGATGCTTTTGCTTTGGAGTGTCATGCCATCAAGCAGGTACGAAAAGAGATGGGGTTAACCAATTTAATTCCGATGATTCCTTTTTGCCGCACTCCCGAAGAAGGGCGTAAAGTCTTGGCAGAAATGGCAAAGCACGGTTTAGAACGAGGTAAAGACGGGTTAGAAATTTACGTCATGTGCGAGTTGCCCAACAACGTTTTGATGGCGGAGGAATTCAGCGAAGTCTTTGATGGGTTTTCAATTGGTTCTAACGATTTAACTCAGCTGACAATTGGATTAGACCGAGATTCGGCTTTAGTGGCGGGTTTGTTTGACGAACGCACCCCAGGAGTTAAGCGATTAGTGCAAATGGCGATCGCTACTGCTAAAGCTAAGGGTCGTAAAATTGGGATCTGCGGTCAAGCCCCCAGCGATTACCCAGAATTCGCTCAGTTTTTAGTAGAACAGGGAATAGATTCTATGAGCCTCAACCCCGATTCGGTACTAAAAACTCTGTTGATGGTAGCAGAAGTAGAAGAGAAGTTGGGTCGCGGGTGCTAAGAGTTTGTGGGGTGGGTTATGCCCGCCCTATTTTTTGAGATCTTGCCCTTGGCGATTGAAATCGCTGCTACACACGCAAAACCTGCCTATCCTGCGTGAATGTAGGTTCAACCCTTAACTTGCCATGAATCCGCGCGGGCTAGTTTGCCTACGGCAAACTGCTTTACATCTATGTTTATTTAGCCGCGAATTCTATTCGCTGGGGCTTAGTGCTGTACTAATTATTTTTATGGATCTCAAATATAGGTAAAATTTACGTATTTATACGATAGATACTGTATTAATTTGCTAACTCATAAGTAAAACGCATAGTAGCCAGCAATCGTCCTCAAGCGTAGGTAGATCGCTTAGCAAACATCTCCAAACAACGTAGATCGATCGAGTTAGTGCTTGCAGATCGGCAATTTTACTGTAATTTAACTTCAGTAGAATTGCCCTTGGTCGATCTGAAAAATACATATTAACTTGATTTTGTGATGGTTCTATAAATTTAACTTAAACCAAGCGCGATCGCTCTGAGTTTCACGGTCGAGATATTTCACTCTATTTCCTTAAGTGTTTAGATATATGCGATCGCATTTTTCAAGTTTCTTCTATCCCCCAACTCAAATTCAACTAGCAGCAACCTCTGTCTTGCTCGCACTCACTAAAGATATACAGTAGATCATGCGTAAGTTTCAAGCTCAGCAAATTGCACTAGCAGCTAGTGTTGTTCTTAGTATTACTATCGGTAGCTGTCATACAACGACTGCAAATAATGAAGGGAAATCTGACAATCTGTCGGCTCAAAAGCCAAGCCAAGATTTTCTCATTAGTCAGCAAGTGACTTCTGGCATTCTAGCTCAAGACCCCAAATCGCGAGACAAATGGTTGTGGCCCTTCTCCTCTACTTCAATTTGGAATATGCCAATTGGAGCTACTGCAACATATGTACCAGCAAATCTTCCAAAAGCAGGCTTTTTTGGTGCAGATCGGGAGTACTTCTACAAGCTCAAAGCTGGCGATCCGATGCGACAAGTTGTATCACCGGGAAGTTTCGGTCCTGGACGCTGTACGGGTAAGCAATCAATGGGTCTTTCTCTCCCAGTCCCCGACAATTTAATCGTCCCAGACGCAACCAGTCAACCATACTCTACCCCTAATAATGCCGCAGCCTTTTTGATGCCAGATGGAAGAACGATCGAGCAACTCGAACCCCTGGCTCGTTGTACCGCAGGTGGCAACATCCACGGCTGGCGTAACCCGTGGGGGGTGTTGACATTTACGGCGACGGGATTAAAGGTACTCACTTCGGTTCTGGGATGTCGGCGATCGGTGGTTCTATTCGCCGAGGCGAACTAACAGGTGACGAACCAATTCGCCACGCGATCAAAATCTTGGTTTGGGGCAAAAAATATCTTCATTATTCTAAATCTATGCCCGGTTATCGCTGGCCCGCCGACCGCGCCGACCGATATGCCGAGAGTGAATATAAGGGGACTAATTCTAAACTCGTACAAGGTAGTTTATTAGCAATCCCGCCTCACGTAAAGATAGACAGTTTAGGGTTAAAGACTCCTGCGGGGCAGAAGATTTTCAAGGCATTACAAAATTATGGTGCATACATAGTTGATGATGCTTATTGGGACGCTTACTATCTCGCTGTAGAACAAGGAGTTCCAGAAGAATTTCGCAATCGCTACGGCTATAGTTTTGAAGGTCGGAGTGGTGCTTTTTATGACGACATGATGAAGCTAATTTCAGCACTAAACATCATTGACAATAACAGACCTGATAACATCGGTGGTGGTGGTAGATTGAGAGCGCCGCTCGCACCACCAATCGAGAATTAATTTAGTCCGAGTAAGGTGGGCAATGCCCATCTTACGCTACTCACGCACTACTCAATTACCATTGCGGATTCGATATAATCAACGCTTCTGCCGCATGGAAGTCCAAAGGTTTAGCAAAGAAATATCCTTGCCCAAAATCACATCCCCAAGCTTTGAGTTGAGCGTATTGTTGAGCCGTTTCTATACCCTCAGCGATCGCATCCATACCCAAATTATGAGCTAGGGTATTAATCGTACTGACGATTTCCACATTTTCAGAATTAGGATTTATTTGACTGATAAAATAACTATCAATTTTTAAAGTATTAATAGGAAATCGATGTAAATAGCTCAAGGAAGAATAACCTTTACCAAAATCATCAATACTTAGTTGAATATTTTTAGACCTAATTTTTAATAACATGTCAATCGTTGCTTCTGTATGGTGTAGCAACATGGTTTCAGTAATTTCTAATCTTAAGTGACTACCATCTAAGCCAGTTACAGCCAAAATTCGGTCTATCTGTTCGCTTAATTTGGGGTGGTTAATTTGCTGGCTAGCTAGATTGACACTAATTTTTAAATTCGCTGCTTGAGGGAACTGTAACTGCCACTGCCGCAATCGAGCGCAAGCTTGTTCTAAAACCCATTCACCAATGGGTACAATTAAGCCAATTTCTTCGGCAATAGGAATGAATTCACCAGGGAAAACTAAACCTCGTTCTGGATGGTGCCAGCGGATGAGTGCCTCAAAGCCAACCATCTGACCGCTACTCAAAGATACAATCGGTTGGTAATGCAAGCAAAATTCTTGACGCTCCAAAGCTTGCCGCAAATCTCTTTCTAAATGCAGTAGTTGTAGCGTTTGAGCGTACATATCAGGGTTGAAAATTGTATATTGTGCCTTGCCGCTCTCTTTAGCTCGGTACATCGCCGTGTCAGCATCCCGTAGCAACTCGGCGGGAGACTCGTATCCCATACCACTAAAAACTATGCCGATACTAGCAGTAGTAAAAACCGTATGCCCCTCTAACTCAAACGGCTGGGCGAGTTCTGCTTGAATGCGATCTGCAATTTTGATTGCGTCGGCAATTTGCTCAATGTCTTCTAGTAAAATTGTAAATTCATCCCCGCCAAAGCGCGCCACGGTATCTGAAGTACGCAAGCATTGTTGCATTAAACTGGTAAAAGCAATCAAGAGGCGATCGCCTACTGCATGTCCGAGGCTATCGTTCACAATTTTGAAGCGATCGAGATCGATAAAAAGTACGGCAAACAGATAATCTGGATGTCGTTTGGTATATCTCAACGCTAGCTCCAACCGTTCCAGAAAAAACGTGCGATTCGGTAATCCCGTCAGGTCATCGTGTAAAGCATCGTAGATGAGTTGTTGCTCGATCCGCTTGCGATCGGTAATGTCAGAGATAATGCCATCAATTCGTAGGGGAATGCCTGTAGGGTCGCAAATTAAATGAGCGCGAGCGTACAACCAGCGCACTTCACCATCAGCACGCACAATTCTATATTCCGAGCTATGGCTACCCTGCGATCGCAAGATTTGCGCCCCCTTTTCCACTTGTTCGCGGTCTTCTGGATGTACGACTTCTAGCCACAAGTGCGGATTTTTTAAAAATTCTGTCGTCGGAATACCGTAAACCTTCTGTGCGGCAGGATTGAGATAAATCAAGGTGGGATTTTGAGCAGTAACAGACCAGACAACTTCTTCTAAAGAGTTTAAAATGCTCTCCAGTCGTGCCTCGCTTTCATTTAATAGCTGAACTGCTTGCTGCCGTTCGAGAATTTCTTGTTGTAGTTTATGATTCGTTGCTGCTAATTGCGCGGTACGCTGTTCTACCCGTTGTTCTAGTTTGATATTTAATTGCTGAATTTCTGCCTTAGCTGCTTGTAAGGCAAGTTGATTTTTAATTCGAGCTAAAACTTCTTCGACTTGAAACGGCTTAGTAATGTAGTCAACTCCCCCGACTTCAAAAGCTCTGACTTTGTCTAGCACGTCGTCTAGAGCGCTCATAAAAATTATTGGAATTTCACGGGTTCGCATCTCAGCTTTTAAGTGTTGGCAAACCTCATAACCGTCTATATCCGGCATTTTGACATCCAACAAAATT
This sequence comes from Chroococcidiopsis sp. CCNUC1, assembly GCF_023546805.1. Taxonomy (NCBI): domain Bacteria; kingdom Bacillati; phylum Cyanobacteriota; class Cyanophyceae; order Chroococcidiopsidales; family Chroococcidiopsidaceae; genus Chroococcidiopsis; species Chroococcidiopsis sp. CCNUC1. The sequence goes on along the minus strand of NZ_CP097480.1, from coordinate 1,808,776 downwards.
AAATCTGGTGCAGCTACCTGCGCTCCTTTTAATGCCATGTTGCCATTTTTAGCACACCGGACTTTGTAACCCTGCTCGGATAGCGTTGCTGATAGCACTCGCAAATTATCGGGGATATCGTCCACAATTAAGATTGTCTTTTCAGAGGCAGTCGCCCACTCACTGTTCATAAACTATAATCCGATCGCTGCTTGGGCGAGATTGAGAATATCATCAAAATCAAAATTGTTTGCTTGTTCGAGTAAGGCTGTTGCCAGAGGCGCATGAGTCTCGGGAATTTGCGCTACGAGCTGCGCGATTGTCTCCCCATCGAGTTGTGCCGCTGCTTGCTGTAGGTGTTCGAGCCAGTGGTGGGGCATAATTTGTAAGGATGAAGGATTAAGGACGCACGATGATGCCTCGATCGCTACATCTTGTTTTTCTCCTTCCTCTTTGTAGGTGTAGCGCACGCCAATGTGCTGTGCCATCTTCTCAAACAGTTCTTCGGCACGGAAGGGTTTACGCATAAAATCATCGCACCCCGTCGAAAGTACCACTGCTTTTTCTTCCTCTAACGTGCTAGCAGTTAAGGCAATAATTATCGTTGCTTGCCCTTTGAGGTGCGATTTAATATATTCTGTCGTTTCGTAACCATTCATCACGGGCATCCGCATATCCATCCAAATCAGATGTGGTTCCCAACTCGACCATACCGCGATCGCGTCTTTACCATTTTCGGCTTCGCGCACTTCAAAGCCGATTGGAGTCAGCAGTTTGATGACAATTTGTCGATTTTCTGGGCGATCGTCTACTACTAAAATGCGATACTGCGGTTGTCCTGGTACGAGTCCAATTACCTGTCGCTGCGGTCGCTCCTGGGGAATGCTGCTAGGATCTGCTAGCTGTACGGGAATGGTAAATTCAAACTGCGTCCCGACTCCTATCCGGCTGCTGACAGAAATCTCGCCTCCCATCAGTTGCACGAACTTTTGGCTAATTGCTAAACCCAAACCCGTACCTTGTTGCGATTTGCGCCCAGTTTCCGTTTGAACAAAAGCTTGAAACAACCGCCCTAATTCCTCTGCGGCTATGCCTACGCCTGTATCTTGGACTGTAAAAGTGAGTTGGTAATTGGTAATTGGTAATTGGTAATTAGTAATTGGTAATTGGTAGTTGGTAATTACTCCCCTTCTCCCACTCTCCCCCCTACTCCCTGCTCCCTGCTCGTCGTCCCTGCTCCCTGCTATTACACGCACGATCACGCTACCATGAGAAGTAAATTTCAGGGCATTGCCAATGAGGTTGATTAAAATTTGACGCAGTTTCTTTTCATCGCTTTTGATGTAGCGCGGTACATCTGGGTGGCGATCGCAGATCAGTTGCAAACCTAAAGAGTCTGCTTTGAGTTGAAACATTTCTTCGACTGCATTCAGCATTAAGTACAGGTCAAATTCCTGTGGATGCAGTGTTAGCCGCCCAGCTTCGATTTTGGACATGTCGAGTACGTCGTTGATCAACGCTAGTAGGTGTTCGCCACTGCGATTGATGATGCTAACGTTTTCCTGCTGTTCTAAAGTGAGGGTGCGACTGCGTTGCATCAGTTGAGCAAAGCCGAGAATGGCGTTGAGGGGAGTACGCAATTCGTGACTCATGTTTGCCAAAAATTCGCTTTTCGCTTGATTTGCCGCTTCTGCCGTTTCTTTTGCTGTTTCCGCCGCGATTTTAGCTTCGTTGAGTTCGCGGGTGCGCTGCTGAACTCGATTTTCTAATTGCTCGAATGAGTCTTTGAGTTGCGCCGCCATCCGGTTGAAGGAGTGGGACAAAGTTTTTAATTCTTTGACAGCAACAACTTTGACTTCTTGGTTCAGATCTCCTGTCGCGATCGCCTCAGAAGCTTGACTCAAACGCCCAATCGGTTGAGCGATCCAACGAGAAGTAACAATTCCCAATATGGTTGCTACTAGTAATGCCAAAAAACACAGCAAAATTGTCATGCGCGTGTTGGCATTAATTTGTGCCATGAAATCGGATTCTGGGACGACGACTACAACTAGCCAATCCAAGCCATAGCGATCGCGCCACGGTTGTACGTGCAGGAATTGGCGATCGCCTTTCAGTTGAAAGTTTAATACTTGGCTATTTTGAATTGCTTTAAAGCTGCCAAATTTTTGCTGTAAATATTTGGCTGTAGCTCGAATTAGCGGATTTTGGCTATCTGTTGCACTGATGCGGTGCGTACTCTTATTAACAACTTTGTATGGTTTTTCAGCACCAGAATTAGCAATTAACAGCCCATCTCGCTCGATAATAAAGACTTGTCCTGAAGGGCTAATTTGGATCTTTCGGAGGAAATCGCTGATATCGGACAGCAGCAGATCGACCCCAATCACAGCGACTAGTTTGCGAGCTTTATCGTAGATCGGGTAATTCGCAGAAGCCGCTACATATTCCTCATAGCTGTCTGTCGTATATACCCGCGTCCAAAGCGGTTTGCCTGCCTTTACGGTTTGGGTATACCACACATCAGTCAAAGGTTCGTACTCGACTACTTGTTCTAGTTTGCGCCGATTTCCCTGTTTGTCTGTGGAATAAGTGTAGGATTTAGCTTGAGTACGAGCAGAAATTTCTTCGATTGTCACGTCTTGCCCTTTGATCCAGCGTCCTGCCCCAGCAGACTCGCCGTTTGCAAGAGCATAACCGATATAACTAGGCTTGTCATAAACCTGCATTTGTTGCCAAAAATACTTGCCTGCATCTTGAAAATCTTTCAGGTTGAGTTTCCCCATCTCTATAGCATTGGCATTAAGCTGATTGATTTGATGAGGCATTGCTAGGTAAGCATTGAGATGTTCGTTCACTAACTGGTTGGTTTTCTCGATCAACTGATTAGCCAAATCGTTAACTGCTTGTTGTCCGTTACGCAAAGAAAAGTATCCAGTCAATCCAACAGCGGCAAAAATTTGCAGCACGAATGGCAATATCAACAGGAGGCGTAGAGGTACTTCCCGATCGCTTGTGTTTTTTTGGTTGGTTAAAGGTTTTGGCAGCATACTGTAAATTCAACAACTCCACAATAAGCAAACCGTAACGAGCAGAGAATTAGTGCTAATCTAGGCAGCTCAATGGAGATAATTTATTACAGACTGCAAAATAGTCGAACGACATCCGAGTTTTTGCCGATCTTCACTTTTTCTAAATTATTTAAACATAGAGAAGTCAAAAAGGATGTTTGAGGAGCCTCGCTAGATTAGGGCAATGACCGGGTTCAATCTCTAATTTTTCTTGAAATTTTGCTTAACCGAGCATTTTAACATTTAGAGTATTACATGTATCATTAGTTATAATTTTATTTACTTAAAATTTAACTTGAGAATTGCCTGAAATAATGGGTTGTAAAAACGCAAGTTACTACGTCTCTACAACCCATGAAACGACCCTTAACAAAGAGTCAAAATCAAATTCAATCGCGATTATTGCCACAAATTAATTCAGATAGCCTTCAATCAACTGGCGATATTGACTCTTTTGCTTTACGCCTTTGACTTCGCTCAGCAGTTCCTTATCCTTAAAGAATTGGATAGTCGGCGTTCCCGTAACTTGAGCGTTCTCGGCAATATCAGGATCTGCTTGAATGTCAATTTCGACAAAGTGAATTTTGCCGTCAAACTCATCGACAACTTTATTCAGAATCGGTTTGAGCGTGTGGCAAGGACCGCATCCAGGCGAGACATATTTCACCATCAACAGGCGATCGCTATCATGAAATAGTTTGCGTAAAGCATAGCCACCATAATGCCGCGTCTGAGCGAGATCGAATTCTTCTGGAGTGGCGGCTTGCTTGGCTTGATGTTCCAGTTCGTTATTGGGAGTCTCTGGTTTTTGGTGGAATTCTTGAATCAATCCATTCACCGACAGCCACCGCTCTGCTAGCATTGCTCCCATACAACCGCTACCAGCAGCCGTAATTGCTTGACGATATTCGTGGTCTTGCACGTCTCCAGCCGCGAATACTCCTTCGACACTGGTTTCTACCGAACCGTGCTTGGTGACAATGTATCCTACATCATCTAATTCCAGTTGACCTTTAAATAAAGATGTGTTGGGATTGTGACCGATCGCATAGAATAAACCCCGTACTTCTAGCTTACTTTCTTCGCCTGTTTTGTTGTTACGGATCAGCAAGCCTTCCATGTGCTTTTCGTTGCCAAACACATCTACCGCTTCCGTATTCCAGTGAACGGTAATTTTGGGATTATTCAAAACCCGGTCTTGCATCGCCTTACTAGCACGCATTTTGTCACCCCGCACCAACATATGTACCTCGTCGCCATATTTGGTCAGGTAGATCGATTCTTCAGCGGCGGAGTCACCAGCACCAATCACGGCTAATTTCGCTCTGTGGAAAATCGGTGTAGCGCCATCGCAGATCGCACATGCTGATATACCTCGGCTCCAAAACTGGTGTTCATCCGGCAGTCCCAAACGCTTTGCAGTAGCTCCAGTCGCAATGACGATGCTATTCGTCTTAAATTCCCGCTCCTCAGAACGGACGGTAAACGGACGCTGCGACAAGTCAACTGCAATTACGTCCTCGGTGTATAACTCAGCTCCCCAGCGTTCTGCTTGAGCCTTCATCCGATCCATTAGTTCCGGTCCTGTAATTCCTTCTGGAAAACCAGGAAAGTTTTCTACTTCTGTCGTCGTCATCAGCTGTCCGCCAGGTAAGCCCCCTGCTTGGAAGCCTTCAAAGACAACAGGTTTGAGGTTTGCCCGCGCTGCATATATAGCTGCCGTGTATCCAGCGGGTCCAGAGCCAATAATCACTAAGTTCTCAACAGCAGGATTGGTCATAGGGGAATATATAAACTCATAACGACTACGTTTTTGTTATTATAACAGAGCTATTGAGAAGTCAAAAGTCGTAAGGACGGGTTTCGATCGAAAATTTTCACTTAAGGTTGTCAACCTATTTGCGCGCACCCGCCCGTACAAAAGTCAAAGTCGTAGGGGCGAGTTTTTTGAAGAACCTCTGGCAGAACAGATAATTCTGCGTTTAAACCCGCCCTTACCGAAGTCATATCATGTCTGTTCAAACAGCCATATCACCGTAGGGGCGGGTTTTAACAGAGATCTTCATACATAATACAGAAGATCTCAATAAACCCGCCCTGATAGAATTTACGGTCAATAACCGGACATGATATCAGGAAAAAAGACAACAGAGACAAGGAAGTAGGAAAGGTTCAGGGGCTTCAGGAGAGTTCACCAATTACCAATTACCAATTACCAATTACCAATTTGCCACTACTCACTTCAGAAACTCCAACACTGCTGCATTCACTGCCTGGTTTGCACCAGCTGAGGCATCATGACCGCAATTGGGAAGAATTTTTAATTGAGCGTTAGGGATGCGCGATCGCAGTTTCTCACCATCGCTACACGGAAACCAGCTATCTTGTTTTCCCCATAAAATTAGGGTAGGACATTTAATTTTGTGTAGATAATTTTGAATTTTAGTAATTAAGCTTGGTTTTTTTGCCTGTAAGTGTTCGATTTCTGCTGCTGCAATTTGTAAGTCTTCCGCAACTTTGGCGATCGTCCCAGGAAATTCTACAAACGGATAGGTCAGCCAATAGACATCTTCGTCCGTCAATATTGAGGGATCGTATAGTACAGATCGCCGCTCTAATCGCATTAATTCCCGCATGACGGGGGCAAAAAAATATGGAAACCGAGTTGAATCGATCGCTTTGACTATTTCTGTTGGTAATTGCGACAGCAACCACATACCCCAATGCGGTAGGCGTTCGGGAAAGATTGGGACATTAACAACAATTAATTTTTCGATCAGTTGAGGATAAGCAAGCGCCAGCCCCAAACTCACTAATGCACCCAGCGACTCTGCAACGATGATGGCTGGTTCGTTGCACAAGCCGCTAATAATCCGCGATAGCTCGATCAATTGGTGATCGTGTCTTTCTTTACGTAGTGGCTTTTCCGAAAACCCGTAACCTTTGGCATCGAAACAAATCACGCGAAAGTATTTCGATAAGGGTTCGACGCTATAACGCCAGTTGTAACTCCAACTGCCAATTCCATGAATTAAAAATAGTGGCTTACCCGTGCCTTTCTCTCCGTAAGATATAGAAACTGGGTAGCCATTCGCATCGATAATTTTTAATGTTTGTCTCCCCTGGGGAAATGTCGCCTGCCACCAGTCCTTCATTCCTGTCTTAAAACCTCAATTAGCTAGTCACTGCATTTAAGAGCAGTTTAAAAACTAGCACACTCAAGGTCACTAAACCTATACCAATAATTAAGAACCCTACTACCAGTAGAAACATCAACCAGCGATTGGCAGGCTTACTAGTATTTGTTACCCCCAAATGTGTCTCTATTAGCTCCAGATTCTTAACGTTGGCTTTCCAGGCAAAGTCAAACCAATCACCCACCACTGGGACAGTACCAACTACGCTTTCTAACAGAATATTACTCACCATTTTTCCCAATGTCTCTTTGGGAAGTCCCAAGCGCACGGCTTCCAGTACGATATATGCCGAAAGCGCCGTGCCGATAAAATCTCCCGCTCCTGGTAGCAATCCTAAAATGGGGTCTAAACCAATGCGAAACTTCGTCCCTGGAATTGCGATCGCATTATCCATTAGGTGTGTTAGCTTACGCAAGCGTTGAATAATAGCAAGCCTGGGATGATTTGTCACAACAGGAATTGGCGAAGTCCGAGACATAATGAGGGGTGAGGAGTTAGGGGCTAGGGGCTAGGGAAAATAACTCGATTATTGACTGCAAATTGAACTTTGGCACAAAGGCTATTACTGTCAATCTAAACATAGCTGAATACACTATGGGTTGTACCTATAGCCATATTTACCTAGCAATAGGGTGTGAAATGTGGGTATTGCCACTTACTACTGCTGTAGGGACGGGTTTACCTGAAATCTCGGTTACAAACAAAGTTTTTTGGTGAACCCGCCCCTACAACCATCAACTGTACGGGCGGGTTTACCTAAAGTCTCGGTTACAAACAAAGTTTTTTGGTGAACCCGCCCCTACAACCATCAACCAATTACTAACAACTAACAACTAACAACTAACCCCTTGCTTTTGGGCTTGAGCTTGAATGGCATAATCGCGGAATCTTTCCATGTTGGCTTGCAGCGTCGATTCGACTGCACGACCTAAAAATAGGCTATCCATAATTTTTCCTAAAATTCCTGGAAAGGCATAGGCAACGCTGAGCTTAACAATGGTACTGTTGTGGCGATCGTAAAACCGAATTGCGCCTTGATTGGGCAGACCATCCACAGATTCCCATTGAATAATTTGATTTGGTACTTTCTTCAAAATGCGCGAATGCCAGTCGAACTGCAATCCCCCCGTATTTAAATGCCAGCGTGACAAATCAGGGTTATCCTCCAGCACTTTTACCGACTCAATCCACTTCATCCAACGCGGCATCTGCTCTAGATCTGACCACAATTCCCATACTTGGTCAACGGGAACTGGCACTTCAACCTGTACGCTATGCTCTAACCAATCTGGCATTGACTTTTCCTCTGGTTGTTTAGTGTCTATGCAGTATCGCTCGAAGCTACTACCGCGCCTGCGTCTACCTATACAGCCGACAACTCACCTTGGCTGGCTAGTTTTTCACTTGCCAGAATTGCTTTCGCTGCCAATCGCCCCGAAAGTGTTGCCCCTTCCATACTATCGATGTAGTCTTGCTGGGTGTAGCTCCCCGCTAGGAAGAAATTTGCTACTGGCGTAGTTTGATAAGGGCGATACGGTTCCATCCCTGGTGCTTCGCGATAGAGAGACTGCGCTAACTTGACGACGCTATGCCAAGTCATATTTAACTCCCGCGACGAGGGGAATAGTTCGTGGACTTGCTTGAGGACGTGTTGAGCGATCGCCTCGTTACTTTCTTTAATGAAAGGATCGCCTGGTGTCAGTACCAGTTGCAATAAAGAACCCTGTCCCTCGCGGTAATAATCTGTCGGGCTAGTTAAAGCCAAGTCTGCAAAACAAGAAAAGTCGGCATCCGGTGTATACAGTAAATTATCGATGCCTGCGGCTTGCTGCAATTGCTGGCGTTTTTGAGCGTCTTGCAGTTCTGTCACCCAACCATCAAACCGCAATTGCACGGTTGCTACTGGTACTGCTTCTAACTTATAAATGTTGTCAAATTGCGACCATTGCCGCCATGCCGCAGGTAAGAGCCGTTGAATTCCCGGGACATCGCAAGCACAGACATAGGCATCGGCAGTAATTGTTTCTTCTGTCTCGCCACTAGCAACAACTATGCCCGTGACGCTGGTTTCTCCCCTGTCTTGGGCAAATTGAATTTCTCTAACTCGCCGCCGCGTGAAAATTTTGACCTGCCTATCCTCTAAATACTTCACAATTGGTTTGTGCAAAAACTCATCCGGCGAACCTTCCAACATCCGCAACACCGAAGCCTCGCTTCTAGCAGCAAACATTTGGAAAATTGTCAACATGCAACGAGCAGAAATATGCTCGCAGTCGATAAAACCCAAAGCATAGGCAATTGGGTTCCACATCCGCTTGATGCTACCATTGCTGCCACCCTGACGGCGGAACCAGTCAGCAAAACTGATGTTGTCGAGGCTGCGGATTGTTTTCATTGCCCCCTCGAAGTCGATTAAACCCCGCACTATGGGGCTAGTACCGAGGGCGATCGCATTTTGCACTTTATCTTGTAGTGACAGCTGCGAAGTCGTGAAAAAGGCTTTTAATCCATTAAATGGCGCACCTGTAATAAAGCGAAAATCTAACGCTCCGGTGCGTCCGCCTTTATTAATAAAATTATGGACGTGTTCTTTTCGCAGTAGGTGTTCAAATGCCCCTACCTGCTTCATTAATTCAAATAGCTGGTAATAATTGCCAAAAAAGACGTGCAACCCCATCTCAACATGGTTACCATCGGGATCTATCCAACTCCCAACTTTTCCACCTACAAAAGGGCGAGACTCATAAATCTCTACTTCCCAGCCAGCATCCGCCAACGTGACGGCAGTTGCTAGCCCAGCCAGCCCCGCACCGACAATCGCAACCCGCATGTGTTATTACCCGCTCAGTTTCTTTACGTATATTAACAGGGAGTGGGAGTCGGGAGTCGGGGGACAAGGGGACAAGGGGGACAAGGGGGACAAGGGGGACAAGGGGGACAAGGAGGACAAGGGGACAAGGGGGATAAGGGGGACAAGGGGGATAAGGGGGACAAGGGGGACAAGGGGGACAAGGGGGACAAGGGGGACAAGGGGGACAAGGGGGACAAGGGGACAAGGGGGACAAGGGGGACAAGGGGACAAGGGGGATAAGGGGACAAGGGGGACAAGGGGGACAAGGGGACGAGGAGAAGTTAATATCTTCTTCCCCTGCTCCCAGCTCGTCCCTGCTCCCTAATAACTGACAACTGGTAACTGTCGCTACGCCCAAAAAGTGGCGATCGCAGTAATCTGGGATTAAAATCTGTGAAGCAAGTATTGGCAAAGGTACAGATCTTTGCTTAATGACGCAACAAAGCTCTGTAGGTAGTAAAAGTAGAGAAAATTTAGCATCTAACTTATGGTAGAACCTATGAAAACTCCTCATAAAGTTGTCATCGTTGGTGGCGGCTTTGCTGGGCTGTATGCAGCCAAAGCATTAGGAAAAAGTGGTTTCGATGTCACTTTAGTGGATAAGCGGAATTTTCATCTGTTTCAACCCCTGCTCTATCAAGTTGCTACGGGGACTCTCTCCCCAGCCGATATTTCGTCGCCGTTGCGGGCGATTTTGAATCGACAAAAAAACACTAGAGTGCTGATGGGCGAAGTCATCGATCTCGATCCTCAACAGCAAAAAATTATTTTGCGGAATGGCGAATTAGCCTACGATAGCCTGATTGTCGCGACTGGGGTAAGTCACCATTATTTCGGTAACGATAACTGGGCAGAAGTTGCACCAGGACTCAAAACTGTAGAAGATGCTTTAGAAATGCGACGGCGGATTTTTCTAGCTTTTGAAGCAGCGGAAAAGGAAACCGATCCAGAAAAACGTCGTGCTTGGTTGACTTTTGCGATCGCGGGCGGGGGACCAACGGGAGTAGAATTAGCTGGGGCGATCGCGGAGCTTGCTTACAGTACTTTAAAGCGCGATTTCCGCAATATAGACACCAAAGAAACCCAAATCTTGCTGATAGAGGGTATGGATCGCATCCTACCACCCTACGATCCAAAGTTATCGGCTCAAGCGGCGCACTCTTTAGAGCGATTGGGCGTAACGATCAAAACTAAGACTTTAGTTACGAACGTCACCGAGGATGCTGTGACGATTCGTCAAGGTGAGAATATTGAATCCATTCCTGCGCGGACGGTTTTATGGGCAGCGGGTGTGAAGGCTTCATCGATGGGAGAAGCGATCGCCCAACGCACGGGGGCGCAACTCGATCGGGCGGGACGAGTCATTGTCGAACCCGATCTAAGTCTGGCTAACTATTCCAATATTTTCATCATTGGCGATTTGGCGAATTATTCGCACCAAGATGACAAACCTTTACCAGGAGTCGCACCCGTAGCCATGCAAGAAGGGCAATATGTAGCAGAACTGATCCAACGCAGGCTTCAGGGACAAGCTGTCACTCCTTTCCGCTACGTTGATATCGCCAGCCTAGCGGTGATCGGACGCAATGCCGCAGTCGTAGATTTACGTTTCGTCAAGTTCTCAGGTCTTTTTGCTTGGTTAATTTGGCTGTTCGTGCATATTTACTACCTGATTGAATTTGACAATAAGTTGGTAGTAATTTTCCAGTGGGGCTGGAACTATTTCACCCGCAAGCGAGGAGCGAGGTTAATTACTGGCGAAGAATCATTACTTCAGTTGGGGATTGATGAAAACGGTGATTATTACGCGCCGTCAGGCGATCGCTCGAACGTAGTTACTACTCACACCTAGTTAAGTTATCGGCTTGATGGTTTGTCATTTGTCATTCGTCATTTGTCATTGGTACGCCCAAAGAAATATTGACAACTGACTAATGATTCATTAGTTATTGGTAAGTCTACAAATGATAAACGAGAAGTCGTAAGTCGTAACTAAGAACACTAATCATTCACAAATGACAAATGACTCAATTATTAGCAAGATTGCTGGCAACGCAGCCAAACATAAACTTCTTGACTTCTTTGGGAATTTTGCCAGTTGCTCTGTACTTTTTTTCTAGTTTAGAAAACTGTTCGAGATCGTAGTCGTCTTGAATGCGATCGAGGACGCAAGCACAGACTTGTTTTTTACCGCTTTTTTCCGTGCATTCCTGCATAAAACTTTGTACGACTTCTGCCGGGTATGCATTGGTATTTGCTTCAGCTCGAACCAATGTAGGAAAGAAAAAAGTGGCAGTAGAGAGAAGTGTGTATGTGAGTTGCTTTCCAGTCAGCATTTTCCGTTTAAGTTCAAAAAAATTTCATGAAGCAGACAAATCAAACATAATTTATCCGCACATTTTCTGGGTCAGAAAAATTACTGAAATTAAGATATTCTTAATTGGGAGCAAGCGATCGTTAAGTATTAATAGGTAAGTGTAAACAAATAATACAAGTTAAAAACCCTGATAAAAATCTCGCAATTTGGCGATCGGCTGTGTCAAGATGAAAAGCTACAGATTTATCAGTTATTAGTGGCTAGTGGCTGGTGACTAGTGGCTAGAATTACTCCCCCTATCCCTTGTTCGACTTACGACTTTCAACTTTTTTACCATTGCAGATTTTGACTCAGTAAGGCTGTTGCTGCTTCCCCATCTACAGCAGGAGAGAAAAAGTAGCCTTGTGCGTATTCGGACTGTAAAGCTCGCAGTCGGGTAAGTTGTGTTGCGGTTTCTACTCCTTCGGCTGTCACCTCTAGTTCGAGTTGGCGAGCGAGAGTGAGGATAGTTTCCACAAGGGGGACGTTGTCAGCGTTTTCAATTTGTGCCACAAAGGAGCGATCGACCTTTAAACCGTGAATCGGAAAGTGGTAGAGCCGCCCTAGAGATGAGTATCCCGTGCCAAAGTCATCGATCCATAATTGCACGCCTAAATTTCGTAACTGCCAGAGGAGATCGGGTGCGGCTCCGGCTCCATCCATAATTGCGCCTTCAGTAATCTCTAGGTGCAAGCATTCGGCACTTAATTCTGTATCCTGTAAAGCTTGCTGTACTTGCTGGCTGAGCTGGGGTTGACTGAACTGCTTGCCAGAAATATTTACACTCATCGTTAAAGGTGCGATCGCAGGAAATTGCCTTTGCCACTGAGCTAATTGAGCGCAAGCCGTGTAGAGTACCCACTGACAGATGCGGTTAATCAGTCCCGCCTCCTCTGCGGCGTGGATAAATTGGCTGGGGTTTTGCAAACCGTATTGGGGATGTTGCCAGCGAATCAAAGCCTCAAAACCGACAATTCTACCTGTAGCTAGCGAGATAATTGGTTGATAGTACAGGCGAAACTCTTGTCGTTCCACAGCATTTCTTAGATCTGTTTCCAATTGCAACAGTGCTACTGCCCTAGCGTGCATGTCAGGGTTAAATATCTGATAGCCTGACGTTCCCTGACTTTTGGCGCGATACATGGCAAGATCGGCATCTCGCAGCACGTCTTCGGAGTTTTCATAACCAGTGGTACTTAAGGCAATACCAATACTGGCAGCGGTGAAAACTTCCTGTCCGTCTAAATGAAACGGCACAGCAAGCGCAGTATTGACTCGTTCGGCAACGCGAATTGCATCGCTAACATCGGTAATATCCTCGATCAGAATTGTAAATTCGTCTCCCCCGAGCCGCGCTACCGTATCTATAGGACGCAGACATTCTTTAAGGCGATCGCCGATCGCCATGAGTAAGCGATCGCCCAGTAAATGCCCTAAACTATCGTTAATGACTTTAAAGCGGTCTAAATCTAGAAACAAAACGGCGAAAAAATCTTCTGGATGCCTTTTGTGATGCTCGATCGCTAATTGCAAGCGATCCATAAACAGCACGCGATTGGGTAATCCCGTGAGCGGATCGTGAAACGCATTCTGCCGCAATTGTTCTTCTACTTGTTTCAATTGGGTAATGTCGCGGCAAATCGTATTCAGTCCTACAGGTGTCCCCATTGCATCTAAAATTAATTTGCTGCGTTCGCGAATCCAAAACACCGAGCCATCTTTACGCACTTTTCGCAGTTCGATTTCGCTCGTCGTCACTCTGTCGCGAAACATGCTCTCCATCCACTGCTGCGCCCAAGGAAGATCGGCTTCGTAAACTGTCATCCAAGCCGAACTACCAATTAGTTCTTCTTGGCTATAGCCTAAATACTCAGCACTAAACTGATTTGCCGATTGGATTGTGCCATCAGGTGTCAGGGAAAAATAGGCATCGGGAGCCAGCTCGAATAATTCTTGATATCGCTTTTCACTTTCTCGTATTGCTTCAACTCTGGCGATTTCTGCTCTGAGTTGTTGACCAAAAAAAGAAGCCAAGCCACCCAATAATAAGATCGCCAAAGTTGCAACACCAATCGTAATTGCCAGCACGTAGTTATCAATGCCAGCAGGCATCGTGCTTAATTTTTGGACGCTGGGATAGAAATTGACTCCCGCCATCGCCAGATAATGCATTCCATCAATCGCAGTTCCCGCTAAAATGGCACTTCCCAGCTTGCGCCAACTCTCAGCCGGAACCAGAACTTTAGCAGCCGGATGAAATGTCAGCCACAAGCCACAAAAGGACAGACCAACCGCACACAAATTGGAAAAAGCAACGAACCGCAAATCGTAGGTTGGTTCTGCTGCTACCAACATCCCCTGCATGGCAGTGTAATGCATCCCAATAGCGGCAAGCCCGACAAAAAAACTGCCAGACGCTAACAACAGCCATTTCAACGGTAGGCGACTGACGAGGAACAGCCCCAAACCAGCAAATGCGATCGCCACTACCATTGACAGTAAAACGATTTCAAAGTTGTAAGAGATGGGAATTGGTAATTGATAGGCAAGCATGGCAACAAAATGCATTGCCCAGACACTAATTCCTAAAGCGATCGCGCCGCCAACCGTCCAAAATTTCCGTGCAATTCCCTGCGCATAAATAACTTGTCCCACCAAATCTAGCGCTGTGTAAGCACCAAAAATCGCGATCGCTAGCGAAAGAAAAACCACCCGCAGATCGTAGGTGGCGCTTAAGGCTCTACTTATCTGAATTATTTCCCGATCTACCATACTTGCTGCTGAGATTTTGGCAGCAGAAAATCCTGCCGTAGGCTAATTTCTCTCAGCTTGCCATTTAAGTACAGAGTTTTTCTCCCTCAAAAAGTATGATTTTTAACGACTATCCTACAGATTGATGCAGAACTGGAATCAAAAACTGCGTCAATGTAAATGCATCGACTCCGATTTGAGTTCTTTCTCGTTCTGCTAAAATGCCAGCTTGGGAGTGCCACCATGCCGCACACGCCGCGATCGCATCTACTGAGATATGTTGTGCGGTTGCCTGGGCGAGCAGTCCCCCCAGTAATCCAGTTAAAACATCGCCACTCCCACCCCGTGCTAATGCAGGCGTACTCTCAGGATTAAGCCAGACTTGACCTGATGGATTGGCGATCGCCGTTCTCGCTCCCTTGAGCAATACTACTGCTTTGCTCGTCTGCGCTGCTTCTCGTACAGCACTAACGCGGTCTTGCATCGGGCTAGGAGCATCGGGAAATAAGCGCTTAAACTCTCCTGCATGAGGTGTGAGGACGGTTGGCGACGATCGCCGCGATAACTTTTGCGTCCCCAAAATGGCAAGAATATTCAACCCGTCTGCATCTAGAACTAGGGGACAATCGTTGTTCAAAACTCCTTGGATAATCGGCGTGGCTTCTAAAGTCAGACCGGGACCGCAGGCAATAGCTTGAAATGATTCTAAATCGGTTCCTTCTGGTAAATCGAGCTGGGCGATCGCGCCGTTATCGGTTTCGGGACAACCTACAACTAATGCTTCAGGAAGTTGCGCGTTCAGCAGGGGTTTGAGCGATTCAGGCACGGCGATCGACAGCATTCCGACACCACTTGCTCTAGCACCTAAAGCCGTTAGTAATGCACCGCCAGCATAGCGTCGCGAACCGCAGATGAGTAGTAAATGCCCTTGTTTGTATTTGTGGGTAACTGGCGGACGAGTCAGGGGAAGAGTGGCGATCGCCAAGTCACTCGTCACGCGCTTGACTTTAGGCGCTTCCAAAACAGCGTGTATATCTGCTGTGGGGATGTCAAAATCGAGCAGTTCTGCCGTACCGATATACTCTAATGCTCGATCTTGTAATAATCCTTGCTTCCACAATCCCAAACAAAAAGTTCGCGTTGCTTTAACTGCTTTTCCTAGCACTTCTCCTGTATCTGTATGCAACCCAGAAGGGAGATCGATGCTGAGAATAGGCATAGACCAGCGGTCGAGTTGGTGAATATCTGAGGCGATAGGCTCGGTGATTTGGCGTTCCATGCCAAACCCAAATAAGCCATCGATTAACAAGTCACAATCTTGCAAGGGAGCGATCGCCTCAAAATGTGGAATGCCCAAACTCTTAACATACTGTGCGTGTTGGTCGGTTAATTCTTTCAATTTGGCGATCGGACGGTAAACGAGAACTTCATACCCTTGGAAATGTAACTCTCGCGCCACCACTAAAGCATCACCACCATTATGTCCTGGTCCTACCAGCACGCCGACCCGCCGTATCTGCGGATAGGGATACAATGTCTGCACTCGTCGGGCGATCGCGCCCCCTACTTTTTCCATCAAAGCTGCTACTGGCATTCCCGCAGCAAATATCCGCGCCTCAATCTGGCGCATCTGCTCAGCCGTAACTACGACTTGCTCAATTTGTTTGCGTCTAGATCGTTCTGGTAGCAAAGCTCAAATCCAAAGCTTACTTTATCTAGACTACCAGCCTTATCGAGCTACAGCTTAACGCTTGAGTCATAAAGCTTGAGGCGATCGGTTTTTCGGGTCGTGCTGCGATCGCATATCAGCAGCAACTACAGCAATCCAAATTGATTTGCAAACGTTTTCCGTGTAGAGACGTTACATGTAACGTCTCTACACGGGCAATCGATTTCACGATTCATCTAGGAGCGCTATATATGCAGTCCAGGACGATTGAAAGCAATTGCGTGAGGAACGCTATAGTAGCAGCAGTCTCATTACCAGGACAGATTGTATGTATTCAGTCATGGGTACTGTGAATATGACCTTTCCCCTTTGGGGTTTAGTAATTTTCATCGTATGGACGATCGCTGTCGTTGTCTCTTTGATTGTTGTTAGAATTCGACATCTCTCTGCTGGTGGTTCTGTCAAAGATTTCGCCACACCAAATGATGAAAGCTTGCTTTGGCGCTTATATCGGGTACAAGCTAACTTGGTGGAGAACCTACCTTTATATTTAGGAGTTGTGTTTCTGCTGACAGTTCGAGGCGTATCTGGAACAGCGGTAGATTCACTAGTTGTTGCGTACATCGGATTTCGGCTAGCACACTCACTGATTCACATAGCTGGCTTAAATCCGTTGTATCGAGTTTTCTGTTTAGGCATTCAGTTTGTTTGCTTGGTCGCCTTAATTGTACTAGCAATTTTCTAGGTTATTAATTCAATTATTAACTATTGTCCGTAATAAACTCGCGCCCTTCTCAGTCCTGAAGCTCGTAAATAGCGCCGCCAATTTTCGGCTTGTTCTTTTGCCAAAAATGGTCCTACTCTTACGTGAGTGCGCGGTTCTTGGCGCTGACTAATTCTGACTGGCATTCCCATTCTTAGCTGTTGGATTCGCTGCTCGATCGCACCTAATTTGTCTTGTTTAGCAGGAATGACAACGAAATAAAATTTACCTGTAAAATCTGTATCTTCTCCAGTTGAAAGATTGACAATTCGCGCATCAATGCCTTGAGATTCTAGAGCGATCGCTAGTTTTTGGGCGTTGGCAGTTTGTTGAAATATTCCTGCCTGAATCACGTTTCTTTGTTGATACTGGCGCACGAATGCCGATGGCTCAAACTGTTTGATTCGTTGTAACGTCAATGCATTCGGATTATTTACGTAAACCAAGTAATTCGTTGTGCGAGGAGTAGGTACGGGATTTACTTGTAAAGGCTTAACTGGTGCGGGGTTAGCTGGTGCAGAAGAGGGAGCTTGAAAGTCGAGTTCGCGGGGAGTGAAATTAGAATTAGAAATTCGGAGTACTCGCCCTTCAGGCGAGAAGCGAGCTACGGAATTCGGAATTGATTTTTTGTTTTCAGCTACGGGTTGCGTTTCAATGGCGTTGGCAGCTAGTGTTAGCCATGTTCCTACTAATAAAGTTACGGCTGGGGCGATCGCCAAGTTCCACCTTATATCTAAATTAAAAAATTTGGTTATTATGGAAGATTGAATTCGCCGCTTCATCGTAGCTAGCCTTGTGCTTTAAGTCGAGTAGTTATTGAATATAAAACAATTTTCGCTGCATTCCCACCCACAACGCTGAAAATTAGCATTTAGGCTAAGTACAAGCAACAAAAATATAAAAAAAAATTAACCCACCCTCACTCTTACCCCCAGAGCATTTATGCGGAAACTTTTTCTGGATTCATGCTGCTGCGATTGAACGTTCAGTAGATACACGGGAAGAATAGGTAATGGGTAATGGGTAGTTGGTAATGGGTAGTTGCTCCCTTGTCCCCCTTCGCCCCCTAATCCCCACTCCCTTCGGTCGTGGGGTTCCCGAGTTCCCCTTTGTCCCTCCCTACTCTCTGCTCCCTAATTAAATCATTTTCTCCGGGCGGACGAGGCGATCGAATTCTACTTCGGTGAGGTAGCCTAACTCGACACAGGCTTGGCGTAGCGTAGTGCGATCGCTATATGCTTTTTTCGCCACAGCAGCAGCGCGATCGTAACCGATATGCGGGTTGAGTGCTGTGACTAGCATCAGGGAATTGGTGAGGAAATGCTGAATTTGTTCTCGATTTGGCTCAATACCAACTACTAAATGTTCGGTAAAAGACGAGCAAGCATCGGCTAATAATCGGATGGAGTGCAGCAAGTTGTGTATCATGACAGGCTTGAACACGTTTAGCTCGAAGTTACCTTGAGATCCGGCAACTGCGATCGCGGTGTCGTTTCCGATTACTTGCACGCATACCATTGTCATCGCCTCACACTGAGTCGGATTGACTTTTCCTGGCATAATTGACGATCCAGGTTCGTTTGCAGGTAAAATTAGCTCTCCTAAGCCACACCGGGGACCAGAACCCAACCAGCGCAGATCGTTGGCAATTTTCATTAACGAAGTTGCAAGGGTTTTCAGCGTCCCGCTAGCAGCCACAATCGCATCGTGAGCCGCTAAAGCGGCAAATTTATTTGGGGCAGAGATAAATGGTAATTGGGTGCGATCGCTAATTTTCGCCGCGACGCGATCGGCAAATTCTGGATGTGTATTCAAACCCGTACCTACTGCCGTACCCCCAATTGCTAATTCATATAAATCTGGTAATGCAGCTTGAATGCGGTTTAAGTCTTTATCTAATTGAGCGATATAGCCAGAAAATTCTTGTCCTAAAGTCAAAGGTACGGCATCCATCAAGTGAGTGCGACCGATTTTGACAATCTCCTGAAATTCCTCAGATTTAGCTGCCAATGCGTCTCGCAGTTTCTTGACCATTGGTAGCAGTCGATGGTAAATCTCTTCAGCTGCGGCAATATGCATTGCTGTGGGAAACGTATCGTTGGAAGATTGGGACATATTTACATGGTCGTTGGGGTGAATTGGCTTTTTACTGCCCAAAACTCCCCCAGCTAGCTCGATCGCTCGATTGGCAATAACTTCATTTGCATTCATGTTGGTTTGAGTGCCGCTGCCCGTCTGCCAAATTCGTAACGGAAAATGGTCGTCTAGCTTGCCAGAAATTACCTCTTCTGCGGCTTGCACGATTAAACTCGCTTTATCTTCCGGTAGCTGTCCCAACTCTTGATTGACAACCGCCGCCGCTTGTTTCAAAACTCCGATCGCCCGAATCATTTCCCGTGGCATGGTATCGTTGCCAATGGCAAAGTAAATGAGCGATCGCTGGGTTTGTGCGCCCCAGTAGCGATCGCTCGGTACTTCAATCGTCCCCATACTATCGGTTTCAGTCCGAGTGCCGATTTGAGCAGTCATGGGTTCCATTAGCATTTATTCCTTAATTCACCACATCCTACATCCTATGGCACTCCAATTCGCAATTGTATAAACCATACGAACATGGTTTATACAATATCTAGAGGGGCGCACGGCTGTGCGCCCCTACTACTTAAATAATCGATCGCACCACTCCCCCTCAACCCGCAAGGCTGCGCCGTTAATAGCAGACGCTAAGGGACTGGCTACGAAAGCAACTAAAGCCGCAACTTCCTCCGGCGTGGCGAAGCGTTTAATTAGGGAAGAAGGGCGAGTCTTCTCGAAAAACTCTTTTTCTACCTGGCTCGGATCGATATCTTGAGACTGCGCCATGTCTTGCACGAAAGTTTCTACGCCTTCTGACTTGGTGGGACCAGCCAGGATAGAATTTACCGTAACGTTACTACCAACTGTAGTTTCTGCCATTCCGCGCGCCAAGGCAAGTTGAGCGGTTTTAGTTACGCCATAATGGATCATTTCAGCGGGAATATTCACAGATGATTCGCTGGAGATAAAAATTATCCGTCCCCAGTTTTGTTGCAGCATCAGCGGTAAGTAATGCCGCGATAACCGCACGCCACTCATGACGTTAGTTTCAATAATTTCCATCCAATCTACATCTGTGATTTCGCCAAATTCCTTGGCTTGATAAATTCCCAGATTATTCACCAAAATGTCTACGACTGGTACTTGCTGAAACGTTAACTCAGCACCAACTGCGGTAGATAAATCTGCCGTGACACCTTGTAGTTTTGCTTCTGGATAAATCTGCCTAATTTTATCCATCGCACTCCCAACTCGTTCTGGTTTTCTGCCATTAATCGCTACTGTTGCCCCCTCTTGAGCTAAAATCGTCGCGATCGCCAAGCCGATTCCAGCAGTAGAACCACTAATTAGGGCGATTTTGTCCGTTAGTTGAAGATCCATTCGATCGCTCCTTACAGATTAAGGTCTAATCAAGCGATGCATATCTAAAGACGGTGGTGAAATTGTAGTCTGTGTCACCATGTCGTGAATCTGTCCTCGGTGGTGAGTTTGATGGTTGAAAAAGTGAGCGACTAATAAATTGACTGGATCTGCACAAGTTTTTCCAGCATTGTTTACATACTCGATCGTCCCGTGCAAAAACTCCGCAGTTAGATTGGCAACAAAGGTTTCAATCTGCTCATCTTCTACTCTACGTGCCGTCCACAATTCCTCATAATCTTCGTAAAGAATTGCATCGAGCATAGTTGATGGTATTTGCTTGCCTGCAAATCTTGTCAGCCAAATGCGGTCGCCTACTAAAATATGATTGAGCGTGCCATGAATGCTCTTAAAAAATGCAGGTCGATTTTGCTTGCGTTCCGTATCGCTTAACTGAGAACAAACTTGATACAATTTGTGATTTGCCAAACTGTTATAGCGGGCAAGCATTTGAAAGTGTTCGACAAGCATATTAGTTTTGAAGGGAGCTGGGGAATTGTAGGGGCGAGTTTAGCGAGCGGCTTTACTACTAGCAGAGATTTTCGGTGAACCCGCCCGTATAGGAATTTAGAATTGGATACAAATTTTGCCGAAGTGAGAGCCGCTTTCCATATATTTCAAAGCTTCTCGTGCTTCAGAAAAAGGAAAGACACGATCTACAATTGGTTTGATTTGATGTAGCGTAATTGCTTGATTCATGGCTTCAAACATCTCTCGCGAACCAACATAAATTCCCTGCACGCACACGCTTTTCATTAACATCGATACCGTGCTAATCTCGCCACTACCACCGCTGAGAACGCCGATTAAACTTATTTGTCCGCCTATACGTACAGCCCGTAAAGATTCGTTTAAAGTTCCCGATCCGCCAACTTCTACAACTAGATCGACACCCTCACCACCAGTTAATTCTCTGACGGTTTTGCCCCATTGAGGAGATTGTTTGTAATTAATTGTTTCTGAAGCCCCTAATTGCTTGACTTTTTCCAACTTTTCATCGCTGCTGGAGGTAGCAATAACTCGCGCCCCTGCAATTTTGGCAAACTGAAGGGCAAAAATCGAAACTCCGCCCGTACCTTGTCCGAGTACTGTCTCGCCTGCTTTGAGGTTACCGGAGTGAAATAGGGCATTCCAAGCAGTGACGGCGGCGCAGGGTAAAGCAGATGCTTCTGCGTCTGTGAGGTGCGCTGGAACGTGTACTAAACCATCTTCGTGCAATACTACGTATTCTGCCAGCATTCCATCTCTGGCTCCACCTAAAGCGGAGTTGGTTTTTGCTGCGGTTAGTTTTCCGGCGATCCAATTTTGGAAGAAAATACCCGCCACGCGATCGCCCACTTTTACCCGCGTCACTCCTTCCCCGACTGCTACAACTTCTCCCGCGCCATCAGAAAAGGGAATTAGAGGTAAAGGTATGTTGGGATTGTACAGTCCTTTAACCACCATCAGATCGCGGTAATTCAGGGATACTGCCCGGATTTTGATTAATACTTGTCCGTAACTGGGGCTAGCATCTGGACGTTCTGCAATGTTTAGAGAGTCTAAACCGAAGGAATTCTGAATTTCGTATACCTTCATGCTAATTCTCCATCTGGTTCTGGCTGTAGAGACGTTACATGTAACGTCTCTACATAGTAAAAAAATTGGTTGCAGATCTAGCATTAGCTAGGATGGAAAAAATAGATAGCTGGTTTGATTGCTTATATTGTCAAATTTGAAACAGTGGCGATCGCAATATTTTTAATTGTCATAAATTTGTCATTCGTCATTCGTCATTGTAAAATATCCGATTTTATCGCCCCCCATTTTGAGCTTCATTAGTCATTTGCCATTGTCATATATCCAATTTTATCGCCCCCCTTAAAAAGGGGGGATGGGGGGATCTTCTATGACGTAGTTGAAAGAAAATAGACGATCGCAACTTAAGAAAATGCGAACTATTCAACCTGCTTTTTACTATACAAGATCTGAATTATTTTACTCAAGCTAACGACAATTAAAACCACAGCTAAGCTAACAGCTAAGAAAGGTAATACGAGCGCCAAGATTGACAAAACAAACGCGCCGAAAGATTCAATTGTCGCTACGACTGAATTACCGAGTCCAATTGTCAAAGCAGTAGAAGATATCCGAGCAATTCCCGTTAAGCCTTGAATTGTACCAGCTGTACCACCACCTGCGATCGCGGCTAAAGTCCATTTGAGTAAAGGATCGGTATCGGGTAGAAAAGCAGCGGTAATAGCAGTACCAATTGCGATCGCGGTTGGGGTAGCAATAGTATCTAGCAAGTGGTCTACCAAGGGAATATAGTAAGCCCCCACTTCCACCGCCGTCGCCACAGCAAAAGCTATCAGTGCCGGATAAGTCCCCATCCAAGCAAAACCTGAAGCCAGGGGTAAATGACCGAAAACAGCTGCAATACTCATGACTAACGGTGGAATAAAAATCCGAAAGCCACAAGCAGCACTTAAAGCAATACCGATACTAATGCCTTCTAGGGTATCCATCTTTAAGGGAACAAGAGAACAGGGGAGACAAGGGAGAAGTCAAAAATTAAAAGTCAAACGTCAAAAGTCAAAAGTTAAAACTCAGGAGTCAGAAGTCATAACCAACAACTGATAACTGACAACTGTGTAGAGACGTTACATGTAACGTCTCTACACTGATAACTGATACATACTAGCGCTTTTCAGTGCCTTGATTGCCACCACCTTCAGCCATTTGATCGCTGCTGCCAGATTCTGGTACAGCAGAAGGCTTAGCATCTGTTTGAGCCGCATTACCAGTTTTGCGAATGTCTTCCTCAACGGGGGTTTGATAGCCGCCGGAAGCTGATGACGTATTTTTTTCTTCTTCTGACATAATCTTTTCCAAATCCATGCTAATTTAGCATCATTCTATACAGCAAGAAAATGCACTCTCCTCTCTCTTACATGTGGTTTGGTGTAATTTTTGCTCCACCTTTAGGAGTAATTTTTTTGAAGTGAGTTCTGAGAAAAGTTTTGACTTCTGACTTTTGACTTTTGACTTCCTCTGTTGTGGTAAAAAATACTTAAGCTAAAATTTTACAAGCAGTTTCACGATAAGGAAAAATGCCGTGTTCCCTTTGCGCGACGATGTTCCTACATCAATTACGCCTTATATTACCTATGGATTAATCGGTGCAAATATTGGTATTTTTCTTTACCAATTAACCCTGAACCAACAACAATTACAAGAATTTTTCTATTCAGCTGCCGTCGTGCCTTGCCAATTGTCAGGAAATATAGTGGGTAGATGTCCCATTCCAACACCGCAGCAATTACCAGAATGGATGACATTAATTTCATCTCAATTTTTGCATGGCGGCTTCTTACACATTGCCGGAAATATGCTGTTTCTCTGGATTTTTGGGAATAATGTAGAAGACCGTTTGGGACATGTAAAATTTTTAATTTTTTATCTTACTTGTGGAGTTTTAGCGGCGTTATCTCAGTGGTTTTTCTCACCAAATTCAACTATTCCCTCATTGGGTGCAAGTGGGGCGATCGCAGGCGTGATGGGTGCGTACATTTTGCGCTATCCCCAAGCAAGGGTATTGACTTTAGTATTTTTGGGATTCTTCGTGACTACCTTGCAAATTCCAGCAATTTTTTTCTTAGGATTGTGGTTCGTTCAACAAGCTTTATATGGTATCGCTAGTTTACAAGTTCCTAGCAATATTGGGATGGAAAGTGGCGGTGTCGCTTATTGGGCGCACGCCGGAGGATTTGTATTTGGGGCAATTCTCGCCCCAATGTTTGGATTGTTGAAACGCGATTAATTGAGACGAAATGTAGAGACGTTGATGTAACGTCTCTTTATCGAGACTCTGGTGATGATGCGATCGCTTCTGGTTGCGGTAAATTCTGTTCTGGCGATCGCTGAAACACAATTTGTAATAGTGGTGGGGCGATAAATGTGGTGACAATGACCATGACAATAATTGCTGCATCTAAGGCAGGTGGTAACACGCCAGTAGCAGAACCAATACCTGCAAAAACAAGTCCTACTTCACCTCTAGGAATCATACCCACGCCGATCGCTAAACGATTGACTTTTTCTTGCCCGAAGACGGTGAAGCCAGTGACAACTTTACCTAAAATTGCCACGACAATCAGAAAGCTTGCCATAATCAGCCCTTCCCGATTTGCTGGGACGGCTGGGTTTAAAACACCGATGTCTGTTTTGGCACTAACAACGACAAAGAAAATCGGTACGAGAATATCTGCGATCGGAACGACCTGATTTTTCAATTCGCGACATTTTTGCGTTTCTGCTAAAACTAACCCAGCAGTAAAAGCTCCTAAAATTGCCTCTAATTTGATGACAGTGGCAATGTAGGACAAGACAAAAGCGAAAATGAGCGCTGGAATTAATAATTGACCGCGAGTTTTGAGTGCATCGACTAACTGAACGAAGTAGGGATTTAACCAGCGTCCAATTAAAATTGCTCCTACTAAAAACACGACCGAACTGAGGATTAAATAAATAATATTTGTCAGTTCGACTTCTCCAGTTTTAGCAAGACTAGCAACCACTGCTAGGACGATAATACCCAAAACATCATCTAGCACCGCTGCCCCGATAATAATTTGTCCTTCCGAACGGTTGAGATAGTTGAGTTCTGCCAAAACTTTAGCCGTAATACCGATGCTAGTTGCCGTCAAAGCCGCGCCTGCAAAAATAGCTGGTACGGTGGAGATGTGAAATAAAGTAATTAAGCCTAAAGTACCGAATAGAAACGGTGTCACCACACCGACGATCGCGACGATTGTAGCTTGAGTCCCGACGCGCAATAATTCTTGTAAATTGGACTCTAACCCAATTTCAAATAGTAAAATCACCACACCAATTTCCGATAGAACGGAGATCACTTCGCTGTCTATCTGAAATGTTGTCGTCACTCCATCTACACTCAATCCTGCCGTAGCCTCCAGAAAACTCATTAACAGGGAATTAGAACTGTCGCCGCCACCTTCTGGAAAAACCAACAGATGTAAAGCCGAGATTCCTACCACCAAGCCGCCGATAAGTTGCCCTAAAACTGGTGGTAAATTCAGCCGCGCGCAAACTTCCCCGCCAATGGTACTGGCTAGGTAAATGACAACCAGACTAGCTAAGATGCCAGCAAAAATGAAGGGAGCATTGTCTGCTGTTGAAGCACTGGCAAGTAAAGAAGTGCTACCGATGCGAATCGGATCGAACCAGGCGATCGCGTCAAATACTGGTGCTGCGGAAATCAGTCCACCAAAATTCATGCTTTAACCTCAAGTCACTTTTCTCATTGTGCCGTTAATTCGGGAGTTGGGAGTCGGGAGTCGGGATAAGGGGGACAAGGGGACAAGGGGGACAAGGGGACAAGGGGGACAAGGGGACAAGGGGACAAGGGGGACAAGGGGACAAGGGAGACAAGGGGGACAAGGGGGACAAGGGGGACAAGGGGGACAAGGGGGACAAGGGGGACAAGGAAGACAAGGGGGACAAGGGGGACAAGGAAGACAAGGGAGAATAAATACAAATGAGCAATGACCAATGACCAATCATTCAATCGTCAGATTGAATGGCAAACGGGCATAAACTCCTAAAGGATCGTTCATGACTTGCAGAATTGCTAGCTCGTCGCGCATTTTAGCAACTTCAGATGCGATTGGGGCTGGTAGTGCGAGTTGGTTTGCAGCAGTATTGTTACCCAAGGCGGTTCTGACTCCATCAGAGACTTGCCCAAATAAGCGTTCTTCTAAAGAACGACTTTCGGGATATTCTGCTACTTCCCAGTCATCGCCTAACTTGGCTTGCTTCGTGGCGTAGTCAATTGCTGCGTCTAACCCACCAATTTCATCGACTAACCCAATTTGTTTGGCACTGACACCCGACCAAACTCGACCTTGGGCAATTTCCTCGACTTTCTGTTGCGGTAAATCCCGTCCCTCAACAACTTTTGATAAGAATGTACTGTAGATGCGATCGACCGCGCGTTGATAGACTGCTAATTCTGCGGGAGATTTAGGGCGAGAAACAGTTTGACTGTCGGCATATTTTCCAGTTTTCACCACATCCCAGGTAATACCATTGTTATTTGCCAACTTTTGGAAATTTGGCAGCAGTCCAAATACGCCGATAGAACCTGTAATTGTGTTGGGTTCGGCAAAAATCCGATTGGCATCGGTGACAATCCAGTAACCGCCGGAAGCTGCAACATCGCCCATAGAGACAACGACTGGTTTTTTGGATTCCCGCGTCAGGCGGATCTCGCGTTGAATGATTTCTGAAGCTGTGGCACTTCCACCAGGACTATTTACCCGTAAGACAACAGCTTTGACATTGGGATTCTGTCGCAATTGGCGGAAGATCCGGGCAAAGCGATCGCCTCCTACTTGTCCCGCCTCTCCTTGACCGTCCACAATATCACCTTCAGCGTAGACGATCGCCACTTTATTCTCTGAGTTCCGTTCTACGCCCAAAGCCTTACCAGAAACCCCAGCATATGCACTCAAGCTAATTTGGCGGAAGGTTTTATTTTCTTTTTCCTCACCAGTTAGCTGCTTTAACTGCGCCAAAACGCGATCGAAATAGTCTACTTTGTCTACTAATCCTTGTTTTTGGGCTGTTTCTGCCAGCAAGAAACCTTGACCGTCTGCGATCGCTTGTAACTGGTTAGGGCTAATTTTCCGGCTTTGACCGACTGCTGTGCGCCACTCTCCCCACACATCATTTAATAATTTCTGTGTCTGTTGCCGATTTTCTGGACTGAGATTTTGACGAATTAATGGTTCTACGGCAGCTTTAAACTTACCTACCCGAATCACTTGCACCCCAACACCAAATTTCTCTAATGCCCCCGTTAAGAATGGAGTTGAAGCACCCAAACCATTAATCTCCATTGCGCCAAGGGGGTTCAGCACTATGGTATCCGCCACGGAACTGAGATAATATTCTTTCTCTCCCCAACTTGAGCTGTAAGCAATAATTTTTTTGCCAGCAGCACGGAACTTTTCCAAAGCTCCCCGCACCTCTTTCAATTTGGCGTAGCCACTGCTGCCATCCTCTGCACCATTGCTGCCATCGAGATAAATCCCAATAATTTTAGGGTCGCGCCTTGCCTTTTCCAGGGTATCTAGCACCGTCCGCAGGGCGATCGTGCGGTTACTTTCTCCTGAAAGAGCATTTTGAATCAAAGCGCTGGTACTGGAGTTACGCGGGGCATCGGTGATATTGAGAGATAGATCGTAAACTAAGACCGATCTATCCTTAACTTGCGGTTCGTTATCTTGAGCAGCCAATGCCACCAATATGACAAGCATTCCAGATATACTCAGACCAAAAAATAGTAGCAGTCCGAGCAAGGTTCCAATGGCACTAGCAAAAGTTTGTTTGAGGAAGTTACGCATTTAACTAGGGAGTAGGGAGTAGGGAAGGGAACAAGGGAGACAGTGGAAACAAGGGGGACAAGGGAGACAAGGGGGACAAGGAAGTAGAGGAGCAGAGGGAGCATTCTAGCCACCAGCCACTGGTTCCACTAGTCACTTAATAACTGACAACTGATTTAATTTTTCCCACAACTATCATTTATGCTACGCGCTGCAAAGTTTGAGATTGTTTGAGCTGTTGTAAGTTAGCGTTACCAGTACAAAAGAGGACGGTGGTAATTTCGGCAATTAGGACTTCTGCAAGAGCGTGTAGGGTCGGTTCTGATTCGGCAGCTGCTCGTAAAAACGGCATGGCAAGACCTGCAAGATCTGCTCCCAGGGCGATCGCTTTGGCAACTTCTAAGCCGTGTCTCAACCCGCCAGAGGCAATCAGAGGAATATTGGGGGCAGCCTGCCGCACGTTGATAATGCATTCTGCCGTGGGAATACCCCAGTCAGCAAAGGTGAGTCCGAGGCGGCGTTGCATGGCTGTTTCTGCCCGTTCGCTTTCTACTTTTGCCCAGGACGTACCACCTGCACCCGCTACGTCAATCGCTGCAATTCCAGCATTGATAAGTTTTTGCGCCATCTCCCCTGAAATTCCATTACCGACTTCTTTCGCGATCGTCGGAACGGGTAGCTTTACACACAGTTTTTCGATTTTGTCAAGTAAACCGCAGAAGTTGACATCACCTCTGGGTTGAATGCACTCTTGTAGGGGATTGAGATGCAAAATCAAGGCATCGGCTTCGAGGATGTCTACTACCCGCAAGCATTGTTCTAAGCCATATTCGTAGTTGAGTTGCACCGCACCCAAGTTAGCGAATAAGGGAATATCGGGAGCGAGCGATCGCACGGCGAATGTATCGGCAACTTGCGGTTTTTCCACTGCCACCCGTTGAGAACCTACGCCCATCGCGATTTTATAGTGTTGGGCAACCTCAGCTAAGCGTCGATTGATGATGCCTGCTTGCTCTGTACCCCCAGTCATGGAAGAAATGAGTAGGGGTGCGCCTAGCTTCTTACCTAGAAAGGTAGTGGTTAAGTCAATGTCACCGCGATTTAGTTCGGGTAAACAGGTATGAGTAAAGCGATAGCGTTCCAATCCATTTGTCACAGACTGGCACTGGACATCTTGTTCGATGCAAATTCGCAGGTGATCTGCTTTACGAGATTCGGTAGCTGCTGGCAAATTGGTAGGAAGGTTCACAGGTGGATTTAAATCGAAGCATCATTTACTACCATTTTCTCAGTCTTGGGTAGAAGATGCAGGTAAGTTTTCATCCGGCTTGTTCTACTGTTTGCTGCAAGCTATTGTAACTCACGACTCGGTTACGACCGGAATGTTTAGCAGCATATAAGGCTTTGTCAGCAGCACCGAGTAATTTTTCCTCTAAAATTGCATCTATTGGAAAAGTTGCATGACCGACGCTGACAGTGACATGAATCGAGAGTTCGAGAGAAATAGCGATCGCTTCAACAGCCACAGCATGACGCAATCGTTCTGCGACAATCGCCGCACTATCGTTGAGCGTTTCTGGTAGAATCACGGCAAACTCTTCGCCGCCATAACGCGCCACTACGTCCACGGGGCGAATTTCGCGTTTGACGATCTCAGCAACGACTTTGAGTGCTTTGTCTCCCCCCTGGTGTCCGTGGGTATCGTTCAGCTTTTTGAAATAGTCGATATCTAACATAATTAAAGAGCAAGGATGCCTGTAGCGATGCGATCGCTCGATCTCTGTTTTCAGTTTTTGGTTGAACTCGCGACGGTTAAAAACTCCGGTTAATCCATCCAAAGTCGCTAAATTTCGCAAAGCTGCCTGACTCTGTTCGAGTTTTTCTGCCATTTGATTAAACATCGTTGCCAGTTGCCCCAATTCATCTTGATTCGTTAGGACAATCCGGTAAGAAAGATCTTCCTCAGCTAGGTGTTTGACTCCCTCTGCTAAAATCTGCAATGGGATTAATACAGAACGAGCTAAAGTTAAACTCGCGATCGCCGCTACTCCCAATCCCAAGCCAAACACAACAACTACAATCGCCTTTACCCAAAGTTTGGTGTTTCGCGCTTGAGCGACGTTATCAGATATTTGCAAATGAGTCAGGAGTTCTTGCAATCGATCTAGAGCTTCTGTAGCCTGTTCGAGCTGTACGTCCAAAAGCTTCTTTTCTTGGGCAGTAAACTTAGTTCTAGCTAGATGGGAATTCGTAAAAATCGCCTGGCTGCTGATTTTAGCTTGTTGCCATGCTTTTTGAGCTACGAACAACAAAGCTGTTTTTTCTGGCGTATCGTTTGAGGTATTCAGAATTGTCACAAAAGCTTTATCTATTTCACCACTTATGCGCAGAAAGCGATCGCGAGCATCTGGCGTACCGTAGCTGAGATAATCATCAGCAGAAGTTGATGCCATGACAATCAGTGATTCTAACTCGGTAACGGGAAACAATTCCTCTAAAGTTGCGTTTTCATTTTTTTCAAATTTACTCAACGCTCCTTCTACCGAGATAAAAGTCCCACAACCAAGCAAAATCAACGGCAGCAGCATAGCTCCCATACCAAAGGCGAAGCGATTGCGGATGGAGGTACTCGAACCCCAGATTTTCATCAAGTTTGGCAGCTGCTAGCTTAGTTGCATTTAGTTTGCCCGCAGCCACCTCAACTGTTTACTGTAATTACGCGCAGCAACATGTAATTTTTATATGAAATTGGTATAAGTAAAAACACGACTCGGGAGAAGCTAAAAGTCAAAAGCTAAAAGTCAAAAGTAATTCTCCCTACTCCCTACTCCCTACTCCCTTAATTTCCGCAATAACTGCAAATGCTGAGATAATGGGGCAAGGGTATTTGCCGCGATCGCACCACTGGCGGCGACGGCGGGTAAACCGATACCAGGGAAGGTAGAATCACCACAACACAACAACCCTGGAATCGGTGTAGTTGCGCCAGGAAACAAACCTTTCCCCGCAGCAATGGCGGGACCGTAGGAACCTCGATGACGGCGTAAGTAACGAGCGTGAGTTAGGGGCGTACCTACCAAAGTTACTTCACAGCGGTTGTCGATATCAGGAATAATCCGTCTCAAAGCTTGCCACATGACTTCTGCGCGTGCTTGTTTTTGACGGGCATACTCTTCACTTTTGCGATCCATTCCCTGCCATATACTGTAAGGTTCGCTACCAGGAGTATAAGCATGAATAACGTGCTTTCCTGGTGGTGCTAGGGACGGATCTAAAACTGATGGAATCGATACCAATACGACATTTTGCGGTGCTGTGACTCCCCTTTCCCAATCGTTTACCACAATATAGTGACATGCCAAATCTGCCCGAATATGTGTGGCATCAATTCCCAAATGTAGGTGCATGAAACTGTCACACTCTGGAGTTGCCTGTCTTGCTTGCAAAGATTTGGGGATGGCATTCTGGGGAAGTAATTTCAGCGTGTCCCAGATAGAAGCATTCGAGACGACGGCTCGTCTTGCGTGTAATTCTTCACTACCACGCAATCGAACACCTTGAGCGCGTCCCGCTACTAAAATTTCCTCAACATGGGCATTTAGCATCAATTTACCCCCATGTTTTTCTAATCCCCGTACTAAGGCATCAACTAATGCCCCACTACCACCTAGAGGGTAATCTAACATCACTCCAGGTTTGTACCAGTCGGCAAACATAAATGCCATTTCTGCCGCACTCGTGCCGCTTGCTGGTAGCCCAGAGAGGAGAAAACACAACAGATCCAACCAGTTACGCACAAACGGATCGGTGACGACACCATCCATAATCTGACTGAATGCCCCCGTCAGTTTAAAAGTACTACCAACATGAGGTAGCATCGCAGGCAGATATTGCCCTAAAGAAATGACTGCACCTAAATCGAAACGTAAAGCCGTGGGAGGAATTGCCGTAGCAGCTTTGGCTAAAGGTTCTATGACTCGTTGAAGTTCGCGCCACTCGGCTACAGCCTTATCTCCTCGCAACCTTGCCAACACATCACAAAATTGGTCTGCACCTACCGTCGTATCGAAATCACCTTCGGGCAAACAGCACCCCCAAGTATCGTAATTGACACAAGGTAAATCTTCGCCAATTGCATCTAAAACTTGTCGCAGTGGATTGGGTGAAGGGCTGTAAGATAAACCGGAGTAGAGGGAAGGTCCAGAATCAAATTTAAAACCGTTGCGTTCAAAACCGTGCGCCGCACCCCCAGGAGTTGAGTAGCTTTCGCAGACAACAACATCAAATCCATACCGTGCCAAAATTGCCGCACAGCTCAAACCACCAATACCGCTACCGATGACAATGACATCTGTTTCCACTACTTTAGATTTTGTTACATCACACCCTGTCTATGATAATTAATTATCGTTAAGCACGATCGCTGCCCTCTACTCCTAAATGTTTAGCAATTGTTCCTGTCTGTCTTTGGATTGCAGACAACCGAGAATTGGTTTCTTGTCTGTCTTGGTTTGCCGAAGCAATTATCCCGTCCATGCGAGTCGCTAAATTATGCATGGTTTCGGTATACTGCCTCAAATCTCGACTGAAAGACTCCAAAAAGCGATTGTTTGATTCTACAATCTGCTCGATCCGTGTCAAGCGAGCATTACTTTCGATGGCTGATTGCTCGATTCTTCGCATCCGTTCGTCGCTTTCGGTGGCTGACTGTTCCAAGCGTTGCTCGATTCTTCGCATCCGTTCGTCGCTTTCGGCTTTTGATTGAGTGCTGGCAGCAACAAACTGTTGCAACAATGATTCAATTTGAGTTAGTCGTTCGTTGCTGCCCGTCATTATACTTATAGCGATCGCGGCTTTAGAAAAAGTGTTTATCTTTTACTATTATCCTCGATATTTACACGAAAGATATTTGCAAATTTGCAGTTTGCACTGTTAAAAGGGCAGGTTTACTAAGAGATTTGTAGGAAAATTTTGAGCGAACCCGCTCTACCCTCAACTAAAACGTCAGCACGGTACGAATTGATTCTCCTTTGTGCATCAAATCGAAGGCATCGTTAATCTTTTCGATTGGCATTGTGTGAGTGATTAAATCATCAATATTAATTTTGCCTTCCATGTACCAATCGACAATTTTCGGTACGTCTGTGCGCCCTCTCGCACCGCCAAAAGCCGAACCTTTCCAAACTCTTCCTGTTACTAATTGAAATGGACGAGTGCGAATTTCTTCACCCGCAGCAGCAACGCCAATAATAATACTTTCACCCCAACCTTTATGGCAGCATTCTAATGCTTGACGCATGACATTTACATTGCCAATACATTCAAAACTGTAGTCAGCTCCACCTTTAGTTAACTCTACTAAATAAGGAACTAAATCGCCTTCCACTTCTTTTGGATTGACAAAATGCGTCATGCCAAACTTTTCGGCGATCGCCCGTTTACTAGGATTAACATCTACACCAACAATCATCTCTGCGCCTACCATTCGCGCCCCTTGGATGACGTTTAAACCGATCCCCCCCAAACCAAAAACGACAACCTTGGAGCCTGGTTCGACTTTTGCCGTATAAACAACTGCACCAATACCCGTAGTTACACCACAACCGATGTAACAAACTTTGTCAAAAGGTGCATCTTCACGGATCTTGGCAACAGCAATTTCTGGTAGTACTGTATAGTTAGCAAAAGTGGATGTTCCCATGTAGTGGTGGAGCTTAGTGCTATTTAAGGAAAACCGACTCGTACCATCGGGCATCAACCCCTTGCCTTGAGTGAGGCGAATGGCTTGACAGAGATTTGTTTTACGACTGAGACAATATTCACACTGACGGCATTCGGGAGTGTAAAGAGGAATGACGCGATCGCCCGCTTTAACGCTCTTTACCCCTTCCCCTACTTCCACGACAACCCCAGCCCCTTCATGCCCTAAAATTGCCGGAAATAAGCCTTCTGGATCTTTACCAGAAAGGGTATAGGCATCGGTATGGCAAACTCCAGTCGCTTTGATTTCTACTAAAACTTCCCCTGCTTTTGGTCCTTGTAGTTGTACCGTCTCCAATTGCAAAGGTTTTCCAGGTTCGTAGGCAACAGCTGCTCTGACATCCATAATTCATCCTCGCGATCGCTATGACTAGCTTACAGTTATCAGGGAGCAGGGAGCAGGGGAGACAAGGGAGACAAGGGAGACAAGGGGGACAAGGAAGACAAGGGGGACAAGGGAGACAAGGGGGACAAGGGGGACAAGGAAGACAAGGGGGACAAGGAAGACAAGGGGACAAGGGAGACAAGGGGACAAGGGGACAAGGGGGACAAGGGGGACAAGGAAGACAAGGGGACAAGGGAGACAAGGGGGAGAAGAGAGAGTCGCGGAGTTGGGGGAGAACGATCGCGCACTACTCACCACACCCCACACCCCACACCCTATTTACTGCTGGTTCCACTAGCCACCACCCACTAGTCACTCTCTACTGTCAACCACCTATTACCAATTGCCTATTACCACTTATGACTAATCTGTCTAAAGAAAGAGGAGAACGGGCGACTATTTTGTCATTTTGAGTACAGATTGAATACAGATATTTCCAGCGTTCAATTGCGTAGCATCACCAACTGCCAATCGTTAAAGTTTACCAATTTTATATCTGCATTTATGCAGAGGGGGCTGCTAGGATGTCTATTACGAAGCGAGAATCTGGAAGTGCGATCGTCTTTGAGGCTCATAACGGTGGTGTGGTGGCATTCTGTCGTCAGGGAGCTTGTTATGTAAATCCTCTGTGTACGTCGGGTGTTAAGAGTAGTGTTTTATCTCTGATGCCGAAAGATGTGGTCTTAGAGGAGTTGCAAACAACCTCTGAGTTCCTGGAATTGCTGGCAAAGAAGTAGAGTAAAGGCTTGTGTCGTTCTGGGTTAGTTTTTCATAGAATTAACCTGCTCGTGCCACCATCGAGAGGACGACTGCTGGGTTGGATTGTTCGTTCAATTCAACCTAGCAATGGCGATCGCGATTCGTTCTACAGATAAATATCGATCCTTCTCAATTGTTAAATTTTTTTCTTCATTTTTTGTTAAATAAAACACAATTTTGACTCCAAGAGATTTGGTG
Source organism: Chroococcidiopsis sp. CCNUC1 (assembly GCF_023546805.1). Classification (NCBI taxonomy): domain Bacteria; kingdom Bacillati; phylum Cyanobacteriota; class Cyanophyceae; order Chroococcidiopsidales; family Chroococcidiopsidaceae; genus Chroococcidiopsis; species Chroococcidiopsis sp. CCNUC1. The sequence goes on along the minus strand of NZ_CP097480.1, from coordinate 1,774,154 downwards.
TTGTGTAACGTTGATTATTTTTGACAATTGTTGGTTATTTTTGATACAAACTCTCTTGCGTTCTAATCCTTATGATGCGCTATGTCCGCGTAGCTTTAGGAGGATTTGAATGCCGAAAACGCTTTTCAAAGTCGATCTAACTAAGCCAATGGATCGACAGGAACTCCCTGGACACAACCGCTGGCATCCTGATATTCCTGCCGTGGTTTCGGTGAATCCAGGTGATGTCTTCCGCATTGAGTGTAAAGATTGGACGGACGGACAGATTAAAAATAACGATAATCCTGACGATATCCGCGATGTCGATTTAACGGTCGTCCACGTATTGAGCGGTCCCATCTGGGTCAACGGCGCTCAACCAGGAGACATCTTGGTTGTCGATTTGCTCGATATTGGCGCTTTGCAGGGCGATGAGTGGGGCTTTACGGGTATTTTTGCCAAAGACAACGGTGGTGGCTTTCTGACCGACCACTACCCCAATCATGCTAAGGCAATTTGGGATCTGGAGGGCATATATACCAGTTCTCGTCACATCCCAGGCGTGCGTTTTGCTGGCATCACTCACCCTGGTTTGATTGGTTGCGCTCCCTCACACGACTTACTGGCAACATGGAATAAGCGGGAAGCAGAGTTAGTTTCAACAGCTCCCGATTTACGGACTTATGGAGCGGGATTAGCGGCGAATATGCCAGTTTATGCGGCTCTACCGAATCCAAAAAATGCGATTTTGGGTCAAGTCGCACCAGCAGACTTCGATCGCATTGCGGCTGAAGGTGCGCGTACCGTCCCTCCTCGCGAACACGGTGGTAACTGCGATATCAAAAACCTCTCCAAAGGAACGCGGATTTATTTCCCCGTTTACGTGGAAGGTGCAAAGCTATCGATGGGAGATATTCACTTCTCCCAAGGAGATGGGGAAATCTCATTTTGCGGTGCGATTGAGATGTCTGGTTATATTGACTTGCATGTAGACATCATCAAAGGTGGCGTAGAAAAATACGGCATGGTCAACCCAATTTTCAAGCCAGGTCCCGTAGAGCCTCGTTATTCAGAATATCTCGTATTTGAAGGGATTTCCGTAGACGAATATACAGGTAAGCAATACTTTATGGACGTGCATATTGCCTACCGTCGTGCTTGCTTAAATGCGATCGAATATCTGAAGAAATTCGGTTTTACAGGCGAACAAGCTTATTTATTGCTCAGTTGTGCGCCCGTAGAAGGACGAGTCAGCGGTATCGTTGATATTCCCAATGCTTGTTGTACGCTAGCAATTCCGACGGAGATTTTTGACAAGAATATTTTGCCTGTTTAAAGGGTAATTGGTAATTGGTCATTTGTAACCATCAATCAATCAACACGATCGATCTTCCTTTATTTCCCGATGCCCGAACGGGCGGGTTCACCAGCCATATTTGTTAGAATTAGAAATCTTTGGTAAACCCGCCCCTACAACAACTGATAACTGATAACTGACTATGCCTTTATACGAATTTCGTTGCGATGATTGTGGTGTATTTGATGAATGGCGATCGCTGGCAGAATGTAACAATCCTGCTCATTGCCCAACTTGTGAAGAACCTGCCAAAAAAGTGTTTGCACCACCGATGTTGTTGTCTGGTTCGATGCGACTGAAACAGGAAAATCCAGAGCCAAAATTAGTCAAACGCGATCGCGAACCCGAACAACCCCACCTGAGAAGTCATACTGGCAGTCGCCCTTGGATGATTAACCATTAAAATTGGAAAAAGAGAATACAAATTCAAGTTTTCTGCAACGCTTCCATTTATGGGCTTAACTTGTCAACAATTACTACAAAAGCATCCTCAAGCGTGGCAAGAAGCTACGATCCATCCTTTCCTGCAAGAATGCCAACAGGGAACAATTCAACCGCAACAGTTTAATACTTGGTTGGTACAAGACTATTTATTTGTGATAGATTTTACCCGTTTTCTCGCGAGAATTTTGGCGATCGCACCCCCGCACAACTTCGATATTCTTTTGGCTGGATTGAGCGCCCTTAAAGACGAACTCAACTGGTTTCAAACCAAAGCCGCCGAACGCCAACTGCAACTCAATACTGATAAACAGCCTACCTGCATTGAGTATTGCGACTATATGCAAAGCTTATCTGCAACGCCCTATGCCGTACAAGCTACGGCACTTTGGGCGATCGAACTAGCATACAATCAAGGCTGGCAATTACCTGGAGCCATGCCCCCACCCTACACTGAATTTGCCGATCGCTGGGGCAATCCCGATTTTACGACTTACGTAGACTTCCTAGAACAGCAAGCAGATGCAGCTTTGAGTAACGCCTCAGAGGAGGTGCAGCAACAAGCCACAGCAGCTTTTTTGAATGTTGCTAGATTAGAAAAAGATTTCTGGCAAATGGCGTACACAGTAACCAGTGACCAGTAACCAGTGACCAGTGACCAGTGACCAGTGACCAGTGACCAGTGACCAGTGACCAGTGACCAGTTTATTCTGACTTACGACTTAGCAATTACCAACTACCAACTACCGATGACTAATTGACATTTCATCTTTTTCATGCTATGTAGCATTTGTAACCAACTTCAAAAAGAAATCATCAGTCTTAGGGTAGATGTTTCACCGGAGATCGCGCAAACGCGATGAATTTAATATTTAATAGAGTATAAATAGCTCTGCCAATTAGAACGCCAAAAAATTTAGTCTAAGCGTAAGCTATGGACAACGCTCCCATTCTTGATGCTACTACGATTTTGGTTGTAGACGACGATAAATTCATGCGGCAGCACATGCGCCGAGTGATGGAACAGGCTGGATATCAGGTCGTAGAGGCGCAGAATGGCGAACAGGCAATAGCGGCTTACACTCAGTTTCATCCCAGTCTCGTATTGCTAGATGCCGTTATGCCCGTGATGGATGGGTTTGCCTGCTGTCGGCACTTGCGTAGTTTTCCCGATGGCGATAGCGTGCCAATATTAATCGTTACAAGGCTAGATGATGCAGAATCGCTCCAACTCGCTTTTGATGCAGGTGCAACTGATTTTATTACCAAACCAATTAACGACATAGTTTTACGGCAGCGAGTACGGCATTTATTACAAGCTAGTCGGACGATGGCAGAATTACGCGCCTCTACGGACGCAGCCCAAGCATCGCGCCAACAAGTTACCAATATTTTAGAAAGTATCAGCGATGGCTTTTTTACCTTAGATAATGAGTGGCGATTTACCTACATCAATCAACACGCCCAAGTATTTCTACAAAAAACGAGAGCGGAGTTAATTGGTAAGAGTATTTGGGATGAGTTTCCCGAAGCAGTGGGTTCTACTTTTGACCAGGAGTATCGCCAAGCAAGAGCGCAACAAATTGCAGTTGCTTTTGAAGAGTTCTATCCTCCGCTCAATACTTGGTTTGCCGTTCATGCCTATCCATCTCAAGATGGTATATCAGTATATTTCCAAAATATTAACGAGCGCAAACGCCTAGAGGCGATCGCCCGCACGCGAGAACGAGAACTGGCTGATTTTCTAGAAAATGCCAGCGTCGGCATACACTGGGTAGGAGCAGATGGAATTATTGTCTGGGCAAACCAAGCTGAATTAAATCTGCTCGGTTACACTCGCGAAGAGTACATCGGACAACACATTGCCAAGTTTCACGCCGATCGAGAAGTTATCGACGATATTCTGCAACGCCTCAATGCTGGCGAGACACTGTGCGACTACGAGGCGCGGTTGTTATGCAAAGATGGTTCTATCCGAGATGTATCGATCGGCTCTAACGTTTTTTGGAAAGACAAGCAATTTATCCACACGCGCTGCTTTACACGCGATATCACCGATCGCAAACGGATGGAAAACCAACTGCAACAAACTATGCAGTTGCAACAAGCAGTTCTCAACAGCGCTAACTATACGATAATTTCTACCACCACTGACGGGACAATCCTCACCTTTAATGCTGCTGCCGAGAAATTATTGGGCTATTCCGCCTCAGAAATTGTTGGTAAAACCACACCCGTAATCATTCACGATCGCGAAGAAGTCGTCAGTCGGGCGCGAGAATTGACTCAAGAACTGGGAGTGACAATCGAACCAGGGTTTGAGGTGTTTGTTGCTAAAGCAAGACGGGGAGAACCAACCGAGCAAGAATGGACTTACATTCGTAAAGATGGCAGCCGCTTCCCCGTTTTATTGTCAATTAGCGCCATGTACGATGCTAACGGTAAGATTACCGGATTTTTGGGTATTGGCAGCGACATCACCGAACGCAAACGAGCCGAAGCAGAACTACAACGCCAAAATTTGCGATCGCAATTATTTGCCGAAATTACCCTGAAAATTCGTCAATCGCTCCAACTAGAATCGATCCTCCAAACTACCGTCAACGAAATTCAAAAGTTTCTCCGAGCAGATCGGGTGATTATTTTTCGCCTATGGTTGGATGGTTCTGGAAATGTCGTGCGGGAAGCCGTAGTCAACGGCTATCCAGCGATTTTAGGACAACATATCTACGATCCTTGTTTTGAGGAGGAATACATTCAAAAATATCGACAAGGACGCATCAGCGCTATTCATGATGTCGAGCCAGCAGAAATACACGCTTGCCACAAAGAACTTCTGCAACAATATGGAGTCCGAGCTAATCTCGTCGTGCCGATTTTCCTCAAGCGAGAACTCTGGGGTTTGCTGATTGCCCATCAATGTAGTAGTCCCCGCGTTTGGAGCAGCTTTGAAACCGAATTGTTACGGCAATTGAGCGATCAAATCGGCATTGCTCTCGCCCAAGCCCAAATGCTAGCCGAAGAAACCCGCTACGCGCAAGAACTTGCCCGTTCTAACGCGGAACTGCAACAATTTGCCTCCGTTGCTTCCCACGACTTGCAAGAGCCACTCCGAAAAATTCAAGCCTTTGGCAACCGCTTGAAAGCCAGTTGCGGAGATCTTCTCAACGAGCAAGGACTCGATTCCTTGGAGCGAATGCAAAATGCAGCCGGACGGATGCAAACTCTGATTGACGATCTCTTAATGCTGTCCCGCGTCACGACTAAAGCGCAACCTTTTGTAACTGTCGATCTCAATCGAGTCGTAAAAGAAGTATTATCCGATCTAGAGGTGAGGATACAGCAGACTGGGGGTAAGGTGGAAGTTAGTTCCCTTCCTAAAATTGATGCTGACCCAGTACAGATGCAGCAGTTATTACAAAATCTTTTGAGTAATGCACTGAAGTTTCACAAACAAGATACGCCTCCAGTGGTTAAGCTTTTCAGCCAACTATTTGATTCCCAACACCAACCAGTTACAGATGGGGCGATCGCCACATCATGCCAAATTATGGTAGAGGATAATGGTATCGGTTTTGAGCAAAAGTATCTCGATCGGATCTTCAATGTCTTTCAACGCCTGCACAGTCGCAGTCAGTACGAGGGTACAGGAATCGGACTAGCGATTTGCCGTAAAATCGTCGAACGACATCAGGGCAATATTACAGCTCAAAGTAGTCCAGGGCAAGGAGCTAAATTTAGTGTTACCCTGCCAATTAAACAACTCGTAGGAGATAACTCGGAGTGAAAGGGCGACGCACCACTGTCACAATTCTCATGGCTGACGATGACGAAGACGATTGCATGTTAGCAAGAGAAGCGCTGGCAGAAAGTCGCTTGGCTAACGATCTCTATCTCGTGCGCGATGGCGAGGAATTAATGGATTACCTACATCAGCGCGGTCAATATACTGACCTGAAGCTTGCCCCTCGTCCAGGCTTGATTTTACTCGATCTCAACATGCCCAAGAAAGACGGACGCGAGGCACTACGGGAAATTAAGGCAGACCCGCAGTTAAAACATATACCAGTAGTGGTATTGACAACTTCCAAAGCCGAGGAAGATATTTATCGTAGTTATGAATTAGGCGCTAACTCCTATATCACTAAACCAGTCACCTTTGCTTCCTTAGTAGAGGTCATGAGGACTATTGGTAAATACTGGTTTGAAATTGTAGAACTACCACTGCAATCGGTGGGAAACGGACATGGACACTGAGCGAGTCAAAGTACTTTTAGTTGATGACGACGAGGACGATTATGTCTTGACGCGAGACTGGTTGGCAGCAGCTCAAGGCACGACATTCGATTTAGACTGGGTAAGTTCTTATGATGAGGCAATAGCGACGATCGCCCAGTGTCAACACGATATTTACTTGCTCGACTACCGCTTGGGCGATCGCAATGGTTTAGAATTGCTTCAAGCTGCCGTAGCTGAAGGTTGTGCCGCACCCATAATTTTACTCACGGGCAAAGGCGATCGCGAAATCGATATCGAGGCGATGAAGGCAGGAGCAGCCGACTATCTAGAAAAAACTCAGTTGAGCGCCCCTTTACTAGAACGTTCCATTCGCTACGCCCTCGAACGCCAGCACACTCAGCAACAAATTCGCGCCCAAGCCGAATTACTCGATGTCGCCACCGATGCCATTATTGTTAGATCGCTAGATGACAAAGTTTTATATTGGAACAAGGGAGCAGAACGTCTCTACGGTTGGCAAGCACAAGAGGCGATCGGGCGAAATCCTAACTTATTAATCTACAACGAGAGTCTCGTCGATCAACTGCTAGAGATTCACACAGCCTTAAAGCAAACAGACACTTGGCAAGGCGAACTACATCAAGTCACTAAAAACGAGAAACCAATTGTCGTCTACAGTCGATGGACCTTAGTACGCGATCGCCAAGCTCAGCCTAAGTCAATTCTTGTCGTCAATACTGATATTACCGAGAAAAAACTCTTAGAAGCTCAATTTTTACGCGCTCAGCGTTTGGAAAGTATCGGCACTCTTGCCAGCGGCATTGCTCACGATTTGAATAATGTCCTAGCACCAATTCTGATGACAGCTCAGCTACTGGAATCTCAAATGCACGACGAGCGCAGTCAGCGACTTTTGCCAATTGTCGTTACCAACGCCAAACGGGGTGCGGCTTTAGTCAAGCAGGTACTCTCTTTTGCACGAGGTTTAGAGGGAACGTATACAAACTTACAAATTAAGCATTTAATCTCAGAAATTCGCCAAATTGCCAAACAAACCTTTCCAAAATCGATCGAGGTTCAGACTAACATTGCCTCTAATTTGTGGTCTGTCTCTGGGGATGCCACTCAATTGCATCAAGTCCTAATGAATCTCTGCGTCAACGCTCGCGATGCCATGCCTAATGGTGGAACGTTGACAATTTCTGCCGAAAACTTTACAGCAGACGAACACTACGCCAGGATGAACTTGGAGGCAAAAGCTGGCTCCTACATCGTCGTTACCGTCAGAGATACAGGTCAGGGAATGTCGCTGGAAACTCAGGAAAGAATTTTTGAGCCATTTTTCACGACCAAAGAACTCGGTAAAGGCACGGGACTGGGACTATCCACTGTCATGGGTATTGTTAAAGGTCACAATGGATTTATTCAAGTTTGGAGCGAACTCGGTAGAGGTACGGAATTTCAAGTCTATCTACCAGCAGTGGCAGTTGTAGAATATTATCGGCAGACAGAACAAGACACGCCCTATGGGAACGGTGAGTTGATTTTGGTTGTGGATGATGAAGCTGGCGTGCGCGAGGCAACAAAAACTTCTCTAGAGACTTTTAATTATAAAGTTGTCACTGCTAGTGACGGAATTGAGGCGATCGCTACCTACGCAGAACACCGCGATCGGATAGATTTAATCTTAATTGATATGTTAATGCCTGCAATGGACGGTATTACCACAATTCGTACTATACAAAAACTCAATCCCCAAACTAAAATTATTGCTACTAGTGGTTTAGCCGCTCAAGACAAATTTCATGGAATGACAGACATAGAAGTACAAGCCTTTTTAGCAAAACCCTACACAGCCCAAGAATTATTGCAAACGATGAAGCAAGTTCTGTGTTCGCAACCAGTTGGTTGTTAGTTGTTGATGAGTGACTAGTCACTGATTAATATCCGCCTAAAATTCCGCGTTTCTTTGCTTGGCGTTCTGCTAGTCGGAATAGTCCTATCCCTAGAGCAAGATATACGACTCCATTGATGAAAGCGATCGCTATGTGAGTTAAATTTAAATTCTCTCCGCGTGCCATCAAAGCTCGTAATATTCCTGCACTGGGAGTAATTGGTAATAGACTTGCTAAGACTCGGGCAAATCCCGTCGATGCTTCTATGGGAGTAGCTAGGAGAAATAATAAACCAAATTGAAATATGACTTGTAATTGGCTTACCTGCTTAAATAATAAAGCTAAAGCTCCAATTATAAAAGCAATCCCATTCGCTCCCATCAATACAGTTATGAGAGGTAAAATCAAAACTGGAGGAAAATCGAGACGGCTGCCAGTTAAGAGCATTATAGTTAATAAAATGCTCAAAACAAAAGCTAATTGCAACGTTATCGCTGCTAGCGATCGAATTAAAAATACTTTGACTGCCCCGAATTGAGAGAGAAAAAGTTGTTCGAGCGTGCCAGTTTGAGCTTCGTACTGAATTCTATTAGCAACGTTGCCCATAACAAATAAAACTAAGCTCCAAAGCACGTAGCCAATAACTATTGAATCGAGGCGATCGCCTAATTGAAAACTCGCCCCAGCAACGTAACGAGCGCTCAAAAACAATCCATAAAAAATTGAAACAGTAACTATAATAATACCAACAACTTCGATTGGATAGCGACGTTGTAAAATCCAAGTTCGTTTCAATTCTGCAAAAAATAACTCAATCATTAATATTATTACCTTGTTTCACAATCTGTAAAAATATTTCTGTTAGATTAGCTTGTTCTTTTGCCACAGATTGAATTGGTAAAGGCTGGAGAATAGCAAGAACTTTATAGAGTAATTCCGGGCGATCGATGTAAATAAATCTTCTGGATTCAATCTCTAAACCAATTGTTTCTAATTCTATTATTCTTGTTTCATCTAAAGCGGTTTCCATTTCTATCTTGTAAGCTGTACCAGAAAATTGTTGAATCAATTTTTGTGTGGGTGCTTCTGCCAAAATCTCGCCTTTTTGAATAATGGCAATTCGGTCTGATAAAATTTCTGCTATTTGTAATTGGTGAGTTGTCAGCAAGATAGCACAACCGGTAGCAGCAATTTCGCGGACGAGAATTTTTACATCCTCAGTTGCTTCTACATCTAATCCTAAAGTTGGTTCATCTAATAATAAAAGTTTGGGACGATGAACTAAAGCTACAGCAAATGCTAATTTCTGTTGCATTCCCCGTGAGAGTTGCTCTACAGGAGTATGTCGCTTGGCTAACAAGTCAAATCTTTCTAAAAGATCTCTTCCGGCAAGACGCGCTTCTCGTCGATTCAGTCCTTTTAATACGCCAAAATATTCTAAATTTTCCTCTGGAGTCAATCGCCAGTAAAGGTTGCGATTCCCTTCTAAAACTGCACCCAGGTTTTGTAACGCTGAAGCATTGCGATGAGGATCTTTACCTACAATTCTCACTGAACCAGAATCAGGCTGAATTAAACCCGCCATCATTTTGATACTAGTTGTTTTACCTGCACCATTGGGACCAAGAAAAGCTAAGATCTCTCCTGGGTAGATAGTTAAGGAAACATCCTTCACGGCTGGTACATTTTGTTTGTTGCGGCGGAAAGTTTTTTTGAGATTATACGCTTCTAAGGCTTTCATAAAAAAGTGGTAATGGGTAATGGGTAATGGGTAGTTGGTAGTTGGTAGAGGCTAGTTTTCATATCATTACCCTCACCCCTAATCTCATCCTCTATTGAGTGTGTAAGGTAGGCAATGTCCACCTTACAATTGATATTAAATACTTTTCAAAATGCGATCTTCAGTAGCGTAGTCGAGTAATTCTTTTCCAGTCCACGGAGAAATTTCTGTTGGTGGATGCGATCGCTGCCAGTCAATTGTTGTTTTTAGCGCCTTTTCTAGCGTGACGACTTCGCTATAACCGAGTTCCTGCCGAATGCGGGTGGTATCTACCAGCCAGTGCTGAGCCGTGTTGTATGGTAGGTTCCAGTCTGTCGGTAAAGATTCTGTGGCAACAGTCACAATTTTGCCTTGCCAGCCTGCGACTCGTCCAACTCTGCTCAGTCTTTCTGCCTCAGTTAAAACTTCTGCATCTGCAACATGATAAATACGTCCCTTAGCACGTTCGTTTGTAGCTGCCAAAGCGATCGCGTAAGCAACATTCTCTACATACCCGTAGGAACCGCGCCATTGAGCTATGCTTTCTGGCAAGACGATCGCCGGACGGTCTTCATCCATTCGCTTTAAGTAGGGGAATAGACGGTTGAGAGGATCTTGCGTCCCGTAAACCATTGGCAACCGTACAATTGTACCAGTTAAATCGGCAGAATTCATCACTACCCGTTCGACCAAAATCTTTTCATAATCTGCCGGAGCGTTCAGCGGTCTTTCAGCCATTTCCCGAAATAAATGTAGCTGCTGGCGCAAGGCTGAATTTTCAGTTAGGGGAACCGGCTCAACTGGAGTCGATTCAATTTGCAGAAATACTGCATAAGCGCGATAGACATCCATACTGCTAATAGCAACAACGCGCTCTGCGATACCGTGAAATATATTCATCAGCGCGATCGCATCTGCCTCGGTATAGGGAAACATATCGACGACAACTTGAGGCGAAAGACGCTCAAATTCACTTTTCATCTGGCTAAGAGCGGAGCGATCGCCTAATATATGTTGTATTCCTTCGGGTAAGTCTGCTGCTGTTTTTCCTCGATGGAAAACGGTAACTTCGTGTCCCATTGCATACAATTGCCTAACTACAGCAGGACCAATAAAATTCGTTCCCCCGATAACTAAAATTTTCATATTTGCTCCTTGATGGGAAAGTTAAAAGTTAAAAGTTAAAAAGCAAAACCAATTATCAATTACTAATCAATTACACAGTCAACTTTTGAATAATATTGTCAATCAATCCATACTCTTTTGCTGCTTCAGCGTTGAGATAAAATTCTCGCTCTGTATCGAATTTGATTTGTTCTATTGCCCGATCGCTATTAATAGAAAGTATGCTATTAACTGTTTCTCTTAAATGTGCAATTTCTCTAGCTGTAACTTCGATGTCGCTTACTTTCCCTTGAGTGCTAGCTAATGGCTGTGCGATCGCAATTCGGGCATTTGGTAAAGCCGATCTTTTTCCTTTTGTGCCGGAAGAAAGTAATAATGCAGCCATTCCCTTTGCAGTTCCAACGCAGACGGTACAAATATCCGCCTGAATTTGAGTCATTGTATCGTAAATAGTCAATGCAGCCGTAACTGAACCACCTGAACTATTGATATATAGAAAAAGATCTCGTCCTGAATCTTCCGTATCGAGAAATAGCATCTGCGCTACAATTGAATTAGCTATTTCTTCTGTAATGTCACCTCTTAAAAAGATTACTCTTGTAGCTAGTAAGCGAGAGTAAATATTGAAATAACTCTCTCCATAAGCTGAAAACTGAGGAAAAAAAGGAATGTTTGACTGTTTGGGAAAACTCATCTTTATAGCCTCCTAATTCAAACTTAAATCTTGCGTCGAGGCGTATACTTACAGCTATACATTTTTAATTGTCTGAGCGAGAATGAGAGTGAGGAAGCAGAATTTAGTTACCCGTTATTATCAAAAAAGCTCGCTAAAACATTTGGTAGTCGATCGAGCTTGTCATTCCAACCACCATTCAACAAAGAATGGAGAATAACACTTTCTAAAATTTGAGCTGCACCAATATGCGTAGGTGAAAATGTAGAACTGGGAGCGATCGCCTCTACAGCATGAGTCACTGCATTGAAATCCCCCAACCCCCTTGAAAAGGGAGCATCTGTCCCCCCTTGTTAATGGGATCTAGGGGAGTTCGAGATCTCTGGTTACAAATGCGTACCTCCTGTAACTGAGGTGTTGCGTAATTTAACTCGCGGTGTTCTAGCTGAAGTTGCGTCCCGCCATCAACAGGTGTCAGCGTCCAAATCACAATCGAAGGCTGACTCATATAACTATCCTGCCAATTGTAAGCAAGTCGTTTTGGTGCGTCAATTTCTAAAACTTCGCAACGGATAACACCATCTAAACCTGGTAGGGAATGAGTGCGAAATTGAAATTTGTGACCGATCTGCGGTTCAAAATCATTGTCCATCAACCATGCGGCAAGCGATCGCCTCTCGGTGAGTCCCCGCCAGACTTGCTGCGGTGAGTAAGGATAGAAAACTTTGGTCTTTAATCCTCTGAGCATCGGTTATTCTCCAAATATGCACCGAGAGCAGCTAATTTCTCTTGCCAGAACTGTTCGTAATGCGATACCCACTCCGACACTTGTTTTAAAGGTGCAGGATTCAATTGATAAAGCCGCTGTCGTCCTTCCCGCCGTTGGGTAACTAAGCCTACTTCACACAACACCTGCAAATGCTGAGAAATGGCTGGTAAAGACATGGCAAAAGGTTCAGCCAGTTGTTTTACTGGTTGTTCGCCGTCACGCAACCGATCCAGCAATGCTCGTCGCGTTGGATCGGCGATCGCCTGAAAAATATCTCCCCCCGCAGCGGGTCTACTCATACAATATTTAAGCATTCACTTAAATATTAGGATATATAAGCTTTTACTTAAATGTCAAGCTTACGGAGGCGCAAAATTCCGCGTCTTGACTTTGTAGGTCTTTGTTCAAGTTTTACAGCTAAGACATAAATACAAGGCTTATTTGAGTCATAAAATATCTAATTAAAAAACGCTTTTAGTACGATTCATATTTGGTTGATGACCAATAACTAATCGGCGATCGATGATAGTCTTAACACCAATACTAATTCTCTTTATTTTTGTCCAAAATTTCCTCTCCACTGGTTCCCTTTTTTACAAGGAGAGTTAGGGGATCTGCTGTCGCATATCTTTGTGACATATAGTCTGTGACATATAGTTACAAAAAACTGGTATAAGTCCATCTCAGTTTGGAATTACTATAGCCTTTTTCAATTCGATGAAATACAAGATATGTAGGGGCGCACAGCTGTGCGCCCTACGAATGTATCGCATCATAACGAGAATCGCTATACATTAAAACTAATTTGTTATCTAGCGAAATAGCTATATTTAAATGCCCAGTGTTTTTCAGAAGTTTCATTTGCCATCTTAACTGTTTGTTTACTTGAAAATTTCTCAATTAGCCCTAATATTGTTCTTATTTACTCGACTGGAGATATAAGGCATGAAGGAAAACGATCTGCTAGTCGAAAAAGTTTACCAGCAAGCTAGAGCCGATGAATTTATCTGGCAGAAAGCGAAAACTTTAGGTATGTCGCGCAAGAAATTCCTGCAATTTATGACTGTCGGTGCGGGAATAGCAATTGGTAGCGGTTTACCACGCTTACGGCTAGAAGAACCCGCTCTGGCTGCTGGGGAGGTAGTTAAATCAGTTCCTCCAGAACTTTTTTACGATTACAAAGGCATTCAACAAGAAATGCGTTGGGAAGCCATGTATGACCGAGGCTATCTCGTTCCCAACGAGCTATTCTACGTCCGCAACCACACGGCTACCCCCAAAATCGACCAGAAGACATGGCGCTTGCGGGTTGAAGGATCTGGGGTGTCTCGTCCGAGAGAGTTTACTTACGACGAACTCCTTTCTCTACCATCAGTCTCGGTGATTCGAGCGCTAGAGTGCGCTGGTAACGGTCGCAGCTTTTTTGAATCCGTCCAGGGGAAAAAAGCCGACGGAGCGCCGTGGAAACTGGGCGCGATCGGTGTAGCAGAATGGACGGGCGTACCTTTGCGGGAAGTTCTGCAACTCGCAGGAGTCAAACGCACCGCAAAAGACGTAATGCCAGAAGGGTTAGACGAAAAGAAAGTTCGTCGTCCGATGTCCCTGGCGAAGGCATTAGAGGAAGATACATTGCTCGTCTATGCGATGAACGGGCAAACTCTACCAGCAGACCACGGTTTCCCCATCCGTGCCTTCGTTCCAAGCTGGCTGGGTGCGGCTAGTATCAAATGGGTAGGGCGGATTGAAGTTTCAGAAAAACCTCTGTTTTCCACATGGAACACGGAAAGTTATGTCTTAATCGGCTCCGACTATCAACCCAATCCCCCTGCTAAAGGCACGATTATCACGGCGCAAAATATCAAAAGTGCTTTCGAGCTGGCTTGGGATGCCAAAATGCCCGCAGGAGAACATTTATTGCGAGGGCGTTCTTGGTCTGCTGGCAGTAAAATTGCCAAAGTTGAGGTCAGCCTTGATGGGGGCAAGACCTGGCAAGCGGCACGACTCCGAGAGCCTAACCTTGATGGAGCTTGGGTGAGATGGGATGTAGATTGGAATGCTCGTCCTGGCAAATATCAGCTTCAGGCAAAGGCTACAGATACTAAAGGCAATACCCAACCAGCTTCAGTACCTTTCAACGCTAAAGGCTATTTGTACAATGCGGTTGTCAGCCATCCCGTGACTGTGAGTTGAGGAGAGAATATTTGCAAGTCGCATGGCGACTTGCAAATGCATTTCAATTCAATGAATTGCTGCAAATCCAGCTTTTTCAACAATTTGCTGTCCTTCGTGGGAGAGTAACAAGTTGGTGTAAGCAACTCCTGCTTGTTCGTCGGGAGTGCGGTCGCGACGGATGACGATAAATAGACGGCGAGTAATGGGATAAGAACCATCGCGCAAGGCAGCAACATTGACGCGCTCGCCTGCAACAGGGGAGACGTAATCTTTAGAACTACCTCTAGCTATGCCCAACAGATGAATCGATCGCTGTCCGACAGCAATAGAAGCCGAACTGTAAGAGATTGCCCCAGGGGTAGCAGCAACTCTTCGCATGGCTGTGGTGTAGTCGCGCACGATCTTGACATTACGACCCAAATTGTTGACGCGATCGCTCAGCAATAATTTGAGCGAAGCGTGAACCTTGGGGTCTTGAGAAATAGGCGCGATCGCTCGATTGGGTCCCCCTAGCTGTTTCCAGTTAGTCACTTTGCCCAAGAAAATATCTTGAAGTTGTTTCACCGACAGTCCAGGTAAGGGAACGTTGCGGTGGGTAAAAAATACAATGCCATCAATTGCCACTGGCACTTGTTGCAGAGTAAAGTTACGTTCTTTAGCTTTGCGATACTCTGCATCTGACACGGAGCGACCATTTTGAGCAAAACTGAGTTCGCCATCAAGCAACATACCGATCCCGGTACTACAACCCGGCGGAACGTTAACAGGTGGTTCGGTATAGCGTAGATGGAAATTTGGACGCACTTTGGCAATACTAGAGTGCATTCCGTGGGCAGTCATAGCAGCAAAACAGGTTGCGCCGCCATAATTAAACACACCTGTAGGAACGTTAGGAACATCTTGCATCGACGCATAGGTTTGAATATCCGCTGTATTGGATGCTATTGCTGGAGGCTGTTTTCCTAGCGGTTGCTGTGTGGGCGTAACAACTGCACTTGGTTTATCTTTCAAAGTAGCAGTTGTATGACTTCTGTAGAACCAGTACATCCCACCCGTTCCCAACAATAACGCAATCAGCGGTATGACCGACCAGGGAAAAGCAGACGAGTTTTTAGTTTGAGAATTTTTGGCAGATTCGGGAAAACTGCGGTTAAGAGTGGAGTGGCAACGCTGACAGCGATCGGCGTTACTAGGATTATCATCGTAACCGCAGACACGGCAAATAATTTTAGTTTGATGAACTTTCATAAGAAAGGTGGTGCGTGGTGCGTGGCTAGTGGCTAGCAACTAGTGGCTGGATTCTTTTCTAGCCACCAGTCACTAGTCACTGATCGCTGATAACTGACAACTGACATCTAGTGGCGAATTCTTTCTCGTTCTCCCGATTCTAAACCGTTGGTGCTGCGTCGTTTGCGACCGAGTACGCTTAAGGAAATTAAGCGGTAGAGCAAAATTGTCCCTAAACCCCAAATGCCGTTGAGAATTAAGGCTGTAGCAATACCGTTGGGTTGCCAGCCACCACCGACAGGTTCGCCTCTTAGGGGCATGACAATAAACCAGTTAACAAGACTAGGTGCGATCGCGCCAAATAGCAGTGTTGTCCCCCAAATTCCCAACCCTTGTCGAAAAAAGGAAACGAATAAGACTAATACAATCCCCCAAACACCGCCCCAAAAAGCAAGAGACCAGACGCGAGGAATGCCGAACGGTTGTGTTGATTTGATCGCATAAGCTGTTAACTTAGCAGGTGCAAAACCAATACTATGTAACAACAATAGTGCTAATTGATGAAATAGTAAAACTGATAAAAATCCAGCCACAAAAGCGAGAATCAAACGAGGTAAAGGATGATTTTGCGACATAATGTAAAGCACCTAATTTTATTTGTGTAAATTTTATAGGGAGCAGGGAGCAGGGAGTAGGGAGCAGTGACCTGTTACCAGTGACCTGTTACCAGTAATTTCTCCTCAGCTCTCTTTGCCCCACACGCCACACGCCACACCCTATTTACTACTAGCCACCAGCCACAAGCCACTAGTCACTCACTCCTCACTCCTCACCGAATCGGTACATAACCCGCTCGATCGACGAGTTTTTGACCTTCTGTGGATAGCAGCAGGTTAGCGTAAGCTCTTCCAGCCACTTCATCTAAACTGCCATCCTCGCGATAAACTACGAAGATCCGGCGAATCAGTGGATAGGAACCATCAAGCAGGGCTTGCTGGTTCACCGTACCATCGGGAGCGGCTGCTGGAACGTAGTTACGAGATCGCCCCTTTGCCAAACTGAGTGGCTCAACTGTCTGTTGACCGACTACTAAAGCCTGAGCGCCGTAGCCGATGCCTCCCGGTATTGCAGCAACTTTGCGAATTGCACTAGTAGTATCGCGGACAATTTGTACATTTTTACCAAACCGCCGTTGGGAACTCGGCATTCCTTGCAACAGAAAACTCGTAGACGCTTTCGCATCGGGGTCTTGACTGACGGGAACAATTGGTAGATTCGATCCTCCCAGTTGTCGCCAATTCGTAATTTTGCCACTGTAAATCTCTTGGATTTGACCCAAGGATATACCAGATAACTTCACCCCAGGATGGCTGTAGAAGGCAATACCTCCTAGCGCTACGGGAACTTGTTTGAGGGTGTAACCGCGCGATCGCACTATATTGTATTCCGATTGCTGAATGGGTCGAAAGGACTCGGAGAAACTAATTTCTCCATTAGCCGTCATTTCAATGCCCTTGCCAGAGTCGGGCGGGACGTTGAGCGGATCGGTATAAAGCAGGCGAAATTTTGGATGGGCGCGGGTAATTTCACTTTGTATATTCTTGGCACGTAAGGCAGCTGAAGCCATAGCGCCGCCATAGAGGAAAACTCCTTCAGGAACATCAGGGACATCCCGCAAGGAGTTATAGAGCTGCCATTCTCTCGGGAAATCAGCTTGAGATGTTAGTGGTTGGGATGAGGGAGGCGTTGGCGGTTGACTGTTCCGCCAGAGAACAAATAACCCTAGTGTGACTAATAGCAGTCCTGCTAAAGGTATGACTGACCAAGGAATGCTATTACGCCTCGATAGAGAATCGCGATCGCCCCCATCAGCAGATTGACTACGGAGGCGAGAGTTACAATTCAAACAGTGGTTAGCTGTAAAAGGGTTATCGTCGTAACCGCATTGAGGACAGACAATCCGACGATTAGAACTGATTTGATTCATGAGGTTTCCCAATTTGTGAGGGATCGATCTTAATAGAGTAGACAACTACTTAGTTAAGAACGATACATTATCCTCCTTGGGTAAACTGTCCGATAATACTCGGTAAGGCTTGGCAGAAGAAAAAACCGAAAAACACGACTGAGAGTAAAACAATCGCCTCTCGCCATAGCGGCGATCGCAATTCGGCAGGGAGAAATTTGCGATTGACATAGAGAGCGTGCAAACCTAGAAAGACAAAATTTAAGCCAGCAATGTTCGCACTCAGGAGAATTAAGAAAAAGGGCTTGATCCCTGATAAGAGAATAAAAACTCCCCACAGAGTAAACAAAGAGAGGATGCTGTAGTAAACAAAACGAATATCTCCCCTCGCCAAGCGCGAATGTGGCTGCTGCCCGACCACACCATATCTGTCACCATACGCGCAAAAACATCAGTAATGCCAAGTTGGGTACTGTAGAGAATCCAAAAGCCTACCAACAGAGTAATAAACCACATAATGCTAGTGGTATCTTCCCGCGATAGGTATTGAGCTTGATAGACGGCGATCGCAAATTGGTTGTCAAAGCGAGTTCCAGGCGGAATAAACTGCAAAGTCAACAAGGCTGGCAGTCCCATTCCTAAGAAACATCCCAGCACCCACACACCATATTGGTCGGTAATGGCATACTTCCACCATTCACGCCAACGCTTCTTGTTTTCGGTGGTTAAGGGAAAGACTTTACCCGTGGGAGTCAGAGACATACGGCGACCGCCAATCAGTGCCGGAATGTATCCCACTACGCCTCCCATGCCCAATCCCTTATCGCGAAACCAGTTACTCAGCGTTCCATTTAAGACTCCTCCCGCACCAGCAAAAGCCGCAAAGCCTCCCACTTTCAGCCAATCAACATTAGGGGGAATCGTGCCGAAGCGGAGAAAACCCATTGCCGCTCGACCCCACGTCTCGGGTGCAGTAAAACCCAGGGCAATGACAATTAAGAACAGGAGGATTGCCCCAACAAAAAACCATTGCACGACTTCCATCGTCCGCTCAATTTTGGCTCCAAAAGCAACGATCGCCACTGTAGATAGGAACCAGAATAAACCAAATGCTTTAATCGTTTCTGCGTGTTCCGGTCCAGGAATATCGCCGACAAACATCGCAGTCAGAGCCGTAGCCGCCGAAGAAGCCCACCCAGGCCATCCTAGTTGCAAAAACGCCAGGACGGAATAAAAAATTGCCCAGAAGCGGGGTCCTGGTTTAGTCCGCATAAAACCTGTATAAATTGGTTCGCCCGTATACAGGGTGTAGCGGATAAACTCCATGTTCATGAGGACTTGGAGAATAATCGAAGTCGTGGCAATCCACAACATAAAACCACCGTACTGAGCCGTCACCGCTGGACCCAGCAGCCATTCGCCGCTACCAATCGAAGTCCCCAAGAGAATTGCTCCAGGTCCAATCAGAGCGATCGCATTATTAAAACTAAATGGCGGCGGTGCGGGGAGATCGGCAACTTCCCAGGGTGGAAGTTCGCCCGCCGAGATTTTAGAACGAGTGGCGATTGCCTCAGTTCCTCTTTCAGTTGCGGTTGGAGCGATCGCTCTATAGATAACCCCTGAGGTATCCACTACATTTGGCTCCGCCTCCTCCGAAGAGCGCCATCCTAAAATTCGCAATCCCAGATAAACTAAATAGCCGACAACGATCCCGGCAGCCAACCAGCCATACAAACCCAACCAGAAAGTGGCATCAGCCAGAATTTGTATTCCGTTGCGAACGAGCGTAATGATAAAACCCAGTACCAAGACTGCCGTAGCTACATATATGGCATACTTGGTAGCTGGGTCGCGTACTTTATCCATAAGCAGCCACAAATAGCTACACAATCCTCTTAATATATCTGGATTGCTAGCAGATAGAAGTTAAATCTAGTTAAAAGTGAGTGGAGAGAATTCGGAATTCGGAATTGGTGATTTGGTAATGGGTAATTGGTAGTTGGTAAAATTCTTCTTCCTTGTCCCCCTTCGCCCCCTAATCCCCACTCCCTTCGGTCGTGGGGAAGAGCGAGTTCCCCCTTGTCCCCTTGTCCCGACTCCCTAACCCCTAATCGCATTAATTGCACTTTTAGCAACACCAGCGATCGCGGAGTCAGTAGCTTTTGGTAGGTGGTAGTATTTTCCTCCCGCAGTTTGAGCTAGTTCTTTAGCAAAACCTGTAGAGATAAATTTATTTTCAGTATCGATGACTAACAGCTGTATTCCCAATCCGCGAATTCTAGCGGCGATTTCCAGTAGTTCTTTCTTGATATCGGGCTTTTCTCCCTCTGGTAAAGGTTCGCCTAGCGATCGCGCCAAAGGTATATTTCCTCGACCGTCGGTAATTGCCACAACGACCACTTGTCCGATATCTCCCGCCATTTGAGCATTCATACCCACCCGTACCGCTTGTGTTAAACCATGCGCTAGGGGCGAACCGCCACCACAAGGCAACAACTCCAATCGTTTACGCGCCAAAGCGATCGAACGGGTAGGAGGCAACAACACCTCTGCCTGTTCGCCACGAAACGGGATCAACGCCACTTGGTCGCGATTTTCATACGCTTCTGTCAAGAGCTGAAAAACTGCCCCCTTAGCTGATTGCATCCGATTCAACGCCATCGAGCCAGAAGCATCAACCACAAACACGATCAATGCTCCCGCTTTGCGGACGAGTCGCTTCGAGCGGATATCTCCCTGCTCGACAAAAACTCTTTTTTGTGGGTAATTGGTAATTGGTAATGGGTAATTGGTAGTTGGTAGTTGCTCCCTTGTCTCCCTTGTCTCCCTTGTCTCCCTTGTCTCCCTTGTCTCCCTTGTCTCCCTTGTCTCCCTTGTCTCCCTTGTCTCCCTTGTCTCCCTTGTCTCCCTTGTCTCCCTTGTCTCCCTTGTCTCCCTTGTCTCTACTCCCTGCACTCCCAGGCTCCCTGCTCCCTGCCTCTCCCGCCGTGCCTTCTGATAAGGTGCAGCTGCTCTTAACGTGGCATCTACTGCAATTCGTCGCACGGGACCTTTGGGTAACATCGGTTTGACGTATCGTCCCCGATCTTCGGAGAAAATTAAACTGCGACTGCCGGACTTCCCCCGCCGCTGTGCCATCTGTGCGAAATAAAGCACGCTGTCGTCGAGAATTACACCTTCGGCATCAAAGACAAATTCTTCAGGAATGTTGGGCGGTGTTTGCTCGTTTTCAGGTTCTTCCTGTTCGTCCTTCTCTTCCTGCTCCTCCTGTTCCTGGTTAGACTCATCTTCGGGTTCGTCTTGGTTTTGGGGTGGTGGAGGTGGTGGGGGTGGTGCTTCGGGTGGAGTTTGTACGACTGTTGCTCTCGGGACGATGACTAATTCTACGGCGCGACGAAGATCTTCGGCTGTAACTGTGGTTCTGCCTTCTAAAGCGGCGGCGGCTTTGGCGACTCGCACGGCGTAGAGTTCGGCGCGGTGTCCCTGGACTCTAGCGCGTACCGCTTCATCGACTAAATAGGCAATTTGCTCGTGGGTAATTTGTACGTCTTTGAGCCACTCTCGCGCCAAGATAATTTGAGTTTTGAGATTGTCGAGATCTTCGGCGTATTGCTGGAGAAACTGCTGCGGTGAGGTGGTGTAAGCGATCGCCTGTTCTACTGCTTGTACTCGTTCGTCTAGACCTAGCACGCCATCCGCAGAAAGAGCGATCGCGATGCGATCGAGCAGGTGTTCCCGTAACGCTCCTTCTTCTGGGTTATACGTAGCGATAAATAAAGGCTGACAGGGATGCCCAAAACTAATTCCTTCCCGTTCGATTTGGTTGCGTCCCTCGGTTAAAACCGTCAGCAGTTGGTTGCTAATACTGTCGTCGAGTAAGTTAATTTCATCGACATACAACACGCCACGATGGGCAAGTGCCAGCAGTCCTGGTTGAAATACGGTTTCTCCCTGTTTGACCGATTGTTCTACATCCACCGAACCTAAAAGTCGGTCTTCTGTCACGCCTAAAGGAATTTGTATGAATGGTGCGGGAATCACTTCTGTAGGGACGTTACCCTCTGTAGAGACGTTACCCTCTGTAGAGACGTTACATGTAACGTCTCTACTTAGTTCGTCGTCCCATTCTTCAGGGCGATTGGGATCGCAGTTACAAAAAGAACCTTTAACAACTTCAATCGGCGGTAAAAGGGTATGAATTGCCCGCGCCATGACTGATTTTGCCGTACCGCGACGACCTGCGATCGCGACTCCTCCCAAACCAGGATCGACGGCTGCTAGCAGCAGGGCTATTTTAATGGCTTCTTGTCCCACGACAGCAGTTAAGGGAAAACTGGTAACGGTTGCAGTAGACGACGCAGGCATGGTTTCAATCTTTGAGCTTCCAGCCTTCTAGCATATCAATTCTTTGTCCCTTACTGAAAATATGACAGTTGACAGTTAACGGTTCGGAGAGCGATCGCCCTTCTATTTGTCAGTCAAACGATATTCTCATAATTTCAATACTTTATAAAGCTTGCATAAACATGCGTGAAATCTCACAAGAATTAATTGATTTTTAATATTTTTTTGCCTGTCTTTGCGCATTCTTTACCTACAAAATGAATTCGCTCGGTAAACTATGTACGTATATACTTAATCCGCTAATCTAATAGGTAAAAATCATATTATGTGTATTGTATGTGGAGTTTTCTTTTCTGGCTTGACACTGTTTACACCCGTAACAGAAGTTCCAAATTCAGCTAACTCAAACGCTGCTAATCTCCCTAAAGTCCAATATCAACAAACTCAAAGCAAGTCATTGGCGAAACAGGCTCAAATTAAGCTATCTAATATGCTGAGTCGATTACCTGTTTCTGAAGAAACGCAAGTATTGCGAAAGGAACTTAAATCAATTCAAGTACAGTTAGAGCCAATTAAAGATGATGCTAAGGCTCAACAAATTATTGAAAAGGAATTAAGAACTGTATATCAGAGAATTTTAGAAAAACCAAGTTATCAGCAAGAGTTTAATGTATTTATGAAACTGCTAGAAGTCAAGTCCGATCAACAAGCTATTCATAACCTGAGTTTGAACTTGGCTCAAAATAACAGCGATCGCTCGACTCTATTTACAGGACAAAGCAAAAGCTGGGGTTGGATACAATAGCTGGTAGGGTGCGTTATCAACGCACCCCACGAATCTACTGTTACTTCCTTATAGCGCGCGACTGGCTGTCTCAACTACCGTGTCATAATCTACATAGGCTTCTACCAACGTGCCTGGTTTTACGGTGATATTTTTGCCTTTAATAAATACGCCAAATACGCTGACAAGTGCTGCCACAGCTACCATAGTTGCACCCCGACCTTTACCATTTTTCTCCACAGTCGATCGCAACGGAATTTTAGTACCATCCACTGCTTCAATTTCTTCCACAGTAAAGTTTAATTGTCCTTTTTTACCAAACATGCGAGCGCGTTTTGCTTCAGTAACTTTTCCAGTCGCTCGCGCTCCTTTTTTAATCAAAATTTCTTTGGTTGGTGAGAGGACATTTGTTGCTGCATAGTAAACAACAATATCTCCCTCTTGTGCTGTCTTTGAGCTAAGTTCTTCAGCTAGTTCTAATTGCAGTTTAGTTCCTGACGCTAATGTTAGCTTTTTCGCTACGAGCATTTGCGATCGCTCTAATTTTAGTTCTGAGTTTCGCAGTTTTAGTGGTTCCGAGCCTGCTGGAGCCAGCCAGATTGTTTGCAATAGTAAGACGAGTCCAAAAGATAAATAACGACGGTCAAGTTTCATTTTTCGAGTTCCTCATGCTTTTTTATAGCAACCTAGTCAATTAAAATATGCTCTATACTTAAGCGATTAGAGCATACTTTAATAGCTACACCCATAATTAAATAACGGTTCGCTTTAACTATGTAGCTTCATTTCTTCTGTAGTTACACTCAGAACGGCATAAATACTTTTGCCTATTTCTGCTAAGCGATCGCAATTATTAATTTAGAAAATTCTGAGAAAAATTGGCTCAACAATAGAAAGTTTTAGCAATTGTCTAATATTTCTTAATTAAGAATAATTAAAATAAGATGATTTTAGCTTAACAGTCAAAAATAATAAATTACAAATAGCCGATCGCGGAATATTATTTTGTTTTAACTTTGAGCGGAAAAGTCACTGTAAATGTCGAACCAACTCCAACCTCAGAGGCTAATTCAATCTTTCCCTGCAACAGCTTGACTAAGCGCGAAACGATCGCTAGCCCCAAACCCGTGCTGTTGGGTGTGGCGATCGTTCCGGCTTGAAAATAGGGTTCAAACACGCGCTGCTGTGCTTCTGGCGCAATTCCCACGCCTGTATCGGCAACTGCGATCGCCCATCGTTCGCGATCGATCGTCCAACATTTCACCAAAATCTTTCCATCTAGCGTGTAGCGAATCGCATTACTAATCAGATTCGTCACAATTTGCTGCAATCGTAACGAATCCGTGACAACTTCTTTTGGGGCTGAATCTAAATCGAGGCTCAATTTGAGTTCCTTGGCTTGTGCCGCAGGCTGCATCATAGCAACAAGATCGCTTGTTAGCTCGCGAATCTCGACTATTGCAGGCTGAAGTTGCATTTGCCCTGCTTCGTATCGCGAGATTTCTAAAGCATCGTTAATCAAGTGTAATAAATGCCTACCACCGCTTAACACCTGTTCGATATGTTCTATATTGGCGTAGCTATCTTTTACCTCAACTCTGTCTTTCCGCTGTAGGCGCAAAAATAAATCGGCATAGCCAATGATCGAAGTCAAAGGAGTTTTCAGTTCGTGGGCGAGATGAGAAAGGTTTTCGCGATTTGCCCGCACCAGCCGCGTTAATTCCTGATTGTTGAGTGTCAGTTGACTTTGTAGCTGTTGTAGTTCTGCCAATCGTTGCTCGGTGTAGCTTTTAAAGCAGCGGGCGATCGCTTCATCAATGACAGTATCAATTAACCGAAAAGCACGAATCACCTCTAACGCTGAGCTTGTCTGCAAGCTTGTCTCAATGGTAGAGAAGATAACATGACGCAGAATTCGATACTCTCGGGCAATTTCCCCAGCCTCAAATCCTTGTTCTGCCCTAATGACACCGTGTTCTAAACTCACCTCTACTAGTGTCTTCAAATCGCTATCTTGTGATTGAGAAAGCACTGTTGCCATCGCTTGAATTACGCGCGGTATGCTGTCTTGCAAAGACTTGTACGGCAGTTCGTTAGCTGTTTCAATTTGGTCATCTGCACGAATGGCAGCAATCCAGTCCTTCAAAATCGTATCGCTTCGTTCGAGCAGCAGTTGACTGAAATCTTGCATCACTTCAAGCACGCATAGAGATAGGCATGGCAATCTTCAGTTTATAGGAACCTGCCAGATGGTGGAACCACTCTATCGTTCGATACTTCGGTAAGCAATGCTATGGTACTTCGCCAGTGGTTCGTCCGCATTTCTGCCCCGTAGAGATAGCTGAAAAGCTTTTCGACACTAATAGCAGCTCGATTCCCCTGCTGAAAATTTTGGCTTGATGTTATTGTAATTGTCTGCAAAAATTGCACGCTACCCGGAATAATTTGACGAATTTGAGTAAGAATGTTAAATTTCTCTTCAATAGTTTGAAAACAGTTAGCCTAATCCAGTGGTGTCTGTGTTGAGGAGTTCAAGACTTTAGTAAAACTGGAGCGGAGGAACCAAAATCTGGGGCTTATCTGGTTTAAAGATGAATTAGCAAGAACGAGTATCGAGTTCAGATCTTCATAATTCATCCTTGACAAGAAGAACATCTCTCAGTTCTAGCCCGTCAGCTAACTCCGTAGGCGTTGAGAGGAGACTGAAATAAGCAACATTATCAATAATGTGCTGCTTGGTTCAGCTTCCAAGGCTCGTACTGTTAAGCCTGTTGTACCTGCACTTGAAGAGACTGAAAAATAGCAGATGAAAATCCCACAAAAATCACTGGTAAAAATAAAGCAATTCGCCTTGAAAAATTGTCAGGCACGCAACGCCCACTCTACTAGGCTTGAATTTCAAGCATCAAATAGAACTGCTATAGTTGCGGAATCACAAACAGATGCGATCGCTTCATTACCTTAGCCGTATGTAGCTAACTACCAATAAATATCAAGCGCATTAGTAGAGTTTTGTATGGATGTAAAGCTCTATAACTTTGGTTAGAATAATTAATAATCAAACCAGTAGTAATAATATGGAAAACTGGCAGGCGATCGCTAGCACTATTACTTTCCTTAGTGTCATCTTTTTCGTGATGACAGAATGGATACACTTGACTATCGCGGCATTTTTAGGAGCATTAATTCTTGTTTTTACAAATGTGTTAACGCTAAATGAAGCAATTGGATATATTGGTAATAGCTACTCTACCATTGCTTTGTTTTTTGGCGTAATGGTGTTGGTACGAGCTTTTGAACCTACAAAAGTTTTTGATTATTTAGCCACCCAAATTGTGATTTTAGCTAAAGGACAAGGCAAGCGCTTGCTACTGGGAATTGTGGCAATTACAACTCCAATTTGCGCTTTTTTGCCCAATGCTACAACAGTTATGTTACTAGCACCGCTGATTCCTCCGATTGCAGAGGAAGTAGGGGTAAACTTTGTACCACTACTCATCTTAATGGTATTCGTAGCCAACAGTGCCGGATTACTAACATTGGTAGGAGATCCAGCTACATTTATTGTCGGAGATGCCGTAAACGTCAGCTTTATTGATTACCTCGCGCGCCTCAGTTTAGGTGGAGTTATTGCAGTTATTACTGTGGTTGCAATGCTACCATTTCTATTTCGTAAAATTTGGCATAAAGATTTAGAAGATTTAGAACATCTTCCCCATCCAAAAATTAATCATCCTCAAGTTTTAACATTAGGGATTGTTTTGATTGCTGGTGTTTTAACATTCTTTGTTATTGGGGAAATGTTACCAATTCCAATTTCTCCTGCTGCGGTAGCTTTATTAGGTGCAGCTTTAGCATTGTTACTGTCACATCATAGCAAAATTGATACAGTTAATAATATTTTGCGAGATGTCGATTGGAGTACGTTAATATTTTTTATGTCCATTTTCGTCTTAATTGGTGGACTAGAGAAAACTGGCGTCGTGACTAGCCTTTCTGGTGTTCTAGCAGCAATTTTAGGAAAAAATATTGCTTTAGGTTCGCTAGCGTTACTCTTTTTTGTTGGTATAGTCTCAAGCGTCGTGCCAAACATTCCTTTGGTTGTGGCAATGGTTCCGTTACTCAAACAGTATGTAGTCAATATTGGTTTGGCATCGCCAGTAATTCTAGAAAAAAGTTTTACAGGAGAGTTGCCAGCAGAAGTATTACCTCTGTTTTATGCCATGATGTTTGGTGCAACGTTAGGTGGAAACGGAACTTTAGTTGGAGCCTCTTCTAACATAGTTGCTGCCGGAATTGCCGAACAACACGGACGGCGAATTTCATTTAAAACCTTTCTCAAATATGGTTTACCCGTAATGGCAGTCCAATTAATAGTTGCTGCTATATACGTTACAATTCGGTTTTTGATTTAATTGGTCATTTGTCATTTGCGATTTGCGATCGCTACCCAAAAACTCCGCTCGCTGCCTTACCACTTACCAATTACCAATCACCAATTACCAAATAAATACATATATCTACAGAATGATTGACGGTAGAGAAATAGCGATGATATCTTAGGAAAGTTAGAGTAAGTCAGCCTAATCTAGTCCTTCACATGTATATAGATGAAGCTAGAACGGAGGAACCAATTGTAAGGGGCTTATCTTAATTTAAGAGGGGCATCTCTCAGCCCTAGCCCGTCAGCTAACTTCGTAGGCATTGAGAGGAGACTGAAGAGTAAGCATTATTTCATTAATGTTTTGAACTCATCAGTGTTCCTATCTGGTACTGCTCGATTTTACGTACCTGCGATTAACTCTGAGGAGTATCAATATGATATTTCAGTTAAATCTTGCTACTCTAGCAGTAGCCGGACAAGCTGCGTGGAAAAGGGTTAGACCGATTGTTATCAGGGATGCTGTTCTGTTACCTGCCGATGGTTTCTTGGGCATCATTATTTTGTGGTGGGCGATCGCTCTTGTCAATCCCGAATTAATGCCTACTCCACCACAAGCACTAGTAGCGAATTTAGACTACATTCTCAATCCATTTTACCAACGCGGTCCAGGCGATTTAGGCATTGGCTGGCTATTGTTGGCAAGTCTGCGAAGAGTATTAATCGGATTTGCTTTAGGCGCAGCAGTAGCAATTCCTGTTGGCTTCTTGATTGGAATGTCAAAGCCAGCAATGATGGCACTCAATCCCATTATTCAAATCTTCAAACCTGTATCGCCTTTAGCGTGGTTGCCGATCGCCTTAGCGATTTTTAATTTGGCAGATCCTTCGGCAATTTTTGTAATTTTTATTACTTCTTTGTGGTCCACAATTATTAATACAGCCTTGGGTGTTTCTAGTGTATCGAAAGACTATATCAACGTTGCTAGAGTTTTAGAAATGCCACCTTGGAGACAGATAACTAAAATTATTTTACCCGCTAGTTTACCTTATATTTTTACAGGCTTGCGAATTAGTTTAGGTATCGCTTGGCTGGTAATTGTTGCTGTAGAAATGCTCACAGGTGGTGTTGGGATTGGCTTTTTTGTCTGGGATGAATGGAGTCGCCTCAATCTTAGTTCCGTCTTCCTCGCAGTATTGGTAATTGGCTTAACAGGCTTACTGTTAGACTTCGCCGTTGCCAAAATTGAATCTCTAGTCATCCACCGCCGCCCCGCTTAGAAGAGAGCTGAGGGAGCTGAGGAGGCTGAGGGGGACAAGGGGGACAAGGGGGACAAGGGGGACAAGGAAGCAGGGGAGCTTCAGGTGCAACTACCAACTATCAACTACCAACTACCAATCCCCCCCCACACTCTACACCCTAGTTATTACGCGCCACTCACTTAATATGAACACCAACTGGACGCGACGCGAGTTTTTAGCAGGAATAGGCGCGACAGCGGCGGGAATGTCGCTGGGTGGTTGCGCGATTAGCGGCGACAGAAGCGCCACAGGACTTACAGCAGAAGCCGCAGCTATTGAACAAATAGTCGATCCGAAAACCTTAGAAAAACCAAATTTAACAGTAGGCTACGTACCAGTCAACGACTGCGCCCCATTTGCGATCGCTTGGCAGAAAGGATTTTTCCGCAAGTACGGGCTAAATGTCAAACTCAACCGCGAAGCTAGCTGGGGAACTTCGCGAGATGGCATCATCTTCGGACGTACCGATGCTGCTCCCGTTGTCAGTGGTGCTGTCACCAACGCCAGGACAGGAGCAGAAGGCGCGCGTCATGCCCCCCTATGTGCGGCAATGACAATTCACCGTCACGGCAACGCTATGACAATGAACCGCGCCATGTGGGATGCGGGTTTGCGTCCCTGGCGGGAGTACAATGGCAACTTAGAAGAATTCGGACGCGATTTTCGCAATTATTTTGACAACCTGGCTTCAGAGAAGCGAGTTTGGGCAGTCGTGTTGAGTTCTGCTATTTATGAATATTTCGTCCGCTACCTCTCGGCGGCGGCGGGTGTCGATCCAACCAAAGAATTTCGGATTATTATCATTCCTCCCCCCCAGATGGTGACGAACGTGCGGATTGGGGCGATGCAAGCTTATATGGTTGCCGAACCCTGGAACACTCGCGCCATTACAGGAAATGAGGGTGTAGGTTTTACCTTTGCCCAAGGTAAAGAAGTGTGGCAGGGACATCCAGATCGATTGCTGGGGGTAATGGAAAGCTTTATTACTAACTACCCAAAAACATATCGATCGCTAGTTAAGGCAATGGTTGAAGCCTGTCAGTATTGCAGCAAACCAGAAAATCGGGAGGAAGTTGCTAAAGTGATTTCACAACGTTCCTTTACTGCGGCTAAGCCGAAATTGACCCGCGCTGCGATCGTTGGAGAGTACAACTATGGTGGTTTCGATGACAAAAAGCGGCTGGTCAAAGCACCGGAAACAACAGTCTTTTTCGATTATCCCGCTCACCTTGCCACAATACCAAACGACCATTCCACTTTTTTATGGCAGTCTCAAAGTTTGTGGTTGATGACTCAATCGGTACGGTGGGGACAAATCCCAGAAGTTCCCAAAAATGCCGAAGCTGTAGCCCGAAAAGCCTGGAGAACTGACATATACCGCGAAATCGTCGCCGAAATGGGAATTGAATGCCCGAAAGAAGATTACAAGGTAGAACCAGCCACAGCTTTTATTGACAAAAAAGCCTTCGATCCTAGCGATCCAGTCGGATATCTCAACAGTTTTGAAATTAGAGCAAATCGCCCAAAATCTTTTTTTATGTCTAGTTAATAGTAGTTAGTAGTTGGTATTTCCCCTACTCCCTACTCCCTACTCCCTCTAATCTTATGACCAAATCCACAAGTTTTTATCCTAACCAAAACGAGCTTGACTATAATTCTCGCAACTTCCTAGAAATTAAAAACCTCGTCAAATCTTATCGTAATCCTAATGGCAGTGAATTTGTCGTTCTCGATGGCATCGATTTGACTATAGCGGAAGATGAGTATATTTCTATTATCGGTCACTCTGGCTGCGGTAAATCAACTCTACTGAAAATTGTGGCTGGGTTAGAAAAAGCTACTGCCGGATCGGTAAGGCTGGAAGGGAGAGAAATCCGCAAACCAGGCGCAGAAAGAATGATGGTGTTTCAGCAATATTCCCTATTGCCGTGGTTAACAGTAAGGGAAAATGTTAGGCTCGCAGTAGATGAAGTGATAAAAAATGCTAGCCGTGCCGAAAAAATTAGCATTGTAAACGAACACTTAGCAATGGTGAATTTAACAGCGGCAGCAGATAAGTATCCTGATGAAATATCGGGAGGGATGAAACAGCGAGTAGGAATTGCACGAGCTTTAGCGACTCGTCCAAAAATGCTACTAATGGACGAACCTTTCGGAGCGCTAGATGCTCTCACTCGCGGAAAATTACAAAGACAAGTCTTAGATATTTGGGAACATCAGCGACAGGCGGTGATGATGATTACTCATGACGTAGAAGAGGCAATTTATATGTCCGATCGCATTGTTTTGATGACAAATGGTCCCAACGCTAAAATTGGTGAAATCATCGACGTTCCCTTTCCTCACCCCCGCGATCGCCATGCCATGCGACATTCAACAGAATACGTGGAACTGCGCGATCGCGCCTTAGATTTTCTCGATCGCTATTTCACCCAAGACGAATAATTTATTAGAAGTCAGGAGCCAGAAGTCAGGAGTCAGAAGATAGAAGAATGTATATTGATTTAGCTTCTTCCTTGTCCCCTTGTCTCCCTTGTCCCCCCCTCTCCTTTGTTCCCCTTGTCTCCCACTTACCCAAAGGAAAAACTGTGAACCTCAAACCCA
This sequence comes from Chroococcidiopsis sp. CCNUC1, assembly GCF_023546805.1. Lineage (NCBI taxonomy): Bacteria > Bacillati > Cyanobacteriota > Cyanophyceae > Chroococcidiopsidales > Chroococcidiopsidaceae > Chroococcidiopsis > Chroococcidiopsis sp. CCNUC1. The sequence goes on along the minus strand of NZ_CP097480.1, from coordinate 1,743,138 downwards.
TTCTGGCGCGGCTGCAAAATGCTCTAGGTAGTCAAGACGTACACAACTTGATTTTGCGGATGCCAACTGGATATCAAACTCAGAATAATACATCCGAGCGATCGCTAAATTTAGTTGTCGGTTATGACGGTTCTCCTGACAGCCAAGCAGCGTTAGATCTAGCTTTATTAATTGCTCATCAAACTCGCTTGGCGACTCAAAACCAAGTCACAATTCACGTTGTTTATGTCTTAGATGAAGTACAAATAGAGTTACTGACCAAAATTTATAGCTCCAGTTCCTCAAAAGCTTTTCGTCGGGGACAAAAGAAATCTACACCTGTCGCCACTCTCTCTGGAACTCAGGCACTCGCAACCAAATCTAAAACAATTTTGTTAGCACAAGCAGACGAAATTTTATGGCGAGCGCGATGTTTAGCTGAAGCATGGAAAGGTACGTTTGTGGCTCATCTACGATTTGGTTCTTTAGCTACGGAACTCAAAAATATTGTAGAGACTGAAACAGCAGACATAATGCTATTAGGTTGTCATTCTCAAAATAGTTTAGTCATTCGGCAACTAGATCCAAGTCTTCCTTGTGCGATATTAGGAATTTCTGAATAAATGAATAAAATTTATCTAGCCAGAAGTCTAATATCTTTTTAAGACGTTTTTGAAACTTTATAGGATAGAAAAACATGAGCGAAGTTAAAAAAGTTGCGATCGTGACGGGAGCAAATCGCGGTTTGGGTTTAGAAACTTGCCGTCAATTAGCAAAACAAAATATTAAAATTATTCTAACCAATTGCGTGGCTGGCAACTTTAGCGGATGATGGACCTACGAGCAGCTTTTTCCGCGATCGCCAACCGATAGAATGGTAATCTTACTTGTGGCGATCGCATCCGCTCTCTATATTATTGCTCTGATTTGACTGCCCTCGCGCAAACAATCAGCGGGAAACGCGGATCGTTATATTCCAATTTCGCCTTAGCAAAATCATAAGCTACCATGCCTCGGAGTTCTCCAGCAGCTACAAGAGAATTTCCATAAGTTTGTATGTCGATCTGTTCGGCAAGAAAAGATTTAGCTAAGATGTAGTGCAAACCGCGAGCTGTAAAGCGCCAGTATTCGGGATAGGCAGGATAATTGATTGTAATATTCGGTACTGCAATCAGTAATACACCCCCTGGCTTCAAAATACGATGCATTTCTGAAACGATTTTTTCTGGTTCTGCAATTATGTGTAAGACATACGTACAAATGATACAGTCATAAGTATTACTAGGTAGATCGTTTGGTTGAGTTAAATCGGCAACAATAGTTGCATTTGGAATATAATCCTTGTTTAAAACATCTAGCTTGGTAATCCGATCCCTAAAACGAGATGTATAAGTATCGTCTTGAAATTCTAGGCAATGACCTTTAATATCTGCCGTGAATTTTTGTAAATACCAATCTAAATAAACGCGATGAGCGCTATCTCCTCTCTCACACCAGTTTTCTGCTAAAGGCTGCACGCCTACCTGTAGTAGCTCTACTCTTGTTTTGAGCATAAATAAAGGTTTTAATGCTTGCTTGGCAGATTGCTTAAAACTCTTTGGTAGCAGTTGTTTTCCATTATTAAATATTTTCTTGAGCTGCTCAGAAAAACCTTTTGTCTTAGGCGGAAAAAGCTGTCCAATACTATCAAATTGGCTCACAATCCATCTCCTTATACCTGGTTAAAATGGCTATACTTCTAGATCGCTAATATCAGAAACCCAGCGATGTTAAAGAATGTATCTATAGCAGTTCTAAATGATTTTTAAAGTAGGCTTCTAGCCTGCGGCAGGCTAGAAGCCTACTCCACGTTCATGAATCAAATAGGATTGCTATATCAGCAATAATGTACTTGAAACTTAAAATTGATAGGCTGACAAGTCAACTCTGTTCGTGTGAGTTGCAAAGCTCTGAGTTAGCTTAAATTCGTATTGTAGAGTGCAATTCTATAGCTACAAATCTTGTGCGATCGAGCTTAGGTAATATATCAATTCACAACATTTTTAACTCTGTATGTCAGGTATATATGACTAGAGTTATTCCAACTTATAAAATTACTATTATGGTGGCGTAAGTAAAATTTGCATATCTGTGCGCTGGTTTAGAGATAAATACTGCTGTAATGTAGGAGCAATTTGCCTATATGTTAATAAGTTAAGAACTGCATAACTTTAATTCCTCTGTCGCTAGGTGGAAACACAATTAAGTATAGACAATAATTTTATACGTGTTTAAAAAAGCTGAATTTAACTGACTTTATATGTATGCAACAGAGGCGCGATCGAATCTATAGTATTTCTACACGCTCGATCGCCATCACAACATAGAAACGGGATTAAGCCACTGTACGATTGTTTGTCTTAGCTGTCTTAAATCGCGAGAAAACTCTTGCTTAAACCACTGTCCTACTGCATCGAGAGGTGTAAAGTTAGAACCAGTTTGCCATTGTAGGTCTTGACTTAAAGGCGTGGTATGAGTACCGCTGAGGGTTTTTAATGTCACCATCCCAGGAAAGCGTTGATGCAGCAACTTCACCAAAGCTTCAGACTGATCGATCGTGTCATTGGTAAACTTGATCGCTAAGTTGCGGCGAACCTCGTAACGAGTTTGCAACAGAGTATTGGTTTCCAGAGGAGAAGGGGTAAACTCGACAGAGAAGCCCGGATTAAAATTCAACTGCTGTACCAAGGGGATAGCATCTCGCGCCGCATAATTATTGAAAGAAATGAGGATATTACCAGCGCGTTCGACATTGAACAGACTGCCAATCAATAGATGGAGTTTACACCCCATACTATGCCCCACGCCGTAAATTGGTAAATAGCGGCTGCGCAGGAGGGATTTAGCGTAAAGTTGTCCGATCGCATTTTCAAACCCATTCAGTACCGAGCGGGCGATCGCGGTATGATCTAGAGTGTTGACAAACGGCGTAGCAACGACAACGTAATTTTCCTCAGCGAGTTGTTCTAAGAGCCAGCGATACGTCAATTGAGGTGCAGTGGCGACAAACGCACCGCCTAAAAAATGCACGATCCCGATTTGCTTGTGGGGAACTAAAACCCAGTTCCCAGCAATTTCTTTCCATTCCATGAGCTTAGGGAGTGGGGAGTAGGGTTTTAGGTATTAGCTTTATCTACCCAAACTTTCATATTCTTCAATTGTACTGCACCAAATTGGGTAACTAAGGCAACATCAGCCGCATCTCGTCCGTAGGCGATCGCAATTCTATTACCCCTTGGTTCTTTTTGGGTAGCATCAAACGTATACCAACGTCCACCTACAAACGCTTCAAACCATGCGTGCAGATCCATCGGATCTAACTCGTAAAGATATCCTACTACCATCCGCGCCGGAATATTCAAACTGCGGCTTAAGGCGATACCCAAATGGGTAAAATCGCGACAGACCCCTACTTTTTGCTCGGCTGTATCCACAGCAGAAGTAGAAGCATCGCTCGTACCGTAGCGATATTCTATATTTTGCTGAATCCAACTGCGAATCGCCTCTACTTGATCGTATCCAGGTGCAGCATTGCCAGCAATCTCATTTGCTAAATCTCCCAAGCAATCTGCTTGACAATAGCGACTGGGTAACAGAAATTGCAGCGTACTTTCCGGTAAATCCTGTACCAACACATACGGCGCGCCTGGTTGAGTATCAATTTTATCTGCGGTGTCTACTTCAGCTGTAGTTTGTACCTGAAATGAACCTGGAGGCGCTACCATCCGCTGACACAAATTACCATAACTATCGGTATACTCTATAACTTGTGCGCTGGGTTCGATGATGTATTCCTCTCGCATCACCCATTGTCCCAATCCACTGCGAGGTCTAAGCATGAAAATGAGTGGAGTTGGCGCGTTGACTTCATATGTAATTTGACACCCTGCAATCAGCCGCATTCTTACCTCCTCTTGACTTAGTTTATAAGTATTTACATATATGCTATTTAGTACAAAAACTGTATTATTAGCTAGTTTCCTGGGAGGTATTTTATGATTCTTGAGGCAGTAATGCTGAGTGTCAAGTTGGGAATGGAAAGCGATTTTGAAGCAACTTTCAAACAGGCTTCCAGAATTATTTCGGCTATGAATGGGTATTTATCCCACGAATTACATAAATGTATAGAAATTAAAGGAAAATATTTATTACTTGTTAAGTGGAAGACGTTAGAAGCTCATACAGTTGAATTTAGAAAGTCTCCTGAATATCAACAATGGAAAAAACTATTACACCACTTTTACGATCCATTTCCAGTAGTCGAACATTTTGAAAAAATTTAACCGTGGGGTGGGCATTGCCCACCTTACTATTGTCTACTGAGAAGAACTTTCGCTTGTAGTTGTATCTTGACCTAACGTACCCTCAGCAGATGGTGTTTGAGATTCGGTAGTAGCACTGTTATTCTGTTGAGGTTGAGTTGTTTCAGCTTCAGTTTCAGGCTGTGTAGGAGCGGGAGTTGTCATATTTTCGTTCTGCTGTGGAGTAGATGCTGGGGGTTGCAGAACTGGAACTGGTACTTCCTTAATTCTCTCAATAATTGTTTGTTTTTCCGAACTGCGATCGACCGTAGAAGATTCTGTGTTTGGTTTGTCGCTAGGTACGGGAACGAGAACGGGTTGTGGTGTCGATGTAGATGCTTGAGGAGATTGATTCAAATACCAAATAACTCCCGCACTCAAAGCTGCAATTGTTGTCAGCAGAATTCCCAAAAGCAGACCTCGTGCCGCATTTTCATTATCTCTTACAGTTGATGCTCTCTCTTGAGTGCTGCGCTCTGCAACTCGACCGTGTACGTAGCCATGCTGATAAGAATCATTAGATTCAGTTGTCTTTGTCACATTAACATGGGTGTTACCGTTAGCATCTTGATAAGACTCTTGACGCACTTCACGGTTATAGCTATTACCTGGGTTTAGATTAGACATGATTTCAATAAAACTCCTTTCAAGTTATCTAATGTTTTATTTGATACTTGAGTTTAGACAAAATCAGCATAATCCCTGAAATCAAACGAGTCACTCTATCCCCAGAAGGGATCTCTTTCATGCTATTCCTCTATCTTGAGAAGGATTGTTCAAGAAAAAGCTGAGATTCCGTAATTTCTAGTAGTTGCGTTGTGTCTTTATATTTTTGTAGTTAGACTCAGTTTGATAATTAGAGCTTTTACATGGGAATCATAAATTGTAGAAGACTTACAAATCTAGATTCAGGATAAAAATGACACAAGGTGGTAGAGCAAATAAATCAGGTAATGTGTTAGAAAAAATGTTGAAGCAACTTTATTAGCACACGGATACGTTCAAGTAGATAAGAAATTACAGAGAAAAAAACTCTTGCAAAGCCTGCTCAGCTCAACTAATCTATCTAAAAGATATGCAAGACAGGTTTACATAGGACAAGGAATATATGGTACTGATATTTATGTAGACTTTTATATAATTGGTTCTACTACAATTCCCTCCGGTCTAATAATTGAGTGTAAATGGCAGCAATCTGGTGGCTCAGTTGATGAAAAACTACCTTACGTCAACCTAAATGTGCTAACTTGCTATCCTGCGCCAGCCGTTGTGTTAATTGACGGTGGAGGAATGAAACCAGGAGCAATTGCTTGGCTAAACGCACAAGTTACTATAAATAGTAATTTATTAGCAGTTCATACACTCTCTAGTTTTATTGCTTGGGCTAACAATCATCTTTAATATGAAGTTACCAATAACTCATTAATTTTTCCTCTTCTCTCAGCTTTAGAATTAATAGCTCTGGCTGCTAAAACTTTGTGAATTTTAAAATCTTGATACAATTCTTGAATGAAAGAACAATCGGAATTAGATAACATGACCTTAACCCCACGCCGAGCTAATTCTGCAAATGTATCTCTCAATCTAATCTGATCTTTTTCGTTAAAAGAGTAACGACTATAACCTGTAAAGTTACTAGTATCGCTCAAGGGATGGTAGGGTGGATCGAAATAAACAAAATCCTCTGGCGTTTTAGCAAAATCTAAAATAGCATCAAAAGGTCTAACCTCTATGACTACAGATTGAAGAGAGACTGAAACTAAACGCAATAACTCTGCATTACAAATAGTAGGATTTTTGTATTTTCCCATTGGGACATTAAACTCTCCTTTAGAGTTTTCACGGTATAAACCGTTAAAACAAGTTTTATTCAGATAAATTAATCGCGCTGCCATTTCCACAGGCGTTCCTGTGAACTGCGATCGCACCCGATAATAATAATCGCGATCGTGCTGTTCTTGATGCCGTGCCAACAACTCGATTAATTCCTCAACGCGATCGCGCACGCAACAATACACATTGACCAATTCAGGATTAATATCTGTCAGTACTGCTGGAAACTTTTGTGTCGGTTTATCGTTTCTAGCCACTCCATACAAGTAAAAAAAGACTGCCCCTCCTCCCAAAAATGGCTCGTAGTACGTAGCAAATTTTTGAGGAAAGTAAGGAATATATTGAGAAATCAACTGGCTTTTACCACCCGCCCATTTTAAAAACGGACGCGGAAGGCTTAACTGGAGTGACTGACGTAGCATTCAAAGAATTGAGTAGTGAACAGTTATCAGTTATCAGTCTAGAGACGTTACATGTAATCTCTGTACAAAGTTATCAGTGGCTAGTGAAAGCGTGGCTGGTGACAAGAATTGAGTCAAGCCACTAGCTACCAGCCACCAGCCACTCACGAATGACCAATAACAAATTGCTATAGAATAAACGTAATTCACATGAAAAAAATTTAACAGCTAGACAAGGCTTACAAATCAAATGTTTGATGGCTTCTGGGAAAACGTCTCTCGCTACCCCCGCTACTTTGTCACAATCGTCTTGGGGATTTTCTTAAACGCCATATCTCCATTGACTCCCCTATTCAAGCGTCCCACAACCGCGATCGCGATCGTCGGTATGTTTGTTGGGTTATCTTTGTTCGTCCTATTTACCCTCCGCGCTATGTTGGGCTTAAGCCCGTCATAAAATAGCGAAGTAACGCGAGAATAAGCGTATAGCCGATCGCCAACTTAATAAAGCAAATGGAATCAGTATTATAATCTTTTGCCTGCTGCCTTCTTGCAATAGCTAATAGACTAGAAAAGTTGGGTAGAACCATTGGCTGGCTCTACTGATTTGATTCAAGTATGAGGAAGGGTTATTGTTATGGCTACAAGTCGCCGCGTGGATCGCGTTGCTGAATTAATCAAACGCGAGGTAAGTCAGATGCTATTAAATGGCATCAAAGACGATCGAGTCGGTGTAGGTATGGTTAGCGTTACCGATGTAGACGTATCCGGCGATCTACAACACGCCAAGATCTACGTATCAATATATGGTTCAGACGATGCTAGAGAGCAAACTATGGCAGGCTTAAAGTCAGCCACAGGGTACGTTCGCCGAGAGTTAGGGCAAAGAATCCGTCTCCGCCGCACTCCAGAAGTTGTATTTCACGAAGATCGTTCGATTGAAAGAGGAACAAGAGTGCTGTCGCTGATTAATCGGCTCAATCAAGATCGCCCCGCCAATCTAGAGCCAGACTACAAGGAAGAAGAGATCGAAGTCTCCGCCGAGGATGAAGCGTAACCTACTGATATCAAAATATGTGAGGGGCATATAGCTATGTGTCCCTACCTGTGCTTCTCGATCTAGGCAATGAGGCATAATTTGCTATCTTGCGCTATCTTGTGCCGATATAGATCGGCTTCTAAGTTGATGTACATATAAAGTTTATGTAGATTTAGCGATCGCCGCTAAAGTCCAGTAGCTTTACCTATCAATCCGCTATGTTAAAACCTACTTTAAAACTAAATAAAATCTGAAATGAGATACGATACCGTACATTCTCGGTATCTGATATTTTTCTATCTCAAGGTAGAAAAGATTGCCGAGCTTCCCCTTTGTTGCTAGAGCCCAGATGCAGCCAGCTCTGAATTCTCTTAAGGATCTTTTTAGAAAAAGTTTGGTTTCAGAAACCTAGTCTGAGTCAAGGTTTGGAGTAATCTTAAAAAAACACGAAAAAATTTAAGATTTTTTTTATAATTCTGTTAGATCGTCACCAAGGTTGGGCATAACAAATATAGAAATCTATCTTGGTAACGTTATGAACTTCCGCCTCAATGCAACCATCGCTGCTGCTGCTATTGCTCTAGTTTCTGGTTTCCAATTTCAAGCTTTTGCCTCCGAACCAGATTACCTCTGCTTCGTTACGACTGGTGCGGGGGACGTGCTGGACTTATCTCAATCCCTATGTGCTGAAAAAGCTACAAAATCGACAATCGCAGCTCTAGACAAAGCATTTATTGAAGCTTACAAACAGCAAGCCATGACGCACGCTGACGTACGCGATAACTTGATCGCTAATATTCAGCAATCTCCAGAAGCTAATATCGCAGCCGCAAAAGGTGTTTGTAACGACTTAGAAGCCGGAATTACCCTAGAGGAAATTCAAGAAGCTCAATCGGAAGAGCATGAAGCCAAAGCAGATGAGGTCAATTCGGAAATCGTCAATAAACTAGCTACACAGTACTACTGCCCAGGCGTGCAGTAAACCTATTCATCTATCGATCGATAAATCAAAGTGCGATTGCCAAACGTCAAGGCATGTCAGCAGATCGTCACATAATATTTCCTCTCAGACACAATTTGACTGTTGAATCTGTATATATCTGCTCAAGTAGTCACGAACTGCTCGTCTTATCTTATTTATGATGGGGGAAAGTTGATTATATATATAAATAGTCAATGCTTACCCAAATAAAAGACATAGCCCTAAAGTTAGCGCCGCGTTTAATTGAAATTCGCCGCCATCTCCACAGTCATCCAGAATTAAGCGGTCAAGAGTATCACACATCTGCTTATGTTGCTGGTGTCCTTTCGTCTAGTGGAGTTCATGTAAAAGAGGCGGTTGGGAAAACTGGTGTATTAGGAGAAGTGCAGGGACATGGTAGCGATCGCCGCTTATTGGCAATTCGTACCGACATGGATGCACTACCCATCAACGAACGCACGGGATTAGAATTTACTTCCAGAGCGACAGGTGTGATGCACGCCTGCGGACACGATGTCCACACCACCGTAGGACTTGGAACTGCTATGGTTCTTTCCGAACTAGCATCCCAGTTACCAGGTAACGTGCGGCTGTTGTTCCAGCCAGCAGAAGAAACTGCTCAAGGAGCTAGTTGGATGATTGCTGACGGGGTGATGGAAAATGTCTCGGCAATTCTATCCGTACACGTCTTCCCTTCCATTCCCGCCGGAAAGGTAGGTATTCGCTATGGGGCGCTAACAGCAGCAGCAGACGAGTTAGAAATTACTATTATCGGTGAATCGGGGCATGGGGCGCGACCCCACGAAGCGATCGATGCTATTTGGATCGCCGCGCAAGTCATTACCACCCTGCAACAAGCCATCAGCCGCACGCAAAACCCTTTGCGTCCAGTGGTATTGAGCATCGGACAGATTACAGGTGGTAGAGCGCCAAACGTCATTGCCGACCAAGTAAAATTACTTGGCAGCGTGCGATCGCTCCATCCCGAAACCCGGACTAATCTACCTGGGTGGATCGAAAAAATTGTTGCGAATATTTGCCACTCCTACGGAGCGCAATACGAAATGAGCTATCGCCCAGGAGTACCAGGGGTGCAAAATAATATTGGTCTATCCCAAATTTTACAAACAGCCGCAGAAGAGGCTTGGGGAAGCGATCGCGTTTTAGTTTTAACCGAACCTTCTCTTGGTGCAGAAGACTTTTCACGCTATCTCGAACACGCTCCTGGTGCTATGTTCCGCTTAGGGGTGGGATACGAAGATCGCACGAACTATCCCCTGCACCATCCTCAATTTGAAGTGAACGAAGCCGCGATCGTTACTGGTGTCGTCACCCTTGCCTACGCTGCGGTGAAGTATTGGCAATAGGAGAAGTCGGAAGTTAGAAGTCAAAAGTTAGAAATTCATCTTCTCTCCCTGCTCTCTGCTCCCTGCTCCCTGCTCCCTAACAACTAACAACTGACTTAGGAAAGATGCAGCCATATCCACAGATTTGCTACTTTAACAAAAAATACCGAGACAGTAGTAATTAAAATATGGCATCACCTACACCACTGCAAGGTACTGAATTAGTTGACTGTGCGAGAGCAAACGCTAAGCAGGGAATTGAAACTGCTGCCCGTCAGTGCGGTTTTGGTGAAGATTTAAATGGTTTTTCACAAGCGCTCAAGCAAGCCTGCGAAAGCATGAATTTACAAGTGAAGGAACTGAGCGAACTCATTACCGATGACGAGATGATTCTTCAAATGGGTAAAGGGGAAATTGTTGCACCCGATAGTGCTTCGGAACTGTGAGCGGGGGTTAGAAACTGGGAATTTTAGACCCGTAAAATGACTCTTGCCAAGTTGAAATAAATCAAAACTCCTAATACGTCAACTGCGGTTGTGATAAACGGCGCTGACATCAAAGCTGGATCTAAGCCTAGTAAGCGAAATAAAAATGGTAGTGCAGAACCGGAAACAGAAGCCAAAACAGAAATTGCGACAAGACTAACTCCCACGGCGATCGCTACCGATAAGTTTCCTTGTAGGAAAAAAGCCCAAATAGTAGCGATCGTTCCCAACATAGAACCGAGTAACAATCCAGCCAGTGCTTCTCTGACAATGACTTGTGCTGGTCCTAACGCCCTAATCTCATCGGTATTCATCCCGCGAATCACGACAGTTGAAGACTGCGCTCCTACGTTACCACCAGTCCCCGTTAGTAGTGGGATAAATGCTGCCAGTGTCACGACTTTTTGTAAAATCTCTTCTTCAGCTTTGATAATTGTGCCTGTCACGGTATTTGTAATTAGCAAGACAAATAACCAAACAACTCGCTTGCGAGCAATGGAAAATAAATTACTTTGAAAATAGCCATCGCCCCCTGACTGCACGCCTCCACCTAAAGCGTAGATATCCTCTGTTGTTTCCTGTTGAATAATATCAATTACGTCATCTACAGTAACGATGCCTACAAGTCGCTGTTCGCGATCGACGACTGGGACAGCGAGAAAGTCGTAACGCTGAATTAATCTAGCTACTTCTTCTTGATCGGTATCTGTATGCACGCAGATAGCATCGCGGGTCATAATTTCGCCAATCGTTTCTTGCGGATCGGCAGTGACTAAATCACGTAAAGATAAGGTTCCCGTCAGCCTTCTCGCTGCATCGGTGACGTAAAGGTAGTAAATAGTTTCTGTATTTTTAGCTAAATAGCGAATGCGTTCCAGGGCTTGCGTGACGGTCATTCCCTCTTTCAGAGAGATTAACTCTGGGGTCATGATCCGCCCTGCTGTTCCCGTTTCGTAGCCTAACAGTAAAGCGGTGGCTTGCCGTTCGGAAGGGCTGAGTTGTTCTAGCAAGCGATTGACAATTTTAGCGGGGAGTTCGTCGAATAAGCGGGCGCGATCGTCTGGCGACATTTTATCCACGATATCGATCACGTCTTGGCGCTTGAATTCTTGAACGAGTGCTTCTTGTACGCTATGGTCGAGATATTCGTAAACTTCGATCGCCTCGCCTTTAGAAAGCAAGCGAAAGGCGAGTACTTGCATTGGTTCGGGTAAGCCTTCAATGGCTTCGGCGATATCAGCAGGCTGTACCGGAACCAAAATGGCTTTAGCTCCCTGTAAGTCTCCCTGTTCCAGTAGGGCTAGCAGTTGAGTACGTACAAGGTTGCGTAATTCTCTACGGGAGAAGTTTTGCAGGGTCGAGGATGGGTTGTTACGATCGGTCAATAGCCTATCCTCCTATAACAGTCAAGTGAACGTGCTGCCTTTAGTCTAGGTGACGGTGGCAGCTACCAGATCGAAGCATACTATTTTTCGGCTCGATGTTTTAGCGCGATCGCTTACTAATGTAGGTTAAGTAGCTGCGATCGCAATTTTCTAAATTCCTGGTTTCGATTCTCTCTAATCTTGGCTCCAGGCACATCGCCTAGTTGGTAGAGTTCGTTGTAAAACAAGGTCGGCGATCGTGCCTCAACAACTTAACTATCGAGTTCCAAATATCTTCTGAGGATAGGCAACATAGATCGTTTTCTGGAATTGGATAGATTCCAATTGAAGGAACTCTATGTGAGGCTTCATCGTCTCTATAGGTGTTTCCTCTGATAGATGCTGTCTGGCATCTAAGTAGAAAATTCATTCAATAGTTCTTATTTATACTTATTAAAGCTAATCTTACTGTATACTTAAACTTAATAAAGTAATGAATATTGTCAACTTTTATGATCAAAAAACAACAAGTAGCGATCGCTACCATATTAATAATGTTGTCGATTATACCCGCTTACAAGGCAAAAAGTAGAATGGGGGTTAATATTTTGCCAGGTCCCCATACCCCGAATTTGGTAGAAAAGTTGACGAGAGGCAAGTTCAAAGCTGAGTGGGTCGATCGAAACTGGTTTCGTCGTCCTGATTTGCCTTTCAACAGTTAGCGCGACGCAGATGAAAGGAAAGGGGAATACGAGCTATTCATGCTTGGCTGGTCGTGCAATAATAAACGGTCTATGACCAGATCGTTCGCCTTCTCATGCTGCAATCCTCCGATTCTACTGACGACTTAGCTGCTGTCTTAGCAGAGTCAATCGATCTAAATTTTGAACTGCCCGATCCTGAAGACGAAGAAATTTCGGAACATGATTTTCAGCAGCAGCTAGACAATGCTTGGCTAGTTTGCGATCGCTTCGATCTACAGACAGAAATCTGGCGGGGCAGAATTTTAAGGGCAGTGCGCGATCGCGAGAAAAAACAAGGAGATGCCCGTGGGAGTGGTTTTCTCAACTGGTTGAAGGCGCGGGAAATTAGTAAAAGTCAAGCATACTCCTTAATCGAGTTAGCTAACAGCGCCGATACGCTAGTAGAACAAGGGCATTTAGACCCCAATGCCGTAAGATGCTTTAGTAAACGAGCGTTTATCGAAACTGCAAAAGCGGAACCAGAAATTCAACAATTAGTCACCGATGCAGCGAAACGAGGCGATCGCATTACCCGTCGTGAAGTGCGTCAGCTATCAGATGAGTGGATGGCGATGTCGTCCGAACTCCTCCCCGAACCCGTTAAAGTGAAAGCTTCAGAAAACGCGCTTCCGCCCCGCTATCTTGCGCCTCTGGTGAAAGAAATGGAAAAATTACCAGAGTCTCACCAAAAAGAGTTACAGCGGGAAATTGCAGCAAATCCTGACGTAGACACAATTAAAGAAGTGACAACGGAAGCAAAGTACCTGTCCAAATATATTAATGCTGCTACGACCGTCCAAGCCCTAAACAATGACGATGTAGACTTAGAACGGGCGATTCAGGAAGCAATTCGAGTAGGCTGTATTAACGTCGCGGCTGACTTGGTAAATCAGGCATCGCAGTTAGAACAAACCATAGCTAAACTTTACGGTACTTGGAAGCGGATTGGTAGTTTAGCCGATCGCCTGTATGTAGATACGGGGGCGAGTACTCCCCACTTGCGATCGCTTTTGAGTTGTCTCGAACCCCTCGGTGGCGAAGTGATGGAAGTTAGTTTAGGGGGAGATAACGAACGCACGATTCGCTTGCAAATCACCGAGGAGTAATTTTTTGTAGAGATGTTACATGTAACATCTCTACATCAATTTTTGATTCCCGTCGTTGCGATTCCTTGAATAAATTGTTTCTGTCCGATGAGAAATATTAATATGACTGGCAAAGTGGCGATCGCCACTGCTGCCATCATTAAAGACCAGTTATTAGTAAATTGTTCTTGAAACTCAGCTAGTGCTAATTGAACCGTCCGCAATTCTGGGCGCGTTGTGAAGACAAGCGGTTTAAATAAATCGTTCCACTCACCGATAAATGTAAACAAAAATAATGTTACCAAAGCCGGACGAGATAAAGGCAACATTACCCGCCATAAGATTTGCAGGCGGTTCGCCCCATCGATCGCTGCTGCTTCTTCTAACTCTATGGGAATAGTTTGAAAATACTGCCTGAGTAAGAAAATGCCAAAACCATTTACAGCTGTAGGTAGAATTAAAGCTCCATAGGTATTAATTAAATGTCCCCATTTGAGGACGAGAAAGATAGGAATAACTAATAACTGAAATGGAATGACCAAAGTTGCCAAAACAACTAGCAGTAATGCTTGTCGTCCTCGGAATTTCAATCTTGCTAAGGCATAACCCGCTAAAGCTGAAGTCACGATTTGAATTCCAGTCACGGCTAAAGCTACCAGCGTGGAATTAGCAAATGCTAGCAAGAAATTTGCTCGCTGCCATGCTTGTTGGTAGTTTACCAAAGTCCATCCCGATCGCGTTAACAAATCGGGTGTTGAGCCAGGCGGTGCAAAGGATGTGAGGAAGACAACTCCCAATGGGAGCAAGACAATTACCGCTCCCAGTATCAGCACTATAAAACTAAGAGATGGTATAGAGAGATTCTTATGTTTGGCATTCACATCTTTCTGAAGCATGAATTGTTCGCTTTCCTCTATGCTTTTATACCTAGAGGTGATATTCTCCCAAATGGACTCTATTTTGCTGCAATAGATAACAGATCCCCTTGGGATTTGTTAGGTTTAATTTTAATTATTGTTGACGCTGATGCATAGAGCTAAAGAGTCAACCGCAATCGACAAAGCTGATTTACGCCAATAGGAGTGAACGACTATGCAGCAAGTTGCTGCCACCTCCGAAATCGATTTCCACAGCGAAACCTATAAGGACGCATACAGTCGCATTAACGCGATCGTGATCGAAGGGGAACAAGAAGCCTACGAAAACTATATTCGTTTGGCTCAAATGCTACCGAACCTCAAGGATGAGCTGATTCGCCTATCTAAAATGGAGAACCGCCACAAAAAAGGGTTTGAAGCCTGCGGGCGCAATCTCCAAGTTACACCGGATATGCAATTTGCTCGCGAGTTCTTTTCTGGGCTGCATCAAAACTTTCAACAAGCAGCATCAGCAGGACAAGTCGTGACGTGCTTGTTAATCCAATCGCTGATTATTGAGTGTTTTGCGATCGCGGCTTACAACATCTACATTCCCTGTGCCGATGACTTCGCCCGTAAAATTACCGAGGGCGTTGTCAAAGACGAGTATACTCACCTCAATTTCGGCGAAGTTTGGCTGAAAGACAACTTTGAACAGTCCAAAGCCGAACTAGAAGCAGCCAATCGCCAAAATCTCCCGATTGTCTGGCAAATGCTGAATAAAGTCGAGGATGATGCTCGGGTTTTAGGCATGGAAAAAGATGCTTTGGTGGAAGACTTCATGATCCAATACGGTGAAACCCTTGCCAATATTGGCTTCTCCACCCGTGACATCATGCGTCTATCCGCCTACGGACTACAAGCCGCTTGAAACAGTGACCAGTAACCAGTAACCAGTGACCAGCGAACAGCGACCAGTGACCGTAACAAAGAAATCTGGGTAACTGATAACTAATAACTGGTAACTGGTAACTGATAACTGGTAACTGACTTTATGTAGTATTTTTAAGATTAAAGATACAAAAATTCTCATCCACCCGCTCTGCTTTGTCAGAGCTACCAGTTTGACATCCGTAATACATGTTTGGTCTAATCGGTCACTTAAACAGTCTGGAACACGCACAATCGGTAGCACAAGAATTAGGCTACCCCGAATATGCCGATCAAGGACTTGATTTCTGGTGCAGCGCACCACCACAGATAGTCGATGATATCAAAGTTACTAGCGTTACTGGACAGCAAATCGAGGGCAAGTATGTCGAATCTTGCTTTCTGCCAGAAATGCTTGCTACGCGGCGGATTAAAGCTGCAACGCGAAAAATCATCAACGCAATGGCGCACGCTCAAAAGCATGGGATTGACATTACAGCTTTGGGCGGCTTTTCTTCGATTATTTTTGAAAACTTTAACTTGCAGCAGATCAAACAAGTCCGTAACGTACAACTGAAATTCGAGCAGTTCACGACGGGGAACACTCATACTGCTTACATTATCTGTCAGCAGGTGGAGCAAGCAGCAAAGCAGTTGGGTATTGACCTCAATCGAGCTACTGTTGCCGTTTGCGGTGCTAGCGGTGACATTGGTAGTGCAGTTTGTCGCTGGTTAAATGCTCGTACCGACGTAGCAGATTTATTACTAATTGCCCGCAATCAAGAGCGCCTACAAGCATTACAGGCAGAGTTAGGACGAGGTAAAATCTTAGACTTGGAAACTGCCCTACCGCAAGCAGATATCGTCGTCTGGGTGGCAAGTATGCCCAAGGGAATTGAAATCGATGCCCAAATGTTAAAACACCCCTGTTTGATGATTGATGGTGGTTATCCTAAAAATCTGGCAACAAAAATTCAACATCCAGGGGTTTATATTCTCAACGGTGGCATTGTCGAACACTCTTTGGATATCGACTGGAAAATTATGAAGATTGTTAACTTCATGGATGTACCAGCTCGTCAGTTGTTTGCCTGCTTTGCTGAATCAATGCTACTGGAATTTGAAAAGGTCTACACTAACTTTTCTTGGGGACGCAACCAAATTACTGTGGCAAAGATGGATCAAATTGGTCACATGTCTCGCAAACACGGCTTTCGCCCTCTACTGTTTGAGAATTCACCAGTTTAAGGGATTGAAGAGTAAGTCAAAAGTTAAAAGTCAAAAGTCAAAACTGAGGAGTCAGAAAACAGAAGTCAGAAGTCAAAACTAACTGGTCACCGATAACTGATAACTGACAACTGACTCACCACTCCCCACCCCTCGCTACTCACTACCCCACCCCTCGCTACTCACTACTCACTTCCGAGATGGCAACAACCGAACGCAAAACTCTACTGTTAGATTTTGAAAAGCCACTAGTTGATTTGGAGTCGCGCATCGACCAAATTCGAGAGCTAGCAACAGAAAATGGCGTTGACGTGTCGGAAGAGATTCGCCGACTAGAAGCCCGCGCCCGCCAATTGCGCCAGGAGATTTTTAATAGTTTATCGCCGTCGCAAAAATTACAATTAGCAAGGCATCCCCGTCGTCCCAGCACCTTGGATTACATTCAAGCTATTAGCGACGAATGGATGGAGTTACACGGCGATCGCCGTGGAAGCGATGATTCTGCTATAGTTGGTGGCGTTGCGCGCCTTGCAGGGCGACCAGTCGTCATCTTAGGCAATCAGAAAGGACGCGATACAAAAGATAATATTGCCCGTAATTTTGGGATGGCTTCCCCTGGTGGCTATCGCAAAGCTATGCGGTTGATGGAACACGCCAACCGCTTTGGAATGCCAATTTTAACTTTTATTGATACTCCAGGGGCTTTACCCACAGTCGCAGCTGAAGAACAAGGAATTGGGGAAGCGATCGCCTATAATTTACGCGAAATGTTTAGCCTCGACGTACCGATTATTTGTACCGCAATTGGTGAAGCTTTTTCTGGTGGTGCTTTGGGTATTGGTGTCGGCGAACGCCTGCTCATGTTTGAACACGCAGTTTATACTGTCATCACCCCCGAGGCTTGTGCTGCAATTGTTTGGCGAGATGCAAGTAAAGCCGCTCAAGCTGCTATGGCATTAAAAATGACAGCAATCGATTTACAAAATTTAGGTATTGTTGACCAAATCTTACCAGAGCCAATCGGCGGCGCTCACTCCGACCCTCTCAAAGCCGCGATCGCTCTCAAGCAAGCTTTGCTACAACATTTAGAAGAATTAACTCAACTTACCAGCCAACAGCGCCGTCAACTGCGGTATCAAAAATTCCGTCAAATTGGTGTTTTTACCGAATTTGACTCCTAAGTTTTGTCAGAAGATGAAGACGGAAAAGATGGTGATATAATCAACGAGGGGTGTAAAGATTTTTTACAACCTCTCATTTTTGTCTCATGCTAGGCAAAACAAAGCAAAGTGGACAATAGGTAGCAGCAATGTCTACCGTAACGGCTGGCGATCGCCAATCGATCGGTAATCTCTATGTTCTATTCAACTCTACTAGAGATTTACATAATAAATCCGCGATTGAATGGCTATAGCCAACATGAATAAAGAATTAATCATCTGCCCGAACGTTCGAGACAAAAATTCTTGCAGGTAAAGTATAAGTTGAATCTAGAGGTAATTGCATCTATCAGGGGTAAGAGATTGACATGAGTACAACAGCCATGCAATTTGTGGTGCGATTAAGTTGGAGTTTATGACATTGACAACGGGAAAACGCGCCCTAATTACGGGTGCTAGTAGTGGGATTGGTAAAGCAACAGCCCTCGCCTTTGCAAAGACGGGAGTAAACTTAGCTCTAGTTGGTCGTTCGCTAGACAAGTTAGAGGCAGTTGCAAGTGCAGCAAGGCAGACAGGCGTAGAAGCAAAAACTTACGCCCTGGATCTTGCCCAAGTTCATGTCGTGCCAGAGAAGATGGCTGCGATTGCAGCCGATTGTGGAGCTATAGATATTTTGGTCAATAGTGCAGGTATGGGCTACACGGGGGCTTTGAGTGCTACGCCTCTGCCTGACTGGCAAAAAGTGATAGATTTAAACCTAACTAGCGTGTTTGGGTGCATCTTGGCAGTTTTACCCACAATGCACCAGCGCGGCTCCGGTACAATTATTAACGTTGCTTCCATCGCCGGACAAACTCCCTTCCCCAACTGGGGAGCTTATTCCGTCAGCAAAGCTGGTTTGATTGCCCTATCCAAGACCCTAGCAGCAGAGGAAAGCGCTCGCGGTATTCGCGTCACCACCATCTGTCCTGGTGCTGTGAATACAGAACTTTGGGACAGCGAAACAGTTCAGCATAACTTTGACCGTAATGCCATGCTGACACCAGAAATTGTCGCTCAGTCAATCGTACATACAGCCTTGTTACCAACACCAGCCGCGATCGCCGAATTAACTCTCATGCCCGGTGGTGGCGCTCTATAAGTCATTTGTTATTTGTCATTTGTAAGTGAATGCTATCGAAGCGTCTACGATATCCACAAGCAATTAGAAATATAGCTTGTGGTTTTAGATTCTCAAAGTTGGACAGTCTACCCGTTGTCACTGGTTAACTTTCCACTTCCTGCTAACTCATGGCTAATGACCAATGACTAATGACCAATAACCATTGTTAAACTTTATCTGAGACATACACCATGACTATTGCTGCTTCTAACGGTTCTAATGGTTCTACCAATCGCTTTCAATCATCGCCTTTGAATTCCGATCTGGTGGAGGCGATTCAATCCCGACCAGACCGCAACACCCACAACGGTCAAAAACCAAACTTACAGACTCCTACCGAAGCAGAAGCCCACGAGTCGATGATGGAGGCTGTACGCGCCCTCTTGATCGGTGTAGGCGAAGATCCAGAGCGAGAAGGTTTGTTGAAAACTCCTAAGCGTGTTGCGGAAGCCATGCGGTTTCTCACCAGTGGCTACAGTCAATCTTTAGAAGAACTCGTCAACGGAGCCATTTTTGATGAAGGTCATAACGAGATGGTACTCGTGCGCGATATCAACTTTTTCAGCTTGTGCGAGCATCATATGCTGCCTTTTATGGGTAGAGCGCACGTAGCCTATATTCCCAATCAAAAAGTGGTGGGTCTGAGCAAGCTAGCTCGAATTGTCGAGATGTACTCCCGCCGCTTGCAAGTACAAGAACGACTGACGCGCCAAATTGCTGAAGCAGTACAGGAAATTTTAGACCCTCAAGGCGTAGCAGTGGTTATGGAAGCAACCCATATGTGTATGGTAATGCGTGGGGTGCAAAAACCTGGTTCTTGGACTGTTACGAGTGCCATGCTTGGAGTATTCCAAGACGAGCAAAAAACCCGCGAAGAGTTTTTCAACTTGATTCGCCATCAACCAGCTTTCTTCTAATTGATTGGGGAGTTGTAGGGGTGCACGGCTGTGCGCCCGTACTAGTGAATCAGAAGTCGTAAAGAGTGTATTCTTTTCGTCACCACATGGTCTGATAATTTGCGATCGCGCTTTAGTCAGTTTTAATCAGTACTTAGTTATACTGCACCCAATGACATTCAGCATTTGGGTGCTTTTTTTCAGAAAAAAAACTAAAATCTCTGCCAAATAAAATACTTTCTCAAAATAAAAATTAAACTCTATTAGCTAAGTACGTAAATTCCTGTAAATAAACATCGCCTGGGGAGGACAGAGCGAATTGATGTCAGATATAAAAAACTTAAACAGTCGAGCCATCCGTAAAATTTATTTCCTGATATGATATCGCGTGACATTTGTATACTGGACTTTGGGGTGAGGTGTGAGGAGTAAAAATGACTAATTATGTCGATTTAAGCGGTAAACCATTCCATTTCGTCGGTATTGGTGGTATTGGGATGTCTGCTCTTGCTTATATCTTAGCTAAGCGTCGTTTACCTGTTTCTGGCTCCGATATCCGAGAGAGTCATATCACCGAGAAATTAGCAGCTTTAGGAGCGCATATTTTTAGTCGCCAAGATGCATCCAATCTGGAGTTTTTTCGCTCTCAGACCGATGCCAGCCCCCAAGCCTTAGCAGTGAGCGGTAATAGTGCGCCTGTATTTCTCAAGTCATCAAGACGAGCTAGTCCAGCGATCGCCAACAGCAAAATTGCCGACTTACCACAAGTCATCTGTTCGACGGCAATTCATGCAGGTAATTTAGAGTATCAAGCAGCGCTAGATTTAGGTTGTCCGATCTTTCATCGTTCCGATTTGTTGGCAGCACTGATTCAAGAGCGTTATAGCATTGCCGTAGCTGGGACTCACGGTAAAACAACCACCAGCAGCGCGATCGGGTATATGCTACTCAAAGCTGGTCTCGACCCTACCATCATCGTTGGTGGAGAGGTAAAAGCATGGGAGGGTAACGCGAGGCTCGGTAACAGTCAGTATTTAGTAGCAGAAGCAGATGAATCGGATGGTTCTTTAGTCAAATTGGCTTGTCAAATTGGCGTAGTTACTAACATCGAACTCGACCATCCCGACCACTACAAGTCTCTAGAGCAGGTAGTCAAGACTTTTCAAACTTTTGCGCAACAGTGCCAGCATGTCGTAGGTTGTATAGATTGCCAAACAGTCCGCGATCGCCTGCAACCGACAATTAGCTACAGCCTCAATCCAGAGATGGCGGCAGACTACACGGTATCCAACGTGATTTACGGTGCTGATGGGACGATCGCCACGGTATGGGAGCGAGGCAAAGAGTTAGGGCAGTTGCGTTTGCCATTGCTAGGACAACATAATCTCAGTAATGCCTTAGCCGCGATCGCTGTCGGTCGGCTGCTGGGAGTAGAATTTGCGGCGATCGCCGACAGTCTAACCACCTTTGAAGGCGCTAGGCGTAGATTTGAACTGCGTGGTGTTGTTAATGACATCCAATTCATCGACGACTACGCGCACCACCCCAGCGAACTCCAGGCAACCCTGGCGGCTGCGAAGTTGCAAGCTAAACCCCAAACTAGAGTCGTGGCGATCTTTCAGCCTCACCGCTACAGCCGTACTCTGACTTTTTTGTCAGACTTTGCTAAATCTTTTAGTCATGCCGATGCCGTCGTTCTCACGGATATCTATAGCGCAGGCGAGTCCAATTCAGGGCAGATTGACGGCGAGAGACTAGCAGCACTGGTTGCAAACCATCATCCTCAAGTCACGTATTTACCTACACTTGCTGCTGTCGAGGAGTTTTTGGTAGATAATTTGCGTTCTGGAGACACAGCTTTATTTTTAGGTGCAGGGAACTTGAATCAAATTATTCCCAATGCAATTGAAAGAATCAAGGCTAAAGGCTGACAGTTATCAGTTATCAGTTATCGGTGAAAGCGTGACTAGTGGCTGGTGACTAGAAAAGAATCCAGCTCTCAATCGCCACTAGCTACGCACCACAAACCACACACCACGCATCACTCACTATGAACTCCTCCCAACACCCCAATCCAATTCCGATTCCAGAAACTGCTGGCGATCGCCAGATAATATACTTGCCTGGAACAAAATGCGCGATTAAATCTCAAGTCCCACTAGCTAGTCTCACATCCTTTCGGGTTGGAGGACCAGCCCAATGGTATGTAGCACCTCAAAATCTAGCAGAATTGCAAGCTAGTTTGGAGTGGTCGCGCTCAGAAGGATTAGCCGTGACACTAATTGGAGCAGGTTCTAATTTATTAGTTAGCGATCGCGGTCTTCCTGGTTTGGTCATTGGCACTCGTCATTTGCGCTACAGCCGCTTCGATCTGGGAACCGGTCAATTGACCGTGGCTGCTGGAGAACCTTTACCTCGCGTAGCTTGGCAAGTGGCAGAATTAGGCTGGCAAGGGCTGGAGTGGGCTGTTGGAATTCCTGGTAGTGTCGGCGGTGCTGTGGTCATGAATGCAGGAGCGCACAAAAGCTGCATTGCCGATATTTTAGTCAGCGCTCAAGTTTTGTCTCCCTCTGGGCAGCTAGAAACCCTTACTCCAGACCAACTAAGTTACAGCTATCGCACCTCAATTTTGCAAGGCAGCCAGCGCCTCGTCACTCAAGCTATCTTCCAACTGCAACCAGGCGCAGATCCACAACAAGTGCTAGCAGCCACCACCGAACACCTAGAGCAAAGGCGGCGTACTCAACCCTATCATCTACCTAGCTGTGGTAGCGTGTTCCGTAACCCCCTACCATACACCGCTGGCTGGTTGATCGAACAGTCAGGCTTGAAGGGCTATCAAATTGGTGCAGCTCAGGTCGCACAGCGCCATGCTAACTTCATTCTCAACTGTGGTGGTGCGAAAGCTAACGATATTTGGCAGCTAATTCGTTACGTCCAGCATCATGTAGAAGAACGTTGGTCACTACTGCTAGAGCCAGAAGTGAAAACAATTGGAGAATTTTAATATTAGTGACCAGCTATCAGTTATAGCGATTCTCGTTATGATGCGATACATTCGTAGGGGCGCACAGCTGTGCGCCCCTACAGATCTTGTATTTCATCGAATTGAAAAAGGCTATATCAGTTATCGATACTTTGTAGAGACGTTACATGTAACGTCTCTACAAAGTGCCGCTCCCGACTCCCTAATTACAAATTACGTATCACAACTTCACCTTTGCCCTTTATCGATTCTCGGCGCATCTATAATTTAATGGAACTTCGATTAAATCGACTCAACTAGCATATGACACAAGGACAAGGAAAAGGATTTGGCTTCGGTCTGGGCAAAATGAAGGAACTCGCAGATGCCTTCAAAAAAGCGCAGCAGGTGCAAGAAGGTGCGAAAAAGCTTCAAGAAGAATTGGAGATGATGGAGATCCAGGGCGAAGCTGGTGGAGGTATGGTCAAAGTGTCTCTCAGCGGTAACCAAGAACCTCGACGGGTAGAAGTGGCTCCAGAAGCACTGCAAGAAGGCGCAGATGTCCTTTCCGATTTAGTGCTGGCAGCGATGAAAGATGCGTACAACAAATCTACTGCTACCATGCGAGAGCGGATGGAAGAGTTAACTAGTGGTTTGGAATTGCCAGGAATGTAAATTCGTCATTCGTCATTCGTCATTCGTCATTTGTATACAACTAATGGCTGATGGCAAATGACAAATGACAGACAAAAAGCAATTGTCAAAAATTATTTGTATGTATAAGTTACTTTTTGTCTGCCTGGGAAATATCTGCCGTTCTCCAGCGGCAGAAAATATTATGAACCATCTGATCGATCGCCATCAGTTAGGCGATCGCGTTGTTTGCGATTCTGCTGGTACGGGTGGCTATCATGTTGGCAGTCCGCCAGACCGTCGCATGACATTTGCAGCAGCTAATCGGCTGGGAATTCAGCTATGCGGTCGAGCGCGCCAGTTGCAAAAATCAGATTTGGTGGAATTCGATCTAATTTTGGCAATGGATCGAGAAAATTACTACGATATTCTGGCGCTAGATTTCAGTGGTAAATACCGCGATAAAGTGCATTTGATGTGTGACTTTTGTACCGCGCATACCATAAAAGAAGTGCCTGACCCCTACTACGGTGGTGCAGAGGGTTTCAACCAGGTAATTGACCTCCTACTTGATGCCTGTAACGGACTGCTCGATCGCGTCAAACAGGAAATTGTAGACAGCGAACAGTGAACAGCTATCAGTTATCAGTTATCAGTGACCACGCACCACGCACCACGCACCACGCATTATTCAACCAACCGATGCTTCATGGCATAACCGACGAGTTCGGCTCGGTTGTTGGTTTCTGTTTTGCGCAGGAGATTGCTAACGTATTTTTCTACCGTGCGGGGACTGAGGTGGAGCTGGCTACCAATTTGAGCGTTGGAAAGACCGTGAGTGAGCATGACTAACACCTCCTGCTCGCGTTGGGTGAGGTGGAAGGGAAAATCAAGTTTTTCGACGATCGCCGTTGCGGTTGTCTGGGGACGCAAGCCTTCTTCCTGCGATAGGCGATACTCTGATTGGATCATTTGCGATCGCTCCAACAAATTGCGGATTGCCGCTCCTAGTTCTTGTAACTCAAACGGTTTAGGTAGGTAAAGATCTGCTCCCGACTGATAGCCTTGAATTCGCTCTTCAGTTTTGTTACGTTCTGTTAAAAAAATGACTGGCAGCAGTCGAAATGAAGGGTGTTGTCTGACACTCCGTACCAATTGATAGCCATTCATGCGCGGCATCACAATATCTGTCACCATCAAATGAGGGCGATAAGTCTCGACCATATCCAAGCCTTGTTGCCCATCAGCAGCCGTAATGACTGAGTAACCAGCCATCTCAAGATAATCACTGATAGCCAGACGAGTCCCAGGATCGTCATCAACAACAAGAATAGTCAGAGGCATGAATAATATGGAGTTACTACACTGAGTAAAGATGGTGCGGTTTCTGGCTGTACTGTGACAGTATTAACCGAGGATTTATTTATCCTACCGAAACATATCCATGCAAGTAATTCCAACTCTTGA
Organism: Chroococcidiopsis sp. CCNUC1; assembly: GCF_023546805.1. Classification (NCBI taxonomy): domain Bacteria; kingdom Bacillati; phylum Cyanobacteriota; class Cyanophyceae; order Chroococcidiopsidales; family Chroococcidiopsidaceae; genus Chroococcidiopsis; species Chroococcidiopsis sp. CCNUC1. Next base: position 1,718,244 of record NZ_CP097480.1, on the reverse strand, counting down.
TAGAAAATTGTCATCGCGATCGCTACAGTAGGAGATAGGAGTCAGGGATGTTAGAAGTTTGTTTGACGGGTTAAAGTCCCTAAGATAATCTATGGAGAGAGTTTAAACAAGGCATCTTCACTGAACTCTAACAGTTCATCCGTGGGAATAATTCTGTCTTCTGTGTCTTTACCTCAGAAAATGAGATGTATTTCTAATTTCGAGAGTAGCGATTTAGCATGGCAAGATAGCGAGAAACGTGATAAGTTCGCAATAGCCAGCATACCTTAACTTTTAGCAAGGTAGATGTAAATCTTTTAGCAAATAGTCGATAATTTATTTTCCCCTTACTTTAGTACTTTAGAGCAGCACGAGAATACTGCAAGAAAACTTCAATGAGCGACAACGACGGTTATAAGGTATTGAGCGACAATCGCAAAGCCCGCTTTTTGTACGATATCCTCGAAACCTATGAGGCAGGACTGCAACTCATGGGTACAGAAGTCAAGTCAATCCGTGCAGGTAAAGTCAACCTGCAAGATGGCTATGCTCTTATTCGTAACGGAGAGGCATGGCTAATTAACGTTCATATCTCACCCTATACTAACAGCAGTCAATATTTTAATCACGACCCTCGCCGCACTCGTAAACTACTACTGCATCGGCAGGAAATTCGCAAGCTGATTGGTAAGGTAGAACAACAGGGTTTGACATTAGTGCCGCTAAAACTGTATCTCAAACGCGGCTTAGTCAAAATTAGTATTGGACTGGCTAAAGGGAAAAAACTCCATGACAAGCGGGAAGATTTAAAGCGCCGTCAAGACCAAAGAGAGATACAAAGGGCGATGAAAAACTACTAATTAGAAGTTAATTTAACTACAAGCAAAAAGTTAAATTTGGTTAAGAAAAGTGTTTTTTCTATTTCTTTAGCTAGATCTACCAACAAATGAGTTTTCTGGCTTAAGAGCGATTTAGTTTAGATTGCTACTGAATAGATTAGTAGGCAGCATAACAATTCAACTAGAAAACATAACCATGAAAATTGCTGCTCTTTCTAAAATAATTAGTGCTGGAGTTCTCGCCTTCAGCTTGACAGCACTACCTGTATCTGCGCAAACTACCACCACCCCAGACTCTGGAACAACAACGACTCAACCTACAGTTGTTGACGATGACGTAGACGATCGCGATGATGATAGTAACTGGGGTTGGCTTGGCTTACTCGGTCTAGCTGGGTTACTCGGACTAGCTGGAAGAAAGAAAAAAGAACCTACAGCATATCGCGACCCCGATCGAACTGTAGGTAGCACGACTTATAGAGAATAATCTTTCTGATTTTCCACAAATGGAGATCTAAATAATGTCTGAGGGAAAATGAATAACTAGGCAATTTTTGTGACTGCCATACAAGCAAGTTGCCTAGTTTTTTCAGTATCTAGGTGTAGGCATTTCGGGAGATGTCAGAAGTGGCGATCGCTCTTTAGCTTAGATGAGTATTGTATTTACTTTCACCCATCTATGATTTATATTCCCGAGCCACAAATTCCCGATCCGACACCAAGTCCCCTACCTCAACCGACTCCAGAACCAACTCCCTCACCAGCACCGGAACCCGTACCGAGTCCAGTACCGCAGCCAATTCCATCGCCAGCACCAGAACCCGTACCCGCACCAATTCCCCAACCCGTACCTGCACCAATTCCGCAACCAATTCCCGAACCGGTGTAGCTAGCAGCAAATGCTATTCCTTGACTGAGAAATCTACAGTTTCGCAAAGATTAACTTGGCGCTTGTCTATTTCACCATCATCAGTAATAGCACGGATGTCGTAAAGGCATGAGGTGGAGTTGTCTTCAAAAACTATGTCCGCCGATTCATCTGGAAGTAGAATATCTTTATCCAAAAGATTTACTCCCCACTTGTCAGCGCCAGAATTAGATATATGTAGTTCCTGAATATTGACGCTGGTTTCATTGTGCAGCGTAAAATCGCGGATATCGGCTCTGGCGGCTGGAGCGATCGCACCAATAACTGGTAAGCACAAGCTAGCAGCAATAAGTAAAATAGAAGTCTGATTCTGCAACACAAACGTTAACCTAGATAGTTTTCTCAGGATAGAATTCACCTGTAGTAAAAACCTCCGTGAATTTTGTGAAATTAAGTTTCATATATCCCTCTGAGATTTTGTTATCCTGACAAAGGAATAAGCGATCGTTACACAGCCATGCTCAGAGCCGGAATTGTCGGACTGCCTAATGTCGGCAAATCTACATTGTTTAATGCTTTAGTTGCCAATGCCAAAGCGGAAGCAGCTAATTTTCCTTTTTGTACAATTGAACCAAATGTGGGCGTGGTTGCCGTACCAGACGAACGATTAAAGGTGCTTGCCGAAATTTCTAACTCCGCGCAAATCGTGCCTACGCGGGTTGAGTTTGTCGATATTGCGGGTTTGGTCGAAGGTGCAAGTCAGGGAGAAGGACTAGGCAATCAATTTCTGTCCCACATCCGCGAAGTTGATGCCATCGTTCATGTCGTGCGTTGTTTCGAGAATGACGATATCATTCACGTCGCTGGTTCTGTCGATCCGGTGCGAGACATTGAGGTGATTAATTTAGAACTGGGTTTAGCAGATTTAGCTCAAATCGAACGTAGAAGCGATCGCGCCCGCAAGCTAGCTCGAACCAGCAAAGAAGCTCAGCTAGAATTAACTGTGTTAGATAAACTGACAGAAGCTCTCAATCTAGGTAAACCAGCGCGTCAAGTTAGTCTAACTGATGAAGAAGCTGTTTTAATTAAAGGGTTGGGATTGCTCACAGCTAAACCAGTCATTTATGCCGCAAATGTATCGGAGGACGATCTGTCAACTGGAAACCAATGGGTGGAACAAGTCAGACAGTTTGCAGCCTCTGATAAAGCACAGGTGGTTATAGTTTCAGCACAAGTGGAATCGGAATTAGTCGAGATCCCCGAAGAAGAACGAGCCGAATTTCTTGCCACATTAGGGGTAGAAGAAGGCGGGTTAAAATCTTTAATTCGCGCTACCTATGAATTACTCGGTTTGCGTACCTACTTTACTACAGGTCCAAAAGAAACTCGTGCTTGGACAATTACCGCAGGAATGGTAGCACCGCAAGCTGCTGGAGTCATTCACTCTGATTTTGAGCGCGGTTTTATTCGCGCTGAAACGGTAGCTTACGACGACCTAGTAACCAATGGCTCGATGAATGGAGCCAAAGAGAAAGGCTTAGTCCGTAGTGAAGGAAAAGAATACATCGTCAAGGAAGGAGACGTGATGCTGTTCCGGTTTAACGTGTAGTGTTTTAGAAGGAGCCAGGAGACAGGAGGCAGAAAACTAGAATGACTCCTAACTCCTCTGACAAAATCCTTTTAGGAGTTATGAGTTTTTGACGACACTGGTATCCTTAAGGGTAAATTCTTGAGCGCGGGAGCTATGCACTAAAGTCCAACCTGCTTTTAATAACTTTTGGTAGGTTGCCCAACCCTTAGAACCACCTGGAATAGGATAGTCTGGTACGGCGAATTGGCGAAAAGCAGTATATGGCTTCCAAGGCTCGTCGGGCGAGAGTTGTAAGTGTAAGATTTTTTCTCCCTCTTGGGCTTGAGATAACCAGCACATACGTCTAGACATAAAAACTCCTCATGGATTAAGTAAACGGCAAAAACATTCAGAATTTTAGCGATCTAAACTATGGTTAACTGTCGTTAAAGTTGCGATCGCACTTAGGTAAATCGATACATCACACTTACTTATAATTTTTAAGTTTTGAGTGAATTTTGCGAATATAAGTAAATTAGCTGCGAGCGATCGAGAAATATGCAATTGGCAAATACATAACCGATAAATCTGCCATCCACTAGGGAAACGCTATCTTGCATTGGCTTTCCTCTGTTAGGTCGTAATTCAGCTAGTTTTTGTATTCAAATTGACAGAATTCTATCCAAGATTAAATCCCAGAACGATCTACTGCTGAATAATTAGCGAATAAGCATAGCAGCATATTTCGGGAATTTATTTTTATTCTTAAGATATTCTTAATGTTTTGCCAAGTCTGGAGCGAACGGAATTGCTAACGAATGTCATTTTATTGTTTGACTGCGACAAGAGAGATCCCCCTAGCCCCCCTTCAAAAGGGGGGAAATAAATGCCACTTTTTAACCCAGTTGGGGGATCTGCGTAAGACTTTACGCCCGACCTAGATTGACCGGATCGCCTTCCACAGTGGGCGCGGGTTGCACGCCCAAAATTCGCAGGATCGTAGGAGCAATATCGATATTACGCACTCGCTTAATTGTCCCAGTACCAATATCTGGTCCAGCAGCATAAAAAATTGCGCTCATCTCTGGTAATTCTGGATCGTAGCCATGAGCGCCGTAGAAGTTGGGGACTGATAGCAATGGAGTCTCTGAAGCCGAATCGCCCAAACGTTGTACCACTGGGGTTTGAGTGCCGTCAAAATTGTACCCCAGTCGCATAATTGCAAAAACATCTCCGCTGTCTTGACCGATAAACTCACTTGTATCTAAGCCAAAGTTGCGATCGCTCGGATCGTTGGGTATGGGACGAGCGTAGATCTTATCGAAGATCGCTACAGATTTGCTTCCCGCAGTATAGTTTGGATTAGTATCGGTAAATTTGGCTAAAGCATTAACCAACTGTTGTTGCAGCGTGACATATTCTGCTTTGCTCACAGTGCCATCCGGTTCTCGTCCCTGCAAATTGATGTAAATGTTCACCGCTGGACCCGAGGTAATTGCTCGTACTTTTGTATTATCAAATCCCAAGCTGCTGAGGTAGTTGTTGAAGCTAACTGCGGTGTGGAACGGGGCAAAACCGTGGTCGGAAACTACGATAATATTACTATTCGGTCTACCGCGCTTATTTGTCCCAACCGCCTCAATAATTTGCTGCACGGCTGTATTTGCTGCTCGATAAGCCGATCGCAGATACTTTTGATATCGCTCGATTTTTTCTCGGTCTTGGTTATTGGCAATTGAGTTTGGATCGCGAAAATCAGTCGCTTGGCGAGGATCGGTAATTAGAAATTGGTGTCCCGAACCATCGGGTTGTTCAATATATGTCAGTACGAGATCTGCGTCGGGATTTTGGGCGATCGCCCGTAAAGCAATCCGCGTTTGGTAATCTACAAAAGTACGGACTTGATCTTGATAAATTGCTTCTAGTTCTAAATCGGGAAAATCATCAAAGCCTGAACTGATTCTTTCGGGGATGCGGAAGTCGGGCTGAGGAACCCAGAACCCAACATTGTTATTTGCATCGTCCACATCCGCCAAAACTGCTTGGTTGCAAGGAATATAGTTAGCAGAATAACGCGCTAACCGCACCTGGGAAAGGTCGGAGGCGAGTTGAGTCACGTAGAAACTCGTACCGACTTTATTTGTACTACCTTCAAAGTAAAATAAACTGGAGGTGCGATCGCTGGCTTTAAGGTAGGCGGAACCAGTAGCAGGGGGTTGAGATGCTCTAGGTTGGATACCGCGATCGGCATCAAAAATAATTAAAGTATCGTAGTTAACCGCTTTATCGTTGCTCGTATCGATCGCTGCTACTTGCAGGTTATAGGAACCGCCGCCACCCGTCAAGCTACCCGAACCGCTTGCGGGGATGGTTTCGAGAGTCGTTACTTTGACGGGGCTAAAAGACGATCTGCCTGCGGTTGTGAGTTGCTGAATAATCTCGCTAGCAGCGTCGCTAAAATCTGCTGCTGTAAAGCTAAAGCCCCTAGCTCCTACGCCGCCAAATGCGCCAAACGGTACGGTATAATCTACCGTGCGATCGCTAGCTGGTTGAACGATCGGACTGTCTGCTAAACCAGGAATTTTGATATCGAGTCCATCTGCACCGGGAAAGGTAGCTGCAACGACTTTCTTACCGTTGTTTCGCAGCGCAATCCAGAGAGATTCAGCAGTTTGGGTATGGTCGTCCAGAGGTCCATCAATTCCCACCGAGTAGCCGCCAATTGGAGCCGCAAAACCGCTGATATTTTGTTTGAAAGGACTGGCGACGAGGTGAAAGCTATTAGCATTAATATCGTTACGAGCAGCCGTAGAACCAGTACCGATCGCAATATGGGCTGGTGCTGTTAGAGATGGGGTAATAGTTTGATTTTGTTTTGCAACAAGTCCTTGACTTTGCAAAAATCCCAATCCCTTACGTTTGTCCAATACACCAGTTGCGAAGTAGCGATCGAGTAACGGTGGTGTTGCGCCATCTAAAGAAATCAGGACAATCTTGGGATGAGGTTTGTTAACAGCTGGAGTTGCAGCAAAGGAGTGAAATATAAAAGTTAATCCGAAAGTCACAATAACAATCGGGATAAAACGTTTGAGCGAAGCTAGACTGCAACTGAACGGAACTCTCAACCCCATATTTCTGATCCTCTATGAAAGTCTTAATCCTACGCTGCAAGATAGGAATAATCGGAGCATACCGTCATGACTTTAAGAACAGAATATGGGAGAGTTATCGGTCATTTGTCATTTGTCATTCATCACTAGTGAGTAGCTAGTCACCAGATTTTTATCTAGCCACCAGCCACTAGCCACTGACAACTGTAGTACGGACGACTCCGGCGCGATCGTGACGAGCAGTTAATTTGAATACCGTACCATCATCAGGCGCGTATACTACCCATTCAACTAAAGCGCGATCGCTTGTAGAATCGGCTTGTCTTCTTAGGGGTGCAGAAGGTTGGTAGGCGCGTCCTTCGAGTTGTCCTACATCTTCTCGCAATTTACCCGTTACCAATTTTGCCCCTTCTGGTAGCTCGATTGCACATAGACAACCCCGTACCAGTTTTTTATCCATTGCTCTTTCGGTAACGTAGGTAGGTAGCCAACCTGTATTTTGAACGGCAAAGCGGATGCGGTAGTTAGAACCGCCTAAGTGACTGATACTCGCCTCATAGATTTCCAACTGAGGTGAGATTAACAAGTGCCATACCAACCACTCGGGAAAACGCGCAAGCTCTTTTTCCAAAAACTGCGGGGGAGGATTTGACCAGGCATACATTGCATCCCAGCCTCCTAGTTCGACTTGACCGAGTTGAGGATGCTCGAAGGGATACCAATCGATATAACCCTTACCACCTAAAACTTCATCGCTCCAACGCAGCATGGTTAAGTCATCTTCAAAGGGGTGTTCCCTGTACCAGTCGATGAATTTATACTCTTTAATTCCGGCTTGACGCTGCGGACTCCAAATTTCTACCGTCCAGGCAAATACCCCTTGATGTTCGTAAGCCCAATCATCAAATGCACCGGTAATAAAGTCTTTGGGATCGTAGCGAAATTCGTGAAAGACTGAGACAGCAGGGTATTGAGTGATTTCTGTGGCTTTATCGCCGATGCGTTGATAAACGCGCAAATCTTTAGTAGGTAACTCGTCGTCGCTTTGATGGCTGTAGGGGCGCAGGATAACACCACTAAAAGTATGAAAGGCGATCGCCCCTGTAATATTGAGATGACTCGTAATAAAATCAACTAGCGATCGCACTTCTGCTTCTGAGGCAGGATAGGGTCCAGCTCCCATTTGCTCTTGTTCTTGTCGCCATCCACTAGGGAAATTGCGGTTTAAGTCGAGTCCTTCTTTCGGTGGTGGAATGTCAATCTGGATGCCGTTGTAGTTTTCAATTTCTCCCTCTGGGAGGATGCGATAATATTGTCCGCCCGTTTCTGTTGGTTCCCGTGGAATTAATAAACGCGGTTCAGTTGGGCAAACTTTCCAAGCACCATTCGGATCTGGTATTCTCATTTGTAGAATTCGCCCATCTCCGTCCATATCTGTCATCACTAGCCCATCTTCTCGTTCTCCCTGGTGAGGATAAGGACGAGTGCTAGAACGAATAAACTTTGGTTTGTTTGCCAAAGCCAACTCAGCACCATCAGGGTTGACGCGAGGACAGATATAAAATACGCGAGTATCCAAGCAACGGGCGATCTCAGGTTGAGTACCGTAGCCAGTCACCAACGTTTGCAGTAAATATAAGCAAGCACTTGAAGGCGCGAGTTCGGTAGCGTGAATGTTACCATCTACCCACAAAGCAGGCTTATCTACATCGTCGCCCGTCGCGAAATTGGTAACTGTTAATAGCCAAATGTCTCTGCCTTCGTAGCTTTTACCAATGCTTTGCAAGCGTAACAATTGTGGAAATTCTCGGGCGTATGCGCGGACAATCTCGGTCAAATCTGCATAGCGATAGTACTTATCGAACCGGACTTCTGGCATTTTCAGTTATCAAGTGGCTAGTGGCTAGTGGCTAGTGGCTAGTGGCTAGTGGCTAGTGGCTGGTGGCTAGAATAACCTCCTTGTCTCCCTTGTCTTCCTTGTCTTCCTTGTCCCCGTTTTCCTTTCACTAACCCCGAACTCCTATTTTTTCGTCGGATTTACTTGTCCAGCCAGTTTGCGGTAATATTCCATCTGCGGATCGGGACGACGATTAGGCGTGAAGCTGGGTTCGATTTTTTCTGATTTGACTTCAGTTATTTGCCGCTCTGCTGCCGATTCTATATTATTTTGGCGATCGCCTTCTACGTAATAACTAGAATTTGAAAATCCTAGCGCTTGCAGCAAAACCAGTAAGCGTTGATAAAAGAGATTAAAAATTTGGCGGAAAAATCCAAATATCTGATACAGTAATCCTTCTAGGCGAATGAACGAGTTCCGAAGCAGTTGCTGCAATCTATCCATACTATTGACCTCTCAAAGCAGCATCAATCTAACTTTGGGTGTAACCGTAATACTAACAGTCTATATTTCTCAGATTACTACTATAAGTCAACATTTGTTGACCACCAAATGGATGATATAGCGATCGCCCCACAATTCCTATCGTGCGATCGCAATTCTTGTCAATATAATGTATAGGCGTTATGTGTAACGTTTGTACTACTATGTCTGAATCTTATCAACCTCTACCTCCTCTCGATCCTAGTTTGGATATCAGCAAAAATCATTATTGGAATTATCACAACATTGAAGCGCTAATTAGTTGTAAAAAAACTCTAACTGCTTCAAAAGATGAAGATTTGTTTATTTCCATACATCAAATCTGCGAACTTGCTTTCCATCAAATGATTATTGACATGGAACGGGTGTTAGATGCTTTATCAAAGGCATTAGATACGGATTTAGTTATTAGTGCTACTAGCGAAGTGTGTTATTTCTTTCAAAGAGTATTGCGACTGTATGAGGTTGTTAATACTACCATGCCGATTCTCAACACTATGCGAGCATTTGTCGAATTTCGGACTAGCATTGGTCCTACAAGTGGCTTTCAATCAGTTCAATTTCGGCAGTTAGAAATTATGAGCGGAGTGAGAAAATATTGGGTAGGTGGGACTAAAGATTCTGAAGGTAAGTTACATATTGCCGAGACTGAATTCGATCGCAAATATGGCGATCGCATTACTCAATGGTTCGAGCATTATAAAGAACATAACTTAGCACATTATTACGATTTCCTCATAAGTCGTGCTATAGGTGACACGCAAGCTGAGAAAGTTGCCCATTTACGCACTTATCCTGATGCCAATGCAGTTCTCACCTTTTTGCAAGCCTACGATAAATGTCAGACTCAATTTCATCAAGGACATTTAGGCTTGGCAATTCAACAACTTAAAATTGTTGGAGTAGAAGTCGGGACTGGGGGTACGTCTTTTAAAGATTATTTAGCGAAATATCACAGGGAAGAAGCGCCATTGTTTCCAGGGTTGAGCTAAGGGTACGTTAAATAACGTATCCTACAAAAATATATGTAAAAATAAGCACCTTTAATAGTGGCACAACAACCGTATATCTTCTCGAAACTACCTCTCATGATTGAGTAAACGCTCCTATAGTTTCGAGTATGAAAATTTACAAAGAAGATTTGCATTGGGCAGCTTCCCAAGGCTTAATTACTGAGGCGCAAGCAGACGCGCTATGGCAAGCATTATCTCACCGGAGCGACCATCGCCCCCAATTTAATTTTGCCAACGTAGCTTTCTATTTTGGGGCTTTGGTTGTCATCTCTGCCATGAGTTGGTTTATGAATTTAGCATGGGAATCGTTTGGTGGCGGCGGAATCTTCCTATTAGCTAGTATTTATGCGTTTTGTTTTGTAATGGCAGGCAAAACTTTGTACTTTCGCCAAAACATGAAAGTTCCTGGGGGATTGCTATTTGCGATCGCAGTTTGCATGACTCCTCTAGCAATTTACGGACTACAAAGATGGACGGGATTTTGGAGCCAAGGCGATCCGGGTGTATATCGAGATTACTATATTTGGATTAAAGGCAGTTGGTTTTTGATGGAATTGGGGACTGTTATTTCAGGTTTAATCGCGCTCAAGTTTGTCCGATTTCCATTTTTGACTGCGCCGATTGCTTTTTCGTTATATTTCATGTCGATGGATTTAACGCCATTGCTATTTGGTAAAAATGAATTTACCTGGGAACAAAGACTTTTGGTTTCTCTATGGTTTGGAATTGCGTGTATTATCGTTGCGTATTTAGTCGATCTTCGCACCCGCAGGCGCGATGGAGATTTTGCTTTTTGGTTGTATTTATTTGGCTTACTTGCCTTCTGGTTTGGTATGACTTTGATGAGAGATAGCAATGAATGGCAAAAATTTATTTATTGTCTAATTAATTTGGGATTGATTTTGTTATCGGTGTTGTTGAAACGCAAAGTTTTTATGATGTTCGGAGCTATAGGAGTCTTTGGATATTTAAGTCACCTGGCTTATACAGTGTTTAAAGATGCCCTACTATTTCCGTTCGCACTCACTGTTTTAGGAATATCTATTATTTATCTAGGTGTGCTATATCAACGCCATAGTAGAGTCATTGAGCAATTCTTCGATCGCTGTCTCCCACAAGAATTGCGGCAATTATTGCCGCGAGATTAGGACATAACAATATCCTTACCAATGATCGATTACCAATTAGCAACTACAACTGATTCCTTGCCTTGAGCTGCAAATACCGCTCTACCAACTGTTCGGAAATCAAATCGGCTGGTGCATCTAATACCAAAACCCCTTTTTGTTTCAAACCAGCAAAGGCAACTTGACGCTGAGATAATAAATCTAAAGCCACAGCACGGGCATAAGTCGGATTCACTTCATTCGTAGAAGTATGAGCTAAACGATCCACTTGCCGATCGCGTAACGTAACGCAAAAAGGTAAATAACGGGGTGTCAGTCTTCCTAATGCAGCTAATAATTCGGCAGAAGCGGTTATATCAACAATGTCTGTAATTAATACTACCAAGGCTCTGCGAGCTTGTTGTTTGATAATACTCGTGACAGCACCAATATAGTCAGATTCGAGTAATACGGGTTGAATTGGTGTCAGGCGATCGATCAGTTGGTTTAATTGATTTTGTCCTCGTTCCGGTGGTATCCAAGTCTGCATTTGCTTATCAAATACTCCCACACCTACGCGATCGCCGCGATGAATTCCCGCTAGTGCTAAAGCCAAAGTTGCGTTTAAACCCCAATCAAATCGCTTTAAACCCGATACTTGAGCCGTCATCAAGCGTCCTTTATCCAATAGAATAATCAGGGTTTGTTCGTGTTCTGGCTCCAAAACTCGCACCAAAGGACGGTTGCGACGTGCCGTAGCTTTCCAGTCAATCAACCGCAAATCGTCACCCGTACCATAATCTTTAAGTTCGGCAAATTCCGTTCCGATTCCCCGTTGGCGCAGCTTGCGAATTGAACCAGCCGATTGTAGCGTCAGACGAATGGAGAGCGATCGCAATCCTACCAAGTCAGGATAAACCTTGACTTTCTGACTTTGAGAAATTTTCCAGTTATCCCAACCTAATCCCCAAGCACCCAATTGTCTCACTTGCAGATCTCCCCAGGCAAATTCTCCCCGTTGGTTAGGGTGAATTGTATAAGTTAATTCTGTCGTGCTGTTGGGTGCAAGCGCAGCAGTCAGCGTAGTTGCAGAAACAGCAAACTGCATTGGGTAATAATCGCAAATCTGAATTTGAGCTGATTTTTTCAGCGATCGCACTGTCAAAACCACCGAATTATCCCGTCCGATGGAGAGTCTAGCAGGCAGAGATCGCTCGACTTGGACGCGATGACGGCGTACCATTAGGCTATCGGCGATCGTCAGCCCTAAGATAACAGCATCAAACAGCAGCATCACCAAGATACTGCGCGGTACGTTCCAAATTGTGGCTAATAGGGGTGCGATTGCTATTCCCAACAACAGCAACAAATAAACTCTTCTGGTAGGAATCATAGGGAGATAGATAAAGGCATCATACCAATTTACTCTCAGTTGCGGGAGTCGGTGTAGAGACGTTGCAGGCAACGTCTGTACGGGAGTCAGGATTATTTTTGACTTTTAACTTTTAACTTCTGACTTTTGACTCCCGATGCTATCTTGAATAAGAATGATTATCATTTTTAAGTATTGTCTAGCACGATTGTCATGCTTGCAGAAGCTTCCAATACCGATATTGCCATCATTGGCGCTGGTCCCCACGCTCTCACGTTTATTGCCTACTTGCTGCAAAAGCGGAAAAAGCTGCGGCACAGGTTTGCTGTTTTCGATCCAAGTGGAATGTGGTTGCAGCAGTGGCAGCAACAATTTGCGGCTTTTGAGATCCCTCATTTACGTTCTCCTGCCGTCCACCATCCCGATCCCAACCCATACGCCTTGCGAAAATTTGCCGCATGTCGTCCCCAGGAATTATTTGCCCCTTACGATCTGCCAGGAACGCAATTATTTCAAGATTTTTGTACCGATTTAATTCGCCGTTTGGATTTGCCACCAGTTTTCAAAGCAAAGGTTTTGCGGATCGAACCCTTACAACATCGGTTGCGTCCTCGGTTTCGCTTGTGGCTAGCAGACGATCGCACAGTTGTTGCCCGTAGGGTAGTATTCGCCAAGGGTAGCAGTCAAATTCACACACCTGAGTGGGTGAGTCAAATTCAGTCTCCTTATCCGCCAGAACGGTTATGTCACTCTCAACAAGTGGATTTGCGAAAATTGAACTTAGCTGGAGAACGCATATTAATTGTTGGTGGTGGATTAACTAGCGGGCATTTAGCTGTCGGTGCGATCGCCCGTGGTGCTAAAGTCGTGTTGATGGCAAGGCGCAACTTACAAGAGAAATTATTTGATGCCGAACCAGGGTGGCTGGGACCGAAATATCTCAAAGATTTTTGGGCAGAACCGGACTGGGAAAAGCGTTGGTATTTGATTCAACAAGCTAGAAATGGGGGTTCCCTCACGCCAGCAATGATGCTACAGTTGCGGCGGCTCATGCGGTGCGATCGCTTGCAAATTCAAGAACAATGCCAAGTCGTCAAAGCAGTATGGCAAGGGAATAGTTGGTTAGTGCATTGCCATAATGGGGAAGAGAATGAATGCGATCGCATTTGGGTCGCAACAGGGACGACACTTGACGTGACTGCCGAACCTCTGCTGTCAGACATGCTCAATACCTTTCCTCTAACTATAGCTAGAGGTTTACCCGTTCTCGATCCCTGCTTGCGCTGGTCGGGATGCGAATTATACATGATGGGCGGTTTAGCGGCATTACAAGTAGGACCAACTGCTAGAAACTTATCAGGTGCAAGAATGGCAAGTGAAAGGATCGCGTCTGCTTTGTAGCTTCACTGTTGGCAAAGGTGGCAGTTACCAGACTGGAATTGTTTACTCTTAATAATACCCTGCACGCGACTACAAAAAATATGGCAATAGCTATAGCTAACACCGCAACTGAAACCTATATTTTGTGCATCTTATAATACAGTCGTAGCGTGCAAAATATTGTTATTTTAGTTACTCCAAGTCATTTTTTACAAAAGTTATTTTTTGATAATATTTAAACACTTATAAAAAGACAGAATCACTTCGCCGCTCGACGAACCCAAAAGATGTTCTCGACTGATTTTTGAACATCTATCTTAGGAATGAGTTCAAAAGAATAAACCTGCTGCATGAATCAAAAAATCATGGATGTCATTCTGTTGGCGAAGCCTTCCCGAAGGGTACGCAACGCAGTGTAGTGAAGAATCTCCCAGATGTTTCGCTTCGCGTGTGGATGACAATTCAAGTATTCACGCAGGAGGTCTAATAAGCCAAAAGAGTTGTAGAATTCGACGAAATCAGCAACTGCCATCTTCAAGTAAAACAGTTTTTTGAGTTTGAGAAAATATCGTAATCCATGTAACTTTTTTTCTTTGCCATTCTCGGTAATTATGTAAAAAGGTGTGAGGTATATACTAATGAAACGACTTTTTAGAGATTCATTTTTCGTTTCTCTAGCGGTTATTGCTGCCAATTCTTTATATTTAAACTCAGCGATCGCGGGAGATATAAGTTCAGTGACTCCCATGACTGCAACAACCAGCGTTGAGACATTAACGACAAAAGAGCGATCGCCACAGCTAGCTCAAGTGACTTCAGTTTCCCAATTATCAGACGTGCAGCCTACAGATTGGGCATTTCAGGCATTGCAATCTTTGGTAGAACGATATGGTTGCATTGCGGGATACCCCGATGGAACTTATCGCGGTAATCGCGCTTTAACTCGTTATGAATTTGCCGCAGGGTTAAACGCTTGTTTAGATCGAGTCAACGAACTGATTGCCACCGCTTCTGCCGATATGGTCAACAAAGAAGACTTGGCAACTTTACAACGGTTGCAAGAGGAGTTCGGTACGGAACTTGCAACTTTGCGCGGTCGAGTCGATGCTTTAGAAGCAACCACCGCCGAACTAGAAGCAAATCAATTTTCCACCACAACCAAATTGAGCGCTCAAGTCATTATGGCGGCTAGCGATACTTTTGGCGATGACGTGGAGGACAACACAGTCCTACAAACGAGAATGCGGTTCAATTTCCTGTCTAGTTTTACTGGTACAGATCAACTGCAAGTTCGCTTGCAAGCAGGTAATTTTAGTGCCTTTGACTATGTAGGCAACATTACAAATGAAGGACAGATAGCATATGCTACGGGTACTGATAACGACGTTGTCGTAGATAACCTCAACTACAGTTTTCAAGTTGGCGATAATCTAAGAGTTTGGCTGCTAGCTAACTCTGGAGAATACGACGACGTTTTTGATATTGTCGATAACCTGATTACCGACACGAATGTAGGTGCAATTGGTAATCTCAGCTTCAACCCCATCTATAATGCAGGGGGACAGAATGCAGGGATAATTACAGAATTCTCGATAACTGAAGCTTTGAAACTGGGGCTTGGCTATCAAGCTGGTAATGCTGAAGATCCTGCCCCTGGTAACGGTTTATTTAACGGTAGCAATAGCTTTCTCGGACGATTAGAGTACGGGACTGACAGATTTAAGGTTGCCTTTGCCTATCTCCATACGTATGACGAAGCCTTAAACACGACAGAGCAAGGTAGTATCAGATCGCTGGTAGAAGTCACAGATGCTGATGGCAGCACGCGATCGGTAGTGGGCAATCACTACGGTGTAGAAGCACAGTTTGACATCACCCCTGGAATTAGAATTGGTGGATGGGCAGGATTGAGTAAGGCGATCGTGCTTGGATTGGGTGATGCTGATGTGTGGAACTATGCTCTGTCTCTCAGTTTTCCCGATTTGGGCAAGGAAGGAAACCTACTCAATATTATTGTGGCGGTGGAACCTAAACTAACGGGTACGAGTGGTTTTACTGTTGCTGATGGCGACGGTGTAGAAAGAAGAAGAGATCCCGATACTGGGTTGCACGTTGAAGCGTCGTATCGATATCAACTGACTGATAATATCTCGGTTGCACCGGGCGTAATTTGGCTGACTGCTCCTGGTCACGATAGCGACAATAGCGATATTGTTGTCGGTACGTTGAGGACAACGTTTGAGTTTTAGTTGTTAGTTAGTGATTGTTAGTTAGTGGTTGTAAATTCCCCTCATTTCTCGATCGAGATTGGGGGAATTTTCTATGCACTGAACTGAAAGTAGGCTTTACCTAATTACCTAGTTACTGCTGGCGGTTTCAGCGTACAAACTACCTACACGGTAGGGAGGCCAAAAACGCACTGCTGCCTTACCAATAATGCGATCGCGACTAATAAAACCCCAAGCATGGCTGTCATAGCTGCGATTGCGATTATCTCCCAACACAAGGTAAGACTTGGGTGGCACGATCGCTGCTGCTAAAATGTATTCCGGTGGCTCGGCAATGTAATGTTCTGTTAAAGGGCGATCGTTGATATATACGATCCCATTTTTCACTTCTACTTTCTCTCCTGGCAGTCCAATAACTCGCTTCACATATGCATCGCGAGAATGCTCTTCCTGAATCACTGCTTCTGGAGGAGTAAACACGATGATATCTCCTCGCTGAGGATTGCCGATGTGGTAGCTAATTTTGTCTACGAAGAGGCGATCGTCAATCTGTAAAGTGGGCTTCATGGAAGTAGAAGGGATTAAGTAACACTGCTCCGCAGTTATCCGAATGCCAAATCCAATTAGCAATGTTATTCCCAGTAACTTAGAACCCTCAGCCCAAGGATTTTGCGATTTACTGACTCGAAAGCTGTGTACGGGCATAAATTTAGTAATTATTTTAACAGATATATTACGTATTTCTACCATAAACACTACGGAATCGCCACTAGAATCAGATAGATATCAATGAATTTTTCAGTAAATTTACGCACATCAGTGATTAGGGAGCAGGGAGCTGGGACGAGCTGGGAGCAGGGGGGCAGAGGGACAGAGAAGCAACAACCAATTACCAATTACCAATTACCACTCACTTGCTTTCAGTAACCAAAGTAAGGCTAGTCCATTCACCTTTATCGTTGTAACGTCTTATCAGTCTTTGTCGTAGATTTGGCTGTACTAGCCAACCCACTTCGAGAAAAAAGGCTTGTCTTAACTGCACTTGCTGAGGGCAAGTGGCAGAAGCGCCATCTGGTAGTAGCATAACTTGAGTCATTTGGCGATCGGGCTGAGAACCCTCAAAGTAGAGTAACGATCCGGTAATTTTGCCTGTGGAACTGATTTGGTAAGGGTTTTCTGGCGTAGAGTAGATAGTCAATTGTTGTGCGAGGCGATCGCTACCAAGGCGCTCGATTTGCAGTTGTGTAGAATAAGTATCGGGCGATCGCCAGTCGGGATAAATTGTGACCGCTTCCCCTTGCCACTTACCTACCAAGTCATCAACCTGTAGAGGGGGACGTTCTGGAGTTGTCGTACCAGCAAGATATTCGCGAATCAGCGTAATTTTATCCAACTTTCCGTTCGGTGTAAAAAGTTGCACTAAGCGCAAGCGGCGATCGCCATGAATCAAGCCAAGTTCTGCGCCAAATTCTGCAAACGGACTGAGTTGAATCGAACCTTGAGAAAACGCACCATTTTCAAAAAACAGTACCCCCTTACCCAGAGAACTGTATTCAAATACTTTTTCCTCGGCGGGACGATTGGATGGTAGGAAACGGACAATTTGACGGATGGTTTTATTATCGTTTAATCCAGCTAGAGATACGACTGTAGGCGTATCTTCGATTAACTCAGCTTGGGGTGAGAATCGTGTAAACGAACCCTGCCATTCACCCAAATTTTGTAGCAAATATTGCCATTGCGATCGCATAAACAGTGACCAGTTATCAGTAACCAATGTAGGGGCGGGATTCACCCGAAATTTCTGTCAGAAACGAAGTCATCTAATAAACCCGCCCTGGCAGTTATCAGTTATCAGTGACCAATAACCAGTTTATTATTCAAGGATAATTCTATGGCAAAGCAGGTTGATTGCATAGTACTTGCTCAAGCAATTTTTCTACGTAAGCTTGCTACCGACCTCATAACTAACTATCGTGCATTCTATTCGCTTGGTATCTTAAAAATCTTCACACCTTGCATTGCTTGGCGCACTGGTATACGAACCGATAGTTGCTCTAACTGTGTAGCAGTTCTGTTTACTAGAAGTAGGACGAAGGCTGGGAGCCAGACTGCTGCTATCTAAGCTAGAGACAGAGCCACTATAAACCTCTGTAGCTACCCCATCCACGGTGCGATAGACTTTGTAAGTTGGATTACCCGTACCACTCCAAGTCCAAGTCAAATTCATCTCGGTTGTTCCTGACTTACTACCGAATAGCACGGGTGCAAGGTCATTACTGTAACTACTCAGGCGAGAAAACGCTCTACCCGTGACATCTTGATTTTCTGTAGCACTTACTGCACCGCGCAAGAACAGTTCGACTAAACTACCGTCAAGACAAGCATAAAAACCGCCAGCACCAAACTTAACGGCGGGTGAGGTGCTGCAAGTTGGATTGATATCTGTATCAGAAATTGAGTCAACTAAAATATCGCTAGCTACAGGATTTTTGCAAGGATCGATTGAACCATCCGCGTTCGGTATGCGTCCGTAACGCGCGATTATTCTCGGACTCAACCAACTTCCAGTTGTAGGGCGAATATCGTAAACTACTTTGTCAAATCCCGCTTGATAATCGCTGGGAATTATAGCAGGAGGAGTTGGTGGAGGACATGAAGTAGGAATATTGTCGATCGGAATTTCTAGATATAAAGCAATTGTGCCATAACTACCTAGCTTTGCTTTAATACCAGCGTCTTCTACAATTTTTTCCAGAGTTGTAGTAGAGCTATCTGCAACTTCAGTTTCAAGCCGATTTATTCTGCTTGCCATTCTAATTTCATGACTCATGAAATCGAACGCACGATTGAGATCGATTTGTCTTTCTGTTCTGGCTTCTGCTTTATTATCAAAAGATGTAATTGTGACCAGGGCAAATCCTGCAATGACAATTACCATTGTACTAATTAGGACTGCAATTAGTAACTCTACAAGTGTAAATCCTCTAGAAAACTTAGAAGTATGAAATCGACGATAAATTTGAGCAAAATACTTTTTCATATAACTCTTAGTTAGGATGCAGTACAAATCCCATCGTCAGTAATGTGATTTGCCGCAGTAGAATCACCAGTGTAGTTACCAGCTCTTGTCAATCCTAAAGTATTAGATATAGCCAGACATTTTTGATCTTGAATGGAGCTGCGAGCAACAGAAAAGATCAATTTTCCACTCGGATCGACTGGAGGAGGAGGGTTTCTAGAACTGAGAACTGTAAATTCTGCTGTGCCTAAAATACCAAAAGTAATTTTGATGGGATTTCCTGTTACTTGACTAATATTTGTTATTAGTTGAACTCGCTCTGATAAATTGCGATCGCCCGTAACACCACAATTTGCGGTAATTTGTACTGGTGTAGTCGATAACATCAACATAACATCGCAAGGTTGACTTTTACGGATAGCTTGTCTTTGGGCTTCTTGCAAAATCCCTCTGACTTCAACTACTGCTTGATTCAATTTGACGCGATCTAAAGAACCAGCAAAGCTAGGAACTGCGATCGCGGCTAGAATACCAATAATGACAACTATTATTGATATCTCTATTAAAGAAAAACCTTTGTTTTGATTATTTTTACGGACACTTAAGCGACGCATCAGGAATTACCTCAGTTGAAAGCGTTGCGATTGGGGAATTACTGTCTGCTGGTGTGACATTATAAGTTAGCTGAAGTAATTTATAAGCATAAGTAGGATTATCGTAAATAGCAGTTCGAGTCAGAGTGAAACTTTTTCCTGCTAAAGTTTTAGAAACAGATGTTGTGGTAGATGGTGCTGATGGAGGTGGTGACGTTGGAGTGCCAAGTATACTATGTAGTAATCCCGCAGCAAAGCCGTCAGCAGAAGTAGTGGCGTTACATCTATTGGAATAAGGAAAAGTATTAATTTCGTATTCTTTAGCTTGATTTTTAACGAATTCTAAATCCTTCTGAATCCAAGTGATTGCTTCCTGACGTTGTTCGGCGCGTACTTTAAAAATAATCGCTAATAAAAGCGCTTGCATTGCTACAGCAAGAAATACACTAACTATAAGTATGGATATTAATACCTCAAAAAGAGTAAATCCTTTATCTTGTAGCGGCAATTTCTGTAGATGCATCGATCGCGCCATGTTGAAAGTTTTATAATTGAATCGCTGCTAATTTATTTGATAGTATGATGCGATTACTAATGAGCTATTGCACTAACTATATATAGCAATCCTATTTGATTAATGAACGTGGAGCAGGCTAGAAGCTTACTTTACAAATCATTTAAAACTACTATATAAAAAGCAATTTTATTCATAAAAATCCTGTGTTGGTGAAATAAAAACGATATTTTATCTGTTAGGCAAACTAAAAATCATATCTAGTTTGCCCTACTCTATACTGACTTATTGCCGTAGAATTACGGTAATCTTAATGAATATTATTGCTGAGTTTTCAGTAAATTTACGGTGAATTGAATGAGGGAAATTGATGCGATCGCAAAGTACTAAAAAAATCAAAATTTCCAACTCTACAGCTTATATCGCTGCCACTTCTGAATCGAGCCGATTTTATTAATAGTATATAGGTTAAAGCTATTAGCTAAGTCTGATAAACTGAGAACGTCATCTGGTACATTAATGCCAGTATTGCTAGTATTAGTGTTTTGAAGATCTTCAGCCCACACAACTCCATCAAAATTACTATTCCCAGGACTCTCACAACCATCGCCTGAAGTTTCTAGTTTAAAATCTGCATCCCGATTGTAAAGAAAAGCATTTTGAATACAAGCAGTGTTGTAAAGATAGGCAGACTGCGGCGTTCCCGAACCACTGTATAAAATAATAATTCGTAAATCTCCAACTCTGGGCAGTTGTCCATCAGTGCGAATATTACGAATTTTAGAATTTCCTCGCAAATGAAATCCTTCTTTATCTAAATACGAACCTTTCACATAAAGATAAACTGGACCAGCAGTTGTATCAATATCAATTATTTTGTCAGTAATATCAATTTTATTAGTTTGATAATGAGTAATTTGTCCGCTAGTACCAGTAAGTGGAAGCGACAGCAATGAAAACCTGGGATCTGTGATGTCTCCTAAATCCGTACCTTGCGCAGCGAACGGAAAGTTGAGTTGCAGCTTACAAGCGAAAATTGTGCCATCAATACTAGTATCTGTGGTATCTGATGCCGAACCGATAGCAGCGAGATATTGAGATCTATTTGTACCACCTTTTATGGCATATCCATTCAGATTAGAACTATTAAAAGCAGTCACAGGATCGAAGTAGATATTAGCATTCTTACCTGCAATTCTACGTGCCTGTATTTCAATGCGATCGAGGTCGAAAGTAGTATGAGTGCTAATAGCACCAGGAAAATTTTGAATTGTTACATGAATTGCTACTGTGACTGCAAGATGAGCGATAGAACTATCATTCTGACCAGATATCAGGAAAGTTCCTGTTTGCTTTAAACTATCGTAACGATATGCCAACAACTGAAATTGACCATTACCAATATTGTTAGAACTAGTCAGTGTAGTTACATTAGGAGATACTGACGGTAAACAAGGAAAAGTCATTGGAGTTATCCATTCATTAATAGCAATTGTGGTGTCGTCGCTCGTTTTAGGAATACCGTCGGCTCCCAGATAATTTTTTCCCGTTTTTGGGTCGATTGGATCGTAATTTCGAGTTAGTAAAACTGCGTTTTCTGGTTTAGTCATGAAAGCTAGAATTCTAGCAACACCTCCTTCAGCCACAGCTAAACTATCTCCGGTTTGAGTGCGGGTAGATGCGATCGCTTCGTTACGAGAAGCACGAAAAATTAGGGTAGTCGCAATTGCCATCACGATCAAACCCATACTGAGAGCAAGAACTATAGTAAACCCTCGCTCTTGAGATCGTTTTAGCGCTAAAAGTTTAATTAGAAAGGTTTGTAACGACAAGGTTTTTCCTAGTTTGCATTGAACTTAAGATCTAGTTTGCCCTGAAGTACAGTAATTTATTGCCGCACGATCGCGGCAATTATGCTGAAGATTTCACAAATACGTTTGTGTAGTTTTACTGAGAAAAATAATAGACCTCCTGCGTGAATACTTGAATTGTCATCCACACGCGAAGCGAAACATCTGGGAGATTCTTCACTACACTGCGTTGCGTACCCTTCGGGAAGGCTTCGCCAACAGAATGACATCCATGATTTTTTGATTCATGCAGGAGGTCTAATGATAATCGCTATATGTAAAAAAAAATAGCCAGTTGTTGCTGGCTAAGAAAATCTATATGACTGACAGAACTTTTAAAGTAAAAATACTCTAATGCTATACATCTACACGCGACTCAGAGATCAAATTTTGAAATCTTTCGTCTTGAGAAATGGTATGAAAGACCGAGCTATTCTTGGCAAGAGTACGATACTTATCTGGACTGATTTGAATTGCCTGTTGTAAGCTAATAACTGCTTGTTCGGCTTGCGATTGCAAAGCATAACAGCAGGCAATATTGTACCAAAATATAGGTGTATGAGGCTGGACTTCTAAAGCTTTGGTGTAAATGGCGATCGCTTCTTGGTAACGGCACAATTCATACAAAGCTAAACCACAATCGTACCAAACTGCCATATCTTGAGGTTGAATGCTAAGAGCATGTTTGTAGCTAGCGATCGCTGCTTCTTTTTCACCAACTTGTGCTAGAGATAGTCCCCTGTTATACCACGCCCAAAAATCATTAGGCTCCAACTCAACAGTGCAATCGAAACAGACGACTGCTGCTGTGAAATCTCCTAATTTTCGCAGCGCTACCCCCTTGTTGTACCAAGCCTTGCTATATTCTGGATCGATTGCCAAAGCGCGATCGAAGCTAGCTACTGCTTTGGTATATTCACCCCAGTCGCTTAGAGTGATGCCGCGATTATTCCAAGTCAAGAGATCGTCAGGTTGGAACTCTAGAGCGCGATCGAAGCTATCAACTGCTGCTGCATATTGCTTGAGATGTCCCAGTGCCGTACCTCGGTTGTACCATGCCCAGTAAGCATCTGGTCGTAGCTGGATCGTTTTTTCAAAGTTGATAACAGCTTTTTCATAGCAACCCAGATCGATCAGAGTAATCCCTCGGTTGTGCCAAATTGTCGCCGCATCAGGGTTAAATTCTAAAGCGCGATCGAAGCTATTGAGAGCTTCAATATAACGACTCAGCTTACCCAGGGCAATTCCGCGATTGTGCCAAACCCAGCTAGCATCTGGACGCAGGGTAATAGCGCGATCGAAACTGGCGATCGCCTCTTCATGGCGGTTTAAACTACCCAAGGCTATACCTCGCTGCGACCAAGCATCAGCGTAATCTGGCTTGTATTCCACAGCTACATCTAAGCTTAGTAGAGCTTCTGCGTATTGTTCGGCTTTATTGCGACGCAATCCCTGTTGATAAAAAAATTCTGCCTCCAGACTGAGATTCCACTTCATAGATCTTGGCATCTAACCTAAGGATGATTTTATTTTGCAGATGCTCAACAAGATATCACGACTCAATCACAAAATGGTGAAGTTTGTATAGAAGAAGACTAGAAATTTGTGTATGGATGGTAATTGGTAATTGGTACTTGGTAACTGGTTGTTGCTATTTTCTTCTCCATCCTCCTCAACTCCCCCAGCTCTCTTCACTCCCTCAGCTCCCGAGAGCCCCCTCAGCTCCCTCAGCTCTCTTACTCTGCTCCCTGCTCTCTGATAACTGACAACTGAATTTTGGGTAATACAATACTAGCCTTGACAGAATGCTGGATTTGGGAGAGTTAAGGCAAAAGTTACTTGAAAACCAAGCAAGAGAGGTAATTCCTAGCGATGAACGACCACAATATGCTACAAATCACGTTTTTCTACACTAACGGTCAAATAGAAGCCTTCAATGTGGTTTTGCACGAAGATAATGCTCTGACTCCTCAAGAAATTCATCAGCGGATTTTGAAACATCTGGACAAACCTTGGTGCTTGCTACATCTGCCAGAACAAACGATTTGCGTCAATACATCTTGCTTGCTAAAAGTTGAAGTGAAGCCGACAATGTACGAACTACATGGGGAAGGAGTATTTTCTGATGTGCGGCGTGTAACTGCTCTTTCTCGGAGCGCCCAGCGGTAATTCAGGGGGAGTGGAGAATCGGGAAGACAAGGAAGACAAGGGGGACAAGGAAGACAAGGAAGACAAGGAAGACAAGACGAGAGTGTCCTCATCTTTGCGTGAGCTAATACTAGCTTCAAACCTCCGAGAATGTCACAATATTCCTTTACAGGACACAAGAGAGAAATCATGACCATGCATCCTCTACTCCACCAAGCTTTTGCCCAAGGACGGGCGCTAAAAATTATTAGCGGTTTGAATAACCTCGATCGCCAAAGCGTAGCAGCGACAGTTAACGCAGCCGATCGCGGTGGTGCTACTTTTGTTGATATTGCTGCTGATGTCGAGCTAGTGCAGATGGTAAAAGCCTTGACAAATTTACCAGTTTGTGTGTCGGCAGTTGACCCAGAAAAATTCGTCACCTGTGTAGCAGCTGGTGCAGACCTAATTGAAATTGGTAACTTCGATAGCTTCTACGCTCAAGGACGCAGATTTGAAGCAGAGGAAGTCCTCGCCTTAACAGAAATTACGCGATCGCTCTTGCCTGAAATTACCCTTTCCGTTACCGTTCCCCACATTTTAGAACTCGATCGCCAAGTGCAACTAGCAGAGGAGCTGGTAAAAGCTGGAGCTGATATTATCCAAACCGAAGGTGGTACGAGCAGCAGTCCCGTTCATCCTGGTACGTTGGGTTTGGTTGAGAAAGCTGCACCTACCCTCGCCGCCGCCTACGAAATCTCCCGCGCCGTGTCCGTACCAGTGTTGTGTGCTTCCGGTATTTCTAACGTAACGGCACCAATGGCGATCGCATCTGGTGCGGCTGGTGTGGGTGTAGGTTCGGCAATTAACCAACTCAATAGCGAAGTGGCTATGATTGCAGCCGTTCGTAGTTTAGTTGAATCTCTTGCCACTGTTAACCGTCCCGTTTTAAGAACTCAAGGATAGACCCCCCTAAATCCCCCTTACACAAAGGGGACTGGGCAGATCCCCCTAAATCCCCCTTACACAAGGGGGACTTTTGGATTATTGTTTTCCGACTCCTGTACGGGCGCACAGCTGTGCGCCCCTACGATTCGACTCGTGTACGAGGCGCGTTTACCAAAAAACTTTGCTCTTACAGATATTCTGGGTGAACCCGCCTTTACGTTAAACAATCCTTCAGGCAATAAACGACCTGTTCTTGTGCTTCAGGAGAAAGTTCGGGGAAGATAGGCAGGGATAAAACTTCATGACAAGTTTGTTCCGAGATCGGAAATTGCCCTTGTTGGTAGTCTAAATTTTGATACACAGGTTGCAAGTGTAAAGGCAAAGGATAGTAAACCATCGAACCCACATCTTTTTCTTGTAGGCGCTGGCGGATCTCATCCCGATAATTGCTATTGGACGCACGGCTGTGTGTCCCTACGTCTAGCAAACGAATTGTGTATTGGTTCCAAACTCCCTCGCCGCCTGGTAATTCCTGGGGAATGACAACACCTGGAACTGGAGCGAGATATTCTTGATAGCGAGAAGCGATCGCCCGTCGTTGTTCGTTCCAAGTATCTAAATAACGTAACTTGACTCGCAAAATCGCTGCTTGTATAGCGTCCAGACGACTATTTAATCCAATATCTTCGTGATAGTAACGATTTTTCTCCCCGTGATTGCGTAGCATTCGCATCTTTGCCGCAATTTCTGGATCGTTCGTCGTCACCGCACCGCCATCGCCACAAGCACCTAAATTCTTTGTAGGGTAGAAACTAAAACAGCCAACATGACCGATGCTACCGACTTTTTGTCCCGCCCACAATGCTCCTGTTGCTTGGGCGCAGTCTTCAATCACAGCAAGTTTGTGGGTTTGAGCGATCGCCATTAGGGCAGTCATGTCAACTGGCTGTCCGTATAAATGAACTGGAATAATAGCTTTAGTTTTAGCTGTAATTGCTGACTCTACCTGAGTCACGTCAAGATTAAATGTTGGCGCGTCAATATCTACAAAGATTGGCTTCGCACCGACAGCACTAATAGTCTCAGTCGTAGCAAAAAAAGAAAAGGGCGTGGTAATCACTTCGTCTCCAGCCCCAACACCTAACGCCCGCAATGCTAGCAGCAGTGCATCCGTACCGGAATTACAGGCGACGCACTCAGACACATTTGTATATGTGGCAAATTCTTGCTCAAAGTTAGCAACATTTGCCCCACCGACATAACCGCCAGAGGCAAGTACTTTGAAAACAACATCATTAATTTCAGTTGCAAGATCCGTATATTGCTGCGCCAGATTTAAGATAGGAACGCGAGTAGATTGAGTCACGCTTTGAACCATAAGTTTTTCTACTAGTTAATCAAATCAGAAGTTGTATCGCAAGAAAATGGCAAATTGGTTGTTGGTCATTGGTAGTTGGTAGTTGGTAGTTGGTAAATTCTCCTCTGCTCCCTTGTCCCCCTTCGCCCCCTAATCCCCACTCCCTCCGGTCGCGGGGTCCCCGAGTTCCCCCTTGTCCCCCTTGTCCCCCTTGTCCCCCTTGTCCCCCTTGTCCCCTTGTCCCCCTTGTTCCCTCACTCCTCACTCCTCACTCCTCACTATGGACACTCTAATTAGACTCGATTTAGTAGATTTTGTTCTGGCTGTAGCGCTGATGGCGATCGCAATAGGGCTATCGGCTGGGCAGCGTTTGGGCTTAGAGTGGAGTTTGGCGATCGCGACGGTAAGAACGATCTTGCAACTGTTCGTCGTGGGAGCGATTTTAGATATTATTTTTCGGCTAGATAACCCTTGGGCGGTGCTAGCGGTAGTGCTGGTGATGCTGACAATTGCGGCGGTGGTGTCTCGCAACCGGATTGGCAAAAAGATTCCCCGCTTGCTACCTCTAGTTTGGATTTCAATATTTGTCAGCACGGCTTTTACTTTAAGCTATGTCAACCTGCTGATCGTTCAACCGCAGAAGTGGTACGAACCGCAATATATCATTCCTTTGGCGGGAATTATTCTAGGAAATGCGATTAATGGGGCGGCGATCGCGGGGGAGCGTCTTGTCAGTACAATTAATGCCAGCCAGCTAGAGATTGAGACTCATTTAAGTTTAGGTGCGACACCCCAACAAGCTGTAGCTCAGTACCGTAAAGATGCTATCCGCGCTGGGTTAATTCCAATCCTAAATCAAATGATGGTCATCGGCATCGTTACCCTTCCAGGCATCATTACAGGACAAATTCTCAGCGGCGTGAGTCCCCTCGATGCTGCATCCTACCAAATTTTAGTCATGTTCATGCTTGCCTTCACTAACTTAGCCACAGCAATTCTCGTTACCCAAGGGCTTTGTCGCCAATTTTTCAATTCCGCCGCGCAGTTGGTTCGGTGAATTGGGGAGTCGGGAGTCGGGGACAAAATTCAAAATTCACGCATTGGGACAAGGGAGACAAGGGGGACAAGGGAGCAACTACCAATTACCCATTACCCATTACCACAACTCACTGCTCGCTACTCACGTTCTTAGGTGTATAAGAATGCATTTGCCCGCCATCAGAAGCATAAATTTGTAGGGGTAGGCGAGTCGCGTTGCTAATGCCTTCGAGAACTTGCTTGAGGGTGCGATATTGAGTCGCGATATCAGCTTGGGCTTTTGAGTCAGCCCTGAGTCTGGCGTTGATAAATGTTTTCTCGACAGCCTGTTCGTAGCTGGAAGTCAACTGAACGAAGATTTGTTTGTTATCTAACTTGTATCTACATACCCGAATTCTACCGGAGCAAGCGCGATCGAGGTCGGCGCGAACTTTTTGGGTGAGATTAGCGCCTTGCAGGTTGCTGTTAGCTTGTTCGAGCTTCGCGGTATAAGTATTAATTAGCGATCGCGCTCGGTCGTAATACTGAGTCCCACTAGGAATCTGTTGAGCGAAGATTAAAGCCTGTCTCCAGTTGGTTTGAGCTGTAGCAAATTGATTTTGTTGTTCTTGCCGTTCGGCAAGTTCGGCGGAGTTTACTGCTTGGGAAAATGCTTTGGTGGATATTGTTTCTTTGGCAACGCGATCGCTAGCTGCTTGAAGTTGAGGGCGATATTGTGCGAGTAGTTGCTGTGCTTGTTGGTAAGTTGTACTCGACTGCGGAATCGAGCTAAGATTATCTACTGCGTTTTGCCAATTGGTACGAACTATTTGCCAAGCTTGTAAAGATCGCGCCGTCAGTTGCTGTTGTTGTGCTGCCTGCGCTGAACTTTGCGCTTGAGGGAATTTTTGAAATGCTTGTTGCTCCGCTTGCATTTTCTGCTCTACAGCCTGCAAGCTGCCTCGGTACTCAGTAGTTTTTTTCTGTGCTAAGGGATATAGATCGCTATCTTTAGGAACCGCAGATAAAGAGGCGATCGCTCTTTGCCACAAAGCTTGGATTGCCCGCCAGTCTTCTAAAGAGCGGATGGGTTGTTTCAGCTTATTTGCTGCTGTATCGCCTTCTTCCAACGCCGCCAGGACTCTATCTACATTAGTGGCTCGATTGGCGATCGTACTGGAAAAATTTTGTGCTTCCTGGTGGCGGCTCGACCAAGGTGGAATTTGTTTGAGTAGGTTATTTGCGTCTTGCAGTTGTTTTTCAGCATCAATTAATTCCGATCGCTGCTTGGCTCCTTGTACGATTCGATTTGACTCCTGATATAACTGCTTTGCTGTTGCGAACTGCTGACACCTACCAATCGTACAGGGGCTAGATAAGACATATGCACTGCTAAAGAATGCTACGATTGCGACTCCACCTCCAGCAATTAGCGCCGCCCGAGGAATTTTTGTCTTGGCTGCTTTCGGCAATCGCTGTAAGGGTAAGACAGGGTAGGGAAGTGTAGCTGTATTGATGTTTGTATTGGAGTCTGCTGTTGATTCTGCTGTTGATTCTGCTTGAGTTGCTGGTTCAGGCTTAGCGATTGTTTCTAACCGTTGCTCGAAAGATCGCGATCGCCAGGTTTCGCTAGACGTTTCCGGTGAAGAAGTTGCTGGGCTTAAACTTGACGTTTCGACGGGTACATCTTCTCGATTGACAACAGGCGTAGATTCTGCTGCCGGAGCCTCCTTGATTTGAGGTTCCTCGACTGGAGGCTTTAATGGTTGTGGGGAGGATATGGGATCGCTCTTCGTCTCAGTAATGGAATCGCCAGCAGTAATTTCAGCCTCATGTCGTGTTAGCGGTTCTGCTACTTCTGTAGGAAGGGATAATTCTGGCGCTGCCAGAGTGCGATCGCTAGTCAATAAATCGATGCTACTGGCTGCTAGTGGCTGTTCTGTTGCAGTTGCAGGTGGTGTTTCAATCACAACCGGGCTAGTGGGCGGCTCTGACTCTTCTACGGCAGGAACAAAAGGCGCAGGTGGTGTTTCAATGACGTGACTAGCTGGTGGTGGCTCTTCTACTGTGGGAATTGGGGGTGCTGGCGTTTCATCTACAATGCTGCGATCGCCTGAGAATGGCTGCACCACAGGCGGAGATAATTCTGTCTCGGGTGGAGATACGGTTGTTTCTGAAATAATGGGGGAAGGCTCATTTAATATCACCTGAGAGTCAGGAGCCACCTCCACTGGTTCTAAAGTGATATCGTGTTGAGCGTAAATTTGTTTTTGCCCCGCCTCTCTCAAATAAACCCTGACCGACTGAACTGCTTGAGGACGTAAAGACTGTAAAGCCTGCCCAATTGCAGTAAAAGTTTTATCAGTATCGAGATTGACTTGTGGTGGGTGTTGGCTCAAAATCACTAAAGCACCGTCATCGCCGATCGCGCAACCGACTTTCAGGCGATCGACTTGAGAAAACTCAGTTTGCAAGCGTTGGTATAGAATTCGCTCTAAAACTTGTAAATCTTCTGGCTTTGCTAGTTTCATATAACTTATAGCTTCTTATAGCTTGCTTGTTGTGATACTTATATTTGTATGATGTTAGCGATCGCCACCTAAGTGTACTCGTAGCAGCATTTACGCTCCTGTTATCGACTGCGATCGCCCGATAAGATTATTCTTCGAGCAACGACCGTAAGGCTGAGATTGCGATGATTTTACATTAAAAATCTATCAAAAGCTGCGTGAAGCGTCTTTCTTTAAAAAATTAATATCAAGTTTTATCAATTTTTATTTGCAGTAGAGACGCACCAATGAAAATCGAGCGGATAATTCAGCAACTAGTCGTAGGGGCGCACAGCTGTGCGCCCCTACTACAGGAATTGCTAGAAAAAACCTTAAGTATCCAACAGTTGCAAAATCCGCCCCAAGGTGATCTCTACCCAGTCGAGGCGGGAATTGAGATCGTAGCCCAAGCCGTGGATTGCTTTTTCTAAGAGGTAAGCATCTAGCAGAACTTGTAACTCAGTCTTGGTTTTGGGTAAGAAAGAGTCTTGAGAAGCGATCGCCAGATATGAATTGAGGAAAGCCGCACCGACGCAGGTAGACCAAAACTGCGCCCATTGCTGCATGACGGGTAAATTCTCTGTACGAAGCATTCCGCTTTCAATTTCGTTGCGCAGCCCAACGTTAGCAGCGTAATGAAAAGACTGCAACATATTGGCAACATCGCGCAAAGGAGAGCGTTTAATGCGGCGATCGCTTAAACTGCGTCCCGATTCTCCTTCAAAATCGGAGATGATGAAGTCTTTACCCGTATAGAGTACTTGTCCCAAATGATAATCGCCATGACAGCGAGTCCGCATAGCAGTAATTTTTTGGTTGAGGATCAGCCCAAAGCGCTCCATGATTTGCTCTTGGCGATTCAGGACATCTTGAGCTAATTCTTGGGCGTGTGGTGTCAGCGTTTTTAAACGTTGTCTGAGAACGATGAGGACTTGTCCCGCGAGATTGCGGGCTTGTTGGTAAATGGAACGTTGGTAAAATGTCGAGAATGGTTCTGGAGTAAATCCAGAATTGTCGCCATCAGCAGCAAGGGCGATATGCAGTTCTGCTGTCGATTGTCCCAAAATTTGAGCGCTGTCTAGATAAGAACCGATGGTTCGATTAGCCAAAGAAAATGGCTCGAACTCTTCTTCCTGAGTCCCCAGTACAGGCGCACTGCCAATTGCCCCTACCGACTCCCGACTCCCGACTCCCGACTCCCGACTCCCCATATCGATCAGATTTCCCCCTGGTATGGGGATCTCAGTCATTTCTGCATGTTGTGTTGTGACTAACTCAAAGTAATCTCGCAGGCTATCGAGGGTATATTCCCAACCACTACGGGTATCGCGGATGTATTCCTGTAATATCCCTACCGTAACTGGTGTTGTTGACGGACGGTGATATTCGATCGCTCCTACTAATGGGGCAAAGTGTTGCAAGCGTTTTTTCTCGCCCAAAAAGCGGCGAATTTCGAGATCTGGGTTAATTCCTTCTTCTTGCTGGCGGAAGAGTTTGAGTACGAGATGGTTGTTGGGGTTAGCACCGTTAGCACCCAATCCCTCGTAGACAATAAAAGTCTTGCCCTGTTCTTGCTTTAATACTGTCGGTTCTAGGGCTTTTTTACCGTTACTACTAGCTTGGGGATAGAGATCGGTAGCACTTGCCATGAGTTCCCCTGCCATACCTTTATACTGCCGCTGATAGGCGATCGCCTCAATCAACGAGGCAAGAAAACTTTTATCTGCGGTGGCTTCAAATAATACGCCGAATTTATCTTTACCTTGCACCAACAAATTAGCGACGATCGCACTGCGGTTATCTGTTAAAGTCTGTGTTGCTTGTTCTCCCTCGGCATAAGCCAGCAGCATCAAGTAAGTTTCTGGATCGCCCTGCACGTAATCTACCTGCAACCAAACGGCTCTGGCTTCGGTATTTTTGTAGGGGATGGCAACAACTTCGGCGATTTGTACCCCTTGAATTATTCGAGTTTTCGGATTGAACCAAGAACACGTAGACAGATATTCTGGCAGTATAGCTTCTAGTCTGACTCTTAAATCCCGTTGGGCAAAGATATTTTGCCATTTGCTATTGACAACTAATGTCGGTAACTCTGCTTGGGGTCTAGCAGGCTGAATTTCGCTCGGCTTGGCAACTAGACTCAACCAATAAAAGGCATAAGGGCTGATGCTAAAGAAGTAGGGAGTATCGCCAATCGCTGGAAACTCCGTGCGACCAAAAATTTCTACTGGAGTCGTGCCTTTAAAAGCTGATAAATCCAGTTCCACTGTTTGCACGAAGCGAGACAGATTTGCCACCACTAGAATATGTTCGCCTTGATAAGTGCGCGTAAAGGTAAGCACTTTGCGGTTATCTGGATGCAATAATTCAAAACTACCGCGTCCGAAGGCTTGGAAACGCTTGCGGGTGGCAATTAAGCGTTTCATCCAATACCAGAGAGAATTGGTATTAGCTCGTTGTGCTTCAACGTTGATGGCGGCGTAGTGATATTCTGAATCAATAATCACAGGCGAGTATAACTTTTGCGGATTAGCGCGGCTGAAACCAGCATTGCGATCGGAACTCCACTGCATTGGTGTCCGCACGCCATTGCGATCGCCTATATATACGTTATCTCCCATGCCAATTTCATCGCCGTAGTAGAGTACGGGAGTGCCAGGAAGGGAGAGTAACAGGCTGTTGAGTAATTCAATTTGACGGCGATCGTTTCCGAGTAGAGGCGCGAGACGGCGACGAATTCCCAAATTCAACCGCATTGCCGGATCGCGGGCGTAGACTCGATACATATAATCGCGGTCTTCATCCGTCACCATTTCTAGCGTGAGTTCGTCGTGATTGCGCAAAAACAGCGCCCACTGACAGTTATCGGGAATTGTTGGCGTTTGTTGTAAAATATCAAAAATGGGGAAGCTATCTTCCATCCGCAGCGACATGAACAAGCGCGGCATTAGCGGAAAATGGAAGTTCATGTGACACTCATCTCCATTTCCGTAATATTCTGCTGCATCTTCGGGCCACTGATTTGCCTCAGCTAGCAGCATTCGGTTGGGAAATTTGGCATCTACCCGCTGGCGGAGTTGTTTGAGGAAAACATGAGTTTCATCTAAATTTTCGCAGTTCGTTCCCTGCCGTTCGTAGAGATAAGGTACGGCATCCATCCGCAGCCCATCAACACCCATACCCAACCAAAAATCTAGCACGTCAAACACGGCTTCCCGCACGGCTGGATTATCGTAGTTAATATCGGGCTGGTGAGAGTAGAAGCGGTGCCAGTAGTAAGCTTTAGCTACTGGGTCCCAAGCCCAATTAGAAGTTTCAAAATCTTGGAAGATAATCCGCGCTTCTTGGTATTTCTCCGGCGTGTCACTCCAAACATAAAAATCTCGTTCTGGACTGTCTTTAGGCGCACGTCTCGCTCTTTGAAACCAAGGGTGTTGGTCGGAAGTATGGTTGACGATCAATTCTATAATGACGCGAATGCCCCGTTGGTGGGCGGCTTTCAAAAATTCGCGAAAATCGTCTAAATTACCGTAAATTGAATTAACATTCTTATAATCGGCAATATCGTAGCCATCATCTCTGAGTGGTGAGGGAAAGAATGGTAGTATCCAAACTGCGGTAACGCCTAAGTCTTGAAGGTAATCGAGTTTTTCCGTCAGCCCCCGGAAGTCACCGATCCCATCACTATTACTATCGGCAAAGGCGCGTACAGGCACTTCGTAGATAATGGCATCTTTGAACCAAAGGGGGTCATCTTTTAATACGTACTGCATGTTCTCGCTAGTTGTATTCCCAAAAACCACTGTTTCAAGTTATTGAGTCTAGCGCGATTTCCACAAGTACCCAGAGAGGGAAATTTAGGCATAGGGACGGGTTTCTTGTAGGGGCGGGTTTAGCAGATAAAATTTCGGTTGTAGTAGCAGATGTTTGGTCAAAACCCATTCCTACCTCATTTTCTACCCCTAGCAGCATGAAAAACAGACAATAACGCGCTATCTTCTATCCTGGTTCACCTCAAATATCCCTATGACATTCCAACGTGCTAGCGGCGTTTTATTGCATCCTACCTGTCTTCCCAGCCGATATGGAATTGGCGATTTAGGAAAATCGGCTTACGAATTCATCGATTTTCTCGCCAGTAGCGGACAAAAATTGTGGCAAGTTTTGCCTTTGGGTCCTACGGGATACGAGCATTCTCCATATATCATGAATTTCAGCACTTTTGCTGGCAATCCATTATTAATTAGTCTCGATACGCTAGCAGAAGAAGGATTGTTGAAGAAAGAAGAACTAAGTCCATTAGAAAATGTGGATTTGAATCGAGTTAATTTCGATCGCGTCATTCCGCATAAAACTAAATTTCTTAAAATCGCTTTTGAAAACTTTCAACAAGCTAATACTCATCAAAACCCCGAATACGCACAATTTTGTCAATCTCAATCTTACTGGCTCGATGACTACGTACTTTTTATGTCATTATTAGAAGCCAACGAAGGGAAAAGCTGGAATAATTGGGAACGAGCGATCGCGCGTCGAGAGCCAGATGCGTTGCAAGCAGCAAGAGATTCTTTAAAAGATAGTATCGCTTATCATAATTTCGTTCAATTCAAATTTTTCGAGCAGTGGAAACAACTACGAAAATACGCCAACGACAAAAATATTCAAATTGTCGGCGATATTTCAATTTATGTTTGTCACAATAGTTCTGATGTCTGGTCGAGTCCAGAAATATTTAAATTAGATCCCCAGACTTTTGAACCTACATATATCGCTGGCGTTCCCCCAGATTATTTCAGCGCTACGGGACAATTATGGGGAAATCCTGTCTATAACTGGGATAAATTGCAACAAACAAACTTTGCTTGGTGGATTCAACGCTTTCAAGCCACCTTAGAATATGTCGATATCGTCCGCGTCGATCATTTTCGCGGTTTTGAGGCATACTGGCAAGTCCCAGTAGGCGAAGAGACTGCCATTAATGGCGAGTGGATTAAAGCCCCAGGAGTAGAATTTTTTGAAACTTTAGGTAACGCTTTGGGAAGTTTGCCAATTATGGCAGAAGATTTAGGCATTATTACTCCAGAAGTCGAAGAATTGCGCGATCGCTTTCAATTTCCAGGCATGAGAATTCTGCAATTTGCCTTTGGAGACGACTCAAGTAATGCCTATTTACCTCACAATTATGTCCATAACAGCGTCGTTTATCCCGGTACTCACGACAACGATACAGCTATTGGTTGGTGGAACAAAGCTAGCGACAAAGAAAAGCAATTTGTCGCGAAATATTTGGGTGACGAATCTGCGGCAGAAATAACAGAAATTAATTGGGAATTCATCCAACTGGCATTAGCCTCAGTTGCAGACTTGGCCATTCTACCTCTACAAGACATTTTAGGCTTAGACGATCGCGCCCGCATGAACGATCCCAGTGTCAATGCAGGCAACTGGCGTTGGCGTTACGAAAGTTCTGAAATGCTAACACCTCAACTACGCGATCGCCTGTTGGAAATGACACAAATTTATAGCCGCTAATTAGGAAGTCGGGAGTCGAGAGTCGGGAGTTGGGGGACAAGGGAGACAAGAGAGCAATTCTAGTCACCAGCCACTAGCCACTAGTAACCGATCGCTGACAACTGATTCCTGCTTAGGATAGATAGTCAAGCTAATTCGGAATCGGTACTGTGTTGAGAGAGACTCTCCCAAAAGTAGGAAGAACCTTTAGTTAAATTCCTACTGTCATCAGTCATTCACTACTTAATACTTGACACACAGTCAAACCTATGTATGTTGCACTCTGGCCAGGCAATGTCTATCCTTTGGGTTCCTGTTGGGACGGCAAAGGCACGAACTTCACCTTGTTTTCGGAAAATGCCACAGGTGTAGAATTGTGCTTGTTCGATCGCGATGACGAAGAAACTCGCATACAGCTAACAGAAGTCAGTAATTTCGTCTGGCATGGCTACATACCAGGTATAGGTCCAGGTCAACGGTACGGGTATAGAGTGCATGGACCATACGCACCCCAAGAAGGACATCGCTTTAACCCCAATAAACTGCTGATCGATCCGTACACAAAAGCGATCGCGGGGGAAGTTGGCAATGGTCCAGAATTATATGGTTACTCTTGGGAGTCTGAAGAAGCCGATTTATCGTTTTCCGATTTGGATAGCGCCCCATTGATGCCGAAATCGGTCGTTGTCGATCAAAGTTTCGACTGGGAAGACGATAAACTCCTGCGTACCCCTTGGAACGAGACAATTATCTACGAAACTCACGTCAAGGGTTTTACTAAGCTACACCCCGATATTCCCGAAGAACTACGCGGGACTTATGCAGGAATGGCACACCCAGCGGCGATCGAGCATTTGCAACGTTTGGGAATCTCCGCCGTTGAGTTGATGCCCGTACATCATTTCCTCTCCGTCCCAGGACATTTGGCGGATAAAGGATTGAGAAATTATTGGGGCTACGATTCGATCAATTATTTCGCGCCTCACTCCGAATACAGCTCTAGTGGCACTTTAGGCGAGCAGGTGAGGGAGTTTAAGGAAATGGTTAAAGCCCTGCACCGGGCTGGAATTGAAGTCATTCTAGACGTGGTATACAACCACACAGGTGAAGGCAATCACATGGGTCCTACCCTATCGATGCGGGGAATTGACAACGCCAACTATTACCGCTTGGTAGACGGCGACGCGCGATACTACATGGACTTTACAGGTTGCGGCAACTCCCTCAACGTGCGCCACGCCCAAGTTTTGAAGATGATCATGGATAGCCTGCGCTACTGGGTGACAGAAATGCACGTCGATGGCTTCCGCTTCGATCTTGCTTCAGCCTTGGCAAGAGAACTGTACGAAGTGGATCGACTGTCAGCATTCTTCGATATCATTCACCAAGATCCGACGATCGCGGATGTTAAATTAATTGCCGAACCTTGGGACATCGGTACGGGTGGTTATCAAGTTGGTAACTTCCCCGTTCTCTGGTCGGAGTGGAACGGCAAATATCGCGACACGGCGCGAGACTTCTGGCGTGGCGTGGACAGTACTCTGGGAGAATTTGCCTATCGGCTGACGGGTAGCCCCGACTTGTACTATCAAGAAAACGGACGGCGACCGAATGCTAGCATTAACTTCATCACCGCCCATGACGGATTTACGCTCAACGATCTCGTCAGTTACAACGAGAAACACAACGAAGCTAACGGCGAAGAAAGTCGCGACGGTGAAAGTCACAATCGGTCTTGGAACTGCGGCGCGGAAGGCGAGACAGACGACCCAGAAGTATTGCAGTTACGGGAACGCCAGCGCCGGAACTTCCTCGTGACGCTGATGCTGTCCCAAGGTATCCCCATGATACTTGGGGGTGATGAAATGGGTCGGACGCAGCATGGAAACAATAACGGATACTGCCAAGACAGTGAAATTTCTTGGTTTAATTGGGATTTGGTACAGGGAAATACAGATTTATTAGATTTTACTCGCGAGTTGATCTATTTCCGCCGCCAACATCCTGTATTTCGTCGCCGTAAGTGGTTCCAAGGTCAAGCGATTCACGGTTCTGGTGTCAGCGATATCATGTGGTTCAATCCTGACGGTAGCGAGATGGATCAGGAACAGTGGGAAATCGGATATGCGAAGTCAATGGGCGTGTTCTTAAATGGAAACATGATTCCCAGTCCTGGGAAACAAGGTCAACGCATCAGCGACGATAGCTTTCTCATATTCTTCAACGCCCACTACGAAACTCTTGAATTCAACTTGCCACAGGGAATGCAAGATAACCAGTGGGTATTAGTTATTGATACCAAAGAACCGCGCTTTATTCAAGAAGAACGCATCTATACAGGCGATCGCACCGTTCCAGTTACAGCGCGATCGCTCGTTCTGCTGCGTCAGATGGTTTAAGCAGTGGCGAGTGGTTCGTCGTGGCTGGTGACTAGAATTGAGTCTAGTCACCAGCCACCAGTCACTCACAAATGACAAATGACAAATGACAAATTTATGAAAATTGGTGCTAACTATTTAGGCGGCGATCGCTGTGAATTTATCGTGTGGGGACCGAATATCGAGTCACTGGGCGTTCAAATTGTATCCCCCGAAGAACGCTTTTTGCAGATGGAACAGGAAGATGGCTACTGGAAAGTTGTAGCCGATAATATCCCTCCAGGTACGCAATATCTTCTGGAATTAAATGGTGGCGAAACTCGCCCCGATCCAGCTTCCTATTTTCAACCGCATGGCGTACATAAGCCTTCTCAAGTGATAAGCCATGAATTTACTTGGAATGATGGCGATTGGGCTGGCGTACCGCTAGACGCGATGATTATTTATGAATTACATGTCGGTACGTTTACCCCAGAAGGGACTTTTACCGCAATTATTCCCCGTTTGGCAGATTTGAAAGAGTTGGGAGTCAACGCGATCGAAATTATGCCGATCGCGCAGTTTCCTGGCAATATACCCCCAGATGGGAGTTGCGCCTATCGCAACTGGGGCTACGATGGGGTTTACCCGTTTGCCGTGCAAAATTCCTACGGTACTCCCGAAGAGTTAAAGCAATTAGTTGCAGCTTGTCATCAACAGGGAATTTCGGTGATTCTCGATGTGGTGTACAACCATTTTGGACCTGAAGGTAATTACACCAGCAATTTTGCTCCTTATTTTACTCAAACCTACCGCACTCCTTGGGGCAGCGCCATTAATTTTGATGATGCCCACAGTCACGACGTGCGCCACTTTTTTATCGAAAATGCTCTTTATTGGCTGCGAGAATTTCATATCGATGGTTTGCGATTAGATGCAGTTCACGCGATTTACGATTTA
Source organism: Chroococcidiopsis sp. CCNUC1 (assembly GCF_023546805.1). Lineage (NCBI taxonomy): Bacteria > Bacillati > Cyanobacteriota > Cyanophyceae > Chroococcidiopsidales > Chroococcidiopsidaceae > Chroococcidiopsis > Chroococcidiopsis sp. CCNUC1. Next base: position 1,679,594 of record NZ_CP097480.1, on the reverse strand, counting down.
GGCGCAAAACACTTTTTAGCGGAATTAGCCGAAAAAGTTCGAGAATTTTCTGAACGACAAGGGAGAAAGTATTACTTAATTGCTGAAAGCGATTTAAACGATCCAAAAATTATTCGTCCCAAAGAAGTAGGTGGATACGAACTTGATGCTCAGTGGAGCGATGATTTTCACCATGCTTTACATGCATTATTAACAGGCGATAGTGACGGTTATTATCAAGACTTTGGTAAATGCGAAGACTTGGCAAAAGCCTATCGCGATACATTTGTCTATGACTGGAAATATGCACCTCATCGTCAGAGATTTCATGGTAGTTCTGCTCGCGATCGCACCGATCTCGCTCAATTTGTCGTTTGCATTCAAAATCACGATCAAATTGGCAATCAGTTGTTAGGAGAAAGACTATCAAAACTCATCTCTTTTGATGCTCTCAAACTAGCTGCTGGAGCGGTAATTCTTTCACCTTATATTCCTCTGCTATTCATGGGTGAAGAGTATGCCGAAGAAGCACCTTTTACATACTTTGTCAGCCACTCTGACCCAGATTTAATTAAAGCAGTTCGTGAGGGCAGAAAACAGGAATTTGCTGCCTTTCACGCCGTAGGAGACCCACCCGATCCAGAATCTTCCAAAACTTTTCTCGGCTGTAAAATGGATTGGGAAAAACGCCAAGAAGGTAAACACCAAGTTATCTGGTCTTGGTATCAAAAATTAATTCAACTTCGCACTACTGTTCCTGCTTTAATTAAAAAAGAAAGAAACAGCATAGAAGCAGGTGCAGACGAACAACAAAAAATTGTCTGGTGGCGGCGATGGAGTGACGACAGCCAAATTCTTTGTCTGATGAACTTCAACCAAAATGATGTTAGCTTCGCACCAGAACTCAGCCACAATAATTGGCAAAAGATTCTCGATTCTGCCGATGAAAAATGGCAAGGTTCCGGTACTGTCGCCCCAGATAAAATCAATTCGGGCGAAGAAATAAAACTGCGATCGTACAACTTTGTACTTTACGAAAACACGTAGTTTTGGTAATTGGTAATTGTTAATTGGTGGTTGTTATAGCTTGGTTGCTATCAAATCTAATAATTAACAGTTACCCATCACCCATCACCCATCACCCATTACCCATTACCATTCTCATGCGCATTCCCACAGCTACTTACCGCATTCAATTTAACTCGGAATTTAAATTTGCAGATGCGAAAAAAATTACCGCGTATCTAGCAGCTTTGGGAGTTTCCGATCTCTACGCTTCACCGATATTTAAAGCTAGAACGGGTAGTACTCACGGTTACGATGTTGTCGATCCAACTCAACTCAATCCCGAACTAGGAACTGAAGCAGATTTTGATGCTTTGATTGCCGAAATTAAACAGCATCAATTAGGTTGGTTGCAAGATATCGTCCCTAACCACATGGCTTATGACAGCCAAAATGTATGGTTGATGGATGTCCTAGAAAATGGGTCTGATTCAGCCTATGTAGAATATTTTGACATTGCTTGGAATGCTCCTTTCACTGATAACAAAGAACCAATCTTAGCACCGATGCTAGGAAATTTTTATGGAGAATCGTTAGAGAATGGAGAAATTCAACTCAAGTACGAACAAACCGGCTTGACTGTCAACTATTACAGTCTAAGTTTGCCGTTAAAACTAGAATCCTATGCGACTTTCTTGACCTACAATTTAGGTAAATTAGCTAGAACGCTAGGTAGAAGACATCCAGATTTTGTTAAACTTCTAGCAATTCTCTACATTCTTAAGAATATCTCTGCTGATGTTGTTGGTAAACAAAGAAGACAAGATCAAACAGAATTTGTTAGAGGCTTACTTTGGGAACTGTATGAAGGCAATCCTGAAGTAAAAGCTTTTATCGATGATAATATTAAGGTTTTTAATGGCGAACCAGGAAATACTGAAAGTTTTAATCTTTTAGATAAGTTACTTTCAGAACAGTTCTTTCGACTTTCTTACTGGAAAGTAGGTGCAGAAGAAATTAATTATCGCAGATTTTTTACAGTCAACGAATTAATCTCAGTCAAAGTAGAAGAACTCAAAGTCTTCAACGCTACTCACGAACTCATTGCAAAATTAGTTAACGAAGGCAAGTTTACAGGTTTAAGAATCGATCACATCGATGGTCTTTACGATCCTACTCAATACTTAGAAAGACTGCGGGAAAAAGTAGGTGATACTTATATCACCGTCGAAAAGATTTTGCAAATTGGGGAAGACATACCTAATTACTGGCAAATTCAGGGGACTTCTGGCTACGATTATCTAAACTATGTGAATGGACTTTTCTGTCAAAAAGCAAATCGAGATAAGTTTGACGAAATTTATCGAAATCTAACCGGATTTATCACGATTTTTCCTGATGTTGTAGCCGAGAAAAAGCATTTAATTATCGATAAAAATCTAGCAGGTGATATTGATAACTTGAGTGTCTTGCTAAAGAAAATTGCGGGTAGATATCGTTATGGTAATGATTTTACTCTCAATGGCTTAAAACGTGCGATCGCAGAAGTTCTCACCCGTTTTCCCATCTATTGTACTTACATCAATGCTGCCGGAATTTCCGATCAGGATCGACAGTATATTCAAGCAGTCATTCAAGCTGCTAAAGATGGCACACCTCTATTACAAAACGAACTAAATTTTATCGAGAAACTACTCTTACTAGAATACGAACCCACTCTGACTCAAGCTGAGAAAGACCAGTGGTTATATTTTGTTATGCGAATGCAACAATATACGGGACCGCTGATGGCAAAAGGGGTAGAAGATACAGCTTTATATGTCTATTACCGCTTGCTTTCTTTAAATGAAGTTGGTGGCGAACCAGACCATTTTGGAATGGATTTAGCTGAGTTTCATAGTTTTAACCAACATCGAAATCAGACATGGACTCATGCTATGAGTGCAACTTCAACCCACGATACCAAACGGGGTGAAGATGTGAGGGCGAGAATCAACGTTCTGTCAGAAATTCCTGACGAATGGCAGCAACAAGTTCGTAGTTGGATGGAATTAAATCGTTCTTATAAAACGCAACATAAAAACTCAATTTTCCCCGATCGCAATGATGAATACGCATTTTATCAAACTTTAGTAGGGGCATATCCATTCTTAGAGAGTGAAATAAATGGCTTTAGCGATCGCGTCAAAGAATATATGCTCAAGGCAATTCGCGAAGCAAAAGTCTACACGGCTTGGCTGAGGCAAAATCAGACTTATGAAGATGCTTGCACTAGTTTTGTCGAAGCAGTCTTGAATCAGTCAGAAAACAATCAATTTCTGAAAGAGTTTCTCCCATTTCAAAAGAAGGTTTCTTACTATGGGATTTTTAATTCCCTGTCTCAAACTCTGCTAAAATCAGTTTCTCCTGGGGTTCCTGATTTTTACCAAGGAACAGAATTATGGGATTTAAGCTTAGTCGATCCAGATAATCGTCGTCCAGTTGATTTCGAGCAGAGAAACTCTTATTTGTCGGAAATCAAAGAGAAAATTAGCACGAATATTTCTGCTCTAATTTCCGATCTGCTAGCTACAAAGGAAGATGGCAGAATTAAGCTGTTTCTAACTCATCAAATTTTGAAAGCGAGAACGAAATATTTAGATGTTTTTCAAAAAGGAGAATATCAACCTCTAGAAATTAGCGGCAAGTACAAAGAAAATATCGTGGCTTTCGCCCGCAGTTTTGAAAATACAACAGCTATTGCGATCGCCCCTCGCTTCTTAACGAGTTTAATTCAACCTGGTGAGTATCCATTTGGCGAAGTTTGGCAAGATACTTATATTCAAATACCTGCCGAAATAGCTTCAAAGTGGGAGGACACAATTACTCATCAAAATATTCAAACTGATGGAAAGTTGCCAGTTGCTGACACGTTGAAAGAGTTTCCCGTAGCGCTGTTAATTGGACAGAAATAACTTTTATTTTCAGGGAGAAACTCCAACTAGATCCCCTAGTCCCCCTTTTTAAGGGGGAAAGCCCCCTTTTTAAGGCGAGGAATAAAGCCCTCGTCAAAAGGGGAAAAAGAAAGCCCCCTTGTGAAGGGGATTGGGGGATCTCCAAAGAAAGCCCCCTTGTGAAGGGGGTTGGGGGATCTCCAATTGTATTGTTGTATCGTCCCCTTTTAAAAAAATTGGCAAATCAAATTAGACAATCACTTGAGCCAAACTTGGTGTAGAGATTGTCGAACAACCAGGAGCGTAGATGCGTGTCACGTAATCGGCGATCATCCGATCCGTATTAAACAGAGGTGCATTCGTCTTAATCGATGCCTTCATCATTTGAATCCAGCGGTGCGGAATGCCGTTGTTGTCGCGATCGTAGTATAGAGGCGCAATTTCCTCTTCCAATAACTTGTAGAGGGATTCAGAATCGATCCGATCCTGCAACTCTTGATTGCTTGTATGAGCATCTTCACCGATCGCCCAACCGTTGATTCCCTTGCCATCCATCCCAACTTGATAGCCTTCGCACCACCAACCATCAAGGACGCTACAGTTGATCCCGCCATTAAAACAGACTTTTTGCCCGCTCGTACCAGAAGCCTCCAGGGGACGACGGGGATTATTCAACCAAACATCTACGCCTTGCACTAACTTCTGTGCTACGTAAATGTCGTAGTCTTCAATAAACGCCACTCGATGCTGAATTGCAGAATGCTGACACCACTCCATCAATTTTTGGATGATCCGCTTACCTTCCTCATCGGCGGGGTGAGCTTTACCAGCAAAGACAATTTGGACTGGACGCTGAGCATTACCAAAGATTTTCAACGCTCTTTCCGCATCCCGTAACAGCAGATTGCCCCGTTTGTATTGGGAGAAGCGACGGGCGAAACCAATCGTGAGAGCATTGGGATCGAGCAACAGATCGGCAGCATGGATGCGATCGCCTACTTCACCCCGATCCGTTCTGGCTTTTTTGATTCTGTAACGGGTAAAGGCAATCAAACGCTCTTTCAAAACTTGATGTCGCTGCCATAATTCCGCATCGGGAATGCGATCGACATCTGCCCACATTGCCGGATCGATCGCCCGCGTCTGCCAATCTGTACCTAGATACTGAGTATAAAGGTCAGCCATCAACGGAGCCGTCCAAGTCGGGGCGTGAACGCCATTGGTGATGTGACCGATGGGTACGCGGTTTTCAGGGCGATCGGGATACAAAGCAGTCCACATTTGCCGCGAAACTCTGCCGTGCAATTCGCTCACGCCATTAGCAGCGCGGCACATCCGCAGCGCTAAGACAGTCATACCAAAAGGCTCCCAAGGATCGCCCAGTCTTTTCGCGCCCAAAGCTAAAAACTGCTCTCGCGATAGCCGCAACTGCGCCCAATATTGCGCAAAATGAGAATCCATCAAATCGGGAGAGAAGACATCGTGTCCGGCGGGTACGGGGGTATGAGTCGTAAAGACGCAGCGATTGCGGACGCTCGCTTCCACATCGTAGAAAGGTTTGCCCGTCCGCTCCATTTCTTGCCAAGCAATCTCTAGGGTGCAAAACGCAGCGTGTCCCTCGTTCAAGTGGTGAATTGAGGGCTGAATTCCCAAAGCTGTAAGCGCCTTGACTCCGCCAATCCCCAAAACCACCTCTTGGGCGATCCGCGTGTCTTGGTTGCCCCCGTAGAGGTGTCCCGTGAGCCAGCGATCGATCGGGTCGTTGTCTTCGCGGTCTGTATCGAGCAAGTAGAGACTCACCCTACCCACTTGCGTCCGCCAAATTTGAACTTTGACCATCCGCTGTCTAACTTGCAGCGCGATCGTCAGGGCTTCTCCCCGTTCGTTCAACATCAACTCCAGCGGCATTTGCTGGAAAACATTGTCAATGTAGTAATCTTCTTGCCAACCACTACGATTGAGCCGCTGCCGGAAATAGCCTTGACGATACAACAATCCTACGCCGATCAGAGGTACGCCCAGATCGGAAGCAGATTTGAGGTGATCTCCAGCCAGAATACCCAAACCGCCAGAATAAACGGGGAGAGATTCGTGAATGCCAAACTCAGCACAGAAATAGGCGATCGGATTTTGCCAGGAAATTTGCGGTGCAACTCGACTCACCCAGGTATCTTGCTGATTCATGTAAGCATCAAACTCAGCCACCACCTGGGATAAATGTTTGATGTAGAAAGGGTCTTCTGCTAATTGGGTCAGGCGTTCGTAAGAAGCCGATTCCAACACGGCTACAGGGTTATGCCCGTAACGCTCCCACGCTTCCGGCGAAATGTTTTGAAATAGGAAAACTCGTTCGCTCGTCCAACTCCACCAATAGTTATAAGCCAGATCTGCCAATCTTTTGAGTGGCAGGGGTAGTTTTTCGCTCAGCTTTTGTGCTGGGGCGATCGCAGATTTATTCGTCATATTATTCCAGTACTCTCTTGTGAACTCTCTGCTCTAAAACCGATGGCAATACAAACCAATTAAAACTCGACTCGGTAATAGAAACCTGGGTAATTTATCCTCGCCAACATCATCCCAGTTAGGATTTTTAGCATATACGGAGTATGTCTACTTTAAGATTTTTATTTACACTTTTTCCAGATTTCAGTGTCAAATTAGATAAAGGATGTTTTAACAAAATTTTGCTGGATGTTAAGTTTGGTAATGGGTAATGGGTAGTTGGTAGTTGGTTAATAAGGCAAGAGGCAACAGCCAGTTTCACCCTCAGCTCCCTTGTCTCCCTTGTCTCCCCCCTCTCCCTTGTCTCCCTTGTCTCCCTTGTCTCCCTTGTCCCCTCTGCTTCCTCAGCTCTCTTCCCCGACTCCCGACTCCTCCGATTTGGTTAAATTAAGAAAGTCTCCTACACATCTGCTTATGAACCCTGCCCTAACGAAAATTGGCGCTCAAATGTCCCACCTAACGGGGGTGCGAGCAATTATGAAAGATATTATTGAAACGCTGCAAGCAGGTGCAGGTAAGGAGTTTATTAATTTAAGTGCGGGAAATCCGCTGATTTTGCCGGAAGTAGAGCAGTTATGGCGAGACTGTACGGCACAGTTGTTAGCCAGTTCTGACTATGGCGAAGTCGTCTGTCGTTATGGATCGAGTCAGGGGTACGCGCCACTGATTAGCGCGATCGCATCTGATTTCAATCGCCGCTACGGGTTAAACTTAAGCGATCGCAATATCCTGATTACGCCTGGTAGTCAAACTCTCTATTTCTACGCTGCAAATGCTTTTGGTGGCTACTGTCTCGATGGTGAGTTAAGGCAGATCGTTCTACCCCTAAGTCCAGATTACACGGGTTATGGTGGCGTAAGTCTTGCCCCAGAAGCGTTAATTGCCTATAAGCCTGCACTAGATATCGATGCAGCCGCCCATAGATTCAAATATCGCCCCGATTTCAGTCAACTTAAAATTAACGAAGAGACGGGATGCGTCATATTTTCTCGTCCCTGCAATCCTACGGGTAACGTTTTGACGGATGAGGAAGTCAAGAAAATTGCAGCTTTGGCTGCACCTTATAACGTTCCAGTTATTATCGACTCTGCCTATGCGCCTCCCTTTCCAGCTTTGAATTTTACGGAAATGTCTCCTGTATTTGGTGACAACATTCTCCATTGCATGAGTTTATCCAAAGCCGGATTGCCAGGTGAAAGAATTGGAGTGGCGATCGGAGATGAAAAATTAATTCAAATTCTGGAATCGTTTCAGACAAATATGTGCATCCATCCGTCACGTTACGGACAGGCGATCGCGGCTTTAGCGATTAATTCTGGTGCTTTGGCAGAAATTTCTAGCAATGTCATTCGACCTTTTTATCGGCAAAAGTTTGAGGTATTAGAATCTACTTTAGAACAGGCGATGCCCGATATTCCTTGGTTTTTGCATCGTGGCGAAGGAGCAATTTTTGCTTGGTTATGGTTAAAAGATTTACCTTTAACCGATTGGGAATTTTATCAACAACTCAAACAAGAAAATGTCATTGTCGTTCCTGGTAGTTCCTTCTTCCCTGGTTTGCACGAAGATTGGATTCACAAACAGCAATGTTTGCGGATTAGTCTGACTGCTAGCAATGAAGAAATTGCAGTGGGAATGCAGCGACTCGCAAAAGTAGCAGAACAGGTTTATGCAAAGTCAAAAGTTAAAAGTTAAAAGTTAAAAGATTCCCAATCGACATCTCAGTAGTTTTATGATTGAAACTAAAATTCTCAATTTTGAGATGAGATTTGCCGAACCGGATGACGTACCATTAGTATTACAATTTATCAAAGAGCTGGCTGAGTACGAGCAACTGAGTCATGAAGTTTTTGCTACTGAAGCTATTTTACGAGAGTCTCTTTTTGGCGACAGAAAAGGCGCAGAAGTTATTTTAGGTTACTATCAAAAGCAACCTGTCAGTTTTGCACTTTTCTTTCATAACTTCTCAACATTTCTCGGACGTGCGGGTATTTATCTAGAAGATTTGTACGTAAAACCAGAGATGCGCGGACGGGGAATCGGTCGTGTTATGCTCAGTTATCTAGCTCATATAGCGAAAGAGCGAAACTGCGGTCGCTTGGAATGGTGGGTATTAGACTGGAATGAGACAGCAATAAACTTTTATCAAAAACTAGGAGCAGTGCCAATGAATGAGTGGACTGTCTTCAGAGTAACCGACCGATCGTTGATAGATTTAGCCCAGGAGTTTGCGGTTTAACGCTACTATTATGAATGGCAAAAATACGAGTTCAAAACTTAAATCTCAAAATCAAAAACCACAAATTCCCGATGGCTGGTTGGCAATTGGTACAATTGTTGCACCCCAAGGGTTAGATGGAGAAGTCAGAGTTTACCCCGATTCAGACTTTCCCGAACGATTTGTCGAACCAGGACAGCGTTGGTTATTGCGTCCGGGGAAAACAGAACCAGAACCAATTGAATTAATTGAAGGTCGAGATATTCCAGGTAAGGGATTGTACGTGGTAGCCTTAGAGGGAATTGAAGATCGCAGCCAAGCTGAAGCATTACGGGATTGTGTCTTGCTCGTACCAGAAAGCGATCGCCCCGAATTAGGAGAAGATGAATATCATGTCGTCGATCTGATCGGTTTAGAAGTTTTCTTACAAGAAACTGGCGAGAGCATCGGTACGGTAACAGATGTCATTCCTGCTGGAAACGACTTGTTGGAAGTACAGTTGCATCAAGAAGCCAAAAGTCAAAAGTCAGAAGTCAAAATTAGCGATCCTCCACTCCCGACTCCCGACTACGCGGTTCCGATGCGGAGGACACCTCCGCCTCCACCCGCTTCCCAACTCCCGACTCCCCAAGAAAAGTTTTGATTCCATTTGTGAAAGCGATCGCACCTGTTGTAGATCTAGAGATGAGAAGAATTGAAATCGCACCGCCACCAGGTTTGCTGGAACTGTAACGTTTAGCAGAATACTTCTATCTTGGCTTATCTCTGGTACGATCTTCTCATCAGCATTAGTTATTCGACATTTAATTTGCTGGGTGTAGTTAGCTTGCAGTCTTTTGAATTTTAACTTTTAACTTTTGACTTTTAACCAATGAAGTTATTGCGAAAACTAATATCACCCCTAGTAGATAAAAACACGAATCCAAATTTTTTAGTTTTTGTTGATAAAGTAGAAGATTTTTTTGCCAAACTCTTAACGCTAGCAATGTTAGGAGTTATTTTATTTGCCATTATAGATTTGGGCGTGACTTTAGCTAAAGAACTGCTACTTGTCTCTGAACTAGGGAATTTTTCTGCTGGCTTACTCAGAATATTTGGTTTATTTTTAAACATTCTTATTGCTCTAGAAATTACGCAAAATATTACTTCTTATCTTAGCAGCCATATCATTCAAATCGAGATGGTAATTGTCACATCTTTAATTGCAATTGCTCGCAAAATTATCATTCTCGATCTTGGCAAAATTACTGATTCTCAACTATTAGCACTTGCGGCAGCGATTATTGCTCTTTCTATTTGTTACTGGTTAGTCAGACGCACTAATGCCAAATATCCACCACATAAAGGGCATTAATTATGAATAAACAGCTTAATTTCTAATTTTAACTTTTAACTTTTGACTTACTTAGCAGCTGCGATAGGATCTGGATGGGCGATCGAGCAGTGTATTTGAAGTATGAAAATATACGATTGGATTGTAGTAGGTGGAGGTATTGCTGGCGCAGCTTTGAGCTACGAATTAGTTCAGCAAGGCTTTTCCGTCCTGCTGCTAGAACAAGATCCAACAGGACAAAATGCGACTCGCTATAGCTATGGTGGTTTAGCTTTTTGGTCTGGTACTACCGATACGATGCGTCAATTGTGCGCTGAAGGAATCGCCCGTCATCGCATTCTCTCGGAAGAATTAGCCGCCGACACTCAATTTCGGGAACTAGACTTACTGCTGACAATTGCAGCTGATGACGACCCCGCAGCAGTCGCTGCTACCTATGCTGATTTTGCCATTCCGCCACAACTTCTCAGCATTTCAGAAGCCTGCGAATTAGAACCATTATTAAACCCTCAAGCGATCGCCGGAGCATTGACGGTAAAACACGGTCATATCAATGCTGAAAAAACCGCTCAAGCCTACATCCAAGCCTTTCTACGGGCGGGGGGCGATCTTCAGTTTGCTCAAGTACTCAAACTCTGGCAACAAGGCGACAAGGTAGGAGGGGTAAAAACCGTTAGCGAGACGTATTGCAGTGCCAACACAGCGATCTGCGCGGGTGGATTGAGTCGTGCTTTACTCAAAGCAGCAGGCATTTCGATCGAACTGTACTTTACTCATGCTGAGTTAATTGACATTCCACCAGTTGACATCCAATTGCGATCGCTCGTGATGCCAGCTCGACTTCAACGCTTTCAACTAGAAGCCGCATCGACGACAAACGATCGCCTATGGGACGAACAAGGATTAGAACTCGCACCCCCAATTTTAGATGCTGGGGCGATTCAATTTCTCGATGGTAGCCTGCGATTAGGGCAGTTGAGCCGCACTTTGACCGATACCCAAGCCACCATTAATCCCGAAGCCAGCGAAGCTACTATTCGAGCAAGTGTAGGGCAAATTTTACCAGCACTCAAAGACCTGCCGGGAACTTGGCATCACTGTTTAGTTAGTTTCAGCCGCGTTAGCAAAGCTGAACGAAGTTATCCCCTGCCACTAATCGGTAACATCCCTGGCAAAACAGGCATCCACACCTTCTCTGGATTCAGCAATCCCCTCGTTATCATCCCACCCCTAGCGCAGCGCTTTGCTCGTTCAGTTATCAGTTATGAGTGAACAGTTATCAGGAAGCAGGGAGCGATCGAGTAAGGAGCAGAGGAGACTAGGAGCTACAACCAACTACCAACTACCAACTACTAACTACCCATTACCCATTACCATTAACCAAACAATAAACGTAGTTCCCCCGCTACTTTCTGGGGTGGGATGCCACAAAGCAGGACTAAAAACTTCAATCGTGCCTTGCATTTGTTCGATCAGTGCCTTAGCAATTGCTAGTCCCAAACCCGTACCAGGAATATCTGAATCTGCTTGTCTACCTCGGTAGTGGCGATCGAAAATTCGCTCCTTATCTTGCGGGGGGATACCTACCCCCGTGTCGCTAATGGCGATGCCCTGGAAGTTGTCTCGCTCTAATCCTGCTTGGACGTAAATTTTGCCTCCAGGCGGAGTATATTTAATCGCATTGTCAAGCAAATTGCTTAATACCTCACGCAATTCTCTTAGATGAGCGCGCACTGCTGGTAAATTTGGTGGCAGATCTGCAAGCAGCTCTAAGTTGCGTTCTTGAGCGATCGCCCAAGCAGAAGCTAGCAAGGGTTTTAGCACGTCCTCAATCGTGCAAATCTCGCTCTGAGTGCCTTCGCGATTGGGCAGCAGTGGTAAAGGGGTATTGAGTATAGGTATTGCCGATCGCACCTCTGTGGCTGGAGGAAGGGATTTGGTTGGTTCTAAATCTTCCTCTGTCATGTCGATGACTCGATCGAATTGTTGCAGCAATTCTTGCAAGCGATCGCTTTCTCTCACGATATTGTCTGCCACAGCTCGGTTTGCATCTCCAGGCAGCAGGCGCTTGAGCAGCAATTTGCCGAACGTCCGCAACGCCGTCAGTGGGTTGCGAAACTGGTGCAGTAAGTTATCTAATAACTCTCGCTGCTGGGCTTGTAGTTGCTTTTGCTGGCTGAGCTGCTGCTCCGATCGCTCTCGTCGCCGATCTAAAAGTCTTGCCAACGCTAGCGTTTGCGCCACTCGTTCGATTTCATGCCGTTCTCGCTCGTTCCATGCTCTATCCTCCCGACTAGTCACGAGTAGTCCAATTAACACTCCTTCATTAAGCAGTGGTAAAACAATCTGTTGGCTCGGTACTAGCGCTTTATCTGCCGTTTCTGGCGGTTCAGCTACATTTGCCTCGGTCGGTAGTTCCGGCAAAGATACAGTATCTATATTTTTTGCAGTGGCTTTTGCTTGCAATCGCGGTGGCTGAAGGCGACTTGTTGTAGCAGGAAGTGCTGCACTATTTAACTCTAGTCCCTGCCACCTCACTGCTGACTCTGGATAGGCTACGACAGGGATCAGCTTCTCCTGTGCTGTTCCTTCCTCTACTAATCTTTCCGTCAGATATACCACGCTCAAAGCCGCCCCCATTCCTTGGGTTAGCAAGGCAACTTGAGAGCGACACAATGAAATAAACTCAGCACTGGCAGGCATTACGAAGGGCTACGGCAAGAATTTGGGAGTCGGGGGAAGAGAGCTGGGGGAGCAAGACAAGTCACGAGTCACAAGTCGTTGATAACTGACAACTGATAACTGAATTGTAAGTGGATTAAGAATCTTAATTGACTGCGATCGCTTGTGTCGTTTTATTAATCATATTTTCAACATTAGCGGGTTTTTTGTTGCAAACGCTTAACATAAGTTGATTTTTCTAACTCAAATCGATATACTGACGACGGATTTTGTAAATATAAATACAATTTTCTGGTTAAAAAAAGGAGGGAGACAGGTTGGCAAGAAGACGCAAGCGCAAAAGTCGTCGTCGCCAGGAAGGACGTCGCATCCTCGAGCATGTGCCTCAATATAGCATTGAAAGTGGCGAAGATAAACCCGTGACTGCTGCTCGGAAGTTTATTCAAGCGGAGGGAATTGCTCCGCCTGCATTGCTGCTGGTTAAGCGAAACGAGCACACTACAGATCGCTACTTCTGGGCAGAAAAAGGTTTGTTTGGGGCGCAGTATGTAGAAGAGAATCATTTCTTGTTCCCTAGTCTACGGGTACTAGAAAATCCTCCTGAAAAGGAACTCGTTGCCGCACACAGGTAGCCTAAGGCGTTGCCGAAGCTAAATGACAACCAAAAGTTAGGTATTGGAGATTTTGAAATCATTAGCGTTTTAGTCAAATGCGAGTGAGTCGCGTTTAGCAAAGCAAAGATGAAATTTAGGGGAAGTATATACTTCCCCTAAAATATTGCTACACGCAAGGCTACGCGAATTCCAGATTTCGATCTCCTTACTCTGCTGGCTTCAAATTCAGCGATCGCTGCAATTGAATTAACTCATCCCGATGAGCGGTGACTGTGAGTAGGCTTTGTGGCGAGATGCGATCGCCCGTATTTGCCTCTAATTTAAGAGATACCCGTTCTTTCCTGGCTGCTTTTTTCCAATAGAAAATACCTGCTGTTGGAGCTAGCAAAATCAGGAGCGAGAAAGCCGCCGTCCAGTTTGGAAATAGTAACGACCAAACCAAGATCAGGCAAAGAATTCCCACCGTGGCAAGGATTGAGAGAAACACAGCTAGAAACAAGCTCGGTCGGATAACTCCCTCAAACGTAACAGAATTTTTCTCAGCATCCACCTCGGACACAGTGTAGGAACGCGAGCGCAAATACTGTTGTAGTTGCGCCATCAACGAAGCTTCTGGCTGTGCGGACACCAGATGGAGCGTTTGCGTTCGGTCTTTAGTAGAGGCTCGAATGAAGAAAAATAGCCCCACTGACAGCAATAAAGTCAGCAGTAGGGTCGATGAGAGAATCGGAGTCATAGCTATCTTGCGTTTGAACAGCGCCTGTTCGACTTTTTCACAATCGATTTTTGCACGATCGATCAGCCATTAGCGTACCACCTTACTAATATACTCTTGCCACAGTCGAGATAACTCCTGCGCCTGTACTTGCCATTCTGGGCTTATCTGATACATCCGTCGCGGTCGCCCTCTTCCCTCAACCTTCTTCCAGTAGCCGAGAATTGCCTTTTCATCTTCCAGGAACTTAAGTGCGCTATATAGGACTGTATCGGAAAGGCGATAATTAGGGTATTCGCTCTCCAGCTTTTGAATCAGTTCCGTGCCGTAGGATTCTCCTTTTAACAAAACTGACAGCACGTAACATACTGCAAGTTCTTGGCTCAAATAGGTCGGAGGAGGATTTTGGAAAAACTGATAAATATCCTCAATTCTCATAGCTTTAGTTTACTTCTCATCCATAAATCACAAAAAACAGCACTTTTGACAATCATCTCTGACGAAATCCTTGTTTCTCACACTCAGCCGCGATCGCTCTGCAAAACTTCGCCGATCGCACCGGAATGCGGTTGAGGCAATTTTAAACGCAGAACCATAAGTTGTCTGCTAAACTTCATTCAAAATTCATTACATTTTTGCTTCTTGTCTGACCTAACGCGACAAGATCTCTTACAGGAAGGGCTGTGGAGTAGGGTTTGAGGATTTTGGATGTAAGAATTATTACAAGTTACGAATTATGAATTCTATTTTAAGAGTGATAAGTATCTGTTTAATAAATCCAAACTGGAGATAAATATGTTTGATAAGTCGGGTACGAAGCCTCCTCCGGCATCGCTTGAATCCATTGCTAACCAGTTTCGGCTGACTGGTTGGATTGGCTTCTGGTCGCAGATCGTTTTGGGTGTTGTTTCTGCCATAGTTTTATTGCTATTTGCCGTATTCAGTCAGCGAACTGGTAGTCCTAGTAACAATCCTGGGACTGGATTTGGTATTTTTCTCGCTGTCTGCGGCTTGATTGCCCTTGGCATGAGCGTCTACTGTGCTTTTCGATACACCAGACTAGGCAGACAACTTCGGTCATCTAATCCTGCTAACCGTCCGCGCAAAGTTTATACGATTCAAGTGATCAAATTTGCTTTAGTCGTTAACTTGGTAGGAATGCTCTTGAGCCTGTTTGGAGCTTATGCGATTATTGGGACTCTATTTGCTAGAGCCATATCACCCCAGGCGATCGCAACCGGAATATTCGATCCCAATCGGATTATTGGCGGATTGGACATATTAGCAGTGCAAGCAAACACGAACACCATTTTTGCTCACTTTCTGGGATTATCCAGCGCTTTATGGCTACTCAATCGGATTAATCGGAGTTAAGGAAGTCGTGTAGGGGCGGGTTTTTAGAACGTACCTGTACTAGAACAGAGAATTCTGGGGATAAACCCGCCCCTACGGAGGTTGGTAGGGGCGGGTTTCCAAACCGCCCGTACGGGAGTTGGGAACACAGGAGCAACAACTGTCAACCAACAACAAATGACCAATGACCAATGACCGCTCGTGATAGTGTTGTAACCAGAACTAGAAGAAGCTAAACAGATCCGTGCTGGATATTAAGCAAATTAGAGAAAATCCCCAAACCGTGCAAGAACGGTTGCAGCGTCGTGGCGACTATGACTTGCAACCATTGTTGGAGTTAGACCGTCAACAGCGGGACTTAGAACAAGCGCGATCGCAACTCCAAGCCCGTAGTAACGAAATTGGTAAACTCGTCGGACAAAAAATTAAATCTGGTAGCAGTCCTGACTCTCCAGAAGTGCAAGATTTGCGAGAAGAAGGCAACACGATCAAAACTCGGTTGAGCGAACTCGAACCGCAAGAAAGAGAGCTAAAAGAACAAATCGAAACTTTCTTGCTAACAATTCCTAACTTACCAAGCGATTCTACTCCGATTGGCAAAAACGAAACAGAAAACATTGAAGTGCGGCGTTGGGGCGATGAGTATCTGCCCCAAAACGCGAACATTCTGCCCCATTGGGAAATTGGTGAAAAGCTAGGTCTGCTCAATTTCGAGCGATCGACAAAAATAGCTCAAAGCCGTTTTGTCAGTTTAATTGGTATTGGGGCGCAGTTGGAAAGAGCGTTAATTCAATTCATGCTCGATCGCCAAACCGCCGCAGGTTATGTAGAAATTATCCCACCCTTTTTGATTAATTCTCAATCCCTCACAGCCTCCGGTCAACTACCCAAATTTGCTGAAGAAAGCTTTAAGTGCGCCAATGACGATCTGTGGCTCAGTCCCACAGCTGAAGTTCCAATTACTAATTTCTATCGAGGGGAAATTTTAGCAGCAGAAGATTTGCCAATTAATCACTGTGCTTATACGCCTTGCTTTCGCCGCGAAGCTGGTAGCTATGGTAGAGATACACGGGGACTGATTCGACTACACCAATTTAACAAAGTCGAATTATACAAATTCGTCCATCCCGACACCTCGGAACAAGAGCATCAAAAACTATTGCACGACGCAGAAGCGATCTTACAGGCATTACAACTGCCTTATAGAGTTCTAGAACTGTGTACAGGCGATCTTGGCTTTTCGTCTACAAAAACCTATGACTTAGAAGTATGGCTACCCTCATCAGAAAAATATCGAGAAATCTCCAGTTGTTCTAATTGCATGGATTTTCAAGCTCGCAGGGGGAGCATTCGGTTTAAGGAAGCAGGCAAAAAAGGAACCCAGTACGTCCACACTCTCAACGGCTCTGGCTTAGCTGTAGGTCGGACAATGGCAGCAATTTTAGAAAATTACCAGCAGCCAGATGGCACGGTAAAAGTACCAGAGGTGTTGCAACCTTACTTAAGGCGAGAAGTCATTGGGGAGAGGTGAGGGAACAGCGATCGGTGACCAGCGATCGGTGACCAGTTATCAGTGGCTAGTGTCTTGAAGAATCTAACCACTAGCCACTAGTCACTATTCACTAATTACCACGCACCACTCATTACAATGAAGAAATATGTAGCTAAATTTATCGAGAATTGATTCTATGTCAGTTTTGGCAGCGATCGCAGTCTTAGCCGTTTTAATTTTGGTACACGAGCTAGGACATTTTATAGCCGCACGGTCACAGGGTATTCATGTCAATCGTTTTTCCTTGGGCTTTGGACCGATTTTGTGGAAATATCAGGGACCGGAAACCGAATACGCGGTTCGTGCTTTTCCCTTGGGTGGTTTCGTGGGATTTCCTGACGACGATCCCGATAGTACGATTCCTCCTAATGACCCCAATCTTTTGCGCAATCGCCCGATTCTCGATCGCGCAATTGTCATTAGTGCTGGGGTAATTGCCAACTTAATTTTTGCCTACTTGCTTTTGGTGACTCAAGTAGGAACTGTAGGCGTGCAAAAATTCGTCCCCGAACCTGGGGTACTCGTCCCTGTGGTGGCTACAGATGTGAGTTCTGTGGCTGCTAAGGCGGGCATTCAACCAGGAGATGTAATTTTAGCAATCGAGGGAAAGCGATTAGAGGCTGTTCCCGGGACTTTGGAATACGTCAAGCAGACGATCGCAACGCATCCCAACCAACCTTTAGAACTACAACTTCAACGGGGCGATCGAACTCTAGATTTAACTATTACGCCAGAACGCAGCCCTGAAGGTCAAGGACGGATCGGCGTTCAACTCAACCCCAACGGTAAACTAGAAACTCGCCGTGCTGCGAATATTCTGCAAGCTTTCAACGTGGGAGCAAACGAATTCCAAAAAATTGTCGTTCTCACGGGTCAGGGATTCGTCCAACTGATTAGTAACTTCAGCCAAACTGCCAACCAAGTTGCAGGACCAGTCAAAATTGTAGAGTTTGGCGCAAATATTGCCCAATCGAATCCAGCTAATTTACTTCAATTTGCCGCTTTAATCAGCATCAACCTTGCTATCATCAACATCTTGCCTCTACCAGCTCTAGATGGTGGTCAATTGGCGTTCTTATTTGTGGAAGGACTGCGCGGTAAGCCCCTACCGACTCGCATTCAAGACGGCGTAATGCAAACAGGGCTAATGCTATTGTTAGGATTGGGAATTTTCCTGATCGTGCGCGATACTGCTAACCTACCTTGGGTGCAAAAGTTCTTTCAGTGAACATAACTCGGAAGTGGGCATCGAAAAAACAACGGGCATTGGAAATTCTAGTGCGCCTGAAGCGGCTGTACCCCAATGCCCCTTGTACGCTCAATTATGCAACACATGTTCAGCTTCTGGTTGCAACTATACTTTCAGCTCAGTGTACGGACGAGCGCGTGAACTTAGTCACACCTGCTTTATTCGGGCAGTTTCCCGATGCTGAAGCACTAGCTAAGGCGGAACCAGTTGAGATTGAAAATCTCATCCGTTCGACAGGGTTCTATCGCAACAAAGCTAAGAACATTCAAGCCGCCTGCCGGATCTTGGTAGCGGAATATGGAGGACAAGTCCCTCCCAGCATGGAACAGCTTTTACGCTTGCCAGGAGTGGCGCGAAAAACGGCAAATGTGGTGCTGGCTCATGCCTTTGGGATTAATGCTGGAGTCACGGTAGATACCCACGTCAAACGCTTGAGCTATCGTTTAGGATTGACGAAAAATACAGATCCCATTCACATCGAGCGCGATTTGATTCGGTTGCTCCCCTCAGATGACTGGGAAAACTTTTCAATTCGGATTATTTATCACGGACGAGCTATTTGCAAAGCACGCAATCCTGCATGTCAGGCATGTTTGCTCTCCGATTTGTGTCCCTCAGCCGATCTGCCGTTATTAGACGAGACTCCCCCTAGTGTTTTGAGTGAGGAGTGAGGAGTGAGGGAGACAAGGGAGAGGGGGGAGACAAGGGAACTGGGGGAGAGTCGCCCAGCTGAGGGAGAAAGAAATTTACAATCTCCACACCCTACACCCCACTAGCCACTAGCCACTAGCCACTGATAACTGATAACTGATAACTGATAACTGATGAGATACAATGGAAAACGGTGTCTTTAGGGAACAATAGCTTTCAGCATTTATGGCTAAAAAGAGCATGATCGAGCGCGAGAAAAAGCGCCAAAAGATAGTTGCAAAGTATGCTGACAAACGTGAGGCATTACTTGAGGATTTTCACAACGCCGAATCTCAAGTCGAGAAACTAGAAATCCATCGGCAAATTCAACGCTTACCCCGCAGTAGCTCTCGCACCCGCCTCCACAATCGTTGCTGGGTTACGGGTCGTCCTAGAGGGTATTACAGAGACTTTGGGCTGTCTCGGAACGTGTTGAGAGAGTGGGCGCACGAAGGGCTATTACCAGGAGTCGTTAAGTCGAGCTGGTAGGTTTTATTGACCGCAACAGCGATCGATGCCCAAGCTATCTAGGAGCAGATCGCTGACTGCATTAGCAACAGCAAATTCGCTGTAAAAGCTTTTAGAAAAATCAAATTCTTGCATTTCTGTGACGATCGCGATCGCTAGTGAACCTAGATCGTTCTCTCCCTCCATTCGCTGCCGGACGAAGATTTGAGCAGCGCGACGAGATATTTGTTGATTAGCTGGCTCTGGCAGAAATTCTGTATCGAGCCATTGTTGCAGGGCTGCTCGCAACCATTCCCCCTCTTGTAGAGGATCTTTAGCTGGTGGCAATGTGACTGGCGGAATTGGTTCAGCCATAACTAGGGGTGAGGAGCTAGGGGTGAGGAGCTAGGGGTGAGGAGCTAGGGGCTGGGGCTAGGGTAAGAGAATTTAGTATATTATTCTATATTTTCGGTTCAGAATCAAAAGTATCAGTTATCAGTTATTAGTGACTAGTGGCTAGTGGCTGGACTCAATTCTTGTCACTAGCCACGCTTTCACTATCCACTCACCAATGACCAATGACCAAATATGACGTGTCTGCAATCGTAGAGGGATATGCCCAAGGCTATTTCCTGATGGCTGACGAGACAGGTGAAAATTTGAGTTGGTATTCTTGCAGCGATCGCACTTTCATTCCCTTGGATGAAAGATTTCATTATCCTAAGTCTTTACGGCGAGTTTTAAACTCTAACCGTTTTACTGTTGCCATTAATCGCGATTTCAAAGCTGTGGTAGCTGGATGTGCTAACCGCCAAACAACTTGGATTTCCTCTCAATTAAAAGAAATTTACTGGTTGCTCTATCAATCTGGTTATGCTTATAGTTTTGAAACTTGGCAAGGAGATGAATTAGCAGGAGGAATTTTAGGAATTGCGATTGGTGGTGCTTTTATCGGTGAGTCAATGTTTTATCACATCCCCGAAGCTTCTAAAGTCGCAATGGTGAGGTTAGTTGAAAGATTGCGCGATCGCCACTTTGTTTTCTTCGACGCTCAAATGATGAACCCTCACTTAGCAAGATTTGGGGCTTACACAGTCAGCGAGAAAGAATATCGTTCCTTACTCCGTCTCGCTTGGAAAAGCTCTTGTTCTTTCGCTTAAGCTTTATCAATCGAAAAAATACTTTTAGATAATTAGTGTGGTAATTTAGAATACTCGATTGAAAAAACTACCTGCTGTTGTATTTATGCTTGTGGAAAGAGGAAGCCTCTCTATTTCCTATCTAGGATTGAACTAATAATGAAAGTAAGGGAAAATAGATCGTGGCTTACAACAATGTAGAAGAATTACCGGCAGAAATTACCGAAAAGTTACCCCAACACGGACAGCAGATCTTTTTAGCCGCATTTAATGCCGCACAGTCAGATGGGATGAGTGAAGACGCTGCAACGAACGTTGCTTGGAACAGCGTTAGCCAAGAATACGAACAAGGGGAAGATGGTCAGTGGCATCAGAAACCAGAAGATCCCGCAGTACACGATAAGTCTACCGTATCTGGTGGTAATTAGTAGATAGTTTTAACATCCGATCCTAAGACTCAGCGATCGCAAAACTATTTAACACGAGCTGGCACGAATTTGAACAAAGCTCAGGTTAAGAAAACTAAGGTTAAGAAAACCCGCCCGTGCGGGTTTCTTCTATTTTTTAATCGTTTAGGATGGAATCGCAACTGCGAACGATCAGCCAAACAAGCGATCGCGTTCTGCTCGTAGCAAACCGTAACACTCGCACGCTGTCGCCTCTAAACCTTGGCGATCGCAAATTGTCATCTTACCGCGATTATATTGAAGTAACCCTATTTTTTGCAGTTTTAATGCCACCTCTGTCACGCTAGCGCGGCGCACGCAAAGCATTTGAGCTAAAAACTCTTGGGTCAATTCAAATTTATCGTCTCTGGCACTATCGTGCATCATCAGCAACCAGCGACAGCATCGTTGTTCGACGGGATGGCGGCTGTTACAAGCAGATGTTTGAGCAATTTGGATTAGGAGCAGATTGATATACCGTTGTATCCAGAGCGATAGAGTATCGACTTGAGCGATCGCTTGCTTGAAGACATCGGCTCTCAGCCGTATTGCTTCCCCTGGAATTTGAACGATCGCCTTAAAGTTAGATATGTCGGTTCCCAAAAATAAGGGAATCCCTGCCATGCCATCGTTACCTACAACACCTACCTCTACGGCAGTACCGTCTGTCATAACGGTTAAGAGGGAAACTAAACAACTCGTTGGAAAATAGACATAAGGTATTCGCTCTTGTGGCTGAAACAAAACCTGCTTGAATGCCAAAGAAACAATTTCGAGATGAGATTGGAGGCTGCAATAGGCTTCTTGAGATAAAGCAGATAGTAAGCGATTGTTTAGATCCTTTTGATTAACTTTTCGATCGAGTTCAGATCCACTCATTGGCAGATGTCCTTAGCCATGTGTTTTTTATCAGGAAAAGGTATGGCACAGGACAGGGCAGTGTTTTTCCTCATTATATTTCTCACCGAGAAGTAAATCTTAACTCCTACTTAAGAATACCTACAAAATTAGTATAACAAGCCGTGTATGTACGTTATCGTACTTTGGTTTTTGTCAGCTTTGTGTACGATTTTGAAGTGAAAAGCTGAGCTATGCCTGTAACTCCAATTGCATGAAGTCAAAATATTATCGATTTATCGCTCCAATTCAATACGAGATCTTCATTCTTCATATTCGATATTGGCTACTATGTCAATGCTATTTCTTGGTAGAAGCAAGCTAGTAGTAAATAGCTCAAATATTTTGATTTTCCCCTCATTTTAATTTTCCTGCGACGCTCGATAGATGACAGTACCGACATCCTCGAAACTAATGCTGGAGTGATGTCAAAACTTATCTTGCGCGATCGAAGCAGGTTAAACCCCAATTATTTTCAATTAAATCGATGGAGGAAGCTTTACGTGTCGGATTCTGAAGCTAACGAGCTTTATCGCAAAAATCACTTGCTGGCTGCTTTACCAACGGAGGAATACCAACGCCTACAACCTCACTTAGAAGTTGTCTGCTTATCTCATCGGCAGATTTTGCATGAAATTAACGAGCTAATCGAATACGTTTATTTTCCCACTCAGGCTTTAGTGTCTATGGTATCGCTGATGGAGGACGGAGCGACAATAGAAGTTGGTGTAGTGGGAAGAGATGGTATGGTGGGTTTACCAGTCTGCTGGGGAGGTGGCAGCGTCACAACTCAGGCGATCGTGCAGATTCCTGGTGAGGCGATCGGAATAACAGCCGATCGCCTCAAAGCCGAATTCGATCGCCACGGAGTGCTACACCGGCTCATACTGCTCTATACCCAAGCTTTGTTTACTCAAGTAGCTCAAACAGCTGCTTGTAACAGCCGCCACACTGTAGAGCAGCGCTTGGCGCGGTGGTTGCTATCAATTGAAGATCGAATTGAGTCCGAGCAATTGTTACTGACTCAAGAATTTATCGCTCAAATGTTAGGTATCCGCCGTTCTGGAGTGACTGTAGCGGCTACAGCTTTACAACAAGCGGGAATGATTCGATATTCTCGGGGCAAAATTGCTATAGTCGATCGCCAACTGCTGCAATCTAGTGCCTGTGAGTGTTACAAAGTCGTCAAAAATGAGTTCGATCGCTTGATACGTTTAACACACAATATTTAACACGCAATCCCAATCAATTCGCCGCTTCATTCACTGTTGAGATTGTGCGAGTCTACGTCCGCTATCGTACAGTCATTTTTTACCTCAGTAGATATACTACTTTAAGCATATCTATTCTCATAGCTGTAAACTTTGAATTTTTCAGAGTTATTTTATTGCTTAGTTGCATTCCTTCTAATGTCAACTAGCTTAACAGCAAAGTTTAACCAACACAAACGCTCCGATTGGAAGAATTCTGACAGATCGAGTTGACTTACCTCTCAAAAATTGTAATAGTCGAGCGCAACGCCGTTTAACTTGACTAAGCTGCTTCTATACATTTTGACTTATGAGTTTTCTTATGACCTCAGGAAACGAGCGCGACATCCAAAATCAGAAAGTTGCTAAGCTTTGGGGTAGTAGTTGGCAAAAACTCAGTCCTAAGCAGCGACAGTTGGTTGGAGACATCATGCAAGATGTCAAGATCGTGTCTATTGGCGATCCTCTGGAAGTAGAAGTTAGTAAAATGCCACCGCCAGATTTTGCCAACGTTACGCCAAGCGATCGCTCTACTTACTTTGGCGAGCATAGTTCTTCCGAGCCTCATTCCACTGATGTTTTCGCAATTACATGGCAATCGGTTCTAGAGAAAACTACAGATGCTTTGGTAGAAGAACAAAAGGATTTGAAGCAGCTTCAGTTTATCTTTCAAGAACTAGATTATCAAAAACTTACAAACAATACTATTAATGATATTAGTACGATTGTCAGACAGCCAGCAGATTTGGAGGCGATCGCAACACTTGAAGCCCAAACCGAGCTACTGAAAGAACTACTCGATAACTATTTTATTCAAGCGTTTTCATCTATAGCAAATTGCTGTGAAATATCTCTACAAAGCGATTTAAATGAGGCACTTAAAGATTTAGTTCAACAAGCACAAAGTTTAGGGCTACTAGGATTGGGAGCTTTTACACTCGCAGCAAATTTACATCTATTGCTTTTACACGAAAAGGTGAAATCTTTCCCCCAAGAGCGACAGAATCTCAACCGCATTCTCAATCATTATATAGCTTATGTCAAAAATACAATAAGGCTAATATTTAGACTATCTGTAGGCAAAATTGATAAAGCTTGTACGTGTATAAAATATTATTCAAATTTTGATGAGAACCCAGAATATGAATGTCTATATTCTGATGGGAAAGACATTTATATTTTTCGCGATCGCAGCGAACGAGCAGGATATGAGTGTAACAAACACAGATTAAGAATGTTTCATTCTACGGTAGACCGGGTGATGCAATTCATAGTTCAACCTCTGCGATCGACAATTAAAGTCTGGGAAAAACTAGTAGTTCAGATGTCGCTTTCACCTATGTAGAGATACAAGTTGTGGTAGGGGCGCACAGCCGTGCGCCCCTACATGATGTATTGCACCACAATACAATCTCTATGCCTAAATGTTATTTCCGATGACTACCTAGCCACTTAGCCGCAGCGATACCCAATACGGCTGCTACTAGGGGATTGCTAAGGAACTTGATAATAGCTGGTTGTTCCGCCATGACTTCTTGGAAGATGTCTGGATGGTTGTGATATGCATAAGCAGCCAATTTGCTCACATCATCAGCACTCATACGGTTGGGATTGTGGGTAGAGAGTCCCAGTTGTCTTTCTAAATCACGATCGTGTAGTCCTTTCTTACTTAAATGCTTGAAGAAAGCCCGCGCCACATCATCCCGTTCGTTGGGTTTAATTTGGGCGATCGCTTTTTGCAATTCTGGCTCCATTTGCGCTGGAGGAATGCGCTCGTGCTGTAAAGAGTTACCGAACATTTGGCGGCGCTGATCGTATGACGATCTTTGAGCGAAATCGTCAAAGTTCTCGTACTCTTGTTCTGGATTATTTGAGGGATATGCGTCAAGGTTTTCCGTGTTACCTTGCGCTAGATCGCCCATGATTTCCCTTCTGTATTTGTCGCTGCTAGTCATAATTCCAATCTCCTTTTTTTAAACCGTTCACCTGTCATCAGCTAGTTTGAATAACTGTTTTATCAAGAGAGCGGGTTTATTAATATCTACTTTTATAAGTAAGAAGTTCGGGTGAACCCACCCCTACAGTTATCGTTCATTTAACTAATGACAAATGACCAATGACTAATGACAAAAAAATGACCCTATTTGTACTGAATCTGATTTGTTTGCACATCGTATTGTGCTGTCAAAATCAGTTTTTTGTCAGGAGCGTACATTAAGACTGTCAAGTCCTGGTTAGGGAAGTTTTTATGAAACCCTTGTGCCAAAGATTTCGCTAATGGCTTCACTTCATTCGGACGAACATCCGGGGTAATAACTACGCCTAGCTTATTGTTGTCTCTTACATATGCGTCTTGAACCAGTCCTTTGCCTGTGCGAGTTACCCAAGTCCCAAAGTCTTGCCCGACTGGTGTATTCCCACGAGCAATTTGTCCGTAATCGGCGCTGCGGCTTACTGTTGGTACGTTAGCGTTGGGTTGCTTTGCTTGTACGCTGCTACTACAAGCAACTGTTGTTGTCAGTAAGAAAATGGCTGAAAGAACGATCGCAATTCTACGAAAGTGCTGCATGAAATTCACTTCCGTTTCCTCCCTAAAATTATTGATGTCAATTCCGTTTTTGAAAAAATTGAGGAAGGTAAAATTTCACACTCTCACTTATTTTACCTTCCGATTTTCTAAAGTTTGATTAGAGGTTCTTCTTCACTTCATCTTTTACGTCTTCAGCAGCATGACGTGTTTGTCCTTCTGCTTGCTTGGCTTTGCCTTCTGCTTTATCTTCAGGATCGCCTGTAATATTTCCTAAAGCTTCTTGGGCTTTTCCTTCAATATTTTTAGCAGTAGCTTTTGCTCTATCTTCTGCGCTCATGCTATTTCTCCTTGTGAATTCAAATTAGCTTCTAAGTTGAGTGCCAACTTGAGAGAGCTTTTGTCTCTACACTGAACAATTTATCTGAAAATAATAGTTTTAGCCTTCTGCCACAAGACTGATTCGAGTTCTCTATAAAAAGAAAGAGATAAAGCTTAGTAAGTCAAAAGTCAAAAGTTAAAAGTTAAGAATTACTATCGCAAATGACAAATGACGAATGACCGATAAAAAAACCTAGCTGTATTAAACAACTAGGTTTATAAAGGCACGATTAGATTTTGATTTCTTAATCGATATAACCCATTAAATATGGATAGTTGTCGATTTCATTAGAAGCAATTGGACGCATTCCAGAAGATACATAAGTGGTGGAGAAATCAAAGGCATCTTCGGCAATGGGGCGATCGCCCATTAAGGGAATAATGTTGGAGTATTTGAACTGGTCTGCCATAATCGGACGCAATCCAGCTGAGTTGATTGTATCCACAATCTCTAAATGATTTGCCTCAATCGGGCGAATACCAGAGATGTTAACAGTGTCGAATGTATCAAAATCGGTAGCCATGATGGGGCGAATCCCATGCATGTTCACTTCTTCTCGCACCACTAAACTGCTTGCGGCGATCGGGCGCAGTCCTGCCACGTTGACAACACTACCAGCCAGTGGCTTACCATCGGCGGATACACTCAAAGCCGAACTTTCGATCTCGCCAGTCACCACTTGATTCTCAGCCTTAGACTCGGTACTCTTGGCACGCGGTCTGCGGCTGGTGGAACCGTTACCATTTTTTCTCGCATTACTGGCATTAGTCATAATCGCAAACCTCTAAGTTTCTATCGAGCAATAGCAAATAGCCAGAGAAAATTCCGAGTGGTTTTTATCGGTTAATTACTGCTATCTGAGTTTAACGTTAAAAAAGATTATATAGTTATAGGTATCTTAACGGAATAAACATAGAAAAACTTAAATATGTTAAGATAAATGAAGGTCATTGGTCATTAGTTGTTAGTTGAGCGTTGTTAGTTGTTAGTTGTTGGCAAGATATCACTAATAACTGGTCACCGGTCACTGGTCACTGATAACTACTCCCTTCTTCATGATGCAATTTAGCCTTCAAGCGCCGTTTGCACCTACAGGCGATCAACCGTCGGCGATCGCTCAACTTGTAAAGTCCATTCAAGCCGGACATCGTTACCAAACTTTACTTGGAGCTACGGGAACGGGTAAGACGTTTACAATGGCTGCGGTTATTGAAAAGATTGGCAAGCCAACACTGGTACTCGCTCATAATAAAACCCTTGCTGCCCAACTTTGTAACGAGTTGAGAGAGTTTTTCCCAAACAATGCGGTGGAGTACTTTGTCAGTTACTACGATTACTACCAACCAGAAGCCTACATCCCCGTCACCGATACATTTATTGAAAAAAGCGCTTCGATCAACGACGAGATCGATATGCTACGCCACTCCGCCACGCGATCGCTCTTTGAACGGCGAGACGCGATCGTCGTTGCTTCCATCAGTTGTATTTACGGCTTGGGAATGCCAGCCGAATACCTCCGCGCCTCGATTCCCTTACAAGTAGGAATGGAAGTGAATCAGCGGGAAATTTTACGCAGCTTAGCATCCGTACAGTACAACCGCAACGATGTAGAAATGGGACGGGGAAAATTTCGCGTACGGGGTGATGTATTAGAAATTGGACCCGCTTACGAAGACCGGATCGTGAGAGTAGAATTCTTTGGGGACGAGATCGACGCAATTCGTTATGTCGATCCGGTGACGGGGGAAATCCTTCAGAGTTTGGAAGCGTTGAATATCTACCCAGCGCGACACTTTGTCACTCCAGAAGACCAGTTAGAATTTGCACTGGAAGCGATCGCGGCAGAACTAAAACAGCGTAAAGCCGAATTAGAAGCAGAGAATAAGTTACTAGAAGCACAACGCATTGACCAGCGGACGCGCTATGACTTAGAAATGTTGCGTGAAGTCGGCTACTGTAATGGCGTAGAAAACTATTCCCGTCACCTAGCGGGAAGACAAGCAGGGGAACCGCCAGAGTGTTTGATCGATTATTTCCCGAACGATTGGCTGTTGGTAGTAGATGAGTCTCACGTTACCGTACCCCAAATTCGGGGGATGTACAACGGCGATCGCGCCCGTAAGTTAGTCTTGATCGATCACGGTTTCCGCCTACCCAGCGCCGCTGACAACCGCCCGTTAAAATCAGAAGAATTTTGGGCAAAGGTGAACCAGTGCGTCTTTGTCTCCGCAACTCCTGGGAATTGGGAATTAGAGGTTTCAGAGGGACGAGTAGTAGAACAAGTGATTCGTCCTACAGGTGTAGTCGATCCAGAAATTTTCGTCCGTCCTACCGAGGGGCAAATTGACGATCTTTTAGGTGAAATTAAACAGCGGGTGGATCGGCGCGAACGGACGCTGGTAACAACCCTGACAAAGCGAATGGCAGAAGACCTGACAGAATATCTTCAAGACCACGGGATTCGCGTCCGATACCTCCACTCCGAGATTAATTCGATCGAACGGATCGAGATTTTACAAGATTTGCGCGAAGGTAGTTTTGATGTCTTGGTAGGAGTGAACCTGTTGCGGGAAGGATTGGACTTACCCGAAGTCTCGCTAGTGGCAATTTTAGACGCAGATAAAGAAGGATTCTTGCGGGCAGAGCGATCGCTAATTCAAACTATCGGTAGGGCAGCCAGAAACGTGCGGGGACAGGCGATTTTGTACGCCGATAACCTCACAGATAGCATGGCAAAGGCGATCTCGGAAACAGAACGACGACGGGCAATTCAAATCGAATATAACGAAAAGCACGGGATTACGCCCCAGCAGATCGTGAAAAAATCGAGTAACGCGATTTTATCCTTCTTAGCCGTGTCGCGTCGTTTAAACGCCCAAGAATTAGAAACTGTTTACGAACAAGCCAGCGATTTACCCTTAGAACAGATTCCAGAATTAATTACCCAACTGGAAGCACAGATGAAAGAAGCAGCAAAAAATCTAGAATTTGAAGAGGCAGCAAAATATCGCGATCGCATCAAGCATTTGCGGGATAAATTGCTGGGACATTAAATCAGTGGCTAGTGGCTAGTGACTAGTGACTAGATAAAGAATCCAGCTACTAGCTACCAGCCACTAGCCACTCACCAACTACCAATTACCAACTACCTTGCAATTGAAAGTCATAGTTATCGGCGGTGGGGCGGCGGGTTTTTTTAGCGCGATCGCCTGTGCTGAAAACCATCCCCACACGCAAGTTACTTTACTAGAAGCTGGTCGTCAACCATTGACAAAAGTATTGATTTCTGGCGGGGGACGCTGTAATGTCACCCATGCTTGTTTCGACCCAGCTGCACTAGTCCAAAATTACCCTAGAGGTGGGAAAGCCTTGCGGGGTGCATTCACTCGGTTTCAAAGTCAAGATACTGTCGATTGGTTTACTCGTCGCGGCGTACAGTTAAAAACTGAAGCAGACGGGCGGATGTTTCCCATCACCGATAATTCCGAAACCATCATCGAATGTCTGATCCATGCAGCTGCAAAAGCTGGCGTGAAGATAAGGAATAACGCGCCAGTGGCTGCTGTGTCGTATGTCGGGAGTCGGGAAGAAGGACAAGGGGACAAGGGGACAAGGGGACAAGGGGACAAGGGAGACAAGGGAGACAAGGGGGACAACTACCAACTACCCATTACCAATTCCCCATTACCCATTACCCATTACCCCAAATTTGAAGTCGAACTCAAATCTGGTGAAGTCCTAGAATGCGATCGCCTGCTATTAGCGACGGGTAGTAATGTGGCGGGTTATCGCATAGCGCGATCGCTGGGACATCAAATTGAGCCGCCAGTCCCGTCTTTGTTTACTTTTAATGTTTTGGATAAGAGTTTGCGAGAGTTGGCAGGGGTGAGTATGAACCCCGTGCATCTACGATTGCTGACGGATAGCAAGACAAAATTAGACCAAACGGGGGCGTTGCTAATTACCCATTGGGGTTTAAGCGGTCCCGCCGTCCTCAAACTTTCTGCGTGGGGGGCAAGGGCATTGCATGACTGTCATTATCAAGCGAAATTATTGGTTAACTGGCTGCCAGAATTGGATCGGGAAACGCTGCGATCGCAAATTTTAGCAGTCAAAGCCGCCCAACCAAAAAAAGCGATCGCTTCTTATCGTGGCGTGAATGTGTTGCCGCACCGTCTGTGGCAATACATAATTGTACGAGCGGGAATTGCGCCAGAAGACCGCTGGGCGGGAATCTCTAATAAGGAGATCGATCGCCTGATCCAAGAAATTGCTCAAGCTGAATACCTCATCCAAGGCAAAGGAGCTTTCAAAGAAGAGTTTGTTACCTGTGGCGGAGTCAACTTAAAAGAAGTTGACTTTAAAACCATGCAAAGTAAACTCGTCCCAGGGCTTTACTTTGCTGGCGAAATCCTCGATATTGATGGCGTAACTGGAGGCTTCAACTTTCAAAGTGCCTGGACAACTGCGTGGTTGGCTGGACAAGCGATGGGAATTCGGAATTCGGAATAGACGCGCTCCGCTACACTGCGTGAACGGAATTCGGAATTAGTTCAGTACTCGCTATTCTCTGATTAGGATTGATGATGAAACTTCTTGCATGAACCGCAGTAATTGCATTAAATGTAGGGGCGAGTTCACCAAAAAAATCGGCTCTTGACACGAATTTCAGGTAAACTCGCCCTAACGAGCCGTGCAAGCGTTCTGAGGATGAAGCGAACATGAAATTTAGCGAAATTGTCAGCAAATTGGGTGAGGCGGCTAGCAATAACAGCCTTGCTGCTAACCCAGACTGCGATCCAGAAATTACGGGTGTAGCCGCAGTCGATCGAGCAACGGCTGAAAATATCAGCTACATTGATGGAGACAAATTTGCTGCTTACATTCATGAAACTGGCGCTAGCGCCTTGATTTTGCCTCAAGATGAAACTTTAAAGGAGCGAGCGCAACAACGGGGAGTTGCGTGGATCTCTACGTCTCAACCCAGATTGATGTTTGCTCAGACGCTGGCATTGTTCTATCAACCCTATCGTCCCAAACCAGCGATTCATCCTACGGCTGTGATTCATCCTTCGGTACAGTTAGGTGCGGATGTAGCAATTGGGGCGCATGTTGCGATCGAAGCTGGTGGAAAAATTGGCGATCGCGTTTGTATTCATCCTAATGTCGTGATTTATCCAGATGTAGAAATTGGCGATCGCACGGTGTTACACGCTAACTGTACAATCCAAGAACGCAGTCGGATTGGCGCTGATTGCACGATCCATAGCGGCGTTGTCATTGGTGCAGAAGGATTTGGCTTCGTGCCTACGGCAACTGGTTGGTTCAAAATGGAACAGTCTGGCTTTGTGGTGTTAGAAGATGGTGTAGAAGTAGGATGTAACAGCACGATCGATCGTCCTGCTGTAGGAGAAACCCGCATCGGTCGCAATACCAAACTCGATAATTTGGTACATGTCGGTCACGGTTGTAAAATTGGTGCTAACTGTGCAATGGCGGCGCAAGTTGGCTTGGCGGGAGGAGTGGAACTTGGAAATGGCGTGATTCTCGGCGGACAAGTGGGAATTGCCAATGAAGTCAAAATGGGAGATGGGGCGATCGCTTCGGCTAAAACCGGAATTTATCACAACGTTAAACCGAAAGATATTGTTTCTGGTTATCCTGCTGTTCCCCACAAAATTTATCTCAAAAACTCGGCTATTTACAAGCGATTGCCAGAAATGTACGAATTTTTCAAGCAGAAAATGAAAGAAAAATAACTTACGACTTACCTTTTAAATGTTTGCCGAGACAACCATTGCACGAACCCAGGGAACACATTATATGCAGCTTGAGCGAAATTTGCAGAACCAACCACGACTTCAGCCCTTTGGTGTTTAACTCCATCCCAAATTGCTTTCGCTACATCTTCCGGCTTTTCCACAAAAGGGGTATGTAGTATTTCTTCTAACTGTTGTCGGCGCGATTGGGCATCTGCTTCATCATGACCGGTAAAAATTGCCCGTTCTGTAAAACTGGTTTTAATAATGTTGGGATAAATGCCGCAGACGTGAATTCCTTTAGGCTTAAGTTCTGAATGCATGGCTGCTGTCATGCCAGCAACGCCGAATTTAGTGGCAGTGTAGGGAGCTAGGTAAGGAATTGGTACTTTACCCCCAATTGAACTGATATTGACGATCGCGCCTTGTCTACGTGCCAGCATGTGCGGTAAAACGCTGTGGATTGTATGAACGTAGCCGCAGAGGTTGGTATCGATTGTATGATGCCACTCTTCTAGGGAAAAGCTTTCTACCGGACCTGAGACGTATATTCCGGCATTGTTGATCAGGACATCAATCGCGCCATAATGTTCTAGTGCTTTGTCGATCAGATTTTTTACTTGGTCTGGATCTCTAACATCTGTAGGGACTACCAAGGCTTGGCGATCTAGTTTTTGGATATCCTCTGCTACAACCGCGAGGCGATCTCTATGTCGCGCAGCCAGCACGAGATCGTAACCTTTGCTGGCAAAAAGCAAAGCAGTTGCTTCGCCGATTCCTTGGGATGCGCCTGTAATCAGTGCTATTGGAGCCATACCGAAAGTAAACTATCACTAGTATCTATTACTTGGCTATTCGTGTTTTATTACCTCCCTCTGTTGGCAGAATTCGCGAATGAGTCAAGAAAAAGATTTTTATGTCGCGCAAAGCCGCAAAGACGCGAAGTGTTTTTGTGGAGAAAGTTAAGGTTAAGAGAAGTTAAGAGGAGGGTTTATGTGTTTTTAAATGACGATTTTTTAGAATACTAAGATGTTTAAAATATTGGTTGATTATGAGATTTACTCCGCTCGAACAAATCGATAGCAATTTTCTCAGAAATATTAAAATAATTGCTACTGATATGGATGGAACTCTGACGCAAAAAGGGAAGTTTACGTCAGATTTATTGCTGATGTTTGAAAAGTTGGCTGTATCGGATCTCCAAGTTTTGATTGTGACTGGACGTTCGGCTGGATGGGTGAGTGGATTAGTCAATTATTTACCAATTGCTGGAGCGATCGCGGAAAATGGTGGTTTGTTTTATCCAACAAAAAATGAAGAGGCAATCGCGCTTACATCCATTTCTAATAGATTAGAACATCGACAAGAATTAGCAGCAGTTTTTCAAAAACTCCAACAATCTTTTCCTCAAATTTGCGAGTCCAGCGACAATTGCTTTCGGATTACTGATTGGACTTTTGATGTACGAGGATTAAGTGCAGAACAATTAGAGCGACTCAGTAGTCTTTGTCAGGAATTAGGTTTGGGCTTTACTTACAGCAACGTTCAATGTCATATTAAGCGACTCAATCAAGATAAAGCAACTGGCTTAATGCAGGTTTTACAAGATTACTTTCAATGTCTGCCAGAACAGGTGTTAACTGTTGGTGATAGTCCTAATGATGAGAGTTTATTTAATCCTCAGTATTTTCCCTTTTCTGTCGGAGTTGCAAATGCGCTTGAGTATGCAAATCATTTAAGCTACCAGCCTGCTTATATTACAAAAGCAAGTGAAGGACAAGGATTTTGTGAGGCATGTAGGAAAATTCTCAGGGTTTCAGGTAAATTGAGTAACTAAAGTTTCAAACTTCAATGCGAAAATATCTGTATAATGCTGGAGATTTTTCTTGTATTTGAGAGCAATTTTGAAGGAAGTTATTCGAGCGATGATTCTCAGTTTTTTACTTCAAAATTCTGCAATCTAGCTCTGGACAACTCGCTCAACTACAAAATTAATAATGCCTGCAACTAACGTCAATACAATTGAGCCTAGCAAACCTGGTAACAATCCCGCGACAGTAAAACCAGGTGACAAAACGCTGGCAATCCAAATGCTTATCCCATTGACGACAAATAGAAATAATCCTAAAGTCAAGATTGTGAGTGGTAGAGTTAACACGATCAAAATCGGTCTGATGACAGCATTAACTAAACCAATAACAACTGCTGCAATTAAAGCTGCGGTAAAGTTCGTGACTATAAAGCCATTGACAATGTTTGCCGTAATTAGTAAGGAAACTGCGGTCACGAGCCAAGTCAACAGGAAATGTATCATGGTAGTTTCTACTGAAATGACAAGATGATATTCTTCCTTATTTAATACATACCACAGTGGTGTTTGTCTGTTATAAATCTGCCACTCTCTAGCTGCTAATTTTAGGCAATTGGCTGGAGAGTATGGGTTGTGGCTTCTGCCCTCTGTTCTCTACCCTCTGTCTTTCAGATTGAATGCGATAAGCTGAAAAGAGTAGCATTGAGATCTCACATGGTATTTTTGCGGCAACTGGCAGGATTATGTATCGCGATCGCTCTATTCGTGATTTGGGCTTTACCTGCCCAAGCTTTAGATTATCCGCCGCCGCTCTCCTACAGCAATGCAGAGCTGACAGGTAAAGACTTTTCGAGACAAATTTTAAGAGCCGCAGAGTTTTCTAATGCCAATATGGAGCAGGTTAATTTTACTGATGCTGACTTGCGCGGGGCAATTATGAGTGCTTCAGTGATGACACAGGCAAACTTGCACGGTGCAGATTTGAGTATTGCTATGGTCGACCAGGTGAAAATGACTGGAGCCGATCTGAGCGATGCTGTATTGCAAGAAGCCCTTTTACTCCGTACTATCTTTACTGGTGTTGATATTACAGGTGCAGATTTTAGCGACGCGATTTTAGACGGGGCGCAGGTGAAAGAATTGTGCCAACGAGCAAGTGGAATTAACTCAAAAACAGGTATTGCAACTCGCGAATCTTTGGGGTGTCAATGAAGCGTGTCGGTGTTATTGGTGGCGGACAGTTAGCCTGGATGATGGCTGATGGAGCCAAGAAGTTAGGGATCGAACTGGTAGTACAAACACCAAATAAGAGCGATCCAGCAGTAGCGATCGCCACAGAAACAATTATCGCCGCGATCGACGATGCCGAAGCAACAAAAGTCCTAGCTGAAGATTGCGAGATCGTGACTTTTGAAAATGAATTCGTCAACATAACCGCTTTATCAACTTTAGTCGAGCAAGGAGCCTGCTTTCGTCCTGGGCTAAATGTCTTATCTCACATTCTCGATAAATACGAGCAACGTTGCTATTTACAGCAAATTGGTTTACCTGTCCCCAAGTTTATCGCTTTAGAAGAATCAAATGTAGGGGAGCATAGCTATGCTCCCCTACAAAAGTTTCCTGTCGTACTCAAAGCTCGTCGTCACGGATATGACGGACAAGGGACTTTTATTATTAAGGATGCGGAGACTTTACAAGAAAAACTATCTGCATCTCGACATCCAGAGAAACAGTCTCAGTATCTATTAGAAGAATTTATCCCTTTCGATCGCGAATTGGCAGTTATCGCCGCTCGTTCCGTTACAGGTGAGATAGCAATTTATCCCATTGTCGAGACGCAGCAGCAAGAGCAAGTTTGTCGGCGGGTATTTGCCCCTGCGGATCTTAGTGCAGAATTAGTTCAAGACATCGAAGCGATCGCCCGCACGTTTTTAGAAAGTCTACAAGCTGTTGGTATATTTGGGATCGAATTATTCCTCACCTCAGAAGGTAAGGTATTGGTCAATGAAATTGCTCCCCGCACGCATAATTCTGGACATTTTACCCTAGATGCTTGTGAAGTCTCGCAATTTGAACAACATCTTCGCGCTATCTGCGGCTTACCATTGGGAAATCCTACCCTCCGTAGTGCTGGGGCGTTGATGGTAAATTTATTAGGCTATGAAACTTCTTCTGGGCGCGACTATCTCGCCCAACGCCAACAAATCGCCCAAATTCCTCAAGCATACCTTCGCTGGTACGGCAAAACTGCATCTCGCCCAGGACGCAAGCTAGGACACGTCACCGTATTATTAGACGATCGCAACCGTCACAAAGCAGAGGCGATCGCCCAACAGATTGAATCCATTTGGTATTCAGTCAGCAGTTATCAGTGACCAGTGGTAAGTGGGGTAATGGGTAATGGGTAATGGGTAATGGGTAATGGGTAGTTGGTAGTTGCTTCCTTGTCCCCCTTGTCCCCCTTGTCCCCCTTCGCCCCCTAATCCCCACTCCCTTCAGTCGTGGGGTCCCCGAGTTCCCCCTTGTCCCCCTTGTCCCCCTTGTCCCCCTTGTCCCCCTTCGCCCCCTAATCCCCACTCCCTTCGGTCGTGGGGTCCCCGAGTTCCCCCTTGTCCCCTTGTCCCCCTTGTCCCCCTTGTCCCCCTTCGCCCCCTAATCCCCACTCCCTTCGGTCGTGGGGTCCCGAGTTCCCCCTTGTCCCCCTTGTCCCCCTTGTCCCCCTTGTCCCCCTTCGCCCCCTAATCCCCACTCCCTTCGGTCGTGGGGTCCCCGAGTTCCCCCTTGTCCCCCTTGTCCCCCTTGTCCCCTTGTCCCCCTTGTCCCCCTCTTCCCGACTCCTCTTCCCGACTCCCGACTCCCGCGTGCTTGTCGATTCTCACTAAAAAGTTATAATAGTTGGAGTTCAACTGCGGCGTTGGTGACTGCCAATAATGTTTTTGATCTATGCTTAAACATTTAAGGGAGTCAAAATTGCTAACGGCAGTAGACCGAGCAAGTACTCGGAAACTTTAAGTTCAGCTAATCGATTCCCACCTGGATTTTCCAGGTCAAAACTGAGGTAAGACGGCGTTGCGGTGAACTTACAAGCATGAACTCCTTTGGCTAATAGCTGAAGGAGTTTTTGATTTTGGTCAGTTATCAGTGACTAGTGACTGGTGAGTGGTGACTAGAAAAGAGTCCAGCCACTAGTTCCACTAGTTCCACTAGCCACTCACCAATTACCCATTACCAATAAATTTTTGTATCAATTTATGCAATTCATTATTTGTGCTAACAGTAATATAAATAAACTTAATGTAGTCTTAATTTGGGCTTAAGCGTTTGTCGCCTCTATTGATAGCACCGAGTCACTCGCCGACCATTCTTCAATTAGATTCTGGTTTAACTCTCATACATCAATACCTTCCTGCAACTACAGTGGTAGTCACAGATGTTTGGTTGCGGGCAGGTGCGATCGCAGAGCCGGAAGCATGGTACGGGATGGCTCACTTTCTGGAACACATGATATTTAAAGGGACGGAGACGATCCCGCCAGGAGTGTTCGATCGCGTCGTGGAAAACAGAGGTGGAATGACAAATGCTGCTACTAGCCACGACTACGCTCACTTTTATTTAACAACTGCCGCTCCTTACTGGGAAGATACGCTGCCGTACTTGGCAGAATTGTTGTTAAATGCTGCTATTCCAGAAGACGAATTCGATCGAGAACGGGAAGTTGTCTTAGAAGAAATTCATGCTTGTTACGACGATCCAGACTGGATTGGATTTCAAACCCTGAGTGAAAGTATCTACCAACAGCATCCCTACGGGCGATCGGTTCTGGGTACGGAAATAGAGTTAATGCAGCACTCACCAGAGGCAATGCGGTGCTTTCATCGCGCTCATTACCAACCCGAAAATATGACGGTAGCGATCGCAGGTGGAATCGAAACAGAACGAGCGATTGAAATCGTCAACCTCAGTTTCGACCGATTTTTATCACGGGTAGAATTACCACCTGTAGAGGTAGTCAAAAAACCGCTGCTAGCCGGAATTCGCCGCCAGGAATTATATTTACCAAGACTGGAACAAGCACGGCTACTTATGGCTTGGATCGCACCAGGTATCGACCAATGGCGCAGTGCTTATGGTTTAGATCTGATTTCAGTTATATTGGGCGCGGGACGTTCTTCCCGCTTAATCCGCACTCTCAGGGAAGATAAACAATTAGTCCAAGCAATCAGCAGCCAGTTTTCCCTACTGCAAGATGCTAGTTTATTTACCATTAGTGTTTGGTTAGAACCGCAACATTTAGAAAGAGTAGAAGAATTAATTTGCGCCCATTTAGAACAGTTACAGACAACTGCGATCGCCCCGGAAGAACTCGCGCGCGCTCAGCGAGTTCTGTGTAACGACTATGCTTTTTCCACCGAAACACCAGAACAACTGGCAGGGTTGTATGGTTACTATCAAACTCTAGGCGAACCCGAGTTAGCCACAACTTATCCCCAGCAAATCAAATCCTTCGATTCCGTCGAACTCCAACAAATTGCTCAACAATACCTTTCTCCCTATTCCTACGCGGTAACAGTCGTCAAACCTTGTTAGTCTAGGGAGTAGGGACAAGGAAGCAGGGTAGCTTTGTGTGCAGGTGTGCAGGGGGGAGAAGAGAGAGTCGCGGAGCGCAAGATTGCGCAAGGTCGCGCTTGGGAAAAACTGCCTCTCGCAAGAGCGCAAGAGCGCCTTTCACCAATTACCCATTACCAACTACCAACTACCAACTACCAATTCCCTACACAGACGTTACATGTAACGTTTCTACTGATAACTGATAACTGATAACTGATAACTGATTTCCCGTGACAACCTCTTTACCAACTCAACAGATCCATCGCACAGTTTTACCTAATGGCATGGTTGTGCTGGCGATCGAAAACCCAGCCGCAGACATTGTTGCTACCCGTATTTTTCTCAAAGCAGGGAGTTGCTGGGAACCACAACAGCAAGCTGGGTTAGCGCATTTGCTATCTGCGGTGATGACAAAGGGAACCACAGAACTATCCTCGATGGAAATTGCCGAACGGGTAGAGTCCGTTGGCGCAAGCTTGAGCGTGGATGCAGCCTCAGATTATTTTCTGTTGAGCATGAAAACTGTTTCGGCAGATTTTCCCGAAATCTTGGCATTAGCAGGGGAACTGTTGCGATCGCCCTCATTTCCTGCTGCTGAAGTGGAACTCGAACGACGGCTGACAATCCAACACATTCGTTCCCAACAAGAACAGCCATTTACAATTGCTTTTGACCAACTCCGACAAGCAATTTACCAAAATCATCCCTATGCTTCTTCTGGTTTGGGATGGGAAGAAACGGTAGCTAAAATCGAGCGAACTGACTTACAACAATATCACCAGACTTATTTTCGTCCCGATAATGTTGTCATTAGCTTAGCAGGTCGAATTACAGCCGATACCGCGATCGCCCAAATCGAAAAAGTTTTTGGCGACTGGGAAGCGCCGCGATCGCCCATACCACCATTGCAGTTACCCAGCCTGACTCCCGCACCTCAGCAGCTCAAGATTGCTCAGCCGACCCAGCAATCAATTATCATGCTGGGCTACTTAGCTCCTTCCGTCCATCAATCAGACTATCCAGCTTTAAAACTGCTGTCAACCCATTTAGGTAACGGGTTATCTAGCCGCTTGTTTGTCGAACTGCGCGAAAAGTTGGGTTTAGCTTACGAAGTTTCGGCATTTTACCCCACGCGCATGTCACCCGCTACGTTTGTCGCCTACATCGGGACTGCGCCAGAAAATACCGCGATCGCCCGCGATCGCCTACAAACGGAAGTAGAATTACTCTGTCGAGCACAACTCAGCACGGAAGATTTACAAACAGCCAAAAATAAGCTTCTCGGTCAATATGCCCTTGGCAAACAAACGAACGGACAAATTGCTCAAGTATATGGTTGGTATGAAATTTTAGGGTTGGGAATTGAATTCGATCGCTCCTTTCAACAAGAAATTGCCCAAGTGAGCGCTGAAGCAACACAACAAGCAGCTTGCCGTTATTTACTCGAACCCTATATTTCTATGGTTGGACCAGAAACGGCGATTGGCGATCGATAACTTGTTTGTAAACAGTTTTTAGCAATTATTACAACCGATGAAACCTCATAAACTTTAATAAATTAGCAAGCTCTGCCCGAAGAAAGCCATGCTACTTTAAATGAAGGCACAAAAGGAGATTCTTAAGAGAAAAAACTCTAGAGATTAGAGCCTGTGCCTCCCGCTCTAGTCCTATCGCAAAGTACCTGAACTTGACAATACCTCACTTGTAGTAGAAGAAACGTTGAGTGAAAGAAACGTTCTTGCCTAAATATTTCTACTTTCTCGCAAATAAAAGGAGGTGTCCGGTTTACTGAAGAATCCCGATTGAGCGACGACAAATACAAGCCAAGTTTGATTGTCAGGTAAATTGCGAATTTGTCCACCCTATTTGAGTTCATCTAGTTTTTGCTGCTTTTAACTAAATCCAAACTCTCTGAATAACCCGCCTCCAAAATCAATTAACCGAGGCGGGTTTGCTATTTTAATCAGTTATCAATTATCAGTTATCAGTCGCCCCGCAGATTTTGATAGCGGTAGAATGCATATGTATCGAACAGCGCTCCGACTAAACTACAAGTCATACCGATGATACACAGCCCTCGCCCAGCACTACCACTGCCAAACGTAGCTAAGAACTGTTGCATAGCAGAAGCAATTGCCTGACCGATTCCTTGCAAGCCAGGAACGTACTTCAGCAGAGACACGCTTGCTAAACCCCCACCAATTAGAAATGTGGGGACGACAAAGCTCAGAATAATTGTCAGTAATAGAGAACGGAGAAAGTTAGGCAGAATGCTCATGAAGCGTACTCTGGTCAATCGGTTGACAATAAAAATCCGATACGAGTGCCACTTTCTACAATAAGAGCGATCGCCTACCGTTGCCGCAAATTTCAAAAATCTTAAGCGATCGTTAAAAGTTTTGTCTACAACTTCAAAGCGATATTAACGATCGGGGAATTAGATTAAATTTTTCTGGCGGAGCGTGGCGAGACTGTAACGTATTTTTATTGCTAGATAAGTAAGACACGGTAGGCGATCGCAGCATCCACCCCTAACAACGGCTTCCAACTTGAGTTAATCGGCAAATTTCTCAGATTCACTTAACAATTGGTAAACATTGACGAAGCGAACCTTGACAAGACGGCGCGATCGAACGACACAATAAGGCAAAAATCTATCTATTGCTAGAGTGAAAGCTAGCGATCCTAACTTAAGTTATTTTGCACCTAGTGATTCTGAACTTAGTTATTCTGGACACAGAGTTTATCGAGCAGAGGAAAATTGAGCGAAGTCAGACCAAGTTCTTTCCTGGGAGTATGGAGTCAGCGATTGCTGGCAGCAATTTTACTAGGTGGGCAAGTCCTAATTCACTTGCTCCAAGGTAGGATTCATCGCCGAAATACTGTAGAACAGATGGCAGCAGTGGGACCGGACTCATTGCTAATCGCCCTCATCACAGCAGTTTTTGTCGGCGCAGTTTTTACGATTCAAGTAGCACGGGAATTTATTCGATTTGGAGCAGGAACAACAGTTGGCGGGGTCTTAGCTCTTGCCTTAACTCGGGAACTCGCACCTGTATTGACAGCTGTAGTTCTCGCGGGGCGAGTTGGTTCTGCATTTGCGGCGGAAATTGGCACGATGCGCGTCACAGAGCAGATTGACGCTCTTTATATGCTCAAAACCGATCCAATTGATTATCTTGTCATTCCGCGCGTGTTAGCCTGCTGCGTCATGCTGCCAATTTTGACCCTATTATCTGCAATTACAGGTATGATTGGCGGCTTGGTGATAGCAACCAACTTGTATCGCCTATCTCAGAGCGTATTTATTGATTCAGCCCGCAATTTCTTAGATGTCTGGGATGTTACTAGTGCTTTAATCAAAGGTGCTGTTTTCGGAGCAACGATCGCAATTATTGGATGCAGTTGGGGTTTGACAACCACAGGGGGAGCCAAGGGAGTCGGACAATCAACCACAGCTGCTGTAGTCACGGCGTTACTATCAATCTTCATCATGAACTTTTTCTTATCTTGGGTCATGTTTCAAGGCTTGGGGCGCTCGACGTTGTAAGCAGGGAGCGCACGCGCAGAGAAGCTTCAAGTGCAACTACCAATTACCCACTCCCGACTCCCGACTCCCGACTCCCGGCTGAACCTTAAAATAAGAGTGTTAGAGTCTATTGTTCAGGCAGGACAAAAACAGTGACGACTTCCCCATCTGTAACATCAACCGTTCAGCTTGCTCCCAGCTACAAGCTGCCTTTATTCATAGTCTTAGGGGCAATTCCTCTAATACTCGTTTCAGCCTGGGTAGGTGGCATAATTGCCTTATTTGGTTTGTTTCTGATGTTTCAAGCTACAACCCTACGGCTACAATTCACTGATACTGCCTTAGATATCTACAGAGGAGAAACCATCATCCGGCACTTTCCCTATCAAGAATGGCAACATTGGGAAATTTTTTGGCATCAAGTGCCGATCCTGTTCTACTTTCGAGAAGTGAAAAGCATTCACTTTTTGCCCATTCTCTTTGACCCCAAAATGCTACAAACTTGTTTAGAGCAACGCTGTCCAAGACTAGAGAGCAAGGGGGCAGGGAGCAGGGGTGAAGAGAGCTGAGTGGGACAAGGGAGACAAGGGGGACAAGGGGGAACTCGCTCTTCCCCACTCCCTTCGGTCGTGGGATTAGGAGGCGAAGGGGGACAAGGGGGACAAGGGGGACGAGGAAGCAATTCTAGTCACTAGTCACCAGTCACTAGTCACTGATAATTGATAACTGATAACTGATAACTGATAACTGATAACTGATTATGACTTCAGATGAATCCCAAACACCAAAGCCAGATAATCAACCTTGGGAAGATTCAGAGGAACAAGACAAACCTCTAAACTTCTCAATGGATGCGCCAAATGGGAAATTAGAAGAAATAAATTTACTAGATGAATCTCAATCTGAATCTAATACAGATAAAGATACAGATACGGACTTAGATTTAGAAAACTTTAACTTTTTTGCCTCGCCATCCGAAGAAGCAGAAGATGAGTTTTTGCAAGAGTTAGTAGCGCCAAATTCTGCAAGAGAAACTCCAGCGGAAACGCCGCTCATTCCACTGGCAAAACCATCCAACTTGTCTCAATTGCAACAGCAGGAACAAGCCTTAAGACAAGAAATTGCACGCCTCCAAGCAACGCACAAACAGCTATCTGCTCAATTAGCGCAAACTCAATCTGCTATGAGTAAAGTGGTGCAAGAAGGTCTTGCTCAAATGGAGCAACGCAAGCAAGCATTACAAATTTCAATCGAACAGTTAGAACGGCGGCAAGAACGCATTCGGACGGAAATGCGGACGAGTTTTGCTGGAGTTTCCCAAGATTTAGCAATTCGAGTGCAGGGCTTTAAAGACTATCTCACAGGC
Source organism: Chroococcidiopsis sp. CCNUC1 (assembly GCF_023546805.1). Taxonomy (NCBI): domain Bacteria; kingdom Bacillati; phylum Cyanobacteriota; class Cyanophyceae; order Chroococcidiopsidales; family Chroococcidiopsidaceae; genus Chroococcidiopsis; species Chroococcidiopsis sp. CCNUC1. The sequence goes on along the minus strand of NZ_CP097480.1, from coordinate 1,636,609 downwards.
AGCTTGCAAGATTTGGCAACAGCAGTAGAGCAATTAGAGCTAGCACCAAAAACTAGACCAGAGCCGCAACCAGCAACTAGACAACCCAAACCTCAAGAGCCGGAGCAACCCGCCACGCCTCAATTTACCGAACAGAGATTTCAAGCTACCACAAAACAAATTCGCCGCCTGCTCGACCAATACCGCAACCAACCAGATTATTACGGTCCCCCTTGGCAACTGCGCCGCACGTTTGAACCAGTGCAGGCGGAACGAGTATCCAATTGGTTTTTCAAGCAAGGAGGACGAGGTGCTTTACGAACTACAGGTAGTCGCCTACAAAATATTCTAATTAGCTCGGCGATTATTTCAATTCTATACACCTTGTACGATACTCGGCTCCGCATCTTGGTCTTAGCTAATACCCCCGAACGGCTGGGAGATTGGCGGCGTGGTTTGCAAGATTGTCTTGGCATTTCTCGCACAGATTTTGGACCCGATCGCGGTGTAACCTTGTTTGAAGATGCAGAAGCAGCTGCCATCAGAGCCGAAAGAGCGATTGAAGCCAATCAAATGCCACTGATTATCATTGATGACTCCGAGGAAAAAATTAGCCTCTCTCTGCTACAATTCCCTCTATTACTAGCCTTTGCCCCGATCCCCAAACTCTTAGAGAAAGAGATTTTGATTATTAATGGGTAATGGGTAGTTGGTAATGGGTAATTGGTAGTTGCTCCCTTGTCCCCCTTGTCTTTCTTGTCCCCCTTGTCCCAATTTTGAATGCGTGAATTTTGATTTTAGAATTTAAACTGTCTCCCTTGCTTTCAAAAAACTAGCCCTTACGTATGACTATCTGGCTCACTCTGTGCGTAGTAACTTTACTAGTAGCGTATCTAATTGGCTCTACGCCCACTGGTTTCACGCTAGCAAAACTTTTAAAAGGAATTGATATTCGCGAGCACGGTTCTGGTTCAACTGGAGCAACTAATGTTTTGAGAACCTTAGGCAAGGGACCAGGCGCATTTGTATTAGTTATTGATGCTCTCAAAGGGGTTTTAGCGATCGCCCTCGTACCTTGGCTGTTTAGCTTTGCTAGCGCTCAAAATCTTCTGCCTCCTACTGTTGACCCTACGCTCTGGCTGTCCTGGATGGTAACGTTATCGGGTTTAGCAGCCATTTTGGGACATAGCAAATCGATTTGGTTGGGGTTTAGTGGGGGAAAATCTGTCGCTACGAGTTTGGGCGTATTATTGGCGATGAATTGGCAGGTTGCTTTAGCAACTGTCGGGGTATTTGGCGTTGCGATCGCCATCTCGCGGATCGTCTCACTCAGTTCGATCGCAGGCGCGATCGCAGTTTCGCTATTGATGTTGCTATTTCATCAACCTTTACCTTACGTCCTGTTTGGGATAGTAGGTGGTATCTACGTCATTCTGCGCCACAAGAGCAATATTCAACGCTTACTAGATGGTACGGAACCTCAACTAGGGCAAAAATCATCTACCGCAAATCAGTGAACGGGTATCAGTTATCAGCGAACAGGGTATGGGGTATGGAGTGTAGGGTGTGGGGTATAGTGAGTGGTGGGTGGTAAGTGGCTTAATTGCGACTTGCAACTGCGAGCATAGCGACTTGGAATTGCTCCGCGACTCTCTCTTCCCTCTGCACACCTGCGCACCTGCTCTCTGCCCCCTTGTCTCCCTTGTCTCCCTTGTCCTCCTTGTCTCCCTTCAATGCCCCAAGTTTCAATTGCCGAACTGGTTGCTGGTGTCCGCGCTGGTTGCGTGGTTAGCTTTCCTACCGATACCGTTCCTGCATTGGCGGCTTTACCAGAGCGAGCCGATCTAATCTTTGCAACCAAACAGCGCAGTCAAGATAAGCCGTTGATTTTGATGGGAGCAAAGGCAGAAGATTTGTGGGATTACGTAATTGGGACGGAAGCAGAATGGCGAGTTTGGCAACAGGTAGCGGCACAATATTGGGCTGGGGCTTTAACTTTGGTACTGCCAGCAAACGATCGCGTCCCTCAAGCCATGAACCCTACCGATCCTACGACTATAGGCGTGCGCGTTCCTCAAAGCGCGATCGCGCGAGAAATATTAGCTCAAACTGGACCTTTAGCTACTACCAGCGCTAATTTATCGGGGCAACCACCATTAGAAACCCTGACAGAAATTGCAGCTCAGTTTCCCGATGTTTTAACCCTACAAATCTCAGATGTTTCTGGAATCGGCGTTCCTTCTACTGTAGCTAAGTGGATGGGTAGTGGTTGGGTAATTTTGCGCCAAGGAGCGGTAGTGTTAGAGATATAATTATCAGTTTTAACTACGGAACTATCTTGGTCGAGAGAGGCTCAATGCTACCAAACTCAGGGTAAGATTTCAATTTTTTGTGGTGTGAGTCTTTGGGAAGTTATGAGCTGGAATGAATGGGTGTATTTATTATTTGGGCTGTTTTTAGGACTGAGCTTAGGTCTAGGTGGACGCTGGTGGCTAGACAAATCTAAGCGCTCGCTTACTGCTAATAATGCCAACGATCCCACACTTGAGCAGAAGCCTCTCACGGCAGATAGGAATGAGATCCTGGCTCTACAAAGTCAGCTACAGCAAAGCCAGATTGCCTATCAGCTAGCACGGGAAATGTGCCAGTTTAAAGCCGGATTTCTGACAAGAACCGCCCATGAATTGCGATCGCCGCTCAATAGTTTAATCGGTCTGCACCAATTGATTTTATCCGATCTATGCGATGACCCTGCGGAAGAGAGGACATTTATTGCCCAAGCTCATCAGTCAGCGTTGAAGCTGATGAATTTAATGGATCGGGTGATTGATGTTTCTCGACTAGAACATGGCAGGTCTCCGCTAGAAATCCAGCCAGTTAATTTAGCCGGGCTATTGACAGACGTTTATAATTCTACTTATCTCATTGCTGCTAATCGCAATCTGCGGTTACAACTCTCCCTACCTGAAACCGAGACTTATATCTTAGCCGACCCGCGCTGGTTGCGGCAGGTTGCGATCGATCTACTTGACATTTGTTTGACTCAAATGCAAGAAGGAAACATTCTTGTTTCTACACATTCCTGTCTTGCTACTAACGAGATGGCAATTTGGCTAGATGCCGAACTACCACATCAGATTTTGTCAGATTCAATTGATGTATCTCAGAGCGATCGTATATCACCATTAGAGATCAAAGATTTTACTTTTTCACCAGGAATGATTCTGCTATTGACTCAGACTCTTCTCGATCTGATGCACTGTCGGTTAGAAATTCTATCAATGCCAAACTCAATATCAATAGACGAAGAGAATGAATCTTACACGCGACTGCAATTAATGATTCCTTTGGTAACTCTCGAACCTGAAACCGTTTCGGAAGCAATAGAAAACTAGAAAGAATTTCGTCTCTCATCCCTCATGCTTCTACTGACAAATCCATTTCCACAAAGGATGGCTTTTACCCTGCTGGCGAATTTGCTGTACTTGTTTCGCTAAGCGACGCAACTCCTTTGGTGGTAGTCCAAATAGTAAAATGCGACCCTGCCAAAGGAGATTAGAAATTGTCATGACCGCACAACAAGCCAAACCAAAAGTGGGTAAAGGATTATAATAAAGCCCGTATCGCACGGCTACCCAAGTGAAATATTGCAACAATAAACTAATTTCATAACGCAGTCCCCAAAGACTTAAAACACCAACACTCAGCCACAAACACCCTACGACTAACCATCTGCTATATGCGATCAGCAGATACAGCTTTTGTACTTGTCGCTCAAAAGTTGGGTCAAGTTCTATCGGTACAAAGGGTGGGTCTTCTGGCTGCATCTGATGGGGGAGTCGAGAGGAAGAAGTCAAAAGTCAAAAGTCAGAAGTCAAAATTGAGTGGCGCATGGTGCGTAATTTTCAATTGAATTGTCTCCCTGATAACTGTTCACTGGTCGCTGGTTGTTGACAACTGGTTGTTATTCTGAGATTGACCAGTCCGTTCTCGCCACAAGGAAAGTAGGGTACTGGCGATAAAAATACTAGAGTACGCCCCAGCAGCGAAACCAATCATGAGTGCTAAGGCAAAGTTTTTCAGCGTTTCGCCACCAAAGATGAATAAGGTCAGCAAAGTCAGCAATACGGTTAAGGTGGTGTTGATCGATCGCCCCAAGGTTTGATTGACCGCATTGTCTACCACTTGGTCTATGGGTAGATCGGGATTAACCTTCAGGGTTTCGCGGATGCGATCGTAAATGACTACCGTGTCATTGACAGAAAAACCCGTGATTGTTAGCAACGCAACGATAAATAAACTATCAACTTCAGTGCCTTGGACTAAGCCAAGAATCCCGAAAATCCCCGTGGTAATCAAAACATCGTGGAACAGAGCCACGATCGCAAATATGGCGTAGTCTAACTGGAAGCGTAGGCTTAAATAAACGACGATCCCAGCAAAGGAGACGAGTAGAGCAATTAAACCCGAAGATAACAACTGTTGTCCGATGGTTGGACCTACTGTATCAATTTGGGTTGCTTTGGGATCGAACGCGCCAATTTCTTTAGTAAGTGTTTGTTGTAACTGCGTCCTCTCGTCAACATTGAGAGTTTTTGTCCGAATTGAAATCCCTTGTTGTTGTCCGCGTTCGTCACTTACCAGTTGAATGCTACTATTGCCCAATCCGCGCTCGGACATGACTTGACGGACGGCATTGATGTCAATTGGTTTGGCGCAGTTTTCTGGTTTAGAGCAGTCGCGCTGGAGTTGCAATCGCGTTCCGCCGATAAAGTCGAGACTCGGACGCAGTGGCGCACCGTATTTTTGCCAAGAAATCCCCATCGCCACTAAACCAGCCAGAATCACGATCAGGGAAACTCCCCACCAAAGCGATCGCTGTTTGTTAATATTGAGTCTCATGTCGCCCCCTGTGCCTTATTCGATGCTGGCAAGCTCGGACAGTATAACTCTGGTTTGCGCAAACTGGGAATTGCGATCGCCAACATTAAGAAGGTACGACTACAGGTAATCGCGGTAAACATACTCATGGCAACCCCCAAGGCAAGCGTCAGAGCAAAACCTTTCACTAACCCAGAACCGAGCCAAAACAGCGCCGCACAAGCAATCCAAGTCGTGACGTTACTATCTAAAATGCTAGAAAAAGCACGGTAAAAGCCAGATTCTACGGAACGATAGAGCGATTTACCCGCCCGCAATTCTTCCCGCGTCCGCTCGAAAATCAACACGTTGGCATCCACTGCCATCCCAATACTGAGGATAAATCCAGCGATACCTGGCAGCGTCAGGGTGACACCCAACAAAGCGAAAGTTGCCCATGTCAGCAAAGCATAAATCACCAAGGCTAGATCGGCTATGAGTCCAGGCAAGCGGTAGTAAACCACCATAAAGATCAAGACTAAGGACAATCCCCCAACCCCAGCATAAATACTGCGTTGAATGCTATCGCGTCCCAAGGTTGCGCCCACAGTTCGATTTTCAACGATTTCTACGGGTACGGGCAAAGCACCGCCTCGCAATTGCAGTGCTAATTCGTTAGCAGACTCGAAATCAAAATTACCTGTAATTTCTGCCCGTCCGCCTGCAATACCTGTTTTTTCAAATTCTTGACCAACTACGGGCGTACTGATTGGTTTATCGTCGAGAAAAATTCCCAAACGTCTTCCCGTGCCTGCCAATTCTTTTGTCAGTTGGGCGAATAATTCGCCGCCTTTGGCATCAAATTCTAAAGCTACACTCCAGTTGCTGCCTTGTGTAGGTGTCGCCTGAGCGTACTTGAGATTTTTCCCCGTCAACCCGGTGCGCTCGAATAGCTTTGCTTCTAGCTCGGTAATTTCTTTGATTTTGGCTTCTATTTGGGCATTATTTGCCGCGATCGCCTTTTCGTCTCGTTCCTTCGCACTTTGTAACTTTTGTTGTTCTTCCAGCAATCCTTGAATTTGTTGCTGCCTGTTATTGACAAAAGCTCGACTTTCTGCATTCTCGCGACGAAAATCCAGTTGAGCTGTACCACCTAGTACCCTTTCTGCCTGTTCTGGATCGTTGACTCCTGGAAGTTGGACGAGAATTTGGTCTTGTCCTACTGTTTGAATCACGGGTTCCGATACCCCTAGTCCGTTGACGCGGTTTTCCACCACAGTTTGTACTGCTTCTAACTCGCGTTCGGTGATGCGTTTGATTTCCTCGTTAGGCTTGACCTGAATTGTCAATTGCGAACCCCCCTGGAGGTCTAACCCGAGTGGCACGGGAAATTTCACAATTACGACAATTGCGGCGATGATGAGAACGACAATTAAAGCTAATAGCGATCGCTGTTTTTGCATACTACGTGTTGCGGCAACAAGTGCTATACTAACCTCTTTTTGAGAGGCTGGGGACGCTTGAGCTAGCTCAAGCGTCCCTAAACTTACACCTGAACGGCAACCATCTTTTTCACGGCTTCGACAATTTGCTCTGGTTGTACGATGGTAAGTCTTTCGAGACTGCCGTTGTAGGGTGTGGGAATGTCTTGAGAAGATAGACGCAAGACAGGCGCATCTAATTCATCGAAGAGGCGATCGTTAATTAATGCGGTCAATTCTGCGGCTATACCCCCAGTTTTCATGCACTCTTCCACGATGATGACGCGATGCGTTTTGCGGACGGAAGTAGCAATGGTTTCTATATCTAGGGGTTTTAGAGAAATGAGATCGATAACTTCTGGATCGAATCCCTGTTTCTCTAGCGGCTTGACTGCTTGCATGACGTGGTGGCGCATTCGCGAGTAGGTCAAAATTGTCACGTCTTCGCCACGGCGCACGATTTCTGCTTTGTCTAACGGGACTAAGTATTCGTGTTCTGGTAGGTTTTCCTTGAGGTTGTAAAGTAGTACATGTTCAAAGAATAGAACGGGATTATCGTTGCGAATTGCTGATTTAAGCAACCCCTTAGCGTTATAGGGAGTAGAACAAGCGACTATCTTCAATCCAGGCACTGCTTGGAAGTATGCTTCTAACCGCTGCGAGTGTTCTGCACCCAATTGTCTGCCTACTCCGCCAGGTCCGCGAATTACCATCGGAATTTTAAAGTTGCCACCAGAGGTATAGCGCAGCATTCCTGCGTTATTGGAAATTTGGTTAAAAGCCAGCAGCAAAAACCCCATATTCATCCCTTCGACGATCGGTCGCAAGCCAGTCATCGCTGCTCCTACTGCCATACCCGTGAAGCTATTTTCGGCAATGGGGGTGTCTAGTACCCGTAACTCCCCATATTTCTTATACAAATCTTTTGTAACTTTATACGAGCCGCCGTAGTGACCGACATCCTCACCCAAAACGAATACAGTAGAATCCCGCGCCATTTCCTCGTCGATGGCTTCTTTCAGGGCATTAAAGAATAACGTTTCTGCCATTAACCTTACAACTTTAGTTGACTAATCTAGCATCTTAGCGCTAAACAAGGGGCGAGGAGTGAGGAGTGAGGGAAAGAGAGTGGAGCGTGGTGTGGGAAGTATGGGAGAACGCTCGAAGAATTTGCTCCCCGCTCTCTCTTATCTCCTTTGTCTTCCTTGCTCCTCGCGCCTCATTCCTCATCCCTAAATTCAGAGAGCTTTGCAATTCTTATTTTTCTGTCGAGTTTTCCCCAGGTATTCCCCACTGTTTCCACAGGTAGTCTGGGTTTTTCCACAGCAGGCTTGAGTTTTTCCACAAGAGATGACTTCAGAAATCTGGGTTTACTGCTCTAGTTGTGAATTTCTCACACCGCTTTCTCTCTGCTGAGAATCTGAGAGGATTTGTAAAGATGTGTGACAAAAATGTGGTTAAAACCCTAATTGTATCGTACTGATTTTTTTGTGTTTAGAACCGTTGTAATATTTCGCAGCATTGACGGGACAGGGAAACTTGTCGCACAATGATGCGACTTCCCTTTATAAAACCTGCCGAGAAAACGTTCGGGCGATCGCGCTCCATCGAAGTGATGATTATGCTTTAGCAACGAGGATTTTTCAGTGCCACAGGTGCAATTATGGTTGCTGCACGAACTACCGAAGGCATTGCATCTTTAACTTGATTTTTAACTTGCGTTTTTTATGTCGTGGAAGTCAGCTTATCCCATTCATGTAACTGTTTGAAGAGAGGTTCTCCATGTCCGCCACCGTTAGCATTTTGACTGAAATTCCCGAGTCATTACACGAATCAATGCAAAATTACTTAGAAACCCATCCTGATTGGGATCAAGACCGAGTGTTTGCCGCAGCATTATCCCTGTTTTTGCTACAAAATAGTAATGGCGATCGCCGTGCCGCTAGAGTCTATCTAGAAACCCTATTTCATCACTCTTAATTTGAGAATGAGTGTGAGTGACTGGTGGCTAATGACTCGTGACTAGATATGAGAACTCTAGCCACCAGCCACTGGTTCCACTGATAACTGACAAAACAAAAGGGTCTTCAACCACATGAAGACCCTATAGTTTTTCCCTCAGCAGCAAGAGTGTAGCCTTCTAGCTCTGATTTTGTAATTGAGAGTGGTGTGCTATTGACTTTTCCCAGCCTTACTAGGAGCTTCAAATTTATATCCGACACCACGTACTGTCTGAATCAGGATCGGCTGAGCCGCATCAATTTCAATTTTTTTGCGAATCTGACCGATATGCACGTCTACCACCCGCTGATCTCCTACATATTCATAGTCCCAAACTTCTTGAATTAGCTCGGCACGCCGCCAAACTCGACCTGGATGGCTGGCAAGAAAGCGTAACAAATCAAATTCCAATGCAGTTAAGGGAATCAATTCATTGTTAATTGTCACTTCTCGCCGTTCTGGATCGATTGTCAGTTTATCAAACACCAGACGTTGTTTTTCCGCAGTCGTAACTACTCGTTGGCGTTTCAAAATTGCTCCAACTCGGACTTCTAACTCTCCTAAACTAAATGGTTTGGTTAAATAGTCATCCGCACCTTGAGAAAAGCCTCTGATTTTGTCTGCCTCATCAGCTCGACTTGTCAGCATGAGTACAAAAACTTTAGTGCGGTTTTGCATCTCTTGGCAGAGATTGTAACCAAGCGTATCTGGTAGATTTACATCTAGGATGACTAGATCGGGGTTAAATTGCTCGAATAGAGCCAAGGCAGTCTTACCGTCTTCGGCAGCCTCTACCTGATAGTTATGCTTGGTTAAAAAGCGTTGAATTAAATTACGAATTGATGGATCGTCATCAACAACTAGAATTTTGGCAACAGCCATAGGCATTACTTTGAGCAGAGAAGGAATAAAAAGCCTATTCAGCAACCTGGGTGGTAGCGCTAGAACAAGCAGATCGAAACTACCACAATTATTAATCGATAATTCAGGAATGCCAACTCTGAGATCGACCCTGGTGTTCTAATATACTAGTAGAATTTCCCCGGGGATTTTATCGCCAGTACGGGCGCGTAAATCAATTAACCCACAATAACTCGAGCAGTTCTCAATCGAATAGACTCGGGCTAGCAAAACGGCAAAAATTGCCAACTCCGCTATTGTTTGCTTTTGCACCTGTCTCACTAACGGCAGATTTTGCGACTAAAATTTTCTTTTCGACTGCCGATCGCTCAATTCTGCTTGAACTCAGTCGTGCTATTTACGACAGCATGGCTCGGTGTTACAACTTATGTTACGTTTTCGTACAATTACCGAGGTAAAGCAGAAAAGCTTAGCAGTTCTGGTCAAAAACAGTAAACTAAGTGTCCGATCTCAGTAAATTTGAGGTAGAAACCAGCGTACGCGATCGCATTGCCTAGAAGACATGACAGTAAAAAACGAATAAGTGATATTCTGGTTAAGTACGACGATAACCGGTAGCCGCAATAGTCTATTAGAATAGATCTAAATAGGCTAGGCTGACAGCATACGCCTTGTTGTACATTTTTCTATATTCGCCCCCGACTCCGCTAAGGCGATAAATTCACATGATCGAGCAAAGTCCCTACGACAAACTTGGGGTATCAGAAGACGCGACATTCGACGAGATCCAAGAAGCTCGCACTCGCCTCGTACAGCAGTGCAGCAACGATCGGCAGCTGTTGGAGACAGTGGAAGCAGCTTATGATGCCATCTTAATGGAGCGTTTGCGACTGCGCCAAGAAGGAAAGATTAAAGTTCCAGAAGGTATCCGCTTCGCTGAGACGGCTATCCAATCTCCCCCTAAAGAAGTCTCATCGCCTGCGCCTCAAGCCCCAGCGTGGCTGCAAGGTATACAAGACAAGCCTAGCTTGAGTGAGATTCTCATGCCTGGAGTGCTGTACTTAGGGTTGAGCTGTATTGGAGTGTTTTATAGCGCTGTCGGCGCTCAAATCTTGCAATTTTTATTAATCGTTGGTGTTTGTTCGAGCCTCTATTTTCTCTATCGGAAAGAACAAAAATTTGGTCGAGCAGTACTGCTAACAGCTATGGGTTTGGTTGTTGGCTTAATCGGTGGTGGGCTGATCGGTAGTTTGTTGCAAACCCAGATTGCCAGCATTGTAACAGTAGAACAATTTTCTACTGTCCTAACTTTTGTGTTGTTGTGGGTGATTTCTAGCTTTCTACGCTGAGAAAAGATCGAGGTACTAGCTAGCTTGGGCAAATGCAGCGTTGAGAACGAACTCGACTGCTGCATTTAGGTCTTTCACAATTAAATCAGGTTGGTACTGTTGTAGCCGCACGCGATCGCGAATTCCGCATTCTACGGCGATCGCTTTGATCCCGTGCTTTTTTGCCGCAATAATATCCGCTTCCGTATCACCAACCATCCAAACATCGCTAGCAGGGGGCAATTCTACTAAAGCCCTTGCCATCAACAAAGGTTTATCGTCAATGTCGCGAGTTTTCAGATAATCATTGCTTAAACAATAGCAGCGATTTTCAGGAAAAAATCTACCTAGATCGTGCTGTCCGAAAGCATAGTCCAGCTCGCGCACGCGACGCATTGTCATCACTGCTAAATCGATACCAGCTTGCTGGATTTGCTCTAAAGCTTCTACTGCGCCCGGAGCGAGTTTGTCATACTGAAAGTAAGGATGAGCGTGTACCGTTTGTCGCCGCAAATTAGCAAATGTTTTAGCTTGAGTTTCGTCTAGTCCAGATAGGATAGCAATCTGTTTTTCAGGAACCTTAGAGCGCTTCAACTGCCAAAATTCCGCTTTACTCAACTGCGTTACAGCTTGTTCTGGATGGCGAGTTTTCTCTAAACATAATTGATATACGCGGTAGTATCGCTCCGACACATCAATAATAGGTCCGTCAAAATCGGTAATTAATCTAATCATTTTTATAGTTAAGATGCTAAGTTTCATTAACACCTTAGCTCAGATGCCATAAGGCGAAATTTTGAATGTTTGATGGATGAGTTTAGAAATACTAATTAGTCATCGATCGTTAGTCATTGGTCATTGGCTATTTGGTAAGTTATCTCCCTTGTCTCCCTTGTCTCCCTTGTCCTCCTTGTCTCCCTTGTCCCCCCAACTCCCGATGCCCGACTCCCGCACCTGAAGGCTACCGCGCTTCATCTGTTCTCGTTCGATTGCCTCAAACAGAGCGCGAAAATTACCTTCGCCAAAACCCGTGGCTTGGGAGCGGCGTTCGATAATTTCAAAAAAGAAAGTTGGTTGGGTAAAAATGGGTTGAGTAAAAGTTTGTAGTAGCAAAGCATCAGGGTGGGAATCTTGCCAGTCAACTAAAATTTGCTGTTGGGCGATCGCTTGTAACTCATCAACTGAGATTGGAAATGATATTGGTAATCCCAAACGCTGCTTTAGCTGAGTGTAGTAAGTAGGAGGAACTGAAAGAAAAGATACGCCGTTATTGCGAAATTGCGCGATCGCTTCGATGATGTTGCTAGTTTTGAGGGCGATGTGTTGAATTCCCGCACCTTGATTGCAATCTAAAAATTCCTGAATTTGCGAATTAGGCGATGCAGGTTGATTGATTGGAAACTGAACGCAGCTATTACTAGAAACCATCACCTGACTATGCAAAGCAGAGCGATCGGTTTGAATAGTAAAAGCCTGCTGAGAGCGAAAATCTAAAATCTCTTTATACCATGCCACAGCCGTCTCCAAATCCCCCGCAGCAACGTTTAATACGATGTGATCGATGCCCATGATTGAGGGTAGTGCGTGTTGCGTGGCGTTGGTAATGGGTAATGGGTAATGGGTAGTTGGTAGTTGGTGGTTGGTTATTTTTTCTCCCTCAGTTTCCTCAGCTCTTTTCTGTTTCCTTGCCTTCTCCTGCCTCCTGTCTCCTGTCTCCTGTCTCCTTTCGATCAAAGTATGAGCCAGAGAACCCCAGGCAGAGATTTTACTCCACTTGTAGCCTTGCTGTAATTGTGGGGGGTGTAAGACTTTTGCGCCGTGAGCGATCGCTCTTTGGACGATCGCTTCGAGATCTTCTACAACAAAGGCGACATCCGCCACACCAGGAGGATGATGGCGCAAAAACTGCCAGACTGGACTGAAATGCGATCGCGGTGACGATAGAGCGAAGCAGACGAAACCACTCTTCACCACTTCTGTATCAGTGTAGCGATCGCGGCTGTAACTAGCTACAGTTTGAAAGCCTAATTTGCTGACAAACCAGTCACGCCAAGCTTTTGCATCTTCTACGTAGAAGTGAATCCGATCGATTTTCATATTTTTGGAAAATTCAGCATCACAGCCTATCTCTTTGTAAATTTTGCCTGTTTTGCTGAATTTACCATTCGCTCTTAAGCAAGAATTGCAGAATCAGTTGTCAGTTATCAGTTATCAATTATCAGGGCAAGGGTAATTGGTAATTGGTAATTGGTAATGGGTAGCTGCTTCCTTGTCCCCTTGTCTCTAAAAAAACAAGTGACTGTCTGGCTGAATATTAATTTCCATCGGGACTGCTTGCGGTTCTGCTTGGAGGGCATAAAAGATTGCATTGGCAGCAGTTTCGGTACTGAGCATTTTTTTGCGATCGACTTTTAGCTGTATGTTGTCCCAGAAGGGAGAGTCTACGCCACCAAAATAAAATAGCGTGAACTTCACACCAAAACGCTTCAACTCTTCCGCCATGCATTTACTGAAACCAACTACACCAAACTTGGAAGCGCTGTATGCTGCTGCCATTGCCATTGAATGCTTGCCCAAAATTCCAACTACGTTACAAATATGCCCGGATTTCTGCCGTTGCATGAATTCAGCTGCGGCTTGGCAGGTGTAGAAGCTACCCTTCAAGTTTAGGTCTAACATCGCCTCTAGATCGGCTGGTTCTAGAGCATTGTAAGGCTTTAATATTCCTGCACCAGCTGCATTTACTAAAGCATCAATTTTTCCAAACTGAGCTGTAGTTTGCTCCATCAGGGCATTTACCGAGGTGCGATCGGTGATATCTGTGGGAACAGTCAATACTGACTTAACTGACAACTGTGTTGCCAAGTCTTGCAGCGCGCTGCTATTTCTAGCTGCCAACACCAGACGCGCTCCAGTTGGAGCCAGTTTGCGAGTTAAAGCTGAACCAATACCCCCAGTTGCACCGACAACTACAACCACCTTGTCTTGCATCTTTCTTTACATTTGTTTACATCTCTCTACATGGTAGATGAACTGATTGGTTATTGGTCACCGATCGCTGGTCACTGGTCGCTGGTCACCGATCGCTGGTCACTGGTCACTGAATTAGCGCGATCGCTTAAAATTACGTTAAATTTGATTAAGATAGTAATCAAACTGCTATCAGTATCTTCATACACTAGAAGATTTACTGATTGAAAGAAAAGTTAACAATATCTGTTTAAGGACTATCGTTTACGGGATAAAAGCGCCCGCCTGTAGTCAAACTGATTTGTTGTATCTACACCTAGAGGCAACTAACTGATGAAATTTTCTTGGAGAGTCCTAGTACTGTGGACACTGCCTGCACTCGTGATAGGCTTTTTCTTCTGGCAGGGGGCATTTGCTGGCGCTCCTGCTGATATGAGTAAGAACGCCGCCAGTACTCGGATGACTTACGGTCGTTTTCTGGAATATCTAGATGCTGGTCGCGTCACTAGTGTAGACCTATATGAAGGCGGACGGACGGCAATTGTAGAGGCAGTCGATCCAGAACTGGACAATCGAGTTCAAAGGCTGCGGGTAGACCTGCCATACAGCGCTCCCGAAGTGATTGCTAAACTCAGAGCGGGAAATGTAAGCTTTGATTCTCATCCGATGCGAAATGATGGGGCAATTTGGGGTTTACTGGGTAATCTCATTTTCCCCGTGCTGTTGATTGGCGGTTTATTCTTCTTATTCCGTCGCTCTAGTAATATTCCGGGTGGACCAGGGCAAGCACTTAACTTTGGTAAATCCCGTGCTAGATTCCAGATGGAAGCCAAGACGGGCATAAAATTTGATGACGTAGCGGGAATTGACGAAGCCAAAGAAGAGTTGCAAGAAGTCGTGACTTTCCTCAAACAGCCAGAACGCTTCACTGCTGTTGGCGCACGCATTCCCAAAGGCGTACTGTTAGTAGGACCCCCAGGAACGGGAAAAACATTACTAGCAAAAGCGATCGCTGGGGAAGCAGGAGTCCCATTTTTCAGCATCTCCGGTAGCGAATTCGTGGAAATGTTCGTTGGTGTCGGTGCATCGCGAGTACGGGATTTATTCAAGAAAGCCAAAGACAACGCCCCGTGTTTGATCTTCATTGATGAAATTGACGCAGTAGGTAGACAAAGAGGCGCGGGAATTGGTGGCGGAAACGACGAGAGAGAGCAAACTCTCAACCAATTGCTCACAGAAATGGACGGTTTTGAAGGTAATACGGGAATTATCATCATTGCTGCTACCAACCGTCCTGACGTACTCGATGCGGCATTATTACGTCCCGGTCGATTCGATCGCCAAGTTACAGTAGATGCCCCAGACATCAAAGGGCGTTTGGAAATTCTCAAAGTCCATGCCAGAAACAAGAAGCTTGCTGACACTGTATCGTTAGAAGCAATTTCTCGCCGCACTCCTGGGTTTACAGGAGCAGATTTAGCCAACTTGCTGAATGAAGCTGCTATTTTGACGGCAAGACGACGTAAAGACGCGATTACCCTGCTAGAAATTGACGACGCTGTAGATCGCGTTGTAGCAGGGATGGAAGGCACACCGTTGGTAGATAGCAAGAGTAAGCGGTTGATTGCCTATCATGAAATCGGAACCATGCTTTAATCGGTACGCTGATTAAAGACCACGATCCACGGTACAGAAAGTCACGCTAGTACCACGCGGACAAGCTCAAGGTTTGACTTGGTTTACTCCTAGCGAAGAACAAGGATTGATCTCGCGATCGCAGCTCAAAGCTAGAATTAGTGGTGCTTTAGGTGGTAGAGCTGCTGAAGATATCATCTTTGGTACGGCAGAAGTGACTACTGGTGCAGGTAATGACTTGCAACAAGTAACGGGAATGGCGCGACAGATGGTGACAAGATTTGGGATGTCAGATTTGGGTCCCCTGTCGTTAGATAGCCAAAGTTCAGAGGTATTTTTGGGACGTGACTTGATGACTCGTTCCGATTACTCAGACGCGATCGCTTCTCGCATCGATACTCAGGTTCGCGCTATTGTCGATCAATGCTATGAGTTGGCAAAGAAACTCGTCCGTGACAATCGCACTGTGATGGATCGCTTAGTCGATTTGTTGATCGAAAAAGAAACCATCGACGGCGAAGAGTTTCGTCAGATTGTGGCTGAATACACCGACGTACCAGAAAAGCAGCAGTACGTGCCAACGCTGTAAGTTTGTCACATTAATTCTGTTGGTTTTTGCCACAAGTTATATCCCCCAACCCCCCTTCAAAAGGGGGGCTTTTGTTGAGATCCCCCAACCCCCGATAAATTGGGGGCTTTTGTTGAGATCCCCCAACCCCCTTCAAAAGGGGGGCTTTTGTTTTGACTTTTAACTTTTGACTTTTGACTTGTTTTATCAGGGGGCTTTTGTTTTGGCGTAGGGAATTATGAAGCTGCGATCGGTAAACGTACCCGAAAACAGGTGTCTCCAGGCTTTGACGTAAAATTGATGTCGCCGTGATGCTTGCCCACAATAATCCGATACGTGACATCCAAACCCAAACCCGTGCCTTGTCCTACACCTTTAGTGGTAAAAAATGGCTCGAAAATACGGGGTTGAATATTGGCAGGAATGCCCGATCCGTTGTCGGCGATCTCGACTACTATATGGTCGTGTTCTTGCCAAGTCCGCAGCCAAATCTTGCCCTGTCCTTGCATGGCATCGATCGCATTATCAATGAGGTTCGTCCACACTTGATTCAATGCCCCACCATAACCGACAATTCGCGGCAAGTTGCGATCGTAGTTGCGGATTACAGTCACGCCACCTTTGAGTTTGTGACTTAAAATTGTCACAGTGCTTTCTAGCCCTTGATGTACGTCTACGTCTTGTAGAGGGGCGCGATCCATGTAAGAGTAATCTTTAATTGCCTGTACTAACTGAGAAATGCGATCGGCACAGCGATCGATCTCTTCAATTGCCCCAACACCTGTAAGGGATGCAGCTAACCAAGCGATCGCCCCAGATAGGGCATCGGTAGGTATTTTCTGGGCGATGCTTTCTAGCCAAGTTGAATCTAACCCAGTTCCAACTAAAATGGGGGCGAGTTGCCAACTATTTTCTACATGATGGGTTGTCAGCCACTCAGCTATTTCATCCTCGCGATCGCTTTGTGTCAGTGGATCGAGAGTAGATATATTTTGCGCCCGTTGCACTGCCTCGCACTGCATATCAATCAAAAAGCCGAGTTGTTCGTTTGTCATCTGCTGCTTCAGCTTTAAAGTGAAGCAGGGTATATCTTGCCAAAGTTCGTGCAGGTGTTTGGCACTGCGTCTGACAGCGGCAGCGGGATTATTCATTTCGTGCGCGAGTCCGGCAGCTAACGTTCCTAAAGCAGCTAATTTTTCTCGTTGCTGTGCTATGGTTTGCACCGTTTGCATTCGCTGCGCCATCGTGCTGAGAATGGAGGCAGTAACGCAGGAACAAGTAGATAGTAAGCGCCAAAATGCGTCTTTTGGTAGTTCAAAAATGCGCGATCGCTTAATCGCAATTCCACTCGCCCAATAAGTATCTTGCCCCATTAATACGGGTAATTCACCAAACAGAGTTTGCGTGTCGTAGGTAGCTAAAACGAGTTGCTGATTTCCTACCTGCTGGGTAATCCGAATTTCTCCTTCTAGCAAGATAAAAACATGGTCGGCTGGATCTCCTTCTTGACGGTGAACTTCTCCTGCTTCCCGCCATACTTCTTGTCCGCGATCGCATAACCACTGCAATTCTGTTTCTGGTAATTTAACAAATAGCGGTACTTGGCGGAGTGCGTCTTTGATATTGAGTTGCTGACGTGGAAGATTTTGAATGTTGGTCATAATTATCCTTCGTAGCATGTCAAAAGTGGTAGGGGCGGGTTTCTACTTTTATTTTGTTTCACTAACATCATCGTGGCAGCAGCAAAAGTTTTGCCAACTGATGCCAATTCGTAAATAGAATTTTTTGTTACTGGTACTGATAATTCTACATTTGCTAATCCATAGTCTTTTACTAGCAAGGGACTACCATCTTTTACTACTGCAATAGAAAGCCCAGGAATAGAACGACTAATTCTTAAAATTTTCAATATATTCGTCCATTGCGATCGCTTCTAAGCTACTTTAGCTAAAAATTGCATGACTGCTCGATTAAATATTTCTGGAAATTCCATCCAATAATTATGTCCACCTTTCTCCGATATGACTAATTCTGCATTAGGAATATTTGCAGCTAACTCCTCAGAAAAATTCAAAGGAATAAATATTTCATCTTTACCAATAAGCACTAAGGTAGGAGCAGAGATTCGATGGATATCGTCTCTTATATCGTGTTCTAAAAGAGCAGCGATTTGTCCTACAAAGCCATGCGTTGGTTGAGGATGTGCATGATTCAATCCCAGGTTTACCGCTGCTGTAACTCGCGCCTCATCTGCTAAAAATTCATCTGTAAACACCCATAAGCAAATCTCTTGCAGTCGGGTTTCTGTAGAAACCTGTTCCTCAAGCATTTTTAACCATAACTTAGTTAAATATCTAGCTCTAGCTGGAAACTTAGCAGATGTCGCGACCAAAATTAGGCTTTTCACAACTTCTGGATATTTTAAAGCAATTTGCTGAGCGATCGTTCCACCCATTGAAAAACCTAAAATATGGGCATTTTTAATATTTAAAAACTTCAATAATTCCACTATGTCATCAGCCATCATTTCAGTAGAGTAAGGTATATTAGGAGAATCAGATTGCCCTACGCCGCGATTATCAAGAACAATAACTCGATACTTTTGAGAAAATGCAGAAATCTGATCTGCCCAAGCACTACTATCCAAGCTCAAACCTTGAATTAGGACTAAGGGCTCTCCAGCTCCATGTACCTCATAGTACATATTAATATTGCTCAACTTAGCTGAAGGCATTCTTTTCTCCTTTTTTGGCTTTACATCTTATTCGGATAGTAAAATATCTTCCATCTTTTGCGCCTTTGCGTCTTTGCGCGACATTTTAATTTAACTGTATCGGCAATCTAACCTGAAACTTTGTCTCTCCTGCCTTTGTCTCAAACCTAATATCACCCTTATGCTGTCCGACAATAATTCGCCGCACGATATCTAACCCTAAACCCGTCCCTTTCCCCACTTCTTTCGTAGTAAAAAACTGTTCAAAAATCCGCGACTGAATCTCTGGTGCAATTCCCACACCATTATCAACAATTTCTACCAAAATGCGATCGCCCTCTTGACAAGTCCTAATCCAAATTTGTCCTTTACCACCCGTAGCATCGATCGCATTATCAATTAAATTCGTCCAAACTTGATTTAACTGACTGCCATATGCACTAATCTTGGGTAAATTACCATACTCTTTATGTACTGATACACCTTGTTTCAATTTGTATTTGAGAATCGTTAACGTAGTATTAATTCCCTCGTGAACGTCTACTTCTTGAATGGGGGCGCGATCCATGTAGGAATATTCCTTCATCGCTTTAACTAATTCTCCAATCCGCCCCGAACTTTGTTGTAATTCATATAACAATCCGCTTCCCGTAACTGTTGCATCCAACCAGCGCAATACACTACTCAAACATTCAGGAGTAATATGAGCTGTAATTTCATCTAATTTTTCTGTTGTAATTCCAGCGTTGACTAATGTAGGAGCAAGTTTCCAACTTTCTTTAACCTTGCGATCGTCCAACCAATCAGTAACCTCATCTTCAGCTTCACTTTGAGCAATTGGATCGCGACGAGAACAAGTTTTTGCAGTTGCGATCGCTTGTTTATACAAGTCACATAAAAAATCGATTTGTTCCTTATTTAAAGGCTGCTGATGTAGCTGCAACGCCAAAGCAGGTAATTGCTGTAAAATCTCATCTAAATTTTGAACGTTTCTTTTTACCGCCGCCGCCGGATTGTTCAATTCATGTGCTAAACCAGCCGATAAAGTACCAAGAGAAATTAATTTTGCTTGTTGCTGGGTGACAGATTCGTGGAGTTGCGATCGCTGCGTAGCAATTTTTAAAATACTGCGCCATACTTGAGGGCAAATTTCTAACATCTGCCAAAAAGCTTCTGGATGGAGTTTATAAAGTGTAACGGGAGTCAAGGCGCGTCCGCTGGTGGGATAGGGTTCGTCTAGCAGTAAAATTAATTCTGCAAATACTTCCCCAGAACCTAAATTGACGGCATGTGCTGCTTGTCCATCTACAGTTCGCGTCCATTCTGTAACTCCTTCTAAAATAATATAAAATCCATCTGGCAGATCTCCTTGTTTGGCAATTTGCGTACCCGCATCGAGGTGAATTTCCGTACCGAGTTGATTTAAACACTGCAATTGCTTCTCATCTAAATGAGCAAAAATTGGTACTTGTTGTAGGGATAATTTAGTAGCTGTCATTTCAATTGGTAATTGGTAATTGGTAATTGATGGCTGAGACGCTACGATAAACGTGCTGCTGCTTCCCGTAATCGCTGATTACAGTTAGCGATAATAGGGCTACCGTGGGCAACGGAAATAACTTGTAAGTCGTGTATACTATCAGCTAATGTTTCTAACCATTGACGATAAGCATGGCGATCGCGTAGAAAAAATTGCCTACCTAAAAAAGTCATACCAAAAAATCCATTTGCCCCAATAGCACTTGCTCCCAACCATTGAAATGTAAACTGTCCTTTGGGTGAGTTTTGTTGTAAATATAACTTATTTAAATTAAATAAAATGTCTGTAAATATTAATGCTTTTCCTGTAGGTAATGGTAATTCATAAACGAGTTCCTGCGGACGAATACCAGCAGGTTCGTGACAGATAATGTCATATTTTGGTAATACTTCTTCTGCAATTCCATCTACTGCTACGACTTCTTCAACATATGGTTTTGCAGCGGCGGGACAAATAATTGTAAGTTGTGGATATCGCTGTTTGTATACGCCAGCATCTAGCCTATGAATGCGGTTAGGTACTATTAAAATTTTAGGTACGCCTAAAGACTCAAGCTGTGACATTCCCACTTCGTTGAGTGCGATCGCGCTGTGAATTAGTAAACTAGAGTCTGGCAATTTATAAACCACCATTTCACGTGGAACCATAGTAGAACTTGGTAAAATACCAGTAACGTGCCATAGATTCGGCGCTAGTTCTGCAATTGCGCTATGAGGTAAAACATGAGATTGCCACTCATCTTTAGAAGAAGTGCTTTTACGAGGTTTAATTAGAGAGAAGAAAGCATAGAATAGCTCAGAATCTCCTTTTTCTTCTTGTTTCATACACTTATTACCAAAGTCTTTGCATTGGATCGGCATCGAAAGCAGAATCGATACTTAATATTGGTAATTGCTCTACAATTACTTGTGAGATTAACAGGAGAGCGAACGGATAGCGATGGTGAAGACGTAAGGATGCAACTACAGCTTCCCCAAGGCTAGCTACACTCAACAAAATATCATTATTTACATCATTAACGATCTCCAAAACTGAGGTAGTTAGTTGTCCTTCATTCGCCACGTACCAAATAAATGTATGAGTATCTAGCAAGAACCTCATGACATGTAATCCTTAAAATCTTCTAGAGGCTCATCAAAATCATCGGATATTATTACTAAGCCTTTAGCGTTTCCTGGCTGACGGCGACGTTGAGTTGCCAATAGCGGCGTGAGTTGAACTAGTGGCTGTTCGTCTTTTGTAATAATGACTTCTTCCCCATGCATTGCAGCTTCAATTAATTCTGATAATTGTTGAGATGCTTCAACAAGATTGACTTATCGCATAGCTACAACCTCTCTATTTCTACTTTTTTGGTCATTGGTCATTATTCATTTTTTACTTACAAATGTAATTTTGACTTTTGACTTTTAACCTTTGAATTTTGACTTCCCTATTACCCATTACCACCTACAACACATTACTCAAATACCGATGGATAAATTGGACGCAAATAGAGCCCTCACCAACGCTAGAAGCCACGCGCTTAATGGAACCGTGACGTACATCGCCCACAGCAAAAATCCCAGGTACGTTAGTTTCTAATAAAAAAGGTTCTCGATCTAACGTCCATCCTTTTGGGCGGTGTCCGTTCTGGCTGAGATCTGTTCCAGTCAAAACAAAACCGCGATCGTCGCGTGCGACAATTCCATCTAGCCATTCTGTTCTGGGAACAGCCCCAATGAAGATAAATAGGGAATTAGCCGGAACGACTTCAATTTCACCTGTTTGGGTATTTTGAATCGCGATCGCCTCTAAATTTGTCTCTCCTTTTACCTCCACCACCTGAGAATGCACCTTAACTGTAATATTTGGTGTCTCGGCAATTTGGTCGATTAGGTATTGCGACATGCTACTAGCAAGAGACTCGCCCCGCACTAACATCGTGACGTGGTGGGCATAGCGAGAAAAATACATCGCCCCCTGTCCGGCAGAGTTTGCACCACCAACGATGTAGACTTCTTCCCCTTGACAAGCTAGGGCTTCGGTTTGCGCTGCACCATAGTACACACCCGCCCCAGTCAATCGATCCATTCCTGGGACGTTCAACCGTCGCCACGAAACGCCCAACGCCAAAATTAAAGCATGACAGCTAATTTCGCTGCCATCGGCGAGAGTTATAATCCGATAGGGATCTTCTATGCGAATTCCCTGCACTTCTTGGGGATTGAGAATCTCTACACCAAAACGTCTAGCCTGGGTGACTGCCCTTCTCGCCAAATCGCCACCACTCAAACCCACAGGAAATCCCAAATAATTCTCAATCCGCGAACTCGTTCCCGCTTGTCCACCTGGGGCTTCCCGTTCGATCAATACCGTGTGCAACCCTTCCGAAGCACCATAAACCGCAGCCGCTAAACCTCCTGGTCCTCCTCCTACAATCGCCAGATCGTAAAATGGTTTTCCAGCTTGAGTCTGTAGCCCAATTTTGGCTGCAACCTCCAAAGGCGAAGGTTTGAGTAAACTGGAACCATCGGAAAATAGCACCAGCGGCAAATTTAATTTATCGCAGTCGGCGTATTTAACTAAATCCTGCGCTTCCTCTGACAATTCAATATCCAACCATTGATAAGGTAATTGGTTGCGGGCGAGAAAATCTTTAATCTCGTGAGAATGGGGCGACCAGCGATTGCCAATTACGCGAATCCCATCAAAAGGCGGACGGAATTGCGATAACCAATCATCGAGGAGATCGTCCAATACTGGATATAACCTTTCCTCTGGCGGGTCCCAAGGCTTCATCAAGTAGTAATCGATCCGCGTAGTATTGATAGCGCGGATTGCTGCATCCGTATCTGCATACGCCGTAAGTAAAGCCTTTTTCGTCTCTGGAAACATCTGTAACGCCTGTTCCAGAAACTCTACCCCAGACATTTGAGGCATTCTTTGGTCTACTAAAAACAATGCTACAGGCTCGTTTCGCAGTTTAAGCTGTTGCAGCGCTTCTAAAGCAACTGCCCCAGATTCCGCCCGCAAAACGCGAAAGCGATCGCCATATTCACGTCGCAAGTCCCGCGCCACCGCTTGTAAAACTTCTGGATCGTCGTCAACTGTTAAAATGACAGGCTTAGTTGTCATGATTGGTAGTTGGTAGTTGGTAATTGGTAGTTGGTAGTTGACGGATAACGGTTAACTGATAACTGTCAACTGATAACCGTTAACTGATAACTGTCAACAGCCATTGCTTAGCTGCTTGCACGTCTTCTCCACTTAAGGCGTGTCCGCCAGAATGCCAAGTGAGGGTTACATCAGCACCAGCAGTCTGCAATATTTTGACTAATCGTTCTGTTTCCTCTGGACTGACGATAGAATCGTTACGTCCGGCTGCAATAAATATGGGGATACCAGTAAGACTGGGTAATTGAGACGGTTCGAGGGGAACCATCGGACGGAATAATACTGCTGCACTCAAAGTATAGGGACGGAGTAACAACATACTGACAGCAATATTTGCTCCATTGGAATAGCCTACAGCAACAACTCGATCTGGTTCAAATCCGTAGCTGTCAGCAGCAGTGGCAACAAAGTTAGCAAGTTCGTGGGTGCGGAATTTTAAGTCTTCTAGATCGAATATCCCTTCAGCTAAGCGCCGGAAAAATCGCGGCATTCCATTTTCCAAAACTTGACCGCGTGGGCTGAGTATTCCTGCATCTGGGATTAATTCTTCCCCCAGCCAAAGTAAATCGGTTTCATCGCCTCCTGTTCCATGTAGCAGTAGTAAGGTGTAAGGTATATTTGGCTCAGCAGCAGGGATAAAACGGTGAGTAAATCCGAGTTGAGTTTGAG
Source organism: Chroococcidiopsis sp. CCNUC1 (assembly GCF_023546805.1). Classification (NCBI taxonomy): domain Bacteria; kingdom Bacillati; phylum Cyanobacteriota; class Cyanophyceae; order Chroococcidiopsidales; family Chroococcidiopsidaceae; genus Chroococcidiopsis; species Chroococcidiopsis sp. CCNUC1. The sequence continues at coordinate 1,612,848 of NZ_CP097480.1, read as the reverse complement.
GGCGATGGTTGCTGCTACGAATGGGAGAAGTACCAGTTTGCGGTAAATATAGTGATGGCAAAATTGCTTCGATTCGCTGCCGCTTCTTTTCCAGCCAAGGAGGTAGCATCAGGTGAGTTCCCAGTTCTGCTGGTGCTTCATCAACGGTAAAACCTGGGGCATCTGTAGCTAATTCAAAAATAATTCCCCCTGGTTCTTGAAAGTAAATTGAATGAAAATATTGACGATCTAAGACTGGGGTAACGTTAAATCCTAAATTAGCGATCGCGCTTCTCCAAGCTTCCTGTTCCTCATCGTTACGAGTCCGCCACGCTACATGATGGACTGTCCCCACCGCTACCGCACCTTTCCAAAAATCTGGCGCACACCTGACATCGACAATTTTTCCCGATCCTCCTGCCCCAATTTGGTAGCGAAATATATTCCCTTCTTGTTGTTGAAAATTCCACTCCATCGTTTCTGTCAGCAACTTTGCCGTCAGTTCGTAGCCATCCTCACATAGCATGATTGTATGAATTCCACGGATTGCGTGTTCTGCGGGAATACCGCTAGTAGACCAAGGCGATGAAGTTTGAGGATTGGCTGTAGCTACTAGTTCTACCATCAATCCATCTGGGTCTTTAAAACTCAAGACAGACTCGCCAAACCTTTCTTCGGGACTTTCGTAGCGGATGCCATATTTAATACAGCGTTCGATCCAATAACCCAACGATGCTTGGGGAATGGCAAAGGATACAATTGTCGCTTGTCCCGTTCCTTGACGACCCTTAGGCGCATCAGACCAGACGAAAAACGTCATAATCGTACCAGGTCGTCCTAATTCATCGCCGTAATAGAAATGGTATGTTTCAGGATCGTCGAAATTGACAGTAACTTTGACTAGACGCAGACCCAAAAAACCAGCGTAGAAGTTGAGATTTTTCTGTGGGTCTGAGGCGATCGCAGTCACATGGTGAATTCCCAGGATTTCTTGGCTCATGTCGTTTCCCTGCTTGCTGTGAGGACACTATGACCAACCCGTACACTGTGTTTCTGAGTTTTCTATATAGTTTTCAAACTCTTAAGAGTACCTATTTAGTTATTTCCGCCACTAAAATCGAACAGCGCAGACTCATGCAAATTACTTAATTTATACCTTGTTTTTCGTCTAAATTGTCTGCCTAATATATTTTGCCGTATCTACCATAAAATAATCAAAAAGTAAAGTCTTTATGAGAGAGGCAATTGAATTATGGTAAGTTTCAATCGAATTGATGTTGCAGCTAGCGAACATATGGGAGCAGTCCGAGTACCAGTCAAGCTTACAAATGCTGTTGATGAAATCTTAGTCAATCGAGGATTACTTAATCCAAATCAGTTGCGCGTGTGTGAAACTGAAGCACTAGTAGACACTGGTGCAGTTCGTACAGTCGTATCTCAAGCTATAGTACAAGAACTGGGCTTAAAAGTTCGCGCTCAGCAGCTTGCTAAATATGCTGATGGTAGAGAGGAAATGGTGGGACTTACTGAACCTGTAATTATCGAAATCATGGGACGGGAGACAACCGAGGCAGTGTTAGTAACTGGGGATGAAGTCTTAATTGGTCAAACTGTATTAGAAACATTAGATTTACTCGTAGATTGTAAAAATCAGCGTTTAATTCCCAATCCCGCTCATCCCGACCAACCTGTTTTTCGGATTTAGATGTTTTTGTCAGTTATCAGCTAATTCCAACTTACGACTTACGACTTACGACTTACAACTTCCCATTACCCATTACTACGCCAATGAACCAATATATCGTTATCTTTGACGGCAATTGCAATCTCTGTACCACTCTCGTTCAATTATTAGAAAAACTAGACCAAGGACAAAAATTTCGCTATATATCCATGCAAGATGAAACTGCTTTGCAACAGTTAGGAATTACATCTCAAGATTGCGAACTCGGGATGATTTTAATTGATGCTAATACTCCCAATCGTCGTTGGCAAGGTACAGCCGCCGCTGAAGAAATTGGCAGACTATTACCGATGGGTGAAATATTTGTCAATGCTTACCGTTCTCTACCTGGCTTAAAATGGATGGGCGATCGCACTTACGAACAAATCCGCGATAACCGCTACACTCTATTTGGCAAACGCGACACGACATATAAAACTGTGTACGCCGCCGATTGTGGCTGCGCTTCTGGGGGAGTCGGAAAAGAGAATTGAGGGAGCAAGACAAGTCACAAGTCAAATTTAACTGGTCACTTGGTTGCTGATAATTACTCCCTGCTCACTACTCCCTGCTCCCTTGACCATTAAACACTTCCATAATCTTGCGGCAAATCTGCTTTAACTTGTCGCTGGATTCTGTTTTGGGTTTTGTTTCGCCTTCACAACGCCATTCCTCAACCGTAGAAAATTGCCACTGTTTGCCACGATGATCGAATCCAGCAGCCTCCACGCCGATGCAACGCCGGACATCGCTGATGGGATCTTGATAAAACCGAATTTGGATTAGGATACTGCGACTCTGAAACGATTTACTCCAACCAGGAAAATGAAAGCCAATATCAACCGAGTCAGGATCGACTAACTCTAGGGTTTCTGGATCGTTCGTCCAAGGTTTGAGATCGGCTCTAATTTCAGGAAACTCTGCTTTGAGTAAATTCACCACCGTAGCAATCTTACTTGTAAACTCCAGATTAATCGCTTGCTCGGCTGCATTCACGCGAAACACTCCTGTAGATTGAAATATAGATGAGAGAAGTGAGGGCAGCAAGATTTCTAGAAAGCTCGCTGCTATTGGTAACTAATTTTAACAATTCCCTGAGTGCTTACTTGCGTGACTTGTGATACAAAAATTGTCATTAGTCATTAGTCATTAGTCATTTGTTATTTGTGATTCACAAATGACTAGCGATCGCCATAACGTTTCGAGCGTGTGGGGTTGCTATAAGGATCGATCTAGTTGAAGACCAACATTTCTAGCGCGGATTTGCGATGAAAAGGTTGATTTTCTATCTTTTGAAGATTGTATTTTTCGATTATGGAACTATCATTGGTTTGACTGTAAAGCGCTAACGTCGCAAATGACTAGTGACCAAAAATTATCAAACCCGTATGTAACTTAGATTACATACGGGTTTGTGCTTAACGATAATTACTTAAGTATAGTATTAGAGCTAGAGATATTCGGTTTGGCGTCAAGTAAACCTTTGCTTGTTTACTCTATATCAACTGTAAGACTTACTCTATTTTGCTGTCATCAAGAAATGATGAAGATGCACCACTATACTATAAAGAAATGATGTTTTCTACTCGGTCAAGGCTAGAAGAGTCGAGAGTCGGGTGGAATGCGCTGCCGAAAGCGCTTCGTTTTGCCATCTTCGCCATTATTGGTTTTTTGCTAATCTTGATGCTGACGCTGCTAGGAGTGTTCAACAGAGAGCCAATGATGCCTGCACCACCTCAGTTACTGACAGAGCCATTTTTACAACTACCAACAGCCAACTCTGTACAAGTAGTGTGGTTTACAGAATTTGCAGGTAGTCAGCACGCAGTTACTTATGGTGCAGGACTGAAACAAACTGCGATCGCCTCTACAGTTAAACTCAGCCGCACGCGAGAAGATCGAGAGTCCCATGTCGGCGCACAAGCTGAAACCGGACAATACCAAAACATCAAACTGCGAGATATCTGGCGACACGAAGCAAAAGTGACGGGATTAAGCGCTGGGGTGCGCGTCCCCTATCGCGTGTCTAGCGTGCGTGAAGATGGCACGACATTCAGTAGCGGTGAATATACCCTTGCTTCCCTGCCTGAATCTGGAACGCCACTCAAAATTTTACTCACCTCGGATCATCAACTCAAACCGATGACAGCAGCAAACTTGCAAAAAGTAGTAGAGACGGTAGGGAGAGTAGACGGGGTTTTCTTTGCTGGAGATTTAATTAATATTCCCGATCGCGCTTCAGAATGGTTTGACGATAATCGTGGTGGCGCGTTTTTTCCCTGCTTGCAAGGAAGGGCAAAATACGAGATTGCTAAAACAGTGTATCGCGGTGGGGCGATCGCTCAATATGCGCCAATATTTCCCGCGATCGGCAATCATGAGGTAATGGGTAGATATGGTAGTGGCGATAGTTTAGGGGAAGAATTCGAGAATTCTATCCCGCGCGCGATCGCTAAAAAACTTTATCCCGAACAAACAGAAACTCAAACAGAACAATGGTTGAAGGATCGTTCCTTTAATACGAATACCTACGAAGAAATTTTCACGCTTCCCGAAACGAGTCCAGGCGGAAAGACATACTACGCCATTACCTTTGGTGATGTACGGTTGGTAGTGCTGTACGTGACAAATATGTGGCGGTCTTACAATCTCACGCCAGATGTAAGAGGAAAGTACCAAGAACGCCAACAAGATTTAGATCGCCCTGAAAAGTGGGGCTATGGACAAGTCATTTTTGGTGAAATTGCTCAGGGTAGTCCGCAATATAACTGGTTGGAAGCGGAACTCAAAAGCCAGGAGTTTCAACAAGCGAAATACAAAATTGTTATGTTCCACCATCCGCCCCATTCTTTAGGAGATAATATCGTTCCTGCTTATACCGATCCAGTACAAATTCGCGATCGCGCTACAGATGGTAGCCTCGAAGCAGTGCGATACGAATATCCTAGAGCAGCAGATTACATCATTCGCGATGTCGTACCTTTGTTAGAGACGGCTGGGGTGCAATTAGTTTTTTACGGGCATTCTCACCTGTGGAATCGTTTTATTAGTAATAATGGCACGCACTTTTTAGAAACATCGAATGTTGGCAATACTTACGGTGCGGCTGTGGGAAATAAAAGGCGAAAAGTCCCACCTGGCAATAATAAGGATTATGTTGCGCTAGGCAATCCGAATGGATTAGAACCTATAGTACCAACCATTCCCCCTTTACGAGGTGAAGACGATAAGCCACAGCCTTATATTGCCAGCAACGATATTACAGTTTTTAGTATTTTCAATACGGCAACAGGTACGATTAGTAGCTATCGATTTGACACGCGATCCCCGGGTTCAGATGTAGTTAAGTTTGATGAATTTGCTTTGTAGAGACGTTTCATGAAACATCTCTACATATATAGCGATTCTCGTTATGATGCGATACATTCGTAGGGGCGCACAGCTATGCGCCCCTACAGATCTTGTATTTCATCGAATTGAAAAAGGCTATATAAAAAATTAAGGATACAACCCTCGGTCAGATAATGCTTGAGCAACACGACCGACACCCAACATATACGCAGCCCCTCGCAAGGATATTTCCCGCTGCCTAGATTTTTGAGACACTTGCTGATATGCTTGCACCATCAAGTGTTCTAATTCTCGGTTGACGCGCTCTTCATCCCAAAATACATAAGACAGCCCCTGCACCCATTCCAAATAACTCACTACAACTCCGCCAGCATTCGCCAGAATATCGGGTAATACTGTTATCCCTCGTGCTTCTAAGATGCGGTCTGCTTCTAGGGTTGTCGGTCCATTCGCTGCTTCTGCTACAATCGCGGCTTGAATTTGGTTAGCATTATCCTCAGTAATCTGATTTTCTAATGCAGCAGGAATCAGCACGTCGCAGGGTAAAGTTAGCAACTGAGCATTACTAATTGGCATGGCGTTGGGAAAACCCTTCAAACTACGGTGATTTTGAGCCGCAAAACTCTTAAGTGCGGGAACATCTAAACCATTTTCGGCGTACACTCCCCAGCACCAGTAGACACAGCAATGACTTTTGCTCCTGCTTGATGGAGTAACAAAGCCGCCGCACCGCCAACATTCCCAAAACCTTGAATCGCAATCCGCGATCCCGCCAAAGACTTACCCCGTTCGGCAAGTGCCTCTCGCACGGCAATCATCGTACCCCGTCCCGTTGCCATTTCCCGACCCCGCGATCCACCCACCGAAATCGGCTTTCCGGTCACAATTCCCGGTACGGCGTGACCGACGTTGACAGAATACGTATCCATCATCCACGCCATTTCCCGTGCGGAAGTCCCCATGTCTGGGGCGGGAATATCTACAGATGGTCCAATATCCTTGATCAGTTCGCTCGTATAACGTCTGGTAATGCGTTCTAGTTCTCCCACACTATAGCGACTAGGATCGATCGCAATTCCGCCTTTTGCCCCACCGTAGGGAATACCCAGCAAAGCGCATTTCCATGTCATCAACATTGCCAATGCTGAAACTTCTCGCAGGGTTACAGCCGGATGGTAACGAGTTCCACCTTTATAAGGTCCTAAAATATCACAATGCTGTACGCGATGCCCCGCTAACACTCGCACTTCGCCGCTATCGAGTTTAACTGGAATTGATACGGTGATAACTTTGCGCGGGTGACTCAGCATCACGAGTAGGTTTTGGTCTAACCTTAATTCTTTTGCTGCCTGTTCTAGATAGCTACACGCTTGGTCGTAGGGGCAAATATGAGCCGGAGAGGGAGTTTCTAGCGGCAGTGGGGATGTAGAAACCATATTTTTTCCTCTATTTGATTGCGATCGCCCGATTGCGATCGGATTATCTCTCGATCTCTAGCCTATCCTTCCACGATCGAAACACACTAAATTTCTGTAAAATTCGTTACATTTTCATCGGGGAGCAGCGGAGATTTAAACAATTTCCGACTTACGACCTACCAGCAGCCATTTTTGCCGTATTTGCATCTAAAAAATGCTGCGATCGCATGATGTCATAAAGATTTGTCTCTGATTCGAGCAAGCAGGCGTGTCCGCTGTAGGGTAGGACAACTAAACGGGAATTTGGTAAAATTCCGAGCAATCGTTCGGCTTCTGCAATTGAAGGTAAAAGACGATCTTGAGCGCTGGCAATTAGTAATACTGGTTGTGTTAGTTGTCGTAACTGTGTTTTGTCTACATCGAAGTTCTTGATTAAAGCAATTCGCCAGAGAACTGTTTCTGGGGTACTGAACGAATGACTTTAAGCATTTCGCGACGATCGCTTTTAGTTACTCTCCCCAAGGAGGCAAGAAACGGTAACAATCCCACTGCCCCAAATTGGTAGAAACAAGACGGCACTAGATTTGCAAATTGCGAACCCCACGCTAAGAAAGGACGAAGTTGTACGGAAGAAGCAGGATTGACCAAAATAATGCGGCTAAATAACTTTGGTGCTTTGACTGCTACTTTCATTGCTAGACAGCCACCGAATGACTCGCCGCACAAGTAAACTTCTCTTTGAGGATTTTTAGCAAGTTCTTTGTGAATCAGTTGAATCACTTGTGCGCTCAACACATCCCAACTTGTCATATCATCTGGTGGAATCATCAAACAACGCACGTCAAAAGCAACTTCTAAACCTTCAGTTTGCGATCGCAATAACTGCCCCGTTCCATCCATACCTGGTAAAAATACGAATAGCGGATACTCCGGCTGAAGTTTTTTCGGACTGAGGAAACAGGGACGATTGGAGACTATTGGTGTTGTTGTAGAAAATCGGGAATCGGTAGGGGCGCACTGCTGCGCGCCCGTACTAGGAAGTCGGGAGTCGGGGAATTTTGAATTTTGAATTTTGAATTTTGAATTTTGAATTTTGAATTGCTCCTCTGCTCCTTTATCATTCATAACTAGTAACATCCTTGACGTAACAGCGTCTCGATTTCTGTCTCGCAGCGCTCGGTCAATTCTGAGACAACAGCTTTTGCTTGTTTGCCCTGATATTGTTTCACCTGCTGAGGCGTAATCCACAAGGGACGACCGACGAGAAGGGCAACGCGGCGATAAATAACTAAAGGATGCCAGCCAGCGCGATCGAATAAAGGTTCTGAGGGGTCAAATACGCTCAGCAGCCGCAGCGGTACGGCGGAGGTGTTAACTTCTTCTAAAGAGGCGATCGCCACTGGTAGAACTGCCAAGTCCTTGACTGGTTTATGAATCTCTCCACCCGCAGCTGCCCGAATCGCTAAGTGAGCAAATCCGCGCTGAAACTTTTGCATCTGGTAAGGTTGACTAAATTGCACCATTGGCTTTGTCCCTTCGGGAAAGACTCCCACGGCTTGCCGACGTTGCAATAATTCAATTGCTTGATTAAAAAAGCTTTGTTGGCGATATTGGGGAGTTTCCAAAGGAAAACACCCTAATTGACCCGTGACAATCTCGCGCATGACTGGTACTTGTCCCATGTAATGATGGCAAGCAAAGCGGATTGGACGTTCCACTGCCTTCATCAACAGTGGTGCATCCATAAAGCTACGATGATTACTCACGATCAAAACGGCACTATCGCGAGGAATACGGTCTTCGTAATAGAGAAACTGTTTGGTTCCCATTGAAGCCAGAAACCAATCAGAAATTTGCAGGGGGCTGTTTCCACTCATGCACTACTTTGTATAGTTCTTTTATGAGATCGGCAGCCGGCGATCGCTCGAACGAGTTGCTGCTGTACTTAATCTATTTTTACATTTCTTTGCGAACCCGATCGCATATCTTTGGGAATAGGAGTGAGGAGCGAGGAGCGAGGAGTGAGGGGACAAGGGGGACAAGGGGGACAAGGGAGAGAAGAGAGCCCAGGGAGCTGAGGAAGTTGAGGGGACAAGGGAGACAAGGGGGACAAGGGAGAGAAGAGAGCTCAGGGAGCCCAGGGAGCCCAGGGAGCTGAGGGGACAAGGAAGACAAGGAGGACAAGGGAGCAATTACCAATTACCCATTACCCATTACCAACTACCAATTCCCTACACCACTCTCCACTTATACAGTTTCTATCAGAAATTGAGCTAATTTTATAGAGTTTAATTATTCGATCGCGATCGCAAGAGTCATAACTCAAGTAATTATGTAGTTGCATTAAAAGTAATGAAAATATATAACTACCAAGGCTGATATATGATAGAGGGAGTTTTTAAATCCTCTGCTTAAGATTCATGAATTTTGCCGATCGCAGCAAAGACACATTCGCTGTTACAACGCCACTATATTACGTCAACGACTTACCTCATATCGGCAGTGCTTATCCAACGATGGCAGCAGATGCGCTAGCTCGGTTTGAGCGATTGTTGGGTAAATCCGTACTCATGATTACAGGCACAGACGAACACGGGCAGAAAATTCAACGAGCAGCAGAAAGTCACGGGCGATCGCCTCAAGAGTATTGCGATCGAATTTCATCTAGCTTTGTCTCTTTGTGGGAGCTGTTGAACATTCAATACGACCGCTTTAGTCGGACGACAGCAACTCAACATGAAGCCATTGTCAAAGAATTTTTTGGGCGAGTTTGGGATGCAGGAGATATTTACTCCGATCGCCAGCAAGGATGGTATTGCGTTTCCTGTGAAGAATTTAAAGAGGAACGAGAATTATTAGAGGGGAATTACTGCCCGCTGCACCCAAATAAACAAGTAGAGTGGCGAGACGAACAAAATTACTTTTTTCGCTTGTCGCGCTACCAAGAACAACTAGAAGCACATTATCAAAAATATCCCGATTTCATCCAGCCAGTCAGCCGTCGCAACGAAGTGCTGAACTTTGTCAGTCAAGGCTTACAGGATTTTTCGATTTCGCGAGTGAATGTAGATTGGGGTTTTCCCGTTCCCGTCGCGCCAGAACAGACGCTCTATGTCTGGTTTGATGCATTGTTAGGATACGTGACGGCGCTGCTCGATCCTGACAGCGAAGCAACTTTGGAAAATGCTTTAGCTCAATGGTGGCCCATTAACATACACATTATCGGTAAAGATATTCTCCGCTTCCATGCTGTCTATTGGCCCGCGATGTTGATGTCTGCTGGTTTGCCGTTACCAGGGCGAGTTTTCGGACACGGCTTTTTAACCAAAGACGGGCAGAAAATGGGAAAAACGATGGGAAATACAATCGATCCCGTAGCTTTGGTTAAGCAATATGGTTCCGATGCCGTGCGCTATTACTTCCTCAAGACGATCGAGTTTGGTAAAGATGGAGACTTTAGCGAAACTCGATTCATCAATACAGTCAACGCAGATTTAGCAGATAACTTAGGTAACTTGTTAAATCGCACCCTGAGCATGGTGCGCAAGTACTGCGCTGGCAAAGTACCGAGTGTAGGAGAAGTAGCTGCCGAGCATCCTCTGAAGGCGATCGCTACCTCTTTAGGACAAGAGGTGAAACAATACTACGAAGTCCTAGCATTCGACCGCGCTTGTGAAGCGATTCTCGATCTCGTCAGAGCAAGTAATAAATTCATTGATGAGAAAGCCCCGTGGAGTCTCTACAAACAAAAGCGACAGACAGAAGTGGAGGAAGTATTGTATGCTGTGTTGGAATCAGTGAGATTAGCAGCCTATTTACTAGCCCCAATTATCCCACATACTTGCACCGAAATTTATCAGCAATTAGGATTTGCGATTGATTTTAATCACAAAGCTCAAACTTTCATTACCACTCCATTCAGTAGTCACTCAAATTGGGGGATACTGAGCGATATACAACAATTGGGGGAGCCTAGACCAGTGTTTCAACGCATAGAATTGGCTCAAAAGGTTTAACTAATAAGTCAAGCTTACAGGGTCGATAGGAATTACTAAAGATTTGAGCCATCGACCCTGTTCTTTTATAGAGTCTAGTGTTAGCAGGGGCGTTTGCTAGAATCAAGACAATAAAAACTTTCAAAAATAACAATTTTTCTTTTTTTAATAAAAGCTTGAGGTATAACAATCATGTTGAGCAATAGAGATTTTGAAAATAGTTCGATCTTTACGCCAGAACAAGTTTTAGAAAATCGAGGTAAGGTAGCAATCTTTATTGATGGGTCAAATTTATTTTATGCAGCGTTACAGTTGGGAATTGAAATCGATTACACCAAGCTTTTATGTCGGCTAACGGCAGGATCGCGATTGTTGCGCTCGTTTTTCTATACAGGCGTAGACCGTACCAATGATAAACAGCAAGGGTTTCTATTATGGATGCGGCGCAATGGCTACCGCGTGATTGCTAAAGATCTAGTTCAGCTACCAGATGGTTCTAAAAAAGCTAACTTAGATGTCGAGATCGCCGTTGATATGATGGCGTTGGTTGGCGCATATGATACAGCAGTATTAGTCAGCGGTGATGGAGATTTGGCTTATGCCGTAAACGCTGTCAGCTATCGTGGGGCGCGAGTTGAGGTTGTCAGCTTGCGATCGATGACCAGTGATAGTTTGATCAATGTTAGCGATCGCTATATCGATTTGGAAACGATCAAAGAAGATATTCAAAAAACACCGCGCTCCGGTTATACCTATCGTCCTCTCTCCAGCCTGGATCTTGTCGAGCAACCATCCCCCGATGGTTTAGATACGATCGAAACTTCAGACACTTAACGAGGGAGCAGGGAGCAGGGAGCAGGGAGCAGGGAAAAAGAGGACAAGGGGGACACGGGAGACAAGGGAGAAGTCAGAAGTCAGAACTAATTTTTCTCCCTCAGTTCTCGATCGCTCCCGCAGCTCTTTTCTCTCCCGACTCCCTCTTTTTTTGTCAAGATGGAGGCATGAAAAATAATATCTTTCAGCAATTTTTTATGTTTTCTCGCTGCATGGCAGCACCATTAGTAGGTGTAGTACTTGTAACGTTACTATTTGGCTGCGAGCAGCGAACTCAGACAGCAGAAACAGTTGCTCAAGCTCCCTCCTCGCCTCCTCAGCAAGTGCAGCGCGACTTAACTTTTAATGATGTGATCTTAGAGCAGTCAGATAAGCAGGGAAAATTGTTTTGGAAAGTTAAATCGAAGCAAGCAACGTATAGTAAAGATCGTAAAACCGCTCAAGTAGAAAACCCTGTTGGTCAACTGTTTCAAGACGGCAAACCCGTATACGATATTACGGCAAAAACAGGAGAGATTCAGCAGGATGGAGCAAAGTTATTGCTTAAGGGTGAAATTGTTGCTAAAGCTCCTGCATACAATTTGGTATTGCGCGGCAATGAGCTAGAGTGGCAACCAAACCAAGATTTATTAATCGTGCGCGATCGCCTGACGGGAGAACATCCCCAAATGCAAACAGTCGCTCAAGAGGCAAGAGTTAGAAGTCGAGCGGGAATTGTTGAGTTCTTGAATGGAGTCCAGGCAACTGCAAAAGAATCAAACGTGCAAATGCAGACGGAACAGCTAACTTGGCAGTTTCGCGCTCAAAAGTTGATTGGCGATCGCCCGATAAAATTCGATCGCTACCAAAATCATAAAATTACCGACCGAGGGACGGCAGGTCGTGGCGAGTACGATCTGAAAACAAACATTGCTACCTTGGCGCAAAATGCTCAAATTTCTTTACAAGAGCCACCGCTACAAGTGAATGGCAATTCGCTTAAGTGGAACGTTGACACGAAAACTGTAATTGCAGACCAACCCGTGCGCGTCGTGCAGCGCCAGCAGCAAGTCACTGTGAGTGGCGATCGCGGTAGGCTAGAAACGGAAAAACAAGTTGCCTACATGAATGGCAATGTCAAAGGTGTAGGGCAGAAGCAGCAGACTGTTACATCTGACGCGCTTACTTGGTACATTGAAACTCAGCAAATGGAAGCAACAGGCAATGTTGTTTATCAACAATTTCAGCCGCCAGCGACTCTTAAAGGACAAAAAGCCGTAGGCAAGTTGGACGCACAAAATTTTGTCGTTAGCGGGGGTAGGGTTTCGACACAATTCGTACCGCAACCGTAACAAAGGAATTATAGAGGCGCATGGCTGTGCGTCCCTACAGAGGAAACAAAAAAAGTCCGCTCCCAGCGGACTTCAAAATACATAGCTTATGTGGATAAATCCGAACTAATTTGGAATCCCCTTGCCAAGACAAGGGGATATAGCATTAGAAGCGGAATGTCGTTCTCAGCGTACCTACATAAACCGTGTCGTTGTTGTCGTTATGCTCTGGATTAAAGATGACAATGACACCAGGAGTCACATCAATGTTATCGGTGAGCGGAAAGCGATAGAGACCTTCTAAGTGATATGAAGTATCTTGGTCGCGGCGACCGCCAAAATCATTTTTAGCTGTTCTTGGTGGCTGACCGAAGACTAAACCAAGTACGCTACCTTCTTTACCTACATCTTGTAAAGCCAGGGTTGCTGCCCAGTTCCAAATATCAGCAGTTTGTGAAGGGCTGTCTTCATTGAGCGCTACCGTATAACCGCCCCAACCGCCAAGAGTGAAGCCACCCAACTTAAAGCTAGCTTGTACGGCGTACTGGTTGGTGGATGTTGACGCACCGCTGAAGGGGTTGTTAGAAAAGACACTGCCAGTTGCGCCAGAAACGCTAATACCGTTAGTCGCCGTAATATCGCTTACGGTGGAGTTGTCGTAGGTGTGAACGTAGGTCGCACCGATCGCAATGTTATCACTAGGACGGAAGGCAATCTGTCCCAGAGCGGCATAATCACCATTAAACAAACCAAAAGAATTTGTCGGATCGTTAGCATTCCGAGCTAGATAGCTTGCAGAAGCGCTAATTACACCTTTGGGATTTAAGTTGATAGTTAAACCAGCACCATCACCCGCACGATAAATGGGGTTGAAACGTCCGAACCGAGAAATAGCACCGCGACCGCTGCTTTCTAGTAGAGGGTTGAAGGTGAAGACGTTATCGTTGAATTCCCCATTGTCAAAGTCAACTTTGATATCCGCAATTTCGCCAAGCGGGAACTTGTAATAGAAATCGTCAATTTGAACGTCGTTACCTTCATCGCCATCGAAGCCCAGACGAGTCATATTCGTACCCGTCAGACCCGTGCCAAATGGTACAACGTTGCGAGCTTGCAGACGGGTTCTCAACTCGTCTTTTCCGGTGAAACTGGTGTTAAAAGTCAGACGAGCGCGGTCTGCCAAAACAGTGTTGACATCGTTGTCATCACCTGTAGGTTCGCCACTTCCAGATGCAGCTAGCTCGTTACCACCGAATACGTCAGAAACGGCAACAATCACTTCCCCACTCAGTTTGGTTGTGGTAGAGAACTGATTTGCTTCTAGTTCTGCCGTCCGTGCTTCTAGAGCATCAACGCGACCGCGCAGGGTAGCTAGTTCCGCCGAAAATTCTTCCTGCAACCGCTGTAACGTTGCCAGGTCTTCTTTGTTGACCATATCGGCAGAAGCGGTGGCAATCAGTTCGTTCACGCGGTCTAAACAAGCGTTTAAACCTGCGGCAAACTCATAACGGGTCAAGGCGCGGTTGCCACGATATGTTCCATCGGGATAACCAGCAATACAACCGTAGCGCTCGACTAAAGACTGCAAGGCTTGAAAAGCCCAGTCGGTAGGCTGTACGTCAGACAGCTGAGAAACGGACGTGACTTGGGCTAGAGTTTCTGGAGCTTTCTCTTCAGATAACTGGGTAACAGATGTTTGCTGTACTTCTTCCAAAGGTAGGGGTTCAGCAGCTTGAGTCCGAGTTGCTACAAACAGGGTTGCTGTTAGTAAAAGGGGACTTAGTTTGAGAGTATTCCAAATAAGTTTCGACATATATCTTCTCACTCACACCAATGCATAGTTGCTGTTGTCAACTCAAGAGAGATTTCAGCTATCGATCGCTCTTGGCTATCTATAATATTCTCACCAATTCACTCAAATTGGAACCGTGTATGCACTATCGTAAATTCACCGTAATTTCACTGCGATCGCCTCCTAGTAGACTAAATTAGAAGCGGATGAGAACCGGAATTAGACTTTTGCCTTTCCTATTGGTAAACGCAGAATAATGCGTCGTTGGTGTCTTGTTAACAGCCCTTCTTCCTCGAATTGCTGTAACATCCGCGTTACCGATACCCTAGTCGTATTTATAACTTCGGCTATTTCTTGATGGGTAACAGCAACGTCTATTAATCTTCCCAGATCGACATCGCGACCGAATTTTTGACCTAGCCAGATTAAAAACTGCCACAATCTAAGCGAAACGGGTTTGCGGTGAATAATGCTCAGCAATTCCTCTGTTTGGCAAACGTGAGACATCATTGCCTCTACAGTCAAATGCCATAACTCAGATGGAATTATAGTTGTTTCAACACTGGTCAAACACTCAATTTGGTAGGGAACGACTCGCGATAAAGGTTGACCGACTAGATCTCCTGCACCCCAGTAACCCAGAGTAATTAACGTGCCGCTTTCGCTCCAAGTAACAGTGCGCACGGCTCCGCGCTCAATCCGCCATAAAATATTTGGACGAGAGGGAATCAGGTCGTGGCGGGCAAAGAGTCGTTGGGATGACTGAGGAACAAGGCTAGGAGTTGTAGTAGAGATTGCCATAAGACGAGAGGACAAAGGGGACAGTGAGAATTCAAAATTCAAAATTCAAAATTGAGACGGAGACAAGGGAGACAAGGGGGAGAGAAAACAGCTCTCCACTGCTTCATAGCGGTTTTCAATTGGGTAAAACAGACGATCTGTAGGGGCGCACAGCCGTGCGCCCTTACAAATGTCACGCACGCAATCGAGAATTGCTATCATCCTTCTAAAGTTAGTGAGGAAATTTCTGTGGCTTGACCCTGTTGTGTTATGCGACAGAGGGGATTTATAGCTATAGCAAAGACTGACTGTGCGATCCCAAATGGCGATCGCGTTGAGACAAATCAAAATATTATTAGGTAGTAGATCGGGTAAGATTTGCGATCGCGCTTGCCTTTGCCTAAACCATCGCCAAAACAACAATGGGAAAAACGACAGTGTGAAACTTGGCACTTCTGAAGCCATATTTTCAAGTGCAACCGCACTCGCTTTCCCTAGCAAAGACATTAGGGCATTCTGGCACTTGAGCTTCATCAGTCACATGCTCGCTCTTACCTACAACATCTCACCACTAAGCTTTATGACTAAACGTCTCTATTACTAAACTTTTATTATTACTACTTGTTAGCTAGATATTAAAACGCTTAGTTTAAGAAGTCAGTAAGTTTTCATTAAAAAGTGAATTGTCAGTTGTAAGTCGTAGGGGCGGGTTTTGACCAAAGATTTACAGTCGCAGTTGTCTATCTATTTGCGCGCACCCGCCCGTACAGAAGTCGGAAGTCAGTAAGCATCTATTCATCAGCCACCAGCCACTGGTTCCACCGCCACTAGTTACTGGTCACTGCTAAGAGCGTTGTCCGGTAACGATGTAAGCGACTCGCTGACCGACGTTGGTAGCGTGATCTGCCATCCTTTCTAAGTGGCGAATTACCAAAGCTAATAACAACCAAGGTTCTAAAACTCCTTGGATATCTCTTTCTGTTGCTAAAGTGTGATAAAGATTTTCGTATGAGTCGTCTACAACGTCGTCTAATTGCTTGACTGCTAACCCTGCTTGTGCATCTAGATCCGCTAGCGCCATCAAGCTAGCCGCTAACATAGC
Source organism: Chroococcidiopsis sp. CCNUC1 (assembly GCF_023546805.1). Lineage (NCBI taxonomy): Bacteria > Bacillati > Cyanobacteriota > Cyanophyceae > Chroococcidiopsidales > Chroococcidiopsidaceae > Chroococcidiopsis > Chroococcidiopsis sp. CCNUC1. The sequence goes on along the minus strand of NZ_CP097480.1, from coordinate 1,596,564 downwards.
TTGGGCGTGGTGAGACATAATCTCGATCTGAGGGATGCATTGATGAGGGGGATAGGGAAATAGCTTAATCGCAATTTCTCCTAAGTCCTCAGCATAATCTCCAATTCTTTCTAGGTCTCGCACCAGCTGCATAAAGGCACTTAGTAAGCGCAAATCCTTTGCTACTGGTGCTTCTAAAGTTAGCAGCGCCGCACACTCAATCTCAACGTGGCGATAAAATTGATCGATTTGCTTGTCGAGCAGTGGTAGTTCCTCTGCTGCTGATAGGTTACGGGCAAACAATGCTTGATGACTGAGGCGAAATGAGTTTTCTACCAAAGCTCCCATGCGCAAAATATCTCGCTCTAGACGTTTGAGGCGACGCTCAAAGTGAGTGCGGCTAGGTTGGTGAGGTTGGAAAGGAACAGCATCTACGTTGAGCAATTCTGACACCGTAGTATAAAGGTAGGATTTTATTATTAGTTATAAATCTTGTTAACTGTATCTGTCACTGGCAGGAAAAGCAGATTGTGACGTAAATTACTAACTATATTCACTGTATATAAGCATCTACATTTACTATTATAAGCATCTGCTCTGTCATTGAGTTGGCAACTCAACTTGCAGCCAAGCACCTTTAGTTTCAGGATGGTTCATGGCTTTTACCGTGCCACCATGTGCCGAAACAATTTGTTTGACGATCGCTAAGCCCAAACCACTACCGTGAGTTGTAAAAGGAGAAATTTTCTTTGAGTCGGGTGTTGTTTGTCTAGCTCTGGCTAGATCCCCACGATAAAGGCGTTCAAATACGTAAGGTAAATCGGTCGGTGGAAAGCCGCAGCCAGAGTCAATAATATTTATTTGCACGTAATTAGATTTAGTTTCTGAATTAATTAGTTCGACATTAACCCAAATCGTGCTTTGAAAAGGGCTATATTTGATACTGTTATCGAGTAAATTTAATAACACTTGCGTTAGACGAGACTTATCTGCCTCGATCCACAAAGTTTCTGCACCGGAATAGGATAAACGGAGCTGCTGTCGCTGTGCTAAAGGTTCTATAGTGTGCCATACGGAATCAATCAGCGATCGCAATTCCACTGGTTCGCGCTTGAGCTGACGGCTGGGATCTAACTCTAGTTGGCTTAATTCCAACCAATTTTGCACTAAACTAATCAATCTTTCCACTTCTGGTAAGAGGCGATCGACCCAAAGTTTATATGGTGGTTCGAGTTGTTGCTGTAAGTTTTCTACCACCAATAAAATTGAAGTCAATGGCGTTTTGAGTTCGTGTGCTAAATCGGAAACCCAGCGATCGCGAGTCCGCGCTAAATCGAGCAATGGCTGGCGATTTTCCAAAAATACGCCCACCTGTCCGTTTTGCAGAGGTAAGCTGGCTGCGTTCACTGTCAGCGCTCTCAATTCACTCAGCGCTGCTGCATCTGCACTCGTTCGATGAAACAACCACTCTTTAACCTGCGGCTGCTGTCTTTCTCGCGTTTGCTCGATTAACTGATCCAATTCATAGGAACGCACCCACTCCAATAGTAAGCGCACCTGTCCTGGTTCCCATTTTTGCAAGCCTAGCAATTGCTGTGCCTGTTGGTTGCACCACAACAACTGATTTTCTTCGTCTACTTGCAAGTATCCTACAGGAGCGACTTGCATCAACTGCTCCCAGGTTTGCAGTTTAGCTTGCAACTCTTCCCGTTGCTGTCGCGCCGAAACAATTTCGTGCCGCAACCGAGGGATAGCTCCCAGGGAAGTTGCCATCTCACTATCATTGGATACTGTTCGCAGTAAACGCCGCAATCTAGCTTGTAATTGGGTATACTGCCACAACCACAAGCAAATTCCTATCCCTAGTCCCAGCAAAAACGCCAGCAGTACCATCAGAAAGGTTCAGGATCAAAAGTGGGTTAACTATCACTTTAACCCTTCTTACTAGGGAGCAGGGAGCAGGGAAAAGAGAGCTGAGGGAGCTGAGGGAGCGCAAGGTTGCTGAGGAAGCTGAGGGAGCAAGAGCGGTCAACTGTCTTCACGCAGTGTAGCGTCAGCGCCTACTGTCAACTGTTAACCAACAACCATCAACCTATCCAAATCGATAGCCAAACCCGCGCACCGTTACCAAATATTCTGGGTGGCTGGGGTCTTTTTCGAGTTTTTCCCGCAACCAACGAATGTGAACGTCTACAGTTTTGCTGTCTCCAACAAAATCTGCTCCCCAGACTTGGTCGAGCAATTGCTCTCGCGACCAGACGCGGCGCGGATAAGTCATGAAGAGTTCTAGCAAGCGGAATTCTTTAGGGGAAAGGTTGACTTCTTGCGCTCTGACGGTTACGCGGCACTCTTGCGGATAAAGGGTGACATCTTTAAATTGTAGAATCGGGACTTGTGGTAATACGCCTATGCGCTGGCGGCGTAACAAAGCACGACACCGCGCGACTAACTCCCGCATACTAAAAGGCTTTGTCAGATAGTCGTCTGCGCCAACTTCCAAACCCAAGACGCGATCGGTTTCGCTGCCTTTGGCGCTCAAAATCAAGATTGGTACTTGATTTCCTTGGTGGCGGAGCAAGCGACAGATATCTAAACCATTGATCTGAGGCAGCATTAGATCTAAAATCACCAGATCGAAGGGAAAATCTCCGAAGGTAGGTTCGCTACTCTGAAGTAAGGTCAAAGCTGTACGTCCGTCAGCAGCAGTAGCGATCGCAAAACCTTCTGCCTCCAAAGCCATTACGAGCATTTCCCGAATCAGGTTTTCGTCTTCTACCACCAGAATGCGGCTCATGTGCCCGATTTCCACCTTGGGGGAACTGTTGGTCAATTCGCGAGTAAACATCGTTTTTATCGATCTGTTCTTGCACCATTATTATCTAATCGGAAGACATCCGAAATCCTTTCAACTGCAAATTTCTGGAAATTTAGAGAAATCCAGATCTTGACAGTCTGCATTCACCCAGATATATTTTTTACAGTACACTTGTACTATAAACAGATGGATTGCGGTTAGTGTGTAGCTTTGGGCTAATTGCTAAGCGCTATCTGCCAGTTTTTACGGTCATTTCAGCAATTTTACTGCTTTGCGATCGCCTCAAGGAAGGCTAGCTTAGGATCTATATCTTAGGGTATAGCCACGAGTATTCGTTTTAACTTAAATCTCTCTTAAATTTAGTTGCAGGAGTTGCAATATGAATCGATTCGTAGCTAAAGACAGTACAGATCGTTTGTTAACATTTCAACGCATTCTGGCTGATAGAAAGGATATGTCATTAAAAATTGCTACTAAACAAGAGGAGGCGGACAAGGAAAAGAATAAACAAATTCTACAAACTGCTGCTAGCTATACAGTAGATAACATAGTGAAAGGCTTAGCCGAACTGCAACTAGAGTTTGGCGGAATTGTTAACGGACTATCAGAGAAATTATCTAAAGAAACTTCTAAGTTAGACGAACTCAAGCGTGCTATCGAAGTAGAGACTCAAAATTTACAAGAATTACAACAAATTAGAATTGTTGCTGATACTCTGTACATTTTAAATCAAGAGCATCAAGAAAAATTAAAATTAATTGAGCAAGGCGCAACAACTCAGCAGGAAAACTTAGAAAAAGAAATAACGCAAACACGAAAAATTGGGCAGCAAGAGCAAGTAGAGTTTGAAACAAACCTACAATATCAAAATGAATTGTTAGTTAAAGAACGACAGCGAGAAGTAGAAGAGTATCAATATCGACTCGCACAGACACAAAAAATTAACGCTGATACTTACCAACTGAAAAAGCGTACACTTGAAAGAGAAATAGAAGAAGCAACGCAAGCTAAAGAAAAAGATTGGGCAGAACGGGAAAAAGTTTTGACCGAACAACAGTCATTGCTGGGAGAATATACAAAACAAATTGCTGCTTTCCCTACAGAATTAGAAGAAGCAATTAAAAAAGCTAGAGAAGAAGCGATTAAAGATGTCAACCAGGATGCAAAAGTTAAAGCCGATCTATTTGAGAAAGAATGGCAAGCAGCAAAACAGAGTTACGAATTACAAGTGCAGTCTTTAGAGCAAGTTATTACTAGACAAATAGAGCAAATTGAAAACTTAACAGCGCAAATGCAAGCCGCACAGCAACAAGCTCAAGAATTAGCATTGAGAGCCTTTCAAAATGGAACTAGAGGTTAGGGGAAGAATGAAGATATAAGGGAGACAAGTCAGGAATCCTCTTTCTTCCCCTGCTCCCTGTTCGCTGATAACTAAAAACAGAAAAGGAGATTATTTATGGTAGTAAGAAAACTAAGTGAAAAGAGTACGAAAGCTGAGATCCTAGCGGCTTATGAGGAAATGTCGAAAGAAAAAACCATTCTGAAATCTCAACTCGATAAATTAGCTAAGGAAACTCTCGTAGTTCAAGCAAAACCAATATCCGAGCCAAAACTAGCTATGAATCAATCTGCAACCGTGCAACAAAGAATGAATTCTATTATTGATAACTTAGGCAAAATTCAGCTAGGAGTTGGTAGTGCTGTCAGCGAATTATCAGAGCAGCTTACTACAGAAGCTTCCAAATTACAAGAGATTCGTCGTAATGTGGCAACTGAGACAGAACAATTACAAATTCTACATAGTCTAAAAAAGATCGATGACACAACTTTAGATAGCTTGATTAAGAGCTATGAAGACAATTCAAAAACTTTTAGTGAGGAGTTTAGTCAGAGACGAGAAACTTTAGAGCAGGAAGTAGAAACAAAAGTTAAGGCATGGAATAAAGAGCAAGAAGAATATAAAGTCAAGATTAAAGAACGAAATGAAGCTCAAGCAAAAACTCGTCAAAGAGAGACTGCGGAGTATAAATATAATTTAGAATTGCAGCGTAAATTAGCGGTAGAAGAATACGAACAAACTCAAAAAAATATTTATCGAGAATTAGAGGAGTTTCAGCAAACCCAAGAGAAACAATGGACGGAAAGAGAAAAAGCGATCGCGGAACGCGAAAAGCAGTTTGCAGAAGCAAAAGCTAAAGTGGAAGTCTTTCCTAAAGAAAAAGAAGCGGCACTGAAAAAGGCAACAGAAGAAGGAAAAGGCATCGCTCACTATCAGGCAAAGATTAAATCGGATTTATATGCTAAAGAAGTCGAAGGACAAAAGCGATTTTACGAACAGCGCGTCCACTCTTTAGAACAAACTATTCAAAATCAAGAAGCGCGGATTCAAAGCCTTGCTAAACAATTAGAGGCAACTTCCAAACAAGTACAAGACTTAGCTGTGAAAGCTATTGAAGGGGCAGCGAATGTAAATTCTTATCAAACGGTTAAAGAAATTGCTTTGGAGCAAGCTAAGAACGCCCAGAAAAACAAGTAAGTGCATTCTTCTACAGCTCAAGATGATTGCTCAAGTGTAAGCAACAAGTGTAAGCAACAAGCTATTATTTTAGTAAGATCGGCGCGATCGGCTACAGGTAGTCGGACATACCAGCCTAGCCTGCATGGAAGTGGAAACGACAAATGCAAGATCGACAATTTAGAGAAACTGACGAGATCTACGAAAGCTTAATGGCGCTCAGCAACCAAGCTTTAACGAGCAATCATTATGAAGCTGCTTACCATATGCTAACAGCCGCCATGCACTATGCGAGCGATCTAGGCGACGAACAGTATCTTGCAAGAGTCGAGCAGGAGGCGAAAGCGCAACGCAACTGGATTGACTCCCATACGCCGGAACACCGACTGTCCACGCAGTCAGTCAACAAGCATCATGGGAAGAACTTGTATGACATGTTGGCACGACAGGCAACAGCACAGATCGCGATCGCCAAACAAAAAAATCGAATTAATAGTCATCGGCGTTATCCTTGGCTAGGAGAGCAGTCAGGAAAATTGTTTCCAAAAGAAAAGCAAACAGAATAATTTGACTTGCTGCTTTTGGATTCGATCCTTTCTTTACAAGGAATTTGATTGGTGAGATTACTGGTTCTGGAAAAATAGCAGACTGTCTCATGCCAGTTGATGAAAAAACTATTAAATATTGACACTCGATGGTGAATCGAGGGCAGAAATCATATTTGGTGTAAACAACATTACAAATCTCTACAATCTGAATCGGTAAGCTGTTGAAAACCCTCCGATTGCTCAACAACCGCCATCTCCTGGCGGTTTTTTATTTTCGATCGCGCGATCGCCTTGTAGAGACGTTACATGTAACATCCCTACACTGAAGAACGGCGACGGCGACAGCGTTCGGAACAGTATTTCACCTCATCCCAACAGTCTGCCCATTTTTTGCGCCAGGTGAAGGGGCGTTGACACACTGGACAAATTTTTGTTGGTAGGTCAGATTTAGATCGAGTGCGTGCCATATACAGTTGTTGAGAGAGTAACTAAATTTTACGGAATTGTGAATGAGTCTACTTCCCCCTCTTACAGTAAAAATGGGCTTGCAGCCCCCGGCTACCCCTTGGCAGCGGTAAGAATCGTGCTGGTGGAACCAGCAGGTTCGCTGAATGTGGGAGCGATCGCCCGCGTGATGAAAAATATGGGTTTGCAGCAATTGGTGTTAGTCAATCCCCAGTGCGATCCGCTGTCGCTGGAAGCACAACAAATGGCAGTCCATGCATTCGATCTCTTGCAAGCCGCCCAAGTTGTCGAAACGCTACCAGCAGCCTTGCAGGGGTGTACGAGGGCGATCGCTACGACTGCTCGTCCTCGCACCTTAGACATCCAATTAGAGCAGCCTCAAGAGGCTTTACCTTGGTTAATTTCAACCTCAGAACAAGCAACAGCCTTGATCTTTGGTCCCGAGTCGCGAGGATTGAGTAATGAGGAAATGTACTACGCTCAGCGCTTTATCCGCATTCCCTCCAACCCTGCCTATCCTTCATTGAATCTAGCTCAGGCAGTGGCGATCTGCTGTTACGAACTGGCGAAATACAGCCAATTGGGAGTTAACGATGACAAGAGTGCGATCGCGGTTGACTACGCCTCTGTAGAAGCTTTAGAAGGGTTTTACCAACAACTTGAAGCGCTACTACTCAAAATTGGCTATCTTTACCCCCATACTGCTACTAGCCGCATGGAAAAATTTCGTCAACTATTTAACCGCACTCAGTTAGAAAATACTGAAGTATCAATGTTGCGGGGGATATTAACTCAGATGGAGTGGGCTATGAAGAATTCGGAAGCGTGGAAGTCGGAATTCGGAAGCGATCGGTGATTAGCGATCGCTTATTAGTGCTTTTCTAGGCTATATTTCATCTGAAGATTTATCGCCATTACAAATTGGTTGAGATAAACTTTGACCCAATACTACTTGCTTTTACAACTCATGCAAGCAGTGTTAGGTTATTGTTCAAGTCCAGTTCGCCCTTGTTGTCTTCTGTAAGTCAATGGTATTAGAAAGCGGGTCGTCAAATTCAGGTAAGCGGTCAAACGCTGGGCATAAAAAAGGTCTAAGTAGTTCGCAGCAGCGCGAACAGGCTAAGATGCGCAATCCACGTGGGCGTTTCTCACCACAAGACGCTCGTATAGTCTCTGGGGAATCTAGAAACAGCGATAGGAAAAACCGTAGCCAAACAGTGACTTCTTCTGGAGATAATGGTAGCAGAAGAGTTACTGGCGAGACACTGCCAACACCAACTAGAAAACAGAGTAAGCAAAGACAACACCCGCAGCGTCAAAATAAATTGATTGTATACGCCTTGCGGTTGTTAATTCTGGGAATTGGCATCAGCGCGATCGCGGGTACGGTGCTATCGGCTTTAGACCCTACCACACGCATCACCTCTGAAGAAATACCAATTACGGCGATGGAAGTTATGCCGCAGCTACAAGCTAGAGAAACTATTGCCCATGCTGCACCACTTCAGCCAACCCAAGAAATTACAGCACTAAAAACGCTGATGCAACAATTGGCAGCGAACAACACTCAGTTGTTTCCTGGCATGTTTTTTATCGATACCGAGACAGGCACTTATCTAAATTGGAATGGAGATACAACTTTTGCGGCTGCAAGTACGATCAAATTTCCCATCTTGGTTGCTTTTTTTCAAGATGTAGACGCGGGCAAGATTCGATTAGACGAAAAGTTAACTTTAAAAAAAGAATTAGTTGGTGGTGGTGCGGGAGGCTTTCAATACAAGCCGTTGGGTAGTCAGTTTACTGCCTTAGAGACGGCAACTCAGATGATTATTGTCAGCGATAACACGGCAACTAATTTGCTCATAGAACGTTTAGGTGGTATAGCAGCTTTGAATCAGCGGTTCAAAAACTGGGGTTTGACCGTAACAGAATTGCGGAACTTGTTACCAGATCTGGAAGGGACAAACACGACCAGTCCTAAAGATTTAGCGCAATTAATGGTAGCAGTGCAAAAAGGAGATCTAATTTCTGTCAAATCGCGCGATCGCCTACTCAATATTATGCGCCGCACGCATACAGCCACGCTATTACCAAAAGGGTTGGGACCAGGGGCGACAATTGCTCACAAAACTGGAGATATTGGTTCAATGGTAGGGGATGTCGGTTTAGTCGATCTGCTCAGCGGTAAACGCTATGTTGCCGTTGCTATGGTCAAGCGCCCCCACAATAACGCACAGGCAAAAGAACTGATCCGACAAGTCTCGCGTGCTGCTTACCAAGAGTTTAGTAAGTGAGCGGTAATTGGTAGTTAGTGGTTGGTGTGTCTTCAATTCCGAATTCCGAATTCCGAATTCTCATCAGTCTGCTACTAGCTTTTGAGCCTTTTCTAACTGAGTCTTCAATTCTTCGCGAGGAAATCCTAAATCAATCGCTTGTTGATAGGAATCCCGCGCTTCTCGGTGTCTTTTTAATTCTGTTAAAGTATCTCCTCGATTCGCCCAAATAAAAGGATCTTGCGGTTGTCTTTTAATTGCTTGGTCAAAGGCTTCGAGGGCTAGCTGATGGCGTGCTATTTCTGTTAAAGCGATACCTTTTCCTAGCCAAGCGGGATGAAAGTTATCTCTGAGTTGTATGGCTTGGTTAAAAGATTCGATCGCTTCTCCTTGGCGCTTTAAATGTTGCGATAGCAGCATCCCGCGATTGTACCAAACTTGATAATCTTTGGGACGAATTTTACTTGCTTGATTGTAGGCTATCAGTGCATCTAAATAATTGTTTTCTCCTAACAGAACCAGTGTATTGCCTTTACCCATTAAGGCTTCATAGAAATTAAAATCGATATCTATCGCCTTTTGATAAGATTCAAGCGCTTCTTGGGGACGATTTAATTTTAGTAAAATAGATCCTCTATCAGTCCAGCTAATTATATCTTTCGGTTTTCTATCCAGAAGATCGTCATAAGATGACAACGCTTCTTCAAAATACGATCTAGCAGATTGCCCTCCTTTTGTCTGCTCGATCGCCAAACCTATTTGCTGCCAAATACTCGGATCGTTAGGTCTGAGTTGCTTGACTTTTTCAAAAGATTCTGAAGCTTGCTGAGATTGATTTAAGCCTAGATGGACTAAACCTTTTCCGCTCCAAGCTTCCACATTATTCGGATTGGTTTTTAAAACTTTTGTATAAATATCTAATGCTTGTTTATGTGCATCTCCGCCTAGCTTATATAAAACTTTGCCTTTATTAACTAAGATTTTTGGGTCGTTCGGTTGATATGAATTTGCCATTTCATAGGATGCTAAAGCAGCTTGATAGCGTCCTATGCTAAAAAGGGCATCACCCCGTCCTTTCCAAGCGTTGGCGGAGTTTGGCTTCAGACTTTCCGTAATATTTTCAAATTGTTCGAGTGCTGCTTCTGGCTGACGGCGATCGAGCAAACTATTACCTTGATATAAATAATATAAAGGGCGGATAAATGGATGAATAAAAAACTCTACACCAACGATCGCAGTGCTTAATGCAGTCAATCCAACTACAACATAGGGATAAATCTTTTCTTTTTTAAAGAGAGGTGGTTTTTCACCAGATTTTATTCCGACTGTTTTTGCGAGTTTTGCCGAACTATTTTTCGATGAAACTTTCTGTAAATCTTGCAGAACTCCTGTAACAGATTGATAGCGACGCTCGGGATGAGTGTATACCATCTTAACTAAGATAGCGGCTAATGGATCGTCAGGGGCGATCGCCTCTGTTAAAACTAACCTATCTTTATCGTCTCGTTTGAATTCGCTAGGATGACACCCTGTCAAGAATTGCGCTGCTGTAATTCCCAATGCATAAATGTCGCTGTTGAAGCTGGGTTTTCCCGCCCATTGTTCCAGAGGTGCGTATTCGGGTGTAATAATTTTAGTCTGAGTTGGTTGCTCGGTAGCCTGAGAATTAGTGTCTAATTGTTTGACTGCACCAAAATCAATTAAAACAAATCGCTCGTCTTGCTCTCTTTTAATGATGTTAGATGGTTTGATATCGCGATGAATAATATTTTGCTGATGTAGCGTGTTTAAAACTAATAAAATCTGTTGTAAAAATTGCATCACCTCTTGTTTTTGCCACGGGAAGTTAATTAATTCGTTAAGAGGAGTACCGTGAATGTATTCTTCGACTAAATAGTAACTTTCTCCTTCCTCAAAGTAATTCATGAACTTAGGAATTTGATGATTTTGCTGTAGCTTGAGAATTTTGACTTCCCTTTGAAATAATTTTTGGGCTGTTGCTAAGTCTGCTTGTTGGATGTCAAGCTTTTTGATCGCGCAACGCATATTATCCGACCAAACATCTTCAGCAAGATATGTAATTCCAAAACTTCCTCGTCCTAAAATCTTGATGACTCTATAGCGTCCGTCAAGTAGTTTTTCTGTTCTTTCCATCGCTCTCAATTAATTTCAATGGTTAATATGTCGGTGATGTAGAATCTTATACCTACTGAAACAATCGCTTACTGAGGTGTTATGGTGAATAATGCTGACCCTAACTGTAAAAACAATTGAACCCTAGATTATAGTATGTTTCTGTATTTAAAGATAGCAACAAACTTATTTTTTTATATTTGTTGAATAAATACTACAAGTTACAACTCCTCAAACGGAGAAGAAGTCGATCGCTTATTTACCCAACATTGGTTAACTTTTATTATGAAGATAGTGACCTCAAAAAACAATATGTGGTAAATAAATTTTCATTAAAAATCTTAAATATGTAAACCAAAGCGTTCGTGCAAAGCGATCGCAAATGTTTTTGTCTAAGGAGTAAAACCATTTGAATCGTGGCGAACATTACCGATGTTTCCGGCTCAACTTGGCTATTTTATCGATCCTAGAAGTACCGATCGCATTCTTTAGTTCTATTGCTTGGGCGGGAGACTTGAATAGTGTATTTTGCTGCACAGAATCGACTGCGATCGTGTCTCAGATTCCCAATCCAATTCCACCCAGACAGCCTGAATTACCAACTCCAACCCCGCGACCTACGCCGAAGCCTCCTCTAGATGTCACCCCTACACCTACCCCAACTCCAGAGCGTCTAGAAGCACCAGGAACTATTACGGTCAAGCAGTTTGAGTTTGTAGGGAATACAGAAAAGGTAATTAGTGACGAGCAGTTAAGGGCTGCAACCAAAACATTCACCAACCGACCGCTTTCCTTTGCCGAACTGTTGCAAGTTGAAGCGGCGGTGACAAAACTGTACACCGATGCGGGATATATCAACTCTGGGGCGGTGATTCCAGCAGGGCAAACTTTTGCGCCAAAAGCAGCAACGGTCAAAGTGCAAATTGTTGAAGGTGGACTGGAAGACATTCGCATCACGGGGACGCGGCGACTGAATCCGAAGTACGTTCGCAGTCGGTTAGCGATCGCAACTACTAAACCTTTGAACCGATTCAAACTGCTGGAAGCACTGCAACTATTGCAGCTCAACCCCCTGATTCAAAATCTGTCAGCGGAGTTGTCAGCTGGTTCGCGTCCAGAAACAAGCTTGTTGGAAGTGAGGGTGACAGAAGCAGATTCTTTGCGGACGGAATTATTTGCCGATAACGGTCGCGTTCCCAGTGTGGGTAGTTTTCGGCGAGGGATCGATTTCAGGCAAGCCAACTTATTCGGGATTGGAGATGGCTTGAATTTGAAATACACCAACACTGAGGGTAGTAATGCTTTCGACCTGAGCTATACAGTACCGTTTAACCCTCGAAATGGGACGTTTACCCTAGCGAGTGGGTTTATCGATACCAATGTTGTCGAGCCGCCTTTCGACCGGATTGATATTACGGGAGACTCGTTTTACTTGGAACTGAGTTCTCGCCAACCGATTATTCAAACGCCAACGCGAGAGCTAGCATTAGGCTTAACTTTATCTCGCCAGCAGAGTCAGACCAAAATCGGTGGGGAAGAAATTCCGATTTCGCCTGGAGCCAATGAAGATGGGGAAACCAAGGTATCTGCAATTCGTTTTTTTCAGGAATATACCCAACGCAACCCCAACAAGTTTTTGCCCTACGTTCTCAGTTCAGTTTAGGAGTGGGGTTGTTTGACGCAACGATTAACAGCGATCCACCCGACAGTCGATTTTTCTCTTGGCGAGGACAAGGGCAGTACGTGCGACAGTTAGCACCAGATATGTTGTTTGTCTTACGTTCCGACCTGCAATTTGCTTCTGAAACCCTCGTACCGTTGGAACAGATTGGCATTGGTGGTTTTCAGAGCGTTCGAGGCTATCGGCAAGACCAGTTGTTGACTGATAATGGCTTGTTTACTTCGGCAGAAGTGAGATTTCCAGTGCTACGAGCAAAAGATATTGAAGGAGTTTTGCAGGTTGTTCCTTTTGTTGATTTTGGTTTGGGTTGGAATGGTTCTGACAATCCCGATCCCGATCCTAATAGTTTGGTGGGTGTTGGTTTGGGATTGCAATGGCAAATGGGCGATCGCTTGAATGCTCGTTTGGATTATGGTATTCCGCTGACGGATGTTGATTCGCGGAATCGCACTTGGCAAGAAAATGGTTGGTATTTTTCAGTAAATTATAGTCCTTTTTAATTATGAAATTAGTGTGGCGATCGCTCTTTTTCTATTCGTTTTTGATTGCGAGTTTGGTTAGTTTATTTCCGCTGGCTAGCGTCAAAGCCCAGATCGAGCCGGATAATACTTTAGGTACGGAAAACTCTCAAGTAGTGCCTGATATCGTTGATGGAGTCGATTTGATTAATGGTGGTGCGACTCGCGGCTCCAATCTTTTTCACAGTTTTCGCGAGTTTAATATAAATGAAGGTAGAGGGGCTTATTTTTCTAATCCTGATGGTATTGCCAATATTTTCAGTCGAGTCACGGGGGGTAATCCTTCAAATATTTTGGGTAGGCTGGGAGTATTAGGTAATGCCAATCTGTTTTTAATTAATCCCAATGGAATTTTCTTCGGACGCAATGCCAGTTTGGATTTAGGGGGATCGTTTTTTGCGAGTACGGCAGATAGTTTAGTATTTGATAATAATTTTGAATTTAGTGCTAGCGATCGGGCTGCGCCACCTTTGTTGGCTGTAAATATTCCCACTGGACTGCGATTTCGAGATAATCCTGGCAACATTACTGTGCAGGGATTCGGACAGGATTCAGGTTTAAATGGGATTGATGGTAGATTTGTTACTCCTACTCTGGAAGTAGCGTCAGGGAATACTCTTGCTTTGGTGGGTGGTAATGTAGCTCTAGACGGTGGTGTTTTACAAGCTCCAGGGGGTCGAGTTGAGTTAGGAGGTTTAGTAGCAGCGGGAACAGTAGGACTGGATGAGAATCTTGGGTTGAGTTTTCCTACTGACATAACACGAGCTGATATATCACTGAGTAATTTGGCTGGGATCAATGCGATCGCTGATGATTTTTTGGTTGACGGAAGTATTAATATTAATGCTCGGAATATTAATATTGCAGGACTAAGTTTGCTGACTGCTGGTCTTGCCGCAAATTTAGGAACGGTTGACACTCAAGCAGAAGATATTACACTCAATGCAACTGGAGAAACCAGAATAGACCGTAGCAGAATTGAGAATAATGTAAACGAGGGAACTATTGCTGATAACAGTAATATTAGAATTACAACTGGCTCATTGATTTTAACTAATGAATCAGAGTTAAGTACTTCTAATCTTGGTTCTGGCGAATCAGATCTCGAAAATCCCAGAGTTGCTGGAGATATCATAGTTGATGCTAGTAGGCAAATTGCTATTGATGGAGGAGCAAGCATATTTAGTACTGGCTTTTTTGGAAGAGTTTTTCTCACCTCTGCTAATGGTTCGATAAATATTAATAATGCTTCGATTAGAGCTACGGGTGAGAATGATATTGCCGATTCTGAAAATAGTCGTTTTAGTTCAATTAATATTACTGCTCCTCAAGGCTCGGTTTTTCTCAATACTGCTACATTTGAAGCAAGCAATTCTGGGGCTGGATTTGCAGGAGATATTAAAGTTAATGCCCGCGAGCAAATCCGGCTGGTAAATAGTAATATTTCTGCTACAGGTAGGGCTGGGTTTATTTTTATTGGCAAATCTGATTCAAATGCTCAATCTCCGTTACCCATACCTGATAGCATTGAAATCGATAACTCAATATTGAGTGCTACTAACTCTAATACTAGATTTGCTGGGGATATCGTCCTCAATGCCCGCGATCGCGTTTCTATCAATAACAGTACGATTGAGACTGATGGCAATTTCGGTCGCATTTTAATCGGCAAGGGTAGAGAAGATTTTTATCCAGAGGAAATTACTTCACCTAGAGAAGTCAGCCTCAATAATTCTATCTTAAGCACTACTAACAGTAGTGTTAATGAGTTTCCAGATACGCAAATTGATGCTGGAGATATATCAATTGATGCAATTGAAAGTATCTTCTTGTTAGGCAACCAATCTCAAATAACCTCTTCTACCTGGCGATTTGGAGATGCAGGCAATATTTTATTAACTACTGATGGCTCAGTAAATTTTGAGCGAAGTACATTATTTAGCAATGTGAGAGCTGGAGGGAGGGGTAGAGCAGGTAACATCACGATTACAGCTGGTTCTCTTTCTTTGCTTAATGGCGCACAAATACAGTCTGGTGTTCTAAAAGCGTCAGAGGACGATCCGCAGGCTGGGCAAGGCAATGGTATTAGTCAAGTAACAATTGATATTCGAGGTGATGTGAGGATCGGTGGCTATAAAATCGATCCAAATACTCAAGATAAACTGCGTAGTGGTATCTTTACTGATGTAGAGTCAGGCGCTAGTGGCAACGCAGGCAATATTAAGATTACATCTCAAGCTGGCTCAATTTTTTTAGATGATGAAGCTAGAGTAGTTAGTACGAATACAAGCGATGGTTTTGTAGGAAATGTTGTCCTCAATGCCCGCGATCGCATTTCCATTAACAATAGTGAAATTGAAAGCAAAGGTAATTTTGGTCGGATTCTGATTGGAAAATCTGAACTTTCTGAAGAAACTGCTTCACCCAGAATAGTTAATCTTACTAATTCCACCTTAAGTACTACAAACAATAGTATTGAAGGTTTCTCAGATACACAAATTAATGCTGGAGATATCTCAATTGATGCGACTGAGAATATCTCATTAGAGAATACTTCTGAAATTATTTCTGACACTGAACGCCTGGGAAATGCAGGCAACATCTTCTTAACCACCAATGGCACTATAGAGTTTGATAACAGCACATTATTTAGCAACATAGATGTTGATGGAATAGGGAGAGCGGGTAACATTACGATTAAGGCGAACTCTCTTAGCTTGCTTAATGGTGGGCAAGTGCAATCTGCTATCAACCAAGGTGGGCAGGGAAATGATATCAGCCAAGTGACAATTGACGTTCAGGGCGATGTGAGAATTGCTGGTCGCAACCAACTCGAAAAACCGAGCGCCATTTTTACTGATGTGGTATCAGGAGCAAGTGGTAATGCGGGAAGCATCACTATTACATCCCAACGCGGTTCGTTAGTATTAGATGGTGGCTGGCTGTATAGTACCAATGACAGTAACAGTGGTGGTAAAGCAGGCAATATTATAGTGACGACAGCTCAGGATATCCGACTTGATAACCAGGCATTGATTACTGCTGACAATAGAGGGGATACAGGTAACATTATCTTGCGATCGCGCGATCTAATCTTACGCCGTAACAGCAACATCAGGACTAATGCCGAAGCTGATGCAGCCGGAGGCAATATCGAGATTAAAACTGAAAATCTCGTTGCTTTTCCAAGAGAAAATAGTGATATCACCGCTAATGCAAGACGTGGTAGCGGCGGAAAAGTGGACATTACTACTCAAGCTCGATTTGGAATAGTTCCCCGTAGTCGGTCGGAGCTAGAGCGCCTGCTTAATACAACAGATCCAGCTCAATTAAATCCTGGTAATCTACCTACTAGTGACATAACTGCCATTTCCCGAGAAAATCCGTCTTTAAGCGGCACTGTTGACCTCAACAACCCAGATGTCGATCCCAGTCGCGGGTTGATTGAATTGCCGGAAAATGTAGTCGATCCTTCGACACAAATTGCTCAGAACCCCTGCCAGCGCGGTGTAGGAAGTGAATTCACCGTGACAGGACGGGGAGGATTGCCACCTAGTCCAGACCGCACGCTCAACAGCGATAACGTGCGAGTTGGTTTAGTTGCACCTGTTCCTAGTAAAGCTAATACTGCGACAACAAATATTAACTTACCATCCGTAAATTCTAATACTCAAGAAATCGTACCTGCTCAAGGATGGGTGTTCAACAACAAGGGTGAGGTGATTCTCACGGCTTACGATCCAACGAATAAAGGTGTTGAGCGTTCTAGGCAAAATCCTGCTACTTGTACGGCAAGATGATTTAAAAAGTTGAAAGTCAAAAGTCAAAATTTGGGAATTTTTCAAATTAAATATGGACAAGAAAAAGAGCTGGGCGATCGGAAATTGTAGCTATGCGGGCAAAACTCACCTGCGCGGGTTATTTAAAATTCTATTTATGCGATGTACGATTTTTTTCTTAGCTCCCTTTTTAAGGGGTTGGGGGATCGCAGAACTACGCTACTCATGAAGAGATCCCCCTAGCCTCCCTTAAAAAGGGAGGAAAAAGTGAAAGTTGCACATTGCGTCTAGTTTTTTTCTTAGTCCGCGCAGGCGGAAAGAGTTTGTGTAAAAGCGAATTTGATTCGCCCCGATTGTGGGGAAAACTTGCCAGTCCTCGCAGATCCCCCAACCCCCCTTAAAAAGGGGGGCTATGAGATTGAAGTTATTTCTGGTAGTTTTACTATTTTTTTTGTCGGCGACAGTTACACCTGTTATTGCTTCAAATTTATCGAATTCTGTTATCCAAGCTCAACAAACTACTACGCAACTTACTAATAATGCAGCCAACTTATTCCAGAGTGGAAGATATCAAGAAGCAGTAGAGGTATGGAAGCAAGCTATCAGTGCATTTGCCGCTCAAAAAGATGGCATAAACCAGGCAATGGCGCTGAGCAATCTATCTTTAGCTCACCAAAAGTTAGGACAATGGAAACAGGCAGAAAAAGCGATCGCTAACAGTTTAGCTCTCTTAAAAAATCAATCTCAAAGTAAAGAAGAACAAAAAATTCTGGCTCAAACTTTAGACATTCACGGAAATTTGCAAAGGGAGATGGGGCAAGCAACAGATGCTTTGTCAACTTGGCAAGCTGCAACGAAAATTTACGAGCAAATTGAATCAAGTCTAGCAGCTCAAAGCAAAATTAACCAAGCTCAAGCGATGCAAGATTTAGGACTTTATTCCCGTGCTTGCAAGACTTTATTAGAAGTAGTAAATGTGAATATAAAAGCTGATGATTGTCAAGACATAAGTTTGATATCTTCAGAAGAATTAACAAATAAACTACAAGCCGTAGCGACAAAAACACCGACTCTAACTCAAATAGTCGGATTGCGAAGTTTAGGCGAATTACTGCGCTCGATCGCCCAGCCAGAGCGATCGCTAATATTTTTAGAAACGAGTTTAGAACTAGCGCAAAAATTGAATTCTTCCGCAGAAGTAGCTGCAACTCATCTCAGCATTGGTAATACAGCACAAACTTTATCAGAAACAGAAAGGGTTCGCCGCAAACGCGAGAGCAATCAAGAAAAAGCACTAACTGCATACGCGGAAGTCATCAAGTTAACTTCCTCGCCAACCCTGCATCAGCAAGCACAGCTAAATCAATTGACTTTATGGTTAAAACTTCAGGAATTCGATCGCGCTGCTCAATTATGGCGATCGCTCTTTCCCCAACTGACTACTTTAACCCCGAGTCATACAGGTGTTTACCAGCAGTTAAATTTTGCCCAGAGTTTGATTAAGTTAGTGCAGGAGTCGGTAGGGGCGCACAGCCGTGCGCCCGTACAAGGGAGTCGAGAGTTGGGAGAGAATGAACAACTACCAACATTTGAGCAAATCGAGCAACTTTTAATCCAAGCAACCGCACAAGCTACAACTTTAGGAGATAAACGCGCTCAAGCCTACGCTTTGGGGTATCGAGGTGAATTGCACGAACTGGCAGGAAAACAGAATTTATCACTAGCCGAGCAGTATACTCGACAAGCCCTCAGTATCGCCACCAATTTTGAAACCCCAGATATTGCCTACCAAATGTTTTGGCAATTAGGACGCATCCAGAGAGCAAATGGCAATATTCCAGAGGCGATCGCGGCTTATACTAAAGCCTACGATGCCTTGCAATCAATACGTAGCGATCTCGTCGCCATTAACCCAGAAGTCCAGTTTTCGTTTCGCGAGAGCGTCGAACCAGTCTATCGTCAGTTGGTAGAACTCGATTTAGAATATGCCTCTAGCTTAGAAAAAACGGGCAAGCCAAAGGATGGCACGAAATATCTTACCCAAGCACGAAATGCGATCGAATCTCTACAACTGGCAGAACTTAACAATTTTTTCCGCGAAGCCTGTGTCGAAGCAAATCCCCAACAGATCGATCGTATCGATCCCAAAGCAGCAGTAATTTATCCGATTATTTTCCCAGATCGGCTAGAAGTACTGCTGAGCTTACCCAATCGAGATCCCAGCCTGCATACGCAAAAAATTCCGCCCGCACAGCTAGCCAACACCATAGAAAGCGTACAGCAATCGCTGATCGAGCCTCAGAGCGTCGTACAGGAATTTTTACCCCAATACCAACAACTGTACGATTGGCTGATTCAACCCCTAGAAACAGAGTTAGCCAAATCTCAGGTTAAAACCTTAGTTTTCGTCCTCGACGGAGATTTGCGAAACATCCCAATGGCTATTTTGCGCGATCGCCGCAGCAATAAATATCTCATTGAAAAATATGCCCTGGGCTTAACTCCAGGCTTACAACTACTCGATCCCAAACCGATTGCAGATGTCGAGCCGAAAGCTTTAGCAGCAGGAATTAGCAAAATTCGTCCTAACTTTGCTCCTCACCAAGGTTTTGAACCACTGAACAACGTGCAAGTAGAACTTGCCCAGATTCAA
Organism: Chroococcidiopsis sp. CCNUC1; assembly: GCF_023546805.1. Taxonomy (NCBI): domain Bacteria; kingdom Bacillati; phylum Cyanobacteriota; class Cyanophyceae; order Chroococcidiopsidales; family Chroococcidiopsidaceae; genus Chroococcidiopsis; species Chroococcidiopsis sp. CCNUC1. Next base: position 1,577,205 of record NZ_CP097480.1, on the reverse strand, counting down.
AAACTAGGGTTAGCAGCCCAGGAATTTCTCAACGAACAATTTACCAGTAACCAAATTAAGCAGGCAATTAGCGATTTTCGGTTTCCCATAGTCCACCTGGCGACTCACGCCCAGTTTAGCTCTGTAGCTGACGATACTTTTATCCTTGCCTGGGATCACCGAATTAACGTCAAACAGCTAGGTAATTTACTGCAAGATAATCCAATAGGACGCGAGCCAATTGAATTGTTAGTGCTAAGCGCCTGCGAGACAGCCAGCGGAGACAAAAGGGCTACTTTAGGACTCGCAGGAGTTGCAGTAAGAGCAGGGGCAAGGAGTACGCTAGCAACGCTGTGGGCGGTACAGGATGAAAGCACTGCTAAGTTTATGGGCGAATTTTATCGCCAGATCGAACAAACCAGGAAGACAAAAATCGGTAGTCGCGCCGAAGCAATGCGTCAGGCGCAACTATCGCTGCTGCAAGACAAGCGGTACAGCCATCCTCACTTTTGGAGTCCGTTTGTTTTAGTCGGTAATTGGCAGTAGATAAAATACACGTAGGGGCGCACAGCTGTGCGCCCCTACGAATTGCGTCCCCTACGAATTGCGTCCCCTCCGAATTGCGCCCCTACAAGTGTATTACCTAAAAATCAGGTGGTAGCAGGACCCGATCGACCTCAATAATCACGCCATTTTGAGTGACAATCGAGGGGTGCTTGCCATTAGCATCGTTGAGCTTCACCGTCCCATCAGGAGCGATCGCAATTTTGACAGCATTGCCTTCAACTGTGGCGATCGCACCGCTATCGACGCGATCGGGGGTAACATGACCTGAGACGACGTGATATTGCAGTACTTTCTTCCGATTTTCTGGCTGGCTATAACGCCGAAAGATGTCTTCAGGCAAGGCATTAAAAGCATCATCAGTAGGAGCAAAAATCGTGAATGGTCCCGATTGCTTTAAAGTATCCAGTAAACCAGCTTCTTTTAGCTCATCAACGAGATTGGCAAATTTAGCTTCTTTGGACAGAGTATCGGCAATACTGCTCTTAAAACTGCGATAGGGATAGCTACTATAAGCAGAAGGTTGAAATAGCGCGTAACGAGGATAAAATCTGGCAGCCACAGGAGCAGCAACTAGGGCAAAAACTCCAGCAACTCCCGCCAAACCAGCTAATTTCCACCAAATTCTCATCGAGAAATTAGACTTTTGAATATTCATAGATTAGTCTTGTAGTCAAGATTTGTCCTAAAAAATAGATGATCCGAGCGATCGCACCACCATCTACCTATACAGTTGCTAGCAGTTGGATTCGCAAAACTTCCTGCATAAATCAACGATTTTGTAGGTATATCTAGCATTTACCAAAATTGTTACGGCAGGCGATCGCTATTTTGAGAGAATGAAGGTCGTAAACTGCTGGCACAAGGCACAAATTATCAACAGCGCGAATGTCATGCGCAAACGTTGTAAAGCCTCTCTAGATTCTTTGCAGCGTTTTATCCGGTTTCTGACTTCTGTACGGGCGGGTTTGACTAATAACATACTCGTCTAGCTACAGTCAGCACAAATCAACCTGCCCCTACGACTCCTGATTTTTGACTTTTGACTTCGCCATGACTATCACTATTTCTCTCAAGGCTGACAACTTCAACAGCTTAGATGTATTGCCAGCTGCCAAGACGATCGAAAATATATCGCAAGAAAAATCGGCGATCGCCACTTACGAGCAGCAACTTCGCTTCGAGATCGATTATCCTCGTCCCTCAGACGATCCACGGGAACTGTCTGAAATTCCCGAAGTACGGATGTGGTTTATTCGCCTTGACAGTCGCTATCCCTGGCTACCTTTTCTCTTAGATTGGAAAGCAGGCGAACTGTCCCGCTACACTGCTATGCTGGTTCCCCATCAGTTCCATCGCCAAGAAGGAATTCAATTCAATCCCGAAGCCCTAGAAATTTTCCTCATGCAAAAAGTATTTGTTCTGCATGACTGGCTACAACAAATGGGGATCCCCAGCACGGCACGGTTGAAATCTATGGGTCAAATGCTAGGCTACGACTTAGACGATGACTTGTTTGGAATGTTATGAATAGTCATTTGTCATTTGTCATTGGTTATTTGTAAGGAGTCAGACGTTGTAGGGGCAGGTTTACCAAAAAACTCCGTGCTAAACAGAGAGTATAAATGAACCCGCCCGTACAGGAGTCAGGAAATTTTGAATTGCGACTTGCCACTTGTCTCCCTTGTCTCTCTTGTCCCCCTTGTCTCCCTGCTCCCTGCCTAAATCAGCCGCCCCAAACTCGTTCTAAAACAGTTTGCGGTGCGATGTCTGAGAGTTTGCCTGTAGGAGATTTGATGGCGATACAGCGATCGCTCGGTGGGATTAACTTCTTGGGATCTGTAGCTCCAAACAACGCAATCGTATAGGTTTGCACTGCTACTGCTAGATGCATGGGCGCGCTGTCAGTACATAGCAATAAATTGGCAGCAGCAACGATCGCTGCTGTTTTCCCAATATCTGGGGGATTTGTCACCTTCAGATCGGGAAATGCTTCCTGTAGCGATCGCACCAACTGCTCGTCCTCTGCTGTTTGCACTAGGATCGCAATTGGTAGATCCGGCTGACGCTGTTGCAAATTTTGAATCACTTGTCGCCAACTTTGGACGGGGTAGGTTTGGATGCTGGTTTTCGCAGCCGCAAGTTGGCTAGAGCCGCCGTGAATTAATATGTAACCGCTATCTTTGATTCCCAGTCGTTGCTGCTCTTTGTCTGCCCATTCTAGGTCTGATTTGGGGACGTTAATCGTTAAATCGGGACAGGGGGTAGAAATCCCCAATCCTTTGAGCAGATCGTGATACATTGCCGCGACATACTGCTCGGTTTTGAGGGGGACGGAGTTCGTCAGAAACAGATTTCCTCCCCCCTGGTAGCTGACTCGCACTGCAACGCCACTCAGCCAGAGCGCCATGCCTACAAAAGGGCGCTTTCCGGCACAAATCGCGATATCGTATTCGCGATCGCGGATATTACCGATTAGATCGACCCATTCGGTCAAACTGTTACGGTCTTTAAAGTCGAACTTTAGCACGTTGGACACGGACTTACAGATTCGGTACGCTCCCAAAGAGCCAGGCTCTGCCACCACATCGATTTCAGCGTCGGGATAATTTCGCTTCAGATCGTCCAGGGTGGGAAAGAATAGAATTTGGTCGCCAATCCCGCCAGGGACTAGGGCTACTATTCGCATATTTACTGTTCTACGCTTACTCGCTCCTATTTTAGGGGAACATATACTTATGCGAAACGATAAAAGCGTACATTTTTTCAGTTCACAGGAAATAGGGAACAAGGGACAGGAAACAGGCAACAGGAAATAGCAAGCTCTTTTCACGCATCACGACGCGGCTTCATTGCGGAGGAAACCTCCGCTTCCGCCCGCTTCACCACGCACCACTCACCACTTTCTTAAGAAACTGTGTATTTATTAATTCCAGCCGCCGGAATGGGACGAAGAATGGGCAGCGATCGCAATAAGCTGCTGTTGACGCTGCGATCGCAACCTCTAATCGCTTGGACGCTACGCGCAGCCGAAGCATCTCATGAAATTAGTTGGATCGGCATTATCTCTCAACCCGCCGATTGGGTAGATTTGAAGGAGATCCTGGGGGTTTATCCCTGAATAAACCTGTGGAATTCATTCAAGGGGAACCACCCGCCAAGAGTCTGTTTACAATGGCTTACAGGCTTTGCCAGCAGACGCTAAACAAGTCCTCATCCACGATGGTGCAAGGTGTCTCGCTACACCAGAATTATTCGATCGCTGCGCGGTAGGAATTCGGAATTCGGAATTCGGAATTCCGAATTCAAAATTTTCTGACTCCCGACTCTCGACTCCCGACTCCCCAATCCAAGGCTTAATTGCCGCAATCCCAGTCAAAGACACGATTAAAGTCGTCGATGATGCTGGATTCATTCAAGATACACCAGACCGCAGCCAGCTTTGGGCGGCGCAAACTCCACAGGCTTTTGACGTGCAATTATTGAAGCAGTGTCACGCAAAAGGTCTGGAGCAAGGTTGGGAAGTTACAGACGATGCAGCTTTGTTTGAAAAGTGTGGCTTACCCGTACACATTGTTGAGGGCGAAGAGACAAATTTAAAATTGACGACACCAATGGATTTGGCGATCGCAGAGTTTATATTACAGCAAAGATTAGAAATTGGTAATAGATAATTGTTTACTAGTGTAGAGGCATTACATGTAACGTCTCTTGAGATAAATGACTTACAAAACTGTTAAATATGTATCCTTTCCCTCAACAGGTAAAACTCGCAATCTTTGATTTTGTAAATCCGGTTCTAAGCCCAAGTCTTCTAAAGGCAGCAAACCTAACAAAGGATCTGCACCAGATGGTAATTCCATGCAATTGTACGTACCTTCTCTACCTTCAACAGTGAGGTTAATTTCTCTAAAAATACGCAGTTTTTGCACTCCCGTAGCAATTTTTACGTCTACTTCTCCCTGAAGCACTAAACCCAAATCGTTGATAATATTCGCAGGTAGGCAGAGTCTAGTTGCGCCCGTATCGACCAAAACATCTTTTAACGTTACCGAACGGACTTGTTCGAGGGGAATAAATCCTCTTTCAGCTAAGATTTGATCGATCCGATTAGTGACGGTAATTGTAGTTGTAACTTTGCCCATTCTGTCATCAGTAGCGGTTGCTGCCATATTCACCTCTCTTAGAATACGCGATCGCTACACTTTAGTAGACTTTGCTACCAACCCCAATTGCAACCCCGATGGATAGCTACCTTCTTCCTTGATCCGCTTGATTTCTACTTCGGAAATCCGTAGGTTAAGTTTAGGTGCGATCGCTTTGATAATATCGCCTCGATCTATCGTTCCCGCTATAGCTCCAGCTGGAGAAAGTACGGTTAGACGGGGTAGTTGCTGGCTTTCCATCTGGTTGATGACTTCAACTAAAGATGTCGATTCCTCAACGTGGGGGATTTCAGTGAGGGGATAAGCGATGCTGTGTAAAGTTTGCGTTTCCCACTGACTGCGTTCGACAAGGCGCAAATCGTCAATCGATACCATTCCACGATACCGCCCATCGGATGCGGCAAAATAAGTTTGTGGGGCGGATGTTTCGAGCAGATAAAGGTCAGCAAAAGCCCGCAAGCTCATATCGGCATCTACGACGCGAAAATCGCGGGACATAGCATCGGTAGCGTGCAGTTGCAGCAAGGCTTCTTGTAATTTCGTGATGCGCTCGTATGCACTAGCATGGCGAATACCAAACCATCCCAGCAGCACCAACCACAGACCGCTGACTAATTCACCCGTAAAGAATTCTATTGCCGCACCAGTCGCGATCGCCGACCAACCCAAAAATTGTCCAGTTCTTGCCGCCCAACGCACCGCTTGAAAACGATTCCCCGTTACCTTCCACACTGCTGCTTTTAATACCTGTCCTCCATCTAAAGGTAAGCCAGGAATTAAATTAAACAGCGCCAAAATTAAATTCACTCTGGCTAAGTCTGTCACCATGACATTAGCCAAACTCGACGCAGGCAAAACCAAGCCGATCAGAGCAAGAATACCAAACAAACCAATACTCACTAAAGGTCCGGCGATCGCCACTTGTAATGCTTCGCCTGGGGTTTTCGATTCTTCTTCAATTGAAGCAATTCCACCAAAAAGGAATAAAGTAATAGAATTAACCCTAATCCCTTGCGATCGCGCCACTAAGCTATGACCGAGTTCGTGCAGCAAGACCGAACCAAATAACAGCAGTGCGATCGTTAAACCCGCACTTCCAGCTAAGATATTTCCCCAAGGTGAATAACTCAACCCAAAATTGAGGGCAACAAAAGTTAAAATAACAAACCACAAGGGGTCTAAAAATAGTGGAATGCCCCATAAAGCTCCAATTCGCCAACCTGTTTGCATGGGATTTTCCTAAACCAAATTTCTATCCATCTGAACTATAGGTTATGGCTTAAATAAGATTCGATTGCCGGATTGCGATGCGATCTCAAAAATTACAAATCTTACTAGCCCCTATATTTTCTAGGATAAAAGATTTGGCGATCGCACTAGGTTTAATTGAATTCGCGCTAACCGTACAACTGCAATTGTAGAAATACTCAAAGTTATATATACAAAAGCAAAGACGCAAATAATTCTTAGTGCATCTGCGTCTTTGCGCGGGCAATTTGCCTACCTATGCTCGGTGTATTGCTTTTAGTTACGGATAACCGTATTCATCGATCTACTTGATAATGCCCAAGATATTTAAACTCAGCACTAATGGAATGCCGATGACATGCCCTGCACTCATGGCAGCAAGGAAAGAACCAATACTGGGATTATTGAAAATTCCGGCAAATGGTCCTAAAGGAAACTTAGTGCCAACGTGAGGATAGCGAATCGTGCGGGGAATAATTAACAGAAAAACTAAACAAGTAGCAACAATGACTGCCGATCCAGTCCAACTCCACTTGACTGTATCGGGAACAGTTGGTTGAACTTCGGCTGCTGCAAGCAAGAGTGATTCCAACAAAGCTTTAACTCCTAAGATCGATAGGGCTTGGCTACACTCCATCAAAGTGACTTTGCCAAGAAATTTTATCTGTCTTAGGAGTTAATGTCAGTTATCAGTTATCAGTTGTCAGTAGGAGTCAGGAGCCAAAAGTCAGGAGTCAGAAGTTAGAATTTACTGGTCACTGGTCACTGGTCACTGATAACTGCTCCCGCAAAAATCTAGCTCAACCAACCGAGGTTGGACAGTCCGAGGACGATTCCGGCTCCGACGACGTGACCAAATGCCATTGATGCAACAAATGTACCAACGCTGGGACTGCCCAATACTGGTAAGTTTACGGGTAACTTAGCGCCGACTTGAGGATATTTGATACTGCGGCTAGCGATTAGCAGTATTAATAAGGAGCTAGCACTGATAATCAGTGCTACTTGCGGACTCCAGCTGATAGTGTTGGGAACAGTTGGTTGTGTGGCAGCTAGTAAAATTGTATTAATCAAGGTTTTTTCTCCTACATCGAACTATGGAGCGCAATTTCAGGATTATCAAAATTGCTTTGCCAGGAGATAGTATTTGTTTTAATAGTTAACATTAGCTTTAATTTTCTACACAAACTTGGCTTGTATGCGAATCAAAATTTGCGGCATTACGAAACCAGAACAGGGAAAAGCGATCGCCTCTCTTGGCGCAACTGCTTTAGGGTTTATCTGCGTTCCCAACACGCCTCGCTATGTCAATCCCACCCAAATTCGAGCCGCGATCGCGCAGCTACCAGCTACGGTAGACCGGATCGGTGTTTTTGCCAACACCACCATAAAAGACATTAGCCAAATTGTCGCAGCCACGAAATTGACAGGGGTACAGTTACACGGAGACGAAACACCCGCTTTTTGCCATCAGTTAAGATCCTTGCTGCCCGATGTAGAGATTGTCAAAGCATTGAGAATCAAAAATACAGAAGCACTGGAGCAAGCAGCTAATTACACCACGTATGTAGATGCTCTCCTACTCGATGCATACGATCCTCAGCAGTTAGGTGGTACGGGAAAAACGCTAGATTGGAATGCCTTACAACAATTTCAACCGAGTTGTCCTTGGTTTCTCGCCGCCGGACTCACTCCAGATAATATTCTGGCTGCTTTAACTCAACTTCGTCCTCATGGCATTGACTTATCCAGTGGCGTAGAACGTTCTCCAGGAGATAAAGATTTAGATAAGGTTGCTCGACTATTCGAGCAATTGCGCTTAGCGATCGCTAATTGACGATCGTTTAGATTTCGCTCTCAGCTGTTATTAGTTAATAGCTGATGAGAAAATGATGGGAGTGTTAATAGTTGATGGTTGATAGTTCGGTTCTCCAGTTGACAATTAGCTACTGACAATTAACGTCTTTCACCCCTAACCCTTTCCTACCCCTAGCTTATCTTCATGTCTTGGAACGAACTACTACAACCCGATTTAATCCTAGAAGGATCTGTGCTGAATTTGACCCCAGAAATGATTCAGCAATACCAACTCAAAGGCTTGGTGTTAGATGTGGATGAAACCTTAGTACCAATTAAAGCCACAACAGCGTCAGCCGCTCTGCAAGCGTGGGTTTCACAAACAAGACAATTTGTCAAGCTATGGTTAGTTAGTAATAACCTCAGCGATACTCGCATTGGTGGTATTGCTAGGTCTTTGGATCTACCTTACATTCTCGGCGCTGTCAAACCCTCTCGACGAAAGCTGAGGCTAGCGGTAGAGGCAATGAACTTACCAGCGGAACAGGTAGCAATGGTAGGCGATCGCCTCTTTACTGATGTGATCGCTGGCAATCGCTTAGGTATGTTCACAATTTTGGTCGAACCGTATGTCGATCCTGGTGAAGCCGTCCGTGCTTACCCCATCCGTGGCTTAGAAGTCCTAGTTTCTCAAGCTCTCGGAGCCTCCCTGATCCCCAAGCACACAAAAATTAACAAAAATCAGTAAATCTTTGGAAAAACAAACATTAAGAAATTATTAAAGAGAGTGGAGCTGAGCAAAATGTCTGAGATTATACTAAAAGTTAATAAGGGGTTGCGCTTATAAAGACCCCAGCCATAAATCATCAGTCATAACCCCATGAAGCGCCAGCCTTCTTCTCTAAGAAGACTGGTGCTTTATGATTGTTTAGTTGTTAGGGAGCAGGGAGCAGGGAGCGCACGAGCAGTGACCAGTGACCAGTGACCAGTGACCAGTTAATTTTGACTTGCGACTTGTCTTGCTCCCTCAGCTCTCTTCTCCCCTAAGCCCTTTAAAGATGTTGCGAACTCAAACCATTGTTGTCAAAATTGGCACTTCTAGTCTGACGCAATCGCAGACAGGTTTACTAGCTCTCTCCACGATCGCGACTTTAGCAGAAACTCTCTCTCATCTCCGTCGTCAGGGGCATCGGGTGATTTTAGTGTCTTCTGGAGCTGTAGGGATCGGTTGCGCTCGATTGGGGCTGACAGAGCGCCCCCGCACGATGGCAATGAAACAGGCAGTAGCGGCTGTCGGACAGGGACGGTTGATGCGCGTATACGACGATTTTTTTACAACTCTGCAACAGCCAATCGCTCAAGTGCTGCTGACCCGTAGCGATGTTGGAGAACGCAGTCGCTATGTCAATGCATACAACACATTTCAAGCCTTGTTGGAAATTGGCGTGATTCCAATTGTGAATGAGAATGACACGGTAGCAGTTCAAGAACTAAAATTTGGCGATAACGATACTCTCTCTGCCCTAGTTGCCAGTTTGGTTGAGGCAGATTGGCTATTTTTACTGACAGATGTAGACCGTCTCTATTCTGCCGATCCGCGATCGTTTCCCGATGCTCAGCCAATTGCGTTGGTAACGCACATGGAACAACTAGCCCAATTACAAGTACAAGTAGGTTCTCCTGGTTCCCAATGGGGAACGGGTGGCATGGTGACGAAGATTGCAGCGGCACGAATTGCTACAGCGGCTGGTGTCCGTACTGTCATTACTGAAGGGCGATTTCCACATAATATTGAAAAAATTATCCAGGGAGAGCCTTTAGGAACTCAGTTCGCGCCTCAACTTCAACCGACTAACGCTCGTAAACGCTGGATTGCTTATGGTTTAATTCCTACAGGTAAGCTTTACTTAGATGATGGTGCGGTTAAGGCAATTTGCCAGCAGGGAAAATCTTTACTAGCGGCTGGCATTACTACCATTGAAGGCGAATTTGACAGTCAAGATGCCGTTCAAATTTGCGATCGCTTTGGCAAAGAAGTTGCTAGAGGTATTGTCAACTATAGCAGTAGCGAACTGCAAAACATTCGCGGGCGACACTCGAGAGAAATTGCCACAATTTTAGGCTATGCTGGTGCAGCAAACGTAATTCACCGCGATAATTTAGTTTTGATTTAATCTGAGGAATTGAAAAAGGCACAAGGAATTTGTTTTCTACCTAAAGCGAATTTGCTCCATACCAAAACACGAACTCAACTCAAAAACTCTTGTTTTGACTTTTGACTTTTAATTTTTGACTTTCTTAGCCGGAATCCTAACTGAAAGATGTATGCCTTTCATAGATGAACTAATATATGTCATTATTCCATAGATAAAAGTAACAATTCCTAGCATTTCCATGCCTTCTTCTACAGCGGTCAGAGCGTAATACATCGGGCGATCGCCATACAAGGATCTATAGTATCCGTTACACATTTCTACCAGCAATGCTCCGCCAACGTAAATGCCTCCAGATAACAAAAATAGATACTTGATCTTAGGAGGAAGAGAATTAATGAAGCGCAGAAATGCCAGAAAGCAGATAATTGTAAGAATGCTGCCAGGTATTGTCCAGGCAAAATAGAAAAAGCCGCTCGGATTGAATTTATCTTTAACAATCCAGCCGATTCTTTCGTGAATTCCAATTGCCTCATCTATATACAAATAGAAAAAAATAATTGCTAGTGCCGTCCAGTGAGAAGCGTAGGGTTCTCGATTGGCTTTTTTGCTGTACGCGATCGCCCCTAACAGTAAAGCACAAAATAGCAAGAGCGACCACGAGAAGAATGCAGGTATGGTTTGTTCACCATCTATATTAAATAGAGAAACTAAAGTATCTTGTAATGGATAATCAGGTAAAAGGTAAGTACTAGCTTGAGCTAAAACACAGACAAAAATTACACTAAATGCCGAGACGAGCAAAAATCGAACGATCTTGTGAGGAGAAAGATAGATATTCGGATTGTTAGCAAATCGATTGTTCGGTTGGAATAAGGTTTCGTCCAGGAATTTCTGCTCGCCTATCTCGCGCTCTGGTAATACAATTTTTTTCATCACATATTCAATAGTTTCCTGTTTTACCCAACCTCGGGCTGATAAAATTTCTCCTATACATTTTTCTGTCTGGTGTTGCTCTTGAAGCGCAGTTTCTAATTGAGCTGAGTTGATAATTCCAGACTCAACCAAATACTGTCCCAAAGGCTTTGCCAGCGATGGTTTTAGCTCTAAATCTCTAGTCATTGATTCTTCCCCACATCCAGGTCAATCTTTAAGGCAAAAGACTGCTAGCTCTGCCTAACGTCATCATTTATTAAAAATTTATTTTTTAATTAATTTATAGTTAACAGATGATTAAGTAAAAGTAAAGGTAAAAAACAACAAATTTATACTTCTTTAAGAAAATATACTTAGACGCAGACAACAAAAGACTCGTTACTAGTTTTTAGACTTGAATGCGATCGCCAGAAAGACATGCAAATAGTACAAATAAACTAATAAAGATTGATTAAACACAATAATACAGCATGAAAAAAGCCCAACTTTGTGATTGGCAAAGTTGAGCTAGATAATTGTTTTAAATTAAATTGTTCGATGCCTTGGTATAGCAAACAGCTAAATACTACGGCGCTTTTTTTCAGATGTCACAATATTTATACGTAAGCCTGTACCTTTCATATAGTAACTTATGTAGTGAAGTAACGAGTAAATAAACACTGCTACACCTAACATTTCCAAACTTTCTTCAACTGTAACAATAACAGTATAAATAATATCATTTCTATCATTCATTAGACTAGAATAGTAGCCTCCTATCATCTCTATTCCCAGCGTACCGCTAACGTACAAGCTGCCAGCTAAGAGAAATAAGCGACGAGTCTGGGTAGGAAGATGGCTGAGGAATCGTGTAAAAATAAGCAAACAAATCACAACAAAAGCTGCACCAGGAATAACCCAGGTAGAGTGAAGAAACCCACTTGCGTTTAATCTTATCTGCAATGGCTCAATTAATTTTTCGTGTAGACTAGCGAACTCATCAATAGCTAAAAATAAAAATATGATTGATAAGGTCATCCAATAATTAATATATGCTCCTCGATTGGCTCTCTTGGCATTAGTAATAAATCCTAAAATAAGAGAGCAAGAAAGTAAGGTTAAGACAGAATACAGTGTCGGAATATTAGATTCATGGTCTACAAAAAACAAACCTGATAAAATCTTCTTGGCGGGATATTCTGGTAAATAATAAAGTCCAAATTGCACGCTCAAGCTAGCAATAGCAAGTATAGTAATTGCCACTAACAAAAATTTTAAGGTATGCTGTGGCGTTAGCTCGAATAAGAGAGTTTGCGGCAAATCTTCCCGCACTGGACTGCGTTTTATCACGTCAAATTCTCCAAATGATTTTCTATGTTTTAAATAGAAAAATGCTTGTAATTACGCAATGAGGTTTCATAAATTAGTTATGAAACCTCATAATGAAATATTTTAAAAATTTTAACCTAAATTTAACCTAAGATTATGTGAAGGTTATTTGAAAGTTCAGTGAAAAGAGTGTAAAGTTATACAGCAGAAACTTGCCCAACCTCTGTGCTGTAGTTGGAGTTTGGCGCTCGTTAGCCAGCTAGATCGGTTATTCCGTCAACGGTTAGCGTTCGGCTCTAAAAGATTGAATGTCTGCGCGTAGTCTATCTATCATTGTCATAAGCTCAGTTTGGGCGATCGCAGTTTGCTCTTTAGTTGCCATCCACTTGAGTTTGACAGTTTGGTTGGCTGCTTCCTCATCGCCCAAAATTAGACAAGCCACCGTGCCGCTTTTATCAGCACGGGCAAATTGCTTTTTAAAGGCACTACCGCTGAGGTCTAATTCGACGCTAAACCCTGCTTGGCGTAATTTCTGTGCTAGTATCAGTGCTTGCGCCTCAGCGCGATCGCCCCGTGAAACTACGTAGAAATCTAATTCCGAAACTGGGGGCGTTTGCAATTGTTGTAATAAAATAATCAATCGTTCTAGACCAATTGCCCATCCTACCGCAGGCGTATCGGGTCCACCTAATTCTGTGACTAACCCATCGTAACGCCCACCACCACACACTGTTGCTTGCGCTCCCAAGTCATCGGAGATAACTTCAAAAGCTGTGTGGGTGTAGTAGTCTAATCCTCTGACTAACTTGGGATTGAGTTGGTATTTAATGCCTAAATCGCTCAGTAATTGCTGTACCTGCTCGAAGTGTTGCTGCGACTCAGAGCCAAGATAATCTAAAATGCTAGGAGCGTTTTGAGCGATCTCTTTAGTGCGCTCGTCCTTACTATCTAGAATTCGTAAGGGGTTGCGGGTCAAGCGATCTTGGGAATCTGGATCTAATTCGCCTTTGTAGGGCGTGAAATAGTCTACTAGTGCTTGACGATAATTGTGCCGATCTGTTTTGTTCCCAACTGAATTAAGGTCGAGATGCAGGTTTTTCAGCCCTAGATTTTGTAAAATCTCTGTAGCGATCGCAATAACTTCTGCATCTGCCCTCGGATCGGCACTACCGATAACCTCTACACCTAATTGGTGAAATTGCCGCTGTCTACCAGCTTGAGGGCGCTCGTAGCGAAACATCGGACCTGTATACCACAGACGCTGCACGCCGCCTTGAGCGTATAGCCCATGTTCGATTAAAGCGCGGACAACTCCAGCCGTACCTTCTGGACGCAAGGTAATCGAGCGATCGCCCCGATCCACAAAAGTATACATTTCTTTACCCACTACATCCGTAGCTTCACCAATTCCCCGTTCAAACAACGTCGTCTGCTCGAAAATCGGCGTACGAATTTCTCGGTAGGCGGCTTTACTTAAAATATGCCGCGCCGTTGCTTCTACCCGTTGCCAAAAGACAACCTCATCGGGCAGAATGTCTCGCGTCCCACGTAGTGCCTGAATTTCTCCCATCAGCGATCGATAATCTCTGTAAAGTATGCAATCTAGTTCAGGATGACAGACGATTTGGAAATTAACTACTCCCGACTTCCGACTCCCGACTCCCGACTCCCTGCTCGTACCGAGCCTGATAGTAAGCCAAAATCCGGTCTACTAATTCTCGACTTGCCGAGCTAGCAGTAGGAGCGTACTGAATCCACAATCCGCCTACTTGACTTTGATTGTAGTCAAATTGCTGGTTCGTTGCCGGATACAGACCTGTTTCTACCCCTTCCACTTGACGTAAATGGGCAGCAACTTCCCTATAGACTGCTAAAGGCAAGCCAGGAAAACAGATTTCATATCTTAACTTACTATCCTGCTGTGTTTGCATCTTGACATTGAGCTATGAGAGACAAGCCGCTATTTGCTTTTCAGCAATCGGTCGATCAATTCTTGGCGATATATTCTCGCCTTGCTGTTTGATTGTATCGCTGTTGTGGTGCGATTAGTTTGCGATCGAGTCAATATAGCTACCAAGCGCTGCTTAGATTGTTGGGCTGATGGCAGTTTGGTAGAAGATTGCAATTGACTAATATTGTCACCTTCTACTCCCGGCAGCGAGTCATGAGCAGGTTTTGCTTCTGGGGTATTTGGGGTATTATCCGGCTGTGGGGATGCTTTCTCGCTATTTACCTCGCTCTTTGCCTCTGTAGGCTGTGCCTCTTCTGGAAATGCCGTTGAAGGTTGAACGGTTGGCAAAAAGGTTTTTGTCTGCACTGCTGGCACTGACTCGCTGGAAGACTGCGCGTTTGGGTCGTCAGTTGGTAACGGAGAGGTTCTCAACCGATTTTTCAGTTCTTCTGGAGATGGAGTTTCTGGTAACGGCTGATTTGGTGTTGAATTCTCCATCGTTGGCGGAGATGGAGGTAATGCATTTTGTCCGCCTGCACTAGGAATAACACCGCTAGAGGGTAGTGATGGTACGGAAATAGAAGACGAGGTTTTCCCGGGTGAGCCTGGAGTTGTGCCAGTATTTGCTTGAGCTGGTTCTTGTCCGACTACTCTCGACACCTCTTGACCGAATTGTTCTAAAACTACCACTGGCTCGGAGCCTGGGTACATTTCAATTCTTTTCACCGTCACTTGTCCGTCAGCTAGCCGTTGCCCTTCGCTGACATAACGGCTGGTTGCCTCATTTGGCACTTGAACGATTGCTTGAAACTGGTTGCCTACTTCAATGACACCTAAAACAGTCGTACCCCTAGCTAAATCTGGTTGTGGCGGCGCGACTGGCATTGGAGGAGGTAATGGAGCTGGCTTTAGGACTGGTGTAGCAGGAATTGATGGCGGTTTCGGGGGTTTTGGCGCTGCTGCTACTTTTGGCTGCGCATCGTACAGTTCGGCAAACGGGTCTGGACGACCTTTTTGGACTTGTTGAGTGCGCCGGTCTGAATTGGTTGGCTGAATCAATCCATCTGTTGGTGTAGCTATTGGCGGCGTTTTTTGGCTAGCTTTTGGGTCTGGCTGCGGTGATTGGTCTGGTTTTTTCTCTAGTTTTTGGGCGTTATCTGGTTTTTGTGCCACGATAATAGGCTGGCTCTGTGTCTGAGACGGCTCTGGGCTAGAATCAGAGGCTTGAGTGGCAGCCGTTGGTTGGACGTTGGTACTACTGGTTTCCTCACCTCCCGAACTACATCCGGCTATTGTCAAAGCTAGCATTCCTGCTACAGCGGTCGTTGAAAGTCGATGCATACCCCTTCCTTACCCTTTATTTATGATTTAGATAGTGCGTTGAATGACACCAAACACGTCCTTATTGCTTATTTACCTCAATCTCAATGGCAGCAAATTCGAGCCAGGTTTTTAATTTAACTAAAAATTTTTCAGAATTATTTACTGTCAGTACCTATCAGTTGATTATCAAAACTAATTATTCATCGTTGCCTGCCATCGATCTTTTCAAGGTAGCAAGTCCTTTTTTAACACAACGGGAAACAGTGACAACACTGATACCTAATCGTTCTGCCACTTCTTTTTGAGTTAAGTCATAGAAAAAAACAAATTTTAAGACTTCGTGAGTGCGCTGCTCTAACTCTACTAGGGCTTGTTGTAGGCGCAGTTGGTCTTCCTGGGCTAGTTGAAAGCTACGATATTGTTGATCGGGAACCATTTCACCAAGAGACATTGCTCCTTCTTCATCCTGCACCGGAGTATCCAAACTTAAAGGGGAGCGATTTGTCCATGCTAGTTTAATTTCTTGCCATTCCGTAATAGAAATTTCCAGCTCGGCGGCGATTTCAGCATCCGTGGGCTGGCGATTGTGTTGCGTGCGCCACTCTTGAGAAAATGTCATTGCCTGTTGCTGAAGCGCCAGCCAGCGTCTCGGCATCCGCACTAATACCCCTTTATCGCGCAGATAATGTTGAATTTCACCCCGAATGTAGGGAATGGCAAATGAACTGAAGGCATGACCTTTAGATAAGTCAAATCTCTCAATTGCCCTAATTAATCCCATACAACCGACTTGCAGTAAGTCTTCATAACTTTCCGTGCATTGATTGCTCCAAAAGTGGGCTTCTTTTCTCACCAATCCTAGATTCAGTGTCACCAGTTGATTGCGGATCGCTGCGGAGCGAGACTGTTGATATTCTCGTAGCAGTTGAGCGCTCTCGCGTTTAAGTTCGGGACTCGTTAAAGTATAAGTAAGAACCATAATTTATTTATTGTTAAGCGATATTACGGAAGCTACTGCTGCAAGTTTTATGACTCGGCATCGCATTTTGCCACAAATACTCAAGGGAGCAAAGTTGTAGAAAAGGCTAGAAAAAACTGGAATGACTCATAAATGGAGATTCAGGGAAAAATTGTTTGTGCGGTCGAAAAAAAGCTTAATTTTAGGTCGCTAGACAGATTACGAATAAGGGGTTGACAACAATCCAGGGTATTAACTTTTGCATAATCGCAGCTACCGAAATTCCACTGATCTTTGTTTAACGTAACTTTTGCTCTACTGATAACCTCCTAAAAAAAACTACATAAAGTAGCTAGCAATATATGCAAAAAAAGGGGCTGAACGCCCCCATACAGTTTTTAGCCAGTTTTTAACATGCAGTTTTTATCGACACTTCTAAGTTACCGATAAGTTCAGTTATTGATAACGTACCTGCTTGTGCTTTTCATAGCGCTTCTCCTCGATACAATACGCTTGTAGGGGCGCACAATAGCAGTACGCCCCTACAGGTCTTGCATCCGATTCAATTGTCTAACAATTTACGCTTGTGGTTCGATCCGAGCGTAGAATAGACCGCGAACCTTTACATCTAAAGCTTCCTTCGCACCCATATCCGTATCAGAAGGTTGGATGCTCTCGAAAGTACCAGCTACCTCTCCTGTGGCGTTATCAACTTTAGCAACTTGGAGAGAAATTGACCCGTTTTCAATTCCTGCACTCTTGACATTGGCATACCCTTGCTTGTCTGCTGATGCAGGTAGAGCTACCGCATTGTCATACCCCGTGGTTACGCCTCGTCCTTTGGGGTCGAGGAAGTTAGCAGTCCGGTAAGATGGGACGTTAAATTTACCTTCAAAGTCAGTGGAAGTGTTAATACTGGTCAACCCGGGCTGAGTTTGTGCCACCAAGTTTTTAATTGTGAATAAGAAAGGTACTCTTTCACCACCTGGTAATTGTACGGTAATCGCTTGGAAATCAAGACCATCTTTTTCAACGAAAGTCAAGCTTTTGTCAGGATTGACTTTAAGATCGCCCTGTACCTGGTCGATGGTCGAAGTGTAGCGAGTCAACAGTTTTCCAGCAATATACTCTGCTTCTTGACGCTTATTAACTGGTTCTTCTTTGATGAAGAATGATGTTGGCTCTAAACACAGTTCTACCATTCTGTAGGATTGATTCGGATCGATCGCGATCGATCCGCGAGATGTTTCGGACAGTTGAGGACACTTATTAGCTAGACCAGTGCCTCTAATTTGCTCGTATGTGAGTAGTTCTCTGCTTGCTACTTGTGAGGGTTCGCTACAGGCAGTAAGAAATCCTAGACACAAAGCTAGGAAGGCAACAATTAGCGCGCGATACTTCATCGATCAACCTCAATTTTTAAGTCTGTATCTAACCAATAAAAATGCTAGTGAAGACAAGTGACAATCAAGCGAATATTAGCTTTCATTACCAAGAGTACATTTGTTTGTGCGGGCAACAAATGCGAACAATTGCTTATAATGCGTTTTTCGTCAGGTGAGATCCCCACTCATTTCAAACACTTTTTCACTCTTGGGGTTTAGCTCATTGAATGATGATTCAACCTCGCTCCCATTACAGAATTTTACACGGGGATGTGACGTTTATGTAGGGGGTGAGGAGTGAGGAGTGAGGGGTGAAGAAGACAAGGGAGAGGGGGGAGGCAAGGGAGACAAGGAAGCAGGGGAGCAGAGGAAGCAGAGGAGAAATCCAAAATCCAGAATTTCCCTACACCCCACAACCCACAGCCCACACCACGCACTACTTCGCTGACAACTGATAACTGATAACTGTCTAGCCTTTTTGCCGCTGCCTGCGGATGGCGGCTTGAGCGGCGTTATGTTCCGCTAGGGTGCGGCTGAAAACATGAGAGCCGTCGTAACGGGCAACAAAGTAGAGATAGGGCGTTGATTCGGGATCGAGTGCAGCTTTGAGACTGGCTATGCCAGGGCTAGCGATGGGTGTAGGTGGTAGTCCTGGATTGCGATAGGTATTGTATGGCGAAGGGGTATTAACTTGAGCGTAAGTCAGGGGCTGGTCTGCTGTTTGGCGCAGGTTGAGGGCATACTCTACCGTAGGATCGGAGCCTAGTGTATAACCTTTTTGCAATCGCTTGACAAATACGCCTGCAATTCGCGATCGCTCTTGAGGGATAACAGCTTCTTTTTCGACAATACTAGCTAATGTCACCCACTGCTTCAGGTCGAAATCAGTCCGATCTTTGCCTTGTTCGTATAAAGGTAAAGCGACTTGCTCGAAGCGTTGCAGCATTTGGTTCACCACCTGAGTTGGCGTAACGGAACCACTACCAATCTTGTACGTGTCGGGGTATAAATAACCTTCGAGATGGGGAATATCAGCAGGTAGCCAGGAAAAGCGATCGCGTTTAATTTGACTGGCGGCATTGAGAAACTCGCTAGCAGGGAAATATCCCTGTTGTTCAAAATAAGCCGCCATTTGCCGCAAAGACCAGCCTTCAGGAATCGTGAAGCTCTGCTGCACTACCTGACCGTGCCAGATCTTATTTGCCACTTCTTCTAAAGACTGACTGGGAGAGATTTGATATGTCCCTGCTTGAAATCCCCCATTGGGATTTCGCCAGTGCAGCCACCTTGCCCATAAATTCCATGCTTGACTAGAGCGAATTAGTCCTTCTGCCTCTAGCTGCTTGCCGATTTGCTGGCTGGCTGTGCCTGGAGGAACGCGAAACTGCACTTGCGTAGCATTTGCTGTCTCTAAAGGTTGAGACGGGGCGCTGGAGTGCTGCCACCAATTCCAGCTCGACCAAGCGCCTATTCCTAGAGTCAAGGGGATTAAAGCCCAAATTATGCGCCACTTCAATAGTTTTTGCACTACTATATGCCCATAGGTATCGACAACTACTATCTAAAGGCAGTAGTTTACGCTATTCTTCCATTTCGTCAATCAGCTGCTCTGCTAGTAGCGGTTGTAACTTTTGAAACTCTTCTGGAGACAGTAGCTCTGGATTGCCGGAGCTATTCAATCGCGCAAAGAATAACAAGGGGTCGAGGGGCGTATAAACAGAGTACTCTTGGTCTTCGTGGTAGAAACTAGCTAGCAGTTGCAGTTGCTCTGGTTCTATATCGCTGGTGTCATCTTCAATTTCCAGCGTAAACAATTCTGATTCTTCCACTGGAGGTAATTCCCCTGCTACGGTTAAAGCATAGGCTGTCCGCTTGAGGACTAGATTTTGCTCGGCGAGAACGGCTTCAGCAGTAGGAAAAATACTATTGATGGTTTCGTCATCTTCTACGGGAACTGCTTCTTCCTCGTCGCTATCATGACTTTGCCAAGCAAAAATTTCTACTGCTGCATCTGCGGGTAGGAGTAAGAGATATTCTTTGTCTTCGACCAACAGCGATCGCTCTACGTAACATTCTAAGCTTCGCCCTGCTTCGTCTTTGAGCGTGACGGAACTCGAATTGGAATATTCGTTATTTTCTTCAAATGCCGATGAAAACATAGCCATAATAGCTGACGGAAAACTTTAGATTAGCTTAAAGCTGAGGACATGGGAAGAGTCATCAGTTGCTAATTGTTGGTTGTTGGCAAAAAAGTGGTGTGTGGTGCGCTCAGGCGTGGTGCGTGTCTGATAACTGTTCCTGGTCACTGGTCACTGCTCACTGCTCGATCGCTCGTGCGCTCCCTGCTCACTTCTTCTTGTATCTAACCATTGTTGCAGAATTATGGCAGCTGCTTTGCGATCGATCAGAGCTTTGTGTCGCGAGGGGGAGATATTTTCGGCGTGCATGAATTGTTCTGCTTGAAAAGATGTCAGTCGCTCGTCTACAAATACTAAGGGGAGGTCGAGCGCTTTGGCGATTCTCTTCGCCACTTTTTGGACTTGTCGAGCTTGAAAACCCAAACTACCGTCCATAGAGTACGGTAGTCCAGCTACTATTGTTTGCACGCGGCGCGATTGGACGAGGGACTGTAGTTGGGCTAAGTCCTCAGCAAAAGATTTACGCTCGATCGTCATCAGACCTGTCGCAATCAGACCCGTACCGTCGCAACCAGCTACTCCAATCCGCTTGCGACCGAGATCTAGACCCAAAGCGGAAACAAATGCTTTAGGCGTTTTAACCACAGTAGTGGACGGCGATCGCATTTGTTCAGTCACGCTCTCGTTCTGTTTTGGGTGAAGTAGATTCAGTTGGTTGGACGATCTCGTCAGCCCGCTGGCTGGCGTATTTAATTTGTTCTGTGGGTGAATTTTGCTGTCCCGTCTTGGATGGTGGCTTGCTAGGCTGGATGGTTTCTGGTGCTGGCTTGCCTTGTCCTGCCCATGACATCCCTCCAGGGACGGGTTTACGGGCTGGTTGCAGTCCTTGCAGCACTTCGTGCCATTGCATCCCTTCCAAAGAAACGAGTTTTGATTCCCGTAGCTTGTGCCAGACAGAACGAGACATCATCAGCGTGTGTTCGATGCGGTCTGCACCAATTTGTTGTAAATACTCTTCTCGTTCTGGTTGGTAATCTGCTGAAGCCAGACGCAAGGCTTGGGGAGGAAAATCTTGAGCGATGCGGGCAAGTTGAGTTAGCAGTTCGGGATAAAGCCAAGTATAGGCGGGATGAACGGTCAGCGTTGCCTCGTGCGGCTGGCAACCGCGACGGCACAAATGGACTTGAAAATAGCCGATCGCAGCTTTGCGCTGCGGTTCAAATACATAGCCGCTGACAACTTCCGTTTTGCTTAACCATTGTTTAATGCCTTCGATCAACCCACCGAACAAACTTGTTTTGAAGTCGTCGGCATTGCGATCGAAGACTTGCCGCACCAAAGGAGGCATGGATGCTGTATCGAGTTGATAGAGCAGTTGAGCATCGGCATTACCGATCGGTAATAAGTTAGGTAAATCTGGTTCGCCTAACGCCAGTTCTTGCAACAGAGCGGGAGCAATCTCCCAATAGGTGAGTTGCGCCAGAGTTTGAAACCCATTTTGGCGATAGAGTGCTAGTGCTTCCTTGTCATTGACATTGACTTCTAACAGCCATGTTCGAGCTTCTCGAATTGACTCGAAACAGTGGCGTAGCAGTTGAGAGCCTATTCCTTGAGCGCGGACTTGGGGAGTGACAGCGACTCGCTCTACTCTCCACGTACTGCGAGTGCGGTTGAAGGGACAGACTTGAATCATGCCTTGAACTTGGCGATGTTGCTCCGCGACATGAAGGCAGAATCGGTATTGAAGGGGATTAGGAAACAGGCGAAAGAACTTCAGCAACCAATACCAACTGTGCAGCCAATGCAATTGCTTTTGCAGCTCGGCGACAGCATCTGGATTATCCGTTTCAACCGACTCTTGGTAAAGCCGCTCTATTGCTTCCAAATCTCGGTATTGGAAGGGACGAATGACAACGTTAGAGTCTTGGGGAAGCACTGAAGGCATGGTTGGGTATGCTACTAGGTAGCTTTGAGTAACAAAAATGGAAGTGCTGCCATTATCTTAACGGTTTTCTCGCGATCGCCGTCGAGCATAGCAGGAAATTTGCGCTTTAGTTCAGCGTGGACTCACCGAATATCTCAAAAAATTTCACTATTGTTTAAGCACCGTTCTTATCCGATGTTGGGGTATGAAGTGTCTTTAGTGCCAAACTACAATCGGTAATTGAAATGCTCGGTTGAGTATCTCAATTACCGATTGTTAACTTTATGTGTTGATGAATTGCAGATTTTAGAGCTGTGTTTTGCGCGAGAAATTCTCCGATCTAAGAGTTTAGTCAGAGAATTTGGCGAGAAGCTAATTTTTCAATAGTTGCTTGAGTTTGCTGGAGTAATTGTTCGCGACTATCAACCACTGTTTGGGTTAAAGAAGGCACGAGATTGCGAGCTTGTAGCGCCATATGCAGTTGGAGATGGGCAACGTACTCGCTTAGATCTTCCCGCACCCAATCGCTTGTGAGTCCCTCTGATTGCATAGCTAACTGTGTTCTCCTTATTTCAGCTGGCAAGCTGTATATCCAGAATAGAAATTATCATTATATGTTTGCCATCTTTTGCACTTTGCAATAAAGTGTAATCCTTAACAGCTATAAGGATGGAGAAATGTAAAGTTCTCTGACTTGCGATCGACCATCCCTAACCCCCGATTTCTTAACCCCCTAACCCCCATCAAGTCATGCTGTTGTTTAGTGGCGATCCACACGGGGATTTTCGACCGATTATTCAGGCAGTTGAAACCTACTCTCCCGCAGCAGCAATTTTGCTGGGGGATTTTGACTTGGAGCGATCGCTTTGCGAAGAACTAGAGGAGATCGCGGCAAAAACTGAGATCTGGTTTATTCCTGGCAATCACGATGCCGATCGCGACGAGTGGTATGATAATTTGTTTAATTCTAAGTTGGGCGATCGCAATCTTCACGGGCGCGTTGTAGAAATTGCGGGTAAGCGCGTAGCGGGTTTGGGTGGAGTGTTTCGCGGCAAAATTTGGTTGCCTCCAGCCGCGCCTAAATTTCCCACTCAAAAAGCCCTACTATCGGCTTGTAGCCGAGGCGAACGTTGGCGCGATCGTATTCCTCGGAAGCATCATGTAAGCATATTTTGGCAACAATATCAAGCTTTGCGTTCTCAACGGGCTGATATTTTAGTTACCCACGAAGCCCCGTCTTCTCATCGCTTCGGTTTTAAAGCTTTGGATGAGTTAGCTATGGCAATGGGCGTGAAAACGATATTTCACGGGCATCATCACGAACACTATAGCGCGACGATTGGTAACGGTATTGTCGTGCATGGCGTAGGGGAGGCGGGAGTGGTGGATGAGGGGGGGAGGGTTTTGATTCTAGGGAAGTAGGGACTAGGGGCTAGGAATTCAATTCACAATTCACAATTCACAATTAAGTAGTAGGGTGCGTTTTGAAAACGCACCCTATAAGCTTAGAATGCTTCGATCTTTTTCTAGCGCCAAGAACGTTTCTTCGCCTTGATAGAGAACGTTAACTTGCCCTCCATATACGTCATCAATAGCCAAAAACTTTTTCCCTTCTACTTCTTCAAATTCACAACCTGCTATTGCTCTACAAATGCTATTAAGATTCGTATAATTAGCTGTACTGACTTGCTCGACATCTGTTAAGCGGATGAACAGATAAGGTTCGTTTACTACAGAATTGTTCTCTTTCATTTCCTTCGGTAGCCACACGGCATCCCATTGAATAGCTAATGTTACGCTTTGTTGGTAAGCAACATCATAAAAAATACCTACCCAATAAGAGTCATGTAAGGTATATTTAGCATTGAATTGTTTAAAAGCTATCTTCTGACCTTGTTGCCAAGGTAGGATATCGTCAATAAGCTCATGATAGAGCCAGATTGGGTAATTGTATTCCAATAACGTTTTTCAACTAAAGGTATAGTGGGTAATGCATATTCTCGCATTTTAAAAGGGCGCACGGCTGTGCGCCCCTACACTACTGCTTATTCTCTTGTACTACGCTGCCTTCTCTTAAGCCGATCGCAATTTTACTGTGTTGTTCGATTTGCGTCATGACTTGTTTTGCCCGTTGAATGACGACGGGGGGTAAACCTGCGAGTCTTCCGGCTTCAATTCCGTAGGATTTGTCTGCGCCACCTGGTTGGACTTGGTGTAAGAAGATAATGCGATCGGGTAATTCTTTGACTGTGACTTGGTAGTTAGCTACGTTAGATAAAATTGAAGCGAGTTCGTTCAATTCGTGGTAATGGGTAGCAAAAATTGTGCGGGCGCGAATTTCTGTGGCTAAATATTCTGCTACTGCCCAAGCGATCGATAATCCGTCAAACGTTGCCGTACCTCTACCAATTTCATCTAGTAAAACTAAAGATCGTGGTGAAGCGTGGTTGAGAATATTTGCTGTCTCATTCATTTCTACCATAAAAGTAGATTGCCCCGTTGCTAAGTCGTCTACTGCACCAACGCGGGTGAAAATGCGATCGCATATGCCCAATTTTGCCGATTTAGCTGGGACAAAACTTCCTACTTGTGCCATTAATTGAATCAAACCAACTTGGCGTAAGTAGCAGCTTTTACCACTGGCGTTAGGACCAGTTAGGATGATTAAATCTGGTAGTTGATAATTGGTAGTTGCTCCCTCAGCCTCCTCAGCCTCCTCAGCTTCCTCAGCTCTCTTGCCCTCACTCCCTATTTCAGTAGAATTAGGCACGAAGAATCCGGCGGGTATGGATTTTTCAACAACTGGATGTCGCCCGTCTACAATGTTAATTTCTCGTCCTGAGACAATTTCTGGACGGCAATAACCTTGATATACTGCAACTTCGGCAAAGCCACACAATACATCGGCTGCGGCTATGGCACGGGAAACGTTACGGATTGCCTCGGCTTGTTCTCCTACTTCTGTTCGCAGTTCGGTAAAAATATCGTACTCTAGCTGGTACAAATCTTTTTCAGCCGTAAGGATACGCGCTTCTCTTTCTTTTAGTTCTGGCGTGTAGTAGCGTTCTTCGTTTTTTAGAGTTTGCTTGCGAATGTAGTTAGTGGGAACTTGGTCGGCTTTGGCACGAGAAATGCTGATATAGTATCCGAAGGTGTCGTTGTGACCGACTTTTAATGTCGGAATTCCCGTTCTGGCTTTTTCATCAATTTCAAAATTAGCCACCCACTGCAAATCTTCTTCTAATAATCGTCGCCTTTCATCGAGTTGGGAACTAATCCCAGGACGAATTAAATTTCCTTCTGTGAGGTAGATGGGGGGAGATTCAACTAAATATTTACGAAGTTTATGCCCTAGTTGTTCCAAATCTGAGGGGAATTTTTGTAAAGTACGGAGATATGGCGATCGCGTTTCTGTGACTAATCTTGCTAATTCTGGTAAACGCAACATTGACTCTGCTAATGCTACTAAGTCTCTCGCATTTGCCGTTCCCGAACCAGCCCTACCGCTGAGTCTTTCTAAATCATAAATTTGTCGTAAAAGCTGCCGCAAATCGTGCCGCAAGGAACTATTTTCTACTAATTCTTGAATTGTATCTTGTCGCGCTCGAATGCCTTTAATATCTAATAGTGGTTGCAAAAACCATCGTTTTAAAGCACGACTCCCCATCGCCGTAGTTGTTTTATCTAAAGCCCATAATAGTGAACCGATAAAAGTTCCATCTCTCACAGTTTGGGTAATTTCCAAGTTGCGACGAGTTTGATGATCGAGAATTAAGTAGTCGGTAATGGCATAAGTGCGTAGTTGTTGTAGGGGAACGTCACTTTCTTTTTGCGTATCTTCGATATAGTCTAATAATCCACCCGCCGCACTCACGGCTAGGGGTAAATCTTCACAACCAAAACCTTCAAGCGATCGCACTTTAAACTTTTGAATTAACTTTTGTCTAGCTTCACCCGTGTTAAAACTAGATTGCGATCGCAAACAATAGCAAAATGATGGTGGTAAGCATTCGGGAATGTGTTCTGATGTTTCCCCAGGACGAAATAATGTCCCTACGTCTGGTGCTTTGGTGGGAACGAGAACTTCCGATGGTTGTAGTCGCAGTATTTCTTGAGTTAATTGTTCTAAATTGCTCCCTTGCGTTGCTAAAAATTCTCCCGTTGAGATGTCTGCGTAAGCTAAACCCCAATGATTTTTCGCGATCGCTATTGCTGCGAGATAATTATTACGGCTAGCTTTGAGCATTCCATCTTGCAGCAGAGTTCCTGGAGTCAGGATGCGCGTTACTTCACGCTTGACTAAACCTTGTGCAACCGCTGCATCTTCAACTTGATCGCAGATAACGACAGCATAGCCTTTTTCGATCAACTGAGTTGTGTATCGTTCCCAAGCGTGATGCGGTACGCCTGTCATCGCCACCCGTCCGATTTCGCCACCGTGTTTGCTGGTGAGAACGAGTTCCAATTCCCGCGAGACTATAACTGCATCCTGAAAGAATGTTTCAAAAAAATCTCCACACCGATACAGTAATAAAGAATGGGGATGCTTCTCTTTTACTTCTACATAATGCTTGTACATTGGCGATAGCTTGTTTTTGTCTATCTGCCGACAGTCAGTACAAGGTTGTATGGGTGCTTGAGATTCAGCAGCAGTTGGAGTGGAAGGAACTTTCATGAATCGCTCGTACTACAGTCTTTTACGACTCTACCGTAGGTTGATGTGAGATGATAACAACGTTTGCGCTAAACGCTGCACTACACTACTCCTTCGGAGAAGCAAGCTACGTGAACGCTAACGCTGTTTTTGTTACTCAGTGCGATCGCTTGCCTCGTCTATTTTAACTGTCAAGGTGGTGAAGAGGCGATCGCAGAGGCGATCGCAGTAGAAGAGGGAGGCGGCGCGGACTTTAGCTACAGATATTTGTTCTAAAAGCCTTGCACCATGCTGAATTTTACCGTATTCTCCCTTGGATGTTTCTTTTGTGGCTTTCTGTAAGGCTGAATATATTTCAGTTTTGTTAATTTTTTCTACATTTAGATTTTTAGGAATCGCATTTTCTTTAAAGCCTTGCCCGTAGAATCGTTTTAAAGCCTCTATGTCAGCAATAAACCAAGCTTCCATCATTTGTACCATAAGATGACAGCACGTATCGTCCACTTCTGGCTTATTCCAATTATCCCTTTCTTTCAAATGCTGCCAAGGTGCTTTTTTTACAGATGCTTCTGCATCAACGAGTAGCACGTTAAAAGCGTCTGGGTGTTCTTTTAAAGCAGATTTAAATTGACTGAAAGTATTATTTCGAGAATCACAGATGATTATGTTCCATTTAATTTTCCTACTTCTAGCGAGCTGATTTAATTCCTGTAAAAACTTATTGAATCCTTCTCGTAGTAACCCTCTTGTATTTCTGCCATCTCCACCTCCTTCTATATAAATACGAATCTCTTTTACCATCTATTTCCCCCGATTTCACCCATACGCCAAATATCTCCAAGTGAATATTCTTCCATCCACTTTTTGAGTTTTACAGGATCTAAGCGGCGTAAGTGAGTCCCCTGATAGTCTTTCTCACATATCAATACTGATTCAGGAGGAAGTGAGGAAATTAAAGATTCAGAATGAGTTGTTACAATTATTTGCGTTCTTTGAGATGCTTCGATAAGCATCTCAGCGATGGTAGACATCATATCAGGGTGTAATCCGATTTCTGGTTCCTCGATACATATCAGCGGTGGTGGAGTGGGATCGAGGAGTAAAGCCATTAAGAATAAATAATGTAAAGTACCATCTGATAGGCGTGTTGCTGGAATTGGTTGAGTTAATCCCGCTTCACGAATATATATTTGTACTGTACCACCGTAAATTTTTGTCGTTAGTTCTTCAGCTTCTTCATAAAATTTCTTTAACTTATCAATGATTTTCTTAGAGCCAATCTGGTGCTGTAAATTATTTAAGCATATTCCTAGGTTACTACCATCCTCTAACAAGGGATGTTCAGGTAAATCTGTTTGTTGAGGCATTCTAGCTTTAGAGTTACGCCCTATATGCCAATCTCGATATAAACTGATATTAGAAAACTGATTTCCTAAATATGTAATTTCCAGCATTCGATCTGGATCTTTTCTTTGAGATAGAATAGATTGCTGTCGTTGAACTTTACTATAAGAAATAGGAAGTGTTTTATTTTCTAAATTGGATAGTGCATAAAAACTAAAAGTTGAAGAATCGTTTTTATTAAGTTGGTGATGATATACATCCTGTTGTTCTATTTCTACGCCTTGAATTTTGATGAACTCCTCCAGAACTTCAAATGTTTGCTGGAGTGCGCCAAACACAATTCTATATTGTAATGAAATATTCGTAAGGTATTCTACAGTTACTTCTATTCTTGCTGTTGGAATATCATCACTACCTTTCCATAAAAATTCACTCACGCCGCCGCCGCGACGAATTGACGCAAGTAAATCTGTAGGTAAAGCTTTGAGAATTCCGAAAGCTTCAATTAGATTTGACTTGCCAGATGCATTTGCCCCAATAAGAACATTTAAGGGTTGTAATTCGATTTCCTCTCCTTCGCTACCAAAAGAGAGAAAATTTTGTAACCTTAATGAATGGATAAATCTTTTCCCGTCCATCCCATACTCCTGATGAGTAAATATGTTTCAGCAGACAGTGCAGTAATCCTGTTTAGTTTATTCTAAACTGCGATCGCCCTTACATTCGCATACGACCTCTTAGCTAGAATAGGAGATTATTTGATGATAACTTACATAAAGTTAGTTTTAACTGCAATTATTTGGGGTGGCACGTTTGTGGCTGGTAGAATAGTCGTGCAAACTATGGAACCGTTTACAGCCGCTTTTTTTCGCTTTGCAGTTGCTTCAATTTGTTTGTTAATCTTGACGCAAAAGATTGAGAGACGCTTACCTAAACTCAAAAGAAATCAAATTTTTACAGTTATTTTATTAGGCTTGACAGGAGTTTTTAGTTATAATGCCTTCTTCTTTCTCGGTTTGCAAACTGTTACTGCTAGCCGCGCTGCTTTAATTGTGGCACTCAACCCTACTTTTATTGCTCTTGGTGCTGCTCTATTTTTCAGGGAGAAATTTAACGGTTTAAAACTACTAGGAATTATAACTTCCCTAACAGGTGCAGCAGTTGTCATTAGCAAAGGTCAAGTCATAAATATATTTAAAGGTAGTATCAGTTGGGGAGAGTTTTTTGTTTTTGGCTGCGTCCTGAGCTGGGTAGCTTATACTCTGATTGGTAAATCAGTGATGAAATCTTTGTCTCCCTTAGCTGCTACTACATATGCTTGTATAATAGGCGCGATCGCGCTGTTAATTCCAGCCTTATTTGAGGGAATAGTTCAAAATTTCATGCAGTTTCCTCCTTCTGCTTGGCTGGGAATTTTATATCTGGGGGTTTTGGGTTCGGCAATTGGTTTTAGTTGGTACTATGAGGGAGTTGCAGCAATTGGTGCTGCCAAAGCCTCAATTTTTATTAACTTAGTTCCCGTATCTGCGATCGCATTTGCCGCTTTATTATTGCAGGAACCGATTACTGTTAGTTTAGTCTTGGGTGGGGTTCTAGTTGTCGTCGGAGTATTTTTTACAAATAAGAGTTAACTGTTGGAGAAATGCAATTTGCCACATCTCTACACTAGGTTCATTTATTTTGATTTATTTTGCGAGCGTCCCCACTTCTAAAAAATCTAAAATAATTTGTCTTGCCGCAGGGACTAAAGGTAAAATGCGATCGGCTTTGGCTGAATAACAACTCCCGTGTTGAATTTGTTCGGGAGTTAATAAAGCCATATCCCAACCTTCCTTTAATACGAGTTGGTCTAAATCTACTGTTAGTGGTGCGTGGAAAACATGGCGCTCTACTTGAGGATCCGAGTAACAGCCGACTTCAGATATAGAAGGGGGAAAATAAGCAATTTCTTCCTGTAATTCTCGAATTACAGCCTCATGTGGCGTTTCGCCTGGGTCGAGATGTCCGCCAAAAAAGCCCCAGTGTGCGGGATAGACAATATTGGGAATGTCGTCGCGTAATTGGAAGAGAAATTTATCGTCACGATAGAGGATAGCGATCGCCACGCGAACGGGTTGATGAGTCATAATTGTGCAATAATTAACCTAACGAGTGGGAGTCTGTACCTGCTGTTCCTCTACATAGATTTCCCCAAAATCTTGCCCTGCGATCGGGATACTCTGAAAATATACCTTACCCTCGATTGAGACAGGTGTTTGCAGCCGCACATTCGTTCTTTTTGTCAGCACCCAAATTTTCCCTGTTGAGTCTTGCAGTTGATACATCCGCCAACCAGCCAAAGGTATTTGTTGTACGACTTTACCTTGCAGGCGAACGGTAGTTCCATTGCCTGTTTCTGGCTTGAGTTCGCCAATCTTAAAAGCAGTTGTACCCATCAAGCCAATACCATTCATTGCATACTGGGGCAATCTACCACAACTAAGTAGCCCCAGGATGAGCAGCGAGTAAATAGCAGTTTTGAAAAGATTCATAAAAGAAAGACAAGGGAGACAAGGAAGACAAGGAAGCAGAGGAGAAATCCAAAATCTAGAATTTCCCTACACCATACACCCCATTCTTCACTGACAACTGATAACTGATAACGGATTGCTTAAACTATATAAGTCAAAACAGTTATAACTGCCTTTTGACAAAACCATTTTAAAAAAGTTCCCCCAACGGCGATGAACGCAAAAACAGCGAAGATACTAGATGGCAAAGCTTTAGCCCAAAAGATTCAGACAGAGTTAACGACACAGATTCAAGCACTACAACCGCAAATCGGACGACCCCCAGGACTAGCAGTACTCATGGTAGGAGATAATCCTGCTAGTGCTGCCTACGTGCGCAATAAAGAGCGGGCTTGTACTAAAGTAGGAATTGCTTCTTTTGGAAAGAATTTTCCTGCCGATGCTACCCAAGCAGAAGTCGCGCAAGCGATTCAAGATTTAAATGAGGATGAAAGAGTAGATGGGATTCTCGTTCAACTACCATTACCCAACCATTTAGATTCTGTCGCTTTACTGCATCAAATTGACCCAAATAAAGACGCAGATGGATTGCATCCAGTGAATATGGGACGGTTAGTCAGGGGAGAATCGGGTTTACGCAGTTGCACCCCTGCTGGGGTAATACGAATGTTACAGGAATACCAGATTTCTTTGCAGGGTAAACAAGCCGTAGTCGTGGGGCGGAGTATTTTGGTTGGAAAGCCCCTAGCTTTGATGTTACTAGAAGCTGATGCAACAGTCACGATCGCCCACTCGCGATCGCATAACCTTGCAGCCATTACTCAAACAGCAGATATCCTCATTGCTGCTGTCGGTCGTCCTAACATGATTACTGCCCAAATGGTCAAACCTGACGCTGTAGTCATAGACGTGGGAATCAACCGCATTATCGACTACGAAGGTAACAGCCGCCTGGTTGGAGACGTAGATTTTGAGTCAGTGCAAGAAGTTGCCGAATTGCTGACCCCAGTTCCAGGTGGTGTTGGTCCCATGACAGTCGCCATGCTACTGCACAATACAGTCTGGAGCTATTCTCAAAAGGTTAATGGGTAATGGAGACAAGAAAGTCAAAAGTTAAAAGTCAAAAGTCAAAACGACTTTCTTTTCTTCTGACTCCTGTTCGCTGATAACTGATAACTGATAACGATCGACTGACAACTGCCAATTTCTCGTAAAATTGTTACGGAGACGACAGCACCTAAAGGAAACAAGGCATGGTAGCAGCGGATAACCTTCAGATGCCTCATAATGAAGCCCCGTTTGACCTCTCAGCTTACTTGAAACAACGCCAAGTAGAAGTTGAAGCGGCGCTGGAGAGTTCGATTATCGTCACTTATCCAGAAAAAATCTACGAGGCAATGCGCTATTCGCTTTTAGCAGGAGGAAAGCGGTTACGTCCGATTCTCTGCTTGGCTACTTGCGAAATGGCAGGAGGCACGGTAGAAATGGCAATGCCTACGGCTTGTGCCTTAGAAATGATCCATACGATGTCATTGATTCATGATGACTTACCAGCTATGGATAACGACGATTACCGACGCGGACGACTGACAAATCACAAGGTTTATGGTGACGATATTGCAATTCTGGCTGGAGATGGTCTGTTAGCTTATGCCTTCGAGTATATTGCTACCCAGACTAAAAATGTACCACCAGAGCGCGTACTACGAGCGATCGCTCAGTTGGGTCATGCTGTTGGCGCGGCGGGGTTAGTTGGGGGTCAAGTGGTAGATTTGGAATCGGAGGGTAAGTCAGACGTGACCGCAGACACTTTGCACTTCATTCATACGCATAAAACCGCTGCACTACTAGAAGCCTGTGTTGTCAGTGGGGGTGTTTTAGCGGGGTTAGAAGAATCGGATTTGCAACGGCTATCGCGCTATGCTCAAAATATCGGACTTGCCTTTCAAATCATCGACGATATTTTAGATGTTACGGCGACAGCAGAGGAATTAGGCAAAACGGCTGGCAAAGATTTACAAGCGCAAAAAGTCACATATCCTAGCCTATGGGGTATAGAAGAATCCCGCCGCCAAGCACAAGCATTAATTGCTACGGCAAAGGAAGAACTAACTCCATTTAGCGAGAAGGCACAACCACTCATTGCTCTAGCTGACTTCATCACCAACCGCAAGAATTAGGGGAGTCCGGAGTCGGGAGCAGAGAAGGAGGCACTGTCTTCACGGAGTGTAGCACAGCGTTTACTGTTAACCAACAACTAACAACCAACAACTATCAACTATTAACCTTCATCCCTCATCCTTTCAATCAAACCTCATGCAGGACATTGGCGACATTCTCAATAACAGCGTGCTGCTAGTTGCTGTCATAGCTTGTCTAATTGCTCAAGCAGCAAAACTGGCAGTCGAATTACTTAAAAACCACAAATTGGATTTTCGCGTTTTGTTGACTACTGGCGGTATGCCTAGCGCCCATTCTG
Organism: Chroococcidiopsis sp. CCNUC1; assembly: GCF_023546805.1. Classification (NCBI taxonomy): domain Bacteria; kingdom Bacillati; phylum Cyanobacteriota; class Cyanophyceae; order Chroococcidiopsidales; family Chroococcidiopsidaceae; genus Chroococcidiopsis; species Chroococcidiopsis sp. CCNUC1. The sequence goes on along the minus strand of NZ_CP097480.1, from coordinate 1,544,388 downwards.
CATTGGTCACAGCCTTAGCTACGGGTGTCGGTCAAACCGCAGGTTGGGATAGTCCAGAATTTGCGATCGCGACTATTTTTGCCATCATTGTTATGTACGATGCTGCTGGCGTGCGTCAAGCCGCAGGCAAACAAGCCCGCATTCTCAATCAAATGATGGACGAGTTATTCAGCGAACATCCTGAACTGAATGAAGACCGCTTAAAAGAATTATTGGGACATACACCTTTCCAAGTCATTGTTGGTTCTATGTTGGGCGTATGCATTGCTTGGTTTGTCAATACTTTGTTATTCACACCTACCTACCCAGTACTAGCGGCGGGAGGCTAATCAGTTATCAGTGACCAGTGACCAGTGACCAATGACCACGCACCACTCTTTCCTGATAACTGATAATTGATTACACTGTTGTTAACGAAGCTAAAGGATCGGGGATAGTATCGGAGGGAGCTTGAAATTGCCCGGTAATGACAAACTCTAATCGCAGTTTCAGCCAAGTAATAAACTGAGAATTAGTAGAAATAATTGCTGCTGCTGGCTGCGGGCATTTGCTTTTAATTTCCTGCATTTCTGGGGCTTCTAGAAAGGCAGGTTGTTTGACTAACCAAAAATCAATTTCTTTTTGCTTTTCTAAGTAGTCGCGCGTCCGTTCTTTCAATACTTCTTCTAAAGGTTCTTCTTCAGTTAAAAAGCGTTGACTGGCTAAAACGTAGTGGTAGGTTTTCATTGTTTTGATGGTAATTGGTAATTGGTAATTGGTAGTTGGTAGTTGGCGAGAGGTGAGAGGCAAGCGGTAAGAGGTTTTGCTACCTCAGCTCCCGCTCGCTCCCTTACCTTTCTTCCCCTGCTCCCAGCTCGTCCCTGCTCCCTGCTCCCCTAATAGCCTGTTTCATCTCGCGCACGGCTCGTTCCATACCAACTAAAGCCGCTCGACTAATAATTGTATGACCGATGTTGAGTTCTTCCATCCCAGGAATGCAGGCAATTGGGTAAACATTCCAATAGGTTAAACCGTGTCCGGCGTTAACTCGCAATCCAGAGGCGATCGCTTGTTCGCAGCCTTTGGCTAACACTGTCAATTCTGCTTGGCGGCTGGCTTCCGATTGTGCTTCAGCATAGCGTCCCGTATGCAGTTCGATAAATTTGGCTTTAGTCTTGACAGAAGCTTGGATTTGTGCATCTTCGGCATCGATAAACAAACTTACGGGAATATTTGCCGTTTGGAGCTTGTCTACTACCTCGCTCATGCGATTCAGTTGTCCTGCTATATCTAATCCCCCTTCTGTTGTCACCTCTTCTCGTCGTTCGGGGACTAGGGTAACGTAATCTGGCTTTACATCTAGAGCGATCGCTACCATTTCTGCTGTCGCTGCCATTTCCAAGTTCAGGTGCGTGCGAACTGTCTGCCGCAATATTCTCACATCTCTTTCTTGAATGTGTCGCCGATCTTCGCGCAGGTGAACTGTAATCCCGTCAGCTCCCGCTAATTCTGCTAGCACCGCTGCTGCCACGGGATCTGGCTCTACCGTGCGTCGAGCTTGTCGAATCGTCGCAATATGATCGATATTTACTCCCAGTGTAGGCATCCACGCTCCCTTTACTTGCCGTCTCCGCACTTAATTTTACCAAGAGTCAAACTAAGTCGTAAGTTGTAAGCCGTAAGTCGTCAGTGGAGGACTGCAAAAAAAGCGCGATCGCCCTATTATAGAAGTTAGATGGCTCCGAATCTAGCTCGCTTCCTACGACATGGCATCTACAGAAAAATTAGCGATCGGGGCATTGAGCATCAGCATAAAGATTTGCATTAGAGCTGATAAATAAAATAGGAGGCAAGCTATGCGCGATCGCGTTAACTTAACCTGATTTGATATATTTTCGATTCCTTAATACAACTTAATAATTTCCGAGAAAGGAATCATTTTAGATGTAGCTATACCAATATTAAGTTATCAATTATTTGGTCAGTGGGAAGACTTGTGAAAACTTCTTCCCTCAGTTTCCAGTCCCTACCCCTTAGCTTAGCTCCAAAGATGTGTCCATTAAGTGTCAGTACTAGCCGCTCTACTCATGCCTTGGAAACAGGGGAAGCCAAGCTATGGAGTTTGCTGGTGGGAGTGAATCAATATCAAGACGCTCGGCTACCTTCGCTGAGTTATTCTGCCTCTGATTGCCAAGGATTGACAGAAGCGCTGGCAGAAGCAACTCAAGGATTTCCACGCAAGGAACCGATCGCGCATCACGATTTCGCGACTCATCCACCCACACTAGAGGCAGTGCGGCAGAGTTTAGAACAAATTGTCGCAGCGGCTCAACCTCAAGATACAATTTTGCTTTACTTTTCCGGTCATGGAGTTTTAGATCGGGAGACGGGGCAAGTCGTTTTATGTTTGGCAGATACATCGAAAGATAACCTACTGCAAACAGGTTTGAAGTTGCCAGATGTATTAGAGCTATTGCAAAAGAGTCAAGTTCATCGCCAAATGCTATGGCTCGATGCTTGTCATAGTGGGGATCTCACTTTGCGGGGAGCTAAAGGTGAAGTGACGATAGAACAACCAGAACTGAACCCAGCACAGCAATTGATGGAGGTATTGAGGCAACGAGCAACTCAAAGTCGGGGCTTTTATGCCTTATTGTCCTGCGATCGCAAGCAAAGGTCTTGGGAATTTCCCGAACTGAAGCATGGGTTATTTACTTACTACCTGATGCAAGGATTAAGGGGGGAAGCCGCCGACACTCAAGGTGTGATTGATGCGGATGGGCTGTATAAATACGTTTATCACCAAACTATCCAATATATAGATCGGTTAAATCACCAACTGCGGCTGATGAATCAGCAAAAGCGCAGCCGAGGAGAACTAGATTTACACCCAGAATACCCTTTACAAACTCCGAAGCGAATTGTAGAAGGGGTAGGAGAACTCGTTTTAGGGTTAAAGGTAGACGAACGCATCCCACAACCAGTCAAACACAGCCGCCGCGCCTTAGTATGCGATGGTTTTGCCGATAGTAATGCCGTTTATGCTTTCAGTCGAGCTTTACAAACAGCTGGAAATTTTGCCCTAGAATATTTTCCCCAGTCCGGTAAAGCATGGACGGATGCCAGATATGCCATTCAAAGCTGTTTGCGATCGCCCGTTTCCTCCCAAGAACCAGAAACAGTTTTGTTATACTTGCGCGGTAGAATGGAGGCGATCGCAGATGGGGAAGCTTGGCTTGTTATGGGCGACAGTCTGCGGCTAAGTCGTTCTTGGTTGCAGCAAGAGTTACGCCGTAGTGCGACAGCACGACAAATTATTCTTCTCGATTTTCTGGGTACAGAGCGATCGTCAGCAACACTGCAAGAGTGGATCGAAGAATTACAGCTCAGTGGTGGAAAACAGTGTATTATCGCTGCTGCACCCTCCGATCGCGCACCAGAGCAATTTACTCATGCTTTGCTAGAAACATTGGCAGCAAAGGAACCATCCTCACCTTTGTCAGTAACAGCATGGATGGATGAATTACAGCAAAAGTTAGAACGGATGGGAATGCCATTGCACCTGTGGCTGTCAGAAACCGCCGGCGACATAGAAATTTTCCCTCCAACGACGTTGACAGCCACAAAATTCGTTCCATCGCCACCAAAACCACCACGGATCGAAAAACCTGCTGTCAGCCACTCTACGCCCAAAGTGCAGCCACCAGCAGCCGCCGCCAGTCCTCCTCCAGCACCCGCACCAGCAATACCATTACCGGCGAAAGAATATTTTTCACAGCAATACGCTCAGTTAGAAAAAATTTTGCGGGAACTGGTAGGACCAATTGCTCCTACCTTACTCTCTCAGGTGGCAACTCCAAATTCTCAACCGCATCACTGGGTAGAAAATTTGCTGCCAATATTATCACCGCAGCAACAAAATCAATTGCGTCAACAATCGATCTCCTTATTACAACAAATCCCAGGATCGCAACCGCAAACGCGATCGTCATCTTGTGCTACAAGTTGGCAACACGAAACTTTGTCAGAAAATTTTATTCATCAATGCGAGCAAGCTTTATCTGCCGCGATCGGTCCCATTGCGACTTTCTTAATCCAAAATACAATTAAATCGCAACCACAAATTTCGCGATCGGAATTAATCGAAATATTAGCTACCGCGATTCACGATCCTCTGCAAGCAGCAGCCTTCCGCCGTCGATTATTGTAGCTTCTATAGAGACGTTCCACGGAACGTCTCTACATCGTCATGACTACACGGAAGCGAAGTAAACTTTGGATTTTGTGGGGTCAGGAGTCATGGTTTTATCCCCAGGCTGCCAACCAGCAGGACAAACTTCATCTGGATGGCTTTGAACGTACTGAATTGCTTTCAACGTCCGTAGAGTTTCTTCAACACTACGACCGAAGGAAAGGTTGTTAATCGTGGCGTGTTGGATAACTCCCTCTTTGTCAATTAGAAATAGACCGCGAAGAGCAACACCTGCTTCTGGATCTAAGACATTGTAAGCAGCACTAATCTCTTTCTTGATGTCAGAAACAAGAGGATAGTTGAGGTCGCCAACGCCACCTGACTTGCGATCTGTTTGAATCCACGCTAGGTGGGAGAATTCGCTATCTACAGAAACGCCGAGGACTTCGGTATTAACTGCCTTGAATTCCTCAAAGCGATCGCTGAAGGCAGTAATCTCAGTGGGACAAACGAATGTAAAGTCTAGAGGGTAGAAAAATAGTACGACATACTTGCCACGATAGTCAGATAGTTTGATAGTCTTAAATTCCTGATCTACTACTGCTGTGGCAGTGAAGTCTGGAGCAGGTTGTCCAACACGGAGGCATCCTTCACTTGCGTAACTTAGTGGCATTAACCAATTCTCCTTTGATGTGTCTACTATTTGGCAAATTTAGGGAAAGCTAGTTGAGATTCACCCTTACGCTTATAGGCAAGTTCTCGGCTTCCCGTACAGTTGATTTTTACGTTACGTAACAAATATATCATAGTCATAACGATTTTGAGTAGCAATGGGCAATCTAGATACAAGAGAATGGCTGCTGACGAATGGGTTGGGTAGTTTTGCCTGCGGTACGGTAGCGGATGCTCGGACTCGAATTTATCACGGCTGGTTGATTGCTGCCCTCACTCCTCCTAGTCAGCGTACCCTTTTACTGTCCCATCTAGATGCCAGTTTAGAAGTTTCTGCTCAAGTCTTTGCTCTATCGACAAATTTTTGGGGTGGTGGCACAGTCGAACCAACTGGCTACGAGCTACTACAAAGTTTTGAGATCGAACCAGTACCAACCTGGGTATGGGGTGCGGATAATTGGCAACTGTCAAGACAATTGGTAATGCCAGGTGAGGGAGCAGGGACGAGTTGGGAGCAGGGAGACAAGGGAGACAAGGGAGACAAGGGAGACAAGGGAGACAAGGGAGACAAGGGAGAGGGGGAGACAAGGGAGAGGGGGAGACAAGGGAGAGGGGGGAGACAAGGGAGACAAGGGAGACAAGGGAGACAAGGGAGACAAGGGAGACAAGGGAGGAAACACCAACTACCAATTACCAATTACCAACTACCAATCGTTTAACCACCGAATCTTAATTCAGTACCAATATCAGGGACAAGAGACAGCTATTTTGCGATTGCGTCCGGTAATTGCCGATCGCAAGTTTCACGACTCACAACGGGAGGATGAAGATCTACAATTTTCTCAATTAGTTGCCGAGAGTTCTGTTTGCCTACAAGCCGTAAAATCGGGACGTGTAGGCACGTTATGGCATTTACACTGGACGCAGGGGGAGTATCAACCAAATGGCGTATGGTACTGGAATTATTTACTACCAGAAGAGACAAAACGAGGACTGAGCGATCGCGAAGATCTGTACAGTCCTGGCTATTTCACAATTAATCTCAAACCAGGCACAACCGTCACCCTAGAAGCAAAAGTAGGACTGCCAGAATCTCCTTTAACCGATGATGATTTTGAAAAAGCGATAGAAAGTCAAAATTCAAAATTCAAAAGTCAAAAAACAGGAGTCAGGAGTCAGGAGTCAGGAGCAAGAAGTAATTTTTCTCCCCCAGTTCCCCCAGCTCACTTCAGCGACTCCCGACTCTCGCAATTACTCCTCAAAGCCGGAGAACAATTTATTGTCTATCGTCAGTCAGTAGCCGGAGCAACGATAATTGCTGGTTATCCTTGGCTGGAGGACTTTAGTAGAGATGCATTAATTGCTTTGCCAGGATTAACACTCTCGACGGGACGGTATGACTTAGCAAAAGAGTTGTTGGGAACGTTTGGTAAATATTGCTGTTGCGGTTTAATGCCAGATTGTTTGTCAGATGGCGATCGCGAACCTACATATCACAATGTTGATGTTTCGCTGTGGTGGATTGAAACTTTGGGTCTTTATCTAGAGGCTAGCCAGGACTGGGATTTTTTAGCGACTCAATATCCGATCGTGCAGCAAATCTATAAAGCGTTTACAACTGGAACGAAATACAACATTCAAGTTGATGTGGCTGACGAGTTAGTCATTTGGGATGCGGCTGATGCGGCGCTGACTTGGATGGATGTAAAAATTGACGGTCAACCTGTCACGCCACGTCAGGGTAAGCCGATAGAAGTCAATGCCCTGTGGTACTCTGCTTTATGTTGGGCAAGTCTTTGGGCAGAACGGCTCAGTCTTACTCCTGGGGAGAATGTGGAGCGTTTGAGCAACCAGGCACGACGATATACTCAGCAAGCACACAAGGTCAAAACCTCGCTACAAAAGTTTTGGAATCCTACCCTTGGTTATTTGTACGATGCGATCGCGCTCGACGATCGCCTCAACAATCAAATCCGTCCTAATGCCGTTTTAGCTCTATCTTTACGCCACTGTGCTTTTAGCGAAACTCAAGGACAGAGAATACTGCAACTAGCAACCCGCAGCCTACTAACTCCCTATGGCTTGCGTAGTCTTGCTCCGAGCGATCCTGAATACATTGGCAGCTATGCCGGAGCGCCGCATCAACGCGATCGCGCGGCTCATCAAGGCACAGTTTGGAGCTGGTTAATTGGTGCTTACGTGCGTGCTTGGCAGCGTTTTTATCCCACGCAACCGCTACCGATTGACTGGCAACCAATGCTAGTTCACTTACAACACCAAGCTTGCCTCGGCTCTATTTCCGAACTTTTCGACGGCGATCTACCACACACTCCCCGAGGGGCGATCGCCAAAGCTGGCGCTGTTGCCGAACTGATTAGACTGTTATGAGATGGTAGTTGGTAGTTGGTAGTTGGTAGTTGATCGATCGCCGATCGGCGATCGCTGGTCACTGGTCACTGGTCACCGATCGCTGCTGTCCCGCCACCATGAACTGTACCATCTGGCATTACTGCACCTTTGAGGGTGACACCATTGATTTTGGCGTGAAGTATGTTTGCTTTGTATAGCCTCGCTCGACAGAGATTGGCACGGTTGAGGTTAGCACCTAGCAAATTCGCTTCTTCAAGATTGGCTTCAATTAGATTTGTCCCTTCCATGTTTGCCTTTTGCAAGTCAGCTTGACTCAAGTTCGTTTGAACTAAGTTTGCTTGCAATAAGTCTGCCTGTTTGAGTTTGGCTCGATGCAAGTTTGCCCCAACTAATGTAGCGCGTCGAATGCTAGCTTGAATCAAGTTTGCCTCTTGTAGGTTTGCATGACTAAAATTAGCTTTGTAAATGTCGGCTCCCTGGAGGTTAGCTGCTTCTAAACAGGCTTGCTGACAGTTTACCCCTATGAGGTCTGCCATGTAGAGATTAGCCCCCTTCATGTTTGCTTCTTTAAGAAATGCTCCTCTCATATCAGCGCCACTAAGGTTGGCATATTCCAAGTTTACGCCAGCAAAGTTGACAAAAGCGAGATTGAATCCACTTAAATTTGCGCCTTGTAAATCTGGAACGAGTTCTCGATTTTGTTCGCGCCAATCGTTCCAGGTTACAACTCCTTTTTGCAGCCATGCTAAATGCTCTGGTGAAGACTCTGCGATCGCACCTTCTGAGGGGTGCAGCGTTGGCTCGCTCGTGGATAGTTCAACTGACAGCCCCAATAAACTGTCAATCTTTGCCCGTAGCTCCAGTAGTGCTTTACGATCTAATAAAGTTAAGATATCTTGGGCAATGGATTGCAGCGTTACAGCAGAGGGCTGTACGGAACTAGGCTGCTTTTCAGTCATACTATTGTTTACATAGGAATTGCTTCTCACTTATCTTTCCCAAATTTCTCACCATCTGTAGCAGAGTCAGTCAAGAAGACAAAAGTTTGAGGGGCAGTTTTTTTGACGTGACTTACAGCAAAACAAAAAATTCTGCGATTAAACCCATACCTACACAAGTTAGAAGTTAAAAGAATATTGATGCAGATTAAGTTTGCTACCTCAAATCTCGATATATCACGATGCTTTCCGGTGATGGTGCAGTTGCGATCGCATTTGACAGAAGCAGAGTTTGTTAACCGCGTGCAACGCCAACAGCAAGCTGGTTACTTTCTAGTCTACGTCGAGAAAAACAATTCAATTAAAGCCGTAGCTGGGTGTAGATTGATGGAAACATTAATTGATGGGCAGCTACTTTATATTGACGATCTCATCACTGATACATCCGAGCGTTCTCAGGGTTATGGTAGTGCCTTAATTGATTGGTTGATAGAGTATGCTAAATCGCAAGGGTGCGGTTCGCTGCAACTCGATAGCGGCGTACAACGTGCTGCTGCCCACAGATTTTACTTTAGAAAAGGGCTGACAATTAGTTCTTTTCGTTTTAAGAGAAGTTTACAGTGAAGAAAGGGAGCGCACGAGCAGGGAGTAGGGAAGAAGAGAGCGGAGGGAGCGATCGGGAGCGATTACCAATTACCCATTACCCATTACCTTTTGTAAATATCATAATATGTTGTGATGGTAAAACATCTTTTGTTGTCTGCCATTGCAAACCGATCGCTTGCATCTCTTTGCGGGCTTGTTTTTGGGTCATTTTATGTAAAGTTTTGATCGGAATAAATGGATTTTCTCTGCGATATTCAACTAGTACCACTCTTCCGGCTGGCTTGAGAGCTTTTACTAATTTTTTCATCATTTCGTTGGGATGAGAAAATTCATGATAGGCATCTACCATCAAAGCTAGATCGATACTATTTGTAGGTAAGTTAGGATTGGCGATCGCACCTAAAACAGGTTCTACATTTGCGATTTTATTTTCTTGTTTGAGAAACTCAATTATGTCTAACATTTCTGGTTGAACGTCAACAGCAAATACTTTACCTTGAGGTACTACTTTCGCTAGCCGAAAGCTAAAATAGCCCGTACCAGCACCAATATCTGCCACTACATCAGTAGGTTTTAAATCGAGAGCGGCAATCGCTTTTGTTGGTTGTTCTTCCCGTTCTCGACTTGGACGTTCTAGCCATAAACTTCCTGTATGTCCCATCACTTTAGCAATTTCCCTACCCAAGTAAAACTTACCTATACCATCCGCACTCGGAGAACGATATTCATAAACTTTTGTATTTATTGGATTAGATTGTGTTGCTACATCTGCGGCAGCGCTACTAATATTAAATCCTAGACAACAGACAATTAAGCACAATCCGCAAGTGATGCGTAAAAATGATGAAATACGTGTTTTCAAGTGCATTTTTATGAGTTGTAATTGGTCATTTGTCATTTGTGCGTAGCTAGTTACCAAATTTTTATCTAGCCACTAGCCACTAGCCACTAGTCACTGACAACTGATAACTGTTCACTGTCTCCGTGCTTCTAATTTTTTGACTCTTGCCTCTAATTGATTGACTTGCTGTTTTGTTTCGACCGCTAATGTTGCTAGGTTATCAAAAGATTGTAACTGACTTAGGTTATTGCGATCGCGTCTGCGATTATCTGTATTAGGCGTTCTGGGAAGATTGGGGCGAGAAGTACGATCTATTTGACTTTCTAGGCGATCGAGTCTTGCTTCTAAGGTTCTAAGGTCGAATTCTAATGAGTTGAAGCGCGAATCTGATTGTTGAGATAATGCAATTTTAGGGATAAAACCAATCGTCAAAAATATACTAATCAAACCAACTAAGAGCGGTAATAATATTTGTCTAAAAATACGATTATTGTTCAGCATGGTTTATATAAATCGAGCAAAAAAAGTGTCATCAGTCATTTGTCTATTGACTGATGACCGATGACCAATTACCAATTACCAATTGTTAATTACAGTCTAACGAAAATTCCCAGGATTTAACCGCGAATGAGAGCTATTTTGCTTGACTTGTACGGCATCGTCAAGTTTTGCTCCAGTGCCACCATCCTTTGCATCTAAGAAGGGTTTGAGGTTAATATTCTTAGTATTAGTGCGTTTTTTTCCACCCAAAGCTTCACGACCCATGTTGATGAGATCGCTAATTTCGCTCTGTCTTCCCTGATAAGTACTGACTGCATCAGTTTGCTGTCCGCTATCAGCTACGGTGAGGTTTTCAAAGACGCGATCGCGAGTTGATATGGGGTCTTGTCCTGGTGGTACGGTAAAAACAATCCGACAGGACGAGTCTCTTTCTGTCGTGACGCAAACAGTGTTGTAGCTATTTTCTACCCCTGTAGTCATTTCTAACAAACCATCGGGACGGTAAGATTCTAAACGACGAGCAATTTCGTTACAACGTCTTTGAGAATTCCAACCACCACCCATATTTGATGGTTTTGCCCACTCAAAGAACTCTCCTGGCTGGCTTTCTGGCTGGTAAACTACAGTGTACTCGCCATTTACAGTCTGACAGCTAAACCGCGTCGCTCTCGTAACGGGATCTGAACTGCCAGGATTGCGGCGGGAAGTAGGTGTAGTATCGCCTTCTGTATCTACGACAACATCGCGATCGCGGTTGGTCGAGCGACTATTGCGATCGCTAGAACGAGAATTCTCTTGAGCAATTATCATTCCTTGGCGGGGAAAAGCCATTGCAGTTTCATGTGCTAACAGCAAGGCTAACCCCATTGATAAACTCAAACCTCTTAACAATTGAAACTTAAAAGTTTTTGCAGACATGAAAAATAATCCTCAAACTTAACCCTGCTGCCTCTAAGCTATCTACCTCAAGCCAGTGATGTATCTAGTGCAGGAAAGATTGTTTACATTTATCGATGATGCTTTTTCTTAGTTATCAGTTCCTTCTGAATCAAAATTTTTTCCACTCTTGCTTTCATCTCGGCATGGCGCGCTACTCCCTCGTAGGTATAACGGTTGTAGCCATTACGTTGAATCAGTTCTTCGACATAGCGAATGCGATCGCCTGTTGGGGGGTGAGAAGATAACCACGCTGGCGGTTCTCCCCTTTTGTCTTGTTCTTTCAGCGTCACTAACAGATCGCGTAAACCATCAGCTGCATAGCCGCTAGCTGCAATTAGTCTTGTCCCTAAAGCATCTGCTTGGCGTTCCATATCGCGACTGTATCTCATGGCAAAAATGTTCGTTACAGTCCCACCATAGGGAATATATTGAGTCACATTCGCCAGTAAATTACCTTCAGCTGCCAACTGAAACCCATGAGAAAGGACGGCGTGAGATAATTCGTGTGCCAGTAATCCAGCCAACTCTGCTTCAGATTCAGTTTTGGCGATCGCGCCTGCATTCACAAATACTTTTCCACCTGGTAAGGCAAAAGCATTTAAATTATCGTCTAATACAACGTAAAACTCATATTGAAAATCGTCGCGACCTGTGACTTTAGCTAGTTTTTGTCCAATTTCATTCACGTAGTCAATGACTATTTTGTCTTCTACCATTGGCAATTGTTCTCGCGCATCTTTGGCAATCGATTTACCGATGGATGATTCCCCTCGTAATAACATCGAGCCTGTTTGCAAAGCCGACAGCGGACCCAATAGACTACCTGTAAGGGCATATCCTGCTACCCCAGTAATCACATTGGCGATCGCATTTCCTCGTAACTTGCGGCGCAGATGTCGCGTATAATTCTCTAAATGTAAATCGGCTAGTTGAGTAAATTCTGCGGTGCTAGGTTGGTTGGGATTGAGAATTGCAAATCTTCGCGCGGCGATCGAGGCTTCCATCCATTTTTTTTCAGCAACGAAGGCTTCTATTTTGGCTTTGACTAACTCCGGTCGATCGGGATAAAGAGATGTTGCTCGTTCCAAAACATCGATCGCTTCTTCAGGATGACCTTGTTTATTGAGTACTGCTGCCAGTTGCAGATGTCCGGGGATAAATTGGGGATACTGTTCTACCAACAATCGCAAGGGAACCAAAGTTCTCGTTTGCAGATTTTGAGCGATACCTGCTTCTGCTTCCCGCCAATAAACCTTGCCTGCTGGTGATAGTTGAGTCACATCAACAATCGGTTCTGGACGCTGTTTAACTTCTATAGGGGTAGTAAAAGGCTCTTTGACTTCTCGATAGAGTTTTTCTGCTTCTGCGTGCTGTCCGGCTTGATGCAAACGATCCGCTTCAATTAGTTTTTTTCTCTGCTCGACAATTGTGGCAAGGCGGGAGGCACTGGTTTCGAGTTCAAATGTGGGTGGTTCCCCTGGTTGTGGTTGCGTGGGGGTATTTTCTGTTGGCGCAGGGGGTATCGCCATAACTGGCGTTCCAGAGACAAGCAAAGCTGCATTTAAAGCGATCGCCAGTCGAGTCCAGGCGGGTTTCATAGGGTATTTGTCCGAGTGTGGGAGTGTAGATAATTTTTAGTCTATAGTTGTTGTCAGACTTTAGGCGATCGGGACAAATATTTTTCTCAACGCTCTCCACAAAAAGGCGAGAATCGCTAACCACGGTACTAATACTATGACGCTCAGAATCTTGAGCGAACGAGTACTCCTCAAGACTTCTCTAATTTGATTGAACGTAGTTTTCAAATCTCCTTTGCTCAGCGCTCGAAACGCAAGTTTAATTCCATACTTGCCACATTCTTCTAATGCTTGTTTGGTTAGTTTCCAGCAGAGGTGAGAGGGAAGCAAGCGATCAAATGTTTTTATCACACGTCTAGCACAGACTAAGTTATATCCTGAGGATAGAACAGTAGATGTAATGGTATTATTATGTACTCTATAAAAAGCTAGCACTTGTGGCTCAAACCAAACTTTATAATTAACTGCTATCCTAATCCACATCTCATGATCCGCAGAACTCTCCATTTGAGAATTAAATTTTCCTAGCTTTTCATAAACCTCTTTTTTGACAGTAACAGCAGGAGGATCGAAAAGAGAACTAATAGCAATTTTTTCAATAAAGTTGGGGATTATTCCTGCTTTTTTTCTATGTAAGCGGGAAATATATTTTAGCCGACGACCTATCTCATCTATATGTTGGTGGCGACAGCAAGCTGCTCCAATTGCAGAATTAGTATTAAAACCGATCTCCATCCGATGATAAAATTCAGTTCCAACAATATCGTCATCATGCAAAATATGTATGTATATTCCTAGCGCTCTTTCTATGCAAGTATTCCAATTTGTATAAATATCTACTGTCTTTGGCTGACAATAAAAACTAACTTTACCTTTGTATTGAGAAACTATGCTCTCAATCGCTTTGTTAGTAGAACAGTTATCTACTACTTCTATTTGAAATCGATTGAATTCTCGTTCTGATATTTGAGCTAATACGCTCTCTATTGCTGCTGATAAATATCTCGATCGCTCATAAGTTGGGATCATTATCGACCAGATTGGTCTTCGATTGGTTTCTGGTGTCATCTCAACTTTGATTTTGGTTAAAAATTAGTTGTATAGCTTTATATCGATTGCCGGATATTATACGCATTAGCGATCGCGCGGGCTGTTTTGCACATTACACAAAACCTATTAAACTCATAACGACTTTGCTTTAGTGCAAATGCCGATTCTGCATACCTATGGCGTTCCCGATTTTGAAAAAAAGCGATACATTAATAAATAAGTATTTACATTAATTAATACTTCTGTTAATTTTTTGAAATCTTTGACAAACTCAGCGCAACATCTGCACCATGTCTACAACCACCTTTTTAGCTACCGTACTCAAACCCAACACTAGCCCTAACTTCTGGTCGCAGACTGCTTGGGCTGTCCTGCGTGCTGTCGTAGGGATTGTTATGATTCATAATGGCTTAGACAAACTGGGTAATATCGAAAGCTTTTCTCAAGCTTACGTTGAGTACATTGGTTTACCCTTCCCGATCTTTTTCAGCTACTTAGCTGCATTAACCGAAACAATCGGTGCGCCACTGGTAGCGATTGGCTTTTTGACCCGTCCAGCTGCTTTTGGTTTGTTCGGAACCATGTGTGTAGCGATGTACCATCACATCTTGGTTGCTGGTTTAAATCTTTCTTATCTAGAACTTTCTGCTGTTTATGCAGTTTGCTTTCTCTTCTTCACCATCAATGGTGGAGGACTATTCTCTACAGATGCTTTGATTGCTAACTGGCTCGATGCTAGTGCTTTCTCTATGCAAGCGAAGCGGATTATGCGCTTAGAAAAAGCTTATCAGGCTCAGAGTGTGGCGGAAATGGTCAGTAAGTAATGAGTTGTGAATCGTGATGGAAGATTGGCAACTTGCGATCGCCATTCGCTCTACGATTTAGGGAAGGAAGCGATCGCTTCTTTCCCTAGTTTTTGTATTTTTACAGCAACCCTCAATCGTTTATGAAGAGCTTGTACTACAGTCACCATTAGTTATTGACAAATGACCAATGACAACATGTGAGGGCGCTCTATCTCAATAGTCTCGTTACCCTAATATCGTATTCAATACCTTGTGGATGGTCGCTTCTAGCCTGCGCTCTAGCAAGGCGATCGACTTTATCTTTGGACTCTGCATCGATTTCGTAGCGTGCTGTTTCGCTTCTGCAACTAGCACTTGTCATTTCTAAGCATTCTTTGATATCTACCAATACTTCATAAGTGTGCATCGTTTGAGAACCTCCTCGTTCGAGATGCAAAAGGTAGGAATTAAGTTCAGTATAGGAAGCTACGGAGTTCACAGTCTTTAATAAACACAATTCTTTATAGTGGTAATCGGCAGTTGGTAGTTGGTAATTGGTAATGGGTAGTTGGTAGTTGCTTCCTTGTCCCCCTTGTCCCCCTTGTCCCCCTTGTCCCCCTTGTCCCCCTTGTCCTTCTTGTCCCCCTTGTCCTCCCTGCTCCCTACTCCCTGCTCGTGCGCTCCCTTTCTTCACTGATAACTGTCCTTAGTTGGGCAAACCTCATAAAGTGGTAGGGTAACTTGAAATGTCGTACCTACGCCAATTTCACTTTCTACTGTAATTGTTCCCTGATGGGCTTCAACAGACTTTTTGACAATGGCAAGTCCTAATCCCGTGCCTGGAATTGTACCGACATTACTAGCCCGATGAAACGTCTCAAATAATTGGGATAGTTCTGTTTGCGGAATACCGATCCCTTGGTCTTGAACTTGGAAAATCAGATGTTCTAATTGAAAAATTAACTTAAAATTGACAGCACCACCTTTAGGAGAATATTTAATTGCATTTGAGAGTAAATTACTAAAAATGTGTCGTAGGAGCTTTTCATCCATACAAGCATGAATATACTGGCGCTTGCAATGAAATAAAACTTTATGGTTTTTGGTAGTTATTTCTATTTCTTCTATTAG
Organism: Chroococcidiopsis sp. CCNUC1; assembly: GCF_023546805.1. NCBI lineage: Bacteria > Bacillati > Cyanobacteriota > Cyanophyceae > Chroococcidiopsidales > Chroococcidiopsidaceae > Chroococcidiopsis > Chroococcidiopsis sp. CCNUC1. Next base: position 1,528,807 of record NZ_CP097480.1, on the reverse strand, counting down.
TTCTTGACAAAAGTTGACGACATCAATCGAGTGGGGATTAAATTCAATTTTTCCAGCTTCTACTTTACCAATCAAAAGTACATCATTTAAAAGTCCGGTCATGTGTTTTACAGAATTAGCAATTCGCTGAAAATGCTGATTTTTGCGATCTTCTGTCCATTTGTAACCATAATCTCGTAGTAACTCTGTTGAAGATAAAATTGTAGTTAATGGTGTCCGAAATTCATGGGAAGCTATAGAGATAAATTTACTTTTCATCTCGTTCAAATGCTTTTCTTGTTGTAAAGCCCGATCGGTTTCTGCTTTGGCAGCCTCAGCTACTCTTACCTGTAACATTGCCGCTTCTATTCTTTTCTTTTCAGTTATATCTCGCGCTACACAAACGAAACCCTGCTTGTTACCCTGTTCGTCAACAATAGCAGAAGAACTAAAAGATACAGGAATTGCTCTACCTGCGGCTGTTAACAGATTTGTTTCCAGATTGAGATTTAACCCGCGATCGGCTAACGTATAAACACTCAAGTTTGTGTTTTGGCTTAGAAAAATATCGATCGACTTACCAAGTAATTTGCTTTCTGAAAACCCAAGTAAATCGAGTGTTGCTTGATTTACCTTAGTAACAATTCGCTCTGGATTAGTTACAATTAGTAAATCTGACATCGAACTGAGAATTTTATCTAAATAGATTTGAGATACTGTTGTTCTCGATAAACCTAATATCATTTGATTAAAAGCATCAGCTAAAACTCCGAGTTCATCGTGAGAATCGATCGCAACTCTAGTTTCTAAATGACCTTCTCCAACCTGAATTGCTGCTCCTTTTAGCTTGTCGATCGGTTTGAGAATAGAACGAGAAATGAAATAGCCTAGAATAATGGCAGTTATGACAGCAGCTAAAGTTGAGGAGACGATCGCGCGCTCTCCCATGAGAAACATTTTTTCGGTTTCTCTAACTTCAGTTGATAAACTATTTTCGGCTCGCTGCTTGTATTCCTCGACCTCGGGTAATATGCTTTTTTCTACATACCATTCTAATTTATCTGCTAAAAGCTGCTTGGCATCCCACTCATTAGTAGATAGTAATTGTAAATATTGCGTGACTAAAGTTTTATATCTTAAAAAATTGGCTTTTAATGCCTTAAGGCTTTGATAACTTTTCTCAGCTTCTTCTCGCGTAAGTTCAGTTTCAAAACTTACTATTAATGCCGGATCGTTTTTCTGAATTCTATCATTTATATTGTTTTCTATTGTATTTAATTTAGATTCGATTAGTGCAATAATTTCTCCTCTACTATATATATGTATTTCTCCAATTGAAAGTTTATGCGTTGCTACATTTACTGCTTGTATGTCAGCGATCGCCCGACCGGAGAACTCGAATTCATAAATGTATTTTTTGTTGATTCGCTCTATATGAGCGTGAGTATTTTTATCGACAACCAATGATAGACAACCGATTGAGCCTACTAATAAAGAAGTCCCGACAAAACCTATAGTTAACTTTTGACGAATCTTCATGTTAGAAACCAATTTATGGGAGTCGCGATCGCGCTGATAGCTATAGCTATGCATTTTCATTTCAACTTCCGGGAATTGCGATCGACGACCGTAAAAATACGGGTGTATTCCGTATCTCCAAAAAATATAGAGACGCAAGCGCTTGCGTCTCTACGATCGAACTTATAGCCAGTTAAGACTCTATGAAGTCTTAGTTTTTGATTTAGAAGCAGTCGTTGTCTTGCGAGTGCTGCTAGCGGTTTTTTTCTTGGCTGTAGTTGCAGTCCCATTACCGTTAGCACTTGCCTTAGTAGATTTGCGCTTCGTCGATTTTTTAGCGCTCGATTCCTTTGAGGCTAATAGTTCTAACGCCTTATCTAAAGTCATATCTTCGACTTTTTGCCCCTCTGGTAATCCCGCATTGGTCTTTCCGTGCTTGACGTAAAGCCCGTAGGGACCCTCGAAGATGTTGACTGGTTCTCCGTCCCCCGGATGAGCGCCCAACTCGCGTAATGCTGATTTGGATTTGCTGCTGGTACGTCGTCCTTTCTTGGGTTCGGCAAGAATCTCTAGCGCCCGTTCTAGAGTCACTGTCAATACGTTGTCACTGACTTTAAGCGATCGATAGTCTTTGCCTTCCTTACCTTGGTCGTGGACGACATAGGGTCCATAGGGTCCAATACTAGCTTGAATTTTGCCTCCCGTTGCTGGGTGAGTACCAAGTAGCCGAGGTAGAGATAGCAAACCAACAGCTGTCTCTAGGGTGAGGTTATCGGGCGTGACACCTTTAGGCAACGAGGCTTGCTTGGGTTTGGGCTTATCCTCAGTTTTTTCCCCTAGTTGCACGTAAGGACCGTGAGGACCGATCTTGACATAGATCGGCTCTCCAGTTTCAGGGTGAATCCCTACCTTGTCCGGTCCTTCGGTTTTCTGTTTGAGCAACTTTTCCACTAATTCGGCATCTAAATCTGCCGGAGTCCAGTCTTTAGGAATGGAAGCAGTCACAGTATCGCTACCGTTCTGTGCTTCGATATAAGGACCGTAACTACCGATGCGGACTTTTGCTTCTAAGTCATCAAAAGCGACTGTTCTCGCAACGTTGGCTTCAATTTGACTTTCCCGTGCCTTAACTAGAGTTTCCAGTCCCGCATCGCCTGAATAAAACTTGCGGAGATATGGCAACCAAGCTGCTTCACCCGTAGCAATATCATCCAAGGTTTGCTCCATTTTGGAGGTAAAGCTAGGGTCTACCAAGTCAGGAAAATGCTGTTCTAACAAGGCAGTGACAGCAAAGGCGGTGAAAGTAGGAACGAGGGCGTTGCTGACGATTTGGGCATAGCCTCGGTCTACAATCGTACCGATGATGCTGGCGTAGGTACTGGGGCGACCGATACCCTCGCTTTCTAGTGTTTTAACGAGAGAAGCTTCCGTATATCTCGCAGGGGGTTGGGTTTCGTGTCCGATCGCCTCTAGGTTTTTGCAGTCGGGGCGATCGCCTTTTTTCAGCGGTGGTAGAATGACTTCCCGATCTTCTAATGCTGCTTCTGGGTCGTCGTAACCTTCCACGTAAGCGCGTAAGAAGCCAGGAAAATCAATTCGCTTCCCACTAGACCTAAATCCCGCGTCTTCTACCTGCAATTGCACGATAACTTGAGTTTGGCGCGAGTCTGCCATCTGGGTCGCCACAGTGCGCTTCCAGATCAAATCGTAGAGATCGAATTCTCTGCCGCTCAAACCTGTTTCCTTGGGCGTGCGGAAGCTGCTCCCAGCCGGGCGAATGGCTTCGTGTGCTTCTTGTGCGCCTTTACTTTTGGTGGAGTACTGGCGCGGTTGGGGACTGAGATAATTTTTGCCATACATCTGCTCGACGCAACTACGGGCAGCTGCGATCGCCTGCTCGGATAAATGCACCGAGTCGGTACGCATGTAGGTAATATATCCCTGTTCGTAGAGGTTTTGGGCGACCCGCATCGTGTCCCGCGCCGACAAGCGCAGTTTGCGGTTAGATTCCTGTTGCAGGGTAGAGGTGGTAAAGGGTGGTGCGGGTTTGCGCGTCGTAGGACGTTCTTCTAAATCCGTCACCGTCCAAGGTTTGCCCGTTAAACGCTCTAGTAGTTCCCTGGCTTGGGTTTCATTCAATAAAACAACATTGCGTCCGGCAACGATCTGCCCTGTATCTGGGTCAAAATCGCTGCCATTGGCGACTTTTGTACCAGCTAGGGTGGTGAGTTTGGCTTCAAATTCACCTTTCGCCTCTTTGCCTTTCGCCTCCAAGGTGGCTTTGAGATCCCAGTAACTCCCTTGGCGGAAAGCGCGGCGTTGCCGTTCGCGGTTAACTAAAAGTCTGACTGCAACTGACTGGACTCGTCCGGCAGATAGCCCTTTGGCTATTTTTTTCCACAGTAGGGGGGATAGGGTGTATCCTACCAGGCGATCGAGTATTCGGCGCGTTTCTTGGGCGCGGACGAGTTGTTCGTCAACGGTGCGGCAATTTTTCAGCGCTTTGCGGATTGCGTCTTGGGTAATTTCGTGGAATACCATCCGCTTGACCGGAACTTTTGGCTGGAGTAGCTGCAACAAGTGCCAGCTAATGCTTTCGCCCTCTCGGTCTTCGTCTGTCGCCAGTACGAGTTCGTCAGCAGATTTTAGTGCTTCTTTGAGCTGCGTGACAATTTTCTTTTTATCCTTGGGAATCACGTACAGCGGTTCAAAGTCACTTTCCACATTCACGCCCAACTGCGCCCATTTTTCCCCTTTAACGTTGGCGGGAATATCGGTGGCTGATTGGGGTAGGTCGCGTACGTGACCCATAGACGCTTCTACCCGAAAGTCCCTTGGTAGGTAGTTACGGATGGTGCGTGCTTTGGTGGGGGATTCGACGATAACGAGAGTTGACATGAGAACCTAAAGGAAAAATAGCGGCTGCGGCTGAAAAATCAGAATTAAGGATTTATCGGTCGGATGTCAATAGTTCACTCCTAGTACGATTGGATTGGGTCAGCATCAAGTGCCTATTGCAGAAAGCGATCGCTGCGGTGGGCATAGCTCCAGCCTCTCCTACCAAACTATTTCCATCTTTAACTTATATCTAGCATTAGTGGCTACCATTAAATGCAAGTTATAGTTCTAGACAATAGCTGGAAGTCCAGGCAGGTAGTGGCAAAATTCACATAAAAATTTTATAATTCACGCCGCTCGCTCTTGGTAGTCGCAGGGGCGATTTTCTCGGAAATAGCTTTACTTTACACGGTTGGCAGCTGAACAAATGTAGATGTACTGAAGTTATACAGCATAATCGAGGGTAGAGCAGTTTTTGTAGTTTTTTGTAGTGTAAACGAAACGATGCGGCGATCGCACGATGTTACTTGATGTTACCCAGAGTATTGTTCGACGACTCGTAGAGTCATTTGAGAGAGGATGAGTTCATAAGATTGCAGACATTCAATCTTGAAGGATAAGGGGCATTATAGGCACAAGGTAGCACTATCTACCTCCGTATCATTTCTGATAGAGCGTGAATTTAGAATTTGAATTAGGAATTTTAGATAATATAAATCTGTATTCGATCGCAATTTAACTGAGGTGCGATCGCATGATTTTTTAAGCACAATTAGCGCAAAATACAGCCAATTACCAAGGTTTTTTATTGTCCGCGTCCTGGTTTGCAATCTGCAAAACCTAACGCTTCTGTATCCAAAAAACTAGCCTTCGCCATCTCAACTACTGCTTCAATTGGGTATTCAATTTCAGCAGCACGAGCAATTAAGGCGGTGCGAATTCGTTCGGGTAAGCGTCCTAAAATGACTTCGGCATCAGCAGGAGAGAGTTGCTCTTGAAGTTTGGCTTGCATGGCTTTACCTGAATTGTTGGATTGTGGCAACTATATGAATATATCAGATATGATATAAATAACACATGAATGAAACGGATAAACCTTTGGTTTGGTTGCATGGCGAGATCAAAACACCTCCTTTTAGCCAAGCAGCACGCATAGAAGCAGGAGTTTTGCTGCGACGGTTACAGCAAGGTGACAACTTAGGACTGCCCCATTCAAGACCAATGACAAGTATTGGGACACGCTGCCACGAACTACGGATTCGAGATGCAGATAAGAATTGGAGAATCATCTACCGAATTGATGACGACGCAATTTTAATTCTTGAAGTGTTCAATAAGACAACCAGAACAACACCTACCAGTGTTATCGATATCTGTCAAAAACGACTCAGCAAATACGACAAAGATATACAGGATTAATTGTATGAAAGAAGCCAAAAGAAAAAAGCTGGAAGAAAAAGGTTGGAAAGTCGGAACTGTTGCAGAATTTTTAGATCTTACCCCAGAAGAAACTACACTTATTGAGATTAAGCTTACTCTCAGCCGTCACCTCAAAGAACGGCGACAAAAATTAATGACCCAAACTGTACTTGCAGAGAAATTACACTCTAGCCAACCTCGAATCGCTAAGGCTGAAAATGGTGATGCTTCAGTTTCTATTGAATTACTCATTCGGGCAATGCTAGCAACAGGCGCAACTCCTCAAGAAATTGGACAAGTTATTGCACAAGTGGGCTAAATTTAAACACTCTAATTGAAACAATCGTATGCTAGAAAAGTGGCGATCGCGATTTAACTGGGGTGCGATCGCGTGAGTTTTTAAGTGCAATTAACACAAAATAAACCCAGCTACTGAGTTTGTTCTAGTAGAGATTTAGTAATAAATGAGCTATGTTGCCACTGCTGCTTAATACACTTCGTCATGGCTACCAATATCTACAAACACAGCTTTTCCATCTTCTGTAAAGTAGAACAATACTCTCTGGTCATAATCTATGCTAAAACTCCAAAATTCTTTGAGGTTGCCTGATAATTTGTGAGTTTTTAAGCTGGGAGCAAATGGAGCTATAATAAACTGCTCTAATTTCTGCCAAAATCTCGCCTCTAAATCTACATCGCTCTTAATACGTTTTTTAAAAGCACGTTTGAATGAGGAACTGAAACTGACTTCCACTATTATTCCTCTATCAGTTGCTTCAGTTCATTAATGTTGGCGGAAAATTTTAGTTCGCCTTTTTGCTGTTCAACCTGCGCCAATTGAAAGTTTTTATATATCTGTTGTCGGCGTTCTTCACGGATATACTGTTTCAGTAGCAGTTGGATTTCTTGTTTTTCGTCAGTGGATAGACTTTTGATTGCCTCGACCACATCGCTGAAGGTCATAGTGTACAAACCCTTTTCATGCTTACTCAATTACTTTAACATATCGCTTGTTGTGGGCGATCGCGCGTTGGCTGTAAGGGAATTGTTAGTTTGCGATCGCATCTTAAGTGATTAAATTGCGATCGCATGAGTTTCTTAGTACAATTAGCGCAAAATAAACTCAATTGCCGATGTTTTTATATGAGTCATTCAGCTAAAAATTAAGTAACTCAAATAAAAAATTTTCAGAATTAGTCTAATATCTATTACCAGGTTGCTAACTAACAATGAAAGCGAGCAACAGGATAGTAGCACCGAACGAAGCGCGAAAACTTTGCACGTCCGCTCCAAAGCGTTATTAGGCTTCTTACGGCGACTGAAAATGTTGCCACGATCATCCTTGCCTCCGATCCTATTTTGAATTACTTATCCGGTACTTAAGCTGCTCTCCCCTTCTTGATAACCTGCATAGCAAGGTTGTAACATTCATCGACGTGCATATCACCGATAGTTTTCATCGCAGCGATGCTAATTGCAAGTGCTGCGCTTTGTCCAATGATTGGGATAAACTTTGCAACTTGCCTTGCTCCAACTCGGATACCAACCCGTTTGAGAATAGTCAAAATTAATTGTTTGGTGATTACCTTACCCGCTAATTGAGTTCCCATGTTAGAAACAAGTCCATAAACTATTGCTTTCATTTGTGGATCAAGTTTTTCTATCTGGTCTGGGGAAAGTCCAAATTTACTATTGATAGCAGGAAGTAGTTGCAAGAGCAATCCAACATCAGCCGCAATGTCAAGTCCTGGAATTGGAACAAGGTTCGCTGCACCTGAAACGACTGCTCGCTTGACTACCATCTGTTTGCATTCTTTACGGATTTCTTCTAGTTCGCTGAGATTTGTCGGAAGCATTTAATAAACCCTAACCTTTCTATATTAGGATTCCCCGAAAAGCTACCTAACTATCTACTAGGCTGAAACTTTCTATATAACTACCTCGTATAGTTGTTTAATAAAATATCGCTTATTTAGTTATTTCTTCCTTATCTTCAAGATAGTTTTGAAGAACTCGATTAAGTTGCTGTAACTCAAATAATTCAAGAGAGATTGAAGTTGGTCAAGTATTTGATCGAAGAGTACCTGAGACATTAAGATTAACCTGCGATCGCACTTTCTCATCCATCTATTTTACAAACCTGTAATATCAAAAGACAGACTAGTAAAGAATTGTAGGGATTTCGGAACCATTTAACCTCATGAGCTATCACAGGAATACTGTGCGAGTAAAGCGAGGCGAACTGTGGCTACGGGTGTGAGAATTGGGGTGTATTTCCTACTAGTATTAACACTTGTACTGGGTATAGCAGGGTGTGGTACGGCGCGGTTATCGGAAAACGAACCACTACCAGTAGTTGCACCGATTCCTCCGCCACCATTACCAAACTGGATTGAACAAATTAGTCCGATTGGAGAAGCTGAAACAAAAGCCCAAATTCGGATTCGGTTTAAAGAGGCGCTGATTCCAGTTGAAAGTATTGATAGCAGCCAAGATATTTTAAAGAAATTTGAGCTTTATCCACCCTTGCCAGGGCAATTTCGCTTTCTCACGCCGCGCATGGTAGGATGGCAAGGCGATCGCGCTTTACCGAAAGCTACACGGGTTAGAATTACCCTGAAAGCTGGATTGGCAGATTTAAAAAATCATCGTTTAGATAAGGATCTGGCTTGGACTTTCAGTACTGAAGCAATTAAGTTATTCAACTTACCAGGAATCGAGCCTAATTCGGAATCTTCATCTGAACCTTTGGGTTTACAGCCAACGCTGAAATTTAGTTCTAATGTCGAATTAAATTTAGAGTCTTTATCAAAACAAGCGCAACTTGTAGCAGAGGAGAAAAAACAAAGCATACCGCTGAAAATTGCGTTGGAGAAACAGGAAGTTATCGAGGCAGATAATTCAGCTCAAGAAAAATTCGATCCTGCTAATCGTGATTGGAACTATACCATAAAGCCGCAACAAAATCTAGACAAAGCAACTCGTTATCGTTTAGAATTTGCCCGTGGTTTGCTGCCTTTACACGGAAATTTACCCAGTACATCTACTTTTGCAACTCAGGTACAAACTTACGCACCTTTAGCATTTGATAAAATTGAGTATATCGGACAAGCGGATGCTGGTGGAGCTTACGGCAGATTTGTTCAAGGTAGCCCCCAACTAATATTTAATAATGGTTTGGTAGCAGAATCTGCGATCGCCAATATTACAATTCAGCCAGCACCTAAAAAATTGCCTCGTTTGGTACAAGCTTACGAAGGTAATAATATAGTCAATCTCAATCCCTATGCTTTAGAACCAGCAACGACTTATACTGTTACTTTGGGTGCAAATCTTAAAGATAAGTTTGGGCAAACTCTCGGTAAACTAATTACTCAAAAATTCAACACAAGTGATGTTTCTCCCGATATTTGGGTTCCCACAGATTTGAATATCTTTCCTGATGGCAAAGATTTACAACTGAATATTAGCACGGTTAATTTACCTGAGTCGAGGTATAAAGCAGCCTATAAAGTCGTACAACCAGAAGATTTAGTTTATATTGATTCCGCCTATCCTAGAAGTGATGGTAACGATTTACTTCCTTCTCAGAGTTCTTGGCAAAAGTTTCCTGTTAAAGGACGCAAGAATCAATCGGTTGATACGACTGTTCCTCTACGAGAAAAACTGGGTAACTCTACAGGAATGTTAGCTTATGGCGTGCAGGCGCGCACTAATTCTTATAAGGAAAATGGTAAGCAGCAATGGCGCGAACCGACATTTTACGGATTAGTACAGTTAACTAATTTGGGTGTATTTAGTCAGTGGTTTCCCGATTCAGGTTTGATTCGAGTTCATCATCTTGCAGACGGTGCTGCTGTAGCAAATGCAAATGTTGAAATTTACGAATCTAAATTAGGGGCAAAATCTAGAATTGTACCCGTAGCTTGTGCGGTTGGGAAAACCGATTTGACTGGAACTTTACTGCTAAATCGTCAAGCTTTGCAAACTTGCACGGGAGGTGCAGAGTTTAATACACCACCTAAGTTACTCGTAATTGCTCGTGAAGGTCAAGACTGGACTTTTGCGCGGAGTGATGAGTATAGCGGTTCCTATGGTTATGGGATTGATGCGGGATGGAACAGCAACGAAATTGAATCGCGAGGTACGATTTTCTCAGATCGTCAATTATATCAACCAGGGGAAAAGGCTGAGTTGACTGGCGCAGCTTATTATCTACAAAATGGCGTTATCAAACAAGATAAAAATGTCTCTTATCAAATCACTCTAGAAAATCCGAACGGAGAAAAGATAGATTTAGGTACTCAAACTACAAATGAATTCGGGACGTTTTCCTTAGAAATACCTCTCAATTCCAGTCAACCTTTAGGATACTATTCAATCCGCGCTAAAGGTGAAAGTGGTGCAGAAATTTCTGGTGAATTTCGCATGGCTGAATTTAAACCGCCTAATTTTAAAGTAGAATTGGGTTTAGATAAAGAATTCGTGCTAACTGACGAAAAGATTACAGCTACAGCCCAAAGCAATTATTTCTTTGGTGCGCCTGTAGAAGGAGGAAAAGCACAATATTACGTCACTCGCAGCCAAACTAATTTTAATCCTCAAGGTTGGGAACAATTTTCATTTGGACGACAGTGGTTTTGGCCCGAAGAAAGCCCTAATATTACTAGTGATGTATTGCGATCGCGTCAAGTTTTAGATGCAGCAGGGAAAAGCAGTCAAGTTGTTCCTGTAGCTAAGGATTTACCTTATCCGATGACCTATCGTGTAGACGTACAGATATCAGATGTTTCCAATCTATCTGTAGCTGATTCTCGCACATTTACGGCACTACCGAGCGATCGCCTCATTGGTTTGCAAAGCGATTTTGTCGCCGATGCTGGTAAATCTTTTCCCATTCAAGTTATCGTCACCGATCCTACAGGCAAAGCCGTGACAGGGCAACAAGTCCGCATCGAGTTACAAGAAATGAAATACAGCAGCGTTACCCAGGTGGTAGAAGGTAGCCAGACTCCTCACAATCAAGTGGAATATAAAACGGTAGCGCAAACGCAGACATCATCTAGCAATACTCCTCAACTTGTTTACCTGACTCCGCCAACATCCGGTTCTTACCGCATTCGCGCTAATTTTACCAATGCTAAAGATGAAAGCACTGCTACTGATACGCAGATTTGGGCGACGGGTGATAATGGGGTAAACTGGGGCGATCGCTACACGAACAATCGCTTAGAACTCAAACTAGATAAAGATAGCTATCAACCTGGGGAAACAGCCACAGTATTGATTCAGTCTCCCTATCCCGAAGCAGAATTATATTTGGCAGTTGTACGCCACGATACTCTATATCGCACGATTATTCCAGTTAAAGGTGGTGCGCCGCAAGTTCAATTTCAAGTCACCGCAGATATGTTACCAAACGCCGCAGTCGAAGCGGTATTGGTACGCCAGGGTACTCCCATATCTCAAGTCGAACCAGGAAGTTTAGAAAATTTGGTACGAATTGGGTTTGCACCTTTCAAAATTAATTTAGAAGATAAGTATTTAAAAGTGCAAGTGAAACCTGAAAAGCGATCGCTTGCTCCTGGTGAAGCGCAAACTGTTGAATTACAATTACAAGATGGAGTAGGAAACCCACTTCAAGGACAGTTTGCTGTCATGGTGGTAAATGAAGCCGTGTTGCAATTAAGCGGTTATCGACTACCAGATTTGGTACAAACAGTATACGCCGAACAACCAATTTCTACTCGCTTTGCCGATAATCGTCCCAATGTGGTTTTATCACCCCTATCATCTCCCCTCGATAAAGGTTGGGGTTACGGTGGCGGAAATTCTTCGGGATTGGCAAGTACCCGCGTGCGGACAAACTTTCAACCTTTAGCTTACTACAACGGCGCGGTGCAGACAGATGCAAGTGGAAAGGCAAAGGTTACGTTTAATCTACCCGATGATTTGACAACCTGGCGAGTCATGGCGGTTGCTACCGATGGCGATTTGCGCTTTGGTAATGGGGAAGAAACATTTATTGCGACTAAACCGCTATTATCTAATCCAATTCTGCCGCAGTTTGCTCGTATAGGCGATCGCTTTGATGCAGGTTTATCTGTCACCAATACTACAGGGCAATCGGGAACGCTAGCAATTCAAGGTACTGTAGATGGTTCCATACAATTTGCTGACAATAATTCAGGTGATTTATCAACTCCGACAAAATCCGGTACGAGTGCTTATCGTTTCCCCTTTGTTGCAAATCGTGCAGGCAAGTCAACAGTTAAATTTACCACGCAATTAAATGGTACAACCGATGCTTTCGCCGTACCGTTGGAAGTCAAACCGCTGGAAGTGACAGAACAAGTGGTAGAGTCGGGAGTAACCAGCGATCGCACTTCCATACCCTTAAATATAGATAACAATGTCGTGCCCGATGTCGGCGGATTAGAAATTTCTCTTGCTAGTACGCCAATTGCTAATATTACCGCGCCAGTTAAACAAGTTCTAGATGAAGAACAATTGCCATTTTTAGAACCAGCCGCCAGTCAACTTGCGATCGCGGCAAATTTACAAATTCTTTCTCAACAATACGGGCAAACTGTAACCAATTTCAACCCCAGTCAACAAGCAAAAGCTTTAGAACGCTTGCAAAAACTCCAGTTACCCGACGGCGGCTTTGCTAGCTTACCTGGCGAGAAAACATCAGATCCTTTTGTTTCGCCTTATGCAGCATCAGCAATTGCTACAGCCCAAACAGCAGGATTCGATCTTAATGCTAAGATGGTGCGTCAGCTGAAAATATACCTGCAAAAACTCCTAGCAAATCCTAGTCAATACGATTTTTGTAAAGAGTCGCCTTGTAAAGAACGAGTACGCTTAGAAGCAGCGATCGCACTATCGGAATTAGGCAACAAACAGAATGATTTTCTTGCCGATATTTATCACGGACGCGATCGCTTCGATCTCGTTACCAAAATTAAATTAGCACGATACCTGCATCTATTTCCAGAATGGCAGCAAGAGGCGAAAATTCTGACGGATCAATTGCAAGAGATTGTATATGAAACCGGACGCAGTGCCGTGGTAAACTTACCTTCCGGTTGGCAGTGGTTGAATTCTCCTACCACAAGTCAAGCCCAAGCCTTACGATTATTTATCGATACTAAGGCAAAGCCTGAAGTTTTAGCTCGATTGTTGCAAGGACTCTTGGCGTTGCGAAGGGAAGGAACTTGGCAGACAACCTATGATAATGCTGAAGCACTCACCGCTTTGGTGCAATATATGCGAGTAGAGACGTTACATGTAACGTCTCTACAACCCACACCACCTAACTTTACAGCAAACGTGCAACTAGGAGGTAAAAACTTAACTGCAACTCAATTTGAAGGCTACCGCAAACCCAGTGTAGATATTTCCGTACCGATGACTCAGCTACTCCGTGGGCAAAAAAATTTAAATCTAACTTTGAAAAAATCCGGTCGCGGGATGCTACACTACCTACTTGCCTATCGCTATCGCCTCCAGGGAGAACAACCAGGGCGCTTAAACGGACTCAGAGTGACGCGAGAAATTCGTCCGGCTAATGAAACAAAGGCATTGCGGCGAATTGGTTTGTATGCCCCTACCGAACCCTTGACAGTTCCAGTTGGACAAGTGTTTGATATAGGTTTAGAAATAATTAGCGATCGCCCTGTGGATCGAGTTATCATTACAGATCCTCTCCCTGCTGGATTTGAGGCTGTGGATACGAGTTTCCAAACCGCTACGCCTTACTTCCAACCGCAACAAGATAGCTGGGAAATTGGTTATCAAACAATATACCGCGATCGCGTGGTAGCCTATAGCGACAGGCTAGAACCAGGAGTCTATCAACTTCATTATCTCGTGCGATCGGTCACTCCAGGCACGTTTCTTTGGTCTGGTGCAGAGGCGCATTTACAATATGCTCCAGAAGAATTTGGGCGTTGTAGTTCCTCTCGGTTGGTGATTCAAGATTCGCAGTGAGATTTTTACTCTCCATCTACCCCAAAAACAACTTGTACGCCGGATTTTGGCTTTCATCCCAATAATTCAATCCCAGCGTATCGAGAAACGCCTGCCACTGTTCCATTTCCTGGGGCGGAACTTGCATTCCCACTACGGCGCGTCCGTAGTCTGCCCCGTTGTTGCGGTAGTGAAACAAGCTAATATTCCAATTGGGACTCATGGAACCAACAAATTGCATCAATGCCCCAGGACGTTCGGGAAACTCAAACCGATAGAGTAATTCGTTGCTAGCTAGGGGAGATCTTCCGCCTACCATGTGGCGCAAGTGTAATTTTGTCAGTTCGTCATCGGTTAAGTCAATGGTTTTCAACCCCGCCGCTTCAAAGTTAGTTACCATCTTGGCTGCATCGGCGCGATTTTCAATTTGTACGCCGACAAAAATATGCGCTTCTTTTTCGTCAGCAATCCGATAGTTAAACTCAGTTAAATTGCGCTTACCAATACATTCGCAAAACTGCCGCAGACTGCCCCTTTGTTCGGGAATTGTCACGGCAAAGATGGCTTCTCGACGTTCGCCTAACTCTGCACGTTCGGCTACAAACCGCAGGCGATCGAAATTCATATTAGCACCGCAGGCGACAGCGACTAGCGTTTGTCCCTGAATTTGTTCTCGTTCTGCATAAGTTTTAGCAGCCGCGATCGCTAATGCCCCAGCAGGTTCTAAAATCGATCGCGTATCTTCAAATACGTCTTTAATTGCGGCGCAAGTATCATCTGTATCCACCAAAATGATGTCATCGACATACTGCTGGCACAACCGAAAGGTTTCTTCCCCGACTTCCCGCACCGCTACCCCATCGGCAAATAAGCCGACTTGAGGCAACCTTACCCTTTTTCCAGCTTTAAGAGACTGATACATCGCATCAGCATCTACGGGTTCTACGCCGATAATTTTGATTTCAGGGCGCAACCTTTTGACGTATGCCGCAATTCCCGAAATTAAACCACCACCCCCAATTGCCACAAAAATTGCGTGAATCGGTTGTTGGCACTGTCGTAAAATTTCCATCCCAATCGTACCCTGTCCGGCAATCACATACGGATCGTCGAAGGGATGAATAAACGTCATGCCTTTTTCAGCTTCTAATTGACGGGCATGAGTATAGGCATCATCGTATGTATTCCCATGCAATATAACCTCTCCCCCATGAGATCTGACTGCATTTATCTTCACCTGGGGAGTCGTCACGGGCATGACGATAATAGCGCGAGTTCCCAACTGGCGGGCTGCAAGCGCAACTCCTTGGGCGTGGTTTCCGGCAGATGCAGCAATGACACCCTGCGCCAACAATTCAGGTGGCAGTTGTGCCATCTTGTTGTAAGCCCCCGCAATTTGAAGGAAAAGACTGACTGCATATCCTCTCGCTTCAGGAGGAGTTTGTTGTTTATTCGAGTTGAG
Source organism: Chroococcidiopsis sp. CCNUC1 (assembly GCF_023546805.1). Lineage (NCBI taxonomy): Bacteria > Bacillati > Cyanobacteriota > Cyanophyceae > Chroococcidiopsidales > Chroococcidiopsidaceae > Chroococcidiopsis > Chroococcidiopsis sp. CCNUC1. The sequence continues at coordinate 1,513,617 of NZ_CP097480.1, read as the reverse complement.
AGATTTGCAGCGTATTCTAGTGGAGATTCCTGGGCGACATCGTAGACGCGGGCAGTCAGAATTTGGACGAGATAATCGCAGTACATGGGGGAGGCGAACAAATACCTATGAATGATAATTTTACGGCACTAGCGTCCCGATATTAGAGTCGATTAGCGATCTCGCTGCTAATCTAGAAAAGTAAGGCTTCTCCAGGGTTTTGCATTAGATCGTTTTTTGAACCATTTTTTCCAAAAGCTATTTCTTAGCTACCTAAACGCTGTCATTTGAATTAAATCAACATTATCATGGCTGAAACTTACTACTTTGTTAAAGATTTAATTAACGATTTAGAAAGGGGTAGAATTAGAATTCCTTCTTTTCAAAGGGGTTTTGTTTGGGACGCAGAGCAAGTTGCCTGTTTTATAGATAGTATATACAAAGGTTTTCCCTTTGGTTCTGTTTTACTATGGAGAACAAAAAACCCTTTGCGAACAGCCAGAAATCTTGGTCCATACAAGCTTCCTAATAACGACCAGAATATCCATTCACTCAAAACCTAGCTCTCAAAATCACGCAGAATTTCATCTGGTAATGGAGCGTTAAAATCAGGAGGAACTGTAAACTCTCCGGCACAAAGCGCAAATGGACGCGGAGATTTTTTTTGTTCGGATACCTGCTGTGTTCTACGAGCTTTGGCAAACAGCAGAAAATCTAAAACCTCCTCAAGCAAAACATCTGGAGTTTGAGCGATTTCGTTAAGCAGTTGTTCTCTTGCAGCCATTGTCGTTCTCTACTCTTTTCCTTGTTACTTTCATTCTCCTATATTAATACTCTAGTTTTTCTTGCTACTCTTGGGGAGAGTTACTAATTCAAGAGAGTGCTTTCACTCTACACTACGCGATCGCAGGTAGAGCGAGCCTCAAGTAGAAAGGCTCGGTACTTACTATAGGAATCCAGTTTGATTTATAAACTTACTCGTGAAGACGGGCAACAGGCAATAGAAAATATTAAATTACTGAGCTGTTTTCAAAAATCAAATATAAATCCTATAGTTGAAATGATAGTACAAATTACTATTAAACATTTTTGACTAAAATCTCTTCTGCTAGTTGAAAGTTGACGGGCGTACCAAAGAAATACCCCTGCGCTTCGTCACACCCCAACTTTTTTAATACAGCTAGTTGATGAGATGTTTCTACTCCTTCGGCGATCGCTTTAATTCCTAAAGTGTGAGCTAGAGTAATAATTGTCCTCACTATTTCACAATTCTTGCCTTCCGCATCAATCGGACTGACAAAAGAGCGATCGATTTTCAGTGCGTCTATTGGAAAACGATGTAAATAACTTAAAGAGGAATATCCCGTGCCAAAATCATCAATACTGAGTTGAATGTTTTGCTCTTTAATTTGAAAGAGAAGTTCGATCGTCTTTTCTCCTCGATCCATTAGCATAGTTTCAGTCAGTTCTAACTTGAGATTTTTTCCATTTAAACCAGTACGATCCAGAATTTTAGCTAACTTATCTACTAGATCGAATTGCTGAATTTGCTTGCTGGAAAGATTGACACTAATATATAAAGATGTCGTAGCAAATTTTTGCTGCCAAATATATAACTGTTGACAAGCTTCCTGTAAAATCCATTCACCAATCGGTACAATTAAGCCAGTTTCTTCGGCGATCTCAATGAAATCTCCTGGATCGATCAATCCCATTTTTGGATGTTGCCAGCGTAATAAGGCTTCAAAACCCGTCAATCTCCCAGTTGCGACAGAGATAATTGGTTGATAGTGTAATAGAAACTCTTGACGTTCCAAGGCATAACGCAAGTCTATTTCTAGTTGTGAAAGATGCAACGTTCTGTCGTACATTTCGCGATCGAAGATTGCATAACGTCCTTTTCCTAAAGCTTTAGCGCGATACATCGCAATATCGGCATCCCGCAGTAACTCATTGACAGTTTGATAAGCTACCGAACCAAAAACAATACCAATACTAGCCCCAATATAGACTTTACATTCACCTAAATGAATTGGAGCAGTTAGTTTCTCTAACAATCGTTCGGCAATTGCGATCGCGTCTTGAGTATCTTGTAGATCTTCTAATAAAATAGTAAACTCATCTCCACTCAAACGCGCTACAGTATCAACCTCGCGCGAGCATTCTTTCAGGATATGAGAGATCGCAATTAATAGGCGATCGCCGACAGCATGTCCCCAACTATCATTAATAATTTTGAAGCGATCGAGATCGATAAATAAAACGGCACACAAATAATCTTTATTTCTGGTAATACGATGTAGAGCTTTTTGTAAATGCTCCATAAATAAAGTTCGATTGGGCAAACCTGTTAGAGCATCATGTAAAGCTTGATAAAATAGCTTTTTTTGAGTTTGTTTGTGCTTGACGATTTCTCGCTCTCTTTGCTGAATAACTTCTTCTAATTGTAAAGTTCTTTGCCGAACTTTTTGTTCTAGAGCGTTATTTAATTGATAAATTTCTGCCTGTGCTGCCTGTAAAGCTAATTGATGTTGGATGCGGACTACAACTTCTTCAATTTGAAATGGCTTTGTGATATAGTCTACTCCACCAACTGCAAAACCTTTAACTTTATCGAAAACATCATCTAGCGCACTTAAAAAAATTACAGGAATATGACTCGTTGAAGAATCTAATTTTAGCTGTTCGCAAACTTCATAACCATCCATTTCTGGCATTTTAATATCTAACAAAATGAGATGAGGTGGATCTTTTTTAGCTGTAAGTAATGCCATAGCACCATTTTTAGTACAGCGAACTTTATAACCTCTTTCTATTAAAGCTGTAGATAAAACTCTCAAATTATCAGGAGTATCGTCAACAACTAAAATGTCGGCACAATGATAATTTAATTGAGCGTTATTCATAAATTAGCTGCGGTTTGAGCGAAATTCATAATCCGGTCAAAATTAAATTCACTAACTTCTTTTTGAATCGATTGAGCTAATGCTTGATATTCTTCTGGTATTTGAGACACTAATTGAGCAATTTGCTCTTCGTCAATCAAAGCCGCAGCTTCTGAGAGGTTCATCAGCCATTCATTCGACATAACGGCTAAAGCTTCAGCTGTCAACTTGTCAACAGTTGAAGCTTCAGAAATATTTTTAGAGCAAATTTCTTCATATATATACCGTACGCCTAAAAATTGAGCCATTTTGTCAAAAATGACTTCTTCATGAAAAGGTTTGCGGACAAAATCATCGCAACCAGCCGAAAGAACAATAGCTTTCTCTTCTTCAAGAGTGCTAGCGGTAAGAGCAATAATTGCAGTAGCTTGTCCTTGAAGATGTGATTTAATTTGTTGAGTCGCATCATAACCGTTCATGACTGGCATTCGCATGTCCATCCAAATCAAATGCGGTTGCCATTGCTGCCATATTTTGATTGCTTCTTGTCCGTTAACTGCTTCTTTAACTTGGAAACCAATTGGTTGTAATAATTTTAGTAAAAGCTGGCGATTCTCCCAGCGATCGTCTACGACTAAAATCCGATATTTCTGTTGATTTGGTTGGATTCCAACAACTCTATAAGTTCTTTTTTGCTCGACGGCTTTACTAACATCGCTTTCTAAAGCTTGGATATTAAATTGAAAAACTGTACCTTTTCCTAGTTCGGAGTTAACAGTAATCTTGCCTCCCATCAATTCGACAAAACTTTTGGTAATAGGTAAGCCTAAACCAGTTCCTTGTTGAGATTGTTTACCTGTTTCTGTTTGAACAAAAGCTTCAAATACACTATTAATTTCTGTTGGTGCAATACCTGCACCAGTATCAGCAACTTCAAAGTGAAGAGTTATGAGTTGTTGATTGTTGGCTATTGGTTGCCGATCGCCTGCTAATTCTACTCCTAGAGTGACGCTACCAACTGAAGTAAATTTAATTGCGTTACCCAATAAATTAATTAAAACTTGCCGCAGTTTCTTGTCGTCAGTTTTGATATATTGAGGGAGATTGTTGCTGCGCTCGATTGTTAACTGTAACCCTTTAGATTCTGCTCGTAGTGCCAACATCTCTTTAATCGAGTCTAATAAGACATATAAGTCGAAGTCAGTGGGATAGAGAGTCATTTTTCCTGACTCAATTTTGGCTAAATCTAATACGTCATTGACCAGCGAGAGTAAATGTTCGCCACTCCGATTGATAATTCTGAGGCTTTCCTGTTGCCGATCCGTTAAAGAAGGTTCTCGATTCATCAATTGGGAAAAACCGAGGATGGCGTTGAGAGGAGTCCGTAGTTCGTGACTCATGTTCGCTAGAAATTCACTTTTAGCGCGATTAGCTAGTTCTGCCGCAGTTTTAGCGTGTTGTAGTTCTACAGTTCTTTTCTCTACTCGCAGTTCGAGTTCATCGTTAGCTGTTGCTAATTCTTGATTCGCCTTATCTAATTGCTCGTTGATTCGGACAACTTCCTGGTTTTTGCGATCGAGTTCTTGATTGATTCGAGCTAAATTAGCAAAAGATGCTTGTAATTGTTGCGCCATCTCATTGAAAGAGCGTGACAATACTCCTATTTCAAGGATCTTTTTCACGTCCACTTGTTGGTTTAAATCTCCTTGAGCGATCGCCGCAGAGGCTTTACTTAAGCGTAGAATTGGTTGACTAATCCAACGAGAGGTAAGTAACCCCAACCAAATTGCTACTAATAATGTTAAAAAACAGAGAAAAAATGTTGTTCGGTTGTTGGCATGAATTTGTCCCATGAAATCTGATTCGGGTATGGTAGTTACGACTAACCAATTCAACCCAAAGCCATCTTGCCAAGGGACTACGCGAACGAACTGAAGTTCGTCTTGTAATTTAAAACTTAGTTTTTGTTCGCCTTTAATTCTTTGGAAATTACCGAAATTGTGTTTCAAATACTTGGCTGTTGCTCGAATTTGAGCGTCATTAATATCAAGAGCGCTGAGTCTTTTAGCTATACCATTAACTAGGGTAAAAGGTTTTTCCGTACTAGAGGAGGCAATGAGTAACCCATCACGTTCGATCACAAAAACTTTGGCTGATGGAGTAAGTTTAAGTTGTTTTAAAAAATCATTAATACCAACTAAAAGTAGATCGACTCCAATGACACCGAAAAGTTGATTTTTATTATTGTAAATAGGACTAGTAGCAGTAATAGATATGTATCCTGCTAAATTTTCGCCATCCCAGTTAGCTACTGAACTCCAGACTGGTTTTCCTGCCTTGACTGCGTCCTGATACCAAGCTTCTGTTTGAGGGTTGTAGTCATCGTAGACTACTGCTATTTGAGTGCGATTGCCTCGCTCGTCTGTAGCGTATGTATATGTTCTCCAGTCAGTAGCAGCAGATAGTTCATCAATAGTAACTCCCCGTCCTGCTAAAAATCTTCCTGCACCGGCATATTCTCCCGTAGTCAGTGTATAGGCACTGTAAGCTAGTTCTGGATAAGTTTGTAGTTGTTTCCAAAAATAACGTCCTGTTGTCTTGAAGTCTTTTAAATCTAATAATCCTAACGCGACCGCGTCATGATTAATCTGATTAATTTTTTGAGGAGTGTCTAAATAACCAGTGAGATGTTCGGACACTAGGTTGCCACTTTTATCCATTAAGCGATCGACAAGAGCGTTCACCGCTTGCTGACCGTTTTTAAACGAAAAATAACCCACTAATCCTACTGCACCAACAATTTGTAACACAAAAGGTAATATCAAGACTAATCGTAGGGGCAGTCCTCTAAAGCTTTTAGCTCTGGAAATATCTTGCTCTTGTGGTGATGCGGTTGGGCTAAACAATTTCATAGTTATCTACTGAGAGTAGGAGCATTAAGAGTGAAGGAATGAGCTTGCTAGCTTTAAATTGCTCAAAAATGTTCTTAAAATAACATTAGTCAGAGTAAGATGCGATATATATATATCTGTGTAATTAAATACTATTTCTTCTAAAAACAATTAACGTCTGCTTAGGTTATTTGAAAGAATTGAAAATGCAATACTTGAGACTACCGTTATAACTTTATGATAGAAACACTAATTATTATAATCGCGATCGCCTTCATCATTACCGGGATTTTCATTCATCCTATTCTAATAAAAAAACGTCGCCGTTACTATAAGCAGCTTCCTTTTCCTATACTGTGGAATGCAGTAATTGAAGATAATTTACCAATTTATTATTGTCTTTCCAAAGGCGATCGCCAGCGCTTGCAAGGACACATTCAAGTATTCTTAGCAGAAAAACAATTTATTGGTTGTAATGGTTTGCTAGTGACAGAAGAAATGAAAATAACGATCGCTGCTGTTGCTTGCTTACTTTTACTCAATGAAAGAGGCGAATACTTCTTAAGGTTGCGCACTATTTTCATCTATCCCAGGACGTATTTTGTCAATGAGATCGCAAAAACTGGAAGTTATATTGTAGAAGAACAGCGCGTCGCAAGATTGGGAGAGTCTTGGACGAATGACCAATTAGTCTTATCTTGGGAACAGGTACAATACGATACTCGTAACTGGCAAGACGGTCGCAATATCGTACTGCATGAGTTTGCCCATCAGTTAGACCAGGAAGATGGTGAAGCTGAAGGCGTACCCATTTTGCCACGAAAATTAGATTATCCGATTTGGATGCAGGTGATGACAGCAGCGTATCAGCAACTTTGTCATGACGTACAACGAGGTAGAAAAACTGTTATAGATAGCTATGGAACGACAAATCCAGCCGAGTTTTTTGCCGTCGCTACAGAAACTTTTTTTGAAAAACCGCACCAATTACAGAAACAGCATTCAGCACTTTACAAATTATTGCAAAGTTATTATCAACTCGATCCCGTGCAGTGGGTTTAAGGTTATGACAATTTTTAGGGTGCGTTAAACAACGCACCCTACTAGCTTTCACGTAGAAGAAGTCATAGCTGCGCTGTCAGAACGACCAACACCAAAAATGCCCTTCCACACTTGTACTAATCTGTAAACAGACGATCGCCGTTCGATTCCCAAGGCGCGATCGTAGCTAGCATAACACTGCTCGTAACGCCCTAAATAATTTAAAGCTACGCCTTTAAATAACCAAGCCTGTTTGTCTTTAGGATTAATTGTCAAAGCGCGATCGCAATCTGTCAGCGCTGCTTCATTCTGTCCTAAATGAATCAATACAACTGCTCGCATCACTAAAGCGGTAGGATTGTCCTCATAAATTGTTATGGCTCGATTTAGGTAATTTAATGCTTCTGTATGTTTACCTAAATTGGCTAACTGAGTTCCCTTTTGCTGCCAAATCTTAGCAACTTCAACAGCAGATGCAAATTCATCAATTGAGTTCAATTTATTATTAGTCGTTGCGGTCATAAAAGTTGTTTAGTAAATGCAGGTTTGAAGTTTTTAACAAAACAGTAAGTACTTATATTTGCATCTCAAGGTTCGATTCAAACATCAAAAAAGTGATTTTCGCTACTTAAAATCAACATATTTCATTTTCTCTCTATCAAGTTTAGAGAAAATACTGAAACCACTATGAACTTTTGTTAAAGAGCGATCGCAATTATGACCTATTCAATGCCCGAGTGGAACTCATATACTCAACATTTACAGTAACACCGCGTTCATTCCAAAAAGAATTTTAACTTGTGTATTGAGATTTTTAGCACATATCGTTTCGATACTTAAAAAAGCTTTATCTAAATGTCTACCAGCTAACTCCCAAATCTCCCGGGACTAGCAGAAACATCCACAGTGCTTAACCAAAAAAACCTAATTTGTCTGTACGCAAACGTACAAAATCTGAGTAGTTAATTCCGACTTCCGACTTCCGTACAGGCGGGTTTCCAAACCTGCCCCTACCGACTTCCGACTTCTCCCTTCGCCTTCTGCCCGTGAAAATAGGCTTCCATCACTTTTAACACCATTGGAGCGCAAATCTTACCACCGCCACCACCAGAGTGTTCGGCAAACGCGACGACCACGATTTCTGGCTTATTGTAGGGGGCATAACCGCCAAACCAAGTATGAGATTTCTGCTTATAAGTCTCCGCCGTACCGCTTTTACCAGCAGCCGGGGGAATGGTAGGAGAACTCAACGCCCTACCCGTGCCGCTAGCTACGACTTGTCGCAATCCTTGACGGACAGTTTGCACGGTACTTGGTTTGATATTTAAAGACTCCCGCCACTTCTTCGCTTCCTCGTTATCTCGCAGTAAGTGCGGTTTGATCCGGTAGCCACCACTAGCAGGAACGGCGAACATCACGGCAACTTGCAAGGGAGAAACTTGCAAAAACCCTTGACCAATGGACATATTTACCGTGTCTCCTACCTTCCAAGGTAAGTCATAGTTGGCTCGTTTCCATTTATCATCTGCAACTAAGCCTTTTGCTTCTTCTGGTGCGAGTTCAATGCCCGTTTTGCGCCCAAAGCCAAATTTCCGCGTCCATTCAATTAAAGTAGGTCCGCCAATACCCCGACCGATTTGATAGAAAAATGTATCGCTACTCCAAGCCAACGCCCCCGGAAAATCGAGTACGCCAAATCCGGCAAGATTCCAATCGCAGAATCGCGTACCACCAATGTTCATGCAACCATAGGTTTGCAATCGCGTTTTAGGCGAAAACTTCCCTGATTCCAAGCCAGCCGTAGCAGTGATGATTTTAAACGTACTGGCAGGGGGGAAACCTCTTAAGGCGCGGTTGACAAAGGGATGATCTTTCTTTTGCAGGCTGCGCCACACGGCGGGGGTAATGCGTTTAGAAAATACGTTGGGGTCGAAGGTAGGACGACTCACCATTGCTAATACTCCGCCAGTACGGGGGTCGAGGGCAACGATCGCCCCTTGGCGATCGCCCAAAGTTTTTTCGGCGGCTTTTTGTAACTCTAGATCGATCGTTAAATGAACGTTCTGACCCGACCTTGCCTTTTTCTCGCCTAAATATCGTAAAACCCTACCCTTACCGTCAACTTCTACCTGTTGTCCGCCCCATTCACCCCGCAGTTGCTTTTCAAAGGCTGCTTCTACTCCCATTTGTCCGATGACATCTCCGAGGCGATAGCCTTCTTGACGTTTCTCAGCTAATGTATTGTCATTCATCTCGCCTGTATAACCGAGAATGTGGGCGGCGATTTGACCGTTGGGATAACTGCGAATCGGTTCGATGTAAACTTCTACATCTTTTAATTGATTTTTGTATTCTGCCAAAGCCGTAATTTGAGCCGGGTTGATATCTCGTGCCATGCGAATTAAGCTAGGAGAATTTACCCCGGCTTTATCCATGCGTTGTTGAATTTCGGCGGCTGGCATTTGTAAAATTTGGGCAAGCCGTTGTTTAGTACTGTCCCATTCCGGTTTTTTGGGAGCCATAGGCCAAATGTAAACGGAATGAGACAGACGACTAGTTGCTAAAATTCTGCCTTTGCGATCGAAGATACTGCCCCGTTCTGGCTGTTTAGGAATCAATCGAATTCGGTTATTGTCCGCCAATTGACGATTGCGAGTCCCTTCAACAAGCTGTAAATATGCCAGCCGACTGCCAATCCCACCAAACATGGCAACAGTAATCCCTAGCATTAACACTAAGGCTTGGAAACTACGCCCGACAGTGCGGGTCGTTTTCGTCTTGCTGCCATAGGCGGGATAAATGATTTTCATGGGGTGGGATTTACGATATTGGCGCAGTAGCATTTAAGATCTAAGTTACCCACAACTGAGGCGATCGCGCTCAGACAAAGCAGCCTTCATCGATCTCATTTTAATCAATTGGAATGAGCGTTCGCTCAGCTAATAGCGGTGACAAGTAAATTTATTGGCACTTCGACAAAATACCGTGCAGACTGGAAGATAAAATATATTACCTGGGACAATACGGATGACGGCTCGAACTGCAACACGGTATACAGGGGGAAAAGTCGGTGCATCGCTGCTTGATGTTGAGCTGCAAAACGTCTATAAGTTTTTTCATCAAGAATTAGCCGTAAACGGGATCGACGTAAATATTCGTCGAGGAGAATTTTTTAGTATTCTCGGTCCCTCTGGTTGTGGCAAAACGACAACGTTACGTTTAATTGCTGGATTTGAACGAGCGGACGCGGGAAAGATATTGATTCAGGGTGAACAGATGAATCGCGTTCCGCCCTATCGTCGCCCCGTCAATACTGTATTTCAAAGCTATGCTTTGTTTAACCACTTAAATGTGTGGGATAACATTGCTTTTGGGTTGCGGTTGCAAAAACTCTCGCGGGTGGAACTGAATAGCCGCGTGGAAGCCGCACTCAAATTAGTCAAGATGGAGACAATGCGATCGCGCTTTCCCACCCAACTCTCAGGCGGACAGCAGCAGCGAGTTGCCTTGGCAAGGGCATTAGTCAATCGTCCGGCAGTCGTGTTGTTAGATGAGCCTTTAGCAGCGTTGGATCTGAAACTACGTCAGGAAATGCAGGTAGAATTATCCAATCTGCATCAAAATTTGGGCGTGACTTTTATCTTTGTCACCCACGACCAAAAAGAAGCCCTTTCTTTATCAGACCGCATTGCTGTAATGCATCGTGGCAAGATCGAACAAATTGGTTCTCCTAAAGAAATTTACGAACATCCAAGTACGGCATTTGTAGCTGATTTTATTGGCGATACTAACTTATTAGCCGGGAAAATCGCGCATAGCGATCGCTCGACTCTCCAGGTTGATACTCACAAGGGATTAAAAATTGTCGTGCAAAGACATGACTATACAGAACCAACTGCAACTTCTGCTCCAGTGATGGTAAGCGTGCGTCCAGAAAAAATTGAATTGAGCTTGGAACGTCCTACTATTCGCACGAATTGTTTTGCTGGTAAACTACTACACGTCATGTACCTGGGAACTCACGTTCACTACTTAGTAAAATTAGACTCGGGCGATCGCATTAAAGTCTTACAACCAAATACAGGCAACACTTTATCAGACACTGATATACCGATCTACGTTCGTTGGGCGACTCGTGACTGTATAGCTTTAAAAGCCAGTGGAAGCGAATGAACACAAACCATCAGCCAGTACAAAGATTTTCGCGATCGAGACGCAGATTTATTCGCACATCAGTAGCAGCATTTTCTGGACTTGCTCTCACCCGTTGTGGCTGGAGACAGGGAGGAGTCCAACGGGAAACAGCATCAGCAGGTCCAACCGACAAGTTATTTGTCTATACCTGGTCGCAGTATACAGATGACAAACTAATTAAAAACTTTACTGCTCAGTTCAAAGCACCAGTCGTTGCAGACATCTATGAATCAAACGAAGCAATGCTGGCAAAGTTACAAGCGGGAGGAGGAGGAAATTACAGCGTCATCTATCCTAGCGATTATATGGTGCGGCGTATGATAGAAATGGGAATGCTCCACGAACTCGACCGTTCGCGCCTCCAAGGTTTAGACCGACTTGCCCCTCAATTTCAAAATCCGACTTACGACCCGCAAAATCGTCACAGTATTCCCATGAGTTGGGGAACAACTGGATTTGTTTACAATACCCAACAGTTAAAAGAACCACCTACAGATTGGGAATATTTGTGGAAAAACCGCCAGCAGCTATCAGGACGCATGACTTTAATTGATGACGTGCGGGAAGTCATGGGCGCAACTTTACGAATGTTGGGTTATTCCTACAACTCTAAAGATGAGTCGCAAATTAAACAGGCTTACGAGAAGTTACGAGAACTCAAACCCAGTATTGCTGCATTTGATACCGATGCTTGGCGCAGTCAAATCCTCGCTGGAGATTTAGTGCTAGCGATGGCATATTCGACTGATGGAATTAAAATTTCCCAAGAAAATCCCAATCTCAGATACATCATTCCCGCCAGTGGCACGTCTTTGTGGACGGATACGATCGCCATTCCCAAAACCGCACCCAATCTCGATGCTGCTTATACTTGGCTCAATTACAACTTGGAACCTACGGTAGCAGCAGAGATTTGTCAGCGACAAACCGTTGCCATTCCCAACCAAGTTGCATTAGAACAGTTACCAACTCAACTGCGCCAAGATACCAATTTGTTTCCTCCAGAATCGGTCTTAAATAAATGCGAACGCATTTCCCCTTTAGGAGATTTTGATGCAGTTTACGATCGCTACTGGACGCAACTAACTAGCAGCTAGGGGATCGGAAATTAGGAAAGTATGAAGGAAGAAGGAAGAAGGAAAAAGGATGAAGTATGAATAGTTATTCGTCATTGGTCATTGGTCATTATTCATTTGTTGACTGACAACTGGTCACTGGTCACTGGTCACTGGTCACTGATTATTGCTCCCTACTCCCTTCTACAAACTGTGCCTGCAAAAAAGTCACCACTTCAACTCGATGCAACCTCAAGTCAGGATGCCGAACCACCGCTACCACCGAAACATCCTCGTTGGTGGAATTGGCTAGAACCGACGATTTTTCTAACCCCGGCTGGAATTTGGTTGATATTGTTGTTGGTACTACCAACACTGATTATCTTTGAGTTGAGTTTAGTGCCAGGGTTTCGCCCGGGAAATATTGTTAATCCTAGCGGTGTAGATAATTATATTCAGGTATTTCAACCCCTGTATATGGGAGTGATGGGGCGATCGCTATTTTTAGCTAGCTCTAGTACTATTATTTGCTTATTATTAGGATTTCCCGTCGCCTACTGGATTGCTTTGTTGACTCCTCAACGCTGGCGGACTCTACTTTTATTGGGTTTTGTCTTACCTCTGTGGACATCCTCTTTACTGCGTTCTTATGCCTGGATTACGATTTTGCGTCCTACAGGCGTGCTGAACTCTTTGCTCAATAGTGTTGGTTTACCCAGCCTCCAGATTCACAATAGCAGTACGGCAGTTTTGATTGGCTTGAGTTACAATTTACTGCCTTATATGGTACTGATTCTCTACGCTTCCCTGGAAAGATTAGACCGGAGATTGCTGGAAGCAGCCGCAGATTTAGGAGCAAATCCCGCTGAAACCTTTTGGAAGGTAACTGTCCCCCAAACTTTACCAGGAATTGCCGCAGGTTCGCTGTTAGTTTTCATTACGGCAATTGGCGATTTCATTGCTCCAGAGTTACTAGGTGGTGCATCCAGTATGACGATCGCCAGGTTAATTTACAATCAGTTTTTAGGCGCAACCCAGAACTGGGGATTTGGTTCGGCGTTAAGTATGGTGTTGGTACTAGCTGTTAGTATTGCGATCGCGCTATTAATTAAATACGGCGGGAATAATTCAGTGACTAGTGACTAGTTATCAGTGGTAATTGGTAATTGGTAGTTGGTAATTGGTAATTGGTAATTGGTAATTACTCCCCTTCTCCCACTCTCCCCCTCTTCCCCTCTGCTCCCTGCTCGTGCGCTCCCTGCTCCCTTGTCCCCCTTGTCCCCCTTGTCTCCCGACTCCCGACTCCCGACTTCCGACTCCCGGCTCCTCTGGAAGAAGGGAATTTTTGTTTTGATACTACTGTGTCTGATTGTCCGTGGCTTACCGTATCTCGCGCCAATTCATGCCAAAGATATCTTACAGGATGGACAGGCAATTGAATTTAGCGATCGCCACGGGTTGCCTTTGGGAACTTTACTGACTCGCGATCGCAACCATACTGTAGCCGTACCGTTGAATGCAGTTTCGCCCCAGTTTATCCAAGCAATTTTAGCAGCAGAAGACGGGCAATTCTATCATCATGGAGCGTTGGATTTAAAGGCAGTCGGACGGGCGATCGTCACTTCTATTCAAGCTAGAAGAATTGTCAGCGGCGCATCGACAATTACGATGCAACTAGCACGGATGCTAGAACCTTTACCGCGTAACCTCTGGGGAAAAGTTCGGGAAATTTGGTTATCTTGGCGGCTAGCCGCAGGCATGAGCAAAGACGAGATCTTGCAAGCTTACGTCAACCGTCTGCCGATGGGTGGCAATATCTACGGCGTAGAAGCTGCGGCGCGAATATATCTGGGAATGCCTGCATCCGAACTAAATTTAGCACAAGCTAGTCTGCTAGCAGCCATACCCAACAATCCGGTATATCTGAATCCTTACGATAGTTGGGAAAGATTGAAACGGCGACAGAAATATGTCCTCGATCGCATGGTTCTAGATAAACATATTACCCGTGCTGAGGCAGAAAAAGCCAATATCGAAGCAATTACGCTCCAGTCGCGACGGCAGGGAATTATCGCTGCACCGCATTTTCTATTTTGGGCAGCTAGTCAACTTCCCAAACAACACCCATCCCAAATTCGGACAACTATAGATCGTCCCTTGCAACAGTTTGTAGAAGTCCAAGTCCAGCAGATCGTGCGCCACCTTGCACCACACAACGTCCACCACGCTGCTGCTTTAGTTATCGACAATCATTCTGGTGCAGTTTTAGCTTATGTCGGTTCTCCCGATTACTTTGCCGATGCCGAATTGGGGCGTAACGACGGCGTGCAAGCACTTCGACAGCCCGGATCTACCCTAAAACCTTTTTTGTATCAATTAGCCTTGGAACAGCGGCTAATTCGTCCAAATACCGTATTAGCAGACGTACCTACCCACTATGCTATTCCTGGAGCGCGGCTTTACAGCCCTACAGATTATAGCGAATCCTTTCAAGGACCCGTGCGCGTCCGCGTTGCCTTAGCGAATTCTCTTAACGTTCCCGCCGTACGAGTCTTGGAGCGAGTTGGTGTAGAAAATTTCTTGCAACGCTTGCATCAACTTGGTTTCGAGCATTTAAACCAGCCCCCGGAATATTACGGACTCGGCTTAACCCTCGGTAGCGGCGAAGTCAGTCTGTGGGAATTAGCCCGTGCTTATGCGACTATGGCAAGAAATTCTATGGAATTAAGCGGGAGTCGGGACAAGGGGGACAAGGGGGACAAGGGAGAGGGGGACAAGGGGGACAAGGGGGACAAGGGGGACAAGGGAGAGGGGACAAGGGGGACAAGGGGGAACTCGGGGACCCCACGACCGAAGGGAGTGGAGATTAGGGGCGAAGGGGGACAAGGGGGACAAGGGGACAAGGGAGCAACTACCAATTACCAATTACCAACTACCAATTACCACCTAACACTGATAACTGGTCACTGGTCACTGATAACTGACATATTAAGCGATCGCCATGCTCGTGCTAAGTCTTTTGGTGTGGACTCGGTGTTGAATTTGCCTTTTCCCGCTGCGGTGAAAACGGGAACTTCTTCTAATTTTCGCGATACTTGGACGGTAGGATTTACGACTGATTATACAGTTGCAACTTGGGTAGGCAATTTTAACGGCGAACCGATGCGTCAGGTATCTGGGGTGATGGGTGCTGCTCCTTTGTGGAATCGGATTATGTTGCACTTGCACGAAGATCGAGAACCTGCGGCTTTTCCTGCTCCATCTGGTTTGGTTTTACGTCCCGTCTGTGCTTTGTCGGGATTGAAACCTACACCTGCTTGTCCGACAGTGGTACAGGAATATTTTTATCCAGAAGATTTGGACGAATACGATCGCCACCCCGATACTTTTTATCAACTGGTAACTGCTCCTACAGCAGGAGAGCCGCAATATCGGCTTAACTTACCTAGAGAATATGATGAGTGGTTGGCAACCCAAGGGCGATCGCCTGGAGTTTCGAGCGGACTGAAAATCGTGTCTCCTACCAACGGCGCTTTGTTTCTCCTCTACCCTAGTAATGGTGCGAGTGACAGTCAGCAACGGCTTGAATTTAAACTCGCTGCAAAGTCAGATAAACCTGTAGAATGGTGGCTTAACGGTGAGAAACTAGCAACGCAGACATCTGATGCTTTCTTTTGGGAGCTGCGTCCTGGGAACTGGACTGTGGAAGTTAAAAGTGATGGGACGAGCGATCGCGTCAGTTTTCAAGTACAGTTAGCACAAAATAAACCTACTCGTCGAGGTTTTTCTATCGGTCGTGTAAGCAAAAATTAGTCAGAGTTACAGGGGTGAAAATGTCAGATTCTACATACATCTTTGCTAATTCTCAGCCTGAGAAAAAAGTTGAATCTAAAACAGTTGAACCCCAAGAATTTAAACTGACAGAAACTGAGTTGAAAGAATTGGCAAGACTCCAAGCAATCGAACGAGTCTTCGATCCTGCCAGTCGTCAGCGAATTCAAGCAACAGGTATTTCTCCTAATTGGTGCTGTCTGGAAGTTGGTGCAGGAGCAGGATCGATCGCCCGCTGGATGGCAGAAATTGTTGGAGAAAATGGTAAGGTTGTTGCTGTCGATTTAAATACTCGCTTTGTTGCCAAGCTCGAACGAGCGAATTTAGAAGTTATAGAAGCCGATATTCGTCATCTAGCGCTAAAGAGTCAATCTTTCGATCTCATTCATACTCGCTACGTGCTGATTCATGTTCCAGAATTTCAAGTTGCTCTCGCAAAAATGTTAGATTTACTCAAGCCTGGTGGGTGGATTGTGATTGAAGAACCAGATTTTTCTGCTGCTAGAGCGATCGCGGGAAATGAAGCAGCTTGTCAGTCGATGAATCGGGTGAATGAGGCGATCGCCCAAATGTTTGCTAGTAGGGGGATGGATTATGCTTTTGGTGTTAAATTGCCTACCATATTTCAACAGTTGAATTTGCAAGAATTATCTGTTGAAAATGATACTCCTTTAGCCCCTGGTGGTTCGGGAATTGCTACAGTTATGAAAATGTCTGCCGAGCGATTAACAGATAAATATATTGCTACGGGTAAAGCAACGCAACAAGACATCGAGCGATATTGTCAAATTGCCGAAGATCCGCAGTCATGGGCAATTTATTATTCAACTATTGGGGCGACAGCGAGGAAAAGCAAGTCAAAAGTTAAAAGTTAAAAATCAAAATTGTGAATCTTAGCTGTGAGGGATCGGTGTTTCTGGACTCTTCTCAACAATATCACCTGCTAGCAATTCCACATGGCGATCGCGCAGAATGTCTGCTTCGATCGTGCGATGATAGTCTTCTACAGACCATTTAGCTAGCGTTTTCATAGCAGAATTGCTCGGAATTTTGCGATTGATTTAGTTCAATTTTATAGTTTCTGGGTTGAGAAGTAACGCGATCGATCGCAGGCTGCGAAAAATATGTCAGTGGTTTCGATTCGCTACAATTTCAGTCCACTTCATGGGTGTTGCCCATACCCCATTTTTGCAAAAGCGATCGCCACTTTGGACAAACCCGACTTTTTGATAAAAGCCTACTGCCGCATCAGATGAGTTAACAATGATTTCATTAAGATCGTTGCTGCACCGAGTGAATAGCTCTCTACCAATTCCTTGCCTAGCAAATTCTCTTCGGACGAACAACAAAGATAGATGATTCCCTCTCCGAAATGCGATAAAACCGACAACGATTCCATTCCATGTAGCGACTAGCGTTTTCTCACCACTCAAGATTCTTCCTCTCAATTCTTCTAGGTCACAAATTTGTTTCCATTCGGCAACACTTTCTGGTGTTCCATCTGTAAGTTCCCAGAGATCCGCAGAAGCCCACATGCAAGCACTAATTTGGTGTTCATCCCCTGGCTCCGGCAGTCTATAGGTAATTGCGTTCATCTTTGTGGGCTGTTGTTGCGAGCGACGCATAACTCACCACAGTATGGTGACAGGGTAACTTCCAAATATTTCGTCTTTCGTCACTACAGGTATGCACTCTGCTAAACTTTGAGCAATTATCAGTCGATCGAATGGATCTTTGTGGTGAAAAGGTAGCTTGGCTAATTCATCTAAATGTTCTGGCTGTATTTCAAGTAACTCAATAGCATTTCCGTATACTTCACGCTGGACTAACTCAGCAAACGTCATTTCAAGCTCTAGTTTTCCAATACTAACCTTGATAGACATCTCCCAGAGACTTGCAACACTCAAAAATCTCTGATTTTTTCGATCTTCGATCGCACTCCTTGCTATGTTGCTGAGGTTGGGACTGCCCTCAATAAACCACAAAAATGAGTGGGTGTCGAGCAATATCCTCATGGAGCATATGCTTCAAAGTCTTCCAATGGCGCGTCGAAATCATCTGACATCTTTACCATTCCCTTTGCACTGCCAAATTTAGGGATCGCTTCTACCGTACCAATCGGTATAATCTTGAAAGATCTTCCATCACTACAGGTAATTACAACTTCTTCCCCGCCAGCCACTTCTTCAATTAGCTCTGCTAGTCGAGTCTCAGCTTCTTTTAAGTTAATCTGGTGCATAATGGTTTTTGGCAAAACTCAATATCTTGAATATAACTTCTGAGTTAAGGTTTCAGTTTAAAAAGCGATACCGCTCCTGATACAAGCATTTGAGAGCGATCGTAGCCTCCTTGCTGCTGTCTATTGATTTATTATGATACGTAATGAGTTTCGCGAGGCAATTCCTGATTTTTTTTCATATTCTTTCAGAATTTTAGAGGTTAATGCCAAAATGCACACTTCTTGATTCTCAATAGTCTCGTCAGTCATGGGTTTTTCAATTTTAGATCTTTTGTTATTTACATCAATAATCATAGTTCCAAAATCTGCCATGCTGATGGAGTCGGCTGTATATTCGTATTTAGCAAACCCATTTACAAGGTTTGAAATCCGTTTTGCATAAAAATGACGTATGCTCATTAGCGTAAAAACAATTAAGGTGTGTTGCGATCGAGATTTTTGGCTTTATAAAATGTTTCTAAACTATCGCGATCGCCCACAAATCTCCAGTGCCAAGGTTCGTAACTTACCCCTTGCGAGTTATTCTTAGGAAAAGACATTTCAAAGTGAAATCGCGCTGCATTTGCCTCTAACCATCTAAAGGCTTTCGTCTTCTCAAAATTAGTATTTAAATTTGTTGCTGGGGTATTTCCATCACCAATATCTACGGCGTAACCTGTATGATGCTCGCTGTAGCCTGGAGGGGCGCTGACTTCGGCACGTTTGGTTACAGATTGTCCCCGTTCTGCTTGAATACCAAAATAGATGTGCTGCTGATCTTGGGTAGAACGAAAACCGGAAATTGGTACTAAACTTATCCCTGAAGCCCTAGCTGCCCGTACCATCGCCTGAAACTCCTCGGCAGCAGCTTGACGCAACCTCATGGCACTTCCTGGTAGAATTGGCACGAGTTCTGTTTCGGGGGCTTCTTGATAAGGTAAATGTCCTAAAAGGTTGTCCGAGCGAGCGGGAGAAGGATTGACTGCTACTGGTGTTTGTGGTGTTGCAGGGGTAGTAGAAACAGTCGGACTAGGAGAAACAGTAGGTGTAGGCTGAGTGACTGTATTTGGTGACGGAGCATTAAAGTACCATAAACCAGTCCCTACCGCGATCGCGCCTACAGCAATTAAGCCACCAATGAAGTAAATCGGCTTGCCACTGGAAGCACGATTTGATGAAGTGACAGAATTAGAAGGGGTTGCATCCCGCAAAGCCTCTGGAATATCATCGGGCGATCGACGATTTGCAGAATTTGAATGTTTTTGTCGCTTTCTCGACAAGTCAGCGTTATCCACAACTCACTCCTTACAGTTCGCCCCGCCAACGTCAAGTTTACAATTGCCAATTGTAAACTTAAGACTGATTAACGGCTAAGTGTCAATTCGTTAAACTGCACTAGTCCATTATTCCCCATTCCCCACTAATTCTTTCAGAAGAATAATTTTCTTTTCGTAATGCAGCTTTTGATACTATACGCCCAATTAATTGGGTTGGTTTCGTTAGGCTTTTGCGCCAGCAGCAGAATACCTCAACTCTCTCCCCATACTTTGGGACAATTTCTGTTTTGGATTGGAGTCCCGATTAGTATTGTTGCCTTCTTGCGCCAAGCCGACTTGTCAGGTGCTATTTGGATTGCGCCGATATGCGCTTGGATAGCTATTTTACTCGGAGCAGGTTTAGCGTGGGGGTGGATTAAGCTAAAAGTCAAAAGTCAAAAGTTAAAAGTCAAAAAACAAGAGCAGGGGAATAGGGAAGCAACAATCAACAACCAACAACTACCAATTACCAACTACCCATTACCTACCCAAGGTAGTTTTCTGCTAGCTGCTATGGTAGGCAACACGGGTTATATTGGGTTTCCCGTGGCTTTGGCGGTGGTGGGAACGCAGTATTTTGGCTGGACGCTGTTTTACGATTTGTTGGGATCGACTTTGGGATCTTATGGTTTAGGTGTAGTGCTAGCGGCGCGATTTGGGAAGGGAGTTAGCGATCGCACTTCACTCATCCAGGCAATATTAATCAATCCTGCTTTGTGGAGTATGGGGTTTGGCTTGTTATTTCGTCAAGTTGCCTTACCTGCTGTCGCAGAATCAGTTTTATCCAGCTTGGGTTGGAGTGTGGTTGCTTTATCGTTGGTTCTCATCGGGATGCGCTTGCAACATCTCAAGTCTTGGCACAATCTACCCAAAGCCGCAGTTAGTTTAACAATTAAAATGCTGATCGTTCCTTTAGTTGTAGGTAGTGTCTTAACTCTATGTGGTTTTACAGGCGCGCCTCAACTAGCGATCGTTTTACAAATGGCTATGCCTCCCGCTTTTGCTACTCTCGTAATTGCGGAAGCTTACGATCTCGATCGCGATTTGGCTGTGACGGCTTTAGCACTCGGTTCTGCAAGTCTGTTGTTGACTTTGCCATTGTGGTTGTGGTTGTTTGGTGTTCGTTAGAACAGGGCTATTGCAAAAGTTTTATTTTGTATGTCGCGCAAAGGCGCAAAGGCGCAAAGAAAGACGCTAGTTTTGACTTTTAACTTTTGACTTTTGACTTTGTTCATCCAGCTCGGTAAGCTTTGGGTGTCATGCCTGTGAGTTGACGAAATTGTTTGCTTAAATGGCTGTGGCTGTTAAAGCCGGATTGTAGAGCGATTTCGACTACTGATAGGTTTGTTTGTTTCAACAATTGTTTTGCTCGTTCTATTCTCTGCTGAAGTAAGTATTGATGGGGAGAAATTCCCAGAGATTGCTTGAATAGGCGGCTGAAATGAAACTGACTCATACCAAGTATTTGAGCTAAATCTGCTAGTTTAATATCTCGATCTAGATGAGCGTTGATATATTCTGAAACTTGTAATAGCCTACGATCGCCTAATCCTCCCTCATAAAGTGCTACACGTGGTTGAGTTGTGGCATAGTCGCGAAGTAAATGCACTGTTAGCAGGTTTGCTAGAGATTCGATATAGAGGCGATTCACCCAAGCATCGTTTTGATGCAATGCCAATCGCAACATCATCGCTATCTGCTCGATTTGCGGGTTGCGTACCCGAAATTCCGGTATAATTTCGAGGCGATTAGGATCGATTTCGATCGCTTCTTTTGCTACCTGTTGTAAGAACTGGGGCGGGATTTGGATGTGTAAGTAGCAATCCTCGCCTTCCGAGCGATATGAAGAAGGGAGATGAGCGGGGGTGATGGAAATATCGCCTTTAGTATAGAGTCCTACATAACGGCGATCGCCCATAATCTGATGCAGGCGATTGGGTTTCGTCGCTAGACATACGGCGATCGCGTGTTCTGGCAAGGCGAAATGCTCTATTCCTCCAGGGGGTTGCTGAAATTCTTCAACAATAATTGATTCCCAACCTAAATTTTGACTCGATGCGATCGGTAATTTGGGATCGCGTGTTGGAGTGTGTAATGCTTTCGCCATCTGTGCTTTAGCCTTCTACAAAACTGACCGCAAGATTTTGATAGTCGCGCAAGATTCAAATAGATCGAAGCTTTGAGTTTCCTTATTCTGTAATTGTAACGGTAAAGTTACATACTGTAACGCCAAAATTAACTAACCGAATTTTATTTAAATGATAGGAGATTGAGATGCTGCTAAAAAAGTATGCAAACGGGGATAATTGTCAAGCAATCGATTTAGTAAAGTCGATCAAAAGTATTGCGATCGCCAATATTCTCAACCAGCGCGATCGCGGCTCTGTTGCTGGTTGGTTATTTCTAATTGGCTCGTTAATGTTTGTATTTGATGCCATATTAGAAATTTCTAAAGGGGTTACTTTGTCTGCTGTTTTGCATTTTTCAGCCAGCATTATATTCACGATTGGCTCAATTCTTTTTATGCCCGATCCTACTCAAAATTAATTTGACAAACTTTGATTCTACAACTTTTTCGTCTGCTCCCTGCTCCCTACTATACAGTCCTAGATATTTTGTCATGTCTTCTCATACCCTTCGCTTCAACATTCAGACTGAAATTAAGGAGTTTCTCAAACTTGCTATTCCTCTAGTCAGCGCCCAACTTGCCCAATCTGTCACGGGTTTTGCCGATACGGTCGTCATGGGTAGGTTGGGACAAGAAACTCTCGCAGCAGGCGGATTAGCCTCCATCACGTTTATGACGCTGTTAAATACCGCAACTAGCATGGTGGTAGGAGTTAGCCCGCTTGTAGCAGCAGCGTATGGTGCAGGAGATAAATCGCGAGTCACGCAGATAACGCGCCAGGGGTTATGGATATCGGTGGTTCTGGCAATTGCTCTGATGCCGATTGTCGGACGTTTGGACGCACTGATGCTTCAGCTCGGACAAACTTCTAGAACTGCTGCTTTAGCCAATGAATATTTAGATGTTGCACTTTGGGGAATATTTCCAGCTTTGGGGTTTACCGTACTCAGAAGTTTAGTAGCTGGCGTATCGCAAGCACGTCCGGTTATGGTTATTGCGATCGCTTGGACGCTGTTTGATATCGCAGGTAATTATCTCTTAGGTTTGGGTATGTTTGGTTTTCCGCACCTGGGACTGGTGGGTTTGGCATTGACAAGCGCTCTCAGTTTTTGGGGTAGATTTTTGTCTTTAGCCGTCTACATACTCTGGCACAAGCAACTAAGAATTTACGGTATTTTTCAGGCATTACATCAAATTAAACCGCGCATTATTTGGGAACTGCTCTGGCTGGGCGCGCCGATTGGGATAGCGACAGCTATAGAATATGGGCTGTTTAATATTGTCACGTTCCTGATGGGGATGTTAGGAACTGAGATTTTGGCAGCACACCAAATCGTTTTACAAACTACGGTGGTTTTTTATATGATTCCCTTGGGAATGTCATACGCGACAACAGTGCGAGTCGGTCAATGGCTGGGACAGCAAAACTTAAAAGCAGCTAAACGAGCCGGATACGTCAGTATGGTTTTAGGTGCTAGCTCGATGACACTCATGGCGATCGCAGTGTTAATTTTTCCTCAACAAATAATAGGATTATTTATCGATCTTCGCGACCCAGCAAATGCAAACGTTTTATCAATTGCTGTCCCTATGCTGTTCGTAGCAGCTTTAGGAGAAATTGTCGATGGAGTGCAAAGAACTGCCAATGGCGTACTGCAAGGACTGCAAGATACTCGCGTCCCCATGTTACTAGGCTTTTTAGCTTATTGGGGAGCTGGTTTGACCAGTGGTTATCTGCTGGGGTTCCAATTTGGTTTGGGTGGTGTAGGGTTGTGGATCGGACAGTCAATTGGACTGGCGATCGCATCTATTGCATTTATCTGGCGATTTCGCCAACTATCTTCCCGCAAGCAATTACAATATTCTCTTTGTTCCTGTCCTCCAAATTCTTAAACTTGTGGACAACATCCGTCCCTACGAGACTCCCGCTTCCTGATGCAATGCAGCTAATTCTGCAATATTCATCTTTTCATAAGGCTCAAACGGTTGGTGAATCCAGGGACTATCGGGTAAATATTCGACATAATAATCTGGGACAAACGCAGAACAACCCTTGTACCACAAAACAGCAGTGCGAATTTCTTCAACTTCCGTACCAAATTGCTCTTGCAACCAGGGAACAGTCTGCTGTAGCGTCACGCCAGAGTCTACCAAATCGTCAACCAAGAGGATGCGAGAACCTAATTTATCTGTTGTCATGGTTAAGTAACGGGAGACAACTAGACTACCTCTTTCTTGCTTACCTGCACCCACATAAGATGAAGTTGCTAAAATTGCTAGCGGTTGTTCGTAAATGCGGGAAAGAATGTCGCCTACCCGCAAGCCTCCCCGCGCGAGACAAACGATTTGATTGAAGTGCCACTGCGACTGATAAACCTGGACTGCCAACTTCTCAATTGTGCGGTGGTAGTCCGACCAAGAAACATAAAGATCTGACATAAGGGGTACAATTTAGCGCTAATACTAGATGGCAGAGTCATTTATTCTAAACTTTTACCATCTTGTTTATGCATAATTCCTCCCCTAATGGTGATTCTGAAGCAACATCTTTCAGTGACAAGTTAGACTTAAAAACCAAACTTGCCTATGGTGCAGGGGATTTGGGACCAGCAATTGCTGCTGGGATTGGTGGATTTTTTCTGCTGGTTTTTTTTACAAATGTAGCTGGCATTCCCGCCGGGTTAGCTGGCAGCATTTTGCTGATTGGCAAAATCTGGGATGCAGTTAATGACCCAATTGTAGGAGTGCTGACCGATAAAACTAAATCTCGCCGTTGGGGTCGGCGTTTACCTTGGTTATTTTATGGAGCCATTCCCTTTGGGATTTTTTTCTTTTTACAGTGGATTGTACCGCGCTTTAGTACCGAGCCTACCAGCCAAATGTGGAGCTTGTTTTGGTATTACGTCGTCATTGGGGTAGTGTCTCAAGTTTTTTATACTGTGGTCAATTTGCCTTATACGGCAATGACTCCAGAACTAACTCAAGATTACGACGAGCGGACAAGTCTGAATAGTTTTCGCTTTATTTTTTCCATTGGTGGCAGTATTTTTTCGCTAATTTTGGCACAAATTGTCTTTTCGACAATTAGCGATCGCCAGCAACAATTCTTTATTTTAGCAGCTATTTGCGCGGTAGTTGCCACTTTATCACTTTACTGGTGCGTTTACGGCACGCGCGATCGCATTTTGGCATTTGAAGCCAGACGCACGGCAGTTGAAGAACCGCCAGCTCTACCAATTAAAGAACAATTCAAAATTGTTTTTACTAACAAACCTTTTTTATTTGTTATTGGAATCTACCTTTTTTCCTGGCTAGCAGTACAAGTTACAGCCAGCATTATTCCTTACTTTGTTGTCAACTACTTGCAACTAAGAGAAGCGCAAGTTCCTACAGTTCTCATTGCTGTACAAGGAACTGCAATTTTCATGTTAATAGTGTGGAGCCATCTAAGTAAAAGAATTGGCAAAAAAACTGTTTATTTTATGGGAATAATTTTATGGATTTTAGCTGCGATCAGATTATATTTCTTACAACCTGGTCAATTAGGTTTAATGTTTGCTTTGGCAGTCATAACAGGCATGGGAGTATCTACAGCTTATCTAATTCCCTGGTCAATGATGCCGGATGTAATTGAATTAGATGAGTTGAATACCGGACAGCGCCGCGAAGGAATTTTTTATGGTTTTATGGTGTTGTTGCAAAAATTCGGATTAGCTTTCGGTTTATTTTTAGTTGGAAATGCCTTGCAAGCATCTGGGTTTAGGGAAGCTGCGGCGGGACAAGAACTACCAACACAACCAGAATCAGCATTATTTGCCATTCGTCTTGCTGCTAGCGTTCTACCTGTAATTTTCCTGATTGGCGGTTTAGTTTTAGCGTATTTCTATCCCATCACTCGTGAGATTCATGCTGAGATTTTGTTGAAATTGAAAGAGCGAAAGCAAGGTAATGGGTAATTGGTAATGGGTTTCAGTCTACATATCTACTCCCACTCGATAAAATTAAACTAGAGATACCAACGTAGATAGTGCTATGGAAACTCTCACGAAACAAAAATGTACTGCTTGCAACAAGGATGCACCACGAGTCACCCCAGAGGAAGAGGCACAACTCAAACCGCAAATTCCCGATTGGCAGATTGTGGAAGTAGAAGGGATACCACATTTAACCCGGACTTATAAATTTCCTGATTTTCAAACTGCTTTGAATTTTACGAATCGCGTGGGTGAAATTGCTGAAGCGGAAGGACATCACCCCGCATTGCTAACCGAATGGGGTAAAGTCAAAGTCAGTTGGTGGACTCATGCCATTTCTGGTTTGCACAAAAACGACTTTATTATGGCAGCTAAAACTGACGAGATTGCGGCTCAATTTACCTGATGCCGATAAAATTTAATTGCGATCGCGCATAGAAGAGGGCGGGTTTATTGAGATTGTAATGGACAAGTAGAGATGTTTGGTGAACCCGCCCCTACATTTACGCATGATTTTGACATACAAAAACCCCGATCGCGATCGGGGTTTTTGCAAACGGGTTGATTATTAATTTTGCGGATCTTGTTGCCCCCCTTTTTAAGGGGGGTTGGGGGATCTAAACTAGGGCAACCATTCGAGGACGGCTTCTTCCTTAGTATTGGTATTGCGCGAAGGGGTTTCGCGGTTGAACTTCATGTGAATCGAACGAGTTTGTTCGCCATCAGCTGCAACAGCCATAATTGGGTAGTCAATTAACCCATCTTGGAATGACATCTGGAAGCGGAATGTCCCATCTGGATTGAGTTTAATCGGACGACCACCGATAGTTACTGTTGCATCTGGTTCGGTTGCCCCGTAGACAATTAACTCAGCATCGGCAACTAACCAAAACTGACGCGGACGCATGGGAACGGCAGAAGCGGAGAAGCCTACGCCGGACATACCTACGCCAGACATGGTTAAACCAGATACGGTAGGTACTGCCCACATTCCTACGCCAGAGGGGAAGACATAAGAACTGATCGCTTGTTCTGGAACTTGCTGCATGGAACCGAACAGAGAACCCGCAACTCGCTGCGCTTCTGCACCTTGAGCCATGCCGAAAATTTCATCGTAGATTGGATTGCCAGTAGCGGCTGCACCACCAGCTGCCATTGACATACGCTTAGCAGGGGGAACCAGTTCAAATACAGTCTTACCGCGCAGATCTTCTTCCATGCTGACGGTAACGAAGTGGTCTTCAATCCAGTCGCTAGGATAGACGGGGGGAACGTGGACGGTAGCAGAACGAGCTAGAACTAGAAAACGACCGTCAACGCAACGATAACCGATATCTACTGCGTAATCGCGATCGCTTACTGGGATCGGTAAATACCATTCCCGCGCTAGTTCGTCGCAAGGGTATTCTTGAATGCTGTGGGGGCTTTGAAATTCGATATTAATATCTGTCACGTCGTAGAGGCGCAACGCCAACTGTTGTCCGCCTTGGCGACGCAGTTCTTCTTTGTGGTCGTTGGGAATATCCCAGTACGTATACGACCATTGCGGATCGCGGGGCATCAGCACAATTCGGCTTTCGCCGTAGCCTCCAGGTAAATCCGCCAAACCCTCATCCACGTCAGCTAAGGAACCACCAGTCCGGTCTTCTTGTCCCAGTTCAAATTTAGCTGCTTCCACTGTTTCTTGTGCCTCCAGATTACGCGGTTGAGTGCTAGAGAGTTTAGTACGCTCGGCTTGTTGTATTGCTGCCAATAGTTGCGACTTACGCATTCGACTGTAGCGGGAGATGCTATATTCACTAGCAACCCGACGCAACTGCCGCAGTGTCATGTCGTCTAGAGGTGGGCGTTCTTTCGCCATAGATTTGACCTCCGATATGAAGTACGAATTCGGAATTCGGAATTCGGAATTCAGAATTAGTGAAAGAGAAGCTCTCTTCTCCCTTTTCCCCGATCGCCATCTTTGCCTTGCGGCAGACAGTATTTTTTTGGGATCGCGGGGATCGCTTTGTTTACTATTTGTAGCAAAAAAACTCTTAGCAAGATCGTTGTTAAAAGACCGATTTCCATCGATCCCACGCAGGTATCGGTTTTTGGGGATCGTTATGTCATGAATTCATGACATAATATTGAAAGCGATCGCGTACTCCTTCAGTTATGTCAAATTTTAATGACATTGCGTAGCGATCGCCTTCATGTAATCGGGCAGACAGCCATAAAGATTTTTATGAGTAGGGGCGCACAGCCGTGCGCCCTACAAACGTCACATACGCGATCGAGTCCCAATACTTCCTGGTTAAGACAAGATCCCCCTAACCCCCTTAAAAAGGGGGGATTTTTGCCCCCTTTTTAAGGGGGTTGGGGGATCTTCAAGATCTTTGCAGTGCTAACCGAGAAGTATTGGATCGAGTCCCTAATTCCCAAACACGTACAACCACAAAGGCAGGACGAGAAGATAGAGAATAGTAGAAAGAATAATACTGCTGGCGATCGTCGTCCGGTCGAGTTCGTACTCTTCAGCAAAAATCAGTCCGGCAAAAGCAGTTGGAACGCCAGACATCAACACCATTGCCAAACGGCGATCGCCCGATAACCCCAATACAAAAGTAGTTGCTACACCCACCAATCCGGGGATAACGATGACTCGCAATACAGCCGGAATTATCCCTTGTTGAAAGCTTTTCCATCCAGGTAGTTGAGACAACCGCATCCCAATTAGTAGAAAAGCGCAGGCGATAACAACATCAATCGATCCCTGCAAGCCTGACTCAATTACAGGTGGGAGTGCCACATCTTGAGTAAAATAACCGATCGCAAAAGCCCAAAGAATCGGTACGGTTAAAACATCTCGAAGATGAATCCACCAGTGATGGGATTGTTCGGAACGACCGAAATAACTAGCAATGAGTACTCCAAACCCGTAAGCACCAACTATGTTATGAGTGATGCTGAAAAATACGATCCAGCTCAAGTACTCTGGATCGATAAAGGTAGGGACGATACTCAATCCTACAAAACCCGTATT
Source organism: Chroococcidiopsis sp. CCNUC1 (assembly GCF_023546805.1). Taxonomy (NCBI): domain Bacteria; kingdom Bacillati; phylum Cyanobacteriota; class Cyanophyceae; order Chroococcidiopsidales; family Chroococcidiopsidaceae; genus Chroococcidiopsis; species Chroococcidiopsis sp. CCNUC1. Next base: position 1,485,080 of record NZ_CP097480.1, on the reverse strand, counting down.
TCCTAGCGCCGCAGCTAGGATAAAACTGCCTTGGTAAGATGGCTTGTCCCACGGCTGAGCTAAAAAGCCTGAGATATTGGCATTGGTCGATCGCGCGGCAAACTGCTGCAAGCCCACTAAACATAAATAAGCGATCGCCACCCCAGTGCCAATCGCTGCTAAAGTAATCCCTGGAGCCAATCCCGCTGGCTCTGAAAAATTGGTTTGACGCGCCAAAGCCAGAATTTCCAAAGGAATTCCCACCCAGTAAAGACCGCGACCCAACCAATGGGGTAAAGTCTCCGGTACTAGGCGAAGCATTATTAGCCCCAAACTAGTCCACGCAATCAGGGGCAGGTAAGCATGAAATAAAGTTTCTGTCATATTGAGCTATTAGCTATTAGCTGTTAGCCGTTAGCTATTTGAGCGACGTGCGAGTGTAAACATAGGAGTGAAGCTAAACCCTAACCCCACAAGTTACAATCCTAATCGCTAATTGCCAATTGCTAATCGCTAAAACTGCTATTTCAGCACCTTCATAGTCTGAATTCGCCACTCACCATTTTGACGCACTAAGTTGTACTGCACGCGCAGCTTTTCATTATAAGAAGCAGCTCGGTTCAGGCGGTTTCTTTCGTAAACTTGGGCTACTTCTACAACTGTCGCATCTACCTGGGCGCGATCGCTGTTTTTTGGGTCATTTTTCACGCCATTGACCTGAAGGCTGTGCTTGTAGCGCCGGACGCGGCGATTGAGCAAATCGTCTTGAACGCGCTTTTGCCACTGAGATAAAGCTGGCTCGACCAGAATTTGCTTTAATTTATCTGTTGTGTGTTCCGAGCCAAAAGCGGCGGCTTTTGCCGCTAGCCAAGCTTGAATCACTGGAGCTGCTGTATCCCGATTTAACGGTTTTGGTACTGCTGGCTTTGGCTGCGGTCGAGGAATTGCTACAGGCGGTTGGTTCAACTCTACGACTAGTTGTTCTGAGATGACAGGTGGCTGTTGGGCTATGGGTGGAGTTGCGGTTCTGTGGAATAAGGCGAAGATTTGACTGGCGAGAAACCACAAGACAGCTAAACCGAGAGCCCCGCCACCTAACAGTATTGCCAAACGACCAATCTTGAGAGAACCAAAGCCGAGCGCACCAGTGGTGCGCTCCTTGCCATTATCATAGCTCCCTCGCCGTGGCGGACGATTTTTTGAATTGCGGCGCTGGCGAGGTGGTGTAGCTTTTTCCACCCCAGAAGTTGTCTTCGTAGCACTTGAGCTTGCCGTCACTGGCTCTGGATTGGACAACACAGCCACAGTTCCTTGAGAGGAGTTGTCATCTCCTCTGACCTCTAGCTCCCCTGCTCCCCTGCTAGTTGCGGCACTAGCTGCGATCGCCTGTCGTTGACCATTTCTGGCTGTCTCCCGCCCGTTTCCGTCCGTAGCGCGGTCTGCTGGAGCGACAAACTGGTATTCTGCGATCGCATAGTCTGGTTGGCTAGGTAAAGCTTCTAAGTATTCCTGCACGCCAGGATCGGCAAAATAGTCTTTGAGCGAAGCGGTTCGAGTCGCCAAATCGCGAAAGTGAGGAAAGACTTCTGTTTGTAACCACGTTTCGCTATACAGACACAATCCAGGCAGAAGATCGGGCGCACCTTGAGAATTTTTGCGGATAACGGCTAGAGGTTCTTCTTCTTGACTGTGTTGAAGGGCTTCAGTTGCTTCTACTGTTTGCCCTAGTAGCAGAGAGCAGATTGCTTGTTCTAGATATAAATCTTGGCGTTTTCCCAACCGCAGCAACAGGATTTTGGCTTGGTGAATCAATGCGGGCATTCGTGCCGCAAACCCCCTGGCAATGGAGGCGTAGACAGCTAAATACGTTGCTACTGCTGAAGGACGCTGGCTTTCTGCCTCAAATAGACTTTGCTGTTCTGCGGCTGTGAGGTAGTCTCGTAGTTGTTGAATAAAGCCGAGAAAATCCTCAATACTCAGACCCGAACCATCATTGCCAGTACCTTCAATCCCTTGGCGATCGCGCAAAATGTCCTGTAACAGATGCAACCCTCGCTGCCTTTCGGCAATGTGAGATTCGGGTTGCGATACCAATTCTAGAATGCGATAGGGGCGCAGTTTCTCTAGGTCGGCAGCAATTTCTGCCGCAGTATTGGGAAATAGCCCTTCTCGTTCTAACAAGCTATACCCTGCTTGGAGAGAAACAGCTGCATTTTCATACCGGTCGTTCTGCCATTGCTCTCGTCCTTGTTGTAGATAGGCAAGAGCCACAGCTAGAACAATATCAGGGCGATCGCTTTGAGCGTCGCTATCTGCTTCGAGATCGCTATTGCTGAGGAAAGACTGACCTAAGTTCAATACTAGTTCGCATTCTCCCGCATCTTGCAGAATTATCAGCGCTCCAATCAGCAGCTCGTCGGCAATTTCAATACTGAGGCGATCGGTTTCAGGTTCAAGTTCAAAATTACGCTCGAAACTCTGAGATGGCGCGTTCGCCTCTTCCTCAACGGCATCCGCAGCACCATTCATCACCCCACTGTTTGCTAATTCATCGGCAGAGGCACGATATTCAGCATCATAGCGCTGTCGCTGTTGGGGATCGGACAGGACTCGATAGGCAAGAGAGATGAGTTGATTGCGAATCTCGATCGCTGTCAAAGAATACTCGCGTTGCGGCAGTTGCGCGGTGCGATCGCGGTAAGCTTGTTGCAACTGTTCCGCACTCATCGGCTGAAAAAAATTGGGTGGTAGTCCCAAAATGCGATAGTAATCTAATGGAACGCGCACAGTTAAGCTCCCCTGCACCGTGAGAAAATAAATAGTTTATTTATATCGAGATGTCAAGCGACAGCGTTTTTCCATAGCTTGGCAAAACGTGCCTATATGATAACTTGTGGATTTTAACCTCAAAGTTATTTTATCTACCAGCTTGAAGCATGGATCGTTGAGTCGTTGCGAACTGAAATTTTACTTAATAGAGGAGTGGCTAGTGGCTAGTGGCTAGTGGCTAGTGGCTAGTGGCTAGTGGCTAGTGGCTAGTGGCTAGTGCTAAATTCTTCTGTCTAGTCACCAGCTACCAGTCACTATTCACTGATAACTGATAACTGATAACTGATAACAGGTTATCTTAAAAAATAATTTCATATTAGCGATCGCAAAGGTATTACATAGTAATGGTTCAGGAGCGGACTTTACCCGTTTTTCACGCTGCTACAGCCCAAATCACCAGAGAACAAGGGCTAGTGCTTTACGAGGATATGGTTTTGGGGCGCATGTTTGAAGATAAATGCGCCGAAATGTATTATCGCGGTAAGATGTTTGGCTTCGTTCACCTATATAACGGTCAAGAAGCCGTCTCTTCTGGCGTAATCCAAGCAATGCGACCAGGAGAAGATTATGTTTGCAGTACTTACCGCGATCATGTCCATGCTCTAAGTGCGGGAGTCCCTGCTAAAGAAGTGTTAGCAGAGTTATTCGGTAAAGCTACAGGCTGTAGTAAAGGGCGTGGCGGTTCGATGCATATGTTTTCTGCCGAGCATCGCTTACTTGGTGGCTATGCTTTTGTCGCTGAAGGTATTCCCGTCGCCGCTGGTGCAGCATTTCAGTCTAAATATCGTCGCGAAGCGCTAGGAGATGCAACCGCCGACCAGGTGACGGCTTGCTTTTTTGGCGATGGAGCCTGCAACAACGGTCAGTTCTACGAAACGCTAAATATGGCGGCTTTGTGGAAATTACCGATTTTATTTGTCGTCGAAAATAATAAGTGGGCGATCGGGATGGCGCACGAACGGGCAACTTCCCAGCCAGAAATTTATAAAAAAGCCAGCGTGTTTGGCATGGAGGGAGTGGAAGTAGACGGAATGGACGTGCTAGCAGTCCACGCCGTAGCTAGAGAAGCTGTAGCCCGCGCCCGTGCTGGGGAAGGACCCACTCTGATTGAAGCCCTTACTTACCGTTTTCGAGGTCACTCTCTCGCCGATCCTGACGAGCTGCGTACCAAGACAGAAAAAGAGTTTTGGTTTGCTCGCGATCCAATTACGAGATTAGCAGCTTATTTAGTCGAGCAAAACCTCGCCCAGCAGGAAGAACTCAAAGCGATCGATCGCAAAATTCAGCAGACCATTGATGAAGCCGTACAATTTGCCGAAAGCAGTCCCGAACCCGATCCCAGCGAACTATATCGCTTTATTTTTGCGGAGGACGAGTAAAACGGGAGTCGGCGAAGAGAGCTGAGGGAGCAGGAGGACAAGGGTGACAAGGGTGACAAGGGTGACAAGGGGGACAAGGGTGACAAGGGTGACAAGGGGACAAGGGTGACAAGGGTGACAAGGGTGACAAGGGGGACAAGGGGGACAAGGAGGATAACTACAACCACCAACTACCAACCACCAACTACCAACTACCAACTACCAACTTAACTCGTGTTTACCATTGCACAGCAAAAACAACAATACCAAACCTACGTTCTAACAGATTCATCCACTGATTCGCGGTTGGAAGTCGTACCAGAACGAGGTGGAATTATTACCCGCTGGCGCGTCCAGGGACGAGAAATTCTCTACTTGGACGCAGAACGGTTTGCTCGTCCTGAAATGAGCATACGAGGCGGAATTCCCATTTTGTTTCCGATCTGCGGTAACTTACCGGATAACACCTATACGTATCAAGGACAGCAATATACGCTGAAGCAACATGGTTTTGCCCGCGATTTACCTTGGGAAGTAACAAAATCTGAAGCTGAGGACGACAGTGCTAGTCTCACGCTCGTTCTCAACAGTAACGAGCAAACTCGCACGGTTTACCCGTTCGACTTCCAAGTAGAGTTTACCTATGAGTTTAAAGGTAACTGGCTGGGAATCTGGCAGCGATTTGTCAATCACTCATCCGCTCCCATGCCATTTTCGACAGGGTTACACCCTTATTTCCAAGTCTCTGACAAAACGGCTTTGAAATTTGAGATCCCAGCGACTCAATTTCAAAATCAAATTACGAAGGAAATGCACGCCTTCAGCGGAAATTTTGATTTCGAGCAAGAAGAACTCGATTTAGCCTTCCGACCAATCTCAAACCAAAAAGCGACTGTCAGCGACAATTCTCAGCGTTTACAACTGACATGGAGCAGTAACTATTACGGGACGCTAGTTTTCTGGACAATTAAGGGTAAGGACTATTATTGTTTGGAGCCTTGGACAGCTCCACGCAATGCTTTAAATACGGGAACCGATCTGATTTATATCGAACCTGCTGGTGAAGTTCAAACTTGGATCAATCTGGATATCACTTCTACTTAAGCTAGACCCATGCATAGTTTTCAATATCTTATCTAAACTTCTGAGTTAATTTGTGGGGTACTTGTGTTAATCTAGAAAGAGTGTCAGCTACGGGATGTAGCGCAGCTTGGTAGCGCGCCTGCTTTGGGAGCAGGATGTCGCAGGTTCAAATCCTGTCATCCCGATTTAGATTTACGGTTGAGGCGATGAGATCTTTCGCAAGGTTGTCATTGGTCATTGGTGGTTGGTAAGAGAGTGGTGCGTGGTGCGTGAGAAGAGATCGCTGCTGGTCACTGGTCACTGGTCACTGATAACTGCTCCCTTCTATTTACAAATCTATTTAATTCTTAAAATATTCCAAGAATGCGAACAACCAGCGATAATGTGCCGTCAGCAATAGTCAGTGGCGATCGCATTGGTTGAGTCATCCCTCTTGCCAAGACACTGCTACTATAACTACAACTAGTTGGGTGGGTATATTTACCACCGCTGGAAGAAACACAATCTGGTCATTGATGTCAGGAATACTCATGAAATCAGTTATAAAATCGATGATTCGCTGGAGTGCAACGTTAGGAGTGGTGGGAAGTACCATTATTGGTACGACGACAATGGGCGCTCTAGAAGTCTTGGCTTTGCCAGAACAACAAATCTTGCAAAAGCTTGGACCCGTGCCAATGTTTACAATCACGGATAATAAGGGCGCACCACTGGTAGCTTCCGTACCAGATCAAAAAGATAAATCAGGAGTAGCTGGAGTCTTTATCAATCGCCAAGACGCACAGGCTTTTATCGATCGCCTGAAGCAGAAAAATCCAGAGTTAGCGAAAAATGTCAGAGTTGTGCCTGTCTCTCTAGCAGAAGTTTACAAGCTAGAGCAAACAAATAAGAAAAAGCCGAATTCTCCCAACTTTGCCTTTGTCCCAGGACAGCAGCAAGTTGACGCTGCAAAAACATTACTACAGCAAAGCGGTCAAAAGCCGGAGCAATTTAAAGGAACGCCATTATTTGTCGCTAAAGCTGGCAAGGAAAAAGGCTACCTCACAATTAAACAAGCAGATCAGCAAGTCATTCCTTTCTTTTTTAATAAGACTGAATTGCAGGCAATGCTGGAACGCTTTAAGAAACAGAAACCCGATCTCGCTTCGACAATTGAAATTCAAGTTGTCAATTTGGAGGGAGTATTGCAAGCAATGCAAACTCGCAACGACCAGGGTTTAAGTCAAATTGTTTTGGTTCCTCCCAAAGAATCAATTGACTTCGTGCGATCGCTTCAACCAGCAGCACCCAACCAACCAGCTAAAAAGCCTTAATTACCGAACAAGCTGAAATGAATACATCTGGTCTAGAACTGTGGCGATGGCGACAGCAAGCTGCAATAGATGCGATCGCGGCTGATGTCTCGCCTACAGAACTAGACTGGTTGCTGCAAGAAGTCGCAGGGTTAGATACTCTTTCCCTACGATTGGAGTTATATAAGCACCAACCGCAAATTCAGTTGAAGTTACCTTTAGCTGAGTTGGATCGATTGTGGCAAAGGCGGTTGCAAGAACGCTTACCAGTACAATACATTGCTCAGATTACGCCCTGGCGGGATTTTAAGTTAGCTGTTTCTCCCGCTGTTTTAATTCCGCGACCGGAAACGGAAATTTTAATCGATTTGGCAGTTGCAGCGGTTAACAAAAGTTTCGTGACTGGATTAGAACGGGGACATTGGGTCGATTTGGGTACGGGTAGCGGTGCGATCGCGATTGGCTTGGCTGCTGTTTTTCCGGCGGCTGAAGTTCATGCTGTCGATCGCAGTTCTTCGGCTTTGGTAATTGCCCAAAGTAACGCTCAAAATTTAGGGTACGGCGATCGGCTAAAGTTTTATTTAGGGAATTGGTGGGAGCCGTTAGAATTTCTCCAAGGTCAGGTTTGCGGGATGGTGTCAAATCCGCCTTATATTCCTAGCAAATTGGTTCCTCAACTACAACCAGAAGTCGCCAATCACGAACCGCATTCAGCTTTGGATGGTGGTGCAGATGGTTTAGATTGCATTCGTCATTTGATTGCAACTGCACCAAATTTTTTGCGATCGGGTGGGCTTTGGTTAATTGAAATGATGGGGGGACAGGCTGAAACTGTAAGCGAGTTGTTACAGCAGCAGGGGAGTTATATGAATATTCAGATTTTTGCAGATTTGGCAGGGATTGAGCGTTTTGCTTTGGCTTATCGGCAGTGATAGATTTTGTGGGTCACGCAAAGGCGCAAAGCGTTAGGTGCAAAGCTTTACCGAAGGCTAGGTGTACGGAGCGGTCAGTGCAATTACCTAATTTTATAATAGAATAAATTTTGATTCAACTATAGCAATCCTATTTGATTCATGAACGAAGCAGGCTTCTAGCCTGCCGCAGGCTAGAAGCCTGCTTTACAAATCATTTAGAACTGCTATAGCAATAGATTTAGCTAAATAATTAGATATACATGTTTTAGTCAAAAAATATAATCATTTGCCAAAAGTACCGTAATTTTACTATTAGTAAGTTTGCGATCGCGACTCGATAAGTATCACAATACTTCTTGGTTAGAGCGCATAGTCCTTGAAGATCCCCCCAACCCCCTTAAAAAGGGGGCTATGATTCCCCCCTTAAAAAGGGGGGAACCAGGGGGGATCGAATCAAAACCTGCGATGTATTGGATAAGTATCACGCTGAATGAAACCCTCTGCTCTATCGGCTTTCAAGCATGACTGCGATTTTTTTAGGCGAGCTAATACAAGTATTTTATTGATGTTTTTTACTTGAATAGCTTAAATTTTGGTTGATTTTATGCCTTATGTTCTTCCAAGTCTATAGCTGCAAGCTACTCTGAGAAATTACCTACTAAATAAATCAGTAAATTTTCGCTTGAATGCATACTGAAGCGAGAATACTTTAGGTTTAGTTTAGCTTTTTAAAGCTGATGTAAAGTAACCGATCTGCGTCTGTCAAAAACCTAGATTTGCATGAGGTGTAATGATTCACAATTTATTCAAGTCGTTACACTTCTCGATGGCATAACTGCACTGAAATAGAGCGTTTTTAACCTACTTGAAAAGCTATTTGCATTCAACGCTCTGCCCCTAACCACAATTTCTCTAATCAAAACTGCTGAGGGCGAAAGCAAGTGCAAATCTGCGTGACTTGTCCCACACTCGCACGAAATTCTAGTTGCGTTGAGTGATGCATGGGGCTGGCAGTCGCTTGTCAACTTATCAGGGTACAAGATGAATTTACACCAAAAGATCCAACACCTAGCTCAAAACAAATCGTTATTGCGATCGCTCAAGCCTAAAACAATTGCCTCTATTTTCGTTGCCTCGGCTCTCCTCTACACTTTGCCAGCACGGGCGCTAACAAGTTACTTAGGAATTAATAACGGCACTGGCTACAATACCGATCCAGAATATGTCGATCGCTCCATCCAGCACACGAAGGACTTAAATTTAGAAGTCGCCCGTATGGGTATGGATGGTGTTGGCGGTTTCACAGAGGGCGCTGGTTTCAATTGGTCAGCCAGAGATGCAGCCATCGATCGCTATCTCAACGCCGGACTCAAAATTCATCTGGTACTATCGGCACGGATGCACGTCAATCGAGACGGTAACTACGACCAGTGGAAAGCAAATTTCCGTTATTTTGTGCGTAACGTCATGATGCGTTACAAAGGCAAGATTTCTTACTACATCATCGATAACGAACCCGACCTCGACTACGGTAACGGTAAGATGTCAGCTCAAGAATGCGTTGACATGACGCGAATTGCCTACGAAACAGCGAAAGAAATTGACTCGAACATCAAAATTGAATCGCCGCCCGTAATGGGAATTGAATCCGGTCTGTTAGACGAAATGTTAGATGCTGGGATTGCTGAGGTGAGCGACTATATTGGCTTGCACGCCTACGGCGGACAAATTTCCGAGAATCGCCTCGGACATCCTTGGCGAGTCTTAGAATCGCGTGGCATTCGCAAGCCTCTAGCAATCAGCGAATCGGGATCGATTAACGAGTATTGCAACGGTTCCGAATTTGAAACAGAAGACTGTCGCCGTCGATGGTTTGCTTATTTCGGACAACAACTGAAGCGTTTCGGTTACGACCACGCACTACTATTCGATCTGGACGGTCACGATAGCTGGGCTGTTGCTCCAGACTTTAACCCAACTAAGACATATCAGCAAATCAAAGATTTACGCTTAAACGAAGCTCTGAGTAATGCCGATTTTGAGTCTGACAATAACGTTGAAACAGGCTGGATACCGTTTGATAGCAACGATGTCTGGATTCTAGAAGGTGCTTCGCCCTACGTGAGTTTTGTCCGTAACGATAATGGTGGAGCGCACGGAGGAAACGGATATGTCAAACTCAACAACGGTAATGCCTCCCCAGATACACCAGTGAGAGTCCGGCGCATTGTCGGTCAGCTACCAAAGGGACAAAAGGTCAAGATTGGTGCTTGGGTGTATGTCAACGGTAAGGCATCGGCAACTCTGAAAGCATTAGGGTACGACTATCGCAACGGTGATGCCGAAATTTCAGCTACTTCTACCAAGAAAAATGGGTGGGAATACTTAGAGATTGAAGTCCCGATTTCAAGATACTGGACGGTCATCGAACTGGGAACGTCGGGAACTGGCAATTCGGGAGACTACGTTAAGTGGGATGATGTCTCAATCGATTAATTGGTTGTAGAGGCGCGAAGCGCCTCTACAACTCTAGCTCAACTCTGCTACGACTCGATCTTCGAGTAAAGTTTGATTCGTGAGTAAGTCCTCTACAGTCATTCGCAAGCAGCGCTGTGCGTCTACTTGAAACAAAACCTTAATCCGATCGCTCCCAGGATACCCAGGTGGAGTTAATTGGGCGATTTGCCTCGCCCCATCTCGGTCGTTGAGGGGTTGTACCTGTTTTTTTCCACTATCTAAACGGCGGGTAATCAGGCGATCGCCATCAAAATAAACTTCCGTCCCGCCAGTCTCCGCCCCCAGTTCTCCAACAATGAGTTCGATACTGGGCTGATTATCCAACGATGCGCCCAAAACCAATTCTACGGGATTTGTCATTGGGTAGGGTTGCCCAGGATTGATAATTGGATGCCAGTTGTGACATTGATTCCGTCTATCCCAATAACGGATACCGTAACTGTGATAGAGAAAATCTTTGACTTCCACGCCTTGACAGATCTGCAACGCACCTTGGGCAATCGCTTCAAACGGGCGATCGCAATGAATTTTTTCTGGGGGAAAATACTGTTGTACCCAAGTCTGCACGGCGGGCATTTGTGCTGTTCCACCCACCAACAATACAGCATCGATCTCTGTCACCTCTATCTCCTGTCGCCGCGCCTGTTGTAATAACTGCTGCATCGACTCGTCTAATTGCTCGAAAAATTGATGTTCTGTCAAAATCTGCGTGAGGCGATCGCGGTCTAATTCTAATTCGTAACTCTCAAACGTCTCATCATTAAAATAAACTTCGCTGGCTTGCACCCGATCGGAAAGTTGAATTTTCACCCTTTCTGCCAAGCGAGTTGTTAAAGGAGATACAGCCAATCCTCGCTCCTGAGCGAAATAATCGACAATCCAGTTATCGATATCAGTTCCGCCTAAATTTTGTCCTGCTTTTGCTAAAACACGGGCAGTTTTTACTTTCTGTCCAGATGTTTTAGCAAAAGATTTCTTCCCCCATTGCAACAAAAACCCCGTCTGTTTTTTGACAGTATTTCCACCACCATCTAAGCGGACTAGAGATAAATCTAAAGTACCACCACCAAAATCAATGACTAATAAATTATCCCGCTCTGCCATGCCATATCCCAAAGCAGCAGCAGTAGGTTCGTCCAAAATTCGGACTTGTTCCACAGGTAAAGCACGACAGATCTCACCCAGCCACAAGCGATAAGCTTCAAAACTATCAACTGGGACTGTTAAGACTAAGGATTGCTCGTCTTCAGGGGCTTGAGTGGCTAATTTCTCAATAATTTGGCTCAAAAACCACTTACCAACTCGTTCAAACGAAACCGTCTCGCCATCCAGTTGAGGCAAAAATCCCTGAATCTCCGTACCAATACCGCGCTTAAAGCTACGAAAAAAACGTGGGTCAGTCGTTAAATCCAAACCGCGATCGCGTACTGTCTGTCCGATTAACACGCGATCGCTTGCCGCATCTTCTACATAAACCAAACTGGGAATCAGAGGTGGATTTTGACCCAACTGCTGAGATAAGCCTGGTAAACTCAAAGTTTCCGCTTGCTGCGTCACGGGATTCCAACGGGCTATACAAGTGTTACTCGTACCAAAATCGATTGCGATCGCCATACTTAATCAGTGACCAGTGACCAGTGACCAGTTATCAATTGTTAGTTATCAGTTAATTCTAAATTCCAAATTCCGAATTATAAATTCATCCTACCCCGTGGGGGATACAAGCTACACTTCATTCTTACCAAGCGCCCTTAACCACCAGTCACCGATCGCTGGTTACTAATCGCTGGTCACTGGTCACTGTTTACGCCAGCCTGCTTCTGCTTGCTGGAGGACATAGGCGGAAACTGCTTGAATTTCCTCTGCTGTCAAGCGATCTTTGTAAGCTGACATATTTCCTTGACCGTTGGTGACAATGTTGGCGATCGCCTCTATTGAATCCATGCCATATTTTTTCAAGGCTTTTTGTTTCAGGTTCTTGCCGCGCCTGACGATATTACCACCATTAATGTGACATCCAGCACATTGAGTTTCAAAGATTTTGGCTCCAATTGGTGTCTCTGCGGCTAAGGCTGGGGTAGAAAAGGCGATCGCCATTCCTACGAGCATCACCAGTACTAAACTAAGTATTTGCTTTAATAACATTTTCATATGATAAGGAAATTTTAGGTAGCAAAACCACTACAAGCCAATCTACAAGCCGATATCTACAGAATACAAGTTGCGATCGCGCCCTTGCTACTGATAATCTCTTTCATTAAGCGTTACTCCAATACCTGTCATGACCCTTACCCTGACCGCACAGGAAGAAGACGACCTGTGGGCTGAAGCCGCGCAGCACAACCCACCTCAGCTTGACCCCGATTCTGGGATCGAGATACATGAAATGCCTCAAGAGTTAGGCAAAGGACACAACCTCTTTGTTGAACTGTATCCAGAGTGCTGGCTACGCATCGAGCGCCATCAGTATTGTGAAACTGTCCAAACCAAACATCCAGAGGCGAATCATGGGTTGCAGTTTGGGGTGCTGCTTTTTGGGGTGATTCTCGATAGCCAGGATGGGGTATATGGCAATGGACACACTATGATTTCTGGAAGCGGCGTGCAACAGGAGATTTTCAGTACCAGTTTCAGCACTCAGCCATACCTGGGCATCAATCTCGAAATGTCTGCGGAGTGGTTAACCACTTTCTTTCCAGATGAGAATGGGCAGTTGCCCGCCGAACTGAGCTTTTTAGTGAAAGGGAACGATTGGCAAACGCTAATTTACCCTAAAACAAATCCAGCGATTCAGAATGTAGCATGGCAGATGATTAACTGTCCCTATGAGGGAGCGGCAAAGCGGTTGTATCTTCAAGCAAAAAGTTTAGAACTGATGGCGTTGCAGCTCGCGCCAATCGTGGCGGATCGGGGCAATCCGAAACCACCGTCCCGAATGAAACCAACTACGATCGCTCGTATTTACGAAGCACGAGATATTTTGCAGCGACGATTAGAAAATCCACCCTCGTCGTTGGAGTTGGCTACTGCGGTGGGACTGAGCGATCGCACGTTACAACGAGGGTTTCAATCGCTGTTTGGCACAACTGTAGTAGGATATTTAGCCGAGCAACGCCTATTGCAAGCCGAGCAATTATTACGGGAGCGATCGATGACAGTGACAGAAGTGGCGCATCGCGTTGGCTACGGTCATCTCGGACGCTTTGCCGCTGCCTTCAAGCGCAAGTTCGGCATTACCCCTAGTCAGTGTTTGTTGGGCAAAAAGGTAATTTTGGGAGCATGATAGAGACAACCAAGTTTAGGTTGCACTCATGAATCAGAGCATTTCTACAACTTCAAAACGGTTGACGTTTGAAGAATTCCTCGCCTATGACGATGGCACGGACACGCGCTATGAATTGGTGGATGGAGAATTAGTAGAAATGCCGACAGAATCGCATGAGAACTGCCAGATTGCGAAACTTTTGATGTTTGAATTGGCAAAATATTTTGCGATCGCACTTCTCAACCTCAAAGACGTTGAAATTGAAGTGAGCGGACGAGGGGCAAAAGTCCGGCTTCCCGATTTGCTCGTGCTGAGTGAAGAAGGCTACGCAGCACTGCAAGGCAAAACCCGCAACATCATTACTCGCGATATGCCACCGCCGATCCTAATTATTGAAGTCGTTTCGCCTGGTGATGAGAATCGGACTCGCGATTATCGGTACAAGCGAACCGAGTATGCAGCGCGGGGCATTGCCGAATATTGGATCGTCGATCCTCAAGAACGGCGGATTACAGTATGTCAGTGGGTAGAAGGGCAGTACGAGGACAAAGTATTTGCGGGTGAAAATCGAATTGAATCGACGGTGATTCCCGCATTTGCGCTCGCAGCAGAGCAGATATTTGCATTTGCTCAAAATTAATTGGAACAGTATGGCGGTTTTGGGATCGTCAGACGGTTTTTGGATAGACGCATCTATTGATACTTCTCTACACTGACACTGATTGCAATTAAGAGTGATTGGCAATAAAGCTTCATCAACTGGTGTCAGGAGTGAATATGAGTGGCTGGAAGTCGTCAAGGATTTGCGTATGGGCGATCGCCTCTATAGCGTTGAGCTTGCTGGGAATATTGCCGAGTCGAGCGGCTGAAGTTAAAACTGAATCCCGACTCCAAGATTTGCAACGTCCGGCAACAACTGTTAAAGACTGGCTGGCTCAAACTTCAACGCCAATCGAGATTACAGGGGTACGACTTAACCAAACTGCTAGCGGTTTGGAAGTGTTATTAGAAACTACTAGCAAGCAACCGCTATCGATTGTAACTTCTGGCTACGGGAGAACATATGTAGCTAACATTGTCAATGCTCGTCTAGCTCTACCAGAAGGAAGCTTTCGTCAGGACAACCCCATTGCAGGAATTACCGTTGTCAGCGTTACCCAGCAGGGAGCAAATGGGATTAGGATAAGTGCGATCGGCTCTGAAGGTATACCAGTAGCAAAGGTCAGGCAGAGTAATGGCAATACCGTTTTCAGTTTAACTACTCCTACTGTTCCCACAGCCCAAATACCTCAGTCAGCGCCACCAGAAGGAGAAACCGCGCTGCCTCAAACTCCGACTCAACCAGGAGAATCTACACCAGAAGTACAAGAGGAAATCCCTGCACCACAAGCACCCGCGCCAGATGGAACCGCACAAGGGGACGAGGAAATGGAAATTGTGGTGACGGATGAGCGGGAAGAGGGCTATCGCGTACCGAATACCAGCGTAGGAACTCGAACCGATACACCATTGCGTGACATTCCCCAATCAATCCAGGTTGTACCCCAGGAAGTATTGCGCGACCAGAATGTTAATACCCTAGATGAAGCCTTGAGAAACGTAAGTGGGGTAACTACAAATAGTGGTCCAGACAGTTTCAGCGAAGCTGGGTACATTATTCGAGGCTTTGGTACGTCAAGCCGTAGTGGTGGTAATTTTCTCAGAAATGGATTAAGGGAAGGTGGAGATATACTTAGGGATTTTACCCCCAATATCGAAAGAATCGAAGCACTCTTAGGTCCAGCTTCTGTGCTTTATGGAAACGCCAATCCAGGCGGAACTATCAACATACTGACGAAACAACCCTTACGCGATCCTTTCTATGCTATTGATGCCACCATTGGCAATTATGACTTCTATGAGGGTGCGATCGATCTATCGGGACCATTAAACGACTCCAAAACACTGTTATATCGTCTCAATGTCGGCTACCAGAATCGAGGCAGCTTCATCGATCTTATTGAAGCCAGTATCTTCACTATTTCGCCTGTCGTAAGTGTGGATATTGGAGAGCGAACTCGCTTAACCTTAGAAGGCGAATACACAGAAAGAAGCATTGTTAGTTACCAAGGCTTGCCAGCAGTGGGTACAGTACTTCCTAATCCAAATGGTGAAATCCCGCGCGATCGCTTCACTGGAGAACCTGACGGTACTATTAATAACACTATTACCAGAGTAGGCTATCGGTTAGAACATCAATTCAGCGACAACTGGGCATTACAAAATGTTTTCTCGGCAAGAATTCAAAGCAATGAACCTGGAAATGAGTTCTATATTCTTACTGAAGATGGTCTTGCCGACGATAATCGAACCTTAAATCGTCAGGCGATCGACAACACAGTTGATTACGAAGACTACGACCTAGCTACTTACCTGACGGGCAAATTTTCAACTGGGTCAATTAACCACGAGCTACTCCTGGGAATCGATTTGAGCAGCTCATTCTTAGCATTTGACCGACCTAGCATTATCCCAACAACGTTAGACATATTTGACCCTGTGTACGGGCGTGCTACTGAATCATCCATCGACGCTTTTGATGGAGATCAACTAACAAGAACTCTGGGGATTTATGTTCAAAATCTGGTAACACTAACAGAAAATCTCAAGTTATTGTTGGGCGGGCGATTCGATCTATTTGAACAAGACTTTCGTTTTCAAAGCGATATCGACAGTGCATCGGGGGATGCGTTCAGTCCCCGTGTCGGGCTTGTTTATCAGCCGATTCAACCGATTTCACTCTATGCTAGCAATAGCAAATCGTTTCTTCCAGTTCAAGGCACTGCCTTTGGTGGTGGCGCATTTGAACCAGAGGGCGGGACTCAATATGAAATTGGGCTCAAAGCAGACGTGAGCGAGCAACTTTCAGCAACTCTGGCACTTTATCACCTGACCCGCACTAATGTCACAACGGAAGACCCAGATAATCTAGAGTTTCAGATTCAAACAGGGGAGCAGCGCAGCCGAGGTGTTGAACTCAGAATTGCAGGCGAAATTCTCCCTGGATGGAACATTATCGCAAGTTATGCTTACACCGATGCCCAAATTACCGAAGACAACACGCTTCCCGTGGGTAATCGTTTAGATAACGTTCCTGAAAATGCCTTTAATCTGTGGACAAGTTATGAAATTCAGCAGGGTACATTACAAGGGTTAGGGTTTGGCTTGGGCTTGTTTTATGTCGGCGAACGGCAAGGGGATTTAGACAATAGCTTTCAAGTTCCTAGCTATTTGCGGACAGATGCTGCAATTTTTTACAATCGCGATCGCTTCCGTGCTGCCCTCAATTTTAGAAATCTGTTCGATATCGATTATTTTGAAGGTAGCTTAGGCTCAAATGTTTTCCCTGGTGCGCCGTTTACAGTGCTGGGTACAGTTTCGTGGGAGTTTTAGTATCTGTAACAGAGAATAATAGTTCTTTACATCCATCACGGGCGATCGCCATGCAAACAGCTTTCGCAGTCACAGCTACTTTGCAGCAGCCTTTAGAACAAAATTCGATTTTTGTCTCATCCGTCGTCTACGCAAATAGCGATCGCGCTGATTCATCCTGGCGATCGCGTTCTTAGTTGCTCTCGAAACGCCATCACCGCATCAAACTGTTCCTCTGGTTTCACATAGTTTGCTAATAACCCCGTGTCACAATCCGGCAATAACTCGCTTGTTGTAATTCGCTCGTATTCCTCAGCGCGTAGATGATAAATCGTAAATTGCCCGCTTTCCCAAACCCACACTTCCGTTACCCTCAACCCGCGATAAATCTCTAGCTTATCCACCATGCCACTACTCAATACAACCTCAATCGCTAGATCGGGAAACTCCTTTTTCTGCCCCAAGCAATAGCACTCATCTGGCTCCAATCCGCGCTGTTTCGCCACCTTACGAAATGTTGCCGAGCCGATTGCATGAAAGCGGATGCGCGACTCCTGAAAGTACGCCTCCATTAACATCCCAATCGTTTTTTTGAGTTCTTCGTGCAGTGAAGAGGTGGTCATAATTTCTAGAGTTCCTTCCAAATAGCTCAACCGCAACCCTGGAAAATCATCGCCCAAGGTTGCTAGCAACAATTCATACTGCTGCCAACTTACGCCCTCCAGCACTACACGCTGTTCTGACAAGGGTTGTGAAATCGCTGAAGACAATAGTTGAGAATTCATCAGGATTCGCACTCCAATTCGTCCTTCCATATTAAAATATCGAAGCTTCTACCACGGAGATAAAATCCTTTGCGTCAATCTGGCGCGAATTGTTATCGCCATAAAATTGCTCCATTATTGTAGGCTGAGTAATCGGTAGTGAATTTTTCTATCCCACTCCCGTACGGGCGGGTTCACCAAAAAACTCTTTTCTCAACTAATATTCTGAGTGAACCCGCCCCTACGACTCCCGATTATTGTGACTCGCCAACGCTTATTTCTATTTATTATTGCTTTACTCCTCATCGTACTTTCCTGGTGGCAAATTGCGGCTGTAAGAACTGGGCTAATCGTACAATCCCTCTCTAGAGATGGCATACCAATGCTGTATGTCGCACCAGTGCGATCGCCAAAAATACCAGGAGTACTGATAGCTCACGGTTTTGCAGGCTCTAAGCAATTAATGTTGGGTTATGCCTACACGCTGGCTCATGCAGGCTATGCGGTGATGTTGTGGGATTTTAGCGGGCATGGAGCTAATAGCAAACCCTTGGCACGATCGTCACTCCAAGCCGATCTCGATACTGCATACAAAGCTTTACTCGCTCAGCCTAGAGTCGATCCGCAACGAGTCGCTGTATTGGGACATTCGATGGGTAGCGGTGCGGCGATGACAGCAGCAATTCAACAAAGCGATCGCTTTACTGCAACTGTGGCGATCTCTCCTACTAGAGCCGCAGTTACACCCCAAGTTCCCGCTAACTTGCAACTACAGGCAGGAAATTGGGAACCGCGTTTTGTTGCCACTGCCCAGCAATTACTACAACAAGCAGGGGGAGAAAGTCAAGGGCGATCGCTCGTTATTATCCCCAATGCCGAACATATTACTATTCTTTTTCGCCAAGCTAGCCACCAAGCAGCTAAAACCTGGCTCGATCGCAGTTTTGGTATTCAAAATTCCAGCAATTATATAGATAATCGCATGACTTGGTATGGCGTACATCTATTTGCGTGGCTTCTCATCTTAGGCGCTGTTGCTCCTACGATCTCAAGCGAGCCAACACTACGTCAGCCACCGAGAATCTGGCAGCGCTTTCCTGCAAGAGGAGTATCAGATCTGCTGTTTCAAGCAGCAATTCAGGTTCACAATTCTGACACTGTAAGTAAAAGCGATCGCCTTAAAAGTTGGATTGGTTTAATCTTGAGTCCTTTAGGGGCAATTGGCATACTCGCATTACTAAACCGCAACACAGACATTGCCAGCTTAGGTGGCGTGTTAGTAGGTGGTGCGTTGGGAATTTGGTTTTATGCGGCTGGTATCGTCTGGCTGTTGGCTAACTTGCGTTTACCGCGTTTGACTCCAGCAGGATTGGGATTGGGTTTGGGGCTGTTTCTCCTGCTTTGGGTTGCTTTTGGGGCGATGGCGCAGGTAGTCTGGTTACAGTGGTGGTTGGTTCCCGTTCGCTTGCAACTGTGGCTGTGGTTATCGTTGCTGTGTTTTCCCTGGCTGCTTGCTTCCGGTATTGCCCAAAGACAAAGTAGCCTTAAATCGCGATTTATTTGGTGGTTGGGACAAAGTTTAGTCTTAGTCATAGGACTGTTGGCAACAATCCAAATGCTGCCCCAAATTGGTTTTATCTTCCTCTTATTGCCTATCTTCCCCTTATTTTTGGCAATGTTCGCGATCGCATCTGCCTCTGTCAAAGATGTTTGGGCTTATGCAATTGGATGTTCTCTATTTTTCAGTTGGGCGATCGCGGCTGCTTTTCCCCTGGTAGGATAACCTAAGCTTAAATTCAGTTGCCAATAATATCAGTGTTAGCAATCGAGAATGGCTTATGAAATCGTTGCATCGCCCAGATATGTATACATGGTCGATTTTCGACCGCGATCGAAACATGGATTTCAATAGCTACATTTGGATTCGCCCCAAAGGTAATATCCTCATCGATCCTTTAGCATTATCAAACTACGATTTCGATCGCCTCAATTCTTTTGGTGGTGCAGCTTGGATTATTATCACGAATTCCGACCATATCAGAGCAGCTAAAGGGATCGCCCATGTCACCGGAGCGAAAATTGCTGCCCCATTAGGTGAGAAAGAAACCTTCCCCATTGCGTGCGACTGCTGGTTGATGGATGGGGATGAGTTAGTCTCAGGGTTACAAGTTTTTGCTTTATCTGGTTCCAAAACTCTTGGAGAATTGGCACTGTTAATTGAAGGTAAAACTTTAATTACAGGTGACTTAATTCGCGCCCCCAAAGCTGGTAGCCTGACAATTTTGCCCGATAATAAGCTCAGTCACAAAGCGGATGCTGTAGCCTCAGTCCGCCGCATTGCTGCGATCGATAGTATTGAAACCGTACTCGTAGGTGATGGTTGGTCGATCTTCCGCAATGGTAGCGATCGCCTCAAGGAACTAGCAGCAACGCTATGAGGGTATGGGGTGTGGAACGTAGGATACTACACCCTAATGCAGTTGGTTAGGATCTTCTAGAGTTATTGGGAGTTCGGTATTTTCGACTCGGTTAGGATCTTCCAAACTAGGGGGAAGTTCTGTATTTTCCGTTCTGTCGAGATCGTTCGCTCTTTCGGAAGTGCCTGCATCTCCAAATTCCTCTTCTACCACACAACCAGCTACAGAAACCGAATATTTATGACCTGTAGTGCTGATATCTCCAACTCTCACATTGACCTGATAGGGTTGATTGTCACGACGGGGAATAGCTGCAATTTTTAGCGGTTGACCTTCTAGCAGCCTCACCGAAGAATTGCGATAGAACTGATCCTTCGTACCATCGCTATATTTCAGGTAAACCGATATGTTGTACTTAGCAGTCTGTTCTGGCATCAGATCGATGACAAAGCGATCGAACGTAGCACCACCCGGTACGCCAAAATCGGTATTGTAGTTATTCCGAGAGATCAGCATTCCTGGTGCGGAAACAATTTTTCTTACCTGCGTCCCATCACCCCCGATCGCATTTAACGATTCACAGCTTTGACCGTAAGCAGGTACGTTACTAGCCAACAACCCTAAAATTCCCAACACGGCACAACGATAAAACACGCCCCAACCTCCTTCTGAGCTTTATTCGCCAAAAGTCTACTAGAGATAACCATATTTTTTTGGAAATGTCAAGAAATTTATTGTTTGAAGGTTGTTGGTTGTTGGTTGGCAGTTGACACTCCCTTGTCCCAATTTTGAATTGTGAATTGCGACTCTCCCGTACGGGCGCACTGCTGTGCGCCCCTACCGACTCCCGAAACTACGGCGCGGACTCAAATGCCGCATAACTACCCCCTAATCCCTCGACAATCGTGCGGGTATTGGCAACTAGCATCTTTGGGTAAGTATCGCCGTCTGTGCCTGGTTCTCCTAATCCATCAGCGTAGAGTTCTCTATCTGCAACTTTGACTTTTGCTTCCCTTGCTACAGCTTCAATCAGTTGCGGATTAACTGTCTTTTCGGCAAATATTGTCGGAACGCCAGATTTTCTGATATCTTTGACGAGTTCTGCTACCCTGGCAGCTGTAGGTCTTTCTTCAGTGCTAATCCCTTGTAAGGCTCCTTCAATTGGAATTCCATAAGCATTTGCATAGTAACCCATTGCATCGTGGGTGGTGACTAATTTACGCTGTCCAGGTGGAATTGTCTGAATCTGGGATTTAATCCAAGTATCGATCTGTTTGAGTTCACCCGTCAGTTGTTTGGTATTGCTGGTATATTTTGCGGTGTTATTCGGAAATGCTTTTGACAAGGAGTCAGCGATCGCATTGGCGATGCGAATACCGTTTTGGGCATTATGCCAGACGTGCGGATCGGTAACGGTTTGTCCGTCTTCCTCAAGTTGTTGGGGTTTGGGAACGCCAATCTCATGCACTGCTACTTTAGGTACGGGGTTAGAGGTGGCTTTGATTAGTTTAATGAGACCAGACTCAAAGTTGTAACCACCATACAAAATTAATTGCGCTTGCTCGATCGCTTTGCTATCTTCTGGTTTCGGTTGATATAAGTGAGGGTCAGCACCAGGCTCGATTAAACATTTTAAGTCTATGGTGTTTGCCGCGATTTCTTGAGTTAATCCGCAGGTAACGCTGTTAGTTGCAACTACAAGTGGTAAGTTATTTTTCTGCGCGATCGCCTCATCCCCTTTAAGATTCAATCCAGCTAGACCAAGTGCGATCGCAAAGGTCGCTATAGATTTGACAGACAACTTTAACATCTTCTTTTCGAGCTTGGGTGATAATGATTATCATTGTGCTATAAGAAGGCGTATGTTAGAAGTCCAACATTTAACCGTCAGCTATCGAGGTGTATCTGCTGTTGAAGATGTCAGTTTTCGCCTGCAACCAGGACAAATCGTTGGCGCGATCGGTCCTAATGGTGCGGGTAAAAGCACGATGGTCAAGGCAATGTTGGGTTTAGTACCAGCTGTAAGTGGAGTGGTAAAGTATCGCGATCGCGCCTTACAACAACAGCTGAATGCAGTAGCATACGTCCCTCAACGCACGCAAATTGACTGGGATTATCCCGTGACCGTGTGGAACGTTGTCATGATGGCACGAACGAGACAGACGGGATGGTGGCGCGAACCCAATCGTCAATCTAAGCAAATTGTCGCTACTGCTATAGATCGAGTTGGGATGTGGGAACTGCGTCACAGACAAATTGGCGAGTTATCCGGCGGACAACAGCAGCGAGTCTTCTTAGCGCGATCGCTAGCACAGGAAGCAGAATTATTCTTTTTTGACGAGCCATTTGTTGGTATCGACAAGAAAACCGAAACAATTATGTTTGATGTATTTTCCGAATTAAAATTGCAAGGTAAAACTCTATTAGTTATTACCCACGATCTCGCCACAACATTAATCAAATGCGATCGGCTCTTATTATTAAATCGTCAGTTAATCGCCAACGGTTCTCTCAAAGAAGTCACGACAACAGCCAACATCCAACGCGCCTACGGTGACAGCATTTTGTTAATTCGGAATTCGGAATTCGGAATTCGGAATTAGTAGCTCTCACGAACAAATAACAAATAATAAATGACAAATGACTAACTTATTACTCGAACCGCTAAATTTTGAATTTATGCGTTTAGCGCTAGTAACAGCAATTTTACTAGGTATACTTTGCTCGGTTATCGGCACTTACTTAATCGTACAACGGATGGGTTTATTAGGAGATGTTATCGCTCATGCAGTGTTACCAGGACTAGCGATCGCATTTTTTCTAGGAATTGATATATTTGTCGGTGCATTTATTTCCGGTACGCTCAGCACGTTTGTCATCTCTTGGATTCAGTCTCAGTCTCGAATCAAAGTTGATGTAGCAATGGCTTTGGTTTTTTCGGGCTTTTTGGCATTAGGAATTACACTAATTACCATACTCAAAAGTAAACTAGACTTACATCAATTTCTCTTTGGCGATCTTTTAGGAGTCACCACAATCGATGTATGGAAAACTTTCGCGATCGCCATCATCATATTGCTATTAGTTAAGCTATTTTACAAGGAACTATTATTCTATACTTTCGATCCCTTGGGCGCTCAAGCTGTCGGTCTACCAGTCACTTTAATTCACTTAGGCTTAACATCTGCTATTACCTTAACAATTATTGCGAGTATGCAAGCAGTAGGTATAGTGTTAGTAGTTTCGCTTTTAATTGGACCTGGAGCTACAGCTTACTTACTCGTGAAAGAATTACATCAAATGATGATTTTTGGATCGATTATTGGAATTTTTAGTAGTGTCACTGGAATGTATTTTAGTTACTATTTCAATGTTCCTTCTGGTGCGGCGATTGTCTTAGTAGTTTCAGGGTTATTTATATTAGCACTATTATTCAGCCCTTCCCAGGGCATTTTAACCCAGCCAGCAGTAGCAAATCGTTCTCTTTCGATCTTAGGTCAATTCAAACAATCGAACAAACGAATTTAAAAATATAGAGACGTTACATGTAACGTCTCTACACTGTCAAAGCGGTAGCTTACCTTGTAATTGCTGAACTGCAACGATACAACTAGAACAGTCACAACCATATCTTTGAATTGCAGCCTGCGACTCTTCATCAGTGAAATCTAAAGTAGGAACTTCATCTTTTGATGGATTTTCTGTAACATTGGTAAAAGGTTTAGGAGTTGGGCGATCGAATACTATGTCAACTAAGGGAGGAGATACCGATTTTGAGGTATCGTTAGGTTGAGTCACAATTTCTCTAGCCTGAGCTGAATCGGGAGCTATAAGTATTAATGCCATCAGCGTAGGACAGGCAAATAAGGCTAATTTAGATAACTTCATAAGTCACGCCATAAAGAATTATCTGGTTGGCGCAGATTTTAACTGATTTGAGCTATTTTGTAAACAATTTTTTCAATTATCTAAAATTTATGCATCACAGAAAAGAGATCGATCGCCACACTTAGTTGTCTAGATTTACAAACGCGCTCGTCAATCGATCTTTTTAGTATTACATTTTACTTTTTTTAGTGTGGCATATTTTACTTAATTTGGTGTTCATTATTGAACATGATGTTAGATAAGCTCCTAATTAAATTGCTAGATGACTTCAACTTCTATAGCAGTTCTAAATGATTTGTAAAGCAGGCTTCTCCTGCTCCGCGTTCATGAATCAAATAGGACTGCTATAGCTGCAAATATTAAAAGCAAGTGAAAATTTCTCAGTTATGTAGCCAAATAGGTTTATGAATAAGGCTTTATATAGATCGCTCGTAAGCAGTGATTTATTTATTTTCGTAGAATAATTTTATTGTCAATAGAAGAATCTTTCATCTATGAAAGTTGTAAACTATGCGGAATTCCGTTACTACCGATTCTAAAAAGCTACCACTACGCCTGATTCTAGTCGTGCCGTTTGTGCTACAAATCTTTGCTGCTGTGGGACTAGTAGGGTATTTCTCCTTCCGAAATAGCCAGCAGACGATAAACGACCTAGCTAATCAGCTAATGACAAAAGCTAGCCGACTTGTTAACGAACACCTTAACGCTTATCTAGCCACTCCACATCAAATTAATCAAATCAATGCCGATGCGGTAGAACTAGGACATTTGGACTTGCAAAACTATCCTAAACTAGGACATTACTTCTGGAAACAGTTACAGGTGTTTAATGTTGGCTATATTTCTTACGCAACAGTAAAAGGTGAATTTGCCGCAGCTGGCTATTACAAAAATCCCCAAGAGGCTGTAATTGATGAAGTCTCTTCAGCTACTAAAAGAAAAGATTATATATATGCTACAGATAGTCGTGGCAATCGTACTAAGTTAATTAAGAGCTTGCCAGATTACGATCCGCGATCGGAGTCTGTTTTTCAAGATACGGCGCGAGCAGGTAAACCAACTTGGAGTCAGGTTTACGCTTGGGATGAAGATCCAGATATTTTATCGGTTGCGGCTGGCTACCCGATTTACAACAAAAATAAAGCATTGCTAGGAGTTATTAGCGCCGATCTGCGCCTCACACAGATTGGTGATTTCTTGCGCCACATACAAGTGAGTCAGTCGGGAAAAATTTTTATTGTCGAACGGAATGGATTAGCTGTAGGAAGTTCGAGTCCTGAACCGCCATATACAATTGTGAATGGTAAAGCACAGCGGCTTAATTTTCTCAACAGTCGCGATCGCTTAATTCAATCTACAGCACAATATTTACAAACTAAGTTTGACAGCTTAAAACAAATTCAACATAGCCAACAGCTAGAGTATATGCTGGCAGGAAAACGCCAGTTCGTCCAACTGACACCGTGGCGAGATAAATACGGTTTGGACTGGTTAGTGGTTGTTGTCGTACCTGAATCTGATTTCATGGCACAAATTAACGCCAACACCCGTACTACAATATTGCTCTGTTTGGGAGCATTAGCGATCGCTACAGTAATTGGTGTTTATACTTCTCGTTGGATTACTCAACCAATTTTAAAGCTGAGTCGAGCCAGTCAGGAAATTGCTGCTGGAAATTTAACGCAAACAATCACAGTTAAAGGTATTCAAGAACTCGATATTTTAGCTAAGTCCTTTCACCAAATGGCAGGACAATTAAGAGAATCTTTTGCAGCTTTAGAAACGACAAATCAAGCATTAGAACAGCGCGTGAGCGAACGTACTCTCCAACTGCAATTAGCAAAAGAAGCTGCTGATGCTGCGAATCAAGCCAAAAGCGAATTTCTGGCTAATATGAGCCATGAACTACGGACTCCCTTAAATGGGATTTTAGGTTACGCTCAAATTCTCCAGCGTTCTTCAAGAATTACAGAGCAAGAACATAAAGGAATTAGTATTATCTCTCAGTGTGGCAATCATCTCCTTACCCTAATTAATGAGATTCTCGATCTTTCAAAAATTGAAGCGCGCAAGATGGAACTTTATCCCATTGAATTTCATTTTCCTGCTTTTCTACAAGGGGTAGTAGAAATTTGTAGCGTTCGTGCCGAGCAAAAGAAAATTGCTTTCGTTTATAGTGCGGAAAGCGAAATACCTTCTGGGATTTACGCTGATGAGAAGCGTTTGCGCCAGGTATTAATTAACTTGCTCGGCAATGCAATTAAATTTACAGAGCGCGGGGAAGTTAAATTTACAGTTAAAAGCCGAAAACTCGAAAATTTAAATTATCAGGTAAGGTTTCAAATCGAGGATACTGGTGTAGGCATGACAGCCGAACAATTAACAAAGATTTTTTTACCCTTCGAGCAAGTGGGAGATAATAAATACCAAGCGCAAGGAAGTGGTTTAGGACTAGCAATTACCCAGAAAATTGTTTCTTTGATGAAAAGTACCATTCAGGTATCTAGTCAAATAGGAAAAGGTAGTATTTTTTGGTTCGATCTAGAAGTGACTGAAACTACAAGATGGTTGGACATAGCTAGGCTAAGGTCTCAAGGTAAGATTGTTGGTTTTCATGGCAATAAGCAGAAAATTTTAGTAGTTGACGATCGCTGGGAGAATCGTTCTGTTATTGTCAGTCTTTTAGAGCCAATTGGATTTGAACTAGTAGAGGCTGAAAACGGTCGAGAAGGTTTAGAAAAAGCGTATAAATTTCATCCCGATCTCATTATTACTGACTTAGTAATGCCACTGATGAACGGCTTTGAACTGTTACAGAAAATTCGCGTCTCAGAGCAACTTTCTGGAATTGTCGCGATCGCCTCTTCTGCTAGTGTATTTGAAACTAATCAATACCGTAGTTTAGCTGCTGGAGCCGATGAATTTTTACCCAAACCAATACAAGCAGAAATTTTATTAGAAATGTTGCGATCGCATTTAAATTTAACTTGGATTTACGAACAACAAGAAAATCAAATAGTCTCATCAATTCAAGATTATGCTAGCCAGCCTCATCAAACCGAGCTGCCTCCAGATGAAATCTTGACTCAACTATACGAACTCGTCAGAAAAGGCGATCTGGATAATATTTTAACCGTAGCCTATCAATTAGAAAAGTTAAGCGATCGATATCTATATTTTGCTCAAGAAATTATTCAGTTAACCGAAAACTTTCAGGTTAAACAACTACGAGAAAAACTGCAAAAATACATAAAAAATTGAAGCAATGATGAGATATAGCTTTTTATTATAGCATTATTATAGCGGTTTTCAATTGGGTAAAGCACACGTTCTGTAGGGGCGCACAGCCGTGCGTCCCTACAAATGTCATACACGCAATTGAGAATTGCTATATTTGATTTATGGACGTAAAATAGGCTTCTATGCCGCCATAGAAATGATAGATGCGAACAACAGACAATTATCTGTTGTTCGCAAAATATTTATGACTGCTATATTAAATATTAATCCGATCGCTTAACGCATAAACTACAAATAAATCATCAATGTTCATTTGTATCACCCCAGCTTAAATCTGCGTTTAAGTTTATTTTTTCAATAGTAGCTCTATTTTTAAATTTAATCTTATAATAATTTAATGAAAGCTCTAAATAACGGACTGATATTAATTGTGGATGACAACCCCACAAACTTGTCAGTCTTATCGCGTACGCTAAAAAGTGCAGGATTTAACATTAGAGTTGCAATAGATGGTGAAAGCGCGATCGAGCTGGTAAATTGCGAGCCACCAGATCTCATAT
Source organism: Chroococcidiopsis sp. CCNUC1 (assembly GCF_023546805.1). NCBI lineage: Bacteria > Bacillati > Cyanobacteriota > Cyanophyceae > Chroococcidiopsidales > Chroococcidiopsidaceae > Chroococcidiopsis > Chroococcidiopsis sp. CCNUC1. The sequence continues at coordinate 1,457,563 of NZ_CP097480.1, read as the reverse complement.
TATTAGATGTCCAGATGGAAGCACTGGATGGATTTGAAACCTGTAGCATACTCAAAGCAAATCCAGCCACGCAAAAAATCCCCATTATTTTTATCACTGCTTTAGCCGATCCGCAGGCTAAAATTAAAGGTTTTGCTGTCGGAGCAGTAGACTATATTACAAAACCATTTTACGAAGCAGAAGTTATCGCCAGAGTGTCAGTACATTTACAATTGAGCTTTTTAACGCGCACAGTAACGGAACAAGCGATCGCGCTGCAAAAAGCCAATCAGGAATTACAAAATCTCATCTATATAGATAGCTTGACCCAAATTGCTAATCGTCGCCAATTTGATACTTGTATCGAGAGAGAGTGGCGGCGACTAGCACGGGAGCAAGCACCGCTAGCTTTAATTTTGTGCGATGTCGATTACTTTAAAAAATACAACGATTGCTACGGTCATATCGCTGGAGATATTTGTTTACAAAGCATTGCCAAAGCGTTGATGCGTGCTGTGACACGTCCGGCAGATTTAGTCGCAAGATATGGTGGTGAAGAATTCGGAATTATTTTGCCAAATACCAATACTGAAGGTGCAATTCGAGTCGCCGAACGCATTCAAGCAGAGATCGAACAGCTTCAGATTCTCCATTCTCAGTCTGAAGTCAGTGCATACGTCACTGTGTCTTTAGGAATTAGCAGTCAACTTCCGCATCGGGAAATGTCAACTGAAAAATTGATCGCTGCTGCCGATCGCGCTCTCTATTGTGCCAAACAGCAAGGACGTAATACTTATTGTATTTGCGATCGCTTCTAGAAGACTGGCAAGCTAGATAAGAGATCCAAAGAATTTGGTATACCAATACAATGCAACCAAACCAAGCAGAGATTGAGGCAATTCGCGCACAAATTGCGGCTTTACAGCAAGAATGCGCCTCCCTCAGCGCTGAGTCACCAGAAAGTAGCTCTACCCAGGCGCAAACAACAAACGATAGCTTAGCACAGCTACTAGAAAGCTTAGCAGCTTTGACGGCGCAACTGCGACAAAAACGCGCCGAATTCAGCGCCTTGCAGGTGCGATCGCAATATCAATCGATCGAGCAACACGTCGAGGAAGGGAGAACGCAAGCTAAAGTTCACGCCGATCGAATCAACGAACTTGCAGGAGAATTAGCCGAAGAAATCCGCGCGCTTAAAGCGATCGCAGATCGAATCAGTCCGAGTTATTGGCAAGTTTACTACAAACCGTTTATCACTGGCTTTCAAACGATTTCAGTCCCTCATGTCCGTTCTGATGGAGACGTGTGGACGATTGTGAATCGCGTAGTTTAGATACAGGTGGTTTAGATATAGATTGTAGGGGTGTATCGTAATGCATCTCTACAACTACAGGCAAAGGCTTCTGATAAAAATTAAATACATGGCGATCGCTACTCTCAGCGACAAGATACTGGCTAGTAGCGAGGGGACTGAAAACAACGGGTTCAAACTGTCGCAAGTTTTGACATTCTTCAATCACAGGGAAAGGTTTGTGTCTGGTAACATCATTCCAGCCAAACACTAACATTCCGCCTGGACGCAAGCATTGAAAACATTGCTGAAACGATATCTCTGTTGCTTCTTTACTATCAATCCCATGTCCGAAGACACCGTTATAAACTATTAAGTCAAAGTAACCAGGGGCAAAATGCTGGCTTAAGTTTAATAGCGAGTCAACAACGTGTCGTTTAGAACCGAATTTTTTTCTGTTCGGATTAATTTCAATCGTCCAGTACTCTTTATTTTTGAAATAGCGATTGTACGGTTTAGTGTACCAGTCGCTACCAACAAATAGGATTTTGTGAAATTCATTACATTTGACGATGTAGGGAATAATTGCATCTTCTAATACGAAGCGATCGGGAGAGTTTAGATAAAAGCTGAAACCCTTCCTTCTAGTGACAGATATCAGAGCTAACCAGCTTTGAATTTGATTGACTAAGGGTTTAGGAAGAGCTAGTTTAGCAAGATCCTTAGCCTGCCTGAGAATACTCATAGATACAATAACCTTAATTAAAATAAATTATTGTCAGAAAAACTTTTAGCAATCTCGACCATTTTATTTAAGGTAAAAGTAGTCAATCCGCGATCGATCTGAGCTGAGATTTACTTCCTGACTCGACCTAGCTATCAAATTTTTTCTGATTTAAAGAGTAGTATAAAAAGTTTTTTAAAAAATAGGAAGATTCTAAATTTGACGAGTAAGAACAAGTGATTTCGTTCGCCGACTAAAATTGCTTTGTTTTAGCAAATCGATGACTTATTTGCTCAGTAGATAAACTGTGTTCAAAGTTACTTTAAATATTTTGTGTAACTGTCTAAAATTTTATTTATCAAGGAAAAATTACAGTATAAAAAATATCATTTTATTTCTGTTGAATAACCTATTTATAGACTTTTATTTGCGTGTAATACTGAAGACTACTCAGTGTAAATGTAGCGAAGAGCAACATGGTGATTTTTCTTTATCGCTGCTTCTGGCGTGCGAGTTGCTCAATGATAGTATTTCTCAGTACTACCATATTGTATAAGTAGTTTTTTATACTGCAATGTGTTGTAAGTATTTTTACTGTAAAAGTTAAAATTTTTAGCAAAGCAGGTAAAATTACCTTTGCAAATCTTTACTTAACTTAATAAAATAGAAGCCATAGATAGTAAGTATTTATTCCCAGCCATGTTTCCCGAACAAGTCCCTTGGCTAAGCATCATCACCCTACTACCGCTAGTAGCCAGCCTAGCCATTCCTTTGATTCCAGACTCTAAAGGCATTGTTCGCTGGTATGCTCTCGGAGTCGGGATTGCAGATTTCTGCATCATGCTCTATGCCTTTTGGCAGCATTTTGATTTACAAAACTCTACATATCAACTCGTCGAAAGCTATGCTTGGATTCCCCAGATTGGTTTAAACTGGTCGGTTGCCGTTGACGGTTTATCCATGCCTCTAGTGTTGCTAGCAGGTTTTATCACCACGATGGCAACATTGGCAGCGTGGAACGTGACAAACAAGCCACGCTTGTTCTACTTCCTAATCTTGGTCATGTACAGCGCCCAAATTGGCGTGTTTGTTGCCCAAGATGTATTGATGTTCTTCTTAATGTGGGAAATCGAGCTAGTCCCTGTATACTTGCTGATCTCCATTTGGGGAGGACAAAAGCGGCGCTACGCTGCCACTAAGTTTATTCTGTATACTGCTGCTGCTTCTATATTTATTCTGATATCTGGTTTAGCAATGGCTTTTTACGGGGATACAGTCACCTTCGATTTGACTGCCCTGGGGCTGAAACACTATCCTAAAGTCTTGGCAATGCTAGCCTATGCGGGATTCTTTATCGCCTTCGCTGTTAAATTGCCAGTATTTCCCCTGCACACTTGGCTACCAGATGCTCACAGTGAAGCATCTGCCCCCATCTCAATGATTTTGGCTGGGGTATTGCTAAAGATGGGTGGTTATGCGCTCATCCGCTTTAATATCGAACTACTACCCGATGCTCACGTTTACTTTGCACCAGTCTTGGCAATATTGGGAATAGTTAACATTATTTACGGTGCTTTTGCTGCCTTCGGTCAAGGTAATCTCAAGCGGCGACTCGCTTATTCTTCCATAGCCCACATGGGTTTTGTCCTGATTGGGATTGCTTCCTACACTGATTTAGGCATTGGCGGCGCAGTATTGCAAATGGTTTCCCACGGTTTAATTGCCGCTTGTTTATTCTTCCTATCGGGAGTAGCTTACGATCGCACCCATACTTTAATCATGGAAAAGATGGGGGGGATGGCGAAAGCAATGCCCAAAGTCTTTGCTTTATTCACTGCCGCTTCAATGGCTTCTTTAGCTTTACCCGGAATGAGCGGATTTGTGGGTGAGTTGACGATATTCCTCGGCATCACCACCAGTGACGCTTACAGTTCTGCGTTTAAAACCGTCGTCATCTTCCTCGCCGCTGTTGGTTTAATTCTGACTCCGATTTACTTGCTGTCCATGTTGCGGCAAGTCTTCTATGGAAAAGAAAATCAGGAATTGGCATTCGAGTCATATTTAGGCGATGCTAGACCGAGAGAAGTTGCGATCGCCATGTGTCTGCTAGTTCCCATCGTCGGTATTGGTTTGTATCCCAAAATTGCCACTCAAACTTTTGATGTCAAGACGGTAGCAGTCGCAAGCCAAGTACGTACCGCCCTGTCTACCGTGGTAGCACAGCAGCCCAAGACTCCTCTATATTCTCGCCTGCTGGCTGCACCTCAGTTAGCCGTGACTCAGACATCAAATTTGGCTGAATAGTCATTTGTCAATTCTTTGTATTTATCTGTAGGGTGCGTTAGTAACTAACGCACCCTACATTTTTGCATCTCCAGATGATGATAGCGGTTTTCAATTGGAGCAATACACGTCTGGTAGGGGCGCACAGCTGTGCGCCCCTAATTATGTTGTTGTCGAACAAATCCCGACAAAAAAAGTCGGGTATGTTTGACTCGCTATATACACCGTGTTAGTATCAACCGAAGTTGACGGACAATCGAGGGAATGACTAATGACTCAGGCGATCGCAAACCAAACCAAGACAAACGCCACGTTTAGAGCCTTGAAATGTAAAGAATGTGGTGCTGAGTACGAACTACAAGCAATGCACGTTTGCGAATATTGCTTTGGACCATTGGAAGTTGCCTACGATTACAGCGCTCTGCGCGATACCGTCACTCGCGAAAGCATTCAAAAAGGACCCCACTCAATTTGGCGCTATCGTCCTTTTTTACCTGTTGCTACCGATAACCCAATCGATGTCGGGACTGGCTTAACACCTTTAGTTCGTGCCAATCGCCTAGCGCGTCGCCTCGGACTGAAAAAGCTTTACATCAAGAACGATGCTGTCAACATGCCTACCCTGAGCTTTAAAGATCGGGTGGTATCGGTAGCCCTGACTCGTGCTAGAGAGCTAGGCTTTACGACAGTATCTTGTGCGAGTACGGGGAATTTAGCTAATTCTACCGCGGCGATCGCCGCTCACGCAGGTTTAGATTGCTGCGTCTTTATCCCCGCCGATTTAGAAGCAGGTAAGGTTTTAGGAACTTTGATCTACAGCCCTACTGTAATGGCAGTACAAGGTAACTACGACCAAGTCAACCGCCTCTGTTCTGAAGTAGCGAATACATACGGCTGGGGTTTTGTCAATATCAATTTGCGCCCCTATTACTCCGAAGGTTCCAAGACTTTAGGTTACGAAGTTGCAGAACAACTGGGTTGGGAACTCCCAGACCACGTAGTTGCGCCTCTAGCTTCTGGTTCCCTGTTCACCAAAATCTACAAAGGCTTCCAAGAATTTACCGAAGTTGGCTTAGTAGAAGGCAAGCACGTCAGATTCAGCGGCGCGCAAGCCGACGGATGTTCGCCGATTGCCCAAGCTTACAGAGATGGCAAAGACTTTATCAAACCAGTAAAACCGAGTACGATTGCTAAATCAATCGCGATCGGTAATCCCGCTGATGGTGTCTATGCCTTAGATATTGCGCGGAAAACAAACGGTAATATTGAATCAGTCAGCGATCCTGAAATTATCGAAGGCATCAAATTACTAGCAGAAACCGAAGGCATCTTTACCGAAACCGCAGGTGGAACCACGATCGCCGTGTTGAAAAAACTGGTAGAAGCAGGTAAAATCGACCCCGAAGAAACTACCGTTGCTTACATCACTGGAAATGGCTTGAAGACACAAGAAGCCGTCCAGGGATATGCAGGCGAACCCCTAACAATTGAGCCAAAACTCGATAGCTTTGAAAGAGCATTAGAGCGTTCTCGCACCCTCGAACGCCTAGATTGGCAACAAGTTTTGGTCTAATTTTAGATTTTGGATTTTAGATTTTAGATTGGTAATGGGTAGTTGGTAGTTGGTAGCTGGTGATTAATCAGCACCGACTCCCGACTCCCGACTCCCGACTCCCGACTCCCGACTCCCGAAACATGGCTATCAAAGTACTAATTCCGACTGCATTGCAAAAGTTCACCAACAATCAAGCTACTTATGAGGGTAGCGGTAATAGCGTCTCCGAGCTGATTGAATCCTTAGAACAGGGTTTTCCTGGAATTAAGTCCCGTTTGTGTGACGAACAGGGACAACCGCGTCGTTTCTTGAATCTATACGTGAATAGTGAAGATATCCGCTTTTTAGATGGTATAGATACACCTTTAAAAGAAGGCGATGAAGTGAGTATCGTCCCTGCGGTAGCTGGCGGTTAATTCAGTTAACAGTTATCAGTGTAGAGACGTTACATGTAACGTCTCTATTATCATGTCACAATAATTTTAAGGAAAAAGTTATAAAGCGATCGCTCTTATACCTATAGATCGAGGAATGAGTTGAGCAATGGCAGAAGAAAATCAGAATCCAGAACAGGCTCCAGCAGGAGAAACGGCAGGCGAAAACGCGCCACCCAGCACTGTAGATAAACAAGCTCCTGATGTCGTTGCAGAAAATCTTAAAACGACTTCTGACCCAGAAGCTTCAGAGATTCCTACTGCCAACGCACCAGTTCCAGAAGAGAATCTAGTGGCGAACACGGACGAGGCGAAGGAAAAAGGCACGGCGACAGCAGAAGCTCCAAATGAAACTGACCAGCAAGCAAAAGCAGCTGACAAGCCAGGTTCCAAAAAACCCGACGCATCACCTAAAGCCGATAAGCCAGCCGCCGCTAAAGCAGCAGGTGATAAACCCGCCGCTAAAGCTAAGAAAGAAAAAGGTCCAACAGTCGAAGATAAACCATTTACTGAATTCATCCAACAAGATTACATCCCAGCAATTGAGAAGGCTTTAAAAGCTCAAGGAGTCGTGGATGTAGACTTAACGCTTACCAAGCAAAAAATTCCTGTAGTTGGTTTAGAGCAGCAAGAGTGCTGGCAAATTGTTGGCAAGTGGCAAAATGTCTCGCGACAATTCAACCTTTATTTCCCTGATGAAGATATTCAAGGCAAGAAATATTTCTCTTGCAATGAAGGCTCTCGACCCAGCACTATCGAGCATTTTCTGGGTGACGAACGCAAGATGACGCTCGACCTTCTCATGTGGGGAATCGTCCAGCGGTTGAACGGTCAAAAGTGGCTGTCACTGAATTAAATTGACTTGGCTAAATTCCTAAAATCCGATAGATAACCATTCCTGTTTTGGGATGGTTATCTATATGTGCGTGACCAGATTTAACTAACTGTTTCAAAATAGCTTCTACTTCAGCCAAGTTAGCTCCTGTATCCAATACTGCTTGAGTGGCAGAGATTATACCACCTCTGTTACGGGCGGATTTGAGAATTTTCTGCATCAGCTTGTTATAAGCTGGATCGTTAACCACTGCTGTAACTTGACCAGAAAGAGGTACGCCATTTGGTGATAAGCCAAGTTTAGCTTTTAGCTTGAGGTCGCGTTCTTCAACCATGTCTGGAATTAAGAATAAATCTACAAATTGACCAATGCCAAAAAAACCTAAAGTAAAAAGCCACAATAGTCCTGTAACAATCTTGCCATTGTATAAACGATGTACTCCTCCGACACCCAAAAACCAAGCGGCGCAGAGAACATAAGATGTTGCAAGGCGTTTAGTATTCATATTGATTCAAATATCGATAATTATTTAACCTTATATAGTGTTCCCATGCATAAGGTAAATATTTGATTTTTGAACGAATACGTAGGGTGCATTAGCGTTCAGCGTAACGCACCCTACAGTTTTTGTATTTGATGCAATGACAAATCGCTACGATGACAATTCAAGGAATTTGTAAACAACCACTCCAGTTGCAGGATGATTGTCAACTCCTACATAACCAGACTTGACCATCTCTTTTAAAGTTGTTTCTACTTGAGCAAAAGTAGCACCAGTATCCATCACGCCTTGCGTGACGGAAAGCTTACCCCCATGCGCCGCCGCAGCTTTGAGCAATTTAACCATCAATTGCTCTTTCGGATTTACTTGGATTGTCTGGGTAGCAACTACCGGGTCTGATAGCGGTACGCCAGCAGCAGATAAACCCATTTTGGCTCTTAGCTTAGCGTTGTAATCGTCTACCATATCGGGAATTAGAAATAAATCGATCAATTGTCCGACACCAAATAAACCAAAAGTAAACAGCCACAACAAACCCGTGGCTATTTTGCCGTTATAGAAGCGATGCAACCCGTAAACTTGAAGCAAACAACCCAACCACAGAATATAAGAACTACTAGTTTTATTCATAAGTTGTGTGGATAATCAGGGAGCGTATTTTCTATGTTAGAGATTGGGAATGGGTAGTTGGTAGTTGTTAGTTGTTGGTGAGTGGGTGGTGGATAGTGGCGCTTTGGCTAGAATCGCTTTCTTGTCTTCCTTATCTTCCTTGTCCCCCTTGTCCTCCTTGTCCCCCTTGTCCTCCTTGTCCCCCTTGTCCCCTTGTCTTCCTTGTCCCCCTTGTCTTCCTTGTCCCCCTTGTCTTCCTTGTCCCCCTTGTCTTCCTTGTCCCCCTTGTCTTCCTTGTCCCCCTTGTCTTCCTTGTCCCCCTTGTCTTCCTTGTCCCCCTTGTCTCTCGACTCCCGACTTCTAATACACAAATCAGTCTGTTTCGCCTAAAAAGTGACAAATTTGTAAAAAAAATTGATGGGGTGTAGTAACTCTTAATGTGGTAAAGCGACGCGATCGCCCTGAACCCTTGGTAGACTGAATTTTAGATAATAAATTGCGCTCTATCTTTTGTTACAGAGATAAGAACCCCACAAGAGCAAAACGACATGGTAGATTCCCTGAAAAAGCCGAGCTTTGAAGAAATACGTCCTGGGGTAAAAGCTCCAGCCAAGGAAACCATTCTCACGCCTCGGTTTTACACCACAGACTTCGATGAAATGGCGCGGATGGATATTTCCGTCAACGAAGATGAGTTGAAAGCAATACTCGAAGAGTTTCGTACTGACTACAATCGCCATCACTTCGTCCGAGATGAAGAATTTGAACAATCTTGGGATCGCATCGATGGGGAAACTCGCCAATTATTTGTTGAGTTTTTAGAGCGTTCTTGTACGGCAGAGTTTTCTGGTTTCTTGCTGTACAAAGAACTCAGCCGCCGCTTGAAGGGGAAAAACCCTGTATTAGCAGAGTGTTTTGCCCTCATGTCACGAGATGAAGCCCGTCACGCAGGCTTCCTAAATAAAGCGATGTCTGATTTTGATTTGTCGCTTGATTTAGGATTCTTAACCAAGAACCACACGTATACTTTCTTCAAACCGAAGTTTATCTTCTACGCCACTTATCTATCGGAAAAAATCGGTTACTGGCGCTACATCACAATTTACCGTCATCTCCAGGCGCATCCTGAAGATCGGATTTATCCAATTTTCCGCTTCTTTGAAAACTGGTGTCAAGACGAAAACCGTCACGGAGATTTCTTTGATGCCATTATGCGGGCGCAACCGCAAATGTTAAATGACTGGAAAGCGCGGTTATGGTGTCGCTTCTTCCTGTTGTCGGTGTTTGCCACGATGTATCTTAACGATATTCAGCGGGCTAAATTCTATGCTTCCATCGGCTTGAATGCGCGAGATTACGATGTCTACGTGATTGAGAAGACGAACGAAACCGCAGGACGGGTATTTCCGGTGATGCTGGATGTAGAGAATCCAGAGTTTTACCAACGCTTAGATGTTTGCGTGAAGAATAATGAAAAATTAACGGCGATCGCTAGCTCTAATACGCCGAAGTTTCTACAATTCTTCCAGAAATTACCGTTCTACGTTTCTAACGGTTGGCAACTCTTGCGCTTGTACTTGATGAAGCCAATTGACGTTGCCCCATCTCACGGAATGGTACGATAGCAACTTTAAGTTTTGCTCCGCTAAAGTGGTTCTGTACTATGCAGAACCACTTTTTTTGTGAAAGAATCGCCAAAATCTCGAAAGTTCGGCTGGAATCTCGGTTTGTTGAAACTACGTCACGGCAGATCCCCTCAACCCCCCTTATCAAGGGGGGCAATCAGCTCCCCCTTTTTAAGGGGGCTAGAGAGAATCTGACAAGACATATTCCCCCTTTTTTAAGGGAGGCTAGGGGGATCTGACAAGACATATTCCCCTCTTTTTAAGGGGGGCTAGGGGGGATCTCATCGTTCTGTTCCTTCTCATCTCTACACCTGCGTGGAGTCAACCGCAGCAACACAAAACCCCTAGCGCTGCGGATTTAGATTTAAAGCCAGAAATTATTGAAAGCAGCCCTGTTCTACAGCGCTGGATGCGTCAAGTACCGAACGTGCTAGAAGAGATCGATCGCGATCCGAGTTTTCGTACCCGTCTGCGGCTAGGATATTCTTTATTTCCTTCAACAGATAATGCTAGTGGTTGGAATTTTGGTATAGAGGATTTATTTATTAGTAAAAGTGGTTTGACGATTAGTGGAGATTATCATGCAGCTTTCGATCGCCAGCGCGAGGCTTACGGTGTAGACTTACGTTATTACGTGCGCCCTTTGGGAAAGTACATCAATTTTGCGCCAATAATCGGCTATCGACATATGGAAACAGGCAATTATTCCACTGATGGCATAAATTTGGGCGCAAGGCTGCTCTTGGTATTATCTCGCGGCGGTGCGGCAGATATTGCTCTATCTCAAAGTTGGGTGTCTCCTGGTACGGATGATGAAGTGGGATTGACAACACTCTCTTTTGGCTATGCTGTCACTCGCGATTTGCGGTTGTCTACAGATTTACAAAGGCAAAATTCGCGTCAAGAAAAAGATAGTCGGCTAGGAATTGTGTTGGAATGGATGTTGTGAGATTTTGGTATGGTGCCGCAATCGCATTGCGTACCTGCTACAACCACTGGCTACAATAGGGAAGCGATCGACCTTTGATGCTCTACCGGACGGCTATCTTGTCTGTTACCGAGCATAACATCTATCTAAAGATAGATCGTTATAAATATTGCCTAGCTTAAGATATATCTAGCTATTCCGCTAGTTCATGTCTTAACAAGACTAAATCGTTCTAACAGCCCGCATTAAGCGGGTTTTTTCATGTTTATTTTCCGATCGCGCTGCTCCCAAATCCGTGCAGCAGGCAGATGAACTGTATGCTATTGGAAAGAACGAGGCAATAGCAGATCGTACTTGCACTGAGATTGTACTTGCACTGATGGAGAGTATCTATGCGCTACAAACTATTAGGTAACAGTGGATTGCGCGTTTCCGAACTCTGCCTGGGGACGATGACTTTTGGTGAAGATTGGGGGTGGGGAAGTTCTTACGAGGAAAGTCGTAAAATATTCGATGCCTTCGCCGCTGCGGGTGGTAACTTTCTCGATACGGCAAATCTCTATACCAACGGTACGAGTGAAAAGTATGTTGGTGAATTTGTTGCAGGCGATCGCCATAAATGGGTGATTGCGACAAAATATAGTTTAAACACGGGTAATGGCGAAATCAATGCTGGTGGCAACCATCGTAAGAATATGGTGCAGGCAGTAGAAGCCAGTTTGCAGCGATTAAATGTGGAATATATCGATTTACTATGGTTGCACGCTTGGGACTTCACTACGCCTGTAGAAGAGGTGATGCGATCGTTTGACGATCTGGTACGCATGGGTAAGGTATTGTATATCGGTGTTTCCGATACTCCAGCTTGGATTATCTCGCAAGCAAATACCCTAGCAAATCTGCGCGGCTGGACACCTTTTATTGGATTGCAGATCGAATATTCTTTGAAAGAAAGGACACCCGAACGAGACTTATTACCAATGGCACAGGCGCTTGGAATTGGCGTGACAGCTTGGAGTCCCCTCGGTGCTGGTTTATTGACAGGTAAATACAATCGTCCAGCAGAGGAGACGGACGAACCAGGAAGACTAAGCAATCCAAATGCAGCCCAAATTAGCGATCGCGATTTAGAAATTGCAGCAGAGGTGACTAAAATAGCCACAGAAATTGATAAAGCACCTTCACAAGTTGCACTCAACTGGATACGGCAACAACCAGGCGGAATTATTCCTATTATTGGCTCCCGTAAACTGAAACAGGTTGAAGAAAATTTAGCTTGTTTGGAATTTCAACTAACTACCGAACAAATGCAGCGCTTAAATGATGTGAGTGCAATTGAACTCGGTTTTCCTCACGATTTTCTCAAAAGTTCGATGGTTCAAGATTTTGCCTTTGGTGGAGCGTTGACTAAGATCGATCGCGATCGCTTTTTCTAGTTTTTAGCCGACCGAAAAATTAGATTGCTAACAGAAATACTGAGTAGCTAAATATATACAAAAAGTCCGTATTTTACGGACTTTTTTATGTGGAATTGTTACTAAAGATTGAGTTAATAAATATGAAGTATTTCCATAAAGACCCGATCGAAACTTGTATTAAAACATCGTTTAACTGCTGCAAACTCAACTGAGTTTTGCAACGCAACTATTAATTATTAAGTTTTACGCATGAGGGAAATTTATGAGTTACGAGCTTTCCCGTCGTCAAGTTTTAAAACTAGCTGGATTCTTATCTGCTGGAACTGCTGCTGTCGGAAGCGTTCCCATCGTGAGTCGGTTTTTCGCCGATCGCGCTAACGCTCAGACTGGTACTGTCTACATTCGCGAGAATATATATACATTTATCCAGTCGCCACAGAAAGTTGAGGCTCTCAGGAGAGGTATTCAGGTGATGAAATCTCGACCTGATACGAACCCGACCAGTTGGATTTACCAAGCTAATATGCATGGCATTCCCAGCGGTGAGACACGCAGATTAACAGCATGGAGGACATGCCAGCATGGAACCTTCTATTTCTTCCCCTGGCATCGCATGTACCTATATTATTTCGAGCGTATTCTCAGGCAAGCATCCGGCGATCCGAATCTGGCACTTCCGTACTGGAACTATTCAGATTCCGTCGAACAGCGCGTTTTACCCTCACCGTTTCGCATCCCCGCCAATTCTACAAACCCCCTCTATAGCGATCGCGGCAGCAGCATTAATGTCAACCAGGGCGATCCATTGCCAGAAGCCGATGTTAGATATGCAGATGCTTTTCAACGGACAAACTTTTTCCATACAACAGATGGCGGGCGCAGCTTTGGTGGACGCAGGGTAACTGAGGCAAATGCGAATACTCACCGTGCTAATGGTTATGGAGACTTAGAACGAAGACCGCATAACGGCATCCATTCGCGTATAGGCGGCTTAATGGGAAGCGTACCTACTGCTGCCCGCGATCCGATTTTTTGGTTGCATCATGCGAACATCGATCGCCTGTGGGAGCGCTGGTTGCGACTGGGAGGTGGACGAGCAAATGCGACAACAAACAGCGATTGGATGAACGATGTTTTTACCTTCTTTGATGAAAACGGCACTCAGGTACAGTTGCGCGGTAGGGATGTTCTCGATACTGCGGGTCAACTAAACTATTTGTATGACGATCCTTTATCAAGGAGAAACAGATCTGTAACGCCATCGTCGCAGAGTATAGATACAAGTACTCAACAAACAGATACAAGCACTCAGCAACAAATAGCTATGTCGGCTAACGATCGGCAATTAACGATTGTCCTCAGCGATGCGCCTCTCACTCTGTCTGCTCCAGCTCAAGATCTCGTGAGGACGAGAGCATTAACGGCAGAATCTGCATTGACTCTCAACATTACAGGAGTCGAGTACAACCCAGATAATCCTATTCCCTACGACATTTACATCAATTTACCTGAAGGAGTTGCACCAGACCCTTATGGTCCCTACTATGCTGGGATTCTGTCACTATTCTCTCTGCCCCAAAGAGGCACTTTCCGCCTTGATATTACTTCTACGGTGAGGCAACTACAAAGGCGTAGTCTCATGACAGGAGATTTTATCTCTGTGACTTTTGTGCCACCTTATAGAGAATTACAGCAGGAGCGCTCTACCCAAGATCGCCAAGCTCAATTACAAGGGGCAGTTCGCTTTAGTGGAGTGACTCTGACTAGAGAGTAATCGGGGTTGCTATCGCGCTGTAGCGGCAACGGTGACATCAAAATTGAGCTGAAACGGTTTGAAATTAGCTCCGGCTTTAGGAGTCCCTTTCAATTCCACCTGATAAGCACCGGGTTTGGGAAAAATAATTTCCGCGCCAGGAATGCCTTGATATTTCTCGGCTGTCACGGCTTTGAGTGACGGTTGTAATAGTGGTGCAGCATTTTTCTGGCGCGGTTCGGCATAGACTGCTAGTTGGCAATTACACTGCTGAAGGGGAATTGTTTGTCCGCCTTTACGTGTGAGTGCGATCCAAGCGAGTGTTGCTTTTCCTGCTTGGGGATTGTCGTTAGGTTCGAGGTGAATTGTCCCGCCGACATCGCCGGAGATTTCTACTTTATGGGCGATCGCCTCAGTCGCGATCGCTCCTGTTGCTAGTACGCTGAGTAATAACCATTGAATGTAGTTACTAAGATTTTTTGGCTGAAACATAGTATTTTTCTATATGAAAAATTGACCAAAACCAACGCGATCGCACGAGCAATACTCCCATAGTGGCAACTCCCAAGAGAATTGCATAGAACTGACTGCTTTCACTCACGCTACCTAAATAGTGAGAACCAATCAGCACCGCATGAGCTGAACTCAAAATTGTGGCGGGAATTCCTAATAAATGAATTTGTCGCCAGCGCGTGCCTAAGAATTTTTGGGCGCGATCGCAACTCGTAATTGCTGCCGGAGTCATCAAGATAATCGCAACAAATCCCAAGATTAAACTGATTTGATGGGCGGGTAACAGGAAAGCAAATGCTTCTAAATTCCAATCCAGCGTATGCGCCATCATGTGAGTTGTATGTGCCAAAGCGAGTACGAAGGCTCCCACGCCTAAGACGCGGCGATAGTGTAAGGGCGCAGCCCACAAACGGCTGATGGGACGGGCAATCAGAGCTAGCATTAGGCAGAATAGGGATGCATGACCTGTATAATCAGTCATCGTATCCCCAGTTCGTAGTAGGGTAATCGCCCCAATTGCTACTGTAATCCAGCCACCTAAGCGAAATAATTGACTGCGGCGATCGCGACTTAAAAAAGATGTGGAGACTCCTACTCCTAGCATCATCGGTAGAGTGCCAATGCCAAAAGCGAGCATCGTGGCTGCACCTTGCCATAATTGTCCCGTTTCCGCCGCTTTAATTTGAGCCGCATACAAAAACCCACAGGGCATTAAGCCCCACACTAAACCCAAGCCTGCGGGTGTCCACCATTGTGTTTTAAAAGATAGATTGACCATACCCCGACTCAGGCGATCGTGCCATTTACCGTGCGTCAGGGGGTGTAGCAGGGGAAGGTGGATAAATTGGGGGTTAATTTGCGCTAAACCAAATAAAATGAGCATGATTCCCGTCAGAGTTGCCAGCCAGCGCCGTACTTCGCTTCCGATGCCTGCCATTTGTCCGCTGGCGATCGCGATCGAACCAATCGCCCCAATTGCCGCACCGACGAGAACGTAACTAATTATCCGCCCTAAATTTAATAGAGTATGAAAATAGACTTGCTGCTGCCATTTCGGTTTGTCTTGTTGACCTGATAGGGAAAACGCCACTGTTAGGGGTCCACACATCCCGACGCAGTGTCCGAAACTTCCCAAGAAACCGAGGGACATTATCAGTAGAAGGTCAAAAGTCAAAAGTTAAAAGTTAAAAATTTCTACTTTTTGGTTGCGGGTACTTCTACGATTTGCGTAGCTTCTATCATCTTACCGTTGTGAGCTAAGACCTGATGGTTGTTAGCATTCAAGCTAACCCTAATTTCGTTTTTACCAGGTTTGAGATTGTCTAAATAATACCAAGAGCTATATAAACGAGTGATTTTTTTGCCGTTAACGTAAAGATGGGCGTGACCTTCTCCTGGTTTTGCTGCTTTGTTAACTTCTTCTGGCGCAAATTTGAAGTTGGTCGTTTGCACTTCTAGGTTGTACCCGCGCATAGTGTCGGGATGCACCACCAGTTTCACCGTTGGGATGGGTTCGCCTGCGGAAATTTCCCTCATCTGATGATGGGGGTCTTTACTGGTGTGGGAATGAGGCTCGGATGTGGGATCGTGGTTATGAGCCGTCATTTCAGCGTTGTTCGCCAAAATGGTAACGCCAACGGTAGCGAGTACGAGGAGCGATCGCTTAAACATGCTGTCTAATTGCCAGAGATCTGAAAGTACATGTTTTTGACTGCAACTCATTACTCTAGGTAAAACTTTTGCTTCAGTCAAAAGACAGGCTGTCGTACATATGCGATCGCTCTTGCTCAATTCAACCGTGAATTAATCCATCTGGCATGATTGCCCAAGCTAAATCTATTCGCTCATCTTGCAGTTGAGATTTTAGTTTTGCTCGTTTTAGGTTAGCTCCCCGCAAAATTAACCCTTCCATTTTGGCATCGACTAAATTCGCTCCGGTTAAATTTGCGCCGCTCAGGTTAGCTTGGCTTAAGTTTGCCCAACTTAAATCTGCTTGGGAGAGGTTTGCCTTAATTAGCTCCACCCGTTCTAAATTGGCTCCCCGCAGCGTTGCTAAAATCAATTTGGCATCGGTCAAGTTGGCATGACGCAAATTTGTTCCAGTCAGATTTGCTCCACTCAAGTTAACTCCAGCTAAGTTTGCTTCGCTGAAGTCAACTCCTACTAGATCTGCACCACTAAAATCTGCTTCGCTCAAATTCACTTTCCACAAGTTCACGCCGCTCAAATGCACTTCGCGAAAATCTCGCTCTCCCTGGTTGTAGCGACTAACGAGTGCTGCGGCATCCATACTATCGCGGTTCGTATCCCAACCAAAAGGCGATCGCATCGATCCAAAATTCATCGGGAGTCTCCTTCTATACTTACAAAAATCTCATCCCCGATCGCGCGACTTGGATAACAGCGTACAGGCTGTAAATCTCGCTCTAGTTCAGTCAAGTCAGATGGATAAACGTTGCGGGGATAAACATTGGCTCCAGTTCTGACATCGTAGAGGTAATGATGCCAAGGACATTCGATCTTGTCTCCCCACAGCGTTCCTTGCTCCAGAGGACCATCTTGATGAGGACATTGGGTGGCTAGAGCGTAGATCTCTCCATCTAAATTCACTAACAGCAAGCGTAGATCTCCAACTTCCACAACCTGCATCGTGCCTGGAGACACAGCACTGAGTTTAGTAACTTTGATAAATTCAGTCATAGCAAGATTTTGCAGTAGAGACGCGCCACGGCGCGTCTCTACTCTCTACAGTTTGTGACCGTTGGATGGTGCGACTAAAAAGCGCGAAGTGTAGGGCGATTCTCCTGGTGCGCCTCTACGGATGTGACCGGAAGGACCTTCACCTAAAAACTCGGAGAACCAAGCTTCGTGTTCGATTTCCTCGTTGAGAATAGCCAAGGACAGCTCATAGGTGCGGTGGTCTTTCCCAAAGGTCATGTTGCAAATCTCAGTGTAAACGCGAATAGCACACCGTTCTGCCTCTACCAAAACCTGAAGCATTGGTCTAATATCACCTTGTTGCATTGCCTGCTGTACTTCTGAGACTGCTTCTTTTGATTCCTCGCTTCCGCCACTGGTAAAGCCAACTCGTGGCGTGGATTTGCCATTACCACGATTCCATTCAGGCAAGTAAGCATCTGGACAAGCAGCTTCGTTAGAAAAGTCTCGAATATCCCTTGGTAACTGTCCGCCTAATTCATAGATTCGCGGTACTAAAGCCTCAAAGTGATTGCGGTCTTCTAATCTTGCATCCTCGATGATTTCTTTGAGTCCTTCTCCTTCAAAACCAATGGCATTAACCCGCAGAATTGTGTAGTAGTAGTAAGTTGTAAATTCAGCAGACGCGGCACGGACGAGCTTCTGTACCAACTCTTCTACATTCACACCAGACTTCTGAACGACTTCCTGGGCAATCTTAGCCATAGTGTCCCTCCTCCCTTTTTTATCGGGATTTGTTAAAAGTCTTTTGTTAAAGATATATAAGCAATCTCTTTCAATCGGCTTATCTCAAACTCGTAACGAATTTGAGTTGCTGCTCATAATACGATTTTGAACAAACCGAGAACAAATGTGTGAGATTTAATAGAAAAATTAAAATTCTTTAGACTTCTTTACATATTTAGAGATCTATTCGTTGCTAAAGTCAATTGAGAATTTCCATAGATTTATTTGCATCAGCAACGGTGCGATCGCTTTACCTCTTCTTATTAATTTAGCTACCAATTTAAACTTTTTACACAACAACAGCTTTTAATCACTAATCTTTCATACGAACTTCGGTAATTCTTCCAGTCTGAAACCTGAGAAAAATCAATTATTCTATATTTGGCTCTGTGCCAGTGAAGACGATAGCAAATCTCTGAAAAATAATTATGACGTTTGAAAAAGAATTAGAAGAAATTACTGCTTTAATTTTATTTAGCTGCACGGGTCTATTTTTTGGCTTTTTATTATTTTTTATTTGGGCTTATTCTTGATAAAAACCTTTCAAGCAAAAATTAGATAATAAGGTGGGTATTGCCCACCTTATTTTTTGACAAAAATTGAATTTTGTTGAAAATCATCTCTACTCATAATAGATTTTATAAACATAGCATTTGGATTAGTGGGACTAGCCAAAATAAGAAAATACCACCAATTTAAGGCTTGGAATAACAATAATCCATGCTTCATCTTTAGTGGAGTAGTAACTTCCTTTTTTAGAAGCAGCGAGAAGGATTTGACGTAACAGCGAGCGACTTACACTCGAACAGCCCAACCCTGGCCAAGCGCCTTCACTAGTCCATGTCTTGGGAACTGGTGTTTCTTTCCACGCTCTATAGGTGTAGTAGAGATCTTTGCTTCTTCTGGAATAGATAGCGTCGCTAAAAAATCAATTCCTTGACGGGAAATGGCATCCGCAGTTGCATTTGTTATGCCAAATATAGCTGTGCCACAACCCTCTCGCAAATCGCTCTGACCGCTAATATTTATGGGGTAGGCTATCCCAATTTTTGCAGGAATAAGACTACTGTACCAAAAGTATTCATAAACCGACCATGCTACATGCAGAGTAATAAGTATTAAAATAATAGTTTTTACAAATTTTTTCATTAGCCAAGCAAAGGAATCGTCATGTCGGAGCAAAACCTTCCGTTTCGTCTACTAGATGAAAACTAACTTAGAGAAATATTAAAGCTTGCCAGCATAGCCGAACAAAAGATGCGAGAAAGTAGCGAAGGACTAACTGCTTTATTAGAAAAATGGCAAGATAAAGCTCAAGTCCAGAAGTCAAGACAACGAGGGTAAACATTCTGTCGCTGAATATCTAATACCTGCTTGCTTAAACCTGCGTAAGGCTTCGCCCAAGCGATCGCATTCTAAAATTAAACTAATCCGCACGTATCCTTCTCCGCCTACGCCAAAAGCATTTCCTGGTGTGACGACAACGCCAGTTTGCTGCAATACAGATAAAGCAAAGTCTGTAGAACCCATCCCAGGTGGGCAAGGAATCCACAAATACATCGTTGCTTTGGTTTTTGGGATGTTCCAACCTAATTCTGCTAATCCTTGAATCAGAAAGTCACGGCGGCGACAGTAGCGTTCTTGGACTTGATGTAAATATTCATCTGGGAGTTGTAAAGCTGTTTCAGCGGCTGTTTGCAATGCGGCAAAAATACCATAATCTAAATTCGTTTTTAACGTCCGCAAACCTTGAATAATGTGGCTATTTCCTACCACAAATCCCACGCGCCAACCTGCCATATTATAGGTTTTGGACATGGTGTGAAATTCTACACCGATATCTTTTGCACCTGGTATTTCTAATAAGCTGGTAGGTTGATAACCATCAAAAGCTAATTCGGCATAACATAAGTCATGCACTAATAAAATTTCGTATTTACGGGCAAAGGCAACAATGTCTTCAAAAAATTCGCGGGGGGCTGTGGCGGCGGTGGGGTTACTGGGATAGTTAAAGTAGAGAATTTTGGCTTTTTCGGCTACTGCATCGGGAATTGCTGCTAGATCGATCAGCCAATCATTTTCTGGTTTGAGAATGAGGCTATAAATCTCTCCGCCTGCAATAACGGGACCGCGAAAATGGACGGGATAAGAGGGTGAGGGGACTAGTACGACATCGCCAGGGTTAATATAGGCGATCGCTAAGTGTCCCAATCCTTCTTTAGAACCGAGTAGCGGTAACGCTTCGCTATCAGGATCGAGATTCACACCATAGCGACGATGATACCAATTTGTAATTGCCCGTCGAAAACTTGCCGTACCTTCAAACGGGGGATAACCGTGGTTGGCGGGGTTTTTTAATGCGGCGATCGCCGCATCGATTACGGGCTGAGGTGCTGCGCCGTCGGGGTTTCCCATCCCCAAATCAATTAAATCGATCCCTTGTTCTCTGGCTTTCGCTTTTAATTCATCTAATCGAGCAAATACATACTGTGGTAGCGCCCGGACGCGATCCGCCGGACTAATCCAATCCAAGCTCATTGAGCTACCTCTTCGTTGACGAGATTTGTAGTGATGGGGTTGATGGGATTGCTGTTAGCCGGAGCCGTAGTAGAAACCATCGCCGCCATCAATTGTTCTGTAACAACTTTAAAGGGTAGCCGATGAATGTCAGATTTGGGATTTAAAGCGATTTCTGCCGCTTGTTTGAGTTGGGTAATCGTAATATCTTCCAGTCCCAAGTCTGCAAGAGTTTGGGGTAGTCCGATTTCGGTATAAAACTTAAGTAACTGTTGTCGTGCGGTAGCTGCCAGTTGATTGCCCTGTACCATTTCTTCTAACCGCAACTGGACTAAGATGCCGTAGCTAACTTTTTCGCCGTGAATGCTGCTGTGAATCGGCAGGTGAGTTAAACCATTGTGGACGGCGTGAGCAGCTACAGTACGGCATTGCGCGCCCCCTAAACCACCAATAACTCCTGCGAGTAAAACTGTAGCATCGACTACTTCCCGCCAAACTTCGCTACCTGGTGCTTGTAAAGCAGTGGCGGATTTTTGAAATAAAATATCGCGCAGTACCCTAGCTTGTTGCACGGCAGCAATAATTAAAGTTTGCTCCGAGTGTCCGCTACTCACAGAGGCTTCGTACCATTTGGCGATCGCATCTCCAATGCCAGCGACTAAAGTATGTCTGGGAGCAGTTTGCACCAAATCGTAATCTAGGATGAGTAAATTAGGGCAATTGGGCAGGCTGACATCATACAAAAATGCTCCGTCTTCCGAGTAGACGTTAGAAAGAGCCGTCCAAGCCGCACAAGTAGCCGCCGAAGTCGGAATCGTGACGACAGGCAACTCGCACTGATACGCCAATAATTTCGCTGCATCTAAGGCTTTACCACCACCAACACCAATAATCAGATCGGCTTGGTGTGCTGCTACCGCTTGTTTTAACGCCGCTAAACTCGCCTCGCTGCAATCTCTACCGTAGCTTGCTTGGGTAAATTTCAATTTTTGCGCTTCCAATACAGGCTTTAAGCGAGATTGGACGGCAACAAGAGAGCGATCGCCTCCTACAATCAGAGGACGATGACCTAAACGCGCGATCGCGCTTCCAGCTGCTTCTAAGGCTTGCGGAGCGCGGATTACCTGTGCTGGGGCTACGGACAGACAAAGCATTTTATCTAGTATTTGGTGGTTGAATATATAGTATAAGCGAGTGGTAATTGGTAATTGGTAATTGGTAGTTGCTAGATTTTGACTTTTAGCTTTTGACTTTTGACTTTATGACTACCCATTACTCTGTTCCCTCAGCCCTCTTCTCCCCTGCTCCCTGGTAATTGCGCTATGCTTTCGGGATTCAGCTTGATTTCCATTGCATTGTCAGTGCGGCTGGAGAGCGATCGCTCGATTTGTCCCAAGTAGAGGGGTTTGGTAACTCCTGGTTCTGGATGCAGATTTGTCCTGACTCTAATCGTCAGTTTATCGTCCTGTCTACCTAAGCGACCGTAGGAGAATAAATCGCTGGCGGCTTGCTGCATTGTTGCTTCTAGCGCTTGGCTATCAATGGTAGGCGGAACGGCAATCACGGTTTGCGTCCCGCCGTTATCGAATACTAAAGAGTAACGGACTGCGCCTGGGATAACCGTGCGAGTAAATGGGACTAAACCAAGGGCAAACAATCCGCCTGTAAGTACGCCTAAAAAGCCAGTGATCCCGACGAGGCGAAATCTAATTCCCCATTTAAGCAGAAAACCCAGAACGGTTATCGCCGCTAAAGCTAGGGTGGTTATTCCTACCCACCCAGAAGCATTGAGAAAATCAGTTGTAGTTGGCATTATGAAATCAAATAGTGAGATTGATTACTCGTTTTCGTTACTGATAAATCCTTCAGGCACTTGCTCGTTGGTTGATTCCAAGGCGGCTTTGAGGGTATGCCAGGTGAGATTAGCACATTTGATCCGCACGGGAAACTGAGCGACTCCCGCCATCACGTTGAGTTTGCGCTGTTCTTTAGGAAACTCATCTTCCCCTTTCATCATCCGTTGAAAGCGCTGCACCATCTCTAATGCGACGCTGACAGGCTTACCGCGCAAAACATCTGCCATTAAGTCAGCCGATGCCATCGCGATCGCGCAACCTTCACCATCAAATTTTACATCTGCGATCGTATCGCCCGCTTCATTCAGTTGCACCGTTAATTCAATCGTGTCTCCACAAGAAGGATTATGTCCCCGTTGATACCGATGCACGGGATCGGTTTTTCCTTTGTGGCGAGGTTTTTTATAGTGTTCTAGAATTACCTGCTGGTACAGGTCGCGGACATTACCCAAAGTCATAATTGCGTTTGCGATCGGGTTTATTTACCTACTTCCATCCTATCAGGGTATTTCAGGTGCGATCGGGTCGTTTTGACGTACCCTATCAATTCAGGAAAAAAGGATTGAAAACTGCGATCTAATTCCTGATAATGAGCTGTTAATTCTTCAATCCCACTAGCTAAAATCTCTCCTTGCCTGTTCACGCGATGAGCCATCCGGTTGAGCGTCACCTCTATTCCACTAATATATTGATATTTATTTAACCAATCT
The DNA here is from genome assembly GCF_023546805.1 of Chroococcidiopsis sp. CCNUC1. Taxonomy (NCBI): domain Bacteria; kingdom Bacillati; phylum Cyanobacteriota; class Cyanophyceae; order Chroococcidiopsidales; family Chroococcidiopsidaceae; genus Chroococcidiopsis; species Chroococcidiopsis sp. CCNUC1. Next base: position 1,434,587 of record NZ_CP097480.1, on the reverse strand, counting down.
TGTTGAATCATTTGTGGTAATGCACGTTGGAGGCGATCGGGTAGAATCACTTGATGTTGTGATAGTATCGCATATACTTTTTGGCTGAAATCGTTAAGAGTTACCGAACTATATTTCTGCCAATCTCTAGCTAAAAAATGGTCGTAAAATATATCAACTAAAATTCCGGCAAATCTTCTCCTCGTTACAGAGATTAGTTGTTTAGCTTCTTTGACTATTGGGTGCGAATCTGTATATGCATCGACTTTTCGATGTAATTGTATTCCTTGCTGGATTGCGATTGAATATCGTTCTTTACTTATCCCTTGAAGAAAATCTCCTAAAAGATTTCCAAGTAACGATTCAGGTGTATGTTCGGCTAAAAACAGATGCGCCAAATAGTTCATTTTGTAACTCGTAACACTTGCCCTTCTTTGGGGCGATCGCCTTTATTAGAAATATATATCGCCCCATCACGACCAATAGTAAGAGCAGTTGGCGATTCTAGTCCATTACCACTAACAAGCGTTGTCCGCGTACCATCAGGGGCAACTTGAATCAAAGCACCATCTACACTACCCGTCCATTGCGGCTGATTGGCATATTGTAAAACATATAAATTACCTTGGCGATCGAATTCTAAGTCGGAAATTTGGGTAAAGCCTTCGGCATAAACTGTTGTTTTACCATCAGCAGCAACTCGCAGGACTCTAGCTTTCCCTACAGGGAACGGAAAACCCGTGTATTCGCTAACATACAAAGCATCATCGGGACCAACCGCCACGCCTGTCGGTACGGATTGAATTTCGATTTCCGCTGGTGTTTGTCCTGGTGGCGGCGCTTCAGGAGGTAGTACTTGTCCCGGCGCTGGCGTAGGAAAAATTGGGTCTTTTATCGTCTGGGTGGGAAGTACAGATAATACACTTAAGCTACCACCATTTAGACTTACACTCAGCAAGTCATTTGCAGCTGCATCCACAATATAAGCGGTATGACCCTTAATTGTAAAAGCATAGGGGTTGCTGGCGACTTCACCGCTAACATCTAATGTGTCCTTCCCATCAGCATTATTATCCAGTTCGTATTTGGCTAAATCGGCAAGACTTTTTAAATGACCTGTAAGCAAATCAACTTGATAAAGTTGTCCCCAACTCGGCGCACCTTCGGGAAAGTCGCGAGTTTCTGGGTTTCCGCCATATCCAATGAGTAAATAGGGATTATTATAGGCATCAAATACTATATCTTGGGGTCCAGCAGCAGTAGTACCAGTGGGTCTTAAAGCGATAGATGGTAGTCCAGTCAACAAGCGTTCTTGCTTACCGTCCTTAATTTTGGTTACAGCACCACTATTACCGACACAGGAAGAAAGTCCTTGCAAACTGGGACCAGGAATGCAACGTCCATCTCCCCCTACACCTGATTCTGTCACGTAGAGGCTGCCATCAGAACTAAAGTTTAGCCCGCGTGGATTATCAAGATCGTTAGCAACTACCGATATTGTGACTTCTGCTTGTGCTGGGAAAATAAATATGAGAGAACTTAATAGCGCAAAACTATGAACTAGTTTAGAAATTAAAGATAAAGACATAAAAACATGGCAGGAAGGGAACAAGAATTAGATCGACCAACCCTGCATCAGCAATTTATGAAAAGTGAGAATGCGATCGCAATGGGTAATTTTTCGATCGCTTAGGTATTTGTTTCGATTAATTCTTAACTTCTCTCTCTCACAACTTCATTAATTCTGTCTTGAATGGCTTGGCTTGCGGCGCTAATTTCTTCTGGGGAATCTGCCACAATTTAGTAAGTAACCATTCAGGGACGGGACTAATTACCATATGACATTTACCACACAAGGTAATTAAATTTGCCAAATCGTTTGTTCCGCCTTGACTTCTAGGCAGAATGTGATGCACTTGTCCGCTATGTTCTTTCCCGCAGACTTGGCACTGGCGATTATCTCGTTGTAATACTTTCTGTCTAATTTCTCGCCATTCTGACATACATTACATATATCTCTAAATTGGTAAGTCAGCGCGGGGGTTGAAGGTTTCGATTTGACGAATCTTTTCGTATAAATCTCGTTCTTCAGGACTAATATTTCTAGGGACAACTATTTGGATCTCAACAATTTGATCGCCTCGTTCGCCATCAGGATCGGGATAACCTTTTTTTGCCAGTCGCAATCTTTGCCCAGTGCGCACGCCTGGAGGCAAATTCATTTGTACCAAACCATCTAAAGTTGGTACTTCTACCGCACCACCTAAAATTGCCTCGACGGGAGTAATTGGTAACTGAATCGCAATATCGTTACCTTCTAACTTGAAATACGGATGAGGGGGAACGGTTATTTTTAAATAAAGATCGCCGCCACCAATTCCCTGTTCTCGTAGGCGAACGATCTGTCCGGTGTACATTCCAGGTGGCATGTTGACTTCTAGCGATCGCCCGTCTTCTGGGAGGCGAATTCGCTCCAATCCGCCTTCATATGCCCGTTCTAAGGGTATAGTTAACTTAGCCTCAATATCACGCCGCGTAGTACGGGCATTAACTGTATAAGCTGCTTTAGTCGTCCCCGGACGAAACGGATCGCGGGGTGCTGTCGTCACTGGTTCGTCATCGGCTGTCGCAGTCCTGGCTTGTTTGCGCCGTCCTAAGACTTGATCGACAAAATTATTAAAGTCGGGAAATGCGCCATAATCAACTTTATTACCATTACCGCGACTATCGCCAGTTTTGGCGCGGGAAGTTTGCTTGCTCCAGAAACCAGGCTGATTCCAATACTTAGTATATTGGTCGTATTCTGCCCGTCGAGTTTGGTCAGAAAGGACTTCGTAAGCTTCGCCAATTGCCTTAAATTTTTCCTCTGCCTCTTTATTGCCTGGATTTAAGTCAGGATGATACTGTCTGGCTAAGCGCCGGAAAACCTTTTTAATCTCTTCGTTGCTTGTCTCTCTGGAGACTCCCAACACTTCATAGTAGTCGCGAAAGTTACGCAAATCTTGCATAGTTTAGCTATCTGCTTGCAGCTTTTGGCTGTTAGCTTTTATAAGTTTCCGTTTAACGTTTTCTTTTTTAGTTCTAGCAATCAACGTACCAACTTAGCGAATCGCCAATCGCTAGATTATAGCCAATCATCGTCATCATCCCAGTTGTCTCGGTAAGTGGGACGCTTGCGGTTAGGCTTATCGCCGCCGCCATAATAAGGGGAACGATCGCGGCTATAGTCTTCTCTACCATAATCGTAGGAGTCGCGATCGCGATAGCTATCTCGGCGGGGTAGGTCGTAATAATCATCGTCATCACCCGTAAAGATGCCCTTGATTGAATCCCACAAGCTTTCTTCCTCATCGTCGCCATAATACTGACGGATCTCTCGTTTTAATTCGGAAATCGCATCTTGCAGTTCGACAAATAATTGGTCGATGCCGCGATCGTTATTTTCCTCTAAGTTTGCCCGCAGTTCGCGGACTAAACTTTCGATCCGTTGGCGTTGACTCCGGGCAAATTGCATCCCGAAGTCTAACGCGACTTCCTTCAATTGTCGTTCTGCTTCAACTGTCAAAGACTCTGCCCGCGTCCGCTTTTCTACCCGTTCTTTGCGCTGACGGTCGATATCGGCATATTGTTCTGCCTCGCGAATTGCCCGTTGAATTTCTCCCTCGCTGAGGGTAGAAGCCCCTTGAACGGTGATACTCTGTTCTCTGCCTGTCGTGCGATCGAGTGCCGTGACCTGTAAAATTCCATTAGCATCGACATCCAACGACACCTGAATTTGGGGAATTCCCCTCGGTGCGGGTGGAATCCCCGTCAGTTTGAATCGTCCGAGGGATTTATTATCAGCTGCCATTTCTCGTTCGCCCTGAACGACGTGAATTTCTACGACAGTTTGATTGTTTTCTGCGGTGGAAAAGATATCGGAACGACGCACGGGAATTGTCGTGTTGCGCGGGATCAGTTTTTTCATCACGCCGCTGACACTTTCCAATCCCAACGATAAAGGTGTGACATCCAATAGCAGCACGTCTTTCATCTCGCCGCCCAAAATGCTGCCTTGAATTGCTGCCCCAACAGCCACAACTTCATCGGGATTGACATTTTGATTCGGTTCTCTGCCAATTAATGCCTCTACAAGTACTTGTACCATTGGCATTCGCGTCCCTCCACCGACGAGGACAACCTCATCAATATCTGCGGGTCGCAAGTTAGCATCCATAATTGCTCGTTTGACAGGGACGCGCAATCGTCCTAGCAAGTCAGAACACAAGCCTTCAAATTGAGAACGGGTGAGTCTTGTTTCTAAATGCTTGGGACCCTCATCTGTAGCAGCGATGAAGGGCAGGTTAATGTCTGTCACCGTCACGCCGGATAATTCAATTTTTGCCCGTTCTGCTGCTTCCATTAAGCGCTGTAGAGAAGAGCGATCGCGTCTTAAGTCTACCCCTTCTGTCTCTAAAAATTGCTCTGCCAGCCAATCGACAATCTTTTTGTCAAAATCATTACCACCTAGTTGTGTATCTCCACTAGTGGCTTTGACTTCAAATACACCGTCGCCCACATCTAAAACAGATACGTCAAACGTACCACCACCCAAGTCAAATACTAAAATCGTTTGGCTTTCCTGACGGTCTAAACCGTAAGCTAAGGATGCAGCGGTAGGTTCGTTTAAAATCCGCAAGACTTCCAATCCGGCAATTCTTCCAGCATCCCGCGTAGCTTGGCGTTGGGAGTCGTTGAAATAGGCTGGAACAGTGATGACTGCTTTTGTGACGGGTTCCCCTAAATATTTGCTGGCATCTTCCACCAACTTTTTTAGCACCATTGCCGAGACTTCTTCGGGAACGAATTCTTTATTCAGTCGCGGGCAGTCGATCTTAATATTTCCAGCTTCACCTTTGCGGATTGTATAAGCAACCCGCTTCGATTCGGGGCTGAGTTCGCTATAGTTGCGACCGATGAAACGCTTGACCGAGTAGAATGTGTTTTTAGGGTTGAGGACGGCTTGTCGTCGCGCCATTTGTCCCACCACCACTTCCCCTTCGCGACTGACACTAACCACGGAGGGAGTAGTCCGCATTCCTTCTGCATTGGCGATCGCCACAGGTTTACCACCCTCCATCACCGCTATGACTGAGTTCGTTGTCCCTAAGTCGATGCCGACTACCTTGCCCATGCGCGATCGTTCTCCTAGTTTGTCTCAATATAATAATATGTTGAGAACTTTTGCTGGATTTATTGTATCTTGCTGGCAGCCTAACTAGGGAGCAGGGGAGAAGAGGGCTGAGGGAGCTGAGGGGGCTGAGGGAGCTGAGGGAGCTGAGGGAGCTGAGGGAGCTGAGGGAGCAAGAGCGGTCAACTGTCACCCCATACCCCACACCCTACACTCTTTCTTTAACGCACTACTCTTTTCCGACTTCTGACTTCGCCATGACACATTCTTGTCACAACTGTTGCTTATGCTAGGTCTTTGTAGTGTTAGCAAATGGATTTGACATGTTGGCGATCGCTAGTTTTTCCCTCTTGAGAGGGAGCCACTTTGCGAACAGAAAAAGTTTAAATAACTTAACAATCATCCGAGCTATGGCAGGAAGAAATAGCCGCAGCCACACTCAGTAATAAAGACTAGCTTATATATTGAAGTTGCCGCAGCAAAAGCAAAAATCAGAATTTTTTTATGGGAGCCTTCGATCTATTTAAAGCAATTGCGTTGAGTGCTGTTGTACTCAGCGCTACAGCAGGTTGTGGCATCTTACCAAAAGAAGCGGCTGATGCGCAATCCCAGGGTAGGGGAGCAGAACAACAGCAACCACCAGCGGTAGAAGTGGCGATCGCCCGTACTGGAAAAATTCGCACGGAACCGGAATATACAGGGACGACTCTACCACTACAAGAAGTTTCGCTCAGGGCGCAAGTAGAAGGGCGGATATTAAAACTCTTAGTCGATGTAGGCGATCGCGTCAAACAAGGTCAAATCCTCGCCCAGCAAGACAATACTATATTGCGAACGGCGCTGAATCAAGAACAAGCAGAATTAGCAGCCCTTAAAGCAGAAGTTGCTAGAGCCAGAAATCAAGTCAGTAATGCCAAAGCCAGGGTAGAACAGGCACGGTTGGAATTTCAACAAGCACAGTCAGACTCTCAACGCCAACAACAATTGGTCGAACAGGGTGCAGTTGCCGAACAGGCTGCCGAACAAGCCCGGACTAACGCTCAAAGTGCTGCTAAAGTGTTAAGAGCTACTGAAGAAGAAGTCCGTACTGAAGAACAAGCGGTAGCAGCTGCTAGCGATCGCGTCAACGCTCAACAAGCAGCGATCGCTCAAGCCCAAGAACAATTATCCTATGCCAACATCCGTTCTCCAATCAATGGCGTAGTCACGCAAAAAGTCACCGAAGCAGGAAATTTTCTGCAAGCTAACGGCGAAGTTCTGCGTTTAGGAGATTTTCGCCGCGTCAAGGTGAATGTAGAAATCTCAGAATTAGCCTTGGCAAATTTGCGCGTCGGACAGACAGTGAGGGTGAGACTAGATGCCTTCCCTAACCAGACTTTTACGGGAAAAATCAGCCGAATTTCCCCAGCTGCCGATCGCACGGCAAGACTAGTTCCCATAGAAGTCATCATTCCCAACGACAATGGGCGGATCGGCAGTGGATTGCTAGCACGGGTGAGTTTTGAAAGTAACGCCGCTGCTAGGGTTGTGGTTCCTGAGACGGCTGTAGTGGAGGATAAGGGAACAAGGGGACAAGGAGGACAAGGGGGACAAGGAGGACAAGGGGGAGAAAATTCCCGACTCCCGACTACAGCGACAGTATTTGTCATAACTGGAGAAAAAGTAGCAGCGCGATCGGTGAAATTGGGAGAACGGGTAGATGGCAAAGTAGAAATTCTATCTGGGTTGCAACCAGGGGAAAGGTTTGTAGCAAAAAGTGGCAGACCGTTGAAAAACGGTGAAACCGTGCGACTGTCTGTCTTATCGGAAACACAGCAACAGGAATCGTAGGGGCGGGTTTAGCAGATGAATCATCGGCTTCAACAGTCAATCTCGGCTTAAAACCCGCCCACGCTTGAATTTGTCGATACAGAGTACAGGTAATGCAGCCGCCAACATCGGGATTTAGTATCAGCGCCATTTCGATCCGACGACACATCGCCACACTGATGTTAACTGTAGCCGCGATCGTCTTAGGTGTCTTTTTTCTGACGACACTGCAAGTCGATCTCTTACCTGCGATTACCTATCCTCGCATCGGCGTGCGGCTAGATGTTCCCGGAGTATCGCCAGAAGTTGCAGTTGACGAAATTACTCGACCGTTGGAAGAAGCTTTAGCAGCTACAGAAGGCGTAGTCCAAGTCTATTCCCAGACTCGCGAAGGACAGGTCAGTATCGATCTATTCTTTCAGCCTGGTGGGAATATCGATCAAGCCTTAAATGATGCTACGGCGGCTTTTAACCGAGGTCGAGGTGGATTGCCCGATAATTTAAATATCCAAGAACCCCGATTATTCAAGGTCGATCCTTCGCAATCGCCAATTTACGAATTTGGTTTAACCTCCCCGACACTTAAGCCAGTAGATCTGCGCGTCTTTGCCGATGAAGAACTGGGACGCGAATTAAGTGTCGTCCCAGGAGTAGCAGCTGTAGACGTGTCCGGTGGCGTGCAGGAAGAAGTGAGGATTAATATCGATTTAGATCGCCTCCAAGCTGTGGGTGTGGGTTTAACTGACGTATTGGAAGAACTGACAACCCGCAACCAAGATATTGCTGGGGGTCGAATTTTGGGAGAATCCGAACCCTTGACGCGAACTCGCGGTAGATTTCAAACCTCTCAGGAAATTCGCAACTTATCCTTTGAAGCCGCTACCTTTGAGGAAAATAACTCTACACCAGGGGTAGCGCGGCGCGTTTACCTGCGAGACTTTGCGGAAGTTATAGACGGGACAGAAGATCAAAGGGTTTTTGCTTTTCTCAACAAAACCCCAGCCGTCAAACTGAGCGTCCAAAAGCAACCAGAAGCTAATACGATCGCAGTAGTTGATGGAGTCAAGCGTCGGATCGAATCTCTACGGCAATCGGGTTTAATTCCCGCCGATGCGGTCATAACTCCCACTCTAGATGAGTCAATTTTCATTCAGAACTCAATTTCTAACGTTACCAGTTCGGGGTTAATTGGTGCGGGACTCGCCGCGATCGCGGTTCTACTTTTCCTCGGTTCGCTACGTCAAACCATCATTATCGTTCTTGCCATTCCGCTAGCGACCTGCGCTGCAATTATCTTGATGGGATTATTCGGTCTTTCCCTCAATGTCTTCAGCTTAGGCGGACTTGCCCTCGGCGTTGGCATCGTCGTCGATAACTCCATCGTTATGTTGGAGAATATTGTCGAGGGAGTCAGGAAGGATGAAACTCATGTAGGGGCGCACGGCTGTGCGCCCCTACCAAAAACCTCAATAATCGATCGCGCCGAAAGCAGCAGCCGTGAGGTAGAATCTGCCTTGGTTGCTTCTACCAGTACTAACTTGGTGGCGGTGCTGCCGTTTTTGCTCATTGGCGGTTTGTTCTCTCTCCTATTTAGAGAATTAATTTTAACTATCAGCTTTGCCGTCGCCGCATCAATTCTAGTAGCAATAACGGTCGTACCCATGATGACATCAAGATTAATGGGAATAAAGCGATCGAGTGGAATTGGTAAATTTTGGTTACTGCGAGAATTTAATCGCAAATTTGAGGCTGCAACTCGTAGTTATGGTAACTTCTTAAATCGGCTGTTGCGCTGGCGGTTCATAGTTGTCTTGCTGGCTTTTCTCGTCCTGGGTGGTGGTAGTGTGTGGATGGCAGGTCAAATTCCGCAAGAAATTCTGCCTCGCATTGATACCGGACAGGCTAGATTATTCGTGCAGTTTCCTCCTGGTACGGCGTTGGAAACGAACCGTAAGGTGATGGAAATTGTAGACGATATTTTACTCAAACAACCAGAAACCGAATATATCTTTTCGACTGCAGGTGGTTTTTTGTTTGGCAATAATACCAGTGAAAATCCTCTACGTGGCAGCAGTAATATTACTCTTAAACCAGGTACTAATGTAGAAGCGTATGTTGCTAGGGTAAGCCAGGAATTCGATCGCCTCAACTTAGTTGAAACAGTTATCCGCCTGCGACCAGGAGAGGTGCGGGGTCTGATCTTAACTAATTCTCCCGTACGGGGGGCGGAGTTGGATGTCATACTTCAAGGATCGGATACGGAAGAACTGAATCGCGCCGGACAGCAAGTTCTCCAAACTTTAGAACAGCAGGCAAAATTAGCGAGTTTTCGACCCGATGCGACTCCCAGACAACCGGAAGTCCAGATTCGTCCTGACTGGGAACGGGTAGCAGAATTTGGTTTGACAACTCAAGAAATTGGCGAAACAATTCAAACCGCACTCGAAGGTTCAATCCCAACGCAACTACAAAGAGGCGATCGCTTAGTTGATATTCGCGTCCAATTGAATGAAACTACAATCCAGCGTCCTTCTCAACTCGCCAGCCTTCCCTTATTTATTGAAGGAAATCGGCAAATTCGTCTTGGTGATGTTGCCCAAATCGAACTCGGTCAAGCACCAGGAGAAGTGCAACGAATCGACCAAAGACAAGTATTTATCATAGCCGGAACTTTAGCAGAGGGAGCGAGTTTAGGTCAAGCGCTCGCTGAAGTTAACAACGTGATGCAAAATATAGACTTACCGCAAGGAGTCAACGTCATCCCGAGTTCGGCGGCGCAGTCCAATCAACAGTTACAAAACTCGTTGAAGCTTTTAGGGGCTTTGGCTGCTTTTCTCGTATTTGTCGTGATGGCAGTGCAGTATAACTCTTTAATCGATCCTTTCGTCATCATGTTTACCGTCCCGCTAGCCCTAGCTGGAGGTATTTTTGGACTGTACGTCACCCAAACGGCTATTGGGGCAACGGTTTTGGTAGGTGCGGTGTTATTGGTCGGGATTGTGGTCAATAATGCAATTATTATGGTGGAACTGGCAAATCAAATTCGGGAACGGGAGGGTTGTTCTCGTTGGCTGGCAATTCAGCAAGCCGCACCGCAACGCTTGCGTCCTATTTTGATGACGACAATTACGACTGTATTGGGGATGCTTCCCTTAGCTATGGGTATCGGTCAAGGTTCGGAGTTTCTCCAACCTTTAGGAATTGTGGTATTTTCAGGATTAGCTTTAGCAACGTTGCTTACTCTATTTATCATTCCCTGCTTCTACGTCATGCTACATGACATTGGCTGGGGTTGGGCAACGCCGATTTGGAAATCTGTTAGCGTTGTGCCGGACAAATTTTTGCATCGCAAGCGCTATAAAGATAAACGCTGGTGAGTCATGCATTCGTAGGGGCGGGTTTACCAAAAATCTTTGACTTCGACAAACGATCTGGTGAACCCGCCCGTACAAAAGTAAGTAGGACAGGCATTGCCCACCAGAAAATAGCGATAATTTTATGAATTTAATGAAACTGCTATAGCAATTCTCAATTGAATGAGGTAGACGTATTTGTAGTAGGGGCGCACAGATGTGCGCCCCTAAAGATGTATTGATGGGATACGCTATACATGGCAACAAATTCTTTATTTACAGGTCGCGTAGTAGTTATTGCGACTATGCACGAGAAAGAAAAAGCGATCGCACCCATTTTAGAAGCAGAATTGGGAGTGCAATGTGTAGTTCCAGACTTTAACACAGATATCTTTGGTACGTTTACTCGCGATATTGCCAGACCAGCAGACCAAATTGCTACAGCTAAACTCAAAGCCAAAAAAGCTTTAGAAATAACAGGTGAAACAATGGCGATCGCTAGTGAAGGTTCCTTTGCACCCCATCCCGATCTACCTTTTATTTCGGCAAATCGAGAAATAGTCGTTTTCATCGATATGCTAAATCAATTAGAAATTGTCGGTCAGGAAATTTCCACAGAAACTAACTTTAATAGTCAATCAGTTAGAACGGTGGAAGAAGCCGAGTCTTTTGCTAATAAAATTGGCTTTCCCTCTCATGGTTTAGTGGTCATGCTCAGTTCTGACTCTTTAGAGCGCACAGAAATTTTTAAAGGTATCAATACAGAAGAAAAATTAACAGAAATTGTGAATTTTGCCTTAAGCAAATCCTCAACAGGGAAAGTGCATATCGAAACAGATATGCGGGCGCTATATAATCCAACCAGAATGCAGAATATTGCTAAAGCTACTAAAAATTTAATTCAAAAAATTCATCAAATATGTCCTAATTGTGCTTGTCCTGGCTTTGATGCGATCGCCCAACGTCGCGGATTACCCTGTGGATTATGCAATCTTCCCACATCTGCAATCCGCTCGGTAGTCTATCAGTGCCAAAAATGCAGTTTTCAACAAGAAAAACTATTTCCGCAGGGTGTTAAAGTAGCCGATCCAGCTCAATGTATGTATTGCAATCCTTAGTTGAAAGTCAAAAGTTAAAAGTCAAAAGTCAAAAATTGAAAGTTTAAAGTTAAAAATTAAATATTGTTAGGTTAGATTGTCAGTCACATTTAGTGACAAAATCTTACAAAAAAAGTCATCAAATTTTGCAAAAATCTAACTTAAGGTAGAAGAAAACCAAATATAAACTTTTCTAATGGGAATAAGGTAACATATATTCTTATCTACTCCGATCGCTTGTAGATCCATTTCTAGACTAGGCAGCAGCTATTACATAGCTCGTGTCATGCGATTTTGACTTTTGCCTTGCGACTTGTGACTTGAGTATGCGATTACTTTTTCTCTTACCCTTAACAACTAGTCTGCTCTCTGGGTATCTCTGCAAAAAATCTGCTGATGAGATGGCTTACCTAACAGGAACGGCTACAGTCGTCAGCCTGATTTTGGCTTTGATTTTAGCTCCTTGGCAGATCCAATTATTAATCCTGTGTGTAACAATCTTCGGGACAAAAAAATTACTTTTAAAAAATTTATCCAAAAGCGAGTCTAATTCAATCGCCCAAAGCATAACCCAGAGCGATCGCCCTCAGATAGCAATTCCTAGCATCTCCAGCGAAAACGATGCCGTCGCAGAAGTTAAAGGAATGTATCGCGGTGCGCCTTGGCTATCGAGTCAGGAAAAAACACCTGCACCACAGCCAGATCCCGCCAACCTCAAATATCGCGGTGCGAGTGTTGTAAAACAAGGGACCAGTGACCAGTGACCAGTGACCAGTGACCAGTGACCAATGACAAATTATATATAGTAATTTTAAATATATGTAAATTTTCAGGATGGGGAAATGAGATACTTACGCAGCAAAATCACTAGCAGTAGAAAATATCTGCAATCTTTAGTTTTCTCTTTGGGATTAGTTGTTCTCACGACATTAATGCTGCCATTTCCAGCGATCGCAACGAGTTTGTATGAAATTCCTTCAGTCGCGCCAGGGGAGAAGACCTGGGTGATCGATCCGGCAAAAGCAATCAGTGCGATCAACGAAGGTAAGATTGGTAGCGAATTGGAGAAATTGGCAGAAACGACCGGAAATGAAGTTAGATTTGTTGCAATTCGCCGCCTCGACTATGGGGAGACTGCTCAATCCTTTACCGATAAATTATTCGAGCAGTGGTTTCCAACCCCAGAAGCGCAAGCCAATCAAACTCTCATCGTATTGGACACGCTGAGTAGCGGGACTGGAATCCGAGTAGGAGATAAAGCTAAGTCGCTGCTGACAGATGACATCGCCAAAAGCGTGGTTACTCAAACTATTTTGTATCCTTTACGTGAAGGTGAAAAATACAATCAAGCGTTTCTCGATGCTAGCGATCGCCTCGTAGCTGTTTTATCTGGCGCACCCGATCCTGGCGCACCCGAACAGCTAGCAACTGATGTCGCTGTCGAAAGTACCTACAAAAACACCGAAGAAACTAAATCCAGCAACGCTACAATTTGGGTCATTGGCTTTCTTGTAGCTGCGACGATTATTCCAATGGTGACTTATTATTTTTATATCAAGTAAGTGGTAATTGGTAGTTGGTAGTTGGTAATTGGTAGCTGCCTATTACCCATTACCCATTACCCATTATCAATTTAATCCTGAACGTATTCTTGCCCGTTGACTAAAGCGATCTCGGCGCGGACAAATTCTCGTCCCAGATAAGCGGCGTGATCTAAGTAAGTCACGGGACAAGTTTGTTCTTGCTCGAAAATTTCTACGCAAATTTCTTTTGCTGTTCTCCCCCGATATAGTGTGGTGGAAGTTCGTTGAACTTTACCGCGTGCGGGGATAGGTTTACCCGTTTCAGGATCGACGGCTAAACCGCGATCGTCGATCGCGTTGGTGTAATGCTTCGCACAAATTAACCCTGCTTCTCGATCCAGATAAATGATGAAATATCCGCCTGGGTCAAGGTCAATATGACGCTTAGAAAGTTTATCATCAATTGCCGTTAAGTCTTCCAGCGTCCGCTCCATGTCTCATCCCATGATTAACTATTTTTTGTCCTTAACTTAATTTTAAATCTTTCTTCTCTCTATGGTTTTTTCCCAATCTCGGCTTAAATCTCCAAGTTTTTGCCGCATAACTGTTTTAACAGCAAATATATTTCCTTGCCATAGCGTGCTGGAGTAAATTGCTCGGCAGCCCATTGTTGACCGTTTTCACCCATTTGTTTAGCCAGATCTGGGCGATCGCAAATATATCTAATTTTCTGCGCTAGTTCTCGCTCGTCTTCCGCAGTATATAACAATCCATTAAATCCATCTCGAATTAACTCTTGCGTGCCACCACTCCTCGTACCGATTATCGGCTTACCTGCCCGCATCCCTTCTACAGTCACCCTGCCAAAAGCCTCGCACTTAGAGCATACAAGTACGACATCTGCACTCTGCATCAACGGAAAGGGATTATCGGCGTAGCCATAAAACTTAATAAATTGCTCTATGTGGTTTTTTGTCGCAATATTTTCTAAATACTCTCGGTACTGAGGATCGCCATCGCCAACGATTAATAGCTCTACTCTTACCCCTGTATGTACCAATTCGGCAATAGCGCGGATCGCGTCTTCCTGCCTCTTTCCCTCCACCAATGCACCCACAATAATGCATCTCAAATTTGGTGTCGGAGGTAAGGCGATCGCCTCGCCTGGAGTGACGTTAACTGCTTGATAAACCACTTTCAACTTTGTCGGCGCGATCCACTGCTCGTATTTTTGAGCTACAGCTTTGGAGTTTACGATACAAACCTGGGACAGCAAATCTACTAGTTTTAAGGTGAGGTTGCGACCGAGATCGAAAACTTGTCCGTGATCTTCGTAAACAAACTCGCGGATATGCCACACATGGGGTTTCCTCAATAAAAATGCGGCAAAAGCACCAACGCCTATGGCAATAGTATTCGTGTAGACAACATTGCACTGCCACTCTTTAATTTGGGCGGCAATTTGGAATGCTATGTGGTAGCTTCGCTTCAGCTTCCGCCATCGATCGCGCCAGGGATAATTTGTGGCTTCCAGCCAGCGTTCGTAGGGAATGACACGAACAGGAATATCGCGACGGCTCAATTCGTCAAACAACCGCCCCTGTGCGGGTAATAACACAAAACACTCGACTCCCAGCTTCTGAAGCGAGTCTATAGTTTCCAGCAGCGATCGCGGTCCTCCCCGCATATCCGTGCCTGGACAGGCAGCAATGAAGCATACCTTCATCATCTATGTTTATCTATCCTCAGTTACCACAGCCAGCGTAAACTTCAATTAATTCTTGAAAATGTTGTTCTAGCGATCGCACCGTTCGCGCCTCTTGCCAAAACTCGGTTAATAAGTGCGGGTTCTCGCGAATAGTTAAGAGTTTCTGCTGAAAGTCTCCTTTTTTGCCTGGGTCGAAAATGAATGCCGGATGTCGTACAAATTCCTGTGCGCCGCCTCGATTCGAGCAAAGTACGGGTACGCGACAAGCTAAAAGCTCATAGGTGACTTGCGGTAAATTATCTTCCCATAGTGGCGGGACAATTCCCAAGTGGATGCCATCTAAGATTTTAGGAAGATTTTCGTGAGAGTAACCGGGATGGTAAATTAATCGATGCAAAGACTGAGCTAAAGAGAGCAAGGGTCCTTTCTGCTGCATTGCCAAGTCTAACTCGGTGCGATCTGCGATTTTACTAGCGACAACGAGTTCTAACGTGCTTAATTC
This sequence comes from Chroococcidiopsis sp. CCNUC1, assembly GCF_023546805.1. NCBI lineage: Bacteria > Bacillati > Cyanobacteriota > Cyanophyceae > Chroococcidiopsidales > Chroococcidiopsidaceae > Chroococcidiopsis > Chroococcidiopsis sp. CCNUC1. The sequence continues at coordinate 1,419,446 of NZ_CP097480.1, read as the reverse complement.
TGTTGCTGACAGGCAACGTAATTCTTCCAATAAGAAGTAAAATCCTTTATCTTTTCTCGGTACTCCCATGTAAACGCATCGAAAGGGCTGCCCTGGAGAGTATATTGCTGGGTTATGCGGCGGGACTGGAAACTGCGTGGCTTTACTACCTATATATTGCGTACTCAACCGTGTCGGATCGACCCCATAGTACCGATAAATTGCAGCAGTGCGATCGGAAACAGACAGCGCCACATCAACATAACGATTAATCAGAGAAACGATTTCCTGCCGTCGAAATTGATACGCCTCGGCTTGCTGAGGCAGATTTGCACCTTTAAGTTCTAGGGTTTTGAGTAGAGGCGATCGCGTCTGCACGACTAGCGGTCGTTGAATTTTGTAGAAAAGAGCAACGAGTTTTTTCAACAAGTTTAGAGGTAGCGATCGCCCTTTCAAATCGAGCGAGTTGCCTAAAAATTCTAGTCTTCTCATTGCCAATTCTCGCTCTGAATTTGGCGGTATAGGTAAACAGGCAAGACAGGCTCGTCCGTCTAAATTATCGTCACAATGGCTCTGTTCTAACCGCCACAAATTAACTTGCGGACAAACAGCCCAATAATTATGTAAACTAAACACGACCTTAGCACCACTTTCTTTTGCTATTTTGAGACAATTAGCGGTTATGCCCTCTAAATTATGAAAGTGAATTACCGAGAAAGGTGCTTGCGTGTCTAAAAACTCTTGAAAGCATTTTTCCAAAGCAGGTTGTTTAACGTTGCCTAATGGATCGTCAAAAGCGAAGTGAGAAGGGGCAATAATTGGGGAATTAACGAGTGAAAAAGTGGGTACGTGGGGATGATTTTGGTTGCGAATCGGTTTGATATGTGGACGTTTATTGAAATAAATATAGTCGGTTCCAGAATAAAGAAAGGTGACGTGCCAGTTATCTTTTTGAGTTGTATAGTCAATTAAATTTTTACAATAAACAGATACGCCTCCCCCAAGAGTAGGTTTCTGAAAGTAGGGAGCCCAGTTATAATGAAGTACTCTGTATGACATATTAAGTTTTCCTAATTGAAAACTGATAATTGAAAACCGATTATGTAGCAGCAAACGCTATTATCATTTTTCAGTCAGCGCGCTCGCCAGTAACAATCTGCCACGCTCGCGGTTGATAAAACTTGCATTGACTCATCGTTCCATCCGATTTAACGCTAAATCGGAAAGACTCAAAGACATCGAAAGTATAGATAGAGCTTTGTTTGAGTTTAATGCTCATAGTATAAGTTCCAGGGGCTAAACCTAAACAAGGCATTTGCAATTGAATTTCATGTTTTCCTGGTACAACTTCAAAAAACTTCTCATCATTTTCGCCACTTAAAAATAAAACTGCCCCCGTACCACCTTCACCACCTAATTCTGTAATTTTTAAATGCAATGTCACGTTGTCAAACTTTTGATGAGCTTTACAGCCTACACAGAAGGAAGTAGGTTCGCCACTTTTGAGCGATTCTAAAATCTTGCCTTCAGCGTCTCGAAAAAATAGATGAGTAATGTCTAAGCCAAAACTTTCATTTGCCGATTTTTCTGGCAAATACATGACTTGTGCAGTTGCTTTCTTACTGTCTAGAAACAAATCTTCCTCATACTTTTCGATAACTCTTTCTGTATCGCCAGATGCAATCAATTCACCCTTGACTAGGTAAATTGCCGAATCACATACGTTTAAAATTGCTTGGGGATTATGATTGACTAAAACAAAAGATGTTCCCTGCTGGCGCAGTTGGTGGAGTTTGCGATAACATTTGGCTTTAAATTTGATATCTCCTACAGCCAAGACTTCATCAATTAATAGGATTTCCGGTTCTGTATGAATTGCGCAGGCAAAACCTAACCGCGCTGCCATTCCCGAACTATAATTTTGTACTGGTGCGTCGATCGCATCCCAAATTTCAGCAAAGTCTATTACTTCTTGAAATCTAGCTTCGATTTCTTTGGTCGATAATCCTAAAATTGACATATTGGCATAGATGTTTTCTCGCCCCGTCAATAGCGGATTAAAACCTGCTCCTAAAGCAATTAGTGGAGCTACCCTACCCTTAAGTTTTACAGTGCCAATATCCGGTTTAATCAGACCGCTAATAATCCGTAATAGCGTGCTTTTTCCAGCTCCATTTGCCCCAACTAAGCCTAATGCTTGCCCCCGACGCAGCTCGAAATTAACATCTTTCAGCGCCCAAAATTCTTGGGTACGCAGCGTTTCTGTTCTCTTCCCACCTATTAACTCTGTGGCGATATCTCGGACACCATAAAATAGCGATCGCCTTAAGTCTCGACAAAACTTTTTTGAGACATTTTCTACCGAAATAACAACTTCAGAATCTTGAGATTGAATAGCAATTTCTCGATCTACTAATTCAGTCATTAGGAACTCACCCTTTCAATCACGAAAGGCATGGCGAGGCGAAATGCCACCCAGGTTAATAATAAGCCAACTAGAGTAATTAGACTGGCGATCCAAAATCCAGCCGGATCTGAGATAACTCCCGTCGTTGCTAGTTCCCGTGTTGTCACGAGTAGAGGAGTCACGGGATTCAGCCGTACCAAAAATCCAAACGTTCCTTCACCAGGAACGGGATAGACTACCGGAGTCAAGAACAGCCAAAACCCTGTAATCATGGTCAGTCCTTTTGATACATCCTGGTATAAAATCCCCAACGGCGCTAATAAAACACCGATAAATGTACCGAATAAAATCAAATGAATCAGCGCCACTGGAGCCAAAATTACCGTCCAACTGACCGGAACTTGAAACCAAATAAACAATCCCACAATTAAAATCAGCTTGATCGCAAAGTTGAAAAAGACCTCACCTAACTTTGCCAAAATTATTGCTTCTCGGGGAAAATTCACCTTAGCTAGCATCGGCTTAGCTACTGTTACCGCTTGCACTGGACCGTTGAGCGCTTCCACAAAAGTTTGCCACAACGCCGTACTGAACATGACATAAGCTGGATATGGTAAATCTGTAGCTTCAACTGCGATCGCACCTGCATCACTTGCTAGCGTAAATCCTGCTGCCATCACAATCGGGGGCAAAAAAGCCCAAATTACACCCAGAAACGACTGACGGTACTGAGCGCTAATATCTCGCACCATCAGCCGCCATGCTAGTTCGCGAGAAGCGAGTAAGTCTCGTCCCATTTGCTTAAACAACTGAATCGGATGCCTTAATAAGCTTTCAGGCGTATACACCACTTCAAACGGCATCGGATTTGAATTGAGATTTCTCTTTTGCTTCAAGTGGTTTATCCTTCTTCCAAAGTTTGGTAGGGTGGGCAATGCCCGCCCTACTGCTACCTTATTATGCTGATACTGGAGTTTTAGGCAACGACTTGGCAGGCTGCTGTTGCACTTCTTGCGGATGTTTGCGAGTATGGCGATCGCTGAGATAACGGTTCAGCCTTTTCTCCATCCGCACTAGCATATTCTCTATTCGAGTCTTGCCCCTACCAAAGACATAATATTTATTCAGCAGCGGTCTAATGATAAATACCCTGCGTCTTCCGGTTAAATATTCCGACCAACTGCGATACCAATTTTGGTGGTATTTATCTTCGGTCAGATTCCACTTTTCGCGCAAGCGGTTTAAGCTAGTCGTACCCCAAGCATCGCTCCAACGTACCATGTAGAAAGGAATTTCGGACAATTCCAACGGCATCCCGTTAATGTATGTGACGAGGGATGTTGGCTCTAAGTAGATGGAACCTCCAGCCTCAGATACCGCTACACAAAAATCTACGTGTTCCTTTGTGTTCATCATTGCGGGGTCGAGCTGACCGCCAATTTTTTCAATTATCGCCGTGCGCACCAACATGCAATGGAACTCTGCCAAACCAGTTGGCTGTCGTTGCAAGAAGTCGCCTAAATCTGCTACGCGCTTACCTTGCTTGTAAATTTTATCGTGCAAGCGCCGCGTTGGGCGATCGCCTTTGTTTTCCTCAATGACCGCAGATTCTCCACCTGCACAATGTACGATTTCGTGTAAAGCTTGACCTTGACATACGAGGGGACTAACTACCGCAGCTCCCGTTTCCTCAGCGCATTGAACCAAATTGTTCAACCAATTCGGAGCAACGACAACATCGTTATCCATGAAGACAACGTATTCTGTATTGACCTGGGCTAAACCTAGATTTCTAGCATAATTTGGTGAAGGGTAATAATCGGTACGAATCAGTTGGAAATTTTTCTCGCGGGCTTGAGCTGCTAAGTAATCTCGGATACGCGCAGGGGAGCCACCATCTACATAAATCAACTTGAAAGGGATGGTTGTATTCTCATAAATACTTTCAAGGGACTTTTGAGTTAAACTGAAACGTTCGCGTGGTACGACTACGATAGTGACTTGTGGTTCTGCCATCTTTGATACGTCCATTTACAACCCTGTTATCTATAAAAAAATCAATCGTCTACAAGTCTGTCTACTTGCAAATACTTACACAAGATTGCAGAATTAGGCTACTCACACCAATACCATACGCAAATTCGCGTAGTGTCATAGGCTTACTAGTTATAAAGAGGCATGTACATAACAGTAATTCATAAAACATTTATACAATATAGGCATTTTATGAAGTATAGATGAATGTTTTATGAGAGTTTTTTCATAATTAGTCGCAGTGTTATCCACTATACAAATGTCAACGCCGTTTCTACCAAAAGTAGTATATCCTTGGGAGAAGTTGCGGTGTACGATTTGTCATTTGAAGGATGAATTTGCATACTACATCAGTAGCAACGAATGTATTCGATTGTTTTTGACTAGATTTTTGGTGTTTTCCAACTATTGTTGCAGAAATTGCTATTATGCTGCTAGTCTGTTTTCTAAAGAGTTGAATCCTACCTGTTGTCTGTTGCCTGGGGAGAGATTATCTCTTATCTCTTAGCGATCGCTTGTATTTTAACTTTTATTTTTCTTCTAGCTCTCATCGATTGGAAAATTTCAAATCAACTCATAGAAACTAGGAACTGACAATGGTTGAAGCAACAATCGCTGTTGTAGTCGTCACCTATAACCGAAAGAAACTTTTAATAGAATGCCTAGACGCAATACTGACTGGAACGCGCTTGCCAGATAAAATTATCCTTGTAGACAACGGCTCTACTGATGATACACCTGATTTTTTGAAGGCAGAAGGATATCTGGCAAATCAACTTATCGATTACATCCGCTTGCCAGAAAATACTGGCGGCGCAGGTGGATTTTATCAAGGTGTAAAGTATGGATATGAAGCAGGTTACGATTGGCTGTGGTTGATGGATGACGATGCCGAACCTGAAATAGATGCTTTAGAAAAGCTAAGTCATTATCTAGATGAACCTGATGTCAGTGCTTTAGCAAATCTCAAAATAGACTTAGAAGGTGAGATATTGCATCCCCATCTAGGGTTTTTCGACCGCCAAACTCATCAGAATGATTTTGATTTTGATATTGAGATTCATCGGAAGATAGAAGACGATTTAGTCAAAAATCATCGAGCCTTAGAAATAGCTTTTAGTTCTTTTGTTGGCATCCTAGTCAGTAAAAGAGCAATTGAAAAAATAGGATTTCCCAATAAAGAATTTTTTATTAGGGGTGACGACTTGGAATATTGTCTGAGGTTAAATAATGCAGGCAAAATTCTCCTAATTACTGATAGCGTTATTCTTCACAAAGAAGCAGGCGATCCAGGAGCGATTGTTAAACAGTTTTTAGGTAAAATTTCTTATAGAACCAAATATAACAGGATATGGTTAACTTATTTTGAAACCAGAAATGCAATTTGGTTAAGAAAAAACTATGCTAGTAAAACGAGATTTTATTTGAGAACATTTAAATACTATTGTCGCTCTTTAATTGCTATTTTGCTCTTTGACGATCGCAAGTTCAAGCGCCTACAATTTCTCACTGAAGCTTATCAGGATGGCTTCAAGGGTTATTTTGATAACAATAAGCCTAAAATTTTATATGAGGAAAAACTCTAAGGTTTTGGTCAACTGAAGTCAAAAAAAATACGCGCGTTATATATAGGGCATCAAACTCAGTACTCGAACAATGATTCCTTAAACAAGCTTTTATTTAGCGATTCATGCTTTCGTAGATGACTCGAAAAAATCGAAACAAGGAGTGCTTGAATGTTCGATTACTTAATTGTAGGAGCGGGATTTGCTGGCAGCGTCCTGGCTGAAAGGTTAGCAAGTCAGTTGGGAAAAAAAATTCTGATTATCGATACGCGATCGCACATCGGTGGAAATGCTTACGATTGTTATAACGAAGCAGGTATCCTCATACACAGGTACGGTCCCCATATTTTTCACACCAACTCTCGCGAAGTTTTCGAGTATCTTTCGCAATTTACTCAATGGCGTTCTTACGAACACCGCGTTCTTGCCAGTGTTGACGGACAACTCGTGCCAATTCCCATCAATCTCGACACGATTAACCGACTTTACGGACTCCATTTAACCTCATTCCAGCTAGAAGAGTTTTTTGCTTCAGTGGCTGAGCCTAAAGCGCGTATCCTAACTTCTGAAGATGTAGTGGTGAATAAGGTTGGCAGGGAACTCTACGAAAAATTCTTCCGCAACTACACGCGCAAGCAATGGGACATCGATCCATCCGAACTCGATCGATCGGTGACTGCCCGCGTACCTACCCGCACGAACCGCGACAATCGCTATTTTACGGATACATATCAAGCAATGCCCCTGCATGGCTATACTCGAATGTTCGAGAATATGCTATCTCATCCGAATATCAAAATCATGCTCCAAACTGATTATCGGGAAATTGTGGGGACGATACCGTATCGCGAGATGATTTATACAGGTCCAATCGATTTATTCTTCGATTACCGTTACGGCAAGCTTCCTTACCGCTCTTTGGAATTTCAGCACGAAACCGTGAATATGCCCGTGCATCAGCCAGTTGCCGTAGTCAACTATCCTAACGAACACTTGTATACAAGAGTTACAGAATTCAAATACTTAACCGGACAAGAGCATCCTAAAACAAGTATTGTCTACGAGTACCCACGCGCCGAAGGCGATCCATATTATCCCGTACCGCGATCGGAAAATACTGCACTCTACAAAAAATATCAGGCACTAGCTGACGCAACTTCCGGGGTGCATTTTGTCGGCAGGTTGGCGACTTACAAGTATTACAACATGGATCAAGTCGTCGCTCAGGCTCTGACAATCTACAAAAAGCTGAGAGAAACTGAGAATAGACGATCGCCGGAACTAGACCAAAAGCTGGTTCGGGTAGGTTAGCAGTTGTCAGTGTAGAGACGTTATATGTAACGTCTCTACAAATTTATTCGTGACTAGACGAGAACGAAAATCTGGTTCTATCAACCGCTTGCTACGTATCCCGCCGATTGTAAGGTAATTCAGCATTAATTACCTCGATTTCTTGCCGTTCTAACTCATTGACCTCACGAATGTAGGAAGTTAGAATTTGCGCCAACCGTCGATGATAAAACCGATGTAAGCTGTGATTGACAGTAGCAGGGAAACCGCGCCGCTTTTTATGCCTTCCCCCGCGCCAGGATCGAAAGTTTGAATACCATTGGCGATCGCCCATTCAATCGGCTTGTAGTAGCAAGCCTCGAAGTGCAAGCAATCAATTTCTTGAAAACTGCCCCAATAACGACCGTAGAGGCGATCGCCCTTCGTTAAACAAAATGACATACCCATCGGTTGACGCTTATCTCCTGCCTTATCTCCTGCATGGTAAGCTGCCACAAACAACACGCGATGGCGATAATGGGCGTGCAACTGCTCGAAAAACTTCTTGGTCAAATACTTGCTACCCCACCAGCCGAATTTATCACAGGTATCGGCATAAAAATGATACATCTGCGGAAATAAAGACTTATGGATCTCATCTCCCGTATGAGTCACTAACTCTAAGCCTGCATTTGCTACGGCTTTGCGTTCGCGCTTAATGTTACGGCGTTGGTTGGCGTTGAAGACTCCGAGATAATCATCAAAAGTGGCAAAACCGAGATTTTGCCAGACATAACTGTGGTGCAACCACGTTGTAAATCCGTGTCGTTCGAGGGTGGGTCGCCATGCAGGATCGACATAGAGAAAATGACACCCAGAAATATTGTGGCGATCGCAGAAATGGTCGATTGCACTCACCATCAACGCCGTCATTTCATCCTCATCTTCCCCTGGCGCAACCAAAAACCGATAGCCTTCAGCAGGGGTAAAAGGTGTCATGCCTAAGAGTTTTGGATAGTACTCTACACCGATCCTCTGTGCCAGATCTGCCCATTGGTGGTCGAAGACAAACTCACCTTGACTGTGACCTTTCAGGTACATCGGGGCAGCTGCAACCAGCGTGCGATCGCGCCATATTGTTAAGTGATTCGGCAACCATCCAGCCCTCGCCGTAGCACTACCAGAAGTTTCTAGATTATTCAACCACTCCCACTCCAAAAACGGAGTTGCTAGAGGTAATGCCAAAGCATCCCATGCCGACTGAGGAATTTCAGCAATTTTGTTCGTCCAGGCAACAGAATATTGCGGTTTAAGTTGTTCCACCATTATTTAGGGAGTAGGGAGTAGAGGGACAAGGCGGACAAGGGGACAAGGAAGACAAGGGGGACAAGGGGGACAAGGGGACAAGGGGGACAAGGAAGACAAGGGGGACAAGGAAGACAAGGGGGACAAGGGGGACAAGGGGGACAAGGGGGACAAGGAAGACAAGGGGGAATGACAACCAATTACCAACTACCACTCTTCACGCTCTTACTAATAACTGATAACTGACAACTAGCCACTGTTACTTAAGTTAATCTAACTATTGCGATCGTTGCAGGCGATAGTGGAGAAATACTTCTTGTGCTTCAACTTGAGCTGATAATAGTTCCAGTCGCGGCGCTAAATTTTCTGGGAAACCCATCCCTGCCACTGGGCTAGGGGCGTTTGTCCCCCCCAAAAGTAAAGGACAGACAGTCAACCACATCTCATCGATTAAATCGACTGCTAGCATCGCTGCCACCAACTCACCCCCACCGAGAACGGCTAAGCGTTTGATTCCCAAAGAAAATAACTGTTCTAGAGCAAATGTCCAGTTGATTGTTGGGAGTCGGGAGTCGGGAATCGGGAGTCGGGAATCGGGAGTCGGGAATCGGTAATTGGTAGTTGCTCCCTCAGTCTCGTCAGCCTTCTTATCCTCCCTGTCTCCCTTGTCTCCCTTGTCTCCCTTGTCTCCCTTGTCTCTCTTGTCCCCCTCGTCTCCCTTGTCTTCCTTGTCCCAATTTTGAATTTTGAATTTTGAATTTTGAATTTTGTCTCCGACTCCCTGCTCCCCCACAATCACTTTCTCAAATTCCGATCGCCCCTGCCAAGACTTTGCCCCAGCCGCAGATGTGAGCAACCAACGAGGTACGGGTTGGCGAAAAAATCGCCACTGAGGATCGATCTTGGCACTAGCAGAAGCCAGGATCTGAATTGGTTGTGATTTTTGATGATTTTGTAGTCTTTGATGCAGTAATTTAGCACTAGTTACGCTTAAGGTTGTGCCGTAAGCGCGAAGCGTACCAGCCCCGAATAGTGTGGCATCGGCAGCAGCTATTTGTTGTTCGAGATGGAACCGATCGCGCTGGGAGGAAAAGCGAGCAGGCGATCGCCTCGCATCGGCAATCTTGCCATCGGCACTCATTGCCAAGATAACTGTTGTATGGGGACGACTTCGAGATCGATCCACGAGCTGCTACCTAGTTTTAAACGATCGAGCATGTTGGCAACCATACAGTAGTAGAAAACACTGTCTCTGCGCTGGCAAAATCTGCCGGAAGTTTTAGCGTAAAAAGTCACACTTTAATTAATTTTGAGTTAATGTTTAAAGATAAAACATTTCTTATGATTAACCAACGAATCTTTTTATACAACATATATGGTAGCAGCTAGAGCTTTTAGATATGCTGTGAAAATGTCGAAAACATCAAGAACGCAATTGAGCTTGGCATCCGTAAATCGCGAACTTTGTTTTGTATGATTTGTTAAATCAGACAAAGATTTTAACAGAATTTGCTTGGCAGCGATCGCGTTTAATGGTATTTAAATGCTAAAACTAATCTGTTTGCTAGCAAGCTATTACTAGAGGGTCTTGCATCTATTTTGAGGGAGCTTCCATGGCTAAGCCCAGTCAATCCTCATTTCGCCGTATCTTACTTGCAAGAATACTGCTGCTGACCGTACCAGTGTTGTTGATTGGGGAAGCGGTGACTTTCAGGAAAGCACGTTCTAGCTTGCTAGAAACCGCGCGCTGGAATTTAACTGAAAGTGCGGTGAACAAGGGAGAAAATATCAGCAACGCGATCGCGGCACTGAAATCAAACCTGCTGCTGGCAAGTCAAACCACCGTCATCCGAACAGGTTCGCCTGCACAGGCTCGGGAGTTTCTTCAACAGTTAGCGTCAACGCTGCCAAATACTCAGTGCTTGCAGGTGACTGAGATCGGCACGGGTAATTTGGTAGCCAGTACTTGTGGTAATACTCGAATTGCTTCTGCTAAAGCAGATCCCGCTTGGGAACAGCAGCAAAATCAAAAAATCTCGCCTTTGATTCGCGTTCAGCCACTAGTCGAAATTGACGCGCGGCGATCGCTACAGCTATCCGCCTCGCTAGATCCTCAACGCTCTCTAGGACAACTACAATTAGTTTTATCGGCTCCCGTGTACAACAGTAGCGGGCGATTGACCTACAGCCTCAACGTATTATCGGCACTGCACAAAAGAGAACGAGATCGACCAGGATTGCTGGCTGGCTCCACCGTCGTAATCGATCGCAACGGCACGATCTTAGCTCACCCAATGGCTAACCGCATTGGACGCAACGTCGCGCAAGAGCAAGATGCAGGACAGTTACAACATCTGCTCAAAAATGCGATCGCCGGACGCACGCGCCAAGATTTTATCCACTTGTCGTTCGACCGCAACGGTCCCGATTTGCTAGCGGGCTATAACGTCATTCCCAGTCCGATCGATCGAGCCAACGGATACTGGCTGATTTTAGCCGTTACCCGTCTGGATCATGCCTTGTACGGACTGCAAGAAATTAAAGTTATCCTTGTCGTACTGACCATCGGCTTGTTAGTAGCGACCTTAATCGCCGCACTACATATCATCCGCGATTTAGCAAGACCTTTAGAAAAACTACGGGACTACGCCCTCAACCTCCAAAGCCACCACGCTGCCGAGAGAGTCCCGCACAATTTCAAAGTCCGCGAGGTAGAACAGCTAGCAGAAGCCTTGGAAGAAATGTTAGGACGGCTAAATGCTTCGGCAGCAGAATTAGAAACCGCTTGGCAAGAAGCCCAGACTTCCAACCAGATGAAAAGTGAATTCTTAGCCAATACCTCCCACGAGTTACGCACCCCTCTCAATGCCATCATCGGATGTATTCGCCTCGTCCGCGACGGCTGCTGCGACGATCGCACCGAAGAACTAGAGTTTTTGGCACGGGCTGATGAGGCAGCTATTCACTTATTAGGTATTATTAATGACTTGCTCGATATTGCCAGAATTGAAGCTGGTAAACTCTCAGTCGTTACGGAAGCGCTCGATTTACGGCAAGTATTACGAGAAGCGATCGACCTGCAAAAGGTACAAATTCAGCAAAAAGGGCTGCAATTGATCGCTACAGAGTGGCAAGAACCGCTACTAGTTCATGCCGATGCTGCCAAACTTAAGCAAGTGCTGATCAATGTTATAGGTAATGCTGTCAAGTTCACCGATCGCGGCAGCATCAGTATCAAAATAGAAGTTACTGCCCAACCCGTACAAGATGGCAGTACTACATTTTGGGTCACTGTGGCTGTAGAGGATACGGGACTGGGAATCGATCCGGCTCAACAACACAAGCTCTTTCGTCCCTTCGCCATGGTAGATGGTACTACTACCCGCAAGCTAGGCGGGACTGGCTTAGGATTGGCAATTTCCCGCAATTTAATTGAATTAATGGGGGGTCGCATTGCCCTCAGTAGTCCTGGTATCGGTCTAGGGACTACTGTAGAAATCAGCTTACCGTTAGTCGATCCTTTGCCGTCTCCTCCCAGCTTGGAGACGCAGCTATCAGAGCGATCGCACTCCACCAGCGACAGCAATTTTGATTTAAACGAACAGAGAGCTTTACTAGAGGATGACTTGAGAGAGAGAATCATAGAAGAATCCAAAAGACTAGACTCCATTAGCTCCGTCAAAAGTATAAAAGTTGAGGAAAACATTAACGGTAGTGGCGTGACTTGTCTTTGACCGATAACTTTGTAGAGACGTTACATGTAACGTCTCTACAAAGTTATTGGTTATTAATTTGTGAATTCTGGTAAATTCTACTGTGCTATTTATACCAATTGAGATTTTGTTGGTAGAAGATGACTCTGGCGACGTGCAGTTAACTAAATTGGCTTTAGAAGAAAGCAAAATGTCTGTAAACTTGCACGTAGTTGAGGACGGTGTAGAAGCGTTAGCATTGTTGCGAAAAGAGGGAAAGTATGCTAACACAAAACATCCAGATATAATCTTGCTCGATCTCAATCTGCCTAAAAAGGATGGGCGAGAAGTGCTAGCAGAGATTAAAGCAGACCCCAACCTCAAGCGCATTCCTGTTATCGTACTGACAGCTTCTCAAGCTGAGACAGATATACTCAACGCCTACAATCTCAACGCCAATTGTTACATTATCAAACCAGTTGACTTTGACCGCTTTGTCAAAATCGTGCAATCGATTGAAAACTTTTGGTTCACCATCGTGAGGCTGCCGTAAACCCTGCACAGTCAACTATCAGTGGCTAGTGGTTAGTGGCTAGTGGAACCAGTGGCTAGTAATTGCGACTTACGACTTCTTCCTAGTATTCCAGCAAACTTCCGACTGCTGGACAAAATTGCTATCTTTGATAATAACCATAGATATTGTTAAGAATAATTAAGAGAGGTATTGTGGCTCTATACGCTGAATTGCACCGCCACTTGGGGGGTTCGGTCGTGCCTCGCGTTCTCTGGCGCTATTTCCAGCGTCACGCTGACGACAAAATCGAGCGGTTTCCTGACTATGCTGCGTTTGAAGATTTCTATACCCGTCCCCGCAACACGTTGGACGAGTATTTAGAATTGCACACTTTAGTTGAGAGCGTGCAAACAATTGAGACTTTGCCTTACTTTGTCTATCGCTTGATTCGTGGGGCGTATATTTTTGAAAATTTGGCGTACTTAGAAATTCGCTACACGCCATATTTACGCACGTCAGAGCATTTAACTCAATCCCAACGGATCGAACAGATGGCGGAGATTGTTGACGTGGTAGGTAAAGCAAGCCAACTTTCCGAATATCCGATTGTCACTAGCCAAATTTTGTGTATGCATTCGCGGCTACCCTATGAGGTAAATCGGGCAATTGTGGACTTGGCTGCCCAAAAACGAGAATATGTCTGTGCTGTGGATGTCGCTGGTGGCGATGGACATTATGCAGAACGCCTCGAAGAGTTCGTGCAATTGTATGCCTACGCGCGATCGCTTGGTTTAAATACCACGGGACACTTATATGAAACTCCCGCAGGTTGTTATCCCGAACTGTTGCCCTATCTGATGCGGATCGGTCACGGTATCCAAATTCCCCTGCTGCATCCCGAACTATTACCAGATTTAGCCAGCAGGCAGCAATGTTTAGAGGTTTGTCCCACAACTTATTTAAAGACGGGAACCCTACAGGACATGCGCCAGTTGAAGTTGGTATTCGATCGTTGTTTGGATGCTGGGGTAGATATTGCCATTTGCACGGATAACGCCGGATTGCACAACGTCCGGTTGCCATTTGAGTATGAAAATCTGCTGACGCTAGATATTATTGACTTTGACGAATTGCAAGCTTGTCAAGATGCAGCCTTCCGCCATGCCTTTGCTTGGCCCTATGGCGATCGCCCAGCGTCTTTACTCAATGGATTACTCAAGCCATCATTACCAACGGGGGTGCTAGCAATGCAAGATTAAGATTGGTAGATGGTAATTGGTAATTGGTAGTTGGTAGATGGTAGTTGATAAGTAGGTGGAGTTTTATGTCTAGCCACTAGTCACTACTCTCTACTTACTACTCACTACTCTCTAATATGAGCGCTAATAACCAAAATACTGGAATTTCAGGCATATTAGCAGCCAATATCGAATTGATCCAACTTGCTGATGGAATGCTTTTTGGTGAAGGACCAGTTTGGGACAAGCAGCATCAGCAACTTATTTTTAGCGATACTGGGGCAAACGAACATAAATCTTGGAGTAAAACTCAAGGATTGCACACTTACCGCAAACCCAGTTATCAGCCAAATGGCAATGTGCTTGATTCTGTGGGTAATCTTTATACTTGCGAACACGAAACGCGGGCAATAAGTATTACAGATCAAGACGATCGCCGGACAATTTTATGCGATCGCTTTCAAGGTCAGCGGTTCAATTCACCGAATGACTTGGAAATTAAATCGGATGGGACGATCTGGTTTACCGATCCACCTTATGGTTTGGGTGATGGAACTAAAGAGATAGAATTTAATGGCGTATTTCGCTACGTTCCAAAAACACAAGAAATAACTGTAGTTATTCAAGATTTGAGTATGCCGAATGGCATTGCTTTTTCTCCAGATGAAACCAAGCTATATGTAGGTAACTCAGCAGCAGGCGATCGCTATATTTGGGTATTTACTGTTAACTCAGATGGAACTCTTTCTAGTGGAGAAAAACTCTGTCAAATTGATAATAATGATTGGGGAGCTGATGGGGTTGACGTAGATACTAATGGCAATATTTATGCAGGTTGCGGCGATGGCGTCCACATTTTTTCTCCTACAGGTTTACTACTAGGTAAAATTTTGACCCCGAGCGCTATTTCTAATTTCGCCTTTGGTGGGGAAGACGGTAAGACTTTATTTATGACGAGCGAACACGCCTTGTACAGAATAGAATTATTAGTTGCAGGCGCAGTGCAGCGATGGTGAAATTTCTGATGAAAGTTTTTTTGGAAACTCATAGACTAGTTCTCCGTCAATTTACGCCGGATGATGCTCAACATTTATTAGCTTTAGATAGTGACATTGAAGTTATCCGTTATGTAGATTTAGGGATGATTAAAGAAGGAAAACCTCTAGAGAAAAGTTCTGAAGACTATCAAAATAATGTTTTACCCAAATGGATGCACTATTATCAACAATATCCAGGTTATGGATTTTGGGCAGCAATTGAAAAATCGAGTCAAGAATTCATCGGTTGGTTTCATTTACGACCGGCATTAGATAGTCAATTTAATCTTAGTTCAAAATTCTTCCATGCTGATGAAATTGAATTAGGTTATCGTTTGCGTCGAGTTTCTTGGGGTAAAGGATATGCCACTGAAGGTTCTCGCGCCCTCGTCACAAAAAGCTTTGCCGAATTAGGGACTCAGTGCATCGTATCTTCTGCATTGGCAGAAAATCGAGCTTCTAGTCGGGTGATGGAAAAAGCAGGGTTAAAGTTTGAATTAAAGTACGTTCACCCAGAAATCGAGCGCGAGGTGGTGAAGTATAGTTTGAGAAATCCTCATAAAAATTGGTAGGAATACACAAAATTGGTAGGGGCGCAAAATTAGGTAGGGGTACAAAATTAGGTAGGGGCGCACAGCTGTGCGCCCCTACTTTACGAAATCCTAATTTTCGCAGCGTGTAACGCCATTAAATTTAACCGTCACCTAAATTCTTAGGAATCTCTTTAGGAATTACCCAGTAATAAATGGTAGAACCACCAGGAGTCTGCAAGGTTTTTTCTGGCTTCCAATCGCCCATATCAAACGCATGAGACACGATACGAGTCCCAGGTTTGAGCTGTTTAAATAGCTGCGGTCTGAGCTTAACATTAAGTTCGGGCAACAAATAAAGCGTTACGACAGTTGCATCGCTGAAGTCGCTCTTAAACAGGTCTTGATTGAGAAACGTCACGCGGTCTGTTACGCCTGCTTTTTTAGCGTTTTCCTTTGCTTCTTTAATCCGTTCTGGGTTGATGTCTATCCCAACTGCCTTTTTCACTTGATATTTTTGTACAGCAGTAATTGGGATGCGTCCGTCGCCACTACCAAGGTCATAGAGCGTATCATTTTTAGTCACTTTAGCAACTTTGAGCATTTCGTCTACCGTCTCTTGAGGTGTAGGTACGTAGACGACATCTGGTTCGCGTAGTGGTGCTTGCGTATCTTGGGCAATTGTTTGAGTTTGAGCGTTAGTTTGGGTAGTGAGACTGTAACCAGTTATTCCTAAGCCAACTATACCAATGCAGGCGATCGGTAGTAGGAACAAGCGTTGTCGGCGCATTATTTTCCTTTCCTGTAGCCGTTTCCGTATAACATAATGCCATGTTATAAGTCGTAAGTTGTAAGTCGTAAGTCGTAATTAAGGAAGCAGGGAGTAAGGAGAATTCGGAATTCGGAATTCGGAATTCGGAATTCACGCATTCAAAATGTATCACTCGCAAGAGCGCAAGAGCGCCTTTCACCAATTACCAATTACCAATTACCAACTACCAACTACCACCCATCAATTAAATAAGTACGCCAGGATTGAATTTTATCTTCATCGGTAGTTTGAGGAATTGCTAAACGCCAGGTTTTCCCCTCTTTCTGAAGTTGTAAATAGACCTCGAATGGATTATTTTCTTGCGTTATCCGTCGTTGAGAAATTTGTAAGGTGCGATCGTAAGTTCCGATAATTCGATATGCTGGTAAGTTTCCAATTTTGAGTTGTTGCTGTTCTTGTATTCGCAGGCGATCGATTTCTAGTTTAAGTGGTGTAGATAGATGGAGTTTCTGACTGATTTGTTGTTGTATTTGAGATAATTGAACTGCTAAAGCTTTTTGCACCAGTCGCTCGTTTGGGATTACGATTGGAGTGCTACTACATGCTGTCAGAAATATTAGCAAGATTCCAATTAAAACGAGCGGTAATTTTCGGCACATAGAACTTGCATTCGTGGGCGACAAGAGACAGCAACTCAAATGAACTCTAGATATATGAAACTTTCTAGAGTTAGTATAAACTGTGAATGACTCTATCGAGCAGTCAATTATGCAAAAAAGATCCCTTGGTTTAGACGATCGCCTCTACGATTACTTTCTATCTGTCTCTCTACGGGAACCAGAAATTTTATCTCAGTTGCGTCAAGAAACAGCTAATCATCCCGCAGCAATGATGCAAATTGCTCCCGAACAAGGTCAATTTATGGCTTTACTAGTTCAATTGTTAGGAGCAACAAAAACTTTAGAAATAGGGGTATTTACGGGTTATAGTTCTTTATCTGTGGCTCTAGCGCTGCCTGCTCATGGTAAGATATTTGCTTGCGATGTGAGTAAAGAATACACAAATATAGCGCGGCGTTATTGGCAGCAGGCTGGAGTCGCTAACAAAATAGATTTGCACTTAGCGCCAGCAATAGAAACACTAGATCGATTATTGGCATCGGGACAATCAGAATCTTTTGATTTTGCTTTTATCGATGCAGATAAAGAAAATTATGACTGCTATTACCAGCGATCGCTTCAATTAGTTCGTCCTGGTGGATTAATTGCAATTGATAATGTTCTCTGGGGTGGAGATGTGGCTAATTTTCAAGTTCAAAATCGAAGTACTCAAGCAATTCGAGCGCTCAATGAGAAATTACATCATGATGAAAGAATAGCCTTAAGTTTAGTACCAATTGCTGATGGATTGACTTTAGCATTAAAGCGATAGATTCAGAAAGTAGATTCAGCCTTTCTAAATTTACTTCTAGGTGCAATTCTCAGTAAAAAATTGTCTACTTCTGCTAAAAAATCTCCGGCTGAATCACTCTTTACATTCCCCTGAGCGTCATCTTGTTCTGCTGCTATGGCTTCCTGCAACAGTTGCTCATGCTGTTGTTGTAAAAGTCTTTTGTGTAGAATTTCTAGCAACACTGCTTGCTCGTCGATTGATAAAGCTTCTACCGTTTCGATCGCCTGCTGAAACTTAGGGGTGTTAAGTACCATAGATACAGATAAGTTACCAACTTCGTTAGGTCTGTTCTTAAGTGTAATCTATAAGATGCTGTTGTAGTACGGAAATTACCCAATGATTTTAGTTGAGGCAATTCCTCATGCATTCGGGCTTTATCATTCTTCAAGAGTTAAATTTAAGCTTTTTTATTTCTGTTTCTTTGGTAAGAAGGTAAAAATTGATAACCCTCTTTAAAAAAGCATAAAGAGGGGGTTATGAAATCTATTTTTCGTGCGATCGCGCTTTTATTGCCCTCTCATTCTGGCTTTATATTCTGCATAATAGTTGCTGAATTTCCAGAATTCGACAATTAGATGCCGCACGGAACGATAGCTTTTTTTAGCAAAGTTGTAGGCTTGCTGTCTGTGACTAACAGGTGCGCGATCGGTGTGTTGATAAGAAGTATCTCTCATATTCGTCTCCTAAATTAATTACAGTTTTTGACAAAATTAGCGGTAATATCTTTGCTCGATCCAAGAACGCATTTCTGCTTCAGTGCCAAAGCTTGTTGACTCATTTGTATTTGGATCGAATGCTTGCCACCATGTATTGCCTTGGCGATCGCGGCGTTGCTTTACTTGTAGTTCGTTGCTTTGAAATAACCAAGCAAATAAGTGCTGAAAAAATTTGGAAACCTTGGCATAGTCGTTTGGCTTTGCCACAATAAATTTAGTTTGAGATTTACGGTCAGTTGTTTCATTTCCACGGGAAATTAAGTAATCGCAATTAGCTTTCATAGTTCGAGGTAATTGAAAGTAAAAATAAGTCTTTGTTTTGCGGCACAAATCTAATCTAACAACTACTAATTCTGATGACAAAGCAATCTATGCATAGTTGTATGAATAAAATCGATAGCTCGAAAATAAGGTAAGTTATGAATGGGTGGCATTGAGCCAAATTCATTCATCATTTATCGTTGAAGCCATGCTAGAGCTTAGCAATAGTCAGATCAAACTCTCCCAACTGCGAGCATTATTGGCAGTAGCCGAATACGGTAATTTTAGTGAAGCGGCTTTACGCTTGGATTTGTCTCAATCAGCAGTCAGCCACGCGATCGCATCATTAGAAGATGAATTAGGCATCTTATTATTCTCTCGCGGTCGGCAAGGCGCATCTCCCACACCTGTAGGAGAACAGGTCATCGGTTATGCTGAAAAAATCTTGCAGCTATTGGAAGAGATGGTTGCAGCAGCCAAATCAGAAAAAAGCTTGCAGAGTGGCACTGTCAGAGTTGCTTGTATACGGAGTGCAGCTACCCATATCTTACCGTCTGCGATCGCCCAATTTCGCCGTCGTAGTCCAGGAATTGCGATCGACATCTTAGAACATTTCGACCACTTGGACGTAGAAAAAGCTTTGCGGGAAGGTCAAGCTGATGTAGGCTTTACCCACCTCCCTACCAGTGCGGAATTTGAGACTTGGGAAATTTTGCGGGATGAATATGTTGCTCTACTACCACCATCTGCTAATTTGCGGCAGAATCAGTGTACTTGGGAAGAATTATTTGCTTATCCTTTAATCGTTCCTAGTACCAATAATGCGTGTTTTACCACGCTTCGCAACCACCTGCTAAGCGCAAGTATTCGGATCGATCATCAGGTTGCTTACCAAGTTAACGAAGACTCTACTGTTGTCAGCATGGTATTACAAGGTTTAGGCGCAACAATTATGCCACGGCTAGCAGCAGAACCAATCCCATCAGCCGTACATGCGTGTAGTTTGCCAGTACCATTAGAAAGAATCATTGGAGTAGCTGTGCTAGCAAATACGCTGCTAACTCCGGCGGTATTTACTTTTTTAGACGTGTTGCGGGGTGTTAAATCACCTGCGGTTAAATTTGCATCGTGAGGTCAGTTATCAGTGTAGAGACGTTACATGTAACGTCTGTACAAAGTTATCAGTTATCAATCAACCGTCAACTACCAATGACCAATGACCAATGACTAATGACCAATAACACTAAAAACTTGTTGCTCTAACTTGTCGCACGACTGGCGTACAAGTCTCAGTCCTTCATCTAGAGAAATTTCACCTGTGGAGGTTTGGAATTCTTGTAACAGTTCCGCTTCTGTAGTTTGATATTCACCGAGATCGGAACGAAATTTAGTTAATAAATTGATATTTTCACCGTCTTGAGTGGCAAATTCAAATATGGAGTCGAGATAATCCTTAACTTCTCGATTTTTCACTCCTTCGGTTACGGCTGTATAGAGTAGATCGTTATCTAAATATTCAAATTCTGGTACGTCTAACCGATCGCCCTTTAATTGAAAAGTCTTAACGCCTGCTTTTGGTCTGACGGTTAAATTCTCGCGTCTGACTCTGGCGGCGGCGTTACTTACTAAAGTTGCGATCGCTAATATGCGATCGGGATAGTTACTATCTGTACCGCGCAATTCGATCGTCCCGATTTTATTGAGTCGGACGCGATTCCATGCCGTTTTTAACATGCTACCTCCCGCCTCATAAAACAGATGGCGTTCTACTCCAGCACGATCCATCGCTTCCAACCAAGCATGATAGCGCCCAAACTGCAACTCTACTAATTCTTCTACGCTATGGACGTAAGGCTGAAGTCCTCCCACGGCTTGCAGATTGGTGTAAACTCCCTCCCAGCCAAAAATATTTCGTCCGCGATAATGTACGGTATGCGCTGAAACATTCATTCCCCGTCCTTCGTAAAACGGACAAGCGCGGGAAAGCGCGATCAGTGCAGCGTCTAAAGCTGTCGCTAGATTGAAGAGATTCAAGATTTCTGCTTTGGCTGCTGGAGTAGCGTCGTAAGATACTCCTATACGCGGATCGATCGCCCCTGGTTCAACTTCCAAATGTAGGTGCGTACCCGTACACCTGCCTGCGTGCAAGAAGCGATCGTAACCTACGGTACGCAGTTGAACGTGATACCATAACTTATTACGAATTATCGGCATGACGTGCAAGGGATAAGTAGACAAGGGATAGAGTCTCAAATCCAATTCTTGTCCCGCCTGGATTGCTATTTGCAGGTTACTAAAATACTCTTGAGTGAGTTCAGTAACTGAATTGACCGGGTTTGTATTAATTTCAACAATATGCTTAACCCATTCAGGTGCAAAACAATCTGGATTGCTGCCTTTTTCAGTTGCGATCGCCTGACAGCGCGATAAAAATTCATCGGCACGATGAGAAATTGCCCCAGTGCGATCGACGAGGAAAAACTCTTGTTCAAATCCAAGCCGCCGCTTTGCTTCTGTCATGGCTAAAATCTCTACAATTTAGTTTTTTACCTCTATTGCAATGATTTCACGCTCGTCGATAATTTAAAGTATCTAAAAGATAGACTTTGACTTTTGAGCTAAAATATCTCTCTTAAGGCGTAAATTTAATGCTCTCGATGATGTTAAGCCCAATATTCCGGTTGGCAAAGCTCGATTGCTAGTGCGATTAAATTGGCAAAATCAATTTTGCTAACTAACATCCAAAAACGTAATTGTTCTCGCTGTCTTTGGCTACTTTTATGAAGATACCTTCCTCGTCATTTCAAATAAATATTGGGCATTTTGTCCTAAGAATGCATCGAATAATACTTTCTTTCCTACTGCTTCTACTGGGTAGCGTTCGGCAATTTCATAATAAGCATAAGTCCAAGGAATTTGCATTAATTCTCCAGTCACATCATCTATGACTGTTACCATCTCTTTCACTGCATGAGTAGCAGTCTGACGCAAACCAACTTCTAAGCTACCTTCAATTTGGGCTTTCATCGGTACTCTCAAAGTAGCTAAGCCGTTAGCTGTAGTCTCTATATCTGGATATTGTAGAGTGTGCTGACGGTTGACATAGCCAGTGAAATGATTGACTGCATATCCATGTAATAATACCCAGGCTCCATATTGGGTAACTCGATTAACTTCTTCTACCACAGATTGTTTGGGAGGCGACCAAGGGCGGGTGAATACGCCTTGGAGCCGATCTACGATTAGATCTATATCGGTTGGATTAGTTGCATTAGAGGGCATTGCCCACCCTAGAGAGGCATCGCTAACAGTTTGATAGATGAGAGATGCGATCGCCTCTGGTAATTCTTCTACAATCAATTCACTAATAAATAGTTTGGGTAAGTCATACTGTTCCTGTTCTGGATGTTGATAGTGGCGAGCGTATAATTTCTGTGCTGGAAAAATATATTCTCCCGCTGCTGTGTAACCCAACGCCTCAGCAACACTAGCTAAATACTCAATGCCTAAATTCTGTTTTCCTTCGGGCGTATCAATATTTAACCGCAGCGAACGAAAAGCAATATGGTCGTTGGCAACCGTACCACCTGCTTGGAAAATCATTTGTTCGTAAACTTGAGCGTAGCTGACTCTAGCACGGTATTGTTGCCAGAGCCGATCCCAAAGATGAAGCGCAATTTCAGCTTTCATAACATCATGAAGGAAGAAGGGGATGAAGAGGTGGGCATTGTTCACCCTGCTGACTGATAACTTTGTACAGACGTTACATGTAACGTCTCTACACTGACAACTGTTTCCTCACAAGTTCCTCAAATTCTATTTCTATATTAAATATCAAGTCATCTGAGTCATCTGTGAATGACGGTAGTGTGACTGGTAGATGCTACGCCTTTGCGCTGATATAGTTCCGCACGTTCTATGGTGGTGAGTGCGGAACTTTTTTATAATTAATCATTTGTCACTTGTCATTTGTCATTTGTTATGGTGATAGTAAGAGCCAAATTTTGAACGCCAGTTGCTTTAAGTCGGCAGAGCCGCCCAACGCACTGGCTCCTTTTGGCTTTTGACTTTTAACTTTGTACATATTTGTTCAACTAACTTCATTCGGTTGAAACAAACTCACAAGATTCTCAACTTTTCTACTTAGTGTAAAAGTAGACATATTCCGGGGAGAGTCTGATATGGAAAGCTTCGATTTTGTCATTATGGGAGCTGGACTAGGAGGACTGTCAGCTGCCGCTTGTTTGACTCGACAAGGATATCGAGTTGTGGTTTTGGAGCAGCATTACTTAGCGGGAGGATGCTGTCATACATTTGATTATGGGGAATATAGATTTTGTGCAGACGTTCACTATATTTCCCAGTGTGGCTCGGGTCAGGCGATCGCGCAATTTCTTAATTACATTGAGCGGGATGTCCCCTTTGTTTCCCTCAATCCCGATTGCATCGATCGCGTTATTGCTCCAGAAATTGATTTTAAAATTCCTTTAGGTTGGGAAAACCTACGTCAGCGTTTGCTCTCAACTTTTCCAGAGCAAGCCACACCAATTAATCGCTATTGTGACGAAATCAAGCAAATACACCAAGAGATTCGCAGCCTAGTTCAAGAAGTCCGTTGGTACAATCGCCATCTATCAGATTGGTTGAAGTTACCCAAGTATTGGAATTTATTTGTAAGGCGAAATTGGACGCTACAAGATCTCTACAATCGTGTCGGTTTGTCACCCAAACTACAAACGATATTAGCAGGACAAAGCGGAGACTATGCTTTGCCACCCGAGGAAATTGCGCTTTTTACTCATACTTCTTTAGTATGGGATTACTCGGAAGGAGCCTATTACCCTCAGCACCACTTCAAACACTTGGTTGATGAGATTGTTGCAGCCATTACCTCTGGTGGTAGCGTCGTGCAATTTTCAACTCCCGTAGAATATATCGAAGTTGAAGACCGTCAAGTACAAAAAGTCATTGCTGGAGGTAGAACTTATCAGGCTACTCGTGCTTATATCAGCGACTTAGACCCCAAGTTAACATTACATTTAATGCGGGAAACTGTCGAAGAATTAAGTAATCGGGAGCGTCAACGCCTGACTGGTTACGAATATTCTGCTAGTGCTTTTAATATTTATTTAGGTTTAGATAGCCGCTTTGAGCCAGAAAAATATGGGATTGGCAATTGGAATATTTGGTATTATCCCAATGGCGATTTAAATCAAGCCTATCGCCAACAATTGCTGGGTGACTTACACCATCCTTGGATTTTTCTCTCTTGTCCTACGATGAAATCTCCAGCAGGTGGTATGGCTCCGCCAGGACATCACGTATTAGAAATTGCTACCGTGTGTCCCTACGAACCATTTAAACAGTTGCACTCAACAGATCTTAAAGCTTACAAGACGAAAAAACGGCAATTTTATCAAGATATGATGACAAGCGTGCGAGATTTGATTCCTGACGTGAATGCTTATACTCGTATGAAGATTTCTGGAACTCCCACCACTAGCGAATATTATCTCGGACAACCACAAGGAAACATTTACGGTGCGAAGTTAATCCCCAAGCAAGTCGGTTTGAATCGTTTAGGATATACAACTGAATTGCCAAATCTTTTCTTCGTTGGTGCTAGTGCTGGATATCCCAGTGTCCCAGGAGTCATTGGTAACGGTATGGATGCGGTTGAATTGATTACAGGTCAATCGGTCTGGAATCGAGC
Source organism: Chroococcidiopsis sp. CCNUC1 (assembly GCF_023546805.1). Classification (NCBI taxonomy): domain Bacteria; kingdom Bacillati; phylum Cyanobacteriota; class Cyanophyceae; order Chroococcidiopsidales; family Chroococcidiopsidaceae; genus Chroococcidiopsis; species Chroococcidiopsis sp. CCNUC1. Next base: position 1,394,962 of record NZ_CP097480.1, on the reverse strand, counting down.
TAACACTTCTGAGCTGTTGATTAAAAGATAGTTTACCTCTTTTGGGTTATTAGCTGTTAGGAGGGAGAATGGACGCAGTGACCAGTTGTCAATGTACAGACGTTACATGTAACGTCTGTACTATTAGGAATCATCAGATACTAGTTACCAAGGTTTTTAATTGCGATCGCCAGTCGTTGTCGAACTGGTCACTGTCCTAACCTCTAACCCCTAAACCCGATATATGAGCATCAGTAAGCAAGGAAAAATAATTGCTCTTTGGATAGTATTTCTATTCGGAACAGTTTTTCACACGCAGTTAGCTTTAATGCCGCTGCTTTATGGTGAAAATGTAATGATGCCTGATACTCAGGGAAAAATGCCGGCATTCGAGTCATGGTTAATGTTAGGCATGTTTGTCTTACCAGCGATCGCAATTGTAGTGACTGCATTTAATAATTCGAGACGATATAGACTCATACATTTTTGCCTGACAGTTCTGTTCACTGTCATAAATTTTATTCACATCGTCTTCGATCTATCGGTACAACCGATTGTTTGGCATCAAATTGTTTCGATCGTCTTGTTATTTGTGAATGGGTTATTGTTAAATATTGTTTCCTTGCAATGGTTGCGAGAGCGAGATAAAAGTCCTAAACTTCGCAAGAAAGTGACTGTTAAAGCAGTCAAAAATTCCTAGTTGTAAAATTTGAAAATTAAAGCCTAAAAAGCTACTTCTTTTTGTGAGTAGAGACGATCGCAATAGAGCATCCAACCCAATCCAAATAAACTCGATAGAGAACCTGCGATCGCAGCTTTGACACCCCATCCCACAGGTCCTAGCCAATCGTTAATTTCGTTTAAAATTGCCGTACTAACTTTAGCAACGACATAGGCTGTTCCCACCGCACCAATAGTAACCATACCTAACTCAGCCAATATTTCTAATAGATTTTTCTGCGATAGATCTTCCTCAAAATAGATTTTCCAAATTAAGGTGTACATGCCAATATCAGCAGCAGTTAAGACAAACTGTTTTGGCATTTCTACGCCTGGAGAAGGGAGAGCCGATACAGCACCGCCACTAGCAGCATAACCCGCGATCGCTAAAACAGCTTCGATTCTCTTTTTACCTTGTAGATCCATGATTATCTCCTTGATGATTTGTCATTTGTAACTACTTTCTGATAACTGATAACTAGAACTTACAAATTCTCTGGATCTTCTCCCAGCTCTCGCAACCGTGCAGCTAATCGTTCGGCTCGTTCCTCTGCTGTTAAATAGCGATTTCCCTGCAAGTCATACCACGTCAATACCTCTTGCTGTATGCCTCCTAAAACTATTTGATGTCTTCCGATTCCTAGATTTACTTCTGGCATCTTGTAGGGTTCGCCTATCTGCAACTGATACACTCCATTTACCAATTTATAAACTTCAAAGGGTTGATGTCCGTCCCGCCGCCAGAACTCGGAATTATAAATTATGTAATATAGAACCCCTAACTTAGCGTAAACTTCCATCTTTTCGTCATACTCTCCCCCTGGAGTCCAAGAGACAATTTCTAAGGTCAAAATTGGTACAACATCATTTTCTTCCCAAATGACATAGCTTTTACGCGATTTACCTTGTTTTTTGCGATCGACTCCCAAACTCAAAAAGCCATCAGGGACAACGGGAATTCTAGGATTGACTCCGGTGGTGTGATAAATTCCCATATCCACCCCAAAGAACCAATCGATCCGATTTGCCCAGATAGTGTTAAGTAAAAATAATAAGAAGTTAGGCAGAAAATTTTGGTCTTCGTTGTCTACGGGCGTATCATCTGAACAAGGTAGTTCGGCACTAGTTGGTAATGCTGGCTTGAGGTCGGATTGTGTCATCATCCCATCCTAAATTGCTTTCATTACTGATGAATATTAGCTGAGGCGATCCGATCGCATTCCTGCTTGTATGGGGTCAAATCCTGGGGGAAAGTGGGTGGTATCGGGGTCGTAATCTGCTTCGCGTAAGTCTGCTGTTTCGAGTTTGGCGTGACGTAAATCTGTACCAATTAGAATTGCTCCGCGTAAATTGGCTCCATTGAGGTTAGTTTCGTTGAGGTTAGCATAGCTTAAGTCTACTCCTCTCAAGTTTGCGCCACTTAGATCGGCTCCACTTAGTTCGGCATAACTTAAGTCTGCGCCCTTCAAATCGGTAGCTTTAAGATCGACTGCACCAAGTTCTATGCTTGTAAAGTCTCGTTTTCCAGCCGCATATTGGTTGAGGAGTTCGGCTACATCAGTCATGGAGTTGGGGATGGCTTCAGACATAAGCAAATCTAACAATTTTGGAGTTAAAGGTTTTATTTCTAGTTTAAGGACACAATAGAACTATTTGTAGTTTGGAAGTGGAAGAATTATGTCGCGCAAAGACGCATACGCGGAGCGTTCTCGAAGAGTAGGCGCAAAGAGTAATTAGGATGTTTACATTTTATTACGGAAATGAAAAATAGAGAGATAGCAAGGAGCGCTGCGTTGGAAATAATTGACTTATATTATGTTTTGTTTAAATGGAACTTATGAGAATAGTTCGTTCTGAGGATTTTATAGAATATGCTGGTATTTTCGAGATTAATCGACTTGCATTTGGTCAAGAAAATGAAGCGAAATTAGTTGAGAATATCCGTTACTTACCTAATTTTAACTCTGCTCTATCTTTAGTAGCAGTTGAAGGCGATCGCCTCGTCGGGCATATTTTATTTAGCGAAATTGCGATCGTTAGTCCTCAAGGTGATGTGATAGCATTGGCTTTGGCTCCATTAGCTGTTCTGCCTCAGTTTCAAAATCAAGGTGTCGGTTCTCAACTTGTGAGAGCAGGGTTGAAACAGTGTCAGATTTTAGGATACAAAATTGTTATAGTTCTGGGTCGTCCGAACTTCTACAGTCGCTTTGGTTTTGTGCCTGCGATCGATCGAGGATTGCGATCGCCTTTTTCTGTTCCAGATGAAGCATTTATGGTACTGGAACTCGTACCTGGGGCATTAAATGGAGTTAGCGGGATGGTGAAGTATCCATCTTTGTTCGATTGCGTTTAAGCATGAAATAAAACACGTGCTTAGATTCCGTGGCTTTTACCAATCACCCAGTGACGGCGGAAAAAACGCGATAAAGCCGATTCTTCTAACGATAAATAAATTGGGCGACCGTGGGGACAGGTACGGGGGTTGCGGGTACGCTGCCATTGATTGAGTAGCGTTTGCATTTCTTCTAAACTCAAAGTCGTACCGTTGCGGATGGCACAGCGACAAGCAGTCGCAACTTGAGCCGCTTGTAAGTCGCCACCTAAACTTAGTTCTACTAAGGCATCGGCGCAGTCGTCGCGCTGTACCAGCATTGCAGGGGCGCTACGGACTGCCCACAAGCGATCGCCAAACGGTTCGACTTCTAAATTCAAACGCTGTAATTGAGCTATTTGAGCCAGCGAAAGATGATTCAGAATCACTGGCGGTTCTAGGGGACGAGTTGCCAGCGATCGCACAGTTGCTCGTACAATACTCGTTCGTGGGCGATGTGCTGTTCCACCAACCACATACCACCAGGATGTTCTACCAAGATATACATGTTGTGTACCTGGGCGATCGCTTTCAGAAAAGGGTGTAGGGTGTGGGGTGTAGGGTGTAGAGTCGATCCCCCTCAACTTCCTTGTCTCCCTTGTCTTCCTTGTCTCCCTTGTCTCCCTTGTCTCCCTGTGCGATCGCCCGACTCGTACTATATACGCCTTTTTCTTCCGCAACTTTAATGAGTTGAGTAACTCGTGTATTATGAGCCGAGTCCGACACGCTGTTACTATTGAGCCGCAGTATTTGTTCTATAGCGCCTGCCGTGTGTTCTTGCCAATGACTCAGATGATGTAGGTAAATTTCGGTTTTCGCTGGCTGGCGGTTCCAATCGATCTGCCACGGCGCAACTTTCAAATGGAGAAAACAAACTGGATAGCGATCGCGGGGTAACGTCCGTGTCATCGCCGCAAAGATCGTTTGTTCCAATTCTGCAAACTTCACCATTCTACCGTTCACTGCCACCCTCACCCAGTCTGGACGATGACGATGACAGCGATCCGGTAAACCCAGAACCAATTGAAGGGATGAATAGTGAGAATTTGGAATTCGGAATTCGGAATTCGGAATTAAATTCTCCCTCTGCTCCTCTGCTCCCCTGCTCCCTGCTCCCTCAAAAGGAGTTGGCACTTCAACCTTAAGATATTGCAAATCGCTCAAACTGACTTGGCGTAGAATTTGTGGGATTAAGTGCTGGGTAGTTGCTCCTGGGGAGAGGGTAAACCATTCGCGATCGTCTTGCCAGACTTGCCAGGTGACGTGAGGATGACACAGGGCAATTTGCTGAATTGTATTTTGGATCGCTCTGGTTTGTTGACTCAGAGAAGGCATTCCCTGACGACGTTCTGCCCAATTTGCAAATAAATTAGAGACTGTGACGACTGTACCAGGAGCGATCGCCACTGTTTCTGTCTCTAGAACTTCGCCGCGATCGCAGTATCTCACGCGCCATCCCTCACCAGTCGCAGCAGCACGGCTCAAAATTTCTAATTCAGCCAGTTGAGCCAAACTATGTAACGCCTCGCCACGAAATCCCAAACTCGTAACTTGCCACAAATCTTCACAGCTACGAATTTTGCTGGTGCTATGGGCAGTAGCACACGCTTGTAAATTCTCCAAATCCATGCCACAGCCATTATCGGCAATGCGAACGCGCCACTGTTGCGGATAGAGATAAATAACTACCCGCGTTGCTCCAGCATCTAGAGAGTTTTCTGCGAGTTCCCGCACGACAGCAGCCAGAGAATCGATAACTTCTCCAGCCGCGATTAAATGTACGACCTCAGTAGGTAAAGGTAGAATCCCAGATTTCATAAGATCTAGTCTATCGGAGGAGACAGTTATCAGGGAGCAGAGAGCAGGGATAAGAGAGCTGAGGGAGCGATCGGGAGCTGAGGGAGATGAGGGGGAGAAGGGGGATAAGGGAGCAACTACCAATTACCAATTACTAATTACCCATTACCCATTTATAAATATTTTCTAGGATTATTTCTTAAGGATGACGAAGTGTGATTTTATGACCATAGATAGTGAATCAGGTTCAATTCGATTTGCATTGCTATAGCTATCATCTATGTCGTGGGTTTTACTTCTTCTACATGGAGATAGATCGCTGATGGATGTTTGAGTTTATTATTCTATCTTTAGGATGAATGTAGAAAAGTTCTTGCTAAAGAAAGATCGTTTTGGTTTGTTTTCCTTGGTACATTGCTGTTAGTTTTGTAAAGAGAGGAAGCCTAATGGATAAAGATAATCTTATGCAAGGGGTGATTCCACCTGAGCCTCCGATTAAAGCTCAGTCGGGCGTACACGAACTGAAATCGCGCTTGGAATGGGGAGAACCTGCTTTTACCATCCTTGACGTGCGCCCTCGAAACGCATATAACGACGGTCATATCATGGGAGCTATGCCCATGCCAATGGAAAGTTTAGCTGAACGGGCAAAATCTTCCTTAGCTCCGAGCCGCGATATCTACGTTTACGGTGAAACAGACGAGCAAACTGCTGAAGCTGCTCAAAGTCTCCGGTCGGCAGGATTTGAGCATGTATCGGAACTTAAAGGCGGTTTTCCTGCATGGAAGGCGATCGCAGGTCCTACAGAAGGGATTGTTGAGTCTCAAGCACCAAAAGATCAGGAAGTATACAATGTTGTAACTCAGTTACAACATCATACGGATACGCAGAAAAACCTTAGAGATAACTAGTGTAAGAAGTCAGAAGCCGGAATTAAAAAAAGACGAAGCTACTTACGTAGAACATCAAAAGAGCGTTAGAAATTTAATCGACTCTGAATAGCAAACCAATCCCATCTCGGAGTTTTTTCGCGGTGGGATCTTTATCATCTAGCTTTGGGCGATCGCCAATCGTCAATTTTGCGATCGCGGCACTTACAATAAAATGCATTGATGCAATTGATCTAGGAGTCGCGATCGTGCCAGCAGCAGTAGGAGTCATTGAAACTTTGGGTTTTCCAGCCATACTCGCCGCAGCAGATGCAATGGTGAAAGCAGGCGAAGTCACCCTTGTTTACTATGGGATTGCCGAAAAGGGAGAGTTTTTAGTCGCGGTTCGCGGTAAAGTAGCAGAGGTTAATAGATCTGTAGAAGCGGGAATTGCGGCTGCTGAAGAAGTGTTTGGGGCTCAAGTCATCGCTCACTACATCATTCCCAACCCGACAGAAAACATAGAAACGGTATTACCAATTCAATACACTCAAAAAGTAGAGCAGTTCCGCACGTTTTAAGGCGACTGGCAATATAAAGTGAGGGCGCGACGCGATCGCCTGTCAGAGCTTATTGTCACAATTAGGAATAAATATCTATTGACAAAGAAGAGATGACACAAAATGCTTTCGCTCTGTCAAAATATAGGATGAGCATTTATAGAATGTATTTCTTAAGCTCTATACTTACAAATTCTTGACACGATCTATTTGGGGAGATAGCCAGTGCCACAGGCAGTTGGATCGATTGAAACGAAAGGTTTTCCTGCTGTGTTAGCCGCAGCAGATGCAATGGTTAAAGCCGGAAGAGTCACTTTAGTTGGTTATATTCGAGTTGGTAGCGCTCGTTTTAATGTCAACGTGCGCGGTGATGTCCAAGAAGTCAAAACCGCCGTTGCCGCAGGAATTGAGGCAGTAGAAAATGTATACGGAGGTACGCTTGAATCCTGGGTGATCATTCCGCGCCCACACGAAAACGTAGAAGTCGTACTACCCATCGGCTTTACAGATGAAGTCCAGCGCTTCCGCGACTCGGTGGAACGACCGATAATTCAAAGATAGAGAGCGATCGAGTAGGGAGCAGGGAGCAACTACCAATTACCAATTACCAATTACCACTAATAACTGACAACTGTTCCCTACTCCCTTTTCTTGTGATTCGGATTTCAATTATTATTCCAACGTTGAATGAAGCAAGCTGTATCGGGCGTACTCTGCGACAGCTAAGCATACTCGATCCTCCAGCGTGGGAGGTGCTAGTTGTCGATGGTGGTAGCGAAGATGGTACGGTTGCGATCGCTCAAGCTGCGGGAGTGCAAGTTTTATTCTGTACTGAGCGCGGGCGTGCAATTCAAATGAACCAAGGGGCAAAAGCTGCCAGCGGAGAAGTTCTTTGTTTCATCCATGCTGATACTTGGGTTCCAGACGATCTCGTTGAAATAATCGAGCGGACTTTGGCAGATCCTGAAGTTGCAGGTGGGGGTTTTGTTTCCCTCATGGCAGGTTCCTCCAAAACTCGTTGGTGGATGTCTCTGCACAATTTTCTCAAAACTTATTACGCGCCGTTACTATTTCGTCCCCACTTATTTTTTCAGGGTTTGAGGTTACTATTCGGCGATCAGGCGATTTTCTGTCGTCGAACTGATTTTTGGCAATGTGGTGGTTTCGATCGCACTTTGGCAATTATGGAAGAAGCCGATTTCTGCTTGAAATTAGTGCGGCAAGGGCGCATCCGGCAAGTCAATCGCATCGTCCAAAGTAGCGATCGCCGTGTTGCCCGTTGGGGATTTTGGCAAGCAACAGCAATATATCTATATGTCGGTTTTTTGTGGGGATTTGGTATTTCTCCCACATATTTAAAGCGACTGTATCGGGATATTCGGTAAGTGGTGCGTGGTGAGTGGAAAGAGCGATCAATAGCTGGTGGCTGGAATTGCTTCCTTGTCTCCCTTGTCTCCCCCCTCTCCCTTGTCCCTCTTGTCCCCCTCAATTCTCCGTCCAGTCATAACCATTTCAACTTTGGTAGGGGCTGAGACTAAACCTCGCCTTACGGGATGTACGGGGCGGTTGTTGGCTAGCGAGAGTTCTAAGTTAGATAGGATGGTAGCCAAGACGAGTTTCATCTCAAACAGGGCAAAAGCTGCACCAATACAGCGCCGCACGCCGCCGCCGAAGGGTAAGTACTCGTAAGGAGAAAATTGCCGTTCTAGGAAGCGTTCTGGTTTAAATTGCTTTGGTTCGGGGTACAGGTCTTGGCGTTGATGGGCGAGATAGATGCTACCTACTAATACCGTACCTGGTTCTAACTGTTGCCCTAAAAGAGTAACGGGCGATCGCACGACTCTCGGAAAAGTAAGCATTCCCACGGGATAAATCCGCAGGGTTTCAGAACAGATGGCGTTGAGATAGGGCAGTCGCACGATCGCGTTTTGGTCTGGTGTATCGCCTAGAATGTCAAGTTCTGCCAGCAACTTTTGCCGGACTTCGGGCAGTTTGTGAATCCAATATAATGCCCATGTCAAAGCTGTAGCCGTGGTTTCGTGACCTGCAACAAGCAGCGTCATCAATTCATCGCGTAGTTCCTCATCTTTCATCGGTTCTCCGGCTTCATCCCGCGCCGCCATGAGTAAGCTGAGGATGTCGGTACGCCCGGGATCGGGATTGGCGCGACGTGCTTCTATTTCAGCATGTAGTAGTCGATCGAGTTGTTGTTTTTGACGCAAAAAGTTCCCCCACGGACTCCATGCACCTAAATCTCGTTGTAAAAAGGGAAAGAATAAGAGGCTAGCTTTGAGGGGCGAGTTCGTTAACTCCAGCATGTTGTAGAGGAGTTTTTCGATCTGTCGATAGCGTTCTCCTTCCCTCAAACCGAAAACAGCTTGCAAAATGACATTGAAGGAAATGGCTTGCATGGAATCCCGCACAGAGAAAGGCTGATTCGGATTCCATTGGCTGGTGACTTGTTTGGCGATCTCGGTAATGATTTCACCGTATGCCTTCATCCGATCGCCATGAAAGGGTGGAACCATCAGTTGGCGCTGGCGGCGGTGGCGATCGCCACTTTGCATGATGACTCCAAAATCCCCTAATAATGGAGCGAAAATGCCGTTGATCTCTCCAGGTGCGTCAAACTGCTTGTAATGGTCGTTGGTCAATATCTCCTGTAACAGTTGGGGACTGCTGACATAGACCAGGGGACGATAATTTAAACCTACCTTGAGAGTAAACCAGTCACCATAACGTTGAGCGCAAGACTCCATTAAAGCAAAGGGATTAGCAATCCACTGTAACAATTGAACGAGCGGTGGAGTTTTTGGACCTTGGGGTAGAAACATAATTTCTTGCTCTAACTCTCTTTCTAAATCTCTTTTATTGTTACGCCAGCCTTAAGTAGTCAAAATACAGATACTGCATTACTGAAATAATCTACCCCAAGCAGATGTAGAGTCAACCGCGATCGCCTTAAACTTTCCTAGCGTTTTCTCGTTGGCGATCGCTATGGTGGATATTTATATTCTCGATCTACTTGTCATTGGGTTGCTGCTGCTAGCAGTCACCCTTGGTTCGGGTTGGATTTCCCGTTTACCTTTTTCCTTTGCCCTCATTTACTTAGTTGTAGGGATTATTCTCGGTCCCTACGGTTTTAAACTCATTCAAGTGCAACCAAATGCTGAGTTTTTGCAACGACTGACCGAATTTGTCGTAATTGTCTCGGTGTTCAGTTGCGGCTTAAAAATGAACCGTCCCTTACAATTGCGAGCATGGCAAATTACAGCCAGATTGATTGGATTTCTCATGCCCATTTCAATTGTAGCGCTGGCAGCAGTAGGACATTGGTTGTTGGGAATGAATTGGGGTGCAGCCGTGTTACTGGGTGCAATTCTCGCTCCTACCGATCCCGTATTAGCTTCAGAAGTGCAGCTAGCAGACATTGACGATGAGGATGAATTACGTTTTGGTCTGACTTCCGAAGGAGGTTTGAATGACGCACTGGCATTTCCCTTTGTCTATTTTGGCTTGCATTTATTCAAAGACCCCAATTTAGATAATTGGTTTAAACAATGGGTAGCCGTGGATTTAATTTGGGCGATCGCATCTGGAATTGTGATGGGAATTGCCGTAGCCAAAGCTATTACTTGGATCGATCGCCAGCTGCAAAAACGTCGTCCTGCTGATGTTTTGATGGAGGATTTTGTTGCTCTAGGAACGATTTTGGTTACCTATTCCTTGGCAGAAATTGTTAACGGCTATGGATTTATTGCCGTATTTGTTGCGGGGTTAGTCGTCCAGCGAAATTACGCAGACAATCTAGAAAAACGCGAGTCCGAATTAGAATTTGTCGAACGAATTGAAAAGTTAATGGAAGTCGGCACAATTCTGTTACTAGGATCGCTGTTGAGAATGCAACCCTTGTGGCAATATCTCGGAAATTCTCTGATTGTGGCAGGATTATTACTCTTTGTCATCCGTCCCGTAGGAGCGTGGATTAGCACGATTGCAACAAATCCTCCGGTAGAATGCGATCGCCGTCGCTTGCATCCTGCCAGTCGGTGGTTATTTGGTTGGTTTGGTATTCGCGGTGTTGGTTCTTTGTACTATCTCTTCTACGCTTTTGGTGAAGGTTTAAAAGACAGTGCGGCAGAACAAATTGCCTGGATTACTTTCACAACAATCGTTATTTCTGTAGTTTTACATGGAATTAGTGCCACACCTTTAATGAGTTGGTACGAGCGTAGAATCAGAGGGAAGAGCAGGCGAGCAAAACACGCAACTCTACCCGAACAAAGCGAGTAAATAATGCATAGAGACGTATCATATTACGTCTCTATATTTGTACTATTTTGCTATTTTTTCCAGTAAGCCTTTTGCCTTATCTTTGAGACTAGTTTTACCTTCTTGGGCTTGAGCATCGATATTTTTGATATTAGCCTTTAAGTTGGGATCGAAATTTCGATTAGAGTTAGTCCTTGCTTGTTTTGCCTCTTCCATCAATCCCGTGGCTTCGCTATACTCATATGCTCGCTCGATCTTCTCTTCTGGAGTAGGTTTATATTCTGGAGGGATGAGTTGTGTCTCTTCTAAAGTCGCTGCATAAACTGGTGAATAGCCCGCGATCGCAGTGCTAAAAAAGCCAAGTAAACTCACGAGAAATAACAGTAAAAGCTTTTGCAAAAGCCCTTGTTTTAGATTGGATAAAATCCCACGCATGACAGTCTCTCAAAAAGTTTGACGATGAGAGCAGCTTACATTTTCTGCTATATCTATTCCTTCTACCAGAAGTACGATGTTACCATTTTTCATAAATGTAGGTAGGGGCGCACAGCTGTGCGCCCCTACAAATATATTTGCTGCTGAATGTGAATATTACGACTTGCCATAGTTTGTTCAAATAAGTCTGTGGGCAAGGCTTGTTCTACAGTCGAAACTCCTGGGTGCTTGAGCTTGCCTGATAATAAAAGTTGGGCAATACTACCAGTACCGCAGCCAGCAGCGATCGCGGTGTTATCGTGAATCAACGTCGAACAATAACTCGCCTGCTGTCCGTCTTTTAACCCCGTGACTTCGGAACGAATTGCGACTCCAATCCCGCTAAAACGATTTGTTACATCGGTCATATAGTGGCTGACATGGGCTAAAAATTCGATCGCACTGCGCCGTTGCATCCAAGATTTGGGGAAGACATGGGCAGCAATCCAAGTGAGATGATTGTAAAAATCGGGAACGGAACCAAATTTGGTAATTACGGTTTTGACGGGGAAGGCTTCCGGTAAGGTAAAAGCTTCTGGCATATCAAACCAGTAAACGCCAGATTTACCATAAGGCGCGGGAAAATCTACGACTTCGCGATCGCTATATGGTTTAATTTCCACCCACTGACCGTCGATCCAAGCGGTGAAAGGCTTCTGTAACCCCAAAAATGTCGTTCGCATGACTGTCACGCCAGCACCGCCAGAACCCGCTACTAAGTAACTTAAGTGGATGCGTTCCGGCTGGTCTAATTTTTCCACTCCCTGGCGTACCATGCTGTTTGAGATTCCAGGGAAAACGCCTGTATTGACAATTGCTGTCACTCCAGCAGCTGAAGCCGCTGGAGATAAATCTAAAGCTTTGCGAGTAAAAGACCGATGATCGCTAACATCGAGATAATCTACACCCGTTTCGATACAAGTTTTCAGAACGCTAGCGTCACGGAAATGAAAGGGTCCGGCACAATGAATGACGAGATTGGAAGCGGCGATCGCTTCTCTTAATTTGGCTTTGTCTGCTAAGTCTAATGCTAGCGATCGAACCTGCGATCCTAGTTGCTTGCTAACTGCGGCTGCTATATCGGGGTTACGGCTAGTGATGGTAATTTCTGCTGATGTATGACTGGCAATGTCTTGGGCTACACTGCTGCCGATTCTTCCCCTGCCACCAAGAATTAAAACTCGATCTGTCATCAATCCAGAATTGTTGCACCTTCTCTATTTGAACAGATTTTATGCCCGCTCTGCCTCGGTAGTAGGGATGAGTTTGGTTTTACCTCTGTCATCGTCTGCCAAACCAGTTTTTTATCTTTGTCAAAAAACCAGAACGGCGGCGAGGGCGGATACGCGGTGAATTCTGAGGATCTACAGATGGTAGTCGGTTAGCAGCAACAGAAACAGCATTTTTTGTTGGCACAATTTCAGAACCATATTTACGGGCATAAACTTGAGTAAATTCCGCCCCTAAAAAGAAAACTTGGGCAGAATAGTAGATCCAAACTAACAGAACGGCAAGGGAACTAGCTGCACCAAAGGTCGAACTGACGGCGGCACTACCGAGGTACATACTCAATAATGTTCTGCCAATTGTGAATAAGAAAGCCGTTGTTGCCGCACCAACTAAAACATCTTTCCAAGCAATTTTGACATCAGGTAGGATGACGTAAATCATCGCAAATAATAATGTCATCAAGCTAAAAGAAACGACAAAGTTGAGAATAGATAATCCAGTTGCTAAACCTGGTATCCAACTATTCATAAAGCTACTAAATGCTGCTAGTGCCGTACTCAAAAATAGGGATAATAACAATAAAACGCCAATCCCTAAAACCATACTAAATGAGATCAGGCGGCGGCGAATTAATACCCAGATTCCTTGTCCTGATTTTGGTGCAACTTCCCAAATTGTATTGAGTGCGTCTTGCATTTCACCAAATAAACCTGTCGCACCTAACAGAAGTGTAGCAAGACCGATCGAAGTGCCAACAATACCCGTTTTGGTTTGATTGACGTTAGCAAGTGCAGTTTGTACGACTGTTGCCCCTGCTTCTCCTACTAAATCTTGAATTTGGGTGACAATTTCTCCTCTAGCAGCTTCTTCACCGAATACTGCACCTGCCACAGCGATCGCGATCATCAGTAGTGGTGCGATCGAAAATATCGTGTAATATGCTAAGGCTGCTGCTAGCCGCGATGCTTTATCCTGGTTCCACTCCTGAAATGTCTCTTTTAATAATTCTCCAACAGATCGCAAGTGCATTGTTTGTCTCTTGTTGGTATTTGTTCAGTTACGTTGGTTGCAGTCAAAAAGCAAAATGGTATGAATTTATTGTAATACCAATTCTTTGTGACTACATCGCAGAATATCCCCATAGCCACCTTAATAAGGGGGGGGGTTCGGGGATCGGATCTGTGCAAAAACAAATAGAATTGGTATGGGCTAGCTAGGCTGAGTTGTTGTAATACAAATCTTTCCTATTCCCAATCGGGTAGGTACTTTTATTTAAATATTTTTTGTGCGATGTGAATTAATTTTATAGTAAATTATTATACAGTAACCGGAGTTTGAGATTCAGTATTGTCAACTTGGAGAGGAAAAACTAAAAATTTTTCGCGATCGCTCAAGCATTTTTGGGCAACCATCTCCGGCAAATTGGGTAGAATTAGTGCTGTCTTTCTGAGAAAGATACTAGTCCACTTTCTAATCCAATAGTGCTGCATTTGATTGACAATCTCTGCATCGTTGCCAGTAAAAATGAATTCCGCATTCTCATCCATCTGAAAGTATGCCAGACACTCAATTTGTTTGGGGCGAGTAGAATCCCAGTATTTTATTGTCGATTTTCTTCCCATGTAAGTACTGGTAAATTTACTTAAATGGTTGAGAGCATTTAATAGTTCTAAAACAGTAATTTTTTCTTTTTGCTTGAGAGATAAGCTTTGATTGCCATCGCATACGTGAGGAAATGTCTGCGAAATTGGCTGTGCGATCGCGCGAACGAGAGGAAATTCTTTAGCTAATTTCTGAAATATAGCAATTGTTTGTTCGGCATCTTTTTTGAGTACAGTTTTTAGTTGTAGGTTAGCGATCGTTTTAATTGCTGCTAGTCCCATACTCGTCAAAACTAACAAGGTGACTTGCGAACTCACTTTATATGTATAAACGTAATTCGTGTGAATTGGAAATTCAAAAACATCAAATGCATCGGGATTTTTGATAATATTACGGATAAAATTATGATTGAGAAATTCTTTCACTTGCCATTGTACGGCTTGCTCTTTTAAACATAGGTAAGATTTCGGTTGTTCTTGAATGAGAATAATTCCTAATCCAACGACTCCGGGCAAGTTGAGAAAGTTTTTAATAGTCGTCTCAATCATAGGATTATCATCCTTGTCCTCTTAGCTAGAAATATCTTTTGTTCTCGAGCCAATAGTTTGAGTTTACATGCTAGCTTGGTAAAATCATACATAAGTAAAATAATTACTTTCTTCAGTAGAATGCGAATATAAAAACTATAACCGATGAGTTTAACGAGAAAATATTCTACTCTCAAGGTAGATTTTACTGAAAATACCTCTGAGGGTAGAGGGGGTTTTAATTATGTCGGTAAATCCACGGAAAATATGATTAATTTTATCAAAAAATAATAGGGTACGCGATCGGCGCACCCTAGCAATTAAGTTGATTGGGATTCTAACAACCGGACAAATTTTACCTTCATCGCTTCAAGATAAATATTTGCGTGAAGTAGTATTCTCCTTTTGAATTTCTGGCAACACCAATACCAGTTAGGTTGTAACTACCTACGATGTTCCGTTGGTGTCCAGAACTATTTAACCAGCCTTGAACGGCATTGGCAGCAGGATCGGCGTAACCTTGATTATACGCAACATTTTCTGCTGCTCCCCTATAGGAAATGACTTTGGCAATCTCTTGCACTCTCTGCTGAAAACCATTATGGCTGAAAGGAACTGCACCACTTGCCATATTTTGACTGTGAATTCGAGCTTGATTGCTGATGCTATTATCCCAAGTTAGAGGAGCTAAATTACGCCCTTGGCGATATTGATTAATTCGGTTGAAAACAGCCCGTTCTACGGAGGAAGTATCAGCCTGAGCTAGGATAGTCGTATTAGGTTTCGGCTTTGCAAGTATGTTTTTCTTAGCAATCTCTCGGTAAAAAGTAGGGGTTTTAGCGTTAGCTACAATTGTTGTTCCAGTGGTGAAAATGACTGAACACAAGGCTAGTTCGAACAAAACAGAATGCTTCATGCAATGATTTCCAATGAAAGAATAAGCAAGTGAAACTGAAAATTTTCAGGATGAATCGCTGCTAAAAGAATTAGCAGATGAGTTTATTTTCCAAACTGAACCGTTGCTAAAAGAATTAGCAAATGTACAGTTTAATCTAATGCGGTCACTCTTGAAACTTTTTGCAGAAAGATTTAAAATTAACTGCAAAAATATAGCCTACAAATCTATTCAACTTTATCTCTAATTAGCTAACAAGCGAATTATTACTGAAGCTATATATCGAAGTAATTTTACTGAAAACTCAGCTATATAAATTCTGAATTAGTGACAAATACTAGACTGTTGATAGCGTATGGCGAGCCGTATTTCACTCAAGGCTTTTCAGTTAAGGCAAGAACCCTCCTAACCCAATACTTGTCGGTTAGAGTACATAGTCTTTGAAGATCCCCCTTAATCCCCCTTGGAAAGGGGGAAAAAAGCTATTCTTATCCCACGCCACTTTAACGCGACGTGCTTCAACGGGGGCGACGAAGTCCGCGATCGCGCCACCCCCGCACGTAAGTGGCTCCCCTTTTTAAGGGGGTTGGGGAGATCGAATCAAAACCCACGAAGTATTGCCCCCTAACCCGCCGCACAAAACAAAACCCCCGAGTTTGCGGGGCTGGGGGATCTTCAATCTTGCAATTTCGCAACGTAAGAAAAGCGTAAGACCACGCGCTCTAGATTATTCTGAAACTGTTTCTTCCTGCAATACCCCTAACACTCGCGCAATATACTCGCTACGCCATTGTTCCCGTGCCTGCACTACTGGTTCCTCTGGCTGATACGCTTCAATCTCTGCCAGTGATATAACTTCTTTTGTCGCCAGTAAACGTTCTACAGTATCGAGACGTTCCCGCAAGACAGACACCTCACCTGTTAACGCGACGATCGCGGACAGCAATTTATCGAGTTGCGGCTCGTCAAAGTAAACGGGGCGTTTGCCCTTGGCTTTTTTCATCCCCATGACTTCCTCCATTTACTTAGTCGCAGCAACAATAAACCAGCTACCTCTACTACCTCCTCCTTGTTGGGAATTGTCAGCCGCAGTTTTCCAAGCCCCATTGGGAACGAAGGTTTGTATGACTCGATCTGCTGCAAATCCAGCTTCAGTCATAACGGCTGTCAAGTCCAACTCCCGCATGGCACTCCAAAAAGGTTCGTTGTTGTTGGCAGTTTCCCAGTCATACATGAAAGCGCTGAAGGCATCCATGTGGCTGTACAAGGGTGCTTCTACGTGGATCGTCATCCCCCCAGGAGCTAGGAGGCGATCGCATTCTCGCATCACGTTACGGATGGCTGGAAGGGGAATTTCATGCAGCAGGATATGAGAAACTATCAGGTCAAAGGAAGCAGCTTCAAAGTGAGTCCGTTCGGCATTTTGTTGAGAAAAATGGACTCGTTTGCCTAAAGCTTCTGCTCTAGCGTGAGCGTAGCGTAGCATCGGTGCGCCAATATCGATCGCGTAGACTTCGGCTTCTGGATAGGCATCGACATAGGGTAAAGTACTGTGACCGACAGAACAACCCAAATCGAGAATTTTGGCGGGTCGAAAGTCGGGATATTTTGGTTTCAGGTAGTTTTTGACAATGGACAAGCCCATATCATCGTTAAGCGGACCCAACCACCCCGCACCGTAAATATAAACGCCGCGATCGTAGGTCGCTCCCGCAGCTAGATCGTCTGCTGTATATTCGCTGTGATAGCTACCAGGCATACAATGGATATCGACAGCGGTTTGGTAGGCAGGAATTTTGAAATTTGGGTCTAGAGTCAGCGTACCTAATTGGCGATCGCTCTGTTTTGCCCGGTCGATGAGTTCTGGTAGTTGTCGCTCTACACTGGTATTAACCGCATCCCACAACATTTCCTGGTTGATGCGCCGCAAAGCACTCCACCAACGATAATGCGGGTGTCCTTGCATAGCAGTGCGGATTTCGTGACGGTTTTGGGGCGATCGCTGGTGTTCGCGTTCAAATTGGGGCTTGACAACTTGCTCGTATACTCTTTTATTGCCGGGACTGAGATTTTTAACGATGTGTAGTTTCAGGCTTTTTACAAAGTTTTGTCGCGCCAGCTCATCATGAGTGACTTGTGGTAGCATTGGGTGTTGGAATTGCCGATCCATGTTTCCACCTCTTGAATAAGTCGTAAGTCAAAAGTCAAAAGTCAAAAGTGAGTTATTTACAACTTAGATTGATGTATAACAATTTTGCAGGCATATCATGAAGATCTACCTGCTCTAGTTGGGTATTTTCGGAAAGTATTGCTAATTGCTAAGTGTTAAGTGCTAATTGTGAGTTGCTAATCGCCAATCATTTTTAGGTACTTAGCAACGGTTTGTACGTCTTTGTCACCGCGTCCCGAACAGTTAATGACAATGCGAGGGCTACCGTCTAGCTGCGGACAAAGGATATCGAGATAGGCGATCGCATGGGCGGTTTCGAGCGCGGGAATAATCCCTTCTAACTGCGAGAGACGCTGCAATCCCGCGATCGCTTCCTCATCGGTAATGCTGTAATATTCTGCCCGACCAATCTCTTTTAAAAAAGAATGCTCTGGACCCACGCCAGGATAATCTAATCCCGCACTGATCGAGTGTGCCTCAATCACCTGTCCGTCTTCGTCCTGCAACAAGTAACTCATGGCTCCATGCAGTACCCCAACTCTACCTTTGGTTAAAGTCGCGGCGTGTTTTTCCGTAGTGACTCCTTCTCCAGCAGCTTCAACACCAATGAGTCTGACGGTTGGTTCGTTGACAAATTCGTGAAACAGCCCCATAGCATTAGAACCGCCACCTACACAAGCCAGCAAAATATCTGGTAAGCCACCCCATTTTTCCATTGCTTGGACGCGGGTTTCTTGACCGATTGCTGCTTGAAAGTCTCGGACAATTGTTGGGTAAGGATGGGGACCAGCTACAGAACCGAGGATGTAATGAGTTGTTTCTACGTTCGTCACCCAGTCGCGAATAGCTTCAGAGGTGGCATCTTTGAGCGTTCCCGTACCAGCTGCTACAGGTTGTACCTCTGCCCCCATCAAGCGCATCCGAAACACGTTCAGGCTTTGGCGTTCCATGTCCTGTACGCCCATGTAGATGACGCATTTTAGCCCAAACCGAGCGCAGACAGTAGCTGTAGCAACGCCGTGCTGTCCCGCCCCTGTCTCGGCAATGATGCGTTGCTTGCCCATCCGTTTAGCTAACAAAACTTGAGCCAGAGCGTTGTTAATCTTGTGAGCGCCCGTATGATTTAAATCTTCTCGTTTGAGGTAGATTTGCGCCCCCGTCCCATCTGGACGGGCGTAATGTGCTGTGAGGCGTTCGGCAAAGTAGAGAGGGGTGGCTCGTCCCACGTAGTCGCGGAGAAGATTTTGCAGTTCTTGTTGAAAGTCCGTGTCATGTCGATATTTTTGGTACGCTGCTTCTAACTCGCTTAGGGCAGGCATCAGCGTTTCTGGTACGTATTTTCCGCCAAAACGTCCAAATCGTCCGAAAGAGTCAGGACGTTGTGTAGATGGTTGGGAGTTGGGGGAGATCGGTGTAAGGGTCACGATACCTGCGGAGAATGACGATACTCCCATCATTATATAAGTTTGAGGAAATAGGTTTGAGGATAGTTAAGAAGAAGAGGGCGATAACGCCAATAATAAAGTATAAGCTCCCGCACCGAGAGCAAATGCCCAAAAACGGCTTTCTCTTTCGGCTGGTAGTTCTTCCTTCAAGGCATTGAGAATAATTCCCCCAGCCAGGAAAGCAAACATAAGTGCGATCGCCGTGCGGTCAACTCCCATACCGCCACTACCAAGCGTCCACCCAACAATTACTGCTGTTGCTAATACCCAGCGACCAATACCGTTATAAATAAACTTGTGATGTTCTCGCAAGCCATAATCGTTGACTGCAAAGTGTAATGCCATTGCTAAAGCAAATTGCAGCATCCCAATCGCATCATTATCATCGCGATTGAGTAGTAAGTAACCGATGATGGTATTGTAAAAACCGTAAACAATGATATGCAGCCAGAAGACACTTGCTGCCGTTACATCTCCTCGGCTCTCTTTGCGGTTGTAACGACGCGATGCGATCGCCGCCCGATCCAAACCATAAAATATCGCTAAACCCAAAAGCGCGACTACGTAAATATGGTATCTCCAAAAAGCCAGCCATCCACCTACAACTTCTCGAATGACTGCTTGTGCCTCGCCTAATTCTGGCAAAATATGAACGAATACATAGGCGATCGAAGCCCCACTGCTGGCAGACAACCATATGCTACGCGGAGTCGCGCTCAGAAATCGCAGCCTACCAGCAAATAATTGCACTAATGCTAGTGCAACTGCCACAATCAGGGAAAGCTCGAACAGAAATCCAGGTAAGAGCATTATTCACGATTGATGATTGGCGAGCGGTATTCGATGGCTGATGAGCGTACCTCCCCATTTGCAATCTAATGTTATGTGGCTATAACGATTTAATTTATACCTTAAAACAGATCTGCAACTAAATATATAGCATTATTTATCAATCCGGTCTTAGCAATCGACTGACTTACGGTTGTGGCGGTTAACTGTTAACAGTTAACCGTCAGCGAACTATATAGGCGCGATCTCCCAGATAATTCGTTTCAAGCACTTATCTGCGGTCGCTGCTCGTGGCAGACAATAAAATGATTCTTGCTATCAATCTCAATTTTTCCTTCCGCCTGTAATTTGCCTAACATGCGGGTGATCGTAACTCTGGTGGTCGAGCAAGCAGCAGCAAGATCGCTATGAGTTAGACGAATGCCCAAACGAATACCTCGCTCCGTAGGTTGACCGATTTGCTTAGCTAGCAACAATAACAAGTGATGCAAGCGGCTCTTGGCATGGCGCTTGCCAGAAATTGCTAAAAGAGCTGTTGTTTGCTGTAGCCGTTGGTTAACTTTGGGTAATAATTTTTGCGAGAGATCGGGATCTGCCGCTAACTCTGACCAAGAAAAACAGGTCAGTTCGACTTCAGTTAATGCTGTGGCTTCGCAAAGTCCGAAAGCTTCTATATCTAGGGCACTGAATGGTGAACCCACTCCTGCCAAACCCAGTAGCACCTCTTCGCCAGTCTCGCAGGCTATTACCAGCTTGACAATCCCGCGACACACCAGCCAAACGGTCTCCGGTCTGAGTCGGATCGTTTCCCCTTTCAAATAAATCTGTTTTTGACTGAGATCTAGCTCGTCGATAGATAGATCTATGTTTTGGTTGTGTGGCTCAAGTTTGTCAGATAGATACAAATGTCGATTGGGATCGCCGATCTCGCGCAGCGATAGCAGGATAGTCTTTGGCTGACCCGTTTTCTCGCAGTTAGACAGACTTGCTACAACTGCCACTTTTACAGGCTGGCGATCGCGCGGACAAAGGTGCATCGTCCATTCCTGCGATTCTTCCATACCTTGTAACTCATTGAATTTGTACCAAAATATTTCCCGATCTTCGGCACTAAGAAAGGTAGTCAGCGGTTTTCCGCTTAAAAAGCGCTGCGATACATTCAAAAGCTTAGCAGTCGCCTGGTTCACTTCTCGAATCGTACCTGAGAGATCGACGATCGCGTAGCTATCCGGTGCCAGCTCAAATAAATCTTTGTAGCGCCTGCGTTCTTCCTCTAAAGCTCTACGCATCGCTAAAAGTTCTGCATTCTGCCGATGTAGTTCTTCTAGAGTGACTTGAATCTCTTCCGAAGCAACACCAAGTTCCTTAAGTGCTATGGGTAACAGGTCTGGTTGAAGCTGCGGACAATCTACATCATGAAGCAGCAGGTCCAACCGTCCTTGCATGGACTGGATTTGCTGGACGAAATTATCTGTCAACATGCACTCTACCTCTACACGAAATTGTTAGCGAGCGACGATTGGCGGTCAATGAATCAGTTGTCATTGCTTTGCTTCAGAGTGACAGATTCCCAAGATAGCGGCATCTATCAAAAGGTAAGTACATTCATCAAGCTGAAGTCATCTATAAAAAGGTAGAATTTTTTCCATACATGCAAAGTCTCTACACCGATCGCTTTGTAGAGACGTTCCATGAAACGTCTCTACAAAGCTCCCGACTCCCTGCTCCCTGTAAACTGCAAACGGCGAGCCGTTCCATCATCGCTAAAACGTTGCTGACCGACTCCCACCACTTCGACAACGACTTCTCGCGCTGGTGGTGTCCATTGTCCCTGTCGCGCGTCAATCTCAACGATTGTTTCTTCTCCTATTGTATTGACACGATAGGTAGTGGTTGACCAGACACCTTGACGATAATCAAAGCTAAGTCCGTCATCTTCGTACATCGTCCATTCTCCCTGTCCTGTCCAAACGCGCAGTGTGAGGAGATCGCATGGTTTTTCATCGACAAACTGTACTACGGGCTGCATGGGTATGACTGTCCCAGACCGTACATAGAGAGGCATTTTTTCCAATGGTGCGCGTGCCAGAATATGAGTCGGTCCCGCGAACGCCTCCCCCGTCCACCAGTCGTACCAAGTCCCAGCAGGTATGTATACCGCACGATGTTCTATCCCAGGACGATAAATTGGTGCAGCCATCAGACCAGCACCCAGCAATACTTGGTCGTAGAGGTTGTAAGTCGTGGGGTCTTGGGGAAAATGGTAGAGTAGGGGGCGAAGAATCGGCGCTCCGGTGGTAGCAGCTTCCCAAAATAGGGTGTAAATGTATGGTAAGAGCTGGTAGCGCAAGTTGATATATTCGCGACAGATTTGTTCGACGCGATCGCCAAAAACCCAAGGTTCGTGACGAGCAGTTGTCATTGCCGAATGACCGCGCATGAGGGGGTAGAGCATTCCAACTTGCATCCAACGGGCGAACAGTTCTGCTGTAGCATTGCCAGCAAAACCACCAATATCACAACCAACAAACCCTACACCCGACAACCCCATATTGCACAGCATTGGCAGGGACATTTCCAAATGCTCCCACAATGACTGGTTATCTCCCATCCACACCGACGACCACTTTTGTACGCCAGCATAACCCGAACGAGTCAAAACAAACGATCGCTCGTTGGGGCGCAATTTTTCCAGCGCCTCAGCACTCGATCGCGCCATCATCAATCCGTAAAGGTTGTGAACTTCGGCGTGAGTTGTGGCTGGGTAATTGGTAGTTGGTAATGGGTAATGGGTAATGGGTAATTGGTAATTGGTGGTTTTTTCTCCCTTGTCTCCCCCCTCTCCCTTATCTCTCTTGTCTCCCTTGTCTCCCTTGTCTCCCTTGTCTCCCCCTGCTCCCTGCGGTGCATCCAACGGAAACCAGATGTGCTTACCGTCGTCACCAAAGGGGCGATCGGCGATCGCGGGTTCGTTCATGTCGTTCCAAATTCCGGCTACACCAATACTGGTAAGACTTTCATGTAAGTTTCCCCACCATTGCCGGACTTCAGGACGCAAGAAATCGGGAAATAAGGCTTTATCAGGCCAGACGTAGCCATGAAATAACTGTCCATCTGCTTTACGGACGAAATAATCTTTATCTATACCTTGGTCAAACACATGATAATTTGCTTCCGGTTCGTACTTTACCCCAGGGTCAATAATTGTTATCGTCTTAAATCCATCCTCGGCTAGTTCCCGCAGTAGCTTCTCTGGATGGGGGAACCGTTGAGGACTCCAAGTAAAGACTCGATACCCCCGCATGTAGTCGATATCTAAATGAATTACATCGCAGGGAATGCGGCGGCGGCGAAATTCTTGGGCGAGTTCTCGTACTACTGTTTCTGAATCATAACTCCAGCGGCACTGATGGTATCCCAAAGCCCAGCGAGGCGGAAGGGGCATTCTGCCTGTTAGCTGCGTGTAGCTACATAGAATTGTGGCTGGATCGGGACCGTAAATGATGTAGTAGTCTAGGGGTGGTGTCTGCATTCCCGCTAAGCTGCGGGTTTCCATGCTCCAAGTTCCAGGTTGAGCTGCGCCAATATCAAACTGACTCCAAAAAGTCGTGTTGAAAAAGATGCCATAACCGACTTCTGGACGCAAAGCCATAAAAAATGGAATTGCCTGATACATCTCATCCGTCAAGGAGTTGTAGTCTAGAGCATCTAGCGTCCAATTTGTTTTAACTTCGCTTAATTTATCTAAGAAACCCGTGCGTTCGCCAAAACCATAAAAATGCTCGTCAGCCTCAATGTGCTTCCAGGCGGCGGTTGCACCCATGCGCCAACCCATACCCATTTCAGCATCTTGGGCAAAGGGGCGATCGCAATTGTCAAAGCAAGTGAGGCGACAAGGTTGGCGTTGAACGACAATTCGCAGCCGATCTGTTTTAATTTCTACCGTGTCAGGTGTTTCTGCAACTTCAAAAGGAACGGGCGATCGCTCGATATCTTCGTCTCCTACGACTGCCCAAGGGCGCTGGGGAAAGAATTCACCGTGAGGGGCTAAACGCACGCGAATAAGATGAGCATCAATAACGCTAATTAATACAGAAGACTCACCGCAATCCAACTGGACAGCGCGATCGCTTTGCGATACTGCCTCCACTGCGCCTACAGTTACCCACGGTTGGTCAGTCGTTGGCAGTTGTCCAAAATATTGCGGCATAAACCTTTCCCCAAATCGCGCATTTACAGCAGGAATTCTATCCCCACAGTCAATTTTCCCGTATCTACACAAACGTAGATTTCTTTGTGAGGGAGCAGGGAGCTTCTGAGCAGGGAGCAGGGGAGACAAGGGAGACAAGGGAGACAAGGGAGACAAGGGAGAAAAAACCATCAACTACCCATTACCCATTACCCATTACCCATTACCATCACTGCTGACTTTTGACTTTTGACTTCCGATTGATTTGCTTGGGGTCGCTAAATTAGAGTAAAGTAAACAAATGTAAAAAAACGCGACTTAATTATAATAATTCTTACGACAGTAGCGATTTTGAGACTCCGATCTACAACTTATAATTGCCCATGCAGCGTTCATTTTGGCGAAGAATCCCGGTTTTAGTAACAACATTTTTTCTGGCAGGGTTGGTTTGGATGATGCAACCATCAGCAGCCCTAGCTTATGACAATCCAGAACTGCTACCCGATCGCCCTACCCCGGTCATTGACCTAGCAAAGACTTTTACCGATATTCAGGAAGAACAACTCGTAGCAGATTTAAATAAGTTTGCCGCTGATACTGGCTGGAAACTGAGAGTTTTAACTCAATACGATCGCACTCCTGGTAGAGCAGTAATTAACTTTTGGGGTTTAGATGACAAAAGTATTCTTCTAGTTGCCGACTCTCGCGGTGGTAACATTCTCAGTTTTAGCGTTGGCGACGCAGTTTACGAACTTCTCCCCCGCACGTTTTGGATCGAACTACAAACCCGCTTTGGTAATTTGTACTATGTGCGAGAACATGGGGAAGACCGCGCCATTCTTGGAGCTTTAGAATCCGTTGAAGGCTGTTTAGTCAAAGGCGGTTGTAACGTCGTTCCAGGTCTACCAAGAGAACAGTGGATTCTCACCCTAATCACATCAACACTGGGAGGCGTAATTTGTGGTTTTGCCGCTCAACCCCGTCGTCCAGGGCAAGCTCTAGCTTGGCAGTGGGCTTTGATTTTCTCGCCGTTGTGGGGCATATTATTCATTGCTTTCGGTATTGGACCAGTTGTCACGCGCACTACAGAATGGCTACCTCTGATCCGCAATATCTCAGGCTTTCTGATTGGAGCGCTCGTAGCATATCTCACGCCGATATTTGGGCGTTCTTCTGCTTCGGAAACGTAATGGGTAATGGGTAATGGGTAATGGGTAGTTGGTTATTATTCTCCCTTGTCCTCCTTGTCCCCCTTGTCCCCCTTGTCCCCCCTTGTCCCTGCTCCCTGCTCCCTGATAACTGTTAAACTGGTCTCTGTCCCTAGCTCCCAGCCTTTCTCTATGGAATGGCAGATGATTGATGCCCAAAATCTGGCGATCGTCGATCGCGAGGTTGGCGATTATGACTTTTCTCCCGCAGAATACGAGATCGTCCGTCGTGTCATTTATGCTACTGCCGATTTTGAGTATAAGAATTTAATTCATTTCTCAGAAACGGCAATGCAAGCAGGCGCGGCGGCGATCGCTGCTCGCTGTACGATTGTGGTGGATGTACCGACAATCCAAGTGGGCATTCTACCCCAGATTCAAAACACTTTTGCCAATCCCCTTTATTGCAGCTTAGACGCGATCGCTCGTCCGCAAAAAGATAAGACTGCTACAGCTTGGGGAATCGAAAACCTTGCTCAGCGCTATCCCGAAGCAGTTTTTGCGATCGGTCAAGACCAAAGTGCATTAACCAGTTTAATAGATTTAATTGCCGCTAGCGCAATCAAACCAGCTTTGGTAATTGCTACGCCTGCGGGATTTGTCGATGTGGATGCGACCAAAAAACGCTTGCAGGAATTTGCCGTACCCCAAATTTGGACGGAGGGTTCCAAGGGTGGTGCTACTGTAGCCACCGCAATTTTGGACGGATTGCTAGAACTGGCTTGGCTTGCTTACGCCCCCTAGAAGAGAGCTGAGGGAGCTTCGCCTCAGCTCTCTTCCTTCTACCATTCCCGATCTTGTCTCGGTAGCTGAGGTGGTTCTTTTCTTTGAGGAGGACGGCGCGGAGTACGAGGTGATTCTTCTTCGGATTCTAAGCGATCGCGACGGATGCGGTTGCTGACTTCCACAAAGACATCTCGTTGCAAGAATGGATAGTCACTCACCCAAATATCGCGGCTGGGGATGTAAATATCGGTCACTTTGGTGATATTGCTCAAATCAGCGCGATTTGACAGTACAATCATTTCCACCACTTGACGACGGGCAATCCCTTTGTGACTGCGGCGCAGTGGCACTTGTACCTGGATGGAAAAACCAGTTTCATCTCCAACTTCGACATTTAGACGGCGCTCTAAATTGTCTACATAGACTAGTTCGCCTTTATTGTTAACTGTTTCTTCTCTCCCAATTAGCTCTTCTGAAATGTAAACATCCAAAATGCGACCGCGAAAGAAACCACTGTATTTGTATTTGCGGTACTGTGCGTTACGCAAACTCGCCCACAGTACGGGACCCCACAGCCAATAAAAACCGCCAACCACCCCAAAGGGAAGTAGCAAACCCCCAAATCCCTCACCCAACAGCCATCGCAACAACAACACGACGACAACAGCGACAACAGAAGCTAACAATCGGCGCAAAAAGTCAGAAAATTTTCCCCAAACGTAGCGATATTGATCGCCCGTAGCAATACGAGGAATGAGTTGTTCAAACTTCTGGCGCGTGAGTGGGACGAGCATGAGGGACTGGGGAGTAGGGTTTTGTTGACAGTTAACCGTTAACGGTTAACTGTCAACTCTTTACAATATTTTTTCTAACCCATAAACAAGGGCTTTGAGTTGGACGACTTTACGGATCGCTAGCAACACTCCTGGCATGTAGCAGGCGCGATCGCTCGTGTCGTGGCGCAAAGTATAAATTTGACCCGCTGAGCCAAAAATGACTTCTTGATGGGCGATTAACCCTGGTAGGCGGACGCTATGAATGCGAATACCTTCTGCTGCGACGCTACCTCTCGCACCTGGTAATTTTTCTGTTTCTTCTACCTGGGGTGGGTTAAAAGTTTTCCCCAACTCAGCTAACATCTGCGCGGTTTGCAATGCCGTACCGCTGGGTGCATCAGCTTTTTGGTTGTGGTGCAGTTCGATAATTTCGACGTGATCGAAATATTGAGAGGCTTGAACCGCTGCTTGTTGTAACAAAACCATCCCAATTGAGAAGTTGGGAATCATCAAACATCCAGTACTGGCTTTGTCAGCAAATTCAGCTAAGTCTTGAATTTGTGCGGGACTTAAACCTGTCGTACCGACGACTGGACGCACTCCATAGGCGATCGCCGAGCGGATATTGTCATACACTGTACTCGGATGGGTAAAGTCTACCATCACCCCAATTTGCCTTTCTTGCCCCGCCATCGCCAGCATTGGTTCTAATTGGTCGGTAATTGGGACTTCCAATGGTTCTGGTAAACCTGCTAGTTCTCCTGCATCTTTACCTTGATGCTCTGGGTTACGATCGATCGCCCCTAGTAAGGTCAGATCGGTAGCTTGGGAAACTGCTTTGACAACTTCGCGTCCCATTTTGCCCGCAGCACCATTGATGACTACTGGGATTGGATATTGGCTGTTCATTGCTTCGTCGATCTCAGTTTTATCAAGGGCATTTTAGACTAATTAAGGATAGCAACGTCTAATGTATACTGGAGTGCTTCCCTTTGACACAGAGCTTTTCTTTTGAAATATTAGCTATTGTAACCTAAATAAACCTTGAGAATTCCTTTATAGTAGGGTGGGCAATGCCCACCTTACGTTTGAAATTCTAAATTTTACCGTGCAATTGTTTTTATCTAACAATATTAATGCTTTATGGCGAAGTATCGTAAATTCAATTTTAAATGGCTGCGCTTACTATTTATAATTATTTTGTGTGTAGGAATAGCTTTTCGAGTTACAAATATCGATAAAAAAGTTTATTGGCACGACGAAGCTTATACTTCTTTAAGAATTGCTGGCTACACGATGAAAGATTTCTCTCAAGGAGCATACGCTCATCGAGACAGCAGTATTAAATACTTGCAAACGTTTCAACGTTTCAAACCTGGAAGCCAATTAAAAGATACAATTCATTCTCTTGCTATAGAAGACTCTCAACATCCACCTTTGTATTATGTTTTGTTGAGATTTTGGGTAAAATTGTTTGGCAATAGTATTACGATAATTAGAAGTTTAAGCATTTTATTTAGCTTCTTAGTATTTCTTTGTTTGTATTGGTTGTGTCTAGAATTATTTCAATCGTCTCTCATAGCATGGATGGCGATCGCGCTTTTAGCAGTCTCTCCAGTGCATGTTTTATTTGCTCAAGAAGCAAGGCAATACGCTTTATGGACGGTAACAATTCTAGGATCGAGTGCCGCTTTACTCAGGGCAATCCGACTGAATCAAACAAGGATTTGGATTGTATATGCCTTCGCTTTAGCAACTAGTTTTTATACTTTTTTCTTGTCTGGATTAGTAGCCGTCGGTCATGGAGTTTACGTTTTCATAATTGAAAAAATTAGGTTGAGCAAAAGAGCGATCGCTTATCTTCTCTCCTCGGGTTTGAGCTTATTACTTTTTACTCCTTGGATATTGAGCTTAATTCAGAACTATTCCATGTTTCAGATGACGACGGGATGGACAAATAATGCTTTACCCGCAGACATTTTTAGTCGTCGCTGGCTACTCAATATCGGTCATGTGTTTTTCGATCTGGGTTTGGAAAAAGATCCAGAATTTCTGATTGTCTATTTCTTGATATTACTTCTAATAGTTTATGCATTTTATTTCACAATACGTCACGCACCTTTGAGGATTTGGCTATTTATTATTACCTTAATGGCTGCAACCACGCTACCACTACTGATACCAGATATCATCAAAGGCGGACAAAGATCGATCGTGCCTCGTTATTTATTTCCTGGTTATTTAAGTATTCAGCTAGCTGTTGCTTACTTATTGAGTCAAAAAATTAGTCAATCGAGATTATTGTCTCGCAGAATTTGGCAAGCGATCGCAACTTTACTCATTTTGGCTGGAATCATATCTTGCACGCTGAGTTCCCAAGCTAATACCTGGTGGATTAAAGAAATTAGTTATAGTAATCCTCAAGTAGCTAGCTTTCTCAATAAAGCAAATAATCCTCTCATAGTTTCTACTAATGGTTGCATCAACAATGGTAATTTACTTTCCCTTAGCTACTTATTAGAACCAAAAGTTCGATTAAGATTAGTTGATATCGCTCCTTTAAAAGAGATACCACAAAATTCTGGCGATATCTTTATTTACGGAGATTGTACGGAGCCAGTGCGGGATAGTCTTATAAAGAACAAATACAAAATAGAACCAATCTTACCTTACTTATGGCAACTCAAGTCAGGGGAAGGAAATTGAATTTAGAGAGGTAAGGAAAAGATCCCCTTAATCCCCCTTAAAAAGGGGGAGACAAGATTGTACTTACTTAATCTCCCTTAAAAAGGGGGAGACAGAATCGTTCTTAGCCCCTTTTTTCAACAAAAAAGACAGAATCGTTCTTAGCCCCCAATTCATCGGGGGTTGGGGGATCGAATCAAAACCTACGAAGTATTTTAACGATCTACAAGTCTAACTAAAGTTAAATTCACTCATTTATGGCATTCGCTCAAAACTCCTACTCAAGAGAGAAGATATGCGATCGCCTCCTACGGCAAGATCGATCCGAAAACTAAAATTAAAACAAAGCAATTAAGGAGCGCTTATTGTTAGCAACCTTAGCAATTGTGTTTCTAAAAGTTTTTACTCTAAAGAAACGCTAATTTTAGTAATCAAAATCATTGGAGGATTCAAATGAAGCAAGTAGTTGATAAATTGAAGCACATGGGCTTGCGTCGAATCGTTACCGTATTTTTAGCAACGATTTTATTTGTCGCACTGCCAGCATTCCAAGCAAACGCTGTAGAATCTGCAACGGGAGAATACAACCCTGTCACCCCTGATACTGTCAAGCGCATTCAAGAAAAAGCTGAAGATTTGGGAGATGCGCCAGGTAGAAGAATAGGTGATACCGGGCTAGAAAATATCAAGACGCTGCCCAAAAAGATTCCTGAAGTCCTCAACCTCAAAGCCAAGCAAACTAAAGTAACATTTGACACTAACGAGCCGAACAAAAAAGCAGCTATGGATGAGGCTCAAGCAGAAGTTGAGAACAAACGCTAGAGATTGCTATCTTGGGTTGCGTTTTTAAAAAGAGAATACGGTGCGGAGAGTACCAGTAATAATTGTGCCATTATCTGCTTGATTGCTAGGGTTGGCGATCGCTTGAACTAAAGGAGCGATCGCTAGATTTTCATTTAGGGGAAAGTTATAGTAGGCTTCAAAGTTTGTTTGAGTCGCATCCCCTACAGCATTTTCCACAAAAGGCTGACCTGCCGCAATTCCCGCTACAGCGCCAGGTAGTAACAAATTGCGTAACGATATCCCCACCATCCAGTAAGACGGTTCGAGATCTCCAAAAATAGTATCGTCATAGCTGCCGTAGCCATAACGCCCAAAAACTCCAAGTCGGCGCGATAAATTGAGTTCGACATTCGCTCCCAATACATCGAAATGGCGATCGAAAGTATTTCCACCACTGTACTGCAAGCGTAGAGTAAAACCTGGGTTAGGAGAGTATTCTAACTCAACCGTCCCCTGATAAGGATTGCCAAATAAACCGCGATCTCCACCCTCATCTGGGTAGAGTAGCCTTGTTAAAGCCGATACACCTTCAACCTCATCGCGACTGCCAGAATTTTCAGCGTCTGCCGCAAGATACATTGCCCGTAATGTAAAAAACTCGTTCGCTTGCCAGTTAACAACCGCCCCAGCACCTTGTTCGTCAATCGGAAAGAGAAGGTAGTTGTTAACCAGTGCTTGAGTCGAAAAATCAACAAAACTGCGGTTAGCATAACGATTGCGATCGAGATAATCTGTAGGTGCGATCGCAGTCCCTAAAACAATTTGGAGATTTTTAGCGGCGCTAAAGCTGTAGTAAAGCCGACCCAGCCCCAATTCTCCACTTCGAGATGGTCTGGTCGAGAAATCAAGTCCGCTGCCGAAATTAGGTTCTAATACTCCGGCTGCATTATCGCGGTTGCCGTTACTACCAGTATCCAAACGAATTTTGAGTAAGTCAGTACCAGAAAAACTCGTATCAAAATCTAACTGAGTCCTGTAAAATAACGTAGTAACAGGATTATTATCGGCAATTTCCGTACCTGTAGGGTCGCGAAGGGAATCGCCGCCAAAGCCACCCCCATTAATTGCAAAGATAACTTGACCTGCAAGTTTAGTCGTTGTGGAAAACTCATGTGCTTGGAGTACGGCGCTTCGAGCTTCCAGGGAATCTAAACGGCTTTGTAAAGCTTTTAATTCCGCAGTATACTCTTGCAGAAGTTTTTCGAGAGTCGCTAAATCATCTTGAGTTGCTTGTACTGGCTTGCCATTAGCGATCGCTCCCTCCAATTGCCGTACCACCGCACTCAAAGCCGCCGCAAATTCGTAACGACTCAAAGCACGATTGCCGAGAAATTTCCCATTCGGATAGCCTGTAACTATTCCATAGCGCCAGATTAAAGATTGTAACGCTCGACTTGCCCAGTCATCGGGTTGCACGTCGGATAATTGGGAAACTTGGGTAATTGGTAATTGGTAATTGGTAGTTGTTGGTTTTTTCTCCCCCCTCTCCCTTGTCTCCCCCTTCTCCCTTGTCTTTCCCCTCTGCTCCCTGCTCCCAGCTCGTCCCTGCTCCCTCATGAAAGTTTGGGCTTGTAGTGGAGTTATCTGAGCTAGAAAGCACAGAATGCTAATACCACTGACTAGGAGGGGGTAAAATTTGCCCATTTTTTAACGAAAGTGTTTGAAAGTGACTGTTTATATGATTTACGAGCGCAACATACGACAAACCTCTGAATGAGCCACAGTTTTTTACTTCTATTTGCGATGATACAGTCTATTTGTACGCACGCTAAACTTTTTTAAGTGGGATGAATTTTTGTGAAACAGCCGCTTAGGATTGACATAACTGAGAAGCCGCATCCTAAAGACATAGAATTTATTTTGCAACAACTGCTGGCATTTAATCGCGATCGCGCAGGTGAGGGACATTTCCAGCAGTTAGCTATCTTTTTACGAAATGAAGGCGATCGTCTGGCTGGCGGGTTGATTGGTTCGACTTATTGGCAGTGGTTGTATATCGATATTTTATGGATAGATGACACTTGGCGCGGACAAGGATACGGTCATGCTTTGCTAGAGGCTGCCTCAAAAAAGAAATTCATTTGTAGGGTAGGCAACGCTCACCTTACAAAAAAAACTAATCTACAGGCAGCTGGTTCACGCCATACAGCCAAGCAATGAGTAAAGGTGTCAGAAATGTCAAAATTAAATTTAAAGGCGCTCCTACCTTAGTAAAATCGAGGAATTTGTAGCCACCAGGACCATAGACCATCGTATTCGTCTGATAACCAATTGGCGTGAGATAGCTGTTAGAAGCAGCAAATGTCACGACAAACATAAAAGCAAACGGATTGAGACTCAAGGTTTCTGCTACATTAGCCGCAACTGGAAGCATCAGCACCACGGCAGCATTGTTAGATAGAATCTCTGTGAGTACGGTTGTGGCAATGTAAAAGCAGACTAGTAACCAAAAACCAGAGAATTGACCGCCGAGCGATGCTAAACCACTCGCTAACCACTTGGTTGCACCTGAATTATCCATCGCCGTACCGAGGGGAATCAGTCCGGCTAGTAGGAAGATAATATCCCAACGTACCGACCGATAGATCTCTCTTGGCTTTAACACTCCAGTCGCTACCATTAAGACAACTCCTGCCAAGGAACTGACTAAAATTGGTATCCACTCAAAAGCAGCAGTAATAACTACACCTAAACCAATCGCGATCGCGATCGCGGCTTTGTCTCGGCGCAGCGTTTCCACCTCTCGCGGTTCTACCACCAGTAAATCTGCACTATTTTGCAGTCCGATAAAACTATCTCTTGCACCTTGTAATAGTAAGACATCGCCAAATTGCAATCTGACTTTACCCAAGCGATCGCGAATGATTTCCTCATTGCGTCGAATTGCCAGTACTGTGAGGTTGTAACGCTGGTGAAACTGTAACTCTTTGAGCGTAGAGCCAATCAAACTAGAGTTGGAAATTATCAAAGCTTCAGAAATAGCTCGATTTTCCGAACTTAACTCAGATGTTGGGAATTCTTGCTGAAATTCGATTTCTGGTAAGATTTCAATCCCCCGCTCATCTCTAATTTTGAGTACGTCGCTGCGATTACCGCGCACGATCATAATATCGCCACCCGCTAGCACTTTATCTGCTACAGGTTTGGTATAACGGCGACTGTTGTGAAAGAGTTCCACTACGTCAATATCGAATCGCTGCTCGATCTGGCTAGAACGTAAAGTTTGTCCGATTAAATTGGAGCGTGGCGCGACAACAACTTCACTAAAGTAATCTTTTAATCCGTAGTTGGCGATCGCTGGAGTCGCAGCTGGCTTTTTTCGGTCTGGTAACAGTTTAGGTGCAGCGAAGGCAAGATAGACTAAGCCGATCGCAAATGTAATTAATCCTACTGGGGTAAATTGGAATAAACTAA
Organism: Chroococcidiopsis sp. CCNUC1; assembly: GCF_023546805.1. Lineage (NCBI taxonomy): Bacteria > Bacillati > Cyanobacteriota > Cyanophyceae > Chroococcidiopsidales > Chroococcidiopsidaceae > Chroococcidiopsis > Chroococcidiopsis sp. CCNUC1. The sequence goes on along the minus strand of NZ_CP097480.1, from coordinate 1,361,421 downwards.
ATTCTCCATATCCCAACTTTTTTGACAAACTGCTGGCGACAACATTTGTCGAAGTGCCAATAACTGTAATCATTCCGCCTAGAACCGTAGCGTAGGACAGCGGTATGAGCAGTTTAGAGACAGAAATATTCCGCTTTCTACTCCATTCCTCCACAATTGGAATAAAAACGGCAACTACTGCTGTATTGTTGAGGAAAGCGGTAATCGGACCAACGATCGCCCCTAAAACAAAAATCTGCCGTGTCGGATTTTTTCCCCCTCGCCGCAGTAGAAAATCGCTGACGATTTGAATTGCACCCGTGCGTTCGATCCCACCACTGAGAATGAACATTGCTAAAACCGTGATGGTTGCGGAGTTGCTAAAGCCAGCTATCCCTTCTTCTGGGGTAATTAATCCCAGTAGCATCAGTACAACTGCTGTCGCGATCGCGGTAATATCTACAGGGAGCCATTCAAAAATGAAGAAAACTATGGCTAGTCCCAGAACACCAAGGGTAAGAGCAATATCCATATACAATAAAATCGCCCGATATACCGTAATTTAAAGCGGCTTTCCTATCGTACTATATTCCGCTCGACAAATCGTTGTTTGCAAAACAGATTTTTTGTATTCTTCTACTAATGTCGGTACACAGTGCTGAAAGTAGAAGTTATGGAATTATTCAAGCCTAAACGAGTTGATGCAGGAACATTGACACCGCAGCTCAAAAATCCAAATCGCGTGCGGGATCATTTAGCCAACGAACGGACTTATTTAGCATGGATGCGCAGCGCGATCGCGTTGATGGGATTTGGTGTCTTAATCGTGCGTCTGCGAATTCTCCGTCCCCCGCTTGCGCCTCAACCTCCTGGTAATGGTTGGAGATTGGGCTTAGCCTTTGGAATAGTAGGATTATCGATGGTACTGCTTTCAACCGCACACTATTTTGTGATTCGGCGTGACATTGATGCAGATACTTACGAACCAGGCGATCGGTGGGTCATCGTCACTAGCATTGCCGTGCTACTGTTAGGCGTGGGAGTCATCTACTACGTCTTCAGCATTCCGTTAGAATCGTTAAACGCCGTTATTGTCGAGTAAGACTTTACATGAAGACTGTACGGGTGAGAGCGCCGGAACTACCTCAAAATCAGCCTTGGCTAAATACCGACAAGCCGCTATCGCTTCAACAACTCAGAGGTAGAATTGTCATTCTCGATTTTTGGACTTATTGCTGTATCAACTGCTTGCACGTTCTGCCAGATTTGAAATATTTAGAACAGAAGTATAAGGACAGCCTCACGGTTATTGGCGTTCACTCGGCTAAATTCGATAACGAAAAAGAAGTCGAGAATATTCGTCAAGCCATCCTGCGGTATGACATCGAGCATCCAGTTTTAGTTGACACTGGCTTTCAGGTGTGGCAACAATATGCAGTGCGTGCGTGGCCTACGCTAATGATAATTGACCCAGAAGGGTACGTCATTAGCTCTGCTGCGGGGGAAGGAAATCGGGAAGTTTTAGATGAATTAATTGCCAAACTAATTCAAGAGTATCGAGATAAAGGTGCGATCGCATCTCAAGAACTCAGTCTAATTTTAGAAAAACAACGACAACCCTTAACTACACCCATAGCATTTCCTGGTAAAGTATTGGCGACTGCTGCTGGATTATTCATCGCTGATTCAGGACATCACCGCATTATTTGGAGTACCCTCGATGGAGAAATTCTCCACGTCATAGGTACGGGAAAACCTGGGTTAACCGATGGAGACTTTACCCAAGCGCAATTTTTTGCCCCCCAAGGCATGGTATTGGATGATGAAAACCAGTTACTCTACCTAGCCGATACCGAAAATCACGCGATTCGCCGCATCAACTTACCGTTACAGCGTGTAGAAACCATCGCCGGAACCGGAGAACAAAGTCGTAATATCCGTCCTTATGGTGGGATTGGTCAAAAAATAGCTTTAAATTCCCCTTGGGATTTGACGATGCTGAAGAATTATCTCTTCATTGCGATGGCGGGAAATCATCAAATCTGGCAAATGGATTTAGAAAAAGGCATATTGCAAACTTACGCAGGTACAGGTGCTGAAGCGTGTTTGGATGGTTTAGTCGCAGATTCGGCTTTTGCGCAACCGAGCGGGATTACCACTAATGGTAGAGAATTATACGTTGCTGACAGTGAAGGTAGTTCCATTCGCGGTATTGGCTTAATGCTCGATCCTCAAGTACGGACAATCTGCGGGAGTGGCGAATTATTCGGTTTTGGCGATGTCGATGGAACTGGTGCTGACGTACGACTCCAGCATTGTTTGGGGATAGAATCTGCGCAAAATTTCTTGTGGGTAGCCGATACTTACAATCACAAAATTAAATTAGTCAGTCCTCATAGCGGTAATTGCCAAACTATATTGGGAGGGGTAGCGGGTTTACACGATGCTCAAGGTCAAAATAGCTGCTTTAACGAGCCTTCTGGACTGAGTATTTTTGGTGCTTACTTGTACGTCGCCGATACGAATAACCATGCGATTAAGCGGGTAGCATTAGATACATTGACCGTAAATACAATGGAATTTTCAGGTTTATGCGCGCCTGATGTTTGTATTCCGTAGCGTCAATAAATCTAGCTACAATGGCTTGGCAGATGTTTGCTAATCGACAACGCTTTCTGCTACGCAACGCATGAACCAACAGCTTAACAATGCTTTTACCCTGTTCCTCAGCTTGCTTGTCGAGGCAATGCCGTTTTTGCTGCTGGGGGTGTTATTCTCTGGGATACTGTTGCTATTTGTAGACGAACGCAAGTTAATTGCGAAACTACCCAAAAACCCCCTGTTAGGTGCTTTGGTTGGTAGCATGGTAGGATTTTTATTTCCCGTGTGCGAGTGCGGTAACGTCCCCGTGGCGAGACGGATGTTGATGCAGGGAGTGCCTACACCCGTAGCAATTGGCTTTTTATTAGCAGCACCAACGATCAACCCAATTGTTATTTGGGCAACATGGACGGCATTTCGCGATCAACCAGAAATTGTCGTTTTACGAGTCGTATTTTCATTAGCGATCGCCACTATTATCGGTTGGGTATTCAGCGTTCAAAAAGATCTGCGTCCCCTATTACAACCAGCTTTAGCAGCAGCTTGGCAACCAAAACAGCCGCACAAAGATAGGAAAAAAACCTCGTCTGACTTATTACAATCAGGTACGTTTTGGCTATCAGGAACGGGAGATCCAATTAGGTTAGATGCATCTGTGTTACAGGCAAATTTAGCAGCCACGCCAGTTAAACCATTATCAGAACGCTTACGGTTGTTATTAGATAACACTATACAAGAACTGCGCGAACTCGGTTCTGTTTTAGTCATTGGCAGCGCGATCGCGGCATTAATTCAAGTTTTTATTCCCCGCGAGGTCATTTTAAATCTTGGTGGTGGTGAAATTACCTCTATTCTCACCATGATGCTCTTAGCAGCAGTTGTATCGATTTGTTCTACAGTAGATTCATTCTTTGCCCTATCCTTTGCCTCCACTTTTACCAGCGGTTCGTTACTAGCCTTTTTAATCTTTGGACCCACGATCGACCTCAAAGGCATTGGTCTAATGCTATCAATCTTTAAACCCCGGGCAATTATTTATCTATTTGCCTTAGTTGCTCAATTAACATTTTTATTTACTCTATTTGTTAATTTATATGTTATTTAAATACGTAGTGCGTGACCAACTACCAACTACCAACTACCAATTACTACTACATGAACCAAAAGTCTAAAATTTACAATTGGTTAGAAGTATTTGCGATCGCTGCTTGGGGCAGTTTGATGCTGAAATACTGGCTGACTGGTAAGCTAAATTTATTAATTCACCCCGATTATTTTTGGTTGGTTATTGCTGGGGGAATTGGGTTTTTAAGTGTAGCAGGTTTAAAGGCTTGGCAACTCCTGCGTCAACGCCGCATATTGCCAGTGCGTCATATCAGTTTGCTTCCGCCTGGTTTTAGCAGTATTTTGCTATTGGTAACTGCGATCGCCGGGTTGATTTTCACTCCCCGCGTTTTTGCCAGCCAAACCGCCATGCAAAGGGGGGTGACAGACTTTCTCGCTGCTACCCGTTCCCAACCCCAAGCCTTTTACGGTTCTGTCAAACCAGAGGAGCGATCGCTGTTAGATTGGGTGCGCACGCTGAATGTTTATCCCGAACCTGATGCATACACAGGTCAAAAAGTCAAGGTGCAAGGATTTGCGATCCATCCGCCGGAATTTCCACCTAATTACTTGCTCCTTTCGCGGTTTGTTATTACCTGCTGCGCCGCTGATGCCTATCCGGTGGGGTTGCCAGTCAAATTGACGGAAGATCGTCAGGCTTATCCGCCCGATACTTGGCTGGAGGTGGAAGGACAAATGATCACCGAAACTTTAAAAGATAAACGCCAATTAACTATTCAAGCCAATGCTGCCCCCAAGAAAATTCCCGAACCCCAAAATCCTTATGAATATTAGGATCTGTAGGGGCGCAATGAATATTAGGATTTGTAGGGGCGCACAGCTGTGCGCCCCTACGAATGTATTGCATCTGTACTAGAATCACTGCGATCGGGACTACGGGTTAAGAAAGGAACGTCAACGACTTCGCCTGTAACTTCTCCGACTTTAACTTTCAAACCAACACCACCAGCTTTGGTGCGGATGTAACCCAGTCCGAAGCTACCCTCCTCAGTATCGGTATAGCTGGTGAGAATACCTACTTTCTCTTCACCTACAGTAATAATACTACCTGGCTCGGCTGGAGCGTTAAGGCGAATTCCCCATAGGTGTTGTTTGACTCCCTTATAAGTATTCAGACGCGCAATTGTTTCTTGACCGATATAGCAACCTTTATTGAAAGAAATAGTTTGCCACAAGCCTGCTTCTAAGGGATTGTAATCTTCAGTCAGTTCTTTATCGGGGACGGGGCGACCTTGTTCGATCCGCAATTGTTCCCAAACGCGATCGCCTAGAGGGACTGCACCAGTTTCTATGAGGTGATTCCAAACGATCGTCGCTTTGTCTGCTGGCACAATTAGGGTATATCCAGGTGTGGCTAATCCACTCCCAACTGCCACCCGAATTTCTACATCTTGGAGTTGAACGAGCTGGTGGTTAGCATATGCTTGACCGATAATCGAACTTAAGTCCAGTTGTGCCAAAATTTCATCGCTTTTAGTGCCAAGCAGACTGAAAATAGCAGTTTCGCCAGTTACATCTTCTAGTTGGACGCGATCGGCAAAAAAGATATAGCGATCGAGCCAATCTATCAAATACTGACGGCGATTAGGAGAAACGATCAGCAGTACTGCGTCTTCAGTCACATATGCAGTTGCTAGATCGATCGTGCGGGCAGTAGAAGAGACAAAAACCGTGTCGCAGCCTTGCCCTGGTTTGAGAATTTGAAAATCGTTGGTACTTTGGTTGTGTAAAAAGCGAATGCGGTCTTCATCGGTAACGCGGATGATTCCCCAGTGGGAGCGATCGCAGATTGCTACCCCTTCCCTTACTGCTTGCTTAGCTGCTACATCGTTGCCAAAACTCACCGGAATTTTGTCTCCGGCAATTTCCTCAAAAACCGCTCCCGCCGCCGCTTGAACTACCTGTAACTTTTCTCTCATCATATTTTTATGTAATGGGTAATGGGGAAATCAAAAGTTAAAAGTTAAAAGTCAAAATTCACTACTCATTACTCACTACTTAATACTCGCTCCTCACCCCTGACTCCTCACTCCTCACTAAATCTTCGGTAAACTACTAAAGACTTGTTCGACTGCTGCACCTGCTTTAGTATCTAAACGCTGCCAGTCTACCTCGCCAGTTTCATCAATCAAGCTAGTGTCAATTTCTACCGAACTATGACTGGATGTCAAGTCTGCATTGTATTGCTGAAAGCAAACCTGATAGCACAGTTCCCACAGATCGAAATTATACTGTTGGTCTTGGTTTTGTAGAGATAACTGATATCCTGGCTGGGGAGTCGGAAGGTTGGCGATCGCCTGTTCTATTTCTGCCGTGCGTTCTGGAGAAGCAGCATCCAATTCTTGCAATAGCAGGATTACTCTAGTTTTCATTTCCTCTGTCGTGTCTGGAGACCAGATTAATACGTTCTCGTAAGTCCCCTGCCACGCTGATTCGTCCAAATGCTTGCGAATGTGGTCGATGATGCGAATAAAAGCAGGTTGCATTAAGAGTTCTGCCTGTTGCCATGCAACTGGATCGGTAATTCTCGGTGGCATGGGTATTCTCCCGCGATGTGGAATAGATATCAACGCGATGCGATCGCGCTGCCGATTCCTTCATGCTACCGTAAGCACCAGCAGAATTAATGCGAGGGGACGTGGAGCGATCGCCATTGGGTATCAAATCTAAGCAGTAGGTTAAACAAAGCTTGAGTGGTTTCTAATAGTAACATTGAGAGTGGCACTAGTAAGAAGAGCCAATTCAACAAACTTACAACCACAAAAATACTAACAAATACTATCCGCAGAAAAATATTAATTTGTCTCAAAAAATCCCTATAGTTAAATACAAAATTATAGAGCGAGTATCTCAACTTCAAAGCTTCTACTATGCCCGTGCGTGCCTGTTCTTGTTCGGGATCGAGTCGCAACGATTCGCGAAAACATCGTTCAGCCAAATCTCTATTCCGACAATATAAATATACCCAACCTTTAATCGCATAAGCAGCTGAATTTTCGGGGTCTTGAAAGATTGCTGCATCCAATGTGGTTTGTGCTTCTTGATAGCGGCGTAGGCGTAATAAAGCCATAGCACGAAGATTGAGACACAATACATGCTCGGCATCCAAGCTCAATCCCTGTTCCGCACTGAATAATGCGCGATCGCGATCGCCTTGTGCCAATTGAATGACTGACAATAAAGCAAAATAATCGGCAATTTCTGGTTCTAACCGAATTGCTTCTTGGACTACTTTCTTGGCTGGCTTAAGTTGCTTTTGAATATAGAGAATCTTAGCTAAATTATAATGAGTATCAGATAAATCAGGAGCTAAATATACTGCTCGCTTTGCTGCTTGAGTTGCCTCTCGATCTCGATTCATTTCTATTAAGCATATACTTAACAAAGCATGAGCAAAAGAACTATTTGGATCGGTCGCTAATTGGCGCTCAATTTCTATTGCTGCTAATTTGTAGCGCGATTGCTCGATTAAAATTAATGCTTTATCTAAATTTACAAACATAAAAATTATTGCCGTTACATATATCCGGTAGGGCGCGTTGATTAACGCATCCTACTACAAATTTTAGCTAATCTTTAAAAGATTAAACTTAAAATAGCTTGTTTTTATCTTTTGTTTGTTGTAAATAATTCAAAATATCATCATAAATGCCATTTTCGTTAGCATAAGTGGCATAGTTCCGAGCAGTGGCAAACCATTCCGTAACGGAAGGATGAATTAATTCGACTGCGGCTAGGAAATCTCTAGTTGTTAAAGGTTTAGGTATCCCTTGCTTAATTGCTAACTGTAGCTTTCTGTCTATAGCTAAATCTACAACTGCCTTTAAATCTGCTCCAGAAAAGTTGACAGTTTTTTTACTTAAATAATCGTAGTCAATATCTTCAATTGGTTTATGACGGCAGAGAATACGCAAAATATGTGTTCTGGCGTGGCGATCGGGTGGTGGAACAAACATAATGCGATCGAAGCGTCCTGGTCTGCGAAAGGCTGAATCTAAATGCCAGGGAGCGTTAGTAGCAGCTAAAATCAAAATGCCATCATTAGGACTTTCTACACCATCTAATTCGGCAAGAAACTGATTGACAATTTGGCGACCGCTACTATATCGCATATCAGTGCGTTTGGCAGCTAGAGCATCGACTTCATCGAAAAAAAGCACGCAAGGCTTAGATCGTCGTGCTTGCTCGAACAATTCGTGTAAGTTCTTTTCACTACTCCCCAGCCACATATCCAAGACATCATTGATACCTATAGATAAAAATCTCGCTTTAATTTCTCCAGCTGTAGCTCTGGCTAAATAAGTTTTACCGCAACCAGGAGGACCATACATTAATACTCCTCCTCCAATTCGTTGACCGTAAGCTTGATAAATTTCTGGATGCGCTAATGGATGAACAATCTTCAGCCGAATTTCTTCCTTAATGGCATCCATACCACCAACGTCTTGAAAAGTAATTGATGGTTGTTCTAAAGGTGCTTCAACCGCAGTACTAACATCTAATTCGTACTCCGGTAGTTTGTATTCTGAAGATTTAGATTTTGGTGATTTGTACTCTGAAACAGAAATTTTATCAGTGGATACATCGGTATTGCCAAGCCGCTCCGCCAAGATAGGATCGTTCATTTCTGGATCGAGTGCAACAGCTATATGAAAATGTACGGATGCATTGGTAGTATCGCCAGCGTGCAGCAGCAAACGAGCGTAGAATAGATGCACAATAGCCGGAGGTTCAGCGCTTTTCAGCAACTGTTCGACCAGCACCATTGCTTGTGAATTTTTGCCTTGGTGATAAAAAGCAGAAGCCAAATTGAATTGTAGAAAATGGTTTTCAGGCATCAATGACAGAGCAAGGCGATACTCTTGTTCTGCCTCCTCAAATTGCCCTAATTCCATGAGAATATCTGCCAAATGTTGGCGGAGCGGTAGATTATCGGGCGAAACAAGCAAGGCTGCACGCAAAGCCCGCAGAGTATCTTCACTACTAGTCATAAATGCTTCTGATTCATCTCTAATATAAGATGCCCAGATCGAATCAGAAATATTACATTAGTGAGGAGTGAGGAGTGAGGAGTGAGGAGTGAGGAGTGCGTGGTATGTGATGAATAGGGTGTGGGGTGTAGGGTGTAGGGGGAATTCGGAATTCGGAATTAGTGCGTGAATACGTGAATTTTGAGTTGCTTCCTCTGCTTTCTTCCTCGACTCCTGACTCCTGACTCCTCAGTTTTGACTTTTGAATTTTGACTTTTGAATTTTGACTTACTCATTACCAATAGCTGGTCGATGCTGACTCCAGAATTTATTGACTTCGAGTTGAGCGGCGATCGCAATAATGGTAGCTTCGGCTGTAGGACGACCGACAATTTGAATGCCGATGGGTAAACCGTTAGGCGCAAAACCAGTAGGAATAGCGATCGCGGGTAGTCCGCTAGCATTAAAAGGCGGACAGGGAGCAACCCAATTAATGATTTTTTGTAGCGTCTCTTCTGGACTTAATGCTGCCCACTCGCCGACTCGAATTGGTGGGTGCATGTATGTAGGTAAGATTAGCGCGTCTACTGAGTCAAAAAATGCCACAATCTGTCTGGCAATGACTTGTACCTGCGCGACAGCACGAAGATAATCTCCGGCAGAACCCGATTGTTCGAGCAACCACTGATTCATCGGTTGCAAGATTTCTTTTGGTAGTCCAGCATAAGCTACGCCTGCTTGCCACACAGCAGTAAATGGCTCGATTAATCCCGTAAAGTCAGGACAGCCTTCTTCTATTTGATGACCCATTGCTTCCAATAGCCTCACCGTACCCAAAACTGCTTGTTGACAGACTGGATCTGCGGTTCCAATTTGGGGTAGCGAGTTGGTGAAAGCAATCCGCAGGCGATCGGGCGATCGCATCGCAGCAGCCAAGAAAGAGGGATTTGGGGCTGGCAACCAATACGGATCTCCCGTGATATATCCTGACATCACATCTAGTAAGGCAGCAGCATCGGAGACAGTACGGGCAATAGGACCGTTTGCGGCGACACCACTTAATTGATCTCCCAATGGTGCATAGGAGACCCGTCCCCGTGCTGGTTTGATGCCTACTAAACCACAACAGAAGGCGGGACCGCGAATCGATCCACCTGCATCCGAACCTTGGGCGATCGCGCACAATCCTGCGGCTACAGCCGCCGCCGATCCCCCACTAGAACCCCCTGGTGTATACTCTGGATTCCAAGGATTCCGGGCAGGAGGAAATCCCATCGGCTCTGTATAGGGAAAAGAACCCAATTCGGAAGTGGCGGTTTTACCCAAGATAATAAATCCAGCTTGTTTCATCCGCGCGACTACGGCATCATCGTAAGTCGCGACGCGATCGCGCAGTGCTGGACTGCCATAACTACAAGGGACATCAGCCACGGGATTCATATCTTTAATGGCGATCGGTACGCCAAAAAAAGACGGTAACTCAGCCGGATCTTGAGTGCCAGCTAGCATTTCTGTCTGAGTTTGTGCCTGGGCGATCGCCATTTCTGCCATCACCGTAAAATAGCAACCCAACTGCGGATTGAATCGATCTATTCGCTCTAAATAAAGCTGCACTAACTCCCGTGGCGAAACTTCCTTATGTCGAATTAGCCGTGCTTGTTCTAGAGCTGGAGCAAATGCTAGATCGATTGAATTCATAATTCTACAGTTTTGATTTTTGTGTTTCGGTTGCTATAGCTATTCTCAGTTGAATGAGGTACATAGATCTTTAGAGGCGCAAAACTGTGCGCCCCTACGCATGTATTACACCTACATGAGAAACACTATATTTTTAGCTTGCCTATCCTCCAGTAGGTTCGAGACGAATCAACTGCCCGTTGTTATCGTCCGTCAAGACATACAGCAATCCGTCGGGACTTTGGCGCACGTCGCGCACGCGCTGACCGATCTCGATCGCCTGCTGGTTGACCACATTACCCTGAGCATCTAAGTCAATGTACCGCACGTCCTGAGAGACGAGTCCACCTGCGAATAAATCGCCTTGCCATTGCGGAAATTTGCCCCCACTGTAGAATGCTAGACCCGAAGGTGCGATCGATGGTGTCCATACCAGTTTGGGGTCTACCATACCAGGGCGCGATCGCTCTTTAGTAATTTCTTCTCCGCTATATTCGCGGCTATACGTGACGATCGGCCAACCATGATTTCCGCCTGCTTGCACGAGATTGGCTTCATCACCACCCTGCGAACCGTGTTCTGTTGACCATACACGGTTATTTGCTGGATCGAAGGTTAAGCCTTGAATGTTGCGATGTCCGTAGCTCCAGATCGCAGGCTCAGTATCAGTAGATTTCACAAAGGGGTTATCTTGTGGGATCGAACCGTCATCGTTGAGCCGCACAATTTTACCTAGACGACTGCGGCGGTTTTGCGCTTGTTGGCGGATTAACTCGCCATTGAGTTGAATCGGTGGGTTGCCACCATCACCGATCGCCAATAGCATAGTACTGTCAGGCAGCCAGACGATCCGCGAACCGAAGTGTTGCAGACCAGACTTAGTTGGGGAAACCTCAAAAATAATTTGCAGATTGCTCAAGCTTTTCCCGTCAAATGTAGCGCGGGCGAGGCGGGTGCGGTTTGCCTGCTCTGTGCCGTGGGAATATGTTAGATAGACTAAGCGATTTTCAGCAAAGCGCGGATGAACTGAGATCTCCATCAAACCAGCTTGTCCGCCCGTAAGGACTTCGGGAACTCCTGCAATCGGTGTGGGATCGAGCTTCCCGTCCCGCATAATTCGCAATTGTCCCGATCGCTCGGTGATTAACATCGCTCCATCTGGTAGCCATGCAAGGCTCCACGGATGGTCTAAGCCTTCTGCTACAGTTGTTTTTTGAATGCCCTGAGCAACAGCAACATTCCCACTGTCAGATACGTTAAGATTGCTCGATGATAAATTGGGCGATGTCGTTTGTGCAGTCGTAGAGGCGTTAGGCTGTTGTGTCAGAGAACAACTCGCAATGGCTAATAGGGCGATCGCACTCCCTACTCCTTTCATCCAACCGTCAATCTTTGCTTTCATAATTTGGCTGTAATAGTTTTTTATCTCTAGAGTGATATATGAATGTGACAGAAAAATGTCGTTCGCGGCGAACCTATTTGCTCCTATTTGCCCAAGACTAAAACAGCATTCTGTCCGCCAAAGCCAAAACTCAAACAGAGTACGTGCCTGAGTGCTGCTTTTCGCGACGTGACGATTAGATCGAGATCGAATTGGGGCGATCGCAGTCCCGTACATGGCGGTAATATTTGATGACGTAATGCCATCAGACAGAATGCCGTACCAATCGCCCCAGAAGCTCCCAAAGTATGCCCCGTGGCTCCTTTTGTGGAACTTACGGGAACTCCATGAGGAAATAAATACTGAATTATTTGTGCTTCGCGCTTGTCGTTGAGCTGGGTCGCCGTACCGTGTGCGTGAATGTAATCAATGTCTTGTGGTGTAAGATTACCGCGCTCCAAGCATTGCTTAATTGCCACGATCGCGCTTTTCCCCGTTGACTCTGGCTGAACTGCATGAAAAGCATCGTTTGTCAAGCTAAAACCTAGAACGCGACCGTAAACTTTTGCCGAACGCTGCTGGGCTGCTCGTGCTGATTCCAGTACTAATACAGATGCACCTTCCCCCAACACCAATCCTTCTCTATAGCGATCGAATGGATAAGCGCCAGTAGTTGCCAACGCGCCCATCTGCCCAAATCCAGCCAAAGTTAAGGGGGTAATCGGCGCTTCCACTGCGCCAACGATTACCCGGTGACATTGCCCAGTTTTGATTAATAAACTCCCTTGAGCGATCGCCCAAATCCCCGTAGCACATGCTGCCATTGGGGACAATACTACACCTGTTGCCCCAATTTGTCTTGCTGCTATTGAGGCGATTGCGTTTGGTAAGATTTCTAAGAATTCGGGAGTCGGTAGGGGCGGGTTTAGAAACCTGCCCGTACAGGAGTCGGGAGTCGAAACAACTTTTGACTTTTGACTTTCAACTTTTGACTTTATCAGTTCTTCCCAAACTGCCTGCTGGCTGCGGCTAGAACCGATGACTACCCCGCAGTCTGGTAAAGGTGATTCTAAGCCTGAATCTTTTAAAGCGGCTGCTACTGCTAACCGAGTTAACTCGATCGCATTAGTTGGTTGTTCGTCAACCAGTGCTAAAGGTCTAGCCTCTAGTTCTGGGAAAGGTTGCTGCAATCTAATGCCGCTGCGATCGAATATTAAGTTTTCCCAGCTAGTTTCTAAGCTTTTTCCCAAGCTGGAAATGAGACTAATACCTGTGACAACAACTTCCACGCTTTGGGGTGAGGGTTAAGAGTAGGCGCACGGCGTGCGCCCAGAGATTAATTATTTGCCACCGTTTTTCAGCTTGTCACTGCCTTCAGTCACCTTAGCAGAGTCAATGCGATCGCCTTGTTGAATTTTGTCTACCACGTCCATACCGCTAGTCACTTTACCAAAGACGGCGTAATCCCCATCGAGAAAACTCAAATCGGCAAGGGCGAAATAGAACTGAGAAGAGGCGGAATCTGGCTGTTGCGATCGCGCCATAGCGACAGCCCCTCTAAGATGCTGTAAAACTGGTTGTTTTCTGACTCCCGCACTTTTCAGCGTCCGACTGTAGATCGGATCTGTTGCCCCTGTGGGCTTAATTTCTAAAGGAATCTGACGTTCTGTTCCTGTATTTGGATCGATAAAACCGCCAGTTCCTAGACGCTGAGGTGAAAAATTGGGGTTTTTGCTTTGCGGGTCTCCTCCTTGGACTACAAAAGGTTGTTCTGGTGGTCTGCTCTGGGGACCGATGACTCGATGAAACACGAGTCCATCATAGACACCCCGCTGTACTAGATCGACAAAATTTCCTGCCGTTAGAGGGGCATTCTTACCATCTACCTCGATAGTAATTGGTTGCCCCTTCACCGTCATCACAACTGTCGCCGTTCCTTCTAGAGTTGGTAAATTCTTCATTTGAACGCTACTTGTTTGAATTGCAGGTACAGGTGTGGTTTCAGCTGCCGTATTATCGGGGGAAGCAGAATTCGCCACTTGGTTAGGCGTACATCCTGCCAAACATAACCCACCAATAATGAAAACTAAAACCAACCACTGCTGAACTTTTAACTGCATTTGCCTCTGCGATCGCTATAGGTAAAAAAATTCAAAAGGCTAAATCTTCCTTCCGAACGCTTTACCAGGGTACCTCCGGTTTCCCCAGGCAAATTCTGAATTTTTAATTAAATTACTTGATGAAATTACAGTCCTTCTAGCGGCACAGCTAAAAATCGAGCCAATTCTGCCCCATCGTTCTCTAGCTTTGTAATAGATAAGGGTTGACCTACTCGCGTCAAGGGAATATTTCGTCTTCCTTTGACTCGTAGATAAAGTTCTCGACGGGGATTCAAGCCTTCTTTAATCTCTAAACGCACAGCTTGAATATCTTGTATGGGGGCTTTAATTTCAATGCGGCGGTTTTTCCCAGGAAATCCCCACCGAAAAATGTGAAATTCACCCTTCTCCTTGTCAAACTCATTGTAGCCGCCGCCTACGTCCAGCAAAATCATGCCCCACAGATACAGCGCTAGCAGCAGACCTGCCACTCCATAAAATCCAATCGCTATCCCTTGGGGAATGAAAACGAGCTGGGTCGGCTCGGCAAATGGAATTAAATTAATTTGCAAGTAACTAGAAAGTCCAGCCAAGAAAAAGCCTATCCCACCGATGGAAACGACTGTAGCCCACCAGTAATTGCTGAATCGTCGGGAACCTAAAACTTTTTGATTCAAGCAGCTGGAGGTACTGTTTTTATTTGCTTTAGCTTCCGAATCGCCGGAATTGGTGGTTGTTGATGCCGTCATGTCACTACCCTGCTCAGTTAAACTACTGAAGGCGGTTTTCCACTCTTATTATTCACACAGTAAGTTGCCTGGTTCAACTGCGAACAATCTGAGAGAACTGCAAAAACTTGTGTCAAATTGTAAAAATTCTCATATTTGATTAGACTATAATCTAACACTAAACACTCAATCCGCTTTTGTGGATTGGGCTTGAGGTGCGGTCACTGCGATCGATTAAGAAACATTAATCAGCCGTGCTGTCAAGTTGCTGCTTTTCGCGGCAACACTGACATGGCATTCTAGTGAGAAAGGCGTTAGTTACTACAACGATTTTCTTGCCTGCGGAGTTGGATCTAAACCATCTCCTAGTCAACAAAAAGTTAATTCCTCAAAAAGCGTTGCAATTTTTAGTAAACCCAGAGGATTTTAAATGACAATTGCAGTAGGACGCGCACCGAGTCAAAGAGGATGGTTTGACGTTCTCGACGACTGGCTCAAGCGCGATAGATTTGTATTCGTCGGCTGGTCGGGGCTATTATTATTCCCCTGCGCCTACCTAGCACTAGGTGGATGGCTGACCGGAACCACATTCGTCACCTCGTGGTACACCCACGGGATTGCCAGCAGCTACCTGGAAGGAGCCAACTTCTTAACCGTAGCCGTATCGACCCCAGCCAACAGCATGGGACACTCATTGCTGTTCTTGTGGGGACCAGAAGCGAACTGGGACTTCACGCGCTGGTGTCAGCTCGGGGGCTTGTGGGCATTTGTCGCCTTACACGGAGCATTTGCGCTGATTGGATTCTGCCTGCGGCAGTTAGAAATTGCCCGCTTGGTCGGGATCAGACCATACAACGCATTAGCATTCACTGGACCAATTGCGGTGTTTGTCAGCGTCTTCTTGCTCTACCCCTTAGGACAGTCCGGCTGGTTTTTTGCACCTTCATTTGGAGTCGCGGCAATTTTCCGCTTCTTGCTGTTCTTCCAAGGGTTCCATAACTGGACGCTCAACCCGTTCCACATGATGGGAGTAGCGGGAGTACTAGGTGGAGCGCTGTTGTGCGCGATTCACGGGGCGACGGTGGAAAACACCCTGTTTGAAGACGGCGATAGCTCCAACACCTTCCCCGCCTTCAACCCGACTCAATCGGAAGAGACCTATTCGATGGTGACGGCAAACCGTTTCTGGTCGCAGATTTTCGGGATTGCCTTTTCCAACAAGCGCTGGTTGCACTTTTTCATGTTGTTCGTGCCTGTAACTGGACTGTGGATGAGTGCAGTGGGAGTCGTCGGCTTGGCAGTGAACCTGCGGGCATATGACTTCGTCTCTCAAGAGCTGCGGGCAGCAGAAGACCCCGAGTTCGAGACTTTCTACACCAAGAACATTCTGCTTAACGAGGGCATCCGTGCTTGGATGGCTCCTCAAGACCAACCCCACGAAAACTTCGAGTTCCCTGAGGAGGTTCTACCCCGTGGAAACGCCCTATAATTCATCGTTTAATCGCGGCTTGACCTTAGGTGGCGGTCGCGACCAAGAATCTTCAGGATTTGCTTGGTGGGCTGGTAATGCCCGACTGATCAACTTATCTGGTAAACTGTTGGGCGCTCACGTTGCCCACTCAGGTTTGATTGTTTTCTGGGCAGGAGCAATGACTTTATTTGAAGTTGCTCACTTCATCCCAGAAAAACCAATGTACGAGCAAGGTTTGATCTTGCTGCCTCACCTGGCATCTCTCGGTTGGGGTGTAGGTCCTGGTGGAGAAGTCATCGATACTTTCCCTTACTTCGTCGTTGGCGTATTACACCTGATCTCTTCCGCCGTGTTGGGATTTGGTGGAATTTACCACGCGATTCGCGGTCCAGAAACTTTAGAAGAGTACTCCTCTTTCTTTGGTTACGACTGGAAAGATAAGAACAAAATGACCAGCATCATTGGTTTCCACCTGATTATTTTGGGATGTGGAGCCTTGTTGCTGGTACTGAAAGCCATGTTCTTTGGCGGTTTGTACGACACCTGGGCTCCTGGTGGTGGAGACGTTCGCGTCATCTCTAACCCCACCCTCAACCCCGCAGTTATCTTTGGTTATTTACTGAAGTCTCCTTTTGGCGGCGAAGGCTGGATTGTCAGCGTCAACAACTTAGAAGATGTTGTCGGCGGTCACATCTGGGTTGGTTTGACTTGTATCGCTGGCGGGATTTGGCACATTGTCACCAAGCCTTTTGCTTGGGCGCGTCGTGCTTTCATCTGGTCTGGTGAAGCATACCTATCCTACAGTTTGGGTGCTTTATCCCTGATGGGCTTTATCGCCTCCTGTATGGTTTGGTACAACAACACCGTTTATCCCAGCGAATTCTACGGTCCTACTGGTCCAGAAGCTTCTCAAGCTCAAGCTTTGACTTTCTTGATCCGCGACCAACGCTTGGGTGCTAACGTCGGTTCTGCTCAAGGTCCTACAGGTCTGGGTAAATACTTGATGCGCTCTCCTACAGGGGAAATCATCTTTGGTGGTGAGACAATGCGTTTCTGGGATTTCAAGGGTCCTTGGTTGGAGCCACTACGTGGTCCCAACGGTCTTGACTTAGAAAAGATCAAGAACGACATTCAGCCTTGGCAAGCACGTCGCGCTTCTGAGTACATGACTCACGCACCTCTGGGTTCTTTAAACTCTGTGGGTGGTGTGGCTACGGAGATTAACTCCTTTAACTATGTATCTCCTCGCGCTTGGCTAGCTACTTCTCACTTTGTACTAGGCTTTTTCTTCCTAGTCGGTCACTTATGGCACGCCGGTCGCGCTCGCGCTGCGGCTGCTGGTTTTGAGAAAGGTATTAACCGCGAATCTGAACCAGTAATGGCTATGGGCGAATTAGACTAAAACAATATTTGGGGTTGGAGTTAAGCTCCACCCTAAATTGATAAGGCTCCTGCGTTAGAGCGGGAGCCTTTCGCATGGCACGAGTTTTATGACAGAATCTTTTATATGGTGCAAAAAAAGCTACGCTAGCGAGGTGCGATCGCAGTTATTGCTTCTTGCTCACTCCAATCTCAGTTGATGGTGACGACCATGTCAGATTCAAACTTAACCGATCGCCTACAATGGACGAATGAAGCCCAAATTAAGTTAAAAAAGATTCCCTTTTTTGTTCGTTCTCAGGCGATCTCGCGCATAGAACAGTTGACGCGATCGCGGGGTCAAGATATTGTTACAGCAGAGATTGTCGAACAAGCCAGGTTAGAGTTTGGACAATAAGAAACCTAGCTCGATCTTAGGGTTTGTGAGTGTGATCGCGCTTTTCCTTCAAGCTCTCGCTATTTTGCTGCCAAGTGCATTTTTTGACATGCGTTACCTTTTTTGCGGTTTCACGACTAGCTAACGCAGTATGGGCAATACAAGCAGCAGCACAACTAACAATAAACATTTTTTTCTTCCTCTGATTTCCGCAGTTCTCCACATTTATGTTTACGATAGCTACGGTTTAGAGGCTTATATACGCTTATAACTCTTCATATTAACATAAGTAGCCACCATCATGACTGGCGATCGCTCGATTATCCGTAACCAGCGTTTGCAATACCGAAGATTACGGGTTTCCACCGACCGCAGCCGGACGTAGGTTGAGCCGTCAAACAGCCTCACATAGAAAAATATGTAGTTTCCTCTATTATTTCAATTTGATGTGAATGGCATACCAAACCTTCAAACTTACTAGTATTTCCTAACAAAAACCAATAAATTGCTAATTTTCAGCAAATTTAGGTGCTAGTAAAGAATGCAAGTTAGTCATTCTAGGTAGATTCTGGCTTTGGTATATAGATAATTTAATAAATTTGCTCTTTCCGTATAATTTCGCTATCTAATAAATCAGTGTAATTTCTATTGGTTACCGATCCAATATAAAGTTAAGTTTAATTTGTAATCGATCTATGTAAATAAAACTTGAAGCGTACAGAGTACCCCTATTAATGACTTTGTACAGCCTTTACTACGGTTATTTTGATAACAACAAGTTAGATAAGTAACTGTCAGAAAAAATATGACTTTCCAGAGGTATGTTATGAGAATTCAGCACGTAGTAAAAAACTTGAAACTGTCTACGGCTCTACTAGCAACTATGGCGATCGCAGGTTCCTGTACTGCGGCTCCAGTTCCTAGAGTTACTACCACTTATGAAGGTAGTTCAGAAAACTTTTCCAACCCAGAAAGAGGGTTCTACAAATCGATGGAACCGCTCGATAATAATCCAGCTCCTCCACTACAGCTTTCTGAGCTACAACAAGTTAGGCGCGAAAAATTATCTACAATTCGACGATACTATTTATTATCAGATTTTCGAGATAAACCAATTTCGCAGCCTTATCTTGACATGATATCAAATGATTTAAAAACAGTTAGAAAGGCTGGGATAAAAATGATTGTACGGTTTACCTACAATTGGTTAGGAGGTGGTCCTGATGCTCCATCGAGTCTAATGCTTTCTCATCTCGATCAGTTGAAGCCAATTTTAAGAGCAAACTCTGATGTGATTGCTTACATGGAAGCAGGGTTTATTGGTTACTGGGGAGAATGGCATCATTCAACTCATAACTTTACCGATCATACTACAGGAAAAATTACTAATGATGCTAAAAAAGTAGCGCTAAAGATATTGTCTGTCCTACCAAAAAATCGCATGATGGTTGTACGGACTTTGGGATATAAAAAGCAGATATTTGATAACGATCTTCCTCTTACGTCTGAAGAAGCTTTCAATGGCTCTAATAGAGCGAGAACGGGACACCATAATGATGCTTTTCGCTCTACGAAAAGTGATTGGGGAACGTATAGCGGTAATCTAGAGGTAATGGAGCAAGAAAAAGCATGGCTAAACCTTGATACTAAATATGTAGTACACGGTGGAGAACCTGCTGGACCCAGCGACCCGCCGGAATGGGATGATTGTCCAGGAGCGCTAACTGACTTTGCCAGAATGCACTGGAGTGGAATGACAGTAAATGCTAATGGAAATTATTCAGTACCAGTCTATCAGGGCTGGAGAGAGCAAGGCTGCATGAACGAAATTCAACAGCGCTTAGGCTATCGCTTTCGCTTAATAGATTCAGCTATTGTGGACAAAGTCAAACCTGCTGGTACGTTTTCAATGAGTTTTAGAATTACCAATGATGGCTGGGCTAGCCCCTATAATCCTCGTAGTCTAGAAGTAATTTTGAGGCATCGGGAAACAGGACAACAATACTATATTCCCGTAGCAGAGTCTGTACGTCGGTGGATGCCTGGTGAAACCAAAACAATAGATATAGTATGTGGGATTCCAGCAAACATAAATTCAGGAGAATATCAGGTGTTGTTAAATTTACCTGACCCTGCTCCTAAGTTGTATTCTCGTCCAGAGTACTCGATCAGATTCGCCAATCAAAATGTTTGGGAGCCTTCTACAGGATATAACTCGCTGTTGAGAAGCGTTAACATCAGTCCGAACGTAGCAGGAGAAACATATTCTGGGACTCAAGTGTTTAAACTACGTTAACCGCGATCCCTGAAAAGGGTTTTATTATCAGTTTATCGATTGGATATCGATGGAATATCGCATCAAATCGAGTTCTGTCGATTTATTGATTGAAATAGATCCTAGTTTAAGTTTCATTGTTTTTAAAAAGCAATGTAAATAGTGAGATGGATGGTGGTATAGTGCTAAAGGCATAAGTATATATAAGTTTACACAAATCCATTTGCTATGGCAGCTCAACAGCCAAAGATACCAACGTTGCGTCAAAACTTCTCTTGGACGTTTGTTGGCAACGTTGTTTATGCAGCTTGCCAATGGGGAATGCTAGTCATGCTTGCAAAACTAGGCAGTCCAGAGATATTAGGGCAATTCACTTTAGGATTTGCTCTAACTGCGCCTGTTATTATGTTTACAAACTTGCAATTGCGAACAATTCAGGCAACAGATGCTAAACAACAATATTATTTTGGAGATTACCTCGGATTAAGATTACTTGCAACCGGACTGGCGCTGTTAATTATTATAGGAATCACTTTTATATCTGGGTATCGTTTTGAAACATCGTTGGTAATTTTAGTAGTTGGTTTAGCTAAAGCGTGTGAAGCTATCAGCGATGTATTTTACGGCTTGATTCAGCAACACGAACGAATGGATCGCATTGCCATTTCAATGCTAGTTAAAGGTCCTTTATCACTCTTATTCTTATCTTTTGGAGTTTATTTCACAAAAAGTGCTTTATGGGGAACAGTAGGCTTAGCTGTTGCTTGGGCTATAGTACTATTAGGATACGATATTCGTAGTAGTGCATCACTGTTAAATGGTATCCAATCGAGTCAACAAGACGCAAAAGGTAGAGACTTGAGCGGGGCAAAAGTGCAGCTTCAGCCACGCTGGGATTTGAAAACATTAAAGCAATTAGTATGGCTGTCTCTTCCTCTAGGTTTTGTTATGATGTTGATTTCGCTCAACACTAACATTCCCCGCTATTTTATTGAAAATTACTTAGGAGAAAGAGAGCTGGGCATTTTCGCTGCCATAGCATACTTAATGATGGCAGGAAACATAGTAGTGAGTGCACTAGGAGAGTCTGCTTGTCCGCGATTGGCAAAATATTATGCAGCAGGAAATCGCACTGCTTTTCGCAACCTTTTGTGTACTTTAGCTGGAATTGGCGCTGCTTTAGGCGGTGTTTGTGTCTTAGTAGCTTTTGTGGCTGGAAGACATCTGCTAGCAGTTCTTTACCAACCTGAATATGCTGAGCGAGCAGATTTATTTGTGTGGTTAATGGTAGCGGCAGGTGTAAGTTTTATAGCTTCTTTTTTTGGCTATGGCATGACATCTGCCAGATATTTTCGCGTTCAGATGCCTTTGTTTGTTTTCGTGACAACTATCTCAGCTATAGCCTGTTTGTGGTTAATTCCTAAATTTGGACTGCTGGGAGCAGCATTTGCCTTACTTGTTGCAGCAATTGTTCAAGTAGTGGCTAGTTTAGGTGTGAATATCCACGCACTGTACGCTCTGAAAAAAGAATGTAATTGAAAACTAAAATATACCAACGTAATTTGAGAAATTAAATATGACATTATCCAATCAACGTCCGCTTCGCATTCTACAAGTTGTTGGAGGTATGAATCGCGGTGGTATTGAAACATGGTTAATCAACGTTCTACGCCACATCGATCGCGATCGCTTTCAAATAGACTTTTTAGTTCACACAACTCAGCCGTGCGCTTACGACAACGAAATTCGCGCCTTAGGTAGTCGAATCATTCCCTGCCTGCATTCAAATCAACCGTGGTTGTACGCTCGAAATTTCAAGCAGATTTTACGCGATTATGGTCCGTACGACGTAGTTCACGCTCAACTATATCTTTTTAGTGGTCTGGTACTGTATCTAGCACATCAGGAAAAAGTCTGCACCAGAATAGCACACATGCATCCTCTAACAGACCTCCACGAAAAGCGTTTTCTACGTGCAATTTATCAAAAGATTATGACAAGATTGTTATCAAAGTATGCAACTCACATTATTGCTCCATCAAAAAGTAGTTTAAAGGCTTTTCAAGCTATTTGTAACTGTTCGGGTAAGCATAATGAAATTTTGTACAACGGTATCGAGCTGAGCCAATTCGATCGAGAAGTAGACAAAAGAGCTGTACGCCAAAAATTTAATCTCCCAGTCGATCAGCCTATAGTTATATATGTAGCTCGTTTTACTGCTCATAAAAATCATGCTCAAATTTTGAGAATTGCAGATCGAATGAGCAAGAATGGAGTTAACGTATATTTTGTTATGGTGGGTTCTCATGGCGAACTTTTGAATACACTCAAGGAAAAAGTAGCTGAACGAAATGATATGGCAATGATGGTGGGAGTTGAAGATATTTCCGAACTTTTGAAGACTGCCGATTTGTTCTTTCTGCCGTCACTTGAAGAAGGATTTGGAGTTGTTGCTATAGAAGCTGCTGCTGCTGGGTTACCTGTTGTTGCTACCGACTTACCAACAATTCGTGAAGCATGTTCGCCTAGCCATCACCCTTTTATGTTTCCTCCTAATAATGATGAACTTGCTTGTAAAAATATCTTATCAATACTGGAAAACCAGGAACTGAGAAAACAACTCTCCGCTGATGCTCGAAAATGGGCTAATAACTTTTCTATATTTAGTTCCATCAAACAACTAGCTCATCTATATGAGAATTGCACCCAGTGACTGAAAAATATTTTGGGTTTTCCTTAAGAAGCAATTTTTCAACAGAAGCTCTCGATCGACTTGAAATTTAACAATGAAATTGCTAGTTTTTATAACTATATTTATATCGCATCTATTTGCGGCACGTCCTTTTTACTTGAGGCTGCGTCATGAAGAGATGCCATCCACAATTCATTTTGCTACAATTTCAGTTATTCTCTACTACGATCTCGGGTTAGGGTTAGAAGCATTAAATTTTCCCTATGAAAGCAATTTTTTTCTGCCTTTATTTAATGCAGATGAAAAAATAATATTACAAGCATTTGCTTTAATATTGTTTACTCCCTGGTTGTTCGAGCTTGGTGCTACCTTAACAAATAAATATACCAATTTCGGTATACAAGAACCAAATGCAAGCCTGAATAAAGAAAGACAGAACCTTTTTTACTTTATCACAACCTCGATCTCAATCGCTTTAGCTATTTTTGGATATCGTCAATTTGCTCAAAACCCATCTATTTGGTTTAGCAGGCAGCAAATCGGAGAGGCATTAGGTCCTTTTATTATCCTGTTATACTTTCCCACATGTTTCTTAGGTTTTTATGTGAGATTAACTAACGCTAAGACACAATTTGGATCGTTATATTCATTAGGATTAGCTATAACTAGTATTTTTTCCACTTTTGCAGTAGGTCAGAGGAATACTATATTAGTTCCTTTGCTGGTTCTAACACTATTTCGTACAAAGATAAATCTTACTCGAATTACAGTCTTTGTATGTGTAGCAGTAGTAGCTGCTTCTGCTCTCTTACCGATTTTTAAGTGGCAGTATTCTCATGTTGATGCTTCGATACTAGATTTAGTTGGAGAAACTATTAATGGTGATTTCTCTAGAAGTCCTATTTTGAAGACAGCGCTAGAAATGGCAGAACCAGTAGGAACAAGTATCATGCCATATCCTCTAGCTGGCTATGTATACGCTTTGCTTTATTATGTACCTCGTTCAATAGTACCGTTTAAAGGTTGGTCTACAGCACAGTATTTTACAAGCGAACTAGCTAGGACACCCGTTGAGGATACTACATGGGGATTTGGTGTTGGTGCAATAGAAGAAATCTTATTAAATACGGGTTTATGGCTGTTAGTACCAGGATTGATCGTGTATGGAATGTGCATGGGTATGTTAGACAAGCTTTCAGGTCGTATACCTTCACTTGTAGTTTCAACCAGGCTTGCAGCTATTTGGCTTTGTGGTTATGACTTGGTATCGTTGTTAGTCACGTTTGGAACTATGGCTATAATTAGTTTTGGATTTCATTACTTATTTGTACAACAGCATATACATCTGTCCGAGAATCAGCACGAGCGCAATATGTCATTACGCAAACTTGAATAACTTTTTAGACAAGATTTTTTCACAAGCTTTCAATTCATTTGTGTTTATATTCCCAGTTATATTTGACAGTAAAACGTAATACAATAATTAATGTATATTTAATTTGTGGCTTTTTTCTAGTTTTTGTTGAAATTTAATTTGTAACGGCAAATGAAACCACTTGTAAGTATTGGAATGCCTGTATTCAACTGCGAACAAGTACTGACATCAGCAGTGAATTCGATAGTGAATCAAACCTACCAGAATTGGGAACTCATTCTGATCGATGATGGTTCTAAAGATAAAACTTTAGAAGTGGCAAACAGCTTTAGCGATCCGCGAATTAAAGTCATTTCAGATGGGTTAAACCTAAAGCTTCCTCGTCGTCTGAACCAGGCAATTAGCTTAAGTAAAGGCAAGTATTTTGCTCGAATGGATGGAGATGATATTTCATATCGCGAGCGCCTGCAATTACAAGTAGAATACTTAGAAAAGCATCCAAAAGTTGATGTTTTAGGAACTCAAATTCTCGTATTTGACGGCGAAGGTAATCCTAGAGGAAAGTCGGTTTCAAAAGTTTCTCATGTCGAAATCTGTTCTCGTCCCTGGGCTGGCTTTTCTCTTGCGCATCCAACATGGATGGGTAGAACTGAATGGTTTCGTAAAAACCAGTACAGAACACGGGCTATTAGAATGGAAGATTACGATCTTTTACTCCGCACTTATAATATTAGTTGTTTTGCCTGCCTTCCCAATATCTTACTAGGATATCGTATCGAATCTTTATCATTAAAAAAAATTTTAACTGCTAGGTATAATATCTCAACTGCTTTACTTGAAAAAGCTTTTACCGAGCAAAAATATTTATTCGCTTTTGGAGTAGTAGAACAAGGTTTTAAAGCTTTAGTTGATACATTTGCTATTACTACAAGTTTAAATTTTCAGATACTGCGTCACCGGATTGGAGAAACACTAGACGAATCAGAATTAGTTCAATGGCAGCAAGTCTTTGCAGAGTGCCAGGTTAAATAAAACTGCTGCATGAATGTAAAAAGTTGAAGAAAAATTCAGGTATGCCGTGAAATTCATCTTGCTAAAATTGACATAAGCATGAGTAGAGAAAAGACAACTATCCTAGTGACTGGTGGCTGTGGCTTCATAGGCTCCCACATTGTGGAAGCTCTGGTTAAAGAAGGTTATAAAGTTCGGATTCTTGATAATTTTTCAACTGGTAAACGCGAAAACCTCAGTTCTATTGACTCAAACAATGTTGAGGTTTGCATAGGTGATGTCACGGACTTTTCAGCGGTTGATGCAGCTGTGGAAGGATGTGAGTATGTATTTCACGAAGCAGCTGTTGTGAGCGTTCCTAAAAGCGTTGAAGATCCAGTAGGAACAGGGAAAGTTAACTATGGTGGAACCCTCAATGTTTTAGAAGCAGCTCGCAAACATGGCGTGCGTCGTGCAATTTTTGCAGGAAGTGCTGCGGTATACGGTGACGAACCAACTTTACCAAAACATGAGTCAATGCAAGCTTGTCCTATTACTCCTTATGGTGCAGATAAACTGGCATCAGAAGTCATGGGACATGTTTATGCTCGAAATTTTGGTCTAGAGTTTGTCAGTTTGCGTTACTTTAATGTTTTTGGTTCTCGTCAAGACCCATCCAGCCCATACTCAGGAGCAATCTCTATATTCTGTAATAGAATGCTTCAAGGCAATGCTCCAACAATATACGGAGATGGACTTCAAAGCCGAGATTTCGTTCATGTGTCTGATGTGGTTCGTGCCAACTTGCTAGTGATGCAACACCCAAAAGCAGCAGGAAGAACTGTTAACGTAGGACGAGGGATAGCAACAAACTTATTGGAAATTGTCCAAGCAATTAACGATTTGAGCGGACAACACTTGACACCAATCCATCAAGAGGTTCGCCCTGGAGATATTCGCCACAGCCTTGCCGACAACACGGCGTTGCAAAATTTGGGGTGGACTCCCCAAACAAGTATTCGCACGGGTTTACAAGAGTTATTACAGTCAAATTTTTAGTAGCTCAATTCAATCTTAAAGTCTATATTAAAGATTTTTCTCAACCAAAACCTATTCAAGTTACTAACAGATTTTAGATAATTTCAGTATGAATAAACTATTAATCGTTACCACTGTACCAGCTACGATTGATGCCTTTCTCTTCCCTTATGTTCACTATTTCCGCACTAAAGGCTGGCAAGTGGATGCGATGGCACAAGGCATCTCAACCAATACAAATTGCTTGGAAGCTTTCGATCGCGTCTGGGAAGTAGAATGGTCGCGCAACCCTCTTCAACTTCAAAATCTCATGGTTGCTCCACAACAAATTCGACAAGTGGTAGAGCAAGAAGGATACGATCTAGTTCACGTGCATACTCCAGTAGCGGCTTTTGTGACTCGATATGCTCTCAAGAATTTAAGAAAGCGGGGTCAGCCGAAGGTGATTTACACTGCTCATGGTTTTCACTTTTATCGCGGTGGGAAGCTGTTAAAAAATGCCGCTTTTCTGTCCCTAGAGAAGCTGGCTGGAGCCTGGACAGATTACTTAATAGTTATCAACCGAGAGGATGAAGCAGCCGCCAAGCGATATCAGATTGTTCCTGACGAGCGACTCCGCTATACTCCAGGAATTGGAGTAGATTGCGATCGCTACAGTTCCAAATTTGTTAGCGATTCTGAAATCCAAATGGTACGCCAGGAGTTAGGATTAGCACCGAATGCACCACTTTTTCTATCAATTGCTGAACTAAACCCTGGTAAGCGACATCAAGACATTTTGCAAGCATTGGCACAGCTAAGACGGTCTGACGTACACTTGGCATTGGCTGGAACCGGACCGCAACAGGCAAAATTACAACAGCTAGCATTCCAGTTGGGTATTGCCGAGCAAATACACTTTTTGGGTTATCGTCGTGATATTCCTGCTTTGATTCGTGCTTCAGTAGCTACAGTACTTGCTTCTGAGCGGGAAGGACTACCGAGGAGCATTATGGAGTCATTGTGTCTGGAAACTCCGGCGATCGGCACGAAAATTCGCGGTATCCAAGATCTACTTGCAGAAGGCTGCGGTCTTTTGGTCAAGGTTGGGGATGTAAAGGGATTGACTGAAGCTATGGCTCACATACTCGATCGCCCCGAAGAAGTCAAGCTCATGGGTCAACGGGGTAAAGAACGGATGAATGAGTACGAGCTGCAAAAAATTATCGAAATGTACGAACAACTGTATGCTGAAGCATTAGGGCAAAAAATTGTCGAAGTTAAGACCCCTGCTTGATCGGGCGCGATCGCATATAAATTTCGCCGCCTAATCCCGCCGCTACCGTACCGATCGCACCCACGATCGCACCCTTTAAGCCATAAAATCCTACAACTAACGCGATCGCGAGCGTTATTCCCATATACGTAGCGGCAACCCGTCCATGCGACCAACCAGATTGCTGTAGTCTTTGATATAGATGACTGCGATGTGCTTGAAAAATATTTTCTCGCTTTAAGAGGCGACGCAAGATCGTATAAATTGCATCTCCTACCAGTGGGAGAGTTACAGCCAAGGCTGACCAAGCCTGTACTGCGCTATCGCCAGCATTGAGTAAAGCGATCGCTACTGTAGCACCTAAAACAGTACTACCTGCATCGCCCATAAAGATCTTGGCTGGCGACCAGTTCCACCACAGAAAGCCTACGAGCGCTGCTACAAGAAACCACAACAGGGGATGATGTAGGTAAAAGGCAAAAAAACCTAATTGAATCGCACTCGTTCCAGCCACAATTCCATCTAACCCATCCATAAAGTTGTAGAAGTTGACGATCGCTGTCATACCAATTGCAGTGAGAACAATTGCTACGATACTCCCGACAACTCCAAACTGCGACAGCCAAGGCTGAGGAAAAGCACCAAAATAAGTCACTGCAACTCCAGCAGCAACCAACTGAACCAAATAACGAATGCCTGCGGGAACGTTACTGCGATCGTCAAGAATTCCGACAATAGCTAGTGGAATTAGTATTAACCAGACGATCGCTAAATTAAGATTTAATGGTACGTCTGCAAACAGATGAACATAGTTATTTCCCATAGCAATCGCACTCGTAATGGCGAAGGCAATAATAAATCCTAAGCCGCCACCACGGGGAGTAGGCTGGGTGTGAGAACTGCGCTCGTTCGGAATATCTAGTAAGCTCTGCCGAAAGCGCTGTCTAATCAAATTCACGGTCAGGAAACTAATTCCAAAGCTGAAGACCGACAACACGATCGAAGGCATGGTAGTCATATTCTGTAAAGAAGAACCATTAAAGCATATTTGCTGTATGTCAAGTTGGCGATCGCAGCATTTGTGCTAAACCTGCATCAACTGTAAAGGGGGGTTGCCAGTTCAGGGTCTTCTGAATGTAACTGCTATCAATTGCTAAACTTCCTAGTAGGCGATCGATAGTCGATGTGTTAAGAGGCAATTGTTTTTTACTAACATTCTGTACGGTATTCCCTAATTTTCCTCCCAGTTGCAACCAACTTGGAGGAACTGACAGCATGTTACATGGGTGCTTTAAGTTAACGGCAATTTTTTGAATTAATTCTGGTGTGGAAAGATCCTCTCCATCGCTGACTAAAAATGTTTGATTTGCTGCTTGGGGATGGTTCAGGGTAGAGGCGATCGCATCTACTAAATTTCCCACATAAATTAAACTGCGACGATTTTTAACTGCACCAAATGGCAGTGGTAAACCTGTTTGAACGAGTTTAATTAACCGTTCCATATTACCAGGATTTCCCGCACCATAAACTAGAGGCGGACGTAAAATTGTCCAAGTCATAGCACTTTGACTAGCAAGCTGTACTATGGCTTGTTCTGCTTGCAGTTTGCTGCGACCGTAGGGCGTATCTGGTTGACAGGGCGAACTTTCCGTGAGGGGGCGATCGCTACTTGAGGTCATTGCTCCAATCGAACTTACGAATACGAACCGCTTCACCCCTGCGGCGATCGATTGCTTGACTAGATTGACCGTTCCCTCGGTATTGACACTCAAAAACTCTGCTTCTGGATCGGACGCTTTATCTTGAAGAATATGGGCGCGTGCTGCTAGGTGAACGACTATATCTATACCCTTTAAAGCCGAATGCCAATCAGTATTACTGTCAATATTACCAACTTTTACGGCTGTAACGTTGGCTGGCAGTCGTGCAGAATCGTTTCGTACAGCTGCCACAATCTGCAATTTCTCTTGCAGCAGTCTGGGTAGCAAATGGCTAGCAACAAAGCCAGTGGCTCCAGTAACCAAAATCGCGTTCATACTGAGTCCCGTCATTTACGGCGATAGCACAATCCATCAGGTAACAGAGTACTATTTTTTACTTAAAAAACTGTAATATAAGAAAAACTCTGTTACAGTTCGGACAGAAGAAATCATACCTAATTATTTATTTCGTCTACTCAAGTAAATCTGCTGTTATTTATGCGCAGGCTCAAGCAGTTAAGCCGATTAGTTAAATTGTTGCTCGATCGCTTTGTTGCCGCGATCGCGCTGATCGTCTTGTCTCCTATAGTTATTTGTGTTGCGATCGCCATTCACTTTCGCATGGGTTCTCCAGTTATTTTCACTCAACCCCGTCCAGGTAAAGACGGTAATATTTTCAACTTTTACAAGTTTCGTACCATGACCGACGAGCAAGACGCACAAGGAAATCTTCTGCCTGACGCACAGCGCCTTACTGCTTTTGGTCAATTCCTCCGGCGCACTAGTCTTGACGAACTGCCCCAACTGTGGAATGTTCTCAAAGGCGACATGAGTTTCATTGGTCCCCGCCCTTTATTAGTACTTTACCTCGACCGCTACACTCCAGAACAAGCCCGCCGTCATGAAGTGAAACCAGGAATTACAGGCTTAGCTCAAATTAGCGGTCGCAACGCTTTGACTTGGGAAGAAAAATTTCAATTCGACGTTTGGTATGTCGATAACTGGAGTCTGTGGCTAGATTTAAAATTGCTGTTTTTGACTGTATTGAAAGTTTTCCAGCAAGAGGGAATTAGTCAAGAAGGCTTTGCTACCTCAGAAGAATTTAGAGGTAGTCCAGAGGTCACTATTCCAGATTCTAAATAGACTCCCCAACTATGAACTTTAGGAGCAATCGATCGAGATGGAAACTTGCGCGTCTTTGTTGACAGAGGAACAAATAGCTGTTTTACCTACCGAGGAAGATGTAGCTTTTTATGAAGAACATGGTTGGTATATTTCTCCAAAAATTCTTCCTGAGGAAGTTATCGACAGAGCAGTTTTAGCCATTGAAAGGTACTATCAAGGAGAGCGAAACACTCCATTACCTACAAACAGTGGCTTTGGCGATTGGAAGATAGGAGATGGAGATGGAATTCGCAATAACGAACACACCTGGTTACAAAGTAAGGATATCCGCCAGCTTGCCTTACAACCAGCTATTGGGGCGATCGCGGCACGACTGACCAGAACTAAAAGCATCCGCATTTTTCAGGATCAAATTATTTGCAAACCACCTACTAACACCAACTGCACGGGCGCAATTGGCTGGCACACCGACCATGCCTATGTCTCCAATAGTACATCGAACAATCTTTTAGCGGCTTGGATTCCTCTGCAAGACTGCGATTTATCAATGGGACCGTTGGTGATGCTGGACGGAAGTCACAAATGGTCTGGTACAGAACACATGCGACTGTTTAACAAAGAAAATTTAACAGAAATTGCTGACGAATTGCACCAAGCAGGACACCAGCTGGTTGAAGTTCCGATGACTTTGAAGAAGGGACAAATCAGTTTTCATCACTGCTGGTTAGTTCACGGTAGCTATCCGAATCATAGCAATTCATTACGCTTAGCAATGGCAGTCCACCTCCAAGATGAGACTAATCGATATCAACCATTTTGGAATACCCAAGGAAAACAAATCCATCATTTTCTCGACCAACTTTGTAGAAAATTACCAAATGGATATCCCGATTACACCGATCCGAAATTTTTTCCTATCATTTGGTCGGACGAAAATAATCCAACTATTGCTCACAGATGAAAAGCCAAATTATTGTACCATCCAGCTCTTTATGGTTTGATACTGTCCAACAACTGCGGCACGATATTTATCAACTCCCTGAGTATGTAGCTTTAGAAGCTAACAGAACTAACACAATTTCTGAAGCAATTTTAATTAGCGCAGAAGATAAAATATTTTTTGCTCCCTATCTCATCCGTAGTTGCAAGGAGCTAGCATCCGCAGCATCATTTCCTACAAAAACTTTTGATATCATCTCTCCTTATGGCTACCCTGGGATTTTAATGAATGCAGCAGCGGTAAATCCGCCAGAATTTCCTAAGTTAGCATTAGAGGAATTAAAGCGCATTTTAGCTGCTAGGGGTGTTTGTTCGGGTTTTTTTAGATTACATCCTATTCTCAACCACAATTGGAGAGAAATATTTCCACCAAACACTTTTACATTAAATGGAGAAACAGTTTCAGTCAATTTAAAACTTTCTTCTACTGAAATTTGGCATCAAACTCATTCTAGCCAACGCAATAAGATTAATAAATGTAAGCGTTTAGGAATGACTGCTAAAATCGTTAGTTTTTTAGAATATATAGATGAATTTGCCACAGTCTATCAGGAAACAATGGAGCGAGTAGGGGCTGCCAACAGCTACTTTTTGTTCGATAGGCAGTACTTTTTGAAATTGCAAAAATTCTTGTTAGATAAAATTCATTTGTGCATTGTAGAGTTAGATGGAGAAATAGCTAGTGCTGGAATTTACACCGAATGTAGCGGAATTGTGCAAGGATTACTAGGTGGAACTCGCAACAAGTTTTATCGATTTTCTCCCAGTAGTTTGGAAACAGATTATGTCAGATTTTGGGCAAGAGAACGAGGCAATGAATTTTTGCATCTAGGTGGAGGTGTTGGTGGTTCTCGAGATAGCCTTTACCAATTCAAAGCAAGTTTTTCTCAACAAAGACACGAGTTTTTGACGCTGCGTTTAATTATTGACTCAGAAAAATACGATCGCTTAGTTAAGGTACGCGCTGAGTTATTAAATACTCAAGTAGAAAGCTTATTAAGTTCTAACTTCTTTCCTGCATATCGCGCTACCATCTAGAATCAAATAGGATAAAATTTTCAGTTTTTTGCTTTTCTACTTAACTTTCATTCTCTATTTTCTACTAAGTTGCCGTTAGCTCTAAATGAAAACTCTCGGTTTTAGATATCTATAATGGAATACTACCTTCAATCTATACTTATCATTTATAAATTATATGATAACTGTTATTACAATTATAAAAATATATTATTTACATCTATAGGAGGAGGCAATTTGCTTTCATCTCTAGCAAAGATGTATAAACTAGCACATTGTATAGCTTTTAACGAATGAGTATTTAATGTTTAAGTAATAATAGCGTTTACAACTATAGTACGTAGTTAGCTCTGCGGCGCTGATAATTTCATTCAGATGGGAGTATTTTCCGCTGGTGAGAACTGTATTTTTACTTATGAAACGGGACGTAACTAAATTTTTAAAAGTGATTCAATCAGTATTACAATCAAAATAGGGTGAGAATGAGTCAAACGCTATCGTAGCATGTCTTGAGGTTCTATCACAATTAATAGTAGATAGAAAATAAATGCTTCAATTGAGTCATAACGCACATTCTTACTACTGAATTGATAGTGTAAGAAAACTAACTTAGTTATAGCTACAATATATACAAGCAATTATTAAATGATTAAACCAATCCTGCTCTCTACCCCTCATATGAGCGGGGAAGAGATTGAGTATGTCAAAGAAGCATTTGATACGAATTGGATTGCTCCCGTTGGTCCCCATTTAGAAGCTTTTGAACAAGAATTTTGTCATGTAATTGGTGTCAATCATGCTGCTGCTGTAGTATCTGGCACGGCGGCTTTACACCTAGCCTTGCAGTTAGTTGGAGTGGAGTCTGGAGATGAGGTATTTTGCTCGACACTCACTTTTGCGGCTTCAGCCAACCCCATCGTCTATTTAGGTGCAAAACCTGTCTTCATTGACAGCGATCGCACTTCGTGGAATATGAACCCCGAATTGTTACAAGCAGCCTTGGACAAACGGGCGCGGTTAGGTAAATTACCTAAAGCCGTAGTTGTCGTTCACCTATACGGTCAAAGTGCTGACATTGACCCGATTTTAGCAGCCTGCAACCGCTACGAAGTAGCGTTGATTGAAGATGCAGCTGAATCTCTAGGAGCAACTTACAAGGGGCGATCGCCCGGAAGTTTCGGTAAAATTGGCATTTTTTCTTTTAACGGTAATAAAATCATTACGACATCTGGAGGTGGAATGTTGGTTTCCAACGAGCCAGAAATTGTCATCAAAGCCAGATTTCTCTCCACTCAAGCACGCGATCCAGCGCCCCACTACCAACACTCAGAAATCGGTTACAACTATCGGCTGAGCAATGTATTGGCGGGAATTGGTCGAGGTCAATTGCAAGTCCTGGAGCAACGGGTACAAGCTAGAAGGCGTAACTTTGAAGTTTATCGGCAAGCTTTGGGCGAATTGCCAGGAATATCATTTATGCCAGAAGCGAGTTACGGTCGCGCCACGCGCTGGTTGAGCTGCATGACAATCAATCCTCATATTTTCGGTGCAGATAGAGAACAAGTCCGTAAAATCCTCGCTCAGCAGCACATTGAGACTCGCCCAGTTTGGAAACCACTTCACCTCCAACCTGCTTTTGCCCAATACGAGACAGTTGGAGGTGAGGTAGCGGAAGAGCTGTTTGCTTGCGGTCTGTGCCTTCCCTCTGGCTCTAATTTAACCAACGAGGATTTAGAGCGAGTCGTAGGGGCGATCGCTAAAATTTGCTCTGTTGGGATCAAAATGAACTGAGTGGTTACCAATTCAATCGAACCAGAAAAACCTCATCTCTTTTTGCTAATGCTCAGAGGAGAATGACTTTCCGCTAATGCTACATTATCATCTTCTTCCGACTGGCTAGAACGATAATAGTAGTATTGTTCGCTATCGGGATTAAATCCATTCACTACCTGACCGAGGACATGTTGCCCTGACTTTTCTAGAAATTCTTTAGCACGGATAGCAGCAGCAGTATCTACCACCCCAGGTCGAACAACTAATAAAACTCCATCGGTCATTTTACCCAAAATTGCTGCATCAGCAGCCGCATTTAAAGCAGGAGTATCAATAATTGTGTAGTCGTAATTGGCTGAAAAAACAGTAACTAGAGATGCCATCCTTTGAGAATCCAGTAATGCCATTGGATTCGGTGGAATCACTCCAGAAGTTAGGATGTGAAGATTAGCCGTAATCTTTTTGATCGCTGTTTTTGGTTCGGTCTGACCCACAATGATATTACTTAAGCCTAAGTGATTTGGTAATTCCCAGATTTCATGCTGCAAGGGACGATACATATCTGCATCAACTAACAATACCTTACGCCCCATTTGAGCGATAGTGACAGCTAAATTTGCCGCAACTGTTGATTTTCCTTCTTTAGGAACGGAACTCGTAACGACAATTGCTTTGAGCTGTTTATCAGAATTCAGAAATTTCAAATTAGCTTGCAGCATTCGATATGCTTGGCTGAAAGGCGATCGCGGTGACTCTTGCACTAAAATTTCTGGTGTAGCTCTTTCTAGGGAGCGATCGCGCAAGAAAATGTTCTCAGATTTTTTCAAGGCTGGAATTATCCCCAGTAAGGTATAGCCAAATATTTTTCTAGCTTCCTCAACGCTTCTGAGCGATTTATCTAGTTTTTCTAATATTAAACCAGTAGCAGCCGCTAATATTCCACCCAGCATAATTCCTGTCACCAGATATAACATTTTGCGGGGAGCAACCGCTTCTTCTGGTGGTATGGCTGCTGAAATGACGCGAGCATTACCTATATTCTGATTTTCCGCAATCCGAATTTCTTGTAATTTTTGCTGTAGTAATAAATAGGTAGATTGAGCTGTTTGAATTTTTCGTTCTAACGCCCGCTGCAATTGTTCTAACTGAGGTAACCGATCGAGTCTTTCTCTATAAGAAGATTGAACGTTTGAGATTGCTGCTATTTGGCTAGATAAACCCAAACGTCTTGCTTCTGCCCTCACAAACTCTTCTGTCAGTTTTTGATCGAATTCACTATTTTGTAAGCTATTTCCTCTAAGAAGTTTTTGTTCTCCTACCACTTGTTTTAAGCGTTGTTTGAGTAACTGCTCTAAACTTGCTTTCTTTTGCTTGAGGGAGACGACATTAGGAAAATCTGCCTGAAAGCGGCTCTGTTCCACCGCTAGCTGCGATTCTATTTGTTGGATCTCTTTCAAAATACCTTGAACGGCTGGAAATTGACTTACACTAGTTACCGCTCCGGCGCTATTTAAAGTTTCTCCTAATTGCTGTTTCAGCAGTTCAGATTGAGCTTTTGCATCTGCCAAACCAGCATTAGCATTCGCAGCTTGGCGTTGCATATCGGCAATAATTGCTACTGCCGCTCTTTTTTCTTCATTTAGATCGACAACTTTATTCTGCTCTTGAAATTGACGCAACTCTGACTCGCTTTGACGCAAACTTGTTTCCGCCCTGGGCAACTGTTTTTGCACAAACTCTCTCGCAGAAACGGCTTCAGAGCGATTAGCAAGTAAGTTATTTTCTAAATAAATACCCATTAAAGTATTGACTACTGTTGCAGCTCTGTTTGGATCTGCATCCCTATAAGTAATTTGCAACACGTCCGTTTTTTTCACGTCTGTCACGTCTAGTTTTTTAAGAAATTGTTCGGGTTTAAGAGTTTTACCCGATTCATCCTTCAACTCCAACCGCGTAATCGTTTTTTTAATAATAGGCAGAGAACGTATAATTTCCGCTTCTGTATCTACAGGATTATTTTGCTCTTGTAATGGCTGCAATTCACCTATACCCTTACCCACTTCAGGTAAATACGAAGAACTAGGGCTATTTTTTCTAAATAGTAACTTTCCTTCTGCTTCATATATTGGCTTTTGCAAAGCTAAGCTTATACCTGTCAGTGCGACAACTACTCCAAACACGATTGATAGTGGTAAGTAATGTCGTTTGAGTAACAGCCAATATTGCTGTAATTTGACACTAGATTCTGTGGACTCAGGAAGTGACATGAGCGCGCTATAACTTTATGACAAAATTTAACAAATAGATATCGTATTCAATACTACCTTGAATAATGTTGTTGTAAACACCTTCTCCTCAATTCTTCTACATCGATTATTATTTTACGACAAAATTTTATCGCGAAACAATGTTTATTCATAAATCGATAGCTATAGATTGCATGAAATCGGAGCTAGGGAGAGCCAGATAAACGACGTTGCCAATCAGCATCGATTTGCGCCGGATTTTGGCTTTCTTGTTCTAATAAATCGCTATCAGTCGAGTAGACTACATCGTCTTTAGTAATCGTAGATCGAGCAGCAAACTGACTTGCATAAGCAATTTTTTGCTGTAAGACTAAATCGGAGCTAGCTAGCAGATTTGCTCTTGCTTGCCGTCTCTGATTCCGATCGCTGATTTTACGATTGCGCCTCTGCACCCAAAAATATCTTACCAGAGGTAGAAGCAAAAAACCTACGCCGTATGCAAGCAGCAACCCATAAACTCCCTGCACGAAGGCAACCAGTCCACCGAGCTGAGCTGCTGCTAACCCATCTGCGAGTAAATTCCCCAATACTAGCAACCCAACAAAATTCAACGCGCCCAAGCCAATACCGAGCATAATTTGCCCAGAGCTAGCTGCACTGAAACGATAGGGGAACTCTTGCAAAAATGCTGGTACACGTCTAGATTGTTGCTGAGTCGCACTAACTTGCAACTCTGGAAAATGGTAAACGAGATGCCCTTCTGGACTAACA
Source organism: Chroococcidiopsis sp. CCNUC1 (assembly GCF_023546805.1). Taxonomy (NCBI): domain Bacteria; kingdom Bacillati; phylum Cyanobacteriota; class Cyanophyceae; order Chroococcidiopsidales; family Chroococcidiopsidaceae; genus Chroococcidiopsis; species Chroococcidiopsis sp. CCNUC1. The sequence continues at coordinate 1,324,378 of NZ_CP097480.1, read as the reverse complement.
AGTGGTTGACCGTTGAATCTGGTCAGCACGGGCAGCATATAATCTTCGTACTCCTGGGCATATCCCTCGCCTAAGTCGTCAAGATAGGGAGCAATTTGTTCTGCCGTTACTACACCTCGATTGTTACGAATTGTAGCGGCAATCAGCGAGAAGCGTTTATCTTCTAGATCGATATTGGGATTACCATCACCAAAGAGAAACGAGAATATCGCTTCTAAAAAATTCAAATTGCTGGTTTCCCGTCTCCGCTGTCGATAGCGGGTGTCGTAATCTGGATAGAATACCCAAAACCAATCTGGACCAATCCAAAAGTAAGGCATGTAGAACCCACCACCGCCGCGATCGCCGCGATCGTCTCCATCCCGATTTGTCGCTGTAATAATAATTGCGATCGTGAGGAAGACTAGCACGATTGAGACAAGCAAAACAATGCCAAACGAAATCCGAATCAGGTAAAATAGGACTTTCCAAATTTTTTGCCACCATTCTTGCAAGCGCAACCGCCAGTATTTGTTGCGTAAAACTCCCCGCAAATTCTGCGGAAACTGGTAGGCGATTTCACCTGAGTTAGCTACCTGCATGTGTCCGCCGACATCACTTGCTAGAGCAAGTAATCCCTGTTGAGCTTGACCGACATCTAACCCGATCTGAGCTGCTACGTCTCCCACCGTGACGCGATATCCCAATTGTTCCACAGCTTGCACGATCGCGGGATTTGGAATCATACACTACCCTCGATTGCCATTCCTACCTTCTCTCAGTATAGAGTTCTATTTCGGGATGAGGAGCAATTAGCAAGTCGCAAGTCGCAAGTCGCGATGAATTCCGAATTCCGAGTTCTCACCGCGCGCCACTTATTGCAAATGGCTAGCGATCGGTCACTATTAATTTGGATCGATAACTAAAAGAAACGAAACACCTATTTGACGATCGATTTTTTTCACTCGATCTAATCTTCCCCAGGTATTTCGTTTCTCAAACTACTTTCCATTTGAGGTATATAGACAATTTAATCCAACAATAACTCTGCGTCCAGACTTGAATTCCAGTTAACCTAAATCTTTATAAAAAATTTACTATATCAGAAAACTATTATTTACCGCTAGAAATTGCACCATTGAAATATTTATTAAGCGATCGCCGCGATCGCAATATTCGATCTCATGCTCGCAAATCAGGAATTCTGCTGATATTCACCTATTAAACTTGGTATGAATTATTGCATTTCACACTGAAAAACGTGTTTCGTTCGTTTGCTAAATGCTGGGATAAATACCTTCAACTCTATCTTACCAAAGGACTACCATGATGGTGTATTAAATACCACTTGCCAGCCATCTTCTCGAAGATATTTGTAGCGATTGATTCAGCCTTGATGGTTTTGTTACTACTAGCTTGTAGCACGCGCTCAAATAACACGATATAAGCAGTCGTATCGCGAACTTCTGTATTAATAATTTCGATTTCAATTTCTAAATATTTGGTATTTTTGAAAATGACTTCCCAAGAGTCGCGAATTTGCTTCCAACCGCGCAAGGCGTTCCGCCCAGGATGAATGCAAAGGCTGGCAGTTCCCTGCGACCAAACTTGACTCATAGCTTCTAGATTTTTCTTCTCAAAAGCACGGTAAAAATTTTCATTGACTGCCAAAACCTCAGCTTCTACGTCTGTCATTCTTTACTCCTCTACTCCTGTACGGGCGGGCTTATCTAAAATTTCTGTTAGTCAGGAAGTCTATCGGTGAACCCGCCCCTACAACTCCCCACTCCCTAATTAACGTCGGTACTCGTCGCCGCAATCGCCGATTAACCGTAACAGATCTCGCGATCGTGCCAATACAGCTTCGATTTGACCCGTATCGTCTGCATCTAAAGTAAGTGCAAACACCTTAGCATTATCTGCGACGTGTTCCGATATCCCTAACCGCGTGCCAACGATCGCCCCTGCGACTGTCGGGCGCTCGAGAACGTAACGGACTGCAACATTAGCAATGCTGACATCGTGCTTAGCTGCTATTTGTTTTAAAACAGCTAAAAGCTCTTGGAACAGATTCCAACCACCCCATGCATCTACCATGTTTTTATATTTTCGCAGGGAAGCTGTGTTTAACGCCGTACCTCGCGGTTCTGCTTGTTCTAAATATTTTTCTGACAGCAATCCGCCGCAAAGCGTACCGTAAGCTAAAAGTTGAATATTATGCTCTTGACAAAACGGAATCATCTTCATTAGAGGGCGGCGATCGACCAGCGAGAACTGCACCTGGTTAGAAACGATCTTAATGCCTGCTTCTGAGATGATTTTCAACCGTTCCGTGTCAAAATTTGTGAGTGCTAAGTGCTTGATTTTCCCTTCTTGCTGGAGTTCTGCTAGATAAGTTAATGCATCTATGTAGTTTTTATCTCTGTATTCCCACCAGTGGAATTGTAGCAAGTCTAGCGTCTCTACTCCCATTCGAGCTAGGGAGCGATCGATATTTTGCTCGACGACTCGCCGCGTCATCTTTGCTGGTCTGGGAACCCATTTGGTAAATGCTTGTAGGTTAGAAAGCGCCTCTTTACCCCGCGTAGCGATCGCTTGACGGCGAAACTCACCGATGAAGTCTTCAGCCGGTCCGTAGTGGTCTGCTAAGTCCCAAGTAGTGAAACCAGCATCTACATAATCAAACATAGTGGCGATCGCTTGTTTTGGCTGGATCGCTCCATGCGCCCCCGATACTTGCCACATGCCATTGAGTACGCGGCAGATATTCAAATCTGGGGTAAATTGCCACCGACTAGATTCTGGTAATTGCATTTTGCTACACTTACTGTCCTATTTCACAAGGTAGCAGGAGTTTGGTAATTGGTGAGTGGCTGGTGGCTGGTGACTAGCGGCTAGAATCTTGTCTATTCACTAGCCACTAGTCACTAGTCACTCTCTACTGATAACTGTCAGATGATTTTCAACCAATCGGAGTTCGATCTGCGCTGTGAATGGGGAATCGGTGGTGTGATGCAACTGGCTCCTATTAGCGATGTCGTTGTGATTGTGGATGTTTTATCTTTCTCTACTTGCGTAGAAATTGCTACGAATCGAGGAGCGATAATATTTCCTTATCGCTGGCAAGATGATACAGCGATCGCCTATGCTCAGTCTGTCAATGCAACTTTAGCAAGTCGTCAGCCATATGCCGCGATCGCGCTTATATTCGGCATATTTGACATAGATCGCGAGTAGAGGCAGACGTGATAGCAATTCTCAATTGCGTGCGTAACATTTGTAGGGGCGCACAGCTGTGCGCCCCTACAGATTGTCTGTTTTACCCAATTGAAAATCGCTATGAAGCGCAAAATTATCTATCTAGCTAGTCCCTATGGATTTTCGCAGCAGCAAAAGACGCTACTTTTACCTCCCATCGTTCGGGCTTTGGAGGCGTTGGGCATAGAAGTTTGGGAACCGTTTGCCCGTAACAATCAAATCGATTTTTCTCAAGCTGATTGGGCGTATCGCGTGGCGCAGGCAGATTTGCAGGATGTGAAAAACTGCGATGGCATTTTTGCGGTTGTCAACGGCACGCCACCAGATGAAGGAGTCATGGTAGAGTTGGGAATGGCGATCGCCCTGAATAAAGCAATTTTCTTATTCCGAGACGACTTCCGGCGCTGTAGCGATAACGAACGGTATCCCTTAAATCTCATGCTTTTTGCTGGCTTACCGGAAATTGGCTGGGAAAATTATTACTATACCTCGGTAGACGAAATCCAGTTGCAGGATAAAGCGTTGTACAAATGGTTAACAGGAATGTAGACGATCTCTGTAGCACATAAAAATTTGTAGGGGCGCACAGCTGTGCGCCCCTACGGATCGCGATACATTTTATCCTAGTTTCACGGTTGAAATATCGGTTCTTCAACGACAGCAGCCCGCGCAGATGCAATCCGGGAAGCGGGAGAACGGAACAATGCCTGAAAGTAAGACTGTCGCTGTTCGCTTGGTTCTGGGGCGTAGTCCCATAGACTTTGGTAAAAGAAGAAAGCTACTCCCAAACCGCGATCGCGTGTAGCCCTCACTTGTGCTTGAATTCGTTGCATTGGCACTGGATCGTTTCTCAAACCCGTAAGAATACCGATACCAGTGGGAATCTTTTGTTGTACCTCTTGAATTTCGGGGCGGGCAAGTTGTTGGAGAAAACTTTGCAGTTCGGGACGGTAGACTTGCACGATCAGTTCGTCAACAATCCCTTTGCGCACCCATGTTAGCCAGTCTTGCAGGTGAAATTTATAAGCAAAGTCGTAGTAGTTGGGGGCGACGGCAAAAATTGCTTTGGGCTTGCTTTGCTTAACTGTTTGATTGAGTTGAGTCATGAATGCCGTAATTTTGTCAGCCCGCCACCGCATCCACGCTGTATCGCCAGGATGGGCTGGACTGTGCTTGGTTTCCTTCTTGTACAGAGCCACCGTATATTTGTCATAGCCAAACTCGCGCGGTAAACTCATGTGGTCGTCAAACTGAATCCCATCGACATCGTACTTAGTCATAACCTCCCGTACTAGTGCGGTGATGAATTGCTGGACTTCTGGATGGAAAGGGTTGAGCCATACGACCTCACCTGCAACATCAATCGAAGTTTTGCTCCCATCCCGTTTTTGAGTTAACCAGTTAGGGTGTTGTAGTGCTAGTTCTGAAGTAGGAGGAGTCATGAAACCAAACTCAAACCAGGGGACGACGAGTAAACCTTGGCGATGGGCTGTAGCGGCGAGATCGGCTAAAGGATCTTGTCCTTGCAAGCCTTTGCGCACGAAGGTTTGAATTCCTGCTTGTCGTGCTATGTTGCTATCGTACTGGGCGTATCCAGAATTCCAGACGACGGGATAGATGGTGTTGAAGTGCAGCCGCGCTAGTTGGCTGACAGCAGCTTGCATTTTGTCACGGTCGATGAGGGTACTCGTATCGTTATTCGTCATCCACACGCCGCGAATTTCCTCAAAAGGCTGCTGGGCGATCGCCGGAGGTGAAATACTATTCGGTATTGTTAGGGCTAACAATGTACCTAAAAGTAAGGCGAAATACTTCAGCGATCGCCACCACTCTCTAAGGATTACGTATGATTTCAAATATAATTTCATAAGCTAGAATCGCCAGCTATGCCAAATTTCACTTTTGGTAGTAGTTCTTGTCTCCACCATCATTTATCAGCATCCAACTCACCATCCGTTGTCATACTGAGAACTATTAAGATTGCGTGAAAATTCATCTAAAAAGAGGCGTTTTTTGCTAGTAAATTGTGATAAAATAAGCGCGACAACCGCAATTTAACTAAGTTCTGCCCTTAGTATTTCAGCAAACATATTTTAGTTTTGATTTGATATTAGCTGTAAATTCAACTTGAAGTTCTGCCAAGGTAAAGCATCCGAGTCAACGTATTTCTTCCTCAAGATGTGTCCGCGATCGCTCTGAGGACAGTAGTGTCCAGATTATCATAGTGGATATGTTACTACAGCTATATTTATTCTCGCACCTATGACAGGGGTTACAAAAAAAGACGCGGAGCGGATGCTGGAAAAGCAGATGGAAGCAGAACGGATGCACGATGTTTTGCTACTGCTGCAAAATTTATCTAACGATCAAGAAGCAACTATTAAATTAATCATCGATTGTCTCTATGATGCGGGTGCAGTTAATCTGATCAATCAAAAGATCCAATTTCGTCCGCTGAATCGGATGACAAAATCAGTAGCGCGGATATCCAAACCAGTATTTAGAAACATAGCGTGGTATTGGTTTAGACGAAACTGCCCGCAATTGATTGTTAATTGGTTACTGATTAAGATTACTTTTCAACCTCAGCGAGTTGCAGTGGCGCTGGCTGAAGATCGACCCGAACCTTTAGTAGAGAATGAACCGCGTCCCGTGTCTCAGAACGAACCCCGTTATCTAGAGCGCGATTTAAATCGGGTAGCAACTCTCGATCGCGAGAATCGCCAGTTACGCCATCAAGTGCGGTTGCTAACAGGGGTTTCTGTTTTAGCGATCGCAGCTTTGGGTATTGCCGTGACCATACCCCATCGTACTCTGGAAATTTTCCCTAGCCGAAAGCAACAACCAGGAGCATCTGCTAAAATTAGCAGTTCAACTGGTGTGACTCTTGAACGAGCTTGTTTAACTGGTAGACTAACGAACTGCGATTTCTCCCCGTCGATACAGTTCGCGGGCAAAGTCAGTCCACATTCCCTGTCCCCAATAGCGGAAACAACTAGTTTCCAACAATAAGTTATACAACAAGGCTTCAAGGTAGTCAGGACGCTGAGTTAACGTCGGATCTTGCTGTACTAATGAGTCATATTTAGCATGAAATGCTGCACTGAGTTGATTCATCGGTGCTAAAACATTTTCGTAGCCTTTTACCCAGCTGAGATCGTTCGTCCAAGACGCACCATCCATGTGAAATTGATGGTCAGTTGCTTTTAATTGGGCGATCGCATTTTCTACTGCTTCTGGATTTGCATTATCTGGATCGACTTGCTGCCAAATTTTGTGTTGATTTGCCGCTTGACAAGCTGGATAATCATCGGGATTAGCGCCAGCAGCCTCAATCAATTCTAAATATTCCGTGCCATTTAGTGCTACGATGCCCGCGTCATTATTGCCAGCATCGCGAATTTCATGATACACGCGAAATAAATCGCGGGGATATTCATTCATCATCACGCCGCCATTTTCTCCATCAGCAATTTGGGTTACGAGAGAGGGTACAGTTACGTTACCGATTTGTTGCTTCCCTCGCCCTTTAGCTTCAAAATAAGGCTGCATTTGGGCAACTAATTTCGTATCCGAGCCTTGAGTTTTAATTAGTGCTGTAATACTAATCGTTTCACCCACAGAATTACGCGCTACTAAACGGTTAGGAAGATATTTTTGGTCGTGGTGCAACCCCGTACCATCCAAACGTTCCACTGAATGTTCTTGTACCATCAACCAGCGATAACCGCATTCTTTCAAAGCTTTGATGTATTCAAACAAAGTATCTGGGTGGTTGGGTAAGTGCATCTCAGGAGGAGAAAAACCCTTGACGCGCCGCAAAGCATCATAGCCAAAAACCGCCGCAAAATAATGCTGCCAAGCTTGAATGTGCAGCTTGAGATCGGGAATTGGCGTAGAAGGAACGACAGCATGACTCCACATCGTTCCCAGCCATTCTACATAAGGTTGGTATTGGCGATTGCAAGTTATCCGTTTGAGATTGTTCAGGATATCTTCTCGCCCCATTTGCTGCAATCCCCACAACAAATTACCTGAATAGTCCAACATAATTCGAGGATTGCAACCTTCAGCAATTAACTGCGGAATAAACTCTCCCATGCGTCCGTAGCACCAGGCAAAGACTCCGGCGTTGTGGTTATCCCCATCGTGGGGATGTTCAAACATATATTGCAGATTGCTGATGAGTTCGCCATTACCAGCTGCGGGAATTGTCGGTTGGTGCATGTGCAGGGCGCAAGCAAACCCAGCAGTAAGATTTTCTAAACGTAAATTGGTGGTAGGTAGAAATATAGGTTCGTTGTGGTTCGTTACCGATTTAATTTCCGCCTCCCAGCCGCAAATATTTGGCAACCCCGACCTCGATGCTGCTAAAACAGGTAAGTTTGATATAGCTGTTGCCGTCATAGGATTTTCCTTATCAGTTATCAGGGAGCGCACGAGCAGGAAGCAGAGGGGAGAAGAGAGAGTCGCGAAGTTGAGGAAGCAAATCAAAATTCACGCATTAATTCCGAATTCCGAATTCCGAATTCTCCCCACACTCTATACCCTACACCCTTCTTTCTTCAACCACGACAAAATTACCAAAGACGAATGACAAATGACCAATGACAAATCAATTTGGCAAGCTGATTTTTATCGTCGCCCGTGGCAAGATGACACCGGACAGGTATTGTGGGAATTGTTAATCTGCGATGCCGAAGGCGGTATGCTCTTCGACCATGCTACGCAAACGCGAAGCGACCATCGCACGGGGAATTTTCGCTACGAAGCCATATGCCCGCAAGCAGCAGCCAATGCATCGTGGTTGGTAGAACAGTTGCAATTAGCTGCATCTAATTCATCCGAATTTTTTTCGACTACGCCAAAGTCAATCTCCCCTAGCCCCCCTTATCAAGGGGGGTTGGGGGGATCGGAATCTGTGACAGGACAGACAGAATTGGCGTTACCAGATATAATCCAAGTCTTTCGCCCGCAATCTCTCAGTTTAATCGCCACCGCAGGGCAAAAACTAGGTATTACTGTAGAACCAACGCGGCGCACTGGGGCATTGAAACAGTGGTTGCGATCGCGCATACCTCAGTATTCTACCACTGGAGCCTACAACCCCCTTGCTGTAGACAAACCACCCCCCGTCCCCCTACCGGAAAATTTGTGGGGCGATCGCTGGCGTTTTGCTAGTCTACCAGCAGGAGATCTCGAAGCTGCATTTAAAGACCGTCCGCTGCCGATCTTAGACATGCCAGAATTTCTACTTCCCCTAAATTTAGGCTTAGCATCGACAATTACCGTGCCAGGGATAATTATTTATGGTGGTAGAAAGTCTATGCAGTTAGCCCGTTGGTTGCAAGCAGCGCAGCCGATTGCCCTCAACTACGTTCCAGGCGAATTAGCGGGATTAATTTTAGAAGCAGGGTTAGCAGATCGGTGGGTTGTCGCGACTTTTTCCGATAGTGAGGCGATCGCATCTGCTCAAACTTACGCACAGCGCCAGCAACAGAGTCAAGGTTTGCATTTCTTGTTAGTCCAACCCGATGATTCAGGCATGACCTATACTGGTTTCTGGCTGTTACGAGATGAGTAGAAAATACTTCTAGCGTACTTATAGGGGTTTTCAATTGGGTAAACACACCATCTGTAGGGGCGCACAGCCGTGCGCCCCTACAAATGTTACTGAAATTTTCCTCACAACTTCCTCAAACTGTTTCTATATAACCCATAACTGTAGAGCAAGTAGATAGAGTCAATGGCTTTTCCAAGGCTTATCGAGTTTCTATTGACTCAACCTAAATATGAGAGGAATTGAGTCTATGTTGCAATCAACAGCGAAGCGGCAACAGTTACAGAGTTCTAAAGAACAAGCCTTTGTGCTATGGTTTGAGGAAGTTGGCATTGCAGATATCCCTTTAGTAGGTGGTAAAAACGCCTCTTTAGGTGAAATGATTCAACAACTGACACCCAAAGGCATAAACGTACCTATGGGTTTCGCCACAACAGCTCATGCTTATCGCTACTTTATCGAGCAAGCAGGCTTACAAGAGCAGTTGCGATCGCTATTTGCCGATCTAGATGTGGAAGATGTAAATAATCTGCGGCAACGAGGTAAGCAAGCTCGTGCTTTAATTCTCAATACGCCGTTTCCGTCAGAATTAGCCAGCGCGATCGCGGATGCTTATTTGCAATTGTGTCAAAAATATGGCGACACGTCAGCGAGTTTGTGCGATCGCCTCGCGCCAGAATATCGCGAATCGTGCCAGCGTTCTAGTGGTGAGACTGATGTAGCAGTTCGATCTAGCGCTACAGCCGAAGATTTACCGGATGCAAGTTTTGCCGGACAGCAGGAAACATACCTCAACGTCCACGGCGTACAAGCAGTACTAGAAGCTTGTCATAAATGTTTTGCTTCTCTATTTACCGATCGCGCCATTTCCTATCGCACGATTAAAGGCTTCGACCATTTTAATATTGCCTTGTCAGTGGGCGTGCAAAAGATGGTACGTTCTGACTTAGCGGCTTCTGGGGTAATGTTTTCCATTGATACGGAAACGGGGTTTAAAAATGCTGCCCTGATTACCGCTGCCTATGGTTTAGGGGAAAACGTCGTCCAAGGTGCAGTTAACCCCGACGAATATTTTGTCTTTAAGCCAACACTGCAACAAGGTTTTCGCCCCATTTTAGAAAAACGCTTGGGCAGTAAAGAAATTAAAATGGTCTACGATGTCGGCGGTAGCAAGCTGACAAAAAACGTCACCGTACCGGAATCAGAACGAGTCAAATATGCTCTCACGGATGATGAAGTTCTGATTTTAGCTCAATGGACTTGTATCATTGAAGACCATTATTCGGCAGTACGCGGCGTTTATACCCCGATGGATATTGAGTGGGCAAAGGATGGCTTAACGGGAGAATTATTCATCGTCCAAGCCCGTCCCGAAACCGTACAATCGCAAAAATCTACCAATACTATCAAGAGCTATCAACTCGTAGGGGCACATAGCAATGCGCCCGTACTGGCAAGAGGTCGTGCAGTCGGAGAGGCGATCGGTACTGGTAAAGCGCGGGTGATTTTGGATGTCCACAAACTCGACACTTTTCAACCAGGGGAAGTTTTGGTGACATATAAGACCGATCCCGACTGGGAACCGATTATGAAAAAAGCCAGCGCGATCGTGACTAATCAAGGTGGAAGGACGTGTCACGCGGCAATTATCGCCCGAGAAATGGGAATTCCCGCGATTGTGGGAACTGGTAATGCGATCGCCCAATTAAAAACAGGTCAGGAAGTGACGATTTCCTGCGCGGAAGGGGAAGAAGGACGGGTGTACGAGGGGATTTTGCCCTATGAGGTGAAGGAGGTGGCGTTAGAAAACTTACCGCGGACGCGCACCCAGATCTTGATGAATGTGGGCAATCCCTCGGAAGCATTTAGTCTAGCAGCCATACCAAATGATGGTGTGGGTTTGGCGCGATTGGAATTTATCATCGCCAATCATATTAAGGTGCATCCCTTGGCTTTGATACATTTCGACAAATTAGAAGACGAGGATGCTAAAAATCAAATTGCCTTGCTGACACAGCTATATGAAGATAAACCATCATACTTCGTCGATCGGCTAGCTCAGGGGATCGCGACGATCGCGGCTGCTTTTTATCCCAAATCTGTAGTCGTGCGTCTGTCTGACTTCAAGAGCAACGAGTATGCTAACCTTCTCGGTGGGAAGCAATTTGAGCCAGATGAAGAAAACCCGATGATTGGCTGGCGCGGTGCGTCTCGGTACTACGACGAGAAATATCGTGAAGGTTTCGCCCTAGAGTGTCAAGCCTTGAAACGGGTACGGGATGAGATGGGTTTAACCAACGTCATTCCAATGGTTCCCTTCTGTCGCACGCCTGCGGAAGGACGCAAGGTGATGGCAGAAATGGAAAAATATGGTTTAAAACGGGGCGAAAATGGGTTGCAAGTCTACGTCATGTGCGAGATTCCTAACAACGTTATCTTGGCGAAACAATTCAGCGAAGTGTTTGATGGATTCTCAATTGGTTCCAATGACTTGACGCAACTGACTTTGGGACTCGATCGCGATTCTGGTTTAGTCGCGCACCTATTCGACGAACGCAATGAAGGCGTGAAAGAGATGGTACAAATGGCGATCGCTAAAGCTAAAGAAAACCAGCGCAAGATTGGGATTTGCGGTCAAGCACCCAGCGATTACCCAGAATTTGCCCGTTTCTTGGTCGAACAAGGAATTGACTCCATCAGTCTCAATCCAGATTCAGTTTTGAAAACTTTATTGGAAGTTGCTGCTGTTGAGGGTGTATTTACACATTGACGTTTTTGTCAAGATGCAAATCGCGTCTTGACAAAAAATTTGACTGAACTGCGACGAGCGATGAAACAAGAGATGAACGCGAGCCACCAAGAGCAACTGCTCGACTTCTTACAAGAAAAATTGGCAATTTCACCCAAGGCGATCGCGATGGTATTGCGGCTGAACGAGCAGAATCCCGGTCCCTTACCCATGCTGCTGTGGCAGTACGGTCTAATTTCTCTGGAGCAGTTAGAGCAGATTTTTGACTGGATGGCAAGCTAAATTGAGCTGCGAGCAACAAAAATATGCATTCTCATCCCCCAGCAAAAGTGCAAGATCGAGCTACCGTCACGACTCATCCGAGTGGTGATAAGCGTTTTAAGCTTCTAGATGTCACGATTAAGCGACATCAGGCTCGACAAGATGCACTGATCGAGATCTTACACAAAGCACAGGAGCTTTTCGGTTATCTGGAAGATGACGTTCTGCTGTACGTTAGTCGCAGCTTGAAATTGCCTCCCAGTCGCGTTTATGGGGTGGCAACTTTCTATCACTTGTTTTCTCTTGCACCCCAAGGAGTTCACACTTGTACGGTTTGTACTGGAACTGCTTGTTATGTTAAGGGTGCAGCACAAATCTTGGCAGCAGTCGAGCAGAACGTTAAGATTCGTGCTGGTGAGACGACGGCAGATAAACAACTTTCTTTACTGACAGCCCGTTGTCTGGGTGCGTGTGGTATCGCTCCTGCGGTTGTATTTGACGGGACTGTATGCGGACATCAAACGGCAGAGTCAACTTGCGATCGCCTGAAAGAATGGCTGGAAGGCAGGTAGATTTCGCGCCAGCCGAGCGCATCCTCACAAGTTTCTCATACTTCTTTTCTAACTTCAGAGTGGAGTCGAAATCGGTCGTGGCGAGGAGGCAGCTAAAAAATGGATTTAACCCAATTACAGGAGATTGCCCAACACGAACGCGCCGCTCAAAAACCGATACAGATTCGTTGTTGCGTAGCTGCGGGGTGTCTATCTGCTGATTCCCTAGCTGTGAAACAAAGGCTTGAACGAGTAGTGGCAGAGACGGGTTTAGGGGATAAAGTGCAGGTTTGTGGTGTTGGTTGTATGCGCTTGTGCAGTCAAGGACCGTTAGTACAGGTCGCAGAAAGCACGCTTTACGAAAAAGTCACTCCTAAAGATGCACCCGCGATCGTTGCCACGATAGATACAGATGGAGAGATGTTTCATGAAACGTCTCTACATGAAACGTCTCTACAACGTGGCGATTTGACCCAGCCGTTTTTTACTCAACAAATGCCAATTGTTTTAGAAAATAGCGGTAAGGTCGATCCAGAACGGATTGAATCTTATATTGCGGCAGAAGGATATCGGGGACTCTACCACGTTTTGCACGAGATGCAGCCGAACGAGGTGGTAGAGGCGATCGCCCAAAGTGGTTTGCGGGGACGTGGTGGTGCTGGTTATCCCACGGGTTTGAAATGGGCAACGGTAGCTAAGGCAAAGGGAGAACGCAAGTATGTTATCTGCAACGCTGATGAGGGCGATCCTGGCGCATTTATGGATCGCAGCGTCTTGGAAAGCGACCCGCATCGGGTGCTGGAAGGAATGGCGATCGCGGCGTATGCGATCGGGGCAAACCAAGGCTACATCTACGTTCGAGCTGAATATCCTACTGCCATTAGCCGCCTCCAAATTGCCATTCGTCAAGCCCAACGCCTCGGTTTGTTAGGCAGTCAAATCTTTGATTCACCTTTTGATTTCAAAATTGATATTCGCATTGGTGCGGGTGCTTATGTCTGTGGCGAAGAAACCGCATTAATGGCATCGATCGAAGGCAAGCGGGGTTTACCCAGTCCTCGCCCTCCTTATCCTGCTGAATCTGGTTTGTGGAAAAATCCGACTCTAATTAACAACGTCGAAACTTTTGCTAATATCGCGCCGATTATTCGTAAAGGTGCTGACTGGTTTGCCAGTATTGGTACAGCAAAAAGTAAAGGTACAAAGGTCTTCGCTTTAGCAGGCAAAATTCGCAATACGGGTTTGATTGAAGTCCCGATGGGAACGACTTTACAACAAATCGTCGAGCAAATGGGCGGCGGCGTACCCGGTGGCGGGGTGGCTAAAGCCGTGCAAACTGGTGGACCTTCAGGCGGGTGCATCCCAGCTTCAGCTTTTGATACGCCTGTAGACTACGAATCGCTGGCTCAACTTGGTTCGATGATGGGTTCTGGTGGCATGATTGTCATGGATGAATCGACCAACATGGTAGATGTTGCCCGCTTTTTTATGGAATTTTGCATGGATGAGTCTTGCGGTAAATGTATTCCTTGTCGTGTCGGGACTGTACAGTTACATCGTTTATTAACCAAGATTCGGCAAGGTGAGGCATCCTTAACCGATTTGGAACTGTTGGAAGAACTGTGTGACATGGTGAAAAATACCAGTTTGTGCGGTCTGGGTCAATCTGCACCTAATCCAGTACTTAGCACTTTGCGTTATTTCCGAGATGAGTATTTGACTTTGGTTGATGGCAGCGCCAGTAGATACTGCGATTTAAAGGCAAGGTAGAACAATAGCAATGGCAGTCAAAACTTTAACAATTAACGACCAACTCATCAGCGCCCTTGAGGAGCAAACCATATTGGAGGCAGCAAGGGATGCGGGAATTCATATTCCGACACTTTGCTATTTAGAAGGAGTTTCAGAGGTTGGTGCTTGTCGGCTTTGCTTGGTAGAAATTGCTGGCAGTCATAAACTGCAACCCGCTTGTGTAGCGAAAGTTGCGGAGGGGATGGAAGTGAAAACTCATACCCCAAGGTTGCAGAATTATCGTCGCACGATTGTCGAAATGTTGTTTGCAGAAGGCAATCATATTTGCTCGGTTTGCGTGGCGAATGGTAACTGTGAATTGCAAGACTTGGCGATTGAAATGGGTATGGAACACGTTCGGTTAGAATATCATTTTCCCGATCGCCAAGTTGATGTGTCTCACGATCGCTATGGCATCGACCATAACCGTTGCGTTCTCTGCACTCGTTGTATTCGAGTCTGCGATGAAATCGAAGGGGCGCATACTTGGGATATGGCAGGTAGAGGCACAAACTCGCACGTCATTACCGATTTGAGTCAACCTTGGGGAACGTCACAAACTTGTACTTCCTGCGGTAAGTGTGTGAATGCGTGTCCCACAGGGGCGCTTTTCTACCAAGGTTCGAGTGTAGGGGAAATGAAACGCGATCGCGCCAAATTGGAATTTCTGGTGACAGCACGGGAGAAACAGCAGTGGCAGATTTAGCGGGGGTGATTCTTGTCAAGGTTCAAGCCAGTTCTCTTGTTGCAAGCCTGAAATATTGATAAAGTGGCGCGTGTTATCGGTTACAAGAATATCTTGTCGAAAACGGGCGATCGCAGCAATTATTGCGTCTATTTCTCCTGTTGGTCTGCCAATTTTTCTTAACTCAGCTTGAATCTTGCCAAATTCTTCAGCTGCACTCCGGTCAAACTCAATAACTGGCATCAAGTTCAGAAATTGCTCTAGTATAGTTAAGTTTTGCTGTACCCGTTGAGAACAGCAGACTCCTTTATACAATTCAGCTACTACAATTGTGGGAAGATAGCAAAGACTTGCTTTGGCATTAAATTGTTTGATAGCAAAAATATTTTGTTTGAGTAAAGCTACACAAATATTTGTATCTAACAAATACACAAATTTTTTCCTTACTCATCAAGGGTTTCTATTGCTCTACCCCGCTCGGCATGACGCTGTGTGTCAATCTCAGAAAATATCGTATCGAGATCGGGTTGATTTTTCCATGCTCCAAATATTTGGTTGAGTCTAGTTAGTCTTTCCTGTTCGCTTAAAGGCTGCTCGATCTCAACTTCCATGTGAACTTCTGTGCCATCAGGAATGTTTATCTCTTCTAATAATTCAATGTTTTTACCACGCTTTGTACCTTTAACTTTCATCGCGAGCTGTTCCAGATATTAACAACGAGTTATACCCCCACTATACCTAAGTGTTAGAGTGGAGTATTCCGGTTGCCAGGAAGGCAAGAAGGAGAGTTAGCAGCCGTTTTGAAAAGACTCACATGGCGATTGGGTGCAGTTGAAGCAAAGGTGCGATCGCGCCTTCAACAGCTATCCAGTACCCAGTGAGAAGAATTAGCAAATTTAACTTTTATAGTTGTAAATTTAATTTTGGCAATTCGCGATCGCCCTACCTTCAATCAAATTCAAGTTACCGTACTTTTACTTAAATTTGAAAGATTATAAAAACTAATATCCTCGTATTCCTGCTGTGGTTGTTAATAATTTAACTTGATAAAACTGTAAGGGAATAATCTAACTATAACAATGGCGTTTATTGCCACTTGTTATAAATTGATTGTTTCTATGTTTATGGTCAAAATATGCGATTTATGTAAATTTCACTTTTAATTGAGAACGATAATTGAGTTTTATTCCTAAATTTTATCTCTCATAGCAGCATTTTCAAAGAACTAGTAGGGAAGCAAGAATGTCAACTCGCAAGCGCCACAGAGCTAAACAGAATATATTTAGACAAATCTGGAAGCTAACTAGTGCCATTCCCAAATGGTTAATTAGTTGGTTTCTACGTACTTTATTAGTAATTGGTAGAAAACCTCGCTTTGCTAAATCTGGCTTTGTATTACCTACTACAGCATTATTATTAATAATTCTTGCTTTAGTAGTTGGCAGTTTAATATTTCGCAGTTTTAGCCGGACAAATCAAGTTCTAGCTGCACGCGAACAAAAAGTAATTTACAACGCTGCTACGCCTGCTATTGACCGAGCTAAAGCAAAATTGGAGTACCTCTTCAAGCAGGACGATCGCTTGCCTGGTGGAGTACCCTCAAGTGCTGTGCTGTCCAGCATGATGCTTAATGATGGTCTTAATGGTGTGGCTGCGAATTCTACTAAACACCCATATACATTTCCTGATGAGAAACGCCTTGACATAGATAACGATGACAAGCTGGATAATGTTTGGGCTTTTCCGGTTGATAGCAGTGGAAACAAAATCGGAGACACCACAACTGTTTACTCTATTCTGTCAGCAACTGAAAGTGGCACGGGAACTAGTGCTGTAACTATTGACAAAAGTACAGATGCACAAAAAGCTGCTACACTTGTTGTCCGCAATGCTCCACTTAGCAGCTTTCAAAATAGCTTATCTGGCTGTAAGACAGATAGTAGAACGCCCGAAAATGGTTGGTATCAACTCAACAGTGCTACTTTGCGTAAAAATTTTCAGGTTGATGCCTTTGTCATTAATAACAATACATCAGCTAAAACTGTTACTACTCTTGAGCTACAACAAGATAGACAAGTTGATAAGGGTAACAAATGGGGAGTTTGGTTCCGTAACGATTTAGAAATTTTTCCTTATCCCACCTTTAATTTTAATGGAGCTATGCATACAGAGGGCAACCTCATTGTTGGCGGAGATGACAAAAAAGTTACTGGTTACATGATCAGTTCCCATAACTCTTGCTTATATAATCAGGATGCTTCTAAAATTACTGTTGCTAAACAAGCAAACTTTCAGGGAGAAATTATCTCTGGGAATGTAAAAGATGACCAGTTTAAGAACGAATCGTATTTTCATTTATTTAATGGCTTGGGTAATGCACCAACCCGCAATGAAAACATTAATAAGCTAAACAAAGATACAGACTCCATAACACCTAATGATGATAATCTAGTTTCAAAAATCGCCCTCGATCCAGTAGCTCTTTTCACTAGAAATGAATCTAAACATCGAGACAGTAGCGGATGGTCAAGAGATGGCGATTGGGAAAATAGGGAATTAGTCAAGAGACGGCGTATTTTCAATGACATATCGCCTCAACCCTATGTTGATGATACTTATCGAGCTGATAACCGCTATGGACCAAAACCTAAATATAGCGAGTTATTAGAAATACCAAGTGGAAAAAAAGTCGGAGACGAAATCACTAGTGTAACAGAACTTACGGAAAACGCTCCCCCAGTGGTTCAGATAAATTTGGATTTGACGGTTACTGGGAACGCAGAGCGCGTGCAAATGGTTTGCGCCTCATAGTAGGAGAGAGGCTAGATTTGGGTAATACTTATGGCTGGGAAGGGACAAACGATCCTCTTTATCCTTCCTCTAGTACAGCGATTACTCATGAAACTCGTCAGCGGAGAACATTACGAGACAACTTAGCGGCAGTTCAAGCAACAGCTATTTATCATCATGAAAAGGGTAATAGTGGCTATTTCCCTGCTGCTTGTTTGGCAACAACAGTCCATCCAGGAACTGCTACAACTCTGACACGAAGTAAAAATTTTCAAATAAGGGATTTCTTTATAGGAAGGGGAACTAACGGGTGGGAGTATGCGCCACCCACTGCGAGTGAGACTGACTTTGCCAGTGCCATTGCAAGTACTCAACCTTTGGGCAAGGTACTGAGGAATTTGGCATATTTTGCCGGAGATCCTGATGGCGCTTTTCCGCCTAAGCAAGAAACGTCAGGCTCAACTGTGCATCCTTATCCTTACTTGACTATGTGGGGAAACTTCTCTAACTTGCGGCGAGTTGTAAGCAAGCTCGATGCTGGCACAGCATACGCAGATCTGAGCATTGCAGACAAAACCTATCTTCAGACTGCTGGCTGTACTACGGGGATGCTAGCTGGCAACATCAGCAATGCTGAGACTGCAAAAAATAATTTAGTATCGTCGAACAGTGCTGTTAATTTGGGCGAACATATCTGGCAGGTATTTGCGGGTTTAGGTGGTAATCCAGATCTAACCGGAACCTTCTGTGATGCTAGTGGCAATTGCAAAACTCCGCCAATTGAAGTTTTGTTAGCAGGACTTGATGCCGCAGATCGTGCGGATGCTGTGAGTTTTAATACAGCACGGCAAATAGAACGAGACCGAAAGTATGGTTTTCTACTATCCCCAGCTTCCAGTACTCCGTTCTCGTTTACGCATGGAGGTAAAGATTACAAATTCAATTTTTCTCCAGAGTGTAATCCAAGTGACACTTCTTATGTTTATGGATCTCTGAAGTGGGGAGGTGGCAAAGGTCTAGATCCAAAAAAAGCTGGTCTGTCAATGCTGTGCGAGTTACAGGTCAAGTACCCTTCCCTTTATTATCTTTTCCCAGTCGTTGACCACGACCACGATGGTAACAACGACACAGCTACTGGAGGTATTGACCACAGGCAGCCTACCTCTGAAAAATATATAGATGACGCTTATATCAAAGGTACTAGTGTTAACGGTAGCTATACCTACAAAGCACTTAGTAACACAGATATTGCAAATATGGCGATCGCACCTAAAACTACAACTTGGGTGTTACCAAAAACTACTACAGCACCTACAGCACCTAATGTAGGAAATCAGGTAACTGATCCAGATGGTAACACGGTATATGTTCCTTTCCTCGACACTGCTCTCTCCAATGGTCGGGAAATGATGAGCGTACGGGTTCTTAACGTTGATTTGGATTTGCTGCGTAGCAATAAAGTTGTAAACGATACTTGGCTACCTGTTAAGGATGGGATTGTCTACGCTTTTCGTGAAGATGCAGTAAGAGAGGACAGTATTGCTAGACCAGCATCTAAAGATTGGTCTACCTATAAAGACGATCCCACTAATGCTGACTACCGCATGAAAGCCAACACTCCCCAAGATCCTCCTGTTAATGCTGACAATGGTATTAGCCCCAAACCCGTTGACTACTATCCTGACCCAGACCGCCGCCCTTATGGTTTCCGCTTGAGAAATGGACGCAATTTGAAACGTAATGCTACAGGTATTTCAGCTAGTGACAACATTAACGGTTTGACCTTCGTTTCAGATAATCCTGTCTACGTTCAGGGAGATTTCAATCTGCACAGTACTGATGGTACGATTAGCAATTTACTTGAAGAATTTACTGAAAAACTTGGAAGCGATTGGACGACGAATCCTAACTTTTATACTGGGCGCTCAACCGTTGATTCAAAATTTGCCGATGCCACACAAGATACTTGGCGAGCTACAGAAATTCTTGCTGACGCAATCACCATTCTTTCCAATAATTTCATTGATGGCAGCATAGAGGATGCTTTTACTAAAGCGATAGAACCAGGACTTAACACGACAAATACATCTTACCAAAATCAAAACCGTCCTAATTACGACACTACTAAGCTTACTAATTTAAAATATTGGATTCGAGAGGAGCCTTATAAACCAACAACAGTTTCTACCCTAGGTGAATCTCCAGTCAAATTAAATAGAGATGGCTACCCGCTCTATTGCAAAGTTGATACCATTCCTTGTCCAACAAGCAATTTGGAAGCTTACGATGGAACTCCAACCACGGAAACTTTTCGTGCATTCTCAAGCACAGACAGAAAAAAAGAATTGGTAAAGGCAGCAGAAACTAGAGTCAATTCTATTTTGATTAGCGGTCTTGTTCCTTCACAAGCAAAACAGTCTTACGGAGGACTCCACAACTTCCCAAGATTCCTTGAGTATTGGAGAACCGAGATTGATGCAGGAACTTTTATTCCTCTACATATTTCTGGCTCTTTTCTTCAGTTGAACTTTAGTACCTCAGCTACTGGACCTTTTGACCAAGACGCTTGGGAACCAAATTCAACACCTAGTAGTGATGAACATATGCGATACTACGAACCGCCTGCTCGTCGCTGGGGATATGATGTAGGACTACAATACGCACCAGCAGGAGCTGCGGCGCGACGATTTGTGACTCTTAACAATACCCGTAGCGAGTTCTACCGAGAGTTACCTGTAGACGACCCCTACATTAAGAACTTGCGCTGTACCAAGCTAGGGACACAGCAAATCGACTCCAGTGCTAGCTGCTCGTAATACTTATTTAAGGGAGGGAAGATAAAGTGATATCTGCTGAAAGGCGCAAATATACAAAGCGGATAAATAGCGATCGCAATATATCGATGCAAGCAATGTTTTGCCAAAGCAAGCAATCGCCTCAAAATGGATTAACCATATTGGAGTGCTTAGTAGCAATCTTAGTAGTTAGTATAGTTCTCGCGGCGATGGCTCCACCGATTCTTTTGGCGGCGGCTACTCGTTTACGAAATCAACGGGTAGAACAAGCTATGCAGTTAGCCCAAGCTGAGATTGACAGAACTCGGTTAATAGTAGAACGAGGGAATTACACAAATTCAGATTTACCTTTGCAAAGTGACAGTACAAGTGGTATTACTGCAACCTCTGTTCCAACTAGCTGTGTCACTAATAGATCTGATATAGATCAAATAACTAAAGGATTAGCTATAGATGTAAATAAAGATGGTACGAACGACTTTGTAGTTCAATCCTTCCGAGATGAAGGGAAAACTGCCAACAGTAAGCTTATTAATTTCCAAATGAGTGTTAGGGTGTATAGCTTTCGAGCCTTTCAAAACTGCTCGACTGCGCCAACACCAGCTTTAAATAATACTCCTGCTTCCTTAACTTTAACAACAGGAGAGCAGAGTATTAGTCCTCTTTCTGTCCTTAATGTCCAGATTGCTAGAGGCGACTTAAAAGAGTCTTTTGAAAAGTATAAAGAGGCACTAACTTTATCTCCTTAGTTAATAGTATTTTGCCAATTTATTTTTTGAGTATTATTACTTAAGCTAGTACTGTATTTTGCTTAACTAGTGTTGCAGAACAATCAATGAGTTTACATTCTTTTGAGTTCTTAATCAATTCTTTTCAACTCAATCTTAAAAAGTCTAAAACTTCAGGTTTCACCCTGACAGAACTTTTGGTATCTCTTATCATGGCTGGAATTATTATCTCAAGTACTCTATCTCTAGTCATTAATCTTTTAGATACAGATAGGCAAGAATCTGCTAGTAATGCCACTCAATCAGAAATGCAAATGGCATTGAATTACATTGCCTCTGATTTAAAAGAAGCAGTCTATGTGTATGATGATGCTGCAAAAATTAAAGATTACATACCTAACTTTGATACATCTATAAAGCCAATTCTAGCTTTTTGGAAACCAGAAGCTATCGATCCAGACGGTAGTGCAAGCTTAAAGCCTCCTGCTGATTGTACGGGGTTTACAGATAATACTACAACCAAGGTTTTCAAAAAAACTGAGTGCGATATTCTTTTGCTTAGACGTAATACATATACTCTAGTCGTTTATCTACAAGCAAAAAATCCAGCTAACGATGATAAGTGGAAAGGTAAATCTAGAATTATACGTTATCAGTTACGTAAATATAGTGATATGGCTAATTTAACCAAATCCACAGGGTATATAGATCCTGTGCAAGATAAAACTAATTTCAAGATTTGGCCCAAAGATTCAGCAGACAATAATCTTCAGGGTACTACTCGACCTGCCGTAGATACAAATGATGTTTTAGTTGACTTTGTTGACGATCCTGATAATGGAAATATTCCTGACTGTCCAGATAATACTAAGTACAACTGTTATGGGACTACACCGAATCCTCCAAGTAAAAGCTTTTTTACTTATGTGAGAAAGGAGGAGAATCAATTTGGATTTAATCAAGATACATTTATTTTCTTAAGAGGAAATCCTGTAGGCAGACCGGGAATTTTTAGTAATAATCAATTTTTACCTACTCTACAAACCCAAGTTTTAGTTAATGGAGTGATTGATAAAGTGCCTAATCAATAACTTTTGAATTTTATTAAAAAATAGTATTAAACAATAAGAATGAACAGAAAAATATCTTGTGTCAGCCAATCAATAGTAGGTTTTACACTAATAGAAACGCTTCTAGTTACCGTCATAATTGGAATTTTAGCAGCAATTATGGTTCCAAGTTGGGTGGCATTTATTAATACTCGTCAACTCAATGCTGCCCAAGAAAAATTGTATCTCGCTTTGCGCGAAGCTCAAAACAATGCTAAACGGGATAAAGTGACTTGGCAAGTTAGCTTTCGCGAGAATAATAGTACTGTACAGTGGGCTGTTCACCCAGCAAGTGCTACTGTTGCTTCACTAAGTTGGCAAAAATTAGAGCCAGTAATTCGCATAGTCGATACAGATATTAACGCTAGCGATCCTAATGGAACAAGATTTGATTATGACAGTACTAACAATTTATGGAAGATGCAATTTGGTTATAAAGGTAATACTCATGGTCAGATAGGACGGATCACACTAGCAACTCGTAACGGAGGTCAAGCAAAGCGTTGTGTCTTTGTTTCTACCCTTCTAGGAGCTATGAGGATTGCTCAAGATGGAGACTGCGTGAATTAATCTAAGCTTATACTGCCAAGTACTTAGATAAAGAATACATTTACCTTAGGGGTAGGCATTGCCTACCCTTTATTTCTAATTAGTTTAATGAAACTCATCTATCGTAGCAATCCTACTTTTAGCAGGTCAACGCGATCGCCTCTTCCTCAGCATTTATTTATACTCAACCGCTTTCCCTACAACTTAAAACAAAGTTAACCCGTGCGTAACACTCGCCCCAAACAACATGTAGCGCGATAGAATAACTTTGCAGGCTAGCAGGGGAGAACGCTTTTAGGCGTTCCATCTACTTAAACCTAAGTAGATACCCTTAAAGTGAGAAAGCAGCAATGTTAAAACGTATACTAAAAAATATCGCGCGATCGCTGACTCGCAAACAAAGGCGACGACGGTTAAAACCTCTATATCTCAAAAAACGCCGCCGTCCGGCTGAGGCTGGCTTTATTTTACCAACTGTCGCCGTGGTATCGATGGTGGTGGTACTAATGACCGCAGCGATGACGATTCGGTCTTTCGATCGCGCCCGTAATGCGAGTAATGTTAGAGTCAGTCAGGCAGCAGCAGAAGCAGCCGCACCCGCGATCGCCCGTGCTAAAGTTAAAATTGAGGCTTTACTGAGAGATCCTGCCCTACCCAGCCGCACGCCTTCCACTCAATCTCTCTACAACGCAATTAAATACAACTCTAAATTTACTTTTGGCGATGAGACGCGCCTGAAACTAGGCTTTGATATTAATCAAGATAATGCCATAACCGCAGACAACGCCGATATCAAAAATGACGAAACTTTAACAACTGCTTGGCGTTTCCCCATCGATACCAATAATAATGGTAAATTTGATACATATACACTTTATGGAATTTACTTCCGCAGTCCTAGCATTGAAGCAGGTGATTTTAACCGCGAACGCAATCCTCTCGAAGCCAGAACCCCACCTGTAAATATCCCAATTGCTAACAGTCGTTGTGCTGATATTTTAAATGCAGATACAGAAATATTAGACAATGGTTGGTATCAATCTAGTAATAAATTAAATAAAAGTTTTTTTGTCTACACTGCCAGCATACCCATTACAGATAGTACCGATTTAGGCGATCGCTTTGAAACTTTAGGGGTAATACCAGCTTTTATGCTCTAGAGTATCAACAAGACCGCAGCTTGATTCCGCTGAATCAATATGCAGTATGGTTCAACGACGATTTAGAATTGTCACCCAGTAATGATTTTCGCATTAATGGCAGAATTCATACTAATGGAAACTTACTAGTAGGTGGACGCAACAACGCCACAGTTAGATTTTATCAAGTCGATAGTCAAGAATCCTGTTTCTATCAACCAGAAAACGGCAAAATTACTGTTGGGGGTAATGTTGGTAATGGTAGCGTTACCGATACAAGCGATCGCAATGTCGTGACTGTCGATTTATATAGTAACAATCCAAGCAATAACACCGCTCAAATTGGCAGTAATAATAAATCTACAGAGGAAACGGGCGGAGAAGAAATTGCCTATTCTGATGATGCGTTTAACCAACGTATTGCCTTGATGAAACAAGCAGCATTAGAATTTTGTATCGAAGCTGGACGAGATTGTTCTGAATTAGAACCACCGGAAATTAAGACAGTTCTAGCGATTAACAGATATCCTGACGAGGTGAAAAATCGCTTCAGCCAACGCTTGCAGGAAAATCCTAGTTTAAATACATATATTGTCCTCTCAGAAGAATTAGAAAGATATCTGCGTCATCGCACTCGGCGCGTCCCTTATGCAGAAGTTTTAGAATTAAATAACGATATTTTAGACGATTACACCCAAGACAATATTTTTGCCAATTTAAATATAATCGAACCGCCTGCCGAATGGCGAGAACCAACAGATAATAATACTAGATTGTTACTCAGAACGCGCCAATTAGAAGCAACATCTCCCGAACAACAGCTAGATGGAATTGAAAGATATTTAGGCGATCGCATTCGTGTAGGAAATAACTTACCTGCATATTGGAAAGATGGCAATAACTATGTTACAGCACCCCGCGACCGACAATTAATTGCTGGTATAAACTGGACGACTCCTAACGATAAGCCGCGCTATCGTAGCACCCAAGTACAGCCATTCGATCCTAGCGAAATTGCAGAACGCGGTGGATTTTGGGAACGACAAACCGCCACAAATACCGGAGGGTTACGGATTATTACAGGTACGGGAATTTATCGCGATCGCAAAGATAATAACTCTCGCATTCCAGCTTTACAAGTCGATTCTTTTTTACCCGATCTATCAAACCGTAAACTTGACTCTGGAGCAGATCTTCCTACTCCTGATAATCGGTTAAGAATTGCAGGTCAACCTATAGATAAATATACCCTGGTTTGGTCTGACATGATGCCGATGACAGGTGGTGACGAACAGATAAAAGATCCAAAGCAAGCAAATCCTCCCAATCTGCGAATGCGTGCGACAGCAGTTTATCACTATACTCAGAGTACGGGTGTTGACCAAATACCAATTGCTTGTGTTAGCAGTTATTACGATCCTACAGATGAAACTACAGCCAAAAATGGCAAGTTTGGCACTAATAACGGTTATCCCTGGGGCGCAGGTGGTAATGTTTTGCCTTACAATAACGACCTTAATGGTAGGTCAAATAATGGCATAGTTTATGAAGCTCCTTATACTAACAATAACGATAGAATTAGAGAAATTGGGATTTACTTACCAGAACTAAGATCGCAAGCAAAGATGATGTTTCCCAACGGACGCATTGTCAATCAACCCTTACAAAATGCTCTCAAAAAGTTAACTGCAAACGTTACGCTGGAAGACCCCGAGAAACCGCTGAGTATATCAGATAACGCCGCGCTTGATACAGCGATTTGTGCTTTAAAAATCTTAGACGGAACGATTATACCAGTCAATAATAATCCAATTATTCCCCACGGAGCAATTCAAGAAGCTTCCTTCTTAGATAGTAGAGAAATTAAAGCAATTAGCCGCGATGAAGACGATCCTTCAAGTTCTACACTCAACAGCGATCGCAATCCCCGCTACGACTTAGATCTAGAACAGCGTCAACCATTAGAAATAAGGGTGACAGACATCAATCTGAGTACGGGAGAAATTCAAGAAACATATAGCGATCCAGAGAAAGAAAAAGTCGTAGGAATTACTCGCAGAAAAATAAATCCAAGTCGGATCGACAGCGATTATCTATTACCAAATAGTGGAATACTTTACGCCAGTCGTGACGATGCCTTACGCGATGATTCATCGGCAATTAATTCTATTTCTAATAGCACTGGTAGCTCAATTATAGTACAAAGTTCAACCGATACATCTGCGACCGCGCGACATGAGAGTCAGTTGCTTAGTCCTACAGATTTTAAACTCGATCCTACCCGTCGCCCTAATGGGATTCGTTTAATTAATGGGAGTGACTTATCGCGCGATATTGATAATAGATATCGCCCGGAAGAGAAGGGATTGATTTTAGTTTCCAATCTCCCTGTATATATCAAAGGTGATTTTAACCTACATCAAACCCCATTAGGTAACAAATTAGAAGAGTTTCAAGAAACATTAGATTGGTCTAATTGGAGCAATTTTTATACTCGGAGATTAGGAAATCTCAATCCAAATTTTGCCTGTCGCCCTGGAAAAGCAGGATGTCCCGATCGCGATGGCGATACGTGGCGATCTTCTACTATTATTGCTGATACTGTAACACTGCTATCCAATTCTTTCAGAGATGGTTTCCGCAGTGAGGGAGACTACGATCTCAACAATAATACAGCACTCCCCATCTCTCAACAAACTACGCCAGATAATCCTCAGCAGGCTACGACAGAACGCGAAAAGGTGTCTCAAAACCGGAAGAATAATGGCTTTTGGGACAACAGCTTTGTCACTAGTTCTGACTGGTGGGATACAAATAGTAGCGGTAATCCATATCCTAATCAGAAAAATTCCGACGAGAGTTATGTAGGTTCCTATTTAACGAACGGAGTCACACCCATACAGCGACGCACAAACTTTCCTGAATACGTCATGGAAATTTGTCGAAAAATACCTGTTGAAACCTGTGCAGATGGTGATTGGAAGATTGGGTATGACCAAGATGGTGACAGAAAATTGAATAATAACGAAATCAATAGTGCTATAAATCTAAGTAGTCCACCAAATGGAGGATACAAACCCGATCGACTTGGGGCTGGTACTACTGCTTCACCTGCATTACAACCAGAAGATAGACGCTATCCTCGGCGAGTGGCTTTTCAGCGAAACGATAACTTAAATAATCAAAACCAAAATCAAAACAGGAACCAGAATAATCGCCAAAATAATTTAAATAACCAACAAAACAACCAGCAGAATAGTTTAAACGATCGACAAAATAATCAACAAAATAATTCAAACAACCAACAAAGTAATCCAGGTATCCAACAGAATAATCGCCAAAATAATTCGAACAACCAACAAAGTAATCTAGGCGACCAACAGAATAATCAACAAATTAATTCCAACAATCAACAGAGTAATCCAGGTAACCAACAGAACAACCAACAGAGCGATCGACAAAACAACCAACAACAAAATAATCAACAACAACAAAATAACCAAATCAATGCTAATCAACTAACTCCTTTAGGAATAGATTCTCAAGGAAATGTAAAACAGTTTCGCTATGTTGATGAAAATAATAACGGTAAACCAGATGGATTGCCTCGGCAAGTATCTAATGCATTATGGTTTAAAACAACATCTAATTCTGTCGATCCAACTCAAGGCGAATCGTATAGTCCAAATAATCTGCTGTTTATTAAAGAAATCTCTAATGGTAAGCCGCTATTAGTACCAGTTTTACAAATTCACAGTCCCGATGGTTCTCCCAGTGAAAACCTGGATCGAGGAAACCCAAATCGTTACGCTACCAACTGGTTGCAAGCAGCTGAAGAAGATACAACTTTTAATGCTGTATTTATGGCTGGTAATAGTCCCAGTCGTCCTCAAGAAGAGTCGGCAGGATTGCCTAACTTCGTCCGTTTTCTAGAAAACTGGGAAAACAGAATCGTCAAAATCGACGGTAATTTTATTCAAATGCGGCGGAGTACCTACGCTACAGCACCATTTATGCCGATCCGTCGCGACACGGCTACTGAGTTGGCTACAGCAACCGATAACCTTAGTTGGTTTGACTACGCCATTAATAAATATCCCACTGGTGGCGCTAATAACGATTTACCGACAGGAACGCCACCATATTACAGCGAACCAGAACGACACTGGCAGTTTGATGTTGCCTTACTATCCCAATCTTCAGACTTATTTGCCCAAGAGTTTACAACTCCATCGACAAGCCAGCCTAGCGAACTCCTCAGAGAAGTCAGTCGAGACGATCCTTGGGTACAAACTTTGTTGTGTGCAGCCATAGCCAGCGATCGCACTGGTAAAGTTACAGCTACCTACACTCAATATGCGGTTTCAGATAAAACTCAGCGTCCGGCAACTTGTCAAAACGATACACCCGATTATCCGGCAAACTTGAATTAGAGGACAAGGGGGACAAGGGGGACAAGGGAGATGAATAAGAAAAGACGAGTTAGTGCAAAAGTCAAAAGTCAAAACTTAAAAGTCAAAAGTCGTTTGCAATTCCCGACTCCCGACTCTAGTACGGGCGCACATCTGTGCGCCCCTACGACTCCCGCTTCATCAGGCTTCACTATCCTAGAGGCTTTAATCGCGATCGCAATTCTATCAATATTGATGACCGCGATCGCGCCTGTGTTTGTCCTTGCTGTTGGTAATCGGCTGCAAGCAAGGCGAATAGAATTAGCAACTCAAGCAACAAAAACCTATATTGCTGGAGTTAAGGCGGGAACGATTGCACCACCACAGCATATAGTTGTCTTAAATGAAGTCGATAGTAACAAAAATTTTAATTCTCAACGCGAACAATTTGTTGCTACAGCTCCTCCTTCTACTTCTGGTGGTTTGCGTTGTACGAATGTTACAGTTGGTAATTCTTATTGCTGGAATAATACGACATCAAGTTTATATTGTTTCGATTTAGATGGTGGCGGTTGTAGTAGCGATAGCGGACAAGATTTGGTGATTCAGGCTTTTCGCAGCGCCAGTTCTGAGGATCGATCTATGGATAAAGCTTATATATTGGGGCTTCGGGTTTATCGTGCTGCTGGTTTTAGCGATCTGTCACCGCTGGTTGCTAGCGATCCTAATACTCAAAGAACGCAGTTGACTTTTTCGGGAGGGTTGGGTAATTTCAAAACACCATTGGTTGAAATAGCTACAGAAGTTGCTGCAAATGAGTCGAGTATAAATGATTTTTGCGATCGCCTTGGGTGTGAGTGAGCCAAAGGTCAAAAGTCAAAAGTCAAAAGTCAAAAGTCAAAAGTTTAAATATCTGTTTTTTGATTTGCTATATTTTTATTGATAATAAGGTTAAAAATTTTTATGAGTCATGATTTTTTTGATTTTTGTCGCGCAAAGACGCAGAGGCGCAAAGAAAGGAAAGAAAAGAGAAGAAGATTGGGTTGTAATGGTTTTACTTTGATTGAGTTGTTGGTGTCGATTGTTATTTCTTCGATTGTTTTGAGTTCGCTGTTGTCTTTTATGACGAATATGTTGACTTCTGAGCGAAGAGAACAGGCGAAGTCTAGTAGCGAACAAGAAATACAGTTGG
Source organism: Chroococcidiopsis sp. CCNUC1 (assembly GCF_023546805.1). NCBI lineage: Bacteria > Bacillati > Cyanobacteriota > Cyanophyceae > Chroococcidiopsidales > Chroococcidiopsidaceae > Chroococcidiopsis > Chroococcidiopsis sp. CCNUC1. Next base: position 1,294,851 of record NZ_CP097480.1, on the reverse strand, counting down.
CACTCGATTATATTTCTAGGGATTTACAGGAAGCTATTTATATTTATGATGCTGATGGCGTGCAGGCGATCGCCGACCAATTGCCTCATGCTAGAGAAGCAGATAAAGTTCCCGTACTTGTGTTTTGGAAGCCTACTTTTTTAGCTCAAGATCGTCCTGTTATTACGATAGATGGAACTACAACTACTGTTGGATGCTTGACTAAGTTACCTAGAACTGATACCTGTAGTCAAAGAGATTATTTTGTTTATTCTTTAGTTATTTATTACTTAATTAAAGATAATAATCCTGCTTGGTCGGGAGCAGCCAGAATTGGAAGACTCGAAATACAAGATGGAATTAGAGATTCTCATAATTCGCGTAATTATCTGACAAATCCCGCTCCGGGTTTTCAATTATTCAATCTTTCTCAGGCGGGGAGTATTGAAGATAAAATGAATGCTTGGGAAAAGGCAGATACAGCTTACGATCTGCAAAAAAATCCGATTGAAGTATTAGTAGATTATGTCGATCCGAGTCCGAGCGATCGCACGCCAAAACCGTTAGATTGTCAAAATATTTCTTCTGATGCTCAACTCGTTCCTGCTAATACTCAACTTGCTAATCCTTTACAAATAAATAGTTTTTATGCCTGCGTGGATGCATCGCGCAATTTAGCTCAAGTTTATTTAAGAGGAAGTGCGTTGATGCGTTTGGAACAAAATGCTGTTTATAGTGACAGTCAGGCTAGCTATTTTCCTAGTTTAAATATACAAGTGAAAAGTCGCGGTACGACCAGCTCTAAATTTTAGCGGCAATTTGTTATGAATAAAATTACCAAGACAATTTTACACCCATCGATTTTTCGCAGGGGCGCACAGCTGTGCGCCCCTACAGATCGCGTTCCTCTTGGAATCTCCATTGGGGATAGGGGAGAGAGGGGGAATCGAGGATTTACCCTGATCGAACTCATCGTTGTAGTCATTATTATCGGAGTTTTAAGTGCGATCGCGGCTCCTAGTTGGGTGGCTTTTGTTGACGGTCGCCGTTTGAGTGTTGCTCAAGACCAAATTTTGCGCTCTTTACAGGCAGCACAAAGTAATGCTAGGCGAGATAAAGTAATATGGCAAGTCAGCTTTCGCGAACATAACGGCGTAGCACAGTGGATCGTTCTGCCAGCAAGTACAAACCCGACTGCTGTAACTTGGCAAAACTTAGATGCAGCGGTTCGCATCGTCGATCCAATTGTGAATGCCAACGATCCCGATGGCACAACTTTAGAATTCGATCCAACTCATAATTTATGGCGAATGCAATTTAACTATCGCGGAGAAGCAAATAGTCCGTTAGGAAAAATTGCGATCGCCACTCGTAGCGGCGGACAGCGCTGGAGTTGTGTTAAGATTGCTACTCTCTTAGGCGCAATCCGATCTGCTAGTGATGAGAATTGTCTGGATTAAACGTCATTGGTAATTGGTCATTTGCGATCGCCGATGGTTAGTTGTTATTAGTTTTGACTTTTGACTTTTGACTTTTGACTTTTTACTTACTCATCGCCTCTGCTGTTTTTTCCCGATTTAGCTTCAAAATTAGCACGCCTAAGGGAGGCAAACACAGATCGATGGAATAGGGATGATTGTGGTATTGCCATTCATCCGTCCATTTGCCCCCTAAGTTACCCATGTTGCTACCGCCGTACTCGCGGGAATCGCTATTAAATAACTCTTGGTAAAACCCTGGTTCGGGTACGCCAATTCTGTAGTGAGAGTGCGGTTGGGGAGTAAAGTTACAAACTGCGATCGCAAAATCCTCTGAATCTTTGGCGCGACGAATTAACGCAACTACGCTATGGCGATTGTCGCTGCAATCGATCCACTCAAACCCCGCTTCAGCAAAATCTTGGCTGTACAAAGCTGGTTCAGAGCGATATGTGTGGTTTAGATCTTTGAAAAACTGCTTGAGCTGTTGGTGTGATTCATATTGCAACAACTGCCACTCTAAGTCACCCCAGACGTTCCACTCGCTCCACTGTCCAAACTCCATGCTCATAAACATGGTTTTTTTGCCGGGGTGAACGAACATGAAGGTAAACAAGCAGCGGACGTTGGCGAATTTCTGCCACCTATCCCCTGGCATTTTACCGATGATGTTACTTTTGCCATGTACGACTTCATCGTGGGATAGAGCCAACATGTAATTTTCGCTGTGGTGATACCACATGCTGAAAGTGACGTTATTTTGGTGGAACTGGCGAAACCAAGGGTCCATGCTGAAGTAATCCAGCATATCGTGCATCCAGCCCATGTTCCACTTGAGATTAAAGCCTAATCCGCCCATATACGTAGGCCAAGATACCATAGGCCAAGCGGTAGATTCTTCCGCGATGGAGACGATACCAGGAAAATAACTAAAAATAACGTGATTTGTTTGCCGCAGGAACTCTGCTGCCTCTAAATTTTCCGTGCCACCATATTGATTTGGCAACCATTCCCCTTCTTTGCGGCAATAGTTCAGGTAAAGCATTGAGGCAACGGCATCTACCCGAATTCCGTCGATATGATACTTATCAAACCAGAACAAGGCGTTGGCAACCAAGAAGTTTCTCACTTCGTTGCGGCTGTAGTTGAATACTAAAGTTCCCCATTCTTTGTGTTCTCCCTTGCGCGGATCGGCATGTTCGTAGAGGTGAGTCCCATCAAAGAATGCTAACCCGTGTCCATCTTTAGGAAAATGACCTGGAACCCAATCAACGATTACCCCAATACCGTTTTGGTGGCATTGGTCAACAAAATACATGAAGTCTTCTGGCGTGCCATAGCGGGACGTACAAGCATAATAGCCAGTGACTTGATATCCCCAAGAGCCGTCAAAGGGATGCTCTGCAATTGGTAATAATTCAATATGGGTGTATCCTAAATCTTTTACGTAGGGAATCAGGCGATCGCCAAGTTCTCGGTAGGTGAGAAAACGCGCCCCCGGTTTGAGTTCCGAGACAATGACGACGGGTTCTGTCTCCCCATTAGGCAACTTGGGAGGTTCGGCAGAGGAGGCGTGCAGCCACGAACCGAGATGGACTTCATAAACAGAAATTGGCTGCGTTAGGGGGTCGGTATGGCGGCGTTTTTCCATCCATGCCAAATCGCTCCATTCATAAGCATCTAAGTCTGTGACAATGGATGCGGTTTTGGGTCGGGGTTCTTGCTGATAGCCATAAGGGTCAGACTTTTCGTAGATGTGACCATTGTTATTTTTTATTTCATATTTATAGCGATCGCCGACTTTGAGTTCGGGAATAAATATTTCCCATACTCCTGTAGCACCTTTGCGCATCTGGTGCTTGCGTCCGTCCCAATGATTAAAATCTCCAATAACTGACACGTTGCGCGCGTTCGGAGCCCAAACAGCGAAATAAACGCCTTGGACACCGTTAATTTCTGTTGCGTGCGCTCCTAGTTTTTCATAAATGCGGTGGTGATTGCCTTCCGCAAATAGATGCAGGTCAAAATCTGTCAAGCGGGGAGAGCGAAAGGCGTAGGGGTCGTAAATCACACGCTCGCGTTCTCCCTCCAAAATCCGCAACTGATAGTTTGCCAGTTCGGGAAGATCGAGCGTGCATTCAAAAAAGTGAGGATGATGCACGGTCTCCATCGGAAATTCTTTTCTTTCCTCTGGCAGTACCACCCACGCCGCACTCGCATTTGGTAAGTATGCTCGCACTGCCCAGACGGTTTTGCCTTCCTGTTCCACGGAATGAGCGCCTAGCACTTCAAAAGGATCTTGATGCTGGTTCCAAATAATTCGATCTACCTGTTCTGGTGCAATGGTGGTCATAGACATGCAGCTACCTACTTAGAATAAATTTACTAAACTCCTCTCGTCATACTTATACACACTCTTTACATTTATTTGCAAATGAGCAAGCAAAGCAACGGTATTTAGTTTGATTTTGTCTCAACCATAGGTAAGACTTTGGGGAGTCAGGGAAAAGGAGACAAGGGAGACAAGGAAGACAAGGGAGACAAGGAAGCAGAGCGGTAAAGGGAGCAATTCTAGTCACCAGCCACTAGCCACTCTCTACTGATAAATGTTCGCTGCTCCCTGCTCCCTCAAATAGGCAAAAAAGGTAAAAAAGTCCGAATTGCCTTTCGCAGTTGGAGTAGAAAAACGATTTCTCGGACTTGAGAGTTCAAAGTGGGTGGTGCAGGACGGGTTTGTAATTTAGCTTGTAATTGAGCGTATTGGGCAGCAGTTAGTGATTTGCCATCCACAGGCGATCGCGCTGTGAGAAAGATTTCCGTCCGCAAGACTTCTTCTGGTGTATCTTCTGGTGGTGGTAAAGCTAATACAGATTGGGCGATCGCAGAGATTGTAAAAAACACGATGCCAACACCTAAAAATTGAGTTTGAAAGTGGGTTATCTCCTGACGTTTGCCAACTGGCAAAAACCCCATACTCTCTCTTTCTCCCTAAACTGCTACCAGAGTATTTATAGCATTTTGTCTGCCCTCCTAAGCACTACACCTAAGCACTACATATGTAGGTACTTATTACTTATGTGGTAAGAGAGCATATGTAATGCAAAAAGCGCCCCCCTTTTGGGGAGGCGCTTTCCTAAGTCAAACTAACGCGAATTAGCCATTGAGGGAAGGAGCTTCGACAGCAGCTAAGTCGAGGGGGAAGTTGTGAGCATTGCGCTCGTGCATCACTTCCATACCCAGGTTAGCGCGGTTGAGGATGTCTGCCCATGTACCAATCGCATGTCCTTGAGAGTCAACCACCGACTGGTTGAAGTTGAAGCCGTTGAGGTTGAACGCCATGGTGCTGATGCCCAAGGAGGTGAACCAAATCCCGATGACGGGCCATGCTGCGAGGAAGAAGTGCAGCGCGCGGCTGTTGTTGAACGATGCGTATTGGAAGATCAAGCGACCGAAGTAGCCGTGAGCTGCAACGATGTTGTAGGTTTCTTCTTCTTGTCCGAATTTGTAACCGTAGTTCTGAGATTCGGTTTCGGTTGTTTCACGTACCAAGGAAGAGGTAACCAAAGAACCGTGCATCGCGCTGAACAGGGCGCCACCGAATACACCGGCTACACCTAATTGGTGGAACGGGTGCATCAGGATGTTGTGCTCGGCTTGGAACACTAACATGAAGTTGAATGTTCCCGAGATCCCCAAGGGCATCCCGTCTGAGAACGAACCTTGTCCGATTGGATAAATCAAGAAGACTGCGGTTGCTGCTGCTACTGGTGCCGAGTATGCGACGCAGATCCAAGGACGCATTCCTAAGCGGTAGGATAGTTCCCACTCACGTCCCATGTAGCAGAATACACCGATTAAGAAGTGGAAAATTACCAATTGGTAAGGTCCACCGTTGTACAGCCATTCGTCTAATGATGCTGCTTCCCAGATTGGGTAGAAGTGCAAGCCGATGGCGTTGGAGGATGGCACAACTGCACCTGAGATGATGTTGTTACCATAGATTAACGAACCTGCTACTGGTTCGCGGATCCCGTCGATGTCTACCGGTGGTGCGGCGATGAATGCGACGATGAAGCAGGTGGTGGCAGCGAGCAACGTGGGGATCATCAACACGCCAAACCAGCCAATGTATAGGCGGTTCTCTGTGCTTGCTACCCAGTTACAAAACTGTTCCCACAAGGAAGCGCTTTCGCGTCTTTGTAATGTGGTTGTCATGGTTCTATGTATTGCTAATTAAACAACAGGAATGTTGCTTGCTTTGGTATGAATCAGGCTCCGTACTTGGTTGCCTGTAAATATATCTTTACACAACTTCAGCAAAAATTTCACATATTGTTAATTCTATTAAGTAATATTAAAACAAGATATATATAAAAAAAAGTTATATTTAAAGAGGAAAATTTCTGTCTGTAAGTAATATTCGCAATAAATTTATAGCGATCGCAGCAACTGACGTGAGGGCAGTCGCTGCTTTGTCAAGCAGAATTGGTAGGCAAATAGTTGGTTCAAAGTAGTATAAATTTGAAAAATCCTCAGTGGGGAAATATTTGAATGTAATAAGGTATATTTCTAAAGGGGGATGAAAAAAATTTAGATTTCAGCAGCCCTAGCAAGTGACTTAAACAGTCGTAATTTGCGCGATCGCGCCTCCTAAAATAGAGGTAAAGACTCACTCCAATCGAGGTTTAGATGCCTACTTCCAATTCCAACCTCAAAGAAACCGCAGGCGTAAAAGTATTATTTTTTTCAATTCCCAACAATTTCCTATTGCAGCTCGGTACTGGCTCTCTACTACTTGGGCTAGTTGGAGGTAAAGCTGTAGCTCAGGCAGTCACAGCTATTGGGCAAGCCAGTGAAGAAGTATTTCGTGGCGATCGCTTGCCAGTTTTGCCATTTCCAGAAGCAGAGACGACATCAGACTCTAGTGACGCATAATTTGCATCGTGCCTAATTCGTCAGGATTTCGATTAAAGATAAAGATTGTCGCTTCGACAACGAATTAGGACAGCATTCAACTCTACAATTATTAATTGTTCCTGGCTCTACTCGAACAGACCCTATGACTTCGCTCCTCCACTCCCATGATGAAGCTTTGACTATCAGCACCTCTCCCTTTGATTTGTTTTTGAGGCAACGCCTGCAAACAGTAGAGGAGTTGTGGGAGTCTGTTCTGAAACAAGAATGCGGTCAAGAATTAGTAAATCTCTTGGCGCAATTACGCGATTTATGCTCGTCAGAAGGACAAGCGATCGACGAGCAAATAGCGGAAGTCGTACAATTAATCTCTCAGTTAGAATTGAACGAAGCAATTCGCGCTGCGCGTGCCTTTGCACTCTATTTTCAGTTAATTAACATTGTCGAGCAGCACTACGAGCAACGCCAACAGCTGAGTATCAGTCGCGCTTTGCATCAAAAAGCAGCTAAGCAGCTACATCAAACGCCACAACCCACCTCCACAATTAACGGACATCAAACAGCAGATGTAAATCGAGATCCTGGCGTAGAGCTGTTAGAAAAAAACTGGCACGCTACCCAGCAACAGCAAAAACAAGGGACTTTCCACACCTTGTTTCCCCATCTACGGCAGATGAACGTACCGCCGCAACACATCCAACGGTTGATCGACCAGTTAGATGTCAGATTAGTCTTCACGGCGCACCCCACTGAGATCGTGCGCTCTACAATTCGGGACAAGCAAAGACGCTTAGCCAAGCTACTGCAACAGCTCGATCGGATTGAGGAAAGTACGGGCAGTATTGAAGGTGCTAATCCTTGGGAAGCAGAAGCCCTGCGGGAACAGCTCACAGAAGAAATTCGCCTCTGGTGGCGCACTGACGAGTTACACCAGTTTAAGCCAGCAGTGTTAGATGAGGTAGAGTACGCCCTGCACTACTTCAAAGAAGTTCTGTTCGAGCAAATTCCCTTGCTGAATCACAGATTTAAACACGCTCTGGCAGCTGCCTTTCCCCGCTTGCGTCCGCCTAGTAATAACTTTTGCAAATTTGGTTCCTGGGTAGGATCGGATCGGGATGGCAACCCCTCAGTGACACCCCAGGTTACGTGGCAAACGGCTTGCTATCAGCGCCAGTTGGTGTTAGAAAAATACATTCATTCAGTCAAGCGACTGACGAACTTATTGAGCATATCGCTGCACTGGAGCGATGTCCTGCCAGATTTATTAGAATCTCTGGAGCAGGATCGGTTGCAGATGAACGAAGTGTATGAAGCACTTGCCCTGCGGTATCGTCAAGAACCGTATCGACTCAAGCTTGCCTACATTTTGAAGCGACTAGAGAATACATTCGAGCGTAACGCGCGCCTGTACAACAAGAATCTGCGCAAGCAAGAAATTCAAGAAGAGAACGTGACTACGGCAGTCTATAAATCCGGGCTTGACTTTCTCGCAGAATTACGACTCATTCAACGCAACTTGTCAGAAACAGGCTTAAACTGCCGAGAACTGGACAGTCTGATCTGCCAGGTGGAAATTTATGACTTTAACCTAGCTCACCTCGATATTCGCCAAGAATCTTCTCGCCACGCCCATGCTTTTAATGAAGTGTTGGAATATCTACAAATTCTGCCTCAGTCATATAACGAATTGTCAGAAGCAGAAAGAGTCAAGTGGTTGTCGGGAGAATTGCAGACTCGTCGTCCGTTGATTCCCGCCGAACTACCTTTTAGTGAAAAAACCAACGAAGCGATCGAAACTTTGCGTGTCGTGCGTTTGTTACAGCAAGAGTTTGGCGTGCAGGTTTGCCAGACTTACATTATCAGCATGAGCCGCGATCTGAGCGATTTGCTAGAGGTGCTGTTACTAGCTAAAGAAGCTGGACTCTACGATCCAGCAACAGGAATCGGCACGATCCAAGTTGTACCTCTATTTGAGACGGTAGAAGACTTGCAACGCGCCCCCAGCATCATGCAACAGCTATTCGAGCTGAAGTTTTATCGCGCTTTGTTAGCGGGAGGGTATAAGAGAGTTGAGGGAGCTGAGGGAGCTGGCAAAGACAAGGGAGACAAGGGAGACAAGGGGGACAAGACAGGCAATTCAAGTCACCAGTCGCAACTAATTCCGAATTCCGAATTCCGTTCACGCAGTGTAGCGTCAGCGTCTATTCCGAATTCCGAATTCTCTCCCCTCACTCCTCACTTACAAGAGGTGATGTTGGGTTACTCAGATAGCAACAAGGATTCTGGGTTTCTCAGCAGCAATTGGGAAATTCACAAAGCGCAAAAAGCACTCCAACAAGTTGCCGAACAGCATGGAGTCGATTTGAGAATTTTTCACGGACGCGGTGGCTCAGTAGGACGCGGTGGTGGTCCTGCATACGAGGCAATTTTGGCTCAACCCGGACATAGTATTAATGGCAGAATTAAGATTACCGAACAAGGTGAAGTTTTAGCCTCTAAATACTCGCTGCCAGAGTTGGCGCTTTACAATTTGGAAACAATTTCGACTGCCGTGATTCAGGCTAGCTTGCTACGCACGGGATTTGATAATATTCAACCGTGGAATGAAATATTAGAAGAGCTAGCAGCGCGATCGCGGCAACATTATCGCGCCCTGATCTACGAACAACCAGATTTCATTGACTTTTTCCACCAAGTAACTCCGATTGACGAGATCAGCCAGTTGCAAATCAGCTCTCGTCCCGCCCGACGACAAGGCGGAAAAAAAGATTTAAGTGGTTTGCGGGCAATTCCTTGGGTGTTTAGTTGGACGCAAAGCCGTTTTCTCTTACCTGCTTGGTATGGTGTTGGCGCAGCTTTGCAGGAATTCTTAAACGAGGAACCCGAGCAACATCTCAAATTGCTACGTTATTTCTACATGAAGTGGCCCTTCTTCAAAATGGCAATTTCTAAAGTAGAGATGACGCTGGCAAAAGTAGACATGCAAATCGCTCATCACTACGTCAAGGAGTTATCGAAACCCCAAGACTTAGAACGATTTGAGCGGCTATTCGAGCAAATTTTGCAAGAGTTTCACCTCACAACTGACTTAGTACTGAGTATTACAGGTCATAAACGCCTGCTCGATGGCGATCCAGTCCTACAGCAGTCCGTACAGTTGCGAAGCGCCACGATTGTACCGTTAGGATTTTTGCAGGTTTCGTTGCTGAAGCGACTGCGGCAATATAGCAACCCGAGTACGACAGGCATCATCGATTCTCGTCATAGTAAAGGCGAATTATTGCGCGGTGCATTGTTAACTATCAATGGGATTGCTGCCGGGATGAGGAATACTGGTTGATTGGTAGTTGGTAGTTGGGAGTTGGCGATCGCATTTACAAATGACCAATGACAAATGACCAATGACAAATAAAAAAAGAATGTTGGTTTGCACCTTTGTAGCGTTGGCAGCGGGATGTTTTGGTGCGATCGCAGGTGGGCAAATTAGTGCATGGGTACACCAGCAAAACTGTCAACAATTCCAGTGGGGAGGCAAGGAAATTTGTCAAGCTTGGGCGATCCCAGGAGCGCTCTGGCAAGGTAGTACCACTGGATTTTGGGTTGGCGAAGTGGTAGGTGCGTTACTGGCTGGTTTGGCAACACAACGAAGGGCTACTGACAACTGACAACTGATAACTGTACGGGTGGGTATGAAGTGAAGATTATGGCTAAAGCCCGTGAATCTGCTTGCTAAACCCGCTCCGACGACAACTGATAACTGTTCACTGGTCGCTGGTTGCAGTAGGTGTTTGCAAGCTCTCCCAACTCTTCCACGTATTGGTATTCGTGTCAAAACAGCGCCAGCTCAACTGTTCTGCTTCTTGGTAGCAAATCAAGACGCGGTGGCTATATGGGTAGCTGCTACTGATGTAAGATACTACTTGTTGTAGAGGGGTTGTTTTGCGACTGAGCCGCCTAGCTACAGCCTGGTTGGGGCATTCAATTAGCATGGCTGAGTGTCCGTCAAGGTAAGTCAGAGAAAAGACAGACATGCGCAAAATTGCCCGCAACCAACTTTCAGTATGGTCAAAATACTCGTCTACAATCCTGTTAGTAAATGCTCTTTGCAACGAACGGTCGTTGGAGTTGGGTTTGAGAGAGTCTGACATAGTGGCGCTTGTGAGTGGCTGGCTTGAGGTTAGATCGAAAATGTTGAGAGTGACAAGTAGGCGATTCCCTTCGGGATAGCTTCGCTTCACGCACAACCGAGCAGATTTTTTCCATTTGTAACAGAAAAATTCCTGTCGATGCTTTTTGTTTTGATTTTGCCAATCTCTCTTGGTAGAATGCATCCGTAGATCTTCTCATATAGCCATGTCTGCGGAAACGTCACTAGATAACACTTTGGGAGCAGATGCCGTCGATCGCGCGATCGCGGATGGGATCGATTTGGACGGCTCCCCAATTCCTCCTGTCAAGTTGGAGCTTTACCATCAAGTCATGGCGCTAGAAGCTGGAAGACAGCGCAGTGGCGTGTCAAATACGATGCGATCGCGGATCGTGCGCATCGGTGCGAAGCACATCCCCAAGCGGAACTCAACCAAATGTTACTCGACGCTGGTTTTGTTCCACTTAAAGATAAGGAAGTCGCTTTTTATTACGGGAATAAATAGGGGACAAGGGGGACAAGGGGACAAGGGGGATAAGGGAGAAATATAACTGGTCGCGATCGCTGGTCACTGGTCACTGGTCACTGATAACTGCTCCCTACTCCCTCAATTACCACTCATAGCCGCGCTCGACCCAATAGTACCAATCTTCGATCGCTTCTAACGTGCCGTCATCAACTTCCATTGGTACGACATCATATAAAGGTACGGCAAAAGCATCTTCCGTACCCTCTTCTTGATAAACAATTTCTACATACATATCGTCTTGGCATTCTTCTTCCGATGCCATTCCGATAACTTCGACTTCTTCACCTTCGATTTCTACTTCATCTTCCGAATCAATCGGACGCTCTTCTGAAATCCAAATGGCGTTGAAAGGAAATTTAACTTTGTTATCGAGATAGTAATACCAACCTAGTCGCCGTTCTTCTTCGTCATAAGCATCAACGACAACTTCCATCTCGATTCTTTCTTCTCTGCTTGCGTCGATTTCCAACTCGGACATAGGAAACCTCACCACAATAGGCTGAGCGTGAACATTACCAAGCACAAACATTCTAGATGCTAGCAATACTAGCTAGACAATGAGGTTAAAAATTTTAAAGCGCTGAATTCTGAAATTACCTTATGAATGTGTATTCAATACCTTTAAATGAAAAAATGAAAAAAACCAAAATTTCTTCCATGTAAAATCCTCTCAATTTTCTCAATTGAGTGATGAGGCTACCCTTCAGCCTACACCCTGCTTAAAAATTACCAACCCCAACTACCAGGAACGCCTTTAAATGGTCCCACAATATCCTTCGTAATCCAGCCGCCATAAAAGTTACCTGGTTGAGGCTGTACTTTTTCCCCATCGACATAGCAAGCATCCATGACATGGGCATAAAAAGCTACATAATCCTTAATCGTGGCAAAACTTGGCGTTGGGTCGGGATAAAACCAAGCTACATTCTCAGCCTGTTTGTCGCCGACAACAATAGTGTAATATCCCGCTCGACCTTTCCATTCGCAAAAACTCGAATTGGGTGTTCTGACGAGGTACTCCATTTTAATATCGCTAGGAGGGATATAGTAAACCGGAGGATGGCTGGTTTCGAGTACGCGCTTGGCATGGCGAGTATTGGCAATTTCTACACCATTGAAAATAATTTGAATCTGCTTGTTAACATCCTCCAATCGAGGAGGTCTGGGGTAATCCCAGACTGATTCTTGACCAGCAGCGGGTTGAATGCGTTGAGGATGCGCCATATGCTAATTTTTGTAGTTATCAATGTTTGAAGGTAGATATTGTTGCAAAGAGCCGATCCCCCTAGCCCCCTTAACAAGGGGAACCGCCCATAGCCCCCTTAATAAGGGGGGTTGGGGGGATCTTCTGCGGCATAGTCATAAAGAATTGGTATAACCTAAATCTTTGTGGGTGAAAGATTTAGCATTCGTCCCCGTGTAGGTAGCAGCGATGTGTCCGTCGCCTGTTAGCTGGTATTTGTATGTAACTAATCCTTCTAAACCAACAGGACCACGGGGTGGTAATTTGTAGGTGCTGATGCCAACTTCTGCACCAAAGCCGTAGCGAAAACCATCAGCAAAGCGAGTCGAACAGTTATGATAAACTCCTGCTGCATCGACTTGGGCTAAAAATGTTTTGGCAGTTATCGGATCTTCAGTGACGATCGCCTCTGTATGTCGCGATCCGTAGGTATTAATGTGGGCGATCGCTTCTTCTAGAGAATCTACCACCATTATTGACAAAATCAAATCGCTGTATTCCGTCGTCCAATCTGCCTCGGTTGCTGCGGCTACATCGATAATTTTGCGAGTGCGATCGTCACCGCGCAATTCTACTTGACGTTCTTGTAACGCACGGGCAACTAACGGTAGAAATTCAGGGGCAATATATTGGTGTACTAATAGAGTTTCTATGGCATTGCAAGCAGCGGGATAATGGGTTTTGGCATCAACAGTAATTTCTACTGCCTTGGCAATATCAGCTGCTTTATCTATGTAAGCGTGACAGATACCATCTGCATGACCTAAAACAGGAATGCGGGTGTTTTCTTGTACGAAGCGCACGAAAGAGTTAGAACCCCTGGGAATAATCAGATCGACATATTCATCTAATCGCAACAGTGCCATTGTCTCTTCTCGCGTTGTCAGCAATTGGACTACGGCTGGATTAATTTCTGTTTGAGAAAGTCCGTGGTGGATCGCTTTGACGATCGCCTCGCAAGATCGCACGGCTTCCTTACCACCTTTGAGGATGACACCATTTCCCGATTTGATTGCCAATAAGGAGATTTGAATTGCTGCATCGGGTCTAGCTTCAAAGATGACCCCTAATACTCCCAGAGGGCAAGTAATTCGCTGAAGAATTAACCCCGTATCTAATTCACGGTGAATCTGCACCGCACCGACGGGATCGGGTAATTTACCCACATCTCGCACCCCCGCGATCGCATCTTTGAGTTTAGTTGCATCCAATTTGAGGCGATTGTATAGTGGTTTGGCAATTTTTTCCGCTTCAGCTGCTTTGCAATCAGCCGCATTTGCTGCCAAAATTTCCTCAGCTTGGGCTTCTAACGATTGAGCGATCGCTTCAATTGCTCGATTTTTCGCTTCAGTAGATAAGACTGCAAGTTGACGCGCAGCATCGCGAGTAGAAAGAGCGATCGCACTGAGAGAATGGGATTCGATCTGGGTGGCAGTCATGAATCGATCTCAAAGATATCCAGCCAAAGTGTAACAAAATCTGGGTGCTGTTTGATGTTGAAATAAATTGGTAATGGGTAATTGGTAATGGGTAATTGGTAATGGTAGAGAGAATTTCAGTGATTCAAGGTGATATTACTCAGTTGCAGGTGGATGCGATCGTCAATGCTGCCAATAATTCACTGTTGGGTGGTGGTGGCGTAGATGGGGCAATTCATCGCGCGGCTGGTTCCCAGTTGTTAGCAGAATGTCGTCAGTTAAGGGGGTGTGCCACAGGTGCAGCTAAAATTACTCAAGGGTATAACTTACCCGCCAAGTGGGTGATTCATACAGTCGGTCCGGTGTGGGAAGGTGGCGATCGCGGTGAGGATGAACTTTTAGCGAGTTGTTATCGTAGTAGCTTGACTTTAGCAGTGCAACATGGAATTAAAACCATTGCCTTTCCTGCTATTAGTACGGGCGTGTATCGCTTTCCTGTCGATCGCGCCGCACAAATTGCTGTGAGCGAAGTTCAGGCTTTTTTGTCTACCAATGATTCGATCTCGCAAGTCATTCTTGTCTGTTTTAGTCAATCGACATGCGATCGCTTTCTTAAAGCATTGCAACAAGTGGGTGAAACATCGCTAAATTAGATCGGCGTATCTGTTTTTGTCGGGAGTCGGTAATCATTGTAGAGACGTTACATGTAACGTCTCTACAATGTGGTTTGTCCCCTTGTTCTCCTTATACCTTCTAATTTGGAGTGAAATAATGTCAAAACTGCCCAGCAACAAGATCGATCCCGCACCCATGACGGCGGATGTTAGCGTTGTGGATCTGATCGATAATTACTTCACGGCATATAATTCGGCACGATTACGGGAAATTTGCCAACTATTGAGTCGAGAAGTGTTTCGCGAGGGTGTCACTGTAGGTTTAAGCTTATCAGGAGCTATGACCCCTGCTGGATATGGAGTTTCTGCCTTAGCGCCGCTAATTCGACATGGTTTTATCGACTGGGCGATCAGTACTGGTGCGAATCTCTATCACGACATGCACTATGGTTTAGGTTTTGAACTGTATAAGGGTAATCCGTTTGTAGACGATGTGAAGTTGCGTCAGGAAGGCACGATTCGCATCTACGATATTATGTTCGGTTATGACGTGCTGCTGGAAACAGATGCTTTTATTCGTAAGATCCTCCAAGCAGAACCTTTCCAAAAACGCATGGGAACGGCAGAATTCCACTACTTGCTGGGTAAATACATCCGTGAAGTTGAAAAGCAAGTTGGGGTAAAACATTCTTGTTTGCTGGCGACGGCTTATGAATGCGGCGTACCGATCTACACTTCTTCGCCTGGAGATAGTTCGATTGGGATGAATGTTGCAGCTTTGGCTTTGGAAGGATCGAAGTTAATCCTCGATCCGTCGCTAGATGTAAATGAGACAGCCGCGATCGCCTATTCTGCTAGAGAATCTGAAGGGAAAAGCGCGGCGTTGATCCTTGGTGGTGGTAGTCCCAAAAACTTCTTATTGCAAACCCAACCCCAACTTCACGAAGTACTAGGGTTGGAAGAACGGGGACACGACTACTTTATCCAGTTTACCGATGCGCGTCCCGATACTGGCGGTTTATCTGGAGCTACCCCCAGCGAAGCTGTCAGTTGGGGAAAAATCGATCCTGAAGAACTTCCCAGTACAGTTGTCTGTTATACCGACAGCACGATCGCCCTTCCCCTCGTTACCGCATACGTTCTCAACCAGTGTCCCCAGCGTCCCCTGAAACGCCTATACGATCGCCGCGAACAGATCCTAGAACAACTCCGCACCGATTACTTAGCTGCTAAAACTCAGCCCACAGATAAGATTCCGGCTGCGGTGGCTGATGCTGCTACAGAACAACCGATCGCGACTTATCCCTGTGGAAGAGTGATTTCACAACATTCTTCATGAAATTCAAATGTAGGGTGGGCAATGCCCACCTTGACTGAAAAGCTAGGAGATTTTTTTATTTAAACTTACCTATCTTTCGATAGATGAAGTTTGAAAAAATAATATTAGCTGATTAACAATTTAAACCTAAATCGCAAATTTTTAGCTCCTGACTTGTTACGAAATTGTCACTTTTATTGGTTAAGATACAAGACGGCATGGCTGAAAAATCTCATAGCTTTCTTTATGCAATGTTTGTCATCAAATTTCACCTGGATTACTGCCAGTTTTAGATAAACGTGAGAACTTTCTCATTCAAGCTTCATGCAAAACTCACAAAAATCCTTGAATATTTAGGTGTTGTTACTCTATCATTAAGATAAGTAAATCTTGATGAGATTCGCCTCTCAAAATCATCAAAAGAGTGGCTGAACTGCTCATCATGGCTGGCATTGTTCCTGTCTTGGCTAAGATCGAGGCGATCGCTAGTAACTAGCAAGCAAGCATCCTGTTAACTGTTCTAAAGGCGAACGGTAGCTTTGTGCTGCTTGTAAAAATATTTTGAGGTTTGGTCAATTTGATATTAGTGATGAAACAAGTCTGAAACAAAATAGAAAACAAAAGATCAAATCTTTTTCGACCGTCCAACTCTACTTTATCCGATTTTTTGTTAACTGTGCTACGAAAAACGGAGCAGAACGAGAAAAAAGATCGACTGCAAACAAAATGCACAAATGAATTCATTTACTAATTTTAGCCAGTCGAATCAGCGGAACTGAAAAAGATGTTGGTGATGTCCGATCGCTGCTAGAAAGCGCTCGATGCAATTCATAAATAGAGTCATAAATGGAGGAAAGCATGAGAATTCGAGAAGGGATCAAAAACAAACGCGCTTTCATTCGCGGCTCTGCAACCAATGATTTTCTTGCCTCAATCGTCGTCTTTCTCGTCGCCTTACCTTTGTGTATGGGGATCGCGATCGCCTCTGGAGTACCACCAGCAAAGGGCTTAATTACGGGCATTATCGGCGGGATAGTGGTCAATATTTTTTCCGGTTCACCCTTACAGGTAAGCGGACCCGCTGCCGGACTAGCAGTGGTCGTTGCGGAACTGATTCAAGAATACGGAATCGAAATGTTAGGTCCAGTGCTGCTATTAGCAGGTTTCATGCAATGGCTGGCGGGAGCGTTCAAACTCGGGCAGATCTTTCGTGCCATGTCCCCAGCCGTAATTTATGGAATGCTGGCAGGAATTGGCGTGTTAATTTTTGCCTCTCAATTCCATGTTGCCATTGATGAAAAACCTCACACCCACGGGTTAGATAATTTGCTTGCTATTCCCGCTTCAATTCAAAAAGCAATCTTACCCCCTGCTAGCAGCAACCATCATATTGCCGCACTCATTGCGATCGCCACCATTATCACAATTATTCTGTGGGACAAGTTTAAACCCAAATCTTTACGATTATTACCCGGAGCATTAATTGGTGTAGTTTTAACCACGGCGATCGCCACTTCGCTACGACTGCCAATCCAGTATGTCAACGTCCCTGGCAATTTATTAGAAGCAGTACAATTACCGCAACCTGCTGGATTATTTCGCTTGCTGCACGCACCACTGATTTTGGAAGCACTAGCGATCGCCTTTATCGCCAGTGCCGAAAGTTTACTCTCTGCTGTTGCCGTAGACCGCCTGCACTCAGGTGAGAGAACAGATTTTGATAAAGAACTTTCAGCGCAGGGAATTGGCAACATGATTTGCGGCGCACTGGGGGCGTTACCAATGACAGGGGTAATTGCTCGTAGTTCGGTAAACGTCGAAGCGGGCGGAAAAACAAAATTATCTGCTATTCTGCACGGTGTTTGGATACTAATCTTAGTCGTTGCTGCCCCTGGTTTGCTGCGGATGATTCCCACCTCCAGCTTAGCGGCGATTCTGTTGGTAACAGGTATTAAACTGATCGAGGTCGAACACATTCGCAAGTTGAAATTTTACGGGAAAGCTCCCCTCGCCATTTTCTTCGCTACCTTTATCGGCATTGTTGTCACAGATTTGCTCTCAGGCGTATTGATTGGCATCGTCTTAACAGCAATGACACTGCTGTACAAAATGTCTCGCTTAAATATCCATATGCAACGAGACGACGATCGCCCTCGAATCGATATCTACTTAGAGGGAGCAGCAACATTTATTCGGTTGCCCAAACTAGCAGCAGCTTTAGAACAATTGCCACCTCAAAAAGAACTGCACGTTCACTTAGACAAGCTGGCTTACATCGACCACTCCAGCATGGACTTGATCTCGATGTGGGCAAAGCAACAAGAACAGATGGGAAGTCAGGTAGTTATGCAGTGGGACGGTTTAGAAGACCGCTTCCGCAGACCGTTTTTACCTGGACGGGCGATCGCTGCTTGAGGGAGTAGTGCGGGTTTTACTTGCGAATGCGCGACTTGTGACTTGTGACTTGATTGTGTCCCTCTGCTCTCTTCCCCGATTCCCGATTTCCGACTCCCGATTTACAACGACAAGTAGAAGCTTATGAATTTGATTTTTCTGATTCCATTAGCAACTTGTTTTTTTACTGGTTATCTTTGCCAAAAATGCCCAGGTGAAATAGCATATCTTACCGCTGTCATTGCAGTTGTTAGTTTGATTTTGAGTTTGATTTTAGCTCCTTGGCAGCTTCAGCTATTGATAATACTGCTTGTTTCTAGTGCTATTAGAAAGTTGTTGCAGCAGAATGAGTATAGATTGCGGTTGCTGGAGCAACAAAAACAAGGCGATCGCCATTCGTAGTAACTTGGGCGCTGCTCAGCCGAGGAGATCGGAGTTTTAGAGGCGCTGTCTTGACCGCAAATATATACTGGACTCATCCGTTAGGTAGAGCTTTGAGAAAAATAACTCGCACCATTGGCTAGAGGAAAGAATCTGCTTGGCTTTTTACTATAGTTGGGTGGTTGAGAAAAATTGTGAATAGTTTGACAAATAGAGAGTAGAGAGCGCACGAGCAGTAATATCTACTTCAAGTAGCGATCGCTCAACTGTATTACATAGACACAAGCCAGGAGCAACACATGACAGCCTCAAACGAACAGCGCAAAATTCGCTATGCCGTAGTTGGATTGGGGTGGATTTCCCAAGTTGCAGTACTACCAGCCTTTGCTAATGCTGAAAATTCTGAATTAGTGGCTCTGATTTCAGACGATCCTACTAAGCGGGAGGAATTGGGCAAAAAATACCAGGTGCAAAAAACTTATTCTTATGCAGAGTACGATCGCTGCCTTGAGAGTGGTGAGGTTGATGCTGTCTATATTGGCTTACCCAACCACCTGCACCGAGAATACACCGTGCGAGCGGCAAAAGCTGGGGTACACGTACTCTGCGAAAAACCAATGGCAGTTACGGAGCAAGACTGCGAGGCAATGATTGCAGCTTGCCAAGATAGTGATGTCAAACTGATGATTGCCTATCGCTTGCATTTCGAGCCTGCAAATATGCAAGCAGTAGAAATTGTGAAATCAGGACAAATTGGCGAACCACGGTTTTTTAGCTCGGTGTTTGCCCAGCAGGTAGAAGAGGCAAACGTCCGCGTCAAGAAAGCTTTGGGTGGTGGCGTTCTAGACGACATGGGCATCTACTGCATCAATGCCGCTCGTTACATATTTCAAGACGAGCCAGTTGAAGTCTTCGCTGTGGCGGCTAGCAAGCCAGAATCGCGCTTTCAGGAAGTAGCAGAAATGTACAGTGTCACTTTGCGGTTTCCCGAAGATCGGTTAGCGACGTTTACTTGTAGCTTCGGTGCTGCTCCGGTAGGGAGCTATCAAATCGTTGGTACGAAAGGAGATTTGCGGCTAGATCCTGGTTATGATTTTCAAGGAGCGCTAACGCATTACCTGACAATCGATGGTAAAACTCAGGAACGGACTTTTCCACCTACCGATCAGTTTGCCGCAGAATTAATTTATTTTGCTGACTGCATACTACAAAACAAAGATCCTGAGCCATCAGGGATTGAGGGTTTAAACGATATTCGCATTATCCGCGCCCTCGATCGCGCTATTGAAACTGGTAACCCTGTCAAGTTAGGCAAGCTAGAAAAGCAACAACACCCCTCAGCCGCTCAAATTATCGAGCGTCCACCGATTCATCAGCCAGAACTAATTCACGCTGCCGATCCTTCAGGAAACTCTTAACGATTAGTCATCATGTCACGAATACTGAATCTGATGCAAGCAAAGGTGATTTTTTGTCCTCTGCTACTATATTTTTAAAATTAAATGCAATATTTTATACTGACAAGTCAAACTACTTTAAAGACTGAAACCCGTTGTTGTGCAAAGCTTTGAAAACGAAAGTAGCTAAGTAAAATCGCTTGCTCTTAGCGATCGGACAA
Source organism: Chroococcidiopsis sp. CCNUC1 (assembly GCF_023546805.1). Lineage (NCBI taxonomy): Bacteria > Bacillati > Cyanobacteriota > Cyanophyceae > Chroococcidiopsidales > Chroococcidiopsidaceae > Chroococcidiopsis > Chroococcidiopsis sp. CCNUC1. The sequence goes on along the minus strand of NZ_CP097480.1, from coordinate 1,274,818 downwards.
CACTCGTGTAATGAGATCGTAAGACTGATGCACGAAAAGATAAGGCTATTTGCCGATCCCGAGCGATTTCAACTCATGAAATAGAGTGGAATAGAGCGACGATCGCTTATGGCAAAGGCTATATTTGCGCAAGTATCACTCAATTCTTGACGCTAACATAGTTGTTTTACAGCGCAAACAACACGTATATGGACAAGAAAAAACGATTATGCGCAAAAAAGTTAATTTTAATTATTAATAAAGAATTGAGATTTTTAAGTAGTAAAATTTGCTACATAACTTTTCTTTAACTACGCACACACTTTTTTTAAAAGCTTCTTTTTCGTGAGAATTCTATTACAAATCATTAGAAAAGCTTGGCAAATATCTAAGCATTATTCTGGAAAGTAGCAAACTCTGCCTGTAGTGATTAAGTAGAGTAGCCTTTATATCATATTTTGTCATGCAGTTAGCTAATCGCGTTGCAATTCCACTGCGGACTCTGACTTTACCTGAACAAACCCCGAGCAACAAAGCATAATAGTATTTCACTCTACAGGCTCTTCAAATTCACAATTATCACGCCCTCACTCTCATACATTTTTTGAACTTTTTTTTGTTGAAGAGGGTGAAGGTTGGTATTCAATAGGCGATCGCCCTATTTGGGCTAAACCTGGAGATCTATTTTTACTCGCTCCTGGTGAGGTTCACGATCCGAGTGGACTCGATGATGCAACTAAGTGGGTTGTTGGTTTTAGTGCCGAAGCTCTTAACCCTACCCGCGCTGAAGCCGATATGCTCTTAATGTTACCCGATCGCCTGCTAAACTCATTTGTTCAAACTGAAAATGCCCGAACCAAACACTATTACGTTCCAACTGAGATTCGATCGCGCTGGTTAATTCTACTGGGACAACTCAAAAGCGAACTCTGCGATCGGGGATTTGGTTCTACTGAAGCAACCCGCGCTCTGTTAATTCTATTACTGATAGAAACTGCTAGACTCGCTGCATCTGAACTACCTGAATCAAAAAAATCTTCGCCGCAAGCTCGCCCCATAGTAAAACAAGTTTTGTGCTTCATTGATGCTAATTATCGCAACTCCATCGGACTGCAAGAAGTGGCTAAAGAGGTTAACCTTTCTCCTGCTTATCTCACTGATATGATTCGTCGAGAGACTGGTAAAACTGTACTAAGTTGGATTGTCGAACGTCGGATGACAGAAGCTCGTCGCTTGCTTTTAGAAACCGATCTGGCTGTAATTCAAATTGCCGAAGCAGTTGGCTATTGTGATGCGGGTTATTTCAGTCGCCTATTTCGACGACTGAACGGCACAACCCCCCAGGCATGGCGAGTTATGTATCGCGGCTAGCATAAAAGTTAACAGTCAAAAGTTAACAGTCAAAAGTAGGGTGGGCAACGCTCACCCTACTGATTATTTGCACTCAAAGATTTGAATGTAAATTAATCTTTCACTTACATAATTTTAGCTAATTGAAGTCACAAGTAGAGTAGGCAATGCCCACCCTACTGATTATTTGCACTCAAAGATTTGAATGTAAATTAATCTTTCAATTGCATAATTTTAGCGAGATTGAGTGAAGAGAAGCCACAAGTATAAAATATCGAATCGATCTGCTAATCTTTTTCATAAAAAATGTCCAATTGTACAAAAAAAATGTCCATTGATGTTCGAGTTTATCTTGCATAAACTAGTAAACATAGAACAAATAGAGCAAGGGCGATCGACCAATGTAATGTAGTCAAACGAGCGGAACTTTAAAACATAGTTCTACTTAACAATTTCTTCAGTTAATGCTCTGATTTGAAAAAAATTGATGATTTTGCGAATAGTAGTTTGTGATTTCTGCATTATATCGATCGCAAAGTTGAAATATCGATACATTTTTGAAGGTTGAGATGATGCAATCAGCCCTAATTCGAGGAAAAAAACAATGAGACAGTTTACAATTAGTACGACCCTAATGGGTAACGTGACTGAAATCAGAGAGCAAGAAGCTGCCTTTCATATTAAATGTAGAAGTGGTGACGAACTCGTCGTCAATGTAGGTAGAGAAACCCAATTTCAGTTTGTACAAAATTTAGATGGAATTAACCGCGATCGCTATCCAACTCCAGAAGGCTTTGCTTGGAGTCCGTCACAGTTAGTCAAAAAATATATTCAACGCGGTCGCTTAGTTGCCGTTCAAGGAGTTTATCTTGAAGACGATCCCAATCGCCGCCTCGATGCGCGAATTATTAATATCTTACATGCTCCTGACGGCAAATTCCTATTCGAGCAAACGCATTGGTGGTTGGTTCAAATTGCTCGTTTAGCTGATACTTGGTTAGGTTTCTTATTTCCAAATAAGATGACTTATGAAATTGATGATTTCAAACTGTATCAGACTAACTTAAACATTATCGGTTTGCGTACCGATGATAACCTGCAAGAAAGTTCGACGCTATCGCGATTGATCTACGGTCTCTCTTCTGCTTACTTACTCACTGGATGCGAAAGCTATTTATCAGCGGCGCGTGCGGGAGTTCAGTATCAAAGAGAAACTTTTCGCGGCTTAACTAGCGATGGCAAACATTGTTTTTGGGCATCTGGTAAGCGCAAGACAGATTACAGCTATCAACTGTACATGACATCGCAAAATAGTGACGATCTCAACACAATTCCGCTCTACGAACAAATATATGCCTTAGCTGGATTAGCCCAATACTATCGAATTACTCTCGACTGGGAAGTACTAGATGATATTCAACGAACAATTCGTACCTTTAACGATTACTATCTAGATTTTGAATCGAAGTATGGCGAGAATGCTTTTGGAGATTACTTCTCACACCTCGATTATGCAACCCTAAGTTGGGATAATGAGGCGTTAGGTGACAATCAAGCGAGGAAAAATTGGAATTCCATTGGAGACCATATTCCAGCTTATTTGGTCAATCTGATCTTAGCTCTTGAGCCATTGCCAAGAACTTGTGGCAACTTTGAAGAACTTCAGAAGTTTTTAAATATCTGCAAAAAGATTCTCCACACGACCAGCACGATTATCATCGAGCAGTTTCCCGATCCAGATTCGAGCATACCATTTGTGAACGAGAGGTTTTTCCGCAACTGGCAACCAGATCAATCTTGGCGCTGGCAGCAAAATCGTGCCGTGATCGGACATAACTTAAAGATTGCTTGGAACCTGACTCGCGTTGCTAATTACTACTACTTTACAGCTGATAAATCTGTAGCTGAAAATCCAGAAGCGGCAGAGCCAACAAAACAGTTTGCCGATAAGTTGATGAAGCTTGCAGATAAATTAGGTTCGACAATGGCTGAGATTGGTGTCGATCTATTCCGAGGCGGAATTTTTGATACTGTAGAGCGCCATCCCAGCAACGGATTTCCATTAGAATTCCCTTGGAGCAACACAAAAGACTTTTGGCAACAAGAACAGGCTCTCCTAGCCTACTTAATTCTGCATGGTTGCAGTAATGAAGATGAGACGCAAAAGCAAAAGTATTTAGAACTCGCGCAAGAGACAGCCGCTTTCTGGAATTTATTCTTCCTCGATCAAGACAGCAAAGGGATCTTTTTCCGAGTCACCGAAAGCGGAATGCCCATAATTCAAGGTGGTTATGGGAATAAAGGCGGACACGCGATCTCCGGCTACCATGCCTTCGAGCTAAATTATTTAGCTCATATATACGTGAGTTCTTACGTCACGAAACAACCTTTCTGCCTTTACTTCAAACCGAATAAAAATTGTCGGCAGCGCTCGATTAATGTCTTACCTGATTTTGTCAGACCTCATAGCTTGCAAGTTAGCCGCATCAGCATTGATGGTAGCGATCGCGATGATATCGATCCCGATAACTTCCGAATTAATCTGAGCGAAAAAGAATTTCAACTCGGTTCGGAAGCAGAAATCGTCGTACAACTGAAGCCTTTAAGCGCGTAGGAGCAAACACATGACCGCGAGAATGCTTGAAGGCAAGAAAATCGCCGTACTGGTTGAAACTGAATACATTCCCTACGAGATTGAAGCATATCAAACACGCTTTGCCGAACTAGGTGCAACCGTAGATTTGATGTCTCGGCTATGGGAACAGCCCAGCGTTCGCTTTGCCGCTGATGTCGATAGCGTAGAAGTAGCAGATCGGATCAATAGACAGGAAGCGCCCCTTGCAACATTAGAAGTCAACATAGACTTTCAAAACGTAGATCTCAATGAATATGCAGCTGTCATCATGGCTGCAAATTACACCAGCGTCCGCCTGCGCTACTTTCAACCCCCACAAGGACAACAAATCAGTCCAGAACAGACTCGCACCGCTCCAGCAGTCCAATTCTTCGCTAAAGCAATGGCGAATCCCAAAATCATCAAAGGGCTGCTGTGCCACGGGTTATGGTTGCTTACACCAATGCCAGAGCTACTGAAAGGACGACGAGTGATTTGTCACGAAGTTGTCTTAGCAGACATCACGAATGCAGGTGCAATTTACGTACCACCCCCTGCTAATTCCGAGCCAAACGACCCCAAAAATATTGCGATCGACGGCGACATGGTAACGGGACGAGCAGGACATGATGTTCACGCATTTATCGATGCGATCGCGACTCAAATCAAGCAGAATTCGGAATACCCCTGCGGGGAAGCAAGCTACGGAATTCGGAATTCGGAATTAACTACGCACTAATGTGCGGGCGGTTTTACCTAACAAATAACTTGTGTGGTACAGAAATCTAGGAACAAACTCGCCCCTACAACCAATTACCAACTACCAATTACCAATTACCAATTACCAATTACCAAAAGAGGTTCCAATGACTAGAAAGATTTTGATTATTCTATCGGAATGGGGTTACTGGGGCGAAGAATTGATCGGTCCCCTAGAAACCTTCGATGCTGCTGGGTATCAAGTGGACTTTGCAACGCCAACAGGCAAAAGACCTGTAGCCCTCACCCCTAGCATGGATGCTACATTCGTCGATCCGCCTTTAGGTCGCCCTGTCGTTTCTCAAGAAATGGCAGAGAAAGTCCGCGCTATAGACGACCCCAATAACCCCCGCTTAAATAATCCAATCAGCTTGAGAGATTGGCTACCTGAAAGACCTTATTGGAGTTCTCCTAAATTTCTGCGGGAAATGGAAGCCTACTACCGCAGACTTGAGGAAATCCGCGCCAAAGATTTAAGTCAATACGATTCGATGTTAATCGTTGGTGGTAGCGGTCCTCTGGTGGATTTGGTCAACAACCAAAGAGTCCACGATTTGATCCTCAACTTCTATCAAATGGATAAACCCATTGCTGCCGAATGTTATGGCGTTCCCTGCCTTGCCTTTGCCCGCGACATCAACGATCGCAAAAGCATTATCTGGGGCAAGCACGTTACAGGTCATTGTTTGGAATATGACTACAAAGACGGTACGGGATTTATGGGAGCGAACGTCAATCCTAACTTAGGTGATATTAACTTCGGTCCTCCGTTCTATCCACTAGAGTACATTCTGCGCGATGCTACGGGACCAGAAGGGCAATTCCACGGTAACGTCGGGCATGAAGTTTCAGTCATTGTCGATTACCCCTTCGTCACAGGTCGTTCCACCCCAGACTCCTATGCAACTGGTCAACGGTTGGTAGAGGTTTTGGAAAAGGGATTAAGACGGTACGGCTGGTAGTGGAAGAGGACAAGGGAGACAAGGGAGACAAGGGAGACAAGGGAGACAAGGGAGAAATTACAGGTTACTGGTCACTGCTCCCTGCTCCCTCTCTAAAAGGAAAAAATCATGGAAAAAAGAAACGGTAGATTTGCAATTATCGAGCAATTACTTGCTGATGGTATCCGCTACATGTTCGGCAACCCCGGTACATCTGAAGAGGGGTTTCTCGATGCACTCAGCGATTATTATCCAGAATTTGAATACATTCTTGCCTTACAAGAAACGATCGCGGTAGCGGCTGCTGATGGCTACGCTCGCTCTACTAAAAAGCCTACTGTCGTGCAACTGCATAGTGGCGTTGGTCTGGGTAATGGGATCGGAATGTTGTATCAAGCAATGCGCGGTCATGCGCCGCTAGTGGTACTGGCGGGTGAATCTGGCATCCAATATGATGCGATGGATGCGCAGATGGCAGCAGACTTAGTAAGTATGGCAAAGCCTGTCACTAAATGGGCAACTAGGGTCGTTCATCCGAGTTCGCTGCTGCGGGTATTGCGTCGAGCGATCAAAATTGCCGCTACGCCACCGATGGGTCCGGTTTTTGTCTCTCTGCCAATGGATGTGTTGGATGCGCCAAATGAGGAAGAAGTCGTTCCCACCTCGATCCCCATTACGCGAGTTGCTCCCGAACCGGAGGCGATCGCGAAAGCAGCGTCAATGCTGGCTACAGCATCCAAACCACTGATGATCGTTGGTGATGGTATAGCTTATTCCGACGCTCAAGCAGAATTAACCCGCGTTGCGGAACTAATTGGCGCTCAAGTCTGGGGTTCGGATTCATCGGAACCGAATATGAGTGCAACCCATCCGTTGTTTGGTGGCTTGCTAGGTCATATGTTTGGCGAAGTCAGCAGTCGCATTACATCTCAAGCTGATGTCGTGCTGATCTGCGGTACATATGTTTTCCCCGAAGTCTTTCCTGCATTATCCGGTGCGTTTGCACCTAATACAAAAATCATTCATATCGATCTGAATGCTTACGAAATTGCTAAAAATTTCCCTGTAGATCTCGGTATAGTCAGCGATCCGAAAATGACCCTTGCTAAATTGGGTGCTGAATTAGAAAAAATAATGACTGCCGAGCAAAAGCGGCTAGTCGGTCAAAGAATTGCCCAAATTGCTGAAACGAAAAAGCAGCACATGACGGAACAGTTTGAAGCTGACAAAGCTGTGCATGACATAGTACCTCTGCATTTATCACAGTTTGCTGAGGAACTCGCCAGACATTTACCACCAAACGCGATCGTCTTCGATGAGGCTATTACTCATTCTGAAGAGCTGTGTCGCTACATTCCACCAACGACGCTGGGGCATTATTTTCAGACGCGGGGTGGTTCTCTCGGTGTGGGTATTCCTGGTGCAATTGGGATTAAGCTCGCCCATCCCGATAAAACGGCGATTGGTTTTTCGGGTGATGGTGGCGCAATGTACACGATCCAAGCATTGTGGACGGCTGCTCACCACAATATCGATGCTAAATTTGTCATTTGCAACAATCGCAGCTATCGCATTCTAAAGTTGAATATTTTGCAGTATTGGCAAGAACAGCAGCTTCCGCAAGCCGAATTTCCTGCATCTTTCGATTTATGTCATCCCGATCTGCGGTTTGACGAGCTAGCACGGGCGATGGGAGTACAAGCCGTGCGCGTGGAAACACCAGAGCAGATCAAACCCGCGATCGCTCAAGCTCTGTTCCACAACGGTCCTTTCCTGATCGATCTTGTCATTAGTAATGAAGTCCCAGGAGCGATCGGCTAGGGAGAAGAGAGCTGGGGGAGCAATTCAAAATTCAAAATTCAAAATTCAAAATTAATTCTGAATTCTCCCCATCACACCCCACACCCTACACCCCACACCCTTTCTTCACCATGATTCACCAATTAATATTTGCCCATCCCAGACCAGGGATGAGTGAGAAAGATTTTCAAGACTATTGGATTAACATTCATGCGGTAAATTATGCCAGCAAAATTCCTCAAATTAGAAGGTATTTAATCGATCTCAGAATTCCTTTTGGAGCCGAGCCAGTAGATCCGCTTTTTAGTGGTGTTGCTGAAATTTGGTTAGAAAATGAAGCAGAACAAATTGCTTCGCTTCAGTCTAAAGAGTTTATCGAAGGAGCGCGACGAGATGAACCAAACTGGGCAGCATTTTGGCGGACGGTTGGGCTAGATACTACAGCTCACGTTTTAATGGAAGGCGAACCGCTACAAAGAGATTCTAAGCGCATCAAGCTTTTGATTATGGTGAAGCGAAAAGCTGGAATGCCATTAGCAGAGTTTCGCCAAACTATGTTGCACGGTCATGCTGCTAAAGTTATGAAAATTCCAGGTTTGCAACGCTATCTTCAATGCCACGTTCGCGATAGTTTTTACGCGATCGGTGAGTCTATTCTCGACTGTGTATCGCAACTTTGGTTTGATGATTTATCTTCTCTTGAGAAAGCTTTGAATTCGCCAGAATATGAAAATCTAATTCTACCGGAATTTGGGCATCTTTTTGAAACTAATTACGTTCATAGTATGGTGACAAGTGAAAACTGGATTATTGGTCCAGATTTTCGTTAGAGGAGATTATGTTTATGTCGAAAGCAAGTGTAATTGATTTTTTTAGAGTTTGTCATAGCGATACAAAATTGCTAGAAAAATTCGAGCAGAAAAACTTACCCGAAGTTATTTTTCACGCTAAAAGTTTGGGTTACAGCTTTAATGGTGAGGAATTAGCTGAGGTTATTGGAGGTATGGAAGCTCAGATTATTACAGAGAGAATGGGTGAAGCGATCGGCGCTAATAGTAGTTTATGGCGGAAAATGTGGGGCAAGTCTCGCCTGCACTATGTAGTTGAAGAATTATTTCAGGCTTTTTCTGAGGCAGAACTAAAACAGTTTCTTAACTAAGTTTTTAAACTCGTCAAAATCCTATGGCAAGAATAGAAGTCGTTAATTTTTTACAAAAACTCGTCCACCAGTCCGAATTGCAAACCAAATTAAAAACTCTTCCTAAACTAGAAGTTTTGACATATGCAGCGCAAGCAGGTTATAAGTTCACCGAGCAAGAATTCGACGACACTGTTTGGGAACTTGAAATTTATTTAGCGAATAAATTAGGGGAAAATTTCGATTTGACATTTAGTTTGTGGGAAACAATGTGGGGCAAATACTATCTGGAATATCTCGCTGCCAATGTCATTGATAGTTTATCCCAAAAAGAGATTGATGAGTTTCTAAACCGGTAAAAAAGGTGGACTAGTCAATGAATTTTGAACGTACATTTGATTACATTATTGTAGGTGCTGGCGCGGCTGGTTGTGTCATTGCCTACCGACTGATGAAAAATCTGGGTTGTAGCGTTCTGTTACTAGAAGCAGGCAGTCCAGATAGCAACCCCGCTATCCACAACACAGATATGCAGTCGATGACTTCTCTGTGGGGTTCTAATGCAGATTGGGGTTACTCAACCGAACCAGAACCAGGTTTAGGCGATCGCCAAATCTCCATCGCGCAAGGCAAAGTTTTGGGTGGCGGAACCTCAATCAATGCCATGATGTACATTCGGGGCAATCGTCGCGACTACGATCGCTGGAAATATTTAGGTAACGAAGGTTGGAGTTACCAAGAAATCTTACCCTATTTCAAAAAATCGGAAGATTATGAAGGTGGAGCCTCGGAATATCGAGGTGTAGGCGGACCTTTACACGTCATTAACTATCGCAATCCCGCACCTGTATCCCAGGCTTTCGTGTCAGCAGCGATGGAATTGGGTTATGGGGGTAATGACTGGGACTGCAACGGCGCACAACAGGAAAATGGCGCATTTTTCTATCAATCGACTCGCACGCAAGATGATCGGCGTTGCAGTACGGCTGTTGCTTTTCTCAGACCAATTCTCGGACATCCCAATTTTGCAGTAGAAGTTAACGCGCAAGTCACCCGACTTTTATTTGCTAAACAGCGAGTTATTGGCTTGGAATATCTGCAAGACGGCAAAATTCACCAAGTTAAAGCCGAAGCGGAAGTAATTCTTAGTTGTGGTGCATTTGAATCTCCGAAATTATTAATGCTTTCCGGTATTGGAGCCGCCGAACATTTGCAAGCTCATAGTATTCCTCTGGTAGTTGACTTACCTGGAGTTGGCAAAAATCTGCAAGATCATTTGCTATTTGGAGTTGGCTATAGCTGCAAGCAAGAACAACCCGTACCTAATCTGCTTTCCGAAGCAGGTTTATTTACTTATACCAGCAGCGACATCGATCGCAGTACGAACTCACCCGATTTGCAATTCTTTTTTGGACCCGTACAATTTTTAGAACCTCAGTATCGAGTCGATGGTCCTGGCTTTACTTTCGCACCAATTTTAGTGCAGCCGCAAAGTCGAGGTACTGTTTCTTTAAGATCTAACAATCCTCAAGATTTAGCTGTTTTGCGTCCTAATTACTTGCAATCTGAAGCCGATCTCGATGTGTTAATTCGAGGAATTGAATTATCGAGAGAATTAGTGAATACTCGTGCTTTTGATGAGTTTCGCGGTGAAGAATTAGCCCCAGGAATTTCTGTCACCAGCAAAGCAGAATTAAGCACCTATATTCGACAAGTTGCTTCTACTGTCTGGCATCCAGTTGGGACTTGCAAAATGGGAAGCGATCGCGATGCCGTTGTTAATTCTCGACTGCAAGTTTATGGAGTAGAAGGATTGCGGGTTGCAGATGCTTCGATTATGCCCACAATTACGAGCGGGAATACGAATGCTCCTACCATCGCTATTGGTGAAAAAGCAGCCGATTTAATTATTGCCACTCGGTAGTTTAGCAAAACTAAAAACAAAAATTAATGAATGGGGGGCGATCGTGACAGAAACTTTTGATTATATTGTTGTCGGTTCGGGCGCAGCAGGTGCAACCGTTGCCTATCGTTTGAGTGAACTTGCTGATGCTAAAGTCTTAATTTTGGAAGCTGGCGGAACTCAAAATTGGGAAGCTATTGACGTTCCCTATCGTTGGAATGAATTGTTATTGACCGAAATCGATTGGGCTTACATGAGCGTTCCCCAGCCTGGATTAGCTAACAGACAAATCTATTCTGCGGCTGGCAAACTGATCGGCGGAACTTCCAATATTTATCACATGATTCATACCAGAGGTAAAGCCGCCGATTTTGATGATTGGGCTTACAATGGTTGTGCTGGCTGGTCTTTCAAAGACGTGCTGCCTTATTTTCAAAAACTCGAAAATCAGGAAGACGACACCAACCCTACTGCGGGTAAAGGTGGTCCAATTAATATCATTGATGCCAAATACGAAGGCAATCCAGCTTCACAAACTTTTATCGATGCCTGTGTAGAACTAGGATATCCTTACGTCAAAGATTTTAATGCCGAGGATTTTGGTGTTGGTTGGCATCACGTCGATATTAAAAATGGTAAACGTGCTGGAGTCAGAACTGCCTATTTAGAACCAGCTTTAGCTCGTTCTAACGTTACTTTAAGTAGCAATTCCCAAGCAACAAAACTATTAATAGAAAACAATCGTTGTGTAGGAGTTGAATATCAACAGGACGGAGTTTTAAAGACTGCCAGAGCCGATCGCGAAGTTATTGTTTGTGCAGGGGCAATTCAATCGCCAAAATTATTGCTGCTTTCAGGCATTGGCAATCCCGAACAACTGCAACAATTCAACATACCTACAGTAGTCGATTTACCAGGTGTAGGAGAAAATTTTCACGACCATCCGCTGATTATCGGACCTATGGGCATGATGTCCGAACCAGGAGCCGATCCCAAAGGCAATATGACCGAAGTTGCCTTATTTTGGAAATCTGAACCGTCGATGCTGGTTCCCGACTTAGAAATTTGTTTGGTGCATCGCGCCCCATTTGGCGAATCATTTTTCGGTAACGTCATCCAACGTCTGCAAACAAATCAACCAATTGCGCCAGTCAGCCAGTTAGTCGATCCGAGAATCATTTTGGCACTACCTGGTTTAGTGCGTCCGCTATCGCGTGGCTGGGTGCGTTTGGCAAGTAGCGATCCGATGGCTAATCCGCTGATTAACGCCAATTATGGCGCAGAAACATCAGACATCGATCGCATGGTCGAGATGGTAAAAATAGCACGTCAGATTTATCAAACTCAAGCCTTTACTAAGTTAGGTTTGACAGAAATCAATCCAGGTCCAGAAGTCAACAGCGAAGCAGCACTTAGAGATTGGGTGATTAACAATGTCGGTTCCTACTACCACTACGTAGGATCTTGCAAAATGGGTGTCGATCGCATGGCAGTTGTAGACACGCAACTCAAAGTTTACGGCGTGGAAGGATTGCGCATCGCAGATGCTTCCGTCATGCCTGCCATCCCCTCATCCAACCCTCATACAACAATCGTCGCGATCGGCGAAAGAGTCGCAGATTTTATTAAACAACAGAGGTAAATATGCCAGAACAATCACAAACAGAAATTTTCGATTTAGGTGACTTCCAACTATCAACTGGATTCATCCTTTCTAACGCCAAACTAGCGTATAAAACCCACGGTAAATTGAACGCAGCCAAAGACAATGCGATTTTGTTTCCACATTTTTTGGGCGGAGCGCCAGAAGCTCTAGAAATCTATATTGGCGAAGATCGTCCGCTCGACCCGCGCAAATACTTTATCATCTTACCTGGGTTGTTAGGCAACGGTGTCTCTTCCTCGCCCAGCAACACAGCTCCACCATTCGATCGCGGTGGTTTCCCGCAAACTCACATCGCTGATGATGTTATCGCTCAACATCGGCTCGTCACTGAAAAATTCGGCATCGACGAACTGTATTTAGTCCTCGGCTGGTCTGTCGGTGCGTTGCAAACTTATGAGTGGGCGGTTCGCTTTCCCCACATGGTCAAGCGTGCGGCTTCGATCGCAGGCGCTCCCAAGCCTTCTCCGTGGACTCTTTTGTGGTTGCGCACGGCAATTGAGGAACCGATCTTAGCCGATCCAGCTTGGAACAACGGCTTTTACACCGATCCTCAAGCCGTACAAGCTGGATTGCGCCGTCAAGCACACGTCATGGCGCTGACATTACCACCTCTGGGATTCTACCGTGAAGGCGAAGAAGTCTGGCGGGCGATCGGCTTCGCTTCTATGGATGATTTCGTTTCTCGCTTCTGGGAAGCCTTTATGCTGCCCCAAGACCCCAACAATTTGGTGAATCAATCGCGCAAGACCCGCGCCGCAGACCCCAGTGCTGGTGGTGACTTGTCCGCCGCACTCAGCCGCATTAAAGCACAAATGTTTGTAGTTGCTTTCACTGGCGATCGCATGTTTCCGCCGGAAGAATGCCAGCGTGACGCTGAAAGGATTCCCAACGCTAAATACTGGGAAGTTAACAGCATCGGCGGACACTTGACCACATTCTCCCTAACCGAGCAAGACAGACAGGCAATGGACGACGTGCTACGGCAAGTGCTAACAGCTTAGAAATGGGAGCAGGGAGAAGAGAGCTGAGGGAGCTGAGGGAGCTGAGGGGGACAAGGGGGAACTTGGGGACCCCGCGACCGGAGGGAGTGGGGATTAGGGGGCAAAGGGGGACAAGGGGGACAAGGGAGCAGGGGGACAACTACCAACTACCAACTACCCATTACCAATTAACCTCGCGTGCGACTTTTTTCTTAGCCCCCTTTTTAAGGGGGTTGGGGGATCGACAAACTACACCACTCACGAAGAGATCCCTCCTAACCCACGCCACTTTGCTCAAGTCGGGAAACCCGCCCACGCAAGTGGCTCCCCTTGAGAACGGGGGGAACAAGAGCAAGAGACAGTTACACGTTGCGTAATTACCAACTACCAACTACCAATTACCATCTGCATTCCTTTTACAAGCAATTTAGTATCTTCGTAGGAGACAATAAATGTATATCGGTCGCGATTGGTCAATCGAGCATAACCAACGGGCGAAAGTCAAAAATGCCGAACTCAGATATGCGCTGGTGGGAAGTGGCGAACCCGTACTTTGCATTCACGGCACGAATATTGCTGACAGCCTGATTACGCCACTGCAATTTTATCCCCAGTTGTTTGAAAAATACCAGTTTATTAGCTACTACAGAGCTGGCTATAACGGCAGCACGCTAGAAAAAGATAGTTTGAGTATTGAAGAAGGCGCAGAACACGCTAAACAATTGCTGGAGCATTTAGGGATTGAAAAAACACATATTCTAGCTTTTTCCTTTGGTGGTGTGATTGGCTTTCAATTCATGCTTTCCTATCCTGAGATGGTACATTCTGCCATCCTGCTCGAACCATACTTGCCGAGAGAAGCTCCAGAGGCAGTTGAAGCAAACGTGAATGCCTTTAACCGAGCGATGGATCTGTTTAAAGCTGGCGATCGCCTGGGTGCGGCTCAGCGCTACATGGTAGATGTCTGCGGACACAGTTTTTTGAGTGCTGTCGATCTGACAAATCCAATTGATGTATGGGACAGAGTTGCTGTTGATGCCAATATCGCTTTCACAATTGATTTCCCGGCAATTTCCAATTGGGGATTCAGAATGTCAGAGGCAGATCGGCTAGTCGAGAAAAAACCAACTATGCCAATCTTAGCGGCGATGGGATTGGACAGTGAAGCGGCGATGCCTGGTTTTCGCGAAACACAGCAGTTTCTGATGGACTGGCTGCCGCAAGCCGAACGGTGCGGCATCATGAATGCAACTCACGGGATGCAAAGCATGAATCCTGTAGAAGTTGGACAAGCTGCCCTGGCTTTTCTCCAGAAGCATCCAATGGATTGAACGAAATGCTTGTGATATTGTGTCCTTCTATTATTGCTTTTTGACACAAAATTATGCAGACACGCACTCTCGGCAACAACGGTTCCAATGTCTCTGCTCTCGGTCTAGGGCTAATGGGGATGTCAGACTTCTACGGTCCCGCTGACCAAGCTGAAAGTATCGCAACCATACACGATGCGATCGCAGCTGGAATTACGTTATTGGATACAGGAGACTTCTACGGATCGGGTCATAATGAGATGCTTTTGCGCGAAGCCCTGAAAGGTCGCAGGCGTGAAGATGCCTTTATCGCTGTCAAATTCGGGGCGATGCGATCGCCTAACGGTGGTTTTATTGGTGTTGATTGCCGTCCCGCCGCCGTGAAAAACTTCCTCGCCTACACGCTCAAACGGCTGGGAACTGACTACATCGATCTTTACCAACCAGCGCGGATAGACCATACAGTACCGATTGAAGAGACAGTCGGCGCGATCGCCGAAATGCTTAAAGCGGGCTACGTGCGCCATATCGGGCTTTCAGAAGCAGGAGCCGAAACCCTGCGCCGCGCCCAAGCCGTTCACCCGATTAGCTGGCTGCAAATTGAATATTCGCTCCTCAGTCGCGGCATTGAAACTGAGATTCTGCCGACAGCTCGCGAACTCGGCATCGCAATTACTGCCTATGGAGTCCTGTCGCGCGGTCTTTTGAGCGGTCACTGGTCGAAAGAGCGATCGGCAACAGCCCGCGATTTCCGCGCCCACCTGCCCCGCTTTACGGGTGCAAATCTAGATTGCAACCTCGCCCTCGTCGAGGCGTTACGGGCGATCGCCCACGAGAAAGGGGCGACAGTGGCTCAAGTCGCGATCGCCTGGGTTTTAGCGCAAGGATCGGACATTATTCCCCTAGTTGGGGCGCGTCGGCGCGATCGCCTTGCTGAGGCGCTGGGTGCGTTGGAAATAGAGCTGTCTGTGGCAGATCTCGCTCGAATCGAAAAGGCAGTACCAACAACTGCGGTGGCGGGCGATCGCTACGATGCCGGACAGATGGCTATGCTCGACAGCGAAAGAAAAACATAAAGACGTTAACAAGAGTTTTGCTATGCCTACCATTCAATTTACATATTGCACGGGATTAAGAAGAGAGATTTTTGCCAACGTCCGCTTAACTGGTAACTGGGACGGCAACGGACGTTATTCGGAGCAGTGGACGACTATCCCCATGCAACAGGCTATTGGTGAAGATGGTTGTCCCTGCTTTACAACAACAGTTGAGTTAGATGATTCGCAAGTTGGTTGGTTATTTCGTTGGGGTGTAATTTTAGATAGTTCAGCAGGCGCAGATCGGTGGGGCATTGCCACTGAGATTAACGATAGTAATTCGAGCGATCGCTACCGCAGTTTTACACTACAACCTGACAGCGGTAAACCGCAACCAGAAAGCTATTACCTCACCCATTCCCGTCTTCTGGGAGCGCAAAAATACTATAACGATGCTCCCCAACCAGCGATTCAATTTGCCGTTTGGTCGCCTAACGCTCAGAATGTGGAAGTAGTTTTTGGTGGCACTAGCGGTTACATAGGTGATGACGGTTCTGGTATCGACTCCTCTCGCAGTACTCTGGCTTTGTCTCGACAAAATAACGGCATTTGGCTAACAAATATTGCTAATTCCGCCCTGGCTAATTTTTCTAATTTCGACCATCTGCCCTATATGTATCGGATTACGAAACAGAGTGGCAGAGTAGAATACAAAACAGATTTATATTCCCGCTGTCAGATAGGGCAAGGAAATATCAATCCCAACGGCGCAGCTTATACTGGCGATTACCGCGAACTCGATGGTTCGGTGAGTTGTTCGGTGGTTGTCGATCCCGATCGCGTTTTGATGCAACCTGGAGATAGCATTACGTCATCTTCACAAGAATTTACCTCTGAAGCAGAGTTTTGGCAAAACGAATTTAATCCTAATCGTCCCCTTCCCCGTCGCGTTGAAGATCTCGTTATCTACGAACTGCATGTTGGTGCGTTGGGATACGGTACGAATCGACCTGGTAATTTTGCCGATGCTATACAACTGCTGCCCTACTTAGTTGATTTGGGTGTCAATGCGGTTGAATTACTGCCCATGTCTGAATTTAGAGACGAGCAAAATTGGGGTTACGAAACATCCCACTACTTTGCTTTAGAATACAGCGCGGGTGGTCGCGACCAATTAAAGCATTTCGTTCGCGAGTGCCATCGTAACGGTATTGCTGTAATTATGGATGTGGTCTATAACCACTACTCTCCAGATGCCGGACGCGCCCAATGGGCTTACGATTCGGACATTCCCGAACAAAACATTTATTACTGGTACGAAGGCAACTCCAGCAACTATTTCTACTCGGACGGCAGGCACTTCCCAGAAGGCGGATATGTAGACAACATGTCTACCGGCTTTTCTCCCCGCTTTCATGAAGAGATGGTACGGAAGATGTTTATCAGCAGTGCTGCGACGCTATTAGAAGAGTTTCATGTTGACGGTTTCCGCGTCGATCAAACAACTTCGATGCATTCGTATAACGTACTACATGCCGATGGTAGACCGTTAGGAAACGTTAATGTTTTTGGGGCTAAATTCCTGCGAGAATGGTGTCGGACGTTGAAGCTGATCCGCCCAGATGTGATGTTGATGGCGGAGGATCATTCTGATTGGGATCGAGTCACCGAGTCAACTGAAAATGGTGGTTTGGGGTTTGATGCGGCTTGGTATTCCAGTTTTTACCATAATTTAGTCGGCGATGCCAGCGCTGGAAGAGAATATGCCAAATTAATTCCCACAGCTGGCTATGGTGACAACGATCCGCTAGCAATGGATTATTTTGCAGGCGCGTTAGCAGCATCTGGCAGTCACAAAGTTGTCTACCACGAATCCCACGACGAAGCGGGTAACTCATATTACGACGAAGGTGGTCATCGCGTTGAATCTCGGCGCACGATTGTAGCAGCGGTGAACTCTGCACCCTTAATTGGCGAGACGCGGCGCTTTGCTGAGGCACGCTGTCACTTTGCTTGTGGCGTGACAATGTTGAGTGCAGGTACGCCGATGTTTCTCATGGGTGAAGAAATTGGGGCGCAAAAAGCCTACAGATACCGCGATTTCATGAACAACCGCGAAGATTTACTCGGCGAACGGCAAACCAACGGACAGCGATTGTTTCGATTTTATCAGGATATCATTCGATTGCGACTCAACAATTCAGGATTGCGATCGCACAACATTGACATCATCCACGTCCACAATGCTAACCGAGTTATTGCATTTAGACGCTGGGACAACTCCCAAGAATTTTTAATTGCTGCCAGTCTGAATAATAATCCCTTTGGATCGGGATATGCGATCGAATCTTCTCGTCTTGGCAATGGTTCTTGGCGCGAAGTTTTTAATAGCGATGCCGAACCTTATGGGGAAATAGTGTCGGTAATTTAGGCGGATCTATTGGTTCTAGCAATGGGTGGATTCATGTTGTCATTCCGGCAAATGGATTTGTTGTTTTGCAGCGAATTTAGATCCCCCAACCCCCCTTCAAAAGGGGGGCAATAAGATTTTTCGTTAGGATCGATTTAGATCTTCTCATCCCTTCTTAAATAGGAGAGCAATAGAACTTTTGTTGAACCACAAAATTCATCTGCTATCCACGTCTAATTTTTTAACTTTTAACTTTTAACTTTTGACTTACTTTACCATGCCAAAATACACAGTTGAAGATGTTCTAGATATCATTAAAACCTTTACTCCAGAAGAAAAAATTGCCCTGCAATCTCAACTAGCTACAGCTTTAAATTCTCCAGCAGGTGTAACACCTTCAAGTAGAAACCAACAATCTCAATCTTTTGGTAACGTTACCCTTGGTAGTGGCAATACTTTTGATGCCAATCAGATTTCTGCTAAAGGTTCGGTAAACTTAGCCCGTAGTACAAACAAAGGTGAATTTGTTAAACAAGAAATTCAAGAAGCTTTAGACTTATTGCAAACGCTTAAACAAGGAATTGCTCAAACTGAGAAGCTGAATGTATTAGAAAAGAAAAATGCTGAGGCAACGATTTCAGTTGTAGAAGAAGAAATTACTAAGCCCAAACCAGATAAAAATTTACTGACTCAAGCAGGAAGCGCTTTAGAAAATTGTTGTAAAAAAGTAGCAGAATTTGCCGATCCTGCCTTGGCTATTGCGAATATCATCGCCATGATAGTTTAACGGTTATCAGTGACTTGTGACTAGTGACTGGTGACTAGAAAAGAATCCAGCCACTGGTTCCACTAACCACCAGCCACTCACATGACAAAAAATGCTAAATAGTCAACAACAAGTACAAAGTTTTGGTGATATTGCATTAGGCGATGGAAATGTTTTTACGATTAACCAAATCCTCCACGTCACTGCTTCTGCAATTCAAACTCGCCCCCTCAATCCAACATCACCTTATCGAGGACTGAGAAAGTTTGAATTTAATCATAAAGATCTTTTCTTTGGTCGCGATCGCCTGATTGCCAATTTAATTGAAGTCATCAGTCAAAGTAATTTGATCCTACTCTTGGGTGCATCTGGTAGCGGCAAGTCATCCTTAGTTCGAGCTGGAATTCTCCCTCAACTTGCTGAAAAATTAGGTGCTAAATTTCGCGATTTCACATTTACTCCTGACAGAAATCCTTTTGAGTCTTTTCGGATTAGTTTAATTAGCAAAGGCTATAGACAATCCGAAGTAGAAACTGCTTTTGATAATTTTAAATTACCTCTCAATCAAGGTATTCACGCCTTGAAAGAGAAAGATTCGCAATGGCTCATATTTATCGACCAATTTGAAGAGACTTTCACATTATGTCAAGATTTAGAACAACGTAAAAAATTTATTGATAATTTAGTTGCTATTGCAAAATCGAATCGCCAATCTGTCAAAATTATCTTAGCAATGCGGGCAGATTTTTTAGATCGTTTTAGTCCCTACCCAAACTTAGGTAAAATTGCACAGCAGAATATTCATCTCGTCACCGATATGCACCCAGATGAGTTGAGACTGGCGATCGAACAACCTGCTGCTCATCATGGTGTTATTTTTGAAGCCGGATTAGTAGAAGAAATTATTCGAGATATCCAAGGACAAGCTGGTTCTTTACCTTTATTACAATATACTTTAGATTTACTTTGGCAAAATGAAGATATTTCAGACCGCACTTTAAATATTAAAACTTATCGAGAACTGGGCGGCGTGCGCGGCGCATTACAAACTCATGTCGATCGCATTTATCAGCATTTACAACCACAAGAACAACTGGCAGCAAAACAAATTTTTCTCAGATTAATCGATTTAACTGCAACAGAAAAAGAATTCAATATAGTAGGAAAAGCTGTCAGTCGTCGTGCCCATCTGACCGAATTTGACAATCAATTAGTTCAAAATATTTTAGATCGATTAATTGATAGCAACTTATTAGTTAGCAATCGTCAAGAACAATCGACTGTAGAAATTGCTCACGAAATTTTAATTAACTCTTGGTCAACTCTGAAAGAATGGATCGAAGATAGTAAAGAAGCGATCGCCATTCGCAATCGATTGTCAGAAGATGCCCAACGCTGGCAAGATGCAGGTACACCCTCAGACGAACTCTGGAATGGTTCTAAGTTGCAACGGGTAGAAGAACTGCGACAGAAGCAAGAATTCGAGCGCCTGGGTGGGTTAACTGAGTTAGAAAATCAATTTATCGATGCCAGTATAGCAGAACGCGATCGCCGTCTTTGGGAAGCAGAAGCACGTAGAAAACGTCTACTAATAGCAGTTTCAGGCGCATCTGTAGTTTTTGCTGGGCTATCCCTCTTAGCGGGGATACAGTGGCAACAAGCCGAACGACAGAAAACAATTTTAAGCTTGCGCGAACGGGCAAATCAAGCTACCAACCTGCTAAACATTAACCCAGTAGCAGGAGTCACGAGTGCGATCGCCCTCACTGGTGAAAGTATAGACCGATTTGGCGATCGATTCGCACAGACTTTACCCCAAGTACGTTCTAGTTTACGGGATGCGATCGCCGTACCTACAGAACGCAACGCCCTCAGAGGACATCAGGGTGCTGTTTGGGTAGCTGCTTTTAGCCCCGATGGTCAGTATATTGTCAGTGCTAGCGATGACGGGACGGTGCGGTTGTGGGATAAACAGGGTAATCCCATCGGTCAACCCTTTCGGGGTCATAAAGGTTTTGTTCATTCAGTCGCTTTCAGTCCAGACGGGCAATATATAGTCAGTGGCGGTGGTGACAACACAGTGAGGTTATGGGATAAACAGGGTAATCTTATCGGTCAGCCCTTCCGAGGTCATCGGGGTAAGGTGCTGTCAGTCGCTTTTAGCCCTAATGGACAGTACATCGCTAGTGGGGGTGATGATAGCACGATCGGGTTATGGGATTTACAGGGCAACCTCATCGGTCAACCCTTCCAGGGACATCAAGGAGAAGTTTGGTCAGTCGCCTTCAGTCCAGACGGACAATACATTGCTAGCGGTGGTACTGACAACACGATTAGGCTGTGGGACAAACAAGGAAATCCACGCAGCCAGCCTTTTCGGGGTCATCAAGACCAGGTGTTTGCAGTTGCCTTCAGTCCCGATGGAAAAGCGATCGCGAGTGGTAGTGCCGATAATACAATTCGCTTGTGGGATCTCAGAGGCAATGCGATCGCTCAACCCTTCACCGGACACGAAGATTTTGTCCGTGCAGTCACTTTTAGCCCCGATGGAAAGTATGTTTTGAGTGGCAGCGATGATAAAACGCTGCGGTTGTGGGATTTAAAAGGACATCAAATCGGTCAGCCTCTAATCGGACATGAATATTATCTTTACTCAGTTGGCTTTAGTCCTGATGGAGAGACAATTGTTAGTAGTAGCGAAGATAGTACAGTTCGCCTCTGGAATCGAGCCGATTTTGAAACCGATTCCACTCTGACAGGACACCAAGATACAGTTTTGGCTGTAGCCATTAGTCCCGATGGGCAGTACGTTGCAAGTAGTAGTGCTGACAAGACAATTCAGTTGTGGGATAAATCTGGAAATCCTCTGACTCAGCTACGAGGTCATCAAGGTGCTGTCAACTCAATTGCTATTAGTCCAGACGGACAATATATTGCCAGTGGTAGCGACGATCGCACGGTACGATTGTGGAATAAACAAGGTAATGCGATCGCTCGTCCCTTTCAAGGACATGAAGATGCTGTACACTCAGTGGCTATCAGTACTGATGGACAACATATAATCAGTGGTAGTGCAGACGGTACAATTCGATTATGGGATAAACAAGGTAATGCGATCGCGCGTCCTTTCCAAGGACATGAAGGTGGCGTATTCTCAGTTGCCATCAGTCCTGATGGACAACAAATTATTAGTGGTGGGAACGACAAAACAATTCGCGTGTGGGATCTAAAGGGCAATCCTATCGGTCAACCCTGGCGTAGACATCCAGATGAAGTCCACTCAGTAGCTTTTAGCCCAGATGGAAAATATGTCGTTAGCGGTAGCCGCGATCGCACGGTACGATTGTGGGATCGCCAAGGCAACGCGATCGGTCAACCTTTTTTAGGGCATGGTAGTCTCGTTACATCCGTTGCTTTCAGCCCAGATGGAGAATATATCGTTAGTGGTAGTCGCGATCGCACGGTAAGACTGTGGGATTTGCAAGGCAATGCGATCGGTCAACCGATGCAAAAGCATGAAGCTTCTGTCACCTCAATTGCAATTAGCTCCGATGGGCAACATATTATCAGCGGCAGTTGGGACAAAACAGTACAATTATGGCAAGGTGGCAGTTTCTCAACTTGGTTGAAAACAGCTTGCAACAAACTACAAGCGCATTCCGTTATTACCACACATGCCACAGAAACAGCCAAGATAGCCAGCAAAACCTGTCAAATTAAGTTGTAATTGGTCATTGGTCATTTGTAGCGATCGATGGTTAGTTGTTCTTGGTTTTGACTTTTGACTTTTGACTTCTAATTTCCGACTTCCCTATGGTTTCCTCCCGCAGTATCCCCAACCGCCAGACTATAGAACAGCTGGCTCAACAATTTCCAGAAGTTGATATTGCTTCAGTCGAAACCTGTTTAGCTTTTCTCGATACTACTGCTGAAGTTTATACTGCCCTGGAAACTCATTTTGCCCGCCACGGCTTGTCTGTGGGCAAGTTTACCCTACTAATGCAATTGTTTGTGGCTGGGGAACAGGGACTTACACCTTCGGGTTTTGCCGAACGTGCGGGTGTCACTCGTGCAACTATTACCGGACTGTTAGATGGATTAGAACGGGAAAAATTAGTGCAGCGCCAACCCTATCCCGGCGATCGCCGAATGCTAACGATCCATCTGACTGACAAGGGACGAGAACTCATTTCAAATCTGCTTCCAGAGCATTTTTGCCGCACGACAAGCATGATGTCTCAGTTGACGACAGCAGAAAAAAAGACATTGATCGAGTTACTCGGTAAACTGCGCTCTGGTAGTGCTGCGATGCGCGAACCGTAACTGAAACTGAACCGATTCGCGATCGTGCTGTAGTATATAGTTAGCCGCCTAATTATATGGCAGCTAGCAAAAATCTTGATGCAGTATCGCATAAGACTAATCTACTTAGTCAAATTTGACCTTTGCTACTCGTGCATTCGATACCAACCGAGTTTTACATGATTGGAGGAACTCATGTCTGCAATCGACATCAACAGTGAAGAAACACGATCTAAAGTAAAAACGAAATCAAAAGAAGGGAAATCTCCAAGATGGAGCATTCAGCAAAAGAACTGGGTACTATCATTTCATATTGGGTTTGCGACACTGTGGACAGGAACTGTGTTGAGTATGTTTCTCATTGCATGGAGAAATAAGGACTCAACTAATCCCGATATTCTGTTTGCGCTCAACTCAGTTATCAACCTCCTCGATGATTTCGTTGTGATTCCTGCGGCAATTGGCTCAGTCATTACCGCAACATTGCTTTGTTGGCAAACAAACTACGGATTTTTCAAATTCTATTGGGTAATCGCCAAATGGGTTCTCTCGACTGCATTGATTATTTTTGGAACTTTTTGGTTGTTTCCTTGGGCAAACGCGGCAACTGAGATTTCTCTCGAATCAGGGCTAAAATCGTTTCAAAATCCACTCTATACCTTTGACGCGCTCGGAGTGTTACTCGGAACGCTGATTCAAGTTTTCTTTCTATTCGTCATTGTCGGCATCTCGGTACTCAAGCCGTGGGGAAGACGAACAACCACAGAGAAGCAGGCAAAGCCAACCGCCGCAAGTTAAGTTTTTGTCCAAGGATTAATACTTTGAGTTTGTAACTAGTCGCAGTCTAATTGTCATTTAGCAGCTTCATTATTGTGTTAACGTAAACGTCATCTTACTTCAATTTGAAGTTTAAACATAAGACAGGGTTGATGGTTAGCAATCTCCTATCAACCTTTCTTTATGCTTGCTTTTTATCAGAGGATAAAACATTATATCAAGGTATTGTCTCCGAAATAGTTCTTTTTTTTTACAATTCATCTATTTTTCTAAGCTAAATTTGTTCATAAGTTTCCTAATTCACTTTTTAACAATTCTAATATTAAAAATCTTAAATACTAATTATATCAGTATTATCTTAGCAAAATTTGTATTGTATTCAAAAACTTTTGCTAACAAAGCACGCATTACATAAAGTATAACCATCGCCACGAACAAACTACTTACCTTACTGTCAATTCCATTATTTTTCAATTCCTGAACTTTTCTGTCTTAACAAAATATAGCTTCTAGCAGAATATAGAGACTAGATTGCTTCCTAAAGTAGTACTTCAACTTACTATTACCTACTAGTAAACTGTTCGAGGACTATTTTAAGGTTTTTTTAAATTTAGCTTTAAGAGCTACTAGAGGTAGTTGTGAAGCTGCAATCTGACAGCAGATACATGCTAAAGCTACTATAAAAAGTTATGACAATTATTCTAGTCACGGGTTCGGCAGGATTAATTGGTTCTGAATCAGTGAGATTTTTCTGCGACCGGGGTTATACCGTTGTAGGAATTGATAATAATATGCGGCAAACATTCTTTGGGGAAAATGCCTCAACTAAATGGAACCGCGATTTGCTATTAGAAAAATATGAAGAACGCTACATTCATCATAATATTGATATTCGCGATCGCGAGGCAGTTACCAAACTATTTCAAGACTATGGCACAGACATTAGCTTAATTATTCATACAGCAGCTCAGCCTTCACACGACTGGGCAGCTCGCGACCCCTACACTGATTTTACAGTCAATGCTAACGGCACTTTGATCTTACTAGAAAATACCCGTCAAATTTGTCCAAATGCAGTTTTCATTTTTTGTTCTACTAATAAAGTTTATGGAGACAAACCGAATTTCTTACCACTAGTCGAGCAAGAGTGGCGTTGGGAAATTGAGGAAACGCACCCATACAGTGTTGGCATTGATGAAACAATGTGTATTGACCAATGCAAACACTCTTTGTTTGGAACTTCCAAGGTTGCAGCGGATGTATTAGTCCAAGAATACGGACGTTACTTTGACATGAAAACTGCTAGTTTTCGAGGTGGATGTTTAACAGGTCCTAGTCACTCAGGGACTGAATTACATGGATTTTTATCTTATTTAATGAAATGCACGATGTTAGGAAAACCCTATCGGGTTTATGGCTATAAGGGTAAGCAAGTCAGAGACAATATTCATAGCTACGATCTGGTCAATGCTTTCTATCATTTTTACCAAGCTCCTCGAATTGGTGAAGTTTACAACATTGGGGGAAGTCGGTTCAGTAATTGCTCGATATTAGAAGCGATTCAAGAATGTGAAGCGATTGCTGAGAAAAAACTCAACTGGAGTTATGAAGAAGTTAATAGAAGCGGAGATCATATTTGGTGGATTAGCGATGTTCGGAAGTTCCAGCAGCATTATCCAGGCTGGAATTTAACCTATGGCATCAAAAACATTATCAAAGAGATTTACATTCAAAATACGAGTCGTTGGAATTAAAAAATAGCTAGTTTAAGTCGTGCGAATTACTCTCTTAGCTTCATTTATATTGGAGTAGTAGCGATGCAAAAAATATTTCAACAACGAACAGTTAAATTTTTCATTGGTGGAGGTGTAGCAGCAGCACTGAATGTGTGGCTCATTTCTCTATTAATCGATCGCTTAGGGTTTCATACACCTGAATTGCGAAATCTAGCCAATGCAATATCAATGGAGGTTTCCTTATTATTTAGTTTTTTTATCTACCGCATCTGGGTATGGACTGGCGGTGATTGGAGGCTGGAAAAAGTTTTGTGGCGACAGTTACCGCTCTATCATATATCTGCTAGTTCGAGCATAATTATACGTTTAATACTTTTTCCTATCCTCGATTGGTTAAGTCTTAGCCCTCAAAATAATACCCTAATAGGTGTGCTACTAGGTGCTATTCTTAACTATATAATTAGCGATCGCTTAGTATTTCAAACTAGAAAAAAGACCGAGCTTTATTATCCAGAAGGATTAGCACCAGCTTTAGCAACTCCGTCAAATTCAGCCAAACTACCTGTAACCTCCACAAGTATTGAACCTACTCTGGTTCTTTCAATAGTCATTCCAGCTTATAACGAAGAGGATTGTATTGCCCGAACAATCCAATCGATTAGCCAAGTTTTAGAAGAGAAGTACATCCCTTACGACATTTTAGTAGTTAATGATAATAGTCGCGATCGCACAGAAGCAGTTTTACAACAGCTTCGCTTACAAAATCCTAAAGTAACCTACATTAATAACTATTATCCTAATGGTTTTGGTTTTGCAGTACGCTGCGGTTTAGAGAATTTTCAAGGGGATGCTGTAGCGATTGTGATGGCAGATTGCTCTGATGCTCCAGAAGACATAGTTGCTTACTACTATAAGCTATGCCAAGGTTACGAATGCGTGTTTGGTTCTCGCTTTATTAAAGGTGGTAAAGTCATTGATTATCCAGCTCATAAGTTAATTGTGAATCGTTTAGCCAATTTATTTATTCAAATCTTATTTGGCTTAAACTTCAATGACACGACTAATGCTTTTAAGGCTTATCGCCGAGAAGTCATTAAGGGAGTTTATCCACTTTTATCTCATCACTTTAATCTTACGGTTGAAATTCCGCTTAAAGCGATCGCGCGAGGCTACTCTTACGCAGTTATACCAATTTCCTGGCGCAATCGTACAACAGGAGTGTCTAAGTTAAAGCTAAAAGAGATGGGGAGCCGTTATTTATTTATTGCCCTCTGTATCTTTCTAGAAAAGAAACTTTCTAGAGGAGATTATGTTCGGAAGAACTTACAATCTGCAATTCGTAGATGAGCCTGAAAAGGAATACTTTTTAATTTGAGGAAGCTCATAAATTTATGACTATTTCACATTTAAACCAAGAGAAATATCTCAAAAGACTTTACAATAATCGATTTAATTATAAAGAGAAGAGAGCTAAAATTGCTTTATGGAAAGTTTTAATAGAAAACTTTTTACAAAAACATGTCGGACAAGACTCAGTTGTATTAGATATTGGGGGAGGATATTGCGAGTTTATCAATCAGATTCAAGCAAAAGAAAAATACTTAATTGATTTAAATCCTGACTCTCAAGTATTTGCTAATTCTGACGTTAGGATTGCTCATCTTAATCTTCTAAACTTTAAAGAACGAGATTTGTTTACCAAGCGTGTCGATCGGATCTTTATTTCTAACTTTTTTGAACATTTAAATAATAAAGAAGAGTTAATTGAGATTTTATTATTTTGCTGGGATCGCCTTAAACCTGGTGGCTCTCTGTTAATTATTCAGCCCAACTTTAAGTACTCATTTAAGGAATACTATGACTTTATCGATCATAAATTACCACTAACTCATCTTTCTTTGAAAGAAATCTTAGAGACTGTGGGGTTTGAGATTGATGTGTTAATTCCCAGATTCCTACCTTATTCAACAAAAGGTAGATTGACCTCACCTCAGCTTTTAAGACTCTACCTTAAATTGAAAATTTTGTGGAGGTTTTTAGGAGGGCAAATGTTTGTGAAAGCAGTTAAACCTTCCAAAGTTAATGAATTACCAGCAATCGGGAGATAGATCTGATGACTCGACAAGTTTTGATTACAGGAGGAGCAGGTTTTGTAGGTAGTACTTTAGCGTTGGGGTTGGCTCAGCGCTATCCTGACTGGCAGATTACTGCTTTAGATAACCTCAAGCGGCGGGGTTCAGAGCTAAATTTACCTCGATTGAAGCAAGCAGGTATTCAGTTTATTCATGGAGATGTACGAAATCAAGAAGATCTCGATCCAGTGGCACTTAAACCCGATTTAATTGTAGAGTGTTCGGCAGAACCATCAGTTTTAGCGGGATATGCGTCTCCAGGGTACGTACTACAAACAAATTTGGTGGGAACGATAAACTGTCTGGAATTGGCTCGACAAACTCAAGCAGATTTTATTTTTCTTTCTACTAGTAGAATCTATCCAATTAAGAGCCTTAGTAATTTGCAGTTTAAAGAGGCAGAAACACGGTTTCAACTCTCAGAGCAACAAAGTTTACCAGGAGCATCGAGCCAAGGTATTGCTGAGAATTTTCCTTTAAATGGGTCGCGATCGCTTTACGGTGCTACTAAGTTAGCGTCAGAGCTGTTGGTGGCTGAATATGCCGAGGCTTATGGACTAAGAACTATAATTAACCGCTGTGGCGTGCTGACTGGACCCTGGCAAATGGGCAAGGTCGATCAAGGCGTATTTGCTCTGTGGATGGCATTTCACTACTTCAAGCGATCGTTGAAATACATTGGCTACGGTGGAACGGGCAAGCAGGTAAGAGATTTTTTACATGTAAGCGATCTCCTAAACTTAATTGACCTGCAAATTCATCAATTATCAAAATTAGCTGGACAGACATTTAATGTAGGCGGTGGGGTAAACAATACACTTTCACTCTGCGAGACGACGCAGCTTTGCCAGGAAATCTGCGGGCATAGCATACCAATTACTCCCCTTCCAGCCTCTCGAATGGGAGATGTACCAATTTTTATTACAGACTCTAGCAAGGTCATGTATGCCACTGGATGGCAACCTCAGAAAGATGCAAAAACAACTCTAACTGAAATTTATGAGTGGCTGCATAAATTCGAGCATCAAGTTAGCGAGATTTTTCTTTAAGGATTAGTTGTAATACCAGCAATAAGAAGGCTATTGATAGTAAATTTCTATTATTAAAATACCTTGTTTATTACACAAAAAATAAACTTTAATGTATAAAACTACCATTTCTAAATTCAAGCCACCATTAGCAACAATTTTTCTCATTCCACCTACAGTTACTCTATGTTTTATAGCTTTTTTTAGTGTCAATGCTCCCTTAGGAGATCAATGGGATTTAGTTAGCCTGTTTGAAAAAGTTTTAACAGGAAAAGCAGATTTTGAAGATTTTTTTGCTCAACACAACGAACATAGAACATTTTTTCCAAAGCTTATATTTGTTGGTTTGGCTTTAATATCAAACTGGAACATTAAATATGAATTATATTTTAGCGTATTTTTAGTAGGCATGACATTTTTACTGCTATATAAACTTTCCCTACTAGAAGGCAGAAATAATTTTAGCAATTCAAAACACTTAACAAATTTCTTAACCTGTATTTTATTGTTCTCCATAATCCAGTACGAAAACTGGTTATGGGGTTATCAATTACTATGGTTCTTAATTAATGCTTGTTTAGCAGTAGCTGTTTTAATTATTGCTTCATCTAATAATTTTCCTAAAAGGCTTTATTTAGCAGCAATACCTTGTTTTATAGCTAGCTTCTCTGCAGCGCATGGATTGCTAACTTGGCTAGCTGTAATGCCATCAATAGCTTCTATTAAGGGTAGTTATAGGCAAAAAATAATAAGAATCACAGTCTGGATTTTACTTTTAATCGGAACTTTTACTATTTATTTTATAGGTTATCAAAAACCAAGTCACCACCCCGATACGCTTCTTTTTCTGAAACACCCACTTGGTACTTTATACTACTTTTTTACTCTTCTGGGAGCGCCTATTGTATATCATGCTAATATTCCCCTTATTGTAAAAACTTTAGGGGCTATACTTTTCTCAACTTTTTTCTTACTAATATTTTATTTTGTAAAGTATAAATCAAAATTTAATTTTAGTTTAGAGATAGCACCTTGGGTATCAATAGGCTTATTTGCCATACTTTTCGCTCTTATAACCACATTAGGTCGTTTAGGTTATGGAGAATCTATGTCGTCAAGATATACAACTTGCTCAATATTATTAGTTGTTGCTGTTGCTCATCTTTGGCGGCTATCTTTTTCAAGAAATGTCTTTATTACTAGTATTTTCATAGGGTTTATTTTCATGAATTCTATTAACCGGATTCCCCCGACAATAGCTCTTCACCAACAAAGACTTGCTGGTGAAACTTGCTTAGAGTTAATAAAATTCATAAATAATTTAGAACATAGCTGTTTAGAAAAAACTATTCTTCCACCACCTCTTACTAGTCAGCTAAGAAAGCTATCAGGAATTCTGGAGGAAATAGGTTTTAGAAAGTTTCCGAAAGATGTATCCTTTATTACTGAGCCAGCCAAGAACTATGGTCGCTTAGACTCTCCCCCTACAGAAGGAACCCTCATTACTGTTAGCAGAAATGGAACTTTGGATGTAGCAGGCTGGGCTAGCTTACCAGACAGTCAGGAAATTCCAAATATAGTATTGTTTTCCTATGGCGATCGTAAATCATTTTTTGCCGATGCGCTTGTAAACCCAAATAGTCCGATCGTTGACACAACTCCTAACTCGATTCAATTTAATAAAGTAGAATGGTCAGCTAATATTTCATTCGAGTCGTTACCACCTGGAGAAACCGTAATACAAGCTTGGGTATACGAGCCTGTAGGTAAGCAGTTTATCAAATTAGATGGTGAAATTAAAGTAAATGTAGTGGAGTAAAGTGGCTATATATCCCCTAGCATAAAAAATGCAAAAAACTACTTTTAAGAAAATTCAATACCCCCTATTTTTTTTAATCTTGACACTCGTATCATTATACCTTTTTCTAATTTTTATACCAATACCAAATAGTCTAGGAACAGATTTAGAGCTATCTTGGCAATATGCAATTAGCCGTGCAGCAGTAGACAAACTTATTTTTGGAAAAGATATTATATTCACATATGGTCCGTTAGGGTACTTAGTTCATGGAGCAGCGTTAGAGCAAAATTTTATTACAGTCACAAAATTTCGTTTTATTGTATATTTCATTTTGTTTGTAGCGGTATCTTTAAAAATAGCAAAGCTAAAAACGAAACTACAGAAATTAGCAATATTTTCAAGCTGGTTATTACTTGTTTCGATTAATATATCTGTAACTTATCAAAATATATCAACAGACTACCAGATTCTATTTATATTTTTAATCATTTTATCTATAGTTGATAACTTACCTATCAAATTAACGAGATGCTGCGCTGTAAGTTTAGGAGCTTTTGCTGGTTTCTGTCTATTAACCAAGTTCACTCTTGGAATTGCTACTGCTGGTTCTCTATGTTTATTATTCCTGGGGAACTTTTTTGATTCTATTAAGAAAAACTCAAATTACCTGATTAATCTCTTTGCATTACTTGATTCATTATTAGCTGCCATATCCGTATCATTTATATTATTGTCCCCGGATTTCTATA
This sequence comes from Chroococcidiopsis sp. CCNUC1, assembly GCF_023546805.1. Taxonomy (NCBI): domain Bacteria; kingdom Bacillati; phylum Cyanobacteriota; class Cyanophyceae; order Chroococcidiopsidales; family Chroococcidiopsidaceae; genus Chroococcidiopsis; species Chroococcidiopsis sp. CCNUC1. The sequence continues at coordinate 1,243,640 of NZ_CP097480.1, read as the reverse complement.
TATCAAACCTCTATAAAATACTAGTTTGTCTTGTTGTCTCTGGTACTAGTGGATTACTAGCTTGGTTTATTCAGCTAAGGCTAGATCGTAAGGTTATTCTTAAAGCGGGTGAGAAAATTACTATTAGCAGGAATTTAATCAGTAAATCTCGTATTAGAACTGCCAGTTGGTACGTCTTTTATATAATTTATTGTTCTTGTCTCGTCGTAACAATTTTTTCCTCTTATCCTTCATTAATAGACTATTTAAAGCATTCTTTAGATGTAGCATCTAGCTATTCCAGCGCAATGAGCCTTGTTGGTTCCAAGCGAGAGTTGATTCTTGCAGTGTCAGAAATAGCTTTGATATCTATTCTTTTAGTTTTAGTAGCAAAACAGGGAAGCCTCGGTTTTACTTTAGCTTTATTTCTATGTTTGTTTTTAGCTTTTAAACATGGTTTTGTCCGTCATAGTGTCAATCATGTCGTTATTTTTAGTTGGTGTACGCTAATTGTAGTTTCATTATGTCTACCAAAAGTCAGAGGAGTTCGCATTCAAAAATTTTCTTATTTACTATATTTTTATGTGTTAGTTATAGCTTTTATATTTTGGATACCACTAGGAACTAGCAGCCCTCGCTCTGTTACTCCAGACATGGCGATTAAAAATTTGACATACTTATTTAACCCAAGTTCTTTGCACTCTAGTATACAAGCAAATAGTAACAATAATTTAGCTGTTGAAAAATTACCTACTAGCATGACAAGCATAGTAGAAAATAAAAAAGTTGATATTGTTCCTTGGGAAATATCATTAGTAGCAGCAAACAACCTAAACTGGAAGCCGCGACCAATATTTCAATCTTACTCAGCTTATACAACTACTCTTGATAACCTCAACTTTAAAAGTTTATCAACAGAACCGAGAGACTATATCTTCTATGATTTTTCTGCCATAGATGGTAGACATCCTTTCTTTGATGAACCGAGAACTTTTTCTTATATTTTTTGTAACTATAAGTTAAATTCTTATCTCCCTAAGTCTAGCCAACAAAATAAATTTTCTTATCCAACAAACTTATTACTTTTAGAAAAACTGTCTTCAAGTGGATGTTCTCCAAGTGTTTCAACAGGTAAAACGTCAACTATACGTTGGAATAATTCTCAGCATATAGAAGCAAGCGATCGCTCTATAATTCTTGCAAAAGTTAAATTTACGTATTCTCTCTTTGGGAAAATCTATAAAAGCTTGTTTAGAAGTCCACCTGTAACTATGCAAGTAACTTATGCAGATGGTAGCAAACGAGACTACAGAATTATTCCTGAGAATTCAGACAACGGTGTTATAGTTAGTCACCTACCTAAAGATGACAATGAAGCGTTGTCTTTCTTTCACAGACAATTACCTGCTCAAGTCCAGTCATTTAAATTCCATGCAACCAATTCTCTCTTATACTCACCAACTATAGAAATAAATTTCTTATCATTTGATATCTGATTCCTCTTTTGTTGCTTTGGCAGGATTAAAATAAGAAAAGGAGTGTTAGAAACTAGGCTGTGGCTGTGGATGAGCGTAGAGAGCCAGTGTCAACGGTAGCGTTTCTCGAAAAATATTGCCAAACGTACCGAATTGAAATCACTGGTATGCTCTCAGTACGGTGAATAGATTTTTCAAGCTTCTCATTAGTAATAAATTCTTCTGCGCCAACTAGTACAGCTGCCGCTACGTGTAGGGCATCCATTGCTCCTAATCCCGATTCACTCACTTCTCGATATGCATTTTGAATTATTTGGTCGATATTTTCAGCCCAGTAAGAAACTGCATCAAAATATGCCTCGTAAAACCTAACTTCGCTATTACGACTGTTGTAAATTGCTTTAGGCAGTACCTCTAACTTCAGGAAGATGCTAGATGCGAAGTCACGATTGGGATCTCTAAGAATTGCTAAGGCTCTTTGGGCAATAGCTCCCTCGCCCCGTGCGGCAGCAATTAGCACGCCTGAATCAAGAAATGTGCAAGTCACTCAACGTCTTCCTGATATCCGCCTCTACGCTCGGCTTTCTCACGCTCAACTCCTTCCCAATCCAGCAAAGGTTCGCCAGACGCAACGATTTCCTCACGAATCTGTTGTAACCTTTCACCCAGCGTTGACTTAGACTTCGGTTCGGCTGCTTGCCTGCTTGTAGTGGCTTTCTTTAATTCTAAAAACTCTACAAAATCAATCACTTCTTGTTGCCGCTCTGGAGGTAGCAATCGCCATTTTTCTAGTAACAATTGTTCGGTATTCATACGCCTTACTACTACCGCTCTGAGCGCGATCGCTTTCTCTCGTAGTGTACACCGCTAGTTGAGACTATGTGCGATCGCTCTATTGCTATACACAATATTAGAGCTGGCTTTACTAAAGCTACTTGGCTACTTTTCGTTGTCCAGCAGGAATTACATATTCAAAACCAGGACAATTTCTCACAATTCCATCGCCGCTAGGATTCATTTTCTGGGGATTTGCCAGGTATTGCTGCTGGCAGTTTTTTCTTACGCGCAACGCAAGACTTGCTAAGGCTCGATTATTGACAGCATCGACTGTGTTGTATTCGTGAAGCTTGCCAGCAAAGAATGCTAGAGTCCCCCACACCAGTAGTGCAGCAATTGGAATCGCATAGGCAAGTTTAACCGAATTTATGGCAATTCTCTTCGCTGCCTGGGTCAAGAGCAGCACTTGCTTTTGTTCTTGAATCAGGTTAGAAGTTGCATCGACCAGACCAGTTGAGATCGTGTGTCATTACTACCAAGATGTTCCACAACATATGAACGAACCTCCTTACATACAGCATCGGCATCCCAGGCGGCTCGACAAGCGTAAATGTTGCAAACGGTATGGGCTATTGTGTCCCACCTGTTCTGCCCTTTGCAGCGCCATTCTTGCGCTCCACCGGACTCACTCGTGCTGGGACATAATTAAAGGCTGCTTTGCGTGCTTCCGAACGAGCAAAGTGCTTTCCCAACTGTTGCTGGAACCTCTTGAGTGTTTCACTCCATTGCGAGAGTGCTTCTAACGCAACACCTGTTAAGAATACGTTGGATGTATCTAGCATTGCTCAACCATATTTACTGATAAATCTAGTTGAGCCTGAATACAACTGTAATACTAAACGCGAAAACCCTTCCCATCTTTGCGCCTTTGCGCCTTTGCGTGACATTAATCCGGCAACTTATACTGCCCCACAATTCGCTTAGCAAACTCCGGTACATGCGCTTCCAACTTCTCTAAATAATTCCGCTTCACGTACAGATAATTCCGCGTAAAGTGAGAATCAATCGAGAACCGGGCATATTCCAACCCTTTCGGACCAATTCTTTCAATGACTACACCCATTAACTTCGCCGCCCACATGGGCAAAGTCACCGCTTTATCGTAAGCAGGTATACTCTGTTGTACTGCTTGATGGCGATCGCCCTGCGAAATAACAGGTTGTAGCTCTAATTTATCTTGCACCAAATCCAGCATTTCGCGACCGCGATCGTTGCGGACAACAATCCACTGCCAACCAAAGGTAGCACCCATGTAACCGACAACCAAATCGGCAAGGGAATTGACATAATCAAAGCAACTCATACAAGAAGGTGCAAATACATCCTTGAGTTGGTTTGTCTTTAAACCAAAGAAAGGTACTGTTTCCACCGAACCATCTTCATGCTTGAAGTGAACGCGGAAATCTTGCATGAATTCGTAATGTACTACTGTATCGGGCGATTTACTAGTCGTTTCTAAGAATTTTTGCAATCCCGCACGGGTAACGTTATCCACGCAAGGAGTTCCTAAAACGTAAAGCTTTTCTAAGCCAAGTTGTTTTTCTACTGCCCGCAATGCTTGAATTTGACAACCGACACCAATTACTAACAGCCGTTTCATGCCTGACTGTTCTATTTGTTCTAGCACCGATAGGTTAGGCGACAGCGTAGGTTTATTTACCCGTGCGGCTAAAATTTCCTCTGGGGTACGGGCAATAATTGGCATCGGTTGAAAGCGGTCTTCTTTGGTATTCTGGACGCAGACTACGCCTTCGACAATGCCGCGATTTAGCATTTCGATCGCAATGGTACTAACAATACCCGTCCATTGCGCCCCTGGAATCGGTTCTTTTTTCCGCGCCGCTGTCATCGATTGATGCACGCCGAAGTAAAGTTCGTCTGGATTGTCTAAATTACGGCTGCGATCGTGCGTTTGAGTTTCTAATTGGTCAAATTGCTGATTTAAAAAAGCACAGGCTTCCTTGACATAGTGGATGTAATATGTATCGCACAGACCGCACTCGCTACAAAGTTCTTTGGCTGGGCGACGGCTGCCAGGTTTGAGGGCTTTAGCTTTCTTATGGTCGGTAGGATGAAGGGCGGTCATAAGTCATAAAACTTTGTTTTTTATACCTGTTCACACAATACCGCTTTCAGCCGAAATATTTTAGTATGTGGTGACAAAAGGTAGAATTTGCACCTTTTAAATCGTAGTTTCCTCCGTTTCCTGAGAATTGTCTCCAAAGCATAATAACCGAATTGCAAGCACGGCAAAACCCACAGCCGCGATCGCCTTGACGAATTTTACAGGTAGCAACTGAGCTGCACCCGCACCTGCTAAAACTCCCAGCAAACTTGTCAATATCAAAGCGCTAGCCGTGCCAAAAAAGACAGCACGTGGAGATTTACAACCGCCACTGAGGGCGATCGCTGCTAGTTGGCTTTTGTCTCCCAATTCTGAGAGAAATACAGTTACAAAAGTGATTCCTAGTAGTTTCCAGTCCATGAAGTTGAGGAGTGAGGGGTTGAAGAGAGCTGAGGGGGACTTTTCTGTATTTATTTCCCCCTTTTTAAGGAGGGCTAGGGGCTAGGGGGGATCTCTACGAGAGTAAAATATCCCCTACTAAGGCGATCGCGATCAGTAGTAAACTCGTACCCGCGGCAATTTCTAACTTTCTAGGTGATAAGTGTTTTGCTAACCACTGTCCAAGAGTACGCCTAGTAAACTGGTCGTAATTAACGCTGCGGCTGCACCTACGAAGACAATCCAGGGGGATTGAGACTCTGCACTCATCAAGAGCGTGGAAAGTTGAGTCTTGTCGCCGCATTCTGCCAAAAATATGGTGAAAAATGTCGAGGCGTATATTGCCCACCAAGACTGCTGTGTTTGCTTTTGCTGTTGCGGGGGGCGATCGCTAACGCTGACAACAGGTTGGCTGTGTGTTTCCAAAACCTGTTTCTCCAGTGCTGTTATTTGGTCAGATAAGCTAGATCGCTGTGGGGGTGCAGATTCCAGTTTCACGGGCAACTCAGTTCAATACGCGATACTTTTCATATTCCTTTCATTTTCTGCCAAATCGTGACAAAAGGCAACCCCGTTATCAGTTGTCAGCGACCAGTGACCAGTGACCAGTTAACCAACAACCAACAACTAACAACTACTACCAATCGCCAACTTCCCTACTAAATCGCACCATTTCCAGGCTGCGATCGCCATAAACGCCGGAAATCTGTTGCTCGCAGCACTCGATCGCAAAATCGTTGACTTCTTCCGGCTCGATGCCGTACATATCTAAGAATATTTCTGGCTCGACTCGGCAAAAGCGAGGGCGGTTGGGATAGATTTTGCATTCTCGCTTGAGATGGTCGTAGTTAATACACCAACCACCTTCACCTACCATGCTGAGATAGAGTGATAACTCTTCTGGTGTCAAATACTCTGCTATGTCTGGGCGTTCTTCTGGGTCGAGATGACAGCAAGCGCCACACTGCTTTACACATTTCCAAGTTGCCATTTCCAAGTCGCCATAATATTCAGATTGGGTGACGATCGCGTTCCCGCTACTCAAGCTTAGCGATTTTAGTTACCCCATCACTAAAATGAGAGCAGCAAGAGTTTATTTGTGGTTTGTTATAGATTTGTTAAGTTAATTAAATCCGGTAATTCTCCTCTAGGTAAAATAAGGTGCGGATTTTTATGTAAGAAATCGACGTTAAATAGACAAGCTGGGAGGAGAGATAAATCTTATGTCTGGAATTTTTGATGCGATCGGTAGTTTTCAGTGGGAAACTCTGTTTCAACTAGTAAGCGTTGCCCTGATCATGCTAGCTGGTCCAGCAGTTATTTTTGTCCTTGCCTTTCGCAACGGCGATCTCTAAAACTCATACGATATACCATCAATGGATAAGGGAGGGAGTAGCTTTGAGCTATTTTCCCTCTTTTGGTTTATTTGGATGAAAAGAAAAGTTACAAAAATTAATTCGGTGGTAACTCTAAGGGAACTGTCCCCAAAATTCCTTTGCGAAAATCTATCAGTATCTGTCTTGCCGTGCGTTCCAAGTCACCGCGATCGCGTTTTGCCGATAACTCATAGACAAATTCTTCTCCTGTCATGCCCAACGAATCGATTTTGTAGCGAGATAGGGGATTGTCAGGCATGAGTTCGGGAGCAGTTGCCATTAAATCTTGCAGCAAATCGATAAAGATAACAGCCACTTGGTAAGAATCGTAGGCAGCATCACCAATATCATCGCAGATAGCTAACTTAATTGCTGCTGCTTGGTCTTCTAGCTTAGTTGGAATTACCCCAGGTGCATCTAACAATTCGACGCGATCGGAAATTCTGACCCAGCGCAACTGGCGCGTTACCCCAGGACGAGCCTCACTGACAACAATCCGCCGCTTCAATAGCCGATTGATCAGCGCTGACTTACCCACGTTGGGAAATCCAATCGCCGCTGCCCGCACGGGACGGGCTAACAAGCCGCGATTTTTGCGGCGTTGATTAATCTCATCACCTGCTCTTTGCGCTACCTGCAATACTTGTCCTACACCGTTACCATCTTTAGCATTGGTAAAGTAAACTGTTTCTCCCCGTGTCTTAAACCACTGCTGCCACAACTGCCGCACCGCAGGGGGAATTGCATCGACGCGGTTGAGGATTAATACTCGTGTTTTATTGCCTACCCACTCTGGCACGCGCGGATGGTGGGTCGCTAGTGGAATCCGTGCGTCCCGTACCTCCAATACCACATCAACCAACTTCAGTTGTTCGGCAAGCGCTCTTTCTGCTTTGGCAATGTGACCTGGATACCATTGAATGTCATTGGTCATTTGTCATTGGTCATTTGTGAATGGGTAGTTGGTAGTTGGTAGTTGGTAGTTGGTAGTTGGCTGGAATTGCTTCCTTGTCCTCCTTGTCCCCCTCACTCCTCGCTCTCTGCTCCCTCATTAAGGTACAACTAAAACCGGACAGGGAGATAGATTGATCACGCGGTTGGTGACGCTTTCGGTGACTCCTTCTTCTGTTAACCCGAGTCCTCGGCAACCCATGACAATTAAGTTTGCATTAACTTCGTCGGCTACATCACAGATAACAAATGCAGGCTTGCCCTGCCGCTCAAATGCCTCTGTTTGAATGCCTTGCTGTTTGAAGACGGACTGGGCATCTTCGAGAAGTCGGGCTACGACATCAGGCGATTCCATGCCCTCGTCAGCCTCTTCCGATCCTTCTACTACCGATAGCAGTATTAGACGGCTACCATACTTTTGCACGATTTCAACCACGACTCCTACGGCTTCTTGTGTTTCGCGGCTGCGATCGATCGGAAACAGAACAGTCTTAAACATTTGTGGTAACTCCGATACCCATGCTTCGGTAAAATGTGGACGGCGCTAAATGATGGACTAGACCAAAAAGGCAATTAGGAGGTTGACGCTGTGTCCAAAAAAACTCTAGCAAATTTATCCTCGTCAGATTTATCTGGGAAGCGGGCGTTAGTACGGGTAGATTTTAACGTACCGCTAGATGACCAAGGCAATATCACCGATGATACCCGCATTCGTGCTGCACTGCCGACAATTCAAGATTTAATTAAAAAGGGTGCTAAAGTCATCCTGGCTAGTCACTTCGGTCGTCCCAAAGGTGTAGATGATAAATTGCGTCTGACTCCCGTTGCTAAGCGCCTTTCCGAATTACTCGGTCAAGAGGTTATTAAGTGCGACGATTGTATCGGTGATGAGGTTGCTGGCAAAGTTGCAGGAATGCAAAACGGTCAGGTGTTGCTACTGGAAAACGTTCGCTTCTATCCCGAAGAAGAGAAGAATAATCCAGAATTTGCTCAAAAGTTAGCTGCAAATGCGGACTTGTACGTAAATGATGCTTTTGGTACGGCTCACCGCGCCCATGCTTCAACTGAGGGCGTAACTCACTACCTCAGCCCTTCGGTAGCAGGTTATTTGATTGAAAAAGAACTTCAGTATCTCCAAAGCGCGATCGAAAATCCTCAGCGTCCCCTAGCGGCAATTATTGGTGGCTCGAAAGTCTCCAGTAAGATTGGCGTAATCGAAACGCTGTTGGACAAGTGCGATAAGCTGCTGTTGGGTGGTGGGATGATTTTCACCTTCTACAAAGCACGGGGTTTGAATGTTGGTAAGTCGCTGGTGGAAGAAGACAAGCTAGAACTGGCTAAATCTTTGGAAGCTAAGGCAAAAGAACGTGGTGTCGATCTATTGTTACCTACAGATGTGGTGGTAGCAGATAAATTTGCTGCTGATGCCAACGCTCAGACCGTCAGTGTGGATAATATTCCATCTGATGGTATGGGTTTGGATATTGGTCCAGATTCGGTCAAGACGTTCCAAGCAGCACTGGCTGAGTGCAAGTCGGTGATTTGGAATGGTCCGATGGGTGTATTTGAGTTTGACAAGTTTGCTGTAGGTACAGAAGCGATCGCTCGTACTCTTGCCGATCTCACCAAGCAAGGCGTAACTTCCATCATCGGTGGTGGTGACTCTGTAGCAGCGGTGGAGAAAGTCGGTGTAGCTGAGCAAATGAGCCATATTTCAACTGGTGGCGGCGCTAGCTTGGAGTTACTTGAAGGTAAGGAACTACCCGGTATTGCTGCTTTGGATGATGCCTGATTCGGAGACTGAGAGGAAATCCGCAGTTGAAGAAGCGGGATTTCGATCCCCCTAACCCCCCTTAAAAAGAGGGGAAATTAAAGTACGGGCGGGTTTGCCAGCAAATGTATTTGTTACTTGACATATTTGCTGTAAAACAAACCCGCTCCTACTTGATTTATATTGGACATTCGTTTTATATTTATTTATATCAAACGTTCGATTTAATATGGAGTCAAATTAATTATCCCGATGCCCAAAATTGTAGACCACGACCAATATCGTAAAGAACTGTTGCTCAAGAGTTTCGATCTATTTGCCGAAAGAGGCTACGGTTCGATCACCATGCGACAGTTAGCTCAAGGATTGGGCGTGTCTACAGGGACGCTTTATCATTACTTTCCCAGCAAACAAGCCTTATTTCTTCAGTTGGTAGAAGAACTAGACAGACAAGACTTGCTCAACTTCTTGGCTGAGGCGGGAAATCCACCCACCTTAACAGAGCGAATTGAAACTATGTTCAATTTTGTTGCTAAAAATGAAGATAATTTTTGCAAGCAAGTTTTACTTTGGGTGGAATTCTACCAGCAGGAAAAAGCTGAACTGACCAAAAATAATGCTTTTCACAGCTCTTGGGATAAGACTACGCAAGCGATCGCCGACTATTTGCAAGTACCAGATAAAGCGATCGCGGATTTTGTCCTGAACTATCTTTACGGTTTATTAATGCGAGGAATATTTGAAACTGAAACAATTTCCTATCCAGAACAAGCAACCTTACTCAGCAAAATTCTTGTAGCATACCTGAAATAATCAGTTATCAGTTATCAGTTATCAGTTATCAGGGAGCAATTACCAATTACCAATTACCCATTACCAATTACCAACTACCAATGACCAATGAAATTTTAAAACCTTCAAATCGCTGGATAGCGGGGTTAATTCTGACGGCAACTGCCATCACAGGGGCAACTGGCTTTTATGTCGTTTCTCAATCTTCTCAGCCTTCTCCTCCTGTGGCGACAACTCCCCCAGTGACGCAAGTTACGGCTTTGGGACGACTGGAACCAGAAACAGAAGCAATTCGCTTATTTGCCCCATCTGCATTGGATGGCGATCGCGTAGACCAATTATTAGTTAAAGAAGGCGATCGCGTCAAAGCAGGACAAACTATTGCGATTTTAGATTCTCGCGATCGCTTGCAAAATGCTTTGGCACAAGCACGCGAACAAGTCAGAGTTGCCCAAGCTAAGTTAGCACAGGTGAGAGCAGGGGCAAAAACAGGAGAAATTAAGGCGCAAGAAGCGACTATTACCCGGATACAAGCAGAAATTGCTGGAGAAACGTCAACTCAAAATGCTACTATTGCTCGCTATCAAGCAGAAGTTAACAACGCCCTAGCAGAGTATAATCGTTTTTTACAATTATATCGTCAAGGTGCAATCTCTGCATCGAACATAGATAGCAGGCGATTAACCCTAGAAATCGCTCAAGCACAATTAAAGGAAGCGCTTTCGGGGAAAAACCGCACGGTGGAAACTTTACAGGCTCAACTACAAGAAGCCAAAGCTACCCTGAATCGGATTGCCGAGGTACGTCCGGTAGATGTGGATGCAGCCCAAACAGAAGTGGATACCGCGATCGCCGCTGTGAAAACATCGGAAACGCAGCTACAAGAAGCCTATATTCGCGCCCCTATGTCTGGGCAAATTCTCAAGATTCGCACGCGAGAAGGAGAAAAAATTAGTGATTCGGGGATTGTAGAAATGGGACAAACGGCTCAAATGGTTGCTGTCGCTGAAGTTTATCAGACTGATATCGGTAAAGTTCAGTTGGGACAGCCAGCCGTCATTACCAGTCAAGCAATTACAGGACAGTTGCGCGGTAAGGTTTCCCAAATCGGTTTACAAGTCGATCGACAGAATGTCTTCAGCAACCAACCTGGAGAAAATCTAGATCGGCGCATAGTAGAGGTGGAGATTCGCCTAACTCCAGAAGCTAGTCAACAGGTAGCTGGGTTGACAAATTTACAGGTAGAAACAGCAATTCAACTATAGATTTTATTTGTTTCAAAGCATAACGCATGTTCGGTATAAATAGGGAAAAGTCAAAAGTTAAAAGTCAAAAGGCAAAATCTATCTCTCGCCTCTCGCCTAATGACTGACAACTGACAACTGAAAAGGAGAAATTGAGATGGTGCAAGTTTTGTATTTAACACTTTGTATATTAGGCACTGCTTTAGCCTTCTCTGAAATTTTACCTTTTCTATTCGAGCAAGGATTCAACCCTCAAATCTTTGTACAACAGCTATTTACTAACAAAATTTCAACCTTATTTGGTTGGGATGTCATTGTTGCAGAATTAGTTTTGTGGGTATTTATTTTCTGGGAAGGTTCGCGGCTAGGTATGAAATATTTATGGGTTTATTTTGCTAGTAGTTTAATTGGTATTTCTACAGGTTTACCGTTATTTCTTCTCATGCGTCAAAGATATCTCATTCAGAATTCCCAATAAATTATCGGAATAAGTTTAATTGACTACGACAAAGGTAAGGACGGGTTTACCAAGAAAATCTGTTTTGAACTAAGCATATTGATAAATCCGTCCCTACAAGTAATGGATGTACGCCATCAATTACCAATTACCCATTCCCAATTACCATTATGAAATGGCTGAAAAAAATTCCCCTCGCATGGCATCAATTAATGAAAGAAAAGACGCGGTTGCTAGTGGCGATCGCGGGAATTAGTTTTGCTGATATGCTGATCTTTATTCAACTGGGATTCAACGATTCTCTTTACGACAGTGCGACACAGACACAAAGTTTGCTACAAGCAGATTTGGTGATGATTAATCGGCAATTTGAATCGCTGTCTACGCTGCAAAGTTTTTCAAGGGAAAGATTGTATCAAACATTGGCATACAATGGCGTGTCTTCTGTCAGTTCAATTTATATTGGGAGAGGAGAATGGAAAAATCCTACAACGAGGATTGACAGAACGATTTTAATTTGGGGTATCGATCCAAATGCACCTAGCTTTGCCGTACCAGAAATTCAACAAAATGCGAAGCGATTGCAACTTTTAAATACTGCTTTATTCGATCGCGCTTCACGTCCAGAATATGGGGCGATCGCAGAAACAGTGGAAAAGCAAGGTAGCGTGGAAATACAGTTAAATCAGCAAAATATTCGGACAATTGGATTATTTAGAATTGGTGCATCTTTTGCGGCTGATGGGAATGTAATAGTTAGCAATTCAACTTTTCTCAAATTACTAGCCGATCGCAAATCGAATCAAATTGAAATTGGATTAATTCAACTCAAGCCAGGAACAAACTCAGAAACTGTCAAAGCACAATTAACAGCAAATTTGCCGAATGATGTCAGAGTCATGACACCACAAGAATTTGCAGAAGTAGAAAAATACTACTGGGAAAGCCAAGGTGCAATTGGATTTATCTTTGGGCTTGGTGTGGTTGTAGGAATTATTGTAGGCATTGTCATTGTTTACCAAATTCTCTACACCGATGTTGCCAATCACTTACCAGAATACGCCACGCTTAAGGCAATGGGATATAGCGATCGCTATTTATTAAGCGTTTTGATTCAAGAATCAATAATATTAGCAATTTTGGGGTATATTCCTGGTTTTCTGATTTCTTTAGGACTATATCAAGTTGCAGCAGCAGCAATTTTAATGCCAATTGGAATGAAAGTAGAACGAGCAATCTTTGTATTAGCAATTACGTTTATTATGTGTAGTATTTCTGGGGCGATCGCCATGCAAAAATTGCGTTCTGCCGATCCTGCTGATGTTTTTTGATTGGGGTAATGGGTAATTGTTGGTTAGCAAGGGGAAATATAAGACATGGAGTATAAGATGAGAGTTGTTGAGTGGCTAGACCTGACTTTGAGAGTTTGGAAGTGTATAAGTTGGCTGAACGCTTAGCGAATACAATTTGGCAGATTGTTCAGCAATGGGATGGTTTTACTAAAGATACGATGGGAAAACAAATTGTCCGCGCTGCGGATAGTATTTGTGTCAATATTGCAGAAGGGCGCGGTCGTCATAATTTCAAAGATAATCAGAGGTTTATAAAGATAGCTAGAGTATCTTTGTATGAAACCATTAGTTGGTTACGCTTAGCATATACTCGAAACCTTCTTAATACCGAACAATCAGCTAAACTTAAACCAATAATTGACGAATTAATTCCTAGATTGAACGCTATCTAAAATCTTTGGAGAATGGATAGCTTACAATTACCAATTACCCATTACCCATTACCCATTACCCATTACCATGCAACCTGTCATTTCTATTCAAAACCTCAATCATTACTTCGGACAAGGCGAACTAAAAAAACAAGTTTTATTTGATATTAATTTGGAGATTATGCCTGGAGAAATTATTATTATGACTGGTCCTTCTGGCTCTGGGAAAACAACACTATTAACCTTAATGGGAGGGTTGCGATCGGCTCAAGAGGGTAGCTTAAAAATTTTAGAACAAGAAATTCGCGGGGCAAACAAACAACTATTAACTCGGTTGCGCTGCCAAATTGGATATATCTTTCAAGCACATAACTTGATGTCATTCTTAACTGCAAAACAAAATGTAAGAATGTCTTTAGAATTACACGATCGCTATCTTGCTGAAGATTTAAATGCTAAAGCCACAGCCATGCTAGAAAGCGTTGGCTTGGGAAATCGAGTCGATTATTATCCAGAAAACCTCTCAGGAGGACAAAAACAACGAGTCGCGATCGCCCGTGCGTTAGTCAGTCATCCTAAAATTGTTCTAGCAGACGAACCAACAGCCGCACTTGACAAACAATCTGGACGTGATGTGGTAGAGATTATGCAGCGTTTGGCAAAAGAACAGGGTTGCACCATCCTGCTTGTCACCCACGATAACCGCATTCTCGACATCGCCGATCGCATTGTTTACATGGAAGATGGTTATTTAGCCAATAATCCGAATTCAGCTGTCTTGGGTGAGTAGATATATATGGAGTCACTACCCAGGAGAATCAAAAGTGGATAATCTAGACGCTGCTAATATCTGCCAAACACCTAACGCTTGGGCAAATACTAAAACTTGGCAGGAGACTTGTAGCAAATTTAACGCAGACGCGCAAACCAGTCACAACGATTTGCTGATTCCATCGGCAATTGTAGTATTACCTATATTTATGCTCGTATCAATACTCGTGACTAGAAAGTTACGCCGACACTATCATCGTCAGCAGCAGAGAAATAGAGCATTTGCCCGTTTGCAAAAAGTTGCACTGCTAGAGCGGATGTTATCTATTAAGGTTAAGTAGTCAATGATATGTGTGATGAGCTTGATAAACTGACTAGACTCAGTAGCAAATACATAGTATAAATAAAGCATTTGAATTAATTAATTTATCAAAGTCAGGTGCGATCGCGTCTAAAGTTCGATATTTATACAACTCAATATTTCTACTAATAGCTTAGCCATGACCAGAAACAGCGAAGATAAAGATAAACATCTGTTTGAAATGGGTCTTGTCTACGGAGCTATTTTAGGATGTCTGGGTTTAATCGCGCTAATTATGTTCTCTGAACCAAGATTAATTATTGCATGTTTGATATTTCTAATTTGGATTCTAGTTTTCTCGTTAATTTAGAAATTTCTATTAGATATCAGTGACTAGTGGCTAGTAGTTAGTGGCTAGTTTCTCAATTTCTAGTCACCAGTCACTAGTCACCATCCACTCACAAATTACCAATTTCTTAGCAATCTTAAACCACTCAAAGTCACAATGACAGTCGATCCTTCATGACCAATTACACCAATTGGCATATTCATGTTGCCAGTAAAATTAGCAATGAGTAGTAACACAATAAAGCTGAGAGCAAAGGTAATATTTTGTTTGATAATTCTTTGCGATCGACGACCTAAATGAATTGCTACTACTAATTTTTCTAAACGATCTGCCATCAAAACAAGATCGGCAGTTTCTAAAGCAACATCGCTACCAGTCACACCCATAGCAATACCTACCGATGCTTGAGCTAAGGCTGGTGCGTCGTTGATGCCATCTCCTACCATAGCTACAGTTTGATATTGGCTCTGAAGCTGACGAATAACTTTGACTTTATCTTCAGGTAATAATTCAGCATGAACGCGATCGATCCCCACAGATTGGGCAATGCGATCGGCTGTACGCTGATTGTCGCCTGTTAATACGATCGTTTCCTCAATTCCTAATTGTTTTAGCCGCTTGATGACTTCCACAGCCTTGGGACGTAGGGTGTCGGCTACAGCCACAATCCCAATGATTTCACTTTCTCGTGCTACCCAGATGACGGTTTTACCTTCGGCTTCGAGGTGTTGGGATAGTTCGGGAGTTGTAGGGGCGGGTTTTGACCAAAAATCGCCAGATGGAATTGTCAAGCTATCTGCTAAACTCGCCCGTACAGAGGAATCGGGAGTCGGTAGGGGCGCACTGCTGTGCGCCCTTACAGGGGAGTTATTAGTTAATTCCAAATTTTGAATTTTGAATTTTGAATTTTGAATTAAAAAATCAGCTTTTCCTACTAGGACTTGCTGGCTATAAACCTCCCCAATAATTCCTTGTCCTGGGTGAGAATATACACCAACAGCAGGAACGAATTCGATTTGTTTTTGTTGGGCAGCGGTGACGATCGCTTGTCCGATAGGATGTTCGGAATAGGCTTCTAAAGCAGCAGCAATTTGTAAAACTTCATCGACTGAATGCCCAGTGGTAGGGATAACTTCTGTGACTGCTAATTTGCCCGTGGTGAGAGTTCCAGTTTTATCAAATGCGATCGCTCGCACTTTTCCCATCATCTCTAACTGCGCCCCACTTTTAAATAAAATTCCCTGTCTTGCACCGTTAGCAATTCCCGATAGCAATGTGGGCATAATTGCAGCCATCAACGCGCAAGGAGAGGCAACAACGAGAAAAATTAAAGCGCGATAAATTGTTGTTTCCCAACTCCAACCCCAAATAAATGGGGGTAAAATTGCCAATAAAATCCCAGCAAGAACGATAACTTTGGCATAGCCGCGCTCAAAACGTTCGATAAACATTTGCGAGGGAGGCGCTTCTGTTTGGGCTTGTTTGACTAATTGAATGATGCGCTGAATTAGACTGCTTTCCGGCGGCTGATGCACTTGCAGAATTAAAGCCCCGTTACCGTTCAAAGTTCCTGCAAAAACTTCATGCCCTACAGTCTTTTCTACTGGCAAAGACTCCCCCGTAATTGCTGCTTCGTTGAGGGTGCTGTAACCTTCTTGAATGATGCCATCGGTGGGAATGAGTTCCCCAGGTTTAACCAAAATGCGATCGCCAACTTGTAACCGCTCGACATCAACCAACTTTTCCTGTCCGCGATCCACTACCCTAGCTGTATCGCTACTCAGACTCATCAAACTGCGAATATCTCGTTCCGTACGCTGCATTGCATAGCCTTCCAGCGCCCCACTGATAGCAAAAATTAAAATTAGAACTGCCCCATCGACAATTAGGTAATATTCCCGCCGCCACACACCTAATCCCGCCGCCCCCAAAGCAGCGACAATCATCAATAAGTCTACATCCAACTCTTTTTCTTGCCACAGAGTTGTCAGCCCCTCCTTAGCGCTCTCATACCCGCCGATAACGTATGCTGCTGGTAGTAACAATAATCCCAGCCCGAGCCAACCTATTTGGAGCGCTATCCAGCCCAAAAGTACCAATACAGCACAAACAAAAGCAGCGATCGCATCTAGATGTTCTCGACTGAAAACTCGAAATAAAGTTTTCGATAAGGTTTTGAAACGGGTAATCGCGAAGTAAGTCATAGCAACCGCACATACACCCTCTCACCCTAAACCTTGACATCAATGTCAATGTCAAGTCATTGGTCACTGGTCACTGGTCACTGGTCACTGGTCACTGATAACTGGTCAGGAGTCACTGGTCACTGATAACTGGTCAGGAGTCACTGGTCAGGAGTCACTGATAACTAGTCACTAGTCACCGATTCCTTTATCCTTGAATAGGCGAATAGCAGATAGCCAAGTCTAAACATATGGTAGCGGTAGCAATTTTGGCAGCTGGGCGCGGTACGCGAATGAAATCGACGTTGCCCAAAGTTTTACATCAAATCGGAGGGCGATCGCTGATCGAACGAGCGATCCTGGGTAGTCTGGAAATCTCTCCCAATCGAGTTTTGGTGATTGTGGGATATCAAGCCGAGCAAGTGAAGACAGCTCTTTTAGATCCCAACCGCTCGCTTGTCTCTAATTCCTTGCCAAAGTTGGAGTTTGTCGAACAAACCGAGCAGTTAGGTACGGGTCACGCAATTCAGCAAGTCCTGCCACATTTAGAAGGCTTTCAAGGGGATTTATTGGTGTTGAATGGTGACGTTCCCCTGTTACGACCCCAAACTCTACAACGGCTGATTCAAACCCACAAACAGCACCAACATGCTGCTACCATTCTCACGGCTCAACTTTCCGATCCTCAAGGTTACGGACGGGTATTTTGTAACGGTCAAAACATCGTCCAGCAAATTATTGAAGACCGCGACTGTAGCGCGGCTCAAAAGCAAAATCGTCGCGTTAATGCTGGGGTATACTGTTTTCGCTGGCAAGATTTAGCGAACGTACTACCGCAACTACAAGCAAACAACGACCAAAAAGAATACTATTTGACAGATGCTGTAAATTTGCTCCAACCTGCGATGGCGGTTGATATCGAAGACGAACAAGAAATTTTGGGAGTCAACGATCGCGAACAGTTAGCAACAGCCTACGAGATTTTACAAAGACGCATCAAGTCCTATTGGATGTCAGCAGGAGTGACGCTGATCGATCCAGCTAGTGTCACAATTGATGACACGGTAAAGATTCAACCAGATGTTGTCATTGAGCCACAAACCCACCTACGGGGTCAAACGGCGATCGCCTCTGGCTGTCGGATTGGACCGGGTAGTTTAATTGAAAATAGTCAGATTGGCGAAAACGTCACCGCGATGTATTCTGTTGTCAGCAACAGCATTGTTGGTGCTGAAACTCAAATCGGTCCCTACGCTCACCTACGAGGTCAGGTTGAAGTTGGCGCGGCTTGTCGGATTGGCAATTTTGTGGAATTGAAAAATACGAAATTAGGAGCAGAAACCAAAGCTGCCCATTTATCGTATTTAGGCGATGCCACCATTGGGGAAAAAGTCAATATTGGTTGCGGTACGATTACAGCTAACTACGATGGTGTAAAAAAGCATCCTACTAAAATTGGCGATCGCAGTAAAACGGGTGCTGATAGCGTCCTCGTCGCTCCAATCGCGATCGGACAGGATGTCAACATTGCCGCAGGCTCGACTATTACCGAAGACGTACCCGACGATTGTTTGGTTATTGCCAGATCGCGTCAGGTCGTCAAACCTGGCTGGAGGCTGAAGTCGAAGGAGTGATTAGTGACTAGTGGCTGGTGACTAGAATTAGTCCCCCTTGTCTCCCTTGTCCTCCTACTCCCCCTTGTCCCCTTCCCTAGCCACTTAGTCACTAGCCACCAGCCACTCAAATACAACCAACCTGCGTCCCTACGGGCAATTCCAAAGTATCGCCAATGCGATCGCCATTGTGGAAAGCAGCCAAGATCACGTCGCTAGTTTTACCCCAAGCGATCGCCCCAGAAGCATCGAGGGCGATCGCCCCTAAGTCTCGCTGGCGATCGCTGGCTTCAGTAAACGATCGTTGCATCGCATCTAACAAAGACATACCATCCGTGACGCGGACGACGATCCGCGCTGCCAAACACTCATCGATGATGTCTTCGCCAATTCCCGTACAGCTTACGGCAGCGTGTGCTGTAGCATAATTTCCCGCAGGCATGGCAGAATCGCTGACACGTCCGATGCGTTCAAACCCTTTACCACCTGTAGATGTACCAGATGCTAGCTTTCCTTGGCTGTCTAGCACGACTACGCCAATTGTCCCCCGTCTAGCACTCGTATCGACAACTGCGGTGTCTGCATCATCTCCTACCCCGACTTCTGCCACTACCGCCGCCATCGTCTTTGTGAAATTTTCCTGCCTTTCTTGCAGCCATTCGTTGAGACGACGCTCTGTAATCGGATCGTAACTAGGCAGTTGCAGTTCTCGCAATAGTTCTGCTGCCCCAAAGTCTGACAACACGCGATCGGGGGAGTTTTGTAAATATAATGCTAGTTCGATTGGATGCTGGACTCGCGAGACATTGATCGTACCGCTAAATCTTTGAGCAATACCATCCATCAGCGCCGCACTCATGCGAATTTGTCCGTCCGATTGCAGCACCGATCCCGTTCCAGCATTAAACAAGGGATCGTCTTCTAACATTTGGCAACCACGTACCACTGCCTCGCAAGCACTCTTTCCTTCTAGCAGTAAAGCATAAACATCTTCAATAACCGGGTAGAGCGATCGCCTCACTGCTTCCACTCCACCTTTGCCGTGTAGCGAACTGCCTGCACCACCATGAATAATGACTTTTGGTTGCACGTCTAACTCCATTTCGTCTCCGTGCTTAAAAGTACCACAAAGAGGCTAGAACAGCGACCAGCAATCGGTGATTAGTTCTCAGTTGTCAAAAGCCATAAGTAGAAAACACTTACGACTGTACGGGCGGGTTTACCTGAAATATTTGTCAGAGTCAGATTTCTTTTGTGAACCCGCCCCCTACAACTTACTCCTCATTAGGACTGACTCTCTAGCTCTGCTTTCATCCGCTCCAAAGTATTATGCATTTGCTCAAACATTTGCTGCGGCGTGATCCCAAACTGATTGAGCTGAGTTCTAAGTTGTTCTACCGTCATTTGTGCCATAAAGTCTTCTGAAAGTTCAAAGCGCTTCATAAAAATCCGATAGCGCTCCATCATGGCTTCCATTTGATCGATATATAGCTTTTTTCCTTCGCGGTCAAATTTGCCGTAGCTATTCCCCAGCTTGATCAGCGCTTGATAATCCTCAAACAGCTGTTTGGCTTCCTGTTGAACTATATCAGAATCAAAAAATCCCATAGCGCTTGTAATTATTTGAGTGAGGCACTCAGAGTTTTTATAGGTACGTCTAATATCATTCTAGTTTAGACGACAATTTAATACAGCAGTCATTGGTCATTGGTCATTGGTCATTGGTCACTGCTCGTGCGCTCCCTGCTCCCTGATAACTGATAAGGGAATGAATAATATAGAAGGTAAGGTAGTTAAAAAAGCGATCGCTGGCTTGACAAAATACCTTTAATCCCCCCTTTTCCTTTGGAGTTGTCCTCATGAGCATCGTCAGCCAACAAAAAAATCGTAAAGTTGCTGCTACTCTGGCTTTTGCTTGTACGGTGTTGCCGATGCCAATCGCTGGATTGCACAAGTTTTACTTGGGACAGCCTTTGTGGGGACTGCTTTATCTACTGCTCTCATGGACACCTATACCCCGCGTAGCTAGCGCCATTGAAGGGTTTTGGTATTTAGTACAAGATAGTGAGGAGTTTGACCTCAACTTTAATTCTGAATTCGGTGAATTAGGCATGTCTGGAACGAGCGTAACTAATCTTGCCAATTTTTCCATTTTATCTAAGCGCCCCTCAACTACAGTCATGCCAGCCCGAGTGAGCGCGATCGCAGATGCCATGAGAGAATTAGACAATCTCCGCCAAGAGGGGTTAATCTCGGAATACGAATTCGAGCAAAAACGCCGCCAGTTATTAGATAGTATTTGAAATAAGTCGGAAGTCTTAAGTAAAGAACATCTAGCCACTAACCACCAGCCACTAACCACTGATAACTGACTGCCAAATGTTAAGCTGGCTGCAAATTCAAACGATCCGCAATAGATTGCTAAACGATCCCTATTATCGGTTGCAATCATTAGAAGAAATTGCTGTGGCGGTGTCTTTAGGAATTCAGATTGATGTCAACCAGGCAACGGTAGATGACTGGTTGAGGCTACCGGGACTTTCCATACATCAAGCGCGATCGCTCGTTCAACTCAGCCATGCTGGGGTACAGTTTTATTGTATTGAAGATATTGCCGCTGCTTTGAGCGTTCCCGTACAACGCCTCGCACCCTTGACACCAATCCTCAAATTCTGTTACTACGATGCAGAGACTTCTCCTCTGATTCGCCTCAATCCCAATACAGCGACAGTAGAAGATTTAATCCAAATTCCCACTATGGATTTGGCATTAGCGCAAGCAGTTGTAGAAAATCGTCAGATGGCTGGTGCTTATCGAAATTTAGTTGATTTTCAAAAACGACTGTCCCTTCCAGGTCAGATTATTTCTCAGTTAATGCATTATTTAAGTTTTTGAGTCTCATCTTAAGTCACTTAGCGATCGCTCGTCAGCAATACTTTTGAATTTTGACTTTCCACTTTTGACTTTTGCTGCACGACCATTTTCATATTAGCTGGAGGAGCAACTGTTAAACCGCGACGAGTTGGTTTGACAGGACGGTTACTTGCTAATTTGAGATCGTAATTTGAAAGCATATTTGCTAATACTAATTTCATTTCAAATAAGGCAAAAGCTGCACCGATACAGCGGCGATTGCTACCACCAAAGGGTAGATACTCGTAAGGAGAAAATTGCCGTTCTAAAAAGCGTTCTGGAATGAATTGTTTAGGTTGAGGATAGAGATCCTCGCGCTGGTGGGTGAGATAAATAGAAATCACCACGATCGCACCTGACTCCAACTGATAACCGCCAATTTCCATTGGGACTTTCAGAATGCGCGGAAAGGGACTAATTGCAATTGGATAGATGCGGAGAGTTTCGCAACAAACAGCATTCAAGTATGGTAGTTTAGCGATCGCACTCGGGTCGGGATTGTCTCCTAGCGAGTCAATTTCTGCTTGTAACTTTTCTTTGACTTCCGGCAGGCGATCGAGCCAATATAATGCCCAGGCAAGTGCTGAAGCAGTCGTTTCGTGTCCGGCAAATAATAAAGTTAGCAGTTCGTCGCGCAATTCTTCATCGGTCATGGGTTGACCTGCTTCGTCTCGCGCTGCTAGTAGTAAAGAAAGAATATCATCGCGCGGTGGAGACGTTACATGTAACGTCTCTACACGTTGTAACATCTCTGCACGTCTTTGTTGAATTTCTGCAACTAACAGATCGTCAATTTGCTGTTTCATTTGCAAAAACAGTCCCCAAGGACTCCACTTTCCCCAATCTTTTTGTAGGGAAGGGAAGAATAGTACCATCGAACTTACAGGGGAACTGACAGTTTCTAACAGAGAGGTTAGCAGTTTTCGTAGGCGATCGTAACGTTCTCCACCATCCAAACCAAAAACAGCGCTGAGGATGACGCGCATCGAGATTTCTTGTGTCGCAGCACGAACGGTTATCGATTGTCCCGATCGCCACTGACTGGTAACTTGTGTAGTAATATCCCAAATAGTTTGTCCGTAAGTTCGCAAGCGATCGCCGTGAAAGGGTGGCATTAATAACTTACGCTGACGCTGATGTTTCATCCCACCGAGTAAAATCAGCGAATTAGCTCCTAATAACGGTAGTAAAACATCATTGCCGCTATTAGTATCAAAAAACTCTGGATTTGCTCCTAAAACTTGCTCGATCGCGGCTGGATTGCTCAAATATACCATCGACGGTGAGGCATTCTTGGCGATCGCAAAGATATCTCCATACTTCTTCGCCCGTGCCTCCATCACCTCAAATGGGCGTAAGATCCAATTAATAAATCTCAGTCTCCGCAGCCAAGGCGGACCACTGGGACCATCAGGTAATCGCATACTAGGGGTTAGGGGTTAGGGGGGACAAAGAAGACAAGGCGGACAAAGAAGCTGTTCTAGCCATCAGTCACCAATCACTGTTTTATTCTAATGCTCTTATAGCTGTAGCGGTTAGCTAATCTAAGGCGATCGCACCTCATACACAATTTACTCCGATTACAATACACTTCTAGCAGAAGAAGTGAGTAGCGAGCAGTGATGAATATTGACTAGTGCGCGATAGAAGTGGTGCATGACTGATGGAACCAGCTTCTTGCCTCTAGTCACCAGCCACTAGCCACTGGTTCCACTGATAACTGATATGTTCTACCTCCCTGTTTCCATATTGCTGTTTATTTTACTTTTGTTAGTATTTCCTTTTATTTGGTTCGCGCTGACACTGGATGTTGTCCAGATAGCAGTAGCAAAATTAGGGTTTTCTGCCAATGCTGCTCTATTTTTATTGGCAGCAATAATTTTTGGCAGCACAATTAATATTCCTTTATACAAGGTAGAATCTCAAGTTGAAATCATCGATGATTACAGCAATCTGTGGGTACGACAATTTTTCGGTATTCCCCTACCGCGCATTCGTCAAAAAACAATTGTTGCTTTAAATGTCGGTGGTGGTTTAATTCCCGTTCTTGTAGCTTTATACCAATTTCGCCATGCTAATCCACTAGCAATTGTTTTAGTCACGGCAATTGTGACAATTGTAAGCTACTACGCTGCTCGTGTCGTACCAGGAATCGGAATTCAGATGAATCCGTTGCTGGCTCCAATAACCGCCGCGATCGCGTCTGCTTTCATCACTAGAGGAATCCACGCCGCACCCGTCGCTTTTGCTGGCGGCGTGTTGGGAACTTTAATCGGTGCGGATATTTTACACTTAAAAGAAATTCAGCGCATGACACCAGGAGTTCTTAGTATTGGTGGTGCTGGCGTGTTTGACGGAATTGCCTTGTGTGGTTTATTTGCTCTTTTGCTATCGTAGTTTCTAGATTCTGCAACTTAGGAGAGATGGAGCATCGATTCAAAATGCAGCTTGGCAACTGGTTTCAAATAGAAAAAATTATTCGTAATTTAGAAGTAATTCAGAATTTTATTGTAGTCTCTTTATGTTTTGGTTTATTCTGTGTCATGATAATTCGGCTAGGAGATATGTTTATCTCCCTGCTACATCCTTTAGAATTTCAGCGCGTCACTTCTGACATTCTATTCATTTTAATTCTAGTAGAATTGTTCCGCTTATTAATTATCTATTTACAGCAGCAGCGAATTTCGGTTGGTGTAGCAGTGGAAGTATCAATCGTTTCTGCATTGAGAGAAATAATTCTACGAGGTGTATTAGATATTCCTAGTAGTCAAATGATAGGAATTTGTAGTTTCTTAACCGTGTTAGGTTTACTGCTCTTAGTTCGTGCTTGGATGTCACGCATATACGATCGTCCTATGAGTTCTCCAGTAGAATCAGCAAAACCAGAAAAATAATTATTGTCAAACTAAGCGACGGTCAGCGATTATCAGTAAATATTGACCCCATGAGATGATTTGAAAAATGAGTATGGAAAACCGTTTAGCAGCCTTTCGTAAATTGCCATTAAGAGCGCAACTAGCTCTAATTAACTCAACTCGCGACAATTCAGTATTGAGCCAAAAAACAGAATATCTCGACAATTTAGAACGCATTCATGCAGAATGCCTCAACTCAGCAACTCCAGAACAAAAAATAGCCTATGAAAAGGCTAAAGAAAATTTATGAAAGGAAGTCAAAAGTCAAAAGTCAAAAGTCAAAACTGAGGATCCAGGAGTTAAAGGGATTTCGCGCACCACTCACTAATGACAAACAACTAATGACTAATGACTAATTAAGTCCAATACAAAACTTTTGCTTGAGGAAAACGCTGTTGAATCTGGCGCTCGAAAAATCTGCGTAACTCTCTCATCGTGTCAGAATCGTATACGTATTTCGTACCACCAAACTTATTGCGCTTGACGCTGCGCTTTGACTCGTCCATGTCTAACTTAGTCTGAGGATACCAAGAAAGCAAAACTTCTTTGGAACCTGGAGTAAAACGGTGAGAAATCAACTCAAAAGTCAAATCGCAATCGAAATCTAATGCTTCGCTAATCGCGTCAAATAACTGGGTGTAATGCGATTCCCAGTCTTCCATATCCATAATGGGTGCAATGACTAACCCCACAGGATAACCGCCACCACCTTGCGATCGCGGTAATGCTAGCTTTCTTAACGCCTGCAATCTCGCGCCTACAGAAGCCGTACCACCTTCAAATTGTCCCGATATAGGTGCCGCGTTAACGCTGACGCGACAGCGCGTATGACCGTTGTGAGGCAGCTCTAATAGGCTATCTACGTTATCAAATTTCGATACCCAACGCAGATATCCATCTTGGCGCGTCCCAAAGTGGCGAATGCACTCAGCTAAACTACCCGTAAGATGCTCTATTCCTAAAGGATCGGTGTAACAACTCACCTCAAAACTAGTCGCTCTACCAGGCTGTTCGTAGGATGCAGTATTGGCTAAAATCTGCGGTAAATTGGCAAAAACGCGAATGACTGGTGGACCTTGCAAGCTTCCAGCTAAATAGCAATATTGACAATGTGCCGGACAGCCTTCAGCCAGATGAAACTGCCAGTCAGCCGAGGGAGGAATAGGACTGAGTTTCAAAGCACTTGGTGGTGCGGTGACAACAGCGAGGGTGCGCTTGGCAATATCATAGGTTTCGCGATCGCTCTCTCCCCTTAAACCTGTCAAACGGTTGCGCGGTAACTCTTCTACTGGTAGGTTAAGCGCCTGTACCCGTGCTAAAATCTGCTGAGCGTACGGTTCCGCTAAAGCTGCGGGAGTAAATATGACTCGTTCTGGCATCCACAATCGCGCCGAACGGACTTGCATTTGCGAAGACGGTTGATTGAATTTGTCTTGTGCGATCGTCATGCGAGAAAAATCACGATATAGTTTGCATCGTATAGAGACGTTACATCTAACGTCTCTACACGAGGTTGAATGTGTCTATTCTTCGATCGCTCCCTTAATCCGTCGTTCTAAGCGATCGAGATCTAACTCACCTTCATCGCGGACAATCCGGCGAATAGTCGGGTTAATATTTTGCAGATCGATGAGTAAATCCTGCAAAATCTCTTGTTGCTGGCGAGACTGGGTAATGTCGCGTGGCTCTTGGACTAAATCCCGTACAATCGAGTCTTCTGCACGCGAAGCCACAACCGGATCGACTTGCCCTTCAAGGTGTACGAATGTCCGCCGTCCTGGTCCCCGATCTTCCTCAATCGGTACAATCGATGTCACTTGGTCGGAACGGACGTACTTGCCATAGCCGAGGTGTACTAGCACCGATGACTGTATTTTCATGTAGTGGATCTAAAGCTGTCTGATGTGATATATCTATTATGACAAAGGTATGATGTACCTGAACTGTACCTATAGAGCGGGTTCTACGAGTTTTTAGTAGTGCTAACCGTTAAGCAATATTTCTTTAGTAGCGGGTAGATCGAGTCAGAAGATAGATGTCTTCTAGTTAATCTGGATACATCATCATTTATAGATGTTTGCAGATAAAACCAGTGAGGAAAGTAGATACGATCGCGCCACTATCAACCAATGAGATCGGTCAACAAAAGTTATCTCTGGTTGAAGTATTAGTCAAAGCTGAGGAAATTGCCGATTTCTGTGCGAGTAACGCTGCGGCAATTGATGTCAATGGAGCCTTTCCAGTCAAAGAATTTGAGTCGATCGCCCAAGCTGGTTTACTAGCAGCACCTTTACCACCAGAATTAGGTGGACTGGGGTTAGGAATTGACTCTAGCCGCACCTGGGAAACGTTGCAATTGCTCAAACAGATCGGACGCGGGAATCTTGCCGTAGGGCGAATCTATGAGGGACACGTTAACGCCTTACAATTAATTCAAACATTTGGGACGAAAGCACAAATCGAAGCATATGCCAGCGATGCCCGCGATCGCCATAAAATATTTGGCGTATGGAATGCCGAAGCGAGCGATGGCGTGAAAATCTTCCCAATGGGAGATGGCAAATTTCAGTTGCAAGGATCGAAAACCTTTGCTTCTGGTTCTGGCTACGTAGAACGTCCTTTTGCTAGCGGTGCTTTACCAGATGGCAGCTGGCAAATGTGTATCGTCCCGATGGAAGAAGTCGCTACAGTCAGCGATCCGGCTTGGTGGCAACCTTCAGGAATGCGGGCAACAGCAAGCTTTAAGGTAGATTTCAGTGGGGTAGAACTGGATGCTGGGGCGCTGATTGGTAAACCAGGAGACTACTACAGACAACCTTGGCTGACCACAGGAGTGATTCGGTTTGCTGCCGTACAGCTAGGTGGGGCAGAGTCATTATTTAACGAAACCCGCAAGTATCTCGACAAATTAGGCAGAACTCTCGATCCGTATCAACAGACGCGGGTGGGGCAAATGGCGATCGCCATTGAAAGCGGTAATCTGTGGTTGCGTGGCGCAGCAGATTTAGTCAAAGCATACGCCCCTACTTTTGCTGGTGATGCCAATACCTCCAACGAACAAGCAGATAAGTTAGTTGCCTATGCCAATATGGTACGCACGGCGATCGAGCAAACCTGCATGGATGTAATTCAACTGTGCGAACGCTGTGTGGGGACGCGGGGTTTACTACCACCAATTCCAATGGAACGGATTATTCGAGATCTGACATTATATCTGCGTCAACCTGCATTTGATGCGGCGATCGCTAATGTCGGACAGTATGCCCTATCTGAATCCTCATCTGCACACTCTCTCTGGTCTTATGAGTCCGATAACTAACAAGTCGCTGTTTAGCGATCCGGCTACATTACCTTGGCGTAGCGTGGCTGAAATTGCCAGCAAATCTGCGTATAGGGGCGCACAGCCGTGCGCCCCTACCAAGGCACAGGGGACGATCGCTAAATCTGTACTGGTAGTTGCACCCCATCCCGATGATGAAACTTTAGGTTGTGGGGGTGCGATCGCCCTATTACAATCTCTAGAGTGTCGGGTAAACGTATTAGTTATCAGCGATGGTACGATGTCTCACCCGCGATCGCGCCAGTATCCCGCAGCCAAATTGCGATCGCTGCGCGAAGGCGAAACCCGCACTGCTACAGCGACTTTGGGGATCGAGGTATCTGCGGTAGATTTTCTTAGATTACCGGATGGAGCAGTACCTACTCCAGAAATGCCAGATTTTTCAGTTGCAGTTGAAATGTGTCGCGATCGGATCACAGCCATAAAACCCGATATAGTGTTTCTTCCCTGGCGCTACGATCCTCACCCCGATCATCGCGCTACTTGGCAGATCGTTCATTATGCCATCGTGGGGGCGCACGGCTGTGCGCCCATACATCCCCAAAATTCGCCTCGATTCATTGAATATCCGATTTGGGATTGGGATGAAACGCAAAGAAGCGATCTAGCAACAGGCGATCGCATTACAGCATGGCGGTTAGATATTAGCGATGTTGTCGAAGTGAAAAAACAGGCGATCGCGGCGTATCGTTCTCAGACAACGAATCTAATTGACGACGATCCAGAAGGCTTTCGTCTCACGCCAGAGATGTTAGCAAACTTTACTCGTAATTGGGAAGTGTATATAGAAGAAGATCCCCCTTACCCCCTTTTCAAGGGGGAATAACAAAGCCCCCTTTTTAAGGGGGTTGGGGGATCGAATCTAGGAAGAAAGAGGGGACAAATGCCCCCTTTTTAAGGGGGTTGGGGGATCGAATAGAGCAAGAATATTTGGAGTGAGATATGAAACAATCTTTACCAGCCAGTTACTTTGACAATCTTTACACCGCCGATCCCGACCCGTGGAAATTTGAAACCAGCGAATACGAAGCAAATAAATACGCTGCCACGATCGCCGCTTTACCCAGATCGCGCTATCATTCTGCATTTGAAATTGGCTGTTCGATTGGAGTCTTAACCGCAAAATTAGCCAATCGTTGCGATCGCCTGCTATCTGTAGACTTATCGGAACCAGCCTTAAACCGTGCTATAAAACGTTGCGAATCTCTCCCACACGTCCGCTTGCAACTCATGGGAGTACCGCAAGAATACCCCGATGAAACCTTCGATCTAACTCTAGTTTCCGAAGTCGGATATTACTGGTGTTGGGAAGACTTGAGAAAAGCACAACAACTGATTCTGTCTCACCTAGAACCAGGCGGACATGTACTCTTAGTTCACTGGACTCTCTACGCCAAAGACTATCCACTCAGCGGCGATGAAGTCCACGAAGCATTTTTAGAATTAGTCCCTACTCAACTACGCCATCTCAAAGCACAAAGAGAAGAACAATATCGGCTCGATTTATTTGAGAAAGTTTAATTGGTCATTTGTCATTTGTCATTAGCAAGTGAGCGCCATAGCATCTGACTTTCTTAATTGCGAAAGAGCGAATTGCAAATTGGTAGTGATGCGTGGTAAGTGGTGCGCGAACGATTAATTCCGAATGCCGTAGCTTGCTTTCCCGTAAGAGTATTCGGAATTTCCAATCTTCTGTACTAGCCTCCTTCAAAAGAAAGGAAGATGCAAAAGCAGATCTCCACACTAGAGAGTGATGAAGGCTGACGAGTCTCGAAGTGAAATAGAACTATAACAACCAGTACTGGAATTGCGATCGCCATTTCAAGGGTCATTTGTGATTCCTAACCGCAAGCGATCGAAGATTGGTGACTAGCGACTAGAGATAAAACTAGCCACCAGTCACTAGTCATCAGGCACTCATTTAACTGGAGATAAAACTAGCCACCAGTCACTAGTCACTAGCCACTCACTAACGATCGATGACAATTTTTGCATATGCTTTTATTAACTGTTGATGAACTCAAAAATTTAGTTGCAAAAGCTAAACCTCCCTGTGTCTCCTTGTATATGCCAATGCAAAAAGGAAGTACAGAGGTTAGACAAAATCCAATTCGGTTCAAGAATCTCATTCGTCAAGCTGAGGAACGCTTAGATGCAATAGGAATCCGCAATACAGAAGCAGTAGACTTCCTCAAAGCTGCCCACGAACTAGATACACCTGAATTTTGGGAAGAACATCAAGAGCGGGGACTAGTTATCTTTGTCTCCCCAGATGTCTTCCGTTACTATCTACTGCCTGACGAAGTTCCAGAAATTGTAGTAGTCGATGGTCAATTTCACCTCAAACCGCTACTACCCTTGATTCAAAATAATGGGCGATTTTACGTGCTGGCGCTGAGTCAAGATAACGTTAGATTTTTTCAGGGGACGCGCTACAGCATCAAAGAAATTGAGGTGGAAAATCTACCCAAAGATTTACAAACAGCACTTCAATATGACGAGACTGCTGGAGAAGGACAACAGCGAAATGCTACAGGCAGAGGAACTAATCCAGCATCACAACCTGGCGAATTTCACGGTCAAGGAAGCCCCGATCGCGACGAACACCAGAAGGATATTTTACAATTCTTCCATTTAATCGATCGCGCTTTACACCCAAAACTCAAAACTGCATCAGCGCCTCTAGTTCTAGCAGGTGTAGAATACCTGTTTGCCATTTATCGCCAAGCTAATAGCTACCAACACTTGGTAGAAGAAGGCATTAATGTCAATGTAGATATTGTTAAGCCAGAAGAACTTCGCGATCGCGCTTGGTCGTTGGTAGAACCGCAGTTTCTCCAAGCACAGCAGCAGGCAATGGAGCGATATCAAGAATTAGCAGGAGCTAGTACGGGCAAGGCTTCTGACGACTTAACAGAAATCGTTCCCGCCGCTTATTACCAACGAGTAGATTCTCTCTTTGTCGCTAGCGATCGCCAGCTTTGGGGTGATTTCAATACAGAGACAATGGCAGTGAATTTACACTCAGAACCGGAACCAGACGATGAAGATCTGCTCGATTTTGCTGCCGTCTACACTCTCTTGAATGGTGGTACGGTTTATGCTCTTGCACCAGAGGATTTACCTACCTCTGCCCCAGCAGCAGCTATTTTCCGCTTCTAAGCGAATAGAATTCATAGTGGTTTCTCTGTACGTCCCTACCAGCAACCCTTTTGGGCGACTTATAGTCGCCTTTAGGGATTTTAGACAGTTGCCTGACTAGTTGCTACATTGCCATTAGTCGCCCCGTTATTCGAGGTCGAACTTTCCAAAGTTGAGTTATTCGAGGTTAAATTTTCCAGAATTGGCTTACGAGTTTTCAGATCGAATTTGTAACCGTGGGGCAGAATGTGAAGTCTTGAGCCACATATTGCCAGCGGTTCATCTTTTAAGATCTCGCTTACGTTAGTGTAAGTTGCTTCTGATTCATCAACTATAGTGACAGAACCTTCGCCAATCACTTCAAATTGACTATCGGTCACTACCATAGCAGTATTTTCGTCAATCCCAAATCCCAGAACGGCTGGTTGTTGCGCTAAGGCAGAAATTAAGCGCCCTAACCGTCCCCGTTGAGAAAAATGCTGGTCTATCACCACTCCTGGTAAAAATGCCATTCCTGGTCCCAATTCCACCGTATCCATGCGGGGATGAGTTTCTCCGTCTCCTTCAACAATCATCACATCTGGCATCACCGCTGCACCCGCGCTCGTACCTCCTACAACGACTCCTTCGCCAAAACGCTTGTGAATGAGTGCATCTATGTCTGTATCTTTGAGAATATCGGTGATCCGGGCTTGGTCGCCGCCAGTAAAAAAGATTCCCGTGGCTTTTTCGATCGCTTCTAGGGCAGTAGAGGATCTAGCATCTTCGCGGGTTTCGGTGTCAACTATACGAGCATCTTCCGCGCCCAGACGCTCAAATACTCTGATATAGTTTTCTCCTACATCTCTCGGTAATTCCGTGGCTGCCGTCATAATCACAATTCGTGCTTTTGTTCCCCCAGCACGGCGCACGAATTCCCGCAAAACTTGGCATTCACCTTCTTTATCTTCTGCACCGCCAATAATGACTAGCGCCCCCCGATTGTTACTCATATTCGTATCCATACCATACTTTAAGTGAGTATTCTCAAGAAAACATAACAAATATTCTAGTTAAAACCGTCTTTTGGTAGATTTCGATACAGAATCATGAAAAATAATATAGTAAGCATATTCGGGTGCGATCGCCACGGACAAAAAAAGACCCCTTGTAAAGGGTCTACGTCCAGTAATGTAATTCTTAGTTTTAATTGCGATCGCGCTGATAGACTAAATCGCTGAGAAAAGAGCGTGCTTGTGCCAGAGAAAGATGTCGAGGCTTACCATTAAATACAATTTGGTACTCTTTTTCATTTGCACCGTCACCGTAGCCGGAAATCAATTTGCGGTGAAAAGCTTCCTCCGCCAGATATCGGACTTCGTTTCTTAGATCGGTTGCTGTACCTTTCATATGTCAACGATTCCAAACAATTTATTTATTCTTTTATTTATATATAATTTTCGCTTGCCCTTACACCTTTCCAAAGTTGTATTTTTCGCTACCGTATTATCTGCTATAAATTGCAAGTGGGAATATATCAATCGGATGATGCTGTGGTTATTTGTCATTCGTCATTCGTCATTCGTCATTCGTCATTCGTTTTTACAAAGTTTGAACATCTATAGAAAGTGAGTAGCGAACAGAAGTCGGAAGCGGAAGTCAGAAGTCATACTCTCTGCTCCCTGCTCCCTGCTCATTGCTCCCGAATAACTGAAAAAAGGAGGATAAAAATGGTAATAGATACAAGTACTGATGTCGTGCGCGTTAATGCTAGAAAGACCGATATATTCGATCTATTCAACTTCAAACATTCCATTGGTTCTAATCACGATTTAAATAGGGCAGCATGTACTTTTGATTTTGCTTTGACGGGGTATCGAGAACCACTAGAAATCGCAGATTACGTAGAAAAAATCAGCGATCGCTATCCTCACCTGCGCGAGGAAAAATATGAATCTTACGCTCATTTGTTTGCACGGACATTATCAGAAGTTAGCAAACTCGATATGGGTTTGCACTTCCACTGTTGGAACGTAAAACCGTTAGAACGAGGGGCAAGAATTAGCATTCAGTCGCTCCATACTAGAACGACGCGATCGGTTATTTACTTCGTCTGGGATTGGTTTGAAGCCATGACATTAGATGAAGAAATTGCTTTTGACGAACAGATGCGGAATTTACAAAATATCTTTCGTCGGTCTGTTTATGGTGGTCCTACCGTCTACTCGCTCTTGCGCAAAGCTAACGAAAAAGGTATTCCTGCTTTTTATTTGTGGGATGAAGGACTGATGCAATACGGCTACGGTCGCAAGCAAGTGCGTGGCATAGCAACCACATTTGACGGCGACAGCCATATAGACTCGGACTTTACCACCCGTAAAGATGACTGTAAAGCTTTTCTAGCCACCCTTGGCTTTCCAGTTCCAGGCGGAGAAATCGTCACTAGTCGCGAGGGAGCTTTAGATGCAGCGGAGGATATTGGCTATCCCGTCGCCATCAAGCCTGTTGTCGGTCATAAAGGGATTGGCGTAACCGCCGATGTCAGAGACTCTGAGGAGCTAAGAGCTGCTTTTAATCGCGCTGTCAAAGCAGTTCCAGAAGAACAGCCAATTCGGATCATTGTCGAAAAAAGCATCTCTGGTGCTGATTTTCGCTTGCTGTGCGTCAACGGTCGATTTGTCGCGGCGACCGAACGCCGTCCCGCTTCGGTTGTTGGGGATGGATATTCAACGATTTCAGAACTGATCGATCGCGAAAACCGTTCTGACGCACGTAGAGACACGCCAACTTCTGCCATGAGTAAAATCCAGCTCGATGAAGCAATGGATATGTATTTGGAGGAGCAAGGCTTATCTCTTGACAGCGTTATTAAAGAGGGACGGAGAGTGTATTTGCGTAAAGTTGCCAACCTTTCCTCTGGTGGTGTAAGTATTGATGCCACACCTACAGTTCATCCTGATAATATGATTCTGGCGCAAGATGTCGCCCAGCATTTTCGCCTCACTTGTTTGGGAATCGATGTCATTTCTGAAGATTTGGCAAAATCTTGGAAAGATAGCAGCTTTAGCATTCTCGAAATTAATGCTGCACCTGGGATTTTCATGCATCTTAACCCCGCCGTAGGCGAGAGCGTTGACGTACCTGAAAAGATTTTAGAAACCTTTTTTGACGGAGGAACTGAAGCTAGGATACCGATAGTTACCTTTAACCGAATTAAGGTAGCGGAACTACAAACAACTATCGACCAAATTTTATCTCACCACCCCGATTGGGTCATTGGTGCTGTGTGTCGAGATGGCGTTTATATCAACCGTGCAGAAAAGATTTTGCATCGAGATTACAATACAAACGTTCAAAATTTGTTGCGTAATCCCAAACTCGATCTACTAATAGTCGAGTATGAGGAAGATGTTTTAGCAGCTCAAGGGATGTTTTATTACGGCAGTAATATGGTTGTTTTAGATAATCCCACAGAAATTGAAATGATGTTGGCGCGAGATGTTTTTGAGGACTCTACTATAATCATCAAGCAGGGAGATCGTGTTTCAATTCGCCGTCAGGGATTACTCGAACAATATACTTTGGGTGTAGATGAACCATTTAGCCGAGTGTATTTGAAGGAAATTCCGACAATTTTGTAGTCGATCGCTGATGCTAATTTACTTTTTGACGGCGACAGGGAAGATCCCCCAACCCCCTTAAAAAGGGGGCAGTTCCCTTCCTTCAAAAGGAAAGTATGGGTAGGGTGCGTTACGCCAAAGGCTAACGCACCAAAAACTTAGAGCTGAAAAGTTTTATACTGAAAGCGATCGCCCGCTGATTCGGGAGCATAAATGAAATCTATCGTCATTACAGGAGTGTCTACAGGAATTGGATTTGGTGCAGCAAAAGAATTTGTGACTCATGGCTATCACGTATTTGGTAGCGTGCGACGAGAAGCCGATGCTACCAGGTTACAAGCTGACTTAGGGGATAATTTCACGCCGCTGATTTTTGATATTACAGATAGTAAGGCTGTACGATCTGCGGCTTGCCAAGTAGAAAAAATTCTTGGCGATCGCAATTTGAGTGGATTAATTAATAATGCAGGAATGGCTACGAGTGGGACTTTAATGCATCAACCACTCGAAGAAATTCGGGTACAACTTGAAGTGAATGTTGTCGGACAAATTGCCGTAACTCAAGCCTTTTTACCTTTATTGGGAGCCAGAGCAAATAACAATGACAAACAACCGGGTAGAATTATTAATATCAGTTCTGTCGTGGGAAAATTAGCCGTTCCTTTTCTTGGTGCTTATGTTGGTAGCAAACACGCCTTTGAAGGAATTTCCCACAGCTTACGCCGAGAATTACAATTATATGGTATAGACGTAATTATTATTGCGCCTGGAGCAGTTAGCACGGCAATTTGGGATAAAGAATCAGCCCAAGATGTTAGCAAATATCTGACTACTGACTATGCGGAATCAGTAACGACTTTTCAAAAGCATTTCGTCCAACAAGGTAAAAAAGGTTATCCTCCAGAGGTTTTTGGTAAATTTATTCGCAAAGTTTTTGAAACCCCCAAACCGAAAACTAAATATGCGATCGTCCCTAATCTTTTACTAGATTGGATAATTCCTACTTCTTTACCCGAGCGATGGCTGGATAGAATTATCGGCAGAAAATTAGGCTTTTTTCAGAAATAAAGTTCGTTCAAGTATTAAGTCTTAGAGATTAGAAATCGCGACTATACATACGAAGTTCGCCTGCACAGACTTACCAGCTACGCAAAATTTTAATTAGTACGCTGTCGATTAATTTGTTGAATCTGTTGGGTAAAGTAATCTTGTTGATATTTCAACTTTTGTGCCAGTTCTAAACCTTGTTGAAATGCGGTTAAAGCTCGATCGTAATTACCGCGAGCGAGATGAATTTGCCCAATTTGGTCGTAAGTATTCATCATGCCATAAAAATTAGCAGCAAGGCGATCGCTTTCTAAAAGAATCTGACTAGTTTGCAAAGCAGCATCAATTTGTTGTTGCGAGCGATAAAGTCGAATCATTTGACGTAGTGCATCGCTAGCTTGGGCATATTGTTGCAATTTCCAGGCAGTAGTATAAGCTTGTTGATAAGTCGTAAAAGCTTGTTTCAACTGCCCGATTGCTTCATAGTTTGCACCAATATCTAACTGTAAAGCGGGTAATAGATCGTTTTGTTGTTGTTCCTGGTAGGTTGCTCCTAACCTTTTTTGAACTGTTAGTGCTTGCTGGTATTGTCTAGCTTGTTCGTAGATATAATTCAACTGTTGTAAGTAATTAATGACCTCTAGGCGATCGCCTCGCTGGGTGGCATTTTGTAATAGTTGTTCGTATGCAGCTGCGGCTGGAGGGTAGTTAAACCAGCTCAGATGTAATTCGGCGATCGTTCTTAGAGTCGTTTCTACTGCAACGGCATCTTTCTGTTGACGATGAATAGCCAAAATCTTCTCATAAACCGCGATCGCGCTTTTTGGTTCGCGCACCTGTTGGAACGCTATCCCTAAACTATTCAATACTTCTAAGTTAGGTGCAATGAAAACTTGAGATTGCTGCCGCTCTTCCTTTTTCTTTTTATCAGGTGGTAAAACTTGAATTTGCTGCCCAATTTCCTGCAATCTCCGCGTAATTGCATTCAACTCTAAACGGCGATTTTCTTGCCAAGCAATCTCTCCTACTCTCCCCAAAGCTGGAATTTCTTCCGTAATACCCAAAAATCTTCGTAGCCTTAGCTCTCGACTCCAAATCGCAAATGCTTTTTCCGTATTCCCTGCGGCGAAGCTGGCAGTTGCTTGCTGGTTTAATTTATCCAATGCTGCTCTGAGTCTCAGCTTTTCTGAAGTCGATAAGGGACGGATAAGTTGAGGTAGTAGCGGATCTGGGGTCGTAATCTCTAGAGGATTATAGAATTCTTGTGGCAGTTCTGGTTTGCGATTTTGTGCCAAACCAGGGGCGCTACTACACAAGCAGAGGATACAGGCAAGGAGAGGGAGTAGGGAGCAGAGAGCAGGGAGTAGGGAGCAGGGGGAAGCTGAGGAACAAGGGAGAGCGGGGAGAAAATTCTTTGAGTGTCTTCCCACGCTTCCCACACCACTCACTACACTCCACACCCCACACCCCACACCCCACACCCCACACCCTTTCTTCACGCACCACACCCCACACCCCACACCCCACACCCCACACCCTTTCTTCACGCACCACACATCACGCACCACTCTCTTTGCTGGCTCCTGTTTTGACTTTTGACTTCTGACTTTTAACTTTTGAGACATAGGAAGTTTTAAAATACTGGCAATAGTAAGTCGTTGGCTTTCGAGTAATTTCTACTAATGACCCATTCTACGGATATTGAGACACTAGCTCGCTGGATGGCAGCTGATTTTAGCAATCAAGCGCAAGCTTTTGAAAATCCTCCTTTTTTTGCCCATATTCGCGTTTGTATGCGTCCCCTTCCCCTGAATCTATTATCTGGGGTTAGCTTTTACGTAGAACAAGCCTATGATTACATGCTCGGCAACCCATATCGGGTACGAGTATTAAAGTTATTGCAGGCAGGCGATCGCATTGAAATTGAAAATTACACCATTAAGCAAGAAGAAGAATTTCACGGTGCATCCCGCGATCTCAAACGTCTGCAAGCATTATCAGCCGATCGCCTGGAAAAGCTAGCAGGGTGTAACATGATCGTCCAATGGGTAGACAATGGCTTCAAAGGTACAGTTGAACCA
Source organism: Chroococcidiopsis sp. CCNUC1 (assembly GCF_023546805.1). Taxonomy (NCBI): domain Bacteria; kingdom Bacillati; phylum Cyanobacteriota; class Cyanophyceae; order Chroococcidiopsidales; family Chroococcidiopsidaceae; genus Chroococcidiopsis; species Chroococcidiopsis sp. CCNUC1. Next base: position 1,206,279 of record NZ_CP097480.1, on the reverse strand, counting down.
GGTAAGTGCTGTATGGTCGTGCGTAAAGGTAAAGCTACCTATCTCGACAGCGAATTTGAAATTGATGGCGATAAATTTATCAGTCGCGATCGCGGACGCGATCCCGAAACTGACGAACACGTATGGGGTTCAGTGGCGGGACCATTTTACTTTGTTCGCTGGCACAGCTATGCTGATGAGGTAAAAATTGCCTAAATTCAAAATTGCGTCAAAAGTTGCGTAAGGATCGAGCCTTACGGTAAGGTAAGACGAGGTTGATGCGGCGGCTCTTGCTTGCCCGACTGAGATCTCGTCATTTTCTGGCACAATACCAAACCGCCAGTAGATCCAAAGTTCTAAAAAGTGATACAATATATTGCCTGCAAAGATGTCGGCGACATAGCCAAGTGGTAAGGCAGAGGTCTGCAAAACCTTTATCCCCCAGTTCGAATCTGGGTGTCGCCTTAAGGAGTCCAGCCTATAAAAGCGTTCTATGCCCGCTACATTGCCATTTGTCCGCCAGATTGGAAATATGGCATATCTGTCGGGCAAGTTCCACAAGCTCCTTTACCTGGAGCCAGCAAACCGCTACAGTGGGATGAAAAGCTAGGCGTGCGAGTGAGAAAGTAAAGGTTGAGGGAGCAGGGAGCAGGGAGTAGGGGGAAGAGTGCTGAGGGAGTCGCCCAGCTGAGGTTGAGGGAGCAGGGAGCAGGGAGTAGGGGGAAGAGTGCTGAGGGAGTCGCCCAGCTGAGGGAGAAAGAGCAACTGTCAACCGTCAACAACCAACTACCAACTACCAACTACTAACTACCAATGACCCCTCTCACAGATTTAGAAGCAATTCCATATATTGATACAGACGGTCAATTACCAGCACAGTACCAAGGTAAAGTAGGAGTCTATGCAATTTTTGACTCGGACAAAGTGCTGCAATATATAGGGTATTCTCGCGATGTTTATCTCAGTTTGCAACAGCATCTCGTCCGCCAACCGCAAAAATGTTATTGGCTGAAGGTAGAAACTATAGACCGTCCCAGTCGCTCAGTCTTGGAAAATATTCGCCAGGAGTGGATTGAGGAAAATGAATCGTTTCCCCCTGGAAATGGCGCACAAGAAGCAGAATGGACTCAACCAATTGATGCTAAATTATCGCTGACATCTGAAGAACAAAAAAGTTTAGCAGATGGTGATGAATTGGCTCAAATAAAAATTTTAAAAACTGCGGCAAGACGAGTTGAAGCAGAGATTTTATCCCAATTACAAACTCGCGGTTTGCAAATGCAATTACGGTTTAATCCTAAGCTCAAAGAACAGGGATTATTAGACTTGAAGTAATTGCTCGCATAGCCGATCGCCGCGATCGCGCCTATATTGAAAAAAGTGCGATCGCCAGATAGAACAGACAGAATGGAAACAACAACAGCAGTTAATCCCTTTCTTGAGGGTAACTTTGCGCCCGTGCGTGAAGAGATGACTTCCGATCCGCTTAAGGTGATTGGCGAACTCCCTACCGATTTATCAGGGATGTTCGTGCGCAATGGTCCCAATCCTCAGTGGACACCCATCGGACAGTATCACTGGTTTGATGGAGATGGGATGTTGCACGGAGTCGAAATTCGTCATGGCAAAGCTAGCTATCGCAACCGCTACGTCAGAACGCGAGGCTTTGAAATTGAGCAAAAAGCGGGTAAAGCGGTTTGGAGTGGCATATTAGAACCACCTCAGCCAGATAGCGACGGCTACAAAAACGCTGCGAATACTGCCTTGGTATGGCACGCAGGGCAACTTCTAGCCACTTGGGAAGGAGGTGCGCCCCACGCGATCGAGGTTTCCCAGTTAGAGACGAAGGGCGAGTATACCTATAACGGTAAGTTAGCTTCTGCTTTTACTGCCCATCCTAAAGTCGATCCAGTGACGGGCGAGATGATGTTTTTTGGTTACTCGTTTGCTCCGCCATTTGTCAAATACAGTATTGTTTCTCCACAAGGCGAGTTATTGCGCACGATACCCATAGATTTGCCGATGGGGGTGATGATGCACGACTTTGCCATCACTGCCAATTACACGATATTTATGGATCTGCCGATGACTTTTAACCCCGCACGGATGCAGCGTGGCGAACCTGGGTTAATGTTTGAACGCGATCGCCCCAGCCGTTTTGGTATTCTCCCCCGTCATGGCGACAGTGACAGTATTCGTTGGTTTGAATCTCCTTCCTGCTATGTCTTCCATACCCTCAATGCTTACGAGGAGGGAGACGAAGTAGTGCTAATTGCCTGTCGCATGAGTTCTACTAATGTCTTTGTGACGCAGCCAGAACAGCGCGATCCTGATGGTGATATTCCCCGTTTGCATAGTTGGCGGTTCAATCTTAGCACTGGAACAGTGCGAGAGGAAATGCTAGATGACGTACCTATAGAGTTTCCCCGCGTTAACGAAAATTTGTTAGGACGCAAAACTCGCTATGGTTATGTAGGAAAAATGGCTCCTACACCTCTACCTTTGTTTGACGGTTCGATCAAATACGACCTTCAAGCAGGTTATGCTCAAACCTACGAGTATGGTAAGGGACGCTATGGTGGTGAGGCTGTATTCGTTCCTCGTCCTGATGCAACTGTAGAGGATGATGGGTGGTTAGTTACCTTTGTCTACGATACTGATGCAGGAACTTCTGAATTATTGGTGCTAAATGCCCAAGATTTGAGTAGCGATCCTGTGGCGCGGGTATTAATTCCTCAGCGCGTACCTTATGGCTTTCACGGAACTTGGGTATCTCAACAGCAGTTGGATGCTTCCGTGTAGTAGGGCAAATCCAAATAGATCTCGGTTAGGAATGACAAGATCTTACCGATCTCCCAGCCCGCTTAAAAAGGGGGTTTTGTTCCAACACTTCTCGGTTAAAATTCGATCCCCCCTAGCCCCCCTTAATAGGGGGGGGTTGGGGGGATCTCCAAGGGCTATGTAATCTAACCGAGAAGTATTGGGTTTTGTCCTCTCTTGTATAAAATCATCCTGCCTTTAAAAAGGAGTTGGGAAGAGATCGACTGCCTAACTCTCGCTAGATTTGATTTTTCCTCTGCCTGTAGTCAGGTTTTCTACTTCTATCTTCAGTAGGTTTAAGCAAGTTCATAATCTTTGTTACTGTGCAAAAGGTTAGTCATAATCTGCTGACGACAAAGATAAGTTTAGCCGAAGAAGTTTAGAAGGAGTTAATATGACATTTACTCAAAGCAACGACCAGAATCTTAGTCAATTTGTTGCTTCAATTCAGAAATTAAATGTAGACGATCAATTAGCTTTGTTCTACTTCATTTACAAGAAAATGGGTGATTCTGTTACCCCAGCCGCACCAGGAGCTAGTACTGCATCTGCGGATGTAGCTGAAGGTTTATTTAACCAAATTAAAGAAAAGTCTCACGAAGAACAACTACAATTTCAACGGGACTTAATTAATAAGGCTGATAACGAGTACACGCGGATGTATGGTTCGATGAGCGATACTACTAAACTACTATTTTGGTATCGTCTAGCTCAAGGAATGGACAGCAACGTTATCAGTCCTATGCCTCCAAACTACGAGCTTTCCAGTGAATCAAAAGAGATATTAAACCAGCTCGAAGGGATAGATTTCGAGCAACAAATTACTCTATTCCGCGACTATGTATCGCCGATGGGCGCTGAACCCAAGCAAGGCGCGGAAGTATAGAGATGCAAGGGCGCGAAATTTCGCGCCTCGAAAGATTCTGGAACGAAATTACAAACCAAAATTGACAGTAAAGAGGCAAATATGGCATCTACAAACGTTAACGATCTGAAGCCACTAGCAAAACAATTTACGAGCCTAGATATCGATGACCAGCTAGGAGTAATGGCTTTAATCTACATAGAAATTGCTAGTTCGATTCCAGCTGATAGTTTACCAACAAGCTCTAGTGATGTTCAAACCATCGTCGGAAGCGTACAAAAAATGTCCTCTGAAGAGCAGATAAATGCTCTACGCGATTTGTTGCCAGCCAACAAAACAGATCAAGACGAAACTATGCTCGATCCTAATCCTGCTAAGGCACTGCCGGAATTGCTCCAAGGTAAATCAGAAGTTCCTACAGGGGAATATGGCAAGCTAAATCCTGAATCTAAGTTGGCAGTTTGGTATCTTTTTGCACAAAAACTAGGAAATGGAATCGTTGCCATTCCCAGCGATTACAGCCCTTCAGCGGAAGCAATGCAAGTCTTCAATTCCCTCAAATCTATGGGACAAGAGCAAATGGCTAATTTCGTAGTCAAAGGTATGGAAGAGTTGAGTTCCAACATCACAGAACCGCCCAAGAATGCGGAATAAGCGATCGCTCAAATCACATACAGCTAGATAATCTTCATTGCTACCAGGCTAAGTCTGATAGCATTTTTTTATACTCGATTAGGATTGCGTTTATCCACAACAAATGACCAATGACCAATGACCAATGACCCAACTTTTCCCGCTATTATGGTGGATTGGTGGTGGCTGTTTAACCGCCATTATCGGTGTCTTCGTAATTCTATATTTTCGAGGCACATTTCGCGATCGCATTGAGTACAAAGTTCAAAATGTTCCCGCACCTCAAGATGCACGCTTTTCCCTCGCCCTAGCTAGCTTATCTAACTCTGTCATTACCAGCGGGCGCTCGACAGATTTTTGGCTGGAAGCAGAAGAAATCAATGCTGCACGACTAGAAGCCGTCCGTAGCGCCAAACATACGATTCACTTCGAGACATTTTTCATGACTCCCGGGTACAGGGCGAACGATTTCGCCGCCGCGATCGCCGCAAAAGCGCAGGCAGGTGTTAATGTACAAGTCATTGTCGATAAGTATGGGGTCAAAACTTTACCGCAGCGTTACTGGAGACGACTGAAAGCTGCTGGAGTCGAAGTCAGGTTCTTCAATGATTTTAACTGGCGATCGCCCATTGATTATTTTGCCCGCAGTCACCGCAAGCTATTAATTATTGATGGCGAATTTGCCTTAATTGGTGGTGCAGGTGTCTCCGACTATTGGGATGGCAGAGATAATATTCGAGGAACTCATCCTTGGTACGACTTTGAAACGCGGCTAGAAGGCGAAGTTGTCGCCGTGTTAGAAGGTATGTTCATGCAACACTGGACTTACGTACATGGTACTGCTGACTTATCGACTACAGTTTCCCATCTGGGAACGTCGAGCAACCCGACAATTCTCGTTACCGCAGGCGACGATCCTTCCTATCGTTCTGCATCAGTTAAAGCTTTATTTCAAGTTAGCATTCATGCTGCCAGACAGCAGGTTTGGATTGCCAGCCCCTATTTTCTTGCCGATAAAAATATCCGCATTGCGCTAGTTGATGCCAAAAAACGGGGGGTTGATGTCAAAATATTCACGAATGGAATTCGCTCAGACAAAAGATTTGTCTATTTTGCTTCCTGCGAACAATATCGCGACCTACTCGCTGCGGGCATAGAAATTTATGAATATCAACCCAGTATGATGCACGCTAAGGCATTGTTATTAGATAGTTGTTGGCTCAGTACTGGCAGTGCTAATTTCGACCCGCGTAGTTTTTTTCATAATGACGAGTTAGATATTTCTACTTCTGATATTTGCTTAGTCAAGCACGTTGAAAAAATATTTTTACAAGGATTTGCTAAATCCAAACAAGTCAGTTTCAGGGAATGGAAAAAACGCCCTTTATCGCAAAGGGCGTTAGCTAAAATTGTTCTCTTTTTTGAATCGCAATTGTAGAAATACAAAATTTTGTGTCTCTACTAAATATTTCGTGCTACTCCAACATCATTGACTTTTGCAGGTAAAATGATGCCGTAATATAAAGCAGCAACTGCTGTTAAACCGTTCAGCAAAACGTTGCCACCAAAAATTGGCATCAACCCAAATACTGTGTTGGTCGCAGGAATGACTCCTAAAAGAGCAATTAAGATGTAGGAAACGGCAAAAAAGCGGTTAAATACCCGCGCACTACTTGCACTGGTATAGGAAGCAATCCCAAAAATTCCTACAGCACAATGGACTAAATTGTGTAAGAAATTGGTAGGAAATGCCCCAAATAAATAGCCAAATCCGGCAGAATAAGCTCCTGTTGCAACATCTGGTGGAACGTATGAGGCGTTGGTTCCAGGTAGGTGAACGAAAGCTGGAATAAAGCCAGCAATACCGAGAATTAAAAAAGTAATTCCAAGAACTAGAGCGCAATAACGCTCTGCCATGTTCATTTTGTCCATTTTCATGGCATCCATACTCGCTATTCCTCCCATCACTAAGTACAAATTCTTGTTGTTAAAAAAGTCAACCCCTATATTCTCTAATTCAACTTATATAACTGCGATCGCACTCTATCCAAAGATAGGGATGGGAAAATTCGGAATTCGGAATTCGGAATTCAGAGATAACGTTAAAAATATTTTTAATGTTGCAATTATAATGTCTGCAAAAAGGAAGACGATCTTCTGGTGACTATCGAGGTAACTCTTTTGGCATGAACAAAACACACAGTTTTAAATTCCCGCGCCAAAACCCATAATTCGTTCTACAGTCAAATCTAAATTAGGGAAGAATTGGGAAATGATGCGATCGCTGCCTGTAAAACTCGTAAAACTGATAACTGACTAATGTAAAATCTATAAAGCCTGCATCCATAGCTGATTGTGCCTTATCAGCCTAGCGTTACTCTCTGTATCAATCCTAGTGACCCCCAGCATCCACACGTCCAAGCAGGGGGAAACAAGTTTTGTACGACTTGCGGCGCGGCGATCGCGTTGCGAGAGCGTTATATTCCACTCAAAAAATTAGGAACGGGTGGATTTTCTGTAATTTACAGCATTTGGGATCTGCAAACTCAGACCGAACGAGTGTTGAAGATTTTGCTAGAAAATGGCGCTAAAGCAAGACAATTATTTCAGCAGGAAGCGGCAATTTTAACTAGCCTCAACCATCCTGGGGTTCCTAGAGTCGAGCCAGACGGCTATTTTCACATACCCGCCAGCAATTCCAAGCGGGATCTATTTTGTCTGGTCATGGAAAAAATCGACGGTCAGACTTTAGAGGCTATCCTCGACAAGTACGACCGAGGTTGTCCAGAAGAAATGGTTCGAGATTGGTTCGGACAAGCTTTAGAAATTTTACAGGTATTGCATAGCAGGCAGATCATCCACCGCGACCTGAAACCCTCAAATTTAATGCTACGTCAAGCAACAAATCGACTAGTATTGATCGATTTTGGTGGAGCCAAAAAAAGGCGATCGCGTCAGCATTCCGTGTCCGCCGCAGAAAGCTCAACTCGTCTCTATTCCCCTGGCTACAGCCCTCCAGAACAATCTTCGGGTCGGGATGTGGAACCAGCCGCCGATTTCTATGCTTTGGGTAGAACGACAATTGAATTACTCACTGGTCAGCCTCCCTCTGAGTTGGAAGATCCCGTAACCAAAGAGCTGAGTTGGCGACATTTAGTCCAAGTTAGCCCAGCATTTGCCGATCTCCTGGATGAATTAGTGCAGGAAGATGCCCGCCTGCGTCCAACTAGTGCTACGGCGATCGAACAAAGGTTATTACAAAGTCCGCCGACCGAAACGCAACCATCTGTATATCAAGCGATTCATCAACTGAGTTTGAATGGCTGGAAGCGATCGCAACTCATAGCTACCTACTTAACTCACCGCTTAGCGCAAATTAGCAAACAGCGATCGCCCCAACTTGTGAATCAAATGCATCAGATTGCTGCGCGAACGACGAATTTGTTCGCAGAAACAATTAGGAAGCAATCGCCGCCATCAACCTTTCAAACTCACAATACTGCCCCCCAGGGATCGCATACTCTACGACAAGCAACTCAGCGCAAATTATCGACAAGCCGCTTTGCGTCTATACCATTTGTTACCAAGATCGGTAGAAGCCTAGCGAATATCGCTCGTTCTCTATGGCAATTGACTACCCAAGTAGGACACGCTGGAATAGATACTATCCGAGCAATTGTGTGGAGCGCGATCGCGGCTGTTGTTGGAACTAGTATCGGCTTTATCTTTGGTTATTTTTCTCCCCTGGGAATCGCAGTCAATAGCTTCCTAGTAGAATACCTACCCCAACTGATGACAGACTCTCAAATTGCCACAGAAGCAGAATCGATCGTGTTTGCCTCTGCGGGGTTATTTACAGCGTTGGGATTGACCGCACTAGGAGTTTTTGACCAACGACGGCGCTATTTAATCTCTGCTTTATTAGGTGCTAGTGGTTATGTTGTGGGCTGGTTGTGTTGGACTTTAATTACGCCTTACATGGGAATTTGGAGCTTGCCTGCAACTGTTTGCGTGGCGATCGCCTTTCTCGTCTCTGGCTTGGGTTTGCGCCGTCATCGCTTTTTTCATGCTACCGTTGCTGCTGTTAGTACGGCGATCGTGTTTACTATTCTCGTTCGGCTCAATCTTTTCCCAGCCCTAATTTTTCATCTTAGCCCGCAACCAAGTTGGTTTGAGCTTCAGTTGTATGCTACCTTTTTTAGCGCGATCGCCGCGATCTCTAGTTGCTGTCTGGGGATTAGCCACTACATCCTTATTCCTTGCTGGCGTTGGTTGCAGCGCTAAAGAGAGCAAGAGGCAGAATCTGAAAAAGATTTCTTCTGTCTCCTGCCCTTTACAATTGCATATCTAGACGCAAGCCTTACCGCACGCTGCTATTGCTGGCATTCACGAAATTCTCTCGAACCTCCTCCAGTTGGTTCTGGAATTTGATTGGACTCGCAAAATATTCCAGCTCTATCGGTGTTAGAGCCGGAAGTTGAGGTTTGCGATTCAGGGGTAGACGTATCGCTAGCATCGGGGCTAGTCGTAGCATCAGGACTCGTGGTTTCGGGCGTACCTGCATCAGGAGTTACGTCAGGCGTAGTCGTTCCCTCTGGACTCGTACCTGGCGCGGGTGTAGTTGCATCGGGTGTAGTTGCATCGGGTGTAGTTGCATCGGGTACAGTCGTATCCGGTGTAGTTGCATCGGGTGTAGTTGCATCGGGTACAGTCGTATCCGGTGTAGTCGTTCCTTCTGGGCTTGTACCAGGCTCAATTCCTGCGGGTGGAGTTGTTTGACTATCGGGAGTCGTAGGTACTTCCTGGGTTTGAGCTTGTAATAGGACTGAGGATTGTGGCTTTGCTTGAGCTGAGAAACCGCCTACGAGCAATAGGGCGAGAACAGAACCACCTGTCAAAAACTGTTTGAGCATATTTCACTGTCTCCTTTGCTTTAGCTGTCGTGCTAGAAATCTAGAAATTCATAGCTCAGCTTGGCATTTCTGAGTTTATTGCCACCTGTACCATAATGTAGATTTGGTATTTTTGGCTACCGATGTAGTCGATACAAATATTTCTGTCATAAAAATTACTTTTTACAATCGAAGTCTATCTTTCAACTGCAACGAACCTACATTCTTTGTATAAAAAATTACTTGAGCCTTGCTCGCAGACAAAGTTACATAAGTAATAACTAGCCAACTAAATAAAGGTATTATGGTTATTTATAAAAAGAGCTAATAACTACCCGCAACTCACGACTCACAATTCACTGTATGGTTTATGACATCTCAGAAAACTAATTCGCCAGATCCAGCAACGACAACTCAAGAAACAAAAACATCAGAAGCATCTGGATGGTTGCGACTATGGCGATCGCAGGAGGAAAATATTCGCCTAGTTGCGATCGCTCTAGTTATGGCGCTGATAATCCGCATTTTTGTGGCGGAACCGCGCTATATTCCCTCAGATTCGATGATACCCACCTTACATACAGGCGATCGCTTGGTAGTCGAAAAAGTCTCGTATTGGTTTCACCCAGCTGAAACAGGCGACATTGTAGTGTTTGAACCACCTGCACAGTTGCAAAGTATGGGTTATCACAAAAACCAAGTTTTTATCAAACGAGTTATCGGTCAACCTGGGGATACCGTCAGCGTGAAGAACGGTCGAGTTTATCTTAACGGGCGATCGCTCTCGGAAGATTATATTGCCGAACCGCCTGCCTATCAACTCAACTCAGTCCAAGTTCCAGCAGAATCTTACTTCGTCATGGGAGACAACCGCAACGATAGTAACGACTCTCACGTTTGGGGCTTTTTACCTCAACAGAATATTATCGGTCGTGCCGTATTCCGTTTCTTCCCCTCGATCGCATGGGATTTATCTCAAGCTAGCGCGATTTTCAGGCAAAACAAAGCAGCTAGTCTCTTGGCGTGGAATGCTGAATCTTCAAGCTTTTAAACTCTGGCGAAAGCTAGAAGGAGTGGTCGCAGTATGTTTTTTAAAGAAGCGAGAAAAGTATGCTGCATCGTTAAAGCCAAGTCGAAAGGCAATCTCCTGCACGGATTCAGTCGATCTTGACAGCATTGCTTGGGCTTCGGATAGAGTTTTTTCAATCATCCAGGCGTTGACAGATTTACCCGTTTTGCTTTTAATCACCGTACTGAAATAACCAGGGTGAAGATGCTGCGCTTGGGCAAAGTCCTGCACTCGATATGGGCGATCGAGTTTACCCATTGCAAGATCGCGAAAATGAGCTTCCAGGTTGCGCTTGAATGTCATGACAATCTCTGAACCCGTTTGCGATTCAGCCAAAGGATTATAGGTATTCCAAAACTGCTCTTTAATTTTGAATAGCAGTACAACTGTCAAACTGCCAATAATTTTGAATTTGTAGGCAGAATCCGATTGGTATTCTTGTAAAAGTTGCGTTCCCAAGTCGTCAAAAATTTGAAAAACTTCGCGATCGGGATAGTGCGGTGGCACAATCTCGGCAATTAAAAACGGAAAATCATCAAAAATATTTTCATGGACGTATTGCTTCAGAAATGTTTCTGAAAACGTAATCACGTAGCCATGCGATAGTTCGTGAATCTTAAATCCTTTGACGTGACCGGGATTAGTAAAGTAAATCGTCCTGTCCTTTGTTTCGTAAGATTGACCGTCAAGAATGTAGCGACCCCGTCCTTTACGAATGAGCAAGATCGAGTAATAGTTAGCGCGAAATAGGGGAGACTCGATCGGCACATTGCTATGAACTAGCTCAAGCTGATGAATCGTAAAATCAACGTCTTGTTTTAGGGTTCCACCCATTGATGCATAAAACTCAGACATGGAGTTGTAAGCTTTAATCGCATCAGACATTGGCATACTCTACTATTTCAAAGTCTGCCTTAATTGTACTTTGTCGGGTATAGGTTGATACGAATAAGCAAACAAAGTCCGCTGGTGCGGACTCAGGGAAAATTAAGGGTTTTGAACCTGCGTTGTTTTGAAATTGCGTTATTTTGACTCCTCGCATCCTGAAGCCACGACCAAACGCCAGTCACCTAGTCCCGCGTTTATTGTCAAGTCAGGTTTTTTGTCTGAACCAGGCGATCGCACCGATGCTAACGGCGATCTGCGGGATACGTACTCGATGCGTACACAATTAAGAGAACGCACAATAAAAAAGCTGCTAATAAACCGAATAAAACTCCAGTTGCAGTTGAAGCGAATTGCCCTTCACCGTAGGCAAAATAATAGATGTGATGCATGAAACTACCTCAAACTCAAAAATTTTGATGCGATCGCAGCAAGGCGATCTATCCGAGTTTCTACCAACCTACATGAATACCTTGAACCATGAGTGAGGCATTGGCAAGCTCCAAAATGATTAATAAAAACAAGAAAAACAACAGCATTAAACCTACCATTAACGGTGTTGTACCCCAACCAGGGGCAACCTTACCAGCTTCCGAATTGAAATTTCTGAAAAAGTACTGCACGGGGGCAGTTTTTTTAGGTTGATATTTTGGTTGTTGCATAAATGAGGGGTGAGGGAGATAAGGGAGACAAGGAAGACAAGGGGGAACTCGCTCTTCCCCACGACCGAAGGGAGTGGGGATTAGGGGGCGAAGGGGGACAAGGGAGACAAGGGAGACAAGGGGGAATTTATCGACTCCCGACTCCCGACTCCCCAGTTATGCAGCAGGTTCTCTAGTTCCAGCCATAGCTGCGACAGGTATTTTCTTACGTGTAGTAAGGTCTCCTACCTTCTGGAAGACACCAAACTCCACCTGTTCGTCCAAACCAGGATCGATACCAGCAAAGACATCTCGGAAGATAGCGCGGGAACCGTGCCAAATATGCCCGAAGAACCACACTAAAGCAAAGCAACAATGGAAAAAGGCAAAGAATCCGCGATTGCTGGTGCGGAATACGCCGTCAGAGTTATAGGTTTCGCGATCGAAATCAAAGACTTCACCGAGTTGAGCTTGACGGGCAAATTTCTTCACCGTGCTTGGTTCTGTATATGCTTGACCGTCTAATGTGCCACCCACAAAGCTAACCGTAACGCCTTTTTGCTCGAAGCTATACTTGGCTTCTGCTCTACGGAAAGGAATATCGGCGCGGACGACATCATCTTTATCTGTCAAAACGACTGGGAAGGTTTCAAAGAAATTCGGCATTCTGCGCACGTTTAATTCCCGTCCTTCGCCGTCTTTGAAAATGGCATGACCGAGCCAAGCTTTGGCGACTCCATCTCCATCCACCATCCGACCGACTCGAAACAAACCACCTTTTGCCGGACTGTTGCCAACGTAATCGTAAAACGCTAGCTTTTCAGGAATTGCCGACCAAGCTTCCGAGAGGCTTTTACCTTCAGCTAAATTGGATTGAACGCGGCGATCGATCTCTTTTTTGAAGTAATTTTGATCCCATTGAAACCGAGTAGGACCCCATAATTCAATCGGAGTGGTAGCAGTGCCGTACCACATCGAACCGCAAGCAACAAAACCAGCGAAGAAGAATACTGCCAACCCGCTAGCAAGTGCGCCTTCAATATTTCCCATTCTCAAGGCTTTGTACAGTACCTCTGGCGGTCGCGTCACAATATGGAACAATCCGCCAATAATACCGACAATTCCCGCCGCAATGTGGTGCGCCACCACACCACCAGGATTGTAAGGATTAAAGCCTTCTGCTCCCCAGACAGGCGCAACGCCTTGGACGTGACCAGTTAATCCATACGGGTCGCTGACCCACATCCCAGGTCCAAAAATTCCCGTTAAGTGGAAAGCACCAAAACCAAAACAGAGTAACCCTGCTAACAATAAATGAATGCCAAAAATTCTGGGAAGATCTAACACTGGTTCGTTTGTTTTGGGGTCGAAAAATGTCGCCAGATCCCAATAAACCCAGTGCCAACAAGCGGCAAGAAATTCTAATCCTGAGAAAATAATATGGGCGATCGCCACAGTTTCAAACGTCCAAAAACCAGGGTCGGCGACCGATTCACCCGTAATACTCCAACCTTGCCAGGAATTAGTTACCCCTAGGCGAGCCACAAAGGGCATTAAAAAACATCCCTGTCGCCACATGGGGTTTAAAACTGGATCGCTAGAGTCGTACAATGCTAGTTCAAATAACAGCATGGAACCAGCAAAACCCGCACACAGAGCGTTATGCATTAGGTGTACGGCAATAAGTCGTCCTGGGTCATTTATGACCGATGTATGTACTCGATACCAAGGTAATCCCATTAATTATGCTCCTTTTGGTAATTGGTAATTGGTAATTAGTAATTGGTAGTTGGTCTACGATCGCTGGTCAATCGCTACTCTTTACTACTCACTACTTACTGTCCCATCAAACAAAAAGTTGTAGGTAGGTTCTCGATATAAAATTGGGAAAAAAGTATTTTATTCCAATTAAAAACAAGACGAGAACAAATAGTAAAATCCAATCAATTATGGGATCGAGAATTTTCTTCTGAACTGTTTTTTGCATGGCATTTAACTAAAAACAATGAATGAAAAGTAGTTTTTTAAATTTTGACAATGTTTTACATGCTGGAATCTAGGCTATGAACCCTATTCAAGTGATGAAATAATTGCGGGTTTTGTCATTAGCCATCGATCGCTATGTAAATTGAAAGTACAAATGACCAATGACCAATGACCAATGACAGCATGTTGAAGAAAAGGGGAAGAAGCCAGAACAATCTTCTTCCCGCTGCGCTCCAAACTTGTCTAGTCAAGCGGGGGCATAGATAAAACTGGTTCGTCTTCGCGATCGATGCCTCTTTCAAAACCAGCAGCCGCAGCTCTAGCGCGTCCGGCGTGCCATAAGTGACCGACTAGAAATAGAAAAGCGAAAACAAAGTGAGCTGAAGCTAGCCAAGCGCGAGGAGATACATAGTTAAAGGAGTTAATCTCCGTTGCTACACCGCCCACAGAGTTTAGAGAACCCAGAGGTGCATGAGTCATGTACTCAGAAGCACGCCGAATTTGCCAAGGTTGAATGTCATATCTGATTTTCTCCAGGTCGAGTCCGTTGGGACCGCGTAGTGGCTCTAACCAAGGACCTTTGAAGTCCCAAAATCGCATCGTTTCACCACCAAAGATAATTTCTCCAGTCGGCGATCGCATCAGATATTTACCTAACCCCGTCGGACCTTGAGCAGAAACCACGTTTGCCCCTAACTGCTGGTCGCGTACCAAGAAGTTTAATGCTTGCGCTTGCGATGCTTCTGGCGCGGTAGGACCATAAAACTCGCTGGGATAGGCAGTGTTATTAAACCAAATAAAACAGGCAGCAATTAAAGCTTGTCCAGCCACATTTCCTAGACTTTGAGACAGGTAAGCTTCACCAGACCAGATGAAAACACGCTCCGCCCACTTAAATGGCTTAGTTAAAACGTGCCAAATACCACCAGCAATCAAGATCGATCCCATCCAAATGTGACCCCCGACTATATCTTCCAAGTTGTTGACGCTGGCAATATTACCCGCACCACCAGTAAAACCTTTGAAGAGATAGCCAAAAATGATTCTGGGGTCGAGGGTGGGATTGGTCACGACACGGACATCGCCGCCGCCTGGAGCCCAAGTATCGTACAAGCCACCCAAATACATAGCTCTAGCAACTAACAAGAGCGCTCCCAAGCCCAGAGCAATCAGATGATATCCCAAGATGCTCGTGACCTTATCTTTATCAGTCCAGTCAAAATCGTAGAAACCTGCTAGCCTTTCCGGTCCTTTAAGCGAGTGATAGACACCACCAAAACCGAGAACTGCCGAGCCGATGAGATGTATGGCGGCGATCGCAAAAAATGGGAAAATATCAACGACTTGACCACCTTGCCCAACACCAAAACCCAAAGTAGCAATGTGGGGCATCAAAATTAAACCCTGCTCGTACATCGGTTTTTCCGGTACGTAGTGGGCAACTTCAAACATCAGCATTGCGCCTGCCCAGAAAGCCACTAATCCAGCATGGGCAACGTGAGCGCCTAAAAACCGACCGGACAAGTTGATAAACCGTGCATTTCCAGCCCACCAAGCATATCCAGTAGACGCTTCATCCCGTCCTTCTCTAGGCGTATCGACATTAGTTGTGGTTGTAATCGAGCGATCGAAAGGTGTTTCCATTTTTGAATTGGTAATTGGTAATTGGTAATTGGTAATTGGTAATTGGTATTTACGCGACTTATCTATTGCCCCCTTTTTAAGGGGGTTGGGGGATCGAAAAATTAAGTTACCTCCTCGAAGATCCCCCCTTGGAAAGGGAGGAACAAGAGAAACTACCACATCGCGTTAATTGATTTTCACGCACCACTCCTACAGGGCATTTCCGCGCGGTAAGACTTCTTCGGGGAATTGGAATTTTTCGTGAGGTTGGTCTTGGGGTGCTAACCAAGCTCTGGCTCCCTCGTTGAGGAGAATATTCTTGGTGTAGAAAGTTTCAAATTCTGGATCTTCTGCGGCACGTAATTCTTGGGAAACAAAGTCGTATGCCCGCACGTTAAACGCTAAACCTACCATGCCAATTGAACTCATCCACAAACCCGTAACGGGAACAAATAACATGAAAAAGTGCAGCCAACGTTTGTTAGAGAAGGCAATCCCAAAAATCTGCGACCAGTAGCGATTAGCTGTGACAAAAGAGTAGGTTTCTTCTGCTTGGGTAGTAGAAAAACCTCGGAAGGTATTAAAGCCTTTGGTATCTCTAAATAGAGTGTTTTCTACTGTAGCCCCGTGAATCGCACACAACAAAGCTCCACCCAAAACACCAGCTACCCCCATCATGTGAAATGGGTTGAGGGTATAGTTGTGAAAAGCTTGGAAAAATAGTAAGAAACGGAAAATGCCGGCGACTCCGTAGGAAGGCGCAAAAAACCAGCTAGATTGTCCCAAAGGATAAATTAAAAAGACGCTCACAAACACAGAAATTGGAGCAGTGAATGCTAAGGCATTGTAGGGACGGATACCTACAACTCTGGCAATTTCCATCTGCCGCAGACAAAAACCAATTAAACCGAAAACGCCGTGTAGAGTGACAAAACTCCACAAGCCACCGATTTGACACCAACGGGTGAAATCCCAATTAGCTTCTGGTCCCCATAAAAATAGTAGAGAATGACCCATACTATCAGCTGGAGTGGAGACAGCAGTGGTGAGAAAATTGCAACCTTCTAAATAAGAACTAACAACGCCGTGGGTATACCAGGAGGTAACAAAGGTAGTGCCAGTGAACCATCCGCCAATTGCCATATAAGAGCAGGGAAAGAGCAACAAACCAGACCAGCCGATAAACACAAAGCGATCGCGCTTCAGCCAGTCATCGAGTACACCGAACCATCCCCACCCAATCGGGGTAGATCGAATTGCTATAGTCATATGTTAAGTTCCTGTTATTTGTCATTTGTCATTTGTCATTTGTCATTTGTTATTAGTGAATTTTGACTTTTCACTCCTAACTCCTAATTTTTGACTTTTGACTTTTAACTTTTGACTTTACCGTTGCCAATCTGTTCGACCGTTATTTTGAAAATAGGGTGCGCCAGGAGAGGAAATGACTTGCAAAATGAGGTCGAAGTAAGGAATGACTTCGGCTGCATCTTCTGGTGTTAACATGGCGCTAACTTCTGCTTTGACGCAAAGCATATATTGGCGCACATTTTCTAAGGGGATGCCGACGCTGTTGTAAAGTTCTTTCATTCCAATTAAGCCAATTTCCTCTAACGGTTTCTCATTTCCGGCTAGCAGGCAATAACTCACCAGACGGATGTACCACCCGATATCCCGCATGGCTGCCTCAGTTTTACGGGCGTTACCGCTATTACTGGGAGTTCTGGGGCAGATCTTCCAAAATTTTTGCGTCGCTCGTTCGACAATCTTTTTTTCGTTCTGTGCTAGGACTTTCGCCAGACGGATACGCTCTGTTCCCGATCTATAGAAATTTTGCAGGGCGTGAATTTCACCAGGAGTCAGGTAGCGTACCTCTTCATCAGCGTTCAGAATCATTTGCTTGACTATACTCATAGCTCTCCTCTAAGCTCTCTTCCGGTGAATTACTGCGATCGCCTACTATTTCCGCATGTCTCATCTCGGTTGCTCTGTTCGATCGCCCATCGCTGGTAATTTGATTCAGAATCGGTTGTTCGACAAACTCAGTTAGTGCTGCCCAATTCGCTTTTCTAGGATTGTATTTATCGGGAACGGTTTCTGCTGCTTGTTCGCGTCTTAACTGATTTTCATGACGCGGCGATCGCATTAAGTAACCCCTTGCCGTAACGTAGCGTTCGTAAGGCACTGTATTTTCTCCAAAACACTCTAAGTATTCGGGACTGTCGATAATGGCATCGATCAGCGCGTAGAAGCCTCTCGTGGCGCAGATGTCATAGTAGCGATTCATTTCTTGTCGTCCGTAGGTGGGACGACCCATCAACCGTCGATGGATGTATTCAATTGCCTTCGTCACGTAAAGCGAATCCCAATATAAGCTACGGAATACTTTCGACTTGGCTAACTGCCGCACGAACTCCCGCACGCTAATTTCGCCCCCTAGCAGCTTCGATTCAGTACTGGATAGCGGTTGCCGCTGACCTTCATATAAAGAGCGCCCGAATACCTGCCGATAGGCTCCTTCAATAAATGCTGGAGATGAGTGGTGTAAAAGATTAACGCTAGGACTCTGATGCCCTGGCTGACTCACGCCGTTTGACGTACCGTTGCCATGATGCAAGGGTTCTAGCTTCAGTACCCTAGTACCCAAGGAGCCAGGAACTTTACCCAAAGCATTACCGTTGAGCTTGTCGGGACTACCTGCTCCAGAACCGATCAGAATGCGGCGCGTATCCTTGTTAAAAAATGCAGGTTGAGGATGAGGATTGCGAGTTTCCTGGGGAAAGATTGCCCCAAATTGAATTTCTAGCGGGTCGTTACCGCAACCGTAAGGATGCTGTTCGGGTAGGGGTTTCTGGTAGCTACCGAACAGAGTAATAAACTGCGGGACTTTCCGCACGGGGGCGCTGTATTTAAATAAGTCTAGTTGCGGTCCCCAGTTGCGACATTCTTGCGCTTCTTGACCCAATCCCCGTAAATACGGGACTGTCTCTTCACCAAAATAATCGCTGTACTCCGCAGAATCGACAAACGCATCGACCAAGGCAGGCAAACCACCTTTAGTCATGACATCAAAGTATGTCTGAAATTCCTCGCGACTGCTCAATCCACGTCCCAAGAAGTGTCGCGCCGCCAGTTCGATCGCCCGACTAATGGTAAAAGGTTCATAGAATAATCTGCGGTAGAGACGAGATTTACCCAAACGGCGCACGAACTCCTTGACGGAGATATTTCCACCAATGAGCTGAGATTCTAATTCAGCTTTTTGGGTAAACCCATACGTATCGGTTACATCGCGCTCGAATACGTGACGATAGATAGCTGCGATCGCCTCTTGTTTCTGAGTTAGCGTCGCTCCCTGCTTGAAGACGAATTTCGGTCGCACTTCTGCTGACATCGAGTAACTTTGCGGCAGTTGCAATCCTTGTTGGTCGTTGGAAACACCAATTCTGACTTGATTTGAGGGTTTATCGGTCAGATATTCGGCAATCAGTAAGTCAAAGTAACCCTTAACTAATTGGGTTGCCTCCGCATCCTCTAAGAAATAGTCGAGCGACTGTCGCCGCATTGCCCGCAGTGCCACAATAGTAGCTTCTGTAACATCTTCAGGAATTACGCCGCGCAAGCCTCGGACGTTGGCACTTAAAATACTGCCATCACCCGCCACAATTGCATAGGTGATATAGCGTAAAAACCACGCCAAATCCCGCATCGATCGCTTCATCCTGACTGCACCATAGCGAGACACATTGATGAAGCGAAAACCACCAGGCAAAGGATCTTGATTATTAAATAGGTCGCGAAAACGCTGCAACCAACCACTCAAAGGATTGCTGTAGTAGGCAACTTCTTGGATTTTTAAAGCCTCTTTGACCATCACAGCACCAGCTTTTCTTCTAGCAGCCGTGAGAAAATCTTCACCGACGTAGTAACCAGAACCAGGCAATCCAATCTTTTCTTTGGGCTTTTCTAAATAAGCCATCGGCGAACCGCCAACAAAAATTCGGTTAGCCCCAGTTAAGACAATTTCATCAGCATGTTGAGTCAGCGTGTTGGCAATTTCTAACAATTTCACGCCCGAACTGAAAAAATCAGCGAGTTCTTGTAGTTCGGTATTTTTTAAACAACGGTCTTGTTGTACCGCATGAGAAATCACTGCAACTGGGACAGTATGATATCGTTGCGGTTGAGTTACCGGACTTCCACCACTTGCTTTTACACTCATTGTTAAAAAGGTAATTGGTAGTTGGTAATTGGTGGTTATCTTAATCAATTCCGAATTCCGAATTCCGAATTCCGAATTATGGAGTCATTCCCTGAATTAAACAATCAAAATACGGTGTGACTTCAGCAGCATCTTCCCGACTTAAAAGGTCTAAAGTCACTTCTTTTAGACAACGAATGCATTCCACCCAATTTCTTAAAGGAATTTCTAGGGATTCGTACATTTCTTTTACACCTACAATTCCAATGTCTTTTAGAGGTTCAACATCTCCCACAATAACTGTATAAGCAATTAGGCGGATATACCAATCTTGATCGCGCAAACAAGATGCCCGATAAGTTCTATTACCGCTATTACTTGGCGTGTCGGGACAGCATTCCCAAAACTTCAAACTACCTCTTTCAACAATTTCTTTTCTGTTTTCAATTAGAGTTGTAGCGATTCGCAAACGGTTTTCCCCGCCATTATAGAAGTCGCGAATTGTTCGCAACTCCCCAGGACTTAAATAACGAGCTTCGCGATCGGCGCTAGCAATTGCTTTGGTGATGATACTCATTGGTAATGGGTAATGGGTAATTGGTAATTGGTAATTGATAAGTGGCTGGTAACTAGTGGCTGGAATCTTTTCTATTCACTAGCCACTAGTCACTAATCACTAATTAACTCAAACCAGCAGCAATATGATCGAAATAAACACCCATTTCTCTGCCTGCATCAGCACCAACTAAACTAGTGACAACTTCTTTCATGGCTTGTACGGAGCGAATTGTTGCCCCAATTGGCACGCCTAAAGAGTTATAAGTTTCTCTTAAACCGTTAAGAATGCGCTCGTCTAAAATTGAAGTGTCTCCTGCTAACATTGCGTAGGTAGCGTAGCGCAAAAAGTAATCTAAATCACGCACGCAAGCAGCATAGCGACGACAAGTATACATATTGCCACCAGGAGCGGTGATATCTGTATAAAGCAAAGATTTTGCTACTGTTTTGGTGACAATGTTTTTAGCATTTGCACTGACTGCGATCGCAGTTTTTGCCCGCATATCGCCACTTTGAAAGTAGTTTTGCAACTTATCCAAAGAACTCGGATCTAGATATCTGCCTTGAACGTCAGAAGAATTAATTAAAGCAGTAATTGCGTCTTGCATTGGTTTATCTCCTGAATTTGGTAATGGTAATTAGTAAGTGGCTGGTCATTAGTGGCTAGTAGCTAGATTCAATTTTTTTCACTAGCCACTAGCCACAAGACACTAATCACTTTAAGAAAGCGATCGCATCACGTAGTCAAAATATGCTGATACTTCTAAAGCATCTTCTTCGCTCATAAGCGATAGTGCTTCCTCTTTCAAACAGCGCATACATTCAACTATGTTTCTGAGCGGAATTTCGAGGTTGTTATACATCTCTTTGATGCCAATCGTGCCGATTTCTTCTAGAGGCTTTTCGCTACCTGCTAATACGGAATAGGCGATCAGACGAATATACCAACCTTGATCGCGCTGGCAAGAAGCGGTTTTACGTTCGTTGCCGCTATTGCTAGGAGTATTGGGAACTCGTTCCCAAAATCTCGCGCTACCATTTTGAACGATTCTTTGCTCGTTTTCTGCTAATATTTTGGCGATCCGAATTCTCTGTTCGCCTGTTTTAACAAAATTTTGATAGACCTGAATTTCTTTTGGTGCGGGATAGCGAGATTCACTATCGGCATTCAGAATTAATTCGGTAACAATGCTCATTGTTTTCTCCTAAAAATTGCTAAGTCATTTTGTCAAGTTGGTTTGAGTAAAATTGGCAAGCCAATCGGAAAGTCAAAAGACTTGCCAATAAATAGCCAGAGGATAGCTAAATGAGTGCTTAACTGGCGATCGCCTGTGGTGTAACTTCAGCGATTGCTGGCGCTTTGAACGCTACTGGAACGGCATCGCCACAAGCAAGATCTAAGGGGAAGTTATGAGCATTGCGTTCGTGCATGACTTCAAATCCTAGATTTGCCCGATTTAATACATCAGCCCAAGTTGGTAACACGCGACCTTGCGAGTCGAGAACTGAGTTATTGAAATTAAACCCGTTCAAATTAAACGCCATCGTACTGATACCCAGCGCCGTAGCCCAAATACAAATCACGGGCCAAGCTGCCAAAAAGAAGTGCAACGAACGACTATTGTTGAAGCTGGCATACTGGAAAATCAGACGACCGAAATAACCGTGGGCGGCGACAATGTTGTATGTCTCCGATTCTTGTCCGAATTTGTAGCCGTAGTTCTGCGATTCGTTGTCACTTGTTTCGCGAATTAAGCTGGATGTCACCAACGATCCATGCATGGCGCAGAACAACGAACCTCCCAGCACTCCTGCAACTCCCAACATATGGAAGGGATGCATCAGAATATTGTGTTCGGCTTGGAAGACAAACATGAAATTGAAAGTACCGCTGATGCCCATTGGCAGACCATCAGAGAAGCTACCTTGTCCGATGGGATAAACCAAGAACACTGATGAGGTGGCAGCAACGGGAGCGGTATAGGCAACTGCAATCCAAGGACGCATCCCCAAACGATAGGACAACTCCCACTCGCGCCCTGCATAACAACACAGAGCTGGGATGTAGTGAAAACCTATCATCTGATAGGGTCCACCGTTGTAAAGCCACTCATCCATCGATGCTGCTTCCCAAATAGGGTAAAAGTGCAAGCCAATGGCATTAGACATCGGCACTACGGCTCCAGTAATGATGTTATTGCCGTAGAGTAAGGAACCTGATACGGGTTCGCGGATACCATCAATATCTACAGGTGGTGCTGCGATAAAAGCAATGGTAAAGACGCAAATGGAGACTCCTAAAAGGGGAATCATCAGCACGCCAAACCAGCCGATATATAACCGATTTTCTGTGCTAGTCACCCAATTACAGAACCTTTCCCACGCAGGGACGCGGTTTAATTGACGCTGTAAAACTGTAGTCATATGTCAGTTATTAGTTGTCAGTTATCAGTGGAACCAGTGGCTGGTGGCTAGTGGCTGGTGGCTAGTTGTACTGGCACAAGGCGTTAGCCGAAAATAATTTCCTGCCTAAAAGCTATTTGGCAAGCATAATCTTGAACTCATCTTGTGTGTCATTACAGCTAGTAGCTAGAGTCTTTTCTAGTCACCAGTCACGAGTCACTAGCCACTCACTACTCATTACTCACTGCCATCAAGTCACTGGGGAATTGGTGTAACTGGCGATCGCGTGCCATATCTATGCCTAGATTTGCCCAGTCGATCGCGTCTGCCCATGTATTTACTGTTCTGCCTTGGCTCTCAATGTGGGTTGGCTCGAAGTTCAACTTTTCAAAGTTGAATGCTGCAATGTCAACCCCCAAAGCCGCAGACCAGATTCCTGCTACTGGAAAAGCTGCTAGGAAAAAATGCAATCGGCGCGAGTTGGGAAAGCTAGTTCCCCGCCAAATTAACCGCCACAAGTACAGTTGAGCTGCCCTAAAACTGTAGGTCGGGCGCTTTTGACCGAGCTTGTATCCGGCATTGGTCGATTCGCTCAATTCGTCGCTGCGATCGCCATCCATACGGATCAAGGTAGAAGTCACCAGGGAACCGTGCATAGCGCATAAGAAAGCACCACCCAAAACTCCGATGACTCCCAAGACGTGAAAAGGACTCATGAGAATGTTATGGTCTGCTTGAAACCGCAACATGAAGTTGAAAGTTCCAGAAATTCCCAGTGGCATTCCTGCTGAGAAGCTACCTTGTCCGACTGGATAGACTAAGAAGACCGAAATTGAAGCCGCAACGGGTGCAGTAAATGCTAAAGAAATCCAAGGTCGCATTCCCAAGCGATAGCTCAATTCCCATTCGCGATCTTGATAGCAAATAATGCCGATCAAGAAATGCAGCACGATCAGTTGATAAGGTCCACCGTTGTAGAGCCACTCATCTAAAGAGGCTGCTTCCCAAAGTGGATAAAAATGCAGTCCGATCGCCGCTGATGTTGGTACGACAGCCGCCGTAATAATGTTATTGCCGTCTAGTAGAGAGCCAGTAATCGGCGAACTCATACCGTCCATATCTACTGCTGGTGCGGCAATAATGGCAACGATAAACACGCTGGCTGCTGTCAGCATACAGGGAATCATTAGTACTCCAAACCAGCCGATATACAACCGATTTTCAGTACTAGTCACCCAATTACAAAAGCGATCCCAAATACTAGTGCTTTGGCGTTTTTTTAATTCATTAGTGACTGGGATCTGTTCAGTAGGATCGCCACGAGTTGGAGTCGCGATCGCACTGTCTGTCTTTGACACCATGAGAATAGATGTTTAATAAAGGGCGAGAAATTCCCCACCGCAACAGTGTTTTAATCCTGATGCGATGGGTTGACTTTTGATAGTCGAATCAAAGCAATCAAAGTAGGAGCAACAAAACTTGTTGGACGTTGATTGTGTTTGAGAATAGGGAAAAAACCTGAAGAACCAATGAAGAAATGAAATTTGTTTACAAAAAGTAATAATTTTACCGAGAAAACGCTTGCGCGATCGCTTGCCTTGAAGTTGCGATCGCCCTTACTATCAGATGCTTGCAACTCAATGTGCTTGTTAGCAGCAACTCCCAAAAAGTCTTTTGTTCCTCGATGAGCATTGGCTCACTAAAAGTTGAAAATAGATTAAGAAACATTAATTTTACTTGCTATAAGCAGACTAAAATTAGAGATTTGTGAATAATATTTGTCAAATAAGAAACATCGTCTACTTATATCCACTGGTAGAAAAAACTACTCAAAAAATGTATTGACACGGAGGCATTCGCACTTAGCATCTTAATAGCCAAGATTCTAGGATATAGCTTGAGCAACCATTCTAGCTAGAAGCTTTCTAGTAATTCGATACCTGATAGCAGATTAAAATGTAATAAAAGCAACATACATATCGCTTTGCAACTGCTGGCTGAGAAATTTGGATATTTCGTAAGAAGTATTGACTGCTAGTAATTCTTGGCTAGCTATAGGAATCCGGTTCGATCGATCGACTTACTTGTGAAGATAGGGAAGAGGCAGAAGTCGTAAGTCGTAACACGCATCTCTCACTGACCAACTACCAATTACCAACTACCAATTACCAATTACCAACTCACTTATTTAATAGGTGATACAAAATGAGAATTTTACTCATAGAAGACGATGAATGTGTTGCTAAGGCTTTAAAAAATGTGCTTCAGCAGCAAAACTATGTCGTCGATACTGCAACTGATGGTCAGACTGGGTGGGATCTCATTCAAACCTTCACCTATGACTTAATTTTGCTAGATGTGATCCTGCCTAAGCTTGATGGTATTAAACTTTGCCAACGATTGCGCGATCGCAAATATCAAACCCCCGTGCTATTAATTACGGCGCAAGACTCTAGCGATCGTAAAGTGATGGGATTAGATGCAGGCGCAGATGATTATCTCGTCAAACCTTTCGATATGCCAGAATTACTGGCTCGAATTCGCGTACTTTTGCGACGACAAAGTAAACCAATCCTACAAGCTTTAGAGTGGGGAGACTTGCGGCTGCAATGCGGGACGTGTGAAGTAACATATGGCGATCGCGTCTTGCATTTGACACCGAACGAATATCGTCTGCTAGAGCTTTTCCTGCGCCATCCTCAGCTCGTCTTAAGCCGTGGTGAGATTTTAGATCGAGTTTGGGCAGTTCCAGAAGCCCCTAAAGAAGACACGGTGACGGCTCATATTAAGGGTTTGCGACAGAAATTGAAACAAGTCGGCGCACCTGCCGATTTAATAGAAACAGTATACGGTCTGGGTTATCGCCTGAAACAACCCGCACCGACAACTAAAAAAACAAAACTGCGCGGCGCGTCTTTACCTCAAAGTCAGGACTCGATCCAGCAGCAGACAAAAGCAGCCTTGGCAGAAGTCTGGGAAAAAATCAAATATCAAAGTAGCGATCGCGTTGCCGTGTTAGAGCAAGCAACCATATCCTTACTAGACAACAAACTCACAGAAGAATTGCGCGAAAAAGCGCGACAAGCAGCACACAAGTTAGCAGGAGCGTTGGGTATTTTTGGGTTTGCCAAAGGTTCGCGGTTGGCAAAACATATCGAGGATATCTGGCAAGCAGACGTAATTTTAGACCGTAGTGAGGCACTGCACTTATATGAAATGGTGATGGCATTGAAACGAGAAATTCAACGACCTAGCCTGAGCCAACTCGATCGCCCCTTACCGCGCCAGCAATCGATCGTCATGCTAGCAATTGATGGCGATGCCGGACTAGCAGAGCAAATCGTCAAGTTGGCTGCAACCGCAGGAATTGGAGTAAAAATTGCGCCGAATATCTCGGCAGCAAAAGCAGCGATCGCCCATTTAGAAAAGTTCAATCGCCTATCTCCAGCCGATGTAGTCATACTCAATCTTTCCCTCGCCAATACCACCGCCGCAGATTTAGCCATTCTTGCCGAACTGACAAACCGTACTCCACCAATTCCAGTCTTACTGTGTACCAGAGGCGATCGATTAAGCGATCGAATCGAGCTGTCTCGTTTGGGCGTTCACGCTTTTTTACGACAACCCTTCAACCCAGAGGAGGTGCTAGCAGCAGTTACGAGATTGCAACAAACTCGCTCTCATCCCACCAAAATTCTAGTTGTGGATGACGATCCAGAGATTCTGACGCTAATGCAAGCGTTATTAGAACCTTGGGGCATTCAGCTCAACACGTTGGAAGAACCATCGCGTTTTTGGGCAATTTTAGAAGAATTTGCCCCCGATATGCTTGTGCTTGATGTAGAAATGCCTCAGTTTAACGGCATCGATCTGTGTCAAATTGTGCGTAACGAACCACGTTGGCATAAACTACCCGTCCTCTTTCTTACAGCTCACACTGACGATCGCACCATACAACAAGTCTTTACCGCAGGTGCAAACGATTGTTTGAGCAAGTCGATTTTAGGTACGGAACTCGTAACTCAAATCTTTAATCGCTTGGGGCAAATGCGATTGATGCAGAGTATTCAGTAGGGAGTCGGGAGTCGGGAGTCGGGGACAAGGAGACAAGGAGGACAAGGAGGACAAGGAAGCTATTTTATCTAGCCACTAGCCACCAGTCACTGGTTCCACTAATAACTGATAACAGTAGTCAAATGCAAACAAATCGTTCCCTGTCAAATTCTACTTGTGGAGCGAGCGAAGAACAGATCGCTTCGCTGGAAGTGTTGCTACATCGGATGATGAATCGCATTCGTCAATCTTTGGAGTTGCCTGCGATTCTTTCAGGAACTGTTGCCGAAGTGCGTGCCTTTTTGGGAACCGATCGCGTGATGGTTTATCGGTTCGATTTAGATGGTAGTGGCGAAGTCGTAGCAGAATCGGTGCAGGAAGAACGTTTACCATCTTTACTGGGACAACACTTTCCTGCCGAAGATATTCCGCCCCTGGCGCGAGAGTTGTTTTTGAAGGCGCGTCAGCGTTCGATTGTTGATGTGGCAGCACAGGAAATTGGCTCAAGTTCGTTGGATTGTCCGGTTACCGGAGTATCGCTTCCAGAAATTGACATTCGATTTCGCCCTGTCGATCCTTGCCATGTGGAGTATCTCACTTCGATGGGGGTGCAGTCTTCTCTAGTCGTGCCGATCTTACATCGCGATCGCCTGTGGGGGTTGTTAGTATCCCATCACAGTTTACCGCGACAAGTTACAGACCGAGAGTTGCAGGTGGTGCAGTTGGTAGCAGATCAATTATCAATTGCGATCGCCCAAAGTACCTTGCTCGAACAAACTCGCATCCAAGCCCAACAAGAAGCCACGATTAACCGCGTGGCTAAATTATTGCATTCCATGACCGAGATGCAGTTACAGCAAGCGTTAGAGCTAACTGTCTCGGCGCTGGGGGGAACGGGTGGCAGAGTTTATATTAGCCCCAAAGACCAGGAACCGCAGCGCAGTTGTTGACTTGTGGCGAACAACCGATTTGGCGATCTGAAGCGGGGTGCCAGTTGTATCTGGAAGAATATTCGAGTTGGCGATCGTGGCTAGACGCACAAACAACTGTGGATGACGATCGCTGTACTTGGGCGATCGCCGATTGGCACGGTCTAGAAATTCCTACAGAATTGGCGCTGGCATGGTTTCCGGTGCGAATTCGCGGTTTGTTAATCGTGCGCTTGCAGTACCGACAGCAAATTTTAGGTTATTTGAGCGTATTTCGGCGAGAAATTGAGATTGAAACCCTATGGGCGCGACGACCCGACCGGGACGATCCGCGCCACTTACGCCCGATTCAATCTTTTGAAACTTGGCGAGAATTAAAACAAGGGCAAGCGCAAGCCTGGACGAGTGCGGAAATAGAACTAGTGCAAGCTCTAGGTAGCCATTTCGCTCTGGCAATTCAACAATACGAACTGTATTTGCAAGTTCATGCCCTCAACGCCGATTTATCTCGCGACATTCAAGAGCGCAGGCAAGCAGAGATTAAAATTTGTGCTTTAAATGCTCAATTAGAGCAACGAGTCGAGGAGCGAACCGCAGAACTACAACGGGCTAATATCGATTTACTCAGAGAAATTAGCGTGCGCGAACAGGCGCAAGCTTCCTTAGAACGCCTCAGCCGCCAAAATGAATTAATTCTCAACTCGGCAGGCGAAGGAATTTACGGTTTAAACGCTCAAGGCAAAATTACCTTTGTTAATCCCGCTGCCGCAAGAATGTTGGGATACCGAGTTAGAGAGCTAATTGGATCTAATTGCGATCGCGATTTAGAAATTCATGCCAGCTACTTTTTACCAGAAACGCGCGATCGCTCCAATGCTAAATTTATCCATGCCATCCTCAACCACTCCCAACCGGACGGCACGCCTTACACTTGGGAAGACAGCCCGATTTACGCTACCCTCCAAACTGGAGCAGTACAATACATAACCAACGATATTTTTTATCGTCGCGACGGGTCAAAATTTCCAGTTGAATACGTTAGCACTCCAATTCGAGAACAGGGAAAGATTGTCGGTGCAGTTGTCATATTTAAAGACATTACCGAGCGCCAAATTGTCGAGCGGATGAAAGATGAGTTTGTCTCAGTTGTCAGCCACGAACTCCGAACTCCTCTCACTTCAATTCGTACTGCTTTGGGTTTGCTAGCGCGGGGTTTTCTGGAGACTCAACCAGCCAAACGGCAGCGGATGTTAGAAATTGCGTTTGACAATACTAACCGTTTAGTCCGGCTCATTAGCGACATCCTTGACATCGAACGGATCAATTCTGGCAAAGTTATCATGCACAAACAGCTTTGCGATGCAGCTGAGTTGATCGTCCAATCGGCAGAGGTTATGCAAGCAATGGCTGAGAAAGCAGAAATTAATCTGTGCGTCACACCAGTATCAGCAAAGTTGTGGGTAGATCCAGACCGAATCGTACAAACACTAACTAACCTACTCAGCAATGCGATTAAATTTTCCTCCCCAGGATCTACAGTGTGGCTGAGTGCGGAATTAGGGGCAAGGAGCGAGGAGCGAGGAGTGAGGGAACCTGAAGTAGAGGGAACTAGGAGAGGTGAGAACACAGGGCGAGAAATCCAAAATCCAAAATTCAAAATCCAAAATTCAAAAATCTCCGATCCCCTCGCTCCTCGCTCCTCACTCCTCACCCCTCATGTCACCTTCCAAGTGAAAGACACAGGACGAGGCATTCCAGAAGATAAACTCGAATCAATTTTTGAACGCTTTCAGCAAGTCGATGCTTCTAACTCCGGTCATCAAGGCGGGACTGGCTTAGGACTAGCAATTTGCCGCAGCATCGTACAGCAACACGGAGGACAAATCTGGGTCGAAAGTGTTTTAGGGACAGGCAGTACTTTTTCCTTCACCCTACCCTTAGCAGAAAACAGTGACCGGTGACCAGTGACCAGTGAACAGTTATCAGTTGTCAGTTATTGTAGGGGCGGGTTTTTTGAGCCAACTTTTACTAAAACAAACAATTCTGCGGTCAAACCCGCCCGTACCAAAGTCGGAAATCGCGACCATCAACCATCAACTAATAATAAATAACCAATGACTAATGACCATGAAACGCATTTTAATTATTGATGACGAGCAGGATATTCGGGAAGCGACTCAAATTTGTCTGGAGATATCAGGGGAATGGGAAGTGCTGACAGCTAGCTCTGGTGCAGAGGGATTGGTGACAGCTGCATCCGAACAGCCTGACGCGATTCTATTAGATGTGATGATGCCGGATATGGATGGATTAACTACATTCCAAAAGTTGCAAGCTCATCCTTTGACGCAAAATATTCCTGTCATTTTACTCACCGCTAAAGCTCAACCTGCGGAACAGAGACAGTTTACACAAATTCAGGTAGCGGCGGTAATTACTAAGCCTTACGATCCTTTTACCTTGGCTAATCAAATCGAGCAAGTTTTGATTGCTGCTAAGTCATGAAACAATTTGGTACTTAAATAAATAATTATTCATATTGTTTTCCATGAGTTGAATTACGTAGTTTATAGAGTCTTATAACTATATCTTTTTGCGTGTATATTATTGACTGTTTACATCCTTCATGAATTATTCATATTTTTTACCTACGCTACAAGATATAGCAGAGGTTGGCAGTTAGAAGTTGGAAGTCGGAAATCATAACTTTTGACTTTCCGTTTCCTGTTCCCCAATCGCTGACTTTTGTACGCACGGGTTTAGCAAAAGATCTCTGCCTACAGCAATTAAATCTTCGCTTCATACCCGCCCCTACGGTAACTGATAACTGATAACTGATAATTGTGGTTAATCGTGCATCTCGCCGTGTTTTACTGATTGAGAATGAGAATGCGATTCGAGAACTAGCTCAGATTTGTTTAGAAATCGCTGCTGGCTGGGAAGTTTTGGTTGCTGATTCACGTTGCGAAATTATTGTCTTAGCCCAGACAAGACAAGTCGATGCGATTTTATTAGACTTAGATGCCTGCACTACCAAGTATAGCGATCGCTCAGTAGAAGTTGCAGCAGATCTCACACCCGATCGCGACTGGTCAACAATCTTACAACAATTACAGCAAAATCCCGTGACTCAGCATATTCCCGTGATTTTATTAACCAATACCATACACTCTTATCAGTTACCACAATCGCTTGATTTAGGTGTAATTGTGGCGATCGCCAAGCCATTCGATTTATTAGCTTTGGCTAACCAAGTCGCGATCGCGCTGAACTGGAACTAGTGACAGAAAGCACTCGTCAAATTTACAATTTCTTCAAACTGGAAATTATCGACTAAATGCGCGATCGACTGGGCTAAAGATGCGTGTGATGGAGGAATTTGGGCGATTAATTGATGTAATAACTTAGCATTAACGCAAATCGCCGCTTGGCGCAATTGTTCGATCCATTCAACAGGCATGACTTGTAAGGATGAAGCATGAAGATTGCGGGTTGAATCGATCGCTTTTCTCCCTTCTTCCTCCTTGTAAATATACTGCACGCCAAGATATTCAGTCATTTTCTCAAATAGGACTTCGGCACGGAAAGGCTTGCGAATAAAGTCATCGCAGCCAGTAGCAACGGCAATTTGGCGTTCTTCCTCAAAAGCACTACCAGTTAAGACAATGATAATGGGAGCATCCTGGGGCTGATTTAATTTCGTTTGGTGGCTGCGTATCCATCCATGACAGGCATTCGCAGATCCATCCAGATTAGGTGCGGTTGCCAACTTTGCCAAATTGCGATCGCCTCTCGTCCATTCTCTGCTTCTCGCACGTCAAACCCTACAGGTTGGAGTAGTTCTAACAACAACTGTCGATTGCTGGGCTTATCCTCCACAATCAAAATTCGATATGCAGGCTGTCCCGCAGCTAACCCGATAACTTGTCTGGAGGTTGTTGGTGATGGAATGACATCGGCTGCGGTATTCTCTGCTTGAATATAAAACTCAAAGCAACTTCCCTCACCCAAACGGCTTTCCACCGTAATATTTCCACCCATCAATTGCACGAATTTGCGACTAATCGGCAATCCCAACCCCGTTCCCTCCTGAGAACTAATACCCGCTTCCGCTTGCACGAACGGATCGAAAAGGCGATCGACTTCTGCTGGAGCGATTCCGACTCCAGTGTCTGTGACTGAAAAAGTGAGTAGTGAGAATGAGTGGCTAGTGGCTAGTGGCTGGTGACTAGAATTACTTCCTTGTCCCCCTTGTCCCCCTTGTCCCCCTTGTCCCCTTGTCTCCCTTGTCCCCTTCGCCCCCTAATCCCCACTCCCTTCGGTCGTGGGGTCCCCGAGTTCCCCCTTGTCCCCCTTGTCCCCCTTGTCCCCCTTGTCCCCCTTGTCCCCCTTGTCCCCCTTCGCCCCCTAATCCCCACTCCCTTCGGTCGTGGGGTCCCCGAGTTCCCCCTTGTCCCCCTTGTCCCCCTTGTCCTTCTTCCCTGCTCCCGACTCCCGACTCCCGACTTCCTAAACTAACGCGCAGAGTTACACTTCCAGCCTGAGTAAATTTAATCGCATTGCCAATTAGATTGACTAAAACCTGACGCAGTTTACTTTCGTCTGTGCGGATGCATTCGGGTAGATCGGGCGATCGCTCGACGATAAATTCTAACCCTTTGGATGTGGCTCTCAATTGAAACATTTGTTGCAGTCCATCCAGTAAATGATGCAGGTTGAAATCTTGCTCGTTGAGCGTAATTCTGTCTGCTTCAATTTTGGACATTTCCAATACGTCGTTAATTAAGGCGAGGAGGTGTTCCCCACTGCGGCTAATTGTATCGAGATATTCCTGTTGTTTGGGATCGAGTTGGTTGCTGCGAGTCAGGAGTTGCGTAAAGCCTAAAATTACGCTTAAGGGAGTGCGTAATTCGTGACTCATGTGAGAAAGAAACTTAGTTTTGGCATGATTTGCGACTTCTGCGGCTTCTTTTGCCTGCGCTAGGGCGGCTTCAGCAGCTTTGCGATCGCTAATATCGGCGATCGCACCTTCCAAACATCCTTCTGCAACGTTTAACCGTGCCGAAAATAACCCCCAGAATGTCGTCCCGTCTTGGCAGCGAAATTGCTGCTCGAAGTTATTAATTTCGCCTTGCTGTTGCACGATTTCGAGCATTTGCTGACGTTGGCTAGGATCGACGTAAAAATCGATAGTGCGCTTATGTCCGACGATCTCTGCTGCCGATTCATGTCCTAACATGTTCGCAAATCTCTGGTTGGCGGCTAAAATTAAGCCATCTTCCAGCCGCACGCGAAAAATGCCGAACAGGGAGTTCTCAAAAATTGCCCGGAATTTTACTTCGCTTTGTTGTACGGCGATCGCAGAGGTGCGGAGTTTCCAAATAATTGAAGTGGCAATTCCAATGACTAGTAATGTAGAGAGTAGATAAAGTGCCAGTCGATTCAGACTTGCCGTATCGAGTGCTTGTTGATAGGCGTTGTAGTAAGTTTGGGCAATGTCTTCACCGCGATCGCCAGTCGGTAGCGACAATATGTTATTTACTAAGCGATCTCCTTGGGGACGGCGCGCTAAGATGATTCGGGCATGGGCGATCGCTCGTTTTACATCCGCACGTTGAGCCGTAGGGCGAGATACAGCAAGAATTTGAGAAATTGTATCTTCAATCTCTGGTTTTAATTCTTGGCTGGTGGTGAGGTTGAATAATAGTACGTCCTGCAATAATTTATTCAGAAGATCTGCTAAAGTTGGATCGATCGTCTGATTCTGGAGCAAACTATTGACAGAAACAGGAAAATATGATTCAGAATTACGCAAAATAGCTATTTGAGACTTAAACTGTTCGATCTGGCTTTCCTTGTCCTGATAGAGTTGAATATGTAGTTTAATAGCGCGATCGATTGACTGTCGTTCGCCTGCATCAATAAACGCCGGAATTTGTTGTAAATCTGCTTGAATTCGTTTTAGTTTTGCCAATTCATGTACGATTGGATCGTAGTACGGCAGCAATCCTAACCGTGCTTGCAAGACATTTTGATTTATCCGCGCATCGAGTTCTTGAATTCGTAGTAAATTGCTAATGTAGCGATTGTGTCGATTGGGCTCGATCGCTTGTGACTTCATCCACAGCAGTAAAAATAAGATGACTGCACCCGTTGGCAGCAAATAGTCACTCAGGGCAGAAGTGAATTTTTTCAAACGCAGTGGACGCATATCAATTACCAATTACCGATCGCCAGATTTTAATTCAGAATGCTCTCCCGTGAGAGTGCGGAGGAACTGAACGATTAACTGGGTATCTTTAGCAGAAAGCGATCGCCCTAGTTGATACTTTGCCATGATATTAATTGCTTGTTCTAACGTCCGAGCGGAACCATCGTGAAAATAGGGTGCTGTTAAGGCAACATTGCGGAGGCTAGGGACGCGAAAGACAAACATATCCGCCTCATTTTGAGTGACGTTATAGCGCCCTAAATCTACTTTCGTAATCTTACCGCGATCGCGAAAATAGTCGCCCATAATGCCAAACTTTTGAAACAAATTGCCTCCCACATTCATTCCTTGATGGCAACTAACGCAACCGTAAGCTTGGAATAGTCGATAGCCTTCTTTTTCTGTAGCATTAATCGCAGATTTATCGCCGCGTAAGTAGCGATCGAAGCGCGAATTGGGAGTGTATAGCGATCGCAAATAAGTGGCGATCGCATCTACAACATTTGTGGCTGTCAAACCATCAGGATAATTTTGGTTAAACGCCCGTACATAGTCTGGAACCCGTTGCAACTTTGGCAGCAAAACTTGCCATTCAATTCCCATTGCTGTTGGATTTTGAATCACGGCTGTGGTGAAGTCTTCCAACGTGGCAAATTTACCATTCCAATTCAAGTAAGCATTAAATGCTGAATTATATACAGTTGGAGCATTAATGTTACCTACTTTACCATTCACGCCAATTGAAAAAGCCTTGTTATCTGCCCCCCGCGATTGAGAGCGTGACAACTGAGGCAAGAAATTTTATTATCTGAGGAGAGTCGCGGCTCGTGAAACAGTTGCTCGCCCAACGCCACCTTACCTCGATCCAAGGAAATCTGGAGTGGAATTGGTTGAATCGGTTCATCGACTTGTACGGTTTCTATGCGTTCAAACACAACTTCTCTCATTGGTTGGGGCGTTTGGATGCGTTGCCACCAAATGGCTACCAATGTTGCCAAAAATACCAATACAACGAGATATATCCTGCGAAGAACTTGCTTAGTCATTAATAAGAGGTTTTTGTTATATAGCGTTTCTATTTGATTCATGAACGTGGGGCGGGCTTCTAGCTTGCCGCAGGCTAGAAGCCCGCTTTACAAATCATTTAGAACTGCTATATAGCGTTTCTATTTGATTTGCGAACATTTTGTCAAGGCTATTAATAGTTAATAGTTAATAGTGGCTGACCATCGATCGTTAACCATTGACAGTCCTGATAGAAATTTTACTTCGCTGTTTAGACCCGCTATATAATTATCAGACGAGTCGATTATTTTTATGCAGAATAAGAAAAATGGAGATATTCTGATCGTCGATGACAAGCCGGATAACCTACGGTTATTATCTGCCATGTTGAGCGATCGCGGTTATGAAATACGCGCAGTGATGAGCGGATCGGCGGCTTTAATGGGAGCGCAGGCACAGCCCCCAGACTTGATCTTATTAGATATTAATATGCCTGAAATGAACGGGTATGAAGTTTGTCAGCGCCTCAAAGCAAATCATCTGACTCAAAATATTCCCATCATTTTTATCAGTGCGCTAAACGAAGTTTTGGATAAAGTCAAAGCCTTTACATTTGGTGGAGTCGATTACATCACCAAACCATTTCAAGAAGAGGAAGTCTTCGCCCGCATTGAAACGCAGCTATCTTTACGTCGGATGCAAGTAGCATTACAAACCCAAAACGATCGCTTGCAGCAAGCAGAAGCCGATCTCCGCCGCGCCTTGGAACAGGAACGGATGTTAAACCAGCGGATCGAAGCAATGACTGCAATAGAAGAACGCCATCGCATCGCCCGTGACATTCACGACTCTCTGGGACATATTTTAGTCGGACTCAACATTCAAATGGAAACCGCGCTAACGCTTTGGCAAACAGCACCCGATCGCGCTTTTGAGTTTCTGGGCGAAGCAAAAAAACTAGGCACTGAGGCATTAAATGCCGTGCGCCGTTCGGTAACAGATATTCGGTCAGATCCGCTGCAAGGTCAATTATTAGATCGGGCGATCGCTGGCTTAATCGCAGAATTTCATCACACAACAGGCATTGCCCCTGAGTGTCAGCTCGATCTCTCCCTTCCCTTTTCTAACTCAGTAAATACTGTGGTATATCGAATTGTGCAAGAAGGATTGACAAATATCTGCAAACATGCGAAAGCTACATCTGTTCAGTTACAAATTCAAACCACGCCCACCGAGCTATCACTGAAGCTGCAAGATAATGGTGGCGGCTTTTGTGCAGATGAAAACCAGAATGGCTTTGGATTGCAGGGAATGCGCGAACGAGTGCTAGCGGTTGGAGGACAGTTAGAAATTACCAGCGCACCTGGCAAAGGATGTAGAATTACAGCCAGATTTCCTAGAAATGAGGGAGTCGTGTAGAGGCGGGTTTTTAGAGCATACTTTTAGTAAAACAAAGAGTTCTGCGGATAAACCCGCCCGTACCGGAGTCGGGAGTAGAGATCGAGAGTAGTGTCTGGTGCGTGGTGAATAGTATAAATACCAATTACCAACTACCAATTACCAATTACCAATTAAAATGATCCGGGTGCTACTAGTTGAAGATCAAGAAATCGTCCGACGCGGCTTGAAAACCTTGCTGGAAATTAAACCTGACTTGCAAGTAGTGGGAGAAGCTAGTAACGGACAGCAAGCAATTGACGCAGTCAGATCGCTATACGCCCAATCCGATCCACCAGATATTGTCCTCATGGATATTCGGATGCCAGTTATGGACGGCGTGACGGCAACTCAACAAATGTGCCAGGAATTTACCAATATTAAAGTTTTAGTTCTAACTACATTTGACGATGCCAATTATGTATCGGAAGCTCTACGCTTTGGTGCAAAGGGATATTTATTGAAAGACACTCCTGCGGAGGAACTAGCAGAAGCCATCCGCAGCGTTCATAAAGGATATACTCAATTTGGTCCTGGCATTATCGAAAAAATTGCTCCCACGACACCCTCCCCAGCACCAACTCCATCCCCAGAAGAACCGCCACCAGGATTTACAGAACTAACGCAACGCGAACGACAGGTGTTACGCCAAATCGCCGCAGGTGCTAGCAATCGAGAAATCGCTCAGACGCTTTTTCTTTCTGAAGGGACAGTCAGAAATCATATTTCTCGAATTTTGACACGCTTGGATTTACGCGATCGCACCCAAGCCGCAATTATTGCCAATGCATTTCTCTCCTGGTTGAAAGAGTAGGGACAGTTATCAGTGACTAGTGGCTGGTGGCTAGTGACGAGAATTGAGTCCAGCCACTAGCCACTAACCACTAGCCACTCTCTTGCCATGACAAATGTAATGGTAGAAAAATGACATTTATTCGATGCGATCGCACCTTTGCTGCTCGTAAATTAGAACCATTGCGACAGTATGACAAGGAGCAAGCATAGGAGGTAGTCGGATGATGTCCAAAATTACAATGGCACAACTAACACAGACATGGCGATCGCAGTTAGCTGAAGACTACCCGCAAGCCAGTGTAGCCAATAGAGACAGTATTGTTCGGTGGTTGCTTGGCGACGACTTAGAACGATTTGACAACCTGACTTCAGCTCAACTACACGTGACTCAACAAGCATTGTCATTTCGCTATCGAATTCTGCAAAAGCGTTATTTAGGCATACCACCAGAACGAGCTTATCGCCGCCTCATCAGTCGTTTGAGTAGTTTATTGGTACTGCGGCACAAAGTTCGCGCTTTAGTTGCCCTCAGTCGCGATCGCCACCGCACTGTGGTAGATGTCATTCAAGAAGTCTTGCAGGAATTATTGCTGCGCGATCGCTACATTCAACAACAAGTAGCCTGGATTGCCCAGTGTACAAACAATTTCCAACTCCGTAGTGCTTTACTATTCGCCAGTATAGAAGAATATTCCATGCGTCCGATCCGCGATCGACCTCTGTTAGTCTATCGGACGATTGACTATTTACAGCGTACGGCACGGGGAGGAATCACTTACTCACCTAACAGCGAGCAATTACAACTCGTGTCAGACGAATTTTTCACGGAGGAAAGCGACAATTCTTTCAGCTGGCTGGATAACCATGCCTTAGTTGCATATCAAGAGGCTGAAACCGAGGCAGAACAAAAAGCGATGCACGATGCTGTCAAACAAGAATTGTCCGATTATTTGCAGGTAAAACTAGGGATGGAAGCAGTACAGTGGTTGCAGCTTTATCTCCAAGGTAAATCGCAGCAGGCGATCGCCAATCAATTAAATTTGGATGTGCGACAAGTTTACCGACTGCGGGAAAAAGTCTGCTACCATGCAGGACGAACTTTTGCCCAGAAAAAACAACCAGAACTTGTAGCTAACTGGCTGAAAGCAAAAGTTGCCGAACATCAAAGTTGAAGACTTCCAGCCGCTCGGGATGCCTTGCTCATTTTCTTTTCGCCGTTGCGGATCTTTGACTCAAGAGTGCTTGCACATCTTTACATCATCATATAGCATCAGTTTTTTTGACTTTTGACCGAATAGGGATAAGGGAGCAGAGAGCAGGGAGTAGTAGTATACAAAAAAACTTCAGCGTAACGCATCACTCTCAGTTTTTGGTGCGTTACTGAGATTTTTTCAACAATCAAACCGGATTCCTATAGTCAGAAACTATACAGCAAAAATGTAAGCTTTTATTAAGCTACTACCTTTCTTCATTAGTTCTTCATTTTTTTTTCCTATTCTCCAAAAAGATAAAGATGCTAGTGCTTGAGTTTGAATACTCAGATTAAGACAACAGCCAAACAAACTAAACTCCTCGGAGTCTTTCATTGCCAGAAACAAAGTAAGTTATCACGCTATCCGGTGTAACTTGCGATCGAACTCTGGCTTTTTTCTCTATTAACTAGCGATTGAAAAGTCAAAAGTCAAAAGTCAAAAGTCAAAAGTCAAAATTATCTCTCGCGAATGACCAATGACCAATGACCAATGACCAATGACAAATTATGTTTCTCGTATAACCAAGGAGAAATTTGATGACAATTACTCCAGAGCGAGAGCAAAAAGTAAGGGTTGTGGTCGATAACGATCCGGTTCCTACCTCACCTGAGTTATGGGCAAAACCAGGACACTTCGATCGCACTCTTGCTAGAGGTCCCAAAACGACTACTTGGATCTGGAACCTCCATGCTAATGCTCACGATTTCGACACTCATACCAGCGATTTAGAAGATATTTCCCGCAAGATTTTCGCTGCCCATTTCGGTCACTTAGCTGTTATATTTATCTGGCTGAGTGGCATGTACTTTCACGGCGCGAAATTCTCCAACTTTGAAGCTTGGATGGCAAATCCAACTGGTGTTAAACCCAGCGCCCAGGTAGTTTGGTCGCTTGTCGGTCAAGATATTTTAAATGCCGATGTTGGTGGTGGCTTCCACGGAATTCAAATCACTTCGGGACTATTTCAACTCTGGCGGGCTGCTGGCATTACTAATACTTTTCAGCTTTACTGTACCGCGATCGGTGGTTTGGTAATGGCAGCGATAATGCTCTTTGCTGGCTGGTTCCACTATCACAAACGCGCTCCCAAATTGGAATGGTTTCAAAATTGGGAAGCGATGATGAACCACCACTTAGCAGGATTGCTAGGCTTGGGTTGCCTGGGTTGGGCAGGGCATCAAATTCACGTTGCTTTGCCCGTTAACAAACTATTGGATGCTGGGGTCGCTATTAAAGATATTCCCCTGCCTCACGAATTCATTTTGAATACAAGCTTAATGGCAGAGTTATATCCCAGCTTTGCCAAAGGTTTAGTACCCTTCTTTACCCTGCAATGGGGACAATATGCCGATTTCCTTACCTTTAAAGGTGGTCTGAATCCGGTCACGGGTGGTCTGTGGTTGTCAGATACCGCTCACCATCATTTAGCGCTTGCGGTGCTGTTCATCGTTGCCGGACACTTCTACCGCACTAACTGGGGTATCGGTCACAGTTTCAAAGAAATGTTGGATGATGCCAAATCTCCCAACATGCTGCCATTTTTAAACTTTATCGGTCCCGTGGGTCATGAGGGACTCGATAAAATCTTCGAGACTTCTTGGCACGCTAATCTATCTATCCACTTAGTACAGTTTGGAACGGCTAGCCTACTGGTGGCGCACCACATGTATGCTATGCCTCCCTATCCCTACCTAGCAACAGATTACGCTACTGCCCTGTCTCTATTTACTCACCACGTCTGGATTGCCGGATTCTGTATCGTCGGTGGCGCAGCCCACGCAGCTATTTTCATGGTACGGGACTACGATCCAGCCCATCACGTCAACAACATATTAGATCGAACCCTCCGTCACCGCGATGTCATTATTTCTCACCTCGCTTGGGTTTGTCAGTTTTTAGGCTTTCATAGCTTTGCTATGTACTGCCACAACGACACCATGCGAGCTTTCGGTCGTCCCCAAGATATGTTCTCAGATACGGGAATTCAGCTACAACCAATTTTTGCCCAGTGGATTCAGCACATCCACACCGCAGCCGTGGGAGCGGCGCAGGTGGCTCAACCCTTGGGTGATGTCTTTGGTGGCGTGCGGGGAATCGAACTCTCAGGACTCGGTACGACAGCTCCAGGCATCGGCGCACCCGTCAGCTACGCTTGGGGTGGTGGTATGGTTGCAGTTGGTGGTAAAGTCGCCATGATGCCGATCGCACTGGGTACGGCAGACTTCTTGATCCACCACATCCACGCTTTTACAATTCACGTCACGGTACTCGTACTATTTAAGGGCGTACTATTTGCCCGTGGTTCGCGTTTGGTTCCAGATAAAGCAAACTTGGGCTTCCGCTTCCCTTGTGATGGTCCAGGACGCGGTGGTACGTGTCAGGTATCGGCTTGGGATCACGTCTTCCTGGGTCTATTCTGGATGTACAACTCGCTGTCAATGGTAGTTTTCCACTTTAGTTGGAAGATGCAATCAGATGTTTGGGGAACGGTCGATTCAGATGGCATTGTCACGCACTTGACCGGAGGTAACTTTGCTACCTCGTCGATTACCAATAACGGGTGGCTGCGCGATTTCCTCTGGGCGCAATCGGCACAGGTGATTCAGTCTTACAACTCATCCCTGTCTGCCTACGGTCTGATGTTCCTAGCCGGACACTTCATTTTTGGCTTTAGCCTCATGTTCCTGTTCAGCGGTCGGGGCTACTGGCAAGAACTGATCGAATCGATCGTTTGGGCGCACAACAAATTAAAAGTTGCCCCAGCAATTCAGCCGCGTGCTTTGAGCATCGTCCACGGTCGAGCTGTTGGTGTCGCTCACTACCTCTTAGGAGGAATTGTGACAACCTGGGCATTCTTCCTCGCTCGCATGTCGGCAATTGGTTAGTGGTAATGGGTAATGGGTAATGAGAAGACGTAGGGGCGGGTTTTGACCAAAAATTTTCACTTAAGGTTGTCAACCTATTTGCGCGCACCCGCCCGTACAAAAATCAAAAGTCGAAATCAAACAACTACCAACTACCAATTACCAATTACCAATTACCAATCAAATAAATTTGAACCGAAACAAAGAATATGGCTACAAAATTTCCAAAATTTAGCCAAGACCTTGCTCAAGACCCTACGACCCGTCGTATTTGGTATGCGATGGCGACTGCTCACGATTTTGAACTCCACGATGGCATGACGGAGGAGAATCTTTATCAAAAGATTTTTGCTTCTCACTTCGGTCATTTGGCGATTATCTTTCTGTGGGCATCGGGGGTTTTGTTTCACGTCGCTTGGCAAGGCAATTTCGAGCAGTGGATTAAAGACCCTTTAAATGTGCGTCCGATCGCCCATGCGATTTGGGATGCTCAATTTGGTCCACCCGCGATCGAGGCTTTTACGAGAGCCGGAGCAACTAACCCAGTCGATATCTGCTATTCCGGTGTTTATCACTGGTGGTACACGATCGGGATGCGGACGAACAACGAACTTTATGTTGGTGCGATCTTCTTACTTTTACTCGCAGCTTTGTTCTTGTTTGCTGGTTGGTTGCACCTCCAACCTCGATATCGTCCTACTCTCGGTTGGTTCAAAAGTGCCGAACCACGTTTGAATCATCACCTAGCTGGTTTGTTCGGTGTCAGTTCCCTAGCTTGGGCGGCTCACTTAATTCACGTTGCAATTCCCGAATCTCGCGGGCAACATGTGGGTTGGGATAACTTCTTGTTTACCCCGCCGCATCCAGCGGGTTTGGGTGCGTTCTTTACAGGAAATTGGAGCGCTTACGCCCAGAATCCCGATACGGCTCAACATGTGTTTAACAGTTCTCAAGGTGCAGGAACGGCAATTCTGACGTTTTTGGGCGGTTTTCATCCTCAAACTCAATCTTTATGGTTGACGGATATGGCGCATCACCACGTGGCGATCGCCGTCTTGTTCATAATTGCCGGACACATGTACCGTACCAACTGGGGGATCGGTCACAGCATCAAAGAGATGCTGAACTCCAAATCTTTTTTTGGGGCAAAGGTTGAAGGTCCTTTCAACTTACCGCACCAAGGATTGTACGACACGATCAATAATTCGCTTCACTTCCAACTGTCTTTTGCTTTAGCTGCTTTGGGTGTAGCAAGTTCTTTGACAGCACAGCATATGTATTCGATGCCACCCTACGCTTTCATCGGGCAGGACTTCACGACTCAAGCAGCACTGTATACCCATCATCAGTACATTGCTGGGTTTTTGATGGTAGGGGCATTTTCCCATGCTGGTATCTTTTGGATCAGAGACTACGATCCAGAACAAAACAAGGGTAATGTCCTAGATCGGATGCTGCGTCACAAAGAAGCGATTATTTCCCACTTGTCTTGGGTGTCTCTTTTCCTGGGTTTCCACACTCTAGGCTTATACGTCCACAACGATGTAGAAGTTGCCTTTGGTGCGGCAGAAAAGCAAGTGCTGATCGAACCAGTGTTCGCTCAGTTTATCCAAGCAGCTCATGGTAAGGCGTTATACGGGTTTAATACGCTGTTATCAAACCCAGATAGTATTGCTTCTACAGCTTGGCCCAACCATGCTAATGTTTGGCTACCGGGATGGTTAGATGCGGTCAATAACACGACGAACTCCTTGTTTTTGACGATTGGACCTGGAGACTTCTACGTTCACCACGCGATCGCCCTTGGTTTGCACGTCACCACTTTAGTTCTGGTCAAAGGTGCCTTAGATGCTCGCGGTTCCAAGCTGATGCCCGACAAAAAAGACTTCGGCTATGCCTTCCCCTGCGATGGTCCCGGTCGCGGTGGTACTTGCGATATCTCTGCATGGGACGCTTCTTATTTAGCCGTGTTCTGGATGCTCAATACTTTGGGTTGGGTCACTTTCTATTGGCACTGGAAACATTTAGCAATTTGGGAAGGGAATATAGCTCAATTTAATGAGTCTTCCACCTATCTCATGGGTTGGTTCCGAGATTACCTCTGGTTGCATTCTGCTCAGTTGATTAATGGTTACAACCCATACGGTACGAATAGTCTAGCTATTTGGTCGTGGATGTTTCTCTGGGGTCACCTGGCTTGGGCTGTGAGTTTCATGTTCTTAATTACTTGGCGGGGTTATTGGCAAGAATTGATTGAAACTCTGGTCTGGGCGCACGAAAAAACACCATTATCTTTCGGATATTGGAGAGATAAGCCTGTAGCATTATCTATCGTTCAAGCTCGTCTAGTTGGCTTGACTCACTTCACCGTTGGCTATATTGCTACCTATGGTGCTTTCTTGATTGCGTCAACGGCTGGAAAATTTGGCTAGCCTAGAGCAAAAATTTTAGGGCAGATTCTACAAGAAATACATTTGTTGTTTCTGCCCTAGAAATTGGCTTTATCAGTTGCGAATTTAGACTCTCCTCTCCCGGTGGACGTACCAGGAGAGTTCTTTGAAAACCATGAGTTAATGCTTTCTATATTCGCGTTTATCTACGTTACAACTCATAAAAAAATGCTTATTTGAGAAGTCGCACATAAGAAGCAAGATCGGAGGATCGACAACTTTAATTAGGAGAAAATCAAAAATGACTAATACTGCAAATCCATCTGTAGAATCAAAATTGAACTATAGGCTCGATACCGATCCCGTTCAACCCTATAAAGGAGATCCGTTTAACAGTAATTTCTCTACAGCTATTACCGATTCTCCCTTAGCTAGAGCTTTTATTAACAATCTTCCTGCCTATCGCAAAGGACTCACTCCTTTTATGCGTGGTTTAGAAATTGGCATGGCTCACGGCTATTTTCTAGTGGGACCAGAGGTTGTGGTTGGACCATTACGAGAGACAGCTCATGGTGCTAATTTAAGTGGATTAATTACAGCAATATATATAGCTGTATCAGCCTGTTTGGGAATTTCTATTTTTGCAATCACGACCTTCCAAGGCGATCCTAGAGGTGCTTATGGCTCTACTTCTAAAGATTCACTCAGACCGTTACGCAATCGCGATGAATGGTATCAATTAAATGGTGGAATTTTTCTAGGAGCAATGGGAGGAGCTGTATTTGCTTATTTACTACTAGAAAACTTCGATGCTCTAGACTCAATTTTGCGGGGTGGGGTTAATGTTAATTAGTGCGGAGGTA
This sequence comes from Chroococcidiopsis sp. CCNUC1, assembly GCF_023546805.1. NCBI lineage: Bacteria > Bacillati > Cyanobacteriota > Cyanophyceae > Chroococcidiopsidales > Chroococcidiopsidaceae > Chroococcidiopsis > Chroococcidiopsis sp. CCNUC1. The sequence goes on along the minus strand of NZ_CP097480.1, from coordinate 1,161,924 downwards.
GGCATTGCCCATCCTACACACCTTATCAATTACCAATTACCAATAAAAACTGGAGAATAGCATCATGGTAGATATGACACAATTAACAGGGTCTTATGCTGCTTCGTGGTTGCCTTGGATTATGATTCCTTTAATATTTTATATTTTGCCGTTTCCAGTATTTGCCCTAATATTTATTTGGATTGAAAAAGAAGCAGGAACGGCTGACGAAGAAGTATGATTGCAAGGAGAGAGAAAACTAATATATCTCGGTTTGTGAGGCAAAGAGCTTGAGTATCCTCTCTAATCTCTCTTATAAAAGAGGCAAGAAACCCTGTCAGTTCTATTTGCTTTACAAATTTTTTCCTGTAGAGACGTTACATGTAACGTCTCTACAGGAAAACCAATTTTTAGTTATCTTTCTTCTGTCACACTAGCAGAATAAAAGTAGAAGTTAAGCGGAATTTAGCTGAACATAAGTAATTGGGACAGTATGGAAGTCATTCATATAAGCCATCAGTTTGAAGAAGCCACGTTTAAGTTCTGGAATCGGAAAAACTTGCAAGAACCTATCCCACTAACTTGGGAAACCAGACGTAGGATGTGGCGAGGAGAAGGAAAGCATCAAAACACACTTTCAGGCGTTCAAGCTCGAACAACGAGTCTTCTATACTTGCGTTGAAACCAGGAGAAAGAGCGCTCCTGTTGATAGCGCGGTACAACTTCCTTGATTGGTCTGCCCTTGGGCTTTTTCCCTCCCAGATGCCGTTTGCGGGGGAAAAAGAGCCGCGCCTCGGCTCCGTACTTCCAGTCGATCATTCCCTTTTCCTCTGCCACTGCCAAAATCCGTCTTTTTAGTTTTTCCAGTGTTCCGTCTTCATACCATCGCGCTTTGCCATCGGTGGGCAGAACTCTTTGATGCCCATTGCGCCCCTCGTGGTATGTCGCACCATCGACAACCAGTAATTAATACGTATAACTGAGTATTCAAAACGTTTTTAGGTGCGTTTTATCGGCGTTTACGTTCTCGACTTGGCTCTCCTAAAGCTATTACTGCTACTGCTCACAAAATTGCGCGGATTTTTTACCAACTTTGGACAACCGGAGCAGATTACACTGATCCTGGCATGGATTATTATGAGCTGCGTTATCGCGAGCGAATGGTCAACAACCTTCACAAAAAAGCCCAGGCTTTTGGTTTTGAGCTTATTCCTCAGCCCTCAGAAAATCTGGTTTCTTAGAAGAGGGATAAGTGTTGTTGGTATTTTTGAGCGATCGCTGTAGCAAATTCGCTCATTTCTCTAGCTTTTTGTTCTGCAATTTTGGCAAGTTCAGTAATTTCAGCTAGTTTAGCTTGCTGTTCTTCAGATAAAGATTCTTGTGTCATACTCAGAAATACAATAAATTGCGATCGCACCCCTCCTCTAACTTAAAGCCATGCGATCGCCTTTTACCCTCTATCTATTTACCTCCAACAAGCGCGAAGTCATAAACCGATCCATCCAATTTTCGAGATAAGCTATATTTGCCCGCTGTTCTGACGGATCTTCAGTATTTGCCGGATAAGGCATCAACCCTAAAATTGCGGCTGTGGTGACGCAGAACATTGACTTTTGGAAAGTCATACAAATTTGTACCCGCAAGTCATCTTCTCCACGCTTGGTGCGCCGATAGACTTCATGCAGATATTCGGGTAAGTAATGCCGCATATCCTGCATTAACAGCGTCGGAGGAATGCCAGCACCACCAATTGGTAACGGATCTGCATATAACGCACCATAAGCAAATCGCGCTTGATCGGGGGGAATTTGATGTGCTTGAGCGTTGTAAGAAATTGTCCCTTGAAACGGCGTGCCTCGGAAGAAAACTGCCTCTACGTAGGGTACAGCTGTATCGGGAAGGAAAGTTAAACCCGCACTTTTGGGAATAATTTCGTACTGTTTGCCTTTAATTTTCACCGTGTAAGTAATTGGTGTATTGGCATCGGCAACCAAACCATTTAAGATATGCTCGACTACCTGCGGAATAGTTTTGATTTCACCGCGATCGTAGCGATCGCTCAGCTTCAAAAACATATCGCTCATGATGTGCCAAAATTGCCCCAACCCACTGTAATAAGCTTGCTGACGTACCAATTCTGGAAGAAATTCTGGGAAAAGTTGGTTCAATCCCAAAACCAAAGGATTATTTTTAAACTTTGCCTGAATCGCTGCTGCTGCTCGTTCTTTAAATTCCAGCGTATCTAAATAAGCATCCAAACCGCCGCCACCATGCCAGAACATAGCTTTCATGCAGTATTCAGCGTATTCAAAATTGATGCGATCGTGCCACCAATGACGGAGCAATTTCCTAATAGAAAATTCACCGTTAAAATACTTGAAGAAGGGGAAAAAGACTAAAAACTGATTTTCTGATATATATGTTAAATTCCGCCAGTAGGCATCTAAAACCACACCGTAGCTTTTGAGAATTCCTACAACTTCTAAAACATTTTCAGGAGTATCTGCAAGTAGAGCTTCTCCTGTTTGCAACCTTTGAATGTATTCTGCTAAAGGATGGCTGGTAGGCTTGTTAGTGATGCTGACCATATCAGGTATTAGTTAATCAGTTATCAGTTATCAGACATGAAATGCAACGTCTGTACAAAGAGCTTGGTAAGTGTTTTTTTGATAAAACAAGACTTTATTTTTTATTGTTTCACACATTGGTTAGCAAAATCTGCCCCTACAGGTATGAATCTCAATAGTAGGGACAGATTTTATTCAAACCAATTTACAATTGTGGATTCTTGACTGCGAGATGAGCGATCGCCTCTACATTATTTACCATAGCTGTAGTTGTCCGTTCGCTCCACCGTGCCATCCAACTCGGTTGAATTCCCAACACGACGATCAGTATTGCTAACGCGATCGCGGGGATGCGATCTGACCAGTAAACTTTAGGTAAATTCTCAACCTGGGGCGATAGCCGTCCGAAAAAGGCGCGGTTTACCAAGAGTAAGAAATATACCGCAGTCAAACCAGTCCCCACCATACTGAGGAGAGTTTGGGTAGGGAAGACGGGAAAACTGCCGCGAAACACGAGAAACTCTGCCACAAATCCTACCATACCAGGAATTCCAGCGCTTGCCATTACGCCTAAAATCATCAAGCTGCCAATGACAGGTAAACCTCGTTCGGGGTTGAGTAGTCCTCTTAACACTTGAGTATCGCGACTACCCGCTTTTTCGTAAACGACTCCCACCAGCAGAAACAGGAGTGCTGAAATTAAACCATGACTGAGCATTTGCAATACTGTCGCTAAAATACTCAAAGGTGTCGCTGCCGCTGCTGCCAGTAACACGTATCCCATGTGACCGATAGAGCTATAGGCTACCATCTTTTTCATATCAGTTTGGGCGATCGCGCAGGAAGCCCCATACAGCACGCTGACCACTGCCCAAGTTGCCAGCCAAGGGGCAAATGCTGCCCAAGCCTCCGGTAACAAGTCCATGCCAAAGCGCAACAAACCATAAGTTCCCAATTTCAATAATACCCCTGCCAGCAGCACGGAAACGGGTGTAGAAGCCTCGACGTGAGCATCTGGTAGCCAAGTATGGAAAGGAACCAAAGGAATTTTAATCCCGAAGCCGACAACAATTGCCCCTAGTAAAATCAATTGTGCTGTCAACGGTAAACCCAGCGCCGCCGTGCGTAAGGGTTCGTAAGCAAAAGAACCCGTACCGCTTAATAAAACCAAACCCAAAAAGGCAGCTAAAATCAGAATGCCTGAAATTGCCGTATAAATTAGAAACTTCGTCGCTGCATAGCCGCGCCTTGCGCCACCCCAAATCGCAATTAACAAATATAGGGGAATCAGTTCCAGTTCGTAGAACAGAAAGAATAGCAAGAGATCCTGAGATAGGAAAGCTCCAGCAACACCGGTATTGAGTAGCAGAATGAGAGAATAGTAGAATCGCGATCGCGCCACTTGGTTATTGGTGCTGTAAAGTGCAACGCAAGTGAGTAAGCCATTCAACACCAATAATGGGAAAGATAATCCATCCACGCCTAAGCGATAGCTCAAACCCAAAGCATCTATCCAAGGTAGTGCTTCTTGAAACTGAAAAGCACCATCCGCCGGATCGAATCGAAACCCGAGAACAATACTCCAAATAAATGTAGCAGCAGTAACTGCTAGAGCAATATAGCGCGATCGGGTCTCACCTGGAGGCAAAACCCAGATTAGCACCGCACCTAAGACTGGTAAGCAAATGAAAGCACTGAGCATTGGAATTGGGTAATGGGTAATGGGTAATGGGTAATGGGTAATGGGTAAGAGTTGATAGTTAACGGTTAATAGTTGATAGCAAGACGCGATTGACAATACACAATTGCCAACCACCAATTACCAATTACCAATCACCATCTACTGAAAAATGTATCCTAAAGACCAGCTGATAATTAAGCCGAGCAGACCGACTCCGAGGAGAATGGTTAGCATATAGGCTTGCGATTGACCGGAGATAGTGTACTTCAAGCTTTGACCGCTAAAGATGGTGACAATGCCAACTAGATTTACTAAGCCATCTAAGATGTAGCGATCGATCCAGGCGGAAATTTTGGAGATCGAATTCACTGCCAAAACAACGGTGACTTTGTAAACCTCATCTACATAGAAATCGTAGCCCAACAAGTCTTGCAAAAATCGCCACTGCAATTGCACGGGTCGCGACCAAGCTTTATGCAGGTATATTGTCGAGCCGATTGCCAGCCCTAATCCACTTGATGCCATTAAGAGAGTAACTGCTTGCCAGTTGATGTTTTCCCAACTCGGTAACAATCCCCACTGCTGTAACATCAACGGAACTAGCAGAGTTACTATTGTCAGCGACACCATAGGTAAAGCCATATGCCACATGACCTCTGGAGCGCGACGAGTTTTTGGCTGCGGGTCGCCCCAGAAGACGAGTCGGAAGACGCGAGTGAGATTGAGTGTCGTTAAACCATTAACTACGAGCAATACGCCGACAACCCAAGGGCTAACTATCCAAAAGCCGTTTGTCCATTGCACCATTGCCCAGAAGCTACCCAAAGGGATGAGCGTCACTAGTCCGGCTGCGCCGACGACAAAAGCCGTTGTGGTGGCAGGCATCCGCGACCACAAACCTCCCATTTCCGTTAAATCTTGGGTGTGCGTGGTGGCAATGATCGAGCCTGCACTCATAAATAGTAATGCCTTGGCGATCGCGTGGGTAAATAGCAACATCAGCGCTACGCCACCCTGTTGCAAACCTACCGATAAAAAGACCAGTCCCATGTAGGCGCTAGTGGAATGGGACAGCGCCCGCTTAATATCAATTTGGGCGATCGAAACTAACGATGCTCCTACTGCCGTCATCGTGCCGAGAATGACCAAAGCTTGAGATGCCACAGGTGACAGCGCTAATATGGGCTGCAATTTATACAAAACATACGCACCACCTGATACCACCATCGAGTTTCGCAGCACGGAAGCGGGGTTAGGACCTTCCATTGCTTCGTCTAACCACAAATGCAAAGGAAATTGAGCGCACTTCCCTGCTGGGGCGGCAATTAAAGCTATGCCTAGTAGTGTTGATGTTAAAGGCGATAGTTGAGCTGTCTGCGCCCACTCGTATAAATCGGAGAAGTTGAGGCTGCCTGCAAAGGAGGCAAGGGTAACAACACCCATTAGCAGCAGTATGTCCCCTACTCTTTTGGTTAAGAAGGCATCCCTTGCTGCCGTCACTACCAATGGCTGAGCATACCAAAAGCCTACCAGTAAGTAGGTAGAAAGCGTCAGCATTTCCAATAGAGCGTAACTGAGGATCAATGAATCGCTCAAGGCTAAGCCCGATAGCGCTGCCTCAAAAAATCCGAACAAAGCAAAAAACCGCGCTATGGCATAATCTTTCTCCATGTACCCCAAGGCATAAACTTGTGCTAGCAGACTCAAACCAGTAATTAAAACTGCTGCACCAAGGGTAACTGGCGACACGTCCAACGCAAAAGATAAATCTAAGTCGGCAGCTTTGAACCAGGTAAAGAGAAAGCTCTGTGGCTCTTGATTCCACATATCCCTCAAGAGGATAACGCTGTGGATAAAAGCTACCACTGTCATTAATAAGTTTAGATAAGCGGCAGGTCTTGGTCCAGTGCGACGCACTATCCCCATTGCCCAAGGTAAGGTGAGGACTGCACCAATCAAGCCGTAGAAGGGAACCCACCAACTATTTATGAATAAAAACTGCGTCATTTGCAATTTTCCTACTTATTTGCAACTAAAAAAAAATTTATTTGGGAGCAATTCTAGTTTTCTCAGTAGAGACGTTTGAAGTTTTTTAATTTCTGTTTGTCAATCTCGTTCGGACTATTTTTGTTCTCTGAATGTTTTTGTTATTAATAGTTTTTCCTTACAAAATGTAGCCGGGTAAGTATTTTCTCAAATGATTTGCACTCTTGCCAAATTTCACTCTTTGTATTACTCGTGCAAAACTGATTTAGCTTGAGTGTAGGCAATTATAGCACCCAAGCAGGCGAGATTTCGTCGGTCAGTGGCGATCGGTCAGTAAAAACTCCTAAACCCATCAGACGCGACCTTCGGCAATCGCTCTAGAGGCTGAAGTTGCCGAGTTATAAGTTTGCTTTATCTAAATGTAATTAAAAAATTATAAAACAAAAGTAGAATAGCGATAAACAGGGGCGGTTTAGATGTCAGATCGAGCGGAAAATACACCGTTAAGTTTTTTTAAACATTCTCATTCAAAATTATCATAATGATTTATATTGTCAGGGGAGCAAAGCTTCCCTATGCTTATTTCAGGAAGACTTTTTTCTAATTAAGAATGGGTATTCTCGTCAAAAATTTACTGTCAAACTAAATCCACTAGGTTTACTTACGCGCCATCAAGGAGAAGAGTAAAAATGCCGATCGCGGTTGGAATGATTGAGACCAAGGGCTTTCCCGCAGTTGTTGAAGCAGCAGATGCGATGGTAAAAGCTGCCCGTGTCACTCTAGTGGGTTACGAGAAAATTGGTAGCGCTCGCGTCACGGTGATCGTGCGGGGCGACGTTTCAGAAGTACAAGCTTCGGTTTCCGCTGGCATTGAAGCAGCTAAACGAGTCAATGGTGGTGAAGTTCTCTCCACGCACATCATTGCCCGTCCCCACGAAAACCTCGAATACGTACTGCCAATTCGCTATACCGAGGCTGTAGAACAGTTCCGCACTTAGCCGCGATAAATCCTCAGCTTTCAGTTTTTCAGTTTGATAACCTTACGCTACTTTCAGTTACGGAGTAAAACAAAATGGCAATCGCAGTAGGAATGATTGAAACGTTGGGCTTCCCCGCAGTTGTGGAAGCAGCAGACGCGATGGTAAAAGCAGCTCGCGTCACTCTGGTGGGCTATGAAAAGATCGGTAGCGGTCGAGTCACGGTGATCGTACGAGGCGATGTTTCGGAAGTGCAAGCTTCGGTATCCGCTGGTATAGATTCCGTCAAGCGCGTGAATGGCGGACAGGTCTTGTCTACCCACATCATCGCTCGTCCTCACGAAAACCTAGAATACGTGCTGCCGATTCGTTATACAGAAGCTGTAGAACAGTTCCGCGAGAGCGTCAGCGGTATCCGTCCTTACAACAGACCGTAACCCTGAATGCAAATCGCTCAAGTTCGGGGTACGGTTGTCAGTACCCACAAAGAACCAAGTTTGCGAGGAGCCAAGCTACTGTTGTTGCAATTTATCGATGCTGACGGTCGCCTGCTACCTAAATATGAGGTAGCAGCCGATTGGATAGGTGCTGGTGTAGATGAGTGGGTTTTAGTTAGTCGCGGCAGTGCTGCCCGTCAGATCGACGGCAATCAATCGCGTCCCCTAGATGCATTGGTAGTAGGAATTATCGATACTGTCAGCGTAGACAATCGCAACCTGTACAGCAAAAGAGAGCAAGACCGATCGAGCTTTCCTTAGGCGATCGCGGCAAAATCAATTCATAGCAACAGGATATTTCAGAGGATTTTAACGTATGGTAGCCCGCAGCTATGCTGCCCCGCCTACCCCCTGGTCAAAAAATTTGGCAGAGCCACAGATTGACGAAACTGCATACGTACATTCCTTTTCCAACGTGATTGGGAACGTCCATATCAGTTCTAACGTCCTAATCGCGCCAGGAACTTCAATTCGCGCCGATGAAGGCACTCCTTTTCATATCGGTGCAGGCACGAACGTGCAGGATGGGGTAGTGATTCACGGACTGGAACAAGGTCGCGTGATCGGGGACGATGGCAAACAATATTCGGTATGGGTCGGGAAAAATACTTCCATTACTCATATGGCGTTGATTCACGGACCGGCATACGTAGGAGACGATTGCTTCATCGGCTTTCGTTCCACCGTATTCAACGCCAGAATTGGTAATGGTTGCATTGTCATGATGCACGTTCTGATCCAAGATGTAGAAATCCCGGCTGGGAAGTACGTACCTTCGGGAGCGACGATTACCAACCAACAGCAAGCCGATCGCTTACCCGACGTGCAACAAGTAGATCGAGAGTTTGCGCGTCACGTCATTGGGGTCAATAACGCGCTGCGATCGGGTTATCTTTGTGCTGACGATAAGGCTTGCATCACCCCCATTCGCGACGAGTTGTCACAACCTCAAGCGGATGGGGATAAAGGCGTTAATGGGAGTGCTAGTGGAATCATGGGTAGAAGATTGAATACAGAAGCAGTGGAGCAAGTGCGACACCTATTGTCGCAAGGATACAAAATCGGGACAGAACACGTAGACCAGCGCCGTTTCCGCACTGGGACGTGGAAGAGTTGCACGCCACTCGAACCTCGCTCGGAGTCAGAGGCGATCGCAGCTTTAGAATCTTGTTTGGCAGAACATGAAGGCGAATACGTCCGGTTGTTTGGGATTGACCCCAGACGCAGGCAACGAGTATTAGAAACAATTATTCAAAGACCTAACGGACAAGCCTTAATCCAAAGTAACGGCGCGGCGAGAGTTACCGTACCACCAGCTAGTAGCAGCTACCGCAGTAGTGCGGCTAGCAGTGGCAGCTATGGCGGAGGCTCGACAGGCAGCTCCAAACTCGATTCCGAGACCGTAGAGCAAATTCGTGGTTTGCTGGCACAAGGCTATCAAGTTGGGACAGAACACGTAGACCAACGCCGCTTCCGTACCGGTTCTTGGGCTAGCTGCGGCACAATTAACTCTAACCAGGTATCTCAGGTTATTTCAGCCGTGGAAGCCAGCCTCGCTGAGTTTTCAGGGGAGTACGTGCGCTTGATCGGCGTTGACCCCAGACGGAGACAGCGGGTACTAGAAACCATTATTCAGCGTCCCGACGGACCAGTGATTTCTCACTCAGCAGGTCATTCAGCAGGTCATTCTAACTACGCCTCTGCTCCTTCATATGGTAATGGCAGTAGTTCCAATTCGGGTAGGGTAACGAGTTCTAAGCTGGGGGGCGATATTGTAGACCAAGTACGCCACCTATTGGCAGCTGGGCATACAATTGGCTCGGAACACGTAGACCAACGCCGTTTCCGCACTGGTTCTTGGCAGAGTTGTAGTCCGATTACTACCAGAAATGAGTCAGAGGTAGTGAACGCGCTGGAAACTTGTCTGGCTAACCACCCTGGTGAATACGTCCGGTTGGTCGGGATTGACTCTAAACAAAAACGACGGGTGCTGGAAACGATTATCCAACGTCCATAAGATGAGGGAGTAGGGAGTAGGGAGTAGGGAAAAAGAAGGGGGGCTAGGGGCTAAGGAAGGGCAAGAGGACAAGAGGACAAGGGGAAATAACAACATAACTCATTCCCTCACTATCTCCATCACCTTGTCTTCCTCCTCTTCTCCGACTCCCGACTACGCGGTTCCGATGGCGAGGAAACCTCGCCCTCCACCCGCTTCCCGACTCCCGACTCCCGTTCAAAGGATTTAATCTAGATGTCTTTATCGCCACTACACCCAATTGGTAACTTTAATTCGCATATCAGTGGCGAGGTGATAATCGATCGCACGGCAGCGATCGCTCCTGGGGTAGTTTTCCATGCCGACCCAAACAGTAAAATTATTATTGCAGCAGGAGTATGTATTGGCATGGGAGTCGTGCTGCACGCCCATGACGGAAATGTAGAGATCGAGACGGGAGTTAATCTCGGAGCTGGGGTTTTAGTGGTAGGTAAAGCTACAATCGGAGCAAATGCTTGCGTCGGTGCGGCAACGACAGTTTTTAATTGTTCTGTCGCTCCCAAACAAGTGATTCCTCCAGGTTCTTTGCTAGGAGATACCAGCCGTCACTTAACGGTAGATTCTACTGTTGAGGTTGAAGCAGCACCGACACCGCCAACTGATGCAACTCAGCCATCGCCACCAACATCGGCAACACTTGGAGCAACACCTGAGTCTAACGGTCAGATGGCTGGATCGGCACAAAGTCAACTAGAACCAACTCAACCGAGTGGCGATCGCATTGTTTATGGTAAAGCTTCCATCACGCGGTTGATGGCAACGTTGTTTCCCCATAGTCAATCATTGAACCAACCACCACCAGATACTCCTCCATCTCAAGGAACCTAAGTCAAGGCAATTTTAGATTTGGAATTTGGATGGGATTAACTTTATCTGTAAATAGGATGAAGCCGGAAAATGCCCAGACTGACGATTTTAGAATTATTCTGACTTGCGTTGTCGCGGTACGCACCGACAAATCCTCATTTAAAATCTAAAATCTAGAATCTAAAATCGGTTAGATCTACCATGCAGACACAGAATCAAGGGTTCGCCACTTCTGGGCAAGAACATCGGGTACAAAACTTTCAGGAAATGGCTTTAGGCTTGGTATCTACCCGCAGCTTTCCCGCAATTGTCGGGACGGCAGACATGATGCTCAAGACTGCTGAAGTCACCCTAGTAGGATACGAGAAGATTGGCGGCGGGCACTGTACGGCGATCGTGCGCGGTCGTACTGCCGATGTTCGCCTCGCCGTGAGGGAAGGTGCGGCAACGGCTGAAAGCTTTGGCGAATTAGTTTCCTCATTAGTCATACCTCGCCCTTTGCCGAATCTAGAAGCTGTATTACCAATTGGTCTGCGCTTGCAACAATTGACCGCAAGAGGTTACAGCCGCCTCAGTCATCAAGCTGTCGGACTGCTAGAAACACGGGGATTTCCTGCAATGGTAGGTGCAGCCGATGCCATGCTCAAAGCTGCCGACGTGCAACTTGCTTCCTACGAACGCATTGGAGCTGGGTTGTGTACCGTCATCATTCGCGGTAGCGTATCTAATGTTGCCGTCGCTGTAGAAGCAGGAATGTACGAGGCAGAACGGATTGGCGAACTCAACGCCGTGATGGTGATTCCTAGACCCTTGGACGATTTAGAACAGACCTTACCACTGGCAAGCTGCTGGATCGAGCAACAGCAACCTTTACAACTACCACTCGCCATCAAGGAGAAGGAAAAGGAAAAAGAACTCGTACAATTACCAGATTTAGCTAATTTGCCCGTGCCACTTAAAGAAGAAGAAATCATCCCTCGCGATCTGTAATTGCTGCTATTGACAGCTCGTCATAAGAACTAAGGAAAAGCATCGCACGCGCTGATGAAATGTCGGTGAAATTCTGCGGCTGGTGGGCTAGACCATTCACAGGAGAAGAGTAAATCAATTCCCTACACCCCATAGCGACGTGCAACGCTGCTTGGAAGTCATCTTACGCTCTTTCAGTTGTAAAGAATGGTAACTCATATTCACTATAAATAAAAGCCATAGTTTTTAATAGGTATTATAGGTACATATCTATAATTCAATCTGCTAGGAGAATAGCAGTGAAGCAAGCAACGCTTCACCAATTAAAGGTGTTTGAAGCTGCGGCGCGCAATGGTAGCTTTACCCGTGCCGCAGAAGAGTTATTTTTAACCCAACCGACTGTTTCCATGCAGGTGAAGCAGCTAACCAAGGCGGTGGGTCTACCTCTATTCGAGCAAGTGGGTAAGCGTCTCTACCTCACGGAGGCAGGACGAGAACTATTTGCTACCTGTCGGGAAATTTTTGAGAAACTCGCTCAATTTGAGATGACGGTAGCAGATTTGAAAGGTTTGAAGCAGGGGAGATTGCGACTTGCGGTCATTACCACTGCCAAATACTTCGTACCGCGCCTGTTAGGACCATTTTGCCAGCTTTACCCAGGGATTGATATCGCCTTACAGGTAACGAATCATTCAGGGATTGTCGATCGCCTGAAGGAGAATCTGGACGACTTGTATATCATGAGTCAGCTACCAGAACATCTCGATATCGGTTTCCAGCCATTTTTAGAAAACCCCTTAGTCGTGCTTGCGCCAGCCAATCATCCGCTGGCAGGGGAAAAAAATATTTCCTTGCAACAATTAAGCGAAGAACCGTTTATCCTGCGCGAACCAGGTTCGGGAACGCGCACGGCGGTACAGAAGCTCTTTGACGAGCAGGGGATTAAACTGAAAGTTAAGCTCGAATTAGGCAGTAACGAGGCAATCAAGCAGGCGATCGCAGGGGGTTTGGGTCTTTCCGTCCTCTCGCGCCACACCATCATCCCAGAATCCGCTAATCCAGAATTAACCGTGCTGGATGTGGAATATTTCCCCATTGAGCGCAACTGGTATATGGTTTATCCTGCTGGCAAGCAAATGTCTGTCGTTGCCCGTACTTATTTTGAGTATTTGTTAAATGCTGCCCAGCAAATTGTAGAACAAACAAAAGGAACGCTGTAGAGACGCTGGCGATCGCATCTCTCATTTCCTTTTTATTGGTATTGGTGTCATCACGCCGATCTCAAAGCAGTTTTTGATTGCAGATCGGTAGGGCGCACAGCTGTGCGCCCCTACTACAAATATTGCGCCCCTACAAACGTATCGCATTTCAATGGGAACGCTATATCCGCCCTCTGAAATGGGCTGAATAGATTTGGTGTCTGCAAAGAAACTGTAATAATCGATTAAAGAAAGTATTTAAAAATAAAAACGATTTAATCGAATGGCAATCTACTTTTACAAGGTATGCGAACCCTACGGGTGTTTTTCTAACTTTTCACCCCACTCGATCGACATCCAGGGTACTTACTGGTCAACAGTAGAGCATTATTATCAAGCACAAAAATTTGTCGGTAGTGCTAATGAAGCCATTATTCCTATCATTCATGCTGCGGCAACACCAGAGCAAGCTGCCGCACTAGGACGCGATCGCACTCTTCAAGTTCGTTCCGATTGGGAACAAGTCAAAACCCAGGTCATGCACGTCGCCGTGCGCCAGAAGTTTCTGACCTATCCCGATATTCAATCGATTTTGATTGCAACTGGAGACGAATTACTGGTAGAAAACTCGCCGACTGATTACTATTGGGGCTGCGGTTGCGATCGCACGGGTCAGAACTATCTGGGGAAGATCTTGATGAGCGTGCGTCAGGAAATTCGAGAAATAGCTCAGATCGGCGATCGGGCGCTGCACGACTACCAATAACTTATTATCTATTCCCCAATTCACTTTTCAAAACTTAACTTTTACCGAAAAGGTAAAGATTATTTTCTAACATATTATCTTTAAAATTCATAGTGATAATTTAGTAATTGAAGCAAAAGAGCTTCAATTGGCAGATTGAAAAGCCAACTTCTATTGAGTTAAGAGGTAAACAAGAACTGCTGATTTCTCTTCTGTCCGATCGAATAAAAATAACACCCAACTCACAGGTTGATATTTCCTCAAATACGCGCAAATAGGGGGCAATATATCCGAGCTTGCTATACTAGTATTAATTTACTAGTATTAGTAAGGTAGAGTTCAGAATATCCCTACCTAAGCTTGAAAGACAGAGGAAATTCCTCAGCTAGTGCTAGCTTGGGTGTTATTGTTTTACGGTTAAATCGAGAATGGCAATCATTGCGCTCAAAGCTTGGTTTCTAGAAAAATACGAGCCAGTTAAAGAATTAGAAAAACGCACTCACGATTTGCGATTGAGTAAGAATAGTCTGTTGAAATCGGGATTGAGAGCTGATTTTTTAAACGACAGCGAGGAAGTTAAAAAATCGGCATGGTTTCAGCGCTATTTAGAAGGAGAGGCTGTCGAGTTTTATATTGAGGGTAGCGGTGGTTACGTTATCTCGAATATTGACTTAATCAGTCACGAAATTTACTTTACTAAGCAAGCGGTATCTGCTCTACAAGACCCGACAATTTTTTTATCTTACCAAATAGAATATAGCGCAGCTAGCGAAGTTTTGCGGGAAGGATTGCAACAAGCCCTAGAAACATTAAATAAGCGATCGCGCTTACCTATATCCTTAGTAGAATCTTATCGTTCTAAAGAGAATCCGCTCCGACTCAATCGCCAAATGCTGCTCAACATTCGTAAAAGTTTACTATTTATTGCCGATAGTACGCCAATTACGAGTATTTCTCAAGAGGACAGCAATCAGTTAATTCCTAGCCCTAATGTTTGTGTAGAAATTGGCTACGCCATCCAAACAAAACGTTCCGAGCAAATTTTACTCGCACACATGCAGCGAGATTTAGAAGGACAATTACCCTTCGATTTACCATCTTTACAAACTCTACAATTTAAAGACGGTAAAGAATTAAATAAAATTTTGCCCAAAACAATTGAAAACCAGTTACAGAGATATAGTTTGTTTTCCTAATTTGTTTTTCTACACGAAATGGCGATTCGGATATTAGGGGCGTACAGATGTACGCCCCTCTGTCATAGGGAGGAATTCCCTACTTGATGTTCGGTTTGCACGTATTGAGACTCTTTGCAAAATATTGTTACTTTTATTTACATAAAGTTACACAACTTAAAGCGAGGTAACAGCGATGACTATTCTAATTGCACTATTGGTAATCGGTTGGGTAGCAGCTTCTGTCATCGGAACCCAAGCATATTTTTTAGGAGAGCAAAGAAAACCGATCCACGATCGCAACTGGCGTAGTAAGTCTTTTGAAAAGTTAGCCAAATCTATCACTGGTACTGATATAGATTACAGCGATCGCACTCCGGCATACCGGATGGATGCTTATACGAGCAATAATTTACCTGGTTAATGTTAAACGCCGTAGGGGCGCACATCTGTGCGCCCCTACGTGTAAATTGCAAATAAATTACAAAGGACGATAAACTCGGTAGTTGATTTCGGGGAAGATATTATCCATTTGTTCTACCTTCTCCAACCAGCCGCTGTCGATTTTGCCGATTTTGACATCCTCGTAGAGCTTATTAAAGCGCATCAAGTGCGATCGCGTCCTTCTCACCGCATAAGGAACCATCGTTCCCGTTCGCATGATAAACGCCCAGTCGGAAGACTGCGCTAGTAACAACTCTCGCGCTGCCTGATTCAACGCCTTCCATTCCAACTCATCAACGGGTTCGCGGTAGGCAATTTCGATCATTCGTTCGGCGGCTTTGTGGAGATGCGGATAAATCCAAGCATTGGTCTCGTTCAACCAGTATTCGTGAAATCCCTTGTAACCCCAACTCGATTGCGAAGGACGACACACTTGCTGAGTCGGGTTTTCCTGTAAATAATCCGCTAAGTGCGTCATTTGATAAGTCTGCTGGTCATACCAAGACTTACGGAATAGGTAATCGATAAACCAAGGACCTTCATACCACCAATGCCCGAATAACTCCGCATCATAGGGCGAGACAATAATCGGCGGACGGTGCATAATGCCGTGTAAATGTCGAGCCTGCTGTTCGCGGTTGTACATGAAGTTGCCAGCGTGTTCTGCTGCCTTTTCCCGCGCCCAGTAGGGGTCATAGAGTGCTTTATCGCTCAACCCCAGACCGCGACCAGTGATTTTATGGTATTTAATCCCCGTATTTTTCCGCTGTCCGTTGGGCATGATATAGGGCTTGATGTACTCATACTCGGCTTCCCAACCTAAATCTTTGTAAAATTCGCGATATTCAGATGCGCCAGGATAACCGACTTCTGAAGACCAAACCTGCTGAGATGATTCGTGGTCGCGACCGAAAGCAGCTACCCCAGTCTCGGTAAATATGGGCGCGTAAGAACCAAAGCGAGGACGAGGGCGGGCGTAAAGAATTCCATGCCCATCGGTGAGGAAGTAGCGCAAGCCAGCATCGGCTAACATTCGCTCTAACCCCTCATAGTATGCACATTCAGGCAGCCAAATTCCTCTAGGAGGTCGTCCGAAAGTTTGCTCGTAGTGTTCGCAGGCGACTTGAATCTGCGCCCAGACTGCCTGGGGATACATCTTCATCAACGGTAAGTAGCCGTGAGTAGCGCCACAAGTGATGATTTCTAGGTTGTTGCTGTCTTGAAACTGCTTAAATGCCGTGACTAAATCGCCGTTGAAGCGTTCCCAATATTGGCGAATTTGATTGAACTCACTGACGTAATGTTCGGCAAGGTAGCGAATGTGACCGTTGTGAGCGTTACGTTCTGCCTCTAGCTCCACTAACTCTTCCAGCTTAGCTAAATGAGCGTCAAACCGTTCTTGGAGTAGAGGATCGCGCAGCATTGACACCAAAGGGGGTGTCATGCTCATCGTAATCTTAAAGTCGATTCCGTCTCGTTTTAATCCTTCAAATACCAGCAGTAAAGGGACGTAGGTTTCCGCGATCGCTTCATAAAGCCATTCTTCCTCCAGAACGTAGTCACTTTCTGGGTGGCGCACGAAGGGTAGGTGAGCGTGGAGGACAAGAGCGACATAGCCAATAGCCATAATGAAATTTAGAAATGTTAGGTGAACGGGTATCGCAATGAAGGAACCAGGGAAAGTCAAGCCGCTTTAACAAATTTTATGCCGAAAGCGGGATCGGAAGCGTAGCAAAAGTGCGAGATGACAAGAAAATCTAAAATTTCTAGGTAAAGATCGATCCCCTAGCAGAGTCCATAGAATCTTACACCTTGAGGGGGATAGCAAGCCAATCGCTTTTTCGTTACAACCACAACAGGTAAAGTTCGTCTCAACAGTGGTGAACAATGGACGATAATTCGCGACAGCCAGCTCGATCGCCAGCCTCAGTTGAAGAAGTTAAAGTGCAAGTCACGCCTTCTCAAAACAATCAGGCAATGGAGGCGCAGCCAGTCTCAGCTTCCAGAGAAAAAGCGGCTGGTGAATTGTCGTCCTTTTCTAAGACATTAGGTCAAGCAGTAGGAGCGATCGCCCAACTGCCAGAAGCAGCTTTACAACAAGTCCACGATTGGCTCTCTCCAGCGACGACAAAAGCTGGAGAAGCGATCGAGTGGGTAGGGAATAACTGGTTCGTGCGACGGATTAGTCGCTTCCTCAACCTCAATTGGTTGATTGGGGCAACCGACAGTGTAGATTTAGCCAAAGCAGAAGCAGCCGTCAAAAAACTACAGCAAGAGCATCCCGAAGAGTCTCCCGAACAAATCGCTCACCGAATTATGGTGGAAAAAGCTACCCGTGCTGGGGGTATAGGACTTGCTACCAGTTTCTTGCCAGGGGTAGCACTGGCACTTTTAGCAGTCGATTTAGCTGCAACCACCCAACTGCAAGCGGAAATGGTGCATCAAATTGCTGCTGCCTACGGACTCAGTTTAAAAGACCCTAGCCGCAAAGGAGAGGTATTAACAATTTTTGGCTTGGGACTGGGAGGCGGTCGGTTACTAAGGCTAGCGGGTTTAGGGGTATTACGTAACGTCCCTTTTGCTGGAGCGTTTATTGGCGCGAGTTCTAACGCTGCTATGCTTTACTCCTTGGGATACGCCGCGTGTCGCTTCTATGAAGCCAAATTGAAGTCGCCAGAAACCCTTAACTCCAAAACAGGAATTGCTCAACTCGAACAGCAAAGCAAAAAGTATCTGGAAACGGCGATCGCCCAAGAAGCGGTAATGGATCGAATCTTAGTCCACATGATTCTCGCCAGTCACCCAGAAAAAACTTGGTCGGAAATCCAACCACAGTTAAAGCAGTTAAATCTCAGTCCTTCTTCCTTAGAGGCAATCTCCAGAAATATTCAGTCACCCCAACCTTTAGAGGTGCTTTTAGAGCAGCTCAACCGCGACTTTGCGATTTCCTTATTGGCTCAGTGCTGCCGCATCGCTCGCTTGGACGAACGCAAAACACCTGAAGAAGACCGGATAATTCAGGCGATCGCGACTAAATTTAACCTGAACTTAGAGCAGATTGAATCGAAGTTGGAGACTCCCTAAATACGGTAGGCAATGCCCACCCTACTGTGACACAATTATGCCGGAGCGATTGAAAAATCTGGTGGGCAATGCCCACCCTACGGTTACAAAATTATGCCGTAGTTATTGAGAGTAAATTTAAACTCCAGAATCAGGCGATCGCTCTTTTGAGGCAGAATTCCTTTATGGAAGCAGGAGGGGTCTTCGGCAAAACCAACCCCAGCGCGATCGCAAATTGTCGCGATATTTTTGTCACCGTAATATTCTTTAATTTCACTATCTTCTCTTTCTCTCAGTAGCGAAAACTGGTGACTTAGCTTTTTATTTCTATGACTGCCTTTCACACAAACGTGGGGACCACCGAATAAATCGACATCTGTGAGATAGAACATGAATTTCACACAGGTGTAATCTTCCAGATCGTAGTGAAACTGATAAAAACCTTGAGCGCGACCCTCAGCGGGTGCATCGTTCACAAAAGTCCACCATAGCTGAGTGCAGGCAAGCATTGGTTGACTGCCAAAATATTTTGCCGCAATTTCCCACAGCTTCCGATCTTCTGCTAATTTCCTAATTGCCATACATTGAGATGTAGGCTCAAAATTGTAGCCGATCCTAAAACTTTTGCTAGATTTCATTTCTTGCACTCTTCGATTCGCCAGCGAGAACGGAAATTGTAAGTCTCCATTTCCGTAGTATGTCGCTGTTCTGGCAAAATCTAGAATCTCTTTGAGTATATGTGGTGGGATCGTAATCCCCAAATGCAAACCATCGCTGTTTAAAGCTTTAACCGCCCGATCTGGATCGAGATCTGTAAAAACAGAATTTTCTTTAAGAAAATCAATTTTTATAGGTTTTTTAGTTAAGTGCAACACCAAAAAACGAATAATCTGAATGCGGCTAAATGCAAACATCAGCAACCACTGCGGCTGCTTGAGCGAGATTGCCGAGTATTGTAAAAACCTTCGTTGCAACTTCAGCCATAGTTTTTGAGAATTAATTAGTGAAATCATTTATTTTCGTGAATTCCCTACGATCTTCTAAGAACTGCATGGCAAGAGAATACGATTGCCTGTTGCTACTACTTCTGAGCGGTACGATCTAGCTTAGAGGTGACGCAACATAACACAATGAAATTGAACCAAAATGAGGTTGTTGTGCCAACCCAGACATTCCTGAATTGCTTGGAAATATTAGCTTGATGGAGATTCGGAGTCAGGTGTTAATTTATGGCTACACATCCCGCCGCTGAAATTTCGTCCTACTCAATGAGAATCGGGGTTAAATGAGCAATAAGTAATGTTAAACGACTAACACTGTAAGTATAAAAGACTACCAAAAAATAATAATAGCTATACCGATAACTTTACGATCTTTTTAAATAAATCCAATGCTCCAGGTACAAATCATAAGATATTGTAAAGACAATAGTTCAATCTATCCGGTAATTTACGGTAATTAAGGCGTGTAAATTCTAGCTGTACTTTTCACTGTGATTTAAGGCAATAGAAATCGCAATTGAAGTGCAAAACCATAAATTAAGCAGTGCGGCAGCTAGAAAATCGAATCGCGATCGAGATGACTTCAGAAATCAATTTAGGAAGATTTAGAGGGGCGATTACCTTGTAGTCGAGAGCAAAACTATCAAAACTCTGTTCTTTTCTTTTTGACTTTTGCTTCACAATCCCTGTATTTTTCAGTAAAATTCATCACAAAAACCAAATAGAACAATCGATACAATTACATCAAACGAGCAATTAAGAGGTAAACAAATGCTGCCTGAAATTACGCAAAAACTCTTAGCAGCAAAACAAGAAAAAGGGATGTCCTTTGTCGATTTAGAAAAAGCAGTCGGTAGGGATGAAGTTTGGATTGCCGCAGTCTTTTACCGTCAAGCTAGTGCTTCTCAGGCAGAGGCAGAAAAGATTTTATCGGCGATTGGGCTACCGACGACATTAGCACCAGAACTAACAGAATGCCCGCTCAAAGGTTTAGGTCCAGTCGTACCGACAGATCCGCTCATATATCGCTTCTATGAAATCATGCAAGTGTATGGAATGCCACTCAAAAGCGTGATTCATGAAAAATTTGGCGATGGCATTATGAGCGCAATTGACTTTACTTTAGATGTAGAGAAAGAAGAAGACCCCAAAGGCGATCGCGTCAAAGTGATCATGTCGGGAAAATTTTTACCATATAAAAAGTGGTAAAAATTCAGTTATCTAATTGATAACTGTTCACTGGTCACTGATAACTGTTACTTGAGGCAAACGTCCTCCTAAACCAGTCATGAGTTGTAAGGCAGATCGCTTGACAATAGGTACGCGCCGCAAAACCCACAAGCCGAATTGACGAGCGATCGCCACGGGTAAATAATTATTCGAAAACGTCCGATCTAATAAATCGGTAAAACCCAAAACCACTGAATTTTCTCGCTTGCGCCAGCGTTCGTAGCGTTTGAGTACCTGCAAGCTGCCGAGATCTTCTCCTTGACGAGTGGCTGTTTGTAGCACTTCAGCTAAAGCCGCAGCATCGCGAATTCCTAAATTCAAGCCTTGTCCGCCCACGGGATGACAGCAGTGAGCGGCATCGCCCACCAGTGCCAAACGCGGCAACACATACCGATCGCTTTGCATCAACTGCACCGGAAACATAAAGCGATCGCCTTCTAGTTGCAGTTCTCCCATTTGAGTGCCATACCTGCGGGTGAGTTCGGCGAGAAACCGCTCGTCATCCAATTCCAATAAAGCTTTTGCTTCGGCATGAGGAGCAGTCCAAACAATACGACAGCGATTTCCTGGCAGAGGTAGAATGGCAAAGGGTCCACTCGACCAGAATTTTTCATAAGCTGTGTTGTTGTGGGGTTTTTCAGGCTTGACAAAAGCGACAATACAAGACTGCCAGTACTGCCAGCCCCAGGTTTTAATTCCCGCATTTTGGCGAATCCGCGATCGCGCCCCATCCGCTGCGACTAACAACCGCGTGCAGATCTGCCGTGACTTCCCTGAGACATTGAGTGTCAGCTCGACTCCATGCGATTGAAACTCAGTTCGCACCACCTCTACCGGACATAGATACTCCACGTTGGAGCATTCGTGCAAAAATTCCTGTAGCGGCGTTAATAAAGCTTGGTGTTCGGCAACGTAACCGATAACCTCTGTCCCCAAATCTTTTGGATGGAACTCTACCACGTTGGGGCGATCGGCATCGGAAAGTTTGACATGGTGAAACGTTTCAATTCCAGGCAGAATTTTATCCCAGACACCGATTGCCGATAAAATTAGTCGCGAAGACATGTGAACGGCGTATGCTTGCCCCTTCATCGCTGCTACGGAGTATGGCTTTGCTTCAATGAGTGCCACCCTCAACCCCGAATTTTTCAAGGCACAGGCAAGGGTTAAGCCCACAATTCCACCACCGACGATCGCCAAGTCGTAGTCAAAACCGTTATTGGGTGCGATCGCTTGCGGAGGTGAAACTGATTGCGAAAGTTGCTCGAACGCCATGTCTAACAAAGTATATCGAGTTGATTAAGAATATTTACTTATCTTCATTTTGCCGCGAATCCGCAGGGTAAGCAAGTCATGATGCAGTTAGAAGTCAGCAGTTAGCTGCGTTCGGAGGACGCAAGCTTGATAGTGTTAAACTTCGGGGCTTACTGCTGTTTTAGGTTTTGAGAGTTGCGCGATAAATTCAGTCTGGGATGGGAGTGATGGCTATACCGACGGCAAAGATCTGGACGTTTTGGGTTTCGAGCCGTATAAACAAAAAACAGAGCCGAGCGCTCTGCTGTACGTAGGCTACCATGATGAAAAACGCTGTGAGTATCGACCAGTATCACTGTACCCGCAGCTCCAACACATGATTTCCATGCAGATCTAGGGACGAATTGCTCCATCTTTTCATTTTTCAGACCGGAAAAACCCGTGCGGAAAATCTGATAATCGATCCGAAATCTTAGCCAAGCAGCGGCAGTGACGGATTTAGGAATGTATTCAAAAGGTCCATGCTCTCGGTCAACATCACTCAAATATATGATGACTTTGATACTGCGGCGATCGTCTCCATCCTTATGCCATAGCATCGCGCCAAACTGCTGTGGGTGACTGAATTCTCGTCGCAACTGGATACCTTGAAATTTAATTGGTAGACCGATATAGTTTTGAACGATGTCAAGCAGTCGCCGTTCGTTTCCCCATAAAGAGAAATCTGTTAATTCTGATAGGGTGTAGATTTGAAGCGGAGATTTTGCCGCACTCCGATCGCGTTCGGGTTCGGTACAAGACAGAACTTCGCTGCAAGCATCAACCATCTGTGGAGTGGAAGCAAATCCCAACTTTTCTAAAGAAGTCACGTAAACTCCCTCTTGCTGCAACCGATCGACAATTTGTCGATCGGCTAGAGAAAGTGCGGGCAGTGACTTGGCATATCTTTTTAACGCTAGTCTGTAAATGAATTCAGTTTTTAATTGCCAAACCTTATATCCAATCTCCTTGAGCATTAGGCGTACGATTAAAATGGAAAGAAATAAACTTGCGTATAAAATAATACTATAATCTTTGGATCTGTCAAAGTAGCGAAAATATTTTAGATCCAAATAGATCTCGTCTCTATTGATAGAGCGATCGCCAATATTTTTATCTGAAAAAGGCTTTTACGATTTACGACTTATCACTAAAATCGCTCAAAGCGGCACTTGACTAATTAATCATTACCGTATAGGTGCAGAAAGATTGATAGACTCTTTTAGCTAAATGAGATACACGTGAAATACATACTCAATCGGAACGCGCAGCCGTGCGTCCCGATTAATTTTCTTTATCAGCAAGTCTCTTGACTGCAAGTCGCGCTCGTGGTGTAACTTTTTCATCTGCTCAGAAGCTCAGCTCTCTGCTCGTACGCTCCCTGCTATAGACTAAGCAAAGCTCATGGCAATTAACCGATCGCTCATGTCAAAGTTAGCGGTAGCGTTCTGCACGTCATCCAAAGATTCTAAAGCATCGATTAACTTCAAAAGCGATCGCGCCTGTTCTGGGTCAGTAATTTCTATTGTATTACTGGGAATCCAACGCAATTCTACTTCGTCTACAACAAAACTTTTTTCTTTCAGCTTCTGAGTTAGAGCTTCCAAATTGCCGATCTCTGTCATCACATCAGCCGAGCGCCCATGCTCATCCTCGTTAATTTCATAGGATTGCGCGCCACCTTCTAGAGATGCTTCTAAAAGTTCGTCTTCATCTACTTTGCCAGAAACCAGCGCGACTCCTTTGCGCTCGAACATCCAACTCACGCAGCCTGTTTCACCTAAATTTCCCCCATTTTTACTAAAGGCAGCTCTCAAGTCGGCAGCAGTACGGTTGCGGTTGTCAGTCAAAGCCTCAATCAAAATCGCCACGCCACCAGGACCGTAACCTTCATAGCGGATTTCTTCTAAATTGGCAGAGTCTTCATACGTACCCGCGCCTTTAGCGATCGCTCGCTCGATATTTTCATTTGGAATGCCTGCTGCTTTGGCTTTCTCTATCGCTGTTCGCAACTGAAAATTTCCTGCCGGATCGGGTACGCCATTTCTCGCCGCCACAATAATTGCCCGCGACAATTGCGTAAATGTTTTCCCCTTGACGGCATCAACCCTTGCTTTTTGACGTTTAATGTTCGCCCATTTACTGTGTCCTGCCATAATTGCTTCTATCGTCACACTCTGTCTGAAGTTGGAAAACTTGTGACTATTATCACTCTCGATCGTTGTTTCCATACTTCAATCTCACTGCCCACAAGAGACTCGGGCATTGTATGTAATACCTCTACATAATGTTAGCGAGTGAAGTAGCAATAGAGACTATTTTTTTCACAGTAACAGATGCTAATGGAATAGCCTAGCGATCGAGGCATGTATAAATTAACCCATGAGAATCAGTGCTGACCAAACTGTGAAGAAACTATTTTCCTCATTTACATTTCTTTGCATCTATCTATGGTTAAATTTACAATGTTCCCTTACTCCATTAGCGTTAACAAATGCCGTTGTCGAGGCAAGACCCTTTGAAAATATGTTTTGAAGTAGCCATCAATGGACAAACAGAAACCATTAATAGCTATTTTTCGCCGGATGGAGAATTAGTCTTGACGTAGCACAAATCAGACATTTTTTAACTATTTATTCCCGATATTGAGAGGAATTAATAGAAAAACAGAATTCGAGCTTTGATGAGACTGGAGTTGAATGGATGAAAACTGTAGGTGCTAGTGTTCGTTGGGTACTAGCGGGACGTGGCGCGACTGCTGCTACCTTGCAAACACTGCTGACGAAGATATTGATTTTAGCTGCTAATACATGTACGGGTGCGATTACAGCACGTATTTTGGGACCTGATGGGCGAGGCGAACAAGCAGCGATCGCTCTGTGGCCCCAATTTTTAGCCTTTACTATGACTTTGGGACTGCCAATTGCTTTACGCTATTATCTCAAACGCAATCCAGAGCAGGAATCAGAGATTTTTTCTGCTACCCTCGTCCTGGGTACGATATTAGGTATAGTGGCAGCGATCGCAGGTATACTTTTCATCCCGCAGTGGTTAACTCAGTATTCGCCAGAAGTCATCCGCTACGCTCAATGGTTTATGGTGCTGTCGCCCATAATCATGCTGACAACTATTTATACCGCAGCACTGGAAGCAGATTACAATTTCAAAACTGCCAATCAAGCACAATATCTGCAACCGCTAACAACGTTAGCTATCTTGACCGGACTAGCAGTTTCAGGCAACCTCACTCCTTTTACTGCTGTCATTGCTTATGCATTTCCCAGTCTCCCGATATTTTTTTGGCTATCGCGTTGCGTATGGCAACGCTTTCGTCCCCGTTTGGACGGGTTGAGAAAATCTTACCAACGTCTGGTGAGTTATGGTTTGAGGGCATACGGTATCGATCTAATCGGTACGCTATCAGTACAAGTCGATCAAGCGCTAGTGATCAATTTGTTAGCACCCGAAGCTATGGGAAAATATGTGATTTCTCTGAGCTTATCCCGGATGCTGAATCTGTTTCAGCATTCGATCGTCACAGTGCTGTTACCTAAAACAGCAGCTCGTCCCATAGCAGAAGTTGTTGCTGTAACTGGGATGGCAGCGCGTATCAGCACGGCTCTAACTACTATGGCAGCTGCGATTTTATTTATAGTAGGACCGATGCTGCTCAACTTGCTTTACGGTGCTGAGTTTATGGGAGCTGTCCCTGTATTTCGCATTCTGGTAGTGATGACTGTGGTTGACGGTAGCGTCTGGATACTGGCACAGGCATTTATGGCATTAGGAAGACCTGGAACGGTGACACTTCTGCAAACAATTGGCTTGGGGCTGAGCGTTCCCTTCCTGTTATTACTCGTGCCTCGGTTGGGATTGCAAGGTGCGGGTTGGGCTTTACTCTGTTCAACCGTAGTCCGACTCCTATTTGTCTTGGCTTGCTATCCGCTCGTGTTAAAGGTTCGACCCCCAAGCTTGCTAGCAAAGCGATCGGATTTTTACATACTCAAGCAAAAAATGGTGCATCGGACGTGAAGCGATCGCAACTCTGTTAACTCACCACTGAGGATTGGTCAAAATTAAAGACTCTGCGGCTGCTAAATCTAGGGGTTTAGAAAATAAATATCCCTGTGCTTCTTCACAATCTAATGCATGTAAGTGTTGTAAATGAGTTGGAGTTTCCACGCCTTCAGCGATCGCTTTAATTCCTAACTGGTGAGCTAGGGAAATAATTGTGGCTGCAATCTGACGAGATTTGCCACCAGCTCCAATTCCACTGATAAAAGCTCGGTCTACTTTTAAATAATCAATTGGAAAACGATGTAAATAGCTGAGAGAAGAATAACCCGTACCGAAGTCGTCAATACTCAGGCGAATATTTCTCGCACGCAGTTGTCCGAGAACGAAGATCAGTTCTTCCACGTTGTCCATGAGCATACTTTCGGTCAGTTCTAGGTTGAGACTCTCGCCGGCAATTTCCGTTTCGGTTAATATGCGATCTATCTTCTCCAGAAAATCGGGTTCTCGCAATTGTTTCAGCGAGAGGTTAACGCTGATTTTGGCGGGTGGATGAGAAAATTTAGTTTGCCATTGTTTCATTTGGCTGCAAGCTGTGAAAAGCACCCATTCACCAATCGGAACAACTAATCCAGTTTCTTCAGCAATCGGGATAAACTGGGACGGAGAAATCAAACCCCGTTCGGGATGCAGCCAGCGTAGTAGCGCTTCAAAACCGATAATTTTACCTGTATCTAAAGAGACGATTGGCTGGTAATTGAGGTGAAACTCTTGTCCGACTGCTGCTTGACGCAGATCGTTTTCGATTTGCAGCTTTTGGATTGCTTCAGCATACATAGCTCGGTCAAAAATTTCATACCGCGCTTTACCTTGCTCCTTAGCACGGTACATGGCTATATCTGCATCTCTCAGCAGCTCTGAGCCTTGCTGATAGTGAGTTGCACTCGCAGCGATACCGATACTAGCACCGATAAATACTTCTCTGCTTGCCAGTTGCAGTGGCGATCGCAATTGGGTGTGAATTCGCTCGGCAACTCGAATCGCATCATTAATATCTTGAATGGGGTCGAGGAGAATGATAAACTCATCTCCGCCTAAGCGAGCCACTGTATCTGTGGAGCGGACGAGTTGTTGTAGCTGATGGGCGATCGCCAATAGCAATCGATCGCCTACCTGATGCCCTAAACTGTCGTTGATCGTTTTGAAACGGTCTAAGTCGATAAATAAAACGGCAAATAAATGGTCTGGATATCGTTTTACCCGTTGTAACGCCATTTCCAAGCGTTCCATCAATAGAGTACGGTTAGGGAGATGGGTTAAGGCATCGTGCAAAGCACTGTAGACTAATTGCTCTTGTACTTGATGGCGATCGCTAATTTCTTGTTGCAACTGTCGGTTGACTGCCTCTAGTTGCAGCGTTCGCAGGCGAACTCTTGCTTCTAGTTCTTGGTTAAGCCGTTCGATTTCTATTTTGGCTGCACGTAATGCCAATTGATGTCTGACTCGCGCTAACACTTCCTCGGCTGCAAAGGGCTTGGTAATGTAATCAACTCCGCCAACTGCAAAGCATTCGGCTTTATTGGTTGCTTCATCTAAAGCACTAATAAAAATCACTGGAATATCTTGAGTTGCTGGATCGGCTTTGAGATGACGACAAGTTTCAAAGCCATTCATTCCTACCATTACTACGTCTAATAAAATTAGATCTGGTAATGTATTTTTGATTTCCAATAAAGCATTTTCACCGCTGTTTGCAACAGAAACTATAAACCCAGAGTGGTGTAAGATTTTAAACAAACCTTTAACATTGAGCGGGCTGTCGTCAACAATTAAAATAGAAGATCTCTGATTTATATCGACCATTGCAGGAAATAGCTATGATTAGCTAGCTATTAGCAGTTAACTTTGAGAATAGAAAAAATAACTAAATTTTTGACAGTCGTGCTTTTATCGTGACTTAAGCAAGAGTAATTTAGGTATGCGTACAATGAAGAATTCGATGAAGATTTGAAAAATATGGATTTGTTTCACCCTTGAGACTTGGATAATTTTTTTAAAATTAAAATTAACTAACAGAGAAAATCGCGATCGCAAGGTACAGGTAGGAGCAAATGAGGGATGACGACCGACAGCGGCATGAAGAAATTAGGCTACGTGAAGCAGAACGGCGAGTGACGCTGGCTAGCCGTAATGCTACTGTCAGCAAGCTGGTACAAATTATTTACTTCCTCGCCGGAGCGCTGGGGATGCTGCTGTTGTTACGAATGATTTTGCGGCTGTTTGGGGCGAATCCAGATAATACATTCGCTCAATTTATCTATAATCTCTCCGAGCCTTTTTACGCTCCAGTTGCTAACCTATTCGGTACACCAAAGTTTGGTAATTCCCAGGTGTTTGAAATTAACGCGATCGTGGCAATTGCAGCTTACGCAATTCTTGGTTGGTTGGTAGGAAGATTAGTTTGGTTAATTGGCAGTAGGACAGAATAATTTGGGAGTCGGGAGTCGCAAGTCGGAGGCAAAATTCACGCATTCGCGCATTCAAAATTGGGACAAGGGAGACAAGGAGGACAAGGGGGACTTGGGAGCGGGAGAGAAGAGAGCGGAGGAGCTGAGGAAGCAAGGCAAGTCACAAGTCATAATTCACAAGTGTTTCACGCCTGAGCGCACCACGCCTGAGCGCACCACGAACCACACAACACTCACTACACCCTGCGCGGAGCGCACCTCACCCTTTAAAATAAATTTAGAGGATATTGCAAAAGAGAGCTGTCTGTAAATGCCTAAGACTGTTGCCGATGTCATGACCCGCGACCCAATTGTGGTGCGTCCAGAAACCTCACTGCATGATGCAATCAAGCTTTTGGCAGAAAAGCGTATTAGTGGTTTACCCGTGGTAGACGATGCAGGCAAGTTAATCGGTACAATTTCAGAGACAGATCTGATGTGGCAAGAAACAGGAGTTACTCCCCCGGCTTACATCATGTTTCTTGATAGCGTGATTTTCCTGAAAAATCCGGCTCAATACGAACGAGACTTGCATAAAGCGTTGGGGCAGACGGTGGGAGAGGTAATGAGTCAAGATTTGATTACCGTGGCTCCTGATAAACCATTGCGAGATGCAGCACAACTAATGCACGATCGCAAGATCCCGCGTTTGCCAGTCGTCGATCCTAGCGGTAAGGTAATTGGAATTTTGACTCGTGGCGATATCGTGCGCGACTTAGCAGCCAGCGAGTAGGAGTCAGTTATCAGTTATCACTTATCAGCGTAGAGACGTTACATGTAACGTTTCTACAAAGTAGTCAGTGAAGAAAGTCATTAGAGAGTAGGGCAGGGAGCAGGGAAAATTACTTCTCGTCTTCTAGATTTTGACTTTTGACTTTTAACTTTTGACTTTTAACTTTGACTTCTTGCCCCTAAAAAATGGTAAGAGTAAATACAAATTACCAAATACAAATAACAAATTCAAAATGGCTGTTAGTCCAGAATCGGTAAAGCAATTACTCGATTCGCAGGATTTGGGCGATCGCTTGCGGGCGATGAATCAAGTTCGCGAATTGGAAGATAAAGGAGTTGCGCTAGAGTTGGCGCTCAAGGCAATTGATGACCCCAACGCCAGAGTGCGCTACTCGGCAGTGAGTCAGTTGGACACTTTGGGAGGACAAGATTTAAATACTAGTTTAAATGTATTGCGCGATCGCCTACTCAACGACCCCGAACCAGACGTACAAGCTGCTGCGGCTGACTGTCTGGGAGCGCTGAAGTTAACTGATGCGTTTGCAGATTTAGCGCAAGTCTATCACAGTACGCCCGAGTGGTTAGTGCGGTTTAGTATTATTGCAACTCTAGGCGAATTGGGCGATCCGCGCTCTTTTGACTTATTAAAAGAAGCATTGGAATCGGGTAGCGAGTTAGATAAAACTGCGGCAATTAGCTCTCTGGGAGATTTAGGCAATCCGCAAGCAATAGAATTACTAGTTCCTTTTGCTACCAACCCCGATTGGCAAATTCGCTATCGCGTCGTGCAAGCTTTAGCTAAATTGGGCGGCGAACAAGCCCGGACTCTGATCGAGCAGTTAGCAAAAGATGAAGCTGAAGCTGTATCTCAAGAAGCAAAAAATAGTTTGTAGTAAAATTTGTTTCTAGGAAGTTTGGCGAATAAAATTCGCAGCTATATAGACAAAATCTGCTTAAGCAGATTAAGAGATTGAATATGTTTCAGTCCGCGCAGGCGGACTTTGTTTGTGTAGTCGCGAATTATATTCGCTCAAACCACTATACGGCAACTGCGAGATAACGTACTACAAAAACTCCAGCAGAACAAACATCTGCTCTTGCTGACACATATTGCCTTTTACGAGAAAAATATCGAGCGGGTGCTAGAATTATTTCCCCAGCTCAAAGAGTGGTAGCAGTCTAGATTTCGCCAAGCCCTAGCCAAGGCAATCGAAACTACCCATCCCCAAATGGCGATCGCGCTTTACAAACAATTAGCTACGCAGGCGATCGAGCAAAAAAATCGCTCTGCTTATCGAGAAGCCGTCCAACATTTACAACGAATCAAGGCTGTCTGTGAATCGTGCAACACTCAATCTGATTGGACGGAATACATCACGCAACTGCGCTCTCAATACCCTACTTTACGGGCGTTACACGATGAGTTGTCCAAAGCAAAACTGTAATCAGCAGGTGAATAGTGACTGGTGGCTGGTGACTAGTGACTAGCAGCTTCTTAACTTACGACTTACGACTTATATTCACTTTTGCAACATCTATGTTGTTAAAATGCTAGAAACAATGCTTCAAATCTTGTAAACAAAACTTAACGATTCGTCAAGAAAGGTTATGAACACAACAGAAAACAACGCTCTATCGACTGAGAAAAGCCTAGAGGCAATGTGGCAGTTCTCCCAGACTTATGCCAAGCGCACGGGAACATATTTTTGTGCCGATCCTTCCGTGACAGCTGTAGTGGTAGAAGGGCTTGCCAAACACAAAGACGATCTTGGTGCGCCTTTATGTCCCTGTCGCCATTATGAAGACAAGGAAGCAGAAGTACACGCAACTTTCTGGAATTGCCCTTGTGTACCAATGCGCGAACGTAAAGAGTGCCATTGTATGCTGTTCTTAACTCCAGACAACGACTTTGCTGGAGAACAACAGGACATCGATTTAGAATACATCAAAACCGTGCGAGAAAGCATGGGATAGAGAATTCGGAATTCGGAATTCGGAATTGTAGGGGTGGGTTCACCAAAAATCTCTACTTCCATTAGAAAAAGTAGACAAACCCGCCCCTATTTAACAATTGCGTGTGAGGTATAAAATCTTGAATCAAGAGGAACCAGAGGAGTTTTGGCAGGGTGTAGAACAGTTCAATCAAGGGCAGTTCTATGCCTGTCACGATACCTTAGAAGCCTTATGGATGGAAGCAACTGAACCGGAAAAAACTTTCTATCAGGGAGTTTTGCAAGTTGCTGTGGGGCTTTATCATCTAGGTAATAAGAATTGGCATGGGGCAGTCATTTTATTAGGAGAAGGCATTAAGCGGCTAGACAGGTATCCTAGTGCTTATAGCGGGATTGATGTTGATGAATTGATAATTTCTAGCGCCGATTTATTAAAAACACTACAACAAGCGGGTGCAGAAAAGGTGGGTACTTGGCAATTGGGTAAAGATGCGATCGCAACAGAAACTTCTACCTTGCCCCTGCCGAAAATCGTACCAGCTGAGTCAGAGATTGTGTAGGCAGACTTGACTACTCACTTCTACAAATATTGAAACAAGTCAGCAAAACCGTAGAGGCTGAGGATAAATAACAGTACGGCAATAACTTGGGTGGGACGCGCTTGGTAGGTAGGGGCGATCGCCTCTCGTATCCACATGGAAGCCGATACCCCGATTAAGTAACTCCAGGCTAATGCTTGATAAGACCAATGGGGTGAAATTAGCCAAGTCCCCAATAACATCGTTGCCAACAATAACATCAGCATTTCGATCAGCTGGGGTGGATTGTGCTGACAAGAAAAAACTAGAGTGTTCCACCAAATTAGCCAAATTCTCATAGGCAAGTCAAAAGTCAAAAGTCAAAGTTCAAAAGTCGTAGGGGCGGTTTTTTTAGGCAGACCTGTTCTAGAACAAGTAATTCTGCGGTTCAAACCCGCCCGTACAAAAGTCAAAATGCTCAAACATGAATAATTTAAGGCTAGCGATAGCGTCCGCCTGCTTGTCCAATACCATTAGCTTGCGCTGTTTTTTCTGACATTTCATCCGTCGCTGGTTCAATGCCAAACACGCGGCTAAATGCCTTGTCTACTTTGTAACCAGAATCGATCGCCTCTAAGGGGTCTTTCCGCAGTCTGTGACGCAGGCATAGAGTAATGACACGACGAATATCATCTACTGTGACTTCAGTACGACCTTCAAACGCCGCGATCGCTTTAGCTGCGCGGTTGGTTACAATGTCACCCCGCAAGCCATCAACATCAAGTTCGGAGCAAACTTCAGAAATTTTTACCCGCAGATCGTAATCCATTTGTACTGAAGGTAACAACTCTTGAGCCTTAATCAGCTGTTGTTGTAAAGCTTGTTGCTGTGGCTGATATTTGTCAGAAAATTGCAGTGGGTTTTGGTCGAAATCCGACCTTTGTTCCACAATTTGTACCCGCAAGGCTGGTTCTTTTACAGTATGAATTTCTGCGTGCATTCCGAAGCGATCGAGTAGTTGAGGGCGCAATTCACCTTCTTCTGGGTTGCCAGAACCAACGAGAACGAAACGGGCGGGGTGACGGATCGAAATGCCTTCCCGTTCTACAGTATTCCAACCACTGGCGGCGGAGTCTAGCAATACGTCTACAAGGTGATCGTCAAGTAGGTTAACTTCATCGACGTAGAGGATACCGCGATTTGCCTTTGCCAGCAGTCCTGGTTCAAAAGCTTTGACACCTTCAGATAAGGCTTTTTCAATATCAATCGTGCCGCAAACTCGGTCTTCTGTGGCTCCCAGGGGCAGATCGACCATAGTAATTTTTTTCTTGGCGATGGGAATTTCTGCACCTTGTTCTAATTTTTGCCGTGCTGCATCTCCCATCAAATCGGGATCGCTAGGATGGCTGTTGAACGGATCGTCCGCTACAACTTCAATCTCTGGTAATAAGTCAGCTAAAGCGCGGATCGTGGTAGATTTGCCAGTACCGCGATCGCCCATGATCATTACTCCGCCAATTTTCGGGTCAATAATGTTGAGTAAAAGGGCGAGTTTCATTTCGTCCTGACCCACAATAGCGGTGAAAGGAAACACGACACGACGAGCAGCGGTAGCAGTTGTCACGGGATTACCTATTAAAGTTTTTTCTTAACACCGTCTTTAATTTTGCCACATAATGCAGTGCCACCATTGACACGTAATGCAGTAATGCCAGTAACACCTTATGCAGTGCTAGAGCTTGCAGCAGGCAAATAGAATTCGCAGCTATTGACCAATGTAACGGTTTTGTGGAGCGTAATTCGTGACATTCCTCAGCAGATCTCTCGTGTCGGACTGCATGAAATACAGGCAGGCTATTTGCTGACAAACCCGAGGATAAACATCAAGCTGCGCGTAAGAGATAGAAATCGGTAACAGAGTGTTTCTCATCTACCGCGCTCAAATCAACAATTATACACCTGCTGCTATCCAACCCTACATCAAACCCCACGCTTTAAAGTGGCGGTTTCATCCTTCTGGACAAAAAGTTTGAACCCACGCTGCAACCTTTCCCAGAGTACGTGTAGCCACGGGCAATGAATTGGCGCTTTCAACTTGCAGCTAGTCACAAAAATTCAGAATTCCAAATCCGAAATTCAGAATTATCGAGAGGTAGTTAAGAGTAGGACAACGGTAATTCTTTTCACTGAATGTCTTGCAATTCCTCAGTATTTATATCGCGTTCAGAATCTTTCTGGAAATTAACTTTAGTAAGGAATCTACCACGTTCAAATTTATTTTATTTACACGTTCATCAAACACATATTACCTAAAGGAGAAACAACAAATGCAGCTTTCTTATCGTGGTTTAGCTTACACCAAATCTAATCAATCAGCTCAAGTAGTGACTAAGCAAGTAGCAGGAAAATATCGAGGTGTCAGCTTCGGTTCTCGTCCAACCACACAAGCGATCGCCCCACAACCTACTCAACAATTAAAATATCGTGGATTAGCTTATTAAAGTGAGTAGTGAATATAGCAATTCAAGTTGATTTGTAAACGTGTCCAGTGTAGAGATGTTACATGTAACGTCTCTACACGAGCAATTAATTTCACGATTCATCTAGGATTGCTATAGTAGCTAAGTCAACAACTAATACCCAACAATTAACACCCATTACCAATTACCCATTACCAATTACCCATTACCAATTACCAATGTTTATTGACTAATAATTCCCGACCATTGAACTTTTTTCTGTTTGTCGCGACGATAGGAAAAGAAACGTTCTGGTTCTTGGTAGGTACAGTGAGGAGCGATCGCCACTTGTTCGGGGCTAATACCCAATTGCTCTAATTGCAAGGTAATAACCCGCCGGATATCCAACCGGACTCTTTCTGGGTGAGAATCGGGAAATAGAGGAGAGTTGGGTATTTCAGCTAAACAGTCGAGAATTTCGGTTGTGGCATCAGTTGCAGTAATGCTAGCTCCAACTTCAGCTGCTACCTGTCGGGAAACCTGATAGACACTACCCGCGATCGCAGGACCCAAAGCGACGCGCAAATCTTGAATTTTGCTACCTTGTGCTTGCAAACGCGCAATCGCTTGCGGCACAATTTTCATCGCCGTTCCCCGCCAGCCTGCATGAACGGCTGCAACTTGTCCGGTATGGCGATCGGCAATTAATACAGGCGTACAATCGGCACTCGCTACCCAAACTGCCTGTAGCGGCTGTTCTGTGAGCAATCCATCTGCCTCAACTAGGAGCGAGGAGTGAGGAGCGAGGAGTGAGGCAGAATTTTGGATTTTGGATTTTGGATTTTGGATTGAAAATTCTTCCTTGGCTCCCTCAACCCCCTTAGCTCTCTTCTTCCCCTCGCTCCTCGCTCCTCGCTCCTCGCTCCTCACTTCAGATGGAGTGACGACAACATTCCCGTGTACCTGCTTGACGCGATAAGCCTCGGCTTCTGGGTGTAAAGCTGAGGTCAAGTCATGGGGAGCATGAGGATGAAAATGTCGCGTAAAAAAACCGTGGGGAAATGCTTCTAACAAGCTACAGGATAGATAGAGAAAACCTTCGCAACCGCGCCAATCCCAAGTATGCATGGATTAAATCTAAAAATTAGCAAACAATTAACCAACAAAATGAAACTAAATTAGCCAAGCTGCCATCTAATGTAAAAGCACAGCATGACAGGTTTATTTTCAGCAAATTAATGCTAACTTAATTGACACAGTTTGCACTTGCCAGCGTGACACTAGACCGACAAAAGCTATTAGCAATTCTTGCTCCAATGGTAGCAGAAGCGGATTTTGCTGTAGAAGTTTACGAGAGTCTACCCTCGACCAACCAGAAAGCCTGGAATGCGATCGCGCAGGGGGCAAAACCAGGAACGGTCATCATTGCCGAACGACAAACAGCTGGACGGGGACAATGGGGACGACAGTGGGCTTCGCCAGCAGGAGGTTTATATTTATCTGTAGTCCTAGAGCCAAACTTACCAGTCAACTGCGGCTATCAGTTGACTTTAGCAACTGCTTGGGGCATTGCAACGGCTTTGGGCGATCGCGGTGTTCCGGTAAAATTGAAATGGCACAACGACCTAATTTTGCTAGGACGTAAACTGGGTGGAATTCTGACAGAAACAAAAGTGCGACATGAAAAAATTATTCATGCTGTAGTCGGAGTCGGGATTAACTGGGCTAACCCTGTCCCAGCTACAGGGATCGGTTTGCAATCTTTCTTATCTCAACAACCTTTGGCTGCAATTGACTGCTTAGAAACATTAGCGGCTGTGACACTACAAGGCACAATTTCAGGTTACAAGTTTTGCTCCCCAGGGGGAATCGATACTCTTCTGCCGTCTTACCACAAACTATTTATAAATATGGGACAGCGCCTCACCGTAGAAGGACAAAACGGCGTTGTAGTTGGTATTAGCGATCGCGGCGAACTACGAGTCAGGCTTGACTCTCAATCATACAATTTCAGCCCCAATTCAGAAATTTGTCTCCCCCCTGGTGCTGTGAGTCTGGGTTATGATGGCTAATTG
This sequence comes from Chroococcidiopsis sp. CCNUC1, assembly GCF_023546805.1. Classification (NCBI taxonomy): domain Bacteria; kingdom Bacillati; phylum Cyanobacteriota; class Cyanophyceae; order Chroococcidiopsidales; family Chroococcidiopsidaceae; genus Chroococcidiopsis; species Chroococcidiopsis sp. CCNUC1. Next base: position 1,125,998 of record NZ_CP097480.1, on the reverse strand, counting down.
TTTGACAAAGCATAAATATTTCGTTTGTATCGTAAGGAAATAGCAGGGACGAGCAGGGAGCAGCGATCGTCAGTTGTCAGTATATTGGCGGAGCAAGGGAGTAGGGAGTAAGAAGGAACTTACAACTTACCAATGACAAATAACAAATGACAAATAACAAATGACTAACTACTAATTACCAGTTATTATGCCTACTAACTCCAAACATATATTTCTGATCGGTTTTATTAGTATTTCTAGCTTGCTTGGTGGCAACTTAGTCTTAGCTCAGTCAGAAGCCGCGATCGACAATTCATTCGATGCCTCTCCCAGCCCCAGCCTACAAGTCAATTCAAAATCGGTAAAACCGGAGAGATGGCAAAAACTGAGACAACAGCTAGACACTTCACCTGTCAGGCGATCGGCTAACTTGCCCGATCGTCCTGCTCCAGATCCTAGTGGTGCGTACATCGACCCCACAGGATACAGCCTCGGTGCTACCACTGGCTACGAAGCACCAAGCTCAATAGTATTAAAATCCAGAATCTCCGGTTGTCGGGCTGTTGCTAGACCTGGTTTGAGTAGCCTTTGTCGTCCCAGCCTCCGCCAACAGCGGATGAGACAACTAGCTCGTTCTAGAAACTTTGGTAGAAGCGTCGCCCCGCTCGATCGCCACTCGGTTGCCAACGGCATCAGACCAATTCAGCTGGGACCGATCGATATCACTGCTGAAGGCTTTCGCGTGGCGACCAACTTGAAAACCCAGCGTAGCGTTCTCAGCTATCAATACCGCGATCCCGAAGCCAAAGGACAGGGCAATTTCATGTTTCCACTAACAGTTCCCTCTCCCGTCACCTCAGTTTTTGGCTGGCGCGTCCATCCTCTGTTTGGTGATTTCAGTTTTCACTCTGGTACAGATATAGGTGCGCCCCTGGGAACGCCAGTGTTAGCGGCTTATCCAGGTACGGTAGAAGTTGCCGATTATGTCGGTGGCTACGGTTTAACTGTCGTTCTCAACCACAACAAAAATACGCTCCAAACTCTTTACGGTCATTTATCTGAAATTTTTGTCTCCCCAGGAGAAACAATTCCGCAGGGAACTGTCATCGGGCGGGTTGGCAGTACGGGTAATTCCACAGGTCCTCACCTCCACTTCGAGACCCGACAGTTAACTGCCAACGGTTGGATTGTTGCCAACCCTGAAGCATACTTGAAGACTGGGCTAGCACGATTAGATAAAGCTATCCGCTTAGCCAACTCCCAACCAGATCGTCACGAAACGGCGATGCCCGCCACTGTTCGCGAAGCGATCGTCGCCAGCGCCAGCAGTACTCAATTCAACTTTGAAATTAAGCAAGTCGATTTGGATAGCTTAGTTGCCCGCGATCCTGGTGCAGAATTAGAATCTGCCGTAGTCCAGCTAGTTAATGCACTTCGTGGCGATCGCAACGCTGTAAGTAAGAGCGAGGAGTTAGGAGTGAGGGGTTAGGGAAAAGACAAGGGAGAAGCCGTAAGTTTTAAGACGTAGGTATTTCACGCACCAGGCATCACTCTCTTATTCCCTCGCTCCTCGCCCCTCATAGATACCCGTGTTCTACTAAAAATGCTGGCGATAACTCTTCTCTGGCTTGATGAGGAGAGTTGTAATTCAGCAGTTTTTCGACATATTTGCCTAAAATATCAGCTTCTAAATTAACTAGACTACCAGGGCGGAGATCGCGTAAATTAGTGCAATCGTAGGTATGGGGAATGACGGCGACTTTAAACCAATTTCTGGTAGGGTCGAGATCGGCAATGGTAAGGCTAACACCGTTGATGGCAATACTGCCTTTGGGAACGATGTAGCGGGCGATCGCTTCTGTTGCAGTAAAGCTCATTTCCCATGAGGTAGCTGTGTCTTCTACCGTTTCCAAGCACCCCGTTCCATCTACGTGTCCCATGACAAAATGACCTCCCACTTTACCACCGACACGCAAAGAGGTTTCTAGATTGACATATCCTGCATCAGCTTCGCGCTGTCCCAGGGTAGTACGGCGGAGGGTTTCCGGCGAGGCTGCGGCGATAAATCCTTGGGGTAGAATCTCCATGACCGTGAGGCAAACTCCATCCACCGCAACGCTATCCCCGAGCGCGAGATCTGGCAAAATTAAATTTTTCTGGTCGCTAGAGCAAGTAATTTGATAATAATAGTTGTCTAGCGCTCGAATTTGACCCAAAGCTTGTACTAATCCCGTAAACACAGTTTTTCTCCCAAAAATCGATAATTTTGCCCAGTTTAGCTAGTTTGTCTCATCCGAGCGGTCTTGGATGCAATTTAGACAACTGATTCTGGCAAAATTTACTCACGCTAAATCCATAAATTCAGCTTACAATCAGGGCATACTTAGGATAGGCTATCGTACAGCAAAGAACTAAGGGCAATTCTCTGTCTTTGCTGACAGCAGATCGGAAAAGTTGTTATGTAAGGCTATAAAGTATGTTTATTTTTGCTATACAGAATCAAACACCTTCAACCCCATCTACCAATTACCCTTTGCCTAGAGAGTTTTAGAGGCTACGCAAATGATCGAAATGAAAGTCGCTGGCATTGCTTTAGATGCGGTCAACCGCAGTCCAATCGTGCTGTTGAAAGACGGTAAAGAGCGTAGAGCATTACCCATCTACATCAATCAAGATCAGGCAAAGGCGATTATTGGCGCTTTGGAAAATCAAAAACCGCCCAGACCTCTAACTCACGACCTCATAGTAAATATTCTAGAGGTCTGGGGTATGACCTTGGAAAAAGTCGTCATTCATTCAATTCAGGATGGGACGTTTTACGCAGTTTTGTGCGCCCGCCAGGGTGAGGTCAAAAAAGAAATTGATGCTCGTCCCAGCGATGCGATCGCGATCGCCCTACGCCTGAATAGCCCGATCTGGGTGATGGAGGAAGTGGTAGCTGATGCTTCAATTCCCGTCGATCGCGAAGCAGATGAAGCTGAGCTGAAAGCTTTTCGAGAGTTTCTCTCCAACATTAGACCAGAAGATTTGATTCAAGGAGGTGGCGAGTTTCGTACAGGCTGAAATCAGCGACCAGTTATCAGTGACCAGCGATCGATTACCAATTACCACTGATAACTGTCCGCTGTTCACTGAAATGTAATCCATTCTAAATGCTGCGGGTTCTCCATTAAGTCTTTGGCGACGATATAAGCGGCGATCGTCCAGGTTTGATAGCGCATTGCCTTTTTGCCGACTAAATTGCCTTTTCTGCCATCGTAGTATTCGGGCCAACGATCTTTATCTTTATACTCGCACCAACGTTTTTCGGCAATTCTAATTCCCCGTTCGGCAATACTTTTTCTCCCCACTTTTAAAGCTGCCGCGACTAAAAACCATAACAGAACGGGCCAACTTCCTCCATTATGATAAGACCAACTCACATTTTTTGGGTCGCAACCTGTAATTAATTCCCATTCCTTGTCTTCTATAGCAGGAAAACAAAGCTTCATTGGCATATTTCCAACTAGATCGATCCATCGTTTACCGATCAGATTCATGATCTTTTGAGATTGCGCTTCATCTGCTAACGAGCAAATAACTGACATCAAATTCCCAATTGCAAAGAAGCGAAAATCCATCCGCCCTGGTCCCAGATTCCCAGCGAGATAGCCTCCTTCTTTGGGAACCCAATCAATCGCCCAGGCTTCCAAAGACTCTGGATATATATTGAATTTGTTGCAAATTTCTTCTCCAAATTGCTCGTTTTCGTAGCGATGAATTTCATTCACTTTTTCTAAATCGAGCCAATAATGTTCGCGAATGTGCGTTTTCAATCTTGCCAGTCGCTGCTCGATTTCTGTATGAATGTCCTGTTTATTTTTGGGTAACAGCAATTCATCTGCTGCTAGTAAAGCCGCGTAAAATAGAGCTTGAATTTCTAGCGGACGCTCATACACTCCCATGCGACGGTCAATCATAAATGCCCCTTCGGGAACTAACAGCGTCGGGTACATATCGAATTGCTTCAGCATGTAGAGATTGAGAATTAACCTAATTCCCCGCTGAAATCCTGCTTCTTGAACTAACTCTTGGTCGCCTGTAGCTCTTTGATAAATCCGTAGTAAAATCAGCCACCACAAACAAGAATCTACAGGTGTCACTCTACCGATTGCCCGTTCGCCAAAATCGGCTCTGACAGCTTGTTTTCCTTCTTCTTCGACTATCTCAAAACTTGCTGGCATTAGACCCATACCTGGTCTTACGCCATCCATATGCGCCCTAACTTCATCGATATTTTTGTCGTTAATCTGTAACTTCAGGGTTTGTCGTAAAAAATTGGCGACAATTTCACCCTGACCTCTAGTTAAAAATGCTAGGGCTGAAGGCACAAAATCGCGAATAAAGCAATGCCCGTAATTGAATTGTTGAGTGCTTTTATCAATTGCAGCAGCTACTGTACCAATTGGTTCATTCTCAAACTTTAAAACCGATGCTTCTAATCTCGTCCACGCCTCACTCAGTAGCTCCTTTTCTGTATACATGAACCAGTTAGTCCCCGCAAATTTTTGAGCAACCTTTATTTTAAAGGGAGTAGGGAGCAGGGAGTAGGGGGTAGGGAATAGAAGAGGGACAAGGGAGATAAGGAGGACAAGGGGGACAAGGAAGAATTCAAAAGTTATTTTTCTCCCTCAGCTCCCGATCGCTCCCGATCGCTCCCTCAGCTCTCTTTTAGGCTTTTGCCGAGACTGCCAATTTGATTTCTTTGGCAGTGAGGCTTTCGTAGACTGCTCGCATCTTCAAGCCTGTTAGGACTTGGAATAAACCCGTGCCGTTGTTGGAACCAGGGTATTCGCGGTGCTGGAGCAACAAATGAGTCATTTCACCTTGGTATTTGGTAAAGGTGTTGCTCAGGTGAGTTTCGATGTAAGCAACTTCCTCTAGGTTGTCAAATTGTCCGTCTACTTCTAATACGGAGACGTATTGACCGTAGTAAACGTCCGACCCGTAGAACATTTGCATTCCTGGGTAGGAACAGGTCAGTTTACGTCCGCAAGGTGTCCACTGAATCGTAGAGCCTTCGTCGAATAGGTAGGTTGGTGTCATGCCGTGTACGTCTTCTTTTTGCAGCATCCGCACGCGCAACACTTTCCGCTCTTTGTCTTCTTTGATCAGGTTAGTTGGCAACACCTGAATCACAACATCGGCAAATTCTCTTTGCGGCTCGATGTAAGCGTCAAAATCGGGTTTGCGAGAGTTAATTGCCGCAACCACGTCTTCATAGCGATGACCGCGTTCTGCCATGTCGCGTTGAATTTTCCAAGCGATCTTGACTTCATTGCTGATGTCAAGATAAACGCTGAAATCAAGTAGCGATCGCACCCGTTCGTCATACAGCGGATGCAAGCCCTCAACTACAATGATATGATTTGGCTCGATATGTTCCGGTAGGTCAATGCATCCGGTTTCGTGGTTGTAAATCGGCTTTTCAATTGATTGACCGTTTTTCAGAGCTTTGATTTGCTCGTACATTAGGTCAAAATTATTTGCCTTGGGATTGAGGGCAGTGATTCCTGTTTCTTTGCGCTGTTTGCGATCCAGGCTGTGATAGTCATCTAAGCAAATAACGGTGACTAACTCTTCTCCAAACAAATCTGTTAAACGGCGCAAAAACGTGGATTTACCGCAACCGGAATCTCCGGCTACGCCAATCAAAACCACGCGATCCGGCTTACTGATCATAGGTTTCCTCTAACTGACAAGATGGGCTGTTTTTGTATGTTGTTTGTTTGGCTTACTTGGTAGCCTGGAACTTAATCTGGTAGTCTTAACTTGTATTGCTTGGGTTGCCTCCAAGCTTCAGCTGTTGCGATCGCGCTTCCCGATGGAAGAAATCGCCTGAGAGCTGCTAAGTATTTAGTCCTACTGTTATAGTAGATCCTACCAGAAGGGGATCGCCCTTACAAGGCTACTTTTGGGCTATATCGTCTAGTGGCTTAGTACTTATGCTAAGGTTTTGTTGCACATTTTTATTAAAAAAAACAAAACTCGATCGCTCTTAACATTCTGCAAGTGACTAAATTTGTAGTCTGGTAGAGGAGTTAAGCAAGGAATTTGCCATCCCAGGCGCTCCTTTACGGGTGAGAATAATAAAAGTTCATCACAGCTACTTTTTGGAAGTATTTCTTGCGACTCTTTTTTGCAGAAGCAGAAATCTCTCTCTTAAGAGAGCTGTTTTAGAACACCAATTTTCAGTTTTCAGTAGTGATGTAGGGTTCGGAGAGAGTTAATCGATGTACAATTCCAACGCCGCTGATGCAGCCGCCAACACCGAAGCTGGTAGCCGCGTCTTTGTATACGAAGTGGTGGGCTTACGTCAGAATGAAACAACTGACCAAATGGGCTACCCGATTCGTCAAAGTGGCAGCGTATATATGAGAGTGCCTTACAACCGCATGAACCAAGAAATGCGGCGGATCGCCCGTATGGGAGGCAAAATTGTCAATATTCAACTTCTGACAGTTGATGGCAACGGTAACGGCAAAGCCCCTGCTGTGGCTCCAAAACAAGAAGCAGCAAAAGCTGCACCACAAGAGCAGAAAAAAGCAGAAAATAAAGGCAAGCCCATGACTCAAGCACAGCCAAAGCCTGAGAAAGCCAAACACGCAGATGTCCCCGTCAATACCTATCGTCCCAATGCTCCTTTTGTTGGGAAGTGTCTTTCCAATGAAGAATTGGTTGGTGAAGGCGGAATTGGTACTGTTCGTCACTTAATTTTCGATCTTTCCGGTAGCAATCTTCGTTACCTAGAAGGTCAGAGTATCGGCATCATCCCACCCGGGACAGATAAAAACGGTAAGCCGGAAAAGCTACGGCTATACTCCATTGCTTCCACCCGTCACGGGGACAAAATGGATGACAAAACCGTTTCTCTATGCGTGCGTCAATTGGAGTACAAGCACCCTGAAACAGGCGAGACTGTCTACGGTGTTTGCTCGACTTACCTCTGTCACTTAGAAGCAGGGGCAGACGTGAAGATCACCGGACCCGTCGGGAAGGAAATGTTGCTGCCAGAAGACCCCAATGCCAACGTTATCATGTTGGCAACGGGTACGGGTATTGCTCCATTTAGAGCTTACCTGTGGCGGATGTTTAAGGATGAAGAAAAAGCTGCCAACCCTGAGTATCAATTTAAGGGTTTTGCTTGGTTGATCTTCGGTATTCCTCAAACTCCCAATATCCTTTACAAACAGGAACTAGAAGAGTTACAAGCGCAGTATCCCGATAACTTCCGTCTCACTTATGCCATTAGCCGCGAGCAGAAAAACGCTCAAGGTGGCAAAATGTACATCCAAGACCGAGTAGCCGAACAAGCAGCAGAACTGTGGAAGCTGATCCAGCAAGAAAATACCCACACTTACATTTGCGGTTTAAAAGGTATGGAAGGCGGGATCGACGAAGCACTAGCAGCGGAGGCTGCTAAATCTGGTATCAAGTGGTCGGACTATCAGAAAGAGATGAAGAAAGCCGGACGCTGGCACGTTGAAACCTATTAGTGGTTAGTGGTTAGTGGTTAGTGGCTAGTAGGGTGGGCAATGCCCACCCTACAATTGTTTTTGGCGAACTAAGTGGGAAAGTTGTGGCTTTTAAGGTTGGTTTACTAGGATTAGGTACGGTAGGAACGGGGACGGTTCAGCTATTGCAGGATAGGGCTGGACGGCATTCTCTAATGCAGGAGTTGGAAATTTATCGAGTTGGAGTCCGATCGCTCGATAAGCCCCGTGCGGTCAACCTACCAGATGGAATATTGACGACAGATTTACAGGCGATTGTCAGCGATCCAGAAGTAGAGATTGTCGTTGAGGTATTGGGAGGACTGGAACCAGCGCGATCGCTGATTATGGAGGCGATCGCTCATCACAAGCACGTCGTCACGGCGAATAAGGCTGTTATCGCCCGTTACGGCAATGAAATTTTTGATGCTGCCAACGCTGCTGGAGTTTACGTCATGCTAGAGGCGGCTGTTGGGGGAGGCATTCCAGTCATTCAACCCCTGAAACAAACTCTAGGTGTGAATCGGATTCATGCTATTACTGGCATTGTCAACGGGACGACAAACTATATTCTGACGCGGATGCAAGCGGAAGGCAGTAGTTTTGATGACGTACTGGCAGACGCACAAAAACTCGGATATGCTGAAGCTGACCCTACTGCCGATGTAGACGGTTTAGATGCTGGCGATAAAATCGCTATTCTCGCTTCCTTAGCTTACGGTGGCAGGATCAAGCTACCCGATGTTTACTGTGAAGGCATTCGTCAAGTCAGCCAAACAGATATTGCTTACGCCCAAAAACTCGGTTTTACAATCAAATTACTCGCGATCGCCCAAAGAGAAACTCCTTCAGCTTCCTCAGCTCCCTCAGCCCCTCTGCTCTCCGTCCGCGTTCACCCCACTCTCATACCTCAATCGCATCCCTTAGCCAGCATTCACGGGGTCTACAACGCAATTTTGGTGGAAGCCGAACCCCTCGGACAGGTGATGTTTTTTGGTCCTGGGGCAGGGGCAGGAGCAACCGCTAGCGCCGTTGTTTCGGATATTTTAAATGTTGCTGCTGTGTTGAAAACGGGACACTTGGAGACAGAAAGCGCCTCACTCCACCCATTACTCGCTTGCACTCATCAAGACTACTGCGCGATCGCCCCAATGTCAGAACTCGTTACCCGATTTTACGCCCGCTTCCTCACCAAAGACCATCCTGGGGTAATTGGTAAGTTGGGAACTTGTTTCGGTTCCCACGGTGTCAGCTTAGAATCTGTCGTGCAGACGGGAATTCACAAACATTTAGCCGAAATCGTCGTTGTCACCCACAACGTGCGCGAAGGCGATTTTCATCAAGCTTTAGCAGAAATTCGCCAGCTTGAAGCAATTGATAGTATTCCTAGTATTTTGCGCGTGTTGGAAGAGGGGAGTGGGGAGTGAGGAGTGAGGAGTGAGGAGTGAGGAGTGGGGAGTGAGGAGTGAGGGACAAGGGGGATAAGGGGGACAAGGGGGACAAGGAAGACAAGGGGGACAAGGGGGACAAGGAAGAATAATTACTGTCAACCGTTAACTAATGACCAATGACCAATGACCAATGACCAATGACCAATGACCAATGACTAATGACCAATTGAAAAAATTAGCCTTAAGGTAGTAGATTGAGCGAATTAGTACAAGTAGATTGTCTTAGACACGAAATCCTGATTCGATGGGCGAAAATGCATGACTAATTCCCCACCTCCCGATCCTCGGTCTTCCAGAACTCCTTTAGGATTTGATGAATTTCTTGCAGTCGTGCTGGCTTTAGCTGCGCTCGGCGGAATACTATTTTGGTCGCTGTCTCGTTCGGGGCGAGGTTTTCAGATTCCCAGTATCTTACCGTTGGTGACTGCCCCAGAAGCGCGATCGCCTGTGGCTTTGACTCCCCAGCCGCAAGCTAGCCCCGAACCTAGAGCGGAACTAGCGCCGATTCCCAGTCCTGCCCCAGAAGCGATCGCTCCAGAAACGCCTGTCACGCCCCGCAGACAGCCTGTAGCTCCATTTCCGGCGATCGTCCCTGTTCCCACCACACCAACCACTCCAGCATCCCCAGAACCATCTCCAACCCAACAAGTTAAGTTTCAAGATGTGCCTGCGGATTATTGGGCATATCCATTTATTACAGCTCTTGCCGAGCGTGGCATCGTCAGAGGTTTTTCTGGCGGCTATTACAAGCCTACCGATCCCGTCACTAGAGCTGAGTATGCTGCGATTTTGCAAGAAGCCTTCAATCAATTACCTGGATCTGATACTCAGAGTAAATTTACAGATGTGCCTGAAAATTTCTGGGGAATCCCAGCGATTAATCGAGCAATTCAACTTGGATTTTTACGCGGGTATCCTGACAATACATTTAAAGCTCAACAGGAGATTCCTAGAGCGCAAGTTTTGGTGTCTCTGGCTAGTGGCTTAAATCTTGCACCACCAGCCTTACCAGAGCAAGTCTTGGAGAAATTCTATGTAGATGCAGACCAAATTCCCAATTATGCTAGGGAGAGAATTGCCGCAGCTACCACGGCTGGGTTAGTCGTGAATTATCCTGAAGCTAATCAACTCAGACCTAATATCAAGGCTACCCGTGCTGATGTAGCAGCCAGCGTTTACCAAGCTTTAGTAAGAGCAGGACGGCTCGATCCGATTCAATCTCCCTATATTGCTGGAGTTCAACAGCAGTAAATGGTAATTGGTAGTTGGTAATTGGTAATGGGTAATTGTTCCCCCTGCTCCCTACTCCCTGGTTCCTGATAACTGAAAAAGCGATCGCGCTAAGACAAATCTTATTGGGCGATCGCTTTTATTTGTTTGTGTTTTTATGCAGATCTCCGCTACTGCTGCGGACTATTTCTTGCTACCAACGACTTGACTGGTAATAGCTTGAATTTCTTGCCCCAATTCTTCCCGTGTCTCTACTTTGAGTAGGTAACGATAGACAAACCAAGCAGAATAACCGATCCCGATTAATTCAAAAGTTGGTGCAAGCAGAGGAATATCATTGAGAGCATCTAAGATTGCCAAAACGACTTTGACAGTGACAAATGCTGCCACAATCAAGAGGACAACAGTAATTGGCTTTTGGTTTTCGTTATAAAACTTGGCAATGTATTCTGGTAGTTCGTCCAGAAAGGCTCTGACTTGAGCGCCGAGTTTTTTCAATTGCGCGTTTGACTGAGGCGCGGGAGGAAGCGCCAAGGTGCCTGCGGGTTCGCTAGCTGGCATTCCTTCAGGTGTGGTGGTGTATTCTTGTTGTTGTATCTGAGATTCCATAGTTTTACCTTGTTTTTGACAATGACTACTTTAATATCGCCGATATAGCAACGGTCTGCATGTTCTACCGGACTGATTAGTTTGAAAATCAAAAAATCAAAACGAGTTCTTTGTTATTGATCAAATATACTTAACTTCCACGGACTACTCGATCGACTTCAAGATAGATAAATCAGATCGAGTTCGTCAGCACTCGGATTGTCATAAGTTGTAAATTAAGTTACTTGACATTGGTAGCAACCGCTTGAGGAAACTCTACTTTAATTTGATTAGGACAAGGTTTTCCGCTTTCAAAATCGCTAATATTGGCAAGGGTAGTCTGGGCAATACTAGTCAGTGCGTCTTTGGTAAAAAAGGCTTGATGACCAGTAATCAGGACGTTGGGGAACGTCAGCAACCGCTGTAATACGTCATCTTGCACGATGGTGTTTGAGAGATCTTCAAAAAAAATATCTCCTTCTTGCTCGTAGACATCTAAACCAAGATATCCAATTTTACCGGATTTTAAGCCTTTAATAGCTGCTTTTGCGTCGATCAACGCTCCACGACTGGTATTAATCAGCATTACACCTGTTTTCATCAAGGCGATCGCTTCAGAATTAACTAAATGGTATGTCTCTGGTGTTAGCGGACAGTGAAGGCTGATAATGTCAGTACGGGCAAATAAGTCCTGAAGCGAGACATACTGCACGCCTAAAGCTTGACAGTCAGGGTTTTGATATTTGTCATACGCTAGCACATGACAGCCGCAAGCATGGAGAATTTGCGCGACGATCGCCCCAATCTTTCCAGTACCAACGATCCCCGCTGTCTTGCCGTGTAAGTCAAAACCCATCAAACCTTCTAGCGAAAAATTCCCCTCGCGCACGCGATAATGAGTGCGGTAAATTTTACGATTCAGGGCAAGAATTATCCCTAGAGTATATTCTGCTACTGCATAGGGTGAGTAGGCTGGCACGCGCACGACTGGTAAACCTAATTCAGTAGCAGCGATGATATCTATGTTGTTATATCCGGCAGCACGCAAAGCAATTAACTTCGTACCGCGATCGGCTAGACAAGTCAAGGTTTGACGATCTAATTGGTCGTTGACAAAGACGCAAACTACTGGATAGTCTTTTGCTAAAATGCTCGTTTCGCAGGTCAGACGAGGTTCAAAAAATGCCAGTTCGTGTTTGTATTCGGCGTTAGCAGTTTCTAAAAAGGTGCGATCGTAGGATTTGGTGCTAAATACAGCAACTTTCATCCTTGTTCCTCTACTCAGTACGTCAACAGTGAAAAGTCAAAAGTTAAAAGTTAAAAGTCAAAAAAGCAAACTTTTAGCTGTTGTGCTGTTGTAAAGATGTCATCCTGATGTGGCAAAGCTGCTTTTCATTGTACTTGAGCCAGCAGTCGTTACAGTTCTTTGCGAACTTATTCGTCATTTGTCATTCGTCATTTGTTAGTAGTTAGTTAACTCTTGCGTCTTGCCGAATGAAGATGAGTGCTGCGATCGCACCCGATGGATTGTATCGTTATTCCCTAACTAGAGTTTGGGACACCGATCTACCATGCATTGGCTTTATTATGCTCAACCCCAGTACGGCAGATGCAACCAAAGACGATCCCACGATTCGTCGCTGTATCAATTTTGCTCGTAACTGGGGATACGGAAGCATAGAAGTAGGCAATTTATTTGCTTACCGCGCCACCGATTGGTTAGTGTTGCGAAGAGTCTTCGATCCGGTTGGCTGCGAGAATGACTCTTATTTAATGCGAATGCAGCAAAGTGTCGAGAAAATTGTCATTGCTTGGGGTAACTATGGTAGTTGGCAACAAAGAGATAAATCCGTACTAGGTTTCTTGAGTCAGGGTCAAGTCTTGCATTGTCTAGGAGTCACCCTACAAGGACAGCCACGTCATCCACTCTATGTTAGAGGGGGTGCAGTCCTAATACCATATCGGGAGCCGGGAGTCGTAGGGGGGGTTCATGGAAAATTCCTGCGAACAACTAGAAGATCTGCAATTAAACTCGCCCGTACGGGAGTCGGGGAAGAGAGAGTTGCCAAGCTGAGGAAGTTGGGGAAGCTGAGGGAGCAATTCTAGTCACTAGTCACCAGCCGCTAGCCACTGATAACTGATTCAGCCTCCAGCGGCAAATGTAACCAGAATTATTACTGAAAGCAAAATCCCAGGAGTCAAAAGCATTACTAGTGTTAATAGATCGTGGGCGTTCATGATTTTGCTGTTTGATAGCCTTACTTTACTACTCTAATCATTGTGGGGGAAAATTGAATTCTCACCATCGTCAGAGCTATTGATTTAAGATTTCACCTTGTAGAGATGTTACATGTAACGTCTCTACTTTAACCCCATCAAGGGCTGTGCTACTTCTGTCTCAGTGAGTCCCCGGCTTTGAATCAAAACGCCAAATCCGCCTAAACCCATAGGATCGAGCAGTTGATGTAGAGCATCACGCCGCCATAGGACTTGTTGGAGCGATTGGCTTGTGGTTTGAGATAGTGCCGCAATGCGATCGCCCAATCCTAACGCCATCAAAAATAAGCCTTGTTGGGTGAACCCGACTGTTGGCAGTCCGCAGCGATCGCCCCATCGCTGTAGAGCTGTAAAATCAACGTGAGCGGTGATATCTTGTTGTCCGATATTGATATACGGGATCGTTGTGGTGATGGTGTTGATAGTAGCATTGTAAAGTCCCTTGCGATCGTGCTGGATTGGAGTATCGACTTGCAGGATAACCATAATCAATTGGCAATACATATCCGCGCTGCAACTTCTGAGCTACTGATTGCAACCAGTCTAAAGCAGCCAAATTTACCTCGCTGCGATATCCATCTGGATAGGTAGAAGAAGTTATATCGATGCCAACCAAGTCGAAATATTCTTGCAGTCTGGGTGTAGAAAGTTTCTCTGTAATTTCTGTAAAAGGAGAGTGGCTAGTGGCTAGTGGCTGGTGACTAGAATTGCTACTTCCTTGTCTCCCTTGTTTCCCTTGTCCAACATACACCTCTCGCAGCACACCTCGTTCGATCGCAATTTGATGTACGGGTAGTGCGTCTATGAGTTCGTTGGAAAAGAAACAGCCAGCGATCGAATTATCTGGGATTTCTTCTAGACTGCACCAGCGGATGGATCCCCCGCCGGCGGCGACCCCCTTAAAAAGGGGGTTGTAGAGAGAACATTGCCTCCCTTTTCAAGGGGGGTTGGGGGATCGTCTTGCCCCCCTTCTCAAGGGGGGTTGGGGGATCGTCTTGCCTCCCTTTTCAAGGGGGTTGGGGGATCGTCTTGCCTCCCTTTTCAAGGGGGTTGGGGGATCGTCTTGCCTCCCTTTTCAAGGGGGTTGGGGGATCGTCTTGCCTCCCTTTTCAAGGGGGTTGGGGGATCGTCTTGCCTCCCTTTTCAAGGGGGTTGGGGGATCGTCTGCTGCTGTAACTCTCGCAAAGCAGGAGACTGCTCGACAATGATGTAGTCCAGTACGGCAAAAAACTCTGGATAATTCAGCTGGACGTATTTGAGTAAATCTAAAGCCAAAAAACCTTGACCTGCCCCCATTTCTACTAAAGTAAAGGGCTGAGGTTTTCCTAAGATCTGCCACATTTGAACGAACTGCTCTGCGAGCAACTCGCCAAAATCAGCACCCAGATGGGTAGACGTAAAAAAATCACCCTGCTTGCCCATTTGGACGGCTTTAGTCGTGTAATAGCCGCAAGTCGGGTGATATAGCGCTAATTCCATATACTCAGCAAAAGTGATTCGCTGCTGAGAACTGGAGGCGATCGCACGTCGAATCGCCTGCTTCAACTCTAAATTCGAGTCATCTGTCATTTGTCATTTGTATTGATTATTTTTGACTGACGACTTTTGTACGGGCGGGTTCACTAGTTTGTTCTAACTTTGACAAATATTTTAGGTAAACCCGCCCCTACGACTTACGACTTATTTATCGGTCTACCGATCCCATGATGATGTCAATACTACCCAGGATCGTGACGATATCAGCAACCTTCACGCCTCGGAGGATATGAGGCAGAATTTGCACGTTGTTGAAATCAGCTGCGCGGATTTTCCACCGCCAAGGGAAGACATTATCATCGCCGATAATATAAATGCCTAATTCCCCTTTGCCACTCTCTACACGGACGTAGTGTTCGCCTTTGGGAATCTTGAATGTGGGGGCAACTTTCTTACTGATGTATTGGTAATCAAAACCACTCCATTCAGATTTTGGACCAGCTTGCATCCGCTTGGCTTCCAGGTTTTCGTAGGGTCCACCTGGTAGTCCGGCAATGGCTTGGCGCAGAATTTTCACCGATTCGCGCATTTCCCGAATTCGCACTAAGTAACGCGCAAAGCAATCCCCGGCGGTTTCCCAGTGAACGTCCCAGTCAAAGTCGTCGTAGCATTCGTAGTGGTCAACTTTCCGCAAGTCCCACTTTACGCCACTTGCCCGCAGCATGGGACCGGAAAGCCCCCAGTTAATAGCTTCTTCTCTTGTAATCGTGCCTACACCCTCAACACGACGACGGAAAATCGGGTTGTTGGTGATCAGGCGCTCGTATTCGTCTACTTTGGGCATGAAGTAGTCGCAAAAATCGAGGCACTTATCGATCCAGCCGTAAGGTAGATCGACGGCTACACCACCAATGCGGAAGTAGTTGTTATTCACCATCCGGTAGCCTGTAGCTGCTTCCCAGAGGTCGTAGATCATCTCGCGTTCGCGGAAGATGTAAAAGAAAGGAGTTTGAGCGCCAACATCAGCCATAAACGGACCCAACCAGAGTAAGTGATTGGCAATCCGGTTCAGTTCCAGCATGATGACGCGGATGTAGCTGGCGCGTTTAGGAACGGGAATATCGGCTAATTTTTCGGGGGCGTTGACAGTAACAGCCTCATTGAACATCCCCGCCGCATAATCCCACCGACTCACGTAGGGGACGTACATGATGTTGGTGCGGTTTTCGGCGATTTTTTCCATTCCTCGGTGCAGGTAGCCGATGACGGGTTCGCAATCGACCACATCTTCGCCATCCAGAGTCACGATCAACCGCATCACGCCATGCATGGAGGGGTGATGCGGTCCCATGTTGAGTACCATGGGTTCTGTTCTGGTTTCTATCCTTGCCATATGTTTAGCGATCGCTCCTTGACCAATCAGTTATCAGTTAGTAGTAGAGACGTTACATGTAACGTCTCTACTACTAACCACTAACCAGTTTTATTGCGTTTCTTTAATAATTATAAGAATTGACGGCTCCGAAAAAGTTTTATAAACCACTGATATTCATAAACTTTGGCAACTGCTGGTATAGATGGTTTAGCTGCCGATCGCCACTTGCTGCTCGTCAGTCTGTCGCAGGCAAATCCGTAAATGACTTGCCGTTCCTTGGCGATCGCGCACGACGGTTGCCGTCAAGAATGCGTCATAGGGTTCCCATTTGTGAGGTTGGATGCGGACTTGCCAGTTTTGCAGTCGGTCAATTTGATAGCATAGTCGATTGAGTTGAGAACGAAAGGATGAGCGATCGCCTCGTTCGACAAACAAGACAAGTGGTTTGCCAACTAAGTATTCTGGCGCTGCATTCAGTAGACTAACAGCAGCACGGTTAGCTTCGAGAATCACTCCCGCAGCATTGGTGACAAAATAGCCATCTGGAGCCAATTCAAATAAATCTTGGTAGCGTTGGCGCTCCTGCTCGACTAAAAATCTAGCTGCTGCCAATTCTTCATTTTGCTGCCGCAGCTCCTCAATAGCAACATAAATCTCTTCTAGAGAACAACTGAGTTCTCTAAAAGATTCTGCCAGTAACTCGGCTGGCGACCAAGCTGGCTCTTTTGCACGAATATACAAATTTTCTAAGCGACGGCACATTGCTTCTAACTGAATCGTTAGCTCGCCCGTGTTCTCAGCAAACTTATTTGAATTGATTGGCATAGTCTGCGAAAATAGCAATTTTTCTACAACACTTTAACTCGCAAGTATGACATTTGCTATATAAAACAAAACAACAACAACTTCTGACCTCCTATCTCATAGCGGTTTTCAATTGGATGCAATACACGTCTGGTAGGGGCGCTTTCTCTGTGCGCCCCTACAAATGTCATCCATACAATCGAGAATTGCTATCAATACTTTTCGGTTAAGGCAAGATCCCCCCTAACCCTGCCTTATAAAGGGAGCGAGAGAAAGTTGCACATTGGACAAAAATCTCCAGAAACCCACCCTTTCCATGCAGCAAAACCATGAAAATTCAAGTCATCAATCCCAATACCACAGCTAGCATGACCCAAAAAATCGGGTTAGCAGCAAAAGCCGTTGCAAGTCCTGACACTGAGATTATTGCTTGCAACCCAACTATGGGACCAGTTTCGATCGAAGGACATTACGATGAAGCACTTAGCGTAGTTGGCTTACTTGAAGAAATTCACCAAGGAGAAGCAACTGGGGTAGATGGTTATGTCATCGCTTGTTTTGGCGATCCTGGCTTGCTGGCTGCCCGCGAACTAGCACGGGGTCCCGTCCTCGGTATTGCGGAAGCGGCGATGCACGCTGCGAGTTTTGTGACTACTGGATTTTCCATCGTTACCACCCTCAAACGCACGCAAGTCATTGCTCGGCAATTAGTAGAAAACTACGGTATGAGTCGCTTTTGTCGTAATATTCGCGCGATCGATCTCCCCGTGTTGGAACTGGAGATTGCAGGATCTCCAGCTCGCAAGACAATTATTCAAGAGTGTAAATCTGCCCTAGCTGAAGATGACTGTGGGGCGATCGTTTTAGGATGTGGTGGTATGGCTGACCTACCTGCTGAAATTAGCGGCGAGATTGGTATTCCCGTCATTGATGGTGTTACTGCTGCTGTCAAATTTGTAGAAGCTTTGGTAAGTTTGGGTTTAAGTACTAGCAAAGTTGGCGATCTAGCATATCCCATTCCTAAACCCTATACTGGTATGCTTGCCCCTTTTGCTCCCAAAAAGTAACAGCGATCGCCTTTAACTTTCGCTCGAACTGGCTTTGTAAGCAGCCCACCCACCAAGATGCGAAATATCAGTCCAATTGTATTTTTCAATTAATTCTTTCGGATAAAGAAATGCTGTCAAGACTTCTCCATCCTCTAGAACAATATCGCTTGCATACATATTTGGTGGCTCGTTTGCCGACAAATATTCAAACTGCTCTTTCGTCATTTCATAGACTTCCCCAGGAATAGAAATTCCACCTTCTGCGACTTCATAAATCGCCGGATGCCAACCGTCACCAGCAGCGTGAAGGCGATAGCGGGGTTGAGTTGCTGCTGTTTTGACAAACTTTGCTGACTGAAGATTTTGATGATCTGGTTGTCCGCGCAATGCCGAACCACAAATAAAAACTTTTCTGTTTTCTGAGGTTGTTTTCATGTTGAGGGGGAATTGGTAATTGGTAATTGGTAGTTGGTAATTGGTAGTTGGTAGTTGGTAGTTAGTAGTTGGTAGTTAGTATTTATTAGACCTCCTGCGTGAATACTTGAATTGTCATCCATACGCGAAGCGAAACATCTGGGAGATTCTTCACTACACTGCGTTGCGTACCCTTCGGGAAGGCTTCGCCAACAGAATGACATCCATGATTTTTTGATTCATGCAGGAGGTCTATTGATTACTAGCCACTAGCCACTAGCTACTAGCCACTCTTCACTACTCACTACTCACTTTCGTTTGCTGTAATTGCTCGACTTCTTGTACGACTCGCGCTTTACTTGCTCTTAAGTGGGCAACCATTGCCTCGACTGCCGCTTTTTCATCTCGCTGCTGTATGGGTTGATAAATTTGTCGATGTTCTGTACGAATTTCTAATACATTGGGATTGTGTTTGGTTGTCTGAATCCTTAACAGTTGCATTTGATCGAAGACTCGATCTAACAGGGAGACCAGCCAGGGATTGCCGGAACTCTGCGCTAATAACCGATGAAAGCGGTAGTCAATATCTAACAAGCGAAAGCTAGTCAGTTGTGTAGGTTTACTATTTACTATCTTTTCTGCTTGCTCAACCATGCTTTCAAGTTCTTGCAGTTGCATTTCTGTCGCATGATGACAGGCTCCCCGGACAGATAATTCCTCCAAAGCAATTCGACAATCGTACAATTGCATTGCATCCACAATTGAGATCGTCGCAACCCGCAAGACTCCATCTAGGTCGCTTGTAGCTAGATTTTCATGCTGAAGTAAGCGAATTGCTTCTCTAATCGGCGTTCGACTTACCTGAAGCTTGTTCGCTAATTTGGTTTCTACTAGTCGCTCTCCTGGTGCTAGTTCCCCTGAGAGTATGGCATTCCGCAACGCCTGATATGCTTGTTCTTGTAGCGATCGCTGTCGCTGGAGCGACTGAGGAGACAGGGACAAAGCGGGACTCCTTAGCATCTGTCTGAAGAGGGATATTTTAGCTATTCTTATTTTATGTTTTTGACGGCACGATCTTCCTTAACTGTATTTGTACGTGTTATTGAGGAAGAAGTTAGGCGATCGAGCCAGAATGAATATTGTGTGGCTAGCTCCTGACCTCTTCATCAGCTTTGCATACAGTATACAATTTTTTCTCCTGAGGAGCATGAGTTTTTGCTAGCGATCGCCACCCTCAATTATTAAATAGATATTCTTAATTATCGAGATCCCTCGCCTGAGATAGACATGCTCTTTCTCTCGGGGAGATTGTAGTCCAACATACAGTTTATTTTTTCGATTTATTCTTATATATCATCGTATACAGCATACACATTTATCAGCTAGACTTTTGAGTCCAAACGTGCGTACCTGCTGATGAGTAAAGTGCAAAGATAAGAGCGAACTACTGTTACCGCTTTTCTAGCATCGCCCGTTCGCAGCAGGATTGAGTCAAGCTAGCAATTGCACTACAGAACTAATCATGACAACAACTGGAGTTAGACAAGAATTCCTCCAAACGAGTTCAGCAACGCAACAAGCCTTAGCTGATGCGGCGGCTGGCGTATCGTTGCGATCGGTGACGAAGAAATACGGCTCGTTTACAGCAGTTGAAAATTTGACCTTAGATATTCCCGCCGGAAACTACTGCTGTTTATTAGGTCCGAGTGGATGCGGCAAAACAACAGCACTGAGAACGATCGCGGGACATGAAGAAGTCACTAGCGGAGATATTTTAATTGGCGATCGCCGCGTCAATGACATTCCAGCAGCGAAACGCAATACTTCGATGATGTTCCAAAGCTATGCCTTGTTTCCACATAAAAGCATTTGGGAAAACGTCGAGTTTGGCTTGAAAATGCGTAAACTCCCAGAACAAGAACGCCGTACCAGAGTGGGAGAAATGCTAGAAATGGTAGGTTTGAGCCATGTTGCCGAGCGCAAACCGAATATGCTCAGCGGCGGACAACAGCAGCGGATCGCCTTAGCGAGAGCCTTAGCCACCCGTCCCCAGGTGTTGATGTTGGACGAACCTTTAAGCGCCTTGGATGAAAACTTAAGAGTTAAGATGCGGACGGAGTTGCGCCGAATTCAGAAACAATTTGGCATGACCTTCATTCAGGTGACTCACCACGTTGAAGAAGCTTTTTCTCTTTCAGATATGGTGGTGGTGATGACCCACGGACGGATCGATCAAGTTGCTACACCTTCAGAACTTTTCAACACTCCTGCTTCCCAGTTTGTAGCCAAATTTATGGGAGACAACAATATCTTTACAGGTAAAGTTGTCAACAGCGTTGCCGATACGAGTTTGGATTTAATTCAACTGGAAGTAGAAGGCATTGGCACTTTATTTTGTCGCGGCTACGCTGCACCAGTAGGATCTATAGCAGCGTGTTCGATCCGTCCCGATTTAATGCAGATCGAGCCTTATTTGCCTACTGTTCCTATTCAGTCTTCTCTGGCTGCCAATCAAATTACTGCTCGAATTGTTGCTGTAGAAATGACGGGTTTTGTGACGCGAGTTTCCTTGATGGCAGAAGCCACAGGGCAAGAAATATTATACAAAGCCCGTACAACTGATTGGGATGCAAATGCACTTACAGAAGGACAATTAGTCGTACTTAGTTGGTCGAAAGATAACTGCGTTTTCTTAGCCGCATAAAAAAGTCAAAAGTGAAAAGTTAAAAGTCAAAACGGCTTTGTTCTATTCTGCTTAGACTTAATAATGATGGCAGCAATAATGTTCATTAGCTCATTTATCTCACTTAGTAGAGACAGCAATCTTCTTTCGGGAACAATGGCAGTAGCAACGATTAGTTTGAGCCAGTATCTAGTTTCCCTAGCTTCTTTTAAGGCAATTTCTAGTTTGTGGATAAAATCAGCAGGACTTTGTGCTGCTCTAGATTCCTCAACATTTGCCCCAATGGAAGTTCCCGACCGAATAAGCTGCTTTGATATTTCCCTTGCCACCCCCGATATTTTATGCAAAAAACTGCACAGCTTAACAACGCGAATAGAAAACTGAAAAGCGCGATCGCAAATATCAAAAGGCGGTGTCATATCTTTCTAAGAGAGGCGATCGCACCATCTTAACTTTTGACTTTTAACTTTTGACTTTTGATTTTGTAAAGTTATGGGAAAAATTAGTCGGCGCAAGCTGCTCAAAACAGGTTTGGCAGCAGGGGGAACTGCGATCGCGGCTGCTAGTTGTTCCAATCGCAGTCCAACAGTTATTACTAACAAACTTCAAGATGTAACGCTGCGATTAATTGGCACAGGTGCGGCACAAATTAACGATATTCGCGTCCAAGCAGAGAAAGATTTGGGTTTCAAAATTCAAATGCGGGCGTTGAGTACGGCAGAAAACATTCAAATTGCCATTACTCAACCCAAACAATACGATATTTTTGACGGTGAATATTTTGCCTTACCATTAGTTGCTCCTTCTGGCAATCTTCAGCCAATTGATATTAGGAAAATCAAAGAATTCGATAAAATTACGCCGATCTTCACGACTGGAGAATTATATCCAGGGGCAAGAGTCAATACCTCTCAAGGAACGGCTCCACGCAAAGTCATGTTTCTGAAAGGCAAGGATTCGACTGAATTTGCTTCAGAACCAACTGACTGGGCGACGATGATTCCATTTCAGTACAACGCCGATACGCTGGGATATCGTCCTGATTTAGTAAGCAAGAAAATCGAGTCTTGGGCAGATTTATTTGACCCACAATTTAAAGGCAAAACATCTCTGCTCGATATTCCTTCCATTGGCATTATGGATGCAGCAATGGTGATGGAAGCCACAGGACAGATGAAGTTTGGCGATAAAGGTAACATGACCAGAGAAGAACTCGACAAGGTGACTAACCTTTTAATCGAGCAAAAGCAAGCTGGGCAATTTCGTGCCTTTTGGAAGACCTTTGATGAGTCCGTCAACCTGATGTCATCTGGGGAAGTGGTGCTGCAATCGATGTGGTCGCCTGCGGTGACTGCTGTGAGAGCAAGGGGAATCCCTTGCGTTTATGCACCCTTGAAGGAAGGTTATCGCGGTTGGGGTGGCGGTTTGGGTTTGTCGAAGAATCTTTCGGGAATAAAACTAGACGCTGCTTACGAGTACCTCAACTGGATGTTAGACGGTTGGGTAGGCGGATTCCTCTCGCGTCAAGGTTACTACAGTGCTGCTCCCCAAAATGCCAGAAAGTTTATGAAGCCGGAAGAATGGGACTTTTGGTATGAAGGCAAACCTGCGGCGATTGACATTATCGATCCCTTTGGTAAAAAGATCGAGTCTAAAGGTGCGGTGCGCGATGGTGGTTCGTTTACAGAACGAATGGGTAATGTCGTCTGTTGGAACTCTTTCATGCAGCAGCAAGTATATCTCGTTTATAAGTGGACTGAGTTTATTGTGGCGTAATCAGTTATTCAGTTATCACGTACCACGCACCACTTTCTATGAACAACTCAAAAACTTTACGCAATTATTTGTTGGTAGCTCCACAAACATTGGTTTTTCTACTATTTTTGGTGTTGCCAATTATCGCGATCGCAATTGTCAGTTTTTGGAATTTTAATGGCTTTGCGATGACCCCAGGATTTACTTTAAATAACTACTTGGGAATTTTTAGTTCGAGAGTTTACTTGTCAACTTATCTCAATACCTTTAAGTTTGCTTTTCTCGTTTGGTTGATTTGCTTGTTGATTAGCTATCCAGTTGCTTACTTTTTGGCTTTTCACGTTAAAAGTCCGAAATGGCAGACGATTTTATTTTTAATTTGTACTGTACCCTTTCTGACATCAAACATTATTCGGATGATTTCTTGGATTCCATTTTTAGGGAGAGAGGGATTAATTAATCAGGCATTAATGGGCTTAGGTATAACTAATCAGCCAGTGGAAATTTTTCTATTTTCTGATTTTTCTGTAATTCTGGCGATGGTGCATCTCTACTGTTTATTTATGGTTGCACCGATATTTAATAGCATGATGCGAATCGATCGCTCTTTGGTAACGGCATCTGAGGATTTAGGATCTTCTCCATTTCAAATTCAAAAAGAAATTATCCTGCCTTTATCTGCTTCGGGAATTGCGATCGGTTCGATTTTTGTGGTGACGTTGGTGATGGGAGAATTTGCCACGATGCGGATTATGAGTGGTGGTAAGTCTTCTTCTGTTGGCTATTTAATTAAGAACCAACTCGATAGCTTGCAGTATCCCCTAGCCGCAGCAAATGCAGTCGTGTTATTGATTGTTACGCTGATAATTGTATTTGCCATTTTGCGCGTAGTTGATATTCGCAAAGAATTGTAAAAAGTCGAATTTCAAAAGTTAAAAGTCAAAAAATAAAATGACTAACTACCAGCTACCAACTATAACTCTTCACTGATAACTGGTCACTGGTCACCGATCTCTACTCCCTATTCCCCATAATTAAATATGGCTGAAAAAAAACGATCGCTTTCTTACTATCTACTAGCAGGATTTTTCGGATTATTTGTCTTATTCCTTTACGGTCCAATGTCGGCTATTTTTCTCCTCTCGTTGCAGGGACCAGAAGGACAATTGACTTTTCCAATGCGGGGTTTTAGTTTTCATTGGCTCAAAGCAGTATTTGAACCGCAGCGGGTAGGAAATTTTGTCGATGGATTTGGGCGATCGCTTTGGCTAGGGTTAATTGTCATGCTAATTACAGTTGTCTTTAGTGTGATGGCAGGACTAGCATTTCGTCGGAAGTTTTTCGGCTCAAATCTGATTTTTTACCTGACAATTTCTAGCTTAATAGTCCCTAGCATTCTAGTCTCATTAGGAATTGGAATTTTGTTTAGTATAGTTGGGTTAGATAATCAGTGGTATTCTTCAGCACTTGCCGGACATTTAACCTGGACGCTACCTTTTGCCTTTTTAATTATGTTAGGAATATTTGGTCGGTTTAACCCTGCATATGAAGAAGCTGCCCGCGATTTAGGAGCGAGTGACACGACAACATTTTGGCAAATTGTCTTTCCTCTAATTGCCTCTAGCGTCATTGGTGTAGGGTTACTAGGATTTACACTTTCCTACGATGAGTTTACCCGCACATCATTAATTTCTGGAGAGACTAACACCTTGCCATTAGAAATTTTTGGTATGACAACAAACGTCACTTCTCCCGCACTCTATGCCCTGGGAACATTGACAACTTTATTTTCTTTTGCTCTGATTGCGATCGCATTAGTGGCAATTAATTCCCTATCGCGACAGCAAACAAGATGAAGATGTTTCATTCGATCGCAAATCGGGCAAGATAATATTACAACCAGCGAGATACACAAATGTTTCGGTCATTTTTAGCTTGGATTTCCGAAAGTAGCACTTGCAGGTTACGATTAAACGTAGCGTTACCCAAATTGGGTATCGATGTTGAATTGTTCAAAGTTTATGGACGCGGATCGAAGTCCATCCCCCCACAGTAGCATTCTCCTCTGAGCTGAGCGAACTAGTCTCTCAGAGTAGGGGAGACTTAGGAGGTGTTTATGCTCACTCAAGAAGGACGTATTGCCCTAACCGATATTACCGATCTCAACTTACTCAAAGCAGAATTAAACCGTTTGCCCCCTGTAGATGCAGGGGATTATATTGCGGAACTTTCGCCTCAACAACAGGCAATCGCCTTTCGCTTGCTGAATAAAAATCAGGCGATCGCTGTATTTGAATACTTACCTCAAGAAGTGCAGGAAGAATTAATCGGTTCTCTGCATGATGCCCAGGTATTTCACCTGGTAGAGTCCATGAGTCCTGACGACAGGGCAGAGTTGTTTGACGAGTTACCTGCTGGTGTTGTCAAGCGGCTGCTACAACAACTTAGTGCGGAAGAACGGCAAGCCACAGCAACAATATTAGGCTATCCCGAAGGCACGGCAGGACGGGTGATGACGACGGAATACGTCCGCCTGCGCCAAGGTTTAACTGTAGGAGAAGCCCTCAATAAAATTCGACGAAATGATGAAGATAAAGAGACGATTTACTATGCCTACGTCACCGACGATAATCGCAAACTGGTGAGCGTAGTTTCCTTGCGGCAATTATTATTTACTATTCCCGATGTTCTCATTCGCGAGATTGCCAGTCAGCGTGTCGTGCGAGTCAGAACCGACACACCGCAAGCAGAAGCCGCCCAGTTGATGAAACGCTACGACTTGATCGCCATCCCAGTCGTAGATCGGGAGGATCGCTTGGTAGGAATTATCACCGTTGACGATGTGGTAGATATTTTAGAAGAGGAAGCCACGGCAGATATTCAAAAGTTAGCAGGGGTTAGTGGTGGTGACGAAGCGGCTTTATCTCCGCCCCAGGTAACGATCCGCAAGCGATTGCCTTGGCTGTTAGCAAATATTGGGTTATATGTTGGGGCAGCTAGCGCGATCGCGCCTTTTCAACAGGTGATTTCTGTAGTGCCAGTGTTAGCCGTAATTATGCCGATTTTATCTAACACAAGTGGCAATGTTGCCATACAAGCTTTGTCGGTGACGGTACGCGGACTTGGTGTAGGCGAAGTGACACCCTTGGATACGTTAAAAATTCTCCGCAAAGAGATCTTGGCTGGGCTAGGAACAGCCTTAGCTTTGGCGATCGCTTTGGGGATTCTGTCCTTAATTTGGTCGCCGCCTCAAGAACGCTGGGTTGCTATTGTTGCTGCCTCGGTGATGGCAATTAACGTATTTGTAGCGGCAAGTTTAGGGACAATGCTACCGATGGGATTAAAGCGATTGAAACTCGATCCGGCATTGATCAGCGGTCCCCTACTCACAACTATTCTGGATGCCGTTGGGTTCTTAACTTTCCTCTCATTAATTTCTTTAGCTTTACGGATGGTGGCAAAATGACAGCAGCATTAATTCTAGTCGCTGGTGCAACAGGTGGAGTCGGACAGTTAGCAGTTGCTAAAGCACTGGAAAAAGGTTTTACCGTGCGCGTCCTCACCCGTCAAGCTGACAAAGCCAAGCAGATGTTTGGCGATCGCGTAGAAATTGCCGTAGGCGATATTCGTCAACCCAACACCCTACCAGCAGCAGTCACAGGATGTAACGCACATTATCTGCTGTACTGGTACGACTGCCTTTCCTTCTGCCAAGTGGGATTTTCAAAACTTCTTCTCAGCCCAAAATAGTCCACAGCAGGTTGATGCTATCGGCGTGAAAAATTTGGTGACAGCCGCACCGAGAGATTTGCAAAGGTTTGTTTTTATCTCTTCCTGCGGCGTTTTACGCAAAAAGCAGTTTCCTTTTAGTATTCTCAATGCCTTTGGCGTTCTCGATGCCAAGCAGGAAGGAGAAC
This sequence comes from Chroococcidiopsis sp. CCNUC1, assembly GCF_023546805.1. Taxonomy (NCBI): domain Bacteria; kingdom Bacillati; phylum Cyanobacteriota; class Cyanophyceae; order Chroococcidiopsidales; family Chroococcidiopsidaceae; genus Chroococcidiopsis; species Chroococcidiopsis sp. CCNUC1. The sequence continues at coordinate 1,099,468 of NZ_CP097480.1, read as the reverse complement.
AGGCGATCGCGACTTCGGGTTTGCCTTACACGATTATCCGCCCAGGGCGTTTAATTGATGGTCCTTACACTTCTTATGACCTGAATACATTATTAAAGGCGACAACTGACGGCAAATTAGCTGTTGTTGTAGGTACGGGCGATACCTTGGTAGGGGATACTAGCAGAATAGATGTAGCTACCGCTTGCGTAGAGTGTATATCTGACCCCGTAACAGTCAACAAGACTTTTGAAATTGTTAATTCTGGTGCAAGACCGGAAATCACTGATTGGGAAGCGCTGTTTGCTCAGTTAAATTAATTTCTATGCGAACTTTTTTCTTAGCCCCTTTTTAAGGGGGTTGGGGGATCGAAAAACTACGCCAATGACTCAAAGATCCCCCTAACCCCCTTTATGAAAGGGGGAGACAAGAGAAAATCGAAAAACTACGCCAATGACTCAAAGATCCCCCTAACCCCCCTTATGAAAGGGGGGGACAAGAGAAAGTTGTACCGAAGCGAATTATTTTTAACTATAAACCGCTTCTAACTGAGACAAGTCCCCTTGTACCAAAGCCTCAACCGCTTCCGCTTTAGTTGGTAATGCTGCTGTCAAGACTTCTCTGCCAGTCTCCGTAACTAACACGTCGTCCTCGATCCGAATGCCGCGCACGTCAGCAAATTGAGTTAAGCGTTCCCAGTTGACGACATCTCGATACTTTTTCCGCCGATCGCGATCGGTTAAAATTGCCGGAACTTGATAAAATCCTGGTTCGATCGTGACTAACATCCCAGGACGGAGGGGACGATTCAACCGTAAATAATTTAACCCAAAGCGATCGCTGCGTTTGCGCCCTTCCTCATATCCAGCAATATCCCCTAAATCTTCCATATCGTGGACATCTAAACCCAATAAATGCCCGATCCCGTGGGGAAAAAATAGGGCATGAGCATCCATTTCGACTAAATCTTCCGGTTGACCGCACAAAATGCCTAGATCGACCAAACCTTGAGCAATAACCGTCGCCGCTAACAAATGTATATCTTGATACTCTACGCCGGGACGAATCTTCGCAATACAAGCATCGTGCGCCGCCAGTACCACATCGTAGATCGCCCGTTGAGTGGCTGAGAATTGCCCAGATACAGCCCAAGTGCGGGTGACATCCGCCGCCCAACCTGTTGACGTTTCTGCCCCTACATCCACCAGTAACAAGTCTCCCAACTGCATCGGGTGATGATAGCGATCGTTATGCAACACTTCTCCATGCACCGTCACGATACTGCTATAAGCACAGCTCATGTTATTAGCGAGAATAACGTGTTCCATCGTGGCGCGCACGTCTGCCTCCCATGAGGCGTTAGTTGACACTGCCATACCAGCAATATGAGCTTGTACCGTCACGTCAGCAGCTTGGCGTAATTGAATTAAAGCAGCGCGATCGTGACTGAGCCGCAGCGCTACAATTGCTTGAGCTAACTCCAAATCAATGCCTTGCAATACCTTAGCTGGTGAAATTGGACGGTTAAGGATGCGAGACTGTTGGAGAGCGGTCATAGTATCCTGTGCGGCAATAGTAGCTGCCCCCACAGCATGAGATTCCAACTCGCTCATGGGTAAAGCTGCATCTGCGCCAATCTGAGTTGCAATGTCTGTTCTGCTGGGCATTTCTCCGTGCCAGAGGGCGCTTTCTGGTTTCGGATCGTCTACAAACAACGTCATTTCCCCCCCTTCTAAGCGAATAGCCGCTGTTTCCAGGGGAATACCAGCAAAATAGAGAAAGTGACTGCTGGCTCGAAAGGGAAAGCAATTAGCAGGAAAATTACGCGCGCTACTGCGTCCCGACCATAATATAACTGGTACATCAAGGCGATCGGCTAGATTCTCTCGCCGCTGCCGCAGAGCTTCCACATCAGTGTCATGAGTCATTGAAAACTAAGTCGTGAAGAGTGACTGGTGACTAGTGGCTGGTGACTAGCTACTGACAAATGACCAATTTAATCGTCGTCATCTTGATTATTTTGGTTAGGTGCTTCGTTGCCATCATCCTCGTCGTCTGCTTCGTTCTCGTTGTCTTCTTCTACATTCTCGTTCGTGTCTCTGACTCTTTCATCTCCACTAGGAGTACAGCTAACAAGTCCGCCTGCTACGCTCAGCAAAACAATAACACTTAGTAAACTTCCGATCGCCGCTCTAGGGTTCAACCATTTACTTAGGTCTTTCATTCGCAACCTCCGAGACGCAGAACACATCAATATTTAATTATTAACAAGATTTTAATATCTTGCGTTCATCTATGAATAGTTATTCGTCATCTGTCATTGGCAACAACAAATGACGAATGACCAATGACTAATGACTCTTCACTAAAACACCATTGAGAAAAATATCAGCTAATCCTTCCGCCATCTCTTTCATTTGTTGGGGGGAGGCGTTGGGTTCCATTAACGTGTTGTGGCTGAAACCAGAGATGGCAAACATGCCTAAGAATACTTGGGCGACGATACGCGGATTCATCGGACGGTAAATGCCCCGTTCCATTGCTGTTTGAAAGAAAGCCTCAGCAACATCCGTCATTTTGCCGATCACCTCAGATTGAACGCGATCGCGCAAATCTGGGTGAAATTGGGCTTCCATGAAGCAAACCCGCATTAAATCGGCGTTTTTCTGAAAATTCCACATTCGCCGCTGCATGACTTGTGCTACAGCTTTATAGCTACCCATTTCGCTCAATTCCGTCAGCAGATCGGTGAGAATTTCTACCCAACCTTGGGTTGCTACCTCGACCAAAATTGCTTTTTTATTAGAAAAGTGACGAAACAGCGTACCTTCCGCCACACCAGCAGCTTGTGCTAAGTCGCGGGTCGTCGTACCGTCAAACCCTTGACGCGCGAACAATCGCTGCGCCGCTTGTAAAATGCGATCGCGAGAAGAATCTGCTGGCTGTGAAGCACGGTTAAAAACTTGCATAGAAGGTATTTATGGTTGTATCGATGTTAATACAACTTGTAGGGACATTCTCTTACATCCAGCTGCATAACTGGCAAACTTTAATAGATCGTTAATAGATCTATCTCGAACGCACAATTGATTCCAATCTATGATGCATCAGATCGTACGTTTTATCCGCTCAATTTTATCCGCATTTAAGATCTGGCAACGCTTGCTTGCCGTATTAACAATTGTAACTATCTTGTTTTGGGTTGTCTGTTCGGAAACGGCGTTAGCTGATTCAGTTATCAGGAGTCGGGAGTCGGAAGCTTCCACATTAATTCCGAATTCCGAATTCCGAATTCCGAATTCTTCTCAGTCAATCCAACCTTATTACAAGCGTGTGAGCCAGGATTTAACCGAATTTCGTCTCAGTAATGGGATGAAGTTTATTGTCTTGGAACGCCATCAAGCACCAGTTGTATCTTTTCTGACCTATGCTGATGTGGGTGGAGTTAACGAACCAGTAGGTAAGACAGGTGTGGCTCACTTTTTGGAGCATTTAGCATTTAAAGGTACGACGCGAATCGGTACGCGAGACTACACCGCAGAAAAACCGCTGTTAGAAAAATTAGACAAATTAGCAGCAGAAATTACCGCAGCCAAGACAGCGAAAAATGAGGCAGAAGTTACCAAATTGCAAGCGCAATTTGAGCGAGTAGAAGCTGAAGCAGCCCAGTTAGTTAAACAAAATGAGTTAGGGCAAATCGTCGAACAAGCTGGAGGTGTAGGTTTAAATGCCAATACTTCGACAGAAGCAACGCGGTATTTTTACAGCTTTCCCGCCAACAAACTAGAAATGTGGATGTCGTTGGAGTCAGAACGTTTTCTCGAACCCGTGTTTCGAGAATTTTACAAAGAAAAAGATGTAATTTTAGAAGAACGACGGCTGCGGGTAGAAAATTCGCCTATCGGACAAATGGTGGAAAAGTTCCTCGATACTGCTTATCAAGTCCATCCTTACAAGCGTCCCGTTATCGGTTACGAACAAGATATTCGCAACTTAACGCGGGCTGACGTGCAGCAGTTTTTCGATACTTATTACATACCGAGTCAATTAACGATCGCAATTGTCGGTGATGTTAATCCCCAACAAGTAAAACAGTTGGCTCAAGTTTATTTTGGACGCTATCGCGCTAAAGTCGCTCCTCCTAAGTTGACAACAGTAGAACCAAAGCAGCAAAAAACGAGGGAAGTGACGCTCAAATTACCGACTCAACCTTGGTATTTAGAAGGCTACCACTGTCCGGGGATTAACGATCCAGACTATGTGGTTTATGAAACGATTGGCAGATTGTTGAGTAACGGACGTACATCACGACTCTATCAATCTTTAGTAGAAAAGCAACGCCTAGCTTTATCAGCTCAAGGTAGTAGTGGATTTCCGGGGAATAAATATGAAAATTTAATGCTATTTTATGCTTTGACAGCTCCAGGGCATACAGTTGATGAAGTGGGGACAGCGATGAGAAAAGAAATCGATCGCCTCAAAACCGAACCAGTTTCAGCGATGGAATTGGAGCGAGTCAAAACACAAGCTAAAGCAGATTTATTGCGATCGCTCGACTCAAATATGGGGATGGCACAGTTATTGTTAGAGTACGAAGTCAAAACAGGTTCCTGGCAAAATTTATTTAAAGAACTAGAAGCGATTTCTCAGGTATCGTCAGCCGATATTCAACGAGTTGCACGACAAACTTTCATCCCCAAAAATCGTACAGTCGGGCGGTTATTATCTTCTTGAGGGAGTCGGTAGGGGCTGGTTTCCAAACCCGCCCGTACAGGGGTCGGAAGTCGTGCATGAAAATACTTTTAATTTCTTGAATTATCTCTCACCCATCAACAACTACCAACTACCAACTACCCATTACCAACTACCCATTACCAATTTCCAATTCACATGGACAAACTACAAAAATTACTGCAAGATGACCTTCCTCGCTTAGGTACATACTTTTTAGATATGACAGCGGTACAGGGAGATGGGGTTTTACTTGTCAATTACTACCCTAATGATGCGATCGCTCAAATGGAGGCAAAATTTCTCAAAGCAAGTGTGATTCCCAAATATTCAAGACAAATGGGATTAGCCGATCTAGTCACACAATTTGAAGCACACGATCGCCAAACTCAAATGGTGGTGGCTGTCGTTACACCAGAGACGAAGGGGACTCTAACTGTAGAGGTATCGTCTACACCCCCACCAGCACCAGAACCAGAGACAGCCAAACCAGAAACCGCCAAACCCGAAACAGCTAAATCGACTACCAAGCCTAAAGCCAAGGGGAAAACTTCTACTCGGACAACTGCTAAATCTCCCGCACCAGAACCCGCACCGCAACCAGAAACCGCCAAACCCGAAACAGCTAAATCAACTACTACCAAGCCTAAAGCCAAGGGGAAAACCTCAACTCGGACAACTGCTAAATCTCCCGCACCAGAACCCGCACCAGAACCCGCACCAGAACCCGCACCGGAACTAGAAATAGCTACATCCCCGGCTAAATCAACTACTACCAAGCCTAAAGCCAAGGGGAAAACCTCAACTCGGACAACTGCTAAATCTCCCGCGCCAGAACCCGCGCCAGAACCCGCACCGGAACCAGAAACCGCCAAACCCCCAGCTAAACCAGCGAAACCACCTACCAGACACAAAGCACGGCGCACTCCGCCTCGGACAGCCGCAAGGCGAAGAAAGGCAACTTAGAGTCAACATCCATTTGCTAAACATTCGGCAAATATTCCCAAAAATTAGCACAAGAAACTGTAAATTTAGCGCTGTAGGATCGTTTGCATAGCTGTAAGCCAGGATGCAAATGACTCTTTCATATACGGTAAAGCTGATTTCAGTCGCTTTCGCATTGGCTAGCGTGGGACTGGATACGACAAAAGCGATCGCGCAGACGATATATCCATTTAATGGTAACTATGACACAAGAATCGAGATCGTACCGATTGACGAGGAGCTATCTCAATCGATCGAGTTAGCTACGAGTTCCGATCCTGAAGCCCCTTATGGTCTAACTCAGTATGAAGGATTAATCTACGCGCGAACCGATCCTGCAACTGGTGCGCTTAACTTTGATACCAATCCCGCTACGTTTGGCTTACCAGATCTACCACCAGGTTACATCGTATTTGAGGGAGAAGGCACGGATAACAAATTGCGAGGAACTGCCACGGCTACGGCTACACTTGACCGGGAAAATCTGACGGGATCTGGTTCCGGTACGCTGACAATTACAGGTGGCGAAGGCATATTCACAGGCGCGACTGGAACGCTAGATTTTACTCAAGTCGATCGACTTAACCCAGATCCAAACGTTCTTTCGCTTGAGGGTGATGCTGTCATTACTGGCTCAATCGAAACAGTCCCAGAACCAGGAGGAGTAGGAACGCTGGCTGGTGTCGGTGTTATTGGCGCTGGCTTACTGCTACATCGCCAACGCCAAAAGTTGACCAAAAACACTTAAGACGATCGCCGCCGCCCTTGACCGAATAAAATCGCTTTAGATTCTTCGGTGACAGATGGCGCAGTACTAATTTCGTCAGCCTTAGCATAGGCACGTTGCACGGCAGGACGTGCTTTTATGCTCTCAAACCAGCGTTTAAGATTGGGAAAGTCATCTAAATTTTGCTGTTGCGTCTCGTAGGGTACGATCCAGGGATAAGCTGCCATATCCGCGATCGAGTAACTACCTGTGATAAAAGGTAGATTTGTCAGCCGTTCGTCGAGTACGCCATATAATCGTTCGGTTTCCTTTACGTAGCGATCGATCGCATAAGGAATTTTCTCCGGTGCGTAAGTGACAAAGTGGTGATTTTGTCCCAGCATGGGACCCAATCCACCCATTTGCCAGAACAGCCATTGCATTGTCTCGACGCGATCGCGTAGGTTATCTGGTAAAAATTTTTCCGTTTTTTCTGCCAAATATTGCAGAATTGCCCCCGATTCAAATACGCTTATCGGTTCGCCACCATCAGGGGGGTCGCGATCGATAATCGCCGGAATTTTATTATTAGGTGAGATCTTGAGAAATTCTGGGTCGAACTGTTCGCCCTTAGCAATATTGACAGGTTTGATTTCGTAAGGTATCTCTGCTTCCTCAAGAAAAATGGTAATTTTATGTCCGTTTGGAGTTGTCCAATAGTAGAGTTCGATCGTCATGGCAATTCATTCGGAATGCATAAACTCTTCGATCGTAACTGGAATTGTTGAGTGGTTGGTAGTTGGTAATTGGTAATTGGTAATTGGGTGGTGCGTGGTGCGTGTTGATAGGGTATGGAGTGTGGGGTGTGGTGTGACTAATTTCTCCCTTGTCCCTCTTGTCCCCTCAGCTCCCTCAGCTCCCTCAGCTCCCTCAGCTCTCTTCAGGAGGCAAATCCACGCTGTAGAGGGTGTCCCCGGCTAAATTGTGTAGGGTGACGGTCATCACTTCACTGTCGCGATCGATTTTGACCATACCAAAAAACTGTAACCCTTCCGAAGGGGGACGATTTGGCTTAGTTCCCTTTGGCAAACTGTTAAATTTCACCTGCGGACCAAAAGTACTATCTAGCTCGTTAGGTCCAAATGTGCCTGAGTTTAAAGGACCCGCGACAAACTCCCAAAAAGGCTTGAAATCAGTAAATTGAGCTTTGCTGGGGTCGTAGTAGTGAGCGGCGGCATAATGTACGTCTGCTGTCAACCAAACCACATTGCGGATATTTTGCCGCTGAATGAACTGAAACAAATCTGCAAACTCTAGTTCTCGCCCTAGAGGCACGCCGTTATCCCCATTTGATAACGCTTCATAAGCTGTTGTCCCATCTGGAATTACTAGTCCAATTGGCATATCGCTAGCAATGACTTTCCAGGTGGCAGTTGAGGTGAGTAATTGTTGCTTCAACCAGCTGACCTGAGCTTTACCTAAAAATGCTGTCTCGTCGCTTGCCTCAGTTTGGCGATTTGCCGAGTTTGCGCCTCGATAGCTGCGCTTGTCGAGCATGAAAATGTCTAGCATCGCTCCGTACTGAAACGAACGATAAATCCGCTCTGGGTCGTTAGGATCGAAGCGAATTGGCTGGTATTCTAGAAATGCTTGTCTTGCCCGTTCTGCCAGAAGATTCACATCTTTAACCTGATAACGGGCATCTGTACCGACATCTGTAAGAATCTCGCCCGGATACCAGTTGTTTGTGGTTTCGTGGTCGTCCCACTGAACGAGTTGAGGGACTTCGGCATTGAAACGGCGGACGTTTTCATCGAGTAGGTTATAAATATAGTTGCCGCGAAACTCAGTTAGTGTTTCTGCTACCTTTGCTTTTTCTGGTGTGGTGATGTTTTTCCAAATGCTACCATCATCAAGTTTGACTTCAGCCAAGATTGGATTATCAGCGTAAATCGTATCGCCAGAGTGGATGAAGAAGTCTGGATTGAGTTGTCGCATGGTTTCATAGATCTTCATGCCACCAAATTCTGGATTAATTCCCCAGCCTTGTCCGGCTGTGTCTCCTCCCCAGACAAATTTAATGTCGCGTTTTTTAGTTGAAGGAGTGCGAAAAGTTCCCGTGACAGGAACGCTCGAAATACTGGAGTTGTCCAAATCCTGAAAAGTAAATCGGTAGAAGATTTGCTCGTCGGTTGGCAGTCCTGATAGGTCAACGCGGACTGTAAAGTCAGTTGCTTCTAAGGCTGGCGCTCCAATAATTCGTCGGACATGGCGAAAATTTTCACTCGTACTGTATTCTACGATCGCTCGTGCGGGGCGATCGCAACGGCTCCAAACTACGGCACGATTCCCCGTGATATCACCACTGGCAACTCCATAAGGGATTGTCGGGCGCATTTTGTCTGAGGTCACAATTCCTGGCGCTTGTGCCTTAACTTGTCGGGATGGCGACAACAAACTGGCAGCTACAGCCCCGCTGGTGAAAGCCGAACCGAGCAGAAATGAGCGACGGTTAATTTGTCGCAAGTTGAAATTCATAAGTATTTCCTTTAGTTTGGCAAGGGAAAATCGAAACAATATCGAAAACCTTAATTTTGATAAGTCAAAATAAACTACCAAAAAGCTCAATTCATGCGCTTCGATTTAGCGCGATCGCTATCCTGTTAGTAGTTAATGACGTGAAAGTAATCTTGAAAAAAAAAAGAGTTTACGGCAGTAATTTAAACAAATCTCGCTCCGCAGTCAAGCAGCAAAAATTAACCTTAACTTAACTATTTGATGATGTTAATCGTATTTGCGATCGCTCAGACCAAATTTTAAGAACAATTACCTACGATTAGAAATTTGGCATTTATCATTTATTGTAAATTTATCCGCAGGCATCTTAACTATAGAAGCTATACCAATCGCTCGTACTAGCTTTATATAAGCTTTCTCATACTCCTGAGAATCGATCGATATAAGCAAAATTACTCGGAGGGATTCAACATGAATCTGACTGGACTAAAATGGACTAAAAATGTAAAAAATCAAGATGGTAGATATTGGGCTTATAAGGATAAAACTGAATATATTGAACCAGCAGAAAATATTTTTGGTTTACATTGAAAATTCAACCAATATGAAAACGCTGGCAAGCCTCAAAAAGACAATTTTATCATTTTAAGACAGCACGCCAGGGTCACTCATGTAGTTCGAGTTATAGATAACGAGTTGTACAAAGAGTTGACAGCAAAAGAATTTAGCTTTTATCGGATGGTAAAAACGGTTTGGATAGCTAATGATGGCACAATCCGCCAACTTACGAGCAAGTTTTCGGTCAAAAAATCTTTTTTCCGAGAGATGGAAAAGTTATCGACTTAGAGAATATGAATGTTTTTCAAGAAAACTGGAATTCAAAAGCAGGATTGTTAGCTTTTCAAAAGCACGTTCAACAACTACTTCAAATCAGCTAACGGATTGCAATTGCTAACTGATAATTTTTGAAATGTTTAAATGGATGGTGAGTATTGCTTACCTTTATTTTTGATATTTATTTTGACACTATTTTTTGATATTATTTAATTGCGATCGCCACTCATTACTGACTCGATCATGACTTGGCAAACTCTTGGCTTAGAGCCCCATTTATATGATTACTTATTATCTATTTCATTGCGAGAACCAGAGATTTTAACGCAACTACGTCAAGAAACTGCCCGTCACCCATTAGGTAAGATGCAAATTGCACCCGAACAGGGTCAATTTATCGCCTTATTGTTGCAATTAATCGGAGCAAAGAAAACTTTAGATATCGGTGTATTTATGGGTTATAGTTCTTTAGTCATGGCATTAACATTACCCATTGATGGTATAGTCGTAAGCTGTGAAAAGAATGAGGAATATGCTGCGATCGCCCGTCATTGGTGGCAGCAAGCAGGCGTAGCACATAAAATTGACTTGCACGTTGCACCAGCCAAGGAAACCCTTCACCATCTCATAGAAACAGGTGCATCTGAAACATTTGATTTTGCTTTAATTGATGCAGACAAGAGTAATTACGATAGCTACTACGAACAAGCACTTCAGCTTATACGTCCAGGCGGATTAATTGCAATTGATAACGTTTTATGGTCGGGACGAGTTGCCGATCCACAAGTCCAAGATAATCGCACTAAGAAATTACGCACCTTAAATCAAAAACTTCATCAAGATAAGCGTATTACTCTCAGCCTTGTACCAATTGGAGACGGTTTAACTCTGGCAAGAAAGGTAATGAATGCTAATTGCTAATTGCTTCCTTATCTCTCTTGTCCCTGCTTCCGCAACTCCCGACTCCCGACTCCCTGTTTCAACTTTTCTTGCTGGCGGCTTCTCTTCTCCTCGGTAAGAGTATCAAAGCAATCAGGACAAGAAATTCCCTCTTCGTACTTTTCAGATTGTTTATCTAATTCCGAAAGTGGGTGTCCGCAACTACGACACATTTCATAATTACCTGGTACTAAACCTTGTTGTACAGCTACCCGTTCGTCAAATACAAAACACTCTCCTTGCCACAAACTTTCTTCAGATGGAACTTCCTCTAGATATTTTAAAATTCCACCTTTGAGGTGATAAACTTCCTGAAATCCTTGAGACAGCATGAAAGATGAAGCTTTTTCACAGCGAATTCCTCCCGTACAAAACATTGCTACCTTTTTATGTTGGTCGGGATTGAGATGTTGACGCACGTATTCAGGAAATTGGCGAAAAGACTGAGTTTGTGGATTTTGCGCTCTTTGGAAACTTCCAATTTTTACTTCATAATCATTGCGGGTGTCAATCACAACGACTTCAGGATCGCTAATAATTGCGTTCCAGTCTTGAGGGTTGACATAAGTACCGACTTGCTGACTCGGATCTGCTTCCGGTATTCCAATGGTGACGATTTCCCGCTTCAACTTCACCTTCATCCGCTCGAATGGGGGTGCTTCAGCACGTGATAACTTGTACTCTAAGTCTGCCAGACGCGGATCGGAGCCGAGAAAAGCAAATAGGGAATCAATTAAACTTCGGGAAGCAGCTGCAATTGTGCCATTAATTCCCTCCTCTGCGAGTAGAATTGTCCCTTTCACCCCTTGAGACAGGCAGTAAGACAGTAACGGTTCGCGTATTTCGGCGCAGTCTGGTAAGCTGACAAACTTATAAAATGTGGCGATAACCTGAGTCATGGCTTTGAATGAGTAGAAATTTCTGAAATATTTTTGGTAATTTTGCTCGTTTAGCTCTTGACCATATTGTTTTAGAGTAGCTATAATAACAAAGTTGTCGAAAAAACGACAGCAAACTCACGACTCGCGGGGGTTTAGCTCAGTTGGTAGAGCGCCTGCTTTGCAAGCAGGATGTCAGCGGTTCGAGTCCGCTAACCTCCATATTTAGTTATTAATTATTTAATCCCAACTACCGAATCGACTCTACACTTCTGACTTGCTTGTCAAATAAATCGGTCAAAATACTCATAACCGATCGCTTGCGAATAATAATCCCAGCATTGACTCCCATCCCAGATTGTAAGGAAATTGGTCTGCCATTCACCGATAAATTTTGCGATTCTAATTGAATTCTGGCAGGAAAAGCGTAGTATTGCCGCTCTTGAGTTGGTGCTAAAGCATCGGAACCAACCCAAGTAATTTTTCCTTTGAGTGTACCGAATTCTGTTGAGGGAAAGGAATCGACTCGCACTTCCACTTTCATTCCCTCGCGCACGAAGCCGATATCTCGATTTGTCAGATATACCGAAGCAACCAAATTATCGTTGGGAACGATTTTTAAAATTGGTTTTGTATCGCCAATCACAAAACCCGCCGCACGAGGCTGCAAGTCAAATACAGTTCCATTCACTGGAGATTTAAGCTGCTGATATTTGACAGATTGTACGGCTTTACTAATTTGCGCGTCAATTTCTGCTAATTTTGTCTTATTTTCCAATCGCTTTTGGCTTAATTGACTATCAATCTCCGCTATTTTTTTATGATTTTCGGCAATTTTACTATGAACTTCTTTCGCTGAGGTGGCAATTGTATTTTGTAATTCTTCCTTAGCTCGATCGATAGAAATTGCTAGCTTTTGTTGTTCGGCTGTTAGGCGATCGACCTCTCCTTGTTTGGTAATAACTTCCTGTTGCTGGCGTTCGTATTGAATTTGAGAAATTGCCCCTTCTCCAGTTGCCAAGGGAGTAATTCGCTTTAAAATTTGGTTGTTGACCTTGAGAATTTGCTTCGCCGTTGCTAGTTCTTTGGCAGTCTGCGATCGCTGTTTTTCTAATTCTTGAACTTGCTTCCGCGCTGCCTCAACTCTCGATTGAATTTCATTTTGACTGGCTGTCAATAATTGACTTTGATTATTTGCAAAATCCGTCGTTTCTCCAGAAGCAATATTACCACCCTTTAAAACATTTTGAAAATAGCGATTTTCCGACATCAAATCGGCGCGTAACTTCAGTAGAGAAACCAGATCGGCACTTCCAGAAATTACAGGTTTACTACTATTAATTGCCTGGTCGTAAAACTGATTTTCTTGTACTAAACTAGAGCGAACTTTTGTGAGAGAATCTAAGTCAGCTTGAGGTGAAGTCGGGTCTAAAGTGACTAAAAGCTGATCTTTTTTCACGCTCTGACCGTCTTGAACGTGAATTTCTCGTACCACTCCCCCGTGGGAGCTTGAATTTCTTTAACTGCCCCTAACGGCTCTAATTTACCCGTTGCGACTACAGTTTGATCGAGTTTAGCAAATGTTGCCCAGGCGATCGCCGAAGTTGTCGCGCCAACAATCAGCCAAATAAACAAATGCGACCACAAAGCAGGACGGTTAAGTACTACTGATGAATTTAAAAATTGTTCCTCAGATTTGGCTAACGGTTCGGTATTCATAGTTGCGATTCCTATTGTCGATGGCGGTATCCGTATGTAGGGGCGCACAGAGAAAGCGCCCCTACACGAGGGGAATATTTACAGTTGCGATTCCTGTTGTTGGTAGAGACAGAAATAACGTCCTCTCAAAGCCATTAATTGTTGGTGAGTGCCTTGTTCTACCACCACGCCTTTATCCATCACCAAGATCGCATCGGCATTTTTGACTGTGGCGAGACGGTGGGTAATGAAAAATACGGTGCGCGAGTGAAATGCTTCTGCCAAATTCTGACAAACCTGCCGTTCCGAATCGTAATCGAGGGCGCTGGTGGCTTCGTCCAAAATCAGCAATTTGGGATTTTGCAGTACCGTACGGGCGATCGCAATCCTTTGTCTCTGTCCCCCCGACAGTGACGAACCCCGTTCCCCAACGTTGGTGTTGTAACCGTTGGGTAAAGACATAATAAAGTCGTGGGCGACGGCAATTTTCGCAGCGGCAATAATTTGCTCTGAACTCGCTTCTGGATTCGTTAGAGCAATATTTTCTTGCACCGTGCCGTTGAATAACAACGTGTCCTGTAACACCATGCCGATTTGTCGTCGCAGGGAATACAACTCAACTTTGCTGATATCGTAATTGTCAATTTGAATCGTCCCTGTGGTTGGTTCGTACAGACGCGGTAACAACTTCGTTAGGGTACTCTTACCCGAACCACTCTGCCCGACAATCCCGACAAACGTACCCGCAGGAAATTCTAGATTTACATTAGTCAGTTGAAACACACCGCTGTTGCCAAAGCGAAAAGACACGCCATCAAATTTGACTGCCCCTTCAATTTCAGGCATTGGCAGTTGCGCCCGGTTTGCCTCGTCTACTTCTGGGTGTGCGTCGAGAATATCACCCAAACGCTCGATCGATAAAGCAGTTTCTTGGAAGTTTTGCCACAGTTGAATCAACCGCAATAAGGGACTGGTGGTGTAGCTAGAAATGATTCGAAAGGCGATCAATTGTCCCAGGGTTAATTGTTGGGAAATCACCAAATATGCCCCAACCCACAACAGTAATAGCCCAGAAAACTTATTGAAAAATCCGCTCACCGAACTTGCCGTAGTGGAAGTCACCACGGTATTAAACCCAGCGCTGATGTAACGGGCGTAGCGTTCGTACCAGTGCCAGCGCGATTTAAGTTCGATGTTTTGCGCTTTGACTGTTTGAATTCCCGAAACAACTTCTACTAAATAAGACTGAGTATCGGCGTAGCGTTCTGCTTTCACCCGCAGTTGTTTGCGGACGATGGGCGCGACGAAAATTGTCAACAGGGCAAAGACTGGGACTGTTGCCAGGGCTACAAGTGTCAGTATCCAACTGTAAAAGAGCATCACAGCGATGTAGATCACCGAGAACACGGCATCTAATACAACTGTCAGTGCCGTACCCGTGAGGAATTGGCGGATATTTTCTAACTCGTTGATACGTGACGCTAATTCTCCGACGCGGCGGCGATCGAAATAACTTAAAGGTAGACGTAACAGGCGATCGATCACTTCCGAACCCAAAGCAATGTCGATGCGGTTCGTGGTATCGACAAATAAATAAGTTCTGACTCCCGTGAGCAAGGCTTCAAATAGCGCTACCCCAAGCAACAAAATTCCCAGGACGTTTAATGTATCCAAAGCACCGTTGACCAAAACTTGGTCGATAATGACTTGGGTAACGAGGGGATTGGCTAAACCAAATAGCTGCACGAAAAATGACGCGATCAAAACTTCGATCAATACGCCACGATGGTGGGCGATCGCCGGTAAAAACCAGCGCAAGCTAAATCTTTCCGTCTTTTCCCCCGGACGCGCTTGTAACAGCAATACTTGCCCTCCCTCGCCCCAAGCACGGGCAAAATCGGCAGGGGTTTGACGGTGAATCCCGATTTCGGGAACGGCAAGCGTCAGTTCTTTGTCGTCGCAGGCGTAGAGAATTGCCAAGCTATCGTGATAGCGGATTAAAGCAGGAGTTTTGATCCGCGCGATCGCTTTGCTGGGGACTTGAATTAATTGGGCGCTCATGCCCAACATCTCGGCGATCGCGCCGCAGCTTTGCAAAGAAATTGTTCCGAGAGATTTCTGCTGATTTTCCAATACCCGCCGCACCGTGTCCCGTCGCCACGATACGCCCAAATATTGACACAACATTTGGAAGCAAGCCATCGCCGCGCTAATTTCTCCCTGTCCGCGCACGAAGGGATATTTAACGGATTTGGTGTTGGTTGCTGGGGCTACTGGGGGTTGTTCTGGGGCGTAGGGAACTTCTAGATCGGTAGGAGCAAGTACGACGGGCATAGTTCGTTCGATTTCCTGGGGTAATTTCACGCCCAGCAGCCGCACCCCTGGCTCTGTAATTGTGGGGGCTGAACCGTTCAGCTCGAAACGGTTGCCGACAATCGCCTCCGCTCCACTACTAATCAGCCAAGTGCGATCGCCACGCAATCGCGTCCCATCTGCTTGCCCTGGGGCTAAATTCAGTACCTCAACGGACGGACTCAGTTGAAATACCAAGTCTTTCAGTTTCGTGGCACTGTCGGCGCGACGTTGGAGTTCTAAGCTCAAGAGTTCGCACAATTCCGCAGGAGAAAATTGCACTTTGACGTGTTGGGCAAAAGTCGGTTCGGTTGAAAGACTCGCTAAAAAGTCGGCGGCGGGAATCGCAATACAAATGACTTCCGTAGAGGCGATCGCGGTTTCACAGGGAATGTTGCGAATCAAACCCGCCCAACCTAAGACGGTTTTCGGTTCGACTAAACCCAAACTTACGGGGCTTTGCTGGCGGCGATCGTAGCCTATTAATCTAGCAGTACCTTGGTAGATAACTAACACCTGCGTCGGCATTTTTTCCCGCACGAGTAGCGGTTGCCCGATCCGATAGCGCCACAAGTGACATTTCGTTGCTAATTCCTGTAAAGTCGTTGCTGGCAGCGGATGAAATAAATTTGTTTGAGCGAGAAATGCCTGAAATTGAGAGCTAGAAATAGTAGCTGTCATGACGAATTCAAAATTCAAAAGTTAAAAGTCAAAATATTCCAAAATCAGAATTTGCAGATCGATCGGCTTGATACTGTCCGGGGTCTGATTTAGCTACGGGCAAACGCTAAGACCAAGAAAATTGCAATGGTTGGAGCTGCTGAATTTGTTCGTTCAGCCAGGTTTCAAACATTTCGTTGAGCAAACGCTGCCGCATATTTGCGTCTAATTGAGCTGGTAGCAACTTTTCCAGTCGGACGATCGTAAACCAGTTTTCGATCCGAGTCGGTCGCCAAAGCTGCCCTGGTTGACCGATGGAAAGAATTTTGGCAAGAGTTGGATTGAGTTGGCTTAATGGCACGGGTCCGATGACTCCGGCTGTGTTTGCCTCCGAGCCTTTGGAGTATTGTTGTGCCATTTCAGCAAAGGTTTGCTCCCCTTCGAGGATGCGAAAGTAAATTTCTTGTGCCAGCAAACCGTCTGTTGTCCGCAGTAAGGAAAAAATAACTTGGTCGAAGGCTGCTTTGCGACTCATAAAATAAGACTCGACCTTTGCACCCCAAGTATCTTGTTTGAACTTCTCAATCAGGAGCGATCGCACGGCGACTTCTGCCATCTGTGCTTCACTCATGCCAGCTCTTTTTAACCAAGCTGCTCTTGACTCTGTATCGTTTATGTGATACTGTCTCTCAAACTGCTCGATTGCTTGTTGGCGTTCGGCTTCGGTACAAAAATAAGGAGCGATCGCGCGATCGATCGCAATTCCCCGCATCAACTGCGGTAGCAATTGATAGCGACTCAATAGAGACGGAATTTCTTGAGTGGGAATGATGCTGTTTAATTGAAACTCTTGTGCCATACCAATATACAGATATATAAATTTACAGCCCTAGCTGAAAAATGCATAACATAATTTGTGTTCGACTAGGGTTGCTCATAATTGTCCTTGCGAATACTAATACTAATCTTGATTTAGCCGATCTCGCGGTAAAAGGTAAAAAGTCTTTATTCTTTACTCAATTGGCTTCCCTACTAACTTTTGATTAGCGCTGTATAGGTAAAAATTCCCCACATTAGCTGCATGTTAAATTTACTCCCATCTCATCTTATCCATGTCACCTTTAGCGGAATTAGCTTTTCTTTGGCAATCTTTGATTTTTCTTATGACGTTATACTCCAACTATGGAAAATTAAATGACAAAACAACTAAAGTTACAAGAATTTCGGATTTCTTGATAAAAGTTTATTTGCACAGAGCAGGGAGCAGGGATCGAGGGAATCTCGTAGCGAGTGCGATCGCGCTAGGCTAGAACAAGTGGAGTAAGCTGAAGTTACTCCGCTTGTGCGCTTTGCTTTAGATCTACGAGAGGGTTAGGGTGTTATTTGCACAAAATCATCAACTGTAATTTGACTAGCTTGAATCCCTTCGAGAATAGTTACGTGCGTCTGACTTCCTACATCGTTCAACCCTTCAAGCTTCCAGCGAATTTCAAGATTCTGCCCAACTTGAACAATATCAAGGTCGCTGAAACTGAGAGGAGGACCATCGCTCGTTGTCAGTAGCCCCAATAAATCTCGACCATCCTGAAAGTCTTGGATGATATCGCGATCGCTACTCAAATAGAAGCGATCGACCCCGGAACCACCTTGGAGTACATCGTCGCCCGTACCCCCATTCAAGCGATCGTCACCTGCTCCAGAAATCAAGATATCGTTACCCGAATCGCCATCAAGTTTGTCATCTCCATGACCTGCACGCAACTCATCGTCGCCAGCGTCGCCGTAGAGAATGTTGTTGCCTTGAGTGTCTTTTAAGCGATCGTTACCCGCACCACCACTGAGAGTATCGTTGCCTTTGCCGCCGCTCATCGTATCGTTGCCATCAGCACCAACTAGGGTATCGTCGCCGTTGTCCCCTTCTAATACATCGTTGCCCCCATCCCCATGCAGAAAATCGTTCTCATTACCTCCGTGTAAAGCATCGCTGCCATCCTGACCAAATAAATAATCATTCCCACTGTCACCGTATAGAGAATTATCCCCTCCACCTCCGTGTAAGGCATCGCTGCCATCGCCTCCTTTTAAGACATCGTTACCTCCACCTCCATAGAGGGAGTCATTTTCTCGCCCACCACAGATCTCATCATCACCATCTTTGTCAGACAGGAGATTTTCTCCCTGATAAGATTGGGCGATAACTTCTGGATAGGCTTCTGGAAGCGGAAAGGAACTGTCAGCAAACAGAGGACTTTCTCGATTTTTTAGATAGCGATCGAAAAAAGCAGTGAGATAGTCATTAGTAAGTCGTTGGGGTCTTCTGTGAAAGGTTCTTCTCGCTCCGAATCTTTAAAGTAAAGAGAAGTTGTTCCTACGGCATAATTGCCAGTCGGCTTTGGAAATAAAGGCGCTTGATTTGTATTTGTTTCCATTGCAGTCACATCCTGTTTCGTATTTTGGACTATTCGTTCTAGGGCTATTTGTGTTGGTGTTTATCCTACGAATGGAGTAACTGCTTGCAAATCGCTCGTCCAGTCAAATTGGTAAAACCAATCGGTTAATCTTAAATTCATCCAATCGGTCAGGGTCTTTGGACGACAGCCTTTGCATCGATGCCCGATCTAACCGATCGGTCAATTCCAAATCTGAAGATTGTGATATAGCATCATGGAGTTGAATATCTCTAAAATTTATTTATGGGGCGATCGCTCAAGTCAGGTCAATGGTTGCAATTTATTCAATTAATTTGGCACTGGCTCAGCCGACACGCTCAATACTGGTTGACCCGCCTTAAATCACGCCCAGACTCAGCGGACTACTTGACTTGGCGGCATCAATTTTTACAAAAGCGATTGCGCCTTGGACTATGGTTAGCGTTGTTTTGGCAGTCGCTCGTATCGGCTGAAGGTCTTTACTCTGTTTTGTTTGAGTTTGAGAGATTGAGAGCAGTTGCCTTCAGTACCTATGGAGATGCATCGATCTCGGAGCGATGGAGAGTTGCATCCATTGTTTACTACCTCAGCGCTGTTGTCATTTTATTGGCTTGTGCGATCGGGCAAAAAACGATCTGGGGACGACGGTATCCCGAAGCGCTATTTCTGCTTTTTGCCTGTTCCTTGAGCAGTCTTACACATATTATTTTCACTTTCGTCAGTCTTCCTGAAACACCACCATCCCTGTTATTTCTCATTTTTGCAGTGCTGGTTCCAGTGCATTGGCGGTTACATGTTATCTATCAAGCGGTAGCGATCGCCTATTATGCGATTTTTTATCCCATAACTGGTCTGGCTACCCTTGAGTATGCAAAAATCCGCAATCTTTACTCAAGAGAACTTATTATCCAACTCGCCTGTGCTTGCTCGATTAGTATTCTGTCAGTGTACCTATACGAACGCTTGAAGCGATCGCCAGCTCGCCTTAATTAATTCTCTTCTCGAAGCTCACACTGCTGAAACACAAGGTGTTATTCTCCATTGCGAACCGACTCAACTAAAGCCGTTAGTAGATTCAGTCCTCATTAATTTAAACCACAATTTAACCAAAAAACGCATTCAACCGATCGATTGCATCACGGACGATCTGCCTATTGTGAACGCCGATACCAACCAGCTTTGGCGAGTGTTTAGTAACCCGATCGAGAATGCAATTAAGCACAACCCTCACGAAATTCAATTAACGTTGGAAAGGATTTTTAATCTAAATTTTGTTCGATTGTTTGGTAAACAATCAATACTATAGCAATCTCATTTAACTTTTGAAAGGATTAGGAGAAAAAACGGAGAGCGATATTGGAATTTCCTCAATTTTGTACCTGAATTAACAATCTCAGTTTAAAAGTAGAGTATACTGTATACATAAATGTCTGGGAATAAATACTCTAGTCTGAGATATTGCCAATGGTAGATACTTTATCCCAACTGTCGATAAACCGCGATCGCCTCATCCAGAGCATCGAACAGTTAGCGCAAATTGGCGCTTTGCCTGGTGGAGGAGTGCGGCGGATTGCTTACAGCGCTACGGATATGCAAGCTCGCGATCGGGTGCAACAATGGATGCAAGCCGCAGGGATGAGCGTCAAGATCGATCCGGCTGGCAATATCATCGGTAAATATCCCGGCAAATATCCCGACGCAGCAGCCTTAGCAACGGGTTCCCACATCGATACCGTACCGAATGGCGGACGCTATGATGGTGCGTTTGGAGTCTTGGCAGGCTTGGAAGTGGTAAGAGTTTTGCAAGAACAGCAAATTCAACTGAATCGCTCTCTAGAAGTCATTGTCTTCACCGATGAAGAGGGGACGATGATTGGCAGTAAAGCAATGTCCGGTAGAGTCATTCTCGATCCGGCGACATATCCCCGTGTTGATGGCATAGACATTCAAACTTGTTTGACGCGGGTTGGCGGCGATTGGAGGCGACTTACAGAAGCACGTCGCACCGCCGCAGACATCGCAGCTTTTGTCGAGTTGCACGTCGAGCAAGGACCCGTTTTAGAATGCCTTGGCAAGCAGATCGGTGTTGTGGAAGGAATTGTCGGGCAAAGACGTTACATTATTACCGTTAAAGGTAGCTCCAGCCACGCGGGTTCTACACCAATGCAGATGCGACAAGATGCCTTGGTAGCTGCCTCAAGAGTTGTACTGGCAGTGAATAAAATTGCGCATACCCCAGGCGGACAACAGGTAGCCACAGTAGGCTGGATGGAAGTTTTACCTAATGCTGCGAATGTCATTCCAGGGTTAGTGAAGATGAGCTTAGATATTCGGGATTTATCCAGCCAGCATCTCGATAATTTAATGGCACAACTGCAAGCAGAGATTGAAACGATCGCCGTTGAAACTCAGACTTATATCGATTTACAACCTCGTTTGCGGAACGAGCCAGCCTTAGCAAAACCGCAGATCCAACAGGCGATCGCGCAAGCGTGCGAAGATTTAAGGCTGAGTTACACCCATCTACCCAGTCGCGCCAGCCATGACGCTCAAGAACTCGCCACTTTCACCGATATGGGGATGATTTTTGTGCCGAGTAAAGCGGGTGTCAGTCATGCTGAAACGGAATTTACTTCGCCAGAACAGTGTGCTGAAGGAACGAATGTTTTATTGCATACGTTTTTAGAGTTGGATCGGCATTATCGTTGTGATTAGTCATTGGTCATTTGTCATTGGTGGCATCATGAGCGAGTTTACCAAGGCAAAACTTCGCCATTGCTGTGCCAAAAAGTCCCCGTATTATCTAATGACAATTCATCAATTCGGGCTAACAATCCTTGCACCGATTCTTCAGAAGTAATGCCAGATGCACTAAAGTTAGTCATGCGGGTTTGGACTAACCCTGGATGGAGAATAGCAACGGCAATTCCCAACGGTTTGAGATCGTGCGCTAGAGACTTACCCGCCATCGATAATGCAACCTTGGACATCCGGTAGCCGTAGGAACCGCCAGAAGTATTATCGGCGATCGATCCCATGCGACTAGTCATCATCACGACTTTGGAACCTGCTTTGAGATGGGGTAGGAATGTATGCGTCACTCTTAAAGCACCGATCGCATTGACTTCAAATTGTTTTCGGATACTATCAAAGTCAAGATTTTCCAGCGTGACGCGCTCGACGATCGCCGCATTGTTAATTAACACGTCAATCGGCATTTGTTGCAGGCGATCGCGTAGTTCGGTGACGCATGCATCTGAGGTAATATCAATCTTAGATTCAATGTGTACGCCTAGTTCTTTTAACTCATCCGAAACGGCACGACAGACCGCGATGACGTTCTCCCCTCGCGCTTTAAGTTGACGGCAATATTCGTAACCAATCCCGCGATTTGCCCCCGTGACTAGATATGTTGCCATGTTTTACTCCTCATTAGAAGCAATTCTTCTCGGTTGGGATGCATAGTCCTCGATCCCCCAACCCCCTTCAAAAGGGGGCTTTATTCCCCCCTTTTGAAGGGGGGTTAGGGGGGATCGAATCTTAACCAAGAAGTCTTGGTGGTCTTAGAAGACGGTAACGTAAAACGGCGGATAAAAAAGCGATCGGGAATGGCAGTTTCTTTTCCTGGAATGAGACGATGGCGAATGCGCGATTCTGTCACCCATATTTGTCGATCTGCTACAGTCAAATTAACGGGCGATTCCATTTTGTCCGCTAAGACTTCGATCGCTTTTGGTTGCGATGCAGGTGTAAGAATGTCACGAATGCAGAGCAGACGACCGTTACCACTGGCGATCGCTCCTTCTAATACGAGTAGCGAACCATCTGGAGCAAAGACCATACCATCTGGATTTTCAATCGAGCGTTGCAGCGAAATCGCGTCTACTTGCGTTCCCTGTGGTGATGGAGTCACTTTGAATAATCTGCCACCGGAGAACAGCCCCACAACTACGATACCGTTAGCTGCTCGTGCAATTCCAGCTAAACCAACTGGTTGAGAGCGCAAGCGATCGTCTTCAGCCCAAACCTGAAGTTGCTTGGCTCCAGGTGCAAGATAGTAAATGCGAGGACGATTACTATCAGTGAGGTAAACTCCACCTTTGGGATCGATCGCCATGTCATTACCAAAGCCGCCATCTGGCATCAAAACCACCCGCAGCACTTTACCAGTCCGAATATCGAGTGCAAAGATCCGATGGGGACGGCGAGTGACTTTGCCATCAGCACCGCGCACGCCTAAAAAGTCTGATGAAGCTCCCCACAAAATACCGCGTTGCTCGTCGAGCCGCAGACTATTAGCGGCAAATATTTCATTATTTCCTGGGAAGAAAGTTTCAATTCTACCATTTGGTCGAACTTGGAGAATTTTGCCGCTTGTCACTGAACCCACGTACAGTGTTCCGTCACTAGCGCGGGCAATGCCATTTGGGTATTGAAACCCATTCGGTAAGCCAATGCGAGTTTCTTCGCGCGCTGGAGTTAAACTGGCAATAGTTAAAGGAGATGCGATCGCCCTGGTATTAGAAAGCAGCACGGCGGCGAGTGCAATTGTACGGAAAAGCGTTCTCAACATAGCTCAGCCAGGAATACTAGAAAGCGATCGCCACTTTGCCAAAATACCTCTCCTCTTCGAGATATTCAAAGGCTACTTGAGTTTGCTCTAAGGGAAAAATCTTGTCAAGAGTTTTTAATTCCGAATTCCCTCAACGCAATGGTCCAGCTAAAATCACTTTAGCGATCGCACCTCTAACATCTGCTGGTTCTTCTTGTGCAAGTTGCTGATACCATTTTTGGGTAATTTCTGGCTCTTTACCGTGAATCATTTCGGCGCGTTTGCGGGCTTTTTCAACTACAGCGCTAGTCCGTTCTTTCCGGTCTGCTTCGTAGCGTTTTAAGGCATATTCCATACTAATATTTGTTGTGAGCAGGTATTGAGTTAACACCAACCCATCTTCCATTGCTTGACAACCTCCCTGTCCCAAATCTGGACAAGTAGCGTGCGCGGCATCTCCGAGTAAAGCAACTCTACCGCGTACCATCCGGTCAATCGGTCCCACGTCGTGAATTTCTAAACGATTTGTTTTGTAGGGATCGAGACGCTGAATTAAATTTTGAACGGGTTGCGCCCAGCCTTGAAAGTGTTCTGTCAATTCGGCGCGGTAATTTTCGGGGCTAGAAACAGTACCTTTAGGCAAAGGAACATCAAAAAAGAAGTAGAAGCGATCGCCTGCTACTGGCATCATTGAAGCCCGTTTGTGTTCGCCGACAAAAATTACCCAAGAATTTTTTGCGGCTAAATCTTCGCTGGCGGGAACTAAACCATTCCAGTTGACGTAATGACCGTAATTGGGTTGCACTTCTTGTCCTAATACATACGTGCGCAGAAGCGATCGCACTCCGTCTGCTGCTATAAGTAGATCGCCTGTGGTACGATGTCCGTTCTCAAAAATTGCCGTAACGCTATTCTCGTCTTGTTCGACTGCAATACATTTATGTTCTAGCTTGACTTCGCCGGGATAAGCCTCCAAGAGCATTTGTTGCAAGTCAGTACGAGCGACTGGATAGGGACGCTGACCGACTTCCTCAACTAAGGGATGCAGATCGATATCGCTTAATACATCCCCCTTAAGGGTAAGATATTGCATTCGATCCATCAAGCCGCCGATCGCCGCCATCTTTTCCCCTAACCCCAGGCGGTTGAGGACTTTTACACCGTTCGACCACAATGAAATTCCCGCACCCGCCGGACGCAGTTCTTTGACTCTGTCATAAATCTCGACTTCGTACCCTGCCTGACGCAGAGCGATACCTGCGGTTAAACCGCCAATTCCCGCACCGATGATGACAACCTTGAGGTTATACATTGTAACTTTGCCCCTGCGTAACTTGCCCCTATGTAACTTGCCTCTACCTAACTTGTCCTAACTCAGCGACCAAAACAATTCAAAATTTTGACTTTTGAATTTTGCTCATGCTTCTAACTCTGCAAGTTCGTCAGCATTACTATCGTCCTGCTCGGTAACTTCTTCTTTTCGATCGTAAGGTAACAACCAATTTAATAAGATAGCCGTCAGTCCACCGGCAGAAATTCCAGAAGAGAGAACGTTTTTAATTGCTAGTGGTAATGCATCAACAATTTCCGGCGTGTAAGTCACCCCTAACCCCATTGCCAAGGATGTACCGACAATTACCATCGCACGGCGATCGAGTTCTACTGATGAGAGAATGTTAATCCCGGCGACAACAATTGAGCCGAACATGATAATTGTGGAACCACCCAACACAGCTTGCGGTAAGGTTTGAAAGATCCCACCAACAATTGGAAATAGACCCAAAAAGGCAAGTATGGCTGCGATGTAGTAGCCGATATAGCGACTACCCACACCTGTAATTTGAATCACGCCATTATTCTGACTGAATGTCGTGTTGGGAAATGTATTGAATAATGCCGCAATCAGAGAATTTACACCATCTCCTAAAATTCCCCCTTTGATTCGCCGCATGTAAGTCGCGCCTTTAATTGGCTCTCCAGATACCGCTGATGTGGCTGTGAGGTCGCCAATCGATTCTACTGTGGTGATGATATAGAGTAGAATGAACGGCACGAAAGCAGCAAAGTCAAAGCTCAGTCCGTAACGAAATGGAATTGGCAAGGCGATTAACGGCAAATTTCCCAAACCGCTGAAGTTAACCATGCCTAACACGCTTGCCACAGCGTAGCCGACTAGCAGTCCAATGACAACTGAAGCCATTCTCAGCATTGGCTTTTTACTCACGTTCAGCACGATGATGGTCAGCAGTACCAATGTGGCAACGCCTATGTTTTGCAAGCTGCCGAAAGTACCGTTTCTTTGCGCTGCTACCCCTCCACCCATACTGATAATCCCTGTTTTGATCAGGGTCAGACCGATGACGCAAACAATCGTACCCGTGACTAGGGGAGAGATAATTTTTCTAACTAGGTGTAAGAAGCGGCTCAAGATTATTTCAATAAACGCGCCAAAGAAGCATAAGCCAAAGATTAAGCTCAACGCGCTTTCTGGGGTTCCTCCGGCTGCGACTACTGCTGTCCCTGCGGAGATAATGGGCACTAGAAAAGAGAAGCTAGTTCCCTGAATGCTGAGCAATCCCGAACCAATTGGTCCAATTTTTCTAGCTTGAATGAATGTCGAGACTCCTGAAATAAACAGTGACATACTGACGACGTAGCTAGTGTCAGTTGGGTTCAGCTTTAAAGCGTTGGCAATCAGCAACGGAGGAGTAATAATACCGACAAAGATCGCTAGAACGTGCTGCATGGCTGCTAGCACTGCTTCGATAAATGGAGGCTTGTCGTTCAGTCCGTAGATTAGTCTATTGACAGGTGCTACAGCGTTGCGCTCCTCAGTTTGCGGAGTCGATTGAACACTCACTTTTGCCATCAGGATTCCTCAAATTCAGCGCTTATTTGCGAGGTTTATAAAACTATTTTCGTTATTGTCATGCACGCGCGATCGCCTCTTTTTTTCCCAACGATCGCCTGCTGGAGTTTAGTCGATTTTTACTACTAATTTGTCATTAAATCTCAACTCTCTCGCGAGTTTTTGCATTATTTAATACAATTCACGATCGTTTATCTCTCCTCTCTTGACTCGCCAACTTAAAATTATTTAGCGATTGAAATACAAATTGTCTCCAGATTTAATATTCTGTATTTTTGGCTACAAAACATCAATTTACAAAAATGTTCGTTTGGTCGCTGTCTAGAATTGTTAAATTACTTCTAGGATTGTCACGTAGTCAGGAAATTGCAGGCATCGAGCATTGCAGTCTAAACATAAACTCGATAGATATGGTATACAGTATACTAAAACTTCTAACAACACAAGCCTGCTGCGGATCTGAAATATTAAGTGGTGCGATCGAAGTGCGATGAATGCGTTTTATGATTTGGACAACTGCTCGAATAATATTGCCATCATTCCCAGTGCAATCAACGCGATCGCGGTTCCAATTAAATCGGTTTTAACCGAACTTAAACGAAAAGCAGGTTGTAGCCAAAATCTCATGAACCGCGTTACCAATGGCATCACCAACCACGTCAAAATTGAGGATGTTATCAGGTTATTCACCAACATCGAACTAGCAGGCGACCAAGACTGCATGATACCAAAAGCAGCAAATACTCTCGATTGCGTCATGACTGTGGGATACAATCCCAGAACTACCGATAAGACTTGCTTCCATGCTGGGAGACCCAAACTCGTTTTCTCTATACCAGACTGGAGAGAAAACCATCCCTCTAAGCCAGTCGTCAATGACTTGAATTTGTAAATTTGGAAAATCTCTCGTCCTGACTCCATCACGCGATCGCGATCGCGTGATTGCAGCCACCGATTTAACCGAGTCGGTGTGTCGAAGTGCATGATGGAATACCATTTGACGACTCCATCGCGACATTCCAGAGGCGGACAGAGATCTGTGCGAGTAAACCCCTCGTAATGTGCGGCAGCACTCACTAAGCGATCGTGCCATTTGAGAAAAACAGCTTCTTTCCCCTGTGGCACAATGTATTCGATCGCCACGCTGGAATAAAAAATTTCCTCATCATCTGAGTTGAGCATTAGCTAGTTGGAAGAGTAGAAAATCATGCCATATTTCAAACTAGCATTTTCGATCGAAATTCTTTTCCAGAAAGGTTTTGAGCTAGCTGAATACAGCTTTTATCTCTGCTCAAAGAGAGAGCCGACAGAGCAAAAATGTTTCTAAAAACAGATATGTAACAAGAGTTCATCATGTTATATAATAAAAATGTATCTTAAGGCACGGAAAAAGATTCGGACATACGCTCACAAACCGCGCAATTCTAACTCGCGTAATTGTCAAGCGTCGTGGTGACAGGTTTAGAAGTGCCTCCTGCAATGACTTTAATTGAGGAGGACGATTGTGAAAACTCTCAGCCAAACAAGCAACTCTCAGTGGGAAAACTACCAACAATTAGAACTCATTCCCAGCCGAATTCCCAATCCAGATGGTAAAGCTTCTACATTTAAGTTAGGATTGGACTTTGCTTGGCGAGTCCTAATTTCCTTACTTGTCGATGAATTAGTCGATCGCGAACAACAAGTAGAGTATATTGAACGGTGCTGGGCTAACAAGGAATTCGAGCAACAAGAAAATTCCACCAGTTCGCTGCAAAAACTTTGGCTGTTGATGAATTAAAATCTCTCAACGTCTGCCAAAGGAGATTTTTCGAGCTAGGGATTTCTAGAATAACAATCGCGTCTAGATCGAAAGTTCGTACTGCGATCTAGACTTTTTTGTAGTTGGAATTACAATTTTTTCACTCAAGTTACACTAGCGTATACAGTATGCTTGCAAGCCGATCGGGTCTTGAAAGCTAAAAGTAAGGATGTGTACTCGACATTGGATCGAGTTTAATTCTAGAGTGCGATCGCCACTATAAATCTGTTTTTTCAATTTTTAAATTGTTTAGAGCAAGACAGATTGCTATCTGTTATTGCCAGTTTGCTATGCGTGTGAGGAGTCATGGATTCAGGTTTTTTCTGTCAAGTAAAAGCGACAGCTAAAATAACTTTGTGGTTACGTTTATTAGCAGCAAGTCTTTCAATCGGCGTACTACCAGTAGAGGCAAATGAGAATAATTTAGAATCATCTCAGACCGATCCAGATATTATGGCACAAGTCACATCTGTATCTCAGCTTTCGGACGTACAACCTACAGATTGGGCATTTCAAGCATTACAATCTTTAGTAGAAAGATACGGTTGCATTGCTGGCTATCCTGATGGAACTTATCGCGGTAATCGTGCATTAACGAGATATGAATTTGCGGCTGGGTTGAATGCCTGTTTAGACAGAGTCAACGAACTCATTGCTACAGCCAGCGCCGATGTAGTAGACAAACAGGACTTAGACACCTTGCAAGCTCTGCAAGCAGAATTTGCAGCTGAAATTGCGACTATGCGTCGTCGTGTCGATGCTTTGGAAACACAAACAGCAGAATTAGAAGCAAATCAATTTTCCACGACGACAAAACTCACTGCTAATATCTTCCTCAACGTGACTGGAGCTTTTGCCGATGGAGATATAACAGCAGAGGGAACCAGTGTTTTTGTTCCGGCGCGGGGAGCTGATGGTAGACCTGTACGCCGGACGATTAGCGATGACCCTAATGTTACCTTCAGCGATTACCTTTTCCTCAATTTCAACACTTCATTCACAGGTAAGGATAGCCTCGTCACCCAACTCGTAGCCGGGAATGGGAATTCTCCTGCAAATACATTTGCTTCTGCTGGTTTATTTAATACCTTTGGCGTACCTTACACGGATCAAAAAGGTGTGACGGGAGCGGATAATAATGTCATCGTGCGCGAATTATTCTATAGTTTTCCGGTTGGGGAAAGTCTACAATTTACAGTTGGTCCTCGCGTTAACTGGTTTCGTCATTTTGACAATAACCGCTTCACTCTATATTTAACCGGAGCAAGTAGCTACAACTCGATTGGTAGTACTCTTCTTAATTCCGTCGATAGAGGTTCAGGAGCAGTCGTAGCCTGGGAAATTAACGACCAATTCAAATTAACTGCTGGTTATTTAGGCGAGAATACAGAATTTCTTTCTGGTTCTGCGTTCAATACTTCTAGTAATCCTAGTCAAGGTTTATTTAAACCAACTAACACAATTACAGCAGAATTAGCCTTTGCTCCTGGCAAGAATTTGAACTTGAGATTTCTCTACAACCGTTCTAACATTCAAGCAGTGAACGGACGGGTAGGTGGCGCAATTGGCGAACCGATTTATGGTTTTGTCGATGATGGGTTTGGCGGTTCAATTGAAGATGCTACAGCTGATACTTGGAACTTCAATTTTGATTGGTTAGTAACTCAAGGCATTGGTTTATTTGGACGATATACCTATGCGAGTACGAATGTTAAACCTACTACAGATGGACGACTGGATGGAGAAGTTGACGTACAGGCAATTCAAGCAGGATTAGCTTTTCCCGATTTAGGTAAAGAAGGAGCATTGTTAACATTTTCCTATCTCAGACCATTTGCTGTTTTAGACGGTCGGAACTTTTTAGTTTCTGGTGGTGGTGATGGCGGCGTACAATATGAGTTTGAGGCAACTTACTATTACCCAATTACGGATAACATTGCTCTAGTTCCCGCGTTTTATTTGATTGCCAATCCGAATAATTTCAGTGACAATCCTAATATTTATGTAGGTAATTTACGCGCTCAGTTTAAGTTTTAAAAAATCAAACATTGGTAGGGGCGCATAGTTATGCACCCCTACTGTGATACGATCGCATCTAAACGAAATTTAGCAATTTGAAAAATTTCTGCTAAAGCTTGGTTTCGTTCTGTTTCAATAGAATTTTGCAACCGTTGTTCAAAAGCTGCAAGAATGCTATCTTTTGTGTGATTTTTAACGGCAATAATAAACGGAAAATCAAACTTATTTTTATAGGCTTGGTTTAGAGATAAAAAGCGATCGTATTCTTCAGGTGTAAGACGGTCTAAACCTGCACCAGCTTGTTCTTGTACCGATGCCATTGCCATTTTGGCTTTACTACCTAAGTCAGGATGTGCCTGAATGAGTTCTATTTGTGCGTCTTGACTGGCAGTTCTGACAACATCTACCATTGTTTGATGTAATTGCGCTACGTTTTTAAACGGTCGCTCGTACCAGGCATGATAAGCGATCGCGGGCGTATCTTCAAACACTGCTCCCAAGGTTTTTACAAACTCATCTTGGCTCATTTGGTTCAGTTCTGTTAGAGAAATCATCATCAAGTTACCTAGAAAAGAATTGTCACGCAAAGACGCAAA
This sequence comes from Chroococcidiopsis sp. CCNUC1, assembly GCF_023546805.1. Classification (NCBI taxonomy): domain Bacteria; kingdom Bacillati; phylum Cyanobacteriota; class Cyanophyceae; order Chroococcidiopsidales; family Chroococcidiopsidaceae; genus Chroococcidiopsis; species Chroococcidiopsis sp. CCNUC1. The sequence continues at coordinate 1,068,924 of NZ_CP097480.1, read as the reverse complement.
GACGCAAAGAACACTTTTGCGCCTTTGCGTCTTTGCGCGATCCAAATTAAGCTTAACTACCTCGATAAGTACTATAAGACCAGGGAGAAACGAGTAAGGGAACGTGATAGTGAGAATTAGGATCGGCGACTCCGAATTGTAACGGTACGCGATCGAGAAAAGCTGGCTGAGGTAGGTTCTCTATATGTTTGGTAAAGTAATCGCCGACAGAAAAAACTAGTTCATAAATACCTGATTTGAGTTCTTCATCTACTAATAATGGTGAGTCCGTACGACCGTCATTATTAGTATGAATAGTTTTTAATAGCGTTTTTTCTCCATTTGAGCTAACCAACCACAATTCAATTGTCATTTGTCGAGCGGGACAACCTTGAGCTGTGTCTAAGACATGTGTAGTAAGTTTACCTACCATATTTATCAATGCAAATATAATTTGCGATCGCGCTGATGTATCGTTCGGATTTTAACAGAAATTCAGTGCAAAATCTGCGACAGAAACTTTTTAGTTCTCTCTTCTTTTGGGTTATTGAAAAATTCCGATGGTGTGGTATCTTCTATTAAATAACCATCAGCTAGAAAGATAACGCGATCGGCAACTTCGCGAGCAAAACCAACTTCATGAGTCACGCAAACCATCGTCATCCCAGAATTAGCCAGCGATCGCATTACCTGCAATACTTCTTGTACCATTTCTGGATCGAGAGCTGATGTTGGTTCGTCAAATAACATGACTTTTGGTTTCATTGCTAAAGCACGCGCGATCGCCACTCGCTGTTGTTGTCCGCCAGATAGTTGACCTGGATATTTATTTGCTTGATGGTCGATTCCGACTCTTTCTAATAGTTGCATCGCCATTTCTTCAGCCTTGCTTTTTGTCATTCCGCGCAAATGAATTGGAGCGAGAGTCACGTTTTTTAGTACAGTTAAATGAGGGAATAAATTAAATTGTTGAAACACCATTCCTACTTCTCGACGTACGATTTCGATATTTTTGAGATTATGAGAAATCTTCGTTCCATCAATTTCAATGCTACCTTTTTGATAAGGCTCCAAACCATTGAAAGTCCGAATAAAAGTTGATTTACCCGAACCAGATGGTCCCATTAAAACCACGACTTCACCTCGATTAACTGTCAGGCTAACGCCTTTCAAAACGTGGAAATTATTGCTATACCACTTTTCCACGTTTCTAGCAATAACAATTGGCTCTAAGTCAGTACTAGCGATATTACTTGAACTTATTTCGGAGTGAGAGTATGCCATAAACTGATACTTTTCCCATTAACTATTTATATCTATTTGCATGGTGGACAATGCCCACTATACATTTGACTTTTAACTTTTGACTTTTAACTTTTGACTTTTGACTTTTTATACAGTAGGCAATTCTGCCAGAGGTTCTCCCAACCATTTCTGAGAAAAACTATTCAACTTTCCCGATGTTTTCAAATCTGTAATAATCGCATTAACTCTTTGTAAAAGATCGGTATCACCACGTCGTACGCCAATGTAACAAGGAGAATTCTTCAGCACAAGCTTGCGATCGATTTGTTTATCGGGGTTATCTCGCATTAATTTAGCCGCTACCACGTTGCCAGTTGCAATCAGTTCTACCTGTCCCGATACTAATGCTGATGCCGTTAAGCTGTTACTAGCAAAACGTTTCATTTTAACTGTTCCAGTAGGTAGTTTAGACAGTTCTAAATCTTCTAAAGAGCCTTGAGCAACACCTACGGTACGACCTTTCAAGTCTTCCATAGAAGCAACTTTAACATTTTGTCTGCCATAAATTCCTGAAAAAAAAGGAGCATATGGTATGGAAAAATCAATAATTTTGGCTCGTTCTTTGTTCTTACCCAAACTCGAAATTACCATATCTACCCGATTTGTTTGCAAAAACGGAATTCGGTAATTACCAACCACGGGGACTAATTCCAACTCGACCCCTAAACCTTTAGCTATCTCCCGTGCTACATCAATGTCATAGCCGCGCACTTGCATATCTGGTCCCACAGCACCAAACGGGGGAAAATCATCTGGAACAGCAACTCGTACCTTGCCAGTAGATTGAATTTGTTTTAGCGTTGTTCTAGAATTTACACCAGGTAGGCTAGTAGCTGACGCAGTACCAGATGTCACTGACATCGATTTGACATAAGATGATTCTGACGAGTTACAAGCAGCAATACTCGCCGTCATTAATAAACTTGCCAAAAACAGCGTGATGAATTGCAGCCACTTTTTAGGAATCGCGTTCATTTGAGGTAAATAGGAAATCGGGAGTCGGAACTAGCCGTTAGACTGATTTTTTCAAGCTTTGTATGTTAATTTTCGTTCTAAATTTTGACTTAAAATAGAAAGGGGATAACACAAGCAGAAATAAATCAAACCTGCAAGTGAGAATACTAATAGCGATCGCAGAGTCACATTATTAATTTGCGCCGCAGCGCGAGATAATTCAGTAAAGCCAATTACAGAAGCCAAAGAAGTTCCTTTGATAACTTGTACGGCAAATCCTACGGTTGGTGCGATCGATAATTTGAGTGCTTGTGGTAATACAATCAATCTAAGTTTTTTGAAATAGCCAAAACCTAATGCTGATGCTGCTTCCCATTGTCCTTGAGGAATAGCAGCTACAGAACCCCGCCAAATATCTGCTAAAAATGAACTAGTAAAAGCCGTTAAAGCTAAAGTTGCTGCTTGTAAAGGTGACAAATTAACTCCGAAAACCACAGAGAGTCCGAAAAAGGCAAGAAACAATTGTAATAATAGCGGCGTTCCTTCAAAAAACTCAATGTAAATCCAACTAATGCCTCGAATCCACTGGTTCGGAGAAATCCGCATCAACATCACGAGAAAACCAATAATTCCACCACTGATAAATGCGATCGCAGATAAAATCAACGTCCATTGGGTTGCAATTATGAGGTTTTTCAAAATGATTGGTATAGTAAATTCATCCATTTTTAGAAAGTCAAAAGTTAAAAGTCAAAAGTGATGCATTTGTACGGGCGGGTTTTTATCGTAAATATTTGCCGTAGTCTTAAGTGTTTGATAAACCCGCCCGTACACTAGCCAAAACACGATAAATATGTCATGGATTAGCGTCTATATTTAGCAAATTCAAAAAACCGTTTTTCTATAGCGTAAGTTAATCCTTTAATTAACCAAACAATAGCTAGATAAATGAGAGAAATCGTGAAGTAAATCTCAAAACTGCGGAAAGTTCTGGAATTCAGATAGTCCCCAGCAAATGTCAAGTCTTCAGCTGCAATTTGAGAGACAACACTAGTAAATAAAACCGCAAGAATAATTTGACCAACTAAAGCTGGAGAAATATTTGATAATGCCGGAGTTAAAACAATATAGCGAAACACCGATAAGGGTTTAAATCCTAGTGCCAAGCCTGCTTCAACTTGCCCTTTATGAATGCTTTCTACACCTGCTCTGACGATTTCTGTAGAATAAGCTCCAAAGTTGACAGCTAATGATAAAATTGCTGCTTGTTCTGCTGTTAGCTTAATACCTAAATTCGGCAATCCGAAGAATATAAAGAAAAGTTGGATTAAAAATGGCGTATTTCTGATAGCCTCAACATAGGCGATCGCTAACCAATTCAAAAACCGATTTTCAGAGGTTCTAAATAACGCTCCTACGATGCCAAGAATCAATCCAAAGGCGATCGCAATTAACGATAACCTAATGGTGACAAATGCTCCCGCCGTAAACAAACCTATGTTATTCCAAATCACTGAAAAATCAAAGGTATAGTTCATAGTAGCAAGTCAAAAGTCAAAAGTTAGGAGTCAAAAGTTAGTGCGATCGCGCCAAATACTTGCAGTAGCTTAGCAATAGTAATGCTAACTTTTAAGTCAGTTACATAATTTTGAATACTGTATACAATTATCGTCTTTTGTTCTGTGTAGATCGATACAAGTCACTCTTGATAGCAATTCTCGATTGCGTGTTTTACCCAATTGAAAGCCGCTATGAAAGCAGAAATCATGTAGAAGAATCTGAAGCTGCGAGGAGTAATTTCATGCTTGTTCGCTATTTTGTCAGAATTTCGTGACTATTGAACTAAGATTTCAACCGATTTTCAGAAAATTTAGTTACAATAAATACAGAAAATAAATCGTTCATCTCTCTTAAAAACACTCTTCACCGGATGCTGAGAGAGACGGAAGTAAGGAAATATCCAGAAGGAACGCACGCGAAATAATGACCTGATTCCTTCAGGAGGCGAGATCGTGATGAATTATCAACAAAACATTCAAAAACTAGAACAAATTTACAACTACAAACCAGAACCGCAACACAATCGACCAACTCGCAGATCGTGGTTGAAAAAGATGTGGCGATCGCTCGTTACCGCTTGGAGTCACAATGCAGAAATGCGAGTGTGGCAAACCGAAGATAAAATAGGTCGTTCGTTGTGGAAGCTTTACGACCCGATAACAGGCGAAACGTTTGATTTTAACTCAGAAAATGAAGTGAGAACTTGGATTGAGGAATCATACAATCGTCCGCTAAGAAGAGAAAGAAGCTTTCGACCCTTTTACAGCTAGTTAGACTTAATAGGAGCGTGCGGTGTGCGTTCCTACTACCTTAACTTGGTGAAGCGGCTGAAGTGCAAACAGATAATTGACTGGAACGCAGCAAACAATCTAACCCTTCAGATAAACTCAGTGGCGCATCGCGCAGCTGACGATGCATCCGTAATATGACCTCTTCAGGGACTTGGCGATCGCGCCGTCGATTTCGCGCTAGACATAACCATACAGGAGTATCGACCCAAAGTCCTACAATCTGCTTGAACCCCGCAGCACGAGCGTAAACGATGACTTCTCGCCGATGTCTGCGTTGGGCATTAGTTGCATCGTAAATTGCCGTACTGACTTCGCCGCGCGAAATTTGAATTGCAGCCCTTTGAAATTGCCGTTGCACCTCGCGCCAAACTAGCAACCATTCCCCCTGAATCACCTCATTCCCAAATAGGCGTTCTCGAATTTTGTCAGTTGATATGGGTTGTAGCTTTGAGTCTGCTGCTACCAGTTGTCCTACTAAAGTAGATTTTCCACTCCCTGGTAAACCAACGAGCAGAATTAGAGAGTAGGGAGTAAAGAGTAAACCCGTGTACGACTGATCTAATGCCCCCTTTTTAAGGAAGTTGGAGGATCGCAGAACTACCTCACTCATGAAAAGATCCCCCTAGCCCCCCTTTTTTAAGGGGGAACAAAGAAGCTACACATTATACGAGTAGAAAATTATTTTCAATTCTTCCACTCATCACTCACCACGCATCACTCACCACTAAATAACTGTCCCATCGGAAATCACGGCGTTTTTCAGCACGACAACGATGCCACTGCGGATATAGAAGCCTTCGCTTTCTCGATCTGCTTCTTCAACCCGGTCTTTGTTGATGATGCGGACATCACAACCGATCCGGGCATTTTTGTCAATAATTGCTCGTCTGATAATGGTGTTAGCACCAATTCCCAGAGGAACGTTCTCGATTTCACCATCTGCACAAACTGTTTGTCTTTCCTCTATATGGGGATCGTAGAAATCTGCCCCCATGAGTAGCGCATCTTCTACAATCGAGCCTGCTTGGATAATCGATCGCACGCCTAAGACTGAATGATGTACGCGACAGTTTTTCAAAATACAACCGTCGCCAACGATTGATTCTGTTACCTGACAATCCATCATTTTAGTAGGAGGCAAGTAACGAGCGCGAGTGTAAATTGGTGCTTCTTCCTCGTAGAAGCTAAAAGCTGGATAGGGTTGCTTTGTCAACGATAAGTTAGCATCGTAGAACGCCTCAATCGTTCCGATGTCTTCCCAGTAATCGTTAAACAAGTAGGCTTGAATGTTGTACTCTTTCGCACAAGCTGGCAGAATTTCCTTCCCGAAATCAGTTTGTTCTGGCGCTTCTTTCAGCAACTTGATTAAGACATCGCGTTTAAAAACGTAAATCCCCATTGAAGCGATGTATGGTTTTTGCTTCGCCTCTTCTGGATTTAACCCCAATACTGTAGTATCGACCTGCATGTTCAGCAGTGCATCACCTTTGGGTTTTTCGCTAAAGTCGATTACCCGTCCCGCACTGTCAATTTTCATCAAGCCAAAGTCAGAAGCGCGACGTTGTTCGATCGGGATCACAGAAAGAGTCACATCAGCACCAGTTTCGCGGTGACGCTCGACAAATTGGCGATAGTCCATGCGGTAGAGGTGATCTCCCGACAAGATTAAATATTCGTCCACGTTCCACTCTTCCATCAACCAAAGATACTGACGCACTGCATCTGCCGTACCCTGGAACCAGTTAGTGCTGTACTGCGTTTGTTGAGCTGCCAGGACTTCTACAAAGCCTTCAGTAAAACCAGAAAAGGTGTATGCACGGGCAATATGGCGATTGAGTGAAGCCGAGTTGAATTGTGTTAAAACGTATATTTTGTAAATCTCTGAGTTAATACAATTACTGACAGGAATATCGATTAAGCGGTACTTCCCTGCTAATGGTACGGCTGGCTTAGCTCGTAGCTTAGTCAGCGGATAAAGACGAGTTCCAGCACCGCCACCGAGAATAATTCCTAGTACTTTTTTCACAAATTCCTCCCGACTGCCTTTCGTTCCCAAAATTAGTGTAGAGGACTAGGTGTAAAAGTTGTTAAGAATCTAGAGGCAGAAATTTATCAGCACTACACATGAAGAATTCCTGGGAGTCTGGGGCGATCGCGGTTAGCTCGGCTTTGGCAGGCATAGAGCAGTTGAGCAGCAGCGATCGCACTTCCCAAACTCCAAAATTATCGTAAAATTTGGTGTGGTGCTACCGCTAGTCGTAGTTTTCCCCATCTTTAGGGAGCGGGGAGTAGGGAGCAGGGAGCAGAGGGAGCAAAACAATTCGCGCATTCAAAATTCTCTATACCCCACACTTCCTACACACCCCACACCCCGATAGCGCCAGTTGCTCATAGGGGGCGACGAAGTCCGCGATAGCGCCACCCCCAAGACCGCACTGGCTCCCCCAACCCTATTTACTACTAGCCACCAGCCACTAGCCACTAGTCACTGATAACTGTCAAAAAGCGATCGCGACATTCACCCCCTGGTTAGAGCCACAGAATGGAGAGTATTTGTACCTTGTCAATGAAGGGCTAGAAAGTGACTATGGAGATTACCACCCCAGACTGGGTAAAACACGCTGTTTTCTATCAAATTTTTCCCGATCGCTTTGCTAAGAGTCAACAACCCCGCAAGCGGCTGTTAAAAAACGCTACTTGGGAAGAATGGGAAGAAATGCCCACTCTTCAAGGTTATAAGGGTGGCGATCTCTGGGGTGTGATGGAGCAATTAGATTATTTGCAAACGTTAGGCATTAACGCCATCTACTTCACCCCGATCTTTCAATCTGCTAGCAATCACCGCTATCACACCCACGACTACTATCGAGTCGATCCGATGTTAGGCGGAGATGAAGCTTTTCAAGAATTGCTAGAAGCTTGTCACAGCCGCGATATTAAGGTTGTTTTGGATGGAGTCTTCAATCATGCCAGTCGGGGCTTTTTCTTTTTTCACGACATTCTCGAAAATGGTCCCTACTCTCCTTGGGTAGATTGGTTCAAGATTGAAAAATGGCCCTTGTGTCCTTATGATGGCGATCGCCCTGCTAATTACGAAGGCTGGGCGGGAAATCGCGCTTTACCCGTGTTCAATCACGATAACCCAGAAGTGCGAGAATACATTATGGAGATTGCCGAATATTGGCTGAAATTCGGCATCGACGGCTGGCGGTTAGATGTGCCGTTTGAAATTAGAACTCCTGGTTTTTGGCAAGAGTTTCGCGATCGCGTCAAAGCCATCAACCCCGATGCTTATATTGTCGGTGAAGTATGGGAAGATTCGCGAGAATGGCTAGACGGCACGCAATTTGACGGCGTGATGAATTACTTGTTTGCCGCACCGACAATCGCTTTTACGGCTGGCGATCGCGTGGATATGACACAAGTACAAGACCGTTCCTACTATCCCTATCCACCCCTGTTTGCGGCTGAATATGCCACAAAAATGCAAGAATTGCTGCAATTGTATCCTTGGGAAATTCAGTTAACGCAGTTGAATTTACTCGCCAGCCACGACACGGCGAGACTAATTTCGATTGCAGGAGGCGATCGCCCTAGTGTTGAACTTGCTACCCTATTGCTATTAACATTTCCTGGCGCTCCTAGCATCTACTATGGTGACGAAGTTGGTTTACCAGGCAAAATCGATCCAGACTCTCGGCGGGGTTTCCCTATCGAAGCCACTTGGGATCGGGAAATTCTCGAATACCACCGTCAGTTGATTGCCTTACGCCATGCATATCCTGCCTTGCGTACGGGAGATTATCAAGTGTTACACGCACAGGGCTTGGTTTATGTTTTTGCGCGAACTTTAGGCTCAGAAGAAATTGTCGTAGCTGTCAATACTGGTACTGACTCGGCACAAGTTAGTTTAGACACAAGTAAGTTGCGATCGCACCCCAGCAAGTTGTTATTTGGGAGTGCAGAAATTGAGTCTATTGCTGATGGATCGCAAATGAATTTGAATCTACCTCCAAGGGCAGGTTGTATTTTGGTATAAAAACTTGGACCTAAAAATGTAGAGACGTTACATGTAACGTCTCTACATTTTTCTATTGAAATAAACTCGGTAATAAACTAGAACCTCGCCAAAGAGCGTAAATTAAAAAGGCAAATATTAAGGTAATGACAATAGTATATATATAGCTAACACACATCAATAATCCATCATCTTCTAGTGTTGCTACTGCCAGTACTAAAATACCAATAGTTGGAAAAGAGTTTGTCAGTGGAATTGGTAACATTAATAAAATAGCTAACCAAGCAATACAAAACCCGTTAAATTGCCAAATATAAGGATTTCCCGCTATTTTCAACATGCGAGGACGAACGATTCTTTCTAGCAATCTGGTACACCTTTTCAAGTTTTGTAACAATTGCTGGGCAAACCAGCGAGGAAATTTGAATTGAGCAACTTTTTTCGGTAACCAAGGCGATCGCCTTCCCAATGCCATTTGTAGGGATAAAATTAAGCAAGCTATTCCTGGTATGCCAGTAAAACCAGGCGGATGAGGGAATAAAAATGGTAAGACAAGTAAGGCAATAACAAGACTAAAACCTCGTTCTGAAGTTCCTGCCAAAATATCGCTTAAAGTTAAAGGTTGTTGAGATAGTTTTTCTAGTAAAGATTTAATATCGTGTGAAAATTTTAAATGCATGTTAGCTAAATCGTAAGTCGTAAGTCGTAAGTCGTAAATTAGAAATAAAAACACTCAATACTTGTGCCATTGTTCGCTGCTCTTTGCTGTCTTAATTTTCCTTACTCGATCGCTTTAGTACTAATCTGGTACTAAAACTGCTACTGCTTGGGGAATGACGCGAAATTCTGCGGGAGTGTAAGCGGTGATTTCTCCATCGGTATTAATGGGACGGGGTTTTCTAGTCGCAACACGGATTTTTTGACCGTGCAAGGTACGGACTCCAGGTAAGGCTGTATGCCTACCTTGACGCATTGCGGGTAATAAAGGGATCATCTGCCACCAGTGACGCAATTCCAGACTGTATAAGTCTAGCCTGCGATCGTCGATCGCCGCATCATGAGTGATTGCCATGCCACCACCGTAGTAGCGTCCGTTACCAACGGCAATTTGTACGGTTTTGACTCGAATCGCATCTTGATTATTAATCCGAATTTCGGCTCTGAAGGGTCGAGATTGCCAGAGAACCTGAATTGCTGCCATTGCATAGGCTAAAACTCCCCATCGACGTTTAGACTCTTTCGTCAGTTTCTTAGCGATTTGGACGCTCAAACCGAGGCTAGCAACGTTAAAAAAATGCTTGCCATTCACCCAACCTAAGTCAATCCAACGGACTTTTTGACTCGCAATAATCTCACACGCTTCAGGTAGAGAATTGGGAATTTCTAAAGTTCGAGCTAGATCGTTAGCAGTCCCTAGAGGTAATATTCCTAAAGGTAATCTAGTCTCGACTAATGCATCTACTGCCGCGTTGAGCGTCCCATCTCCACCACCAATAATTACTAAGTCTACTTGATGGCGATAGTAGCGGATCAGTTCGGCTAACTGCCGAGGATGTTCTATTGGCTTTTCTAATAAATCTAAATCTAACTGCTGTAACTGTTCTATGGCAGCAGCAATCCGCTGCTGTCCGTGACGGGCATGACGATTGACTAGCAGTAAGGCTCGCTGTTTCACGATCGATTACAGGTGAGGGTTGCTGCCATGCCCTTGAACGCGCATTTAGAGGCGATCGCGGGTAAGGCTTAATACTAATTTTATCTAAATTAAATCTTTTGATAAATTTATTTTGCTCTCTGACAAGTTAAAAGCAATTTAATTCACAATCTTTCACGCAAATAAAGAGTAGGGCGGGCATTGCTTACCCTATCATAATTCTGACTTTTTATAGATATATAAACATTTGAAAGTTTTAGATGAAACTACGTCCATTCTAATTTTCGAGAGTCATGCCATTGTCTGCTTGAGATAAATTGGCAAAGTCTCTTGACTAACAAGATAAATCGAGAGATCGATCTAAGTTTGTAGAGAATTAGATATGAGCGTAGCTGTTGGTATAGACAAGGCATTAGTTGGTACAGATAAAAATGATGTCATATTCGGTACAACGGATAGCGATACTATATTCGGTGGAGCAGGACATGATGCCATTTTTGGACAAGCAGGTAACGATATATTGAACGGTGACGATGGTAATGACCTGTTACAAGGTGGAGACGGTAACGACAAGATCGACGGTGGTAATGGTAGCAATGTCATATTTGGTGGTAATGGTCATGACATTTTAGTTGCCCGGAATGACGTTGACAGCGGCACTAATTTTATATTTGGCGGTAGTGGGAATGACTATATCAATGGTAGTTCTAATGATGACTATTTATATGGCGAAAATGGGAACGATGAATTGTTCGGCTGGTTTGGGAACGATACTATAAATGGGGGTGCTGGCAATGACAGAATTCAAGGCGCTTTTCACCATAGCAGAACAGACGAAATCGATGTCATGACTGGATGTAGAGGGGCAGATACTTTTGTCTTGGGTGGAAGGTCTTATGGCGAAATGCAACCGCTCTATCGAGGTGACAACCGTAATTACGGTCTAATTACAGACTTTAATAAAAATGAAGACGCGATCGAACTCAACAAATGGGAGGGCGATCTAAGGCACGATCGCGCTATAGAAGTTCGATATAGTCTGGGTGCTGCACCAGTAGGATTACCTCAAGGAACGGGTATATATGTAAATAGCCCAGGACAATCACCAGATCTGATTGCTATTCTTCAAGGTGTCGATCCAAATTCTCTGAATCTGAAGGCAAGCTATTTCAAAATTGTAGATTGAATTAGATCGAGTAGGGTGCGTTATTAACGCACCCTAATAGCCATTTACAACAGTCCGCGATAACGAATAAAAACTAATATAACTGCCCAAGAACCCAAGGCGACTTTGACGGCTACCAGGATATTAAGTAGCGGAATTACTCCGCCGCTGACAAGTGCGCCCAACTCTCCGTGCGGTAGTTCAAATCCAGACAGAGTTATTGCCGCTAAGAGGACGAAAATCAGCACCGAAACTTTCTCCCATGTAGCAGCGTGCCAGCGCTTGTAGATACTTTGCATCTTCTCTGGTGATGAAGTAATTGCCACCAGACCGATCGCCGTTCCTCCCGCTACCCCAGCCGCAAAACCGCCGCCTGGGCTGAGATGTCCCCGAATCGCCAGTTCAATCCCCACTAAAGCTGCAATTGTCGCCCCTAATCGCGCCAGTACTATTGATGGCTGATCTGTAAAACGATAGACTTTAGCGGATGGCTGTTCGTTCGCTAACAAAAAATGAGCGCCCATAATGGCGATCGTAAATACGACCACCTCAAAAATGGTGTCGTACAGTCGATTTCTAAAAATAATCCCTGAAACCGCATTGGGTACTCCGCTATCTCGTACAACTGATTCGACAATTGACAGCGAGAAATCCGGTGCGGGATTGGACATGATGAGGATTTTGACAAACAAAGCTATTCCTGCGGCAATGTAGACCCATTTCATGAATGTTTCTCCTCTGGAATGCTGACATAGGTAATGCTTGTTGCAGGTGATGAAAGTTCGGCTTGTATGATGTCATAGATCCGCTGCACTCTGGTGACGGTATGGTAGGGTTGTTTTTCCGCATCAGGCGTTGTGCAATCTATGTCTTCGGGTCGCGTACAAGTTGCGTGTACTTCTTTCTCCATCAGCGCTTGGTGCAAATCCTGTTGGTCTTTGTAGGTCACTAACTCAAGTCGCATGTGACGTTTGCCCAAAATTGCCCGTAAGTCATCTAGCAGTTGCCCAAAATGGCGATTGCCTTCGCTATCTGTCGCGATCGCTCCTTCTGCAAGTACGCCTAGACGCATCACCATTGACGATCGCACCGCCACGGCATAGAGAGTAATCGCTAGCATTGTACCGACTAATGCTTCGGTCAAAGACACATCCGCCGCCCCCAAAACTGCATAGACCATTGCTGCCACGGCTCCCAAAATGCCGCGAATCACCAAGGCATGATATGGATTGACCTGAAAGACGACCATCGCAGCGGACAGCGGCAACAGAGCCACTAAGACATAGATATAGCTATCCATCATTGCTACCCCTGCTACTGGAACAGTATGCCAACACGTACCCCAGCACTGTATTCCAAATCGCCAAGGAAATAATGGCGAGGATCAGTAACGGCGATTCTCTGGGTCTTTTTAGCAGTAGCCCGATGATGATACTCATCGATCCGAGTGTATCTGCAACTGAAAGACCGTGCAGTTTAAATAATAGCGATCGCTTGCCTAGCAGGGGGAAGGTTCCCCAAAACCAGAAAAATACTCCTATACCCATGCAGGTATAACTCAACACGTCGATTGCCATATTACTCGTTTAATAAATCGCTCATTCGTTTAATCACTTGTGCCAGCAGCATCAGTGAAGCATTCCCCACGCTGAGAATAATGACTCCTACCACACCAATCGACCAGTCATCGCGCAAGACGGATACGACTAAGATCGTGACTGATGTTTTTGTCGCAATACTGGCAAATGCCAACATAGTTTGCCAAATGTTGCCATCCTTACATGCGACGTAAATCGGGATCAGCAGAGCCAGAATCATTGCAATCAATACCAGATTCATGTTTTCCTCCGTCGCACTCGATGGACTTCGTACCAGCCGTCTTCGCGGTATTTCAAGACAATGGTTTTTGGCGTAAAGGTAATCAGGAAAATATCTAGAAATATCAGACCTGGTGTCCGTCGCGGTGGCACTCGTTCTAAGGTGACTTCTTCTTGAGTATGGGGACGGAAAATGATTTCAAATGCCTCAACATATGCCTGTGGAATTGCTATGAGGATCTTACCCAGCGCCCGCAGCCAGTCTTTTAAAGCTGCTCGCGATTTGGGGCTTCCTGGCAATAAAAAGGCAACAGCAACGCCGATGATGATATTTGCCACACTAAAATTAGCAGTGAGCAAAAACCAGATAGCCAGTCGTAGTATGAGATTCAGATATCCAATCATGCCCACGCCATCCAGAAAAGTAGGATTAACATCAAACTCATCACGCCAATTAGATGCTCGAATTGTTCGAGCATACGCGGTAACCTGAGTACTGTCCGTCGAAAGATCGTCAAATATGCCAACCAGCCAACGCCAACGATCGCGAGTGGTTTGACGATATTCTCTAGAGTATACGCCTCGTAATACAGCACGTTTGTCACAACCAATGCACCGATTAACAGCGTTACCGCTACCCAGAAACCATAATTAACTTCCTGTTGTCTCTCTTGTCGCTGATGGGGTAGAAAGATAAATCTGGCATATGCTGTTGCCGTTCCTATAGCCGCAACATTCATGGCGATTGTTTGCCAGGGCAACACGTTGTTCAGGGTTGACATTTTCGCCCCAAAGCCAACCAATAGGGGAAAGCCGGAAATTGAGAGGCTACCTACGACCAAGACAATCCAGATTGCAGTACCGATTGGCTGGTGTTGCAGTTCCTTGATATTTCGGCTCGGTAAAGTACCCACGCTCAGAAATAGCGCCGATTTAACCAGCCCGTGCGCCAGTGCATAAAAGCCGCCTACTTCAGGTGCAGCAAGAATCCAGCCTAGCTGCGATATCGTACTCAACGCCAACGTGCGCTTGTTGTCTTGTTCCCAGATTGCATAGAGTACTCCTAGCAGCGCTGCCCCAACTCCAAAAATGCGGACGATCGCATCCACCTCGTCAAACATCAGGGCGCACCGCACTATCGGAAAAATGCCAGCTTTTACCACAATTCCCGACAGCATTGCTGATACTGGCGTTGCTGATTCGGAGTGGGTTAACGGCAACCACAAGCCCGACACGAAGACTCCTCCTTTTGTCAAGAGTCCCAAGAAGATGAGGGCAAGTGCTTCGATTGGTGCGCCACGCAAACCGGCAAAAGCAAATGAATGATGCACCTGATAGACCAGTACTGCGCCAACTAGATAGAACAGCATTGCCGTGTTGCTGACAAACAGATAGCGCAAGCCAACCCAAATCGAGCGATCGCTTCGAGGATAAGCAATTAAGAGAAATGCCGCAATACCAATTACCTCTAGCGCCACGTATAGACTAATAAAATCCGCACAGACAAACGCAGCATTGAGGCTGCCATGTAGGATGATAATCTGTGCGTAAAAAAAAGCTGTCTTACCACTGCGCCAGCAGTAAAGAATCACCGCTGCCGTTACCAAGGCATTAGTCAATATAAAGTAGCCGCTCAATCGGTCTACTAATAATGTGACACCGAAACTATCTAGTAACTGTAGTGATAGTGGAGATGTAACAAATAGCAGCAACGCATATGTCCCCGAAACCAGTGCTACGCATAATGCGAGATACCGATCGAGTTTGGGGAACAGATAAGCGACAAATCCGACAAAAAACGGTAGTGCAATCCAGGCGATCGTAGTGGTACTCATGGCGTATTATTTTTCTCGATCTCGTTGCTTTCTAATGTCGGATTATCTCTTGCCAATTTCATCACACCAACTAGCATTAAAGCCTGAATTGAAAATCCAATCACGATCGCCGTCAATATGACTGCCTGGGGAACCGGATCGGAGTAAGCGATATTTTGGACATCTGAAACAATCGGTGCGAACAAACCATCTCGCGATGCAATCAGCACGTAATAGGCAATTACCCCCGTACTCATGACATCCATAGAGACGATTTTCATCACAAGATTCTTTTTGAAGATGATACCGAAAAATCCGCACAATATTGTTGCTAATACGCACGCTTCTAACACGAGGATTGCCTGTTAAGTAAGTTTCGGTCGTAGATTTTTATTGCAATACAGATTTCAGCAAAATGTTGTCATTTGTCATTCGTCATTTGTCAAAGTGCAGTGAGCGCGGCACGATCCGATAAATGACATTTTCCCAACTAACATTAGAACTGTCATAGCACTAGATTTTTGACTTTTAACTTTTGACTTTTGACTTTCAACAACTAATTGCTGCTACTACAGCGATTTGGATTCAGCAAAGCTATCCCGCAGGGAATCGTCATAACACACTTCACACTTCATGGCGCAAGAATTTACGAGCGATGATAATCATTTGCTAGTTTTTTCAGTAAAGTGGGCATTGCCCCTGCTCCCTACTCCCTGTTTTGGTCACGAAACTCATTCGCTCAACTTTAAAACAAGTTTTTAATTCTTGCTATAATTAAATATTAATATTAACTCAAGCATTTTGTAAATTATTTGAGTTGGGGCGATCGCGCTCAAATTCAATCAGCGCTAAGTGGAGCAAGACTTATACTTATTTTCTATATATTACCTGCGATCTTCTCTATGCTTTCTGTTCATTTGACGAATGAGCCAATAACTAATTGAGAGGGCAAAACTAGCCGTTGCTAGACCGATTAAATCTATACCTGTAGCTTTACTAAAATCAAAAATAATCAGCTTGCGGGCTACAGCAATCAAGGCAGTTACAATTACTAGTTCAACTTGAACGACGTGTTTTCTGAGGTAAGCAGTAATATTTTCTAATAATTCTAGAGCAATGAGAATATTCAGGAACATCCCGAAAATTTCGATGAGAGTCTTATTGAAAAAACCAATCGGCTCCCTAAATAAATCTTGATACAAAAAAATGATTAAGTCAACTAAAGAAACTAATATAACACCCACTAGAGCGAGTGACAAAATTTTTGAAACTAGGTTCTCAACTAGGTGAATGCTTTTGAGGAAACCTTCATCTGCCAATAACTCTTTAGTTGAAATCGCTAGTTTTTTCCAAGGACTTATCATGCTCTTAAACTCGCATTGCTGTCTACCGATACTAACTAATATCTCACTGTTATGGTGCATCAGTATAGCGATCGCCTGAGAAAAGGTAAAAGGCAAGACGTAAGAGGCAACTTAATTCAAACTTACGACTTACGACTTACGACTTACGAATTACAACTTATTGTTGCAGTGCTGGATCGGTGAAATCGCTCAAACCTTGGCTCGAAGCACTTCCAACATCGGCAGTAACCCTATCATTACTATTTACCAATGCAACTGCTTGTCGCAATGCAGCCAGCCGATCTGTCATTAAATTTTGTGGGGGTAAAAGATCGAAGATGCCCAACTTTTCTAACCGCCGCTGCACGGAACCAGTTGCACCAACGATAAAAACGTGACGACCCTGTTCGACTGCATCTTTTATTGCATTTTCAATTGCTAAAGAAGCAGTCACACCTAGCATCGGTACATCGCTCAAATCTAGAACCAAAACATCGTGGTCTGCCATTGCTGTATGTTCGCGGGCGATCGCTTTGGATACGCCGAAAATCATCGGTCCGCTGAGGTAGAATAACAGCACGCGATTGTTAGCGCGATCGAGTAACTGTTTTTCTTCCTGATTTAATACGATCTCATCATCGGCATCGCTAATGGTTTTGACATCTTGCGCTTGCAGATTAGATAAACGCTCGATGGTCAAGATGTTAGCAATAAACACTCCCACTCCAACCGCCACAATCAGATCGACAAATACCGTCAGTAACAGCACCCCATACATAATTAGCGTTCCCTTCAGGGAAACCTTGTGGGCGCGTTTTAAGAAACTCCAATCTAAAATGTCAATCCCAACTTTCAGGGCAATTCCAGCTAATACAGCCATTGGAATCACCTGAGTCAAACTTGCAGCCCCTAAAACGACGACTAGTAGAATTAAAGCGCGAGTTATTCCAGATATAGCTGTGGTTGCACCCGTTTGAATGTTCACCACCGTACCCATTGTCGCACCTGCGCCAGGTAAGCCGCCAAACAGTCCAGAAACTAAGTTACCAATCCCTTGACCGATTAATTCTTTATCAGAGTTGTGTTGAGTACGTGTAATACTGTCGGCAATTACGGCAGTCAGCAAAGTATCAATACAGCCCAACATCCCTAGAACAACACCATCGAGAAACATGGTTGTGATTTGACCAGGAGTAAAGATGGGCATCTGTAACTGTGGCAATCCCATCGGAATCTCGCCAATCCGCCGAATATCTGCACCTGGAAAGAGAACCAGAGAAACTACTGTGCCAACTACCAGTGCTACAAGTTGAGGCGGGACGAAACGCTTGAATTTAGATGGCATTAAGAAAATAATTGCCAGTGTTAGCGCCCCTAACCCAGCTTCGATTGGATCGGTGTTTGCTAGCAGTTGAGGTATGCTCTGCACCGTACCCAAAACCCCACCTTTAGGTGCTGCTTGCCCGACAAACGGCGCAATTTGCAAAATAATCAGTATGACTCCAATCCCAGACATGAAGCCAGAGATCACGCTGTAGGGCATCAGCGTCACGTATTTCCCTAGCTTAAATGCCCCAAAGATAATTTGAAAAATCCCCGCCAGCATCACGACGGTAAACGCCATTGCCAAGCCATTCTCAGGGTTGCTTGCCGTTAAACCAGCAACGATCGCCGTCATCACCACGGTCATCGGTCCGGTTGGCTCGGAAATTAGAGTTGGCGTGCCACCAAACAACGCCGCAAAAAAACCAACGCAGACTGCACCGTAAAGCCCAGCCACGGCTCCAGCACCAGAGGCAACACCGAATGCCAATGCTAGGGGTAAGGAAACGATCGCGGTGGTTAAACCACCAAATAAATCGCCTCGTAAATTTCTGAAGTGAATTTTGTTTGTTATTTGCATGAGAAAGAGACGAAAGACAACAGCAAACTAAGCAACCTTGCTACATAGAGCCAAAACTATTTATGACTACGAAAAAATTTGATGCTTGGTAGATTTTCCGATCGCAACATGTCGAGTTAGAATACATCTAAGGTTAGATGTCGGATTACGAAATTCAATATCTCAAAGTGGCATTTTTTGAAAAATCTCGATAAGAAATTGGCTGGTAATAAGTTGCTACTTTGCAACCAACCAACAAAGCAAAATATAGGTTTTTCAACCACATGGCGATTGCCGCCGTATCTTGTTTTGAGAGGTTAAAGTAGTTGCAAGTAACTTGAATCTGAATCGGCTAAGATCGAACCTAAATGCAATTCCAGGCATAAGCAACAATTAACAACAAGTTAATTGCAAGATATTTATCCCGGTTTCAGGCAGTCATTGACTTCAAAAACTATGTGCTTTGAAGCTTTTGGAGCTGCTTGAAAAGTTACATTAAAAATAGATTACAACTTTTAGAGCGAGTTTAGTTAATTTAATGAAATAAATATTGAATAAATCTTATATGGTTGCGATAGATAAGATCCTATACGCAAGCGGCTCTACTAGCTTCTATGGAGGGGATTTACCCATATAATTAGAACCTATTATTACATCTATTGAATCTAATTATTGTGCCGATTATTACTTCTTTCTCAGTAGGGTGGGCGATGCCCACCCTACTAATAACTAACCGACATCGTCGTGGGCGAAACGGTTGTAGAGGAAGTCTAAAGCGTAGTTGCGCAGTTGATAGTATTGTGGATCTTCCATGATGCGAGCGCGATCGCGGGGACGGGCGAAAGGAATATCTAACACCTCGCCAATTTTAGCGTGAGGACCGTTGGTCATCATCACCAGGCGATCTGCTAAGAATAGTGCCTCGTCAATATCGTGGGTGATCATTAACACGGTGCATTTATGGTCGTTCCAGATTTTCAGTAACTCTTCCTGCAACTCCTCTTTGGTAATTGCATCCAACGCCCCGAAAGGTTCGTCTAAAATCATCACCTTGGGACGAATTGCCAAAGCACGGGCGATCGAAACCCGCTGTTTCATTCCCCCAGATAGTTGCGGTGGCTTCTTATCTGCGGCTTCCGCGAGTCCAACCATTGCCAAATGTTCCCGCACGATCGCCCGCTTTTCTGCTTCTGGCTTGTTGGGATGTACGGCATTCACTGCCAAATAGACATTTTCAAACGCAGTCCGCCAAGGGAGCAAGGCATAGTTTTGAAATACCACCATCCGATCTGGTCCTGGTTTAGTCACGGGACTACCATCAACTAAAACATCTCCTGAAGTGGGATGAGCAAAACCCGAAACCATATTTAACAGCGTACTCTTACCGCAACCGGAGTGACCGATCACGCAAATAAACTCCCCTTCATAGACACTGAGATTCACCCCATCAAGGACAGTGAAGGGACCGTTTTTGGTGGGATAGACTTTACAAACGTCCTTAATCTGTACGAAAGCCTGACGATTAGACTGCACTGTAGAGAGTGGCTTGCCTAAACGATTTCTGGCGATGTCTGTATAAGCAAAAGCGTTGTTCATTATGGTAATTGGTAGTTGGTAGTTGGTAATTGGTAGTTGGTAGTTGGTAGTTGCTGAGAGGCAAGTTCTTCTCTACTTACGACTTACAACTTACGACTTACGACTTTACCCATTACCCATTAACAATTCAGCTAGGCTGCTCTGCGGATTGGTGCGTCGAGAATCACTTCGGCTACAGAGAAGTCACGTTTGATTGCTAGACTGTTGAGATAGCCGAGTGGGTCGTCGGCATTAAATACAGTCCCGTCGAAGAGTTTGAGCGGCTGGCGGGTGTAGCTGACATCTAAGCCGAGTTCTCTAGCAGCTGTACTGAAGACTCCGACACGGCAGATCCGTTCGATAATTTCTACCCAATTTCTGGGGAAGGGAGTGTGACCCCAACGTGCTAGTTGAGTCACGATCCAAGTTTGCTCCGTGCGACTGGGGCGATTGATTGCAGCTTCAGAAAAGAATTGGTGGTGAGCATACTCCCGCATTGGACTACTCAGATCGCAACTGCTGCTATCGGGGTCTAGCAACTGAATATAATCGACGCTGGTACTAACATATTCCCGCCGTGCCAAAATGTGACGAATTTCTTCAGCATTTTCTGGCAAAGAGCAATAGTAGCAAGCTTCTAAAAGTGCTTTGACTAGAGCGATATGCGTGTTAGGATACGCTGCTGCCCAATCTTCCCGCACGCCCAGAACTTTTCCTGGGTGTCCCAGCCAAATTTCTAAATCGGTAGCAGCGGTAAAGCCAATTCCTTCTTCAGCAGCGCGGTAGTTCCAAGGTTCGCCAACGCAGAATCCATCAATACTACCCGCTTTGAGGTCGGCAACCATTTGGGCTGGGGGAATGGTGTGAACGTCAACATCTAAATCGGGGTCGATACCACCTGCGGCTAGCCAGTAGCGCAAGAGGACGCTGTGCATTGAGGAAGGATGTACGACCCCCATCGTATGCCGCTGGTCGCGGGTACGCAGCAAGTGCTGTTTGAAGTCGGTGAGGTTGTAAACTCCTTGGTCGTAAAAGCGTTTTGATAAGGTGATGGCGTTGCCGTTACGAGTCATGGTTAAAGAAGTAACCGTGGGTATCGGTTTATTCTCATGACCACCCAAAGTCAACCACATTGGCATCCCTGAAGGCATTTGGGCAGCATCGATGTAGCCGCCTGCAATTCCATCGACAATCCCGCGCCAGCTAGTTTCCCGTACTAAGGTGACTTCATCTAAGCCATGCTTGGCAAAGAAACCTTTTTCTTGAGCGATCGCCAGTGGTGCGCAAGCGGTTAAGGGAACGAAGCCGATTTCCAAATTGACTTTTTCCAACCCGTGACGAGCAACAGCGGTCTTTTTCCGCGCCCGAATTTGCTTAACTCGTTTTTGCTGATTTAAAAAGTAGATCATTTCGCTGCGCAGACTGTAATAGCTGGGATGTTCTACAACCTGCATCCGCTTACGAGGTCTGGGGATATCTACTTCTAAAATGCCACCAATTTTCGATTCGGGTCCGTTGGTTAACATGACGATGCGATCGCTCAGCAATACAGCTTCGTCTACATCGTGCGTCACCATCACGGCTGTGACTTGGTTCTCTTCGCAGATTTGCATCAGCTGTTCTTGCAAATTACCCCGCGTCAGTGCATCTAACGCCCCAAATGGTTCGTCCAGTAACAGCAACTTCGGACGCAGCGCTAAAGCACGGGCGATCGCCACCCGTTGTTTTTGTCCCCCCGATAGCATTCCTGGTGGCTTATCGGCATGGGGACGCAAACCTACCATATCGATGTGCTTTTCGACAATGGCGCGGCGTTCTCCCGCAGGTGCGCCCTTCATTACAGCATCTACAGCCAGGGCGATGTTTTCCCGTACCGTCCGCCAAGGTAGAAGCGAGTAGTTCTGAAACACCACCATTCGGTCTGGTCCTGGCTTGGTAATTCTTTGTCCTTCCAGAGTGACAATTCCCTCTGTGGGCAGGTCTAATCCTGCAATCATGTTGAGTAGCGTCGATTTACCGCAGCCAGAGTGACCGATCAGCGATACAAACTCACCCTTTTTAATCTGAAGGTCAATGCCTTTGAGAGCAATGTATTGTCCCCCACCGACGAGATTGAAAACTTTATCTATTTGGTCAACAGCAACGAATACAGACATGGCTATTTGGTAATTGGTAGTTGGTAATTGGTAGTTGGTAAGGACGGAGTGCGGGGAGATTTTGATTTTTGACTTTTGCCTTTTGACTTCTCCCTTGTCTCCCTTGTCCTCCTTGTCTCCCTTGTCTTATTTTTGTTCTGCTGGCAAGATCAGCGTTTGTATCCAAGCCATGAGTTTGTCGAGTAACAAACCAACTACACCAATGTAAATTAGGGCAAGGATAACTTCGCTGACGTTGTTGTTTTGATAAGCTTCCCAGATGAAGAAACCAATGCCGACGATACCGGACATGACGATTTCAGCAGCGATAATTGCCAGCCAAGCTAGACCGATCGCAATTCGTAGCCCTGTGAAAATGTAGGGTAGTGCCGCAGGGATGAGAATGTTGAAAAAGTATTCTTTTTTAGTTAATTGCAGTACTTTGGCGACGTTGTTGTAATCGCTGGGAATTTCTTTGACTCCTACTGCCGTGTTGATCAAAATGGGCCAAATTGCCGTGATGAAGATAACGAATAAGGCAGCGGGTTCGTTTTGTCTGAGGGCAGCTAGAGAGATGGGAACCCAAGCTAGAGGTGGTACTGTTCTGAGTAATTGGAAGAGTGGATCTAGTGCTTTGGACATCACTTTCGACGTACCAATTAAGATTCCTAAGCCGATTCCTACAATTGCCGCTAATGTGTAACTAATTGCTACCCGTTGCAAGCTCGCCCAGATCTGCCAAAATAAACCTTTATCCGTGCCACCTCGGTCGTAGAAGGGCCAGAAAATTAATATCCAAGTGTCTTGAATAACTTTTATAGGTCCAGGTAATGTGGCTCCTGGTGTGAGAGAAAAGAGTTGCCAAATTGCTAAAAAGATCGCGATCGCGATAAATGGTGGTAAAAAGTCAGGCAGTCTTTTTTGCAAGCCTGCTAAAAAGCTATTATCTGCGCTAGCCCGTCTTCTAGGAGAATATGTAGTCATCGATCGTCTGTTCCTCAGATTTACATGGATAGTTGATAGTAATTGCTAATTCCGAATTCCGAATTTTAGACGTTAGGCTTTTTTGATCTTCAAACTCTTTAAGTAGGCAGCAGGATTTTCGGGGTCGAATTTGACTCCATCGAAAAATGTTTCTACGCCACGGGAGGTGCTGGTGGGAATATCGGCAGCTGCAACGCCTAATTCTTGGGCTGCTTCTTTCCACAAGTCTTCGCGGTTGACTTTATCAATTAATGCTTTGGCTTTTGTCAGGCTGTCTGGTGGTAAAAAGCCCCAGCGGACGCTTTCTGTTAAGAACCAAAGGTCGTGACTCTTGTAGGGATAGGAAACGCTACCTCTAGGATCTTTCCAGTAAAGTACGGCTTTGTTGCGATCGTCAACTGTCCGACCTTCGCCCATGTCGTATTTACCTGCAAATGGTCCGGCAAGAATTTCGGCTGGCAAGTTGAAGTAGTTCCGTCCGCCGAGGATTTTGGCGGCTTCTTCACGGTTGTCGAAGTTATCTAACCACTGTTGCGCTTCCATGATGCCTTTGAGTAGCGCCTTGGTTGCTTTGGGATGTTTATCAACCCACTCTGCCCGTAATGCTAAGTATTCTTCTGGGTGAAACTCCCACATGTCTGCGGTTAGCATTGCCAAGAAACCGATTTTATCTTTGACAATGCGGTAGGGCCAGGGGTCGCCCGTACTGAAAGCATCCATCGTGCCTGTTTTCATGTTGGCAACAGTTTGGGCGGCTGGTACGGGAATTAATTTGACATCAGCATCGGGATTAACACCGCCAGCAGCTAGCCAGTAGCGAATCCAAAAATCTTGGTTGACTTGAGCAAATGTATAGGCAGCAGTGAAGGGAGTGTTAGCTGATTTGAGTTGACCGAATAAGTTTTTGCCACCTTTGGCTAGTTCTAGTTCTATTCCTTTGCCTCGGTGTTTCTCAGCGATCGCAATGCCATTTCCTTGCGTGTTTAATTGCGCTAACACATACATTGGAATCGGCTTGTTGCCTTTGGTGATCCGCCCTTCTGTAATGAGATGTGGCATCGGCATTTGATATTGACCGCCATCAACACCACCACCAGCCGCACCAATTTCTGTATTGTCTCGCATCGAACCCCAAGAGGCTTGTTTGGAAACATCTACATCGGTCATGCCGTACTTCGCAAAAAAGCCTTTTTCTTTAGCAATAATTATGGGTGCTGCTTCAACAATAGGGATATATCCTAACTTGACTCTTGTTGTTTCTGGTGCTTGTTCGGGACTAACATTCACTGCTGCAACTTGTTGCGTTTGAGTACCAGTCACGGAATCTGGTGGATTCCCCAAACAACCTTTCAGAAACACCGAACCAACCGCAGAAGCACCAGCAGTTATGATAAATTTCCGGCGAGAAAACTCCGTCATACAACCTTCCTCAAGCACATTCAATGGTTTATATCAAGGCAAATCCATGCAATGAAACTGTTGAGTTTCTTGCATATAAAATGCATGGTTCGATCTAAAATACTGGTTTGGCTCAGCGAAATAGGTGATCGTAGCTGTGAAGTTGCAAAGTTGAAATTTCACAACTGAGCTACATGCAAATCGAGTCTTTAAGAGACAACGAACACCAAAATTAATGTTGTTTTAATAAGCTTACAGCTTTTAATGCAAAATTTGTTAACTTTTAACGAGTGACAGTTAAATAAATCTAATATCGCTCTGATAAGCAAAAGTTTATGGTTTTTAAATTGTCTATTGAACTATCTATAGTTAACATTGGTTACCTCTGAACAATCGCGGCGATCGCCTATTGATTCCTATAGCAGTGCAAGTTGTTTATCGTAACTATCAATCGATCCCAAGGTATTTTTGCTTGTCGATAATCAATCGAGATTTGCTGAGTATAATTGCTGGTATTAGATTTTTAAATTCCTTAAACTTTTAGCAATCTACAATTTACGCTTTGTACTAAATCGAACATTAATTCACATTTAAAGTTAAGTTTTACAACTATGTATACGCTGATTCAGAACAAAATGACATTTATTCGTCAGACCTGACTTGAAAATCTATTTTCAAGTCAGATCTACTACTTCAATCGCTGCCGAGAATCTCTACCGTACCCTCTTGACCGTCGAGCCGCACCTGTTGACCGTCGCGCAATAAATGAGTTGCGTCGCGCACATCCATCACCGCAGGAATGCCATACTCTCGCGCTACGATCGCCCCATGAGATAATCTTCCTCCGACTTCGGCGATCAATCCTCCAGCCCTAGCGATCGCGGCTACCCAACCGGAATCGGTATAAGGTACGACTAGAATTGTTTTTTTATCGATCTCTGGCAGCATTTGCCAATCGTGCAACACGACAATCGTTCCCGTGACTTGACCGGAACTAGCAGGAATTCCTTTTAAGAGGGAGTTGGGAGATTGTGGGGGCGGGTCTGGAAACCCGCCCGTACGGGTGGGAGTCGGGGGAGAATTACCGTAGATTAAAGCGGGTATGGGATTGAGTTGGCTGTCTCGATCGAATTGCGATCGCCTCGCTTCGACTAATTGTGTTAATTGAGATATAAACTCCACATCTTCAGCAACAACTCTTTGCACTTCAGGAAATTCTAAAAAGAAAATATCGCCAGGTTGAGATAATTGTCCTAACTGCAAAGATATCTCCTCTAGTCGCACGAAACACCAGCGTAATTCTGCTAATAAGCGGCTGTATACCTGCGTAACTCTTCCTTTAAGATCTATGCGTTGCTGAACTCTCGTTGTACTACGTTGCATTTCTAAGCGATCGCTTCTAAAACTGCCTTCCTCCACGCTCAACATCTGCATAAACAATTCTCGTACTACCTGCGGTTCCTCCTTCCAAGTGGGAACCGCAATATCTGTGCCTACCTGACTCAAATAGCCGTAGCGATCGAGCAATCGCTCGAACTGCTGCAAAATTTCTCTCCCGGGCGCAGTATCTTCCAACTGCTCAAATGCTCGTTCTGGAGATAATTGCGGCGCTATTTTTCGAGCTTTTTTTGCCAAAGCTGCAATTTCGCGCAATGCGGCTACTTCTGGCGTTTGGCTGTTGTCGATTTTGTCATCCCGAACTCGAAATACTGCTTGTCGTAACGCAGCGCTTAAGGGAGCCAAAATACTATAATAAGTAGCCCGTTTGAGCAGTGATAAAATTCCTTCTATCCGTTCTAGCAATTCTCTGGTCGAAAGTTCTTGCGGCGATCGCTGCTCTAATTTTGCCAAACCAGGACGAAAATACTGCCGCTCGTCTTGTTGAAAATCTCGGACTAAACTCAATTCACGCCCCAGCAACCGCAGCAACCCAGGTACATTTTTTAACGTAGAACTTAAAGGCGGTTTGCTAAACTTAGCTCCCCTGGTCAAAAACTCCAGACTTTCCGCAGGCAAGCCCATCAATCGAAAAATCGATCCTAACAACGACGCATTGAAATAGGCGCGGGAATAATGCAGCGTTGCCGTTTCGTTAAAATCTAATCCTTGGGAACGATCGCCCAAAACAATTGTAAAAATCTCCCCCCACACGCCACAAGTTAGCGGACGGTTGATCGACCAAGTTAACGGGCGAATTGCCCCAGGAATCACTTCAGCTGCAATCTTGCGCGTCCAAATTGGCAGAAGAGTTGTAATCGGACGCGATTGCAGCAGCCACAATTGGCTCCCGTCGTAACTCCACTCAATATCTTGGGGGATACCGTGGTATCGATCTTCGATTTTGCGGGCGAGAAGGGCAACTTGTTTAATCAGTTCTAGCGGTACGTCTCCTTCACCTTCCATTTGTAGAGACGTGACATGTATAGACGTTACATCTAATGTTTCTACATCTGCGATCGCAACTCGGTATTGTTCTGGAGTCAATCGTCCCGAAACCACCTGTTGCGCTTCACCGGGCAAAGCTTCGATCGCAACAGCATCTCCTTGCTGGGTAATTGGGTCGCGGCTAAAAGCTACGCCAGAAAAAACTCCCTGAACTTGCTTTTGAATCAACACAGCCATGGCTGCATCGATTTGCCCCCTAGCACGCCGATACTCTACTGCATTTGGCAGGTCGTAGGAAGCTTGAGTACGGGCGATCGCCTGCCTTAACATAGAGCGACTGGTAACTTGCAGTACGGTTTCATACTGTCCCGCCGCCGCCGCTTGTTCCGAGTCTTCTCCAATTGCTGAGGAACGGACTACTAGCGGTTGGGTAGCTGAAGGTTGCAAAGCTTGAATTAGAGGTTCTGGGTCGTCTCCTGGCACGACTACCCAACCCATCGGTACGGGATAACCCCAGCTTTTCAGTTGAGACAAAGTAGCTGCCTTATCGCCGACTTTTTGAGGATCGAGTCGGTCGTCGAGAGAAACAATTGCCTTATCACCACGAAAAAAACGAAACATTTTTTCAGATCCGGCTTGTCCTGCTGTTGGAGATAAATCTAAATCGTCGGGAATCTTTTTGTAAATCCAGCCAATTAATATCGCCAAGGCGATCGCGGCGACAATTCTACCAAAATCATTTAAGTGTAACAGTGCCGTAATTGTGGGAAAGAGAAATAATACGCCAAATCTTCCCAGCTCTTTTTCCCGCAACAGAGTAAAACTAATCCCTCCAATTAAAAATACCAACAGCGCGACTCGCCAATCATGGACGACATAACCCCAAACGACATTTGTGGTTCCCGCGCCTTTCCCAACCCAGTAGCGACCCATGACCAAGGCAATTAGGGCAATTAATTCCCACGCTGGTTGAGTTGGGAAAAATGCCCGTGCTAGCAGAACTGCGGCAATACCTTTCAATGCCTCCGATAGCACTGCTAAAATGCCCGCTAACTTACCACCATGATAAAAAGCGGCTGAGACACTGATATTACCAGTTCCCATCCGCTCCAGTCGTCTCCCAGTCAGGGTACGAGTTATCCAAGCAATTAACGGTAGTCCGCCCAAACAGGGGCAGAGAATGAAAATCGCAAGTACACCCCAAACTTGCTGCATATTAGTCATCGATCGCTAATGAGTGGTTAGTGGTTAGTGGCTTGTGGCTAGATTCTTATTTTGGTCTAACCACTAGTCACTAGTCACTAGCCACTGATAACTAATAACTAAACAGCATAAGCTACTCGTAGCGCCCAAAATATTAAGGCGGCGATCGCTCCTAACAGTAGTACGGTAGATACAATCACTACCTTGGGACTATCCGCCCCATCGAACTTCATAATTCCTCGGTTCAAGTCGGACATACTTGATGTAAATCCTCCTGTGTTCAAAAGACTAAAATCTCCGTATTCGATTTTAGTCTTTCTTTTCCAATTTGGCTTGACGATCGCCCAGAAGAATTACTCTCGGTCTGCTTGTTTTACCTTTCAAAGCCTAAAATAACCTAAAATCATCAGTTTCGTTCCTACTTTCGAGGACTGAAATTTAGCTCTACTTTCTCCCGTCTAATTGGTATATCTACAGTATTTGCATCTGCAATCTTGATGGTTATTTCATCACCGACTTCGAGATTGAGATCGAGCCATCTGAGAAATTCTCGACTACCTTCTGCAATATTCAACATCCCACCCACATACAATCTGAAATCTTCAGCATCTAACTCTTCAGGGTTTGCAGCTGGAGCGTCTGCTTGACGCTGCCTCCAGTTCAAAATTGCTGTAAGAACGCTTAAATCTCTCAAACCTGCTGTACAGAGCTTTTCTCCGTTTAGATATACTTCAAAAGCGATCATTATTTTTAGTTTTTCAAGATATTTAAATACAATACCGTTTAGTTATGTATAATTATAGTTTGGGTTAGATAAGCGCTCAACCCAAGAAAGTTCTGAAAAAGTCAGGTTTTAATTCTTAAATGCGACTTACTTGAAGATAAATGACCCGTTCGGCGTAGTGGCTCCCCATCCTACGGCACAGCTTCAGGTTATTGACTATATCTAAGAGTGTTATTGATTTAAGATATTTAAGCTAGAGCGATCGCCATAAATTTACAGAGCGATCGCCATAGATTTATATTCCAATACAGTTCAGTAAAAAGCGATCGCGCCTCGAAGATCCCCCAACCCCCTTGGGAAGGGGGGCTACGATTCCCCCTTTTTAAGCGCTACGATTCCCCCCTTTTTAAGCGCTATGATTCCCCCTTTTTAAGGGGGGCTAGGGGGGATCGTCTTAATCTGAATCGTATTGATTTATATTCGAGTTATGGCGATCGCAATATCTTCATACATAAAGTAAAAGCACGCGGCTGCGTGCTTTTACCAAAAAACGTGCTATTTAAACTTGCTCGCTAAACGGCAACAATCGGATACTCGTACTCCCGTTCTGGTAGCTTCCAAGCATGACCGTCTACAGCCATTTGCTCGATTAAACTTGCCAAGCGCAAAGCTTTCAGTGCTTGTTCTCCTCCTACAGAGGGCTGGCTACCACCACGCACGCAGCTCACAAAATGTTCTAATTCGGCGCAAAGTTTATCGGCGTTGCTCGTGTAAACTTTTTCAATCAAGCCATCTTGACGGTAAAGCACCTGACCGTGTTCTGTCATACAGTTAGCAGTGGTTTGACGGTGGATCAGAATTTCATTGTTCAGAAAATCTGCCTCAGTCAAGGAATTTTTACAATGGGCAGCGATGCGGCGAATTTTGCGGTGAGTCACTTTACTAGCTGTGAGCGTTGCGACAATTCCATTCGCAAAACCTAGAGTTGCCGTGACGTAATCTAAATATCCTGAATCAGAACCACAGCTGCCACTAGCAGTTAGCTTCACTACTGGCGCGTCAGCCAATTCTAACAATAGGTCGATGTCATGAATCATTAAATCTAAGACGACCGAGACATCGTTGGCTCTTTGAGCAGCGGGACTCATGCGACGAGCCTCAATTGCCATCAATTGCTCTGTCTTTAAAACTTTGCTTAATTCTTG
The DNA here is from genome assembly GCF_023546805.1 of Chroococcidiopsis sp. CCNUC1. Taxonomy (NCBI): domain Bacteria; kingdom Bacillati; phylum Cyanobacteriota; class Cyanophyceae; order Chroococcidiopsidales; family Chroococcidiopsidaceae; genus Chroococcidiopsis; species Chroococcidiopsis sp. CCNUC1. Next base: position 1,039,033 of record NZ_CP097480.1, on the reverse strand, counting down.
AAATGCTGGACTGAAGCGCTCGATGTGACCGACTTGAAGGATTCTTTGAGCTTGGGCAGCTGTATTGACTAGAGATTCTGCTTCAGAAATACTAGCAGCGATCGGCTTTTCAATCAGGACGTGAACCCCTTCTTTTAGGCAGGTCATCCCAACAGCATAATGGGCGCGAGTGGGGACAGCTACGCAAACTGCCTCGACATGAGGCAGTAAATCTCGATAGTCTTCAAAAAAACGCACTCTGTACTTGCTAGCAATATCGAGTCCTCGCTCGACATTAATATCTGCTATACCCACCAGTTCCACGTCCTTGAGCAAACTTAGGACGCGGGCGTGATGTTGCCCCATATTGCCCACTCCAACCACGCCAATCTTAATTGCTTCAGGTTGGTTGCGCTGCATCTGCGGGACTACTTGCCCCTTAGACATGGTATTTTGCACTCAGTCTTCTCCTCCACCACCAAAATTTATCGTCGCTACTGCACTGCTTCTGTAATCTACATTCCAGTTATTAAGGTTTCATCTCTCAACTGTTAGAATTCAGCCAGATGATACCATAATTCTTGTCTTTGTGTAGAATCTCAAAGATTGTTAGATTTTTTTTGAGATTGTCTTGATTTTGTTACGGTTATACCTTTTTTAATTGTGATTTTACCGATGTCTCTGCGATAGCGGTATTGTGTCACTTTTTTTCCCGTCCATTATTTTGAAGGGAGCAGGGAGCAGGGAGCAGGGGGACAAGGGGGACAAGGGGGACAAGGGGGGCAAAGGGGGACAAGGGGGCAAGGGGGACAAGGGGGACAAGGGGGACAAGGGGGACAAGGGGGACAAGGGAGGACAAGGGAGAAGAAATACAAATGACGAACGACCAATGACCAATAACGAATGACAAATGACGAATGACAAATGACAAATGACAAAGCTGTAATTTTGCTATCTGGGGGATTAGACTCATCAACGGTGCTGTACCAGGCACGGGCAGATGGCTATGATTGCTATGCGATTTCTTTTGATTATCAACAGCGACATCGCCGAGAATTAGAGGCAGCTAAGACGATCGCGCGATCGGCAGAAGTGGCAGACCATAAACTCATATCTTTCGATCTGCGGCAGTGGGGCGGTTCTGCTTTAACTGATAGCAGCATCAATTTACCCCAAGCGCGATCGCTCGACGAAATGGCGCAAAATATACCCGTTACCTACGTACCAGCCCGCAATACAATCTTTTTGAGTTTTGCCCTGGCTTATGCTGAAACTTTAAATGCCAGCCGCGTTTACATTGGCGTAAATGCCCTCGATTACTCCGGCTATCCCGATTGCCGTCCCGATTACATCCAAGCTATGCAAGAAGTATTTCGTCTAGGTACGAAACAAGGGCGGGAAGGAAACGCGATCGCAATTGTTGCTCCTCTCATTCAGCTGAAAAAAACCGAAATTATTCAACTGGGCGATCGATTAGGCGTACCTTGGGAAAAAACCTGGTCTTGCTACGCAGGCGACGAACTTGCCTGCGGTGTTTGTGACTCATGCCGTCTGCGTTTAGCTGCATTTGCTGCTCTAGGGCTGGAAGATCCTTTGCCTTATAGGAGGGAGTAGGGAGCAGTTATCAGTGACCAGTGAAGAATGGAGTGTGAGGAGAATTCGGAATTCGGAGTTCGGAATTCGGAATTAATGTGTGAATTTTGAGTTGCTCCCTCAGCTCTCTTTCCCCTGCTCGCTGCTCTCTGCTCCTTGCAAAAGGTGAATCTTAATCTCGTCAAGGCGGGGTCCTTCAACAGAAACGATAGTAAATTCCAGGTTTTGATAATTTAAGGTTGTGCCGACGGCGGGGATTTCTTGTAGTTGATACAAAATAAATCCTCCCAAGGTCTGATAATCTTGTCTCAGAGGTAAATCTAAATTCAATAACTTGTTGAGGTCTTCTAAGTTCATTTGTGCCTGTACCAAGTATGTTCTGTCGTCCAAACTCTGGATCAACAGCTCATCGGTGCTTTCTATCGCCCCTGCATCGCCAATAATCTCGGCAATTAAATCTTGTAGCGTGACTAGTCCTACGGTTCCGCCAAACTCGTTGACAACTATAATCGTGGCTCGTTCCGCACGGATGGAATGTCTCAAGCTTTGCTGCATGACGGGCAGAAGTTCGCCTAATGAGGTGTGTTCCGGTACAAATTGGGCAGGACGCATCCAGGGATAAATTTCTGTTGATAGGGAAATTTTTCCTAGAGCGAGTGGTTCTGCTAGGTCTTTGAGGTGAATAATGCCCCGTACTTCGTCCAACGATTTACCAATAATGGGGTAGCGAGAGTGTCCCGTAGCTGCAACTGCTTGCAACAGAGTTTGCAACGTGGCGTTCATGGATAAAGCAATGATTTGCGGACGCTGTACCATGACTGCCCCAACTTTGACCGTACCGAATTCAAAAATATTATTCAGTAACGCTCGTTCTTCTGCCTCTAAGCCAGTCGATTCTCGCTCGGTAGAAATAATCAGTTGTAACTCTTCGGGAGTAACTGGTGGTCTCCAAGCTTGTCCCGTGTATTGAATACCCACTAAACGCAGCAGAAAGCGCGTGGATTGGTTGAGAATCCAGACAAAGGGCGTAAAAATGCGGGCGATCGCTTTGAGGGGTGAACCCAATAACCGCGCTAGTTGCTCGGAGTAGAGCAGCGCGACTGACTTGGGACATAATTCTCCCAGCACGATTTGCAAATAGGCAACTAGAAAAAAAGCAACTGAAATGGAGATCGCATGGGTAATAAAAGCCCGCTCTCCCGCAGGTAAGGGTAACTGCTCTAACCAAGCAGCAACCAGTACGCCCATCGTACTCTCGCCAATCCAACCCAAGGCAAGACTGGAAAGAGTGATCCCAAGTTGGGTAGTAGAGAGGACGCGCTCGAGACTGCGTTGTAGCGATTGTACTGTCAGCGCTTGCCAGTCTCCCGCTTCTACCAACTGATAAATCCGCGATCGCCTCACGGAAACAAGGGAAAACTCAGCCGTGACAAAAAAAGCATTAATGGCAATCAACAACAGCACAGATAATAATCTGAGCCAAATATCTGCCCAATTCAGGGGAGGGAAAGCACTCATCTTTGGTGGAGGGAGCAGGGACGAGCTGGGAGCAGGGAGTAGGGAGTTGGAAAGTTTTGAATTTTGAATTTTGAATGCGTGAATTTTGACTTCTCTCCTGTCCCCTTGTCCCGTTATTTACCTAACTACAGGAATATTTAACATTTGTAACTGCAATCGCTGTTCGGGATAATCGGTCAGATGTAAAGAAATTTTCTGTACGTTGTCGAGCAGAGCAGTGGAGATACTGAGCGTGCTGGCAACAGTTTTGCCGTTAGCTGGTAATTCTTCAGGAAAGCCTTCCGTGTTGGCGCTGAGTGTCTGTCCTCGTTCGTTGGTTACATCTAAAAAGCTAGATAGAAACCTGATGGTTCTATCTCCTTCGTTTTTAAAGTTCATCTTCAACTGTAATGCCCCGCCAGAAAATCGTGCAGATGCAATTTCTAAGGACACTCCTTCGGTTTTAGAAATCATTGGAAATCCAGGCTGAGGGGACTCGCTCTCAGCCACCAACTTTGATTTTGTAGACGATCGCTTGTCGTTCTGCGGATTTTCAATTAACGGCTTCTCCGGCTTGGCTTTTTTTCCTTTGCCGTCAATTCTAGCTTTTACGGCAGCTAAGACATCGGCTTCTTTGAGCATCACCACGCCTTGCTGCTGTTGAGACTTATTTTTGCGAAATCCAATTTTCCCGGCGGGACGAGAATCGGGTTGATTTACGCCTTCAATCGCTTCATGTCCGATCGCATATCCCCAGATTGCACTTATATAACCCCCGATCAACATCAGAAGCAACAAGATCAACGTCAGGGCGACGGTTGAATTGACTTTTCTTAATGATGCTCGCTTAATCCAGAGCATTGACTCCTTACACCAGTTGTTTGCTAACGAATGAGCTAGTTATATCATTGCGGTTATGTAAATTATGTACTATTTGTCTTGTGGCGATATTAAGTATTGAGACTAAACAATTTGCCTTGACAATCTAAGTTACAATATAAACTCCACCAGGGTTGGCCGAGCGGTTGAGGCAGCGAACTCATAATTCGCCTTAGGCAGGTTCAACTCCTGCACCCTGGATTTCTAAGAGTCAACACTCAGCAAAAACTACCAAGCAAAAATTACCAGACTGGCTACTGGTGATGAGCGGCGATCGCTACAGAATCTATGATTGCTTGTGGGAATTTAGAGCGCTCCCCTATTCCCGACTCAATACTTCTCGGTTATGATTGCACAGCCTTTGGAAGATCCCCCTTAATCCCCCTTGACAAGAGGGAAATGAAGCTGTCTTTAGCCTCCCTTTTTAAGGGAGGTTGGAGGGATCGAATTCTAACCAAGAAGTATTGATTCCCGACTGGCAAATTACTTTGGATTACTAGACTTCTTAGACTCCAAAACTGAAGTTCTGTATGGATTGGGCAGATCTCGCGTGCGGATGACCGGATCGCTAGAGACTTGCTGCTCTAGTGCAGTGCGGTACAGGTCATCAGTCCGTTTCGCGTCGCGATTAATTTCGTTGTCGGGAAATCCGTTTGTTCCCAACAGCCAATCAAATTGTCGTCCGAAAGAACGATTTTGGAAGAAATCACGACCGCTAGTGAACATCGCTTGCTCAAAGCGATCGGCAAGAGTACGGTTGCTTGGTTGGGCGATCGCGCTAGCCTGAAATCCAGAGACAGCAGCGATCGCGAGTAGAATACCACTGAAGCGGTTGAATTTGATGGGCATAGAATGTCCTCTATACTGTTGCAATTTTGACTTATACTGAACTGTTGCATCAGTCTTAGCCTATTCTTCCCCGTTTTATCAATTAGCGATCGGTTATCAGTTATTAGTAGAGACTGACTAGTGGCTGGTGACTAGTGACTAGAATTGCTCCCTCAGCTCTCTTCCCGACTCCCGACTCCCTGTTCCCTGCTCCCTGCTTTCTCAAATTATGACAACCGATTTAACTGCACTACGCCAAGAACTACTCGATCTACTCTGTCAACTTGCCTACAAAGAGGGTGATTTTGTCCTGTCTTCTGGTCAACGCAGTTCTTATTACATTAATGGCAAATTAGTTACGTTACACCCTCAAGGTGCTTTGGCGATCGGTCGTTTGTTATTATCTCTGCTACCACCAGACACGCAAGCAGTGGCAGGATTGACACTGGGAGCCGATCCCATTGTTAGTGCCGTGAGTGTGGTTTCTGCGATTGAAAATCGTCCCATTCCAGCTTTGATTATTCGTAAAGAAACTAAAGGACATGGTACGAGAGCGTATATTGAAGGTCCAGTATTACCAGATGGTGCTTTGGTTGTGGTTCTAGAAGATGTTGTCACGACTGGACAATCAGCAATGAAAGCAGTTGAAAGATTGCGAGAGGCGGGGTATAAAGTTGAGGAAGTTATATCGTTGGTAGATAGAAAGCAAGGTGGTGCTGAGTTATATGCAGCGAAAGGATTGAAGTTTCGGACATTATTTTCCATTGAGGAGCTTCAAGCACGATATCAGCAAATGAATTCTTAAAATTGCTTAAATATTGGAAGTTCAAGCTGAAAATATTAGCCCGAACGTGCCTCTTTCATACAGAATAAATAAACCTAAGCCAATCAATATGAAAGGAACTATCGGTTGACCGTAGCGACTTAAAATATTGGCAATAGTAGGTTGGCGAGTTAATAAATAGGCGATCGCACACCAAACTCCTACCATCAAAAAAAATACAGCGAGAATTAGACTTAAACTAGCAAGTTGACTACCAGCAAATAACGGAATATAGATACTAATATTATCGCCCCCATTAGCAAGTGTTACTGCTGCAACTTTATAAGTATGAGGGTTCAGAAGACTTAAAAGGAAAGAAAATGTGGAATTACGATAACTAGAATTTTCAAAGCTGGTTACTGTTTGTACTTGTACGGTTTCTATTTTGCGATTTACTAATTGCTTAAACCCAATTATTATTGGCAAGAGTCCTAGTAAACCAATCCATTCTCGCGGTACAATTAAACCACCAAAAAAACCTGGTAAGCTAGCCAAAACAATAGTTGTAAAACCTAGATACTGACCGATAACGATATGCCGACGACGAAAATTAGCATTTATTTGAGAGAAAAAGAGTAGCAAGACAATAATATCATCAATATTTGTAGCAATAAAGGCGATTAAACCTTCTGCAAAAGCCATGCCAATTCTACTCATTACCAGTCAAATTCGTTTAATTTAAAACAGGCAGATGTCAGCATATAAAATTGATATAATATGACTATTTTGAGTTCATCTGTATTCTGAAACTTGTATTTTTCCTTGAAATTAAGTCGTTTTAATGGCTCTAAGAAACTCTATATTTAGCTCTAACTTGTCTCCTAACCAAAGGGCATGGTTTGTATGGTCGGCAACATCGTTACCTGTTGTTGGATGGACTAAAATATCTAATCCTTGACGATGCAACATTAACCAGGAAACAATCGCACCAAATTGCTCTGGTAAAAAGGCAACTTGATACATAGGTTTGGGATGGGGACCAATCGGATTGTCATGCCAGCGCCCAAGCCTCACGTCGAATTTTGTATTCAATTCTTCACGTACACGCGCTGCTACTTCGCGACTTTGGCGATCGTAATAGACATGAGCGTGAAAATCTGCTATCTCCTTTGTATCTTCTAGCATCGCTTTTCGCTCCACTCATACTTAATACTAGTTTGACAAATCAAGAACTGGGATCGCTCAAAGATCGCAACAGCAAATCAGAGCATAAACTCAGAGATGAGATTCATCAACCCAATGCTGAGCGCGGTTAACAGCTTTAAGCCAAGTGTGAAAATTTTCTTGTGCTTGAATTGCCCCCGTTCCTGGCTCAAAAATTCGGTCGATTTTCCGACTGCGACACAATTTTTGATAATCAGTCCAATAACCGATCGCCAATCCAGCACCAAAGGCTGCACCTTGAGCCGTTGCTTCTAAAACAACTGGACGCTCGATCGGAATTCCGAGTGCATCGGCTTGGAACTGCATTAAAAAGTCATTTTGACAAGCACCTCCATCAACTTTCAAGACTTCAATCGCTTTGCTAGAATCTCGATTCATCGCCTCGATCGCCTCTTTTACCTGATAAGCGATCGCTTCTAAAACAGCTCTTACCATGTGTTCGCGCTGTACGCCGCCTGTAATTCCCAGAAAAGCACCCCTAGCGCTCATATCCCACCGAGGCGCACCCAATCCACTTAATGCTGGGACGAAGTAAACACCGTTATTATCTGTAACTTGACGCGCCAGGTGTTCGGTTTCGGCAGCTGAATCGATCAGCTTCAAACCATCTCGCAACCACTGAATGCAAGCACCTGTCGTAAACATAGCCGCTTCTAAAGCGTAACTCGTCGCCGTTCTTCCGTTTGCTAAAACTTGCGTCCAGGCAACAGTTGACAATAACTGGTGATGCGATCGCGTCAGTTCTTCACCTGTATGGGCGATTAAAAAACATCCCGTCCCATACGTACATTTCACCATACCAGGACGATCGCACCCGTGAGCAAATAGCGCCGCCTGTTGATCGCCAAATACCGCTGCGATCGGAATTGCTTCCCCCAGTAGTTGCGGATCGGTTTCGCCAAACATACCCAAACTCGGCTGAATTTGCGGCATGATGCGATCGGGAATCTGAAATAAATCGAGGAGTTGCGAGTCCCAATTTCCCTGCGCTAGATTCATCAACATCGTGCGGCTGGCATTACTATGGTCAGTAGCGTGAACCTTGCCACCCGTTAATTTCCATAAGATCCAAGTGTCGATCGTCCCAGCCAGAATATTATCCAGATTTATATTTATATTTTTATCCCGTACCCAATCGAGCAACCACGCGAATTTAGTTGCCGAAAAGTAGGCATCGACAATTAATCCAGTCCGTTCTTGAATTGTCTTTGCCTGTCCTTTTGCTTGTAATTGCCGACACATAGACGCGGTACGCCGATCTTGCCAGACAATTGCTTTGTGCAAGGGTTTACCTGTTGTCTTATCCCACAATAAACAGGTTTCTCGCTGTACCGACAAACCAATTGCCGCGATCGCATTTGCTGAAATACCTGTATGTTTGAGAATTTGTTGTATACAAGTGTAAGTATCTTGCCAAATCTCTTCAGGATCGTGTTCTAAATAGCCAGGTTGAGGATAATATTGCGTCAGTTCTTTATAGGCTTGACCGGCGATCGCACCTTCAGCATCGAACAAAATTGCTCGATTCCCTGTCGTGCCTAGATCTAATCCTAGAATGTATTGCATCAGTTATTAGTTATCGTAGGGGCGGGTTTAGCAACAGATTCACGGTTTGTCACGATCGATCTTTGCCCAAAACCCACCCGTACATCAATTGTCAAATGACAAATTCTAATTTATGAATTATTTTGTCACTTTTTGGCATGACATGCAGCGATCTTGACAAAATACGAGTATCAGTTATCAGTGTAGAGACGTTACATGTAACGTCTCTACAAAGTTATCAGTTATCAGTTGTTACACACCACTCAACTACCAACTACCACCTACCAACTACCACCTACCAACTACCAATTACCACTCTGTCATGAACCTCAGAGCAATTATATTTTCATCTGTAGTAACTGCCGCAATCGGTGCAGTCATTGGTTTAGCTGCGGCGAGAATCGGTCAACGTGACTTTAATCAGTTGAGATTTGAGGGGAAACATTATGAAGGAATGCAAAATAGATATGTTTTGATTGGTGCTAGCGTAGGTTTAGCTGTGGGGTTGGGACAAGAGTGCGTCCGCCAACTCAAGGCAGAAAGAGATCGAGAGACAGAGTAGTACGAAGTATGCCCCCTAAACTAAAATTTAGCTTAATCGGCTTGCTGGCAATTGGTACAGCAGCAACGTTCGCTACATCCTACTCGTACTTGGGGATGGCTGGGATCGCTGTATTCTTGCTAGCTTATTTGTCCAAAGGCATGAGAAAGCACGGTTAAAGCTGGCAGGTGATTAACCGATTGAAAAAATAGTTGGTCATTTTCGCGCCGAAAGGAGAATTCCACCAGCGGGAGGGATGGCAACCAATGGGTGCTGTGAGGGTATAGTCTAGATCGTCGCATTTGAGCCATTTACGATTCGATCGCCAGCCCACACGATCGCCAAAAGACTCGATAATTTGATAATCTTGGTTAATTGTGGTTTCTATAGAGCCGCCAATACTTTGATAAATTTGTGTTTGGATACTAAAGCCAAAGCGACCGTTACTATATTTACGCCACAGATTATCGATGACTTGTAGTTCGTTACAGGGAAAACTTCTAATTTGTTCCGGGGTAATGGATTCTAGTTCTAACTCTCCCGTCACAGATTGAATGAGGCGAATCGTTTCCCAGTCTGCTGCATGGAAATTTTCGGCAGCTAGCAATTCTTGTAGCTTTTTGTAGCGGTAAACATCAGCTACTAGCAGAAAATTGTCTTCCGTCCGAGCTAGGCGATCGCTCAAGTTTGATAGCATTTGAGTCATCTGCCCTAGTTGTGTTTCTATCATTGCTAAACGGGCGATCGCTTCTGATTCTTTAATTTCGCTAGACATAGGAAACCTCACAATTAGGTTGTCATTTGTCATTTGTCATTGGTGCATGTTTTGTACTTATGACTTACGACGAGGGTTGCTCAGGCAGTCAACTGGGTTCTCTATATCTTTCTATAGATCGGCAAAAATTTAAATATATAAGTGGTAATTCACAAAAAACTTAATTTCTTAGCAAGAAAAATTAAGTGTATAGGGTGCTTCTAAAGCAAATCCTCAAATCATAGCGTAAAATGTAATCCAATTGACATATATCATATATAAACTGAATCTAACCTATTTACTCTGGAGAGGTAACTATGACTAACGAAGTTAAAAAACTTAGTATTAGAGAACTTGCTAAACTGCCGAGAGAAAGCCAAGACAAAATTCTTTTAGAGCAGATAGCTGCGTTACCAGAAATGTGTTTTATCTCAGGTTCGGAAGAGATGGAATGGGTGGAGGAGTATCAAGAGGAAGATCCTGAAGATGAAATATGGTGAGATATGGCAAATTAATTTCGATCCAACAATAGGAGATGAAATCAAGAAAACTAGACCTGCTGTAATTATTAGTAGGGATGGACTATCTGGATTGAGAATAAGACTTGTAGTACCAATTACAGGATGGAAACCTAATTTCGATCGATTATCCTGGATAATCCAATTATCTCCTACATCGACAAATGGATTATCAAAACTATCTGCCGCAAATCCGTTACAAACACGCTCTGTTTCTACAGCAAGATTTGTCGATCGCGTAGGAGTGTTAGAAGGTGATAAACTAGAAGAAGTTATTTTAGCTTTAGGTATACTAATACAGCATCCTTGACATGGCAATAAGCAGCGATCGAGCTAATTTGTCTGCAACACAGGTAACACTTTCTCGCCAAATACCTGAATGAATTGTTGCTGTTCGCGATTGACGTTGTGTAGCAGCAATTCATCAAATCCCAACTCTACATCTTGCTGCAACCATTCTATATGTTGCTGCGGATCGGCAGAGATGCGGACGTGTTCGTTCATTTCTTCCGGTTTGACAAACTCTCCGGCTGCATCAAATTGCTGGGGCGATCGCAGTTCGGTCATGAGAATATTTTTGAAAATATTATTGCGCCACTGTTGATGGGCTTTTTGCCTTGCTATATCTTCATTGCGATCGTATGATAGTTGAACTTTCAATAGCATGGGCTTGCCTTCTCCCCCACCCCGACGAAAGGCATCGACGACTTGTTTAAGTTTCTCTGGCGGACGAGAAATTGTAATCAACCCATCTGCCCAACTTCCCAACCACTCAGCAGTTTGAGCCGTCACAGCAGCACCGATAATTAAGGGTGGAGTTTCGGGGCGAGAATAAAGTTTTGCCTCCTCAACGCAGACTAAACCTTGATGAGTCACGGTGTCTCCGCGCCACAAAGCACGCATAATATCGACGCATTCTTTCAAGCGAGTATTGCGATCGCTTTTACACAACCACTTATCGCCTGTAATAGCCTCATTGAGCGCTTGACCGCTACCTACAGTTATCCAAAAACGTTGAGGAAACATTTCCGCCAAAGTAGCCGCCGCCTGAGCGATAATTGCCGGATGGTATCGCTGCCCTGGAGCGCAGACCACGCGATAATTCAATCCGGGAGTCGCTTGCATCGCTGCACCCAACCAAGACCAAGCAAAACCGCTTTGACCCTGCTGTTCGCTCCAGGGGTGAAAGTGATCGGAGGAAAGAGCATGAGTGAAGCCTGCTTGTTGAGCCATTTGCACGTATTGCAACAATTCACTGGGCTTGAATTGTTCGTGGGAAGAGTGATAGCCGATTTTTGTCATTTCGGGAGTAGGAGCTTCGAGTAGATGAATCCGATCGCAATTTAGCGCCAGTGAGATTTCTTGTACTCCCCCCCTGGTTAAAACCTGGAGATATATTTACTGCGAGCGCAAAGCTTGTACGGGGTCGAGTTGGCTAGCGCGAAGTGCTGGGGGAAATCCGGCTCCCACACCGACTACCAAGGCGGAACCCAAAGCCAGTGCAGCGATTCTGCCTTCAAATTCATAGGGTAAATCGAACGCATCGGCAACGTTGAGCGCAACAACATGCACGACTACTAAAGCTACCGTACCGCTTGCTAGACTGAGCAATGCTGCCTCTAAAACGAATTGGAGCGCGATTTCGCGTTGGGTAGCTCCTACGGCTCGACGAATGCCAATTTCAGACGTGCGTTCGGTCACGGAAGCAATTGTAATATTAGCAATGCCCACACCTCCTACCAATAGGGCGATCGCTCCCACTACCATCAGCCCTCGCGTTGCCAGTTCCAGAGTTTGTTGCTGCTGGATTAGGTCGTCTACATTATTCCAAGCCCAAAAACTGAAACCAGGATAGCGTTGTTCTAATAATTCTATGGCGCGATCGCTCAAGTCTTCTAATTCTTCCAGTCGATAAGGACGCAGTTGAACGCTGCCGATATCTTGTTTGCCGTGCAAGGCATTATAAATCGCCATCGGGACGAGAATTTGACCTTCAGGAGGCGAATCATCATCTGGGCGTGTTTCTAACACTCCTATAACGATGTAAAGTCTGCGCCCAACTAAAATTTGTTCTCCTACCGGATTGCGATCGCCAAATAGTTCTTTGACCAAATATTCATCAATTACCGCTACGGGTCGATAGTTAGCAAAATCGGTAGCATTAAAAAACCGTCCCCTAACCAAGTTTTTTCCCGAAGTCAGTAAATAGTCTTGAGTTACGGGCGATACTGAGGGCAGATATGCTTTATCTTGATATACGGTGGGCAATGGTCCCGCCCAGTTAAAAGCGCTGATTGCCTGCACCCCTACTAGGCGCTGGCGCAAGAATTCCATGTCCTCCAAACGCAGTTGCAGCACAATGCGATCGGGTTCCCACTGGGGATAAACTGTAATTTGCGGTGCGCCGCGCTCTGCTAATTGTCGAGCAATGACAGCGCGGCTGATACTACTAGATTGTAGCGTTGCACTCACCGCCGCTACCCCCATGAATACCCCCAACATGGATAGGGTTGAACGCACGGGATGACTGCGGAGGGAACGGTAGGCAAGATTAAGTAAATCGAATGGTGAAATGCCCATGATTTAAGAAGGGAGTCGGGAGTGGGGAGTCGAGAGGACAAGGAAGACAAGGGAGACAAGGGAGACAAGGGAGACAAGGGAGACAAGGGAGACAAGGGGGACAAGGGGGACAAGGAAGCAGAGAGCAGGTGGGCTTTGTGTGCAGGTGGGCAGAGGAGATAAAATAACTAACTGGTCAGGAGTCAGGAGTCAGGAGTCACCCCACACCCCACACCCCACACCCCACACCCTATTTACCGATCGCTGGTAACAGGTAACAGGTCACTAGCCACCAGCCACTAGTCACTGATAACTGGCACTCCTGGCTCTAGTGATGGCTCGGATGGCGGTTGAATGACGCGATCGCCAATTTGCAAGCCGGAGGTAACTTCAACGTTTGTCAATCCTTCTAAACCCAACTTCACTGGGCGTTTTTGAGCGTTGCCTTGACTATCTCGTACCCAAACAAACGGTTTGGAATCGTCATCGTCGTCGCGTTGCACGATTTCAGTCGGTAAGACGATGACATTTTGCCGCTGTTGGAGCAAGATTTCGACATTGACGCGGCTGCCTGGAATCAGCGTACGAGTGGGAGTATCCAACAGGACGATCGATGGGACGGCTGGCTGATCTGAGCTACTCGATTGATTCGATTGCTTGGAACCGCCGCCTGAGCTTTGTTCCTCTTCCTCCTCCCCAACTGCTTGCGGATATAGGCTTTGAATTCGCCCTGTAAATGTCTGGCGATCGGGACCGATAACGCTAACCCGAGCCAATTGGTTAGGACGGACTTGAGTTGCGTTCAGGGTGGAAAGCTGAAGTTTTACCAACACTTGCCTCGGATCGCCAATTGAGAGTAAATTTGTGCGGAATTCAACCCCGTCGCCGTTTTTCACGTTGACTCCCAACACAACACCGTCAATCGGTGCAGTCACGATCGAGTCTCGCACTTCTTGCTGAATGCGTTTGCGCTCTAGTTGGAATGCTTCTAGTTCCAAAGCAGCCGTCCGTGCATCTGCTTGGGCATCGCGCAAGGTAGCCCGTGTCTCGCGGAGTTTATCTTGTTGCTCGTAGACTTGTTCTCGTGCGATCGCCCCCTCTCTCGCTCCAGCCACCAAAGGACGCAGTTTTATTTCATCGGCAGCAATTTGTTCTTTCGCTTCCACAATTTCCTGTTGATGGCGCTGTAAAATCCGTCGCTGCTGCTGAATTTTGACTTCTTGATTGGCGAGGGCTGTTTCTCGTTCTGGATAGCGCAGAGTAATTAGCGTCTGTCCAGCCTGAACGCGGTTCCCAGGTTGTACCAAAACTCGATCTACCGCTCCCTCTGTTGGGGAAGTCAAGATTCGCTGGTCGCGCAGTTCTACCACGCCGCTTTCATTGATGGTAGATTCTACAGTGCCGCGCTTGACTTCGGATAGGCGAACTGCTACGGGTTCCTCGCGATTCAGGATGAGGATGAGATTGGATTGCCAAGCGCCCACCCCGATAACTGTTAGTATGGCTGCGCCAGCAAGCCATCGACCGTTGTGATGGAAGAATTTTTCTAGCTTAGGATTGTCCTTGCCAAACATGGCTCTCTCCTGTTTTGCTGGAACCGACAATGCGAGCTGGATTACCAGCTGCGATCGCATAGGCAGGGACTTCAAAATCGACGACTGCACCCGCACCCACGATCGCACCGTCGCCGATGCAAGCTCCCCGCAACAAAACTGCTCGCGTCCCAATCCAAGCATCGTTGCCAATTTCAATGCTGGTGGGTGGTACGGCTGCATCACCTTCAGTCATTAGAGCGGGTGTAGCAGCGAAAGTATCTGCTATGACCACTTCGCGGGAAATTAGCGTGAAATTGCCAATCGTAACGCGATTATTAGTAGCAATAATTGCTCCAGCGATCGTGCAGTAATCGCCTATCTCCACCTCGCCACAGGGTCCGAGATCGAAAAAAGAATCAATATAAATGCCCGTATCGCTGCCGACACGCAGACCGCAAGGGCGCTGAGAGCGATAGTGCAGAAACACATAACTACTGTGCAACCAACTGCGATCGCCAATTATGACGTTAGGTGGCAGCGATCGCCCGAACCAGTCGTGGGAAAGCCGGAGTGATGTCATCGTCTCACCCCCAATAAGCTTGTCACTTTGGCAGGATTACCCGTCACCATCGCCCCCGCAGGCACGTTAGAGGTGACGACAGAACCAGCGCCAATCTGCGCTCCCGCACCAATTTGCACGCCTTTGAGGATAATTGCCCCAATGCCGATTTGTACGTCATCGGCAATAACTACAGGCTTTGCCTCCAAGGGCGGACGCTGCTGCGGATTGCCTGCGGGAGAAATGGCGATCGCATCTAGTCGCCGCAAGTCTGGATCGCGGGGATGAAAGTCGCTATCGGCGATCGTCACGTTGTAGGAAATTAGGACGCGCCTGCCGACTACGATCGACTCAGCACACCAAAACACTGCCCCGACGAGGACGGAATCATCACCAACGACAAGCTTGCCTGCTGGTTCTACTGAAAATGCCGACCAGGTGTAGACTTGTACGTTCTTGCCCAGAACTAAACCTGGATTTTGTTGGCTGCGAAACCGCTTAAAACTCTCTTGACGCTCTAGATAGCAACCAGGTTCGATCCAGATATTATCGGGTAGCGTGTTGTAATCCCACTCTCCAGTAAACTCGCGGGTATCCATGCGTATCCCTCCTAAGCAAGTCAAAAATTAAAAGTCAAAAGTCAAAAAGGAAAAATGTAGTTCTAGCAAAACTTTTGGCTGCTGCCTGCACGCGAATTCAATGTGGAACAACTTATTCAATTCGCTCTAATATTTCGCCCAGCACTAAGCGCGAGTCAAACCAAGTCCGCGCCAGTTCCCTTGCTGCCTGCTGGTGGGTATCGTAGTCTCGTTCGATCGCCTCAATTGCCTTGACTGCCTCGTCTAGATTGGTAAATGTCAACAGCCCAAATCCGGTGGGGATATATTTGGAAAAACCCGTATCTTGCACCACCACGGGGCGACCTGCGGCTAAATAGCAGACCGAACGGCAACTAAACCAGCCGCAGCGGGTAGCGACGTAAACGTTCTTGGCAACGCTGAATTCGCCGCGAGATTGTTCGATATATTTGCGGTAAAGGGCAACTGAAGCGGAAGTAGCTTCGGCATCCACGACCGACCAACCGAGCGATCGCCAGCGATCGAGCGGCGCTTCACCATTGACATTGATCGTCACCTCAAATGATGCAGGGCTGTGGGTTGGCAGTGGCTCAATTTGCTCGAACTCCAACTCTTTAGAGCCGTACCTAACACTGTTGTGAACGATCGGTTGCGGGTAATGATTCCAAGTCATTACCGTCGTCCATTGCTGGGCGGGTAGTTGAGCCAGCCAGCAATCTAAAAGAACTGGGGGGCGGGTTGGCAGCCAGGGAATGTCAAATGTCGGCAGCGGGCAATCCGGTTGTCCCAGGCGCAGGGCGTAAGTAAAAAACAGATCGTGCGATCGCCAACCCCAACGCTGTTGTTCTATTGGCTGTTTATCCCACTGGGGAAATATGACAAAGTGATTCCAGCCTGGATCGGTGTCGATTAAGATTTTGTTACGACAGTGTAGGTATTCATCCCGCAGCACGCTGCCACCAGAAACGTTCAGTAACAAAGTTGCTTCCGCCGCCACCT
The DNA here is from genome assembly GCF_023546805.1 of Chroococcidiopsis sp. CCNUC1. NCBI lineage: Bacteria > Bacillati > Cyanobacteriota > Cyanophyceae > Chroococcidiopsidales > Chroococcidiopsidaceae > Chroococcidiopsis > Chroococcidiopsis sp. CCNUC1. The sequence continues at coordinate 1,022,682 of NZ_CP097480.1, read as the reverse complement.
CTGCCATTGTTTCGGCATCTAACCCATATGTTTGCCCATCAACAGCGCGATAGTGCCAGCGTTGTGCCAATGTAGGGGAAAGTAGGGCAAGCGATCGCTTCAGAAATTCAATCCCATAACTGGGATCTTCTTCATACACCCCCGTCTCTGGGTTGTAGCTGTAGGAAGGAATCCCAGGATCTTCGAGATAGTACACTTCAAATCCCAGTTGTTCCAATCCCAGCGCGTACTGTCCGTAATCCCAAGCTACGCCGCCTACAGGACTGGTGACGATCGTGCCAGTAACGATCGCTTTCATTGCCGCACCTCCAGCACTTGACGATAAAGCGATTCGTAGCCATCTACCATGCGGCGGTAGTCAAAACGGGCGATCGCCTTTCGTACTTTATAACGGTCTAAAGCCAGCGTATCGGGAATCAAAGCGGCAAGGGCATCGATATCGGCAGCGTAATATCCCGTCACGCCTGGTTCTACAATCTCCGAAACGGCACAGCGATCGATCGCCGCCACGGGCGTACCGCACGCCATCGCTTCCAACATTACCAGCCCGAATGGTTCGGAGGCATTGATCGGAAACAGCAGCGCCGCCGCTTCTGCGAGTAATTTGTTTCGTTCTGGCACGCCGATATATCCGATATATTCCACTTGCTTGCCATCTACCCAAGGTTCTATTTCAGCGTAGAAGTAGTCACTTGTCTGTCCTGCCATTACCAGCCGCATTCCCACTTGCTGGGCGATTTGAATCGCTTCTAAAGCTCCTTTTTTGTGAATCAAATGTCCCAGAAAGACGAGGTAATCGCCACGTTTGGCATGAAAGGGAAAGGCATCGATATCAATGCCGTTATAGACAACAGCAACGCGATCGAGAGTGGTAAATTTGCTGCGGTGGTATTGAGAAACGGCAACAACTTGAGTTTCAGGGTAGCGACTGTAGCAACTGAGGATATCTTTCGTTGGGTTGATGTGGTAAGTGTGGAGGACGGGCGTACTTACCAAGCGAGTGAATGGTAGGGCGTGATGGTAGGCGTGGCTGTGGATGACATCAAAGCGTTCTGCCTGCTCGAAAGCGGCAGCTACGTGCACGATCTCGTGAAATTCGTAGTAATTCCACAGCATTGAGTCTTCTTTGTAGCTGCGGGGATAGACAGCGTGTAATCTTGCCTCAGTTTGAGAATCCCCTGAAGCAAATAACGTCACCTCATGACCTCGGCGCGTTAATTCTGCTGCCAGCAAAGACACGAGCTGTTCGATCGAACTGCCAATGTCAGGACGAGTGGGAAGGGCGAGCGGCGATACCAGAGCTATTCGCAGGCGATCGCGCATAATTTTCCTCCTTGTCTAGCCAATGCCAACGTTCGGCAATTTTATCGAGTAACTTATCGACTTGAGCGATATCTCGACAGGGTGAGATCCACCAACGGAGATACCAGAGAATTTTGAGAATGTCGCAACCAGCCAGCGTCCGGTCGAAGGCGCGGCGATCGAGTGGGGCGATCGCGTGTCGGGCAAATTCGTCGCAATAAGCAGCCAGCAAGCGCGGCTTTCCCGTTCCCCAGCCGGAGGATAGCTTCGCCACATCCCAAGCTGGTACGCCAATCGCCGCCCATTCCCAGTCAATCGGTCGGATGCCTACTTGCGGTTGCACGATTAGGTTTTGGCACGACATATCGCCATGTACCAAAGTGTGGGGCTGCGCCTCCAACTCGGCAATTAATTCGTCCAATCGCGATACGAGAGAATCGAAACGAGCGATCGCTTGCGGTTGATACAATTGCACGCTCTGACGCGCCATGTCAGCCAAATATCGATAAAAAACAGCACCGTGTTCGACCAGGCAATCTAACTGGCGCAACTGTGCCGCTTGACCGTAGTAGGTGGCGTGCAGCCGCGCCAGCCAGCGGAAAGCCGCACACCATTCCTCAACATCGCAGTATTCCAGCTTCCATTCGCCGACATCCTCCATGAACAGCCAGTAGCGATGGTTGGATTCGTCGTACAGCGAGGCATATAAAGCAGGCGTACCGAGATCGCGATTGACGAGCAAGCGTTCGTAGATCCTGACTTCTTTACCGCGATGGCGGATATGGCGATCGCATTTGAGCTGTAGTTGTTTGAAAATGACGCTCAACTGCTGACCGTCATCTAATGTCACTTGCAACCGATCGATCGGATGGGTGCTGAAACTGTCAAGCGGCTGAGATTCAATCGCCACAATTTGTAGCGATCGCCCCCAATAACGACTCAACCCCTGTTCTAGTACAGCGGCGGGAACGAGCATTTCGTCGATTTGGTCTGCGCTCATCGCGAACGCTCCTGGGTGGTGGTGCGAGCTAAGTCAACTAATTGCCCATGCTCGATCGCCAGTCGCAGGTCGCAGCTTTCCAAAGTGCTGAGTCGATGGGCGATCGTAAAAGTCGTGCGTTTGTCCATCAGGCGCTCCATTGCCTCCATAATTGCAGCTTCAGTTTTGACATCAACCGAACTGGTTGGTTCGTCCAAAATCAAAATCGGTGCATCCTTGAGAAATGCCCTGGCGAGGGAGATCCGCTGCCGTTCGCCTCCCGAAAGTCGCATTCCCCGTTCTCCTACTCGCGTCTCGTAACCGTGCGGCAAATTCAAAATAAATCGATGGGCGTTGGCTGCTTGTGCTGCGGCGACAATCTCCTCATGGCTTGCCCCTGGACGGGCATAGGCGATATTTTCCGCAATACTGGTAGAAAACAGCACGGGTTCTTGCAGCATGATGGCGAACTGATTGCGTAAATCTGACAGTTTGTAGTCCCGCAAATCTAAGTCGTCTAACAAGATCTGCCCTGTGGTAGGGTCGTAAAAACGAGTTAGCAAACTGACGAGGGTTGTTTTCCCCGCCCCTGTCGTTCCGGCGATACCTACCCGCGCCCCTGCGGGAATGCTAAAACTAATCTCATGCAGGACTTGGGTGTCGCCGTCATAGCTAAACGAAACGCGATCGAAGACTACAGCCCCTTTAGCTCGTTGCAACGGTCTGGCGTGCGGTTTTTCCACCACATCTGGCGCTTGGTCGAGTAAGGTAAAAGCACGTTCTGCCCCTGTCAAAGACCCTTGCAGGCTGGCGACATTCTTACTCATCGATTCGAGCGGTTTGTACAACTGCGACAGGTAGCCCATCACTAGCAGCAGATTCCCTAAAGACAGCTCCCCACTTTGCACCAGCCTTACCCCCACGTACAATACTGCTGCCGTACCTACTGCCGTAGTCAAGGCAATTAGCACGCCCAAACTGCCCTCAATTAAACTCAGTCGCAGTTTCGCCCACAGCGCGTCCTCGGCATGGCGGACAAAACGGTGCTGTTCTCGGTCTTCTTGAGCAAAAGCTTTCACGACCCGCATTGCTGCCAACACTTCCTGCACCACCGAAAAGGCAGTGCTTTCCAGCTTTTTAGCTCCTCGCCACTGCTGGCGCAACCGTTGCCCGTACAACCGCGACAGAAAGTACAACAGCGGCGAAATCACCAGCGCAATCAGGGCAAGTTGCAGGTGAATGCGGGCGCTGACGTAGAGCATACTGAAAAAGGTGAAAGCGGAAGTGACGAGGGGAATTACGCCGTCAACCGCAATCCATTGCAACGCGGGTGCATCGTGTTGTACTCGATAGTTAGTGTCGTGGGTTCCTTTGGAGTCGTGATAGGAAAGCGATAGCCGCTGCGCGTGGCGAAACAGCCGCGCCCGAAAGTCTAAAACGAGCTTTGCACCTGTATAAGTTTGCAGCATCGATCGCGTTAGCCCTAACAGCTTGCCTCCCAAAACGATCGCTACTGACAAAACTACGGCAAAAATTAAAATTGCCTGGTTCGATCCAGTTATTGCTGCGGGAAGCACGACACGCAAAAAGTAGGGCAACGGCTGCGAACCGATGACACTATCAACTGCGATCGCCACTGGTAGCGGTTGCAGCAGCGTCACGGGAATGGATAATAAGCTGAGTAGCAACAGCAGTCCTAGATGCCAGCGAAACGATCGCACCTCGCGCCAGATTCGCCGATATAGTTTGGGGATGTTGTCAGGAATTGCTCCCACTATTTGCCTCCGACTACATTTACCAAAACAGGGTGCAGGGGGTAGGGGGTGGGGTGTGGGGGAACACCCTGTTTTCGCTTCATAGCGGTTTTCAATTGGGTAAAACACGCGCTCTGTAGGGGCGCACAGCCGTGCGCCCCTACAAATGTCACGCGCGCAATTGAGAATCGCTATCAGGCTTTACCCGTTCGATCGCTTGCAAGACAACCGCAGAAGCAACCGCACTCTCGTAGAGCGATCGCAATAACAGCAGCAAGGCGATCGCTCCTAACTTCGCAACCGCACTCCACGCTGAATCGATCCACGCTGCTACCGTGAGTCCGACGAACAGGAAAAACAGCATCCAACCGAGTTTCGACCACCGCGACCAAGTACGCAACCGCACTAGCTGCTGTCCGCCACCGTGTTCTTCAATCGCCATTAACAGGCGATTGCTACCAAATAATCCCCCTGGCACTTCCAAATCCCAAGGATCGAAGTTACCGCCGCGTTGAACGCGGTGTCCGGCAGATTGGATCGCCGTCTCAATTGAGGTCAGCCACGATTGGGGCGCGTGCCAACTGGCACTCCAAAGCGTTGCTACTCTTGCTAAAGGCAAGGCTAAATTTGACATCCCATACCAGCGCCAAGGTTGCAAGCCGTAGCGGAAACGTCCTTTGAGACGAGCCAAAGGTTGGAGTAGGTACAGCACTGCGGTCAAGCTATAACGCCGCCAGCGATCGAAGTGAGATTTCGGCTGGTTGGGAAACTTGGCTTGTGCGGCGCTGCGACCAACCTGTATTAAGGTTGCGGCGATCGCAACTAGGGCAAGGGGCGAGATTAACCACATTGGAGTCCACAAAACTCCTCCTAGCAAACTCAGTCCCACCAATACCATTACGACTAAATACCATTCCGGCATCAGCAGTAACGTTCTCAGCGTTCCTGGCATTGGTTGATAAATAGATTGAAACAGTGCCGAACCCCAAGTGCCATAGAACACCCGCTCTTGTACGCTCAGTCCGTACATGACGCTCGGACCATAAATTCGTCCCGACCAGGTAAGATGTCCGAGGATGTTGTATTTATCAGTCCATTTCTGTTCTAAAAGAGCTTCGGCTTTACCATAGCCCTGTTGTTGCTTCCAGTAACGCCATACCGAGTTGCGGCGATGATGCCAGACTACGGCAGCTGGGCTAAACCCGATCGTCCAACCCTGTTCTTGCAACCGCCAGCAAATGTCCACGTCATCACCTGCCGTCCGAAACTGAGGATCGAACCCAGCGATCGCCTCTAGGCAAGACTTGCGAAATGCCATATTACAACCAGGAATATGCTCTGCCTCCCGATCGGATAGTAGGACGTGAGAAGGACCTCCTGGCGCATTTGCCACGCACTGGGCTACCATTCCGTCCTCTGGTGGGGGCAAATTGGGACCACCCACCCCGACATGGGAGGTTTCCATAAAGGTGATGGCAAGATAAGTCAACCAGTGTGGGTCTGGGTAAGCATCGTCATCGATGTAGGCAACAATTTCCCCTGTTGCTGCTTGCATCCCTACGTTACGGGCATGGCTCAAACCACTTTGAGGAGTGCGGATCAGCCGGACATCGTACTCGCTGACGATCGCTGCTGTATTATCTGTAGAGCCATCGTCAACCACAATCGTTTCACAATATGGATACTCCAGTTGTGCCAGCCCTGCCAGAGTATCGCGAATCGTGTGAGAGCCGTTGTAGCTGCACACGACTACCGAGATCGTGGGAAAAGACAATGCAGGGAATGGCACTTGAGCAAATGCCTGACGCGCGGTATTCAAGGCAGGTTTAGGACGGCGCTGGCGATCGGTAATGCCAAAATCCCAGTCGTCAATATCGTAGCCGCCGCGATACCATTCGTCCGTCCAAGCAAAGACAAACGTTCCCGCACAACCCGATGCAAACGTTGTACGGAGCTGCCAATCGAGTATTTCTGCCTGCTTTTGTTTACCATTACGGCGGCTGTCTAGCCCTAATTCTGCAAGTACCAAGGGGCGATCGCCTGCTAGATTTTGCAAGCGGGCAATATAGGCAGCTAAGCGATTCTGTTGCTCTAGGTAGACATTGAAGCAAACAAAATCGACAAACCGCAGTTGTAAATACTCTGTCGTTGGGTAGTTGACATAGGTAACTAAGCTATCGGGGTCTTCGCGTTTAGTAATCCGATACAGGCGCGCTAAAAATCGCTCGACGCGATGACGACCGTACCAACGCACGATTCCAGCTGGAATTTCGTTACCGATCGCATAACATAATAAAGCTGGATGCCCCGCACAACTACGCACGCTGGCGCGGATACGCTGTTCGAGCGATCGTACCCTTTTTCTGTCGTCTAAAAACGCAATATGCTGCTCCCACGGCAGTCCTACCATCACCCAAAGACCGTACTCTGCTGCTAGATCGAGCAACCAACGCGGCGGTACTGTGTAAGTTCGCACCGCGTTAATCTCATTCGCTACCATAGCGGCAAAATCGCGACTCGTAATTTCGGGACTGGGATAGAAATTGCCTGCTGCATCTGGGTGAAACGTACCGTAGGTCACGCCTCGGATGTAGAGCTTTTCATTCCCGACAAAAATAAATTTACCCCGAACTTGCGGTCTTGCTATTGGTGCAGCGACACCTGATGATATGGAGTCACGAGTGGTTGCCAGTTGAGCAGGTATACTGTTTGTTACCTTCTCGAACCGCATAAGCAAAATAAATTAGCCAATGAAACCTTAAGAATAGGTTATGAGGCGAACCTTGCGAAAACCTTAAATTAAGCTTCAAGTTGGCTTAAAGTTTTTTTTACTTGTACTCGTACCACGTACCACGCACCACTATTCCTCAGAATACAACGGCAGCTCGACGATAAAACAAGCGCCACCCCTTGGCTGGTTAAACGCCATAATCGTACCGCCGTGGGCTTCTACGATCGCCCTGGCAATTGCTAAACCCAGCCCCGTACCTTGCTGCTGACCGCTATGAAACCGTTCAAAGATGTGTTCTAGCAGATCGGAAGGAATGCCCCGACCCGTATCGGCAATTTCAATCCATGCCGAGTTGCCAATGACTTTTAGACGCAGATCGATGCGCGTCTGTTCGGGAGTATGGCGGATGGCGTTATCTAAAATATTGGACAAAACTTGTTCGATGCGGTCTGGATCTCCCAGTACTACGACTTTCTTAGGAATATAGCTCTGGAAAACTCGCTGTCCCATCATCAGGGAAAACTGAGCGGCAATTTCAGTACATAACTCCGATAAATTGACTGCTTGCATCTCAAAGGTTGCCGCGCGATCGCTGCGTACCAGTAATAACAAATCTCTGACTAGTCGCTCGGTACGGTTGATTTCGCGGCGCATCGCCCGCAGCAAGCGCGTGTTTTCTTCTGGAGTTGTTACCACTCCTCGCAGCAGCAGATCGGCATAGCCACCAATGACTGTCAGCGGTGTACGGAGTTCGTGCGATACATCCGCCAAAAACTGGCGCAACCTGTCTTCCGATTGCGTTTTAACGGCTAGGGCGCTTTGCAGTCGATCGACCATTTCATCAAACGAGCGAGCCAGTTGACCGATTTCATTCATACCTGGCTTGAGGTTGCTCCGCTGAGATAAATCGCCTTGGGCAATCCGATAGGCTACAACAGCCATGTACTCCAGCGGGCGCAAATTGCTGCGTACCATGAGAAAAATAGCGATGACAGCGATCGTTAACAAGATCAGACAAGCTACAACGGTAGAAAGTACGTGCTGACGTACCAATTGATAGCTGCTCTCTAGCGACGTACTCAGCACCGCTACACCCAGCGGCGTTTGGCGCGGGGGAATCGGCACGAGCGCCACCAAGATATCGCTGCCATTTCTATCTTTTATAATGTGGTCTTGCTTTAGCTCGCCTGCCAAAGCTGATGCATACCAATCTTTCGGTAACTGAGGCGCAGCTGGTTCGCCAATCGTGCTGTTGTGGCGACCGATCTCTCGACCGTAGCGATCGACAATTGACGCTCCTGTTTCAATTGAGCTGAGGTCTGTAGCAAGTCGATCGGCGATCGCTCGCAGTTTTTCATCATCAACTTTCCGATTGAGTAGTTCTGCATCAATAATTGGCTTTGCTTGCGCTCGCAAGCGGATGCTTTCGCGCTCGATCAAAAAGTTACGCAAGTTATAAAGGTCGTGGGTAAATAAGAACAGTAGTAAAGGCGCAATCAACGCTATAGTACTCAGCGTTAATCGCCAGCGCAATTTCATAAGCTGGTTTAGGTGTCTGAATTGATGGCAACTGCATCTAAATGTTGTCCAGACGGAACTTTCAACATATATCCAATGCCGCGTACAGTCCGAATTAAACCATGTGGATCTCGGTCTAGCTTGTTTCGCAAGTTGCTGATATAAACTTCGATTACCGTCGTATCGCCGTAATAGTCATAGCCCCACACGCGATCGAGGATTGTTTGACGTTCTAAAACGCGATCGGGATGCTGCATTAGCAGGTGTAACAAGTTAAACTCTTTACGAGTCAGTTCGATAGGTACGCCTGCACGCCACACTTCTCGTGTATCGGAATTCAGCGCGATCGCGCCCGCTGTTAGGATATGACTTTGTGACTGTAGGTGTCGCCGCAATGCAGCTCGAATGCGGGCAAGTAATTCAGGAAAATGAAAGGGTTTGGTAAGGTAGTCGTCAGCTCCCAGTTCTAGACCTTTAATTTTATCTGCTAAGTCGTCCCGTACCGTCAGCATAATAATCAGTACATCACTTTGCTGACGAATTCGATGACATACATTAAAGCCATCAAGATCGGGCAAGTTTCCATCTAAAATGACAAGTTGTGGCGACCAGACGTTAGCTACCTCGATTGCTGCATAGCCACGTTGAACCGATCGCACTTCAAATCCTTCATAGCGCAAACCCAGCTCGATCAAGTCAATAATTGATTGTTCGTCGTCTATAACCAAGACACGAATCAGTTGATTGTTTGCATCTCGTTCCGATTGTTGCAAATGCTTTGGTTGTAGATTGTTCGATGCACCTGAGTTATTCATCTTCTAAGCAGGTAGGTAGATGGGCAGGCGGGCAGGTGGGCAACTACCACGCACCACGCACCACTTGCAGTAACTCCCTTTCTAATTTACCTGGAACCAGCGATAGCCATAGCCAGAAATTTCGATTTCTTTAGAATTACAATCCATCTGTTCGTAGGGGCGATCGCTATATACATCCAATAAATGCGAGTATTCTACCGATTTCAAGGTAATAGTACATGACTGTGCAGACAAATTGTGAACCGCAAGAACTGTATTTCCATTCTGTTGAGAACTGTGGGCAAATACGCTTGGTTTGTCTGTAGCAACAATTTCCCATTTACCAGAACCGAATTCTGGATATTGCTTGCGGGTGCGGATCGCCCGTTCCATCCAACTGAGAATAGAGTTAGGGTCGCGCTGTTGGGAAGTTACGTTAAGCTTCTTGTAGCCGTACTCTCCTTGCGCGATCGCAGGTCGCGCCAATTTATCTACAGGCGCAGAGGAAAATCCACCATTCTCTCTACTAGACCATTGCATCACCGTGCGGACGCTACCGCGACCCTCTAAAGAGAGATCGTCACCCATGCCAATTTCTTCCCCATAACGCAGCATTGGTGTACCAGGCAGGGTTAATAACAGACTGTATACTAGTTCTATTTGCTGGCGATCGCCCTCTAGCATGGGTGGTAGCCTGCGCCGAACTCCGCGCCCCCACATCTGCATATTTTCTTCAGGAGCAAAAGCTTGAAAGATTTCCTGAATTTCAGATTCTTGCAGGCGATCGAGCGTTAATTCGTCGTGGTGACGGACGAAGTTGAGCCACTGACAGGTATGGTGAGCGTCGGGTAATATCTTCAGTCCCTCAACCAGAGTCGCCGCATCTTGCCGCGCCAGCGCCAAAAACATATGCTGGTTTAACAGAAAACTGAATAGCATCTGCATTTTGTCGCCATTGCCAAAATAAACCCCAATTTGGTCGGCATCGACATTAGCTTCAGCAAGTAAAATAGCATCAGCTCGCCGCGAAACAAGAAACTCTCGCATTTCAATCAAGAAACCTTCCAAATCTTCCGGCTTTGCGTCTGGAATGCCAATTCCTTGAATTAAAAAAGGTGCAGCATCAATCCGAAAGCCAGAGACTCCTAATTCCAACCAGAAGCCCATAATTTTACAAATTTCTTCCCTCACGGCTGGGTTGGCGATATTTAAATCTGGCTGTTCTTTGTAAAAGTGGTGTAAGTAATACGCTCCTGCTTTATCGTCGTAATCCCAAAGGCTATCTTCCACATCGGGAAAAGCAATGTGCTTGGGGTCAGCTGGCGGCGGATTATCCGACCATACGTAGTAGTTGCGGTATTTAGAGTTGCGATCGCTCCTAGCCTCTTGAAACCAAGGATGCGCGATCGATGTATGGTTGACGACAAGATCGACTATAACTCTAATTCCCCGTTCCCGCGCCTTGTGCATGAATTCGACAAAATCGCCCAACGTCCCCAACCGGGGATCGACACCGTAATAATCCATTACGTCATAACCGTTATCGCGGTTGGGCGAGGGATAAAATGGTAACAACCACAAGCAAGTGATTCCCAGCCCTGCAAGATAATCTAGTTTTTGAGTCAGTCCTGGAAAATCGCCTACTCCATCGCCGTCCGAGTCCATAAATGTCTCGACATCGAGAGAATAGACAATCGCGTTTTTGTACCAAAGATTTTGCATGGTAATGGGTAATGGGTAACTTTGTAGAGACGTTACTTTGTAGAGACGTTACATGTAACGTCTCTACACTGGTCGTCGATCGCTGTTAATCGTCGTCATCCCCTTGGAGTCTGGCAATGCGATCGCTGGTGGCTGGGTGGGTACTTAAAAAAGCTGGTATTGAAGATTGGTTGCGTAATTTTTCTAGAAAGGCAATCATTTGATTTCGATCGTAGCCAGCTCGCTGCATATTCTCAAATCCCAGCCGATCTGCTTCAAATTCTGCTTGACGGCTGCGCGGACGGCGCACGCCGAGTTCAACTCCCAAGGCTATGACTTTGTTGCGATCGACTCCTGCTGCATTTGCTAACCCTTGAGCGATCGCAGTTTGTCGCATTTGCTCTACTGTATGACGCGCTGCAATATGTCCGATTTCGTGTGCCAATACGCCAGCGAGTTGCGCTTCGTTGTCTACAGCTTCTAGTAAGCCTGTGGTTACGTAAACAAAACCCCCAGCGGTGGCAAAAGCATTGATGCTTTTATCCTTTACCACTTGAAAGGTATAGGGAATATCGGGACGAGAGCTAGTTTGAGCTAATTTTTGACCGATGCGATTGACTTTATCGTTTAAGGCGCGATCGCGCACGGGTTGAAATTGAGTGCTAAGGAGTTGTTGGTTAATTTGCTTGCCTAACTCTACTTCATCTCGGTCAGAAATCCTGTAGAGTTGGACGACTTGCGCTCCTTGCTGGAATAATTCTGCCCACGGAACCGACAAAGCTACTTCGGGGCTACCTGCACTTATACTTAATGCAGCCATCGAACCAAGTACTGGATAATACCAAGTACGGCAAGTACGGCGAGCGAATTTAGAAATTGCAATCATGCGTGAATTGGGAGAAACAGCCACCGTACCAAACCTCCAAGCAACTTATCACTAACGATCGCCTCTTTGTCACTATTTGTAGATTTTGTGGTTTTCTTGTCTGCGTGTCATCCTACTACTTATAGAGTTTTAAGCGCGTGGTGCGCTCAGGCATGGTGCGCTCAGGCGTGGTGAGAAAGCTACAACCCTCTCACTAACTACCAACTACCAACTACCCATGAACGCTTTATTTATTTCTCTTAGCTTAAATGCTCTGGCTTTAACGTTAGCAATATTATTTGTCGCTAAAAAAGGAGGCGTTTCTTATTTACGAACGAAACTTTCAAGGTTTGCTCGAAACCGCGATCGCTTTAGAATTCAAGTTGCTAATCCATCGTATTACTTACAGAGAGTTAGCCAGTTTCAACTTGCACCAATATCCAATTCAGACATCGTGTTTTTGGGAGATAGTATTACTGATGAATGCGAATGGTCTGAGTTGTTAGAAAATCCTCATGTTAAAAATCGCGGCATCTCTGGCGATACTACTATGGGAGTGTTACATCGTCTTGAGGACATTGTGAGTTCTCAGCCAGCCAAAATTTTCATAATGATTGGAATTAACAATTTTATTCATTACCAGCAATCGGCAGTAGAAATTTTGGTGGATTATCAAAAGATAATCGTTGAGATATGCGATCGCAGTCCTCAGACTGAAATCTTCATTCAAAGTGTTTTGCCAATTAATCGGACTAAATCTGGTTTGAATGTCAGCGATCGCGAGATCTTACAATTAAATTCTGCTCTCCAAAAACTAGCAACAGAATATTCACTCACCTATATCGATTTATATTCTTATCTCTCGGACGAACAGCATCAACTAAAGGAATGTTATACGCTAGATGGAGTGCATTTAAACGGTCAGGCTTACTCAATCTGGAAGCAAGTTATAGAAAAGTATATATAACAGATAAACTAATTGTAAATATGCTACCTTCACCTAAACTTCAGATCGAGTCCAACTACCTACTTCTGCATCAGTTAAAGGTTTCTCCAATTTGGCATACTCAGCTTGGGCTGCACGTAACCAGTGTTTCATCTGCACGGATTCCCTTGTTCATCTTCCTACTAGCTCATTAAGAGAAAACTAATACCATTTCACTAAAACTATGCTACAGAAGATCCCCCCTAGCCCCCCTTGATAAGGGCAGGGCTGATCTATTGAAAAAAGGAAAATAGACGACTCAGATCGTGAGCTAAATGACGCATCCCTTGGGTAATTGAGTCAAAACCATTGAAGCGGAAGAGATTGAGTGCAATGGTTCGCACAATGGCAAAATTGACAGGGGCATGACCATCACATCAGGGAGAGCAATCTTCGTGAAGTACTACATCTTTAATCCAGTGGAGGCGATTTTCAATCTGCCAGTGAGAACGAATCAGTCGTGCAAATCCTGTCGCATCAATTGCCAGAGAACTGACGATCGAACATTGTTTCACTAAACGGCTGATTTGCCCTTGTGCCAGTACGTTCGACTCGAATCATCCGTTGTATTCCCAGCCATTGCGGTTCGATCCCAGCAATTGTGTCCAAAACGCTCACCTTCCTTTGGGTGTATCGGTCGCGGCATTGTTCGATGTGGAGATTTACACTCAAGGGGGGAATTGGCTCAAATTGAGTCCTCAAATACGCCAGTAAATTTGGTTGGTTAGCTTTGACGGCAATCACATAGTCATTTTCACTACTGATGATTTGCCCGACTGTTTTTTTGGGTGTGTAGTGCATCTAAACTGAAGCACACACCCTTGAGTTGTAGCTTGTCCAACAACATCTCCACTGTTTTGATTTCACCCTTTTGATGATTTCTCATTGATTCTAAGCCTACCACCACACCTTGAGCCACACTCAAAGCAGATACTACACTGACAAAATCTTGATAAGCAGAGTCGTAATCGCTCAGGCTGGCTTTGATGCTCTTGCCATCGATGGCAATTTGCTCTAAGGGCATTAGTGTAAATGTCTCTTGTGCCCAGGCATTGAACGCCTCAGTTAGAGACACAAAATCCACCCGCACCATGACTCGCCGAATCGTCGAGCTTGCTTGGTAGTCGTTGGTTCGGCAATTTCAACAACTCTAACAACAGTGATTGGTGGCGTGACACGAAGTCTGCTAGCGGACGATATCCATTGCAACCGCTCATCGTGCCCATAATCACCAACACTAACACTACCCACAACGGATAACGCGGTTGTGTACGAAAATCCCGTACTCTTTGCAGATGCTCAATCAAACTCATCAGACCGAGTATGCAATTAAACTACTCCTCCATTATTTATTTTCTTCCCTCAATAGATCAGCCCTGCTTGATAAGGGGGGTTGGGGGATCTCTTTTGTCGTAGTCAAAGAGTAAATTGGTATTAGTTGCTGTCAAAACTCTGCAACACTTGGGAGAAGAAGATGCGATCGATGCTTTAATAACTGCTTTGCAAGACGAAAGTACTGCCGTGCAAAAAATTGCGATCGAGGCACTGTAGGAAATTGCCAATCCTATTGTAGTTCCCGCTTTAATACCATGTCTTGCTTCACCTGACGCAGAAATTCGTAGCGAAGCACGATCGGCGTTAGGCGAGTTAGTTGCTTCCGAACATCTACAACTTTTACTAGATTCCCTACAACAAGAAAACTTCCATCTCCAATCCAACATCCTGATTCTTTTACGCAAAATCCATGATGCTCAATATTTACCTGCGATCGTCAAATTCTTCAAGTCAGAAAATCCCGAACTGCGAGAGGCGGCGGTAACGACTTTATCTTATCTAAACCAAGTTCAACGTTGTCCGCCAGTCCTAAAGCTGATGCAAGATTCTGATGGCAGTGTAAGACGTGCGACAGCTTTAACGTTGGGTCACTTGGCTGATGAAGAAGCGATCGCATTATTGACGCAAGCACTCACCACCGACCCAGACTGGCAGGTACGCCGCAATGCCGCAAAATCGATCTTTATTCATGCTAAACCATCAATAATTTTTGCTGTCGAAAAAGCACTTAAAGACGAACACTGGCAAGTGCGAAAATCTGCCATACAGGTATTGCAGAAAATCCCTGATACTAGGTTGTTATCTACTTTGATTCAAACATTAGCGGATGAATATTCAGATGAGAGAAAAGAAGCGGCGATCGCCCTTGGTAATTTGGGTAATTCTGATGCTATAAGCGCCCTGCAACAAGCATTAGACGATTGCGATCGGGAAGTGACCATACAAGCTCAACGAGCCATTGAGAAAATTACTTTATCTAACCGATTGGTTAGATAAATTCAAATTGTACAATTGCATTGTTAGACCAGTGAAACCGTTTCGCCATTTGCTATCTCTTGCCGTACCATATGAGCCAACCGATCCCACTGTTCGTCAGTCGTTGTTTCAAATCGAGCTGACCATGCTTGTTCATCCTTCAATTCAGCCATCAGACAGGACGCGATCGCATCTTGCTGCTCGGCAGGAAGTTTTTCGATCTCTGAAATAGCTTGTCGGAGTAACTCAGTCATAATCTTAAGGAGAAGAATTACTACTATAGATTGTTCTCTAATTCTACTTGAGCCTTAAGCAAATAGCTTACAAAATGCTTTACTTATAGTTAGATAACATCCCGTTTACCACCCATAAGCAGAATTCGTTGCGATTGTAAAGCATCCAAAGAAGCAGCGATCGCTCTTGGTGATTTGAATCATTTCAATGGTCTTGGTCTCTTTCGATAAGCATGAGATAATTGCGAGCGGGAAGTGAGTATACAAGCTCAACAAGGCATTGAGGAGATTAGTTTAGACAAGCTGATGAATAGCTTGAATTCAGATTTTATATTGCTACTTAATACTTGTACAATCAAGTATGAAATAATAAAGATTTTTGTCCATAATAAAGTTATATAAACAGGTCTGAATTCATTTCTCTTAAAATTAATAGCAAAAATCACTAGTGGTGATGCATATATATTATTGCCATTGTGAATCAATTGAATTCTCAATATCTTGGCACTTTTTTATATTTCTAAACAAATTAGCTAGGTATGACTCTGGATACTTTTCACTTATTGCATTTGCAGTAAGATCAATTATGCGAATAGTGAACTCTGAAACCTTGCTTAGAAGATTTTGTATATCTTTTCTGGGATCGTCGAGATTGTCAAAAGGAAGATACCGAAATACTTGCCGAGCTAAGAACCTATTGCCATGAACAGGTATCATCGTTTCTCGTCCCTGCCGATTTTTCCGTTCAGCTTTCAGTTGATCCTCTATCGCACGATGAATCTGTACAAGTTTCCACAGCTTAATACTAGAAAGACTTGGATTGAACAGAGCCTTATATGGTGCTTTAGAGACATCCTCATAGAGTAAGCTAACTTTACCTTTTGCCTGTACTGCATAAGCAAGCTCAGAATGAGCACACGCAACAGCCACGATTGCTTCTGAAAAATCAAAACCACTTCTGCTATCATGAACGGTGTAGCCAGCCTTGTAAATATATTCGATCCCTTCCAGTTGCAACTCAGTTCGTATACGCTCTTGATTTTCGGTATCGAGGGAGACAAAATCACGACTATCAATACGGTTCTGAGTATTTGTTGTCCGCGTAACACGTATAGCAAAATCTTCTGGACAACTTTCAAGTGAAATGAATCGAATTAACACAGATGCTTTTGCAACTTGGTCAGCTGATTTTGCGTTTGCGGTCGCAATAGCTCCTACGGTTTGCGCTCCGTTTACAATGCTTACATCAAGACATTCAAACACGCCTGTCTCATGAGTATTACCTCCTAGTGGTTTCTTCCGAATCTTACTACATAGTGCTGTTATGCCATTGTTAAAGTACCAGAACTTTTCTGGTTCTGATAATAAGGTTTCAACAATACTTTGGTTAATCTCCGTTTCACCCAAAAACGAACGTATATTCGGCATAAAAAGTTTTGGATAATATCTATTCCACCAATCAGCAACTTCAGTTGCCGATACAAGACCGTAATACGCTGAAAAAGGATCTCTCATCTGTCCCCAGTCCTTGAGCACTACATCAAAATTAATTGGTGCGCCTAAAGTGCCACTAGCAACAATCCCATGTAAGTTACCTTGCCTAAAAACTCTTAATTCCACAACTTCTGAAGGATCGTTCATATCTTTCAGAAAATCATTGAAATCACGCGAAATATCCTGACTCAATGTTGCTTGACCAGTATAAGCAACTAAAAGAACGATTCGGGTATTTGCAAGCGATAATGCATCTAGGATTTCGACTGAGCGATTTTTAATTTTGTCGTTAAAGCGATTAAATTCTGCATTAATAAGATCTTTGATACCAGTAATAAATTTTAGAGCATCTCCACGTTCAATACTACCTGTACCATCATGCCGCCACTTAGATTGAACAACAAAAAGAACCTTTTCACGATTATCAAAATAAACCGCGTCAATCCCGTTATCATGAAAACCATCAGTTATGCACAATGCAGCTTGTTCTGGGGTTATGTCAGTAGCAACTGAAATTGCGAATGCAGCAAGCGCACGAGTTAAGAAAGCAGAATCTTGCTCAATTTGTGGTTTACATACATAATCACTGAGGTCAATTGAATTAGCGAACAGCGATCTTAGCTTTGCTTCAATCTGACGAACATGAATAATACTCATGAAAACTCTATAGATGCTTGGAAGCTGTAAGTTAGCAAGTATATTTTAAATATTTTATATCTAATGTTTCCTGCTTTACAGGCAACTAGAAGGAAAAAGTTTTTCAAATATTAACTTCTAGCAAGATTTATAAGCTGAAATTTTTAACATATCTTTACTATGTAAAGAAAAAATCTGCACAGCAATCTTCAACAAAAGCAAAGGTTAAAAGTTTCAGCCTATCGCCTCTAAAAAGGTAAATCCAAGCGCGATCGCTTCTACAACATCCGTTCTATCTTTAAAAGCGATCGCCTTTAAGTATTTCAAGTCTTAAATCGCTCATCTACTGGAATTCGATAACCGTTAGCGAGGCGATTGGTCGTATTTGCAGTAGCGACAATTGCCATTAATTCACCAAACATATTATCGCTCATTCCCTTGGCATATGCTGCTGAAGTGTGGGAAGCAATGCAGTATTCGCAACCATTAGTTACGCTTACAGCTATATAAATTAATTCGCGTATCAGTGGATCGAGTTCCCCAGGACTAGTCATCACTTCCTTTACTGTCTGCCAAGTGCGTTGTAAAGTTGGTGGATGGTTTGCTAATGCTTTCCAAAAGTTATTAATCTCATCAGTTTTACGAGTAGCACGGATGTCATCGTATACCGCACGTACTTCATCGCTGCTATCTTCGTATTCAATCAACTGAGTCATATGTCGATGGAAATGAGTTTCTCTTTTTGTAATTGCAATAGTAGTATCTAGTAGCGCAAACGAGCAGATGCTCAATCCCTTCCAATTTCTGCGATCGCTTGCTTTATGCATACTACCATTAATTGATTAAGTTGCCGTATTATAATTAAAGGAATGCAAATATAGTCTGAACGATTTGTATGGCTAGTATATGCGGATAATGAACGAGGTTGATTAGAAGCGATCGCAAACCATCTTCATACGAAAGACGTAATGCTTAACCACCAATCTCCGTTTCACCAATCCCCAGAAGAGATCGCTGTCGCACCTCTCGATTCGCTCATCGCTACTCGTCAGCAAGAAGTTATTCAACTGCTCAAACAAGTCATCGAACCAAAACTTAAAAATGACATCGTGAGTTTAGGAATGGTACGCAATTTGCGAATCGTTGATGACTACGTTTACTTGCGCCTCTACATTGGTTCTCACCAACACCACTTACAGGCAGAAATCCAATCCATCCTCTCGCCCCTGTCTTGGTGTAAAAAATCGTATATCCAACTTTGCACGATTCCTAATGTCAAAACAACCCTGGCAGTTTCTAGCGGTAAAGGCGGCGTAGGCAAATCTACTACTGCCGTCAACTTGGCAGTTGCCTTACAATTAGCTGGTTTGAAAGTCGGTCTGCTCGATGCCGATGTTTACGGTCCCAACATCCCCCAGATGCTCGGACTAGGACAAACTGACGTGCAAGTTATTGACACCCCAAACGGTCAAAGATTCTTACCATTAGAAGCTTCTGGCATCAAAGTTATGTCAGTCGGACTATTGGCAGAACGCGATCGCCCTTTGGCATGGCGTGGACCTGTTCTACACAAAATTATCGCCCAATTTCTCCATCAGGTAGAGTGGGGAGAACTGGATTATCTACTAATCGATCTACCTCCTGGGACGGGAGATGCCCAAATTACCATCGTGCAAGAAAGCCCTGTATGTGGGGCAATAGTGGTAACAACTCCCCAACAAATTGCTATTTCAGATGTACGCCGCAGCATTCATATGTTTCGCCAAGTTGGGGTTCCCGTTCTCGGTATTATTGAGAATATGAGCTATTTGATTGGTAGTGATGGGGAAACCATGCCGATCTTTGGTAGTGGTGGCGGTCAACAGTTGGCAGCAGAATTAAACATGCCCCTTTTGGGACAAATTCCCCTCGATCCTGACGTTTGTACAGGTGGCGATACGGGAAAACCGATCGCAACTGCCAATCCAAATTCCCCAGTCAGCCAAGTTTTTCTACAGATGGCTGGGGCGATCGCCAATACTTTTCAGCCAGTTACCACTTTACAGGACAATCATCTAACAAAAATATTTAAACTCGATTGACCGATCCTGGCGGAGTCTCTCTACGCAAAGCTTTAACGATATTATCCGCCGCCTCTAATGCAATGTCGCGGCGAATATCATGTATCCCTCTTCTGTTGCTTTGGCAGGATTAAAATAGAGAAAGAAGTGATAGAAGCTAAGCTGTGACTATGGTTGAGCGTAGAGAGCCAGTATCAACGGTAGCCTTTATTGATGAATACTGCCAAACTTACCGAAATCTTTTCCCAGATGTCAGAAATTTTGAAGCCTTTAAGTTTCTACATTTAGGCGTAATTTCTGAAATTAACCGAAAATCTTTACCAGCACTTGCTCGGATTGTTGGGCTGTCTGATGGGCAAGAATTACATCATTTCTTGCGAGATACACCTTGGGATGTGAAAGGATTGCGAGAACTGCGATTGCAGATAATTAAAGCATCAGTTGGGGATGAACCAATCGTACTATGTATAGATGAAACAGGGGATGAAAAAAAGGGTAAAGCAACAGATTACGTCGCCAAACAATACATTGGTAACTTGGGCAGAACAGCGAATGGTATTGTTTCGGTTAACGCTTACGCAATAGTTGATAATATCACTTATCCATTGAGTTTTAAAATCTTCAAACCACGTCACCGACTCAAAGAAGGAGATGTCTATAAAACTAAACCACAGTTAGCAGAAGAAATTATTCGAGAACTTTTAGCATTTGGATTTAAATTTCACCTAGTTCTAGCCGATAGTTTGTATGGCGAGAGTGGGAATGTGATTGGAGTTTTAAAAGAGCTAAAGTTAAATTTTATTGTGGCGATTCGCAGTAATCATGGAGTCCTAATTGCGCCAGGACAGCGCGTGCGCTACAACAGTTGGCGCGCCTACCAGCAGAACTTATCTCACCGTCAACCAGAAAGACGCTATATTCGGGAAATTATTTTTGGCAAGCGGCGCACGGTTCGCTACTATGAAATCACTAAAAGCGATACGAAGAATCCCAAATCAGACACCTGGTTTATTATGACTAACTTACCTGGCAACATTCAGCTTGTTGTCGGCAACCTCTACAGCTTGAGAAATTGGATTGAGTATGGTTTTAAACAGGTAAAAAATGAATTGGGTTGGGCGGATTTTCGCTTAACAGATTATGCTAGCATCGAGCGGTGGTGGGAAATAGTTTTTAGTGCCTATTTGCTGATTAGCTTGCAGGCTGAAGCTTTCAAAGACGAAGCAGCTAGAAGCAGCTTATATCTGAATTCTAGATTGTTAGAACTGACTGAATTTAAACGGCATCCCTACTGGGAGTCAGGCACTAATTGGAAGAGTGCTTTAAATAACTTAAGACTAATTATTCAGCCCCACATCTTTTGGTGTTTAATTGAGCCGTGGTTGAGGCTATTTCCGATTCCTGGAATGAAACGAAGCTTTTTCAAATTGATAAAAATTATGAATGGTTTTCGAGCTGTTCCTATCGAGTATGCTGTGGCAAGTTAGATGTCTCTTTTATTTTACTCCGCTTGTAGTAACAGAAGAGGGATGTATAGCAGAGCCAAGATGGGGAGTTCTGAACTATGTCTAGGTTAATTTTAAATGACAATGTTCTGCAAGAAATACTAACTACTAGCAAAGTTATCGCTGTTGTCGGACACTCCGACAAACCAGAACGTACGAGTTACCAAATTGCTCAATTCTTACGGCAAGTTGGTTATACAATAATTCCAGTGAATCCATCAGTGAGTGAAATTGACGGACAACGCAGCTATGCATCACTGCAAGACATACCAGAACCAGTCGATATAGTTAATGTCTTCCGCCGCAGAGAGTACGTACCTGAAATTGTAGAGGAAACAATTGCCATCAGAGCCAAAACTATCTGGACGCAATTAGGAATTTACGACGCACCTTCTGCCCAAAAAGCTTCTTCGGCAGGGTTGAATGTCGTCATGAATGCCTGCATCAAAATTGAATATTATCGATTGGGAATAAATCACTCCAGCGAGTTACTGAACTAATTGCCAACCCCTCTTTAGTAGCTTTAAGTATGTACCGATGCCTACAGACAGCTTGATTTCGCGCTGTTTTTGCTTTGTATACTGTTCGAGTTTTTCATTTACAGCTAGCAAACCGCAAGCATAGTCAATTTCTGCGCTGCCAACAATTTCTGGGAACTCATAAAGCGGACTAAACTGTAATTTATCCGCTGGTCTGAGATATAGAGTACCTTGCTGCCATCTCATTTTTCCGGTTTTCAGGTTCATACGTTCAGCTAGTGAATTTTTCCAATTCTACAGTAATTCTTGGCGACTAAATTCTGAACTTTCTGACAAAGTTCCAATTTAAGAAAAAGCTGTTTGCATAGTAAGTGAAATCAACTATCCCAAACTCACTATGCAAATAGCTAGACGCATTTGCAACTTGTAAGACGAAACCCCTACTAACTCAAAGCATTGATGACATAATCTACGTAAGAATTCAGCTCAACAGCAGGATCGCCTGTTAAACCGTGATTTGCTTTGATGTGTTTGAGAGCTTCAATGTACCAGCTGGGAGACAGCTCAAAAGAGCTATTAATCTCAGCCAAGCCAGCAACGAGATACTCGTCAATTGGTCCCGTACCGCCTGCAACCAGAGCGTAGGTGATAATCCGCAAATAGTAACCAATGTCACGCACGCACTTCGATTTTCCTCTCGGATCGGCAGCATAGTTCGGACCTGGCAACTGAACTGTATAAGGAAACTTTTGGTAGACGGCGTTTGCCGCACCCTCAGCTAAGCTTTGGGCTTTATTAGATAATGTTTTTGCTGCTTCTAGGGATGCGGCTGCTTGACGAAAGCGACCAAAGGCGATCTGAAATTCAGTACTGCTTAAAAAGCGACCTTGAGTATCCGCAGATGCGACTGCTTCAGTTAAAGGTGTCTTTGCCATTGCTTGAGGTTCTCCTAATTTGACTTACTGTGTGTTAGTTGAAAAGATCTCTTGCGTTTGTCATCAATTAAGCAACTGATGAGGCAGCGCGATCGAAGTAGCTGGATAATTCCGAAATCAACGAACTGCAATCGCCTTGAGTAATACCGTTGGGGTCGTTGACGATCGCAATCGAGGCTTCTTTCAACTTTTGGATACCAGTTGCAACTGAACTCCCAGGAACGCCTAGAGCTTGATAAGTCTCTCGCAAACCATTGAGAGCGCGATCGTCGAGTATGCTGGCATCGCCGACAAAAATGGCATAGGTAACATAGCGCAGGATAATTTCTAGATCTCGCAGACAAGCAGCAGCACGACGATTGGTGTAAGCATTACCGCCAGGAGCAACGAGCTGGGGTTGTTCCTCAAATAAAGCACGAGCTGCATTAGTCACAATTGTGGAAGCATTGCTAGAAATGCGGTTGACAGTATCTACGCGCTTGTTACCATCTCTGACAAGAGCAAGTAGTCCGTCCAACTGAGATGCACTGAGGTATTCTCCCCGCGTATCAGCTTGAGCAACAACCTTAGTAAAAGCATCTAGTACCATGTTTCTATTCTCCTAAATGTCAATTGTGGAAAATCGGGTTTGGATCGCTTCTGGCTCAAATGAGTCAGCTTGAAAAGGTGATTGTTTTTTACAAAAATCTTTTCGGTTTTAACAGCGACCGAGGAATGACAAAGCAGAAGTTTAACTATCTCTCTTTTATCTGTCACTTCTCTAATTTCTTTGTACATTTTTAGTGTATCTTTTTTTGTTAAATTTTGTTTAGATAGATATTTTTACCAATCTGAATTGAGTTTTTTAAACAGCAGCGATCGCGCCTGTCAAATACTCGATCTTTTTTGACAAGTGACTTCTCGCATATTTTTTGAGCAGAAAATTCTTCAAAATTTGATTCAAGATTCGACTGAACAAATAATCGACTAAATCAGTTTATTTGCTTTGGCTCATTATCAGCAGCATCCGATCGCTTCTAGTTTTAGATTGTGTAAATGCTAGTAATTTGAAATACAAGATTTTCGGATCGAATGTACTATTAGCAGCACCAAAAGTTAAATCTTGTAAATGTTGTAATTCGCGAGCGCGAATTCTACTTGCTAGCCACTAACCACTTTGCACGCTAATAACTGATAACTGTCTTCACGCAGTGTAGCGACAGCGTTTACTGTTAACTGTATTTTCAGCTTTAGCTAGGAAGAATTTGCGGTAAAGCCAGTGAATATATAGGAAAACTACACTGACTATAACTAGGGGCATCAAGCGCAGAATTGTTGTATATGCCTTTGTTTGCCACCACAAATGTTGTATCGCTGTCACAGGTAGCTCTAAAGGTTTGCTGCGCCACGTACTGAAAGATTTTATTGGTTAAGATTGGTAGGTGCTGACTGTAGCAGGTTTTCTGACTCTCAGTTGTATATTTACCATTCTGGCTAATTTTGTATTTCTAATTACATTAATTTAGTAAATCTATCGATTTACCGTAGATTAAAATTATGACATAGCTGATTGACAAAAGCAATTATGAGGCGATCGCCTCAGCTTGTGGTTACATAGATACATTTTTTGCTGTTAAATCCTCGCTACTGTTGTAAATTAACCAACGCAACTGGTAGCTAAATCAGAGTTGCAACCCCTGCGGTTTTGCTTATACTGTTATTTAAATCTCGGCAGCAAACTTCAGAAGTAGAAAAAATCCAGACTATGGCACGAGAGATCGCCTTGAGGTGGCATCAATTAATTCTGGGCTTAGGCTGTCTGCTATTAATTATTGCCTGTAACAAGCTGAAAGTTGCGATCGCATCTCATCTGTCCGAGCGGTCAGCGATCGCAGCTACCTGCGTATATTTCTTGACATACTGTATAAACGATTCCTTCAGTTGGGGATTGACACAACTATAATTAACGAATTCAAAGCCAAGATGTCGCGCCTTTGCTAAGGTTTGCTCCGGTGTTAATCTATCCTGAATAGCAACACTTAGTAGGGCAATGACAGCCGAGCGAATACCTGCTGCACAATGCATCACAGCAGGTTTGGGGATTTGTTCCAGGTGCATCAGGATTTTGCTAACTAGTTCCTCACTTAATGCTTCTGGCTTGAGCGGCACATTCACATAGTGTAATCCCAACGCTTCAGCCACCTGTTGCTCGTCTGCTTTAAACCCTAGCTCGTCAGGCGATCGCAAATTCAGAACTGACTTACTAACCAGAGCATAGAATAGTGAACAGTTTAGGCAGCTGCGTAAGCAACATGTTTCTCGTGGAAGAAGTTTTGCACAACGTGAGGGAAACGTTGTGTACTACGTAAATAGCTGCGGATGTTGCCAATCATCTCGGTTTTGTTTTTGGCGCGTTGCCGTCCGACAGCATTGGCTTTAATATCGTGGTTGAGTAACTCATCAGGGTTTAATTCGGGACTGTAAGCAGGTAAGAAAAACATGCGGATGCGGTCGGAGTGTTTTTCTAGCCATTTATGCACTGCACGAGAACGATGCACTGGATGACCATCGACAATCAAAAATACCTTCTGGGCGCTATGACGAACCAAACGACGCAGAAAATCGAGCATGACTGTAGTGTCAAAGCGTTGTGTAAACACTTTGAAGCATAACTTGCCACGATTGGTAATAGTTGAGATTAAATTACAGCGAAACCGTTTGCCTGTAGCCGATACAATAGGTGTTTGTCCAGAACGCCCATAACTACGTCCGGCTTGATAGTCAGAACACACTCCCATCTCGTCACCCCAATGAATTTCGGCTCCCTCGCGGTGAGCATCTCGACAAATTTGGGGATATTCAGTCTCTAGCCATCGCTGAACCGCCAAAGGGTCTTGCTCATAGGCACGTCGCAGTGGTTTTTGTGGCGTAAAGCTCCATTTTTTCAAATAACGTCCAACTGTCCACACTGACACTGATAGCTCAAATCGCTTTGCCAGAAACTGTTGCACCGCTTCGCGCGTCCACAAATAGAAGGGCAATCCTAATTGATCCGGACACTTCTGCTCAATTAGCCTGACTGCCGTTGCTGCTTGATGAGGTAGCAACCGCGAGCTAGAGCGTGGACCACGCTTTTTTGCTTTTAATGCTTTTGCTCCCTCTGTCGCTGTAGCTTTTGTCCAATGATGTATTGCCGTGCGCGACACCTGAAATACACGCGATGCCTCTGATTTACTCATGCCATTTTCAATCGCATTCACGACTCGATACCTTAGCGCTTCTTGGGCAGAAGCTGACATATGACGAGCGTCTTTGAGTTTCATCACTGACTCCGGACGTGTCTACACCTACCATGTTAACTAATCTCTGCTCTGGTTAGTAAATCCCTCTTGAATCGCTTGTTGAAGTTGTTCTGGTATCACCTGTCCTGTAACGGTCAAGTTTTCATTAATTCGTACTGCCTTAATCACATCTTCTCCTTTTGATGACAAACCTCTTCTGATGCCGCAAATCTACAGTTAAGTCAGCATGACGGAACAGACGGAACAAGCGTAGCCTGTTTCGACCAAATTCCCCCAGCTATCTGTTAATTACTTACGAATTTGCTGTTTAGAGTTGGTTATCCAATTATTCCCAAAATAATACATATGTTTATCGGTAGACATACCGTAAATTAAAAATATTTATACAGTTTATTGATAAGTTAACCGTAGTTTATAAGAATATTACCAATGCGATCGCATACGCCCTTACCCAACCGCCACACGTAAACGTCAACGAAATTCTCATCCGACCCACCGAGCAAGAACGGTAACAGTATCTCAACTATGCAGTCTTTCAAGCGTAAACTACGATAAATTGATAGAATTAGCGTATTTTAGAGGTAAGAGTCGTGGCGCGATCGCTCTATGGAACACAATTCACATCACAAGGTGAGGTCGCGATTGAAGGACTGAGCCACATTACTTTCGTTGTCAGCGATCTGGCTCGGATGACGAAATTTCTGATGTATATCTTCGACGCAAAAGAAGTGTACTCTAGTGGCGACAAGACATTTTCTCTTTCGCCAGAAAAGTTTTTCCTCATCAATACTGTGTGGATTGCAATTATGGAGGGAGAGGCGCTACCTGACAAAACCTACAACCACGTCGCTTTCAAAATCCGAGCAGAGGACTTCGACAAATACGCTACTCGCGTGCGATCGCTTGGTGTGGAGATGCGCGAAAGCCGCAGTCGCGTTGAAGGTGAGGGAAGTTCTCTTTACTTTTACGATTATGACAATCACCTGTTTGAACTACACACGGGAACGCTGGCTCAAAGACTAGCACGTTACCTTCAGCAGCCACAATCTGAAAAGTAGTAGTGCGAAAGTATCGTCAGTCACGTTTGAAATCTCAATTTTGCTTAATTTGTATAGGAATGAGTTGGATCGAGAGGTACAAAATGTCGTCAATTCAAAACACTGTATCTAGCTGGGAGCAACTGTTGGAAATTGCCCAAAAACATACCTCAGCTCGACGGGTACGTAGAGCGGGACAGTCCCCTTCTACCGCGCCAATTCCTAGCAGTCTGCATAAACTACCCCCAGAGACAAAACCACCAGTCCTGCTTTACCGCGATACTAACTCTTGGTGTCCCTTTTGCGAGAGAGTTTGGTTTGCCTTGGAGGAAAAGGAAATTCCGTTTGAAACCGAGTTTATCGATCTGAGCAACAAGCCCAAATGGTACACGGATCTCGTTCCGACAACCCTTGTTCCTGCAGCAAAAATTGAGGGCAAGTTAGTCTACGAGTCGAAAGACATTCTTTTAGCCTTGGAAGAACGATTTCAGGATTCGCCTCTGTTGCCTGAAAACTCAGAGGAAAACACCGTTGCCAGGCAACTAGTTGAGGATGCAGATAACAGCGGGTTTCTGGGTGCTGGGTACAAATTGTTGCGGGAAAGCACTAGCGATCCTCAAGAATTAGCCAATCTCCAAGCTGAGTTTGAAGCGAAATTAGACGCGATCGAGCAAGCCTTAGCAAAATACCCAGGTGACTACTTTGTTTCATCGTTTAGCTTGGTAGATATCATGTATAGCCCCCATTTCGATCGCTTGGCGGCTAATTTACCTGTCTACCGAAATTATCACATCAAGGGTAATCCCCGCTTCCCTCACCTCAATGCTTGGTTTGAGGCACTCAACCAGCGCCCTGCCTATCACCGAGTCAAATCAGACCCAATAACGAATAATTTACTCTTGCGCCGCAGATGGGGCGCTCAACCAATTGGAAATCTCTTACCACCAGATGCAGCACATAGTGAGGCAATTGAATATCGGGCAGAAGCCGCAGAACGATTGAGCGATAATCGGGAAGCAGCAATAGGAGATATCTTGAAAAACTCTGGAGTGCAAGGATTGGCAGTAAATGGTGATGTTAGTGCGATTGCCGAAGCCGTCGATTTTCACCTCAAACTGCTGGCAGAGTATCTTCTGAACGGGAACGATAGACCCTTACCGTGGGGACGAGTGGGTGGCAAAGACAACGCCGATCCAACTATAGCGGCGGTGGGAGCCATTACCCTTGCCTACGTCAGGAATCGCATCTGTGCGCCTCGCGATATGAGTGCGGGTGCAGCTACGGCATTTCGAGCCGCTGCCGAGCGAGTGCTGGCATCGCTCTATTAACTCACCAAGCCTTCCTTTTTTAATCTTGACTAAATCGGTAGATATACCACAAAATATTCTCATCTGATTTAGTTAGTTCATCTAACAATCCGAGCTACTACCTACTTCTGCTCGCTCTACGTATTCCCACAAAAAAATTAACCTATGAGTCCAAAAAACTTTGAGATCCAACCCGTTGCAGGGCGCATCGGTGCTGAGATCGTCGGCATCGATCTGAGTGCTAGCCTGGGTGACGACATCATCAGCGAAATCCGTCAAACCCTGGTTCAGTACAAGGTGATTTTCTTTCGCAACCAGCAGCTCGACGCTAGTAAACAAGTTGCTTTTGCGCGTCGATTCGGTGAAGTGACCACAGCTCACCCTACAGTGCCATCACTGCCTGGACATTCAGAGATTCTCGATCTAGATTACGGTCGCAACGTCAACCGTGCCAATCAGTGGCACACTGATGTGACGTTCGTAGACCGTCCTCCACTCGGTTCGATCTTACGGGCGATCGAAATTCCTCTCTCTGGTGGCGATACAGTCTGGGCAAACACGGTAACGGCTTATCAAGATTTACCCACTCCGCTACGAAATCTTGCCGACCAACTTTGGGCTGTACACAGCAACGCCTATGACTATGCGGCTGCCACAATTGACCTTTCCGAAGAGTTTCG
The DNA here is from genome assembly GCF_023546805.1 of Chroococcidiopsis sp. CCNUC1. Lineage (NCBI taxonomy): Bacteria > Bacillati > Cyanobacteriota > Cyanophyceae > Chroococcidiopsidales > Chroococcidiopsidaceae > Chroococcidiopsis > Chroococcidiopsis sp. CCNUC1. Next base: position 994,096 of record NZ_CP097480.1, on the reverse strand, counting down.
GGCTTACCGAGCTATCTTTGAGTCAACTGTATATGAAACCTTACATCCAGTTGTACGCATTCATCCTGAATCGGGCGAACGTGGATTATATATTGGTGGTTTCGTGCGTCGCTTGAAGGGCTTATCTCAAACAGAATCGGACGATATTGTTAGGTTGTTGCAGTCCTACGTCACTCGCCTAGAAAATACTGTCCGCTGGCGCTGGCAAGAAGGAGACGTGGCATTCTGGGACAACCGCGCTACGCAACACTACGCGATCGATGATTATGGCAGCCAACCCCGTCGCGTACAGCGAGTGACAATTGTGGGCGATCTTCCAGTTGGCATTGACGGTAAGCATAGTGAAGCCATTAAAGGAGACTCTTCAGCATACAATCGACGCGAAGCAATTGCTGCTTGATTTATCTCAAGTTGTCTTAATTGCTCGTAGAAATTCAATATTTAGCTTTAGCTTTTCTCCCAACCACAGAGCATGATTTGTATGGTCTGCAACATCATCACCCGTTGTTGAATGAACTAAAATATCCAATCCTTCCCGATGTAGCATTAACCAGGGAACGATCGCGCCAAACTGTTCTGGCTTGAAGGCAACTTGATACATAGATTTGGGATGGGGACCAATCGGATTGTCATGCCAGCGTCCAAGCCGCACGTTGAACGCACTCAATCCTTCGCGTACCCGCGTCGCTGCTGCACGACTTTCAGAATCGTAATAAACATGAGCGTGAAAATCTGCAATCTCGGTTGTATCTCCTGACATCGCTGCTAACTCCACTCGCCCTGAACAGTGACCAGTTATCAGTGACCAATAACCAGTAACTCCTGAGTTGATTTGTCAGAGCCAGAGTTTTTGTGACTCATAGATTATCTCTGCGCTATCAATTGTGCTATCGATAACTGGTCACTGTCAAACTGGTCACTGATTTAATTAAGCGGGGTAAAAAACTAGCGTCCGCAACTCAATGCTTTCTCGTGCAGGTGCATTTGCTGGGCTAGTAGGGTCGTCAAATGCAGTATGGGCAGCAAACCGCGCCCGTCCGTCCTCGGCAGAGTCGAAGCACTTGATGAGAATTGCTTCATCCGATCGCAGTTGCGGAAAGTAGAACCAGCGGTGCGTTGGATTGTAAGTAATCGCATAGGTTTCGCCCACGCGATCGCGATACACTAAATTGCCAGCAACGAGGTCTATCGGTGCGATACTTGTCGCATCGCATACCGCTAATGGTGATGTTTGCACGGGTGTGGCGATCGGTCGCCAGACATTAACGACAGCAAAACGATGCTGCAACAATGCTTCAATATCTTCGATGCCTCGCGCTTCCAACTCGGCACGGGCGCGACTGTAGCCAGATTTGGCGGTGAAGTCGTTGTGGACGCGCTTGACTGGCTCTTTGGCGTTACTTTCTCCCCGTTGCGATCGCTCGAGATTGCGAACGTTGTGGTCGAATACCACTACCTTAACTGCACCCGTTACCTCTGCCAGCAGTTTCTCTGCTTCAGGGTAATAGACGCGGCGTACCTCCTCCGAGTCATAAAAGTCGCGGACGCTGCTGGAGTGGCTGACCAGACTAAAACCTTGCCGATCTAAGGATAGATCTTGGGCGATCGCCCTAGCATTGTAAATCGGCAGCCTGCGCGTCTCGTAGGTTCCATTATGTCGAGGGATACCCGCTGGTGGCTCGTATGTGTAGTTTACGGGTCTTTCTGCCATCGGGATCAGATAATAGAGTTCCGCCTCAACATATTGCAGCTCGTCGAAAATGGGGCGTTCTAGAATCGGGGTTCGGCTCATAGTTGCATCCTTGTGTCAAGAAGGGAGTCGGGAGTCGGGAATCGGGAATCGGTTAAAATAACTGATAACTGATTGCTACCGCGCCACAGCACTGGGTTCACCCAGGATTTTAGAGAATCTTTCCACATAGAAACTAGTAGGATTTGCGACTGCCCGAATTGAGTCGCGATCGCGCACGATATTCCACCATTGCTGCAATCGAGGTGTTTGGGATGGGAATGAAAAATTCCGGAAGTGTTCTAACACGGGCAGACGTTCAAACCAAGGGTAAAAACTGATATCGACTAGACTGAAATTATCTCCTAACAAGTATTGACCGTTGGACTTGCCTAGTCCTTCTTGTTCGATATACAGTAGGGATTCTAAAAACTCTCTTTTTCCCTGTTCCTGTTCTTGGGTATTTTTCCCGCGTAAAAGTTTGTTAAATGCTGGTACGAGGCGAGTATTGGCGTAGTCAATCCAAATTCGTGCAATCGCTTTAGCTGCTGGATCGTGAGGTGATAAGGGCGGTTCTGGAAACACTTCATCGAGATACTCATTGATAATGGCAGACTCGTAAATTTGGGCATCTCCATGTTTAATGGCAGGGACTTTGCCATAGCGCGAAATCTTGAGGAATTCTTCTGGTTTACTCTGCAAGTCGATTTCAATCGGGGTAAAGTCGATACCTTTTTCCAGCAGAACAACGCGGGTGCGTTGAGAAAATGTAGAAGCTTTGGCAAAGTAAAGTTGTATGTGACTCATGACCTCATTTCCTATTGAGTATGCGGGCTGTAATGAATTGTCTCGTTCTGGATATGACCGAACGACAACTGGGCACTGGAGCACGCCCAGTTAACTTGTCAGTGGTAAATACTCTAATTGCAAAGTGTCTAGACTACGAGCAAAAGCTAGTACTGTTTGTCGGTCAGATTACCGTAGAATAATTTACGTCTATTATACAGTCTTTCCAGAAAGATTCAGTCTGGCGTTAATAAAATATGTATAACTAATTATTAGATGTTCTAATAAACTGTAAAGATAATGACAGAAATAACTCGCCGTAACTTTATCGCCACTGCAACCCTAGCAACGGGTTTTGCTTTAGCCGTGCAGCCTGTTTCTGCCAAAGCGATCGCTACCGATACTCAGAAATTAGTTGCGGGTGCAGTCAAAATTCCGGTTAAAGATGGTGAAATTCCTGCCTACAGAGCGCAGCCTAACACTGGGGGAAATTTCCCAATCGTCTTGGTGATTCAGGAAATTTTTGGCGTACACGAACACATTCAAGATGTCGTCCGTCGCTTTGCCAAGTTGGGATATCTGGCGATCGCACCTGAGTTATTTGTACGTCAGGGAGATGTTGCGAAGCTAAGTAATGTTGATGAAATTCGCTCAATTGTTACTAAAGTGCCAGATGCTCAGGTTATATCCGACCTCGATGCTACAGTTGATTGGGCAGTGAAGTCAGCAAAGGGAAATGCCACTCGGTTAGGAATTACGGGCTTTTGTTGGGGAGGTCGCATCACCTGGCTGTACGCCGCACATAATCCTCAACTCAAGGCAGGTGTAGCATGGTACGGGCGACTAGTGGGCAACGCTACCGAACTGACACCGCAGCATCCTGTTGATGTTGCTTCTACACTAAAAGTTCCCGTTCTCGGACTTTACGGTGGTAAGGATACGGGCATTCCCCTCGATACAGTAGAACAGATGCGCGATCGCCTCAAGTCCAGCAGCAGCAAATCGGAAATTATTGTTTATCCTGATGCACCCCACGCCTTTTTTGCCGATTATCGCCCTTCCTATCGCGAACGAGAAGCTCTTGATGGCTGGCAAAAGCTTCAAGCATGGTTTAAGCAGCATGGCGTGTAAATCTGCCAATGTTTCAGTACCAGGTGGTAGTACAGGTAGCTACCAAATTTAGATTTTGGATTTTAGATTTTGGATTAAGGAACCTCTAATGTCAACCACAGCATTAATTGTAGGCGCTGGCAGCGGACTGAGCGCATCACTAGCCCGCTTGTTTGCCGCAGAAGGCATGACTGTTGCTTTAGCCTCAAGGCATACTGATAAACTAGGTAAGTTGTCTGGGGAAATTGGAGCCGTCAGTTTTGCTGCTGATGCATCTAAACCGGATGAGGTGGATCGATTATTTCATGATGTCGAACAAAAACTAGGAGTACCAACCGTAGTTGTTTATAATCCTAGCTGGCGAATTCGGGGATCGTTAGTCGAACTTGACCCCGCCGAAGTTGCTAAAACACTAGAAATTACTGCCTATGGTGGTTTTTTGGTAGCACAGGCAGCAGCAAAGCGAATGTTAAAGTTAGGCGAAGGAGCGATTTTTTTTACAGGTGCTTCCGCCAGTGTTAAGGGTTATGCTTATTCTGCGCCATTTGCAATGGGAAAATTTGCCTTGCGGGGTTTGGCTCAAAGTATTGCCCGCGAACTGGCTCCCCAAAATATTCATGTAGCCCACTTTATCATTGACGGGTCAATTCGTTCTGCTACCCGTTTAGAATCACCTGACAAGCCCGATAGTTATCTCGACCCAGACGCGATCGCTCAAACCTATCTCAACAGTCTCCGCCAGCCTCGGAGTGCTTGGACGTGGGAAATTGAATTGCGTCCTTGGGTGGAGCCTTTTTGATTTATTAATGGTGCGATCGCGATCGATAGAATCGATTTCAGATTTATGGGATGGTTTAAGTTGCAGTTAAAGTAGACGCGATCGCTTTTACCAAAACAACATGAGGCGATCAATTGCTGATGCTAATATCGGTGTAGCGGATTTTTTTAGATTATAGCTTCATCGGATAATACACGCGAATTTTTAGCTTTTTATTCTATTTTTTTCTCCTATTTTTGAACCAATCAAAAATAGATAATGCATTAGTTGAGAATATTCGTATAAGTTATGCATCTTAACTTTTATAAGAAAAAAGTCTAGATATTATTCCATATAAGCTAGATATAGGGAAAGTCTCCGTATAATAAATAGTTAGGTGGTTTAGGCTGTCGGCGAGGGCTCTGTATCGCTAGATTGTCTGTAGGACGCAGTGTGCTAGGTTGATACTGTAGCTATTAGACAAAGTAGTTAAGCTGTAATAGCTAAAAAATTAGGAAGCAATTATGGAATTTCTCCAGATCGAGTACGTGTACCAGCACTCAGAAGAGCAAGACTTAGAGGCTTTTCTAACTGAATTACAAAACGAGGTAGGTGGCGAGAGATCTCCTTATTATTCCAGAGGTGGAGCTATTGATCTAGTTGCATTTTTTGGTGTAGTTGTCGCTTTTGTAATTGCTCCTACTCTGCAATCTGCTGCCCAAAAGTATTTAGAAGGCTTACTGAATCTTGATGAGCTTAAAAATTTAGGAGAAGGTCATCGCAAACAAATTTTTAGATGGTTTCAAGAAATAGAAACTAGAGTTTATAGATTAATTAGAACGATTCAAGCAAAGCAGTTTCTAATCAGCAGAACTTTTACCTTTCAACAAAAAGAAGAAGCTCTTGTACTAGAAGTTCCTACTAAGTTTGGCACAATATATGTTGTTCTGAATCATAAACATATATCTCCTACTTTATTAGAAAATCTTCCTAGAGGGATAGTTGCAGCAATTCGTTACCTTCATGAAAACTCGCTCTTAGAGGAAGGTATAGCGTTTCAACTTTATTTTGATGTGGCTTCTCAGGAGTGGGTTTATCTATTTGCTCCATCTATTGAGGGTTTCAGTCATTATATCGATCGGTATGTAGATCTACGAGATCAACAAATTAAACAAATTTCTTCTCAGTCAGAATTCATGAGATTGTTTCAGCCTGCATCCGAGGATGAGTTTAAGTTTTTAGTTTCACCATTTCGTGAATATAAGGAAATTGCCAACGAAGTTCAAGTCTACACACCACCTAACAATTCGGGTGCAGCGGATTGACCCAAGCTGCTTAGGTTGGATGCAGAGATCTCTGCAACCGCTGACCAGAACCGTTAGCTAGACAGATTTGCATTCTCCAAATTACTTTGTGACAGCGCCAGAATCTTCAAACACTTGCTTGAGCAGAGCCAAACCCGTATCAATTTGGCTAATTTGCTCGTCGCTCAACGAGTCGAGTAAATCGGCAATGTAAGCCCGCGTTTGTTCCCGCGCTTTCTGAAGATGCTCTTTGCCCGCTGGAGTTAGCTTTAATTCAACTCGTCGCCGCTCTTGGGGATGGTCGCAGCGATGGACGAAATTCCGCTGTACTAGTCGTTCGGTATTAGCAGAAGCAGTCGCACGGGTAACTCCTAAATGCTCGGCAAGTTCGGATAAGGATGCTCCAGGGTTGCGATCGAGAAACGCTAAAGTGCGGAATTGGGGAACGGACATATCAGTAGCATTAATCGCACGCATATCTGCCCGAATAAAACGCATGACCAAGGGAACAGCTTCCATGACTCTCGCTGCACACTGTTGAGATTTTTTTCGAGTTGATTTGGGCGATCGCATCTGATTTACTACTGTTCCAGACCAGAGTGTGGCTACGTATAGAGCCGTTACTATACTGTAGCTGTAATAACGCACCCATCTCTATTTTTATGTCAGCGACATTAAGAAGGCGATCGCAATCGCATTTACATTCCCAGTTGTGGATACAGCCGCGCACAAATAACAGTTAGCACTGTCACCACAAATAGCAAAATCGCGCAATCCCAACCAAACCCATAAGCGGTAGTGCTATTTGCCAACATCACGCCACGCAACGCATCCACTTGATACGTGAGTGGATTGAGATGGGAAAGCACCTGTAACCAAGGTGGCATTAGGGAAATCGGATAAATCGCATTACTGGCAAAAAATAGCGGCATCGACATTAGTTGTCCCAATCCGCCAAAGCGTTCGCGAGATTTCACCAAGCAACCAACAATTAAAGAAAATATCGAAAAACAAGCAGATCCTAATAGAATAACCAGAATCACACCCGCGATCGCTAGTGGATTTAAATTTAGTTGCACTCCCAACAAGAACGACAAAATATAGACAAACACTGCTTGCGACAAGCTACGTATCCCAGTTGCTAAAGCTTTGCCCAATACCATCGCGGCGCGGGGCGTAGGACTAACTAAAAACTTATGTACGATGCCCAGATCTCGCTCCCAGATGATTGCCATTCCGCCGTTAAAAATGGCAACGAACAAGACGCTTTGCGCCAAAATTCCCGCCGCCAGAAAATCCAAATAGCGCAATTCTCCGGTAGGAATGCCACGAATGCGAGTGAATACTTGCCCGAAGATCAGCAACCAGAGGACAGGTTGAGCGGCTCGCAGAAATATATCGCTAGGATCGTGGCGCAGTTTTCGTACTTCTAGTTCGGTAATGACCAGAGTTTTGCGAATTAACTCGGCGATCGCCTCCGTCCAAGGTTGTCGGGATGCAGTGCCATCAGCCCAACCGTTTAGCCGTGCGGCGAATTTTTGAGGTTTCACGATAGTTAGCTCCTGAAGTGAGGCGATCGCCCGTGTAGTGGATAAATACGTCATCTAGCGTGGCGTTTTCACCCAAAGAGGCTTTGAGTTGAGCAGGCGTACCAACTGTAATTACCTTGCCGCCATGCAGAATTGCGATCGCGTCGCACAACCGATCTGCTTCTTCTAAAAAGTGCGTTGTCAGTACAATCGTCGTCCCGCTTTCGTGCCGCAGTTGTTGCACCAGCTCCCAGACAGAACTACGAGCGATCGGGTCGAGTCCTACAGTCGGCTCGTCTAGAAACAACACTTGGGGTTTATGCAGAATAGATTGGGCAACTTCCAAGCGGCGGATCGTACCTCCAGAGTATTGACGCACGATTCGGTGCGCCACAGACTGTAAACCCATGAATTCTATAACATCGCGAATTCGCTGCTGGCGCTGCTTTGCGGGAATATCGTAGAGCTTGGCAAAAATCAGCAAATTTTCATATCCCGTCAGATCGGCATCGGCAGATAAGGCTTGAGGCACGTAGCCGATCGCCCGTCGCACAGCCGCCGCCTGTTGCCGCACGTCAAATCCCGCGATCGCTGCCTTGCCAGAACTCGGAGGTAGCAGCGTCGTCAGCATTTTAATTGCCGTACTCTTGCCCGCTCCGTTGGGTCCCAACAGACCGAAGACCTCACCTGGAGCGACAGAAATTGTTAGCTCGTCAACAGCCGTGAAGCTACCAAATCGACGAGTCAGGGCGCTTGTTGCCAAAATCGGTTCTGACTGCTCTGGCGATCGCCCAATACCTCCTGTCCATCCCATCAGTCCAGCGCCTCCATTAGTTAGACGATCTAAACGATCTTATTCTAACCACATAGTTAGATTATCTAACAATAAGAGTAGCTATGAATTTTATTAACGAGTAGACTTGAGTTTTGGCGGCAACTATATCAAACTACAAATTAAAATACGGTAAGTTAATCGGGAAACAGCATTAATTACTCGAACGCGGATTTTGTTTGGTATCGTATGACTAACTAGATACGAGGTAATCAGTGTGGGTGTCAGTCAGTCAGACTTAGATGGGCGATCGCCTACTGCTATTCCAGCTCCACAAGCGCAGTTATTACAAGAACGATATGGCGCTGCATTTGAGTTTGAATTCGATGATGTGTGGAACGATAGTCTGACTGCATTATTATCTCATCGCTCAGTCCGTAGTTACCTTGCTAGACCGCTGCCAGCAGGCACATTGGAACTTTTGGTAGCGGCTGCTCAGTCTGCTTCCACTTCGTCCAATCTGCAAACTTGGAGTGTCGTCGCCGTAGAAGATCGAGAACGTAAAGAGCAGCTTTCTCAACTAGCTGGGGGACAAAAGCACATTCGGCAATGTCCCCTATTTCTGATTTGGTTGGCAGATTTGGCACGTCTAACTTACGTAGCCGAACAACAGGAACAATCTCATGAGGGACTAAATTACTTGGAAATGTTTCTGATGGCGGTGGTAGATGCAAGTCTAGCAGCACAGAATGCCGCGATCGCTGCCGAATCGTTGGGGCTGGGTACAGTCTATATTGGTGCGATGCGGAATCATCCCGAAGCAGTTGCAACTCAACTAGGTTTACCAAAATCTGTTTTTGCCGTATTTGGCTTATGCGTAGGCTATCCCGATCCAGCTCAACCGACTGCTATCAAGCCACGTTTGCCGCAATCCGCCGTGTTGCACAAAGAGCAGTATAGCTTGGAAACACAAGAGCGGGCGATCGCCGATTACAACGACATCATGACAGATTTTTATGCCAGTCAGGGCATGAATGTCCCCTATTTCTGATTTGGTTGGCAGATTTGGCACGTCTAACTTACGTAGCCGAACAACAGGAACAATCTCATGAGGGACTAAATTACTTGGAAATGTTTCTGATGGCGGTGGTAGATGCAAGTCTAGCAGCACAGAATGCCGCGATCGCTGCCGAATCGTTGGGGCTGGGTACAGTCTATATTGGTGCGATGCGGAATCATCCCGAAGCAGTTGCAACTCAACTAGGTTTACCAAAATCTGTTTTTGCCGTATTTGGCTTATGCGTAGGCTATCCCGATCCAGCTCAACCGACTGCTATCAAGCCACGTTTGCCGCAATCCGCCGTGTTGCACAAAGAGCAGTATAGCTTGGAAACACAAGAGCGGGCGATCGCCGATTACAACGACATCATGACAGATTTTTATGCCAGTCAGGGCATGGATGTAGCAGGCAACTGGTCGCAACATTCTGTCGAGCGCATTGCTACGGCTGAATCCTTACGCCATCGCGCTCGGCTACAGGAAGTCCTTCATCAACTGGGTTTTGAACTGCGTTAACTCGCTCCTAGAGACAGATGTTTTAGCGATTGGTGGTTAGCGCCTGCGCTGGCAATGGATGGGATTTATTAGGAACGTTATCAAAAAGTTGGCTAAATATCTAAAGACGCTGCCATTGAGCAATAAACCAATTGACAATCGCCAGGAGCTTTTCTTCTTCAGGCGGCGGATCGGGTTCTTTTCCAGCAATGGGAAAAAAGTAAGCAATGGAATAGGCAAACACCTCAACATCTGCTGCCAAATTGACATGATGAAATAGTCCTGTTTCACAGCCTTCCTGAAGAATCTGCCGGATCGTCCGCATCGTTAAGCTGGCTTCCTCTTCGATCCGATCGGGATCTAAGCGAATCACTGCCCTAGCAATTTCAGCCGCGCGATCGCTTCCCTCACGAGTCGCTCTAGCCGCGCGAAATCGGTCGAGAATGTAGTGCCGCAATTTCTCGTCAGCCGCGCGATCGGACTGCAAAATGAGACGTGCAGCGCGGTCGTGTTCTTCCCGAAACACTTGGGTGCAAGCGAGCAGGATTTCATCTTTATTTTTGAAGTAAAGGTACAACGTGCCCACCGATAGCCCTGCGTCTCGCGCAATTTCCTGCATTGTCGTCTTTTGAATCCCGTAACGATGGAAAAGGTTTTTGGCTGCGGTAATAATAGACTGTTTCTTTTGGGGATCGAGTTTCTGCATATTCGGGCTATCGTCGCACTAGCCTCATGGAAAGCCCATTTTTAGGGCGCAAAGTGAAGGTTGGATCGATTTCTACGGGCTGACCCGAAGCTGGCTCTAGGTGAAACCGTTGAACTAAAGTTGCAAGGATTAACGTTGCTTCCATGAGCGCAAACTGATTGCCAATACAAATTCGAGGTCCTCCGCCAAAAGGATAGTAGGCGAACTTGTGCCGTTTTGAGGCTTCAGCTTCTGTAAACCGTTCGGGGTTGAATTGCTCTGGTGCAGTCCAAAACTCAGGATGACGATGGGTGAAATAAGTGCCGACGATGACAAACGATTTTGGAGGAATGGAATAGCCTTGGATTTCATCTGCTCTTATCGTTTCGCGGGAAAGCCCCCAAACTGGAGGATACAAACGCAGCGTTTCCTCAATGACCATTCGAGTGTAGGGAAGGTGCATGTAATCCTCTGCACCAGGCGGATTTCCCTTGAGGACAGTTTCCAGTTCGTCTTGCAATTGATGCAACACTTCAGGGTGACTTCCCAGGAGATGGAATGCCCATGAAAGCGTGACGCTAACGGTTTCATGACCTGCAATTAATAGGGTCATGACTTCATCTAAAAGTTCTGAGTCGCTCATTTGCGCTCCTGTATCTGCATCTTGGGCAGCCATTAACATCGACAGCAGATCGAGCGGCACGTTCTGTTGATGTCGCCGTAGCCCAATCAGATGCATAGCAATTTGCTGCAAGCGATCGCGGTTTTCAATAAACTGTCGATGCGGCTTTGTTGGAACCCACATCGGCATTTTGAACGGAGCGTTGATGCGATCGTTAATAAATTCTGCGGCGCGACGAAACGCTGTGGAAAACGAATCGAGCTGCGCTTCTAACCCCGTGCTAAACAACGCTTCTCCAACAATTTCCAGCGTCAATTGCTGCATTTCTTCTGCAACATCGATCGCACTACCAGTGGGATAGCCTTCCCACCGTCGAACCCGCTCTTGGGCAAAGCGAGTCATAACCGATGCCAATTTTACAATACTTTGCCGATGGAAAGCAGGATTCATGAGCCGTCGTTGCCTTAGCCAGCTTTCTCCCTCGCTAATCAAGATGCCATTTCCCAACAGCAAACTCAACGGTTGATGAACGCTAGGAGCCTTTCGATATGCCTGCCCGTGGCTGGTCAGAACGTGCGCTGCGGCATCAGGATGCACCACAAAATACACGTCCACCCCTGGAAGTGCTTTGAATCGAATCGAGTCACCATAAGTTTTCCAGGCTTGACCAAACGCTCTGAGAGGGTCATCTCGATAGGCTTTTGAGAAGGCAATGTAGCTAGACGGACCAGGCGGGGTTGTTGCTAAAGCCATAATCCTGGACTTTGAATGAATAATGAATGAAATATTTTATTATTCATTATAGCTCCAAGGTGTCCTGTAAGCTGCTACTTGGGTTCTTTCGCTCTTACTCCCTTTCACCAACAGAGCGTAAGAACATAAAAATGTCAGTATTAGTAAATAACTTCACTGCAATCGCTAATTCAAAGACGTGAATCGCAATAGAAACACCTCTATGGTTGGCAAACTAACTTTCTGTTTCCTGCTTGGTAGTGTAGTTTTCCAGCAGAAATTGCTGCAAGTGGGGTTGATTTAAATCGAGATCGACTTGTTGAGCTTTTTCCTGAATTTGCTCGTAAGTTAAGCCTTGTTGAATCGCAGTGGCAATTAAAGCAATTCCACCTGCCCTTGCCCCAGCAGCGCAGTGGATTAAAATTGGCTTTGGTAAATTTTCAGTGGCTCGAATTGCTTCTTTTGTTGATATTAGATCCGGTTCTGAAGATTGTAGGGGAATGTTAGCGTAATCTAATCCTGCTGCTTGTGCTTGCTGTTGTTCGTCGCTGAGGAAACCTGGTTCATCAGGAGAGCGTAAATTCAACACCGACTTAAAACCTTGTTGCGCTGCTTGTTGCAACTGCTCTGGAGTCAGTTTTCCAGCTACGCTCAGCTCGTCGCTCACTTTTTTAGCTATGGGTGCGGCAAATCTAGCATATCGCTGAATATAGTATTCTGTTGGATTGGCGATCGCCAATACAGATTCGCGTTGACTTACTGCTTTCCGCCATTGCTGCAACCGCGTGAATTCAGGTGGTAGTTTAAAGCCGCGATAATGTTCGAGCGCCGACCATCTTTCAAACCAAGGATAGAAGGTGAGATCGACTAAACTAATAGAATTACCAAACCAATACGATCCTTCTCCAGATAGTTTTTCTAAACCCTCTTTTTCAATAAATTCTAGCTGACTGTATAACTCCTGTACCGCTGCCTTTTGTTGTTGCGGATCTGGAGAACGTAGCAGATTGGAATAAGCCCAGATAAACCGAGTATTAGCAAAATCAATCCAAATTCTGGCTTGCGCTCTATTTACAGGCTCTTTTGGCAACAGTGACGGTTCTGGAAATACTTCATCGAGATATTCATTAATAATTGCCGATTCCCAAACCCGCACATCCCCATGCTTGATTACCGGAACTTTGCCGTAGGGTGAGATCTCTGTAAATCCTGCTGGCTTATTTTGTAGATCGATTTCAATCAGCTCGAAGTCAATTCCTTTCTCTAGTAAAACTAGGCGCGAGCGATGAGCGTAAGGACAAACTGTGGCACTGTAAATTGTGATTTTCGCCATCTGTCAGACCTTCCTTGTTCTAGCGAGAGTTTTTAATTTTAAAAACCAGGTTAAGCAAGTAAAAATAAATTACTCAAAATCTTGGCATTTACTGAACGTAAATTGAATGCGATCGCTACTCTCAGACTGATTCTAGCTTAGCCAAAACAAAAGCGCGCTCTTGCTGCGAGCGGTCAAGTAACAATTACATCTTCAATTTAAATCTAAAAATACAGTAAACTGGTAGTTTAACCGTAGTTAATGAAATTAGTCATAAGTATGACATAGATAACTTAGATAAGCAAGTCTGGCGAGGCAATCCGAAACAACGATAACTTAGTCCATTAAGCACTCGATCGTTTAACTCTTTTATATGATGCTTTCGTTGAGAAGAGCAAAAAATAAGTACGCCCTGCAAGACTTGGTGTACCGCATTTATTTGAATTTGTTAGCGATCGCCTCTATCAGTAGAACTCTGCATTACGAACTGACTACTCCGAACTAATGTTCTGATAGAACTGTAGACGACCAGTACCGACATATTGACCGTTCCTCTGTCCTGCGGCTGGGAAGGTTCTTACCTGGAATAAGTAAATCCCATCGTAAGTAGGATTTCGTTCTGGTTTCAATCCGATTGTGACTGTCTTACCTGCTGGTACTGGTTGAGCGAACGTTACTGTTACAGTCCTGTTTTGGCGATCGCTTGTCACTTTGGATTCTAGCGGTTGTCCTTCGCGCTTGGAGGTTCCTTCAAAAGCACGACTATTGTTCTCGTCAAAGCTAATATCTTCAGAACCCTGCGTCTGAGTCAAGGTGACTTGTTGGAGTTCCTTAGCAGTAGCAGGCACTTCTAGAGTGAAATAGTACGTTGCTTGCCGAACTTGGACTTCATTGTAGGTTGTCCTGGCAGCAATCAGACGCGGAGGCTGAATTGAGGTAACTGTGGCTGCGGTTTGAGTTAGTGCCTGGGTTGTAAGTAGAGGTATCGAACACAATCCCGCACCAATCGCTAACAGAGTTTTGTAAAAAGTACGAACGTTTTTCATGTGATTTGAGAGTTAGCAACTTCTGTATTTCTGTCAATTAAATTTCCAATAAAACATAGCAATTTTGTGTCAGCATACATGAGCTACATAGCCGTTTATTATCTTTCAATAAATAGACATGAGGATTAAATTTGAATTTTCAACCCATCTTTTTATTTTTTATTTGTTTCTCTTGTTGACTTCTATCTTAAGACATAATATGTTTTCTAACTACCCTGAAAGAAATGCAACGATCTGCCTTGTATTCTAGCAAATTTCTGTAGTTTGACCAGAGCAATATTTCTGAACTAAATAGACGATCGCAGCGTAGATTAATTCAAGTTTTTGAGCGATCGCATTTACTTAATTTTCTAACTTAACCATTGTCATTTCTAAATTTGATGTACCTGCTACCTAGTTTAAAGGTAAAGTAGACTAGCCTTTTTCTACACTAATTCGATAGCATTTTTGGAGTTTATATCCTTTATTATTAGCAGGTTTATTTATAGTAGATTGATGATTTTAACGTAGATTAAACGAACTTTTTTAATCAATACTATTTGAACTAAACCGATGGATTTAACGTAGATTGAAATGGATTTTATTTCTAAAAAAGTTAAAGCATCATTTTGAGACGAAGCCACATCTCTTGCTTACCCTTGTCAGTCTCGATCGCGTTCAACAAAAATCGAACTTTGAACGATCGCTAGAATGCATGAAGATTGGCGAACGTCATCAGCTTATCGAGTAAAAATGACAACAAGATGTCAGCCCTCATGAGGTAGTACGCACCACTGTAATTGCAGGAAAGCGATCGTCAAAAGCTGTTTGAAACTGCGAATGGCGCGATCGCGTTTCTTCGATGCTTGACAACATAGACTGATGCAAAGGTTTCATCCATCACTAATAGTTCTAATAGTACAAAAATAGTACTTGATATTAACCTTCTGTTAACCTAAACTTAATAAACGGTAAACCTACCAAATTACAAACTTATTCAATTCTCCAGCCCTTCACCTACAGGATTCGTTGGATTGACAAGCAAAACTTCTTCCTAATTTCAAGCGGGGGTATCGGTAATGAGCATGATGTTCCTTCACTCCAATGATTGGTTGCACATTGCATTTAGGCTATCACTAGCGTTACTGGTAGGTTGCCTAATTGGAATTAACCGCGAGCGCAAAGGTAGACCAGCTGGGATGAGGACTTTCATGCTCGTCAGTATGGGAGCTGCCCTATTTGTGATGATTCCGTTGCAGGCTGAGGGAGACAGCCCCTATGCCGCGACTAATGCCCTGAGTCGGACAATTCAGGGAGTCACAACTGGAGTTGGCTTTCTGGGCGCTGGGCTGATTTTGCAACAATCGTCCAAGCGTTCTGAAACTCCGAAAGTACGTGGATTAACAACAGCTGCCTCTGTTTGGATTGCCGCAGCACTGGGAGCAGCGATTGGCTGCGGTTTTTGGCAAATGGGGGTAATCGGAGCCTTGCTAACTTTGGTAACACTTAGCGGAGTCAAGCGCGTGCGGCAGTCAGTTTCAGGTCGTCTCGGTCAGGATCGACAACTAACAGATCGAGAGTCAATAGCTGAGATATCCGATTTGGAGCAGGAGTCGCAAGACTAGAAGCGATCGCTCATCTATTTATTATTGACGCTTCCAACACTCAAATTTAAGATTTTTGTGTCATGTGAGAGATCTATGGCATACTTTATCGTGACATAGATACAGTATTACTATCGATATACCGTATTTTATGTTGTATTAATGAAGGAATCGGGGCGATAAGCTATAAGTCACCTGAGCTGTTCGTGAAGACAGTGGAGCAGGAAAGACTGAAATCTAAACTCTAAAATCCAAAATCCAAAATCGTATGACTCAGGCACAGAAACGGAATTCACTCAAAGCAGATCGATTTACGGAGTCGGTGAGTCGGGAAATGACCAGAGTGGCATTACAATACAGTGCGGTGAATCTGGCGCAGGGATTTCCCGATTTTCCTTGCCCGCCCCAGTTGAAAAGAGCTGCTTGTGAAGCAATTGAGACAGATAACAATCAATATGCTATTACCTGGGGCGATCGCTTGCTGAAATTGCGATCGATCCAAAGAGTCAGCCAAAGCAACTTGAGATAATTTGGCATCGCCTGCTAGCTTGCTTTCAAAGATTTCCGCCAAAAAGAGTCTTAACTTTAACTAACCAAACCATCTAGGAATCAATCGTGACAAGTTCACCAACAGCCGAACTAGACTCGGCGATCGCCGTTCTTCAAGAGGGTGTGACATTCGCGCCACCACTGACAGCACTAAATTTAATTGACAGCTTTCAACAGCAGGTGCAGAATTTGGGCAACAGTGAAATTGCTAGCAATCTGTCTGCACTCAAGCAACTTTTAACAAGCGGTAGCGCCACTGGTGCCGATATCGGTCGAGTTCTATTACAGCTTAGTTTCCAAACTACAAGCGCCGCCGAAAGCGCCGATCCAGATATTTCTAGTAAATTGCAGCAATTAGCTCAACTACTGAGTGAGGTCGGCAATTCGCTATCGTAAGTCACACAAACTCATGCGGCTCCGCGTCCAGGCTCGTTTGCTTGGGAGGACTAGATGTAGTACATATAATCTAACTGCCTGCGGGCAGCGACGCGATCGCATAAGTCTTGGAGCGTATAGTTTTGCCAAACTGCGTTAGCCGCCTGCTCAGCATTGTACCAAATTTCCTCAATTGCGCCTCTTTCCGCCTCTTCGGAAGTGGTCTTCTCTACCGATGGCACGATGTCTAATCCCTCAATACAGCGCAAAGCATCTAGCAACGTAATCTGGCTTGGTTCTCGTGCCAAGATGTAACCACCTTTGGCTCCACGTATACCCTTGATTAGTCCGCCTCGCCGCAAGATTGCCAGCAGTTGATCGAGATAACGCTCTGGGATATCTCGTCTGGCTGCTATCTGTCGAATTTGGAGTAACTGAGCGCTCTGATAGGCATTCGCCAACTCTAGCAGAGCCAGCAGCGCATATTCAGATTTGCTCGAAAGTTCCATGAGGAAAAACTAGCCGGAAAGTACAATGTTTTCACTTTAAGCGACGAGATGACACCAGGAGATGGAAGTGCAGCGATCGCGCAGCTCCAATTAGGAAACAAAGGATGAGTTGATTTGATGCGAACGCGATCGCCTGCTTTGAATTTCCCAGATGCGATCGAAGGAGTTAGTGCGCTTTGTGTAGATCGCCGATGAAATTGACTTGCACTCACGATTGCTTCCTTTAATCCTGGGTGAGATTAACTTCTTTGGGCAGCAGCTATCGGTTCTAGGTGCTTGCCAAAAGCCAACTGTTCTACCTCCGACCACGATAGAGAGTGTAATTGGCTCCACAACTGCTGCACTCCATTGACAAAATGAATCAAAATATCTCCATTCCAAGCTTGGGAATACAACATCCAACCGCGACGAATCGCTTCATCAACCCATTCCCGCCATCCTCTACCTGGTTTGGTAGGGCATGGTTTTTGTCCAGACTTGACTGCAGAAATAAACAATCCCAAGCCTGGTTTGTTTTTCCAAGTAGCAAGCGCTTGTTGGAAATATTCCAGTGCATCTTTAACGTGAGTTGGATAGCGGTTGAGAGCATTGGCTAAACGAGTATTCAGCCGTAAACTCTCGAAAGATTTACGTGTGAGATTGGAAAGTTCTTGCAGAAGTTGAGTCCTTTCTAGCCGTTCAAAATACTCACACGTTTGTCGATCGCTAAGTGATTCCTGCCCAGAAAAACCATGCGTATCTTGAGTTACTTTTACACTCATGCTAACTTCCATTTCACTCTCCCCTGGTTCTCCTTGAGGGGTCAGGGGAGTATTAGTTAGATCGTGAATTAGTTGTTTTTGATTAATTATTTGTTGTAAATTGTCCGACGATGGCAAAGCCGATTGACGGTTTTCCCGTTTTCGAGACTGCTGGACTTGGGAGGATGGAGTTGTAGTTCGATTCCCATTCGAGTTTTCCATTTGTTGACGACTAACATAATCTGCTGCATCTTCAAGAGTTTCAAATACCAAGATTTCCCAACCAGTAAACCGCCCCCGTTCATCCTGCCGTCGAGCGCGGATGATATAGCCAAGAGCTTCTAATTCCTTCAGTCCCGATCGCAACGACTCGCGCCCATCAGGTTCAGAAGCATTAATTAAATTGGCGACGATAATCTCCTAGTTGTTGGGCTTGGTCAAAAGGTACGCTAAAATCCCCCTTGCTTTCCAACTTAAGCGAGTGTCGAACAATGATGTTTTATCGATTTGAACGTAGGAATGGCGCTTTTTCTGGCAGCGAATAATACTCATAGCTATTGCTTCTAATGAATATAAATAAATCGGACACAGCAATGAAAGATTCTGGTGTTAACTGCATATTCAGCTCTTCAGTTCCACGATTTAGAGAGGGAGCTGCTGCTGGGAAAAGACAATGGATTTGTGTTAGCACTCTATTCATCAGCTAATACTCTTGACTGGATGTTTTGCCTAAGATGAGGCAGAAATTTCCGCAATTTAAATTCAATGGCATAAACAAGAGCGAGCAAGGTTGTGGAATAAATTTACACTCTCGCCTTGTAATTTGTAGCAGACATAAACTTTAAT
Organism: Chroococcidiopsis sp. CCNUC1; assembly: GCF_023546805.1. NCBI lineage: Bacteria > Bacillati > Cyanobacteriota > Cyanophyceae > Chroococcidiopsidales > Chroococcidiopsidaceae > Chroococcidiopsis > Chroococcidiopsis sp. CCNUC1. The sequence goes on along the minus strand of NZ_CP097480.1, from coordinate 975,556 downwards.
CCCTGTAAAAAAATTGATCTACAGGGTATTTGGATGGCTACAACAGTTTTCTCAACGCTTGTCAAACGCCACCTATGGCTGAGTCACCAAAAATTTCAACTGTTTACGATTCCAAATGGGGATGGTATCAAGTGTGGGTAGAGAACCGCTGTTTGCGAGAAAAAGCGGGTAGCTGCGAAGAAGGAAAGAAGATAGCTCGCAAGTATATAGCGGCAGAAAAGCTACGCTCCTCGCATAGAGAATTAGTTTTAGCTGCCTGCACCGAATAACAAGACTGATACGAATATTAGCAGGCATTCTCCGGCACGAGCTGAAAAATGCCTGCTGCTTGAGGATAGATCGCAAATCCCAACTGTAGCAGCAAGCGAACTAAAATTTTTCCAGAACAATCGTTCTGGAATTTAAGTTCTTATTTCCATTACAACTTCCTAAAACTTTGGAGAAATTAAGTAGACAGGTTTGAGGGTTATTCCGATAATTATTGATGGCATTATCATCAATTTATCAAGAAAGATTTGCAATGAGTAACTGAGACAGAGACAATTTAACTACTCTAGCACCTGCAATTCTAAAAGTTGAAAATTGACAAAAACTAGCCAAGTAGAAAGAATTAGTTTCTGGAAGCGGCGAAATTCGATTTTGAGCGATTGCAAGCTAAAATTTTTTCAAAAGTACCCAACAATACTATTATAGAGTGAGCGATCGCTACCAAAACTTATTGTGAAAACTTCTGAACGATGCCATGTTATTCTAGTAGTCTAGGCAAAAACCTCTCATCTTTTTGTTCGTCAATTGTAAATGTATTTCAGTCACAAAATTATATCCAAAGGATAGACTATGAAATTTGACATCCCAACTAGCAAACCATAAAAATTTATGCTTGACATCGAAATTACGATAATGGGAGAAGCCAGCTTTGTACCAACTAACAACTCGGCTGTAGCATCCCATCAAAGCCAGCAGTATCCATCTGAGCCTTGCTTGCAAGTCACTATCTTTGTTAGTCCAAAACTAGTCGTGAAAAAGACTCATGCTGAAGTGCAACTTCCCGAACTTAATTGAGATCGAGCTACTCTCACAGTATTTTTTTCGTGGAGTGAATTGCTAGCTAAATGCGGCTGAGATACCTAAAATAATACCCCAAGGCGATTTGCTTTAAAATCGTGACAGCCGCATTCAAACATTTCATCATGAAAGCGATCGCCCATGAGGTTATGACCCAAATCACGCGCCTTATAGTGGCAGAACTCGATCCGGAAGAAATTATCCTATTTGGCTCTCATGCTTGGGGAACCCCTCACAAACACAGCGATATCGATCTATGTGTCATTGTTCCTGATGGCATTCCTGGTTTTGACCGCATTGAGTGGGGAGTTCGAGCATTAAACGCTTTAAATGACTTGACGATTGATGTTGATGTGATGGTAACAACACGCTCTGTCATCGATACCTTCAAAACGGTTCCTGCCTCACTGCAAAGAAAAATAGTAGAACAGGGAAAGCTCTTATATGCAAAAGGCAAAAACAGTCCTGGTGAAGTTTTGGTTGAAAAAAGCGCAACGTGACTTAGCCGTTGCTCTTTAATCCCAGCCCAGGCGAACTTAAGAAAGCCTTCCGAATCGCTGTAGATATTTACAACACTGTGCTAGCTGCCATGCCTCCAGAAATTGTTAGTTAACCAGAAATTGTTAGTTAAATTGAGCGATCGCTTAATAATGAATAGCTGAATAGCAGAGTTCTCAGAACGAACGATGAGCAGGAATTCTAATGCTGCATAGCAACGCAACAATCCAAATAGTATGCTGCTAGAAACTTGCAGAAAAACTGTTTACGAGTATTGGTAAATCAAGGTTTTTCCACACAAGAACAATTGAGATAGCAAATAGCAGCAGCTAGTCAAATACTTAGAAGCAGTTTCTAAGACTGCTGCGATCGTAGCACCTAACGAGAGAGATTTGATTTGAAATACAGAAGCCTCAAAAGATAATTGATGTTTCTACACAACTTTTAGCACATACTAGCTATACAGTTGTTTTACTCTTATTTTGCCTAGTTGAAAAATCAGCTCGAAATCATTCAACTGTTTGTTCCATGAGAGATGTTGTAGAATTGTTGATATAATAATTTCCGCTGCAAAAGTAGCAACATCAACTGTATTAAGAGTAGCCATGATTACACAAGTACTAGATTGTCCTTACTGCCAGGGAACAGATCTTGTTAAAAATGGCAAGACTTCGCAAGGGAAGCAACGCTATCAATGTTGAGAAACAGCTTGCGATGGTCGAACATTCAATGCGCGATTATGCTCCCTTCAGGTCAATCTAGAAAAGTCAAAGAGCAGATTGTAGACATGGCAATTAATGGCAGTGGCATTCGAGATACAGCACGAGTGTTGCATGTTAGTACTAGCACTGTTATCAAAGAATTAAAAAAAGAAACAACAACTATAACAAGTAAATTTATCACTGTTAAAGCAACTGGAGTCCGCATCAGTTGCAGTAGATATTTGTCTAGTGAATCTAAACGAAACAGAGAAACAGAGAGAATCTGAACTAGATGAGATGTGGAGTTTTGTCGGAAAAAAAGCGATATCATTGCGTGGTTGTGGCACGCCATTAACCGTGCAAGCGGAAAAGTCTTAGCTGACATCTTCGGCACTCGTAAAGATCGAGTTTTTCTTCAATTAAAAGCATTGTTACAACCTTTTGGGATTAGCCGCTATTACACTGATGATTGGGGGGCATATGAACGTCATTTAGACACATCAAAGCATGAAGTTGGTAAACAAAACACACAAAAAATAGAAAACAAGCATTTAAATCTCCGCGCCCCGGATTAAACGTTTAGCGCGGAGAACAATCTGTTTTTCCAAGACGGTTCTCATGCACGATCTTGTGATTGGGCTATTGATTAACCGCTACGAGTTTGGCTTGTCAATTTAATCCTTCATCAACACCTCTACAATATCTCCCTTCTTTCTATGTTTTGGATCTTCTACTGCGCTAGATAGAGGCGGATGGCAAATTTCACAATACAGGGGTCGAGAACCATACGTTTCTCGCTCCGTGGGTTGGTTATATTGCTGGCAAATGAATTTATAAAGGCGAGTGTGAATCGTGCGATCGTGAGCGCGAACTGTGTATTCTCGGACAACAACCTTTTTAGATGGCATAAATTGGCTGATGTTACTAATGTGTGGAGATCTACTGTTGAAAAGTTCACTATAACAATTGTTATTTCTAGATAGCACGTATTAGGTTAGAGATAGAGCTGTTATTTCAATACTATAAAAGTCAAAGTATTAGATCGCTTTAAATTCTATCAAACTCAAATAATCCATGACAAATTTGTAAATATTTCTTGTTGGAAATGAAAAAATAAACAGAATATAGGGTCATCTTCTAGAAACTTAGTAAACAGATAAATAGAGAAAAAGTAGAAGCGCAAAACTATATGAAATTATGCTTTGAGTACTGCACTTTATTTTAGTCAACTCTACTATCAAAAAATCTTGGAATGCTTTCTGTTGTTTTTATATCTAGATTGAGAAGAAATAATTTGCTATTCTCCTACTACAATAAACTACAAATTAGAATGCTGCAATTCTTGTCATGTTACCTCGTCAAAAATATCGACAAATCTGAAATTAACTATCATCTACACTTAACAGATTTGGTAGTCTTGGTTTACTATTCACATTTCCAGCATAGTTTTCATACAGCGTTCTTACATTATGCCCCGTTAAAACAGCAACCGTGACCGGATTCATCCCTAAATCGAGAGCATGAGAAACTAGCGTACTTCTCGTCGAGTAAGGCTTGCGATAGTCAATTTCTAGTCGGGTCAGTACTGTCTTCCAAGCTCTTTTTCTGAAATTACAATCATTAATAGGCTTACCAGTTGGACTCGTAAAAACCAAATCATCAGGTTGAAAATTGAGCGGTCTTCGAGCTAGTAATGTTGTTTGAAGTGTAAAATTCAAAGTTAGAGTCCTGGCTCGGTTATTTTTAGTTGATTTCCTAGTACCACGACTTAGGCTCTCACCGATCCAAACACTCGAACAATCGTCGCTTATATGCTTCCATCTCAAGCCAATTGCTTCAGCAGTACGACAGCCTGTACTAAATAGGAATTATACATAATCAGCATAGCAATGGTAATAGCGATCGTTCCTGAATGCCTGAATAATGGATCTGATTTCTTCCTGAGAAAATGGTTTAGGTGGTTGCTTAGGAGAGACTCTGATACTTTTAATTACAGTCGCCCAAGGATTTTGACTGATAATTCCCTGCTTTTCTCCCCATTGCCACGCTGCTTTAAGTAAACCTACCCATTCCTTGAGAGTACGGCTGCTGATGTGCTGCTTCAAATATTCGATGAACTTATGTGCATCCTCTATTGATATTGCCTCTGCTGCTTTGTCTCGAAAGTATTTGTCCACATGCTTGCTAGTAGCACTGTACTTCATTAGCGTTTTAGGATCGACCTGCTTCGACTTTGCCGAGGTGAATTGTTCAAACAAATCTATAGCTGGTATTTTCAAACTTTTTTGCTGCTTGTATCGTCTCAAGCTAGCGTCGAAGTGACCGCTAATAATATCTAACTCAATTTGACGCGCTTTCTGCTGAGCAAATTTCTGATTTACAGCTGAATCAGGTAGCCCCAGAGTCAGTGCATACCTTCTCCCCTCATGAGTCCACCGCAACCTTAGCCAACCTTTATCTACTCCAACTTTGACTGTTCCCTTAACTTTGTCCATCTGCCTTGTCTACCACTTGTCTACCAATCTATGACCATAAGTGTTCAAATCTGACCACTTTGGAAGTGTTTATTGAGAATGGCAATGTGACTGAAATCAACCTGGCGTAAGTATCAAAGGCTGATGTAGAAAGGGTTTCAGGGGATGGACGTAACTGGATTCGAACCAGTGACCTCTACGATGTCAACGTAGCGCTCTAACCAACTGAGCTATACGTCCGTGTGATTTTGACTTTTCTAAGGATAACATATGAGACACCTTTGGGACACATGAGAGAAATAAAACCTATTAACCATAACAGCTCGATACAGCTTAAGTTCAGCTTTGGAGGCAAGCGATACAGCTTTAACCCGATCCCTGGTGGAGACCATAACAATAAACGGGATATTGCAACAGCGGTATAGTATCAGAACGATAGTTAACTCCTACACTTTCCTGAACTTTTTGGGATTGACAGACCGTGAGATTACTTCTGAATTGACAAGTTTTTAGTATCAGTCGAGAATAAGCCGAAAGTAAAGATGTAGGAGGTCATACTTGCTCGCCTATAGCAGTTCTAAATGATTTGTAAAGTATGCTTCTAGCCTGCGACAGGCTTCTAGCCTGCTCCACATTCATGAATCAAATAGGATTGCTATATATCTCTATTAGTAGTGATAGGAGTGCAAGTTTAGCTATCATGGTTTGAGTTCTTTCTGGACTAGCTGCATACGTAGATGAAGATAATTACCAAGACTTTTTCTCCCACTCATCGACCCGAATCGAGTTACTTTTACAGAAAATCTGAATGAGAATGTCTTAAGAATTTATGTAATTTTTGTCCGGCTCTGTCAAGATTCTCGGAGCAGTAAATTGCTGCTATACTCAACTAGATTTTTCCATCATCGTTTGGCAATGCCTTAATATGTGAATTGTAAAGGGGGAGACTAATGTTAGCTGACACTTGTGATATTCTGCGTTCGATCGCTTGATTTTGACTTTCTGCCAAATACTAATTTTAGGTGTGAGCAAAGTGCTGATGCGCGAGCAAAATTTGCTGCTAATAACTCGACTAAAAAGCTGTAGCTACTACTATATTGGCGTACTCAAAAAGTATTTATCTAGAACTCCTCAATGGTTATTTATGTATGTATTTGGTCGCTTTAGCTCGATCCAAATCATGATGTTAAATTACTATCAGCGTCAACGAACCGCTAAAGTCTACGAGGAAAAGGATTCGGTGTTTAGTCACCTCAATACTGATGAAGTAGTTGAATCTTTAATCGCTGACGGATTGTACTTGGGGATTCATCTACCAGATAGCTGGGTGAGAGAAATCCGTGAGTTTGCAGAGCGTAATAATTGCTACGGAGACGGGAATTTACGCTTGAGTTTTGCTTATCAAGAAAGGCTAGCGGCGCAGAGTTCATACGGTCAATCTTTTCGACTAGGGAAATATTACAATGCCAGCTTGCTATGTCCAGCAATTGAGAAACTGGCTCGCGACCCAAAGCTATTAAATATTGCTGCGAAATATTTAAAAGTAGAATCGGTTCATGCTGGTAGTTGGCTGTGGTGGAGTTTTCCCCCAACAGCAGCAATTTATGAATCTACGGCTGCGATTGGGCAAGTGTTTCATCACGACCTTGAAGATTACCGTTGTCTTAGATTTTACTTCTACTTAAGTGACACTACCTTAGCTAATGGACCGCATGTATGTATTCGTGGCAGTCATCGTCAGAAAAAACTTGCCTATCTTCTCAGCTTGTGGCGGTTGCGTTCCGAGCAAGATGTGATTGATTACTACGGTACTTCTAGGATTGTGACAATTTGTGGGCCGGCGGGGTTTGGCTTTGTGGAAGATCCATTTTGCGTTCACAAAGGATTGCCACCAACGAAGGGAGATCGGCTGATTTTAGCGATACATTTCTCTATTAACGACTACGGGGTGTTAGGCGATCGAGATGACTCTTTGTTGTTGAACTCTAGCCAGCTGACTTCAAAATAGTCTCTACTTTTATGCGATCGTACTTAACTTCACGTCCAAAACGAAGATATAAAAGATACATGAGATCGGGAATATTTGAATACAGAATCTATTGCTGGCAATTCTTCCAACTTGAACTTTCTTGCTGCTCAATTATTTATCCGACTATCTATAGGTAATAACAATTCTAAAATTCCTCCTGTTGATAGTAGTAAATTAATCTTACTTAAGCAGTAGGCTCATGAGTTCTGTCATTGGCTATTCCACTTGTATGAAGACAAGAGACTACGAATCGAGGCATTCTGATGGGAAGACTATTCACTATCTTCCCATCCTCTTGACATAGTAGAAATCGAGTAAGTCAGGAAAGAGATCTCATGGGATACTACGACTTTGACGACCACTTCTGGTTACCAGAAGAAGTTTGTGCGAAGCTACCAAGACAAAAGGCTGCTCAAAAATTACCTAGATTTTGGCAGTTCATAGAAGTCTTAAAAAATAGCTTACTAGAGCGGCGCAATTAAAACTATACGATTGGGTATGAGTTCGATTTATAAACTACGAGCTATTTCTGTACATTAAATATACAGTTAAATGACCACCAGAATAGCGGTTGTGGTGCAAAAAGGGGTGGGTCAAAATAATGTTCTCTAGAAAACTATTTTGACCTACGTTCAAGTGGCAACAATCTCAAGTGCGAAATTATACTGCTGGGCTGGCGTTGGGATTTGAGATATTCACTGTCGTACAAAAGCCAAAACAATTAAATTAGAAAGGGATAAGTGACTGGAGTTGCAAAAGGAGATACTTTAGAAGTAAGTCAAAATTATTGCTCAAATTTTTGGAGTTACTGCCTACTCTGCTTCTACACCAGTAGTTATTCTGTCTGCGATAATTTTTAGCAACCCAATCCTTTCGTTTCACTATAACTGCTCGCTGTCACTGTATTACTCTGAAAATCTGTGTTTAAGTATCTTCCGCCTCTCAACGAGCATAACCTTCCTTATCCCGATACCATTCACCCAATCGTGGTGCATTTCGCGATCGCTATGGTGCTGTTTGCAGTATTTTGCGATCTCCTGGGGTATTTCACCAAAAATTCCAAATTGTATGAAGTCAGTTGGTGGAATCTGACCTTCGCAACAGTTTCGATCTTCATTGCAATTATTTTTGGACAAATTGAAGCAGGTTTGGCAGAACCTTATGCTGCATCTGTTTCAACGCTGAATGCTCATACAATTTTGGGCTGGTCGCTCTCAGGAATTCTAGCAGTCGTCACCGCATGGCGCTACGTGATCCGGTTGCAGGAAAGACCGCAGCTACCCCTTCCTTATCTCGCAGCGAGCGTGCTGCTAGTTGGGCTAGTTTGTATTCAGACATACCTGGGCAGCTTACTCGTGTGGGTCTATGGCTTGCATACGATTCCTGTCGTAGAGGCAATCAGAGGAGGTATATTATGAATCCAGACTTGCTGGAACAGTGGGGTAGTTTGGGAGTGAATGGGTTGCCCTACCCAATTCCCATCCATCCCAATCTGGTGCATCTAACGCTAGGGTTATTTATTGTAGCGATCGCCTTTGACATTGTAGGGGTACTGTTTCCCGTCGAGAAAGCAGTTTTTAAGTTTCTAGCAATTCCCGTTACCCGCTCGGCGCTGTTTGATGTCGGTTGGTATAACCTTTTAGCATCGGCGATCGTGACCTTTTTTACGGTTATGGCTGGTGTGTTTGAAGTTGCTTTGGCTGTACCGCTAGCGGATGTCACCAGTGCCTGGGGGCTTCATGCCTTGGAAACGATGATTCTACACGGTGTAGGGGGGGTGATGATTTTGACCTTAATCGTGGGAATGACCGTTTGGCGAGGCTTTCAACGCTATCAGTGGCGCAAAGACATGGCAAGACAGGTACAGTGGAGTTATCTCGCTGCTGGTTTATTTGTTTTTGCTCTGATGTTTGTGCAGGGAACGCTGGGCGCACATCTGGGTGCCGAATTTGGCATTCACGTCACAGCGGATCAAATGCTGCACTTAGGCGAAAATCCCAATCAACTCTAGGGAAGGCAAAAGGCAAAAGGCAAAAGTCAAAACAGGAGTCAGGAATCAGAAGCTATAATTTTTCTCCCTTGTCTCCCTTGTCTCCCTTGTCCCCCTTGTCCTTTCAGCTCCCTCAGCTCCCGAGAGCATCATAAGCTCTCTTCTTCCTGCCTTCTCCTCTCAGTTCGCTGTTCTAACTATGGTGCGATCGCTGTCATGATGAAACTTCGTGCAATTCTAATAATGACGGTCTATGCCATCCTGGTCGCTATGACAAGCTTGTGGATGGCGAAGCAATCCTATTCTTGGTTTCCGCCAGAAGCAGCAGCAGAAGCAAAGTTGCTAGACGATCTATTCAGTCTCTTTACTGGGTTAGGCACATTCATTTACTTAGGTGTAATTGGACCTTTCCTTTACTCGTTGGTTTTTCATCGAGCCAGTAAGTATGACATGAGCGATGGTCCCCCGATAGAAGGCAACACCTGGCTGGAAATTATTTGGACGGCAGTACCATTAGTTTTGGTGTTAACACTTTCCTTTGTGAGCTATCGGACTTACGAAAAAATGGCGGTGCGGGGTCCGATGGAACTGGTACACTTGCATATGCCTCAGATGATGCAGCCTGCTTACGCCGAACCCTTTGACAGCAAGCCTCAGCAGGAAATTCAGAATGCAGTAGAAACCGCTCCCATCGAGCAAATTGACGTGACCGCTAAGCAATGGGCATGGATTTTCCATTATCCAAAACAGGATATCACCAGCACTGAGTTACATTTACCAGTCGATCGCCGCGTGCGGTTTACGTTGCGATCGCAGGATGTGTTGCACGGCTTTTACATTCCGGCATTTCGCCTGAAGCAAGATGTCGTTCCTAACCACGAAATCGATTTTGAACTGACTCCTGTGAAAACTGGAACCTATCGCCTGCGCGATTCCATGTTTAGCGGGACTTACTTTGCCGCAAATCAAGCAGATGTCGTCGTTCAGCCATTCAACGAATATCAACAATGGCTCGCTGATGCTGCCACTGGGTCGCCTACCCCTGCTTTTAATCGAGCTGCTTTCGAGTACAGCCAAGCAAACGATCGCTCTGGGACAACGAAAGACAAGGTAGCCGTTCGCGGTTGGGACACTATCCCACCTGCATCGCCACCTGTAGTAAATTATGCCCCTAAGCACGAACCGAATAGTCCACCTGCCTGATGTAACCAAATAATTTGTAATTCGTAATTCATAATTCGCGATCGTGAGTTTCGCAATTTTAACTTTTGACTTTTAACTTGCTTAATAACTTATGACAAACATCTCGATCGAAGCTCCAGAAGCCGTGCGCGGTCAGCCATACCCAGGCGCACCCGATAACTGGAAGCGATTCTTCACCTTCAGCACCGATCACAAGGTGATCGGCATTCAATACATCGTCACATCTTTTTTCTTTTTCCTAATTGGTGGCACGTTGTCGATGATTATGCGGGGCGAACTGATTACCCCCGATGCCGATCTGGTCGATCGCACTGTTTATAACGCGCTGTTCACAATGCATGGCTCGATCATGCTGTTTATGTGGACGTTCCCCGTTTTAGTGGGATTGGGAAATTATCTCGTGCCGCTGATGATTGGGGCGCGAGATATGGCATTTCCTCGGCTCAATGCGGTTTCGTTTTGGATGGTTCCTGTAGTAGGCATTCTGATGCTAGCCAGTTTCCTAGTACCAGGAGGTCCATCGCAGTCGGGATGGTGGGCATATCCGCCTGTGAGTTTGCAAAACCCGACTGGCAATCTGCTGAACGGACAGGTGTTATGGATTTTGGCAGTGGCAATTTCGGGGGTATCTTCCATCATGGGTGGGGTGAATTTTGTCACTACCATCTTCAAAATGCGTGCGCCAGGAATGACTTGGTTTAGAACGCCCGCCTTTGTCTGGTCGGTGCTGGGAGCGCAGTTAATACAACTGTATGGACTGCCTGCACTGACTGGAGGGGCAATCATGCTATTGCTCGATATCACGATCGGCACCAGTTTTTTTACACCAGAGCGGGGCGGTAATCCCATCTTATACCAACACTTTTTCTGGTTTTACTCCCATCCGGCAGTCTATGTGATGATTCTGCCAGCATTTGGGATGTTTTCCGAAATTCTGCCCGTTCATGCCCGTAAGCCCTTATTCGGCTATCGGGTGATTGCGGCATCATCGATCTTAATTACGGTTGTCAGTGGTTTGGTGTGGGTGCATCACATGTTTGCCAGTGCCACCCCTAGTTGGATGCGGATACTCTTCATGGTGACATCGATGCTGGTTGCCATTCCTTCCGGCATTAAAGTCTTTGGCTGGGTGGCAACGATTTGGGGTGGGAAGATTCGCTTCACCACGCCGATGCTATTTGCGCTCGGTGGTATTAGTAATTGGTTGTTTGCGGGAATTACTGGAATTTTTCTGGCTTCTGTGCCGATCGATATTCACGTCAACAACACTTATTTTGTGGTCGGACATTTCCATTACGTGCTGTATGGCGCGATCGTCATGGGCATTTATGCCGGAATCTATCATTGGTTTCCTAAAATGACCGGACGCATGTATTATGAAGGGCTGGGTAAACTGCACTTTGCTTTGACCTACCTGGGAACGGCGTTAACCTTCCTGCCGATGCACCCGCTTGGATTGATGGGAATGCCCCGCCGGGCTGCATCCTACGACCTGGAATTTGCTTACTGGAATGTTATAGCAAGTATTGGCGGTTTTCTATTGGGGCTGTCTACGCTACCATTTATTCTCAACATGGTGAGTTCTTGGATTCGGGGCGAGAAAGTAGGCAACAATCCCTGGCGGGCATACGGTTTAGAGTGGCTGACCTCTTCACCACCAACCGTGGAAAACTTTGAAGAAACACCGCTTGTGGTTTCGGGTCCCTACGGCTACGGTAGGAACCAACCCTTGGTAGGGAACATTCCCAATCCAGGCTTGACTCAATTTCCTGAATCTCTGACGCAGCAGCAAACATCATGACAGCAGAAAGAGCGATCGCGCAAGATACTGAAGCTAACGTTCGACAGCACCAGGAGCATGACGCAGCAGGCAATAGTAAGTTTGGCTTTATCGTGTTTCTGCTGTCGGAAAGTGTCATTTTCCTGAGCTTCTTTACGGGTTACATTGTCTACAAAACCACTACCCTAGACTGGTATCCGCCTGGTGTGACTGGCTTGGAAACCAGAGATCCATTCATTAATACGCTCGTGCTGGTATCCAGTAGCTTTGTCATCTACGTGGCTGAGCGTTATTTACACGATCAAAAACTGTGGGGCTTTCGCCTATTTCTGTTAGCTACTATGGCGATGGGTAGCTATTTCCTCTTTGGGCAAGCTGTGGAATGGCGCAGTTTACCATTTAGCTACCAGTCGGGTTTGTTCGGTGGTACGTTCTTTTTATTAACTGGATTTCATGGCTTGCACGTTCTCACCGGAATTCTGCTGCAAACATTAATGTTGGGGCGATCGTTTATCCCGGGTAACTACGACAACGGTTATTTTGGTGTTGAAGCAACGTCCTTATTTTGGCACTTTGTCGATGTCATTTGGATCGTGTTGTACACGCTCATTTACGTTTGGCAGTAGGAGAGCCCTATGATAATTGACGACCAATACTATGACGTAATTATTGTTGGTACGGGTGCAGGCGGCGGGACGCTGGCGCGAAAGCTGGCATCAACTGGTAAAAAGATCTTGCTGCTCGATCGCGGAGAACTGATCCATCGTGAAAGTTCGGAGTTGGTCGATACAGAAGTTTTTAAGAAAGAGCAATTTCACGCGCCAGAACCCTGGTACGACAACGCAGGAGAACCGTTTTATCCGCAAACGTATTACGCCGTTGGTGGCAATACAAAAATCTGGAGTGGCGTTTTGCAGCGAATGCGCGAACGCGACTTTGAGCAAGTGCAGCATCAGGGTGGGGTTTCTCCGGCATGGGCATTGAAATATCAGGACTTTGAGCCTTACTACACCGAAGCCGAGAAGTTGTATCAAGTACACGGTAAAGTCGAAGATGACCCCACTGAGCCGCCCCATAGCCAAGCCTATCCTTTTGGGGAAGTTGCTCATGAGCCGATGGTGCAACATATTGGTGACACTCTTTCTCAGCAGGGGTTGCATCCCGTTCATTTGCCGCTAGGGTTGGGCAATCGCGGTAGAACTGATGCTGAAGACACCGGAGTTAGCCCCATCCTCAACAGCGAAAACGTGACGCTTAAAACTGCTGCCCAAGTCGTTTGTTTGCATACCAACCCATCAGGATCTCAGATCAAAGCAGTTGAAGCAAAAATTGGGGAACAGTCCTATTTGTTTTTAGGCAATATTGTAGTGCTTGCCTGTGGTGCTGTGAACTCGGCGGCATTGCTGCTGCGGTCTGCCAACGAAAAACACCCTGATGGAATTGCAAATGGCTCCGGTCAGGTGGGGCGAAATTTGATGAAACAACTGCTGTCGGTTGTGGTGCAGTTAACCTCTACCGCTAATTCTGGGTCGTTTTCCCGCACGCTAGGGCTAAACGATTTTTATTGGGGAGATAAAGATTTTCCGTATCCGATGGGTCACGTACAAAACTCCGGTGGCATTTTTCAAGATGTCATTTTTGCCGAAGCACCACCAATTTTATCGGCATTGTCTAGGCTGATGCCAAGTTTCGGCTTGCGACAGTTGGCAACTCATTCAATCGGTTGGTGGTTGAAAACAGAAGATTTGCCCGATCCCAACAATCGCGTTCGCTATGTGGGAGACAAACTGCGAATTGATTACACGGCGAATAATGTAGAAGCGCACGATCGCCTAGTATATCGTTGGGTTGATGTATTAAAAAGTGTCGAGCAGTCTCAGCCCAATGTCTTTAACCGCACGACCCATCCGCGCAGCGATATGCCCGTACAAGTTGTAGCTCATCAGTGCGGCACTTGTCGGTTTGGAGAAGATCCGGCAACATCGGTGTTGGATCTGAACTGTCGCAGCCACGAAGTGCAAAATCTCTATGTCGTAGACAGCAGTTTTTTCCCTTCTCACGCCAGCGTTAGTCCTGGCTTGACTGTCATTGCCAATGCTTTGCGGGTGGGCGATCGCTTAATCGAGCAGTTGAAGTAAGGCGTTGCTGAATGAAAAATATAGCCTTTTTCAATTCGATGAAATACAAGATCTGTAGGGGCGCACAGCTGTGCGCCCCTACGAATGTATCGCATCATAACGAGAATCGCTATAAAGCAGTTGAGGCTAATCTCTTAGCAAAGTATTAGCCTTAATTGATTAACATCGCGATGATTTTGATAAACCGCTAACCTAATTTTTTTTCAACACCACCACAGGACAATGAGCATAGCGAATCACTCGTTCTGCTACCGAACCGAGAAAAAATCGACTCAAGCCAGTTTTGCCATGCGATGGAATCACAATTAAATCGGCATTAATCTCCTTAGCATAGTCGAGAATCTCCGAACTGGGGTCGCCAACAGCAACGCCAATATGAACTCCTTCAAACTCCGAAGCTTTAAATCGTTTGTTCAAAGTCTCTTTTACGTGCTGCTGGCGCGAGCGATCGTCTAAAGTATTCCACATCGCCCCAGGTTCAGCTGGATGCAGGTGAGACAGAACGTGCAGAACATACAAATGACTTGCATCCTTCACAAATTCTCGCGCTGGAGATAGTGCCGCAAAAGACTCTTCTGAAAAATCGATCGGAACTAAAACTCGGTCTTTCTGTAACCAACTCATGATTTTAAATTGGTAATTGGTAATTGGTAATTGGTAGTTGGTATTTTCTCCCCCATCCTCCTCAGTTCCCTCAGCTCTCTTCCCCCTGCTCGATCGCTCCCTAATAACTGCTCACTTAAACACGGGCATCTTTCCAGTTTGGAGGCGCTGCATGTAATCTTGTAAATCGGCGGCAACTTTGTTTGACAAGAGGAAGCAGCCCAAGATGTTAGGGAAAGCCATTGACAAAATCATCATGTCGCTGAATTCTAAGACTGCACCGAGGTTGACGACAGCGCCGACAAACACGAAGAAAACAAACAGTGCCTTGTAAACTAAAGTGGTGCGATCGCCAAACAAGTATTCCCAACTGCGTTCGCCGTAGTAACTCCAAGAAATCATCGTGGAGAAAGCAAACAGAAAGATGGCGATCGCTAGTACGATTGGAAACCAGCTAATCGCGGAAGCAAAAGCAACATTTGTGAGTTGCGCCCCGTCTGCTTTGGTGTCGGTGTAAACACCTGTAATCACCACTACCAAAGCTGTCATGTTACAAATCACGACAGTATCGATGAAAGGTTCGAGTAATGCCACAATCCCTTCGCGGATCGGTTCTTCGGTACGGGCGGCGGAATGGGCGATCGCTGCTGAACCGACTCCTGCTTCATTCGAGAAAGAGGCACGGCGAAATCCTTGCACCAATACCCCAATAAATCCTCCGGCGATCGCTTGTGGGAAAAAGGCTTCTCGGAGAATTGTGCCAACTGCACTGGGAATTTGAGGTATGTTCGTCAAAATAATGAATAAAGAGGCGAGGATGTAGATCAAGCACATGGCTGGAACCAGTTTCTCAGCCACCGAACCAATCCGCTTGATGCCACCAATAATCACTAAAGCAACTAATACAGCCATGACTAAACCGTAGAGCCAGTTTCGCCCCTGCAAAAAGGGTATGACTCCCGATACCGCAGCAAAGGACTGGTTTGCCTGGAACATATTGCCACCACCGAAAGACCCACCAATGCAAAACACAGCAAATAGTGGTGCTAGCACTTTACCCAAAGGACGCAGTCCCAGTTCGCCCAAGCCACGCGATAGGTAGTACATCGCCCCGCCGGAAACGCTACCATCCGGCTTGACAATACGATACTTCTGTCCCAAAGTACACTCAACGAACTTACTGGACATCCCTAACAACCCTGCGACAGTCATCCAAAACATTGCCCCAGGACCGCCTAACTGAATGGCGATCGCTACTCCAGCAATATTTCCTAAGCCTACTGTTGCCGATAGTGCCGCTGATAGCGCTTGAAAATGAGTGACTTCTCCTGCTTCTGCTGGATTATCGTAATGTCCTTGCACGACAGAAATCGCGTGACCGAAAGCACGGAAGTTGATGAAACTCATGCGGATTGTAAAAAATACCGCACCAATAATCAACCACAGGACGATAAACGGCATTCCGCCAATGCTAAAGAACAGAATTTGAGACAGCGCTGCTACTAGATAGGAAAAGATAGCATCAATTGCCCCTAAGATTCCTGTCGGCTTACCGTCAGCAGCGTAAGCCGTGCTAGGTATGGCTAGTAACGCTAAACAAAGCCAAGGATATTTTCTCAGCCAATTTAAAAGCTTATGGTGATTCATTAGCGTTTCTTAATTGTGAGTGTTAGCAAAAAATCCTTAATTTTAAGAAAATATAACTTTAGGTCGCAATTAAACTGTTCTTAAGACACAATTTTTTAGCATTTATCAAAAATAAGCTGTAGTATATACTTCCAAAGATAGATATATTGCGATGTTTGGGAATTAGTCACTGGTAGTTGGTAACTGGTAGTCAAGCGTTAGAATTACTTAAGAACTTGACTGATAGATCGCTCTGACTATTCACTCGTACGGGCGGGTTTCACCGCAGAAATTCCAGTCCTAGACTCGGTATTCTCAACATTAAACCCGCCCCTACAACTCACGACTCACTTTTAATATGCCAACAGCTTTGATTACTGGTGCTTCTGCGGGAATTGGTGCTATTTTTGCCCATGAGTTAGCTTCTCGACAAATGGATTTAGTTTTAGTAGCTCGTTCCGCTGACAAATTGCAACAGCTGGCAGCTCAGTTACAAGCACAATATCAAATTCAAGTCTACGTCCTCGTCCACGACCTAACTGTACCAGAAACAGCTACAGCTATCTACAATACGGTAACGGAAAAGGGATTAGAGATCGATCTATTAATCAATAACGCTGGCTTTGGAGATTATGGCGATTTTGCCGAACGAGATGGCGATCGCCAAGTCAGAATGGTACAGTTGAATGTTTTAGCGTTGGTAGACTTGACTCACAAATTTTTACCAGGAATGCGCCAGCGTCGATCTGGAGGTATTATCAATCTTGCTTCTACTGCTGCATTCCAACCGATACCTTACTTTTCTGTTTATGCAGCCAGTAAAGCTTTTGTCCTCAGTTTTAGCGAGGCATTGTGGGCAGAAAATCGCAAGTATGGGGTACGGATTTTAGCTGTTTGTCCTGGTCCCACTGAAACGAAATTTTTCCAAGAGGCTGATTTTCCCACGACTTTTTCAGAGACGATCGCTAAAAATTATATTTCACCTCAGCAAGTTGTCAAAGAATCACTTCAAGCTTTAGAAAAAAACCGTTCTTCGATCGTTCCGGGACTGACAAATAAAATTAGTGCTAATGCTTATCGATTTTTACCGCGCCAAGCTTTAGTCAGTTTAGTTGGAAAAGTGTTTAAGCTTAGTTGAGTTTTTGTTGTCAGGGAACAGGGAACACTTAATTCCGAATACCCGACTACTCGAATTATCAATAATCTATTGCCAACTACCAACTACCCATTATCAATTACCGATTACATATACCGCGTTAATTGGACGCGATAGCGCTCTTTTTTCGTGACGGCGACTTCTCCCACTTCTAATCGTCCTTTGCCGCGAATAGCGATTAAATCTCCAGTTTTGACTTGAGTGCTGGATTGGCTCATTTCTTTCCAGTTAACGCGCACGTCTCCACCTTCGATCAAATCTACCATTTTGCTGCGGGACATCCCAAACCCAGCAGAGGCGATCGCATCTAATCGTAAAGAGGCTTCTACTGTTGTTAATTCCTTTTTTTTCGGTTCTTTAATTCTTAATTCGCTCAGCTCGATCTGCTGAATTTTGACGGGAACGGAACGTACTTGCTTTAAATTCATTGCTAAGAATTCTACTAATTCTGGTACAACAATTGCTTGCGCTCCCCGTTCTCCCAACACAATAATATCGCCAGTTTTGTCCCGTACAATTCCCGTGCCTAGCATCGCCCCTAAAAAGTCGCGATGGGTAGCAGTATCAAATAGAAAGTTCCCGGCAATATCTATTGCTGCTACTGTCACTTGGGATGAATCGAGAGGGACTTCCGCACGAGCGATCGCTAATCGTTGCCGTTCTGCTTGAGGATAACCGCCCCAAGCTACTAATTGTACGTCAGTCAAACGACTAAAAATTTGCTGACTCTCAGCTAACTCTGGGGGCGATAAAAAATCAGTGAGTACTACTTCCCAAGTTTTGATTGCTTGCTCTGCTAGATCGATAACACGAACGATAGTTTCTCGATTTTCTACACCTTTTAATAAGTCTTCTCTCGGCAACATCTTAATTTTCTAACTTTTAGTTGGCTATATATGTTCTATATTGTTTGACACTTATTGTTATCCGCATAAAATCCAACTGCTGTCATTTCTTGTATTTTTGGTACATGTGTTAGCAGCATAGACGTTGCGAGAGGCTCAAACTCAATCGTGTTTCGATCTCCAACCCGTTTTCCTATGCAGATATCCTAACACTAGTCATCTGTTACCAACATTGCATTTGCTCCTTACCTTCACGAATAGCACAGCTCCACTCTTTTCGCCCAGACAGTTCTATGTTATATTTTACACAAATATTTCTTCCGTAAAGAATAGATGTCAACAGCAAAAAACTCAATTCTATTCTGTATCTAGAGATACTTTTATCGCAAGATAAAGAATATGATAATTGGACTGTTTGCAGTATAAAATATTTCTCAAGTCTTTCTAAGATTAAGTAATTATGGCGTTGGTGTTCTCTAGCGATCGCCATCTGGGTGCAGCTCATCGCGTCTAAAGATGCAGACCTTGAAGCGGCGAGCATCATTGGACATGGACTGATTATCGATCTTCTGGGTGCTATAGCAGTTCTAAATGATTTGTAAAGTAGGCTTCTAGCCTGCGGCAGGCTTCTAGCCTGCTCCACGTTCATGAATCAAATAGGATTGCTATAGCACTCAGAAGTGAGTTGAGTTTGTCTTGATTTTCTTACAATTCTACTAAATCAAACAGATGAAAAGAATACTATTTTACGATGATGGCTCTGGCTTTGGCGGTCATAGTATTTCTGCTGTGGATGCAGTTAAATACTTACTAGAAAATACCAACCTCAAGGTTGGATTTATGTTTTATCAAGGAAATCAAAGACTTTACGATCGCTTAACTTTACTATTGCGAGAATTTAAGCACCTCGAACTTTATCCAATAGAGTTCAAAGCAGCAAGATTTAGAAACTTAGGAGCATTATTATCGTTTCCCGTAGTTGCTAAAATTGCTCAAACTATTTCTATTATCAAACCCGATGTAGTCATTGTCGTTCAAGGCACGATCGAACTTAGTTCCCTCGGTTTGCTAGCAGCGAAAAAAGCTAACCTTAAAGCAATTAGCTTTATCCCGCTAACACAATCTTTATCGTTAATGCAAGGCAAACTCTCTAAATTAAGAGATTTCATTAATTTGCATTTTTACAAATTGCCAGATGCATTTATTACGACTAGCGCTCAGGCTAAATATAACTTAGTTCAGCAGGGAGTTAAATCAAACATTTCTGTAGTATATTACGGTCCCGACTTAAGAATATGGCATCGACAGGAGCGAAACATATCTCGGCAAAAATACGGCATAGATAACAGCGATTATGTAGTGGCTCTGGTTGCTAGAATCGAACTCAAACACAAAGGACATGATTTTCTCATTACCTCAATAGCGAAATATGCCAGTAAGCTAGAAAATATCAAATTATTAATTGTAGGTGATGGCTCAGATGAAGCGAAGTTGCAAAAACTCATTCAAACTTCTGGTTTAAGCGAAAGAGTCAAAATTATTCCTTGGGGAGATGACTTATCGTATATCTACTCTGCCATAGACATGCTTGTCATTCCCTCTCGATTAGAAGGATTACCATTAGTTATGTTAGAGGCAATGTACTATGGTTTGCCAATAGTTGCTTCAAACATAGATGGAATGTTAGAAATTTTACCTCAAGAATGGTTATTTCAATTTGGTGACAGTGAAGCTGCTATTGAGACTTTACTCCGAGTTAAAAATAGCGACAATACAGAGTATTTGTTAAATCATAAAAAACGAATTATGACAGAATTCAATCTCGACGAATTTGGCAAAAACTTCTACAAAACTCTTTGTGAAGCATAGATAGAAAACAAGGATTAAGAAATCGCAGTAGAGACGTTACATGTAATGTCTCTACACGATAACTCAGATCAGCCAGTCGTTTCAGCATAGCCTTGGATATTTTCGGGTTCAAATCGACGTAGTACGCTCGTTGCTTGTCGAAGTGTGCCATCCGTGCCTTTAACAACAATTAAATACTTACCTGCATTGAGACGGTTGCGATACGGCAAAGCATCGCCACTACCAAACACCAAACCAGCACCACCACCAGCAAATAGGCTCCCCATACCACCAGCCACAGCACCTAGTAAACCACCAATGACATGATTGCCGATTTCACCCGCCCAAGCAAAGGTATCTAGACCAGACAGCACGCTGAAAGCAACTCCAGAGGCAAAACCAAACGGTACGAGCCAGAAAGCCATCAGTTTTGCTTGTTTAGCAGCTTGCTCGTTGGGATCGATCAAGCCAAACTCATCTGCACTTTTGTATCCTCTACCAAGAATAGTAATGCGATCGGTAGGTATACCTTCTTTTTCTAAAGCTACAGAAGCTGCTTCTGCTTGAATGCGATCGGGTAACACGGCGATAAGGTAATTCATGGAAGTTGGGGACAAGGGGGACAAGGGGGCAAGGGGGACAAGGGGGACAAGGGAGACAAGGGGGACAAGGAGGAAAAGGCGAATTTAGAATAAATTTCTTCCCTGCTCCCTACTCCCTACTCCCTGCTCCCTGTTAACTGTTAAAATATCGTACTGCGGCAGCGAATTACCGAAAGCACAACTTAACCTAACTAAAGGCAACCCTTGAGCTGAGAGTAACGCGCTACTGGAATCACCCCTGGTCTTGTGTATCGCTGCTGTCGCTCAAAGCGAGTAGATAAACAAATTACTCACACGAGCAGACAGTTCACTTATCATTAATAGTGCCTTTTTCCCACTGGATTCCTATCGTTAATCATGGCTAAAGTTCTCGTATCTGACCCAATCGACCAGGCAGGAATTGATATTCTTTCCCAAGTTGCTACTGTTGACGTAAAAATCGGTCTAACACCAGAGCAGTTTGTACAGGCGATCCCAGAGTATGATGCGTTGATGATTCGCTCTGGTAGTCGCATTACTAAAGAAATTATCGAAGCTGGGCATCAACTGAAAATTATCGGTCGTGCTGGTGTGGGCGTAGATAATGTAGACGTACCTGCTGCCACCCGTCAAGGAATTGTCGTCGTCAATTCTCCCGAAGGAAATACGATCGCCGCTGCCGAACACGCGATCGCGATGATGCTGGCATTATCGCGTTACATTCCCGATGCAAACGCTTCTGTCAAACGCGGTGAGTGGGATCGCAAAACCTTTGTGGGGGCAGAAGTCTACAAAAAAACCCTTGGCGTGGTGGGTTTAGGAAAGATTGGTTCCCACGTTGCTACGGCGGCTAAAGCGATGGGAATGAAGTTACTCGCCTACGACCCATTTATTTCTACCGAACGAGCCGAACAGTTAGGTTGCCGCTTAGTCGAGGTAGACATCCTACTACAAGAAGCCGATTACATTACGCTGCACATCCCCAAAACCCCAGAAACAACACATTTAATTAACGCCGAGGCACTGGCTAAAATGAAACCCAATGCTAGGATTATCAACTGTGCTAGGGGTGGCATTATCGATGAAGCGGCGCTAGCAGAAGCACTTAAGGCGGGTAAAATCGCAGGCGCGGCTTTGGATGTCTTCGAGGAAGAACCCTTGAAGGAATCGCCGCTAAGAGCATTAGGAAAAGAAATTATCCTCACCCCTCACCTCGGCGCTTCGACCACAGAAGCACAAGTCAACGTAGCGATCGACGTAGCAGAGCAAATCCGCGATGTCTTGCTAGGCTTACCAGCCCGTTCTGCCGTCAATATCCCTGGACTCAGCCCCGATATTTTGGAAGAACTCAGACCGTACATGCAACTTGCCGAGACTCTGGGTAATTTAGTCGGTCAGCTGGCTGGGGGACGAGTCGATCTACTCAATGTCAAACTGCAAGGGGAACTTGCTACTAATAAGAGCCAACCATTGGTTGTTGCTGCCCTGAAAGGATTGCTTTCTCAAGCACTGCGAGAAAGAGTCAATTACGTCAATGCCAGCGTCGAAGCCAAAGAACGGGGTATTCGGATTATTGAAACGCGAGATGCTGCCATTCGGGATTATGCAGGTTCCTTGCACTTATCAGCCAAGGGTTCGATGGGCGAGCATTCAGTGACGGGGGCGCTATTAGGTGATGGCGAAATTCGCATTACCAACATTGACGAATTCCCGATCAACATTCCTCCCAGTTCGCACATGCTATTCACGCTCCACCGAGATATGCCAGGAATTATTGGTAAACTCGGTTCCCTGCTGGGTAGCTTTAACGTCAACATTGCCAGTATGCAAGTCGGACGCAAAATCGTGCGCGGCGATGCGGTAATGGTACTGAGTTTAGACGACCCCCTGCCCGATGGGATTTTGACTGAAATCACCAAAGTTGCAGGCATTCGCGATGCGTATACAGTAACTTTATAGCAATTAGCGATTAGCAACTAGTTGCTAATCGCTAATTGCTAACCGCTAACTATGGCAAATCACTGGTGGGAAATTCAAATTGTGTGCGATCTAGACCTAGAAGAGACGATCTTCTGGCGACTAGAGGATTTTGGCTGTCGTGGGATGGCAAGCGAACGGCAGAAGAATGATGGTAATGTTTGTTTGGTGAAAGCATATTTGCCACAAGAACAAGTAAAGTTACTTGACTTAGCTGCCCTTTCGCTGTGGTTGCGACAGGATGCCTTGCTGGTAGGATTAGAGCTGCCCAAAATGCAGTGGCATTTAATCGATGAAGAAGACTGGGCAAGCAGTTGGAAACAGTACTGGCAACCGCAGGAAGTGGGCGATCGCATTTTAATTTATCCTGCTTGGCTACCAGTGCCAGAAAAATCAGAGCGACTTTTGCTAAGGCTAGATCCTGGAACTGCTTTTGGTACGGGTAACCATGCCACAACGCAGTTATGTTTAGAAGCCTTAGAAATGCGCTTGGACGATCTTCCCAATTCCAGTCGAGAAGACTTAGTTATTGCAGATATTGGCTGTGGCTCTGGTATTCTCTCAATTGCAGCAATTTTACTTGGTGCTAGCCGAGTTTATGCTGTAGATACAGATATCATGGCAGTCAACGCCACCCACAGCAATCGACAACTCAATCAAATTTCTGCCGATCGCATAATTGTAGGACAGGGTAGCGTCAACACGCTGCCTCAAATGACCCAAGCATCTTTCGACGGCATTGCGTGCAATATCCTAGCAGATGTCATCATTCAATTAATTCCCCAAATTACTTCTGTTTCTAAACCCTCAACTTGGGGCATTCTCAGCGGCATTTTAATCGACCAAGCCCAATCGGTAGCCGATACTTTAGAACATTATGGCTGGACTGTAGCAACTCTTTGGCGACGCAAAGAATGGTGTTGTTTTAATGTGAGACGGTCTTAAATGACCAATGACAAAAAGGCAATTCCTGCCCTATTTATTGTTTATTTTCTCTCAGGGTTTACAGCGCTGCTTTATCAGGTAGTGTGGCAGCGAATGCTGGGATTGTTTTCTGGATCTGATGTGCGATCGGTAACGATTGTGGTTGCCTCGTATTTGTTAGGACTGGGTGTAGGTGGCTGGCTGGGTGGCTGGATTAGCGATCGCCTCAGTAACCGTCAGGCAGTACAAATCTATAGTTGTTGCAATTTTGGAATTGCTATTTTTGCTGTTTGCAGCCGCTTTTTATTTTACGACTTGCTGTTTCTGCAAGGAAAATCTTTGGCACAATCTCCAGCAATGATGTTGGCGATCGTGTTTGTTAGTTTATTAATTCCTACTACCTTGATGGGCGTGTCGCTGCCTCTAGTAACGAAAGCAACTAGCCGTCATGCAAAAGGTGCAGCAGCTCGAATTGGTCTGCTATACGGTTTAAATACGCTCGGATCGGGGCTGGGAACGCTCGTTTCTGGTTGGTATATTATCGGTACTTTTGGATATGAAAAAACAGTTTATTTCGGTGCAATTCTAAGTACTGTAGTGGGAATTATTGCCTGGTCTATTTCTCGTCAGTTTCAGCCTAGCTACCCTGTATTAGTTGCATCAAATACGGCAAATGGCTCGCTGCGATCGCGTTCTCTATGGCAGTGGTGTTTTTTGGTCTTTCTTTCCGGTTTTGCAGCAATTTCTTTAGAGATTATTTGGTTTCGGGTTTTAGATACAGTATTGCAATCGATCGCCTATACATACGCTCATCTTCTCGCGTTTATTCTGATTGGTAATGCCTTAGGAAGTATTGCAGGATCGGCAACAATTCGATTCATTCGTCAACCTCGAAAAGTCTTTTTTGCGATTCAAGCTGGTATAGCGGCTTATTCGCTAATTTCTATTTGGCTGATTAGCATTTACTACCAATCTCATCCGACAGATTTACGTACAGATATCGGCTACATTGACTTAAATAATATTACTTCTATTGTCATCTTGAGATATGTAGTCATACCTGCGGTTATGCTCGTATTGCCAAATTTCTTACTGGGTTTTTATTTTCCCTTAGTACAGAAAGCCGTACAAACAAAAGATAGCCAAATTGGACAGCGAGTCGGTTTCATTCAAGTCGCAAATATCTTAGGCAATACTACAGGTAGCCTGCTGACGGGATTGGTGCTGTTGGATAAGTTCGGTACGGCGGGTTCCTTGCGATTCATTGCGTGGTTGGGACTGGGATTTGCCCTGCTATGTTTCAATCTGAGGAGAGATAAGCTTACGAGTATGCTGGCGATCGCCCTAGCTGTCATCATTGCTGTATTTCCCAATAATACTCATCTCTGGGCAGCTCTACATGGCATTCCAGCCACACAATATTTCCTAGCTGCTGAAGATTCAACAGGTGTAGCCGCCGTCACAGAGGTAAACGGACAAGGGACTTTACTCGCCAGCGGACAAGCGCAAGCCAGTTTCCCTTACATGCAAGTTCACGCCCTCCTGGGCAGTTTACCCGCACTGATTCATCCCCATCCCGCCCAAGTCATAATTATCGGACTGGGTTCGGGGGGGACAGCTCATACAGCAGGAGTAAACCCTGCAACCCGGCAAATTAAAGTCGTAGAGTTACTTGGAGCTGAGTTGACAGTTTTGCGTCAATATGCTCAAACTCCTAACGGTCAGCCGCTCAAATACTTATTTGAAGACCCGCGTTATAAATTTATTGTCGGTGACGGACGGCAAGAGCTGGAACTATCCCAACAAAAATTTGACATCATTGAAGCCGATGCGATCTATCCCTGGCGATCGCGAGCTGGTATGCTCTACTCGCAAGAGTTTTTTCAAGCCGTGCGATCGCACCTCGCCCCTGGTGGTATGTTTGTGGAATGGAACGTAGGTTTAGGCACAGCGCAGACGTTCCGCAGCGTATTCCCTAACGTAATTCAGTTAAGCATGAGCGGCGATTTACACGTTTTAATTGGCAGCGATCGCCCCGTTGACTTCAATCGACAACGGCTATTAAATAAACTAGAGGACGCATCTGTATTGAATTTCTTAGCAAAAGCAAGCGTCAATGTCGAAGCAATTCGTCAAGATGTCAAAACTGCCCAGGTAAATTACTACTCCCACGCCAAAGACGGTCAACCTCAACCTGTTAATACAGACTTATTCCCGCGATCGGAATATTATTTGAATCAGGGGTAATTGGTAATGGGTAGTTGGTAGTTGGTGGTTGCTTCCTCAACTTCCTCAGCTCTCTGGTCACTGGTCACTGGTCACTGGTCACTGTCTCTGGCGTTTTACTGTCGATATATTCGCGCCAGCGCTTGATTTTACCTGCGACAAAATCGGCAATAATGGCATCGTCTGCACGGTTGCGACGACCTGAAGCTTTTTCTGTATCTTCCCAATACCACTCTACGGCAGCGCGATCGCCTTCAATGATAATTTGGCGAATTTCAATTTTGACGTTTGAGGCATAAGTAGCAAAATCTGCTGCTGCTTTGCGGATGGCATCTTTACCTACCCATTTTTGTCCTGGGACGATCAGTTCTCCGTCAGGAGTGAATAAAGCAGCGAAAGCATCTGCATCTCCATTGACCCAGCTATCTCTCGCTTGACGAACGATTGTGCGGATCTGTTCTGGAGATGTAGTTTTTCTCCCTGCTGGGCTGGAATTACTGACATTCATCTGTGTGGGTATACCTGCAAATACTTCGATGCTAATTAAAACAATAGCAATTCCAACCAGAACCGCAATTCCTTTGGAAAGCTTTGCTAACGCTACCCTGTACGATTTAATTTTCACCTGATGTAAGTCGATCTTCATTTATCGAACTATCGAATCCCAGATTGTTTTCGTATCCGCAAACATTTGGAAGCGGCACACCTTGCTATCAACTAGATCGTATACGTGCGCAGCAACTGCACGCAGCGATTTTTGCGTCTCCCGATGGCGACCTACATATGCTCCAATGACAACTACAGAATTTTCTGCATCAAGATAGCGATCGATCTGAAATGAAAACATCTCCCAACGCTCGTTATTGGATTTAAAAACTCCTGCGATGACTGCTTCTGCACCTTGATACGTCTTACCTTGCGGAAATCCATCATTCTGTATCCATGTAAGGTCAGCAGTACAAATTTGCTGAAAAGCATCGTAATCTTTCTCGCGAAAAGCTCTGTATAGCTCTTGAATAACTTCAAGATTTGTCATCGATCGCCTTTTTTCGTACTGTCCAATCTCAATTTAACTCTTGAGAAGGAGCGAGTGCGCGATCGCCACAGTATCGCCCATATAGCAGAGAACAACACTAGGGTAAAAATGTCAACCTGGTAAGTAGATACAGAGAATTAATTTTTGTTTTGTATCTAAGTCAACAATCTCCCGCAAAATGGTAAAGGTAGCTAGTTGAAAAAACGCCCCCAGCAGATATCCCCAGAAAACACTCTAAGTTAGGAGTAGATGAGAAATGCTTGCATACATCCTTGCGTTAGCTGTTGCTATTGGTAGTCTTGGCATCTACCTAGCCGCCTTTTTCTTTCCAGAAATTGGTCGCAAAAACGATATCTATTGGAGCGGCGTAGGGTTGTTCTATGCTTTAGTCTTATGGGTATGTGCCAAGCAGATTACAGGAGGACTCCTATTAGGTCAAGTCGCTGGAGTCGTGTTACTGGGTTGGTATGCGTTCCAAACTCTACAGTTACGCCGCCAACTCACTCCTCAACAACAACAAACAGCTGTACCGAGCGCAGCACAGGTAAAAAGCAACGTTCAAGAGCAAGTCACCAAAATCTCACCCCTACAAAAGCTGTCACAGTTTGGCAAGAAAGCAACGAGTAAAGCGACCGCAGCCAAAGAGCAGCTACAACCAAAAAGTGATGTCAAAAAGGTTCCGACACCGCCAGTAGAATCTACTCCCACTGTAGAAATTGTCGATCGTCGTACTTCTACAGCCCCAGAAACAACCGAGTCAGCGTCTACCTTTGAAGAAAAAATTGCTACAGAAGTGAAAGTGTCTCCCCCAGTCGAAATCGCTACAGAAGTAGAAGTGTCTCCTCCAGCCGAAAACGCTATTGTCGCTCCTGAATCTCAACCAAACCCAGACATTACAGCAGCTACCCCAGTTGAAACCACGCAACCAGAAGAATCGACGACTACCGAAACTGAAACCGAGTTATCCTCACAGAGCGAAGTCACTGAATTACACCGTCCCGATCCCCCCAGTCCCGAATTAGTAGAAGCTGCAATTGAAGATGCAGAAGAAAAGCATCAACCAGCTTCGCCACCTGAGACCGAGGAGAAGTCGTAAGTCGTAAGTATCTGTTTCCCAGCAATACTTTGTAACCATATATAGTCATGCACTCATGTATCGTATTTATGCATGTGTAGAATTTGACTCGATCGCATTTGCTGGGGAAGGGTAATGGTTGTCATAGCTGGGAAACATAAAAATTATTGCATGGTAGGCTGGACATCTGCTATAGCGATTTGTGGTGCGATCGCTAGCCTGGAAAATTTTGCTTCAGCTCAAGTTGTACCAGATAATACATTGGGAACAGAGGGTTCTATTGTTACATCTCAACCTGTCGATCCTACGGTTGATGTTATTTCTGGTGGAGCGACACGAGGCGATAATTTGTTCCACAGTTTCGACTCCTTTTCGGTTTTAACTGGACGCTCTGCTTACTTTAATAACGCCAATAATATTCAAAACATTTTCAGTCGCGTTACAGGTGGCTCCATTTCCAATATTGATGGGTTGCTCAGAGCTAATGGTGCTGCTAGTCTATTTCTGCTCAACCCCAATGGCATCATCTTCGGTACAAATGCCAGGTTAGATATAGGTGGTTCTTTTATCGCTAGTACGGCAAAAAGTCTAAAATTTGCAGATGACACGAGTTTCAGTGCTAGTGCGGAGCAAACCACGCCTTTGCTAACTATCAGCGTTCCGATTGGCTTGCAGTTTGGTGACAGTGCCAAAAGTATTCAGGTGCAAGGAAATGGTCAGGGTGTAAGGACGGGAAGCGATAAGTCTAATGGTCGTGTTGTACTCGATGAGCCAACTGTTGGTTTGCGCGTGCAGCCATATAAAACTTTAGCTTTAGTCGGTGGTGATATAACTTTGTCAGGAGGAACGCTCCATACACGAGGGGGACAGATTGAGTTATCCAGTGTTGCTAGCCCTGGTTTAGTCAAATTAGACTTTACAGATCGAGGCTGGGCTTTCAGCTATGAGGACATTTCAAGCTTTGGAGACATCCAACTATTGGATGCAGCAGTAGTCGATGCTAGTGGTGATGGTGGCGGTAATATCAAAGTTCAGGGCAAGCGAGTCAGCCTAAGAGACGGTTCCGAAATTGAAGCCAGCACCATTGGTTCGAGAGCGGCGGGTACTTTGAATGTGATTGCTTCTGAATCAGTGGAAGCAATCGGTGTAGAAGCGAACGGTAAGTATCCTAGCGGCTTATTTGCTATATCCCCAAGAGGAGGACCTACAGGCGATAGTGGCAAGATAAATGTGGAAACCAAGCGGTTAACCTTACTAAACGGCGCACGGATATCTACCGATACACGTTCTTCAGGGTTAGGAGGCAACTTGCAGGTAAATGCCTTGGAATCAGTGGAAGTGATTGGAACATCATCAGTAAGAAACCCAGCAGGCGATCTATGGCGAAGCTCCTTGCAAGTTCTATCTGCTTCCGATGCCACAGGTAATGCTGGCAATTTAGCTATAGAAACTCAAAGGTTGATTATTAGAGATGGAGGAACTGTAACTGCTGGTACTAGTGGTTCTAGACCAAGGATAGGACGGCAAGCTAGCGCGGGGCAAGGGGGCAGCTTGTCAGTGAAAGCAAAGCAATTGGTTGAAGTGAGTGGTAGAGATAGTAAATTAACATCTGGGTCTGGAGGTGCTAGCACTGCTGGAAACTTGACGATCGAAACAGGGGAGTTGACCGTTCGAGATGAGGCAGAAGTAGGTGTGAGTGGTGGTGGAGCAGGGAACGCAGGCGACATAATTATTAAGGCTCGCTCGATCCACATAGATAATCAAGGAAAAATTGTAGCTGAAACGAGATCGGGTAATGGTGGTAATATTACCTTAGATGTCAACGATTTATTATTGCTCCGTCGCAATAGTCAAATATCGAGTACCGCAGGTACGGCAGAAGCTGGAGGAGATGGAGGCAATATCAATATAGATACGACGTTCTTAGTGGCACTGGAAAACAGCGAGATTGCTGCTAATGCTTTTGCAGGTCGTGGTGGTAATATCGAAATTAATGTCCGAGGGCTGTTTATCTCTCCCGACAGTCGGATCGCTGCGACGAGCGATCGCGGTATTGATGGCGTAGTGACAATAGACGATATAGATGTCGATCCCAGTCAAGGATTAGTTGTATTACCAGTAGAATTAGTCGATGCTTCTAACCAAATTGTGGCTGGTTGTGCTACTGGCAGCGAGAATCAATTCGTCGTCAATGGACGCGGCGGCTTACCACCTAACCCGAGAGAACGACTCAATGCTGAGACAGTCCTAACTGATTGGGCGATGCTGGAACCTGAAGCAGAGAGCCGCTCCAACACAATACCCGATCGCGTCGTAAATTCTGCCCCAACTCAAATTGTCCCAACTCAAATTGTCGAAGCGACTCAATGGGCATTCAACGAAAAAAATGAAGTTATATTGATGGCTGCATCTACAAATAAAATGCGATCGCCTGCATTAAACTGTAACGGAACTTATCCTGCCGCAGAAATACTTCTAAAATAGTTGAATAACCTTGTCCCTATTTTAGACAAAGCTGTGACAGAACTAGGAAGCTACAAAGATACCGTAAACCTGCCCAAAACCAAATTTGACATGCGGGCAAACGCCACCAAGCGCGAGCCAGAGATCCAAAAGTTTTGGGCAGAAAATCAAATTTACGATCGCCTGTCACAGCAAAATTCTGGCGAGATTTTCACTTTACACGATGGACCCCCCTACGCTAATGGTTCGTTACATATCGGTCATGCCCTGAATAAAATCCTCAAAGACATCATCAATCGCTATCAACTCCAACAAGGGCGTAAAGTTCGCTGCATTCACGGTTGGGACTGTCACGGATTGCCTATCGAACTCAAAGTCATCCAAAGCATGAAGCCGCAGGAACGCGCTTCGCTCACACCTTTAGAACTGCGCCACAAAGCACGGGACTTCGCCCTCAAAGCAATGCAAGAACAATGCGCCAGCCTCAAACGCTGGGGGGTAATCGGTGATTGGGAAAACTCCTATTTGACTCTCAAACCAAAATATGAAGCTGCCCAAATCGGCGTATTTGGGCAGATGGTCTTAAAAGGCTACGTTTATCGCGGCTTCAAACCCGTTTACTGGAGTCCCAGCTCGAAAACCGCCCTAGCCGAAGCAGAACTAGAGTATCCCGAAGGACACACCTCCCGTAGTCTCTATGCAGCTTTTCCGATGACTCACATCGAGCCATCAGTCTTCCCCAAACTCAAATCCTTCCTCCCCCATCTTTGGGTAGCCATCTGGACGACAACCCCTTGGACAATTCCAGCCAACTTAGCAGTTGCAGTCAACCCCGACTTAACTTATGCCGTGGTGGAAATGTCACGCAAAGACGCAGAGACGCAAAGCACCCTTAGCGCCTTCGCGTCTTTGCGTGACCAAAATCCACAATACCTCATTGTTGCGGCGGATTTAGTGGAGAGATTATCTGTAACACTTGGCGCTCAACTCACTGTCAAAGCTACATTCAAAGGCTACGAACTAGAACACTGCAAGTATCGCCATCCCTTGTGCGATCGCGAAAGCCCGATTGTCATTGGCGGCGACTACGTGACGACAGAATCTGGTACGGGACTCGTCCACACCGCACCAGGACACGGACAAGAAGACTATCAAGTGGGGATGCGCTATAATTTGCCGATCCTCTCTCCCGTCGATGCCGATGGTAACTTTACAGCAGAAGCCGGACAATTTGCCAAGCTCAACGTATTAGGGGAAGGTAACGCCGCAGTCGTTCAAGCTTTAGAACAAGCTGGTTCGCTGCTGAAGGAAGAACCATACGTCCACAAGTATCCCTACGATTGGCGGACGAAAAAACCCGTGATTTTGCGGGCAACTGAGCAATGGTTTGCGTCGGTAGAAGGATTTCGAGATGCAGCCCTGCAAGAGATCGCCCATGTCCGGTGGATTCCCGCTCAAGGAGAAAACCGCATCACCGCAATGGTAGCTGAGCGTTCTGACTGGTGTATCTCCCGCCAGCGTAGTTGGGGCGTACCAATTCCCGTATTTTACGATGAAGAAACTGGGGAACCGCTACTGAATGAAGAGACGATCGCGCGCGTCCAAAATATCTTTGCCGAAAAAGGCTCGGATGCTTGGTGGGAAATGTCGGTAGAAGAGTTGCTCCCAGAAAAGTATCGCGATAACGGGCGAAAATACCGTAAAGGTATTGATACGATGGATGTTTGGTTTGATTCTGGTTCCTCTTGGGCGGCTGTCCTTCAACAGCGACCGGAATTATCCTATCCAGCCGATCTGTATCTGGAAGGATCGGATCAGCATCGCGGTTGGTTCCAGTCTAGTTTGCTCACGAGCGTTGCGACCAACGGTCACGCACCTTACAAAACTGTTTTGACTCACGGGTATACCGTGGACGAGCAGGGACGTAAGATGAG
This sequence comes from Chroococcidiopsis sp. CCNUC1, assembly GCF_023546805.1. Lineage (NCBI taxonomy): Bacteria > Bacillati > Cyanobacteriota > Cyanophyceae > Chroococcidiopsidales > Chroococcidiopsidaceae > Chroococcidiopsis > Chroococcidiopsis sp. CCNUC1. The sequence continues at coordinate 943,384 of NZ_CP097480.1, read as the reverse complement.
CAAGTCTTTAGGAAATGGAGTCGATCCCACGGTAGTTATTGACGGTGGTAAAAATCAAAAAGAAGAACCGCCCTACGGTGCAGATGTATTGCGGTTGTGGGTGTCTTCGGTAGATTATTCCGCCGACGTGCCGATCAGTAAAAATATCTTGAAGCAGTTAGCGGATGCGAGAAATAAAATTCGCAACACGGCTCGTTTCTTACTAGGAAATCTGCACGATTTCGATCCCAGCAAGGATGCAGTACCATACGAGCAGTTACCAGAATTGGATCGTTATATGCTGCACCGGATGACGGAAGTATTTACTGAGGTAACACAAGCTTTTGATAAATACCAATTCTTCCGTTTTTTCCAAACCGTGCAGAATTTCTGTGTCGTAGATTTATCGAGTTTCTATTTAGATATTGCCAAGGATCGGCTGTATATCAGTGCCGCTAATTCGTTTCGCCGTCGCAGTTGTCAAACAGTTTTGCAGATTGCCCTAGAAAACTTAGCCAAAGCGATCGCCCCTGTATTGTGTCACATGGCAGAGGATATCTGGCAATATCTCCCCTACCCCAAGTCGCATGAATCTGTATTTGAATCCGGCTGGGTGAAGTTAGAGGACAAATGGCAAAATTCAGAGCTGGCAGAATCTTGGGTTCAGTTGCGCCAACTCCGCACGGAAGTGAATAAGGCATTAGAACAAGCACGTACTGAAAAGGCGATCGGTTCTTCTCTCGAAGCAAAGGTACTATTATATGTCGCCGATGCTAATTTGCGACAACGCCTGCAATTTTTAAACCCCAGTACGGACGCACAGCCATCTACTCATTCCAACGGTGTTGATGAGTTACGCTATTTATTCATCACTTCTGGGGTAGAATTGCTCGATACTCCCGCAACCCTAACAGAATTGAAATATAATTTCCAATCTGAAGCTTTGGGAATTGGGGTCGCTAAGGCTGACGGGAAAAAATGCGATCGCTGTTGGAATTATTCTATACACGTCGGCGCATCTCAAGCACATCCGCTCTTGTGCGAACGATGTATTCCCGCTCTCGCAGGAGAATTCTGATTGTCGTTTAGTTAGCTGTCGTTAGTTATTGGCAAATTGCCAGTGACTAGCGATCGCTACATCATCAAATTTCATGAACCTTGAGATTTTACTAAGTAACACAATAGTATTTGCTTGAAAGCTAGCAAAGTAAATACTGGGATAGTTTGACCATATCGACTCGATAGTCTCAGTGGTTCTTGCAGCCACCGATACAACCACTCGCCACCACCAAAACGCAACCAATGGGGCGCTCTTTTTCGATCTCCTGCATAAACAGGAAATGCTCCCCCCAATCCGATCGTTACTGCTCGGATTTTACCTTGATGTTGCTGCATCCAATATTCCTGTTTCGGGCAACCTAAAGCGACCAAAACAATCCCAGCACCACTGTGATGAATTTTTTCAACCAAAGCTTCATCTTCTGAGCGCGTCAGTGGATGAAACGGCAAAGGCTCCATACCAGCAATTTTCAAGTTAGGGAATTCCCGCGCCAAGCGCTCTCTCATTTTCTCTAAAACTGGTGTTTCAGAACCTAAGAAAAATATGCTCACGTTCTTCAAAGGAGCGAGTTTACATAAAGATAAAAGAATATCTATTCCCGCAACACGATTTTGGGTACGCGCTCCCAACAACTTCAACATCCAGACTAAAGGCATTCCATCAGGAGTCACAAGGTCTGCATTCTTCAAAACTGTGGCAAACTCTGGATGCCAGTAAGCTTCTACTAGCATATGAGTGTTAGCCACACAAACAAATTTACTAACTTTACTCGTTGCCCACTCTAAGATTAAGTTAATTTGAGATTCAAACGGTAAAGCACTAACAGGTGAATCGATCACGTCAAGTTTTTTATAAACTTTTAATACTCTAAATTCTAAATCTAGAGTCTCAAAGGATTGATTTTGAATTTGATGTTGTTCGCTAAATAAATCTTTATTATTTAGCGTGGATTGTTGTGTATTTTTCATTCTTTCTCTATTGCCAGCAATGTGGAACCTCAGTTAACAATCCTGGCTGTGCGTAATGTATAAAGCCATCTCCGCACACACAAAAAATAGTCGAAATCGGCTGTTAATCTCTGACGTACTTAGCAGAAGTAGGTTGAATGCCTCTCGCAAACTGATAATATCTTACCGATTCATTTAAAATTTGTTCGATCTATTACTCAGCCGAAACTTTAGCAGAATTGCTTTATTTTAAATAATCAAAGTCTTTTACAACTTATACTTATTAAAGTATCACTAAAGCTCTCTATTTTTACTCTTTCATAGCTTAATTTAACTGTATCTTAAGAAAATCAAATTAGATGCAAGCCTGCCATTTATTCTGATTATTTTACAAGCGTAATGTATGATGCTTCCGAAGAAAAGATTGGCGAGTCCAATCTAAATACAATAATAATTTAAGTTTCAGGCGCGATCGAGCGCGAACAAGCGAGCGCCATATTTACGCTTTGATAGAAAGCTGAGTTTATTAGGCTGTCTTTGAATACCGCTAGCAACTGCACCTAAAACTGGTGTGGCAGAGAAATTTAACTGCTCTAATGCCTTGACTAAAGCGGAACAGTTTGTTTTACCCATACTTACAGTCAAAATGCTAGCATCCACATGCCTAGCTAAAAGATTTGCATCAGCAAAACCAATCAAGTGAGATGTATCGTATATCACTAAATCGAAAGTTTGTTGCAGTTGCTCTGCCAAGCTTTGCATTTGCGGTGATGAAAGCAGGATCGATGGATTCGGGGGAATTGAACCAGCAGTTAAGATAAACAAGTTATCCTTGGATATTTCTCTACTGTGCGCTGTAGCCTCGTGAAAAGCTCCATTATCCTCAGCTTCCTCAGAGCTATTACGCACTTGTTGGATCGCATACTGAAAGTTTAAACCTTCGGCGATCGCATTGCTCAGTCCTTGCGCGTTGGATAAATTTAACATTTTATGAATGGTGGGAGTCCGCAAATTTGCATCAACCAATAAAACTCTTTTACCCATTGCTGCTGCTGTCTGAGCTAAGTACAATGCAACTGTTGATTTACCATCTTCGGGAGCAGCTGAGACGATCGCTAGAGAACGAACAGTCCCATTAAAATCGAGAAAAGAAACGTTTGTGTAAAGAGAGCGGAAAGACTCCCAGAAATCAGAAACTTCAGTTTTTTGCGCCAGTCTACTATTGCGATCGAATTTGACGCTAGGAATTTCACCTAAAATTAGCAATTTAGTCTTATCTTTAATTTCTTCAGAGTTATAAAAGACGTTGTTAAGTTTATCTACAAGCAGAGCAACTCCAAAACTGACTAATAAACCTAAAGCTGTGCCTAGAACTAAATTACGCTGAACGGTAGGTGCGGTATTTTGAGGTTCGCTAGGAGGCGTGAGTATTTGCCAAGGTACTTGCTTTTGCGCAGCATCGATTCGTAGTGCTTCGCGCTTGGTTAAAAAGTGGTTTAAGTTATCGGAAGCAATTCTTAACTGCCGTTCTAAGTCATCTTTCTGACGAATAATTATCGGAAATTGTTTAGCTTGTTGTCTTAACAAGTTCTCGGACTTATTTAGGGTGTAGTCTTGCGCTTTTAAGGACTGAATTTGCTTAGCAGCATTAGTCAATTTTTGAATTTCTCTTAAACGAGCCGAACCGGGAGAGGCTGTATCTATCAAGTCTGTCGTTCCATTTGGCAATCGATCTCCCAAGATTCGCCGTTCCTCTTTTCTGACAGCTTGCAGCAACTGCTGTTGTTGAGCTAATAGAGATTGAAATTCAGGACTATCTTCTTTGTAACGAGACGATTTCGCCGCAATTTTAGTTTCTACATCTTGAAGTAAATTGAACAGCTTCAGATAGTGAGACGATTCGCTCAGTTCGGTAATTGCTGCCGCTGTATCCGGTTGCAATCGCAGTTTTTCGTACAGATTATTGTAAAAAGCTGTGCTGCTAGATAACTGAGTCTGGATCTCCAGTCGCTTCTGTTCAATTCGATCGAGCTGATAAGAGAGATGTTGACCTTGAGTATCGGAATTAACAATACCATGTCGTTGCCGAAAACCTTGAAGGCGCTGTTGCAAGAATTCAACTTGCCGCTGCAATTGTGGTAGCTGAGATTCGACAAACTGAATTCCTAAATTAACATCTGTCTGACGTTCTTCTAGGCTGTATTTTAAGTAAGCCTCAGCTACCGTGTCCAAGACAAATTGAACTTTCTCAAAATTAGGATCTTTATAGCTAACTTCTAAAATATTTGTGTTGGGCAACAGCTTAATGTTCAATTGAGGCGTGCTGCTACCAGGGTAATATAATTGTAGTTTTTGGGTAATGGGAGACATCAACTTCGGACTTTGTAAAACCTTCAAAGTTGTCTCATCTAACCCCGGAGAATCCTTTTCTTCTTTCTCTTCGTCCTTAGAGGATACAACTTTATCTTCAGCAGTCACGGGTTCGGTTAACAGCTCGAACTTAGCGACATAGGTTGGAGTACCAGTCGCAGCTAGTAATACAGATACACCGGCAACTGCGGTTGTGCCGATCAGAATTGTTAGTATTCTGCGCCGAATCGCTCCTAGCAACCAACTGACATTCAATCCACCTTCATTAGCGTCGTCAGGTTGAGTCGTGTAGAGCTGAGGTTGAGGCTGAAGTTGCTGGCTGTAGGTCTGAGGAGGCAACTGTTGAGAGGAGCTAACATTTCTCATATGTAGACTCTGTTTATTTTTTAATAACGGGTCTTAGAAACTTACTCAAGTCTGAAGTCAGCCTGATACTCAACTGAATACACAGTCTACTCGCCACTTATCTCCCTCTTTAAGGAGTTGAGTGCGTATACGACTAAAAACAAGTCCTTGCTACTCTCGATTGGGAGGGCATGTACAAATCTACCACCTAGTCTATAAGATTATCAATCCGTTTTAAACAAAATTTCGGTTTCTGGATCTCCTGTAAAGTACTTCACAGAAAGTTTACATTATCTTTATTTTTTCTTTATTGTATATCTATCACTACAGTGATTGAATGAACTTATACACAAATCTCTGCAATCCTTGCTACGGGATTTTGATGCAACCTACCAAAACGTCTACTCTATTTGATTAGTTTTTTTAGCTATTACAATGTCTAGTCGGAGGAAACTGTTATCTGCTGAGGTAGCGGTAGCTTCTGCTGGTATCAAATCTAAATCGATGCGATACCAAACTAGGTAAGGGGATCTGAGCCGACCGATTCTTTGCGATCCAGTCAGACAAGGCTCTTGCAGTTCGTTGAAAATCGTGGGTGAGAGAGCTACTTAAGAAACATGTACGTAACAACTCGAAATTTATTTATACAATTTGGTCATCCTATCAGCCAGTCCTGGAAGCACTCACGGCGCTACCGGAGCCGGACATCCCTTAGATGGCAGCTGCAATCTTTGCTTGCATTACCAGCACGTACAAGCAAATGCTCGGGGGTTCAATTTTACTGGTTAGACTATAGAAACAGCATTTAAATTTAGAATAGCCGCTTGGCGATCGCGAACCGTTTTGGCGCTTTGTGTCACTTGCTTGGCGATCGTAAACCGTCTCTACACGACCTTACCTGAATTTGGTAAGGAAGTTAGCCTCCGTTTTTTTTTGCACTGAGCCAGGTATTGCTAGTTTCTCAAGCAATTTCCATCACAGCTCGATTGCCTCGTTTGCAGAATCAAACCGTACTGCCATTGTCGCATTAGCTACATCAGTGCCGTAAGGTTAACCAGTCTGTAAGGGTGGCAAACGTGCAAATGACATAGCGCAAGTCTGCAACCATCTGACTCAAGGTGAGGAGATTGGCATGGCAACTTGCCGATATCTGCATAAGGTTTGAGCTGGGATCGACCGCAGATGGCGGATAGTCATTCGTTGAATGCAAGTTCATGCATATAGAGTCAAATGAAACTATTAGGTAGGCTGGTAGCTGTAAGCATATGCAGACGAGAAAACTAACTATACAAGCTGGTCGTACTGAGAGCCAGTATTGGCTGGATCTGTGGCGTTACCGAGAGCTATTCTACTTCTTGGCTTGGCGAGACATTCTCGTGCGTTACAAGCAAACAGCTATAGGCATTGCTTGGGCTTTAATTCGACCATTTCTCACAATGGTTGTATTTACAGTCGTGTTTGGCAACTTGGCAAAGCTACCTTCAGAAGGCGCACCATACCCAATTTTGGTATTTGCAGCCATGTTACCTTGGCAGTTTTTTGCTAATTCCTTATCTGAGTCCAGTAATAGTTTAATCGTCAATACCAATTTAATTTCTAAAGTTTACTTTCCTCGCTTAATTGTACCCGCCAGTGCAGTGATTGTCAGCTTTGTAGATTTTATGATTTCAGGCATGATTCTACTAGCTTTGATGGCTTGGTACAATTTTATTCCCGATTGGCGCATCTTGACATTACCCTTATTTATTTTAATTGCCTTTGCTGCTGCTGTAGGAGGAGGGCTTTGGTTAGCGGCGCTGAACGTAGAATATCGGGATTTTCGCTATGTCGTGCCATTTATCGTTCAGTTTGGTCTGTATATCTCACCTGTAGGTTTTAGTAGCAAGATCGTCCCGGAACAATGGCGTTTACTCTACTCTTTGAACCCTATGGTAGGAGTGATTGATGGTTTCCGCTGGGCAATTTTAGGCGGTGAATCAAACATTTATCTCCCAGGATTCATTTTGTCAGTGGGAATTGTTATTTTGCTGGTCGCGAGCGGAGTTTGGTATTTCCGTAAAATGGAACGAACTTTCGCTGACATTATTTAAATTGGAATTTGCAATTTGAATTTGGCGATCGCCAAGCCAATATAGGTTGTATTATTAGGAATTGTATTATCAGGAGTTGAGTGCGTGTCCGAGCCGCTTATTCGCATTGAGCAACTGGGAAAGAAATACATCATCAGTCACCAAAGAGAAAAACCCGCTGGTTTCTATCGCTATAAGACTTTAAGAGATGTCATCGGGAATAAGATTCAAAGGTTTTCTAAAACATTTTTGCCACAAAATGGTAAACAAAACTTTCAATCTAATCTTGAAGAATTTTGGGCGCTCAAGGATGTTTCCTTTGAGATTAAGCAAGGCGAAGCAGTTGGAATTATTGGACGCAATGGCGCAGGTAAATCGACACTCTTAAAACTTTTGAGCCGCATTACCGAACCTACCACTGGCAGCATAGAGATCGCCGGACGAGTCGCTAGTTTATTAGAAGTCGGTACTGGCTTTCATCCAGAACTCACTGGAAGAGAAAATATCTATCTGAACGGCTCCATTCTTGGCATGAGTCGAGCTGAAATTAAAAAGAAGTTCGATGAGATTGTTGATTTTGCTGAAGTCGAGAAGTTTTTAGATACCCCAGTCAAGCGCTACTCTTCTGGTATGTACGTGCGTCTTGCCTTTGCAGTAGCAGCTTACTTAGAACCAGATGTTTTGATTGTAGATGAAGTTTTAGCAGTAGGTGACTCAGCCTTTCAAAAGAAGTGTTTGGGAAAAATGAACGACGTGGCTACCAAAGAAGGACGAACAGTTTTGTTTGTCAGCCACAGTATGCAGGCGATCGCGCAATTAACTAAGCGATGCATCTTACTTTCAAAAGGGAACGTTCAATTTGATGGTGCTACTGACACGGCTGTACGGTTATATATTGCCGGACAAAAAATGGCTGACGAGCAACCAGCTTATTACCAAGCTCCCTTAGATAAGACTGGCAACTATCTAGCTTGGGTGAAAGTACATACTTCTGAGGAACAAGGAGTTCACTGCTGGGGAGAAGCAATTTCTTTTGAGTTTGCCTTACAAGTTACTCAACCGCATGAAAGTCTGTGCTTTTCCTTCCAGATAATGAATGAGTTTCAACAACCAGTGTGTATTTTTTGGAATTTCGATCGGCAACTTCCCTTTCGTCGAGAAGCAGGATTGTTTATTCTCCGATGCGAGATCCCCAAATTCAGACTCTATATGGGCTTGTATACTCTAACAACATGGTTTTCAGAGCGACGAGGTAGTAATTTACTAGAAAATGTGAGAAATATTTGTCCGTTTGAAGTCACGATGCACGGGATCGAGCGGGAAGAGTACCCGTGGCAATCGGATGAGTGTGTTTACTTGGAAGATGCGATTTGGCACGCAGTTTCATCAGAAAAAGTTTTGACAGAAAAATTTAATTAATCAAACGGCAGTTTTCAGGTTTAATTATAGTTAAGACTAAAAAAAGATGGCAATAAATCATGATGTAGAACTAGGCGATCGCGTGAGTATTTTTCATCCACAATTAGTCAATCTTTATGGTTGCAAAATTGGTGCTGAAACCAAAATTGGTACTTTTGTAGAAATTCAAAAAAATGCGGTCGTTGGTGCTAGGTGTAAAGTATCATCGCATACTTTTATCTGCGAGGGTGTGGTTATAGAAGACGAAGTATTTATCGGTCATGGAGTTATGTTCACCAACGACCTTTACCCTCGTGCCACCAACGAAGATAGCAGCCTGCAAACCGAAGCTGACTGGTCTGTCATTGAAACCAGAGTAAAGCGTCGTGCTTCTATTGGCAGCAATGCCACTATCCTGCCAGGAGTCACAATTGGAGAAAATGCCATAGTTGGCGCTGGAGCAGTCGTGACTCGCGATGTTCCCGATCGCGCAACTGTAGTGGGAGTCCCCGCGCGGGTAGTCGGCAATATTGCCGATGGAGGCGAATTAATGAATAACGGCTCAAAAGCGAGTGTTTGAAATGACCGAACAATTCAATCTAGATGAATTTCTTATAGCTCAAGCTCAGACTGAGCAGACATTATTTACCACACAAACACCTAATATTCAAAATCTTAGCGACGGAGTTCCTTACGAACTGGGGATGAAATTCCGCAGTACAAGCGTTGGTCAGATAACTGCAATTCGATTTTGGAAAGCTGCAAGCGAGACTGGTAATCATACTGGCAAAATCTGGGCAGCAGGTGGTGGCACTCCATTGGCAACTGTGAGCTTCTCAAATGAGACAGCATCAGGATGGCAGCAGCAAGCTCTCAGCACACCGCTGAACATTCAAGCCAATACAACTTATGTGGTTTCTGTCAACATCAACAGCTTCTATGCTGCTTATAACGATGAATTGGCAAGCTCAATTGTCAACGGCGACCTTAGCTCAGTCGCTGACGGCAGCAACGGAGTTTACAACGTAAGTCCAGGCGCTTTTCCCAGCAGTTCTTATCGCAACACCAACTATTACCGCGATGTAGTCTTCTCCGCTACCCCTGTTTCCACGATTTCTAAAGTCAGCGGTGATAATCAGAGTGGCGGAGTAGGGACAACCCTAGCTAACCCATTAGTCGTTCAAGTGAGAAACCCTGCTGGCAGCCCTCAATCAGGGGTGACTGTCAATTTTGCCGTAAGTGGTGGGGGTGGTTCCGTTTCACCTACCAGCGCCGTCACCAATGCCAACGGACAAGCAAGTACAACATTGACTTTAGGAACGACGGGTGGCGCAGCAAATACAGTTACTGCAACAGCCGATAATATAGGCAGCGTGACTTTTACTGCTTTTACCACCAGAGCCAATCCCACCAACCCCAACCCCATCTACCTAGAAAACCAAAAACCAGGTAATCCCGACTGGAGAATCCCCAACTCTAACTACGATACAAATGGTGAGATCTGTGGCTATGCTGGTGCAACCAGCGTCAATAAGGGCGGATCGCTGCCAATTAAAGTTTCTCTAGGATACAGTGCGCAATTCACTATTGACGTGTATCGCTTAGGTTACTACGAAGGTGCGGGAGCGCGATTAGTCGCTAGCAGTGGTGCGCTGAATGGAACTACGCAGCCTGCTTGTACCTTCGACAGTACGACCCGCCTGATCGAGTGTAACTGGGCAACTTCCTATACGCTGGCAATAGGTAATGATTGGACGAGCGGTTTGTATTTTGCGAAGCTGACCATCTTAGCAACTGGTAAACAGTCACAGATATGGTTCGTTGTCCGCGATGACAGCAGTACTTCTGACATCTTATTCCAGAGTAGCTTTACCACATATTTAGCTTATAGCACTTTTGGCGGTTACAGTTTATACACATATAACAGTATTGGCGGTCAAAAAGCACTGAAGGTTTCTTACGATCGCCCGTTTTCAGCCGCTAGTATCCGTCCCGAAGAAATGCACTCGATATTACGCTGGGAGCGTCATATGGTGCGATGGTTAGAGTCTCAGGGCTATAACGTCTCTTACGTCACGAACATGGACGTTCATGAAAACCCACAGCTATTGCGACAGCACAAAATATTTTTATCCGTCGGTCATGACGAATATTGGTCGCTAGAAGCGAGAAATGCTGTCGAACAAGCCAGGGACGCAGGAGTTAATTTAGCTTTCTTCTCAGCCAACACTTGCTATTGGCGAGTTCGGTTTGAAAATAGCCCCACTGGCGGAAACAACCGCATCATGGCGTGCTATAAGGATGTGACAGATCCCGTCGCACCTACGAACAAGTTCCGCAGCCAACAAAACAATCGACCTGAAAACGCTTTGATCGGTGTCATGTATACAGGCGATAATGGGGGGTTGTATTGGACTTACGATTACAATAACCCTTACTACGGCGGGTATGATTTTGTTGTCACCAATAGTAGCGATCCTTACTACGCCAACACCAACTTGAACAATGGAGACACGCTAAGTGGGTTAGTGGGTTATGAATGGGATGCAGCGATTAATAATGGTGCTGCCCCCAGCAATCTTGTCGTTTTGAGCGAATCAGCAGTTAACCCCAACGGTTCCTTTGATTCCGATCTCCCACCTGGAACTAATATCAATATTTCCAACGCAGCCCGTTACACTGCTGCCAGTGGCGCTAAGGTATTTGCGACTGGATCGGTTCATTGGATGTTTGGGTTGGATACTGATGGCGCTCGGGTCAACCGCGAAGATATACGCGCTAAGCAAATTGCTGTCAACGTACTAGCAGACTTGGGGGCTAAGCCTCAGTCTCCAGATGTCAACATAATTGTGCCTTAAGAATAACTTCGTATGAACTTGAGATTAAAACGCCGCCGATTCGGTCAGCTAGCGATCGCTAGTGCCGCTACAACCGTACTCTCCAATTTAGCAGCCAAAAAAACAGTTGCCCAAACACAGCTCGTAATTTACGGCGTGCGCCTAACTCCTGCTAGCAGCAGCATCACAGAAGACTTAGTTGATGAGAAAGCAGCAAACAAAACTCCTGGAATGATTTTGCAATCCTTAGACCTTACCACAGGTCAAGAATCGTTATCTACTGAAATTGCCGAACAAGCCGTTCAAAATCAACAGGACGCAACTGAAACTGCAAGTAAAGCTTTCATCATCAAAAAGCAGAGCGAACGAATCACTGGTTTTACTGCCTTATCAGATGGGACATTTGTGGTTGCGGCTCTAGCATCGACTCGCAAGGGCGATCTAAATCGCTTCATCGTTTTCAGTCCAGATAGTAAAAAGTCCGCCACAAAAGGCTTGAAAGCTAAAAAAATCAAAAAGAACAATACAATTGAGAGCCTACTCGCCATTCAACAAGACCAACTTCTAGGTATCGTTAGCCTTACCCAAGGTCAACCGCCTTTCGAGCTAGGATTAATTGACTCAAAATCAGGTCAAGTCGATTCTCGCTCCGATCTACCAAATTTACCTCCATTTAATCGGTACAGCAATCTCGCCCAATCCTCGGATGGCAACATTTACGGTACTAGTATCGATCCTGGTGGCAACCCAATTCTGGTGCAGTTCGATCTAACAAATAAGTCTCCGATCACTGGTAGAGGAAGAGTTATCAATTTAGTGGAACTGAGGTTTAACGGTCGTCCTTTATCAAATGACTTGGCATGTCTCGCCTTTTCTCCCTCCAATCAACTATTTGCACTTGCCGATCCCAATCTAGAAGGCAGTAATTCTTTATTTTCTGTCGATCTGCAAACCGGACAAATGCAATTTCTCAGAAAATTTGCCGTTGATAAGATTGCTTTTAGCAAAGTCTAAAAACTATTAGCTAACCGATCGATCGCTATCGTTTTTTAGTAATTGAAGTTTTGTAACCTTACTTCTACCGATCTACTCCTATGACAAATACTCGCGATCGCTTAACACAAAATCTCGATTCAAGTACTTCTCCCGAGCAGGGAAATGTTTGTACAGACAAGCAAAATTCGGCAATTCATACAATTAATATTGGTGTCATAGGCTATGGCTATTGGGGTCCCAATTTAGTCCGTACCTTTGCCGATCTCCCAGGAGCAAAGGTCGTAGCTGTGAGCGATTTTAAAATAGAAAGGCTGGCTAAAGTGCAATCGCGTTACCCAGCCGTGAAAGTAACGACAGATAGCCAAGACTTATTTGCAGATCCAAATATCGATGCGATCGCGATCGCGACCCCAGTTTCGACTCATTACGACTTAGCCTTGGCAGCTTTGCAGGCTGGCAAACACGTACTCGTCGAAAAACCAATGACTGTTAGCTCCCAACAAGCCATCAGGCTGATTGAGGAGGCTCAACGGCGGAATTTGGTATTGATGGTAGACCACACCTTTGTTTACACGGGCGCAGTCCGTAAGATGCAAGAACTCGTTGCTAGTAAAGCAATAGGCGACGTTTATTACTACGATTCTGTCCGGGTCAACTTGGGGCTGTTCCAGCACGATGTGAATGTGATTTGGGATTTGGCAGTCCACGACCTCTCGATTATGGACTACGTGTTACAAGCTAAGCCAACCGCTGTCTCGGCGACAGGGATGAGTCACATTCCAGGCGAACCAGAAAACATTGCCTACCTAACATTATTTTTCGACAACAGCGCGATCGCCCACATTCACGTAAATTGGCTAGCGCCAGTTAAAGTTCGTCGTACCCTGCTTGGGGCAGTCAAAAAATGATCTGCTATGACGACTTGGAACCAAGTGAAAAGATTAAGGTATACGACAAAGGAATTACAGTCAATGGCAGTCCTGAGAACGTTTACCAAATGTTAGTGGGCTATCGCACCGGAGATATGTGGTCGCCAAAGTTAGATATGACTGAAGCGTTGCAAACCGAGGCATTACACTTTGTTGATTGCATCCAGCAAGGCAAACGTCCAATTACCGATGGGGAAGCAGGACTGCGGGTCGTCAGAATTCTAGAGGCTGCTACCCAGTCCATCAAGCAGCAAGGTCAATTAGTTGAACTAAGCGGAGTGGAGGTAGCAGTATGATCCCATTCGTAGACTTAAAAGCGCAGTATTTGAGCATTAAAGACGAAATTGATGCTGCTGTTTTTAAAGCTTTAGAAAGCACGCAATTTGTGCTAGGTAGCGAGGTTGTTGCTCTCGAAGAAGAATTCGCTCATTACTGTAATGCCGATTCTGGCATTGCTGTCAATACAGGCACTAGCGCTCTCCACCTGGCACTCCTAGCTGCTGGAATTGGTGCGGGTGACGAAGTAATTACCGTGCCTTTTACTTTCGTTGCTACCACAGCCGCCATTTGTTACACCGGTGCTAAACCTGTCTTCGTCGATATCGATCCCGTGTCGTACACGATGGACGTAACCCAGATTGAAGCAGCAATCACCGAGCGCACCAAAGCGATCCTACCAGTGCATCTGTACGGTCAACCAGCCGACATGGAACCGATACTGGAAATTGCTCGCCGTCACGGTCTCGTTGTGATTGAAGATGCAGCACAGGCACACAGAGCCGAGTACAAAGGGCAGCGAGTTGGTAGTCTTGGCGACATCGGTTGTTTCAGTTTCTATCCTGGAAAGAACTTAGGGGCGTGTGGTGAAGGTGGTATGGTCGTCACCAGCAATCCCGAATACGAGCGCAAAATGCGGATGCTGCGCGATTGGGGACAAGAACAGAAATACCATCACCTGCTCAAAGGCTATAACTACCGCATGGATGGCATCCAGGGAGCGATCTTGCGGGTGAAGTTACGCCATTTAGACAAATGGACAGAGGCAAGAAGAACACACGCCGCTCAGTATGATAAGTTACTGGCAAGTTCGGAGGTGTCTACTCCTGCTGTCATGCCATACAGTTATCACGTTTACCACGTCTACGCCGTGCGATCGCCCCAACGAGATTGGTTGCAACAGATACTACACAAGCAGGGGATTCAAACAGGCATTCACTATCCGATTCCGGTACACCTACAACCAGCTTACGCCGAATTAGGGTATCAACCTGGGGATTTTCCCCACGCCGAACGAGCAGCGAGGGAAGTTCTTTCTTTACCCATGTATGCCGAACTTGCTCTCAACCAATTAGAAGTTGTAAGTGCTGTAGTACGCGAGAATCTTCCATGTATGAATTGGCAAAAAGTAGGGTAGTTGCAGCTACACACGGCTCCCAAGAGCTGAAACCAGACCCAGAGTTTGAAGTGGGGATGGCAAAACATTTGCGCCATCAGCACAGTAATGACCAATTACTCGAATTGTACAATCGCTTCACGATTGGCGAGGGTGATTTTGACTTGTTAATGCGACGAATTATTTGGCGTACAATGGCACGTCAATTCGGTCATGGCATTCGGATTGGTAGCGGTGTTGGCTTCAAACATTTAGAAACATTTGAGATTGGCGATCGCGTTTTCATTGGTTCGCAAAGTTACATTCAAGGACGCTTCGATGGCAAGTGCGCGATCGGTAACTACGTTTGGATCGGTCCGCAGAGTTACTTTGATGCGCGTGACTTGATAATTGAAGATTATGTGGGATGGGGACCAGGAGCAAAAGTACTTGGTTCAACTCATACCGCATTCCCCATTGATGTTCCAATTATTCAAACCGACCTGGAAATTAAATCGGTAAAAGTAGAAACAGGAGCTGATATAGGGATGAATGCCGTCATTCTTCCTGGGGTAACGATTGGTAAAGGTAGTATTGTTGGTGCTGGAGCCGTTGTCACCAAAGATGTACCACCATTTGCCGTCGTTGCTGGCGTTCCTGCTCGGTTTTTACGCTGGCGAGAAGGATATGAACCATTACAAAGCAATTAAAGCATATGCAAAATAAACGTGTATTAATTACAGGCGGTGCTGGGTTAGTTGGCTCCCACATTGCCGATTTGTTAGTTAAAGAAGAAGTTGCTGAAATTATAGTTTTGGATGATTTTACTCGCGGACAGCGCCAAAACTTAGCTCAAGCGCAAGAACGCGGACATTTAGTCATTGTCGAAGGTGACATCCGCGATCGCCAACTGCTTGCCGATATCATGCAAGGTGTGGATATCGTCTTCCACCAGGCAGCGATCCGCATCACTCAATGCGCTCAAGAACCGCGCCTAGCGATGGAAGTTCTAGCTAATGGAACTTTCAACGTCCTAGAAGCTGCGGTCAGTGCCGGAGTCAAAAAAGTAGTCGCCGCCTCCTCAGCTTCAATCTACGGCATGGCAGAGGAGTTCCCCACCACAGAAGCGCACCATCCCTACAACAACCGCACGATTTACGGTGCAGCCAAGACATTTAACGAAGGGCTGTTACGTAGCTTCCATGACATGTACGGATTGGACTACGTAGCCTTGCGTTACTTCAACGTCTATGGTCCCCGGATGGATATTTATGGCGTTTACACCGAAGTGCTGATCCGCTGGATGGAACGCATTAGCGCAGGTCAACCGCCACTGATTTTTGGTGATGGCAAGCAGACAATGGATTTCGTCTACATCGAAGATATCGCTAGAGCAAACATCTTGGCGGCTAAAGCCGATGTGACGGACGAAGTGTTTAACATTGCTAGCGGTCTAGAAAGCAGTTTGAACGATCTTGCCTACAGTTTGGCTAGAGTCATGGGGTCAGATTTACAGCCAGAATATGGTGCAGAACGCAAAGTCAACCCCGTACAGCGCCGACTAGCAGATGTCAGCAAAGCTAGAGATTTATTGGGTTTTGAGGCGCAAGTCTCTCTAGAAGAGGGGTTGCGTCAGCTTGTCAAATGGTGGCGCGAACAAAAGCTGGCAAAGGAAACAAGCAATGTCTGAGCAGATGCAGAATATTCCAATTGCCAAACCTTGGATGGGTGAAGCCGAGGCAGATGCCGCTAAGCGGGCGATTCTGTCCGGTTGGGTAACGCAAGGACCCGAAGTCGCCGCTTTCGAGCAGGAATTTGCAACTTATGTAGGGGCAAAGTCTGCTTGTGCGGTTTCTAATTGCACCACGGCATTGCATCTAGCTCTGTTAGCCGTAGGCGTGCAGCCTGGGGATGAGGTAATTACCGTCAGTCATTCTTATATTGCCACTGCGAATAGCATTCGCTATTGCGGCGCGATCCCCGTATTTGTCGATATCGAGCCGCACACTTACAACATTAATCCCACTTTAATCGAAGCAGTGGTGAGCGATCGCACCCGCGCGATTCTGGTCGTCCACCAAATGGGAATGCCTTGCGACCTCAAAGCGATTGTGGAGGTTGCGCGGCGCTACAATTTACCAGTTATTGAAGATGCAGCCTGCGCCATTGGTAGTGAAATTCTCTGGGAAGGACAGTGGGAAAAAATCGGCAAACCCCACGGCGATATTGCCTGTTTTTCCTTCCATCCCCGCAAGGTAATTACGACTGGTGATGGTGGAATGCTAACCACTAGCAATCCTGAATGGGACAAACAGTTTCGTCTGTGGCGACAACACGGCATGAGCGTCCCCGATACTGTCCGCCACGGCGCGAAACAAGTGATTTTCGAGACTTACCCGATGTTGGGCTACAACTACCGGATGACCGACATTCAAGCGGCAGTAGGACGGGAACAGCTCAAACGCTTGCCGGAGATTGTCGCACGTCGCCGCTACCTAGCACAGCGATACCACGAACAGCTCTCAGACGTGCCTGGATTAAAATTGCCCACCGAGCCAAATTGGGCAAAAAGTAACTGGCAGAGCTATTGCGTCCGCTTACCCCAGCAGTACGACCAGGTGCAAGTCATGCAAGCGATGTTGGATGCGGGAATTTCCACGCGACGGGGGATTATGTGCGCTCACCGCGAAGCGGCATATCAAATTGAGGCTTGGTCTTGTGGAAGCGATCGCCTCATCGAAAGCGAAGAAGCTACCGATCGCGCCATCATATTACCACTTTTCCACCAAATGACGGAGTCGGAACAAGATCGGGCGATCGCGGTTTTGAAAACTGTTTGTCTTTAAGTGTTGTGCTGAGTGCAATCTAGCAGGAGCAGATCGAGAGAAAGTATATGGAAACACTAGCTAACAAAACACTCAGCCTTTGGCAAGCAGAAGGTCGCCAGCTCATCCCACAAAACTTTGCGACATTTCGCAGCCTGATCTCGCAAGCAAAAGACTTAGCGCAGCAAGGCAACTACGAAGCAGCAGCGGTGTACGGGCAGATTGCAGCTAACTACGCTCAGTTGAACCATTGTGGTTTTTTCGTCAGCTCCGAACTAGAGCAGCTCCTTCTGACCATTGGACGCAAGGCAATCCCAATCGCTTTCGCTCCTCAAAAGGAGACTGCATTGCCCAAAACGGTGAAGCACGTACTTCACGTATCTACCCATCTTTCTGATATCGGCGGTATACCTAGACTCTTGCGGCGCTGGATTCAACAGGATACCGAGCGATCGCACTCAGTTGCTTTAACAAGGCAAGCACTGAACGAAATTCCTCAAACCCTGAAAGATGCTGTAGCCAATAGCCAGGGCAGGATTTACGTATTAAACGACCGTAATGGCGGAATTATCTCGCGTGCCAAGAGGCTACGCGAATGTGCCGCAACAGCAGATATCGTCGTGCTACATACTTGGGAGTACGATGTTGTACCAACAATTGCATTTGCTAATAAAGCACAATCTCCCGCAATTGTCTATACAAATCACGGCGACCATTGGTTTTGGGTAGGAGCTGCTGTCAGTGACGCGATCGCGAATCTCCGCGAGTCGGGAATGCATTTATCTCAACAGCGCCGAGGGATTGAGGCAAAGCGTAACCTGCTGCTTGCGACGATTTTAGAACCAGCTTGTAGAAAACTGTCGCGATCGCAAGCCAAGCAACAACTTGGAATTGACGAAAACAGTATCATGCTGCTCTCCATTGCCAGAGCAGTTAAATATAAAACGGTTGATGGCGTTAGTTTTGCTGATGCTCACGTTGAATTACTAAAGCGATACGATCGAGCGATCTTGGTTGCGATCGGTCCAGGTCATAGCGACGAAGATTGGTCGGCAGCGATCCAGCAAACCCAGGGAAGAATTCAAGTCTTGGGAGAAACTAAAGATACCGCTGTATTTTATCAAGCTGCCGACATCTATGTTGACTCATTTCCTTTCGTTTCCATTACATCCATACTAGAAGCTGGCAGCTACGGCGTACCCTCGGTGAGTCGCTACCCATACTCTTCCGATCTATGCGGCGTTCTTGGCTCTGATATGCCTGGTTTGACTGGTAATTTGATTCGAGTGCGGGATCTAGAAGAGTATACAGCAGTTTTGTCCCGCTTAGTTGAAGATGAAGAGTTTCGTCTATCGCTTGGGGAAGCCACCAGAAATAAAATAGCCGCAACTCATTGGGGTAGTCATTGGCAGAATGCTTTAAACGAGCTTTATTCTTATGTTGTAGCTCTACCTAAAAAAACTGCGACCTTAGATTTAGTGGATGAGATGTCTTTAGGTGAACCGGATATCTTCTTACCAAGCGTCAATCAAACCGATATAAAAACAGTTATGCATTGGCATATGCCGCTAATGCCATTCAAACAACGGCTACAGTTGTGGCTCAACTTGGTCAAAAAATACGGTTTTCGTAATAATCATCTGAATTTTTTACTTCCAGAAAAATTGCGATCGCGCTATTACTTGTTGCGTCGAAACTACTCGCACTGGCATTTTTTACGAAGACGTTAATCAAATTTTTATCTTTACAAATTATATGCTTAAAAACTTACCACCAATTTATTTTTATATTCCTCCCAGCAAATTACCTGCTGGCAACTTACCACAAAACGCTCAGTCTTTCTGGCAGTGGCTATCTTTTCACCGTTCGATATCTCCGATGGCGGGTGGCGGTTGTATTTGGACATTGCAAACTTATCTTTATCTCAACGATCGTGGATTTCCTTGCCAATTAGTACAAACAATGCCTGATGAAGGAATTGTTTTATCTCATCGTGATTTTTTGGATGATTCTCTACAGCCAAGTCCAAAATTACTGATTGTTTGCTTAAGAGCAGATGTGGATCGGCATCCTTACGCACAACTGCATGTCGTACAAAATCCGTACCAAGCAATACCCAGAAGATTTTTGACACTTTGGGAAAGTTACTTTATTCCTCACTGGACGCAATCTTCTCTGATTCCTCGCGATCCTCAGCGTGGGGATACTTTTGAAAATGTTGCGTTTATTGGAAATGAAACAAATTTAGTTTCTGAATTTCGCGGTCAGTTTTGGCACGAGCAACTAGACGCTTTAGGCTTGCGGTTTCAGAAGAAACTCCTTCACGATTCCTGGCATGACTACAGCGATATTGATGTCGTCTTGGCTGTCAGAGAATTTGGTCGTAAAAATTATTTTAGAGGCAAGCCTGCATCAAAATTATATAATGCATGGCACGCTGGCGTGCCAGCAATCTTAGGATATGAATCTGCCTTTCGAGCTGAGCGCAAAAGCGATCTCGATTATCTAGAAGCAACTTCTTTAACAGAGGTGATTTCATCGCTCAAGCGCCTTCGAGATAACAAGGAAATGCGTCGCGCTATGGTTGAAAACGGGTGGATACGGGCTAAAGAAACACAATCGGAGCAAATGGTGGCAAAATGGCAAACTTTTTTGATCGATAGTGCAATTCCAGCCTATAAAAATTGGTGTTCGATGTCGCCTTGGCAACAGCAAGTCTTTTTTAATACACGTCGTTCTTTCCTTTCATTCCGTCCGAGTTACTACTTTCTAAAGTCACAGGTATTCAACTTTGTAGAAAAAACTGTTCGCGGGAAAAGTAGCTTAACGATCTCAGGTCGCAGACAGTAATTTTTACTTGAGTTTTGTATTTGTAAAATAACAAAAATACAAAAATATTACTTTTTAAAGTCTAAAGATTATACAAAACATGAAGATAGCATACACAACCACTTATAATGCTCGCTCTTTAGGTACGCAAGGCTGTAATGAATGGTCGGGAACAGGTTATTACATAGCTCAGTCACTCAAGCACCAGGTCGCCAGCGACATAGAGTATATTGGTTCTCTAAAAAATCAATTGACGTTGAAAGCTAGGCTAAAATTGAAGCGGCACTATCACGAGCTTTTTCACAAAACTTATATCAAAACTACGGAACCAATACTTCTTAAGAATTACGCCAATCAGGTTGCTAAAAAACTAGCTCAAAGTGATGCAAATATTATATTTAGTGCCACGGTAGATCCGATCGCATATCTTGAATGCCAACAGCCAATTATTTTCTGGGCAGATGCAACTTTTGCTAATTTAATAGATTTTTATCCCCAATATAGCAATCTATGTCAAGAGTCAATTAGCAACGGACATTTAATGGAAAAAACTGCTCTCCAGAAATCTAAACTAGCAATTTATTCATCTGAATGGGCAGCTCAAACCGCTATTGAATATTATCAAGCCGATCCAGCAAAAGTACAAGTTGTGCCTTTTGGAGCAAATATTGAAAGTAGTAAAACTCTTTACGAAGTTAAAGATTTAATTGAACTCAGACCCTTAAATCCATGTAAATTGCTATTTATTGGAGTTGATTGGTTCCGTAAGGGGGGAGATATTGCCCTTAAGGTTGCTCAGGAGTTAAATAACTTAGGTTTGAGTACAGAGCTAACAGTTATTGGCTCTCAACCTATTGTAGAAGGTTCTCTACCTAGTTTTGTTAAATCTTTGGGGTTTATTAGTAAATCTAGTCGCGAAGGTCAAGAGAAAATCCATCAACTTATTGGCGAATCTCACTTTCTAATTTTGCCCTCACTGGCAGATTGTTCGCCCATTGTTTTATGCGAAGCGAATTCACTAGGCGTACCTTGTCTGTCCACTAAAGTTGGTGGAATTCCGACAATTATTAGAACAGGTTTAAATGGTGCAACGTTTGACAAAGAAGCCGATATTTCGGAGTACTGTAAATATGTAATTCATCTATTTACTAACTATAACGAATACAAAGATTTGGCACTTTCTGCTTTTAATGAATATCAGACGCGACTTAACTGGAAGGTGGCTGGGCGAACCGTGAAAAAATTACTGGTGGACAACCTAAATTAGAACTGGAGATTTCAGGGGCTAATATGTTTACTTTTAAGAGTTATTTTTATGAAAAATAAACCATCAGTTAGCATCATCATCAATAACTATAACTACGATCGCTTCTTAGCAGAAGCAATTGATAGTGCCTTAAGCCAAACTTATCCTCATACTGAAGTCATTGTTGTCGATGACGGATCTACAGATAATTCTCGCAATATTATTGCTAGTTACGGCGAGCGTATCATTCCTATTCTGCAAGAAAATGGCAAACAAGCAGCCGCTTTTAATAGTGGATTTGCTATGAGTCAAGGCGAAATTATTATTTTTTTGGACTCTGACGATTATCTTTTGCCTCATACTGTCGAACGCATAGTTTCTATTTGGAAGCCACATTTAGCTAAAGTACATTACCGCTTAAATGTAGTTGATACCTTTAGTCAATTTTTAGGATACTCCTGTCCGCAAGGTGCATTATTATCGACTGGCGAGGTATGGCGCAGATTACTAGAAGTTGGTGGTTATGATAGCACGCCTACTAGTGGCAACGCACTCAGTCGCAAAGCACTAGAACAAGTCTTCCCGATTCCTGATGAATATAAATTAACTGCTGATGATTACTTATCAATTTCAATTCCTTTTTATGGAGAAGTAGCAGCGATTGAAGAACCTTTAGGTGTGTACCGAATTCATAATAGCAATCAGTGGGCTTTAGCTACAGTAACAGGCGATCGCTTTCATAGATTTGTCCGACACGACTTACAAAACTATTCCCTACTATTACAAAAAGCAAACGAATTAGGATATAAATTACCAAAAGATTTAGAACAACGAGCCATCGGACGGTTATGGTCGCGGATTATTTCCTTACGGTTAGATCCTCAAAATCATCCGATTCCCTTAGATCGACCTCTCTCACTCGTCTATCAGGGAATTCGTTCGCTTTGGAAATACTCGCACTTTAATTGGCAAAAACGATCGATCTACAGTCTCTGGTTTATTTGGGTGGGATTTATGCCTTTAGCTTTAGCAAAACCAGCGATTACTTGGTTATACGCGCCGCATTTTCGCCCCAAAGCGATCGCTTGGATAATTACAAAAATTCAGGCGCAGGCAAATCGGTCGAAGTTATTTAGTAGTAAAGCATAACTATTTATACATAATAAATATTATGAAAACAGTAGATTCTATTCATAGCAAAAAAACAAAATTTAAAACTAACTCTTGTCTGCGAGTTCTTTTTGTCAGCCACGCTTATGTAGTAGGTGTGAATCAGGGAAAACTTCAGGCGATCGCAGAAATTGATGGAATTGAAGTCGGTTTATTGGCTCCTAATAACTGGAAGGCATTGGAATGGAATCGCCGACTTGAACTAGAAAAACCGTACTCAAAAATTCAAGTTTACAGCGCACCCGTGTTGTTTGCTGGTCGTGGCGGCGCTCATATTTACGCACCTTGGCGAGTTTGGCAAGTGCTGAACGATTTTCAACCCGACATAGTACAAGTCGAAGAAGAAGTTTTCTCAATGTGCGCGTTTGAGCTAGCAATTTGGACGCGAATAACAGGCAAGCAATTAGTTGTATTTGGGTGGGAAAATATGGATCGCAACCTACCCAGATTTCGCCGTTGGGTACGTCAATTTGTACTGAATTCAGCCAGCGCCATTATTGCAGGGAATCATGAAGGAGCCGATTTATTGCGTCATTGGGGATATACAAGAAAGATCGCAATCATACCTCAGATGGGAGTAGACACGAATTTATTCGCGCCGCAATTATCCCAAGGCGATCGCCAAGAGTTTCATATCGGTTTTTTAGGACGATTTGTTGCGGGAAAAGGAATAGACATCTTATTTACTGCTGTTAGTCAACTGCGACAACGGGGTTTCAATTGTCGCGTCATCCTCTGCGGTTCTGGTACGAGTGAAGCAGATTTGCGTCAGGAAGCAGAAAAACAGCAGATTGCTGACTTGGTAATTTGGGAAAAAGCAGTACGACACGAAGCAGCACCGATCGCAATTGCACAATTTGACGTACTCGTACTTCCCTCACGCACGACTCCCACCTGGAAAGAACAGTTCGGTCATGTATTAATTGAAGCAATGGCAATGGGTGTACCTGTTATCGGCTCTACCAGTGGCGAAATTCCTCACGCGATCGGACGATCTGACTTAGTATTTCCAGAAGAAGACGCAGATCGATTAGCAGCAATTTTAGAGCGGCTAATTTGCGACCCAAATTGGCGACAAGAAGTAAAAAATTACTGTTTGAACAGAGTGCAACAACACTATTCGCACGAACGAATTGCAGCGCGATCGCTTCAACTATGGCAAACATTAAGGGAATGGGGAGTAAGGAATAGGGAGTGGGGAGAGATCGTCGATAACTGATAACTGATAACTGATAAGGGGTTTAAAAATGCGCGTCGCGATCGCACGAACAATGGCTGAATTTAGCATTGATGTCCATACCAACGGTTTAATTTCAGGACTCAAAGCTGTCCGTCCCGATTGGGAAATTATTGAATTAGCACCGCGTTCTTTCGATCGCAATAATTCTTCCTGGTTGCTGAGAGTGCAGAAATATTACGAACGTTTCTGGCGCTATCCTCGTAGAGTTAAACAACAAACAGCCGATATTTTTCATATTATCGAACCTTGTGATGCTCATCTCGTCTATTGGTTAAAGCAGACTGGTCAACCTGCGATCGTTACTTGTCACGACCTGATTAACTTTTTCTACCGCGATAATCTTAAAGGTTCGGTACAATTACCGCTAGTTAGTAGAAATGCTTGGATCTATGCAGTTAAAGGCATGAAATATGCCGATCGCATCATTGCTGTTTCTAGTGCAACCGCTAAAGATACAACTCAAATATTAAATATTGAGCCAGCGCGTATTAGTGTCATTCCTAACGCTGTTGAAGCCATATTTAGACCTCTGCCTAAAGTAGAAGTTGAGTCATTTCGCGCTCGACAGGGAATTGGCAAGGAAACATTTTGTCTTTTAAATGTTGGTGTAAATCATCCTCGTAAAAATATTTCTAAGATTTTACAAGCAGTAGCGTTTTTAGTTGAAAAAGGATTGCCAATACAATTTTGGAAAGTAGGGTCGGATTTTAACACCGAGCAAAAAGAGTTTATCCAAAGTCATAACTTAACTAAATGGATTAAATATTTTGGAAAACCGGATAAATCGACCTTAATACAGTTATATAATGCTGCTAATGTTCTAATTGCTCCTTCATTACACGAAGGGTTTGGGATCACTATTTTAGAAGCAATGGCTTGCGGTACTCCTGTCATTACTTCTAATGTCTCTGCTATGCCTGAAGTTGTTGGTGATGCTGGGATTTTAGTTAACCCAAACAATCCGATGGAAATTGCAGACGCAGTAATTTGTTTGCAAAAAGATCCAACGTACTACCAAGACCTTGTAAACAAAAGTTTGCATAGAGTTAAGTCATTTACTTGGGAGAAAACAGCAGAGCAAGTAGCTAAGGTTTATGAAGAATTACTAAGTAGCAGGTCGTCCAGTAATCGGATTGTTTCTAGTAATTACTTAAAAATTACAACGGGGAGGAAGTAGTAAAATGATTGCAATGTCTACAAAAGATTTAGTTAGAAGAACATTACCCCCTTCGGCTGTTATTCACTTAATGGCTGCGATGCACTACCGTAAGGGTGAGCCTGAGTTAAAAATACTTAAATCGCTTGTCGATCGCCAGAAAAATAGTATTGACATTGGGGCAAACAAAGGAATTTATACTTATTTTCTAGCTCGGCTTTCGCGCCATGTCTTTGCTTACGAACCCAATCCAGAACTAGCAGAATTTATTCATAAATCGGGTCGTTCCAATGTGAGCGTCTACGCGATCGCTCTTTCCAATCGTTCGGGACAAGCAAATCTATCAATCCCACTTGTCGATAACTTTTTATACGACCAACTTGGAAGCTTAGAAGAAAAAGCTGTTCCTCAAGGTAGTAAAACATATCAAGTTCCATTAAAAACACTTGACGAGCAAGGTCATCCAAACGTCGGTTTTATCAAAATTGACGTAGAAGGGCATGAAGCAGCTACAAT
Organism: Chroococcidiopsis sp. CCNUC1; assembly: GCF_023546805.1. Classification (NCBI taxonomy): domain Bacteria; kingdom Bacillati; phylum Cyanobacteriota; class Cyanophyceae; order Chroococcidiopsidales; family Chroococcidiopsidaceae; genus Chroococcidiopsis; species Chroococcidiopsis sp. CCNUC1. The sequence goes on along the minus strand of NZ_CP097480.1, from coordinate 918,100 downwards.
TGATGGAGCCAAAAATTTATTGATAACTCAACGCCCAAATCTTCTAGTTGAAATCGAACAAAAACATCATCCAGATCGCGATATTTCTGAGATATTTGCGAAAATTCTAGCTTTAGGTTACAAAGGTTTCTTCTTGCTAGATGGAGAGCTTAAGAGTTTAGATAACTTTTCTCTCAAAAAACACCAAAACATCGAAAATTATGCCGGGTTATCCTCACTAGGAAAAACCTATATCTGCAACTTTATTTTCCAGCCTTCCCAAAGTTAGTTAACGAAAAATTTTATAACCTTACTCCCGCACCCGACCATGAAAATATTAATATCTGCATACTCCTGCGAACCAGGTATGGGTTCAGAGCCTGGTATCGGTTGGAATATCGTTCGCGAGGCTGCCAAATATCACGAAGTTTGGGTACTCACTCGACCTGATGAAAGCCAGAATGAGATTGAGGCAGAACTAGCACGCAACCCCATCCCCAATCTTCACTTTATTTATTTCACTCTTCCCTTTTGGTACGATAGCCGTCGATGGGGACACTCTGGCGGAATGCAATTGCATTATTACTTATGGCAAATTCAAGCATATTTTGTGGCTCGTCGCCTACATCAGAAAATTGGCTTTGACCTGACGCACCATGTGACTTTTATGAAGTATTGCAATCCTTGCTTTCTATCTTTGCTACCATCCCCCTTTATCTGGGGACCAGTAGGAGGTGGAGAGTCTGCGCCAAATACCTTCTGGGAAGATTTTAGTTGGAAAGCCAAAATTTACGAAATTACCCGCAGCTTAATTCGCAAGTTGGGAGAGATAGATCCCTTCGTACATCTGACTACCAAAAAGAGTACTGTAGTTAGAGCAACAACTAAAGATACAGCCGAGCGGCTGTATAAAATAGGCGCAAAGCAGGTACAAATCTTGCCAGGATTCGGATTACCTGAAGAAGATATGGCGCTTCTGACTCAATATGAAATACCTGACGAGACACCAGTAAGGTTTATCAGTATCGGTAGGCTTTTACACTGGAAAGGCTTTCATCTGGGACTGCGTGCCTTTGCTCAAGCAAATTTACCCAATACAGAGTACTGGATTGTTGGAGAAGGACCGGAATGCGATCGCCTGCAAATTCTAGCACGAGATTTGGGTATCGATCGCAAAGTAAAATTCTGGGGTAAATTACCGCGTGAAAAAGCTTTAGACCTCTTAAGAGATTGCCACGTATTAGTTCATCCCAGTTTGCATGATTCTGGAGGATGGGTATGTATGGAAGCAATGGCAGCAGGTCGTCCCGTTCTCTGTTTGGATTTAGGAGGTCCAGCAATTCAAGTTACAAATGAAACTGGTTTTAAGGTTCCAGCTCTCGAACCATATCAAGCTGTACGCGACCTCGCAGCAAGTATGATTCACTTAGTTAAAGATCCAGAACTGAGAATTAGTATGGGTCTTGCTGCACGGAACCGAGTCAGTCAAAACTATAGCTGGAACGCTGTCGGCGAAGATTTGAACAAGCTTTATGCAGAAGTCAAGCGTCAGAAGCCAGGAGCCAGAATGACTAAATAGCTCCTAAAATCCTATGTTTCTTAGAGTCACGTCTGATACATGGCAATACATATTTAAGGGAGCATCTCGATATGCATATTCTCATTGCTGCTTTACACAGACCTTCCAAACCTACTGGTGTTTGCAGACACGCCGCAAATTTAGCTCAATGCTTAGCTGATACAAAAGAGGTCACTAAAGTAACTTTGATAGTAGGAGCATGGCAAAAGCATTATTTTAAAACATTTTTTAACTCCAAAAAAATTAATTTGATCGAAATAGATATTGAGAATAGTGCGTTGGCAAGAAATATGTGGTTTTTATTTGGTTTGCCAAAATTGGCTAACCGTCTCTTGCCTGACTTAGTTTATATGTCATTTCCTTTCCCCTTTGTAAGAACGCTGTTCTCATCTCCTGTGATTTCTACGATTCACGATCTATATCCCTATGAAAAACCTGAAGTTTTTGGATATCCAAATGCAATTTTTAACCGCTTATTCCTCAAACAATGTATAACAAATAGCGACGGTCTAGTTTGCGTATCTAAATCTACTGCAAACAGCCTGAAATTATATTTTCCAAATCTTCATCTACGCAAACTAGTAACTGTTATTTATAACTACGTGAGTTTGGAAGGCTTAAAATCTAATTCGTCAATTCACTTACCAATTAGCGATCGCGATTCTTTTCTATTAAGTATTGCGCAACATCGAAGCAATAAAAATATCAATCTAGCAATTCAAGCTTTTTGGTTGTTAATTAAAAACAAGTATTTAAAAAATACGACTAAACTAGTCATTGTGGGCAACAATGGACCTGAAACTGAAAAAATTCAGCAGTTAATTAATCGACTCTCCCTTCAAGAACTGGTATTACTGCTTGATTCTATCGAAGATAATGAATTATGTTGGCTGTATCAAAATTGTGAAATGTTTATTGCCCCTTCGTCGCAAGAAGGTTTTTGTTTGCCTCTAGCAGAAGCTATGCATTTTTCTTGTAAAATAGTTTGCTCTGACATTCCAATATTTAGAGAGATTGGCTCTTCTAACTGTACTTACTTTGACTTGCAAGGAGATCCAGTAAAAAATCTTTCTCAAGCAATGATTAATGCTTTAGAAAAACCTCTCAGTCAAACTGCAAAAGACTTGCGTTTTTCTAAATCAGATGTAGCCGCTCGTTATCTGAAATTTTATGCTGCGATCGCTAGAAAGAGTCCATTACGTGTTGGTATTTTGCAACGAGTGCAAACTAGTTTTGATAAAATCAGTACCGATAACCAAAATCAATCTACATCGAAAGTTAAAAAGTTTAACCAATAAGATAGGTGAACGTAGATATTTATCGTAAAAAAAAGGCAGAAGGTAGAAACAAAATAAATTTGCTCTTTAATTATGTCCGAATACTTAACTCCTAACATTTAGCGGAGGGAAATGAGTAGATGCAACCCTTACCTCAAAAAATGGATTTAGCGATCGGCACTAGAACCATAGCAAAAAAGAAGTATATTATTAAGAGTTCAACTCTGATATTTTTTGCCTTTGCTACTGCTTTTTATTCTCGAATTTTTTGTACGATAACTCGCGCTCCTTCATTTCTCAATTTTTTTCATTTTTTGACAGTTGGGTTTGCGCTTGCAGTGGTGCTAGTCACTAACCGCAGTAAAGATCGTAAACAAATTGCGATCGCCAGTTTGCTTTCATCTGCTATCCTGGTTCTGCTGGGAGCTATGCTTGTCAGCGCGCTTGTCAATAACGCAGGTTTTATCAATGTAGTTTTTAACTTTTTAATTCTGGCTGAGCCATATCTATTCCTACTAGCAATAGTTTGTATTCCCCTATCATCCGCCAGCATTAAAAAAATTAGAAATTGGACGTTAATTTCAGCTTTGATTAACTTTTTGTTAGCTGAAATTCAGAAACCTTTATTAAGTGCTGGCTTACTATTTGCAGCAAATGGAATGGATGAAACGGATGGCGTTCAAGGAGTTTTCTTTGCAACAGGAGCAGGCGGTTATGTCTCCACTGCCGTTTCCGTAAGTGCTGCTTTATATTTCTTGCTTTTTTTTAAAACAGCTCCCCTCTGGCTACGAATACTTAGCTTAATTGGCGCAGTTCATCAGATATTGATTGCAGATACAAAACAGGTAATTTTAACTTCAGCATTAGCTTGGATGTTGTTAGGTTTAAGCCAAACTCGAAATGTTAAAAAGTTTTTAATGTATGCAACCTGTATCGTTCTCGCGATCGCCGCTTTTATCTGGGCTGCATATAATCTAGAAGCTTTTGAGGTTTACAAATATTGGTTTTCTAGATCCGATATATATGAGAATTCTGAGACTGGCGGACTTGCCGTTAAAATGCAAGGAATTCATATGGTACTTGCCCACTGGCGATCGCCCTTAAATTGGTTATTTGGGCTTGGACCAGGGCATACGCTTGGCAGATTAGGAGGATGGTCAATTCGAGAATATTGGCACTTATTAAGCCCGCTAGGAGCTTCCAATCCTCCTCTATATGACGACATCTGGAAGTTTATCAATGGGAATTGGATTGCTTTGACAACAACCTTGTATGTTCCTTTATTCAGTTGGGCAGGAATTTGGGGAGATTTAGGTTGGTTTGGGCTAGGAACTTATTTGTATCTTGGCTTCATTGTATGGCGCAATCTTTGCTTAGATGATTTCAGTAGGTTTCTCGTACTTACTGTAGTAGTTTACGGTTTTTTTCTGACTCAAATGGAGGAACCAGGTTTTATGCTCACTATTGCTCTTTTAATCGGTCTACGATGGCATGAAAACAGAAAAATAGCGTTAAAAATTGAATAAAAAAACAACTATTCTATCAAAGTTTTGACGCTAATACTCGCTATTTCTACTAACGTTAAAGCTTGTCCAAGGTCTTACAAACAACATACATCAAACAAATTTACAAGGTTTAAAGATCGTGACAAAAAATAATTCTCAGAAATCGAATCTTATGGATCGAGTCAAAGCCCACAATTCACAAACTAGAAAATATCGCCATACAAGCTGGATGAGAAAGTTGGCAATTTTTTTGACAATGGGTTTCCCAGATCAAAAATACTTAGGAGCTTTTTACATACCCCTACTATTTCAATTAGTTCCACAAAAATACCGGAGAAATCTAGCTTTAAATTTAATTGCGATTAGTCCTCATTATTTTGGACAGCATAGAAAAAGCATTCAAAACATATCTCGTCGAAATTTTTTAGAAACCGAACACAAAAGGATGGTTAACGATAGACAGTCTATGGTTGAAAGGGCTGTGAAACCATACATAAACCAGGAAATGACCGTACTAGATCATGGCTGTGGACCTGGATACCTGGCTCAAGCAGCTGCACAATATTGCCGTAGAGTTATAGCCGTAGATATTTCCGCAGGCGTTATCGCTTGTGCCAAAGAAATTAACTCTCAACCGAACATTACATATTTGACTGAAAATAAGAGCGATCGCTTATCTCAAGTTGGTGACTCTAGTATAGACTTTATCTACTCTTTTGCTGTCATGCTACACGTTACCGATGACGTATGCGAACAACTCTTAAAAGAGTTTTTTAGAGTTCTAAAACCTCAAGGAAGAGTCATTTGCGAATTTCGTTTAGAATCGCCAGAAAATAAGAACTTAGCGATCGAAGGGAGCGGAAAGAAAAAATCTCTCTTTCAAAGAGTACTAGATAAGTATACTCTTCGCGTAGTCAATCGACCTTTGGAAAAAATTGAACGATTTATGCAAAACTCGGGTTTTGAAATCGTCTCATTTAGCGAAAATCCTGGTTACAGCAACGGTTACTACACGTTCGTATTAAAATCAACTCAATTCGCTAAAGTTTCTGACATCACCGTTTCAGTCTAGAGCCAGCTTTCCAAATTTTAGCGCCCCGTTCGTATGCCCCGATATCGGGGGCGCTACCCACAAACCCATCTGTCACCCCAGTAATTGTCATGCCTGCATCGATCGCGGGCGAACCAGATTGTAAGGTAAAATCTGGGATAGATTTTGAATCTGTTGTAGTAGCTTTGGTGAACTTTGGATCGGTTGACTGAAATAAATTGTGAGACTGCTGGCTGGCAGTTATACTCGTCGAACTCCGCAAAATATTGTTGCGCGCTTCAACAGTTTTATCTGTATATATTGAACCGAGAAACGTATTGTTAAAAATCCGATTGTATCCGCGTGGACTACCTGCGACTAGATAAAAGCTATCTTTGCCCCCTGTAATATTCCATACAACATTGTGATGAATCGTACTGTTGTAGCTTTCAATATCTAAATAAATGCCTCGCGTGCCCCAAAACGGACTGAATGCTTGAGTATCTCGAATCCAATTGTGGTGAATAGCTCCGCCTGCAAGATTGACATAGCAACAGATATAGATTGCCCCTAAGTCGGTACTCAACATGCCAAAGCGAGAAATATCGTTGTAAGCAATATCGATTTTGTTACCATCGAAACCTGCGGTATGCCAATCAAAACTGATGGCATCGCGTCCAGCTGCTTCGATTGTATTGTAAGTAATCCGGTGACCAGTACCGTTGATGCGGACTGGGGCGGCGTAAGATGCCATATAATTGCTGTTAGCAATAATATTATTTGTCACTCTATGTCCAGTACCTTCTAACAATACGCCATTGCCAGAACTCCATTCTACAACTGAGTTTTTCAGCGTATGCTTGCTACCCCGCAATTGAATTCCAGTGTCGTGTGCATGAGATGCAACGATTAAACCATCATCAGAATTAGGTGCTTGCTCGGACTTCGGCAATGGTGGTAGAGTCATGTGGTGCGATACGTACTTAGCACGGATGCCATCAATCACGACACCTTGACTCGCATTGCTGGTGGTCACTGTACTGGCAAAAAGCTTCAAATTACGCAGTACGATATAAGAGCGATCGCCCAGATCGAAAGCAAAGTTACGCTGCTTCACCTCTACTGAGTTAGGACTCGTACCACCAAGAGTCCAAAGATAGAGGGCGCGATCGCTACCATCATAAAACCATTCGCCTTCACTATCGAGCAACCCCAACTTGCCAACTAGATAGAACCAATATCCACCTCGATCCCAAGGGGCAGTCATTTGTGCCGTCAGCTTTCCCGCAGTACCACCCGTTATCGTCCCGGTGCGAGTGACATACCAATCATTCGTCCATACCGTAGCACCAGCCCAACCCTCTGCTAAATTGGGAATTTCAGCGTTTTCTACGATCGCCGCATTACCACCCTGGCTTCTGACACCACCACCCGCCAGTTTCGGACGCAACGGATCTCTTCCCGTGTTGGGCCACCGCGCTTCTGGCATCATCTCCCCATTGACAAACACTTGATTGGCAAAAAAGCCCGTATCGTTATATCTATTTGTGGGTAAAGACGCATTCGCACGGAAAATAGAACCGCGAAACACCTGCCATCCCTCAACCGGGTTCGCACCGGAGATCGTTACGTCCTCTTTGTTGTACGCTGCAAATGTTATCGGTGTAGTCGATGATGTCCCTGAATTTGCGGGGCGAATTGTTTCGCGATAAATTCCAGCTCTTAATAAGCAGGAGTCACCAGGCTGAGCGACATTAGCACACTTTTGCACTGTTTGAAATGGGCGCTCCAACGTACCAGGATTATTATCTGAGCCTTTTGAGGCGACGAAATACTCGCGAGCAACATTCGCAGCATCAAGTGGCGAACTACTGAGTAAATATCCATGCGGATTATCAGAGCGATCCGAGGCAGATATACTGAAGCTGATAAGAATACCAGTGGCAAACAATAAAATTCTCAACTTATTCATGCGATCGCCCGTAAAGCCATAGCTCGGAGTACATTTATGTTGAAATGGCTGAAAGTTAGTGCCATCGTATTCACGGAATACTTGAGTGCTGGATAAATTTTTGATTGTTTTAACCAGGTGGTGCAAATACAAGTACGGGTAAAGAGTGAGGGATTATAAACGAAAAACTTTTCCCTCAATGCTGATTACCCAAGGAGTACCATTCGGTTCGACTGCTATGCCAGTAGCAGCACCAGGGAGTGTCGTCCACTTAGAACCTTGGCGTGAAAGTATTTCAAAACCACCAGCACCAGCTGACTTGCAACCTAGTATCCAAGCTGAGCCATTTTCTCCTACTCCAATCTCCTTTGCACAACCGGAAACTTGTTGCCAACTGTCGCCACTACGTTTGTAAATCTGCCCGCTGGAATTGACAATCCAAGGAGTACCATTCGGTTCGACTGCTATGCGTGCAGCAGCGCCTTCAACTCGATTCCATTGGGAACCTTGCCATGAAAGAATTTCAAAATCCTTAGCTCCAGATTGCTTGCAACCTAATACCCAAACAGAGTCATTTCCTACTGCAATATCTCTCGCACAACCTGCAACTTGTTCCCATCCATTGTTACCGTTGCCTTTGTAGATTTGTCCGCCTGAGTTAGTTATCCAAGGAATACCATTTGGTGCGACTGCTATGTCGCTACCAAAACCTGGAATCATATCCCACTTAGAACCGTTCCAGGTAAATAAGTAAAAATCCCCCGATTCGTTTGCTTTAGCGCAACTTACCATCCAAACAGAGCTATTATTGCCCACGCCAAGATCTTTTGCACACACTCCGGGAAATTGCTTCTGTACTGACGTTGCTCGATCTGCACATTGAGTCGTTACAGATGCTAAACATGACAAAACAATGATTTTAAAAATCGTTCGTCCCAGTTGAAAACGCATAGATGGTTAATTGAATTGTATGATTTGTATGGCGGAAAAATTTGCTATTTCGATCGCATCTTCATAGATCTATCATCAGATACTTGTCCTTGCAGAAGAAAAAAAATAAGAGATATTTTATAATCGATTCCTAGTCGAGTGTTTCGATCGCCATAGCTCCGATCGCAGTTGTTACAGATAAGATCTAGAGAGAACGCGATCGCACTCAATTAAAACTCAAAATGACAAATTTGCGGCAATCAAACTCTAAAATTAATCATTTTCAGGCGATTGGCAAAAAATTAACGCGCGTCTTGCGGATTAGCGCTACCTTACTCACCTCATATTACGCTTATATGTTGGAATATCGGGCAGAGCTATTTTTATGGGCTTTGTCTGGTAGCCTACCGCTGATCTTAATGGGGGTATGGACGCAAGCAGCCCAAAGCGGACAATTCGGCTTAACGCCTATAGACTTTGCCCGTTACTTCCTCACAGTATTTCTGATCCGACAGTTTACTGTGGTGTGGGTCATTTGGGAATTTGAGAAAGAAGTCGTCGAGGGACGGCTATCTCCCCGCTTGCTTCAACCTTTAGATCCGGTATGGCATCATGTATTTTCTCATATCTCTGAAAGATTTGCTCGCTTACCATTTGCGATCGCCCTTGTCGGTTTGTTTTTCTTCCTTTATCCGCAAGCGTTTTGGATACCGAGTTTAGGTAGTTCGATCTTATTTATAATTGCCGTTCTGCTGGCTTTTACTCTGCGGTTTCTAATCCAATATACTTTTGCTTTGTTTGCTTTTTGGACGGAAAGAGCAAATGCGATTGAAAATTTCTGGTTTCTATTTTACCTGTTTTTCTCGGGTCTAATTGCACCTTTAGAGACGTTTCCGCCAATTGTGCGCAATATTGTTCTATGGACTCCTTTTCCCTATCTGATTCATTTTCCTACTTCCTTAATCGTGGGTTTACCAGAAAATGTAGGGCGGGGTTTTTTAATTACAATAGGTTGGTGTGCGCTATTTTTTGGCTTAAATCGTTGGTTGTGGCGACGGGGGTTAAAGCAGTATTCTGGGATGGGAGCTTAAGAGATTATGTCGCGCAAAGTCACCAAGATTGCTTTGCGCCTTTGCGCCTTTACGTGAGATTAATTAAAAGACTTGCTTTTCGTGTAGAACTACTAGAAGATGTAGGACGGCGATCGCATTTATCCAATTTATGACCGATATCCCTCAGCCAGGGCAAATATCACCAAATTTTACTGCTATCAACCAGGATGGTAATTTAGTTAGTTTAGCCGATTTTGCCGGACAATGGCTGGTACTTTACTTTTACCCTAAAGATGATACGCCTGGGTGTACGACGGAAGCAAAGGATTTTAGCGAGTATACGCAGGAGTTTAGCAACCTGGGAGCGAAGGTTGTCGGCGTGAGTGTTGATTCTCAACAGTCTCACTGCAAGTTTATTGCCAAACATAATTTGTCAATTATACTTCTGAGCGACCCCGAACATCAGGTTGCTGATGCTTATGGGGCGTGGCGATTGAAAAAGTTTATGGGGAAAGAGTATATGGGTATCGAACGTTCTACTTTTGCGATCGCACCTGATGGAACTATCGCTCATACTTGGGCAAAAGTCAAAGCCAAAGGTCACGCGATCGCCGTTCTCAATCGTCTGCAAGAATTAACGATTTGACTTCTCCCTGGTCTGAAGACACAGGGATTCTAAACTGATGCTACGTGGTGGGTTGAAACCACACCACTTCGCTTCTGTTTAACTGACCAGAGACGTATTCTCTGGGGGGCAGTCAAAGACCCCCTACCGATTCCACTTAGGTCTAACCCAAGTGTTACCGCTACTTTGCGAATAATATTTGCTGCCGCTTGAGCATCACAATTGACATACCAATTATTAGCCGTTCGGTACAATCCGCGCTTAACTCGCTTTCCTGACGCTCTCCAGTTTGTGGGTTTTTCACCATGTTTGGGGAGAGTGTCATTATCCAAAAACGAAGCGGCAGAGGTATTCGCTTCCTCTATTTCAACAAACCTTATGCCGTACTGTTGGCAGAATTGGCTAATTCTTTCTTTGAGTCTTGCGGTTGGAATTTGCACAAAAGATTGATTGTTTTTACCCAATTTTATCTCTTGCCGTTGTCCTTGGTTCCAGCCAAATACTATCGTACCGATACGATGTTCAATGCAGTGGTTGACGACTAATCTTGCTGCCTTGTTTATCGCATCTCTCATCTGTCGATTGCGCTTTTCAGTGATAGCCGCCAACCGATTAGACCAAAAGCCTTGAGGCTTGTTTTCTTTGAGCGTGGAAACTTGCTTGTTGTACCAGCGATTGAGTGATTTGATGTGCCTACCGTCAACAATAAAGCTAGTACCAACACTGGAAGTACAAGTCAGCCAATTCGAGATTCCTGGGTCAATACCTAATGCATTGTTCGGGTCTATATCCACCTCAACAATATTAGTTTTGTAGATAAACTCAACATAAAAACAGCGGTTTCTTGGCAGTATTCGCAGTTCTTTGATATCGGCAAAGTTCAGGTTTGACGGCATCGGCACGAAGAAACAATCCAGCCCAAACCAGCACTTAACTTGCTTTCCCAACGGGATTCTGATTTGGTTGTCTACCAACTTGAGTGCTTGCTTGGGATAAGAGACGAGCGCAAAACCTCCCGACTTACGATATTTAGGCGGTTTGGGCTTGTCTACTATTTTCCCTCGATTGAAAGCTTGTTTTAACTTTTTGAATGACTCGAATGATTCAGATACAGACCTTAACACTTGTTGGGCTGCTTGCGAGTGCAGTGCCTTGAAATGTTTGTTGGTCTTATATTCTGCTTCTAAATCATACTTACCAAGGAACTTTTTAGTTTTAAAGTAGATTTGACGGGCATAATATATGCCACAATTAATCAAAGAGTTAGCGGTTTTGCAGACGAACTCAAGAATCGCTTCTAGTTCATTTTCTGGGTGCAATAAAATCTGTTGGTATCCGTACAAACGCATCATCTCCTAGTTAATTAATATACAACAAAGTGAGAGCTTTAAATATTAAGATATGGTCAAGGCAGACGGATGGTTAAAACCATCCATCGCTTTTCATCCCAGTCTCTTTAGAGACTGGGATGAAAAGCGTTCCGACTCTCTCGGTAAGGGAACACACACTCATTCCAATTAAGATATGTTAAGCTTGGCTCGAACCCTCAGCTTTCCCGGACGATGACCATGCTAGCAGCGATTCTCTACGATCTCGACGGTACGATTGTCAATACCGATCCACTGCACTTTCGCATATGGCAAGCACTCTTGAAAGAGCATGGTATAGAGATTGATGAAGAGTTCTATAAAAATCGCATGAGTGGCAGGCTGAATCCATTTATCGTGCGAGATTTATTTCCAGAATTCTCTTCTGAAGAGGTGATAAAATTTAGCGATCGCAAAGAAGCAGAGTTTCGCGAACTAGCAGCAGAATTGACACCAATACCGGGACTGTTAGAAGTGATTGCTTGGGCTGATGAAAGAGGAATCAAACAAGCCGTAGTCACAAATGCTCCTCCAGAAAACGCTAAGCACATGTTGAGCGTTTTGAACTTAGAACACAGATTCGAGCGGGTGTTTGTCTCGCAAGAAATCGGCATGGCAAAACCCGATCCTGGACCCTATCTCTACGCACTGGCTTACTTTGGCTTAAATGCTCAACAAGCACTTGTATTTGAAGACTCCCCTTCTGGCATTCGTTCCGCTGTGGGTGCGGGAATATCTACAGTAGGAATCGCCTCCTCTCAGACACCAAGCGAACTGTACGATCTGGGTGTTATGCTTGCCATTCCTGACTTTAAGGACTCGCAATTATGGAAACTGTTGGGTAAGTCGGGAGTCGGGAGTGGGAGAGTGGGAGTCGGGGAAGAGAGCTGAGGGAGCAATTTAAAATTTAAAGTTCAAAATTCACGCACCATGCACCAGTAATACCTGACTAAACTACCGCAGACTCTAACATTTGAATTGTTCCTTTTGCAGCATTGATTTCAACTTCTAAACCCATTGGTAGTGTCAATATAGTGTCAATGTGACCGATCGCCGCACCATACCAAGCGGGAATTTTTAATGGTTGAATGTGGTTCCAAACAACTTCCTCTAGAGTTAGAGAACCATAATCGGCATCTGGAGTACAGTTAGGACATTGCCCAAATATAAAACCTGCTAGTTTATCGAAGATTCCAGCTAATTTTAACTGTGTCATCATGCGATCGAGTCGATAAATATTTTCGCCAATATCTTCTAAAAATAAAATCGCTCCGTTTAGATTCGGCAAGTATGGCGAACCGACAATTGCCGATAGTACAGATAGATTTCCTCCCAATAACCTACCTTTAGTACGACCAGAATTAATCGTTTGAATTCGATATTTGACTTGCATTAAACGATCTGTATCGCTGCCATCTTTGAAGTTTTTAAACTCTAAAGATTCACCCGCAAATAAGATGCGTCGAAAATAATCTGTTTGCTCTGCATTCCAAGAAGAAAAGCCATTTGGTCCATGAAAAGTGACTAGATTAGTTCGAGCTGTAATCCCTAAAATTAGAGCAGTAATATCGCTAAACCCAACAATAATTTTGGGATTTTTACGAATTAATTCGTAATCTAAATATGGTAAAATCCTGCTAGAACCCCATCCACCTGTAATAGGCAAAAGTGCAGCAACTTTAGGGTCGGCAAAAAACTGATTTACATCAGCAGCGCGATCGCGGTCTTGTCCAGCAAGATAACCGTATCGCTCCAAGACATGAGGTGCAAGTTTCGGTTCTAACCCCAATCCTCTCACAGCATCGCGGACAATATCTAAATTTTCTCGCACAAATGTCGCCCCAGCAGGGCTAATAATTCCGACAACGGAGCCGGGTTTTAGTCTTGCAGGTTTGATGATGCGGGAGTCGGGAGTCGGAAGTCGGGAGTCGTAAGTAATTTTGCTTCCTTGTCTCCCTTGTCTTCCTTGTCTCCCTTGTCCAAGTACGGGTGTAGACATAGCACCAATACCAGCAATAGCGATCGCGCTTCTGAGAAAATGACGGCGTGGGAACATTGAGCTTAGCGATTTGGCGTACCAGCTAGCCGAGCAAAAGCACTCTCGACATCTGGGGGTAATTGACGCATAATTTTACCCTTTTCGCGATCGACTGCTACTAATATGACTCTTGCCGTTACATACAATTCTTGACTGTCGGGAGATTGAATTTGATAATCCCAATTGATCCGCACGCCTTCCATATCCGCCATGCGAGTTCTAACTACAGCATCCATCCCCATTTTGATCGGACGGTGGTAGCGTACTGCAATTTCTACTACGGGTAAGTCGCAACCCAAAGCGACTAAGTCAGCAAAATTAATCCCAATCGATCGCAAGCATTCTACCCGCGCTTCTTCCATCCAGGCTATGTACGAACCATGCCAAGCGTTACCACCATAATCTGTGTGATGTGGCTGCGCTCGGACTGGATATTCAAACCAATCGGTAAAGGCTACATTAGGTAGGTTGGTTGGGGACTGTTCTGGTGCTTGACTCACTTATACTTCATCGGTAATAGGTCATAGGTAATGGGTAACAGGGATAGTTAATGGTTAATGGTTGATAGTTGATAGCAACTAACTACCAACTATCAACTACCAACTACCAATTACCAACTACCATCTGCCATCATACTTTAACAAATGTCCACTCCAAACTTTTCATCGGTGCGGTTTGTAATTGCTCTGTCAGTTCGGCATTACTACCAAATTGTAGTTGGGAAAGGTATGAGGCTTCTACGTTGACAGTAAACTCCTTATCTTCAAAGCACCAAGGAGTAACGGTAACTTTGCCATCCTGCAACTGAATAATATCGTAGCGATCGCCATCTGGTCCTTTCCCAATTTCTAATGCGCGTTCGTCTACTGGTAATTGACGATTACAGAGAATTAATGAAAGGCGATCGCACCACTGAAAAAAGGCATAAGCTTCTTCAGCATCTTTCTGACTAATTTTAAGTTCTTTTCTATATTGTTTTTGTAGCTCTAATTGTTCGTCAAGAAACTCATCGAGTTCCGATGACTCTCCCCGTTTTCCTTCATTCAAAAAACTAGTATGCATAGAAGTTAGCATTGTCACCCACCGTCCCCGATAGCGTGCGTTGGAAATGTGCTGTTTCAGCTTGGGTAGATGAGTACTAGTATCGAGAGTAAAGTCTAACGGCGCGCCAGCTGGGGTGAGATTGTTTTCTTCCCATTCTTTTTCTAAATCGTCGTGGTGGGAAATTGCAGCTATAGTTTCGTAAATCCGAGGTGGGAAATCCTTACGTCGCCAATGTCCGGCAATTTGTGCTGCAAGTAGCGCATGAGCGCGATGATAAATAACTTCCCAACCTGTTTCAGTTTGATTAGCAATCATATATCAGTTATCAGTTTCATTGAGCTGTATTTAATTTCCCTCAAGGCAGAGAGTAAAAAGTGAATGGTGGATAAACATCTAAGAGTTACAGCATTTGGTTACTGGTCACTAGTCACTGTTCGCTGGTTTAATCCCCACCTAATTCGACAATCTTGCCAATATTAAAATCTATCCTGATCCAGCCTTTAAGCCTGCGGAGATTGTCTAACAGCAAGAGGGGAATTTGCCAATGGTGTACCATCAAAAACGGCAACGGATCGTCGATCGCGAAAATTGCATCCTTCCCACGCAAGATGTTTTTGCACCAGGTCTGCAATTGTGGAAAAGAGCGAATTCCAGTGAGCCGCCAGAGTTCGTGATAAGTCCAATAAGTAGGCTTGCTGGTCGATAAGGGTTGCAACGGATATATTGTAGGGGCGGGTTCACCCGAAATATTGTTGATGAACGAAGAATTCAATAAACCCGCCCTCGACGTAGAGGTATTACATGTAACGTCTCTACAAAATGCATCGGCTACCCCTGGATGATTATAAAACATTGTAATTGCTGAGTGGGTGCGGGGGTTGCACTCGATCGCGTAAACGTTTCCATCCTCAGCTTGAATAAAGTCAAAAGAAGCTTGTCCGGTAATTCCTAATTCTTTGACAAAATGACGCACCCATGCAAGTATTTCTGGCTTGTCAACGTTTTCATAATTGACTTGAAAAGCCGAAGACTCGCAACAGCAGTGCATTCTTAATTCCCCGTTGCGGACGGTGCTGTGAGTGCAGTATTCCTGTCCTGGGATAAATTCCTGCATAATCCAGGGCTTTTCAGGACTAATCGGCAGGCTATTGACAAAAGCTGCTGTTTCTGCTTGTGTAGCGCATGGAAGCTTAGTTAAGTTTAAGCGCCGTACCGAGTCGTAGGGAATGCTTTTGAGGATATATGGACGTTCCGCATCGGAAAAGTCAAAGTTAATGACTTGTTCTGGATTGGTAATTTTGAAAGATTTGGGGACAGATAAACCGAGCGATCGCGCTTTCTCGGCAAACTCATACTTATCGTCTAACATCTGCGTTACCTCTGCATCGAAGTGAAACACCTCGCAGCAGCCAGATAAAACTGATTTAGCCACAGAGTCATAGTAGCTGGCGACGGGACTACAGACGGGAACGTAGACATCGATATTTTCTTGTTTGGCGATCGCCAGTAATGCTTGTGAATAGCCTTCCGGGTCTTTTTCCGGCGCGGGAACGGTATAAAAGCGATCGACGGCGTTAGAAAATCGATGTCCGGTCAACCAATATTTATGAGTTTCTACCAACACCACCCGATGTCCGACCATATGAAACGAACGGGCAAGTTGCAGGGCTTTGGTCATCTTCCCCCCCGTCAGCATGATGTTTTTGGGGTGAGATACAGGTAAGATGCCCCGGTCACGAAACGGCTTGCTGACGAGATTCCACAATAACGCTGTCAAAACAACGATACAGTTGAAAGGAAAGGCGATCGCGAGTAGAAGTAGCGTTCCCAGATTTTGGAATACTGCAAATATCTGCATGGTAGGGGTAATAGATTGTGGTAAAAGCATGGCAGTGCCATGCTTTTACCGATTTATATGCGCCGAATAATCGTCAAACCATCGCGTAGCGGTAGCAAAACCTGTTCCACGCGGGGGTCAGCAGCTACGATGCGGTTGAATTGGGCGATCGCTTCTCCGTTCGGGGTGCGCTGGTCGGGTGGCAGGTATGGTTGCCCTTGCAACAAGGTGTTATCGACGCAGATAAATCCTCCAGAGGGTACTAAATCTGCATTTAGCAAGAGGTGAAAATAATCTACGTACTCCTTCTTGTCGGCATCGATAAATACTAAGTCAAACGACTCTTTACCATCTGCCAATTTTTGCAATGTTTCCATAGCTGGGGCTACTTCCACAGAAATTTTGCGTCCGTGGGGAGATGCTTGAAAGCAGTCGATCGCAAAGTCTGCCACGTATCGATCCACTTCACAAGCTACCAAGCGTCCGTCTTCTGGTAAAGCCTCTGCCATCGCTAATGCAGAGTAACCCGTGAACATTCCAACTTCCAAAATACTTTTGGCTTTGGTCATGTGAACGAACATTTTTAATGTTTGTCCTTCCAAATGTCCAGACAGCATTTCCTGTTCTAACTGGCGGACTGTCTCCTGGTCAGAAAATCGTTTTTCCCAAGGTTCAGCACAGGTTTTTTTTGCTAGTGCGGCGAGGGCAGCAGATTCTTCGGTAGAAACGGCTTCGATATATGGATCGATGCCTGCGGCGAGTTGCCACACCTGCTGAATTTTGGCAGCTACCTCTAAAGAAATGTTTTGTTCTTTCGCCACTAATTCTAGGATGTGCTGCAATTGCTGCACCAGAATCCCCAAGGGCGTAACTGGTCTTGCCGTATTTTCTTTCTGAGGTGCGATCGTCATGGTCTATACGCTCCCTACGAGTTCGGGTTCTTGTACCATGTAAGCATCAACACCGTCGCCACCGCGAGGATATGTCGCGCACAGTTGCTTGTGTTCGGCTAAAGCAGCATTCAATTCTTCCCGCGTCAGGTCGTTGACGAAGAAGCAAGTCCCGATCGGTTTGGGCATTGCGGCGCGTAGTTTGCCGTCTCTGGTTTGCATAATCGACTCAGTTGCCTGCCAGAGTAAATCGCCTTCTAGTAGGGGATGGTCGAGGGCTAAGCCGATCCGACTCATTAAACCAAGGATGCGATCGCGGTCTTGGGTGGAAATATAGCCGCGTTTTGCTGCGAGAGTGGCTGAGAATGCCATGTCAATATTCACAGCGTGACCGTGGAAAATTGGTACGTTAGGGGCGAGTTCTAAAGTCGGACTCCAAGTGTGACCGTAGGCAATGACGCGATCGAGGTCGATTTCGTGCAGGTTCGGAGTTTCCAACTCGATCATCGTTTTGATCGATTCGTAATTGACTTTGTAGGCAATTTCCTGAAGTTCTGGTGTTGCATCCACATAACCGAAGTGAGTTTGCAGCAGTTGTTCGCCATACTCCTCCAGTAAATTGAAGACTTCAGCGTTAGCAACTACAGCAATTTTTACCAGTTCTGCCATACCGTTACGCACTTGGGCTGTAGGTAGGGTGCGCAAGAAAGAAAAGTCAAGGATGACTTGTTTAGGTGCGTGGTAAGCGCCCAAGCGGTTTTTTAGTTTCTTATGGTTAACTGCAACTTTAATTGCTACTCCAGCATCGATCAGACCGATCAAGGTCGTTGGGACGCGGATGAAGTTAGAGTTACGACGATAAGCAGCACAGGCAAAACCAGCTACATCTGTGACTAATCCACCACCAACAACCAAAACTGGTTCTTTGCGGACTAAGCCGAACTCGGCAAATGCATCGATAATTGTCTCGAAGGTCGCGATCGTCTTATTCGGTTCGGTGATGGTGATGGGGAATACGGTCAGATCGATGTTGTAATGCTGAAAGTAAGCTTCAATTTGTTCGCCATACAATCGATAAACATTGGCATCGATGACGGTTAAACAGCGTCCGTATTTTTGATATTGGTCGGCAATTTCACGGTTGCTAATGTCAAAAGCACCATTAATGCAGAGGAGGCTGAATTCAATCTTTTCGTAGCCTTCAACGTGAAAAGCTGTTTCAGTCGCCGTGAACTTTGCTTGTACTTCGCTCATGAATTTTACCTGTGTGAATTAGTCCAACAAAAATTAGCGACTTGCATGTAGCGCCGCAAGACCAAGTAGATGCAAAAGAAGATCTGCGAAAGCACATTGGATATAGTAGTAAATACTTACCCAATTTTTGACTTCACTTGTTTCTATTGCCTCTAACGACTCGCCACCGTGTTTGGAGATGCGATGACAGAAAGCCTAATAAGTTCGCGTTAATTAGGGTGGCGATCGCAAAGTTTGCGCTAAACGCTACACTACTCCTTCGGAGAAGCAAGCTACGTGAACGCTAACGCAATTTCTGCACGCCCTTTACTCTCAGCTACACATTCATAGCTGGCACTGCTCTTATTAGGTCAAAAAATACATTACTAAAAGCCAAATTAGTTATCTCCTAGTGTGTTCCCCGCTCTGAATCTAGAGGGCAGAAAAGGAGGAAAAAACTAACATCGGCAGATTTCTATTGCGCTTTGAGAGCCAAATGCCTCTTACAATACATTAGCAGCAAGTAAATATTATTTGCAATCCTTGACAAAAACAAACCTTTATAGGAGACAAAAATTTGTCGCAATTAAACATTGCTTAAACTGTCACTCGGAATCGCTTATCTTACTGCTATTACCTTATATTTTGCCGAATCTGCGATCGCGGTTGACAATCTACACAAAACACTGAAATCTCCGACCTTTGACAAGCCTAAATGCTTGGTTTTGAAGTAGTTTTACTAATGAGAATAGCGGCTATGGCTATCAAACTACCTCTTTCATCTCCAGGTTTCCATTTGAGATTCGCAACCGTAATTAACTTTCTGCTCTGGATTTAGAGGAGATCGATTCAGTTCAACATTGGGCTTGTATTGCAAGTTTTGCTCCCTTATGGACTTTGCCACACTTAAGGCGATCGCAGCTATGCCAAGGCACTCGCGTGCTTGAGTCTATTTACGTTACATCACAAAAATAAACTGAAGCCGAAATTTCTGTCCTCAGTCCAAAGTAGGAGTTGTATTTACTGTCAAAAAATTGACGGCGATCGCCACGATCGTTCATACAACACTACCTGCATATTCTATCAAACTCAGCAATTATTTACAATAGTTTACATAAAATTGAGAGGGCGATCGCCAAATATTTTCTCTATATTTTATTGACTAATTTCAGCACACAATTTATTACTTTTATAACTATAGATAGATGTAGTCAGTTATCAGTTATCAGCAAACAGGGTGTAGGGAATGGGTAATTGGTAATTGGTAGTTGTCCCCCTTGTCCCCCTTGTCCCCCTTGTCCCCCTTGTCCCCTTGTCCCCCTTGTCCCCCTTGTCCCCCTTGTCCCCCTTGTCCCCCTTGTCTCCCTTGTCCCCTTGTCCCCCTTGTCCCCTTGTCCCTACTCCCTGCTCCCTACTATTACAGAATTTAAAGTTATGTAGCCTTTTACTGAAGTGGATTCGGACTCTACGGTAAACTAAGCCTTGATTATGAGTCTATGCCAACATAAAACGCTCGTTGGAGTCTTAATTTCCATGTCTCATACCGTTAAAATCTACGATACCTGTATCGGCTGCACTCAGTGCGTGCGGGCTTGCCCGACAGACGTGCTAGAGATGGTTCCTTGGGATGGCTGCAAAGCCGCTCAAATCGCTTCCTCTCCCCGCACGGAAGACTGTGTAGGCTGCAAGCGCTGTGAAACAGCTTGTCCCACCGACTTTTTAAGCATTCGCGTATACCTCGGTGCGGAAACCACTCGCAGCATGGGTCTAGCTTACTAGAGTTTGATTTAAATTCTCTAGAAGCTAGAAATAAAAAAACAACATTTTGATAGCTAGTACCATTAGACGATTGCCTTTTTTAGCTGCGTGTAACAATCCAGCTGCTTTCGGGAGGGGGGAGAACACAAGCCACCCTCTTTTTTTGATGAGGGAGCAGGGAAAAGAGAGCTGAGGAGGCTGAGGAGGCTGAGGGAGCTGAGGAAGACAAGGGGGAGGGGGGAGACAAGGAAGACAAGGGAGAGGGGGGAGACAAGGAAGACAAGGGAGAGGGGGGAGACAAGGAAGACAAGGGAGAGGGGGGAGACAAGGAAGACAAGGGAGAGGGGGGAGACAAGGAAGACAAGGGAGAGGGGGAGACAAGGAAGACAAGGGAGAGGGGGAGACAAGGGAGAAAAAACTACCAACTACCAATTACCACTAATAACTGATAACTATCAACTAAGTAATACTGCTTAATTCTTGCAGGAGCAACACCTGTATGACATAAGTCATCAATTATAGAATAGAGAAATTATTTGTCGATTCAAACTAACCCCGATAGATTAACTTATAAAATCCAAAGAATAGAAGGAGTGAAACATGTGCGGAATTGTAGGCTATATCGGTACTCAAGCAGCAACCGGAATTTTACTGGCGGGTTTAGAAAAGCTAGAGTATCGGGGCTACGATTCTGCCGGAATTGCTACGGTGTGGGAAGGCGAGATTCACCGCGTCCGTGCTAAGGGTAAGTTACGCAACCTCCAATCAAAACTTAACGGACAAGAAATTCCTGGTTTAGTCGGAATCGGACATACACGCTGGGCAACCCACGGAAAACCGGAGGAACACAACGCTCACCCACATTTAGATACTTCAAAACGGGTAGCTGTAGTGCAAAACGGTATTATCGAAAATTATCGAGAGCTACGAGAAGAATTAAAACAGCTGAACTATGAGTTTGTAACTGAGACTGATACTGAAGTTATTCCCA
The DNA here is from genome assembly GCF_023546805.1 of Chroococcidiopsis sp. CCNUC1. Classification (NCBI taxonomy): domain Bacteria; kingdom Bacillati; phylum Cyanobacteriota; class Cyanophyceae; order Chroococcidiopsidales; family Chroococcidiopsidaceae; genus Chroococcidiopsis; species Chroococcidiopsis sp. CCNUC1. Next base: position 897,014 of record NZ_CP097480.1, on the reverse strand, counting down.
ATTTGGTAGCGGAATGTCTGAACCAAATGCGGCAGAGTGGCGAAACTGAAAAATTCTACTCTCCTTTGACGGAAGCAGTGCGGCGAGTCGTGAATCGGTTGGAGGGAGCATTCGCGATCGTGCTTTTGTGTGCCGATTATCCCGATGAAATTGTGGTGGCGCGACAACAAGCGCCCTTGGTGCTTGGTTTCGGGCAAGGGGAGTTTTTCTGTGCTTCAGATATCCCGGCGATTTTACCCTATACTCACGCGATCGTACCGTTGGAAAACGGAGAAATGGCGACTCTGACGCCTTTGGGAATTGAAATTTACAACTTTGCGGGCGATCGCCTTAAAAAACATCCCCATTTGCTCAGCGGTACTGCTGTCACAATGGAGAAACAAGGCTTCCGTCACTTCATGCTCAAAGAAATTTACGAGCAATCGAGTGTCGTGCGGATGGTTTTAGAAACTTACATTAGCAACGATTGGACTGCTGCATCTACCACCAGTCCGATTAATTTGAGCTTACCAGCAGAGTTCTACACCGACTTGGAACAAGTTCAAATTGTGGCGTGCGGTACGAGTTGGCACGCTAGCTTGGTGGGTAAGTATTTACTGGAGCAGTTAGCACAAATTCCCACACAGGTACACTATGCTTCAGAGTTCCGTTACGCGCCGCCGCCTCTGATGCCGAATACGTTGATTGTGGGCGTGACGCAATCTGGTGAAACGGCTGATACGCTGTCGGCGATCGCTATGGATAAGCAACGCCGTGCCGAAAAAACGCCACAATTTCGTCCTCGTCTGTTGGGAATTACCAACCGAATGCAAAGTTCGCTAGCTCGACTAGTAGACTACACGATTGACATTCAGGCTGGAATTGAAATTGGCGTAGCCGCGACAAAAACTTTTATTGCCCAGTTGGTTGCTTTTTATTGCCTCGCCCTCGATCTGGCGTATCGCCGCCAAACTCTATCAGCGACTCAACTAGAGCAAATCATCGGGCAACTGTGGCAACTCCCAGCCCAGATCGAGTCAATTTTGGAACAGCAAGAGCGACAAATTGAAGAACTCGCCCATGAGTTTACCGAGACGCAAGATTTTATTTTCATCGGACGGGGAATTAATTATCCGATCGCGCTGGAAGGGGCGCTGAAATTGAAGGAAATTAGTTACATTCACGCGGAAGGCTATCCAGCGGGAGAGATGAAACACGGACCGATCGCTTTGTTGGATGCCAAAGTCCCTGTCGTGGCGATCGCTATGCCTGGTAGCGTCTATGAAAAAGTTCTTTCTAACGTACAGGAAGCTAAAGCCCGCGACTCGCGCTTAATTGGCGTTGCTCCCATGCACGACGAACACGCCAAGGAAATATTTGACGATACACTCCCCGTCCCAGTTGTGGATGAAATCCTTTCTCCCATTCTCTCTGTAATTCCATTACAGCTACTTGCCTATCACATTGCTGCAAGGCGTGGCTTGGACGTGGATCAACCCCGTAATTTGGCTAAGTCCGTTACCGTAGAATAAAACTTTGAAAAAAGTCGATTTGTGTAAGATATAAATCGACTTCTGAATTTGTCACTATGAAATTAATTCTCGTTCCAAAGTTTGCTCGATCGCCTGTAAAGATTGCTGATTGACCTGCAAACACTTCCATCCTCTATTTGCAGTGATAGTAAAAATTAAACCTCCCTCTCTCAAAGCACTGAGTACTTGCCGCGCTGTATTTTTGTTAATGGCAACTTTTTGAGCAATAGTTTCTACCGTCATCGGTTCTTCACCGCTACAACAGTCAAGTATTTCTAAAGCTAATTGATAAGGTTGAGCTAAATATGGTCGCACAACCTGTTGAAATGGTTGCGGTAAACAGTGACGAAACCAAAGAATAAATTTTGTTGCTGTTTGAATTTTTTCTACACTTTTTTGATTCACTTGCTCTGGTTATCAGTTATCAGTTATCAGTTATTAGTTATCAGTGAGTATTTACAACTAGACCATCTACAAGCAGCAATGCTTTTGTTACTCAGAAACCGTTTCAATGGCTAGCCACTGGTCACTGGTCACTGAATTGCTCCCTTTTAGGGACAACTTCATCCCTTAGAGGGATATAAGAATTCTATGACTGATGCGAATATCAGTGTATCTACCGAAGGACGGGTAATTGACTGATTATCTCTCACCCGATTTCAGTAAATGTTCGGTGGACTTTGTAATTTATATTGAATTGACTGCGACAAAAACTGTTTTTTCAGGTAATTTTTTAAACTGTTGAGATCGAACTGGTTGAGGTTAAATATGAGTCTAATTCAAGTCGCCTTGGTTGAAGACCACACTCTTACCCGCTTAGGAATGCGGACTGCTCTAGAACAGACTCAGAAAGTAAAAGTGGTTGGCGATGCTGCTAATGCCCATGATGGGTTACAATTGCTGCAAACGACTAAGCCAGACGTGGCGATCGTTGATGTAGGCTTGCCAGATATGGATGGAATTGAATTAACTCGTAAATTCCGCGAGTTTCAAAGTCAAACGCCAGACTGCAAGACTAGAGTTTTGATCCTGACTTTAAACGATCGCGAAGATACTGTTTTAGCTGCTTTTACGGCTGGAGCAGACTCTTACTGTATGAAAGATACCAGTATAGATCAATTGGTCGAAGCGATAGAAGCGACCTACGGCGGTGAAAACTGGATTGATTCGTCAATTGCCCGGATCGTGTTGAAAGAAGTCCGTCCGGTTGGTGCTAAGCCAACGGTGGCGATCGATGCCATAGAGCCAGAATACACTCAAATGCTGGCAGCGACTCCCCTCACCGATCGCGAACTCGACGTGTTAGCGCTGATTGTGGCGGGGCATAGTAATTATGACATTGCCGATAAACTCTACATTACAGTTGGCACTGTCAAAACTCACGTCCGTAATATTCTCAATAAGTTATGCGTCAACGACCGGACGCAGGCGGCTGTACGCGCCCTCAGAGCTGGGTTGGTAGCATAATTTATCCAGAAATGTTATGACGTGTAGAGACGTTACATGTAACGTCTCTACACGTCATGTCTCTATATGTAATAAGTTTCTTGTTTAAAAGGTCTGAAGCCGCGATTGAGGTAGTTGGGCATGGCGGCTGGGTGATCTAAAGTGCAGGTATGCAGCCATATATAATTTTCGGTCAAATCCCAAGCTCGTTCGATCGCTACAGTGAGTAGGTGTTTGCCCAATCCCCGCCCTAAAAATTCGTCGAGAATACCAAAATAAGCAATTTCTACCGATTTATCTTCGTGTTGTTTTAATTCAAAAAATCCGGCTGGCGCACTCATAGAATACAGAACCCAAATAGAAATGTTGGGTTGTTTGAGATGATTTTTAATTTGAATATCTGTCCAGTTGAGGCGATCGCACCAATGGTATTTACGTCCAACTTCCGTGTAAAGATAGCGATAAAAGGAAGCCGGACATTCAACGACCTGATGAATTTGCAGGCGATCGCTTTCTATTTTGGCAGGTTTTAATTCGTCTGCCGCTGTCATTTTTAAATAGGTACGGGTGACTTCAATTTCTTTTATCATTGGTCGATGAACGGACTTAAATAATTGTAAACGAGAACCCAGCAAGATATTATAAAAGTTATAAACTATATTACATTTTTTAAATGAATTGTATGGGGCAAGTTATAAAATCCACCGACGTGATATTTTCAAATAGATTTATAGCAGTTTTCAGTCACATGAGGTACACAGATCTGTAGGGGGCGCTTTCTCTGTGCGCCCCTACAAATGTAATGCATTAGCATGGGAATTACTATATACAGGTATTAAATACGAGTCTTTGACATCGTTGGCAAAAAATAGTGAAAGTCATATCTTGAAAAGTTTTTTCTTTGTCGGTGGCGTGCTACTAATTCTTTTTGGTTATTTTGGTTTAAACTATTCTGGCTTTTGTTTCGCAGAAATGCGCTACCTAAGTAACGAAGAAAAAATTAGAGCAGTATTCGATCTCCAAAATAGCCGAGATACATTACCTCTGGACAATGCCCCAGATCCCAAGCACGTCAAGGATAAAAGCTTTGATGGATATAATCTCGCTCACATCAAGTATAAAAGCTTCGATGAGCATATAGCATTGTATCCAGAATGCTGTTCCGTTAATCCTGGCGGCGGTTATGAAGTTCCTCCTGTAAATTTTCTCGATCGCATTTTTGGATATGATTCGGGCGATGTTGTAGTGATTAATTTTCAAGTACGTTATTTAGAGGAAAATGGTTCGCTCAAAACAGTAGAAAATCGCTTTGATAACTACTTGCAAAACTGTGATAAACCTCAATGATAATTTCCTCTCTATTAGTCGATTAGTCACCGATAACTGTTAACGGATATAGCAATTCTCGATTGCGTGCGTGACATCTGTAGGGGCGCACAGAGAAAGCGCCCCTACAGATCGATCGTGTGTTTTACCCAATCGAAAACCGCTATAACCAATTATCGTTTCTTGGTCGATTTAGCCGATCGCGATTTTGTGGCTGCACCGTTTTGTGGTGTTTGTCGTTGGTTGGCAGCTTGAGTAAGCAGAGATTCAGCAAAGGCGATCGCATCTTGGGCAGATTTACCACCAGCGAGATTTGCTAATTCCTCCCGCCGCGTATCAAAATTATCCAGAGCTGCAACTCTCACAACCGTCCTAATTTCTCCCGATCCCGGTACGGGCGGGTTTGTCTGAATTGTTTGTTTGTCCCCAGGCGTGTCTGATAAACCCGCCCCTACGACTCCCGACTCCGGTACGGGCGGGTTTGCCGGGATTGTTTGTTTGTCCCCAGGCGTGTCTGATAAACCCGCCCCTACAATAACTTGCTTATCTACCCGAAAATGACGATCTGCCATTGCTGCAACTAAGGGTTGGTGGGTGACGCACAACACTTGGTGACGTTGGCTGAGGTGGTGAAGTTTATCGGCGATCGCTTGGGCGACTCTTCCCGATACGCCAACATCAATTTCATCAAATATCAGCGTTCCCGATGCTTCGGCTTGGGAAAAACAGGCTTTCAGGGCGAGTAAAAATCGACTCATTTCACCCCCAGAGGCGATCGCAATTAAGGGTTGTAATGGTTCGCCAGGATTGGGGCTAAACAGAAAAGAAATTTGGTTGTTTCCGGTGGCTGTAGGGACTGTAGAGGCTATTTCTACCTGAAATTGAACTTTTTCCATCGCCAAGGGTTTGAGTTCTGCAAGAATCTGTGCTTCGAGTTTGGCGGCGGCTTGCTGGCGCAGTTGGGTGAGTCGATCGCATTCCTGCAACAGTCGATCCAGATATTTTCGTTCCTGTTGTTCCAAGGCTTCAATCGATTGTTCGCTGTCGTTGAGTTCGGCGAGTTCTGTTTGAATTTTTTGGTAGTAGGCGATCGCTTCTGGGAGAGTACCGTATTTGCGGCACACGAGTTTCAATTCGCGAATGCGGGATTCAACGATTTCTAGCCGCTGCGGATCGGATTCTAAACTTTCTCCATAAGCACCGATCTGCCGTCCTGCTTCCGTGACTGCTGCTAGTGCTTCGCCCACTAAATCGAGGATTGGTTGTAGCTGGATGTCATATTGCACCATATCTGTCAGCGTAGCTTCCGCGTCTGCTAGCAAGTCGGCGCTGGCTTGTCCGTCATTCTCATTTTGATAGAGGACTTGATAGACTTTGTAACTCGACTGTTGTAGTTCTACAACATGGCTGAGGCGTTGGCGTTCCTGTTCCAGTTGTTCTAGTTCGTCTGGTTCGCCCAAACTAGCTGTTTCTAATTCTTTGACTTGATAAGTTAGTAAGTCAATTTGTTGCAACCGCTGGCGATCGGACTGTCGCCGTTTTTCTAAATTAGTTTTAACTTCTTGGTATGCGGTATAGGCAGTTGCGACAACTTCCCGTTGTTGAAAGTGACTTGTACCACCATATAAATCTAGCCATTCTCGTACTTGGGCTGCTTGTCCTACTTGTACGGCTTGCCCTTGGGCAGTAATTTCTACCAAGCGATCGCGTAGTTGTGCCATTTGCTGGCGGTTGACGAGTACCCCATTGACTCGCGATCGGCTGCGGAGGCTATTTTGAGCTACGGTTAACTCGCGACTGCATATTAAGGAATTATCGTCAAGTAGTTCGATTTCTTCTGTAATTAGCCAGTCAGCCAAATCTTTATCCAATCGAAATGTCGCTTCAATCAAGGCGCGATTGGTTCCCGTGCGGATAGCGCGACTATTGACTTTTCCACCCAAAGCTGCATCGATCGCATCCAAAATAATCGATTTACCAGCACCAGTTTCGCCTGTGAGGACATTCAGACCAGTGCCGAATTCCAACTCCAGCTGGTCAATTAAAGCAAAGTTTTCAATCTGGAGGGAGATTAACATGAAGGGCTATATCGTGAGGGCGATCGCATACTTGCCACCTCATGAATTTTAGCCAAGATTGGCAGGGGATTAATAGATCGAGTGGTAATTGGTAGTTGGTAGTTGGTGGTTAAAGGTGGGCTGCTAACTTCTGTTACGATAAGTTGCAAATTACAATACGAGTCGAGGAGTGTTGGACGACCTTTGACAAATCTCATCTGGCACAAGTCAATATTGCACGTTTGCTCTTTTGACTTCTCACTTTTAACTTTTGACTTTAATTTAAATGGAAGTCGCTCAGTTAGTTACTGTCTTAATTATCCTGTTACTGGTTGCGACTGGCGTGGCTTTACTATCTCGTTGGTTGCGAATGCCTTACGTTGCAGGTTTAGTATTAGCTGGTTTAGCTATTACCCAACTTTTACCTCAACGTATTGGTTTAGATGCCTCTCTAGTTTTGAATTTGTTTTTGCCAATTCTCCTGTTTGAGGCAGCTATCAACACTGATATTAGCCGTCTGCGTAACACTGTTAAACCGATTGCTCTCCTAGCAGGACCGGGAGTCGTTATCGCTGCTGGAATTATAGCACTAGTGCTGAAATTCGGACTGGGATTGACTTGGATACCAGCGTTACTAGTTGGAGTGATTTTGGCAAACACGGATACTGTTTCTGTGATTGCCGTCTTCAAAGAAGTGCCAGTACCCTCTCGACTATCCACAATTGTTGAGGGGGAAACTTTATTTAATGATATCCTCACGCTGGTTTTATTTAACTTAGTTTTGAATGTCAATACTACTGGCTCATTCTCAGTTTTGGGTGGATTGCAACAACTTTTTGTGGCGATCGCCGGCAGTATTTTAGTAGGGTTAGGATTGGGCTATTTAAGTACGGGTAGCACGGGTTTGCTAGCTCGATTAGACGATCCACTCAGTAGCATCTTACTAACAGTAGCAGTAGCACTAGGAACCTTTCAAATCGGTCAGGTTTTGGGAGTTTCTGGTGGAGTGGCTGTAGTTGTTGCAGGATTAATTTTCGGCACGATTGGGCTTGCTAGTCATGTATCGGCTTCTAATAAATTAACTTTGTTAAGTTTTTGGGAATGCGCTAGTTTTGCTGTTAACAGCTTCATTTTTCTGCTTATCGGCATAGAAATTGACTTGATAACTCTCTGGCAAACCCTACCTGCCGTATTGCTAGCAGTTTTTGCTTGCCAAGTGGCACGTATTATCTCTGTTTATGGACTGTTAGCTTTAGTGCGTTGGTTCGACCGTCCGGTTCCGTGGCGCTGGCAGCACGTTTTATTTTTCGGTAACATCAAAGGATCGCTGTCAATGGCGCTTGCCCTCAGTTTACCAAGTGCATTGGCAGAGAGATCGCAGTTGATTACTTTGGTATTTGGTACGGTTTTGCTGTCTCTAATTGGGCAAGGTTTGAGTTTACCTTGGTTAGTCAAACGTTTACATTTGTCCCCTTTATCCACTTCTCGTCAACAGACTGAACAATTACAAGCACAGTTGATGACGGCTAAAGCAGCACAAGATGAATTAGATAATTTGTTGAGGTCAGGAGTATTACCAAAAGCTGTTTATGAAGAGATGCGATCGGCTTATCAGGTAAGAGTAGCAGGGGCAGAAAAAGCCTTGCGAGAAATCTACAATCGCCGCCCAAATGAGTTAGACGCTACTGTAGGTAATCTCACTAAATTCGATGCTATTCGTCGTCGCTTATTATTAGCAGAAAAAGGAGCGCTGAACGATGCAATCCGCAAGCAAATTCTTTCAGAAGAGATTGCGCGATCGCGCTTGCAAAAGCTTGACGAACAACTACTAAGCCTAGAAGACGATTGACAGTTATCAGGGAGCAGTAAGACTTTACTTCTAATTTTGTTAGCTGATTGTATTTCGCTATTTATTGTTATCTGATTTTATGACTTTACCTGGACTAATAAAAGAAATGCCTTGATGGTAGCCGCTACCAATCATAACTGCTTCAATAATAGGTTCAGAAATTTCTGTTTGAGCTATCCATTCCACAAGAAATTTAGCTCCCGATCCTCCACTCGTATCGGTTGTATCAATGACAAAATCTGTAGAAGCTAGAGCATCAATTTGAATTGGTTGCTCTAAATATTGCCTGACTAACTTTCCATTTGTATCGTAGTAGCGAACAAAGGTAATGACAATAGGATTTGCCAAATCGGTATTACGAATACTAAGGGTAGCTGCTAAATTAAAAGTCTTTTTCCCATCATCGTGATAGATATGAGAGTAGACAGGAACGTAGACAGTTTTACCTGCTACTCTTTTAAAGTTTTCATCTACATTTACTACTTGTTGAGATGAAGCTTTCTGTGGAGAATTAGCTTGTTGCGACGGACTTGGTGACGTACAGGAATACAGAAAAAAAACAGATACAAGTAAGCAAAATAATGGATATATTCTCATGAAAATTAGTTACCGACAACCTTCGATAAAATCGATGACTTGATGTAGCGAGCCTGGTTTCGTCACGATTAATACAGTTGAATCCGGTTCTAGTATTGTACTACCATTAGGTATGACTAAATCTTCATGAGGGTGGGCTTGATAACCAATAATTAAAGAGCCTGTGGGAAATCTTCGATCCTGAGCAATTTCGGCAACGCTACGACCGACAACGTAGCAATTATTAGGAAGTGCGAGTTTCAATACTTCAATTTGTCCCTGCTCGAAATGCATCATCGATTCCACTTGGGGATACTCGATCGCATTTACCATTGTAGAGACTGCCAGCTCTACAGTACTAATAATATGATTAGCTCCAGCAAGACGTAGCGGTTCGGCAAAATCGCGGTGACGCATCCGCGCCAAAATATGAGAGACTCCGTAGTGCTTGGCAAGAGTGACCATTGCTAAATTTAAAGCATCCTGACGGAGGACAGCAGCCACAGAGTCAGCTTTGCGAATCCCTGCTTCTAACAACACTTCTGTATTGACTGCACTCCCTTCAAAAGCCATCACCCCCACTTGTTCGCGGGCATAACGACAGGCATTAGGATCGCAATCAATAATTGCAACCGTATGCCCTAACTCTACAAGCTTTTGTGCCAAATTTAGCCCAACTAAGCCCGCGCCGCCAATAAGTATATACATTGCTATACCAAGCTAGCTTTAATTTACAGGCTAGCAGAAATGTTGTATGCCATTAGTCATTCGTTATTTTTGATTGTCAGAGCAAATGTCACGCAAAAACGCTAAGGCGCTAAGAGTACTTTTGCGTCTTTGCGTCTTTGCGCGATCGAAAATAAAGATGGGTAAGAACGGGTATCCTCAACAGCAAACCACCGATAGAATCTCCAAAACTTGCCCGTCATCAGTAGGATTACTTTACTGAACTAAAAAGCGATAATGATGACGTTGGTGCAGTGCGATCGCTATCGGAGTGATAGCAAATTTCTATCTTAAGTCCGGTAGCCTTCGGGTATTGCGACAACTTTTTAGGTAACAAATTGTTACAATAGTTAGCAAACTCACGCCCAAGCGTCACCAAATTCATGAATGTGAAGCAGGTTTCCCCAAATCCTCAGCAGTTGGACAGCCAAACAGGGAACAGTTACGTAGAAGTAACGACAGATAGCCCCGTGACTAGCACAGATGTTGTGCCAAGACACGCTACAGAAATTGGACACAGCTCGATCGAGCCGGAATTTGCATTAAGATACGAACCGGAAGCGATCGCTGCATATTACAGTCGTCGTCCTTTTCAGGTTATTGGGAGAATTTTTGCGGTTCTGCTGCCCTGTTTTTCCTTTGCTTTTGGTTTGTGGTGGGATAAGCAATGGGGACGCAGCTTAAAAATGCAGCAGCGTAGGGCAGTTCAGTTAAGAGAATTGTTGACGCAACTTGGTCCAGCTTATATCAAAATCGGTCAAGCTCTTTCTACTCGCCCCGATTTAGTTCCACCTGGATATTTAGAGGAACTAACACAACTGCAAGATCAGCTACCACCTTTTGATAATGCGATCGCCTACCGTTTTATTCAAGAGGAATTGGGGCAAACTCCCGAAGAAATTTATGCCGAACTGTCTGCCAATCCGATTGCTGCTGCTTCTTTAGGGCAAGTGTATAAGGGTAAGCTAAAGACTGGGGAAGATGTGGCGGTGAAGGTACAGCGCCCAGACTTACGCGATCGCATTACTATTGACTTATATATCATTCGTCGTCTGGCAGCTTGGGCAAACAAAACTTTTAAGCGCATCCGCAGTAACTTAGTCGATATTCTCGACGAGTTTGGATATCGCATTTTTGAAGAAATGGACTACGTTCAGGAGGGCGAAAACGCCGAACGTTTTACCGAATACTACGGATATTTACCAGATATTTACGTCCCCAAAATCTATTGGCAATACACCCAGCGCCGAGTCTTGACGATGGAGTGGATTACCGGAACGAAGCTGACGCAGGTAGAAGCGATTCGCGCCCAAGGAATAGATGCCCAACACATCATTGAAGTTGGGGTGCAGTGTTCGCTGCGTCAGCTATTGGAAAACGGATTTTTCCACGCCGATCCTCACCCAGGGAATTTACTTGCTACGCCCGATGGGAAGTTGGCATATTTAGACTTTGGCATGATGAGCGAGATCAAGCCAGCCCAAAGGTACGGATTGATTGAAGCGATCGTCCACTTGGTAAATCGTGATTTTGACTCTTTAGCACAGGACTATGTGAAACTGGAGTTTTTGACTCCAGATACAGATTTAACACCCATCGTCCCTGCTTTTGCTAAGGTATTTAACGCCGCCTTGGGTGCTAGCGTATCGGAATTAAATATTAAAAGTATTACTGACGAACTGTCGAATTTAATGTACGAATATCCTTTCCGCGTCCCAGCATATTACGCTTTGATCATTCGCTCTCTGGTGACGTTAGAAGGAATTGCCATTCGGATCGAACCTGATTTTAAAGTTCTCAGTGCCGCTTATCCTTACGTTGCAAAGCGTTTGTTGATCGATCCCGCGCCAGAGTTGCGCGCATCATTAAAAGATTTGCTGTTTAAAGAAGGGACGTTCCGCTGGAATCGCTTAGAAAACTTGTTACGCAATGCCCGTGGCAATCAGGACTATGACTTTAATATTGTCTTGAATCAAATGATTGATTTTCTCTCATCCGAACGCGGGGCTTTTATTCGCGATCGCCTGGTAGATGAGATCGTTAAGAGTGTAGATGCTGTGAGTCGAAATACCTTACACGCCGTCACATCCAGGCTGCGAGATACATTCGATCGCGTTCCCTTGGGAAATCGTTTGGCAATGGCAATTCATGAAACTCCAGGTGCTTCTTCCGAGCAACAGCAAACTTTGGAGCATATTAAGCGTATTTGGGGAATTTTACAAGAAACTCGTGGTTTCGACCCGGCACAATTAATTCCGCAATTAACACAGGTGTTGACAAAACCAGAGACTCAAAAGATTGGGCAGCAACTCGCCAGCCAGTTAACGCAAAAGGCGATCGCCCGTTTGTTGCGGGAATTATTAATTACACCAGAAGATAATTACAGCAACGGTTATAAACCAGATGCGCGCGATCGGCTAGTGTTACCACCCGCAAAGGTTTAAAAACAAGGTGGGCATTGCCCACCTTATGACTTACGACTTACGACTTACCCAGGTTCATCTTCCTCTTGTTCTCGCCTCACATTCGTTTCCAAAGCCTGAATTTGTTCTCGTCTAGCTTCCACTTCTAACGCCCGTCGAGATAACTCTTGCGTCTGTAAAGTTAGGGTTTGTCGCCATTTTTCTGCCCGTTCCATTTCTTGTTGCAAAAATAATGGAGTAATGCCACTAGTGAGATAGGTTTGGACTAATTCAATCACCCAATCCGTAGCATTGTGAAGGCTGTAAACTTGGCAGCAATCAGGCGAGAGTTCTGCTAATACCAACAAACCCTCAGCCAGGGTAAAAGGACAGCGATCGCCAATCGTAGTTTCCACATCGAGAATAGCGCTGCGATCGCTTACCAATACCCAAGTATGTTCTGCTTCCTGACTTGCCAGCAATTTTAAGCCTAACTTACCAGAGATACCGTACTTGATAATTTGAGCGAGGTAGAACATCGTGAGTGGTGAGTGGTGAGTGAAGAAAGGGTGTGGGGTATGGGGTGTGGGATGTCGGTGGTTGGTAGTTGGTAATTGGTAGTTGCTCCTTGTCTCCCTTGTCCCCCTTGTCCTCCTTGTCCCCCTTGTCTCTATTTCAACAAACGCAATCGGGCTTGGAGAATTTCAATCTGTTTTTCTGCTTCGGCTAAAGCATCCTTAGCGCCTTGGACGACATCAGCAGGGGCTTTATCAACAAAGGTAGGGTTAGATAGTCGCGCCGAGAGAGATTTAGCTTCAGCTTGGGCTTTACTAAGGCTTTTTTCTAGCTTAGCTTTGAGTACGACAACATCAACAACTCCCGCCAAAGGAATTAGGACTTGTACCGTACCGACAACATCGGCGATCGCAGGTTCTAATGCTGTTTCTAAAGCTGAAGTTATCGTCAGTGACTCGACTTTGGCAAGGTCTTGAATATACAATTCACTACTTGTCAAAATTTGGCGTTCGCGATCGCTTTCACTTTGCATTACCGCTTTTACCTTTACCCCTGGCTTAATTCCTGCTTCCGCCCGTAGGTTGCGCAGGGTACGAATTGCCTCAATTAACAATTCAAATTGCTGCTCTAATTCTGAGTCAATTAGAGTCGCATCTGATTCTGGATATGGTTGTACGGATATACTCTGCCCCTCTTCTGATTGCGTCAGCGTGTGCCAAATTTCCTCAGTAATATGAGGCATAAAGGGATGCAGGAGTTTGAGTATACCTTCTAAAACGTAGGCAAGAGTTTGTTGTGCTACCAGCCGCGACGCTGCGCCCTCGGCATCTTTCTGAAATAGCCGCGATTTGACTAATTCGATATACCAGTCGCAGAAATCGCCCCAGATGAATTCATATAAACCTTTTGCCGCTTCTCCCAATCCGTAATTATCAATGTAATCTGTAGATTGTTTGACCACCTGGTGGTAGCGAGAGAGAATCCAGCGATCGGACAATTGTAGAGACGTTGCGTGCAACGCCTCTACACCTAATTGTTGCGGGGTTTTGCCATCCAAATTCATCATTACAAATCGGGCGGCGTTCCACAATTTATTGGCAAAGTTGCGGGAAGCTTCCACAGAAGCCGATTCATCTTTTTGACGATTGTAATCCAACCGAATATCTTGTCCCGCGCCGACAACTTCTTTCACCAAGGTGTAGCGTAAGGCATCTGTCCCATATTTATCCATTAGTAACAGCGGATCGATCCCATTTCCCGCTGACTTGGACATTTTCTTACCATTTTCATCCAATACCAACCCGTGGATGTAAACATCCTTGAACGGCATCTGTCCGGTAAAATGCCCCCCTAGCATAGTCATTCTTGCCACCCAAAAGAAGATAATGTCAAATCCCGTGACTAGGGTAGCGGTAGGATAGTAAAATTCTAAGTCCTCAGTGCGATCGGGCCAGCCTAAAGTAGAAAAGGGCCATAATCCCGAAGAAAACCACGTATCTAATACGTCTGGGTCTTGTTCCAGCTTGACATCTGCACCAAACTGTGCGCTAGCTTTTTCCCGTGCTTCTGCTTCGCTTCGTGCGACAACGAACGGCGTATTGTCAGTAATTTCTCCACCTGTCTCGCTGACAGCATACCAAGCCGGAATTTGATGTCCCCACCACAGTTGACGCGAAATACACCAATCTCTGAGTTTAACTAGCCAGTCGCGATAAACCTTCGTCCAACGTTGGGGAACGAACTGAGGCGAATTTTGCTCGTCTAGAAATGATAGAGTGCGATCGGCTAAAGGACGAATTTTGACGAACCACTGCGTTGAAAGTAGGGGTTCAATCGGAACCTTACCGCGATCGCTATACGGTACAGCATGTTTGTATTCTTCTACTTTGACGAGAAATCCATCGGCTTCTAACCGTTTGACAACATTTTTACGGGCAACAAATCGATCTTGTCCTTGAAAATCTCCCGCATTTTCATTCAGCGTACCGTCTTTATTCATAATATTAATAAACGGCAGATCGTGACGCTGACCCATCTCAAAATCGTTCGGGTCGTGGGCGGGAGTCACTTTAACGCAACCCGTTCCAAATTCAGGATCGACAAATTCATCACCAATTACCGGAATTTCTCGTTGCATAATTGGTAAAGTTAGGGTTTTACCAATTAAATGTTTGTAGCGATCGTCATTTGGATTTACCGCGACAGCCGTATCGCCTAACATTGTCTCCGGTCGCGTTGTTGCTACTTCTACAGATCCAGATCCATCAGTTAATGGATAGCGGAAGTGCCATAAATGCCCGTTGACTTCTTTATTTTCTACTTCTAAATCGGATACTGCTGACTGAGTGGCGGGACACCAGTTTACTAAATATTTGCTGCGATAAATTAGTCCTTCTTCGTGAAATCGGACAAACTCTTCTATAACTGCTTTGTTTAAGCCTTCATCCATCGTGAAGCGTTCCCGCGACCAATCTACGGAAACTCCCAAGCGGCGCAGTTGACCGACAATTGTACCCTTAGATGAGTCTTTCCACTGCCAAGCGCGTTCGAGAAATTTCTCCCGTCCGAGTTCGTAGCGGGTTTTGCCTTCTGCTTGCAGTTGCTTTTCCAAAATTGTGTGAACTGCAATACTGGCGTGGTCGGTTCCAGGGAGATATAGGGCATTGTATCCCTTCATGCGATGGTAGCGGATCAGGGAATCTATCAGCGTGTTATCGAAGGCGTGACCCATGTGGAGGCTACCAGTCACGTTTGGAGGAGGAATGACGATGCAGTAGGGTTCCCCGCCGCGCTGGGGGTCTGCTTTATACACTTGGTTGTCTTCCCAAAACTTTTGCCACTTGGCTTCAGTGGTGAAGGGGTCGTAGAGGCTAGGCAGGTTAGGAATGGTTGCTGTCATGTCGGGAAGACGGAATGCAGTGAATTATTTAATATTTTGCCATAGCGCAAGGTGGAGGTAGAACAAGTACTGTGATTCGTCATTCGTCATTCGTCTTTGGTGAATACAGCTGATTCTTAGCCTTTCTAAATTTTAATGTCTGCGAGGAGAACGATCGCTCTAATTATCTATTGCTATCGATCGCTAACATCCTTGAGTCACAAATTGAGCTACTGGTTCTAATAATTTATTCTCTTTTGCAGGTGAAGATAAAAATAATGTGAGACTGGAGACATTAGCATGACTTGCCGACTCGATAAGTAAGTCGAGTTTTCCATCCCTATCTAAATCGCCTGCCCAAAAAACTGAGGGAGGTTTGCGATCGCTGGGTAGTTCGTTATTACTATAATGATGTTTAAATTCTTGTAAATTTTGATTAATAGAAGAATTATCAGAAACCGAAAAAATATATTTCCTAGTTTTAGTGTTACTCTGACGTTCAAATGAAAATTCTTTATTTTCGAGATTTTGTTTATCTTCAATTGCTATCTGATAGTCACTATCTATTGCGCTATTCAAACTCAGATTGAGAACTTTGTTAGGAGTCAAATACTGCTGCTCTGAAAACACAGTTTTAACTATCCCTGGCTTGAGATAAGCTGTACCTTTAACTAAAAAAATAGGTTGACTTTTTTGGTTGGTGATAACTTTTTTTCCAGTTTTTTTTTCGTTTCATCTAAGTCGATAACGTAATCGCGAACGGTATTCACCATAATCTTTGTTGGTAATAACTCAAAACCTTTTGGTGTAGCAAACAGTCCCAGCCATTGTTCTCCCGATTTTGCTTGAACTTCATTTCCATGAAATTCACCTATTGTTTGTAGTTTCAGTGGATACGATTTAGGATAGGTAGTTTTTAGCAATGAAGTAGATGTCTGTTGCTGGGAAGACTGGCTAGAGATCGATACATCAGGTTTGCGATCGCTACACGATCCTAAAAAAACTAGGCAAAATATTGGCATCGTTCTAACTGCCTTATAGCTCGACCAATCTCTTTGTCTATTTGGCATAATTTTTAACATCGTAATTCTTTATTGAAAATTGAGGAAAAAGACTAAAGGTAGATACTTAGTAACTGCAAGCAAGAGCGATCGCCTACAAGTACCATATATTACCTGCCGCGATCGCACTGACTCAAAACCACGATTATTTGTATGAATTTATACTTTTTTGTAAAATCATGTCAATTTTTTGATTGATTAGTCAATCAATGTTATTCTGAAAATAGAGTTTCAATATTTTGACTTTTGACTTTTAACTTTTGACTTACTTAGGACGGAACAATGCCCCCACGCGACGATCGCGATTTTGAGGATAAGCGACAGCAAATTATTGATGGTGCTTTACAAGTTTTTGCTAGCAAAGGCTTTGAGAAAGCAACTAATAAAGATATTGCTGCTGCATCCGGTATTGGTTCCCCTGGGTTGATTTATCACTATTTCAAGGATAAAAGCGATCTGTTTGAGCAAGTTATCGAACAACGCTTACCTTTACTGCAACTACTGAGCCATAGCGATGAGTTAATGACCAAACCAATAGAGGATGTGTTAACTCTGTTCGGTCATGCTTTTCTCAGAATGGCTGAAAATCCTACATCGCTGGCTCTATTCAAACTCATCATGGGAGAAGCAATTCGGCAGCCGCACGTTGCAGAAATAGTAAATCGAATTGGTCCTAGTCGTTCGGTGGCTTTCTTGTCTGGTTATTTAGAACAACAGATGGCTGCTGGCGTACTCAAACCGATGAATCCAAACGCAGCAGCACGCTGTTTCGCTGGTTCTTTTGTGGCATATTTACTAACGCGGGAGGTCTTCATGCAACCCGACGCACAGCAGCTTAGTGCAGAAGTGATGGTAGAAACTGCGGTCAAAGTTTTCTTACAAGGGACATTAGTTGTTCCCATAGATGAGTAGGAATACGGGGTAGGAATAATTCACGCAATTCAGCTTTAGGACATTTTTTCGGGTCTTTTTGATTAACCAATCAATCAAAAACAAGTCCAATGATTTTGAAAATTTTAAGGAGTTTTTGAGATGACGAACGATATAACTCCCAAATCGCCAACTGATGCTGTATCCCCGCAGCATGACATTTTAGACCGACAAACGACAACCTGCTGTATTGTGGGCAGTGGTCCGGCAGGAGCAGTATTGGCGCTGCTGTTGACACGTCAAGGTATACCTGTGATGCTGCTGGAAGCACACAAAGATTTCGATCGCGACTTTCGGGGTGATACCATTCACCCGTCTGTGATGGAGATCTTGGCAGAATTAGGCTTAGCAGATCGCTTGCTTGAGCTGCGCCACACCAAACTACGCCAGCTGAGTATTCGCACAGATGGGAAAACTTTCCCAATAGCTGATTTCAGTCACTTGAAAACACGCTATCCGTACATCACAGTGATGCCCCAAGTAAAATTTTTGGAATTTATCACCGAGGAGGCAAAACAGTATCCCAACTTTCAACTCGTGTTGGGCGCAAACGTACAAGAATTAATTGTGGCAGATGGAGGAGTCCGAGGCGTGCGCTATCGCGGACATGGCGGTTGGCATGAAGTCAGGGCGCAGCTTACAGTTGGTGCAGATGGTCGTCATTCCCGCCTACGTCAACTAGCTGGATTTAAGCCAATTGAGACCTCGCCACCTATGGACGTGCTGTGGTTTCGTCTTCCGCGCCGACCGGATGAACCAGAAGGGTTGAATGGTCGTATCGGTAGCGGTCATATTTTAGTAACGATCGATCGCGATGATTCCTGGCAGATTGCCTATGTCATTCCTAAAGGTGGCTACCAAGATTTGCGGGCGGCGGGATTGGAGGCGTTGAGAAAGTCTATTGTTGAGGTAGTGCCGGAATTTAGCGATCGCGTGGAATTACTCAAAGAGTGGTCGCAAGTAGCATTTCTCTCGGTTGAGTCGAACCGCCTACCGCAATGGTATAGTTCTGGCTTACTATTAATTGGTGACGCTGCTCATGTCATGTCACCCGTTGGTGGAGTAGGGATCAACTATGCGATTCAAGATGCCGTAGTCGCGGCAAACCTGCTGAGCGAACCACTAAGAACTGGTAGATTGCAGCTACAGGACTTAGCCAAAGTTCAGCGTCGTCGTGAGTTACCCACGCGATGTATCCAAGTGTTTCAGTCTTTAATCCAAAAGCAAATTCTTGCTAAAGCCCTCAATCCAGGGCAAAAGTTCCAAGTGCCAAGTTTGTTACGGCTGTCTATTCTACGTGACTTGCTAGCGCGGTTCATTGCCTTTGGGTTAGTACCCGTGCATGTAAAAACTTAACTTTTCTTATTCTTGCCCTAGAGCTAGCGCAGATTGAGTAATTTTTCAATCTTTACCACTATATGTAAATCGCGTATAGTCTTAATCTATTGCCTTGAACATCCAGGGCTTTTTCTTCAGCAAAACCTTTTTTTATCACGACTCTACTATGGTGCGAGAGCTACAGCGCTTAACCCAAACCACCCAGTTTCCCGAAACTGCCCCAGCTGCAAATCCAGTCTTCTTCAGAACGTATAGTCGGCGGATAGGAGGTGGGCGCGAGACTTGGGAACAAGTATGCGATCGCACCCTGCGCGGGCTAGTGGAATTGGGTAAACTCACCCCAGCAGAAGCCGCTATTCTCGAAAAAATGCAAAAGGAGATGAAATCTCTCCCAAGCGGACGCTGGCTGTGGGTAGGAGGTACGGAATGGATTTCTCGCCCAGAAAACTTTTCTGGCGCTTATAACTGTACTTCTACCAACGTGGTAGACTGGCGGGCTTTTGGCTTGATGATGGACTTGGCAATGATGGGCTGCGGTACGGGTGCAATCCTCGAACCCCAGTACATTAACCAATTGCCTGTAATTCGCAACCGCCTCCACGTCACTGTAGAAGGAGAAATTGGCACAAATCCCGCTTCAGAACGGAGAGAAGAGACAGAAGTACAAATCGAAGGGAATATCGTCAATATTCTTGTGGGTGATAGCCGTCGAGGTTGGGTTAAGTCCTATCAAACTTTGTTAGAACTATCAACTAACGATGCCTTTTCGGGTATCGTACATGTTAGCGTCAATTTAAGTAACATCCGTCCCGCAGGGGAAATTTTAAAAGGCTTTGGCGGCGTTGCTAACCCGATTAAATTGCCAGAATTGTATCAACGCTGTGCGGCAATTTTAAATAAAGCTGTAGGCAGAAAACTGAATTCAGTTGAGTGTTGTTTATTAATAGATGAAGCTGCTGTTGTAGTTGTCGCAGGCAATGTTCGCCGCTGTTTACCTGAAGATGCTTTAGTACATACATCAAAAGGACTTATACCAATTCGAGATATCCAAATTGGAGATTTGGTACAAACTCCACTTGGTTTTCGACATGTGATTGATAAATTTGACCAAGGCGTTCAAGAAGTCTACGAAATTGAGACAAATGGTACTTTTCCCCGCGCTACTTTAAATCATCGTATTGCCGTTTTAGCTGATGCTAAAGGTAAGATTAATTGGCAGCGAATTGGAGATTTAGTAGAAGGCGATCGCCTCATGCACAATGCTCAGGTTCTTCCTGGTACTGTGACTCAATTGCCACAAGATTTTACTACAAAACGACCGATTCAAAGTAGAAATGCTAGCCCAATTAGTATTCCCGAATTAACTCCTGACGTGGCATGGCTAATTGGTCTGACTCATGGTGATGGATATGTTAGTTTAGGTAGAAATAAGCATGGAAAACCTTATGGAGCAATTTCTTGGGCTTGTAGCAGCTTAGATGAAAAACTCGCTGCCAAAATTCACGATAAGATCGATCGCGCTCTAGCTTTATTTGGACTCAAGGTAACGCATGTACTGCTCTCAAATGAAAATACACTGCGATCGCGTGTCACTTCTATTCGCTTAGCTGAATATTTCCATAAATACATCAAACAACCGAATAAAGCGATAGAAATTCCTGATTTTATTTTGCAAGGTTCGGTTGACATCAGAGCTGCTTATCTAGCAGGTTTAATGGACAGTGATGGTGCAATTAATAATAGACCACCTCATTTAGTGACAACAGTTTATCGCTCATTTGCTAGACAAGTAGCTGCTGTTCTTTCCAGTTTGGGAATTGCTGGAAGAGTAAAGCTAACTCGTCCGCAAATAGAAAATTGGCAAGTAAAATACAATGTCACAATACCTGCTTTAAAAAATCAATATAATGCCTTAATTGCACTGCATTCAGTCAAAGGTGAATTACGCCAAGGACTGAAGATGTATGGATTTACTATACCTGGTTCGCTAATGCGTGAGGTATATAGCTATAGTGAGATGCGAGGCATGGGATTTCAAGGTTCTCGCGATGTGGATGCTAATTACGAACGCTACGTTGCTGAATCAGATATTTGTCTCGATATTCCAGTTACAGTAAATGCTTTGGGAAGCTACGACTGCGTGCAAACCTACGATATCGAAGTAGAAGAAGCTCACTGTTTTTATTGTGATGGCTACCTAACTCACAATAGTGCAGGGATGCGCCAAGGTACTAGCAATGATGAATTATTTGCTAATGCTAAAAATAACCTTTGGCAACAAGATGAAAATGGTAATTGGCGGATCGATCCCGAACGCGATGCGTTGAGAATGGCAAATCATACCCGCGTATTTCATCAAAAACCAACTTTAGAAGAATGTATTAACGCCGTTCGCAGTCAATATTATTCTGGTGAAGGAGCGATTCAATATGCGCCAGAAGCGATCGCCCGTAGTAATGCAGATATTTTGACTAGCCAAGAGCTAAAACAAGAATTTATCAAAACATACACAAACTCAAAAGAACAAGCTCAAAATTGGTTGCGCGATCGCCATCCTGAAATAATAGCTTCAGAACTAGAACATAGGCTTTCAAGATATGGTTTGAATCCATGCGGCGAGATCCACGGTGCTGATTTCCACTGCAACTTATCGGAAGTTCATTTAAATCAAATCGAACCCAAAAATGACAAAGAACAAGAAGAAGCTTTTACGGCAGGGGCATTATCTGTCGCTTCTTTGTTGAACCACAAATTTCTCGAACCCCGCTATCAATTCAGTCGGGAATTAGACCCAATTGTGGGTGTTTCTTTCACGGGACTATTCGATTTCTTCGTCCGCGCTTTTGGCGTAGATTGGTTGCGGTGGTGGGAACAAGGAAGACCGGCAGAATTCGGAATTGAGAATTTAGGTGAGTATTTTAGAACCAAAGAACGGGAGTATCTCAGCCGTTGGCGCGATATCGTGTTTCGCGTTGTATGGGAGTATTGCGATCGCCATCACATTAAACGCCCTAATCGTTGTACCACAGTCCAACCTAGCGGGACTAAATCTCTACTGACTGGCGCGTCTCCTGGCTGGCATCCCCCTAAAGCCCAACGTTTTATTCGTCGGATTACCTTCCGCAAAAACGATCCAGTGGCACTAGCTTGCATTGATTATGGTTATGCTGTCATTCCTTCCCAATCGGACAAAGATGAAAATGGCAATTTGTTGAACGATCCCTTCGATCCTCGTTGTATGGAGTGGTTGGTAGAAATTCCTGTCGCCGTGCCTTGGGCAGATTTACCTGGTGCTGATGAAATTGAAATTAGCAAATTTAGCGCTCCAGCCCAGATGGATTTCTACATGCAAGTGCAGAAATACTATGTCACTCATAATACGTCCGCAACAATTGAGTTACGAGAAAACGAGGTAGAAGCATTAGGGACGCGGATTTATGAAGCCATTCAAAACGATGAAGGCTATATTAGTGCTGCCTTACTAGCTAGATTTGACGACTTACAAACTTTTCCCCGCTTGCCATTTGAACCGATAACCAAGGCTAAGTACGAAGAATTAATGCAACAAGTGCATTCCCGACGGCAAGTGCATGATTTTTATACTGCCCTCAGCCGCTATGATGCTCAAGAGTTAGATGAAGCAGGTCCAGCAGGGTGCGATTCAGATAAATGCCTCTTTCCTCAAGTAGAAGGTAAGTAGGGATTGGTAATTGGTAGTTGGTAGTTGATGGTTAACGGTAAACGCTGCGCTACACTACTCCTGCAGAGAAGCAAGCTACGTGAAGACAGTTGACAGTGAAGAAAGGGTGTAGAGTGTGGGGTGTAGGAAAATTTTGAATTTTGAATTTTCTTTCTCCCCCAACTCCACGACTCTCCCTCAGCTCTCTCAGCTCTCTTCTCCCCGACTCCCAATTCTATAAAGAGCTAGAATTTCAAACAGTACAGATGCAGCCACGCATAGAGGAAATTCAAATATGTTTGTAGACGAACTAGCACCTATTTTTAAGGAATTGGTACAGCACCCAGTTTCTTTTTTAGGAGGATTTGTCTCTGGGGTACTGCGCCTCAGCCTAGCTGACGATCCAGTCAAAAGTTGGCTCGATCGCCAGTCTGATTCTTCCAGCTACAATTCTTCCACATCTGGCGATCGCAACGGCAAAACTAGCGGTCCCCAAAGCATTTCTATCGACTAGAGGTAGAGAGTTACGTAGAGGCGCGATCTTTCGCGTCTCTACAGTAGACCTCCTGCGTGAATACTTGAATTGTCATCCACACGCGAAGCGAAACATCTGGGAGATTCTTCACTACACTGCGTTGCGTACCCTTCGGGAAGGCTTCGCCAACAGAATGACATCCATGATTTTTTGATTCATGCAGGAGGTCTAGTGGTGATTGTTAACTGTTAACAGTTAACAGATTAAATGATAACTATCAGAAATTTTTTAGGCAGTATTTGTAATACAGAAGACCTTTGATAAACAAACCATACGATATGATATGCGTAAGTGTGAGTTCAGTCCTGTAACTGGTTAAATTTGAGAAGCTGCTACCGACTGGGGTTGTCTATCTTGAAAGCTAGATTACTGATAAATTTGAAATCTGGTGTTTGCCGAAACTGCAAATTTTTAGGTTCGATTTCCCGACTGAACTTGACTCTCTGTTCAGACTTACGCGACCGATTATGACTATCTACGTTGGAAACCTTTCTTACCGCGCTACGGAAGAAGACCTGAGAACTGTATTCGCAGAGTATGGCGCGATCAAGCGCATTGTCCTACCGATGGATCGGGAAACTGGCAGAATGCGCGGATTTGCTTTCGTTGACATGGACGAGGATGCCCAAGAAGAATCAGCGATTGCTGAATTAGATGGTGCAGAATGGATGGGAAGACAGCTGCGAGTCAATAAAGCTAAACCCCGCGAAGAAAATGGCGGTGGCGGCGGTGGATATCGGCGTAACGGAGCCGGAGTGAGGGCAAGATTTGGTCAGGAGTAGTGACAATCACCCCGCTCTGTAGGAAACTACTCGGAACAAGATTAATAGTTTAAATCTGAATTTGGGTCAACCCTTTCACTGACCAGTTAAGTATCTGACACTGATAATTGCTGGTCGGTGCTTTGTCGATCGCAGTTGGCTCGATCTAATTCTTGTCATCAGTTCAATGCATGTTGTCAATCGCTCTTGGCAAGAACTAGACTGATGGCTTGACGGCATTGTTTGAGAATAAGACTCTGAAGATCGAGCTGCGATCGCAGTATTTCGTAATCGCTCAGCAACACGATTGTGGCGATCGCGCATGGCAAGGTGCAGTGATTTCTATAGTTTATCTAAAGTCAGATTCCACTATTAGATTCAGTTCCTAAGATAGTAGTGCAGGGTGCTGCCTTATTGGTAAATCTTGCAACATGCCCTCATCTACAGAGAGAGCGATCGTTATGGCTGAAGCTGTCCAACACTCAATAGATTACGAATCTGCACTCGGTCGGGATTGTACAACACTGTCTCGACACGTCCTACAACAGTTGCAAAGTTTTTCTGCTGATGCCCAAGATCTGAGCGCCTTAATGAGTCGCATTGCCCTCGCTGGCAAGTTAATCTCGCGTCACCTCAGTCGTGCGGGATTGATGGAAGGCGTACTGGGATTTACCGGAGACGTGAACGTACAGGGGGAATCAGTCAAAAAGTTGGATGTCTACGCCAACGATGTCTTTATCTCGGTTTTCAAGCAGAGTGGTTTAGTCTGTCGCTTGGCTTCCGAGGAAATGGAAAAGCCATATTACATTCCTGAAAACTGTCCGATTGGTCGTTATACCTTGCTTTACGACCCAATCGATGGTTCATCCAATACAGATATTAATATGAGTCTGGGATCGATCTTCGCCATCCGACAGCAGGAAGGCAACGATCTAGATGGAGAGGCAAAAGACTTACTGCAATTGGGAAGCAAACAAATTGCGGCAGGATATATCCTCTACGGTCCTAGCACCATCTTGGTGTATTCCATCGGCAAGGGCGTACATTCTTTTACCCTCGATCCCAGCCTCGGAGAATTCATACTTTCAGAAGAAAATATTCAACTGCCGCAACACGGCTCGGTCTACAGCGTCAACGAAGGCAACTTCTGGCAATGGGACGAATCGATCCGAGAATACATTCGTTACGTCCACCGCACAGAAGGCTATACCGCACGCTACAGTGGAGCTATGGTAGGTGACATTCATCGGATTTTAGTGCAAGGTGGCGTGTTCCTTTACCCTGGCACGGTGAAAAAACCAGAAGGTAAAATTCGCCTACTGTATGAATCTGCTCCCTTAGCATTTTTGGTCGAGCAAGCAGGAGGCAGAGCAATTACGGGAACCCAAGACATCATGGATGTCGTGCCAGAAAAACTGCATCAACGCACTCCGTTGATTATTGGTAGTAAAGATGACGTGGCATTAGTTGAGTCCTTTATTCAGCGACACGCCCAAGCCCAAGAGGAAAAGAATATTCGGGCGCAGGCACGCATACCACAATGAGAGGGATGAGGAGTTAGGGGCTAGGGGTTAGGGAAAGGACAAGGAAGACAAGGGAGACAAGGAGACATTCCAGCCACCCATCACCCGCTCTCTTATCTCTCGCTCCTCGCTCCCCATCTAGCAAACCAATGAAGAGTTGAGAAATACAAATATTATGGCAACAAATCATTTACTAGAGATCAAAGAATACGGTCAAAGCATTTGGATGGATAATTTGACCCGTGACTTAGTTCAGTCTGGAGAGCTGAAGAATTTAGTTGAGAATCAAGGTATTTGCGGGATCACCTCTAACCCAGCGATTTTTGAAAAAGCGATCGCGGGTAATGCGATCTACGATGCTGACATCGAAGCAGGGATTCGGGCGGGGTTGCCAACTTACAAAATTTATGAATCCCTAGTCTTTAAAGATATCCGCGATGCTTGCGATATCTTGCGTCCTGTATATGACGCTTCCGGCGGACTAGATGGATATGTCAGCATTGAAGTTCCTCCCACGATCGCCCACGATACCCAGGCGACAATTAATGAAGCCCGTCGTTACTATCAAGAGATCGGGCGGGATAACGTAATGATTAAGATTCCTGGGACTGATGCAGGTTTACCAGCGGTAGAACAGGTCATT
This sequence comes from Chroococcidiopsis sp. CCNUC1, assembly GCF_023546805.1. NCBI lineage: Bacteria > Bacillati > Cyanobacteriota > Cyanophyceae > Chroococcidiopsidales > Chroococcidiopsidaceae > Chroococcidiopsis > Chroococcidiopsis sp. CCNUC1. The sequence continues at coordinate 871,257 of NZ_CP097480.1, read as the reverse complement.
TCTGAGGGGATTAATGTCAACGTAACGCTGTTGTTCTCAGTTCAAAGTTACATCGAAACAGCCTGGGCATATATTCGCGGTTTAGAAAAACGCGCGGCAGAAGGAAAGGATATTAGTAAGATTTCTTCTGTGGCTAGCTTCTTCCTGTCGCGGATCGATTCTAATATTGACGGGAAAATTGATGATGCCCTCAAAGCAGGCGTAGACCGGATTGAGAAAGAAGCAAAATTAAGAGCCGTGAAAGGGAAAGTCGCGATCGCCAACGCTAAGATTGCTTATCAAGAATACAAGAAAATTATTCAAAGCGATCGCTGGCAAGCATTAGCAGCCAAAGGCGCAAACGTTCAGAGATTGCTGTGGGCTAGCACCAGTACCAAAGACCCTAACTACAGCGATGTCATGTACGTTGACGAATTGATCGGTCCTGAAACAGTCAATACATTACCACCCAATACGATTGATGCGTGTGCCGACCACTGCGACGTAGCAAATCGCGTCGAGTCAAATGTCGAGGAAGCATACAAGTTAATTGAAAACTTAAAAGATCCAGATGTGGCGATCGATATCGACCAAGTGATGGACGAATTACTCGTGGAAGGGATCGACAAATTCATTAAACCCTTTGAATCGCTGATGCAGTCTTTGGAAGAGAAGGTTGCTAAGCTGTCACCTGTATAGGAGGAGCGAGGAGCGAGGAGATAGGGAGTCAATTGAATTCGCAATTCATAATTAAATTCTTTCGACGCTCCCTCAGCTTCCTCAGCTTCCTCAGCTCTCTTCTTCCCCTTACCCCTTACCCCTTAACCCTCATATGGTCACGTTGCTAGAAAATCCCTTACGAGTGGGGCTGCAACAACAGAGAGTTCCCGAACCGCAAATCTTAGTCATTTTTGGTGCGTCGGGAGATCTGACTCAGCGCAAACTCGTTCCAGCACTCTACAAACTCAGACGGGAACGCCGCCTACCACCCGAATTTACAATTGTAGGCGTAGCACGCAGAGAATGGAGTCACGATTACTTCCGCGAACAAATGCGGGAGGGGATCGAGCAGTTTTCTGACGGTATTGGTTCGGAAGACCTATGGCAAGAGTTTTCTCAGGGTATATTTTATTGCCCCGGAGATATTGACAATCCCGAAAGCTATCAAAAGCTAAAAAACTTTTTGGCAGAGTTAGATGAAAAGCGGGGAACCAGAGGCAACCGCGTATTTTACTTATCCGTATCGCCCAAATTTTTTGCAGAAGCCATCCAGCAGTTGGGCAAAGCAGAAATGCTCAAAGATCCGCTCAAAACCCGTTTGATGATTGAAAAGCCTTTCGGTCGGGATTTGGGAACGGCGCGATCGCTCAACCGCGTCGTGCAGCAAGTTTGTAAAGAAGAACAAGTCTACCGGATCGACCACTATCTGGGCAAAGAAACAGTCCAAAATTTGCTGGTATTTCGCTTTGGGAATGCCATCTTTGAACCATTGTGGAACCGCCAGTTTGTCGATCACGTCCAAATTACAGTTGCCGAGACAGTCGGGGTAGAAGACAGAGCGGGATATTATGAAAGCTCTGGGGCATTGCGGGATATGTTGCAAAACCACTTGATGCAACTGTTTGCCTTCACAGCAATGGAAGCACCTAATTCCCTAGATGCCGATTCAATCCGTACGGAGAAAATGAAGGCGATTCAAGCGACTCGCCTAGCAGATATTCAGAATTTGGAACGTGCGGCAGTGCGAGGACAATATAGTGCGGGGTGGATGAAAGGCAAGCGCGTCCCTGGTTATCGAGAAGAACCAGGGGTGAATCCCCAGTCTACAACTCCTACGTTTGTTGCCATGAAGTTTTTGATCGACAACTGGCGTTGGAAGGGAGTGCCTTTTTATCTGCGGACGGGTAAGCGCTTGCCCAAAAAAGTCTCGGAGATTTCAATTCATTTCCGCGAAGTGCCGAATTTGTTATTTCAGTCGGCAGCACAGCAGATGAACGCTAATATCTTGGCGCTGCGAATTCAACCAAACGAGGGAATCTCGTTGCGTTTTGAGGTAAAAATGCCAGGGGGAACTTTACGAACTCGTTCTGTAGATATGGACTTTACCTATGGTTCCTTTGGCTTACAAGCAACTTCCGACGCATACGATCGCCTCTTACTCGATTGCATGATGGGCGACCAAACGCTATTCACTAGAGCCGACGAAGTAGAAGCTGCATGGCAATTAGTGACTCCAGCCCTCTCAGTTTGGGATTCGCCCACCGATCCCGCGACAATTCCGCAATACGAAGCAGGGACATGGGAACCAACCGAGGCGGAATTACTGATCGATCGAGATGGTCGTCGCTGGCGTAGGTTGTAAGTAGCAATGAACCGATCGGCACTCAATCTGTATACAGGCTATCTGTTACAAATACCAATTTACGGGAATGATGGTAAAGGTGGCGATCGCTCTATTGCTAATAGCTAGTTTCATCCTTCATCCTTCATCTTTCATCCTGTCCTATGGTGACTCAATCTGCTCCAATTTTCTCACTTCAGGCTCCCAAGGATATCTCAGTTAGCGAGATTGAAGCCGAACTCAATCAGATTTGGCAAAGTTATGGCGTGGCTGGTGAGGATGGGGGACTGCCCGCCGCCACTCGCGCCAAAACCTTTACTTTGATCGTTTACGAACCAGAAGAAACTCAACAATTGCTGGCAGCTTTGGGATATTACAGCGGTCCAATCGACGGCATCCCAGGACCACGCACCGCCTCCGCAATTCGCGAAGCCCAAAAAGTATTTGGACTAGAAAAAACGGGGAAATCTAGCCCAGAGTTACTCATCAAACTTAGAGAAGAACAAAGCAAACGCCGTGGTGTAGTAGATAGCAGCGCAGCAACGACAGCTTACGCAATGGATACCCGCAGTCCCGCTGTTGCTGATGCGATCGCCAGCCGCAATCCTTGCCGAATTATTGCTTTATGTCCAGTCACCGGAGAAGACGAGGGCGTAAAGGCACAAGTTTCGGCATACTGCCCGATCCAAAAGCAGTCCGCTACAACTTTGATCTGTTGCGAATACATCACCCTGACGGGAACGGTTGAAGCCCTCGAAAGAGTGGTAGGCATGGTTCCAGATTTATTAATTGGTGGCTTGCCGAAGTTTCTCTGGTGGAAAGCTACTCCAGAACCCGATCACCCGATCTTCAAGCGTTTGGTAGCCTCTTGCAACTCTGTCATCTTCGACTCCAACAGTTTTACACAAGTTGAAACCAATCTCATCCGGCTGCAAGAATTGATCGATGCAGGCATGACAATTTTCGATGTCAACTGGAGTCGGCTAGCTGCTTGGCAAGAGTTGACGGCAGAAGCCTTCGATCCACCCCAGCGCCGCGCTGCATTAGGGGAAGTCGATCGCGTCACTATAGACTATGAAAAAGGCAATTCTGCCCAAGCCTTGATGTTTTTAGGCTGGTTGGCAAGTCGATTGAACTGGCGACCGACTAAAGTGACTACAGAAACGGGAGACTACGACATTAAACGCTTTTACTTCATGGCAGAAGGCGATCGCGAAGTCGAAGCAGAAATTGCTGGCGTTCCAACTGCTAGCGACGGTGACGTAGCTGGAGATTTGATTGCTTTACGCTTAACCTCTACGAATCCAGCTGCCAACTGTTCTACCGTTTTGTGTTCCGAAACCTCTGGCTGTATGCGGATGGAGGCACACGGCGGCGCTCAAGCTGGAATCGTCAACCAAGTGACATCCCTTGCCGATCAAAGTGCTGAAGAGTTGCTCTCGCAGCAACTACAACGCTGGGGACGAGACGTACTATTTGAAGAAAGTCTGGCAGTGACAGTACAGATGTTGAAATTGGGTAATGGGTAATGGGTAATGGGTAATGGGTAATGGGTAATGAGAAGACGTAGGGGCGGGTTTTGACCAAAAATTTTCACTTAAGGTTGTCAACCTATTTGCGCGCACCCGCCCGTACAAAAGTCAAAATGAATGCTTTTGAAAGTTCAATTACCAACTACCAATTACCAATTACCAACTACTAAGTTATGTCTTTAATTATTGCTGGAGAACGCAGTGGGGTAGGCAAAACAACCGTGACGCTTGCCCTACTATCTTTTTTATGTCGGTGGCAAAAATTATCCGTCCAGTCTTTTAAGGTAGGACCAGATTATATCGACCCGATGTTTCACCAGTACGTCACCGGATCTCCCTGCCGCAACCTAGACCCCGTACTGACTTCCGAAACTTACGTCCAGCAATGTTTTATCCATCATACCCAACAGTCTGAGTATGCACTAGTAGAGGGAGTGATGGGACTGTTTGATGGAATTGGTAATATCAAAAGTCAAAAGTTAAAAGTCAAAAGTCAAAATTACCAACTACCAACTACCAACTACCAACTACCAATTAATTTTGCCAGTACCGCTCACATCGCCCGAATACTCAATCTACCTGTAGTACTGGTTATAGATTGCAGTCGCCTGTCTGGTTCGGTTGCGGCGATCGCCCACGGTTATCGTTCCTTCGATCCCCATGTAAAAATAGTCGGATTCGTACTGAATCGAGTTGGAAGCGATCGCCACTTACAATTATTACAAGATGCCCTTGTACCTCTAGACTTACCAATTCTCGGTGTTTTACGCCGCCACGATAATATTACTATTCCCGATCGCCATCTCGGTCTAGTCCCCACCGCCGAACTTCCCCAACTAGATTTCGTTATCGAGCAATTAGCAACCTTAGCCCAAACCTGTTTTGATTGGGACAAATTAATGCCTTTGATACAAGGGAGCAGGGAGCAGGGAGTAGGGAGCAGGGGGACAAGGGGGACAAGGGGGACAAGAGGGACAAGGGGGACAAGGGGGACAAGGGAGATAAGGGAGACAAGGGGGACAAGGGAGACAAGGAAGAAGGATTTTACCAACTACCAATTCGCAATTACCAATTACCAAATCACCAATTCCGAATTCCGAATTCCGAATTCCGAATTCGACTCGCCATTGCCCGCGATCGCGCTTTTAATTTCTATTACCAAGACAATTTGGATTTATTGCAACAATTAGGGGCAGAACTTGTATTTTGGAGTCCCTTAACCGATCCTGAATTACCAAAAGATGTTTGTGGGATGTATTTTGGTGGTGGATTTCCTGAAGTTTTCGCCCAAGAATTAGCAGCAAATAGAGGAGCGATTGCTTCAGTAAAAACAACTATATTGACAGGAATGCCTACATATGCTGAGTGTGGGGGATTAATGTATTTATGCGATAAAATTATTGATTTTGATGGTAATTCTTGGACAATGGTAGGCGCTATTCCAACCGCTGCTACAATGGGTTCTCGCCTTACTCTAGGATATCGCCACTGCGTTGCGCTTCAAGATAGTCCCTTGTTACAAACGAACGATACAGTCTGGGGACATGAATTTCATCGTTCTGCTTCAGAATTACCAATCCAACCCCTATTTCAAACCCAAGGATTCAGCACTTCCCCAACTCCCGAAGGCTGGCGACTCCCCAACCTACACGCCTCTTACATCCACCTCCATTTTGGTACGCGCCCTGACATTCCCGCCCGGTTTTTACAACACTGTGGTTCTTGGAGAGATTCAAGGGTATTGAGTTAATTCCGAATTCCGAATTCCGAATTCCGAATTCCGCTATTCTCCTCAATCGCCCGACAACACTCATCAACCCCAGCCCGTTGCTGCATCATACCAACCAAAGCTTCATAAGCCGACCAATTTGTCTGCAATAAAGTCCGTGCTTGTAAAACCGCCCAGCGTTGCTTTTGCTCTACAGCATTAGCCGTATATCCTAAAGGGGTCAAAACCATTCCTAACTTCTGGCGATCGTCTGCCCCCCCTTCGGTGTTACTGTAAACTAAATCTTCTGCGGCTAAACCTGCCATCCAAACAGTACAATAGCGGTCTAGCATTTGAGCTGTCAGCATACCTCGATCTAACTGTGCTGCTAACTCTCGATCTTCAAAACTGACACCCCCTAACCCTGGTTGTTTCTGTTTCAAAGCCTCCCAAGCGCTAAGAGTATAACCAGTAATCGGGATATTTAATAAATGCGCTACTAGAAAATGTCCCGCTTCGTGACGAACAATGCGATCGCGGTGTTGGGGTGAAAAACTCGCCAGCCAGTCTAAAACTAAATTACCACCTTTACCTTGAAAACTGAAGCTATCTAGTGTTGCAATTGCCAAAATGCTGAAAGTAGCAAGCGCTGGAATTGTAGGGGAAAAATGCAACAAAGGACTTAGTAGCGTCGAAAGCGTCATCGCGAAGATGGAAATAGCAACTAAGTTTAGGGCAGTCTGGTTCATGCTTAAGATAAATATAACTACAGTTATTTCTCTTATTATCTCGCGAATGGAGATTGAAAAATGAACGGTAGCCTAACTGTACGCGCATTGAAGCTTGATGATGCCGAATTCGAGCAAGTCGTTCGAGCTAACCCAGAGTGGAATTTTGAACAAACAGCAGCAGGAGATTTAGTTATAGTGCCACCTACTGGAGGAACATCAGGAAAGAAAAATTTAAGTCTATCTAGGCAATTTGGCAATTGGGTGGAAGAGAACTTAGATAAAGGTGAAGGATTTGATTCTTCAACTCTGTTTATTTTACCTAATGGCGCTAAACGCTCACCCGATGCAAGTTGGGTACAGCGAGAACGCTGGGATGCTTTAACTCAACAGCAACAGGACGGTTATGTACCCCTGTGTCCAGATTTTGTAGTAGAGTTGCGTTCTCCTACCGATCGCCTTGAACAACTACAAGTTAAGATGCGAGAATATATGGATAATGGGGCGCGTTTGGGTTGGCTGATTAATCCTCAAGATCGTCAAGTAGAAATATATCGTCAAGGGCAACAAGTAGAAACTTTACAAGATCCTTTTACTTTGTCTGGCGAGGATGTATTGCCAGGTTTTACGCTCAATTTACGGCGAATTTTTACTTAGTAAAATATTATTTTATTGCAATACTTTTTAAGGCTAATAGTTGAGTGATGCATTGCTTTATTGATTTAGCAACTGCACTATCACTGAATGTTTTTGTTTGGTACAAAGCAATTATAATAAATGAGTTGAGTATGCAGAGAATTTTATTTAATAATATAATTGTTGAGTATGCAGAGAATTTTATTTAATAATATAATTACAGTATGGTATCTGTCCACTTCGTTTTTGAAGATTTTGCGAAATCCTTTTACATCACCCAACTTTTTCAGATGCACCACCAATCCGTCATCAGGAATTTCTAGATTTTGAACTTGGGTGTATTTTTCACCATTGATTGGCACTTTTTGGTTTTTGGCAATGCCCATGAGAAACCCCAAATCATTGTTTTTTAATAATTTCAGGCGTTCTCGGCGTTTCATGCCAACTATAGCCAGTCACCGTCTTTAGTTTTAATCCTCAATCTAACACTTCAGTTATCATTTCTCTCTCGATAATCATTACTTGCTCTTCTGTAGAGACAACGAGAGTATTATAGGTTTCAACTAGTTTTTCTCGCTTAGCGATCGCATTCCTAAGAAATCTATTTTCCTCATAAATCATATGACGCTCACTTTATCAATGCATAAGTCATAAAATATACTCTTAATATATTGGATCTGAATTCTGAAATATACTTTTTCGAGGGGTTGGATCAAAATCCCTAGTTTAGGAGTTTTGAAAAAGTAATGAAGATAATGTGTTTGAATGGATGGGGAGGAAAGTTACAGGAACATCTAATCCCTTATGTTCACGATACGTCGCCTGATGTATTGTGTCTGCAAGAAGTTGTTCATACGCCCACCAGTCATAAGGATTGGCTGACTTATCGCGATGGCGAGCATATTCTGCCTCAACGAGCGAACTTCTTTCGTGACGTGTCCGAGGCTTTGCCAGATTGCATTGCTACATTTTGCCCCGCAGCGCAGGGCGTTTTGTGGGATGGCGATCGACAGATACCCTCACAGTGGAGGCTTGCCACATTTACTCGAAAGAGATTTCCAATCATCGGGCAGATTCAGAGGTTCGTACACAAGTCCTTTGAACCAAATGGTTATGGTGAGCATCCTCGGTCTCGAAGTGCTCACGCAATTCGTGTCTTTGACTTCGAGAAAGATAGACCAGTCAGCATTGTTCATATGCACGGCTTAAGAGACCTGAACGGCAAAATGGATACGCCAGAGCGGGTGGCGCAGGCGCATAGGCTGTTAGCACTGGCACAAGCCGTTATGGAAGAAAATGACCCTCTTGTGGTCTGTGGCGACTTCAATGTTGAGCCGGATAGTGAAACTTTTGATATCCTCAAAAAGCTCGGGTTGACCGATCTAGTAACTTCGCGCGGATTTACCGATACTCGGACTTCTCACTACCAAAAGCCTGGACGGTTTGCCGACTACATGCTCGTCAATACATCTGTTGAAGTAGTTAGCTTTCAAGTTATAGAGCAGCCCGAGGTATCAGATCATCGACCTCTAATGCTCGAAATCTGAACTTTTTGTAGGTATCAAGTCTCATGTGAGACAAGCAATCGGTATCCAGTTGCCTGGTTGACTGACAATAATTGGTGGCTCAACGCCTGAAACGTTTGTGAATCCAAGCTTTGAGAGACATAGAAAAGTTAGGTGGGAGTCAGCATTCTAAGAATAGATACCACTCACAACCCAGAATGCTGTGAAAAAAACTCCCGCCTCTAACAAGTTCTACATACTACGCCCACTTTGTCAATGCGTAAGTCCTACTGGTATTTCCAAGCTAGAGATGAATCGACAGCCACAGTAGAAGCATAACAAACCCACCTTTACGGAAATCGTACAGACAAAGCGATCGCCATCCTACTAAAATGCGATCGCAAGTTTATGTCTGCAAATATCTACCCAATGACAGATGACAAAATGCGATCGCAAGTTTATGTCTGCAAACATCTATCTAATGGCAGACGACAAACTATCTAACCTGCGTTAGAAATACGCTTGTTGTATACACTAAAGTCACAAAACCATCCTCTTTACAATTGTTAGCATACAACTGCCGTAAATCTGCAATCAATCGCTCGTAGGCTGTACCAGCGCGGGGGATGTACGATGTACTCATTGCCCGACCGACAACCCCATCAAAATCGAGTCGCTGTTGATAGGCAAATCTATACTGCTGGACATCAGCAAACAAACGACTCCTGAGTAAAGGCTCAATCGCCATCCGCCGCTGTTCGGCAGGATGATAGCCAGAAGCAACTTTAATCAGATGAGTATACTCTGCTGTAAACTTGTCATGGCGATCGCGTTCGTTCCACACTACAGCCAATCTTCCTTCTTCTGTTAAGATCCGGCGAAACTCTAGCAGCGTCGGTTCTGGATCGAACCAATGGAAAGACTGAAAGCACGTTACCAAATCTACAGCAGCATCAGCTAAACCTGTTGTTTCAGCAGTCCCGTCTCGAAATTCTACTAAAGCATGGGGTGCAGCTGCTTGCCTCATTGGTGCATTTGGTTCGATTGCTATGACTCGCACTCCCTTTTCTGCTAACAATCGCGCTGCAATTCCCGTTCCCGCACCTATATCTGCGGCAATTAGTTGTGATGGCGATAATCCCGTTAAGACTCGCTCGATTGCCGCTTGAGGATAACTCGGACGATATTTTACATAATCCCCCACGCGATCGGAAAATCGATCGACTGGATTCATCGCATACAAAGGTGTTGCATCTAAATTAGATGTATTTTGCTCAGACATAGGTTGGGAAACATAAGGGGCAAGAAACTATTGACATCTAGCTACTTCATTACCTGTAATGCCAATTGTAGAGTGCAGGCGCAGTTGAGTTCGCGGCAGAATAATTCAAAATATTTTGACCGAAGTATATTGATTTGCAAATTTATCTATATTTTATTGTTTCAAAATCGCACATGTTCTTGAAAAGTTAAAAAATATTACCATGAGGTCATTAATTCTAATCATCAATCTGTAAAACTGAAAAAATAATAAGTTTTTCTTAATGCAATCGTTTGCTACGTAGCGAATGTAACGATTCTGCTTGCCCCGTCAATCGTGGGGATTAGTCTATACTTGAAGTAAGCAGCGGTACAACTCTAGATTCTAAATTGGAAATTTGGAGCTTCTCGTTCACGGACATAGAGATTCTACAGGCAATTTTCTCAATCTCATTGACTCTTTTAGATGTTGAGCGATAGAGCGAGAGCGCGAGCGGCAAGATAAGTATTTCAACGTTGATTTGCTCTTGTCTTGTGTTACTTCATACATTTTTGCATGTCAAGATTATCTGTTTTTAGTTGGTGATAATTCATACACTCTTAAATGCTGATATGACTTGCTTTCAGCTTGTGATACTTCATACATTCTCGAACGCCAATATAAGACAGTTATCTCATCCTTGATACGGATGTCTGCATCATTTTCTTACATTAAGCTGAGAATTCGTAAGTAATAATTGGTAAATACCACTAGCGAGAGGTTATGCAAAGACGGAAACGCCGAAAAAGCTCCTGCCCATTACCTGAGAAATGACCGCTGGGTAAGCAATCGCCAAGAATCTGTGGTTGTATGAAAAAATTTGTAAACTTGTATATGGAGATACATTATAAATTTTCTCAGTATAGGTATGCTAATAAAGTGCAGAAATAATCCATAAAATATAGATATATTGTCTCTGCAAGCGAGCTTAAAAGCCGAAATCGATAGATAAACTCTACTCCAAAGCGAGCGTGCTGTGATTTTCTAAACCAGACAATATAGAGGAAATATTAATAGTTGAGCCAGGAGAGGTTATACATCTTTCTAAAAGCTAACAGTACCTAAATGTAGCGATCGCTCCGAACAACTGAAGAGGAATCAAGAGCGCGATCGCAACAGTGCAGTTAAATTTATCTTCAAAAATAGAACTTGAAAAAAATTGAAAAAAGCATTTGACAAATACCAATAAATTCTGTTATTTTTTTAGTATTGAAAAGCCAGCAAATATTTAATGAATTTTCTGAGTATTTATGGCTTGAATTTACAATAGAAATTAATTAGGAATATGCAAGAGGTATTCAGCGCATGTGGCGCTGTAGGTTGTAAGAGAAGACACCGAGGAGTGCACTTTTACAACTTCCATAAAAAGAGTATGCGTACTCTTTAGGTGGACGAATTATTATCGATAATTTATTATCGATAACTTGTAAGTCTGCCAGGAGTTTAATTATTTTTGAATGAGAATAAACTTGAGGCTGTTAGGAGTGAAAGCTAATCAACTCTAACAGCTTTTTTTATGGGTAAATCTCGCTTATAAATAAGCGAGAAACTCGCTCATTCTAGTTTTCGTAAATTTGTTGTTCTTAATTGGTAAGAAAACCAAAAAAAGAGTTAAAAAGGAAGTAGTAAATTTTATGAGTCAACCTGTAGTGATGGTTATCGATCCAAAACCCGAACTTATAGGAGAGATTAAGAAAGATTTGCAGCGTTCTCATCAAAAACTGAGAATATTATATGCGAATTCTCCATTAGAAACATTAAAAAAATTGAAAGATTCGCAGTCGTCTAGCGATACGCTAACTCTATTAATCGTAGAACAAAAAACCTTTCAAATAGTCGCTGCCGATCTTCTACAATTAGTCAGAGAAATGTTTCCAAAGGTGCAACGCTTGACGCTCAAAGTCCACGATAGCGACGATTTACCGAGTTGCATTCCCATTCCCACAGCTTTTGTAGTGAGTACCAATGAGGTAGAAACTGCGCTGCCAGATTTACAGCTAATGGCGCACGCGAGTTGATTCACCAACTTACCTCCGAGCGTCATCAGATTTTGTGGTTGAAATTCGGTAAATTTTAGATTGATTCCAGCAAAGTTATATTGGAGCAAGATTCTAGTTAAGCATGAGTTTTGAGTGACAGAAAAGATGTTCTGGCGGATGGTATTTTTGTAGTGATTCAAAGGGATTTCCAATGCCTGGAAAACGTAGCAGCCGCAAACAAATACAGCATTTTTGCTGTCCTTACTGCGATCGCCGTTTATGGCGAGCAGGTAGCACAAAACACTTTTTGTTCTATACAGAAGCAGCTCAAATCCGACAATATGTAAATGTGTCTCACAAAAGCGCCGCTTTGCTTGCTAGTCAAGGTGCTTATGTCGATCGCAACTCCTGGATTGAAGAATTTTTTTGCGGCGAACATGGTAAGCTGTGGCTGAAACTCAACCGTAATCCAGCAGGTCAATTAACTTCGCAAATAGCTACAAGTAAAGATTGGCAGCAATCAACTCAAACGATTAATCCAGAAGTGCCAAACCCTTCAGTGAGTGAATATAGTTATCGCATGAGTCGAGCGCCCAGTGGTAGGCTCTCCTATTGCAGGAGATAAATCGCTGCCATCTATCAACGCCTGCCTCCATTCTTGTTCGACTTTAGGGATGCATCGCGATCGCTACTATAGGCTTGATAGGCTTGGTAAAACCATTCAAAAAATTCGTTTAACTCTTGCTGTTGAATTTTAACCTGACCCGCATCTGAGGTCTGCACAAATTCTTCTAGCAAAGCTTTAGTTGCGTGCAAGCAAAGGTGGCTGGCATCCCGTAACTGCCGAAAATCAATTTTCTGCGAGTCTGACGCTGGCAAGTCACGAGCAGCAGAATTAATATAATTCAGATGTACGTCCAGCAAACTAGCCGGCGTAATTTTTTGTGCTATGCGCTGTGCTGGATTGCTGAGAAAATTCAATCCTAATAATCTAGCACGCTTAGCAGTTGTATTGGCTGTCTCCATACCCCACGTATCTGCCGCTAAGTTTGTCAGCGTTCGATCGGTTGCTGGCTGTTTTTGTTCGGAAATAAAAGCTTTCAGGCGATCGCGCAACACGAGCAGATCTAAATTCTGGGGGAGGTGCACTAATTGCGTTTCGACTTCTTGCAGCAGCAGGCGAGCCTGGTAGATAGAGGCAGCAATATAATCGGTAAAAGTTTCTCGCTCGGCAGTTTCTAATAAATAAGTCAGCGTCACTGCCGTGTCCCATAACTCTTCTACCAGAAATTGGCTGCCAGCGTCATCGTAATGAATTTCTAGTAAAACGTAAGAGTTGTAAGTGCGAATCAGCTTAGAAAACAAACCGACTACAGCTATAGTGTAAGGTTCGCTCTCTGAACTGACAACTAATGCAATTGCAGACTGAATTTCTTGCAGGTAGCTATGTAAAGTGCGAGCGGCATGGAGAAAAGCATGACTGAAGGCAGGCTCCGTCTTATCGAGTAAGTGGACGAGTGGTAAAGTAATTCTCTTATCTAGCTTATGGGGTAAGTTTTGCTGCATCTATCCTCTGTCCGCAAAAATAGCTCTTTACCTTCTAGCGATACGCACTTTCCTATTGATAAATTGACAATTCAAGTCCGTAAATCCTAAACTAAGCGCTGCGTATCTGTCAATCAAAACTTTGAGACTGGCATGGAATTCACTCATTCAAAGAAGAGTTTTCACCTCACCTTCGGTTGAGAGGCTGTCCTCCCAGTGCATCGCTCGATACTAGATCGAGAATATTTTCTAACCTCATCCCTATTAATCTGAAAGAGTGCTAGCCTCTGATGATAACACGCTCAGTGCTAGCTTATATCCTGCTAATCCTTTGAAAATTTGATTCAAATCGTGCATTAGCGACAATTTTTGCTAAAAACTTCGTTCTCAAAAATACTGCCTTATTCAGTATTTTTGAACGAATCCCAAACAGAAATTGCAGTTCATTCAATATTGCTCTTGACCGCGTTACAAGATAGCACTTATATATAAATCTTTCTTCAGTGATAAGCATTTAGTTATAAGTACTATTATGGGTTTACTTCAATATGGCTATATTTTGTTGGTATTACAAATCGCGATCGCTAATAGCGGGCGATCGCATGACAGTGAGTAGTTGATTATTCAACCTGACATTTAAATGTTTGGATGCAGACTGGCAAGAGTACGAACTTTCACAGGGTAAATCTACAATTTTTATCCACCACCTTTTACCCATATGGCAGCTTGTGTCTACAAAAAAGAAACAATGGATTACCTTTAAAGTTTCGGAGTTAGAAATGCAAGCCCTCGAAGCTTATTGTCAACAAACTCAACGCACAAAAACAGATGTTTTGAGAGATTTAATTCGAGGTTTACCAACCTATACTAACTCGCGTTCCGCAACCAGAGGCTTTAATCTCAACCAACCTCCCCACCCTGAAGAAGACCCCAATTTCTAAATTCAAATCTTAGGAAAACTATCATCAAGATTTTGCTCGGTTGCCAGGGCAAAATTTCTGTTTTTAGGGGATTTTTGTGGTTCACCCTCATAGTGTCCAGGGTTATTATTGCTTTCAGCAAAGGAATTGAAGCTACCACGTAACTTTACCGTGACAAATGAAACCTATTTCTATTGAACAGCTCATATTGACTCAAAATCAACAATATACTCGCCAGAAACAATGGATTACCTTCAAAGTTTCTGAACTAGAAATGCAAGCCCTTGAAACTTACTGCCAGCAGACTCAAAGAAGTAAAACAAACGTACTGCGAGAAACAATTAGGCAATTACCAACCTACAGCAGTTTTTCGACAAATTCATAGCTAATTGCTATCAGTTCTAGTTCAAATTTTAGTCAAGGGTGTGTTGAGACATATTGTTGAGACATATTTGTAACTTGAAAAACATCTGTTGAGATTAAAACAGAAGATATCAGAGTACAGGTAGGCTTGGGACAAGAGTGTAATTAATCTCACCCGACAAATTTGCTCTTCAACTTTATTAGTTGACCTATTTACTTCTTTGCAAGTTATTAAGTCAAACCTCGGTTGCAACAAGAGAAACTCTAGTCTTAGGCAAATAATTGTCAGCTATTGTCAAGCATTGATACTTTTGTTACTTCCACTACCAAACTAGAACGAGATTCAAGTATGAAACAGATATTCAGTATTGCCCGCAAGCACTGGTTGCCACTGCTTGGATTTAACACTGCCGTGCTTGCTGCCACAATTTATGCAGCGTTCTATGCCAGCACGAGCATTCCTCCAGTCTGGACAGCTAATGCCAAGTTAAATCTTCCCCAAACAGGCGGTTTAAGTGCGAATCTCGGTCCTTTAGGTAGCACTCAAACCACAGCGCTCAACTTTAAAGATGTCAGCCCTTTGGACGTGCAGTTAGCTATTTTAACTAGCGATGCCGTGATGAAGCGCGTGCAGGCAGTCGATCCCGAAAAAAGCTTGTACTCGAAGGTGAGTAGCTTCAGCCAGTTATTTGTCGTCACCCCACAGCCAGCAACAACGCTGATAGAAGTGGAAGCTCAGGGTAGTCGCCCCGATATAGCTTACAAGCGATTGTTTACCTTTCTTGAAGTCTATCAACAACGACTCAACGAACTGCGTCGCAAAGATGCAGAAGTCCGAGTGCAGTATACCCAAGAAGAGCTGGAACAAGCTCGTCTCAATCTCAACCAAGCGCAAGCGAATTTATCGAATTTTCAGCGCTCCACCGGACTAGTCAACAGTCCCGAACAATCCGGGGGGTTGATTTCAGCAATTAACAATCTCAAAACGACGCAGGCAACGCTGATTGCCCAGGGACAAGCCAATGCCACGCAAGCTCAAGCTGCGGCAGTCAGTCTCGGGATTACGCCCCAACAAGCAATGAATTCTCTGCGTTTGGGCGAGAACAAAGAGTATCAAGCCACCCGCACTCAACTCTCGCAATTAGAGTCAACTATGGCAGTCACCCGCAGTAAGTATAGAGATGATAGCCCGCAGGTGCAATCTTTATTACAGCAGCGCCAACAGTTACTCCGCCAACTCAATCAGCAAATTGCCGTGGCAATTCCTGGTGCTAACGCCGCGCAAATAGATACAACTCTAGGTAATGGACCTAACGATAGCCGCCTAGAACTGATGGTAGAGTTGATCCGAAATCAGACCTTAGCTCAAGGGGCGCAGCAACAGGCGAAGCAAATTCAAAAGCAAGTTGACAAACTCAATACCGAACTCAGCTTCATCACGAAAAATCAAGCCCAGTTGTTAGACCTCCAGCGCAAATACGAGATTGCCGAAGGCGTATACAAAGGCATTATTGCTCAAAGCGAGCAGTCAAAGACCAATCCTTTTAACGCCTATCCAAACGTGCAAACGCTAAACGAACCCACTATCGACCCCAGACCATCTATACCTAACTTAAAGCTGATTACCACTGGCGGTATGCTCGCTGCTATTTTCGGCAGCATGGCTCTAATTTTCTTCCTAGAAAATCGCAACCCATTGCTCAAACCAAAAGATTTACAGCAAGTGGAACTCCCAGTTTTGGGTAGCATTCCCCATCTCAAACAACCCAGCATGGAACGAAATTTAGCAGCCGAAATCGATATCGAGTTTCAGCGCTTGGCTTCATCTATCTTGATGCTGGAACACCCGTGTTTGATGGTGACTAGCGCCACTGCTGGCGAGGGTAAGACCACGGTTACTCTGGGGCTAGCTCTAGCCTTAGTGAACTTCGGCTTTCGGGTGTTGGTAATCGATGGCGATCTGCGCAAGGCAGAAATGAGTCGGCGCTTAGGGAAAAATCGGATCAAGAGCGCAGCAAATGCTAGTCCTCCAATGCCAGTTTCCGTTTCCCCAGGTTTTGACTTGCTACCAGCGTTATCTATCCCCAAGCAGAAAATTCCTGAATTCTTTGCCCGTGGTAGTTTTGAGCGCAATATCAAAGCCCTGCGCGAGTCCGGTGGCTACGATTACGTATTAGTAGACAGCCCTCCAGTCGGGCTAGCCAGCGAGACGAATTTAATGAGCGCAGTGGTATGCAACGTCTTGTTTGTTTTGCGTTCTGGCACGAGCGATCGCTATCCCGTGATGAATAGCTTGGAACAACTGACGCGGTATAACGCGCGGATTATGGGTCTGGTAGTCAACGGATCGGACTCCCATACCTCAGTTTACCGCTACGGGTACGGACGGCAACGAGAATTACTAGAACACGAAGCTTAGGTGTTGCGGAGATCATGACTCAGCTGTACAGACCTAAATCCACGATCGCGACAACGGTATCAGCATCAGATCGCCAGCTGTTTTTCTGGGGCTGGATGCGCTGGGAAGCTTTAACAGCAGGAGAACGTTTTGTCTGTGCCTTTATCATTCTCATACCAGTGCTGTGGGTAGTAGGCATTTACAAGTACATGACATCTCTCCTGATCGTATGCATTGCTGCTTATGAATGGTGGAAGCATGGAGAAATACGTCTCAAGCCCCCGATTACGGCAGTCGTTGCCGTGTTTATCTTCTGCATCTATCGAATAGCCCAAATGCTGATCAATTTTGATGCTCCCAACAAAGGCAGCATATCTGGTCTCCTGATTACATGGTTTAGCTACGCATTGCTGCTGTGGTACATTCAAAGCAATAACGTGAGATTGCGCTTAGAACCGATCGCCTGGGCTTGTACGGTCAGCATAGTGCAAATGCTTGGGTTTTGGTTGTTGCTGCAATATGTCTTGCCAATCAGCCTTTTCCAGCCTCCTAGCATACCTAACTTGTTTGGATTGGTTACGGGTAAAGCAGCAGGAGAAAACCTCTTAGCTCCCTATCAGGGCGATATATCGGGGTACTACCGTCCGAGCTTATTTTTTGTCTCCGCACAACTTTTTGCTTTGATTGTAGGATGTATTGGCTTAATTGCCTTGGAAATCAAAAATCGGATTTGGTCGCTGCTGTTACTTTTAGGCAGTGTTTTCCTCATCGTTATCAGTCTGAGCCGGGGTATATGGATAGCTTTTCCGATCGCTATTTGGTTTCGCTACCTCTTTAGCGCCTACAGTCAACCTCGAAATCGTCTCATCTTGTTTGCAGTGATGGCTATAGCCAGTTTCACTATATTATCAATTGCGCCATTCACGCACTTTTTAGTCAGTAGCTATACAGACATCACCGCCCACGTTTCTCAGTTTCGGGCAGCATCCACTGAATGGCGTGCCGAGATTTACAGACAGACTTGGGAGGCATTTCTAGAAGAGCCGATCTGGGGTCAAATCGGCAAGGGGCAACCCGTCAGTATGGCTGGCGGCGAGGCAAACGTCGTCGGCTCCCACAGCGTCATTTTAGGCAACCTGTTGTATGGCAACGGCATAGTCGGTACGGGAATTTTTGCAGTTTTCTGGATATCTTTGTTTGCGTGGTTGTACAAGACCCGCTCGGGAAGACCTCTAACAGTTTTTTGCGTGATGATCATGTTTACCCTTGCCGCTGCTACGTTAGGAGCAATGTGGTTTTCACCTTTTCCAGCGCTGGCTCTGTTGCTATGCATTGCCATCCGGCAACCTAAACTCAAACCTGCTGGAGAGGTGCGATCGTGGCTAAGCTCTTAGTTCTACCAGGATGTCAGAATACATTAGGGGGTACGACAGTTTCCCTATCTTTGATGCTCAAGGGATTTGAACAATGTGGCATCTCCGAGCAGTTGTGTGTCCTGGTCAAATCTAACTCGTTGATGGAGCGGTATTTGCGGCAAGTCGGTCAAGCATCTTATCTGCAAATCATTCAAGAACGGGAGTTTATGAAGCACGCGCTGCATTGGGTGAGCCAGCAACCCAAAGATTATCCCCTGTTACTGGAAAACTGTGTCGTGCGGAAGATTTTGCCAAGCTTGATCCTGGCTGCACCCGCATTGCGTTTGAGCGGTCGTCCGGTTTACCATGTCTTCCGCGACCAAACCCGATCGCCTAAATTACTGGGTAACTTGGCTAGAAAGTTAGCTTTTGCCTGCCTCTCTCCCCGCGCCATCTGTAATTCACACTTCACGGCGGCGCACGTCAAAAGTTTAGTGTCCGAGATTCAGGAAATCCTCTATCCGCCAATCGATCCACAGCGGTTTAACGATAGCCCCGCGACTAGCTCGCCGCCAGCAAATTTACAGCCTATCCTCAATTCAGGAGCGCGGCTGATGCTGACACCTTCGCGAATTACCGCACCCGAGCAGGTGAACGACAAAAATCTGCGATCGCTACCTCTGGTCTTGGCTCAGCTCAAAACTCTCGGTCACAACTACCACGGAGTTGTCATTGGCGAGGATGCATCCCCAGGTCAGTCGCTGACCCGCGCTCTGCTCGATCGCGCCGAAAGCTTAGGAGTGGCAGACCGCTTCACGGTTTTACCAGCTACATTTGCGATCGAGGACTACTACAAGTATGCCGATGTCGTCGTCACGCTTGCGCCGCGAGAGCCTTTTGGTCGCACGGTGGTAGAGGCGATCGCTTGTGGCGTACCAGTCGTCGGTAGCAACACGGGTGGCATTGGTGAAATTTTACAGAACTTCGCGCCCGAATGGGCTGTCGATCCCAACGATCCTGTCGCTGCGGCTGAGGCGATCGTGCGCCTGACTGCCGACCTCAATACTCCAACTACGCTCGTTCAGGGCAGGCGTTGGGTGGAAACTTACTGTAGTGCGGTGGGATACGCCCGCGCGATCGCCAGAATTACGGGTTTAGTCCCCTTAAATGCAAGCGATCGCTTGCGCTCCGGCGATGACAATTGTTTTTTAGCCCCAACCTCTGGGATATGATAACCGATCTGCAACGGCACGAGCGTTCTAGTCAGTTGGAAACATCTCCGCTCGTCAGTGTCATCATTAATAACTACAACTACGGACGTTTTGTTGCTAAAGCAATTGACAGCGTTTTGGAGCAAACATACAAAAATGTTGAATTAATCGTCGTTGATGATGGTTCTACGGATAATTCGCGGCAAGTTATTGAGTCCTATGGCGATCGCCTCATCGCGATTTTTCAGGAAAATTCCGGGCAAGGAACCGCATTGAATGCCGGAATTGCCCGAGCTAAAGGCGAAATTATTTGTTTTCTAGATGCTGATGACTTCTTTCATCCCGAAAAGATAGCAAGAGTCGTCGCCACGTTTGCAGAGCATCCTGAATGGGTACAGCTAGGTCACTGCTGGACTTCTGTAGATGCCGAGGGAGTCCCAATTGGCAGCAGCACTTCTAGTATTCTCAACCAAGGAGATGTCCGCAATTTATTATTGCAATGGGGAAGATACGCCACGGCAATTACGTCTGCCCTAGCCTATCGCCGTACAGTTCTCCAGCAAGTCCTGCCGATTCCGACACAACGAACTGAAGCAGCAGATACTTATTTGACAGCAACCGTTCCCTTTTATGGCGAAGTGGGTAGTATTAACGAACCACTGATGTTCTACCGCATCCACGGCAAAAATCGACAAGCCCACAGCGGTAACTGGTCGCGGATGCTGCATCAGCGCGAGTTAACTGCTGCCTATGTCGATCGCGCAGCTGCCACAGTCGGACTCGTCGAGCGCTCCAATCTCCAGCGGGATGTAGACTATCGCAGTTTCAAAGCTATCGAGCGAGGTAAAGGCAGTTGGATCGGAGCATTGCAAGTCGCGTGGTTGTCCTGGCAAGAAAGTCAGGCAATCGGGCGGAGTATGAAGGATACCCTCGTCAGGTTGGTGTTTCGTAGTACCTGCACTCTATTTCCACAGCAGGGTATCTTGCTGCTGCGATATGGGTTGCGCGGTTACGTGCGTTGGAAATTCTTGGGTCAAGCACCAAAAACATAAAGCAAACCCCAATGACTACACAAAGTCTTGCTCTAGATGCTGCGTCAGCCAGTCAAGCACCCGATATTCTGATTGTCTCTCGCGTTTTTCCCCCCGATCCAGGCGGAATTCAAGATTACACCTACAATCGTTGTTTGCAAGACCCCGATCGCGCGATCGTTTTAACCGCCGCTCACCCAGGAGACAAGGAATTCGATCGCCTGCAACCATTTCCAGTCCATCGTTGGTTAGTGCCTGGATTTCTCCACACTTTTTTCGATCGCGCTGGTTGGTTGGGTGGTGTCCTCAAGCAGCTGCTCTACGCGATCGAGTCGTTTATTGTTGCCCTCTTACTCTATCGTCGCTATCGCTATCGATATATTGAATGGTTTCACGGCTTCGATTTTCCCGTGCTATTACTGCTGAGTTATTTGCTACCGATCCGGTTTTTTATCTATTTACATGGAAACGATCTGCTCTGTCCTTTAAGCAATCCCATTTTTCAGGCTTTATTCCAGCACACGCTCCAGCGGGCGCAGGGTATTGTTTGCAATAGTCGTTTTACCCAGGACTACTTAAAAGATCGCTGTCAGTTGAATACGCCTACATATATTATCAATCCCGCGATCGGAGTTGAGAAGTTTGGCAATCTCGACCGCGTTCCCAGCCTTCGCGCCGAGTTGCGCGCTCAGCACGGCATTCCTGAAACAGCGGTAGTCCTTCTCTCTGTGGGGCGGCTGGTTCGTCGTAAAGGATTCGATCGGGCGATCGAGAATTTGCCCGCACTGGTGGCTGAAGGCATCGATGTCTACTATTTCATCTGCGGTCGAGGTCCAATGGAGTCCGAGCTAAAGTCCCTCGCAACTCGATTGGGTGTGGATCGCCGCGTGTTCTTTACCGGATACGTTCCTGACGAGCGATTGGCTAGCTACTATGCAGCCTGCGATTTATTTGTCATGCCAACCTTTTTTGATGCCGCAGCCAAAAGTATCGAAGGTTTTGGGATTGTTTACCTCGAAGCTGGATACTTTGGTAAACCCGCGATCGCGGCGCGGCTGGGTGGAGTAGCAGATGCAGTTCGCCACGAAGAAAATGGTTTGCTCGTAGACCCAAATTCTTCCACAGAACTTGCTAATGCTCTACTGCGTTTGTGTCAAGACCGACAGTTACGCGAACGGCTTGGTAGCAGGGGTAAGGAATTAGCAGAACGCAAACCTCTGCACCGATCGCTATATAGCAATAATCAGTGACAGTTATCAGTTATCAGTGTAGAGACGTTACATGTAACGTCTCTACAAAGCGATCGGTTAATTGTGACTTGTGACTTGCGATCTCTCACCTCTTGCCTCTCACCTCTCCTCACACACACCGGAGTTCAACGCAATGAAATTATTATTGGTCTGCAATCCAGGGGGTCATTTTTCTACCATGATGGGTTTGAAAAGTTTTTGGTCTACCTACGAAAGGGAGTGGGTGACTTATCGGCATTATGACACGCAAAAATTAAGCGAAAAAGAACGGGTTTATTGGGTAGCAATGCAGGAAGCTCGGATGTTAGTTAGAGCATTTATCAACTTCTTTAAAGCCTTAGTTGTTTTGCGCCAAAGCAAACCCGATTTGGTCCTCTCCACGGGAGCTAGCATAGCCGTACCATTTATCATAGCTAGCAAATTGTATGGCATTAAAACAGTTTTTATTGAAAGTATCTCGCGCTCGGGAAATTTAAGCCTCACTGGCAGAATTGTTTATCACTTAGTAGATGAATTTTACGTCCAATGGCCCGAGTGTGTAGAACGCTATCCCAAGGCTCAATACAAAGGTGTAGTTGTGTAATTTTCTCCAAGCTTACGAAGGTTGATTTCAATGATTGTTTACACGCTTGGAACTATCTTTTTTCCTTTCGATCGCGCTGTTGATTGGTTGCAAATACTACTCGAACAAGAAATCATTGTCGAACCAGTATTACTTCAGCATGGTGCGACATCGACTCGGTTGAACCATCCCCTGTTAACTAGCGTGCCTTCACTCAGTCGGCATGAAATGTATGCAGCGGCACAGCAGGCTTCATTAGTTATTTCACATGCAGGGCAAGGTTCTACACGAATGCTAGCAGAAATGGGTGCTTGTTTTGTTCTGCTCCCAAGGCTGAAATGTTATGGAGAACATGTAGACGACCATCAACTCTTATTCGCTCGTGCTGTAGAGAAATATGGCATACAACACTGTATCGAACTTCAGCAGTTACTTGAATATGTAAAGGAGCGTCCTTCTCCCTTTCAAGGAAAATTATTTAACGCTCCTTCACTCGTGATGCATCTAATTGAACGGTATAGAAGTTTGGAACTTCAGAAATAAGCGGCGCTGCTTATGGTGCAACTTGTCCAAAACCGGAATTAGCATCTCCCAGGCGATATTCGTCAGTATAGACAACTCTAGGAGCAGGACCTTTAAAGTTAGGATTGCCTTTATACAAACCCATCTTGAAGTACGGTCCCGTGCCTTCATCGTTCCAGAAAGTAGCTCCTTGATGGTTAATTTTTTGAACGTAGTTGCCGTTGCCTGTTTTCAACCAAAGTTTGAGGAATCCGTCTTGATTTCCCGTCCATTTCACATGCATGACAAAATCAGTCCACTGCCCTCGTAGTTCCGCAACCTTAGCTATGTTAAATCGAGTACATACGGCATCAACAGAACCACCGCTGCGTTGAAGATCGAATCCAACGGAATCGCCTTTGCGAGAAATTTTGGAACCAATGCCACCACAGGGATGTTTTCTGCCTTTTTTGGTGGGATAAGCCCCAAATTGATTCAAAATATCAAATCCTGCGTCATTATCTTTCCAGTCTGTGGGGATGAATATAGACCACCCATACCAATAAGTTTCACCAATTTTGGTTTTATTCTTTTCGATTTCAGATCGTTCGCCGCAACGGTTTACCCAATGTTTGAAAGCTGTCTGTCCAGCTCTCTTAATGTTGTAGGAAGGCTCCATTCCCGAGCAGCCTTTGTTTCTAGACTGCGTAATTTCAGTCGATGACTCAATAATTCCGGCATGGGATTGATGTATTCCTACTGAAGCAAACAAAGCCGTACCCAAGAATATCGTGCCTAAAGCCGTGCGTAGCGATCGCCGTTTCCAAACTTTGGCAAACTTATTGCAATTCTCAACGGTCATATTTAAGTTCTCCGTAGATGCAGAATTTTTAACGCTAATTTGAGTAATTCCTATCGAGTCAAAACATCTAAATACTTCTCAAATGAATGACTCGAACTGAATCAATTGGCAGAGTTTAACTGCACGTTGTTTTCCTACAAATCAGCGGTGAACTCAAGTTAATGCTTGCTCCCAGCTATTTCTAGGAGAAAAAACACTGATTTTTCTGAAAACCGTAATTTCACCGATTTTTTTGTGTAGCTATAACTTCTGTAAAAATACGTTGGTGAATCTAACTAATGCTGCAAATAAAGGGACTAACCAATGCGTTAACACTTTAAAAAATTAGTTCGAGATGTGAGAGTTCAATTATCTATCGATTAACGATTTCCTCTCAAACTATCCCTGGCAAGCGATCGTTGAATTTGGATGAACAATATTGTTAATTTCAACTAATCGCTGCTCAAAGACTCAATTCTCGTCTGTTATATCGGTAAAAGCAGGAATACTAGTAATTTAGTGCGATTTTTGTTAAATAATTCTACTGAAATTTAGGACGCGATCGGTAGAAAAACGGAGACTTGAGTTGACTCAAACTACGAAATTCATCTCTTATGACTAAGACTCAAACATCTTCAAATCGACGATTTAGCTATGACTCAGTAAAAACACTGGTACTAGCTAATTCTTGCAGGAGTTACGCGAAAGATCCCCCTAACCCCCCTTTTTAAGGGGGGAAATTAAAGCCCCTTTGTTAGGGGGTTAGGGGATCGAAATCTCTAACTTCAAATGCAGATCTAATGAATGCCCACTTTGTTAGGGGGTTAGGGGATCGAAATCTCTAACTTCAAATGTATATCTTCTGTCTCAAACAAATTTGCTTAAACTACTACAAAACTAAGAGGTAAAGCTATGAAAGCTGTTCTACTTGCTGGCGGACTTGGCACTCGTTTAAGTGAAGAAACTACCATTAAGCCAAAGCCAATGGTTGAAATTGGTGGTAGACCAATTCTTTGGCACATTATGAAGACTTATTCTACCTATGGCATTAATGATTTTATTATTTGCTGTGGCTACAAAGGCTATGTAATTAAAGAGTACTTTGCTAACTATTTCTTACACATGTCCGATGTCACATTTGATATGCGCTTTAATCAAATGAACGTTCACTGCGGTTATGCCGAACCTTGGCGAGTCACGCTAGTTGATACGGGTGATAAAACCATGACTGGCGGACGGCTGAAGCGAGTCAAAGAGCATATTGGTAGTGAAACTTTCTGTTTTACTTACGGTGATGGTGTAAGTAGCGTCAATATTAAACAGCTAATTGAATTTCACAAACAACAAAAAACTTTAGCTACTTTAACAGCAACTCAACCACCAGGAAGATTTGGTGCAATTTGCCTAGAACAGGAACAAACTAAAATTACTTCTTTTCAAGAAAAGCCTACAGGGGATGGCGCTTGGATTAATGGTGGTTACTTTGTTTTGGAGCCAGAAGTTATTGATTACATAGCAGATGACTCCACGGTTTGGGAAAGCGAACCATTAGAAAAATTAGCTTATAACGAGCAATTATCTGCCTACAAACATGATGGTTTTTGGCAACCAATGGATACTTTGAGAGATAAAAACTATCTCGAAGATCTTTGGAAGAGCGGTAAAGCTCCTTGGAAAGTATGGTAGGACACTGAATATGAATACTAAAGGGTGTAATCATTTCTTTATAGGTGTATTAGCGTTGTGTACGACCTTCTTGTGCTTACCAGAAGGAGTACATAAATCTGATGCAAAAATCATTGATTCAGTGATTACAACTGTTAAGCGCCCAGAAATCGGTAAAGGGGGTTCTGCTTGTCAAAAGCTAGCAACTATTCCCCCTACAAAAGGGAACGGACAGAAGGTCTTCAAACATTGGGTAGATCGTTGCGGCGAACGGTCTGAGATGGCAACGAAAAAAACTAAGATTGGTGAAACCTATTGGTATGGATGGTCTATGTTCGTTCCCTCTACTTGGAAAGATACCGATGCGGGATTTGATATTGTAAACCAATTTGGGGCTTTTCCTTCCAAAAAAGGCAGAAGATACAAGTGTGGTGGGATCGGCTCTAAAATCTCTCGCCAAGGTAGTAACTTTATTTTCGATTTGCAACGGCAGGGTAATTTTGTTGATGTCGAATGTACCAAATTCAACTTAGCTAAAGTCTCCCAACTAAGAGGGCAATGGACTGATTTTGTCATGCATGTGAAATGGACGGGAAATCAAGACGGATTCCTCAAACTTTGGTTGAAAACAGGTAACGGTAAATATATTCAAAAGATTAACCATCAGGGAGCTACTTTCTGGAACGATGAAGGTACGGGACCGTACTTCAAGATGGGATTGTATAAGGGCAATCCTAACTTTAAAGGTCCTGCTCCTCGATCGCTCTATACTGCTGAATATCGCCTGGGTGATGCTAATTCCAGCTTTAAGCAGGTTGTACCGCGCCTTTCTAAGCAAAAAATAGCCGAACGATGACTTCAATTCAGCTTAAAAATTAATTGCTACGGCAATTCTAAATTATTCACGAACAACAGTTGTTTTTATCGTAAGGTGGGCATTGCCCACCCTACACTTAAATTTTTCTAGTGAATGGTAGTTGTTCAAGGAGATATTTTTTATGTCATTTGTTATGAACATACTTAAGAAAAAAATTATGACTGGTCGTCTGAGATCGGCGATCGGGATGATTCGATTTCCAATCCGTCAATGGATATTTTCCATCGCTACAAAAAAGCTGGGCTTAAATATAGTAACTAGAGAAGATATTTTAAAAAACAAAGAACAATATTCTTTAATTCAATTTGGAGCAGAGGAATCAATCTTAGTTGACGAGCCTTACAACAAGAACCCCAATGAAATTCCCAGCATCATTTCTAGCAGAGTTGGTAAAGCGAATACCTTAAACCAACCTGGCGTATTTGAAGTTATAAATGCTCGGTTAGTAGGTTCTACAGCCGTAGGATTTGATGCAGCCGGAAACTTACTTGCGGAAACACTCAATCCACTGAATTTAAGTAGAGCTATACCTACCCGTACTCATATCCTTAAATACTTCCCTACTGGGGAAGATCGAGTAGATACAGCCTGTTCTATAGTTATGGGTAACGGTAATTATTTTCACTGGATTGCAGATTATTTAACTCGGCTTCAGGGACTTGAATTCTATCAAGAACAAACTGGAAGAAGACCGACTTTAATTATAGATAAAAATCCTACTAAGTGGCAGATAGAGTCTCTTAGACTTTTGGGATATGAGCCAGAGAATTGTCTACCCTGGAATGGAGCGAGCTTAAAAGTTGACCGATTAGTCATTCCCTCCTGGCGACGCGAACGGCGTATCATACCACCTTCTGTTTGTCGGTGGATACGACAGCGTATGCTGAGCAATCTAGATAAAGTTGAAAGTCAAAGTGACAGTTTTTCTTCTAGAATTTATATTTCTAGAACCAAAACAACTGGTCGTCAAGTTATCAATGAAGAGGAAGTTTTAGCAGCTTTAGCTCCATTAGGATTTGTATCTTACACAATGGAGAGAATGAGTTTCGCCGATCAAGTTAGATTATTTTCTCAAGCTGAAATAGTTGTTTCGCCTCACGGTGCTGCACTCACAAATACCCTCTTTGCACAGAACTTAAGCGTCATCGAATTTTTTGGTTCCTATGGTAGTCCCTCTTTCTTCCTCTTAGCAAAAGCCTTAGGTTTTCGCTACGCTTGCCTTGCGTCAGGATACAGTGGCAAGAATGAGTTTAGTCAGAAGTATAACGGCGTAACAGTAGATGTAGCGAGATTGCAGGTTCTCGTTGAAGAAATGTTATCCCTATCGAGCGATCGCTCGTTGTTAAGTATGAACTCATAAGTCTTTTTAGATTGGTTCGCTAAGCAAATAATAGTTTTTTCAAGAGAGATATTTGCGAGCTTTTCAACAAATTTGATCGAGAAAAAATTCTGGTTGCTGCTTGTAAAGCATTAAGTGACTCTCTGTTAATGTCGATCGCCAACTGACAATTACTACTTCCTGATATCCATAGAGCTAGAGCT
Source organism: Chroococcidiopsis sp. CCNUC1 (assembly GCF_023546805.1). NCBI lineage: Bacteria > Bacillati > Cyanobacteriota > Cyanophyceae > Chroococcidiopsidales > Chroococcidiopsidaceae > Chroococcidiopsis > Chroococcidiopsis sp. CCNUC1. Next base: position 843,488 of record NZ_CP097480.1, on the reverse strand, counting down.
AGCAAAATGACAACTGAGTCAATAAATATAATCAAGTTTACAACAAAAGCAAGTTGTAGTTATTCAGGGAAAAAATCTCATGGTGTCATCTATAGTGAAATCGCTCAAGAAAAAAATTCTCGTTGGTCGTCGTAGGCAAACTATTTTGCTAATAAAAAGACCCTTGCGCCAGTGGATATTTTCTCAGGCGATCGAAAAGTTCGGCTTAAATCTAGTTACAAGGAAAGAATTACTCGCTCAGCGCAAAAATATCATGTTCAAAACTTTAGCTCTGGGGAATCAGTTATAATTGACAAGCCCCGCCAAGGTTCAGATGAAATGCCTAAATTAACTGAAAGTATGGGCAGTTTTACTTTGGAAGAGCCTCTAGTATTTGAAGTGGAAAATGCTAAACTTGTTGGACCTGCTGCTGTTGGTTTCGATCGAGATGGAAGCATAATTTCAGAAATAATCAGTGGAAATCTAAAGAGTTTAAGCAGATTACCTGCACGAACCTTAGTTTTAAAGCAATTGCCTGATTTTACTACTCCTCAAATAGATGTAGCTTGCTCGCTGGTGAATCCAACTAGCATGGGCTATTTTACCTGGATGGGAAATTTAACTCGACTTGAAGGAATAGAATATTATCAAGCGCAAACTGGGATCAAGCCTGAATTAATTATTAATTCTCATCCTACTAGATGGCAAAAAGAATCTCTCAAGCTCTTAGGATATGAGCCGCAAAATTGTGTACAATGGAACGGCTCAAGAATAAAAGTTAATCGATTAGTAGTTCCATCTTATCGTCGCGTACAACAGCTAATCTCACCTTCAGGCTGTCGTTGGCTTCGTCAACGTCTAGTTAGTAATTTACCTGATAAAGGAAGTGAAAAAGGCGATTTTTCCTCCAGAATATACATTGTTCGTACCAAAAAAACAGGTCGAACAATTACTAATGAAGAGGAAGTCCTGTCTATTTTGACTCAATTGGGATTTGTGGGTTACACGCTAGAAGAATTGAGTTTTGCAGACCAGGTTAGACTATTTTCACAAGCAGAAATGGTGGTTGCTGCTCATGGTGCTGGGTTGGCAAATATCATGTTTGCAGAGAACTTGAAGGTAATCGAACTTTTTGGTTCATATGGTACTGCGGCTTATTTTGTCTTATCTAAAATGTTGGGTTTTGACTATAGCTGCTTAGTGTCAGATCCTCAGGGAAAAAACCAGGTGAGTGAGAGATACACTGATATGACAGTAGACATCGCCAAATTAAAAATGCTTCTTGCAGAAATGTTGTCTAGCGATCGCCAACCTTTAGTTAAATCTATTGATGAGCCACAAATTGATGAGCAACAATTAGTTGATTCTTAAATTGCTTGGCGATCGCAATTTCTTCAGCAGGGTGTCCAATGGCTTAAGTAAAACCGCAAGTATTACCTATTAAACAGGAGTGACCCTGGCGGACTGCGTGTGAAGCACTAATGCTCTCTAAGGAAACCTCAACTTTATAGCCTTAATTCGACAGTATGTTTGGATGACGAGCAACAAACAAGTCATAGCTTTTTAAGGAAAGATTTTATGGCATCTGTAAGGAATCTGCTGAAGAAAAAGATTTTAGTTGGTCATCGCATAGTCCTTTATAAAAGAATTAAAAAATCACTGCGTAAGTGGATATTTTCTTTCCTTAAGGAGAAGAAAAGTTTTAATATATTGACAAGGGAAGAACTATTTAAAAACAATGATAAATACCAAATTCTCTCCTTCGGAGCTGAAGAAAATATTATAGTTAGTGAGCCGTTTAATGGAGTAAATGAACTACCAAATTTAATTAAAACTACAAGTTTGCTTACAGGATCGATTGGCAAATTTACTTTAAACAAGCCTTTTGTAGCTGAAGTAATAAACGCCGAGCTTGTCGGTTCGGCAGCAGTTGGATTCGACCGGGAAGGAAGCTTAATTACAGAAACTGTAATGCAAAATCTAGTAAATATAGAAAAATATTTACCTAATGGCATCCCTGCACAAACCTTGATTTTAAAGAATTTACCTAGCTTCGGCTCTCATCAACTGGATATAGCTTGTTCGTTACTTAATTGGTGGTCTAAGAATTATTCTCATTGGATAGTAGATTGTTTATTGCGGCTTGAAGGACTCGAATATTATCAAAAGCAAACTAAGAGAAAGCCAGCTTTAATTATTGAATCAAATCCTCCTACCTGGAAAATAGAGTCTCTCAAACTTTTAGGATATGGACTAGATGATTGTATACCTTGGAAGGGTTCAAAAATAAAAGTCAACCGACTAATAGTTCCATCTTTTCGACGCGAGCAAGCCTTCCCTGTATCACCCGCCGCCTGCAAGTGGCTTCGTCAACGCCTATTGAGTAATCTTCCTAATATAGAGAGCAGTCAGCGTTCTTTTTCACCAAGAATCTATATTTCCCGCGCCAAAACAACAGGTCGTAAAGTAATTAATGAAGATGATGTGTTAGAAGCTCTATCTCCTTTTGGATTTGTGGCATACGCACCTGAAGAGATGAGCTTTGCAGACGAGGTTAGACTATTTTCACAAGCAGAAATGGTTGTTGCTCCTCATGGTTCTGGTCTAGTAAATATAATATTTGCCCAGAACTTGAGTGTCATCGAACTTTTCGGTTCAACTGGTGTTCCGTGCTTTTTAGTTTTAGCGAAATCACTAGGTTTTCAGTATGGATGTCTTACAGGAGACTACAATTCGAGAAACAATCACTCCTTTGAGCAGAACAACAACATAATGGTTGACATTCCTAAATTGCGGGTTTTGGTGGCAGAAATGTTAAACAACAGATATGGCGATCGCCAACCTGTAATTACTACTTATTGACGAGCAACAACTAGCTGGCTACTAGATTGCTTGGCGATCGCAATTTTATTCAGAGAAAGGCAGCACTACCTTGAGTACAGCAATAAATCCTGTTGTACTTAATTAATTTGATTCAACTCCAACTAACAAAAATTCTAATCTTTGCAGGAAAGATGCTGTGGTAAATTTTTTGGTCGCGCCTTTGAGGAATTTGCTCAAGCAAAAGATTTCGGCTGCTCATCGTAGAACAATTGGTGGAGCGATCCGACGCTCAATTCAGCAACAAACATTTCATTTTGTCAGAAAGATCGGCTTGAAAGTCATCACGAGAAAGGAAGTTTTTGAGGGAAATATCAAACATCGAGTTCTTCAATTTAATGCCGAAGAAGCAATTGTCATTAATCACCCCTGTAACGGTTCTGACCAGATTCGAGAAATTTTAAATACAACTGGTCAACACAATTTGTCACAACCATTTGTCATAGAGGTGGAAAATGCTAAGTTAGTTGGAACTATAGCTATTGGTTTTGACGAGGCTGGCAACATAATTGCAGAAACGATCTCGGGAAATCCAGACTGCATTAAATATATTCCAGCTCAAACTTTACTTTTGGAAAAGTTGTCTAACTGGGCAGCACCTCAGTTAGAAGCGGCTTGTTCGTTAACTAACTGGAATAGCGGTTACTTCCACTGGTTGATCGATTGTTTAACCCGACTGGAAGGAATTGAGTACTATCAAGCACAAACTGGAATTAAACCAACTCTAATTATTCATGCTAATCCTCAAGAATGGCAAAAAGAGTCTCTCAGACTTTTAGGATACAACCCAGATGATTGTATTGAATGGAACGACTCCGGCGTTAAAGTTAAAAAGTTAGTTGTCCCCTCTTTTCGACGAGAACACAACATCATATCGCCTACAGCCTGTCAGTGGTTGCGCCAGCGGTTATTGAGCAATCTGTCTGATAATACCAGCATCTCTTTATCGCCTAGAATATATATTTCTCGACCCAAATCAGCCGGACGAAATATCATTAATGAAGCAGATGTTATGGCGATTTTGGCTCCTTTGGGCTTCGTCGCTTATACGATGGAGGAACTGAGTTTTGCAGATGAAATTAGACTATTTTCTCAAGCAGAAATAGTTGTCGCTCCTCACGGTGCTGGTCTCACAAATATAATTTTTGCACTCCAGAAATTAATTGTTATCGATCTGTTTGGTTCGTTTGGTACGCCGTGTTTCTTTGCCTTAGCACAAGCATTAGGTTTTTACTACGGTTGCCTGGGAGAGGGCTTCGATCCAAAGAATAAAACTGGAAAGTACAAAGGGATTACGGTAGATATTGCCAAATTGCAAGTTTTACTGCAAGAAATGTTCACTGTTAGAGATAGCGATCGCCAAGTTGCCAGTGTAGAAGACGCACTATTTCTAACTGGCGACAGTGCCGTCTAAAGAAAGCGATCGCCCCATATACACAAATTCAAGCTTACAAACATGAAAATTCTTGTTACTGGTACGGAAGGCTATCTCGGTTCGTTACTAGCTCCAATTTTGATGCAACGCGGGCATGAAGTTATCGGCGTAGACACGGGATTCTATAAAGTTGGTTGGTTGTACAACGGCACTCAACTGACTGCTAAAACACTCAATAAAGATCTGCGGCAGATTTCAACTGAAGATCTAGAGGGGGTGGAAGCGATCGTCCATATGGCAGAGCTTTCCAACGATCCAGCCGGACAACTCTATCCCAACATTACCTACGACATTAATCATAAAGGTTCCGTCCGCCTCGCTACCTTAGCTAAAACAGCTGGAGTACGGCGCTTTGTCTACATGTCTTCCTGTAGCGTCTACGGAGTTGCAACCGCAGGAGATGTGACTGAAGCATCTCCAGTCAATCCGCAAACCGCTTATGCCGAGTGTAAAACGCTTGTCGAGCGAGATGTCACGACAATGGCTGATGATAGTTTTTCGCCTACATTCATGCGAAATGCGACAGCTTTTGGTGCTTCCCCCAGAATGCGCTTTGATATCGTCTTAAATAACCTGGCGGGGTTGGCTTGGACGACCAAAGAAATTAAAATGACCAGTGACGGTACGCCCTGGCGACCCCTAGTCCACGCCCTCGATATTGCTAAGGCGATCGCCTGTACGCTGGAAGCTCCGCGCGATATTATTCACAATCAAATCTTTAACGTGGGTGACACGGCGCAAAATTATCGTGTCAAACAAGTTGCCGAAATCATTGCTGAAACTTTTAAAGGATGCAAGTTGAGCTTTGGCGAAAACGGGGCAGATAACCGCAGCTATCGCGTCAGTTTCGAGAAGATTAATACGGTACTGCCGGGATTCAAATGCGAGTGGGATGCACGACGCGGCGCTCAACAATTATTCGATCTATTTACTCAAATTGATATGACTGCGGACACGTTTTTATTCAGAGGATTTACTCGGTTGAAGCAGTTGGAATATTTGATTCAGACTCAGCAGATCGATCGCGATTTCTTTTGGAAGAAGCTAGGCGATTAGAAATCGCGGCTAGACAAACCACTACATTTTGATGAGTGATGCAAAGATCTTGGAGATCCCCCAACCCCCTTAAAAAGGGGGCTTTCCTGGAAAAAGCAAGCGTTGTTTCCCTTCTTAAAAAGGGGGCTTTCCTGGAAAAAGCAAGCGTTGTTTCCCTTCTTAAAAAGGGGGCTTTCCTAGAAAAAGCAAGCGTTGTTTCCCTCCTTTTTAAGGGGGGTTAGGGGGGATCTTGCCTCAATCGGTTAGAGGAGTAATCATGTTAGTTGATGCCTTGAAATTACCAGCAGAAACGCTGGTAGAAACAGACATTTGTATTATCGGTGCTGGTGCGGCAGGAATTACGCTCGCACGCGAATTACGCGATCGCCCCGAACAAGTTTGTTTGCTTGAAAGTGGCGGATTTGACTATGAGGAACAGATTCAATCGCTGTATGCGGGAGAGAATACTGGTCTAGCTTATTTTCCCTTGAAAGAAGCACGCGGGCGCTATTTCGGCGGTTCGACCAACTTGTGGGGCGGTTGGAGTCGTCCGATGGATGAAATTGACTTCGAGCATCGTCCCTGGATGCCTTATAGCGGTTGGTGTTTTCCCAAGGCGGAGCTAGACCCCTACTACGAACGGGCGCAAACTGCTTGTCATTTGGGTGCATTTGAATACGATTTGGCATACTGGCAAGAGGCGTTAGCGCAACAATGTCAAGTCCCTGCAACTACAGAGCAGCTGGCTACTTATTTGTGGCAGATTATCCCATGTACTCACTTGCGCTTTGGCGAAGCGTATCGCGCCGAGATCGAGCAGGCGAGTAATATTACTACCTATCTCCACGCTAACGTGCTGGAGATTGAAACCAACGACAGCGCTCAAGCCGTGACGCGGCTGCGGGTGGCAAGCTCTGATGGAAAACAGTTCTCGGTAGCAGCAAAAATCTTCGTGCTAGCGGCGGGTGGAATTGAAAATCCCCGCTTGCTCCTAGCTTCCAACCGGGTGCAAAGTGGTGGAGTCGGCAACCAATACGATTTGGTAGGCAGATTTTTCATGGAGCATCCCTATTTAATTTCTGGCAAAGCCGAATTGTCCAATTCAGCTGAGTTATATACGCGAATTAAGTTTCCCGTGGGTGAAACATTTCTGGCAACAGGCTTAGGCTTGTCCAAAGAAGTGCAAGAACGCGAACAGATTCTGAATTTTGGCTTGAGATTATTAGCCATTGATGAATGGTTAGAAGCTTACAAGCGATTGCGATCGCAAACTCAACAGTCAGTCCGACATAAAGCTTTTCCTTCCATTGCAGAAGGACGGAAGAACGCAGGTAAGTCTTCTACAATTGCGGATTTCATCAAAGTCGCTAGCCGTCCCGATCGCTTTGCTGACAGAATGACAAAAAAACTGTTTCACCAATCCATGGCAGCGCGACAATTCAACAGTTGCGATACCCATTTAATTGGGGAGCAAGCACCAAATCCCGATAGTCGGGTTACTCTCAGCCGCGATCGTGATAAATTAGGGATGAATCGCGTCCAGCTTGACTGGCGTTTGAGTCCAATTGACAAGTATACAATTGCGCGATCGCAGCAGTTGATCGCAGCAGAATTCGAGCGTTCTGGACTGGGTAAAATTCACGTCGAACTAACTGACGATGAAGCGACTTGGCGATCGGTCGCTGGCTCGTATCATCATATCGGCACAACCCGCATGAGTAGCAACCCCAGGGAAGGTGTGGTTGACGAGCATTGTCAAGTGCATAGCATTCACAACTTATATGTTGCTGGTAGCTCGGTTTTTCCCACCAGCGGACTCTCCAATCCTACTCTCACGATTGTCGCTTTAGCGATCCGACTTGCCGATCGCCTGAAAGATCGCCTGGATAACTCTGCTGAAATCAGTCCAGCAGTTGCAGTTCAGGCTCTTTAGTTTAATCGTGAATTTTGCACAAGAGATCCCCCAACCCCATTTTCAAGGGGACTTCTGATTCCCCCTTTTTAAGGGGGTTAGGGGGATCGAGATCTAAAACTTCCAGTCCGTAACCCCTAAACAATTCTGACAGATGAATCACCAGCAACCGCGCCTCAGCATTGGTATGCCCGTGTATAATGCCGAGCAGTATATCATAGAAGCAATAGATGCAATTTTGGCTCAAACCTATACAGATTTTGAGCTGATTATTTCAGACAATGCCTCCAGCGATCGCACTCAGGAAATCTGTCAAGCATACGCAGCAAAAGATCGGCGGATCAAATACTATCGGAACGATCGCAATATTGGCGTTCATCGAAATTACAGACGCGCCTTTCAATTAGCGACAGGCGAATATTTTAGATGGGCTACCCACGATGATATTTGCGCTCCACAAGGGATTGAAAAATGCGTTGAAGTTTTAGATCGAAATCCAGATGTCGTATTGTGCTACACCAAGACTAAATTAATTAACGAGCATGGCACGATTTTGGAGCAAAACTACGATGAAAACCCCCTACTCACTAATTCACCACACGCTCATATTCGCTTTCGGAATTTGATAATTGACTCTTTTTCTCGACGTTATCGCGGTCAGCAACTTTTTGGAGTCATGCGTCATAGTGTTGCTGCAACAACTCCTCTTTTAGGCGATTACTCTGGTGGGGATAAGCCTTTTCTGGCTCGCATGACTTTATTAGGTAAATATTATGAAGTTCCTGAATATTTGTTCTTTAACAGAGAACATTCTCAGCGTTCTTCTAGTAAGGAGATGAATAGTCCCTACCTACGTATGCGGTTATTTAACCCTGATACCAAAGGAGAAAAACCTGTCTTTCCTAGATGGAGTGTTTTCTTAGATTATTTAAGTGCTATTAAAGATGTACCTCTCAGTCTATCCGAACGAATTCGTTGCTATTTAGTTCTCGGGACTTGGTTAGGAAAAAACAAGAACTGGGAGCAATTAGTTAAAGAATTAATTAAGGCATCTGTCTGGTCTATTTATTTTTCTAAACATCGCCAGATGTTAGTACAACAACACCAAGCTGAAATTCCATCAAGTTGATTATAACTGTCATTAGCGATTGGTCATCTATTAAATCATAACGTCTTGCTTTAAGTTTCAGGCGTGCAACCCTCACGGTAAGGGTCTTAAATCACTTTCGTGAAGTTAGACATACTCAAAACGGGATGGGCTACAAAAAATGAGAATTCTAGAAAAAATTTCTCACAAATCTAATTTAACAGCAAGAAAATATCTGACCAATTTATTGGTGCATGAGGTCAAACTTGAGGAGCATTATAAGAATTCTCAAAGAGAAAATTTATCATGTTCTGGTCAAAATATTTATATACCAGAAACTCAACAAATGAATTTTTTCCGCGAGATTAAGCATTTGCAAGCAGCAAATTATTCTCTTCCAGATATATACACGACTACTTTACATGACGTAATTTACTGTACAAAATTTGATATTTTGCTGACAAAAACGCGCAAAGTTATCTCGGATTCCATAAACACCACTATCGAGCAAAATAAATACGATATTGCAGAAAATACTTATTTCAATAAAACAGAAAAAATTGCGGGCGTTTGTGCTATTTTTCGTTCGTTTGCCAATGGTTATTATCACCAGCTAATCGATAACATTCCGCGAATTTTCTTGCTCGATCGACCGCAATATAAAGACATAGAAGAAATTAAATTGCTGGCTTCAACAAAAATTTCTAGATCGGAAGAGTTTTTGCTCTCAAAAATACTACCCAACAATGTCAAACTTACCAAGGTAAGTCCAGATAAAAATTATGCGATCGAAAATCTAATCTTTCCTTCTTTTTTAACTCGTCGTCATGCAGGATACTTACCCTCTGATTATTTAAGATTTTTCACAGAGAAAGTAACGCCACAACGACCGCGAAAGAAAATCAATCGTATTTTCATCTCTAGAAAAGCTTCAAAAAAGGGACGACATATTTTGAATGAAGATGAACTATTTGATATGTTGAGTAAGTACGGATTCAAGAAATACCTACTTGAACAGATATCAATTGAAGATCAAATCGATCTTTTTAGTGATAGCGAATACGTTATAGGTTCGCATGGTGCTGGACTTGCTAATATTATTTTTGCCGAAGGAGTTAATGTCTTAGAAATATTTCCTACACAGGAGATTTTGCCGCATTTTTACTTCTTAGCAAAATCTCTGAATCATAATTATGAATACTGGTGCGGTCAGGCAACATCCAAAAACAGCAATTTTGTGGTTAACGTATCAGAGATTGCAAGAATGATAGCTAGCCAAGAAATGTGTCCAACCTAATCTTGTAATCGGTAGACATTGGAAACAGAGCTATTTATTTTTAGCTCTAAATTGTTGTAGTCGCAAGTTTTAAGAGGAGTCAAGCAATGAAATCGCTTTTATCTAAAATTAAGCCAACCGATATCTTTTCAGAACCATTTCCTCATATTGTCATTAAAGATGCTTTGGATGAAGAAGTCTACTCAAAGCTGAAATCAGAATGGGCTGATATTGAAATTTTAAGGCAAGGAGAAGACAACAAAGGAACAGATTTGTCTAGCAATAAAAGATTGCATTATTTAGCACAAGAAAGTTTAAATGACGAGCGAATTACTCCTTTCTGGAAAGAGTTTATTGCTTTACATACATCCGATACATTCTTTCAAGAGTTTCTGACTATCTTTAAAGACTATATTCTCAAAATGTATCCTGACTTTGAGCAAAAATATGGCTCGTTTGCAACGCTAAAGTCTGGATTGCGAAAAGTTGACACGTTTGAAAGTGTAGATGTGTTACTCGACGCACTGATTTGTATAAATACACCCGTTATTACTAAACCAAATGCAGTCAGAGGCGCGCACATAGATTTACCAGATAAACTATTCGCCGGACTATTCTATCTGCGCGATCCGCAAGATACATCGACAGGAGGCAATCTGGAAATTTATAAATTTAAGAACGGCAAGCCTTACGGATTTAGAAGCAGTGCAATTGAAGATTCTTATATCAAGCATGTAAAAACAATTAAGTACGATCGCAACGTTCTTATATTATTCCTGAACTCAGTTTATTCGTTACATGGTGTCAGCGTGCGATCGCTAACAGAGTCGCCTCGATATTTTGTGAATTTAGTTGGCGAAGTCAAACAGCCTTTATTCAATCCTAAGCAATATCAAGAATTACCTTCGTTCAAAACGAAATACATCAGAAAACTAGAAAACGCCATCAAAAAAGTAGCTCTGGCAGCCAAGTAAGCGACTCATATAAAGAGGTTTTATTCAGCACATGATCTATAGCGAAACCGAAAAGCTCGCCCCTGACATCACAAATACTATTACCACGCCTGCGACAAATACTATTTTAGTCATTTGTCCTCTCCCATACCCTCCAACCAACGGTACTAGAGTTCATATTTGGGGATTAATTCTGTTCTTCAAACAAACTGGCTGGCGAGTCGTTGTTGCTGCATACAATTGGCCCGGACAGAGAATTTTTAAAGCCGATGGTGAACCTGGAATTGACTTACCAATAGATATAGAATTTCACCTATTTGAACGCAGTTTTCGTTATTCTGTAGCGAAAGATCCGCATACAGCACAAAATCTGCACAAGTTACAAACGCTGATTGACGATTGCAAACCCCAGGTTGTTTGGTGTAATTATTCCGATCTCGTACCGCTAGTCTCTCAACTCGACTTAAAAGGAGCGCATCTCTGGTTTCGACCGCACGATTTTGAACTAGCGCATAACATAGAAACAGCGATCGCCTCTCGACCTTGGAAAACTGGGTGGAACCAAAACACTTTTAAACAAACCGTTAAGTGGAGCAAAAAACTCTTACAACAAACAACCCAATCCTTTGCTTCCGAGCGCCAAATGCATCGAATTTCCGACCGGATCTTTTTCAATGCTTACAGCGACATGCAGTTTATGTCGCGCCTCTACGGTGGGACTGTGCGTAAAGATTGGGTCGTCCCTTTTTTAGAACGAGAACGCATTCCGGTAAAAGATAACAAGTCACCGCTCGATGTTGTATACATTAGCAGCAATTACGTCAGTCCAACCCATCTATCGGGAGTGAGACAGCTGCTACAACGAGTCATTCCGGCAGTCGAGCAAGCCATGCCCGGTCAATTTCGCTTTCACTTTGTCGGCAAGGGTTGTGCCGAGCATTTAAGCCAGTATGCCTCAAACGCGATCGTCATTCACGATTTTGTTGACGATTTGTCAGCTTTCATGCGCGACAACATTGATATTGCTTGTTTGCCAGTGGAAATTGGTTGGGGATGCAAAATCAAAGTTTTAGAAGCAATGGCTTCTGGCTTGCCTGTAATTGGTTTACCCCAGACTTTTCGCGGCGTACCACCAACACCAGGAGCTTACTATGCCTGCCACAGCACGCAGGAATTTGTCTCAGCCTTTAGAGCTTTACAAGATACAAACACACGCCGACAAGCAGCGAATGCAGGATTAACTACCTATACAGCATGGCGAAATGAAGGACGGCAAATTCTGAGCGAAGCATTAAATCAGTTAACAGGGAGCAGGGAGCAGGGACGAGCTGGGAGCAGGGAGTAGGGAAAGACAAGGGGGACAAGGGAGAGCGCTCTGGAAAATTCTCCCTTGTGTCCTCCCACACCCCACACTTCCCACACTTCCCACACCCTATTTACTACTTTCCACTGGTTCCACTAGCCACCAGCCACTAGCCACTAGCCACTCATCCGATCGAGGTATTGAAAATATGCAATGCATAGAGCCAGAGCCTAAAACTTATGTTTTACAAGTTGTCGAACTGCTCAAACAAGAAGCAGATGCAATTATCAAAACAGCAAATCAGTTACAGCCAGAAGGTATAGAACGAGCAGTTGAGCTGTTGGCTGATTGTCACGGTAAGGTTGTCTTGGTGGGTGTTGGCAAGTCAGGAATTATCGCCCAGAAAATTGCTGCAACTCTAACCAGTACGGGGACATCAGCGGTTTTTCTGCACCCATCTGATGCCTTGCATGGTGATATTGGAATTGTGGCTGGAGGTGACGTTGCTGTGATCTTGAGTAACAGTGGCGAAACCGATGAATTGGTTGCCATGTTGCCCTATCTTAAATGTCGGCAGATCCCAATTATTGCGATCGTCGGCAGACTGCGTTCCACGCTTGCTTACAATGCTGATGTAAGTCTCAATGCAGCAGTCGATCGCGAGGCTTGTCCGTTTAATTTAGTCCCCACAAGTAGTACAACTGTCGCCTTGGCAATTGGAGACGCGCTGGCGATCGCCCTGATGCACGTCAAAGGTTTAACCCCAGAAGCGTTTGCATTTAACCATCCTGCGGGACGATTGGGCAAACGCTTGACTCTCAGGGTAAGAGATTTAATGCACGCTGGCGCGCACAATCCCGTTGTTTCACCTGAAGCCGCTTGGATTGAAGTCTTGAGTGCAATTAGCGAAGGTGGGTTGGGTGCTGTCAATGTCGTAGACGATCTGGGTTGTTTAGTCGGAATTATTACAGATGGCGATTTGCGACGATTGCTACAAAAAGTCAAACATCAAGAGTTGGAAACGCTGACAGCAGGAACGATCGCCACAGCAAATCCAATTGCGATCGCCCCCGATATACTTGCCTACCATGCCTTGGAATTAATGGAAAATCGCCCTTCCCAAATTTCTATCTTGCCCGTAGTTGAGGAACAACGTTGCATCGGTTTAATTCGGGTACACGATATAGTTCGCAGCGGCATTTGATTGGGAGTGGTAGTTGGTAATTGGTAATTGGTAGTTGTGTTGTCCCTCTTGTCTCAATTGTGAATTGCGAATTGAATTGTCTCCCCTGTTCCCCAATATTGATAACTGAAAATTATGAATATTTTGGCTGTAATTCCAGCGCGCTACAACTCGCAACGCTTTCCTGGCAAACCACTCGTCAGAATTGACGATCGCCCGATGGTGCAATGGGTTTATGAAGCGGCTAAACGTTGTCCGGCTTTCAGTCAAGTTGTGGTGGCGACAGATAGCACGGCGATCGCTGACTGCGTGCGTCGGTTTGGTGGGGTGGTAGAAATGACCCGCAGCGACCATCAAACAGGTACGGATCGAGTCGCAGAAGTCGCAGAACGATATCCTGAAATGACGGCGATCGCCAACGTTCAAGGCGATCAACCTTTTGTCACCGCAGATATGCTGACGCAGCTTGTGACTCCCTACTTGCAAGGAGAGTCACCCGATATGACGACCCTAGCCTGTCCGCTGCATGAAGAGAGCTACAACGACCCCAACGCCGTAAAAGTCTTGTGCGATCGCCGCGATCGGGCGCTTTATTTCTCCCGCTCCCCCATCCCTTACTATCGCAATGCGGGTTCTGCACCAGTATTTCACCACCTCGGACTCTACGCTTTTAGCCGCAATTTTCTTGCCAAATACGCTCAGTTGACCCCGACACCATTAGAACACTGCGAAGGATTAGAACAGTTGCGCGTACTCGAACACGGCTACGCGATCGTCGTTTGTCAAACTCAAAAAGCCGTGTTGGAAATCAACACGCCGAGCGATCTGCTACAGGCGCAAGCCTTAATTGCTCAAAGCACCATGAAAGAAGTCGAAAGTCAAAAGTTAAAAGTCAAAAGTTAAAAGTCAAAACACACTCCTCCCTGCCCTGCTCCCTGCTCCCTGCTCCCTACTCACTTAATAGGAAAATAACAATGCGCGTTATCGTTTGGGGTTTAGGTTACGTCGGTACAGTTGTTGCTGCTTGCTTGGCGCAAGCCGGACATGATGTTATAGGTGTAGAACTCAACCCAGAAAAGGTAAAAGTTTTTAATAGCGGGCGCAGTCCGTTGAAAGAACCCGATTTAGATGAGTTAATTCAGCAAGGAATTGCTCAAGGACGGTTACGGGCTGTAACGGATGGCGAACAATACGTTGCTGAGGCTGATGCTTCTCTCATCTGCGTTGGTACGCCTAGCATGGCGGATGGTAGTCCAATGCTCAACTATATAAAAGGAGTTGCCCAACAGATCGGTAGCGGGTTGAAGCATTCACAACGCTATCACGTTGTCGTTCTCCGCAGTACGGTTTTTCCTGGCGTAACCCGCGATTTTCTCCTACCATTGCTAGAACAGCATTCGCTGCGTTCTGCTGGCGAGGACTTTGGTTTGGTAGTCAATCCAGAATTTCTGCGCGAGACGGAAGCAGTCACAGATTTTCACGCGCCTCCTTATACCGTAATTGGGGAATTAGACAAACGCTCGGGTGATGCGATCGCTCAACTCTATAGCAATATCCAGGCTCCTTTACATCGCGTGGCATTGGAGGAAGCGGAATTGTTGAAGGTAGTTAACAATACATTTCACGCCCTCAAGATCGGGTTTAGTAATGAAATTGGTCGGATTTGCGATCGCCTGGGAATAGATAGTCACGTCCTGATGCAGCTCGTTTGTGCCGATACTAAGCTCAACATCTCCCCTGCCTATCTCAAGCCTGGATTTGCTTTTGGTGGCTCTTGTTTACCAAAAGACTTGCGCTCTCTCATTTTCAACGCTCGGCAGTTGGGGGTTGAAATCCCGATTCTAGACTCAGTACTGCCCAGCAACACGTTGCAAGTTGAAGCAGCGCGGATCAAAATTCACGAAACTGGTGCTAAGCACGTCGGTATCTTGGGTTTGAGTTTTAAAGCAGGTACGGACGATCTGCGCGAAAGTCCCGTTATCAGCCTCATCCGTCAGTTGTGGCAAGATGGCTTAGAAATATCGGTCTACGATCCAGACGTAAATCTAGAGGTGCTATTGGGCAGCAACTTAGAATACCTGCAACGCCAGCTACCGCAAATCGATCGGATTTTGCGCACGGATATCGATAGCGTATTAAATGAATGCCAAACTCTAGTCATTACTCAAAAACGACCGGAATTCACCAACATACAAGGACTCAAGAGTCACGTTGCCGTTCTCGACTTGGTGCGGTTGAGCAACGAGTCTGCCGTTACAGGCTTGGCTAACTATGAAGGGATTTCTTGGCAGAAGAAACAGCCTGCTAAGAAAATCTTGCCATTTGCGGGCAGCGATCGCGCTAACAACAAAGACGTTGCGCCCGTTGCTAGGTAGTAGGTTTTTGAAACAATCGTAGGGGCGCACAGCTGTGCGCCCCTACAAAAATGTGCGCCCCTACAGATCGTGTACCTCATCCATCAGTAACCACAATGATTCAAACCCAAATTTCCAAAACTCTCTCTATTGGTGATGGCTGTCCCCTCACCTTAATTGGTGGTCCCTGCGTGATTGAATCGGGGGACTTTACGCTGAAAATGGCAGAGGAAATTGCTAAAGTGTGCGATCGCTTGGGTGTTTCTTTTATCTTCAAGTCTTCCTTTGATAAAGCCAATCGCACGTCAATTAATTCTTTTCGCGGACAACCGATAGAATCTGGACTCAAAATTCTCCAACGGGTAAAAGAGGAAGTCGGAGTCCCAGTCCTCACCGATATTCACGAAAGCCACCAAGCGGTGACTGTAGCAGAAGTGGTTGATGTTTTACAAATTCCTGCTTTCTTGTGTCGGCAAACCGATCTGCTTTTGGCAGCAGCAGCAACAGGCAAAGTTGTCAATGTCAAAAAGGGTCAGTTCCTTGCGCCTTGGGATATGAGGCAAGTCGTGCGCAAGTTAGAAGCAGCTGGAACTAAGCGGATTCTTTTAACCGAGCGCGGTACGAGTTTCGGCTACAACACTTTGGTAGTAGATTTTCGGTCTTTACCACAAATGCGATCGCTGGGTTATCCCGTAGTCTTTGATGCTACCCACAGCGTTCAAATGCCGGGGGGTCAAGGTGATAAATCTGGCGGACAGCGCCAATTCGTACCTTACCTGGCAAGAGCCGCTGCTGCGATTGGAATTGATGCCTTATTTATGGAAATTCACGAAGACCCAGACAATGCACCAAGTGATGGTCCAAATATGATTCCTCTGGCTCAATTGGAAACCGTGTTGAGACAAATTATCAACGTCCGTAACTGTTTAGAAGTAACTCCCGCTCTTGTTTAACATGACAACCATTTTTGAATTTGAACCCGAAGTGCGATCGCCCAGCAGCTTTCAAGGAGATTCGCACAATATTTCTGAGAGAGATGCACGCTTGTCGCAAGTCAAATTACTAGTTCTTGATGTTGATGGTGTCCTCACAGATGGAGGTCTTTACTACTCCGAAAGCGGTGAGGTTCAACAGCGATTTAACATCAAGGATGGTCAAGGATTAAAACGATTAATGCACTCTGGCGTAGAAGTTGCCATTATTACAGCTAAGTCTTTTTCATCCACTCTTCATCGCGCCAAAGATTTAGGAATTGATCGCGCTTATCTGGGGATTAAAGATAAATTACCGACTCTAATTCATCTGTGTCAAAACTTAGACATATCTTTGTCTCAGGTGGCATATGTTGGTGATGACATTAACGATCTAGAAGTCATGCACGTTGTTGGCTGTCCTTTAACGGTAGCTGATGCCATGCGTGCCAATCAAGACTGCGCTCTTTACATCACTAAATTACCAGGAGGACAAGGTGCAGTTCGCGAGATCTGCGATCTTATTGTTGCCCTCCAAACGGTGAAATAAATTCACTCGCATAGAAATCAAGTATGTCAACATCAAAAACAATTAAGCGGCTTGTCGTTTGTTTTGGTAGCATTCAACTCGTCACGGTTTTGTCAGTCATGAATTATCGAGAAAAGACGCGACAAGACCAGAATTTGCAGTACGAAAACTACCTGCTAATTACTCCTTTATTTGCTCCCCAAGGACAAAGTGAGGAATTTGCTGCTTTGATTGAACAAATGGCTCGGTCGATTTGCACTTGGGAAAAAGTTGCTTATATGCCCTTGGAGCAAAAACAAGCAATTTCCCAAAAAGTGAAGCAGTCTGGTTTATCTAAAGTGACTGACTTGGTTCATGCATTAACCGGGAGTCAGCATTTTGATGAGATTTTTCTAGCGCATGAATACGATTTTGAAGACCAGTTGGTGATGAATCTCTATCAAGATGCCGAAAAGATTTGCTACGGTAACGGCATTGGAGTTTACACGGCACAATCGGCTTTCCCTAAAGCTAATTTATTGAGAGATTCGCGTAATTATCTAGACTTTATCTATAAGTCGTCAAAGGACAAACTCAGAGAATTTCTCCCTCGCAAGCGATCGCTGAGCGAACAAAAGCTAGACATTGGTTATTTCTCGCTGCCATTTGCTTTTGGACAAGAACCGGCAATTCCAACGATTATTCTTGACAGAGATGTTTACCGAGAGACTTTTCAAAAGTTAAGCGCCAAGCTATCTGAGTTTATCGATATTAGTTATATCGAAAACCTACGCGATCGCATCCAAACTGCTCCCACGTCAATTTTACTCACGAGTAATTTCTCTGAGTCGGGTAGAATATCGCCAGAAAATGAAATTGCTGCCTATCGAGAGTTTTTGGTCACTAGAGGAATTCGTCCCGATGAAGTTCTCTTAATTAAACCACACCCTAGAAATTCTAGAGAGAAGTTACTGCAATTAAAGTCTAATCTTAGCGCTCTTTATGCAAATGTAATTCTGCTAGCTGAAGACTTTTTGTTTTATCTTCCATTTGAATTAATTTTCATGGAAGTTTTCTTAAACACAGACTTGAAAAATCTGCAAAATCCTAGAGTTTTTACGTTTAGCTCTGCTTGTTTAACGCTGGAATTTGTTTTAGATACCCGTTGTACTCTGGGCTTCGGTAGCGATATAGTACAACAATTCTTTTATCCCGACCATGTAGAAAGTAGAAGCCAACACGAAGCCGATCTACTATCTACAATTCAGGAAATTAGAAACTTAAATTCCGTTCTCGTCTAATCGCATTTGAACCTACGATTACAAATCAGGGAGAGGAATTATGTCAAATCACCTCAGCATTTCTACTAATCCATTGAAAAAGTGGAGTCATTTCACTTGCAATCATTTAGAGGTTAGAGAATGTCTCAAAATAAGTACAAACAATATCGAAAGTGGTTAGATTTTATAACTTTAAGTTTAGCCACTACGTTACTTTTAGTCTTCATATCAGTTTGGTTAATTCCTTTCAGTAGCAAAGTCAACAGCGATACTCTAGTTTTTCTGAGTGATTTTGAATCAGGATTTTCTGAGTGGGGAGCAGAATTTCGCTACGAATACTCAGCTCAGCTTGTGAACTCTCCCGTACGCGCCGGAAAACAGGCTATTAAGTTTCTTTTGAAAAAAGAAGACACTCGTATTGATGGTGTGAAGCGTGCGGAATTGAGGCTGGGAGAAGTTCCGCCAGATTCAGAAATATGGTACGGTTTTAGTGTTTTCTTGCCTACTAACTATCATCAAGACCCATCTAGTGAAATCATCGCTCAATGGCACGATCTACCAGATAAGAACTTAGGAGAAAAATGGAAATCTCCAGCTCTTTCTCTCAGTACAAAAGATGGTAAATTCATTTTAAACAGGAAATGGGACTCAAAACGAGTTACAGTAGTTCCAGAAGGTAAAGAGGTAGTAGATTTAGGTCTTTACCAAACTGGAAAGTGGACAGACTTCGTGTTTCATGTGAAGTGGTCTAGTGGATCAAATGGTCGATTGAAGGTTTGGCAAGATGGCAAATTAGTTGTGAGTAGAAATGGACCGAATAACTATAATGATGCGAGGGGACCATATCTCAAAATTGGAATATATAAGGGTGATTGGAAAAACCAGCCAGACAAATCGATCGTGAGCGAAAGAGAACTTTATTTTGATGAAGTTAGGGTTGGAGATGCTAACGCTAGATACAAAGATATTGCTCCGCGCGATTGAGTAGAAGATGACTCAGTAGCGCATAAAGACTATGATTGAGATGGCTCACTTTTACGGGCTGCATCTACCAATTTGATGAATTAATATTATTCAAACTACTATTGTTTGACTCGGCAAAGTTGAAAATATATATTCAGTGAAATTTAAGCGTTGAAATTGAAGTATTAAACATGGGTAATGCCCCACCGGAAACATAGTTAATAAGCGTAAGGTGGACATTACCTACCCTACTAATGATGAATTATCTAAAAGCTAACTTAATAAGCAATTTCCGACTTCCAACTCCCGTACGGGCGGGTTTATCCGCACAATTCTGGGTTGTTTCAGGGATATCCTGTAGAAACCTGCCCGTACGACTCCCCAAATTCGCTCTTTTTCACCACAAACTCAAGAAAACTAAAATTCCTCATGACTTGATTCATCGGCGGGACATCGTGTTTACTCGGGGTAGACAACGCCCGCTAAAAATGGACATTCTTCACTCTAAAATCTTACCTGAAATGCCCATGCCTGCTCTGATATGGATACATGGTGGAGCATGGTTGGAAGGAAATAAAGAGCAAGGAATCGAACTGTTACTTCCTTTTGCCCGCCAAGGCTATTTATGCGCTAGCATTGAGTATCGCTTGAGTCATGAAGCTATCTTCCCAGCCCAAATTGAAGATTGTAAATGTGCGGTGCGTTTCTTGCGTGCTCATGCGAAAGAGTTGCATCTAAATCGCGATCGCATTGGGGTTTGGGGTCAATCTGCTGGTGGTCATTTAGCGGCGCTTTTGGGGACAACTGGCGGCGTTGAAGAATTGGAAGGCGAGGGGGGCTGGGAGAACTTTTCTAGTCGCGTCCAAGCTGTGTGCGACTGGTTTGCTCCTACGGATTTCACCCGCATAAATGACTTTCCTCGACAGATCTCCCATAGCGCAGCTGATGCTCCCGAAGCATTGTTGATTGGCGGAACTGTGGCAGAAAATCAGGAAAAAGCAATGCGGGCAAACCCGATCGCTTATATTAATCAAGATGCTCCTCCCTTCGCGATTTTCCATGCAGATGACGACTTTATAGTGCCGCTCAATCAAAGTCAATTATTGCTTGAGGCGCTACAGCAGGCGGGAGTGGAGGTGTCATTAGAAATTGTGAAAGGCGGCGGACACGGGAAAAAATTTGATTCTCCTTTGCTACTGGCGCAGTTGGAAAACTTTTTTCATCGACATCTTTATTAAGTCTTTACTAAGTTCGATCGTAAAAAACAATACAGTATCTATGGTGACGATCTGTTTGCGTATATTCAGTTGCATAATTTTTGCTGAAAGGGCGTAATAATGTTGTTGATTTTACTGCTAGTGGGATTTTTATTAATAATTACGATCTTTGCGATCGCTCTAGTGTGGGACTACACTCACGGTATATTTTCCTTGAACAATACTACGGGTGCTACCGCGATCGATTCATCTCCGAACGATCCCGAAAAATATATATTGTCACAACCGATCGAGCATCCAACCGCATGAACGATCTTCCCAGTGAGTCTGTTTCAGGAATAATTGTTTGACAATCGCAGTACTTTTCGTTATAAGTAACATATACAACTTACTAGTTTACTTATCCCAGTGCATAGCATTGTGGGTTGTTAGAAACGACACCAAGAGTGCAGTTTAACAGTCCTAGTGAGTTAGAAGTATTGTTACTTTTTGGAAATGAGCAGCTCGGTCAAATTATAGATACATTCTCAACACGACTCGAACAATCCTCAATATTAGTTGTGTGAAGGCGCGACATTTCGCGCCTTTTTTGCATATCTAAATTTCGCACAAGTGAAGATCCCCCCAATCCCCGATCTTCGGAGGGCTACAATTCCCCCGTTGTTAGGGGGCTAGGGGGGATCGTCTTATCTGAAGCGTATTGGTTTAAACGGAGACAGCGCGATTGGTTAAATCAGCCGAACGCACTTGAATTTAATTGCGAATTACAGCTTGCGACTGACGACTTGATTTTGTCCTCTACAGAGAACTTCTACATGAACGTAGCCGATTTACAAACAAACAAGACACTTCTGGTTAACGAGTCAAACAAGACTGTCGTTGTCGGTGACAATAGCCTGACCATAGATGATGTCGTGAGCGTGGCACGGCATAGCGCAAAGGTGCGCTTGAGCGATCGCGAAGATGTCTTGCAAGGCGTTCAGGCATCGTGCGACTACATTGCTGAGGCTGTGGCATCGGGAGCGCCAATTTACGGCGTGACATCTGGTTTTGGTGGGATGGCGAACGTCGTAATCTCGCCTGAATCCGCTCAACTGTTACAAAATAACTTGATTTGGTATCACAAGGCAGGCGCGGGACAAAAGTTGTCGAAACCCGATGTGCGGGCGGCGATGCTCTTGCGGGCTAATTCCCATATGTACGGTGCGTCAGCGATTCGGCTCGAACTGATCCGGCGCGTGGAAACTTTCCTGAATGCCAATGTCACGCCACACGTACATGAATTTGGCTCGATTGGGGCAAGTGGCGACCTCACGCCTTTGGCATACATTACAGGGGCAATTACTGGACTCGATACCTGTTATAAAGTTGACTTCAACGGGGAAGAAGTCGATGCTCCCACGGCTCTAAATCGACTGGGACTGCAACCATTGCCACTCCTACCTAAAGAAGGGCTGGCGATGATGAACGGGACTTCGGTAATGACGGGGATTGCCGCAAATTGCGTTTACGACGCAAGAGTTCTCCTCGCACTGTCAATGGGGGCACACGCACTTGCGATTCAAGGCTTACATGGCACGAATCAATCGTTCCACCCGTTTATCCACGATCGCAAACCGCATCCTGGGCAAAAGTGGGCAGCTAGTCAAATGCTCGATCTGTTGGTGGGTTCGCTGTTAATCCGCGATGAGTTAAATGGTACGCATGACTATCGCGGTGGAGATCCGATCCAAGACCGTTATTCCCTGCGTTGCTTGCCCCAGTATATGGGTCCTATCGTCGATGGTTTGGCGGAGATTACGACTCAAATCGAGCAAGAAATGAACTCGGTGACTGATAATCCCCTGATCGATGCCGAGCAACAAGCTAGCTACCACGGTGGCAACTTCCTCGGACAGTACGTAGGCATGGGAATGGATCGCCTGCGCTACCACATGGGGATGTTAGCCAAGCATCTTGATGTCCAAATTGCGCTTTTGGTCGCTCCAGAATTTAACCACGGACTGTCACCGTCTTTAGTTGGTAACAGAGAGCGCAGCGTCAATATGGGATTGAAGGCACTGCAAATCACGGGCAACTCGATCATGCCCATACTATCGTTCTATGGCAATTCGATCGCCGATCGCTACCCCACCCACGCCGAACAATTCAACCAAAATATCAACAGTCAAGGATTTGCTTCCGCCAATTTAGCACGGCGATCGATCGAGATCTTCCAGCAATATATGGCAGTGGCGCTGATGTTTGGAGTCCAAGCTGTAGACTTGCGGACAAAATTAATCGCAGAACATTACGACGCAAGCGAGTGCGTTTCACCTACAACTAGAGCGTTATATCTAGCCGTGCGTGAGGTCGTTGGCGTTCCACCTTCAGCAGATCGTCCCTACATCCGCAACGATAACGAGCAACCGCTAGACGATCATATTGCTCGCATTGCCGCTGATATTGCAGCTGGCGGTCGGATTGTGGCAGCAATGCAAAATGTTTTGTCTAGTTTGAAGTAAGACCAATTTTCTGTTTGACTACGACAGAAGAGATCCCCCTAGCCCCCCTTTTTAAGGGGGTTGGGGATCTCATGCAACAGCCCTATAAGTATGCCAATGCCATGAACATCACACAGCATATAGAACGCGGTTGTCATTTATTTCCCGATAAACCTGCATTGATTTTTGAGGGCACGACTTTTACTTATGCTGAGTTAGATCGGCTAGCTAATCGCGTTGCCAACGGATTGCGAGATTTAGGAGTTCACCGCAGCGATCGCATTGCCTTGTTTTTGCCCAATATTCCCGAATTTATCATCTCCTATTTGGGCATTTTGAAACTGGGCGCGATCGCCGTTTCGCTCAATGCCATGCTCAAAAGCAGTGAAGTCAAGTTTATCCTCGACGACTGCGGTGCTAAGGCTGTGGTGACGACAGCGGATCTGGTGAAAAATGTTCCCCAACAAGACTTACCGCAGCTCAAACACGTTCTGATTGCTGAAGGTACGGCTAGTGAAGGAACTAGCCTCGCCGAACTGATGGCGAATGCTTCACCCAGCGCTCGTGGGGTGGAAATGGATCGCTACGCTCCGGCGGCGATCGTCTATACTTCTGGGACAACAGGGTTTCCGAAGGGAGCTACCCTGTCTCATGGCAATTTAATTTCCAACAGCTACTCGCAGCAACATTGTTGTGGAATGCAGGCTGACGATCGAATATTACTTTATCTGCCCCTATTCCATTGTTTCGGGCAAAATGCTGTCCTGAATGCCGGACTCAATGCTTGTGCCACGCTGGTATTACATCGCAATTTCGATTTGACGCAAATCCTGAAATCTGTCACTGACGAACAAATAACCATGTTTTTCGGCGTGCCGACAGTTTTCCTGGTGCTGCTGAATATGGATCTGCCTAAAGACCAACTCAAGTCCGTACGGTTTTACTTTTCCGCCGCCGCACCCCTCCCAACGGAAGTTGCTCAGAAGTGGTACGACAAGTACGGGTTGGTCATTCATCAAGGCTACGGTTTAACCGAAACATCTCCCTGCGCCAGCTACAACCACGACTATATCTACAAACCTGGGTCAGTTGGGACGGCGATCGAAAATGTGGAAATGAAAGTCGTCAACAATGGCAAAGAAGTCGAGCCAGGGGAGGTAGGCGAGATCGCAATTCGGGGACCAAACGTCATGCTCGGTTATTGGAATCGTCCGTTTGAAACCGCCGAAACGATCAAAAATGGTTGGTTTTACACTGGCGATATCGGACGCATGGACGAAGACGGCTTCTTTTACATCGTCGATCGCTCTAAGGACATGATCAACGTGGCTGGGTTTAAAGTATATCCCACTGAAGTCGAAAACGCGATCTACGAACATCCCGCCGTTGCTGAAGTTGCTGTTTATGGCGTTCCCGATTTAGAAAAAAGTGAAATCGTCAAAGCTAACATCATTCTGAAACCGGATTGTAACGTCACCGAAAAACAGATGATTGCCTTCTGCGCCGAGAGAATGGCAGCTTACAAGATGCCAAAGACGATTAAATTTGTCGATTCCATTCCCAAAAACCCCACAGGCAAAGTGTTGAAGCGAGTTTTGCGCGATGAAGCAGCCAACGAAGCCGCGCTGAAAAAAGGCGGTGCTGCTGTCCCGGCGATCGCTAAACCAATTCCTTTAGTCGCTACAACATCAGTGCCTAGTAACGATACAAGCGGTGGCGTACTCAAATCGTTGGGTAATATTTTCAAACGTCGAAATTAAGCGTCTACGTCGCAGAAGATCCCCCCAACCCCCTTAAAAAGGGGGCTTTGTTCTTTCCTGATTAAGTGGGGCTAGGGGGATCTCTTTTGCCGCAATCGCATTCCCTCGACGTGAAGCTAAGCAGTTTCCACAATTCTCATCTTTTCTTATGAGCCATTCTGCCCAAACAGTTAGATTAGACCAATCCGATTTAGAAGCAGACTATGTAGCACCCCAGAATTCTACCCAAACTCAACTGGTCGAGATCTGGGAACAGCTTTTAGAAATTACGCCCATCAGCATCAGAGACAATTTTTTTGAGATTGGGGGAGATTCGCTACTCGCCGTCCGTTTATTCGCTCAAATCGAGCAAACATTTGGCAAAAGTCTTTCCCTCTCTACCTTGCTCCAGTCTCCCACGGTGGAACAACTAGCAAGCGTTCTCGGTGAAACAACATCACCCTCTTGGTCTTCCCTCGTGCCAATTCAACCAAATGGCTCGAAACCACCCTTCTTTTGCGTTCATGGTAATGGCGCAAACGTGCTTGTATTTAACGAATTAGCTAACCATTTGGGAGCGGAGCAGCCTTTTTATGGATTGCAAGCACGCGGAGTCGATGGTAAAGAAGAAGCCCTAGATCGAATTGAAGAGATGGCGGCTTTCTACATTCAAGAAATGCGTACCGTCCAGCCGCAAGGACCTTACTTTGTAGGCGGCTTTTCTTCTGGAGGCTTGGTGGCGTATGAGATCGCCCAGCAGTTGCACGCAGAAGGCGAGCAAGTCGCTTTTTTAGGCTTGTTCGATACCTTTGTACCTGGTAGTTTCCCACCAGTATCAATTCCAGAAAGACTGGCACGTCACTGGCGCAACCTTTTCCGACTGGGAGCCAAATATCCTTTAAAAATGCTCAGAAGTGCATGGCTGAGAGTATACAACAAAAATGTTTGTCGGCTATATCAATTATTCAGAATTAAGTGGCTGAACTGGCCCTACGAACGGAAAAGAAGATATATAGGAATTTGTATCAGGCGTGCAGTCAAAGCTTACGTACCGCAAGTTTACCCAGGTCAGGTAACTTTGTTTCGCGCTAGCGAACCCCCGATGGGTTGGTACTACATGGGACGAGATTTTCCCACACCCGATGATTGGTACGACCGAGATCCGCAATACGGCTGGGGGAATCTCGTCGGAGAATTGGAAAGCCACGACGTTTCCGGTCATCACGGCTCTATGCTCAAAGAACCTCATGTCGCAGGCTTGACCGAGAAATTAAGAGCTAGCTTAGATGCCGCATTAGATATAGCAGAATTGACTAGGAGTAATCATGTTAGTTGATGCCTTGAAATTACCAGCAGAAACGCTGGTAGAAACAGACATTTGTATTATCGGTGCTGGTGCGGCAGGAATTACATTAGCACGAGAATTGCGCGATCGCCCCGAACAAGTTTGTTTGCTCGAAAGTGGCGGATTTGACTATGAGGAACAGATTCAATCGCTGTATGCGGGAGAGAATACTGGTCTAGCTTATTTTCCCTTGAAAGAAGCACGCGGGCGCTATTTCGGCGGTTCGACCAACTTGTGGGGCGGTTGGAGCCGTCCGATGGATGAAATTGACTTCGAGCATCGTCCCTGGATGCCTTATAGCGGTTGGTGTTTTCCCAAGGCGGAGCTAGACCCCTACTACGAACGGGCGCAAACTGCTTGTCATTTGGGTCCGTTTGAATATGATTTAGACTATTGGCAAGAGGGATTGGCGCAACAGCAACGGCGACAAGTGCCATTTTCGACAACAGACGAGCTGGCTACTTATTTGTGGCAGATTATTCCATCAACCCACTTACGCTTTGGCGAAGCTTATCGCGCCCAAATCGAGCAGGCGAGTAATATTACTACCTATCTCCACGCTAACGTGCTGGAGATTGAAACCAACGACAGCGCTCAAGCCGTAACGCGGCTGCGGGTGGCAAGCTCGGATGGCAAACAGTTCTCGGTAGCAGCAAAAATCTTCGTGCTAGCGGCGGGTGGAATTGAAAATCCTCGCTTGCTCCTAGCTTCCAACCGGGTGCAAAGTGGTGGAGTCGGCAACCAACACGATTTGGTAGGCAGATTCTTCATGGAGCATCCCTATCTCATTTCTGGAAAACTACAGCCTTCCCGTCAAATTCCCTTATATACGGGCAGAAATTGTCGGATTGACGAGACATTTGTGGCGACGGCTCTAGGACTATCGAAAGAAGTGCAAAAGCGCGAGCAAATTCTCAACTTTGCCGCGAGACTGATACCTTACGAGGAAGAATGGGTACGAGCTGCGATCCGGTTGAAGCAGTTAGGTAAACCGCGCGCAGTCGGACATCAAGCCTTTCCCAAGCTTCAGGAACATAAGGAACACAGGCGGAAATATTTCCCCAGCATTAAGGAAGGTAACAAGCACAGCAATGACACGACTTTAATTCAAGATCTGATGACGGCGATCGCCAATGTCGATCGGATTGCGGCTAAAGTTTATGCTAAAGCCTCTAATAAGTTGCTGAAAAAAGGCTCCTCGAAACAGCCGCAATTGTGCGAAACTCACTTAATTGGGGAACAAGCACCGAATCCCGATAGCCGAATTACCCTCAGCCGCGATCGCGATAAATTAGGGATGAATCGCGTCCAGCTTGACTGGCGTTTGAGTCCAATTGACAAGTATACGATTAAGCGATCGCAGCAATTAATTGCGGCAGAATTCGAGCGGTCTGGACTTGGCAAAATGCAAATTGAAATGGGCGACGATGACGCTTCCTGGCGATCGCTGCGCGGTTCATACCACCACATCGGCACAACCCGCATGAGTCACAATCCCAGGGAAGGTGTGGTTGACGAGCATTGTCAAGTGCATGGAATTCACAATTTATATATCGCTGGTAGCTCCGTTTTCCCCACCAGCGGACTCTCCAATCCTACACTCACGATCGTGGCTCTAGCCATTCGGCTAGCAGATCGAATTCAAGAGCAGATGAGTCGTGCTGAAGCCACAGCAGGAGCGATCGGATAACTTGCTCGATCCGTTGTTGTGTCGGCGACTTATTCCATAGGATGAGATCCGCGAGTAGGGGCGCACATCTGTGCGCCCCTACGATTTATGGCGATCTAATGAGAATCGCTCTTTAAAGTCGCCTAGCACAAGATTAAACGTCAAACGCAAACTGGGTGCATCTAAAAAGAGTTATGAAACTAAGTGTAATCATTCCCTCTTACAACGAAGCTGGCACTATTTCCGGTCAGCTTGAAGCACTGACAACCCAACAGTGGTATCAACCTTGGGAAATTATTATTTCCGATAACGGTTCGACAGATGAAACAGTCGCGATCGCCGAGCAATATCAGGAAAGATTACCTAACCTACAGATTGTGGACTCATCCGATCGGCAAGGTGCGGCACACGCTAGAAATGTGGGTGCATCTGTGGCTGTGGGTGAGGCATTGGCGTTTTGCGATGCCGATGATGAGGTAGCTGCTGGATGGGTATCGGCTATGGGCGAAGCGCTCTCCCAGCACGATTTTGTGGCTGGCAAGCGCGAGTACACAAAACTCAACGAACCTTGGACGCTCACGTATCGCCCGCTGACTCAGGTAGATAAGTTGCTAACTAGCCATCCCCCTTATCTACCCCATGCTTCTAGTAGTAACCTTGGCATCAAGCGCTCGATCCATGAAGCTGTTGGTGGATTTGATGAAACTATGCTCAAAGTGCAAGACACTGACTATTGCTGGAGGGTGCAACTTGCTGGCATAAAACTCCATTTTGTCCCAGAAGCAGTGGTTCATTACCGCTTGCGCGATCGCCTAAGAGCTATCTACCGTCAGGCGCGCCTTGCAGGGGAGTACAACGTGCTGCTGTACAAAAAATACAAAGCGCTAGGGATGCCTAAACTTTCCTGGAAAGCAGGCTTAAAGTCTTGGTGGCGCATATTAAAGCAATCTCCGCAAATTTTTTCTCAGCAAAACCGAATGAAATGGGTGGCACATTTTGCTCGCCGCTGGGGACGCTTGCAAGGTTGTATCAAGTATCAAGTTTTAGCACTTTAGTTTAAAGGGTAAGGGCGCACGTCTGTGCGCCCTTACATGTCGAAATAGCATTTTAATTACACGGTAAGCATCTACAAACAAGAATGAAAATCACAAATAAGGCGAAGTTATTTTGGCTTCCGTCAGGGGGGCAATCTGCATCGTTCACTTATCTAACCATGCAGAAAAATGAAGGTATGTTACTTTATTCAAAGTCACAGAAATCCACAGCAAATTTATCGTCTAATTCGGACCATTAAAAAACAAAGCCCTAACTCTATAGTCTTGGTTAATCATGAC
This sequence comes from Chroococcidiopsis sp. CCNUC1, assembly GCF_023546805.1. Taxonomy (NCBI): domain Bacteria; kingdom Bacillati; phylum Cyanobacteriota; class Cyanophyceae; order Chroococcidiopsidales; family Chroococcidiopsidaceae; genus Chroococcidiopsis; species Chroococcidiopsis sp. CCNUC1. The sequence continues at coordinate 814,582 of NZ_CP097480.1, read as the reverse complement.
TTTAGTGTGTCTAACTTAGATATAAGAGATGTAGGTAATTACTCGGAAGTTGAGATAATCAAAAGAAATAAATCGGCTGCAAGAGGTAATTCCTCAATTTTAGAAATTTATTTAGATGCAATTAATTGGTTACTCGCTCGTAAATCTGATTTTGATTGGTTAGTTTGTCTTTCCGGTCAAGATTACCCAACTCAACCCATATCTAAAACTGAGGAGTTTCTGGCTCAAACTGAATACGATGGCTTTATCCGCTATTACGATCCACTGGCAGAAAAGTCCGCTTGGAATGAGAAGAGTATTCAGCGATTTTTCAATCAGTATATCCAACTTCCAGAATCAGCCGCTTGGCTACTAAGAAAGTATTCTGGAAAAATTGAACACTACACGCCGCTGATTGTAAAATGGCGATACTCTATGATCGGACTGAAAACAAAAACTCCGTTCAATCGCAATTTTAAATGTTACAGAGGATGGCACTGGAATACTCTTTCCCAAGCCTGTGTCAAGTTTTTAATGAACTACTTAAACGAACATCCTGACATATTGAGGTATTACAAAAGAACGATCGGTCCTGAAGAATCTCTAGTTCAAACTGTGTTAGTCAATAGTCAGCAGTTCAATCTTTGTAATGATGACAAGCGTTATCATGACTATCCTCTAGAACTTGGCGGTTATGCTAGGTTGCTAACTGTTAAAGATTATCCGATCGTCACCAACGGTAATTTTCATTTTGCCAGAAAATTTGATGCCGAGATAGATAGTGAAATATTAGATTTGCTTGACGCTCAAGCCTTAAATAATTCTCCACTTGCACCCGAACATATTCAAAAGAGTAACAGTTGTGACTGAATATATGGATCGCAGTTTAACTCAAAATATCTGGACTCAAATTGGCAAAATAAGACAACCAGATAAATTACTCAGCTTTCTCGTAACTATCTGGTCGCGCTTTTGGATGAAATTTGCTGGATTAGGCTATTTCGGGCGATTTGCTACTTGGCTTGCTACCTGGTTCATTCCACCTTACTACGAGCGTCGTCGTTTAGCTCAATACAACTCAAAAGGATATATCGCGCCTAGTGCCACCGTGTATCACTCCCAATTAAAACTCGGCGCTAACGTTTTTATTAGCGATCGCGTTTTGATTTTTGAGGATCGCAATAGTGGTTCAGTTCAGTTAGGCGATCGGGTGCGCCTGCATCAGGATATTTGCATTCAGACGGGGAATGGTGGCAGTTTGCAAATCGGAGAGAATACATCCGTTCAACCCCGCTGCCAGTTTTCAGCCTACAAGTCAGCAATTCAAATTGGCAGCAATGTCTTGATTGCCCCCAATTGTGCTTTCTATCCCTACGATCATGCGATTGCACCAGATCTGCCGATCGCGAAGCAACCTTTACAAACCAAAGGAGGGATCGCGATCGAAGATGATGTCTGGTTAGGCTTTGGGGTCGTCGTCCTAGATGGGGTACGCATTGGTAAGGGTGCTGTCATTGGTGCTGGTGCAGTTGTGACGCAAGATATACCGGAAGGCGCGATCGCTTTGGGCGTGCCTGCCCGTGTCGTGAAATTGCGTAGTAGTCTAGCAGAGTCAAATCTCGTACCCAGCCCCAGCAATTAGAAGATATTCAACCCTAATACTTTTCAGTCAAGACTAGATCCCCCTAACCCCCTTAAAAAGGGGAGAACTCTTGCCTCCAAAGAACTCTTGCCCCCTTTTGAAGGGGGTTGGGGGATCGCCAAGCTCTTTGGTCTTGTCCCCAAAGAACTCTTGCCCCCTTTTGAAGGGGGTTGGGGGATCGCCAAGCTCTTTGGTCTGACACGTAAATGTATTAGGTCTTGTCTGTGTAGCCGCGAATTTGATTCGCCAAATTAATTATGTTTGTTGATGCTAGGACATTACCAGAAGATACAGTCATTGACAGCGAAGTTTGCATCATCGGTACTGGTCCCGCTGGAACTACGCTGGCACATGAGTTGCGATCGCAGAACTTTCGCGTTTGTTTGCTCGAAAGCGGCGGAACCGAGTTAGATGAAGCCACGCAGTCTCTCTCCCAGGGCAGGATAGTTGAAGAAATTAAACAAAAGCTTGACAGGTCTCGCTGTCGTCAGTTTGGTGGCACTGCTAACCGCTGGAGAGATCGCACCGGAGAAAACCACTACAGCGTCAGACTGCTGCCACTAGACAAAATCGATTTTGAACAGCGAGATTGGTTGCCATATAGCGGCTGGTCGTTTGACAAATCTCACCTCGATCCGTTTTACGAACGCGCTCAACACTTATGCCGACTGCGACCCTTCGCTTACCATGCAGAAGACTGGGAAGACGATCGCACTCCACGGCTACCTTTAGCTGAGGGGCGACTTGAAACGACTATGTATCAGTTTGGACCGCGCAACGTCTTCACGCACGAACTCAAAAGCGAAATTGCGCGATCGCCAAACATTACAACTTATCTCAATGCGAATGTTGTCGAGATTGAAACTAACGATACGGCTAAAGCGATAACTCGCGTTCGAGTCGCTTGTTTGTCGGGAAATCAATTTTGGGTAGCCGCCAAAATCTTCGTTCTTGCCACGGGTGGAATTGAAAATGCTCGCTTGTTGCTGCTGTCAAACAAGACTCAAAATGTTGGATTAGGCAACCAAAACGATCTGGTTGGTAGATTTTTTATGGAACATCCAATTTTTCAAATTGGCGTGTTTCGACCGAAAGATCGACAGTTATTTAATTCAACAGCATTATACGATCTCCGCTGGGCAAATAACATTTTAATTATGGGCAAACTGAGTCTGACAGACGCAGTGATGCGCCAGCAGCAATTATTAAATACGAGTCTAATTATCGTACCGAAATCTTTATCATACGAGTCACCTGCCGTCAAGTCTCTGAAACCTTTTCTCTCATCAATACGACGGGGCAAATTGCCAGAGGCGCGATCGCATTTGCAAGTAGCAATTGATGGGATAGATGAAATTAAGTCTCATATTTATAGACGCACTTTTAAAATCGAAGAAACGCCCTATACCATTAGCGAAGGCGGTTGGTCGTATTTTCAAAATAATGAAAAAAGATTTGGTGCGTTTGAAGTTTGGGCTGCTACGGAGCAAATACCGAATCCAGACATTCGAGTCACGCTAGGCGAGGAACGCGATCGCCTGGGACTCAGGAGAATACAACACATCCGCTGGCATTCGAGCGAGCTAGAACTTCAGAGCAACTTGCAGGTAGAAGAAATCCTTAGAGCAGAAATTGCTCAAGCCGATCTCGGTCAGTTTCAGTCATGGCGCGAACTGACCGGACGTACTAAACCCAAGTACTACGGTGGAATGCATCACATGGGAACAACGCGAATGCACGTCGATCCCAAACAAGGTGTGGTCGATGAAAACTGCTGTATTCATGGCATTGCTAATTTGTACGTCGCAGGCAGTTCTGTTTTTCCTACTGGGGGTGCTGCCAATCCAACTCTGACTATTGTTGCTTTAGCAATGCGACTGGCAGATCGGATTAAACATGTGATGAAACTAGATGCGATCGCCATAGGCAACGAGCAGTTGTTGCACGTCCAGTAGCGAACAACAAATACAACTACATTTTTACAAACTAAGCAATTTCATGACGATTGCAAATAATTCAGCATATTACGAGATCGACCCACTCAGCGCATTTTCCGAGCGCGGAGTAGATTATGCCAAGTATCGACCGACTTACCCACCCAACGTCATCGATACTATTTTGAGAGAACTGGGTGAACCATCGCAGCTAGCAGCAGCAGATGTTGGAGCTGGTACGGGTATAGCCTCGCGGTTGCTAGCAGAGCGCGGTATCCACGTCTGGGCGATCGAGCCGAATACTTCAATGCGAACCGCCGCCCAAAATCATCCCTTGGTAAAATTCTGCGATGCTAGCGCCGAACAAACTCATCTCCCAACCGCATCGGTCGATCTAATTACATCTTTTCAGGCTTTTCACTGGTTTAATCCTCAGCCAACCCTAGCAGAGTTTCACCGCATTCTCAAACCATCTGGACGACTGGCGATCGCTTGGAATCAACGAGCAGCAGATGACGAATTTTCTGTAGAGTTCGATCGCCTCGTGAAAGCATCAATGAGCGAGCTACCAACGACCAAGCCGCAAAACTCAGTCGCTCGGATCTTGATGTCGAGTTCGCATTTCGGGCGCGTCCGTCGCCATACTTTTACTTACAAGCACGAGTTAGATTTGGTGGGGACAGTCGGTTACGCGCTCAGTAAATCATTTGTCCCTCAAGAGGGAGCAGCGCATCGACAACTACTTGTGGATTTGCAGGAATTGCACGCTCGTTGGGCAGACGAACGCGGCATGGTGAGCTTTGTTTACCATACAACCCTTTATCTCGCTCAGCCGCAGCATGGTTTGAATAAACTACGTAGGCTTTTTTCTAATTGGCTAATAGCTAAATAGCAGGGAGCAGAGGGGCAGAGGGGGACAAGGGGGACAAGGGGGACAAGGGGGACAAGGGGGACAAGGGGGACAAGGGGGACAATTCTGGTTCCATCACCCACCAGCCACCAGTCACCAGTCACAATTGAACCCCACACCCTAAACCCTAAACTCCATACCCCATTTATCACGCATATTTGGCGATCGCTCATTCGCAACCAATATCTAGAAATCATATATCTAGAAAGCACATGCACATCAAACTTCCCACGCCAGTTCGCAATTTTCTAGTAGCTACGAGCTTTTGGAAAGAATATTATTTTATCCTGCGCGAGTTCAAGCACTTTCGACAAATTGCAATTCTGGCAGCAGTTTTCACCTTGTCAGCGGCAGTATTGGAGGGCTTTGGAGTTGGGTTTATCTTAGCTGTCTTACATAGCGTACTCAATCCCAACGCCAAACCAATTCAAACTGGGGTGGGCTGGTTTGATGTGTGGATTTTAGCGGTCAATGCTTCTACCAGCGAGCGACTCTTCCGCTCGTCTGCTTTAGTTCTGCTCACAACTCTACTACGGTTGGGCTTGACGTACTTAGGACGGCTTTACGTTTTTACGGCTCAGTATACTTTAGGATATCGGTTAAGCTTGCAAGTTTTCGAGCAGTTGCAAGCACTCAGCTTGAGTTTTTTCACCAAGACCCGTGCGGGAAATTTAGTTAACAGCCTGACGAGCGAAGTCAATCAAATTACGCTGGCTTTTGATGTCCTGGCTACTTTTTTCACGCGGGGTTCGACTCTCATCGCATATACGATCTCCATGTTCATGCTGTCCTGGCAGCTGACGGCAATTACAGCCATGCTGTTCGGCTTGCTATCGGTGGGGATAACCAGTCTATTAGGGCAGATCCGAGAAGCGAGTTTTGCTACCACAAAGGCTCGACGCTGGTATGTTTCAGTAGCGTTGGAATTTATCAATGGAATTCGCACCGTTCAAGCTTTCGCTGCCCAAGACTTCGAGCGCAAGCGATTTCACGATGCGAGTTTGCAACTATTGCAAGCTAGTACTAAATCTAGAGCTGCCCAAGCGTTAGTAGAACCTGTCTCGGAAGGGATAGCTACTTTTATCCTGTTTGGCATTTTGTTCTTAGCATTTGCTGTCTTAATCCCAAACGGACAACTGCAACCAGCAGGTTTGCTGACATTTCTGTTTGTCTTGTTACGTCTAATGCCAATTCGCCGTCAATTAGATGGAGCCAGGGCGAAGTTCAGTAGTTTTCAGGGATCGTTCAGCAATATTAAAGAGCTATTGCGGACTGATAACAAAACGTATTTACGCAATGGCAAACTTCAGTTTTCCAAGTTACAGCGAGCAATTGAGTTTGTGTCTGTAGATTTTGGGTACGACAAGCAACATTCAGTATTGCATAACATCAAGCTGACGATTAACCGTGGTGAGATGACGGCATTAGTTGGATCTTCTGGTGCTGGCAAAACGACGTTGGCAGATTTAATTCCGCGATTTTACGACCCAACCCAAGGACAAATTTTCATTGATGGTATCGATCTGCAAAATTATGACATTAAATCGCTGCGTCGCAAGCTAGCTGTAGTCAGTCAGGATACATTTATCTTCAATGCTTCTGTGCGAGACAATATTGCCTACGCTTTAGAAGAGGTAGACGAGGATGCGGTGTGGGAAGCGGCTCGACTCGCTAACGCGCTGGAATTTATCCATAAACTACCTGAAGGCTTTGATACTCAACTAGGAGAACGGGGGGTACGATTATCTGGGGGTCAGCGCCAGCGGTTGGCGATCGCCCGTGCCTTGTTACGCGACCCAGATATTTTGATTTTAGATGAGGCGACAAGCGCTTTAGACTCCGTTTCCGAGCGGCTGATTCAAGAGTCATTAGAAAAGCTATCTCAAGGGCGCACGGTGATTGCGATCGCTCACAGGCTTTCAACTATCGTTCGCGCCGATAAGGTTGTCGTGCTAGAACAAGGACGAATTCTCGAACAAGGAACTTATCAAGAGTTGCTGCAACAGCGCGGCAATCTCTGGAAGTATCACCAAATGCAACATGAAGTCAGTCAGATGAGCTAACACCAGATTTTGGTAATTGTGGAATTACCCCATATGCGACTTTTTTCTTAGCCCCCTTTTGAAGGGGGTTGGGGGATCTTCAACTGCACTACTGAAGAAGAGATCCCCCTGACCCCCTTATGAAAGGGGGGACAAGAGAAAGTTGCACCGAAGCGTTACTTGGTAATTGGTAGTTGCTCCCTCAGCTCTCTTTCCCTCACACCCTACACTCTATTTCCACTCAGGACTGAAACAACTGTGTCAACTAACACAAGGGCAATCAAAATTCTACTATATGGAAAATCTTTTCCGGTCAATTATCGTTCTAAGGTCTTAATCGATCTGCTTCAGCGATCGCAATATTGTATTGCTCAATTTAATCCCGACTTTTATTGGACGAGCAACAAGTTCTTAACTCTATTTTCTTGGATCGACTTTTTTATTAAGGCTATCTTTGCCGATGTGATATATTTGCTGCCCAAAAATACCATTTATATCAAAAATGTTCTTTGGGTTGCTAAGCTGCTGCGTAAAAAATTAATCGTAGAAATGCATATCTCGCTTTACGACAATTATGTAAAAGAATACAAGATGATTGAAGTTGACGATCGAAAAGCTAAAACCTTTAAGGAACTCGATATTTTGGCTCTTACTAAATCGGATTATTTGATCCATAGTGCCGATTACGAATTAGTATATTGGGAAAAACTACTCGACATTCAGGTCGATCGCAGTAAGGTTTTTATCGCTCCTAACTGCAATACTTCTACCACGCTACTGCATCAAAGAAGTTTTATGCAGGATGGCGTACTTAGAATTTGCTGGTGGGGAACGTTTATTCCTCTGCACGGCATAGACAAAATTTTGCAAGCAATGCAAACTTTAAAGGAAAAAGAAGTTAAGTTTACTTGCAATTTATTTGGTGTAGACCGACCTATTTTTTCCACTTATGCTGAGAAGATTCAGCAAGCCAATCTTGGAGATTGTGTTTTTCTCAGAAAAGATCTCAACTTTGCTGATGGCTCTTTACCTAAATATTTAGTCGAGAACTGCGATCTAGCATTAGGTATCTTCGGAGATGGAGATGCAGCACGCCATGCTCTCCCAAATAAATTGAATGAAGCTCTTGCTATGAGACTTCCAATTTTAACTATGAATGCTCCTGCCTTGACCGAATTTTTTGACCCTGAAGTAGACTTTTGGACGTGCGAACCTTCGGCTGACTCTATTGTCATGTCAATTTTAAATATTATTCACGGTGTAGCTTATCCTGTGGACTGGGAACAGAGTCGTCAAAAAGTTACAAACACATTCAATGCTGTGCGGTATCAAGAAGTCTTGAAACAGGTATTAAGCAAGGCTACTCCTAAGTTGTCACCGAAAGAAACTCAAAATTCTGAAAGTGGAGGATTAACAACTGGTCGGGCTGCACTTAATTAAATTAAGCGTTCGTTTGTCAATGCTTCTTTGCCTAAAATTAAAGAGTTATGTAGTATCTTGAAGCCAAGTTATAGAATTTTTCACCAGCTATTCCAATCATAAACGCGCTGTCAGGCAACAAAAAATTCAATAGTGAAAGATTGGATGGGAAAATTAGGCAAACTAGAACTCAGTAGAGAGATACAGAATCATGGATTTCGTCAACGATCTGTCTTTATCAAAGTGGCTCCATAGGAAAGAAACTTTAGCCACTAAATTAGTAGAATGGATTCCATTTTCGATTTTAAAAATGCCGATCTATCGCACTATCTTTGCGCGATTAGGTACATCTGCTCAAATTCATCGAGGCGTTCAACTTTTGCGTCCTCATGGGATCGAAATTGGAAACAGAACTACGCTTGAGTCTGGAGTTATCTTAAAAAACGTCGGGAAAACGAGCAAAATCTGGATTGGAGATTCGGTTACTCTTGAGTCTGGCGTTCGCTTAAAAAGCTCCGCTCACAACAGCAGAATTCGGATCGGAGATGGGACATTAATTGAACGTGGAGTTGATATCAAAGTTCATCGTATGGGTACGATTGAGATTGGCGCAAATACTCACATCGGTCCCTATACCTGTTTGTCTGGTAAATCTATCAGCATTGGCAACAACTGTTTGATTGCTTCTCATGGCGGAATTTATGCTGGCAATCATAATTTTTCGGATTGCACTCGTCCCATCAGAGGACAAGGAATTATTTACAAAGAAAAGGGAATTGTCATTGAGGATGATTGCTGGCTGGGTAGTGGAGTCAGAGTTGTTGATGGAGTAACCATTGGTAGAGGAAGTGTCATTGGAGCAGGAGCTGTGGTAACTAAAGATATTCCACCTTACTCTGTGGCAGTGGGTGTACCTGCTAAGGTAATTTGTCAACGACATGATGCTGACAACAAATTGTAGAGATAAAGCACTGCTTTAAATCTCAAGATGAGGACGGAGAGTTCGGGTTTAGTTATAGACATTCATTGCAATTTTTTTGGAGAAATTCATGAAATTTATCGAAACAAAACTCAAAGGCGCATTCATTATTGACTTAGACGAGCGAGTCGATCGTAGAGGTTTCTTTGCTCGAACTTTTTGCATGAAGGAATTTATCGACCACGGATTAAAGCCAACTGTCGCTCAGTGTAATTTGTCTTTTAACCACAAAAAAGGTACGCTCAGGGGGATGCACTATCAAACTCCCCCAGCTACAGAAACTAAGTTAGTCCGGTGTACTCAAGGTGCAATTTATGACGTAATTATCGATATGCGTCCTGATTCTCCGACATATTTGTCACATATTGGCGTAGAACTCTCGGCAGAGAATCGCAGAGCTTTATACGTACCGGATTTGTTTGCTCATGGCTATCAAACCCTCACGCCTAATGCTGAAGTCGTGTATCAAGTGAGCGAGTTTTACACTCCAGGTTACGAAAAAGGACTGCGCTACAACGATCCGGCGCTGGCGATTGAGTGGCGCTTACCTGTGACCGAGATTTCGCCTAAAGATGCAACTTGGTCTTTACTATTAGAACCCGTGAGTGTAGGAGTCTAGAGTTGAGCGCGATTAACGGTACTGAAGCTACCGAAATTTTGCGTGGCGATCGCCAAAATGACATCATCAATGGGGCTGGGGGTGACGATACTATTGATGGTGGAGCAGGTAACGATATTCTCATCGGAGGTAAGGGTAAAGACCGTCTGATTGGCGGTGACGGTATCGATACCGTAGACTACAGCCAATCCACCAGGGGGATTGTAGCCGATCTCAATCGAGGTGTTATTTTAGCGCCGATCTACGGAACGTCAGGAACGCCGAGAATTATGCCTCTTGGCGATTCTAAAACCGCAGGCGGACACCGTGTCGAACCGACCCCAGGAGCCTACCGGATTCAGTTGTGGCAAAATTTTGTCGCGGATGGTTTGAGCATAGATTTTGTGGGTTCGCTATCCAATGGACCTAGCAGTCTTGGCGATAAAGACCATGAGGGACATGGCGGGTGGACGACTGATGAGATTTCTGCTTTACTCGACACGGGTATACTCAAGACCTATCAGCCGCACATTATTCTGTTAACAATTGGCACGAACGATACGGGATCGAGTTCTGTCAATGAAATGTATGGCGATCTGAGCCGCCTGATCGATCGCATTGCGCAACAGTCTCCCAACACGCAGATTTTTGTTTCCTCCATTGCACCGATCGATCCAAATGGATCTAAAGGTGTGAAACCAGAAGCAGCAGAAAACGCTGAAGACTTTAACGCTCTGCTTCCTCAACTGGTTAACAATAAAGTTAGCCAAGGTAAAAAAGTCGCTTTTGTAGATGCAGAGGGTAGTTTAACCATTGACGATCTCGGGTCAGATGGCGTTCACCCCAGTTCTCAAGGCTACAAAAAAATTGGGAATAAATGGTATAACGCGATCGTGGAGCGCGACACCATAAGCAGTGTCGAAAACGTTATTGGTACGGCTTATAGGGATAAATTATTAGGCAATGTTAGTAACAACGTCCTAGAAGGTGGTGCAAGTAGGGATATTCTAACTGGAGGTGGGGGTATAGATACCTTTATCTATCGCTCGTCTCATCATGGTAGCGACACCATTACCGATTTTGGTACAGATGACTTTTTTCAATTCTCTGCTGCTAATTTTGGTGGTGGCTTAATTGCAGGTACGCCTTTGAGCTTGACAGAAGCAGCAACAGGTGTTTTTGTCAGCAGCGATAATCCCTTCGCTCTGGGTACAAGCGCCAACTTTCTCTACAATACTGCCACGGGCATCCTGAGTTTTGACCAAGATGGAGTTGGGATTGATGCAGCTATTACCATAGCCAGACTCAGGAGCTTACCTAGTTTGAATTGGCAGCAAATCCAAATTATTGCTTAATTTCGGTAAAACTAAAGCATAAGGTGCGGAAATACTCTTCGCCGTGTTGATTCTGTAGCTATCTAGCTGTTACATCTATCTATAGGTGTAATTGTGCGGATAGAACAGTCAACCAGTTAGTGTGGGGAGTAGAGTTTTGCCGGAAATATTTGGTACTAAAACTGCTGACAATTTACAAGGCAATGCCCAGGACAGTATCATCTATGGCTGGGAAGGCGATGACACGCTGGTTGGAGGAACTGGCAATGACATTTTAATTGGTGGTACGGGCAAAGACGCTTTAGATGGTGGCGTGGGGATCGACACGGTTAGTTATTTCAACGCTACCAGTGGTGTTACTGTTGACCTCAATGCAGGCATAGCGACGCGCACAGCCAAGTTAATGCCCCTGGGTGACTCAATTACTTATGGTTTTGTCAGTGATGTCAATCCTGATTCAGGCGGCTATCGCCTGAAGTTGTCGGAGTTATTGCAGGCTAATGGAATTAGTATAGATTTTGTTGGTTCCCTGTCTAATGGACCTACAACTCTCCGCGATAAAGACCATGAAGGACATGGCGGCTGGACGATCGACCAGATCGACGGCAAAGTTAATGAGTGGCTGAACACTGCCCAACCAGATGTTGTTCTATTAACAATTGGCACAAATGACACCTACGGAGATTCTGTAGGGCAAATGTCCCAAGAACTGAGCAATTTAATTGACAAAATCGTCCAGTATTCCCCAGATACTTATGTATTTGTAGCCACCATTCCCCCAACTAACAACCAGGAACGGGTACAAAAGATAGCGGAGTACAATGCTGCCATTCCTGGGATTGTAGAGCAAAAGCTAGCAGAGGGCAAAAAAGTTAAGTTCGTCGATATGAGTTCTCTGACGACGGACGATATTTCTAGACCACCAGATGATAACGGGCTGCATCCTACTACGACGGGTTACAGTAAGATTGCTAGTTTATGGTACGAAGCCCTACAAGATTTAGGTATAAGCCAAGGCACGTTCGCTGTCGATCGCGACACGCTCGTTAATATCGAATACATTGACGGCTCTAGCTACAATGACACGCTGATCGGGAATGCGGTGGGAAATGCGATCGCGGGTGACGCTGGGGCAGATGTGCTAACTGGTGGCGGTGGGAGAGATGTTTTCGTGTATCGCTCCTATACAGATGGCGGCGATACGATTACTGACTTTAACGCCACCGACGATTTAATTCAATTCTCTGCTAACGGTTTCGGTGGTGGTTTAACAGCTGGGGTAATGTTAAGTTTGACTGCTGCTGCTACTGGCACGTTTGTTAGTGGTAACAATCCCCAATCTCTCGGCAATAATGCTAACTTTTTATACGATACCGCTACGGGGATATTGAGTTTTGATGTGGATGGCATTGGTGCGAACTCAGCTGTCACCATAGCTCAGTTCAACGGCTTGCCTAACCTAAATCCAACTCAAATTAGTATAGTGGCGTAATTGAGGCGATCGCTGAGTAAAACTCTTACAGGAGGGGCTTTTTGTCCCTCTTTCGCTTTTCTACCCTTAACGATGCTAGAGCATTAAAGTTAGATTATCTCGGAACCATAACCCCAAAAGTGCTTTCAGTGAATGTTAGATTCATTCTCCAATTGAGGTACTGTATTCCATCGTTGTGATGGCATGACATAAACAGCTCGGGCGCACGGCTGCGCGCCCCTACTTACGACTCGGGCGCACGGCTGTGCGCCCCTTCACGACTCACTATCAAGGAACATACATCATGATCATTGTCGATCGCGCTTTACAAGCACGGGCAGAAGCAGGTAACCCCGTTCGGGTGGGGATGATTGGTGCTGGCTTTATGGGACGAGGTATTGCCAACCAAATTATCAATTCCGTCCCAGGTATGGAACTGGTGGCGATTTTTAACCGCGATGTCGATAAAGCCATGCGTGCTTATCGGGAAGCGGGAATAGATGACGCAAAAGCCGTCCAAACTGTATCTGGCTTAGAAGCAGCGATCGCCGCCGGACAGTATGCCGTCACAGATGACGCAATGCTGTTGTGTCAAGCTACGGGCATTGATGCTTTGATTGAAGTCACGGGCGCGGTAGAATTTGGGGCGCATGTCGTCATGAAGGCGATCGCCCACCGCAAGCATGTAATTATGATGAATGCGGAACTCGACGGGACGATCGGTCCTATTCTCAAAGTCTATGCCGATCGCGCTGGGGTTATCTTATCTGCTTGCGATGGCGACCAACCAGGCGTGCAGATGAATCTTTACCGTTTTGTCAAGAGTATCGGTTTAACTCCGCTAGTTTGCGGCAATATTAAGGGACTGCAAGACCCTTACCGCAATCCTACCACCCAAGCTGGTTTTGCTCAGCGTTGGGGACAAAACCCTTGTATGGTAACGAGTTTTGCTGACGGAACCAAGATTTCTTTCGAGCAGGCGATCGTGGCTAATGCTACAGGTATGCAAGTTGCCAAGCGCGGGATGTTGGGCTACTATCATGACGGTCATGTAGACGAAATGACCAATAAATACGATCTCGACCAATTAAAAGCATTAGGTGGGATCGTCGATTATGCCGTTGGTGCTAAACCCGGTCCAGGGGTATATGTCTTTGGAACCCACGACGACCCGAAACAGAGACACTATCTCAATCTCTACAAGTTGGGTGAAGGTCCTCTCTACAGTTTTTACACTCCCTACCATCTCTGCCACTTTGAAGTTCCCTTGTCAGTAGCGCGGGCGGTTTTATGTCAAGATCCTGTCATGGCTCCGATTGCTGGTGCTGTAGTCGAAGTTGTTACCACTGCCAAGATCGACCTCAAAGCTGGAGAAACTCTCGATGGGATTGGCGAGTACATGACTTACGGACAATGCGAAAATGCCGACGTGGTGCGATCGCAAAATCTTTTACCGATGGGTTTGGCTGTTGGTTGTCGCTTGAAGCGAGATTTGCCAAAAGATAAAGTTCTCACTTACGACGATGTAGAACTCCCCACAGGTAGACTGTGCGACCAATTACGGGCAGAACAAGAAGCATATTTCGGCATTCAGCCAACCGCAAAATCTCCTGTAGCAGTCGCATGATTATGAAGTGGCTAGTGGCTAGTGGCTGGCGGCTAGATAGTTGTTTCAGTCTAGCCACGAGTCACTAGTCACTAGCCACTGGCGGCTAGATAGTTGTTTCAGTCTAGCCACGAGTCACTAGTCACTAGCCACTGGCGGCTAGATAGTTGTTTCAGTCTAGCCACGAGTCACCAGTCACTAGCCACTGGCGGCTAGATAGTTGTTTCAGTCTAGCCACGAGTCACCAGTCACTAGCCACTGGCGGCTAGATAGTTGTTTCAGTCTAGCCACGAGTCACTAGTCACTAGCCACTGGCGGCTAGATAGTTGTTTCAGTCTAGCCACGAGTCACTAGTCACTAGCCACTGGCGGCTAGATAGTTGTTTCAGTCTAGCCACGAGTCACTAGTCCCTAGTCACTGACAACTGATAACTGATATTCAAGGGTGCTATCGGAAAATAATGAAAATACTCGTTACCGATCCTGAAGGATATGTAGGTTCACTTGTTGTTGCCTGCTTCACACAACAAGGTCATGAGGTGATTAGCGTCAGTCAAGCAAACGCTGGCGCTGCTTTATCTTTGATTCAGCTAGCAGTCACCGACTTGCAAAATTTCGACGCAGTGATACATACAGGAGAAATCTGCGGGAATCCAGCCTTGCATCCGCAGATCGCCTGTAACATCCACTACAGAGATGCTATGCACTTGGCAAACTTAGCCAAAGCTGCTGGAGTCAGTCGCTTTATTTATCTGTCGTCCTGTAGCGTTTATGGTGCGGGTGAGGAAGAATACGTTACGGAAGAATCTCCTGTTCGTCCTCAAACTCCTTCTGCTACTTGTAAAGCTGCGATTGAAAGCGATTTAATGGCGATCGCCTCGGCAGAATTCTCGCCGACAATTCTCCGTCCGGCAATAGCTTTCGGTGCTTCTCCCCGCATTCGCTTTGATGTCGTTCTCAACAATATGGCAGGATTAGCTTGGACGGCTAACAAGATTAATATTCCTGGCAAGGGTCTATCTTGGTGTCCTGTCGTCCACGTTCTAGATATCTGCCAAATTATCAATTGCATTCTCCAAGCACCGCGTCCTCTGGTTCATCAACAAATTTTTAATGTTGGTGATACAAATCATAACTATCAACTGATAGAAATTGCTGCTATGGTAGCAGAAGTTTTTCAAGTTGAGAATTTTAGCTTTGGGCATCATGGTTTTGGCGATCGCGGTCTATTTATGACTTTTGACAAGATTCATCAGTTTTTCCCTGATTTTCAATGTGGTTGGAATCCTCGGCAAGGTGCGGAACAATTATTAAATTTCTTTACTCTTACCGATTCGATCCAAAGTCACTTTACATTGACGCGATCGCCCTACCATCGGTCAGAAAACCATCTTTTCCATACTGTGTCAATAGCCTAAAGCAATGAGGGTTTTCGTGAAGGAGTAGCGAGTATTTCTATCTTTCTGCTCCCTTACGGTTATTCCCTGAGTTCACACATGTCAAATTTCAGCGATCTTTCTAAAGATTTTAGATTTTCCGTAATTTCACCCGATTACAAATATAGATAATTTCACCGATCGGCAAATTTGCGGTTGCTGCCAAATCATAAAATAGTTAATTTGAAGTTAATTTGAGTCGATCGCAACTTCATATGTCATAAACTGTTTGCAAGGAGAGTTATCGCTCGATTGTTGTTAGTAATAATAAAAACAATATAAAAAGCCGATGACGTGTATTCAATAACGCGATTGCTAGCGATTTTCAAGTTATCTCAGATTGCTAAGTCTAACGTCTCATTTAAGCTGAAAAGCCCTGATGAGAAATATATTAGCAATTAGCAAATGACGCATGACCGTCAAAATAGCAAATCTCAAGAACTATTTGTGACTGCTGTTTAACCTAAAACCGTGGAATTTGGCATGAACACTATCATTGCAGCATCAATTTGCATTTTCTTAGCTGGCAGTTGCTACTTTTTGATGAATTGGATGACCTTCTTTCATCGCCAGCCCAATCCTTCAGTGGAAGATAGATTTTTAGCTTTTACAATTTTAATTGTAGCAACTATTTTCTGGGTTTTGCTAATTCCTGTTTACTGCTTTAGGCTTTTCACAAATTTTCTTTCCAACATGCCAAAAGCTACAAAACAACAGACAATCAATACAGCAAAATTGACAACTGGCTATTCGGAAGTTTTGAGGACAGATTACAAGGTTAAAAGTCAAATTTAGGGGCTGAATCTTTTAAGAAGGGCTGTAACTATAGCGTTTCTTATGCAGGTAAAATACATTTGTAGGGGGCGCACGGCTGTGCGCCCTCTATAGTTCGTTGCACGGATTTTAATGACCAAATAACATTAGACTGTTCGACATTTATTGGCTCTATTATATAATTTTGCTCTGTTTTAAGCTGAGCTATCAGCGCTAAAAACTCCCTGGCAAAGCTAGATTTAAAATCTGTCAAACCGCAGGGATTATATAAAAATACATTACTGAATTGATCTGCATTGATTTCAATATTTTTTTGATTGACTAGCAAAAGCTTAACGTTTGGATTTAGAAAATGGCTAAAAGAAAATAAATAAGTAGCATTACAATCGTACAGAGATTGATAATTACTGACAACGACTAGCGGACGAGCAGCCTGATTGATAATTCGAGCAATTTCAAGATCGTTTTGATTTTTACCTTTATTCCATGCAGTTTCTGAGTAAGCAATTTTAGTAGAAGAAAATATCCCACCTGTGAAGACAGCGATCGCTATCCATAACCACATTTTTCTTTGCCATTGAGGAAAATGAGGGGAAGCAATTTTAGTAGTAAAAAGATAAGCAACAGCAATTTGAATGCTGAGATAGCAGGGAATTAAAAATCGAGCTTGTAGCGTTCTTTGTCCCTGAGTGATAAAGTCTGGAATTGCCAGACATAAGGCTGTACCTCCAAATAGAGTGAACAGAAACAACCAAACTTTACGTTCGGAAAACCGATAGGTAAAATAGGCTGCATATCCGACTAAAATCAGAGTCAATGGCAAGATTAAAAAGTCTAAATTAGTGACATTGAAAAAAATTAGTTTTACCGTATTTCCCCACGAAAAGACTAGCTGACAAGCAGATATTTTAGCTGCGGATATCCAGTTCGTTGAATCTCGCAATCTGCCATAGTTATGAATGGCGATCGCGATCCAAGGGGTGAAGATTGCTAATGCTATACTTGTCGCAAATAAATAAGCTCGAACTGTGTTTGTCCAGCGCCACCTTCGACTCGAATTTTCACTTACAAATATATAAATTCCGTGCGCGATCGCTACAAAAGCAGAAAATAAAAATGTATATAGAGCAGATGCGATCGCGATCGCGTAAATTCCCCAATTCAACCGACTGTAGCAGCGCTTTGCTTGTAATAAAGCAGCACTAGAAAGTAAAATTGTCACAGTCCATAAACTATACTGTCGCGCTTCTTGAGCGTAGAGGACGTGAAACGGAGAAATAGCCACTAGAGCGATCGCCATCCATCCCGTTAAGGGCGATAATGGAAATAATTCTCGGCACAGCCAATAGATGCAAGGAAATACAAGTAAGCTAGTAACAGCCGACAAACTGCGGATAGCTGCCACCGAATTACCAAACCATTGCATCCACTGACGCAACATTAAATAATAAAGTGGTGGATGCTGTGGATCTTCTATTGCTAACGATTCGATCGTATCTAGCCAATTGCGGTTGTGATTTGGACTTAAATATTGCCGAAATTCGCTAACATCAATAATGTTCCCGTTAAAAGTCTGCTGTACGACTTCTCGAATCACATAACCGCCAACTCTTAAAGAAGTAAAGCCTTCGTCGAACCAGTAAACTTTGCGATCGAGGTTAATTAAGCGAAAAAATATACCTAAAACTAAAATAGCTACGAGAAACCTCTGCAACCAAGTGGAATTTTTGCTAGTGAGGGAACGATGCATTAAAAAACCGTTATATATTAGATTTTCATCTAAAGACGTATGGTTTCATGTTGTCACATCCCCTAGTTTAAAAATCTTTATGTTACTGGTAGCGTGGACAATGCCCACCCTACGATAAAAACTCGTCACAAATGACAAATGACCCATGACCAATGACATTCAAGACACTTCTGCTTTCATTTCATCAATTTCAAACAAACTGACAATCACGCTAGCAATCGGAATAGCTAGAAAAACACCTAATAATCCTGCTACTCTTGCTCCTACTAATAAAGCAAAAAAGATGACGACTGGATTAACGTTTAAAGAACCTTGCATCACTCTAGGAGAAATTAAATTATCTTGAATCTGCTGCAAAATAATACAAGCAGCTAATACTTTTAATGCCAGCCAGACATTTTGAGATAAAACAATTAGAAAAATAATTCCAACTCCTAAAGTTGCTCCAATCCCAGGAATTGCATCAAACACCCCTACAATTGCTGCTAAAATTAAAGGAAAAGGTACGTTTAATACTAAGAAAACTATAAAGCTAGAAGTCGTTAAGAATAACATTAAAATGAGTTGACCTTGTACGAAACCAGAAAATTTCCGCTTCACAATAAGTTCAAATCTTGCCCGCCGATTCTTCGGTACAGACTTTAAGATTAGGCTCCAAAGCCGTTGACCGTCGAGCAGCATAAAAAAAGAAACTACAGCAATTAAAATTAAATTGAGAAAATTAGTAAAAAATATTTGAATAGTAGAAAAACTATAAGTTAAACCTACACTCAGTCCTGAGAGAATTTGATTTTGTAACTGCTGTTGAATTGCATTTAGATCGACTATAATGTTACGATTGCGTAGAAAGACCTCTAGGTTTTCTACCAATGGAATTAAAGAGTTTAAAAAAGCTGTAATACTATTAATTAGCTGTTGTGCTTGAGATACTAAGGATAAACCAACAGTAATTGTGAGCGCAATAATTAATACTAAACTCACCAGAAAAACTATAGCAACTGCTACATAGCGAGGCAAGTATTTTTGCAACCACTGTACGGGATAGCTGAGCAAAAACGCTAAAATCGCAGCAAATGAGAAGATTGCAATAACATCCTCGAAATATTTCAGCAGCAAGATAGAAGCCCAACCAGAAAGAAAAAATAGCAAGAAACGCACCAATACCAAATTATTTAAACGTTCCCAAAAATTCGGTGGTTCCTGCATATCTGGCTTCATAAGTACGATCGCTATTTGCTTAACATAGGTTTCCAGCTAGGAATACAGCATACGGTAGCTGCTGGAAATAATCACCTACCTCAAGCAGCAGATAGCTCTTGTACGAGGACGTATGGCTGGACGATCAAAGTATTGAACTGCTTAGCGCGATCGCTATTCCAATCAGAAAGTTGATGAGTAGAAGGCTTAGCAATCAATGCTTCACCGATCCAATGTTGTACCGCAGTTACGTTATCATTCGCGATCGCCACTCCAACATCAAGAATATCGAGCTGTGGTGCAACAACTACTAATGCATCTCGCATCGCATGAGGAATTAACCACTCCCACTCAGCTCTATCTAAACTTTCTGCCAGTTCTGTTCTTAAATCTTCCATCAATCTGAAGTTATGAGAATATTTTTACAGTTTATCGTTTATGAGGTAGCAGTGAGTGGCTAGCGGCTAGTGACTGGTGACTAGATAAAGAATCCAGCCACTAGCCACCAGCTACTAGCCACTGATAACTGATTATCTTCCCAATTCGTGTAGCGTAGTAATCACGGCAGCACACTGTCGCGTGATGGCTTGTAATTCTTCCTTATCAGTGGAAGTAGGAGGGGGAATGACTTCGCCAATTCTTACGGTGATGGGGACGGGACGGGGAACGGCAGAACCTTTCATTAAAATTTTTTCAGTTCCCCACAGGCTGACGGGTAAAAGTGGAGCTTGAGCTTTGGCAGCGAGTAATGCGGCTCCGCGTTTGGGATCGGTAATGCGTCCGTCAGGCGTGCGCTTTCCCTCTAAATACACGCCAATTGCCCAGCCTGCTTCTAAACATTTTAGTGCAGCACGAATAGCCTTGCGATCGCCCGCCCCGCGACTGACTGGATAAGCACCGTACAACTCAATTGCTTGCTTCAAAACCGGAACGTCAAACAACTCTTCTTTTGCCATGTAAGCCACTGGTCGTCTCATACAAGCCGAGAGCAGTGGCGGATCGAAGTAACTAGCATGATTGCTCACTACCACCAACGATCCCTTTTGGGGGACATTTTCCGCGCCAAAAATGCGTCCCCGAAAATAAGCGTGCAGCATCGGACTGACTACCGAATATTTAAATAGGTAGTACAGCAGCAGACTGGCAAATGGTTCGCGTTCTCTTGGCATGGGGAATCGGTAGTCGGGAGGCGGGAGTCGGGAATCGGGAGTCGGGAATCGGGGGACAAGGAGGACAAGGGGGACAAGGAAGCAGTTCTAGCCACTAGCCACTAGCCACTAGCCACTAGCCACCAGTCACTGATAACTGTCAACTTACGACTTACCACTAATATTTTCTAAACCTAAGTCAGGGGAAGTCCGCTTGATTAATCCGGTCAGGACGTTACCTGGACCAATTTCTACTACCTGTTGCACGCCTGCTTCTACAAAGCGTTGAACTGTCTCGCGCCAACGAACTCCACCTGTCATCTGGCGTGCCAGGCGATCTTTTAAAATCGCCGCATCTACAGTTGGCACTGGTTCCACGTTCGATAAAACTGGAATTGTTGCCGTGTTAAAGCTTACGGTTTCTAATACTTGTTGAAACTCGCTAGCGGCTGCTGCCATAAATGGCGAGTGAAAGGCTCCCGATACTTTTAAGGGCATAGCCCGTTTTGTTTTGATGTTAGCAATCAACTCTTGCACGGCGGTGGGAGTGCCAGAAATTACGACCTGAGCTGGGCTATTATCGTTTGCCAGGACAACATCAGACATTTGTTGCAGTTGAGTTTCTAGCTGGGTGCGATCGAAACCAATTAAAGCCGCCATCATCCCACCAGAAACGCTGTCCATCAGTTCGGCACGGCGTTTAATTAGGCGTAATCCCGACGACCAATCAAACACGCCAGCAACGTAGAGAGCAGCATATTCTCCTAAGCTATGACCTGCTACTAAGTCTGGTTGTCGTCCTTGTTGCCGTAACAAGTCAGCAAGAATAGATTCTACAACGTACATACAAGGCTGGGTGTAGAGCGTGCGCGACAGGCTATCATCTTCGCTTTGGCAAATTTCAACAACAGACCAACCTAAAATTTCTTCTGCCTGGGCAAACTTATCTTTGGCATAGTCGATTTCTAACAAATCCATCCCCATGCCAGTTGCTTGCGAACCTTGCCCTGGAAATACCCATGCTGTTTTAGTCATTTGTCATTTGTCATTTGTGAGTGGCTGGTGGCTCGTGGTTAGTGGCTAGTCACCAGTCACCAGCCACTAGCCACTGATAACTGGTCACTGATAACTGATTCACCTACTTCCATTGAAAGATGGCGGCTCCCCAAGTCAAGCCTGCGCCAAAGCCAGAGGCGGCGATGATGTGGTTGGGTTGCACTTGTCCTTGGCGGACTGCTTCGTCGAGTGCCAGGGGAATGGAGGCGGCGGAGGTGTTGCCGTAATGGGCGAGATTGCTAATAACTTTACGGGCGGGAATTTTCAAGCGATCGGCTACGGCATCGAGGATGCGCTGGTTAGCTTGATGTAGGAGCAACCAATCGATGTTGTCAACAGTGAGATTGGCACGAAACAGGGCTTTGTCAATGACTTCTGGAACTCTCTGCACGGCAAAACGATAGACTTCTTTACCGTTCATGGTGATGGGTTGATAAGTTCCTTGAGTCACTTCCACGCCATCCATGAGTTGTTTCGGTTTGCCCTGATAGCTGAGGTTGAGACAGTGGTTTTCCGTACCGTCGCTTTTGAGTTCAAATCCGAGTAAGCGATCGCGTTTGTCTGCTTGCATCACGACAGCTCCCGCACCATCGCCAAAGAGGACGCAGGTACGCCGATCTTCCCAATCTACCCAACGAGATAGCACATCTGCCCCAATCAGCAAAACGTTCTGATAGACTCCCGTGCGGATGTATTGGGCAGCAGTAACCATACCAAACACAAATCCCGAACAAGCTGCGGTCAGATCGAAGGCTACAGCATTACTCGCGCCCAGCCGTGCTTGGACTTGACAAGCACTCCCAAACAGATCGTCGGCGCTGGAGGTTGCTAAAAGAATCAGATCGATCTCGGCTGGCGTAATGCCTGCCATCGCGATCGCCTCTCGTCCAGCAGCAGAGGCGATCGAGCTTAAGGACTCCGCTGTCGTGGCTAGCCGCCTGCTACCAATGCCCGTGCGACTCCTAATCCACTCATCGGATGTGTCTACCAGCTGACTGAAACTCTGGTTATTCAACACGGTTGCTGGTGTGGCAGAACCGCTACCTGTAATAATTACGCCTGATTGTTGTACCATGCTTCTCCCTGTAGAAGGGGCGAGGAGTAAGGAGTGAGGGGTGAGGGGGTTAAACTTTTCCCTCGCTCCTCGCTCCTCGCTCCTCGCTCCTCATTCTTCCGCGATCGCTACCGAACCCTGAATTCGCTCTAGCACTTCGTTATCTACTGCTTCTCTTGCCAGACGAATGGCATTAAAAATCGACGGCGCTTGAGAGCTACCGTGGCTGATAATGCAGATCCCTGCGACACCCAAAAGCAATCCGCCTCCATGTTCGGCATGATCTACCCGCTGCTTGATCCGTTTCAGGTTTGGTCGCAACAGCGATACGCCTAACTGACCGTGCAATCCTTGGGGTAATTCTTCGCGCAGGATTTGCAGCAATACTTCTCCCACTGCTTCGGCAAATTTCAACAGCACGTTACCAGCAAAGCCATCGCACACGATTACATCAAAATCACCCGAGAGAATATCTCGCCCTTCGGCATTTCCGACAAATGGAACTTTAGGGTTGGCTTGGAGCAATTGGTAAGCTTGAAGTGCAAGATCGTTCCCTTTGGATTCTTCCTCGCCAATATTTAGTAAACCGACTTTAGGTTCGGGAATACCTAGAACGTATTTGCTGTACACCGTCCCCATAACCGCAAATTGTTCTAAGAACTTGGGGCGACAATCGACGTTTGCACCCACATCTAGGATCAAAACTTGCTTGCTAGCAACGATTGTGGGAAACACGGCTCCAATCGCTGGGCGATCGATTCCAGATAGTCTTCCTAAACGTAATAATGCCGATGCCATCGCTGCACCTGAGTGTCCGGCTGAGACTACGGCATCTGCCTGTTGTTGCTTGACCAAATTCATTGCTACGTTAATCGAAGCTTTGGGCTTGCGCCTAATGCCACTCAGAGGCTCCTCGTGCATTTCTATCGTCCCTTGGGCAGGGACAATTTCTAGCTGACCGAGATTAGTATTAGCGGGCAAGACGGCTTCAATAGAGTGGCGATCGCCCACCAGTATGACCTCTACGCCTAATTCGTCCCTTGCTCGCAGAGCACCAGCAACAATTTCGGCGGGTGCATGGTCTCCCCCCATAGCGTCTATTGCGATTCGTGCGCGAGTCTTTCCCATTGATGACAGTTCCAGAAACCTTAAAGATCTTACCAGTTATCAGTAGAGACGTTACATGTAACGTCTGTACAAAGCGATCGGCGAGCGGAAGTCGTAGGGGCGGGTTTTTTCGCAGATCTGTACTGGCACAAATAATTCTTCGCTCGAACCCGCCCATAAGAGTCAGGAGTAATTGCGAATTGCAAATCGCCAATTGCGAATTGAATTGTCTCCTGCTAAAAGGTAAGCAATTAAGTCCGATCTGTCAAACTTACTGGTGGCGAAGTTTTAGGTACTGGTGCAAAGCTTTGCGCTCCTGCGGAGCTGATAATGATGGGTTGTAGGATCGCCGTATTGGCAATGGAATTATTTGCCAAGGTAAATAGTGGGTTAGAGAGAATTCCAGCTAGAGATGTCGCAATTAAAGAAAGTACGATACCCACTTGTAGCGGACGCATCCCTGATAAAGTCCAGTTGATTTCGGGATAGTTTTTCACCACATCGGACATTTCCTGCGGTTCTTTGACCACCATCATCCTGACGACACGGATGTAGTAGTAAATTGAAACTACGGTGGTAATTAGTCCTAGCAATACCAATCCATACTGTCCAGCTTGCCAGCCAGCCCAGAATAAATAGATCTTGCCGAAGAAACCGGCTAATGGTGGAATACCTCCCAAAGACAGCAGGCAAATGCTGAGGCATAGAGTCAGCAAGGGATCTTTTTGATATAAACCTGAGTATTCGCTAATTTGGTCGGTTCCGGTGCGGAGGGAGAATAGAACGACGCAACAGAAGCCGCCCAGGTTCATGAACAGATATACCAACAGGTAAAACACCATACTGGCGTATCCTGCTTCTGTACCCGCAATTAAACCAATCATGACGAATCCGGCTTGGGCGATGGAAGAATAAGCCAACATCCGTTTCATGCTGGTCTGAGCTAGAGCAACGACGTTACCCAAAATCATACTCAGGACAGCGAGGGCGGTAAAGACAAACTTCCACTCGCTAGAAAGTAAGGGAAAAGCAGTAGAAAGAAGGCGAATGGCAAGGGCAAACCCAGCGGCTTTAGAACCTACAGATAAGAAAGCAATGACTGGAGTGGGCGCACCTTCATAAACGTCTGGAGTCCATTGGTGGAAAGGTGCAGCGGAGATTTTGAAGCCAATTCCCGCAATGACGAAGACGAGGGAGATCGCCAGACCGAGAGACTGACCCGCGTTAGCTTGGACGATTCCAGTGGCGATCGCGCTCAGTTCAGTTTGTCCGCCCGAGAGTCCGTAGAGTAGGGATACGCCGTAAAGGAAGACGGCTGTAGAGGAAGCACCAATCAATAGGTATTTCAGCGCCGCCTCGTTAGAACGGGGGTCGCGTTTGGTGTATCCCGTCAGCAGGTAAGAGGAAATACTTAAAGACTCTAGAGAGATAAAAATCATCACCAGCTCGTTTGCTCCAGAGAGGAACATTCCGCCTAAAGTAGCAGTGAGCAAAATGACGAGAAACTCCGCCAAAGCAGTACCGCTTTTTTCGATGTAGGTAATTGACATCAAAATGGTGACAGCGGCAGACAGCGCGATAATACCGCGAAAAACTATGCTCAGGTCATCACCATTAAAGCCGCCTAAGAAAGCTATTGGATTGGCAATATCCCATTGAAAATAGAGAGCGATTATGGAACCAAGCAGCCCTGCGATCGCTGCATAAGCAACCCAGCGCGAGGAACTCCGACCCACAATCAAGTCACCAACTAAAACCACCATGAGAGTAACGAGGACGATACTCTCTGGCAAAATCGTCCCAGCATTCAACTGGGTTGCAAGATTGGCTAAATCCATACTCTTTGTATTCAGTTGCGATGTATCAGTTGCGATGTATCAGGTACGCTCATTGAGCATCAGGACTGACTGTGTTAGTTTTATTTTCTCTTAATCCGATCCCCTTTCGGTCACGCCACCCCAGCTAATATTAGCGTTAACTGGGATTGAGAGGATAAGTTTTACTTGTTACATTAGGGCGAGTGAATGCAGATCGTTGCAAATTTCTTATAGCTGATTTTCATTTACATATGGCGATCGCTAATCTAGATATACCGAATATTAGCCATCATAATTGTGAAAGAAAAAAGCCCGACAAATCGGGCTAGGCGATCGTAAATCTCCTAGAGACGTTATATGTAACGTCTCGACAACCGATAACTGATAACTGACAACTGTTTACTGACTCAAAGTTGTCCCCGTCGTAGAGAAATTAGACAGGAAATCTGGAATCGGATTGCCTCCATTACGTCCCACGGCAGGAATTTCTAGCAAATCGTCTGTGGCTTGTCCTTTACCATCATTAACTACAGCATTTTGGTTACCTGGGTGTCCGTTGGGAACAAAAAGCTGTGGGTGGTCGAAGGGCGCTCTTTGAAAGCGAACTCGCTCATCGGTCAGTCCGCGTAGGAAGGCGACGAACGCTTGTTTTTCATTAGTGGTCAAATTCAGCACTGGCAAACCGCCAAAATCTCCACCGCGACTGTAAAAATCTATCACTTGCTCCAAAGTCAAAGTTCCGCCGTTGTGGAAATAAGGAGCAGTCAGTTCCACATTTCGCAGTCCTGGAGTTTTGAAGGCTCCATTCGCCAGGATGGTATCGCTGGGACTTAGGGGTGGATCGAGCGTGGGTGGATTTTCTCCTAATAGTTGCGAGAATTTCCCTTGCTGTGCCAACCGTGCTTCAGAGAGCGAATTGCCAAACCCATCATCAGCACCTAAAGCAACGTCTTCCTGTGGAGGTCTAACTCCAATGGCAAAAAATCCCGTATCTTCCACAGGGGTTCCAGGAATTGGCGCTCTACCGATTCTGCCACGACCAGAAACATTCCGAAACGAAGCCGCAGTTAGTTCTGTACTTGCATGACAGCCAATACAACCCCTGCGAGTGAAAAGCTGCCATCCCTGCTGTTGCTGCGGGGTAAAAGCACTGCGGTTTCCTGCTAAGAATTGGTCGAAGGGCGTTTGGCTGGAAACTAGAGTAGATTCATAGGCTTGAACTGCTAATCCAAAAAATAGCGAGAAATTGTATTCCGCCAGCGTATACTCAATTGTTGATAGAGGGCGATTTCGCGGTCGGCGATAGAATCTCCGCCTACCCGTATTCGGATTGACGCGAATCACCATGTTAGAGTCCCACCACTGAGGTTGGAAAGCTTCTTGAATCATCTGCTCGTAGGTTTTGTTTAAACCTGGCTGAGGTGCTTTACTAAAAGCTCCTAAAACGCTGTCATCGGCAGCAACGCGCTGTTTTGCTAAAGGTGGCAAAGCCAGGAGTTTTTTACCTGCCTTTCTCCCTATTCTCCTGATGATTCTCCGGCGAGTCGATTGTGCTGTCGTAGCGCTAGTTTCCGCGATCGCATCTGTTGAGGCGGCGATATCGGCACTGTTACTATCGACTAAATTACCGTTAGTATCCCTCACCCTCACGGTGTTATCCGTATCAGATAAATCGATGACTAATGGTGCTATTGGCAAATCTTCAGCTGCTGTCTCAACTGCTGTGGTTATGGGTGCTACGGCTTGGGAAGCCAAAGACGAATTTTTAATTCTGACTGGTACATCCCGCAAGCGCCTGCGGTTAGCGGCTTGTAAGACTAAAGCTTCTGGGTTTCTCAAGCCAGAGCGATCGACTCCATTAAATATATTTTGGGCGCTGCCGTCCCAGAAATTACGGAAGTTAAAGACTGCATCGATAACACTTGGAGAGTGACGATCTGTGACGCGCCGCGTGTTGATACCTTGGACTCTGAAGATATCATCTGGCTGTGGCGTGACGTTATCTTTATCGCTTCCAGGCACGATATCGACAAAATCAGCTCGAAATACCCCTTGGGAGCCTGCAATATCATTGCTGTCAGATATAACCCTAGAGGCGATATTATTGGGGTCTTCTAGCTGATGAAAGGGAAAATCTGCCGCTGTTAACTGGTAATTAGGTGCGCCAGCAAGATTAAATACGCGATCGCCTGCTTTTAATCCTGGGTTGATTTGGTTTTTAGAGCGGCTGTCTGCACCTGCTTTAAAGTGGCAGGTGGCACAAGTGACATTACCGTCCGTACCGAGTTGCATATCCCAGAATAAAGTTTTTCCCAAAGCGATCGCAGCGGTTTTGTTGCGAATAAATTCGCCAATATTGTCGGGTTCGGGAATGGATACTTGGTTTAAAGGTACGATTGGCGGACTACCAACTTGTGCTGATACAGTATGTCCGGTTAAGACTGTAAAAATCACAAGTAGGGCGATCGTAATACTAGTTTTGAGTTTTCTCGATAGTCGATCTCCTCCAATCTGCCGAGCTAAAAATGAGGTAAAAAGGCGGATACCAGCCAAAAAAGTAGCTGCTAATTTAGCAAAAAACCGAGCCACAAAACGATAAAAAACTGTTTCGTTTTCCTTGTTCGATAACTCGTTTGGTGGTTTATGCTTCAAACCATGACTCATGGCAAAATTCCCTTTGTTGGTTTGAGTAGAGATAAAATCTCTGCTTCCACAAAACAACATTGTTTAGCTTAATTACTTAAAATCGTAATATTTTGTCATTTGTTATTCGTCATTTGTCATCTGTTGTTGGTTGACAGTTAACAGTTGACAGAAATATACGTAGGATGCGTTACGCCAAAGGCTAACGCTAACGCATCACTCTAAGTTTTTGGTGCGTTACGCGCTGGCGTAACTGAGATTTTTTCAATCATCAAACTGATGGCTGGACTCCTTTCTAGTCACTAGCCACCAGTCACTAGTCACTGATAACTGATTTCAGGCTATCCAAAGTTCTTGGGCAAATCTGACTGAGAATAAGATTAGTAAAATGGTGAAAAAAACTAATGTTATATATCCCCAACGTGGATGGCGGGAGAGTAATAAACTAAGTGCAATTGGTAACGAGATGATTCCGTAAACTAACCGAGTCAATGACCAAGTACTACCAGAAACAAGTAACAATCCTAAACCACAAAAACCATAGGCGATCGCTATAGTAGTTAGTTGGTGGCGCATATGCCATAACAAATAGATACCACCTAAAACAGCAACCGTATTCAGCAACGGATCGCCTGCTAACAGCCACAAAGCCAAAACGAGTACGCAAAAACCATAGCCTACCTTAACTGGATTGAATCGGCTACGCCAGCGCCAAAGACAATAAGCCAAAGCAATTATCGCGATAAACAACAACGGATGCAGCGGATCTTCGATCCTTCCAGACTTCCAGTTAGCAGTGCCGACAACAACTTGCATCAGCATCTTCCACCAACCTTGTACGTCAACCCCTAGCGATCGCTTCCATTCCTGCTGGGCGCGTCCGAAAGCCAGCCAATCGCCTAAATAAATCCTACAGTAGAGGCTGTAGAGTAATAGACCGCTGCCAGCTGCCAAGCTAGCAAGATAGGCGATCGATTGGCGGCGCTCTTTCCAAGCAGCGATAATTAAGGCAGGCACGATCGCAATTCCAGTTGGGCGAGTCGCCGTTGCCAACATTCCCCACAGCGCCACCCCAGGATACTGCTTAAATTCAAAAGCGCGTAAGGTTGCCGTACTGCAAAGTAAATATAGCCCTTCCGTGTAGACTACCGTACCAAACAACGACAGCGGACACCAAGCTAATACGGCTGCACTCCACCGGGCTGCATTGGTTCCATACTGCCGAGCCATCCAATTAGCTAGTAATAATAATGCGCCTAAAAACGCCAAATTATTTACTAATACCCCCGCCACTTCTGCTGATAACCCCAGCAGCATCAAAGCACGGATACACAGAGGAAACAACGGAAAAAAAGCAACATTGTCTCCTGCATAACCAGAAGTTGCAATCTGTTGATAAAAGACGCTATCCCAATGAGAAAAAACTCGCCAACCAAAATTAGGAATAACGCCTCCTGGTGGTTTTGGTAGTGCAGGTGCAATGAATAACATCGCTACTGCTACCACCGAGCGGCTCAGCAGCCACATACAAGCAGCAAATCTTAATTCATTTCTCATTATTCAGTTATCAGTAGAGAGTGACTAGTGGCTGGTGGCTAGTGGCTGTTTATCTAGTCACCAGTCACTAGTCACTAGCCACTCACCAGTTACCAACTACCTTTGTCAAAGCCAATTTAGCCGCTCCCACGATTCCGGCTTGATTGCCTAACTCGGCGCAAACTAACTGCAAACCCTCGCGGGAACAGGGTTCAACTCGACGCTCAATTTCAGCCCATGTTGCAGGAAAGAAAAACTCCGCACACGCACACGCACCACCACCGATCGCCACTGCTTCTGGCGATAGTACGTATACCAGACTTGCCAACCCTGCTCCTAAATCCTTACCATATTCCGACCAAAATTGCAAAGCCGCGGGATCTCCAGCTTCAGCCAAAGCGCCTAACTCGGCTGGTTCCTTGCCCGTGCGCCGTCGGATCGCTGTTACCGAAACGTACTGTTCTAAAGAGCCTTGATTGCCACTTTTACAGGGTGGACCATCAGGATTGAAGGTGATTAACCCCAGTTCCCCAGCCGCGCCGCGATGCCCGCTAAATAGTTTGCCATCAAGGATAATTGCCCCACCGACACCCGTACCTATAGTCAATAAAATAAAATGCTTGAACTTGCGCCCTACCCCCAACCACGCTTCCCCTACGCCCGCACAATTGGCATCGTTAGCAACGACTGTCGGTAAACCCGTTTTTGCTTCTAACCAATCGGCTAAAGGAACGTTGTACCAGTCAGGAAGATTAATCGCAACTTTCGCAATTCGCCCCGCCGCATCAGCGGGACCGGGAGTTCCGACACCAATCGCCACCGCTTGCCGTTGCGGATCGACTTGAGCGATCGCCTCTACCATTGCCAATAGTACCGCTGTTGGCGTAGCTGGTTGGGGCGTAGGTACGGTTAAAGACTGCAAGCAAGTCCCATCCGGCAAAAATCGCCCTAACTTAATTGCAGAACCGCCCAAATCGATACCGATGACTTGATGGTCATTTGTCATTTGTCATTTGTTGTTAGCTGACGTTAACTGATAACTGGTCACTGGTCACTGGTCACTGATTTTGCTGCCAGTTGCGATCGCAATATCTACTTTGTTTATTTTGACCGAGCGATCGCTGTAGAGTTGTGCCATGAGACACTCCTACATTTGGCTGCGATTTCAAAGCTGTTACGGGTGCGGCATGAATAATACTCGCAGCAGCAAGCGAAAGCATCAAACCACCAGCAGCAGCAGCAACTAAAGATATCGGATCTTTCATCGTCTTTACTTTTTCAAACAAGGCTTTTCAAAGATAACCGATGAACGGGTCGTGGGGTGTGGGGTGTGGGGTGTGGGGGAGCCAGTGCGGTCTTGGGGGTTACCCCCATGAGCAACTGGCGTTGTGAGGTGTTTGATTTAATTCCGAATTCCGAATTCCGAATTCCGAATTCATTATGGTGGTGTTTGACTCCAACTGTCTTTTCGCAAACGGGGGTTGATAAATTCGTTTAAGCCTTCACCCAGTAAAGACAATCCTACAACCATTAATGTCATGCCTAAGCCAGGAAAAAGCGCCGTCCACCATACTCCTGTTGGCAGTGCTTCGAGGGCAAGACGCAGATCGTGACCCCATTCTGGTGTTTCTTCTGGCAGTCCTAACCCTAAAAATCCTAAGCCACCCAGCGTTAAAATGGCATCGGCAGCATTGAGAGTGAATAATACTGGTACGCTCTGCACGACGTTGAAAAAGAGGTATCGAGTTAGAATTCTTCCGGTTGAGGCTCCCATAGCTTGGGCAGCTTCGACAAATAATTCGGTTTTGACGCTAACGGTGTGGTTGCGGACGACACGGTAATATTGGGGAATATAGGCGATACTGATGGCGATCGCAGCATTTAATATTCCTCTACCGACGACAAAGGCTAGCGTTACCGAAAGCAAAAGTCCTGGTAGCGTGTAGATCGTGTCCATAAAAAATAACAATATGCGATCGAGTTTGCCACCGAGATAGCCACTGACTAAACCTAAAGGTACGCCAATAATTAAACCAAAGGCTGTGGCTAACACCACCACTTGCAACGCCGCTTGAGTGCCGTATAGCGTGCGCGAAAATACGTCATAACCTTGGCGCGTCGTGCCAAATAAATACTTGAGGGAAGGTGGATCGTGAATTGGGTTAATCAGGGATTCTGTAGGGTTTTGAATCCATCCCCAAGTTTGAAATACTGGAGCGAGTATTGCTATGCCTAAAAAAATCAGGGTAATCGCTAAGCCAATCGCTGTCAGTTGTAAGGAAAGGCTGGGACGACCAGAAAATCGAATCAATCTGGGAAGTTGACGTTTTGCCACACTCATGCGTGTTTGCCCTAACAGGAGCGATACGCAGACTATTGTTACCTAAAAATAAGTCAAAAGTTAAAAGTCAAAAGTCAAAATTTTGAAACTTGTGCTGTTACGCATTTATAGCAAACAGCGGATGAACTAGGACAATTCAATTTACTACAAGTTCGCGCTTGTACCATGAGTTCTTCATTTGCTCGAAAGCTCGCTACTTCCTGAATATTAGCCATAAAGAGATCGCCAACAGGGTTCCATTCTTTTGACTTTTGCCTTTTGACTTTTGACTTACTTTATTGGCTACTCAACCAAGTCATCGCCTGTTTCATCCATTCTTCGGGGCTGGCGTTTTTCGGTACGAGGGCGTTTTGACTGACAGCTGTTAGTGCCTGAGAAATTTCGCTGGGGCTGTAGCCGACGGCGAGGAGTGCGGCTTGCACTTCTTCTAAAATATTTGGGGCTAGGGGTATGGCGGCTGTCGTTGTGGCGAGTCCAGCTGTTTGACTCCAACTGACTAATTTGCTTTTCAGTTCTAAACAAATGCGTTCGGCAGTTTTGCCACCCACACCAGGGGTTTGTAGCAGGAGTTGGGTATTGTTGCTGACGATCGCCTGTACCAGATCGGAGATATCAAAAGTATCTAATAAAGCGATCGCCAGTGCCGCACCAATACCGCTAACGCCGATTAACAAGCGAAATAAGTCTCGTTGTACGCTAGAACCAAAACCGTACAGTGATGGCTGTTCTTCCCGCACTTGGAGATGGGTAAAGATTTGTGTCTGTTCGCCAGCAGTTAGTTCCTGCGATAGTCGGGAGGGAATTTGCATTTCATAGCCGCAAGCGTTCACCTCTAGAATCAGGATGACGCGATTGCTGCTACTTTTGATAATGCTGGCAACTGTACCCTTGAGATAGCTAATCATCCCAAAAAACCGAAATGACCTAAGCCCTCTAGGATACCACCTGCACAGGGGGCTTGGGCTAAGTAGCGATCGCCACCTGGGTTTGCTTCGTGCCATTCTAGTAATTCAGAACTGGCATTACCAACGATAATTCCTTTGGTTTCCCTGGTGGCGAACATGGAAATATCGTTACCAGAGTCGCCGCACACGACTGTTTTTTCTGAGGAAACTTGCCAAGTTGAACGTAAAAACTTGACTGCTAAGCCTTTATCACCGCGTAAGGGCAGAATATCTAAATCGGTTCCGGTACTATAGATTAATTTGACTTCTAAGCCTTGCTGTTTCAAGGTAGATTCCAATTGAGGTAATAGTTCTGCTGCTACAGTTCGAGCCAAGTGAAAGCTAACTTTATAGGGACGCTGTTCTGAATCTGCTTGTAGCGTCAGATCGGCAAAATGAGCTGCGATCGCTAAAATTTTATCGCGATCCCAGCCTATATCGAGTTGTTCCGACCAAGCAGTATAAGAGTTATCAATCCCGTCGAGATAGATTTCCGTCCCCACTGACGCAACCAAAGCATCAGGGGAGATCAGATTTTTTTCCTGTTGCAATTCTTGATATAGTATGGGCGATCGCCCTGTTGCATAAACAATCTTCGTGCCGTGTACGTGGCGATGGTAACTTAGTTTTTGGTTTAATTCTGACAAGGCGCGATCGTCACCTACGAGGGTGTTATCTAAGTCGGTTACGAAGAGAAATTTCACAACTACCTCTTATCCCAGCTACTCCATCAAATAGTTTAGGACTAAGTGGCGATCGATGAGATCGAGCAAGTCAAAAGTTAAAAATCAAAAGTCAAAATAGATATCTTGCTTGCATTCACTCTTCATCCGCGTACCCAATGGTTGCGGCTGCACCAACATCAGCATTCATCTGCGTTTCCATCTGCATTGAAATTCATCTCTAGTAAGCTCAGCCATATTTGCCCCCTTGAGTTAAATATTAGTATTAACTGCATATGTAATTTTTTCTTAGCCCCTTTTTAAGGGGGTTGGGGGATCGAAAAAAAATAGTTACCTTATTGCAAGATCCCCTAATATAGCAATCCTATTTGATTCATGAACGAGCAGGCTTCTAGCCTGCGGCAGGCTAGAAGCCTACTTTACAAATCATTTAGAACTGCTATAGCAGGGCTAAGATTTGAGCAGAATTTAATTCAACAACTATTTCGAGAGGAAATTATGCGGGAATCCGTAATTTATCAAGATATTATTCAAAAGGGCATACAACAAGGCAAGCAGGAAGGCGAGTTAGCAGTTGTGCTACGCCAACTCACCCGCCGCCTTGGAACGATAGAACCTGAAGTCCAAGAACGCTTGCGGAGTTTAACTACTACTCAGTTAGAAGATTTAGCAGAAGCTTAGAGTTTTCAGCCTTTTGCCTTTTAACTTTGAACTTTTGACTTTCTCATGCTGCTTGAGATTGCCCAAATTCGGATAAGAATCGGAATGCCTTCACGACAGCACTAGCGCATTCTCTGGGTGAAGAATTGTAAAAAGCACGCCATGCAGAGGCTTTAAATTCATCGTAACGGTCTGCTTTTTCAGGGAAACGTTCTAACCAAGCTAAACGCACGGCATGACCGATTAATACATCTAAGACGATGTATTCTTCTATTTGCAAATTAGGATTGCGATCGCAAATTGCTGCTAATTCCATTAGCGTTTCAATATTAACTTGTCGATATTCTGGGGCTTCAATTTTATTGAGTAAATGCTCGACTCGTAGGGCAAAGTTTTTTTCTCCCGATGTCATTTCTGCTAGAATTAACTCGCTATCCAAACGATTGCGTCGTTCTAATTTATCGCCAATAATCACGCCTTTAGAGTGTTTCATTAACCGCCAAACTCGTTGGAAAAAGTCTTGAGGAACGCGGTTCATCGCCCCATCCCAGTGTCGCTGCTGTTGCCAGCCACTCAAAGGGACAAAGCCTTCATCTGTAGCTTCAGGCAGTACTACCCATTCAATATCGCTTTCTGGCTGTTTGACGTGTAGCGATTCTCGTTGACGCAAGACTTGATTCATCCCCTCATAACCAATTAAAACTTGGCGCAGGCGCATTTTCACTTCAAATGGGGATAGTTGCATCAAATGTTCGTAGGCTTCATCTTGAGTTAATCCCAATTCTTGCCCTAATTCGCTGGTAATTAATAGAATTAAATAACCAACCCGCAATGTCAGTAATCCCTTAAATAAATGGGGTTCAGTACGAATTAATACCCCTAAATAGTTAAGCATTTCTTGTGTCAAAACGCGATCGCGAATATCTTCGCCACAAAACTGGTCGATTTTTTCCCCAATTTCCTGATTAGACATCGGTTGGGTAATCAAGGAAGCCTCGCTGTAAGACTTACCTACAGCAATTTGTTTTTGCCTGACTAGAATTGATGTCACCTCGTCCGAAAGAGACACGTCTATCATCCGTCGCAGTCCTGCGGCGCGGCGTACAATCGTCCACAAGCAAGAATTTCCCGCCTTGGTATAAACTTCATCCAATAAATCGCCAACCGTCACTCGTCCAGTGCCAAAACCAGTATCAAAATCTAAGCCGCGTAAGCGATACAATGTCTGCAATAACTCAATTTGTTCGTAGAGATTGTCTGAAGCCCGTAATTGTCCTAACAACAGACTGAGATTGGTTTCGCATTCTAGCTGAAATTCTTGAGTAATCCCTAAAGGTAGGTTTTTTTCGGGATGAAACGTTAGGTAATAGTTGCGTTGTGCGGTCTTGTTGACTGCTAAGCGAGTAAAATTTAACTCATGCAAGAAATCAATCCGTTCTGTTTTTGCCGTTAGCATCAACTGTTGCAATCGTCCTAGCTTAACGTGAACGCCGTTGCAAATACCGCTTCTGAGTTCCTCCATCAACGGTAATAACGCTTCTTTCTCCGTTTCTAGCATGGTATGAGTTAACATCAGCGTTACTGTCGGTCGCCCTAAATCACTCCAATGGTGTTTAATATATGCAAGTTCGCTTTTGAGTCGTGCGACTAGAAAGTGGTAATCGAGGGTGAGATAAAATTGTTGGGGATCGAGAAAAGAAGGTAAAAACACCACGGTTTCGTCGCGAATCCGAAAGATTCTCGAAGTCGTTAAACTCCGCAAGCGTCTAATTGGTCTTCCTGACAAACCTAATTTGTCGTTGCGTCCAATTTGGGTGTAGACAGTTGATAGTTCTCCAGCTTGGCGGACTTGAATTGGTTCTACTTGTGATGGTGTTTGGGTTTCAATGCCGTAAACCGCTAGTTTTGCTTGTAAATCTTCATCTTCTGCAAGTAAGGCAATTTGTACCATTGCTTCTTGGCGACGACCGATGTTTAAATGTTTTCCTAGAGGATCGATATCGCCAATTGAGACTAGCCCTTCACTTAACATTTGACCGAGAAAATACAGGCTTTGCGCCCAAACTAAGGGGACATTCTCATTTGGTAGACGAGTTTGAGTTTGGGGATTTGCCCTTTCTGCGGCAATGTTTTCCTGCGGGACGTAGTACAACTCTGGCAATAGTTTCACGCCATCTCGTTCTACGACAATCTTTTCCAAGCGTTCCTGATATGCTTGAATTTGGGTGCGATCGCCTCTAAATATTCCATCTAGTAATAAGTATGTGAAAAATAGGGGCCACTCGCATTCGATATGTTCAAATTGCTTCAGTTCCCACGGTTCGTAATGCAGGCGGTTGGTGTCTTCCAACACCGTTTGATGTCCGTCACGTAAAAATCGCTTGCAACCGTATTTGCCTTGGAGTTTGGTAATAATATCATTGCGGGTGCGTTCTAGCAAGCGTCGATCCTCTACGGCAAACGCAGGATAACCGATAACGCTTAATACGGCTGCATCAACTTCTTTAGACGCAGATTCCCTCGGTAACAAATTCTCTAACGTAATGCGGGCGCGGGCAATTTCATCGGGTAAAACGTGAATTACCGATGCTTGGCTACCCCCAACTCCAAATAAATCTAGTCCGTTCATGGCTTCTAAGGCTGCTTTTGCCATTCCCACAGAACTAGCATTCAATTCGGCATTACCGTGATTGATTTTGTTTCCCCGTTCCCAAATTCCGAAGTCTGGGGTACGGTAGGTGCGTCCGATGTAATAAACCAAATTTTGCACGAAGTTTACTTCGTCGATGGTGTAGACGACGTGCAACCCCGAAGCCGTCATTTGTGCCAGCATCAATAAAAATAGAGAAGTGGCATCGAGTTGTAGATGTCCCCACTCACCATCGCCGACGACAATATCACCCGTTTGAGTATTGTACTTGGCGTGCAAGGCATCTAGGGCAGCTTGAGTGTGTTTGAAGCTTTCTACTTTGGTGGCTTGGCGCATCATCGCAAATAACAAGCCTCGCATCAGCTTCACAACGCTGTGTTCTAATTCGTAGGTACGTCCTTTATCGGGATCGACTTTACGATATGCTAGCGCCAGACCCCAGACCGCTAAAATACTGTAGACGTTATCTCTCACCCAGGCATCGGTATAATCTCCGTGGGCAGTGATGGCAGTACTAGCTGGTAATAAGCCAGAAATCGGATTTTGCCGAGATAAAATGATGGTTTTAATCTGATGGTAATAATAGTCCAGTCGTGCGGGTAACTGAGCGGCAGTTTTGTACATACGGAAGTTTGACTGTTTCGGGAATCAAGCGGTTGCGTGGTGAAGCTATCTACAGAAAAGCAAAGATCGCTACATTTCATCCTTTCGGAGTAGATCGACCAAAGTAGAAGAACGATAAGCTGATTTAGGATTTTGTTCGTATTCTACTGGAAATCTCACCGTACCACTGAATCGCGTTAGCGAAGCTGAACGAAGTTATCGCCACTATCAAACGAAAATTTATTGTAATCTTCATCAAATCCCCACTCTGCGATCGCGTATCTTTGCAAAATCTTTAACGACTCTAAGCTACAACATTGTCAGTATTTTCACTGAATACGTAACTTAGTATTGTCTTTTTTTATACCGTTGGCTTTACCGAATCAACAGGCAGGTAATCGATATGGCACTTTTATACAAT
The DNA here is from genome assembly GCF_023546805.1 of Chroococcidiopsis sp. CCNUC1. Classification (NCBI taxonomy): domain Bacteria; kingdom Bacillati; phylum Cyanobacteriota; class Cyanophyceae; order Chroococcidiopsidales; family Chroococcidiopsidaceae; genus Chroococcidiopsis; species Chroococcidiopsis sp. CCNUC1. Next base: position 776,849 of record NZ_CP097480.1, on the reverse strand, counting down.
CAACAACAGTCTCCTTTGGTAAAAATTGTCTACAGCAAAGTTATTACTAACGGCAAAGTTGAACTAGTACCACTGCAACTATATGCAGACGGTTCCTTGCGTCGCTGTTAGTAGAAAATCATAGTCACCCTATATAAATTGTTAAATCGGTTTTCCCTGTAGAGACGTTACATGTGTAGAGACGTTACATGTAACGTCTCTACAAAAATTCGTGAAAAAATTTAAGAACGACTTAAATCTTGACTCCAAAATAATTCTTTGCCGTGGGAATCAATAACCCGTCCAGTAAAGATAATAGCTTTGGTTTCAGAAATAGAAAAGCCTGCCTCAAAACCGATCGCGGTTTTCAATTGGATGCAATACACGTCTGGTAGGGGCGCTTTCTCTGTGCGCCCCTACAAATGTTATCCACACAATCAAGAATTGCTATGAGATGTAGATTCAGATCGTCAAAGCTTTCATTCCAAGCGGTAATTCGATAATAATTTATTTCAGTCGTGGCAATATCGCGATCGCATCTTGTTCAGTGAGAAGACGAGCATTGGCTTTCTAATATTAAGTAATTGATTATACAAGAGCAACTCTTCCTCTAGCAGCAGGCATAAAAAGCCTGAATCTGCTAAGTATTTGTTCGGGCGAGTATTAAAAAATACCAAAAAACTTAACTTTGAGGACGACATGACAAACTATATTTTTGCGGTTGAATAATAATTGCTTTACTTTATCTTTAAAATTAGAGAGGTAACATCAAGCTTTCATGGGCTTGTATGAAAAAACACTTGGAATTCGTGTAGGGACTGGTGGCGACGCATCTACAGGACATCAGGGAGGAAGTCACCAATGGCTAGAGTGGCATTGCTGATCGGCGTAAGCGATTACGGACCTGGTTTTAACTGGCTACCTGGGGTCGGAAAGGACTTGGTAGCAATGCAACGGGTCTTACAGCATCCAGAAATGGGTGGTTTTACAGAGGTAGAAATCCTCAAAAATCCCGATCCGCTGACAATGCAATTAGCGATCGCGACTTTATTTAACGCCCAGACACGCCAGCCGGATGACTTAGTATTATTATATTTCTCCGGTCATTACGTCAGCGATCGCTATGGCAGATTTTACTTTCCCACTCGCTTAACTTGTAAAAATCCCAACGGAGAACTGGTTGCCCCGACTGCAATTCCAGCTAATCTAGTCAAAAATATCATGAATGACAGTCCGGCAGAACAACAGGTTGTCATTCTCGATTGTTGCGCCGACAACTCTATGGTTGTAGATGAATGGACGAAAAATCCCATGATGGGCAATCTCCAACAGCAGTTAGGAGGAATAGGTAGGGTAATATTGACGGCTGGAAATACAGCAACAGAATTTTCTCATAAGGGATTTGAACTCTCAACATATACTCATTACTTAGTAGAAGGAATTGAAACTGGCGCAGCAGATTTAGATCGCGATCGCACAATTTCTGTAGCAGAAATGCATCAGTATATTAGGAAAAGACTAGGAGAAACTTCGACAAATTTAGCACCAAATATACACGCATTTGACGATCCGCAGCAGATTTATTTAGCTAAAGCGACCATGAAAAGAACGGCGCTTTGGTGGTTGGAAAATGCAACGCTCAATACAGCGATCGCAGCTCATAGTAAAGGTACAGACGATCGAGGTACAGATTGGGAAGCAGACCGTCAGAGTACGGTAGCAGTTTTAACTAGCGAAATGCAGGAAAAAACGGTAGAAGACGATCTCGTTCAACGCCAACCAAAATCTTGGTTGGGGGCAGTTACACTGACAGTTTTGGCAATATTAGGGATAGCTTATGGTGCAACTCGCTGGCAAGATTTGCGCCAGCTATCCATGAGCGAAACTATTGCCGCAGACACGACATACAATCACCAAGTACCGACGGTACTCGAACATGTTAATACTGTTTGGTCGCTGGCTTTTAGTCCTGACAGTCAAATTTTAGCTAGCTGTGGTAACGATCGCGCAATTAAGTTGTGGAGTTTAAAAACTGGAGAATTAATTCGGACAATTCCTGATGCTCATACAGGTGCAATTTGGTCGGTAGCGATCGATCCTGGCGGAGATAAATTAATTAGCGGTAGTAGCGATCGCACGATTAAAGTTTGGAATTTGCAAACCGGGGAACCGATCCGTACCTTGCGGGGACATACAGATGCAGTTCGCGCTGTGGCTGTGAGTCCCGATGACAAACATATTGTCACCGGTAGTAGCGATCGCACGATTAAAGTTTGGGATTTAAGTACGGGAGTTTTACTGCGAACTTTGAGCGGACATACAAGTGCAGTTCGTGCCGTAGCAATTAGTCCTAATGGTTACACGATTGTAAGTGGTGGTGCAGACAATTTAGTCAGAGTTTGGAATTTAAACACGGGACAATTACTCAGCACACTACAAGGGCATACTAGCCGAGTCATTGCGATCGCCATGAGTCCCGATGGAAATATAGTTGCCAGTGGTGGAAATGACAACACAATTAGGTTGTGGAATTTACAAACTGGAGATTTATTACATACTTTGAAAGGGCATTCAGACCACATTAATTCTCTGGCTTTTCGAGCGGACGGACAAGTACTAATTAGCGGTGCAGAAGACCATTCCATCAAATTATGGAATCCGCGATCGGGCGAGCTGCTCAATACTTTAAGCAAACACGATGAAGATGTTTATGCAGTAGCTATAAGTCCCGATGGTAAAACTCTTGCTAGTGCAGATAAAGCAGGGGAAATTAAACTGGGACAGTGAACGTTTATCAGTACAACTAGCCAAAGCGCCACTAGCCACTGATGACTAATTTACCTATAACCGGGATCTTCTTCTTCTAGGCTGGCTCCACCTGGAGGCGAATTAACTGGAGGCAAACTATTAGCAGGTGGAGATGTATTGCTTGATGGTTTTACCGTAGGCGGGGTAGGAATGGGAACTGGAGGAGTGGAGATTGAAGGAGTAGAGGAGGTTGGGGGAGTAGAGCGACGGAAAGTCGGTGCGGTAGACGTAGGAGAAGAGGGCTGCTGTTCGACTTCTATTAGACCAAGCAATACACCAGAACTCGTAAAATATTGACTCCAGTTTTGAATTTGAGGTTGCTTTTGCCAGTCAAAGCGAGAAACTTTGGCAAACAATAGAGGTGCTTCTTGTCCGTTACGTTCGCCAAAAATGCGGACGGACATTTCGCGCAACTTGGAGTTTTCTTGAAATCCTAGTCGGGTCAAGTTTGCGGCGATGATTTCCGCTTGTTGTATTAGCTCGGCAAAAGATTGGGGACGAGTGATGTTGACGGTAAAATCAACCTGTTTGGACTGAGTACTTTGTAGGGTCTGGGAATTGCGTGTAAAGTCTACAACCTCTACTGGATTGGCTGTTACGGGAGAGATGGCGATCGCCCAACTACCTAAAATAAATACCGTACCCAAAATTCTGCTATGACTCATAGCTACAGCCTGATGTATACAAATTCGCTTTAACGCTACTTGAGTTACTCTACCGCTTAATTGCTCCCCAATTGTGTAGATGCACGCAAGATTTTTAATTCCGAATTCCGAGTTCCGTAGCTTGCTTCCCCGTAGGGGTATTCCGAATTCTTAACGTTTGGGATAAACGGCGACGGCTTCAATTTCAATCAACCAACCAGGATCGACCAAACCAGCCACAGCCAGGGTAGAACGAGCTGTTTTGACTGGATTTTCTGGATTGTTGAAAAATTGAGCGTAAGCGTCAAACCAACCCTGGTAATCGACTTGATTATCCATTGCGGGATCTGCCACTAGATAAACGCGCAGATAGACCACATCAGATAACGTCAGGTTCACATCTGCCAACAAAGCTTGAATTCGTTCTAGAATACCGATCGCCTGAGTTTTTGTATCGCCATAGCGATCGCGCGTCCGCAGTGGAGCATCGGGATTAATGACTGGTGGGACTGTGCCACTCGTCCAATAGTAAGCTTGGTCTTCCGGTACGGCGACGGCTGAAGCAATTGAAGAGGTTGGCGAACCGTAAAACACTACCTCTTTCGGTGCAGCTGGTTTGGCTACAGCTTGAAGATGAATCCCAAATATTTGCAGACCAATTAAGCTAGCACAAACAATTGCTAATAACCAAACACTAATTTTTCCAAGTTGAAGTTGATTGATGAAGCGTTTCATAGTTAATTTTTGGGTAATTTTTGGGTAACAATCAAAAATCAAAAGCCAAGCATTTGTAGGGGCGGGTTTAGCCAAAAATTCATGCCGACAGCAAGAAATCTACCTTCAAAACCCGCCCGTACCGGAGATAGGAGAATGTCAATAAAATCCCGATTGCGCACCAATGACAAATAACGCTCATAGAGCCGCAATCTGTGTAGAGACGAGACGAGCAGATTCAAAAGCACCAGCCATCCAACCTGTGAGGTAGCTGAGATGTTCGCCGCACAAATAGATGTTGCCATCTGGTTGATTCAGTCGCGGATAGTAAGTCGTTCTGACATTAGTAGTGTATTCTGCCCATCCACCTTTGCTATAAGGCACTGTTGACCAGAACAGCGAAAAGCCATTCTCAAAGTGGTTGTTATATTGCGGGTGAATCTTACTCCCTTGTTCCAATGCTAAAGCTACGCGGTCTGCGGGGGCGAGGGTTCCGACTGTCTCTGCTGTTGAACCGAAATTGTAGTAGCCCAAAACTATGCCTTTTTGAGACAGATATCCCGTTGAGGGATACCAGATCTGGTCGATATCCTGGTCAGTTTGAGTGATACCACCGAAGATGTCTTCGTCATCTTCCCAAAAACGGCGGTTGAACTGTAACGCACTTTTACCCGTAACGGCATATTCCACGCTGGCGATCGCTTCTTTCATATCGGGAGCGAAATCAGAGGGAATATCTTTTAGTACTGATAGAGGAATGTTACAGATACAGTAGTCGGCTGTTTCTTGCTTGACGTTACCCGATTTATCTTTGTACAAAATTTGCACGCCATCGGGAGTCTTGCGAATTTCTGTCACCACTGCGCCATAAGTAATGAATCTCCCTACCTGCTTTTCAAAAGCTTTGGCGATCGCATCCATTCCTCCTACAGGCTCAAACATCGTCATTTGCTGGTTGAAGCCAAATTCAAAAGATTCGTCTCCTGCAAATCCCAATTCCAACAACGCACTCAAGTCGTAAGGGTCATCAACGACTCCAGGCGCATCGCCCGCTCCTTGATACGTAGAGTAACCGCGTCGGCTGGAACCTTTGTAAAATAAATCTGGGTTTAAACCGCCATAAGTGCGGAGAAATTCGATCATTTTCTCCTTATCTTCCACAGTTAGAGGTGCATCAACTGCATCTTTACTAATTGCCTTCGCTAAGAGTTCGGAAATGTATCCCCGCATATCGGCGATCGCCTCGCGAAAATGAACCTTGCGACCGGATAGCGATCCTGCGTTTTCGCGGTAAATATATTGCTGGCGGCTGAGGTTGACTATGACTTCTAACGGAACACCCAGTTCTTTGCAATAGTCAATCGTGACGTGATGGTAGGGAATCCGAGCGGGACCGGGGTTAAAATATTGTCCGCGATCGAATCCGATGGTCTGTGTCTGACCTAAAGTATCGGTGAATTTATCTCCTGTGCGAACTGTCCAGCAACGACCCCCTGAACGTTCTCTGGCTTCTAAAATTTTGCATTGGTAGCCGACTTTGCTCAATTCATAAGCGCAAGTCATGCCACCTAACCCAGCGCCGAGAATGATAATACGCTTATTACCTCCTCGACGTTGAAGTTGAAACGGGGATTTTTGTGCTGTTGCTGGTTTTTCGATCAAATCCAAAGCTTGCATAACTGCATAAGTAGTACCAGCAGACGCAGCAATTCTCGTGATAAAGTCTCTTCTTCTCACGTCCAATCCTCAATTATTTGGCTGCACAAAAAATGGCGAAAAGATGTAGTTTATACATCATTTGCGCTGCAAAACTGTATCAGAGCAAATAAATACTAGTTGCAGCGTAATTTTTGCGACATGACTCAAAATATGGCGAATAACAGCCGAAGAGTGTATTTACGATGACAGTTCGATTTGTAATAATAATGAGTTTTGTAACTACTGCTTTGCGCAAGAATTAGTTTTGTAACTGCCTGCGATCGCAGTATTTTTAGTTACTGAATATTCAGCAATTCTGCTGTCTGCTGCGGTTGAACTAGAGTATTGGCACACAAAATTCCCGAAGCGGCAACAGCTGGCACGCCAATTCCAGGCGTGGTACTATCACCAACGCGATATAATCCCGAAATCGGAGTGTGAGTACTGGGAAACATACCCTTACCAGCCGCGATCGCTGCTCCATAAGTTCCCTGGTAGCGTCGTAAATAATGCGCGTGAGTCAACGGCGTACCGATCAGTTCTAAGACAATTCTTTGTCTAATATCTGGAATAACTCGTTCTAAAGCACGATACAAAGATTGCGATCGCTCTTTTTTGCGTTCTTGATAGCTATTATCTCGCTGCCAATGTTCGTGCGATTCTAAAGTATAGGCGTGAACCACATGATGTCCAGGGGGTGCAAGAGAATCATCCCACACCGAAGGAATGGAGATCATGCAGGTGTTACCAGGAGTTGTGATATCTCGTTCTGCATCGTGGACGACAACATGATGTCCGGTTAAATTGTCCAACCCCTCGGCTTTAATACCCAAATGCAGGTGCATGAAACTATCTACTGCTGGGGTGGCTAACGCTGTTTGTCGATAGGATGTGGGTAAATCTTCTGGCTGTAATAATTTACCGTAGGTATCCCAAATGGAAGCGTTGGATATAACAATTGGTGCATGAAGGATTTCTCCCTTTCGCAAGCGCACGCCTGTAACTCTACCAGACTCTACCAAAATTTGTTCGACATGACAGCCCAAGCGCAACTCGCCACCCCAACGTTTTAACCCGCGTACTAAAGCATCGACGATCGCCCCACTACCCCCAATTGGATACTCTACCCCAGCACGAGAGCGTTCGCCTAACATAAAAGCAACTTCTGGGGCGATCGTTCCATGTGCTTTTAAACCCGATAGTAGAAAACATTCTAAGTCAATCAGTCGCCTCACCCAGCGATCGCTAACTTCCCGATCCATGACTTGTCCCACCGAGCTTTGGACTAAACCCAAATGGGGTAACATTTTGACTAATGAGGGCAAGCAACGCCCCATAAGAACGGGTATCAGTTGCCAATCAGCCCGTAATAATATTGTGGGAATGCCCTGTAAAGTGTCGTACAAGGGTAGCAAGCGCTGAATAAATCGCTCTAATTCTTTCGATCCTTGAGGGGTAAATTGCCTTACTGCTTCTAGGTAGCGTTCCTGTTGGCTGTATACAGGTAAAGTTCCTTCAGGAAAATGATAATGTCCCAAAGGATCGTAAGGTATGGCTGGGAGAGTTTCTTCTAAAACATTTAAGACTTGACGCAGGGGGTTGCGGCTGTGGGAGTCGTTTAAACCGCAGTAGAAGGAGGGACCAGAATCGAAATGAAATCCCTGGCGAGAAAAACTATGGGCTGCACCCCCAGCTATGGTATGACTTTCACAGACTGTGACTCTTTTGCCATAACGAGATAATAAAGCAGCGGTAGTCAAGCCACCTATACCGCTACCAATGACAATGACATCTACGTCGCGATCGCTCATTTGTTAACCTGTATTACTTCGATATACTATAGCGGTCGGCTATTTTCAAATGGTTCTACTGCTTATGGAGCAAATAAGAGTTAATTCTAATTTTCCCTAACTAAAAGGACGAAGCATTTTAACCATATGTATTCTTGATTTAAAGCTTGCAGCATTATAGATGAGACTCGCCATGAACTTAAGTTCATGGCTGATAGCTAAAGTCCACTAAAGTAGACTAGCAGACAGACTTTAACCCATTGAAATGGGTTTTTGCTATTAGCCTGTGAATTGTATTCGCAGGCGGGCATTGCAGCAGGTGCAAAATTTCAGCTTTAGTCATATAAGCGCTCTACAGAACACTATATTCTAGCAAAAACTAGTTTTGTGAATATGAACTTTATTCGGAGTGAGTTTATGGACAATCGAAAACTAGAGTTTGAAATTGATAGAAAAAACTTAGAATTTGAAATCGATAGAATAAAACAAGAATCATTATTTGTATACGATCTCTTAATCAGCCGCTACGAGATATTATTTGATATTTTACACTCAAAGCAAACTCAAGAAAATATTAAATTTTGCAAACAGTTATGGAATTTCTTTTGTAGAATATGGAAATTAATAGTAGGTGAAGCCCGTTGAGAAAAAGTATTTTTTATAATTCTTTTATCTTTAATACTAGTAGAACTAGAATTTAGCTATTACAACATATTGATTAACGAACAAAACAAAGCATGGTATGTGTTGATTTGGTTGGTAGCGTGGGCTTCTCTTTGGCTTTTTAAATTATGTAGGGGCTTTAAACGAAAAACACAAAGAGATAATAAATCGGAACTGGTTCACAGATTTTTAACAAGAAATAAGCAGAGGGCTACAGATGATTTAGTAGTAATTAATGAACTATGCTCGGTCGCTCATATTTCAACTTTAGATTTCGTTTTAGCAGAAATAAGAGGGTTGATAGACGAAAGGCAAGCACAAGGTGAAGTTTATATTTCATTTGTGCCAATATCATCTCTAGTTTCTGTTGTCTTAGCATTTGCAATATTTGGTAACTTTATACAAGCTTTTGGCGGTACTTTATTTTTCGATGCAGTTGTAGGAGTTCCAGGATTTATACTCATAGTTAATCAAGTAAATACCTTTGTTACAAAATGGAGAATACAACGTGAGGAGATATTTGCACTGAAGCGCTGTAGATTTTTATTAGAACAAGCGAAGACTATCTTAGAAAAGATTAAAGAATAAACAAAATTGCTTAGCAAGCTGACAATATTAGCAACAAAAATTTACAAATAGCCGTATAGTAAATCTCTCTTGCTGCTCGATCGAAGTCAGCCTACTAACGAAATGGTATAACAAAGACCGGGATCGCCTAGACAAATAGGCGGGTACACTTGGATTGTCATAAAGGGTTTAATTAAAATAAGCCAAAATAGATTGAAGAATAGCAAAATGCTAAAACTGCTACGAGTGAGGTAATGGACTAAACTGTGGAAGTACAACCGAACAGTGAAACTAGCCGCTATAACTTCACAATCTGCTGATGGCTGAGCCAATAATCGAACTCAAAGGTGTAAGTAAATCATTTGGTAGCAACCTGGTTTTAGATCGAGTCGATCTGACGATCTATAAGGGAGAAGCTTTAGCCATCATTGGTCCTTCCGGTACGGGAAAATCGACAATTCTCCGACTGATAGCAGGATTATTGGCTCCTGATGAGGGAGAAATTTACGTCAAAGGACAGATGCGAGAAGGCTTGATTGAAGATAAAGCAGACCCAATCGGGATTGGAATGGTGTTTCAACAAGCGGCTTTGTTTGACTCGCTGACGGTAGAAGAAAATGTCGGCTTTTTCTTGTACCAACACAGCCGCCTATCGCGCCAGCGGATTCGAGAATTAGTCAACCGTAGCTTAGAGATGGTGGGTTTACCAGGAATTGGCGATCGCTATCCGGCAGAGTTATCGGGAGGAATGCGCAAGCGGGTGAGTTTTGCCCGCGCGATTATTTCTAACCCCGACAACCCCAAAGATCGATCGGAGGTTTTACTCTATGACGAACCGACGGCGGGACTCGATCCAATTGCTTCGACTGTGATTGAAGATTTGATTCGTCAGTTGCAATGCTTGACAGGAGTTTGTAACACCTACGCGATCGTCACCCATCAAGACAGTACCATCCGCCGTACAGCCGATCGCATTATTTTTCTCTATCAAGGTAAATTGCAGTGGGAGGGAACGGTGGACGATATCAACAAGACAGATCATCCAATGGTGCGACAGTTTTTCAGTGGCAAAGTAGAAGGACCAATTCAGGTAATTGGTTAGCAGGGGTGCTACAGTGCGCCTGAGTCAGTGAATCGAGGAGAAAACGATGCGATCGCGTGCAGTTAGAGAAGGTTCGGTGGGTTTATTGTTATTGCTAGGAATGGGAATATTTATTGCCATCTTCCTATGGATTAGAGGCTTAACTGTAGGTGAGAGAAGCTACAGCTTTACAGTTGAATTTCCCAGAGTCAACGGTTTACTAGAAGGAGCAGCGGTAAGATATCGGGGGGTAACAGTTGGTAGGATTGCCAGTATTCGTCCGCGAGTTAATGGAGTAGAAGTGACTGTAGAGGTTTCTCCAGCCAACGTTGTGATTGCCCGCGATGCAATCATCGAAGCTAACCAATCGGGGTTTTTAGGTGAAGTAAGCGTCGATATTACTCCACAAAAAGAAGTCCCACCAGAACAAGTGACCGCTAGAGCGCTCGATCCCAAGTGCGATCGCGCTTTGATTGTCTGCAACGGTTCTCGTCTCACTGGTGAAATTGGCGTTAGCACTGACGAATTAATTCGCTTTACTACCCGCTTTGCTAGCGTCTACAGCAATCCAGAACTCTATGAAAATATTAATGCGGCGATCGAAAACACTTCAATTGTTGCCGCCGATGTGTCTCGACTGACTCGCGAACTTACGACATTAACCAAATCGACACGACAGCAGCTAGACAACCTTGCAGTTACAGCCGATCGAATTACAGCCACGACAAATAAAACCGCCAGTCAATTTGGAGCCACAGCCAACCAAGTTCGATTGACAGCAGAACAAGCAAACGATTTAATTGCTAATCTCAATCGTCTCGTCACTGAAAATCGCACTTCCCTCGTCGCTACTTTAGACAATCTCACCCAAACAAGCAAACAACTCCGTTCAAGCGTCGAAACTCTCACACCCACCGTTAACCGCGTTACCCAAGGACAGCTGATAGAAAATTTAGAAACTCTTACAGCCAATGCTGCTGAAGCTTCAACTAATTTACGCGACGCTTCTAAAGCGCTAAATAGTCCTAGTAATGTCTTGGCACTACAACAAACCTTAGATTCTGCGCGGGTAACATTTCAAAACGCCCAGAAAATTACCTCCGATTTGGACGAACTCACGGGAGATCCTTCATTTCGGGACAGCATTCGCGAATTGATCGAAGGCTTGAGTGGTTTAGTCTCTTCTACACAGCAGGTAGAACAGCAAGTTCAAGTCGCTAATACGCTCGATAGCGTGAGGGAGTCGGCAGTCGTTGGGGGACAAGGAGGACAAGGGGGACAAGGAAGCTTTGCCCTCGCTCCTCACTCCTCGCTCCTCGTCCCTCGTTCAGAGACTCCCCAATGGTTGCTGAAACTTAAGGAAAGCGTAAAACAGGACAAGTAAAATCAAGGCTAATCAGCTCCAGTCTTCTTCGTCTCTTACTGCATTTTGGTAAATGGAGCTAGTAGCATGAATTTGACGGGTTTTTTCGTATAAAGTAGCTTCCGTTAAATTCCATCTCTGCATGACTGCGTTTAGGTCTGATTGGATGTCTCTAGCTCCAGGGAAGCCGCGATAACGAATTCGCAGTCGTGCTAGCTCTGCCAAATTGTAATCGCTGACGGGATCGGTTTGCAGGCGATCGACGATCGCGCGATCGCGTCTGTACAACGGATGTTGTTGGTCTTTGGTTTCTAAATTGGCACTCATAGAATAGACGCAATGTTTACGGGCTGTATTCCACCTCCAGCTATGATATTCGGAAAATGGTGGGTATTAACTGCGTGCATCGCCTGAATTCCCAAGTTGGCACGGTTCACCAGATCTGCTTCTGTCCCGATAACTCGACCGCTACTGTCGAGAATCGAGTGGTTGAAGTTAAAGCCATTTAAATTGAACGCTACGCTACAAATTCCCGCCGTGGCAAACCAGATTCCTATTGTAGGTAAGGCAGCTAGGAGAAAGTGAAAAGCACGATGATTTCTACTAGCAAACCAAGGAACTAAAAGCCGTCCTAAAAAACCATAGTGTCCTGCCAAGTAGTGATAAGTCATCTGCGACTGACCTAATTTATATCCCGCATTGACAGATTCATGCTCCTGAGTTTGGCGGATGAGGGTAGAAGTTACCAAAGAACCGTGCAAAGCACTCAAAAGCGCGCCACCAAAAACTCCCGCTACCCCTAACATGTGGAAAGGATGCATGAGAATGTTGTGGTCTGCTTGGACTGCCAACATAAAATTGAACGTGCCAGCAATTCCCAAAGGGAGTCCATCGGCAAAGCTACCCTGACCGATGGGATAGACCAGCAATACTGCTGTGGCGGCGGCGGCTGGCGCAGAGAAAGCTACAGCAGTCCAAGGACGCATACCCAAGCGATAGCTCACTTCCCACAGTCGTCCCAAGTAACACCATATGCCGATGAGAAAGTGGAGTACGATTAGTTGATAAGGACCGCCGTTATAAAGCCATTCATCCATAGATGCGGCTTCCCAGATCGGGTAAAAATGCAGCGCGATCGCCGCTGAAGTTGGTATGACTGCGGCTGTAATCAAATTATTGCCACCCATCAGCGAACCGATAACAGGCTCTCTAATGCCGTCTAAATCCACAGATGGGGCGATCGCAAAAGCAAGCATAAAACAAATGCTAGCTGTCAGTAAGGTGGGAATCATCAGTACGCCAAACCAACCAATGTAAATTCGATTGTCAGTACTTGTTACCCACTCGCAAAATCGATTCCATACTTTGGCAATTTCTAATTCCGGTCGCCGTTGAACAATCGTGTTCATAACGTCCTCCTAGCAAAACTCTATCTAAAGAGATAGATGCTATCCTTTGCCGCTGTTGACTGATTTAGATTCCTTGCGGATTAAGAAATGTTGATGCTGTAGTGCCAGCGACCTTCTACACGCGATCGCTGTCTTGGCATCTGAGCAAATTGATTGTCAAGACCGTACAACTTTCTGAGTCAATTTTAGAAAAAATTTGCTGGCTGTTAGAATTTTAGTTAAATATCTTTAAACGGCTGTCAGAAAGGCAAAAAATAAAGAGAGCTGTAAATAGACTCAGATCGTGACTGAACCAAAACCAGGGACGCTATACGTAGTTGGAACGCCAATTGGTAATTTAGAAGATATCAGCTTTCGGGCAGTGCGGATCTTGCAGTCGGTAGATGCGATCGCGGCGGAGGATACTCGCCACACGGGGAAGTTATTGCACCATTTTCAAATTAAAACACCACAACTGAGTTATCACGAACACAACCGTAACAGCCGCATTCCCGAAATTATCGATCGGTTACAAACAGGTAAAGCGATCGCTTTAGTGACAGATGCCGGAATGCCGGGAATTTCCGATCCTGGGTATGAGTTAGTTCAAGCGTGCGTCGAGGCAGAGATAACTGTTGTCCCGATTCCTGGCGCGAGTGCTGTAATTACGGCTTTGAGTGCGGCGGGTTTACCAACGGATCGGTTTGTGTTTGAGGGTTTTTTACCAGCTAAGGGCAAACCCAGACGCGATCGCTTAGAGTTTTTGCAGATAGAATCCCGCACGATAATTTTATACGAAGCTCCGCATCGTTTGCGTCAAACTTTACAAGATTTAGCCACGGTATTTGGGGCAGAAAGACAGATTGTGCTGGCGCGAGAACTAACAAAATTACACGAAGAATTTTGGCGAGGGCAAATTGAAGGGGCGATCGCCCATTATCAACAAAAAGAACCCCAAGGAGAATACACCCTAGTTGTTGCAGGCATGGAATGGGTGAAACCCCAGTTATCGGAAGCAGAAATTCAGGCAGAATTGCAAAAATTGATTTTAGCGGGAGTATCGCGATCGCAGGCTAGCCGTCAGTTGGCAAAGGCGACTTCTCTATCGCGCCAGGAAATCTATCAATTGGCTTTAGCAATTCCGAATTTGCCCCTGTCTGCATCACCGATACCAGACATCCAGAATGAGTAAAGCCGCATCAAATATCGCGCTTACCTGTAGCTAGCTGGAGCTATTGGTCTAAACTAATCCTATGAGCGCCTTCAAGCGCCAATGCGTTTCGCGAATCTTTGCCCCCCTTTTTTAATTAAAAAGGGGGTTGGGGAGATCGAAAGCGTCAAAGCCGTTTCGCGAATCTTTGCCCCCCTTTTTAAGGGGGGTTGGGGGATCGAAAGCGTCAAAGCCGTTTCGCGAATCTTTGCCCCCTTTTTAAGGGGGGTTGGGGGATCGGTGTCGCAAAAACGAAACGATCTGTAGTCTCAAGTGTGAGGGGTTGGAAAGATTTATGATGTCCGTTTTCGCTGCCGCTGTGACATGCACGGCATGGATAGTTGGATCTGTCCTCTGGGTAGAACTCGTGCGGGATGCGTATCACGTCTTATCGCATCGAGTCCCATTTTTATATCGGCAGCACGTCTGGCATCATCGCGTCTTTCGCCGAGACTTGACTTTTGCGAGTGCCGACATTTATTGCAAAGCACAGTGGCATAATGACTTGCCGGAATGCTTGGTGATGCTACTGCTTTCCTTCGGTGCGTGGTATCTCTGCTACTGGCAAACACCCACCTATCAGTGGGCAGCCTTGGCGGGAACTGCCTATACAACGATGTTTTTAGTGAGTTGTATCGCCCGTGGTAGTGGTAGCGAATGGGCAAGGGAAGCTACAGATTTAACTCATATGCCTGGTGCGTTTACTTCCCCTCCCGCACGCTGGTTTGTGAATCGTACCTATCACTGGCGACATCACTTTGATGATGACGATGCCTATTTTTGCGGTACTTTTACTTTGGTGGATAAGCTTATGGGTACAGCATTGGCACTGAAAGGAAAAACAATTGCCGTAACTGGTGCGTCGGGAACGTTGGGGCGATCGCTATTATTACACCTCCACCAAGCAGGGGCAAAAGTCATTGCCCTGAGTTCTCAATCCGAACCCGTGACGTTAAGCGTTGACGGTAAAACCCTAGCAGTTAAAACTGTATCGTGGCAGGTAGGACAAGAAGCCGAATTATCCCAATTGTTAGAAAAAGTTGATATTTTAATCCTCAATCATGGCATTAACGTGCATGGCGAAAGAACGCCAGATGCGATCGCCAAATCTTATGAGGTTAACACTTTCTCTTCTTGGCGACTGATGGAAATGTTTCTCGCCACAGTCCGTACTAACGAAGATATTGCCACAAAAGAAGTATGGATAAACACATCGGAAGCCGAAGTTAGTCCTGCTGTTAGCCCCTTATACGAGCTTTCTAAGCGGACTTTAGGCGATTTAATTACTTTACGGCGGTTAGACGCTCCTTGTGTCATCCGCAAGTTGATTTTGGGACCATTCAAAAGTAATTTAAATCCAATTGGAGTCATGAATAGCGATCGCGTCGCGAAACAAATTATTGCCCTAGCTCAGCGCGATGTCCGTAATATTATCGTGACAATCAACCCTTTAACTTACATCCTATTTCCGTTAAAAGAATTTTTTGTTTCGCTCTATTTTCGGTTATTTAGTCGTTCTGGTAATTTATCGCCATCAGGCGATCGCTCTGAGTCAGCAAAAATTAAAGTAGAGATCGAACGATAGAGCGAGAAATTTTAATCTGTGAATTCTTTGTCAATCGTGTAGCTGGAGAAGGGAACCTGTCACCCTTCTGATGCTCGTTCTTACATCTATAGCAATCCTATTTGATTCATGAACGTGGAGCAGGCTTCTAGCCTGCCGCAGTCTAGAAGCCCACTTTACAAATCATTGAGAACTGCTATATAAGCAGATGGCTCTGTTTAACGACTATCATTGAATTTTTTATCGCTGACAAATTCGTCACTTTTTTATCCCAAGTTTGTCACCTACTTGGATTTAATCTGGAATCAGTGTAAAGAACCTTTGATTGTATAGCGTGTCTATTTGAGTTGCGAACCAACGAGTGAGGATTGTCATTTGTCATTTGTCATTTTTGAAAGCACAATTAGCAGGTTACAGACAGATGGACGATATTTTCACAATTGGTTTAGACCCGCTATATACATCTAGATACTTTTTAGTGGTGATAGAGGCTCTGTCGATAAAATTGTTCTGACATCAAGAGCTAGAAAGGGGGTATTTCATGGCAGGCGGATAGCGTTTGAATACAGGATCGCGCTGTGAGATTTTGAGACTTGCCACTAGCTCAGTTGCACTACAAGTTAGGACTGATTACACCTGTAGAACTTCAAATTGCATTTGACCGAGAAAAATCAAAAACTTTGTATTTTTCATAAAACGATCGAGGAGATTTCTTCATGCGTCAGCTACTAGCTTCTGCAAGATATATCATGTTTCTGCCTGCATTATCTAATGTCTTAGCGGCATTGGTATTGATGATCTATAGCGCGAAACAAACCTTGTTTATTATTCTTGAACTTTTGAGTAAAACCATCACGGTTGGAAAAGTCCCCAAAGTCACTCTTTTCAAAACTGCTATTAGCTTTATTGAGATAGTAGATATCATGCTTTTAGCTACTGTAATTTTGATCTGTGGTCTAGGCTTGTACGAGCTATTTATTGGTGGTTTAAAACTTCCAAATTGGTTGTCAATTCGCAATCTAGATGACCTCAAAGAAAAGCTAATTAAGTCAGTAATAGCTGTAATAGCCGTTCAGTTTCTTGTGGCAGTGGTACATAATGATAGCAATTTACTATCCTATGGTGCAGCAATATCTATGGTAACTGTTGCCTTGGCAATTTTTACTAATTTGTCGCATAGCGCTAAGAAAAAGCTTCAAGCTGAAGATGAAGTTTATAAGACAGAAAAAGTTATCAAACACATTTTACATAGACATCAAGATTCAGCAGAGCAGCCGCAAAATATTACATCAATTCATCCACAATCCGATCGCCGTGCTAGTTAGGGTTGTATGGCAACAATTGCTCTCAGTAACCGTATAGCTCCTGCGATCGCAAACCTGTAGAAGATGATTTACAAGTAAAAACACTTTGAACCCAGATCCGCAAATAAGTTTGGATCTGGGTGCAACCTCTTTGTGGGGTACGCAGATGCTAATTTTGTAGCACTCAAAGCTGTAATTTATTACAATAATGGTAAATAATACCATAATAGAAACAGCGAATGATAGCGGTTTTCAATTGGGTAAAATACGCGATCTGTAGGGGCGTACAGCTGTGCGCCCCTACCAATGTCACGCACGCAATCGAGAATTGCTATGAGACTAATGGTTTGAAACCCCGCACAGGCGGGTTTTGCCTGTGTAGGCGCAAATTCTATTCGCCTAACTGCAATTCGTCCAAAGAACAAAACCCCATGAGTACAACCACCCAGTTACCAATTCCCCCTCACTTTGCACCAGAGAAAGTTGGCGAAGTCTGGCGCGTCCCTTACCAACAAAGGGCAGCAGCGGCGAGAGAGTGGGCAAAAAAATATCAAATTCAACCAGCATCAGCAGATAAAACTCAAGTTTGTTTGCTACTAATTGACATACAAAATACTTTTTGCATTCCCAGTTTTGAATTATTTGTGGGTGGACAATCCGGTACTGGGGCAGTCGAAGATAATCGGAGACTGTGTGAATTTATTTATCGTAATTTAGGAGTGATTAGCGCGATCGCACCGACTCTAGATACTCACACGGCAATGCAGATTTTTCATCCAATCTTTTGGATTAACCAAGATGGAGAACATCCAACGCCATCTGCAACAAATATTACGCCTATAGATATCGAACAAGGGATTTGGCAAGTTAATCCTGCTGTAGCGTATAGTTTAAAATTAGACTACAGTATGCTCCAAAAACACGCTTTACATTATGTCAATCAACTGAGTCAGCATGGCAAATATCCCCTCACGGTTTGGTCTTATCATTCCATGTTAGGTGGCATCGGTCATGCTTTAGTTTCTGCGGTGGAAGAAGCGGTATTTTTCCATTGTATTGCCCGCGATAGTCAAACTCAATTTGAAATTAAAGGGAATAATCCATTAACAGAAAACTATTCTGTCTTGCGTCCCGAAGTTCTTGATGGTGCAGACGGCAAACCAATTGCTCAAAAGAATTCTCGGTTAATTCAACAACTATTAGAATTTGATGCTGTTATTATTGCAGGGCAAGCTAAAAGCCATTGTGTTGCTTGGACTGTAGATGATTTATTAACTGAAATTCAGCAAGTCGATCCGAGTCTGGCTCAGAAAGTTTATTTATTAGAAGATTGTACTTCTGCTGTTGTCGTGCCTGGTGTAGTTGACTACACCGAACAAGCAAACGCGGCTTTTCAAAGGTTTACCGATGCTGGAATGCAGATTGTGAAATCAACTCAACCTTTGGCGATCGCTAGTTAACCTAACTGAAGTATCGATCGAGGAGAAGCCTATTGTGCTGATTGGTTATAAATTCGATGCATATCCAGAAAAAAGAAATATTATCGACATAGTTCCCGATACTAAATACAAAAAAGTTCGCGATTTTTTTCTGTTGAAACAAAGGATTGCGAGTCAATTCAATCAGCTTGCTAACCGAGAGATATTTTCTCTGATTGACTGTTACAATCAATTTTACGATTTCGATTTGAATCGAGTTAGCCTTTTACATTTTTTCAATACAATCAGTTATGGTTCTACTCCCTGGATTACGACATTTGAAACATTTTTACCGAGATTGACTTGCTTGCTTTCATGTCCGAGCGATCGCAACTTAGAACTCGATTTTTCTGCTTTGAAAACTGAATCTAAAATGCATAAAGCTTTTCAAGCAATTTCTCGCGATGCTTGTCGGCGAATTATCGCTATGTCTGATTGCAATGCGAATATGCAAAGAAGGCTGCTAAAAGAATTTCCTGAATATCAAGAAAGCATAGAAAGCAAACTGATAGTTATGCATCCGCCACAAAGGGAGTTTGTTTCTAAATATGCAGATAAAAAATTGAGCCTGGATGAAACGATAAAATTTATATTTGTTGGTTCTTCTTTCTTTCGCAAAGGAGGGCAAGAAATTATGCAGACATTAAAAGCTTTAAAAGAGCGCTATAAATATAATCTTGAGTTAACAGTGATTAGCTCTCTTAATGTTGATAATTATGCTACTAAAGAGACGCTTGCTGACGTTGAACAAGTAAAGCATTCGCTCCAGCAATCTGACTGGATTAATTATTTTCCCCAATTACCCAATCACGAAGTTATTGAATTGATGAAAAAGGCGCATATCGGTTTATTACCGACTTACGCTGATACGTATGGCTACTCTGTTTTGGAATTTCAAGCAGCAGGGTGTCCTGTGATTACAACTAATGTCAGAGCTTTAACCGAAATCAATAATAATCATGTAGGATGGACGATCGCGGTTCCTAAAAATAGTTTAGGAGAAGCAATTTACACGACAAAAGAAGATAGAGACACCATTAGCAAATTGATTCGTGAAGGAATCGAACGAGCAGTACATGAAATATTTGCTAATCGTCAGATAATTCTAGAGAAATCTCATAACTCAATCTCTAGAATTATCGAGCATCATTCCATCGATCGCTACGCAGCAAAGTTAAGAAACATCTACCTCGAAGCCATCGGCGCGGACAAAACTTGATTGAGCTTTCCACTCCGATAACCTTCTAGATCGAGCGTGACGTAAACAAAACCATAACTTTGAAATGCCGCAGTTAGCGCCACTAAATCTGTCTGGGCGACAAAATCTTTAATCAGATCTGGCATTAACTCAATTCTTGCCGTATCTCCCTCCGATCGCACCCTTAAATTTTGCCATCCCAACTTGCGTAGATAAATTTCTGCCCTTCCTACCCGCTGTAGCTTAGATACAGTAATCTCTTCGCCATAGGGAAAGCGGGAACTGAGACAGGGTTGGGCTGGTTTATCCCACCAAGACAAGCCTAGTTGTTGCGATAATTGCCGTACTTCGGCTTTTGTCACTCCTATTTCTGCCAGAGGCGATCGCACGCCGCGTTCTTTCGCCGCCTGAATCCCTGGGCGATAATCGCGTAAATCGTCAGCATTCACCCCATCGACAATATAAGGATATCCCCATTCCTTTGCCAAGGGTTTGAGCGTATCGTGTAACTCGCTTTTACAGAAATAGCAGCGATTCACGGGATTGGAAGTGTAATTTGGATTATCCATTTCATGCGTTTGAATAATTTTATGGACAATTCCGATTTGTGCTGCTTGAACTTGGGCATCTTCCAATTCTTCGGGCAACAAAGAAGGAGAAACAGCCGTAACGGCGATCGCGCGATCGCCCAAAACATCAGTAGCAATCTTAGCGACTAAAGTGCTATCTACACCCCCAGAATAGGCAATCAACGCCCGTTCCATCTGAGCAAACAAAGCCTTTAACTGCTCTAGTTTTTGTAACATTAGTCTGAATCTGCGATCGGCTCATCCCTATTGTAAGGTTATAGACAGTCGGTTGTTGGTAATGGGTAATTGGTAGTTGGTAATTGGTTAACCGCCCCTTGTCCCCCTTGTCCCCCTTGTCCCCCTTGTCCCCCTTGTCCCCCTTGTCCCCCTTGTCTCCCCTAGCCACCAGCCACTAGTCACCAGCCACTACTCCCTGCTCCCTGGCAAATACAAAGTAAAACAACTACCACGCCCCAATTCTGAACGAACGGTAATATCGCCCCCGTGTAGTTGAGCAAGGCGACGCGACAAGGCTAAACCCAGTCCCGTACCTTCATACTTCCGGTTCAAACCACTATCGACTTGGTGAAACGGTTGAAAAATTGCTTCACAATCTTCTAGCGCAATACCAATCCCAGTATCTATGACTGAGAATAAAATTTGTTGAGATGTTTGTTCAATGCGTAACGTAATCGAACCCGTATCTGTAAATTTGAGCGCGTTAGATAATAGATTGACTAGAATTTGATTCAAACGCCGTCGATCGGCAGTACAGGTTATTGCCTCAGAAGCGATCGCCAAATGAAATTCTAATCCCCGCTGCCGACAACGTTCTTGAAAAAGAGATAGACAAGCTTGTGCTATATCTTCAATGGATAAGGTTTCTGGGGTTAATTCTTCTTTTCCTGCTTCAATTTTAGTCAGGTCGAGTAAGTCATTAATCAGGTCTAATAAATGCTTGCCAGAGGTATGAATGCATTCAATATACTGCTTTTGTTTGGCATTTAACGAACCAAAAATTTGTTCCATTAATACGCCAGAAAAGCCTAAAATTCCCGTTAGAGGTGTCCGCAGTTCGTGACTGATATTACTTAAAAATTCGCTCTTAGCTCGATTGGCTGTTTCTGAAACCAATTTTTCTGCTTCTAATTCTTGAGTACGTTGTTGGACTAATTCTTCTAAACGCTCGTAACTTTGTGCGTTATAGAGGGCGATCGCAGCTTGATCGGCAATTTGTTGCAATAAATAAATCTCTTCGTGAGTAAAAGTGCGATAAGTGTTAGTAGTCTGCAAAGATAGACCACCGAAAAGGCGATCGCGAATAAAAATTGGGACGCTCAAAACAGAACGAGTACTTGCTTGTTCTACTTGCATCTGTCTAATTCTCGTAGAAGGCAATTGAGAGTAGTCAGGAGCGTGAAAATAGCGCCGACAGTAAAAATCAGAGTCAGGATCTATCAGATCGATCCATTCTGATTTGGGAAATTGGAGGTTGAGCATTGAGTAAATGCGATCGCTAGCTCGCCACTCTTTCAAAATTTGCACTGAGTCTGTATCGACAGAAAAGATTAACAGTCGATCGACATCAAAACATTCGCCAGTCAGTCTGACAATTTCTTGTAAAATAAAATCTGGATCGAGGATAGAATTGAGTGCTTGACTAATCTGATTGAGAGTTTGCTGGCGATGTAATTGCTGCTGTACTTGAGAAAATAATTGGACTTGATGAATAGCGATCGCGCACTGATCGCTAATTGCTCTGACTAGAGAAATCTCTTGCTCCGTCCAATCTCGTTCTCGCTCGCATTGGTGCAGGATAATTCCACCCAGAAACGACTGACGATACAACAAAGGGGCGATAATCAAAGCGCGAATGTTACATTCTCCGGCAGCGTCTCTAACTGCCATAGAGACATTCTCATCCATATCGCGAACGATAACCATCTCTCCCCGCAGCAGTTTATCTTTATAAAAAGGGTAAAGAGAGCATTCGTGTCCTAGCAAATGTTCCCGTTCTCTGGTCGCAGCGCTGATATGATAAATTCCCATTTGGGCTTGAGAATTGGGCTGAGAAATTAGGCAACGACTCAAACCTAGAGCTTGGTGTAGCATATCCGCTGTAATTTGCAGCACCTCATCCAATACCAAAGTTTCGCGCATGGCGTGGACGATGTGATTGATAATTGCCTGTTGCTGCGCTTGGAGTTGAGTGCGAGCTGCGGCTTGCTGCTGTTGGCGACGAAGTTCAAATTCTTGCAGCGATCGCTTCAACACTACGGGTAGGCGAAACAACCGCTCTTTCATGACATAATCTGTCATGCCTGCTTTGATGCAATCAACTGCTGCCTCTTCTCCCAGACTGCCAGTCACCAGAATCAGGGGAATCTCATGCCCAGATGCCTGCAAAAGTTGCAACACCTGATATGCCGTAAACTGAGGTAACCGATAATCTGCCAAGATTGCATCGTAAGTTTGAGTTTGCAGCAGGTGCTGGCACTCACTCTGACTTTTGGCGATATCGTAGGTAAAAGCGATCTGGGCGGATTCAAGGGCAAGTATCATCAAATCGACATCTGCCTTTACGTCTTCTACGATTAACAGGTGAAGTTGCGCGGCAATTGAGAATTCTTGCCGCCGCATAACCTGAGAATGCTCTAGAGTCTGCATAATTGGCTGAGCAGAGGGCGAGGACAGGGGTTTACATGGCAATAGCATCCAGTACGAACCAATACGGCGAATGACACCGATTCAGGTTTCAAAATCTAGTGATTTCACTACGTGGCTGCTGATTTCCAGAGCGTAACATGCATTTCAGTTATTGTCTGCTGCTGTGGTAGTCAAGATTACCTAAGACCCGATCTTGAGCGACTCTGCTTGGACGAATAACATCCTAGCTGGCGAAACTTCTACTCCGCTCTACAATTATCTTCAGGAAAGTCTAAATTTCATCAAAAAAGTAGCACCTTGTTGGGGTATGCTCTCAGCCCAAATTTTGCCACCGTGACGGTGAATAATGCGCTGGACGATCGCTAATCCAATACCCGTACCTTTAAACTCTTTTTGGGAGTGCAACCGCTGAAAGGCTCCAAACATTTGCTCGGCATATTCCATCTGGAAGCCTACCCCATTGTCTTTAACAAAAATTGTGGTGTTATCTCCTAGTAGTGTGCCAATTTCTATTCTGGCTGGTTGGCGATCGCCACTAAATTTCACCGCATTGTCAATTAGGTTGGCAAAAACTTGTCGTAATAAGACTGGATCGCCGTCGATTGTGGGCAAGTCACCAACGATAAATTCGATCTGACGGTCTGTGGGAGTTTGACTTTTGATTAAGGCGATCGCCGCCTCAACCAATTCTCGCACGCTTACAGAAACCTGCGCCAAAGGTTGCCGTCCGGCTCTAGACAAAGCCAATAAACCATCAATCAACTGTGTCATCCTGATGCTGCTATCTTGAATAGTCTGAATGTAACTAGCAATTTTGGGATCGGCGATCGCCTCAGTAGACTCCAAACGCTGCGCCAAAGCATTGGCAAATCCGTGAATGTGGCGGAGTGGTGCGCGTAAGTCATGAGAAACGGAATACGCAAAAGCATCTAATTCCGCGTTCGCTAACTCCAATTGAACCGTGCGTTCCCGCACTCGTTGTTCCAGAGTTTCATTCCACTGCTTAATTTTGACTTCTGCTTGCTTGCGTTGAGTAATATCCTCGACTAGTCCCACAATTCGATAAACTTCTCCGGCGCGATCGTGAATTGGAAAGGCGCGAGAAAGTACCCAACGCACCGAACCATCGGGGCGGACGATCCGAAATTCATGATTAAACTCCTCTAACAGCTTCGTCCCCAGGGGCTTTTGCTCCAAAACGGCAATTAACGCGGCACTATCTTCAGGATGGATTCCCGCCAGGAAAGACGATGGCTGAGCGTACAAACTTTCACAAGTCCGCCCCCACATTTGTTCGTAAGCTGGATTGACATAGAGAATCTGCGTGAGTCCAGGGGTAGACATCCACAAGACTTCGCGTAAATTTTCTGCAATTTGACGAAACTGTGCTTCGCTCTGCCGCAGTTGTTCTTCTACCCGTTGGCGTTCGGTCAGATCCAGACTGCCACCAAAAATTCGCAACGGATGCCCTCGCTCGTCCCTGACGATCAGTCCGCGTTCCCAAACATGAATATACTGACCGTAGCGATCGCGCAGGCGATATTCTGCCTCAAAATCATCACTATTACCAGCCAACGCCGAGGACAAAACAGCATAGGCTGGCGGAAAATCATCGGGATGAATGCGCTCGTGCCACCATGCAGCATCATTTGGAGCTTCCTCTGGTTCGTAACCTAAGACCTTGAGCAATCCTGGAGTTCTTTCGACTGCTTGAGTTTGCAAATCCCACTCATAAATCGTGGCATTAATCGCTGCCGCTCCCATGTGGAAGCGATCGTTTGCTCGGCGTAACTCTGCTTCTACATGGCGCAATTGGTTAAATTGTCGTTCTAGAGAATCTGCTAGTTCGTTAAAAGATTGTGCTAATTGTCTAATTTCTAATGGAGCATAACGTAATTTTGAAATGCAAACTCGAAAATTACCTTGCTCAGCCAATTGACGACTTGCTTGATTCAGAAGGCGCAACCAACGCCCCAGCACAACTTCAATTCCCACCCAGACGATCGCCATTGCCACCGTTGCGGCTAGCGTCAGTACCGTACACTCAAACTGAGGAACGCGAGCGGCATTGTGAATGAAAAAGAACAGATATAACGGTAAAACAGCAAGGACAACTAGAAATACTAGGTGTACATGGAGAGTGTTAAAAGATTTAGACCCGAGCATTCACAAAAGTTGAATTTAAAAACATGAAATGAATGCACTTTACAAGAGGCAAGAGGCAAGAGGCAAGTCGTAGGAGCGGGTTTAGCAAAAGAATTGACAGTTGAGGCAATAAATCTTGACTCAAAACCCGCCCGTACAGCAGTTGCAATGCACAATTAATTAATCTCTCGCCACCAGCCACCAGCCACCAGCCACTTTGTTGCTTTTGTACAGGTTTTACCCATAACATCTCTACACTGATAACTGATAACCGATCACCGAACCCTGTATGGACGCACAACTGGCTCAATTATTTGTTAATGGGGTAGCTGTAGGTAGCATTATTGCTTTAGCTGCGGTAGGACTGACGCTGACTTATGGCATTCTACGGCTGGCTAACTTTGCCCACGGCGATTTTATGACTTTGGGCGCTTATTTAACTTTGCTAGCCAATACGAGCGGCATTAATATTTGGCTCTCAATGTTACTCGGAGCAATTGGCACTGTAGCAGCAATGCTGATATCTGAAAAGCTGATCTGGTCAAATATGCGATCGCGGCGTGCCACTTCCACCACGCTCATTATTATTTCGATTGGACTCGCTTTATTTCTCCGTA
This sequence comes from Chroococcidiopsis sp. CCNUC1, assembly GCF_023546805.1. Taxonomy (NCBI): domain Bacteria; kingdom Bacillati; phylum Cyanobacteriota; class Cyanophyceae; order Chroococcidiopsidales; family Chroococcidiopsidaceae; genus Chroococcidiopsis; species Chroococcidiopsis sp. CCNUC1. The sequence goes on along the minus strand of NZ_CP097480.1, from coordinate 751,402 downwards.
ATGGAATTATTTTAATCTGGGGTGGTAGTAACAAAAGTTACGATATTCCTACCAGTCCAGCCAGAGAAATTTTAGGAATCAGAATTCCCCAAAATCAACTTATAGTAATGCTTTTAGCAGTTATCGTTATTTTGGCGCTGCACTATTTATTACAAAATACGAAGATTGGCAAGGCGATGCGTGCTGTTGCTGACAACCTCGACTTGGCGCGTGTATCTGGAATTGATGTCGATCGCGTCGTACTTTGGACGTGGGCGATCGCTGGCAGCCTCACGGCTTTAGGTGGTAGCATGTACGGCTTGATTACAGCCGTCAGACCGAATATGGGCTGGTTTTTAATTTTGCCGATGTTTGCTGCCACAATTTTAGGTGGAATCGGCAACCCGTACGGCGCGATCGCTGCTGCTTTGGTGATTGGCGTTACCCAAGAACTCAGCACTCCTTTCCTTGGTTCTCAATACAAACAAGGTGTAGGTCTGTTCATTATGATTCTGGTACTGTTGATACGCCCGAAAGGATTATTCAAAGGTACGATTTGATTCGGCTAGGAAGTCAGTGACCGGCGACCGGCGATCGCTAGTCACTAGCCACCAACTGACTAGCCGCCAGACAACTATGGATTGATAACGTGGAAGTAAATAGCAGCTACCAGAATGTTACCTGCTAGCAGGATCAAGCTAACTATCGTCCGAAAAGGAAACGGAGCGTTAGCATTAGATTTAGCAACATCTTGACCGACAGTTGGTTTAGTTGCTTGAGCAGCCATAAGCTTTTCTCCTCAAAATAAGGGCATCTACAGAAATACCAAACAGCGGTACCCCTTGCCTACTTCCGTTAAAAATATTTTTGTGAAAAGAGTGACTAGTGGCTGGTGACTCGTGACTAGACAAAAGCATTGACCCACTAGCCACCAGCCACTTTTAACTGATAACTGTTCCCTAGTCACTGGTCACTGTTCCCCCGCATGGTAGGAGCTACGCACCAAGGGTGCGGAACGGACGTGGCTAAACCCTAGATCGCGAGCGATCGCGCCTAATTCCTCGAATTCTTCGGGAGTCCAGTATTTTTGGACGGGTAGGTGTTCTAAGGAGGGGCGCATGTACTGCCCAATTGTCAAGCGATCGCAGCGGATTGCTCTAAGATCTGCCATCGTTTCAACAACTTCTTCTACTGTCTCCCCATGCCCCAACATTAACCCAGATTTTGTCGGAATACTCGGGTCGATTTCTTTAACTGCTTGCAGGACTTGCAACGAGCGATCGTATTTAGCTCCTCTTCTGACTCGTCCTTGCAGCCTTTTGACAGTCTCAATGTTGTGGTTGTAGCAAGCGGGTTTTGCCCCTACAACCATAGCAATTCTTTCCCTTTGTCCTACGTCTCCCGCGCCTGTACCACCCCAAAAATCAGCAGTTAATACTTCAATTTGCGTTTGAGGACTGCGATCGCGAATTGCTGTCATGGTAGCAACAAACCAACTTGCTCCTTGGTCAGCTAAATCGTCCCGCGCTACAGAAGTCAAGACAACGTAGTGCAATCCTAGTGACTGCACAGCCTCTGCGACCTTCTGCGGTTCTTCTGGATCGAGTGGCATGGGTGCGTGACCTTTATCCACTTGACAAAAAGCACAAGACCTAGTGCAAGTTGGACCCATCAGTAAAAAAGTGGCTGTCTTTTGGGCGTAGCATTCGCCTCGGTTCGGGCAGCGTCCCTCCTCGCAAATCGTGTGAATCTGTCGCTGCTTAATAATTTTTTGAACTGTAGATAATTCGCTTGCCTTACCAATCGGTCGGCGCAGCCATGACGGTAAAGCCTCAATTTCCGACTTGAACTCAGAACGAGAAGATAGAGTCATATATTCAGTGACCAGTGACCAGTGACCAGTGACCAACTTCCATTATTAACTACTAATCACCAATTCCCCATTACCGACTACCAATTACCAATTACCCTTTTGATAGACAATTTGCCGACCGAAAATTTACCGAACTATATCTATTTAAGGAAAATTTTGCGATCGCGCAATCAGTAAAAATTCCCTTGGAGACAAAACGCGAACAGCGTTAGGTTTAGTTCGTAGTTTTGTTGTGCAAGGTTAGCTAGAAAAGTAAGTTACTGGTGTATCCCAGGTGGCTTTTACTCTCACTTACGTGTTTCAATTGAGCGAGTTCGAGATGTTGGCGATCGAGAATTTAAATTTACAGTTAACTAATATCTGCCGCACTCACTTTCTAGACTGCATAACCAGATATTCCCGCCTTTAAATCGTATTTTTCTATCTTATTCCCCTTAAAATTCATTGCCGAGGAGTCAGTTGTGGCAAGTAACAAAATCGTAGTTATCGATGACAGTCGCGTAATTCGGATGCGCGTCAAAGAAATGTTGCCACCTGGCAACTTTGATGTTTTAGAAGCAAAAGATGGTTTGGAAGGACTCAACTTAATTCGTCAAGAACGACCGAACCTGATTATGCTTGATTTTTTGTTACCTAAACTCAGCGGCTGGGAGGTGTATCAGCAAATCCAACAAAATGCCGAACTCCAAAAAATTCCTTTAGTCTTAATGTCGGGGCGCAAAGAAGAAGTTGTCGAGAAAATTCCAGAGCCATTCGAGTATTTTGAATTTATCCCTAAACCGTTCGAGCAAAAAGATTTAATCGGTGCAATTAAAGCGGCAATGGTAAAGTCAAAACTGCCGCGCCAAGGAGGAGCAACAGCACCAGTAGCGCCACAGGTAGCTGCAACAGCAACTGGAACCAGCACATCATCATCCGATCTGCAAGCTTTGAATGGAAAAATTGCTGCTATGCAGGCAGATATAGAACGGTTAAAACAGCAAATGGCGCAAGTCATGGCTGTGCTGGCTAGAAAATAACCTATAAGTTAGGTTTGAGCAGTTAGCTTTGACGACTGCTGAAGAAAACATACCTGGTAGCGATCGCTGCCAGGTATGTTTTTTGGTCATTAGCCATTGGTTGTTATTCTCTCCTCTGCTCTCTGCTCCCTGTTAACTGTTAACTGACAACTGATAACTGACTCCCCAAAACTAGTAAATTGAAAAGGATGATTTTTGGACAGCTAATGGAGTTAGATGGTTTTAGCTGGGTAAGTAATTTTACTCTGTGGGGGTCTACGCCTTTACTGCTAACTGCGCCAGAAGCAGAGGCAAATAGTGCTTTGGTGCTAGCAGGAGTGCTGCTAAGTTTGGTCGTCATTTACTTTGCTAGCAAAGTGGGTGGAGAAATCTCTAACCGCTTTGGTTTACCTCCAGTTTTAGGCGAACTGGTGGGTGGTGTCATTGTCGGAGTTTCTGCCTTACATTTATTAGTGTTTCCAGAAGGTGGGGCTGATGCTACGAGTTCTCTGATTATGAATTTCCTTCAAACCACCGCAGGGCTAGCGCCGGAGGAAGTTGCCCCCACCTTTGCCGCTCAAAGCGAAGTGATTTCAGTTTTGGCTGAGTTGGGTGTGGTGATCCTGCTGTTTGAAATTGGGCTGGAATCAAATTTAAAAGAATTAATGGCAGTCGGTATCCAAGCGGCTGTGGTGGCTTGTGTAGGGGTAGCCGTGCCGTTTGGTGCAGGTACGGCAGGGTTGATGATATGGTTTGGTGTACCTGCCGTGCCTGCGATTTTTGCTGGTGCTGCCTTGACTGCAACGAGTATTGGTATTACTTCCAAAGTCTTGTCGGAACTGGGAACTCTCAACTCAAGAGAAGGTCAAATTATCTTAGGAGCCGCCGTAATTGATGATGTACTAGGTATCATCGTGCTGGCAGTGGTGGCAAGCTTGGCGAAAACTGGCGAAGTGGACGTGGGTAATGTCATTTATCTGATTATTAGTGCCACTGGTTTTTTGTTAGGGGCAATTCTACTTGGCAATGTTTTCAACAAAACCTTTGTTACAGTTGTCGATCGCCTCAAGACGCGCGGTGAATTAGTCATCCCAGCTTTTATCTTTGCTTTTGTCATGTCATACTTAGCTGCGGCAATCCATCTAGAGGCGATTTTAGGAGCATTTGCCGCTGGTTTAGTGCTAGACGAAACTGATAAGCGCAAAGAACTTCAGAAACAAGTCGTACCGATCGCGGATATGCTCGTTCCCATCTTTTTTGTCACTGTAGGGGCAAAAACCGACTTGGGAGTTCTCAACCCCGCCGTTCCCAGTAACCGCGAGGGGTTGATTATTGCTATCTTTCTGATTGCTGTGGCAATCGTCGGTAAAGTTGTCACGGGTGCTGCCGTCTTCGGACAACCTGGCATCAATCGTTTAGCGATCGGGGTAGGCATGATTCCTAGAGGCGAGGTAGGACTAGTATTTGCTGGTGTTGGTTCTGCAAGCGGCGTTCTTTCTAAACCACTAGAAGCTGCCATTATCATGATGGTGATTCTTACCACATTTTTAGCACCCCCCTCTTGCGTTTCGTCTTTCCCCCACCACTGCTGTAGGAGGTGAACCAGAAACTCCCGTGTAGTAAGACAAGGAGGACAGGAGGACAAGGAAGAAATTCAATTCCACAAGCCAAAATCATAAATTTCCCTCACTCCTCACTCCTCGCTCCTCACTCCTGAAATTTGTAAATTTTGATGTACTTTTATCGTTCTGTTACGGGCAAACTGCGATCGCAGCCGCAAGATGCGGTACTAAATTAAAAAACGCGATCGGATAAGGAGGGTCAAGAAACTATTAGCATTTGAAAAATTATGCATTACACTACTGAAATCTTCTGCTACTCAGTTAAATTTTTCTGAAAATCAATGGCTCAATTGAGATAAATTAATCCATCGCTTGTTGGTGTGAGCGGACTGCAATGGGAATACTTATATGAAGCGCGAATCGTCAAATTTGATGAGAAGCATTTCACATTATGTTTAAATCTAGTTTCAACCATTATTGGAGGACTCAGGTATACTCATGGTCGGCATTGGCTCGACACTGCGGGATCGGATGGAGTGAAACAGCGCCAACAGAGGAGACGTTGACAGCTGGGATGCATGCGCATAAGGAGAAAGCACCGTGAAATTATACTGGCTTTTACCCAGTACTTTAGGCATTTTTCTAATCTCGTCTCCTACTGAGGCGGCGAGTCTGAAATCGTGGCATTTTAATGCCAAACAAAATCGACTGGAAATCAAAACAGAAGGCAAAGTTCAACCCAGAGCAAAGCTGGTATTTAACCCCACGCGCCTGGTGATTGACTTGCCGGGGACAGCTCTGAAGCGAACGACAGTCAAACAGAAAGCGGGTGGAGCGTTTCGCGCTCTCCGAATTGGACAGGTTGACCAAAAAACGACGCGGATTGCGCTCGAACTCAGTCCAGAGTATAGTCTCGACCCTAACCAGGTAAAGGTTCGCGGTGCTTCTCCCAGTCATTGGTTGGTGCAATTGCCGCAGCCAGAAAAAATTGCTAGCTCGTCTCCCGCTCCTGCACCGCAGTCGTCAGATGAGTCTGCGTCCTCAGAATCTCCGCAGCCACCTGTGGAGCCACCAGCTGCGACTACGCCTCCAGAATCTCCACAGCCACCTGTGGAGCAGCCAGCTGCGACTACTGCACCTTTGACGGCTGCCCCTTCATCACCACCAACGGAGCTACCAGCTGCGACTACTGCACCTTTGACGATCGCAGCGCCAAGACCATTAGAAGCAGCACCTTTATCCAATCCTAGTCCTGCTGTCTCTCCACCCAGGCAGTATTTACGGCGCACCAGCCGCACTACTGCGCCAGCCACGCCTACTCCATCTGTCAACGGCTTGCAAGTACAAGGCGTTCGTGCTACGGGTGATGGCTTTTTTATCCGTACTGTTGGCACTGGCAAGCTCGACGTTAATGTCGATCGCAACTCCGATGGGGATAAAATTTATGTCGATCTTAAGGGCGCGAGTTTAGCACCTAATTTCTCGCCACCAAGAGCATTTAGCCGTTTTGGGGTGAAAAAGATTTCCCTCAGTCAAGCTCAGTCCGAGCAGCCTATAGTCCGCCTGACGATGGAAGTCGATCGCGATAGCCCTAACTGGCGGGCAATGGTGAGTCGATTTGGCGGTCAGTTGGGCAATCAATTCGGTGGAGTCGTTTTACTTCCGAGTCGAAATCGGTATACGGATCGCGCTAGTACAGAGCGACGCAACAGAACGACAGAATTAGCCACAATTGAATCGGTGGACTTGCGGGGCGATCGCCTCTACGTCAAAGGCGATCGAACTTTAGTCTATGCCAGTGGTTGGGATCGGTCGTCTGCTGCCTACAGCATTACTATTACCAATGCCCAATTAGCTAGAACGGTACAGGGACCAACTTTAGATACCAATAGCCCAGTTTTAAGGGTGCGCTTGCGGCAGACCGATCCGCGCACGGTTACGATCCTAGTCCAGCCAGCGGCGGGAATACGAGTGGGAGAGGTCGAGCAACCCAGCCCAGAGTTTCTCTCGCTAGATTTGAAGCGCTCGTCGATGGTTCTAGTCCCGCCATCCTCTCCAGCGACTAATCCTTCAATTTCCGTTCCGCCGCCAGTACCCGCAGCACCACCTCGAGCCCGCGATCGCAATGGGAAAACAATTGTGGTCATCGACCCAGGACACGGCGGTAAAGACCCAGGAGCCGTTCAGGGAGGAGTGCATGAAAAAGATATTGTTCTGCCAATAAGCAATCGAGTTGCTCAGATATTGGAACAAAACGGCGTTCATGTCGTGCTGACGCGGGATAGCGACTATTTTGTAGGGCTACAAGGACGGGTAGATATCGCCGAACGGGTCAATGCTGACTTGTTCGTCAGTATCCACGCTAATTCCTTGCCTACGCGCCCAGATATCAGCGGTTTGGAGACTTATTATTTTGATAGCGGCTACAATCTAGCCGTGACAGTTCACAATGCTATGTTGCGAAATGTTCCAAATCTTCGCGATCGCCGCGTGAGAAAGGCTAGATTTTACGTCCTACGCAAGAGTTCTATGCCAGCTGTTTTGGTAGAAACTGGATTCATGACAGGGAAACATGACGCACCGCGTTTGAAAACGGCTGCTTATCAAAATCAACTGGCAGAAGCGATTGCTCAGGGTGTTCTTCAGTACATTAAACAACAACGTTGACACTACGGTAATGTCAGTGTTAATTATCAACTTGACGGATGGGTTTGCGTTGCTGGTTGCCGCTTTTGCTAATACCAGTTAACAAACTTGCCCATAGGTTCTGTGCTAAGCATAATTAACGGGTTAAGCTCGAACTGTGTTTTATTCCTATCTTTCTATCAATAATCCTTCCGATTTTCCCAGTCGAGAACCCCAACAATCGCCAATTGGCGTATTTGATAGTGGTGTGGGTGGTCTTACTGTTTTAACTCAGCTGTATCGGCAGCTACCAAACGAATCTATTTTATACTTTGGCGATACGGCTCGCCTACCCTACGGCACGCGATCGCCAGCCGAGATCGTACAATTTACTCGCGAAATCCTCTGCTGGATGCAACAGCAGCAGGTAAAAATGGTCGTGATGGCTTGTCACACGGGTTCCGCTCTAGCTTTAGAGACGGTGCGGTGGGAATTTCCGTTTCCCATTTTGGGTGTGATTTTACCTGGAGCAAAGGCGGCGGTAAAACAAGGTAAGCGCATCGGTGTAATTGCAACTCCAGCAACTGCTGCTAGCAACGCTTTTCCACAGGCAATTCAAGAAATTGATAGTACTGCTAAAGTCTGGCAAGTCGGTTGTCCCGAATTCGTGCCTCTGATCGAAGATAATCGGATCAACGAGCCATACACTAAAGAGGTAGCACGGCGCTATCTGGCTCCCTTAATTCAGCAGCAAATCGATACTCTGATCTACGGCTGTACCCACTATCCTCATTTATCACCCGTGCTGCGATCGCTTTTACCTAACAGCATCAAGCTGGTCGATCCGGCAATTCACGTTGTCAAAGCCGTAGCTTGCGAACTCGATTTACTAGGACTGCGAAATAATTTACCACCGATGCCAACTCGCTTTTGTGTCAGCGGTTGCCCCCAGCAGTTTATTCAGTCCTCCGTGCGATGGCTGGGTTATGCTCCTGTGGTGGAAAAAGTTAATTTAGAAACAGTCCTTACTCCCAGTTATCCCCTAGAACTTTTGGACTAGAGACGTTTGTAGAGACGTTATATGTAACGTCTCTACACGGTCACCGGTCGCTGGTCGCTGATAGTTGACCCAACCCTTCCTCTTTAGGAGTAGAGATGTCCCGAGTCTCGGGATTTTTTACCTGCCTTTGCGCTAACAGTAGTAAAAGGTAAACAGTCAATAAATAACCAGTTGCCAAGCAAGGAATAATCATGGGTACGTTGCCGTAAGTCATTGTGCCGCCAGCGAGTCAAGAAAGAGAAATAATGTTTAGAAAATAAGACAGCGCAAAGCATCGACCAAAAGCAGCTTTTGGCAGTTTCCACGTCGCAATAAGTTCTTACCAGTCAGTCAAACGAATGCCTCGCCAGCTGCTGGTTTCCTCACTGTTTTCCGCACACCACTAACTTAATTTCCGAGATTATCTCTCTATTCAAAACCTTTAAGCGCTAGCAGGTCTACCAAACAAAATTAACTGACTGGCACTTAAAAGTTTCGGAACGATGCCGAGGTTCTGGGTTGCGTTTGGGTATGCTCACCTAATCGACTCAGCCGATCTCGTTACCTCTTGGCAACTTGCTCGACTGTGTTGAATTTGTGAATTGGTTTAAATGCTTCAGTATCTAGGCTAACACATGAATCTAGACTTTTAGTCACTAATGTTGCCTCTAAATTTAAAATCAACGGTCGGATAGATAAATCTTGGGTAAATTTACTGAACTTGGGAAGGATGACTTTGACAAAGCGAAGTTTTTCTAAGTCTTTTTGCTGAATTGTAGCTAAGGCTACGACAATTTTTTGCAGGAAATGCATTGGGGCGATCGCGACGATTGCGAAAAATTCCATTTACCAAAACTTCCCCCTTGCCGAGGCTTAGCTTAAAATGAGTACAGAATATGTAAAATTTCGTAAAAAACTATTAGAGTCAGCTCCTTCATGACATCAGCGACTTCCCTATTTTCTCCAGTTGAAGCAGACCTGCGTATACTGTCAGAGAACCTAATAGAACTAGTAGGAACTCGTCATCCCATCCTCTCCGCCGCAGCAGAGTACTTGTTTGGAGCTGGAGGAAAGCGGGTGCGACCAGCAATTGTTTTGCTGATGTCGCGGGCGACGATGCTAGATGAGGATATTACTCTCCGTCACCGCCGACTTGCGGAAATTACGGAGATGATCCATACGGCAAGTCTAGTACACGACGACGTAGTAGATGAAGCTCCAATGCGGCGCGGCGTTCCTACCGTCCATAGCTTGTTTGACAACCGGATTGCCATTTTAGCAGGCGACTTTTTATTCGCTCAGGCTTCGTGGCATTTAGCCAACTTAGACAATCTGGAAGTGGTCAAACTGCTTTCGGAAGTGATTATGAACTTCGCCACAGGTGAGATTCAGCAGGGAATGACTCGATTCGATACCGCAATGACGATTGAAGCTTACTTAGATAAAAGCTATTACAAAACAGCTTCTTTGATTGCTAATAGCTCTAAGGCTGCGGGTATACTCAGTGGCGGCTCAAAAGAAATTGTCGATCGCATGTATGGCTACGGTCGTCACTTAGGTTTAGCATTCCAAGTCGTGGACGATATTTTAGACTTTACAGGCTCGACAGAAGTGTTGGGTAAGCCAGCCGGATCGGATCTCAAAAGCGGTAATTTAACCGCACCCGCTTTGTACGCTCTGGCAGAAAAGCCTTATCTTGAAGTCTTAGTCGAACGGCGATTCGAGCAAGAAGGGGATCTAGATGAAGCTTTGGCATTAATCAAAGATAGTCAAGGCATTCAAAAAGCCAGAGAGTTAGCCTCTTACCATGCTAACCAAGCAGTAGAGTGCATCGGTTATCTTCCAGTTTCAGAGTCTCGACAAGCCTTGATTAATATGAGCGATTACGTGTTGAATCGATTGTATTAAATGGGGAGTAGAGAGTTGTAGAGATGTTACATGTAGCGTCTCTACAACTCTTCCTTAGTCCCTCTGCTAGCGGCTACGGCTGAAGAAAATAGCGGCGATAATGATGAAGCCTAAAAGCATCAAAGGAACCCAGAGATTGGGGAGATCTGAGCTGCTCATGTTAGAAGATTTACAAATAGCTGATAGTGGTTTGGGCAGTTGGGAACATTCTCTATGAAAATAGATAACGCCGATTGGGGTAGCAGGGAAAGACAACGGCAGGAATAAAAGAATTTCAAAACATACAATTCATCGTATCCTTGAGGCATAAGGGCTGTCGAGCTAGTAGGTCTGTGTAGAGCCACGGAACGTCTCGACTCGTCACAATGAATGAAGTATTGCAAAACAGGGGGATACGATGTCTCCAGATTTACTCATCTGGCTGCAAGAGCGAACGGCGCTATCGGTGCTATCGTCAGAAGTATTAAATGCGATCGCCCAAGTTGCTGTAGAACGAGTCATCCCCGCTAACGAGCGTTTAGTCGTGGAAGACACCGACCCAGAAGCGCTTTATATTCTGCAACAAGGTCGCTTGGAGAGTAAACACACTAATTCGACTAGTTCCGTATGGGCGACTAGTTTGCTTCCTGGGTCAGTCATTAATCTCCAAGAGTTAATCTTAGAACAGCCAGTGCAAAGAACGGTGACTGCCTTGACAGAATGTCACTTATGGGCAGTGGCAACGGCAGAATTTCAGCAGATTGTCGGACAATACCCCGAAATCTTTCAAACGATTTCGCGCCAGCTAGCGCAAGAATTAAGCCAATTAACTTCAGCACTATCATACGAACAAGAACGAGCGATCGCCCTGCGCCCGTATTTGGTTACTAAAGTCAAGCGCGGTATCATCGGTACGAGTCGTTATGCGGTGCGGCTGCGTCAAGAAATTAGAGAAGCAGCTAATAATCAAAAATCAATTCTCATTTTTGGCGAACCAGGATTAGAAAAAGATAATATCGCTACCCTAATTCATTTCAGTTCTCCTCAACGCCGTCAGCCGATTATTAAGGTTAACTGCAATTTATTGCAAACCAGCGGTGCAGATCTTTTCGGTCGTGTTGGTGGAAAGCCAGGGTTGCTGGAGTGGTTGGGTGAAGGAACGCTGGTTTTGAATAATACTCAAGAGTTGCCCGTGGAATTAGTGCCGAAAATCGCGCAATTGCTGCAAACTGGTACTTATCAACCTATCAGCCGTTCTGAAGATGCACCAGAAGTCACTCGTACGAGTAAAGCGCGGATTTTAGCAATTGCAGAACGAACTCAACCCGCGATCGCGCGTTGTATTGGACAAACAATTAAAGTACCGCCACTACGGGTACGAAAAGCCGACATTAAAGCTCTAGTAGAATATTACATCAGTTTGTACACTCGCAGCGAGGGATTAGCCAAATCGAAAATTGCCCCCGAAGCCTTGCGTCGCCTGCAATCTTATGATTTTCCTGGCAACTTGAAAGAGTTACAAAGTTTAGTCGAACGGGCGCTCGTGCAGTCGGGAGAAGAAACTGAGTTAACGGAAGAAATTTTTTGGTCGGCACAAACGAAGAAAAAACAATTTCGCGTCAACGTATTAAATATTTACCCTAGTTTACGGCGATTTCTGCGCAGTTCTTGGTATCCCGACCGGATTAACTATGGCTTTACCTTGTGGTTTTTTGCCTTCATTGTCATTATCTTATTTGTTGGTCCTCAACAGCGAGATCGAAATTTCGCCTTAAATATGTTTTGGGCTTGGTGGTGGCCCCTCGTATTGTTGGGTTTTCCGTTTGTGGGTAGGTTATGGTGTGCGGTGTGTCCGTTTATGATTTACGGCGAAGTCACGCAAAAGTTATCTCAATGGTTGTTTCCAGGGCGAAAGCTGAAACAGTGGCATCGAGAACCAGCAGAAAAGTGGGGTGGATGGTTTTTATTCGGTTTATTTACCTTGATTTTTCTGTGGGAAGAACTGTGGAATTTGGAAAATACAGCCTATCTTTCTAGCTGTTTATTACTATTAATTACAGCTGGAGCGATGATTTTCTCAGCAATTTTTGAACGGCGATTTTGGTGTCGCTATTTGTGTCCAATTGGCGGGATGAATGGGTTATTTGCTAAGTTATCGATGACAGAATTGAGAGCGCAGCAAGGAACTTGTTCGGCAGAATGTACGACGTATCAATGTTACAAGGGTGGTCCTCAAAAGGGTGAGGGCATGGAAACCAATGGTTGTCCTTTGTATTCCCATCCGGCGCAGTTGGAAGATAATCGAGATTGCGTATTGTGCATGACTTGTTTAAAAGCTTGTCCGCATCGTTCGGTTGAGTTTAATTTACGTCCGCCAGGGATTGAGTTGTGGACAACTCACATCCCTCATAGTTACGAAGTCGCATTGTTATTATTGCTATTGGGTGGAATTTTCTTACATCGCTTACCAGAAATCCAAACTAGTTTGGGTTTAAGAATTGATTTAACACAATTTTTTCCTCATTTAGGTTTATCTTTGTTGGTTTTGTTGGTTCCGACTGGGTTTGTTTTTGTGGTTTATGGTTTGATGCGATCGCTTTTTTGGATGAGGAGTTATGTTGCGCAAAGTCGCATTAGCCGCAGGCGAAGCGAAGCGTTAGGCGCGAAGGATACAAAGGATTTTTCGCGTTTTAAGCCTAAGCCGTTTGTGGAGTTGGTATATGGGTATTTACCGTTGATTTTAGGGGGAAGTTTGGCGCACTATCTGCGTTTGGGTTTAGGGGAGGCAGGACGAATTTTACCCGTGACTTTTGCGACTTTTGGTTTGAGTGGGGCGGGATTACCTGTGGTGGTGGCGCATCCAGCCGTGATTGCATTTTTACAGGGAACAACGCTGATTTTTTCTGTATTACTGACAGTGGTATTGACTCAGAAAATTGCGCGTCAACCGTTTCGGCTGTTGCTACCGCAGCATCTAGGGGCTGTAATTATTGCTGCTAGTATTTGGGCGATTGTTGTGGGGAGATAGCGCCGAAACATGGATACTCAAACGAACTCATCTTTTGAATTTTTACAACTCCAAGCAGCTTCTTTACTAATATATCAATCTGTTTTAACAGATGAGGTAGGACAGGCTTTTCTTAATTTACTACGTTCTTTACGCCAAATCGATTTGTTACAGTCATTGCGACACAGCGAGGTAGATGAATTAGGATGCGTTCGCGCTTATGGAAATTATTTTAAGGCGATCGCTTCTCAAAACCAATCCTGGCAAGGTTATTTAATTAGCCGAATTCTTATAGATGAGAATCCGTTTTCACGGCAAGTTCAAAATACCAATTTGGCGGATTTACCACCTTCTCTCATCGCCGCCGTGCAGCAAGATTTACAAGCTTTACAAAGCCTCTATCAATGTAGTGGAATTCAATTAAGTCAGTGGGTACAAGCCGCAGCTAAATTAAATTTACCTCCGGTAGCTTGGAGTGAAATAACTACAAAAACAACTACAGAAAAAGCTAGCGATCGCACTATTTACTATAAATTATCACACCTCGACAACTGGGCAGATATCTTACCAGATTTAGCCGCATACTATCGCCAACATGGTACGGGTATCTTTGCTAAATATCAAGCTTTACGCTGGCAGTCAGGACAACTTATCGGTATTCCCTATGCCGATCCAGTGCAGTTACAGCAGTTGGTAGGATACGAGTATCAACGAGATACTTTGAAAAAAAATACAGAATTCTTGCTAGCAGGTTATCCCGCCCTACATGTTTTACTTTACGGTAGTCGCGGTTCGGGAAAATCTTCTTTGGTAAAGGGATTGTTAGATGAATATGGCGATCGCAACTTACGTTTAATTGAAGTTGCTAAATCAGATTTGGTTGCTTTACCTACAATTGTCGAGCAACTGCGGGGCGTGCCGCAAAAGTTTATTATATTTGTTGACGACCTCTCATTTGAAGAAGATGACGATGCTTTTAAAGCTTTGAAGGTTGTTTTGGAGGGGAATATAACTGCCCGTCCTCAGAATGTTGTCGTCTATGCGACTTCTAACCGCCGTCATTTGGTCAGAGAAATGTTTGGCGATCGCCCCCGTCCGAGTCAAAATGAAGAAGTCGGAGTGTGGGACACGGTACAAGAGAAACTGTCATTTAGCGATCGCTTTGGTTTGACTTTAACTTTTGAGCCAGCAAATCAGGGCACTTATTTACATATTGTCCGACATTTAGCAGCACTAGCCGAGCTAAATATTTCCCAGACAGATTTAGATTATCGTGCTTTACAATGGGCAACTCGTCACAACGGACGTTCTGGACGCACGGCTAGGCAATTTATAGACTTTTTACAAGCTGATTTGAATTTAGGCAGTTAAGAGTAAATTTTTAATAAGTTTATTTTCGCTAAAATACAAGAACTAAAGCTGTTATAAGTTCGTCTAGGAGGAATCAATGGGATTTTATTCACAAAGAATCCTACCTTACCTGCTTGACTGGTCGTTATCCGATCCGACTATGGCTCAATACCGACGCGAAGTTTTAGCAAATGTGACAGGAGAAGTTTTAGAAATTGGGTTTGGAACAGGATTAAATCTTTCTTACTATCCAGAAAACATTCATAAATTAGTAGCAATTGATGCTAATCCTGGCGTTCATAATCTTGCTCGAAAGCGTATCCAAAAATCTCATATTACTGTAGACAATCGCGTGTTGAATGGCGAAAACTTGCCAATGGCAGATAATACGTTTGATAGCGTTGTCAGTACTTGGACGTTGTGTAGTATCGCCAAAGTCGAACAAGCACTGCAAGAAATCTATCGAGTATTAAAACCAGGAGGAAAATTCTTTTTTGTAGAACACGGACTGAGTAATGAACCTCAAGTTCAAGTCTGGCAAAACCGTTTGAATCCAATTCAAAAAGTTATTGGTGATGGCTGTCACTTAAATCGTAATATTAGACAACTGATAGAAAAGCGATTTGATACGGTGACACTGAAAGAATTTTATGCAGAGAAAACACCCAAGTTTGTAGGTTATTTATATCAAGGTGTTGCTACTAAAGCTGTTTAGATGATAACTGAAAACTGACAACTAACAATATGCAAATTCCTCGCCTGCATCCCGATACAGTCGAACAAGTGAAACAAAGAGCTGATGTTGTTGATATCGTCTCGGAACACGTTGTTCTGCGCAAGCGGGGGAAAGATTTTGTCGGTTTATGCCCGTTTCATGATGAGAAAACCCCTAGTTTTAGTGTCAGCCCAGGTAAGCAAATGTATTATTGCTTCGGTTGCGGGGCTGGAGGGAATGCAATTACATTTTTGATGGAATTGGGCAAGACTTCTTTCAGTGAGGTGGTACTGGATTTAGCGCGACGCTATTCCGTTCCCGTCCAAACTTTAGAACCCGAACAAAGACAAGAATTACAGCGTCAGATTTCGCTGCGAGAGCAATTATATGAAGTGATGGCTGTCGCTACACAATTTTATCATCATGCTTTGCAGCAACATCAAGGGCAGTTAGCTTTAGATTATTTGCAACAAAAACGACAGTTTAACTCAGAAACAATTCAGCAATTTAAGTTAGGATACGCGCCTGCGGGATGGGAAACTCTATACAGTTATTTGATAGAACAAAAACGATATCCCGTGCAAATAGTAGAACAGGCGGGATTGATCCGGCGGCGACAGTCAGGAGACGGGTATTACGATTATTTTCGCGATCGCATTATTATTCCGATCTGCGATCCGCAAGGACGATTTATCGGTTTTGGGGGCAGAAGTTTAGGCGACGAACAACCGAAATATCTTAATTCTCCTGAGACGGATATTTTTAATAAGGGTAGAACTTTATTTTGTTTAGACAAAGCTAAAAACGAGATTGCCAAACAAGATCGGGTGGTAGTAGTAGAAGGCTATTTCGATGCGATCGCCCTTCACGCTGCTGGAATTACTCACTCTGTCGCCTCGTTGGGAACAGCTTTGAGTATCGAACAAGTCCGAGCTTGTTTGCGTTATAGCGAATCAAAACAACTTATTCTTAATTTTGATGCCGATGCGGCAGGAACGCAAGCTACAGAAAGAGCAATAGGAGCGATCGCTAATCTTGCCTATCAAGGCGAAGTCAATTTACGAATTCTCAACTTACCAAATGGCAAAGATGCAGATGAATATCTCCACACTCATAGTCCAGAACATTACCGCGAACTTTTACAAAACGCCCCGCTATGGCTCGATTGGCAGATCCAACAACTAGTAGCAAACCGAGATTTAAAGCAAGCACCGGAAGCACAACAAGTCACGGTAAGTATGGTGAAGTTGTTACAGCAAATAAGCGACAGCAATCAACGCCAGCATTACATTCATCATTGTGCCGAAATTTTAAGTACAGGTGATGCCAGACTCGTACCGTTGTGGATTGAAAATTTATTAGATCGAGTTGCGCCAAATAGTTATCGCAAACCAGCACCACCAAGAAAACAGCAGCAAGCTAGCAATTCTAACTTACCTGTAGCAGGCGATCGCGCTTTACTGGAACAGGCAGAGGCAATTTTGTTGCGAATTTACCTACACCATCCCGAATACCGTCAAATCGTCACGGAAGCCCTACAGGAACGAGATTTAAAATTCGATCTACCCCACCACACTTTTCTCTGGCAGCAGATTTTGGCAAATGTAGAGACATCACACGTAACATCTGCCCAATCATCAGATTTAATTTCGCGGCTACAAGTAGAGTGTATGGAGTATGAAGGTGAAACAAAGGCGATCGCGCGTCTATTTCACTTAGATGAAAAGACACAGATTGAACTATCGCGCTTTGCCCAGGTGATTCAAGCCGCTACAGCTTGTATGGAACGGGTGCAGTGCGAAAAACGCTACCGTCAATTTCTTCAATTGTGGGAACAAACCGACGAAGTAACTGCACCAGAACAATCTCAGTTATATTTTGAGTCGTTACGGCAAGCCCAGCAACGGCTGTTGGAATTGGACAAACAGCGACAGTTTACGCTGGCAGATTTGATCTAGGTGGGTGATGCCCACCCTACATTTAACTGATGGTAATTCAGGCAAGGGCGCACAGCTGTGCGCCCCTACAGAACGTGTGGTATCAGTTGTCAGATCCGTTTGAATAACCACGTTCTCGCGAGGGCAGGTTTATGAATACCCTCATTAAGAATTAAATATTGTTGGTAAACCCGCCCCTACAACCAATTTTTGACTTTCGACTTTTGACTTTTGACTTTGCTTAATGTTTCAACACGATCCGATATCGTGCCTTGCCACTACGTAGGTGTTCCAACGCCTCGTTCACTTGGTCAAAACTGAAGGTTTCAATTATGGGTTCGATCTGATGGCGGGTGGCGAAGTCAAGCATTTGGGTGACAGTAGCCGGACTACCCAAGGGACTGCCGGAGATCGATCGCTGAGCCATAATTAAGGGAAAAATTTCCGTAGAAATAGGGTTAGGAACCACACCTACAAAATGCAATCGTCCTTTAGGACGCAAACAGGCAATGTATGTACTCCAGTCTAGATCGGCATTCACAGTAGAAAGAATCAAGTCAAAAGAGCCTTCTACCGATTTAAGTGCATTTGGATCGCGGGAGTTGATGAAGTGGTTAGCACCCATTTCCCTTGCTTCTGGTTCCTTATCGGCGCTGCTGGAAAAGGCACTGACATCGCAGCCCCAAGCATGAAGAAATCTCAATGCCATGTGTCCCAAGCCGCCAATACCAATGACTCCAACGCGATCGGTAGGCTTAACATCAAATTGGACGATTGGGTTAAAAACCGTAATTCCGCCACAAAATAAGGGTCCGGCTGACACTGGCTGCATGGCATCGGGTAGGGGAGCAACCCAAGCTTCATGGGCGCGCACCTTGTCAGCAAAACCACCATAGCGACCGACAATTGTACCTTCTGCGGTGGCACAAAGGTTGTGATTGCCAGACATACACCACTCGCAAGTCATGCACGATCGCGAATACCATCCCAATCCGACCCGCTGTCCGACTTGGAGTTTTTTTACGGCACTGCCAACATCCGCAATCTTGCCTACAACTTCGTGTCCTGGGACAAAGGGATATTGTGTCATGCCCCAGTCATTATGGAGCATACTCAAGTCGCTATGGCAAATCCCGCAGTATTCTACGTCAATCTCTACATCTTCACTACCGAGCGGTTTTGGATCGTACTCGAAAGGCTTGAGTTCTCCACCTTTTTCTAAAGCTGCGTAGGCACGAATCATCTATTAGTCCTCGTGAAATGACACGACAAGCTTCATCGTAAAAGATTGCGATAAAGATTGCGATCGCTTACGGACAGAATAAAGTATCGCGGGTAGCGCGTCCTGTAGTTGGGTTAACACCTTTAGCAACTTGACACAATTTATCTTGCACGTCGCGGCGCATCAACACATCCGTGAAATCGGCTCCGTCGATGACTGCACCGTCAAATTTGGTATTTGCCGCAAATGCGCCTTCTAAAATAGCATCCTTTAAATTGGCTCTAGTTAATCGTGCCGAGTCTAGAGTGGCGCTTGCCAAATTCGCCCCCTCAAAATTTGCCGAATCTAAATTAGCAGCAAACAAACTAACTCCTTCTAAATTAGAGTGACTGAAGTTACTACTACGCAAATTGGCGTGGCTGAAGCTAGAGTCCGTCAAGTCCCGCCCAGAGAAATCTGTCTCAATCAAACTTTCTTTGTTGTAATCCAGCGCTACAGCAGGGGGAACAATAGCAAGAAGTACTGAAAATGCGATCGCACCCCACAGTACAACAGCGAATATAGATTTCCAAATTCGATTTCCTAGCCCAGAATTCATAATCTTTCAGCTCATGGCAAACCATCCTGCCTTTCATTATCCCGACATTGGCGTACTTGGAGAAGATCTCGTCGCTCGGTGGCTGCAATCTTCCGGTTGGGAAATCCTGCACCGTCGTTGGCGCTGTCCTTGGGGAGAGTTGGATTTGGTTGCGAAGTTGGATGTACGTGAGAGGGACAAGGGGGACAAGGAGGACAAGGGAGACAAGGGGGACACGATCGCGCACCACCCATTCCCGACTCCCAACTCCCGACTCCCGACTCCCCTCTTAGCCTTTATTGAAGTCAAAACCCGCAAGCAAAATAACTGGGATGCAGGTGGTTTGTTGGCGATTACACCGCAAAAACAAATACGGCTTTGGCAAGCTGCGGAGTACTTTTTGAGTGTCTCTCCAAATTTAGCTACCTACCAATGCCGCTTTGATGTGGCGCTAGTCCAACATCGTAAATTATCGTTGGCTCGATTGAGACAGGCATCGCCTACACTTGACATTTCCCCTGACTTATCGTCTCTGTCAGTGCAGTTAGGACAAGCAGTTATAGTCGCTGGTTATCAACTCGTGCTACAAGAATACTTATCCGCTGCTTTTGATTGATGCGATCGCCATATCTCAATTTCAGGCTTCAATTTCATTCAGCCTGCAGTTCTGTTGCTGCCGATTTAAGCCAAAGTTTCGGGACAATAACCCAATCCCTTGACAAATTGTTGCCGAAATGTTTCTATTTCTTCCCGTTCTGGGTTGCCGTGAGAGACAATTGCGACTTGATAGCGACGCATCACGTCTACCGGAGATTGTCCGGCTTCCAAACTCCATAACGCCATTCTGACGCGAATCGGTGCTTCGTAGGGAATTCCCAGTTCATTTAAAAAAGCGCGGAAATCACCATCTTGTTGAGAGTTGAGAGGAGATTTCATTTTCACCTTCACAACCCAGCCATCAATTTGATGAATTACGGTAATGAAACTCAAGGGCATCTGGGGTCTGCCATGCAAATGTTCAACGATCCTCAATGTGAGGCTGGCGTTGGCAAGATAGTAAAGGTATTCCATATCCTTGCTGGGGAAACAAGCTATTCCTACATTTATATTTTTGCGAATTGACCGCGACGATACTAGCGTCAAACACCCACTCCACCTGGGTAGATTCACCCAAATACCCATGCGATCGCATCAATTCAAAATCTTACTTAAAATCCGTTAGAATACCGAACGTCACGCTCACAAAAAATGCATATCAATCAATTTAAAGATGCACTGTCTGCATTGAATTCCGTAAAAACACCTAATTTTGACTTGACGTCTTCTGCTAAATCTGAATTAGACTACTCTTTATCGAGTTATGATTACGAATTACCAGCAGAACGGATCGCTCAAAATCCAGTTTCTCCCAGAGATAGTTCTCGCCTGTTAGTAGTAAATCTCGATAGTCACGCCCATCAAATTTTTCGCGATTTACCAGAATTTCTTCAAAAAGACGATTTGCTGGTTATGAACGATACGCGGGTAATTCCCGCCCGTCTCTACGGACAAAAACCTAGCGGTGCGGCAGTGGAAGTATTACTGTTAGAAGAACGCCAGCCGAATGTATGGTTAGCTTTAGTCAAACCAGGGAGACGTTTAGCACCTGGGGCGAAGATTGTATTTTTTGAGCGGGAGGATAAAGGAGACAAGGGGGACAAGGGGGACAAGGGAGACAAGGAAGCAGGGGAGCAGAGGGGCAGGGGAGCAGAGGAGAAAAACAGTGCAACTCCCGATTCCCGACTCCCGTACGGGCGGGTTTCCAAACCCGCTCCTACCGACTCCCGACTCCCGACTCCCTGCTCTCTCACTGCTACAGTCCTAGAAACAGATGAAGAGACAGGCGGACGGGTGATACAGTTTGACCTACCAGAAGGTTTATCTGTCATTCAATTATTAGATAAATTCGGTCACGTACCTTTGCCACCCTATATTACCGATTCTCAGGCGGAATCAGAGCAATATCAAACAGTTTACGCTGAAAAACCAGGCTCGGCAGCAGCACCGACAGCAGGGCTGCACTTTACACCTGAATTACTCAAACGCCTGCAAGAAAATGGTATAGAGCAAGCATTTGTCACTTTACATGTAGGAGTTGGCACGTTTCGTCCGGTAGAAGTGGAAGACGTAAAGACACATCAAATGCATGGAGAGTGGATTGAAGTTCCAGCTGCTACTGTAGAGCAAATTCGCGCTACGCGATCGCGAGGAGGCAGAATTATTGCTGTCGGAACGACAACGGTAAGGGCTTTAGAGGGTGCTGCTGCATCGGGAGAACTACAGCCATTTTGCGGTAAGACAAATTTGTTTATTTACCCTGGTTATCAATGGCGGGTAGTAGACGGGTTAATTACTAATTTCCACCTGCCGCGTTCTAGTTTAATGATGCTCGTCAGTGCGGCAATTGGCAGAGAGCGATTGTTGGCATTGTACCAAGAAGCGATCGCCCAACAATACCGTTTCTATTCCTTTGGTGATGCCATGCTGATTTTGCCTCAAGGTAAAGAGTTGTAGGGACGCACAGGTGTGCGCCCCTACTAGAATTCTTCTGATGTGTTGAATTGTATAAATAACTGCCTAGTTTTCTTCCTAGTTTCGCTACAAAAATAGATAGAGCCGCGCATTGAAGGGTATTTCTGGGAACTCTATTAACAGTGGGTGGCTGTAAATCGTTTTAGCAAGCAATCGGATGCATGACGTAACTGAGTGCTTGGCAATCGTCGGCTTTAACCGATTAAGCTGCTTGAATTAGCAGTAACTAGGCATCATTGCTAGGGATATGAGAAATGAAAAGTTTGTCTGCTCGTGTTTTTCTCTTGCACAGCGCGTTATTTACAATCTTTTTTGTTGGTGCGCGGCTTCCTGCGTCAGCTTCCAATCAGTTATCAGTTACCAGTGACGAGACTTGTAGGGGCGCACAGCCGTGCGCCCCTACCATGACCCCAATATCATTACCAGAATCTAAAGTATGGGTGATTAAAAATAATAGCCAGCAGCCGGAATTACAATCTTATCTGTGGCTGGCTAATCATGAGCGGCAAGATTCTCGACAATCAACGCTGTTGTTAGCTCAAGAATCTAATCAGCTAGCAACAGCAAAAAATCCCAAACCGTCAGAGCTAAAAGCATTTAACGAAGTTATCAAAAATAGTAGTGCTATTAAAGGATTATTTACACTTTATCGCCAGAAGGATACAGGCAAAATTTATTTAGAAATTCAGCCGCAACAATTCAATAAAAACTTCCTCAGTACGATGACGATGGAAGCAGGGATTGGAGAGCGGGGGATTTATAGTGGAATGCCTTTACAGGATTTTTTATTTTATTTTCAGCGAGTCAACAATAATATTCATTTTGTCGTGCGTAACGTTAATTTTCGCGTTACTCCTGGTTCGCCGCAAACGCGATCTTTGACGCGATCGTTTAGCGATTCCGTTCTCTACTCAATTCCAATTAAAAGCATTCATCCTCAACGTAAATCTATTTTAATTGACCTTGGCGATCTCCTATTAAAAGATTTACCAGGACTAGCAGCATCGCTCTCTACTCAGTTAGGAACGACCTATCAATTAGATGAAAATAAATCTTATTTTGGCTCAACTAAAGCTTTTCCCCTCAACATGGAAATTGAGTCAGTTTACGGCTTTTCCTATGGAGGCGCTAAGAGTAGTGCTACGCCAAATTTGATGACGCTGCCAGACAGCCGCGCTCTAACTTTACGCATTCGCTATAGTCTATCTGAATTATCGGCTAATTCTACCTACAAGCCTCGCTTAGCTGACGATCGCATCGGTTATTTTATCACTGCCTATCAAGATTTTGCGATTGAAGACCGTAAAGAACCGTTTGTTCGCTACATTAACCGCTGGCAATTAGAAAAGCAAAATCCTAACGCCAAACTATCACCACCCAAAAAACCAATCGTATTTTGGATTGAAAATGCCGTTCCACTGGAATATCGGGATGCAGTTAAAGAAGGGGTATTAATGTGGAACAAAGCCTTTGAAAAAGCAGGATTTATCAATGCGATCGAAGTGCGACAAATGCCTGATGATGCTAAATGGGACCCTGCGGACGTGCGTTACAACGTAATTCGCTGGATTAACACAGTTGATGGCTTTTTCGCCCTTGGTCCTTCGCGGGTTAACCCCTTAACTGGGGAAATCTTGGATGCAGATATTTTAGTCGATGCCAGCTTCGTGCGCGTGCTGAAGCAAGAATATCGACGCATGGTTCAAGACAGTCGATCGCAGCCAACATCGGTATTATCTCAAATGATAAACGATCGCAGCGTATGTAACTCCGGTTTTGGACGAGGCTTCGGAGGACAAGGAGGACAAGGGGGACAAGGGGGACAAGGAGGACAAGGGGGACAAGAAGGACAAGGAGGACAAGGGGGACAAGGGGGACAAGGGGGACAAGGAGGACAAGGGGGACAAGGGAGAGAACAACCAATTACCAATTACCAATTACCAATTACCAACTCCCATTTATCAAAACTCGCAACAGAATACGACCTCTGTTATGGCATGGAAGCAGCAAACCAATTTGATTTTGGTTCTTTGGCACTCACGCTGTTTCAAAATACCACGCCTAACAGCGACAAAATGCAGCAATACATTCATCAATATTTGCGGCTGATTATTGCTCATGAAGTCGGGCATACACTCGGTTTGCGGCACAATTTTCGCGGTAGTACCCAGCTTCCACCAAGTGAGTTAAATGCTACCAAAATAACTCGCGATCGCGGTTTGACAACTTCAGTTATGGACTATCTTCCCCGAATCTGGCTCCACCCGACCGCGAACAGGGCGACTTTTTTCCTGACAGCATCGGTTCCTACGATGAGTGGGCGATTGAATACGGTTACACGCCCACAACAGCACCCCATCCCTTAGCAGAAAGACGATTTTTAGACCGAATTGGCGATCGCTCCTCGCGTCCAGATTTAGCTTATGCTACAGATGAGGATCGGTTCGATCTCGATCCCGATGTAAATGCTTGGGACTACAGTAGCGATGTTTTGGGCTATTCCCAAGGACAATTAGATATAGCGCGGGCAATGTGGAAAAAATTAAATCGGCGCTATCCAACTTCAGGTGAGAGTTACAGCGATTTAAGCGAACTGTTCGATCGCATTTTCTTACACTACCTGCGTCATACATACTACGCCACTAAATATATTGGCGGACAGTCATTTTACCGCGACCATGCTAGCGCTGATAACGGCAGATTACCATTCGTTCCCGTACCTGTAGCAAAACAGCGACAGGCTTTAGCAGTGCTGGAGAAATACGTATTTGCCCCAGATGCATTTAATTTTCCGCCAGAACTCTTGAATAAACTCGCACCCTCTCGCTGGATGCATTGGGGAGAGCAAGCCGTGATGAACCGCCTCGATTACCCAATCCACGATAGTATTTACGCGCTACAAAGTTTAGTATTACGAGATATACTATCGGGCGATCGCCTTTCCCGCTTACGCGACATCGAACTCAAGAGTCAGCCAAAACAAGCCCTCACTCTACCAGAATTATTTACCACCTTACAAAATGATATCTGGATGGAGGTTTTAAATCCAGACAAAACACCAACAAATATTTCTAGTTTGCGGCGAGCCGTCCAACGGGAACACCTGAAAATCATGACAGATATGATGTTACGCAAATCTAACGTTCCTGAAGATGCACGAACGCTTGCATGGTACAATTTGCAGCGGTTGCGAGAGAAATTAAATAAAGCAGTTGCTCGTTCTGGCACATTAGATGAATATACGAAAGCACATTTAGCAGAAACCCGCGATCGCATTGCCAAAACTTTAGATGCGAGAGTGGAATCGAGATGAATTCGGAATTCGGAATTGGTTGTTGATGAAATAGCAAGTCAATATAATCTTGGCGTTCTTCAACTTTGCGTCTTTGCGTCTTTGCGTGACATTAGATCCTATCTCTTGCTTCCAAGCAAAATTTAGATATCCTTAACCACCCACATCTCCTTGGATTATCAACACCGAACAATGAGCATTACGAACAACATGATTGCTAACGCTACCTAACAAAACTTCAGTAATCCCTTTATATCCCCTACGCCCTAAAACAATTAAATCTGCACCCCACTCTTTTGCTGCATCGCAAATTGTCGATCCTGGATTTCCCACCCGACAATTAAATTCAACTGAAATTCCCAAATCTTTTGTTTTCTCGCGATAACCCTGCAAAACATCTTGTCCTTCCTCAGTTTTTGCTTCAATTTGGGATGGATAATTCATTCTTGCTCCCAACTCAACGCCGTGAAACACCATCAAGTTTGCTAGATCTTTTGTAGCTAATTCTACAGCCTGCTCGAATACCACAGATGCTTGAGCTGAGCCATCAACGGCAACAAAAATTTTTTTGAAACTCACGATCGCCCCCAAATTAACTATCCTGTTACTGACGATACAGTAGATTCAGTCTCGATTCTATGAAAGAATCGCACAGATCGATAAATAGAATAGGTTCGATACTACAAAAATCTACCTAGAGTGGTAGAGTCTGAGGCAGAATTTCAATCAGTAGAAATATGATAAGCGATCGCCAAAACATTCAAGTATCTGTTGCTATCGTCGGCGGGGGACTCTCCGGTATGAGTGCAGCTTGGGAACTCTACCAAGCAGGGATCGATTCACTCGTTGTTTTGGAAGCAAACGATCGCATTGGCGGACGCACGTTTAACCAGCTTCATCCTAAGATTGGTTATGTAGAAATGGGTGGTACTTGGGTAGGACGCACGCAAACAGCTGTCCTCGATTTGGCACGACAGTTAGGAGTTGCCACCAAACAAGGTAAAGTTGATGGAGCCACGATTTACGGCTACCAGGGGATCTGGACGATGCACGAAGACAACCCTAGCGAGTCCGCCACGCCAGCTCAAAAAGATTTTGCTCAGGTAATGGCAAAATTCGAGCAACTCAGTCAGAACGTACCGCTAGACGCACCCTGGAACACACCTAATGCTGAGACTTTAGATTCTATCTCTGCGGGAGAGTGGATCGATCGCAATACGGAGACAATAGAAGCAAGAGCTTGGATGGCGGGTAGTATTCGTCAAGGAATCGCAGGCGATCCGCATCAAGTCTCGATGTTGTTCGTTTTATATTTTATGGCGAATGCGGGGTTTTTCGACCTACGCGAGACAGCCGAAGATTATCGTCTCGTCGGTGGTTCCCACAGCCTGACGTTAAAAATTGCCGAGCATTTAGGCGATCGCGTGTGGTTGAATACAAGAGTACGAGAGATTTCGCATGGCGATCGGGTACGCTTAGTGACAAAAAGGGGAGTCATACAAGCAGACTACGCGATCGTGGCAATGATGCCTAAAGATGCGGGAAAAATTCATTTCGATCCGCCTTTACCAGCAATTCATCAGCAATTAATATCGGAATGGCAGCAGATGAGCTGGATCAAATTCTTCTGTCTCTATCCACGTCCGTTGTGGTGGGGAAAAGCAGCCAGCGGACATTACTACAGTATGGACACGGAAGCAGAGGTTTTTGACGTTTCTCCAGATGATGGTAGCTATGGTTTATTAATTGGTTTTTTCGAGCCAAAATACTCTAATTTAAGTGAAGTAGAACGGCGCAAATGTGCGATTCAAACTGTTACAGATATGTTTGGTATTGCAGGCGCTGCACCAGAAGAATATTTTGAAATTGATTACACTCAACAATCGTGGACGAGTGGTTGTGTAGCAGCTTTACCACCTGGTTTATTGACACAAGCAGGAGCAGCACTAAACGAACCTGTGGGTAGAATTTATTGGGCAGGAACCGAACGTTCTACCCGTTGGATCAATTATATGGATGGAGCAGTGCGATCGGGTCAACATGCCGCACGTCAGATTCTCGAACAATTGATTTAAGATTTAATGACTGACAGAATTTTAAATCAACAAGTAGAATCAAAGATAGTAGTGGTCAAAATTGCTTAAAGGTAACTACTTATGGTACAAATATCACCTAAATCTTTAACATTGGAAGAGTTTCTAAAGTTACCAGAAACGAAACCTGCTAGCGAGTATATTGATGGTGAAATAATTCAAAAACCAATGCCTCAAGGAAAGCACAGCGTTGTTCAAGGTGAATTAGTACCTGCAATTAATACTGTTTTAAGAGCTCCAAAAATTGCCAGAGCATTTCCAGAACTCAGGTGTACGTTTGGCGGACGCTCTACAGTTCCCGATGTATCTGTATTTGTTTGGGACAGAATTCCTCGCGATGAGAAAGGTGAAATTGCTAATACTTTCTCAATTGCACCTGATTGGACGATTGAAATTCTCTCACCCGACCAAAGCCAAACAAAAGTTACTAAAAATATCTTACACTGCCTCAAATATGAAACTCAAATGGGTTGGTTAATCGATCCAGAAGAACAAACAGTATTTGTTTATCTTCCCAACCAACAGCCAGAAGTATTTGATGAACCAGAACAGCAGATTCCTGTTCCATCTTTTGCACGAGAAATTAAATTAACTGTAGGAAACTTATTTGGATGGTTAATGGAGTAAAATCTGACTCATGCTGCTTCAACCGCTGCCATAATACCAAAGATAATAAACAGAATTCCTCCAGCAATAGTTAACTTTCGCTCCGAGATACGTCCAGCTAACATGCGTCCGCAAACAACTGCAAGCGCCGCACACAAAGCATGACCTAAAATTGCTCCAATAGTCACGCCTACAACTGGATATCGAGTTGCTAAAGCAATAGTTGCAATTTGAGTGCGATCGCCCCATTCTGATAAAAAAGTTAGCGTGAAAGCCTCAGCAATAATTGCTCCGGCATTTTGAGTTTTCGGTAAATTAAATTCTGCTTTCTCAATCGCAGTTTTTGCCTCTTGAATAATTTCTGTATCGCAAGAACTCACTGGCATTTTACTTGCTTCGTAAAGCAGCTTCAAACCAAAACCAAGAAACAAGGCTATTTCTGCATATTGAATGTATGTTTTAGGCAACAAAGCCGCAACTTGTCCCACTAAAACAGAAAGTATTGTCATTGCTGCCAAAGCGGATACTGCACCAGCAAACACCAGCCGTCGCGAATGACGCATCGCCAAAATTGCAGCGATGAAAAAAGTTTTATCTCCTAATTCTGAAACCGCAATCAGTAAAAAACTGGCAATGAAGGCTGCTAGCACTCTCTCAAGCTCCTTTGTAGCTGACTAACTTGAGCTTGCGAGCTTGACGAGTTACGAAAGACCTCACCAAGCTCACAATCTTCCTCTGTGAACTTAGTGAAGGTCTCACTGACAAGAGAGCGTCATTGGTCATCGGTCATTTGTTGAAGACAAGAACTTATGACTTTTTTCGCTCAATTGTCACCTGAACCAGGCAGCAAGCCAGCATGTTGATTCAGGTATCTGGCACAGTTGTGATGCCAGTAGCTACTCCCCTTCAAATTTATTTGATCCTTAACATATCATTGCTGAGATGCGTCGTCAAACAGCGATCGCGGATCGGTGTAGAGACTTTACATGTAACGTCTCTACACCGATCCCTAATATTTCCGTTCTTGTGGCTCAAACATAGTAATTGCGACGGGTTTGTATTGTAGGTCGATACCAGCAGGGGAATAATACGAGAGGGTGTGCTTGAGGAAATTACTGTCGTCCCGTTGCGGAAAGTCCTCGCGGAAGTGAGCGCCACGGCTTTCTTGACGGTTGAGGGCTGAATGTAAAATGAGTTGTCCGACGACAATTAAACTCCCCAATTCTAAGGCTTCAATAATTTCTGTATTCCAACAACTGCCTTTATCATCTAGATATATTTGCGCGGATTGCTGTTGCAGTTGTTGCAATTGTTGTAAGCCTTCTTGCATCAAACTTTCCGTCCGAAATACGCCGCAGTGCTGCGTCATAGCATCTTGAAAAGCCGTACGGACTTGCTCGATCCGGTACTTTCCTGGTTGTTCTAACAAGGCTTGGATTTGCTGTTTTGCCTCGTTGATATAGCGTTGCTCTTGGATATCCGGTAATTTACGATTTTGGACGTATTGCGCGATCGCAGCTCCGGTACGCCGTCCGTAGACTACGCATTCCAACAAAGAATTGCTCCCCAAGCGATTAGCACCGTGGACGGAGACACAAGCACACTCTCCAGCCGCGAAAAATCCCTCCACTAACTGCTCGGCACTACGGCGCACCTGTCCGTCTGTATTCACGGGTATCCCACCCATAGAATAGTGGACTGTGGGACGCACGGGCATCGGCTGATGGACGGCATCAACTCCTACGAGTCGATGGGCTTCTTCCCAGCAAAAAGGGACGCGGCTCATGATTTTTTCTCTGCCCATGTGCCGCAAGTCGAGATACACGCAGGGACCACCCGCTCGACCATCGGGATAAACGCCGCGTCCGGCACGAATTTCATAAGCGATCGCCCTAGAGGTAATATCCCGTGGCGCTAATTCCATCCTTGAGGGGGCGTATGTTGCCATAAAACGCTCTCCCTCGGCATTAATTAAATAAGCTCCTTCTCCCCGCACGGCTTCCGAGATCAATACGCCTACTGGATACAATCCCGTGGGGTGAAATTGGACGAATTCCATGTCTTCTAACGGCAGACCTGCGATCGCTGCCATCGCCAATCCGTCGCCTGTCGAAGCATAATCGTTAGAAGTCGTGTTGTAGACTCGACCGTAACCGCCCGTAGCAAACATCACCGCTTTGGCGCGTACGACTTCGATGTGTCCGTCGAGAATGCGGTACATCACCACGCCCTTAGCTTGACCGTCCTCCAAAATCAGACGCATCACGTACCATTCTTCATAAACCTGTACGCCGTACCGTCGTAAATTATTGACGAGTTCGTGCAAAATAGCGTGTCCGGTCTTATCTGCGGCATAGCAGGTACGATTGTGAGAATGTCCGCCGAAGGCTCTTTGGGCGATGCGACCGTCAGGCAAGCGAGAAAACAACACCCCCATATGTTCTAGGTCTATCACCACATCGGGGCTTCACGGGCTAGCAACTCTACTGCATCTTGATCGGCTAGATAGTCGGAACCTTTCACGGTATCGAAGGCGTGGGCTTCCCAGCTATCTTTATCATCCACATTCTTCAGCGTTGCAGCAATTCCTCCTTGAGCGGCGACAGAATGAGAGCGGATCGGGTGAGTTTTCGCCACTACAGCCACATTCAAACTCGGATCGAGGCGGGCAATTTCTACTGCGGCACGACAGCCAGCCAGTCCGCCGCCAACAATAATGACATCGTGTTCTAGCATTTAATTACATTATTTGCTAAAAAAGTGTTCTCTAGCTCTATAGTGGCTTAACAAGGGGCGAGGAGGAGCCAGTTCGTTGGGCGGGTTCCCCGACTTGAAGCATCTGGCGTTGAGGAGCGAGGGTGAGAAAATTTTATATTTTGAATTGGAGTTGCTTCCTTGTCCCTCTTGTTTCCCTTGTCCCCCTTGTCCTTTCCCTCACCCCTCATCCCTAGCTAACTGGCGCTGGTTGTTGCTGCGAAACGTTACCAGGAATAGGTTCAGATTTTGTACCTGGTTCTGTTGCTGTCAGTTCGATATGATTGAGCAGGGTTGTGACGAAGGCAAAAAGTAGGAAAGGTAAAGAAAGTAATACAATGAGTCCTACAGTCGCTAAGGCGTAAATTGGTTTTCTCGCACCCATCATTGCCATTGCCGCAGCCAAACTCACGGTGATAGTGATCAACCAGACAATAATCTGACCGTAAATATCCCCAAATGTCAGAGTGCAGACAAAGCGATACTTTTGAATGTTATTCATATTCATCAGATTTCCTTTTAACATCTCTTATTTTTCTAGGTTAAAGCTCTGATAGGTTTCTGGACAGTTTCTAAACATTTTTGTCATTTTTGCAACAGTTATTTACATTTTGCTAGATGGTTTTCTCGCGATTCATCTTTCAAGCTAAAAGTTGTTATCTCCTGCTTTTTCATAGATCGGCATTGACAGAGAGTTTTCGGTTAAATTTGCTACTCAGTAGCTATCAAACTCTTGTTTTCACGTAACCGCTTGTATTGGCATTCAATTGAGCTACTTGGCGCTAGAAGCATTTCCCTGCTTAAACTTCAATTAATCTACGATTAACCTAATGTTAGGTTTTGCATAACGAGTTCATCCACTATGTGCGTGATTATTAAGATTGTCTGTGCGATTGACTACTATTAGTGGATGAGGAGACTCAGAAGAATATGCTGCTATCTGGAATTACGCTGAAGCGTGTTGTTGCGACTTCAGCAGTCGCAGCTACAGTTACCTTGGGAGCTAGTTTAACGGGAATTGCGCAACAAACTGCTACCCTCAATGGTGCTGGGGCGACTTTCCCAGAACCCCTATATCAACGCTGGGCTAGCGAGTTGCGTAAAGCTAACCCGCCACTTCAAGTCAACTATCAAGGAATTGGTAGCGGTGGCGGCGTGAGACAGTTTATTGCTGGCTCAGTCGATTTTGGCGCTAGCGATAACGCCATGACCGATGAAGAAGTGAAAAAAGTTAAGAACGGCGTGGTATTCGTCCCCACAGCTGGCGGTCCCGTTGCCGTGGTGTATAATGCTCCTGGCGTTAACGAGCTAAGACTATCTCGTAAAGTCTTACCACAGATTTTTGCAGGTCAAATTAAGAATTGGAACGATCCGGCGATCGCCGCTGATAATCCTGGGGCAAAATTACCAAATCAGCCTATTAGACTTGCCGTCCGTGCTGATGCTAGCGGTACGAGCTTTATCTTCACCAACGCCCTCAGCGCCATGAGTCCCTACTTTAAAGGTAGAATCGGTCCTAATCGCGCTCCTTCTTGGGCTGGTAGCCCCCTTAAAGGCAAAGGCAATCCTGGTGTAGCTCAAATCGTGCAGCGGACTCCTGGTAGCATTGGCTATGTAGAGGCTGCTTTTGCTAGTGAAAATAAAATTCCAATGGCACAAGTGCAAAACAGCAAAGGGGAATTTATATCACCAACTCAAGAGGCAGCAGACCAAGCTTTAGAAGGTGTGAAGTTCAATCCTGATTTTCGCGTAAACTACGATCTACTTGGCAATCCTGACTCTGGATATCCAATTGTCGGTTTGACCTGGATTATGGTTTATAGAAACTACGAACAGCCAGGTAAAGCTGATGCCGTCAAACGGATGGTAGAGTGGATGATGACTGACGGTCAGGCAATTAACGGTCAACTCAACTACACGCGCATTCCTGCTAAGGTTGCCGGTCAAGT
Source organism: Chroococcidiopsis sp. CCNUC1 (assembly GCF_023546805.1). Classification (NCBI taxonomy): domain Bacteria; kingdom Bacillati; phylum Cyanobacteriota; class Cyanophyceae; order Chroococcidiopsidales; family Chroococcidiopsidaceae; genus Chroococcidiopsis; species Chroococcidiopsis sp. CCNUC1. Next base: position 719,366 of record NZ_CP097480.1, on the reverse strand, counting down.
CGTACAGACTGTGAAAAGCGAAGTGAAGTAGATAATTGCATGTAGAGACGTTACCTGTAACGTCTCTATATAGTTGATTTCAAACAAATGATGTATGTCAGAACCACATGTAGAAAATAATCGGCAGTTTCCTCTTAAGTCAGAGATAGATTTAACTGCATCTTCAGGAAAATTTGCGTGGTTCGACCAAGGGTTTACCTGGCTAGTATATGGCTTGGCATTTGCTATGGTAGCCCTGCTTTTTTGGATTAGCTGGATTATCTTTGAAAATGCCCTGCCAGCTATTCAACAATTTGGGCTGGGTTTTTTGTGGAGTCAAGAATGGAATGTAGCAGATCTCAAATTTGGGGCACTGCCATTCATTTTTGGCACTCTAGTCAGTTCGGCACTCGCCATGTTAATTGCCGTTCCCGTGGGATTAGCAGTAGCGTTAATTACGAGCGAAGATATTTTGCCTGCTTCAGTGCGATCGCCCATTGCTTTCATGGTAGAGTTGATTGCCGCTATTCCTAGCGTCATTATCGGTCTGTGGGGCATTTTCGTACTGATTCCGTTTTTGCAACCGATTCAACAATGGCTTTACGACCATTTCGCTTGGATACCCCTGTTTAGCACTCCGCCTGTAGGCTATGGGATGTCGAGTGCAGGCGTAATTCTGGCGATTATGATTTTGCCGACAATGGCAGCAATTAGCCGCGAAGTTCTACTTGCCGTACCAAAGGAATTACGCAGTGGTTCGATGTCTTTGGGTGCAACCCGTTGGGAAACTATTTTCGGCGTGCTGTTACCAGCAGGTATTTCTGGTATAGTTGGAGCGGCAATTTTGGCACTCGGACGAGCGTTAGGGGAAACAATGGCTGTAACGATGGTAATCGGAAATACAGCACAAATCAGCCCTTCATTGTTAGATGTGGCATATACGATTCCATCTGTGCTAGCGAATGAGTTTGGTGAAGCATTAGATGGATTGCACGTCGGTGCGTTAATGTACTTAGCTTTGATTTTGTTTTTAGTCACGCTACTGGTAAATATTGCTTCAGTGGCTCTGGTAAAATTTATTAGCCGACACAATTGATTAAATTAAATAGCGATCGCTGTGATGTAAATTCATCCTGATATCTTCAATCTTTCCCCGTAACCAATTTTTAGACTCAATATCTATGAACGATCGCCCAATCGTAGAAAAGATAGATCCATCTTTGGCAGCAGAATTACGCCGTCCTTTGCCTACTTATAGAGCGGTTTTTAATAGCGGTATGACTGCGATCGCTCTGCTATTAACGGCTCTAGCTATATTACCTCTAGGATCGATCTTGCTCGAAATTCTGCTGAGGGGTGGTCAAAACTTTAGCTGGGCTGTGTTTACAAATATACCTGCCCCCGTAGGCGTAACGGACGTTCCCAATGGTTTTGGTAATGCGATCTTGGGTACTTTAATGATGGTAGGTATTGCTTCGGCGATCGCAATTCCAGTAGGAGTGCTGACAGGGATTTTCTTATCTGAATTTGGTAGAAATACAGCTATTGGCAGCTCGATCCGATTTATTATTACTATTCTCACGGGTATACCTTCAATCATTGCAGGTGTATTTGCTTACGGCGTTTTGATCTTGAACAAAGTTACGCAATTTTCTGCTGTAGCTGGAGGTTTTGCCCTGGCAGTCATCATGCTGCCCATCGTAGCGCTGACGACGGAAGAAGCTTTGAAACTGATCCCCAATCACCAACGCTTGGGTTCCGCCGCCTTGGGCGCAAATCGTCTGCAAACAACCTTCCGCGTTGTCGTTGCTGCGGCAATTCCCGCCATCACTACAGGCGTTTTACTCGCTGTTGCCCGCGCCGCTGGTGAAACAGCACCGCTACTATTTACCGCTTTATTTAGTATTAGCTGGCCCGATGGATTGTTTAATCCTACCCCCTCGTTATCCGTCCTGATTTACAACTACGCTAACTCTCCCGACCTTGGGCAAAACCAGATGGCATGGACTGCGGCTTTAGTTTTAGTAGGACTAGTTTTATGTATTAGTATTATCTCGCGTCTAGCAACCAGAAGAAGACAGTGACTAGTGGCTAGTGGCTAGTGGCTAGTGACTAGAAGCTCTCCCTTGTCCTCCTTGTCTCCCGACTCCTGACTCCCGACTCCCCAATCCATGAATTACACAAAATCAGTAGCAACAAATTTAATTCCAGCGCTGCGAGTGAAAAGCCTAAATTTTTTCTATGGCACTCGTAAGGCGATCGATAAGGTGACAATGGATATTTACCAAGGACAAGTTACCGCGATTATCGGTCCTTCTGGCTGTGGTAAATCGACTTTTATTAAAGCCCTTAACAGAATTAGCGAACTGGAAGGTAAAGTTAAAGTTGAGGGTCAGGTAGAGTTTTTCGGTCAAGATATTTACGATCGCCGTGTCAACCTGAATCGCCTGCGCCGCGAAATTGGCATGGTATTCCAAAAGCCTAATCCTTTCCCCATGAGTATTTACGATAACGTGGCTTATGGTGTAAGAGCGCAGTCTCGTCCGTCGCGGATGCAGTTGGATGATATCGTTGAATCTGCTCTCAAGGGTGCGGCTTTGTGGGATGAAGTCAAGGATAATCTGAAAAAATCGGCTTTGGGTTTATCAGGCGGACAACAGCAGCGTCTCTGTATTGCTAGGGCGCTAGCTGTCAAACCTAAGATTTTGTTGATGGATGAACCTGCTTCCGCCCTCGATCCGATCTCGACGATGAAGATTGAGGAATTAATTCACAGTTTGCGCGGAGAACTGACGATCGCGATCGTGACTCACAATATGCAACAAGCCGCCCGCGTATCTGACTATACGGCATTTTTTAGCACGGATGAGAGTCGGATCGGTCAGATGGTGGAGTTCGACGAAACGGAGAAAATCTTCTCCGAGGCTAACGATCCTCGTACTCAGGATTATGTGGAAGGTCGTTTCGGTTGAGGATTATTGTTGCGATATTATTACTTTCGTTAGCGATCGCGTTTCCTGCGGTTGCTAGTGTTTGTCGGACTCGCAACGGACATCAGATCTGCATTCTGAGTATTCAACGCAGTGCTAAAAATTATTGGGAATATCGGGCAGATGTCAGTGTAGATGGTGTGAAAGGGGGTACGGAGGTTTATAATTGCCGCGATCGCGTTAAAGTTCAAAAAGATCGGGTTGTGCCTTTTAGATCGGACGATCCTGGCGATCTGGTCTGTAGTTTTTTCAAGCGATCGTCATGACCGTAGGGGCGGGTTTATCGACTAGATTGACTAAATTCGGAGTTGCTTTGTAAACCCGCCCTCACAAGTCACGTGTCATGTCACGCAAAGGCGCAGAGGCGCAAAGGGTTAGCGAGGGATCTGGGTAGTTGCAAATATATCTACGAAGGTTCTTTAGCTGCTAGGGGTGTGGGTAAGCCGTCGATACTGACAAGGTTTTTTTGCTTTTGATAGTCTTGTAATCCCTGTTCGCCTTTTTTGTGCGCCCACTTGATAAGGTTTTCTCGTTCGCCTTGGTGTTCGTATAGCGGTACGCCAAAGCCGCAGGATGTCTGCACGCGATCGATCTCGGCGACGATAATTTGGCGCGTTCCTGGTGTCGGTGGAAACAAGGAGTGTAGGTTATCCCACTCAGCACGATCTGGTAATACTGTATAGCCTGTGCCGTAAAGTCGCAGAATGGAAGGTGAACCTTGAAAGGCGCAAAACATGAGGGTGATGCGTCCGTTTTCTTGTAAATGGGCTGATGTTTCGTTTCCGCTACCCGTTAAGTCTAAATAAGCAACGCGATTGGGGGAGAGAATGCGAAAGCTGTCTAAACCTTTGGGTGAAACGTTAATATGCCCAGTTGAACTGATGGGTGCAGTCGCTACAAAAAAGATGTGTTGGGTAGCGATGAATGCTTGTAGTTCGTCCGTGATGCGATCGAAGACTTTAGCCATTTTTGAGAATCAAGCGCGTATTTTTCGATTCTATCAGTCGCGATCGCGTGCCGAGAGCGGGAGAAAATGGGAAACTAAAGTAAATAGACCCACACCACCAACAAAATCCCTTCCATACCCAGTTCAAGTTCAAGTTAATAATTTATGGCGATGCGCGTTCTTTCAGGAGTTCAACCAACTGGCAATCTACACTTAGGTAATTACTTAGGAGCAATTCGCAACTGGGTAGAAGGACAAAGCCAGTACGATAACTTTTTCTGCGTGGTAGACTTACACGCCATCACCGTACCGCATAATCCGGCAACCCTAGCAGCCGATACTTATACGATCGCGGCGCTTTATCTAGCCTGTGGGATCGATTTAAAGTATGCCAACATTTTCGTCCAGTCCCACGTTTCCGCCCACAGCGAATTGACATGGTTGCTCAATTGCATTACACCCCTCAACTGGCTGGAAGACATGATCCAGTTTAAAGAGAAAGCGATTAAGCAGGGGGAAAATGTCAATACAGGTCTGCTAGACTACCCCGTACTAATGGCAGCAGATATTTTGCTCTATCAAGCTGATAAAGTCCCAGTAGGAGAAGATCAAAAGCAGCACTTGGAACTGACGCGCGACATTGCGGCGCGATTTAACTATCAATTTGCCCGCGACAACCCAGTGTTGAAGTTACCAGAACCTTTGATTCGGGCAGAAGGCGCAAGGGTGATGAGTCTGACAGACGGAACCAAAAAAATGTCGAAGTCAGACCCCTCAGAGTTGAGTCGAATTAATTTGCTGGATACACCAGACCAAATTCAACAAAAAATTAAGCGCTGTAAGACCGATCCGATTCGCGGCTTAGTATTCGACGACCCCGAAAGACCGGAATGTAATAATCTTTTGACTCTTTATATGCTACTATCTGGCAAAACCAAGCAGGAGGTTGCGGCAGAGTGTCAAGATATGGGCTGGGGACAATTTAAACCACTGCTAACCGAAACAGCGATCGCTGCCCTTAAACCGATTCAAGATAAGTACAACGAGGTAATGGCAGATAAGGGATATCTAGAGTCAGTATTGCGCGATGGCAAGCAAAAAGCAGCCGCGATCGCTAACGATACCCTAAGCAAAGTTAAAACAGCTTTGGGCTTCTCCGTACCGCTTTAGAGTGAGTCAGGTTTTCAGGGTGCAGTGCTATAACCTATACCTAATAACTAAAACTGAAATCTGATGCATAATACAACCCGTTTAAATTCATTTCGCAAAGCCGTTAAAGCCAGAGAGTTTTTAGTGACAGCTGAAGTTGCCCCTCCCAAGGGTGGCGATCCCAGCCACATGCTCCAAATGGCGCAGGCGCTTAAAGGACGGGTACACGCAGTCAATATCACAGATGGTAGCCGTGCCGTAGTACGGATGTCTTCTTTTGCCTCATCCGTTATTCTCTCACAGCAGGGGATCGAACCGATTTGTCAAGTTGCCTGTCGCGATCGCAACCGCATTGGTTTAGAAGCCGACTTGCTGGGCGCACATGCCCTGGGCATCCACAATATCTTGGCTTTAACTGGCGATCCTGTCAAAGCAGGCGATCGCACTGATGCTAAAAGTGTCTTCGATCTGGAATCGGTACGGCTGCTACAACTGATCGGCAAAATGAATCAAGGCTTAGACTGCGATGATAAACCTTTGACAGATGGGGCGACAGATTTGTTTGTCGGTGCGGCTGTCGATCCGCAGTGCAAAAGTTGGTCGGGATTGCAAAGTCGCTTTGAACGCAAACTAGCAGCAGGGGCGCAGTTTTTCCAAAGTCAGTTGATTACTGATTTCGATCGCCTAGAAAAGTTTATGACTCAGATTGCAGGTGGTTGTAACAAGCCAGTTTTAGCAGGTATCTTCTTATTAAAATCGGCTAAAAATGCTCAATTTATCAATCGCTGCGTTCCTGGCGTAAACATTCCCGAACATATTATCGATCGCCTTGCCCAAGCCAAAGAGCCTTTAGCAGAAGGGGTAAAAATTGCTGCCGAACAAGTGCAAATTGCTCGTCAACTTTGCGACGGCGTACATATGATGGCAGTGAAACGAGAAGATTTGATCCCCCAAATTCTCGACTTAGCAGGAATTCCTCCTGTTGTCAGCTACAGTTTGCCATCTCAGGTAGTTAGTTCGCTCAGATGAAATAACGCTTACAAATCAGCCTGCCTCCGCAGGCTATTTTGTATGTATTTCAATCATCTAAAATAACCTACAAATTTTTGTCTTTTCAGTGCATTATCTAACGTATCCTACAAATTTTTGACTTTTGCCTTTTGACTTTTATCCTACTATTCGTTCATATTGCGGTAAGTCGCTACAGCAGAAGGAGAAATTCTGTTGAGATAACGGAAAATCCAGTATTTAAAAATCGTGTCGAGAATTACGGGAAATGTCGCGATAAATAAGAAGATAAAATCGTGATTTTCTGGTAATCCTAAGTGTCTGGACACGCTAGATAAAATCACTTCCCAACCATGAGGAGAGTGGAATCCAACAAATACATCTGTAAATAAAATAATAATAAATGCTTTTGCACTATCGCTTAAACCGTAAACAATTTGATCGAAAAACTCTTTCAAAACAGCGAGTTCTCGCTTACTCATGAGTAGCAGCCAGATAAAAGCACCAACAGAAAGTAAGTCAGCAAAAACATTTTTAATTGCATTGGAACTTTCAGCACGGAATTCCTCAGCAATTTCTGCTACCCTCTCTTGCAGCCTCTTTTCAATCTCAACTGCAGAGAGTTCTTCACCTCCATTTAGAAAACTTTGAAATTTCAGTCTTTCCTCAGACTTCCGCATCTCTTCTAATGCTTTTTCTTCCATTTCATAGTTGAGGAACATCGTAGCCTGTTCGGGATTGCGGAAGCGATCGACAAGCGGTCCAATCACTAGATTTTTTGAAATTTGAAAAGTTAGAAAAGGAACTATAATTAGTAACAATACTAATCTAACTGAAATGAGAGTTCTTCTTTGCGAAGTACGAAAATTTTTGACAACTTCTTCTTCAGCGCTCGGATCTAATTCTACTTTCAGTCGGTTCAGGGTACTTAAGATCGAGCGAGGTAATACACCTGTCTCTTCGGTTTTACTACTAGGTTTATTATTTTTCTCTGAACTTTCAATAGAATTGGAGCGAAGTCTTTCTTGAGTACTTTGAAGATCTCGGTTATTGAAAACTGCATCCGGTCGCATAACTTGAGGCTTAATCGCGGGAAGATTTTCTTTTTTTTCTTCCTGATATCTCGATGCGATCTCATCAATAAATCTAAGTTTTTCTAAAATTAATGATGGATTATTTTTCTGTTGTATAGCAAAAGAATCCCTGTTAAAGTTTATCCCATCTTGCCTAGATAATTTAGTAATAGTTTGATTGGGATCTCCAAAAATAGTACGACTGGCATTAAACTCAACGAGTCTCATGCGAATCGTTTTCAGATGTTTTTTCAGATCTGACTCAAACATCGCCATCGTATTGCGTCCGAAACTGGCATATTCTGGTGAGATTTTCCGACCACCAAAATGCTCATCTTCGATCGTCTTAATTAGAAGTGCAGCTTTGTAAGCTTCATCGAGCGATCGCTCTGGCGTGTCAAAATACCACTGTTGGGCAGAGCGTAAGAAAACATAAATTTTTTGCGTCCAACTATAATTTCTCATCGCCAGCCTTGAGTCAAGTTTATAGTGGTTAGTGGCTAGTGGCTAGTGGTTGAATTCTGATCTCTAGTCACCAGCTAATCGCTCGCTAGTCACTGATGACTGATAACTGGTCACTGGTCACTGATTAACATACCGGGTATATTAACAAATCTCCGAGGATAGAGTTAGTGCGAATTATTTCGGTTTGGATGGTTGGTTCTACTCGCAGCGGCAAAACGACTCGTTTAGTCGAACAGTTTTGTACGTGGTTGCAAGCAGGCGATCGCCAACAGTCCCCTGAGAGACGACAGCGCTTATATCCTCATCAAGGAGAACCAGCAGTTTTAGTCTTAGCAGCAAATGACGATAATCGGCGGGAATTACGAGATCGATTAGCGGCAGCAACAGATGGTAAATATCCGATTCGCGCTAAAACCTTATTAGGTTTTTTTCAAGATGAAGTCACTTTATTTTGGCCCCTGCTGCTCCAGATTTTGGGGCTAAAAGCTCAGTTTCCCGTGCGTTTGCGCCCAGAAACCGAACAGGAATTAGCCACGCGCCTGTGGCGACAGCAGCTAGATGAAATTCCCCGTCCAGCAGGGGTAAGCGAGTCTCGTTGGGTGCGTCGCCTACTGGATATCTTGCAGTTAGCAGCAAATAGCGGCACTGCGATTGAAGATGTGGGGTCTATTCTCGCAGCACTGGAAGAGGGACAAGAGGAAAAGAGAGCTGAGGGAGAAAAACCACGCGCCACTAGCCACCAGCCACTAGCCACTCTCCCGACTCCCGACTCCCTAATCTTACAGTGGCGCAATTGGTGTTGGGAGAGGGGGTTTTTGACTTATGGAATCACGACAGAACTCTACAGCAAGTATCTTTTAGGCGATCCCTACTATCAGCAGCATTTACTACGACGCTATCGCTACATTCTGGCGGATGATGTCGATGATTATCCAGCTATAGCCCGCGATTTGTTTGAGTTTCTCCTCGACCGAGGGGCGGTTGGTGCGTTTACTTATAATCCCGATGGAGCCGTGCGTTTGGGACTAGGAGCCGATCCCGAATACTTGCAAGGCTTAGCAAAGCGCTGTCAGATAGAATTTATCCAACCTTCCTCGATCGCGCTGGCTGACGATTTGGCAACGCCAGTAGTAGAGTTAGTCACGGAACCACTGGCACTGTTTTCGCTACCAGAATCAGTGCAAGCAATCCAAACCATATCGCGGGGCGATTTACTGCGACAAACTGCCGATTTCATCATTCAAGCGATTAAATCGGGACAGATTCAGCCGCAGGAAATTGCTTTAATTGCGCCTGGTTTAGATGCGATCGCCCGTTATACCCTAGTAGAAATTCTGACTAAACACGGGATCTTTGTCGAATCCCTGAACGACCAACGCCCATTGACAAGTTCTCCGATTATCCGAGCTTTACTCACCCTCCTCACCCTCGTCTACCCAGGCTTAGGACGTTTAGTCGATCGAGATATGGTAGCGGAAATGTTAGTAGTATTAAGTACGAGGCGAGAGGCAGGAAAGCAGGGAATAGGGAGCAGGGGGAAGAGAGCTGAGGGAGCCCAGGGAGCTGAGGGAGCAAGACAAGTCACTCCTTACTCCTCACAAGTCACAATTGATTCCGAATTCCGACTTCCGAATTCCGAATTCCAAATCGATCCCGTCCGTGCTGGCTTGATTGCCGACTACTGCTTCCAACCGCATCCAGAACATCCAAATTTACTCCCAGCAACGACCTACGATCGCTGGGATCGCTTGGGATATGCGGCAAGTTTAGCTTATGCTCAGATCGTGCAGTGGATTGAAGATCAGCGATCGCAGCAAGAACAACGGCTTCTCCCCAGTCCCATTGTTCTACTCGACCGCGCTATTCAGAAATTTCTCTGGCAAGGCAGTAACCTTCCCTACGACCAGTTAGCAGCATTACGAGAATTACTAGAGACTGCTCAACACTATTGGGAAATCGATGCGCGGCTGCGGCAGTCTGAAGGGATCGATACTCCTGCTCACATTACGATCGCTCAATTCATTCAACTGCTACGACGAGGTACAATTACAGCAAATTCTTATCCCGTGCGTCCGATTGGTACTGCTAGTCGTGCTGTCACCTTAGCAACAATCTTCCAATATCGTTCCAGTCGGCGGTTTCATCGCTGGCAATTTTGGTTAGATGCAGGCTCTCCCTTGTGGTCGCGTGGTGGTGCGGCAACTTTATACGGTGCGCCGTTATTTTTACAACATCGCTTCGGTCGCCCTTGGACGGCGGAGGACGATTTAAGCGCCGATACGGAAAGACTGCGACGAATTTTACGCGATTTATTAGGGCGTGTAGGAGAAAGAGTTTATCTATGTCACAGTGATTTAGCCGCCAACGGGCAGGAACAGAACGGTACTTTGTTATCTTTAGTCAACTCGGCAATTCCAGTTATAAACAATGGTTGATGGTTGATGGTTGTTGGTTGACCGCTCCCTTGTCCCCCTTGTCCCCCTTCGCCCCCTAATCCCCACTCCCTTCGGTCGCGGGGAAGAGCGAGTTCCCTCTTCTCCCCCTTGTCCCCTTCTTCCCTACTCCCTGATAAATGTTCACCGCAAACGATAGCATACGCCTCCTTCCTGCTGTATTCGTTCAAACGATTCATCTAGATAAATTGTGGTTTCACTACCACCGAGAAATAAGTAGCCGTCCGGTCTTAATTGCTGTCTAACTTTTTTGAGAGTGGATTTCTTTGTATCAGTATCAAAGTAAATCAACACATTTCGCAGGAAGATAACATCCATTGCTGGCATTGATAACCACGGATGAATAAGATTGATTTGACGAAACTCAACCATCTGGCGGATTTGGTCTTTAATCTCCCAGTTCTGCTGCTGTTGCTGAAACTGAAAGTATTTCTCTCGTAGATCGGCGGGCAATCCGCGCTGAATTTCCCACTGCTTGTAGCGACCTTGACGGGCGCGGGCAAGGATCTGGCTAGAAAAGTCGCTGGCAATTATCTGCAAATCCCAAGTTGTTAGTAGAGGAAAATGTTCGCGGATCAGTATCGCAAGGCTATAAGGTTCCTGACCGCTGGAGCAAGCTCCACACCAAATCTTAAGCGATCGCTCTTTTGCCCGTCGCGAGATTAATTCTGGTAGCGTGAAATTTTTGAGTACTTCAAATGGATGACGATCGCGGAAAAATGATGTTTCAGTGATGCTCAGTGCCTCGATCGCTCGGACATGCAAATTGCCAAATGGCTGCGATCGTAAATGTTCTACAAAACTATTTAAGGAATCAAATCCCGCTGTTTCTGCTATTGGTTTTAAGTGTAGCTCTGCTAAATAGTCTTTACTGGCATCCAGCACAATCGCCGAATGTTGATAAACTAGTTGACAAAGATACTGAAAACTAATTTTACTAATGTCTGTTGTCTGTTTGTTACAGACTTTGAACATTGCGATCTAAAAATATTAACTATATTTTAGGTATTATTACACACTTGGCGGATCGTTTCATCTGCCATTTGGTCGATCGGCAGCACTCGGTTAGCAAGTCCGGCATTAGCTACAAACCCCGGCATTCCCCAAACTACGCTACTCGCTTCATCTTGAACTAAAACTCGCCCCCCAGCCTCGCGTAGCTGCTGGCAACCCCGCAATCCGTCTTGACCCATACCTGTTAAGACAATTGCGATCGCGCTTGCACCAAAGACTTCTGCGACTGAGCTAAATAAGACATCGACGGAGGGACGGCAGGAGTTTTCTGGTGGCGCTTGGTGGGTGACTAGGCGCACAACCTTGCCATCCCGTTGCACGGCGAGATGAAAATCTCCTGGGGCAATCCAAACCTGTCCAGGCTCCAGCACTCTCCCTGAAACAGCTTCAGCGACTTTTAAGCGGGACTTGGCAGCAAGCCGTTCTGCTAACAGTTGAGTAAACATTGGTGGCATATGCTGCACGATCGCAATTGGTACGGGAAAATCTGCTGGCAACTGCGATAGCAATACGGCTAGAGCGTTTGGTCCTCCGGTAGAAACGCCGATGGCGACGATTTTGGGAGTCGGGGAGAAGACAGCTGGGGGATCTGAGGGAGAAAAATTACTGCTGGCTCCTGACTCCTGACTCCTGACTCCTGACTCCTGTGTTTTGACTTTTGACTTTTGACTTTTGACTTGCTTTGTCCCGAACAGTTTTATTTTCGGCACTAAGTCGTCAAAAACATGTTGGCGGATAGCTTCGATATTGCCTAAGTGACTTGGCTTGGTAGCATAATCCGATGCACCTAGAGATAGAGCATCCAAAGTTGCGATCGCCCCTGCGCGGGTGAAAGTGCTAAACATGATGACAGCTATATGGGGATAGGTCTGCCGGATCGCTGCTAAAGTTGCTAAGCCATCCATGTCTGGCATTTCCACATCCAAAATCACCACATTAGGATTGAGTTGAGCAATTTTTGCTAGTGCAATGCGACCATTCGCCGCTACTCCCACCACTTCCAATTCTGGATCTTCAGCTAGCAGCTTACTCAGGCGGCTGCGCACAACCACTGCATCGTCAACTACGAGAACTCGGATTTTTGGCATTAGTCATTTGACAATTTAGTCAATGAAATGATTAGTAAATGAACTGATTTACGACTTTTTGCAGTTGGGCAGCCATACGAGCTAGTTCGGCAGCTGCTTGGTATGTATTACTAGCACCTGCGGTTGTAGCTTGAGCGTTACGGGCAACGATGCCAATATTTTTGGCAATATCAGTAGTCCCTTTAGCGGCTTCGGCAACGTTGCGGGAGATTTCATTTGTCGTTGCAGTTTGCTCCTCTACAGCACTGGCAATCGTATTTTGGATATCGTTAATCTGATTGATAATGTCGGTAATTTGGACGATCGCCTCGATCGCACTCTTGGTATCAGTTTGAATTGCTTCAATTCGTTGACTGATATCTTCTGTAGCGCTAGCGGTTTGTTTGGCTAATGCCTTCACCTCGCTTGCCACGACAGCAAAACCTTTACCTGCCTCTCCTGCCCTTGCTGCTTCAATTGTGGCATTCAGCGCTAATAAATTTGTCTGCTGGGCAATAGATGTAATCACCTTGATGACTTTGCCAATTTCACCGCTACTTTGCCCTAATTTGGTAATTGTATCGTTGGTGCGATCGGCAGTTTTAACGGCTGTATTAGCTACCTGCGCTCCTACGGCTGCGTTTTTAGCAATCTCGCGAATGCTGGCGTTCATTTCTTCTACTGCTGTAGCGACGCTGGTAGCATTGGTACTCACTTGTTCGGCGGATGCGGAAGCAGATGTTGCTTGTTCGGCAGTTTGAGTCGCGTTTTCTGCCATTTCGGTGCTTACTGCTGTCGTTTCTTCCGCAGCAGAAGCGACTGTAGTTGATATATCGGCAATCTGTTTCATGGAAGCTTTGAGATTGGCGATCATCTGATTGACGCTCTCCGTCAAGTTCTGAAACTCCCCTGCATTTTGCGCTTCAATTTGTTGAGAGAGATTACCCTGAGATATAGCTGATGTCACATCAGCAATGCTTCTAATCTGCTCTGCGAGATTGGCAGACATTGCATTTGTATTGTCGATCAGCTCTTTCCAAGTCCCAGCAGCACCCTCAACGGTAGCACGAGCATCTAGTTTGCCTTCGGTTCCCAGTTCTCGCGCTACCCGCGTCACTTCGCCCGCAAAAAGATTGATTTGAGCTACCATTTGATTAAACTCTTGGGCAACCTCACCTAACCCATTTCCTTCAGACAAACGCACGGTTAGATCGCCATTTTTGACCGCTTGTATAGCTTTTAATAGCGGTTTTAGTTGGGCTTGATTATTATTTCTTTGTCTCGTACTCGTTCTAGCTTTACTAACTGTTTGAGTTGCTTTTCTATTTGGCAATCTTTCGGAATTTTCTGAAGATTCCAAGCTTTCTGTAGCCGATTGATTAGATTTATTGACATCAGCCATTAGTAGAACTTCCCCCTTGCTAATTTAAATTTTGAGTATGCGATGCATTCTCTGCACCTACCATACAAGAATCCGCTCTGCGTCTTTGCGCGGACACTTTAACTCAACGGGGGATACCCCCGCACGTAAGTGTCCTTGGCTTTGCGCGACCAAAATCGTTAATCTAAACTTTTAAAACTTTCTCAATATCTAAAATCATCAAAAAACCTTGTGATAATGAATATGCACCTCGTAATAATTTTCGCATTTGACCCGCTAGCGTAGCGGGTGAAGATTCAAACCGATCTGATGTAAACTCCAACATATCGCCTATGTCTTCTACTAGCAAGCCAGCAATCTCATCCTTAGTCTGAACTATAATGTTATGAGCCAAAAATTCTTCATCTAACTCTGGATCGGAGGTAGAAGATAGCAAGCTCTGACCCATTCCTAGCCTACATTGCAAATCGATTATCGTCACAATTTTTCCGCGCAGATTAATTAAACCACAAATATCAACAGGCGCAAGGGGTACGGGATTTATCTCAGGAACCCGAATGACTTCTTCTACCTGTTTGATGTCAATCCCAAAATGAATTTTGTTAATAAAAAAAGTACAATATTGCTGAACTTCAGTCATGTTTATATAACTCTATTTAAGTTAGAAAATGTTTGCAAGGATGTCATTTGTCATTTGATTGTCGATCGCTGATAACCGACCGCTGTTAACTGTTAACTGATTGAAGTAAATATGGATAGGCAATTTGAACTATTGTATGCAGGTCGAGAATTTCGGTAACTTGACCCTGAATAGCTGCCAAATACAGGATACCGGATCGAGTCGCATGACCCGCGATCGCCAATGGTTCCTCAACAATATCGAGAATGCGTTCTACTACCAAGCCAAGGCTGCGCTCTCGATCTAGCTCCACAACAATGACTTGCAGTTTATCATCTTTCCCATTTGTAGCCTCCCTTGCCCAGGACAGTTGAGGAGATATTGCCCCCCTTGTCAAGGGGGGTTGGGGGATCTGCTTTCAGGGAAATCAGAGGACAATTGAGGAGATATTGCCCCCCTTGTCAAGGGGGGTTGGGGGATCTGCTTTTAGAAACATCAGAATTACCAAATATTTGATGCAAGTAAATCAAGGGCAAAATTGTATTTCGGTATTGCACCACTGGTCGATCTGCCACAATTTCCACCGCGATCGGATCGAATTCTTCTAAACGGAAAACCTGAGACATCAGCAGACCCATTCGTGCGCCCGATCCGCCATGAAAAAGCAAGATCGATTGGCGATCGCCCGTGCGTTCTTCTACTGCTGTAGCTGTAGCGATCGCCAGTTGCTGCTGTAATTGCGAAGTAACTCCAGCACAATTTGCTAAACCAACGGCATCGATAATTAATGCTATTTTGCCATCGCCAAGAATTGTTGCTCCAGCAAAAGCTGAGACATCTCGCAGTTGTTTGCCCAAAGGTTTGACGACAATATCTTGGATATCTTGAATTTCATCGACAACTAAACCAAAGCAGTAATTGTCCGCATTGATGACAACTATATTAATAATCTCTGCATCGGCTCTTACTGCCTGTAGTTGTAATGTTTGATTGAGATAGACCAAAGGCAATAATTTGCCACGCAACCTATATACAGGAATATCGTAGAATGTTTCAATCTCAAGTAAAGATGTCTCAACTTCCAGTTGTACTAATTCTTGAATGCTTACTTGAGGAATGGCAAAACGATGGTTCCCACTATCAGCAATCAAGGCAGGAATAATTGCCAGCGTTAAAGGAATTTTCAGCTTAAATTTTGTTCCTTGTCCTACCTGGCTATCAACCTCAACCTTGCCATCGATCGCATCCAAATTAGTTTTCACCACATCCATCCCTACACCCCTTCCAGATAGATTGGTGACTTGCGCTGCTGTCGAAAAACCAGATACAAAAATTAAATTCAGTGCTTCCGCTTCGCCGATCTTTTCTGCTTCCACTGCACTGAGAATTCCAAGTTTTTGCGCTTGCTGTTTGAGCTGTTGCGGATCGATCCCGTTACCATCATCGCTAATTTCAATCTTAACAGTGCCACCTTCATGCCAAGCATGGAGAGCAAGCTTACCCTGAATCGGCTTCCCGCGACTGCTGCGAATTTCAGGTGTTTCAATTCCGTGAGCGATACAATTGCGGACAATATGAGTTAGAGGGTCTTTAATTGCTTCTAGCACGCTGCGATCTAGTTCCGTATCCGCACCATTCATTTCTACTTGCACCTGCTTTCCAGAGGCGATCGCCAAATCGCGGATCGCACGAGGAAATTTCTGCCAAATCGTGGCGATCGGTTGCATCCGAGTTTTCAGTACCTCTTCCTGTAACTGAGTCGTCACTTGATTCAATCGTTGGCAAGTCTCAGTCAAGTCTGAATCTGGCACAGTCTCGGCAAATCGTACCATTTGGTTGCGAGCCAAAACCAACTCACCCACTAAATTCATCACGCGATCGAGCAGTTCCACATTCACCCGAATTGTAGAATCTGATGGGTTGGTATTTGGTAGTTGGTAGTTGGTTGTTGGTTGTTGGTTGTTGACGGCTGACGGTTGACAGTAGAGAGTGACTGGTGACTGGTGGCTAGTGGCTAGAATTGGTTCCCCCTCTCCCTTGTCTCCCTTGTCTCCCCCCTCTCCCTTGTCTCCCTTGTCTCCCCCTCTCCCTTGTCTCCCTTGTCTCCCCCCTCTCCCTTGTCTCCCTTGTCTCCCCCTCTCCCTTGTCTCCCTTGTCTCCCCCCTCTCCCTTGTCTCCCCCCTCTCCCTTGTCTCCCCCCTCTCCCTTGTCTCCCCCCTCTCCCTTGTCTCCCCCTCTCCCACACTCCCTACTCCCTCCAACGCTGCAATGAGTGCGGCATAATCGCCATCTCCCTCATTGCCAGTCGCTTCAATTTGGGCTAAGATTTGGCGAATTGCATCGACAGTTTGAAGTAAAATACTGACAATCTGGGGATTGAGAGTGAAATGCTGTTCCCGCAATTTTCCTAGTAAATTTTCTCCTGCATGGGCGACTGATTCTAGTTTGGGCAACGGTAAAAAACCGCAGTTACCTTTAATTGTATGGAGGGCGCGATAAATACGAGTTAAATGTTCGGAATTTGCAGAATTATCTTCTAGATTGAGAATAACTTGCTCGATCTGATTCAGATTTTCGTAACTTTCAACTAAAAATGCTTTGATATCGTCATCGATTTCGAGTGACTCCATGACTGATAGGAATTAAATACATCGTATATTTGATAGCCTATACTACACTGACTCTAGGTAGATGTAAATTTGTCTTTTGCTATTTGTCGTCGGTGAGTGATGCGTGAAATACTTTCTGTCGATCTTTTCGATAATATGATAGGTAATAGCTTAGAAGATCGGCAATGATATCTGTTTTGATAGTTGATGATGCTGCATTCAGCCGCCGGATGATTCGCAAATTTTTGCAAGCTGATGGCTATGAGATTTGGGAGGCGACTAACGGTAAAGAAGCATTAAGTATTGTTCGCGATCGCGCTCCAGATTGTTTAGTAACAGACATTCTCATGCCTGACATGAATGGGTTTGAATTGCTCCACACTTTAAAAGAACAGGGATTGGCTATTCCCACAATTATTATCTCGGCAGATATTCAAGAAAGTTCTCGTCAGCGAGGATATAACTTAGGAGCAACTGCTTTTATCAATAAGCCACCAAAAGAAGATGAGCTACGCCAGACCGTCCGACAAGTTTTTAGCTTCTAGAGGATCTCTCGTGAAGCAGTTGACAGAAGACCAAATTGATGCAATAAAAGAATTGATTAATATTGGCGTGGGTCGAGCTGCCAGTCTCTTAAATGAAATGGTTGGTTTTCCCATCTGCCTGGAGATCCCCTTCATTCAGGTATTGACTGTTGAAGATTTGCAGCAAGAATTAATTGCTAGATTTAATAGTAACTATTTAGCTACTGTAAGGTTGGGATTTACTGGCTCTATTAATGGCAGCGCAGAGCTAGTATTTCCTACCGAGAGTGCATCAACACTCGTATCTATTCTCACAGGAGAAGATCTAGGCTCTCCCGATCTTGATGCAGTAAAAATTGGCACTTTAACTGAAGTGGGCAACATTGTCATTAACGGGGTAATCGGTTCGTTGGGCAATCTGTTGAAGCAGCGGATGAATTACTTAATTCCTACATACACGGAAGATACTGTAGAAAATTTATTTGCTGCTGTTGAACCAGATGACTCCACAATTGTATTGGCGCAAGCAAGTTTTACAATTGAACAGCTTCAAGTGATTGGCGATCTTATTTTTATATTTGAATTGCAAACGTTCGACCAACTCATTGCAGCGATCGAAGAAGTGTCATAGTTATTAGAGATACAAGTTTAGCGCTGAATTTTTTTGCGATCGCCATTTATTTTTGAGTATGCAGCAACTGCAACAAGCCCAGCAGAATTTTAGTATTCTAGACCAAGTACCTTTAGGGGCTTGTATTTTGCGTTCGGATCTAACGATCTTGTTCTGGAATAGCTGCTTAGAAGAATGGACTAAGCTATCTAGAGCTGAAATGTTAGGGACTTGTATCGGCGATCGCTACCCCCACTTTCATCAAACTCAGTATGCCAACCGCTTGCAGCAAATATTTCAAGGGGGACCCCCCACAATCTTTTCTTCTCAGTTACACAAACACGTCATTCCCGCCTCTCTACCCCAAGGGCAAATGCGCATTCAGCATACAACTGTCACCTCGTTACCTGCTTTAGAGGGGGATGAGTTTTACGCCCTATTATCAATTCAAGATGTGACAGATCTCACATTTAGAGTCCAAGAATATCGCCAGATGCGCGATCGAGCATTGGTAGCTCAGGAAACAGCAGAGAAAGCAAACCGCGTTAAAGACGAGTTTTTGGCGATCGTCTCCCACGAGCTTCGGTCTCCTCTCAACCCAATTTTAGGTTGGTCGCGACTGCTGCGAACAAATCAGTTAAATCCTGCAACAATCGATCGCGCTCTCGATACCATCGAACGCAATGCCAAGCTACAAGCACAATTAATCGAAGATCTATTAGATGTCTCCCGCATTCTGAGGGGCAAGCTGAAACTTAATTGGGAAATAGTCGATCTGGCAAATACAATTACATCTGCCTTAGATACCGTAGTTCTGGCAGCAGAAGCAAAATCAATTCAGATTGGACTCAGTTTGAACCCTAATGTAGGAATGGTGCGGGGTGATAGCAGCCGTCTTCAGCAAGTTGTATGGAATTTACTTTCTAACGCAGTTAAATTTACCCCATCTGGCGGACAGATAGAGATCTCGCTCGCACGAGTGGGGAGCAGGGACGAGCAGGAAGCAGGGAGCAGGGACGAGCTGGGAGCAGGGGGAAGAGAGCAGAGGAGCAGGGGAGCGGAGGAGCAGGGGAGAATCACAACCAATTACCCATTACCCATTACCCATTACCAACTACCAACTACCAACTACGCCCAAATCCAAGTGAGCGATACAGGTAAAGGCATTAGTGCAGATTTTCTCCCCTACATATTTGAATATTTTCGACAGGCAGACAGTAGCATGACTCGCGCCTACGGCGGTTTAGGACTTGGTTTAGCGATCGCTCGTCAATTAGTCGAGCTACATGGCGGTACAATTTGGGCAGAGAGCCACGGTGAGGGTATGGGGGCAACATTAACGGTACAGTTGCCGATTTATGAAGGGAGCAGGGAGTAGGGAGCGCACGAGCAGGGGAGCAGAGGAAGCAGGGGAGCAGAGCGGAGGAGCAATTCTAGCCACTAGCCACTAGCCACTAGTCACTAGTCACTGATAACTCTCAACCGTTTGCTGCTTGCTGTTGAGCTATGTACGGGTTTTGCTCCATTTCTGCATTCTGAGGCTGCCAGTATCCTTTGATACCATAGTTAAATAAACCCATGTATTCGTAGAAAATCATCATTGCCCTTCTTGTTGGTGGCAAGTTTGCAGGCAAAGGAGTAGGACGGGGAAAAACGGTGAACCCCAGACTGCGAAACGTTAGTAGCGATCGCATCATATGTGGCGAGTCCGTGATCAAAACGATTCGCTTCACTCCCATCGGTTGCAACATCGCCGCTGTAAATAGTGCGTTCTCTTCTGTTGTCTGAGAACAACTTTCGGCTTTCAATACTGACTTGGGGACTCCTTCCGTTTTGAGCATCTTCACAATATCTGCTCCATCCCCTGCACCACTGGCAAAAATTAGGGGAGCGCGTTTGCTTTTCCACAGGTCAGCAGCAACCTCTACTCTAGACTTTCTCATGTACGCACCGCGACCTAAAATCACGATCGCATCTGCTTTCCTACCCGGATCTTCAGGTAAAAAGGCAATTAATCCCTTACTGGCGATCGCGACTGTAGCCGGAAAACTAACAAGAAAGTAAGCTACTAGCGATAAACTTCCCATCACCAACATGTAACGCTTCCAACGCCATTTGGGAAAAAATTTGACTAGCAGAATGAAAGCTGTTAGCGGTATGACAACCAGTACGGGAGTCATCAGCCAGTGGGAAAGCGTTGACTTCAAGACAAGCCACTGGCTCAGAGGACGAGCGCATAAAGCAGGGTCTAGCATTGAAGTTACCCTCAGCAGTACAAATACTTACTATATCATTAAGCTATGTAAACATACTAGATAGATTTATAACTTTTCGCTACGAGTTATAAACCTTAGATCTACTGTTATTTATCTGTAAATTTCAGTGTTGCAATATACATAAATTACTAAATTAAGAATACAGAAGATGGGAGACAAAGCATTCCCAAATTTAAGACCTCCTAGCCTCTTTTTATGTTCCTGCATTTTCGAGAATACACGTATCGATTTATATTTATGTAGTTATATAAGCATTCTTAGGAATACAATATAATTGCAACCTGCAATCTACCATCGAGCTTTTAGCAGTCAACCGAAACTATTTGCGATCGCTGCCAAATTTCTTCTATTGCCGATCTCGCCCAGTACTTTCTATAGCTTCCGAGCGGATTTAACTTATCTTTAATGAGTAGAAATCAGAAATAAGTCTAGAGATGAATTTGATTTCACTCCAGATTGAGAGATTGTGGAATTGGCAGTTCAAGTGATGAATCTGCCAAAAGTGACTAAAATTTCACCTAATATCTCGCAACTCAAAAGTGTGACATTACTCTCGGAGAAACTTTGGTCTAGCTAGCTGAGTTGAATTTAATTGTTTTTCTAAAGCTTGCCAATCTTCTCGTACAATTAATTGCGCGATCTCATCTAATCGATCGCGATATTGTTGTAGCGATCGCAACAACTCTGGGCGATTGTACCGCGCCATCATCACTCCTAATTCAGGGCTACCACCTCCAACGCGACTTGTATCGCGAAATCCAGAACTAGCAAGTTGTTGTGCTAATTCCAGCACTGCTGGGTTAGGTTCGCTGGCACAAGCAGCAATTAAACTGGCGCTAACCATGACTGGTAAATGAGAAATCCAACTGACGGCGCGGTCGTGATCGGCTGGGTGACAATGATATATAGTAGCTTGGAGCGATCGCGCTAATTGCTCGACAACCTTCACGGCTGTTGGTGGTGTAGTATCAATCGCGGCGATCGCATAAGGTTTGCCGATAAATAATCCTGTTTGGGCAACTTCAATACCACTTTCGGCTTTACCAGCCATTGGGTGTCCGCCGACAAAGTTGTGCCACAAAGGGGCGATCGCGTCTACAATTGGGGCTTTTACCGAACCGACATCGGTTAAAACTGTTGCTGGATCTATGTGGGGAATCAGTTGTTCTACGGTAGGGCGAATCGCTGCCAAAGGAGTGCAGATAAAAATAACTTCTGCGGTTTTGAGACTGGCAAGATCGGCGCTAGCCCGATCGACAGCACCACAAGCGATCGCCTGGGCGCAAGTAGATTCGCGCCGACTGACACCGAAAACTTTGTGTCCTTGCGATCGCCAGTCTAAGCCCAACGAGCCTCCAATCAACCCCAGTCCGATAATACCGATATTCATGACTTGACAATTTTGCTTCCGATCTTACCGTCAATTCCCTTAAATCTAGCGATCGAGGGGGAGAAAGATTTGTGAGAGCGCGATAAATTGAGTAAGAAGATATGGAGGGAAGATTATGAATTCATGGCGCGATCGGATTAATCGAATATCAGGGCGGACTCGGTTTGTTGGCTGTCGGATATTTCTCCATCTTGCAGGGCAAGAAGTAGCACCGCTATTAGGAATTCTCAACCGTCAGGCAAGGGAAGCCATAGACGCTGACGGCGATATTGAAGTCGTAGGTGAAGGTTTGGCAGAAATTTGTCAAAGCTTACTGCAATATGACGAGTATTGGCTCTCTGGGGCAAATGAAGGCGATGTATTCTGGGATGAAGGTGCAGCCAGCGACTATTTCAACGAATTATTTACCGATTCTGCCCAACGCTACTTAAGCGAACCAGATTTAAGTTCCCCCGCTACTACAAATGAAGCTTTTTCCTTGCCCGTTACCCGTAACTTAGTCGTCATGCTGAGTGTAGTTTATGACGGAGAAGTGCCGGAATTAGAAACTAATCTGGCAGATATAAATGCGATGAAGGCTGGATTGAAAGCCCTGATTAATCTACACTATCAAAAAAGATTGTGGGCAATTCAAGTCCAGTTTTCTCCCGCTCAATTTGGCGAAGAACTGACGAACGATCAACTATTACTACATTTTCCCGAATTGGTTCCTTTATAAAAGGAATAGAGCGTAAAAGCAATAGAGACGTAAAATTTTGCGTCTCTACTTTACAACGAATCGATTTTGCCTTCTTCGCGAGCAGAAATAGCTTCTAGACGATTTTTTCCCATAATTCTAAGCGTAACCTGCTTCATCAGCCAGTACAAACCCGTAATAACTGCGAAGGTAACAATCATAATAACAACCGGACGTTTGCCGAATAAATCTTCAACTATAGCAGTAAGGAGAATATCGGGTTGGGTGATAAAATCCCAACTATTAAACCGCAAAAATCTACCTAAATAGACTCCTATTGCACACAAAGCGTGAGCGATCAGCTCTGTGCCCAAAATCCACGTACTTTTACCAATTCTTTGTAAATAAGACCCCTGGTTAATTAAAGATAGTACGTATGCCTCAAATCCAGCTCCCATAAATAATACATATACTGGGATGAGAACCAAAGTAATTAGCCAAACTGAGTGAATATCTCTAATATCTCGATATAAATGAATGATATCAGTTAAAACATACGGTGCGTTCGGTAAAAAAGCAAAAAATACTAAAAATAAAATTGACCAGTTAAAAGTTTGCCAATGCTCTCTAGCGGATGAGATAAATAAGAGATATAAAGGAATACAAACTAAGGGTACGACCCATATTAGCTCGGATGTAACGATACTCATATTGAAACGTAATATATTAGTTAAAACATGACGCGCACTCGGTAAGAAAGTCAACAAATCCAAAAATAATAGCCAAAATAGCCAACGCCGCTTTTGACTTCCTCTAAGAAATAGCCACGCACTCAAAGTTAAAGGAACAAAAGCTAGAAACAAATTCCAGCTCATCCAACGATTATTTTTAGTTAGTACGTGCCATACGTCTGTCATCACGGCTGATAGATCCGGTGGCATAGGCATATCCTCAGTTAAGTTGGTGTTTGAGTAGGAACTTTAACCAACCAGTATAGCTATTCCCAATTGATGCTTAGTGTTCTGAACGCGATCGCGCGGATAGTTAAATAAAGGATATGCAAACAAAAAGGATGCACTTAAGATGCATCCCGCGAATGTCAGTATTTTATCGGTTGTTTGTAATTTCTCAAGTCAGTGGCATCAAACCTTGTGACAAAAACTTAGTTGCAACTTCAGTTGAAGTATCTCATTTCTGCTTCTAGCTGGCGGATGAGATTCTCATCTCCGTTAGCTCTGGCAACATCTAAACGATGTTGTAGACTTTTTTGAATATTCTGACGGTGAGCTTCGGCGGCTTGTTTTACAGCTTGTTGTTTATTTCTGCTCATAGAGAACATTATTTTTACTTATCTTGTTTATGTTGATTTATCCTAACATAGAGAAATTTTAGTAACAATAGCTACAGAAATAAATTTAAACATTTTTAAGACATATTCCAGCAAATGCCTGTAATACAGATGAATTCAAACCGGATTTTGACTTTAACCAGTGATTTTGGCTTCAGTGACGTGTATGTAGGAGTCATGAAAGGTGCGATCGCCCAAGTGAACCCTAAGCTGACAGTTATCGATATTACTCACGAGATCCCGCCCCAGAATCTCGCTGCGGCTAGATTTTGCTTGTTGGATGCCTATGGCTATTTTCCTGATGGAACCGTGCATGTGGCTGTAGTCGATCCTGGGGTAGGTAGCAATAGACGCGCGATCGCCATAGAATTCGAGCATGGATTCTTAGTGGGACCAGATAATGGAATTTTTAGCGGCGTATTGAGTCAAAGCCCTGCGATCGCCGTTGTAGAACTGACTCATTCTCAATACTGGCGCACTCCCCAACTCTCAAAGACTTTTCACGGACGAGATATTTTTGCCCCAGTAGGGGCGCATCTTGCGAGTGGAGTTCCCTTAAGAGAATTGGGGAGAACGATCGATCTTGCTACGCTACTACAGTTAGACTTACCCCAGTTAATCTATACTCCTACAGAAATAATTGGTTGCATCCAATATATCGATCGCTTTGGCAATTTAGTCACTAATATTCCTGGTAGCGACGTGGAAAATCGAACTTGGACAGTACGATTAGGCGAACGAATCGTCCCAGGGTGTCAAACATACAGCAACGTCTCTCCTGAAGCGGCACTCGCCTTAGTTGGTAGTCATGGCTGGGTAGAAATTGCCATCAATTGCGGCAATGCCCAGTTACAATTGCAGCAGCATTGGGGAGATAGAGTAGAAGTGGTTATTAGTGAGAGATAAGTTATGACTCAACAAATAGTATCCGAAACATATCAAGGTCAGTTTGGTGAGTTTACAATCGATAAAAGCGATCGCCTCGGTGTTATTATCTATCGAACTGGCTTAGCGATCGCCGCCCTCAGCTTTGCAATTGGTAGTACTCTAGTTCTGTCGAACCCTCATCCCGGTGTTTTTCCAGCACTCACACCCCTATTTTTCTGTTTTTGCGGTGCATTGGGTGTTAGCTTACTAACTATTCATATATATCTGGCAGTATTGCATCGCGTCCTACAAATATTTTGGGCGATCGGGACGATCGCCGCAGTCGCGATCGCATTGAGTAATAGTACGCCACTTGCTGTCACGGTTTACGAACATCCAATAACTTTATTGGGTGTTGGCTTTATTTTTGCAGCGCTCACAGGAATTTACTTCAAAGAGGCATTTTGTTTTAATCGGTTTGAAACCAAATTTCTCACACCTCTAGTACCAATTCTATTGTTAGGACATTTAAGCGGTATTTTACCGCTCCAGTGGGAACAAATCATGCTTGGTACGTGGGCTGTACTATTCGTTATCTTTGCCATTCGTAAAGCAGTACAACCAATTCCACCTGATATTGGTGATAAATCCGTGTTTGCTTATTTAAAGACACAAAAGACAGCAACAGTAGATAGCCAGTAGAAGTTACCCCTGCGCTAGAAAAACTCACAAAACATGGTTTGAAACTCACTTATAGCGATTCTCGTTATGATGCGATACATTCGTAGGGGCGCACATCTGTGCGCCCCTACAGATCTTGTATTTCATCGAATTGAAAAAGGCTATATCTGTAGTCCGCCTGCGCGGACTTAGTTTTTCTAGTCGCGAATTCTATTCGCCTAATCCTACTAAGTTTGAAGAGTTGACGACTGAAATCGAATTTTGGATTAAAGTAGATTCTACACCCTAAGCTATGCAAAACTACATTTTTAATGGCTGCTAAAAAGCGATCGCAATTCAAACTACTAAATATCACTCTCATTCGACAACAAGAAATATGGTTGCCTACGGTATGGGGATGGTTATTTTTGATCTTATTAACTTTAACTTTATTGACTGTCAGTATTAGTAACTTACCTTCATTTCTAGCTGTTAATCAACCAGTTAACGCTGAAGTTTTGGTCATTGAAGGCTGGCTACCAGACTATGCAGTTAAAGAGGCACTAGCTAGATTTAAACGCGGTTCCTATCGCCAGATCGTGACTACAGGTATTCCGATTGAAAGAGGATGCTACTTAGCTGAATATAAAAATTATGCCGAGCTAGCAGCAGCAACCTTAAAAACGTTAGGATTAGAGTCAGAAAAAATCGTTCCCGTCCCGACACCAGAAGTACGTAAAGACCGAACTTATGCTTCTGCTATTGCTTTTAAACAGTGGTTAGAAAAGGCAAATACACCAATAAAATCGATTGATTTACTAACACTCGATTTACATGCTAGACGAAGCTGGCTGCTGTATCGTCAAGCACTAGCTTCAACCAATACTAAAGTCGGTATTATTGCCATGCCACCCATCGATTACGATCCAAAATACTGGTGGCGCTACAGTGCAGGTGTGCGGAAATTGATTAATGAGTTAGTTGCATATATTTATGCGCGTTTTATTAACTGGAATACTTAAACCAAGTACAAACAGCAATCGCCTTTGCAGCCTACAGAAGTTATTTGTGGCGATCGCCATCGGCTTCCCGTACATGATATAGTTCAAATTTTACTTCTTCTTTAAGAATGCTACGTATATTCTCGTAGAATTCAAATTTTACGTAAAATTGGTAAAAAAACAAGCCGATCGGTGTAAAGATAGTTACATTATAAATATATTTTTAAGTCTTATCTTCTGATGACATCTTTAAAAACGCCATCAGAGACAGATGCAAAGATATTATTCAAAGTTATTCAAATCAGCTAGGTAGTAATCTTCTCCGGCTGCACTTTGCAGTTGATATTTGTATTTCTAGAGGTATCCTTAGGTGGATCGTAGTCATAATTTTCGGATTGCGTGGTTGTTGCCTGTTGCGTGGTTTTATTGGCAGCCAGCGCTTTGCCAATTTACACAGATATTTCCTCAAACTAAAGTATTTACTGGACTTTTTCCTGGTTTTGCACGAGGATTTGACAACTCATTTGTAGTAGAAGTTATCGGTAAATTTCATGTGCTAGAAATGGCGCGAGAAACGACAAGCTACGGATCTAATTTCACATATCTGTCTCCCAGTATTATTTTCCACTTGCTTCGGCTTAGACCTCATGCCATATTTTCTAGTTCTTTTGGCATTTGGACAATTCTAGCACTCCTATTAAAACCGCTTTGTTGGTGGCGAGTCATCATTGCCTATGAAGGTAGTTCGCCTAGTGTAGACTATCGCAATTCAGCATTACGTTTATTAGTTCGGCGACTAATGGTCAAGCTTGCCGATGCTTGCATTACCAACAGTCATGCTGGAAAAGCCTATCTAGTAGATATTCTTAACGCTAAAGACAGCCGCGTTTTCGTTCAGCCTTACGAAATTCCCGACACCAAAACTTTAGCAATTCAGGAAAATCTTGAGTTAAATAATTCTCAAATCCAGCGACCAGTTTTTCTTTTCGTCGGACATATTATTCCCAGAAAAGGATTACAGATATTGCTAGAAGCCTGCCAGATTCTTCAGCAACAAGGTTATCGAGAATACACATTACAAGTTATAGGCAATGGATCGCAACAAGAAGAACTAGAAAAATTCGCTCAAGAGAATCATCTGACTGACTGCATCCAGTGGGTAGGCAGAGTAGATTACAACCTCATCAGTGCTTATTTTCACAATGCTGATGTCTTCGTACTACCAACGCTAGAAGATACTTGGGGTGTGGTGGTACTAGAAGCAATGCTGATGGGTAAACCAATTTTATGTTCTACAGGTGCGGGAACGTCAGAACTGATAGTGCATGGTGAGAATGGCTATGTATTTGACCCCAATCAGCCGGAAAAACTAGCCGAACTCATGTGTCAGTTTATCAATCGCCCGACGGCGATCGCAGACATGGGTAAAAAATCGCAACAAATCATGTGTCAATATACCCCAGAAGCAGCATCAAAATGCCTAGTTCAGGTGACAAACCTAGTTTTAAATAATTGAAATTTATGACTATGAAAAAAGTTGCTATCCTGACGCATGATATTGGAGGTGGTGCGTTCACTAGCTTAGGAACTGCCCTCTCGCGCGGCTTTCAGGAATTAGGAATCAATTGTGAGTTTGTGGTTTTAAAGGCAACTCAAGCAGAAAAAGAGCAATATCCAAACATTAATATAGTTACTCTCAATACTCAACGCACGGCTTTTTCTCTACTCCCAACTGTTCGCTATCTCAAACAAAGTAAACCAGATGTTATCTTTCCAATGCCTTGGTATTTTAATATCACGGCAATTTGGGCAAGGTATCTATCAGGAATTGATAGCCAAATTATTATTGGCGAACACAATATTATTAGCTTAGAAACAGGCATCGAGCATCAAGATAAACTGCACCTGCAATCTCTGCCGATGCTAATGCGGTACACGTATCCCTATGGTGATGGCTTAATTGCCGTTTCTCAAGATACGATCGCCGACTTAGTTGAAACAATTAAAGTGCCACCGCGTATTCCGATGCGGGTCATTTTCAACCCCATTGACCTCGATCGCGTGCAACAACTAGCGAAAAAACCAACCGATCACCCCTGGTTTCTAGACTCTGAAACACCAACCATCGTTACGGTAGCTCGTCTAGCCAAGCAAAAACAACTCGATGTATTGCTGCGTGCTTTTGCCCGCGTTGTCAAGATTCAGCCTGCCAGATTGTTGATTTTGGGTGAAGGACCCTTGCGATCGCAACTAGAAAACCTGTGCTACGAACTCCAAATTGAAGATTGCGTAGCGATGCCGGGATACGACCGCAACCCTTACAGATACATGTCTGCCTGTGACGTATTCGTACTCGCATCCGCTTGGGAAGGATGTCCGATCGCTTTACAAGAAGCAATGGCTTGCGGTGCGGCTGTTGTCGTCAACGATGCCCCGGGCGGATCGAAGGATCTGATCGAATATGGGAAGCACGGAATGATGGTAGCTGCTGGAGATTCAGAAGCACTGGCAACAGGAATTTTGCAAATCCTCAGCAACTCCAGCCTCAAGCAGCATTATCAAAACCAGGCGCGTAAACGGGCGCGAGACTTTCAGTATTTGAAAATCGCTCAGCAATATTTAGATTTCTCTACCACTGGGTTAGTCCGCCAAGAGGTACTGTGTCGATGAAGATTCTATTGTCTGCCTATGCCTGCGAACCAGGTCGAGGAACTGAACTAGGGGTAGGCTGGAACACAGTTCGAGAGGTTGCCAAATATCATCAAGTTTGGGTACTAACTCGACCTGATGACGGTCGCGAGGCAATTGAAGCAGAGTTAGTCCGTCATCCAGTCTCCAACCTGCATTTTATCTATTTCACCTTACCAATCTGGGGTGGCGGTTGGAAGTGGGGCAATGGAGCTTTCCAAATCCACTACTATCTCTGGCAGATTCAAGCTTATTTTGTTGCCCGTCAACTGCATCGTCAAATTGGCTTCGACTTAATTCAGCACGTTACTTTTGTTAAGTACTCTAGTCCTAGTTTCCTCTCTCTGATACCAGTTCCCTTCATTTGGGGTCCTGTGGGCGGCGGCGAAACTGCACCAAAGGCTTTTTGGCAAGATTTTAGCTGGAAAGGTAAGGTCTACGAAATACTGCGTGACTTCTCTCGTCGTTTAGGAGAACTCGATCCGTTTGCTCGTTTGACAGCCAGACGCTCTGTCTTAGCTTGGGCAACTACTGAGGATACGGCGCGACAACTCTCTCAAATGGGAGCGAAAAACGTCAAAGTCCTTTCCCAAGTCGCTTTACTCCCAGAAGAGATCGCCCGTCTGAGTCAGAGTTATATTTCTAGCGATCGCCCAGTTCGGTTTATTTCTATTGGTAGATTGTTGCATTGGAAGGGGTTTCACCTGGGACTACGTGCCTTTGCTCAAGCAGATTTACCCTCTGATGCCGAATATTGGATTGTGGGAGACGGACCCGAACGAAAACGGCTGCAAATTCTCGCCCAAGAGTTAGGGATTATCTCTCAAGTCATGTTCTGCCCTGAGATGTCCCGCGATCGCATCTGGCAAATGATGGCAGATGCACGAGCATTGATTCATCCTAGTTTGCACGAATCTGGAGGATTTGTCTGCTTAGAAGCAATGGCAGCAGGTCGTCCGGTTGTCTGTCTCGATTTAGGTGGACCAGCGGTTCAGGTCACCGAGGCAACAGGTTTTAAAGTCCCCGCAATCGAACCTCAGCAAGCTGTTGCAGGTATTGCTGATGCTATGTCTCGTCTGGCAAACGATGCTGAACTGAGTGCCGAATTGGGCAAGGCAGGACAGAAGAGGGCAAACGAGCTGTTCAACTGGGCAAATAAGGGTCAGCAATTAGTTCAGTGCTACGACAACATTCTCAATCGACAAACAATTCCCCATGCGTATTCTCACAGTTCATAACTATTACCAACAACCAGGTGGTGAAGAACAAATCTTTGCTACCGAATCGGCTCTTTTAGAAACACGCGGTCATCAAGTACATCGCTACACGATTCACAACGATCGCGTTGAGGGGATGAATCCTCTAACTCTGGCGAAAAAAACAATCTGGAATAACGATGTATACCGCGACCTACGGGCGATCGTCCGCCAGGAACGACCAGAGGTTGCTCATTTCCACAACACTTTTCCTCTGATTTCTCCAGCCGCGTATCACGCCATGAAAGATGAAGGTGTACCAGTCGTCCAAACTTTGCACAATTATCGTCTCTTATGCCCCAATGCTCTGTTTTTTCGCGATGGCAAGATTTGCGAAGACTGTTTGGGAAAATGCGGTGCTATACCTGGCATCGTTCGCGGTTGCTACCGAGATAGTCAAACTGCGAGTGGAGTTGTAGCGGCAATGGTGAACTTGCACTCGATGATGTGTACTTGGACAAAAACAGTAAATGTATTCGTAGCGTATAGCCATTTTGCTTTGCAGAAATTCGTTCAAGGTGGCTTACCGGAGAAAAAAATTCAATTTAAAACTAATTTTCTACATCCCGCTCCCGCACCAGGAACAGGACGTGGTGGATACGCTATTTTTGTCGGGCGGCTTTCGCCAGAAAAAGGTTTAGGGACGCTACTAGCTGCTTGGGAACAATTGGGCGGAAAAATCCCTTTGAAAATTGTTGGCGATGGACCGTTAGCACCTCAAGTTATTGAGGCAACAAAGCGCGTACCAGGAGTGGAGTGGCTAGGACGCAGACCGTTGGAAGAGGTTTACGAGTTAATGGGAGAAGCTACTTTGTTGATTTTTCCTTCTGAATGGTACGAGACTTTTGGCAGAGTTGCGATCGAGGCTTTTGCCAAGGGAACTCCTGTAGTAGCTTCAGCAATTGGTGCGATCGCCGAGTTAGTTACGCCTGGGCAAACCGGACTTCATTTTCTTCCAGGTAACACCCAAGACCTCGTAGAGCAAGTAGAGTGGGCTTTATCACATCCAGAAGAACTGATGCAGATGCGCCAAGCAGCTAGGGCTGAATTTGAGACTAAGTATACTGCGGAGGAAAACTATCGTCGCATGATGGAAATTTATACCTTAGCTCCTCATGTCTAACTTACATGTAGCAGTATACAGCGCGCTCTGGTGCTTGTATCTAGAGGTCGATCGATGAAAGTAGAGGCGGCGTGTCAGCAACAACGCAAGGGATTAATTAAAAGTTCCACAATTGTACTATTGGCATTTGCTACTGCTTATTTTGCCCGTATCATCGAGGCATTAGGAGTACCCGCAGCAATTAATTTTTTACACTTTGCTACAGTTCCACTTGCCTGTGGTATTGCTCTTGTCAAAGCTCGCTCTAAAAGCCAGCGTCAGCTTACCATCGTCCAAGAAATTCTCTTAGGTTTATTAATATTTTTCATCTTAATGTGTGCTAGTGGACTACTCAATAATGCTGGATTAATTAATGTAGTTCTCAATTATTTAATGCTGACCGAGCCGTTCTTACTTATAGTAGCGATCGCCTGCATTCCCATGTCTTTAACTAGCACGGAAAAACTGCACTGTTGGTTAGTGCGTTTTGGCTTTATCAATCTCCTGCTTGCTTTGCTCCAGCGCTTTGTTCTCAACTTACATCTTCAGGAAGGTTTAGAAGACAATATTAAAGGAGTGTTTTTAAACCAAGGTTCTGGTCATGTTGTTGGTGCTTCAGTTTCATTAACATTTGGTACGTACTATTTATGTATTGCTAAAGAACGTCCACTTTGGCTGCGAGCCTCTGTATTTATTGCTACTATCGTTCACGTATTAGTATCAGATGCCAAACAAGTTCTAGCAGTATTTTTAGTTGCTCTCGTACTTCTTTTTTGCACTAAATTAAAAGATATTACAGAATTTGTAAAATACTCGATTGGAGCAATTTTAGCTGTATTTATCGCAGTTTGGTTGGCAAATAATGGGTTTCTCGCTTGGAGCGTCGATATGACTTTAGAGGGGATGAAGCTTAAACTAGTAGGATTCTCAATTATTCCTTCTTTCTATCATTCTCCGCTCAACCCTTTATTGGGGCTTGGTCCCGGTCACACGATCGGACGTTTAGGGGGGTGGATGCTGCGTGATTATTGGGATCTGCTCTCCCCTTTAGGAGCAACTCAACTTTCCGTGAGCGAAGCCGTATGGAGTGTGGTAGGAGCAAGCTGGTTTGGCGATAAATCTAGCATGTTTTCGCCGTTTTTTGGTTGGGCAGGAATTTGGGGAGATTTGGGTCTGCTAGGGTTAGGAGCTTATTTTTATCTTGCATTTCTTGTTTGGTGCAGGCTGTGTTCGGACGATCTTTCTCGGTTTTTTCTCCTAACTATATTTGTTTTTGGATTAATTTTCACTCAAATAGAAGAACCTGGTTACATGCTCTTTATGGCTATTCTTGTCGGTCTGCAATGGCAAACCAATCGCTTGAGACGGCTATCATAATTCTGTATCTTCAGAGTTTTGCGATCGAGCAATCTACGAGCTATTAAATAGAAGCAAATCTGCTACTATAGCTGGGTACTAATCATACCATGACTGAGCAATTATTATTTTTTAATGAAGTTGCTAAACTACTATTGCTTGTCAGTAAATTTTGGTATAAATTTAGACATATAAATAATGTTCAAGGCAGTTCTCATCAATCCCACCGTACTTTGAGAAGACGTGTAGCAATTTCTCAAATCTATAGGTGCTATTATTTCTGTTGATTATTATTTAATCGGTAATCATTATATTTTTTTCATCACTTCTATGACTCATTTAACATGCAAATTGAATTTAATCAAATAAATCATGAGTTATCAAAATAGGGGAAAGAAAATCAATACTTTTCCAAAGTTTTTCTAGTAAAAACTATAATTTTGATGGATTTGAAATCTTTTTTTTATCGTTAAAAACGCAAATAATCAATGATTAGCAATGCTATAAATTACTTTCAAACTATACTGTCATTCATGGTAATGACTCAAGTGAAGAGTTCAGGGAAATGAGATTCGATACAACAAATAAAGTAGAAGCAGTGGAGTTAATCCAACCAATAGCATCGGATTTTCCCGGTCTAGCCATCACTCAATCGTTTCATACTCCAGTCAATAAATCGGAGTTAGAAGTTATTCCGGCTGAAATTCCTCAAATTAGAATTTGTGTGATTGGCTCACCAATCACGATAGCACCTTTCGATCGCCAAATAGAAATGATGTTGGAGTGGGCTAGCAGTCGTGCTAGCCGATTTGTATGCGTGGCAAACGTCCATATGCTGGCAGAAGCCTACTGGCATCCAGAATTTCATGCAGTGTTAAATCGTGCAGATTTAATTACTCCTGATGGTATGCCCTTAGTATGGATGATGAAACTAATGGGAGCGCAACATCAAAATCGCGTTGCTGGGCTAGATATTATGTTATCTATTTGCCAACAGGCTTCGCAGCGTCAGATAAAAGTTTTTTTTCTTGGTTCGGAAGCTTCCATATTAAAACAGATGCGAAAGCACTTAGAGCGTGACTTTCCCGCTTTAGAAATTGCTGGAATGGAGCCACTACCATTCCGTCCGCTCACGAGAGCAGAAGATGCAGCAGTTATTCAAAAAATTCATGATAGTGGAGCTGGCATTGTATTTTTGGCTCTGGGATGTCCGAAGCAAGAATACTGGATGGATCGACATAAAGACAAAATTCATGCCGTTATGATTGGTGTAGGCGGAGTATTTCCAGTGTATGCAGGAATTCACAAACGCGCTCCCTTGTGGATGAGAAACTTTGGTTTGGAGTGGTTTTACAGATTAATTCAAGAACCACGTAGACTCTGGAAAAGATATACTACCACCATGCCCCTGTTTATCTGGCTAGCTTTGAAGCAGCTATTAACTCAGGGAGCAAGAAGCAGTGACCAGTGACCAGTGACCAATAACCAATAATCAACAACTACCTATCACCGCTCTTCACAAACAACTAATAACTGATAACTAGCCCCCTGCCCCTAATTTGTGGCAATCTGAGAGACAGATAGACTCATCTGATAATCTCGCTACAAAAATTCAGCCAATAGGTTATGCAGACTCTCCCCAACCCAGCTACAGTAAAATCTTCTTCTGGCGAACTTTCCACTGATACTACTATTCATCGCCGCCAGACTCGTCCGATTCAGGTAGGAAACGTCACGATTGGTGGTAGTCATCCAGTGGTGGTGCAATCCATGATCAACGAAGACACCCTGGACATAGATGGTTCCGTTGCTGCTATTCGTCGCCTACATGAAATTGGCTGCGAAATAGTCCGCGTCACCGTACCAAGTATGGCACACGCTCAAGCCTTAGCAGAAATCAAACAAAAGTTGTATGCCTCATACCAACCAGTTCCAATCGTGGCTGACGTGCATCATAATGGGATGAAAATTGCCTTGGAAGTTGCCAAGCACATCGATAAAGTGCGGATCAATCCTGGCTTGTACGTATTTGAAAAACCTAAATCCAATCGCACTGAGTACAGTCAAACAGAATTCGAGGAAATTGGCGACAAGATTCGCCAAACTTTGGAACCACTGGTAGTCTGCTTGCGCGACCAGGGTAAAGCCATGCGGATTGGCGTGAATCACGGCTCCCTGGCAGAAAGAATGCTGTTTACCTACGGCGACACCCCAGAAGGAATGGTAGAATCAGCCCTGGAATTCATTCGGATTTGCGAATCGCTGGACTTTCGTAACTTAGTGATTTCTCTTAAAGCATCGCGAGTGCCCGTGATGATCGCTGCCAATCGCTTGATGGTTAAGCGGATGAATGAGCTAGGCATGGACTATCCCTTGCATCTAGGCGTGACGGAAGCTGGAGATGGCGAATACGGTCGAATCAAATCTACAGCTGGGATTGGGACACTGTTAGCTGAAGGGATTGGCGATACCATCCGCGTATCGCTGACAGAAGCGCCAGAAAAAGAAATTCCCGTTTGTTACAGCATTCTGCAATCTTTAGGTTTGCGGAAAACAATGGTAGAGTACGTTGCTTGTCCTTCTTGCGGACGCACTCTGTTTAATTTAGAGGAAGTGTTGCATAAAGTTAGAGAGGCAACAAAGCACCTAACAGGTTTAGATATCGCCGTTATGGGTTGTATAGTCAATGGTCCAGGGGAAATGGCGGATGCGGACTACGGCTATGTAGGGAAGCAACCTGGTTACATTTCTCTCTATCGCGGTCGAGAAGAAATCAAGCGCGTTCCTGAAGATCGAGGAGTGGAAGAATTGATTAACTTAATTAAGGCAGACGATCGCTGGGTCGATCCGTAAGCAGTGACCAGTGACCAAGGTTTGTCTGCTGCGGTCACTGGTCACTGTCAAAACTGGTCACTGTCTG
This sequence comes from Chroococcidiopsis sp. CCNUC1, assembly GCF_023546805.1. NCBI lineage: Bacteria > Bacillati > Cyanobacteriota > Cyanophyceae > Chroococcidiopsidales > Chroococcidiopsidaceae > Chroococcidiopsis > Chroococcidiopsis sp. CCNUC1. The sequence goes on along the minus strand of NZ_CP097480.1, from coordinate 683,939 downwards.
AGCGCCCTGTGTTAAATTGGGCTTACTTGGTTTGCTTTGTTCTCCGGCTGTGCAGTGTCAATACGATCATGAATAAGCGTGGAATTTTCTTGGGTGCAACAGCAGTGATGCTCTCGACTGCCGCAGTTGCCAGTTTTAGCGATCGCTCTCAAACTCAAGCTTTCTTTCGTGAAAGTCCGAAAGAATTAGTCGATGAAGTTTGGCAAATAATCGATCGGCAGTATGTAGACGGGACTTTCAACAAGGTCAATTGGCAAGCTGTACGCAAAGAGTACTTGAGCCGCTCTTATGCCAATCGAGAGGATGCATACAAAGCAGTCCGACAAATGCTAGAAAAGCTCAAAGATCCATATACCCGATTTATGGATCCAGAAGAATTCAAGAATATGCAGGTAGATACTTCTGGAGAACTAACGGGAATTGGCATTCAAATCGCCCAAGATGAGAAAACAAAGCAATTAACTGTAATTGCCCCAATTGAAGATACACCCGCTTTCAGTGCCGGAATTCTTGCTAAGGATACAATCGTCAAAATTGATGGTAAAAGCACTAAGGGAATGGATGTGAATCAAGCAGTGTCGCTGATTCGGGGACAACCAGGTACAGAAGTACAAATCACGATTTTGCGCAACGGACAGCAGAAGGATTTTCGGATAAAACGGGCGCGAATTGAAATTCATCCAGTGCGTTACAGCTACCAGAATAGCCCAACAGGTGGTATAGGGTACATTCGCTTAAATCAGTTCAGTGCCAATGCTGCCACGGAAATGCGCGATGCAATTAAAAATTTAGAAAAGAAACAGGTATCCGGTTATATTTTGGATTTACGTAACAATCCTGGTGGGTTGTTATTGTCCAGCATAGAAATTGCTCAAATGTGGCTGGAAGACGGGGTTATTGTTTCCACTAAGAACCGACAAGGGAAGCAAGACATTGAAAGGTCTAACCACCATCCATTAACTAATAAACCCCTAGTCGTACTAGTAAATGACGGTTCGGCAAGCGCCAGTGAAATTCTTTCTGGGGCGCTACAGGATAACAAACGCGCGGTTTTAGTTGGAGAAAAAACTTTTGGTAAAGGGTTGGTACAGTCGGTACGCAGCTTGGGAGATGGTTCTGGCTTAGCTGTGACTATAGCGAAGTACTTTACCCCCAACGGGCGCGACATCAATAAGTCTGGGATTGCTCCTAATGTAGTAGTATCGCTGACGGATAAAGAAAAACAGGCGTTGTTTCTACAAAATCGCGACAAAGTTGGTACGCCATCAGACCCGCAATATGCTAAGGCACTAGACATATTAAAGAAGCAAATTGCAGCTAAGGGGAACTCTGCTACAAGGTAGGGAGAAAGTGTTCCCCACCGATTACATAGGCTGGCATTTTCCGGCACGGATGAGTCCAACGCGACGGGCGATCGCTTCTGCTTGAGATGGGAACGGTCCCCAACGTTCTTTTGCTTCTGCATCTGGCTCTATATTCACTTGCTCGTCAGAAACAATTTGACAATGACCGTCCGCTAGCTTGACAATAAACCAAGTTTGTGAATTCATCATAGAAAAAAGTTGAGCGCTGTTCTGTCTGGTATCCTCAATTCTAAGCTGTTCGCAGACAAGAGCATATTTGTAGGGGCGCACAGCTGTGCGCCCCTACAGATCGTGTAATTTATCTAATCGAAAACGACAGATCTTTTCAGCAAAGGTAATCAAGCCTGATGCATCAACGGTTGCCGTTACCGTTACTGCCAGTTGCCAAAACTCGCTCGGCTAACTTGTCAGGAACTTCTTGCAAGTGATGGTATTGCCACTGGAAGGAACCAACACCTAGAGTTAGCGATCGCAACTCGACAATGAAGTTCTGCATCTCGGCTTGAGGTAAGTAAGCAATCAGCTTGTCCCACCCAGACCAATCAGATCTTCCTTCATAGCCGAGAATTTGTCCCCGTCGCCCGCTCACCAGTTGCATCACCTTGGAGGTGAATTCGCTGGGCGTATTGACTTCAATTGAGGCGATCGGTTCTAATAGCGTCGGTTCGCACTGAGTCATTCCCGTTTGCATAGCTAGCCGTGCCGCTTGTTTAAATGCTTGCTCGGAGCTATCAACTGTATGATAAGAGCCGTTGGTCAAGGTGACGGCAACATCAACTACGGGAAAACCTAAAGGACCGTGTACCAAAAATTCCTTCACACCAACTTCAACGCCAGGAATATATTGCTTCGGGACAACGCCACCTACAATCTTTTCGCTAAAATTAAAGCCTTCTCCGCGTCCAAGCGGTTTAATATCTAGGTAAACATCGCCAAACTGCCCGTGTCCTCCTGACTGGTGCTTGTAGCGCCCGTGAACTGAAGCAGCAGGCTTGCGAATGGTTTCTTTATAGGGTACTTGTGGTAGATGAGTCCCCATTGGTAAGTTATACTTCCGACGCAGGCGATCGAGGGCTACTTGCAAGTGAATTTCGCCTTGTCCCCACAGGATCACTTCGTGGGTATCACCGTGCTGTTCCCACATTAAAGATGGGTCTTCTTCTAACAGCTTAGTCAACGCTGCACTCAATTTGACTTCGTCGTTGCGTTTTTCCGGGGCGATCGCCAAGGCATAAACTGGTCTGAGTATATCTGCTTTAGGTAGTTCTGTGGCTTGTCCGTTGGCTGAGATGGTGTCGCCAGTTTTTACGCCATCCAAGCGGCTGAGGGCAACAATTTCACCAGCTTCAGCTTCATTTATCGAGTTTTGTTGTTGTCCTAGTAGCCGATAAATCCCGCCAGCGCGAGTACCATTCAATACGATGCCATCGGTTAACTTACCCTGCCATACCCGTACTAGGGAAAGTTTGCCTCCTTGGGGCGTGTAATAGGTTTTCAATACTTGGGCTATGGGAGTTTCAGCAGTAGCGCCAAGCCCTCGTCGTTGAGCAGTGTCTTGTGGTTCAGGTGCTTCTCGTAACAGTGCTTCTAAAAGCGGTCTAACTCCAAAATCTCGGTCTGCAACTCCACAAAATACTGGAACGACTAAATCTGCCCCTAGTTCTAATTTCAAGTCTTGCAGAATTTCTTCTTGAGGCGGCTCGATCTCTTCTAAAAGTTCTTCCAATAAATGGTCGTCAAAGTTGGCTAATTCTTCCAACATTTCCGCTCTAGCTGCCTGTTCCTGTGCCTTTAAAGATGCTGGCAATGGAATCGGATCGGCTGGTGCGCCAGAGTGGTATTGATATGCTTGTTCGCTGACTAGATCGATAAATCCAGTTAGCTGTTCGTCTTGAATAATGGGATATTGATGCGGTACGAGCGGACGCTTGGAAACAGCTTTAAGGGCGTGCAACATATCCATGAAATTGTTGCTAACCCGATCCATTTTGTTAATAAATACGAGATGGGGAATTTCCCAATCGTCAAGAAATTTAAATAAGGGAGCGAGGGTAAGTACCTTCTGACGCAAACCGTTTTCATTGTTATCATTTGCTGGCTCGCAAACAACAACTGCTGCATCTACGCCCATGAGAGCGTTATATGTCTCTTGAGCAAATTCGACTGAACCCGGACAGTCAACAAATGTGAAGCGGACACCTTCATACTCGGTACTAGCGGCGCTCACTTCTACACTCATTTGGCGATCGCGCGCTTCCGCTGCACTGTCTCCTACGGTGTTACCGTCGCGGACGCTACCTTTACGAGTAATAGCTCCTGTGACCGATAACAAACTTTCGAGCAAAGTTGTTTTTCCGCTCAAATAAGGACCGACAATTGCAACATTGCGCGTACTCGCTCTGACATTTTCATTCATACAACCTCCTACGCGGATTCTTTTATGAGAAGCCGCACGATCGTGAGTAGACAATGGATAATGTTGTAGAGAATTATCCCGTCTTTAATCCGACCTTATCTTGTCTTTAATCGTAAGAATGAAAATTGTAGTTTCTCGTAAGAATTAGCTAAATTAAAGTTAATTAGCTTGAAGTTTTATGCAGATATTTGGAGTTTTATCAAGGAGAGAGTGGTAATTGGTAGTTGGTAGTTGGTAGTTGGGTGGTGCGTGGTGCGTGGTGCGTGGTGCGTGAAGAAGGGGTGTAGGGTGTAGGTTGTAGTGGATTGTTGACTGGTCCCTGGTCACTGGTCACTGGTCACTGGTCACTGGTCACTGGTCACTGCTCGTGCGCTCCCTCTCATCAAGCTTTGCAGGCAAGCATTGAGTAACTCCCAATTCAAAGAGTTATATTTTGTCTGCCCTTCCTTGCGAATATCGAGCAACCCTGCTTCCGCTAGAGTTTTAGAGTGGTGGCAGAAGAGGGCAAGGCTAATACTTAATTTTTGCGCAATCTCCGTACCGCTCAATTCTCCAGCATGGGCGAGTAACTCGACAATTTTCAATCTGGTGGGGTCGGCAAGGGCTGCAAAGATTTTTGCCCGACGACAGCTATCGTCCACTTCAGCTACAGGTAGGGACTTGGGCTGGTCTAGATTATTGTGTGTCATCATCGTTCGTCCGCGATCGCGCTACTTGTCAAATAGTTAAATAGCTACTTGACTTTTTAATTTATCTTGTCTAACATAATAGTCAAGTGGTTGTTTAACTACTTAAATTTTAACCTACGGTTGGCGATCGGTAATAGGTAGTTGGTAGTTACCTTTTGCTTGTGCTAATCCGGTTTTGATGAAGAAGGAGACTTGTAGGTATGACAGATCGTGTCAAGCCGTTGACTCTCACTGCTGAGAATTTTCAAACAGAGGTCATTGAGAGTAAAACACCAGTGCTAGTAGATGTTTGGGCAGCCTGGTGCGGACCTTGTAGGGTAGTTAACCCAATCGTGGAAGAGATTGCTGCCAATTTTGCCGGACGCGCCACAGTAGGCAAGCTGAATATTGACGAGTACGGAGAAATTGCTTCTCGATATCAGGTGCAGGCAATTCCGACGCTGTTATTTTTCCAAAATGGCGTAGTTGTAGATCGAGTTGTTGGTGTTGTTGGGGCAAAAGCGATCGCGCAAAAATTGAATGCTTTGTTAGAGCCAGCAGCAGATCGACAAGCTGCTTAGACATTACATCTGTAGAGGCGTGAAATTTCGCGCTTCTACAGTCCACATTATTTCATACACTTTTTATCCATTTACCCTAGTAAAGCCTATGAATACCAACATCGATCTATTCTCACCCGTTCGGCTCGGTCGTTACGAATTACCTAACCGAATGGTGATGGCTCCCTTAACGCGCAACCGTGCGGGAGAGGGTAACGTGCCGAGAGAATTGAATGCAGAATATTACGCCCAAAGAGTCTCGGCAGGACTGATTATTACAGAAGCGACTCAGGTGTCGCCACAAGGCTTAGGTTATCCGTTTACCCCTGGTATTCACTCCCAAGAACAGGTAGAAGGCTGGCGGCTAGTGACGAAAGCCGTACACGATCGCGGTGGCAAAATTTTTCTCCAGCTATGGCACGTCGGGCGAATATCTCACCCCGATTTGCAAGTCGATGGAGCATTGCCCGTTGCACCTAGCGCGATCGCGCCATCAGAAGGTATGGCAGCTACTTACGAAGGAGAAAAGCCTTACGTTACACCCCGCGCCCTAGAAACAGCAGAAATTCCAGGAATTGTAGAACAATATCGCCAAGGGGCAAAAAATGCGTTGGCGGCTGGGTTTGATGGCGTAGAAATTCACAGCGCCAACGGCTATCTGCTCGATCAATTTCTCCACGATGGCTCCAATCACCGTACAGATGAATATGGTGGCTCGATTGAAAATCGCGCCCGCTTGCTAATGGAAGTGACTGAAGCAGTCGTTAGTGTTTGGGGTGCAGATAGAGTGGGAGTCAGACTTTCACCCAGTGGCACTTTTGGCAGCGTCTACGACTCCGATCTCAAAGCATTGTTTACCTATGTAGTTGATGCGCTCAACCAATTTGAATTAGCTTATCTACATTTGGTAGAGCCGAGAGTTGCTGGTAACGAGACAGTAGAAAATCCTACTTCAGAATTGTCATCAAAATACTTCCGTCCGATCTACAAAGGGACTCTCATCAGTGCTGGCGGCTACGATCGCGAATCGGGAAATGCAGTATTAGCCTCTGGAGATGCGGACTTAGTTGCTTACGGTAGACTGTTTATTTCCAACCCCGACTTACCGCAGCGTTTTGCTCTCAACGCACAATTAAACCCCTACGATCGCTCTAGCTTTTATGGCGGAGACAAGAGGGGTTATACAGATTATCCATCTTTGGAATTGCAGGCTGCTGGTTGATGGGGTAGGGGCGCACGGCTGTGCGCCCCTACTTTACCCAATTTATTTACTAGCAGGTGGTTCTTTATCTTTGAGCAAATCACTTGCAACTTTGAGCAGATCGTGCAGAATCTTGCGTAGTTGATGCTCTCCTTTCGCGATCGCTTCTCCTACTTCTTTAAGTCTATCTTCAAGCGATCGCCCTTCTACTGATTCTCCGACATCAGCTTTGTTACGGGTGCGGCTGTACCAGTGCGTAGCCTCATCTATTCTTTCTTTGATTTCCTCGTAGCGTCCGCCATAGCGGGCGGCTAGATTGGCGCGAACGATCGCCAATTGTGCTTGGAGTTGAGCGTAACGCTTCTTCATTAAAGCGAATTCTTCGCTATTTTTAAAGGCATTAATGGCGGATTGGATCGAATCTTTCAAACTAGAATCTGATTCTTTACCAACTTCTTCTACATCAACCAAGAGGCGATCGATCTCTTGTTGTAGTTCCTCTTCTTGAGTGTCAATTCTGGATTGTAATTGGTGAACTTCTGCCTGATCTTTGACAATAGTTTGCCGTTTGCCACTACTGTAACCTTCAATAAATCCTTCAACCGCAGCAGTAATTTCCTCTTTGATCTCGCTACCCTTATCCTTAAAGTTATCGCTAACTGCTGAAATGGTATCTCTGAAAATTTGACGAATATCGCTAGTACCTGCTTTTATCTCCGTACGAACATCATATATAGCAGATTGAACGATTTCGCGAATCCTACTCGATCGCAACTGTCCAGTAGTTTTTGCTTCCTCAAATTCGGAGCGAATTTGCGTCCTAATTTGCTCGACTATATTTCTTTGTGGATAAGTTGACGTACCTGTCTCATCTACAGGACGCTGAGCAAAATCCTCAAAATTCTCGTAGTCTTTAGCATCGAAACTAGAGTCATACTGGTCGAGATTAGGAGTTTTTTCCTCATGAACCAATCCTGGCTTACCTTGAGCTAGATCGTTCATGATTTTTTGTTTTTCTTCATTACTTAAAGTCACTTTTGTTTCTCCCACTTACTAAATTGAGCTACTAAAACTGAACTGTAGTAAAAGAATTGTTTTTGCTTTCTTCTTTGCGCCTGTGCATCTAACGCTTCGCCTTCGGCTAATGCGTGAAACACAATCAAAACTTTATCCAATCTAAGAAAAAATCTCTGATATCGTGTTCGGTTAATCGCTCGTAAATACCGTCAGAATGAATTCTGGTAAACCCACCCTTGCAATACTCTGGTTATTGCAACGAACTTAATATGACTTATCCCTACATTAATGACAAACAAATCCAATCGCACTCTTTCTGACGGATGAAAGTCAATCTAGAACAAGCTGAGTTGCTGAGGAAATGGCTGCAAATCGTTCCAGGGAAGCGGCGGAACCACAACCCCTTTTTGTGTCAATAACTGGTGAAACGACCGAGCATTGTGCGGCGATCGCTCTTCTGTGGGACAATGTATAAAGAAATAAATCTGGGTTCCTTGACTTAGATTGCGATCGATAAAATCAACCCATTCCTCAAGAAACAGCTGATTCAACTCCCATTTTGGGTGACTGATAAAACGAACTAAGCTAAACGGTGCAGCGATCCTAAATTCTACTGGTAACTTAGGTTTGCGGCGTTCGGAGTGAATCTGCGGATCGTCTGGTGCATCGTATATCGGACGGCTATCGAGTAAAACTCTACCTATCCCTAATTGTTTCAGAAGCGTTGTTAGTTGACTAGCGTGAGGCTCTTGAAACCAACTTGGATGACGTACCTCTAAAGCCAGCGACGTTTTTTCTCTCAAAGCGTTTAAGAATATTGTTAAGTCTTCTATTGCTTCTGGACTATATCGTGGCGGGAGTTGAGCAAAAATTGGTCCCAAGCGATCGCCTAAACCTTGCATTCGTGCTATGAAACTCAAAGCATCGGGAATATGTGGTTCTAGCAAGCCTTGATGGGTAATGTCTCGCGGTAACTTGAGGCAGAATTTAAATTCTGGCGGTGTTTCTGCTGCCCAGCGCGCTACAGTATCGGCATCAGGGATAGCGTAAAAGGTGGTGTTTCCTTCAACAGTCGTGAGACGCTGGCTGTATAAACCTAAAAATTCACCCACACGACTTCCAGTCGGATAAAAATCGCCTACCCAACCTTTATACGACCAAACAGCACAGCCAAGATGAAAAGTCAAAAGTTAAAAGTTAAAAGTTAAAAAACTGTAAGGACTGGTTTTTACTAAGATCTTCAGCTAAAGCTGTCAATCTATTTGCTAAGCTCACTCGTACAACAATCAAAAATCAAAGACAATTTTCTAGGAATGAACTGAGCCATCAGGCATAATTGCCCCAGTTAAAATTGCTCCGGTTAATTTGACCATAATTCGGTCTTTTGTACCTACTTTTGCTCCTTTTAAATTAGCTTTACTTAAATTTGCTCCACTCAAGTCAGCACCAATTAAATTGGCTTCCTGTAAATTGGCTGAAGTTAAATTTGCGCCTAATAAGTTGGCACGAAATAAGTTGGCTTGAGATAGATTTGCTTCTTGTAAGTTGACTTTGTGTAGAAAAGAATCGCTCAGATCGGCTTTACTTAAGTTAGCTTTGCTCAAGTTTCTCCCCGATAAATCTTTTTCTTTCAACTCAGCACCCCGTAAATCGGCTCCAGTCATATCGGGATAGTGAGGACGGTAAGGTTGATGGGGGGAAGATGAAGCAGTGGCTTGCTGGGGCGACTTAGAAGCAGAATAGTAAGACTGAGAACTACTCTGTTGGGGCGATTGCGATCCCGAGTAATAGCTTGAGGGAGGTGATTGCTGCTTGTAGCTCGACTGTGAAGCTGAGTAGTAATCTGACTGGTACGGTTGCTTATAGCTAGATTGCGAATGTGACTGCTGGTGCGACTGAGTAGAGTCGTAGTGCGATTGCGACGGTTGTTTGTAGCTAGATTGTGAATTATTGCCGTTCGACTGCGAACTTGCCTGCTGACGCGATCGCGCGGTTGAATCGTAATATGACTGAGAATTATTGCTGCTCGACTGCGAATAACTTTGCTGGCGCGATTGTGACGCTGAGTAGTAATGAGATTGAGAATGAGCCTGCGACTGTTTAGATCTACTGCGAGACTCTGGTTTTGGTTGCGCGGGAGTAAATTTACCCGTGCGAGTCTGAATTACCCGCAATTGCTCTCGCGCTTGATTAATTTCTTTTAATTTTTCTTGCGCTTTTTGCTGCAACCGCTGATTCTCTTTCGGGATGCGATCGGGATGCCAAATAAAAGCCAAGTCCTTATACGCCTGGTTAATTTCTTCCAGGGAGGCTCCAGGCTCTAATCCAAGTACTCTGTAGCAGTGGTTCAGGTCTAACATTACTACTGCCGCATCCTCACTAGCTTGGTATTACCCATGATAGGCAGCTAATTGCGTATTCGCTACCTTCTTTTAGGCGATCGCCTAATAAGAAACTTAAACTAAACTTATCACTACTGAGACAACACTAGCTCAAGAAAGCAGGAGGCAGATGACAGCAGGATTTAATCTATACGGCATCAGCCAGTCGTGCTGATTCAACTATATAGTTATTCTTGCCATAATCCGCTACATTTTTTCTTGAATTCCCCAGTCTCCAGCCGCCAATTTTCCATGTCGAGTCATGCCATTTGATTTTCAATTGCCCAACGTGCTAGCTCAGTACGATTGTGCAATCCCGTTTTACCAAGCATATTAGACACGTGGCTTTCTACTGTCCGCTGACTCACATTCAGTTCTTCGGCAATATCGCGATTAGCTAGACCTCTCGCCACATATTGCACGACTTTTAGCTCTGTTTGCGTCAGATGCACGTCAAAAGGAACTTGAATTTTTGTCTCGTTTTCGCCGTTGCCACCTGATTGTTGTCTCTGGCGATAAGCTTGTTTAAGAGAAGCTTCCACTTGAGCCACTAGTTCCTCTGGCTCGAATGGTTTGACCATGTAGACATCAGCACCGATGTTTAAACCTTTGATTTTGTCTTGGCTTTGACCCTTGGCAGAAAGAAATAGAATCGGAATCCAACTGGTGCGTTCGTCCTGTCTTACCTGATTGACAAACTGATAGCCATCCATTTCTGGCATCATCACGTCACAGATAATCATATCTGGAATTTCCTGCTCCAGAACTTCTAAAGCCTCTCGCCCGTTTTCTGCGGTGATGACCTCATAGCCTCGGAATTCTAGGTAATCCTTGACGAGTAATATGAGGTTGGGGTCATCATCTATTAATAGCAGTCGCTTGTGCTCTTTTACGCTAGTTTCCTTCATGCTGCGCTTACTCGCCACAATTGAGTCAGTCGAACTTTTCAATAGCAGTTTCTCTTGCAATTTATCGGTTTGGTGGTATTTTACTGACCTCGGTCTCGCTGAATTGTAGTCGGAAAGCCATTTTAATCTTCAAAGAAGATTTATAGCTTTAGTGCTGCACTGCAACTGCAAAGATTTCAGTCTTAGTACGGACACCTAATGATACGCCCTATTTGGTATAACTTAGGCGATATCATTATATATTCTTTTTTCGGCGTTGTCGTATAAAACCTGATACAATAGCAAAATATACCTATCTTTATTTGAAAGAATCAGTAAAACCCACTAAAGTAGGAGCAAACGCCAAAATTTGTACTGAGAAAAGTCAGTCAATTTTGTTTGCTAAATCAAATATTCTTTGTAACTATCCTTAATAAACTGTGATGAGATGGGGTCTCGTGCAAAAGAACTGATGGCTTTTTAGTTATTTTGCCAAGTTATTTTGCCAATTCTATTGACTTCTCTGATGCTGCACTAGTTGTCATCAGCGATCGCGTCTGATGTCGGTTCTGGAAGAGGATGAACGAGAAAGGCATATTCGCGCACAATTTGGTTGCCGATGAGATGTTCTTGGATAATCCGTTCGATAACTTCGGGGGTTGCCTGACGATACCAAACCCCATCGGGATACACTACGAGAATTGGACCATTAGTACAGACGCGCAAGCAGTTAGCCTTCGTGCGAAAGATACAACTGGGGCGATCGCTCGTTGGTTTATCGAGTTTTAATTGTTTGAGGCGTTTTTTCAAGTAATCCCAAGATTCTAGGCTCGCTTCCTTAGAACAGCACTGCGGTAAAGTCTGGTCGGCACAAATAAAAACATGGCGTTGAATTTGCGGTAAACCTAAAGCCTGGACGCAAACAGCCAAAGCTTCATCATCTTTTGGTTTGCAGGTTTCATCTTGGGGTGTCAGGTTGTCGGTCATTTGAGGAATGAGGGAGAAAATCTCAGCTTCAGGGAATGAAACGGGTAAGTTACATAATTTACACGCATACACATTGCATTTTAAATTGTCTTGTTCCTCATTATCCCCTTGTCCTCCTTGTCCCCCTTGTCCTCCTTCGCCCCCTTGTCCCCCTTGTCCCCCTTCGCCCCTAATCCCCCTTGTCCCCCTTGTCCCCCTTGTCCCCCTTGTCCCCCGACTCTCTAGTTCGGAAACCCGTACAATCGAATTTGTTGCCACGATCTCTATCTTTTGGCTAAATTAGCACTCAGGAGTTGAGAGTGCTAACAAGGCAAGGAATTTGTATGGCAGCAGTATCTTTAAGCGTTTCTACAGTTAAGCCACTAGGCGATCGCGTATTTGTCAAAGTCAGCGCCTCAGAAGAGAAAACCGCTGGCGGTTTGTACTTGCCCGACACTGCTAAGGAAAAACCCCAAGTTGGTGAAATCGTCGCCATTGGTCCTGGTAAGCGTAATGATGATGGTTCTCGCCAAGAATTAGAAGTTAAGGTTGGAGACAAAGTTCTTTACTCTAAGTACGCTGGCACAGACGTAAAGCTAGGTACAGATGAGTACGTGCTGTTGTCTGAGAAAGACATTTTAGCAGTTGTTAGCTAATCGGTAATGGGTAATGGGTAATGGGAGATCCACAACTACCAATTACCAACTACCAATTCACAAAATCTAAAATCCAAAATCTAAAATCCAAAATCGCAAGACAACTATGGCAAAGCGCATTATTTACAACGAAAACGCTCGTCGCGCCCTAGAACGGGGTATGGACATTCTAGCTGAAGCGGTAGCCGTTACGCTGGGTCCAAAGGGTCGTAACGTGGTGCTAGAGAAAAAGTTTGGCGCACCGCAGATCGTCAATGATGGCGTAACCATCGCTAAAGAAATTGAATTAGAAGATCACGTAGAAAACACTGGTGTATCTCTAATTCGTCAAGCTGCTTCCAAAACCAATGACGCTGCGGGTGATGGTACAACCACTGCAACCGTATTAGCTCACGCCATTGTAAAAGAAGGCTTGCGTAACGTTGCTGCGGGTGCAAATGCAATTTCCCTCAAGCGCGGGATCGATAAAGCGGCTAACTTCCTAGTAGAAAAGATTGCCGAACACGCTCGTCCTGTAGAGGATTCTAAAGCGATCGCTCAAGTCGGTTCGATTTCTGCTGGTAACGATGAAGAAGTTGGCAGCATGATCGCTGAAGCGATGGATAAGGTGGGTAAAGAAGGTGTCATTTCCCTAGAAGAAGGGAAGTCCATGACAACCGAACTAGAAATCACCGAAGGGATGCGCTTTGACAAAGGTTACATCTCTCCCTACTTCGCTACCGATCCCGAACGGATGGAAGCTGTTCTAGACGAACCTTTCATTTTGATTACCGACAAGAAAATTGCTTTGGTACAAGATTTAGTCCCCGTACTAGAGCAAGTTGCACGTTCTGGTCGTCCGCTGCTGATTTTGGCAGAAGATATTGAAAAAGAAGCGCTAGCAACCCTAGTTGTTAACCGTCTGCGTGGCGTACTCAACGTAGCTGCGGTCAAGGCTCCTGGGTTTGGCGATCGCCGCAAGGCTATGCTGGAAGATATCGCTATCCTCACTGGTGGTCAATTGATTACTGAAGATGCTGGTCTGAAGCTGGATAACACCAAGCTAGACATGCTCGGTAAAGCACGCCGGATCACCATTACCAAAGACAACACCACAATTGTCGCTGAAGGTAACGAACAAGCTGTTAAGGCTCGTTGCGAACAGATTCGCCGTCAAATGGACGAAACCGAATCTTCCTACGACAGAGAAAAGCTACAAGAGCGCTTAGCTAAACTAGCTGGTGGCGTTGCTGTGGTCAAAGTCGGTGCTGCAACTGAAACCGAAATGAAAGACCGCAAACTACGCCTGGAAGACGCGATTAACGCTACCAAAGCCGCCGTAGAAGAAGGTATCGTTCCTGGTGGTGGTACAACCTTGGCTCACTTAGCTCCTCAGTTGGAACAGTGGGCAAGTAGCAGCCTCAAGGGTGAAGAATTAATCGGTGCATCAATTGTAGCTCGCGCTCTAACTTCTCCCCTGAAGCGGATTGCTGAAAACGCAGGTCAAAACGGTGCGGTCATCGCCGAGCGCGTCAAGGAAAAAGATTTCAATATCGGCTTCGACGCTGCTAAAAACGAGTACGTCGATATGTTTAGCGCTGGTATTGTTGACCCTGCTAAAGTGACTCGTTCCGCGCTGCAAAATGCTGCTTCTATCGCTGGTATGGTGCTGACAACTGAGTGTATCGTGGTTGATAAGCCTGAACCAAAAGATGGCGCTCCTGCTGGTGCTGGCGCTGGTATGGGTGGCGGAGATTTCGATTACTAAAGTTTGTTAGAGGTAGGCTACTGTCTACCTCAATTGTGAAGAATACAGCTGCTTCCCTTGGGAGGTGGCTGTTTTTTTATAAAGTCAAAAGTCAAAAGTTAAAAGTCAAAAAACCGATCGCATTTGTATTTTACGTGCCACCTGCATCCATCTCTGTTTAAAATTTCTACCATTTTCCAAAACAGAAGCTATTGACTATATCTATGGCTAGGCGACAGACAGGAAAATGTTAATTTAATCTCAAGTTAATCGAGCGAGAACGCAGAGAGATGCTCCACCGCCAAACACCAACAGGAATAATTGCGATCGCACAACCAACTCATGCTTGGATTGCAGGTTGTCTGGCACAAGCTTGGGGAAATCAAGATTTTGGGAATTTTACGCCTAGAGAAGAAGTTTGTCTTGGTGCGGCAATACACGATATTGGTTGGGTCTTTTGGGAAAACGAACCGACTTTAAATCTCCAGACGGGTTATCCTCATCATTTTATGGAACTCCCTTCAGAAATCTCGGTTAAGATTTGGTCTGGTGTCAAGCATTTAACTTCGTCTTACGGTAGATATGCAGCGTTATTGGTTTCGCTCCACGGTACGGGATTGTTTGAGCGCTTCCGAAAATGGGAAAATTCACCTGAATCTACTCAGTTAGTAGAAGAATATTTGCAGCAAGAATATGCTTATCAAAAACAGCTCGTTAATTATTTACAGAATGACTCTTACTATGCAAATCATACAACTCCAGAAGTAATTCAACGCAATCGCAAATTAGTAGCAATTTGGGATTTATTATCACTTGCTTTATGTATGGGACTGCGAGAGGAAAGGCAATTTCATGATATTCCTACTGCATCTGGGGAAACGACTCTGACTCTAAGTCCTGTAGATGATAATTTTGACAAAATTAAAGTTGAACCTTGGGCATTTGAACGAGATGAAGTAAAACTCAATTATGATGGGCGAGTTTTAAATGAAAAGTTTACCGATGAAACTCAAATGCGTCAGGCTTTGGCAAATGCAGAATGGGTAAATATGTCTACTGTTTTGATTCCAATGTAGAGACGTTACATGTAACGTCTCTACATTGAATTGGAAATTATTCCCGAGCATTTCTCGTAATTTCAATTGAAATTCTGCCGCTAAAATCTGGTATGGGTGCGGCGGGTTTAGATAATTTTACTTTAACTTGTTCTATCCCCTTCACTGCTAAAATAGATTCCGCGATCGCTGTTGCTAGTTTTTCGACTAATGCAAACTTAGAAGTCTTAACTAAATGCTGAATGTTACTAATAATATTACGATAATCGATTGTGTCTTCAATAGCATCGCTCTTACCCGCCACCGATAGATCTAACCACAGCGTTACATCAACCTCAAACCATTGTCCTAATACCTGTTCTTCTGGTAAATATCCCGTATAACCATAACAGCGAATTTTTTCTAGATGAATGCAGTCCATATAATTAGGGTAATTGGTAATTGGTAATTGGTAGAATTTGTGTTAAATTAATTATATTTTACAGTGCGAAAGTATAACTTGAATTGGATGTAAAGGTACGAAACTATCAAATCGTTTGATTTGAGAACGACAAGAGTAACCAGTAGCTAAACAAAACTTTCTCTGTTCTACATCGGATGAAATTTGCCGTCTCCAGCTCATAGAATAAATTCCTTGAGATTCATTATAGTGTTCGGCTTCATGTCCGTAAATACCCGCCATGCCACAACAGCCTGTAGCAACTAAACTCAAAGGAATTTTTAACATTTGAAAAATCTGCTGCCATTGTTTTTGTGAGTTTAAAGCAATCGTTTTTTCGGTACAGTGACCGAATAAGTAATAACGATATGATTCAGATATGCGATCGCCAATTTTTTGCTTTAACCTCGCTTGGTTTTCCCACAAAAATTCTTGCAATAACTGCACTCGAAAGCTTGCTTTTAAACCTTTAATTTTGATATACTCATCTCGGTAGGTTAGGACAATACTAGGTTCAATTCCTACAAGGGGAATTTCTAGTTTTGCTAATTGATTTAAATAGTCAGTATTTTTTTGCGCGATCGCTTGAAATGTTTTTAAAAACCCTTTAACGTGCAATGTCTTTCCATTCACGAAAAAAGGTGGAACGTACACTGTATAACCTAACTCGCGCAAGCAATCGTAAGTATCGAGAACTATTTGCGATTCGTAAAAGCTGGTAAAAGCGTCTTGCAATAAAATAACGCTGTTTGCTCGTTCTAACTTGCTAAGAGTAGATAATTTCTCTAAATCAAAAACTGGTGCTTGTCTTTGTTTTAATCCCTGTCTGACAGTCAGCGTGCTGATTGCGGGTGGATCGACCATTCGCACGAATTTTTGAATTAACCAGCGCGTCACGAAGTTTTGAGTCAGAAAATTGAATAAGACAGGTGCGTGAGATTGCCAATTGGCGAGAGTTTCAATATTCCCAACGAAATAATCGCGCCAATGCCTCAGATAGCGGGTGTGGTAAAGTTCGAGAAATTGTGCTTTCAGACTGGGAATGTCTACATGAATCGGACATTGACTAGCGCACGCTTTACAGGAGAGACAACCGTGCATTCCGTTATACACTTCATGGGAATAGTCATAACTTCCCCAGATCTTAGTTAAATTATTCCAGAACTTGAGGGTAAAATTTCCAGATTTTTCTATTTCTTCACTTTTATTGATGGCTAATTGCCGCAACCATTCTCTCATCAAACTGGCACGACCTTTAGGCGAGTGAATGCGATCGCCTGTAATTTTGGCAGACGGACACATGACATCATCGGGATTGTAGTTAAAGCACGCGCCATTACCGTTACAGCTAAAAGCAACTTCGTATTGCGATCGCACTTCTTTTGCAACTTGGCGATCGAAATGTCCCCGTAAAGGTGCTTCGACTCGTACCACTTCGTTATAACTGGCGTTTGGCGCGACAATTTTGCCTGGATTTAAGCGATTATCGGGATCGAAAGCTGCTTTGATTTTGCCTAAATCGGGATAGAGTTCGCCAAAAAAGGTAGGAGTATATTCGCTGCGAAAACCTTTACCGTGTTCTCCCCACATTACGCCACCATATTTTCTGACCAACGCCACAACTTTGTCAGATAATTCTCCGATCAGTGCTTCATCTTGTGGTACTTTCAGGTCTAGTGCTGGTCGAACGTGCATACAGCCTACGTCTACATGACCGTACATGGCATAATTTAGCTGATAGGCATTGAGTAAAGTTTGAAATTCGCAAATATAGTTAGCTAGACACGCTGGCGGAACTGCGGTATCTTCAATAAAAGCAATTGGTTTGCGATCGCCTTTAGTATTACCAAGGAGTCCTACACCACGTTTGCGTAAGTCCCATAAATGAGAAATTTCTGTTTCGTTTTGCGCCAAATAATAACCAGTTGGTTGCTGAGGCTGGTTTCGATTTAAGGTAATGCTTTGGCAGATTCGAGTAAGTTTCTGTGCTAATTCCTCTAAGTCGTCACTGCTAAACTCAACTAAGTTGATTGCTTTTGCACCTAGAATAAAATGTTTGACTTTTTCATAAATCTCATCTTGTCTCGCCAGACTGAGAATTTTTTCGTCAATGGTTTCTATAGCTGCGGGTGCAAAAGCTAATAAAGTCTCTGCTGCAAATAAAGCATCGTTAAAACAGTTATAGTGAATTGCCAATAATTTTTTATATTTAGGAATCGGAGTTAACTTTAATTTGGCTTCGGTAATAATAGCAAGCGTTCCTTCCGAACCTGCTAAAAGCCAGTTTAGATTAAATGTTTGTTCTGGCGGTGAATAAACCTTTGCCAAGTTATATCCCGTCATAAATCGAGGCATTTTAGGAAAACTTTGCTCGATGATTTTTTGCTTGGTTGTAACAATTTCATTAACTTGACTGTAAATATGTCCGATGCTATTTGGTTGTTGCTTTAGATGATTTAATGTATAAAGGTTAATAGCGTGCGATCGCCCCACAGTCCCATCTGCTAAAACCCAATTTAACTCTAAAATATGGTTGCTAGTGCGTCCGTAAATCCGCGAACCTTGACCGCAAGCATCAGTATTAATCATACCTCCAATCGTCGCACGGTTACTAGGAGATAAAGACGGTGCAAAAAATACTCCATAAGGCTTTAGTTCGGCATTCAATTTATCCAAAACTACCCCTGGCTGCACTCGTACCCATCCCTGTTCCAGATTTATTTCTAAAATCTGGTGCATGTACTTAGAACAATCAATAATAATTCCAGGGGAAAGCGATTGACCGTTAGTTCCCGTTCCTCCACCTCTGGGTGAGAAAGTTACAGATTTAAATGGTTCTTGCTGTGCTAATTGAAATAAATGCACTAAATCTTGTTCGGATTTAGGATAGACAACCGCTTGCGGTAAAATTTGATAGATACTATTGTCAGTTGACATCATCAATCGACTGGCAAAATCAGGGCGAATTTCTCCTGAAAATGGTGTTTTCGCCAGTGCATCTAAAAAAAGTAGATATTCGGGTTTTAAGTTGTCCTTTAGATTTAGCTTGGGAATCATAATTATACGCAATCTACTAATAAAGCTTTTAAAAGAGTTGATGACAGCAATCGGTTAAATATTTACTAGAGATTATTTATACTGAAACTCATATATTGCTACCTCACTATTTTGCGATCGCTCTTGACTGATAACTGGTAACTGATAACTGATAACTGTAAATGAAGTTAATTCGCCTTTTTCTCAGCGCCTCTTGGCAAAGTATCACTTTAGCAGTGCTGACTAGTGTACTCAGCGGTGCGAGTAGTGCTGGAATTATTGCCCTAATTAACACATCATTGCGAGTAACCAATCACGTCAACCCAGTTCTAGCACTAGGATTTGTAGCACTTTGCCTCATACTGCTAATCTCAACGGCAACATCTCAAGTCTACATTGCTCGATTAGCAGAACGGATTATTTTCGATCTTCGACTGCATTTGACGAGTCAAATTTTAGCTTGTCCTCTACGACAGCTAGAAGAAATTGGGATTCCACGACTGCTGGCGGCTTTAACACAAGATATTGAGATAATTGCCAATGCATCTGTCCTCATCTCTATGCTTTGTGTTTTCGTAGCATTGTTGCTAGGTTGCTTATTGTATTTGAGTTGGCTGTCGTTACCGCTATTTAGCTTAACAATGGTGCTGATGCCATTAGGTGTTTTTAGCAACCAATACTTAATTTATCGCGGTAGACATTTCTTAAAATTTGCTCGTGAAGAACAAGACAGGCTGTTTCAGCACTTCCATACCGTAACTGAAGGAATTAAAGAACTAAAACTGCACCAGCAGCGAAGACAGGCTTTTTTAGTAGAAGACTTGCAAGCAACAGCCGTGCGATCGCAACATTATCGCATAACCGCAGCCAATTCATTTGCGATCGGTGGTAGTTGGGGATTAGTGGCGCTGTTCGTTCTAATTGGACTATTCCTATTCGTCGTACCGTTGCTATTTGCGGTTCCCAATGCGGTATTGTCTGGTTATGCTTTGACGCTAATTTTCATGCTGACACCCATCCGTGGCGTACTCAACGCGCTACCGGAACTGCTACGAGCTAATATTGCACTAGAAAAAATTAATACATTGGGACTCTCGTTAAACTCACCCAGTACTGAAGTAGGAAAACTACCAGTAGCAATTCAAAATCCTGATTGGCAATCGTTACGAATAACTGGAGTAACCCATGCCTATAAAGGAGAACGAGAAGACAACCACTTTACTCTAGGACCGCTCAATTTGACTTTATCGCCTGGAGAACTAATATTCATCGTAGGTGGTAACGGTAGCGGTAAATCAACCCTCGTAAAGTTGTTGACTGGACTATACGCGCCTGAAACTGGAAGGATAGAATTTGACGGACAAACTATTACTGATGCTAACCGAGAGTGGTATCGTCAGCAGTTTTCGGTAGTGTTTTCAGATTTCTATTTATTCGATCGCCTTTTGGGATTAGATAATTTAAAGAGTGGCGATCGCGCATAGCACAAGAATACCTCGAAAAATTACATCTCGATCGCAAAGTTGAAATTGATAATGGAGTATTCTCTAGCACTGCACTTTCTCAAGGACAACGCAAACGTCTAGCACTCCTCACAGCATATCTAGAAGATCGAGCGATTTACGTCTTTGACGAATGGGCTTCCGACCAAGATCCGGCATTCAAAAAGATTTTCTATACTCAACTTTTACCAGAACTGAGAAGCCGAGGCAAGGCAGTTGTAGCAGTCAGCCACGACGATCGCTATTTCGATTTAGCAGACCGGATCGTAAAATTAGATTACGGCAAGATCGAATATGACAAAAATATGCATTGAATATGTGTTGCTAGTAGTTCGCGCACACGTCGATTTGCAATTCGTTGGCAACTATCTCAATCTACTTGCGTCAACCCTAGATATTTTGTTAAATAAGGCGAAAACACCTCATAAATCAACGTCAAAGGCTTTCCATGATGCCAGAACAAGTAGTGACGACCCCAAAAGGGTCCCTTGTGTTGAAATCCTGCTTCTAAAGCCTCTGAGTGACCGTAATAAACTCCTTGGACATCCCGATATAGCTCAGTCCGCAAACGCGCTAGACTAGCCCAAATTGGTAAGGAACGATTTTGTAAATATTCATCTACGTGGCTGGCTTCCCACCAAGATGCGGCATATGCCAAACGTTGACCCGATTGTTTGCGCAACCACACCTGTCGTCTCAATCTCGGTCCTGGGACAGCTTCGATGATACTGGGTGCATCATCTAAATCCATGCCAACTACTGACATATCAATCACGTCAACTTCCGTGGGTTCCCCAGTTAGCAATTGTAAATGGCGTGTAGGAGAACCATCACCTAACAAAAGTAACTGCCAAGCTGGAGCAAGACGAGTATGAGGTAACCCTGGTTGTATAGTATTCTCATCACCTTCCCAAATGGGTGAGAGACGATGCCAAGACTTAGGTAGTACCTGCTTATCTGTAAAGTTATAAGTCGCAGTCAATTTGTTTACAAAAATTCATGACTTTCTTATTAATATAACAGGAGTCAGAACAGTTATCAGTTATCAGTGACTCGTGGCTAGTGGCTGGTGACTAGAAAAGAATCCAGCCACTAGATACTCACTCATGACAGCTACCAACCACCCATGACAACCGATCGCTGGTCACTGGTCACTGGTCACTGGTCACTGAAAATGCGGATGGCGAGACTCGAACTCGCAAGGCAAAGCCACACGCCCCTCAAACGTGCGCGTATACCAATTCCGCCACATCCGCGCTTGCAGATATATAATTTAGCATACTTGTGGAGCAAGACCAGCAAAGTTGAACAAAAAAGAGGCGATCGCTCGTGCCAAAATAATTACGAATTACGAATTACGAATTACGAATTCTGCCAACCCCTATGCTGATGATACCGACATCCTTTGCTGGAAGATGCGCTTTGACAAAATTCTGATTGCTAACCGAGGGGAAATCGCCCTGAGAATTCTCCGTACTTGTGAAGAAATGGGAATTGCGACGATCGCGGTACACTCAACCGTAGACCGCGACGCGCTCCACGTCCAATTAGCTGATGAAGCGGTGTGTATTGGCGAAGCTCCCAGTAGCAAAAGTTATCTCAACGTCCCTAGTATTATTGCCGCAGCTCTGACGCGCAACGCGACTGCCATCCATCCTGGTTATGGCTTTTTAGCGGAAAATGCGAAATTTGCGGAAATTTGTGCCGACCACCAGCTTGCCTTTATTGGACCAACCCCAGAAGCAATTCGAGCTATGGGCGATAAATCCACAGCGAAGGAAACGATGATCGCGGCAGGAGTCCCCACCATCCCTGGGAGTGATGGGTTAGTCAGAGACGAAAAAGAAGCGCGGGAGATCGCGCGTCAAATTGGCTACCCAGTCATGATTAAAGCCACTGCTGGCGGTGGTGGCAGGGGAATGCGTCTGGTTCGCAGCGATGAAGATTTAGGGCGATTATTTTTAGCGGCTCAAGGAGAAGCAGAAGCCGCCTTTGGCAACCCTGGTCTGTATGTCGAGAAATTTGTCGATCGCCCGCGCCATATTGAGTTTCAAATCTTAGCAGATAGCTACGGCAATGTCGTCCACTTGGGCGAACGGGACTGTTCGATCCAGCGCCGCCACCAAAAGCTATTGGAAGAAGCTCCCAGCCCTGCCTTAACCCCGAATTACGGGAGAAAATGGGAACAGCTGCGGTAATGGCGGCAAAGTCGATTAATTACATCGGTGCGGGGACGGTAGAGTTTCTCCTGTCGCAAACTGGAGAATTTTACTTCATGGAAATGAATACGCGGATTCAAGTCGAGCATCCCGTCACGGAAATGATTACAGGACTTGACTTAATTGCCGAACAAATCCGCGTTGCCCAAGGGGAAAGCCTGCAATTCACCCAAGAGCAGGTAAAGTTGCGGGGACACGCAATTGAATGTCGGATTAATGCTGAAGATCCAGACCGAGATTTTCGTCCCGCACCAGGACGGATCAGCGGCTATCTCGCTCCTGGAGGACCAGGAGTCAGGATGGATTCTCACGTTTACACCGATTATCGCATCCCGCCTTACTACGATTCTCTGATTGGTAAGCTGATCGTCTGGGGACCAGACCGTCCGACTGCAATTAGGCGAATGCGACGCGCCTTGCGGGAATTCGCCCTCACAGGCGTACCGACGACTATCGGCTTTCACCAACGGATTTTAGATACTCCAGAGTTTCTCAAGGCAGAGGTTTACACCAATTTTGTCGAGCAGGTGATGTTGAAGAAATAGATCGGTAGAGACGTTACATGTAACGTCTCTACATAAAATTTCAATGCATCAGCATCATCAGCAGTCCTTGCTGACCGAGCAGAATTTCTCGCAACAGGCTAAAAATTCCGACCCAGATGATGGGGGTAATATCCACACCGCCTATGGGTGGTACAAGTTTTCGCATCGGTACTAACAAGGGATCTGTTGGTACGGCAATTAAGTTGTATGGAAAACGCTTAAGGTCTATTTGGGGAAACCAAGTCAGCACGATGCGGAAGATAAATAGCAGAATCATTAAGCCGAGAAAGATCCCCAGCACCAAATTTGCGATCGCAGCAGTTGTCATATATGGTCATTGGTAATTGGTAATGGGTAATTGGTAGTTGGCAAGAGGTAAGAAGCAAATTTAGATGTCTAACTTACGACTTACGACTTACAACTTTACCCTGTCACTTAAATAGATTTTGCCACTAAAATCGAGGATTAGTGGTGGAGCAACTATTGTGGGTGGTGTGAGAAATGCGCCGTTCAGCCTCTTGGCAGCGTTTAGCGATTTACGGTTTGAGCGGTCCTGTTATTGCTCTGAATATTTGGTTATTGAGTCAAGCTTTTCAATATTTTCAGCATACGATCGCCGTATTGACGATCGCGGCTATTTTGGCTTTTCTACTCAATTACCCAGTCCGGTTTTTCGAGCGAGTTGGCTTTAGCCGCTCTCAGGCAGTCATCGTCGTTCTATTTTTGAGTTTAGTCTTGTTGGTGGCGATCGGTCTAACTCTAGTGCCATTGGTCTACGACCAAACAATCGAATTGATTCAAAGAATTCCCGATTGGTTAAATACAATTCAAACACAGTTGGGAAGACTAGATAGCTGGGCGCGGGTAAGAAAGTTACCTCTCGATCTGAGCGGTTTTAGCAATCGCGTTAACGATACGATTGAAAGACGCTTGCCATCTATACCAGAACAGGCGTTTGGAGTTGCCCTCGGGACGCTGTCGTGGTTAATTGAGACAATTTTAGTGGTGGTACTGGCATTTTACATGCTGCTCTACGGCGATCGCCTCTGGCGCGGTCTCATTAGCTTCCTACCACCAGAGATTGGACTTCCGTTTAGTGCTTCCTTGCGACTCAATTTTCAAAATTTCTTTCTGACTCAACTATTACTGGGGTTATTCATGTTTGCCGCTTTAACCCCAATTTTCGTAGTTCTCAACGTGCCATTTGCACTACTATTTGCCCTCTTAATTGGCGTAGCCGAACTCATCCCATTTATTGGTGCTAGCTTGGGCATTGGTACAGTCACGCTGTTAGTCATGGTGCAAAATTGGTTGCTGGGGTTGCAAGTTGCTTTGGCGGCAATTGTGTTGCAACAAATTAAAGATAACGTGCTAGCACCTAGATTGATGGGCAATTTTACGGGACTCAACCCAATTTGGATCTTTATTGCCATCTTGACTGGAGCTGAAATGGGTGGTTTTTTGGGTGCAATTGTAGCTGTTCCCCTGGCTGGTACGATTAAAAATACTATTGATGCAATTCGTAACCTGCGGCGTTCTAC
Source organism: Chroococcidiopsis sp. CCNUC1 (assembly GCF_023546805.1). Classification (NCBI taxonomy): domain Bacteria; kingdom Bacillati; phylum Cyanobacteriota; class Cyanophyceae; order Chroococcidiopsidales; family Chroococcidiopsidaceae; genus Chroococcidiopsis; species Chroococcidiopsis sp. CCNUC1. Next base: position 659,760 of record NZ_CP097480.1, on the reverse strand, counting down.
TGTAGCGGCTAAAATTACCATCACGCATGAGGATGCGACTTCTACTGAAGGGAAAGATAATCTCAGTTTTTGATTTATATTAAGGTGGACAATACCCACCCTACTTTTATTATTCACCCCAAATTTGACACAGAATTGTTCTTTTTCGAGCGCCGTCTAATTCAAAAAATAAAACTGATTGATAGGTTCCTAATGCAAGTTTCCCATCGACTATGGGAATAATTTCGTTATTATTAAGCATCATCGCCATTAAGTGCGAGTGAGCATTTATCGGCTCATCTTCAGGGATATTTTTTCTTAAGTGCAAGTCGTTATGCAAGTAGCATTCTGATTCGGGAACTAATTTGCTCAAAAAAACTTTGATATCTTCTAGTAATCTTTCTTCGTCTTCATTAATTGCTAATGCGGTCGTAGTATGACGAGAAAAAATTAAAACTTGTCCGTTATTAATTCCTGTGGCGGATACTATCTTGTCAATTTCTGGTGTAATGTTATGAATATTAATTCCTTGAGCGGTTTCGATTTCAATAAATTTATTAATGATTGGCACGGTAGTCGGTAAATGGTAATGGGTAATTGGTAGTTGGTCATCAGTGAATGGCTGGTGGCTGAATTCTTTTCTAGTCACCAGCCACTAGCCACGAGTCACTGATAACTAATAACTGAAACTTAACCTGGACTTACTGACTTATTAAAGCGCGATCGCTAAGCTTAGGAACAGTCTGCATTTCTCCTTTCCTCCTCGTAACTATGCAGAAATTAAGCATTTAGTCAAGATGATGAGTGTTTTTCAACAACTTCGATTATTTAAAGCGATCGCCCCAGCCAAAACAATTCCAGTAAAAATCATTTTAGTCGCAACAATGTGTGTAAGCTGCTGGTATTCTACCCCAGCTAGAGCGCAACCTAAATCTTTAAATCTCGTCCTCAGTTCTGAGGGAATGCCTTCTTTTGCTCGTTTGATGCAGCAAGCTGAGTCACAGACTAGCAAGTTGATTCAGCAAGAGTTCGATCGAAAACCCAGAGTTACAGAAATCGCTGTAACGGTAGTAGGCGATCGCAATGGGCAACAAGTCCCTTTACTCCATACTCAAGTCTCGCGAGTCGATTGGCGATCGCAACCCGTGTTGAGTCACTGGACGAGATACTTCAGCAACTCCGCACTTTTGTTAGGCTTTTCCTCATCGCCAAATGGAACTGCAACCGATAGTCAGCGTACTCCTGCGAATGTAAATACTGCGCGTAGGTTAAAAGAAGACGATCCCGCCTATCGCGATGACTGATTGAAATGAGAAATGTACGTAATTCTGCAAATTTTGATTTTTTTATACACACCGATCTATTGTTGCGATCGCAGAGGTGGCGCGGAGAAAATTGTTTAAACAACAAAGTATATCCGATAGGCTCGCATTTAAACTACTAGCTGAATTGAGAAAATAGCTTTCAGCAAGCAAACTAAATTTTGCAAATTGATGACTAGATATATTTGCTTATCGTGTTCTATATAAAGTTAACTATAGCAACCTAATGTAAAAAAATGACTCAGTATTAACCAGGCGATTAACTCACCTTAATGTTGCGGGATTATCGTAACAGAGGCAACAATATTTGTTTGAAAATAAGTCCCTGTCTTAATAATTAGTAGTAGAGAAAAAGCGAGAGCGCGTCTTTTGGTTACAGCTCAATCCAAGCTTTTGTTTGATATGTTTGTAATTAAAAATACATAAGCTAATAGAAAAGGCGCGAGCATAGTTATCGCGTTGAAACCTGAAGGAACCAAGAGCTAATAGCACTCTGCACTCTCTACTAATAATTGCAATACAGACATTTTCAAACTTGAGGATCTGGCGATTCCGAATCAAGAGGGAGTTTCATGTCTAGAATTACTCGGAGGCAGCTGTTAGTTTTCTTCGGTGCGGGTGTTGGTGCTGCTGCTTTCTCACCCGTGCTAGAGAATAAACTGTTTGGTGCTGGTTCTAACGCTGCCCAAGCAGCTGAGGCTTTATCGTTCACCCCTGTACGATTGCCCCATCCGTTACCCATTTATCAACAACTGCCTAGTTACCTACCAGCAGGCAGTGAAAAAGGGCAAGTTTTACAACCATCGACAGATGCGAGATTGACGAAATATACCGTCTACGATGATGTCATCGTACCCCCAGAATATGAACGCTACGTCATTGTTGGCTGGGGCGATCGCGTCTTCTCCAACCCAGACGATTATTTTGGTTATAACTGCGACTACACGGGTTTTATTCCTATTAAGGACAGTAGGGTTCGCAATATTATCGACGGTAGCAGTTACGACGGCATTGCTGTTAAAGACGGCTACTTGTGGGTGAACCACGAATACGTTTCCTACCCCATTTCTCTTCTCGCGCCTGAAACCCAGAAGATTTGGCAGGGTTCTCCGAATCTTTCCCTTATTTAGGAATCAATATTACTGAGAAAAACCGCACATTGCTAGGCGAGTTTCTTTACAACATGGGTGGTTCGATTGTCAGAATTCGCCAAGGTGATGACAGACGTTACAGCGTTGTCAAAGACCCGAAAAATCGCCGCATCCACACCCTGTCAGGCTTAGGAATCAACAGCGATCGCACTGATGCTTACAAAGAAGTCACATCCTGGGGTGAAAAAAGCTATCAGAAAGGCGATCTCAACTACCTCATCGGTACGGGTGCGGCTGCTAAGGATGTATTTGAAGCCGTCAACACCGATGGATTGGGTAGCAAAATCATCGGTACGGGACACAACTGTTCTGGTGGTACAACTCCTTGGGGAACGATCGTGTCCGCAGAGGAAAACTTCCAAGCTAGTGAAGAGTTCTTCGTCGGAGTTACAGAAGCCGTTCTGCCTAACGGTACGCAAACAGAATACACCGAAGGCACGACTGGAGCTGAATTCGGGATGGTAGGGGAAAAATACGGCTGGATGGTCGAGATCGATCCCGCCGATCCCAAATGGCGATCGCGCAAACATACTGCTCTCGGTCGCTTCCGCCATGAGAATATCACTATAGTGGCGGAGTCTGGAAAAAAACTCGTTGCCTACATGGGTGACGATCGCCGTGGCGGACATACCTGGAAATTTGTCAGTGCAGGGAAGGTCAAATCCCCTGAAGACAAGAAAAATAGCGAACTATTCGAGACGGGTACGCTCTACGTTGCCCGATACAATCCTGATGGTACAGGTGAATGGCTACCGTTAGAGATTGGTGCGAGTACCAACCCCATTTCCCCTTCCACGCTTGGCTCGGTAGAAATTCAAGCTTTGGGTAAAGCGACGCGCAACGCACTGCTACCATTACCGCGACGCAACGGCATTGCCGCACAAACAAAAGATGGTGGGAAGTACAACATTACGACCGAGAACGAAGCTACGGCTTTAAAAGACTACCAAGGTAAGAAACTCTCAGATTTCTATACCAGTCAAGGCGCGGTGTTAGTTGATGCCTTTTTAGCTGCTAACCTCATCGGTGGTACTCCTACCGCTCGTCCTGAAGATTTGGAAATCAATCCTCGCAATTCAAGGGAAGTCTTCATCGCTTATACCGATGGTGCGCCAGGTAGCGATGGTTATCCAGATTCTCGGATATTTGTTGTCTCTAAGTACAGCAAAGATGTCAACGCCGGGCAGCCTTCAGGAGAACTGTTTAAGATTACTGAAAACAGTTCCGATAATACAGGTCTAACTTTCCGTTGGCAACGCTTAGCCAAAGGTGGGGAAGCAGGAGCCGAGCCAGGAGACGGTTTTGCTAACGTGGATAACCTTGCTTTCGACAGCCAAAATAACGTCTGGGGTGTCACGGATATGTCCACTGGCGCTCATAACGGTTTTGGTGAAGGAGCAGAAGCAAAACCACTCAACATCGACCATACAGTAGTTGGAGCTGTGGTAGAAGGTGCATCCTCCGATCTCAACATTCAAACATCCGATTTAATTGGAGTTTTCGGTAATAACTGGCTGTTCTACATTCCTCTAGATGGTGAGAATGCAGGGCAGATCGTACCCTTTGCCTATGGTCCGCCGCGCTGCGAAATGACAGGACCTACTTTTGTCAGCGATACCTTAATTATTGCCGTGCAGCATCCCGGGGAAAACTGCCCCTTCAATCCGCCTCAAAGTCTCAATCGCGACATTGAGATGCTGAATTTGGATGGGACTCTGTTCACGCAAAATAGAACTGTCCCACGCGGTAGTAATTGGCCTAGCAATTTAGCTGGAGATCTTTACGGTCCGCCGCGTCCTTCTGTAATCGGTATTCGTCGTAAAGAAGGTAAAGGCGATCGCTTTGTTTAACAGTTATCAGTTGTCAGTTGTCAGTTATCAGTGACCAGTTAATTTCAACTTACGGCTTGTAACCAGTGACTAGCTATTAGTAGGGTGGGGGATACTTACCCTACTTTTTTATTACTAAATTATAAAAAATTTCTTCATTTATTCACTCAGATAAGTTTCCTTAAGTTATCTTGCAAATGGCTTCACGATAATCCTAAATGGGAGTATTTAGCATTAGGACGATCGCGCTTATATGGATTATGCGATCGCCTTAGTATTAGCTCCCAATTTTCTCATTTGTCGGATCGCAATCGGGAAAAAGCGGTTGAAGATAGCGAATTAAAATGTGTTTGGTTTCAGTCACGATCTGCTGTCGTAACCGTTCTGTTTGGGCAAGGGATAATAGCTGTAAGGCTCCAGTAATTTCTACGCTGACTAAAGCCGCTAGCTGGCGTTGCTCTGGTTCCATCTGCGGTTGTCGCAAGGCAAAAAAAGCTTCTAAATGTGCCACAATTTCGCGATCGGCACGTTGATTCACCGCCTGTAACTCAGGAGAAACTCGCGATCGCAACATAATTGCTTGCGCCCCTGGTACGGTCGTGAAAAAATCATCAAACGCTTCGACTGTATCGCTGACCACCTGAGCCAGAGGTCGATCTACTGTTGAGGAATTGAACTTAGTGACAAATAAATCCCGCATTTGCTCGGCATATCTCTCTGCCAAGGCGTATAAAACCGCAGATTTATCTGGAAAAAAGCGATAAAGCGAGCCAATAGAAGTATTTGCCCGTTGTGCGATCGCCTCCGTAGAAGCTGCTTCATAGCCAACTTCGGCAAACACTGCGGCGGCGGCTTGCAGAATTTGCTCAAATCTTTTTCTGCTACGGGATTGTTGCGGTAAATGCCTGGAAGTCATGTATCAGTAATCGTACGGTCGGGTTTATCTGTCTCTCTTGACAAACGTGAGGATTTCTCAGATTATGCAAATATGAGGATTCCTCACGTTTAGAAGGGCGATCGCTAATTATGGCATTCAGTACACCCCACACCCTAAGCTTATGCTGAGAGAAATCGATCGAAATATCTGGGTTGGCGAACGGCAACTTAAGTTTTTAGGTCTAGAAGTGGGAACGAGAATGACAGTAATTCGCCTTGACAATGGCGAACTTATAATTATTTCTCCCATTGATGTTGATGAAACAATTATTCAGCAAATTAACGCACTGGGTAACGTCACCACAATTATCGCGCCAAATTGCTATCATCATCTTTTTCTCACTAACTTCAAGGAGATATATCCCAATGCCGAGATTTGGACTGCTCCAGGTTTAGACTTGAAAAGACCAGATATAAAGAGCGATCGCATCCTTAGCGAATGTGGTAGAATCGGCGATTTGAATGAAGTTGAATATCTTTTATTTGCGGGATTTCAAACTATAGGTATCGGCAATTCGGGAATATTAAATGAAATCGTATTTTGGCATCGAGAAAGCCAAACTTTGGTATTGACAGATACAGCATTTCATGTTGATGCTAGTTTTCCTTGGCAAACACAATTAGTTTTCAGAATTATAGGAGGCGATCGCCAGTTGGAACCAACATTATTAGAAAAACTTGCTTCTCGCGATAAAGAACGGGTAAAACAGTCAATTCAAAAAGTTCTGTGCTGGGATTTCGATCGAGTCATTATGGCTCATGGCAGTATTATCGAACGTGACGGTAAGCGCCAATTACAAGCAGGATATGAGAAGTTTTTATCTACAAAAAATTTACAGATATAACGCTCTTAGATAATCGTGAAATCGATTGCCCGTGTAGAGACGTTACATGTAACGTCTCTACACAGGAACGTTTACAAATCAATTTGGATTGCTATAGCTCGTTCGTAGTTCGGTAGTCTAAATTAGAACTCTTAATTAGAATTCAAAAGTAGTACGAATTGTCCCAACATATAAAGTATCGTTATTGTTATCGTGTTCGGGATTGATAATAACTAAGAAACCTGGAGTCATTGAAATTTGTTCGCTGAGTTGCAAGCGGTAGAATGCTTCAAAATGCCAAGCTGTATTGCGGTCTTGAAAATCTGTGCTGAGATCGCTGTTAGTAACCTTTGGTGGCTGACCGATAACAATTCCACCTAAGCTACCCTCTTTCCCTAAGTCAGGAAAGGCAAGGGTGATAGCATAATTAAAAATCTCTGCGGTTGGATTGTCTGGTAAATCTGCGGCTGTCGCATTTGTCAAACCCATCCATCCACCGATCGCAAATTTAGGATTAATCTGCCAAGTTGTAGCAATACCATAAGAATTTGCTCGGATAGCATCGCTGTTTTCATCAAAAGGATCGTTGGCTAGTTCGCTTCCCGTACCTGTATCTATTTGGTTGTAAGAATGTACGTAAGTTAAACCTAACTCAAATCGATCGCTATACTCAAAATACAATTGCGCGATCGCGCCGTAAGCACTACCACCAATTCCAGATTCCGGTTCGTTAGCATCTTCAGCAACGTAACCCAGTTGCAGAGAGATCTCCTCAGTCAAATCGTATTCCACACCTACTCCCGTACCCGAACCTTGTCTGTATATCGGATTGCGCCTGCCAAAGCGAGATATTGCCCCCCGACTGCTACTATCAAGGAAAGAATTGACTGTATCGGCGAAGTCATCTATTCCACTACCGAAGATCCCCGCGTAAACTGTAGTTTGTTCGCCAACGGGAAAGCGGTACTCAATGCGAGTTAACTCAAACTGATTCTCGCTATCCCCTTCAAATCCCAACCGCGCCATTGTTGTCCCAGTCGCATCTTCAACTCCGGGGAAGTTATTCGCTTGTATACGCACCCTCAGACGATCTTCCCCATAAAACTAGAATTAAAAGTTAGTCGCACGCGATCGCTCAAAACTAAATTGCTATCTACTTTTTCACCACTACCATCGGCTTTTTCGTCACCTACAGCGCCACTGACAGCAAAGATGACTTGACCTGAGAGAGTTGTAGTTGTAGAAAATTGTTGTGCTTCAAGCTGCTGGGCTTGACTTTCTAATCCCTCTACTCGTCTTGTTTGTAGATTAGCTAGTTCAGCAGCAAATTCTGTTTGCAATCTTTGTAATTTGGTGATGTCTGATTGACTCACTCGTTCAGCGTCACCTGTAGCAATTAGTTTTGCAATTTCAGTTAAAACAGCATTTAAAGTAGAGGCAAATTCATAGCGTGTTAGACTGCGATCGCCATTAAAATCAATTGTCGTATTATAGCGTTGGCTAAGAAATTTTAATGTTTGCCACTGCCAATCGCGAGCGCTAATATTGTCGAGTTGGGAAACAGGCGTTATCCGATCGAGACTGTTAGCTTCGTAAGGTGCGATCGCTTTAAAGCTAGAAGATAAGTTATTTGCTCGATCTAAATCTGTGTTTTCTTGCTTCAATTCGCTGGCAAATACACTATTTGTTAGTGCAAGCGTTGCACCAAATACAAATATGCTTGTACGAATATTATTGCTAATAATCTGCAACACAATTCCTGCGACTAGAAACACTCAATAAAATATACATGTATTTTCTTCACAGGTGCAAGATTACTCTATAAAAATAAAAAATTCATGAATCTAAAATGAGAAAAATCTCATCTTTACTTCTCTTGAGAAAGACGGCGAACGGTTGTTAAATATTGTCCTAAAAAAGGGAAACCACCAATCGCAGGTAACAAGTAGCGGGACGTGCAAAGTAAACCTAAAGCAGCTGCCGTAGGAGCATTAAAATAGGGTTGGTAGAACGCAATTAATGCAGCATCACGAGTGCCAACACCAGCAAATGTCAGCGGTAATAATCCTGCTAAAATCGCTAATGGAGAAAGAGCAAGGTTTGTTAAAAATGGTGTCCAGGCTTTTAGAGCCAGAATGAAGAACCAAATCTGTAATAGATGTAAAAACCAAATAAATATAGACGTTAAAGCGATTTTGAATAAATTAGCTCGATCGCGCCAAAAGTAATTATGCATTTCCTTCCAAGAAAATTGCAATTTTTGAATTTTAATTTTAAGTTTTTTGGTAGCGATTGCTTTACTGAAAACAAAAAATATTTGGGCAAATTTACGAGAACTGAGTAAGAGTAAGCCAAGAATTAATCCCAATCCCACACTTACTGTCATTATCCAAAACAACCAATTCTTATAAGGATAAAGAATTAAACCCAAAACACACCATAATAATAACGATAGTAAATCGCAAGTTTTCTCAAAAACAACTAAAGATAAAGACAAAGAGCCAGTTAAATGCCCTTGCTGCCGCATAAAATAAGCTTTAGCAATATCGCCCATTTTTGAAGGTAAGACCATATTCAGAACGCTAGCAGCTAAAATTAATTTATTTGCTTCTCCAAAGCTTAATTGAGCTTGTTTGGGAGCTAGTTGCTGCAATCGCCATGCTGTAATAGTTGTTATGGGTACGACCATACATAGACTGACTATCATCCAGTAAATGTTTGAGTTTTGAAATACTTTGATGAGGTTAGTAAAGTCTATCCTCCAGTAAATAATTACTAAAATTATTAAGCTAACTACAATAGAAATTATTCGTTTCATGTTTGAACCCAAAAAATATTCAATTTCTTCAAAATTTACGCAGTCGATCCCCCAACCCCCTTAAAAAGGGGGCTTTGAGTTCCCCTTTTTAGAAGGAGGGAACTAGGGGGGATCGAGATCTCAGATTTCAAGTGCGTAACTCCTGTTCTTGTAGAGACGATGTATCAACAATACTTTCTAAAAATACCGTTCTAATTTTAGCGATTCACCTGGGGCGAGTTGTTTGACTTCTTCAGTCAAATTCCATTCAGGCTGCAACTGACCGATTTGAAAAGTTCGACTCATGACAACATAAATTGAAGTGCGATCGCAGCCAATATCAGCAGCTATAACATTTTCCCAATTCTGAGCTTTTAGTTCGTCAATTATCTGTAATTTACCATTCTCCCAAAACAGTTGACGTTGAAACCAGAATGGTGCGTCTTTCTTGCCAACAATCAAAACTTTTTGTAATAACTTCCGAATTAAATTAGGAAAAAATCGTCCGAAGCCCAGCATAACTATGCGTAATATCATTAAGTTGGCTGGTGTCATTTGTTTTTGCTTCGCCCATCCCAACTGTCCTTGAATTGTAATTTTGTTTTGTTCTAGAGCGATCGCATAATTTCCTACTAAATGTCCAACCGCATTCTTAATTTTTTTACCTTCTTTAACCAAAAGTGAAAACTGCGTATCTGAAGCTATCAACTGGTTGTTACGAAATAGTTTAAACGTACCTCCCTTATTAAGTGCCAAATACAATTCATAATTATCTCCCTTGTCCCCCTTGTCCCCTTGTCCCCTTGTCTCCCTTGTCTCCCTTGTCTCCCTTGTCCCCCTTGTCCCCCTTGTCCCCTTGTCTCCCTTGTCCCCTTGTCCCCCTTGTCCCCCTTGTCTTCAGACGTACCTTGATATCGGTCTATCAAAATCTTCGCCTCCGGTAGCCAAATTCTACCTGTAGGACGAGATTGAGATAAAGGACGTTGAGGAACAAAATCGCGCCAAGCCAACAAGTAATTCCAAGTATGATGTCCGATAATATGGTCATCACTATAACAAGGTGCTAAACCGTTCGCTAATCCAACTAAAAAAGCATCATTAATTCTTAAAGCATCTGGGAACCATTGCCCAACTAATTCAAAACCATGAGGGAAGTAATTGTATGTATTACGACTAGTATATTCTCCCCCGTATGAACCATCAGGATGGACAAACTGAGCAGCTAATTCAATCGCTTTGATTAATGCCTCTTTGATGCGAATATCGGGTTTAAGTTGATAAATTCGCGCTAAACAAGAAATAGTTAAAGTATGATAACCAGGATCGCAACCTTCATATTCTTGAAACCAGCCTTCGCTACTTTGCCAAGCTAAAACTCGTTCTAAGCGCTGAACTTTTGCTCGATCCCATTGAGAGGTTTGTAATAAATTTGAAAGTAATTCAAAACACAAAACAATCAAGGCTTGGTGATTGGTAAGTCTACCACTTTCATGATGTTTTGCTAACCAATTAGCACGTTTAGTAAAAAATTGCAGAGCGATAGGATTATTGAGTTTTAATAGGGTGTAGCTATCAATACAGGCAAGCAGAGAAAAAGCCGCTGCACCAGCAGCTCGTTCGTAGGGAAAATAATCGTCACAGGAACCATCTTTATGAGCGCTACGAGCAGCATATAAAATTCCTGCTTCCACCCACTGAGGAACGATCCTTTGACGATAAAAAGGGTTATTTGGTAAATCCGTATCGTATGCTAAAGCGAGAGGTAATACAAATTCTTGCGCCATCCCGCTCGGAAAATCAATAATTTTGTAATGCCAAAAATTGCGATCGCAACATCCATAAGTAGGACTGTGAACATTACGATCCATGAGGGTTAGAATTTTAGGAATTTGCGCGATCGCTTCTTTAGCAAACAGGTTTTTATTTGACACTGGTAATTGGTAATTGGTAATTGGTAATTGGTAGTTTCTTCTCCCTTGTCCCCCTTGTCCCCCTTGTCCCCCTTGTCCCCCTTCGCCCCCTAATCCCCACTCCCTCCGGTCGCGGGGTCCCCTTGTCCCCCTTGTCCCCCTTGTCCCCCTTGTCCCCCTTGTCCCCTCAGCTCTCTTTCTCCCTGCTCCCTTCAATATCCGCCCGTCGTAGTCGTAATTGAATTTCTTCTAATACTTTGCGGTTGACTGCTAAGAGATCGGCAACTAAGCCAAAAAGCCACAATTGTACGCCAGTAATAATTAAAATTGCTGCTAAAATCAAGCTAGGGATACGAGTACGAGTTGTGCCATCAAGAAAAAATATCAGCCATCGAATCCCCAGCAATGTACCCAAACTAAAAGGAATGCTGCCTAAAATTGTGAAGAATTTTAGGGGGTGATAGGTCATGAAAATGCGTAAAATTGTAAAGAGCGATCGCTGAATGTAAGTTGGAATGTTTTTCACTAAACGCGAAGGTCTGAGATATTTATTCGTTCTAATCGGAACGGCAGTAATCGGAATACCTTTTTGTCCAGCTTGAATGATCGTTTCTAGCGTATAAGTATATTCGTTAAATACATTTAATTGCATTGCTGCTTCTCGACTAATTGCCCGAAAACCACTGGGTGCGTCGGGAATGTCCGTGTTGCTGGCAAGGCGTACCACCCAACTTCCTAATTTTTGTAAAACTTTTTTAGTTGGGGAAAAGTGTTTAATTTTATAAATTGGTCGCGTGCCAATGACAATTTCTGCTCTACCTAATAAAATGGGGGCAATTAATTTAGGAATATCATCAGCACAATATTGATTATCTGCATCAGTATTAACAATAATATCTGCTCCTGCGATTAGACAAGCTTCTATCCCTGCCATAAATGCTTTTGCAAGTCCTTGATTGTGGTTCAATCTGACTATGCGATCGACCCCAAACTCTTTAGCAACTGCAAGTGTTTTATCCGTACTGCCATCATCAATTACTAACCATTCTACACAGCTAATCCCAGGTATTTCCCGCGGCAAAGCTGAGAGAGTAGTTCCCAAAGTTTCTGCTTCGTTATAACAAGGAATTTGAATAATTAGCTTGGTCATACGGTGATATATACAGAATTCATAAGCTTTTTAGTTATTTGTCATTTGTTATTCGTGAGTGGCTGGTGGAACCAGTGGCTAGTGGCTAGATTTTTTTCCGATCAACGATTCCACTAAACACTAGTCACTTTCTTAAAATATTAAATTAAAACGTAACAATTACCCCTTCGCGATCGCCTGTATATTCGTAGGTTCTAAGTTTACCTTCAGCCAGTTGCGGTTGAATAACTTCTTTAATAATGGTAAAAGCACAACTATTATTACCAGTATCAATCTGCAACTTATTACTGAGAAACTGATACTTTATATCGTTCATATAGTTGGCGCAAATTATTTTTACCTGCTTATTACTGCTGACTAAATTTTGAATATCTTCTATTTTCTTTTCATATTCTTCTGGTGGTTCTGGTGGTTCGGCAGGTCTGCTAGGATTTCTAGGAGTGCGTCGTGGAAGTTCAAAAGAAGAATTGTTGTCTGAGTTAGGAGAGGTAGATTGCGCCGCCACAATTGTAGGCAATGCCAGAAAAGCGATCGCGGCGATCGAGCTAAGAATTAAACGCATAATTAAATTTACAGTTTATGAGAGTAACAGGTAAGTCGTAGGTCGGAATTGACTGATAACTGATAACTATGTACAGACGTTACATGTAACGTCTCTACACTGACAACTGTTCACTGCTGACTAACGAAACGGTATCCCATACCTCGGACGGTTTCAATCAGGTGAGAACTGATTTTTTTGCGTAAATAGCCAACATAAACATCAACAATATTAGAACCAGGATCGTAGTCATAACCCCAAACAGCACTGAGGAGTTGCTCGCGGCTGAGGACTTGATTGGGATGCCGCAGAAATGTTTCGATCAACGTAAATTCTTTTGCAGAAAGTTCAATCGAGCGATCGCCAATTCTAACTTGTCGCAGCCGCAAATCTAGGACAAGATTACCTGCTTTGAGTTCCGCAATCTCCTTCGTAACGCTCTGAGTTTTGTCGCGTAACCGCAAACGCACCCGCGCCAGCAATTCTTCAAACCGAAATGGCTTGGTCATATAGTCATCAGCGCCTCCCTCTAGTCCCGCTACTTTATCATTCACATCGTCGCGAGCAGTGAGAATGACGATCGGTAAATATTCTCCTTGACCGCGCAATGTTGATAATATCGTCCAACCGTCTTGTCGCGGTAGCCCTATATCGAGAATCATGAGGTCAAAATCTTTGCTATTGGCTACAAGTAAAGCTTCATCGCCATCCCGAACTACTGAGACTGTGTAGCCATTGGCTTTTAGTCCTTTTTCAATAAAAGCACTAATCCGGGGTTCATCTTCGACGATTAAAATTCTACTCATGAGATGATATCTCTGATGTGGGTTCGATAGGAAGTACGATGGTAAAAGTAGAGCCGCGATGAGGACGACTACTTAGTTCAATTTTGCCACCGTGAGCTTGAGCGATCGCCCGCACGATTGCCAAGCCTAAGCCAGCACCTTCAGAACGTCTTTGACTTTTGGTAGTGCGAGCAAAGCGTTCAAAAATTCTTTGTTGGTCTGCCAGAGAAATACCTTCGCCCGTATCGCGCACCCATAACCGTACCCAATTGTGTCTCTGCATACAGCCTAAAGCGATCGTATCTCCCGTTGTCGTGTGTTGGGTGGCATTCTGAGCCAAGTTTATCATTGCTTGGGTGAGACGCTGACGGTCGGCAATAATTGTCCCTGGACTATGGCGATCGATCTGCCAGTGACGATCCGTTGATAGGGCGATCGCCTTAGAGTAAATTTCTGCTACCAAGGTAGTCAGATCTAATCTTTCCAGCTTTAAAAAGTTTGGTTGCTCCGCCTTAGCGAGGAGTAACAGATCGTCAACAAAACGACTCATGCGATCTAATTCGTCTGTCACCAAGGCTACAGTTTCCTCTCGTTCTTGGGGATCGTCGCCCATAAGTTCTAAGTGACCGCGGATGATAGTAATTGGCGTTCGCAGTTCGTGACTGGCATCGTTAATGAAGTTGCGTTGGCTGCTGAAAGCAGCTTGGAGGCGATCGAGCATTTCATTAAATGTCGTTGCGAGTTCGGCAACTTCATCCGACCCTTTGACAGGAATGCGGCGAGTCAGGTCAGATTCGCGAATCGAGCGTGCAGTTTCCGTGAGTAAATGTAGAGGAGTCAGCGTTCTACCTGCTACTAACCAAGCAAGGATAGCTGCCCCAATGATGACAAAAATTTTGACTTGAATAATCACTGCCATTGCTTCATTCACTTCTTGGCGTTCCCCTGCTGTCAGTTGAGCGACCACAAAGACTCCGTGAGTTTCATCTCTGATAATAGGGGCAGCGCGATAGAGAATCGTGCCTACAGCAGTCTCTCTGGCTCCCTGTTCGGGCTGAGTCAATTTACCAAAATATTGAATTAGCTCTGAATTCTGTTTTAGTGGCTCGGGTAGCGCTCTAGGGCTGGAGCGATCGATTTCACCCTCGATGATGGCAATCAAAAACTCATCGTCATCAGGAATGTTGCGGTTGAGAAAAACTTTAAATAAAGCTTTAAGGTTATGTTGAAAAGGTTTTCCCGTGTTGGGGTCTTTGCCATTAGCTAAAACTCGAAACTCCTTAACTTCCTGTAGCAAAGAGGTTGCATGTCTTGCCTCTAGGCGCGCCAGTAAGACTTGCCGGATGACCAAGGTGGAAAGAAACGCACTACAAGTTAATAGCAAGACATACCAAATTAAAATGCTGGTACGCAAGCTATAAAAGATCCGCCGCCATTGTTGAGTTTTATCGAAACGATTTGGTGGTGACACTTCTGTTTTTGATGGCTCAAATCGATTGCAGAATTTTTGACCTCGATCGCTGACTTCCCACGTTTGTTGTTTTTGATGCAACTATCTCTGGTTGAGTTCCATAAGACTGACCTTAAGGATGCACCATTTATACTGTGTTGTCTGTTTTAATTTATGTAAAGAGTGTAAAACGATCCTTATTATTCTTTGCAATTAGTGATGGTTCCGGTAGCAAGGCAATTTTTCTCTCAAGAGATCGATCGCTCTGATGAGCAGATCGATCTAGCCAAAGCAGCTCTGTACATTGCTCAGGAGGAATATCAAGACCTCGATCCAGCAGAATATCTCAACGCTCTAGATACGATGGCAGAAGAATTACTAGAGCGGCTACCTATTCAGAGGTATCCCTTACGTGTCATTCACACTATTAATCAATACTTATATGAAGACTTAGGATTTAAAGGAAATGTTAATGAATATCACGATCCGCGTAATAGCTTCTTAAACGATGCGATCGAGCGACGGACGGGAATCCCGATTACACTATCGCTAATCTACCTAGAGTTAGCTAAGCGAATTGACTTTCCGATGGTTGGAGTGGGAATGCCAGGGCATTTCCTGATTCGTCCTGACATACCGGAAATGGAAATTTTTGTCGATGCCTTCAATCGCGGTGAAGTACTGTTTCCCCAAGACTGTCAAGCAAAATTGAGCCAAATTTACGGACAGCCTGTAGCATTACGAGCGGAATTTTTGCGATCGGTGACTCATCGGCAATTCTTAGCACGGATGCTGACAAATTTGAAGTATATTTATTTACAACAGCAGGATTTAGAAAAAGCACTGGGAACAGTGGAAAAGATTTTGCTCTTGTTTCCAGATATCCCAGGTGAAACACGCGATCGCGGTTTAATTAACTACCAGTTGGGACATTGGTTTTCAGCCATTTCCGACTTTGAATCCTATCTTGCCCAAGCCCCCCATGCAGAAGATGCTCCAGTAATTCGCAAGTTGTTGAGTCAACTGGGAAGAGGATAGGGTTGGAATTCGGAATTCGGAATTCGGAATTCGGACAAGGGAGAAGAGGAAGCAATTCTGGTTCCGCTAGCGACTCACTCCCACTACTCCCTACTCACTTCCTCTGCAACCTGCTTGAGGCGCTGGAGTTGAGTTTTCATGTCTGCTTGCGTCCAGGGGGCGGCGAAGGTGTGGAAACCCCAGCTAACGATGGGATTGGGAATCTCAAATTCAAAGCGGTTAAGCAGGCGCGTTCCTTGGGGTAAAGGCTGACACTCCCAGCGATCGCTACCCCGAAAAAAACCCTCAAACCCCCAGACAATTAACCCGGGAGCGCGATCGAGCGTGACGCATTCTAAAGTTGGTTTGACTAAGGGAACTTGAATAAGAAAACGGCTGCGGCTACCTATTTCCGTACTCCACTCGCCTACAGGTTCGCAACGCAGGGCTGGGTTCAACCACCGATGCATTAGATGCAAGTCGGTAATGCAACGCTCGACAGCCGTTGCACTAGCAGCAATCTCAATTGATTGTTCAAATATTTGTGTCATTTGTTCAGTTATCAGTTGTCAGGGTATGGGTAATGGGTAATGGGTAGTTGGTAGTTGGTAGTTGGTAGTTGGTAATTGGGTGGTGAGTGGTGCGTTCAGAACTAGGGTGTGGGGTGTATGTAGTGAGTGGTGCGCTCAGGCTTGGCTTGCGACTGCGAAAGAGCGACTTGCGAAAGAGCGACTTGCGAAAGAGCGACTTGTGAATTACTCTCTGCTCCCTTATCTCCCATTTATCAGAAAATTTAATCATAATCTTTACGAGCAAACTGATTTGATTTCGCATCTATCACAATGATGAAAATCTGAAAACTCACTAATCCGGGGATTCTTCTGGCATAACTACTCACTAAGGTAGATGTGGAATGAGAAACTGAGGAATCACTCTGTATAAGAACTCTATATTTCTCCTCACTAGCTAATTTGCTGACAAAGTACAAAAATACAAGGGAGTTGTAGCAGAATTCCCAGTTCTGCTACCAAAAAGAGCGATGACTGGTATTCTCTCCTCATGAAATTTACAGTTAACTCGGAAAATTATGAATGCAATTTGGCACGGGATAACCCACTCGACTAACTGGGATAGACCGCTGCAAGCGTCTTGGCGACATTTGGCGCAAGCAGCACCACCAGTACAGCAGGGACAACAGGCTGTTGAGCGAAGTGTGGATTACGT
This sequence comes from Chroococcidiopsis sp. CCNUC1, assembly GCF_023546805.1. Taxonomy (NCBI): domain Bacteria; kingdom Bacillati; phylum Cyanobacteriota; class Cyanophyceae; order Chroococcidiopsidales; family Chroococcidiopsidaceae; genus Chroococcidiopsis; species Chroococcidiopsis sp. CCNUC1. Next base: position 642,845 of record NZ_CP097480.1, on the reverse strand, counting down.
ACAAAATATTTGGGGTAGCTTGTTAGCGTTTATTCCTAACTTGCTGGGAGCAGTCTTGATTCTGGCGCTTGGTTTGATCGTGGCTGCGATCGCTAAAGCTATAGTCAAAGGCATCCTCAATCGCACGGATATTGACAATCGCATTGCAGCAAGTATTACTGGTCGTTCGGATAGCCGCGACTTACCCAGAGTCGAAGAACTGATTGCCAACCTAGTCTATTGGATTGTGATTCTCTTCACCGTAGTAGCGGTGCTAAACGCACTCCAACTAGAGGTCGTATCTCGTCCTTTGGGTGGCTTTCTCAATACTGTACTGAGCTTCATTCCTCGAATACTAGGAGCGCTGATCTTTCTGGGTGTAGCTTGGGCGATTGCGACGATCGTGAAGTTGATTACAGTCCGAGGACTACGCGCTGCTAGGCTGGACGAGCGTTTAGACCAGCGACCGCAAGGAGTAACCCGACCACCAAACCAAGTATCGCTGAGCGATACGATTGGTAATGCCTTGTACTGGTTTATATTTTTGCTGTTTTTAATTCCTATCCTCGATACTCTTGGTTTGCAGCAAGCATTACAACCAATAGAGGGTTTGGTGAGCGAGATTCTCTCAGCGTTGCCAAATATTTTGGTAGCAGTCATTATTGCTGCTGCTGGTTGGTTGTTGGCTACTGTAGTGCGTCGGATCGTCACTAATTTGCTGATCTCAACTGGAATTGACCAAGCAGGATCGCGCTTTGGACTGCGAACCACGGCAGGAGGGCAATCTTTATCGGGAATTATTGGCACGATTGTCTACGTCCTCATTTTGATTCCAGTAGCGATCGCGGCACTACAACAACTGCGCATTGATGCGATCTCGACTCCAGCGATCGCCATGTTGCAACAGATCCTCAATGCTTTACCACTAATTTTTACAGCAGCATTAATTCTCATCCTGGCTTACTTCCTGGGACGATTCGTCGGAGATCTGGTGACGAATATTCTCACAAGTATTGGCTTCAACAATATCTTCTCCGTATTGGGACTACCTACTCTCAGACGCAGAAGCGCCGCGCCAAGCCCCACCTATGAGGAACCAGGAGCAATTCCGCCACCACCATCGACGGGGCAGCCAACAGTCATTCAAAGGGAACCAACACCTACAATCTCCGCTCGTACACCAGCTGAAATTGTTGGCATTATCGTATTTGTGGGAATTATGCTGTTCGCTACGGTGACGGCAGTTAATATTTTGGGTATTCCCGCATTAACTACCCTTGTAAGCGGTATTATCGTCATTTTTGGACGAATTTTAGCTGGATTGGTAGTATTCGCCATTGGCTTATTTCTGGCAAACTTGGCTTACAACATCATCACCAGTTCGGGCGATCGCCAAGCCCAGATTTTAGGACAGATAGCCCGCATAGCAATTATTGCCCTCGTCTCAGCAATGGCGCTGCAACAGATTGGGATTGCCCAAGATATCGTAAATTTAGCATTCGGATTGCTATTTGGCGCGATCGCTGTTGCTTCTGCGATCGCCTTCGGTTTGGGTGGTCGGGAAATAGCCGGACAACAAGTACGGGAAATTCTCGAATCCTTCAAGCAGCAGCGGAATTTACCTCCACGGACGTGAGATAGTTGCTGGTGGCTAGAGAATACTAGCCGCTAGCCACTAACTACTAGCCACTAACCCCTCGCCCCTAATTTCGCGACCAACTCATCTTTAATCCGATTCAGAATCGAAGTTTGGTCGAGGGAGGACAAAATGCGAGTAATGACCGCTTTTGGTCCTTCTGGTCCCCAAGTTGCGCCGTTAGCGAGGTATGCTTTTGTCACTTGTCCGATGCTGTAAGCAGAAACACCCGCCACACCTGCTTGGGTAATAGCAACAGAAAGGTAGGGAGCCAGAGTAATGCCCCCGGTAGCGGGGGTAGCTATACCAAGTAGGCTTTTCAGGGAACTCAAACCCAAATTGGCTAGCAATTGGCTGGCACTAATTCCGCCCAAACTCAGGGCGATTTTTTGTAGCAATTGCAAGGCTCCCGTCTGTGACATCGGGATGTCATATAACTTAGCTAAAGACAGGATGAGGATCGCATCGATCGCAGCTCCACTGAGCAGATCGACCATCATTATTGGGTTGAGGGCGATCGCTACGGCTTTGGTCATGGTTGCCCGCCAAATTAGGCGATCGGCACTGCTGGCACGAATTTCGAGTTTACGCTTGACAATTTGCTCGTTCACGTTGTCGGCATAAAGCATTGTATTGAGGGCAACTAAAGCTTTGCCTTCCCGATGTAAAATTTCGAGAATTTTTAACTTTAATTCCTCAACTTGCGGCTGTCCCTGGCTGAGTTGCACGCTTCTGGTTCCATCAGGACGCACGATCGCTTTTTTGGTCAAAGGAGAAGCCGCCGCCATGACAATTTCATCGGGAGAGAGTAATTCTTTGACTCGTTCGTCGCGAATTTTTTGATAGATCGCTATCCGGTCGGCTTGGGGATATTGGTCGATTTTATTAAATACCAACAGGATCGGCTTGCCAATGTCTCGCAGTTGGGAAAGAGCCTTGTGTTCTACTTGCGTCATATCTCCGGCGATCGCAAATAAAATCAGATCGGCACGATTGGCAATTTGCGCGGCGAGAGCAGCGCGAGTTTCTCCATCAACCTCATCTAAGCCAGGGGTGTCAATCAACTCTACTTGAGAATCGCCGCTACTAGGCAAGGTAAATTTAACGTAGCGATCGCCCGCACCAATAGTTTCTTCTGTAACTTCCCACTGTGCTTTTTGAGTGCTGCGAGTCACGCCATGCAGTGGACCCGTTTCAAAGACTTGCTGCCCTAACAAAGCATTAAGTAGAGATGATTTTCCCCTACCTACCATACCGAAGACAGCAATTTGCACCACCCTCTGCTCTAGATTTTCCAGCATCGTCTCTAACTGGGCGATCTCCGTTTCTAATCCCTCTCGTTCTTGTGGTTTGAGGTCGAGACGAGTGACTAAGTTATGAAGAGTATCTTTTGCCTGTTTGTAGTTAATTTCTGCCTGAATATCATCAAAGCCCCAAATTGCCTTATCTAATTCATCGGCTAATTCCGTCTCTTCTAAAGGCTCGTGCATAGATGGAAATAATCTCAGTTTTCAGTGACTAGTGACTAGTGACTAGTGAAGACGAAAACTAGGAATCTAGCCGCCAGCCACCAGCCACTAACCACTCAAGACTCACTTTCTTTCGTTAGAAAGATCGCTTTCGCCTCTTCGATCCTATAAGTTGGTTTTGGTATTGTGGGAAGTAAGTCATTCGGAAAGCATTTCATAACGGTAGTATCATTGTGAGTCGTAAACGATTACCAGAAACTGTTGCCCACGTTCGGATTACACGACAATCTTGGCAGCACGGTTTGCTAGAGGGAGAAGTGTGCGCTGGTAATTTTGAGTGGCAATTCCAGTGGCGATTTCACCGAGGCGAGTTATCTGTTAAACCTTCGCAAGGAAGGGCATTGATTCAAGAACCTCTTGGTCGCTTTTTAGAGCAACGGGATTATCAGCTAGAACCAGGCGGAGATTACGCATTTAAAATTCGGGCAGAAATTTAACGATTGGTAATTGGTAGTTGGTAGTTGGTAGTTGTTGGTTAGTAGTTTTTAGTTGCTGTTCCTGAAGCTCCCATTACCCATTACCAGCATCTAAATATCTTTCAATGAGCAATATTGCTACGATATCGTCGATCGCCCGTGGGGGTTGACGCATTCCCTGCGGGATGAGGCGAGAAAGACCAGTTGGAGGATACATCTGCCAGTAGCGATCGCGTGCTTCTAAAGTCGTGTTACGTTCGTCTACCATGACTATTGTTAGCGGTTCTAGTTGTGCTTGACTAATTTTTTGCTGCCACTGTTTGGATGTGGTTCGATCGCCCATAACCAATAGGGAGATGGGATATTGTTGGCGTAACGCTTGAATAGTGGCGATCGCTTCTGTAGCTGGTACAACTTGATGGTAGGACAAATTACCATCCAGCCCCATCACTGCCACACCGCATTTATCTCGACCAGGATCGAAGCCTAATATCACAGTTGAGTCCATCCCCATACCTACTCCCCACTCTCTGCTTCCTGGTTCTCTGCTCCTCTGCTCCCTGCTCCCTGCTCCTCTGCTCCTCTGCTCCCTGCTCCCTGCTCCCCGCTCCCTGCTCCCTGCTCAGTCGGCTGCGGTAAACTTTGTTGAGTACTAAATATCACCTGTCCGTTTTGGGTTGCCAGTAGCTCCACAGCTATAGGTCCAGCAGTGTAAATATTCTGAGCGGCGATCGCTTTCAATTCTAGCGGGCGATCGTAGCTCTGGAGTTGCTCGAAAAAGCGAATTAGGGTTTGGATACGATTGTCGGCAATCAGGAGATTCTCATCTAACACTCCGGCACGTTGAGCGCTAAATTTAGCAGCTTCTAACAACAAATCTATCCGCTGTCTCACTTCTCTAGTTGTCATTACTGCTGGGTTCGCTTCGATCCTAGATAAGACTTCTCCAGGTTTAAAGACTTGTTGATTCAGTGCCACATCAGCAAAAACTTGCACGGAACTTTCCCCTACTACATAATTATTTGCAGCAAGAATGCGGACAAGATAATCTTGCCCATCGTCAATTTGCTTGATGAGCTGTTCGACTTGTTTTTCCGAAATTTTGACAACCCTTTGGGAAATTTTTTCTACTCCAGGTTGAGTTTGATTCATCGCATTACGGTTAGCTTCGCGCAGAATTTCTTCGATAGCTTGACGAGCGGCTGAAGGACGAACGATGCGCACTACCCGCGCCGCTAGTACTTGACCCCTGACTAATGCCAGATTCCCTTGGCGCAGCAGTTGTAAGTTCCTTGCTAAAGCAATTGCTTCTTTTTCCAAATCTTTCAGCAAAGCTTCTCTTTGGGCAATACTTAGGTCTCGCCGCTGAATTTCTGCGTCTAATTTGGCAATTTCTCGGTCTTGCTGGTTAATTCTTGTTTTGAGTTGGTTTCGTTGGGCAACTAATGCTTGCAGTTCTTTCTGGTTCTGTTGAATTTCTTGACGCAGCTTGCGTGCTTGCCCAGTCACCGTATTCAGTTGCGCTTGAGCTTGCTGATATTGCGAGGAGATTTGCTTAAGTTGACTGCGAGTCCGGTTGAGTTGAGCTTGGGTTTGTACTTGTTTAGTTAACGCTGCCCGTAAAGATTGATTAATTTCTTTTAACCGCTTTTGGGCTAATGCTTGCTGTCTTTGAGCTTCTATCTGCTGAGCTTTCTGTTCTTCCCTGGCTTGAGTCAGTTCTTGCTCGACTTGAGTTTTGGCTTTGGTAGTTGTTTCTAATTGCTGGCGAGTTTCGGTTAAATCTTGTCGCCTTAATTCCAGCAATCGCTGTACCCTACCAATCTCAAAGATCCCATCTCGCAACCTCTTGTCAAAAGCTAGCAAAACCCCCAAAGTGGAAAAAGAAATCACCATCCCAGTCAAGATGGTAATCAAAGTAGCTGTGTTGCGGGGGCGCAGTTTAAACAAACTCAGCCGCGCTTTGCCTACTTTCGTGCCGATGCGATCGCCCACCGTCGCGATTACACCCCCCAAAATAATAATTGCTGCAATCCAGATGAATCCGGTGGACATTTCTTGTTGCGATTTACGTCATCCAGATACAGCCTATCCTAATAATGAAGGAGTAGGGAGTCAGTTATCAGTGACCAGTGACCAGTGACCAGTGACCAGTTAGTTATTTTATCTCCTCTGCCCACCTGCACACCTGCTTCCTTGTCCCCCTTGTCCCCTTGTCCCCTTGTCTCTCCCTTGTCCCCCTTGTCCCCCTTGTCCCCCTTGTCTCCCTTGTCCCCCTTGTCCCCCTTGTCCCCCTTGTCCCCCTTGTCTCTCTAGCCACCAGCCACCAGCCACTAACCACTAAGTAAACTGCTGACTCAATATGACGGGGTTGTGAACGGTGATTTTCTTTTTGTGGATGGAGATCATGTTTTTATCGCGCAAGTCTCCTAGCAAGCGGGTGACGGTAACGCGGGTAGAACCAATAGCTTCTGCGATCGCCTGATGGGAAAGCTTGAGATCGACCGTGATCCCATCTGGACTGGGAAGACCGAAATCGCGGCACAGAATTAATAAGAAACTGACCAAGCGCGAACCCATATCGCGGTGAGCCAGGGTTTCAATCATCATTTCTGTCTGCAAGATCCGCGAAGATAAGCCCCGCAGCATTAACATTGACAGATCGGGATTTTCTTTCAGCGCTTGCTCGACTTGCTCGATTGGTGCTGAGAGTAACTCCACTGGTGTAAAAGCTACTGCATGATAAAAGCGATCGCTACGATTGCCTGTCAGCAGCGACAGCACGCCGAATACGCTATTTTCTCGCAATAGTGCAACGGTGATCTCTTCTCCTGCTTCATATACTCTAGACAACTTCACCGCGCCTTTGAGTAAGAAATAGACCCGTTCTGCCGGATCGCCAGGAAAAAATATTGTTTTGCCCCGTTCAAATACTTCTACGACTGGTGGAAACGAACCTGCTCCTACCTGCCGAAATACCTGTGCTAGCGGTCTATCTTGCGTCACGACCATATTCCTTGCCCAACCAGATGTCCGTAAAGACTACACCAGATAACATCATCATTAAACAGATCGAGTCAAAATCCAGAAGATCTGCTCTTTATGCATCTAAATCAGAATCTTCCAGTTTTTTTGTATTCAAAGCTACAAAAGCTTGAATAGACCGCAAATAACTCGATTCCAAAGCAAAAATGGCAAAGTATTGTATCCTCTAATCTCAATTACTTAGCATGAAAACTACTTGCCAATATATCTTAAGTGAGAATAAGGCATTTTACTTAAATTCTAGCTAATTGATTTGAAAAAGTTGTGAGTAGTGAGTGACTAAGTGGCTAGTGGCTAGTGGCTAGTGGCTAGTGGAAGTAGTCACTGATGGAACTAGACTCTTTTCTAGTGACTAGTCACCAGTCACTGGTCACTGATATAGGTGTATGCTGCTAATGTGTTTCCTGACGTAGCCTGACACAGTTTGTATGCTAGATTTAACTGGAAAAAATGCCCTTGTAACTGGCATAGCCAATAACCGCTCCATTGCTTGGGGGATCGCCCAACAGTTACACAAAGCTGGTGCAAACCTGGGGATCACCTATTTACCAGACGAACGCGGCAGGATGGAAACAAAAGTTGCCGATCTAGTAGCTCCCCTGAACCCCAGCCTGTTTTTGCCCTGTGACGTGCAGAATGAAGCGCAGATTCAATCTACCTTTCAGGCGATCGCAGAAAAATGGGAGAAATTAGATATTCTAATCCATTGCCTTGCCTTTGCTAACAAGGATGACTTGAGCGGAGATATCAGCGGTACTTCGCGATCGGGTTACGCTAAAGCTCTAGATATTAGTGCTTACTCTTTACTGCAATTGAGCGGAGCTGCTAAACCCCTGATGACAGCAGGGGGTAGTATTGTCACTCTTACATATTTAGGCGGCGTGCGAGTAATTCCTAACTACAACGTGATGGGAATTGCTAAAGCAGCTTTAGAAATGAGCGTGCGGTATCTTGCATCTGAAATGGGACCGCAAAACATCAGGGTGAATGCTATTTCCGCCGGTCCAATTCGTACCCTAGCTTCTTCAGCAGTAGGTGGAATCTTAGATATGATTCATCATGTCGAGCAAGTTGCTCCCTTGCGTCGCACAGTCACGCAAACTGAAGTGGGTAACACCGCAGCTTTCCTGTGCAGCGACTTAGCTAGCGGGATCACGGGTCAAGTGATATATGTCGATGCTGGTTACGAAATTATGGGTATGTAAAAAAGAAACCTACCCAATACCTGGGTAGGCGAAACTGTTCAAAACTATTTTTGGATTGAGCTGTCTTGTATAGGGAGCAGAGAGCAGAGAGTAGGGAGCAGATGAAATTGATTTGTCCCAACCTTTCCGCGCTCTACTATACTCAATTGTCTTGTAATAACTTATGTTAAAAACAATATTATTATCATTGATATATTTGCTTTAGATTAGAGATATAAAATCTTTCTCTAAAACCAAATTAGCCGTAACCGATCGCCAGTAACTATTCTGCAATTAGCATCGCCAACCAGTTACAAAAATCATCTAGACAAGCAACCAAAAAACCAGCCATATAACCGATCGCGTAAGCTTGCTTGGTGAAGTAATCGACAACGCGATCGCTCGATTTAGTAGGTGAGAGAGATTGTACTGGCTGAAAGTTTGTCATAAATTTGAAGTGGAAAATTTAAGCTTTTTTCCAGCTTAATCAGTCTTGGCTATTTTAGCCCGCTCCACTATGTAGATATTATCAAAGCTTTAGAAACTAGCAAGAGTTTGTAAAATCTTAAAGATGTGAAGCTTTGAGGTAAAAGCAAACACTTTCCGCCATCCCCCGATCAACCTCCTTCCAATCGCCAGCCGAAGGGAATAATCTGCTGGGCAGTAGTAGTAGCAGCAGCGTTATGATGAGATTTTGTCTCTCCGTCTAAGACTTTGATCACCTTTTGATAGATATCTTCTGCTTGTTGAGGGGAGTCACCGATACTTGTCAAGCCTAGTTTGCCAAATTCTGACAGACAACCCATCAAATGAAAAACAGTCCCCGTTTCCGTTCCTGTGTCGAAGTGCAAGCGGTGAGAAGCGATAATATCCATTAAATCATTTGGTAATAGACCTCGATAGCGTTTCTTATGTAAATTGTCGGTAGCAACATAATACTTTGCTCGCCCTTGTTGGCTGTAGAATAGTCCGGTTGAAAGGTCATAGCGCCCGTTAGTTAATAACTTTAATGTCATGAAAGGATGGGTCGTTCCACCTTTACGAAGGTTGATTTCTATTGCTTGCAAGTCCCAGTTACCATCAGCTTGCTGTACAGCCATGAAATCAATGCCAAACCGTTCTAAAGCACCTTTTTTTGCTAAAGTCCAGCCAATTTTTAAACCCAAATCTTGTAACTGCACTCGATAAGCTTCGTCAGCGGGAAACCGACAGCCAAGATAAATTTGTCCGTCTGGACCACCTAAAATCTGGTCGTGAGTAGAGAGAATTTCAACCGTGCCATCAGGTAAAATTCGACCTTGAACGCTGGGCGATCGCTTCACTTCTCCTTCAACAAACGCTTCAACAATTGCTCCTAATTCGGGAACGCGGCTAGCATAATTTGTCCAATTTTCTGATGTGGCTTGAAATCGCAAAGAAGGTAGACTATCTTTGATAGCAGCAACGCGATCGCCATGAGAAATTTTTCCTGGGGCAAATTCCTGTAAAGGTTTTAGGTCGAAAAGAGCATTTGCTTCGCCAGAAATTCCCTCATTTAATTTGACCACCATGCGTTTGAGATGCGGTTGGCGTTCCCATAATTCAGCAGTTGCTGTGGCTAAATCGTCTACACTATCGAGGCGATCGTGACACCCATCGGGATGAGGCACGCCACTCTCAGCGAAAATTTGCCGACTACCGCTTTTTGTCCCCCAAATTGTGAGATCGGGATCGGCAGCATAAAGAGGAATTTCTAACTTGAGAGATAACTCTCTTTCCCAAGGGGAAGTGTTGTAACAAATCATAAACGATTGATCCCGCCGCAGTGCTTGCTTAATTCGCTCGATCAGGCGGGGTCGTTCTAAAATTTTTTGAGTCAGTGGTTTGAAGGAAGAATCGTAGGTAGATAAAAGTAATAAGCGATCGCGGGCGTGAGAAAAGGGAATGCCTGGTAACAGTTGTAAGTAATAATCGATGACGCTGGGATGTAGGGGCTGAGATGTAATATAAATCAGTCGCGTGCGGGGATTTTGCAAGCGAATTAACGAAAACAGCAGGCGTTCTTCGTAATGCAACACGCCTTCAATTTTTTGAATCTCTCGCTGATCGACACTTAGAGAGGGAATGACTAAAATATCTCCGTCACTTCGATCGAAGCTTTCTACATTTTTCCATCGATCGCGCAACTGCATTTGTAACTGACGAAATGTTTCTACCTGTGTCGATAGATGACGGTCTAATATCTGCATTGCCCTTGCCCTTCAATCCTTGGCGATCCCGCTAATTGCGATCGTACTACAACCACATTTTTTGCAATATATGTCCTAAGGAGCAATCAATAATTCTCAACAATTAACTATTGCGGATACAAATATCCATACACCAAAAGAGCGATCGCATTCTGTATCTGTTTCCACCTTCAGACTGAATAACCGCAATCGAACAATTAGCTAAATTAAGCGGAGTGAAATCATTACAAATGTCAAATTTAGGAGAAAGTTTATGCCAGAAGAACAAACGTTACAACCTCCTCAACAGCAAGAACAAAGACCAGGAAAAGAGTCCGAAATGACTCCTCAACCCAAAGCCGATGACTCTAAATATCGTGGTAGTGGGAAGTTGCAGGGTAAAGTAGCGCTAATTACTGGCGGCGATAGCGGCATCGGACGGGCAGTAGCCATTGCTTATGCTAAAGAAGGCGCAGATGTGGCAATCCTCTACTTGAACGAACACGACGATGCGAAAGAAACAAAGCGTCTCGTAGAAGAACAAGGTAAAAAGGCGGTGGCGATCGCGGGCGATATTGGCGATGAAAACTTCTGTAAGCAAGCCATACAACAAACGATTGATGAATTTGGCAAACTCGATATTTTGGTGAATAACGCCGCCGAACAGCATCCCCAAGAAAGCATCGAACAGATCAGCGCCGAACAATTGGAACGTACTTTCCGCACCAATATTTTTAGCATGTTCTTCATGACAAAGGCAGCAATGCCTCACTTAAAAGAAGGTAGCGCGATCGTCAATACAACTTCTGTCACCGCATATCAAGGCAATCCAACACTGTTAGATTACTCTTCCACCAAAGGCGCGATCGTTGCCTTTACGCGATCGCTATCCAAGAGCTTGATTGAAAAAGGCATTCGCGTCAATGCCGTTGCCCCTGGTCCGGTTTGGACTCCCCTAATTCCTTCAACTTTCCCAGAAGATAAAGTTGCCAATTTTGGTAAGCAAGTCCCGATGCAAAGACCCGGACAGCCAGAGGAAATTGCCCCCAGCTACGTATTTCTCGCCTCAGATGACTCTTCCTATATTGCAGGTCAAGTGATTCATCCCAACGGTGGTACGGTTGTCAACGGTTAGAATAGACCTCCTGCATGAATCAAAAACTATGGATGTCATTCTGTTGGCGAAGCCTTCCCGAAGGGTACGAAACGTAGTGTAGTGAAGAATCACCGAAGATATTTCGCTTCGCGTGTGGATGACAATTCAAGTATTCACGCAGGAGGTCTAATGTTACGGTGGGAGTCGGGAGTGGCTAGTGCCTGGTGAAGAAAGGGTGTGGGGTGTGGGGTATAGTGGATTGCTGGCTGGTCACTAGTCACTGGTCACTGGTCACTGCTCCCTGCTCCCTGCTCCCTTCCTGGTAAAATATGACAGTTGGATTCTGTGGCGGTCGTGATCGAGCGTTATACTCTGCCCGAAATGGGCGAAATCTGGACGGAGACATATAAATTTAAGACGTGGCTGCAAGTAGAAATTGCAGTGTGCGAAGCACAGGCGGAACTAGGATATACCCCAGCAGCAGCGGTAGCAGAAATTAAAGCAAAGGCAAATTTTGACCCCCAAAGAATCTTAGAAATTGAAGCAGAAGTTCGTCACGATGTCATCGCTTTCTTGACAAACGTGAATGAATATGTCGGCGATGCAGGGCGCTACATCCACTTAGGCATGACAAGTTCGGATGTACTCGATACAGCGTTGGCGCTACAACTTGTCGCTAGTCTAGATTTGATTTTGGCAAGGTTAGCAGATGTCATCGCTGCCATCCGCAAACAAGCACAGCAGCACCGTCACACGGTAGCAATTGGGCGATCGCACGGAATTCACGCCGAACCGATTACATTTGGCTTTAAGCTAGCTGGTTGGTTAGCCGAAGTCTTGCGCCACCAAGAACGCCTCACCAGGATGCGAGAAGAAATCGCTGTGGGGAAGATTTCCGGTGCGGTAGGAACTTATGCCAACATTGAGCCGCGCGTGGAAGCGATCGCCTGTGCTAAACTCGGACTCAAGCCAGATACAGCCTCAACTCAAGTCATTTCTCGCGATCGCCACGCCAATTTTGTCAATCATTTAGCACTCTTAACCGCCTCCATCGAACGCTTTGCCGTCGAAATTCGCAACCTCCAACGCACGGATGTACTTGAGGTAGAAGAATATTTCTCCAAGGGGCAAAAAGGTTCCTCAGCCATGCCTCATAAGCGCAACCCGATCCGTTCCGAACGCCTCACGGGGATGGCACGGATGGTGCGCGCTGCCGCTGTAGCAGCTTTAGAAAACGTTGCTTTGTGGCACGAACGCGATATTTCCCACAGTTCCGTTGAAAGAGTAATGCTACCAGATGCTTGCATTTTGACGCATTTTATGTTGAAAGAAACAACAGATCTGGTGCAGAATCTGCTGGTGTATCCCGAAAACATGGCGCGAAACATGAATGTTTACGGGGGTGTTGTCTTTAGTCAGCGAGTGCTATTAACTTTAATCGAAAAAGGCATGAGCCGAGAAGAAGCTTATGCGATCGTTCAATCCTGCGCCCATCAAGCTTGGAACACACCAAGCGGAAATTTTCACGATTTGGTGACAAAGGATTCTCGGATTACCCAAACACTTTCACCTGAAGAAATTGAAGCTTGTTTCGATCCCCAGCATCATCTACAACATTTAGAAGAGGTATATCAAAGATTGGGGATTTAGATAAGATAAAGAAATTCTGGATTTCGAGCGCGCAAAGACGCAAAGGCGCTAAGAGGTTGCTTTGCGCCTTTGCGTCTTTGCGTGACATTTTTTGAAAACCCTTGGGCAGGAGAATAGCTAACTTTAGGAGATAATTGAGTTTAGATGTTGCGATAGTAGAAATTTTAGCAGCGCTTTCGATTTCGGCGGCGGCGGGAATTAGAATTACTTTGCCTTTGCTGGTTCTAGGATTGTTGCAGGGGGAAAACTTTTGGTACAACGTTCCCATTTTATCTAATATTTATCCGCCAATCGTGTTAGGTATTCTGATAAGTTGTTGTTTAATTGAGTTAATCGCCTCAAAAAATTTGCTCGGTCAGCGCTTGCTGCAAATCGCATATTTACCACTCTGCCCAATTATCGGAGCTATATTAGCGATCGCGCTTATTCAAGGTGTACCAAAAATTTTAATTGGCTTAGTTGGCGGCTTTGTGGCTTTACTCTTACAACTGATTCAAGCTGGGTGGTTTTATCGTTGGAATCGTTTTTCTCTTTGGCTATCTTTTCTGCAAGATAGCTTGTGTATTTTCCTCGTTTATTTAGCTTTGAAAGCACCACAATTAGGAGGTATTGTAGCGCTGATTCTTTTGGGGTTAGCTGTCAATAGTTACAAAGAATTAAGGCAATGGTATCTTAGGCAATATCAATCTCGACGCGATCGGTAGAGAATTAATTAACATGCATAATCAGTAGGGGCGTACAGCTGTGCGCCCCTACCAGCATCGTACACGCAATTTTTTAAATTGTAATTCAAGGTTTTTGCAATTGCATATAACTCAACAACCAATTAGCAACTGTAGCGCGGCGAGTTTGACGTGGACCAAATTCACCAATTTTGTAACCTTTAAAACCCAATTGTTCTTTTAATAATTGCTTGTTTTCTGACGGAATCGAACGAGTCAGCTTAACGCTGGCTGGGCGACTATCAATGAAATCTGGGGGCGTAGTGGGATACTCGTCACGCCATTCTGGAGCTACATTTGTAGTATCCCAAACATTATTTGTTTCGTTGTAACGATAGCCTAGATAGTGCCAAACTAATTGATTCACCATATTATCGTCAATTTCTTCGTTCAAAATCGCCCAAATCGTTTCTGTGTTAAGTGGAGGTATTGACATATAGCAGTTTTAGTTGTCAGTTGTCAGTTGTCAGTTATCAGTGACTCGACCGAAACATCTAGCCATTAGCCACCAATTACCAATTACCAATTACCAATTACCAATAAAATTATCCTCCAATATGTAGACGAGAATTCCCGTTAAAACGAGCTAGATTCCCTCTTAGACACTCGCAAACTAGGTAATTTGATGAAGATTGCATATCTTGGCTTAGGGATCATGGGTAGCGGGATGGTGGGTAATCTCCTCCAAGCCGGACATTCGGTTACAGTCTGGAATCGGACACCGGATCGCTGCACTCCTTTGGTAGAAAAAGGTGCGACTCAAGCCAATACGCCAGCACAAGCAGTAGCTAATGCTGAGATCGTCATGTATTGTTTGAGCAATGAAGAAGCGATCGCAGATACGGTTTTTGGTGAAGATGGTATTCTTTCTGGGGTGCATCAGGGACAAATTGCGATCGATATGAGTACCGTTCATCCAAATACAAGTCGGCGGGAGGCAGTTGCATATGCAGAGAAGGGTGTAGAATTTATCGATGCACCCGTTTTTGGCAGTAAAAATGAGTCTGCGGCTGGTGGTTTGTGGATTGTTGTCGGTGGCAAGAAGGAAGTTTTTGAAAAAGTTAAACCCATCCTCGAACCCTTAAGCGAAACCATACATTATATGGGCGAAACGGGCATGGGCGCGACAATGAAATTAGTTGGTAACGCAGTTGTAATTTCCCAAATTGAAGCCCTTGGGGAAGCGATGATATTAGCCAAAAAAGCGGGATTAAATCCTCAAGATGTACTCGATGTTTTGCACGTAACTGATTTTAAATCACCCATTTTTGATGGGATGGGAAGTACGTTAGTTAAAAGAGATTTTAGTACGAGTTTTGCCTTGAAGTGGTTGTTAAAAGATGCAAATTTAATCGCGCAACTCGCCCAAGATAATAATTCTCCTATTCCCGCGATCGCACTTGCCCGGGAGACAGTTAAAGCTGCGGTAAACCACGGCTGGGGCGAGGAAAATGCTTCAGCAGCAATCAAAGCTTTGGAATTACAAGCGGGAATAGAAATAAAATAAACAGCTAAATAATCTCAAACTCCAAGCGATCGCTCTGAAGAAAATTGTGGGTGAAATGGTCTACTAAATTGGTATCGGCTAATTCTAAATTATAGAAATCTACCATTTCATGCTCGAAATATGGTCCAGCGTGCCAAGTTCCTATTGCTAATTTAATAAAACAATTCCCAGGAATCCGAAAAGCCTTTATTTCTTCTAGTGCTGGTGTATTGACATCATTATTAGGAGGTGCAACGGCAATTAACCAATCTTTTCCTGCTAACGAACCCAAACACTGAGTGCATTTTACGTGACGAGTTATGGTATGAAATTTTCGCCCTCGTCGCTGTAACCGCATGATATAAAATCGCGGTATACCATTTTGCAAATTTAATTGAGCATCGTTTGAATCGTAAGCTTTACCATCGTGACTGGGAAGAATTAATTGCCCATAACGCTGAAATTTTTCCTGCGTCACCCACTCAGCCTGTAATTGTTGTACTGTATTTGCTGTAGTCATTTCTTTGTGCTGCTGTGGTTTGTTAATTATAACAGGGAGCAGGGAGTAGGGAGTAGGGAGCAGGGAGTAGATAAATTATTTTTAAAGTATTATAAAATACCATTTTTAATAAATAAAACGTATAAGTAACTAAATTGGTACTCCTTAATTGAAGGGACGCGATATGTTAGAAATCAGTCGGCGTAAATTTGTACTCTACGGTGCGGCTGCATTGGGTACAAGTTTGTTACTCAAGGCTTGTGGCAATTCTAATCCTACCCAAACGAGCAACAGCCCGACTCCAGCAGCGGGGGGTGGTGAAGGATTTAAGGTGGCGATCGCCCTGCCTGGAGTAAGATCGGATAAAGCTTGGAATCAAGCAGGCTACGAAGGCGTAAACATCGCCAAACAAAAGCTAGGGGCGGAAACAGCTTACGTCGAACAAGTCGCGCAACCAGATCAAGCCGAGGCTTTGTCAGACTTCGCCCGTCGCGGTTTTAACGTCGTCTTCGCCCACGGAGGACAATTTGACGCAGCAGTGGAACAAGTTGCTACTCAGTTTCCTAAAACGTTTTTTGTCGCTGTGAATGGTTCTGTGAATGCAGAAAACGTGGCTGCATTACGCATCGATCATTTACAAGCCAGCTATTTATGCGGCATCATTGCGGCATCAATGACAAAATCTAATAGATTAGCTTATTTAGCCGGACAATCTTTTGAGGCTACATTACAAGAATTACGCGGGTTTGAGTTAGGGGCAAAATCTGTTAAACCTAACGTTCAAATTAGTTCTAGTTTTACAGGCGATTGGAATGATATTGCTAGGGCAAAAGAAGCAACTTTGGCAATTATTTCATCGGGTGCAGATGTGATTTATCAATGGTTGGACAATTCATCTCCAGCAGTATTACAAGCAGCTAGCGATAAAGGAATTTACGCTTTTGGCAATACGACAGATCAATTAAATGTTGCACCAAAAGCAGTTTTAACAAGTGCTTTAAAGCGCATCGATCTCGCAATCGCCTTTCTTGCCGAACAAGCAAAAAACGGTCAAATCAAAGGTCAAACCTATGCCCTTGGTTTAGCAAGACCAGATATTTTAAATTTAGGTAAGTTCGGTCAAATGGTTCCAGAAGGATTGCAAAAACAGGTTCTTAGTACTAGACAAGCAATTATCGATAATAAAATTACGTTTGAAAATTGTCAGGAAGGTGGCAAAGAGACGCGATGCGTGAAGACAGCATCGACATGACTTATTTACGCCTAGAAGGAATTACTAAACGCTTTGGTTCGTTTGTGGCTAACGATAACATTAGTTTGAGCGTGGCTGCTGGAACGATTCACGCGCTTTTAGGAGAAAATGGCGCGGGTAAGTCTACTTTAATGAATATTCTCAGCGGACTTTATCAGCCGGATGGCGGGCAAATTTATTTAGAAGATAAACCAGTTTTAATTAATTCCTCTAATAAGGCAATTCAACTTGGCATTGGCATGATTCACCAACATTTCATGCTCGTACCGCAACTCACAGTCACAGAAAACATTATTTTAGGAACGGGCGATCGCTTTAATTTAAATTTGCGACATAAACAACAAGAAATTACTGAATTATCTCAAATTTATAGTTTAGAAGTCGATCCGAAAGCAAAAGTAGGAGATTTACCAGTAGGGGTACAACAGCGAGTAGAAATTCTTAAAGCTTTGTACCGTCAAGCCCGGTTGTTAATTTTAGATGAACCGACAGCCGTACTCACACCCTCAGAAGTTGAATCTTTAATTGCAATTTTACGACAGCTAGCAGCAGCAGGACAAACAATTATATTTATCAGCCACAAGCTGGAAGAAGTCATAAGTTTATGCGACACCGTCACTATATTACGGCGAGGTCAAGTCGTAGCAAATACCACAACAAAAGCTTCTAGTCCGCAACAGTTAGCAGAATTAATGGTAGGGCGAGAAGTTGTTTTACAGTTACATAAATCTGCAACTTCTCTAGGAAAAAAAATATTGTCCGTACAGTCTTTACAAGTGGAAGACGATCGCGGTGTTGCCGCAATCAGAAATATTTCGTTTCAACTTCATGCAGGCGAAATTCTAGGTGTTGCTGGAGTTGATGGGAACGGACAGCGAGAATTAGCAGATGCGATCGCAGGTTTGCGTTCTGTAAAAGCCGGAAAAATTTGCTTGGATGGACGAGACGTGACGTTATGGAATCCACAAAAGCGAGTTCGAGAATTACAAATAGGTTATATCCCTGAAGATCGTCAAACAATGGGTTTGATAATGGGGTTTAGTATTGCAAATAATTTAATTTTAAAAGCTTTTATACAGTTACCTTTTGTGAGGCGTTTCTTGCTACAAAAACAGGTTATAGAGCAAAATGCCGAGACTAAAATTCAGCAATTTGATATTCGCGCTTCTGATGGGAATGTGAAGGTAAGCCAGCTATCAGGTGGAAATCAGCAGAAAGTTGTCTTAGCACGAGAATTAGATCGAGAACCATCATTGATTATCGCCATGCAACCGACGCGGGGGCTAGATGTGGGGGCGACAGCAGCAGTACAACAACAATTATTATCTCAACGCGATCGCGGTGCCGCTGTTCTCTATATTTCTACAGAATTAGAGGAAGTTATGGCAATGAGCGATCGCATAGCAGTAATATATCGGGGCGAATTTATCGATGTTTTAGATCGGGAAAGGGCGACAATAGAAACAATTGGGTTATTAATGGCTGGAGGAAGAAACCCAATCTAGTTTTCTGGTTCAAACATCTCTTTTGCAGCCGCACAAACCGGACATACCCAATCATCCGGTATATCCTCAAATTGCGTACCTGGTTCTATTTCTGCTTCTGGATCTCCTGCTTCTGGATCGTAAATGTAACCACAGACGCTACAGATATATTTCTGCATTTTTCCGCTCCAGCATGAAATTATATATGCTGTAGGGACGCACAGCTATGCGCCCCTACAAAACATAAAAACAAGTTATACGGTCATTTTTGATTTAGACCAGATGCCGTTTTCATCTTGCTCGAACTGTTCGCGCACTACATCCCAAGCGTGATGTTCGGCTTTGGATTCATCACCAGATTGAGCTAGTTCGCTATTGTAGTTAGCAACGAATAGTCTTTGTGCGTCTTCCGATAGATGAGAGCGGATTTCGGGAGACAATTTGCTAGGATCTTCAATCTGTCCTTTTCCAAAGCGCGGTAGCGGCGTTTCATTAATATGTACTTCTTCGCCACCAGCACTTTCAAGTAATAGTTGAATCTCGCCAGATTTATTTGCGGGAACCTCAACACCTACCATAAAATCACCCGCTTCAATGCGAGTTTGGTAAATTGTGGCTTTATCTTCTGGCATTCCTAGAGTCGCCAAAGCAGAAGCTAAACCCGCACCCGCACTACCCGCGATCGCACCAGTGGCAGCACCTAACAAAGCCGCACCGATGGGACCTGCTGCTACCAGCGTACCAACAAAAGGTACAAATAACACTCCTACCCCCGTTAGCAAACCGAGAGCAGAACCAAATAGAGAACCAAAAATTGCTCCTTGTTTCAAGCCGCCTAAAATTACATCTTTCTTCGTTAGAAAGCCAGCAATTTTAGTTTCCGAGTGGAAGTTTTTCCCGATTACAGAAATATCATCGCGGGAAACACCCCGATCTAATAAACGGCGGATGACATTATCGACTTGTTCCTTCTCTTTGAAAATTGCTGAAACAGTACGCTCAGCCGTTGTAACTGCTGGTTGGGTTTGCTCACCTGTAGCCGTCATTTTGTTCTCCTAGAACAGATTTTTCACGCTATTTCATCTAGGAGAATACCAACCTCTAAATTCCGTGCCGTCGCCCTTAAGGTTGATTAGTAAAGTTTATAGATTGAGTTCAATTGCAGACTAGAAGCGAACCCACCTGCGTTGAAAACGGCTGAATACACCTGCCGCGATCGCCACTAACAGTAAAATCCAAATGATACCACCAGGGAGAAACGTGATAATTCCCAAGCCGCGCAACACCCAAATTGCGATCGCGGTTAGTAAAAGAATCATAAATAAACGTAAAGCCAGATTTTGCGATTTCGTAAAGCGATTTATTTTTTTCATCTGCGGTTAATTTCTGAATCTACCTCATCCGATGCAGTGGGCGATCGCACGTTGGATAAATCCAATCCGGCAACTTGGCTCAAATCCACGGTAATATTTTCTTCGGGATAAGAACGCAATAGATTGATAATATTCATCCCATCGTATTCTCGCGAAGCCAGAGAAACAGCAGCGTGTAATTGCTCTACTGTCATGTCGGGAAAAGCTAACCCTAAAGCCGCTAGCAGTTGTTTCCCACTAGCAGAACGTTGCCAGCGTTTCATCGAACGGTCAAACTTTTTCGGATCGAGATCTAAACGGCGATTTAACGTATCTCTCACATCATCCGTCAGCCAAGGCGCGTAGAGTTGCAAGCTACCCGATAACTTTCCCTTCTTAGCAAAGCGCTCTAAATCCTTCATTTCGATTTTCTGCTCGAACGAGCCTAAGCGAAAAGTTACCGTCTCTGCTGCTGTAGCTGCTGGTATGATAGCGCCCCAACAGAGGAAGAGTGATAGTAATCCGATTTGCGATCGCTTGAATTTCATCGCAGCCAATTATTAAGGAATAAATCTAGCTTAGCTTCAAGTGAGTGGTGCGTGAGGAAGGGGTGTGGGGACAAGGGGGACAAGGGGGACAAGGGGGACAAGGAGGACAAGGGGGACAAGGAGGACAAGGGGACAAGGGGGACAAGGGGGACAAGGAGGACAAGGGGACAAGGGGGACAAGGGGGACCCGCGACCGGAGGGAGTGGGGACAAGGGGGACAAGGGGGACAAGGGGGACAAGGGGGACAAGGGGGACAAGGGGGACAAGGGGGACAAGGGGGACAAGGGGGCAAAGGGGGACAACCACCAACTAACAACTACCAATGACAACCATATGATAAGAAAATCGAAAAAACTATCACCTTAACTGAATGCGGAGCTTATCGTATTACAAACCCTACCACTGAATTTTGTGGTGGAATGCGATCGCGTGACTCACTCAGAATCAAAGACAGTTATGATGAAGCGACTGATAGCAAGTATCGTTAGCATTTGTTTCGTACTGGTAGCGTGTCTGTCCTTTCCTGAAATCGCCCAAGCCAAAAGCTGCACTTTACGAATAATTGGCTGGGAGGGATATATGGATGCCTCTTTTGCCAAACCATTCGAGCAAAAATATGGTTGTAAAGTCATTCCAACTTATGCAGGCTCCTCAGATGAGATGTATGCCAAGATTAAAGCCAGTAAAGGCAAGTCATACGATCTCGTCACTGCTTCGGGAGACTTAACCAAACGCTTATATGATGCCAATTTAGTAGAGGCGATCGATTTAAGTTTAGTCCCCAACTACAAAGATCTATTCCCAATTTTTCAGCAACCAGCGTATAACACCTTTGACGGTCAAGCCTATGGTGTTTCGATTGCTTGGGGACCAGATTTTTTGATTTACGACAAATCCGTCGTCAAATCTGAACCGCAAAGCTGGGATGTCCTCTATCAACCAGAATATCAAGGTAAAGTATCTCTACCTGACTACCCCATCTTCAATGCTGATGTGGCGTTGTGGAAAGGTAGCTCTAATATCTACGACATTAGTAAAGAACGGCTAGCAACAGATATTAAACCCGATCTTTTCCGCTTGCGCCCGCAGGTCAGAAAATTCTGGAATAGCCAAGGAGAGTTAGCCCAACTCTTTTTAAATAAAGAAATTGCTCTGGCTTGGGGTTGGCCCGTAGCAATTGAAGAACTAAAACGCGCTAACTTTCCTGTAGGAGCGACTATTCCTCAAGAAGGAACTACTGGATGGAGCGATTCTTGGATGTTACTCAAAGGCTCTCCCAACAAAGAAATCGCCCATGCTTGGATGGATTATATGCTGACGGGAGAAGCTCAGAAACCCATGACAGAGGTTACTGGCTACTGGGCTGTTTCTGAGCAAGTTTTACCGCTACTCACCGCCGAACAGCGTCGTGATTCCCATCTAGAAGACATCGAAAATTACTACAGCCAAATCCACTTCTGGGAAACCGTACCTAATTACGATGACTGGGTAGCCTTGTGGAACGAGTTTCGAGGACAGTAAAAATGAAAGAACTATGGCGCAGCCATAGTTCTTTCATCCTCTAAGGTACGGTAATCCTACCTCAGTGACAGGTTAGGGCTGGGTTAGAAGCGATAAATTAGTAAATGTAGTTGGTGCAAAGCAAATAGCTAGCACGGTGTCAGAATTAAACGCTATAAGCAACTGCAAATCATTTGGAGTTATTACTAAGGGCAAATCGTATTACCCTAAAGGAAATAAACCAAAGTCAATATTGTTTTTCGGGCAGTGAGATATGCGTAATAAACTGCTTTCAGTCATGAAACCGTTGATAAAATCTTTGTTCGTATTCGGTCTAATCGCTACTTTAGCGTTTGGTCAGGCAGATAATGCATTAGCAGCTAGTGGTGGTCGGATTGGTGGTGGCTCTTTTAGAGCGCCTAGCCGTGGCTACTCTACTCCTAGAACATACGCTCCCGGTGGTGGTGGCTACTACGCGCCTTACCCTGGTGGTGGATTTGGGTTTCCTTTCCTGTTTCCCTTCTTTGGCATCGGCGGCGGCTTTGGTGGCTTGTTCACGATCCTGATCTTTTTTGCGATCGCCAACTTTATGTTACAAGCCTTCCGACGTGCTAGTAGTGGTGGTAGCGTAGAGGAATTAGAATACGACAGCAATCCTACTGTCAGTGTCACTCGCGTACAAGTCGGTTTGTTGGCTGAAGCAAGAGGCTTACAGGCTGAACTCAACCGGATTGCCGAACTCGCCGATACTAACTCTCCCGAAGGTAGAGTACAGGTATTGCAAGAAGCTTCTTTAGCGCTGTTACGCCACCCCGAATATTGGGTCTATGCTGGTGGTAATACTCAGCAATCTCGCTTGACGGGTGCAGAAGCTGAATTTAACCGTTTATCCTTGGCAGAACGCAGCAAGTTTAGCGAAGAAACTCTTTCCAACGTCAACAATCAGCTCAAGGCTGCAACGCCTAAAGCAGAATTACCAGCAGGTGACGGCTCTGGTAGTAGCGATTTAGCCGTGAAAGATCCTGGTGAATACATCGTCGTCACTCTGATTGCAGCGACTTTGGGTAAATTGCAAATACCAGCAATCAATAGTACTGACGATCTGCGTCAAGCTCTACGTCAGTTTGGTAGTATTCCTAGCGATAAACTCTTGGCGATTGAAGTGTTATGGACACCTCAAGCTGAAGGTGACACGCTCAGTTCTGATGATGTTCTAGCAGAATATGCAGATCTGAAACTGGTATAAGATTTGCCGCATCGAATAAATTTGTAGGGGCGCACGGCTGTGCGCCCCTACGCATGTATGACACCTACACGGAAAACGCTAGATTTGCGCCCCTAACGTTTATATTTAGATATAACTCTCGATAAATGCGATCGCCTCTGTTAATCCAGCCTGAGTTTTCAGATTTGTAAAAATAAACGGTTTATCGCCGCGCATTTTCTTCGCATCCCGTTCCATGACGCTTAAATCGGCTCCAACATAAGGAGCGAGGTCGGTTTTATTAATCACTAACAAATCTGATTTGGTAATCCCTGGTCCACCTTTACGGGGAATTTTATCACCTGCTGCAACATCAATCACGTAAATTGTCAGGTCTACTAACTCAGGACTAAAAGTAGCTGCGAGGTTATCACCACCACTTTCTAGAAATACTAAGTCCAGATTGAGAAATTTTTGTTCTAACTGTTCGATCGCGGCTATATTCATTGAAGCATCTTCGCGAATCGCTGTGTGCGGACAACCGCCAGTCTCTACACCCAAAATGCGATCGCTTGAGAGTGCTTGAGCGCGTACCAAAAACTGAGCGTCTTCTTGAGTATAGATATCGTTTGTCACTACCGCAATGTTATATTGCTGACGTAGATGCTTGCATAGCGCCTCGACTAAAGCCGTTTTTCCCGAACCGACAGGACCAGCTACCCCAACTCGAAATGCAGTCATAGGTAAGTCAAAAGTGAAAAGTTAAAAGTCAAAATTGTAGGGTGGGCATTGCTCACCTCACTATGACAATTTCATTTTGAAATTAACTATTAATACTACCATCTGGCATTGTCGCACCGCGTAAGGTTGCACCCGTGAGGTTGGCGCTACTGATTTCGGCTTTAAATAAGTTAGCGTTATCTAAGTTTGCATCGGTTAAGTTTGTTCGTGCCAAAAAGCCTTCAATTAACGAGCTATCAATTAAAATTGCTGCTAGTAAGTTAGCGCGACTGAAATCGACTCGATTCATTCTAGCTTTGGTCAAGTTAGCATAACTCAAATTGGTTTTAGTCAGTTTACTATCAGGTGCGATCGCATGGCTTAAATTAGCACGGGTTAGATCTGCTTCATTCATTAACACTCGTTCTAGTTTAGTATTACTTAAGTTTGCTTCTCTCAAAATTGCCCGATCTAAATTTGCATCGCTGAGAAATGCATCGGCTAAATTTGCCTCACTTAAATTAGCGCCGTATAGGTTAGCACCTCGCAAATTGACTTCAACTAAATTAGCACAGCGCAGGTCAGCTCCAGACAAATCTACACCTGCCATATTTGCCCCCCGCAAATCGGCTTGAAACAGTCTTGTCCTGCGCAAATTAGCAGCGTATTCTTTCTGTTCTTGTCTGAGGTTAGCACCGCGAAGACAGACACCTGTTAAGTTAGCACCGCTCAAATTAGCATTACGTAAATCTGCATCGATCAAATTTGCATCGAGTAGATTAGCTAGCCTCAGATCGGCACTGCGCAGATCTGCACCTTGCAAAATTGCTCCGTGTAAATCGGCATCGTTTAACTTAATTTCACGTAAATCGGCTTGTGTTAAGTTAGCGCCACTTAATTTTGTGCTACTTAAATTAGCCTTGTGTAACTGCGCTCTATTTAAATAAGCAAAAATTAAATTAGCACTACGTAAATCGGTTTGAGTTAAATTAATACTAACGAGATCTGCACCAAATAAATTAATTCCTTTTAATTCCAAACCGCTAAAATTAATTTCTCCCTTTGCATATCGTTGTATGAGTTCGTTAGCATCCATAAATTATGCGCGGTAAATATTGCAACTGAAGTCAAAAACTAAAAGCTAAAAGTTAAAATACAAACTTCAAAACATGGGTTTAAGTGCTTGACTGATAATATTAGCGATCGCTAGGTACTCGTGCGGCTTGTCCAGCTTTCGGGCTGTTATATCGAGAGTATCAACTAAAGCTTCAAAAGATTGACAAGTATAAGTTATATTCCGAATTAATTCGTATAGCTCCGTACTGCGTAAAGCCGCCCAATCTTGTTGAGTCCAATCAAATTGATGTTCGGTCGCGGAAAATAGTAAGATTTTTGCTTGCAAGGGATTGATTTGAAGCATTATCTTGTGACGGATTTCAAATGGCTCGATTTTTTTCTTAATTTGTACGGACGCTGGTGGAGGGGAATCGGGAATAACCACAGCTTCTTGTCGAATTGCCGGGACTAAAGGAACGGTAATCAGATCGGAATCAGAACTTATTCTGCTTTCTTGAAGTTTGTCTGATTGAAAATTATATAGAATTTCTGCTTCTCCAATAATTGTACTAGCAACACTTAAGTACTGCTCCGGCTTGTTTAGAGTTTGTGCCATTCTATAAACATTTTTTTTCAAGCTTTCTATATCTGAATATTTAATAAGCAAATCTTGGATTAAATCGAGTAAACTAATACTATTTAACTGGTTTTGGTCTCTAGCCCAAAATTGTTTTGCTACGTAAAAAGCAAGTTTTTTAATTCGAGCTGAGTCTTCATTTTGCTCTAAAGATTGTACGACTTGAGTGAATAAGGATGAGTTTTCCATAGATTGAGCAGCGCGATCGCTCCAGTTTATACTGTTCCCGTGATAAGAAAGCACGATCGTAACACAACCTAAACGCATCATAAGGATTAAGATCGCGATGGAGTCCCGCGCGCATCTCGTTCATGACAAAATCTCGTATTCGTGCTGCTAAACCAGACACACAGCCTCACTTTGACTACTTTTACGACAAACCAGGTAGTCTACCAGGAACTTTGAATATTGGGGTTGATGCTCAACCACCAGTTATCGTTTTAATTGACTACAACGAAGCAGACGCAACACGCCAAACCTTAGCCACGCCAGAAGAATGCCTTTCCTATCTGGACACCGAATCTGTCTCTTGGGTTGACGTACAAGGCTTAGGTAGCGAAGATATCTTACAAAGATTGGGACAAGTTTTTAATCTGCATCCATTGGTTTTAGAAGATATCGTCAACGTACCGCAGCGTCCCAAAGTAGAAGATGATTACGAAGACCATTTAGTCATGATCGCACGGATGGTGATACCAAAAGAAAGTGGTGGTTTTCATAGCGAACAAGTCAGTTTTATTTTAGGAAAACACTACCTACTTACAGTCCAAGAAGAACCAGAACACGACTGCTTTGAACAGGTACGCCAGCGAATTCGTTACAACAAAGGTAGCGTCCGCAAGCTAGGAGCAGATTATTTAGCCTATACGTTGATAGATTCGATTATTGATGGCTTTTTTCCCGTACTGGAAGCATACGGAGAACAGATGGAAGACTTAGAAGATGAAGTTATTACTAAACCAACGCGGCAAACTTTAAACAAAATCTATCGCGTCCGGCGAGAGTTGCTCAACCTGCGGCGAGCAATTTGGCCTCAGCGAGATGCGATCGCCATGCTGATCCGCGATGATAATGACAGTTTAATTAGCGATCGCGTCCAAGTCTATTTACGCGACTGTTACGACCATGCCGTACAAATTTTAGACATGGTAGAAACCTATCGCGAATTAACTTCTGGTCTAATGGATGTCTACCTATCAGCCGTGAGTAACAAAATGAATGAAATCATGAAGTTGCTGACGGTAGTTTCTTCTATATTTATTCCTTTAACTTTCATTGCTGGGGTCTACGGTATGAACTTTAACACGGAAAAATCTCCCTGGAATATGCCGGAATTAAATTGGTACTGGGGATATCCCTTATGCTTAGCAGCTATGGCAGCAACCGCTGCTGGACTCATCTATTTCTTCTGGCGGCGAGGTTGGTTTGAAAACTTCTCCGATGTCCAGGATAGAACGTCAAGAAAGAGAGGCTAAGTGTCAGTTACCAGTTGTCAGTTATCAGTTGTCAGTTATCAGTTGTCAGTTACCAACAACCAACAACCAACAACTAACAACCAATTACCCATTACCCATTACCCATTACCATTACACTAGATCTAGAGAGAGTAGGCGCAGGCAGTTGCAGCCAGCTTTTACAGCTGGTCTGAGGAAAGTCTGGACTCCCGAAAGACCAAACTTGCTGGGTAACGCCCAGTGCGAGCGATCGTGAGGATAGTGCCACAGAAAGATACCGCCTTTTTCAGCGATCGGCGAACAGTGACCAGTGACCAAATGATAACTGATAACTGATAACTGACAACTGAAAAGGGTAAGGGTGCAAAGGTGCGGTAAGAGCGCACCAGCAGCATCGAGAGGTGCTGGCTCGGTAAACCCCGGTTGGGAGCAAGGTCGGAGGAACTACGGTTGGTCTTTTACCAGTTCCGCTATTGGTGTACCGCTAGAGGTGTCTGGTAACAGGCATCCCAGATAGATAACTGCCTTCTGTATGTAGAGATGCGATCGCGTTGATGCAGCAGAAAACAGAATCCAGCTTATGTCCTGCTCTCTCATATCATCTAAAGCTAGAGGTTGTTACAGCTTCTAGCTTTATTTTTTGTACGTTTTTTCTACGGAGTGTACGCAATGGTCAATTCTGCAAAACAAGGCTACGAAACTACTTGTCGTATAGAACGATGGAAAGATGGTAATTTGCGCTTATCCTTTAGCACCAAATAAGCTCCCTTGTTTGGCAAGCCTTCTGGCTACGCAGTGCGTAAGCGAGTGAACTTGATAGACACTCCGCAAAATTGGAGTGCATTAGAGGCTAAATGCTGGGTAATGCACAATAATGCACTCAATGGTTGTTTCGATCCAACTTTAGAAAAATATAGTTTAAACAATAAACAAAAACTTGCTTTATTAAAACCACCAATAAGAGAGGCAAATCTATTCGACCAGATATTAGAAAAATACAAACCCAAATTAGTAACGCCAGTCCGCTGAACGGAGAAAACCCCTGCATGTAGCTGGCTCCTCGTACTGTTACCCCAATTACCCCAATTTTTACCCCAAAAGCTAACTTAGCGGAAATTTGGGACAGGATGTGTAGAGGAAGACCGCTTAGTGCGAGTTACATAAAAAAAGCTCTCCAAAATATGGAGAGGCTATTTACTCGCTGAATTGAGGATAGGGTGAGGAGTAACTCATTTACTCGTTGCAGCCATTTATAAGATAGTGAATGAATGTGACATGACTGTGACAGTTAGATATTAATTTGGCTACAAAATGAAGTCACCAATATCGATCCGGTCAATAGCTTTTGCGGATCAAAACATTAACTGGCGTTCTATAGCTTTGTAATCGCGATCGATTTCTCGCCATAACTTCTGGTTATGAGGATCGGCTTGCAAAGCTTTTTTGAGGTAAATTCTAGCGCGATCGCACTGTTGTCGCGAGATCAGCTGTTTTGCCCAACGATGGTAAGCTACAGCTAGCCACGGTTGCACGTCTGAATCTTTGGGAAAGCGGATAGCTAGCTTTTCTGCTATGTCTACTGCTTGCTGAAAATTCTGACGCTTGAGTAAAGTGTAGACTTGGTTGAGCGTACTCAATTTGAGTAACTTTTCTTCTGAAGAGAGGGGAGGAGAGGAAGGCGTGCAGTCGCGTTGCTTAACGTGGAAGCGCACGCCACCTGTACTGTAAGTAGAAGTGGTGTCTGGATGTGGTGTAGTTTTTGTAGAAGTGCTGGAAGATGGCTGCGATTGGAGGGTGAGTAAGGTGCGGTATGCTTGGACGATGAGTTTGAACCGATCTTCCGCAGTGCGATCGCCTGGATTGAGATCGGGGTGATATTTCCGCGCCAGCTGGCGATAAGCCATTTTAATCTCTTGCGCCGTCGCCGTTGGGGAGATTTCTAAAACTTGATAACACCAGTTGGGATTGGGCAGATTATCCATACTTAAGGGACAGGAAAATATTTTGGAGGTGTAGAGACGTTGCATGAACGTCTCTGCTCCCCATACCTAATATGCATCCTTTAGCTAGCGCTGGCAGGAAATTCACCAGCTCTTACCGAGAGCTGAATATTTCTGCCATTGCGACTGACTTCAAGCGGGATATTGACACCGATTTGGCTATTTTCTACTGCTTGCTGCACTTGATCGGCAGTTTTTACTTGTTGCCCGTTAATTTGCTGGATCACGTCGCCAGGACGAATCCCCGCAGCAGCAGCAGGAGAATTGCGCTCGACTCCTAACACGACTACCCCTTGGTTGGCGGAGATAGTGACATCACCATTTGACTCTTGGGCTAGGGTTTCTCGAATCTCATCGTTGAGAGTTGCCATTTGAACCCCTAAATAGGCGCGATCGATCCTTCCTTTAGCAACCAGTTGCTCGGCGATTTGCTGCGCTCGATTGATAGGAATCGCAAAACCCAAACCTTGAGCGCCGCCGATAATTGCCGTATTCATTCCCACCACTTGCCCTTGTTGATTTAATAGGGGTCCGCCAGAATTACCGGGATTAATCGCTGCATCAGTTTGAATGAAACCGACGCGCTTGTCGGGAACGCCTACATCACTGCTAGAACGACCTGTAGCACTGATGATACCAGCAGTAACAGTATTATCTAATCCTAAAGGATTACCGATCGCGATCGCCCACTCTCCAGGTCGGAGGTTGTCAGAGTTGCCTACTGTTACCGTAGGTAAATCATTGGCTTGAATTCTCACTACAGCCACATCTGTCAATTCATCTCTACCCAAGACCCGACCAGTAAATTTGCGTCCATCTTTCAGGGTGACATTGACCGTATCAGCTCCACCAGTAACATGAGCGTTTGTCAAAATTAAACCATCCGGCTCAATAATGAAGCCCGAACCAGTTCCCCGCACTACCCTAGCTCCAGGTTGTCTAGCGCGGGTAGCCCGTGCCGCATCAATACGGACGACCGCTGCACCAGTACGGTCTACAGCGTTAGCAATAAAGTTAATATTTCCGCTAGGAACCTGAGCCGGGAGTTGAGCAACTGATGGCGGGATTAACTCCGGTCGGTTGGGTAATAGCTGGGTTCCTAACAAACTACCCGCAGCCCCCATAAAGATTAAAGATAAATAAGTGACTGACTTTTTCACAACAGAATTCTGAGACATTGTAGGTTTGTTGTTGGTCATTTGTGATTGGTCTTTTGTCATTGGTTAATGGTTATTTGCCATTAACCATTAACTATTAACAGCCCACACTTCAAAGCAATTGCTCGACAATCTCTAGTCCCACGCTGACAGTTTCATCAAGTAGATTTGAGTCTACTTGCTTGTCGTTTGGCGTGTGGTAGTTAGGCTCCCGCCCTCGGTGAAAAAATAAAACTGGAACTTTTGCCGCTGCAAAAGAAGCATGGTCGCTACCACTGTAAGATTCAGAAGTAGACAACCCACTTTGCGCTGCTTTCGCTCGGGCTGTGAGCTGAGGTGTACCACTCACGCGAAGACTAGAATTTACGCCTACCATATCAAAATTTAGCATTGCCTTAAGGCTAGAGATAAACTGTGGTTGGGCGGTTTGTACGAAAGCTTTAGAACCATGTAACCCGTCTTCTTCGCCATCAAAAGCCACAAACCAAGTTTGGTTTGCTAAGGGAGTTTTAGAGATTCTGCGGGCAATTTCTAAAACAACAGCCGTCCCAGAAGCATTGTCATTCGCCCCTGGCGCACCTGGTACGGAGTCGTAATGAGCGCCCAAGAGTATTTGGGGTTTGGCGACACTTGGTAGATGAGCTACCACATTACGTCCGGTAACTTGACGTTGCCGAGTATTGACGTGTAAAGTGGCTGGCTGTGTGGTTTGAGAACTTTGTAGTAAAGCAGAGCCTTGTTCTCTAGATAAAGCCAAGACAGGAATTTTACTGACTCCACCACCAAGAGAAGCCGCGAGTTCTCCCGATCTGTCATTGACGATCGCCACGGCTACCGCACCCGCAGTACTGGCATTTTGTACCTTTTCGGAAAACCGAATTTCTCCTCTTTGGACAACTGCGATCGCGCCTTTAACATCAACCCGAGCAAAATCTTCCGGTCGTCCGACGTTGGGTACAACTACCAACGGCGCATCAACTTTACCTGCAACCGATCCACTTAGAGGTAAACCTGTAATTTTGCTTTTTCCTGCCGTCAGACTCGAACCTAAATCCTCAAATCGAGAGTAGGTAAAAGTTTGAATTTGAGTTGTGTAGCCAGCTTTGCGGTACTCCGCCTCTAGATAGTCACTTGCCTTTGCCATAACTGGCGTACCAGCCACTCTAGGACCGAGTTTTACCAAGGCTTCCACATCTGCCCCAGCTCGTCCAGACTGCGCCAAACTCGCCGTCGGTAGGGCGACTAAAGTAGTTATGAGTATTGCGTATTTCATAGGGAGTCGGGAGTCGGTAGAGGTGGGTTTCCAAACCCGCCCGTCCGGGAGTCGGGAAGAGGAGACAAGGGGGACAAGGGAGACAAGGGAGAAGTTGCAAGTCGCCCATTCGCAATTAATTCCGAATTCCGAATTCCGAATTCCCCTCACTCCTCACCCCTGTAAATTAGCTGGTGGTTTTTCAGGAACGACCCAGTAATAAAGGGTGTGAGTTCGGTTTGGTCCTTGTACTTGTACCGTGCGCTCGGGTTTCCATTCACCCATGTCAAAATCGTGGGAAACAATCCGAGTACCAGGTTTCAATTGTTTGAATAACTGGGGTCGCAGTTTGACATTAATATCTGGTAGTAGGTACAGCGTCACGACAGAGGCTTCATTGAAATTGGACTTAAACAAATCTTGATTGAGAAATTGCACGCGATCGCTCACGCCTGCTTTTTTGGCATTTTCGTTTGCTTCTTCAATTCGCTCGGGATTGATATCTATACCTACAGCCCTTTTTACGCCATATTCTCTCACGGCAGTAATAGGAATGCGTCCGTCACCGCTACCCAGATCGTAGAGGACATCTCCTTTTTGAACTTTTGCCAGTTTGAGCATTTCATCCACAACTTCTTGAGGTGTAGGCACGTAAGGTACGTCAGGTTCCCGTTGTTCGGTTTGTCCTGCTGGTGGTGCTGTTTGAGTTGTTTGAGCAATATTAGGTTCTGCCTGGGCATTCAGCCCTGTCTGTTGCGTACAACCGATAATGCCCATACTAACGGCGATCGCACCTACCGCGATCGGTTTGAGTATTAGTGGTAATTGCATCTGTATTTCCTCTTGTCAGTTATCAGTTGTTAGTTATTAGTGAAGAAAGGGAGCAGGGAGAATGACTTACGACTTACGACTTCTTTTCTCTATTGCCTTATATCTAGTGCCTGCGACGCACCCAAAACAGTACAGGTACGCCCACAACCATCATGCTAATACCGACGATCGCCCCAATACTGTATGCCTGACTGGAAGCATAGGTAATACTGGAGTAAAGTAAATAAGCACAAATGGCGCAAAAAATCAAGGGAGTAATTGGGTAGCCAGGGACTTGAAAAGTTCGAGGCGTGTTGGGTTCCCGTTGGCGGAGGACGAACAATGCTATTCCCGACAGTAGAAAAAAGCACCAAAATACGGGTGAGGTGTAGGCTGTCATCGTTTCAAAGCCTTTCTCGCCTTCGTGAGTGATCGTTCCTAGAAGAACGAGTCCTAATGCGATCGCCCCTTGTATGAGTAAAGCATTGGTAGGTGTGTGACGGCGATCGCTCCATTGCCCCAACAAAGAGAAAGAGCGAAAGTCTTGTCCTAAAGCAAAGTTCGTCCGCGCTCCTGTAAAAATTGTGGCGTTGATCGAACTCAGTGCAGTCACAGCAACGATAAAGCTAATTAATCTTGCCCCACTTTCGCCAAACACCCGCCGCATCAGATCGGCTGCTACCGCTTTGGAATTTGCTACACCAGCAATCCCCAGTCCGTGGATGTAAGCAAAGTTGACTAACATGTAAAGTCCAGCAATCAGAGCGATACTCAACAGCAACGTCTTAACCATGTTGTGTCTGGCATCCCGCACTTCTGCCGAAATGTAGGCTGCTTCGTTCCAGCCACCGTAGGTTAACAGCACGAAGACCATTGCCAGTCCGAAAGCTCCACCGTTATTGGTTGGCGTACCGTTAGGTACGGGAGTAGTACCAGCTACAGTAATCATTCCAGCAATGATGACCAATGCCAGACCTAATACCGTTGATAGTGTCAGTAAGTTTTGCGTCCACTTTCCCTGCTGCACGCCCATGATATGCAATCCGGTCAGAATAGCAATGCAGAGGGCTGCATAGATCGCAGAAGAATAGCTCCCTAGTGGCAAGATTTGGGATGCGTAGTCACCAAACGCATAAGCAAACAGCGTAATCGAACCAGTTTGAATCACCGTCATCCGCGCCCAGGCGAAGAGAAAAGCAACGTTCGTGCCAAAGGCACGCATGAAATAGTGGTAATCCCCGCCTGGGTGAGGATATGCTGTCGTCAGTTCGGCATAACAGAGAGCGCCAATCAATGAGGCAACCCCACCTAGCAGCCAAGCGAATAAGATAACGCTTTGACTACCAGCATTCTGAGCCACCAGAGTGGGAGTCTCAAAAATTCCAGCGCCAATCACCATACCGACGACGATCGCGCTTGCGTCCACCACTGAAAGGGTTGGCTTCAGCGCTGGTGATGCTACTTTATTTGCCATATCGTCAATTTTTTAGGTGAAGACTTAATGTCAATTAGAAAGCTCAGTCATATCTACTGCTTCTGGCTAATGGTACTTGTATTAAAAAGGTACTTGATGGTAAGTTCGTCGATTTTTAGCCACAGCTCATTGCTGTATAACTAAATTTCTCAACGGGTATTTACAAGTAAAAGTTGCTAGAAGTCAGCGACTTCTGCATATTACTTTAAATTGAGTTTGCCGCACAAATATGACATGAATGTGTCATTGGTCATTGGTCATTGGTCATTGGTCATTGGCAAGAGGTTTCTTACTTACAACTGACAACTTAATTACCTTAAAGGCAGTTCGATTTTAAAAGTTGCGCCTTGTCCCAGGGTGCTTTGGACGGCGATCTTGCCTTTGTGTGCCTCGACAATTTGTTTGGCGATCGCTAAGCCTAGACCAAATCCACCTGTTTGCCGCGATCGCACGGTGTCTACGCGATAGAACCGCTCAAAAATATGGGGTACATCTTCAGATGGAATGCCGATGCCATTGTCTTCAATTTGGACGATCGCTCGATAAGATTGGGTAAATATTCGCAAGCAAACTCTACCTTCAGAGGGGGTGTACTTGAAAGCATTATTCAGCAAATTTCTCACCGCTTGTTGCAATAAATCAGGTTCGGCAACGAGTTTTATTGGTTGTTCTGGCAGTTGAACAACAAAATCTAACCCCTGTGCTGCTGCTTGTGCTTGATATTCACTCACCAACCGTTGCAGCAAACTGACGAGATCGATACTTTTGAGCGCTTCAGTAGCCAACGCTCCTTCATGACGTGCTAAAAATAGCAAATTACCGATCAGCGTACTCATTGATTTTGACAGATCGACAATATTTTCTAAACGCTGGCGCGGACTATTTGTATCCTCTGCTGGTGCTAATAAGCCCACTTGGGCATTACTCAAAATTGCTGCGAGAGGGGCGCGTAATTCGTGTGAAGCATCAGCAGTAAAACGCTGTAATTGCTCGTAAGCACGGCGAATTGGTTTCATCGCCAGCCCTGCCAAGTACCAACCCGTCAACCCAATTGTACTAAGAGCTAGCGGTACGCCGAGCGAAAGATACAAGCGCGTTTGCTCTAGACTCTGGCGCATAGAAGTCATTGGAGTTGCCACTTGTAAATAACCGATGAGCAAATCCGCTTTTAAAACTGGTAGTGTAATCTGCCGCAACCACGTTTTAGAGCTAGAAAGTTTAAGCAGTTTTGAGCGTGTGGGAGTTTGAATTGTCTCAAAACCAGGAGCTAGCTTGAGATACTTCGGTGCAGGCGGAGAACCAACAAATTGGACTAATTCCCCTTTAGAGTTGTACCAGCGAGCGTAAGCAATATCTCCTGTTATTGGTAATGTATTATTGCTTAGCATCGGCAGTTGTTCCAGATCGAACTGCCATCGACCCTGATAAAATTGGTACTCTGCATCCGTTGCGATCGCTTTAGTCTTTTTATACAAATTGCGATCGAAATTCCGCAATTGTTCTTCCACTTCCAAGTAGTAAACTACCCCCGCAAAAACCACGAGGATGCTTCCCATCGATAGAGCAAACCAACAAGCTATGTTACGGCGACTGCGACTGA
This sequence comes from Chroococcidiopsis sp. CCNUC1, assembly GCF_023546805.1. NCBI lineage: Bacteria > Bacillati > Cyanobacteriota > Cyanophyceae > Chroococcidiopsidales > Chroococcidiopsidaceae > Chroococcidiopsis > Chroococcidiopsis sp. CCNUC1. Next base: position 607,896 of record NZ_CP097480.1, on the reverse strand, counting down.
ACATGATGAGGGGTGAGGAGTGAGGAGTGAGGGGACAAGGGAGACAAGGGAGACAAGGGAGACAAGGAAGCAGGGGAGCTTTAGGGGCAGGGGTTCAGGTGCATACCAACTACCAACTAGCAACTACCAATTCCCTACACCACACACCACTCGCCACCTAACTACCAATTACCAATTACCCATTCACAAATGACAAATGACCCCTCTATTCTGGTGCATTCAATCGATATCCCATACCATATACAGTTTCCAACCAATCTTTGGCTCCGACGGCTTGCATTCGCTGGCGTAGTCTTCTTACTAGTGTAGTCACGGCATTACTTTCTGGTTCCGTTCCCCACTCCCATAAAGTGCTTTCAATTTGTTCGCGAGAGAGAACTTGGCGGGGGTGACGCATGAAATATTCCATCAGTTGAAATTCTCGCACTGAAAGTTGAGCGATCGCCTCTCCTCTTTCTAAGGTAAGCGTGGGACGATGGAGTTGAAGATCGCCAACGATAGTGGTGTCACCTTGCCATTGGGGCGATCGCCTGCCTAATGCCCTGACTCTTGCCAATAACTCTAGCAGATCGATTGGTTTAACGAGATAATCATCTGCTCCCGCATCCAAGCCTACGACTTTATCTGCTATGGTATCTTTTGCCGTTAGGAGAAGCACTGGGGCAGTTTTACCAGTTTGCCGATACTGCTGGCACAAACTTACACCGCTCACTTTCGGCAACATCCAGTCTACGATGAGCAAGTCATAATCTTTCTGAGTTATCAACCATTGCGCCGTCTCGCCATCTTTGGCAGTATCTACAGTATGTCCTGCTTGAGAAAGAGCAGCGTGTATGGGTTCTAACTGTGCTGGATCGTCTTCTACAAGTAAAATTACCATAGGATAACACGAAATCAGAAGTCAAAAGTCAAAAGTCAGAAGTCAAAAAAAGTTACTAGTAGCCGATCGCTGTTCATTGAGGGGTATTACAGTTAATGTTTCTAAATCGAGATAGACTTATATGGATAATAGTAGCCGAACTGTGTTGACTAACTGATGCGCAGACTGCGATCGCTTTACCCTCTCAAATCCCTGGGATTAGAATTTTGGTTGCCGCTACCGATTTTGGCGATCGCTTTTTGGAGCGGTGGAGCAGCGATCGCCGATAAAATTTTACAACGCTCTTATTACGTCACAACTCCGATCCAAGCCAACGCTCAAGTCCAAGAACAACCAACTAAGGTCATCCTCTCAATTGGAGTTGAGATTAAGTATCATCAGGGCTTTTCTAAAGTTAAAGTGAAAACAGCTAATTCTGCCTTGAAAAAACTAGAGTTTGAGTTTCCTTTCACAGAAGTTAGCCAAATCGAAGTCGCATTGTCGCGCGAACTTGGTTTGTCTTTAGAGCAAATTCAAAAGACAGTTCACTATCAAGTTGATTTTAGATGAATCGTTAATAAATAGGATTGAAGACAGTTTCAAATCATTGATAACGCAGGCGAAAAAGCAGAAAATTAGTTACCTGTTGGTCATGACTCATGACAAGCAAACTTTTCGTACCATCAGATAAGCGAGAACCGAAAGTCATACCTGACAAATTTTCTAAAGTAATTCCTAACTCTTGTAAGTCTAAAACTAGCTTTTTCTTAATTTCTCGAACTCCTCTAATTTTACCTTTAAGCCTCTCAACTTTTGATGTATCGGTTGCGCCGCTTGTCACAACCTGATAAATCTTTCCAGTTTTTGTCTCTGGCTGGAGTTCTAAACTGAGAAAATGAACGCCTTCTACAGATAACAATTCCTCAAGTTCGGCATCAAGAGGATAAGCATATTCTGCTAGTAGCATTGGTGTCCCGTAGCCAATTAAGTAATGTAGTAACCGAGCTTTTCCCTGTTTAGAATTAGGTCTAGAATTAGGCGTATCTCGGTCTTGTACTAGCGTTGACTCAGTAGCAGTAAATAAATTTACTGGTTCTCCACTTGTTGGAACAGTACCAGTCGCATTGAAAGCTAAAGCAGCAAATGTTATATCGTCTTGAGTAATTTGAGTATTCTGGTTTTGCCCTTTTTCCTGGATGTTTTCAGCAATATATCGTTTAGGAAGAGTCAGGCTTTGCAGCAACTGTCTAGTTTTTAGATCGAATTCTCGGATAAAAGGAAGCGCGCGATCGCCACTTATCTGAGAACCAGAAATATATACGGTTTGTTGCGGTGTTAAAGCAATTCCCTTAGCAACAAAGGTCTTCGGTTCGTATAGTTTGCCATCGCGATCGATAAGTGACTGTACTGACTCTATATCAATATCTTGAATTTTTATATGCTCAGAATCGTTATTAAAAGTCAACTTGAGGGTGAAGATTTCATTACCAGAGACAGCATAAAAGCGATCGTGCCGTTTGTCATAAGTAATTGCTGAAAATTCCGTGACTGGTGCGTTAGAAAGGTTTGTTGGTAGTTGATATTGTCCTAAATATTCTAACGAGAGGTCGAGGAACAATCGATCTTTTGCTGCTAACGCTGGAGTTGCGAACGATAGTAGACTTAAAAATGCGATCGCGCTAATTAAAATCACCTGCTTAAACAGGCGGTTAAAATTGCCGCTACACAGACAAAACCTGCCTACACAGGTTCTCAAACATCTCATAAGTTTCAACTCAACACTAATAAACTTAGCTTGTGTAGATATAAATTTCATTCCTCCAGATTTCCCACTTATCACTCCCTTGTCCCCCTTGTCTCCCTTGTCTCCCTTCGCCCCCTAATCCCCACTCTCTTCGGTCGTGGGGTCCCCGAGTTCCCCCTTATCCCCCTACTCCCTGCTCGATCGCTCAGAAGCTCCCTCTTTCTCAACGTCCCGTAGCGCTATATACTAATCGCGGCAGAAGATTGAGTTTTGAAATTGAGTTTTGAGCATGACCGCAGCAGCAGATCCAGTAAAAACGATGAAACAGGAAGTTGGCAAAGCCGCCGCTGCCTTGGTAAAGTCTGGTACGATTGTCGGACTCGGGACGGGTTCTACTACAGCCTATGCAATTCAATATATCGGCGATCGCCTCAAGTCTGGCGACCTCAAAGATATTGTTGGTATTCCTACTTCATTTCAAGCCGAAGTCCTATCTAAACAATATGGCATTCCTCTCACTACTCTAGACGCTATAGACCATATTGACTTGGCAATTGATGGTGCGGATGAAGTCGATCCGCAGAAAAATTTAATTAAAGGTGGTGGTGCTGCCCATACCCGTGAAAAGGTTGTAGACTACCTAGCACAACAATTTATCGTCGTTGTCGATAGCGGTAAGCTGGTAGACCGATTGGGTTCCGTATTTGCAGTCCCAGTAGAAGTCATCCCAATGGCAATTTCACCCGTCATGCGGGCAATTGAAAAGCTAGGCGGTAAACCGGAACTACGGATGGGCGTAAAAAAAGCCGGACCCGTAATCACCGACCAAGGTAACATGGTGGTTGATGTGAGGTTTGATGCGATCGATAACCCCGCCGAATTAGAAAAAACCCTCAACAACATTCCTGGCGTACTGGAAAACGGCATCTTTGTCAACTGTACCGATCTCGTCCTGATTGGCGAAGTGCAAGACGGTCAACCCGTGGTAAGACAAATGTAATTTGTGGGGCGCACAGGCGTGCGCCCGTGGAAGTCTATGCAATACCGACGATTTGGACGCACAGAAATACCCATGCCCGTATTTTCCTGTGGTGGTATGCGCTATCAGTTTAAATGGCAAGATGTCCCCGCTTGGACGATTCCGCAGAACAATCAGCGTAACTTAGAAGCCACAATTCGGAGGGCAATTGAACTAGGCATCAATCATATTGAGACAGCCAGAGGTTACGGCACTTCTGAAGTGCAACTAGGGCGCATTCTACCATTAGGCGATCGCGATCGCTTAATCGTCCAAACGAAGGTTAATCCCAGCCAAAATCCCAACGAGTTTCGCCAAAAATTTGAACAGTCCTTACGCAATCTTCGCCTAGATTACATCGATTTACTAGGTATCCACGGCATTAACGATGCTGAAACCCTACATCAGACCATTCGTCCTGGTGGATGTTTGGAACTAGCACGGCAGTGGCAAGCTCAAGGTAAGGTAAGATTTATCGGCTTTTCTACCCACGGCGCAACTGAAATTATTACACAGGCGATCGCCACAAACGAATTCGACTACGTTAATCTCCATTGGTACTATATCAACCAAGTCAACTGGGAGGCAGTTGCAGCCGCCAATCGTCACGATATGGGTGTATTTATTATTAGCCCCTCCGACAAGGGGGGAATGCTTTACAAGCCACCCCAAAAGTTAGTAGAACTCTGTTCTCCCCTCAGTCCAATGGTGTTCAACGACTTATTTTGTCTGAGTCATTCTCAGGTGCATACTCTCAGTTTAGGGGCTGCCAAACCGCAGGATTTTGACGAACACCTCAAAACTCTAGAATATCTCGATCGGGCAGATGAGATTTTACCACCGATTTTGGCGCGATTAGAGCAAGCAGCTTGCGACAGTTTAGGGGAAGATTGGGTAAAAACTTGGCAGATAGGTTTACCCAGATATGACGAAACGCCAGGTAACGTCAATATTCCGACGATCCTATGGTTGAGAAACTTAGCGATCGCTTACGACCTCACAGAATATGCCAAAATGCGGTATAATCTCCTCGGCAATGGTGGTCATTGGTTTCCTGGCAATCAAGCCAAGCAGATCGAGCAGTTAGATTTGCGATCGTGCCTTGCTAACAGCCCGCACGCTGATAAAATTCCTGCTATCCTCGCCGAAGCACACAAACTATTAAGCGGCGCAGAAGTCAAGCGTCTGTCGCAAGATTAGGAGTGATGGAATTGTAGGGGCGGGTTTCACCCAGCAGACTTTACGACTTACAGATATTTCAGCTAAACTCGCCCGTACAAGAGTTAGCGAAATAATATAGGCACAATGACCTTAAACCTGAGAATATGAAAACTGTTGCAGCAAAAATTTATTGTTCAGACGTTAAAAACTAAGGTAATCCCAACCACCAATTACCAACTACCAATTCCCAGAAAATTGCTGTAACAAATTTGACTAGCTCAGCAAAGGTAAGTACTTATGTCTATCAAGCGTCGTAATTTCTTGTTTTTAGTAGGAGGAACTGCTGGTGCTTATGCTATAGAAACTTATACTTCGTCCAATTTAGCTTGGGCGCAGACTCCAAGTGCTAGTGGAGATTTTAAATTACCACCTTTGCCCTACGACTACAAAGCATTAGAACCGCATATAGACGCGCAGACAATGCGAATCCACCATGACAGACATCACGCAACATATGTAAAAAATTTAAATGCAGCGATCGCAAAATATCCCAAACTAAAAGGTCAAACTGCCGAACAACTTATCCAAAAACTTGACAGCCTACCACAAGATATTCGCATGACAATCCGCAACAATGGCGGCGGTCACGTCAATCATAGTATGTTTTGGGAAATTATGAGTCCCAAAGGTGGCGGAGAACCAACGGGAGAAATTGCCTCTGTTATCAAGAAAAACTTTGGTAGCTTTGCCAACTTTCAACAGCAATTTAATCAAGCGGGAGAAAAACAGTTTGGTAGCGGTTGGGCTTGGTTGGTTCGCACTCCTGACGGTAAATTTCAAGTTACCAGTACTGCAAATCAAGATAGCCCCCTAATGGAAGGTAACTATCCAATTATGGGAAATGATGTGTGGGAACATGCCTACTATCTCAAGTATCGCAATCGCCGCGCCGAATATCTCAAGGCTTGGTGGAATGTCGTCAACTGGCAAGAAATTAATCAGCGCTTAGCAATGGCAGCGAAAGCGGCATAATTAGCAGTAGAAGAGGGAGCAGGGGGACAAGGGGGATAAGGGAGACAAGGGGGACAAGGGAGAAGTTCTAAGCCACTAGCCACCAGACACTAGCCACTAACCGTTCCCGACTCCCCATTCTGACGCGGAACCCTAAAAATAGTTTTGCGTCATTGAGGGGTGGTAAGATGAACGCAGAAATTTGCTGTTGATGCAAATACTCAACTCAGTGCGATGTGGATATCTATCGTACTCGCGATCGCCAACTACTCATCTAAGATGTCTAGCTTAGGATTCGGACTAAAATGACATTGCTCGATAGCGATCTTCATCGTTCTCCATCTGCGATCGTGCTAATTCCAGTGTTTAATGATTGGGAGGCACTGGAAAGGTTGCTCTGGAGTTTGGATGAAACTTTTCTAGACCGAGATATTCGCGTAGATATCTTGATTGTAGACGATGCTTCGATCGCTCCAGCCCCCACGGAACTGAAATTTTTTAGTTTTAAAGCCATCGAGAGAGTCAATATTTTAGAACTAAAAAGAAACTTAGGGCATCAACGAGCGATCGCGATTGGTTTAGCTTACATCGCAGCAAACTTAAATTGTAAAGTCGTTGTCGTTATGGATGGAGATGGCGAAGACAATCCGCAAGATGTTCCTAGACTAATTAATTGCTGCCAAGCAGAAAGCAATGCCAAAGTTATTTTCGCTAAAAGAACTAAGCGATCGGAAACATATCTTTTCAAAGCTTTTTATCTAGTTTATAAACTCGTCTACAAACTCTTAACCGGACATCACATTCAAGTAGGAAACTTCAGCGTAATTCCATATCAACTTTTGTCTAGAATTGTGGTCATCTCCGAGATTTGGAATCACTATGCCGCTGGAATTATGCGGGCGAGAATACCATATACTGAAATTGCTACCAAGCGCAGCAACCGTTTGTTCGGACGCTCTAAAATGAACTTTGTTTCCTTGGTAACTCACGGAATCAGTTCGATTTCTGTCTATGCAGATATAGTAGGTACGAGACTGATTATTTCTGTGTCGGTCGTTGTCTTATTAATTCTAATATCTCTAGGTGGAATTGTATCTATTAAACTCTTCACCAGTTTAGCAATTCCTGGTTGGACATCGATCGCAGTTGGAATTCTTTGCTCGATTCTCATGCAAGCAGTCATGTTGTCGATTGTTTTTGCATTAATGATTTTAAATACTAGGAATAGTTATGGATTTATGCTTGGTCAAGACTATTATTACTTTGTTTCTAAGTTGAAAGAAGTATTTTCTAGAGAAGTTTTGTCTAAATAAGTCGATGCAAGATTACTCCTATATTGGCGCGGAATTAGAATTATTTTCTCAAGCTTATAACTGGAAAAACTATTATGGAAATCTAGTTCAAAAATACTTACAAGGTAGAGTATTGGAAGTAGGTGCAGGGATAGGCGCAACCACTGAATTTCTCTGCAAGGGTCATCAAAAAGAGTGGCTTTGCTTAGAACCAGACCCAATTCTAACGGAAAAGATCGATTTAAAAATTTCTGTTGGCAGAGTGCCAGCGTGTTGTAAATCGAGAGTGGGAACCTCAGCAGATTTAGCTTCAAACGATCGCTTTGATACCATTATTTACATGGATGTTTTGGAGCATATAGAAGACGATCGCACAGAAGTGAAGACCGTGACGCAGCATTTATCAGATGGCGGTTACTTAGTCGTACTAGCTCCCGCACATCAGTGGCTATTCACGCCATTCGATCGAGCTATAGGACACTATCGACGCTATAACAAGCAAAGTTTAGCATCCACGATCCCCAGAAGCCTGAATTGTATTCAGCTGATTTATCTCGACTCCATCGGATTACTTGCCTCATTAGGCAACCGTTTCGTGTTGAAAAGTAAAACGCCGACAAAACAGCAGATACAGCTTTGGGATAAAGTCATGATACCTTTATCTAGAAACATCGATCCAATTTTGCAATATTCTTTAGGTAAATCTGTTTTAGGAATATGGCAAAAACAGAGCTGATAGACTACGAGTCTGAGGCTACACAAACTAAGTCTGTTCGAGACAACTATTCCAGCTTGCGAAGGTAGGCTTTGTTTGCGTAGCTGCGATTCCCAATCGCTGAGGTATTTTGACTGGTAGCAAAGGGTTGAAAATGAATAGCTTCAAAGTAAAAAATAAAACGATGCCAAAGGCGATTCACTTCGCGATCGTCGCAACTCAAATTGTAACTCTTATTTGCCTTTGTCTAGCATTTAGCGTTCTAGTTATTAAAGATTTTTACCACCCGCTAACCGGATTTACTGGTCCAGGACTTCCAGGCTATCCAGATTCAACTGTCAATAAAGAATATGTAGACCTGTGGGAATATACAGGTTTTTATTTTGCCAAAAACTTTAATTTTTTTCCCGTACCTCACCTAAATTTAACTAATAATCAAGCTTTCTATCCCTATGGAACCAATAGCGTGTTTCAGCCTTGGGGAATTGAGAAAGATCTATTTTACGCTGGACTTTATTCTCTATTTCAAACTGGTCCTTGGTTGCAGTTTTATTATTTGCTTTCAATCGCAGTTACGGTAGTTTTTACTTTTTTCCTACTCCGAAAAGACTACGGCTTATATCGCGCTGCTGGTGCTGGCTTTATTGCTGCTTTTTTTAACTTTTACGCGATCGCAAAATATCCTCAGCACGTCGGTTACGCAATCTTACACTGGACAATTCTCAGTTTTTTTGCTGACTTTCTCATCGTCAAACGAGTGGTGATGAGGCAACACGTATCTCTACGATTGATTCTACTTAGGGTGTGTTTGCTCGTCTTATCTCTCGGTCAAGATTTGGGATATGTTGCTGGTTATGCATTAACATCTTTTACGGTTTCTATACTTTATATTATTGCCCTCAATATTCAGAGATATTTAATTAAAAAAGAAGTCAAAATCAAAAAAATCCTGCGGCTACAACTTTTAAGTTACAAAAGAGACTTCTTTACTCATCCCAAAACGAGTTTAATCTTATTAGCTATAACTGCGATCGCCAGTTATATATATCTACCTTTGGTTTTGCAAATTGGCAAAGCGGCTAAAAGTTTAAGCGATACGGGAGATTTTTATGGTGCTTGGTGGACGAATCCAGCGCGACTAATAATACCATTTTTTCCTTTTCTCAACCCAGGACAGAATTATGCCAACTTCTTTTTAGACTCAACAGAAGCTTTTTTTGATGGTAGTCCTGGTTGGTTTTTACTAATAGTAGGAACTGTAGGATTGTGGCAAGCTAGAAAACACATTGGTATCTTTGTCCCCTTACTAATTATTCTCTTACTCTGCCTGCTCTACCATCCCACTTTTCTACCAACTTTAAAAATCTTTCCTTGGTTTAGCTTTAATCGCGTTAGCGGACGTAGCACGCTAGTTTATGCCGTAATTTTTTGCATTTTTGCTTTAGGAATTAATTTAGAACATTGGCGTTCCTTCGGCAAAAAGTTTTTAGCGGTTGCATTAGTTCTACTAGCTTGTACTGAACTTTACACTGCCTATTCGTATAAAGCTTACTACCAACCCGCTTCACTAAATGAGAACTTTTACGCTTACATGAATTATATTAAGGAGCAGCCAGGGGAAGCAGTGTTAGATTTTCCCTTCTGCGTTCATGGCGGAAATGGAATTGGTCCTTGTCCTTATTATGTCTATAACAGCGGCATTTTTACCTTAAGACGATTCCATAAGAAAAAAGTGATGGGACAGTATTTCGGACGCTTACACCCATCTCAAGCAGAACCTTATATTGCAGCAGGCTGGGATAAATTACTCGCACCAGACACGCAAAAGAAAACGTCAATTCCACAAGTAAAATGTTTCCGTTCTGATGAGTGGTCATTTTTTACAGATTTTTATAAACTGAACGATTTTGCTGGAATTAATTTATATACAGATTTACTCACGAAAGACTGTACTCAAGAATTTTACGGTCGTTTTGGCGTGCCAACTATGGTGACAGAAGCACCTACGGGGGAAGAATAGAATTTATTCCTAAATCTACTAATTGGCGACTTCAAGTTAACTCGGATTTAGGTGCTAGCTTAAAATTCCAACCTTTATTAGATAGCTCTGAAACAAATCTACTGCAAAATAGTGCGCCCTATAGTTTAAATTTAACTGGATTGGAGGGAATTACTAAAGATGAACAGAAGAATAAGTTCCGCTGGGGAATAGGAGAAAAAACAGAACTGACTTTCTATTTATCTGTTCCTCAAGATTTAGTGTTGACATATAGTTTTGACAATCCGATTAGCCCTCAAGATATAATTGTAGAGATTGATGGCATACAGATAGAAAGAATTGCGCCGATTCAAGTTGGCGATCGCGTTCAACGTCAACTGAAGTTTCAAGGAATTGCCGGACAGAATACTATTACATTTAAATATCAAAATCGCAGTTCCTTTTTTGATGTCTTGCAATATGCCATGAAGCATGAAAATTTAGAAATTAAACCGCTGCCACTCGAAGCACAGTATGGTAACTGGAAATCGCAGCGATCGATCCGATTTCGGCAGCTTTCAATTCAACCAGTACAAAAAAACAGGAGTCAGAAGGCATAAAAATTTGAATGAGGTAGATGTATTTGTATGGGCGCACAGCCGTGCGCCCATATAGATGTATTGCATCTAGATGGAAATCGCTATATTCACGTGTTTCTATAGTTTCTAACGATTATGAATTAATTTTACGCAAATAAATACAATGACGCATACCGTGGCTTAAAGGAGTGGTAAAGTTTTCAATTTTTTCAATTTTTCCGCTCAACTTTTTTACAGTATCCTCTAAAGTTGTTTGTTCTTCTTTTGTCCAATTACCTCGATATAAAACAGCCAAGCCCTCTGCTTTGAGAAAAGGTAAAGCGTAATTTGCACAAATATCAGCCGCCGCCACAGCTCTAACTAAAGCTATGTCATAATTGTTAGATTGTTGGGGTTGCTCGTTGATATTTTCAGCCCTACCAACTAAAGTTTGAATATTTTGCAGGCTCATTTCAGTCATTAAAGAATTCAGAAAAGCAACTTTTTTCTGCGTAGAATCGAGTAAAGTTACCTCAGCATCAGGTAAAGCGATCGCCACAGGAATTCCAGGAAAACCAGCCCCCGTACCAATATCGATTATCTTATGTAGGGGCGCACAGATGTCCGCCCCTACATAATTTGTTGGCAATAAAGATACAATCCCCCGCAAAGAGTCCCACAGATGCTTTTCCCAAAACTCTTCTGGTGCAGTAATGCGAGTCAAATTTAATTTTTGATTACCAATAACGATCGCTTCATAAAGCTGCTGAAATTGCGCTTGTTGTGCGATACTAGGCTGCCAATTTAAAGTTTGCTGCCAAATCTCATGCATTTCCGGCAACACAGCAACACTGCGTTCTTTCATAACTTATTCCTCATAATTCTGAATTCCGTAGCTTGCTTCCCCGAAGGGGTATTCCGAATTCCGAATTCTCATGCTATTTGATGCGGTTCGATCGCCAACGGTGCTGTAGGATAAATTTCACCGTGCTGAATTGACCAACAGCGATCGGCGATCGCTAATAAATCTCCTGCATCGTGAGTTACAACTAACAGCGTCCGTTGTTGCTTAAGTTGGGATAATAAATGAACTAGCTGCCTGCGCATCGACCAATCTAAACCAGCCGTAGGCTCGTCTAATAACAGCAGTGCGGGTTTGCGAATTAACTGAACCGACATAGCCAAGCGGCGTTGCTGTCCCCCGCTGAGAACTTGTGGTGGTGTGTGTAGAGGCAAATTCTCCAAACCGACATCTGATAAAGCTTGTTTGACTCGTTCCGAACCTAATTCGGGATGTCCCAAGCGTAATTCTTCTAAAATTGTACCACCGCAGAAATGACGCTCTGGAAACTGAAATACCAATCCTGCTAACTCTTGTAAATTCTCCGGTTGTAATTCTTGCGTTCCCCAACTTACGTTACCCGCAGTTGGCGATACCAACCCCGATAAGATTTCTAATAACGTACTCTTGCCAGAACCACTAGGACCAATAATCAATCCCAACTGCTGGGGTGCTAACTCTAGGTCGATCGATTTTAAAATAGCTGTTGAACTAGCTGGGGGGTGATAAGTCAGATTTTTCAGATAAAGCATCAGTTAAATATACCAACAAACATTAACGGACATTCGGCAGCGGTAAATATACCAAGTATAATTCTGCCTAGATTCTGGCAAACAGATGTCAATACCGAGCGATAGCTGCAACTTCCCTACCGGGGATTCGTCTATTTCAGTTATCAGTTATCAGTTATCAGTTATCAGTAGAAAGCGACTTGTGACTTCTCCCTTGTCCTCCTTGTCCTCCTTGTCTCAGCCCCTAACTCCTATGATCAGGCAAATCTTTAGTGCGATCGCACTTTCAACTACACTCACTCTTTACCTCATTTCTCCGACTCTGGCTCAAGATCCCTTTCGCGCTACGAATCAAAGACCGATTGGCGAAAAAACTGAAGCCGCTTTCAGAGCCATGTTCGAGCAGGGAGATTACATTTCAGCAGATCGCTATCTCAAAGCAATTTCAGGTAACGAGCAGCAAGAGCCTTTAGCGTATGCCATGAGAGCTTCCCTTGCTTACGTCCTCAACGAGGACTACAATTCTTTAGGCAACTATGGCAAAAAGACATTAGACACGGCTCGCCAACTAACATCAACAGACCCGTTGCGCGGTAACTTATACTCAGCAGTCGGTCATTTTTTATTGGGTGCATCTGCTTTGTTTCGAGAAGGGACAGTGAAGGGAACGCCGCAGGCTTTGGCAGAATTAAGGCAAGTCTACGAGTACATGGACAAAGCTGAAGCGATCTCCTCTACAGACCCCGAATTAAACTTGCTGCGGGGATACATGGACTTAATGGTATCTGTCAATCTGCCCTTTTCCAACCCAGAACAAGCAATAGGGCGCTTGCAAAGGTTTGCCGGACCTAAGTATTTATCCGAAAGGGGTGTAGCGGTTGGCTATCGAGATTTGAAAAAATTTCCCCAAGCCATAGAAGCTGTGGATAGAGCGATGAAAGCAAGTAATAGCAACCCAGAGTTGTATTATCTTAAAGGACAAATTCTTTCTACTTATGGCAATCAGCAAAAGAGTGCAGCCATGTTACAGGAATCGGTGAAGAATTTCGATTTAGCGATCGCCAAAAAAGACCAACTCCCACCCGACTTAGTCAAACAAATCGAACGAGAGAGACGCAAGGCAGCTCAACGACTAAGTGTAGTAGCGCAGCAAAAATAGATAATGGTAGTTGGTAGTTGGTAGTTGTTGGCTATTGTCTTTTCACTTACGGCTTACGACTTTCCGATTACCCATTACCCATTACCCATTACCCAATCAAAATGCAAGTTCAATTTCGCGAATTTAATCCCTTTGATGTCTGGTTTTGGATCGAGTTTAGTAACGTACCTGCCCCAATGGAAAAGCAGTATGTTGAGGAGGTGTTTCAGTCCTGGTTTTATTTAGGAAAATTAGGTGGGTTCAATGCCGAAAATTTGCAAGTTCAAGAAGAAGGATTAGATCTCAGCTACATGGAATATGACACGCAGCAGGCTGATGATAGCATGATGGCGCTGATGCACAATATGGGTGAATTTGAGTATCAGGGAACTTGGGCGCGCTGCTGGTTCGATCTAGGTACGAGCGACGCGATCGCGATCGATATTCTGATTAATTCTCTCCGGCAATTGAGTCAAGAATACGTTAGTATCGAACGGCTATATATTGGTGGTGAAAATGAGGATTGGACTGTAGAAGATAATGACGAAGATCGTTCTAGATTTATTTACGATGGGAATTAAAATTTCATATGCATAAACCAGGAGAAATCCGAGTTTTAGCTTTGGGAATTGTCCGTCAGGGCGATCGCGTTTTTATTTCTGAAGGTTACGATCCGGTAAAACAACAAACTTTTTATCGCGCCTTGGGTGGTGGCGTAGAGTTTGGAGAGACAAGTCTTGAAGCTCTACAACGAGAATTTCAAGAGGAACTTCAAGCAGAAATTAAAAACATAAAATACCTCAATTGTCAAGAAAATTTATTTACTTTTAACGGACAACCAGGTCATGAGATTTTATTTGTTTATGAATGCGATTTCGCCGATCCAAAGTTTTATCAAATTGAAGAAATAACCTTTATGGAGAAAAAACGCAAAAAACGCGCTCTTTGGGTAGAATGCGATCGGTTTAGATCGGGAGAATTAAGACTTGTGCCAGAGCAATTTTTCAAGTATCTGTCATAAACTTTTAAGTTTAATTCTCTTTCTGCTTTCGTTTTGTCTAGTAGCTTTCTTTGCCTCTACTCTACTCTTCGAGAAGATCTTCATCCTACGAGAAGCCACTTCGCGTCTTTGCGTCTTTGCGTGACATAAAAAATAAAACCCGCACTGGCAGGTTTTATCTATAAAAATCCGCTTACAAATAATGCCGAAATGAAGACTTAATTAGCGAAACATACTGCTAACAGAACTATCTTCGTGAATCCGCCAGATAGTTTCTCCTAACAAATTAGCTACGCAAAGCACAGTTAATTGTTGAAAACGCGCTTCTTGAGGAATGGGAATCGTATTCGTGACGATCACCTCTTCAAACAATCCGCTAGACAACCGTTCAACCGCCGGAGGTGAAAACACTGCATGGGTAGCACAAGCATACACCTGACGCGCCCCTTCTTGACGCAGTAACCGCGCTCCTTCCGAGATCGTCCCGCCAGTATCGATCATGTCATCGACTAGCACGGCTGTCTTACCAGCCACATCACCAATCACATTCAATACCTCAGCGACATTATGAGCCTGACGGCGTTTGTCAATAATCGCCAGTGGTGCATCGTCGAGTTTTTTGGCAAATGCCCGCGCCCTTGCCACACCCCCAACATCTGGGGAAACAACCACGATATCAGTTAGCTGCTTACTTGCTAAATAATCAATAATGACTGGAGAGCCATAAACGTGATCGAAGGGAATATCAAAATATCCTTGGATCTGCGCTGAATGTAAATCCATTGCCAGAACCCGGCTAGCTCCCGATTCGGTGATTAAGTTAGCTACTAACTTCGCTGTAATTGATTCCCGTCCTGCCGTTTTGCGGTCTGCTCTAGCATAGCCATAATAAGGCAGTACCGCTGTAATTTGCCTTGCCGATGCTCGCCGACAGGCATCAATCATGATTGCTAATTCCATGAAGTGATCGTTGACGGGATTGCACGTTGGTTGCAATAAATAAACATCGCAACCGCGAATCGATTCTTGGATTTGGATATACAATTCGCCGTCAGCAAATCGCTTGCGAATCATCGGACCCAAATCCATGCCCAGGTAACGAGCAACTTCCTGGGCTAAAGGTACGTTGGCAGAGCCAGAAAATAATCTCAGTCGGTTGTTATCTGCAACTGCGATCGGAGCAGGTTGCAATTTCAAAGTTGCCGATCGTAGCACGGTAATCCTCGAAGCGCGATCGCTTCCATCTTATCATTTGAGAATCAGGTGTTTCCTAGAAAAATGTCTAGAAATTTAATTATTAAGCATATATGAAATTAGTTAAAAATTTAACAATTTTTTAGTCAAATTTAGTGAAATCTTGGGAAGACCGCGATCGCTGTTATGGCGATCGGATTAAACTTACCGCTAAACCTTAAGTAGAACTACTGAAATTCCCTGCACGTAGCTCTGCCCAGCCGAGAAACCTATTTGTATGTGCTATGCGTCAATGTGTTATGTGTCAAAAATGAGATGGTAGTAGCTATAACAGGAGAGAGATCGGCAATCCTTCAACGTGGAAGCAGCAGATATAGTTAATGAAATGGCAAAATCGATGCAGAAAACCTTCGCTTGCTAACCCAAAATCAAATTCCTGCCTTTAGACATCCTGCTTGAGACTATGAATCAACCTCCCCTACAACCTCCGCTTCAGCTTGGTACTGTTCTGCAAAATCGCTATCGTGTCGATCGGGTTCTAGGTCAGGGGGGGTTTGGACGAACCTATTTGGCAGAAGATCTCGGGCGGTTTAACGAGTTGTGTGCTTTAAAAGAATTAATTCCAGCGCAGGCGGACAATTATACCTTAGAAAAGTCCCAGCAACTCTTTCAACGTGAAGCAGCAATTCTCTATCAAATTCAACATCCGCAAGTCCCACAGTTTCGCGCCACTTTTGAAGAAGATCGGCGTTTATTTTTGGTACAGGATTATGTGGCTGGGAAAACCTATAGAACTTTATTAGACGAATATCAGGCTAACGGGCAAACTTTTTCCGAAGCAGAGGTTTTCCATCTACTCAAACAACTACTACCCGTTCTCGCCCACATTCACGCGCGTGGTATTATCCATCGCGATATTTCTCCAGATAATATTATTTTACGGGAAAGCGATGCTAAACCCGTTTTAATTGATTTTGGTGTCGTTAAGGAGCTAGCGACCCGCTTTCAGTCCTCCAATAGTACTCCAGCTCAAGCAACCACAGTAGGTAAACTAGGTTATGCTCCCAGCGAACAAATTCAAACTGGCAGAGCTTATCCCAGCAGCGACCTTTATGCCTTAGCCGTAACCGTAGTCGTACTGCTGACAGGTCGAGAGCCACAGGAATTGTTTGACGATCTCACTTTAGTCTGGCACTGGCAGCGATGGGCGACAGTTATGCCTGGATTTGCTCAGATATTAAACCGAATGTTAAGTTACAAGCCAAACGATCGCTACCAAAATGTAGCCGAAGTCGCTAAAGCGCTGCAAGCGATCGAACCCCAAATTGCTCAGTCGCCTGCCGCACCGATTTCAACAGTACAAACTGTGGCTGTTGCTAGCAATCCCGATCTCGTTGCATCCTCTACCAAATCCAATCCAGTTATTACCACCTCTAAAAATCGCTGGAATCAAACTTGGTTAATCGTGCCAGTCTTAATGCTCGTCGCTGTTTTAGCTGGAATTGGCGGTTGGGCGATTATGTCTGCTATGCTCGGTCGCAATACTCAGCGATCGCAACCCCCCACACCGCAGAATTTTCCTTCGCCAGTCGTTCCCAGCGCCCAACCGACACCCACACCCGATTCTCCTACTCCCTTTGCTACGCCAACACCCTCACTCGACCAATCGCCAGTTATATACAGTCAGGCGCTTAATTTAGTCCCTGGTAGCAGCAGCGAC
Organism: Chroococcidiopsis sp. CCNUC1; assembly: GCF_023546805.1. Classification (NCBI taxonomy): domain Bacteria; kingdom Bacillati; phylum Cyanobacteriota; class Cyanophyceae; order Chroococcidiopsidales; family Chroococcidiopsidaceae; genus Chroococcidiopsis; species Chroococcidiopsis sp. CCNUC1. The sequence continues at coordinate 590,916 of NZ_CP097480.1, read as the reverse complement.
GTTACAGGTAGCCTGAGAGCTAACGTTACGGTTAACTACACGTTTGTTGCCGAACGAGGGCAACAACTGAGTGCGGCATTGGCACAAGAAGGGGTGTTACTTACAGTATTAGGTCCAGATAAACAAGCGATCGCCGATGCCAGCCAGGTGACGAGCTATCAAGGTACGCTACCATCAACCGGAATTTATACAGTTCAACTGACTCCCGCGCCTGGTGTTGATGAAAGTCAATACCAACTCAATTTGAGTTTGGCAAGTGCAGTTACACCCTCACCCACACCATCGCTACCTGCCGCATCTCCGGCTAGTCCTACAGTAGAGGTTCCTACGGCTGAAACAGAAACAATTAACTTTGCCGAGGGACAGAGTAGAACGCAGGTGTCAGGGCGTACCAGCAGACAGCAAATTCAGCGCTATTTGGTCAATTTGGAAGAAGGACAGCAGTTATCGGTCATTGTGACGCGAGGAGCAGTAACCTTGGACGTGCGCGATCCCGATGGCAATGTATTGAAGGGAAGAAATGAATTCCATTGGCAAGGGCGAGTCAAGCGTAGCGGACAATATCAGATAGATGTCGTGCCACTGGCTAATAATGAGGTTGAGTTTGGGGTGAATGTGGGCGTGTATAAGTAGGCAAAGTCAAAAGTCAAAAGTTAAAAGTTAAAAGTTCTGAGCCTGGTAACGTAGGAATGTAAAGATGTTACACGAAATGTCTCTACAATCCAAAATCTAAAATCTAAAATCTAAAATGGTAATTCTGATCGCGGGAACTGATACGGAAGTTGGCAAAACAGTTCTGACTACGGCTTTGACCGCCTACGGGCAGAAATATCAACCTCAGCGTGCTGTGGGTATGATGAAGTTGATGCAAGCAGGAGTGGGCGATCGCGAGTTGTATACTAGTCTATTCTCCCTCGACCAATCTCCCCAAGAAATTGCCCCGCTCTATTTTGACGCACCCCTCGCCCCACCTGTAGCCGCTGCGAAAGAAGGGAGAGATATCGATTTAGGTGTTGTTTGGCAAGCCTTACAAAGTCTGCAAGCAAGAAAAGATTGGGTGATTGTTGAGGCGTTAGGCGGTTTGGGTACGCCTGTAACCCAGGAGCTAACTGTTGCCGATTTAGCTGCTTCCTGGCGCTTGCCAACGGTGCTAGTAGTTCCGGTAAAATTAGGGGCGATCGCTCAATCTGTGGCAAATGTTGCTCTAGCAAAGTTATCTCGGATCGATTTGCGCGGCATCGTGCTTAATTGTACCCAGCCGCGTTCTGAGACAGAAATTGCTGAATTGACACCAACTGATTTAATTCAATCTCTGACAAATATTCCTATATTGGGTTGTTTACCTTATTTAGAAGAGCCGAAAGATTTAGATAAATTAGCTCAAATTGCCTCAGATTTGGAGTTAGAAAGATTGATGCCTGTGGTAATGGGTAATTGGTAGTTGGCAATTCGGATTTTACTGCTCAAATCTAGGTAAGAAGTATGAGTGAAGCCATGAATCAAAAGATTCAGAAAGACTTTGACCGAATTGCGTTGCTTGAGCAGCCAATGTGGAATCACAATAGCCACTATCACCGATTTTTGTTAAAACAATTAGCATCGCATTGTGACAATATTCTTGAAATTGGCTGCGGTACTGGTAATTTATCTCGCCTTTTAGCTCAACGTGCTGATAGAGTTACTGCTATCGATCTATCTCCTAAAATGATAGAAATTGCAAAACAGCAATCTCAAGATTACGCAAATATAGATTTTCAGGTAGCTGATATTTTGACATGGGAGTTTCCAGCTAAGCAATTTGATGCAATTGTTTCCATTGCAACCTTTCATCATTTGCCTATAGAAAGATTACTACCCAAGCTGAAGATAGCGTTGACATCTGGTGGAAAGTTAGTTGTTATAGATTTATTAGACAATGAAGGCATACAAGGCATTTTAAACGATTCAATCGCCATTCCGCTAAACTGGATATTTCATGCCTTCAAAAACAGAAACAATAAACCAACAATAGAAGCTAGAACAGTCTGGAAAGAACATCTTCGTACAGATAAATATTTGACGCGATCGCAAGTACAATATATTTATAAAAATTCGCTAACGGGAGCAAATGTTAAAGTACACTTATTTTGGCGTTATTCAATAGTTTGGGAAAAATTATAGCAGTAGGGAAACACTAAACAGATGACAGCAAAACAGTTTAAAATCGTCATTGAAAAACATTCTGACGGATATGTTGCCTATCCTATCGGGATTGTAGGTGCAATTGTTGGACAAGGAGAGACTTATGAAGAAGCTTTAGCAGATGTGAAGTCAGCTATTACTTGTTATATTGAAATTTTTGGCGAGACAATGCTAGACGATGCTCCTGTAGAAATTTTTGTTACTGAGGCAGAGGTTGCTGTTTAATGGCAAAATTCCCAGTAGATGCTCCTAAAAGACGAGTAATTAGAGCTTTTGAATTACTGGGTTTTCGTATAGTTCGCGAACGAGAACATATTGTCATGACGAGAAATAATTCAGATGGAACTCAAACGCCACTTGTGATGCCAAACCAGCCACAAATTAAAAGCGGTACTTTGAGAGCTATCTGTACTCAAATCGGTATTTCCCGCGAAGAGTTTTTGAGGACATACAATCAAAGCTAGGATAGCATTTCAAAGCTAGGATAGCATTTGTTCTATTTTGCTCAAGGTAATTAACAAAGCGATCGCGTTCAAAATGCTGCAACAGAAACTGATAACTGAATAACTGTCAACTATCAACTGATATCTGACAACTGATAACTGATAACTGTCAAATGTGGCTCAACCCCTATATGCACGAACGCTCCCAGTGCTAAGCTAACCAGAGAAGCGATCGCAATCAACCAAAAACTCTGACGACTGCTCCAGCGCGTGGCTTGAACGTCTAACCTAACTAGCATACTCGCAGACAAAACGACAAGGATATGAACGAAAATATGCAGCCAGGTAATGATGACAACGCTAAAAAAAGCGATCGCAACAGCAACTAAAAAAGCCTTGCTATCAGATTTAAAACAACTCGCAAAGCCGTCTCTGACTTTCGACCACGGGGAGGACACGGCAACAGCCAGTAGCACAGTTGCTACAGCAGCGAGTATCCATAATATCCAGTGACTTTCGAGCGCAGATAGCTGCCAACCGATAATACCATAAGTGGCTAGCAGCAAAGCTAGAGAAATCCAGGGAAACTTTTTAATTGCGATCGCATTACGTCTCATTTTAGGGAAAATTACTCAGATATATATTTTCTCACCTAGTTTCCTGCTATGGGCGATCGATCTTTACTGGTATTGTGATGCAAGCGAGCAAATTTTTGGTATGATTTACAAAAATTAATAAGATTTGATTGACAAATAGCAAAGATTACAGTGCAAGAACAAAATCTGTTGTTTCTACATCATCACCTGGCAGTGGCAAAACCACTCGCGCCTATATAGAAGCCTAGTCCAGAAGTGTAGCCCAAAAGTACAGTTAGAGCTATGGGCAACAGTACCTACGATTGCTCCCGATTATGACTGACCAAATTGTGACTTGCCAAATTGTGACTTGCCGAACTGTGTCAGAAAAACCTCTCCCAGCGTCCCGTTGAATTAAGGAATTCTCATGAACCAACTTGTTAGAGCTGAACGCATCTGCTTAATTGGTCATATTGCATCAAAAGCCTTTGGACTAGCAGGATTATTGCTAGTCGTGCCTCATGCTGAAGCAATTTTAAGCGCGATCGCCGCTTCAGGACAAAACGTTTTCCAGTGGAGCGTAGAGCGATCGATGGCAGGGGGTGGAGTGATCGATATCCTGTTTGGATTAATTGCCGTCTCCATTTATGCCTATCGAACGCTAGGAATAAAACTGTGGTTGACGTTTATGCTGCCAGCAGTGTGTATTTCTTTAAGCAGTGAATTACTGGGAACGGGTACGGGCTTTCCCTTTGGAGACTACAGCTACTTGAGTGGCTTGGGTTATAAAATTGCTGGGTTAGTGCCATTTACCATTCCCTTATCTTGGTTCTACATGGGGCTGTCGGCTTACCTGATCGCGCGGGTAGCCCTACAAACAGTAAAACCGATGTGGCTGCGTCATGTGGGAGCTGTGCTGTTAGGCGCAATGCTATTTACCTCATGGGATTTTGCCCTCGAACCAGCCATGAGTCAGACGAGCTTCCCTTTCTGGTATTGGCATCAACCAGGGGCTTTCTTTGGCACGCCGTATCAAAACTATGCTGGTTGGTTCGGTACGAGCGCCCTATTTATGGCAGTCGCTGCCTTTCTGTGGGGCAAAGTGTCGCTGCAACTCAAGCGATCGCAATTGAACATTCCTTTGGTGGTATACCTTAGTAATGTTGCCTTCGCAGCAGGGATTAGTTTAGCAGGGGGATACTGGCTACCTGTGTCCTTAAGCATCATTTTTGGAGTCATACCCGCCCTACTACTATGGTGGATGGCACAACCAAATGTGACAAAACCTGCAATGGAAGAGACCCACGGTATGAGTGTCGCTCCTGTAGAAGTGGCACTGAAGTAGAAACAACTGGCTACTAGCTAAATATTTATCGTGAATAGCTATTCGCTGGACAATCTGGAGAGCAATTTATCCTGTGGCTGACTGGTCGAACTTAATCAACGGAATATTTTTCGGTCTGTTGCTGCTGCAAGTGCCAGCAGCGGCAATTTTACTATCACGCCTGCTGAAAGGTCCCAGTCGCCATCCTCCCCTGATCCCCCGCACTCCTACACCAGATATGCTCGGTAGCGTCAGTGTAGTCGTGCCGACGCTGAATGAAGCGGAACGGATTAATCCCTGTTTGGCAGGATTGAGTCGGCAAAGTTACGAAGTCCGAGAAATTGCGATCGTCGATAGTAACTCTCAGGATGGGACGCGGGAATTAGTTAAAGCCGCCCAACAGCAAGACCCTCGATTTCAGCTGATGACCGATGACCCCCTCCCTCCAAACTGGGTGGGTAGACCTTGGGCGTTACACAACGGTTTTTTGCAGACTTCAGAACAGAGCAAGTGGTTTTTGGGCGTAGATGCAGATACTCAACCGCAACCAGGTTTAGTTGCGAGTTTAGTCCAAACAGCGGAAACTGAGGGTTACGATCTGGTGTCACTCTCGCCTCAGTTCATTCTGAAGTATCCCGGCGAAAGTTGGTTGCAACCAGCATTGTTAATGACGCTGTTATATCGCTTCGATTCTGCTGGTGTGGATGCTCAGGTAGCAGAACGAGTGATGGCGAACGGGCAATGTTTTTTATGTCGTCGTTCTGTGCTGGCAACTGTAGGCGGCTATACGAGTGCGAGAAATTCTTTTTGCGATGATGTTACCTTAGCCAGAAATATTGCTGCTAGCGGCTTCAAGGTAGGGTTTCTCGATGGAGCCAAGGTATTCAAAGTCCGCATGTATGAGGGAGCCAGGGAAACTTGGCAAGAGTGGGGGCGATCGCTCGATCTTAAAGATGCTTCCCCCGCCGCTCAACTCTGGTGCGATCTGTGGCTGCTGTTTTCAGTGCAAGCCCTGCCTTTGCTAGTTCTATCGAGCTATTTCCTACTCCCGATTCCCGACTCCCTAGTACGGGCGCACAGCTATGCACCCCTACCGACTCCCTCCCTCTTATTGGGACTCAATGCTTTCCTACTGGCGATCCGCTTCGCCCTCTTGTTTGCGATCGCCCCTTCCTACGATCGCAGCCAAGCTAAGGGAGGTTGGTTATTTTGGCTGTCTCCCTTAGCCGATCCGCTAGCGGTGTTGAGAATTTTCCTCTCGGCGTTTCGCACTCCTACTCAGTGGCGTGGTCGGAGTTATCATCAGGATTAATTGCATCGGCGCGTTCTAATTCCCAAAGAATTTGGTTGCCTTCTCGTCGCACGCGAGAGACAATCCAGTTGCGCCAACGCCATTCTTCACCTCGGCTGGTGACGGCGCTAGCGTGGACATCCATCAAATCTGCTAGTTCGGAACTGGTAATAAGATAGCCTTTAGTGGCAATTTCATCGGCACTCCGCAGTGTTTCTAATAGATTGCGGAGTTGAGCCACCCTGACTTCGCGGGGTAATTCTTCGTTGCTGATAGAGGAAGGAGTAGACGAATCGATCATAGAAGTGTTTGAGGCAAGGTGGCTATTTGTATTTGACTTGTCAATTATCAGATCGTTGCTGGAAAAATCAGCTACTTCTGATACAGGGGCGAGAAAATTTGGAGCGTCGGTAGCTTTGGAGTTGGAGGCGGATTGCTGCTGCAAATGAGGTGGTTTCCCACTAGCGAAAGCACGGGCGATCGCGTCACAGCGCTCGTTGCCGATGATACCAGCATGACCGCGAACGTGTCGCCACTCTATAGACGGATGATTGAGTCGATCTAGCGTTTCCCACAGGTCTTGGTTGAGGACGGGTTTGCCTTGGGCAGTTTTCCAGCCTTTCTTTTTCCATCCTTTGACCCACTTGGTGACACCGTTGATTAAGTATTCGCTGTCTGTATGGATAGTAACGGCGGATGGATGGCTGGATTCTGCAATGAGCTGAAGGGCTGCGATCGCCGCTTGCATTTCCATCCGGTTGTTAGTCGTTTGAGCGGCACTACCACCGATTTCGTGCAGTGAACCATCAGTAAAATAGACAACAGCAGCCCAGCCACCGGGACCGGGATTGCCCGTACAGGCTCCATCTGTATAGATGCTTTGGATGTTAGCAGATATCGGCATGGATGAGAGAGCAAACCATGAAAATGCAAAGGAAAGCGACTTATTACGTTAGCACAATAAAATTATCTGTGTAGTAACGCTCGGCGAGTCAAACTAGGTAAGGGTAGGATACTGATGATGATTCTATGAGCGTAGGGCAATAGATTTTCTTAATTTCTGTGTGAGGGCGATCGCATTTTTTGGAGTTGTTAAATGGGGAAAAGTCCTCATAAGAGAGAATAAAAAATAACGATTTTTATCCTAAATCAACCGTGTCTTCCCTCATTATTAGAACATTTTTGACTTTATTTGTCGTCATCGACCCCATCGGCTTAGCACCGATTTTCGTCACATTAGCCGGAAATCGTGCTTCTCACGAGCAAATTAAGATCGCCCGAAAAGCAGTTTTAGTCGCTGGCGGAATTGTATTAGCTTTTGCTTTAGTAGGTTCTCTATTACTGAGTTACTTACACATCAGTATTGAAGCTTTTCAGGTTGCAGCTGGGGTATTACTATTTAAAATTGCGGTAGACATGGTATTTGCGCAACGGGAACGGGAAACAGAAGCAGAAGAAAAAGAGGCACAGCTCAGACAAGATATCAGCGTTTTTCCCCTAGCAATTCCGCTCATTGCTGGTCCCGGTACTTTGGCTAGCGTACTGATTTTGGTGAATGAGGCTAGCTCCTATACTCTCGGTTTAGTGATTGTATTAGCGATCGCCGCAGTTGTACTGTTAACTGCCTATATTTTTCTCTGTCTGTCGCCCCGTTTAGCACGAATTTTGGGACAAACGGGAGTGAATGTCATCACGCGGGTTTTGGGAGTCTTACTAGCAGCTTTAGCCGTACAGTATATTGCCAATGGGATTATTGTTTTGCTCAGAAGTGCTTTGAATAATTCTTAAATTAGTAAGTATTGAGTAGGGGCGCACAGCCGTGCGCCCGTGCAGTAGTAGGTAGCATCGAATCTATCTTATGGGCGATGATTTATTAGAGACCATCGCTATCATGTAGACGGAGCAAAATAATGTTACGTTTTGCGATCGGCGATCGCGAGCTTGTATTTTACGCCACCAATTGTTAGCTAGAAATGCGGAGCAGAAGCTATTTATGATACTAGAACAACACATAAAATTAGAAGAGCTGATTTCTAGCTCAGAATCACCAGTTTTAGCTGTATTTTCTGCTCCTGGCTGCGGTCCCTCTCGATTGCTAGATGCTGTTTTAGCAGATGCAATCTCTCATTTGCCGCAAAAGCCACAAATTGTCAGAATTGACAGCGAACAAAATTCAGCTTTGTCCGATCGATATCAAGTTCATGCATTGCCTACGCTATTAATTTTTAAAAACGGGCAGTTAATAGGAAGAATTGAAGAAGAGAGGATAGAAGATTTACTACCAGCAGCGCATCTACTGCAACGTTTACAGGCAATATTATGAGTAGAGGCACAAAACATGCCTCTACTTAATACGGTAAGCTTTTAGGAACACTATGCTCCAGTCCAAGTCACTGGAGGTAAAGGTAATTGTTCGTCCATCTGAGCTGACTGAGAAACTTGTTGCATACTTGCCGAGAGCCAAACAAACAACTCTTTAAAGTTTAGCCCTTTAAGTTTGAGGGGATCGCGCACGGAAATTTGACTGAGGCGACTCAGATCCGCCGCTTCTACACCAACAGCAAAGAAGGCTACGTGCTTGTTTGCTTCATCATCTCTAATCCTTTGGGTGGCTTGCTCGATCAATTCCTCGGCTTCTCCTTGAGGTTCGCCATCGGTGATCAAAAATAGCCACGGACGATAGTAGGAAACTCCATGTTCGCGGTACAATGCTTTGCGAATCTGAAGCATATCCAATCCCCGCAAAATTGCTTCACCCATGTGTGTTAAGCCTTTCGCTTTCAGTACGGGTGGTTGAAAATCGTCAGCCGTGACAAAATCTTGAACAATTTCAACATCGCTATTAAACGTGACGATCGCCACTTCGACTCGCTTTTTTGCTAAGCTATCGCGATCGAGTTCTTGTTGAAAAGTTCGTAAGCCTTCATTTAAAGCATCCAGTGGTTCCCCTTTCATAGAACCAGAAGTATCGAGCAGCAAAATGCACGGACAACGGGGTTCTGGATTTTCGGCAAACTCAACCGCATCTTCTAGAATCGATGGTGTTGTACTATCGCCAGCGGATTTGGACAGTAGCGATCGCGGATTCCAAACTTTCATGAAGCACCTCCAACTTTTTTTGCCTGCAAAACTACGTTCGGAAGATAATCTGTGTATTATTTCGTGCTACGGTGACACGAACTGAAAAGCGATCGCTTCATACAATTCATACAACAAAAGGGTTTGCTAATGCATTCTAAAAAAACGACCGCCCGATATTGAGTATATTTTATGACTCAATTAAGCTTAATAAATTGCTATTGAAGACTTCAAGCCAAAGAGTAGCGATTTCGGAAACAAAGCTAAATTGATTTGGTTGCTGAAGCATGGGTAAGAAGTAAGATGTATGTTTCCACCATCGTTTCAAAAGAGTCTGTCTTAACTGCTACAAAAGTCTAAAGCCTGCAAACAAAATACTGTGCTTGCAGGCTTGAATCGAGTGAATTCAGTGATTTTTAAGGCTGATGTAGTGAAAGACAACTCAATTGCCTTAAGATCTAAAGGCGTTAGCGTTCGCGTAGCTTGCTTCTCCGAAGGAGTAGTGTAGCGCAGCGTTTAGCGCAAACGTTGTTATCGCGCTATTTCTCTAGTTCACCCAAAAACCCTTGCCATTTTTGCGCTAATTCTTGCCGCGTAGAAGGTTTGAGCAAGTAGCGGCTGACAAACCAAGCTGAGTAGCCAATCCCAATCAGCTGAAAAGTCGGCTCCAACAGAGGAACATCATTCAACGCATCCATAACAGCCAGTACAACGCGCAGAGAGACAATTGCACCTACAATGATCAGAATGCTGATAATTGCCTGTCTGTATCTATTAAAGAAATCTTTTAAGATCCCAAACATGTTGGATAAAAATGTCAAGACTTGGGATACGATCCACTCGCCTTTCTTAATAGATTGGGTAGTAGGTGAAAACTGAGATTCTGATGACACAGTGCTTAATGCAGTTGATTCCTCTGGGGAAGTGGGATTTGAATTTTCGATTTGCTGCATTTGGGCTTCCATAGTTAAATTTTGTGAATGTAGCTTGAAAAAATTGCGGCTTATCAGTCGTCAGACACCTTCAATATTATCCCATTCAGTCTAGCAGTCATCTATCGATTGAGTTACGACCAAATACTAACTTGAAAGCAATGCTAGCTCGACTACAAAATCATTTTGAATTCAAGCGTTACATCTCATCAAAATTTAAGATTCTATTTTCAGTTATCAGGGACTAGTGGCTAGTGACTAGTCCCTGGTGGCTAGAGATTAAGAATCTTGTCACGCACCACGCACCACGACGCAGCTAAAAGGCGCGAAGACGCTTCGCCGCTCGCTGCTTCACCCCACGCACCACGTACCACTAAAAAATAACTACCAAATGTAACGGAATGCAAAGTATAATGAGACCGAGTAAATGCTGAATTTAAGGGCAATAACAGTTGATGCGAGTAGCGATCGCTGGGGCAGGACTCGCAGGGCTTTCCTGCGCTAAATATCTGACTGATGTGGGTTATACCCCCATCGTCCTAGAAAGCAGAGATGTACTAGGTGGATTAGTCGCAGCATGGCAAGACGCAGATGGCGACTGGTATGAAACGGGGCTGCACGTCTTTTTTGGGGCATATCCCAACATGTTGCAGCTGTTGAAAGAATTGGGGATTGAAGATCGCTTGCAGTGGAAAAAACACACGATGATCTTCAATCAGCCGGAAAAGCCAGGGACATACAGTCGCTTTGATTTTCCTAACTTGCCAGCACCCTTCAATGGAATCGCCGCAATTTTGCGGAATAACGACATGCTAACCTGGGGGGAAAAAATTCAACTGGCTAAGGGACTAGTCCCAGCGATGCTGCGGGGACAAAAGTATGTCGAGCAAACTGATAAGTATACCTTCTCTGAGTGGTTGAAGCTGCAAGGCGTGAGCGAAGAGGTGCAACAAGACATCTTTATTGCTGCTTCTAAGTCACTCAATTTCATCAATCCTGACGAAATCTCAGCTACGGTGCTTCTAACAGCGCTCAGCCGCTTTTTGCAGCAAAAAGATGGCTCGAAAATGGCATTTTTAGACGGTTCTCCGCCAGAGCGCCTGTGTCAACCGATGGTAGATTACATTACTCAACGCGGTGGCGAAGTGCGGTTGAATGCGCCTCTTAAGGAAATCTTACTGAACCCCGATGGTACAGTAAAAGGATTTGCTATCAGAGGCTTGAACGGGGCAGCCGACTACGTAGAAACGGCAGATTTATACGTCAGTGCCACATCCGTAGACGTGCTGAAAAAATTGATTCCAACTCCTTGGAAACAATTAGAGTATTTCCAGCAGTTAAATGGGTTAGAAGGCGTACCCGTGATTAACATCCAGTTGTGGTTCGATCGCAAATTGACAGATATAGACCAGCTATTATTTTCGCGATCGCCACTGTTAAGCGTATATGCCGACATGAGCAATACTTGTCGCGAATATGCCGATCCCGACCGCTCGATGCTGGAATTAGTCTTGGCTCCGGCTCAAGATTGGATTCATAAATCCGATGAAGAGATTTTACAGGTAACTCTAACAGAGCTAGAAAAACTGTTTCCGCAACACTTTGGCAGCGACAATCCTGCTGGGTTGCGAAAATATCATGTCGTAAAAACACCTCGCTCCGTGTATACAGCAACACCAGGACGACAACAATATCGTCCCAGTCAGGCATCGCCAATTAGCAATTTTTACTTATCTGGTAGTTACACCATGCAACCTTATCTAGGTAGTATGGAAGGTGCTGTACTTTCTGGTAAGCTGACAGCGCAGGCAATTGCTAGAGCTGCTAGCGAAGTGAATTCCCAAACCAGTACGCCCACGCTCAATACTCAGCCTGCAACAAATGCTGCAACTGCCTGATTCCCCCTCGTGCATGAAAAAGCTCGCCTCTGTGGAGGATTCCTACGAACTGTGTCGCCAAATCACGGCAAAGTATGCCAAGACATTCTATCCTGGCACGCTACTGATGAAAGAGGCAAAGCGCCGACGAGCTATGTGGGCAATTTATGCCTGGTGTCGCCGCACTGATGAATTAGTTGATGGTCCGGCTGCTGCCATTACCACCTTAGAAACTTTAGATCGGTGGGAGCAGCATCTAGAATCGGTGTTTGCGGGTCATCCTTTGGAAGACTACGATGTGGCGTTGGTCGATGCTTTGCAGAACTTCCCACTAGAGATTCAGCCGTTTCGAGATATGATTGCCGGACAGCGCATGGATCTGTGCTGGAGCCGCTATAAAACTTTTGAAGAGTTGCATCTGTACTGTTATCGCGTTGCCGGAACGGTGGGTTTGATGTCTACAGCAGTCATGGGTGTAGATACCACAAGAGACACGGCAGCTTGGAATCAGGACAAAGAACCGTATATTCCTACAGATGAAGCGATCGCCTTGGGGATTGCTAGTCAACTGACTAATATTCTGCGAGATGTCGGGGAAGATGCAAGACGAGGCAGAATTTACATTCCCTTAGAGGATTTAGCCAAATTTAACTACACTGAGCAAGATTTATTTAACGGAGTGGTGGACGATCGCTGGCGAGAACTCGTGCGCTTTCAAATCCGTAGGACACGCGAGGTTTATGCTAAGGCAGAAAAGGGAATCAGCTATCTAGCTCCTAGCGCCCGTTTGCCTGTATGGTCAGCCTTGATACTTTACAGTCAGATTTTGGATCGAATCGAACGCAACCAATACGACGTGTTTCGGCAAAGGGCGTATGTTCCTAATTTGCAAAAGCTCTGTTCCCTACCAACAGCCTTGCTACGGGCGCAAGTGCTTTAACTAGGGAGTAGGAAGTAGGGAAAGAAAAGACAAGGAAGACAAGGGGGACAAGGAAGACAAGGGGGACGAGGGAGCAATTCTTCTAGTCACTAGCCACCAACCACTAGTCACTGATAACTGTAAATCTTAACCAGAGATAGGGATAAAACCTCCCTACGGCGTGGTAGATTTTTGGCTGTTGCCTGCTGTTACCATTCGATAATCTATGCCGACTTTTCCCAGAGCCGCTGGAATTTTGCTGCATCCGACTTCCCTACCCGGTCGCTTTGGTATTGGCGACCTCGGTTTAGCTGCCTACCGTTTGATTGATTTTTTAAGCAATAGTTACCAGCAACTCTGGCAGGTTCTACCCTTGGGACCTACAGGCTACGGTAATTCTCCTTATATGTGCTATTCGGCAATGGCAGGAAATCCGTTGTTAATTAGCCCAGAACAATTACAAGAAAATGGGTTGCTCAGTCAAGAAGATTTTGCCAATTTACCTGAGTTCGAGAGCGATCGCGTAGAATACGATCGCGCGATTGAAATTAAAATTCCTTTATTGCGTAAAGCCTGCGAGAATTTTCGCAATAACGCCTCAGAATTACAGCAGCAAGAATTTGCTGGCTTTTGTAGAGCCAAAGGCTATTGGCTAGATGACTACGCCCTATTTATGGCGCTCAAAGATGCCTTAGAGGATAAGAGTTGGTACGACTGGGAACCAGAAATCGCCCGCCGTCAACCGGAAGCAATGGAAAAATGGCGACAGCAGTTAGATGGCGAAATTTTTTATCAAAAATTCATCCAGTTTGAATTCTTCCAGCAGTGGTCAAAACTGAAGCGCTATGCCAACATGCACGGCATTCAAATTATTGGCGATATCCCCATCTACGTAGCGCATGACAGTGCTGATGTCTGGGCAAACCCCGAAATCTTCTGTCTGGATGAGGAAACGGGTGCGGCGGCTTTGATGGCGGGAGTTCCACCCGATTACTTTAGCGCCACGGGACAATTGTGGGGCAACCCCGTCTATAACTGGGAGGCATTGCAGCAACAACACTTCAAATGGTGGGTGCAGCGATTTGAGGCGATGTTAGATTATGTCGATATCATTCGCATCGACCACTTTAGAGGTTTTGAGTCGTACTGGGCGGTTAAAGAAGGCGAAACTACCGCAATTAACGGGACTTGGATTGAAGCGCCAGGGGTAGAGTTATTTGAAGCGATCGCCCAGCAGTTGGGTAAGTTACCCGTATTAGCTGAAGACTTGGGAATTATTACTCCAGAGGTGGAAGCATTACGCGATCGGTTTGAATTTCCAGGCATGAAGATTTTACAATTTGCCTATGGTTCCGATGCTGCAAATCCTTACTTACCTTTCAATTACCCCCGCAACTGCGTCGTCTACACCGGAACCCACGATAACGATACGAGCGTAGGTTGGTTTAACACCGCTTCTGACTACGAAAAACAGAGACTTTTACTCTATATGGGTTGTATTAGTCCTGACGGTATCCATTGGGACTTAATTCGGCTAGCCTTTAGTACTACGGCAAATCAAGCCATCATTCCCTTACAGGATATTTTAGGCTTGGGAAGCGAAGCGAGAATGAACGTTCCCAGTCAAGCCGAGGGGAACTGGGCTTGGCGCTATCAACCCGATGTGTTAACGCAAGAATTAAGCGATCGCCTGAAGTTATATACCGAACTGTACGGACGCGCCCCGCAGGTAACTCATGGGGGATGAGGAGACAAGGGAGGCAAGGAAGACAAGGGAGACAAGGGGGACAAGGGGGAACTCGCTCTTCCCCACGACCGAAGGGAGTGGGGATTAGGGGGCGAAGGGGGACAAGGAAGCAGGTGAGCAGGTGGGCAATTACTGATTACCAATCACCACTCTTCACTGATAACTGACAACTGATAACTGATAATTGAAATGTTTCCCTCTTTTCTCCCATCTCAAGTGCAGTTGTTGCAACAGCCTGAGTCAATTGCTTTAGCGCAAAAGATCGAACGTCACGCGATCGCAACTCCTATATATTCTGGGGCGATCGCGACGAGTTTTGTCCGTCAAGGTGAGGGGAATATACCGATCCTATTGCTACATGGTTTTGATAGTTCGGTATTGGAGTTTCGCCGTCTCATTCCACTTTTAGCAGCACAGCATGAAACTTGGGCAGTCGATCTGTTAGGCTTTGGTTTTAGCGATCGCCCACGGGGAATCCACTACAATCCAGAAACAATTAAAACTCATCTTTATTACTTTTGGAAAATACTGATTGACAAACCAGTTATTTTAGTAGGTGCTTCGATGGGTGGGGCGACGGCGATCGACTTTACCCTCACTTATCCCCAAGCTGTAAAACATTTGGTATTAATTAATAGTGTCGGTTTTAGTGGCGATTTTCCCTTGGGTCAGTTTTTGTTTTTTCCGCTCGATTATTTAGCTGTAGAATTTTGGCGACAGCGAAAAACACAAGCATTGAATTTGGGTACTAGTTTGGGAAATTTAACTCCATTTGAAATAGACGCGATCCGTTGTGCTTTATTACATACAGAAATGCCTAGATGGTCGGAAGCGATGGTAAGTTTTACGAAAAGCGGCGGTTATGGAGAAATAGTCAACAAAATTGCCAAAGTCGATAAGCCAACTACAATTTTGTGGGGAGATAGAGACGAGACTTTAGGTGTGGCTGATGCGATGAAATTTAAACAGGCGATCGCGCATTCTCAATTAATTTGGTTAAAAAATTGCGGTCACGTTCCTCAAATAGAACAACCGGAAATTATTGCTAATTATATTGGATGTGTTTGAACCACAATATTATCGTCAGGGCGGGTTTTTAAAAAATCTCTACATTTAGGATAAATCGTCTCGATAAACCCGCCCCTACAATCTAACATCGCTAGAATAGGCTTATGACTCAAGCTGCATCCGATCCTACTCCTGCTAACAGTACCGCACCACAGCGCCCCACGTTTATTTTAGTAGACGGGCATTCTTTAGCTTTCCGTTCTTATTTCGCCTTTGCCAAGGGACGAGATGGCGGACTGCGGACGAAAACGGGGATTCCAACGAGTGTTTGTTTTGGTTTCTTGAAGTCATTGCTGGAGGTGATGGCTACTCAAAAGCCAGAAGCAATGGCGATCGCCTTCGATCTGGGTTTACCAACATTTCGCCACGAAGCCGACGACACCTACAAAGCAGATCGTCCCGGGACACCGGAAGATTTCGTCCCCGATTTGAAGAATTTGCATGAATTACTTGCTGGACTTGCTGTTGAGGTCTTGACCGCACCCGGGTTTGAAGCGGATGATATTTTGGGGACTCTAGCGTTACGAGCGAGTGAAGCCGGATATCAGGTAAAGATTTTGACAGGCGATCGCGATTTATTTCAACTTGTCGATCCCGAAAAAGCAATTAGCGTCTTATATCTCAGTACGGCTTTTATTCAGCGCAACAACACTGGTACGGCTGAATTTAGTGTAGAACAAGTACGAGAGAAAATGGGTGTTTCACCATCACAAGTTGTTGATTTTAAAGCTTTGTGTGGCGACCCATCTGATAATATTCCAGGTGTGAGGGGAATCGGGGAAAAAACTGCGATACAACTCCTCAGTACTTATGACAATTTAGATAATGTATATGCTTCGATTGACCAAATTAAAGGTGCTACTAAAAAGAAGTTAGAAGAAGGTAAAGAAGCAGCTTATCACTCTCGCCACTTGGCACAAATTGTTTTAAATGTTCCGCTAGAAGTTGAATTAGAAAACTGTAAACTTAGAGGATTCGATCGCACCATCCTCGAACCAATTTTAGAAAAGTTAGAATTTAGAACTTTCTTAGGAAAAGTCAATCAGTTACAGCAGCAATTTGGCGGCGAGTTTGAAGACAAGGGAGACAAAGAGGACAAGGGAGACAAAGAGGACAAGGGAGACAAGGAGGACGATTACCAATTACCAATTACCAATTACCAATCGGATGACGATTTATGGTTTTTCAGTGCAGAAGATACGGAGGTGGCGCAGCAACAATCGCAGTCGCCAATTCAACCCCAAATTATCGATACTGCGGCTAAATTGACGGAATTAGTTAAGAGGTTGCAAAAATATACTGATGCAACTCATCCTGTGGCTTGGGATACGGAAACGACAGATTTAGAACCACGGGATGCAGAATTAGTTGGAATTGGCTGCTGTTGGGGAAATGCCTTAGATGACATGGCGTATATTCCAGTCGGTCATCAAGATGGTAATAATTTAGATAAGGCAACAGTTTTAGAACAACTACGTCCGATTTTAGAGAGCGATCGCTATCCAAAAGCGTTACAAAATGCTAAGTTCGATCGCTTAGTTCTACGCTGTCAAGGAATTAAACTAGCTGGAGTTGTTTTCGATCCGTTATTAGCAAGTTATGTCTTGAATCCAGATTCAGATGTGACTCGCAATTTAGGCGTACTTGCCGATCGCTATTTAAAATTAGATACTGTTAGTTATTCAGAATTAGTTCCCAAAGGTCAGACTATTGCCGATATTGATATTTCTAGTGTCGCCGATTACTGCGGCATGGATGTTTATGTCACGTATCAATTAGTGGCGAAATTACGAGCAGAACTCGATAAAATTCCGATTATGCACAAGCTGTTACTGGAGGTAGAACAACCTCTAGAACCAGTTTTAGCAGAAATGGAATATACGGGAATTAGAATTGATAGCAATTATCTGCATGAATTTTCTAAACAACTCGAAGCAGATTTAGCCCGATTAGAAGAAAAAGTCTATGCTGTAGCTGGTGAAAAGTTTAATTTAGGTTCGCCTAAAAAACTCAGCGAACTCTTATTCGACAAGTTGAAATTAGACCGAAGAAAGTCACGTAAAATTCAAACTGGTTATTCGACAGATGCGGCGACACTAGAAAAATTACAAGGCGATCATCCAGTTGTAGACGCAATTTTAGAATATCGCACTTTGGCAAAGTTAAAATCTACTTATGTCGATGCTTTACCAGCTTTGGTGCGTCCAGATACTCACCGAGTGCATACAGATTTCAATCAAACTGCAACATCTACAGGGCGATTGTCTTCTTCTAATCCCAACTTACAAAATATCCCGATTCGGACGGCGTTTAGTCGGCAAATTCGTAAAGCTTTTCTACCTGAATCAGGTTGGTTAATGGTAGCAGCCGATTATTCTCAAATTGAATTGAGAATTTTAGCGCATTTGACACAGGAACCTGTTTTAGTTTCGGCTTACCAGAATAACGAAGATATCCACACAGTCACGGCAAAACTTTTGTTTGAACAAGAGACTGTCACTTCAGAACAGCGCCGTTTGGGTAAGATTATTAATTTCGGTGTGATTTACGGCATGGGGGCGCAAAGATTTGCGCGAGAAACGGGTATGAAAGCCGCAGATGGTAAAATCTTTATTGAGAAATTTAACCAAACATATCCGAAAGTATTTGCCTACTTACAAGGGATTCAAAAAGATGCGATCGCCAAAGGATATGTAGAAACCATTTTAGGACGCAGGCGCTATTTTAATTTTACCAGCGATCGCTTACGAAAACTCTTAAATGCAAAACCCGAAGATATCGATCTTGATAGTATCAAAGGACTATCAGCTTACGATGCCGGATTGCTACGGGCGGCGGCTAATGCCCCAATTCAAGGATCGAGTGCAGACATTATCAAAATTGCTATGGTAAGACTGCATGAATTATTACACAACTATCAGGCACGTTTACTATTACAAGTCCACGACGAATTAGTATTTGAAATTCCTCCTCATGAATGGGAAGAACTGCAACCGCAAATTAAAACGACAATGGAAACAGCCTTAGAACGTACAGACGTTGATTTTAGCGTTCCCTTATTCGTTGATGTCCGCGCCGGACAAAATTGGATGGAAACGAAATAAATCGCACTGTGTATATTTAGCTATAATTATTGACAAATAACGTTGGTTCATCCTAGACTCAAACATACTTAATTGAATAAACCGGAGGAGTTATGAATCTTTCGGAAAAGAATGAATTTTTAAATCGATTAGACAAGTTCGACTATTTGAGCGAACTAGAAGAGACAGAACTAAACGCGATCGTCGGTGGTGCGGTGGGTGCTACGTCAGAGGTAACATATGTATCGCCTGCTTATGCAGATGAATTGGTGCAGCTAGCAGCAGCGTTGGACGTAGATGTTGAAACGCTACTATTGCAGTAAAACTGTTGTCGATACATCGCGTCTGATGGAACACATGCCGCGCGATGCCAATATTTTGACTTTTAACTTTTAGCGTTTGACTTTAATATATATAAACGCTTTCCAATGCTCTTAGGACTGCGGTTGCTGATTGAAATCGATTGCTGGGATAATAACGCACCATTTTATTTAAAATAGCTGCTAGCGTATCATTGATTGCAGGGACGTGGTGTCGCCAAATTACCTCATGGGTTGTGGGATCTTCGTCTAATTCTGTTGGGGGAATTCCGGTTACAGCTTGAATGCCAATTGTACCGAGGGCGTAAATGTCACTGCTAAATACAGGTTTACCAAAAAACTGTTCTGGCGCAGCATATCCCATTGTACCGATCGCCACGGTGTATTTTTCCTGCGCCATCGTGATTTGAGTTTGCAATTGTTTGACGGAACCGAAATCAACTAAAACTAAACTATTATCCGATTGTCTTCTAATAATATTGCTGGGTTTAATATCTCGATGAATGACGCTGCGCTGATGAATAAAGTCGAGGACGAGTAGAACATCTTTTAAAAGTGCTACAACTTCAGTTTCAGATAAGCGTTTACCTGGAACCAATTCTTCACTCAAGGGGTGTCCTTGGATGAATTCTTCTACTAAATAGAATTGTCGATCTTGCTCGAAGTAAGCTAGCAATTGAGGAATGCGATCGAAGCTTCCCAATATTTCTAAAGCTTCTGCTTCAGACTGAAACAAGCGCCGCGCCAGTTGCATATATCTCTCATCGCTGGATGGAATCAGCTGCTTGACAACGCAATAAGGTTTACCCGGACGTTGAGTATCTTCGGCGAGAAAAGTATGACCGAACCCACCCGCACCGATATTGCGCACAATTTGGTATCGTTCCTTTAATATGGTTCGAGTTGATTGAGTGCCTGCGGCTGTGGTGGGTGATGAAAAGGATTGTTCCGCAGAATTGTTTGTTTTTGCTCCACTTGGACGCGCTTTAAAGTAGGCTTGATAAGCCACGATCGCCCCACTTGTTCCCACTAAACCAAGTGCTGGAGGGACGAGGGGAATCCAGCCTTTTTGGAGAAATAAGACAAAACAAATACTACCCAATCCTAGTAAAGCACTTGCCCCAATGACTCCCAGCAGCCAGGAGGGACGCACGTACCAGGCGATCGCCCCACCTAATAGAGACCACGCCCAAATCCAGAGAATTTCTGTGGTTTCCGACCAATACCAAAATAGCGATCGCCCATCTAATGTCGTACTCAGCAGTTGGCTTAAAATCTGCGCGTGGACGAGTACGCCTGCCATTTTTCCTTTCGTTTCCGGCTGCTGGCTGAGGTCGTAAGGTGTATAAAAATAATCTTTGATCTCCGTCGCCGTTACGCCGACGAGAACGATTTTATCTTCCACCCAGCTAGGGTTAATGGAATCAGAGAGAACGTCACTGAGCGATACCTGGCGAGCGACGGCAGTGGGGGAGCGATAATTGATTAAGACTTGATATCCTCTCGCATCAACATTTTGATAACCACTACTATTACTGGCGATCGCGGGAAAAGTTGCCGTGCCGATCTTTAAATTCTTATCTGGAGTTAGTTGCGCTCGCACACCTTGTTGGCTGAGGTATTTTAGCGCTAGTTGCAAGCTAAAGGAGGTCGTAGCAGGACACTTAGAGGTTTTTTCTGGGGTCATGAACAGCAAACCCCGCCGGACTACCCCATCTCGGTCTAGGACTAAATCGCTAAATCCCAAACGAGTTTTAGGCACTACTGTCGGTGGTGCGACTCCCAAACCCTTATCGTCTCCCACTTTACACACCGCGACAATGTTATCGTTGACCTGCAAGCGCGCGGTGAGTTCTGCGTTACCTGGTTCTACGGGTAAATCGCGATAAATATCTAAGCCGATGATGCGAGGGCGATACTGTTTGAGTTTTTGTAAAAGCTGGTCTATGGTGCGATCGGATGCGGGCCAGCGATCCAGTGCTTGAATATCGTCTTGCGTGACTGCAACCACCAGCAAGCGCGGATCGGAACCTTCGTCAGGGTGCAGTTGAACGAAGCGATCGAAATAGTTTAGCTCCAGTCCTTCTAGCCGTCCTAAGTGACGCACGCCAATAACCAAGCCACAGACGGCTGCGCTAGCAACTAATATGGGCGGTATCGCCTCTGTAATTTTACGTAGACGACTTGATTGAGAAGCTTTGAATAATAAGCGCATATTTATATTGATTTATCATATCTGGCGTTATGACTGTCGTTGGTCATTAGAGAGTGGCTAGTGGTTGGTGGCTAGTAGCTAGATTCTTGTTCCGGTCTAGCCACCAGTCACTAGTCACTAGTCACTGACAACTGACCATTAGCAAGAATTCCCTAAGCACGTCCATAATTATCGTAATCATGGGGCGCTGTAGGGACAAGGGGCATACTTGCTTTGTTCGAGCGAGTGAGTTGAACGAATCTTAGTTCAGCAATACAATTGGAGCCTGAGCAACTGCACCCAATCCTACAGATTTGAGTAAATCCGACCATTCTCGGGATACGGTTGAATTATTGGGTGTTGATTGACGGCTTGCCACCATTGCCGCTACAGTATCGTACCAAATGCCATTTGCAGCATATAAAGAGACGCGATCGCTCGGTTTAGCTTTTTGAATTTCGCTTTGCAGAATCGGATCGGCTTCAACTCGTTGAATCCAGCCGTCTACAACTACGTCTGCCGAACGGTCTTTTGGATCGCAGATCATGGAGAAATACCATTGATAGTTTTTCCCCGTCTCTAGAGATGGCGCACCTGGCATTTTAGCCATGTTGACGCTGACAATCCCTGAAGTTTTTGGCGAAGCAACAATAGATTTGTGCAGGATCTTTTGTTTATCGTTGAGTAAGACTAATTCTAGCTGTTCGGCTTTATTTGCAGGTACGTAGAACGATAAGGTCGGTTGAGCGGCGATCGTCGTTCCCGTATTAGTATTTGGAACTAAAGCTGTGAGTGCTTGTTTGCCACTAAAACAGCCCCGCGTTGCACCACCGACACGGTTTCCTGGCGCGCCCCACTCCGGGGGTACGAAGGAAATTGTCGCTTCGCCGCGCTGCGAAAGATAGCTACTGATGTTGTTAATTGCTTTAGTAGCGTAGGGGTTTCCTTGCCGGAGGTTGAGAGCCTTGCGAAAATTGACTAGAGCTGTTTCATAGTCTCTTTGAGCAGTGGCAAGATAGCCTTGTCGCATGAAGTTATCGTAGTCGGACTGGGCGTTTTGGACTGCTTTAGCGGGTGCAGCCTGCGTCGTTGCAGGGACTACAGGGGCAAAACAACCAATTGCCAAGATCGGGATTACGTACTTCAGCCACGGTTTAATCTTCATTGCAGTTCTCCGTAGACAGATATTTTTTATACCGATTAGCTTTTCTGGATAGAAATTCAACTAAGCCAGAGGGTAGCAAACGACGCGATCGCACTTCAATTAGGAGGAAGTTGATTTAAGTATTCTTATAATACGGCTTTCCCCCAATTGAAAGTTCGGTTCGTTCATTTATTGTAAATACTACAAAATCATGTGGAATTTTTCCTGAAGATGGTGTATGTCTTCGGGAAATGTGATGAATAGCACATTTTTGTGCTGGTGGTGTGGGGAAATGGCGCGATCGCAATTTCTCCAGATTTCAGGGCTTTATTTTGTTATGGCGACTATTTTATAGTTATTGGTGGTTTGGCATCTGTCATCGGTATTAACCTAAATATTTATATAGCAGAGATGTATTTGCAAATATCTTCAGTTTCTGGGCGCTGGTGCGTGCGGCTAGGTTTGGCTTGGGCGATAACTTCGTTAAGCTTCGCTAACGCATTTGGGGGTACTGTTACGTTTGGGAGTACTGCGCTGGCTCAAGTTGTTCCAGACAATACTGTCGGTTCTGCTGTCAGCGGTGTAGGCAGTGAGCAGACAATTACTGGTGGAACTAGGCAGGGTGGGAATTTATTCCACAGTTTTGATCGGTTTTCTGTGCCTACCAATGGAGCAGCTATTTTTAACAATGCTCTAGATATTCAAAATATTCTTAGTAGGGTTACGGGTGGCTCCATATCTAATATTGATGGTTTGATTCGAGCCAACGGAGCAGCTAACTTATTTTTGCTCAATCCCAATGGGATTGTTTTCGGTCAGAATGCCAGATTGGATGTTGGTGGTTCGTTTATTGCTACTACGGGTAGCAGTATCAACTTCGCCGATGGGACGCAGTTTAGTGCTACTCCTGGTACAGGTGCGCCATTACTCACTGTCAGCGTTCCCTTGGGTTTGCAGTTTGGTGCTGGTGCAGGGGAGATTGTCAACCGTGCTAGCGGCGTAGGTTTGCAGGTAGGTGCTGGGAAAACTTTAGGATTGATTGGCGGTAACGTTAATTTGGAAGGCGGACGGTTAACTGCTAGAGGCGGACGAATAGAGCTAGGTGCAGTTGCCGCTCCCGGAGTGGTAGGAATTAACCCCGATCTCAGTGGTTTCCGCTTCAGTTTTCCTACAAATTTAGTTTTAGGAGACATATCGCTGACAACAGATGCATCAGTATCGCCGCCACGACTAGCTTTGGTTGATACAAGGGCTGGAGGTGGCGGTAGTATTGCCACAAACTCTCAAAACCTAAGTCTTGCTCAAGGGAGTCAGATGTTGGCTGGAATACGCTCAGGGTTGGGTTCGCCTGATAGCAAGGCGGGAAACATCGATATCAATGCAACAGGAAGGATTGCTCTTGCTGATGGGAGCTTAATCACTAATTCAGTGGAAAGTAGAGCTATCGGCGACAGCGGAGATCTAAACGTTACAGCTGGAACGCTTGAGTTGACTGGCGGCGCACAGCTAAGTAGTAACACCTTTGCACAGGGAAATGCTGGCAATATTACTATCAATGCCAGTAACATTACTTTTTCTGGGGTGAGTAACGGATTTACTAGCGGAGTTCTCAGTAATGTAGAGGCTGGAGCAATAGGCAATGGTGGCACTATTAATATAGAGGCGGACTCTCTGAGCCTAACTGATGGTGCTCAAATTCAAGCCATTCTCCGTGGTGCATCTGATGAGTTAGGTGGCGCAGAGGGCAGTGGTGGAAAGGTAAACATTGATGTGCGCAATTTGTTTAATGCTAGCGGCAGCAACGGTAGGTTTTCCAGTGCTGTTTCTACCACGGTAGAACCTGGAGCAAAAGGTAGGAGTGGTGATATTGATGTTAAAGCAGGAACTCTTTATTTGAGTAATGGCGCTCAGTTGCGTACAAATACTTTCGGTACTGGAAATGCAGGCAACATAAAGATTGATGTTGGTGGAGCAGCCATTTTTACTGGTGTGGCTAATGACAAAAGTGGAGTCTTCAGTTCGGTAGAAAACATTGGTGTAGGAGAGGGAGGTGACATCAGTCTAAATAGTGGAACCCTATCCATAGCAGATGGTGCTCAAGTCAATGCCACCTCTATAGGTAGGGGAGATGCAGGTAACGTGACGATTGATGTCAATGAGCAAATTGAAATTAGTGGGACAGGTCCACAATTTGCAAGCGGAGTCTTCAGTAACGTCGAAGATAACGGTGTGGGCAAGGGTGGTGATGTCAGAATTAATATCAGAAATGGCTCTTTATTCCTTACAAACGGTGGACTTATTTCTGCCAGCAGTACAGGCGACCAAGGAGTTGCAGGAAATGTAACAATCACCGCAAGCGATCGCGTCTCAATTGATGGAGTTCGGACTGTGCGGACATCTAATGGAGAAGAAACTTTTTCTAGTGCAATATTCAGCTATGTAGGACTTCCAGATTCTCAAGGCGATCTCGCAAGTGGCAATATTAATATCAAAGCGCGATCGCTCGCCGTGACCAACCAAGGCAAAATAGAAGCTTCAACCTTTGGGCAAGGCAATGCAGGCAATATTCAAATTGATGTCACCAATTCTGACGAATCCGCTTCTATTACTGGTAGCTCAATTATTCGCGCTGCCTCCTTTAGTGCAGGAAATGCAGGCAACATAACCATCACTGCTGATGGTGAAATTTCTCTTGATACAAATAGCGTCATAGCCAGCAGTGTAGAACAAATATTCCAGGAAACAAGCGATCGCAGAGGAGGCGATATCACCATCAAAGCGCGATCGCTATCAATAGACAATGGTGCGCAGATGAGCGCTAGTACCTTTGGAACAGGAAATGCGGGCAACATCTTTTTGCGAGTCGATGATTCTATTTCGCTGTCAAATAGCAGTTCGATCTTCAGTGCTGCGAGTCCTGACGCAGAGGGAAACAGCGGCACAATCGATCTTAAAGCGCACTCGCTAACTTTAACCAATGGTGGTGTATTAAGTGTAACTAACTTTGGTCAAGGGAATGCAGGGAACATTTATGTTGATGTCAGTGATAATATTCTCTTCGAGGGGGTGGGTGAATTTTCAGATGGAGTATTTGCAAGCGGAGTTTACAGTGCTATAGGAGAACAAGGCAGGGGTAGAGGAGGAAACATTAGCCTCAAAGCTAAATATTTGTCTCTCATGGATGGTGGTATTATTTCTGCGAGTGCTGTTGGTCGAGGAGATGGAGGCGACATTGTTGTAGACGTTCGCACCCTTGACCTTGATAGTGGTGGTATCTTTGCTGAATCCACATCAGGCAATAGTGGGGATATCCGATTGCAAGCTAGTAAAAGTGTTAGGCTACGTAACGATAGTCTTATTTCTACCTCAACTGGCAGTGGGAATGGTGGCAACATTACAATCAATTCTCCCTTAGTCATTGCAGAATTTCGAGGTAATAACGATATCTTTGCTAATGCTTTCGATGGTGAGGGCGGTGAAATAAAGATTAATGCTCAAAGCATTTTTGGACTGAAACAACGCACTGGTGAAGAACTTCAGCCAGAACTCCAAAGGCGATTTGGAACTGCTACTCCTACAACACTACAACTTCAGGAGTTTTTGGGTAGCTTGGCTGACAATGATGTTGCTGCAATTTCCCTCAATAATCCTTCCTTCAGTGGCAATGTTAGCTTCAATGCTGACTACATCGACCCCAGCCGCGATATTGTGGAACTACCAACAGGACTAGTCGATGCTTCCTCTTTAGTCGCAGCAGGATGCCCATCTGGAGCCGAAAATCGCTTCACCGTCGCCGGACGTGGCGGATTACCCCCCGCACCGGGAGATAAACTCAGTTCTGATGCCCTCCTCACCGATTGGGCAACCCTGCAAACACCGGAAACCGAAAACCGTGCCGCAGTAGCAACAACTACCCCAGTAGCAACTAATACTACACCTACACCCCCCGTAGAAACCATAACTGAAGCCACATCCTGGCAATACGATCGCAATGGCGCGATCATTCTCACTAGCGGCGATACCACATCACCAAGTCATTTAAAGGAAACACTAACTTCCTGCCCTAGTTCCTAAATCAAAGCTGAAGATGTAGCTTGATGGCGTTATCTACTAATGCCATCATTTCTTTGCTTAAGCAACCAATGCATTCACCGTCAAGACGCTGTTTTGAGATGGTACGAATTTGTTGTGCTTGAACTTTAGACGATTTTGTCAAACCGCTATCTTTTGGTTCTAGCTTCACTTCAAACGGGTAAATGCGACTTACATTTGATGTAATTGGCAGTACTGTAACCATATCAGCAGCCCGATTATTCGCATTATTACTAACAATTAGTACGGGGCGGCGCTTGCTGATTTCAGAACCAATTGTAGGGTTAAGATTAGCGCAATAAATCTCACCACGTTTCATCGGCAAGACCATCAGCAACAGTCACTTCCCAATCAGGATCGATTTCCTGGTTTGCTTCGCGATAAGCTGCTTCTAACTCCTGCTGCTGTAACAACTGCAAAGCTGTTTCAATTACCTGAGAGCGGGATTTATGCTGATGCGTGTTTTTGTAAGTTTCAATAAATCTCATCAAAGATGAGGAGAGAGAGATGGAAATTTTTTCTGTAGCCACTTAGTAGTACCACATAGAATACTTTTCCATCCTACTAAAGATACTACTTTTGTTCCCCCCCTTGGAAAGGGGGGCTAGGGGGATCTGCGGCTTTCAATTGGATGAAATACACAGACTGTAGGGGCGCACAGATGTGCGCCCCTACCAGCGTTATATATGCGATTGCGAATTACTGTAGATAAAAATAATGCGATCGCAACGTTTGCGCTTCTCTACACCCCTGCAAGCATTCTTAATCACAGACAGATGACTTTTCTGGCAATATCACTTTAGGCAGTGTAGCCTTGGATACTGAGTTACTTGTCAAAAAAAGTACAAGCAGAATGAGCGAGGAGGGGAGAAATGACGCGAATTTTTTGGCGTGAGGTAGTGCGACTAGGACTAGTTAGCGTGGTGATAGGAAGTACAGCGTTTGGGAGTACTGCGCTGGCTCAAGTTCCACCGGATAGCCAACTTAGACCTGATAATACTCTAGGTGTAGATAATTCCATAGTCAACTCCAGCCCAGATGGTATAGATACAATCTCTGGTGGAGCCACGCGGGGAAGTAATTTATTTCATAGCTTCGAGCAATTTTCCATCCCCAATGGACGAGCAGCTTTATTTGATAACGGAGCCAATATTCAAAATATTCTCACCAGAGTTACGGGTGGCTCCAGATCTGAGATTGACGGAATTTTAGCCGCAAGAGGCACGGCGAATTTATTCCTACTCAATCCCAATGGGATTATTTTTGGTGAAAATGCCAGACTCATAGTCGGTGGTTCCTTCATTGCCACGACAGCTAGAAGTATTAATTTTGCTGATGGCACGCAGTTCAGTGCTACACCAGGTACGGGTGCGCCGCTACTCACCGTCAGCGTTCCTTTGGGTTTGCAATTCGGTACGAATCCAGGGAATATCGTCAATCGTGCTAGTACTTTTGGTTTACAGGTACAGCCTGGGAGAACCATAGGACTAATTGGTGGCAATGTCAGCTTGGAAGGTGGGGACTTAACTGCTGCGGGTGGACGAGTAGAATTAGGTGCAGTTGCTGCCCCAGGCGTGGTAGGAATTAACCCCGATCTCAGTGGTTTCCGCTTCAGCTTTCCTACAGATTTAACCCTATCAGACATATCGCTAACAAACGCAGCCAATGTGAGAACAGTTGCTAGCAATGGTGGTAGCATGAGCGTCAATGCTCGTAACCTAAGTATTTCAGATAGAAGTAGCTTGGTGACTGGAATATTTCAAGGGACAGTTGACTCTCAAGCAGGAAATATAGAAATTAATGCTAGAGATACAGTCACCGTAGACGGCACGAGTTCCTCAACTTCTAGTAGCGGTATCCAAAACTCAACATTCGGCTTGGGAAATGCTGGTAATATCTCGATCGCCACAGGTTCTTTAAATATTATCGGTAATGCTCAGATTGGTTCTATTACCAACGGACAGGGTAATGCTGGTAGGGTAGATATCCAAGCCAGAGATCGAGTGTCTATTAACGGAGCTAGTGGTGGATTACTGAGCGCTGTAGCACCATCCGGTACTGGCAATGGTGCTGATATTAGCGTACGTGCAGGCTCGCTGTCCCTTTCCAACGGGGGGCTGATAGCTACTTCAACTCTTGGTAGAGGGAATGCGGGAAATATCCAAATTGAGATCGCGGGAGATATTTCTGTGAGTGGAGGCTCGGTGTTGCAGGCTGCTTCCTACAGTCAGGGAAATGCTGGGAACGTCACAATTACGGCTGGCGATCGCATTTCTTTTGATGGGGGTGCAGTAGCAAGCATTTTAGCTCTACCATCAGACTTGCCGAATAACTCTACTTTAGGCGAGATTCCACAGGTACAAAGCGATCGCGTCGGTGGCAACATTCGCATTAATGGGCGATCGCTGTCGTTAATAAATGGAACGCAAATAGCGACTTCAGTTAGACAAAAAGGTAATGCTGGCAATATAGAAGTCAATACCACCGAGGGTATTTCTGCTAGTGGCGGTTCGATATTGCAGGCTATTTCTGCTGGTGGAGGTAGTGCAGGTAATATCGCAATTACGGCTGGCGATCGCGTTTCTTTTGATGGAGTAGGTTCTAATGGCTTACCTAGTTCAGTCTTAAGCGTGTTGGATCAAACATCTGAGCTAGAAAGCGGGCGTAGAGGTGGCGATATCAAACTCAAAGCGCGATCGCTCTCTTTGACTAATGGCGCTCAATTCACGACTAGTACCTCGGGGCAGGGCAATGCAGGTAATGTAGAGATCGATGTGAGTGATGCTGTCAACTTTGTTGGGGTAAGCGAGGTCAATCCAAACTTCAGAAGTGGCATTTTTAGCACCGTAGAAGCGACTGGCAAAGGCAGAGGGGGTGATGTGAACTTGAGTGCTGGATCGCTATCCATCATTGATGGCGCTCAAGTCAATGCTAACTCTGGGGGTGAGGGAGACGCAGGTAACATTGCAATTAATGTGAAAAATGATACTAATCTCGATGGTACAGGACCTTTGTTTGGTGGCGGGATCTTCAGCAATTTGGAAGGAGGCGTAGGCAAAGGTGGCAATGTCAGCGTCACAACTGGCTCTTTGTCGTTAAAAAACGGAGCCAATATCTCTGCTAGCACCTTTAGTCAAGGAGATGCTGGTAGCGTCACGCTTGATGTCCGCGATCTCCTCTCCATTGATGGAACGAGTAATAGAGGATTTAGTAGTGGGGTGTTCAGCGCCGTTCAACAGCAAGCTGTAGGGAATGGTGGCAACGTCAATGTAGCAGCTGGCTCTATATCCTTAACTAATGGTGGTATTGTCTCTGCTAGCTCTCTCGGTCAAGGCAACGCTGGCAACGTCACGATTGATGCTCGCGATGCTATTGTTTTGGATGGTGTGGGAACCAATAACCTTCCCAGTAGTGTTTTCAGTAGTGTTTCGGGAACTTCAGAGCTGTCAGGCGATCGCCAAGGTGGAGATATTCGGATTCGGGGGCGATCGCTCTCTTTAACTAATGGCGCTCAATTGAATACCAGCAACGCGGTGCGGGGTAGTGCAGGTAATATCGATGTAGATGTGCGATCGCTCAACCTCGATCGAGGCAACATTTTTGCTATCACCACTTCAGGTGACGGGGGAAATATTCGACTGCGGGCTAGTAAAGAATTACGACTACGCAACAACAGTCAAATCTCAACTACAGCAGGTACGAATCAACAACCTGGCGATGGGGGCAATATTACAATTGACTCTCCCCTCATCATTGCTAACTCTAATGGTAATAACGATATTACTGCTAATGCTTTTCTTGGCAGTGGTGGTAGAGTCGATATTACAACCGATAGCATCTTTGGATTCACGCAACTTACACGTCAAGAACTCCAAGCTTTGTTGGGGAGTGACGATCCGACACAGCTAGATCCCAGTCGCCTGCCCAGTAACGATATTACAGCCATTTCTCAAACTAATCCCTCTCTTAGCGGCACTGTTACTTTCAATGCTGCCGATATCGATCCCAGTCGCGATATTGTAGAACTACCTACGGGATTGGTCGATGCTTCCACATTAGTCGCAGCCGGGTGTCCTTCGGGAGTAGAGAATCGATTTGCTGTCACCGGACGCGGCGGTTTACCTCCTTCCCCTGGAGATAAACTCAGTCCTGACGCTCTCCTCACAGATTGGGCAAGTTTGCAAACGCCGGAAACTCAAAACCGTGCCGCAGTAGAGCCAACTATCTCCAAGGCAGATCGGACAACAACTCCTGTAGAACCTATTCAGGAAGCCACATCCTGGCAATTCGATCGCGATGGCAAGGTGATTCTAACGACTGCACCCTTAGCTACTACACGCAGATATAATCCACCTACCTCCTGCCAAGGTTCGTAAACTTTACGAGCTAAAATTTACGATTTAAAATTTCCGGCTAAAAATTCACGACTAGTTAATGCTGGTTTTGAGCCGTAAGTGGTACGATTCCCTCTAGTCCTCTAGTTGTACCTAGAAATCGTCCGTGAGGATCGGTAGGAAAAGGATGCAAAACATATCTATAGGGGCGCGCAATTTGTAGGGACGCATAACTTGTGTAGAGGCGCACAACTGTGCGCCTCTACAGATCGTCGTTATCTCGTTTAAAAATCAATGGTATGAAAAACTCAAATAGAAAAAAATCTGTTGCTTCCCATTTTCGATTTCAACTAAAGCCAATATATTTCAATAGAAAACGGATTATTTATAGCTTGCTTGCCTCGATCGCATTGCTGTGTACGACACAAGTACCCGCGATCGCCAAAATTCCCGCCCCCTCTACGACGATTCCCAGTCAGTCAATACCAATTGCACAGAAGGGCGATCGCCTGCAACAAGGTAAAACATTTTACGATGCGGGTCAGTATGCAGAGGCAGTCAACATACTGCAACAAGCACTGCAAGATTATCGAACTAAAAACGATACTCTCAAGCAAGCCCTAGCTTTGAGCAATCTCTCGCTAACATATCAACAACTCGGCGCTTGGACAGAAGCAAAACAGGCGATCGATGAGAGTCTCAAGTTGCTCGGATACGCAGCAGAGAAAACCCCCGACTCCCGACTCCCCTGTACGGGCGCACAGCAGTGCGCCCCTACCGACTCCCGCACCCAAGAAGTTCTCGCCCAAGCCTTAGACATCCAAGCCAGACTGCAATTATTGACAGGGGAAGCAGAAACGGCGATCGAGACTTGGGGGCGATCGGCAGCGCTTTATACTCAAGTTGGTAATAAAGCAGGAGAGATCCGCAGCCAAATTAATTCCGTCCAAGCATTACGGGCGATGGGACTGTACAGCCGTGCCTTAACAAAATCGACTGAAATCAACAAATCTCTGGGCAATACTCCCGCTTCTCTGACTAAAGCAGTTAGTTTGCGCAGCCTGGGAGAGGTTTTACAACAAGTTGGTGATTTGGAACAGTCTCGCAAAACCCTACAAGAAAGTTTGCAGATTGCCCAAAGCCTACCTTCTGCGCCAGAAACCGCAGCGACACTGTTGAGTTTAGGTAACACGGTCAGCGCTCAAGGAGATACCGACGCTGCTTTAGATTACTATCAACAAGCAGAAAAGTCTGCTCCTACTGCTAGTACCAAGCTTCAAGCCCAGCTGAACCAACTACAACTATTGAGTCAAACTCAACGAGATTCAGCCGCCCGAGAATTAATTCCTCAAATCGAAACTCAACTAGCCCAACTACCTCCCAGCCGAGCTACAGTTTACGCCCATATTAACTTTGCCGATAGTTTGATGAAACTAGGGAGCAGGGGGAAGAGAGCTGAGGGAGCCCAGGGAACTGAGGGAGCAACTACCAACTACCAACTACCAACAACCCAAGAAATTGCCCAAGTTCTAGCAACTGCGGTGCAACAGGCAAGGAGTTTGAAAGATCCGCGAGCTGAAGCTTATGCTTTGGGTAGCTTGGGTGGATTGTACGAGCAAGTCGGACAGTTGGCAGAGGCAAAGAAACTGACTCAGCAAGCACTGTTGATTACTCAGTCAATTGATGCTCCAGATATTGCTTATAGCTGGCAATGGCAGCTCGGAAGGCTGCTGAAAGCAGAGAAAGATAATCAAGGTGCGATCGCGGCTTATGCTGATGCGGTGAAAACTCTCCAATCTCTGCGTAACGATCTAGTTAGCATCAATCCCACCGTACAGTTTTCTTTTCGCGAGAGCGTAGAACCGGTGTATCGGCAGTTTGTCGGGTTGCTGTTGCAAGATGATGGCACTCAACCGAGTCAAGAGAATCTCAACCAAGCTCGTACCGTCTTTGAATCTCTCAAAGCTGCCGAACTCGTCGATTTCTTTCGAGCAGCTTGTTTAGATACCCAGCCAACTCAAATCGATCGCGTCGATCCTCAAGCGGCTGTGATCTATCCGGTGATTTTAGAAGACCGTTTGGAAGTTATTGTCAGCTTGCCCAAGCAACCTTTGCGTCATTATGCTACGGCTTTACCGCGCACTCAAGTCGAAAGCGCGATCGACCAGTTACGGCAAAATTTGGTTATCCGCTACTCTCAAGACTTTTTGACTCTCTCCCAACAAGTTTATGACTGGTTGATCCGACCCGCCGCTGCCGATATTGAAAAAAGTGGTGTAAAAACTTTGGTATTCGTGCTAGATATTTCCTTGCAGAAACTACCAATGGCGGCTCTGCACGATGGCAAACAGTTTCTCGTCCAAAAATATAGCGTTGCTCTCACGCCCAGTCTAGAATTACTCCAGCCCCAGCCTTTAAGCCGAGAGCGTTTGAGAGCCTTGACTGCTGGATTGACCGAACCACGAGGAGATTATCCAGCGCTGACGAATGTAGCCTTAGAGCTGAATCAAATTCGCTCGGAAGTGCCAGGAAGAGAGTTACTCAATCAAAATTTCACTAGCACATCGCTGAGAAACCAAATTAAATCTCTGCCTTTTTCCATCGTCCATATTGCCAGTCACGCTCAGTTTGGTTCGCAAGCCAATCAGACATATATTCTCGCTTGGGATGGACCGATCAATGTTAAGCAGTTAGACGAACTGCTGCGGGTACGCGAACCTAGCTCGGACTTAGAACGACCAAATGCGATCGAACTTCTGGTATTGAGCGGCTGTCGTACTGTTGCTGGAGATAGACGCGCTGCTCTCGGTATGGCTGGAGTCGCGGTCAGAGCCGGGGCGCGTAGTACCTTGGCAACTCTCTGGTATGTCAGCGATGCTGCTACCGTACCGCTCATGAGTCAGTTCTACCAGGAGCTATCTACGGCTGAGATGACAAAAGCCGAGGCACTCCGCCGCGCTCAACTTGCTCTACTACAAAACCCACGCTATCGCCATCCAGTTTACTGGGCACCCTACGTTTTGGTAGGGAATTGGCTGTAGTCTAGTGACTAGTGACTGGTGGCTGGTGACTAGAATCTTTGCCTTGTGACTAGTGACTGGTGGCTGGTGACTAGAATCTTTGCCTTGTGACTAGTGACTGGTGGCTGGTGACTAGAATCTTTGCCTTGTGACTAGTGACTGGTGGCTGGTGACTAGAATCTTTGTCTAGCCACTAGCCACTAGCCACTAGCCTCTAACCACTAGCCACTAATTAGCCAGCAGTCTTAATCATTTCTCGCACTTTTTGCAGTAAGTCTGGATTTTGTCTCAGGGTGAGAAAGATTTGATTAAATCGCTGGATATCTAAACCTTCCCCCTTGACAGCTTGCTCCATTTGCCCTTGGGTGGACTGCTCAATTTTTTCGATTTTGGCGTTGGCTTGATCGAATTTCTTGTTTTCGTCAGGGGTAATTTTGGCTGTAGGCTGCGCTTGAGGATTTCGGCGCGATTGGTAAATTTCCCCAAACCGTTTTTCGCTCAAATCTTCCTGTTGAATTGCTTGAACAATCTGATTTTGGGCGTTCTCTTGGATAGGTTGTAGTTTTTTGACTGCGTTAGCAAATTGTTGCAGTTCTTTCTGACTAACCTGCGCTGGGGCTGGTTTTTGAGTTGGTGGCTGAGACTGAGAAGGTTGAGTTGGTTGAGCCGGACTTTGTGACGGGCTATCTGTCTGTGAAAGCTGGATTTCTTTCGGTACAGAACCTGATTGCGCCCAAGCAGCACCACCACTCAATGCCACTGCGATCGCCATACCTATGAATGATAGATATCTAGCTTTCATGCAAGTTACACCTCAAACAAACTTTTTCCATGAAATCATCGCACATAATTTCCCAAATCCTCCTAAGGAAAGATGTGCTTAGAGAACAAAATCTCTGCGGTATGTTGACCTATTTTGAAAAAAATTTGGCAGGCGATCGCCCTAGATACTCAACCCAGCAATGATTACCAGTCTTCTGCAAATAGTCGTAGTTGTCGCTCGCGATCGAGGACAATAATTATTTATATAACTTTTTCAAAATTTAAAACTTAAAAACATAAGTTAATGTAAGCATAACGAGCTAACCGCACACAGGAGAATTTCCCAATGAATCAGCCTTTAAAAAGCCCATTGCATTATTGGTACGAATTTTTCAATCGTAGTGCGATCGTGCGTAGCTTAGAAACTATTCAGGATTTAATTGTCATCTCTCTGTGCGTTGGTTTGTTCTGTGTCATGGCAATTCAACTGAGGGGAATATTCTTTATGTTGCTACCCCCTCTTAATTTCCACCAAATCGCGGCTGATATTCTGTTCCTACTGATTCTGGTTGAGTTGTTCCGACTGCTAATTATCTACCTGCAAGAACAGCGAGTATCGATTGGTGTAATGGTGGAAGTGTCTATTGTATCTGTATTGCGAGAAGTGATCGTGCGGGGAGTTTTAGAAGTTCCCTGGAATCAGATCTTAGCTGCATGTGCCTTTCTGCTGGTATTAGCAGCCCTACTCGTTGTCCGCGTTTGGATACCCCCCACATTCAAAGGTATCGATCCTGAAAAGCAGTACGCCAAAACCTATCACAATGGATCTATGCCAGACAGAAGCAAGCAGTCTCACAAAGAGATTCGCTTATCGGAATAGCATACAGGAGTTCTCTATTTTGTAGATTGTAGAGATGTTATGGCGTAGCGTCTCTACACTATTCATCAAAAGAAAATTCATCTTCAATGTCTTCCTCAATAGATCGTGCAGGTGTACTCCCTATACCCCAGAGAGGCTGCATCAAAGCCGTTGCAACCACCCCTACCCCAGCACTAACAGCCAAAACAAAACCAACTGGTAATTGAATTGTCTGGTAGCGTAAAAACTTCAGCCGAATTGGATCGGCATTTTGCATAGATAGCAGCGAGATCGCCACAATCCAAACAGCGACAATAGAAGAAGTGAGAAGACTAGCGAAGGATTTCATAGATTAGGGAGTAGGGAGTAGGGAGTAGTGAGAGTTCGTGTTTATATTTCTCCTGACTTTTGACTCCTGACTTCTCAGTTTTGACTTTTAACTTTTAACTTTTGACTGATCTATTACCAATTTGCCCGATCGCTCTTTCCATTTCCATCACAATTCGATCTTGCTTGTCGAGAGAGTTGGTTTCCATGTAGACGCGCATGAGGGGTTCCGTACCTGATGGGCGTAACAGTATCCAACTGCCCTCTGCTAAATACAGTTTAACTCCGTCTTTGCGACTGACTTCTTTAACTGCGATTCCGGCGATCGCCCTGGGAGGATTTTGAGTAAAACTGTCGATAATGGCGGCTTTGTGGGCATCGCTGAGGTGCAAATCGATGCGGTGGTTGTACAGGGGACCATCAGCATCAGCAATTGCTTCTGCAACTAACTGACTCAATGGCTTACCTGCATAGGCGATCGCCTCAGCAACTAGCATATTTGCGAGTATCCCATCTTTTTCGGGAATATGTCCGATTACGCTTAAACCACCCGATTCTTCGCCGCCAATCAAGACAGTGGTTTCGCGCATTTTTTCCCCAATATACTTGAATCCTACAGGAGTTTCGTACAAAGGTAATCTGTATTTAACGGCAAAATTATCGAGTAAACGTGTGGTGGCGACAGTACGGACGATCGCCCCTGTTTTGCCTTTATTTTCAATTAAGTGACGGGCAAGCAGTAACAAGACAGCATTCGGCGTTAAAATATTGCCCAATTCGTCTACAATACCGAAGCGATCGCTATCTCCATCCGTAGCTAAGCCCAAGTCAGCAGCATCTGCTTGTACGGCTGCTACCAACTGAGTTAACTGTTTGCCTTGTGGTTCCGGCATTCCACCACCAAACAAGACATCTCGGTAGGCGTGGAATGTTTCTAACTCGCAACCGCAGTATCTCAATACCGTATCTAGGTAGCCGCGAGAAGTCGAGTAGAGGGCATCATACTTTACCCTCAGCCTAGCATGACGAATTTTTTCGATATCAATCAGAGAATAGATAAATTTCAGATATTCGGGCTGGGGATTAAAAGTAGAAATTCTGTCATTGCGGATAAATTTTGGCGGAGTATCCTCCACACCAAAAATATTTGCCACAATTGTATCAGTAATCTCTGGAGTAGCAGGACCAGCATAGTCGGGAATGTATTTAATCCCGCAATAGGGTGCAGGGTTGTGGCTAGCGGTGAACATTAATGCCCCTGCTGAGTTTAAGTAACGGGCATTATAAGCAATTACCGGAGTCGGACAATCGCGATCGGTAATTTTCACACTCCATCCCAATTCTGCTAAGACTTCGGCAGCGGTACGGGCAAATTTTTCTGCCAGAAAACGGGTGTCGTACGCCACCAAAACTGGTCTACTTTTAGTGTATGCAGTTTCTAGGTAACTTGCGATCGCCCTTGTCACTCGTCGGACGTTGGCGAAGGTAAAATCATCAGCGATGATTCCCCGCCATCCGTCAGTACCGAATTTAATTTTGCCGATTTGACTGGCATTCACAGTTTGCCACCCTATATTCATCATTAATAGTACAAGAAGTTTCTTGCTTCACTCCTTTGTTAGACAGTCCGTATCTTTGTTGTTTCTTCTGAGAACGATGCCAATTCTTGGGCAACCCTTTGTTAGTTATCACTTGTGGTCGTTAGTTGTCCCAGCCGTAGGACAAGAACGCTGGCATTGCCAAATGAAGCGGGGTTTTATCAAAGCGAGACAAAAAGAACCGATCGTTCAATCGTTACTCACCCAAGCTAGCATTCCGCAGCGAATTGGGTTGTTGGCGCAAAAAGGCGTTTACGAGTTCCACCGTCACCGTCAATTTCTGACTCAACCTGATGGCGTGGAAAGAGTCTCGCAGTTACTTAAACTCGGCAAATTAACCACACAAGTTCAGCAGCGAGTAACGCAGATTCTCAAAAATTATCACGCTCATCCATTATTAGTAGGAAAACATATTATTGAATTAACTAGTGGTGAGGAAGGATTTCCTAAACCAATTTGGATCGAACAACAAAACTACCGATTTCGACTCTATGCTACGATGGACTGTATTTTAACAGAATCAGATAAAACATTACACATTATCGATTTTAAAACGGGTAAATCTATCTTCGACCAAAGACAAGCATTTGTCTACCTCGTTGCTGCCCGTTATTTATATCCTCAATATACAGCAGTTGCTTCCTTTTATAATTTAGAACAGTGTAAAACCTCCGCTCTAATTCGCGTCACTCCCAGTCAACTCGACGCAATTGAAAGTCAACTGGCAAGGATTGCAATTCGCCACCAGCGAGATATTAATAAATACGAACAAAACCCCTATAATTTTAGTAAAATCTTTCCTCCCAATCCAGGTTATCACTGTCGGTACTGTTCCTTCAGTGCAATTTGCGAATTTTCCAACTTCAAACCCTCTAAGTAGCTCGTTCAAAGCCTTTTTGCGTTCTTCTTCGCGTCTTTGCGACTTTGCGCGACATAAAATCCAGACCCCTTGCCATATCCTGAGAAAGCTAGGTTTAAAAATATCTTTACATAAACGCAGAGGTTGCTGGTGAACCTACCCCTCGGTCTATCTCATTATATATAAAATTATCCCAACAGCTAACTTTGGGTTGATGATTTCTCTCAATAGCTTCTTTATAACAAAGGTAAAATATGCCTGTGAGAGAAATACATGTCTGAAATAATCAAAGACTCATTACCAACACCAACTAAACAAAGATTCGCCGCTGCTTTTCGGATTGTAAGTCGATTTAGCTTTTGGATACAGCTAGCATTAGCGAGTACCTCTGGAATTGCTTTAATATTTGCCATCCTTAGCCGCAATGCCAGCGAGGTAGTAGAGAATGCCAGTATTAGCCTGAGTATATTTCTAGCAATTGTCGGTGTATTACTAGCTGCCTTTAGCGTAGTTTGGGCTTTTAGAGATCGAAGTTTAGCTAGACGCTTGCAATCAAGCGATCGCACGATTCATCCTCGCAAAGAAGAAGTCATTCAAGCTTTAAAAATTGGTTTAATCGTCAGTTTTATCGGAATGTTAATCGCTTTTGTTGCCTCAGAAGTCAGCGCGATCGCAGTATTATCAAAATCTTTATCCGTTCCCCAGGGGGTCGCAATATATAATCGCCAAAATC
This sequence comes from Chroococcidiopsis sp. CCNUC1, assembly GCF_023546805.1. Lineage (NCBI taxonomy): Bacteria > Bacillati > Cyanobacteriota > Cyanophyceae > Chroococcidiopsidales > Chroococcidiopsidaceae > Chroococcidiopsis > Chroococcidiopsis sp. CCNUC1. The sequence goes on along the minus strand of NZ_CP097480.1, from coordinate 552,156 downwards.
TAATTCGTTCTTTAGATATTTTGGTAATCTTATCTAACGTTAACTTAATCGGAACTCATTTAATCGGTAGTATAACCTCTTTAGGACTTCTAGAATGGATTGACTAAAGAGTAGAGGCGATCGCACTTCATCCTTCACGCTAGCTTACCGAATCGATGTCATGTCGCTTTTTCGGTAGACGGCAATGTATGGGCTTGCAACAATAGCCAGTATGGAATTGAATTGCGTACCCGTGCAAATGAACTTAAATCTCTTGCCATCGCGCGCTGAAATGGAACAAGCCGCTTGTAGCAAAGATGCTAGCTATGACGGCGTGTTTTTTGTAGCTGTCCGCACGACAGGAATTTTTTGTCGCCCTTCTTGTCCTGCCCGTGCGAAACTGGAAAACGTCGAATTCTTTCCCACAATTCGGGATGCTGTGCTTGCAGGTTATCGTCCTTGTAAGAGATGTCATCCGCTTTTAGTTTATGGAGCATTGCCAGATTGGGTGACAACATTGATACAGCGCGTAGAAACCGCACCAGATCTAAAAATTACAGCCGCAGAACTGCGTGAGTTAAAAACAACTCCCGAACGAGTCCGACGCTGGTTTCGAGAGCATTACGGCATGACATTTGTAGAATGGTGTCGCAGCAGACGATTGGCGAATGCTTTGACGCAAATTCGAGCGGGAGCCACGCTAGATGATGTTGTCTTTGCCAATCAATATGAATCTCATAGTGGGTTTAGAGAAGCCTTCAGCAAAGTCTTTGGTGTCCCCCCAGGACAAAGCCAAACCAGTGACTTTGTAGCCACGCAAATTTTAGAAACACCTTTAGGAGCATTACTTGTTGGTGCAGTTAGTCAAGGGATATGCGCGATCGCCTATACAGATAAGCAAATGCTTGAGCATAACTATGCCACAATTCGCAAGCATTTTGGTTATCCAATTCTCCCCGTGACGAATCATCATATCGAGCATTTGCGAGATGAACTGGCGTGTTATTTCGCAGGTAAGTTAACCGAGTTTACAACTCCTTTGGTTCCACAAGGAACTGCATTTCAAGAAAAAGTATGGTCAGAGTTACAACGCATTCCTTATGGGACGACAATCTCTTACGATGAACTGGCTCGGCGGATCGGTCAGCCAACAGCAGTTCGTGCCGTAGCTAGAGCAAATGGGATGAATCGGATCGATATCCTGATTCCCTGTCATCGCGTAATTGGTAAAGACGGACAATTAACTGGATACAACGGTGGAATTTGGCGAAAACGGTTGCTGTTGGAACTAGAGCGGACTGGAAAATTGCCAAGCCACGAAACAATTCAGTAATTTTTCATAGCCCCCTTGTTAAGGGGGTTGGGGGAGCGAAAAACTACTAAGCATTCTGTAATTTTAAAAATGAAACCAATCGATCTAGCGCGCTTATTTTTACTCGCTGCGCTTTGGGGCAGTTCGTATTTATTTATCCGTATTGCAGCTCCTGTTTTAGGAGTTCTCTTCACCATCAGTTTACGAATTATTTTAGCAGCGGTTGCATTAGGTTTATCTGGCGCGATCGCCTCACCATTCAAGCTCAAAAGTCGTTGGCAGTCTTATCTTTTGTTGGGTTTATTCAACAATGTCATTCCTTTTTTATTAATTGCGATCGCCGTTGTCAATCTTAATGCTTCAATTGCGGCAATTTTAAATGCAACAGCTCCTCTATTTACAGCGATCGTATCAGCTATTTGGTTGAAAGAATCGCTAAACAAACGTAAAGCGATTGGATTAGTATTAGGGATTGTTGGAGTTGCTATTTTAGTTGGATGGAGCCCTTTACCGCTATCACCTTCAGTCATTTTCGGAGGAATATCAGCTTTAATTGCAGCCCTCTCCTATGGTATTGCTGCTGTGTATGCCCGTCGCAGATTTATACACGATCGAGTTGCTGAAACTGCCTTCGGACAATTAACTAGTTCGAGTATTTTGCTGATTCCGGTTGCTTTTGCAACTTTTCCTCAAACACTTCCCTCGCTCGAAGTTATTTTTGCAGTCGCCGTACTCGCGATCGCGTGTACTGCTGTTGCCTATCCGCTCTACTTTCAACTAATTTCTAATATCGGTGCGACTGGAGCAATAACTGTTGCTTTTTTAATTCCTGTTTTCAGTCTGTTATTTGGCAATATTTTCCTCGGCGAACCCGTGAATTCTGGCTTAATTTTTGGATTGATAACAATTTTACTGAGCGTTTGGTTAGTCATTAATCCAAAACAGCAGAAATAATTGCGATCGCGTTCCGCCTTCACCTCGACTAATTTGTCAGAATCAATATGAGAGATATTTTATTTTGAGAGTGAATGCAGCGATCGCAACTCGTAACTAAAGATTTAGTCCTGATTGGCGGCGGTCACAGCCATGCTATTGTCCTGAGAATGCTGGGCATGAAACCGATACCAGGCATTCGAGTCACATTAATTACAGAAGCGTCAGATACTCCTTATTCGGGGATGTTACCCGGTCACGTTGCTGGATTTTACACTCATGAAGAATGCCACATCGATCTGCGACGTTTAGCTCAATTTGCTCGGGTGCAATTTTATCGCGATCGCGTTGTTGGATTAGATTTAGTTAATAAAAAAGTTATTTGTGCCAACCGTCCGCCTGTAGCCTACGATTTGCTTTCCGTTGATATTGGCAGCACTCCGGCTCAAATTTCCGTACCCGGTGCAGCAGAGTACGCGATTCCAGCGAAACCAGTGGCGCAGTTTCTGCAACATTGGTATGACTTGTGTAGAGACGTTACAACATGTAGAGACGTTACATGTAACGTCTCTACATTGCGCCTGGGAATTGTCGGTGGAGGTGCTGGCGGAGTCGAGTTAGCAATGGCAATGCAGGGTCATTTGCAGTCTATAAGATCCCCCAACCCCCCTTAAAAAGGGGGCTAAGTCTTCTCGCTTATTTAGGGAGGAGAGGGAAGATCGAGATCTAGAAATTCATCTATTTCAGCGCGGTGCTGAATTAATGCCAAATTACAATTCCTGGGTACGGCATCGCTGTCAAGAGATTTTAATCCACAAAGGAATTCAACTACACCTGCAAGAAACCGTTTGTGAAATCCAATCGCACCCCACACCCTACACCTATACGGGCGGGTTTCCAAACCCGCCCCTACCAACACCCTACACCATCAAATGTGAATCTGGATTGCAGGTAGAATGCGATCGCATCTTCTGGGTAACGCAAGCCTCCGCACCCGATTGGCTACAAGCCGCAGGAATCGCCACTGACGAACGCGGATTTATTCTCGTCAACGATGCACTACAATCGGTTTCCCATCCAGATGTATTTGCAGCGGGTGATATTGCCTCAATGGTAAATTATCCCCGTCCCAAAGCTGGAGTATTTGCCGTGCGCCAAGGCAAACCTTTATTTAAAAACCTGCGACGAGCATTATTAGGGCGATCGCTACAGCCTTACAAACCGCAGAAACAATATTTAAGTTTAATCGGTACGGGAGACGGCAAAGCGATCGCGGCATGGGGAAAACTTGGTTTTGGCGCTACTAGCTGGCTGTGGCGCTGGAAAGATGCGATCGATCGCAAATTCATGCAACGGTTTAGTAACTTACCGCAAATGCAGGAGAAAGGGCAAAAGTCAAAAGTTAAAAGTCAAACGTCAAAACAAATTCCGAATTCCGAATTCCGAATTCCGAATTCCGAATTCCCTATGCCTTGCGCTGGCTGCGGTTCTAAGGTTAGCAGCACAGTTTTAGCAAGGGTACTCAATCAAATCAAGCAGGATAGTACTAACTGGTGCGATCGCCAAGATATTATTATCGGGCTAGATGCTCCTGACGATGCAGCGGTGGTGGAAGTACCAGGCGGTTTGTGGATGGTACACACCATAGATCATTTCCGCAGTCTCATCAACGATCCGTATATTTTTGGACAAATTACTGCCAACCATTGCCTCAGCGATATTTTTGCAATGGGTGCGACACCTCAAAGTGCATTGGCGATCGCAACTATTCCCTATGCTTTAGAATCCAAAACAGAAGAAACCCTTTATCAGTTACTATCCGGCGCAGTCAAAGTGCTAGCTGACGCGCAGACACCTTTGGTAGGTGGACACACAACTGAAGGCAGCGAATTGGAATTTGGCTTATCTTGTAACGGTTTAGTCCACCCGAATAAACTTCTGCGCAAAGGTGGAATGCAGCCAGGACAAGTTCTAATTTTAACTAAAGCCCTTGGTACGGGAACCCTTTTTGCTGCCGAGATGCAACGGGAAACTAAAGGAGATTGGATCGATCGCGCTGTTACTTCAATGTTGCAATCGAATCAAGTCGCAGCTGCTTGTTTAATGGCACATGGAGCCACTGCTTGTACTGATGTTACGGGTTTTGGGCTTGCCGGACACTTGTACGAAATGGTTCGAGCTTCCCGTAGCGTAGGCATCTCTGCCTGTGCGGTAGATTTAAATTTAGCAGCAATTCCTGCTCTAGAAGGTGCGATCGCTACATTACAAAAAGGAATTGTCAGTTCGCTGCAAGCGGAAAATTTACGCATTGCTCGTTTTATTACCGATCTAAACATCGCTGGTTCAGAATCGCTCAGCCCGTCTGCTCGCTACTCGCTCTTATTCGATCCGCAGACATCGGGCGGTTTACTAGCATCAATTCCAGCAGAACAAGCCAGTCAATGTCTAGATAAGCTACATAGTTTAGGCTATGCACAAAGTTGCATTATTGGCAAGGTAGTAGATAGAAAAGGCGATCGCCAACCAATAACCATAAATTTATCCAATGTATAGGGGCGCACAGCCGTGCGCCCTTACGAGGGTTATGCAGGCTACATCATACCCATGCCACCCATACCGCCCATACCACCCATGCCGCCCATGCCACCCATACCGCCCATGTCAGGGGCAGCAGCAGCTTTCTTCTCTGGCTTTTCAACGACTAGGGCTTCGGTCGTTAACACCATACCAGCAATCGAACCAGCATTTTGTAATGCCGAACGCACAACCTTAGCAGGGTCGAGAATGCCAGCAGCAATCAGATCTTCAAACTCGCCAGTTGCCGCATTGTAACCAACGTTGAAATCGGTTTCCCGCACTCTTTCAACCACGACAGAGCCTTCAGCCCCTGCATTGTCAGCCATTTGGCGTAAGGGAGCTTCCAGCGCTCTAGCGACGATTTCAGCGGCAACTTTTTCTTCGTCTTGCAGGCTGGCTTTGAATTCGTCCACCTTCTTCGCTAAGTGGATTAGGGTCGTACCGCCACCAGGGACGATACCTTCTTCGACTGCGGCTTTAGTCGCGTTCAGCGCGTCTTCAATTCGCAGTTTGCGGTCTTTGAGTTCGGTTTCGGTTGCTGCACCAACTTTAATGACTGCCACACCGCCAGCCAGCTTGGCAATTCGCTCTTGCAGTTTCTCCTTGTCATAGTCGGAGTCAGATTCTGCTAGTTGCTTGCGAATTTGACTGATGCGCTTTTCCACATCAGCTTTATTTTCGCCTTCGGCGACGATTGTGGTAGATTCTTTGTCGATGATGACTTTACGAGCAACACCCATCATCTCCAAAGAAGCGGTATCCAAGCTTAAGCCGATTTCTTCAGAAATCAACTGACCGCCAGTTAGTACGGCGATGTCGCGCAACATTTCTTTACGGCGATCGCCAAATCCTGGGGCTTTAATCGCGCAGACGCTCAACACGCCACGAGCTTTATTTACAACCAAAGTTGCTAAAGCTTCTCCATCGACATCCTCAGCAATAATAATCAAAGGTTGTCCGGCACGAGCGACTTTTTCCAAAATCGAAATCAAATCTTGGATCGTGCTAATTTTCTTGTCTGTAATCAACAAGCGAGGATTCTCAAACTCTGCTACCATCCGCTCGTTGTCGGTGATGAAGTAGGGAGAAATATAACCTCGATCCAACTGCATCCCTTCTACCACGTCTAAATCGGTCGTGAGAGACTTGGATTCCTCAACGGTAATCACACCGTCTTTGGTGACTCGCTCCATTGCCTCAGCGATCATCGCCCCAACTTCTTCATCGTTTCCAGCCGAGACAGTCGCCACAGAGGCGATCGCATTTCCTTCGACTGGTTTGGCGACAGCAGCAATTTCTTCTACCAGTTTGGCAACGGTCTTCTCGATTCCGTGACGCAGCGCCACTGGATTAGCACCCGCTGCTACGTTCTTCAGTCCCTCACGAATCATCGCTTGGGCGAGAACCGTCGCCGTAGTCGTACCATCCCCAGCTACATCTTTGGTTTTCGATGCAACTTCCTGAATCAGACGCGCCCCAGTATTTTCTAGGGGGTCTTCCAACTCAATTTCTTTAGCTACAGTAATCCCATCATTGACAATCTGAGGCGCACCGTATTTTTTCTCTAACAGGACGTTGCGACCTTTTGGACCCAGGGTAATTTTCACGGCATCGGCAAGGGCATTCACACCCCGTTCCAATGCCCGCCGCGATTCATCATCAAACGCAACGATTTTTGACATACGCTTCGTTTCCTCAAGCTTCCATTTGTCAATTTAGCACTCTCTTGAGTTGAGTGCTAATGAAACTACTGGCGTTTAGCAATTAGCTAACAGCTAATTGCTAGACGCTAATCGCTCTTAAGCCATAACCATGCCACCATCGACGTTGAAGACTTGACCTGTAATGTAACCAGCCGCAGGATCGGCGGCGAGAAAGCGCACCATACCAGCAACTTCTTCGGGTTTGCCGTAACGACTCAAGGGAATATATTTCAGAATATCTTCAGAATCAATGTTACTGGTCATGTCAGTGGTGATAAAACCAGGGGCAACAGCATTGACGATAATGCCACGGGAGGCAAGTTCTTTCGCAACGGTTTTAGTAAATCCGATCGCCCCAGCTTTCGCCGCACTATAATTTGCTTGACCGGGATTGCCCATTTGTCCGGCTACAGAAGCAATATTAATGATGCGCCCGCTGCGTTGCTTGAGCATGATTTTGCTAACAGCTTTGGTACAAAGGAATACGCCTGTAAGATTGAGGTCGATGACTGCTTGCCAGTCTTCCGGTTTCATTCGCAATAACAAAGTATCGCGGGTAATACCAGCATTGTTTATCAAAACATCAATTCGCTTCCATTTTTCTACAACAGTATTAACCAGAGTATCTACTTGAGCCGCGTCCGAGACATCAGCCGGAATTGCGATCGCGCTACCCCCCGCCGCCTCAATTTCTTCTACCACTTCTTTAGCGGCGGAACTAGAACTTGCGTAGTTTATAACAACGTTTGCCCCTTCTGCGGCTAAACTCAAAGCGATCGCCCGTCCAATTCCTCGCGAAGCCCCCGTGACGATTGCGACTTGTTGGCGTAACCGTTGTAAATCCTCTGGCAATACTTCCATAAACAATGACTCTTACGTAAATACTCTCACTTAGCGATCGCACTTAAACCACCGCGCTAACCATCTTATCAATAGGGAGCAGGGAGTAGGGAGCAGGGAGTAGGGAGACAAGGAGGACAAGGGGGACAAGGAAGCTGAGGAAGTTGAGGGAGGAATTCCAGCTACCAGCCACTAGCCACTAGCTACCAGCCACTCACTACACCCTACACCCGCATCAACACGCACCACTCACTGCTACTTGAGATATAACAGTAAAAAACTGTGTTAAATCTCATGGCTACTAAACAGCAGTTCAATAATTTTGCCGAAATGATTTCTGGTGCTGATGTGCCTGTACTGGTAGATTTTTACGCTGCATGGTGCGGTCCTTGCCAGATGATGGCTCCAATTTTAGAACAAGTAAACGAGCGTCTCAAATCTAAAATCCGTATTGTGAAAATCGATACTGATAAATATCCACAACTCGCCAGTCAATATCAAATTCATGCCTTGCCCACACTAGTACTATTTAAGCAGGGTCAACCAGTCGATCGCATTGAGGGCGTAGTACCAGCACCTAATTTAATCGAACATTTACAAGCTCTAATTTAGTCAAAATATTTCATTCAATAAAAAGCCCGCATTTGCGGGCTTTTACTGTAGGAAAAAGCTATTTTATTAGCAATGATGACAATTATGATAGCGGTAATGATATCAGTTATGACAGCAATGAATCGTCAGCGGTTGTCGCTGAAAAACTTTCAGGCGATCGCTCCGCCAACCAACTCATTTTTTCTTTGTCTTTCTTAACTTTAATTAACAATTCTAGATAAGCAATGGGTACGATAATTGGCCAAAAAAGAGTGACTATGACTAAAAATATTCTGAGTAGAAGTAATTGAGAGCGTTTGCCAAGGTCTCGCTGCATGATGTCTGCCCACTGAGTAAACAGACAAGCCGCGATTGTAATATAGAAAGTCGCCCCAGCAGTAATAATTGTTTGTAGCATCATTTTCTAAAAAGTCATTTTCTAAAAATAGGTTGAGTCTGAAAAGAATTCAGCAGCTACCCCAAACCAGCAGCGCGATCGACGAAGTTATCGTTAATACGCTCTTTTGAGCGCTATGTAGCCCGAACACCCTGTAACGATCTGACCCGAAAGCCTTAACTAATCGACATTTATCCGTAGCACCTTGCTAGTAACTTGCTTTCAAGCCGCAAAAGACTCTGACAATGAAATACGTCAGCCCAAAAAGCTATTCCAGACTAGTGCTATGAATGCTCGTATACCCTCACACGCGCTTCCAGCAATTCCCGATCTTGTTTATGTATTATTTCATACTTTTAACTTGCGGACAATCCAGAGGCAGTTATCAGAGACAATGAAATTCAAACTCGATATATCTAATACTACGTTCGTACTGAAGATAGAAGACAGTTTATAAAGGTTTTCTTATACATCAAGCGAAGGTTAAGTAATATGAATAGACTGACAGCAACTCTACTCATTTCTTGTCCCGACCGACAAGGATTAGTAGCAAAAATTGCTAATTTTATCTATGCCAATGGTGGTAACATTATCCATGCCGATCAGCATACAGACTTTGCTGCTGGTTTGTTTCTAACCCGCATTGAATGGCAATTAGAGGGTTTTCATCTACCGCGAGAGCTAATTGCGCCTGCCTTTGGCGCGATCGCACAGCCTCTAGAGGCTCAATGGCAACTACACTTTTCCGACACCATCCCACGCCTTGCTATTTGGGTGAGTCGGCAAGAACATTGCTTATTCGATCTAATTCTCCGACAACAGGCAAAAGAGTATGCCGCAGAAATTCCCCTGATTATTAGCAATCATGCCGATTTAGAATGGGTGGCAAAACAATTTGGTATAGATTATTACTATATTCCCGTTAACAAAGATAACAAAGCGGCTCAAGAGGAAAAACAGTTAGAACTTTTGCACCAGTACGACATCGATCTTATCGTTCTGGCAAAATATATGCAAATTCTCAGTCCCGAATTTATTACCCGATTTCCTCAAGCAATTAACATTCACCATTCGTTCCTTCCTGCTTTTGTAGGCGCAAATCCATACCAGAAAGCTTACGAACGCGGGGTAAAAATTATCGGTGCTACCGCTCATTACGTAACATCAGAACTCGATGCTGGACCAATTATCGAACAAGATGTCGTCCGCATCAGCCACCGAGATGAAGTCAGCGACCTGATCCGTAAAGGTAAAGATTTAGAACGAGTCGTTTTAGCTAGAGCCGTGCGATCGCATTTACAACACCGTGTCTTAATTTACGGGAATAAGACTGTGGTGTTTGAGTAGTGAAAGAGATTATGCGCAGACCATCATGAAAAGCTGCTTTAATCGATAAAAATACAATTACAGTATTTTTACAGAGGATGATTTTAAGATAGAAAATCTACAATCAATTCAGTTCTTAAGGATTTTCTAATATTTGTTCCATCTACAAAGGCAATTTCTATGTCAATTCTAGAGAAATTCTTCACCTTCGGCTTTGTCTCTACGTTTAGTGTAGCCCTCATAGCAACCTGGTGGCGCTACATTCCTAGCATAATTGCTACTTACCGCAAGATTATGAGTAAGTATGGACAAGTAGAATTAACAGTTAATAGTTAATATTGAATATTTCCATTGTAGAGACGTTACATGTAACATCTCTACAATGGAAATATATTAATTTGCATTGTGTCCTATTAAATTAAATTCTGAGGTATTTGTTTCATTCTAATTTGGATTTGTAAAGCTAACTGACCTGCTTGCGCCGTCATTTCTTCAACTCTGAGTGCTATTCCTTCTAGATCGAAATAGGGTAAATCCATCCATTGTTTGACTTTTTCCATTAATGACAGCGCGATCGCAAAAGATATTCCTTCATTGCGATCGCATTGAAAATTCTCAACGATAACTGGTTGCTTCTGGGTACGGGGGCGAAATGTAGCTGTAAAACCGAGTGGCTGCGTTTCGCCTTTTTCGTGCAACAACACCTTACCATCAAAGACCATTTTGTTATCTCCGGGTAACTGTAATTGCATCTGCTGCATTTCTAAAATAACAGTTTGTCCGTCTACATTTAGTTTAAAATTACGTGCTTTTTTTAATACGTACTCAGACTTCAAAGCGCGACTTAAATCTGGTTCCGTAATGACAATTTTAGCAATAGCATCTAATGGTTTATCTAATTCAACCTTGCCAAAAAGAGCGCTGAGTGGATTCACATCAACTTTATCCGTTTGTACCTCAATTTCTTGCAGGCGGATGTCTTTTTGTATAACTACGCCTTGTCCAGTAAAATCTACTGAATCTGCTTGCCCTAAAATTAGCTTTAAGAGATTTGTTTGAATACCAACATCAATTTTTTCAGCGTTATCTACTTGGCTAGATATTCCTACTTCTGCTACTGCATCGATGACTTGTTCTTCTAACCGTGGCTCGTTATCCATCTCGCGATCGCATCCTTTTGACTCTGCTTGAGATCGATGTTAGATCCGCAGTATTAAGGAATGTATCTGCAATTTGGCATAAGTAATGAATGGTAAGGTAGGCAATACCCACCTTACTTATAACCAACAACTGACATTTGCATCCCATTTTCAGAAGGGACAATTGTAATGCCTCGCCGAACTGGAGAAACAGGACGAGAATTTGCTAGTTCTAATTCATACTGCGATAATACAGTAGCAAGTACGAGTTTCATTTCATATAGCGAAAAAGCTGCACCAATACAACCGCGACTACCACCACCAAAGGGAAGATATTCAAAGGGTGAAAATTTTTGGTGTAGGAATCTTTCTGGTTGAAATTTTTCTGGTTGAGGATAGATTTCTTCTCTTCTATGGGTGAGGTAAATACAAGGTACGATAATTGTCCCAGCGTTGAATTTATCTCCAGCGATTTGTACGGAGTCTCTTACCATTCGAGGAGTACAAATTAAAGCAATGGGGTGAACTCGGAGGGATTCTTGACAGATAGCAGTAAGATATGGGAGTTGGGCGATCGCATCTGGTTTAGTACGATCTGCATTATTCAATTCTTGTTGTAGGCGATCGCGCACTTGTGGATGAGAATGGATCAGGTAAAATGCCCATGCTAGCGCTGCTGCTGTAGTTTCATAGCCTAATAATAAAAGAGACATCAACTGATCGCGTAATTCCTCATCATTCATCTGCTGTCCATTTTCATCCCGTGCCGACATTAACATTGATAAAATATCGGTGCGCGTCGGATTGTTTTCTCGTCGCCGTTGCGATATTTCTGCATAGATTAATTTGTCAATTTGTTGTCTGCGTCTGACAAAATGTCCCCAAGGACTCCACGCGCCCAAGTCTTTTTGTAATGGTGGGAAAAAGAATAAACTGGAGTACCAGGGAGTAGTAACGTCTTCTAGCAGAGAACTTAATTTAACTTTTAATTGTTCGTACCTCTCCCCAGGACTAATACCGAATACAACTTGTAAAATAATTTGTAGGGTAATGTCGGGAAGGAAGTGGTTAATAGAAATCTGTTTGCCAACTTGCCATTGTTGAGTTACGTCTTGAGTAATTTGACAAATAATTTGCCCGTAAGTTTTCATGCGATCGCCATGAAAAGGAGGTAGCATTAATTGGCGTTGGCGTTGATGACTTTTCCCTTCTTGTAAAATTAAAGATTGCTCCCCCATCAAAGGTTGAAATACGTGAGTTGCTTTTTTATAATCAAAGTACTCTGAGGGAATAGCGAAAATCTCTTTAATTGCTTGTGGCTGGCTGAAAAATACAACTGGCGGAGAATTTAAACCTAAAACTCTCACAGCAAATGGGTCGCTGTATTTGTTGGCACAAGTATTTAAAAACTCAATTGGATTGGCAATTAGCTGGAGCGTTTGCAGTAAGGCTGGAGTTTTGTTTACCTCAGTTAACTTCATCTTAAATTGGTAGACAATGCTGCTACGGAGATTTATTTATATATTAACTAAAAATTATTTGAGAATAAAAATATATTTATATTTATTAGGGTCGCAGCAGCAACGATTTTGAATAAAATCTAAATTTAAAAAATACCGTTTGAGATTTTATCATATGACTTCAATTTCATTCAATGAATTTTCGCTCAAAACTTATTTCTAGACGCACTCATCAGCGTCAGAATTTTTCTCTGTAAATATGCGATCTATAGCTAGACAAATCCACTGATATGTATAGACAGACCGTATACAACATAAAGCAGAGATTAAATGTAAAATAATTAAAATTATCTAAAAAGTACAAATACTCAAATTAGAGAGGGTCTTCAGCATGACGGCATCGACCGAAGCGGCAAAGATAGTAACACCAGAATTTTGTCAAGGAATTCAGTATTTTGGCGAAACTTTGCCAGGATTCGAGCAATATGGCAAACAAGCAGCGATCGCACCAAATAAAACTGCTATAACCGATCCTAGCGATCCGGCGGCTGTATTTCAAACCCTCCTCTATGCCGATGCCCTGCGCTATTTAACAGTACAAGTAACGGGAAGTAAAGCTTCGGGACACCCTGGTGGTTTTGCCTCGCAAGTAGAAGCTTACGCAGCCTTAGTGATGTTGGGCTACAAAAATATTATTACCGAAGTCGGACATCACGCCCCAGGATTTTACAGCGCCATGTTCTTAGATCGTTCGTTAGAAGACATGGGCATTACTACTGTACAACAATTGCGCGATCGCTTCCGCGAACACAACGGTTTACTCGGACACCTTTCTGGCTTTATTCCTGGTATTCTCGCCCCGGCGGGACCATTGGGACAAGGGCAACACTTTGCCATGTCAGCCGCCCGTCTCCATCCCGATAAATTATTCCCCGTCACGATTGGCGATGGTGGGTTAGGCGAACCCTACATCATGAGTAGCATGGCGCATTTCCACACAGCCTATCCAGGCGTGACAAATTTCTTACCCGTCTTGGTGTGGAATGGTTACAGTCAGGAACATCATAGTATGGTGTCTACCCAATCCAACGAACGGATGATGGCATACTGGCACGGTAACGGTTTTGAAGAAGTCGTGTTAGTCGATGCCAAAGACTTTGACGACAAAAACCAACCAGGCGATTATGTCGATAGTACCGCTTTTTCCTTCGAGCAGCGCTTAGCTTTCACCAAAGCCGTGTTAGTTGCAACCGATGAAGCTACCCGTTCTGCTTTGAGTGGAAAACTGACGGTATTAATCATCAAACAATTAAAAGGGGCTGGAGTCCATGCGAGAGGGGCAAAATCTCACAACCTCTATGCGATGCATACTCTCGACAACCCCGATATTGTCAACGCCCTCAAATCTCGTGCTTTAGCGCCTGCTGCATGGGAAATCGTGCGGACGAACTGCGAACGCGCTGGTGGTGGTTCGGCGAGTCGAGTAGCGGTGACGGAATCTGTATTACCGCTAGCAGAACTTGGGGAATTGCCGTTAGAAGAATATGCTGTAGGGGGAGATCCGAAAGTATCGACAACAGCGATGGGTAAATTGGTGGCGAAAGTGGGAGAATGCGATCGCAACTACATCGTCACCAATGCCGATGGTAATGAAGCTTCGGGAATTGCCAACATTAACCAAGCATTGAAAATTATCCACCCCACAGAAGATCCTATATACAACCAAACCCCAGGCGGACAAGTTTACGAACCTTTGAGTGAAGATGCTTGTGCGGGTTTAGCAGCTGGTTCGGCGTTGATGGGCAGTCGTACTTTGTGGTGTTCTTATGAGTCTTTTGCGATTAATGGTTTACCGATTTGGCAAACGGTAACGCAAGCAATGGCAGAATTACGTCGCCCCACACCGTCTACCGTAACTCTATTTACGGCTGGCGCGTTAGAACAAGGGCGCAATGGATGGACGCACCAACGCCCTGAAATTGAAGCATATTTCGCTGCTATGATGCGCAATGGAAATGTCTTTCCCTTATTTCCACCCGATGCCAACTCGATTCAAGTTTGTTACGATTGGGCGCTGACAACGAAGAATAAGGGTATTGTAATTACGGCGAGTAAGTCACCGTTACCAATTCGCACGACATTTGAACAGAGTCGCAAAGCGATTCAAGATGGTGCGGTGGTACTGCAAGAAATTAAGGGTAGCAAGACAGTAGTATTTGCTGTGATTGGCGATATGGTTTTGATGCCAGTATTTGAAGCTGCGACTTATTTAGAAGCGCAAGAAATTGGCGTGAGAATTGTTTCTGTCGTCAATCCCCGTCGTTTGTATCGTCCTAGCGATGTGGCTTGGGATAGCTGTTCTGAACCCGATGGAGAATTTTTGAATGATGCTGGGTTTGAGGCGTTATTTGGTGGCGATGCTTTGGTTGGAGTAGCATCCGGTGCGAGTGGGATGTTGGAACCAATCATGTTGCGGAGTCATTGCCAGCGCGATACTTTTGCCTGGAAGCGAGGAGAAACCACCGCAAGTCCCGCACAGTTGATGGCAATTAATGGGATGACAGCTGAGAATTTGGTGAAACGCGCTTTGGAATTGGTGGGTTAGATTTCGTTGTAATTGTTGGTTAGGTGCATGATATTGGTAGGGGCGCACAGCTGTGCGCCCCTACAGTGTTTAATCAAATTCAGATAATTGGTGTAACGATGAATCAGCAATCAAAAATACCATCGCTAGAAATAAGAGCGCGTCATATTGCTAAGCTAAAAGAACTTAATAGACGCATGGATAAACATATTTTAGATTTAGATGATTTGAATGCTTTGTTAGAGGCAAATTTGCGCGAACAGCGGCGGCGAATTGAGTGGTGGAGAGAAGAGAAGTAGAAAGAAATTCAAGGTGAATAATTAGTTCCGAGTTTCTAACCGCAGATGCACGCAGATAAATTCAGCTATCTTTGCGTATATCTGCGGTTTTTTATAATAATTCTATATGTTAAAAAAGTACGAATACTAATTCGTAAAATATTATGAGTAATCAAAAAGATACCGACTTACTTAATGACACCCAAAATCAGGTTCCCTCAATAGGAAGAGAATTAATTTCATTAATTCAACCTTTCTCACAAGCTCGCAATAAAAAGTTTGTGGTTC
Source organism: Chroococcidiopsis sp. CCNUC1 (assembly GCF_023546805.1). Taxonomy (NCBI): domain Bacteria; kingdom Bacillati; phylum Cyanobacteriota; class Cyanophyceae; order Chroococcidiopsidales; family Chroococcidiopsidaceae; genus Chroococcidiopsis; species Chroococcidiopsis sp. CCNUC1. Next base: position 536,749 of record NZ_CP097480.1, on the reverse strand, counting down.
TCTTAGTTGGTCGTACAGGCGTTGGCAAATCTAGTACTGTAAATTCATTAATGGGTCAACAGATTGCGCCAGTCGGTAAATACGATCCAACTACAATGGAAGTCGAGTCTTTTGACTGCGAAATTAATGGTATTAAGTTTACAATAGTTGACACTCCAGGTCTTTGTGACGATCTTCCAGAGAAAGAGAACGATCGAAAGTATATAGAACTCATACTTTCAAAGGTTAAACAAGTCGATTCTCTTTGGTTTGTAACTCGTCTAGACGATCCGAGAGTTACTTCAGATGAAATGCGAGGAATAAAAATTATTTCAGAAGCATTTACTCCTCAAATTTGGGAACACGCTGTTATTATATTTACTCGTGCAAATAAAGCAGATGATTATTTGGGCGATTTGCATGAGCGAACAAAGCGTATTCGAGATGAAATAGCAAAGCATACGGGTGTTGAGTTAGCTAATAATATTCCATCAGTTGCAGTAGATAATAAAAGTGAAACAACTCCTGATGGGGAGAAATGGCTAGAGGAACTATATACGAAAGTTTTTGTAAGAATCTCTGCAACAGGTACTCTGCCATTTCTAATGGCAACAGCTAAAAAAATTAATGGTAGTCAAAAAAAACAAATAAAAAAAAATCAAGTAAGAACAAACGAAGAAACAGGCTCTCAAAATGGCAAGGAGCATAACTGGGAGTTCTATGGTCATGCTAATAGTGGATTTAATGATTTTAGTAATGGTTGTAGACAATATCAACAAAAGAAAAATGTGAAGGAACAAAAAACTCGGCATGGAAACAACTATACTATTAGCTACGATGAATATGAAGAGGATAGCTACTCAAACGGCTACGATCGAGGTGAAGAAGATAACTACTCAGAACAAGGATTTAGATTTAATGATAGACAACGAGCGGAAATTAAGAATAAGTTGTTTTCTGTGGTTCCCGTGTTAAAAACAATCGGTGGAGTAGTTGGAACTGTATTAGGTGGTTCATCGGGTAAAAAAATAGGTGAAAAAATTGGTGGTGCAGTTGGTCATGCAGTAAATTTTATAGGTTCACTTTTTGGTTGATTCTGATAGATATTTGGCGAATAGAATTCGCGGCTACACAAACGAAGTCCGCCTACGCGGACTAATATAGAAGAAAGTTTTGAAACCTGCATCAGCAGGTTTTATTTTATAACTATGACTTTAATCGCTATCTTTGAAGAAAGCGATCACTTTGCGTAAACTTAATTTTATAACAGGCGATCGCATCTTCTCATTACCAATACATCCGGTAACACAGTTCATATATAATTATAACTATATGTATGAGGATGCAACTATGAGCAACACAAAAGAAATGGTTCATCTCAAATTGGACTTATCGCCAGAACTCTATGAGAAGTTAGAAGAAATTGCTCAAAAAATTGGTGGAAGTAAAAGCGATGTATTACGACAAGCGATCGCTTTGATGCAAATTGCGATCGCAGCTAAAGAACAGGGTAGAAAGTTCGGTATTGCAGAGTCAGAGCAACCTTTGTCTACTGAAATCAATATACCTTGATTCTACTATTAAATTTTGATATTTTTATGCCAAGCCCAGAAGAAACGAACGAGATAGTTTCTGGAGGTTCTCTCAATCTATCTTCAGCAATAGAAAAATTAGTTACTACAGGTTCTTTAAATCTATCCTCTCCTGAAGAAGTAGAGTTTGAACGGAGGAACCGTGAAAAAGATAAAGATCTAGAACGAGAGCAAAAACGTATTTCCTTCTGGATAAAAGATACTGCTGTATTTGTAGTAGCTTTAATTATAATTTTACTAATAGACTTCTATGCTTTCACAGTTCTACAAAAAAGATACCGTTTCTGAAGGAGAATTGAGGTTTGCGATCGCCGCACTTACTTCTACAATAACTAGTTTGCTTAGCTACTTGGTAGGGAGATCTAGTAAGTAGTAATATTTAAGAGATTTAAATCTTGAAGAAATCTTCGCAAAAGACAAGAGCGATCGCAAATTGCATAACTCTCACATATAAAACTCACACAGCGATCGCCTCAAACACTTGCCTATCTCTCGACACAACTTCCAGCTTAGAGTGCAGAGTTGCAATCGCCTCAATCAAGAGTTGTCGCGGCGTTAACCCCCAATACTGTAAAACTTGCAACAAGCGGGCAATTGTTTCATCATCGTGCAATAGAGGAAACTGAAACGCTCTACCACCACTGGGTAGGTTAATTAATCCGCTTGAATCTCGTTGTGGCGCAGAGTCCTGTTGCTGCTTCTTCCTTTCTTCTACCATCAATTCAGAAACCTGCTTTTCGTTGACTGCTGGCAATCCCCACAGCTTGGATATGAGTTGTTGATATCGCTTCTGAGTTAGAGCAAATAACGTAGTCAGAGAGATCCGTTCTATCTTCTCGATCGCAAAATCTCGAAATGTCTCAAATAGCCGGATGAACTTTTTCGCTTCAGCCAAAGTCTTGCCTTGCGACTCCAGCCAAGCTTTGAATGTCTCTTTGGGCATGGCTTTAAACATCTGCCAGTAGTCGCATCCTTGGGCTAGGGCATTCTCGACTATCAGCCGATCGCGCTGTCTGATTCTTTCATTTATGTCGCGCGATTTCAAAGAATTTTTGTTGGAGGCGATCGCAGCAGGATTTGTTTGTGCTAACATACGGTTACACAAGTAAATTATATTTGCTTTTTGATTTAGGAAGTCCTCAGTTTGTCAGACCGGGGGACTTCCTAAGTATTTTTGTATTGTATCAGATATCTCTGCATAAGTCGATCGAGTAGGGATAAAAATTGGAAGCATTCTGTTGTTTTTCAGACGTAACTGTAGAACTAGCACCTGAAACAGACATAATCTGTTGCTGCATGGCTGAAATCGCGAAATACTCTCACCCACAAATCTGACAACTGATAACTGACAACTGATAACTGTCAAAGGCGTTACCCTGGAAGGAATAGAAGATAAACATCAACTATTTTTCATCTATCGCAGGTTGACCCTTACCATGCTGCAATCCTATTTCGATACAGATAATAACGGTCATAAACATAAATCTTTTGAGCTTCCAGGGGCAAAACCCCACTATAATCCCGATCGCCCCGGACAAGTCGAGCATATTTTTCTCGATCTCAATTTAGATATCCCCAACCAAAGCTATGACGGAACTTGCACGATTCAACTCAAACCCGTCCGCAACGGGATCGATCGCCTGACGCTAGATGCAGTCAGTCTCAACATTCACTCAGTCCAAGTCGATGCTACCTCAACGACATACGATTATGATGGGCAACAGCTACAGGTAAATCTAGCTAACCCTACACAAACGGGACAATCAATCAAAATTGCGATCGCCTATTCTGTCACGAAACCCCAACGCGGAATTTACTTTATCGCCCCAGACAAACACTACCCTAACAAACCAGTTCAAGTCTGGACGCAAGGAGAAGATGAAGACTCCCGTTTCTGGTTTCCCTGCTTCGACTACCCAGGACAACTCGCAACTTCAGAAATTCGGGTGCGCGTCCCCAAACCCTACATTGCCATTTCCAACGGTAGATTAATCCACACCGAAGAAAACGGTGACGACAAAATCTTTCACTGGTTGCAAGAGCAAGTCCACCCATCCTATTTAATGACTTTAGCAGTAGGAGACTTTGCCGAAATTCAGGATGAATGGAATGGTAAACCCGTTACTTACTACGTAGAAAAAGGTAGAGAAGAAGATGCGCGGCGCAGCATGGGCAAAACTCCCCGCATGGTCGAATTCTTCAGCCAGAAGTACGGTTATCCTTATGCTTTTCCCAAATACGCCCAAGTCTGCGTAGATGATTTCATTTTTGGTGGGATGGAAAATACGTCTACCACCCTGCTGACAGATAGATGTTTGTTAGACGAACGCGCGGCGATTGACAACCGTTTAACTGAAAGCCTAGTCGCACACGAACTCGCCCATCAGTGGTTTGGCGATTTAGTTGTAATTAAACACTGGTCTCATGCTTGGATTAAAGAAGGCATGGCATCCTACTCTGAGGTGATGTGGACGGAACAAGAGTATGGAGCCGAAGATGCTGCCTACTACCGCTTGCTAGAAGCCCGAAACTATCTCGCTGAAGACAGCAGCCGCTATCGTCGCCCAATTGTAACGCACGTTTATCGGGAGGCGATCGAATTGTACGATCGCCACTTGTATGAAAAGGGTTCCTGCGTTTACCACATGATTCGGGCAGAGTTGGGAGAAGAGTTATTTTGGCGGGCAATCCAAACTTTCGTGCAAGATAACGCTCACAATACTGTAGAAACTGTAGATTTACTTCGGGCAATTGAGAAAGTTACAGGACGAAATCTTTTATTTCTTTTCGATCAATATGTTTATCGCGGCGGACATCCTGAATTCAAAGTTGCTTACTCATGGGATAGCGATAGCAAATTAGCGAAGGTGACTGTTAACCAAACCCAAAACGATCTATTCGATTTGAAAATACCGATCGCTTTTGGCTATGCACAAGGTGATGTAGGGGCGCATAGCTATGCGCCCCTACAAAAAACATTCACCGTGCGCGTTAATGAAAAGGAACAGAGTTTCTACTTTCCTTTGGAAGAGAAACCTCAGTTTATTAGCTTTGATGCTAATAATAATTACTTGAAAACCGTAACTTTGGAATATTCTATTCCAGAACTAAAGGCACAGTTGCAATTCGATCCCGATCCGATTTCTCGGATATACGCAGCTGAAGCTTTGGGGAAAAAAGGTGGTTTAGAGGCGCTCAATGCCCTTGCTGAAGCATTGAAAAGCGATCGCTTTTGGGGTGTCAAAGTAGAAGTCGCGAAACAATTAGCTCAAATTAAGCTCGACCAAGCTTTTGAAGCTTTAGTTGTCGGATTGAACGATGAAAATCCCTTAGTACGACGTGCCGTAGTCGAGGCTTTGGGTAACATCAAAACTTATGCGAGTTACAAAGCCCTGAAGCCGATTGTGGAAGATGGCGACAGCAGTTATTACGTAGAAGCAGCCGCAGCCAGGGCAATTGGTGTTATCGCCGCTGCCCAATTGGAAGAAAAGCCCAAGGAAGAGAAAGTTTTAAAGCTGCTCAGATCGATTTTAGAAAACAAAGCAGGCTGGAATGAAGTCGTCCGATCTGGGGCGATCGCGAGTTTGAGTCAAATGAAAATCTCAGCCGAGGCACTAGACCTAATTTTAGAATACACCCGCTTAGGAGTTCCTCAAGCCTTGCGCCTTGCGGCTGTCCGCGCTCTCGGAACCATCTCCACAGGTCAATCTGCTGCCAATTTAGACCGAATTTTAGAACGATTAACCGAATTATCTCACGAAAGCTTCTTCCTCACCCAAGTCTCGGTCGTGACTGCCCTGGGACAAATGGAAACCCCCAAAGCGATCGCGATTTTACAAGCTTTAGCAACGCAATCCCTTGATGGACGAGTCCAACGAATCGCCGAAGAAGCTGTAGCAAAAGTCCAAAGCTCAGCAGGTTCTGACCAAGCTGTCAAGCAACTCCGCGACGAAATCGACCAGCTCAAAAAACAAAACCAAACCCTGATGAGTCGGCTGGAGAGCTTGGAGGCTAAGGCTTCTAAATAGGAAGCAGGGGACAAGGGAGACAAGGGAGACAAGGGAGACAAAATCAATTCACAATTCACAATTATCTCCTGACTCCTGACTCCTGACTCCTGACTCCTGGCTCCTGACTCCTGGCTCCTGACTCCTGACTCCTGACTCCTGGCTCCTGACTCCTGGCTCCTGACTCCTGGCTCCTGACTCCTGACTCCTGGTCCTGACTCCTGGCTCCTGACTCCTGACTCCTCTTCTTAACTTTTCTTATCAATTGATTTGTACTTTTATATACTATGTTAAGAATAGATACAATTTAAATAACGTATTCTACGTATAAGAAGACATCGACAGGGCAGTTTAAAGAGGCTATAGTTGACTGTTTGGGAATCTAAGCTGATTGACTCGTAGTTAAAAGTAGTCACGAGATTACCCTGGTTAGTAAACGAGTGTAAATATCCGATTGTAAAGAGGCAAGTCAAGGCGTGGGTCAGTATCAACTCGCTCAGCTTAAACGCTACGATCCAGAAGCGATCGCGCAGTATTATCGCTTCCGTCCTTTGCTGGCTGTAGCGCGGGCTTTCAAGGTCGTCTGGTTGTTTGCTGGGTTTATTTTTGGTTTAAAGTGGGACGATTGGCGCGATCGCGAAGAAGAAAATAAGCTCAAACGAGCCGTCCAACTGCGGCAGCTCCTTACAGATCTGGGTCCGACGTTTATCAAAGTCGGTCAAGCGCTCTCCACTCGCCCAGATTTGGTGAGAAAAGATTTTCTAGACGAACTGGTAAAACTGCAAGACCAACTACCTGCCTTCGAGCAGGAAATTGCTTTGCGCACGATTGAAACCGAATTGGGGCGCTCGGTTGAAGAAATTTACAGTCAAATTTCGCCACAACCTGTAGCTGCTGCGAGTTTGGGACAAGTGTATCGCGCTCGGCTCCATAGTGGCGAAGAAGTTGCCGTTAAGGTACAGCGTCCGAATTTACGCCCGACGATTACCCTCGACCTTTACTTAATGCGTTGGGCGGCGAGTTGGCTATCTCCTTGGTTGCCGCTCAATCTCGGTCACGATCTGACGATGATTGTAGACGAATTTGGGACGAAGTTATTTGAGGAAATCGATTACCTCAACGAAGGACGGAACGCCGAAAAGTTTGCGACCAACTTCCGTAACGATCCTCACGTCAAAATTCCTTTAATTTACTGGCGCTATACGAATACTCGCGTCCTGACGCTGGAGTGGATTAACGGATTTAAGTTGAATGACACTGCTAGCATCCAAGCAGCGGGATTGAATACAGATGAATTGATCGAAATTGGTGTGACAGCTGGGCTGCAACAGCTACTAGAACACGGATTCTTTCATGCTGACCCCCATCCAGGTAATTTGTTTGCCATGCCAGACGGACGAATGGCTTACATTGACTTCGGCATGATGGATCAATTGGACGAGCGGACAAAAGAAACGCTAGTAGATGCGATCGTGCATCTCGTGAATAAAGATTATGACGAATTGGCAGAAGATTACGTCAAGCTAGGATTTCTCACGCCAGACACTGATATTCGCCCGATTATCCCAGCTTTAGAAGCAGTTTGGGGTAGCGCGATCGGTAAAAATGTAGGAGATTTTAACTTCAAAACCATCACCGACTCCTATTCGGAGTTGATGTATGACTATCCTTTCCGCGTCCCTTCTAAATTTGCGCTAATTATCCGTTCTTTGATTACGCAAGAAGGAATTGCCCTCAGCCTTAATCCAGATTTCAAGATTATCGAAGTTGCTTATCCCTATGTGGCACGGCGGTTACTGACGGGTGAAACCCCCGAACTGCGGCGCAGGTTACTCAATCTCTTGTTCAAAAATGGTAAGTTTCAGTGGCAGCGGTTGGAAGATTTGCTCGACATCGCTAGCGCTGACGATAGTTTTGATATTCTACCCACCGCTCAACTCGGCTTGCAGTATCTTCTATCTGAAGAAGGGAAATACCTACGGCAACAATTGGTGATGGCACTGACGGAAGACGATCGCCTGCATACAGCAGAAGTACAGCGGATCTGGAATTTAGTCAAGGATGAAATTCAGCCCGCACGTCTGTTTGATGCCGCGATTGGAGCGATCGCCAATTTATCTAGAGAAACGGCGGCAATTCTGCCGACAGCAGTATTTTCACTCATTGCTACCCCAGATCGAGAGCGGTAAGGGAATACATGATGGATGCAAAAGGGTAAGATGTTGAAAGTAACAAAAGTTAAAATAAAAAATTTGTAAGTTTAAGGTATCTTCCATGTTTTACCCGTCCACTCCGCCTTATTTCCTGCTCGTTGCAGGTTTGTTTGTCGCCTTGACTTCTGGAGCGGCGTTTTCTGGCACGCTCAAACAGCTGCTACAAAAATGGTCGAGCGATCGCGCCACCGATACCGATACAATGGCTAAAATCCGCACCGGACAATTAATTTTTCCTTTTTTGGGCATGGCTGTCGGTGTTTGCGTCTTTCTTGCCTCTGGGATTGAAATTTTTGGCTTCCCCATCATGATGTCTTATGCTTTTGCCGTTCCCCTGACGTTACTGACTGGTTTGTTAGTTTGGTATCAGTTGGGTAGCATGTTTGCTTTAGCAGAACGGGAAGGATTTCAAGCTTTTAATCTTGATTCTTGGGAATAATTTATCACTCATCAGTCATTGGTCATTTGTAATAGTTCGTGGGTAGGGTGAGCAATGCTCACCTTATTTTTCTACATCAGTGCTTTAGAGCGAAAAATTGTGTTGTTGCAAGATTTTCAACCTTTATGCGCGATCGCGACAACTTCTACTGGTGCTAGTAGATTGCGGTCTATTTGTCAAGCTAATAGTCCAATCTGGGTTCCAGAGTCTTTATCGAGTATTGCCGGAGTCCAATCCTACTCGGGTTCGCTCAAATCTCACGTAGCCGAATTGTGGCAATCTCACCGCGCCTTTATTTTTTGTTTGGCAACTGGGGCAGTTGTGAGGATTGTCGCACCCTTATTGCAAAACAAGGCTACCGATCCGGCAGTTGTGGTCGTCGATGAGGCAGGAAAGTTTGTCATCAGTTTGTGTGGCGGACATCAAGGTGGAGCAGATCGTCTCACAAAAATAATTGCCCAGCTCATCGATGCAACTCCAATATTAACCAGCGCTTCTACAAGCTTAGGATTACCCGCCGTAGATTTATTGGGCGTTCCCTTTGGGTGGCATAAAGGTAGAGGAGATTGGACGGAAGTGAGTGCGGCAGTAGTGCGTGGCGAACCCGTACAAGTCATTCAAGAAGCTGGTTCTACCTTGTGGCGATCGACAGCTAGCGTCCAACAGTCAAATTTGAGTTTTGCAGTATCTTCTGACGCAAAAGTCAAAATTTGGATTACACCACGCCCGATCCAGGAAGCACAATCGCCTCAAATCCAATGGCATCCCCGTGTCTTGTGGGTGGGAATCGGTTGCGAACGGGGAACCTCAAGACAACTGATTGAAGCTGCACTTCAACAGGTATGCCGAGAAAATCAACTTGCTATAGACGCGATCGCCGGGATTGCTACGATCGACCTGAAAGCTGATGAAGTTGGGTTAGTCGAATTGTGCCACGCCTACGATTTTCCCTTACGGACTTTCCCCGCCGAAATCTTGAGCGCGATTTCCGTTCCTAACCCCTCATCAGTCGTAGAACGAGAAGTCGGCACTCCTAGCGTCGCTGAAGCTGCGGCTTTACGGGCTGCCAACTCTCAAAACTTATTAGTGACAAAACAAGTCTTCCGTAGCACGGCTGACAATTTAGATGCAGAAATAAACAGCCAAAATCTTCAAGGTGCAGTCACGATCGCGATCGCCCAATCGGAAATCGAATATACGGGTCGTATTGGGAAACTGTTCCTCGTGGGAATAGGACCTGGTGCGATCGAGCAAATCACCCCAGCTGCCAAAAGCGCGATCGCCACGGCTGATGCAGTTATCGGTTACTCTCTCTACATAGAATTGATTGCGACACTGCTACAACCCCAGCAAATTATCGAAACTTTACCCATTACCCAAGAAAGACAGCGCGCTCAAAGAGCGATCGAACTGGCGCAGTGGGGCTTAACGGTAGCGGTGGTATCTTCGGGAGACTGCGGCATTTACGGTATGGCAGGGTTGGTGATGGAAGAATTGCAAGCAGGAGACTGGGACGGAAACACACCTCAAGTACAAGTTTTTCCTGGAATTACGGCGTTGCAAGCCGCCGCTGCTCGCGTCGGCACGCCTCTAATGCACGACTTTTGCGCCATTAGCTTAAGCGATTTACTCACCCCTTGGCAAGTTATTGAAAAGCGCTTGATTGCCGCAGCAATGGCTGATTTTGTCACGGCAATTTACAATCCGCGATCGCAATCGCGCGTCCAACAGCTACAAATCGCCAGAGACATTTTCCTACAATATCGCGCTCCAAACACTCCAGTCGCGATCGTCCGTGCGGCTTACCGTCAAGACGAACAAATTTACCTAACAACTTTAGAAAAGTTACTCGATTTGCCCGTCGATATGCTATCTACTGTATTAATTGGCAATTCTAGTACTCGCACCTATGCCAATTGGATAATTACCCCACGGGGTTATTTGGGTTTTGTGCCAGAAATGAAAGAATAACAGACTAGTTACCTTTCTATTATGTCCAAACCAAGCAGCAGCAACTCGAATTCGCCTAGCTTTCAAAGCAGCAACATTTTTCAATCGCAGAATTGGGAAGAAATAGTCAAGCAAGTAGGGTATCGGTTCAACCGACAGTATCAAGGTCAAGATTTGGCACTCCCGCCAGAAGTGCAGGCAATGCCGATATTTCACGAGTGGAAAACTGGTATTCTGGCTGGCAGACTGGCTTCTCCTTTTTGGGAGATGGCTCAACCGCAGAAAAATCAAACTTGCTTAGATATTGGCTGTGGTGTTAGCTTTCTGATTTATCCTTGGACGGAATGGCAAGCATTTTTTTACGGTCAAGAAGTTAGTACAGTAGCGCGGGATACCTTGAATGCTCGCAGTCCGCAGTTGAATTCAAAGTTATTTAAAGGTGTTGAATTAAGACCAGCCCACCAGTTAAACTACGCTCCAGCTCAATTTGACTTAGCGATCGCCACTGGATTTAGCTGTTATTTTCCCCGCGAGTACTGGAGTACCGTCATGGCAGAAGTCAAGCGGGTGCTGAAACCGAATGGTTTTTTTGTCTTCGACATTCTCAACTCCGAAACACCCCTAGCAGAAGATTGGGCAGTTTTAGAAACCTACCTGGGTGCAGAAGTGTTTCTGGAGCCTATATCTGAGTGGGAAAAAACGATAAAAGCTACTGGTGCTAAAATTGTGGCACGGCAAGCAGGGGAATTATTTCAATTGTATAAAGTACGGTTTTAGTACGAGAAGTGAGAAGTCAGAAGTCAGAAGTCAAAAGTCAGAAGTCAAAAAATCCAATATCTACGAGCATTTAGCGCTGTGATTCACTGGCACTTTGTTTTTGCAATGCTGGACTAATGCAAAAATCGATCCAGAGCTTTTTTCAATTCATCGATTTCGTCTTCCAAATTTCCTACTCGAGCAGCTCTAGCAATACATTCAGTCAGATGCTCGTCTAAAATCATGCGAGCAACGCGATCGAGCGCTCCGCGCACGGCTGCAATCTGCGTCAATACCTCGGGACAATCTCGGTTTTCTTGCACCATAGTTTTAATCCCGCGAATGTGTCCTTCAATGCGAGAAAGTCGATTGATTACGGCGCGTAGAGATTCTTCACTATGGACGTGAACGTGAGCGTGAGCCGACCCCTGCTCGTGAACGTGACTGTGGCTGAGGTCTAAGTCAGTAGATGGGGAGAGTTTTTCAGTCCTAGCAATTGACGAGGAGCTTTTTGTTAGTTTATCTGTGCCGTTCATGCGCGATCGCACCCGCTAATAGAGTTAGTTCAAATTCTAGCCTAGAGCAATTGAGTCAGTTTCCGCTATCTGCTGCAAGCTTTGCCAAAATATTAGATATAACTTGTCATTGGTCATGAGTCATTGGTAAGTCGTAAGTCGTAAGTCAGAAATTGTTGATTCTATGCAATTACGAAAAGTTATGCAGTATATCCGCCAACTCAGTACTTATGTGTTGGCGATTGTTATAGGTGTATTTCTAAGCGGTTGTCTGTGGGTACTACCATCACAAGCAGACCCAGTACCTCAAGCAACTATTTCCCAAGCTGCCACACCAGCAGCCCCAACTCAAAAAGCTGCCATCCAGCCCAACAGCTTTGTAACTGCGGCAGTTAATCGCGTCGGACAAGCGGTGGTACGCATCGATACAGAACGCACGATTACGCGCCGCCTACCCGATCCTTTTTCAGACGACCCATTTTTCCGGCGCTTTTTTGGCGAAAACTTTCCCCAACAATTGCCACCCGAACGTTTACAAGGATTGGGTTCTGGCTTCATTGTCGATTCTAGCGGCGAGATTTTAACCAATGCCCACGTTGTCGCTCAAGCCGATAAGGTAACGGTAACTTTAAAAGATGGGCGTGTTTTGGAAGGTCAGGTGCAAGGTGTAGATGAAGTTACCGATTTGGCAGCGATTAAAGTCAACGGCAAAAATTTGCCCGTAGCACCTTTGGGAGACTCTTCTAGCGTCCAGGTTGGAGATTGGGCGATCGCCGTGGGAAATCCCTTGGGATTAGATAACACCGTCACCCTTGGTATTGTCAGCACTCTTAAGCGTTCTAGCGCCCAAGTTGGCATTCCCGATAAACGGCTAGATTTCATTCAAACCGATGCGGCGATCAATCCTGGTAATTCTGGGGGTCCGCTATTGAACGATCGCGGTGAGGTCATCGGCATCAACACGGCGATTCGCGCTGACGGGATGGGGATCGGTTTTGCAATTCCAATTGACAAAGCCAAAGCGATTAAAGATCGGTTAATTCGAGGTGAGCAAGTCGCCCATCCATATATTGGGGTACAAATGGAAACCCTTACCCCCTCATTGGCAAGGCAAAATAACAGCGATCCTAATTCGGCAATTCAAATTCCCGAAGTGAATGGCGTATTGGTAGTACGAGTCTTACCCAACTCGCCTGCTGCTGCCGCTGGGTTGCGTCGGGGAGATGTCATCGTCCAAGTAGACGGGCAGACGATTACGAAAGCCGAACAGCTACAAAGTTTAGTCGAGGATACTCAAGTCGGGCAGGCGATCCAAGTCAAAGTCCGGCGGGGCGATCGAACTCAACAACTTTCCGTCCGCACGGGCGAGTTGCAAAGCGCTTCGCTCAAATAAGAGATTTTATTTATCGAGAGGCGAAATTTTGTCTCTTGACAGAAAACGAAAGGGTGGGCAATGCCCACCCTATTTTTTAGTTAGATATCGTCGTCGTCGAAGTCGTCATCGTCATCATCGTCATCATCCATGTCGCCAGCTGAAGAGTCGTCGATCATCAGATCGTCATCTTCATCCAGGATGGCAGCGTTGCGATCGAAACCGAAGCTATCTCCCATCCCGTCTAAGTTATAGGCACGAGCCGTGCGATCGTCGAGGACGACATCCATGGCATCGTCACCATCATCAAAGACGCTGGTTGACATGGTGTCGAAATCGTCAGTACTGGTCGTACTGACTTCTTCGTAGGTGTTAAAACCAGTTCCCGCTGGAATCAAGCGTCCGATGATTACGTTTTCTTTCAGACCCCGCAACCAATCAGATTTACCCTCGATCGCTGCTTCAGTCAGTACCCTAGTCGTTTCTTGGAACGAAGCTGCTGAAATGAAGCTATCCGTATTCAGCGATGCCTTGGTAATACCCAAGAGCATCGGCGTATACTGTGCTTTCGCCCCACCAGTGATGCTCATTGCTTCGTTGACCTGCTCGACTTGCCGCAGTTCGATCAACTCCCCTGGCAACATGGTCGTGTCGCCACCATCGTCGATCCGCACTTTGGAAGTCATCTGACGCACGATCACTTCGATGTGCTTGTCAGAAATATCAATGCCTTGAGACTGATAGACGGACTGAACTTCATTCACTAGAAATGTCTGAACTCGCTGTAAAGCTTCCAGCGCACTAGCATAGACACCCTCGGCAGCATTGCGATTGTAGAAAATCTCCAGAATTTCATGGGGGTTTGCTGGACCGTCGGTCAGTGGCGTACCTAACTCTATGTGCGCTCCATCAGAGACAATGGCATTTTGCCCAGGTCCAATTGGATACTCGGTAAGATTGCCAGAATCTTCAATCACCTTAATGGCAACAGTTTCATCCTCAATCCGATTGTATTCTACCGTACCGCCAGCACGGGCAAGGATACACGCTTCTTTTGGCTTGCGTGCTTCCAGTAGTTCCTCAATTCTGGGTAAACCCTGAATGATGTCTCCGGTTTTTGCCCGTTCAAAGACCAACAACACTAAGTTATCGCCCCGTTGAACCAGTTCGCCGTCTTCGACTTGCAATACCGCACCGTTACTGACGCGATAAGGGCGACCTGTGCGTACAACCACTTCATAAGCATTGCTAACCAACGCACCATCGCCTGGTTGTTCCTGCTCTTTTTTGTCTCCCGTTGCCTTCTTAATTTCCAGTACTTGCCCGGATTCAGCCACAACTGCTCCCGGAGCGATTTCCATACCTGCTACAACCAAGTCACCAATTTTGACTTGAGGACGTTCTTTGGTTGGAATGGATAGGCGATCGCTTTCTCGCAACACCAGAATGCGGCGAATGGCTTCCGCACCTTCGCGAATACCGCGAATTTCTCCGGCTTCTTTGCACTGAATTGCCGTCCGTGCCACCACTGCACCAGGTGGAATATTCTGCCCGTCTTCTACGAGTAATGTGGTTGAAGTACTGCCTTGGGTAGCATCGGCGGCTACGTCGCGGCGGATTGTTAGAGACTCCAAAATTACCAACTGCAAGCGCTGGAGTTCGGGATCTTCTGCATCGGGAATCAATTCGATATCTGCCACCATTGGCGAACTACCGTGTTCTCCGCTCGTGTCTTGCTCGATTTCCAAGACCAATTGCGTCCGCAGCAGTTCTACTCCTTCAATCGACTTCACCCGCTCGGAATCTTTAAAAGCAATACGCTGCATCGATCGCAACTCAATCCGGCGACCCGATTGGTTAACGGATTGCGTGCTGGGTACGGGTGGAACATCTGGTACGGCATATTCGATTGCGGGACGTAGCAGTAAGGCTGGACCTTCAGGCGATTCGACATACTCGATATAACGCAGTTCGGATAGGGTATGTCCTGGGACGATTTCTTCTCCAGGCTGACCTAAAGTTCCGTCTCTGCCGAGTGCTGCTTCTGGGTCGTCTAACATCAGCAATTCCCCTGGCTTCACCACCAGTTCGCGCAAAATGTCATTCTTCTGAGTCACGGTGACAACGCCGCTATTCTGGCAGAAGATATCCTTTACGACTTCCGTACCCGCTTCGACATACGTGCCGTCCTCGACGATTAGCAGGGAGATATCCTTATTGACTTCGTGGGATTCTTCAGGAATCCACAACAAAGTTCCACCCTTGACGACTTCGTAACCTTGCTTTGCCTTACCTTTTTTCCCGATTTCTACCCCAGCAAATTTGACAATTCCACCAGTAGCAGTGCGGTAGCGATCGTCAATTAGCTCTGCAACAACTTGACCGTTTTGCACTTTTGTGCCTGGGGTTGCTAAGAGCGAAAATTGTTGACCGTTATTTGTTTCGATCGTGTAATGCTCGCGACCTTGAAAGCTTTCCGATCGCACGGTAGCCGTATCGAGAACCACAGAGGCAGTAATGATTTCAATTTCTCGCTGCCGCGCCCCATCAGCAGCTTGGGGTAAGCGCACGACACCCCCATGCACGCTGGTCAGTTTCATCTGCGCCAAGACGCTATTCGCTTCGACGCGATCGCCGTTGTTGACGCTGGGTTCTGCACCTGGGGGCAAGTTGTAAACTTCTCCCGACAAGATCCAGATCAAGCCGCCTCTAGATGCAGTCGTCGTCGTGTTACCTTGACGGTCGGTCTTTTCCTCGGCGACGACATCCGCAAATTTGACTTCTCCTGCCAAGTCCGAAGCCACGTCTTTCGTAACTTTTTCCGTGTTAACTCTGGTGGTACGGTTGCCAACGGGGACTTCAGCGATTAGTTGTCCAACTGTTACTGTCTGACCGTCATTGACATACACGATCGAACCTTGGTTAACGGGAATATTCACTTTGCTGCCATTGGCAAGCTCCAAAGTCAGCGCCCCATTGTTTTCCGCCATCAGCGCGTCTTCCCCGTGGCGGGTTCTAAACGGACGATTGCGGAGATTGCGCGGCATCCGAATCGTACCGTCTTGTTCTGCCCGTGCTTGTCGCGCTACTTCTCCGGTAAATACGCCGCCCGTGTGGAAGGTACGCATGGTTAGCTGCGTGCCTGGTTCGCCAATACTTTGAGCGGCAATGATCCCCACCGCTTCACCCAAATCCACCATCTTGGCGTGTGCCAAGCTCCAGCCATAACAGTGCTGGCAGACCGACCGCGCTGCTTCGCAGGTGAGGGGCGATCGTACCATTACTTCTTCAACGCCTGCTTTGTCTACTGCCTGTGCCAATTCATCATGAATGGGCTGGTTTCTCTGCACCAAAACTTCTTTCGTTTTTGGGTGGATGACATCAACTGCCGCGACTCGCCCCAGCAAACGATTGCCGATCGGAATCAAAGTGCGATCGCCATCCATCATCGGGCGCACGGGAATGGCGCGGGTCGTACCGCAGTCAAATTCCCGTACGATCACGTCTTGGGATACGTCTACCAAGCGTCGTGTTAAGTAACCGGAGTCTGCCGTGCGCAGCGCCGTATCTACCAGACCCTTTCTCGCCCCGTAGGACGAGATAATGTATTCGGTAACGGTCAGCCCTTCGCGGAAATTCGTTTTAATTGGCAAGTCGATAATTTCCCCTTGAGGGTCTGCCATCAACCCGCGCATTCCGACCAACTGCCGCACCTGGGCGATCGAACCCCGCGCCCCAGAAATAGACATCATGTGTACCGAGTTCAGCGGATTCGTCCGCTCGAAGTGACTCATCACTTCATCTTTGAGGGCTTCGCTGGTACTGTTCCAAGTGTCGATCACTTTTTGGAAACGCTCGACCTCAGTGATTTCTCCCCGTTGGTAACGCGCTTCCGTGGCTCTAATTTCGGCTTCGGCAGCTTCCAAGAGCGATCGCTTAGAAGGCGGAACCATCAAATCGTCAACGCTAATTGAGATCCCTGCTTTCGTCGCGTAGCGAAATCCTAAATCTTTCAGCTTATCTGCCATAACTGCCGTGCGAGCAGTGCCGTAAGTCGTGAACGACCAAGCAATTAGATTTCTCAGCTGGCTTTTACCAACTACGCGGTTGCGAAAAATAAATTCCTTACCGTCTGCCATGTTTTTAGTGAGTAGTGAGTAGTGAGTAGTGCGTAGCGCGTGATGAGTGGGGAATCGTAGGGGCGGGTTTTTTGAAGATACCTGTTCTGGAATAAATCCTTCTGCGGTTGAACCCGCCCTTACAGGGGAAGTGAGTTAATTGCGAATTTTGAAATTTTCCTAGTCCCCAGCCCCCTAATCCCTAGCTGACAATCGAGTCTTGAATTGCTTTGTTGTAAATAATCCGACCAGGAGTTGTCAGGATGAACTGCGACAGCAAATTACCGCTACCATCCTCTCGGACTCGTCGTTCGCGAAAGTGTTTGGTCACGGTGCCGTCACCCTGCTTTTCTACTTTTAAAGGCTCGCTGTCTGGCTTCGCCGTCTCTACTTTGCCGTCGTAGCGTACCCAAACTTTGGCGTGTAGGTCTACTCGCTCTTGCTCGTAAGCTACGATCGCGTCATCGAGCGATGCAAAGTAACTGCCAGCGCCACGATTGTTGTTGGGATTTTCGGCAGTTAAGTAGTAACAGCCCAAAACCATATCTTGGCTGGGAGTAATAATCGGTCTGCCTGTTGCTGGAGACAGAATATTGTTAGAAGCTAGCATCAACAATCTTGCTTCTGACTGCGATTCCAGGGACAGAGGCACGTGAACCGCCATCTGGTCGCCATCAAAGTCAGCGTTGAACGCCGGACAGACCAAAGGATGGAGCTGAATGGCACGACCTTCTACCAAAATTGGCTCGAAAGATTGAATCCCCAAGCGGTGAAGCGTTGGAGCGCGGTTGAGCAGGACTGGGTGTCCTTCAATCACCTCTTCTAAAACGTCCCACACGCTGGGGTCATTGCGCTGAATCAGTTTTTTCGCAGCTTTAATATTGTTGACAATTCCACCGCGAATCAGACGATGGATCACAAACGGCTGGAATAGCTCGATTGCCATTTCCCGTGGCAAACCGCACTGGTGAATTTTAAGTTTGGGTCCGACGACGATTACCGAACGTCCCGAATAATCAACCCGTTTGCCGAGCAAGTTTTGGCGGAAGCGACCTTGTTTCCCTTCGATAATATCCGATAAGGATTTCAACGGACGATTGTTTGCGCCTACCACCGTGCGTCCCCGCCGACCGTTATCGATCAAAGCATCGACGGCTTCTTGCAGCATCCGTTTTTCGTTACGGACGATGATTTCAGGAGCCAAAATCTCTTGCAAGCGCGCCAAACGGTTGTTCCGGTTGATTACGCGACGATACAGATCGTTTAAGTCGGACGTAGCAAATCGTCCGCCGTCGAGCTGTACCATTGGGCGCAAGTCTGGGGGAATTACTGGAATATAACTCATTACCATCCACTCTGGTTTCGAGCCAGTGGCGATAAAGTTATCGATCACCCGCAGCCGTTTGATCAGTTTTGCCCGTTTCTGTCCTTTTGCCGTACCAATTTCTTGCCGCAGCGTTTCTGCTTCTGGTTCCAGTTTGATATCCGAGAGCAAATTCGCTAATGCCTCAGCTCCGATTCCTACTTCTATACCTTCTAGGGTAGAATCTTCGCTGTAAAGTTGGTCTTCAATCTCAATCCACTGGTCTTCGCTGAGCAATTGTTTGTACGTTAAAGTCTCGGCGTTGCCTGGTTTGAGGACGACATAAGCGTTAAAGTAAACAATTTGCTCGACATCCCGTAAGGGCATATCTAACAAAATCGAAATATAACTAGGAATACCCTTGAGATACCAAACGTGGGCAACTGGAGCCGCGAGTTTGATAAAACCCATCCGGTGGCGGCGGACGCGGGATTCCGTAACTTCCACACCGCAACGCTCGCAAACAATGCCCCGATGCCGGACGCGCTTATACTTGCCGCAGTGACACTCCCAATCTTTCGCCGGACCGAAGATTCGCTCGCAAAATAGCCCGTCCATTTCTGGCTTGAGCGTTCTATAGTTAATTGTTTCTGGCTTTGTCACCTCGCCCACCAACTGACCGTTAGGCAAGGTTCTTTCTCCCCAGACCCGAATCCGGTCAGGCGAGGCGATCGCAATTTTTACGTAGTCGAACTGATTTGATAATCCTGGTCTCATATTTGAGGGGTAAGGGGTAAGGAAGGAGTCAGGAGTGAGGAGTCAGGAGTGAGGGGAAGATAAGAATTATCCCTCGCTCCTCGCTCCTCGCCCCTTACTCCTAGTTAAATTTCTTCTTCTTCCAACGATTCGCGACTGAGAGATTCGTAGGTAGGACGGGAAGGAGTGCGGCGACCAGCCGGATCTGCCATCAGATCCACTTCGACATCAGAGGTACTGCCGTCAGTTTGAGTTTCTACCTTATGCACGGCAATATCTAGCCCCAAAGATTGCAACTCTCGCATCAATACCTTGAAAGATTCGGGCGTGCCAGGTCGAGGGATAGCCTTGCCTTTGACGATCGCGTTTAAGGCTTCGTTCCGTCCTTGCATGTCGTCGGATTTCACCGTTAGCAGCTCTTGCAGGGTATAGGCAGCGCCGAATGCTTCTAGCGCCCACACTTCCATTTCGCCAAATCGCTGACCGCCTTGCTGCGCCTTTCCACCCAAGGGTTGTTGCGTCACCAAGGAGTAAGGACCTGTTGAACGAGCGTGAATCTTGTCGTCTACCAAATGTACCAGTTTCAGCATGTAAGCCATCCCAATCGTGATCGGGCGATCGAATGGTTCTCCCGTTCTGCCGTCGAATACTTGGATTTTCCCCGGATTTTCTGGGTCGTACATCCAATCTTGAGCGGTGTCTTCTCTGGCTTGCGTCAATTTGCCGTGAACGATCGATCGCGATGCTTCTTCACCAAACATTTCATCGAATGGAGTTAGCTTAAACCGCAGACCCAAGTTAGCTCCCGCCCAACCTAAGAGGCACTCAAACACTTGTCCCACATTCATGCGGGAAGGTACGCCCAATGGGTTCAGCACGATGTCAACGGGTCTGCCGTCTGGCAAATATGGCATATCTTCTAAAGGCAAAATGCGAGAAATAATTCCCTTATTGCCGTGTCGTCCTGCCATTTTGTCGCCAACTTGGATCTTGCGCTTTTGAGCGACATACACGCGGACGACCATGTTAGCGCCAGGGGGTAGTTCGTCCCCCTGTTCGCGGGTAAACACGCGCACGTCTACTACACGACCTTTTTCGCCGTTGGGTACGCGCAGCGAGTTATCGCGTACATCCCGCGCTTTTTCACCGAAAATTGCCCGTAGCAGTTTTTCTTCTGGTGGTTGGTCAGATTCACCTTTGGGGGTAACTTTGCCAACTAAGATATCGCCCGATTCTACCCAAGCGCCAACGCGGATAATTCCTTGTTCGTCTAACTGTCTCAGGGCATCTTCCCCAACATTGGGAATTTCGCGGGTAATTTCTTCGGGTCCGAGTTTGGTCTGTCGTGCCTCAATTTCATACTTTTCAACGTGAATTGAGGTATACAGGTCTTCCTGTACCAACCGTTCCGAGATCAAAATTGCATCTTCGTAGTTGTAGCCTTCCCAAGGCATATAGGCAACTAGAATATTTTGTCCCAGAGCAATTTCACCGCCCTCAGTTGAGGAACCATCAGCAATTACCTGTCCGGCAGCAACGCGATCGCCTTTACGGACGAGCGGGCGCTGGTTGAGACAGGTATCCTGGTTGGAGCGCTGGTATTTGGACATTTGGTATTCAATTTCGCTCCCATTAGCAGCACGGACGCGAATGCGGGTGGCATCGATATAACTGACTTCACCATCAGTACGGCTGATGATTACCATCCCAGAGTCCCGCGCTGCTTGTGCTTCTAGCCCCGTCCCAACTAAGGGTCGCTCCGGTTTGAGTAAGGGGACCGCTTGCCGTTGCATGTTGGAACCCATCAGGGCGCGGTTAGCGTCGTCGTGTTCCAAGAACGGGATCAAGCTGGTGGCAACAGAGACGATTTGTACTGGTGTCACCTGCACGTAGTCCACTTGGTCGGGGGTGGTGGTGGTAAAGTCTTGGCGATAACGCACGGGGACTTGAGCGCCTAGCAAGTTACCGTGTTCGTCGATCGGCACGTCCCCAGGTGCGACGCGAAAATCGTCTTCCTCGTCGGCTGTCATGTAAATAGGAGCGCCATCGTACAAGACTCGCCCGTTTTTCACTTCGCGGTAAGGCGTTTCTAAAAAGCCGTATTGGTTAACTCTGGCGTGGGTTGCCAAAGAACCAATCAGACCCGCGTTGGGACCTTCTGGAGTCTCAATCGGGCAGATCCGCCCGTAGTGCGAGGGGTGAATATCTCGCACGGCGAAACCCGCCCGTTCTCGCGTCAATCCGCCAGGGCCGAGGGCTGAGAGGCGGCGCTTGTGAGTCAATTCTGCTAAGGGGTTGGTCTGATCCATAAACTGCGACAGTTGGCTGGAGCCAAAAAACTCCTTAATCGCAGCGACCAGGGGTTTGGGGTTGACCAATGAAGTCGGGCTGAGGTTATCTGTATCCGAGACGGTCATTCGTTCGCGGATAATCCGTTCTAAGCGGTTTAAGCCGACGCGGACTTGGTTTTGCAGCAACTCGCCGACGCTTCTAACTCGTCTGTTGCCCAAGTGATCGATATCGTCGGTGTTACCCATGTCGAACTCTAAGTTGATCAGGTAGTCGATCGCTGCCAAAATATCTGTTGGTGTCAGTACCCGCGTCGTATCGGGGATCGATAAGCGCAGCTTTTTATTCAGTTTGTACCGTCCGACGCGCCCTAAATCGTAGCGCTTGGGATCGAAAAAGCGCGAGTCGAGGAGCTGTTGACCGCCCAATACCGTTGGTGGTTCGCCAGGACGTAGCTTTTTGTACAATTCCATCAGGGCTTCTTCTTCAGAAAACTGCCCTTCTTTTTCGATCGTTTTTTGGAAATATTCTGGGTGACGCAGGGCATCAAAAATTTCATTATCTGTCAGGGCAAGTGCTTTCAACAAAATTTGCGCCGACAGTTTACGAGTTTTATCAATGCGTACCCAAACTAAATCGTTCCGGTCGGTTTCAAATTTCAGCCACGCGCCTCGGTTAGGAATCAAACTGGCGCTGTAGGTGCGACGACCGTTTTTGTCGAGTTCCGATTTGTAGTAGACTCCAGGCGATCGCACGATTTGATTGACGATTACCCGTTCTGCGCCGTTAATAATAAACGTACCGCGATCGGTCATTAGGGGCAGGTCGCCAATAAAAACCTCTTGTTCTTTAATCTCGCCTGTCTCTTTATTGATCAAGCGTGTCGGTACGTACATCTGTACGGCATATGTAGCATCGCGACGCTTGGCTTCGTCTACATCGTATTTAGGCTGTTTGAGTTTATAATTTTGACCTAGTAAGTGCAGTTCTAATTTGCCCGTGTAGTCGGTAATTGGTGAGAAGCTGTTGAGTTCTTCAATTAAGCCTTCTTCTAAAAACCACCGAAAACTAGCTTTTTGAATTTCGATCAAGTCGGGCAGCAAGTAGGAGGTAGATTCTTTAGATATCTCTGTAGTCATGCGTCTTGAAGCTCGCTAGTGAAAGTGTTTGGCGGATCGTCTCGAATTCGGAATTGTGAATTCGGAATTCGGAATTGTTATCTCACCCACGCTATTTCCTCGACTGGGTGTAATCCCAAGACTGGAATGGAGTTATAAATGTGGGGGAGGGATTGTCGATGCTATGCATCTGCTGGTTTTCCGTGAATGAATCTAGAGGCTTGTACCGTATACCATATAGTTCTAAATTCCGAATTCTTTTACGAGAGTCGTATTTCTAAACTGTTCTCGAGCCATCAAGCAGACAACAGCTAAACGATCGCCGTTGACGGAATTTCCCGTTGAGGCGATCGCGTAAGCAAAAATCAAAAGTGTTCTGAGTCAGGAAACCAAATACTTGACAGTTACAAGAAAACAGCAGTCTATTCTGGCTCATTAGATCGTAGGGACGGCAGATTCCGGTTGCTACAGCGAAAGAATAATTTCTCTTATTTTCTCACCTATGTTTTGTCAAGGGGTAAGAGCAAAAATTTACGTTGAGGCGGCGTAATGATGTATATTCCCAACTTTTGTGCGGTGGGCTAAAAAATTGTTTCATACATGCTCCTTAACCATTATGGCGTTTTTAATATACCTATGACAGCAGGTGTAGCGAATCCGAGCCGTTGTTCTCATCGCTAGTTCACGCCGACAAACCGAATAGTTGACAAGCATTAGCCGTTGTTTGAGCTGCAATCTCTTCTAGTTCAACCCCGCGCAGGTGAGCCAGAAACTCAGCGACATGCCAGACGAAAGCCGGTTCGTTGCGTCGCTCTTTTCGCTTGGGAACTGGAGCCAAAAACGGACAATCAGTTTCAATCAACAGGCGATCGCTGCTTACCATCTGTGCTGCTGTTTGAACGGTACGAGCATTCTTAAACGTGACAATGCCGCTGAAACTTATATAAAACCCCAAATCTAGAAACCAGGCAGTTTCCTCTGGAGTTCCGCTCCAGCAATGCATGACCCCGCGAATTTTCTCGCCGTGACGCTGCTTCATCAACTGTAATATCTCTCTAACTTGTGCGGCTGCTTCCCGACAATGGATAATAACAGGTAAGTTGAGGGTAGCTGCGATCTCCAATTGCGCTTCAAATACTTCTCGCTGTTGCTCTTGGTTTTCTGCTTTATAGAAATCCAGTCCCATCTCGCCGATTGCCACGACTCGATCGTTACTACACGCCAAGGACAAAATTTCTGTTGACATACTCTCCGTCCATTTGTGGGCATCTAGTGGATGTAACCCCACGGCAAAGCTGACTTCAGGAAATTGCTGCGCGATCGCCCTGATGCTGGCAAATTCTGCTGGTTCGACACAGGAATGAACCAAGTGTACGACTCCTGCTGCTTGCCATCGCGATCGCACGGCTGCCAAATCCGGTTCAAACACGTCGAAGTTGAGATGTACGTGAGAGTCGATCAATTGCATAACTAGGGAGTAGGGATTCGGGTCGTAGGGAGTAGCAAGTACTTAAAACCAGCCACTAGCCACTAGCCACTAACCACTAGTTTTAGCCATTTCGTACTGCTTGAGTTGCTTAGCCAGACGGGATTTTTTCCTAGCTCCATTATTACGATGGAGTACGCCCCGCTTTACGGCTCGGTCGATTTTGCTGTATGCTGCCGACATCCGTTGTTGGACTTCTTGCTTCAGCTCTGGAGTAGGATTGGCGGCGTAAGCTTCCAGAGTACTGAAATACTTTTTCATCAGCGTTTTGACTGCTGAGCTATATGCTTTATTCCGCAGCCGATTACGCTCGGCAATTTGAACGCGCTTGATAGCAGACTTTGTATTAGCCACAGTTAAGTTAGGGAACGTAAATTAGACAAAATCCTAGATGTACTAATATAGCACCTAGATTGACAAGATTGCGATTCTACTAAAAATCCAGGTTAAGCTAGAGAAGCAAGAACAAATAAACCATAATCGCCGTCAGGCGGATATAGTATAGTTTTGTTCCCCAGCAGGCAATTCCTAGATTAGCATCCCGAACTCCATGCTGCGAATCATCACTCAGCAGGCTGAGGTAAGAGCCGAACTCCAGCGGATCTGCGATCGCACCCACGACGAACAAGTGGCTCATAAGGAAGCGACGGTTCGGGAGGTGCTTCAGACCGTGAAGCGCCAAGGAGACCGCGCCTTAATTCACTACACTGAAGAATTTGACCAACAAACGCTGAAACCAGAAGACCTGCGCGTGAGCGGCTCGGAACTGGATGCGGCTTACCAACAGGTGTCTCAAGAATTACTCAGCGCTATCCAGCTCGCCTGTCGGCGGATCGAGGCATTTCACCGCCAGCGCGTCCCTAAATCTTGGGTACATTTCGACGAGGACGGGGTGGTATTAGGTAAGCGATACACCCCAGTGGATAGCGCGGGGCTGTATGTCCCTGGAGGGCGAGCTGCCTACCCCAGTACGGTGTTGATGAACGCAATTCCAGCAAAAGTGGCTGGGGTGAAGCGCTGTGTCATCGTCACTCCGCCAGGGATGGGAAAAACCATGAATCCGGCGGTGCTAGTGGCGGCTCAGGAAGCAGGAATTGAAGAAATTTATCGCGTCGGGGGAGCGCAGGCGATCGCGGCTTTGGCATACGGTACGGAAACACTGCCGAAAGTCGATGTGATTACGGGACCTGGTAATATTTACGTGACGCTAGCGAAAAAACTCGTCTACGGTACGGTGGGAATCGATTCTTTAGCCGGACCTTCGGAAGTCCTAATTATTGCCGACGAACAGGCTAACCCCGTCCACGTTGCTGCCGACTTGTTAGCCCAGGCAGAACACGACCCAATGGCAGCGGCAATATTGTTAACGACAGATGCGAGTTTGGCTAAGCAAGTTCAAACAGAAGTCGAGCGCCAGTTAGTCAATCACCCGCGCCGGACGCTGACGGAAAAAGCGATCGCCCACTATGGTTCGATCGCAGTCGTGGACTCGCTCAATACTGCGGCTCAACTATCGAACGAGTTTGCCCCCGAACACCTAGAATTAGAAGTAGCCGATCCTTGGGCGCTGTTAGAGCAGATCCGCCATGCAGGAGCGATTTTCTTGGGTAATTCTACCCCAGAAGCTGTAGGAGACTACTTAGCCGGTCCCAACCACACGTTACCTACTTCTGGTGCTGCTCGTTATGCTTCCGCTTTGGGGGTAGAAACTTTCCTCAAACACTCTAGTGTGATTCAGTACACGCCGGAAGCACTCCAAAAAGTTGCAGGGGCAATTGATACCCTCGCAACAACCGAAGGACTGCCTTCTCACGCTGATTCTGTGCGGTTGCGAATGCAAGATTTGCAGGCGGGAGATTGGCAAATCGGAACTGGTGAAAAGGATGGACAGTGACCAGCGAACAGTGACCAGTAAACAGTCACCAGTGACCGCGCACCACGATTTACTGCAAACTGAGAATTGATACCTGATAACTGGTAACTGTAGTATGGGAGGTTTGGCGGTGCTAAAGACGATTTTAGTGGCTCTTGACGGTTCGGAAATTCAGGAACGAGTGATTCAGAGTTTGGAAGAACTGCAACTCCAGCAGACGACAAAGGTGGTTCTCGCGCATGTTGTCCCTGCGGTCGAGTTAAGTCAAGAAGTTGTCAGCGATCGCCCCCAAGCCGTAGCGGAAGGACTACCCTATTTACAAATAGAAAAGCAACTGCAATCTTACCAAGCAAAAATACCAGGAGAAAGCATCATCGAGATCGTTACGGGCGATCCTGCTGAAGAAATTATTCGGTTAGCAAACATTTATCAAGCTGACCTAATTGCGATCGGCAGTCGCGGCTTGACTGGAGTAAAACGAATCATTCAAGGTTCTGTTAGCAGTCAAGTAGTGGAAAATGCTCCTTGTTCTGTATTAGTAGTCAAACCTGCTAGGTAAGAGCAGTCGTAAGTCATAAGTCACTAAAGTAACTGACAACTAATTCGTGCAAGGATTTATTAATTTAAACAAACCGCTAGATTGGACTTCCCATGACTGCGTGGCGCGGGTCAGGCGATTGTTGCATACGTCGCGGGTAGGGCATGGGGGTACGCTAGACCCTGCGGCTAGTGGCGTTTTGCCAATTGCGATCGGCAAAGCTACGCGGTTATTACAGTTTTTGCCTCAAGACAAAGCTTACCGAGCTACGATTCAACTTGGCATCACAACCACAACTGACGATTTAGAAGGAGAGATCCTGACTTCCCAGCCAGCAACAGATCTAAGCCTAGAGCAGATTGTTCCAAAACTCAAACAATTTCAAGGCAAGATCGTTCAAATACCACCCAAATATAGCGCCATCCAGGTAGGGGGAAAGCGGTTGTATGACTTGGCACGAGCAGGAGAGGAAGTAGACGTGCCAGAGCGCACGGTAGAGGTATATAAGATTGAAATTTTAAACTGGCAAGCGGGAGATTTTCCGAAATTGGAAGTGGCGATCGCTTGTGGTGCGGGAACGTATATTCGGGCGATCGCGCGGGACTTAGGTGCGGCGTTAGGTACTGGTGGAACGCTAGCAGCATTAACTCGTACTCGTAGTAGCGGTTTTGAAATTGCTGCAAGTCTCAGTTTAGATGAATTAGCCACACAGCTAGAGCGAGGCACATTCGAGCCTATTCCTCCTGCTAAAGCTTTACAACATCTTCCTAGCGTTAATTTATCAGAGCCAGTTGCGCGTAAGTGGTGTTTGGGTCAAAAAATTCCCTACCCAGAAGTTCCCGTTACTATGACAAACGATACTTGTTTACGAGTTGAAAATGAGGGCGATCGCTTTTTGGGTATCGGGCGTTTAGTTCAAACGGATGATGTATGTTTGTTAGCTCCTCAAATAGTTTTTGTTCCCTCATAGTCGGCGATCGATTATCAGTTATCAGTTATCAGTCTACCCTGGGCTTAAACTTTAGATATCTCTATGAGGAGATTGAGAACTACTTTTAGAAACGCGGTATTTTTTCAAGATATATGGAATAATCTAGCTACTCTAATACAGAGTTACTGCGTTATCTAAATCAGCTAATTTTTATGAAGCGATATCTGTTTTTGATTGGGATATTGATTCTTTCTGCTGGCGTAATTCTGACTCACTCGTTCGTGGTAGCCGCTACAACTCAGCCACAACGAGTCAGTTCTGTGACAAGCGATCGCATTGCCCTTGATGAAGGGGTAAACAATGAAAACAACTTTTTTGCCTCTCTGCCTGTTTTGACAAAACAAGAGAGTCGGGCGAAAAATCGTCGAAAAGCTTTCGATAGACTGATTGAATCGGTGAGTGCAGCTAGAATAATTGAACTGAATTTCACTTGGGATACTAATTCGCCGTTGTTTCCGACAAATACCCCTTACTCAATTAGTCTATTAGCGAGACACACTCAGACTTTTGGTACGGTTTCGGGTGGGATTGGCTTTGCCACAGATAAGATGGATTTTAGCGGACAACATGGCGCACCCACTATCGATGCGATCGGTCATATTTCAAATAATCTCAAGCTATTTGGGGACATAGATGCTGCAACTAGCGAAAGCGATCTGGGACTGACAAAGCTAGGAGTCGAAGCCTACCCGAAAGAGCAGTTTGTCAACCGAGCAGTTTTACTGGATGTTGCCCGTTTCAAAGGAGTGGAGACACTTGCAGCGGGACAGGAGATTACTGTCGCAGACCTAGAAGCAACGGCGCGAGCGGAAGGAGTTGAAATTCAATCGGGTGACTCAGTATTAATTAGGACTGGCTATGGGAAGTTTTTCAACACCGAACCGACAAAGTTTTCAGAACCTCTTCCAGGTCCAGGCGAAGCAGCGGCTCGTTGGCTGGCGAAGAAGAAAGTTTTTCTGGTAGGGGACGATCAGTTAGTCTTTGAGGTGCTTCCCGCCACAGGAACGGTCTTTCCAGTGCATCGCACGCTAATTGCAGATAACGGAATCTACATTGTAGAAAATTTAAATCTAGAAGAGTTATCACAAGCATTGGCTCAAGAGGGCGTTTACGAGTTTCCTTTAGTCCTGAATCCACCTAGAATCAGAGGTGCGACAGGAGCTGCAGTTAATTCGTTTGCAATACTACCGCGTTAAGCAGTTCATATTGACAATCTGCTGATTCCAACAATAAGGGGCATTGCACCGCTACTGTAAAGCGGACACAACACCCCTTATACTGCCTATGTTAAATTTTTCCTGTCTTCTGTCTCCTGACTTCTACAAAATTAGAAGGTTTCTGTACCCCAGCCAGGAGCTTTTTTGGCTGCTGTCAAAATAAAAGCTGCTAGATTTTCCACTTGTGCTTGTGTCAACCAGCTTTCAGGGACTTCGCGACACCAGTAAGTTTCCTCGCTGCCGTCGTAAGTCATTGGTTTACGCATATAAGCAACTAAACCGTTAATATTGTCCCGCGATGGCATGGCTCCTTTCAGCTTTTCCAAAGAGAGTGAAACTTCTGGAAAAGATATGGTGCTACCACCAACGTGACAAGTCTGGCAGCTTTGTGAAAAAGACTGCTTCCCTTGGGATATTTCTTCTGGTGAAAACGAACGAGTCTCGCGATCGCTCACTTCCAAATCGATTGGCTCAGTGACATGTAAATACCGAGCCACGTAGGAGTCAATCGCAGCTTGAGCAGGAGTACTTGGCAGCAGTAGCACTCCCAGGCAAACTATGAGAGAAAAAAACAGACAGCCAAACAAACGATAGGTCATTGGTTCATGGTCAATGGTTAACAGTCATGAGTCACCAGTTTATGGCAAACAACACGCGACAAATGACAAACAACTTAATAATAGATTTTGCCGCCTCCCCACTTGTCACCCAAAATCTTTGGTTGAAGCAGAACATGTCCGGCGATCGCTGTTAAGTCCTCATCCCGTAAATTTCTCATCGCTGGGTAAATATCCGCACTCTTGATACTGGGATGGATTTCGGCGATTTCCTCCTCTCCGTCATAGGTAGTAGGATTTTTCATATAATCTACCAACCCTTCAATGTTGTTGCGGGATGGAGAAGCTCCGGCTAGACTTTCCGGGTCTAGCCCGACGTTTTGGTTAGTCTTGGTTACACCACCAACGTGACACTGAGCGCAGGCGTAGTTAAATAGGCGTTTGCCTTCCTGCACCTGTTTGAGGCTCAGTACCGTAGTGTCACCCTTGTCATTCAGTGGCACTGTACGGATAGCTTCGCTCATCTCAACTGCGGCGGCGCTGCCAACAACTAGCCCAAATGCTAACATCACAGTCGCCATTACTAGCCCGATTAATCTTTTGAACATGGTTCTCCTAAAATTTGGACGCTCAACACAGCACTTGTTCCGGTTTGCTCAATCTCTAGTTCGATTTCACTGACGATCGCTAGCTTCAGAGCTTTGCCTTTGAGACAAAATTTGACTGATAACTGCCTTAGCATCTTCCAAAGCTAGACGGGTCTGAGGATTTTTATAAGCTATTCCCAAGCGATCGCACAAAACCATGACCTCCACTGCGGGAAGGTTATAGTCCGCTGCGATTTCTGCAATGGACAAATCGGCAAAACCCATAATGAACGATTGTTTAGAAACAATTAGAGATTGAGACAGACGCTCTAATTATGTATGAATACCATGTCACTGCACAATTTGTTTCCTAAACCTGGAAGAAGAAGGGACTGAGAACTAGAGGCTAGGGGCTAGGGAAAGACGGATTTATGAATTTTATATGAAGAATTGTAAATTTACTGTTAAAAGTTTCCACTAGCAAACTCTGTGGCTAGACGAGACAGAAAACTTTGCTTCTGCCGTTATGCAGAACAGCAAAAACAAATAGCCCTTGAATCACAGCATCTAATATTAGTAGAATTGCGCAGCTTTAATACACAGAAAACCCTTCGCAACCGCTTGCCAAGGTTTTTGACTTCTGTACGGGCGGATTTAGCCATAGAATTATTTGTTCTTTCGTAGATATCTTGAAAAAACCCGCCCCTACGACTTCTGACTTCGCGTGCTAGTCCTTAACCTCTAGACGCTAATTTAGCTAGAAATACTCGAACTAAGAGCTATGCCTTCTAGATGTACCAGATTTGGAGCAGTAGTAAGTGGTTGATGTAGGGCGATCGACTGAGCCAAAGTTTTCTTAAGTTGGGTACGAGGAACGATCGCATCGACGAAACCGTGTTCTAGTACGTCTTCAGCCGTTTGGAAATTATCTGGGAGTTTTTGACGCAGGGTTTGCTCGATCACCCGTCGTCCGGCAAAACCGATTGTTGCTTTTGGTTCTGCCAAGATGATGTCGCCTAACATGGCAAAACTCGCAGTCACGCCGCCAGTCGTTGGATTGGTTAATACTGGAATATATAGCAATTGGGCAGCGCGATGACGTTCTAAGGCGGCGGAAATTTTTGCCATCTGCATCAAGCTGAGCATTGCCTCTTGCATTCTCGCACCACCAGAGGCACAGACAATTACTACAGGATATCGCTTCTGGGTTGCTTGTTCAATTAAACGGGTGAGTTTTTCACCTACCACCGAACCCATACTACCGCCGAGAAAGCGAAAATCCATCACGCCAAGGGCTGCTGGTAAACCGTCAATTTTACCGAAACCTGTTTGCACGGCATCATTTAAACCAGTTTTTTCTTGGTATTCCCGTAAGCGATCGCTATAGGCTTTGCGATCGCGAAATTGTAGTGGATCGGCGGGACGCAAATTCTCATCAATTGGCTTCCAGGTGTTGGCATCGATCAACTGGCGGATACGTTCGTTGCTATCTACCCGCATATGATGCCCACATTCCAAACAAACCATTTGATTTGCCATCAAATCCTTGTTGTAAGCCAGAACCCCGCATTCAGGGCATTTATTCCACAATCCATCAGCAATGTCACGCTCGTGCCGTTCTTGACTAATAGAACCAGATTTGCGGCGATTGGCAAACCAGTCAAGTAAAGACATTAAACCGCGAGATTCGTCGTTAGTAGCCATGTTTATCTCGATCTTCTACCAGTTATGAAATTTGTAAACAGCGTTTATGCCCTACACTTCTAGTTTCTGTAACTTCGATACCTTATTTTGGTTACTTTAGTTACTCTCGTGTTATTAAACTTAAACTTAGATATTCTGACATTTTTTAGTGCTACTTTACTCCTCTTCAATTGGACTCAATAGCAGTAAGGCAGTCCACCGATCCTTTGCATAGACTTGCAAAGCGGCAGGACTGCCTGCACCAAAATAGCTTGTACTACCCAAATCTAATATCCGTGTTGGAATGCCATGCGCCTCTAAGAGCTGTTGCATCAGTTCTGCTTCCCAGCGCCAACTCGTCGTCCTTAGCGTCATCCAGTTCACAAGATCATGTTACCAGAATCAGGGGCTAGGGGTGAGGGGGACAAGGGGGAACTCGCTCTTCCCCACGACCGAAGGGAGTGGGGATTAGGGGGCGAAGGGGCACAAGGGGGACAAGGGAGAGAAGAGAGCAAAAATACTACTTACTACACCCTACACCCCACACCCCACAACGCCAGTTGCTTCAACGGGGGAACCCCCGCACCGCACTGGCTCCCCTACACCCCATTCATCACGCACCACCTTCTTTCCTTCGCTCCTCACTCCTCACCCCTATACAGTCACCCCTACATACCTACATAGTAGGAAACATCAACCGGAAGTAAGTCGAAAGAATGGCTTCACCAGCAAACACGGTGATGACTGCGCCGAGGGCGAGAAAGGGACCGAAAGGCATTGGTTGGCGGCGATGGAGTATCCCAAGGGCGATCGCGCCTCCGCCGACAAATGCACCCAAAGCACAAGCCAGAAAACCCGATAAGAGTAAGTATTTCCAGCCCAACCAAGCACCCATCATGGCGGCTAATTTCGCATCCCCTCCACCCATTGCGGTTTGTCCGAGACAGATGGAACTCACGATGATAATGGCATCAAACAACCAAATTCCCAATACAGCTCCAATCGCACCAGCCATGAGTTGATGAATTGCTCCTGCCCAAGTGCCTTGAACTAAATAACCCATAGCTAGTTGAAATATCAAACCCAGAACTAATCCCGATTGTGTTAGGGGGTTGGGCAATGTCATCGTATCTAGATCGATCAGCGATAGTGCCAGCAACCAACTGGCAAAAGCCCAATAACCGAGGGTTTGAGCTGAAATATCAAACGTCCAAAAAATTGATAGAAATAGCAGTCCCGTGACTGCTTCAATAAGTGGATAGCGAATGGAAATTGGATTTCTACAGTACTTACAGCGCCCTTGCAGTAACAGCCACCCTAGCACTGGTAAATTTTCTTTTCCTAGCCGATGCAAGCAATGAGGGCAGCGAGAAGGCGGATAGAGAACGGATAACCCTGCTGGTACGCGATAAACTACAACATTGATGAAGCTACCAATAGACGCTCCAAGAGCAAAAACTATAACTGCAACTGGTATGGCAAGGAGAGTATCCATTTATGAGGGGTAAGGAATCAAGGGTAAGGGGTAAGAGTGCAGTAAGTTCTAACTTACGACTTACGACTTACGACTTACAACTTAACTTATGGGTTTTCTGCTTCGATTTGGGCGATGGGGATGAAGCGTTCTTGGGGTAACAGGATCGGTTGAGTGGAAAAGAGAACCTTACCCTGATAAGTTAATTGATTGACAACAACTCCTGATGGGCGCTTGGCATTTGAGGCGTGAGTTTCGCAGTAGTCGCGGTAAATTTGACGAGCTACTTTCAAGATTGTAGGGTCGATCAACACAGGGTAATTTAGGGGATGAGAGGGGTCTTCAGTTCTCCGCGATCCAGCATATACCACAAAATTGCTCCATCTCTATCTAAAATTATTCTTAAGTTATAGCTGGTGCATCTAGGTTTGTCACCCTTTTTGGTTGTCAGTTGTCAGTTATCAATGAAGAATCACTACCAATGACTAATGACCAATGACCAATGACCAATGACAAATAACCAATTACCTATCATCCTTTGGTTAATTCCTCAATCAGTGCTTTACCCATTGCCCGACAGCCCAGTAAATTCATACCAGGGGACATGATATCGCCCGTGCGATCGCCTCTGTCTAAAACTCTTAATACTGCTTGCTCGATGCGATCGGCTGCCTCTGGTTGGTTTAAGCCGTAGCGTAACATCATAGCAGCACTGAGAACTTGTGCTAGAGGATTTGCTTTGTCTTGTCCGGCTATATCGGGGGCGGAACCGTGGACGGGTTCGTAAACTCCTGCACCACTAGAACCTAGACTAGCGGAGGGTAACATCCCGATACTACCTGTCAGCATAGCTGCTTCGTCTGAGAGAATATCACCGAAAAGGTTGCCTGTAACTATTGTGTCGAATTGTTTCGGGTTGCGAACTAGCTGCATGGCAGCGTTATCGACATACATGTGAGTGAGTTCGACATCGGGATATTCTGAGGCAAGGGCAGTGATGCGATCGCGCCACAGTTGAGAAACTTCCAACACGTTCGCTTTATCGACAGAACAGAGTTTGTTCCTGCGTTTTCGCGCCGTTTCAAATGCAACTCGTCCGATGCGATCGATTTCTGACTCGGCGTAAGCCATCGTATTAACTCCCCGCTTTTCTCCTGTTTCGCTGGAAAAAATGCCCTTGGGTTGTCCGAAGTAAATTCCCCCTGTCAGTTCTCGCACCACCATAATATCTACCCCTTCTACGACTTCTCGTTTCAGGGAAGAGGCATCAATTAGCTGTGGCAGAATCTTGGCGGGGCGCAAATTGGCAAATAGACCTAAACCCGATCGCAGCCCTAATAACCCCGTTTCAGGGCGCTGGTGGCGCGGTAAGTTATCCCATTTGTAACCACCGATCGCAGCTAACAATACCGCATTGCTGTTACGACAAATTTCTAATGTTTTCTCTGGTAGAGGTTCGCCTGTAGCGTCAATCGCTGCACCACCAATTAAGGCTTCTTGAAACGCAAATCCAATATTAAGTTGTTCTCCCACTAGCTTTAGCACCTCTACCGCTACTTGGATGATTTCGGGACCAATGCCATCCCCAGGTAAAAGCGCGATTCGGTATTGCTGCTGTGACATATTGGGTGATTTGGATAAAGTCTTGTCGGGTTAACTATCGTAGCAGGGAAACGGAGCGCAAATTCTGGATTATACTCTGCTCCACTTGCTATTCTGACTCACTAAATAATAAAGTTTCTTATTAAGAAAAATCTGCTATTGATTTGCAAATATCACTTGCTCAAGCAATATAATGACCATCACCATCTCGCTGCAAGCATGGGAAGATCTGCAACAAGAAGTAAACGAAACTGCCCAATACGATCCGCTCGACCCGTTAGATGTTACTTGGCAACTTCCTAAGCTAGTCGGACATGGATACATGCGGTGGATCGAGTTGCGTCAAGGGTTAGGGTTAGAAATCTCAAATTTTCGCTTGTGCGATCGCCTGATTCTCCATTGCCCCGAACTCCCAAGCCGATTAAAATTTCACTGTCATCTGTCTGGACAGCATGAGGATAAACAGACAATCGTTGGTGACAGAGAATTTGCGCTTTACGGTAGCGGACTTGCGCCGAAAGAATCGAACGTTGGTCCAAAGCAAAAGGCTTTGGAGGTGACGGTTTACATGCAGCCCGAAACGCTGCGATCGTTCGTTGGTAATTCCAACGGACAATTGCCTGTGGGACTTCAGCAACTCATTAGACCTAATGAGCGAGAACGCTACACCCGCGTTGCTAAGATTACCCCCTCAATGGAAAGCGTAATGTGGCAAATCTTGCAGTGTCCGTTTCAGGGAATTATGAAGCGAATGTATCTGGAGAGCAAAGCACTAGAGTTAGTCAGTCTGGTTTTGGGGCAAGAAAGCGAAATACAGATGGGAGAACGGACTATTAAGCCACTAAATGCAGGAACTTTGGAGCGGATTCACTACGCCAGAACGCTGCTGTTGCAAAACCTACACCAGCCGCCTTCTTTACCTGATTTAGCGAGGCAGGCACAGCTGAATGAATACACGCTCAAGCGCGGATTTCGGCAGGTTTTTGGTACAACTGTGTTTGCCTATCTGCATAAATATCGACTAGAGCAGGCGCGTCAATTGCTAACAACAGGACAAATGGCAGTATCAGAAGTGATGAAAGCGGTGGGATTTAGCGATCGCCATCACTTTGCTGCGGCTTTCCGCAAGCAGTTTGGAGTGAGCCCTAGAGAGTTTCTCATGCGACACAAATGCTCCGTCTAACCCACCAAAAAAGTTCCCGCTAGCCCACCAATGTATCTTTTGCGATCGCAGTGACTTCGGTAGTCTCTTACTATTGCAAAAGATTCTTAATTTTAGTGCGGTGTGATGTTAAATCATCTGTGGCGATCGGTGTTGATGGCTGGTGTTGTTCTGTGCTTAGTTGCCCCGCCTGCTGTGGCAGAAGAGACAGGCAACGAAGCAAAAGGGGAAAACGCGAAATCTCATGCCCCCCTTAATAAGGGGGGTTGGGGGAATCGACAACTCGCCCAATCTCCAATTCAAGTCACAGGGGTGAGACTCAACCCTACTGAAACTGG
This sequence comes from Chroococcidiopsis sp. CCNUC1, assembly GCF_023546805.1. Lineage (NCBI taxonomy): Bacteria > Bacillati > Cyanobacteriota > Cyanophyceae > Chroococcidiopsidales > Chroococcidiopsidaceae > Chroococcidiopsis > Chroococcidiopsis sp. CCNUC1. The sequence continues at coordinate 500,834 of NZ_CP097480.1, read as the reverse complement.
AATTGAGGTAATATTAGAGACTCCGCAAGGTAAAGCACTCCAACCAAGGGCGATCGCTTTAGGTAAGTCATATATTGCTAACATTCCCGATGCCGTATTAGCTCTACCCCAAAGACAAGAATTTCGCCAAGATAACCCAGCCAGTGGCATTACTCGCGTCAGCGTGACTCAGACTGCTGGTAACAATATTCGGGTGACAGTGACAGGTGCAACGGGTTTACCAGCGATTCAGTTGTACGACAGTCCGACGGAGGGTTTAATTTTCGGCGTTGCCAGTGCAGCTTCTACACCGCAAGGGCAAAAACCTCAAGCACCGTCGGGCGAAACTGATAAACCAGTGGTAGGGGAAGACGAGGAAAAAGAAATTGTCGTTACAGGGCAGCAGGAAGCAGGATATAACGTCCCTGATACGACGACTGCAACTCGAACCGACACACCCTTGCGGGAGATTCCCCAGTCGATTCAAGTCATTCCCCAAGAAGTGCTACGCGATCAACGCGCCGACCTTACTAGTGCGCTCCTCAATGCCCCAAGTGTCCGTAATTCTGCTCCTACTAACTTTGACTCATTGCGGTTACAAGTTCGGGGATTTTTTACCCCAGTAACGGTAAACGGTTTCAAAGATTCTTTAAATTCTTCTACCATTGGATCTGACCTGACAGGATATGACAGGATCGAAGTCCTTCTGGGTCCCAACTCGATTTTATTCGGTTCATCAGCGCCAGGGGGTACGGTCAACCTGGTGACAAAACAGCCCCTACGCGATCCTTACTACTTCGTCGAGGCAACCATTGGTAATTTTGATTTTTATCGTGGTGAAGTGGATTTATCTGGACCATTAGACGAATCTAAGAATGTCCTGTATCGATTGAATGCTTCTTATCGAGATCAGGGCTTATTTACTGACTTGACCAACACTACAAGTCTAGTAATTGCTCCGGCAGTGAGTTTTGCGTTCACAGAAAATACAAAATTAACCCTTGAAGGTCGCTACGCAGATGTCAAATTTGACTCCATTACTTTTGGATTGCCCTTAATTGGAACTATAGATTCTAATCCTAATGGAGAAATACCCCGCGATCGCAACGTCAACGAAGGTACTCTTGATGCTGAAAGTTCCAGAATTGGATACACATTAGAGCATAAATTTAATCAGAATTGGTCGTTAAGAAATGCCTTTCAATATACTAGATACTTTTCTGCTTACTTCGGTGATGATGGTAAGGGAGGAACTTTCCCTACTGCGCTTTTACCTGATAACCGGACACTTGAGAGAATATATTTAAATGAGCGTTCTGAGCAGAGCGACTATAGGCTTTCGACCGATGTTATTGGTAATTTCGCAACGGGTTCAATCCAGCATCAGTTATTGTTTGGCTTGGATTTGGGTAGAGTAACTGGTGAGTTTAGCGGTCAAAATAGAGAAATCGCTCCCCTCGATTTGTTCGATCCAATTTACGGTCAACCACCTGGAGCAGTCATACCTGGGTCTGAATATGATAACAAGAACGAGACAGAAGAACTTGGTTTGATAGTGCAGGATCGAGTGACAATTACGGACAACTTAAAGCTACTTTTAGGCGGTCGATTCGATATCTTTGAGCAAACTGACACAGACTCGATCGCCGATACAGAAACAAATCAGTCGGGAGATGCTTTTAGTCCCCGTTTGGGTATTTTATATCAGCCAATTCCGCCTATTTCCCTCTACGCTAACTACAGTCGCTCGTTCGAGCCATCCATCGGTCAATCTTTTGACGGTAGAGAATTTGAGCCGACTAGAGGGACTCAGTTTGAAATCGGAGTTAAAGCAGATTTGAACGACAGACTTTCGACCACATTGGCGTGGTATAACATTACCCAATCAAATGTTACAACCGAAGATCCCGATAATATAGGCTTCGAGGTTCAAACAGGGGAACAGCGCAGCCGAGGCATCGAACTTAATCTTGCAGGTGAAATCTTACCAGGGTGGAATATTTTTGCTAGTTATGCTTACAACGATGCAGAAGTCACAGAAGATAACGTCATTCCAGTAGGCAACCGTGTAGAACTTTCAACTCCTCATGCTGCTAGCTTGTGGACAACTTATGAAATTCAACAAGGAGACTTGCAAGGTTTGGGTTTTGGTTTAGGACTTTTCTATGTAGGCGATCGCGCCGGAGATAGAGAGAATACATTTGAAGTTCCCAGCTACTTAATAACAAATGCTGCTATCTTCTACAAGCGAGACGCATTCCGTGCTGCTCTCAATTTCAACAACCTCTTCGACATTGATTATTTTGAAAGTGCTTTCAATCGGTTGCGCGTTCATCCTGGTACGCCATTCACCGTGCAAGGAACAATTTCCTGGGAGTTTTGAATTAGGGTTTTCATGAAGAGGTTTTTACATCATCTCACCTATCTGCTCTGTCTGGGAATTATCACATTTGTGCTGGTTTGTGCCTGTAGCCAGAGTAGCTACCAAGATGCCAGATCTCCAGCTTCAGCAGAAAATTGTCGCATTGTACAACATCCAATGGGAGAAACCTGCGTTCCGCTCAATCCTCAACGAATTTTTGCTTTAGATGTTCTGAGTCTTGCTGACACCGTTGCTTTGGGTATCAAGCCGATCGCCGCAGGAATATGGTCTCCTAGAGAGGGTATCTTAGAACCTACTCCGCACTTAGCAGAGAAAATCGAAGGCATTGCTTTACATAGTTTTTCTAGTCAGCCCAATTTAGAGAAAATTCTGCTGATTAAGCCCGACTTTATTATTAGTGTTTCCGATCCTTCAATGCGAGGAATTTACAAGCAACTGTCACAAATTGCTCCTACTGTATTAGTTCCCTGGGCAGAAATTTCACGAGATTGGAAACAACACTTGAAAGAAACTGCAAAGGTTTTTGGAAAAACAGAACTAGCCGAGCAACTTTTAAATGGATACTACCAAAGAGTGGAAAAACTGAAACAGGCATTAGTTACTTTGCACGACGCTCCACAAAAAAACTACAGTCAGCCATTTCATGCATCATTTGTCCATGTTAGTAATGGATTATATCTTAATCTTAAAGATTCCTTTTCTGGCACAATATTGAACGATATTGGGTTATTGTCTCCTAAATTGTCTAATCAGCTAGCATTACCAATTTCTGAGGAAAGTTTAGCCGAAATTGATAGCGATGTTCTTTTTATTGGAACATACAGAGAAAACGATCGCTCTACCCTTGAGTATTTTCAACGCAAACCTCTATGGTCAAAGATTAAGGCTGTTCAACGCGATCGAGTGTATCTTGTTGATTTCCATACTTGGTACGGCTTTGATTTTTTTGCATCTCATGCCGTATTGGATGATATCGAGAAGTACTTAGTTAAGAAACCTTAACTTCACACCTAAACAACAAATTCAACTAGCTCGATCTAGCCGATCGCCCCTACAACTCCTCTCCTAGCTGCCGCAGTCGTTGGGCTAGCTGTTCTGCCCGTTGCCGTTCCGCTTCTGCTTCGCTCAAACAGCGATCGCCATTGCGAATCGAAGACGTTTTGACTTTTGACTTTTAACTTTTGACTTTTCGTTGGCGATCGCTACCAGAAAAACTAACAGATAGTTTGCATATTAAGCATAGTTCATAAAGTCAGTAGACTCAATCGTAAGGTCATAAAATAATTTTTGTAAGATATTGACATAACAATGCTTAAAAGTTACGTAGCGATGATTGAAAATGGTCAACTAAAATGGTTAACAGACGAGCCGAAACCATCATCTGCCCGTGTAATTGTGACGATTTTAGAAGATACCACGCCATCAGTAAAGCGTCGGACTCCTCCTGCTTCAATCGCAGGTAAAGGTAAAACCTTGGCTGATTTGATTAGTCCTGTGATTGAAGAACAAGACTGGGAATGTCTCAAGTAATTGTTCTAGATACTCATATTTGGATTTGGTTTGTCACCCAGGAATTCGAGCTATTTCCATCTCACTGGCGAGAGGCGATCGAAACTGCTGACCAAGTAGGTGTTTCACCTGTATCCTGCTATGAGGTCGCTTTAGCACAGCAAAGGAGGCGACTAGAATTGCCTTGTAGCGTAGATCGCTGGCTTGAGGATGCTTTGGAACCAACAGGTATTACCTTGTTTCCACTGACTGCCAAAATCGCTTACCAAGCTGTTAGCTGATCGCCTGTTCACAAAGACCCCTTCGATCGTTTAATTATTGCTACAGCACTAGTTTATAAAGCGAAGCTAGCCAGTATTGACAGCTTGTTTTCTCAGTATTCAGAACTCGATACACAATTGATGAGATCGACTTAAAGATTGACCTGAGCACAAATAGCATCCCAATCTCAATAGCATGAAGTTGATGCAACGATGGAAGATTAAGACTTCAAAGGGGTGAACCTTTTACAATTATTGGCTCGATCGGTTGGTAGTAAATCAAGCGACATTTTCATCCAGATGGAACCAAATGCACTCAGACATAATTTCTCGCCGCATCAAGCTTTGCTTGCAACAGCGAAGGATTTTTTCTTCGTTCTGCTTTTGCTATAGCTTCTGCTTCAGCGATCCGCAGATCGATTTCTTCTCGATGGTCGTAGTAAAATGCCATAGCAAAGTAGGAGATTGTTGAAAAAGTTTGTTGAATATCGAATCTCGCCGCATGAAAAATTCTGAGTTAATCTATTTCTTACAATCAGTGATAAATACGATACAGCAGTTGTACTAGATATGTAAAATTCCAGCACCCTGCGACTTTCGACTTCTATACGGGCGGGTTTATCAGAATAATTATTTGTTGTTTCAGGGATCTGCAAAAAAAACTGCCCCTACGACTTCCGACTTTTTTTGTCACAATCGGCATTTAACCCTACTGACAAAATAGATCCAAGCAAGCTAAGCTATCCGATAGTGAAGTTGCGTTCATGACGCTGACTCACCCTTTTGTCTCCCAAACTTAGCACCCATGCTCAACGAACTGGCAATTCGCACTTGTGGGCTGACGAAACAATTCGATCGCCACATTGCGGTGAACGACGTCGATTTACAAGTTCAGGCTGGGGAAGTCTACGGCTTAATTGGACCGAACGGTGCAGGTAAAACAACGCTAATTCGGATGTTAGCAGCAGCCGAGGAACCAACTAAGGGAGAAATATACATCAATGGCGATCGCTTGGTAGGCGATCGCGACAATTCTACTCTCAAACAACGCTTGGGTTACTTACCCGACGATTTTCCCCTCTACGACGATCTCACCGTTTGGGACTACCTAGACTATTTTGCGCGGCTGTACAAGTTGAAAGAACCGCGCCGCAGTCAACGCTTGCGAGAAGTCTTAGAACTCGTCCAATTGAGTCAAAAACGCCGCAGTTTAATTGCTACCCTGTCGCGGGGAATGAAGCAACGCCTGAGTTTGGCAAGAACAATCATCCACGAACCGATTGTATTACTATTAGACGAACCCGTTTCGGGACTTGACCCAATCGCCCGAAGGCAATTTCGGGAAATTATTAAGGTATTGCAAGAAGCGGGAATGACGATTTTGATTTCATCCCACGTTTTAAGCGACTTAGCAGAGTTATGCACTTCTGTGGGCATTATGGAGTTGGGCTTTTTGGTCGAAAGTACGACCTTGAGTCAGTTATATCAGCGACTCGCCCGCCAGCAAATTTTCTTAACAACCTTGGGAGAAATCGAAAGATTAACAGCAGAATTGAATAATCACGCCCTCGTAGCGGGATGGGAGGTGTTACCGGGAGGACAGCGGGTGCAGATAGATTTTACTGGAAATCAGGAAGACTGTGCGGATTTATTGCGATCGCTAATTGCAGCTGGCGTTCCTTTATCTGAATTTCATTGTACTCAGGAAGACTTAGAAACAATTTTCCTTAAACTAGGACACCAGCAAGCGTCTTAACTATGGGTTAGGAGTTAGGGGTTAGGGGTTAGGGGTAAGTCAAAAGTCAAAAGCTAAAACTCAGAAGTGACAGCTAATAAAGGACCAACTACCAACTACCAACTACCAATTACCAATTACCAATTACCAGAACGGGAGATTTATTCTTATGAGATTAAGTTGGATAGAAAAATTGGGGGATAAAAACCCTCAGTTGTTGCGGGAGATTAAAGGGAGATTTAAACCGCGTAATTTAGTTATTTCGACAGTTATTTCTTTACTGGGACAATTTTTCTTATTTCGCATATTTCAAGCAAAATTACCATCTGCTAGTCAAGGTTGGTCAATGCCAACTCGTCATCCTTTATGTACTGGCGACCAGTGGGAATATTCCATACCTGAATGTCTCACAGATGCTGCGGGAAATCTTTTGATTAATTGGCAGATGTGGTGGTGGGATGTATTTTACACTGTCAGTAAGTTTGGTGTTTTTGCCCTCATTTTAGCAGGCACTTACACGCTGATTAGTGACTTAGCTAATGAAGAACGTCGAGACACGCTCAATTTTATTCGCCTCAGCCCTCAATCAGCTAAAAGTATTTTAATTGGCAAACTATTGGGTGTACCAAGTTTGCTGTATATTGTGGTGGGTCTGGCTGTACCACTGCATTTAATCGCCGGCATTGGGGCGCACGTTCCTCTAAGTTTAATTTTCAGCTTTTACGGACTAGTAATTGCTAGCTGTATTTTCTTTTTCAGTGCTGCTTTACTATTTGGTTTAGTGAGTGCTTGGCTAGGTGGATTTCAAGCTTGGTTAGGTAGCGGTGCAGCATTTGTGTGTCTATTTATTGCCACTGCCAAACCTGTACTTCATACACCGTCAGACTGGCTAAATTTGTTTTCACCATTTTTGATTTTTGAGCAAATCGCTAAGGCAACTGAACTAGAAAACTATAGTTTGTCGCTGCTTAGCACGGCAGATTTAGAACTATTCTATCTGCCTATAGGCGATGCGTTGTGGGCAACATTGGGTTTGGCAGTTCTCAACTTTGGGGTTGGGACGTACTGGATTTGGCAAGCTTTGCAGCGTCGGTTCCATAATCCTAGTAAAACCATTTTTAGTAAGAGTCAAAGTTACTTGATGGTGGCAAGTTTGGAGACGATCTTAGTTGCATTTGCTGCTACAACACCTAAATACCGATATTCAACCAATCTCGGGCATAACTTTCAAGAATTGCTTGTCTACAACTTGGTATTGTTTATCTGTTTGATTGTAACTCTCACGCCGCAGCGTCAAACCTTGCAAGATTGGGCAAGATATCGACGGGAAAGAGTTAGCAATCGTCAAAAGTTCTTGAGTTCTTTGCTAGTCAAAGATTTGACGTGGGGAGAAAAAAGCCCAGCTATAGTCGCGATCGCACTAAACTTAGCTATTGCTGCTACGACTTTAACTCTTTGGATTACCTTTGTCTTACAACCGATTGACAAACAGCCTGCTTTCTTGAGTATGGTTATTGGTGGTAATTTGTTACTGATCTGTGCTGCGATCGCCCAACTTTTAACATTTATGCGGGCGCAAAAGCAAGGTTTGTGGATTGCTGGGGCTTTGGGTGCGGTCATTTTATTACCCACAGCCATTCTCACCGTGTTATCAATCGCACCACAACAAATTCCTGGGTTATGGTTGTTTACTCCTTTTGCTTGGTTTGCGTTAGAAAAAGCCAGCAATACAACCATCTTTTTGGCGCTATTAGGACAGTGGAGTGCAGTCACTCTCTGTACGATTCGCATGACGCGCCAAATCCAACGTGCGGGTGAATCGAGTACTAAAGCTTTAATGAGCGATCGCCCTTCTTTACCTGTAGGATAAGCATCGATCTACAATACATTCGTAGGGGCGTACATCTGTGCGCCCTTATATATTTTTAACCTTCTCCTAAAGTCTGTTGTGCAGCATGTCGGATGTGGAGAATGCGAACTGTAGCCACTTCATTATTCTCAATAATAGTGAAAAGAATACGGTACGAATTACGACCTTTACCGTAGATAAGTTGACGAATTTCTTGACTAAAATAATGATGCTATTTGAGATATTCGTAGAAATGCACTATCTACTTATCCCTCTGCCACACTAGAAATTTCGATACGATAACTCACAAATCAGTTGACAGGTTGTATTTAAGGCGCTGTTCCTCAGCAAATTCTTGAAACGCACGGGAACGTCCCGCTTCAAAATCATCTAATCCACGCTGAATACCTGCGATAGCTTCCTCAGAGTCTTGCAACTCCCACTTTAAAATGTCAGTTATCAATTCAGCCGCAACAATACTTACATCTTGTCCTTGTTGTGCTGCTTTTTCCCGCAGTTGCGCTTCTACTTCTGGACTCAGAGAAATGACAATTGACATAAACTCTGTTTTTTGAATATCGAGCCTCTACGTGTGATTTTAACAAATTAGCTAAGTTTTCGAGCAATTAGAGTCATGTCATTATTTACGTGCTAAAGGCTGCTATCGTGCAAACTCAGGTAAAGCTTTAGTTTTTGTTGCACACTTCAAGAAGTATATAGTCTCTAAAGCTTTTAGACATAAACAAAAAGCAGGTCAAGAAAAAGACAACCTATATTATTACTTAAGCTGTTGAAACTTTTCTAAAGCTGCAACCATAGTGGGGGGCCAACGGCGAATCTTTGTGACCCAGTTAATGTCTTTATAACGAGGGTCTAAGCCTACAGCAGCAACCCAGTTACTTTCTGCTTCTCCCTTATTTCCCTGTTCCCAAAGTACAGCAGTCAAAGCAGCACGAACATCGGCAAATTGAGGATATTTGCGAATTATATTTCGCAGTTCGCGCAGGGCTTTATCTTTTTGACCATCTTGATATAAAGCTAGGGCATAATTGGCACGGGCAAAAGCAAAATTAGGGGCAGTATCGGCAGATTTTTTGTAATCGACGATCGCCTTTTCCCATTGTCCCAAACCTGCTTCAGCATTCCCGCGATTGTTATATGCCATTGCATCGTTAGGATCGATTTCTAAAATATGATTATAATCGACGATCGCTTCTTCCCATTTTCCCAAACCCTCCAAAGCCGCACCGCGATTTAAGAAAGGATCGGTCACGCCTGGGGCAAGTTCGATTGCTTTGTTATAATCGGCGATCGCTTCATTTAATTTATTTTGACTAACTCTAGAATTGCCTCTGTTACTCCAAGCTGCCGCATTGGTGGGAAATTCTTCGATAATTTGCGTCCAATAAGTTTCAGCTTGGGGAAAGTTACCTTTTTCAGTCAGAGTAAAAGCCTCGTTCGCCAATTTCTCTAGATTTTGTAACTGTTCTGCACTCAGATTTGGCGGTGGTGATTGGGCAACAGCTGGTTCTACCCACCCTACTATGAATAGCGCACTGAGTAAAAGTGTCAGCACGCAGACGCGCAGATTGGCACTGACAAACTCAATCTTGTCCGTATTGAAGCGCGTCCAACTGGGGTTGTAAATCATAAATCTGACCGCGATAGTAACGAGAGTTGTTCGTTGGGTAGTTTCAAACCTAAATGCTTGTATGCCGCAGGAGTGGCGACGCGACCTCTAGGAGTCCGTTGTAAGTAACCAATTTGCATCAGATAAGGTTCGTAGACTTCCTCAATTGTCTGGATATCTTCACCCGTCGCCGCTGCTAGGGTTTCAATACCCACGGGTCCACCATTAAATTGTTCGATCGTCACGCTCAGCATTTTTCGGTCTGTCCAATCTAGACCGCAAGGGTCTACCTGATATAATTCTAGAGCTGTTGCGGCTACATTTTGCGTAATTGTACCTGCTGCCTTGACTTCGGCATAGTCTCGCACTCGTTTTAGCAGGCGGTTGGCAATACGGGGCGTACCTCGCGATCGCTTGGCAAGTTCCAACGCCCCGTCATCGCTAATTGGTGTTTGCAATAACTCAGCCGTCCGCAAGACAATTTTACGTAACTCCTCTGGTTCGTAGAACCGCAACCGCTGCACCGAACCGAAGCGATCGCGTAATGGCGAAGATAGCGCCCCAGCGCGGGTTGTCGCTCCTACCAAAGTATATTTAGGTAGCGTGATACTGCGAGTCTTGGCACTCGCTCCTTTACCGATCGTAATATCTAGACGATAATCTTCCATCGCCGGATACAAAATTTCCTCTGCCATCCGCGACAGGCGATGAATCTCATCAATAAATAGAATATCTCCTGGTTTGAGACTCACCAGCAGACCCATAATATCTCTAGGTCTTTCTAAAGCTGGGGCGCTAGTAATCTTGCAGTCTACTCCCATTTCTCCCGCCAAAATTAGCGCCATCGTAGTTTTACCCAATCCAGGCGGACCATATAACAATAAATGATCTAGAGTTTCTCCTCTTGCTTTAGCGGCTTGAATCGCAATTGATAGTACCTCCTTCAAGTCTTTCTGCCCGATGTAATCGGCAAAGGTATGGGGGCGCAAGCTTTGTTCTTGTTTGCCTTGTTCCTCCACAGTTGCCTGCGGTTGCAACAAATCCTCTATGACAGGCTGAGGTTGAGGTTTCTTCTGTTGCTTTTTTGCAGGCTTAGAAGGTTCTGACGGTTGTTTAGAGGAGATAATTGCCATAACTAGGAGCTAGAGGCTAGGGGCTAGAGGCTAGGGGAAGAAGAGAGCTGAGGGAGCTGAGGAAGCGCAAGGTTGCTGAGGGAGCTGAGGAGATTAATCAACTCCTGACTCCTTTCTTCACTGATAACTGATAACTGATAACTGATAACTAGTCATTGGTCAGTGTAACGTCTACTATCAACCAACAACCACTAATTACCAATGACCAATTACCCATCACCATTTATATATGTATAATCTCTGGAGTCATTGGAAAGGCGAACTATGTTAGCTAAAAGAATTTTGCCTTGCTTGGACGTAAAGGCGGGGCGGGTTGTGAAGGGGGTAAACTTTGTCAATCTCCAAGATGCAGGCGATCCGGTGGAGTTGGCTAAAGTTTATAACGAAGCTGGGGCGGATGAGTTGGTATTTCTGGATATTACTGCGACCCACGAAGACCGTGACATTATTTTTGATGTAGTTTATCGCACTGCCGAGCAAGTGTTTATTCCTCTCACTGTCGGCGGGGGCATCCAATCCTTAGAACAAATTAAAAATTTGTTAAGAGCGGGAGCAGATAAGGTTAGCATCAACTCCGCCGCAGTTAAAGACCCAGACCTAATTAATCGTGCCAGCGATCGCTTTGGCAATCAGTGTATAGTAGTGGCTATTGATGCACGGCGACGGCAGGATGTCAATAATCCTGGCTGGGACGTTTACGTTCGTGGTGGGCGGGAGAACACTGGCATAGATGCTCTGCAATGGGCGCAGGAAGTCGCCCAACGGGGTGCTGGGGAGTTGTTGGTAACGAGTATGGATGCCGATGGCACTCAAGCAGGGTATGACATAGAATTAACTGGCGCGATCGCCTCATCTGTAGAAATCCCAGTTATCGCCTCTGGTGGTGCGGGGAACTGCGAGCATATCTACACTGCTTTGACTCAGGGGAGAGCTGAAGCTGCTTTGTTAGCTTCGTTGCTGCATTACGGTCAACTGAGTGTAGGACAAATCAAATCTTATTTGAGCGATCGCAATTGTCCCATACGTCTTAATTAGATCTAATTGGTATTATAAATTTGCCAAATTTCTGTAGCAAGAAAAACTTAACCTCTAATTAAGACCAGGTTCCTGAGAATTAGTTAAGATATATGAAATATGTTTTAAAATATCTTAAAAAATGCTGACAGTTATTCTCATTTTTGACGTAGCTTTAGTAGCTTGGTCGCTCCACCTGATGGAAGAGGCGTTTGCGAAGAAGGAATTTTCGATGATGCTGGCAGGGGTGTTAGTGGCAGCTAGTGCCGCAGCCATGTTAGTTGTCTACTTTTTAATGGGAAACTGCATGAGCTACTTAGCACGCGGATATTAATGCTTAAAATGATTGAATAGTGCGCATTGACAGCAAAGAGAGATTTAAGGCATAATAAAAAACGCATTTGTGCGGGGTTATAGCTCAGTTGGTAGAGCACCTCAATGGCATTGAGGGGGTCAGCGGTTCGAATCCGCTTAGCTCCATTTGAAGTAGAGGGATCGACATGATTACTGGCACACGACAGCAGTACCGCTGACTGCTACCATCAACATACTACCGCCATTGCCAACACCAATGGTTTCGTAATCGATATCGATGCCAATTACCGCATTAGCACCGAGAGCTTCAGCCTGCTGAATCATCTCGCGCATAGCAGTATCTTTCGCTTCTCTGAGCGATCGCTCGTAACCTGCCGAGCGACCACCGACAATGTCCCGAATGCCGGCAAAGAAATCGCGAAAAATATTTGCCCCTAGAATCGCTTCGCCACTGACAATACCGAGATGCTGGACGACGCGCTTGTCGCCAACTAAGCTGGCTGTGGTTAAAATCATATGACTCCTTTAATACTTGCTTTAAATAGTTGTATAAGATTTGTCGGTGTTTCATGTCCTCTTGACTACAGGTGGCTATACAATTCAATGTGAGTATGGGGGATATTAGGAAACGCTCGGCAAATGACTGACTCTTCTCGTCGCCAATCTACTGACAGAACTTCAAGCTCTGAAGCTGAGGCACTGACTGAGCTAGAGAGTCTGTTGGATCGATCGCAAGACACCCATCTCACTGCTGCTGAAGTAGAAGTCTTAGCTCAACTGCGTCAGATAGTATTGGAGCAACAGCCACAGACACCAACAGCGCGATCGCAACCACCGCCCCAAAAGAATTTTACTACCGAAGAGGAAGCGATCGCCGAATTACGGGATTTACTTTTCGGTCCCGAACTCCAAGCAAAACTCGATAAATCGCAACTCCGAGTCGAAGATGTGAGTCGGGTTTTGCCAGAGGCGATTATTCTCAGGTCATTACAGGACGACCAACTGACTCAAGCCGCCGTCCCAACTGTAGAACAAGCAATTCAAACCTCTGTTAGAAGAGACTTGAATACGCTGTCCGATGCTTTGTTTCCCATCATCGGACCTGCTAGCCGCAAAGCTGCAATGGCAGCACTGAAAACTTTTGTTGCCACCTTTAATCAAGCACTCGATCATAGCTTAACCCCAAGGAGTTTTCGCTGGCGCTTAGAAGCAATGCAAACTGGTAAGTCTTTTGCCGAAGTTGTCTTGCTGCGAACGCTAGTTTATCGGGTAGAAGAAGTTTTTTTGATTCATCGTCAGACTGGACTGTTGTTACATAGCTTGGCAGTAGATCCGACTGCTACACAAGATGCAGATCTGGTTGCAGCTATGTTAAAAGCAATTCAAGATTTCGTGCAAGATTCGTTTAAGGTTAAGCAACAAGATCGGTTAGACGCACTAGAATTTGGCGAATTGACGATTTGGATCGAGCAAGGTCCCCAAGCAATTTTAGCAGGCATAATTCGCGGTAATGCACCCAAAGAATTAAGAGAAAACTTTCAAGCCACCCTAGAAACAATTCATAAGAAATTTTACCAGCCACTTTTGAATTTTCGCGGCGACGATACTCCATTTGAAGCCAGTAAATCTTATTTAGAAAATTGCCTTCAATCCCAGTATCAAACAACTTCAGATAAACCTTCACCGCTTTTATTATTATTGATCGGCGGACTCTTGTGTACGCTGGGATGGTGGAGTTTTATGTCTTTTCAAGCCCGACAAAAGTGGCAGGCATATTTAAATACATTAAACTTGCAAGCAGGAATAGTTGTCGTCAGTGCTGATAGTCATTTTGGCAAATACTATATATCGGGATTGCGCGATCCGTTGGCTGCTGACCCCATTCAATTAATCTCAGATGCAGAGATCGATCCTAAAAATGTTGTCAGTCGTTGGCAACCTTACATCTCTCTAGAGCCGCAATTTGTTACGAAAAGAGCGGAAAAATTATTACAGCCACCAAAAACCACGAGTTTGAAAGTCGATCGCAATGGCGTTCTTTATATGACTGGTATTGCACCGCGACAGTGGATTGCGCAAGCAAAAAAAGTTGCGCCTAATCTCCCTGGAGTGACGCAGTTACAGACAGAGCATCTGACTGAAACTGAACTTCAAGAATTGCTCAAAACTAAAACTGAATTAGAACGAGAAATTCTCTTATTTGTTAACGATCGCCCGCAGCTTTTACCAAATCAGCAACAGAAATTAGAAAAGGTCGTTGCAGCTATTCAAAAACTCACAAAGATAGCTCCAATTGTGAATAAGGATGTACGCATTGAAATTAAAGGACACGCAGATAGCGATGGTTCGACCGAGCATAATATGTCTCTCAGTCAAGCTAGAGCAAAGCAAATTTTATCAACCTTGGTTTCGCAAGGAATCAGAGCTTCTGATTTAACGACAATTGGCGTGGGAGCGCAAGAACCTTGGCAACAAAAAGCTAGCCAAAACAATCGAGAAATGAATCGTCGCGTTTCTTTTAAGGTATTTTTAACGGATGCACCCTAGAAAAAATTTGCTGTTTGAGATATGATTCAAAAAAAAATATGTATGGTCGGTGCGTTTGCTACGGGAAAAACGAGTTTAGTAGCGCAATTCGTTAAAAGTATTTACTCAGAAGTATACCATTCTACCGTAGGAGTGAAAATTGATAAGAAACTAGTTAAAATTGGCGATAGAGAGGTCAATCTAATTTTGTGGGATATCCACGGCGAAGACGAGTTTCAGAAATTGCAAATGTCTTATTTAAGAGGTGCATCTGGTTATTTTTTAGTCGTGGATGGAACCCGTCGTTATACTTTAGATAAAGCCTTATCTTTACAACAAAGGGTAGAAGAAACTATTGGTAAAGTTCCTTTTATATTGGTATTGAATAAATCAGATTTAACAGGTGATTGGGAAATAGAGGATTCAGTAGTGGATAGTCTTATACAGAAAAACTGGACGGCGATCGAGACTAGTGCTAAAACGGCTACAGGTGTAGAAGAAGCCTTCGCCAAACTCACACAACAAATGCTGGAGGCAATGGATGTCTCACCTCCCTAGATCCATAGCCAAGTACTTTCAAGAGTCAATTTTTGAAAGTCGTTGTCCGGCTTACTTTTTAGTGCAGGATGGCTGTTTAGTGAGCTGGGGAGGTCAATTATCATTGTATGGATTGCATCATCTCGAACGAGGAGAAATTGTTGAAAAAAAGATCTTATTTTTAGCGGGATTGCTACCCTTTCGGAACTTGCCAATTATCTTACCTTGCATAAAAATGGAGTCGGGGGTTGCTGCCGAGGTTCACATTTTCTCTACAGATGAAGGTGACTGGATACTATTACTGGATGCAAGTCGATACGAACATCAATACAGCATCCTTCAGCAACAAGGCAACGATTTGAGTTTAATTCGCCAACATCACTCTCGCTTGTTAGAACAAAGCCTACACGATCGCGTTGCAGCCAACTTATCTGAGGAATTAGTAGCGGTATTAGAGAAAGGCGATCGCCGAGATGTGACTGTTTTATTAGCTAAGATTTGCAGCCTCAACTCCTCGATTGAAGATTACCCACCAGCAGAAGCGATCGCCACTCTCAACTCATATATTTCCACGATCGTGCAGCCGTTACTAGATCGAGGTGGGATAGTAAGTAAAGGTTTTGGGGATGCTGTGACAAGTTTGTTTGGCATACTTCCAGTGACTGGTTCGCCTGCGGTGCGTGCGATTGAAGCAGCGATCCGAGTTGTAGAAATAGTACGAGAGATGAGTCAGGTGCGGCAAGTCGATAAATGCATTGCATTTAGTGTCGGCATCAGTATTGTTTCTGGTTCCCTGATTGTGGGTATTACTGGTAGTCAGAATCAAAAAACTTTGATTGCTGTTGGCGATCGCATGGCAATTGTAGAACAGCTAGGATTTCAAGCAACTCCTAACGCGATCGCGATCGATCGCAACACATACGATCGCATCGGTGAGATGCAAACTCGCTTCAGGAGAAGTCATACTATATCTAAAGACATTGCTAGCGAACCAATCCCTATCTTTACGTTTTTAGTAGCATGAGCGAGGAAAGCATCATAGATGAGCTATTTGCGGCACTAAATGTCGTTGTTCTAGAACGATTGGAGTATGATTCATTCAAGCTCATCGGTACTGCACCTATCTGGTTCGTACAATTTTATGGAGACACTGACTTACAACAACAGTTGATGCCGGGACATAAATTTCCCGTACTCGATAATTTTTTGATCGACGCAGAAGCCTTTTGGCAGAAACATCAATCGGGAAGAATTAAATCTGGACTGTGGACGGAAACGGACTTATCAGGACAAGAATTTTATTTAGAGGCTTCAGCAGTTTGTCTAAATGAGAAAAAAATATTATTAATTGCTTCTAATTATAAAGAGCATCAGTTTTTACTCCAAAAAGCTAGAGAAAACAGTTTAAATTACTACAATTTGTTAAAAGAAATTCAAAAAAAAGAAGTATTAATTCATTGTATCGTTCACGATCTAGCCGGACAGTTAACGGGAATCAAGTATTGTTTCGAGCTACTCTCACTCCAAAACCTTAATTCTAAAGCGCAAGAATACTTAAATATTGGTAAAAAGCAGTGTCAAAAACAAGAGACATTAATTCGAGAAATTTTAGATGCTTTTGCAGCTGAAATTGAGATTTTGGAAGGGGTGGGAGACGATCCACAACAAGCACCAGATGCGCTAGCTTGCGTTTTAGAAGTTGTGAATGCTTTATCACCAGTTTTCTTTCTCAATCAGATCGATTTACGGCTACAAATCGATGTTGATAAAACCAGAGAATGGAAAGTTGTAGGAGAAAAGTCACGTCTGGAGCGAACGATAACGAACTTGGTAGAAAACGCCTACAGGCACAGTCCACCAAACTCTGCGGTGACAATTGGGATCGCAGAAGAGGGAGATTTCATGACGATCGCAGTTGACGATATGGGTTCTGGCATAGAACCAGAAATCGCTACAACTTTATTTCAAAAGTTTTCCCAAGGCAAAAATAGACCGGGAAGAATTGGCTTAGGGCTATATTTCTGTAGAATTACAGTAGAGCAATGGGGTGGCAGTATCGGCTATAAAACCAATTCTCAAGGGGGAGCGCAGTTCTGGTTTCGCTTACCGAAAGTGTTGTAAAACAAGTTTTGTAAAAAGCATAACAGTCTCTCCTAAATACGTTTCAAGAGAGACTGTTAGATTGAATCTTTGAAAAAAGGCAAGGTTTGTAGAGCGAAACCCCCCTGAAAAAGGGAGGTTTGAGAAATCTAGTAACCGATGAGATGTAGTACGTCGCGCAGAACGCTAAAGCCTGCTAAGTCCCAAATCAAATAGGCGAGAAATCCAATCATTGCCAAACGTCCGTTCCATAGCTCGGCTTGAGGATTCAACCCAAAGATGAATGCGTTTCTGTCTACGCCATTGTACGCTTTAGCAACTGGTGGTACATCTGTAGCTGGACGAGTTTCACGAGTTTCCATTTTTTGCTCCTAATAAAGCCGCTTCACATATCTTTAATTTAAAGGGGAATTTAATTCTTGCTTTCTGTCTAGAGGTACAAACTAGCAGCACTTCTCTAGGACTAATATAAAGTGAATTTTTCAGGAGGAATTCTATCAATAGACGGTGTAAATCGCGATGAAGCGATCGCTTGGTATTGTTAACAACTTGTAATTAGTATCTTGACGTACATAAACGCTACTGAATACATTTACTCGCCTCAGAAGTAAATCTGAATTCATCCCACTACAGGCAGAGCTTTCAGACTTGGGGTGGATGTTTGACGCTGTTAAATGCAGCATTTTTAAGCTACGGGGTTAAATAGTATTTTTAGCTCCTATATTTCCTCCTCACATTGTATTTAGACGCTCAGCACAGCACAAAAGAAGGAAAAACCATGTTTCAGAATCCAGAAATTTTACTGGGACTATATAAACCTTTCTCCTGGCTGGCACAGTTAACTCCACCAGATGGGGGTGTGACGACACCAGCAGAGGCAGCGTTTGTATTTTCGGGTCCGAGATTTTTTGTTGCTTTAATATCAGGAGTGATTCTTGCCTTTGCCGTACAACTTGTATTAACAAACCTCTCTGTGGCTGCTGGGATTTCCTATTTAGGACGGCAATCAGACTCAGATTCAGGTAGCAGCGAATCTGGGAGTGTGGGGGGAACGATCCGTAAAATTGGTACGGCAGTAGGTATTTGGACGTTAATAACTGTCAGCATTGCTCTATTCATCGCTAGCTTTCTTGCCGTTAGTTTAAGCCTGCTGAGCGTAGATGTAGGACTGGGAGCAGTTCTCGGTCTAGTGATTTGGGGAGCTTACTTTTTACTGCTGGTGTGGGTTAGTTCCACCACAGTCGGTTCCTTGGTTGGTTCTGTCGTGAATACGGCAACCTCGGGTTTTCAAGCAATTATGGGAACGGCTACCGCTGCTATGGGAGCAAAAGCTGTCAATCAGCAAGTCGTACAGACAGCAGAAGCGGCAGCTGCGGCGGTGCGGCGAGAACTAGGTAGCGCGATCGACCCGACGACAATTCGCGAGAACCTGGAAGATTATATAGACATGCTGCGTCCGCCAGAGATGGACACGACAAAGATTAGAAGAGAATTTGAGACAATTTTACGCGATCCGCAACTGGCAGATCTTGCCGGAACCGATGACTTGCGGAATATCGATCGCCAAAAGTTTATCGATCTCGTCAGCAGCCGTACCGATTTATCAAAACGTGAAGTCAATAAAATTGCCGATCAGTTAGAAAGCGTCTGGCGGGAGGTGGTGGCGAACCAACAACCCAAACGCGATCGCATGGATGAGTTGATCGAATACCTCAAGTCCGTGCAGCCGGGACAAACTAGGACGGACGAGTTGAACGCCAAGATCGATCGACTCACAGAAGAAATGCGATCGTCTAAGCAAGCCGACCAAAGACAAGCAGACCAAGCCGACAAAGCCACCGCAGGTCCAGTACAGCAAACGCTGCAAACGGGAATCAACACCCTGATGGGAATGGTGATGGGACGTGCCGATCTATCAGATTTAGATGTGGAGAAGATCTTGCGATCGCTCCTCACGGCTAGAGATAAAGTCACCGAGGGAGTAGACAAGGTTGCCACTCAAACAGGAATGAAATCTGCTGAAGTTCCCTACACGACCATTAGGGCGGATGTAGAAAACTACCTGCTCAACACTTATACTTGGCAATTAAGTCAAGACAGGATGGATCGGGAATTCCGCGACGTTCTCTACGATCCAGCAGCCGATCCACGAGCAGTCCGGCAACAGATCGAGCAACTTTCTCGCAACGATTTTGCCCGATTGTTGCAACAAAAGGGAATGCTGACCCAAGCTCAAATTCAAACTATAGCCGATCGCTTGGAACTGATTCGTCAAGATGTCTTGACCACAGTGAGAGGTATTGAAGAAAGGGAAGCCGTCCAAGAACTCCAGCACCGTGTAGAGAGTTATCTACTGACAACGAGTAAAGCAGACTTAACTCCAGAAGGAATTGAGCGTAACTTCAAACCGTTATTAGAAGACTCGGATGTCGATTACGAAACTCTTGGTTTGCGTCTAGCTAGGTGGGATCGGGACTCGTTGCGACAAGTCCTATTGCAACGTAACGATATTACCCCAGAAGAGATAGAGCCAATTTTAGATCGGTTGGAGGCACAGCGCGAAAAAGTCTTAGTTGAGTCTAAAGGACTGGCAGACCAGGCAAAATATCAAGCTGAAACCCTGTGGTTGAACTTGGAATCTTACCTGCGCAACACTGGCAGAGATGAATTGAATCCCTACGCAATTGAGGCTGAACTGAAGACTTTACTAGAAGATCCGCAAGCGGGGATGGCAGCACTAAGGGCGCGGTTGTCTCGCTTCGATCGCGAAACCCTGGTACAACTGTTAAATCAGCGCCAAGACTTGAGCGAAGAACAGATCAACCAAGTTATTAACCAAGTTGAGGGGTCTTGGCACAACGTGCGGGTTGCACCGCAAGTTTTGGTGGGTAAAGCGAAGGAACAATACGACTCGGTGACGAATGCGATCGCCGATTACCTGCGCAACACTGGTAGAGAAGAGTTGAATCCAGAAGGAATTCAGCGCGACTTTCAGCGCTTGTTTGCCAATCCGAAAGAGGGATCGGCAGCCCTCAGAAGGCGCTTGTCTCACGTAGATCGAGAAACCCTGGTGAAGTTATTGAGCCAGCGGCGCGATTTGAGCGAGGAGCAAGTCAACCAAATTGTCGATCAAATGCAAACTTCGATTCGGGATATTATCAAAGCGCCCCGTCGTCTGGCAACTCGCACGCAACAAAGAGTTCAGAGTTTCCAAACTTATTTGGAAGAGTATTTACGTCATACAGGTAAAGACGAACTCAATCCAGAAGGCATTAAGCGGGATTTGTCTTTGTTGTTACGCGATCCGAAAGTAGGAATTGAGAGTTTGAGCGATCGCTTGTCTCACTTCGATCGCGAGACGTTAATTGACTTGTTGAAGATGCGGGGTGATATGTCCGATGCGGAAGCAGCTAGAACTGTCGATCAGGTATTAGCTGTACGCGATAATTTTGTCGATCAGGTACGAGCCATTCAACGGCGGATTCAAGATGCGATCGACAGCGTATTCGAGCGCATTCGCAGCTATCTCAATTCGCTCGATCGCCCAGAGTTGAATTACGACAGCATTCAGAGGGATATGCGCAAGTTATTTGACGACCCGCAAGCTGGGTTTGATGCTTTGCGCGGACGGCTATCTTCGTTTAATCGAGATACTTATGTAGCGATTTTGAGTTCTCGCGAGGATATTTCGGAGGCGGATGCGAATCGAATTATCGATCGAATTGAGTCGGCGCGTAACAACGTGCTGCAAAGAGCAGAACGCATTCAGCACGAAGCACAGAAGCGATTGGAGCAAGTAAAAGAACAGGCAGAAAAGCAAGCGGAAGAGACGCGCAAGGCGGCGGCTTCAGCTGCTTGGTGGTTGTTTGGTACGGCAACAGTTTCGGCATTCTTTGCTGCTTTAGCAGGTGCGATCGCTGTGGCGATTTAAATAGCTTAGGTTATGGTTGAGCCTCTCACTCCGGTGAGGGGTTTTTTTATCAGTGCTGAAGGCACTAGTCTTGAGTAAACCACAGATCTGTAGGGGCGCACAGAGAAAGCGCCCCTACAAATGTCACGCACGCAATCGAGAATTGCTATGAAATGGAGTAAAAAGATTAGTCTTCAGACAGTGAGAGCAACTTATTTAGAACATGCTCAATATTGATATCGGATACATCTGACATAAACAAAGACTTTTCTACATTGGCATAGTCTCTTTGTATAGAGCAAGAATAGGTTGGATCGTAGTGAAAAAGGAGTAATTCTTTAACGATATCTTCTCTTTTTCCAGCATCGATCAACTGAAACCAATAGTTTAATTTTTGTTTTCCATATCTAGACTTTAATTTTGCTAGTTTAGTTTTTAAGAACTCAGAGTGAGTTTCTAAATATGGGTATTCTCTTAAAAGAAATGCAACTCTACTATCTATAGGTAGCTGAATTTCTATACACTGAGATTGCTTCATTTTTTGCCATAGAGGTAGAGGTAAATAAATTTTTCCAATTTTGTTACTTTCTGATTCTATCCATACAACTCGATCGCGATTGAATTTATGTAATTGCTGTAAGAGCAATGATTCAAAGTACTTCTGTGAGGGTTGAGGAGTCGGTTGTAGTTGCCATTCTTCACCGAGTAAAGAACCGCGATGGTTGGCGATCGCCTCTAAATCTAAAACCTGGATGCCGCGCTGTTGTAACCTACGTAAAATCAGCGTTTTACCGCTACCTGTAAAACCGCATAAAACTTTATAGGTAAATTGAGTTGGGAGTTGCTCTAACTGTTGCCGCACGTAGGCGCGATAAGTTTTATACCCACCTTCCAAGACGGTAACTCGCCAACCAATTTGTGCTAGTACCGCAGCCATACTATTAGAACGTTGTCCGCCGCGCCAGCAATAGACTAACGGACGGTAATCTTTGCCTTTATCTGCAAAATGCTGTTGGAGATGCTGAGAAATATTTTTAGCTACTAGTGCTGCACCAATTTTACGCGCCTTGAAAGGATTGATTTGTTTATAAATCGTCCCCACTTCAGCACGTTCGGTATCATCTAGTACTGGAAGATTAATAGCACCAGGGATGCGATCTTCTGCATATTCGCTCGGGGAACGAACATCAATAATTTCGCTGTAGGTTTCTGTCCAGGGTTGCTGGGTATAAATCGGAGAAGGTGGCATTCCAGTCAAATTTTATCTATTTTGATTGTGCCATTTTTAGAAGTTTTACTTTGCTACCATACGAAGAGATATTCGTTGCCCTCAGTGTCTTGCTGAAAATTTAAGGAGCTAATAATGACAGATAAGACCACTCGGCGCAATTTTTTGCTTACTGGTGCGGCTGTAGCAGGTGGAATTATTGGTAGCACGGCGCTACAACAAAATCAAACTGATAGCGCTCAGTCTACGGCACAAAATACAGCGGCTAAATCGACGGGAAAGATGCCAGAAAGGGTACTGGGACGCACAGAGATTAAAGTTCCAATTTTCGGCTTAGGCGGAGCAGGACAAACGCCTCTATCTTGGCAGGGAAAAGAAGGGGATGCAGTCGCAATAATTGAAAAAGCGATCGCATTAGGTATTCGTTATTTTGATACTGCGGCAAATTACGGTCCGAGTGAAGATTATTTTGGTAAAGTCTTGCCATCTCACCGAAAAAATATATTTCTTGCTAGTAAAACAGATGCTAGAGATCGAGATGGTGCATGGCGTGAATTGGAGCGATCGCTCAAACGTCTCAATACAGATCGATTAGATTTATGGCAAATGCATCATGTCTCTTTTACTGAAGATTTAGAGACTATTTTCGGCAAAAATGGAGCAATTCAAGCTGTCGAAGAAGCAAAAGCCCAAAAACTCATTCGCTTTGCGGGAATTACCGGGCACCACGATCCTAATATTATTGCTGAAGGTTTGCGCCGCTATTCATTTGACGCGACTCTAATTCCCGTCAACGCAGCAGATAAACACCATCCACGTCCCTTTCTTCCTGTGGTTCTACCAGTTGCAAGGGAGAAAAATGTTGGTGTAATTGCCATGAAAGTTCCGGCTTACGGTCGCTTATTCAAACCTGGTGGGTTAGATGGGATGAATCAAGCATTAGGATATGCTATGTCTCAACCAGGAGTGCATTGTTGTGTTGTGGCAGCAGAAACGATCGCTCAATTAGAAAATAATGTTCGTGTGGCTCAAGCTTTTCAACCTTTATCTAAACAGGAATTAGCGGCGATCGAGCAACGCACTGCTGCTATTTGGGAGGATAATACCTTCTTTCGAGCATGGACGTAAGAATTCGGAATTCGGAATTCGGAATTCGGAATTAAGCAGAAAGTTGTAATTGTTAAATTTTGCACCATTTACAAACTAATTTGCCATCAATGGGAAACCATTGAGCGACTAATTTACCTTTTTGTTGAGTAGGATTGAATTGTTGTTGGGTTGGTTGAACTGCGGTTTGGGAAGTTGCGATCGCTTTCATAAATAAACTCCTGTTAGAAAGATTGAATTGGATAACAATCTTTCTATACGGAGCAGGTGCGATCGCTATGCAGTCGAGACGTTACATGTAAAGTCTCTACAATTCTCCGTTGCGATCGCTTGCACTCACAGAAGTTAAGGGCGCAATTTTACTTAATTTCAAATCTGGGTGGTCTGCTTCGAGTTGCTGGCAATTCCACTCGTTACGAAATAACAACACGGGACGATTGAGGGAATCTTTCACCGTCATGGTGTTAAAGATCCGCCCTACTTTTTCTAAAGCTTCCCAACCATCAACTACCCAACGAGTGACAGTGTAAGGCAATAAGTCTAGTAGCGTCTCAACTCCATATTCGTTTTGCAAGCGGAACTGTACCACTTCAAATTGTAATTGTCCTACTGCTGCTAAAATTGGGTCGCGCTTGGATTCATCCACTGAATACATAATCTGGACTGCGCCTTCTTCTCGCAACTCGGACACGCCTTTTTGAAATTGCTTAAATTTAGAAGGGTTGGGGTTTCTCATCACGGCATACAGTTCGGGAGAGAAAGAAGGAATACCTTCGTACTCTAGCTTTTGTCCTGTATAAATCGTGTCGCCGATCGCAAACATGCCTGGATTATTTAAACCAATCACATCACCGGGATAGGCTACATCAATCGATTCGCGGTCTTGAGCAAATAATTTTTGGGGTCTTGACAAACGGATCGTTTTACCAGTGCGGGCATGGTTTACCGTCATATCTTTTTCAAATTTACCCGTACAGACGCGAATAAACGCCACGCGATCGCGGTGTTTCGGGTCCATATTTGCCTGAAGTTTGAACACGAAACCCGAAAATTCTGGATAGGAAGGAGCGATTTCACCCATACTGCTAACACGGGCATAGGGTTTGAGGGCGTAGTCCAAGAAGGCATTTAAAAACAACTCCACGCCAAAATTTGTCATGGCGCTACCAAAGAATACCGGAGTCATTTTGCCTTGGTGGACGAGATCTAAATCTAGTTCCGATCCCGCTTCTTCTAAAAGTTCTATATCCTCTTTCAGTTGGTAGTAAAGGTCTTGTTCCAACAACTGCTCGATGCGCGGATCGCCCAAATTAACGATCGTATCCGCCGCCGCTTTGCTACCGTGAGCCGTCCGTTCAAATAAGTGGATCTGCTGCGTGCGACGGTCGTATACACCCTTAAAGCGATCGCCCATACCAATAGGATAGTTGACCGCATAAGTCTGCAACCCTAATTCTTTCTCAATTTCATCCAACAGCGATAGTGGTTCTCTCCCAGGACGGTCGAGTTTATTCACAAATGTAAAAATGGGTAGCGATCGCAGTTTACAGACTTCAAATAATTTGCGCGTCTGCGGTTCCAAACCTTTCGCAGCGTCGATCAACATCACCGCATTATCTGCTGCTGCCAGGGTACGATAGGTGTCTTCGCTAAAGTCTTGGTGTCCTGGCGTATCTAGCAAGTTGATCTGAGCGTTGTGATATTCAAACTGCAAGACTGTTGAGGTGATAGAAATTCCCCGCTGCTGCTCCATTGCCATCCAGTCAGAAGTTGCCTTGCGCTGCGCTCGTCGCGCTTTGACGGCTCCTGCTTCGTGAATTGCTCCCCCGTACAGCAATAACTTTTCTGTTAGTGTAGTTTTACCTGCGTCTGGGTGGGAGATGATGGCGAAATTGCGTCGCCGCTCCACCTCTGTTTGTAAATCTGCTTGTAGGTCGTTGGAGATCATTGAAGCTTAGCTGTAGGATGTAACAGGAAGTAAAAACCAGAGTCTAGCAGAATCTAATTTACCTTTATTTAGGATAACAATCTGCAACTGAGGAATGTGTTTGTATGTACGACCCTGACAAGCGGAAACTGCTATCGGCGATTAGCCACGGAGCAATCTTTTTCAGTACCACTCTGGTATCTGTTGGTATCCCCATCGCGGTTTTATTTGTCTCCGACGATCCAATCGTCAAGGAAAACGCCAAAGAAGCGATTAATTTTCACTTAAATGTCTGGTTTTGGGCATTAGTTATTGGCGTGCTGGTGACGATCAGCTTTGGTTTATTATTTCCTTTAGCTGGACTGGGATTTTTAATTCATTGGGGATTAACTATTCTGGCGATCGTCAAAGTCTTGAGTCATCCTGACGAGTCTTTCCGCTACCCTTTTATCGTGCGGTTGTTATAAATTTCTGACAAAGATGAATTGCCAAAAATCTTTCTTTTCCTAAATTTGCCGCATAGCACCTGAAGCAATAGTCAGAGAGCTTTAAGTCATAGGTGCGTCAATGGCTACTGACTATATTCTGTTCATTCATGGCGTTAACACTCGCGAACAGCAGGCACAGCCAAGCTATGCCAACGATTTGATTAAATTGCTCGATCGGGCGATCGCGTCCCATGCACCGACGCTCAATCCTAAATATATTCCGCTTTACTGGGGTGACACTCTATTTGACGAACAACAAAAACGTCTGGATAAGTTCCGCGCCTCTAGCCAGTGGAAGCGTCTGTGGTTTCGCAATTTCCGCTCCACACAACTGATGCAGTTTATTGGGGATGCAACATTATATATCAACCGTCATGTTGGTGCTAAAGTTGTTGAGGAATTGGCACGGCAAATAGAAGCGAATTTACCTTCACAACCCCAGCTAGACGATCGCTTGCATATAGTGGGTCATAGTTGGGGGACGGTAATTTTATTCGATATTCTGTTTGCAGGACGTTGGGATCTTCCTAATGTACCAGGTGGCGATCGCGTCCGCACGATCCGCCAGCGAATTTTTGGTGTAGCACCGGAACGCGAACGGGGTATCCGCCTTGCTAGCATTCACACGCTGGGTTCTCCCATTGCTTTATTCAATCTGATCGATCTCGTACCTGATGCGACGACGGGACTCGGTGATACTTACGATATTGCCAAGAATTTACAAGAGCTACTGCAAACCTTGTATCGAGAGCGCAGACAGCAGCCTTTACCTTGGTACAATTTCATTCACCCCAGCGATCCGTTTGCTTGGACGCTGAAAGAGGTGATGCAGGAGGTGGTAGGTAGCGGTTTAGTTGAAATTGAAGATGTCATTACCAGAGATACCGATCTTACCGATTTGCTGATGCTGCCTTTTCGCCAAACTCCTGTATCTTTGTTAATTAATGGTGGCGATGCTCATGCTAGTTATTGGCGCTGTCGAGATGTGGTGCAAAAAATGAGTAGCGCGATCGCTTCTAATAGATTGAAACAACCTGCGATCGCATAGAGTTCGTTTAATATCCTTAATATTTTTAACAACAGTTACTCATTCTGTCAGTAGGGCGATCGCGGCGTAATATACTTCAAGATCTGAGCGCTACATCTTCTCAAGCTGTCATAATACAACGTCATGTTTCCAATTCATCGCCCTCGCCGCTTAAGAACTCATCCCCAACTGCGCCGGATGGTGCGGGAAACGGTTTTATCTAAAAACGATTTAATTTATCCTCTATTTGCCGTTCCTGGTGAAGCATTTGCCAAAGAAGTCAAATCGATGCCAGGAGTCTACCAGTTATCTGTAGACAAAATTGTGGAGGAAGCCAAAGAAGTTTACGATCTGGGTATCCCGTCGATTATTCTATTTGGCATTCCTGAAGATAAAGATACCGATGCAACTGGAGCTTGGCACGATTGCGGGATCGTCCAGAAAGCTGCAACTGCTGTCAAAGAAGCAGTACCAGATTTAATTGTGATTGCCGACACCTGCTTGTGCGAGTATACCAGTCACGGTCACTGTGGCTATTTGCAAACAGGCGATCTGATGGGACA
Organism: Chroococcidiopsis sp. CCNUC1; assembly: GCF_023546805.1. Classification (NCBI taxonomy): domain Bacteria; kingdom Bacillati; phylum Cyanobacteriota; class Cyanophyceae; order Chroococcidiopsidales; family Chroococcidiopsidaceae; genus Chroococcidiopsis; species Chroococcidiopsis sp. CCNUC1. The sequence continues at coordinate 473,614 of NZ_CP097480.1, read as the reverse complement.
GGTTTTGAACGATCCTACCTTGGAATTACTCAAGAAAACAGCAGTCTCTCAAGCTAAAGCTGGAGCTGATATTATCGCACCTTCGGGAATGATGGACGGATTCGTGCAAGCGATCCGCGAAGGTTTAGATGCAGCAGGATTCCAAGATACGCCGATTTTATCTTATGCGGCGAAGTACGCTTCAGCTTATTACGGACCCTTCCGCGATGCTGCCGATTCTACACCCCAATTTGGCGATCGCCGCACGTATCAAATGGACCCAGGAAACGCCCGCGAAGCGATTAAAGAAGTCGAACTCGATATTGCTGAAGGGGCAGACATGCTGATGGTGAAGCCTGCTTTGGCATACATGGACATTATCTGGCGGGTGAAGGAAGCGACCAATTTACCTGTAGCCGCCTACAATGTCTCTGGCGAGTATTCGATGGTGAAAGCCGCTGCCCTCAATGGCTGGATCGACGAACAGCGGGTCGTTATGGAGACTCTGACAAGTTTTAAACGGGCGGGGTCGGATATGATCTTGACATATCACGCGAAAGATGCTGTGCGTTGGCTAGATTAAATAAAAATGTAGAGGAATGACATGTAACGTCTCTACATTTTGCGATCGAACGTTTGCAACACATTTGTAGGGGCGCACAGCTGTGCGCCCCCTACTACCGTCAATCTTTTCAGGGCAGGTTTATTTAGTTCTTCGTGCGTTTACAGAGATTATTGGTGAACCCGCCCCTACCTTACCTAAAAACTAAATGTCGTCCGCAGCGCGCCGATGATGGCATCATCGTTGTCGTTATTAAATCCAGGTGCAGTAATCCAAATTACGCCTGGAGTAATGGCAATGTTATCCGTGAGTTGATATTGATAGAATCCTTCAATATGGAAGGAAGTATCTTCGTCCTCCGCAACTTCAGCAACAGTAGAATCTTCCACTTTTGGTTCCATACCAAAGACAAAACCCAGGAGACTGCCCTCTTTGCCGAAATCTGGAAAACCTAAAGTAACGGCGTAGTTCCAAATTTCTAAACCGCCGCGATCGAATGCGCCATTCACTGTAGAAAGCAAAGTCGTTCTCGTGTAGCCAGCCCAACCACCAACGACAATGCCATCGCTTAATTGCCAAGATAGCTGTACGCCGTAGGCATTGCTAGAAGTCGGCACATCTGGTGCGTCGTCGCCTTGTCCGATGATTTGTCTGCTAGCAAAGTAATCGGCATCGAATTGATTAAAAGTGGCATTTCTGCTACCCGTACCTGTATCGTCAGCACGGTAGGAATGAACGTAAGTCAAACCTAACTTTAAGCGATCGCTCGGCTTAAATAAGACTTGTCCGATCGCCGCATAGGGACCGTTAAATAAGCCACTACTATCAGCTGGATCGTTTCCTTCGGCTGCCAAGTATCCTAAACTGATCTCGAAGAGATCGCCTAATTGATGTTTAATGCCCAAGCCTGCACCATCACCTAAGTTGTAGATGGGATTGCGCGTGCCATACAGAGACAATGCCCCTGAATCACCATCTCCATCGAATAGCGTTACTGTATCAGTAAAATCATAGAACGCCGCACCAGCCGCAGCTAGGGTAACTTCTGTACTCTCACCAAGGGGGAAAGTGTATTCTAGAGTTTCTAGACCAACATCGTTATCCGGTTCTTCTTCATCTTGGGCGCGGGTGAAAGCTAAATCTCCTTCTGCCGTGCCTGTAATCCCAGCGTATCCCCTAAAGTTGCCCGCCGAGATGAGCGTGTACAGTAAATCTTTTCCGGTAAAACTAGTACTGAATTCTAGTCTGGCTCTGTCTGTAAAGATAGTATTGTCTTCTACTTCCTCACCAGTTTCAGCATTGTCGCCGCCGAAAACATCCGAGACTGCGGCAACAACAATTCCACTTAGTTTGGTGGTGGTAGAAAACTGATTTGCTTCTAATTCAGCGGTTGCTGCTTCTAAGCTATCAACTCGACCGCGCAAGGTAGCAAGTTCTGTGCCAAACTCTTCTTGTAACTTTTGTAGGGTAGCCAAGTCTTCTTTGGTCACTAAGTCTGTTGTTGCCGTAGCAATCAACTCGTTGACTCGATCCAAACAAGCATTTAATCCCGCCGCGAACTCGTATCTCGTTAAGGCTCGATTACCGCGATACGTACCATCAGGATAACCTGCGATACAACCGTAACGCTCAACCAAAGATTGCAATGCCTGAAAAGCCCAGTCAGTTGGTTGCACGTCTGATAACTGGGAAACTGAAGTCACCTGCGCCATAGTATTGCTAGTCTTTGGATTCGCTGCGGCAGGGAACCACGGACTGCAAGCTAATATAGTTGCAAAAACTACCGGACTAGCCAAAAGCGATCGCCACAAGCTTTTATTCATGATTTACTTTCCTCACACCAAGATGTTGCTCTCTCATTGCAGTCATGACAACGGCTGAAAACGAAAGTCTGCAACTTTTTCTCAATAGTTTGACAGAAAACCAGCTACTTTGGCTGCATTTTTTCAACAATTTTTTATTTGAATTTTCTATCTTAGGGGGGATGCTAACACTGTTCGTAATTGCTGGTGAATCACAATTTATACTCAACAGCGACTCGCTACTGAGATCGGTACATAAGAAGGTGATATTGATTCTCATTGTAGTTGTAAAATAGACTTCTGGTTCAAACTCAACCCTTTAGCCAATGCCAGGAGAAAAATTGTGAGCCGCTGCTACTTGAGATATCGGGGTGGATGGCAACTCAGCCTACCCTTGATGTCACTCCTACTGTCATCAATTGTTACAGGCTGCAATAACCAAGCAAGTTCGCCGCCACCTGCGCCTCAAGTTGAGACAGTTGCTTCGCCGTCGGATCGGTCAAAGGTAGTGACGACATTTTTACCGATGTACTGGTTTACCAAAGCAGTAGCGGGAGAGGAGGCGCAAGTAGAAATTTTAGTCCCGCCTGGTACGGAAGTCCACGAATATCAAGCAACACCAGCTAACGTGCAGGCGATCGCCACGGCTGATGTTTTAGTCAAAAACGGTTTGGGCTTGGAGGAATTTCTGGAAGATACGGTAAAAAATGCGGGTAACTCCAAGTTGAAACAAGTCGAAGCAAGTCAAGGAATAAAACCTGTAACAGAAATCTCCCCAGTGGAAGAAACCACTTCAGAAGAAGAACACGGACACGGACACGAACACGCTGAGGGTAATCCCCATGTCTGGCTCGATCCCGTCTTGGCGCAAAAACAAGTCAATAACATTCGAGATGGCTTAATTGCTGCCGATCCGCAAAATAAAGCGACTTACACCACTAACGCCGCCAACTACATCCAACAGTTGCAGGCACTCGATCGCGAGTTTAGGCAAAGGTTACAAAAATATCCTAACTGCACGTTTGTCACCTTCCACGATGCCTATCCTTATTTGGCACAACGTTACAAACTCAAACAAGTAGCAGTAGTAGAAATTCCCGAAGACCAATTATCGCCCCAGGATATTCAAAGGGCGATCGCGGCAGTGAAAAAATACAACGTCAAAGCGGTGTTTGGCGAACCAGGGACAGATAACAGGTTGCTAAAAAATCTTTCGCAAGATTTAAACCTGACTTTCAGACCTCTCGATCCTCTGGAGACAGGAGAGACGAATCCCCAATATTATTTCACGGCAATGAAAGCCAACCTCAAATCGTTGGAAGCGGGTTGTCAGTAACTAATTGTGAATCATTCAGAAATAACTAGTAACAAATACCCGATTCTGAAGGTAGAAGACTTAACAGTTTACCAAGGAAACTATCTCGCCGTCCGCGATGTTTCCTTTGAACTGATTTCAGGGACGGATACAGCGATTGTCGGTCCCAACGGCGCGGGGAAAAGCACCCTCGTACAAGCATTATTGGGAATAATTCCCTATGCTGCGGGCAAAATTGAAATTTTCGATCGCCCCATAGGACGCTTGGGGAGATTGTGCCATCAGATCGGCTACATGCCGCAAAATTTTATCTTCGATCGCAGTTTTCCGATTTCTGTCAGCGAATTAGTTGGGTTGGGATACGTGGAGAGACAACAGGGTAGGGGCGCACAGCTATGCGTCCCTATAATAAATTCAATGCATCCTCGACCGGAGAGAAAAAAAGAGGCGATCGACCGAGCATTAAAACGAGTTAACGGCTACCATCTGCGCCGACAGGCAATTGGTAGCCTCAGTGGAGGTGAATTAAAACGGGTGCTGCTAGCGTATTGTTTAGTAATGCCACGGCAGTTATTAATCTTGGATGAAGCTTTTGCAGGTGTAGACGCGCAAGGTGCAGCCGATTTTTACAACTTATTAAACGAACTCAAACAACAGGAAAATTGGACGGTATTGCAGATCTCTCACGATTTAGATATGGTCAACCATCACTGCGATCGCGTTCTCTGTCTCAACCAAAGCCTAATTTGCACGGGTACGCCCGAAATTGCCCTATCTCCACAAAACTTACTAGCAACTTACGGTCCCAACTTCAGCCGCTACCATCATCGGCATTAGAAAAGTCAAAAGTCAAAAGTCAGAAGTCAAAATGGAGGGAGTTACTCTTGAGCTGAGAGAGAAAACAACTACCAATTACCAATTACCAACTACCACTCTTCGCTGATAACTGATAACTGATTCAAAAAATGTCTCTACTCCCACCGTTGTTGTAGAAATGTAACCGACCGAAGCCCATGAATTGACTGCGGACTTTTTCCCCTGGCGGAAAAGCGGTGACACCAAATAGATAAACTCCAGAAGTTGTGGGATTCGCTCTTGGTCTGAGCCCGATTGTAATGGCTCTACCTGGGGGAATTGGCGGATCGAAATTGACTGTCACCGTTCGCGTTTCTCGATCGTGGGTGACTTCGCCTAATTTAATTTTGTCACCGCGATCGCGGCGCGTGCCAACAAATGCGCGGGTATCATCGAGCCTATAGCGAATATTGTCTGCGCCTTCCTTTTGATGAATCGTTACCCGTTGTAAGGGTTCGCTTGCTGCTTTGGGAATGGCGATCGTGAAGTAGTAAGTTGCGCCCCAGACGCTGACGCTATCAAAAGTGGTTGTTGCTTCCAGTAGATCTGGCGGTTGTACGAAAGCAACTGAACCGTCTCCTAGCTGCACGGCTTGTACGGTTGAGGGAATTACTCCACCTAAACCCAAACCTACCGCGATCGCGGTTCCCAACAATCTGATAATTTGTCTCACCATATTATCTACCTGTAGATCGGGGAGTCGTAGGGGCGGGTTTAGCAACAGATTTACGAGTTATGGCAATAAATCCACGTTCAAAACCCGCTCGTACAGAAGTCGAGAGAAGAGAGCTGAGGGTGAACAACCAATTACTCGTTACCCATTACCCATCACCCATTACCAACTATCAACTTTATTGTAATATTTCTTATTTTAAAAATGAAAAACAATTTCTTCTTATTAATTCTCAACTTAGAATTCAAACATAATTTATATTTGAGTACCTATCAATTAGTTAAGCTAAAGGTAATCGGCAATTGGTAATTGGTAATTGGTAGCTGGTTGCTAGTCACTGATAACTTTGTAGAGACGTTACATGTAACGTCTCTACACCGATAAATCATTCAATTAGGGGATTTGATATGACTGTTGCATCAACCACTCAATTGAAGCGACCCATTTGGCATACTGTTGTCATCTTGACTTTGGGGCTTTGGCTTGGTGGTAGCTTGCTTTTAGACTGGGTAATTATGCCTAGTTTATATGTATCTGGGATGATGACTCAACCTGGATTTACATCAGCAGGCTATTTCATGTTTTGGAATTTTAATCGGATTGAATTACTTTCTGCTGCCTTAGTATTGACAGGGGTTTTAGCACTCGGCAAATCGCAATTATATCATGCTAATTTGGCTTGGAAAGCCGCAATTTTATCTTCGCTGTTGCTAGCGATCGCCCTGATTAATACTTATTTTCTCACTCCCAATATGTGTGCTGTAGGAATGCCGCTGAATGTATTTGAGTCCGTTCAGGAAATTCCTTCTGTGATGAATCAATTGCACGCTGGTTACTGGCTGCTAGAAGCTGTGAAACTTTCAGTTGGTGGTACGTTGTTAGTTTGGTGCTTCCGCCAAAAAGCTGAAGTTAACTAATTTGACTTAGCAGATTTTCCTAGTAGGGTGGGCAATGCTCACCCTACTTTTTATTTAAGATTTATTACTATTAATTAACTAACATTATGTTATTTGGCTTTTGATGGCAAAGAAATGAAGCGATCGTCTTCAATTGAGCTTGGCGATCGTTGAGAATAAGTCACTTTCCGTTCAAATTTAAAGAAATTGTATCGAGAAGAACAAACTTTCTTTGAGTTAGAATGATAGATTTTTGTTTCTAGCTACTTAATTTTTTGCGTCACCTTGTTGTAAATTCTTCAACATAGCAAAGAAATTTTTTAGCTGCAAACCTGCGAGGAATAAACATGAAAGTTGTTGAAGAAGCGATGACTACTGAAGACTTCATGAAGCAAGCAGCAGCTAGGGCTGATGGTGGAGATTATGTAGGAGCAATTCAAAGCTACGACGAAGCGGTATCGATAAATCCTGAGAATGCTAGAGCTTTTGGCAATCGCGGCTTTATGAGGCTAAATTTAGGCGATCGCATGGGTGCGTTGTCAGATTTTCGTGCTGCCGCAGAACTCTTCCTCTCCCAAGGCAGAATGGCTAATTATGAGATGGTGTTGGACTATATCGAGAAGATGCAGTAGATAGGTAGTTGGTAAGAAAGTGGTGCGTGGTGCGTGGAATATTTGCGACTGGCGACTCCTGTAGGGGCGCACAGCAGTGCGCCCCTACGACTCTCGATTCAACAGATTCCAGCCAGATTGAGCGATCGCCCAATCTTCTTGGGTTTGGACGACTAAAACGCGGATCTTTGAATCAGAGGTGGCGATGTCTGCATCCTTGGGGGAAGCTTGATTTTTACTGGGATCGAGTTTCAATCCCAGAAATTCAAAAGCTTCACAGGTGGCTGTACGAGTTAGAGGGTGATTTTCTCCCACCCCAGCAGTGAAGACAAGTGCATCCGTTCCTGACAAGGAAGCTAGCATCGAACCGATGTGCGATTGCAGGCGATGAATATAAATGTCAAATGCTAATTTGGCGCGATCGTTTCCCTCGGCGATCGCTTGGCTGATTTGGCGCATATCCCCACTTATACCAGAAACGCCTTTCAGTCCCGATTGTTTATTGAGCATCTCGTCTAACTGCTCGGTACTGTAACCCTGTCGCAATAGATAGAGGAGAATGCTGGGATCGATAGAACCCGATCGCGTCCCCATCATCAATCCCTCTAAGGGTGTAAATCCCATTGTCGTATTGATGCAGCTCCCATCGCGGATTGCTGCTAAAGAACAACCGTTACCTAAATGACAGGTAATCAGTTTGAGGGAACTAAGATCTCTGTCTAACAAATATGCGGCGCGACGAGATACGTATTCATGACTGATTCCGTGGAAACCGTAACGGCGAATTCCTTGTTCGGACAACTCGTAAGGGATGGGGTAAACGACTGCACCAGGGGGAATGGAACTGTGAAAAGCAGTATCGAATACTGCTACTTGCGGTACTTGTGGTAAAGTCTGCTCGATCGCCTCAATCCCCTCTAAATTGACGGGATTGTGTGCGGGTGCAAGGTTTGCTAGTTCTTTTATTGCTGCTTTCACCTCGGGAGTGATGCGAGTTGGCTGAGAGTAATGCTGTCCGCCGTGAACGACACGGTGTCCGACGAGTTGGATTTCAGCTAAATCGGAAATCACCTGTGTCTCGCCTTGCATTAAAGTATCGAGCATTTGGGCGATCGCCTGCTGTCGTTCTTTGACAGGAATTTCTGTTTTTATCGATGCTCCATGAGAGGTTTTTACCTTGAGTAAGCCGACTGCCGATTTTCCCGTCCAGTCTATGGTGGCTTCCCACAATGGCTCAACTGGTTGCTCTAGAATCCCATCTCCCGTAATTTCGTAGAGACAACTTTTTTGGCTGCTCGATCCGGCGTTGAGTACAAGGATTTTCATCAGTCAGTTATCAGTTAACAGTTATCAGTTAACAGCGATCGGTCTTCCGACTTAAATTTCACTCGGATTCTAGATTTTCGGCAGCAATTTGTTGAGTGTCTAAAGATGTATATAGCTCTAAGATTCTGCTAGGACTAATAGCGAGTATCCTCCTAGTAGCCGTACTGTAACATCTGGGGCGATCGCATGTAAAATTTTTCGCGGTAGACTTAGCGATCTCGCTTTAAAGGATTTCGGGCGATCGACATGCTCGGCGGTGTAGCAATAATCTAAAATTTTGTAGCCAGCGTCTTTCAAAGCCAAAAGAGCTGTATCTTTCATAAAGTAGTGTATATGACCGACGTTTTCTCGCATCCACAAAATCGGTTCGGCTCGCAGAACAAATTGAGCTGACATGTCGAGAGGAATATGAAAAATTTTATATTTAGATTTGGGTTTTAACTGTCTTAAAAAATTTAAATAGTCTTCTACATGCTCGAACACGTCGATACAGAGTAAAATATCGAAAGGATCGATCTCTATTTTAGTTATATCCTCACAGGCAAAAGATAAATTTTGATTTTGGCGCTGTCGAGAGAGTTGGATTGCTTGAGGTGAGATATCATATCCTTGAAATCTGACATGATCTGGTAAGGATAACTGTAGTTGTCTTAAAATCTCACCAGCACCGCAGCCAATTTCACAAATAGAACGAGGATTTAACTGATTTTTCTGAATTATACTCAGAATTTGCTGGGCTTTCCAAGGGGAATCTTCAACACCATAAGATGGATTATTTTCAAGGTAAGTTCCATCGACATAAATAGTTTGCATAAGCTCTATTTGGATTTAATTGTGAGTGAATTTTGACCTCGGACTTACTCAAGCGCGCAAAATTGAAGAGAAAGAGCGATCGCGAATGTTTCAGATCTTAGTTTAGGGAAAATACCCAGGGCAAAAATGAGATATTTATAGATATATTTGTCGATTATTACGTTCCTGGTAAATTACGTAATTCTGCATCTAGATGATAGCGATCGCCCAACACTTCCAATAAAGGACCGTGTACGTCAAATTTGACAATACTAACAGAAGCAGCTAAAGCAGTAATGCGATCGCGATAACGTCCGACATCGATCCCCAATAAACTGCAAAGAATAATCCTAATCGTGGCTTTGTGAGAGACGACCAAAACATTGCCCGTAGGACATTTAGCTTCAATTTCAGAAATAACAGGCATAGCACGGCTGGCAATTTGAACACCAGTTTCACCTTCAGTCGGCGGATTCCAAGCTGGTTCCGTCAACCATCGGACGTAATCTTCTTCGTAATGTTGCTTGACAAATTCCAGCGTTTGTCCTTCCCATTTGCCGTAGCGAATCTCCTTCAATCCGTCGCGCAATTGCATATCCATCGCGATCGCATCACATAGAGGTTTTGCAGTTGCGATCGTGCGTTTCATCGGACTGACATAAACCGCCGTCCAAGGCAGAGAACGATAAGTTTCGCCAAACGCCTTTGCCATCAACATCCCTTCTGGGGTCAGTTCTGGGTCAAGCTCGCCACAAAAACCTCCCGTGCGGCTGTATTCTGTTTCTCCGTGTCGCAGCAAGTAGAGTTTGAGACTCATGTTTTGATTGGTAATGGGTAATTGGTAATGGGTAGTTGGTAATGACAACTACCAACTACCAACTACCGTTAAGAAACAGCAACCAAGGGGCGATCGCCTGTTAATATGCCTTCTTTCTGTGCCATATAAAGCATCAGATCGAGGACGCGACAGGAGTAACCCCACTCGTTGTCATACCAAGAAACGACTTTGAAAAAGTTGGCATTCAACTCGATACCCGCACCAGCGTCAAAAATGCTAGAACGAGCATCGGTGCGAAAATCCATCGATACGACTTCATCTTCGGTGTAGCCGAGAATGCCTGCTAAGCCATTTTGGGAAGCTTCTTTCATTGCCGCACAGATTTCTTTGTAGCTGGTGGCTTTCTCTGTCTTGAAGGTCAAATCGACGACAGAGACATCGGGGGTAGGGACGCGAAATGCCATTCCGGTAAGCTTACCCTTGAGTTGAGGCAAAACCAGCGCTACAGCTTTCGCCGCCCCAGTCGAGGAAGGAATGATATTTTGAGCTGCCCCGCGTCCGCCGCGCCAGTCTTTCTTACTAGGACCATCTACAGTAGGTTGGGTAGCGGTCATAGCGTGTACGGTGGTCATTAAGCCTTCTGTCAAGCCGAATTTATCGTCAATGACTTTGGCAATCGGAGCCAGACAGTTAGTGGTACAGCTAGCATTAGACACGATCGCATCTTTTTGGGGATCGAATTTGTCGTGATTCACACCCACCAACAGCGTTGGAACCTTATCTGGGTCTTTAGTAGGAGCAGAAATGACTACCCGTTTTGCCCCTGCTTTGAGGTGATTGGCTGCCCCGTCATAGGTGGTAAACAAGCCTGTAGATTCCACAACATAATCTGCACCCAAACTGCCCCAAGGTAACTCAGCCGGATTTTTGATTGCCATACAAGGGACGAACTTGCCGTCGATCGCGATTCCATCTTCCTTCGCCTCCACCCGACCGCTGTAAGTGCCATGAGTGGAGTCGTATTTAAACAAATAGGCAAGATTATCGGGGGGAACGAGATCGTTAATCCCGACAATCTCCACTTGCGGATTATGGGCTGCTACCCGCGCTACTAAACGTCCAATTCGACCAAAACCATTAATGCCAATTTTTAACATAAGTTTGTCATTTGTCATTTGTAGAGTGGCTGGTGGCTAGTGGCTAGAGGCTGGACTCTTTTCTAGTCACTAGCCACTAGTCACTAGTCACTGTCCCAAACCAACCATCGCCAGTTTTTTCTGCTGCCAATTGTACCGGAACGGGTTGCACTTTCCAGATCTGCTGGCAGTACTCGCGGATGGCACGGTCTGAGGAGAATTTACCCATGCGGGCTGTATTTAAAATTGACATTTGCAACCACCGATCGCGATCGCGGTATGTCTGAGATACTTGCTGTTGGCAATCGATGTACGGTTGGTAATCTGCCATTAACATGAAGGGGTCTTTGTCAAGTAACAAGTCTACTAGCGGTTTGAATAAGCTGCGATCGCCGTGAGAAAAGTATCCAGAGGCGATTTGGTCGATTGCTTGTTTCAATTGCGGGTTTTGTTCGTAATACTCTCTAGGACGATATCCGGTTAATCTTAAAGCACCAACGTCCTCTGTTGTCAAGCCAAACAGAAAGAAATTTTCTGCCCCCACAGCATTGCGGATCTCGATGTTCGCGCCGTCGAGAGTGCCGATTGTCAATGCCCCATTCATGGCAAACTTCATGTTACCCGTGCCGGATGCTTCTTTACCTGCGGTGGAAATTTGTTCGGAAAGGTCGGCAGCGGGATAGATGGGTTGGCTATTTTTGACGTTGTAATCTGGTAAAAAGACAACTTTCAAGCGATCGCCAATATCTCGATCTTTGTTGACCACTTCAGCCACGGAGTTGATCAGTTTAATTATCAACTTGGCGATGTAATAACCAGGAGCGGCTTTGCCAGCAAAAATTAAGGTACGGGGGGTAATGTCTAGATTGGGATTTTGTTTGATTTGGTTGTAAAGCGTAATTGCGTGCAATATATTCAGGTGTTGGCGCTTGTATTGGTGAATGCGCTTGACTTGGATGTCAAATAGCGAGTCGGGATCGACTTTAACACCCGTGCGATCGAGTAAAATTTCAGCGACGTTAACTTTATTTTCCCGCTTGATCTGCTGCCATTCTTGCTGAAACCCTGGATCTTCAGCGTAGGTTTCTATTCGTTGTACGTCTTCTAAATGTTTGATCCAATTATCTCCGATACAACTGGTAATCAGATTTGTCAGTTTGGGGTTACTCAAGACAATCCAACGACGGGGAGTTACGCCATTTGTGATGTTGGTGAATTTTTCAGGGAAAAACTCGTAAAAGTCTAACAGCGTGGTTTTTTGTAGCAATTCGCTGTGGAGTGCTGCGACTCCGTTAATTTTGTGGCTACCAACGCAGGCGAGGTGTGCCATCCGCACGAATTTACCATCGTTTTCGTCAATTAAAGATAAGCGTCCGATCCGTCCTTCATCCGTACCAAATTTATGCCGTACCTGTTCTAAAAAGCGCCAATTAATTTCATAAATGATTTCTAAATGACGGGGAAGAAGGCTGCTAAATAACTTCAGCGACCACTTTTCTAAAGCTTCTGGCAGTAAAGTATGGTTGGTGTAACCAAAAGTTTTTTGGGTAATTTCCCAAGCGGGTTCCCAGTCCATGTCGTGTTCGTCCAACAACAATCGCATCAATTCGGCAACTGCGATCGCGGGATGGGTATCGTTGAGTTGAACGGCGAATTTTTCGTGGAACTGTTCTAAGGGCAATTTCTGCCGTAACATGATTCGCAGCATATCTTGCAAGGCGCAGGAAACAAAGAAATACTGCTGTTCTAAACGTAGTTGCTTACCTTCGTAAGTTTCATCGTTGGGATAAAGTACCTTGGTTAAGTTTTCCGAGGTAACTTTTTGATCCACCGCACCGTAATAATTCCCGCGATTAAAGGCTTCAAAATCAAAAGATTCTGGTGCTTCGGCTTTCCACAATCGCAAGGTGTTAGCTGTGTTGACCTTGTAACCCAAAATCGGCGTATCGTAGGGAATGCCCAGGACAACTTTGTGGGGAATCCAGCGTACCCGATCGCGTCCTTGCGCATTTTTATGTGCTTCGGTGCGTCCGCCAAATTTTACCGAAACTGCCCATTCTGGACGAGCAATTTCCCAAGGGTTGCCATAGCGCAGCCATTTATCAGTTTTCTCAACTTGCCAGCCGTTACGGATCAGTTGGTCGAAAATGCCAAATTCGTAGCGGATACCATAGCCAAGGGTAGGAATTTCCAAGCTTGCCAAGGAATCGAGGTAACAAGCAGCTAACCGACCCAAACCCCCATTGCCTAACCCTGGTTCCTCTTCTTTTGCCAGTAATTCTTTGAGATCGAGTTTTAACTCGGTCATGGCTTGCTGCACTTGGTTGTAAATGCCCAAATTGATTAGGTTATTACCCAAATGCGGACCCATCAGAAACTCAGCCGAGAGATAGGCAACTGTACGCGACCCTTCCTGGGTGTAGATTGCGGCTGTATTTACCCAACGTTGCAGGAGGCGATCGCGTACTGTATAGGCAAGTGCCATGTAGTAGTCGTGTTTCGTGGCAAGGGCAGGAAACTTGCCTTGGACGTAGAATAAGTTATCTAAAAACGCTCGCTTCAGGGTTTCAACCCCAATCCCCGTGCGATCGTCTTCGCATTGCATCCCCGTGTCTTGACCTTGCAGTTGGGGTTCTTGGATTTGCATATTCAATTCCTGTTAACTGTCTCCTGCTATTAACCTTGCCCGATTTTTACTACTACAAAAGTCAAAATGATTACAAGGGAAGTCAAAAGTCAAAATTTAAAAGTCAAAAATTAGGAGCCAGGAGTCAGAAGTAATTTTTCTCCCTCAGCCTCCTGGGCTCCCCCAGTTCCCCCAGCTCTCTTCACTTCCTCGCCGCGCCTTCTTCTCCTTCTAAAGACGGAGTTGAACTAGCATTATCGCGTTGGGTGTCGATCGCCCCTTTCTCAGCAGGAGAACCGCTGTAATATTGCCATACCCATTGGCGAATTTCCGCCATGTCTTCGCCATATGTGGAGACGTAATGTCTGTGTTCGATCAGTTTGTCTTTGAGCATTTGCTTGACATATGCTGCTTTAGATCCCAATTTAGGCACGCGATCGATCGCATCCATGACTAAATGGAAACGGTCTAAGTCGTTAAGGACAACCATATCAAATGGCGTGGTTGTCGTTCCCTCTTCCTTGTAGCCGCGAACGTGTAGGTTGCGGTGGTTGGTGCGGCGATAGGTGAGGCGGTGGATCAGCCAGGGATAGCCGTGGAAAGCAAAAATAATCGGCTTATCGGTGGTAAAGATGCTGTCAAAGTCTTTATCTGTCAAACCGTGGGGGTGTTCGGTGTTAGGTTGCATTGTCATCAAATCCACCACATTCACCACCCTGACTTTCAAATCGGGGAAGTGCAGCCGCATCATGTCTACTGCTGCTAAAGTTTCTAGGGTGGGAATATCCCCCGCACACGCCATGACTACATCGGGTTCGCTATCTTTGTCGTTACTCGCCCATTCCCAAATTCCAACTCCTTTGGTACAGTGCTTGACTGCTGCATCCATGTCGAGATATTGCAAGGCTGGCTGTTTTCCGGCGACGATGACGTTGACGTAATGACGCGATCGCAGGCAGTGATCGCCAACTGAGAGTAAAGTATTAGCATCGGGGGGTAAATACACCCGAATCACCTCAGCCTTTTTATTCATGACGTGATCGATAAAACCTGGGTCTTGGTGCGAAAAGCCGTTGTGATCTTGTCGCCAGACGTGGGAAGTCAAGAGGTAATTGAGGGAGGCTACAGGTCTGCGCCAGGTAATGTGACGGGTTGTTTTCAACCACTTGGCATGTTGGTTAAACATCGAATCGATGATGTGGATAAATGCTTCGTAGCAGGAAAATATTCCATGCCGTCCGGTTAGCAAATATCCTTCTAACCATCCCTGACAGGTATGTTCGCTCAATATTTCCATTACCCTACCGTCAGGCGATAGTTGTTCGTCTTCCGGTAAAATATCTGCCGTCCACGTCCGGTCTGTCGTTTTAAAAACTTCACCCAAGCGGTTAGATGCGGTTTCGTCGGGACCAAAAATTCGGAAATTCTGGCTTTTTTCGTTAAATCTCAGAATATCCGCCAGAAACTTACCCAAAACGCGAGTGGCTTCAGATGTTGTCGTACCTGGATTTTTTACCTCCACTGCATAGTGGCGGAAATCTGGCATTTTCAGATCTCGCAATAAAATTCCGCCGTTAGCGTGGGGATTGTCTCCCATGCGCTGTTGTCCGGTGGGTGCGAGTGCGGCTAATTCTGGGAATAACCTACCTTCTGCATCGAAGAGTTCTTCGGGTTTATAACTCTTCATCCACTGTTCTAGCAATTGTACGTGTTCTGGCTTGCTAGACATTTCGGAAAATGGGACTTGGTGCGATCGCCAGGAATTTTCTGTTTTCTTCCCATCCACTTCTTTCGGTCCCGTCCATCCTTTGGGCGATCGCAAAATTATCATCGGATATTGGGGGCGATCCGTAAAACCTTTCGTCCGTGCTTCGTGTTGAATCGCTTTAATGTCCTCTACCACCCGATCCATCGTCGCCGCCATCAGTTGGTGCATGGTAGCGGGATCGTCACCCTCGACGAAATAGGGTTTGTAACCGTAGCCGACGAACAAGCTTTCCAACTCTTGATGACTCATCCGCGCCAACACTGTAGGATTGGCGATTTTGTATCCATTCAGGTGCAAAATCGGTAACACCGCACCATCTCGGACGGGATTGAGGAATTTATTACTATGCCAACTCGTAGCTAAAGCACCCGTTTCCGCTTCGCCATCACCCACGACACACGCCACAATTAAATCTGGGTTGTCAAATGCAGCACCGTATGCATGGGAAACAGCGTAACCTAATTCACCCCCTTCATGGATCGAACCAGGGGTTTCAGGTGCAACGTGGCTGGGAATACCGTAAGGGAAGGAAAATTGTTTGAAGAGTTGCTTCATTCCCTCAGTATCTTGAGAGACATTGGGGTAATATTCGCTATACGTCCCTTCTAAATAAGTGTTGGCAACCAAACCAGGTCCACCATGACCGGGACCAGCAATATAAATCGTGCTGAGGTCATATTTTTTGATAACGCGATTGAGGTGAACGTAGATGAAGTTTAAGCCTGGTGTCGTTCCCCAATGTCCCAACAATCGTGGTTTAATGTGTTCTAGCTTCAGCGGTTCTTTCAGGAGTGGATTGTCTAGAAGATAGATTTGTCCGACTGAAAGATAGTTAGCTGCACGCCAGTAAGCATTCATCTTTCGCAGCTCGTCAGCAGTCAATGAACCTTTTTGTGCTGTGGGAGCGGGTGCTTGAACCATGATGAATTGTTACCCTATTATTTCAAGGTTTTCTACTAAATTCTTTCAATTTCAGAATAGTTTGTTTTCTCTCTAAAGGACGATCGCGATCGCTCTAACTTTCAAAATAGTGAATTGCTCTGATTTTTTTCAGTATAGAGCCAAACAAAAAGATGTTACCCTTCTTAAGCTTTTATTAATTCAGTTATCAGTGTAGAGACGTTACATGGAACGTCTGTTATCAGTTATCAGCGATCGGCATTCGGTGACTATTTAGCGATCGCTACTTCAAACGTTTTCAAAAGAGTTCTGAAAAATTATCTTCAATGGCGATGAAAGTGTTAAAATTCCTGCCGAAACTCAAAAAATGTTGTACTGGCAACGAATGCGATCGACACCTCGATAATTGGTTGTTGTATATAAGTCACAAGTAAAGTCTGTACACTGATAACTGATAGCTGTTAACTGATAACTGATGTGGATATTTCTGTATTTATTAAAACTTTTGTAGCTGTATTCGTGCTAGCGGATGCTTTGGGCAATGCACCCGTGTTTCTGATCTTAACTAAAGGGATGGAACCAGAGCAAAGAAATAGCGTGATAGATCGGGCGAGTTTGGTTGCAACCGGGGTATTGCTGGCGTTTGCCTTTGGTGGTCAATGGATTTTAAGATACTTGGAGATTAGTCTGGGTTCCCTGCGGGTAGCTGGCGGATTATTGCTGCTGTTGATTGCGTTGAAAATGCTCGATGGAGACATAGACACGCCAACGGTAGACCAGCAAAGGGATGTAGCGATTACCCCTCTCGCTTTACCACTTTTGGCGGGACCAGGAACGATTACAACTGTGATGTTATTAATGTCTGATTCTCCCAACGCTCATATTAGCGTGGTGATAGGAGTTGTTGCCGCAATGTTCGTGACGTGGTTAATCGTGCGTCAGTCAGCATTCGTAGATAAATGGATTGGTGCAGAAGGTGAGGTGATTATTACTCAGCTTCTAGGATTTTTATTGGCAGCTTTGGCAATTGAGATTGGTAGTACGGGGATTAAGGAGTTGTTTTTGAGTTGAGGGAGGAAGAATTTTTTTGTTTCACGCCAAGACGCTAAGGCGCTAAGGAAGAAAGAGAAGAATAATCTGATCTCAACCAGACTCTACTCTAATCCCAATTGTTGTTTTAATGCTTCTGGTACATTAATCGCTGTTTCTAACCCAAGAATATTCTCCCACTTTGTATTCTTATCCCAGTAAATATCCGTTAAGTTTGCACCACAAAAGTTAGTATTGCTTAAATCTGCGCCAGCGAAGTCTACATATCTGAGATCCGTGTTAGTAAAGTTTGCATGACTTAGTTTTGCTTTATGAAAATTACTAGATTGAAGGTTTGCACCACTGAAATTTGCACATTGAAGTTTTGAATAGGAAAAATCAATACCAATGACCTCAGCACCACTAAAATCTGTATTAGTTAGGTTTGTGCCGTCGCTGAAACATACACCATATTGGAAGCATGCATTTGTAAAGTTAGCGTTACTAAGATTTGTCTCAAGAAGGTTTACTTGCCAAAACTCCGTATTAAAAAAATTGACACTCTCTAAATTTGCACCATCAAAATTTGTATTGTAGAGACTAGTGTGGCTGATATTTGCATCACTGAGGTCTACATCACAAAGATACGCACCATGTAAATCTACCTCTGTTAAGTTGATATCTTGTAAAAACGAGCCAACAATGGATGCAAAGGCTGCATACTCTAGACAGTGGCTATAACTAATTATAGTCAGGAATCTTGTTTTATCAAAATTATCAGTATCTTTGCGTCCACAAGGATAAAAAACAATCTCATTTTTTAATGCATCTTGCTTTTGTGCATAGCGATGTAACTCTAATAGTAAAATTAGAATGTTTAAACCTGTAAATATATCTACTTCCAGCAGTCCTGTAGCAATGTCTTGCCCTTGTAGCTGCAACATTTTTTTCTGTGGTAAATTCTCTTGGGGTGGAGCATTTATAAATTCTCGATTGCACCAGTGTAGATAAAATTTTTCTAGGCGTTGAAATAGCTGTACTGGTCTAAATATTTCACTTATACTTAGCAACCCCATGAGATATTGAACGATTTCTGGAGTTAAGTTTCCATATCCTAGCAGATCGTAAATTTGCTCGTGTAGTTGCTTATCTTCTGTATGAAAACTCTTTCCTCTCTTACCTGACTCTGTCCAATCTTCTAAACTTTGTTTCAGTCGTTCAGCATAAAGAAACTCACTAAAACTCTTATGATAAAACTCAAATCCACCGATGCTATCGGCTCTTAAGTAGAAAGTACACAGGGTAGATTTTAGCACTTCCTCTCCTAATTCTTTCTCTGCTGCTTCAAGCAGGTGTCTTGCTTCATCGTCTTGCTGTGTGCGTGCTTTTAGCATCTGCATAGAAGCATTTTCTCCACCCGATTGAACTACACACAAAGCCGCTTCTGCTAAGATTCGCCTTAATGCTTCTGGATTTTGTTTAGTAAGTTGATAATTCAGATCGGGATGACGAAGATCGGAACGCTGTTTTTTTAGTATCCACTCTAATGCTTGTTGATAAATCAAAATTTTTGCATTTGTATCGGTTGCTTGCCCAAATTTATTAATATCTAATGTGTTATCTCGATGCATGGCTGTCAGCATATATAACAGCAATGGCTCTTTTATTAATTCTTGTATTTGCTGAGGACAGCACTGCTCATTTTGGATAAATTTTTGAAACTCTTTAGTTTTATCCGTGTTAAAATGCTTCTTCCAGTTGGTAAACCACTGATTTTGTAAATCAACATCTAGTTCCCTAATTTCTACCCGTTCTAGATTATGTGGTAGGCGGTCGATTCCATGTAAAGCCATTGCTCTACCTGTAATTATTATGCGATGCTTATTGACGTAATCAAGCTGAAATCCACCAACTTGTTTGAGAAATCTTTCTATAGTTTGGTTATTACTACGTTCAATACGTAACTCATCAAACCCATCCAAAATAAATATAAACCTGGTATAATCATCAGTAAGCCAATTATTATTTTGAGCAAAATCTGTTTTTATTCTTGAGCGTAAAGTTTCTTCTAAACTAGGCTGAAATTCATCAATATCCCGTAAACGAATCAAAACTGGTGTCCACATGGGATGTAAATGTTGTCTTACCCAGTCAGCAAACATCCGGCAAAATACACTTTTACCTCGTCCTGGTCCTGCTTGAATAAAAATAACCTGCGTTAATTTATTTAAATCGCGATCGAGAACAAGATTTTTTACCCAAGTTTTTAAATCAAATGATTCTTTTGCTTCATCAATTTTGTTGTTAGGATCTACTCTTCTTGCTTTGAGCGGTACATAAATATCTTTAAAAGTAATTTTTTCATTAAAAATAGTTTCGTTTGGTTTTGAAGCAATTTCTTCTTTCAGATATCGCTCTATACTGTTATATTTTCTGAGTAATTCTACCGCTTGAGAAGAGTATAGTAAATCTAATCTGGCATTAGTAAAGTTATCTCTTCCTCCGATCGCCTCAAAAAAGTATAATCTACTGTTGTAAGCAACTCGCTCTGTAAATACCGAGATCTCATCTTGATTGAGTCTAGATGCCTGCAAGCGAGTAGATAGAACTTGATTATAGACTTTACATAATTCTGAAGTAGGAAAAGATATAAATGCTTGTTTAGCTGCTTTGTTATCTAATTCAAATTCTTCTAGTTTTTGTAAAGAGACTACTAACTCGTGAGAAGAAGAGATAGCATCAAGGTTAACTAACTTGCTTTTATATTCCGGTAAATTTCTAATTTCCTTAAAACTCTCCAAATATGCTGCTTGGCTAATCAAGGCTACACAATCTTCAAAAGTGGGATCTTGCTGTGTTTTCTCACGATAAAATCGCAAAAATGTAATTGCAATTGATACGAATGGTAATCCCGCTCCAACCATTTGAATTTCTGGCGAACATAACAGAGCTAATAATGATTGAGAATGTTCTATTAAAGGCTTCAATATTACAAGATTTTTACCTTGTTCTTGAAGAGTTTTTCCCAATTCCAATGCTGCCGTACCGGACTCAGCAGCTGTTTTTATAGCCTCGGCTGAGAGTAATTCTCTAATAGGCGTGGTTAATGTTTTCCAGAATCGAGACAGGCGTTGTTTCTCTTGTACCATTCTCACCACCTCTTGCTAGCAATAAGAAAGTTGTAAGTCAAAATTTTTATTTGTATTTTGATGCTTCTCCATAAGTTCAGTATTAAAAGCGAAAAATATATGATAGCTTCTAACTAGCTTAAGATGACACTTAGTTACTTAAATCCCATTACTGTTTCTGCCATATCGTTGCCTGTAACAGCAAGACGAGAGATATCATACAAACAATACGTCTCACTCCCAGAGGCACTATAGCCGTTCTAAATCAATTGCGATCGCACTCATTTAATAATAGGTAGCAGGGAAGAAGAGGAGTCGGGGAAGAACTACCAACTACCAACACACCACTCACAAATGACCAATGACACTCAAGTTGTAATTGTCGGGGCTGGACCTACTGGCGCAACGCTGGCGCTACTGCTTGTAAAACGCGGCATTACGGTCAAGCTAGTTGAAGCATCTCGTAACTTCCGCCGCGCTTTTCGCGGTGAAGGATTGATGCCTAGCGGGTTAGATGCTTTGGCACAGATGGGATTATCGCCTATGCTAGAGCGGATTCCGCATCAAACGTTAGATGCTTGGGAATTTTTAATTGAGGGGCGATCGCTGTTTCGCGTTGACGAACCAATAGAATCGGGTGGTAAGCCCTGTACTCTCGTTTCACAGCCAGCCCTACTCGAAGCACTAATCGATGAGGCAAGCACTTATGCTAATTTTGAGTTCGTGCAAAATGCTCCCGTGCAAGATTTATTGTGGAGAGATGGACGGGTTTCTGGCGTGAAGCTAGGAAGCGGCGAAATTTATGCCGATTTAGTGGTTGCTGCTGATGGTCGCAATTCTATTGTGCGGCAACGAGCCAATTTGTCTTTAGAGCAAAAGTCTCAAAGTTTCGATATTCTTTGGTTTAAATTAGCAGATAGTCCGCATTTTGAGTCAGAAAATATCTTTTATTCGATCCTTCAAGGTCATCATGCATTTGGTTTGTTTCGTTCTTCAGAAGGAAATTTACAGTTGGGCTGGGCGCTGCGCGATCGCGATTCTGTAAACTGGAAGCAAGTTGATGATTGGTCTGAGATACTTGCATCTGTGTCACCACCTTGGTTGGCAGAGCATTTTCGCCAAAACGCCAAAACTATCGATCGCCCCGTTCTATTATCTGTTGTAGTTGGTCGCTGTTCGCACTGGTATACACCAGGTTTACTCTTGTTAGGCGATGCGGCTCATCCCATGTCACCAATCCGCGCTCAAGGCATTAATATGGCTTTGCGGGATATCATTGTTGCGGCAAATCATTTAGTTGGGTTGTTGCAAGAAGCAGCAGAACATACGGCAATTGATGCAGCATTGCCAAAAATTCAAGCCGAGCGGGAGCCGGAAATTATTCGCGTGCAGCAACTTCAAGCTCAAGAAGCGGCTCAGGCTGATTTACTAGAGAAAAGCGCATTCATACGATGGGGCGCTAGCTCGCTAGCTCCATTGTTGCGCTACCCTATTCGTCAGTCTTGGATTGCTCGACAGCGCCAGTTGCGCCAAGGAGTAACGCCAGTAAAGTTAACTGTTTAAGATGGTGCAATCATGAGTCACGCACAGCAGCCACACGCAGTCATTCCGATGAAAACGATTGGTATCTTGGGTGGAATGAGCAGTCAGGCAACAGCTGAATATTATCGCCTAATCAATGCTGGAATTAATCAAGTGCGCGGTGGTTGGAATGCGGCTGAATTGCTCATATGCAGCGTAAATTTTGCCAATATTGAAGCGTTTGTGCGACGCGAACAATGGGATGATGCCGCAAATTATCTTGTTGACAAAGCACTTAAGCTAGAACAAGCTGGTGCTGATTTTATCGTCATGGCTACGAACACTCTACATCGAGTTGCGCCACAAATTGAAGCAGCCATTGAGATCCCCTTAATTCATATTGTTGATGTTACTGCTGCTGAAATTAGACAGCAGGGCATTACAAAAGTTGGCATACTGGGTACTAAACCTGTCATGCAAGCAGATTTTTATCGCGATCGCTTCAAATTACATGATATTGAATTAATCGCACCGAGCGATCGCCAATGTCAAATTATCGATACCATTATCTTTGACGAGCTGGTTCATCGCAGCATTCAAGATGAATCGCGCCAAATCTACATCAAGATTATGCAGGAATTAGGCGATCGCGGCGCTCAGGGAATGGTTTTAGGTTGCACTGAAATCTCATTACTGGTTGAACCAGAAGATTTCCCCGATTTACCCTTGTTTGATACCACTGCTTTGCATTGCCAAAAAGCAGTTAATTTGGCATTAGAAATCGAATTTCTACCAGTCAAAACGATGAAATATAGCAATCCTAGATAACTCGTGAAATCGATTGCTCATGTAGAGACGTTACATGTAACGTCTCTACATAGGAAACGTTCACAAATCAATTTGGATTGCTATAGTTGTTTATCCACCGCAGGAAAAACCGATGGTGCAATCTCAAACCAGTGCAAATCAAACTGATAGAAAAAGCGCGACGCTACTCAAAATTCGCGATTTACAGGTTTATTTTCCAATCCACAAAGGTATTATTCTCCAAAAGCAAATCGGCTGGGTCAAAGCTGTAGATGGCTTGAATTTTGATATGAAACGAAAAGAAACTTTAGGACTTGTAGGAGAATCTGGCTGCGGCAAAAGCACGACTGGCAGAGCAATTTTACAGCTAATTCCTCCTACTCACTGACAAGTTTACTTTGAAGATACAGAACTAACCAAGCTTACAGGCGAACAGTTGCGACAAATCCGGCAACGGATGCAAATGATTTTTCAAGATCCCTATGCATCCCTCAATCCTCGCATGACAGTAGGTGATATTGTTAGCGAACCACTAGAAATTTTTGGTTTAGCCAAGGGTAGAGACAAACAATAGCAAGTCAACCAATTATTAGAAATGGTGGGCTTAACTCCAGAGTTTATCCACCGCTACCCGCATGAATTTTCCGGCGGACAACGCCAGCGAATTGTCATCGCCCGTGCATTAGCCGTGCGTCCCGACTTTATTGCGACGAACCGATCGCGGCGCTTGATGTTTCCATTCAAGCCCAAATCGTCAACCTAATGCAATCCCTACAAGCAGAATTAGGACTGACTTATTGATTTATTGCCCACGATCTAAGCGTTGTCCGGCATATATCCGATCGCATTGCCGTGATGTATCTAGGTAAAATTGTCGAACTTGCCGATCGCGTTGCCCTTTACGAAAAACCTTTACACCCGTATACTCAAGCCTTACTCTCAGCTATCCCAATTCCCGATCCGCAAATTGAAGCAAAACGCGATCCCATTGTCCTCCAAGGCGACGTTCCCAGTCCCACAAACCCGCCTTCTGGCTGTCGCTTTCACACCCGTTGTCCCATCGCTGTAGATATATGCAGTCAACAGGAACCAGAATTTAGAGATGCAGGCGGCGGACATTACGTTGCTTGTTATTTAGTCGAGTGAGTAGTGGTAGGGGCGCACAGTTGTGCGCCCGTACAGTGAGTAGTAGAAATACCAACTACCAACTACCAATTCCCATTCCTGTTCCCTAAGATACATTACAGGCTGTCACTCGAAACTTAAGATAGTCTCCCAAGACAGATTTGAGTGCAGTATACGGAGTACAGGAGACAAGCCATGTGTGGCATTGGTGGCGTAATGAATCGCGATCCGTCCCGTCCGGTCGATCCAAACGTCTTGGTAGCGATGGCAGCAATCCAAAGTCATCGCGGTCCCGATGGATGCGGTTGGAAAGTGGTAGACAATCGCGGCGTTGGCTTTGCCCATGCTCGTCTTGCTATCATCGATCTCAATCCCGAACGAGGACGACAGCCATTTGTCTCGGCTGACGGTCAGCATACAATCGTCCACAATGGCGAGTTTTACGATTATAAGCGCCTGCGTTCCGACCTCACTTCACGCGGTTATCGCTTTGCCACCAAGAGCGATACAGAATTAACATTACATTTAGCAGACAGATACGGATTAGAAGGTGCATTACCCCATCTGCGCGGCGAGTTTGCTTTTGCATTTTACGAAAAAGCAGCAGATCGATTGACATTGGTACGCGATCGCTTTGGGGTAAAACCTTTATACTGGGCGCAGACACCAGAAAGTTTCGTCTTTGGTTCGGAAATTAAAGTTGTATTCGCACACCCTGACGTACAGCGCCAGATATCTTCCCAAGGTTTGTATCACCAATTGATGCAATTAATGGTTCCTGGTACAAGTGCGTTTGAGGGAGTTCGCGCCGTCCAACCAGGACAAATGGTAATTGTAGAACGTCACAACGGACAGTTACGGGTGCAGACTAAGACATATTGGGATTTAAATTTCCCTTTGTTGAGCGATCGCACCTCTTCACAACCTGATGATTTCTATATCGAAGAATTGCGTCGCTATTTTATCGAATCAATTCAATTAAAACTAGAAGCCGACGTACCTGTAGCTTGCTATCTTTCCGGTGGAATTGATTCTTGTACGATTTTGGGAGTCGCCGCCGCTTGTCAACAGTCGCCTGTAAAAGCTTTTACAGTTGGTTTTGACGATCGCGATTATGACGAAACGGCGATTTCGCAAGAAATGGCGCAGGCTGTAGGAGCCGACCAAGATATCGTCACGGTACAAGGGGGACAACTCTACGAGCATTTTGCCCGTGCGATTTGGCACACCGAACGCAGTATCTACAATACGTTTACAATTGCCAAGATGCTGCTGAGCGAACACGTCCACAATGCAGGCTATCGCGTTGTTTTAACGGGAGAAGGTTCGGACGAATTATTTGCTGGCTACCCCCAACTGCGACTCGATATGATTTTGCATGGAATGCAAGATGCATCTCCCGCAGAAAGAGCAGATTTAGAAGATTGGTTGCAGGCTAGCAATCGTATATTTAAAGGCAATTTGCTGGCAGAAAAACCTTTAGACGATCCGGCGCTAACAGACGCAATCGGGTTTACGCCTAGCTGTCTTCAGTCGTGGTTAACTGCGGCTCATTCTGTCCCTGGCTTAATGCACTCAGATCGTCGCGCCGCGACTCGCGATTATTCCCCAGGAGAGGCGATCGCTTCTGTCCTCGATCGCAGTCAAATTCAAGGTCGTCATCCCCTTGACAAAGTGCAGTATATATGGATAAAAACTCAATTTGAGTCGCAAGTTTTAGGTTGGGCAGGCGATCGCGTTGATATGGCGAATTCAATGGAAGCGCGTCCGCCATTCCTCGACCATCACTTAGTAGAGTTTGCCGTGACGTTACCCCCTTTATTGCATTTTCGAGGGCGAAAAGATAAATTCGTCTTGCGCGAAGCCATGCGCGGATTGTTACCCAAAGCCCTTTACGAACGGCAAAAATTTGCATTCATGGCTCCCCCAGCGCATACAGATGTAGCCAAGCAAAAAGCCATGCGATCGCTAGCCGATGATTATTTATCCAAACAGGCGATCGAAGCTGCTGGGTTATTAGATAATGCAGCCGTGCAACAAGTTTTACAACAACACGCAGACAGCAACACATCCGATTCAGAACGGACAAAATTGGATGCAATTATCAACCATATGCTGAGCGTGCAAATGCTCCACCAGCATTTTGTCGCAACAGACGTACCAAAACAAGCCCGCGATCGCGCTAGGGAATTGGGTTGGCAGGTGCAGCAACCAATACTGACAAATGCTTAAGCGAACATTGTCTGTAGGGGCGAATTTACCAATAACTCGAATCTCATTCGACATTTTTTGATTTCTGAAATTCTAGAATCTTATCGTACAAACTTGCTACTGATTCTTCTGCAAAAAGCTCGTCCTTGAGCTTAAGATAATTTCCACTGCCAATATTGCAAGCTGCCCAAAACCGAGACACCTCAGATGGCTTCATCTTAGAAAAGAGAATCTGTAATCCTTCGTGCAAAACTTGTTGTTCGCTTTTAACTTGGATCATTGTTATTTGTCTCCAACACAAAATCAACTGGATTTACTACTTTCATTATCAATCCCGAACACCGATTGATAAGCCGCTTGTCACAGGTAATGAAATAGTCACTATCAGCTACCTCAGCACACGCAATATGTAATGCGTCAATAGCCTTAAGTCCATTCTCCTCTAATTGCTCAGCTCTCTGGCAGATTGCTTCATTCACTTCTTGTCTAAATCTTGCCATTTGGAGATAACGATTCATGGCTTCCTGTCTAATAGGATATGGATTGCGACTATTCTCATAGTCCAAGACTGAGGAACTGACTAACTCTACTATTGTTGCCTCAACCATTTGCAGAATGATGGTGACAGCTTGCGATTCGAGAAAAATTTTGGGCTGAGTGCGATCGTCGAATGGGCGGTTATAGGCACTGGTATCTAAATATATTTTTGTCATGCAAGTGCCTGAAGCAAATCCAACCTATTGTATCTTGCGATCGCCCGCCATAAATAGTGAATTAGGTTGGCAAGCCCAGCACCCAACACCAGCTAGTAAACAAATTCGTCAAAATGCACGACTGAGATCTCCAAAAATTGTGTATTTTTTACTACTAGTATTAGCGTATTAACACGTAAGATTTCAGGCTATATTGGCTCCAAGGAACTAATACACTTGTATGTTGTTAGTGGTAATTATGCCAAAACTATATTTTTATCTTTTGGGAGCAGTAGCCCTAATTGCTGCGGTAATAGCTTTGGTTGCCCCGTCTTTAGCCAAGGCTCAGTGGGTGGAACAAGCCAAGTTGGTTTCTGACAATGAAGCTGGCAAATACGAATTTGCTCAGGCTGTAGCCATCTCTGGCGATACTGCCGTTGTTGGGCTTCCTTACTATGGTGAGCTTACAGACATCAATAACGCTGGCAGAATCTCTGCTGAGGTTTCCCGTAGTGGTGCAACCGGAAAAGTCATGGGATGGACAAATGAAGGCGCTGCCTACGTCTACCGCTGTTCGGGGAGCAGATGCTCCTTGAGTGCCAAACTCTTGATGCCAAAAAACCAAGCAGACGGATATCATGAGTTTGGTTCTGAGGTTGCCATCGATGGCAACACGATTCTAGTTGCAGCAGAGTCACCTAAAAAAGACGTTCCAGAATTACCCGTATATATCTTTACTCGCTCTGGGGATATATGGTCTTTGCAACAGTCTCAGCTAGCAATACCCAATCCTTTGGGTCATTACCATAGCATTAAATCTGTGGCGCTCAGTGGAGATACAGCAGTTGTGGGGGTAGGAGGAAAACTTTATGTATATCGTCGTCAACTCAGCACTGGTACTTGGTCTTATGAAGCTGAACTCCCCAGTCAGTTAGCAGCTATCGATGGTCACACAATTGTAGTAGGCGGGAATCTTGTGTATGTGCGCGACTCGTCTACAAATTCTTGGTATGAGCAGGCAAAACTAGTCTCACACTCTAGTTCTCGTGGAAACAATTTTGCGATTTCTGGTGATACAGTAGTAATTGGCACTCCAGCAGAAGATTCCGATCGTGGCGCAGTTCATGTGTATGTGCGTAATCCCGCGACTGGGCAATGGTCAAAACAGGCTCGTTTTGTGCCAAATGACGTACTGCCATTTTTTCAATATGGCTTTGGTGCAAGTGTAGGCATTGATGACAATAGAATCGTAGTCGGCGTATCTTTAGGACATCTCTACAACCCCAATATGTTTCGACCCTATCGAGGGGAAAAAGCTGCTTACGTATACGAGTGCGATCGCCGTACCCAAAAGTGGTCGCAGCCAGTCAAGCTGCTACCTCAAGACCACAAGCGAGTGGCATCCCAATACTCAAGGAGAGTGAGTATCTCAGGCGAGCGGGTCATACTTAATGCTGGTAGCATTGGAACTACTGACTCTGCCTATATTTTCCGTCGAGTCAATTAACGTGTAGGGGCGCACAGCTGTGCGCCCCTACGGATTGCGTATTACATCGAACAAATTAAGATTGATTCAACTGCGGTTGAGGAGCTGGCAACAACCTTCCCAATCCCTGTTTAACAAACCCTTGCAAGAAAGCAACTTGCTGATTTTGTTGAAACACATTTTGTAAAGTCTGTCCCAACTTATCTAAATTCAACCCTGACGCTGAATCGATCGCCTCTTCCTGTTGTTGGAAATATTCGATCAAACTACACCCAGCTAAGCGAGTTAAATAAGCGGCGCTGACTCCCTGTACGGCTCCACCTGCTACAAAAGTGACAGCATTAGTTTTTAAAACAGTGCTAATGGCTTTAGTAGAAAGTTCCACTAAACCCAACTTCAACATCAAACTACCCATCGTTCCTGCTACATTTTGGGCTTGCTCCAGCGAGAATTTTTGCTGGTAGACTGCGCCTAATTCCATCACCAACTGAGCGTTAATTGCTGCTGTTGCGAGTAAATCTAAAGCTGGAACTGGGTTAGCAAAAGCGGCGGCGGCGGCGATCCATTGGTATTGTTCTACAACAGGGAGGGCGCGATCGCGTCTGATTCCATCTAGAATGACTTTGCCTTCTGCTTTCAATTCTTCAGCTTGGCGTTTAGTAGTTGCCCATACCAACTGCTGCGCTTCTTGCTGGAGAATATATTCTAGACGTTGTGTTAAAGCAGAAACTTCAGGTAAACGCTGTTCCAACCACTCCTCTACCGCACCATCAGTTTGATGCTGACGTACTTTTAACGGATTGGGTGCAGATGCGATCGCGACAACATCTTCTGCTGCTAGCATCGGCTGCATCTTTTGCTGGAGCGAGTATAAAATAACAGCGCGATCGTCTAGGAGATATTGGTCTTGTTTATTAAATACCAAAACTAGGCGCTGATGGGCTGCCAATAGTTGTTGTAAAGTTTGATATTCTGAATCGGTTAAATCTGCCGCTGTGACAAATAAGATCAGATCGGATGCGATCGCTCTTTGCAAAGCTTCTATATCAGTTTTAGTTTCAACTTCGCTAAATAAAGCTGCTGTCTCGCTCAAACACAGCTTTCGTTGTTGTGGCTGTGTTTCTAGAACTTGTAACAAAGTCGTCTTCCCGACAGATTTACCACCAGTAATCGCTAAATTAATTTCTTGCCGATCGATCTGCGCTTCTAACTGGGCAATTTTTTCCCGCAGTTCTGGAGTAGGGTGATTTTCTGTTTCCAGTCGATCTACTACTACTTGTACTTGCGCGATCGCTTTTTCTACCGTTTCTCGATTCAAGGGTAGATCTTGCACCTGCTGTTTGGGGCGATATTTCCCAAATAACCACAAACAGAAGATGATGGCGATCGCACCCATCAAGCTAAACTCACCCAGATGCGCTAAAGATTCTCGCCACCCTTGCAAAAACCACAGCGCAAAGGCTAAACCAACACCACCGATTAAAATTGGACGCTGCAACATACCAGCCACACTCGCAACATCTCTAGTCTAATGATTTCCCACATTAAAATAGCACTCTAGATGGCTCTGGATGTGCGGAGTTTACTATACTTTGCGATCGGTTGAGTGCCAGCTACTGGTTACCTATGATACTTGAGTGCTCGAAACAATAGAAATTTCATCAGTGGGAACTCCGAATGGCGTTATCTCACTAACAACAGCTTCCTCAACTGAGTCAAGAGGTTGCATATCAGCTTCATATTGCAAAACTTTCTGTAATATTAATTTCCAAGCATCGCGATAATTTGCAGACCGAGGTTTTCTCTGTCGTTTCTCAGCTTCAACTAAATGAATTTCGCTGCCATATCCAATAAATACATCTACCGGAAAGACATAGAAAAGGTCAAGATTTTCTATATAGGCTAGAGCAAAATCAAAGTCTGATTGCTTGTACGCTTCTCTAAGCATCAGTCTTCGATTGGTCTTTGTCCGACGATTATCTACAATGTAATTGCCTGAAGGTGTGTCAAACCAGGCGTACTTAACTTGAATTTTAATCAAAACTCCACTAATATCAAACACTAAATCGTATGGCAACCGATCGCCAATAGGTTTTAGAATTCCCCAGCCTCGTTTTAAAGCATGAAAAACTGCTGCTTGTTCTGCTATGTCTCCTTTTAGCTTAGTATCCATTTGAATAATTTTTTGAAGAATTTCTAGCTGCTCAAACAGCATAAAACAAAACCCTGCAACTTTTTGTAGTGCAGGGTTTTATCTCTTAATTTGGTGGCGGGAAGTGGATTTGAACCACTGACCTTCGGGTTATGCTTACCATCTACAGCTTTCACTGCCTGAATTAACTTGCTTTTAGTTAACCAGTTTGTGGTCTGGACTGTCCCTTCATCCTCGGCTTAACGTTAGGATGCCTGCCTTCCAGTCTCTACACCTTCTCTCTTGCGAGAGCTTGGTTCGGGATTACCGCGCTAATGGCTTCCCCGAGTTTGACAGGTAAACGCACGCAAATTTCTTTACGTACCGCCCATAACAAGACTAACTGCTAAGCACTTAATTAATCTTGCTTGTTGAGCCCGACGAGCTACCAGGCTGCTCTATCCCGCGTCAACTTTTCTAGTATAACCATAAGTTTTGGTAATTTGCAACTATAACAGCGACAATTCTCCTAAAACCTCTAGGCGCTTGAATTTACCAAACTCCATAAAGCTTTCAGCTAGGGTTTCTGCGGCTGAGGGACTGAGCCAACCCATTTGCTTGAGCAAGTGAATCGCTACAGCGTGTTTAGCGCGTTTAGAACCGTCGATCGCCTTGATTGCCAACCCCATTCCCTCGCCGACTCTACCAATACACTGCACGCCTTCTGCACCCGCCTTACTAACGAGTTCCCCTTGCGTCAGACGCATTATTTCCGTGTCGAATTCTCCTTCCCCTGCAATCAAGGTGGGATGATAGGTCATAGCACGCACGATCCGTTCCAGATCCAAGCTGCTACCAGAAGCAAGCTGAGCGTATAAAGCTGCCATTTGTCCCAACTGCATAAAATAGGTAGGCGCACCACAATCATCGTGAGCGCAGATAAATTCCTCAGCAGGCATCCGCAGCATTTCAGCTACTTTAGTCAGAATTAACTGCTGTACGGGGTGGTTGCGTTGGAGATAGCTATTGAGCGCCCAACGGCGTTGCTGACACACGGCTAACATTCCCGCATGTTTGCCAGAACAATTGTATTCTAGGGGGCTGCGCTTACCCGCAGGCGTGGGACATTGCAATGCCGAGGGATCGATATCTGCTCGCCAAAGAATATTAAAGACTTGTCGCACTTGGGCGATCGCAGCTTTATGCGAACTACAAATAATCGCTAAATCTCGATCTGTGAGATTGTAGCGTTCTAAAGTGCCTGTTGTTGTTACGCCTAGTGCTTGAAATGGCTTGAGAGCAGAACGCACGAAAGTTGCTGTTTCCGCATTGCCAGCCACAGATAGCACCCGTCCTCGGTTGTCACAGACAACTGCTTGGACGTGATGGATCGATTCGACGATCCCTTCCCGCAGCAACCGGACTTCCAGTTCTGCGGCTTGAGTTCTTTTTCCCCTTGTCATGGGTTAGAATGTATCACCTTTTTGGTAATTTGATAATTGGTGATTGGTAGTTGGTGAGTTAGGCAAGAGGCGAGAGGTAGGAGGCAAATTTTGACTTTTAACTTTTGACTTTTGACTTCCCATTACCTATTACCTATTACCCATTATCGATTTATAAAAAATACCAGATTAAGCCCCCAGACAGGAGAAATAGACCCAGCCAAGCAAAAGTGCGGCGGAGTCTTTGTAGGATTGGTTTAACTTGGTAGCTGACAATGAGCCGATCGCGGGTCAGAATTTCTAGTGGTTTCGTCCAGTTTTGACCGTCGTACCAACCTGTTTCCTCATAAAAGATCGTCTGATTCATCAGGCGATCGCGCACGTAAGACCAACCGAGGTACATCCGGGCAACTGCTAAAATTACCCCCAGACTCGCGCCCAGCGTGCCGCATAGCAAGAATTGGGTTGCGTGTTTGATGGGTGGAAAACTAGCAGCGGCAATCGGTCCTGCTACAATCCACGACCACCCCCAAACCCACAGTAGTTTGCCGACATACTGCCGTAATTCTAAAGTGGCAGTCCGAAAAAAACCGGATGATTTGAGCTGTTCGTATTCATTGAGCGGTTGTTGTTCGTCAGGAACTGGACAGACAGAAACAGGTGATTCCATCATTTTGTTGTTCTCCCATCGCCACTGGCGGTTGGAAAATCGAGCCGTTCGGCATGACCCCAGAATGCTTCTAAATTATAGAACTCTCGTTCGCTGGGCATCATAATATGAACCAAGACATCGCCATAATCTTGTAACACCCAAGTTCCTTCATTCTTGCCTTCCGTCCGCAGTAGCTTTCTGTGCCATTCTTTGACAACTTTATCCTCAATTGCATCTGCGATCGCCCTTACCTGTACCCTAGAATATCCTGTGACAATTGCGAAGTAATCGGCTAAGTAAGAAACATCAGCGACATGCAACAGGACAATATCGCCTGCTTTGCGATCGGCAGCAGCCTCCGCAATTGCCAAGGCTAATTCCCGACTCTCATCGGCATGAGTAGCACTGACTTTACTAGAGTTCAGAAAAGCGGACTGAGAGATTGAATTTGCTTGGGTATATTCAGACATTAAACCTCATTTTGCGAGCTATGTTTGACAAATCAATTATCTAAAACAAAAGAGCAACTATGCTCATAATAATTGTCAAATGTACAACTTCAGACAGAGCGAAACTATTTCTTCATTTAAGCATGTGCGGAGAGTGGTGCTTGCTTTTTACCCAGTTAAGAAACCAATTTCGAGTCGCGATCGTGCGTGGATGAATTAAACAATGAGTCTCTATTAAAAATTTTAAAGAATAATCGCAGGTACGCCAAACAGCTTGAGATAAATTTTGATAACTCATCTGTCGTAAAGCTTGTAACTCAGGGGTATCGCCTCTACCTGGCTCAATGCTATCCGCTAAAAACACGATACAGCTCAATTCCGTCATTTCTGGTCTGCCCAAAGTATGATTGGCGATCGCCTGCAATACTTCTTCATCTTGCACCCCAAAAGTATCTCTAGCAACGATCGCGCTGACATCGGCATGTAACAAATGAGGATGTAATTCCATCACGGGATCGATCTCTAACCCCTCAACACGCGCCATTTCCAGCAGCTTAGCGGGCTTAAAATATTTTGCCAAGTCGTGCATTAGCCCCGACATCGCCGCCTTCTCCACATTTTGACGGTGATGCTCAGCCAACTCCACCGCCATCTGCTCTACCCTAAGAATATGGTCGATGCGGGACTGCGGTACGTGTTCTGACAGCCAGGTTAAAACCCGTTCGCGCTTGACCGTAATGTACTCCGAGCTATGGTTGAGATTTAGCACAATAAGAGAGTTAATCTCGACTCAATTCCCAATCTCATTGTAGCGAAGCCCATTAATTAGGAGCGAGAACGAAAATCTATCTTTGTACCTTTGCGCCTTTGCTACGCCAGTCACCTCAACGGGAGGCACCCCCGCACGGTGCTGGCTCGTCTTTGCGCGACCTAATTTAAAACTTTAACTTTTACGCTACTGCCCCATTCTGACCCATGACAACCGCCCGTCTCATCGAAATCTTCTCCGCCATTCAAGGCGAAGGATTAAACGTCGGCACGCGCCAAATCTTCATCCGGTTCGCGCTATGCGATCTACGTTGCCATTTTTGCGATAGCGCCCATACTTGGAGCGTACCATCAACTTGCCGCGTCGAGCGATCGCCTGGACTGCGAGACTTTGAAACCCACCCTAACCCCGTACAGCTCAATACTCTATTAACTTGGATAGAACGGCAAAACTCCCCAGGCTTACACGATAGTATCAGCCTCACAGGAGGCGAACCATTACTACACGCACCTTTTCTAGTAGAATTCTTACCCCTCGTACGTCGTGCCACTGGACTACCCATTTATCTCGAAACGGGAGGTCATCGTCCGCAACAACTGCAACTCATCCTACCTTACCTTGACTCGGTGGGCATGGATATCAAACTACCCAGCGTCAGTGGCGAAGATCGCTGGAACGAACACGCAGAATTTTTGCAAGCCTGTCACCAAGCAGACATAGAGGTATTTATCAAAGCGATCGTTTCCAGTCAAACCGATCTCGGAGACTTAGCCAAGGCAGCTAAACTAGTTGCATCCGTCAACCCAGAAATTCCTGTATTTCTACAACCCGCTACCCCACTTACACCATCCCAGCAGTTCGGAGGCACTCCCATCCAAGCACCCACTCCAGCACAAGTATTGCATTGGCAAGCGCTAATGAAACAAGAACTCAAACAAGTCCGCGTTATTCCCCAAACTCACAAAATGCTGAACCAGCTATAAAGACGCGAAATTTCGCGTCCCTACAACTACATCATGTCATCTGATGCGGCTTTCGTTTTGGCTTTTGCCTTGTTAGCACTACGCTTGAGTGCCTGCAAGCGACCTTCATATTTCGCTTTTTGCCGCTTGCCTGGTGCTTGCTCGATTAAGGTTTTTAAAGCACTACCAAGACTCTTGTATGCATTGGGCAGAGTATAACCGAAACGAGTTGCCAAGGCGATCGCCTTTTCGTCTGCCTCTATTGCCTCTTTGACCTGCTTTTCGCCATTATTCTTTTGATACAGCCGATATCCCGACACGCCGCACAGCGCCACTGCTAGCAACAATAACAAACCATCCTGTACCCAAAGTTCGCCTACCGCGCCACCCAAACCAATTGCCAGCGCTGCCATTTCCCAACCATCTTTGGGAATGGTGTCATTTTGAATTCGCGCCACTTCGTGCCAAAATAGCAGATTCCGCTGATCGATCGCCAGCGCATCCCACTTAATCAGATCGATTTGAATTTCCACCTGATCGCTGCCAATTTCTTCACTCCGAATCAGGGGTGGGTTAACTTCCGTCGTTCCTTCGACAGTTACCCAACTTTGCAGTTCTGGGGGCAGTATACCCTTGAGTCGCCGCAATTCGCTCATTTCGGCTTTAGCCGAGGAGGTTGCATAGGATGTCATAAACAGGATTCCAACAAGTGGCTAAGAATGCTTCTACTCTCATTTTGGAGTATAGCGAATCACATCGTCCAAATTTTGGGAAAGCTTAAGTAGAGAGCTACCTATGCTGTCCTTCTATGAATCATATTAATCGGTGTTACGAAATCCTTGGGCTTCAACCAGGGGTAACTTTGGAGCAAGTCAAGCAGGCTTATCGGGACTTAACTATGGTTTGGCATCCCGATCGCTTTTCCCACAATCCTCGCCTACAAGAAAAGGCGCAAGAGGAATTGAAGAAAATTAATGAAGCCTACGAAGTGCTGAAGTCTTCTACATTTAGTGCTTCAGCGAATACTCATTCCTCTAGTTCTGCTAGTTCTACAGATGAGCGGTCGGACTCGCAGAAAACTCGCCAATCTAATTCTTATTAGACTGAAACTTGTTTTGAACAGGGAATGGATAAGGCAAGAAGAGGACAATATCAAGAATCAATTGATGATTTTAATCTGGCAATCAGGTCTAATCCCAATTACAGTGCGGCTTTCAAATTTCGGGGTATCGCATATTCAAAGCTTAGGGATAAACAAAAGGCTTTTTATGATTTCAAGCAAGCTGCTGGCTTATATTTAAGAGCGAACGATGTAGAGAGTTATCATAACACAATACAACTTCTTTTAAATTTAAAAATATCAGAATCCGATCGTGCTAGAAAATTTAGCTATCGAAGGCTACAAGAATTACTTTTAATAGGAAATTGGCAGGAAGCAGACAAAGAAACTCTATCTATAATGCTGCAAATAGTTGGCAGAGAAAAACAAGCTTTTCTTAGCGGGCAAGATATTAAAAATTTTCCATCTACTCATCTTCATATCATCGACCAACTCTGGATGGTATATAGTAACGGTCACTTTGGCTTTAGAGTCAAAAAGCAAATTTGGCAAAGTATTGGAGGTACAAGTAAATCTGACAGTAATGTCTGGCGTGCATTTGGCGATCGCGTTGGATGGCGAGTGAAGTATGATAGTAGTTTTGTTAAAACTTGGATTGCATACAGTGACTTTAATTTTACTCTAGATGCTCCAGCGGGACATCTTCCAACTGCGCTACCTGGTAGACGTTACTCTTTTCTCTCAGTTATAGCCTCGATGATTTTATTATTCTTATTTACTCTATTTGTCATTACTATTTTAGGTTTTTCAAGTTCGTATTTTATTAGTGGATTTGTGGGTCTGTTTCTGGTGACGTTCAATACGATTTATAATGGCAGCCAACAATATACAAAAGAGTGGTGGCAACAATTATTTTCTCGCGCTCAGATTTGCGGAATTTAATATTTGAATCTTGTAGGGGCGGGTTCACTAAAAATATTTGTATATAAACAAAAATATTACTAAACCAGCCCCATCCTACGAAATCTCCCCTTACAAGGCATTATGAAATACGATCCGCAAAAACATCATCGCCGTTCAATTCGCCTCAAGGGATACGACTATACTCAACCAGGTGCATACTTTATCACTATTTGTGCGTGGCAAAAAGTATGTTTATTTGGTGAAATTATAGATAAAAAAATGCGTTCAAATCGATATGGCGAAGTTATTCAATATAATTGGTTCGATTTGATGAGGCGTTATTCTGACATCCAACTGGATGCTTTTGTTACCATGCCGAATCACGTACATGGAATTATTTGGTTGCTAGATCCGCATGGGGTGGGGGCGGGTTTGGAAAGCCTTTGTGTGGGGAATACAAATATTGCTGGTGAACCCGCCCCTACAGTATACGGTGATGATGCCAAATCGAAATCTGCTAAATACTGCGGCTTACCGGAAATTATTCAAGGATTCAAAACTGCTTCAGCTACGCGGATTAATCAGTTACGGCGTACAACTGGTGTTCCTGTATGGCAGCGAAATTACTACGAACATATTATTCGAGACGACATAGCATTACAAAATATCAGAAAATATATTATGGATAACCCGTTATCCTGGCAGCAAGACAAATTGTATCAAAATTCGCAACGATCGTAGGGGCGGGTTCACCAAAAATATTCATACCTCAACACAAAATATCTATAAACCCGCCCCCACCCCACGCGGATCTACAACAGGTTTACCCAAAATCTTTGCGTCGAAACAAAAAATATCAATCAACTGTAGCAGCTAATTCTGCCATCTCTTGTAGAGATTGCCAGCCAGCCAGCCACTGGGAACGATCCTTTAGCAAATTCGCATTGATCCAAAACCTGGCTTCAGGATCGCAGGCGGCGACCATTTCCGCAAACACCCACTTGCCTTGATTTTTGCGATTGACCACTTGAAAGTGCCTCCAGCCGAACATTTTTTGCTGGGAAGTCCATTTGGAACCAACGAGATAAGGGAATTTTTGCTTTTTGGGCATGGATAGCACGGAAAAACGTTGCAGAGACACAACGTGTCGCGTCTCCATAACTCTTAGTTTAGTGACATTGCCAAATTTTTACAGTGCTGTCAGCACTACCAGAAGCGATCGCCTGTTCGTCAGGACTCAGAGCAATTGACCAAATGGCATCATCATGGCTGCCGATAGTTTTGACAAACTTACCATTTTCAGATTGCCAAACTTTGAGCGTTTTATCGCCACTACCACTGACAATAATTTTCCCCAACGGACTTAAAGCAACACCGCTGACACGGCTGGTATGACCTTCAAGCGTGTGAGTTAGCTTACTATCATGCCACATCTTAATCGTGCCATCTTCGCTGCCAGAGACGATGGTGCGTCCATCTTTACTAAAAACAATCGATCGCACCCATCCAGAATGTCCCGTCAGATCGCCCATCCATTTTTCTTTGTATAAGTCCCACAAACGAATAACTTCGCCGCAACCTCCAGCTAACACTTTGCCATCTGGACTATTGGCAACTGACAATACATAACCGGAGTGTCCTGTCAAGGTGTACATGAGATTACCTGTATATAAATCCCACAACTTCACTGTGCCATCGTCACTTCCGCTAAAAATTACCCTACCATCACGACTTGTCGCGATCGCGCTGACTCCATTCGCGTGTCCGGCTAGAGTTTGAATCAGTTTGCCACTATTCACGTTCCAGATCTTGACAGTTTTATCGGCACTGCAACTAACGAGAGATTTACCGTCAGGACTAAAAGTCAATCCCCGTACCCAGTTGCTATGGTCTCTAAGAGAGTAAACTAAACTACCGCTATCCAACTCCCAGATATTAATGGTTTTGTCTGCACTGCCACTAGCGACTAACTGTCCATCTGGGCTAATGGCAACTGCTCTAATCTGTCCTGAATGTCCGGTTAAAGTATGCACGCACTGCCAATTTTTAATTTCTACAGGTGGCGGTGGCGGTGGCGGTGGCGGTGGTGGTGGTGGTGGCGGTGGCGGTGCTGCTGCGGTTGCTGGTGCGACAATTGGTTCGCTGAGGTCTTTGAGTACCTCTTCCGCCGATTGATAGCGACGCTGGACGTACTCTTGCAACATGCGATCGAGAATGTCACTTAATCGGTCTGAAACATCAATACCCCTTTGCTGCAAATAGGGTCGCCACATCCAGTTTCCTTCTAAAGGATTGTAGATTTCGTCTAGTTCTGCATTTGTCATCAGGCGAATGCAGGTGACACCCAAGCTGTAAATATCGCTGGCGGGGAATGCCCTTCCACCGCGCAGTTGTTCGATGGGGGCATATCCTTCGGTTCCTGGTTTGGTACTAGCAGCAGAGATACTCGTCCCAGCAAGTTGTTTTGCTACGCCAAAATCGATTAAGACAAATTTGTTATCAACTTTTTGACGTAGAATATTTGTCGGTTTAATATCCCGATGAATCACATCGCAATGGTGAATGAATTGCAGTACGGGCAATAAACTCTGCATCAGCGCCCGAATTTGTTCTTCGTTAAACGATCCTTGCTGTTCTAATTCTTTTTCTAAATCTTGCCCGTCAATATGCTGTTGTACCAAGTACAAGCGTTGTTCTTGTTCAAAATAACCGAATAAAGTTGGAATTTGGGGATGTTTCTCCCCTAGTTCTAATAGCTGTCTGGCTTCTTGCTTGAACAATAAAGTAGCCTTTGCCATTGCCTCAATATTGCCTTGTATGTGGGGCAGAGGAAAAAACTGCTTGATCACGCAAAGGGCATTGAGACGATTGGCATCTTCTGCTAAAAAGGTGCGTCCAAAACCACCATTGCCGATTGGTTTAATTGCTTGATATTGGTCTTTGAGTAGCAACTTGGAGCCACAGACGAGACAATACTTTCTTCCATCTAAGTTTTGGGGATTCTGGCAGTCTGGATTCAAGCAGTAACTCATATCTGGGGATCGGCTTATGGAGTCTGTATTTAGTCTTCCCAGATTTAACAGGCAATTAGCCATTAAGGGAAAAACTACCACTAGGTAAAGGTTAGGTTAGTTGAGCTTAGCTTTAAACCGCACAAATCCATAGGCATTTGCAGGAATTCCAGGCGCAGTCGCATTGATTAAATCGCCTAAATTAACCACGATCGCCCCAGTGGTATTGCTACCCTGACAATTAACACTAGGATAAACACTACTCGGCTCAACTCCTGGGGGAAAATACATTGCCGTATCTCCATCGCTGACATTTGTTAACGATTCAGTCGTCCCGTTATATTGCCAGAGAATCCCCCGTGTTACTCCTTGTAAACCTCCAGATGCTTGCACGGGATAGCTATCGAACCCAGTAGCAAGAAAACTCATATTTGCGGGAACGCGATCGCAAAACAACACATTTTGAGCTGTAGTCGCACCAGTAGAGAGATAGTAAATCGTGTATTCGACTTCTTCTCCCGGTTGGACAAAACCGCCATCGATCTGTCCTCTCAAGGAGTCATCCAGCGGTAAACCCCAGTTCACATCTTCATCGAGATCGCCATTATTATTCGGGTCAGTAGCAGTACCATCAAACCCAGAAAAAGGAACGCCATTGATGGCAGTAATGCGCTTGACGAGTGATAGATGAGGGCTGCCAGTAATGGTAATATTACCGCTGAATTCTGAAGTACTGCCATTTGGGGCGCTAGTGCAGTTTTCGCTGTTGAGACAGGTAGCAGTAGCAGTGAGCGTGTCAGCGGTTGTGACTGTATTCGGCAGACTGCCTAACGGGATCGAAAATTCAAATCGGTTTGTGGTGTCAGTACCTTGGTTGAGACCATTGAAGGGACTAGTATAAGTTCCAGTTGTCGCATCGGCATCGTCTGCCGAATCTTCAACCAACGTCACGAGATATTCTTGTCCTTCACCAAAACCTGAGGGGTCGGGTTGTTTGACAAAAAATTCTATTTTCGAGCCAGGGCGAGCAAAGCCTTTAACGACTAGGTTACCACCTGAAAGCTGAGCGCTCTCTAAAATCGGAAAGTTAAATAGACCATTTGCACCCGTATCGAGATCGCCACTGTCATTAAGCGTCACCCCATTACCTTCGCTACCACCACCCAAATCGATGCCAAGTCCACCGTTGCTATAAATCGAGTTTTCAGTCATTGTGTTGCCCGTTCCCGCAGCAACGACAATACCATCACCGAGATTGTTAGCGATCGTATTTTGACCGATCAGGTTGTTGCTTCCTAAGCGGATACCAATTCCAGCATCCTGAGTGTCGTCGGGTGCGCCATTGTTGATAATCTGGTTACTACTCAGGTTGTTGCTGTTGTTGGTAGTCGTATGTAGATCGATCCCGTAACCTGGGTTGTTGATGATGATATTCTCAGTCACGTTATTGCTACTAGAGCCAATCAGTTCGACCCCATCAGCAAGAGGATCGGTCACGCCATTATTACGAATGATATTGGAATTAACGTAAGCGCTAGTGGCACTTTGAAACTTTACGCCTGAGTTATCATTGCTAAAAATAGTAGCATCTTCTAGCCGCGAGTTCGCTGCCCCCGCACCATTGAAATAGACTCCCACACCTGCCGTACCTACACCGTTAGCACCAGTAATACCGATATTTTTAATAAAAGTAAAGCTAGCTTGCACTTCCAGCCCAGGACCGGCGGCGACGTTGAGAACAATTTCTGGTCCAGTCGTGTTGTTAAATATTGGTGCGTTAGTGTCTCCAGTTAAGGCAGTTTGGGTTCTACCATCAATACTGGTTCGATTAGCGTTAGTACTAGTTGCATTTGCGATCGCGGGTAGAGCAGTTGCTAAAGTAATTGTGGCGACACCACCGCTAAATTGGTTAGGTAACCCCGCCCGTAAACCGGGATGAGCTGCACCATCTGAAATCATGAAGATGCTCTCCTCCCTACCGGAAAGCACTCCAACTTGAGCCAGACTCGTATTGTTGAGAGTATTACTGTTAATAATGAACTGGCGTAAGCTGCCCTGACCGGAATCTCTCGTACTGACTATGGTGTCAAAGTTAAAGCCGAAGTCTATACCCGTGATATTACCAGCACCAGCATTAATTTGGGCGATCGATTGAGCAGCGGTTGTAGCGGTAGTGAGTGCGGCTAACGTGGTACTACCATTGCCCGCATCAACTAATGTCGGGTTTTCTCCCCCTACCCGATCCGCAACCGCAGTTATAGTTCCCGTAGTGGCATCGGTACGATAAGTCTGTACCGGGATGAGCGTACCTCCCGAACTGGGACGGGCAGAAGTTACAGTACCGTTAACCACGCGCACCGTGTAACTTGTATTTCCTGGCTGATTGGTGAAGCTGTAAGCGCCGTTAGTATCAGTGAGAGTGGAAGTCAAGAAATTGCCTGCCGAGCTATATAACTCTACCCGTACGTTTGGGCGGCGAATCACGCCTGTTGCGAAGCCAGAGGCTGCGGCTGAATTGTTAGCAGTCGTATAGTCGCGCCCTACACCACCACCATAGTTAACATCTTCAAACACCGTACCAGAGAGGTTAACTGTAGGTAAGCTAACTGTCGTGGTATCAGTCTTGCTATTGTTGCCTGCACCAGTTCTGTTAAGGTCGTCTGGGTCAGTTACATCATCAGTGCGGACAATCTTAGCTGTATTCGTTATAGTACCAGCACTAGAAACCGTACCAGTGATGACATAAGTTGCCGTAGCGCCGCTTTTGAGGTTTACAGTTGTATTGATAGTATTACCCGAACCGCTAGCTGCTCCACAAGCGTTGCCAGTAGCAACAGGCGACACAGTACAACTCCAGTTCACTCCAGTAATCGCTGCCGGAACAGTATCGGTAAACGCTGCGTTGGTAACATCAGTCGGACCATTATTCCTCACCACGATTGTGTAGGTGACAGTGCTACCCACACTCAAGCTTGCTGGACTGTGAGTCTTACTCACGACTTCCAAGTCAGCTTGTCTGAGTACCACACCGCCATTGAGTTGAGCAATACCAGAGGGATAGTAAGCCCAGGTATCTATACCTTTGTTATCACCAAATGGATTGTTCCAACCGTGTACGCCAGTACTACTATCTACTCCATTCAAGGCACTAGAGCCACCAACTGTTGTGTCATCGAAGTAGATTGTGTAAGGATTGGGATTCGGAACTGTAGGTGGTACAGGGTCATTGAGTCGTTGAATTGTGATTCCACTAGGGTTGCTCTCAGCATCTAAAAGTGGGAGATGTATTTCACCTGCATACAGCACAATTTGACCACCGTAAGCAACGCTACTAGCGGGTACAGTAGCTCCCGCACCATCTCTCCCATCCCAAGGAAGAGTGTTTGTTCCGGGCGTGGCAAACCCAGATAGTACTTTGTCATTTCCATCCCCGTATATACCGTTCTGGTTCAGGTCAAGAGTAATTAAAAAACGTCCTGTTACGTTACTAGTAAAGCTAAAATTACCAGTTAGAGGTGATGTGCCAGCTGTGCCAGCAGTACCTTCAACACCTTGAAAGGTAAAGTTGCTGGGTTGGGGAGCAACTGGACTTGTCAGCAGCCATGTACTACCACTGGCACTTGGTGCAGAAAAGGGCAGGTCGCTACTAGGTGTGTTGAAGAAAATTTTGTGAGTAACGTCGATCCCACTATCTGCCGTATTCGGGTCATGAACGGTAACGCCAGGTTCTAACCCAGTACCGCCAGGGAACAGTACGGAGCGAAACAGCGGCGTATTAGTGGTAGAAGACTTAAACCCGTTGTTGTTGGCAAAAAAGACGAACGTGAAGGGACTTAAGCGCCTTGGATTGAGTTGGTAGCGATAACCATCGGCAGTCTGGACGTAAAGTAGGGGGGTAAAATCATTACCAGTATTCGGCATTCTTAGTGCCAGACTATTTGAATAGACGCGACCTAAAAACGGTAAACCTGTATTAGTACTATTTCGCACAGTTACATCCCAGGCGGCTATCCAACCCACATTATTAGCCTGAGTCCAATTACTCCCAGCAGCTATAGCTGTTGGGTTAACGTCATTGGCAGGATTAGGGCTGACAAAATCAATTTCCCAGATCCCGCTTCCAGCAGTCGTAGTCTGAGCAGTCGTAATAATACAGGGAGTGTACCCGTTAGTATTTGGAGCTGGACCAGCTACCTCCTGGGTACGGTTGAGAATCCTGCCAACAGTAGTAAGACAACTGCCAGTAGCACCCGTGGGAGAGCGATAGTTAATTCGTCCTGAACCAATACCATTAGCACTAGAACCTAAATTAATCGTTTCTCCGGCGTTGACGTAGACTTTGATCGTAGTTCTGAGGGCAAT
The DNA here is from genome assembly GCF_023546805.1 of Chroococcidiopsis sp. CCNUC1. Taxonomy (NCBI): domain Bacteria; kingdom Bacillati; phylum Cyanobacteriota; class Cyanophyceae; order Chroococcidiopsidales; family Chroococcidiopsidaceae; genus Chroococcidiopsis; species Chroococcidiopsis sp. CCNUC1. The sequence continues at coordinate 429,855 of NZ_CP097480.1, read as the reverse complement.
GCTGCCAATCGTATCTCTTGCGGTTCCTGAGTGATATAGCAAGAAAGCACGGTTGCCTCCGTTACTAGTTAATTCCTTACTTCCTTCCGCATGGGCGGCTGGACTCAACCCAGCCGAAATACCTAGACAAAGGGCAAGGCTACCAATAAAGGCTCCTCGCTGCCACCATTGAGTGGAAGACTGACTAGAACAGCCGTTCCTGTAGTCCTGTGGGCGTGGGTTGCGGTGACTGTTACCCTTATGCAAGTACCTAAAATGCAGAAAACTTACCTTTCTCATGGCGCTGTTCTTATGCTTCATTGCTTTGTCGGCGCATTATCGAGCTGCTGGGCTTTTTCGGTGGGAACTGCCTGCATCTCTGTTTTCGCTTTTGGTTTCTGCTTCAATGCAGTAGATAGCTTTGAAGACTGCGATGAACTTGCTGCCACGGGTTGAACTTTAGATTTTTGTGGTGGTGCAGCTACAGGTTTTTGCAACCCAAAACCATCAAACAATTCGTTCAATTTCACGGTTAAACCAAAATAAGCCCCACCAGCAGAACGAGAGCCGCTAAAATCGTCATCATTCACCTGACCAAAAGCATATCCTGCCGATAACCGCAGATTTGGTGTCAGGTAGTAGCCTGCTTCAGCAACAAAACCCGTCTCGCTGCGATCTTCTGAAGGTTGATTAATCCAGCGAGCTTCACCAACCAAATCGATTTTGTCGTTCAAGCGATAAGTCGCTCGTAATTGTCCCAAATTAATCGTACTGGAATTAACTAAATCTGCTGCTAAGTAAGAGGTACTGTGGCGAATTGCATACTTGCCGTAAAGTTCCCATCGCCAGTTAGGAGCATAAATAGTTTCTAGAGCAAAAGTATGGTCTTTGGAACCCGTACCGCTGCCGAGTAAAATCGTATTGGGAATTGTAGAAGGATTCTTGCGATATTCATAACGTAACAAAGCATTAAATTTATCGTTATTCGGGTCGCGATATGCTAGACCCACTTTTAAGTGAGCCGTATCTCCCAACCCTGAGAGTCTTTGGTTAGAAGCATTCGCCTGTTGATAGTTAACCAAACCCGTTAGCGCGGGAGAAATTTTTCCGGTTACATTTGCAGAAATAACTGTATTAGAACCACCAGAAGAATTCCGATGTTCGTAACGAGCGCTAGCTTTGAAATCGTCGCTAGGCGTGTATGCTAAGCCAATATGGTAGTTATCGCCGGAGTCAACGCCAATTGAAGAGGCACTTTGTCCCGCTGTAAAAGGTTGCACGAACTGCTTACCTGCTCCAGTCCGATTGAAGAAACTACCAAATACATGCTCGTATCCCAAGTCCAGCTTTAACCCAGGGGCAATGGTCAGACCTTGTTTTATCCCGATCGCACCCTGTGTTGTCATCCCGTCACCTCCATTTAAAATGGAGTAACGCCCGTTGACAGTGGTATCCGTACCGAATTTGCGTTCGCCAATAAAATCGAGACTGGTAATCGAGTTACCATCATTCTGACTACCACTGTAAAACTGTTGTGCGAGGCGGATGCTCAAATCTTGTGCAACTTTCCAATCTAATCCTACAATCGTGCGGTCTGGATAAACAGCATCCTCTTCGTCAGAAATGGTCAGTTCGTTTTGGGCTAAAAAAGTGAGAGTTTCAGTTAAAGGCAGCTTGAGACGCGATCGCAATTGGTCTGAAGTGCCGCTCAAAGCATTCGGTTCGATCCGGTCTTCCCGATGCCGATGTACCCAATCTAATGTGAGGTCGGCTTTACCAATCTGCTGCTGTACTCCGGCTGTAATCGTTGTCAGCGAGTTGTCAACCTTACTACCTGGAATCGCCTCCGAACGGGGTGAAAATAAATCGGTAAAATTATCTAACGGTTGAGGTGCTATGCCGCGATTGTCTTCATGGTCATACTGCAACCGAACATTAGTTTTTGCAGCGACCTGTCCTGTAACCTGCGCTCCATAACGAGTTTGTCCTGGGACAAAGCTAGTTGTCGCGTTGTTACTAAAACCTGTATCGGTAGAGCGCCAATAAGCTCGACCTTGAATCCCTTTGGCAATCTCTCCCTCAGCCTCTAACCGATAAGCCGAACCGCTGACTTCTCCCATCATTTCTGAATCATTTTGAGAGTGAGCGTATTCGGCAATCAAATGTATCTTGTCACTTATCGCAATTTGCGCGTCTGCACCGTAAAGTTCAAAGTCGCGAATGCCGCGTTCTTCTTTTAAATATGTTGCACCGAGCCAACTTTCATTCTCAAGTTGTCGCGAGATGTTGTACTGAACTCTACCACCGTAGATGCGATTGTCCTTTTCTTGGCTCTCATACTGATAGGTGGCAACGATTCGCCGCACCAAAACTTGTCCGTTTTCATCTACTGCCGTGCGGAAAATTGGTTCGCGAAATAACAACGTGCCGCGATCGTAGTCGATGTCGTAGTCCGTACCCCGAACCAGTTGTTGACGTGACAATACCGTACCTGGGCGATTGAGTTCTTCGACTTCAATCGAGATGTTTTCACTTCCAGGTATAAGCAAGCGTCGCGAGAGGAAATAATAACCGCTCGTACCATCAGGCGGGATCGTGTCGCGTTGAAAACCTTCAACGTTATCGCCATAGAATACTGAAAGTTGAAAATCTCCTAGATTATAATTTGCTTTGAATCCGTGGAGGTTACGAGAAGTCGCAGTATATTCTTGTGAGGAGCGAGCAAACTCTTTTGTATCGTAGTCACCCCACATCACATAGTCAGGCTCAGCGCCAGGAATGGATGCCGATCGCTCAAAGCGCAGATATAAACTATCTTGAGAAGGGGTGACAGCCTCGACTTTAGAACTATCGCCGTAAACGGGATAGTTGCGATCGCAGACTTGGTAATCTCGAAACAAACCCGAAGTGCCGTCGCATTTTTGATTCAGGGTGCGATCGCTGTTATATGCTCCTGTAAACAACCATTCGCCAATTTTACCTGTGGCAAAAACTGCTGTATGAAAACTCAGTTCGGTACGGTTGTCTTCATCGGGGGGCAAAAAGTCGCGAAAACTCTTGTAAAAATCAGTGCCTCTCGCACCTAAACGCAAGTCAACAACACCCGTAACTAGACTAGAGCGCAGATTCGTTTCAAATTGAAATTGGGTATATGCTTCTAGCTGAAAAGCTTCAGCGCGAATTCTGACTGTTTGCGCTTGTAGTCCCGATCGCAGCTCAGCCGAGTATTGTCCTTTGCGTGCCAGGACTTGAAATCCTGGGATATCGGGCTTAGCATCCTTACCGACAAACTCCCCAGCACTAGCATCAAGAGTGACGATCGCATCTTCGTTGGTGCGATTGCCTTTGTCATCGAGTAGCTGCCCTTCAATCGTTGCCGTCGAACGTCCATCGGCGGGAATTCGCGATTCTTGCGTTTGGACGGTGATTTGTTTAGTATTACCGCGCACGTATACTTTAACTGTCGTTGATTCTCCAGCGCGATCGCCAGTCTTAATTTTAAGTGTGAGGTGATTCTCTCCCTGCTGGAGTGGCACGCCATACCATGTCTGCGTCACGGAATTCGCCGTGTTGTTTGTTTCTGTACCACCAATTAAAGATGTATCGACTAGTTCGCCATTTACTGACAGTTCAACAGGAATATTTGCGGGAGACTGCACAGTTACCGTAGTAGCTGGCACGTCCAAGACTTGGCTCGATCGCGGCGAAAGAAATTTTAGGTCATTTGGGCTTGGAGTGGAAGTTGTCTGGGAATCGATATTTTCCGAGTTTGGTGACTGGTTTTGTTCCCGTAAAGCAACCAAGTAGTTAGCATACTTTTGCTCTGCTTCAGATTGCGGTACGCTCTGGGATGGGATATTTGTATTTTGTTCGATCGCTCCTGATGGTACGTCCTGAGGTGAAGTGTTAGTATTTTCGATGACATCTGATGCTGCTGGCAAAGAGAGTAATGCAACTTCAGCTTCAGGAAAATCCGTAACTGTCTGTTCTCGATTTAAGGCGATCGGTAATGCAACTGTGTCGTTCCCGAAATCTGGCGTAGCTACTGTTGTTGTCCCTGGTGCAGCGAGGAACGCCACCAGCAGTTGTTGCAACTGTTGATCTGTTTCTGAGGGTGGTGTTGCAACGGCTTCAATCGGTAACGCTGCTACGTAAGTGCCAAATTCCTGGGTATTCTCGACAGGTACAGATGTCTCAGGTTGGGCAAGTAATGCAGCAATATAATCGTGCCAGCGCTTTTCTGTCACCGATCGCTGTACTTGTCTCAATTCGATTGGTAATGCTGCTACGTAAGTACCAAATTCTGTTTGAGTTTGTAGTGGTTCTGTTCTAGCAGTTTTAGGCAGAATCAACAAACCGATCGCATTCACTGTAGTAATTACTAGGAAGGCATTGAAAAATCGCGTTCTCCACTTCATTTAGGTTTTGCCTCCTTCGCGATCGGAGTCACAGCAAAATTCATCCGCGCCATTCCACCAGGTTCTAAATGCACTAAACGAGATTGACTGTTGCGTTCGATAAAACGGCGGTTGGGAGCCAAGGTGTAGCCAGGTACGCTACTGAAATCTAAAACTCCCGTGCGATAACCAGAAATGACATTGGCAACAGAAAATAGTCCTTGAATATCGGTAGTAATGCGGTTGCCGTCATCCATGAAAATCACCGCATTGGGAACTCCTGGTTCTCCTGGTTGCTGTTCGCCATCAAAGTTTTTATCTACGAATACTCGTCCGATCAGCGTGCCGCAATCTGACAAAATGCCTGGATTAATCCGTAATCTGTGAACGGCGGGACCATCTTTGACTGTTTGGTTGTTATCAGTGCGCTGTCCGGTCACGTTCGCCAGGTTTTCACCCGTGCCGCGAACTGCGTCAGCCGTGAGGACTGCGGCATAAGCTATATTCAGAACTTGCTCGTTGGTGGCGTTACTTGGTAGTTCTATTCCCTCTGCACGTAAAGAGATCGTTCTGCCATCGTGACTAGAGGCGATCGCAACTGGAGATTTGCCCAACTCTGCCCGCACGGATTTAGGTATAAAGGTAAAACCTAGAGGTAAGGTATCGGTGACGACGATATTTTTCAGCGGGCTGCTGCTGAGATTTTTGACTGAGAGACGATAGATAACTGTATCTCCAGGTTCGGCTGTAGCGCGATCGCCTGTTTTGACAACTTGTACTTCTTGAGCTTGACAGACACTTGTATCCAAATCCAAAACGGCTAAGACTAATCCAATCCGTTCGGCATTTTCAATGTCAATCGTTCCGTTAATAGACGTGCGATTGTCAGTAGCACTAATTGGTTTGCCGTCTAAAGAGGTAGCGGTATAAGCAACAACTCTCTCATCCCGTTCTCCAATTGTGAGCTTGATGCGGCGCTCGTCATAAATTGATTTATCGGGGGGATGAATTAATAAAATATAAGTTTTACCGCGATCCAACTGACCCCGCTGAGGATCGAGAAGGAAATTATAAGTCCCTTCTTTGCCATTAGTGAGGAAAAAAGGATTGCTATTTTCTGTATTTGGCTCTAATCCTCTGGGAATATTATTGTTAGCAATATCTGGTGATTCTGTACGAGTGAGAGATACAGGTTCGGCAATTTCTGTGGCTGTTGCATCTTGAGAATTTGGCTCGTACAAACCAATACTAAATCCTGTATAATCAGGCAAAGTTTCACCAGCACAGCCTGTGATTTTTCCTAAAGGATCTATTAAATCTGTGGTGACTACTGAGGTAGAAAGTTTATTTGTTGTCGTTTGGATTGATTGTTTAATCTCTGATTTATCGTTATTAAACTCATAACTATAAGTTGCTTGATTAGTGATTTCAATTGCTACCCCTACTTGAATTAGACCAGTTAGTAAAGTTTGTGAGACAGCTCCAGCTAAAAGAGCTGTTGCTATTGGTCGCAACCAATAATTCAAAAATCGGTTCGGAGGTTGCATCTGCGTTTGGATAATTATTTTATTTGTCCGCAATTGGAGGACAAGCCGATGTTGATTTAGGTCAATTGTGCAATGGCGATCGCTATTATTTAAGAAGAGATTTGAGCAGTATTGTTTTGACCTAGTAGAGCTTTTAGATCCCCCTGCCCCCCTTAAAAAGGGGGGTTCAACCTTTCCAAGTCCCCCTTAAAAAGGGGGGTTCAACCTTTCCAAGTCCCCCTTAAAAAGGGGGATTTAGGGGGATCGACGCTCATGTAAAAATTCGGAATTCCGAATTCCGAATTCCGAATTTATTTCACCTTGACTTGATAAGCTGCACCAACCAACTTGCTAGAATCAACTGCTTTGTCAAATTTCCAGCGAATGTGAGTGTAGAGTTCTGCTGGTGCTGGCTCGGTTTTAACCTTACCGTCAGCTAATTTGACTTTTACAGTTGGTTTTTCGACAAAACTCTTGCCATTATCAATACTGTACGTAACCGCAACCCCAGGATGGTTAATCGTAACAGAATTCAAAATATATGTCGTCTGCTTGGGAATTGGTTGAGTTAAGACGAGATTTTTGACTGGGCGATCGCCACTGTTAGCACCGCGCACGGTATAGCGAATCACATCCCCTGGAAAAACTGTAACTTTTCCCCGCATTGCTTGCCAAGTTGCTTTTGGCTTGCCCTGCGCGTCTTTCTGCATGACTTTCTTTTCTGCCATCAGATTTAACTGTACGGGGCGTTGAGATTGAATGTTTTGAACTGTTGCTTTTGGCTGTTGTTGGGCGCTAACGATGCGATCGCCTAGAGGTGCAGATAATAATACGGCGACAGCTACGCCAAACATTGACAAATGTTTCATTGTGACAGTCTCCTGATGATTCAAATCCATCCATTAATTTGCCCATTCAAGGCACGGATGTAACAGAGAGGTAGGAATATTGCAAAGCACTTGAGCCTAAAATTCGCGACTACACAATCGTAGTCGCGAATTCTATTCGCTCCAGCTATTTCACTAAACGCTGGAACTTGAAGTTTCCTTGTGGTGTTCCTGCTGTACCATTCGGAGCTAAACTACCGATAAAGTTGACATAACCAGTATTCGTCAAAGCTTCAGGTACGCCAGAGCCAGGATTGATCGTATCGATCGTCGTATTGTAGAAGCTGACTGTTCCCTGTGTACCAACTGCCTTTGTCTGTACGTGTTCTGTAGTTGCAGCCCAAGTACCATTTCTGGGGTTTGTCGTATCGCCAGTACCATCTTCAAAGATTCTGAAGTTGCTAGCACTCAATTGAACGCTACCGCTACCACCAGTAGAAGCAGGTGTCGAGATGTTTTCGTAGGAAATCCGATACTCGATCTTCCAACCGGGTTGAGGTCTAGCTGGATTCGTTGTAAATCCATTAGGATCTGCGATCGCAGCACCAGTTGCATCTACAGTAATTGGATTACCAGCATCATCCAAAATCCGAGCTTCTTTTGTCAGCTTCACGAAACCCGTGTAGGTTCGATCGACCTTCAAGTTGAAGATACTTTCAGCCGTGGGAGTCGTTGAAGTCCGGCTAAACTCATTGTTATTATCTTCATCGACAAATGCCACGATCGCCACTGGATATGCAGCGTTTTGAGCAGCACCATCGCCAAGATTTACTGTTACTGTGTAGTCAAGGCTGACCTGACCGTTGAGCGTAGTAATTTTAATTGGTGTATCAGTAGTGCTAAAGGTACTGCCATTCCATGTATAAGTGGCTGATTGTCCACCATACTCGATCTTGACAGTCGTACCATTTGGTAAGGTTGCATTCGTACCATAACCAGTATTGGGGTCTTGCTGGTTAGCAGCCGTGTTATCTGCTGCGTAATCGGCTTGTTCAGCGGGAATTGGCTTCAGAACTACGTTGTTGAGTCCAAGCGAGTTGGGGTTTCTGACCGTGTTATTGAAAACAAGATCGAGAGTTTCTGCATTTGTGAGCGCAACGGCAGGATCTTTACCCACTGGCGGCGAAATTGACTGGTTCACGTAGTCAGTCTGATTGGAGTTTCCTGGACCTGTTGCCCCTGGAACTCCTCTAGGTCCGGTCAAAATGCTACCAGGTGCGTCAATGGAAAGTAGGTTAACTTCACCATCACTACCCGTACCCAGGTTACTCTGTGGGTTATTTACAGGTTGGTTGCTGGGGTCACTACCGTAAGTAGCAAGAGCTATACCATCATCATTGGCAGGATCGAAGCCACCTGCACCGTCAGCGTAAGGAGTTGTCGTACCCTCAAAGTTATTGGGGAATTGGTCGCCGGACTCATCATAGATAATCCGGTTAGGATCGCTATCTCCTTGAGTATGACCGAAGGCTTGAGCAATGTTGAGGATTTGACCACCAGCAAAACCCGTAGCTGTCTTCACCTGGAACTGGAAGCCATTTGTATCGGTAAGTGTAGAAGATCCAGCAGTCATTGAGCCAGTACGAACAATACCAATCCGCTTCACTAACCCTGCATCAGCTGTAGTACGTGGAGTTGTTGACCATTGAGCATTGAGGGCAGTCGCACTAATCCCAGTAGGATCGCTTTCACTGTACACTACAGTCCAGCCTGAAGGTGCGGTTGGTAAGAAGCCAGCATCCAAAACTGTATTTGTAGGAATGACATCAGAAACTAAAATCACAGCTCCAGTAGGAGCGCCTGCACCCGTAATGGCGTTAGCCAGAGCCGTTCCTTCCAAGTTACCTACAGCAAAGGAGGAGGCATTGGGATAGGAGCCTTCAACGCGCAAGTCTAAACGGTAACGAATCTGGTCGTCATCGAGTGCTGAAGTATTAGGAGTATGTAGAGAGCGAGTCTTGAGTACAGTTGCCAGAGCGCGGGTAGTGACCTGCGTTCCTAAAGGAATTGATTGGAATGCTGCTGCTTCCCGTTCTCCATTTGCAGGACCTAAATTTCTAGGAGCCGGTTCGGATATGTCAGCAGTCCGCACATCATCATCAGTAGTGGCATCGGCTGCATATAGGATGTTCTGGCGATTCTGCGTTCCAGGATCGGCAGTGTTACCGAATTGCACGCTAATTGGATTAGTTGCTACGGTTTCTGTCACTGTGACAGGAACTCGTACTACTATCTCTTGGTTGACATCAATCGAGCCATCAAAAGCAGCATAGCCTGCGCCTTGAATAGCTAGGATAAATGCAGCATTATCTGATTGAACGCCAGCATCAGGAACGGCAACTGGAGTTGTCAGCGTGTTGCCGTTAATTCTAACGATATAAACGCTATTGGCTCCAGCTGTACTACCGATTTGACCGCCGACAATACGACCTCCTGTATTTAGGATTGTCTTGCCTGGAATGTAGATAGCAGTGGTATCGTTACCGACGTTAGTAATTGTAAAGTCGAAGTCTAAAATATCTCCGTTGGAGACACTACTACCGTTCCTGTCAACAGGTGTCGAACCAACAACAGCGATACCTGCAACCTCTGCTACTGTGATAGTCACTTCGTTAGAAGTTGCATTTATCGTACCAGGGTTACTGGGGTCTTCATAAGTAGCAGTCGCTTTGTTTTTGATCTCAGTTCCCGCACCCGTGAGTGGTGCAGTCGGTACAGCCTGCGCCAAAACAGGTGCAGTCATGTTAAAAGTGCCACCCATTAATAAGGTAGCTACAAGCAGTTGGCGATAAAGCCGTTTGGTTTGAGTGTTCATATTTCCACAGGGTTCAGATCTTCAATAACTAACCACCGTCGGGTTAGTCTCACACCGTTAGACAAATTACACAGTTAGACAAAACTCATAGCTGAGGTTTTCTCAGCAAGACCGTGACAAAATTTGAGCTGAGAAGCCGCAGCAAAATAATATTTTCTCGAAATCTCCTTTTTAGTAGTGCCAAACTTCAGTCTTGAGGTAGAGGTCGAATTTACTACAGATTTATCTTGTCCGAGATGGTTGTAAACTACCTGAAGACAAACACTGAATTTATTTTCAATAGATATACTTCGATCGCAACTGAATTCTGCATAGATGAGTTTAATTTGGACTAAAAATTCAGTGCAATTACCGATCGTTTTTCTAAAATGACTATGGAATCGTGCAATTTACACGCTTGACAAAAAATCTGTAGCGATCGCTACTGAGATGCGTGCAAACTACACTTATGTGTTTACACTGCAATTAAGAATTCAATATGTTGAATTACGGATTCTATGTAAAAGTAAATTTTTTTGACAACAACTTGCGTTTCAAAATAAAACCGAACCTCGGTAAAATTACACAAATTGGCATAGATTTAATGGCGATCGCTAGAGAATTTTTACTATTTTTTAAGTTTTGCTCTAACTTGTCTTTCTCTTCACAAATTCTTTAACAAAAAACATAAAGATTCAAGTACTTCTACCGAACTAAATCAATACATTACGCAGCCATGATGTTTTTTAACAAAACTTTTACATTTCTCTCTGCCGCATGTTATTCGCACCTCCCGCCTTAAGTCACTCCGTCACAATCGTAATTCCTTGCTTGAATGAAGAAGGTAATTTGGAAAAACTTTTCTATACGCTCGATCGCACTTTTCAAAATCTAGGCTTTACTCTGCCAGTACTTTTAATTGACGATGGCAGTACAGATCAAACTCCTCAAATTCTGACACAGTTATGCTGTCAATATGCTTATTTAAAAACGATTCGACATCCTCAAAAGCGCGGTGTTACCGGAGTTTGGAAAACTGCGATCGCCCACGTTAATACAGAATGGGTATTTTGGGGACAAGCCGATCTAGAATCTGATTTTCAGAGTGACTTACCTTTATTATTAGAAGCTTGCGTACCAGGAGTTGACGGCGTTGCCGGATGGCGACAGCAACGCGGTGATGGCAAAGTCATGGCTTCTAAATTTGCTAATCTTGCCTGTCGGATGTCCTTTGGTTTGAAAATTCATGATATGAATTGGATCAAACTCGTGCGCCGCGACATTCTCACCAAAGTACCGTTTGACGTTGTGACCCATCGCTACCTTTTGGCAATCTTAGCAGGTTGGGGATATAACATTACAGAGGTTGCTACTCCTTGGCATCCGCGTTTTTCCGGTCAGAGTAAATTTGGACGCGGACGGCTGGTGACATCCGCCATGAACTTTTCCCGCACTTGGTGGTGGTTTCATATTGAAAATCGCTTGCTCTTACCATTTCAATACATTCCGGCGATGTTCAAAGCAGTTGATGTTGGGTTTCGTGCTGGTAAAGAAGCTTTCGATCTGCAAGTCAGTCGCGATCGCGTAGCGAGTAATTCTTAATTTATATAGAGACGTTACATGTAACGTCTCTACAATTCCCCTTCATTCCCGACTCCCCATTCTCCAATGAACAAACATATATTAGTTATCAGTTCGGTATATCCTCAAAATGCAGAAGGCAACCACGGAGCCTTTGTGCGAGAAGCAATTTTACGCTGTCAATCTGCGGAAACGACATTCTCGGTTTTTGCCCCAGCCTACGAAGGTAGTAAAAGCTACATGCTAGATGGCATAAAAGTTTATCGTTTTCGTTATTGTTTCAAACGGTTTGAAAATCTCGTCCGAGATGGAGCGCCGACTAAGTTGCAAAAACAGCCGCTTTATTTACTCGCTGCGGCTCTTTACATCCTTCTGGGTACGATTAGGTTGTTTCTGGTATGCTGCAAGGAAAAACCAGCCCTACTTCACGTTCACTGGGCTTTTCCACACGGATTGATGGCATTCCCTGCTAGTAAGATTCTCGGCATTCCGATGGTGTTCAGTTTTCACGGAGCCGAACTTTTACTGGCAAATAAATTTCGCTTTGTCTCGTCAATTCTGCGCTGGCTCACGCCCCATGCAAACAGCGTCACTGCCAATTCTTCTTTCACGCTGGGATTGGTACGCAAAATTTATTCAGGCGCAGTTACCGTAATTCCTTACGGCTTGACGATTGAAGCAAAACCGCCCAAACAACGTGCAGCAGGGGAGATTCCCCAATTACTTTTTGTTGGCAGATTGGACGAACGTAAAGGATTGCGGTATCTTTTGCAGGCTTTGACACTGATTTTAAAACAGCAGCCCGTGTGCTTAAAGGTGGTTGGTAAGGGAATCCTAGAAACAGAGATCAAATCTCAGTGTCATGCTTTGGGCTTAGATAAAGTGGTAGAATTCCTCGGTTTTGTCAGCAAAGAAGAATTGGCAGATGCATACGCTTCCTGCGATATCTTTGTCCTACCTGCCATTGTCGATAGCAAAGGCGATACTGAAGGACTAGGGATTGTGATGATAGAAGCCTTAGCACATGAAAAGCCTGTAATTGCTAGTGCAGTTGGTGGCATTGGCGATGTCATCCGTTCTGGAGTTACTGGTCTGTTAGTACCCCAAAAAGACCCTGAAGCGCTAGCAGCCGCCATTTTGAAAGTACTGGCTGACCCCAATCTGGCTCAACAATTAGGACGCAGAGGCTTGCAAGATGTTCAAGTTCGGTTTGGCTGGTCGCGGATCGTTCCTCTATGGCAAGAGGTGTTTAGCTCCGCCTTGGCTAATACTGTGCCGACGCTCTCTCAAACAGTAAAATTATGATTCGTTCTCATCCATTATTTTCTCGTGCTGTGTTGACAACTCTAGTAGCAGCGCCGTTGGGGATTATGGCGGTTCTATCGATCGCCGTACTTGTACCAGCGACCAAAAATCCAGAGTCGAAAATCTACGCTTCTAGCATTGGTTATCCAGCATTGCAACGATTAACTGGTAAACCGATCGCGGTGAAAACTGTAGCCGTAGCGCCAAAAACTCTAGAGGATAACGTAGCTGCACCTGGGGAGTCGGTGGCGTTGCATAAAATAGACCTCCGCCCACAGGTATCGGGACCAGTAGAACAGGTTTACGTTGAGGAAGGGCAGTCGGTACGAAAAGGACAGGCATTGGTTCAGTTCCAGCAAGAACCCTATAAAAATGCCGTTGATGCTGCCCGTAACAATGCCGCTATTTCGGAAATGGCTCTGCTGAACTTACAAAAGTCAGCGCCAGTGAAATTAGCCAAGCTAAAAACTGATGTCGAACTTGCCAAACATCGGCTGGCGATCGCCTCAACTAAAGTGCAAGATATGAATTCCTTGGTTGAGAAGGAACTCAAAGACCAAGTTGCTGATGGTCAGCATCGGCTGGCGATCGCTCAAAAGAAACTGCAACAAATGAATTCCTTAGTACAAGCAGGAGCGATTTCTAAATTTCAGCTCTACGACATTCAAGATAGTTATTTAGCGCGGAAGAAAGACCTAGATTCAACGAAACGGCAAACAATTAACGCTCAAATTCAGCTCTACGGTAGCCAAGACTTTTATACAACTTTGCAACAAAACTTGCTTGGCGCTCAACAAGAACTAGCACACACGCAACAAGAGATCGATAACGAGTTGGGTAATGCTCGTCTGAAACTGCAAAACGACAAAATAGCCCTACAAAATGCTCTAAAAAATTTACACAATACAGTGCTTTACGCACCGATGGATGGTTTAGTTAGTTGGGTTAATATCGATCGCGGCGAATTAGCAGGGGTACGTGCTAGCCGTCCGCTGGTTAGTATATCTAAAGATTTTGCGATTAGAGCTTATATCGACCAAGCGCAAATCAACGCGATTAAAGTTGGAGATCTCGCGACGATACGTTTGATGTCTTATCCTGGTCGCACCTTCCAAGGGAAAGTGATTCGACTCAACCCAACCATTTTAACTAGTGCGGGCAAACGTCCTAAAGGTGGGATCGATCGCCGCTATACTTACTCCGTTTGGATTGCCGTTGACGATCTGCAAATGGCAGCTGGCTTGCAGGGATACGTTCAATTCAATAAGGACAAAGCTAATTTAGCAATTCCAGAAAGTGCAGTGATTCATTTATCTGGTGGCGAAGGCATGGTGATGGTTGCCGAGGCAGGTCAAGCAGTTGTCAAACCAGTCCAAATGGGCAGAATTTTCGACAATCAACGAGAAATTATATCGGGTTTGATGCCTGGGGAACAGGTTGTACTTTCTCCTAGAGGGATAAATCCAGGCGATCGCTTAGAAGTCAGAAGTCAAAACTGAAGACAAGGGGGAAAAGGAAGACAAGGGAGACAAGGGAGAAAATCTAGCCACCAGCCACCAGCCACTAGCCACTCACTACTCACTACTCACTACTTATGAATAATTTGCTCTATTACCTGAATACCATTCGACTCAGATTTACTAATATATTACCTGTGACTGAAACAGGAATAATTAGTCAAAATCAAGTTAAAAAAGAGGTTTGGTATAACTGGTTTGAGCGCACGAGACTTACTTTTTTGGTTGCATCTTTTGCTTTATTTTTAGGGGTAAAATCTCCTTGGTATAGTTTACCTCCCGAAGCTTTAGAGACATTTGACACTAATCTTAGAATCGCCAGTGCAGGTAGGGTTATTGCTTTATTGTTTGCACTTTTAGCTGGGGCGATCGCCTTCTGGCTTAGTCACAGTCGCACTGCTCGAATGTTGTTTTGGAGCGGATTAGTTGTCGTGTTACTTTTTCCTTACTTTATTACTACCTGGTCGCCTACTGTAGCTTTTTTAAGTGCGGCTTACTACAAACAAGGGGTAGAAGCTACTCATCACGTCCAAAGAAACTTTCCGAAAATTCAGTCTCAGTGGAAACAGAATATAACTTTAAGTCAACCCGAGCCAATCAAATCGATCGCTTATTTTTCGATTGAAGATAGTCGCTTTTTTCAAATGTCGTCCTGGGATCGAATCTGGGTCGAGGGATTTGGTTATAGTAATAATTTTTTTGCATATATCGGTCGCGGTTGGAGCTATGCTGTTGCTGGTTTAGTCATTAGTTTAATGGCTTGTTATTTAGGATTAGCTGAGCAAAGTTTTAACGCTTTGATAACAGATCTAGCTAAGTTTTTGCCTTGGGCGGGAGTGGCGATCGCTTTACTAACTCTATCAATGCTTTTACCCAATTTCATCGATCGCCACCTAGATACGCTATATGCTCAAGGTCAGTATCGCCCAGTTGTCACTATTAGTAGGATTTTAAAAACTTGTTATCCTCCCTTGCAAGGCGACACGGAATTTCTACGGCGCATGGCAGAAGCCGGATTTTATGCTAACCAACCAGATTCAGATGAGATCGAATTTGTCAAGGGATTAGAAAGCTATCGACGCAAAGATTACATCCGTGCCGAAGACTATTTTCAAAATGCCTTAGCAATGCAACCGCAAAACTTTTTAGTGCGGGAATATCTCACGATAAGTATCTTAAACCAGGGAGTAACTTATTTTAATGGTCCTAACAGCCCCACAAACCATCAAACAGGATTAGCAATAGAACGTTTTGAACGGGCATTGCAAATTTTTCCAGCTCATATTGAAGCGCTTTACGACTTAATGCTGGCTAGGGCTGCTAATGGTGAATTCGATCGCTCGGCATCAGCAGCACGACAAATTATCGAAACGCAAGAGTATCCCCAGCAAAGCAATTTGGCTTTGTTGGGGCAAGCATATCTGCATAACTCTTGGGCGAGCTACCATGATGGCAAAATCGAAAAAGCTTGGGAGCAGTATCGCCAATCTATTGACAACAAAGCTTGGAAGGAATCTGGCGAGGCTCAAGAATGAAGCGTTTAAACCGTTGGCTATCGCTCGGATTAGTCTTAATCCTGGGCTTTTTATTAGGCGTGACCGGCTTTTCTGTTTGGGATAAAAGTCCTGCTGCTGCCGATCGCGTTGCTTGGTCTGCACAAACACAGTGGATTGCTCCCCAAACGCCTACTTACCGTTTTTATGCTCGTCGGTCTTTTTTCCTGAATGACGTTCCCGAAGCAGGCTGGTTGCGGCTGAGTGCCGATAACGATTTCATTCTCTATGTTAATGGACGGGCGATCGCTAGAGACAGAAATATTCTCTATCATTCTCTGGGTTTGGGAAGTCGATTCACGCAAGAGTTTCAACGAGCAAATGATAGCGTTGCTTACCGATCGCGGGGTTACGATTGGATTCAGCTTGCCAATGCTCAAGATTGGAAATTAACCACCTATGTTGACTTGACTCGTCACCTCCAAGCTGGGAGAAATACGATCGCGATCGAGGTGCAAAAGAGTCGGCAAAATCCGCGTGTGGTAGTTGAGGGCGCTGTCTATCCCTTATCTACATCACCCGCGATCGATCTGGCAACAGGTACAACACCGTGGGTAGTTTCAAATCTCAACGAAGCCCACAATGGTTTGCTTTGGTTCGATCGCGATTTTCCTGATGAAAGTTGGTCTTCAGCTAAAGCAATTGGTTCGGTGCAAGAAGGAACTTATAAGCGCCTCAGTCCAAGACTATTCGATCGCTTCTTAGGGGGAAATTGGATTACTGGAATTGAAAGTACCCAAGGAGAAGTGTGGCTGAGAAGTGATTGGCAGATACCACAACATCAGTTTTCCCGTGCCTTCATTCGGTTTGCCGGAGATGGGAAGTATGCTTTGCTGATTAACGGTTTATTGGTCAACCGCTACGATGCCGAGCAGAACAACCAATTACACATGTATGAGGTGACAAATTTTCTCCGACCTGGCAGCAATACCCTGGCTGTACATTTGACTCGACCCCTGCACCAACTTGGTGCGGCGGCTCCCTTTAATCCGCTCGGATTTTTCTTGGATGGCTGGGCAGAAACTAAGTCGCACGCAGCGATCGCACCCATTACCACGAATAACACTTGGAAAACTCTGGAGCAACCTGTATCTGGCTGGTTTAATGGCGAGGGTGAAGCACGAGCAGCACAAGTTTTGGGTTCGCCAGACGCACAAAAGTTAGAACGCACGTTTGAGGGCGATGCATATCTGCTGAATTATCCCGATTATCTCTGGCACTTTTGGCTGTGGCAATTAGCAGGTATAGGTTGTGCTGTGGTTAGCGCTTGGAGTCTTGGTAGATTTTGGTTGGGCGATCGCCTTAGCTGGTGGAATAGTTTGGGCGCTGGGGCAGAGCTATTATTACCAGGAACGCTTTTTCTGATTGGAATTGGTTTACTCAAGCATCGCTATGCAGAAGCAGAACGGGGACTGCTGTTTTTTCAACAACAAAGCGATGCGCTCATCTTGCTAGGGTTTTTAATCGTCGTGTTGCTGACGCTGTTGTGGAGTTGGCGGGAAAGGAGACTAGCTTGCTTGGGGTTGTGGTTGCCTATGGGGTTAACTGCCTTTATCAGCTTGAGTTTAGTTAGCAGGGTTGGAGCATCTCCAATCAGTATGTGCTTAATTTTGTTTGGATTTGGGGCGATCGCCCTGTTTATTTTACTTCCCAGCCACACGCGACACAACTTCATAAATCGATTGACGACAGCTTACCAAGCGTATTCTCCCGCTTGGAACCAATGGTTGATGCTGGGTGCGATCGTTGCGATCGGTTTTGTTGTGAGAGCCTATAACCTGGGTTTCGTAGATCTCGATGCAGATGAAAATACTTCTTTAGATGCAACGAGGGGAATTCTGCGTACAGGTGCGCCCCAAGCAACATCGGGTATTTGGTACACCCGCTCTCCAGCCTATCACTACATGCTGGCTCTGTGGCTGCGGCTGCTAGGGGATTCAGTAGTGAACGCTCGCTTTTTGTCCGTACTTTGGGGTACAGCCACCCTAGTTTTAGTTTATGTTCTCACCCGCAAAATTACCGGAAAAGCTTGGATAGCTCTCATCGTCACGGCAATTCTAGCTTTCGATCCTTCACAAGTTTACTTTTCTCGCTTCATTCGGTTTTACCAAGTCGTTCAATGCCTGAGCATCTTAAGTTTCTGGTTGTTCCTCAAAGGATTTGTCGATCGCAGTGGTAGAGCTTACCAATACGGATTTTTCATTGCTTTGACTCTGACCATCTTAAATCAAGAGGTAACTGTAACTTTATTGCCTTGCTTTTTAGTAGGATTTATATTTTTCTATCGACCTTTTCGCTGGGCGGACGATTGGCAAATTGTTATGAGTAGCGTCGTTTCAATGGGAATTATTGCTTACGATCTTGTTTTCTTCTCGATTCGATGTTTGACTCCTTGGGTAGCTCTTTCCGACAGTACAGACGCTTATCTCAAAGTTCATTTCTTTAGCATTTCAGGACTGGCAAACAATTTCTTTGTGGGTCCCAGTCGAATGCATATTATTTATAGTTTTTTCTTTTTGTTAGGTTGGATATATTTTCTCAAACGGCGAGATGGAAAAACATTGTTTTTGTTCAGTAGCGTCTCGATCAACTTGATACTACTCACTATTTTGATTTATCAAATTGCTACGAGGTACACCTATCAAATTTATCCCATATTTATTTTACTCGCTGTTTACAGTGCTGCTTGTATTGCCGAAAGTGTAGCTAGCAAGTTTGAGACGTTTACGAGAAACTTGTTACCAGTTAGAGAGATTGCGATCGCCAGCGTTCTCTTACTTTTAATTCTGAACGTAGAACCAAATCGAGTTTTAGCTAGCTATCACGATGCACTGACTAGGCGTAACAATGAAGCATTCGCATATATTAGCAGTCACAGACAAGCAGGCGATGTTGTGATTTCGACTTCTCCGGCTGCTGCTTCAACTGGTTTAGGAGGCTTAGATTACTTTATTCCAGGTAATATCCGCTTCGATGTTTTCTATTGGAATAACGGTCGAGTGATCGATCGCTGGGGTGGTGGCAAACTAATTAGTAATTTAGATCAAATGAGCCATATTTTAGAGAATTCTAAGCGCGTATGGTTGCATGTAGATAATCACACAGAAGGTAGATTTGAACCTGTGTTTCGCGACTACATAGAAACTTTAGGTCAACCAATTATGGAAACCTTTGGAGCGCGGGTGCGGCTGTGGAAACCAGAAGATGGGGTATTTCCGCACGTACCTTATCAAGGGGGAGATTTAGGAGCTTATTAATTATTATTGTTTGAGGCAATTAAGTGAAAGTAAAACCAATATTTTTAATCAAACTTATTGTTAGTACAGGAATACTAGCTTTAGTATTGACTCGGATGGATTTGTATCAAGTCTGGGTACAATTTCAGTACCTATCTCCATCTTTCATTATCTTTGCTTTGCTATTCTACACGGGTTGTCAACTGCTGAGTTGTTGGCGTTGGCAAGTTGTTTTGTGGTCTAGCGGACATTCTGCACCAATGAGTAGTTTACTCAGTAGTTATTTCGCTGGAATGTTTTTGAATATTTTCCTCCCAGGCGCACTAGGCGGAGATGTCTATCGAGTTTATCGAGTCGCGCAATCGACTAAAGATTCAGAAGTAGCACTTGTATCTGTTTTTCTAGAAAGATTTACCGGACTTGCTGCCCTTTCTGGGTTAGCAGTCATTGGCTTAGTGCCTGCTTTTAAATTGATTGGACGCTGGGATATTCTGCTCTTATTTGCAGCTTGTGTTGGTTCGCTAGTCGGAGCAGTTTTACTGATAGCCAGCCCAAAGTTATTAATTTGGGCAGAACCTTGGCTCATCAAGTTTCGGCTGAGTTCAGTAGCGGCTCGGTTTGCAAAAATTCAAATTCTCTTACGCACATTTGCCCAACATCGCCAAGCTTTGTTGTTATCAATGGGACTGTCACTTTTACTACAGTTAGCTATAGTTTATTATCATTACTTAGTTGCCCATCAGTTAAAAATTCCAATTTCTTATTTGGAACTCTTAGTTTTTATTCCAATAATTGTAGTAGTAACTTTACTACCAATATCTTTAGGCGGAATTGGACTAAAAGAAGGATTATGGGCTTATTTATTTAGTCGGATTGGTCTTTCAGTAGAACAAGCTCTATTGTTGTCTCTCACAATTACAGTTTTGGGTTGGATGTTAAGTTTGCCTGGAGCAGTTGTTTTACTGTTGGATTCTACAGGTTTTCAGCAAGTTAGACAAGGGAATAAATAGGGAGTAGGAAGTGAAAGTACGCAGTTTGTTGGCGATGCTATTACTATTCTCAGTACAAATTGGGGAAAAAGCGATCGCCTCTCCATTAATTTTGACAGATACACGCGATCGCATATCTCAATTTGATGTTGCTAAACGTCCGATTTCAACTCCCCCAACTCAGAGAAATAGAAAGCGTACAGACTTTCACTACGAGTCATCCAATCTCATTAGCAATTCTCTCTACCGTCGCCTTTCTAAGTCATATAATGCTATATCACCGAGTGGGGCGCATAGTACCAACATCGACTGGGAGCGTCATCGGACAAACAAATGGTATATTGAAGCGCAACGCTACGGTGAAGGATTGGTGATTGGTGGGTTAGTCAGCAACAATCCTAAAGCCATCCAAGCGGGATTCAAAATGTTTGCCTGGGGATTCAAGCAACAGGCTGCGGACGGTAGTTTTAAGGGAACGGGCGATCCTTTCCATAGTACTTCGTTCTTTGTACAAGCAGTTGCCCATAGTCTCTTAGTTATCCAGCAGTCTCCCCAAGCAAATAAGTATGCAGCACAAGTATCGCGTTACAAGCCTTTGGTTAGACATGCTGCCCGTTGGATGATTTCTCAAGATGTCTGGAAACAGGGAATTAAACGCAACCAGCCTTACACCCATCGCCGATATGCAGTTGCAGTAGCCTTGGGGTTAACCAGCAAACTAACTGGGGATGCAGAGTTGATGAAATATGCCCGTCAGTCGCTTCAGGAAGGCTTAGCTTTACAGCGTCCAAATGGGATTAATCCAGAAAAAGGCGGGCATGATAGTAGTTATCAAATGGTAGGTGTAGTGTATGCTCAGCGGTGGGTGACTTACTTTCCAGACGATCCCCTCACGCCAAAAGTAAAAACAGCGATTGAGAAAGCCTTAGCATGGCAGCAAACCAGAGTTTTAGCTTCAGGAGAAATTAGCACTAAGGGGAATACTCGCACCGCAGGGCAGGAAACCGGACGAACTGGCAAGGTGAAAGCCGTCGATCACAACATGGCAATTCGCGGCTTTGCTTATTGGGCAGCTGTGACTCAAAATTCTAAATGGGGTGCGATCGCCCAAAAAATTGCTAAATTTTATTATTAATTCTGGCGATCGGTTGATCCCAAATCATATGAGGGCGGGTTAATAGAGTTCTTCATATGTGTATGGAAATTTCTAGTGAACACGCCCCTACAGTAATACGATTATATGGTTATTGCCGATTAATCTGAATTAATTCGGTCAAAATACTATCTAAACTACCATTAACTTGAATGCGATCGATCTTTTCAGCGATCCGTTCTAGTACCTCCAATTCTTTCAAGCGCAAAGCAACAGGGTTATCTTCCATCACTTTTGCAGTATTTAACATACTGCGAGTAGCTGCGGTTTCTTCTCTGCGTCTAACTACGTTTGCTTGAGCAGCTTTTTCCGCTTCTACTACCTTGCTCAATATTGTCTTAATCTCGCCAGGTAAAATTATATCTTTCACCCCGACAGAATCAACTTCAATTCCATAGTCTGCGGTTTTGCTACAAATGTATTCAGCAACACTGCGATCGATCGCACCTTTATTTTCTAATAGTGCATCCAAAGTTTGTTCGCCAACTGCTGCACGTAAAGCAAACTGTAATTCTTTATACAAGAAACTAGAAATATCTGATAAACCATTTTTTGCTCTCAGCGGATCTTGAATGCGAAAACCAGCAGTTAAGTTCAAGCGTAGAGGAACTTTATCTTTTGATAGAATATCTTGACCGGATACCTCGATATTTTGCAAACGCATGTCAATCACTTCAGTTTGAAAGGAGCGTCCATACAACCACCAAGCATGTATTCCTGGCTCTAGTAAAGCTTGAAATTCTTGATTTACATACAATAAACCAACGTGCTGCGCGGGTACTTCTCGAACGTGCAAACTGTTATGGCTTAGTAATAGAACTTCTTTAGAACCTGCCAACAATTCTGCTACTAAATTAGGCGATAATTTAGCATTGCTACTAATATCGATCATTTCCAATTCCACACCGCGCCAAAATAACTTGCGGCTTGTAGGTGGCAAAATAGCAATAACTTTACCCAAATACCGGACAATTGCTACTTGTCGATCTTGTAATTGTACGACTTCGCAATAGGCTGAAACAAACTCAGGATGTTGTTCAATCAATACATCTTCTAGTGGAAAGTCTGGGTTAGGTACGATCCGGCTGAGAGTTCTTAGTGCAACATCCCGATTTACAGTCCAAAAAGCATATTCCCCTTGTTCTAGAGGTCTAATAAAGTTATTTTGAACGTATAGCAAGCCAATTTCATACTCTGAAATTTGGAATTTTTTCAATCCGTTTATGGCAAGTCCGCGCAATTGCTGAACAAATTCAGCAGGTAATTCTAAACTTTCTTCTAAATTGAAAATATGAGATTCTACATCAATAAAACCACGCCAAAAAGCACGTAGTTGATTTGGCATGACACTTATCCAGGTTCGACCGCAGCGTACTAAAGCAGCTTGGTTAAATGCTATTCTAATAATTAATAGATGCTCTTGTAATTCGGCTTCGTGGGTTCTGAGCAATAATTCTAGATTTTCAATCTTAACTTCTGGCTGGTTCAAGTCATAAGTTTTGACTTGCCAGTGGCGACCCAAATAAGTGTAAGTCCCTGGCTGTAAAATCTTCTTAAAATCGCTGCGGTGATATAAAATTCCGATTTCGTTAGGCTTGATGTAAAAGGTTTTCCACATAGAAATTTGAATCGATAATTTGGGCAACTGTACCCGCCGGAGAAGATTAGATAAGAACATTCGTCTTTTTGGCAGCTTTAGCTACTAACCAGGAGCTTACAACCCTTAGCAAGATAATTTCGGCATACTACATATAATACAAAAATATTTTTTACTCTGCCAGTACAGGGGTTAACAATCTTGGTGCGGGCAAAAGATTCTCCAAAACTGGATGAAGAGTGCTGTAACCTTGCCAGAACACCCGAAGGTAATTCAACCAAAGCCAACAACGCTCAAATACGCCGTTCGATTTGCCTGTGCCAGAGTCTCTGTAGAGAATCGGATTGGGAAAATGAAGGACATACTCAAGTTAGAGAGAATTACATTTGCGCTGGCTCCTTGACTGCGAACAAACACCTGCTTGACAGAGTAAGTGACGAATAAAACGTTTTCAGCCGTTCTTAGCACTGGGAAAACCCACTACTAACTGCTTCTTCCGAAGCTGCCTTGTCCCTAACAAGGTGTCCGTACCCAGGACGAGGGGATTTTGGAGAAAGTACAGGAATCGAACCTGCTACCAATCGGCGATACACCGATTGCTCTAACCAAATGAGCTAACTTTCGGGGGTTTGATACAGGATTTGAACCTGGGTCATCCCGCATACAGCAGGCGCTCTTACCAACTGAGCTAATCAAACGGTGCAATAGCTAAAGTACTTTGCGGTATACGCTTATACTATGAGTCAGCGTACCAGTCGGGTATGCAGAACCCGTACTACAGCTTTGTAACTTTACAACTACTTCGGTATAAATTTAACACAACAACCGCAAATAGCAAGCGAGAAATTACTCAAGTTGTATATTTTATTCACAACTTAGGAGCGATCGCATTTCTGTTTAATCCGTTCTACTGATGCTAAAAATTCTGCGCCTTTGCTGGGGTTAACCATTGCTACGTAGTTAGCAAACCCAGTAATTGTAGCAATTAAATTATTTGAATTCCCCCATTTTTTACCTAATAAACCTTCTCGTTCGATTTGATACAAAGTAGCTCGGAAAGCTTTCAACGTTTTTCGAGATAGATTTAATTGTTGGTTTACCACAATACCCGTGACTATTTGTTGTACAGATTTGCTTAAAACTTGAGTTTTATCAGAATTAACTGTAAAGCTTTCTTGAGTAACGATCGATTTACTTTCTTGAATTAATTTATCTACTTTATGAGCTGCTCCATAACAAGAAAATGTTAGATCGTCGGCATAACGTGTATAGCGAAATCCAAGATTATTGGCAAGTTTAGTTAAATGCGTATCGAGGCGATCGCAAGCCAGATTTGAAATAGTAGGACTGGTTGGCGCACCTTGAGGTAAGTGACGTTTTTCTGTATTTTTACAGCTCGTTTTATTACTATTATTTGTTGTCGCGATCGTACAGATTAATCCAAAAATTGTTGCCGCAGTTTCAGAATAACCAAAACCATGAAATAATTCTTTGACACGTTTATATGTAATTAATTGAAAAAAGTTTTGTAGATCGAGTTTTACTATTACATCTCTACCTACATGCGGTGTGGCATTGGTAACAATAGAGCGATCGCGACAAAAACCATGAGCTGCATCGTGAATTTCTATCTTATCTAAAATATGCTTTAAAATCCATCTTTGAGCAGCTTTTAGTTCGGGCGTTGGTACAGAAATTATTCTTGCTTCACCTGTTTTTTTGGAAATCTGAAAGCGGGAATAAAGTGAAGTAGAAGATATAGAGCGATCGCCAGCTAAAAAATGCAGCTTTTCGACGCTGATTCCCATTGCTAATGCTATTTCTTCATCAGTGTTGCATTCAGGTAATTCTCTCTTGCGTAACTGTTCGATACTACCTTCAGTTAAGCGTGGAATAGTAGCTTGATGTTTAACAACCATACTTTTCTCTGGTAGCTACTGGCACTCCTGTAGTAAGTTACTGATTTAATTAATGTAGAAGGCGCTGCTCATTCTACTAATGCGATCGCCAAATTACGACAACTGGCTGTCAATATCTCTAAATTGGTGCAAGACTCTAACAATTTCGATGCCATCCGCAATTTTAGTATAAAAAACGATGTAGGGCTGAACGGGAAAGCTCCGAAGTCCAGGGAGTAAATTGTTACGCTGTTTACCCATATCAGGAAATTGAGATAACATAGGGAATCGGTCTAATATTTGGGCAATCTGTTTGTCCGCTAAAAGTTCATTCTGTCGTGCTAGATAAACCCAGATATCTTCCAAGTCTTGTTCTGCCTGTTGTGAAAGACGGAAGCGATTCACTGAGCTGGCTCCTGCTCAAGTCTTTGTTTAGCGCGTCTCTTAAGATTTTCAAATAAGTTGGGTAGTGAGGAATCGTTATACTCGGTGTAGTCGCCGTTCTTGAGTTGTTCCACACCCAAAGTAATATCTCGTTGTAAAGCTTCTTTTTTATGTTGATGCTCTTCCTCAGACAACGGTGAATGTTGAATTTTTTGCGCCAGAAGTTGGCGCTCCTCGTCGGTGAGGGAAAGGATAATTTGAGCCAGAGAGTCAATGAGTTTGGTGTTGATCGATGCAGTAGGTTGACTCATAGAGAAGTATTGCAACAGATATTCTCATTGTAACGAAAAGGGTGTGTTAGCAAATATAGCAGGGAGTAGCTAAAAAAGCTTGAGTTTCATAAATTAGGTAGGACTGCCATATCTGTATTCCCTATATGTATACTGGATCGGGTTGATGCATGTAATTATTTCTGTGTAACCATGCCCGATCGCTATTCTGCTCGTGCAGATATTATTTTGCTCGATATTGAAGGAACCACAACCCCGATTGATTACGTTTTCGGCGTGTTGTTTCCTTTTGCTCAAAAGCAGGTAGAAGCATTTTTGCAAACTCATTTTCAGGAAAGTGCAGTACAAGCAGATTTAGAGCGATTGCGGCAAGAGTATGCAGCCGATTTTGCTCAGGGGTTGAATGTACCTGAATGGGTGGATAATTCAGCAACCGCCGCCGTACCTTACATTCATTATTTAATAGCAACCGATCGCAAATCTACCGGACTCAAATCGTTACAGGGGAAAATTTGGGAAAGCGGTTATCGAGATGGAACGCTGCGATCGCAACTTTTTCCCGATGTTAAACCTGCATTTGAACGTTGGACTCGTGAGGGTAAGCGATTGTATATCTTTTCGTCAGGTAGCGTTCAAGCACAAAAATTGTTATTTCAATATTCTGAAGCAGGCGACTTAACTCAGTTTTTAAGCGGTTATTTTGATACTGAAACTGGCTCGAAAAAAGAGGCAGAGAGTTATCGCAAGATTGCTCAAGCGATCGGAGTGTTACCAACACAAATTCTGTTTATTTCAGATGTGACGGCAGAACTAAAAGCAGCTAAGGCAGCGGGAATGCGAACGCTTTTTTCTCTGCGATCGGGTAATCGCACATCAGATTCAGAGGGGTTTCCCGTTATTCACAATTTTGATAGTGTTTGAGCATTAGTTAGAGTGATGCGATCGCTTAATTAAAGCTCGTTCTCCACTCAACAAAGCAATACCCAACGTGACAATACCAATACCTAAAATCTGGATTACATTCAAAGTTTCATGAATTACGATCCAAGCAACTAATGCCGTCAATGCTGGACTGCTAGAACCAATTATCGAGGCAGCGGTTGCACCAATTGCGCGAATACCAATATTATTCAAAATGTGTCCGAGAAAACTCACCAATCCTGAAAAGATTCCGCCAATCCATAAAGGAGTCCAGGCAAGATTGGTATAGGGAAGTTGCCAAAATAGCAAGCTCATGCCAGAAAATAGCAGCGTGGTGGCAAAACTGATCCAGGTGAAGGGAATGGGATGCAGTTTTTCAAAGCATTTTTGGGCAATGACTGTATAAAGAGCATAAACAACTCCAGAGCCGACGCTGGCAAGAATACCGATCGCAATTGCATAACTATTCTGAGTAGGCGTAGATTGAGGAATTGTGAAGGCACTACCTATTAAAATGATGCCCATAACGACCCAGCGAAACAGTGTTGGGCGATCGCCAAAAAACTGCCAAGCTAGTAGCGCCGTGAATATGGGATAAGTAAAAAATAGCGTCATGGCGATGCCAGTTGGAATCAACCCAATGGCAACGTAGAGTGAGGCAACATAGACAAACATCAATCCTCCACAGCCAAATGCCTGCACCAGAACATCGCGGCGATCGCGGTTGAATAAGTTTTGGCATTCTTTCCATGCAGACGGGTACAACTTGGGTGCGAGAAATGCCATGAGTGGAACCACTAACAGCATTCGCATGAACATCAGCAAGAACGAATGAGGCAAATCGGGTTTAACGTATCCACCCAAAAGAAATAAACCGAGAACGAGATGCTCTGCAAATAGAACTCGAACGGTGATGTTGTGGAAAGATAAGACAAAGGAAGATAGGAGAACTATCAGAATGCCCAGCACAGTCAAAAAGTCGAGCGACTTCCCGATCTTAACTGCTGAATCTACAAAGCAAGTCAAAAGTTAAAAGTCAAAAGTCAAAATGTCTAAGGCAAATAGCATTAATTGCCCTGATAATGCAAATTGAATATGTGACAGCTTAGTAGGATTGGCGATCGCCTGTTTGTGTTTCTCCCAATAACTGTGGCGTAGGCGTAATATCTACAACTCGGTGTGGTGTTGTATCCCACTCTACTATTTTAGAAATGCGCTTGCCCAACTTCAAACCCATCTGTTGACCTGGAGAACCAAGCACGATTTTACCAACAGCCCCTCCTACCGTTACTGTTGCGGTTTCACCGACAAACTTTTGAGTTGTCTGAACGAACCATTGCTGAGTCGTTGCTGGCGATCGCTGGGGATTGGTTGCAGTCGCCGTGTCTTCTCCTAGCTGAGCGCCAATAGCTCCACCTAAAATTGAACCAAAAACTGCCCCTGTTGGACCTAAAACTACCTTACCCGCAACTGCGCCAAAAATTTGCCCAGTAGTTTCGCCCATTTTTTCGCTTGCTCTCTTTTGCAGGGTTTGAGCAATTTTTTCTGCTGTTAGTCCAGTTCCTTGAATATTAGCTAATGATACAAACTGGTCAACATGATGAACGGTTTCAGCGCCAATTTGAGCGCCAATAATGCTACCAACAAAAACACCAATCTGACCTCCCAAAATAGCACCTGCGGGTCCCATGACGATCGCTCCCGCTGTAGCACCGATAGCGCCGCCAAACATATCTCCTACCGCTCCACCAACCAAAGTTGCACCAAATGTTCTCAACTGTGACTGAGCCGCGTCAGGCTGGCGATCGGAATTCATGCTATCTGATATATTTGTACCTAAATCTATTTGTAAATTGCTTACCTGTGCGATCGCTGCTAGCAATTCCAAGGGCGGGATAGGAGTGCTTGCAAACTGAGTTACTTCATAAGTAATAGTCAGACAACCCACTGTAGGATTGACTCTAATGCTTTCAACAAATGCTAAAGATCGAATTTGCTGCTCTAATTGAGCATAAGCTGCATCTTCGATTGGCTGGAGCAAGCGCAATCGCAACCGTCCCGCCACTGCGTGAGCGATCGCACTCCTAACTTTAACTACAGTACTTTCCTCAGCAGCATATAACTCAACACCAAGGGACATACATTATGTCTTCCCTAAGATAGATTTTATCTATTGTATATTTAGTCGCGAAGAAGTGAGTAGTGGTAGTTGATAGTTGGTTGTCGATCGCTGTTCCCTGCTCGATCGCTGTTCCCTGCTCCCTAATAACTGATACACTGAGAGTATGAATTAAATCACGTTCTCATCCTCGCCCAGTTTTGAGGTGAGTGGCAATGAAAGCTAAGATTCTTGCACTGACTGCATTACTGACAATTTGCACCGCAGCACCCGCGAAAGCCGAAACTGGCGTAGATTTTGGTGTCACGATTGGCGATCGCGCGGGAATTATTGTCGTTCCCTCCCGATGGCGCGACCGTGACTATCATCGACACTACAGACGCGATTGGCATCGCCGCCCGCGCTATCGACTTTATCGTCCTGATTGGTATGGGTACGATCGCTTCTACGATCCTTATAGATATGGTAAAAGATATCACCGCCGCTACAGGCACGGACGATACTACTATCCACGCCGCAATTCCGTGCAAATCAGGATTGGTTTTTAAGTAAATACTTGTAGGGTGCGTTATCAACGCACCCTGTATCTTCCCTAACGACTTCCCGTTGGCTGAGGAGTCGTCGGCTGATCCGCTTGTAGCGGTTCTGGGGTAGAAGTTTGTACCGATTCCTCAGAGAACTTCGTCCACTCGGTATGGAAGAAGCCTTCTTTGTCAGTACGTTCGTAAGTGTGAGCGCCGAAGTAGTCGCGTTGAGCTTGCGTCAGGTTTTGGGGCAAGCGATCGCGTCTGTAGCTGTCAAAATAATCTAACGACGCACTAAATGCAGGTACGGGAATGCCGAGTTTCGCCGCCGCTGCTAAAACTTCCCGCCATGCATCTTGGCGATCGAGAATTGTTTGTTTAAACTCTGGAGCCAATAGCAAGTTGGGTAAGTTCGGATTTTCAATGAAAGCACTCTGAATTTTACCTAAAAATCCAGCGCGAATAATACAGCCGCCTTTCCAAATTCGCGCCATTTCGCTCAAATTCAGGTCATAAGAATACTCTTTGGATGCTGTCGCTAACAGCGCCATTCCTTGAGCATAAGAGCAGATTTTAGAACAATACAATGCATCCCGCACCATATTGACGAATGACTTCGGATCGCCTTGATACGTTCCTGTAGGACCAGGCAGCATTTGAGATGCAGCTACCCGCTCTTGCTTGTACGAGGACATAATCCGGGCGTTTACCGCTGCCGTAATTGTAGGAATACATACTCCAAATTCCAAAGCACTTTGCACCGTCCAGCGCCCCGTGCCTTTTTGTCCGGCAGAATCGAGAATCATATCGACCAAGTGATTTTTGGTGTCGGGGTCGATATAGCGAAAAATATCTGCGGTAATCTCAATTAGGTAGGAATTGAGTTCGTCGGTAGTATTCCACTCGGCAAAAATTTCGTGCAGTTGCCGATTATCCAAACCTAAACCATCTTTGAGGAGACTGTAGGCTTCGGCAATCAACTGCATATCGCCGTACTCAATGCCGTTGTGAACCATTTTGACGTAGTGACCTGCGCCCCCAGGACCGATATAAGTCACGCAGGGACCGTCTTCTACTTGAGCGGCAATTTTATTAAAAATCGGTGACAAATATTCGTAGGAACTTTTCGTTCCCCCTGGCATTAAGCTAGGACCATTCAATGCCCCTTCTTCACCTCCACTTACGCCCATACCGATAAAGCGGAAGCCTTCTGGTTCTAATTCGCGAGTGCGTCGCGCCGTATCGTCATACAGCGAGTTGCCCCCATCAATGATAATGTCGCCTTCATCCAACAAGGGTTTGAGCTGCTGAATTACTGCATCCACTGGCGCACCAGCTTTAACCATAATCAAAATCTTGCGGGGGCGTTCTAGCGCATTGACAAATTCTTCTAGAGAATAGGTAGCGACGGCGTTTTTGCCCTGCGCCCGTTCCGCCATAAATGCATCAGTTTTTTCGGGAGTACGATTGTAAACTGCGATGGGAAAACCATTACGCTCGACATTTAGGGCAAGGTTTTCACCCATTACCGCTAGTCCAATCACACCAAAGCTTTGCTGTGCCATAAGATTCTACGCTAAGCTCTGCACTTTCCAAGGAAGAGTTCCCCTTCAGTCTAGCTCGTCATGTTTTTTTGGACTCTTACGAATTCCTTAAACGTCAGTTGTCAGTTATCAGTTATCAGTGAGGAGTGGTAATTGGTAATTGGTAGTTGGTAGTTGGCAAGAGAACGCTGATAGCTAGTCGCTGATAACTGGTCACTGGTCACTGTCAAGGGTTGGTTGGCGTGGAATGCGGTTTTGGCGCAAGCGATCCATGAGTCGATTGTAGCGTTGTGGATCGGCGGGGGTTTGACGCTGCAAGCGCGATCGCCAAAGACTGCCCCGCAGTTGGCTTTGTCGATCGCGTCTGCTTCTTCTGCGGGTAGGTTGGTAATTTTCTGAGTTTTCTCCTTGGCGTAGAGAACCACCTTCGCTATTTTGGTCGGTGATTTTGCCAATCGATATTCTTCTGGGTTTAACTGGTTGTCGTTTAATCGTAGGTTTGCGGTTGTCTAAGTTAGGTAAAGCGGCAAATTTCTCTACTTCCATGCCTTCCACGGCTTGCACCATAAACCGATTCCAGGCATAGGCTGCTGTACTGCTACTACCTGCCGTGGGTTGATTGTTATCGTTTCCTAACCACACTCCGGTTACGAGTTGGGGAATATAACCGACAAACCACAAATCGCGGGCTTTATCCGATGTCCCAGTTTTACCTGCAACAGAACGATCTACCAAAGCTGCCGCACCACCAGTTCCAGCAGTGATGACATTTCTTAACATCCAAGTTGCGATCGCCGCGCTGTCTGGGTCTAAAACGCGCCGAGATGTAAACTTGGCATCGTAGATAATATTACCACTGCGATCGCGGATTCGCCGGATGCCATGAGCTTCTGTATGCATTCCCCCAGTTGCCAAAGAACCATAGGCGCTGCTCAATTCCAACAAATTGACTTCTGCCGAACCTAAAGCTAAAGAATAAGCAGGGATTAAAGGCGATTTAATTCCCATCGATTGGGCGAGTTTAATTGTAGGGTCGAAGCCTACATCCATTAACACCTTGACTGCGACTACGTTAATTGAAGCAGCCAGAGCATCCCGCATCGACATTTCGCCCCGAAATCTCTCGCTGAAGTTTTTCGGTTCGTAACCATCGACTTTGAAGGGAGAGTCAAGGTATTGTTTGTAAGGAGAAAGACCGCTAGCGATCGCAGCTGTATAGACAAATCCTTTAAATGTCGATCCTGGTTGTCTTTGGGCTTGAGTAGCGCGATTGAACTGATGTTTGCCGAAATCCGTCCCCCCCACCATTGCCCTGACTTCGCCGTTACGGGGATCGATCGCCACTAGTGCTGCTTGCCCGAATCTTTGCCATTTCCCATTCTCGGTTACAGTTTTTAACACAACTGCTTCCGCTGCTTGCTGCCATTTAGGATTGAGGCTAGTTTCTACAGTCAGTCCGCCTGCTTTAAGGACATCCGCAGGAACGTATTTGGGTAGTTCTCGTTGAATGTAGGTAGTAAAGTAAGAAGCTTTAGCTTGAAGCCGTTTAGGAGAACTTGTTTTTACCGTTAAAGGTGCATTTTTCGCTGCCATCGCCTCAGATGCATGAATGACTCCATCCTCCTGCATCCGCTGCAATACCATGTTGCGCCGCCCAATTGCTGCCGATTTATTCACTGTAGGAGAATAAAAATTTGGTGCTGGCGCTAATCCGGCAATTGTTGCCATCTCAGATAGTGTCAGCTGGTTAACTGACTTGCTGAAATAAACCCAAGCCGCATCTGCTACGCCATAAGCCCCTTGTCCCAAATAAACTGAGTTGAGATAACGCTCTAAAATTTGGTCTTTACTTAAATTCTCCTCAATCTTCATGGCAACGCGGATCTCTTTCAGTTTGCGCCACAAACTCCGCTCTTGATTTAAAAAGAGAATTCGTGCTAATTGTTGGGTAATAGTACTACCACCCTCCACCAAATTAGCCGAACGCAAATTCGCCCAGACTGCCCTGAAAATTCCCTGGCGATCGAAACCGCGATGTTGATAAAAGCGCCTGTCTTCCGAAGCAATAAAAGCTTGAACTAGAGGTTTGGGAATTTGCTCTATTTTCAACGGTTCTCTAGTTGCAGGTCCTTGCTGCTGTAAAATTGTGCCATCTCCAGCCGCGATCGTTAGGGTTTGACTCCGCACAGTAGCCAATAGTTCATTGGCTGGTGGTAGACTACCCTCTATAGATAACCAAACACTACTCAATGCCGCTAGCCCGCCGCCAAAACCCACAAGCAACCAAAACCAGAACCGAAAATAGAGGGGTTTGTAGCGAGATTTAATAGACGATTTCTGGGAACTGCCTGAAGATCGCCCATGATGGCGATCGGAAAATTTTCCAGATGGACTTTGCCCTGTTGAATCTGGTTCCATCAGCTTTGGTTGCTCACTCCTCAAAATAGCGGATAAATCCGATCGCACCAACGCGATCGCGCGTAACTACTACGAATCCCATTTCAAAGCTATAACCGTCTTGCATATTTTAATCCCTGTTTAAGATTTGAGTCTTAAGTGACACACTATTAAACAGTTATCAGTTGTCAGTTATCAGCTATCAGTGACCAACTACCAACTACCAATTACCAATTACCAATTACCAATTACTAATTGCGCGATCGCCCTGGGAAGTAATCTTGGTGATTCTTTGGCTATTGTGGAGGCTGCTTTAGCAACTTTAGCCGAGATGCCTGAGATTGCGATCGCAGCAAAGTCTAGCTGGTATCGCACGAAAGCAGTGGGACCACCTCAGCCAGACTATATTAATGGTTGTGCAGTACTTCAGGTTCAACTGTCTCCCCAGGAATTGTTAGATATTCTACTGGCAACTGAAGCAAAATTTGGGCGCGTGCGCCAAGAACGTTGGGGCGCGAGGACGCTTGACATTGACCTGCTGTTGTACGACGATCTTATTCTCGATACTCCTAACCTTACCCTACCTCATCCCCGCATGAGAGAACGCGCTTTTGTTCTCGTCCCATTAGCAGAAATTGCCCCCAATTGGATCGATCCTGTATCTGGTAAAGCGATCGCCACGCTACTTCAAGCTGTAGACTGTACTGGAGTCAGTTATCAGTGAACAGTTATCAGTGAAAAATGGTAATTGGTAGTTGGTAGTTGGTTGACAGTTGACGGTTGTTAAGTGGTGCGTATTTTAAATGCAACTTGTGACTTGCGACTTGTGCTTGTCCCAATGCGTGAATTTTGAATTTTGTTCCCTACTCCCTCACATGATGCAAGAACCGCCACAATTGCTCAAACATCGCCTGTTTTACCAAGGGCGTAAATTTAGTTTTGAAGTCAATCGCTATCGTTTACCTAACCAAGTTGAAGGCGATTGGGAATGCGTCCGTCACCCGGGAGGCGCTTTAGCTGTTCCTATTACTCCAGAAGGTAAATTAATTTTATTGTGGCAATATCGCTTTGCCACACAAGGCAGAATTTTAGAATTCCCTGCCGGGACTGTAGAGCCAAACGAAGAACCGTTTGACACGATTCAAAGAGAAATTGAGGAAGAGACAGGCTATCGCGCTCAAAAATGGCAAAAACTAGGACAATTCTTTCTTGCCCCTGGTTATTCTGATGAAATTATTTATAGTTTTTTAGCGCAAGATTTAGTTCCTTTGGATGCGCCTCCTAGTCAGGATGCGGACGAAGATATAGAAACAGTCTTCATGACGCCCCAGGAATTTGAACAAGCCATTCTCGTCGGACAACCAATAGATGCTAAATCTATTGCTAGTTTTGTCCTAGCTAAACCGTTTTTATTTCCTTCCCAATAAATAACTTTGTGTTGGGGAGTCGGGAGTGGGGTTTAGTGAGTGGCTTGTGGCTAGTGACTAGTGGAATCAGATTCAATTCTTGTCACTAGTCACTGATGACTGATAACTGTTAACTGTCAAACTTGTGCCGATCGCGGTTTTGCAGCAACCCAGTGAGAGTAAGAAGTAACTTGAGTAATTAATACCCCTTCCGGTAATTCACCAATTTTTTTATATTCAATTGTAGTTGTAAAGTCGCGGATGAACTGAGCGACTTGACAGACGTAGCCAACGATCCATTCTTGTAACCAATTGAGTTGTTCGACATTGGCTACATCCTTTCCTTGTCCAGCAAAGGTGATTTTGCCAAACCGATCAAATTCAAATAAATTTAGCCATTCAAAATCAGGACGAGTTGATTTCCATGTGTTGATAGTCAACGTGCGCCCTATGTAATTGATACTATATTCATTCAATTGAACCAGGGCTTGAACTATATCTTCAATCTTGACAGCTACTCGCTTAAAACCTAATATCCATAAGATCTGGCGTTTAATCTCGCCTAATCCTTGATAGTTATGGGGACTTTCTACAGAAATTCTTTGATGATTGGCTACTAACACTTCCAGTTTTTCAACTTTAGTAGAAATTTCAGTAGTATCGGCATAAAGAGTTTGTAAAAGTTGTTCGATCGTTTCTTCCAGATAAATTCCTCTTAAAAGCTTTTCTAAAGTTTCTTGTGTGTTGAAACAAAAGCCGGCTTTTTGACTCAAGATTGTTTTCAATTCCTCTTCGTTTTGTAGCAAGAGTTTACGAATATAATAACAAGTCGAGAATCCAGGTTTAACTAAGTAGCTCATGATATTAATTGATAGTAAAGGTAACGTGATGTCGTCAAAAAATAAGTAGATTCTTAAACAAAAAATGTGGCGATCGCAATTGATTAGCTTATTAGTTTACTAGGCTTGCGTACTATTTAGGTAAGAGAATGAAGGAATATTAGAAGGTATATTTAGAGGAGGAATATTACCGTACGTTACTTTTTCTACTTCTATGGCTAATTGCACTGACTTCATCATCTCAGCTGCTGATGGAAACCGCTTGTTAGGGAATTTTTGCATGGCAGTGGAGATTGTAGAACGTAGTAAGAGCGGAACAGCGCTAGGAATTTCCACAGCTTGATTCATGTGAGCTGTCATCAATTCTCCTGGCATTCCTGAAAAAGGACGAAAACCCAAAACCAACTCGTACAGCATGACTCCAACTGCATAAAGATCTGACGCTGGAGAAGATTTACCATAAAATCTTTCTGGAGCCATATATGCAGGAGAACCAGTACAGATAATTTTATCTGTAGAAATTTCTTGACAAACTCTTGCTAAACCAAAATCAGAAATCCGAGCTAAGTAGCTAGTAGAACCTATACTAATTAAAATATTTTCTGGCTTAATATCGCAGTGAACGACACCACGAGTGTGTGCGTGTCCCAGTCCAGCAAGAATATCTGTAATAAATTTCAAACCGTGAATGAGATTAAAGTCATCGCTTTGCATGAAATTACGCAAAGTTCCGGCTTCGCAATAGTCCATAACCAGAAATCTTGCATTTTTTATATGCTCTATACCTTGGAAAGAAATGATATTTGGATGCTGCAAGCTAGATAAGAAATGTAATTCTCGTAAAAACTTTTTCGTGGGAAACTTTTGTTGGTCGAGTTCTTTAAGTGCTACAGTTTTACCATTTTTTTTATCAATAGCACAGTAGACTCGTCCGAATTGCCCTTGTCCAACTAGCTTTAAAATATGATATTTGGAGGAAATTGGTAAAGTTTCACTCATAGTTTTTAGGATAAAAAGTATCTTAATTTTTGTGTCGGTTACAACGATTAGAGCGATATAATGCTTTGTATCAAATCTGTTATGACTGCTCTGCTATCTGCTAGTTTTAATTTTAGATATTAGTCTTTTAGCGGAGTTTCTATAAATGCTTGAAATACCAAAACAGGCTCGATCCACTGACTGACAGCTCAAAAATTGAAAATAACTGAGAATTGGGGTCATGTAACCCCAATTCATTTTGGTCAACTTTGCTTTAGTCAGGAGTTACGCACAAGAAAATCTGAGATCTCGATCCCCCTGGTTCCCCTCTTAAAAGGGGGGCTTAAAGTCCCCCCTTTTTAAGGGGGTTTGGGGGATCGACTGCGTAAGTCCTGCTTAGTTTTGGACTAAACAAAAATGACGTTACATAGATCGGGCAGATTTCGTTACGGCGCGATCGCCTCCCAATTGACCTAAATTAAGAGAACAAAGACTCTAAGGCAATATCTTCAAACGATCCTGCCATTGAGCTTTCGTAAGCCACCTCTGTGAGCGCTTCTGCTTCACTAGGCGAATCTAAATCGTGAAACTTCTTACCGAGGTCGCGAGCAATTTGATATTTATCAATCTCACCGCTCTCAAAGAATAGTCTGGCGGCTTCGCGTAAATCCCTTACTGCTGCTTTTTTATCACCGAGATCGGCATGGGCAAGACCGCGACTTTGAAAAGCTTCTGCATATTGAGGATTAACTCGAATTGCTTCTGTAAAATCGCCAACTGCTGCTTCGCGATCGCCTAAGCGTTGGTAACTCAAACCGCGATTGAAGAAAGCATTAGCAGAAATCGGATTGATCCGCAAACTTTGAGTGCAAGTCTCGAT
Organism: Chroococcidiopsis sp. CCNUC1; assembly: GCF_023546805.1. Taxonomy (NCBI): domain Bacteria; kingdom Bacillati; phylum Cyanobacteriota; class Cyanophyceae; order Chroococcidiopsidales; family Chroococcidiopsidaceae; genus Chroococcidiopsis; species Chroococcidiopsis sp. CCNUC1. The sequence continues at coordinate 393,161 of NZ_CP097480.1, read as the reverse complement.
ATCGCGCAAAGCATCTACAGTTCTAGCAATCTTAGCTTGTTCGTTCATTAAACGGTTGTTTTGCTCCTGTACTAGCATATTAGTTTGTTGCTGGAGCTGCTCTAGCTGCTGGTTGAGCGTTTCTAGTTGCGTTTGTAACTGATTTTGAATGTTTGCGTCTTGCTGTTGGAGTTGAGCAAGAGTGCGATCGCTATTTTCTCGCGCTTGTTGCAAGTTATTATTTGTTAGCTGAAGGTGTTCGTCCAACAACTTAATTCCAGCTTGAGCTTCACCATGCTTTTTCTCTGTTTGTTGCTCAAATGTACCTAATTCTTCACTCAGTCTTTCCAGATTAGATTGAGTTTTTACCTGCTCTTGTAAAACTTGAGCGATCGTGGCTAAATTGTGTTGTTTTAAATAATCTAACAGTATCCGTCGATTGGTTAAATTGAGTGCGACAGTAACAGAGAGTGGAATTGCAGCAACTGCTGCCTGATTTAGCATAAAAGAAGCGATCGCGCCACCAATTGAACCAACGACCGACGCGATTTCTACCTTTTCTAACCAAGGATATTTATTTGCTGGTGCTGTGAAATTATCTTGCATAGTAACTTATTGTGAATTTTCAATTAAGGAAATGGTAAGGGGTAATGGGTAATGGGTAATAGTAATTGACTAACAACCAACTACCAATTACCAACTACCAGTTATGTTTTACCCAAAATCACTTGGTTGAGTCCTAAAACTGGAGATGCAAGCGCTGCTTCTTCAGTAGATAGAAACTGTTTCATCAACTCGTTTAGTAATGGATAAGTGATGTTAGCAATATGTCCGTATTTATAAGCACGAACGATAGTTTGATACCAAAGCAAGCAACTTTCTCGCAGGCGATCGAGATCGCTACTCAACACAGTTGTGGCTGTGTAACGTATCATATGTTTCAGATCGCGTTGGCAGGTTGAAACATTGAGCTTATTGTTACCTTGCCCAAACAGATTCTCGTTAGCAGCCCACTTTGCCTCCAACTGACTGAGAACTTCTGCCTCAGCAGCTTGAATTTTCTGATATGCACTTACACGAGAATCAAGAGACTCAATGTAATCTTTAAGAAACTGAAGTTCTTCTGAAGTAGCGTAGCGACCGTCCGCTTCTACGGTCAAGCGGGCTAACTGACTCAACATAAACTTTTCTACTCCTGGGCAATAATATTGACAACACTATTCGGTTTTAGCCTTGCTAGATATGAATTGCTGAAATTACTATTCTGCAATGTTTCTACAATCCAAAATCTGAAATTCAAAATCTGAAATCCAAAATCTAAAATCTAAAATGGTATGGCGCTTAGGTATCGCTGGCATGATTTAGATATTCGGTAACCTCACTACGAGTATCTTGAAGTTGAGTAATCATCGAACGGGTAACCAACTTACCTGCTTCCACGAGAATTCTACCGTCTAGAGGGTGAAGGATATTTTGTTCTGCCCGCGTGCCAATGAGAGACTCAATATCATCAATTGCACTGACATACGTACCAGAAGGTAATTCAACGACTACGCCTTCACCAATCACTAAAGCTTGACAAGCGAGGCGAGAATTATTGTTAGCAGAAGTAATGACCTCAATGGTACGCCGTTCGCGTCGGCTAGGTGAAGACAAGCCTTCCATGCCACTTTTGATGTAAACATGACAGGTAGCACACATTCCTCGACCGCCACACTCATGTAACACATTCAGTTCATTTTTTAACAGAACAGATAGGATGTTGCCATTCGTTTGAATGGAAGTTTCTTCACCGATTGGTTCTAGTCTGACAGTCTTTGCCATGTTTTCCTAATTGGCTAATTGCTAATTACTTCATTGATTGGAACTATTGCAGAGTCGGTGCATGATAATTTCATGCTCTTGCTGTTCTTCTAACCAAGCATCAGCTGGTTTGATTCGTTGTGCTAAACCTAGAACAAAGTGATTGTACTCAGCTCCTAGAGATTCGCAGGTTGTTTGCAGACAGTGGAGTTCTCGACCTGTCAGTTGGCTGAAGAAAGCACGGAGGATACCTGCTTCAAAGTGACATACTGGTCGTTTGCTTTGGGGTGCTTGCTTGGCGTAGGGAGAATTCTGAGTTTTCACCACCAAAAATCCTTGTTGGTAGTAGCTCAAATCTAATTCAAAAGTTCCCCAGCCATGAGCTTTCCAACACTGTCTGAGACACTGGGTAAACTCAACCATCTCCATTTCGTTGATCGGCTTGGAGTAGTACTCGCTAACTTGTTCGATAAACCGAGCGTAGAAATTTTTGCCCCACCAGCGTCCGCAATTAGCAAGCACTACACCGGAAGCTTGACCTGTTTCTTGGTTAAGCGCGGTATAAATCGATTGAATCAGCGTGTCTGGAATTGCTATGAGGCGATCGCCGTGGCGATTTTCCAGTAAACCTGATTCAAAATCACCCTGAATGTAGGCATCAAAGGCAAAATAATTTCCTGGTAAGCGTTCGTCTTTGATTAAATCGGCGACAGTAATCATGATTTTGTCTGTTGCTTCTGCTTGTTTGATAGTGAGTTATGCTGACGAGTGATACTTATGCTGGCACTGTGGCTGCACTACAAGTTCCCATGACAGCTTGTTCCACTTGAGCTAAGAACGGTTGCAGCAGAGCCATTTGTTCCTCAGCCAAAATTTCTGGCAGGCGAGTTATGAGGAACTGATAAAGGGTTGTATCAATGCCTTGTGTTTGGTGAACTTGAATGATGTCCGTCAGCCATTCCAGCAAACGATGTTGGAGAAACATGGGATTATTCAACAGCATTGCCATTGCACAGTAACGTAGCGTTCCCAGCCAATTTTTTAAGGCGCGTTCGATGGTTTCTTGTTTGTGTTGGGGAAAAGCTACGAGCAGTTGGTCGGCGATCGGTTGAAAAATAGCAATTTCGTTATCCCGCAGCACTTCATAAACTTGCAAGCGTTGGGCAAAGGATGAAACATGATGCTTCAAAGCAACTATTTCTTCTAGCCTAAGATAGCGTTCTTCAGCATCATCAAGTATGGCTCTGATTTCTGGGTACATAAATTTGCAGCTTTAGAATAGATCTGATAAGTCTGAAAAGGTCGGTTCGGGAGCTAAAGGTGGCGGTAGCTTAGTCGCAGACTTGGGCAGAGTTCCAATTTCTGGATTCCCTTCCCAAGGAAGATACCCAAAACAATCTCTGACTCGTTGTTTCATTCGGGCATAGGGGTCTAGTTGTCCCCAGTTAACATCCTCAACTGGTCGCCCTTGCCAATTGCAATGGCTGAAGAATTTTTTGACGGAAAGCCGCAACCAAGCTGCATGAGGATTGGCGATGGGAGTAAAATGCTGTAGCGGCGATTGATTTTGTAGTGGCGCTGGAATCGGCGCATCGCTCTTAGCAGGCTGTTGTCCTCCTTCCCAACCGCAAAGCCGCAAGAATTGTTGAACTGTCAAGCATTCCCAAGAAGAGAGGAATTCCTCGCTAAGTTGATGTTGCGGGTAATCGGCATCCTCAATCTCTTGTCCGTCCCAGTTACAAGAGTGCAAAAATTGCTGTACCGATTGGCACAGCAAAGCATTTCGATTCCTCATCCTAACCGTTCTCCATGACGCAGCCGCTTTTCAATATCGCGAGCTGTAGCACCTTCGTTGTGCCAGAAGGCAGCAGCATCAATTCGGTCTTTTGTACCCAAGAGGAATTTACAGTATGTTTCTCCCATTGAGTAGCACTGAATTTCAATGCAACTCAAGGTTTTTTTAACGAGATCGCTGAAGAATCCAGCAAATAATCCCGCATAGATATGACAAACTGGTTTACCAACATCGCCCAACGTTCTAGCTACGGCAGAATCGAAGATGTTGACGAACATGAACCCGTTTTTATGGTCGCTCATATCGACTTCCCAGTTGCCCCAGCCTTGAGCGGTGAAGGGCCACCACCATGCTTCTAGCATGTACAGGGAATTGACTTCTTTGACGTTCTTGCCATATTCCTGCTCAAACCACTGTTGAAAGAATTTGGCATCCCTGATTCCCCACTCGAAGCCAATGTTGTACATCAAGACTGTAGAAGCACTACCGACTTCTTCTTCCAATCCCTCAATTAATCCTACGATGAAGTCTTCTGTGGCAAATAGATGGCGCTGGTCGTGCCAATCGGTGACAATGCCCGTGTTCGGTTGAAATTGGAAGTAGTCATCAAAGCTGTAATGGTCGTGCTTCTGGGGATACTTCTTCTTTAAGGAATATTCTGCTTGTGTACCTGGTTTTGAGTGAGTAGAAAAGAGCAAATTGTCGGACGAGATAACCATTTAAAAAATACTCCTATGCATGAAAAATCGGGTGATTCTTCCGTGTAGTTTCTAGCGCGAGGCTAACTTTTTATAGCGTTAAAGCCTACAAAGTTCCCTGTTTTACATATTTAACTTTTATATTTAACTGTGCGTCAGTTAGGCGAGCATCCTTGAATTCACTGATTTTTCTATTAATTTTCTGTAATATTAGGATGATTACGCGATCTTACGGAATACAGTTATCAGTTATTGTCGGGGTAGGTATGAAGCACAGATTTACTCGCTAAGGCTGTCCATCTATTTGCTAAACTCGCCCGTACAGTTATCAGTTGTTAGTTGCCAGCGATCGCCTAATTTTGCTGTTTGGTGGAAGATGACTATACTTGCTGCATAATTATTTTTGTAAATTCTGTTTGTTGAGTGCTTCAATTAAAAGTATAGATTTTCGACGAAACTGTTTCTGCATTTGTATGGATATTTTTATTTATGATTTCCAATATTTCAATTCAAGTCAATTTCAATTAATTTTTGACGGGATACCAAGCCGGATTTAATTTTAATTCGAGTTTTTGGAATTTCAAATTTTTTAGCTAATAGTTGAATTAATTCTTGGTTAGCTTTACCATTTATGAGCGGAGATTTCAAATGAACCGTTAAACTGCCATCAGGTTCTTCTTTAATAGCTGGATGCTTGGAATTTGGTGCCACTTTAACTTTCTTCTGCATTTTCTTTCGTCTCTAATTGCCGCAACCACAACCATCCTAAAAAACAGCCTAATATATACTAGGGAAAGTTCCACCAAGAAAAGATGGAGCCGAGTCATGCCTGCTCTAAGAGAGTAGAGCAGCTCTTTTCCAACAGAGAAGGAGGTCACAATAAAAGAAAGCCCATCGTAGAAACGACGAGCATTGAAATAGTTATGTATGTGGTTTGAGTAGAGTTCGGTAACATGGACTCAAAACTAAAGGTAAGCGGCGATCGCAAATATTAGCTTACCTCAAGAATAGATATTTGCTAACTATGGTTCTGAACGGCTACTGTTGCCAATTACAGCAATTTTATGTCGATAGATTAGCTCTGCGCCATACCAGCCGGACAGTCCTAAAAGTGTTGCAGTAATGAGTGAAAGTGTCAAGCCTGTAGGCAAAATAGCCCCTACTACATTGTTAAGCCGGAGTAAGAGATTAATACCCGTCAAGACAATAATAGTAATGTTGAGAACCAAATGCGCCAAACCAGCAGTACGCTTACGCACGCGATCGATTCTCAAGAAGTCCATCAAACCTGTCAGGGCTGCTGGTAAAGTCGTGGCAAACCCAGCCACTACTAACCAAAAAGATGCTCTTGCCCAGAAAGGGTCTTTATTCAACCAATAGACTGTATCAGTGACAGCCAATGCCAATAGAAAAGCGATCGGTAAGGTCACAAGCAATGGGTGGATCGGATGACCCAACACTGCCACTGTACTAGGTATACCAGGATCGCGGTATTCGCGCTCGTCATTCTCAATCAGGGCAGGAATGTCAGGATATGGTGGCGTTCCTGTTTTTTGTTGTGTGTCCATAAGAGTGAGTGGTTATGGGGAGCCAGTGCGTTGCGGGAGTTACCCCGTTATAGCAACTGACGTTTAGGGGTTAGGGGTTAGTGCTAACCCCTAATACCTCAAATTACAGGTTATGCTGATGGAATTTGCGTAACATTAGCCTCTGCAATTAGGGCGATCTTTCCTGCTTCGACCTGTAAATTTTTGATACGGAGGGAGATCCCTTCGAGGTCAAAGTTGCTCAGATTCAAAATTTCACTGGTTGCATCTACTAAAGCCTTAGTTAACTCTGGAGATTGTGCTTGTTCGTCTCCATATTGCACGTCTTTTAAGGTGACAGTTTGCCCTCCAGATGCAACTTCCGGTACGGCAGTAAAAGCTACTTGCTTTGTTTCGTTAGTTTCCTGCAAGCGGATGTTGGCATTCAGGGACACTTTTCCTTCACCTGGTAGTTGGAAATCTACCTGCTGCGGAACTACGGTCATCTGTTGCCCGTTAATCTCAATTTTTGTGGCTTGCAGTTGCTGACGGATGTACTCGGAGTTGAAAGCGCGATTGATGTCTGCTGCTGTCAAAACCACGCGAGCCTTACCTTGGGTTGGTTGAGTAAGTTCGATTTTACCCATTGCCGCACTGAGGGGGTTAATGGCAACGCTATCCACCTGCATATCCATCTTTTCTACTCGCAGGTCTTTTTGCATCACCATTCCTTCACCTGCGATCGCCACCGAGTCTACTTGTCCTTGCAATGCTTTGAGCGGATCTGTTTTAATATCTACATCTAACTTTTCTACTTCATCGAGTTGACTAGACAATCCGATTTCTGCTGCTTTATTCAGCGCTTGTTCTCCCAATCCTTGTTGTTCTGACATCCGAATCTTATACCCTTAGTTTGCTCCTCTTGAGTCAATCTAACGATTTGTCAAACGTTGTGTATCTGTCTTGTGGTGGAGGAGATTCTACGTTGAGTCAACCTATATCAAAACGTCAGCAGATTTTTAGTCAATAGACAAATCTTCCTTAAACAAATTTTAATTTTTTTCTGCTTGAGAAAGCCTGACAAGAAATATCACCTATAAGCCGAATTAATTAGCTATCTCTGAGCCTTTTTCCACCTTTTGACTGGTTTTTTCTAACTATGCTACCGATCCATCAAAAGAAAGATGGAATTGGGCAATCTGCGTGACAACCTAAAAGATGTAGCCGATACATCCAAAAATCTTGAGAGGAACTGGAAAAGATGGTCGTAACATTAGACGATACCAAGCGTTCTGCTATTGCGGTTAAACTAGCTGACGTGAAAGCTCTACAAGAGTTAATTATTTCTAACGAAGAAACACTGCTAGGACAAATCAACGATTCGGAAATTCAAAAGCGGCTTCAAGAAATGCTCGATTCCGATCGCAAGAACTTGGGCGTTATTGAGACTGTCATCGTACAATATGGCATTCAGGGAGAACCCAGAAAGGTTACACAAGAGCTAATCGAAAAGACCAAGCAAATGATGCAAGGGTCTGAATTGTCTTTGTATGACAAGTTCGCTCAGCACGAACTGCTCAAACACGGACAAGCAATGACTGGTATCATGCTGCACAAAGCTGCTCAAGTCGTAGGTGCAGATGTCGATATAGCGTTCGGTCCTTTGAATACAGTTAACTTTGAAAACAGAGCGCACCAAGAACAACTCAAAGGGATCTTAGAGCAAGTTGGGACTCGCGAGCTGACTGGCAAGGATGCAGACCAAGGGCTGTGGGCGCGCGTACAAGATGCGGTTGCGGCTTTCTCTGGCGTAGTCGGTAGTGCCGTTACCCAAACTTCTGATAAGAAGGATATGAACGTCCAAGATCTGATTCGCGCAGATCACAGCAAAGTGAATACACTGTTCACCGAGTTGTTGCAGAGTGACAATCCTCAGAAGATCCAAGAGTACTTCGGTCAAATTTACAAAGATCTGTTGGCTCATTCGATCGCAGAAGAGGAAGTAGTCTATCCTAGAGTGCGTGCTTTCTATCCAGAAGACAAAGTTCAAGAACTCTACAGCGAGCAAGCTGAATTCAGAACCAAATTAGATGAGATTAAAGCGATCGATCCTTCTAATTCGCAGTTCAAAGATAAAGTTAAGCAACTGATGGATGCTGTGGGCGATCACATTCGTCAAGAAGAGTTCGACATGTTTACCGCAATTCGTAACAACCTCAGTAGCGACCAAAGCGAGCAAATGGCTAGCGACTTCAAAGCTGCTAAAGCCAAAGCGCAACAAGAAATGGGCGTTGTCAGCTAGGCTGATGCGGTAAGACCACAGATTAATTTTAGTGGAACGTAAATTTAGTAGGGGCGCATATTTGTGCGCCCCTACTTTTAATCGACGTATGACATTTCAACGGAGAGGGTGGGATTCGAACCCACGTTGAAGTTGCCCCCAAACAGCATTTCCAGTGCAAAGCAAAAATATACACCGAAGCCCAGCTAGATTAGACTTCAGTGTATATCAGTCTTTAGGATGATAGACAAGTTGGTAGAAATCTTTATATTTCTTCCTTTGGTACTTTGTACTCACCGGATTGATTACCACCCGTATCGCTCTCAAACTTGAGATTAGCACCGCTACCCCAATTGGTCTTAGGGTCACGCTTGTGGTGTGGAATTTGTGCTTCAAAGCGTTTGGGGGTGTTACCTGGACTTGAACCTCTAGACACTTGAACCTCTAGACATTGTTTTTACTCCTATTTTCCTATTGGTCTTGGAATTGTTTGGCTGTGTTGTCCTAGTGGGATAAATCGCATTTCTATTCCTCCATTTCTTTATTCATATCTTCTAGTCTCTCACCACATAAAGCTACTCTTATGCATCTCCTAACAGCTAGACCGAAGCTAATACCATTCTCGAATGCATACTGATTTACTAATAATATCAATGGTCGATTCAAGTAAAGAGAAATAACAGAGCTTTCCTTTTTTGTGTGTCTGGCTATGCTAAACCGATTCCCCATATCAATAACTTTGTGTAGCTTCTTACATTAATTATAGTTCAAAAACATAGACCATTAATAGTCAATTTGCTGCTTAAGGTTGTTCGTTGGCATGGACTACTTGTTTGCCTATGTTTTTGTCAATTAATAGTAGATATAATTAAAGTATAGTTTACAGTCCACTATTATGAGTAATGGCTTTGATCCTTACCAATTACGTGTTATCGGGACTGATAGAGCTACCGTTACACCGATAACTACAGATAAAGTAGATTACGCAAAGCTACCAGCCTACAACGATCAGCTATTACCAAAAGCAGGTGAATCGTTGCAGAAAGGCTATCAGTCTTTATCTACTACTCTCCAACAAGAAATGGAGATGAATAGACAGCTTACGCAAGATGCAATTGCAAGAAGTGATGCTAGAGTAGCTGCTGCTTATCGTGCTGCCGATGTAGCAGGAAGAAACCAACAAACTGCATCACAAAACCTTGCTGGCATTGCTCAAACTTTGTATAACCAATCTGAATTAGAGTTTCGTAAAAAGGAGACGAAGAAAAAAGAACTTCAGCAACGACAAGCTAATTTGAAAGACGTGTTGAAAAAGCATGTCATGGATAGGCAAAAAGCTCAGTTTGAAAAAGAGAAAGCCCAGCAGCAAGTAAACTTTACCGTGTCCTACGGAGAGATGCAGGATTTAGTTAATTCTGCTCCTAGCATCATTGCTGAGAATGGCGCTACCTACTACAGACAGAAAGTAAGAGAAACTGTCACGGCTAGGGATGTGTCACCCGAAGATACTGTAAAGCTGATGCAATACGGAAATGGTCCACTAGAAGCTATTTCCAGCAAATACAACGAGCTGAACTTTGACAATGCTCAGAAGATGAGCGGTCATCTAGTCGATCAAAGCGTAGCACTGCTTAAGATTAAGAATTCTGGCGTGTTAGCTCGAATAGTCAATACAGAAGCCGATATTACTCCTCTACTCCAAGAATATGACAGTAACTTTCAAAAGTTTGCTGAAGAACATCCAGAATTAGATGGGATGCAATTATCTGCTATTCGTGCTGAGTCTTTGCAGGAGCTAGAGAAATCAGTCCGCTTAAGTGCGGACAAACACGCTCAGGTAGAAGCGAAGATTAACAACAGCCAAGCATTCATGAATGAGCTTGCCCCATACTACGAGGCTAAGAAGCTTGGAGAGATTGGTCCTAATGAATACGCAGCTATTCAATATCAACTATCCCAGAAGTACAGTATTCCTATTGAAACAGCTAGAGAGTTAAGCGATCCTTATGCAGTTGAAAAAGAATACGAAGAAAACCTAAAGACCAGAGATAACATCTACCAGCTACAGTCTCAGGGTGTTGCCAGGGATTTAAACACGGTAGAAGTTACAAATCAATGGATAGGGCATATGGCTTATACCTTAGCTGAAACCCCAGGAGCATTGGAATCAGCTAAGAAGAATCCACGCATGAAGGATATACGGGCATATCAGCAGGCGTTTGGTGTAGCTGAAGAATACAAAGAATTCAAACAGAAAGAGATCGATCTAAGACAGCGTAAGATCCAAAAGACAAAGGAGCTTGCTGCATTAGACGAGCAGATAGTTAGATTTGAGAATAGCAACGATCCAAAGGTAGCTGCTGATTACAAAGAAAAGATCAAGCAGATGTTTGGATATGAAGCCCCTGGAGATTTATCTGACGATGCTAAAACTTCTATTCGTCAAACATACGATCTAACACGCAACTCTATTCTGGAAGAGATTGCAAATATTGATAACGAATATCTTCGAGCCAAACAAAGACTAGAGCCTTACGGATTGCATCAAGGTAAACAGTCACACGATCAGATGTATGCCAAGTACAGAGCAACAATCGACCAGACCAATACACTGATGAACTCAGTACCACAGTCACCCAAAGCTACAACCCCAGGAGCCAACCCAAATTTTAGTTCTGGGCGTGCTAGTGGTGTTGCAATGAAAAGATTGCAAGTGGAGAGTTCGTCGATTATTACTCCGTTTAGAGCTGATGCCCAAGTCACTGTAACAGATCGTTATGGTGGTACTGGATCGCCCAGACACGGACGTAATAGACCTCATGGTGGAATCGATCTAGCTGCTCCTGCTGGTACGCCCGTGATTGCAATTATTGGTGGCGAAGTAGTCAATAAAGGCTTTGACCCTGCTGGCTATGGTAACTACGTAGATATCAGGGGGGATGATGGTGTCATTCAACGATTTGCCCACATGGAAGGTAAATCTTATGTTGTGGAAGGGCAGAGGGTACAGCCTAATCAGGTAATAGGACGTGTGGGTAGTACGGGAAATTCTAGAGGTCCACATCTTCACTGGGAATTTAGACGTGATGTTAACGGTGGATTTGAAAACACTGTAGACCCAGAGCTAGAGGCAGCAAGGTTAAATCAAGGTTATGGAACTGTACGCCCTAGAGGTAGTTCCAAAGGCTGGGAAGTAACATATAACCCCTACGAGGGAGGACACCCAAACAACATCAATCCCATCCCTGCTGACGCTAAACCCTTGATGGGTGGCTTCTACATTAGGGGAGATAAAATCTACGACAGGTATGGTAAGCAGCCAGCTAGACCAGTTAACAACGTCTATCACAATGGCAATCCGATCAGGAATAGCTACGAGCCAATTGGGAAGGATAACTTCAGTGCTGCTAGGGATAACACCCCAGATAAGAATTATGGCTATGCCGTCCTAGCTAGGGATAAGGAAGCTAGGAAAGCACTATCAGAGATAGCTACAGATTTAGGAATTCCAGCTATATGGATAGCTGATATCGTGCAGTATGAATCTGGATGGGAACCTAATGCGGATAACGGTGTTGGGTATTCGGGACTGATCCAAGTAGGTGATGCAGCAGCCTCAGAGCTAGGATACACCAGACATGAAATTATGAAAATGTCCCGTGCCGATCAGCTAAGGAAGGTAGTCAAACCTTACCTACAGAAGTTTGGTACTGCGCGTTTGAAGACTATAGAACATGTCCTAGCTGCAATCTGGGGTGGTGATGGTTTCTTGAGACGCATAGAGAAAGACCCTAAAAAAGCTGATGCGGTATCAGACGGTAACATTACCTGGGGTGAATACAAGTTGGGCTTAGGTCGCCATGCTGGGAGACAATACGCTACGACTAATTCCAGTCGTGCTAGGCGTGTAGCCAAAGTCATACACGAAAAATATACCTCTGGCTGTACCGTATGCAATCAGTTGGTAGCTAGTAACTCTTCCTTGATCCCACATGAGGGACAGTTTGTGTCTGGTCAGTTGGATATTGTAAACATTGGTTAAGGTAAAACATCATGGGACTAATTGACGATTTAAGAAGAAGCAACGATCCAAGGAATGATGTAAACGTCCAGGTTCCTCCACCTCCTCCACCCCAACCACCAGCCCCGCCTGCACCACCTGCGCTTCCTGAAGAGGATGCAACGTCTCCTTATATTTCCTACGACCAGCCAGAGCCTAGCTTGCAGGAACAGCTACTACTGCCAATGCAGGATTCTGATGTGTCCTATGGGTTGGAAATGCCTCCCACAGTACCTAGAGATGGTCTAGAGGGTGGGCTACTAAGCGGTACTATTCCTACCATGCCTGCTGCTGAGCCAGCCCCACCACCAATTGATGATAGTGTTTACATTGCTGATTCCGTGTATGGTGCTGAAGCAAACTTACAGATTCAAAAGGAACAGTTAGCTTTTCAAAGCCAGCTAGACAGGGATGCACAAAGTATCATCCTGAGAGAGCAGCATTTTCCCGTGTTGTATGAGCGCCCTAGCTTCACTGCCTATAACGAAAATATGAAAGAGCGCATTAGATTGATGCGTGAAAAGGATGCTGCTGCTAGGGCTGCTGCTGAAGATGTACCACAGATTCCACCAGGACAAGGAGTAAGTACGTCATCCAAACAACCACAATTTGATTCCACCAGAAATCCACTTAAATCCGGTGAAATACCAGGGTATCAACGTACAGATGTGTCATTCGATCCTATAAAAGGGACTGTGCAAGGTTTTCAGGAAATAGCTAAGAATCCACTCGATCCTAGAAACTACCTCCAGTTTCCCGTATTGTCTGCTACTGGCGGACAGTGGGGAGAGTGGGGGAAGGGCGTACTAGGTGGACTTTTCTACACCCTCAGTCTGGGAGAGAACGTAGCCAAAGGAGCATTAACCGACATATACAATCAGGTTACGGGAAACAAACCACCTACATCCAATCAGCCACCAGCAACAGTACAAGCAGTAATAGGTAAGAACTATGACTTCTCCCAAGAAAAGACACCGGAAAAGCCACTAGGGTTTGTAGGTTCTGAAACAGCGCCCAAGACAATTACAGAACTACAGAATCGTTCCGTACTCTACAACCTAGTCGCTAACCCTTGGACGTGGGGTGGAATCAAAGCAGTAAAGAAAGCAATCACAGGTAACGAAAACATCAACGTCCCAGATTTTGTTCTTGAAGGATTAGACGGTAAGCCAATCATCAAAGTACCTGGCGGGAAGATGCTTCAGGGTGTTGAAGCTACGGGAGGCTTTATTGCTGATGTGGCTGCTGGTGCTTTAGTAGATAGAGGGTTAGGCGATGTAGCCAAGGTAGCTAACAAATTTAGAACCGTAGAAGAAGCTACGACAGAAGCTATCAAGAAACCAGCATCCAATCTACCAAAGCAACAGGTAAAAGCAGTATCCCCAGTCAACCAACCTCCAGGTTTATTGAGTAGTGGAGGTGTGGTACAGCCAACAGTAACCAAGCCAATAGCCAAAGTGGTAGTAGAACCACGTCCTACGGCTCCTGTAGTACCTAACACTGCTGCTGTGATGGAGAAGGTAGCAAACCCCCCTACTGCCTATCGAGTTAATTCAGATTTACTACATAAGATTCCAAGGTCTAACGAGCAGCTAACGCAAATGGGTAAGTTTGTGGGCATAGTTCCACCTACTAGGACTACACCATACTCTACGGCTCGGCTCAATGTCATGACACAAAACCCAGAGCTAGAGAGTGTTATGTCGAAATATGGTCCCCCTCTAGACGAAACAAAGCTGCTGCCTCAAGAACCACCTACAGTAGTCATTCCCGATCCCGTTCCACCTACCAAAGAAGCATCTAGAAAGCTGGTGATGGAGAAGTTAGAACAGATGAAGACTGCATCGCCAGAGGAGCAAGTCAAGCTACGACACGACATAGACCGACTGCTAGATAACGAGACTAACGTACCGGACGTGTTACAGCCTGGGGTGCTGCGGGAAGTACAGAAGGAATTACCGAAGGAACTACACGCCAGTAGTCCAGAAGGAATGATATCGACTCAGAAATATTTAGTTGCCAAACAAGAATATACCGATGCTTCTGCTATCGAAGCCAAGCTCAGAAGTGAATTTTCTGAAGAACAGGAAATCATGATGCGTGGAATGGATAGCATGATAGACGAACCAAACATCGGCAGACAGGTTTTACTTGAGCAAGTACCAACACCCAAGCCTAGAGACTTCATAGAGGATGGTGGTGAAGTTATCCCACTCAAACGTACTCCCTCACCAATAGCTACAGAGTTGGCTGAGGGTGTCAATAGCCTACGGCTGTATCACGGCTCTAAGGTGAGCGATCTTAACTTGACGCTAGACATGGTAGATCCAATTGAAGGAGCTGCTAGATCTGAATTTGGACCAGCTATTTACTTAACTAGCGATATGGAGGAAGCAGGAGAACACGCCAAGAAGTTTATCAATGACAACCTACCAGCAGCTAATCGTCAATTCGATCAAGTTGGATCGGTGTATGAAGTTACTACCAAGATCCACAATCCATTAGATGGTATGGTAGCTCCTCCTAGAGAAGTCGATATCGTGTTTAGAACGGCAGTAAAAGAGTTCTTTGGTGATGAGGTAGCACAGGAATTCAGCGAGAAGATAGCAGGTAAACCGCTGTCACGCTACTACACCTCCCTTGATGAGATTGTGGGCGATATCAATCCTCATGAATTTCCTGAAGCAAAGGTTCTATCCTTCCAACGCTTAGTAAACCAGGACTTGAGGAATATGGGCTATGACGCGATCGTTGTGAAAGGGAACTACAAAGATAGAGGAACGATAGTAGCCATTCTTGATAATGGTGCTACTCGCGGTATAACGGCTATCAATGACGCTATTACAGCAGGACGAGGCACGATGATAGAGCAGGCTACTGAAGGGTTTAACGTAGCTGTCAGACACAGGGATCTATACCCTGATGACGTGTTTGCTCAGGTGCAGCTTAAAGAGGCTACATCCCGCCTACACTCCCATTTGGTACAGCAGACTGTAAGAAACATAGATGAGGCTGAAGAAGCTGCTCTACGTGCTGCTCATAGGATGGCTGATAGTGAAGACGAACTAATGGAAATCGCTCGAATTGATAAGCAGCAGAAAGAGGTTGTGTCTCTCCAAATGGCTGAAAGACAAACCAAGAAGCAAATTGCTGAAGATGCTAAGCCAGATGTAACGCACTGTATCTAATGTGGTCTAGTCCACTTTTTCAAGCTAGTATATATGTATAGCCATTCAATAGCCATTGAATAACACTATGAAAAGAGAAAAATATGCAACGTACTTGAATGATGAGCTTGGAAGCTATGTCAAGCGTATCCAAGCAGAGTACGACCTCAAGTCAATATCGCTAGCGATAGAACTAATCATCTCCGATCACAAGCTAGCTGGTGAAATGGTTGAGAAGGAAACGAAGAATTTTCAAAGTGAAAAACCTTCATCCCACAACCAAAGCATCAACTTAGCCGACCAAATAGCCATTCTCCATAAACGACTACTTCAAGGGGTGCAGTCATGATACCAGGAGCAGCAAAAGCATTACTTTACCTCTCGTCAGCAATTGAAGCTGATACAACAGAGCAGAGAATGCTGTCAGTAACTCTTTTAGAGGATTACTTATTTCAAAGTAGACTCAACTTAACAAGAATTCTAGATGACTTCTTCATCGAAACCAAATTAGGGGAATGGTCTTTAGTCATCGAAAAAGAAAATCAAACACCATTTCTAAGCGTGTTGTCTGCGTGTGATAAAGCAAAGAAAATCAGGAAGAAAGTTGACCATAAAAAAGAGGTGTAGCAGTAACAGACTCACACCTCCAACCCAACGAACCAACTTTCTATTTTCAATTGTAGACCGCTTTTAAAGCCTCCTAAATTACTGAAGGAGGCTAATTAATTTGTGCAAATGCACTGGGGTCATTACTTCTGTACTAAGCCGTTGGCATAGGCATAGTAGATCTGATCGATATTCTTCTCGTAAGTAGCCATGTCCATAGAATCAATTTCAGATTGGGTAAACATGGGCTTCTGACCTGGTGGTTGAGCTTTACCCCTACTACGCTCAAATGTAGGTACGGCAGGAGCTTTAGGCTTACTGAGCTGCTGTCGTTTGGTTTCTAAGTAAGTCCAAATGACATCAATACCTTGCGGAGTATGTTCCAATGCTTGGATCTCAGGTGGTAGGTAAGGGAATGCTTCTCTCATTTGATCGAGACGATGATTGTATTCATCAGCACTAATCCCTTTCCACAAATCATTCTTCAACTTACTCTCTACCTGCTCCACGTAAGCCCTATATTCCTTCTCCTGCTTAAGTTGCTGGTATTCGTTAGGGTCTACTTGTGATTCAAGATTTTGTTTATCGTGTAGCTGCTGGTGTTGGGCTTGTAGGGATTGTTGCTGGCGTTGTAGGCTTGCACGATTTTGTAACTCCCTTTGCTTATCAGGACGAGCAGCAATATAGTCCAGATACGCCGATACTTCACGCTCTGAGATTCCATACCTCAACCTCGAAAATTCTAAAAATTGTTCGTCTGCTACAGGGTATTGCTCTTGAAAGTATTCAGGAAGAAACTTATCTACGAAATCCTCATCCTGAGTGGCACTCGTCCACATATCATCTAAGAAGTCGATATAAGCTTCTCCATATCTACCGACTAGGTTTTGAACTACAGAATCTAATCTCTGGACTTTCTTATCGTCGAGATGTCCTAGCCCTGCTTCTTGCTTGGATGCACGATCTTGAAAAGCCTGCTGATAGACAGCATCAGCTTGCTTGGCATACTCTTCATCAGATAGCTTGCTGATGTGGTCGTAGAGTGGATTTGATTCCTCTACAGGCTTATCTACTACACGAGTGATATTGGCTTCAGTAACGCGCATTACGTTCTGTTGTGGCGCATCCTCAAGAGGAGCATTGCCATAGGTGTCAGCTTCTCCATTCTGCGGTAGCCATTCTTGGTTGGTCATACTCTAAGCCTTCCTCTCTTGCTTTTGATAGTTATCAATGAATTCGTGTAGGTAGATCTCTAACGCTTGTGATACCCCGTCACTTAAATCAATCTGGTGCTTCTTACACAAAGCCTCAAACTTTCTGAGTAGCGAGACACTACTCATGAAATTAGTGCAGGTGCTTTTCTCTCTGGAAAATTGAATGTGTGCTTTGAATACAGGTATGGTCTTACGAGGAATCTTAGTTACACCCATCATCGGGTATTTGAAGTTGGAGAGAGCAGAGTTGAAGTTTCTTCTTTCTTGCTTCAAGTACCATTCGTGACGCGGCTTGAAAGGCTCCTGACGTTCTATGCCCTTGGTTAACTCCAAGAAGGCTTCTATAGCCGCGCAGACAGCAACATCAAAGGTAGTGTTGTTGTGTTGAACGAAGGCTTTGAGATAGTGCAGCAGGCTATCGGAAAGACACACAGAAGTAGAGATAGAAGTCTCTTGCTCTAGTGCCTGTGTTTGTTTATCAAGTTCTTGTTTCTGCATTCTCCTCTTTGCGCGTCCATTGGTAGGTTCTAGAGGTATGGAAGTTTTACCTAAGTTGACTCTGGGCATAGTTTTCAGTCATCCTGTCCTTTCAAAGAGGGAGCATCGAATTTAGTGATGCTGACACTACCATCTATAGCCACATTCCTTATAACATCAGGGTTATAGTACTGTTTCCAGTGTGGTGGAAGCTGACAAGGATGGTACTTCTTCCCACGGATCGTAATGAAGCCATTGGAATCAGGTGTGAGATCGTTATCGGTAGATATCAGGTCTTTAGGTACTGGTGTCGTGTTGCTATTGACTGTTTTACTGGATTCAGCTTTCTTTCTGGGCATTACACACCTCCGTTATTTTAGTAGTTGGTTGATAATCTCTTCTCTCATGCCATAAGCCTTGAGAATGTCTCTAAGATGCCTATCCCCTGCTCTACGAGCTTTGAGTTCCTTCTCGAATTTGATTCTTTTGCTAGTCTCTAGTGCTAAACGTTTTTGTATTGACTCGACTGTCTGTACGTCATATTGCTCGAAGTCAAACACCGTGAGATTATGGTACACGGTCATATGCTCCGATACTGCGTGCTTGATAAACTCAGCTACACTATCGAATCCTTCTGCCTTTGCTCCAAATGCTACGAGCTTCCTGAATTCAGGAGAAGCATTGAGCTTGATAGGTTCCTTAGAGTTGACATCGAATTCTTTAGGCATGAATATAGCATGGCTATTGAATGGCTATCAATATTGTAGCATTGGATATTGCTGGAAAATAGGTATGCATAACCACACAACCTCAACTATGAGAATGAGGTGCTATGCAATTAGTTGCATATAGTATCTCATAATTCTTTCATAATGTATGGGATTGAGTTCATCATCGCCATGCTTTTCGATGATTATCATAGAGTATTATCTATGGATTATCCTAGTTCAACACACATCTGCATACTGCATACAAGGTTACGATAATGGAAATTTGCGTAACCTAGATTATTGAAAGCCATACACTGCAATACTTTCACTCCCCCCTGATAATTATTGATTACCCTACGGGGGGAAAGATTATCTTGGCTGTACTTGCATTACCATTACTAAATTTGTGCTACCAAATCTGTGCAATCGACTTCGTTCAGCTCGTGTTTCCACACTCACTTCACTCATTACACAAACAAAATTTATGCTACGTGTATTGACACACTCATCTGTCCCAGCTTTACGCTCCGTCCACTACCCCCTACGCCCCTGGAGTGGGGCTACGGGTATCTTGGAAGGACTACGCTTGCTGTTACAGATTCGTGTTGGAGGGAAGAAGGGAGTGTTACAAGTCAGACGCAGTAACACGACTAGAATATCTAAGATATTGAATCTTTGATTATCAGTCGGAGGGACGCAACACTGCGGAACCATTATTAAGACTAAGATTATCTGTCAGCTAATGGTCGTGTCAAGAGGTAGTAGACACTTTATCAACTGGCACAGAGTATAAATACTTCTCGCAAAGTTTGCGGGGTGGATATAAGTCAAGGTTTGATGAATTAATGAATATATAACTAGAAAGTTATACTTATTTGTCAATTTGGATACATTTCTATTGGATTAAGCAAAGATTGTGTTGAGACAGCATATGCAGTTTCAATTACTAAAAACTATAAAATAAGGTTCAATCACATGACAGTTTCTCCAGATAAGCAAAATAGACCTATTCGCATTACATCACCAGCTATTAGGGTTACTGAAACAGAAGAAGAAATCTCAATTGAATTTCTGTCTCTGGAAGATTTGCGTAGTTCATCTCCTGAAACAGCAAACGTTGCAGGTGGCTGCGATCTTTCTGGAAGTTATCCAAACTATGGTTGCAGGAAGACATCCTGTACTAGAAGCTGTGCAGTGAAAAGCAAAACAGAATCCAGCGGAATAAAAATCTACTGGTGTGATTGTGAATAGAAGTTTGGAGCGTTATTTAACTTTCCCCACTCTTTCCATCCTCATCCACGTGTTAGAGCTGGGATACCTATAGACTTGTACCTTATCATTGCCAATCTGCATCAACGTATATCTATCGCTGATGAAGTTGTCTTTGTAATAGTGAGGATGTGGAAGATCTTTGCTAGTCAGGATCGAGATCTCATTTACATTCCAGAACTTCTGCATGTAAAACCACAGGTCATATGGCGTGTCCTCGTCCAATAGCCCCTTAGCTACTTCCTCATTGGGACACAGTAGGACAAAGTTAGTCCCTCCCAGCTTTCCATATTCCTGGAAGTACTGCCATTTACCGCAGTAGATGACAGCTCCGATCAATGCTGCTAAATATGAGTCGTGTATCCCTATGTAGTCGTAGAACTTATCAAATGCAGCTATCTCTAGCTCTGTCTGCGGTCTTAAGGATAGATGTGGTGTGGGGTCTTCCATTGAATTGCCTTCCAGCGTGTAGTAATGGGGTGTAAGGGGTCGCTAGCCACGACCCCCATATTTATCTATGTCAAGAGCTTCTTGGACTTTCTAGGCTCTTGTGTTGGCTCGTAGTCAGCGGACATACCCAGAACTTTCTTGGGCTTATTCTTTCTCTGCTGTTGTGCTTTGCTGTACACGACATCAATCTCTTCTTTGCTATTGATCCTGATGAAGTCGTCGATGTGCCAGTCTAGCTGATGCGATCCAGCGTATTTCTCATGATCTTTAAATTGTAAGTGGAACGATAGCCTGTTGAACTTACCAACACCATCCTCCTCACCTAGACCTATCAACACCATCGGTACTTTGACGTACTCTTCCAAGTCATTCGCTGCTCTAGGATGCAATATACACATCTGACCTATCTCTGTAGGCTTTTCTATTTTGTAATCGTCGTCTTCATCTTCTACACCATCATCATCATTGGTACACAAATCAGGTATAGGGGTGGGGGGTTGTAGCATTGATAAATCTTCATTCTCAATAACACTATCTTCTATCTCATCATTGCTACAAGAATTCTCATGTTGTAGCATTGTTGGAGATATTGATATATATGGATTAGAGGATGATTGATACAAGTCTATCCCCCCCTCCTTAATATCATCTACTGAGGTGTGTTGTTGAGAATTATCAATGCTACAAGTCATAGATAATTCACCATACCCATAGAACCATTTGAGCTTGTGGTGTTTGGAAGTTGGGATATCTGGCTTGATTTTGTTTATCTCGCCATTCGTAACCATTCGGTCTAGAGCCTGACGGGTAGTGTGGTATTTAACTCCCGTACCATTACTGATGGTGTTTGCATCGTGTGGTGTACCAAAGTTAGACATCAAGAATTGACGTACCTTTTCCACGTCTGAGGCTGAGGTTGTGTTATCTCCTTCGATTTCTC
Organism: Chroococcidiopsis sp. CCNUC1; assembly: GCF_023546805.1. Taxonomy (NCBI): domain Bacteria; kingdom Bacillati; phylum Cyanobacteriota; class Cyanophyceae; order Chroococcidiopsidales; family Chroococcidiopsidaceae; genus Chroococcidiopsis; species Chroococcidiopsis sp. CCNUC1. Next base: position 372,186 of record NZ_CP097480.1, on the reverse strand, counting down.
CTACGTAATCGAAGCATGAGCCGTGTTCTAGCCACTCACTAGAGTGCATTAGGTTGATGTGGTACTTGAAGGGTGCTATGCCTCTTCCAGTAACCATCAGTACCTTATTTGTGTCTATCTCTAGGCTTTCTTTTTTGTCTCTCATCAGCATTACGCCAGAAGAGTTACTGACTATCCCACCATGACCAGACACTCGATTAGTCCCGAATGCTTCTTTTTTCTTGTTGAGATGGTGTAGTAGTAACCCTCCTGTATTGAACTGGTTACAAAATTTGTGCAACCAGGATGAGAATTCTCCAGCAGCAGAGTGATTCTCGTCAAATCCAGAGCTGTCTAATATTCCGCGTAGGCTATCCACGATGATAAAGTCAGGCTTGAAGAATTCAGCTATTCCCTTGACTTCATTCTTGTTGTGTAGTCCGATAGCGTCTTCTTTAGAGATGACGTGAATATTAGCTAGAGACTCTCCTAGAGTGCTGATGGGGTGTTCTTCAAAGCGTTCCATAATTTCGTCTAGGACTTCATCCGTACTCCACCACAAAACTCTCATTGGAGCTACGGGGTGTATCAAATCTCCTATAGGCTGTCCGGCAAGTCCTGCAAAGGCTAAGTCGGTAGCGAAGCTCGATTTACCTGTCTTAGGTGGAGAAGCTAAAACCATGCTTCTCTTACGCTTTAGTAAGCCGTTAAACAACCACTGGTCATTGGATTTAACGGGTGTGTTAATGAGGTCAAGTAAGCTTCTACCGATTGTCTTCATACTGTTAGAATTTGAATAAGTGGAATTGAGATTGTGTGATTGTGAGTCGTTAGGTTGACTGGAAGTGTTGGAACTTTGAATGGGATGACTGAAGTTTGACATTTCCTACGTTTCCTTTGTGAGTTGTGAGTCATACGGTCAATTCTCCTAACTAACGCTTGGTGTAATCTCCTTGAATTATGGCGTACTCTTCCTCGGTACGCCTATTTTATTTCTTAGCCTTAGACTTTCCTTTCTTCCTCCTCTCGCTTTAAATCATCTAGTACGAACATGATTACATCATGTACTTCTCTCCTACTAATGCCTATACGATTTCCGAAGGCGTGTACCTCGTCGAAGGATTGATTTATTATTTCTAAGTATCTTTCATTATTAACCGCTAGGTTAACTGCTTTTCTGATACTTTCATCAGCTTTAGCAAGCACCTCTGAAAAGGCTAAGAAATAATTTCCTAATCTTTCTTTAGCATCTGGTCTAGTGTCGTGTTCTAGGTAAGTAGCAGCCCAATCATCTACTGCTTTATCAAACCTTTCAAACTCTTTGATGAACTCATTAGCATCTTCTTTCATTGAATTTTCCCTTCCTTTCTGGCTTTTCTAACTGCCTCTTTGCCAAGCGATTCTAGTAAGTTACTGATAGACCGACTCTCTAGCTTGGCTAGTGCTTCTAAGTCTTTTCTTACCTCTTCAGTCACGTAAACTGATAATTTCTTCTTGTCAGTAGCCAAGTTTTACCTCCTTGGTTTTCTTGTACTACTATCATAGCATGGGTAACTCTAGAGTGGAGTCACTTACCTAATCAGGCAAGCACTCAGAGAATACCTAGCTAAGCCTAAGATTGTGGGTAATATCAGAGAGATAGTCACTAAGTATTCCAAGGAATGGGATTGTACTGTGAATTTCAATGAGATGTTGTCTGAGCTAGGTAGACTCTATCGTGTTAAGGGTAAGGGTGACTTCATGCGCGATGAGAATAACCACATCTATATTCCACCTGAAGAGGAGCATTTGGTAGGGTTAGCAATTACGTATCAATTAGTTTAATTACCAAGAGTTAGGAGAAAAGAAATGGAATCGTTAGTAGTTATTACACATGTTGATGGTACGTTGGTAGTAGATTCAAGATTGATTGCTCAAGAGTTAGGTATCGAACATTCAAGCCTAATGAAAACAATCTACAACTACCAATACCAGATAGAGGTTACGTTTGGCGCAGTCCGATTTGAAATCGAGCAGGGTAAACCATTACCACAAGGGGGATTTGCTCAATCAGCTAAGTTCTGCTACCTCACTGAAGACAAGACAACCATAGGTATAAATGCAGAGTCGGGAAACGCGACGGAGGTAGAAATACCTTATAATCAAGTACTAATCAATGAATCGGGTCTATACTCTCTCATCTTTAGTAGCAAGGATAGCTGGAGTTGATGAGTCAACAGTAAGACGCTTCGTAACTGCGGCACAATGGGAACCTAAAAGGGCTGAAATCCCTACTGCTACTGGATTAAAGACTGCGGCATTACTAAACGAAGACCAGATAAGTGAGGTGTTAGAGAAGTACAATCCACACATTAGTAGAGACTATTAGAACCTACCAAGCAACGATAGAATCAGCATTTGGAACCGTGCGGTTTGAAACGGAGGGGTCTAATGGATTACCTGGCTATTCTGTATTCTGTTATCTCACTGAAGACCAAGCTACATCACAGGCACTTGCACCCGATCCAGCACACCACAATAGTGAGTCATGATCATTTCAGCGGAATTACCTACCCACTTCCCTACTTGTGTTGGTGTAACTCCTGCTTCAATAGCCATCGTGATGAATGTATGTCGAGTGTTGTATTGTGGTCTGTACCTCTCCACCTTCCCTTCCTTTACCAGCTTCGACACGATACCTTCGTAGTGTTTCCCTTTGATAGTCGTTCCCTTCCAACACATCGCGCTGAAAGTGTGTGAGTTGATTACATCCCCAGTCAGCGACTTAAACACCAACTCTTCTTTTTTATAGTCCTTGGGTCTAATGCTCAAGAGAAATGCTTGTAGCTGTGGATTGCAGGGGAATCTACGGGCTTGATGCGTCTTGGTATCCTTTTGTATCCCACGGCTGGAAACGTTGACTATAGCCTCGCTAAACACGATTCTGAGGCAATCCTTACTGATGTGTTTCCACCTCAACCCTACGGCTTCACTAGTCCTACATCCAGTCATGAATAGAAACTTCACGAAGTTAGCGTAGTGCTTGTACTTGGGGTGTTCTTCAAAGGCTTGAATAATAGCATCCCTTTCTTCTTTGCTGAAAGGATCGATATCTTGTTCTGGCGCGGTGGGAGCATCTATCTTCCCAGCCATCCCGATAAATGGATTTCTATCGATCAGATTTGAATCCAATGCCCAGTTACAGCAGGCATTTAACTGCGTTAACACCCTCTTAGCCGTGTAAGGGCTAGTTGTATTCAACAGGTAGTCTCTGATCGCTACAGCCCCTTCTAGACCCTTGTACGGGCATTTCTCAATATGACTAGCAATCCGCCTGTAATTCAATTTCAGCGTAGTCTCAGATACCTGTGGTGTCCGGTATTTAACGTATCCTTCCCACAACTCCGATAGAGATATTGATTTCCCAATTTCTATCACGGTTGATAGATACGTTCCACCATCCCGTGGTTTGTATCTCTCTAGTGTGATATCCAGCTTTCCAATAGCAATATCATTTTCGATGATTACTGCTTGCTGCCTAGCCTGCCTCCATCCTTCGTCACTGTCCGGCAGTCTAGTATAAATGTACTTCTTTACTCCCAATACCTTAGAAGGCAAGTACAGACGTAGCTTGCCCCTAAATGACTCAATCCCTACCTCGATATCCATAAACCCGCTCGATAGATGGCTTGATAGAAATCTAGAGCTAGGAGCGTCCATATGTTTTTACCTGACAAAGGCTGAAAGCATTGATATGCAACGGAGAGGGTGGGATTCGAACCCACGTTGAAGTTGCCCCCAAACAGCATTTCCAGTGCTGCGCCTTCAACCACTCGGCCACCTCTCCAGGTGTCGCGATCTCCCATCATACAATAGAAAAGAATATTTTCAAACCAATCTAAAATCGTGTCACTTGCTCTAACGGATGAAACCTCCGCAAGGCAGTGGCTCCAAAATCTAAAATTCAAAATTGCTTATGACACATACAATTCGGATACACGATCGCGCCAACGGTACAATTCATACTGTCGAAGTCCCCGCAGACCAATACATTTTGCGATCGGCAGAACAACAAGGGGTAGAATTACCATTTTCTTGCCGTAATGGTGCTTGTACGACTTGCGCTGTCAGAGTGTTATCGGGAGAAGTGTATCAGCCAGAGGCAATGGGACTTTCACCAGAATTACGCGATCGCGGTTATGCTCTGTTATGTGTTAGTTATGCTCGTTCTGACATGGAAGTAGAAACCCAAGACGAAGATGAAGTTTATGAACTGCAATTTGGGCGTTATTTTGCCAAAGGTAGAGTTAGGTCGGGATTACCTTTGGATGAGGAATAGTCATCAGTTATCAGTTATCAGTTAGTGAGTAGTAGTTTCTCCCGTGTCTTCCTTGTCTCCCTTGTCTTTCTCCCACTCTTGTTTATTCAGGGTTGTCAGTTTCGTGCGATCGATAACGGAATGCCAGCGCAGGTTGTGCGTGTAGTCAGCGGACAAACTCTAGAAGCCATAAGTAGAGGGGAGGCTTTCAAAGTGAGACTTGCGGGAATTGAAGCCCCAGATATCCAGCAACAGCCTTGGGGACACGCAGCTAAACAGCAGCTAGAAGCAACGGTCAACGGCAAGACAGTTACCTTAGAACTTGACGGACAGCCAGATAAATTTGGGCGACAGTGGGCTTATGTGTGGCAAAATGGCAAATTGTTGAACGAGCAACTACTGAAAGAGGGATATGTTTTGTGGGATGGGCGATCGCGCGATCGTAAGTATGACGAGCGCTTGGAAAAAGCACAAGCCTGGGCAAGAATCATGGGGCGTGGCGTGTGGGATGTGAAACAACCAATGCGGCAAACCCCGACTGAATTTCGGCAAATGGCGGGAGTCGGGGAGAAGAGGGATAAGGAAGACAAGGGGGACAAGGGAGAATATTGACAAATGACAAATGACAAATGACAAACGATCGACAACTCCAAACATTCTTAGATGTTGCTACAGAAGCCGCCTTAGCTGCGGGTGCGGTTTTGCTGAGCTATTTAGGTAAGTTAGAAGAAGTTAGAGAAAAAGGACGGGGTGGAGATTTAGTAACTGCTGCCGATAAAGCATCAGAAGTGGTAGTTTTAGAAGTCTTACAGCGGCATTTTCCCGATCATGCCATTCTAGCGGAAGAATCGGGCAAGCAGGGGAATGCAGACAGCGAATTTTGTTGGGCGATCGATCCTTTAGATGGAACGACAAATTTCGCGCATCAATATCCTTGTTTCGCCGTGTCAATTGGGTTATTAGTGGCTGGAGTTCCACAGGTTGGAGTCATTTTCGATCCTTATCGTGATGAATTGTTCCGAGGGGCAAAGGGGGCGATCGCGACCTGTAACCGCAAACCTATAAGCGTTTCAACCACAGCCGAACTGAGTAAGTGTCTTCTGGTAACTGGTTTCGCCTACGATCGCCGCGAAACAGCTGATAATAACTATGCCGAATTCTGTCATTTGACTCATCTGACTCAAGGAGTCAGGCGCAGCGGCGCAGCAGCTTTAGACTTAGCTTATGTTGCCAGCGGGCGCATCGATGGCTACTGGGAACGGGGAATTTCTCTGTGGGATATTGCTGCTGGAATTGCCATTCTCAAAGCAGCAGGGGGTCAAGTCAGTGCCTATGATGGTAGCCCAATCGACCTAGCAACTGGCAGGATTTTAGCCACGAATGGACTAATTCATTCAAGTCTCAGCCAAGAATTACTTCAAGTGCCACCACTCTCAACTTGGAGTCATTATAATCCCTAGCCACAATCTGGGAATTATTAGATTGGTGGTGATAATTAAACCACGCTAATACCACATTCCAGCGATCGTGCAATAGGCAGAGGTGAGACAAAAACATATGTCTTTTAAGATTGATGGCGGATTATTTTTATTTGACTTCACAGATTGCCATGCAATTTTGGGCGTTCCAATTGATGCCGACTTTAAAGAAATTCGCAAACGCTATTTGATTATTGCTCGCTGCTTACATCCCGATACTTGCACGGCTAAAAGTATTTCAGATAAACAAGCGGCAAATCATATTCTGTCTAAGCTTGTCAATCCCGCTTATAAAAAATTATCCCAGGATTACAGTCGTGTTGAATACATGGTGATGCTGCGGGAGATGGGCAAGCGGTTAGCTCAGGAAACAACCAGCATTTCGCTCAAAAACGAACTATCGATCCAGCTTCAACACAGCACAGATATCGACCAAGTCTATCAAAAAGCGATCGCTGAAGTGACAAAACAACAGTATGAATCTCTCGAAAGAATTATCCCTATAATTAGTCAAATCAGCGAATTAAACCTAGTCTACTTAGGGCGTAAAGGTGGTACTGGATTTATGGTTGCTAGAACGACTGTGCCATCTGTGGTTCCCAACCAACATTCTCGACCGGCAGCATCTTCGCCTCCCCCAACTGAGCCAGAGTCACCTCCATCGCCAGCTGAACCCTATCTTCGTCGCGCCCAGTCTTTAATGGAAAAGAATCTCTTCGCCCCAGCGAGTGTAGAGCTGAAAGATGCGCTGAAGCTAGAGCCAAATAATAGTCGCTGTCATAGCTTAATTGGCACGGTTTATTTGAAGCAGAATCAGGCTACTATGGCTAAGGTACATATTAACAAAGCCCTACAATTAGACCCTAAAGATCCGATCGCCCTAGAAGGAAAACAACTGTTAGATCGGCTAGCGAGTAAAGCTGGCACTCAAACAGCCTCTTCTGATAAAACTGCATCTAAAACTGCGTCGAAAAAACCATCAGAGCCATCTGGAAGTGGGGGAATGTTTGGCGGTCTATTTGGAGGCAAGAAAAAATAAACAAAAATCAATGGTCTACCAATCACCTGCGGGAGCAAGAGATTTATTACCCTTAGATGTGGCTCAGAAACACTGGGTCGAAGAACGGTTGCAGCAGGTATTTCATCGTTGGGGCTATCACCGCATCATTACTTCAACTCTCGAACGGTTAGATACGCTGATGGCTGGAGGAGCAATTCAGCGATCGACGGTGATCCAAGTTCAGGATCGCGAGGAAGAATTGGGGTTGCGTCCAGAATTGACAGCCTCGATCGCTCGCACTGCTGTAACTCGGATGGCAGGAGCGACCTTTCCGCAACGCCTCTACTACAACGCTAACGTCTTTTGTCGCACGCCCGATAGCAGTCACAACCGCCAGTTGGAGTTTTATCAAACTGGGGTGGAGTTGCTGGGTAGCGAAGGATTGCTGGCTGATGCTGAGGTGTTATTACTGCTGGCTGAGTGCTTGAATGAATTGGGCTTACACAACTGGCAGCTGATTCTGGGCGAAGCGGAAATTACCCAATCACTATTGGCTTCTTTCCCCGCATCTGGGCGCGATCGCGTTCGACAGGCGATCGCTCACCTCGATCGCGTCACGCTCGAAACTCTACCTTTAAGCGAAGATCTACGAGCTAGAGCTTTAATGATGCTCGATTTGCGCGGACATCCCGCAGATGTATTGCAAAAAGTCACAAAATTAAGTTTAGACGCACCACAACAAGCAGCTGTACACCGACTCAAATCGCTAGTTGAGATTTTGGATCGATGCTTTAGTGTAGACTCAAACCAAAACTCGCAAAACTTTCCAATCATTCTAGATTTGAGCATGATTCGCACCTTTGACTATTACACGGGGATCGTGTTTGAAGTCATCGGCAATGCAGCGATCGACAATCTAACAGCTCAACCGCAAATTTTAGGGCAAGGAGGTCGTTACGACCAACTTTTAGGACTGTATCATCCCCAAGGTAAAACAATTCCGGGGGTTGGCTTTGTCCTCAACACGGAAGATTTACAACAAGCCTTACTGTCTGCCGATCGCTTACCGCAAGCCACACCCGCTAGTGATTGGCTCGTTGTCGCTCGATCGCCAGCAGCTTACGCGGCTGCTTTTGCCTATGCAGAAAAGTTACGCTGTACTCCTGGGTTGCGAGTCGAAATGGACTTAGGCGATCGCCAACCAGAGGAAATCCGCACCTACGCCCGCCAGCGCCGCATCCAACAAATTGCTTGGCTCAAAGATGACGGTTCCGCTGAGATTGAAACGCTGAAGGGGGAGCAGGGACGAGCTGGGAGCAGGGAGTAGGGAGGACAAGGGAGACAAGGGGGACAAGGAAGCAGAGGGACAGAGAAGAATTCACCAACTACCAATTACCAATTACCACTCAATGAATCTAATTCTGGCGCTAGATTTTGGTGGAACTAAACACGCGGCGGCGGTGGTAGCTTCAGGAGAAAAACACCAGTTGAGTGACAAAAGGGTTTTTTCACCGCCAAATCCTCATGCTCAATCCGATCTAGAGATAATGTTGAGTCTGGCACGGGAACTGTTAGCAGGTAGAGAACCAAGGGCGATCGGTGTCAGCTTTGGTGGACCTGTGGATGCTGCAAGCGGTAAAGTCAGACTGTCGCACCACGTCAGCGGATGGGAGAATATACCTTTACAGGAGATCCTAGAGCGAGAATTTGGCGCTCCTGCTAGTGTAGACAACGATGCGAATGTCGCGGCATTGGGCGAACATCGCTATGGTGCGGGGATGGGTTATAACAGTTTGCTTTATATTACTGTCAGCACGGGTGTAGGTGGAGGCTGGATTCTCAACGATCGCCCTTGGCGAGGAATAGAAGGAATGGCAGGGGAGATCGGACATGTAGTCGTCGATCCGACTGGTCCTGTTTGTTTGTGCGGTAAGCGTGGATGCTTAGAACGACTGGCTTCGGGTCCCTACATCGCCCAACAGACCAAGGATCGGTTAAATTTACATCCAGATAAAGGGAAGCTGTTGCGATCGCTTTGTCACGATAACCTAGATGAGATAACGGGACTGATGGTCAGTCAAGCCGCTACCCAAGGAGATGAAATTGCGATCGAGGCATTAGAAACAGCGGGTTGGGCTTTGGGAGTAGCGATTGGCAACGTCGCCAACCTCATCAATCCCCAACGGTTTATTTTAGGTGGTAGCGTCACCAAAGCAGGCGATCGCTTTTGGAATGCTATCCACCACATAGCGCGAGCCACAGCATTACCCGAAGTCCACTTCGAGATCGTCCCCGCCGCCTTGGGAGATAAAGCGCCACTTTGGGGTGCAGTCGCTTTAGCAGAAGATGTACTGATGAGGGAGCAGGGACGAGCTGGGAGCAGAGAGCAGTGACCAGGAGAAAGAGAGCTGAGGAAGCTGAGGGAGCCCAGGGAGCTGAGGGAGAAAAAATTACCAACTACCAACTACCAATTCCCCACACCCCACACCCCATACCCTACAACCTGTTCATCACACCCCACACCCTTTCTTCACTGATAACTGATGCACGGCTACATTTCCCCGAATCGATTTTTTCCCTATCTTTCTTGGGCTGACATTCAAAAGATGCCGGATAAAGAAAATGTCGTCATCATTCAACCTGTAGGGGCGATCGAACAACACGGTCCCCATTTACCGTTAATTGTGGACGCTGCAATTGGTACGGCAGTTTTAGGCAAGGCATTGTCTCAATTAAGCGATCGCATTCCCGCTTATGCCCTACCACCCTTGTACTACGGTAAATCGAACGAACATTGGCATTTTCCTGGCACGATTACCCTAAGTGCGTCAACTTTACTTGCGACTTTAATTGAAGTTGCTGAAAGTATTTACCGTGCCGGATTTCGCAAATTCGTGTTGATGAATTCTCACGGCGGACAACCCCAAATTATGGAAATTGCCGCACGGGATTTGCACGTCAAATATGCAGATTTTCTCGTATTTCCCCTCTTTACTTGGCGAGTTCCCCACATTGCCGGAGAGTTACTTTCCGATCGCGAGAAAGAGTTTGGGATTCATGCCGGTGATGCTGAAACTAGTGTGATGCTGTCGATTTTACCAGAACAAGTCAAAATGGAAGCGGCTGTGACAGAATACCCTCACGGCTTACCTGAAGATAGTCTGCTTTCAATGGAAGGGAAATTACCTTTTGCTTGGGCAACCCGCGATCTGACGCAGACAGGAATTTTAGGCGATCCGACCGTAGCGACAAAAGAAAAAGGCGATCGCATCCTTGCCTCGGTCGCTGATGGTTGGGTTCGAGTCATTGCAGACATCTATGCCTTTCAGCAACCACAAGCTTGGAAGCAGTAAACGGTTAGCAAGCGATTGTCAAGATAGATAGCGATCGAGATGCTTTGATTTAGATCGAGCGCGATCGCTACCATTTCTACTTCTACGACTTAAACTTGGGCTAACGCTGGTTCTCTAGTTGCGCTCTTGATTGAATCAGCTGGAGTACAGTAGACTTCGCAAGAATTATTTGGACTTTCAATCAACTTGACCTTGTGTAGTTCTGCGCCTAACTCTCGCACTGGCTGTTGCAGCACATTTGAGATATATACGGCGATATTTTCTGCCGTAGGCACGACTTTGGCAAAGTAGGCAATATCTTTGTTGAGAAAAGTATGGTCGAGTGGTTCAATAACCAAGTCTTCGATCGCTTGGTTCAATGCACTCAAATCTACAATCATGCCCGTACGAGGGTGAATTTCCCCCTTTACAGTCACTTCTAAGTGGTAATTGTGACCGTGACCGTTTGGACGAGCGCATTTTCCGTAAATTTCTGTATTCTCTTGTTGGTTGAGATCGGGATGAGCTAACCGATGAGCGGCGCTAAAATGAGTGCTAATAGTTAAGTATGCTTCCATGCCATTTCCTTGATATTCTGCCCAAAGTTGAGGATGTTCAAATAACTGAATTTTGACTATCGGTAAGTGTGAGGCAAGCTTTTGCCAGATGACGCGGGCGATATTTTCCGTTGTTGGCAATGTTTGCTGAAATTCTTGCCAAACGTCATTGAGATAGGAAAAATCTAGCTGGCTAGTCACTTCTCGCTTAATTACGTGCTTGACATCAGACAGGTTTAAAACCATGCCATATTCATCTAACTCTCCGAGAAGAGAAACAAATAAGACGTAGTTGTGTCCGTGACCTGGAAAGCGGGAACATAAGCCAAATTGTTGCTGGTTCTCTGTTTCGCTCAGCTCTGGCAACCAATAGCGATGGCTGGCGGAAAATTGAGCGCGGCGGTTAACTATACATTGCATGAGCGCACAGGGAGCAGTATGTAAAATTTCGTAAACTTAACACTTTTACTAGAATAGACCAATTGCTACCGCGATAGCAATGAGTTGGTAGTTGGTAATTGGTAGTTGGTAATTGGTAGTTGGTAATTGGTGAGTTTTATATTCTGAGATATAAACGGACGATTGGATTTAAAGTAAATCATAATAATTTCAATTTTTGGCTCAATAATTTGAGTAATATGAGTCGATTGATTATTTTTTAGTTTTCTGAAAAGTTATTTTTTGGAAAAATATTTAACTCATTCATTAAATGAAATACTTTTTATAGCCACGGGAGAAAAGAGGGATGACGGTACAGCTAAAGAATAAAATCGCGATCGCCCACAATAGAAATAGCCTCGTTGATAGATCGACTTTAACAATTGAGCATCAAAATCTTGAGCGTTGCCAAATTTTTTATATAAAATAGTGCATCTAGCCGGAAAAAGCTTTGGTGAGTTTGTGTCTTTAAATATTGCAGGTTGTTAAATTTTAGGTTCTTGAATTTTATCTAACGACTGAGACACAAAGGATATAGAGCATGGAAAAACAGGAGGAAGATCTATCCGTACAAGTATTGTGGTTGCAAGTATGGGGATTGGCAGGATTGCAAGGGGCGATCGCACTAACTTGGTTGATTTATAGCGTGTATTTGCCTAAATTGCTGGAAGAATCTTACTTTCCCGCCCCTGTTAGTTCTGCTCTACTTGTGGTTGGAAATGGATTGGCAGTGGTACTAGAACCTTTGATGGGAGGCTTATCCGATCGCGATAAACAGCAGTTTGGTAGCCGTTTTCCGCTCATAGCAGCAGGGATCGTTTTGGCATCAACTCTATTTATAGCAATTCCGACTGTGGTTGTTTTCGGCAAGGGTGTAGGTGAATTTCGTTGGGTGTCAATCGTGGTATCGGTAGCTTGGACTCTGGCAATGATAATATTTCACAGCCCAGCAATATCTTTACTAAGAAATTATGCCCCTCCAGAGGGATTAGTGCTAGCTAATAGTTTGTTAGTTCTCGTAGCCGGATTATTGACAGCTTTTAGACCAGTTGCTCACAATTTAGTGTTAAATTTAGATACTATTTTTGCTTTTGCGATTGGTTCGTTTTCATTGCTAGGTACGGCAGCTATTTTAAGATATGTCAATTTGCCAGAAACGTTGGCAAGGGCAAATTTAACCGTTAGAGCAGCAATAGAACACAAAAGCACAGACAATCCACCACTCAAAATCGCTTTAAGTTTAATTTTTTTAAGTGGGATGGCGATCGCTTGGGGAACGCAGTTTTTGACAGTTACTTTGTCCAAAATGCTGATGCTACGACTAGAAATTAATAACGTGGACTGGTTGATGGTAGGAGTGGGGATTATGCTGGCACTTGCAGCTCCGCCAACTGCTGATTGGACGCTGCGGCTAGATAATCGACGTGCTATATGTATAGGTGCGATCGCGACTGCTATCTTATTACAAATTGCAGTATTTATTCCCAGTTGGTTGACTTTGATTCTTGCCATCCTCGGGTTACTAGTTACTTTTAATCTTGTACTGAATGGTGCAATTCCTTTTGTCCTGATGTTAGTAGCACCGCATCAAGCTGGAATTGGCGTAGGAATGTACTTTGGTGGTATAGCTGGGGCAGAAAGTCTATCAGGATTGCTCCTTCCCCCAGAGCAAAGCGTTATCCCTTCTGTAGGAGCCATTGGTGGGGCGATCGCTTTTCTGTGCTTGGCTGCCTGCGTAAGAGTTAGTGGCAGGTGGCGAATCTAAAGTTTCTTCAATATTCATAAATTCTTTGTTTGAAAACATATAGTTTAGCTAGCAATTTTTTATAATATTGGTAATAAATTTGAAACAGTCTTTTCATTCAAACGCCTCGCTTTAGGAAAAACTCAAGTTTGTGGGGTAACAATTTAGTTTGGCTAGAACTTTAGTTTGGCTAGAACTTTAGTTTGGCTATAGCTTGGTAAGGTATCATCCTTGTTTGAAAAAAAACATTTGATAGCAAAGCGATACGAAGTACAGATAACTGATTTGAATACTCCTCAATCTTGACGAACAACTGAAATTAAAATAATTCCTTCACTTGAGAGGAGAATTTTATGGTTGGCTTCAACTTGAAAAAATCCGGTCAAAAAACATTAAAAAAATCTCAGACAAACACAGCTAAGATATACCAGCCATTCGAGAGCGCAATTTTAACTGTTAATCCAGGCGATCGCATTGCTAAAGAGCCACAGACTTTGGTGGACAAAGCTAAACAAATTGCTGTAGATGCACCTGATATTACAGGTGACTGGATTAAGGTTCCAACTTATTTTATTTTTGAATATCCGAATGGCGAAAAAAAAGCATTACATCACGTCAAAGATGCCAAAGAAATTTCTGATGCAATTCGTCTAGCTCGATTTGAAGAAGATGAAAATCTAATTATAGAACCACACAAACCGCATAATGTTAACTTAATCCCTTTCATTCTGGTAGTGCTATTAGTTCTATTTACTATTCCCATACTGATCGGAATATTTTAGGTAGCACGTTATAAGTCTACTGCTAAATAATTGCTGAGGGTTGTTAAAAGGGGTTGCCATTTCCGCCGCAAAGCAACGTATAATTCTGCACCTGCTTCTCGATCTGTTGCTGTTTCTATACCCTCAGCACTCAATCTTTCCACGGCATCATAATATCTTTTTCGCCAGACTAGTTCCATTTGGCGATCGCATTTTATCCGGTGTTTGGGTAGAATCGATTGAGATAGCTCGGAGAGAATATGCGTACTGCCACCCCACAATTCTGCTACTGCTGTAGAGTGTAATAGAGAACGATATTTTTCAGCATTTAATGCGCTTTTAATCAGGCTTGCCGTGTCTATTGCTAAGAGTATGACTCGCGGTAGAGTATAATATGTTTCGCGAAAGCGGAAATAAATCAGTACTGGATAGGAATGTTGTAGCTCTAGTAACTCAATCAAATCTCTCGCCATATTAGAAAGATCCTGCTGAATCCCACTGAGTTCGCCACTAGCTCCCAGTCTTGCTAATAACTCTGCTGCATCCCCCGTGCCATCGGTGCGATGGTATAAGCTGAGAGCAAATGTATTGCGGGTAATTAAAGCATTATAGACTGAGAGTAAGTAGGTAATTGTAATTGTAAAACTAGAAAATCCCAGTGCTGCTTCTAATAAAGTTAGTAATCGATAAGTAGCTGTTTTTGGAACTAGATCGCCTGTTCCTAAAGTAGTGAAAGAAAAGCCGCTATAGTAGAGTGCGGTAATAAAATCAGTGGGCGTTTTTCCTTCGCTAGCTTGAATTGCCGAACCTAATTCGGGGAAAATAATTAAAGCAAATCCACTCATAAGTGAAGCCGCCCACACTGCTAAAATAGCAACTATCATAATAGAACCACTATGAGCAAGTAGGCGATCGCTTTTGCTAGGAATGACTTGCGTTACTAGGCGCAAAAAACACCATATTCCTCGGTTCAAAGGCATACTAACAACACTACTACCGAGGCGATGAAAAAGTACAGTTAGATAAATGTCTAAAAGAGTTAAAATAATTATCCCCGTACCAGCCAATTGTATTAATAAATCCATTCCCTATCGTTTTTATCAACTTTGCTACCATTAGTTGTTCGTAACTAATCGTACTGCATTTTACAGTATTTCACTCCGACTGTACTCTTTCTAGAGGATTAAATTTGCATGTTAAAAGAGAAGGATAAATACATCAAACTTTTTAAACTTGGCAGTATAACTATAAAATCAAATTATGCGATCGCCGATCTAGTTAACTGACTTCCTGCAGTTTGGATAGAACTTAATCATTGAGTAAAGTTTACAAATACTAATAATTGTTATCGATTGAACGTGTTGCTAAAGCATAAAACTCATCCTTTCGGCTACGTTCTTGTGTTGATATTTTTGAACTAGAGATAGATTGAGATTAGCTTCATTTGAATTAGAACTAAATATATCAGTTTCGTCAGAGTAACTACTAAATTTTTTGCTCAATTTTTTACAAATTTGTCAAAACTTTAGTTGTAAGAGTTACAGAATAGAGATTTTTATCAGTCAGGAGGTTAGAAGAATGGCTGGTCAAATGTGTTGGTTTCCTTGCTTAGGTGCTGAAAGCGAAAAGATTTTATATCTACGGCGATCGCCAGATAAACCTTGGCAACCTTATACGAGTTGTCCTGAATATTCTGTTCCCGACTACAAAATAGATGGCGGCTCAAAAGGATGGGCAACTTATCAAAAATTACATAAAGCAGGTTGGCAATTAATTTCTACAGCTCAAGCTCAGAGGACAAACCTAGCAATTCGATAAGCTCTGCTATGAATTCACGATCGCCGTCCAATTGAATAATCAAAATCTTAGGAAAGAATATGAAAAGTAAACTTTGGGTAGAGCATCATTCGCTACCAAAATTCAGTCGCGAGCGCGTAGTTCGATTTATCGGTGGTAGTGGTAAAATCAAGCAATATAAACCTACTGCTGGAAGCTGGTCTTATACTGTTGAAATGGATATGGGAACCCCGCCAGAAATGGGCAGAATAGGTTTTGAAACGACAGTCTTATTAGATGAAGCAGATATTCAAGGAGTAGAGTAAAATCAGAGCTAGATTTCTTCCCTACACTTTTATGTTGGGCTGAATATTCTTCTGAAAGCTCGCCTTAAAACAGATAGAATCAGTTGTTGTGTGAAGACAAAAAAACTCATACTTTTGGTTAAAGACAGAAGCACTTTCAGTCTTTTACGGTAAAAATGTAATAAAAGAAGGTTCATCGCGCTCGACTTGTAGCTAGAGTAGACAGCAAATACAGAACGCAAAAGCGAATGGTAAATCTTGGAGCCGCAAATAGAAAGAAATAACTCCTAAGCTAATAAATATGCAGCTTCAGGACAGGAGAATGCTATGTTATTCCAAAATCGAACTACAGCAGGTCAAGCCCTAGCCGATCGATTGCTAGCCTATGCTAACCGTAGCGATGTATTAGTACTAGGATTGCCTAGAGGTGGTGTACCAGTCGCCTTCGAGGTAGCACAAGCATTACACGCACCCTTAGATGTGTTTTTGGTACGTAAGCTGGGTGTCCCCGGGCAAGAAGAATTGGCAATGGGGGCGATCGCCTCTGGTGGTGTGAGAGTGCTGAACTACGATATTATTGAAGCGTTGCACTTGTCTGAAGCAGAAATCGATCGCGTTACAGCCAGACAGCAACAGGAATTAGAGCGACGGGAACGGCTCTATCGGCAAAATCTTCCTTTTCCCCAACTGCGCGATCGCACGGTCATTTTAGTAGATGATGGTCTGGCAACAGGAGCAACCATGCGGGCAGCTGTGAAAGCACTACAATTACAGCAACCTGCGGCAATTGTCATCGCCGTGCCAGTTGCTTCTCCTGAAACTCAGCAAGAATTAGCCACTCAAGTCGATGAAATTGTCTGTGTAGAAACACCCGCACCTTTTTACAGTGTTGGTTCTTGGTACGCTGAGTTTCCCCAAACTACTGATACTCAAGTGCGCGAACTATTGCAACAAGCTGGCACAGTCGCTAGAAATGTATCGTAGTACTTTAATTGTTAGCTGAGCGATCGCTACCTAGTTTACTTTCACTTACAAAAAACTTGTCACCTCAGCCGTGCAGTGCTAACGTCGATAAGCCAGTTAGCTTTTGGTAGCAAGCCAACTCCAAACTTATGCAGCGCAGACGCTTAGCGGCTTTTATCAGTCTTGTTTTAGCCTCCTTTACTCCACCCCTCATCCCTTTTTCCGTCCTCTCCGCACCACCTAAAACCCCCAACCAAACGGTAGAATGCGAAATTCTCGTTACGGGTGCAGGACTTGCAGGTGTCGCCACTGCATACGAGGGATTGCTAGCAGGACGGACTGTCTGCATGACTGAAATTACCGATTGGATGGGAGGACAAATTTCGACTCAGGGAACTTCTGCCTTGGACGAACGCAGAACTCAACGGTTGCAGTTGTTTTTCTCTCGTGGTTATTTAGAACTAAGAAAACGCATTGCTGATAAATATAATGGCAATTTAAATCCTGGTGATTGCTGGGTGAGCGATTCTTGCTTCCTGCCTCACGACGGTCACGAAATTCTTTATGATATGTTGCAGGATGCGGCAAAAAAGGGTCGCGGTCAGCTGAAATGGTTTCCTGCCACTGTGGTGAAGGAACTGGAAATTAGCCGCGCTGGATCGCAACAAGCTATTCAAGGCGCGATCGCAATTCAACATCGTCCCGCTGCTGGCGTGCCACCTCTCAATACCCTACCTCTATCTCAAACAATTGAAGACTCCTATCGCTACGAAAATTCAGCTCGGTTGAATAAGGAAATTTTGCGGTTTGTACCTTTGGAAAGGAGCGAGGAGCGAGGGGTGAGGAGTGAGGGAGTATCTAAGTGGTATGTGGTGGATGCAACGGAGACGGGAGAATTAATTGCTTTGGCAGATGTCCCTTATCGTCTGGGGATTGATGCCCGTTCTTATTTAGAACCTTCTGCCTCTAGTACGACTAACGATCCCTACTGTACTCAAGGCTTTACTTATACTTTTGCGATGGAGGCGACTAAAGACCCTATAGGTCACAACATTCCTCCACTTTACTCTCAGTATTCCGCTTATTATAGTTACGAACTGCCCCGTTTAGCAAGCTTTCCTTTAGTATTTACCTACCGTCGAATTTGGAGTCCGAAAGACGGCGAACCCATGTCATTCGGGGCATTAATTTTGAAGCTCCCGTACCAGATGATATTTCCATGCAGAATTGGACGTGGGGCAACGATTACCGTCCTGGCACTGCTGCCGATAATTTAATCTATACTCGCGCTCAGTTGCAGGCAAGCGGTCAACTCCTACCTGGAAACTGGTTAGGAGGACTGAGAACAGAAAGCTTGCGTAAAGCGGAAGAACACGCGATCGGTTACTTTTATTGGTTGGTGACGGGTACAACCGATTCGCAACTGGGGGACGGGGTGAAACAACCCCAACCAAACAATCGCTATTTATCTGGACTAGATTCGCCGATGGGAACGGTACACGGCTTGTCTAAGTATCCTTATATGCGGGAAGGACGACGGATTATTGGTAGACCGAGTTGGGGACAGCCAGAAGGCTTTACCGTTTGGGAAATTGATATTTCTCGCCGCAACTACAATGACGATTACTACCGTCAGACCTTATCCCCCCAGATGTATCGCCGTTTGAAAATCGCTTTGGCAGGACTGGAAACCATCAATGCGATCGCCAGTACTAAGCCACCCGAACAAATTGCCCGACGGACTCGTTCCACAATCTTTCCCGACTCAGTAGGGATCGGTCACTATGCAATCGACTTTCATCCTTGCATGACCAAAAGTCCCCCCGAACTTCCAGGAAACACCGAACGAGAAGGGGAACGCCAAGGTGCGGGTGAAGCCTATCCCTTCCAAATTCCCTTACGGGCGATGATTCCTCAAAAGATCGAGAATTTACTCGTAGCTGGAAAAAGTATTGCTACCAGTCATATCGCCTCCGCTGCTTATCGGGTGCATTCCTTTGAATGGTCTGTAGGCGCAGCCGCCGGAACTACCGCTGCTTTTAGCTTAGAAAAAGCGATCGCCCCTTATCAACTCGTAGACGACTTACCCAGACGAGAACCCCTACTCGAACAACTGCAATATCGCCTCCAACAAAACAATAATCCTACAGCCTTCCCAGATACATCCATTTTCAATCTAGATTGGGATGATTGGCGGTGAACAGTTGTCAGTTATCAGTGACTAGTGACTAGTGACTAGTGGCTGGTGACTAGATATGAAAAGATAGTCGCTCACCAATTACCCATTACCAACAACCAACCATTCCTTGTTATCTTGAGAGAATGTATTTTTGTGAAGTTCTGTCTGTCGTGCTATGAACAGGGTAGTTTCTACAACAGTTTACGGGATGGCAACAGCACCGACGATCGCACCTGAGAAATCGTCTAAAGTCGTCAGCAAGCTATATCCTAATTACAAGGTAATCGTGTTGGATGACGATTTCAATACGTTTCAGCATGTAGCTGAGTGTTTGATGAAGTATATACCAGGTATGACGGGCGATCGCGCTTGGGAATTAACCAATCAAGTTCACTACGAAGGTCAGGCGATCGTTTGGGTGGGACCGCAAGAACAAGCAGAACTCTATCATCAGCAACTTCGGCGTGCTGGCTTAACTATGGCTCCTCTGGAAGCAGCTTAGGACAATTAATGATTAAATATTAAAATGAAATATTAAAACTTATTAACCTAATTATGAGTAATGCCAACGGCAGGCTGGTCTGGAATCACTCAACCCACATCTCAGGCTTAATTCCAGTGTTAGAACGCCTGACTCGCATTGATGGAATTCAAACAATTACCCCTGGAGTCATTGGACGGGTAAAAGGTCACTCTCCCAAAATGCAACTTCGTATTTCCGTGCCGATTCGTGGTGGATTTAAACTCATAGCACGCCAAGGCAAGACTGTACAAGAAGTATTCATCCTGACAACTCTCAGCCAGGATGAATTAGTAACAGCAGTGACGAATGTTTTGAAATCGTGAGTGGTAGTTGGTAATGGGTAGTGGGTAGTGGGTTGACAGTTAACTGTTAACTGTTAACTGACAACTGATTTACTCTTCTACTTGTCGCACGGCAAATCGATGTAGGGGTAGACAAAGAATACAAGCAAAGGTAAGAAAGTAGGACAAAGCCGCAGTGAGTTTTAAACTCATTAACAAAACTTCCCAATCTGGTAAGGTAATTTTTTGCAATCCCAAACAGATGCAGTAAAGCAACCAGTAAGTAAAGCTCATCTGCAATAGATTTTGCTCTGCTTCTTCTAGTTCGTTTACCTCTGCTGAATTAGCTCCTGAAAGCAATAGCAGACCAGCAATACAGGCAATGGCAGATATAAAAGCGATCGCGTCTGAAAAGTTTAAATTTTGTATCTGCATATATGTATATCCAAAACTTTCAATTCCCATCAGTCTAAAGGAATAGTGTTTCGGTATACAAAATCAGTTACAAACTGCAACAGAAATAGGTAGTTTGATTAAAATCTTGTAATAAATGTAAATCAGTCATTGGTCATTAGTCATTAGTCATTAGTCATTTGTTGTTGGTTGTTGGTTGTTAGTTGTTGCTCAACAGTCACTGGTAACTGGTAACTGGTAACTGGTAACTGGTCACTGATTTGAAAGTTTGCCCATAAGACAAAACCTTCAACGCGACAGCCTAAATCTTGCAGCCAGCGAACTAGTTCGTGATTGCTATTGTGTATTACGGTATAAGTGCGATCGTAGGGAACTAGGGTCATTCCCGTGTGAGAATTTTTTATTTGCAGAGTAGCGGGGCGATCGAAATATGAATTTAAGACCTTTAGCAAGCGATCGACTTTTGCTTTTTCTACAGTAATGCTCAGCAAAGAACTATCTTTTTGAGTAGCTAATAAATCGAAGCGATCGCAGTTTTTTAACTTGCGTCCTAAAGCTCCTTGAGTTGGTAAAAATAATGCTGCTGCTCCGGTCAACCAATCTTGTTGATTTAAAGCAAAATATCTCCAGTCACCATAGGCATATTCCAGACATTTATCGCGATTAATAGGTAGAACTAATCTTCCGTGAAAGCCATAATCAACGAGATAAATACTAACTGGATTAATGAGATTAGCAGGAGGTATAATAGTAACAGGAGAACAAATCCATCCTCCGAGGATAACGCTGGTAATTGCTAAGACAAAAAAAGCAAAGCGGCGTGTTTTCACATTTTAGAATCGCGTGTTTTTTTTCAGATTTAGTTGAGCCATAAAATCCTGAATTCGCTGCCACACTCGTTCTACTAAATCGGGACTGTCAGCATTAAACCATTCAATTTGAGGATATGCTCGAAACCAAGTTCGCTGTCGTTTAGCAAATTGTCGCGTATGCAATACAGTTAATTCTTTTGCTTCCTCTAGGGAGATATCTCCAGCTAAATATTGCTTGAACTCTTGATATCCTAGCGTATTGAGTAAAGGTAAATCCATGCGGTATTTTTGACACAAATACTCAACTTCAGCCACCAAACCATCAGCCACCATTTGTTCTGTACGCTGAGAAATTCGCTGAGTCAAGGCATTCGATTCACAGTCCAAACCAATTTGTAAAATTGGATAACAGGGGGGATCTTCTCCCTGTTGTGTTGAGATTGGACGACTAGTAACGTAGAATACTTCCAATGCTCTAACAGTTCTGGTTGGATCGTTGGGATGAATTTTAGTTGCAGCTACCGGATCGACTTGCTGTAACATTGCATAAAGCTGCTTTTGACCCAAAGATAGAAGTTGCGATCGCAATTTTGGCTGTGGTGCTACTCTAGGAATCTTCATTCCCCGCACGATAGAACGGATGTACAACCCAGTCCCCCCAACTAAGAGAGGGAATAGGTGTAGAGACGTTGCATGCAACGTCTCTACACCCCTCCATTTTTCGATTAATCCCTGTGCTTGTTCCTGATACTCCGCCACGGTAAAAGTTTCAGTGGGATCGCAAATGTCAATTAAATAGTGAGGTATGAGTTGTTGCTGGCTAGGAGTAGGTTTAGCCGTGCCAAGATTAAATTCGCGATAAACTTGACGCGAATCGGCACTGATAATGACAGAATTAAGTCTTTGAGCGATAGTTATTGCCAACCCTGATTTACCCGTGGCGGTTGCTCCACAGATTGTAATCAAGCCAAATCTATGCGAAATATCAGTTTGGTACATCCCCTAGATAAATTGCTCTTTAGAATGCCCTAGAGCCGTCTTTAAGCCTATTGTGTTAGAATTTTGGTACGATTTCTTATTTTAGATATCATTGGTTAATTTAACCTCATTATCGGAGACTCCCTTGCATGACGAGCAGCTACAGCGCCGAGCAAATTCAAGTTTTGGAAGGTCTGGAACCCGTCCGCAAACGACCAGGGATGTATATTGGAACCACCGGACCGAGGGGACTCCACCATTTAGTATACGAGGTGGTAGACAACTCCATTGATGAGGCTCTAGCAGGATATTGTACTCACATAGAAATCGACTTAAACGCTGACGGCTCAGTACAAGTAGTCGATGACGGTCGAGGTATTCCCACCGATACCCATCCGCAGACGGGGAAATCGGCACTGGAAACCGTGATGACAGTATTACATGCTGGAGGTAAATTTGGTGGTGGTGGTTACAAAGTTTCTGGCGGTTTGCACGGAGTTGGGATTTCTGTTGTCAACGCGCTATCGGAATGGGTAGAAGTTACAGTTTGGCGGGATAAAAAGGTACATACCCAACGCTACGAACGGGGCGTACCGATGGGAGAACTGCAAACCAAGTCTTTTAAAGAAGCGAAGACAGGCACTGGAGTTAGATTCAAACCCGATGCAGAAATTTTTACAGTTGGTACGGAATTCGACTATATCACGCTGGCTGGTCGTCTGCGAGAGCTAGCGTATCTAAATGCAGGGGTAAGAATTACCTTTACCGACCACCGTTTAGAACTACTCAAAAGCCAAGAACCAAAAGTTGAGACTTACGAATACAAGGGTGGGATTCGCGAGTACGTCAGCTACATTAACAACGACAAGCAAGCCTTACACGAAGAAATTATTTTCGTGCAAGGGGAACGCAACAACGTCCAAGTTGAAGTCGCTTTGCAGTGGTGTACGGATGCCTATACCGACAACTTGTTAGGCTTTGCCAACAACATCCGCACGGTGGATGGCGGAACGCATTTAGAAGGGTTGAAAACAGTTTTGACGCGGACGCTCAATGCGATCGCCCGCAAGCGAAATAAAATCAAGGATAACGAACCCAACCTCAGCGGCGAACACGTCCGTGAAGGGTTGACAGCCGTGATTTCTGTCAAAGTCCCAGATCCAGAGTTTGAAGGGCAAACTAAGACAAAACTCGGCAACACGGAAGTGCGGGGGATTGTTGACTCGTTAGTTGGGGAAGTGCTGACGGAATATTTAGAATTTCGCCCCAGCATTGCTGATTCGATCTTAGATAAAGCAATTCAAGCATTCAAAGCTGCTGAAGCCGCACGCCACGCACGGGAATTAGTGCGGCGTAAATCAGTACTAGAGTCTTCGCCCCTACCAGGAAAGCTAGCAGATTGCAGTTCTAGAGATCCTGGCGAATCGGAAATCTTCATTGTGGAAGGCGATTCAGCGGGTGGGAGTGCTAAACAAGGACGCGATCGCCGCAACCAAGCTATCCTACCTTTACGCGGTAAAATTCTCAATATTGAGAAAACCGACGATGCTAAAATCTACAAGAATACCGAGATCCAAGCATTAATCACCGCTTTAGGCTTGGGCGTAAAGGGAGAAGAATTCGATTCATCCCAATTGCGCTATCACAAGATCGTGATTATGACAGATGCTGACGTGGATGGAGCGCACATCAGAACTTTGTTGCTAACATTCTTCTATCGCTATCAGCGACAACTGATCGAGCAAGGCTTTATCTATATTGCTTGTCCGCCACTTTTTAAAATAGAAAGGGGACGCAATCATTACTATTGTTATAGCGAGCGCGAAAGAGATCAAAAAATTGCTGAATTTCCTGCCAATGCCAACTATACGATCCAGCGGTTCAAAGGTTTGGGTGAAATGATGCCACAACAGTTGTGGGATACCACAATGAATAATGAAACCCGCACCCTCAAACGAGTAGAAATCGAAGACGCAGCCGAAGCAGACAGGATCTTTACCGTATTAATGGGCGATCGCGTTGCCCCTCGACGCGAATTCATCGAAACTTATGGTTCTCGCCTCAACTTGGTAGAGTTGGATATTTAGGGTATGGGGGACAAGGGAGATAAGGAAGACAAGGAGGACAAGTGAGCAATTCTAGCCACCAGCCACTAGCCACCAGCCACTCCTCCTACTCCCCCCAAATCACAGCCGATGGTTCTTACACGTTTTTCTCAGCCGAATTTGGCGAAGCATATCACAGTCAGTTTGGGGCGCGTCAGGAAGCTGAGTTTAAGTTTGTGGAACCGACAAAACTACGGCAAAAGGCGCGGCAACAAAAATCTTTACGATTATTAGATGTATGTTATGGGTTGGGTTACAATACAGCCGCTGCTTTAGCAGCTATCTGGGAAGAGAATCCCAATTGTGAAATAGAAGTTGCAGGATTGGAGTTAGATCCAACAGTACCCCAAGCGGCGATCGCCCACAATCTCCTCGATAACTGGTCGCCACTTTTACCCCAATTAACCCAACTTGCAACAACGCATCAAGTTACAAGCGATCGCCTGCAAGCAAAGTTACTACTTGGCGATGCAAGGCAGACGATTCAAACATTACAAGCATCTGGTTTTCAGGCAGACGCAATTTTTCTCGACCCGTTTTCTCCGCCTACCTGTCCTCAATTGTGGACGGTGGAATTTTTAGGGTACGTGGCTCGATGTATGCATAAGAGTGGAATTTTGGCAACATATTCCTGCGCTGCATCCGTGCGATCGGCTTTGCAAGTAGCGGGGTTAAAAATTGGTTCCACATCACCCGTAGGTAGGCGATCGCCTGGTACTGTAGCTAGTTGGCATGATTCTGGCTTACCTTCCCTTTCTCAGGAAGAACGAGAGCATTTACAGACTCGTGCGGCAATCCCCTATCGCGATCCTCAGTTGTGCGATCCAGCAGAGATAATTTGTCAACGAAGAGTTCAAGAGCAACAAACCAGTTGCTTAGAACCAACTTCCCGCTGGCGCAAGCGAAGAAGTAGAGACGTTTAGCAAGTCAGTGACCAACTACCAATTACCAATTATCAACTACCAACTACCAACTACCACTCCCTAACTTGATAAAATCTAGACTAGGAACCTTAGTTGAAGTTAATTGTGACTGTTAAGCCAGAGTGGTTACGGGTAAAAGCGCCGCAGTGGCAGCGCGTCGGTAAAGTTAAAGACATTTTGCGGGATTTAGCCCTCAATACTGTCTGCGAAGAAGCCTCATGTCCTAATATTGGCGAGTGTTTTAATGCAGGTACGGCAACATTTTTGATTATGGGACCAGCTTGTACCCGTGCTTGTCCTTACTGCGATATTGATTTTGAGAAAAAACCTCAACCCCTAGACCCCACAGAACCACAACGCCTAGCTGAAGCAGTTCGGCGGCTGCGGCTCAATCATGTCGTGATCACTTCCGTAAATAGAGACGATTTATCGGATGGGGGTGCATCTCAGTTCGTTGGCTGTATTCAAGCGATTCGTGAGGTATCGCCTCAAACTACGATTGAGGTTTTGATTCCCGATTTATGTGCGAATTGGGATGCTTTGGCGACGATTTTACAGGCGCAACCAGAAGTCTTAAATCACAATACAGAAACCGTTCCCCGCCTGTATCGGCGAGTACGTCCCCAAGGAGACTACGATCGCTCCTTAGAATTGTTAAGGCGATCGCGTACTTTAGCTGCTTCTGTCTACACCAAATCTGGTCTGATGGTAGGACTGGGAGAAACCGATACGGAAATTCGCCAGGTGATGCAAGATCTACGGGCTGTCAATTGCGATATCCTCACGCTAGGACAATATCTTCAACCCAGCCAAAAGCATTTAAAAATAGATAGTTTTATTGCTCCAGAACAATTTGATGCTTGGCGGGAGTATGGTGAATCTTTGGGTTTCCTACAAGTGGTTTCTTCACCTCTCACCCGTAGTTCCTATCACGCCGAACAAGTACGGGAGTTAATGCAGCGTTATCCTCGCTAAAAAGCGATCGCGCGTCTCTACAAATAAAAACCAAAAAAAACCCTCCCGTCGTGGTGCGGAAGGGTTACCTTGAAGTGTGGTGTGAGGAGCAGACATAGAGTCTACTTACAAACATGCTAATGAGTGAATGTGACAAAAAAGTGACACAGAAATGGCGATCGCATGAAAAAAATTATGACATCTATAGATGCAAGCCAAGTTAAATTGGCAAGCGATTAATATCCCTATTACAACCAATTACAACCATAGCAGAACCCTTCTCTAAGCGTTTTCTAGGATCGGGGTTGATTTCAAATTTGCCATCTTGACTCACCGCTAGCAAGTTTAAACCATAGCGGTTGCGAATTTGTAGATCGCCGATTGTTTTGCCATGAAATTCGTCAGGTACGATGACTTCAACAATGCTATTATCTGGGTCAAGGTCGAAGCGATCGAGAATAGCTGGTTTGGTGAGCGATCGCGCTAACTCGCATCCTGCTTCATACTCAGGAAAGACAACGTGATCCGCGCCAACGCGATGTAACAATTTGCAATGAACCCCTGAAGATGCTTTTGCCACAATATGCGGTACGCCACCTTCTTTCAAGTTCAGCGTCGTAATAATACTTTCTTGTATATAGTTACCAATCGCAACAATGACCGTATCAAACTCGTAAATTCCCGCTTCTTTTAACGCTACAGAGTCAGTAGAATCGAGTTGTACGGCGTGAGCTGCAATATGTTCGCTCATGACCTGATTGACGTTTTTCTCATCAATGTCCGTTGCTAATACCTCATAACCCAACCGATGTAGAGTAGAGCAGACAGCACGCCCAAACCGTCCTAAGCCAATGACCGCAAACTGGTGGTTATCTTTGCGGAGACTGCGAAAAAAACCTAAAGACGACAGATTCACACGCTTATACCTTTGCTTCAATCAACCTTACTTCTTATGTGAAGTAAAGTTACTAAATCGTTCCAACTCAAATATATACCTTTACCACTCGAAAACAGCATATTTGCTTAAATCTCTTGGTATATCTCGTTCGTAGCGATTTAACCTACAAGTAAATTTTCTTCGGGATAGTGGATAGCAGTAGGGCGAGGATCTCCTAGTACGGCTCCTATGAGTAACAAAATACCCACCCGTCCGATAAACATGGTGGCGATTAAGACTAACTTAGCCGCAGCAGAGACATTAGCGGTGATTCCTGTCGAAAGTCCTACAGTAGCAAAAGCAGATACGACTTCAAACAAGATTTGAATAAAATCTATGTTCGGGTCAGTCAAGGATATCAAAATTGTTGCTAGTATTACCGTGGCGATCGAACCAACTAGTACGCCAACAGCTTTTAAAATCAGGTTAAGTGGAATTTGACGCTCGTAGAGTAGCACGTCCTCTTTCCCTTGTAG
Source organism: Chroococcidiopsis sp. CCNUC1 (assembly GCF_023546805.1). Classification (NCBI taxonomy): domain Bacteria; kingdom Bacillati; phylum Cyanobacteriota; class Cyanophyceae; order Chroococcidiopsidales; family Chroococcidiopsidaceae; genus Chroococcidiopsis; species Chroococcidiopsis sp. CCNUC1. Next base: position 344,974 of record NZ_CP097480.1, on the reverse strand, counting down.
AATTGCCTTGGTACAACTAGTTAACACGCGCAAAGTTGTCGTTTTTATACCTCCACCCGTACCACCTGGACTTGCACCAATAAACATAAAAGCAATAGTAAGAAATAAGCCAGCATTAGTCATTTTGCCAATATCAATTGTGTTAAATCCAGCCGTTCTGGGAGTCACAGACTGAAACCAAGCAGCTAATATTTTATTTTGCCAACTGAGATTACCGAAAGTATTGGGATTTCTCGATTCAATTAAAAAGAAAGCAACCGTACCTGCAATCAATAAAATCAAACTCGTGCTAATTGCTACTTTTAAATCTAGCGAAAACACGACTCTTTCTGACTTGCGTTGGAGGCGATCGCGCAAATAAATATAAATTTGAAAAAGGACTCCGTATCCAATACCACCAAAGATAATTAATCCTGTGACGACTAAATTTAATAAAATTGACGATTGAAAACCGATAAAACTATCTTTAAATAAACTGAAACCAGCATTGTTCCAAGAGTTTACGCTATGAAAAATAGCTAACCAAAGGGCGCGATCGAGTCCATATTGAGGTGTGAAAACTGGTAAAAGTAGAAAGATTCCTGTAATTTCAAAAATCAGGGTTACGCCAATAATCGAACGGATTAAATCGGCACTATTAGATAACCCCGTTCGGTCGAGTGCTTGTTGGATTGCCACTTTATCGCGCAACCCAAATTTCACTCCAATCAAAACTAATAAAAAAGTGGTGGCTGTCATGTAACCCAAACCACCAATTTGCACTAAAGCAACCAAAATTACCTGTCCAAAAAATGAGAAATAAGTTCCCACATCTACTACAGATAGCCCAGTGACGCAAACAGCAGAAGTAGACGTAAACAGTGCCACAATTGGGTTAGTCCAATCACCGCTACTAGAAGAAAAAGGTATCATCAGCAGCAGCGTTCCAACAGCGATCACCGCTAAAAATCCTAAAGAAATAGTTCGAGGAACAGTCATTATTTTTGGTAATTGGTAATTGATAATTGTTATTTGGTAGTTAGCAAGAGGAATTAATTCCGAATTCCGAATTCCGAATTCCGAATTCTTTATGGTAGGCTAATTGCGGGTTACGTTAATACTGAGTTGTGATGAGTGCGACACTTTACGAGCGGATTGGGCAATTTTACGATTCCTCCTCTAGTTTGTGGGAACAGGTGTGGGGGGAACACATGCATCATGGCTACTATGGCACAGATGGAAAACAGAGAAAAGAGCGGCGACAAGCACAAATCGATCTGATTGAAGAACTGCTGCAATGGGCAGATGTAGAGCAAGCACAGCATATCCTCGATGTCGGCTGCGGTATAGGTGGTAGTTCGCTGTATCTTGCCCAAAAATACAATGCCCAAGCCACGGGAATTACTCTTAGCCCATTTCAAGCGAATCGAGCGACTCAACGCGCTCAAGCGATGGGTTTGAGTCAAAAAGCCGAATTTTTAGTTGCAAATGCTCAGAATATGCCTTTTGCGGATAACAGCTTTGACTTTGTTTGGGCATTAGAAAGCGGCGAACATATGCCCGATAAGGTTAAGTTCATGCAAGAGTGCTACCGCGTGCTGCAACCTGGGGGAAAGCTAGTCATGGTGACTTGGTGTCATCGCCCTACGGATGCTAAGTCAGGAGGTATTCTGACAGCAGACGAGCAAAAGCATCTGAACGAGATTTACCAGGTGTATCACTTACCTTACACGATCGCCTTACCGGAATATGAAGCGATCGCCCGCAATCTTAATTTAAACAGCATCCGTACCGCAGATTGGTCAACTGCCGTAGCGCCGTTTTGGGATGTAGTCATCGATTCCGCTCTTAATCCCACGGCAATATTAGGTTTAATTTTATCTGGGTGGGAAACAATTCAAGCAGCACTGTCTCTGGGGCTGATGCAGCGGGGCTACCAGCGTGGTTTAATTCGATTTGGCTTGTTGTGTGGGATTAAGTAATGAAACGTACCGTCAAGACGCAGAGAACGCCGAAAGTAAGGCGATTAAATTTGGCTGAGTGGCTTTACGCTTTTTGGAAGTTCTCGCGTCCCCACACCATTATCGGTACGAGTTTGAGCGTCTTAGGAATGTATTTAATTGCCTTTGATGCGCAGATCGCTCTTTCCCAACTCCCGACTAATGTACGGGCGAGTTTTGCCGATAGTTCTCTCATCGAACGCATGGTTCATTGGCTAAACCCGCCCCTACAGCCACTGTTATTGGCGTGGATTGCTTGTCTGTGCGGCAATATTTATATTGTTGGCTTGAATCAACTAGAAGATGTTGAAATTGACAAAATTAATAAACCCCATTTACCAATAGCATCTGGTGATTTTTCACAGCGTACAGGTCAAATTTTGATAGCCATAACGGGAATTTTGGCGTTGGTATTAGCTGGGGCTGCTGGATGGTATTTATTTGGCATGGTAGCAATAAGTTTAGCAATTGGAACAGCTTATTCTTTACCACCAATCCGATTGAAAAGGTTTCCTTTTTGGGCAGCTTTATGCATTTTTTCTGTTAGAGGAGCGATAGTTAATTTAGGATTATTTTTGCATTTTAACTGGTTATGGCAAGGAGTTTCAGGAATTCCTAGCTCGGTTTGGACGTTAACTTTATTTATTTTGGTATTTACCTTTGCGATCGCAATTTTTAAAGACATTCCCGATTTGGAAGGCGATCGCCAATATCACATTACAACTTTTACCATTGCTTTAGGGAAAGAAAAAGTTTTTAACCTAGCACTTTGGGTAATAACTACATGTTATATAGGTATAATAATTGCCGGAATTCTAGGACTTCCCTCAGTCAACTCAACTTTTCTCATCAGTACCCACTTATTACTCTTAGCTTTGCTATGGTGGCGCAGCCGTCAAGTAAACTTACAAGATAAAAGCGCGATCGCCAGTTGCTATCAATTCATTTGGAAACTCTTCTTCTTAGAATATATTTTGTTTCCGGTAGCTTGTTTGTTGGGTTAGTTAGGTAATGGGTAATTGGTGGTTGATAACTGGTCACTGGTCGCTGGTCACTGGTCACTGTTTGCTGCTTCTTTCCTGGGGAGGATGGAAATGGTACTCTGTTTGTATAGGGTCTAAACAGTAGTATTAGCAATTTGAGGAAATTATGACTATGCAGATATTAATGCAAGCAGCAGCAGATGCGGCAGTAAATCAGCCCCACTTTCCAATCTCTGCAACTCTAGTATATGTAGTTGGTTTTATTGCTGCTGCGACAATTGGTTCAGTTGCTTGGTATAATTCCAAGCGTCCTGTAGGTTGGGAAGATAAAGAGCGTCCCAGCGTAGTCCCAGAAGTGAAAAAAGAAGAAACTCCCGGAGTTGGCGAACCAAAATAAAAGTCAAAGGTCAAAAGTCAAAGGTCAAAAGTCAGTGTAGAGACGTTATATGTAATGTCTGTACAGAGTTATTAGTTATCAGCGATTAGTGACTGGTGAGGAGTGACTAGATCGAGAATTCAGCTACTAACCACCGATCGCTAGCCACTAGCCACTCATAACAAATGACCAACGACTAATTTTGAGTCTCTACCCAACGACGGTAGAGATTTTGGATCGCGTGAATTGCGGAATTGTGCATGGAATGATGCTCTGTTTCCTCTGAATGAGAAGACTCTATTTTGTTAAGCAATTGAGCTTCTTCTACGGCAACGTCGCCATCACTATAAATTAAGCCGCTAATAGCTTCAATCAAACTTTGGTAAGCTGTTTCACTAGGGCGATCGCCTAAATATGCTTGAATCCATTCATAACATTCTGTAGGCTGTACTGTTCGGAGTTCGTTGAGTAAAGGTCGAATCTCTGGATCGTCAGCCAAATTTTTTGCTTGAGCGACTTGCTGAAGATATTTTCTTTCCTCCGGTTGAATTTTGCCGTCCAACCAAGCAGCACCGATCAAGATTTTCATTAAATTTTTGGTATTAGAATTATTAGTCATTTTTGGTAATTAGTAGTTGGTTAGTCTTGTTTCTCTTTTCCAGTCACTAGCCACCAGCCACTAGTCACTGCTCCCTTCTCTTCAATCGAACCATAAAAAAGCCATCCATTTGATGCTGATGGGGAAATACTTTTAGCCAACCTGCGGTAGTGGAAAATGGAGTTGCAGGAGAATTGGGTGGAAGAGGATCGATTTGCCATTGGGAATGGCTTGATAAAAACCATTCCACTACTCTTTCATTTTCTAAAGGATGAAGAGTGCAAGTGGCGTAGACAAGAATGCCACCAGGTTTCACCCAGGTAGCCGTGCGATCGAGTAGTTCTTTTTGTAGGTTAGCAAGTTCTTGCACTGATGCGGGTGTTTGTCGCCAACGAGCATCGGCGTGGCGGTGCAAAGTTCCCAATCCAGAACAGGGAGCATCAAGCAACACGCGATCGGCTATATTCGTAAATTGAGTCAGAGAACGGCTATCGCCGGGACAAATTTTGATCGATCGCAATTGTAGGCGTTCGGCATTTACTTTAAGCTTATTCAAACGAGATGTCGTGCGATCGCAAGCCCAAATTGTTCCACGATCTTGCATCAATTCGGCTATGTGAGTTGTCTTACCTCCAGGTGCAGCACAAGCATCAATGACAACTTCCCCCGCTTGCGGATCGAGTACGTGACTCACAAGTTGAGCGCTACTATCTTGGACAGTCCACCATCCCGCACTATATCCAGGTAAATTCTGAATTGCACCAATACTTCCAGTCAACCTCAAGGCTTGGGGTAGATGGGGAAGCCGAGTTACAGACACCCCTGCTGCTTGCAACTGCGTTTCTACTTCTTCGATAGAAGTTTGTAAAGTATTAACTCGTAGATCGATCGCTGGCGGTTGATTAAACCATTCACATAGTTGTTCTGTTTCTACCAAACCCAACTGTTCCAACCACAATTCAATGATCCAATTAGGGTAACTGTGTAGAATTCCTAGTCTTTCAACTGGATCTTCTGGTAATGGGTAATGGGTAATGGGTAATGGGTAGTTGGTAGTTGGTTGTTTTTCCCCCTTGTCCCCCTTGTCCCCCTTGTCCCCTTGTCTCCCTTGTCTCCCCCCTCTGCCTTGTCCCCCTTGTCCCCCTTGTCCCCCTTGTCCCCCTTGTCCCCCTTGTCCCCCTTGTCTCCCTTGTCCCCCTTGTCCCCCTTGTCCCCCTTGTCCCCCTTGTCCCCCTTGTCTCCCTTGTCCCCCTTGTCCCCCTTGTCTCCCTTGTCCTCCGACTCCCGACTCCCGTACGGACGGGTTTGGAAACCCCCCCTACCGACTCCCGTAAAAACTGACGCAAAATCCCATTGACAAATCCCTTCAATCCGGCAAAACCATTAGTTTTCGCCAATTCCACTGTCGTGTTGACAGCGGCAGAAGAGGGAATTTGAGTCAGATAACATAGCTGGTATAAGCCAATGTGCAGAATTGTGCGTAAGTCGGGGGGTTGTTGATGAGATTTTTTTTTAGCTAAGCGATCGATCAGAACGTCGAGCGATCGCATTCTTCTGACGCTACCGTAGACTAATTCTGTTACCAAACGGCGATCGTTAGGATTTAAATTCGATTGACTAAGTACCCGATCTAAAGCGACATCTGCATATGCATCGCGATGTACTGCCTTGAGAGCGATAAAAGCTAGTTGGCGAGGATTTTCCATGCGCGATTATAAGTTAGCTCGATCGAATACACCAACTCATTTAAGTATAGGTACTAGTATGCAGCGACTTGGCGATCGGAGAAAAATTTAGTGCTTTCTTCCTTTAGTCAACCCGCAGCACGATTTTACCGCGCGTCCGTCCGCTTTGGCTTAACTGGTGTGCTTGTGCGGCTTCGCTCAAGGGTAGTACGGTTTCGACATACGGTTTAACTTGCCCTGAGTCGATGAAAGTGGTAATTTCATCTAATTGCGCCGCATTTGGTTGTACGTGGGTAATCGCAACTCGCACGCTGGCACTTTCTGGTGGTGAACCGACAATTGAAACGAGTATCCCATCTGGTTTGAGAACTTTGAGCGATCGCGCTCTTGTTTCACCACCAATTGTATCTAGAACCACATCGAGATCGCGCACGACATCTTCAAATGGTGTTGCCTGATAATCTATGACTTCGTCTACTCCCAATTTGCGGATAAATTCAGTATTCCGAGTAGAAGCCGTACCGATAACACGCGCACCCTTGGCTTTTGCTAATTGTACGGCGATCGATCCTACTCCACCAGATGCGGCATGAATCAGAATTTTTTGTCCTGCCTCTAAGTGCGCCGTATCAAACATTGCCTGCCAGGATGTCAGCGCTGCCACTGGTAAAGCTGCTGCTTGAATAAAGTCGATACTTTTGGGTTTTAGCGTGACTTCCGATTCTCTAGCAGCAATGTATTCAGCATACGTACCTTCCCGCCGCAAGCTAGCGTAGCCGTACACTTCATCTCCTGGCTTCAGTCGCCGTACTGCATCACCCACAGACTCCACAACTCCCGCAACATCAGCACCGAGAATATGGGGCAAATTGAAGGTTTTACCCACATATCCCTCGCGAATCTTCCAATCTACAGGATTTACTCCTGCTGCATAGATCCGAATCAAAACTTCATCTGCTGCGGGTTGAGGTAGCGGCACGTCTTCGTACTTCAAGACATCTACGCCACCATAAGCGTGCATCCGAATTGCTTTCATAAGTTGTATGGAGTATGTATAGAACAGTTAACCTCCAATCGCGCCGACAGCTGCCCCTTCATAAGCTGTATTCACGGCTACGTCTTTCCAAGCCTCCATCTCTGCCTTGACTGATTCTAGTTTTGTTTCAATTGCATCCACGGCATCTGCACCTAAAGCGAGTCTTAAAGGTGGGTTATCGCTATTTACGGCTTGAATCATTGCCTCGGCTGCTTTAACGGGATCGCCTGGTTGCTTGCCATCCATATCTTGCAGCCACTGACGGAGACCACCAACTATAGGTTCGTAGTCGGCAATTTGAGTATCGGCTAAAACGAGCGATCGCCCGTTGAAATCCGTCCTAAACGCCCCTGGTTCGACAATGATAATTTTAATCCCTAACGACTCTACTTCCTTGACAAGTGCTTCAGACAAGGCTTCTAGAGCAAACTTAGTCGCGCAATAGATCCCAGCGCCAGGAAAAGACACGAAACCACCTACCGAAGAAAGGTTGAGAATGTATCCACTGCGGTGCTGTCGCATCGAGGGTAGCACTGCTCGCATCATGTTCAGCGCCCCAAAAACATTCGTTTCAAACTGGCGGCGAGTTGCTTCATCGCTGAGTTCTTCCAACGCCCCCATCGTACCGTAGCCAGCATTATTTACCAATACGTCAATGCGTCCGAATTTAGCGATCGCCGTTTCTACTGCTGCCTTGACTTGTGCTGGCTGAGTCACGTCTAGCTGCACTGCTAGAGCGCGATCGGGATATTTTGTCTGAATATCTTCAACATGTTGGGGATTTCGTGCCGTTACTACGACTTTCTCGCCCCGATCTAATACTGCTTGGGCGATCGCTCTCCCGAACCCACTAGAACTACCTGTAATCAACCACACGCGAGAATTTTGCACAGATGTCATAAAACTCTCCAATTGCTGAATTGGTTTACTCTATGGCGCGATTGAATTGTCAGTTGTACGTTTTGGTTTGAAATTTTTAACCAAACTCAATTTGGTGCGATACAGCTAGCTGAGAACAAGAAAAGTATCGCTTAATTTTTACACTCGCTACTTTCTTAATTTCTGCTTTGTATTTTCAACGAGCGATAGTTCCTCATGCATATTTCAAGGTAGAACAATGAGAGCTATATTGTCAACTCAATTGCAGACCTATCGATCGTCAACTCGATTAAATCATATATTGATAAATCCCAATTAAGTTTCCATCAGGATCGCGTATATAAGCAGTTTTGAGATCGTAACTAGGATTAGCCATTGGCTCTCTAGTAAATTTAATTCCCTTTTGTTTTAATTCGTGACAAACTGTTTCTACATCGGCAACCACAAAAACTAACACGGCACGATCTTGACATTCTGCGTGAAGTGGGAGGCGATCGCTGCCAATTATTTCTGCCATTTCTTGCCGTTGCGAGATTGCTAGTTTCATATCTCCAGCGGCAAATTCAGCGTACCCTTCCTGAGTAGCATCTACTATTACCTTAAATTCCAAAATATCTCGATAGAAAGCAAAGCAAGCTTTCAGATCGGTAACTAAAAGTCTAGTGTAAGAGGTACGAACTTGCATAATTCAGTTATCAGTTGTCAGTTGTTAGTGTAGAGACGTTACATTTAACGTCTGTAGAAAGTTATCAGTTATCAGCAATCGCTCTATGAGCTTTTGACTTTTAACTTTTAATTTTTGACTTTTACTCATGAGGTTCGGTGAAAACGACTTCGTACAGGTGAAATTCGTTTTCTGATAAACCTTGCCAATATTCCCGCACGGGAGCAAATTTTGGTTCTTTGACTAGTAGTTCAAAATTATCGAGAGTTTGCCAAAATCCATAATTCATCGTGCGCGTTCCGTCAAGCGAACGGTGAAAATTTGCAGATAATAGATCGGGGTGTTCTAACGCAATTGTGACGTTTTCTCGCTCTAGCTCTATCAAGCGAGACTGATTTTCTGGCTTCATTCTAAATTCTCCCAGGTGAATTAAGCGCCCTGGAGAAATTGTGAGGTCTGCTGATTCCGGTAAAGAAATCGTTACCTCGTATACACGGGAGTCTAGTAAATGAAAATTGGCTAATTTAGCTGCTCCCCGCGCTTGTATTTCAGAGTTATTGAGGAAAGCTTTGTAATCTTCTAGAGTTTTCCACTGAGCGTAGTTTAGGACTCTGATACCGTCTAAACTTTTGTGGAGACTCGATGAAACAAAACCAGGTTGGTGCTTTACATCTGCCTCCACGAATTCCACAATTGTATTTATTAGTTCCTGCTGTTGTTCTGGTTCTACAGCAAAAATAATGATGACTGTAATAACCTCGTTGTGTTTGGCAATAGAAGGCATTTTTAAACCTCTACTCAGCTACAGCAATCCTCAATCGATCGCACCTTCGGTTACAGTCAGCTTTCTACACTGATAAGTGTCAACTGTCAACCAACTACCAATTGACGCGCCTCTATCGGTTCTCCTGTCAAACTGAAAGCCCGTACTTCGGTAATTTTGACTGTAACTAATTGCCCCTTAAGCTGGATAATATCGCCATCAAAGAACGTCAAACGATTTCCTCTGGTTCTTCCCATCACTTGCTGGGGATTTTTGGGGTTTTGGTCTTCTACTAAAACTTCCTCAACTCTACCTAAATAACGCTGCGATCGCGCTTGGGCTGTGGTGGCAACTAAATGATTTAATCTTTGCAGGCGATCGCTCTTGACTTCTTCACTTAATTGTGCATCCCACAAAGCAGCGGGAGTCCCGGGACGTGGGGAATAAGCGGCTGTATTCAAATGGTCGAAACCAATATCTGCCACTAATTTGAGCGTATTTTCAAACTGCGCTTCAGTTTCCCCAGGAAAGCCAACAATCGCATCAGCGCTAATTGAAGCATCGGGCATCAATTGCCGAATTTTATCGATAATCCGCCGATATTTTTCGTGGGTGTAACCCCGTGACATCCGTTTGAGGACTTCATTATCGCCCGATTGGAAGGGAATGTGAAAATGCTCGCATACCTTGGGTAACTCCGCACAAGCACGAATTAATCGTTCGGTGAAATAACGCGGGTGGCTGGTAGCAAAACGGAGGCGATCGACTCCTGGTACGTCGTGGACGTAGTAGAGTAAATCTGTCAGCGTGTGTAAGTGTCTGCCTTCTGGGGTTGTTCCTGGTAAGTCGCGCCCATAAGCATCGATATTTTGACCGAGTAAGGTAATTTCTTTATATCCCTGCTTGCCCAACTCTACCATCTCGGCTTTAATCGCCTCCGGCGTGCGAGACTGTTCTACACCACGCACGTTGGGAACCACGCAGTAAGTACAGCGTTCGTTGCAACCGTAGATAACGTTAACCCAAGCTGTTACGGTGCTATCGCGGCGCGGTTTCGTAATATCTTCGACAATTTGAATCGGTTCTGTTGCTACAACTTGATTGCCGTCGAATACTTGTTCTAACAATTCTTCTAAACGGTTGGCGTGTTGGGGTCCCATGACGAGATCGATTTCCGGTACTCGTCGCAGCAGTGTTTCGCCTTCCTGCTGTGCCACGCAACCAGCAACAACTATTGTCAAGTCTGCTTGTTCCTGCTTGCGCTTCGCCTGTCTGCCTAAGTAGGAATAAACTTTTTGCTCGGCGTTGTCCCGAATCGTGCAAGTATTGTAGAGGAGTAAACTTGCTTCATTCGGGTCTTCTGACCACTCGAAGCCCATATCCTCAAGGATGCCAGCCATGCGTTCGGAGTCAGCCTTGTTCATCTGGCAGCCAAAAGTGGTGATGTGATAGCGGCGGTTAGGAGCGATCATTACGTGCAGACAAGTTCGGATTTAGCTTTACATTTACCCATTATAGATTTTTGAACTATAGATTTTTACACGGATTTTTACGGTTCTAGCTCGACTCGCAGCTAAGCCGCAAGCTATTTTAGTAAAAAATATTACTGCAAGGAAGTTTTTCTTACGCAACATTACCGTATGATAAATCTTACTACCCCTAAATTGGGTGCAAAGCTCAAAGATGACAAAAGTTTCTGTTATTGTTTTGGTTTACAAGAGTGAGCCATATATTGCAGCGACAATTCATTCAGTGTTGGCACAGACTTACAAAAACTTTGAAATTCTAGTCATTGATGACGGTTCGCCCGATCGCAGTGTACAAATCTGTCAGCAATTTGACGATCCGAGAATTAGAATTATTCGTCAAGAAAATCGCGGCGTACCAGCGGCACGAAACACGGGAATTCGTCATGCAAAAGGAGAATATATCGCCTTTTTAGATGGAGACGATTTGTGGCTGCCGCAAAAATTAGAAAAACAAATTGCGCATTTAGAATCATCTCCTTTTGTTGGCATGAGTTTTTGTCGTTCTAGTTTTATCGATGAACGTGGTAAGTGTTTAGGAACTTATCAAATGCCAAAACTAAAAGGAATTAACTTATCATATCTAATTCGTTGTAATCCAATTGGAAATGGTTCGGCAGGAGTCATACGTCGTAAAGTTTTAGAAGATATCAAATTTACGCATCAACAACATGGCAATTTTGAAGATCGCTATTTTGACGAACAATTTAGGATATCGGGAGGAGAAACCGATTTTTTACTACGGATTCTGATTCAAACTCAATGGAAAATTGAAGGTATTCCCGCAGCTTTGACGCTATATAGAGTCAATTCTGGAGGGATGACAGCAAACTTATTGAAGCGGTTAGAATCTGCCAGCCAAGAAATTGAAAAAACTCGTTTGTACGCCCCAGAATTAAACTTGCGTTGGCGGGGAGTAATAAAATCTTATTACATCAGGTATTTAGCCCGCAGTGCCGTCCGGTTTCGGAAAGGAAAAACAGCTGTTAAATTAATTCATCTAGCTTTAGCTAATTATGGGAAATTAATATTTGAGGAACCCTATAGAACTCTCTCAACCCTAATAGCCGCTTACTTGCTCCTGCTACTACCGCAAAAATTATATAATCGAATTGAGACTTTAGCTATAAAGGCGATCGGCACTATCCAAGAACGAAAAATTAAACAAGATACGTTAAATATTCGTCATTGAAAATGACAAAAGTGAAAATCATCAATTACCAATTATCAATTACCACTTACCAATCGCAAAATGAATACCAGAGAAAAAATTATCCAAGAAATTGATTCCCTCAGCGAACCTCAGTTGCAGGCAATTTTAGAATCGATCTACTCACTGAAGCGAAAGTCGGAAACAAATCATAGCAAGGCAGTACAAGCTTTCTTAGTTTCTCTTGAAGAACGTCAGGAGGTTTACCGTCGCCTTGCAGAATCCTGAATTTTTAGAACTAAATGATATTTTGATTATTCACCAAATTTTACTCGAACAGTTTGGTGGTCTGCCTGGTATCAGAGATGAAGGCTTACTTGAATCTGCCATCTTCCAACCAAAAGCAACTTTCTTTGGTGAGTTACTGCATCCTACGATTCACGCACAAGCAGCTGCTTATCTCTATCATATTGCCAAAAATCATCCATTTCTAGATGGCAATAAGCGTACTGCTTTTGGTGCAATGGAAGCGTTTTTGCGTTTAAATGGCTGCAATTTAAGCTTTTCTGATGAGCAAGCCTACCAAATAGTACTACAAGTAGCTCAAGGTGAAATTAGTAAGGAAGAACTTACCTTACTATTAAAACAACACATAAAGCCACAGTAAGCGATCGCCAGATATTTCTCGCTCGATTTGTCATATTTTCTCATAATTATAAATAATAGTGGGAGGTGCGATCGCAGACCAACAGACAACCACTCACCACTCACTACTCACTTTCCATATGAGAAATTTGCGGGGATTCATCAAACTTCTAGAAGAAAGAGGACAATTGCGGCGAATTACCGCATTAGTCGATCCCGATTTAGAAATTGCCGAGATTTCTAACCGGATGTTACAACAAGGTGGTCCTGGTTTATTGTTCGAGAACGTCAAAGGTTCGCCCCATCCCGTAGCAGTTAACTTGATGGGGACGGTAGAAAGGATCTGCTGGGCGATGAACATGCAGACACCCCAAGAATTAGAAGAACTGGGGAAAAAGCTGAGTATGCTGCAACAGCCAAAACCACCGAAGAAGATTTCTCAAGCGGTAGAATTTGGCAAGGTGTTATTTGATGTTGTCAAAGCCAAACCAGGAAGAGACTTTTTTCCCGCTTGTCAGCAAGTCGTGGTTCAAGGCGACGAACTCGATTTAAATAAACTTCCCCTAATCCGTCCCTATCCAGGGGATGCAGGCAAAATTATCACGCTGGGTTTAGTCATTACCAAAGATTGCGAGACAGGTACGCCTAACGTCGGCGTGTATCGCTTACAACTACAATCGCGTAACACGATGACCGTACATTGGTTATCGGTACGGGGTGGGGCAAGACATTTGCGTAAAGCCGCAGAAAAAGGTAAGAAATTAGAAATAGCGATCGCCCTTGGTGTAGATCCTTTAATTATCATGGCGGCGGCTACTCCTATCCCTGTCGATTTATCAGAATGGCTGTTCGCCGGACTTTATAGCGGTTCTGGAGTGAACTTAGCAAAGTGCAAAACCGTAGATTTAGAAGTTCCCGCCGACTCCGAATTTGTCTTAGAAGGAACCATTACCCCAGGGGAAGTTTTACCCGATGGTCCTTTCGGCGATCATATGGGTTATTACGGTGGATTGGAAGATTCGCCCTTGGTGCGTTTCCACTGCATGACTCACCGCCAAGATCCAATTTATTTGACCACATTTAGCGGTCGTCCGCCAAAAGAAGAAGCAATGATGGCGATCGCGCTCAATCGGATCTATACTCCTATTCTGCGGCAACAAGTTTCTGAAATTGTCGATTTCTTCCTCCCAATGGAAGCTTTAAGCTACAAAGCCGCGATTATCTCCATTGATAAAGCTTACCCTGGGCAAGCGCGGCGGGCAGCTCTAGCTTTTTGGAGTGCCTTACCCCAATTTACTTATACTAAATTCGTGATTGTGGTGGATAAGGACATCAATATTCGCGATCCGCGTCAGGTAGTATGGGCAATTAGTTCTAAAGTTGACCCTACCAGAGATGTGTTTATTTTGCCCAATACACCCTTCGATAGCCTCGATTTCGCCAGCGAGAAAATTGGTTTAGGCGGACGCATGGGAATTGATGCAACTACCAAAATTCCCCCTGAAACAGAACATGAATGGGGCGCACCTTTAGAATCCGATCCTAATGTAGCAGCAATGGTAGAAAGGCGTTGGAGTGAATATGGTTTGGCAGATTTGCAACTAGGAGAAGTCGATCCAAATTTGTTCGGTTACGATATGCGTTAAATCGGTTTCGTAGGGGCACACAGCTGTGCGCCCCTACAAGTTATGGTGTAGATTGCGATCGCTAAATTGAATTCAATCAAAATTTTTATTGGAAAAAGCGATCGTAATCATAGCTTGTCGTAATCTAAAGGCTGTGCTAATCCTTCGGCAATTTCTTGTTTAGCCTGTTTAGCAGCAGCAATCAATTTGGGTTGAGTTTTCGCAACTAAATTATCCCACTTAAGCTTATCTTCTGAAGGCTAGTAAGTATCTACAACTAATAGTTAGGATGAGCATTGCCCATACGATCTTTACTTCTCATCACTAGAGAAATCTATACATTTCTTTGCGCCTTTGCGTCTTTGCGTGACATTAATAGCTTAAATCTATGCAAGTAGAAAATATGTCTGAGAAATTTAAATCGCAACTTCAGCAAATGACAAACGAGGAACTGATAGACTTTGCCCTAGAACACGTAGGAGAAGAACACGACAGCATTCGCAAAGCTGCACTACAAGAACACTATTTGAGAATTAAAGACGATCCTAATACAGTTACCGCTCCACCAGGAAACATTGAAATTTTAAAATCATACCTATCGCGACTCCAAAACAAATAAAAAAAGTTTCCCCACCACTTGCTAGCAACCTGACATAAAACCTGCCACAGTCACTACCAAGAGTGGGGAGACATTTGCTGATATTAAACCAAAACAAATTTGAGCTACTTTAGCAAACTCAAAAACTATGACATCGCCTGAATGATATAGTCAAAATAAGGTGCTGCTTCTGCTGCTTCTTCCGCACTCAATAGAGACAAAGAAGCATTCTTCAAACAGCGAATTGACTCAACCATACCAGGAACGGGAACGCCCAGAGAATTATACATTTCTCTGACACCGACCAAACCGATCTTTTCAATCGGCTCTTTATCCCCAGCTAGCACGCCATAAGTAATTAGACGCAGATACCAGCCGTAGTCCCGCAAACACAGCGCCCGCTGACGTTCGCCATAGGCATTTCCACCAGGGGCGATAAAGTCAGGACGTTTTTGCCACAGTTTTTTACTTGCTTCCTGAACGATTTTCTTTTCGTTTTCGGCTAGGGTTGCGGCGATGCGCATCCGCTGTATGCCTGTTTGCAAAAAGTTTTTAATGTTTTCGAGTTCGCCAGCGCTGGGATAGCGCAGCTCATCATCGGCTTTGAGAATAACTTGGCTTACTACACTCATGATTATAGGTAATGAGTCAGAATATCATTTGTAGTTTAGCGATTTCATGTCCCCCAAATAAAGGGATCTTTTCAGTTATGTCTGTTACAAGGGGACAAAATTTACAAAACATGAGCGATCGCACTCCCGACCGCTGGCAACAGGGCGACTTGGTAGAAGTATCCATTACCGATCTAAATGATAGTGGTGATGGGGTGGGGCGTGTCAACAGTAGGGTTGTCTTTATTCCCGACACTACCCCAGGCGATCGCGCTAAGGTGCGTTTGGTGCGTGTCAAGCCGCAATACGCCTACGGTAAACTCCAAGAACTACTCGAATCTTCTAGCGATCGCATTCGTCCGCGCTGCATCGTAGCTGATAAATGCGGCGGCTGTCAGTGGCAGCATATCGCCTACGAACATCAACTGGAAGCCAAGCGCCATCAAGTTATCCAGACATTAGAACGAATTGGCAGCTTTGTTAATCCCCCTGTCGATGCTGTTTTAACAGGGAATGCCGATCTCGGTTATCGTAACAAAGCTACATATCCTTTAGGAAAATCGGCTACAGGACAAATCCAAGCAGGCTACTACCAAAAAGGCAGCCATCAGTTAATTAACCTAAATCAATGCCCCGTCCAAGATCCTCGCCTCAACCCTCTGCTAGCAGAAGTCAAACAAGACATTCAACAGCGGGGATGGCGGGTATATGACGAAAAACACCACAGAGGACAAGTACGCCATTTAGCCTTACGAATCGGTCGCCGTACGGGAGAAATGCTGCTAACTCTAGTAGTAAAAGATTGGGACTTACCTGGAATTGAAACCCAGGCGCAAGAATGGTTAAACAGGTATCCGCAGCTAGTCGGAGTCTCGTTAAATCGTCAAAGCGATCGCACCAACGTTATTTTTGGCAGTGAAACCCGATGTATTGCCGGACACCCGTATCTACTAGAAATTTTTGCGGATTTAAAGTTTCATGTGCTACCCGATACATTCTTTCAAGTGTATACGGAGGTGGCTGAGGCACTCTTGCAGGAAATTACTCAACACCTGAATTTACAAGGTGACGAAATCTTAGTAGATGCATATTGTGGCATTGGCACTTTAACCTTACCCCTAGCCCAAAAAGTGCGACAAGCAATCGGTTTAGAAGTTCAATCCGCCGCTGTTGAACAAGCCCAAAACAACGCCCGACTCAACCAGATTACCAACACTACATTTCAAGTCGGAGAAGTCGAAAAACTGCTGCCCCAACTCGAAACGACTCCAGATATTGTACTGCTCGATCCACCCCGCCAAGGATGCGATCGCGCCGTCATTGAAACTCTACTGCAAACCCAGCCGCAGCGGATCGTCTACGTCAGTTGTAAAGCCGCCACCCTTGCCCGCGATTTAAAATTGCTCTGTCAAAATGGCAAATACCGCCTTACCAGAGTCCAACCAGCCGACTTTTTCCCCCAAACCGCCCATGTGGAGTGTGCAGCCTTCTTGGAGAGGGAGAGTGGGGTGTAGGGTGTGGGGTGTGGGGACAAGGAGGACAAGGGGGACAAGGGGGACAAGGGGGACAAGGGGTCCCCGCGACCGAAGGGAGTGGGGATTAGGGGGCGAAGGGGGACAAGGAGGACAAGGAGGACAAGGGGGACAAGGGGGACAAGGGAGACAAGGAAGACAAGGAAGAATTTCTAGTCACTAGCCACCAGCCACTAGCTACTGATAACAATTACCCATTACCCATTACCCATTACCAACTCCCCTATTAGGTATAATTACGATAGATCCGCATAAATGTGTAGGATAGAAGATAACAAAGATGCTAATATTGATTAAGAGGCAGCTGCCAATTTTAATCTCGATCAATACAATTCAAGTGAAAATACAGTCAACGCATATATAACGCATATATAAGGTTGGCTGTTGTTTTTGAAGGTTGGCAGATATCCAAGGGGCTATATGCTGTTGAGGAAGAAAGGCTGGATTCGCTCGATTGGTTGTCTATATGGAGTGGCGATCGCAGATCGTACGCACAAGTTTTTTACAGCTTCGCAGTAGTTCTTTCAGCTATTGCACGTCAGCAACGTTTGCTTTGACTGCACACAAACGAAGTAAATCGTACCTAGCGTTTGTTAATTCGTTATGTTTGTCGCTCAGCAAGTTCGTGTCATTAATAGCCGGAAGCTACGGAGTTTTTTGTAGTGATTACTATCTCATCGCGTCCAGTTGGGCGTAACTGGAGTACGATTAGCTTTGCCTCTACGCTCTATTTGTGTTCTATCCTCGATTTACTCTTAGCAGAAGTACCGTGTCGGTTGCAAGCAGAACTACGCCTGGGTTTGCAGGAAGCACTAGTTAATGCAGCTAAACACGGGAACAAGCTAGATCCCGGTAAGGTTGTCATCGTCCGATTTTCTTACACGGACGACCATTACTGGTGGATTATTTCCGATCAAGGTTGCGGTTTTGAGCGTCCTTGCTGTGAGTGCGACACTCTCGATCCTGAAGCGTATTTGCCTTCAACAGAATCGGAAAACGGTCGCGGTACTTGTATTTTATACAAAATATTCGATCGCGTAATTTGGAATGCAGCCGGAACAGAACTCAGACTTGGTAAGCAAATGGGTAGCCGCTTCCGTTTACCTCTGCTTAATTAGGGGCAAGGAGTGAGGAGCGAGGAGCGAGGGGAATTCAAAATTCAAAATTCAAAATTTGGAAGTCGGAAAACCTCAGAAATTTCTCCTCTGCTCCCCTGCACCTGAAGAAGCTCCTTTGTCCCCCTTGTCTACCCTGTCTCCTGGTTCTTTCTCCCTTACTCCTCACTCCTCACCCCTTTTTGATGAGTAGGGCAAGGTGGAGCAGAGATCGAGCGATCTAACCAGCCAACTGCCTGTTGTAACCTTGGTAATGCTTCTTCTGGTTGGTCTTTAAGTAAAAAGACGATCGCCGCCGCTGCTTGTTCGTTGGCTCTAGCTTTACGATTAGACTTAAGCTTGTGCCACTCATCAGGGGAAATTGACAACCTTTCCAGCAAAGCTTGGGCTAGTTCCTGCGTGCTAAATTCGCTTAACGATGATTTTCGATCCAACTTGGTAGGTTGAAGCATACTGGTGGGCATATTAGTTTCGATCGCTAATCTAACAAATATCGATGCAACCGCCACAGCCATCAGAATCACCTGCACCATCAGAGGATGAGTTGGAAAACTCGATCGCCGAAGTTGAGCGATCGCTTGTTGCCCTGAAACAACGCTACGCTCAAGTAAAACAAGACAAACAGCAGCAAGCAGAACTCCAGCAGCAATTAAAACAGGTTAAGCGAGACATCGAGCGATCGCGATCGCCACACTCAAAAGTACAGTTAAAGGCAGAACTAAAGCAAATTCAAGCACAACTAGAAACTATAGAAGTCAACCTCGAAAGCCAATTATTTTCTTGGGGAAGCCTGAAAGCCCCTTTCTGGCAAGCTGTCCGCTTCGGTGGCTTAGGAGTTATTGTAGGCTGGATATTAAAGTCATGTACTGGGTAATGGGTAATTGGTAATGGGTAATCGGCAAGTCAAAAGTCAAAAATGAACGGTTAAAACGATTGACTACCCACTACTCCCTACTCCCTACTCCCTACTCCCTACTCCCTACTCCCTTTTATGAAGCGACGCATTATTGAAATTTTACGCAACGGACAATCAGATGAGTCTGTGACAGTTCAGGGTTGGGTACGCACCAAACGCGATTTAAAAGGGTTTGCGTTTGTAGAAGTGAACGATGGATCGTCCCTGGCAAGTTTGCAAGCGGTACTGAAGGCGGAAATGCCAGACTACGAAGCAACTCTGAAGCAGATTAATACAGGCGCTTCGGTGGAAATTAGCGGGGTGCTAGTGCCTTCGCAAGGTAAAGGGCAAAGAATTGAATTGCAAGCCGAAACCGTAAAAGTGTTCGGTGATGCCGATCCCGAAACATACCCATTGCAGAAAAAACGCCACTCATTTGAATTTTTGCGGACAATCGGACATTTGCGATCGCGTACCAATTCGTTAGGGGCAGTTTTTCGCGTCCGTAACGCCTGTGCGACGGCAATCCATCAGTTCTTTCAAGAACGGAGTTTCTTGTGGGTTCACACCCCTGTGATTACCCGTAACGATTGCGAAGGCGCGGGGGAACTATTTACAGTTACGAGTTTGGATCTGAAAAAGATTCCGCAGACTGAAAACGGCAAAATCGATTACAGCCAAGATTTTTTTGGCGGACAAGCTTTTTTAACTGTCAGCGGACAATTAGAAGCTGAAGTCATGGCGATGGCGTTTAGCAACGTCTACACATTTGGTCCTACATTTCGGGCAGAAAATTCTAATACATCTCGACATTTAGCAGAATTTTGGATGGTGGAGCCAGAAATGGCTTTTTGCGATTTAGTGGGAAATATGGATTTAGCAGAAGCGTTTTTAAAGCATATTTTCAAATATGTTTTGGAAACTTGTCCAGAAGATATGGAATTTTTCAATCAGCGAATTGATGATTCTGTGTTGGCAACGGCTGATAATATTATCAACAACCAATTTGAACGAATTACTTATACAGAGGCGATCGCGCAGTTAGAAAAAGCTTCAAAAACCTTTGAATATCCGGTTGAGTGGGGATTGGATTTACAATCGGAACACGAACGTTACTTAGCAGAAGAGTTATTTAAAAAGCCAGTTATCGTTACCGATTATCCGAAGCAGATTAAAGCCTTTTATATGCGGGTAAACGATGACGATAAAACCGTTCGTGCTATGGATGTTCTCGCGCCTAAGATTGGCGAAATTATTGGTGGCTCTCAACGGGAAGAACGGTTAGAAGTTTTAGAAAAACGGATGCAATCTCAAGATATCAATCCTGACGATTTGTGGTGGTATTTAGACTTGCGCCGTTATGGTACTGTGCCTCATGCTGGTTTTGGTTTGGGGTTTGAAAGGTTAGTCCAATTTATGACGGGTATGGGCAATATTCGCGATGTCATTCCCTTCCCGCGTGCGCCATTGAGTGCCGAGTTTTAATTTTGTGGTGGGCATTGCCCACCCTACAGCTAAGCTGTCTATAAACATGATTGAGGTTGAGCAAGTGGTTAGTGGCTACTGAGATTTAGATACATTGTTTGAGTAAGACAGATGCTGATAAAATATATTGAAACTGCAATGCATCAAGCAACATATGAGTTGCTAGAAGATGGAACTTTTTACGGTAGAATTCCTGATTGTCAAGGTGTGTGGGCAAATGCAGAAACTCTAGAAGCTTGCCGAGACGAGCTACAAGAGGTTTTAGAAGGCTGGATTCTTTTGGGGTTACAGCTTGGACATCAGCTTCCCGTGCTAGATGATATCGATCTTTCTTTTAAAAAGGAAGCTGCTTGATGCCTCTTTTTGGACCAATTAGCCGCAAAGACTTAATTACCTGCTTGCGTGCTTTAGGTTTTGATGGATCTTATTCAGGCAAAAAACACCAATTCATGATAATAAGGAACCCTGCGCCTACGAATACCTAACCCTCATAGAGGTGACATTAGTAAAGGGTTGCTGGCTCAGATTTTAGCTGAAGCAGGTATTAGTCGCGACGAATGGGAAAGTATTTAAAGTTAGCAGTAGAAGTAGGCAGCGTTACCAACCTACTCGCTGCGATCGGGCAAAATAGCAAAAGGGATGGCAGAATAGCAAAATGCTGCGATCGTACTTAAACTAAAACGTAAGATGAAGTTTCAACCGCCTCTGATTGGCATCACCACATCGGGACAGATGCTTACAGGCAATTTCTCTCTATCTAAATTTTATGTGGAAGCAATACGCTCGGCAGGAGGTGTACCGATACTAATTCCAGCGGGAGAACCTAACCTCGCTGCTATGTTTGCTCAGTTAGATGGTTTAGTTTTCTCTGGTGGAGGTGATATCGATCCCGACATGTATAATGGGGTGTGTCATCCTACGATTTACAATATCGACCCAGAACGCGATCGCTCGGAAATTTCTCTAGCGCAATTGGCTTTGGCTACTGAAATACCAATTTTGGGTATTTGTCGCGGCTTAGAAATACTAGTGGTAGCTACTGGTGGCAGCCTGATTCCTCACTTACCCGATGAGTTTGGCGAAGTTATAGCCCATCGAGCTGACCAAGCGCTTTCAACTGAGCATACTGTAAAAATTGCTCCAGATACTCACTTAGCCCAAATTGTCGGTACGTTAGAAGTACCTGTCGTTTCTTGGCATCATCAAGCAGTTGGTACTATTCCCTCTGAGTGGCGGATTGCGGCAAAAGCACCGGATGGAGTCATCGAAGCTTTAGAACACGGAAATCATCCTTGGGCGATCGCGCTACAATGGCATCCTGAAATGTCTATTCAAGATTCATCCCAATATCGGATCTTTCACGCTTTTGTCACTGCGGCAAGAACGAGAATGGGAATGTGGAAAACTGCTTAATCAACGAATAGGGTGTGGGGTGTTGGTAAATGGTAATTGGTAATTGGTAATTGGTAATTGGAAAGTCGTAAATTGAACTTCACTGGTAACTGGTAACTGGTAACTGATTAGCGGCGGCGCTGTTGGAGTTTGCGGTAAACGTCTTTCAAATCAACGTGGTGATGTGCTAGGGCGACTAAAGTATGGTATAGCAAATCTGCTACTTCCCCGCGATCGCATCTGGTTCGTCGTCTTTAAATGCCATCACCACCTCAGCCGACTCCTCGCCAATTTTCTTTAAAATTTTATTGTCTCCCCCTGCTAAGAGCTTGCAAGTGTAAGAACCTTCTTGAGGACGATCGCGGCGATCGCTAATGATGGCAAATAATTGAGACAGAGTGTCTGCTGGTGGTGGAACAATCTGTCCATCTTCGCGGTGAAAACAACTCCGTTCCCCTGTATGGCAAGCAATATCACCTATTTGTTCGGCACTGATGAGAATTGCATCGCTATCGCAATCGTAACGGAGCGATCGCACTTTTTGGATGTGTCCTGATGTCGCTCCTTTATGCCATAGTTCTGTACGGGAACGACTCCAAAACCAAGTCTCGCCAGTCTCCAAAGTTTTTTGCAACGACTCGCGATTCATCCACGCCAACATCAACACCGTACCGTCTAAATAGTCCTGGACGATGGCTGGTACTAATCCGCGTTCGTCATAGCGAATTTTGTCCAGCGGAATAGCTTGAGCAAAAGAATTTAATTCTGGATTGGAGGACATATAAGAACCCTGACACGATCGACAGTGGCATACTCAATTCAAGATACCACTGCCGATCTATTATCAGTTGTTGATTGTCAGTTATTGATTGTCAGTTCTCAGCCAGCAGCGATCGCTGGCTGGAAGAGTTGGGAGTTAGAGTGTTTCACCCACCACGCACCACTCACCACTGAATGATTAAACACTTGTGACTAAATTTCTGGCAGAATAGATCTTTACGGCAGTTAGAGCTGCTTTATGAGCTTGTGCTGTTTCTCCATACCATTGAATGGTTGAATTATAAGCAGCTCGATACAAATCTTGTGCTGCTTCAGGTAAGCGATCGCGGATTTCCGCAGGTAAATCTTGATTGGTTCGGTATAACATAATTTTATTCTTTTTTTATCGTGTAATTTATTACCTTAGGTGTTTTGAATTGAACCCACAAACCCCAAAAGACAGAGTTTTAATATTCAACTTAGGAGAGAACCTTGGTTAATACCAGCATTAAAACCACCAAATCAGAAGAGATTTTTGCCGCTGCTCAGAAACTCATGCCCGGGGGCGTTAGTTCTCCAGTCCGAGCTTTTAAATCTGTAGGCGGACAGCCGATCGTATTCGATCGCGTTGAGGGGGCATATATTTGGGATGTCGATGGCAATAAATACATCGATTATGTCGGGACTTGGGGTCCCGCCATTTGCGGACACGCTCATCCAGAGGTGATCGCTGCTTTACACGCCGCCTTAGAAAAAGGTACGAGCTTCGGTGCGCCTTCTGTTTTGGAAAACGTGCTAGCGGAGATGGTGATTGATGCCGTCCCTAGCATTGAAATGGTACGCTTCGTCAACTCTGGTACGGAAGCTTGTATGGCAGTCCTGCGCTTGATGCGGGCTTTTACAGGACGAGATAAGATTATCAAGTTTGAAGGCTGCTATCACGGTCATGCCGATATGTTTCTGGTGAAAGCTGGTTCTGGGGTTGCTACCCTCGGTTTACCAGATTCTCCAGGTGTACCTAAGTCTGCTACCAGCAATACTCTGACTGCGCCTTACAACGATCTAGAAACGGTCAAAGCATTATTTGAAGAAAATCCCGATGAAATTGCTGGTGTCATTTTAGAGCCAGTTGTCGGTAATGCTGGCTTTATTTCTCCCGATGCCGGCTTTTTGGAAGGATTGCGAGAAATTACCCGCGATCGCGGTGCGTTGCTCGTGTTTGATGAAGTCATGACAGGCTTTCGGATTGCCTACGGTGGCGCTCAAGAGAGATTTGGCATCACCCCTGACTTAACTACGTTGGGTAAAATTATCGGTGGCGGTTTGCCTGTAGGCGCTTACGGCGGACGCAAAGATATCATGTCTATGATTGCCCCAGCAGGTCCTGTCTATCAAGCTGGAACGCTTTCTGGTAATCCCCTAGCAATGACAGCAGGGATTAAAACTTTGGAATTGCTGCAAAAGCCTGGGACATACGAAGCGCTCGATCGCATCACGAAAAAGTTAGCTGATGGAATGCTGCAAGTTGCCAAAGAAACAGGACACGCCGCTTGTGGCGGGCAAATTAGCGGGATGTTTGGTTTCTTCTTTACCGAAGGACCAGTACATAATTACGAAGACGCTAAAAAGGCAGATTTAATCAAATTCAGCCGTTTCTATCGCGGGATGTTAGAGCGAGGAATCTATCTCGCGCCTTCTCAATTTGAAGCTGGCTTTACCTCTTTAGCTCACACCGATGCGGATGTAGAGCAGACTTTAGCCGCTGCTAGAGAAGTGCTAATGTCAGTGACCAGTTACCAGTGACCAGTGACCAGTGATTAGTGACTCCTGAGTAGTAGCCACTCGCTTTCACAAGTTAACCTGTTGTAACGAAAGCACACCTTTTCCTTTCTTCACCACCGCGATCGCCCAGCGCCTTCGCGGTTTGTTTTCACATCCTGAATTAGTACATCTGTATTAAGATAAAAAACAGAGAGTTCAAGGACTGCAACTCACTCCCTGCTCCCTGCTCCCTACTCCCTATTCTTTCGGCAACATCGCCCAAATTTGTTCGACAAACTGCTGGTGATCCACGACTGGTTTTGAAATGTAACCGTCTGCACCGCTTTGGCGCAGAAAGTTTTCGCGATCGCCTTCCATAACGTGGGCTGTGACGAGGATAATTGGTAACTTAGCAGTTTGCGGATTTGACTTTAGCATTTGGGTAATCTTGATCCCATCCACGGCTTTACCCTGATAAACGCTGCGCGAAAGAGAAACATCCATCAAAATAATATCGACTTGTCCAGATGTCGCAATCTCCATGACCTCTTCTACATTTTCCGTATGCTTTGTCTCTAAGCCACCACGTTTTGTCAAAATTTTGGCAAAAACGCGAGCATTTATAGGGTCATCCTCTACAATCAAAACGGTTTTCATCATAACTTTGTTACAGGAGATTGCATATTAAATTGACAGCGGACGTAAGCTATGACAGCATTCTCTGGCTGTTGTTAAGGTACGAATAAAATTTTCCTTTAGTAGAATTGCATACTTAAAGCGAAAAAACAGGAGTGGGTAGATTGAAATCTAAGCGCGATCGTCGCTAATCCAGAATAATACTGGGAATTACTCATCGGCTACTATTAGTATCTTTTTGTAAGCAAATAAATTAGGATGCTGAGGGTAAGCTTTGTAAAGATACTATTAAATTTTTGGCGTTTGTCGTTATCAAGTAGGAAACATCACTCATGGCAAAACAATTAAACCTTCTCCCAGCGGGACAGGTGATTCCCACAGCCCTGCATACAGAAATGCAACGGTCTTATCTGGAATATGCCATGAGCGTAATTGTAGGGCGGGCATTACCAGACGTACGTGATGGCTTAAAACCAGTTCACAGACGAATTTTATATGCCATGCACGAACTGGGATTAACTCCCGATCGCCCTTATCGTAAATGCGCCAGGGTAGTAGGTGACGTACTCGGTAAGTACCATCCCCACGGCGACCAAGCGGTATACGATGCTTTAGTCCGTCTCGTACAAGACTTTTCCAGCCGCTATCCCTTGCTGGCGGGACACGGTAACTTCGGTTCGGTAGATAACGACCCACCAGCAGCAATGCGTTACACCGAGACTCGCCTCGCACCAGTTGGGAATGAGGCGATGCTGACTGAAATTGGCGAAGAAACAGTTGATTTTATCGGCAATTTCGACAATTCCCAACAAGAACCAGTCGTATTACCAGCTCAACTACCGTTTTTATTGCTCAACGGTGCGTCAGGAATTGCTGTGGGGATGGCGACAAATATTCCTCCCCATAATTTGGGAGAAATCATCGATGGTTTAGTTACGCTGATCGACCAACCAGAATTATCAGACGACAAGCTATTTGAGTTAATCCCTGGACCCGACTTTCCCACTGGGGGCGAAATTATTGGCAGTACGGGAATTCGCGAAGCTTACACCACTGGACGAGGTAGTATTACCATCAGAGGGATTGCTCAAATTGAAGAAATTCAAACTGGGGTCAAGCGATCGCGCCGCACGACAGCAATCGTCGTGACAGAATTACCCTATCAAGTTAATAAAGCAGGTTGGATCGAAAAAGTCGCGGAATTAGTTAATCAGGGTAGGATTGAGGGCATTGGCGACTTGCGAGATGAAAGCGATCGCCAAGGGATGCGGGTAGTGATAGAACTCAAACGAGATGCCGATCCGCAGGTTGTTTTGCGCCAGTTGTACCATCACACTTCCCTGCAAACAAATTTTGGGGCAATTTTCCTCGCTTTAGTAGATCAACAACCGCGTCAACTTTCCTTAAGACAGCTATTACAGGAATTTTTAAATTTCCGCGAACAAACTCTGATTCGGCGCTACACTCACGACTTAAATCGCGCCGAAAGTCGCGCGCATTTGGTAGAAGGGTTGCTGACAGCTTTATCCCATTTGGATGAAGTTATTACAATTTTGCGGCAGGCAAGCGATGGTAGTACGGCTAAAATCACCCTGCAAAATGAGTTGCAATTGAGCGAAGCCCAAGCCGATGCAATCTTAGCAATGCCCATGCGTCGCCTGACGGGTTTGGAACGAAAGAACCTGCAAACTGAATTTGAATCTCTCAGCGAACAGATTCAAACTTTGCGACGGTTGTTAAGCGATCGCCACGAGTTATTAAAAGCATTGAAAAAAGATTTGCGATCGCTCAGACGTAAATTTGCCGACTCTCGCCGGACTCGCATTGGCACTCAAGAAGCAGAAGAACAGAGCAAGAAAAGCTCATCAATTCCGAATTCGGAATTCGGAATTCGGAATTCGGAAGAAGTTGCTTTAGAGTTTACCCAAAAAGGGTATGTCAGAAGGTTAGCTGTTAATGGTAATAAGCCAGGAAGGAAGCCGAAGTCAGACAACGGTTTGATGGAAAATGACTTTGTGATTCAAACCACAACCGCTAAGACAGATGAGAATTTAGTCGTGTTTACCAGTGGTGGAAAGGTTTACCCGTTGCAGGTGGGCGATATTCCTCCTAGTAGCGGGC
This sequence comes from Chroococcidiopsis sp. CCNUC1, assembly GCF_023546805.1. Taxonomy (NCBI): domain Bacteria; kingdom Bacillati; phylum Cyanobacteriota; class Cyanophyceae; order Chroococcidiopsidales; family Chroococcidiopsidaceae; genus Chroococcidiopsis; species Chroococcidiopsis sp. CCNUC1. Next base: position 318,160 of record NZ_CP097480.1, on the reverse strand, counting down.
GATCGCTACGGGGTACGCCATTGATTGGTTTGCTGCCAGGATCGGCTGCTAACGGTACGGAAAGTATTGTGACTCAACTGCTATTACCCGCAGAAACAGAAAACATCCAAGCGCTGTTCATGACTCAATTAGGACGAGTGAAGCGCTTAGCTGCATCGGAGTTACAAAATCTGACCAATCGCGGTTTGACAGTGGTGAAGTTCAAGGATGAAGACCGCTTGTTAGGCGTGCAACCGATCGAACCAGGACAATTTTTGATCCTCGCTTCAGCGGGAGGTAGGCTGTTAAGGTTTGGTATAGATGACGAGCAATTGCCAATTCTAGGACGCACGGCAATGGGAATGCAAGGCTTGCGGCTGCGAAAACAAGAAGAAATGGTTGGCGGAGTGGCAATAGACGATCTCAAAACTAATTTGTTGCTCGTCACCCAAGAAGGATATGCGAAGCGAATACCCGCCCATGTATTGCGTCAAGGCAATCGCGGCGATATTCCAACTCAAGCTTTAGCTTTTAGCAGCAAATCGGATCGGCTGGCAGGAATTGTATCGGCAACAGTAAGTGAGGTCGCTTTGCTTACCAGCAATCAACGGATCGTGCGCCTACCTGTAGATAAAATAGGCAAGTGGGGCAAAGAAGGTACGGGCGATCGCCTCCGCGATATTAAGGACAACGAAAGAATTGTCTCTGTTATTGCCATTCCAGCTACCAACTCATTGATAGAGTAATATTTTTGAAACACAAATCCCAACTCCCATGTTCAAATCCAGTGAGTTTTACAATTTTGACTTTTGACTTTTCACTTTTGACTTACTGAATCGTGATCCAAGTTGCTTTAGAAAACGTCAGTAAGATTTACGGCAAAGTCCAAGCCGTGCAGTCTGTCAGTCTCGACGTGCAGCAAGGAGAATTTTTCACGCTGCTGGGGGCTTCTGGTTCGGGAAAAACAACTTTATTGCGGCTGATTGGCGGTTTTGAAACCCCCGATACTGGCTGTATTTACATTGGGGGCAAAGATGTGAGTCGTCTGCCTGCCTATAAACGTAACGTCCATACGGTGTTTCAGGACTACGCCTTGTTTCCCCACCTATCGGTATTTGAGAATGTGGGTTATGCTTTGCAGGCAAAGCGATCGCCTGTGGCAGAAATTAGCCAACGAGTTACGGAAGCTTTGAAACTCGTCCAACTCGCAGAAATGGCGCAGAGGCTACCTGCTCAACTTTCCGGCGGACAAAAACAACGGGTAGCTTTAGCACGGGCAATTGTCGATCGCCCTGACGTATTACTTTTAGACGAACCGCTTTCAGCTTTGGATGCCAAAATTCGGATGGAACTGCGGCAGGAATTGAAACAACTCCAACGTCAGACAGGAATTAGTTTTATTTATATCACCCACGACCAAGAAGAAGCCCTAGCTTTGAGCGATCGCATAGCAATTTTGAAATCTGGCAAGCTATTACAAGTCGGCACGCCTTTAGAAGTCTACGAACAGCCTGCCGATTTATATGTAGCTGAATTTATCGGACGGGCAAATTTTCTCGATGGCATGTTGTTAAGCGTAGATGGTAATCGGGGAAGAGTGCAAATTGGTGAGACAGCAGTAGTTGAAGGAACAGTAGTTGAAGGAACGACCGCAGCGATTTCTCCTGGTAATGCAGTACGATTAGTCGTGCGTCCAGAAAATATTTGCCTAAATCACGCCAATATTGGTCATGCAGCCACAATTATTCAAAGTCAATATCTCGGTTATGCTACGAGTTATTTAGTTCAGGCGATCGGACTCAATTTTCATGTCATGGAACTGCGACGACGCGGAACTAGCCCCTACAAAGAGGGAGAACGAGTTTTTATCTCTTGGGAATGGATGGAAGCATTGATTTTTTCTACAAACTAAGATGCCAAAACTCAGTATTATCATACCGACACGCGATCGCCCGCAACTATTACCGCGTGCAGTGCAAAGTGCTTTATCGCAAACCATGACAGATCTTGAAGTCATTGTCGTGGACGATGCTTCGACTCAACCGGTGGATTTACCAGCAGATCCGCGTTTGCGAATCATTCGTCTATCTACCCCTCGTGGGGGTGCGGGGGCGCGGAACGTGGGTACGGAAGCGGCGCAGGGGCGCTGGATTTCCTATTTAGATGACGATGACTGTCTTTTACCCGAAATGGCAGTTGTATCCTTAGAGGCGATCGCCAAAGCAACTTTACCTCCACCTGTCGGCGTTATTTCTGGGATCGACGTGGTTGATGATAGCGGGAAAACTCTAGAAACTCGCCTTCCGCCTCCCAGTCGTCCCCGTGGCTGTCATTTTGCTCTAGAAGTTTTGGAACCAGGCAAATCTTACAACACCAAACAAACTTTAGTGGTGGAACGGGATGTCATTTTACAGATAGGAGGCTGGGATGAAACGTTTCGTTCCCGCGTCCATACCGAGCTTTTTTTGCGGCTGAATCCCGTCTGTTCGATCTTGGGTTTACCCATCGTCACATATCAACTTTACGAGCATCCAGGGGCGCGAGTGTCCCGCAATACAAAATTGCGTCAGGAAAGTTTTCAACGTTTGATTGACAAGCATCAGGCAATTTTTCGCGCTCATCCGCAGATGTTTGCAAATTTTGTCTACGATCACGCCCTAATGTCCTATCGGATGGGGCAAAAATCCCAAGCCTTATCCAGTGTTATTTGGGCAATACAGATCGATCCGTTACGGACGATGAAAAAGACGATAAAACAGCTAGTGCAACGCTTTTAATTTTCTTCGATCGCTCCTTCTGCTTGATGGGCGATCGCTCGTAACTTATCTATAATCTCTGGTGTCACTTGCCACAATCCTCGCTGCTTGGCTTCAATTAACCTTTCTGCCATATCTCGCAATGCCCAAGGATTTTTTTGCTGCACGAAGTCTTGGACGGCTGGATCGAATAAATAAGCTTCGGCAATGCCTTGATACATATAATCTTCAACGCAATGAGCTGTAGCATCGTAGGCAAATAAATAATCTACTGTTGCTGCCATTTCAAAAGCCCCTTTATAACCGTGACGCATCACCCCCGCAATCCATTTTGGATTAACGACGCGGGAACGATATACCTTGGCAATTTCTTCTTTTAAATCACGAATGCGAGGGTTTGCCGGAATAGAATTGTCACCAAAATATGTCTGAGGATTTTTACCGCGAACGGCGCGCACGGCAACAGTTAAACCACCTTGAAATTGATAGTAATCGTCAGAATCGAGCAGATCGTGTTCGCGATTGTCTTGGTTGTGCAAGACAATTTGCATTTCACCCAAACGTTGCTCGAACGCTTCTGGGGCGGCTCGTCCTTCTGAATTACGGGAATAAGCGTAGCAACTCCAATTGATATAAGCATGAGCTAAATCGCGATCGCCCGTCCAATTTTGCGCTTCAATTAATCCTTGTAACCCAGCTCCATAAGCCCCTGGTTTAGAACCAAAAACACGGTAAAGCGATCGCTCTTTTGCCTGTTCGGGTGTCAATCCTGCCGAGTACCAAAACTGGGTTTCGTGTTTCACTTTGGCAGCAAGCGGATTTTGCTCTGCTGGTTCGTCCAACTGCGACACGGCAATAACGGCACTATCAAACAAATCGATTAAATTAGGAAAAGCATCGCGGAAAAAACCAGAAATTCTTAAAGTCACATCCACGCGCGGACGCGCCAACACCGATAGAGGCACAATTTCAAAATCTACCACCCGCCGAGAAACCCCATCCCATACCGGACGCACTCCCAGCAAAGCCAACGCCTCAGCAATGTCATCTCCCCCAGTCCGCATAGTAGAAGTTCCCCAAATCGACAAACCAAGAGTTTTGGGATATTCTCCGTTTTCCTGCGTGTAGCGTTCGATTAAAGCTTCAGCTGCTTTACGTCCGATGTCCCAAGCTGTTTCTGTCGGAATGGCGCGGATATCCACCGAGTAAAAATTTTTTCCCGTTGGTAATACTTCTGGACGACCTCTCGTCGGCGCACCCGATGCCCCACTAGGAACGTATCGCCCATCTAAACCACGTAATAAATTGGTAATTTCCTGTGGAGTTTGTGCTAAAGCGGGTAAGAGGCGATCGCGAATCCAATTTAAGGTATTGGTAATGGGTAATGGGTAATGGGTAATTGGTAATTGGGTTTTTTCTCCCTCAGCTCCCGAGAGCCTCCCCAGCTCAAGAGCAGCTCTTTTCTCCGACTCCCGACTCCCGACTCCCGATTCCCCAATCAATACTTCCACCAACTCAGCCGCATACTGTTCTAACACTTCGATCGCATCGCCGATTATATGACAGGGTGTTTGAGTTTTTGCTGATAAAATTCGAGCGCTTGTCTCTGAAAGTTGAGTGCTGAAATCTGTCGTGAGGGGATCGAAATCTAATTCCCAGGCTTGAGCAATTGCGCGAGTGATTCCTGGTTGGTAGGAATTAGGTTGACGGGCGATCGCTACAATTAAATCTCGTAATTGTTCTCCTTGCGGGCATTGTCCAAATATATGCAAACCATCGCGAATTTGAGCTTCTTTGAGTTCGCATAAATAACCGTCGAGTTGGTTAATGGTTAATGGTTGTTGGTTGTTGGTTGTTGGTTGTTTTTCTCCCTCAGCTCCCTCAGCTCTCTTTCCCCCCGACTCCCGCTTCATGCCCAAGTCTAAGTGTAAATTTTCCTGAACGATTAATTGCCAAATGCGATCGCTAATGGCTGGCAATCGAGTCGGATCTAGACTTTGAGCTTCGTAATACTCGTCAACTAAACTTTCTAATTGGTGTAGCGCTCCGTAGAGTTCTGCCCGCGTCATGGGAGGCGTTAAATGGTCGATAATCACTGCTTGAGCGCGGCGTTTTGCTTGCGAACCTTCCCCAGGATCGTTGACGATAAACGGGTAGAAATGGGGCATAGCACCCAAAGCAATTTCAGGATAACACTGACTTGATAGCGCCACACTTTTACCTGGGAGCCATTCCAAATTACCGTGCTTGCCTACATGTACGATCGCATCAGCACCAAAATGCTGTCGCAGCCAATAATAAAAAGCCAAATAAGTATGCGGTGGTTCTAAGTCAGGCGCGTGGTAATTTAATGCCGGATCGCGATCGTATCCCCGTGCTGGTTGAATCCCCACGAAGACGTTACCGAGTTGAATGCCTGGAATTGGTAATTGGCAATTGGTAGTTGGTAGTTGGTAATTGGTTGTTACTCCCTCAGCTCCCTCAGCTTCCTCAGCTCCCTCAGCTCTCTTCTCCCACCGATTGACAATCTCCTGCTGCGCTGCTTCGGGAAGGGTGGCAAAATATTGTTGATACTCTTGCCAACTCAATTGCTGTGGAAGCGATCGCCACTGACTATCAGGATCGTTTGTGACTCCAGATGTCAGGCGTTGGATCAGTTCGTCTCCAGTTTGCGGTAGATTTTCTACTTGATATCCCGCTTGTTGTAAAGATTTGAGAATTTCTATACAACTAGCAGGAGTATCTAATCCAACTCCGTTTGCCAAACGTCCGTCACGATTGGGGTAGTTTGCCAAAATGAGAGCGATTTTGCGTGCTGCTGGCGGACGAGAACGCAGCTGCACCCAACGCTGAGTTAGTTCAGCAACAAATTCAAGGCGATCGCGCACCGACTCGTAAACGACTACATTCGTCTCTAGAGCTGTATTCCAGCTCTGTACTGCTTTAAACGACACAGCACGGCTAATAATGCGCCCATCCACTTCTGGTAGTGCCACATTCATGCCGATATCCCGTGGCGATAGCCCTTGAGAACTTGTCTCCCAGGTTGAAATTGAACTGCTACTAAAAATAACTTGCAGTATTGGTATATCTAGTTGTTGCCACAAGTTAGCGGCAGTCGGGAGTCGAGAGGAGCCAGTCGCTTGCTCATTTTCCCCCGCTCTTGCGAACTGGCGTTCGGGAGTCGGAAAAATACGTGTCAGAGAAAAACTCGTTGTATTTAATAAGACTTGAATTTTTGCCTCATCTTTAGGCTGGAAGTAAGATAGGACATCTGCTTGCACTTGTGGATCGCGCAGCGAAGAAACGAAAACTGGTACTGGTAATAGATTTCTAGCTACTAATGCTTGACAAAGATCGTCAATTACACCCGTGTTACCTGCTAAATAGTGAGCGCGGTAGAACAGAATGCCAATTTTTGGTAATTGGTAGTTGGTAATTGGTAGTTGGTAATTGGTAGCTGGTAATTGGTAATTGGTAATTGGTTGCTCACTACTAGCTCCCTTGTCCCCCTTGTCCCCTTGTCCCCATTTTGAATTTTGAATTTTGAATTTTGAATTTTGTCTCCGACTCCCTTCCACCCATATAGCCCCACACGCGGAACCACCTGCGGAGGTTGAGGATTGTATGAAGTATGAAGGCAGAAATCGGCAGTGAATAGCAGCGCATTGACGGCATTTTCTACTCCACCTTCTAGAAAGTATCGCCACAGTCGATCTCCCACTGCTAACGGAACAGTCGAATGTGCGATTAAATCGGGGTCGATCGCGTCATCTCCTGGGATAACTATCAGTGCTGCACCAGTCCGCCGTGCTGTTTCCCGCACCACTTCTAAACCATAAGACCAATACGATCGTCCCCCCAAAAGCCGTAGTATAATAACTTGAGCTTTTTCTAAAACGTCTTCTGCATAAGTATCTATAACAATCTGTTGCTGTAATTGCAGCAAATTAGCAACTCGAAAAGTAGGAAAGCCCATCGGTAATTTAGTCGCTGCTGCTGCCAAAGTTTGAATATCGGTATCGGTAGCAGTAAGCAATACCAAAGGAGCTGGAGTTTGGGCAAACAAAACGACACCATCAATTTGAGGATTCCAATCTCCAGGGGTGGTACTGATACGATGCATATAACTCTCTGTTCGGCTTAGACTAGTGGTTAAGCTGCATGGGAAAACTTTCTTAGCCTATCATCCAAATCTTATCTATCTCAATCTGCGAAAATGTCTAGTTCTCAGGACTTGAGCTTCCATCAACTTTTGCCCCTGACAATTTTTCAGCAATTAGGGCAACTTCTTCAACAGATGGCTCAAGAATTGGGAAATGAGGCTTTGATAGTTACAGAAGAAGCACTGGTTTCAATTCCGACACGACCTGAAGCAACAGATCTGTTTACATTAGTCGTGTCACAACAATTTAGCGCTTTGCTAGTAGCAGAAAGAAGACAGGAGACAGGAGATAGGAGACAGCAAGAAGAACTTACACTCAAAGAGTCAATAATTTTAAACTCAGTCAATTCGGAACTTGGTACAGAAGCTTACGTTACACTGCAAGAGCGAAACTCCGAATTACTCAACGTCAAATTAACATTTGAGCCAGCAGCGATCGCCCAATTTTTGCAACACCTCAACGGCTGCTTAGAAGACAATTCTCTTGCCCGCGCTACTCTAGCTCGATACAGCCAAGTCATTCAACCCAACAACGCTACCCTTCAAGGGAAATTTACGTTAATGTTGCTATCCGTGCTAGCCCCAAGCTCGCACCAAAATGACGCACAAGAGTCGATTTACCCTTTTGTTTCGGTCTGCCAACCTGTAGAAGAGGCTTTGCACCAACAAATTGCCCACGAGCGTTTGCTCAACCAAGTGACGACTCAGATCCGTCAAAGCTTGGAATTACCGATCATCATCTCAAATGTAGTAGAACGAGTACGAGAGTTTTTGCAAGTCGATCGCCTAGTAGTTTATCAATTCGAGCAACAAGAATCAGCGATCGGGGAGCAGTTACCAGTTATCAGGGAGCAGGGAATCTTCAATTCCGAATTCCGTCAGCCGAAGGCGAAGCGAAGCGTTATTCCGAATTCCGAATTCTCCACTCACGGCTGTGTCATCTACGAAGCCCGTGCTAGCGCGTCAATTGATTCCGTACTCAATTATCGAGAAGAAAATTGCTTCGTTCCCGCTTCTGGGTGTTGGGAGAAATATCGCCAAGGTTTTACGCTGGCGATCGCAGATGTTGACAAAGCTTATGTTTTATCGTCTTGCTTGCTTGCCTTTTTGCAGAAAATTCAGGTACGAGCCAAGCTAATCGCTCCAATTGTATTTCAGCAACAACTTTGGGGTTTACTCATCGCACACCAATGCTACGAACCGCGCTCTTGGCAGGAAAATGAGAAAAATTTACTGCGGCGAATAGCGGAACAACTAGCGATCGCGATCTATCAAGAAGAGTTAATGCGATCGTTGAAGCTGGAAAAACAAACCCTAGAACAAAGAGTGATCGAGCGGACACAAGCATTGCATGATGCTCTACTTGCAGCTCAAGCAGCTAGCCGCGCTAAAAGTGAATTTCTGGCTACAATGAGCCATGAATTACGCACTCCCCTCACTAGTGTCATCGGGATGTCATCTACCTTACTACGTTGGCCCTCAGGAGAAATGAGTCAGCGCCAACGTCAGTTCCTACAAACAATTCACGATAGTGGCGAACATCTTCTAGCACTTATCAACGACATTTTAGAACTGACGCAGTTCGAGTCAGGCAAGGCAGTTTTAAATTTAAGCGAATTTGCTTTAGCGCAACTAGCGGAAGCTAGCTTGCGATCGCTGAGCGATCGAGCAACGCGCCAAGCAGTTAATATCATGCTCGATCTCAAAATCTCTCCCGACTATCGGCTGTTTGCCGATCCCCAACGAGTTAGTCAAATCTTATGGAATCTACTCAGTAACGCGATTAAATTTACTCCCGAAGGAGGAGAGGCAATTTTAAGGATTTGGAGCGAAAACGACTTTGCCGTAATTCAAGTAGAAGATACGGGAATTGGCATTGCTGAAGAACATTTACCTCTGATTTTTGAAAAATTCCAACAACTCGATTCTCCTTACCAGCGTCATTACGATGGGACGGGACTGGGTTTAGCCTTAACCAAACAACTCGTCGAACTCCACCAAGGTCGGATTGAAGTTGAATCGACTTTAGGTAAGGGTTCTATTTTTACTGTTTGGTTGCCTAATAACAGGGAGCAGTAATCAGTGACCAGTTGTCAGTCAACAAATGACCAATGACCAATGACGAATCAAATATAAGCAATCAGGCGACCGCAAACGATCGCCACAGCCCAGAGCAAGAGGGAGAAGATCGCGATCGCTCTCACCCCAACTGGCGCTCGAATACCTCGATTCCACCGCTGAATTGACCTGGAGTAGTATAGGTGAAACATAGCTGCATTAACACCAGCAAGGGCGATCGCCCCTAGTTTCAAACGAAAGGCAGGATTAGCCGCGATCGCTTCCGCGTCAGATGCAAATAAGAGGAAACCTGTCAAGAGGGCGGAGCCAAAACCGATGTAAGTCCAGGGTAAAAGATGCCCTGCCATGTCAGTCACTAGCAAATGGCGAGAAAAGCCTAGCAACCGCAGGTCGAACATGGCGATCGCTCCCACTAGAATGGCAAAGCTGATAATATGCCCGATTTCGACTGCTGGATAGAGCCACGCCCACTGTTGCATTGCCGCAGACAAGGCACTCTCTTGGAGCCAAGTCAACCAGCTTTGATGCTCAAGCATACTGTTTAGCGCAGCGGTATAGTTTTGTCGCCGACTATAATCTGCTCTGCTCGCATCTCATTTTTCTCGCTACGGTGAGGATAGCCTACGACGTTAACCGTTTCTCCAACCTGCAATTGCTTTGGTGGTAGTCCTCGGTTTTGCAGTCGTGAGGGTGGTGCAAGGACGGCTTCCCATAACTGCTCTTTGGTTTGCAGTTGTAAGACAACATGTGGGTTATCGTAGCCTATTGCTTGAATTTTTCCTGACAGATTGAGCGTTTTACTGTTATCGTATTCGCTCCATCCGTGGTGCGCTATTGCCGTGCTTGTCCAAGTAGCCATGAAGATTGCTACACAACAAGCCGTAATTATCATCCGCATCATTTTCGTTTTCAGCATTTCTCTAGCCTCCGACAAGCGTAAGGTACTAGCGGATAATTTTGCGATCGCATTAGGGTCTAGTATGACTGACAAATATGACGTGGATGTGTCAGTTCCAAGTGGAGTCTAATTATGAATTATCTGAAGGCGCGATCGCCTCATATAAAGCAGAATAATCTGTATCGGCTAAGCCTCGATCGATCGCAATTTCTAGTATTTGCCGGACTCCTTCTAAATGATTTACGTTAAGTCCTTGAGATCGCGCTTCGGAAATAAATAAATTGGTATCTTTGAGTAAATGCTTGGTGGGAAAATTGGGATTGTCGTAATTGCGATCGAGCATTCGCTGTAATTTTTTATCAAATGTGGGTGCGTAAAGGGCGCTTTGACGAAGGATTTGCATGAAAATCTCCACATCAATTCCCTGACGCTCGATTAAACTTAAACTCAGGGCAAAGGCACTCGTGAGAGAGGCTATGAGTTGATTGAGTGCTAGTTTCACAGCCGCCGCACTCCCGACATCACCGATATGCAATGGTTCGGAACCAAAGTTTTGTAGCAAACTTAACCACTGCTGAAACTGTGCTGGCGAACTTCCTACCATCACGAGCAATTTTCCGGCTTTTGCTTCGGGAATACTTCCTAGTACGGGTGCTTCGAGGTAATCGCCTCCAGCAGCAACTACTTCTTGTTGAATTTCTTTGCTATCGGTGGGGGTAATAGTTCCCATTTGGATGATAGTACGTCCCGCCAAGTGTTGCTGGGTAGCTGGAGATAACAAGACATCCTGAATAGCACTAGCATCGGTCAACATCAAAATAATACACTCGCAGGCAGCTAACACCTCATCTGGACGAGTTGCGATCGCCACGCCAGCCGATTTGAGCGGAGCTAATTTTTCTGGGGTACGATTGTAGGCAACCAGCTCTATATTGGCAGCTAATAACCTTTGTGCCATCGGCAATCCCATCAACCCAGTCCCGAGAAATCCTACCTTCACTACTTTCCCTCCCAATATAGGGATATTACATGTAACGTCTCTACATGTAACGTCTCTACATGTAACGTCTCTACATAATCTACAATCTCAAATCCTCAAGTCCTATCGCCAATAAGGACGACCTTTCCAAAATACTCCAATGACAATAGCAATCAACTGCATTTCGTTGTTGTATATACTGACTAATCTTTCGGGAATGGGTAGAAATGACCTGACTAACAAGCAGAGAGTCAAACACAACACCAAAGCCCACAGCACGCCAGTGTTAACAGTTATATTGGCGAAAAATTTTTCTAGTAGGTAAACTGCTAATGCTCCAACACCGACAACGCCAGCAAATTGTACTATGACACCTAAACTGCCACCATACATTAAGCCGACGATCCGTGCTAATGCTGGCGATAAGTCAGAGCCGACAATAAAAAAGAAATCTATAACGACAACAATCAGCGTTACAAGGATAGAAAGTAGGAATAGCGATCGCCACGGTAAAAATTTTAAGCGCCGGAGAGGACTTGACATAGTTTAGAGCTGTTATTTAAAGTACTTGAATCATCAACTACCAACTACCAATTACCATCTACCAATTACCAATTAGAAACAAAACGACGATACAAACGGTAGGACTTGCGGACAATATTTAAAATAAAATAAGGCATTCGCAGCCGTAGTGGGTAAAGAATCGGCAGATACAGCCAGTAGTAAGCTTTCTTTAAATCTTGCCATGCCGAGCAAGCTTCTTCGTGCAAGAAGTCAGAAACATCGACTACAAATCCCCTGCCTTCCCACATCATAATATTCCGACCGTGGACATCGTGGGGATGCAGTTTGCGCTTACGGGCGTAGTCTAAAGCTGCGTCGATGTCTTTAATGACTTGCTTTGGAATTGGTATTCCCTGGTGCATACAGTCGTATAGAGTCATGCCATACAACCGCTTCAGAACTAACCAGCCTTCCTCAGCATATAAACATTCAGAAAAAGCAGGATGGGAACCCAAACGGTGGTAAACTTCTACTTCCTCCGTCCAACCCGGACGATTGGGTGCATAGACCTTCACGACTCGATCTGGCTGGCTGGGGTGATAGAATACTGCGGCATAATTCCCCGTTCCTAGTAATTGCCAAGGAGAAGGAACTTTACTGACGACTACAGGGTTATGGGGTTCGATGCTGTCAATCTGTAATCCAGGCAGTAATTCCCGCTCGCTCAGCTCGATTAACCAATCCAGATGCGTTTGTTCCATATACAGTTTGCCAGGGATGGCAAGATTGCTCCCATGCTAACTTGGTGCAGTGCGAGTGTTCTTGTTCGATCGCTTGCCACCGCGATCGCAGTCTATTCATCGTTAGGTGGCAGTGCGTCCAAAATACCATTTTGTATGACTACCCTGGGGTAAATGAAGAGAAAAAAAGTCATCCAGGTGAGTACGGGTATGGCAACGAGAATCGTCAGCCACCAAGTTTTAACTAACAACCAACTACCGCTAATGAGCGTTACACCTGTAAGGAAAATTGACCAAGGCTGACACCACCAAGGCTTATAATTCCAAACGCTGACGGGTTTGCGATCGGGGAGTTGATGCATGGGATTAACTTCTGATGGGATTAACTGCTAATGATGAAACTTCTTGTACAGCATAGCAGTGACGGGTTTCCCCTCTCTAAGGTGGCGTTGGGCGATCGCCAAAACTTCATCAGCACGTACCCCGCAATACCAAACCTCTTCTGGCAAAACTAATACCATTGGTCCCATACCGCATTGTCCCAAACAACTACTACTCTCGATTTCCACCCCAGGAACTAACTGCGCTTGAAATGCTGCTAGCACCTTACGCGCACCTTGCTTGCGACAAGTACGGTTTTGACAGACTAAAACTCGCTGACGAAAATTAGCTCCATTCCCCATGAATTTATCCAAACACAACACGTAGGGGCGCAATATGTAGGGGCGCACAGGTGTGCGCCCCTACATGAAACCAATTATGATGAAATTTGCCTTCAGCTGCGCAAGAACCAAAATTTCAAATTCCTACAGATGCTTCACTTCCGATACTAACTTCGCTACGGCATCTTTAGCACTACCAAAAAACATCATGGTTTTGTCTTTGTAGAATAACTCATTGTCTACCCCTGCAAAACCCGTACTCATGCCTCGCTTAATCACGATTGTATGCTTTGCTCTGTCTACTTCTAAAATCGGCATTCCATAAATCGGACTCGCGGTATCGTGCCGTGCGGCAGGATTGACAACATCGTTTGCACCAATTACCAAAGCCACATCAGTTTGATCGAACTGGGGGTTGATATCATCCATGTCGTACAACTGGGTGTAAGACACGTTTGCTTCTGCCAACAACACGTTCATGTGTCCCGGCATCCGTCCCGCTACAGGATGAATGGCATATTTGACTTCTACACCCAATCTGTCTAGTTGATCGGCAAGCTCCCGAACGGTGTGCTGTGCTTGAGCTACTGCCATCCCATAACCAGGAACGATCACTACAGAACGAGCATAACCCAACATCATTGCGGCTTCTTCAGCATCTACAGAACGGGTAGCTCGATCGCCTGCGGCAGCACCACCAGCACCACTAGCCGAGCCACCGCCACCAAAAGCACCGAATAAAACGCTAATCAGGGAGCGGTTCATCGCTTTACACATGATCTCCGTCAGGATCAATCCCGAAGCGCCTACCAATGCACCAGAGATGATCAGCACGTTGTTCATGACTACGAAACCAGCCGCACCTGCTGCTAAACCAGAAAAGGAGTTCAACAGCGAAATCACCACAGGCATATCGCCTCCACCGATGGGGACGACGAACATCACCCCTAGAACCAGGGAAACAGCGACTAATCCCAAAAATACGGGTAAATTAGTCGGATCGACCAACAAAAAGCCGCTACCTACGATGTAACTAATTAGCAGCAGAGCGTTGATTGGTTGCTGCAAGGGAAATGTAATCGGGGAACCACTAATCAGTCCTTGTAGCTTGGCAAAAGCCAGCATACTACCCGTGAAGGTGATGCCACCGATAAAGACATCTAGCAGCATGGAGATATTGGCATCGAGCGGCACTGGTTCGGCAGTTCCCAACAATCGCCAAAACTCGGCAACTGCCACTAAAGCAGAAGCAGCACCACCTAAACCGTTGAGCAAGCCTACCATTTGAGGCATTTCAGTCATTTGGACTTTGTAAGCCGCGATCGCACCTATTGCCGAACCGATCGCCAAAGCCACTACAATCATTTGATAGTTCAACACCTGGCGATCGAGCAGCGTTGCCACGATCGCCAGTAGCATCCCGATCGCCGCCAACAGATTACCGTTACGCGCTGTTGCAGGCGAACTCAGTTTTTTCAAACCAATAATAAATAAAGAGGCAGCAACTAAATAAGTTAGCTGAATCCCAGTTGGCAGAAAATCGCTCACGCTTTCACCTCTTTTTTCTTAAACATTTGCAACATGCGATCGGTGACTAAAAAACCACCGACAACGTTAATTGTGGCTAAAATCACGGCAATCAAGCCCAAAATCACTGATAAATTTGATTCTTGAGGACCAGAAACCAGCAAAGCACCGATCACCGCAATCCCTGAAATTGCGTTAGAACCAGACATCAAAGGCGTGTGCAGTGTCGGCGGGACTTTATTAATCACCTCAAATCCCGCAAACGATGCCAAAACAAACACAAATAAAGCGGCAATTAAAGCTTCTGTCATGAATTAATCCTCCTTTTGGTAGTCGGGAGTCGGGAGTCGGGAGTCGGAATTATTTTTGACTTTTGACTTTTAACTTTTGACTTTTGTTTTACCCATTACCAATCCCCACTAGTGTTGCCAAGGCTTCCTTTACCCGTGAATTGCGAATTTCTCCAGCGTGGGTAATACAGGCTGCTTCGATGATGTCGTCTTCAAAGTTGAGCTGAAGGCTTTTATCTTCTTTATTAATCATCAACTGCACCAGTGACAGCAGGTTTTTGGCATACAATTGGCTGGCGTGGATGGGTACGGATGAGGGGAGATCGATCGTGCCGATGATGGTAACACCATTGCGCTGTACGTCTTTTCCTGGCTCTGTGCAAGCACAGTTACCACCTTGTTCTGCGGCTAAATCGACCACTACCGAACCTGGCTTCATCTGCGCTACCATTTCTTCTGTCACGAGGATCGGTGCTTTTCTACCAGGGACTTGTGCAGTGGTAATAACTACGTCTGATAGCTTGACGTGTTCCGCGATCGCTTGTTGAGTGCGCTGTTTTGCTATTTCCGAAACTTCCTTTGCATAGCCGCCAGCAGCTACAGTTTCTTCTTCTAACTGCACTTCAACAAACTTGGCTCCCAAGCTTTGGACTTCTTCTTTCACCGCCGGACGAATATCAAAAGCTTCTACAACTGCTCCCAGTCGTCTTGCAGTGGCGATCGCCTGTAATCCTGCTACTCCCGCACCAATTATGAATACTTTGGCTGGGGCGATTGTCCCCGCCGCTGTTGTTAACATGGGAAAGTACTTGGGTAAAGCTGCCGCTCCAATTAGCACTGCTTTGTAACCCGCGATCGAAGCTTGAGAAGACAAAGCATCCATGCTCTGCGCTCTAGTCGTGCGGGGGATCATCTCCATGCTAAAGGCTGAAATTCGCCGTTCTGCTAGCCGCTTGGCGATCGCAGGTTCTCCCAAGGGATTGAGGAAACTAATTAATACAGCTCCTTCCCGTAACATTTCCACTTCCGAGCGTCCATCTTCGCGTTCTTGGGGACTCCTACTTTCAGCAACACGTCTGCTTCCCACCACAGATATCCCGGATCGCTAACGATTTTGGCTCCTGCGGCTTCGTAGGCTGCATCCGAGAAGAAAGCGCGATCGCCAGCTCCCGCTTCTACCCACACCTCTACACCTTGTTTTACCAATCGGGCAACGACATCTGGTACTAGAGCGACCCGACGCTCTCCAACTTCGATTTCTTTTGCCACCGCTATTTTCATGACTTCTCCGTTAACACAACAGCTAAATTCTTCCTCTCGCGCGATCGCAAATCTTTGCGCTTTGTTAGCAGTTTTCTCGCGATCGAGTAATACTTAATCTCCCTACTCCTCTTTTACCAATTGCAATCTATTTTTGGCATCATAACAATGCAAAAATTGCAGATCTTGCGATCGATCCTCACATTTTTTCGATCTTATGTTGCGCTTCAAAGCTGAGATCTACCTCTTTAACTTCTTTTAGGAATTGCCAGATGAAAGTGAATGACTACCTCTGCTGACAAGCCTGCTGTAATCTTTTTTCTTAACATATCAAGCAATTGTAATAGCACCCGATTTAGTCTGCGTTTTGTTCGGGTTTTGTCTAGAACTAAGATAAAACTATTAAATAAAACTTGCTCAAAAGGTATCTTGATGACTGTAGCGTAGACAACTATCAATTGTGTGACTCAACAACTCAATTTTTATAACAAAAAGTTTATATTTCGTAATTTGTAATTTGTAATTCGTAATTGAGCGAGCAATTGTCAGTTATCAGTGACCAGTAAAGAATGGGGGGTGGGAAGTGTGGGAGGACACAAGGGAGAATTTTTTCCCCCTTGTCCCCCTTGTCGCCCTTGTCTCCCTTGTCCCCCTTGTCGCCCTTGTCTCCCTTGTCCCCCTTGTCGCCCTTGTCTCCCTTGTCCCCCTTGTCCCCTTGTCCCCCTTGTCCCCTTGTCTCCCTTGTCTCCCTTGTCCCCCTTGTCTCCCTTGTCTCCCTTGTCCCCCTTGTCTCCCTTGTCTCCCTTGTCTCCCTTGTCCCCTTGTCCCCTTGTCCCCCTTGTCCCCCTTGTCTCCCTGCTCCCTGCTCCCGACTCCCGACTCCCTGCTCCCTGACAACTGCAACTAATAACTAACACGCAGCGTCTGTAGAGAGCGAGCGAGTTCTAGTAAATTAGACTTAGTAACGCACTATTCTTGCTTGTGAGGAGTGCGGCTCATTACAATTGTTGTCCGAAGGAGATTTTATGCGTCGCCTACTTGCCTCGATCGCCGTTTCTGGCTTATTACTAACTGGGTTGCCCCTTGTATCATCCGCTCAGGGTACATCAGGATTTACTCTCTGGAGTGGCGTAAAGCGCGAGAATCAACTCCCCTACAAATTAGACTTTGGCGGACAAACTAGCGGCTGGGATCGCTATCGGTTGAGAATTCCACAGAAAAAGCTGAACTTGGCAGTATCGCAGTTTTCTATTTCCTACCCGGACTATTTTAAAGGTAAATTTGACACCGATCGGATTGAGGTGCGGATTAAAGGCGATAAAGTGCCGTTGCAAGAAGTTGTTTGGGATAAGGAAAATCATAAAGTCGATATTTATCCTAAAGAACCCGTTCCAGCTGGTAGCAGAGTGGAATTGGTCTTCTCGAACGTGAAAAATCCTAGCTCTGGTGGTACTTTCTACTTTAACTGTCAGATTCAAACACCTGGAGACGTACCGCTACTGCGCTATCTGGGAACGTGGATCGTTACTATCAGTTAATCGGCGATCGGCGGTTGTTGTAGAGACGTTACTCGTAACGTCTCTACAACAACTATCTGGTTACGAAGGTTTCATGCTAAAATTGCAGATTGTGACTTTTTTAGCTAAAAATTCCGAATAACTGAGAGAGCAGATTTATGAAACGCACGCTGGAAGGTACTAACCGCAAAAGAAAGAGAACATCTGGGTTTCGCGCTCGGATGCGTACCCCCGACGGACAAAACGTGATTAGAGCGCGCCGCAGAAAAGGTCGTCATCGCCTCACTGTCTAAAGTCCCTAATAGAAGTGACTGAATCAGTGAGTAGTGAGTGGTAATTGGTAATTGGCGCTTTTGCAAGAGACAATTAACTAGCTGCTGACAACTTTTCCCTACTCCCTGCTCCCTGCTCCCTACTCCCGTTCTTCACTGATAACTGGTCATTTGGGTTTGTCAAAAGTAAATCGGCTCTCAAGTAGAGAAGACTTTCGCGCCGTATTTCGAGCTGGAATACGGCGCAACAGCGATCGCATGACTTTGAGAGCTTTGCGAATGCAAAATGCCACAACTTCAGTAGCAGATGGCAAGCTAGCCACAGCTACGCATAAAGTAGGTGCGCCTACACGGATCGGTATTTCCATCAGCACAAAAGTGAGTAAAAAAGCAGTCGTTCGCAATCGGATTAAGCGACAACTGCGGGTTGCCTTTCGCTGTCTATTGCCGCGAATTTCACCTGGATGGTTACTGGTAGTTATCGTTCACCCATCAGCAGCACGACAGGAGTGCGTAACCAAACAATTTCTGCAAGAATTAGAGCAGTTATTGGTAGCAGCCGAGGTGCTTAATGGGAATTCGTGAAGAAGTTTACTACGAAGGTGGTCCTCACGTTGGGGATCTAATTATTAACCTGCTCATCGGGCTGACGCTGATTGGTATCCCCTTAACAGTTGGTGCAATTGTACGGGCATTGTGGTTGCGCTACCGCATCACAAATCGCCGTATTTCTGTTACAGGCGGCTGGATGGGGCGCGATCGCACCGATATCATTTATGCTGAAATTGTCAAAATTGTGAAAGTGCCGCGTGGCTTCGGTTTATGGGGCGATATGGTACTAACTTTAAGAAACGGTAGCCGTTTGGAAATGCGATCGGTTCCCAAATTCCGCGAACTATACGACTATATCAGCGAAAAGGCAGCCGAAAAAAATCCTCAAGTCAAAACCAAAGCTACAACTTGAGAATATTATGTAAGCAATTAGTAGTTCTCTGTTGTTAGTTATCGATCGCTTGTCATTGGTTGGCAAATGACTGATGACAAATGACCGATGACTAAAATCGGATAGATTAGATTCAGACGAATGACAAATTATTTCAGGTTGACTTCAAGATAATGGATTTTGGTATAGGGTTTCTTTCCAACAACGTCATGTTGCCGATCCTAGATTTTTTCTATGGGATCGTGCCGAGCTACGGGTTGGCGATCGTAGCCTTGACACTGGTGATTCGCTTTGCGCTCTATCCGCTGAGTGCCGGATCGATTCGGACGATGCGCCGCACGCGAGTTACTCAACCTTTGATGCAAAAGCGCGTCAAAGAGATTCAAGAGCGTTATAAAGACAATCCTGCCAAAATGCAGGAGGAAATGGGCGCTGTTTACAAAGAATTTGGCAATCCATTGGCAGGATGTTTGCCAGTCTTACTGCAAATGCCCGTACTGTTCGCCCTATTCGCGACGCTGCGGGGCTCGCCGTTTTCGGATATCAACTACAACGTCAACCTGCAAGTCTTTCCCCAAGAACAGATCGAACGCATTCAGCCGCAGGCTTTTACCACTCCGCCGCAAAACATTTACATAACCGATGGCGTTCACGCTCGCGTTGCGGCGATCTTGCCCAGTGGTAATAAATTGGTGGTCGGGGACAAAACTAAAATTGATTTTCAAACTCCAGAGGGCAAGCCTTTCTCAGCCCTAGCAGCAGAGTATCCCGACACCAATCTCGTCCCCAAATGGAAAGTCACTAAAGGGGAAGAAAGGATAAAAATTGATGAAAACGGTACTATCGAAGCCCTCCAACCAGGTGATGTGACAATTCAAGCAACAATCCCTGGACTTGCAGCTAACAAGGGCTTTTTATTTATTGATGCCCTCGGCAGAGTTGGCGCTTTTGATGAAGACGGAACGATCCATTGGGATATTGTGGCAATGGTGATTGGTTTTGGTCTAAGTCTCTATCTCAACCAAGTGCTATCCGGTCAAGGTTCTACCTCTAACAATCCCCAACAAGATACAGTCAACAAGATCACCCCAATTATTTTCTCAGGGATGTTTTTGTTCTTCCCGCTACCTGCTGGCGTGTTGATGTACATGCTGATTGCGAATATATTCCAAACACTCCAGACATACATTGTTTCCCGCGAACCCCTGCCAGAAAACTTACAAAAGCTTGTCGAAGCAGCAGATGCTAAAGCAGGAGACGATGCAGGTCGTCAGTCGCTTCCTTTTGAACCAGGGCGGAAGAAAAAAGAGAAACCTTCAGGCTAAATCATGAGTGACGAGCAGATCGGGCAGCGGGGTCAGCAATGGCTAGAGCAACTCCTGCAACTGTCAGGAGTCTCTACTCAAGTTACAGCTAAACTGCAAACCCCAAAGACAGCAAACAGCGACCCAGAAGAACACGATAGTTATTGGCTGACAATCGAGCAGACTAGTTTACCACCAGAGCAAGTCCAAGCTTTGATTGGTGCGGAAGGTTCGGTTCTAGATGCCATTCAGTATCTTGCTAATGCTACCCTGAATTTAAATCAACCTCAGGAACGGCAAGCCGCTTATATAATTGAGCTGGATGGCTATCGTTTGCGGCGACAAGCAGAAATTCAAGCGATCGCCACCTCAGCGATAGAACAAGTCCGTACCACAGGACAAGAGGTGGAGATCAAATCTCTTTCGTCCGCTGAAAGGAGGCAAATTCATACTTTTTTGAAGGATTTTCCCGATTTAGAAAGTTTCAGTCGTGGCAAAGAACCGCATCGTCAGTTGGTGATTCGCACGATCGGTAGTAGTTAGACTGGAAATGAATTCGGAATTCGGAATTCGGAATTCGGAATTAAGGATTTGAGATTATTTAATTTACAACTTGGCAAGCCCTATGGAGGCAATTTACATTCCTCATCTGACCACAGCACCGCAAAAAACTAGGGTCATCGAGGTTGATGAGTTCTTACCCGATCTAGACACCCTAACTCCGGTGCGTGGTCAGGTGCGCGTGCAACACGGTGGCAACTACTTAGAGGTTTCAGCTCAGGTAGAAACCATCGTTACCTTAACTTGCCATCGCTGTTTGCAACAGTACAACCATCGCCTGAAAGTAGAAGCTTCAGAAATTATTTGGCTAGATCCAGAAGCAGGTAAAGAAGAAACTGCGATCGAGTTAGAAGTCGCATTTGAAGATCTGGTCGAAACTTTACAGCCTACAGGTCATTTCGATCCTGGGGAGTGGTTGTACCAGCAGTTATGTCTAGCCATGCCTCAGCGTCAGTTGTGTGACAGTCTGTGTCAGGGCATTCAACTATCGCCGCAGCCAGAAGAACCGTCAGAACCATCAAGCGATCGCCGCTGGGCATCTTTAGAATCCTTGAAAAATCACTTGTCTAATTAGGGACACCTGATATGAGCTTCCGCGAAGAGTTTGCACTGTTGCTACGCGCCCGCTACCCGATCGTCTATATTCCTACCTATGAGGAAGAACGAGCCGAAGTAGCAATTCGGGAAGAAGCCCGCATCCAAGGAAATCGCGCTGTCTATACTTGGGATTTTGTCGATGGCTACCAAGGTAATCCTAACGATGCTGGTTTCGGTCGTCGCAATCCTCTACAAGCTCTAGAATTTGTCGAGAAACTGCCTGCTTCGGCTCCGGCAGTTTTTATTTTGCGTGATTTTCATCGCTTTTTAGAAGATGTTTCCGTGTCGCGCAAACTCCGCAACTTAGCGCGGGTACTCAAATCGCAACCGAAAAATATCGTCTTGCTGTCGCCACGAATCGTCACTACGGAAGAATTGGGTGAAGTTTTAACCATTTTAGAATTTCCCCTACCCGCAGCCGCTGAGATTAAGTTGGAGGTAGAACGCCTTTTGGCAGCCACAGGGCAATCTTTAGAGGCTAAAACGGTAGATGAACTCGTGCGTTCGTGCCAAGGATTATCGATCGAACGGATTCGGCGGGTACTAGCAAGAGCGATCGCCTCTCACGGAGAGATTCAACCGGAAGATGTCGAATTGGTTTTGGAAGAAAAGCGCCAGACCATTCGCCAAACTCAAATTCTTGACTTTTACCCTGCCACTGAAAAAATTTCGGATATTGGCGGTTTAGACAATCTCAAAGATTGGTTGTTACGTCGGGGTGGAGCATTTAGCGAACGCGCTAGGGCATATGGTTTACCCCATCCACGCGGACTGATGTTAGTTGGAATTCAGGGAACGGGTAAATCGCTAACAGCTAAGGCGATCGCCCATCACTGGCACTTACCTTTGTTACGCTTGGACGTGGGGCGATTATTCGGTGGTTTGGTCGGAGAATCGGAATCTCGCACCCGACAAATGATTCAAGTCGCAGAAGCTCTATCTCCCTGTATTCTCTGGGTAGATGAGATTGATAAAGCTTTTGCCGGGTTGGGAGCAAAAGGCGATGCTGGCACGACTAGCCGCGTCTTTGGAACATTTATCACTTGGTTGGCAGAAAAAACTTCTCCCGTGTTTGTCGTTGCTACTGCCAACGATATTCATGCTTTACCACCCGAGATGTTGCGTAAAGGCAGATTCGACGAAATCTTTTTTGTTGGTTTACCGATTCAGGAAGAACGCAAAGCAATTTTCACCGTCCATTTATCTCGCCTGCGATCGCATAATCTCAAAAGTTACGATCTCGATCGCCTTGCCTACGAAACTCCTGATTTTTCTGGGCAGAAATCGAGCAAACAATCGTGGAAGCCATGCACATCGGCTTCAGTCAAAATCGAGACTTTACTACTGACGACATTTTAGAGGCGGCGAGTCAAATCATTCCTCTTGCCCGTACTGCCCAAGAACAAATTCAGTTTTTGCAAGATTGGGCAGCGGCTGGAAAAGCCCGTCTTGCCTCTAAACACAGCAGCCTGAGCAACCGAATTCAGCGGCAATTGCAGTAGAACAGTTATCAGTTATCAGGGAGCAGGGAGCAGAGGGGCAACTACCAATTACCAATTACCCATTACCAATTACCAATAATTAAAAAATCTACTACATTCAGACGATTATGCTAGGATTCGTGCTGTAGTGATTATGGGACAATAGTAGGGTATCGCCATGACTTTGGCAGGAGCAGCTAAATTTGTCCTGGGTGTTAGCTTAGCGCTGGCGATCTTGGCTGGTGGTAGCGCCGCAATTGCTTTATATTTTATGTATAGAGTCACAACTCATCCGCCTAAGCCGACTTTTGCTAACGAACTCAACCAAAAACCAAAAGCTGTGCCTGCTCCGAAACAGCAAGCACAGCCTGAAATATCTAATCCCGATAATACTAATAACGCTGAATCTACGATCGAGAAAGCGGATTCTGACACTAATTCTACTGAGCCTCTAGCGCCAGGAACCTATAGAGCTAGGGTGTCTTGGGAAAAAGGCTTAAGTCTCCGTGCCGAGCCTGGAGCGGGTGCTGAACGCATCGGCGGGTTGGAATACAATCAACAAATCGTAGTTTTAGAAGCAAGTCCAGATAAAAATTGGCAAAGAGTTCGCTTATCGGATAGCGATCGCGAAGGCTGGATCAAAGCAGGTAACATTGAGAAAATCCAGTGAAGAGCAAGCTGCGCTCGACAACCGACAACCAATAACACCAAGATTCTAGATCGGCAACAACGCTCTTTGACAAGAAGGACAAACAGCATGAATTGTTAGTTGGCAATCGAGCAAATGATACCCTTCCTTTTCAGCTGTTTTTGAGCCAATTTTTAAGATGGAATCGTTTTTAAACTCGATTGTTTTATTGCACCTAACACAAATTAAATGGTGGTGGTGGTGAGGGTAAGGCTGATTGATCTCGTAATGTTTATGTCCCTCTCCTAACTCCAGCTCACGCAGAATTCCCATCCGCGCCATTAACTTTAGAGTGCGATAAATCGTTGACAGACTGATTCCTGCTGTTTGAGTTTCTAATTGTTGGTAAAGCTCTTCCGCACTTAGATGTTTTCCTCTAGGCAGTTCTTGAAAAACCTGTAGGATCGTTTCGCGCTGCGGTGTGAGTCGCCAACCCCGCTCGTTGAGTTCTGCCTTAAGTGAGGTAGCTGAGTATGCAGTCATAACCACCTTTTTAAGCAAGCTTAATAATTGATAAGTATAGTCAATTATTGGTTGAAGTGTCAACAAGCTATAACTATTGAGAATGATTTTTAAGAAAAGAGAGTCGTAGTTTACAGATAATAAAAATCTTCTGGCTAAAAAATAGGCAGAAGAGGTGAAGAACGAAGAATGAAAGTGAATCTAACTAGGTTGTAAAAAACACGGTCACGATCCTTCACCCGATCGATGTTGTTAGCTCAAATTGTTAGCTCAAGGACTCTAAGTAATCCCGCACGCGATTGCGTCGTTTGGGTTGTCGTAGCTTTTGTAGTGCTTTAGATTCAATTTGACGCACTCTTTCCCGTGATAAGTCTAAAGCGCGTCCAATTTCGGCTAGAGAGTAACAGTGTCCGTCTCCCAGACCAAAGCGCATCAAAATAACATCCCGTTCGCGATCGGTTAAATCTGCTAAAAGTTGCTGTAAATCTCGATGGAGAGCTTCACGCATGAGCAACTCTTCAGGGGAAATACTGTCGTTTTCGAGTAAATCTCCTAACTCAGTATCTTTTTCCTTCCCAACTTTTGTTTCCAAAGATACGGAACGAGGAACTCTCAGTAGCACTTCCCGTACTTGAGGCGCAGTCATCTCCAATTCGAGCGCAATATCTTCGATTGTAGGGGTACGACCTTTTTCTTGCGCCAGTTTTCGCTGAGCTTTCTTAATTTTATTCAGTTTTTCTGTAATGTGAACTGGAAGACGGATGGTACGGCTTTGGGTGGCGATCGCGCGGGTAATACCTTGACGAATCCACCAATAAGCGTAGGTGCTGAAGCGATAACCTTTGGTAGGATCGAACTTTTCTACCGCTCTTTCTAACCCCAGAGTACCTTCTTGAACCAGATCTAGCAGTTCCAAACCGCGATTTTGATACTTTTTCGCAACTGAAACAACTAGGCGTAAATTCGCCTTGATCATGTGTTCTTTGGCATGAATCCCGTCGTTTTGAATTTGCTCTAATTCTTCGACGGTAATTTTGGCAATTTCAGCCCAACGGCGCTTCCCAACTGCCAAAGCGGGTTTGAGTTCCATCACGGATATACCAGCGCTAGCAGCCCATCGTTCTAAAGAGGGGCGGTGTCCTAGCTCGGAGGTCAGGCGCTCTTGGGCTTCAATTAGGGTGATGTATGTTTTGATAATCGAGTCGTCCTTTGCTGCATGACTGACGCACAGCGCCCGCATTCGCAAATAACGCTGCACTTTTTGAGCTTCGGAAACTTCTTCATCTCTTTCTAGCAGGTGGACGCGACCGATCTCTTGCAGGTATAAACGAACTAGGTCTGTAGTCCGACGGGTAACACCAGGTTGTAGGCTCTCCCGCTCGTTAGAGTCAATATCCAAAGTCAGCAGGTCATCTACGCCCAGATCGGTATCATCTTCTGGATAATCTGACCGAAAGCGCTGGGGTGCTGATTGGGGTTCGTAGGCTGCGTCCGCGTAAAAAGATAGTGCTTGCATAGGGGTTATCTCAACTGCTCCAGGTGACAATAGACTTCACTCGGTTGCTTCTTGTTGCTGATGCTATTGTTCCCAGCGATCTTGGCGAACTAACATCTTGCTGCTAGATTTACGAGGAAACTTGACGATCGCGCCCACTAACTTCAGGAATAACTCCAAATTTTCTAGTGAATTCAAGTACGAACTGATACTGCTACGGATGTTAGGATTGCGGATACTTAAAGCAGCAATTTGGTTTCAATATCTTGTTGAAAGGCTGAAAAGTATCGGAAAATAAGCGTTTCAAGAATAAACGCGATTTAAGATAAATGTGTGAGATCGCACCCCAGTGTAAACTACAATTTTTGCCTGAGAAATTTCGGAGAATCAGCCGCGATCGCGTAAAGTTTTATGAAATTTGTGTGGATTTACGTAGGAGCGATTCGGTCGAACCATCGCCTCTACAATAATTCCGATTTGAGGTCGCGCAGCATCAGTGCTTCCAGCGCTTGCTTGGGTGTAATTTCCGCTTGCAGGAGACGATAAACTTCAGCCGTAATCGGCATATAGATGTCTTGCTGGCGAGCGCGTTGCATGAGTACCTGAGTCGTATTCACGCCTTCAGCTGTTCCTTCTAGGTGAGCGAGAATTGCGGACAGGGTTTTACCTTGGGCGAGTTGATATCCAACTTGATAATTACGACTGAGGGGACTGTTACAAGTTGCCAGCAGATCGCCCAAACCAGATAGACCGTAAAAAGTTTCTGTTTTTGCTCCCCAGCTGTTGCCGATGCGGATAATTTCCGTCAGTCCACGGGTAACGAGTGCAGCTTTAGCATTTGTACCCAACTGCAAACCATCGCAAACACCCGCCGCGATCGCCATCACATTTTTCAGCGTTCCCCCCAACTCTACGCCCAAAGGGTCGGAATTGGTATAAACGCGGAACTGCGGTGAAGAAAATACTGCTTGCACTGCTACTGCGGCGTTGTCGTCAGTACTACCAGCAACAGTTGCAGCGGGTAATCCTTGTTGAATTTCCTTGGCTAAATTAGGACCGCACAGTACAACTACCGAGCGATCGGGAAAAGCCGCCTGCCAAATCTGGGCTGGGGTGAGAGTTGTGACCGGATCGAGTCCTTTGGTTGCCGTGACAAAAATTGTTGTCGGCAAGAGTGGTAAAGTCTGAATTTCTCGAACGACTGTTGCTACACCCTGCATTGAGACAGCAGAAACAACTACATCCGCACGTTCGATCTCGCTAGGCGAAATTGCCCCATCGCGCCGCGATCGCACTTGCACGCGATGACCATTAGCTGCTGCGAGAGATGCTAACGTCGTTCCCCAAGCCCCAGCACCTAGAACCACCACCGATCTTGGATTTTGAGTTGAGTGTTGGCGATCGCTAGCGAGAGACTGGGATTTTGGATGAATCACAAATCTAAAATCTCAATTATGACTCAATTTTTAGAGCGGATTTTACCTGAGAGCCTCGCTCTCTAGTCTAGGTTAACTCGATCGATCCGCCCCAGTCTATTGAGGGTAACGAAAGAAAACTGGTAGAGCGACACAATGTCAGTGTCAGTAGCATAGAGACACCATACTCGGTCGAACTCCACAATGGGACGTTCCATGTCGAAAGTTTGGGAGTTGAGTCAGGAGCAACCGCGATCGGCTGGCTATTTTCGCTGAAGTCGCAATAAGTTTTGTATTAAGAATTTTAAACTACCAAGATAAACTTTAAAATTTATTAATGAAGCCCCCGAACTCGATCGAGATTTTGAAGCGTTATTAGACTACCTCAAACGCAACCAGAGTTGTGACTTTACAGGCTACAAACGCCCTACCTTAATGCGGCGTTTCTCTTGCCGAATGCAGCAGCTCCACATTGAGCGCTATCAGGACTATTTACAGTATTTGCAAAGCCATTCTCAAGAGTGGATTGAGCTTTTAGACTCCATACTGATTAACGTTTCTAGTTTCTTTCGCGATCGCGAAGCTTGGGATTATCTAGCCAGCAATATCGTGCCTCAAATTATTGCTAGCAAACAGCCTGACGAACCGATTCGCGTTTGGAGTGCGGGCTGTGCTTCTGGGCAGGAAGTTTACAGTTTACTCATTTTGTTTGCAGAAGCTTTGGGAATTGAGTCGTGTTTGCAGCGAGTTCAACTCTATGCTACCGATGTGGATAAAGTTGCCCTTCAACAAGCCCGACAAGGGGTCTATCGCGCGAATGAAGTGAAAGGACTTGCTCCAGATTTACTCAAGAAATACTTTGAGCCAACCGAGCAAGGCTATGCGTTCGATCGCAGACTTCGCCGTAGGGTCATCTGTGGTTGTAATAACCTAGCTGAAGATGCACCGATGTCCAAAATCGATTTGCTGGCGTGCCGTAATACCCTAATGTATTTCAATCCAGATATCCAAGCAAGAATTCTGGTTCGCTTTCATTTTGCGCTGAAAAACAACGGCTTTCTCTTTCTAGGTAAGCATGAAACACTGACCGCTCAAAGACCGATTTTCATGCTAGACAATATCAAGCATCGAATTTATATCAAAGGACTACATTTGGAGTTAGGCGATCGCCTCTCAATCACTCCTAAATTTCGCCTAAAGGAAGCTAGCGATTCACTAGTCTCCCAACTATGCTTTTGGCAAGCTGCATTTGAGACAAGTCCTTTTGCTCAGCTATCGGTCGATCTGAATAATCGTTTAGTTGCTGCTAACGAACAGGCAAACTTTTTATTTAGATTAACGCTCTCCGATTGGAGCCTTCCGTTTTCAGAACTTTTACCCGGAAAGTTAGTGAGTTCCCATGTTGCGATCGGCAAATTTTACTGCGATCGTCGTCCAGTCAATTTGAAAAATATTAAGTGGATAACTTCAGAAGGAACAAAGTATCTCGATATTTTTATCGCACCTGTTTTCAGCACAAATAATGATTTGCTGGGAGTTAACTTGACGTTCATCGATGTCAGCGATCGCCAACAAATCATAGAAAAACTAGAATACAAATATTCGGAATTAGCCAGAGTTTCGGAAACATGTCAGGAAACAAAAACGGCACTTGATACAACTCGCATTGAGCTGGAAGAGACTCACAAAGAATTAGAAGCCTTACATCAAGAAATACAATTTATCGAAAGAGATATGCAATTTAGAAATTGATGGCAATTGCGATCGCTCTGCCTGACTTCATATCTTAAATTACGGGACTGGTACGTCTCGAACGCGCGACATAGCGCTTTAGGAGGCACTATTTATATAAGAAATTCACAGGCATTCTAGCCTAGAAAAACTTACATCTGGTGGCTGCGCCGTACTTCTGTAATCTGATCTGCCACATCGAGTACGGGTTGAGGCATATTCGAGCCAGTCAAAATCACATCGACGTGCTTGGGGCGATTTTGAATAAAATCTAAGACTTCTGCCAGAGGGATTAAGCCAAATTCGACAGCCACGCTTAATTCATCTAATACTACCAATGAGTACTGCCCTTGGGAAACAACTTGGCGCGTATGCTGCCACAGTTCTTGTAAAGAACGGTTTTCGGATTCGTCTAATTGTGGCGTGTCAATGCAACGGGGAAGATTGCAGCGAATCCAATCCAAGTTTTGCCCCAACTTAACTGGATGACAATGACCCTGATTTATCCCACCTTTAAGAAATTGGACGATGAGCGCTGGAGTCCCTTGACCGGAAACCCTTAAAGCCTGTGCCATCACGCTTGTCAAAAAGGTACGACGAGAGCAAGTAAAGACTTGTACTAATCCTTCAACTGTGTATGGTGGTTGGCAAGGAGAATGAACGGTTGGGGTCTCTAGCTGAGCAATCATAAAGTCACTTTTATCCAGATGCTTGAGTTAAAGCTGAGTTCGGAGAAACTGCAATATGCGATATATAGTGTAGTCTTGCAGAATACTCCTTAGTGAAACACTACATCTATGTTTTAGTCAATAGGAAACTATCCTCTGGGTCGCAATATCGCTACTATAAGTCCCAGTTGGCGGAGATTCTGTTGCAGCATTTTGACTTTTGACTTCCCAGCATAGCGATCGCCCTCCACATGTTCCACGCCAAAAGTTTACAAAAAATTAAGCCTAGCGAAAGTGTTAACTGTATGCTCGACCCTGTATTCTGATTTAGGTCACTACAGCTAAGAACCATGACCTGGGAGCGTTTGGATAATCGGTTAGCAAATCAACTGCGTCCTATCAGTTTTACACGGGATTTTACTCGTTTTGCCACTGGCTCTGTTTTAGCTCAGTGCGGCGATACTCAGGTGTTGTGTAACGTATCGATTCAGCCTGGAGTCCCTAGATTTTTGGAAGGTTCGGGCAAGGGTTGGCTGACGGCTGAATACAGAATGCTTCCCACTGCTACCCACCAACGCCAAGAACGAGAAACCTACAGGCTGTCTGGACGGACGCAGGAGATTCAAAGGTTAATCGGACGCAGCTTGAGAGCCGGACTCGATTTAGAAGCATTGGGAGAGCGTACAGTCACCGTAGATGCTGACGTATTGCAGGCGGATGCAGGTACGAGAACCACAGCAATTACAGGCGGGTTTGTGGCGCTTGCCGATGCGATCGCCAAGCTTTTAGAACGGGGAGATCTGACGCGATCGCCCATCCGTCACCAAATCGCCGCCGTTTCTGTAGGTTTGCTTGAAGGTGTGCCATTTCTAGACCTCAACTACCAAGAAGATGTCGCTGCCGATATCGATTTCAACGTGGTCATGAACGACCAATTAGAAATTATCGAACTCCAGGGAACCGCCGAAGCAGGTAGTTTCAGCCGCACTCAATTGGATCGAATTATGGATTTGGCAGAACTTGGAATTAAAGATTTACTAGCAGCACAACGTCAAGCCTTGGGCGATTTCAATCTTTAGGTGCAAGCTATTGTTGATAGGTTAAAAACATAAGGGGGCGGGATAGAATATGGTTCGCAGTTGTGGTATTATCTACTTTATAATGGGAATATTTTTGATTTTTAAAAAAATGCTTAGATTTCCATTATGAAGTAAACCATCTAGGTAATTGATAATATAGTATCACGAGCGATCGCATTACTAATTACATATTTGTACAGGAATATTGTCATAGAAATCCTAGAGTAGGGTGAGCAACGCCCACCTTACTAAATGATTATTTCACGCCGTCTAAATCGGTAGAAAGCGTCTTCAAGCTAGTCAAAACAGTATCTCGTGGAGGCTGTGCTTTGCTCAGTCCAGAATTCACATCTTGCACCCCTGCTTCTAGCCTTTGGTAAGTATCGGGAGATTTTTGTTTCACGCTACCACCAAACTCATACCAGGTTTGGCGAGCAGCACCAAAAGCAGTTTTTGCAGTTGCAAAATCCTGCGATTCTACAGCAGTAGTTGCCTTAGCCAGTTCATCTTTCATGGCTAATAAGTTGCTTTGAATAGCCGTAGCATTGCTATTTGCTGTCTCCGTGGTGCTAGTGTTAGTAGCAATTGCAGAAGTGCTATTAGTTACAAGACTATTGAATGCAGTTGAAAGTCCCTGCAATTCTGTCGTGAGTTTTGCCACATTTGGCGAACCCGATTTCAGATCTGTGGCAATAGTTGTAATTTTCTCGCCAATCGTTTTGGTAGCATCGGGGGAGACTGTCTTCAGAGTACTTTCTAATCCTTTCCAGCCATCTTGCAGCTTAGTAAATTCCGTTTGTGCTGCTGTAAAGTTACCAGCTTTTACAGCAGATAAAGTTTGCGCTGCGCCGTCAGTCAAAGGACTAATGGTTTCTTTAAGATTTCCCAAATTACCCAGCGCGCTAGTTGTTTTGCTAGCCACATCTTGTGCTTGCTGAGC
Source organism: Chroococcidiopsis sp. CCNUC1 (assembly GCF_023546805.1). Lineage (NCBI taxonomy): Bacteria > Bacillati > Cyanobacteriota > Cyanophyceae > Chroococcidiopsidales > Chroococcidiopsidaceae > Chroococcidiopsis > Chroococcidiopsis sp. CCNUC1. Next base: position 287,168 of record NZ_CP097480.1, on the reverse strand, counting down.
CATGTTTTGAGCTTGATTGGCTTTGTCTTTAAGTTGTGAAGCTTGTTCCTGTACTCCGGTACAGGATGCGAGGAATAGCGAAGTAGCTAGAGTTAAACCTAAATTTGGGCAAATTTTCTTCATAATTCAAGATTTTGTCAGAATTTTCACTCTAGACGAGCATCTTACAAAATGAATTATGGTTTGCATATAGTTGATTGATTAGCTTGATTTATCAGTCATTTTTTCATTTCAAAATAAAAACTGCTTAGATTTAAAATGCCGCAAATTGCAGTACATGTATGACTATTTTGCTAGGATTTGAGCGTTCTAGCTAAGCAATCGATTGGAATTTCTTATAGAATGCTTTTAAGAGAAAGCTTATAAGAAAATCTTCAAGTTTTTTAGTTAAAATTTGCCCGAACTTTTGAATCTAAAAACTCGAATCAGAATCTCCCTTTATTTCCCTGGATGCGATCGCCTAGATGTAAAGATTTATACATTAGCTGTAAGCGATCGCTACAGGTTCGACTCGATAATAAGTCTTTCGTCTGATGGTGATGACTCAGCCGTAGCAAGATAAATTTAATCAAGCTGCTACTTCAATATAAACAGATGACGTAGACGGCTGAGGAATTTTGTAACCTTCTAACTTAAGTCCCTCTAAATGAAACTCTATTGCTTCGCGCATATTTTGCTCCAACTCTTCACGAGTTTCACCAGTGGAGACACACCCAGGTAAATCGGGTGAATATGCTGAATAACCAGTTGTTGTTTCCTCAATAATAATTAGATACCGCATTACTTTAAACCTGCCTGCTTTAAAATACTATCTAATGTTCCTGGTGCAAGATCGTCGCTCAGCTTTCCTGGAACAGTAACTAAGCCAGATTTTGTAGGGTGTTTGTATTGACGATGGCTACCTCTAGTTCGAGCTAAATACCAACCATTTTCCCCGATAAGTCTAATTACTTCTCTAACTTCCATTCGCTAAGCGTAGAAATGGATATGAGATCGAACAATAATTTCATATAAATATTTATCAGACTGGTTTTATCCTACAAGTTGGACATATCTAAAAAACGCTCTGCTCTCTTATATGAATTTATAACAACAACTGACAGAAATATACAGACTCCAGGCACTGCAAGTTGAAGCAGAGTATTTCAGCAATCGATTGGCAATTATCAAAATCAAAAGCAAACCTAATATCTCAGCTCCCAAAGTGAAAATCCTGTCCAACTCAAGAAAAAATCCAGCCAATTTTCTTCTAGATAAATTTTAAAAACTTGAAGATAGTGGTGAAAGGGAAATGTTTTTTATTAGCTAATAGTGTAGCAAGCATAGAACCAGCAGTTATCTAGTGTGGTTTTAAGGGTAACTTCCGAACAGTTTGTATCGTAAATTCCCAAGCTACAGAAACAATATTAACCTCGAATGTGAATAAGTTAAAATCACCCATTACTTTACTCCTCGAAATGAAGCAAAAGATATAAATACAATCTTAGTCAAAGACTTTCAAGGCAGCATTTTGAATACAACAGAATATAACTAAACATCAAGAATCATTGCGGGAATCAAGCGATCGCTTGCCACTTGAACATCCCAATTCATTGTCCCATCATAATTACAGCCATTCTTCCTCGCGTACAGTCATTCAACGCCCCGTGTTTAGTGCGATCGCAATGTTTGCGACAATCAACAAACAAACGGACTTTAATATTCAACGATTCGCATTTCACAGAGGGGAGTATCGTAGATATGAAATTGGCTTACTGGATGTATGCTGGTCCCGCACATATAGGAACCTTGCGTGTCGCTAGCTCGTTCAAAAACGTCCACGCAATTATGCACGCGCCTCTAGGCGATGACTACTTCAACGTCATGCGATCGATGTTGGAGCGAGAAAGAAATTTTACCCCAGTTACAGCTAGCATTGTAGACAGACATGTCCTTGCCCGTGGTTCTCAGGAGAAGGTAGTAGATAATATCACCCGTAAAGATGCGGAAGAACACCCAGACCTGATCGTATTAACGCCTACCTGTACCTCCAGCATTTTACAAGAAGACCTCCAAAACTTCGTCGAAAGAGCGTCGTTAGAAGCCAAGGCTGACGTATTACTAGCAGATGTCAACCACTACCGCGTCAACGAACTACAAGCAGCCGATCGCACTTTAGATCAAATCGTCCGCTACTATATCGAAAAGGCACGCAAAAAAGGCGAACTACCAACAGCCAAAACCGAGAAGCCTTCAGTCAATATCATCGGTGTGTCTACTCTAGGTTTCCACAACCAACACGACTGCACCGAGTTGAAGCGGTTAATGGCTGACTTGGGAATCAAGGTAAATGCTGTTATTCCCGAAGGTGCTTCCGTCCACGAATTGAAGAACTTACCCCGTGCGTGGTTTAACCTCGTCCCATATCGGGAACTCGGCTTGTTGACAGCAAATTACTTAGAGCAAGAATTTAGCATACCCTATGTCAATATTACTCCGATGGGCGTAGTCGAGACTGCTCGTTGCCTACGTAAAATCCAGCAGGTTATCAATGCTCAAGGTGCTAATGTTGACTACGAAGAGTATATTAACAACCAAACTCTCTACGTATCTCAAGCTGCTTGGTTCTCGCGTTCGATTGACTGCCAAAACTTGACGGGTAAAAAAGCTGTCGTATTTGGCGACAACACCCACGCCGCCGCCATAACTAAAATTCTCGCACGGGAAATGGGAATTCACGTTGTTTGGGCTGGAACTTACTGCAAATACGATGCTGACTGGTTCCGCGAACAGGTCAGCGAATATTGCGATGAGGTGATTATTACAGACGATCACGGCGCAATTGGAGACGCGATCGCCCGTGTCGAACCTTCTGCTATATTTGGGACTCAGATGGAACGCCACGTAGGTAAGCGGTTAGATATTCCTTGTGGTGTCATTGCTGCGCCAATCCACATTCAAAACTTCCCCATCGGCTATAAGCCTTTCGTCGGTTACGAAGGCACGAATCAAATTGCCGATTTGGTGTATAATTCGTTTACCTTGGGCATGGAAGACCACCTGTTAGAAATCTTTGGCGGACACGACACCAAGGAAGTTATTACCAAGGGAATATCGGCTGATTCGGATTTAGCTTGGACGAGAGAAGCTCAAGCAGAACTAAATAAAATTCCTGGCTTCGTGCGCGGAAAAGTCAAGCGGAATACCGAAAAATTTGCCCGCGATCGCAATTTTACCGAAATCACTGTCGAAGTGATGTACGCCGCTAAAGAATCTGTGGGTGCGTAAGATTAGTAGGGTGCGTTAATTAATGCACCCTACCAATCGTCCATCATACCCAATAGGATTGCAGGCACGGTAAACTGTTGAAACTAGGTCTTTTATGAAGCCTCGCTCAATCTAGGGTGCTATGCCTAATTTCCTATTAGAAGTCGGAACCGAAGAACTCCCCGCCAGTTTTGTCGATAGCGCAATCGCGCAATGGCGATCGCGTATTCCCCAAAGTCTTACCAATCATAATCTTACGGCAGAAGCAATCGAAGTTTACGGTACTCCCCGCCGCCTCGCCGTACTCATCAAAGGTCTACCATCGCAACAACCAGACCGAGACGAGGAAATTAAAGGACCACCCGCGCAAGCTGCATTTAGAGACGGGAAACCCACAAAAGCTGCTGAAGGCTTTGCCAAAAAGCAAGGGGTAGAATTAGATGCTTTAGAAATTCGTCCTACGGATAAAGGCGAGTTTGTGTTTGTCCGCGTCTCTTATCCAGGTCGTCCTGTCGCAGAAATCTTGTCTCAACTCGTCCCTGAGTGGATTTTCGGCTTAGAAGGGAAGCGGTTTATGCGTTGGGGAGACGGCGATTTAAAGTTTTCCCGTCCGATTGTGTGGTTGGTCGCTTTATTAGATACAGAAGTCTTACCAATTCAAATTGAAAATAGTTCCGAAATAATTAAAAGCGATCGCATTTCGTGGGGACACCGCGTTTTACATCCAGAATCAATATCCATTCCCCAAGCCACTGATTATGTCTCTTGCTTGCGTTCTGCTTTTGTCGATGTCGAGGTCGAACAGCGCAAAGCAAAAATTGAAGCACAAGTCAATGCGATCGCGCAACAATTAAATGGTAGCGTTACGATCTATCCCGAATTATTAGCAGAAGTGACGAATTTAGTTGAATGGTCTACTGCTGTAGTCGGAAAATTCGACTCAGAATTTTTGAACTTACCTCCAGAAGTGATTACTACGGTAATGGTAAGCCACCAACGATATTTTCCCATATTTCAGGTAGGGGCGCACAGCCGTGCGTCTCTACTACCGAATTTTATTACTATTTCTAATGGAGATCCTGCTAAATCGGATATTATTGCCGCAGGTAACGAACGAGTGATTCGCGCCAGGTTAGCTGACGGACAATTTTTCTACAAAACCGATTTGGCAAAACCTTTAGAAAGCTATTTACTGCAACTGGAAAAAGTTACATTTCAAGAAGATTTAGGCTCAGTTGGCGACAAAGTTGGACGCATTATTAGTATCGCGCAGCAAATTAACGAACAGTTGCAAGTAAGCCAACAAGAACGCCACCAAATCGAACGCGCTGCTAGCTTGTGTAAAGCAGATTTAGTCACCCAAATGGTGTTTGAGTTCCCAGAATTGCAAGGCGTAATGGGACAAAAATATGCTATAGAAAGTGGTGAACCGGAAACCGTAGCTACAGCTATCTTTGAACATTATCTACCACGTAATGCAGGCGATCGCCTACCTGAAACTTTAGCAGGTCAAGTTGTCGGAGTTGCCGATCGCCTCGATACCATAGTCAGCATTTTCGGCTTAGGAATGCTACCTACAGGTTCCTCCGATCCTTTTGCTCTGCGCCGTGCGGCAAATGCGATCGTTTCTATTACATGGGCGGCTAATTTACCAATTAATCTTTACCAATTATTAGAGCAAACGGCAAGAGATTTTATTAAAACTTATGCCAAAACTAGTATGGAGACGTTAAACGCATCTCTACAGGAATTTTTCATTCAAAGAATTCGCACGCTATTACAAGAAGAACGAAGTATCGACTACGATTTAGTCAATGCCGTACTGGGAGAAAGCGACGCTGAATACAGATTACGGGCATTACAAGACTTATTAGATGTACGCGATCGCGCTCTTTTCTTACAATCTATTCGTAATAACGGCACTCTAGATAAAATCTACGAAACCGTCAACCGTTCCACCCGTCTCGCGGCTCAAGGAGATTTAGATTTCACGCAGTTGCAGCCAGAAAACTTAGTCAAGCCAAAACTTTTTCAAAAATCTTCCGAGCAAGCTTTCTACGATGCTTTATTGCAACTCGTTCCCCAAACTCAAGCCGCTAGAGAATCGCGGAACTATCAACAATTAGTAGATGCTTTGATTCAAATTGCTCCTACTGTTAGCAATTTCTTCGATGGAGAACAAAGCGTTTTAGTTATGGATGCCGATCCAGAAATTAGGCGCAATCGCTTGAATCTACTCGGTTTACTTCGCAATCATGCTCGCGTGTTGGCAAATTTTGGCGAAATTGTAAAGAACTAAAACATTAGGCGATCGCTCGATTAAGTTAGTAGCGATCGCAAATTTACAAGATTTTACTAGGCTTTGTACGGATGCAGAGCCTAAATTTTTTTATTTTAAAAAATTCCAAGATTGTATTCTTACAATTTTAAAATTTCAAGATAGCTATAACTATATTTCCAGTGAGATTGCTCAATAATATGCTCTGCATCCCTCGATTTAACAGTATTTTCACTAGTAGTATTTTTACGATAAAAGTTATATAAAACAAGGCTATCGGGGAAATCTCGGCTAGTAGGTAGATCAGTAAAATTCCTCTTGAATCCACATCTGAGTAAGCCTACTTTAGTTGTAGATTGGTCATGTAAAGCTCTTGTAAAGCATTCTGCTTTTTTCAGAAACTTCATTACCAAGTCCAAGTGTAATGACTTAAATTCTTTCCATTTCACTACACTGCTCTATTGCATAACCATACTGAAATAGTTCTTTCTTTAACTACTGGAAAAGCTATTTGCATAAAGCGCTGCTTCACTTTCCTTAGCCAGCTAACCCTTCCCTCTAGCTTGCCAATCTTGCAGCGCGATCGCCAGCAATAAAGCAGCTTTCTGCACGATTGACTTCTCGTCTACTCAAACCGCATTGAGTAGCAGATGAAGTGCGATCGTCAACTCGTGCTGCATTAATTCCATTTAGAGGTAAACAATGAAATTCTACCAGAAACTACAAAACATAGCTCCAAAAAAGTTATCAGAACGACAAGCTAAATCGTCTAAGTCAATTGTTTCAGTATTAATTGCTTCAGCTCTCCTCTACACGTTGCCAGCAGCAGCCTTGACAAGTTTTCTGGGCATGAATAACGGCACTGGCTACAACATGGACTCAGGATACGTCGATCGCTCCATCCAACACACCAAAAACCTGGGATTAGAAGTCGTCCGTATGGGTATGGATAGCGTTTGGGGTAATACGGAGGGTGCAGGGTTTCATTGGTCGGGCAGAGATATGGTTGTCGATAAATATCGCAATGCTGGACTCAAAATTCACGCCGTGTTATCAGCACGGATGCACGTCAATCGAGACGGTAACTACGAGAAATGGAAAGCAAACTTCCGCTATTTTACTCGTAACGTCATGATGCGCTACAAAGGCAAAATCTTTTACTACATCATCGATAACGAACCCGATCTCGACTATGGCAACGGTAAAATGTCAGCTCAAGAATGCGTTGACATGACTCGGATTGCCTACGAAACAGCCAAATCCATCGATCCTAATATTAAAATTGAGTCGCCACCCGTGATGGGAATTGAATCCGGTCTGCTCAATGAGATGTTAGATCGCGGCATCGATAAGGTCAGCGACTATATCGGCTTGCACGCCTATGGCGGACAGATTTCCGAGAATCGTCTCGGTCATCCTTGGAGAGTCATGGAAGCACGCGGCATCAGAAAGCCCCTTGCTATTAGCGAATCGGGATCGATTAACGAGTATTGCAACGGTTCCCAATTTGAAACCGAAGACTGTCGCCGCCGCTGGTTCCTCATGTTCGGGCTACAACTAAAAAGATTTGGTTACGACCACGCCATCCTATTCGATCTCGACGGTCACGATAGCTGGGCTGTTGCGCCAGACTTTAACCCCACGAAAGCTTATTACCAAATTAAAGATTTACGTCTAAATAAGACTTTCTCGAATGGCGGTTTTGAGTCAGCGAATAACGTTGAAAATGAGTGGACTCCTGCCGATAACAACGACGAGTGGATTTATAAAGGGACTTCACCTCATATCAACTTCGTCCAGAATGATAGCAATCAAGGAGGGCGTAACGGCAGTAAAGGCTATGTCAAGTTAGAGAGCGGTCGGGCTGGATCTGGCACGCCAATTAGAATCCGGCGAATTTTAGGCGATATGCCAAAAAACAAGAGGGTAGCAATTGGTGCTTGGGTCTATGTCAGTGGCGGAGCCTCAGCAACGCTAAAAGCTTTGGGGTATGACTTTAGAAATGGTGATGCCGAGATCTCGAAGACTTCAACTCAGAAAAACGGTTGGGAGTATTTAGAAATTACCGTTCCTATCTCCAGATATTGGGCAGTAGTCGAACTGGGAACGACGGGAACTGGCAGAGCAGGCGACTCTGTGAAGTGGGATGACGTGAGCGTCCGCGTACTCTAAGTGCGGACGTGCCATAGCTTAACTTAGATTTTCTCAGCTTACCCGTGGAAAAGGCGATCGCCTTTTCACGGGTAAGTTATTATTTATGATGTTATCGTGACAGCAAAAAACTCTCAAATCGATTGCATAATAGCTCGACACTAATTGAAATGTTGAAGAGATCTAAAAAAAATTCGACTAAGTTTAAACAACCTGCTCGTCGTCGCTTGGGATTTAAGCTTTTATTGAGTGTCATTGCTGGGTTGATTATTTTTAGTTTAATTTCTATTTATCTCATTCCAAATTTATTCTCTGTCACATCTAATAAACCTCCAGCGCGATCGCCCAGCGCTAGTGTCAGAGCTACTCCCAGCGGTCCATATCTGGGAATTAATAACGGTACTGGCTATAACACCGATCCAGCATATGTGGCGCGATCGATCAAACATACGAAGGATCTAGGCTTAGGCTTAGTTCGTATGGGGATGGATGGTGTTGGTGGTAAGACGGAAGGCTCATCCTTTGATTGGTTTGCTAGAGATATCGCCGTGCAGAAGTATCTCGATGCAGGGCTGAAAATTCATACAGTTGTATCTCCTCGATTGGGAGTCGATCGAGATAGCAACTACGAGCAATGGCAAGCGAACTTCAATTATTTCGTTCGCAATGTCATGGCACATTACAAAGGTAAAATTTTCTATTATATTATTGACAACGAACCAGAATTAGACTACGGCAATGGCAAGATGTCAGCTCAAGAGTGCGTAGACATGACTCAGATTGCCTTTAAAGCTGCTAGAGCCATTGACCCGAGAATTAAGATCGAATCACCCCCAATTTCAGGAATTGAATCCCATATCCTAGATGAAATGCTCGATCGCGGCATCGATAAGGTGAGCGATTACATCGGCTTACATGCCTATGGCGGACAAATCGCCGACAATCGTTTCGGGCATCCTTGGCGATCGCTAGAAGCACGCGGCATCAGAAAACCGCTTGCCATTAGCGAAGCCGGAGTCATTTCAAGCTGGTGTCCTGGTTCGGCGGCTGAGAAAGAAAACTGTCGTCGTCGGTGGTTTGCGATCTTCGGGCAACAGCTCAAAAGATTCGGTTATGACAACGCCATACTATTCGATCTTGACGGTCATGATGAGTGGGCGATCGCCCCAAATTTTAAGCCCACCACAACTTATCAGAAAATCAAAAGTATGCGTCTGAACCAACCACTCGCCAATAAAGGTTTTGAGTCTGCCAACAATCCTGAGACTGAGTGGGTACATTTTGGTGCTGGCGACATCGGCGATATGGGACCTTTACCTTACGTAACTTTCGTGCGTAACGATGCTCGTGGAGCGCACAAAGGTAAGGGTTACGTCAAATTGGATGGCACCGCAGCGGGTACGCCAGTCCGAGTCCGACGAATTGCCGGTCAGCTGCCACTAGGCAAAAAAGTGGCGATCGGTGCTTGGGCATATGTCAACGGCAATGCCAAGGCGACGCTCAAAATTCTCGGCTATGACGATCGCGACGGAGATGCAGAGATGTCAAAAACTGCCACCAAGAAAAATGGTTGGGAATATTTAGAAATCACCTTACCCATCTCCCGAGACTGGGCAGTCGTAGAGTTAGGAACCACGGGAACTGGAAAAAAAGGAGACTACGTGAAGTGGGATGATGTGACTCTCCGCACGTCCTAAGCTTGCGCATAAAACGCTCAAAAAATAGACAAATCGCAGCTACTATGGTGAAGGATTTATTTGCTTCTAGTTTATGCATAAATAACCTTCACTTTTTCAATCTTGTTCGTGCATATGGCACGCATTCATAACTTATCTGACATTGTAGAAATTGTAGGGATATAAATGCACGTACTGCATATTTTGAATCACGTGCTAGAAGCTGGTAACGGCATAGTTAACGTAGCGGTAGATTTAGCGTGTTTGCAAGCACAGGCGGGTTGCAAAGTGGGTGTAGCTTCTGCTGGGGGAGGCTATGAGAAGTTACTCATGCAACATGGTGTCAAGCACTTCAAACTAGACCAGACGAGAAAACCAATCGAGTTGATCGAAGCTGCTAGAGGTTATCGAGCCATTGTCAAAGAGTTTGACCCCAACATCGTTCATGCTCATATGATGACGGGAGTTGTCTTAGCAAGTACTTTGAGATTTCAGTCGCAATACGCTCTCGTATCGACGGTACATAACGAATTTCAGCGTAGTGCTGTTCTGATGGGTTTGGCAGATCGCGTCATTGCAGTCAGCAAGGCTGTGGCAGACTCTATGGTACGGCGTGGTATTCCAGAGCAAAAACTGCGGGTGATATCTAACGGTACGCTAGGTAGCCCTCGGACTTGCCAACTCAAAGAGTGCGTCCCCGTAACTCTAAAACACCCAGCGATCGTGACCGTGGCGGGAATGTACAAACGCAAGGGGATTGCTGAGTTAGTTGCTGCCTTTGCCCAAATTGCTGCTGATTTTCCTACAGCTCATCTTTACTTAGTTGGGGATGGTCCCGATCGCGAACTATTTGAAGCTCAAGCACGGAACACGCCTGTTAGCGATCGCATCCACTTCGAGCGGTTTCAACCACAACCGCAACGCTATTTAATGGCTGCTGACATTTTCGTACTGGCTTCCCACCGCGATCCCTCTCCTTTGGTGATTCCAGAAGCGCGGGAAGCAGGATGTGCTATTGTTGCCACTCACGTCGATGGCATTCCTGAAGCTTTGGACGGTGGGAAGGCAGGCATCTTAGTCCCAGCAGCAGACAGTCATGCTTTAGCAGCTGCTCTGACTGAATTACTGAACGAGCCGCCAATTCTCCACGCTTGGAAAGACAAAGCACGACAGAATATAGAACGTCTGACGGCGACTAGAGTTCATCAAGAAACCCTAGCAGTCTATGACGAACTTGCCATGCGTGAAGACAGTTGACAGTTATCAGTGAAGAATGGGGTGTGGGGAGAATTCGCAAGCGCGGAATTCAGAATTAATCGATCGGTGGTCGCTGGTCACTGGTCACTGGTCACCGATCCCTACTCCCTACCATATTCGTTGACTGCGATCGCTTCTGCTGCTGGTAGTAGTTACGTGCTGCCAAACACATAGCCACAAAGCACCAAAAAACCATACCCGCAAGCGAAACTATGGTATTTCCCAGTGGCATCTGAACGAGAACGCCAATACTAATCGCACGGGCAGCACTAGCAAAAGAGTCCAACCGCAGTTCGGAATTTTGCAGCAGCGTATAGATAATAAGAACAATGCCCCCCAAGTAGGGGATCGCACCAAACCAGCCTAGGGTGAAGAATAAATCGAGAACGCCACTGTCGAGGATAACTTGTTCTAACTGACCTTCACTGTTAGTAGCGTACATCCCTCCCAACCCTTTACCGAGAAAATCAGATAGGGCAAGATTGAGTTGTTGCTCGTAGGTAGCAGCGCGATCGTTAGCACTGGTATCTTTTTGAATCTCTGAAAAGGACTGTAAGCGAGTATTAATGACTTCCGAGAAAGGCTCGATCGTTGCCAACGGGATCACGCACACAGACATCACTAAGATGGAAATAATTAATCGTCGCTGTAGGCGTGCTTTCATGGAAGTCAGCAAGGTGATAAGTGCCACTAGCCACCCGCCCCATGCCGCTCTTACTGCCGATAGCAGAAAAGCCAAATACCCCCCTACAGAAGCAGGGATACGCAAAGTTCCTTTCGTGTTAAATAACAACACCAGACCCGCCATCATTGCCACGGCAAAAGGAAAGGGCGAATGCATGGTACTAAACACGCGAATGCCAAGTGGTTCTGGTCTGCCATTTGTCACCAATTCTGTTTCAATAATCCAGAACCGATCCCACATTGGTGCAACTAAGTATTGCACGACACCATAGACACCGGAAACTAGCACGCCCCAAAGGAAAGTCTGCTGAATTATCTTGCTGAGCTTGGGATAATCGCGCCAGTTGATAAATAGATGGAAGCCAAACAGGATTGGCGTGAACCAGTCCAGACTCGCTCGCGTTGCTGCCATAGGCGAATTCTTCACCAATCCGATTAGAAAACCATAGAGTACGGCAACAAAAGCCAAGATCAAGGGTAAGCCGCCTTGACGATATGCTTTAGGTAAATAGCGGATGAGAGTAATCCCGCTTAGCAACGAGACGAGAAAAGGCGTGACCAGCATTAAACGCTGTGCATCCCAGCCGCTCTTAAAATCGACGATGCGAGCAAGCAACGGCGTGAGAAACCAAATCCACCAAGTAAAGCTGACGTAAAAGACAGGATAGCGAAAATAGAGAAACGCACCCACAACAAAAGCACTTAGGGGAAAAGCATAGCGGGCGATCCCGCTAGCAGCAACCAGGCACAGTGCTGTAATCAGTGAAAATCCGATAATTGCCATCCAAGCTGGCGCTGGTTGCAATCCGAAAGTAGGAGTTGAAAGTGTTTGCTTAGAGTTCACCTAATAGCATCTCCATGATGACAGCATTTAAACCAAGGCAGATTTCTCAATTGATAATTACGAATTACGAATTACGAATTACGAATTACAAATGCTGCGCCCATACCTCTGAGGAGCGATCGCCATTGCTCCAAGTTAACCACGCTTGCCAGCGCCCGTGCATGGAGGCAAGCCACTTTTGCCAAGCTAATTTTCTTTGACTCGGTAAGAACCGCAATAACTGTACTAAACCCCAAGCATCTCGCGTTCCTACCAAAACCGCCCAGATCGCGAAGGCTGTTCGCCGTATCGGGCTTAAATGTTCCAGCAAAGATAAGGTTTCATTATATGTCATGTTGCTAAAAGCAATTGCATTAAACTGGTTGCGCCGATCTTCATCAAACCGCTGCCCGAGGTAGTGATCGACGACTATTTGAGGATCGTAAATCAGCTTCCAGCCAGCCCGTTTTAGAGTTAGGCACAACATCAATTCGTGATGTACCTGCGCCCCCGTACCCCGCATCCGCTCATCAAAGCGAATATGAGCGATCGCCGAACGCCGATAACTGGAGTTTACCCCTTTCAGTATGTCAACTTCACGGGCATTTCCTACGCCAAGATGGTGGTTGCCAATTGCCCGTCCAAACCACTGCAATCGACCCACTACATGAGATTGACCTTCGACGAGCTGCGTTCCGTAGTGCATTCGATCGCGTCCGCCAACACCACCCACTTTCTCATCTGCTAAATAGTGAGCTTCTATCCGCTCCAGCCAATCGGCGTGAGGTGCGGCATCGTCATCGGTAATGGCAATAATCTCTCCTTTTGCCACATCAACGCCTGCATTCATGGCTGCTACTACCCCTGGTACGCCTACCTTGACAGTGCGTATCGGTAAAGCATGAGGGTCTAATTCTGCTAGTAGTTGCCAAGTTTCCGTATCGCTATCGCGGACGACCACCAGCACCTCATCCGCCGGTCGAGCTTGCTGTTGTAAAGCTACTAAACAGCGTGCCAAGTCTTGCGAACGGCGATAAGTAGGTATCAAAACAGAAATCATCATGACTTGCTAACTCCACGACTCACCCGATTAGACTTTTAATAGCTTGACGATTGACCCAGGCGTAAAGCTCAGGGTCAGTGCAGCTACACTACGCAAATTTAATTGGTATTGGATTGCTTTCCAGAAATGGGGGCGTGCTGCCGCAATTTGTCCAGACCGCATCAGACCAATTCCCAAAGTCGTGTGAGATTGTGCTAATTTGGCTCTAAAATACGGGCGAAATTGTTGTAAACGCTCATCTGCGATGAATTGCTCGTAACAAAAAATTCCTGCTTTACCCGTGCGAATCTTCGCCTGCACGTTTTTTTTGCCGCTGATTTGCGTCTCTGATTGGGGGTGAATGCGGTAGCGCGTCAATCTTTCGGGATAGTAGTAAGCACCCTTACCAGATCGACAAGCAAGATACGCCAAGTAGAGATCCCAAAACAATCCTACTTCCAGCGGGATGCTATCCCAATCGATCGCATCTCTACGGATGACAGTTGCTAGGGCGATGAATACGGACTGATCGACCACACTCAACTCGTAAAAAGGTTGATAAACTCCTTCTTTAAGCCGCGATCGCTGCCAATACCGCGTATTTTCCTCAGTTTTTAGATAATCGATTTTATCCTCTGAGTCAATCACGTAATGATCGCAAAAAGCGACAACCAAATCTGGATTAGCATCGAGATACGGTACGAGTTTTGCTAAATAATCTTCATTCCACAGATCGTCATCATTTAAACTCGCAACATACTTGCCTTGTGCTTCTTTAAATGCACTCGTGACATTTAATGCAATGCCTAAGTTCTGTGGATTGCGGCGTAACCGAATTCGGGAGTCTTGAAACTCGTCAATAATTGCTTGAGGATTGTCAGGACTGCAATCGTCAGATACGATGATTTCGATATTCCGATATGTTTGGCGTACCGCACTCGCGATCGCTTTTCTCAAGTATTCTGGGCGATTGTAGGTAGGAATAATAACACTAACTAACGATTCTGGCGCTGTTATATTAGTAGACATAGCTGGTTAATAATTATTATAATTTTTCGCTGACTGTATTCAGAAAGCGTAACGCTGTAGGTACGGGGCTATAATTTTCTAGCGCCCACTGTCTGCCTTCAATAGATATCTTTTCTAAAATTTCTGGTTCGCTGGCTATTCTATCCACAGCTAGTTTGATATTGCTCAGATCGATCCCAATGTAGTGTCGCCAGTTTTCTGGCATGACCGGAATCATAAAACCGTACTTGTCAAAATCCTCGCGCACGCTAACGCATCCTGCTGCAAGAGACTCCCAGTAACGCCAGTTATCCCAATCTGTAATTCGATTTGATTTCCACTCCAATTTGCTGAGAATTTTTTTGAGCAAACGACTTGTTGCCGTAGAAGGATCGCGAGGTACAGGAGTGACAAAAAAGCCACCAAAACAGGCGCAAGCAGCGTAATCTTTTAAACTTTGGAAATAACCTGGCGAATGTCTTCTCCCTGTTTGCGACCAATTCATGTAGTGATAAGGCTCTGTAGAAAAGTTATCCAGACCTTCAACGACATTATTAACTGGTAGAGCCGCATCGATTTGAGGCAGCAGTTCTTTACGAACTATTCGCCTGACAGAGTGCTTAATTTTGTGCGGTTCTCTAAAGTTCACTAATAATTGTCTTTTTCTTGCCTGGATCGGTAGAATGTTTTCTAATTCTCGCAACATCCGGCTAGATATTCCCTGCGCCCAAGGGTGAATATTGCCGGGATATTTAAAGTAACGGTTACAACTAACTTTAAAAATAAAATCGAACTGGCGAAATTCGGGTTTGTAAGCGTGCGTTTTACTACCATCATCGCTGTCTAGATAGACAGTAATATATTTTCGATTGGGATGAAATAAATGTTGTGGAAAAGGCTTATTTGCCACTTGAAACCAATCTTGATTGAGGACAACAATTGAGCAGTCATCTGGTGTAATTTCAGGGTCGTGGCGAAACAGGTACTCTTCTGTCTCTGGAGCTAGCCGCCAATAGTTGATATTGGCGTAAGCATCTATTCCTAAAGTTTTTAATCCATCACCCAAGCAAATCATCGTGTGGGGATAGCCTGTTTTTTCAGGAGTATCCGGTGGAATGCAATAAAAATAGACTTTGCCACTAAAATTGGTCGATTGCATTCAGATGCCTCCAGTTATGCAACTTATCTCTTGTCGAGGGTCTTTTACTAAGCATAATTTATACCTTATAATCGGTCGCGATCGCGGGAACAATTTGAGCCATCCTCACTGATGAAAAAATACCTGCCGTAAAAAATCTATATCATTTCTAGTCGCAATCAAACTGGGAGGACGTACTTTCAAGAGTAGTGGGTAGCCGGCAAGCAAGCAAACTAGGCGAAAGATAGTCGAAATTAACAATGACCAGCCCGCACCTTCTAATCCGTAGATGGGAATGAGTATTAACAAAAGGGGTACAGTCACCAACACGCTGATTGCTTCTACAACCGTCAGCGCTCCTGGTCTACCTACAGCCATAAAAGCTTGAGCCAAAACCCAAGCTGCGCCTCCAATCGCGATCTCTGCGCTGAGAATGCGAAAAACACCAACAGCCTCGACAAATTTGTCACCATAAAGCAATTGAATCAAAAAAGGAATTGGGATTGAAACCGCTAGGGCAACGACTACAGTGACAGCCGTACTGACACGGACTGCTCGTCCCGTTAAAGCCACTACCTCTTCAATCGGACGTGCGGCAATTTTGGGTAGCAAGACGGTAATCGTCGAACTGTGGAATAAACCCAGCATTCGGGAGACACTCAAAGCTAGCGTATACAGACCCATCGAAGCAGGAGATAGCATAGTCACCACTAATGCTTGATCGATCTTCTCGGCTAGAGTTCCTAGTAAGTTCATGCCATAAGCACGAATGCCGTAACCGACTAGCAATCGATAGGCACTGCCTAACCCTTTCCAACGGGGGTGAAAGCGCTGCCATAAGTATCTCCACATCCAAAAAAATAGAGGTAACCCAGGAATGCTGTAGGCTAGAGCAGCCGTCAAAGGAGTCAGCCACTCGGTCAACGCTAATGCGCCCAAAATAGCTAGAGTAAATAATGGTTGTAGGGAACGAAGTTGATTGACAAAGGTAAATTCTTGGTTTGCTTCTAGGATTGAGAAAAAAATTTCTGTTAAAAGGACGATCGGAGCTAGGAGCATGTACCATTGGGCAAAGCGAATCACATCTGCCGAGTACTGTGGAAGGAACCTTGGCATGAATACGATGCCGAGCGTCATGGCAAACAAACCCAGTACCATGCTCAATCCGAGAGCTGCTGAAAAAAGTTCCGATTCTTTTTCTGGGTGACGCTTGAAGTTGTATTGTATGGCGGATGGTAAACCCAACATTAAGAGGTAAGCTAAAAACTGAGGCCAAAGGGCGATCGCATTATATTCTCCTCTTCCTTGCGGCTCCAAAGCTCTAGATGTAATGATTCCAGTTCCCATGTTGGCGGCTAGCACGAGTATCCTTGCCATGACTGTCTGCAAAGTCGCAGCAGTAGAGCTACGTCCGTTCAAAACCCACTGAACTCGACTTCTGATTGCTTTCATTTACTAAACTCCAAACCATCAGTACTCGATACTCGATCTGGGTTTATGGCTTGCTGTTGAAGCGATCGATATTGCTGCTCAGAATAGGATTTTCCCATCCTAGCTGGTTCAATCCATCCGAATGTATCTATTCTCATGTTGCTATTAGAGCTTGGTTGATCGCTGTGCTAGCTGCTAGCTAGTAGCTAACAGATCGAAATTGTATATGAACTGAAGATTCAGTTGTGTATTTTCTGACAACACCTAAATCAAAAACTGCTAAACAAACAACTATTGGTGCTTAGTGCTTGTACTCCACTCATACCGAGTGCAGTTTTTCTATGCTGCGTTCGGACTGTGGTTCTTGGTGTCGCGCTTCTAAAAGTTGCTTTTTGTCAAGTGCTTTTTTGTCTAAACTCAGCCTTACCACCTGCTCCAAAGTCAGATAGCGTCGTTCGACAATCCCGATCTCTCCTCGCAAAGCATTGAATAGCTTCGGCAGTCTATCGAAATGATATTTACGCAGCCATCGATCCACATCTTCGAGTCGAAAGCGTCCGTAACGCTCCAGCAGACTTTTTGACTCGTGCTGTGCGTCGTTTTCTCGTAGTCTAGAATTGGCTGTTGCGATTAATTGAAATTTGTATAGTCTGAATAGCTTACCTTGCTGGCTCACGTACCACTGCCGATCGCAGGTGAATGGGTTTGGCGATCGCCAGCAGGATATGCAGAGCAATGCGAGTAGTGCAGGACTGAGCAATAAAATTAACAGAGCCGCGATCGCTCGGTCGAGCAGCTCCTGCAATCTCCCACCCATCAGATTTTGTCGCTTTGCTCTTTTGAGTTGAGGTGGTAAGCGCAGAAATGCTGTTTTGTTTGTTTGAGCGCACGCATCAGCCCATAGTTCGATCTCTGCCTCCCCAAGATTGGGATCGAGGCATACTCCCTTTAATGATGACAGCTTTAAACGGTCTACCAACCATTCCTGACTGTCAAGGCTAGAGAGATACATTTTTCTTGTTGATGCTAAATTTACAACCAGATATTGTTGTCGCCACCTCAGTTTATAGCGCAAAATTTGATTAGTTTGGCGCTCTCGCTCGATAGTAGAGCTATTAGGCATAATTCCAGCTTTAGATGTTGACATGTAACGGCTATAGTGTTTCAATTCCCCAAGCAGGGATGAGATCCAGAATTAAATGCAAATTGGCATCTCTAATAGAGATATGTATTTGCTTACAGGCGAATTGACTTACAAATCAATCTGTCCAAGTATTTTCAAGAGTATGACCTCAACTTGTGTAAACTGGCAATTAAAAAGTTTTAGATTTGTATGTCTTAAATTAAGATGACACGTTGAACTTACGTGATTTCGGAAACGATCGAGCAAATTTATACTTATGTTATGCAAAATCCCCTAAAACCACCACGATATTAGCCAGCTTTCACTGTTTCTTTACAGTCAATACTCGAACTATATAAAACTTTTATAAAAAATATATAAAGCCTACGCGATACCACTAATCCTTTCGATTAGCAAGTACTAACTTTCCTAGAGCAGAACTTAAAAATTTGAGGTTGAATAATTGGCACATTATCTTAACAAGACTTGGCGCACTTGTAATACAATTTTCTGCCAATCAAAATGAGTTGCAGCATACTGCCGACAAGCATCTCTAGAAGGTAACGAACTCGGGTCGGTCAGTAATTCCGCTAATCTCCAAGCGATCGCAGTTGCCTCGCTTGTATCAGTAATTAATTCTGGTGAAAACGGAGCTAAAATTTCTGGCATTCCGCCTATAGGAGTACATAACACGGGAGTACCGCAAGCAAGAGATTCTAAAACTGTTAAACCAAAACCTTCCAATGATTGGCTGGGCATGACACAAAGATCTGCTGCTTGGTAAGCAATCGGTAATTGCTCGTCTGGTAAAAAACCTAGAAATTTTACGTGTTCTTGTAGTTCCATCTCTGCGACTTGTTGTTCTAAAACTGGTTTGAGCGGTCCTTTACCAGCTATAGCCAACCAGACATCAGGGATTTTTGGCTTGATTTGTGCCAGGGCTAGCAGTAACTTGTCTAAACCCATGCGGTGAACCAAGCGACGGGGCGCGAATAGAATCAATCGTTCTGAAGGAAAGTTTAAATGTGTCCGAGCTTGTTGCCGCGATAAGTTGGGCTGAAAGCGTTGTAAGTCAACCCCACCTGGAATGGTACTAATTTTGTGCCACGGAACTTGATATGTTTGATGCAAAATCTCGCCAAAGGCACGGCTGAGAACGATAAAGCGATCGCAACGACGATAAACTGTTTTTTCTACTAAGTGCTTTTTTAATAACACGCTCAGTTGACTGCCGCCTTCCTGAGCGCTTTCTAATGCCCAGGGACCGTGAAAAGTAAACGTCACTGGTACGTTCTTAGGTAAGTTCTGCAACAATGGCAAACTGTACAGCGCGAAATTTAGGTTAATTGCATCTGGTTTTTGCAGTTGCCGCTCGGCAAAGTTGCAACGGGTTGACCACAATCGCTTCCAGAGGGGACGGTCGGGTGCAGCTAAATTGACTAACTCTACTGCTGAGTTATCTAGTATTGGCAAACCCAGACCATATAGGGTAACGCGATCGCCTGCCGCAGCTAGATGATGCGTTAGTTCGTATACGTAGCGGTCTAGTCCTCCTGGCGCGTGCGGAAACCACCCCATACCAACGCAGTCAATACGTGCAGGTGTAGCTACAGAGTTATCTTGTTTTGGCAAACGATCTGATATCATCTAAGCCCATGACCAAATTAACAATTAATATTACGCTCTAGCGAGAGCCTTTACGCCTGCTGCCGTCACATTTTGGCACTTACAAGCTAGTGTGGCGCAATCCAACCTAGCATGGGAAGAACTTAGCATTGTCAACCAAAGCTAACAAGTCATTTGCATATCATGTTTCTTGAGAGAGCGAGTTGCTTACGGGCGCACCAAGCTTCGGAATTGGCGATCGCGTCAAGCAAGTCAGCATTCATAGTCAATTTCAGCCTCTCAATCGGTATAAAGTCGGTATAAGCGGATTATACAGATATGATTGCCCATCTCTCTAGCGCAAAATTCTCAGTTATAATCCCATTCTTCTTCGCAATATAGCAGATGCCTGAAATAAAATCGAAGAATTTTTCCATATTCTCCAAAGTTACTCTGCTCAAAATAATTGCTCCTAAGAAGAACAAGAATATTTGTCACTTACTATGACAGATGTTTTAGAAAGCACCAGCATTAGCTACACAACCATAAATCGATTACGAATCGCTCACCAATTTTAATTGTATGACAATCCGTTTACCTCTTCACAAAGTCGTAGTTTTTCTCGGTGAGATAGGGTGCATTTAGAGTCTAGCTATTTTGCCCTTGAGATTTTTGCGATCGCGATGAGCATGAGTTATGTCAGTTATACAAACTCTATAACTATCCTCACTTCAAAAATCGCCCGCTTATGCGGTCTAAAATAACAACCTAGATCGCCTGGGAAATTTTCGATTTATTGAGAATTATTTGCTATTCTGTTGCAGCTCGACTTCCTCTATTCAGTTATGCCTATTTCGATTTCAAGAAGCGAACCCAAAAATAGTACTAATCGATTGTCTGTTTTAGAATCTATCGTTTTTGAGACACTTGCCTCAACAAAAAATCTTGGATTGACTGCTAAAATCCTATAAGTTGTCACTCAAGAAATAGCGATAAGCTAATTTTACCCAACCTAATTAAACTATTATTTCCCTGACTCAAAAGCTAGTTGAGATAAATTAAATAGCAGTTTCCAATTAATTTAAATCTTTAGATTTTCCAAAATTATCAATAATTTCTGTTATTACCCTACGATATTCTTGAGAATACTTCTCTCGTGTATGATTTGCCCTCACAAATTCCCACGATCGCCGTGCCATTGCCTTTAAGTCTGCTGGAGGTAGGCTAGAGATTTTCTGAATCTCTTTTTTAATCTCTGCTATGGAAGCTTCTTTTAAAATAACTCCATAATCATCTCTGACATCTACACTAGCTTCGTAAGTCACAATTGGGATTAAACCAGCGTGCATACAGGTAATTACACAACCGCCGCCACCTTCAGAACATGAAGGATAAATAATGCCAAGACAAGAATTAGCAATTTTTACAAAGTCAGAACTACTAACATCAATCCATCCATAAGTATGAATATTAGGAGTATGATAAAGTTCTTTATAAAAGGCTTTTTCAAAATCTAATTCTTTGCTAACTGGACCGCAGATAGTTAAGTGGCAATCTGGCATTTCTGCAAAAGCTTCTAAAACTAGATCTAATCCTTTATGAACTGCTCCATTACTACCAAACCATAAAAAACGCTGGCAACAAGTAGCAAAATCTTTCTCTTCGGGAAATGGATAAATTTCAGTTGTCGAAATTGGCACGCGATATATCGGTTTGCGAGCATATTTAAAGGTATTAATCGTAAATTCATTTCCTAAAACAATAGTACAGTCCGCGTACTCAACTCCTTTATTCGGTAGCTCAAACCTGTTATTGCGTAAAGTCATACCTCTTCTTTGTTGCAAGGCATATAATCGATTGCACTCCGCCGCATTATGAAATATGATATGGGCTGTATCAGCGTACAAAACTCTGATACAATCCCGATCGAGCAGTGGAGCTAATCTTTCTAGATTGTGCCGACTATCGATCGCGATAGAATATTTTTTTTTGGGTATGAATAAATCGTTAAATAAGGTAATCACGTCAACACAATAACCTAAATCTAACAAGATTCTCACCATCTCCACAGTTTCCCAATGATGGGTGTGCTTATTACAAACTGCTTCAGTAGATTTGGCGAGAAATGGATCGAGGTTATATGAAATTAGAGCGTTTCCTTTGGCAATGCCTTCTGGCTTGAAAGAAGCAACTTTAATCCGATTAATTCGACCTCTAATTTTATCAAGAATAAAATTGAAGTAGTACCCCAGACGATGCAAGAATCTAGCAATCATGACTGTTCTATTGCTATCTATAATTAGAATATTCATATATCTGAACTCTGTTTTTAGGTAAAAATAGAGTTCCTATTTTAGTTTACTGCGAACATTCGGGCTACTCTTTTAGTTTACCGCGAACATTATCTGTTCTTAATAACTTGTAACTATAAAGTCGAAATGACTTTATTGTTTGAAAAATAATTCGTATGGCGAAAAAAATCGTCGTAAGAAACCACGACTGAGACCGGGAATCTGCGATTGATAAGTTTCTATAGCTTGATGTTTTCGATCGCGAACGGAATTAATCGGTAGTCGATAAGCGCCGTCGAGATCTCTCCCCTGAAGTTGAAATGACAGAGGATTTTGCCAGAAGATCCAAATGGGATATTGTAGTAGCTCTACCTGCATTCCAGACTGGGCGATCGCAGTCTGGACTAGATCGTAAGTTGCTTCATGATCGGCGTGAACATCTTTGCGATGAGGAACGTACACTTCTCCTGGCGTAGTTTTCTGTAACAACTGAACGATTTGCTCGACTAAATTTTGGCGCGATTCACTGGTCAAGCTAGCCAAAGTCCCGTCGATTTGGTCGAGAAAAATAATCTCTGAATCAGCAACCCCAAGAGCATTAAGCGCACTCTGAGCTTCTTTTTTACGCAAGCTGATAACTTCTGCCGTTTCCATACGATCGAGGAAACCATAGCGCCCGTCAGTCATAAACACGACTTTCACTGGGACTCCCTGCTGCCGTTTGAGGGCGATCGCGCCACCACAGCCTAAAGTTTCATCATCTTGGTGAGGAGCAAAAACAATTGCCGATTTCTGGCTGGGCGCTAAAGGTTTGCTTTTCCTCGCCACAATCCATAAAAATAATAAATAAGAAGTTAGATTTCTGAGGTGCAAGCCAACAATAACTTTTAGCCTATTGATAATTTCTTGTACTCTTTGTTTACTAGTCATATTTTTTACTATTTCTGACTAACTATTTTTTACTAGCTATATGCGAGCGATCCCCTGTTTCAAACTTAGAATAACAAATTGCATATGCTACAACTAGCCAAGACTACGGCGATCGGTATGAATTTTTCATCCATCGGGCAATCAAGGCTAAAAGTATAGAGCTACGAGCGCTTTAAGTGCGCTCGGCTTTTGACTGCTGACGAAACCAATCAACTGTAGAAACTAAGCCTGTTTCTAGAGCAATTCTCGGCTGCCAGCCTAATTTATCTGAAGTCAAGGTTATGTTTGCTACTCGCACTTTTTCTACTGGTCGGTCGGGTAAAGCACCAAACAAAGGTTCTATTTGTGGATTAATTATTTGCGTCAGTTGTTCTACAAGCGAACGAATAGAAACTAAGTTACCCGAACCTAGATCGAAAGTATATCCTTCAACTCCAGGTACTCTTGCTGCCGCTAGCATACCGTCAATCACATCATCAACGTAGATCCAGTCAACTTCTCGCGTACCACTGGCTAGCTTGGGAGCTTCGCCTTGGAGTAGAGATAGGGTAACGGAAGGAATAATTTTATGAATGGGTTGCCTGGGTCCGTAGGTCATAAACGGGCGCACCAGAACTACAGGTGTTTGGTAAAGATGGTGAAACATCCGGCTGTAAGCAACACTAGCCCACTTAGCAGCAGAATAGGGTGAAATTGGCGCAATTTCACCTTGTTTTGGCTCTGGTTCCTCTAACGAGCCGATCGTGACTATGCGATCGCACTGCATTTGAGTCGCAACTGTCAAGATATTGACAGTACTCACTACTAAGCTGTGAAATGTGGGCAACACCAACTCTAAACCAGCAACACCAGTAATCAGCCCAGATAAATGAAAGACTATCTGGGGCTGAATTGTCTGAAATAGATTTTGCACGACTTCTAAATCTTCCACATTGCCTTGCCACCAATGCAGTAATTCACGATCTGTCGTGCGTTCTGTGCGAGAAATAGCATGAACTTCCGCACCATTTTGACATAGGCGATCGCACAAATGAGAACCCAAAAATCCACTCGCACCCGTGACTAAAATTTTCTTTCCCGATAATTCCGCCAGCGCATCACTCATCTTAACTTCAACTATTTGGGCAATAGATTCATCTTCTTTGTCATAGTCTAGATCGCAGTCAGATTGACTCATCTACATATAGATGTATTTTACGAAAATTCTTTATGCTTTCATAACTGGTTCTGGCTTAGCTTTCAACAGTTCGCAGCCCGCTAGAGCATCTGCTGCTTGCTTGATGACATCAAAACTGAGTTGCGATCGCTCGGCTATGTCTAATAAACTGTATTCGCCATCAGATAAGTTGAGAACCCATAACAAAGCTAGCTCATTCACTTGTTCTTCTGCATGACCGCCTACAGCTCTGTACAGTCCTCTTTTACCGAGGCGTGGTTCGCATTTAGGATTTTGATTTAAGTAAGTGCGATTATTTTCTAATACGTGCAAAATTGACAAAAATTTGGCAAACGAATCACCTAAATACTCGGGCTGCACGAAGCTCAAATTATCTGCGGAAGTATGATATTCAGAATACTGACCGTGGGAGGATCGCATGAAACAACCTACTGGCAAATTAAACCCAGGAGAACAATATTGCCGTTCGTCGTAGCCGTAGGGAAAAAAGTCAATAACTTGATATTCCGAACCAGAGTGTTGCATGACGTGGATTGCAGCTCGATCTATCTGCGTATCACCCCGGCGACTTCTTTTATAAGTATATTTTCCTGCGTCACCTACGCCAGTAACAACTAAACCGTGAGCAATTTTATTGACATTTTGCTCGTTTAAAGCCAACCAGGTAACGGAACCAATCGTACCTGGAATAAACAGAAATCTATAAGAGTATCTTCGTTGTTGAATTTGACTGAGGTGTTTAGCTAATAATGTAGCTAATGAGATACCAGAAAGATTATCGTTACATAAAGATGGATGGCAGGTATGGCAGGAAATTAAAATTTCTTCTCGCGTTTCGCCTGGTAAATAATATTCGCCATAAGTCAAATATCCAGGTTCTAAACTCGACTCGATACAAATTTCGTATTCTTCCTCTTCCAGCGATAAAAATTGTGTGTGACTTAAGCAAAATCCCCAAGTTTCTTTGTAGTACGAAGTTCGATATGGAATGCGATCGGGATATTCTGGGAGCGTATGTAAATGTGCTTTTAATTCAGATAAGCTGACAGTTTTATGTACGGGAACGCTATAGTTCACAACGTGCAAATTGCATTCCTGAAAATCTACGATCTTCTCACCTCTTGAGTTTTTGATATATGCATCTTTAATATTCCATTCTTTTGGTATTGTCCAGTCAAAGACTTCCGTACCT
This sequence comes from Chroococcidiopsis sp. CCNUC1, assembly GCF_023546805.1. NCBI lineage: Bacteria > Bacillati > Cyanobacteriota > Cyanophyceae > Chroococcidiopsidales > Chroococcidiopsidaceae > Chroococcidiopsis > Chroococcidiopsis sp. CCNUC1. The sequence continues at coordinate 262,116 of NZ_CP097480.1, read as the reverse complement.
GTAGGAATTTCTGCTATTTCTAGAGGAATGTGTTCTTGAAGAATTTTTAGGGTTTCTCGGACTCCATTGCCTGTAATACTACGACAAATTGGATATAACCGAGAGATCGTTTGATAAATTTGTCGTCCTATCTCGTTTGAGTTGAGGGATTTCCTTAAAGAAGATAAATTATGAATGCTCGGACTAACTTGAACCATAATTTTACTCCTACAACAAGTTTGTTACTAATTTTATATATGTATTCAAAATTATTTTAACAGGTTCTGCAAATCAGAACTATTTTCGACCAAAATGTAGAAGATTAATCGAAATCGGATGATTCGATCTATTTTAGAGACTTAAGATATTTATATGAGATCTAAGAATCAAATTGAACGAATAATACGTGAGGAGCTTTTCATCAATTTCAAACGCTACATTTCCTCAGATGTTAAGTAGCGTATGGCTCGCTGTAAATCTGCTGGAGTACCGATATCTAAGTACGGTTGGCGATCGCAGATTTCTGCTTCTACTTGCAAACCAGCATCAATTGCTGCTTGAAAAACATCTCCAATCGGAACTTCGCGGGGTGGAGAAGAATTATTCTGTCGCTCTATTTCTAACTTAGCAACAAATTGATGGAGAAACTCTGTAAAACTTGGTTTCCAGACAGCCGCACACCAGCTGTATTGCAATTCACTTTGGGCGGGTTTTTCAATAATTTGTCGTACCCGTCCTCGCTCGTCGAAGTCTACCATACCACCTTTGTGCGAATGCTCGAAGGGTAGCAAGTTGATTGCTACATCTGCATTGCCAGCATAAAGCCTTGTCAGCAAACGTTTGTATGTATCATCTGGTTGAAAGAGAATATCGGGAAACCCGATCGCGATCGCTGCATCTTTAACAAAAGGATACGCGCGATCGAGGGTATATGGCACGCCAAAGGGTAAACCGACTACCAGATAGCCTAAATCCAAACCTACGATGTCGCCATCGCCAAAATAGGCAGGAATATCCCATTTTCCAGGGCGTAGGAGAAAGAAAGCCTTCCGAATCCCTGCCGTTTGCATCTTTTCCAGCAAGTAATGAGATACAACTTTGGGACGCAGGCTACCATCTACTTGAGAGCGAAAGCCAATCGGATACAATTCCTTGCTACAAGGCAAGGGAGAAATGCGGGTTGCTTGTCCCCCTGCTGGTAACAGCCCGATGACTTCCTGCTGTGGATTGTAGTTATAAGTTGCCATTTATAGTTATCAGTAGTCAGTTATCAGTTGTCAGCCTCGCCTTACCTCTTAACCAACTTCCAACTACCAATTGCCAATTGCCAGTACCCACTACTCACGACTCACTTCCAACAGGATGACTATTTAATTAAAACCGTTTCTAGCAAATCCCATTCCAGATCTTTGCGAGAAATTTCGCTCACTGGTAGCCGCCACTGAATATCCAAAATCGGATCGTTGTAGCGCAACCCCCGCTCGTATCCAGGCGTATAAGACTTATTCATCTGATACGCTATCTCTGTATTATCGTCAAGAGTTTGATAGCCATGAGCGAACATTTCTGGAATGTATAGCGCCCTATGATTATCGGCAGTCAATTCCACACAGATATGAGATAAGTATGTGGGAGAATCGGGGCGCAAATCGACAATACAATCGTAGATTGCTCCTTGAGTGCAGCGAACTAACTTTGCCTCTGTTGCTGGAGCCGCTTGGTAATGCATTCCTCGCAACGTACCTTTTTTATGATTGAAGGCAATGCTGCACTGGACGTTAGTAATTTCTAAGCCAAGCGCAGCAAATTCGCGATCGCAAAAAGTCCGCGCAAAAAAACCCCGACTATCCTCTTTTGGCTCTATGTCAATGATATAGGCTCCCTGGAGCGCCGTTTCAGTAAAAAGCATAGGCTTGATAGTGGCATTAGCTAGCTATAGTAGACAAAACCTGTTGCTGAATCGCTGGATAAACTTGTACTTCTGGAATCGGCACGACGAACTGTCCGCCCCATTCAGCAATATATGCCATCTGGGTCATAATCTCTTCTTTCAAATTCCAGGGTAAAATCAACACGTAATCGGGCTGTGTTTCGCGGATTTTATCTGGATGCAGAATTGGAATATGAGTTCCAGGTAGGAATAAACCTTGTTTGTAAGGACTGCGATCTACGGTATAGTCGATGAAGTCCTTGCCCACACCGCAGTAATTCAGTAGGGTATTGCCTTTAGCTGGCGCACCGTAGGCAGCGATTCTCTTTCCTTGAGATTTAGCTTCGATCAGAAATTTTAGTAGCTTGCGCTTGGTTGCTTTGACTTGTTCGCCAAATGTCAAGTAAGTTTCAATATCTTCCAACCCAGCAGCCGCTTCTTTTGCCTTCAGTTGCTTGACGCGGTTGCTAACTACTGGCTCTACTGCATCGCTATGCTTGCCGTAAATTCGTAAAGAACCGCCATGCGTCGAGAGTTCTTCGACATCAAATAACGTTATCCCATGCGCGGCAAACATTTTCTCTACTGTAATGAATGAGTAGTAAGAAAAATGTTCGTGATAAATCGTGTCAAACTGATTTTGCTGCATTAGTTGCAGTAAGTGAGGAAATTCCATTGTCAAGATGCCATTTGGCTTCAGGACTATTTTCATGCCACCGATAAAGTCATTCACATCGGGAACGTGAGCCAGAACGTTATTTCCTAACAATAAGTCTGCCGATTTTCCTTCTGCTACCATTTCTTTAGCCGTATTTACGCCAAAGAATTTTACCCAAGTCGGAATTCCTTTTTCGGCTGCTGCTTTGGCAGTGTTTGCGGCTGGTTCGACTCCTAAAACTGGGATACCTTTTTGATGAAAATATTGCAGCAAGTAACCGTCGTTACTAGCAATTTCAACGACTTGGCTAGCCGAATTAAATTTAAATCTTTCTACCATTAACTCAGTGTAAGCTTTAGCATGTCTGAGCCAACTCTCGGAATAGGAAGAAAAATAAGCATAGTCACCATCGCCAAAAATGTGTTCTGGAGATTCAAATTCTTCTAACTGTACCAAAAGACAGCGATCGCAGACGTATGTATGAAGTGGATAAAACTTCTCGGCGCGATTCAAGTGTTCTGAAGTTAAATTATCATTTGCTATAGGTGACATACCTAAATCTGCAAAAGTATATCGCAGTTCGTTGCCACAAAAACGACACTTTTTACTCACTATCCGATCTCTCCTACGATTCAGCTACTAAATTACAAAATAAATTCCACTCAAAGAGTGGAAACTGAAGTTTGCGCAAACAAGATTATTTTGGTTGATTCCAAAAGAAATCTTTATCCAACTGTCCTGTTTGCAATAAATACTCCAATTGCTTCAAGCGAGTAAACCCTCTGGAAGTAAATACATCAGCAGTCATTTGAATTCCACTAAATAACTCAAATAACTGTTTTGCTCCCCGCCGTGCATCCCACTCACACTTAAACCCTGGTAAGGTAGAGTTAATCTTCTCAAAACTGACTCGGTAACTGCGATTATCCGATCCACTGTCCCCGAAACTCACCTGACAGCCAGGAAAAGCTTCTGCCACAATTTCGGCGATTTCTCGTACCTGGTAATTGTGCGCCGTATCTCCGACGTTGAAGATTTGATTGTGAATGATGTCCCGTGGTGCTTCTAAGGCACAAATAATCGCTTTACATATATCTAGTGCGTGTACTAAAGGTCGCCAAGGCGTACCGTCACTCGTCATTTTAATTTCCTTTGTCGTCCATGCTAATCCAGCTAAATTGTTCAGGACGATATCAAAGCGCATCCGTGGCGAAGCACCAAATGCTGTAGCATTTCTCATGAATGTAGGCGAGAAGCTGTCATCTGCCATTGCCGTTAAATCCCGCTCTACTAAAGCCTTACACTCGGCATAGGCAGTTTGCGGATTCACGGGAGAAGCCTCTGTCACATCTCCCTCGGTGGCAACACCGTAGACGCTGCAAGAGGACATGTACACGAAACGACGAATACCAGCAGCTTTAGCTAAATTTGCTAACCGTACAGAACCTTTGTGGTTAATGTCATAAGTAATATTGGGTGCGAGCTGTCCGGTAGGATCGTTGGACAATTCTGCCATATGAACGATCGCCTCTACACCCTGCAAATCTTCTGTAGTAATGTGGCGAATATCTTTATTTAGGGTTCGAGCAGTCGTATCAGTCCCGTTATACAACCAGCCAACTTTGTAGAATCCGGTGTCTACTCCTAGAACTTCATGTCCTCGTTTGATTAATAGTGGTGGTAGTAAACAGCCTAAATATCCTTCTGTACCTGTGACTAATACTTTCATTTATAATTATTCTTCCTATACTTTGACTGTGTTTGCCTGGGAGGGGGATTGGGAAATTGCGGCAACAATTGCCTTCCCAATCTCTAGCGAAGAGGTAGCGGCTGGAGAAGGAGCATTACAAACGTGCATGGCATTTTTTCCTGGCACGAGTAAAAAGTCATCCACCAAACTACCATCAGCTTTGAGTGCTTGCGCTCTTACTCCCGCGTGAGTTGGCACGACATCTTGTTCTCGCACCTCTGGAATCAATTGTTGTAGACTCCTGACAAAGGCAGCTTTACTCCAAGAACGAACGATCTCTTTAATTCCTTCATCGGCGTGTTTGGCAGCTAATTTCCAAAAAGCTGGATAGGTTAGCACTTCTGCCAAATCCTTGAAGTCAAAATCTGTTTTGTGATAGCCTTCACGCTTGAAACTCAAGACTGCATTAGGTCCAGCGTGAACGCTGCCATCAATCATGCGGGTAAAATGTACGCCCAAGAAGGGGAAAGCAGGATTGGGTACGGGGTAGATCAAGCCTTTGACTAAGTAGCGTTTTTCTGGTACGAGTTCGTAGTATTCGCCACGAAAAGGTACGATTTTGGCTTGGGGATCGACTCCGCTCTTTTTGGCAATGCGATCGCTTTGCAGCCCGGCACAATTGATCGTAAACTTTGTCTCAAAGCTACCAGAGTTAGTGTCTAGCACTGTCCTGTTGCTCGTATGTCTGATTCGTTCTACCTTAGTACCGAGCTTTAATTCTCCACCCTGAGCTTGAATTATTTCGACATACTTCTGCGCAACCTTTTTGTAGTCCACAATTCCGGTTGTAGGGACGTGGATTCCTGCCAAACAGCTGACATGCGGTTCGTATTCCGCAACTTCTGCCGCACTCAACTTTCTCACGCCCAAGCCATTAGCTATACCTCTTTCATAAAGATTATCTAGTAATGGCAGTTGCGCGGTAGTCGTGGCAATAATGACTTTGCCGCAAACTTCATGAGGAATATCGTGCTGCTGACAGAACTCTACCATCGAGCGACTGCCTTCTCGACAGAATCTCGCTTTGAAGCTACCTGGCTTGTAGTAAATGCCCGAGTGGATAACGCCGCTGTTATTCCCAGTTTGATGAGATGCCCAATCGTTTTCTTTTTCTAAGACTAGAATTTTGGCCTCGGGATAGCAATCGCCTAGCGTCATGGCTGTAGCCAACCCTACTATCCCACCACCAACGATCGCGAAATCATACGTGAGATTATTATTCATGCGATTGAAGTGACTAATATTACACTTGTCAAGGCGAGTTTAATGCTCGATGGTCAATCGTTCACCTAAGAGTTGAGACATCAACCCGCCCCTACTTAACTTTTGACTTACTTACCATACCTTCCAAGGAGCGCTGCCACTATTCCAAAGTTCTTCAAGCAGGTGTTTGTCTCGCAGCGTATCCATCGGTTGCCAAAAACCAGGGTGCTTGTAGGCTGATAGTTCATCCATCTGCGCCAGTTTTTGTAATGGTTCTTGTTCCCAAACTGTATTATCATCTTCAATCAAGTCAATCGTTTCTGGTTCTAGAACAAAGAAACCACTATTGACCCATGCTCCATCGCCATCTGGTTTTTCTCGAAAGCTAGTAATCTTGGTCTGATCTCCTTCCAGATGAATTGCACCAAAGCGTCCCGGTGGTTGGCTGGCGGTTAGAGTTGCTAAAGTATTTTGCTCTTTGTGAAATTTGACTAACTCTTTGATATTTACGCTACTCACGCCGTCGCCGTAGGTGAAGCAGAAAGTTTCATTACCAATATGTTCTCTGACGCGCTTGAGTCTTCCACCAGTCATGGTTTTATCACCCGTATCTACTAGAGTGACTCGCCAAGGCTCGGCATAACCACAATGAACGTTCATTTGATTAAAACGCATGTCAAACGTTACGTCGGACATATGCAAAAAATAGTTAGCAAAGTATTCCTTGATTAAGTATCCTTTGTAACCGCAACAGATAATAAAATCATTAATACCAGAGGCAGAGTAAATTTTCATAATGTGCCACAAGATCGGTCTGCCACCAATCTCCACCATCGGCTTTGGTTTGACGGTGGTTTCCTCACTCAGACGAGTCCCAAGCCCTCCAGCCAGTATGACTGCTTTCATGCAAGCACCTCAAAACTTTGCAGGTTTCCTCTTGTCTTTCCAATCGATTGCTTTGTCACTGTTTTGCTAATTTTATAAACAAGTATAAATTAACCATCTGCGTAACAATAGTAGTATGCAGATTGCTTATATAGTGTAAAGACACAGTAAATATACTTTATGGTATATAAAAACTTAGTAAAGAAGTTGTCGAACCAAAGCTAAGTTTGTAAACTTTCTGACCTTGTAAATAGCACGATTGGAAGTGTTTAATTCGACGCTCCAGACTTGCGGGCGCGGCTAAATAGCGTCGAACCCTCACTCATGCTGTTTCTCAAGCTTCTGCTGTCATGCGATCGCAGCCACAAAAGCACTCTCCTCATAGCTCTACTCACACCCTACCTGAATAGTTGTTCGATCGCAACTCTGTTGCTGCTCCTTCATTGTTGAGCAGCGGTTTGAGACGCGATCGCCAACTTGCAACTTTAACTGAGACTAGTACGAGTTCGATCGGCAAACTACAAAAAAACTCCTCTTTGCGAACTTCTATTACTAGATCAATACCTTTTATGCAGCTAAAAAGCCAATGAGAACACGTACGTGATGCTATTTCGGCTCGATAAATTCAGTATTCATACGGTTACTTGCTACTTTGAGCTAATGTCATGATCGAGGCTACATTATGACGGGAGTTTAATTAGCTTTATTACCGATCGTTTTTCTTTTTTGCTTTCACATCTGAGCTTAACAGAAAGTCAAACAACAGAGTAAATTTACTCATTATTTTTTAAATTTGGAAGTTTTTTCATATTATTACTACATTTTGAATAAACTACGATTTTCTATTGATATTCCGAACTTGACAACGATCGCAAAATTTTTGTAAGTCAATAAATTATCTTATGATGACAGAACCGATAGCAAGCCATGATTTTGTCAGTCATCTTAATACTTTAAAACAAGAGAGGTTCAGCGGGCAATTATTACTAAAAAGCTCTGTAGGACAAGAGTGGATTATTTATCTATTTCTAGGAAGAATTTTATACGCCTCTGGGGGAAATCATACCGTTAGACGTTGGTATAGAGCTTTAAAATCGCATTGTCCGCAAGTCGATATTCAACAGTTAAAGCTATCTGCCGTTCTCTCTAACGCTTTAAATAGCTCAGATAATTGCTGGGAATGCCACTTGCTCAATGCAGGAATAGAGAAACAGCAAATTACCAGAGAGCAAGCAGGAAAAACGATCGCGGCGATTGTCTCTGAAGTCATGTTTGATATCACTCAAGCCATGCACGTAACATATCAGAGCAAGACAGATAACATTGCATTACCACAATTAGCACTACTCGATCCAGGGCAATTATTATCAGAAGTACAACAAGTTTGGCAGCTCTGGCAAAAAGCAAAAGTTGCCGATCGCTCGCCAAATAAAGCCGCAGTTATTAACCAACCAGAACAGCTTCAGGAACAAGTATCGCCTGCTGTTTATCAAAATCTAACTAAACTGCTAGACGGACAGCGGACATTGCGAGATCTATCAGTAGTCATGAATCGGGATGCCAAAGATGTCGTTTGTTCTTTGCTACCTTACATTCAAGCAGGTTTAGTCGAACTGATTGATATTCCAGATTTAGCACCGCCAGTCGCTCCAGCAGCGCCAGCCACAACGCCGCCATCTACACCTTCTGGCAAAGGACCGCTCATTGCTTGCGTAGATGATAGCCCGTTAGTCTGTCAAAGCATGGAACAAATTTTGACAGCCAACGGCTACAGATTTTTTGCCGTTCAAGATTCTCTCCGCGCGATCGCTGGTTTGTTGAGCCGCAAACCAGACTTAATTTTTTTAGATTTAGTCATGCCAAATACCAATGGATATGAAATTTGCAGCCAGTTACGTAAAGTTTCTGCTTTCCGTATCACTCCCATTATTATCCTCACTGGTAATGATGGCATTATCGATCGAGTTCGTGCCAAAATTGTCGGGGCTTCAGATTTTCTGAGTAAGCCAGTAGATGCAGAAACAGTTTTGTCGGTAACGTCTAAACATCTTAACAGTAATTCTTTAGTAGAAGATCTTTAAAATGACTCATTATGATGTAGCTGTCCTCGTTTGCACTGCCTTAAATCCGATCGCTTGTAATCGATCTAAATACTAGTTTGTTTTCATTTGTTCTAGAGGTTGAAGCCATGAGTACAGTTTTAGTCGTCGATGACTCAATGACAGAAATGCAAGTCATCACTAGTTGCTTACAACGCGGCGGTTTAAGCGTTCAAACAGCAACCAGCGGAGAAGAAGCTTTAGTTAAAATTAGCAGTCAAAAACCAGACGTAATTATTTTGGATGTCGTGCTACCAGGTCGGAGCGGTTTTGAACTTTGTCGCGATCTCAAATCAGAAGCAGGAACGAGCATGATTCCTGTTGTCATGTGTTCTACAAAAGGTAGCGAAATGGACAAATTCTGGGGCATGAAGCAAGGTGCAGATGCTTATATTACCAAACCTATCGATCAAGAAAAACTACTGCAAACTGTCAAGCAACTGTTGAAATGATTGGAATTAATATAACGATTGCTTGGCACATTTGCTAGCCAAGAACTGCTAGGAGAGCGGTCATGATATCGGAATTTACAACCAGGGGTGTAGTAGCAGGAAATCCAAATGCAGAAGAAGCTGCTGGCTTAAAACAGCAGTTTTTGCGATTGCATTTGCCACCAGATACGACTGCCATATTGCCACTAGCCCAAATCGCAGAAGTACTGACCGTACCCACTGCTCAAATTGTACCTATTCCCCACTTACCCGCTTGGGTCATGGGTGTTTATAACTGGCGAGGCGAGATTTTGTGGATTGTCGATCTCGGTCACAAGATCGGACAGGCTCCCCTATACCAACAAGGAACTAGTCGCTCTAGTTACACAGCAGTGGTAATTCACAGCACTCAGCAGGTTGCTGAAAGACAAAGCGATCGCAAAACAGGTAAAAAAGTGCTGGGATTATTAGTGAATCAGGTGGAAGACATGGAATGGTGCAACCCCGATAACATTCAATCTCCTCCCGCGTCTGCTGTCACCCCTGAGTTAGTGCCGTATTTGCGTGGTTATTTTCCCAAACCGAATGGCGAAATCTTGGTGGTGTTAGATGGCGACTCCATCATCGCTGGAATGCCTCAGTCAAAAACCGAGGCTAGTTGAAATGCTTGAGCTAATTTCATCTGGCATCATTACCGAACTTGCAGATGAAAGTTTCCGTCTCGCCACTGATTTCTAAGTTAACGACTTAAACTATGAACTCTCCTTCCCAACCAAACTCAGCTAAAAATACTCATAAAGGTAACTACAACGAGCCTTTTCATGACGATACGGCATTTGAAGAGCAGCCAATGTCTGAAATTGAAGGTCGGCAAAACTTTAGTCAAAATCATAGCGATCTGGAGCCGAACAAACAACCACGCCAATCTCACAAAAAAGGACGCAGTTTAAGGTTCAAAGCCACAGCAGTAGCAGTTGCCCTGAGTACGATTCCTGTAATGGTAATTGGGGCAACTGCTTATTTCTTCACCAATCAACAATTACATAAAGATGTTACGGAAAGTCAGGTATCAAGAAACGACGCTCTGAGTAAAGAACTATCAAGTTTCATGATTGAGCGGTATGGCGATATTCAAGTGCTAGCAAATTTACCCATCCTAGCAAATCCTAAAGTAGTAGCAATCACAACGCCCCAAGAAAAGCAGAACTTACTAGATCGATATATCAATGCTTACAAAGTGTATAACAGCATTGCTATGTTCGATCTCAATGGCGATACTGTGGTGCAATCTAAAGGTAAACCAATTGCCAATCACAAAGATGCGGAATACTTTCAGCAAGCGCTGAAAACTGGTCGCCCTGTCATTAGTCAACCAGCGATCGCTAAAACAGCAGGAACATTAAGTTTCAATGTCGCCGCACCTGTGAGAGATTCTCAGACTAACCAAATTATTGGTGTGGTGCGCGCTAAAATTCCCGCAGAAGCAGTAAGCAAATTGCTAGAAAAATATGGTACGAGCGAACAAGAATTTTTTGTAATTGATGCTAACGCAAAAATTTTGGGTTCTCAAGATGCTGCCGAGCTAGGAAAAGAAGCTAAATTGGTTTTTCCAAAATTGCAACAAATGCAAGCAGCGCATGTGAGTGCAGCAACAACTGATATACATGCCACTCACCAAGAAGAACACATTTTGACATATGCTCCTTTACCAAAAGTAGAGGAAATCCCAGATTTAGGTTGGAGTACTGCGATCGCTCGAGAGTCAGCTCAAGCATTCGCTGCCCAACAAGGGATATTGTTAACTTTTGCTGTTGGTACGGCAATCGTGGCATTTTTGGTCAGCGCGATCGCTGCTTATATGGTTAACCGCGTGACTCGTCCTATTTTAGATGCGGCAGATGCCGTAGAGAAATTGGGTCAGGGAGAGTTAGATACTCGCATTGCTGTAGAGGGAGAAGACGAACTAGCAATACTGGGAACCAACATCAACCAGATGGCAAGTCAGTTACAACAACTTCTCCAAAATCAAACCACTCAAACTCAACAAGCTAACTTTCTCTCCGAAATTGCCTCTGCCCGCGATGGTGGTTCGGAAGATTTAGAAACTGTCTTCAGCCAAGCAGTGCAAGGAGCCAGAGAACTTTTACAAGCGGATCGAGTCGTCGTCTATCGCTTTAATCCCAATGGGAGTGGTTATATTGCGGCTGAATCAGTGTTACCTGGCTTGCCGCGCGCTCTCGATAACAATGTTGACGATGCTTGTATTAGCGAACAACTATTGGAAGAATACAGGCGCGGTCGCGTCGTTCCTACTAGTAACGTCATGGCGGCGGGTTTCCATCCAGAACACCTGCGTTTAATGGAACGATTACAAATTAAAGCCAATTTAGTTACGCCAATCTTGAAAAACGACCAGTTATTTGGTTTATTAATTGCCCATCACTGCGAACAAACCCACACATGGCAACAAGAAGAAATTAACTTCCTCAAACAGCTAGCATCTCAGCTGGGAATTATCTTAAATCGCTTATCATTCCTAGAACAAAAGCAAGCTGCGGTAGAACGAGCATCAATGGTGAAAGATATCACCATTAAGCTGACTCAAGGACTTGGCGTGCAGGAAATTATGGCAACTGCGGTACAAGAACTGCGCCAAGCACTGAATAGCGATCGCGTTGTTATTTATAGTTTCAACGACCAATGGAAAGGCAGAGTTATCGCTGAATCCGTAGGCGAGGGTTTCCCCAAAGCTTTAGGAGCAGATATTGACGACCCTTGTTTTGCCAAAGGTTATGTAGAACGCTATCGTCAAGGGCGGGTACAAGCCACAGAAAACATTTACGATGCAGGTTTAACTGATTGTCATATTGCTCAGTTACAACAGTTTGCAGTCAAGGCAAACTTGGTTGCTCCCGTAATTCGTAGTGGCGAACTCTTGGGTTTACTGATCGCTCACCAGTGCGATGCTCCCCGCAAATGGCAACAAGAAGAAATTGTCATGTTCTCGCAGGTCGCTACCCAAGTAGGACTCGCGCTCGATCGCGCTTCTTTGTTAGAACAGCAACAGAATGCCAAAGAATTCTTACAGCGCCGCGCTTTAGAACTCCTAATGGAAGTCGATCCCGTCAGCCGAGGCGACCTGACAATCCGCGCCAACGTCACCGAAGACGAAATCGGGACGATCGCCGACTCCTACAACGCGACAATTAACAGCTTGCGGAAAATCGTGACCCAAGTACAAACCACTGCCAAACAAGTAGCTCATACAACGACGAGTAACGAGCGATCTGTCGGCGAACTATCTCAAGAAGCACTGCGGCAAACTGAAGCAGTTACTGCGGCTTTGGAGCGGATTCAGCAAATGTCAGATTCAATTCTGGCTGTAGCCAATAGTGCTTTTCAAGCGGAAGCAGCAGTGCAGCAAGCAACTCAAACGGTAGCAGAAGGCGATACAGCCATGAACCGGACTGTGGACGGGATGATGGCAATTCGACAAACAGTAGCAGAAACCTCGAAAAAAGTGAAGCGATTGGGTGAGTCGTCCCAGAAGATCTCCAAAGTCGTGAACCTGATCGGTACATTTGCCGATCAAACTAACCTATTAGCACTTAATGCTTCCATTGAGGCGGCTCACGCGGGAGAACAAGGACGAGGATTTGCGGTGGTAGCTGACGAAGTACGAACCCTAGCACGGCAATCGGCAGAAGCAACTGCAGAAATTGAAAGCTTGGTGAAGGATATTCAGACAGAGACAAATGAAGTGGTAGCAGCAATGGAAGCTGGTACGGAACAAGTGGTGACGGGTACTGTACTCGTGCATGAAACGCGGCAAAATCTGCTCAAGATTACGGAAGTAAGCCAACAGATTAGCGAACTCGTAGCGGCGATCGCTTCTGCTGCGGCGTTGCAATCTCAGACATCGCAAGTCGTGACGGCAACAATGACAGATGTAGCCGCGATCGCCGACCGCACTTCCAACGAAGCAACTGTAGTATCTGCGGCATTTAAGGAACTCTCAACGCTAGCGCAAGAACTACAAACTAGCGCCAGTCAATTCAAAGTTAGTTAGTGGTGAGTGGTGAGTGGCTAGTAGCTGGTGGCTGGTGGCTGGAATTGCTCCCTCAGTTCCCTCAGCCCCCGATCGCTCCCTCAGCTCTCTTTCCCCTACTCCCTGCTCCCTACTCCCTACTCCCTCGAAAACGTATCTGCTATGCTAAATTCTCGCCTCAAACAAACTCCCCAAGTCTCAAACTCTGAGGTCAAAACATTCTCGCAGCCACCGCGATCGCCAAATGGATCTGCTGTTGGCAAGCAGCGCCGCAGTCAACCGTGGAACAATTTTAGCTTTCGCACCAAGCTAACTCTATTGTTAATGCTGAGTGCGGCACTGCCTATAGTCGTAGTGACGCAGAAAAATGCTGCTGTGACGCGACAAAGAGAAATACAGAACGCTCAAACATTTTTACAAAAAGCTCAAGCTAGTTTCTTATCTAACTATGCTACGTGGGTTGTTACGGAATCAGCTACAGAAGCGAATACGGTCGCCGAAGTCGTACAAGCAATGAAGATCGATCTGCGCGATCGGCAGCAGGTAGCAGCTCAACGCCAGTTTCTCAATACTTTTCTGGGCAAATTTAGCGTCACAGATGGTAGTGGTTCTGTAGAAAAAAACCTCCGTGTCATTGTAGGTGCTGACGGAAAAACAATTGCTCAAAGTATTCGTACCTTATCAGAAGAATATTTAAATTTACCTGTAGATAAAGTAGAACTCAATCCTCCCTACCGCCAAGTTTCTCTGCCAACTGGTATCAATTTAGGGGATGTGCCGATCGTCCAACACGCTTTGCAAACAGGAAAAGTTTTAAGCGGTCTAGAACTTATTAATAGTAGTGTTCTCAAACGCTTAGGGCAAGATAAGCAAGCGAATATTGGTATTCGTTCCCAACCGACAGCAGGTTTACCACCAAGCAAACAACCCTCTCCCAATGGGACTTACAACGTTGATGCGGGGAAAATCGGATTGGTAGGGATGACAGTACAGCCAATTCTAGCAGGTAAAAAAGTTGTAGGTGCTGTCATCGTCGGTTCTGTAATCAATCAAGCACCAGGGCAGGTAGATAGTTTTAAAGACTTTGAAAAAGTTTCCTTATCAACAATCTTTGCTCAAGATTGGCGGGTGACAACGACTGTCCCATATACAGACGGTAAATCTAGAGCAATTGGTACGCGAGCTGCCAGAGAAGTAGCACAGCAAGTCTTAGATCGGGGGCAGGAATTTAACGGTCAGACAAATATCTTGGGGCAAACGTATCTTACAGCATACAGTCCTCTGTACGACCATGAAAAAATTTTGAATCCAGACAAAGCCAAGCCTGTTGGAATGGCTTTTGTCGGTACACCTTTAGATGAAATAGAAGCTCACATTCGCGAACAACAACTCTTCGCCTATGGCGTTTCTGGGGGAATGTTACTATTAATTGGTTTAGTTGCAATTCCAGTAGCAGGCTCTTTTTCTCGACCGCTCAAACGTTTAGCAAGTTTCGCACAACAAATTGGGATTGGAGAGACTGGCACGAGACTGGAAGAAGCCAGCGATCGCCACGATGAAATTGGCATTCTCTCGCAAGAATTGAATCAGATGGCGGCTAATATTGAAGCCAATCTGGAAGCTCGTCGCCAAGAAGCAAAATACGCTCAATTTTTTGGCGATTTGGCAGCAAAAACACGAGATTTTCAAACAGTTGAAGACGTGTTAGCTCATACAGTCAAAGCCACCCGCGATGCATTACAAGTAGAACGAGTAGTAGTCTATCGCTTCCACCCTGATTGGAGTGGAATAGTTGTTGCCGAGGCAGCCATTCCTGGTTTATCGTCCTGCCTCAACACGACGATTGCCGATACTTGTATGCAGGCAAAAAAAGCTGAAGAATACAAGAAAGGTCGGGTGAGGGCGATCGACGATATTTATCGAGCAGGCTTAACTGATTGCCACATTCAATTACTTGAAAGATTGAAAATTAAAGCAAATTTAGTTGCACCAATTATTAAAAACGACGAGCTTTTTGGTTTAGTATTTGCTCAATATTGCTCAAAAGCGCATCTTTGGGAGCAAGCAGAAATTAATTTTCTAGAGCGCTTAGGATTACAATTAGGGTCATCTTTGCACCGGATCGATCTATTACAAGAACAACAAGACGAAGCTAAGCGCGGCGAGCTACTAAAAGATATCACGCTCAAAATTGCTCAAATCAGCAACCTACAAGATGTACTGAATGTTGCTACTGATAATATCCGGCAAGCGATCGCCACAGACCGAGTGGTGGTTTACGGTTTAGACCCGAATAACTGGAAGGGGACAATTATAGCTGAGTCGGTGGCTAATGGTTTTCCAGTAGCAATGGGAGCTGAGATTGAAGATCCCTGCTTGAAGAAAGGTCAGGTAGAACGCTACAAGAAGGGACAAGTCACGAGCATTAGCGATATATACAAGGAACCGAGAGTGACTGCTTGTTATCGCAAACAACTCGAACAATTTAGCGTCAAAGCAAATTTGGTCGCGCCAGTCGTGCAGGGCGATCGGTTATTTGGTTTATTAATTGCTCATCAATGTTCGGGTGCGCGTGTTTGGCAGCAGCAAGAAATGGACTTTTTCCGGCAATTAGCAACGCAAATTGGCTACGCTCTCGATCGCGCATCTCTGTTAGAGCAGCAAAAGAACGCTAGAGAGTTCATGCAGCAACGTGCTTTAGAACTGTTGATGCAAGTCGATCCAGTTAGTCGCGGCGACTTAACAGTACGTGCTAACGTCACCGAAGATGAAATCGGCACGATCGCCGACTCTTACAATGCCACAATCAACAGCTTGCGAAAAATCGTGACGCAAGTACAAACTGCCGCTCGACAAGTAGCCAGCACAACAACTAGCAGCGAACGATCTGTGAGCGAACTGTCTCAAGAAGCGCTGCGGCAAACCGAGGTCATTACTGCCGCACTAGAGCGAATTCAACAGATGTCCGACTCAATTCGTGCTGTAGCAGCAAGTGCTTCCCAAGCAGAAGCAGTCGTACAACAAGCAACCGAAACGGTAGCAGTAGGAGGTACGACGATGAACCGAACAGTGGAAGGAATGATGGCAATTCGGGACACAGTGACGACAACCTCGAAAAAAGTGAAGCAGTTGGGTGAATCCTCTCAAAAGATTTCTAAAGTCGTGAACTTAATTGGTAGATTTGCCGCTCAAACCAACTTATTAGCATTAAAAGCTTCTATTGAAGCTGCCCGTGCTGGAGAAGAAGGACGAGGATTCGCCGTACTAGCTGATGAAGTGCGCGTCTTGGCGCGGCAATCAGCAGAAGCAACCGCAGAAATTGAAAGTTTGATTGCCAACATTCAGGCAGAGACAAACGAAGTGGTAGCAGCAATGGAAGCTGGCACAGAACAAGTTGTTTCTGGAACCAAGTTAGTCGATGAAACTCGTCAAAGCTTGAACCAAATTGCCACAGCGAGTCAACAGATCGGCGAACTCGTAGCCGCGATCGCTTCTGCTGCGGTGTTGCAGTCCCAAACATCTGAAGTAGTGACTGCCACCATGACAGATGTAGTGGCGATCTCCGACCGCACTTCCAACGAAGCAACCGTAGTTTCTAGCTCCTTTAGAGAACTCTCAGCACTAGCACAAGAACTGCAAGCCAGTGTCAGTCAGTTCAAAGTGAGTTAGCGATCGGTGGCTAGTGGCTAGTCACTAGTCACCAGCCACTAGCCACTTATCTTCCCCTACTCCCTACTCCCTATTCTGTATGGCGATCGACTCTGATATTCGCGACCAGGCTTATCAATTCTTCATTCAAGAAGCTCCAGAGCTATTGCAGCTCATTGAAGAGGAATTGCTGACGCTCAGAACGGAACGCAGCACCGCCAAAATTCATAACATGATGCGGGCTGCTCACTCAATTAAGGGAGGGGCGGCGAGTGTTGGTCTAGACACGATTAAAACCCTAGCTCATAGCCTAGAAGATATCTTTAAAGGGTTGCACAACCCAGAGTTAGATATTAATGCCGAAGTAGAAGGCTTGTTACTAGAAGCATATGACTGTCTGCGTTTACCATTAATCGAGCAGATTGAAAACGGTCAGTGCAACAACGAGCAGGCAATGGCAACAGCAGAGCCAGTGTTTGCTCGGATCGAATCTAGTATAGGAAATTTCTTGAAAGGAGCGGCGGAGTTACCTAGCTCTATCGATCTAGGGGTAGATATTGCACTCTCGATTTTTGAGGTGGATGTTGCCCAGGGAATCGAGCGACTCTCGGCTGTCATAACCGATCCCACAGGTAAAGAAATTGCGGGAGAATTACGAGCGCAAGCAGAAGTATTTGCAGGTATTGCCGAGTTGTTAAACCTGCCAGGATTCGGCGCGATCGCCTCTACCGCAATCGCCGCAATCGACGCTCATCCAGAGCAAGCTTTACAGATTGCTCAACTCGCTCTAGCTGACTTTGAGACAGGTAGACAAGCAGTGATGGCAGGCGATCGCACATCTGGTGGCAATCTCTCCCCAGCTTTAGCAGCACTAGTAGAGGCAGCTGCCCCAGCCGTTTTCAACATGCCAGTGGACGATGTTTTTGGCGCTTTGGCAGAGGTAGATTTGGCATCTATGCCATTGCCAGCAATTCCTGACTCAACGGTTGAAGATATATTTGGCGCATTAAATGCAATCGGCGATTTGACGGCAGTTCCAACTGCACAAACATCTTTAGAGAATGTATTTGGTACGTTAGTAGAAACTGATGTCCCCGCAACACCGATTGCTACCCCTGCAACTACGCCCGAAATTACAGCGCTTCCCAATCTGGACGATATTTTCGGTAGTATCGGTCAAGACAGCGCGATCGCAGATGCCTCGCCAAGCGCCGTACCTCAAGCAGATAGCGCCTCTATTCCATCACTAGATGATATTTTTGGTGACTTGAAATTAGCAGAAGAGCCAGCTGCGCCTGCTGTCGTTGCTGCTTCTGAGCAAAAAGCCACCGATCGCAGCGCTCAGGAAAATCCATCAGACGCAATTCAATCAGTCGAGCAGATATTTGGCAATCTACCACCACTAGAAGATCTTGCCCTACCGACTGGGCGATCGGCTTCTATAGTACCAACCACACCCAAGGTACCGACAGTTGTAGAAAAGACTACCGCGATCGCCCCTAGCAATCCAGCTCCACTTAAAATTTCTGGGGTAGCACGCCAAGCACCAGAAACAAGTAAAGCTGGTAATAAGGCTGCTACTCCTCAGCTATCTCAGCTTTCAGTGCGCGTTGACCTAGAGCGACTGGAACGAATGAACAACTTAGTTGGTGAATTGGCAATTAACCGCAACAGTCTGGCACTGCAAAACGATCAAATGCAAGCAATTATCGTTGCTTTACTGCGTCGTTTTGCTAAATTCAGACAAATCGCTCATAACTTGCGAGATTTTGCCGACCAGATGTTAGTCGCTCCTCAGAGCTATAGAGGGTTATCCAGTAGTGCCGTAGGAAAATCTAATTCTGGAAATATCACTGCAATCGCACCTACAGGACTTGCCTCATTCGGACAAACAAGCTTTGATTCTTTGGAGATGGATAACTATGGCGAGTTACACTCCCTGGTACAAACCACTCTAGAAGAAATCATGCAATTGGAAGAAACTGTGGGTGACGTGGTGTTACTGGCAGGACAATCTAGTCAAACGCTAGAAAGACAACGCCAAATGCTGAGTCATTTGCGGGATGACTTGATGTGGGCGAGGATGTTGCCTTTGAGTGAAGTTCTCAACCGTTTCCCACGCATGTTGCGCGACTTGTCTAATTCGTACAACAAACCAGTAGAACTCAAGTTAAACGGAACGGGGGTTTTAGTAGACCGAGCCGTGCTAGAAAAACTCAACGATCCGTTAGTACACCTAGTTCGCAACGCTTTCGATCACGGGATTGAAATGCCAGAAGATCGACAACAACGGGGCAAACCAGAGCAAGGGACGATTGAAATTCGTGCCTATCACCAAGGTAGCCAGACGATGATTGAAGTGCGAGACGATGGGCGGGGTGTTAACCTAGACCGGATTCGAGCAAAAGGAATAGACATGGGGTTATTAACTCCAGAACAAGCAGCCGTTGCCGAGCCATCGCGGTTGTTAGAATTGCTATTTGAACCAGGATTTTCTACAGCAAGTCAAGTCAGCCAGCTGTCCGGTCGAGGTGTAGGACTGGATGTGGTACGCGACCAATTGCGATCGCTTAAAGGTAGCGTGACGCTTAACTCTGAACCAGGGCGCGGCACTGCTTTTACCTTACGCATTCCACTGACATTATCGATCGCCAAACTACTCGTTTGCTTTGTTGGTTCCACTGCTCTGGCGCTACCTTCTGACAGTATTGCTGAAATTTTAATTCCCCAACCCGATCAGGTGAGAGTCAGTAGCGGCAAGAGATTTTTGCATTGGCAAGGTCATATTGTCCCTGCCTATCACCTATCCCAACTTCTGCAATATTCTTGCCCGTTACCGGAAACTCAACAAAATCAAAGTTTGGCAACTGTGCCTACCCCTGATGACTGGGCAGCACCGATTCTGTTGTTAGAACAAGACGACCAGCTGATTGCTATTGAAGTCGATCGCTTGGTAACCGAGCAAGAACTCGTCATTAAACCTTTCAGTCCCGCGATCGCGCCACCAATATATATTTATGGCTGTACGATTTTGGGTAATGGTTGTTTGATCCCAGTCGTTGACGTATCTGGGCTGTTGCAATCCTTCTTTGGCGACGGACGGCGTGTTGGTGACGTTTCCGCATTACCCAGCTTGCCTGTTGCGGAACTGCCAGATGATAGTACTTCTACTCCATCAGCTCCCCCAGTTAAAACTGTGACTCCAACTGTTCTGGTGGTAGATGACTCAATTACCGTAAGGCAGACTTTGGCGCTGACTCTCCAAAAAGCTGATTATCGCGTTTTACAAGCTAGAGACGGTCGAGAGGCAATCAACCAACTACAACAAAATCTACACATTATCCAACTTGTAATTTCCGACGTGGAAATGCCAAACATGAATGGCTTCGAGTTCCTCAGCCATCGTAGGCAAGACCCACAACTCTCAAAAATTCCTGTGGTGATGCTCACTTCCCGTAGTAGTGAAAAACACCAACAGCTAGCTAAACATTTAGGCGCTAAACACTACTTCACCAAACCGTACATCGAGCAAGAATTCTTAGCAGCCGTTAAAGAACTCCTGGCAGAAGGTGTTGCTCCTTAGTCATTGGTCATTGGTCATTGGTCATTGGTCATTGGTCATTGGTCACTGATAACTGCTCCCTGCTCCCTACTTCCTACTCCCTGTTAACTAGATAACTGATAACTGATATGGCAAGCGCTCTAGTTAGATCGAAAATTCAAGCTACAGGACAGATTGCTCAAGAAACAGCTACGTCCATAAAAATCGTGATGTTTCAAATGGGCGAGTTTAACTTAGCTTTGCATATTAATAGCATTGTAAAAGTACTGCCACAGACAGTAGTTTATGGTAGCGGGCAACATGGAGTCGGATTGATTCATCTGAGCGATCGCGAAGTCACGGTGGTCGATCTCCAGCGGCGATTATTTCAGTCTAGCGGCAATCTCGATCCAGCAAAGCGGGGTTATTTGATGCTCGTCCAAGACAGACAAAGAGAACTTTATGCCATTCCCGTTGCTCAAGTTCCTACTTTGATGGACGTACCCTTGTCTTGCGTGCGCATTTTGCCAGAATCTTACCGCAATGCCGATATATTCGGCTTTGCAACTCACGTAGCCGTGATTCCAGCAACAGAACCACCACTGACAATATTCATGTTAGACGTGGATCAACTGCTATTAGTCAGGAATGTAGAAATTGTTTAGGTGAGTCATTTGTCATTCGTCATTCTTGGTATTTTCACTAGTGACTCATAGCCGACGAGCAATGTCAGCTTACGGCATTCAACACTCGGCGGTAGTTGTAGGTGTTAACGATAATGGAGGTAACACTAATACAAAGTAGAACCGCTTATGAGTGCGATCGCTACAGTTGACAATCCATTATTAAAAGGTCAGGGATTGCCACCATTTGCAGATATTCAGCCAGAGCATGTGGTTTCAGCCATGACACAACTGCTGGCGGAACTAGAATCAGAACTAGCGAATTTAGCAGCAAACGTCACGCCAACCTGGAGTGGGTTGGTAGAACCTATAGATCGCTTGTCAGAGCGCTTGCGCTGGAGTTGGGGTATTGTCGGGCATTTGATGGGCGTAAAGAATAGCCCGGAACTGCGGACAGCTTACGAAACTGTACAGCCACAAGTCGTAGAGTTTTATAACAAATTTAGTCAAAGTCAGCCGCTTTACGCAGCTTTTAAAGCATTACGAGCTAGCGAAACTTGGAATACCTTAGTAGATGCTCAAAAACGGATTGTGGAAGCAGCAATTCGAGATGCCGAGCTGTCGGGCGTAGGTCTAGCAGGAGAGCAACGCGATCGCTTTAATGCGATTCAATTAGAGTTAGCTGAACTTACCACGAAGTTTTCTAACAACGTTTTAGACGCAACCAAAGCTTTCAGCCTGACATTGACATCACCAGATGAAGTAGAAGGCTTACCTCCTAGTTGGTTAAGTCTAGCAGCGCAAGCCGCCCGTGCCGCAGGGGAAGAAAAGGCAACACCGGAAATTGGTCCTTGGCGCGTGACGCTGGATTTTCCTAGTTACTTGCCTTTCATGCAGCATGGCAAACGTCGGGATTTGCGAGAAAAACTATATAGAGCATTTATTAGTCGCGCTTCCTCTGGAGATTTAGATAATACTCCTTTGATTGAAAAGATTTTACAACTACGACGCGAAAAAGCCAATTTGCTTGGGTTTAATAGCTACGCAGAATTAAGTCTAGCTAGTAAAATGGCTCCCAGCGTAGATGCAGTAGAGACTTTATCAGAGGAATTGCGACGCGCTAGTTACGATGCTGCAAAGCAAGATTTAGAAGACTTGAGAACTTTTGCCGCGTCTAAGGGAGCGCCAGAGGGCAGCAACTTGCAGCATTGGGATATTGCATTTTGGGCAGAACGCCAACGAGAAGAAAAATTTGCTTTTAGTGCAGAGGAACTGCGCCCTTACTTCCCCTTACCCCAAGTCTTGGACGGGCTATTTACTCTAGTCAACAAGCTATTTGGGGTGACTGTTACTGCTGCGGACGGTCAAGCACCAGTTTGGCATGAAGATGTGAGATATTTTCAGATTGCTGACGAAACAGGAGAAGCAATCGCCTATTTTTATCTAGACCCCTACAGCCGTCCAGCGGAAAAGCGAGGCGGTGCGTGGATGGATGATTGTATTGGTCGGGCAAAAATGACAACTCACGAGGGTACAGTTGCCACTCGTAAACCTGTAGCTTATTTGGTATGCAACCAAACTCCTCCTGTTGATGGCAAGCCCAGCTTGATGACTTTCAACGAAGTGGAGACTTTATTCCATGAGTTTGGTCACGGGTTGCAACACATGTTGACTAAAGTAGACGATGCAGGGGCAGCTGGGATTAATAACGTCGAATGGGATGCAGTTGAGTTACCTAGCCAGTTCATGGAAAACTGGTGCTACCATCGAGAAACCTTGATGGGAATGGCAAAGCATTACGAAACTGGCGAGACTTTGCCAGAACATTACTACCAAAAACTCATTGCTGCCCGCAATTATATGAGTGGCAGTGCAATGCTACGACAGTTGCACTTCGGTTTAGTCGATTTGGAACTGCACCATCGCTATCAGCCTGGTGGTACGGAGACAGCCAGTGACGTACGCCAGCGCATCGCCAAGACGACAACCGTATTACCACCATTACCAGAAGATGCCTTTTTGTGTTCTTTTGGACATATTTTTGCTGGCGGATACGCTGCAGGATACTACAGCTATAAATGGGCAGAAGTCCTCAGTGCTGATGCCTTCGGTGCATTTGAAGAAGCTGGATTAGATAATCCCCAGGCACTGACTGAGACGGGGAAACGATTTCGCAATACCGTGCTGGCTTTGGGTGGTAGCCAACATCCAATGGATGTGTTTAAATCCTTCCGAGGTCGAGAGCCGAGTACAGAGCCTTTGTTGAGGCATAGTGGTTTGGCTGCATAGTTTTTGTGAGGTGGGCGTTGCCCACCCTACTTTATGCTTGCACTGCTGCGATCGCCTTTTCCAATATTTGTAGGGCAAGATTGACTTCTGTTTCGGTAACAATCAGGGGTGGTACGAAGCGCAGCACTTTTGCTCCGGCTGGCACGAGTAATAAACCTTCAGCGATCGCCGCTTTAACTACATCCGCTGCGGTAATTTCGCTGTCGGCAGCTAACTCCATCCCATGAATTAAACCCCAACCGCGCACGTCAGTGATGAGGGCAGGATATTTGGCTGCCAGCGCCCGCAAGCCCGTTCTGAGCTGTTCGCCACGGGCGCTGACATTTTCTAATAAATTCTCTTTGGCGAGCGTTTCGCACACCGTCAAGGCGACTGCACAGGCAAATGGATTGCCGCCAAATGTACTGGCATGATCTCCTGGTGCAAACACATCGCAATGCTGCTTGCACATCATCGCGCCGATGGGGATACCACCACCTAAACCCTTGGCAGAAGTGAAAATATCTGGTTCGATGCCTAAATTCTCGTAGCCCCACAATTTCCCAGTTCGTCCCATTCCCGCTTGCACTTCGTCCAGAATTAGTAAAATTCCGGTTTCGTCACAAATCCGCCGAATTGCTTGGAAGTATGCCACTTCTCCGGGGCGCACCCCGCCTTCTCCTTGCAGCGGTTCGAGCAGAATTGCACTCACTGCCCGATCGCCTTCATCTAGTTCTGAGATGGCGGCTTCGATCGCCTGAATCTCGTTATAGGGGACGTAATGGAACCCTGGGACTAAGGGGGCAAAGTTTTTCTGATATTTCGGTTGTCCGGTAGCGGTTATCGTGGCTAGGGTTCTGCCGTGGAAGCTGGCGTTGGCCGTGAGCATGACTGGATGCTCGATGTTTTGGACTGTATGGGCGTATTTGCGCGCTAGTTTAATTGCCGCTTCGTTAGCCTCCGCTCCAGAATTGCACAAAAAGACTTTCTCGGCACATGAATGCTGAACTAGCCATTGTGCTAGTTGCCCTTGCACGGGGATGTAAAACAGGTTGGAGACGTGGTGTAGCGTCTGAATTTGGCGCGTCACTGTTTCCACCATCGCTGGGTGTGCGTGTCCCAGGGTACATGTTGCAATTCCGGCGACCAAATCGAGATATTCTTTTCCTGTGCTATCCCAAACTCGACAACCCGCACCCCGTTCTAAGGCAATCGGGAAACGGGCATATGTGTCCATGACTGACTCTTTGAAGTTGTCTGAGTCGAAGGATTTTACCACAGTGGCAGCTGATACTGACAAGTTATGGTTAGAAATAAGAGTATCTATAGTCACTATTTACGCCTCAATCAAAAATTTATTTTTTAACTTTCTGCTGTCAATTTAGCAGCAATGCCTAAAACTTTCCGTCGCATCCGACTCAGATCGCACATAATCTAAACTAGCTCAGATTTATCATTTGTCATTTGTGATTCGTCATTTGTCATTCGTGAGCCTGAAGTAGGGAGCAGCTATTTTCTCCCTTCACTTTCTTTCCCTAGCCCGTAACCTCTAAACCCAATCCCTCTCTTGTACTCAACCCCAGAGAAAATATATCGTCGAATTCAAAAAGAGTTACTAGCGGGGGCGATCGCGCTTGTAGGTGTCTTGCTGTTGGGGACTCTGTGGTATCGCTTTATAGAAGGTTGGTCGTGGGAAGATGCGGCTTACATGACGGTAATTACCCTAGCTACCGTCGGTTATGGTGAAACTCGACCGTTGGGCGATCGCGGACGATTATTTACCATCGGTCTAATTTTAATGGGAGTGATTACGATTGGTTACATCGTCAATCGCTTTACAGAAGCAGTAATTCAAGGGTACTTTCAAGAAGGAATTCGATTGAGGCAGCAACGGCGGTTAATGAAATCGCTCTCTGGACACTACATTTTATGTGGTTTCGGGCGCACGGGTCAGCAAATTGCCCTGGAATTTCAAGCTGAAGGGGCTAATTTTGTTACGGTAGACTTAGATGATGCTTCAGTGGAAAAAGCACGGCAGCTCGGTTATGTAGCAATCCAGGGTGATGCGACGTTAGACGATACTCTGCTACAACTACGAATAGATCGAGCAATTTGTCTGGTTGCAGCCCTGCCTTCTGATGCCGAAAACCTCTATACGGTGCTGTCAGCCAAAACCCTTAATCCGCAAATTCGAGCGATCGCTAGAGCAAGTACGAGAGAGGCTTTACAAAAGCTACAAAGGGCAGGAGCTGATGCAGTCGTATCTCCCTACATTACGGGAGGTAAACGCATGGCAGCAGCGGCATTAAGACCCCAAGTATTAGATTTCGTCGATGGCATCCTCACGGGAGCAGACAGGGAACTGTATATGGAGGAATTTCGCCTCGATCCGGCAGCGTGTCCCTGCATTGGTCAAACTTTGAGAGAAGCAAAACTGCGATCGCAAACTGGAGCGTTAATTTTAGCAATCCGCCGCGTCGATGGTACTTTAATTGGCGGTCCCACGGCAGACACTATGTTAATGGCAGGTGATTTACTCATTTGTATGGGGACGGCAGAGCAATTGCGCCAGCTCAATCAAATTTTGGGACCAATTCGCCCCCAGCAACTCCCCGTCCGCCCAAGCATTAGGTGTGGGTTGCTGGATAACCGTTTCTCGTTAGTCCAATTTCAAAGCATTAACTGGCACGTCGTCCCACGATTCTACCGTTCGCAGTCTGGCTTCCCAACCGGATTCTTTTTGCGTTTCGGTCAAATTTTGCAAGTAGGATTCGTGACAAGCTTGCGCCTGCATTTCGTCACAGCAAGCAATGCAAGCGTGTATCATTCCAGACGGATCGATCTGCTCGTTAACCCAAATTGTCATCTTGCCTCTGGTGTAAACTGACGCTAATTCAAAGTTGACATTTGTTAGCTTAACCTGTTGTATCCTTTCGTTAACCACCAGATTTCCCAATCTTTGCTAGCAGTTTTCGCCTGCTTACTCCTTATGACTTAACAACAGACAAGGGAAAGAGGTAAGGAGTGTAGAACTTCTCTCATCACCACTCACTCCTTACTCCTCACTTTATGTATTAAAGTGCGAGTGATGTTAAGTTCTTATTGTTGAGAGCTTTCCTTTACTGCTGGGGCAAGCTGATGTCGTTCATCTAATTTCTATGCCTTCCCAACTCTGGCCCTATATTACACCAGGTATCCCTGACGATTTATTCGAGCGCTTGCCAGGAATTCCCTTGAGTAAGCGGGAAATTCGGTTATTGCTGATTTCTCAGTTGCGGTTACAACCAAACTCCTTGGTGTGGGATATTGGCGCAGGAACAGGGACAATTCCAGTTGAAATTAGCTTGTTGTGTCCGAAAGCCCAGATTATTGCTGTCGAGCGAGATGACGAAGTTGCTAGCTTGATCCGTCGCAACTGCGATCGCTTTAATGTGAAAAATGTTGAAGTCGTAGAAGCTAGCGCCCCAGAATGCTTACCAAATTTACCTCAAGCTCCGCACCGAGTTTGTATTGAAGGTGGTCGTCCTATCAAAGATATTCTCAAAGCTGTTTGGCAATATCTGCCACTACAAGGTAGAGTCGTTACCACTGCTGGGAATTTGGAAAGTTTATATGCTATTTCTCAAGGTTTAGCTGAGTTACATGCTAGAAATATCGATGTCGTGCAATCATCTGTCAATCGCTTAGAGCAAAAAGGTAATCAGCAAATCTTTGCTGCTGTCGATCCTATTTTTATTTTGAGTGGAGAAAAGCTAGACTAATCCCATCCGATTTTAGATTTTAGATTTTGGATTGAAGTCAAAGTCTGTAATCGAAAGTTCCAAATCCTAAATCCAAAATTGCTCTATGCCTTGGTCTCGAATTATTAGTGGAATTATCGCGATCGCTCTTGCCCTAACCGCCAGCGTCTTAGGAGGGTGGTATTTTACCTTTATGTTTATGGCGATCGTTTATTTGGGTCAACTAGAATATTTTGAGTTAGTCCGAGCCAAGGGAATTGCACCTGCTGCGAAAACAACGATAGTCGTCAGTTTGGCTTTACTCGCGATCGCTACAGTTTCTTCTAACTTGGCTGATGCCGTGATGCCAGTAGCAGGAACGTTTATTTGTTTCTATCTCCTATTTTTACCAAAATTAGCCTCGATCGCCGATATTTCTACTTCTATTTTGGGACTATTTTATTGCGGTTATTTACCGAGTTATTGGATTAGATTGCGATCGCTGGGCAATCCTGCTGTTAGCAACATTCCATTCGATGGCTACTTACCAGATATAGCGACTATTAATCTCATCAAGCATGGAAATTTTGCAGCTTTACCGCAAGGTTTGACAGTTACTCTTCTAGCTTTTTTTTGTATATGGGCAGCTGATATTGGAGCGTATACTATTGGTAAATTTTTTGGACGCACGCGCCTTTCTGATATTAGCCCCAAAAAAACTGTGGAAGGGTCTGTATTTGGAGTTGCTGGTAGTATAGCTGTAGCTACAATTGGCAGCTGGTTTCTTCATTGGGCTGGTTCGCCTTGGACGGGTATAGCTTTGGGATTGTTAATCGGGATTACCAGCTTGTTAGGCGATCTCACAGAGTCCATGATGAAGCGCGATGCTGGGGTTAAAGACTCAGGACAATTAATTCCAGGTCACGGTGGCATTCTCGATCGCGCCGACAGTTACGTTTTTACCGCCCCCCTAGTTTATTATTTTGTCACTCTGTTGTTGCCGTTATTAGATTGAGTGGTAATTGGTAATCGATCGCAGATAACTAATTAAGGCATGACGGTAATACTACCACGACAGACAATCTGTCCTGGTTCTAAGGTTAGTTCTTTTAAATTGACGTGAGAACCTAAATCTATAACATAGTTTTCTAACTCTTCCCATGAGTTAGAAATTTGGAGTTGGGGTTGAGTTAGAAGCAATTTGCGACCGCTAGAAAGCTGCAAGCCGCACCTGAGAGTAATAGGTGTAGTGTGGCTAGAATTAACTAAATTACCCTGCAATAACAAGCTTCCTGGGGCGATCGCGATTTGTTTCCAGTCAATTTGTCCTCGCACAGCATTGTTGCTAGAAGCTAATTTTGATAGTAACTCCGTTAAAGCACTAGACAGTAAATCCGACTTCAGGGAAGCATTGAGATCTGTTTCCTGTAGTATTGCTTCCCCAGAGACAACCATAGGTTCTAGCAGTTGCAGCGGTTGTCCTCTCATCACTTGATGTAAATTTGTCTGCATTCCCTCCCCCATTAGGCTGATTTTTGCGAAATGTAAACCTTTATAAACAATGCGATCGCCAGAGATAGATAGGCGGGGAATACTACCAGAAAGGATTTGTCGATCGCTGCTGGCGATTTGTACCTCTAAATGAGATACTTGCTCAACTTGCGATCGGACAAACAGCCATAGTGCCGGAGACAGCACTTTACTAATTAGGCGATGCTTAGCGGTCTTGTCTTGCTCTAAGTTGTTCGGATTCAAGGGAAATATGTCAGTGTAACAGTTGCTCAAATTAGTGTAGTTAATATTTGTTCGGTTATCAGTAGTAAAGGAGCTGAGGGAGCAACTCAAAATTCACGCATTCACGCATTAATTCCGAATTCCGAATTCCGAATTCTCAGCGTATATATTGGTATTACCTGGGTCTAAGGATCGACAAATGGAGGAACGGATACAAAAAATTCTTTCTCAGTGGGGAATCGCTTCGAGACGGCAAGCGGAAGAGATGATTAAGCTCGGTCGCGTGCGCTGCAATGGTGCGATAGTAGAGTTAGGGCATAAAGCCGATCCGAGCCGAGACGCGATCGAAGTGGATGGAAAGCCTTTGCGATCGCCTCATCGTCCCCAGCCTATCTATTTATTGCTCAATAAACCAACTGGTGTAGTTACAACTTGTGACGATCCCCAAGGTAGACCCACAGTGATGCAACTGTTACCACCTAATCTACGTCAAGGTCAGGGTATTCATCCTGTCGGACGTTTGGATACTGAATCTACAGGTGCATTATTACTGACGAATGATGGAAACCTGACATTTGCTCTCACCCATCCCCGTCATGACATTTCCAAGACATATCAAGTCGTAGTTGCGGGACATCCGCCAGAATCGGTGTTAAAACAATGGCGACAGGGAGTTGTTTTAGAGGGGAGAAAGACCAGAAAGGCACAAGTGCGCGTGTTGTCTCGCGATGCCAATCGCACGTGGTTAGAATTCATTTTATGGGAAGGCAGAAATCGGCAAATTCGCCGCATGACAGAACAGTTGGGTTATCCCACGCTCCAGTTGCATCGAACTACAATTGGTTCGATTCAACTAGAACCAACCGCAGGTGCAGCTTTGCCTCCAGGTTGCTATCGTTCGCTCGAAAAACGCGAAAT
The DNA here is from genome assembly GCF_023546805.1 of Chroococcidiopsis sp. CCNUC1. Taxonomy (NCBI): domain Bacteria; kingdom Bacillati; phylum Cyanobacteriota; class Cyanophyceae; order Chroococcidiopsidales; family Chroococcidiopsidaceae; genus Chroococcidiopsis; species Chroococcidiopsis sp. CCNUC1. The sequence continues at coordinate 232,682 of NZ_CP097480.1, read as the reverse complement.
TGATTATTTACAAAATCAACTACAAAATCAACTCAAATCTACAACAAGGGTGCAGGTGTAAGGTGCTATCAAGAAGTGCAACAGATAAATCTATGAAGCGGTGGAAACAGCAACAGCAGCAACAACAAGAACCAATCGTTTTGACGCTCGAACAACAAAGAGCTGAAAAGTTGGCGCAAATAGGTGCTACTCTGCGCCGCAGGCGAGAAGACAAACAAATTTCTCTAGAGCGAATTGAATCTACAACGCGAATTCGTCAGAGTTTTTTACAAGCGATCGAAGCAGGTAATATTGATAAATTACCTGAGCCAGTTTATATTCGAGGCTTTATTAAGCAATATGCCGAGGCACTCGATCTAGATGGTACGGAATTAGCTGATTCTTTTCCTTTAGAAGACTATCGGCAGAGTTTGAAGCCAGTAGGAGTTAGCCTACCTCCAGCTCAATTACAAACTTCTCATCTCTACGCTATATACATTCTTTTAATTATTGGTGCAGTCAGCATTTTGTCTCAAACATTGAGTAATTCTGACTTTCAAATCGGTCAAACTACTCAGTCACAACCTCCTTTACCCGTTGCTAATGTCGCTAAGCCTAAAGCACCAGCTAAAGTCAAACCAGTTGCTACTCCCAAAAAGCAAACCAAGCCAGTTGAAATTGGTATGACTTTTAAAGAAAAATCGTGGATTCGGGTAATTGCAGATGGGAAGAAAGCCTTTGAAGGCGAGTTACCTCAAGGAACGCAGCGTACTTGGACTGCTAACAATCGCCTGTCGTTCAGAGTTGGCAATGCTGGCGGGGTATTGGTTAATTACAACCAAGAAGAAGCTAAACCCTTGGGAGAGTCGGGACAAGTACAAGAAGTTACATTTGGAGCGAATAATCAGAGACTTTAATTCGTAACTCGTAATTCGTAATTCGTAATTCGTAATTTCTAACTAAATACTGGCGATCGCGCAAGTAAAGCACTCGCTCGATATCCGATCGATTGATACAGAAATTCGATTCAAGTGCTTCATTTTTAAATGTCAATACTATTAGAATTCATGACAGGAGGAGCTACCACAGAATTTCTCCATCATCGTCGAGAAATTTACCCGTGGGTGGATTCTCCATCGTAGCAAGTTTGACAATAATTGATGCTCCTTGTTCGACAGTACGCGGTGCATTATCTGTACCCATGTCAGTTTTTACCCAACCAGGACAAATAGAATTGACGCTGATTTTGTCCTCTACTAAATCTTTTGCTAAGGCAACAGTTATAGCATTAAGTGCAGATTTGGAAGAGTTATAAGCAACGGTATTAACTCCGTAGTAATAATGTTCTGGGTCACTGAGAGAAGTTAGGGAACCAAGTGTTGACGAAATATTTATGATTTGTGGTTTCAGGATTTGTGCTGTTCCAGCTTGCTTGAGTAACGGTAGAAAATGGTGAATTGTTGCAAATGCACCAAAAACATTCGTGAGAAAAGTATCCTTGAGAACATCTACACTCAGCGTAGATGGTCGAGTTGCTGGTGAAAAATCATAATTGACAGCAGCATTATTAATCAGCACAGTAACTTGTTTCCACTGTCTAGCCACAGTTTCAGCAGCATCTTTAATTGACGATTCATCATTGATATCAATTGGTACAAAATGAACGTCAAATCCTTCAGCACGGAGTGTTTCTGCTGCTGCTTCTCCACGTTGTACGTTACGTGTACCAATCAAAACAGTGAAGTCATGCTGGGCAAGCTGTCGTGCAACTTCATTTCCAATTCCTTTATTTGCACCTGTAATGAAAGTAACTGGCTTTGTTGTCATTGTCTCAAATCCTTTCTTGTCTAGGCTTAACTACATCGATCCAACGCTATACAATTCAGTAGCTCCATCTCGTGATGTCATAAATTTCAATCGAGACGATCTAAAGCGAGCTTTATTTTGCTTTGTTTGCTGTTATAGCATGGCAAAAAATCAGCGCGATCGCCACAACTGAAATAAGTTTGTCATACTCTAATAGAAGTTAAGCTATTAATGATAGATATTAAGCAATACTGCCGCGCTTACGCGCTTCCTTATAGGAAATTCCGACATTTCTCAAGCCTGCTTTGATCATTTGTTGTTCTAGCATCGCAAAGAAACGAGCGCGATCGCCTCCCCTTACAACTGCTTGATTGTGCGCCTCTGCTAACACGACAGGGTAGCCATAGCCTTTCTGTACTTGAGCTAACATCAAACCTAAAGATTGATTAAATAAAGCTTCATCCTCTGCTACCCAAGCCGGAACTTCTACCCGTGCAATTTCCGTACCGACATGTACGTAACAGAAATAGATTGTACAATCTCCATATAATTCTGTTATGCGGGCAGAACTACGCCATAAAGTGCTTCTTTGTCCTGGCTGCAATTGAATCGACCATAGTGCTGCATCCCGCAATGGTTCGAGGACTTGACAAGGAACTTTTTCAATTTGATTCGGACAAAAACTGGCGCAGTCTGGTACTTCATGAATGCAAGCTTGCAGACGTAAAAAATTCAAGCTTTCCATACTACGAGAAGCGCTGAGATAACCCATGATGGGAATACTCAAGGCTTTAAGCTGTTCCCAAGCCGTCAAAATTGGTGGCAAAATGCGATCGCGTGCTTCTAAAGGCAATTGTTCTAAAAACCAATAGATTAACGATCCATCGACCATAGCTAGTGTAGGAGTGGTAATTGGTAATTGGTAATTGGTAATTGGTCGTTCTCCTCCTTGTCCCCCTTGTCCCCTTGTCCCCTTGTCCTCTTGCTCCCTGCTTCCTACCACAGCAGCAGCCAACTCAGCCAACACGGTAGCTTCAGAAGCAGTACGACGATAACCCATCCATTCTTCAGTGCGGATACCCCATTGACGCGAAATATATAAATCTTCGGGACGGTAGAATACTTCTGGTAGGCTATCGAGCAAAGGTTGGCGATTTTGTCCGTAGTGCAAGACTACCCGACCGATATTGAGTAGATAACAATAAGCGATTTCGTGATGATTGGGAGCAATCTGCGAGCCATCCGTGGCGAGAACGGTATGAGTTTTAGGTGGTACTGGTAGATCGATACAGGTGTTAAGCGGTTCCATTGGTACAGCGGTGCTGAATAAAATGCGATCGCGCCACTGTTTTTGTCGCTGCATCAATTCTGCTTGATTTTTGTAAGCTGCTGTCATGAGATCTTGCGCCAACTCCAACCGTTGGCGACTTGCAGCTACTTCCGTGCTTAAATGTTGGCTGATGCCTTGCATCGCCTTCGCTACTTTTGTCAGATCGAGCATATCGAGCTATAAGCTTTCGGCTATTAGTCAGCTTATATTCAATTTTTATTTTTTGTGAGTTTTTGATGATAAATATTCAAAAATCATCATTTACAATTTAGCCCCAAGCCGAAAAATCTTCAGCAAACTGAGCCAGCGATAGCAACTGAATACGGGGGTTTTGCTGCGCCAGTTCTCTCTCGGCTGAGGTATTATATCCCCAATCAGCTAGAAAAAGTCTCACATCTTCCAAGTCTGCTTGCTGTTGCACGAGTTGCAAAGTCTTGAGTCTGTCTTCCACAAACCAGAACACGACTGGTGTTTGAGTGGCGATCGCAATTAACTCTCTGATAATTTGATATTTTGGACGCTTGATTTCTTTGCCTAAAACCGACTGACTGGGTAATTGTATACCTTGCCGTTGCAAAAGTTGCTCGACAAAACGCCCTTCTTTAGTCGTAATAATCAGCGGTTTAACCGGACTATCAATCAATGAGTGCAATCTTTCCAAAACCCCTGGATAAAACCGATGCAGGTCTAGCCAACTATCGAGATTGGTAGAAATCCATTCATCTCGAATTGCATCCAATTTCTTACCGATCTCAGCAGCAGTTAAGTTATCTTGTTGCAAGAATTTTTGCGCGATCGCACTCCAATTTTGCCATATTTCTGCTTCTGTCACCCCGGATAACAAAGCTCTAATCAACACTGGCATTTCCCAACCCGTCTCAATTACCGGACGCAAGCGATCGAATTGCGATGTTAAATTTTCAGGTGGGGTTTGAGAAGATGGTAACCAAATTTTGCAGTACGTTCGCCAAGCCGTAGCGAAATATTCTGGTAGACCGTCACAAATTACGCCATCAAAATCCAGAGCTAAAATCGTGGGAGCGTTTACACTCATTTTTCCCAACTGTGAGATTCCAACGGCAAGCTTAGCCCATCTAGCCCTTCAATAACAGAAAATCTCTACACAAAAACGCTGCTTAACTCTATGCAAGGGAAATCAACCTACTCTTTCTCCCCCAGCCTCCTCAGCTTCCCCAGCTCACCCCTACAGGAAGCCTCAAAATAAGAATTAAGATCTAAACTGGGGCGCTAGGATTCGAACCTAGGGATGGCGGGACCAAAACCCGCTGCCTTACCGCTTGGCTACGCCCCATCGTTTGTTAGCCTTAACCATGATAGCAGTTACTACTGCTATTGTGTCAAGAACTTTTACGGCTATTCCAGATAATTTTCTAACTTTCCACTTAGCTGCCAGTCATATTCCATGTACTCCGCAGTCTCTCTCGCTTGTTGTTCTCCCAAAAGCTTAGCGACTACATACAACGACATGTCAATCCCTGCTGAGATTCCAGCCGATAAAATTATGCTGCCGTTGTCTACAAACCTTTTATCTGGTTTAACTTGTGTATTCGGTGCAACCTGCTTGAGTAAATCGATCGCGCCATGATGGGTGGTAGCTGTAAGTCCTTCCAGCAAACCAGCTTTAGCCAAAAGTAACGCGCCCGTACAGACGGAAAGCAATAACTCTGCTTGTTGAGAGCGTTCTTTAATCCAGTCAATTAAAGCTGAATTGTGCATTTCTCGCCGCGTGCCAAAGCCACCAGGCACGAGTAAGATATGCGATCGCGGACAGTCGAGGAGAGTGTACTGTGGATTAACGCTTAACTGATTTCGAGCGATTATCGGTCGGCGTTCCTCTGCCACCGTGTAGACGTTGAAAGGCTCAGAGCCATTGCGTTTTCCCGTCACTCCAAAGACTTCGTAGGGACCGCAAAAGTCCAAAATCTCTACCTCATCAAAAATTAAGATAGCAACGTTCCTTCGCTGTGTCATATCTACCTCAGTATGGGTGTGAGAGGACTTGGCGATCGCTCATACAATTGCTTTTACACTCACACAATAGCGTTACATTTGAAAATATACAGATGAGCCAACTTCAGCTATTACAAAGCGATCGCGGTATATCTGTTAGAGGCGTAAAGCTGTATTCAACTGGGTGAAATACAGAACTGGTAGGGGCGCACAGCTGTGCGCCCCTACATTTACCAAAAAAGGCATTACGCCGGATAAATCCGCAAGCGCCGATTTGGTTCGTCACCAAAACTATCCGATTTCAGACGATAGTGTTCTACCAGTTCGTGCTGCATCTTCCGCACTTTTGCCGAACGGGGTAACAACTCCACGGGTTGTCCCTTGGGAATGACGATTTGTTCCACTGCTAACCGAGCCTCTTCTAAAGCATCGAGTTCGTCCTCGCTGCCATTTTGGATGAATAAACTCAGTTCCCGTTCGTCCGGTACGACTGGCTCGTCCATATCCAACAACCGCCGCAACGTGCGGATAATTTGTGGAATCGTATTTGACTTGAGCGTGTGGATTGGGACGTGACGCGCCTTAGCGACATGACGTAACTTAGACTGATTTTTGACGTGCGATCGCAAAGCTAAAATTGCATCGGCACTGTCAATATCTTTCGTCAGTACCACGGGTAAACTCAGCACTTGGATTGCTTGCTCTAACTGGTGGCGACTCACACCGTAGGGATAAATATGCAAGGGTAAATCTTCCCCATTCGGACCCGCATTCACCGCCAAATCGCTGTTAAAGCGATCGCTTCGAGCCAGAGATTCATCCAACAGGCGCTCGAACTCTTGTTCTCGCGTGGCTGGTTCTGGTACGGCAGCGAGTGGGATCATTCGTCCAGTCGAACGCCACCCACCTACAGTCATAGTGGGTGATAGTTTCGATTCTTCCTCTTGCCTGGGATTGCCCACCTCGTAGCCCCGCCCAAAGCCATCTTGCCCTACTCCCCGAAGCGGCGTAGGTGACTGCCGTACAATCGTGACTTTACCATCTGCATCGACAGTTCTAAGTTGTGGATTTGGTATGCGTCCTCTCAGCAAAGCATCGACGGTATCAGCAACGCTTTCATGGATCGTCCAGCGTTGTCTTTCCAGCATTTCCACGGCAATTTCAAACGTTGGTGGAGCTTTACGTTCTAAAACAGTTTTCTGCGTCCGCCGCCGTCTGGCTTCATCATCGCCTAAAGTGACAGACTGGATACCACCCACTAAATCTGATAGAGTCGGGTTCTTGATCAAATTTTCAATCTGATTGCCATGCGCCGTTCCTACCAGTTGTACGCCCCGTTCGGCAATGGTACGAGCCGCTAGAGCTTCCAACTCCGTACCAATTTCATCAATCACGATGACTTCTGGCATGTGATTTTCTACTGCCTCAATCATCACTTGATGCTGAAATTCTGGACGCGATACTTGCATTCGTCGCGCCCGTCCAATGGCTGGATGAGGAACATCTCCATCCCCTGCAATTTCGTTTGAAGTATCGATAATGACGACACGCTTATTTAAGTCATCGGCTAACACTCTGGCAATTTCTCGCAAAGCTGTGGTTTTACCCACCCCAGGACGACCTAATAGTAGAATTGACTGTCCGGTTTCTACTAAATCGTGGATCATGCCAATCGTGCCAAAGACAGCCCGTCCGACACGACAGGTTAAACCGATAATATCGCCAGCACGGTTCCTAATCGCACTAATCCGGTGCAGAGTTTGCGCCAGTCCTGCCCGATTATCACCACCAAAATGTCCCACGCGCTGTATGCTATATCTAATTTGATCGTGGGAAATGCCAGACTCAGCAAGGTACTCGGCGCGATCGGGAAAACGAGCTTCTGGGCGACGACCTAAATCCATCACCACTTCAATTAAGCTGTCCCGTTGTGGGTGTTGCTCTAAAACATTTTTAATGTCTAGTGGCAAAATATCTAACAACTTCTGGAGATCGTCTGTTTTTGTCATGCTGGCTAGAGCTATTCAGTCAACAATAGCGAGAAGGTTTAGCAATTTTCTATGGCAACTCCATAGACTTCAGTTGAGATACCAGCGAATAGGCAAGTTCTACTGCTTGCCATAGTAATTCCGGTACGTTTTCCAAGCGGGCGATCGCTCTTTCATTGGCTGGATTTACCTCCATTTGTTCTAATTGGTGCAAAATCGGCGACAGCAAAACGCGGGCATAACTGCCATAGGCAACTCCTGAAATGAATTCCGAATTCGGAAGTCGGGAGTCGTCATTGTTTTGACTTCTAACTTTTGACTTTTGACTTAACATTCCCACCGCCTGCAACTTAGCAACGGTATAACTGTTCGTTCCACCTGCAAGTTGAACGTATCCAGGTAAGCCAGCTGCCAAGACTTTTTGACCTAATTTCACGGCGGCTAAGGTCGTACCGTCGCCAATATCACCGCTCATCGGTCGCCCGTCAGTTTGCCAAATTATCGGACACTTAAGGGGAGAAATTAGACGATACAGGCTGTGGAGATATTCTATTAACCCATCACCATCAGGACAGCTAATTGCCACAAGTTTCAAGCGCTCGATCCAGGGAGCTATACTTAACCATAAACGCTTAAATTCTGCTGTTCTACCTACCTGGGTATGAATTTCTACCGCATCGACACCAGTTGCAAGTACGAGCGGCGCGATCGCTCCTGGTGTCGATACATAAGAGCGAGTGTAAATAATTTGCGGCGGACAAACAGGCAAGCACCGCCCGCAGCCGTAACAACTTTCCGATATAACTCCAGAAGAGACAACTTGAGAATAATCGTCCTTGGGGGGATGAAACACAATTGCTTGGGCAGGACAAACTCGTTCGCACGGGCGATCGCATTGTGAGGGACACTCAACCGCATTAAACTCTGCTTTGCGAAAGTGTGGGTCTTCGCCATCGTTGAGGCTTACCATCAACCAAGGCAACTTTCCTCGACTGCCAAAGCCGCGCTGTCGAGCTTCTTCCATTAACGTACTTGCCACGGCGATCGCGGCTTGCGCTGACGCAATTACAGATGGGTCTGCTGCCACATCAATGCAATCAGCACCAGCCAGAGTATACGCTAAGCTAAGATTTCTTACCGCAGGCAGATGCTGGTAGCTGGCTCCGCAAATCAATTTGAACCAGTGACCTTCCTTTAATGAGCGTAAGGCGTTGTCAATCTCAGTCACACTTCTATGCTAATGTGCAACTGATAAAAAAGAAGATTTCCTCGATTAATTTCTGTTGTTTATCGATCGCCAAATTTTTTGCTCTTACGACAAATAAGTATTTATACGGCTTGGTAGCTAGGTGCAAGGGTATCTCGGAGAGGTTGCCAGCGAAAATAGCGCTCTCCTCCTCTTTCTATGACGATTTTTACTCGCGGATCTAGGCTAGGCAAATTGACCAAAAATTCAATTTCTTGATTCGAGAGAATGTGTCCTTCAATAATCCACAGTACTAATCCTTTAGACTTGGGTGGGAGTTGTTCCAAGTTGTAGCTGACTATTGGTGGCAGGTAATAAACATATCCCACTGCTGCCCCTTGACCTACACTCTTCTTCCCCAGATGTGGCGGACGCACGCCATGAACTCCAGTTAGATAAGCCGATACATCTCCTAGCCCCCTAGCAGTAATATTCAGGGTTGTGTAGCCAGTAGCACGTAGGCGGCGACGATAACGACCTTCAAACCCACCTTCTAGCGGAGCGTAAACGCCCAGCGCCCCGTGCTTTTCTAAGTCGCGAATTAATTTGCTACCAGTAGTAAAGAGTGGCATCGTTAAGTATTGTTGTTTAATTCCATTCTTATCTTAATATTCAGTTGCCAGTTATCAGTTGCCAGTTATTAGTTGTCAGTTATTAGCGATTGGCGATCGCCTTGAAAAAAATCCTGTCAACAGTTGTCATTTGCGATCGCATAGTTTAAACTGTTAGATCGTGACCAAACAAGGTAGCTAGACAAAACTCATTAATTGTTTTTGACAGCTTGCTGGAGTCCTTCGGGAAGAGGATGAGACCCTCTAAGAGGCAAGCTATTTGTTTGTGAGTGTCTGACTACATTTTTTAGCTCATGAGTGGCAGTCTGGCGCGTGAGGCAGTTGAATTGCCTTACTAGGGCTTCCCTGGATTCTGAGAACGTGGGTTGATGAAATCTCAGAGAAGCTAAATCTAGAGAACTATTCAGGTTCTCAAGAATGGATACTAAGTAGCTTGCTACTTAAGTCCTACTCAAGCTAGACAGTGCCGGAGCAAATTCTCTCGCCATTGGCAACTGCTTCGCAGTAGAGTGTTTTGCGAGTTACAGCGATGAAGTGGGTTTAAACCAATTAAGCCGATTGCTCGCTACTCCAACCTGAAAACCTTTTGAAGGCGAACGGGCTGGACAGATACTGGCAGCAGAGATAGTAAGAACCGAATCCCACCTTTGCAATCCGGTTCCGATGCAACTGAGTTAAATAGGAGAAACAATTCCCGTGTCCATTGGTATTCTTGGCACTAAACTGGGCATGACCCAGGTATTTGACGAGACAGGAAAGGCTATTCCCGTTACTGTCGTTCAAGCGGGTCCATGTGTTGTCACCCAGATAAAAACTAAACAAACTGACGGCTACACCGCCATTCAAGTCGGATTTAAAGAAGTAAAACCCAAAGCACTGAGCAAGCCAGAATTGGGTCATTTAGCAAAATCTTCTGCTCCTGCTTTACGTCATCTGCACGAGTATCGCCTCGATAATTTAAGCGAATACACGCTAGGGCAGCAAATCACAGCAGATATATTTAATTCAGGACAAATTGTTGATGTCAGTGGAAATAGCATTGGTCGCGGCTTTGCTGGTTATCAGAAGCGGCATAATTTCGGTCGCGGTCCGATGTCTCACGGTTCTAAAAATCACCGCCTCCCTGGATCTATCGGAGCTGGTACGACTCCTGGTCGCGTCTACCCAGGTAAGCGGATGGCAGGGCGTTTAGGTGGTTCGCAAGTCACGATTCGCAAACTGACTGTCGTGCGGGTAGATGCAGAACGCAATCTATTGCTGATCAAAGGAGCAGTTCCAGGTAAACCAGGTGCTTTGCTCAGTATTGTACCTACTAAGAAAGTTGGGAAGGGGTAATAGGTCATAGGTAATAGGCTTGCAACTACCAAATACCAAATACCAATTACCAATCTAAATTCCAGAGAAATCTAATCAGGTAAAGCCCAAAATGGTTGAGTGCGTAGTCAAAAATTGGCAAGGTGAAGCAGTCGGACAGGCGACGCTTGAATTAAGAGTGGCAAAAGAAACAAGCGCTTCTCATGTCGTTCACCGCGCCTTAATTAAACAATTAACAAATGCCCGTCAAGGAACTGCCAACACCAAAACCCGTGCGGAAGTCCGAGGCGGCGGTCGCAAACCTTGGAGACAAAAAGGCACGGGACGCGCTCGTGCTGGTTCGATCCGATCGCCCCTCTGGCGTGGTGGTGGTGTCACCTTCGGACCCAAGCCGAGAACGTACAACTTGAAAATGAACCGCAAAGAGGAATTGCTGGCATTGCGCACGGCTTTTGCGAGTAGAGCTGATGATATGGTCGTCGTAGAAGACTTTGCCGAGCAGATCTCGCAACCAAAAACAAAAGAAATGACAGCCGCGATCGCGCGTTGGGGAATAGACCCAGGCACGAAAGTTTTATTAATTGTCGCTGAAGAAACAGAAAACGTTTACTTGTCAGCCCGTAATATCGCCAAACTGACTTTAATTTCAGCCGATGAATTAAACGTTTATGACATCCTCAACGCTGACACAATTGTCGCTACATCATCCGCCCTTAATATGATTCAGGAGGTCTACAGTGCTTAAGATCGACCCCCGCCAGTTACCAGATATCGTCCGCCGCCCAATTTTGACTGAAAAAGCCACGCGGTTGATGGAGCAGAACAAATATACATTTGACGTGACTCCTCAAGCTAGCAAACCGCAAATTAAAGCCGCGATCGAAGACTTATTTGAAGTTAAAGTCGTACAAGTCAACACCCTGCTCAAACCTCGAAGAAAAAAGCGGGTAGGTAGGTTTGTGGGATTCAAGCCCCAGTACAAGCGAGCGATCGTTACCGTAGCACCTGGGGATGAAGACAAGATCAGACAAGTTCTCTTCCCAGATGTTTAAGCCGGTCATCCGTTATTCGTGATTCGTTATCGCCACAAATGACAAATGACTAAGGAAAAATGACTAAGGAAAAAAATTATGGGTACTCGTTCCTATAGACCATACACCCCTAGCACGCGCCAACGGATCGTTTCCGATTTTGCTGAAATTACCAAAAGCGAACCAGAAAAGTCGCTGGTAAAGTACGTTCACAATCCTAAAGGACGGAACAATCGCGGTGTCATCACTTCTCGTTTTCGCGGTGGCGGACATAAGCAACTCTACCGAATCATCGATTTCAAACGCGACAAGCGCAACATTCCAGCCAAAGTCGCAGCGATCGAATACGATCCCAATCGGAACGCTAGGATTGCCTTACTTTATTACCAAGATGGAGAAAAGCGTTACATTCTTCAGCCAAACGGCTTGAAAGTAGGAACAGTCGTGACAGCCGGAGTGGATGCGCCTATTGAAGACGGTAATGCATTACCTTTAGCTAACATCCCCCTTGGTACGACAGTCCACAACGTCGAACTAACACCAGGACGCGGCGGACAAATTGTCCGTGCTGCTGGTGCTAGCGCCCAAGTGGTAGCCAAAGAAGGTAATTACGTCACCCTCAAGCTCCCTTCCGGCGAAGTCCGCATGATTCGTCGTGAATGCTACGCCACAATTGGACAAGTTGGTAATACCGACGCGAGAAACCTCAGCGCAGGAAAAGCTGGTCGCACCCGTTGGAAAGGTAAAAAGCCCCACGTTCGGGGTAGCGTTATGAACCCCGTCGATCACCCACACGGTGGTGGTGAAGGTAGAGCGCCCATTGGTAGATCGGGTCCAGTTACCCCTTGGGGTAAGCCAGCATTAGGTATGAAGACTCGTAAGCGGAAAAAACCAAGTTCTGCTTTAATCGTCCGTCGCCGTCGTAAATCCTCCAAGCGTGGACGTGGCGGTCGCGAAAGCTAAATTTGGGTAATGGGTAATGGGTAATAGGTAATGGGAAGTCAAAAGTCAAAATTTGCCTCTCGCCTCTTGCCTAAATCGCCAATTACCAACTACCAACTACCAATTACCAACCACATAAAACTATGGGTCGTTCTTTAAAAAAAGGTCCTTTCATTGCCGATAGCCTACTCAGCAAAATTGAAAAGCTGAATTCACGAGGCGAAAAACAGGTCATCAAAACTTGGTCGCGAGCATCGACAATTCTGCCACAGATGGTCGGTCACACGATCGCAGTTCACAACGGCAGACAGCACGTTCCCATCTATGTTTCCGAACAAATGGTAGGACATAAATTAGGTGAATTTGCTCCCACCCGCACCTTTCGCGGTCACGCCAAGAGTGACAAAAAAGCAGGTAGGTAGTCATTTGTCATTAGTCATTAGTCATTTGTTTCTAGCTAATGACAAATAACAAATGACGAATGACAAAAACGGAGAAAGTTATGGCTACAAACACAACTAATACACAAGAAATCAAAGCGATCGCCCGTTACATTCGCATGTCTCCTTTTAAAGTGCGGCGCGTCCTCGATCAAATTCGGGGGCGATCGTATCGGGAAGCATTAATTATTCTAGAGTTCATGCCTTACCGTGCCTGTGAACCAGTATTGAAAGTGCTGCGTTCTGCCGTTGCTAATGCCGAACACAACGCTGGATTAGAACCATCCGAGCTAAAAATTACCCAAGCCTATGCCGACCAAGGACCAGTGCTGAAGCGCTTCCGTCCGAGAGCGCAAGGGCGAGCGTATCAGATTCGCAAGCCGACCTGTCACATCACGATCGCCGTAGCAGCTCAATAAAGAGAGCTGGGGAAGCTGAGGAAGCTGAGGGAGCTGAGGGGAAAAACCTCTTGCCTCTCGCCTCTTATCCCTTACCCCTTACCCCTTACCCCTTACCCCTCAACTATGGGACAAAAAATTCATCCAGTCGGTTTTCGCCTCGGCGTTACCAAAGAACACCACTCTCGTTGGTTTGCCGAGCCACAGCGATATCCTGAAATTCTCCAAGAAGACTATAAACTACGGCAATACATCGAGCAGAAGCTAGGTCGTTATGCTGCCAATAATGCCGGAATTGCTGAAGTTAGGATCGAGCGTAAAGCAGATCAAATCGAGCTAGAGTTACGCACTGCTCGCCCTGGTGTAGTCGTCGGTCGTGGTGGAGCTGGCATTGAAGCCTTGCGTAACGGACTTCAAGAACTTCTGGGCAGCCAACGCCAAATTCGGATTAACGTTGTCGAAGTCGCCCAAGTTGATGCCGATGCCTTTCTAATTGCCGAGTACATTGCGCAACAGTTAGAGCGTCGCGTCTCCTTCCGCCGCGTAGTACGCCAAGCGATTCAACGCGCTCAAAGAGCAGGCATTCAAGGGATTAGAGTTCAAGTTGGCGGTCGGCTTAACGGCGCAGAGATTGCCCGTACAGAATGGACGCGCGAAGGTAGAGTGCCATTACACACCTTACGGGCAGATATAGACTACGCCTACTGTACCGCAAAAACCATTTACGGCATTTTAGGAATCAAGGTTTGGGCGTTTAAGGGAGAAATTATCCCTGGACAAGAACCACAGCCTACCCCTGGAACCAATCAACCCCGCCGCCGTCAACAGCAGCGCCGACGGCAGCAGTTTGAAGACCGTTCTAACGAAGGTTAACTGTCATTCGTCATCAAATGACAAATGACAAATGACAAATGACAAATGACGAATGACAAACCATGCTAAGCCCTAGAAGAACAAAATTCCGCAAACAACAACGCGGACGAATGAAAGGACTTGCCACCAGAGGTAGCAACATCAACTTTGGTGAATTTGCCCTACAAGCTCAAGAACCAGCTTGGATTACCTCTCGGCAAATTGAGGCAAGCCGTCGCGCCATGACTCGCTATATCCGTCGTGGTGGGAAGATTTGGATTCGGATTTTCCCCGATAAACCCGTTACCATGCGTGCGGCTGAAACCCGTATGGGTTCGGGTAAAGGTTCGCCTGAGTTTTGGGTAGCTGTAGTTAAGCCAGGACGAATTTTGTTTGAAATCGCTGGCGTACCAGAAGCAACTGCTCGCGAAGCAATGCGGTTGGCTTCTCACAAACTACCAATTCAAACAAAGTTTATTATGCGCGAGGAGGAGCAAGTATAAGTCATGCCCCTACCTAAGATTTCAGAAGCTAGAGAATTAACTGACGAACAGTTAGCAACAGAAATTATTGCGATTAAAAAGCAATTGTTTAGCCTGCGCTTGCAAAAAGCAACTCGCCAGTTAGAAAAGCCGCACCAAATCAAGCACGCCAAACATCGGTTAGGGCAATTGCTGACGGTGGAACGCGAGCGCCAACTGGCAAACACGAATGAAGCTGAACCCGCAACAGAAGAGTAAGTAACGATGGCAGTCAAAGAAAGAATTGGCTTAGTCGTGAGCGACAAAATGCAAAAGACTGTGGTAGTTGCGGTAGAAAACCGCTCTCCTCACCCCAAGTACGCCAAAATTGTCGTGCGTACTCGGCGCTACAAAGCTCATGACGAAGAGAATAAATGTAAAGAGGGCGATCGCGTCCGCATTCGCGAAACTAGACCTCTCAGCCGTACGAAACGCTGGGAAGTGATAGAGATTCTCGATAGTCCCACCACCGCGATCGCTGCTGTAACTACCACAACGGGAGAACAACAGTGATTCAACCCCAAACCTATCTCAACGTCGCGGACAATAGTGGGGCGCGAAAATTAATGTGTATCCGCGTCCTTGGCGCTGGTAATCGTCGTTACGGGAACGTCGGCGACGTAATTATCGCCGTCGTTAAAGATGCCATTCCCAATATGGGAGTCAAAAAATCCGATGTCGTGCGAGCGGTGATCGTTCGTACCCGCAAAGGTTTGCGACGTGATAGCGGCATGAGCATTCGTTTTGATGACAATGCTGCCGTGATTATCAACCAAGATGGCAACCCCAGAGGAACGCGGGTATTTGGACCTGTAGCTAGAGAGCTGCGGGATAAAAACTATACCAAAATCGTTTCTTTAGCGCCGGAGGTGCTGTAATGGCAAAGAGAAAAGGAGCCAAAGAAAATAAACCAGTTCGCCACAAAATGCACGTCAAAACTGGCGATACGGTACAGGTAATTTCTGGAGCAGATAAAGGTAAAGTCGGCGAAATTGTGCGATCGCTTCCAGAAAAAAGCCAAGTGATTATCAAAGGCGTAAATGTCAAAACTAAGCACGTCAAGCCCAAAGAAGAAGGGGAATCGGGTCGGATCGTTACCTTAGAATTTCCCATCCACAGTTCCAACGTCATGCACTATTCCACCAAGCAAAACGTCGCTAGCCGAATTTGCTATACCTTCAACCAAGAAGGCAAAAAAGTGCGAATGTTGAAAAAAACTGGTGAAATCATCGACAAATAATTAGTCATGGGTCATTAGTCACTAGTCATTAGTGATGAGTGATTGACAAGTGACGAATGACAAATATAATTCCCTGACCAAGACCAGGGTAAACAAGGAAAGACTATGGCATCGTCAAAACTCAAAAGCATATACCAAGAGAAAATTGTGCCGCAATTGGTGGAGCAATTTCAATACAAAAACGTCCATCAAGTCCCCAAGCTAGTGAAAATCACCATAAACCGAGGTTTAGGTGAAGCAGCACAAAACGCTAAAGCAATGGAATCGTCTTTGACTGAGCTAGCAACGATCGCAGGTCAAAAACCCGTAGTCACGCGAGCAAAAAAAGCGATCGCGGGCTTTAAAATTCGTCAGGGGATGCCAGTAGGCATTATGGTAACTCTACGGGGCGATCGCATGTACGCTTTCCTCGATCGCTTTGTCAATCTTGCCTTACCTCGGATTCGTGACTTTCGCGGCATCAGCCCCAAAAGCTTCGACGGACGCGGTAACTACACCCTTGGCGTAAGAGAACAGCTAATTTTCCCCGAAGTCGAATACGACAGTATCGACCAAATTCGCGGTATGGATATTTCCATCATTACCACTGCCAATACTGACGAGGAAGGTCGTGCCTTACTCAAAGCATTTGGTATGCCCTTCCGAGATCAATAAATTCTACAAGAGGAAACGATGGCGGCTAACGACACAATTGCTGATATGCTGACGCGCATCCGCAATGCTAATATGGCGCGGCATCAGACAACAAAAATCCCTTCTACCAAAATGACTCGCAACCTTGCCAGAGTCTTACAAGAAGAAGGTTTTATCGCCCAGTTTGAAGAAGAAGCGCAAGAAGGGGTAAAACGCAATCTGGTAGTTACCCTCAAGTACAAGGGTAAAAATCGCCAGCCGATCGTCACGGCGCTCAAAAGAGTCAGCAGACCAGGACTGCGAGTTTACTCCAACCGAAAAGAATTACCGCGAGTATTAGGTGGTATTGGCATTGCTATCATCTCCACCTCGCACGGCATCATGACCGATCGCGAAGCCCGCCGTCAAGGTCTAGGTGGCGAAGTTCTCTGCTATATCTGGTAAATTCGTCACTTGTCATTTGTTATTTGTCATTTCTATTCACCAATGACCAACGACCAATGACTAATGACAAACAAGGAGTTCATCATGTCTCGAATCGGCAAACGTCCCATTACCATCCCCAGCAAGGTTACCGTCACCATTAACGGCTCCCACGTTGCCGTCAAAGGTCCTAAAGGGGAACTCGCTCGCGTCCTTCCCAGTGCCGTTACGGTGGAACAGGAAGGAGACACAATTTTAGTCAAACGGCAAGATGATTCCCGCCTCTCGCGCCAACTCCACGGTTTATCCCGCACCCTAGTGGCAAATATGGTGGATGGAGTTTCGCAAGGATTCCAAAAGCGGTTAGAAATTCAGGGAGTCGGCTACCGAGCGCAAGTTCAAGGACGCAACTTAGTCCTCAGTCTTGGCTACAGCCATCCCGTACAAATCGAGCCACCCGAAGGCATCCAACTTGCAGTAGAAAACAACACGAATGTCATTGTCAGCGGCTTTGACAAAGAATTAGTTGGCAACGTCGCCGCTCAAATTCGCGACAAGCGCCCGCCCGAACCCTACAAAGGTAAAGGCGTTCGCTACGCCGGAGAAGCCGTCAGACGTAAAGCTGGTAAGGCAGGTAAGAAGTAATTATGAAGCTCAGTCGTCAAGAATCCAGGGAAAAACGGCATCGTCGGATCAGAAAAGTTGTCGTAGGCAGTACGGAACGCCCGCGCCTAGCAGTGTTTCGCTCTCACCAGCATATCTACGCTCAAGTCATAGACGATTCCCAACATCATACTTTGGTAGCTGCTTCTACTTTAGACCCAGATTTAAAATCCCTCGAATCTAAAGGAACGTGCGAAGCATCAGTGGAAGTCGGTAAATTAATTGCCCAACGCGCTAAAGCTAAAGGTATATCACAAGTTGTCTTTGACCGAGGCGGAAACCTCTACCACGGTCGAGTCAAAGCACTAGCTGACGCAGCACGGGAAGCAGGATTAGATTTTTAATTTGTTAATAGTTAATAGTTAATAGTTGATGGCAATTAACAATGAACGATTAACAATTAGCAATTAACATTTTTAGAGGCACTCAATATGGCAACAGGTCGTCGCAAAGCTAATCGCACTAAAGAAAAAGAAACAACTTTTCAAGAGCGGGTGATTCAAATCCGGCGGGTGAGTAAGGTCGTCAAGGGAGGAAAAAAACTCAGCTTCCGTGCCATTGTCGCTGTCGGTAACGAGCGCGGTCAAGTTGGGATCGGAGTAGGTAAAGCTGGAGATGTGATCGGCGCTGTGAAAAAAGGCGTAGCAGATGGCAAAAAACATCTCATTGATGTCCCATTGACCAAATCTAACTCGATTCCCCATCCAACTAATGGCACTGGTGGCGGCGCAAAAGTCTTAATGCGTCCAGCCGCACCTGGAACGGGTGTAATTGCGGGGGGTGCAGTCAGAACCGTACTGGAATTAGCAGGAGTGCGGAATATTCTAGCCAAACAGCTAGGTTCCAACAACCCCCTGAATAATGCTAGAGCTGCCGTTAATGCCCTTGCTACACTCCGCACTTTTGCTGAAGTCGCAGAAGAACGCGGCATTCCAGTAGAAAAGCTCTATATCGTCTAATCGTCATGCGTCAAACAAATGACCAATGACTAATAACCAATGACCAATGACAAACTAACAAAAAAGTTATGAGACTAACTGACGTTAGACCCCAAAAAGGCTCAAAAAAACGCGCTCGTCGTCTCGGTCGAGGAGTTTCTGCCGGACAGGGCGCGAGTGCCGGCAAAGGGATGCGCGGACAAAAAGCCCGTTCTGGTGGTGGCACTAGACCAGGATTTGAAGGCGGACAGCAGCCCTTGTATCGCCGTCTACCTAAGTTGAAAGGCTTTCCAATTATTAATCGTAAAGAATACATTACGATTAATGTAAGCAAGCTGTCTTCACTTCCTGCTGATACGGAAGTAAACTTGTCCTCGTTAAAAGAGGCGGGAATAATTAAAGCTGCTAAAGGTTCGCTTAAAATTTTGGGAGATGGGGAATTAAACGTTGCTCTCAAGGTACAAGCGGCAGCTTTTACAGCATCAGCTAAAAGCAAGATAGAAGCAGCTGGCGGGAGTTGTGAAGTCGTTAAGTAGCCAAAGTTTTTCACTGAAGTTATTTAACGCAAATGCCTATGGCAGTAGAAAGGTAGCCGTTTATGATTAGTCGAGATAAAGCCCCAACAGCTCAAGAAACTTTCATGCAAATGGCACAGGCAGCCGGACTGAGAGGACGGTTGCTCGTGACTATTGGCATGTTAATTTTGGCTCGCTTGGGTGTATTTTTACCCGTACCAGGAATCAATCGCGAACAGTTCGCTCAAAGCGTACAAAATAATAGTGCTGTCATCGGTTTTTTAGACATCTTTTCCGGCGGCGGACTTTCAACTTTGGGAGTTTTCGCCTTAGGAATATTGCCTTACATTAATGCCTCAATCATAATTCAATTACTGACGGCTGCGATTCCAGCTTTAGAGAATTTACAGAAAAATGAGGGTGAGGCAGGTAGACGACAAATTTCTCAAGTCACCCGCTACGTCGCTTTAGGTTGGGCAATTCTACAAAGTACGTTTATTGCAGCAATTTGGATCAGACCGTTTGCCCTTAACCCAGGACCAGTATTTGTGATTGAAACCGCGATCGCACTCACAGCTGGTTCGATGTTTGTCATGTGGGCATCGGAACTGATTACGGAGCGCGGTGTCGGTAACGGTGCATCACTGTTGATTTTTGTCAACATTGTTGCCTCTCTACCTAAATCTTTGGGCGATACTATTACTCTGGCACAAACTGGAGGCAGGGAAACCATCGGACGAGTCATCGTTCTGTTGCTGGTATTTTTAGTCATGATTGTCGGAATTGTCTTCGTCCAAGAAGGCACGCGCCGCATTCCGATTATTTCAGCTCGTCGTCAAGTAGGACGCAAGCTTTATCTAGAGCGGAGTAGCTATCTACCTTTGCGGTTGAATCAAGGCGGTGTAATGCCAATTATTTTTGCTTCTGCCGTCCTAATTCTGCCAGCTTCACTCGCTAGGTTTACCCAAAACGAATACGTGATTAACATCTCCAATGCAATCAGTCCTGGCGGTTCTACGCCTTGGCTCTACGCCCTAGTGTACTTCGTAATGATTGTTTTCTTCAGTTATTTCTACTCCACGTTGATCGTGAATCCGGTTGACTTGGCACAGAACTTGAAGAAGATGGGTTCTAGTATTCCAGGAATTAGACCAGGTAAAGCAACCAGCGAATACGTCGAGCGGGTATTAAATCGATTGACATTTTTGGGAGCTGTTTTTCTTGGCGCAGTGGCGATTATTCCTACAGCAGTAGAAAGTGCTACTAGAGTTCCGACTTTCCAAGGATTAGGAGCGACTTCGCTGTTGATTCTGGTTGGTGTGGCAATTGACACGGCAAAACAGATTCAAACCTATGTGATCTCCCAGCGTTATGAAGGAATGGTGAAGTAGTGCCGCGATTGATTTTTTTGGGACCGCCAGGAGCAGGTAAAGGCACGCAAGCAAAACACCTTGCCAATTCCTGGCAGATCCCTCATATCTCGACTGGTGATATTTTGCGCCAAGCTATGCGCGATCGCACGCCTTTAGGAATTCAAGCTCAAGGCTATGCCGACCGAGGCGAACTCGTCCCCGACCAGCTAGTAAACGATCTCGTTGCCGAACGCCTTCAGCAATCAGACGCGCAAGCGGGATGGATTCTAGATGGGTTTCCTCGCAAGCTCAGCCAAGCAGTATTTTTAGACGAACTGCTGCAAAAGCTTAACCAAGGTTCTACGCGAGTGGTGAATCTAGAAGTACCAGAAGCGATCGTTGTAGATCGGTTGCTGAAACGGGCAGAAAAAGAAGGACGAGCTGACGACACTGAAGAAGTGATTCGCCGTCGCTTGGAAGTCTATCACCAAGAAACTTCGCCCTTAATTGATTTCTACCGCAATCGCCAACAACTCGTTTCAGTAGATGGCGATCGCTCGATGGAAGAAGTGATGGCTCACCTGCAAACAGCAGTTCATAGCTAACTATTGGGGATGTTGTGGGATGTGGGTAATTGGTAGTTGGTAAGAAGTTGGTGCGCGGTGCGCTCTTGTGTTGAAGCGAGCGGTGCAGCGCCTTCTGCGCCTGAAGCCCCTCTGCTTCTTCAGTTCTCTTCTTCCCGACTCCCGACTCCCGATTTTCGATAAGATATATTAACGGTGGAAAAATATGTCCAAAAGTGCTAGAGCTAATTCCACAGAAAAATCAGTAGAGTTGAGGAATCAACAAGTTGTCTAAACAAGATTTAATTGAAATGGAAGGCACGGTGACAGAATCGCTGCCTAACGCTATGTTTCGCGTCGATCTGGACAACGGCTTTAACGTACTCGCCCACATCTCCGGCAAAATTCGCCGTAACTATATCAAGATTCTACCTGGCGATCGCGTGAAAGTCGAACTCACGCCATACGATTTGTCTAAAGGTAGAATTACCTATAGACTGCGCAAAAAATAATTGAAGTTAATTTTTAGCAACATCCAAGTCCGAAAACTCAGTAGGAGTGCTAAATTCTTGCGGAAAATCCAATCGTAGTATTATAATATAGAGTTTGTAATGTAAAAGTCATGAAAGTTAGAGCTTCTGTAAAAAGAATTTGTGAAAAGTGTAACGTTATCCGCCGTAAAGGTAGGGTAATGGTTATTTGTTCTAACCCGAAACACAAGCAACGTCAAGGCTAACTATAAAATGATTGGCGGCGATCGTCGCCATATGGTGTCTCAGTTAACACCATGAAAGAGTGAATATTGTTGCAGCAAAGCAAGACTAGGGAGAAACAGCGTGGCACGGATATCTGGTGTAGACCTTCCGCGAGATAAGCGGATTGAGATCGGTCTGACCTATATTTATGGGATCGGCTTAACGAGATCGAAAGAAATTTTGGCGACTACAGGTGTCAACCCAGATACCCGCGTCAAAGATCTCGGCGATGCCGATGTAGCAGCTCTGAGAAACGAGATAGAAGCAAACTATCAAGTTGAAGGAGATTTAAGGCGTTTGGAGACGATGAACATCAAGCGCCTGATCGATATTGGTACGTATCGGGGTCGTCGTCATCGGATGGGCTTACCCGTTAGAGGACAACGCACTCGTACCAATGCTCGTACCCGTCGAGGCAGACGACAAACGGTAGCAGGGAAGAAAAAGGCTCCAGGGAAATAAATAACTTCCTAGCAATATAGAGCATTTTTGAATTGAGTAGAGCAAAATTAAACCGATCGTAACCCTATGGCGCGACCAACTAAGAAAAGCGGTACGAAAAAGCAAAAACGCAACGTACCAAATGGCATGGCATACATCCAATCCACATTCAACAACAGCATAGTCACCATTACAGATCAAAATGGCGATGCGATTTCGTGGGCATCGGCTGGTTCTAGCGGCTTTAAGGGAGCGAAGAAAGGCACTCCTTTTGCCGCGCAGACTGCCGCTGAAAGTGCTGCACGACGCGCAGTTGACCAAGGTATGCGTCAGATCGAAGTCATGGTCAGCGGACCTGGAGCAGGCAGAGAAACAGCAATTAGAGCGCTGCAAGGGGCGGGATTAGAAATTACTCTAATTCGCGACATCACGCCTATTCCACATAATGGCTGTCGTCCGCCCAAACGCCGCCGAGTGTAAACTCAAATGTCCAAAAAGATGTGGAAATTTCTGCAACCTGCGCGTTCGTCCAGTGGGCGATCGCGTTATCTTGTCCCAAAAGTCAGCTAGAAACTGAAACGGCGGAACGGATAAATCAAGTCAGAAATTCAGGTAAAAAAATTCAGGCATGTAATTCAGGCAAGCGGTTGCTATGCCAATTTATAGGAGCTAACAATAGGGGAGGTTACTCCGTGGCGCAATTTCAAATCGAATGTGTTGAGTCTATTACGCAGGAGAATCGGAGTCAATATAGTAAGTTCGTCTTGGAACCTCTCGATCGCGGTCAAGGAACGACAGTAGGTAACGCCTTAAGGCGAATTTTACTCTCTAATCTAGAAGGTACAGCAGTCACAGCCGTCCGAATTGCAGGAGTAAGCCATGAATTTGCTACAATTCCTGGCGTGCGCGAGGACGTAATGGAAATTCTGATGCAGATGAAAGAAATCGTCCTCAGAAGCCACTCCTCGCAAGCCGTAACCGGTCGATTGCTCGTCCACGGGGCTACTACAGTTACTGCGGCTCATTTCGATCTACCAGCAGAAGTAGAAATTATCGACCCCAATCAGTACGTAGCTACCCTAGCAGACGGGGCGAAATTAGAAATGGAATTTCGGGTCGAACGGGGAAAGGGCTATCGCACGGTCGAACGAGGGCGCGACGAAGCTACGTCCATCGATTACCTGCAAATTGACTCGATCTTTATGCCAGTTCGTAAGGTCAACTACAGCGTTGAAGATGCGCGGGTAGACGGCTCGCTGCAAAAAGATCGGTTGATTATGGAAATTTGGACAAATGGTAGCCTAACACCGCAAGAAGCCCTTTCTTCTGCCGCAAATATTCTCGTTGACCTGTTCACACCCTTAAAAGACATCTCGCTGGCGGCGATGAAAGACGAAATTCCCGCCGACGAAGACCCGACTAGTCAGATTCCAATTGAAGAATTGCAACTTTCCGTTAGGGCTTACAACTGTCTCAAACGAGCGCAGGTGAATTCGGTAGCTGACTTACTAGACTACACCCAAGAAGATCTACTAGAAATTAAGAACTTCGGTCAGAAGTCCGCAGAGGAAGTGATCGAAGCCTTGCAGAAGCGTCTAGGCATTACCTTGCCGCACGAAAAATCTTCTAAACCTACCTGAAATACTCTTTGAAAGAAGGATGTAGCAATCCATCCTTCACCCCCGACCCTACATCCTTTTACGATCATGCGTCACCGCAATAGCATTAAAAAACTTAGTAAACCAGCAGACCAACGCCGCGCCCTACTAAGAGCGCTGACCACCGAACTACTCAGACACGGACGAATTACCACGACTAAAGTAAGAGCAAAGGTCGTACAGTCTGAAGCAGAAAAAATGATTACCCTAGCTAAAGACGGCTCTTTAGCAGCTCGTCGTCAAGCTATGGGATATATCTACGATAAGCAACTCGTACACGCTCTCTTCGAGCAAGTCCCCGATCGCTATGGTAGCCGCGCTGGTGGTTACACTCGCGTTTTACAAACGATACGCCGTCGGGGCGACAACGCAGAAATGGCAATTATCGAACTCGTTTAAAATACTGTGGCGCTTTGGAAATGGCTGTTCGGCAACCTGAATTGACAAGTAGAGTCGCCCTGGTAATTCAATACCTGGGTACTCGTTTTCATGGATGGCAGCGACAGCCGCAGCAGCGTACGGTTCAGGAAGAAATAGAAACTGCGATCGCCAAGGTCTTGGGTTATCCAATTGTCATTCATGGAGCAGGCAGAACGGATGCTGGGGTTCATGCTGCTGCCCAAGTCGCTCACTTTGATGTAGTTGATTGTCCGATTCCAGCTCATCGCTGGGCAGCAATTCTCAACAGTCGTCTGCCAGAAGATATCTTAATTCGCGCTTCGGCTGAGGTGAGCTTGGATTGGCACGCCCGCTTTTCTGCTAAGTGGCGGCGCTATCGCTACACTCTCTACACCGACCCCGACCGAATTTGTTTGCCAAAGCTTTTAGCTGGCACTATTATCACGTACCTCTAGATGAATCATTAATTCAAGCAGCATTAAAACCTCTACTCGGCAACCACCATTTAGCAGCTTTTCATCGGGCGGGTTCTAGTCGCGCTCATTCTTGGGTAGAAGTACAAGCAGCGGAATGCCATCGTCAAGGTTCGTTCGTGCAAATTGAATTGCAGGCAAATGGCTTTTTGTACGGCATGGTGCGGTTATTACTGGGATTGCTGGTTCAAGTGGGTAGCGGACAGCGATCGCTAGCCAATTTTACCGAGATTTGGCAGCAGCAACGCCGCGCCGAAGTCAAGTACGCCGCCCCTGCTGCT
Source organism: Chroococcidiopsis sp. CCNUC1 (assembly GCF_023546805.1). Lineage (NCBI taxonomy): Bacteria > Bacillati > Cyanobacteriota > Cyanophyceae > Chroococcidiopsidales > Chroococcidiopsidaceae > Chroococcidiopsis > Chroococcidiopsis sp. CCNUC1. Next base: position 207,958 of record NZ_CP097480.1, on the reverse strand, counting down.
GGCTTGTGCCTGCTGCGAGTTGGCTATACTGAATTTCCTTTTCCTGCTGAAGTTTGGTATGATACGCAACCCCAGTTTTTCTTACCAGATGTAACCGCTGCCCCAACAGAACAGACAGAGCCGATTTCTACTCCATCCTGTATAGCATCTGCTCTACTTTCTCAGGCTGCCGCACAAACATGAACCCAAATTATTTCAAGTAAATTATTTTAGGGTAAATATTCCAGTAGATTATTTCAGGATAGTAAAACCACCATGACCAAAACCTACATCCCCCTCAAGATACGATTAATCAGCAGTGGTATCTGGTCGATGCCGCTGACCAGCGTTTAGGCAGGCTCGCCACTGAAATTGCTAATATTTTGCGAGGCAAAAATAAGCCAGAATTTACTCCACATATGGATACTGGTGATTTTGTCATCGTTGTTAACGCTGAGAAGATCAAAGTTACAGGGAAAAAACGCAGTCAAAAAGTTTACCGCCGTCATTCTGGAAGACCTGGCGGAATGAAAACCGAAACCTTTGCTCAACTTCAAGCACGGATACCAGAGCGCATTGTAGAACAAGCTGTTAAAGGTATGCTGCCAAAAAATAGCTTGGGCAGACAACTCTTTACTAAGCTCAAAGTCTACGCTGGTGCAGAACATCCCCATCAAGCACAGAAACCAGAAGCAATTAAAATTCAAACCATCCCAGGAGACAAGTAATGCAAGCAACACAAACCCCTGCCACTAACGGGCGAGTCATGTACTGGGGTACAGGACGACGCAAAGCGTCTGTAGCTAGAGTTCGTCTAGTTCCAGGTAACGGTCAACTCGTCGTCAATGGTAAAGCTGGCGACTTATATTTTCAATTCAATGCCAGCTACCTTGCAGCCGCTAAAGCACCTCTAGAGACGCTAGGTCTAGAGAACGAATACGACATTCTCGTAAACGCTCACGGCGGCGGCTTAACCGGACAAGCCGATTCAATTCGTTTAGGAGTTGCTCGCGCCCTTTGTCAATTGGAGCCAGAAAATCGCTTGCATCTGAAGAAAGAGGGTTATTTAACTCGCGATCCCAGAGCTAAAGAACGGAAGAAATACGGCTTACATAAAGCACGGAAAGCTCCTCAATTCTCGAAGCGATAAATTGGTAATGGGTAATTGGTAATGGGTAATTGGTAGTTGCCTATTACTTACTAGCTATTACCAGCCAAAAGCTACAATAAGATTAGAAAAATAGGAAAAAAAGATGGCAAAACCAGATATTCATCCGCAGTGGTATCCCGAAGCTAAGGTTTACTGCAACGGGGAACTAGTAATGACTGTTGGTTCGACCAAGCCAGAACTCCACGTTGATGTCTGGTCTGGCAATCACCCGTTCTATACTGGAACTCAAAAGATTATCGATACTGAAGGGCGCGTAGAACGCTTCTTGAGAAAATACGGCATGATGGATTCCTCCCAAGCAGGCAATACAGAAGGAAAGCCCAAGAAGAAGTAGCGCGGTCAGTTCAATTTTGGATTTTAGATTTTGGATTTAAGTTAGAAAAATCTGAAGTCTAAAATTTTCGTATATGACCCAATCTACTATTTGCTGAGCGATCGCAATTATGGCGGAACCTTACCTGCTAAATAAGCTCAAATCAGTCGAGCAAACCTACAATGAATTGACTCGTCGCCTTGCCGACCCAGATATTGCTACCGATCCGGTAGAGATGCATCGGGTCGCGAAGGCTCGTTCTTCTTTTGAAGAAGTCGTCAATACTTATGAAACTTGGAAAACCGCTCAGGAAGAGCTTAAAGGAGCGCGTCAAGTTTTAAAAGAAGCAGCTAGCGATCCAGAGTTGCAGGAAATGGCAGCTTTGGAGGTGCAGGAATTAGAAGCGCAGTTGGAACAGCTAGAAACGCGCTTGAAGGTTTTGCTGCTACCCCGCGACCCGAACGATGACAAGAATATTATGTTAGAAATTCGGGCAGGTACTGGTGGCGATGAAGCAAGTATCTGGGCTGGAGATTTAATTAGAATGTATTCCCGCTATGCCGAAACTCAAAACTGGCGCGTCAAGCTAGTGAGCGAATCTCTGGCAGAAATGGGCGGATTTAAAGAAGCAGTGCTAGAAATTCAGGGCGATTCTGTCTACAGCAAACTCAAGTTTGAAGCAGGGGTTCACCGCGTTCAGCGCGTACCAGTCACGGAAGCAGGGGGACGAGTTCACACATCTACTGCTACTGTCGCGGTGATGCCAGAAGTGGATGACGTTGAAATTCACATCGATCCGACTGAGATTGAAATGAAAACAGCTCGTTCTGGCGGTGCTGGCGGTCAAAATGTTAACAAGGTGGAGACAGCGGTAGACTTATTCCACAAACCAACGGGAATTCGGATTTTCTGTACGGAAGAACGCAGCCAGTTACAAAACAAAGAACGGGCAATGCAAATCTTGCGAGCTAAATTGTACGAAATGAAGCTGCGGGAACAACAAGAAGCTGTTACTTCCATGCGGCGATCGCAAGTTGGAACGGGTTCGCGATCGGAGAAGATTCGCACCTACAACTACAAAGATAATCGGGTCACAGATCATCGTTTGGGACAGAATTATTCTCTGAACCCAGTCCTAGAAGGTGACATAGAAACAATTATTCAAGATTGTATCGCCCAGGATCAGCAGGAACAGTTAGCAGAGTTAGCTGCATCGAGTGCGGGTGCTTAAGAAGGCGATCGCGCTTGGTTTGGTAGGGTAAAATATGATTGCATAATCCTTCCTAAGTTTAGGGGGGATTAATTTTTTGGTATGTGAAACTATGGCACAGAAAATTCTCGTGATGGAAAAATGCGATCGCGCTTTGGAATTTGCGGAGGGAGGAAGTGCGATCGCAATCTTTATCAATTTTCTTTTGATTACCATATATTTGTAGGGACGTACAGCTGTGCGCCCCTACAGATCTGATATTTCATACAATAGAAAATAGCTATATTACTGTGAAGCAGGATTACCTAGATTTTCTGAGTCGTAGAGCCAATTAGAAGGATTATTTATAATGTATTGCTGAATTTTATTTAGAGATGCTTCATCTCGAATAATTTGTTCATAATAATTTCGCTGCCAGACAGGTATTGTTTGAGTCTGACGTATTTCGTTGATCCGTTTAGTAGTAGCTGACTTAAACCCAGCAATCAATGACGATAGAGAACGCGGTTTCCGACATAGCATCTTTTGTAGAGATGTGTCATCGGGTAGGGGCGTACAGCTGTGCGCCCCTCCTAGATCTGATATTCCTACAGAAGAGGTGAATACAACGATCGCGTGTATGTGATTAGGCATGATAACCCATTCATCTAATTCAATTCCTGGTCGAATTGTGGGCGATCGCAACTATTCTTCAGCTACTATACATCCAACTTTATTCAAGTGCATTTGACAATCCACAACTTCGCCAAATATACATTCTTTTTGGTAGGTACAAATGGTGATAAAGTAAGCACCTGCTTGAGAATAATCATAACCACGTAAACGAATAGACTGACGGCGATGAATTTTGGAATTATACGAGGTCATTGTTAGCTTTTTTCATTGGATGTAATACATGGCTTGTAGGGGCGCACATCTGTGCGCCCCTACAATATGCCCGCAGTAATTTATTAAACATAATCTCGATCGCTCGACTTTATATAAGCTTTTAATTACCTTCATTCAAAGCTCAAATTTTATAAATTATTAGCATGTAAATTAAGAAGATATTTAGTGATTCTTAGCAGTACGCAGAACATATTTGTAGGAGCGCACAGTTGTGCGCCTGGTTGTATATAAATAAAAATAGGAGTCTTTGTGATTCCAATTATTCTTGGTGCTATTGCTTTAGGTACTACAGCTTTTGGTGGGCTTGCGTGTGTCGCAGGTATGGCTGATATGGATCTAGCAAAAAAAATTGGTGAACGCGCTCAAAAACGCTACAAAAGTAAAGTTAGTCAATTGCAAGCAGACTGGGAAACTGCTAACCAGATAGCAGAGGAGTACAGTCAACTTCAGATTGATATCAAAATGCGCACAGTTGGACGTTTTGTTGATTTTATCGAGCGGCGAATTGGTCAGCAAGCTTCGCAAAGCGATCGGCAGATTTTAGAAGGACTAGAAATTTCAATTCAGCAGCTCAAACAGTATCAAGTTATGGCTATAGAGGCTGAAGAGTGGGTTAAAGGCGGTTTATCAGCAGCAGCTACAGGTGCAGCAGTAAGTTCTGGGACAATTACAATCGCAAGATCTGTTGGAACTGTTACGGTTACAAGATTTTTTGGTTTGTGGGCTACTGAAGTAGGTATTTCTCAATTGAGTGGTGTTGCTGCATGGGACGCAACAATGACATGGTTAGGTAGCGGTAGTATGGCGGCTGGAAATCTTGTTCTAGGAGGAATTACGCTCGGTTCTGCTTTATCTATTATCGGTTTTCAGCTTGCTGGTAAGGGTGAGGAAGCTTTAACAAAAGCACGAGAGTATGAAGCCAAAGTTAATACTGAAATTGCCAAAATTGAAGCAGCTAGAGATTTCGTGCAACAAGTAAAACGGCAAATTTTTGAATTAAGGCATTTAGTTAAATTGCTTAACGATCGAGCTGTTCTTGGTCTTAATGAACTTGAATCAATGCCATCATTTAACAAAGATAGGGATGCTTGTAAATTTCAGCAGCTAGGGCTTTTAATAAAAGCACTTACAGAAATTATAAAAACACCTATTTTAGACAAAAAAGGACTATTGAATCAGGATGCCGTGACTGTCCACGCTAAGTACCGTTATCTAGGAGTTTAGTAAAAATGCCTTTGCAATATATTGGCGCAGTATTAACTGCGCTTGAAGCAGCACAATGTTTATCTAGCATTGTTTCAGATTATCAGCAAGTTACAGAACAACAAGAAATTAGGCGGCGTGAAATTGAGGCGTGGGAGAGAACGACGTTTATAGGGACAGCGGTTTCAGCGTATATAAACTACAAAGAAATTACCGAACAAGAGCAGACAAAGCGGCGTGAAATTGAGGCGTGGGAAAAAACTACTATCGCGAAAATTAACGCTCAGCGAGAAATATTGATAGGATATCTCAATCACTCGTTTGACGAACGAGCAGAAAATTTTCGGGCTTTGTTCAATGTAGTCGATCGCGCAATTATAACAGGTAATAACGAGGAACTAGAAGTAGCCTTACATTCAATTACAGAAATAGCTAAATCTAGCCCATTTAAAGAACTTGCTAATTTAGCTTCAGTAAAAGCGGCGCTAGACGATCCAAATCACAAATGGACATTTTGATATACATATTGAAATAATACAGATTTTGTATGGACGCACGATGGATATTTTGAAATAATACAGATCTTGTAGGGGCGCACAGCTGTGCGCCCCTACATCATTTATGCGCCCGTACATCTATGCGCCCTAACTGATTTATTACCAACACGAATAAATTTGACATTGGAAATTCCGATCGCTACCACGAACCCAAGTAGAGCGATCGCCTCCTCCCCATCCAACCAACCACAAACTACTGCTGAATCTCTCCCCGCGCCAAACGTGTTTCGTACTCTTCTGGATTCCTTGAATAATCTGATAAATCTGAAGTGCTAATTTTCAATGCTTCCGTAGATTGCATCCATAAAGCCGAGCGAGTGTTATCTTTGTCTAGTCGCAAAGAGTCTACAAAATGACTTACTTCCTTAACAAGCGGTTCTGGCAGTTGGAGAATTTTGGAAATTGTCTCATCATACAAGCTCATTTGTTATTCCTTGTTTGAATCAATTTGATGCACCGAATTTGCGTACCAACAGCCTAATGAAGATAATTCAATATAGAGGTGTGAGGGCTGCGCGTCAATCATGTTAGTCATCTTAGGTGACTTCAACCCAGAAATTAAGATTCTCAAAATCTTTCCCCTGTCTTGAAGAACGTACCCTACATTTCGCCATTAAATTTTGTTACGATGTCGATGAAGCGATCGCCCCTGGAGATAATGAATGCTGCGACTGGAACACATTAGTAAAATTTATCCTACTGGTGAAGTCCTCAAAGATGTGAATTGGGAAGTCAAAGCAGGCGATCGCATCGGTTTAGTAGGTGTCAACGGAGCAGGCAAGTCTACCCAACTGAAAATAATTGCTGGAGAGATTGAGCCAACCACTGGAGAGGTGATTCGTCCTGCTAGTTTACACATAGCATACTTAACCCAAGAATTTGAAGTAGATCCAACTCGTACTGTAAAGGAAGAATTCTGGCGTGCCTTTGTTGAGGCAAACGAAGTTCATGAAAGTTTGACAAACGTACAACATCAGTTAGAAACCGCAACACCCGAAGAATTAGATAAACTTCTGCGACAAATGGATCGCTTCCAGCGCCAGTTTGAAGCTTTGGATGGTTACAGCTTGGAGGCGCAAATCGATAAAATCTTGCCAGAGCTGGGATTTGAACCAGGAGATGGCGATCGCCTTGTCAGCGCTTTTAGTGGCGGTTGGCAGATGCGAATGAGTTTGGGAAAGATTTTACTACAAAAGCCCGATTTATTACTGCTAGACGAGCCAACTAACCATTTAGATTTAGAAACTATTGAGTGGTTGGAAAATTACCTGAAAGGGTTAATTACACCGATGGTAATTGTTTCTCACGATCGCGAATTTCTCGATCGTCTTTGCACTCAAATTGTCGAAACTGAAAGAGGGGTTTCCACCACATATTTAGGTAACTATTCGATTTATCTACAACAAAAATTTGAAGCTAAGGAAGCACAACAAAGTGCATACGAACGGCAACAGAAAGAACTTGACAAACAGCAAGCCTTTGTCGATAAATTCAGAGCTAGTGCTACTCGCAGTACACAAGCAAAAAGCCGCGAAAAACAATTAGATAAAATCGAGCGTGTCGAAGCACCGATATCTGACTTAAAAACCCTGCATTTTCGCTTTCCACCCGCACCCCGTAGCGGACGAGAAGTGGTGAAAATTCAAGATTTAACCCATATATACGACGACAAAATCTTATTTTTAGGTGGAAACCTCTTAATAGAAAGAGGCGATCGCATTGCTTTTCTCGGTCCCAATGGTGCGGGTAAATCTACATTACTGCGTCTGATTACGGGAATTGAGGAACCGACAGAAGGAGTAGTCGAACTGGGCGCTCATAACGTGATTCCCAGCTATTTTGAGCAGAATCAAGCAGAAGCCTTAGATTTAAACAAAACCGTCATGGAAACAATCCATGATGAAGTTCCCGACTGGACGAATGAAGAAGTTCGCACATTGTTAGGAAGATTTTTATTTAGCGGGGACACGGTATTTAAAAAAGTTGCAGCCTTAAGTGGAGGCGAAAAAGCCCGTCTTGCCTTAGCAAAAATGCTGTTACGTCCAGCAAATTTATTGATTTTAGACGAGCCAACAAATCATTTAGATATTCCAGCGAAAGAAATGCTGGAAGAAGCAATTCAAAACTACGATGGTACGGTACTGATCGTTTCTCACGATCGCTACTTCATCTCTCAAGTTGCCAACAAAATTATTGAAATTCGCGATGGAGAATTTCGAGTTTATTTGGGAGATTACCATTACTACCAAAATAAATTAGCAGAAGAACGAGAACAGGAAAGACAAGCTGCGATTGCTGCCGAGCAAGCTGCTAAAAAAGCTGCCAAAGCCGCTAAAGCTGCCGCTAAGAAAGGGAGTAGGGGTTAGAAAAAAAGACAAGGGAGACGAGGGAGACAAGGGAGCATTCGGAATTACAATCCAAAATCCAAAATTCCCTCACTCCTCACTCCTCACTCCTCACCCCTTCCAGAAGGCGATCCCCATTAGAAAAGCTGAAAGATATAGTAGAGAAAATGACAAAATCAGCAAAAAAACCCTTGCAGAGACGATCGGTAGTGGTATCATGACGGGTGAGTTAACAAAAGTAAAGGGTAACATCGTATGACCCAAGCACCTGTTGCTCCCGTGGTGCTAGTGATATTAGACGGATGGGGTTATCGCGAGGCAGCAGACGGTAACGCGATTTCATCTGCAAAAACTCCTGTAATGGATAGCCTCTGGGCAGTCTATCCAAGAACTCTAATTCGCACTTCAGGCAAAGCAGTAGGGTTGCCAGAGGGTCAAATGGGCAACTCGGAAGTCGGACACCTGAATATTGGTGCAGGGCGAGTTGTACCGCAAGAATTGGTTAGAATTACAGACGCGGTCGAAGATGGTTCAATTGGACAAAACGCCGCGATCGCTCAGTTATGCCGAGAAGTCAAAAACAGAAATGGTAAACTGCACCTAATCGGCTTATGCTCGGAAGGTGGGGTACACTCTCATTTAAGCCACTTGTTAGGATTGCTAGACTTAGCAAAGGCGCAAGAGATCGCTCAAGTATGCATCCATGCAATTACGGATGGACGCGATACAACACCTACAGAAGGCATGGAAGCTCTCAAACAGATTCAAGAACACGCAGATTCAATTGGTGTTGGTCAGATCGTCACTCTAAGCGGTCGTTACTACGCAATGGATCGCGATCGCCGTTGGGATCGCGTTAAACGTGCTTACGATGTGATGACTCAAGACGGTGTAGGCGACGGGCGATCGGCAGTTGAGGTCTTACAAGCTTCCTACGATGAGGGAGTCACTGATGAATTTGTCATCCCTACCCGCATCGCTCCGGGAGCGGTAGAACCAGGTGATGGCGTAGTCTTTTACAATTTTCGCCCCGATCGCGCCAGACAGCTCACTTATGCTTTTGTCAAGCCAGACTTTGACGGCTTTGAACGGCAGCAGATCGAGCCTTTATCATTTCTCACGTTTACGCAATACGACTCCGAACTTTCCGTCCCCATCGCTTTTGAGCCGCAGAATCTCGATAACATTTTAGGCGAAGTCATCTCCCAGCATGGACTCAAGCAGTTTCGCACCGCAGAGACAGAAAAATACGCCCATGTCACTTACTTCTTCAATGGCGGCTTAGAAGACCCATTTGCAGGTGAAGATCGGGAAATGGTGATGAGTCCGATGGTAGCGACCTACGACAAAGCGCCAGCCATGTCCGCTGAGGCGGTGACTGATGTAGCGATCGCTGCAATAAAGCAACAAGTTTACTCCCTGGTAGTCATGAACTATGCCAACCCTGATATGGTAGGTCATACAGGTGATATAGGTGCGACTGTAGAAGCAGTTGAAACTGTCGATCGATGCTTGGGACGGTTATTGGAGGCGATCGCTCAAGTAGGAGGCACGGCATTAGTCACAGCCGATCACGGTAATGCTGAATCCCTCCGCGACGAACAGGGAAATCCTTGGACGGCACACACGACTAATCCAGTCCCCTTCATTTTAATTGAAGGTGAAAAAGCAAAGATCCCCGGTTACGGTACAGAAGTAACGCTCAGAAGTGATGGCAAGCTTGCCGATCTCGCACCGACGATTCTAGAAATCTTGCAACTGCCACAACCAGCAGAGATGACTGGTCAATCTTTAATCGCCCCAGCTATGTATGAAGTACAATCTTCCCGTACTCCTGTCAGAATGGGCTGGTAAAGTTAAATAAGTAAGCAAGTAAGCTACACTTTTTTTGCGCTATCCGAGCTAATTCGCACTATGACAGTTACTACAGTTCTTGAAGCTATCTGGGCATTCTCTGCCGTGGGTTTGATTGTTTTGGTATTACTGCACAGTCCCAAAGGTGATGGGATCGGTGCAATCGGCGGTCAGGCACAGTTATTTAGCAGTACCAAAAGCGCCGAAACAACCCTAAACCGCGTTACTTGGGCATTGGTAGTGACGTTTTTAGGTTTAACAGTAGTTCTAAGTGCTGGTTGGTTGAATAGATAAATTGTAGAGGCGTTCCCGGGAACGCCTCTACAATTTATCTATAGTCTTATCTATAGTCGAGCGCGAAACTTAGAACTGAAAATTTTTGAACTTTGCCGTTGTGACAATACGCTGTCATAAAGCTGCTCTAGCCGGTCGATATTCTGACTCAGGGTATAGCGCTCTAATACTCGCTGTCGCGCTTTTTGCCCTAGTAAGATGGTAAGTTCTGGATGATCTTGAAACAAAGGTAGCAGAGTTGATAATTGTGACGTGACGCGCCTGGGAGTGAGGACTACACCAGCGCCATTCTCTAACACTTCCCCATCTGCACCCACATTTGTAGCTAAACATGCCAGACCACAAGCCATTGCCTCTAACAAAGAAATTGACAATCCCTCTACCAAAGACGGCAAAACAAACACATCGCTACCACGCAAAATCTCCAACCGTCGATTTTCATCGGCAATATATCCTAACCAGTAAATGCCAAATTCTGCGCTGTAGAAAGGTCGTAAAGAAGCGGTAAGGGGACCATCACCTACCATAAGCAATTTACTACTAGGTTTCATATCCGCTTGCTTCCAGGCGCGAAGCAATGCTTCGATATTTTTTTCCGCAGCAATTCGACCTTGATAGACGAATAGTCGTTCGGCGTGGAATTCTTGCTTGATACGTGAAGTCCCAGGACTATATTTCTCTACGTCTACGCCGTTGGGGATCACTGCTACTTTGTCAGCAGTCAAACCCATTTTGGCAAACAACTCTCGCTGGACTTCCGAAAAAACGATAACGCGATCGTAGTTGATTAAAAATGGAGCATACAGTTGATATGCCAGCAATTGAGTACCCGATACGAGTTTTGCCCCTTTACCAGCATAGGGAGTGTGGAAAGTTGCAATAAGGGGTAGGTTCAGCTCCTCGCAAATCTCTGGCAGGATGAAATCTAGGGGAGATAGCGTTAAAGATGCATGAACTAAATCTGGTTTTAACTCCCGTAGCGACTGAGTTAAAACCTTTGTTGCCCCTAAAGTCGGGATTGTATAGACTTGAGACTTATAGAGGAAAGGTAGAGGGACTTCTGGGCAGTCGGGCCAATTATCCCGCTTAGCTTCTTCTTCTTCTTGAGTGAAGTGAAGAAAACTAACCTGATTTCCTCGGTCTAGCAAGGCATTAGTAACTTCTCGACTGTAAGTAACATTGCCACAAAAGGGTGATTTTTTTCCAATCCAGGCAATATGCATTCGGTTGCGGCTCGATTTTCCGATCTAGTAAGAGACTTAGGGAGTTGGGAGTCGGGTGTGAGGTGTAGGGTGTGGGGTATGGGATGTGGGGGAGCCATTGCGGTGCGGGGGTTTCCCCCGTTGTAGCAACTGGCGTTGTGGGGTGTGGGGTGTGGTGAGTCAATTCTCTCCCTCAGCTCCCTCAGCTCCCGATCGCTCCCTCAGCTCTCTTTCCCCTGCTCCCTGCTCCCAGCTCGTCCCTGCTCCCTTAATTCCCCCCAAAGCCTCTCGTTGATAACTAACTAACAATCTGGGTCTCTGTACGGCAAATATACCAGGTTAAGAGACCTCCTGCGATCGCGATTACGGCTAAACTTAGAAAAACTGCCTGTAAACCAATTAATGTCTCTGCTAAACCAGCCAGTGCTAGCGGTAGAGACAAAGCAATATTGATGGCGTTATTTTGGAGACCAAAGACTTTACCATGCATGTCAGGCGGAGTCTCTTTTTGAATTGTGGTCTGCATGGGGATCGCTACTAAGGCAGCACAAGCCCCTAGTAGCGCAATCAATGCTAAAGCAAACCACAGTTGGTGGGAGAACATCGATAGACCGACTAAGGAGGCTGCTACGCCCACAGAACCCCATAAACTTAATTGAGCGTGGGAAAAGCGTTGACCGAATTGACCGAGGAGAGTTGCACCAGAGGCAATTCCAACTCCGCCAGCCGCTAACAAAAAGCCAAATTGAGAAGATTTTAACCCTGGAATGACTTCTGCTAGCCGCACGGCAAGCACGGTTAGAGCGGCAAAGATGGAAAATAGAATGATTAGCTGGAGGAGGGCATTGCGGACGCGACGATTATGTTTGAGATAGCTGAGTCCATCACGTAGATCTTGCAAAACGTGGGGCGGTTCTCGATCGCTATCGGGTAGGCTCTCGCCAGTTTTGAGAAGAAATAAAATCAGTCCGGCGATCGCGTAACTCCCGCCAACAACGATTTCCTTACCCATACCCGTACCGATCCCAATCCGATCGGTAATTGTATCGGCGATCGCCAGTAATGGTTCTCCTACCGCAAATCCCACAACCACCAAAGCCATCATTGTCGTGGTATAAAGCGAGTTAGCTGAGAGTAAGTGTCTTCGCTCCACGACTAAAGGAATTGCTGCTTGTTCGGCTGGAGCAAAGAACTGTGTCAGTGTCGAGATCGCAAACGATAATCCTAAAAGAATTGCAAAGCCTACGGGCAAATTAAAAATTGAATGCCAGTCTTGCGTGAACCACAGCAGAAATGGGACTGACAACACAAAAACGCCCCGTAGCAAGTTTGTCACTACAAGTACAATCTTTTTCGACCATCGATCGACAAATACCCCTGCAACTGAGCCAAATAAGACTGCGGGGATGGTAAAAGCCATCATAATCGCCGAAACCCACCCGCTGATACTTTGATCGCTGGCTTGAAAACGACTGGAAATGATGGCGATCGTCATCACTAAATAAACTTTATCGGCAAGTTGAGAAAAGACTTGACCGCTCCACAAAGAGAGAAAATTGCGGTTGCGCAAAACGGGCAAAAATCCTTGTGACTCATCTGATGGCGGCTCGTCTCCATACTCTTGAGAACTGCCGTTTGAGCCACTCGACTCCGTGGCGATCGCGCTATCTTGACTTGCTGGCATTTTTGTCATTACGCCATTTCTGACAGTTTCATTTAACTGCTCTATTTTTGGCAGCTTGTCGTCTGCCTCTCCCATAGAAAATTCGCTTTTTTCTTGAGTGTATGTTTTTTCTGGAATATTTGTGCTTTCAGCTACAGAATTATGAGATATTTGCTTTTTACTAGATAGATATTTGGGCGTAGATGGCGTAGACCGCGAATTAGCAGCGTGACCTCCAACTTGACTTCTGAGGGAATTAGCCTGAGAAGCGGATGGCTTGGTATTTCTTGTATCTAAATCAAACGGTTGCATGATCTTCTGTTAAAGGACTCGGCAGGGAAGCAAAATAACTATCGATCAGGGCAGCTGACCGAATGGGGCGACCGAAGTGATACTGTACGTACTGACGCAAAATGCGTTCGATTGACAGCCAGTTATGGCGATCCAGAACGGCGATCGCAGGTAAATTAGCCTGAGACAGTTGTTGCAATAAAGCTAGTTCTGCGGCATTTATCCGCCGATCGAGTACGAGTTTCTCTTGTTTGTGGGCGATCGCCCGATAACCCGTACCCATCGCCTCTGCCACTCTGCCCGTGGGTGGCAAAATATTGGTATTAGTAACATCATCAGATTTTATAGATTTGTTGCGATCGCTGTTTTTGCCTATAGCCGTGGCATTTTCCCAAGCAGACAAATTTACCGTTCCCCCTGCTGAGGTACTAAATCCTACTTGCCAGTTAGGAGTAGAAAAATCTGGAGTCAGGGAATTTGCCGTTAAAGAACAAGCTTGAACTTGAGGCGCAACCCCTGCCAAAGCCAACAGATGAAACGCTGCATGGCATAAGTGAGCTAAAGTCGAAGATCCCGCAGATTTAGGCAATTGCTCTAGGCGTTTGAGATGCTCGTTGAGCAAGAAAAATAATTCAGTTTGGGGTTGTTCGCTCAAAGCTTGACACATCGCCATTTCTGCCAAATACTGGCTAGCTGCGAGCTTACCTAAATCTTGACTCAGAGCAGGGTATGACTCTATGGTCTCAGCTTGAGTAATTTTATCGAGCGATCGCCCCTGAGCAATCAACAGTTCGTTGACGACAAACAACCCGCTTCTACCACCAATCTTGGAATTTTGCTTTCTCACCCCAGGCGCAACAGCTCGGATCAAACCAAACTCCTGAGTCAAAATCGTCAGCAACCGATCCGCCTCGCCCAAAGGCATACTCTTTAAATTAATTCCGGTGGCTTTGTAGGTACGACTCATCTAGGAAAGAGTTAGGTGTTAGGAGATAAAGAGACAAGGGAGCAATTCTATTCACTAGCCACCAGTCACTAGTCACTGATAACTGTTCGCTGATAACTGCCTTTTTCCAGGTTATCGCGCTGGCGGAGTAGATCGACGCTGCGAGATGTACCCAATCGCGTCGCCCCTGCCAATATTAGCTCTATTGCCTGGTCTATAGTGCGAATTCCTCCCGATGCCTTAATACCGACTCGTTCCTTAGCAATTTCTTTGAGCAAGCGCACATCCGCCACTGTTGCACCCCCATTCCATCCCGTACTTGTTTTGAGAAACGCTGCCCCCGCATCCATACATATATCTGCGGCAAGTCGTTTTTCTGCCTCTGTCAGAAGGGTAGTTTCTAAAATAACTTTGACTGTTTGCCCCGTTTCTTCGCAAATTTCGGCTATTTCTCGGTGTAGTGCTTCTGTTTTCTCAGCTTTAAGCCAGCCCAAATTGATGACGACATCTAATTCAGTTGCCCCGCTGTCGGCTGCTTCTTGCGCTTCGTATAACTTCACGGCTGATGTCGTGGCTCCGGTAGGAAAGCCAATCACCGTACAGACTTTCGGTTTTTTGCCGTGGAGTAGTTCTGCTGCTTGCCGCACGTAGACAGGGTTGATACATACTGCGGCAAATCCAAATCTGTCTGCTTCCATACACCACTGTTCCACTTGGGCGGGTGTTGCCGTTGGAATCAGCAAGGTATGGTCGATTAATGGGGCAATGTCAATCTCGCGGTAGTCTGCTGCTGCCACCATCACTGCTGCTCTCAGTCACCTCTGTTTTAAGTTTTATCAGAATTCCGAGACATTATTTAAAGTTTTTTTAATTTAAAGTTTTTGACTGGCACGATCGCGCATAACTCTTGGCTAGCGCGAAACAAATAGCCTACCAATTCCAGTCAACAATACCGAAAACAACACTCATTCTCTTCGCTTCTGTCTTAACCTTGGCGCGATCGCATTTGCCGCTACACCGTAAATTCGCGCTGCTTGAGTCATATTGAGTTGCAGTAGGCGATCGCATCCCAGTTGTTGTGTTTCTTTTGGTTTAACTGGAACTACTCCTAAAACGCGGAGAATTTCTCTAGCAATTGCTTGAGCTAAAAGCGGTGGAACAGAATTTCCCACTTGGCGAAAACCATGCCATTTCGTCTGATGAAATCGAAACCAGTCGGGATAGGAATGCAATCGGGCAGCTTCTCTAACAGTAATACATCTGGGCTTGTAGGGATGAATCGGGCGGGGTGACGTAAAAGCACCCAAATTACTCGCCGTCCCAGCTCTTAAAGTATTGCAAATACCTTCAGGTGCAAGTTTATAAAAGTGACTGATTGGCTCTACTTCCCCCCAATTGGTAGTAGCAAATCTAGCAATAGAATTGTCACCGTGTCGAGTTCTCAAACTAGAAGTTAATAAGCGCAGATCGAAGTGGCGATCGCCAGCATAGTTATCATTGTTAGCAAAAATACTACGCATTTTACTACTATAATGACTGGGTTTACCGTACTCAACGATCGTCCAATCTTGCCGAAATAATTCCGGATACATTTCTACTACTGGAAGGTCGCACAGGGCATCCCAAATTGTGGGAGTTGGTTTTAAATGAGGTAAATTTAAAATATATTTTGACTTGCGAGAGAGCGAGGGTTTCGTTATCGGTTGAGGATATTCAGGCAGAGGTAAACCGTAACGACAGCCAAGCAGAAATAATCTGGCTCGATCTTGAGGTACACCATAGTTTGCCGCATTTAAAACTCGATAATCTGTTTTAACTTCGTATCCACCAGCGCCAAAAGCTGCAATTAATTCTGAGAGAAATTGGCGATGATTGCCAATAGTTAATCCTGGTACGTTTTCAAATACGAAATATTTTGGTTTTAGCTCTAGTACCAATCGCAAAAAGTGATGTACCAATGCATTACGCGGATCGTCCAAAGCGCGTTTGCCGATTAACGAAAATCCCTGACAGGGTGAACCGCCGAATACAACATCAATATCGCGATCGCCTATTGCCGAACAACTTCTAACTTCCGTACTTGTAGTCTCGGTGACACTCTGACATAAAACCTTGCAAAACGGAAAATTAAACTGATGGGTTGCACAATGGATCGGATCGATTTCCACAGCTGCCAGGACATCAAAACCTGCTTGTTCAAAACCAAGCGTCATCCCACCAACACCTGCAAACAAATCTACACCGATAGGTCGTCCGCTATCCATTTCCATTGTTCAAACACACCACGTTCAAACACACCAAGTTCAAACACACCACAGTTTGAAGTCAATTATCGCCCGTGGCTTGTCTTTTTTTCCTATTCATCTTTACCAATAACTGTTAACTGTTCACCGATCGCCGATCGCTGATAACTGCTTTTGTCGCCGCAGGCTAGAGATTGTCGCCACAACATGTTCTGCTACGCGATCGATCTCCTCTGTAGTATTAAACCGCCCAATCCCAAATCGAATTGAGGCATAAGCTAGCTTTTCCAAGCGCCCCAAGGCGAGTAAAACGTGAGAGGGGGCTGTTTTGGCAGAAGAACAAGCCGCGCCGGAAGACACCGCTACAACAGGCTGTAACCCCAAGTGTAGGGCAGTACCGTCAACTCCTTCGACGCTAATGTTTAAATTACCAGGCAACCTTTGGCTGGGATGTCCGTTTAAATACACCCCGTCTAATTGGCTTAACTTTTGCCACAGCCGATCGCGCAATTGAATTTGGCGCTTTGCCTCTGTCTCCCGTTCTGCCAAAGCGATCGCGACTGCTTGACCAAAACCAACAATCTGCGGCGTATACAAAGTCCCAGAACGCATTCCCCGTTCTTGTCCGCCGCCGTGTAGCTGTGGTGCTAGTTGGACTCTAGGATTGCGCCGTCGCACGTACAAAGCACCAATCCCTTTTGGTCCATGAACTTTGTGCGCCGTCAGCGACATTAAATCGATCTGCATCGCCTGCACGTCGAGCGGAATTTTGCCGATCGCCTGCGCTGCATCAGTATGAAATAAAACTTGGCGATCGCGACACATTTTCCCAATCTCTGCCAAGGGTTGCAATACACCAATTTCATTGTTTGCTGCCATCACCGAGACTAAAATTGTATCGGGACGAAAAGCCTGTTCTAATTTCTCTAGATCGATCAACCCATCTATTTGCACGGGTAAAAAAGTGACTTCAAAACCGAGCGATCGCAAATATTCGCTAGGGTCGATAACAGCATTATGCTCTGTTGCTAGCGTAATAATGTGCCGTCCTTTCTGAAAATAAGCCTCAGCCACCCCTTTAATGGCTAAATTATTTGCTTCCGTCGCTCCACTCGTAAAGACAATTTCTTCTGGCGTAGCCGCGATCGCCTCTGCCAAGATTTCCCTTGCTTGTCTCACCGCCGCCTCTGCTTCCCAGCCGTAAGCGTGGCTGTTACTCGATGGATTACCAAAATGCTCCCGAAAATATGGCAACATCGCCTGCAAAACTCTTTCATCTAGCGGCGTAGTCGAGTGGCAATCTAAGTAAATTGGGCGAGACATGGCAATAGTGGTAATTGGTAATTGGTAATTGGTAGTTGGTAGTTAGCGAAGTCTCCCTTGTCCCCCTTGTCCCCCTTGTCCCCTTGTCTCCCCCCTCTCCCTTGTCCCCCTTGTCCCTTATTCTTACCTAGCCTCTAGCCTCTAGTTATCACTTTCCGTGACGCGCCAGCTGAGTTTGAGGTTGATCCAGAAGTTCCAGAACGTGACGATCGCGATCGCGAGAAGATTGGCAATTTGATAGTGGACGTGCAAAGTGTTGTACAGGACATTCAATAATAGGATATTCAATACTAAACCCATCAAGCAGACGATATTAAATTTCAACAACCGCTTGATCCGCTTGCGCCAACCGCGTTGCTGTCGGGACATATCGCTGAACGTCCAAGCATCGTTCCAGAAAAAGTTATTGATAATAGCAGCTTCCGCCGCGATCGCTTTACTGCGCGTCAACCCCCACCCCAATCCACTCGGATCGTGGAGGAGATATAAAACTGCCATATCGACAAATACCCCGCTAAAACCAACCGCACCGAAGCGGATAAATCTGCCAATCGGGAAATTAATTTTTTGTCGAATTCTGCCGATCCGTCCTCGCGAAACTCGCAGTCCGATCAAGTGCTTGATGTAGTCTACATACTGCTTCCACGTAACCTTACTTTCGCCTTCGCGCCGTTCTTGGAAAACATAACCAACTTCGGCAATTTCTTTAATGTCTCCCCGTCCTAAAACTTCAATCAAAATTTTGTAGCCTACAGGACTGAGGGCTGCTCCGGCGATCGCTTGTCGCTGTACCATAAAATAGCCGCTCATGGGGTCAGACACGCGCCCCACGACTTGCGGTAAGATTACCAAACCTAATAGTTGTGCGCCTCTTGACAAAAAGCGACGTACCGCACTCCAGCTACTCACTCCCCCACCTTCAATGTGGCGACTAGCTACAGCTAAATCTGCACCATCGTTCATTGCAGCTAAGAGTTTCAATAAAACTTGCGGTGGGTGTTGTAGGTCGCCATCAATTACGCCTAAAACCTCTCCATTGGCTGCTTGCCAACCGCGCACTACAGCTGTTGAAAGTCCCTTTTCCGTAGTCCGTCGCATCACCCGCAATTGGGGGTACTCTACCATTAAGCGCTGAGCAATTTCCCACGTCCGATCCGGGCTATCATCGTCAACGACGATTAATTCATAATCTTCTGGCAAAACTGGATCGAGCAAATTCGTGAGAATGCTGACGATCGCGCGAATGTTTTTTCCTTCGTTATATGTTGGTATTATCAGAGAAAAGCGTACCGAATAGCTTTTTTGTCCTCTATTTGTCTGAAAGTCTCTATCTGAGGTAGCGGCTGGCGCAGTTTCAGGTATGAGTAAAGAGCCTGTAGGAACTGGTAATAGGAAGCTTTGTTGTCCGAGTGCCATAAATCTTTTTGTGTGTATTTTATTACTTTGTTCCGATAAAACCTAGACAATCTTTGTCAGCGCCGCCATGCTATTTCTCTGCTTCTTCCTGGGTGAATTATATCTAATCGCGATTCAGAAGTTTTTCTCGCTACTCTTGCTTCAAAGCTAAATGTTGTGTCCTCAAGCACCTAATAGTTTTTGATAGACATCAACGAGTTGTCCGTTAAGTCGATGGATATTGTAGTATTGTTCCACACAGGCTCGACCTACTACCCCCATTTCTTGCCAAATTTCGGGATTTTCTAGTAGATAACTCAATTTTTCAGCTAAAGCATCTGCATCTCGCTCTGGGACTAAAAATCCCGATCTACCATGTTCGACGAGTTCGGGAATGCCGCTATGCATGGTACTCAAAATCGGCATTCCACAAGCCATTGCTTCCATTAAAGAGACTGGAATACCTTCTCGATCGCCATTTCTACTTGTAACGCTGGGAGCCATATAAATGTGAGCTTGAGCGAGAAGTTCGGTAATTTCTTGCTGTTGTTTCCAACCTAATAGTTTCACTTTATTGGTTACTTTAAGTTCTTGAATTAGACTCTGTAACTCTTCTTTTAAACAGCCGTCTCCTACTATTTGATATTCTATTTGGGGAAAATCTTTTGCTAGTTTTGCTACAGCACGAATTCCATATTCTACGCCTTTTTTTTCGACGAGACGCGCAATAGTAATTACCCGCACTACGCGATCGCTGTATTGACGTGGTTGAAAGGTAAATTGCTCGCAATCAATCCCCATGTGGTGAACGACAATTTTCTTTTCATCGCCACCTAACTCCATGAGTTTTTGCTGCCACAACTTGCTAATTGGCATTAATAAATCTGCTGTTGATAGCAAGCGATCGTAAACGCGATCGCCGACTTGCTGAAGATAAAGAGTGATATCAAATCCGTGAAATACGGTAATCAATCGTCCTTGAATTGCCCCGATTTCTTTTAATACAGCTGCTTTAACACCATTCATTCCAAAATGACAGTGAATGATATCATACGATCTACTACGTTTTAGCCAAGGAGTTAACTCGTAAATTAGCGTGAGTCGGCTAACTTTTCTGACAGATTCAGAATAGAGCAATCGCGCGATCGCCTGAGGTGCTTTGTGAAAATTAGTTGCGATTAACCCCAATCCTTTCAGCCATTGTTGCCAGCGATTATCGGGCATTTTAGCAGCATAAAAAGTCCGCGATCGCAAGTCATATTTTTCCACATCTGGATGCACTTTTGAATCTTGCGATCGCGGCTGAACGGCATAAATATCTACCTCATGTCCTAGATCGATTAAACCTGAAATTTGATTCAGGATAAAGGTTTCAGACAAAGCTGGAAATTCCTGCACGACAAAGGCTATTTTCATCTAAAACCAAGTAGAAACAACTCTATTATCTAAGCGCGATCGCCCTCAACTAACTTTTGTACCCGTTGGCGCTTCCACCATCTTGTAGCCCGAACAATTCCAGGTAGATTTGTGAGGGCAACTAAGCCACGATAAGATATATTTTGTCGCAGAGAACTGAACCCTTTAATTGGTAAATAATCTTGTTGAGCAATCCTCCCTATTTCTGCCGCTCCTCGTTCGATAACCGCGTGGATATAATCGTTTGTATTCCATACAGAAATTGTACTCCAATAGGTCAGCGTTCCTTCAACGGCTTTTCCGACTTCGACCAAATCTTCTAGTGTGACAACTTCATCAACGACTTGTAAACCTTCTCCCGATGCGTAGAGTGCGGCTTGCTTTCCTGGACTAGGAATCGTAAACAAAATTTTGCCTTGAGGACTTAGCAAAGCGTTGAATTTACGATGTAAATCTCCCCTTGCTGCTAGAGGAATATGTTCGTAAACATCAGGTAAAACAATCGCATCCCAATTTCCTTCAATTGCTTCCGTCACCACGTTAACTTGGCGATATTCAATGCGAGGATGACTAAATAAACTCCGAGCCAAACGGAGATTTTCCGAACTAATGTCTACTGCTAAAATTTGAGCTTTTTTTGCTATCCATTTAGCAATAAAATGAGTCCCCTGTCCCGAACCACAACCAATAACTAATATTCTTGCCGTATCGGGATGAATTGCCTTTGTAAAAAACTCTAGCTGGCGATCGATCCGTTCGTTACCGTAAACGTAGTCCCGAATAAAAGTTGGAGAAAAATTGTTGTAGAAAGTTTCAACTGGACTAACCACCATAGATTTGAATTTCTCCTTTTTTTGCTGAAAATAATACAGTAAAATTCTTCACTAGAAAAGCTACAGTTAAGAGAAAACCTTCTCCTCTCCTCTAGATTTTTTGGCAAGGATAATATACACTGCTGCATCGTTAGATAACCGTTCGGGATGGCGCGATTCAATCCCAGCGATCGCCCGTTGAAGCAACCAAATGTAGAATTTGCGCAAACGACCCGGTATTTTCTCTTCTGTAGCATCTTGCCAAAGTTGCAATCCAGCAGATGCCATCCCAAACACACTTTGCACCGATACAATCTCAAACCCAGCTTGCACGATTTCCCGTTGCAAACCAGCAGCCGTCCAGCGCCAGTAATCGCAAGGATCGGGGTGATATCGCCAAATTCCGTGAGTTGAAAGCACCAAAGCGCTACCTGGCTTGAGAACTCGATAAGCTTCCTTCAAATAGACTTGAGGCTGTTCTACATGTTCCAAAACCTGAGAAGAGAGGACGCAATCAATACTTGCATCGGCAATTGGTAGCTGTCCTTGGCAACCAACCGCAATTTCGGCGCGATCGTTACCTGGAAAGTCAGCCCCAATGTAGCGAGCGAATTTTTGTTTAAATAAAGATTCGTAAGGCTTGTTACCACAACCGTAATCGAGTAACTTTTCTCCCGGTACGAGCAACTCAGATTCAACTAGATACTGCAATTTTTCTAGCAGCAATTTGAGAATTGCATAGCGGGAGTGAAAGCGGTTGGGACGCAAGCGATCGCCCCGTTCTTGAACTTTGTAAGTATACCGAGAAGGTGTCGCTACTTTCATCGTCGTTGTTTAAATTCTCGCAGGAAGGACAGATAAAAAGATTTCTTGCCAAACAAATAAAACACGATCGCGACGTACAATCCTGCCATCACTAACGTGCAAGCAATCGCGATGCCCCACACTGGTAAAATCGGATTGAGTGCAAATTTAATTCCTATTGTGGCAAGCCCCGCGATCAGAGCAGCAACAAGCGATTGGGCGATCGCCGAGAACAAATCGCTCGTCGTAATTTCTAGACCGCGAGTCGCATAATACATACAAGGATAGACTTGTAAAAGCATCGCTACGGCATAGCATAAAGCAACTCCCCGCGCTCCATAAGGCAGACCGATAAAGAACGATACCACTGTCAAACTAGAAGCAAACACGCCCCATTTCAACATCCGGTCTGTTTTGCCTGTGGCAATGTACAACCAACCAGCCGTATTGCAAAGCGGTTGAAATATGGCGGCGACACCGAGAAACCGAAACAGAAAACTAGCTTCTCGCCATTGAGAACCGAGAATTAGCGTCACGACTTCTTCAGAGATTGCGATCGAAAGGATAACTAAAGGTAACGTGAGAAACGTAACCAGCGAGACTGCTTTAAGGTAGTAGTTGCGAAATTGCTGCGGGTCTGCCTGTAATCGACTTAGGCTTGGGATTGCCACCGCAGTAATCGGCGCGTTAATTTGTTGCAATGGTAAGAGCAACAAGCCATAAGCTTTGGCATACAGCCCTAATTGTCCCGCACCCAAGACCGACCGATTAAGATGTTATCTAGGTTGCGGGCAAAGTAATTAATCACGTTGAAGCCCGTGAGATGGCTGCCAAAAGTCAATAATTCGCGAATATTAGCGTGTCGTTTCGGTAAACTCGGTCGCCAGCTACACAGCAACCACGCACCTCCCATTTGACCGATCGCGATCGCGATTTGCATGACCACCAATGCCCAATATCCCGCACCATACCAAGCTAAAACTAGAGCGCTGACGACTCCAAAACCCATAGCAACAATATCAATTGCTGCCAAAGCCGTAAATCGCATCTGGCGGTTGAGCAAAGCTTGATGCTGGACTGTTAAGCCTCCAAACAAAAAACCAATTGCCGAAACGACGGTAATTAAGGTTAAACGCGGTTCGTTGTAAAATACGGCGACAACGGGAGCGATCGCCCAAGTTACGAGAGTGAGTAACAGGCTAACAAAAATATTTACCCAAAACAGGTTGCTAATCTGGCGGTGGTTAATTTCTGCCTTTTGGATGGTTGCCATCGACAACCCCATATCTTTAAATAAGGCGACAAAACCCGTTACGGCAGTCACCATCCCGACTAAACCGTAATCCTGCGGCGCTAGCAGGCGGGCTAAAATGACTGTAGAACCCATTTGCAAGGTAAACTTGCAAGCTTGAGCTACCAGCGTCACTGCTCCGCCGCGTATAGAACGCTTTTTGAGATCGGCATTGAGATGATCGGTACGAAAGTGTCTGTCGCGATCGCTCTGTTTGGAGCTGGTTTTTAAAGACTCTGGCAAAGGCTCTGGCAAGGCTGCACCTGGATAAATTAACGGGATCGATCTGGCGATCGTGGCATTAGTGACTCTGACTTCTGAGCATCATAATCAAAAGTTTGAATTCGGGCAATTGTATCCTAGAGTTGTCTTTTCAGCAATAATTCCCTGACGAATAACTGCGATCGCGCTATTTTGATTTTTTCCATCTCGCACGATAACGTATTTTTTTTGCACCAGGTAAACTTACGCCGAACTCTGGACTTACTCTAAATCTTCCGTAGGTCTGGAATCGGTTCCTGTCACACCAGCAGCAATACATTTTAGTTCAAAGCATTGAGCCTCGGAGATCCCTCCAACCCCCCTTAACAAAGGGGGCTATGATTCCCCCTTTTTAAGGGGGCTAGGGGGGATCGTCTTATCTAAACTGTATTGACACCAGCACGACTAGCGAATTAAGCCTAGTCACAAAAATACTCCGAAAGTTATATTTGTGCGAGCAAAACGCACGATCTACAAATAAATGCAACAATCCATACTCTGCTATACGAAATTACCCGCTTGCTTTGTGGTTACATTTTTAGAGACAGTTATGACAGATTGTCAAACTCAAAAGAATTTAGCTAAAATAATATTACGTATGCGAAATATCCCCGACATGCCTTCTACTTCTACCGAACGAAAAATTGCCGAGCCATTGCGAGAAATTTTAGCGCCGTATAGCGTTGGCTACCGGATTAAGCTGTTAGGTCAGTTGGGGAGCCGCAGATTTCAAGAACGCCTCGAACCCTTTGGTCTGACACCCTTTCACTGGGTCGTGTTGTGCTGTTTGTGGGAGGAAGATGGCTTAGCCACTTGTAGTATTGGGGAGAAATTGCAGCAGGTAGGAGGAACTTTAACGGGAGTACTCGATCGCATGGAAGAACGAGGACTGATCCGCA
Organism: Chroococcidiopsis sp. CCNUC1; assembly: GCF_023546805.1. NCBI lineage: Bacteria > Bacillati > Cyanobacteriota > Cyanophyceae > Chroococcidiopsidales > Chroococcidiopsidaceae > Chroococcidiopsis > Chroococcidiopsis sp. CCNUC1. The sequence continues at coordinate 183,598 of NZ_CP097480.1, read as the reverse complement.
GAGAACGCGACCCTCGCGATCGCCGCATTTGGCGGATCTGGCTGACGGGTGCTGGTCGAGAACTAGAAAATATACTACCTCCAATCGCTTTAGATCTGAGGGAGCAAGCCATGCAAGGCTTTTCTCTGGAAGAACGCCAACTATTTTCCAGGTTAATTGACCAAGCGATCGCCAATCTTTCCTAAAAACTCATAACTCCACTGTTACTCGTACACAGCGATCGCTGGAAGCAGAGAAATTGTTAGTATCAACATACTCCAATCCTATGTTTCAACAATAGTTCTCTGGATGGTGTTCCGAGGCAACAAAGTATTTATTTAATAAATAAGTGCTTTCCTGAATCTAGATAAAAAATGAATAGAATTGCAAATATTGCGGTCGTACCTGCTTTAAGATCGAGAAACTACCGTTTATTTTTCTTTGGACAAGGGGTTTCATTAATTGGTACGTGGATGACGCAAACGGCAACAATTTGGCTTGTGTACAAACTCACAAATTCAGCGCTGATGTTAGGCATTGTGGGATTTTCAAGTCAAATTCCCAGCTTCTTTTTAGCCGTTTGGGGTGGAGTTTTAGTAGACCGATTCAATACACATAAAATTTTAGTTATTGCTCAAATATTAGCCATGATCCAGTCTCTAGTGCTAGCAGTGTTAGCGCTATCAGGCACGATCCATATTTGGCATTTTATTATTTTGAGTTTATTTCAAGGCGTGATTAATGCTGTAGATGCTCCGGCTAGACAAGCATTTGTGCCAGAAATGGTCGAGAAGAGAGACGATTTAGCCAGTGCGATCGCGTTGAATTCTTCTCTAGTTAATGGCGGACGGTTAGTTGGACCTGCGATCGCGGGAATTTTGATTGCTAGAATTGGCGCTGCTTACTGTTTTTTAATTGATGGTGTAAGCTATATTGCTGTCATTGCGGCTTTAATGGCAATGCGCTTAAAACCAAAGAAAATAGTCGTTACAACCGCCAATCCATTGCAAAGATTACAAGAAGGATTTGTTTACGCCTACAACTTTTCTCCAATCCGCTCGACCTTGCTATTACTAGCTTTATTTAGTTTAATGGCAATGCCTTATATTACCTTAGCTCCCATATTTGCTACCAAAATTCTAGGTGGAGACGCGCGCACTTTAGGCTTATTAATGGCAGCCTCGGGAGTGGGAGCAATTGGCGGAGGAATTTATTTAAGCACTCGCAAAACAGTTGTCGGTTTGGGCAAAATCATTGCTTTAGCTCCGGCACTTTGCGGCACGGGAATTATCTTTTTTTCCCTATCAAGAATGCTATGGTTATCCACCCTTATGTCCGCGTTAATTGGACTTGGTTCTATTCTGACTATTTCCTCCAGTAACACTGTAATTCAAACTATTGTTGAAGATGATAAACGCGGACGAGTCATGAGTTTATTTACCATGTCCTTTTTAGGAATGGTTCCATTTGGTAACTTATTTGCTGGATTTTCTGCCGATCGTATTGGTGCTACCAATACTTTACTTATTGGTGGAAGTTTTTGTATTATCGGCTCGCTATTATTTGCCAGACAGTTACCTAAACTCAGACAAGCAGCCCGTCCAGTTTTGCAACAAAGAGGTATATTATCCCAGACAAACACGTAGAGACGCTCGCGAGAACGTCTCTATTTCACCTCTCTATTTCAAACTATGAATTTACGTCCTTTGCCATGTCCATGTAATCAGCCGGATTTCCGGTTGACTTGGAGTCTTTGTTGATTTCCTGCGAAGGAGAATTCACATCCTTTGCCATATCCATGTAGTCAGCAGGATCTCCCGTTGGCTTGGCTACTGTTTGCTGTTCGTCTGACTCGGAAACTTGAAATTCAGGTTGAGTCACCTTTTCAGCTGCCATCGCACCTTCACCCTGACGATCGATTTCGCTGACGCTGTATTGCTGGGCAGCGGCATAATCTGCATCAAAATCTACTGTAGGTGCTTTTTCGACTCCAGTAGCTATATTCTCAGCTGCTAGCTGAGCATCTTGTGTAGGAGTTTCATTAGGGTTCGATTTAATTTCTTCTGGCATGGGTCACTCCTATTGAAATTATTTTATGTTGTAAGGCAATCCTATCAATGCGATCGCCTACTCTCATAACCCCACTAAGATAGATTTTTCTCTCATCCTTCTCTTACTAATGTCTCTGCTGTCTCTGCTACTAAAGATATAAATTCCCGCTAATTAAAACTATCTCTCTCGGAGGGCGAATTGCGTCCCCCAACTCTGATAACCCTAAGCTTGAGAGTTTAAATTAACTGGGATATCAGCAATGACATCAAGCTTCAATCCAGATCGGTCTCAAGCGCTTTCTGCCGAGACTCAAAACATCATAAAAGCTTTTGATGCCTTAGACACCGACGCTAAGTTGGCTTGGTTTTATTTGGTTTACAAAAAGATGGGAGATTCAATCACTCCAGCTGCACCAACTGCTGCCGAACCTGAACTAGCACCAAGACTACTAGGAGACTTTTACGAATTGTCAGACGACGAGCAGCTTGCAATTATGCGGCAAATTGTCAACAAAGAAAATACAGACTATTCTCACGCCTACGGTGCGTTGAAAGAAAATAATCAATTGATGGTTTGGTATGCTTGGGCTCAAGCTATGGGCGATACTGTTGTCGGAATGCCTTCAAGCTATCAAGCATCTGAACCAATTAAAAATTTACTTTCCCAAACTGAAGGACTTGAATTTGAAGATCAGATTTCTATCTTCCGCACAATTTCAAGTAATATGGGTTACACAGATATTAAGCCTATAGAAACACAAGCTCAAACAGGCAAAACTTCTAGTCTTTAAGTTGTCATTTGTCATTTGTCCTTCGTCATTTGTTGTTGGTAAGACGTTTCTTATTTACGACTGTTCCTCCCTTTTTTAAGGGGAGCTAGGGTGGATCTTTTGATGAGTGGCACATCCCCCCTTTTAAGGGGGCTAGGGGAGATCTTTTGATGAGTAGCACATGTTCCTCCCTTTTTTAAGGGGGGCTAGGAGAGATCTTTTGGTGAGTGGCACATGTTCCCCCCTTTTTAAGGGGGGCTAGGGGAGATCTTTTGGTGAGTAGCACATGTTCCCCCCTTTTTAAGGGGGCTAGGGGGATCTTTTGATGAGTAGCACAGTTTTTCGATCCCCCAACCCCCTTAAAAAGGGGGCTAAAAAAAAGCACACATGGAGCTATTAGCAAATTTGACGTAGCAAAAACAATTGGCAATTTGCATTTGTGCAATTGCGATCGCCACCCGCTAATGCGGGTTTTTTTCATGCAACAAAGTTCAATAAATTCCTCAAGATTGTCTACTAAGAAGCTGCAACTTGACCGATATCATCGGGAGTCAGGTGCGAGTGGATGACTTGACCGTCGCGAAACCAAACAATTCGGTGAGTTTGCTTTGCTACCTCTGGTTCGTGCGTCACCATAATAATTGTGATCCCACTAGCATTGAGTTCGCCAAATATCTGCAAGACTTCTTGAGTCGTGCGCGAGTCGAGAGCGCCAGTCGGTTCGTCTGCTAGGAGCAAAACTGGTTGATTCACAATCGCCCTAGCAATTGCTACCCTTTGTTGTTGTCCGCCAGAAAGTTGATTGGGCTTATTGTGAAGGCGATTTTCCAAACCAACACGCTTGAGTGCAACCGTAGCGCGATCGCGACGTTCGGCTGGTTTGATCCCAGCGTAAACCATCGGTAGCATCACATTTTCTAAAGCGCTGAGTTGGGGCAAAAGGTGAAACTGTTGGAAGACAAAGCCAATTTTGAGATTGCGAATATGTGCTAAGTCAGCATCATCTAACTGAGCGACATCCAAATTATCTAAATAGTAGTGTCCGCTGGTTGGGCGATCGAGACAACCAATCATATTCATAGCTGTAGACTTACCAGAACCAGACGCACCCATAATCGAACAATATTCGCCTTGTTCCACAATTAAATTGACATCTACTAGCGCCCGCACCTCTGTTTCTCCAAAACCATAAATCTTAGAGATATTTTCCAAGCGGACGATAACTGGTTTAGTAATACTTTTTAGATTAGTCATTTTTCAGTTAACAGTGGCTAGTGGCTAGTGGCTAGAACTACTCCTTTGTCTCCCTGGTCTCCCTTGTCCTCCTTGTCCCAAATCTTAACTATTTTTCAGGGCGATAATCGGGTCGAGTTGAGCGGCGCGACGGGCGGGAACTACGCCAAAGATTAATCCAACACCACCAGAAATCCCTACAGCTAGGGCGATCGCAGCAATGGGAACGCTGGGTTGGAGAGGGGTTAATACACCAACGATCGCCACACCACTGATGCCGATCGCCGTACCAATTAAACCACCCGATACAGAGAGAATAATTGATTCGACTAAAAATTGTGCCAAAATTGCTTGGGGAGTGGCTCCAATTGCTTTGCGCAAGCCAATTTCTGGCGTGCGTTCGGTGACTGACACCAGCATGATATTCATGATGCCTACGCCGCCAACAAACAGCGATACACCTGCGATCGCTCCCAGCATCAGCGATAGCACTCCTGTCACCTGCGAGACTAATTCTTGAAAAGATTTGTTGGCAACCACTACAAAGTCTTTTCTACCGTGCAATCGCGTTAGTAAGTTAGTAATTTGAAAAGCTGCAACTCGCACGTTGTGTTTATCTTTTGCCGCAACTTGAATGTGGCTGATTGGTGTTCCAAACGCCGATCTTCTGCCATCAATTTGAGTTGCCATTGTCGTAATGGGAATGTAGGCAACATTATCTTCATTTTCTCCGGCAAAAGAACCCTTAGCTGTCATGACTGCAATCACCTGAAAGCTAGTGTTTTTGATTTGGATATCTTTGCCAATTGGGTTTTCGCGATCGAATAGTTTTTCTGCTAATTCTGCACCCAGAACGACCACGGGAGAACTTTGACGCATTAAAGAAGTATCAAAGAACCGACCGCGATCGACCATGAGATTTCTAATCTCTCGTAGTGCTGGTGTTGTTCCTTTGACTTGGGTATAAGTTTGATTGTTACGGTAAGAAATTAATAAGTTATTTTCAATGACTGGAGCCGCTGACTTAACCGCTGATGCTTGTTTTTTCACTGCTTCTGCATCCGATAGCACTAGCCCTCGTTGTTCGGAAATAAATCCTTCCGAATCGTCGCGACTAGAAAAAACCAACAGTCGATTTGGTCCGAAAGAATCGAGTTTGTTAAGAGTGTAGTTCTGCGCTCCCTGTCCTATGCCTACCATTGCAATCACAGAAGCATTACCGATGACAATTCCTAACATAGTTAAGCTACTTCGCAGCTTATCAGCCGTCAGAGTAGCAACTGCCATTTTGATACATTCAATGGGATTCATGAAGAATTGGTAATTGGTAATTGGTAATTGGTAATTGGTAATTGGTAATTGGTAGTTGGGTGGACAACACCCACCACAGCTTACTCCTAGCTCCTAGACTCTTCATCCACGCCAGGAATGGCTTGACCGGGGGGAGGGGTAATCAGGACGCGATCGCCTCGATTCACGCCTTCGAGAACTTGAGCGTGAGTGCTGCTACTCGCGCCTAGAGCAACTTCGCGAAATCGGATGTGTCCTTCTCGATCTGGCATAAATACCCCTGTTTGACCGTTTTTCTTGGTGACAACTGCTGTCAGGGGTACGACAACTGCATCTTTAATTTTGTCGCTAAGGAAGGTGAGTTTGATATTCATGCCTGATTTGAGCTGGTTTTGCCCTGTTTGCAGGCTCACTTTGACGCGAAAGGAGGTGACATTATCTTCCCTAATTGCTCTGGGTGCGATTGTGCGGACGCGACCTTTAAAGGTTTTATTGTAGGCATCGGAACGGATTTCTACTGGCTGATTGGGGGTAATCCGCGCAATGCTGGATTCTGGGATTTTGGCTTCTACTTCTAAACCGCTGGAGAGTTCGGCGATCGATGCGGAAGTAGCGCCATCCGAGGAAGAAGCGGATGTTGTGGGAGTCACGAAGTCGCCTTGTTGAGCGTAGCGGCGCGTGATCGTGCCTGCAAAAGGTGCGCGGACTAAAGTGTTTGATAGTTGAGTTTGGTAGTACTTCAGTTGGGCTTCGGCTTGAGCGACTTCGGCTTCAGCTTGGGTAATTTCTTCGCTACGATACCCCTTCATTCGCAGTGTCAGCTCGTGTTTGGCAACTGCTAAACTCGCGATCGCCCGGTCGAGGTTTTCTCTGGCTGTACGTTCTTCTGTCAAAGCTTGGTCTAAATCGTCGCGAGAAATTGCTCCTTCTTTCGCTGGTCTGAGTTTGCGCTGCACTTGTTCCCGACGTAGCGTTAACTGCGATTTCGCTTCTCGGACTTGGGCTTCGTTTTCTGCTAATTCAGCTTTAGCCTGCTCGATTTCTTCGGGACGATTGCCAGTCTGCTTTTTCGCTAGTTCTGCCTTAGCTTTTGCTAAGCCTGCTTGATATTGTTTAACTTGTGCCTGAAATTCTTCGTTGTCCATCCGGGCGATGAGCGTACCCTTTTTCACCTGAGAGCCTTCATCGACATACAATTGCTCAATTCGCCCTGCATCTTTAGGACTGAGATTAATTTTTCTGACTGCCTGAACTATACCATTGGCTTTGATTTGAACTTTTAAGTCTTGAGATTCGACCATTACTGTTTGGAGATTGGCAAGGTCGATTTCAGGGGTTTGGGTACGGGCGATCGCAAAAGTAACGGCAGCACTGCCCAGCAATCCCAATGTGATGAATCCTGCCAGCCACGACTTACGGCGCTTAGCTTTTCCGAATGGTAAGGATACGGCTTTATTTGGCGCTTCAGGGTTAATCATAGATAAATAGTTTAGGTTTATGGTCTATGAATTTAGTTTTTATATTCAGTAAATATTCAGTTTTCTATTGTCCGCTTGCAGCACGCAACCTCATGACAAAATAAAAGGCTACGGGCAAGCGTATCAGATTTACAGAATTAGCACGACAACTTTTGCCAAGGGTTGGTACGTACTCCCAAACTTTAGCAGTTGGGCGATCGCAGCCATCAGTGACAGACACGCCTCTACCTTACCTCAAGCTTCAAGTTCTATCTACTCCTTGAGGAGAAAGTTCGCTCTCACAAAACAACGTGTATTTAATACCAAACTGATTCCGATCGCGTGGCGATCGCGCCTTTTCACTTGGTGTTATTCGCTATGTTATTCGCTCTCAACAGCCTGTTTCACCTCGCTACAGTCATCTTTACTATTGACTACAGCCATAATTCCAGGGATTTGTCAGAGGCAGCATCAAGCTGTCGTTTATTTTAGAAAATTTTAATCAACGCTCAAATTTTTTATTATTTTTTGCGATCGAACTTCAACAAAACTACAGCCAATCTCACAATTATTAACATGACAACCCGATTTGAGTCGGGAAATATTCGTTGGGTTGTCATTGGTCATTGGTCATTGGTCATTTATTATTGGTGGTACATTAATAACCGCTCGATCGAGTTGCTGTGTCTTGGCTAATCTAGATCGCTAACCTATCGGACACCAACGACGGAGCGAGCAGAAAAAGTGTTCCCAACGAAAACCACTCCCTTATCCCCCTTGTCCCCCTTGTCCCCCTTGTCCCCCTTGTCCCCCTTGTCCCCTTGTCCCCCTTGTCCTCCTTGTCTCCCTTGTCCCAATTTTGAATTTTAAACCTTCGCCTCCCCAATCAAGCGCTTCTCAAAGCAACAATCGGATCGAGTTGGGCAGCGCGACGGGCAGGAACGACACCAAAGACAACGCCAATACCCCCGGAGATACTGACAGCTAATGCAATTGCCACAGGTGAAATACCCGCTTGAAAGGGAGTAAACGCACTAATTAGTAAGATACCACCTACACCCAGGGCAGTTCCCACGATGCCACCAGCTGCCGACAACATGACAGCTTCAATCAGAAATTGAATCAAAACGTCGTGCTGGGTAGCGCCCAAAGCTTTACGCAAACCGATTTCTTGCGTGCGTTCGGTAACGGAAACGAGCATAATATTCATGACCCCGATGCCACCCACGAGTAAAGAAATACCTGCGATCGCTGCTAGCATGACCGTTAAAGCACTCGTGACAGTTCCCGCAATTTCTAGTACATCTTTTTGACTTTGAACGCTAAAATCGTCTTCTCTTGTGATTTTGTGCCGCAATCGCAGCAGGTTTTGAATTTGAAATTGAGCTGCTTCTACACTGGCATCGCTTTTAGCTGAAATCGAAATAAAAGTTAGACTCACTCCATAGGGAGAATTTTCGCCGACAATCCGGCTTGCCATAGTGGTAATTGGCAGCAACGCGCTATCGTCATAATTGGTTCCTAAGACAGATCCCTTTGATTCCATCACGCCAATCACTAAAAAGCGCACGTCTTTAATGCGGACGTATTTACCAATTGGATCTTGGTTGATAAACAATCGTTTTGCTAAATCCGAACCCAAAGCAACAACTTGATTGTTTCGCTTCACATCAAGCTGGGTAAAAAATCGTCCTTCTTCTGGATTGAAGTTACGAACAGCAGTATATTCTGGAGTCGTACCGACAACTGAACTATAGGTATTTTTGTTGCGATACGTGACTAATTCTCTTGATTGAAGCTGAGGCGCGACTTTAGCCACTGTCGGTACTTGGGTAGCGATCGCCTTGGCATCTTCTAAAACTAAAGTTTTTGGCAAATCTACCGTCGTTCTTTGAGCATCCCGATTACCTGGGATGACAAATAAAACATTAGTTCCTAAAGATTCAAATTGTTCGGCGACAAATCTTTGCGCCCCCTGTCCGATTCCCACCATCGCAATCACTGAAGCATTGCCGATGACGATTCCTAACATCGTTAAGGCACTACGCAACTTATTAGATAGCAGCGTTTTCGTTGCCATCTTGCCACTTTCTAAAACATCCATTTTCAGTTATTGGTTATCTAGTTATCAGCGATCGGTGGCTAGTGGCTAGTGACTAGTGGCTATAAAAGAGCCTAGCTACTAGTCACTAATCCTACTCACTTTCTTGTTCTGGTTGTTGGTCTTTTGGTAGGTCGAGAAAAACGCGATCGCCTTGTTTTAAACCTTGTAAAATTTGCGTTTGGTCTTGAATACTAGAGCCAATTGTGACCGGACGAAATTCGGGTTTGTTCTTTTCTCCTGGGACTAAAACCCCAGTTTTACCTTGTTGAGTGACAATCGATACTGTAGGTACGACTAAGGCATCGTTGAGATTTTGACCCAAGAATGTTAAGTCTACATTCATGCCAGAAAGTAATTGATTTAGACCAGAATCGAGTGCTACTCGGACTTGAAAAGAGGTTACGTTTTGATCGACAACGGCTTCGGGAGCAACTAAACGGACGTGACCTTTAAAAATGCGATCGGGATAAGAATCAGCTACAATTTCAACTTGCTGTCCCGATTTAATTTGTCCAACATCAACTTCTGGAACTTCTGCCAAAACTTCCAAACCTTTCGCCAGCACGACAATCGAAGTTGAGTTGGCTAGCGATGAATTCGAGCTAGACGTGCCGCTAGATGCCGAAGTTGTGGGGGTTACAAAGGCTCCTTCTGAAGCATTCTTTTGCGTCACCAAACCCGTAAAGGGAGCGCGAATAATTGTATCGTTGAGCTTAACTTGAAGAGCTTGTAACTCACCTTGAGCTGCTTGCACGACTGCTTGGCGTTGGGCGATCTCTTCTGGACGACTACCGCTTTTTAGCAGCGATAGCTGGCGTTGTGCTTCCCGTAGGTTAGCTTGAGCGCTTTGGCTTTCACTGACATATTGATCTAACTCGTTTTGGGCGATCGCACCTTGTTGCGTTAATCTCCGATAACGTTCTAGTTTTTCCCGTGCGAAGTTTGCCCTAGCTTGGGCTGCATCTACCTGAGCTTGAGCGCGATCGATTTCTTGTATGCGATTTCCCGCACGGGCTTGCGCTAATTCAGCTTGGGCTTGAGCAAGTTTGGCACGTACTTGGATCAGTTGCGCTTGCAAGTCAGCATCATCCATTTTGGCAATAATCTGTCCGGCTTGGACGCGATCGCCTTGTTCTACTAATAAATTCTTTAGCACTCCTGCTACTTTAGGGCTGACATTGACGCTTTGGATCGGTACGACTTTGCCACTAGCATTAATCCGCAGCGTTAAGTCTTTAGCTTCAACTGGTACGGTTAACTTAGCCAAGTCGATCTTAGGTGTCGATCGATCTACGATGACGTAAGTTGCAGAACCAGCCACTACGACACCAGCAGCCACTAGCCCAACTAACCAACGCGCTGGATGCTTAATTTTACCAATCAGGGGAAGTTCTATAGGCTGGGTAGCGGTCATATTAGGAGCGAGGGATAAGGAGTGAGGGATAAGGGAAGAAGCAAGCAAAATTTATTAGGTGCAAGTCATAAATCATTTATACGCCTGCGCATTTGCCGCACGATCTTGCTGATATTGTTCCCAGTAATAAAGAAGCATTAATAACTAAAATGTTTCGTACACTTATTATCGTAACGACTGTTACCGTGTAATCATCTCTAGCAAAAGGGCGATCGCTCCCAATCAAGATTAGGGTTATCCGCTCTTTTTTGAGAGACAAGGGGGAGAAGAGAGCTGAGGAGGCTGAGGAGGCTGAGGAGGCTGAGGAGGCTGAGGGAGAGAAGAGAGAGTCGCGGAGCGCAAGGTTGCGCTCGGGAGCTGAGGGAGTGAAAAGAGCTGAGGAGCAGAGGGGCAAGAACTGTCAACCGTTAACCATCGACTGTCAACTGTTCACCAATTACCAACTACCAACTACCCATTACCAACTACCCTACACCTCACACCCTTTCTTTACTGACAACTGATAACTGACAACTGATAACTGACAACTGGTCACTGTCACTACTATGGTTTAAGCTAGCTGAAAGTTATGTTGCAAGATAATTGAGGCGTGTACCGTGCCAAGTCGTAAATCCTGGCTGTCTTTACTGGTGATTTTGGGTTTAGGGAGTGTAGCTCCCCCTGCACTGGGGCAGGCACTCGTTCCACATACGCTACAACTCGATTCAGCTCAGTTGGAGCGACAGGGATTGAGTTTGGCGCAGGAGGCTGCTCAGTTAGCGCAGTTTCAACAGTTTGACATGGCTGTACCGAGGGCGCGACTGGCGACTCAGTTAGCTCCTAAAAACTATATGGCTTGGTTTCTCTTAGGGGGTTTGTACTTACAGACAAACAAATATAACGAGTCGATCGCAGCCCTGAATAAAGCGCAGGCGTTAGCCCCCCAAAACCCTTCCGTGTTGTTTGCAATGGGTTCGGCACACTTTCAAAAAGGCAATTACAAAGCAGCGATCGATAGTTTGCAAGCTGGTTTGAAACTCAAACCAAACGATAAAGAAGCATTATTTGATTTAGGTAATTCTTATTACAAAGTCGGGCAATTACCAGATGCGATCGCTCAATATGACAAAGCGATCGCCTTAGATAAAAAGTTTTGGCCCGCCATCAATAATATTGGACTAATTCAATACGAACAAGGCAATATAGACGAGGCAATGGAGCAATGGCAAGCAGCTTTAGCTGTTGACAAGCAAGCCGCAGAACCCCAACTGGCAATGGCAGTTGCTTTATATAGTCAAGGCGAACAAACAAGAGGATTGCAATTAGGAACAGCAGCCCTCAAAATTGACAGTCGTTATGGTGACTTAGAATTTCTCAGACAGAATTTGTGGGGCGATCGCTTGTTAGCTGATACGAAAAAACTGTTAGCTAATCCTAAAATTCAAGCCACAATTGAGGAACGCCAAGAGCAACAGCAGCAAGAAACTTCTCCGATTCAGATTTCTCCGCAGTAATTGCTGTTGTAGAGACGTTTCACGAAACGTCTCTACAATTCTTCTGTTTAATAGCGATCGACCGTCAAACTAGAATCCAAAATCAGATCTAAGTCGGTGTCAGGGTTAATGACAACTACATCAGCTTTTTTACGTCCTAGCACTGCTCCACCCGCAGCACCGACTCCCGTACCGATTAATACCTCTCCGGTAGAAATACGGCGATTGCCTGTCAGTCCACCTAAAGCTGCGCCAGCGGCAGCTCCCACGACTGCACCTTTGAGAATCGATCCCGTACTTACTCCCCTACGCAATTGGGTAGTTTCAATCACATCGGAGGAAGCATCAATTGATTGCCGTCTGCCATCATCAATAATTAGATTTCTGGCAATAAATTGAGAACCACCATCAGCAGGAACGAGTTCGCCTTCAATTAGACTTCCGGCAGGAACTAATACTGTGCCGTTGCGGTTAGTAATGTTGGCAGCTACCGTAAGAGTTAAGCGCATCCTCTCTTTCGGACTGATAACGATCTTTTCGGCTTCATCATAGCGCACGGGAATTCTTGCCCCAGCCCGAATAGTCGTGCGATCGCTAATCCTACTACTTCCTGGCGACGATGGGAACACCTGAGCCGTTGCTGGAGCTGTCATTACCATTGGTAGGGTAGCACTAGTACCAATAGTTAAAGCCATAAGAAAAGCTGTCCCTGTCTGCCAGGGTTTAAAAGTAAGCATATACTTATTCCTCTCCGCTATATATTGCTAAACCTGTTAAATCACAAGACTTGCGGAAGAATCATAAGGTTCCAAAGTCAGTTATCAATTATCAGTTATCAGTTATCAGTTATCGGTTATCCGTAACTTTTGACTTTTAACTTTTGACTTTTGACTTTTACTTATGGTTTTTCAAATCCCAGTACCCGTGCTTCAATTTGTTCTACGGTGCGAGGATCGGTTTGAAATGTTACCCAGCCTCGACGAGTTGAATGACGAGGAAGGAAAGCAATTTCAAATTCGGCAGTTTCTTCTTCTCTACCATCACTGTTGAGCGTCACTTCAATTTGTACGGTTTCTGCTGTTTCATCGCCGCGATTTGTAGCAGTGACGGGAACGATAAAGCGATCGCTTTGCGGTTGAGGTTGACCGAGTTGTAGTTCGATATTTGGTGGAGTTTCACCTAGAGTTGCACCGTCATAAACTATGTAACCCAGCGTAAATAATACGAGAATGAGACTAATACCAAAAACAATCCACTCTAACCAATTTTTTTCTAGTTTTTTCATTGCAATAATAGCCTCCCAGCAGAAGCCCCCAAAGTAGAAGCGACTCCTAAAACAACGGTTTGAGCTAGACAAATGAAGAGAGTCGTATCGTCAAAGCGTCCGAAAAACCAGAGGATAGCCGCAGCTGCAAATAGAGCGATCGCGTAAGTGATAACCGCACCAAATAAAATATTTTTAATTCCCCTGATCTGGCTGAAGCGCTGGGAACCAGTAAAGTCACTATAAAATAGAATTAGCACGGCAAATAAGATTGAGAGTAAGGCAAGTCCTAGCAGTCGTGCTGTAGAAACCTCAATTGCAATAACAATAATTTCTTCTGTAGGAGCGAGATTGGCAGCAAATAATACTGCTCCACATAAGGCGATCGCAATTTGTCCGCCAAAGTCGCCTTCACCATCTGCCAAGAAGGGTACGGGACTAGAACTAGGTTGGGAATCTTCTCCTTTCATTCCCGTATCGCTTTCTTGCTTGCCTCCTCCTCCTAATTGGGCTGTACCGATAGATACACCAATAGCAACAGTCATAGCTTCTACAACGATTTTCCCACCAATCTCTGTCAGATTCATATCGGTATTAATTTGTCCTAACAGCCACAGCATGACGGCAGCAACAACCAATCCTATACCCATTTCCTCCACGGAATCGATCGCGACTTCTAACGCACCAGCAGATCTGCGCAAACCTGCATAGCGGTTGTATGCCAAGAGCAGCGTAAAAGTAGCCAGCACGTAAATTAACAAGCGTACGGGATGGACGATAAAGCCAGCCCACCAAACTTCCATCGTGTACAACAGGGGCAAACTAAACAACAGTCCCCCAGTAATGCCTCTGAGGTATTCTTGTAGCGACTTAGCAAGCGATCGCTCTAGTTTTAGCCGACGATTCATACTTATCGGGCTAATCAGCCTTTTTGGTGTTCTACAGCACAATTCTCTCAGTTATTTAGATACTTCATGAGAGCTGAAAGTTAGATTTTTGGCCGAGAATTATATTTGTAGGAGCGCACAGCCGTGCGCCTCTATTGCTGTCCGCCCCAGATGTGCGCCCTCAAGAACGTTATTACTGCACCACTTCTCGCATATAACTGCCCCACAAACGCGCCGCCTGCACGCCATAACCAGACACAGGCGCATTATTATCGTTACCCAGCCATACCCCCGTAACGAGTTTTTCTCTGGTCAGAAACCCAATAAACCAAAGGTCAAAGTTTTGATTTCTGGCTGCTAAACCACTCGTACCTGTTTTCCCAGCCTCCTCTCCTATTCCGATATTTGCTGCCGTACCAGTGCCGCGTTCTACGACTCCGCGTAGCATGGAAGTTACCGTCTGGGCTACTCCTGGGCTAAGTATCCGCCGATTTGTGGTTTGGGTGCGATTGTAAGCGTAAATCTCGCGACAGGTTTTCAAGTCTTGGCGATCGCCACAGTCGCTACTATCTAATATCCTCATAATCAGATGGGGACGGTTCCACACGCCATCATTCGCGATCGCCCCATATGCTCCAGTCATTTCTAGCAAATTAGTTTCGCTTTGCCCTAAGACTAAGCCTGGGACTGGTTGCAAGGGTGACTGAATTCCCAATCTTTGCGCCATGCGCATGATGCTATCTAGTCCGACATCTTGAGCAACTCGCAGGGCAATCGGGTTTTCCGATAGGGCTAACCCCGTCGCTACATCTAGCTCGTCACTACCGCGAACGCAGCCGCGAAATCGCTGTCCTTGCCAAGATACAGGCGCACAAGAATAATTTTTCTCTGGGGAAATCCCTTTTTCGATCGCCGCAGCATAGGTAAACAGTTTAAAAGCCGAACCGGGTTGGCGCTGAGCTTGAGTCACTCGGTTGAACTGACTGGTTTTGTAATCAGTGCCTCCTACCATCGCTAGCACCGCACCAGTACTAGCATCGAGGGTGACCACTGCCCCTTGGGAATAGCCGATATTTGCTCCAGCTTGCCGTACCGAGTTGCGTAAAGCTTCTTCTGCTTTGGCTTGCATATCTGGATCGAGCTGGGTTTCGACGATATAATTGCCTTCTGCTGCTAACTCTTTGCCCAAAATTGCTTGCAGTTCTTGAAAGATGGCATTGTAAAAGTATGGCGCAATTGTATTGGCTTGGGCTTCACAGACGCGAGAACTCACTTCAATTTGCGATCGCCGCGCCCGATTTGCTTCTTCTGTCGTCACCATTCCTTGCGCCAACATCCGACTAATAACGCGGTTGCGGTATTCAATTGCTTTTTGGTTGCTGCGCACGTCACCGCAAAAATTAAATCCGTTGGGAGAGGGTAAAATTCCCACTAAAGTCGCAGCTTCCGAAAGATTGAGTTCCTTGGCTGATTTATCGAAATAGAATCGCGCTGCATCTTCAAAGCCGTATGTATCCGCTCCCAGAAAGACGCGGTTGAGATACATGAGTAGAATAAAATCTTTGCTATAAAACGTTTCCAGCTTCAGTGCCACCACTGCCTCGCGCAACTTCCGTCCTAACGAGTCCTCTGCACCTACGTAACTGCGAAATATACTCCGCGATACCTGTTGGGTGACAGTACTTGCCCCTTGCTCGAATTCTCGACTACCGACGTTGACGACCGTAGCGCGTAAAATTCCAATAGGGTCAACGCCAAAATGCCAGTAATAGCGGCTGTCTTCTGAAGCGATGATCGCTTTGGGCAGATAAGTCGAAAAGTCCTGCAAGCTTTTCAAATCTGTATGTGCCGTACTGCGAGGTTGACGCAGCATCGTTTCTCCATCGCGGGCAAAAACGATCGTTGGACCCCCAGTTGCAGCAGGTAAAGGAGTGACAGAAAACTTCGTCCACTCGTACCCTACAATGAGCGCCAGCAATGCTGTCACGCCACCAATCCCACCTGCCACCCATTGCAGCGTGCGGACGTACTGAGGTGGAGGATTATGAAATTTCATCCGCACGGCAGCGGCAAGTTCTGGAGGACCGAGAGTGAAAACGTCACCGTGATGAAGTTCGATCGCGGCAACGCGGCGCTTACCCCAGTAAATGCCATTCGTAGAATTTTCATCTCGCAGGACGAAGGGCGATCGCCTCTTGCTAGTATCTCTAGCTAAGGACAGATGAATCTGGCTGACAACAGGGTTGCGAACGACAATATCGCAAGATTTAGCACTGCGTCCGATCAAATAGCGATCGCCTAGTAGAGGATAAGTCTCTGCTTTGTCTGTCCCCGCATCCTGTATCCACAATTCGGCAACTCTGGCGTTTGGCTTTAGGGCAAGCCCTGGAATCTGCACTTTAGCTTGAAGCGTTTTGACTACCTGAGTTGCTCGACTGAGCAATGTTTGCGGTTTTCGCGGTGGCTGGGGAGGGGTCATGTTCTACTCAGGCAGCAGGAATTAATTTTTTTAGCGTTGGCAGAAATTCTATCTATTATGCCAAATCTAGCGATTGTCATCGATCGTCGAGCGCGAGCAAGTCTCTGGTGAATTGTAGCTGGTAGTTCAATTGCGAGCGGCGATCGCTAGTGACTGCTCGTTACTTGCTGTCTTCGATCTTTCTCAATAACACAACGACTGCTACGGATTACGATCGCGATCGCTTCTGCTACCATTCTACTTAGCAAGTAAAAAATCTCTGACTTTCTACGCAGACTTACTCTAGCGCATTTATAGTGCTTCTAAATATGTATATCTGCTTGGCAAACAAGTTTTGATTGAGTCGGTTTCCTTTGAAAATTTATTATATATCTTGACTTTTCATAGAAAATATGGTAGCATTTAACGAAATTTGTTTTTGACTTAATCAGAAATATTTAATCTGAGGTGTGAGTGGGATGAAGATCAAGTTTTTATCACTATTAGGTGCGGCATTTGCACTAACTCTATCGAGCCACGCCGCATTTGCTCAAGAAGCCGCTAAAGAACCCCCAGAGATTAAGCTTTCGGAAGAAGGGAAGAAAATCCTCTGCGAAAAGTTTCCGTTGAATTCTCGTTGTCCTGGTGGTCAGCCTTTAACTGGTGGTGCGCCTACTGGTACTGAAGCAGCTCCCGATGCTACTACTCCCGAGGCTGCGCCAGCTCCCGACGCTACTACTCCCGAGACTGCCCCAGCTCCCGACGCTACTACTCCCGAGACTGCCCCAGCTCCCGACGGCACTATGCCTACCGATCCTGGTACTGCCCCAGCTCCCGATGGCACCATGCCTACCACTCCCGAGACTGCCCCAGCTCCCGATGGCACTATGCCCACCGATCCTGGTACTGCCCCAGCTCCCGATGGCACTATGCCCACCGATCCTGGTACTGCCCCAGCTCCCGATGGTTCTTCACCTACTACACCTGGAACTGAGCCAGCTCCTACAACTCCCTAGTTTGAGTTGGTAAAAGCAGGCATTTGTTAGCAATCTTAATGCTTTGATATTTAGTATGTAGAGACGTTACATGTAATGTCTCTACATTTTTTGTTTATCGCAATCTCTTAAGAGTAGAGACTTTCGGCAAACTTGCAATTAGGATGCAGACAATACCCAAATTGATCGACACATCTGCCAGGTTAAAAACAGGAAATCCAATTAGCCGAAAATCTAAGAAATCTACCACATAACCCGCAAAAAAGCGATCGATCCCGTTGCCTAACGCTCCTCCCAAAATGAAACCATAGCCCCATTGTTCCAGAGGTTTCATTGGTGGACCAAAATAAGCCCATACTATTAGCAGCACACTCACTATCAACGATAGCCAACGCAACCAACCCACTTCACCAGCAAACAAACTGAAGGCAGCACCAGTGTTTGTCACATAGGTGAAATGAAACACATTAGACCAAATTGGGTAAGTTTCGCCCAAGTCAAAACTTTGTACCACCCAGAACTTAGTTAACTGGTCTAAGATAAAACTGGCGATCGCTGCCATCCAGAAACGGCGATTTTTCATAATTTGGTCATTGGTCATTGGTCATCGATCATTAGTTATCAGTCACGGCAAATGACAAATGACGAATAACAAATGACTAATAAAACATTATCAGTCTCCAGCCATAAGCGATAATAGAGACAGCACAAACTACAGCTAGTTGTCCTGGGAGAGGATACCAAGAATACTGAAGTATAGGTTGAATTATAGATTGAGCTTGCGTGCTTGCCCAGTGGAAAATTTGGCTAGGCAACAAATATGCTAAACCGCAGAGGTGAATTATCAGCAAGCCACCTAGACAGCTACCAGCAAGACTCTCTAGTTTCATCGCATCTTGCCGAAACGCCAGTAAGCCACAAAACCAAGCTCCAGGAATAAAACCCAATACGTATCCAAAATTCAGTTCTCGCCAGTAGCCAAAACCGCCACCTTGAGCAAATATTGGCAACCAAACCAAGCCGAGCAATAAATAAGCAATTTGGGATAATGCTGCCGCACTTTTGCCACCCAAACAACCTACGAGTAGGACAGCACCAATTTGACAGGTGACACCTAGAGAGATTGTCTGTATCCCGCGCTCGTGCCAACTTACCGGCGCACTAGTTATATATGCTTCTACAAAAGTGCCACCAATAGTAAGAAGCAAACCAATCAAGGACCAAAGAAATTGGTTAGGAACAGCCACTAGCGATAAAAGCCAATAATAGAGATTTAGTTGACGCTTTTGTCTGAATGCAGCGCGATCGCAATTTCTGGCGTTGCACTGGCTATATTATCACGTTCATCTAGGCGATTGGTGGAACTCAAAGTTCTATTAAGCTGTCATCTAAATTATCTTTTCCCTTGTGTTGCAGCGCTCCGCAGTTTCAAGGTGCGATCGATGCTATGATAATGGCAATATTTGATACAAATCTGGAAGTGACAAACTCGGATACAAACCTGGCATTTCAGCACTAGCAAAAGGTGATAATCTACCTAAAGGAATATTTATAGTTACCATTAACCTTCACTTAACTGCCGAGTAATAACATATCTATAGTAAAAGCTCTATACTCCTCTAGGAGTATCCGTGCAAAGATTCCAGAAACAACAAATAGTATGCTTTCTCGCAATATTCGTGTAGCATCCCTTGCTTCGGCTGTGGTTTTAGTCTTGGGAGTAACTGCTTGTGGCAGTGGTAACCAGACTGCAAGTAACGCACCTGCCTCTCCTCAAGGAGAAGGTGCAAGTCCAGCAGCAAATACTACTACTGGCTCTAATTTATCTGGGACAGTCAAGGTAGACGGCTCCAGCACCGTGTTTCCCATTTCCGAAGCAATGGCAGAGGAATTTCAAAAAGCAAATCCTGGCGTTCAAGTCACGGTAGCTCAGTCTGGTACTGGTGGCGGATTCAAGAAATTCTGCAACAACGAAACAGATATTTCCAATGCTTCCCGTCCGATTAAAGCAGAAGAAGTAGAACTGTGTAAAAAAGGTAACGTTGAATATATTGAGTTACCAGTAGCCTACGATGGTATATCGGTCGTAGTAAACCCGCAAAACAAGTTTGCCCAATGCTTGACGATCGCTGAACTCAAAAAAATGTGGGAACCAGCAGCTCAAGGTAAAGTCACAACTTGGAATCAAATTCGCCCTGAGTTCCCTAACCAAAAACTAGGGCTTTATGGTCCTGGAACTGATTCTGGTACTTACGATTTCTTTACTAACGCTGTTGTGGGCAAAGAAGGTGAAAGCCGAGGAGACTACACTGCATCTGAGGATGACAATACCTTAGTACAGGGTGTGAGCGCCGATCCTGGTGGGCTTGGCTTCTTTGGTTACGCTTACTACGAGAATAATAAAGATAAGTTGGCATTGGCGAGCATTGACAATGGCAAAGGTTGTATTCAGCCAAGCGCAGAAACAATAGGTAACGGCACTTATCAGCCGCTATCTCGCCCAGAATTCATTTACGTGAAAAAATCTGCGGCAACCCGTCCTGAAGTCCAAGCATTTGTTAATTTCCACTTCGCACCAGAAAATCAAGAACTGGTGTCAGAAGTCGGATACGTACCGCTACCAAACGATTTAGTTGGTGAAGTACAAGCACGCTTTAAAGAAGGTAAGGTAGGCTCGATTTTTGAGGGCAAAGGGTCGCAGACAGGTGTTACCCTTGCAGATTTACTCAAACAACAGAAATAATAACCGCGATCGCAATTTGCCAATAAATCGAGACATGGGTGATAGGGAAAATTCGCAATTCACAATCGATCGCATCCTGTCTCCTGTCTCCTTCTCCTTGATAACTGGTCACTGGTCACTGGTCACTGATAACTGATAATGAGGTATTTCCTGTATGTCTGCCACGTCAACGCCTGACGGGTCGAGCCTATGGCGACCAAAGCGGGCAGCAAGTAAACGAGTAGAAGCATTAGTGAAAGGCATATTTGCCACGTTTGCTTTTGTCTCAGTCGCCACCACAATCGGTATTGTCTTAACGCTAATTTTTGAAACTGTATCGTTTTTCAGCGAAGTACCGATTTGGCAATTTTTAACCGATCGCGCTTGGACACCATTGTTTGCCAACAAGCAATTTGGCATTATGGTACTGATTAGCGCTACTTTACTAACTTCTGCGATCGCGATCGCCGTTGCCTTACCGATAGGCTTATTAGCTGCTATCTGCTTGAGCGAATATGCTCCCGCGAGAATGCGCCGCTGGCTCAAACCAGCATTGGAAATTTTGGCGGGGGTTCCCACTGTCGTGTTCGGTTACTTTGCCCTGCTGACAGTCACGCCATTTCTACAAAAACTCATCCCTGGCTTACAGGGATTCAACGCCTTGAGTGCTGGATTAGTACTTGGTGTTTCAATTATTCCCCTAGTAGCTTCTTTAAGTGAAGATGCCATCTATGCCGTGCCTCGAAGTTTACGCGATGGCGCTTATGCTTTGGGAGCCACCAAACGGGAAACCATTGTTTCTGTAGTTCTCCCAGCTGCCCTTTCTGGAATTGTCGCTTCTTTCATCTTGGCAATTTCTCGCGCGATCGGCGAAACCATGATTGTCACCATCGCCGCCGGACAAAACCCCAGCCTTGGCATTAACCCCCTAGTACCAATCCAGACGATGACAGCCTACATCGTTCAAGTGAGTAAAGGCGATACCCCAGCAGGATCTCTAGCATATAAAACTATTTTTGCTGTGGGCATGACTCTGTTCCTCATCACCCTGGCTTTAAATATCTTTAGTTACTGGTTCGTTCGCCGCTTTCGGGAGAAATACGAATGACTACACCTGCACCCCAACCCATCGACAAAAGCGGCTTTGGCACGACGGGCAAATTCAATGTTTCGTTGTCCAAACGCTATAACTTTGACAAAATCTTTTCTACAGCCGCTTGGGTTGCCACCCTATTTGGCTTGGTCGTTCTTGCCGTTTTACTTGTAGACATCCTGATTGACGGACTCGGACGGATCGATTGGGCTTTTCTCACGAGTTTCTCCTCGCGTCGCGCTGCTGCTGCGGGAATATTAGCTCCCCTTGTCGGTAGTATTTGGCTATTAGTCGTCACGGCTTTAGTTTCCTTTCCCTTGGGAGTAGGAGCGGGCATTTACTTAGAAGAATATGCCAAAGATAATTGGTTCACGCGGTTAATTGAGATCAATATCGCTAACCTAGCCGCAGTTCCATCCATTATTTATGGCTTATTGGGATTGCAAATTTTTGTCCGGTGGCTGCAACCAATTACTAACGGACGCAGCGTTCTTGCGGGTGCTTTAACTCTCAGTTTGTTAATCTTACCCATCATCATCATTACCACGCGAGAAGCACTACGGGCAGTTCCAGATAGCTTGCGCCAAGCAGGTTTTGCTTTAGGTGCAACGAGATGGCAAGTGATCCGCGAACACATTTTTCCGATCGCTTTACCAGGTATCCTAACCGGAACAATCTTGGCACTATCTCGCGCTATTGGCGAAACTGCACCTCTGATCGTCATTGGAGCTGTCAGTTATATTGCCTTCTTGCCAGAGTTATCTCCCAAAGGATTGCAAAGTTCTTTTACAGCACTACCAATTCAAATTTTTGATTGGGTTTCTCGCCCTCAAACGCAATTTCACACTAATGCTGCTGCTGGCATCATCATATTGATGGTCGTGCTGTTAATTATGAATGCTTCAGCAATTTATTTACGCAACAAATTCCAACGAAATCGTCCCTAAGTCTCAAGTTAGAATTGGCTTAGACGAGGCGATCGCCATATCAACTGTCACTAGCTCTCTATATGCTATTCAACACCACAGTCACGGCAACCGATACAGTTTTACAAACTGATAATCTATCTGTTTTTTACGGTAATTTCAAAGCAGTGCGAGATGTCAATCTCAATATCTATAAAAACAAAATTACCGCTTTTATCGGACCTTCTGGGTGTGGTAAAAGTACAGTATTGAGGTGCTTCAATCGCTTGAACGATCTGATTCCAGGGGCGCATATTGAAGGTAGAATCACATTTCAAGAAACAGATATTTACGATCGCCGCGTCGATCCAGTAGAACTGCGCCGTCGCATTGGGATGGTATTCCAAAGACCAAACCCCTTCCCCAAGTCAATTTATGAAAACATTGCCTTTGGAGCCAGAATTAACGGTTATCAAGGCGATATGGATGAATTAGTCGAGCGAGCAATCCGTCAAGCTGCTTTGTGGGATGAAGTCAAAGATAAACTCAAACAAAGCGGTCTTTCTCTCTCTGGCGGACAGCAGCAAAGGTTGTGTATTGCCCGTGCTTTGGCGATTGAACCAGAAGTTATCTTAATGGACGAACCCTGTTCTGCTCTCGACCCAATTTCGACATTACGGGTAGAAGAATTGCTGATGGAACTCAAAGAGAAATACACGATTATTATCGTTACCCACAACATGCAACAAGCATCGCGGGTGTCGGACATGACTGCCTTTTACAATGCTCAAGCCACAGAAAAAGGTGGCAAGATGGGTTATTTGGTAGAATACAATCCCACTGAAGTAATTTTCCAATCTCCCGAACAACAAGCTACGCAAGAATACGTTAGCGGTAGATTTGGTTAAACCAATGAGTAATGGGTAGTTGGTAGTTGGTGGTTGTCTTGTCACTCTAACTTCTAACTTTCCCATCACTACGAGCAAATTTCCTCGCTATACTGCTCGATTGAGTATCCTTGACAAAATTGCTTACGATTGCTAGCAGTTTGAAGATTTTTAGATTTAATTGGGACTTAAATTAAAGCATATTGTTTTCTTTATGTGTTGGCGATCGCGTAGGGGCAATGTAGGCACAGAAAAAAATAAACTAGAATAGTGCTTCTCTAGGCTATTTTGAGGGCAAAATCGTTACAGATCTTCGCTCGCCGAGACATCCTCTGTCTTCATTAATCCCATGCCTGAAAAACGTAAACCTTCCCTTCTATTGACTTTGGGAGCTGCTGGCTTATTAATTGGTGGGGGAGCAACTGCTTACTGGGTATTCCTCCAAAGCCAAGGGCAATTAGAAAACCTGCCTGTGGGTTCTAATATTATCCCCCAAGATGCTTTGGTGGCTCTATCTATTTCTACAAATACCCAGCAGTGGCAGCAACTCCAACAGTTTGGTACGCCCCAAATTCAAGCCCAGCTCAAGACAAATTTAGCCCAGTTGGGCGATCGCCTCCTCACAGCAAACGGCTACAACTACCAGCGAGACATCCAGCCTTGGGTTGGTAAAGAAGTTAGCATTGCCTTTCTACCACCCTCCATACCAGCGACATCAAACTCATCTTTGCCACTGAATAGCGATCGCCAGCAGTCTCTAGTTATGGTGTTGCCCATTGCCGACCAAATTGCAGCAAAGCGGATTTTAGAGCAACCCAAACCGTCTGCACAAGGTAAAACTCGCCAGCGAAACTATAAAGGCGTTGAGATTAGAGAAACTCAAGGAGCTAAAGCGCAATATTATTCAGCCGCCGTCCTAGATGGGCGTTATTTAATCGTCACAGATCGTCCGCAAGCGACGGATAGAGCGATCGACACTTATAAAGGTGCGGCTGCTTCCCTAAAGCAAACAGCAGGTTACACCACTGCTTTTGAGCAGATCGCTACCAAACAGCGTTTTGCTCAACTGTACGTCAACGTACCCGTAGCTGCGAGAATTGCTGCTGCAAATCCCAGCCGCTCGTTTTCACCCCAAGGATTAGCTCAGTTGCAAAATAACCAAGGTGTAGCTGCTACTATTAATCTGGAATCAGAAGGAATTCGCCTCAAAAGTATTTCCTGGCGCAAACCCGACAGCCAACAAGTATTCGCTGTAGAAAACAATGCGGGCAAAATGCAAAGCCGCCTACCGGCAGAAACATTAATGATGCTCTCAAGCGGCAATTTACAGCGGTTATGGCAAGAATACGCCCGAGAAGTACAATCCAATCCCCAAGCACCTATCCGTCCCCCAGAACTGCGTAAAGGTGTAACCTCAGTTACAGGACTGGATTTAGACCAAGATTTACTCAGTTGGATGGATGGTGAGTTTGCCGTATCTATGGTTCCTGCGGCTCCCAAAGCAGGTGCGCCAGATAATTTTGCCCTTTCTTTAGTATTTTTAGTCCAAACCAAAAACCGCAATAAAGCCGAACAAGCTCTATTTCAACTCGAACGGGTGATGCGGAGTAAATATCAATTTCAAGTACAAGAAACCAAAATCAAAGATCGTACCGTGACAAATTGGATTGCACCTTACGGCACAGTGGCGACTCGCGGTTGGCTGGATGGAGATGTTGCTTTCTTCGCTCTCGGCGCACCTGTAGCAGAACGGCTGATTCCTCAGCCTCAAAGCAGTTTAGCAAGTGCCGCACAATTTCAACAGACAGTTCCTTCAGCTCTGAATGCCACGAACGGTCAGTTTTTTCTCGATGTGGAACCAACAGTCAAAGCCTTGCCCCTACCGCAGCTGTTTTCCGGTCAACAAATATTCTTCGACGCTACCCGTTCCATCGGTGTTACCTCTGCTATCAGCAGCGATCGCAGTATCCGCTACGATGTCTTTGTTGCCCTGAAGAAGATCGGGAATAGGGAGTCGGGAAAAGAGAGCTGAGGGAGACAAGGAAGACAAGGGAGAGCAATTCTAGCCACTAGCCACTCTCCACTGATAACTGTTCCCCAGTAGGATCGAAATAAGACTCTCGATGCTTGACAAAAAAATATAGGAGAATGCTGATTATGAATTTGGTTTTACTCCAGAATTGGCTGGACAATGCCTCGTTTGCCGTCCTATTTCTGACAATGTTAGTCTATTGGGTTGGAGCGGCTTTTCCAGGGCTGCGCTTTCTCCCAACTTTAGGTACGGCGGGAATGGCGATCGCCAATTTATGTATTGCTACTCTGTTGGGAGCAAGATGGCTAGAAGCTGGGTACTTTCCGATTAGCAATCTGTATGAATCTTTATTTTTCCTTGCCTGGGGAGTAACTGCGGTTCATCTGATCGCGGAAAGTAGCAGCCGTAGCCGTCTGGTCGGAGTTTTCACCGCTCCTGTTGCTATGGGTATCGCTGCTTTTGCAGCTTTGACTTTACCATCAGATATGCAGACCTCTGCTCCCCTCGTACCTGCCCTCAAGTCTAATTGGTTAATGATGCACGTTAGCGTCATGATGCTGAGTTATGCTGCTTTACTTGTGGGTTCTCTGCTAGCGATCGCCTTTTTAGTTGTCTCTGGTGGCAAGGAAATTGAATTACATGGTAGCTCTGTTGGCACTGGAGGTTATCGACAAAACGGCTATCGCCTCCAGCGCAATACCGATTTAACTCAACTCTCTCCAGCAGTTGCTGCCGATGCTTCTAATCCTTTAGTGCTAGAAACTAATGGAAACGGTAAAACTGCTGTTCTCAATGTTGTGATATCCTCTACTCCCGGCTCCGGTACGGGCGGGTTTAACAAAATTTTTGGCTCCTCGTCTCAAGGTAGCTCCGACAAACCCGCACCTACAACTGCCGACTCCCTCACACTCTCTCCCCAACGCCTCAGCCTTGCCGAAACCTTAGACAACATTAGCTATCGCACCATTGGACTCGGCTTTCCCTTACTAACAATCGGTATCATTGCTGGTGCAGTTTGGGCTAACGAGGCTTGGGGTTCTTACTGGAGTTGGGACCCGAAAGAGACATGGGCGTTGATTGCTTGGTTAGTATTTGCTGCCTATCTTCACGCCCGTATTACCCGTGGTTGGCAAGGTCGTCGCCCAGCCATTCTAGCTGCAACTGGCTTCGTTATCGTTTGGGTTTGCTATCTGGGTGTAAATCTTTTAGGTAAAGGTTTGCATTCTTACGGTTGGTTTTTTTAAGTGACAGACAACAAACCAACTAAGATGAGTCGTGCTAACTGGACTCCGCTTCACGCCCGCCTACATCGTACTCTGCGATCGCGTCATCTCCTAGAGAAGCATCAGCGATTGCTCGTAGCTGTATCTGGCGGGCAAGATTCCTTATGCCTCGTTCAGTTACTTTTAGATTTACAACCCAAGTGGGAATGGCAATTAGGCATCGCTCACTGCGATCACCGATGGCGTTCTGACTCTCAGGCTAACGCTGACTTTGTGGCGCGACTAGCTCAACGTTGGAAAGTCCCATTTTATTGTCATACAGCCGAGCAGCCTCTACTCAATGAAGCAGCCGCACGACAATGGCGCTATCAAGCTCTAGCGGCGATCGCCCAAACGCATAATTACCCGTATATCGCTACGGGACACACAGCCAGCGATCGCGCCGAAACCTTACTATACAACTTAATTCGCGGCAGTGGCGCAGATGGCTTGCAAGCTCTAACTTGGCAACGCCCTCTTCATGTAGGGACACAAAGCTATGCGCCCCTACTGGTGCGTCCCCTGTTAGAAGTTACGCGAACTGAAACCGCTCAATTTTGCCAAGAGCGGCAACTTCAGGTATGGGAAGATACAACTAACCTGGATCTTAAATATGCCCGTAACCGCATCCGACAAGAATTGTTGCCCTACATCCAAACCCACTTCAACTCGCAAGTAGAGCTAACCCTAGCTCAAACTGCAGAGCTTTTACAAGCAGAAGTCGAATATCTCGAACGAGCAGCCGATGAGTTGCGACAGCTTGCTGTCGATTGGGAAGACAAAGGGATAAGGGGACAGGGGGACAAGGAAGCAAGGGAGCAGAGGGGCACAGAGGCAGAGGGGCAGAGGAACAATCCAAAATCCAAAATCCAAAATCTAAAATTTCCCGACTCCCGAACGCCAGTTTGCTCAACGGGGGACACCCCCGCACGCAACTGGCTCCTCCCGACTCCCGACTCCCTCATAAAAATCGACCGCCGCATTTTACAAACAGCCCACATCGCTCTACAACGGCGCGTGATGCGGCAGATTTTGCAGCAAACTTTACGTTGCTCCCCCAACTTCGAGCAGATTGAAAAACTCATGGCTTTGATTGCTGCTCCAAATGGAACGCAAACAGATCCTTTTCCTGGCGGGGCGATCGCCACAGTAGACAAAGATTGGATTTGGTTAAAGTAAATTAAACATAGTGCAGCATGGCAGGAATCAGCTACCAGAAAGCCACAATATAAAATGCTTATGACGTTAAGATTTTGGCTTTTGACTTTTTTTATGAGTTTCTCGTAATTTTGGCGCGAATTTGAGCGATCGCTGCTTGTGGTGGTTCGCTAGCTTCTATGCTCAGTATGCCCGCCACTCCTTGTAATTTCTGTCGCAGTCCATCCAAACTATCTTGTACTGGTCTGAGGATTTCTTCATAAAGATTTATCCTACCGCTACAATCGGCAGCAAGCGATCGCAAAGATAGCAACTCTTGCTGCCAGGTCTGTAATTCCTGCCACCGTCTTTCTTGTTCCTGCACCTGCTGGTCGAGCATTCCCTGCTCTAAGTCAAATCCAGAGCGCATCTGCTCGATTTCCTTTTCTAGCTGTTGCAGTATTAGGGATTGCTGTTGTTTTTGCAACTGAACTTGACTTAATAGCGGATCTAAATCTAATTTGTAATCTTCTTCTCGATTGCCAACTGGAATTCCCCGCCGTCTCCACAAAACAGTTTGGTGTTGTCGTAAAGTTTCTTTGCGATCTTGTAAATTTTGGCGTTGACCCATCAAGGTTTGCAGCAAAAATTCATAACTGTCTTGTTCGTCTTTTAGTTCTGCTTCTATATTCGCCCGTTCCCCGTCGCTGGCAGCTCGGCTCAAGCGCCCCTTAATTTCGTCAATTGCCTGTTGATTAGCTCTTAGTTCCTCTTCTTGCTCGTGAACGAACCGACAAGCATTCTCCCAATCTCGCCGCAAATCTTGTAGCACTTGTTGCAGTTGATCTAAAGGCATTTGTTCCAATGCGGCAGAATCAACTTGCTGGCTAAAGAGAAAATCATCTACCGGTTGGATCAAACGATTCAGTTGCTGATGTAAATCTTCTTGATGTCGTTGATGTGCGTTGAGGGTTTGAGCGTATTCTTGCTTGGCTTGCAGCACCATCGCTTGCGCTTGTAGTTTGACTTTTCGCTGTTCTAGAGATTTTTGTGATTCCCACCACTGCTGTTGACCTTGCTGTAACCTCTGAGTTTGGCTATCGACTTCTAACTGCTGCTGGTCGATCCCTTGCTTTTGCTGTTCTAGTTTCTGCCAATGTGGAATCAAGGTTGCTTGCTGGGTCTCTACCAATTCTAGAACCAAGCTTAGTTCTTGCCTTACTGCTGTAGTCGGTGGTAAGCCTTGAGATAAGCGTTCGAGCAATTCTTCAACTTGGCTAACAGTTGTTTCGTCCAATCCTGCCGACTGGCTGCTCTGTAATCGCCTATATTCCTCCTCAATGTGTTCCAACTCTTCCAAGCGTACTTCCATTTCTTCGTGGCGGCGGGACATCTCATCTCTTTGAAAGGTGAGAGATTCCTTCCACTGCTCGATTTCTTCTTCCTGAAGCTTCGCTTTTTCGATTTGTCGGGAGAACCCACTTAAGATGCTAACTAAAGGTCGCCCTGCTTCTTGAATGCGTTGTACTTGTCGATTGGCATTTAAGTCAGCTAGTATCAGCGCTCCAGCATTGAGATTGTTTGCTTCCTCAGCTGCAACAATCTCTTCTCCCTGTACAGAAGACCAACTCTGGTCGGCTCTTTGAAATGCCAGCAGCTTGATTTCTGTCTTCAGACCCATAAAAGCTTTTTGCTTTTGTACTTCTGCTAAATACAGCACACCAGTCGTCCTCTTGTTTTACCAATGCCTCAGCTGCGAACCGATCTTGCTTGTAATGTTTGACTCACTTTGGTTAAATCTCCATTGTGGTCAAAACCCCATTTTGGTTAAAGCTAATATCAGCAGGCGCAGAAATCTCCGACTCTATTTTGGACTGAGTACAGTCAATGTCACTTCCGAGTTATTGCTTAACTTCTTCACTTCTTCTTTGTTAAATTGTGTTACAAAATTGGCTACTAGCGATTAGTCGTCATTTGTCATCTGTCATTAGTCAGAGTCAATGTTAGCCAACTGATGACTGATGACTATAAAAGGGAAGAATTAATGAAGGGGTATACGCGATTACATAGGAGCTTCATCAGCTAAATGCAGGGTAACTTAAGTGAAATTGATATTCGCAGTATTTTACAACTCATTGAATTAGGACAGCAAACGGGGGAATTGTTTGTTGAAGCCTACAGTCCTTCTAGTAACGTGAATCACGCAGATCCGAACTTTGCTTTGCGTTACAGGAGTTCGTACCCGCGATCGCAGTGTTGGTTTATCTTTTTTCTCAACGGTCAAATCGTCTATGCCACAGATGGCGATCGCAGTTTATCTCGTCTACGCGATTATCTACGACACTATCGAATCGAGATCGACCTAGAGCAAATTACAACTTCCACGTTCGCAGCTAATACCACCCTAGAGTATGCCTATCTTTGGACATTGCTAGAAGATCGCGTTCTCACCCCGGCTCAAGCTCGTAACATCATCCACGGCATTGTGCATGAAACCCTGTTCGATCTACTAAGTTTGCATCAAGGTTTGTTTATTTTCAAGCGAGGAGCTGCCCTATCACCGCACTTGACGATTTTAGCCAGTACTTCTTTAGCAACCAAGATCGTACAGCAGGTACAGGCATGGAAGCAGTTATATCCTCAGATTCAATCTCCCGATCGCTGTTTGACGATCGCCAATCTCAAAGGATTACGTCAAGGCTTGCCAGCAGCAACCGCCAATCGACTAGAGACTTGGATAGATGGTAAAACTTCTCTCCGCCAACTAGCACGCTATCTCAATCGAGATATTTTAACGGTAGGCAAGGCGGTTTATCCTTGCGTGAAACACGGTTGGATACAAATTCACACGCCAAAAATAACTGGGATAACAACTGATAATCCTCATTTGTCTTCTGGTATCAAAACGCTAACAATCACATGCATCGACGATGCGATCGCTATTTGCCAAACTGTAGAAACTATCCTACAGCAGCAAGGATTTACAGTCATGAGCTGTAGCGATCCGCTTCAGGCATTTAGTCTGCTGTTTCACCAGCCACCAGATTTAATTCTGTGCGATATTGTCATGCCCACACTAGATGGCTACGAGCTATGTGCCATGCTGCGCTGCTCCAATGCCTTTCGGCAAACGCCGATTGTCATGCTAACAGGTAAGGATGGATTTATCGATCGCGTCAAAGCTAGAACGGTAGGCGCAACCGACTATCTCACTAAACCTTTCACCGATAGCGAGTTATTGATGCTAGTAGAAAAATCCCTGCCTAAGAAAGGTGTGAAGACAACTCACAAGTCATAAACTAGAATTAACTACTCATCAATTGCTAGTCCGGTCACTGGTCACTGGTCATTGGTCATTGGTCATTGGTTGTTAGTTATTACCACTCTGCTCCCTAATAACTGATAACTGTTCGCCTCTGTAGATTCACCGATTGCGGTAAGTTTTTAACTTAAATAGGATTAAGTTCTCAGTGGATTTGCGCTTGGATAAACGATTGAGGTAGAGCTAAGTTGATGCTGTAGTTTAGTAATCTAAGATTCTCTTAAAACACTAACTATCCAAATAATTTGTATTGCACTTAAAAGAATGACTTTTATCGCGTGTGTGGACACCATAAACACTGTGAAGTATCGCATAAGGAACTTATGCGATTTCGATATAAGCTCATGCGAGAGTTCGATCTAAAAATCAGTTATCTTTGAGTTTGCTTACAATTGTTTGAGCCATTAACTTAAATTTTGCGAGTTCATGCAAGACACGATTGAAGTTGATTTTACACATATTTATACTAAATTTTGGCATGTTCGTAGCTCGATTAGTAAAGAACTTAGCTTACTGAATTGATGCATAATTTTTAGTTAACCACGGTGGTCGTGCCCACAGGCGGGACGTTGAAGCCAGGAGGCAAATTAACAGTTATGAGTACAGTGCTGGTCGTGGAAGATAGTCCTACTCAAAGAGAGATTATTATCGATCTTCTTCAGGGGAGTGGGTTGACGGTGATGATAGCCACTGATGGTATGGAGGCTTTACAGCATATGCAAGAAGCTTCTTGTCCCGATTTAGTGGTGTTAGATATTGTCATGCCTAGAATGAATGGTTACGAGGTTTGTCGCAAGCTGAAAACCGATCCAAAAACTCAAAATGTCCCAGTGGTAATGTGTTCCTCCAAAGGCGAGGAATTCGATCGCTACTGGGGAATGAAACAGGGTGCAGACGCTTACATTGTCAAACCATTTCAACCAAAAGAATTACTGGCAACAGTTAAACAATTACTGCGAGGGCAAGGGTGAGTGGCATGGTAGATCTGGACTTGTCAATGGGTGCTGACCAAGTTCAAGTTGCGTCAGAATTTCAGCAATTAGAGATTCGGGAAGGAGAACTACACCTACGCTTTTTTGTCACACCCACTCAAGAGCTGGCATTGCCAGCAATTATTGTTCGGGAGGTCATCTCAGCTCCTCTCGATCGCATTACACCAATTCCCAATATATCCAGCTTACTCTTGGGCACGATCAACTTACGCGGACGAGTGATCTGGGTAGCTGACCTCAGCCAAATTTTGGGAGAATCAACAGCCTTAAACACAGAGCGACCAGAAATTCCGGTAATTGCCGTAGAAGAGCAAGAAATACTCTTAGGGTTGGCAGTCGATCGCATTGTCGGGATGGAATGGCTGAGTGCGGAAAAAGTACAGCAGCCTACTCAAGTTGCAAACAGTATGGCTCCCTTTGTCCGTGGTGAGTGGATTTTAGATGAAGATACCCATCAGCGTCTTCGACTGCTAGATCACAAGGCAATTATATCGAGCGAACTTTGGGCAGCATGAAATCAAGGCAAGCAGAGGCAGCAAATGACATCAAGTACTAATCACGAGCAGCAATATCAACAAGCTCAAACAGCCTATATTCAAGGTAACTATGAGGAGGCGGCTACTTTTGTCGATCGATTGATCGAAGACTTTCCTGCCGATCCTAATAGTCGCCTCCTACGAGGTCACATTTACTGCGTTCTTCGGCAGTACGAAATTGCTAGAGAACAATATCAAACTGTATTACAACTGACACAAGATCCAGAATTGATTGATTGTGCGAAAAACGGCTTGGAGTCAGTTAAACAGTACGAAAGTTCAGAGCAGTATAGTAATGGCAGGATGCCAGCGTCAGAAATTGAAAATACTTTCTTATTGGGAGCTGACGCTGCCGAACCGCCGGACTACTATGCTACAGAGCAGTCGTCATATTCAGATTCTCCAAAGTCTTTTTCGCATCAATTTGATAGTCCGTTTTCCCAATCGCATCTTGACAGTACAAATGTTACCAGCAGTAGCAATTCTTCTATGCCTTTTGGCAATCCTTTTGTCTGGAATCAGCCAGAAAGTAATCTATCAGAAGATAGCAATTTAGAGTCGAGCCTACCAGATTTGAGCCGGCACGAGCTTTCTCATCCTCACAATTCAGACTTGTCTCACTTTCAAATCGAGCGCGAGTTTTCCGAGCGCTACGATCTTGACACCGAAAACAACAATGTTAGTCGCTCCGAGCGCAATTCAATCGAGGAGTTTGAACTTCCAGAGTCGGCTTCTGAATTGCTAGATTCTGGATTGTTATCTTCTCCTCTATCAGGAAGTGCCTCATCCTTATCGTCTGCGGACAGTCACGGCGAATTGAGCGATCGCGCCAGCAACAAGGCAGAAGTAGCTCAATTGGCATCGTCCATGCCCAATTTGCAAGCAGATGATACAGGCGATCGTCAATTATCTGCCAACAGTGGCGGCTTGGTAGGACAGTTCGAGCAAGCTCCTCTGGCGAAAAAGCAATGGCTTACGGCAAGCACTGTTGGTATTACCTCTGCTCTAGTCGTCACTGCTGCTGGCTTTGGCGGATCGATGCTGCTCAAAGGTGAAAACCAGCGTGCAGTCCAAGGTACGGGTATAGCTATGGCTCTGGTTGCTGGAGCTACAAGTTTTGCTAGCTCGCGCTTCATGGGACGACTGACGCTCAAACAAATTCAACACACCACAATGGATCTGCGCGGACAATTTAATACCGTGCGGACGGGCAATCTCGATGCTAGAGCTACAGTTTATTCTCAAGATGAGTTTGGACTGTTAGCTTCTGAGTTTAACGATATGCTACAAGGCATTGCTCAAATTACTACAGAAACGCAGCGCAAAGCACAAGAACAAGAACAGGCTAAAGAAGAATTACAACGGCAGGTGATCCGGCTACTAGACGACGTAGAAGGTGCGGCAAGGGGAGACTTAACTGTACAGGCTGAAGTCACTGCTGACGTTTTAGGAGCGGTTGCCGACTCGTTTAACTTAACAATTCAAAATCTGCGAGAGATCGTCGGACAAGTAAAACTAGCAGCTCGACAGGTCAGTCAAGGATCTGCCGACAACGAAACATTTGCCCGGGCGCTGTCCCAAGACGCTTTGCGTCAAGCTGAAGAGCTAGCAGTTACGCTTAATTCTGTACAAGTGCTAACAGACGCAATTCAACGTGTAGCAGAATCGGCGAGAGAGGCTGAATCTGTAGCGCGTTCTGCTTCCGACACCGCTCAAAAAGGCGGTGAGGCAGTAGAAAGAACAGTAGCAGGTATTTTAGAAATTCGGCAGACGGTAGCGGAAACCACTCGCAAGGTAAAGCGGCTGGCAGAATCCTCGCAAGAAATTTCTAAGATTGTGGCACTGATCTCTCAAATCGCTTCGCGGACGAATATGTTGGCACTTAACGCCAGTATTGAAGCAGCAAGAGCTGGAGAAGCAGGTCGAGGCTTCGCCATTGTTGCGGATGAGGTACGTCAGCTAGCAGATAGAGTTGCCAAGGCGTTGAAAGAAATCGAACAGATCGTGAGGCAAATTCAAAGCGAGACGGGTTCGGTAATGACAGCGATGGAAGAGGGAACTCAACAGGTTATTCAAGGAACGAAACTAGCCGAGCAAGCTAAGCGATCGCTGGAAGACATCGTGCAAGTATCCAATCGTATTGATGCTTTGGTTGGTTCGATCACTGCTGACACCGTACAACAAACAGAAACCTCTCGCGCCGTGGCAGCTGTGGTACAGTCAGTAGAGTTAACAGCACAAGAAACCTCTCAGGAAGCTCAGCGAGTTTCTGGCTCTCTGCAAAACCTCGTGCAGGTAGCAGGAGAACTACAGACTTCAGTAGAACGCTTCCGAGTGTAGCTATGGTGTTTTGAATGGTAGCAAAGGGCGATTCCATTTTGAATTTGGAATTTTGGAATGTAACAACCTAGATTCCTTAAAGTAATTCCAAAATCAAAAACTTTCAGTTAAATAGTACGAATAATGTTCTTAACTGAGCGTTTATAACTCTATTTTCGCCCAATTCTACTGAGTTTTGAGTGTAACACGAGTAGGAATGAAATTGTCTATTACTATTTTTTCACTTATTGTCAAGTATTGATTTATGGCTGCAACCTCAACTCAATACTATCCTCCGATCTCAAAACTCAAAATAATTTCTTAACTCAAAACTAATTCTCTTACCTGAAAACTTAGAACTCAAAACTCAAAAGAATTATTATGCTGCCGGAACAACAACAGCGGATTTTGGGCTATTTTCTCGAAGAAGCCAGCGACCATCTAAATACGATCGAGCAAGGCTTGTTAAATTTGCAAAGTACGCTTGCAGATTCGGAAATGGTGAATGAAATCTTTCGAGCTGCTCACTCAATTAAAGGAGGAGCAGCAATGCTGGGTCTGAATAGCATCCAGCGTACAGCTCACCGCTTGGAAGACTTTTTCAAAATTTTGAAAGAGTGTCCGTCGATTCAAATCGAGCAAACTCTAGAATCATTATTTTTGCAAGTTTTCGATAATTTAAAGGCACTTTTGGAGCAACTCCAAAATGGCTCTAACTTAAGCGATGGTGAAGCCAGCCGGTTAATGGCAGAAGTCGAACCGGTGTTTGCTGCTCTGGAACATCAACTGTCTGTACTGGTGGGACAAGCTGGTGGTAGTATGCATCCAGATGAATTATCCATGCCTGCGGTTACTGCGGATGCACAAGCAGCGATCGCTGCTTGTGCATCCGCTTTTGAGTACAGCGTCCCAGAAACACTCAGAGAGTTGTTACAACTATTTAAGCAGCCGGAGACATCTCAAACGCGCCAAGAACTTCAGGCGTGCTGTACCCGACTCGCTGAGATGGGAGTGGAATATGACTTATCTGGCTGGTTGACGTTGTGCGAAACAGCAGCAGGGGCGATCGCCAATACCGACAACTCCTATCGTACTCTTGCTCCAGTCATTATTCGCGAACTCAAACAAGCACAGGAACTCATTCTCGCTCACCGTGCAGATGAAATTACCATCTGCGAACAATTGCAATCGTTGTCGATTAATACTTTCTTGCTGGATTGGGAAGAAAACAATAGCAATAGTTTTGAGTTAAACGAGAATCAGTTTACTGAAAGTTCTCTCGTTTTAGGAGCGGATATCTTCACACCTCCTGCAATTGTTGATAATGAAGTCAAAACAGCATTCTCTACAGAAGAACAACTGGACAACTTGTCAGATGATGACGCTCTTAGCAGCTTATTTACTCCCAAGTCAGACAGCAATAATCAACTTTGGCAAGAAACAACCGATTTGTTAAATGTCATCAACGATCGCTCGGATGATATCTCGCTTCAAGATATTGAATCGCAAGCTTCTATTTCTTCTGAAGAAACTTTAGCACTCAATAATTTGTTTACTGAAGCCCAAGATATTTCTCTAAATTCAATTGACGAAGAACCTGCTTTTTTGAATTTGTTTAGTGCTACGACAGTAGGTTTAGATGACCTTACATCTCTGGAAGCAACGAACCCTACAGATAATTCAGAAAACGTCAATCTAAATCAGTTGTGGACAGAGGAAACTCAGAGCTTACCGCAGCTCGAAACATCATGCTCCGAAGCTGTTGTCGATAGTTCGGTAGAAGCGATCGCCGATACAGAAATACAGCTTGAATTAGGCAATGAATTCGCTATATCAGATGACTTGATTGCTTTTGTGCCACAAGTAGAATCTGAGTTGACTGAATCAGAGTTTGATTTATCCGCGATCGCATATCCCGCAAGTGTAACACCAATATTTACAACCGATGCTGATAATGATGTTACAGAATCATTGACCGAATGGAACAGTGAGATTGAACCAGTAGAATTAAATTGCGATTTAATTCCTGAAATAGATGAGAATTTAGGCTTAGAAACTGACAACATTGCTCCAGAGATCGATGAAGGATGGGATGATAGTAATGTAGGACAGTTAGAACTTGGCTTTTCTCCTATGGAGTTGAGCGGTAATTTTAGTTTTGAGACTGAATCCAGCTTAGAACCAATAACGTCAATAACCGATGATAGCAATCCAAACTTCATGGCAGGATGGGATACTAGCAGCGAAGCCCCAGAAATAGGTTTTGACTCTACACTAATGGAATTAAGTGACGATCTTGAATTGACAACCAATTCTAGTCTGGAGCTAGGTGAGAGTTGCGGTTTAGAAGTCGATTCCAGTCTGGAACTAGGTAGTGATTTTGATTTAGCAACCAATTCCAGTCTGGAACTAGGTGAGAGTCTTGGTTTAGAAGCTGAGCCTAGTCTGGAATTAGGTGAGAGTCTTGGTTTAGAAGCTGAGCCTGTTCTGGAATTAGGTGAGAGTCTTGGTTTAGAAGCTGAGCCTAGTCT
This sequence comes from Chroococcidiopsis sp. CCNUC1, assembly GCF_023546805.1. NCBI lineage: Bacteria > Bacillati > Cyanobacteriota > Cyanophyceae > Chroococcidiopsidales > Chroococcidiopsidaceae > Chroococcidiopsis > Chroococcidiopsis sp. CCNUC1. The sequence goes on along the minus strand of NZ_CP097480.1, from coordinate 146,486 downwards.
GGAATTAGGTGAGAGTCTTGGTTTAGAAGCTGAGCCTAGTCTGGAATTAGGTGAGAGTCTTGGTTTAGAAGCTGAGCCTAGTCTGGAATTAGGTGAGAGTCTTGGTTTAGAAGCTGAGCCTAGTCTGGAATTAGGTGAGAGCCTTGGTTTGGGAACGGAAGCTGATTCCCAGTGGAGTGATAGTAGCGCCACATCGATGTCGGAATGGGATACTGAGACTGAAGCATCTGAATTAGGCTTTGATAGTACTGCTGATTTGTTTACTTCTCCCACTTCAGAAGAGATAGCAGTAACAAACTTTGATTCTTCTTTCATGCTGGAAGAATCAACAGATGAGAGGCTTACAGAAGATACAGCATCGATCGCACAATGGGAAGCTAGTAGCGAAACTCTAGAACTAGGCTTCGACTCTGCCACAATAGAATTAGACAACACTCTCAACTTAGAATTAGAGTCCGATCTCGATTTACTCACCAACGAATCACTAACAACAGACGATTTCAGTGGTGCCGAGCTGATGACAGGGTGGGATACTAGCAGTGAAGCCCTAGCAATGGGAGTTGATTCCACTATTATCGAGTTGAGCGACAGTATCAGTTTTAACGCATCTAACTCAGAGTTATTTGCACAATCAGCATCAATGCCTGTTGATGACGAAAGTACCACTCCTGGTAAGACATTCGATGTCGAAGAAGATGAAGAAAATATCACTCCTAGTACAACATGGAATGTTGGGGAAAATGAACTAGGTATAGATTTTGATACCCATCAAATTGAAAGCGAAGCTCTTCCCAGCTTTGAACTCGAACCAAGTTTGGAGTTAGGCAATAACTTCAGCTTAGTAACCGAAGCTTCCACGGAAGATGGAGAATCGATCGCACAATGGGATACTGGTAGCGAAACCATAGAGATGGGCTTTGACTCTGCCACGGTAGAAGAATTAGATAATTCCTTCAATCTAGAATTAGAACCTAGCAGCGATTTACTCACCGACGCATCAGTCAATCTAGAATTAGAGCCTAGCAGTGATTTACTCACCGACGCATCACTGGCAGCGACAGACGATTTCAGCAGTGCCGAACTGATGGTAGGTTGGGATGCTGGCAGCGAAATAGAAACATCTTTCGATGATGAGGGTTCTATTACAAGCGCCGCCTGGGATGCTGGGGAAGCAGAACTTAGTTTGGATTACGATCTTACTCAAACTGAGAACGAAGATCTTCCCAGCTTTGAACTCGAACCCAGTTTGGAGTTAGGCGACAACTTCAATTTAATGGCTGAAATAGCTGAAAGTGATGCCGAGCTATTTTCTACCTCCACGGCGGCTATCATCGATGAGAATATTACAGAGTTGATGTCCGTAGTGGAATCTATCTGCCAAGATACAACTGAAAATGAGGACTTGCTAGGAGAAGCCCAAGCAGATTTTTTAGCTGACTCGCAGTTGGAAACAGATGACGATTTTCCCGAACTGAATGCATTATTGCATGAGGAAGAATCGGTCGCAAATGCGATCGCCACGGCAGAAGCTTTATTAGATTTAAGCTCATCTCCCATCGTACCTGCGATCGAGACACCTACTACAACACCAAGCAGTGAGGAGGACTTTGGCGATTTGGACTTACTCTTGCAGGAAACTCCCAAAGTCGCGGCAGCTACTATCACAACACCAAGCGGTGGTGACTTTGGCGATTTGGAACAGCTATTACAGAAGACTCCGGCGAAAACTACCAATGTAGTTGCACCTCAACCAGCCCCAGCAGCACCTCAACCAGCCGCTGCGTCCCCTAGCCCTCGCCGTCCCGCCTTCGAGCAGATGATGCGCGTGCCAGTCAAGCAACTAGATAGTATTGGTAATATGGTTGGGGAGCTAGTTGTATACCGGAATAGCTTAGAGCAAGATCAAGAAAGGCTGCGACAGTTCCTCGACAACTTGCTGCACCAAGTACAGCAGTTGGGTGATGTGGGTACGAGGATGCAGGAACTATACGAGCGATCGCTCTTAGAAGCATCCCTACTCAATAGTCGTCAGGGAGGAAAATTAATTTCAGTTCCAGATGGCAATTCTGCCTCAGTAGAGGAACGGCACGCCACTGGAGTCAACTTTGACGCACTAGAAATGGATCGCTTTACAGGCTTCCATACCTTAGCGCAGGAAATGATCGAGTTGATCGTCAGGGTACGCGAGGCTTCTTCAGATATTGAATTTGTCACGGGTGAAACCGAGCAAGTAGCGCGCAACTTCCGCCAAGTGACAACCCACTTGCAAGAAGGTATCACGCGATCGCGAATGGTTCCCTTCAGTCAAATTGCCGAACGGTTGCCTAGAGCCGTGCGTGATATTGCTCTCAAATACGGTAAGCAGGCAGAACTACAAGTAGAAGGCAACGAGACTTTGATTGACAAGGGACTCTTGGAGCAACTCTACGACCCCATGACCCACTTAGTCAACAATGCGATTACTCACGGGATTGAAACCCCAGATGAGCGAACTACTAAAGGCAAAGCTGCGGCTGGCAAAATTACAATTCGCGCTTTTCACCAAGGCAATCAGACCGTAATTACCGTCAGCGATAATGGAGCTGGGATCGATCCAGAAAAAGTGAAGGCAAAAGCGATCGCCAATGGGCTAATTACTCCAGCAGAAGCAGACAGCATGGATCGTTTGGATGTCTTTAACCTGATCTTTCAACCAGGTTTTAGCACCAAAGAGCAAGTAGACCAATTTGCCGGACGCGGTATTGGGATGGATGTAGTGTTGACTAGCCTCAAACAAATGCGAGGTACAATTCACACTGATTCCACTCTAGGCAAGGGAACAACCTTTACAATTCGTCTACCTCTAACACTGAGTATTTGTAAAGCACTTTGTTGCGTGAGCGATAAGGCTCGAATTGCATTCCCAATGGACGGTGTGGAACAGATGATAGACATTCCCGTGAATGATATCGTCGCTAACGCAGAAGGACAGACCTGCATTCCTTGGCGCGATTCCTTGTTGCCATTCCGACCCTTAAAAGAATTGCTCAGTTTCACTCGCCAATTAGGGAGAGGTAGCATTTATGGCAGCAGTCGCGACGACAATGCAGTTTCGATTGTGATTCTCCGTTCTGCCGACACATTCTTCGCGCTCCAAGTTGACCAGGTGTTAGGCGAACAAGAAATTGTAATTAAACAGTTTGAAGCACCTGCACCCAAGCCAGCAGGAATTGCTGGTGCTACAATTTTGGGGGACGGTCGGATCGTGCCGATCGCAGATGTATTGGAGTTAATCGATCTATCTGTAGGACGGATTCAGAAAGATGGTAGAGGTACTGTTTGGTCGCCCAGACATATTCCTGCACCGCCAATACCAGCAGCGCCAGTTAAAACAGAACCATTAGTACTAATTATTGATGATTCGATTACAGTCCGCGAGCTGTTGTCGATGACATTTACCAATGCTGGCTATCGTGTCGAACAAGCGCGTGACGGTCAGGAAGCTTGGGACAAGCTCCGCGATGGTTTACCTTGCGATTTAGTTTTCTGCGATATCGAGATGCCAAGGATGGATGGCTTAGAGTTGCTATCGCGGATGCAAAAAGAGGAAAGATTAAGTCAACTACCAATTGCCATGTTGACATCGCGGGGTTCCGACCGTCACCGCCAAATGGCACTCCAGTTAGGAGCTAGCGGCTACTTCACTAAACCATATTTAGAAGAAGCATTGCTTGATGGCGCTCAGAGAATGCTCAAAGGTGAGGTATTAATTGCTGTTAGTAGTGCTAGTAGTATGTAGGCAATTAAGCTAGTTTCAGTTTGCTAGAAGAGATGTGCTACGGCATATCTCTTTATTTATGTGTAGCAAAATAGAGATAACGAATTTATATTCTCTCCTTCAGCTTCCTCAGCTCCCTCAGCTCTCTTGCCTCCCTGCTTCCTGCTTTCTGGTATCCTTACTCATCTCCTAAATCTTTCCAGAATTGTTGCTTATTAAATGTGTATTGCGCTCCTAAAAAAGCGACAATCTTTTCAGTATCGTATTCGGCATTTTGCAAGCAAGTAGAAGCCCCTGGAGAGGGAGTTATATTAAATATAATATTTTCTCCGACTATTTTGGCTTCCCCCATTTCAAGATGCTTAGTTTTTGTATTAACAATTTGGGGTCTGATTCCTCCATAACCTTCAGCAAATTGTAATTCGTTCAGTTGTAAAGAAGGAACAATCTTACGTGCTTCTTTTAAAAATAATCTTTTACCGACTAACGGTATATCGTAAATTAAATTCCTCAAAATATAATTGAAAATGGTTTTATCTGACAGTATAGTTAAAAAACTTATAATAGCATTGATACTGAATCCTGCTGTTTTAAGATAGTCTAAAACAGTAGCATATTTGCGATTCTCTAATAGTAAAGTGACTTTGGCGGTGGGACCAAATCTAGTCAGGCTTTGGTCGTGAACTTCCGGATCTCCATGAATAGCAGCAAAGGGAATTTTTTTCATTTGTACGGTGTAGACTTTGCCATTTAAAACACCTGGTGAAAAATAAAAGTTTCCAGCTACGTTCAAAAGGGCATAATCTTTTCCATAACCTAGAGTTTTGGCAAATAAAAGACTATATGCTCCAGTGGCAAAAGCAACACTTTTCGCTGAAAATGTTCCTCGGTCAGTTTGTATATGGTATAAATTTTTCTCTCTTTTTAGAGACTTAACTTTTGTTGACATCATGATGTCAATTGGTTTTTGAGTTTCAATCGAGTTTTGCAAAAACGAGCGAGATAATGCCTGGAAATCTATTGTATAACCAGCTTCAGAATATAAAGCTATAATTTCTTCGTCGGGCTTTCTATCTTTAATAAGATTAGGTTCGATCGCCTCTATTTCCGGCTTTTGAATTAATTTTAATTGCGGAAATAACGATTGAAATTCTCTGTATCTATCTCGCAGTTCTTGAACTTGCTCTGCTCCAATACCTAAGACTAATTTATGGTACTTGCTATAGCTTTTTTGGCTGGTGTCGTTCCTTAAAAGATAGTTTTTGACTAAGGTTGCGGCTCGATTCACTTTTTGAGCTTTTTCTAGAGTATAGTTAGTTTCTATATCGCCAAAATGAAGCGTTTGGCTATTCATTGTTTTATGAGAATTGCATAAGCCAACTTCTGATTCTTTTTCTACTAAGAGAATCCGCTCTACATTAGTGTACTTACTTAAGCTATACAGCAAAGCAGTTCCAGAAATGCCAGCTCCAATGATAGCTACTTCATAAGGAATATTTCCAGATTGCACTGTTTGTTTGTCTCGATCTAATAACATTTCTCAGCCGTTGCGATCGCTCGTCATAATAGTTATTCTTTCATGTTAATTCATGGAGATATATTTTACACTCTACCAAAATGCTGCTATTTGTCATTGGTCATTAGTCATTTGTTAAATAGCTTAATTAAAGGATTAACAGCAGTTCCTGTCGTCCAGATAATCGTAGCTACTGGTAATTCTAGGGTGCGATCGCCGTGTTTGTATTCTACCCGTTGCGGATGCACGGCACTAATTTCAGCTTCTAACAACAATTCCACGGGTACGACATGCTGTTGTAAGGCTCGATTGGCAGAGGAGCGCAACTTATCCCGATCGCCTTTTAAAATCTCTTTACCGCGTTGAAGAATGACTACCCGGATTTCTTGTTTGTTACCACTAATTTGAGCATACCAATCGGGTAATAAGTCTGCTAAGGTAGCAGCTAGCTCTACTCCAGAACGACCATCACCCAAAACAGCAAACGTCAATAGAGTGCGGCGTTGTTCTATATCTTCTGTTTGAGTTGCTCTTTAGAGCAATCGCGTAGATGTCTCCCTAACGCGATCGCATCTTCTCCAGTGCGGAACGAAAAAGAATGCTCGCTTGCTCCTTCTACGCCAAAAGAACCCGTAGTGCTACCTAAACCTAAAACTAGATAATTGTATGTATAACCCAATTTAGACTCTAGATGGACTTGGCGATTTGGTAGATCGATCTATGCGATCGTGTCGCGAATAAAAGCAACTCCACTGTTATGCAACAGCTCGTCATATCTAGCCCACACCGAATCCGATTTTATTTCCCCACTCAAAAACTCATAGAGTAAGGGTTTAAACATGAAACTTCACTCGCGATCGATCGTCACGATGGGTAGAGAGCAATGCTGATGGCTTAAATGTAGAGCAGTAAATAAACCAGTAAATAAACCAGTAAAACCACCACCGAGGATGAGAATAGAACTTTTGGTTTCAAGCATCAGTAGGAATCTTACATGAGTGCAAAATAGATTTAAAAACTAAGCATTAACTCGACTACGACTAACTTTTTGTTAAAAAAATAACTTTTTTTATAGCTAACTGTAGTTCAAATAGTTACAAACCAGATATTATCGGTGACCAGTGACCAGTGATTAGTTAATTCTCACTTACAACTTACCATTACCCATGACCAATTCAAAATCCACAATCTAAAATTAATTCACCAATAACTGATAACTGATAACTGATAATATGAGCCAAGCTCTACTTGATATCGAGAATCTCAAAGTTGCCTATCCACATCAACAAGATAGGGAGTCCCTGCAATGGGCTGTTAACGGCGTATCTTTGACGCTGCAACGGGGCGATCGCCTGGGTCTGGTGGGAGAATCGGGTTGCGGTAAATCGACTCTAGGACGGGCTGTAATGCGCCTGTTACCACCAGCCAGCCGCGTAAATGGCAAGGTGATGTTTGAGGAGCGATCGGTGCTAGATCTCACACCTACCCAGATGCGGCAATTTCGCGGAGAAGCAGTAGCATTGGTATTTCAAGATCCGATGACACGGCTCGATCCACTGATGACGATTGGCAAGCACTGCATGGAAACTTTGAAGGCGCATCAACCCCACCTGTCAGAACGAGAATTACGGGATAAAGCGATCGCCACTCTCGCCGCCGTGAAAATTCCCGAAAATCGCGCTCATCAATATCCACATGAATTTAGCGGAGGAATGCGGCAACGGGTAGCGATCGCCCTAGCTTTAATGCTCGATCCCAAACTAATTATTGCCGACGAACCAACAACGAGTTTAGATGTAACCGTAGCGGCGCAAATCTTAAAAGAACTGATGCGTCTATGTCGCGAGCGGGACATGGCTTTGTTATTGATTTCTCACGATCTGGCGCTGGTGGGAGAATACTGCGATCGCATTGGCGTAATGCACGATGGAGAATTAGTCGAAACTGGTTCTTCCCAAACAGTATTTCAGCAACCGCAACACGAATACACGCGATCGCTCTTGCAGGCGGCTTTGCATATTCATGGGGAGCAGGGAGTAGGGAGCAGGGAGCAGGGAGCAGGGGGACTAGGGGGACAAGGAGGACAAGGGGGACAAGGGGGACAAGGAAGCAATTCCAGCCACTCAGCAACTACCAACTACCAACTACCAACTACCAACTACCAACTACCAACTACCAACTACCAACTACCAACTACCAATCACCAATTACCAATTCTCAAAATCACGGATTTAAAACAGCATTACAGCTTAGAACGCAATTTTATCGAGCGGTTGTTTAAAGCTGAAGACCAGACAATTAAGGCTGTAGATGGAATAAATTTGGAACTTTTCCCTGGGGAAATTTTGGGATTAGTTGGGGAATCGGGCTGTGGTAAGAGTACTTTATCTAGGACAATATTACAGCTAGTTCGCCCTACATCGGGAAAAGTAGAGTGGCAAGGCACGGATTTAACTACTTTGTCGCGACAAGATCTGCGTCTTTCTCGACGACAAATGCAAATGATCTTTCAAGATCCCCATGCTTGTCTTAATCCAACAATGACCGTGGGGCAGAATATTGCCGAGCCTTTGTTCATTCATCAAATAGCTAATCCTGCAAAAGCAAAAGAGCAGGTCATGGCAATGCTGAAGCGCGTCGGACTAACTCCATTAGAGAATTACTACAGCCGCTATCCTAGCGAACTATCTGGCGGACAACAGCAGCGAGTCGCGATCGCCCGTGCGTTGATTACTCGTCCGCGACTGATAATTTGTGACGAACCTGTCAGTATGCTTGATGCTAGCATCCAAGCTCAGGTACTCGATTTAATGCTGGAATTAAAGCGAGAGTTCGATTTAACTTATTTGTTTATTACCCATGACTTGTGGGTAGCTCGATTTTTATGCGATCGCATTGCTGTGATGAATAGCGGTCAGATTGTCGAAATCGATACGACTCAAGCTATCTTTAACAATCCTCAGCATCCTTATACCCAAACGCTGTTGGCAGCTGCACCGTTATTAGGGAGTCAGTAGGGGCGGGTTTGGAAACCCGTCCGTACGGGAGTAGGGAGTGGGGAATGTAAGAGCTGTGCGATCGAGTGGATGAGGGGTGAAGAGGTGATGAGAACGATTCGCGATGCAGTGGTTGCCGATTTGTCAGAAATTGTCGCAATTTATAATGCTGCAATTCCCGACCGATTAGCAACAGCCGATCTAGAACCCGTATCTGTAGAAAGCCGCACGGATTGGTTTTTCGCCCATTCTCCAGCAGAGCGTCCGATTTGGGTATTAGAAATAGATGCAGCTATAGCTGGCTGGCTGAGTTTTCAATCTTTTTATGGACGACCAGCTTATAAAGCAACTGCGGAGGTGAGTATATATGTTGCTCCTAGCTATCGTCGCTGTGGCGTGGGACGACAATTGTTATCTTATGCGATCGAGCAAAGCCCCAGCTTGGAGTTAAAAACTCTATTAGGCTTCATTTTTGCCCATAACCATCCCAGCATAGAACTATTTGATGCGTTTGGCTTTCAGCGTTGGGGTTATTTACCCCAGGTCGCCAATCTTGACGGTGTAGAGCGCGATTTGGTCATAATGGGAAAGCAAATTCAGTTATCAGTGAAGCAAGAGAGCAGGGAGCAGGGACGAGCTGGGAGCAGTTAATTTCGACTGTCTGACTTGCGAATGCGCGATTTCATCTATATAAATGCCCCTTTTTCTAGGATACTTAAGGTTGATATAATTCCGAAGCAGTTCGATCGCAAAACTATCAGCACGCTATCAACTTAGTGGTGTGTTAGCAATTGGTATCGTTTATTACAGGTGTTCATGACTACACTGATTCCACAGCCTCAACAACCAACATATGGTTCCTTCAATCCTGAAACACGTCTCAAAGATATCCTCAAAACCATACCTAAAGAGTGCTTTCAACGAGATCGCCTGCAAGCATGGTCGCAGGTATTCATTAATATTTTTATGGTTGTGGTGGGTTATGTAGGTTTAGCGATCGCGCCTTGGTATTTGTTACCCTTTGTTTGGATTTTTACCGGTACAGCGTTGACCGGTTTTTTTGTGATTGCCCACGATTGCGGACATCGTTCGTTTGCTAAACGTCGTTGGGTTAATGATTTAGTAGGGCATACGCTACTATTACCGTTAATTTACCCTTTCCATAGCTGGCGCATCTTACACAATCACCACCACTTACACACTAATAAAATCGGTGAAGACAACGCATGGCAACCCTTTCAACCAGAATTTTATGCTAGTTTAGGGTCCCTTGGACAATGGGGCTATCGACTGATGCGGGGTGAATTCTGGTGGATGGCTTCTACCTTACACTGGGGAGCATTACACTTTAACTGGACTCGATTTGAAGGGAAACAGCGCGAACAGGTCAGGTTTTCGGCAATGTTAGTCATTGTTTTTGCCGCGATCGCATTTCCGCTACTTTTTGCTACTACTGGTTTCTGGGGAGTTATCAAATTTTGGTTTATCCCTTGGTTGGTTTATCATTTTTGGATGAGTACTTTTACTCTGGTACACCATACAGCTGTAGATATTCCTTTCTATCATCCTCATGAATGGAACGCGGCGCGATCGCAGTTGTCAGGAACTATTCATTGTAATTATCCCCAATGGGTAGAATTTCTCTGCCACGATATCAGCGTCCATATTCCCCACCACATTTCGACTGCAATTCCTTCCTACAAACTGTGGCAAGCTTATCGCAGCTTACAACAAAACTGGGGTGATTATTTACACCCAGAATCCAACTTTTCTTGGTCTCTAATGCAGGAAATTACGTCTCAATGTCATATTTACGACCCTGACAATTGCTACCAGTCTTGTCAGGAATTTCGTTTAGGGAACAGGAAATCAGGACAAGTCAAAAGCTAGAAGTCAGAAGTCAGAAGCTAGGAATGAGCGATCGTTGGTGAGTGGCTAGTGGCTAGTGATTAGTGGTTAGACTCAACTCTTGTCACCAGCCACCAGTCACTAGTCACCGATAACTGACAACTGATAACTGATTCATGTTAAGATGCATGTCAATTCTGAAAGCTGTGTTGAGAAGGAAAATTTAAGTATGGAAGCCGCATTATTGTTAGCAAAACTACCGGAAGCATATTCCATCCTAGATCCTCTAGTTGACGTTCTGCCCTTGATTCCTCTATTTTTCTTGCTGCTAGCTTTTGTTTGGCAAGCGGCTGTTGGCTTTAGATAAGCTAGGGCTAAACGCAGAGCTAACTCTTAATACGTGGAAGCAGGATAGGCATCGTCTACCCTGCTATTTTTTTCAGATGAATTGTTCAACAAATTTTAATGAGACAGACTTTGAAGGCTACTTTTCTTCACCCACCACGGCGAGAGCCAATTGACTTTTGAAATGCCGGACGTTCGGCGAGTCTTTTGACATAGCCAACAACTGCTGGGTATCCGCTCAGATCTAGCTTTAACATGATTGGAATGTAACTTAAGAGAGAGCCGACCGCGACATCAGCTGCACTAAACTGTTGACCGAGCAAATAAGATTGCTGCTCTAGAATTTGATTAAGAGTAGTCATCAGACGCGGCATTTCGCGATCGCGGTTTGCTTCCACAAAAATTCCTGGTCCCAGTGTGGCATTAGCAAATAAAATCCATTGGCTCAGCTGAGCGCGTTCTTCTAAGGATAGCTCGGCTTTTTCGTATTTGTCGGCAAGATAGGCGAGAATTGCTCCAGATTCCCACAGTTGGACATCTCCGTCTACAATTGCTGGAACTTTACCAAAAGGATTGATGGCAAGATATTCTGGTTGGAGATGCTCTCCTGCTTTCATATCCAGCATGACAAATTCGTAGGGAACTTCTAGTTCTTCCAGATACCATTGAACGATCGCGGCACGGCTAAAAGCACCACCATAAAGCTTGAGCATATTTTAAAGATTCAAATGCTGTTACAAAACTCGACAATCACAGAACTTGATGGGTGTAGGCGTGCTGCTTTACATTGTCGTCTTTACTAACAACTCGTTTCGTATTTAGTACGCGCTTGCGTTCTGTGGAATAATTAAAATCTTCGCGAGTTGTGCCGAGAGGAATGAGAGCCTTAGCAACAGTTCGGCTCTTGTAAGTACGAGCAGCAGCGATCGCCCGTTGTCCGAAGTCGTCGCTAAATTGGGCTGAGGTGGGAAAACCAGCAGGGATCTGTAATTTGTCCCCAGCTAAAATCGTTCCCAGGGTTGTAGCGCTAACCAGTTTGTAAGATGTGGGAATACCTTTAGCGATCGCTTCTAAAGCAGCAGAGGGTATCGGCTCGATAATTTCTAGTTCGCGCACTTCTCCCTCTTCCTTCACAAAGCATGTCGCTAATCCGATCGCAACGTAGTCTTCCGAGGATAGCTCGGGCGCGTTGGCATACACAGTAGCAGTAGTCATAACAAAATTCTCTCACAAATCCAAATACAGCAGTCACCGTGCTTGCATTTTATCAACTTGTCGAACGTATTGAAGAAAAGGGAGCAGGGAAAAGAGAGCTGAGGGAGCTGAGGGAGCTGAGGAAGCTGAGGGAGCTGAGGAGCAGGAGGACAAGGGGGACAAGGGGGACAAGGGGGACAAGGGGGACAAGGGGGACAAGGAAGCAGGGGAGCAACTACCAACTATCAACTACCCATTACCCATTACCCATTACCACTCTCTACTGATAACTAATAACTGATGCCTAATTCCTAAATCTTCTGGAATTTATCTGCGGAAAGATGAATGATCCAGTATGAAGTGAGAATCATAGAATGTGAGCATCGACTTGGGCGCTACTAATGCTTGACATAAAAAAGTCTAGGCGAAGACACCTAAGTAAGTGCCACAAAGATACAGCAGATAGAGTCTAGATAATTATAAGTTTATTTTATAGAGCTTGTGGCTCAACAGCCCAGCAACCATCATGAGAAGCCAATCGTTAGAAGCAGAAAAAAAGAATCGAAAATGCCGTCATCAACGTAATAGTAGCGGCAAAATGGCTAACCAGTCGCCAATAGCCTCTCAAAACGGTAAACGGCAACCAGAACTAGCCTTATCCGATACCTACTTACGTGCATGTGCTGCGGAGAAATCGCAGCAGGGAAACTATGCCGACGCGATCGCGTTGTTGAGCCAACTGCTTTATCGCTGCCCTGGAAATGCGATTGACTACAACAATCGGGGATTAGTATACTTTCAAGCTGGTCAACTTCAACAGGCGATCGCTGACTACGATCGCGCACTAGAACTGAATCCCAATTTAGCAAAAGCTTATAACAATCGGGCTAATTATCACGCCGCCTGTGGAAACTTTCTCGCTGCATTGGCTGACTACGATCGCGCTCTAGATCTCAATCCTAGCTACGTGCGGGCGTTATTCAACCGAGGCATTACTCTGCGTGATTTGGAACGCTATGAAGAGGCAATTGAAAGTTTCGATCTGGCACTGTTACTAGGACAGCTAGAAGGACATATTTATGCCGAACGCGGTCGGACTTATCATTTGTGGGGTGATTGGAACTGCTGCATATCTGATTATCGCCGTGCTTTAGAGCTTCTACCACAGCACAACAGCTCCAATGCCGATCCTGCTATGCGTTTACGCACTCAGGTGGAAACTTGGTTAAACCAATTATTAACGATTGACAATTAGTGGTAATGCTAGCTGCTAATTGCCGGTCGCTAATTGCTATCTAGATTTGTCGAGGAAGTAGACTTGGCGCTGTCCTGGTTCGATTAAATTATTTTGCTCTTTCATCAAAGAATGGCTTTGACGGGGATCGAAGTAGCGGTTGAGGTCTTGACGCAAATGACCGACGCGCTGTTCTATCTGCTTGACTTCGGTATTAATTGCATTTGATTTTTGCTGCTGCGACCATAGATAGGGTGCTAACTGTACCAAACCGTACAGCGTTATAGCAGAAATGGCACAGTTGGCAAATAATTTTGCCGTATTTTCTAAGACTAACGTGCGATTAGGATGGCGTTGCTGGCGCTGTACGGTCTTTCTACGGCGCTCCTGGCGATGAGTCTTTTGTGGCTGTAGAGGTGGTCTAGACGGTTGAATGGCGTTCATAATTGCTCAAAAGGGGCGATGAAACAACTAGTCTTATACAGTCTGTAGATTGTGCTGTTTGTTTATTTTGATACAAAGAATCCCCAAAACCTTACTCTCACTCTGCTCTGGCTCCCAACCGTAGTTTTACGCAAACGTAGCTATACTTTCGGTCGTCGCACAATTAAAACTCGTGAATATACGGTAAATCAGTAGAGAGGACGCTTGGATGTCAACAGTCGATCTTTGTAGAGTAACTGACTGGCGATCGCGAAACGGGGTTTTGCTAGTTGGTAGATGTTATGCAATCGAAGCTCGATTCAAACTGATTTAAATAATTTGAGATGGGGTTTTGAGTCGAGGAGCGATCCCCTGACTCAAAACTCAACTTGGAAGCAGTTGAACTATGAGTGTTTGTCAGGTGACAAACTAACCAGTAGTCTCTACTTCAAAATGAGATGGTTAACAAGTGTAGCTAAATTTCTACTTATACAGTTCGGTAGCTAACCGAAAAGCTAGTAGACCAGGTAGTAACGCTACTACGAGGGCAACGAAAACTTGAGTATCTGATATATTCATTAAAAAGCCTCCTAGTCACAAAGTATTCTTACCAGATAGTTTCATAATTTCAAATGAATTTCCTCATCAGGGGAATAGCTTGTTACAACTCTACACAAAATTCTGTTGAATGTTGAAAAGTTGGTAGTCATGATAACTATTCCCTGCTCCCTCCTCCCTAACAACTGATGATTTCCCTGGGAATAGATTTTGGCACTTCTGGCGCTAGAGCCGTGGCGATTGATGCCGCAGGTAAGACTCTGGCAGAAGCCAAGCATGTTTTTACAGGGTCAAAATTAGCAACTGCACCCGCTCAATGGGAGACGGGATTGTTTTGCTTACTAGAGCAACTGCCCTTAGAACTACGGCAGAAAATAGAAGCGATCGCGATTGACGGGACTTCTTCCACCGTCCTACTGTGTGATGCGACGGGCAATCCAATTGTTACGCCACTACTCTATAACGACGATCGCGGCATTGCCGTCATGGACGAGTTACGCGCGATCGCTCCTCCCCATCACGTTGCGATCGGCGCTACGTCCAGTTTGGCAAAGTTGTTGTGGTGGCAAAAAGCAAGGGAGAATTCGGAATTCGGAATTCGGAATTCGGAATTAATTAACCACGCACCACCCACCACGCACTACGGATTACTCAATGACCAATTCCTATCTCCCTCACAAGAGGCAATATATTTCTTACACCAAGCTGACTGGCTGAGTTTTCTATTGCACGGACAGCTAGGAGTGAGTGACTATCATAACGCTCTGAAGTTGGGATATGACGTGGAACGGTTATGTTATCCTGATTGGTTATTGAAATTGCCTGCACTGCCAAATTTGCCCCAGATACTCGCTCCTGGCACGCCTGTAGGAGAGGTGACGGCAGAGGTGCGATCGCGGTTGGGTTTGCCTCAAGGCTGCGTGGTACGTGCTGGGACGACAGATAGTATTGCTGCGTTTCTGGCTAGCGGGGCGAACTCCCCTGGAGAAGCAGTGACATCATTGGGTTCGACCTTGGTACTCAAATTACTCAGTCGGACGCGGGTGGAAGATGCTCGCTCTGGAGTTTACAGCCATCGACTAGGCGATTTGTGGTTGGCTGGTGGGGCTTCTAATACTGGTGGAGCTGTGTTGCGGCACTTTTTTACAGATGCAGAGTTAGAAACACTGAGCGGTGAGATCGATCCTAATTACGAAAGTCCCCTAGATTACTATCCTTTGCTCAAAGCAGGCGATCGCTTCCCAATTAACGATCCTCATTTGCCACCGCGACTAGAACCTCGTCCAGAAAATCCGGTTGAGTTTCTGCACGGATTATTGGAGAGTATGGCACGGATCGAAGCACGGGGATATCAATTATTGCAGCAGCTCGGCGCAACCTCCTTGAGATGCGTCTACACGGCTGGAGGTGGGGCGAAAAATGCGATTTGGAGTCAAATTCGCGCTAGACATTTAGGCGTGCCTGTGGCGCAGTCAGCGCAAGCAGAGGCGGCTTATGGTACGGCACTGTTGGCACAAATGTCATGCTGAAAGTCATGCTGAAAGTCATGCTGAAATAATTAATGTTAGCGATCGCCCCATAACCTGCACGAACAATTTATGAACGATTCAAGTAGCCGACGACAGTACGCTCCTGCTACCCAACGCAACCGCAAGCCGATTCTGGAAGTGCTGCTGCAAGTTTTGCCTTCTACAGGTACGGTGTTAGAGGTTTCCAGCGGTACGGGAGAACATGCAGTTTATTTTGCCCCTCACCTTCACCCGCGTAATTGGATTCCGTCCGATCCAAATCCCTTAGCACGAGAGAGCATTGCAGCATGGCGAGAATCTTGTCCGACAGATAATTTATATCCGCCGCTGGCGTTAGATGCTAGCGATCCGGTTTGGGTGGTAGAAAGGGACGAACTGCCAGAATCTTTACATGATATAGATTTTCAACGCGATCCGATTGTGGCGATCGCCAACATTAACATGATTCACATTGCCCCTTGGTCGGCTTGTCTGGGATTAATGGCAGGAGCAAGGCGAATTTTGCCACCAGGGGGTATTTTGTATTTGTATGGACCCTTCAAGCAGGGGGGTCGGCATACTGCGCCCAGCAATGCTAATTTTGATGAAAGTTTACAGGCGCAAAATCCAGAATGGGGCGTGCGCGATTTGGATGATGTTGTCGCAGTCGCACGCAGCGAAAATCTTTCCCTACTTAGAACCTATACCATGCCAGCTAATAATCTTTCAGTAATTTTTCAGGCGTGAGTTAGTGTTAGGGAGCAGGGAGCAATTTCAAGTCGCAAATCGCAAGTCGCAAGTCGCAATTAAGCCACGCAACTACCAACTACCAATTAGCAATTACCAATTACCCAATTTTATTCACGCTTTAGCCAACTCTGGCGTTGTTACTTTCTGAATTGGTGGTAGCTCCAGTTTGCGTTGTGGCAACATTTTGGCATAGCGATCGCTCAGATAACGGTTGAATTTCCGGTCGAGTTTTTTCATGGTTCGCTTCAACGGCTTATTCTCAAATCCAAAACTTACCTGACGCACGAAGGGTTTAATAATTGTGGCAATGCGTCTGACTCCCAATTTTTTATACTTGGTTTGGAAATAACCGTCTTCTGATAAATTCCACTTTTCGCGTAGGCGTTGTAAGCTGCCTAGAGTCCAAGCGTCACTCCAACGCAGCATATAAAAATGCAAATCCGTCCATTCTAGAGGTGGACCCGGTACGTATGTGACTAAGCTATCTGGTTCAAAATAAACTGTACCTCCCGCTTGCGCCACAGTCATACAAAAGTCGAGGTGTTCTTTGGTGTTGAGCATAGCTTCGTCAAGATAGCCAATGCGATCGAATATTTCTCTGCGGACTAAGGTGCAATGAAATTCTGCTAATTCAGTTTGAGTTCGTTTCAATTGAGGACGCAATTCTACCGCGTTATGTCCTTGTTTGTACATTTTTTCGCGTAGATGTCGTCTACCTTTCACGTCAGTAACAACACGACTTTCTCCACCCGCAAAGTGAACCCTTTGGTGGATAGGTTGTTTTTCGCACATTAAAGGACCAACTACAGTTGCTTCTGTTTCCTCAGCGCAATTAACTAAAGCTGTTAACCAGCCTGGAGAAACTATGACATCGTTATCAACAAAAACCAAATACTTAGTATCGACACGACTCAAACCAATATTACGTGCGTGATTGGGAGAAAGATAGTAATTCGTGCGAATAATGTCAAAACGTTTTTCTTGAGCTTGAGCTTCTAGATATCGTCGTACTTTGACTGGAGAATTTCCATCAACATAAATTAACTTGAAAGGAAAATCTGTGTGTGCGTAAATGCTTTCTAAAGATGCTTGAGTGCAGCTAAAGCGCTCGCGAGGTACGACAACGATTGTCACTATAGGTTTCATTACGATCGATTCCTCCGTATTAATGATTTGCTGTTAATAATAAACTTCGATCTGTCAAAGAGTGTTGGGGGAGTTTTGAATCTAATACTTGTTGATAAATTTCAATTAATTCATCGTTTAGCTTGTCCATATCATATTTTGCTTCTACCTGCGCTCGACCAGTTTTCCCCATACTTTGCCAAACTTCAGAATGTTCGATCAGAAATTCAAGTTTTGTGGCGATCGCTTCAACATCTCGTTCTGGAACTAAAAACCCAGATACGCCATCTTCCACTAATTCGGGAATGCCACCATGTCTAGTACTAATAACAGGTAAACCCATTGCCATTGCTTCTTTTAATGTATTGACTGGTGCATCTTGATTACCATCAGCTCCGGTCACGCTAGGAGCGAGAAAAATATGACAAGTATCGAGAATTTCTACAATTTCTTTCTGTTGCTTCCAGCCTAATAATTTGATAGCACGCTCGGCATTCAATCCAGTAATTAGTTGCTCTAATTCTGCTTTTAGTTCTCCATCGCCAATGATGTAGTATTCGATATTTGGATAAGTTTGAGCGACTTTAGCAACTGCGGCGATCGCATACTCAATTCCTTTCTTTTCTACCAAACGTCCAGTCGTCACAATTTTCACTTTGCCATCAGTAGGAAAAAATCGAGGTTTGTAAGCAAACTTACTACAATCAATTCCCGAACCGTGGACGTGAATTTTGTCTGAATCGCATCCTAAAGCAACTGCCTTATTTTTAAAAAATTCACAGTTAGCCAAGAAGAAATCTGTTTCTTGAAAGACTTCTTGATAAACGCGATCGCCCCACTTGGGTAAGAATTTACTAATATCTGCACCTCGAAATGTAGAGATTAATTTCCCTTCAATTAATCCGAGTTGACGAAACCACACGCCAAATACACCCAAAGTACTAAATTGACAGTGAATGATATCGTAGGATTTCTTATTAAGAAATGGGATAGCGCGATAAAGTAGCTTCAGCGATTTTGCTTGACTCAAATATCGAGAAGTATTCAATAATTGTAAACACACCAAAGGGTTTTTGTAGCAATTAATTGCTAGTAAACTCAACCCTTTCAGCCAACGCCATAGCTCATTTTCCGGTCGAGTGGGTGCGTAAAAAGTTCGTTCTAATAGTTGATATTGTTCGACTAAAGGATGCACTTTAGATAGATCTTTGGGAGCGCCATCCAAGGAATAAATATCAACTTCATGACCGCGCTGGATTGCGCCAACAATTTGATTTAGAATAAATGGCTCTGATAGAACAGGAAACCGAGCGACAAAAAATGCGATTTTCATATTTAGTAAAATTTTCTTTTGTAAAAATCTTTCTCTAAACCTGCATTAGTTTTTGAAGGTTCTGAATTGATTTTTTTCGATTTGATTTTTCATCTAACATTTGCTTGTAAATTGCCACTAACTCATCGTTCAATTTGTTCATATCGTATTTCGCTTCTACCTGCTCTCGACCAGCTTTCCCCATACTTTGCCAAACTTCAGGATGTTCGATCAGAAATTCGAGTTTTGTGGCGATCGCGTCAGCATCGCGCTCTGGAACCAAGAATCCAGATATGCCATTTTGAACTAATTCGGGAATGCCACCATGTCTAGTACTAATAACAGGCAAACCCATTGCCATTGCTTCTTTTAATGTATTGACTGGTGCATCCTGATTGCCGTCAGATGCCGTGACACTAGGAGCCATAAAAATATGGCAATCATTGAGAATTTCGATAATTTCTTTTTGCTGCTTCCAACCTAGTAATTTAACGACATGACTGACATTTAATTCGCTAATTAATTGCTCGAAGTAGGCTTTTAGGTCACCGTCACCAATAATATTGTATTCAAGATTCGAGTAGGTTTTGACTAACTTAGCAATGGCACGAATACCATATTCTATTCCTTTCTTTTCAACCAAGCGTCCTGTTGTGACAATTTTAATTTTTCCGTTAGTGGGAAAATAACGCGGCTTAAAAGTAAATTTACTACAATCCAATCCCGAACCATGAACGATAATTCTCGTTGGATCGCAGCCTAAACCGATCGCGCGATCGCGAAAGAATTCGCAATTTGCCAAGAAAAACTCACCTTCTCTAAAGAGCCTATTGTAGACATCAACACCGTTTTCTTGAACGTATTTACTAATATCAATGCCGCGAAATGTGGTAATTAACTTACCTTGAATAATATTAGCGTCGCGATAAGCAAGAGCAATTGGCGCTAGCGTACCGAATTGACAATGAATAATGTCATACGATCCATCTTGAAGTAACGCGACAGTTCTGTAAAAAGATTTTAACGTTGCGACTTCTGCATCATATTTACCAGGCTGAAAAAATTGTAATGTTTTCCAAGAACCTCGATTCAGATTCTTCAGAAATAAACCTAACCCTTTAATCAAACGAGGAAACAACTTCTCTGGCACTGTTGGCGGAAAATAAGTACGCTTCATTAACTGGTATTCTTCAACCACAGGATGTATCTTACCCGTATAGTTTTTAGGCAATCCATTAATTGGATGAATGCGGACATCATGACCGCGATCGATTAAGCCAGTAATTTGATTTAAAATAAAGGCTTCTGATAAAATTGGAAAGCGCCAAACAATGAATGCGATTTTCATAGTTGTGTTATCGGTCATTAGTCATTGGTCATTGGTCATTTGTGAATCAGGCATTTTAACCCGACTAAGAAAATATCTGTGTGGGTATTGCCCACCCTACATCTGATTTATGGCTCGAGTCGTTTTGAGTAGTTAGAATATTCATTGCTTGTAAAATTGGTGGATGGCGATCGCCCGGATATTGCAGACAACTTACCATTCCTTTTTTGACTGATATTCGTTCCGAAACATCCGAATTCATATTAAAAACATGACCAATTAAACGAGCGATCGTTTCTTCGCTTGCCATAACTAAACCAGTCGTCAACTGCTGGGAATTAGCGATACTTCTTCTACCAATGACTGCTTGCCAAGCTTCGGGAATATCTTCTCGCAATACCTCAAACTGTACTGTTTCTGGATGGTGTTGCAGAATTTGTTGCACCGTAATGTGGTAAGAGTCAAGTATGCTATTGAGGCTAAAGTCAATTCGCACTTGTTTGAGAAACCTAGCTATGTTTTGAGTTTGTGCTGCATTTGTCCCAGAAGGTACGAGCAACAGCCGTAAACCTTTACCCCCTTCTTGAGGCTTGGGTAAGTGTTCTCCTACATGAGTATTTAAATTCATTGCTTCCAATTGCCCTGACTCCAGAGAACCATCAGGAAAATTGAGAACGCTGATACCGCAATTAGACTGCTGAATGCAATGATAGCGATCGGGTGTAATTCCTAAAGCTGTACTTATTAAAGCGCGGTTGGTTCCGCCATGAGTCACTAGTAAAACAGTTTGTCCCCTATGGCGCGGTAATATTTCTTGCCAAAACTCTCGTACCCTTTGATATAAATCTAGGGCGGGAAAGAATTTGTCAAGTTGTTGGCTGTTAGTTGTTGGTTGTTGGTTGACAATCAACGCTGAGGCTACACTGCGTGAAGACAGTTGACAGTTGACAGTCAATGCTGGCGCTACACTGCTCCCTTGTCCCCCTTGTCTCCCTTGTCTCCCTTGTCCCCCTTGTCTCCCTTGTCCCCCTAATCCCCACTCCCTTCGGTCGTGGGGTTCCCGAGTTCCCCCTTGTCCCCTTGTCCCCCTTGTCTCCCTTGTCCCCCTTGTCTCTCCACACTTCCAGAGAATTCCATCCAAAACTCATGGGGGTGTTGTTTCCAAAGGCGATATTCCTGGGCGAAGTTTTCGCGCACGTATTGAAAAGCTAATCCTTGCCACGCCGGAAGATCGGTTTCGCGTAACTTGTTCGTTACCCTTAATTGGGTATGGGGGGAGGTGACTTTTATAATTTCTCGGGCAGTTTCTTGCGCCCGTTTTAAGGAACTGGAGTAGATGGCATCAAATACCACTCCTTTGAGAAAATCGCCAGTTAAACGCGCGTCGCTGCGCCCTACTTCAGTTAATACTGACTCGTCGCTGCTACCTTGATAGAGACCAAGGGCATTGTAAGTACTCTGCCCGTGGCGTACTAAGATAACGCGGGTTGCTCGATCTTCCTCATGCTTCGATCGCATAAGTATCTCCTGTTTGCTCGCTGTCAATAATGCTTTGCATCTGGTACAAGGTGGCATAATGTCCGCCCAGACGCATGAGTTCGCTATGCGTCCCCTGTTCTAAAATGCTGCCCCCTTCAAGGTAGAGGATGATATCTGCGTGTTGCACTGCCCTGAGATTGTGGGAGATTGTAAATGTCGTCTGCCCCTCCGTGAGTTTTTCTAAGGCTGCGTTGACGATTTGTTCGCTGGCACTGTCTAAACCTGTAGTTGGTTCGTCTAGAATCACAATTGGTGCTTGACGGATCGCCGCACGGGCGATCGCAATTCTTTGTCGTTGTCCGCCCGATAGCGTCCCACCCCGTTCGCCCAAAACTGTTTCGTAGCCCTGGGGCAGTTGCATGATAAATTCATGAGCATTGGCAAGACGGGCGGCTTGTTCTACTTCTTTGCGAGAAGATCCTAGTTTCCCATAGGCAATATTTTCTTGTACGCTAACTGCAAACAAAACGCTATCTTGCAAAACTACGCTAATTTGCTGCCGCAGCGAATCTAGGGTGTATTCGCGTAAATCTTGACTGTCAATTAAAATCCGACCGGAATCGGGGTCATACAGACGGAGAATTAAACTCAGAAGAGTCGATTTACCACTTCCAGAAGGACCCACCACCGCTACTTGTTGCCCTGGCTGAACGGCAAAGCTAATATTTTTTAATATTTCCTTACCTGTACTGTAGCCAAAAGAGACATTTTCAAACCGGATTGCCCCAAAGAAAGGATGTGCTTTTTTTGCCCCTGGTAAATCGCGCACGTTGGGTTCGTAGTCCAATAACTCCACCACCCTTTCACCAGAAGCCGTCGCTTTAGCAATCTGCCCGACTTGAGTGGAAAGTTTTCGCATTGGTTCAAAAGCATTTTTTAAATAAGTCATAAATACTAATAATTCGCCAGGAGTAAGCCCTTTATGCAAAACCACATGGGAACCACGCCATAAGACTGCGGCGATAATGACTGCCATTAGCACTTGCACCGTTCTTTCTAGTGCTGCTGAAAGTTTTAAAGATTCGATCGCCTCATCTAAACTTTTCTGATTCTGCGCTGCGAAAATGCTATGTAGCATCTCCTGTAAAGAGAGAACTTGTACGACTTTAATCGCGCCAATGGTTTCACCCGTCGTTGCTGCTAAAACACCTTCAGAATCGCGATGTTGTTTGGCGAAACTACGAATACGACCGATTGTTTTACTCGTGAGCAGGGTTAGGAGTGGGAATATTGCTGTTGCGACTAAGGCTAATTCCCAGTTCAGCCAATACATAATTGCCAACATTCCTAGTAAAGAGATAATGTTGGTCAATAAAGGTAGAGCAGTTTTGATCGTCACCAACCGCATTTTTTCAATATCAGCCGTGACCCGAGTAATTAAGTCGCCGCTTTTATGTTGTTGGTGAAAGGAAAGAGAGAGACGCTGCAAGCGATCGAAAACTCGACCGCGTACCTCAGACAATATCTCCACAACAGCCAAAGACATACCATAGGTACTCAAATATGCTGCCATACTACCCAGTCCAGTAATACCAACTATTGCTAGGGCTGATAAAGTCAACAGCATGACTGGATTGAATCCAAAGCTGTTAGGAATGTTCGTAGAGTTATTATGAGCAGGAATTAGAATATTATCAAAAACATATTTTAAGGGCCAAGGTTCTAGTAGCCGTAGACCAGTCTCTATTAATAAAGCGAAAAAAGCACCACCAATTGTGAATCTTTGTTTGCGGATATAGGGGGAAAACTTTCTCAAAATCCGCAGAAGACCTGGTATCACTCCTCTTAAATCTTTTTCTTTGGGGCGCTGACCCATTTAGTAGTTCTCCTTTAATTAGTGTTACTTGGTGCGTGGTGCGTGTAAGGAAGTAGAGCAGCAGAAGGTAGGTTAAACCAGTAGAAATTAAACAAGACTCAAAGCAGCAGTCTGAGAATTGAGAAACCTTTTTAGAAAGTTGGCTGTGTTATCAGCTCCTTGAAGATCGAAAATCCTTGAATTGTTTGATGTTTTTTTAGATAAGCAATCGCCGATTTTTTCAGATAAAACTAGAGGCGACAAGTCTTGAGGATGAATACTGTTGACAATTCCCAATTGTTCTAATTTTTGCGTTCTGTGTAATTGTTCTTTATCTACATGCTCGTGACCGATGGGAACTATAATGGCACGGACACCCGTACTCAGTATATTCATTGTGGTGTTGTAACCGCCAAGACTAACAGAAATATCTGCGGTCTGCATGTATTCAAGCAGTTGTGTGGTATAAGTTTCAATTTGAATATTGTCGCGATCGCCTGCCAATTTTTTTAACTGTTTTACCTTCTCTACTGGCATAAACGATCCAGTAAATATCTTCATAACATGTGGTAGTTTTCGACTCAATATCGCACTCGATTTAATCAGCGCTTCTAGCACTTCATAACCGATTCTACCACCACCTATACTTGCTACAATTTTGACAGTATCCAAACTAACTTCACTCCATAATTTCTCAAAAGGTGTAGAAGTAAATTTCGGCAGTTGAGTTACAAATCCTGTATGGATAACTTCAGCAAGAATTTCTTGATGTCTCGCAAAACTATCCGAAAAAGTTTGGAAGCGAGAATCGGCATGAAATAGTAGTAAATCGAAATATCGATTCATTAAATTGCAAATTGTTTCCTCTTCTTCAGGATCGCTTTCTTTCCCGATAACGTCGCGCAAGCTGGAAACAATTTTGGTTTTAGGACTTATTTTTTTTAGATGTTCGACTAAAGGAATTAGCTCGAAGAGTAGCTTGTGTCTACCAAAAGGAAAAAACTCTGTAATCAAACAATCAGGTTGAATGCGATCGCACTCTGCAATTAAGATATTTTTCCTAGCTGCTTTCACTTCCTCAACGGTAAATGGACTACTCCCAACTGTGAATTTTCCCTCTTCCAGCCATAGTGCAGGTAATCGAATAACTTCTACTTGTGTTGGTAGCTCAAAACCTGGAATTTGAGGACCACCAACAATAAAGTAAACTTGAAAATATTTTGCTAAGCTTTGCACAATTTCTGAGCTACGAACTAAATGTCCCATACCACTCAGATATTGACAGTAAAACATAATTTTTTTCATAACTAGCTCAGAATTGCTACAATAAAAACTATCTAGACCGCTGAGCGATCGCTCGCTAAAGTGGGTAAAGAAGTATATTTTTGATAAATTTGGTTCAATTGATGTTCGCAGACTTTTTGAGACATGAGTTGAAGTAAATAATCTTTCACTCGAACTAAACCATTCATATCTAAGTTAAAGTCTGGCTTTTTTCGTCCTTCTAACTGACTTAGAAGTAGATTCATTAAAGTGATGGAGCTAAAATCTCCCTTACCAGGTATGAGTGTCTTAATTAACCCTAAGCTTGCCATTCTCTCGGCTCTAATTGACTGTTCTTGAGACGGCTTACTACGCGGAATAATGACAGATGGCTTTCTAGCCGATAAAATTTCACAAACAGTATTGTATCCAGCCATAGATACCACAACATCTGCGGCATTTATATAGCTCATTAAATCATCTGTAAATTCTCCAACTCGAACTTGAGAGTTATTTTCTGCTGCTTGTTCGACGAGTTGCTTTTGCGCTTTAGGCATTTCAGGACCGCAAATTACCAAACTTTTAATGCGATACTTTGCTGGTAATAGTGCTAAGGCTGACAAATAATTATCTACTAACTCATAGCCATCCTCTCCACCTCCAGGAGTCACTAGAATTAAGCGTTCTCGCTGCGAAACTTTTAATTCTTGTCGAATGCAAGTTCGACTCTTTTGTCCCGGTTGACGGTGCAGATAGCCACAGTAGCGTACTTTCTCGACAATTTTAGGTGGAAATCTATATTCTCGTACCGTGTCAAAAACTTCTGGCGTTCCAACTATTTGTACTTGATGGTAAAACTTGTCTATTGCCGTATAGAAATCGCTTTTTTGCCACTCTGCAATTGTTTTTTCAGGACAGTCAAGAATATCTCGTAATAACAGTACTAATTTAGTCTCTGGTAATGTTGTTTTTAGATAATTGAGCGTACCCCGTAATTCATTTTTGAGTCCATAAGGTTTCTTATCTACTAAAAAGATGTCTGGTTGAAAAATAATTGTTGCTGACAAGATCAATTCCGATCGCAGCTTAACTATCTCTTCCACACCCATTCCTAAATATTTGACAGCAATTTCACCAGTTTCACCGCGATTTAGACAAGGTAACTTAATATAATCAAGTCCTTTTGGTAATCGAAAGCCCTGAAGCATGGGCGAACCAGAAAGTAATAAAATTGAAAGGTCAGGAATTTCGCTTAATAGGTGTTCGCAAATTGCTAACATTCTGCGAATATTGCCAAGTCCAAATGCGTCGTGGGAATAAACCAGCAGTCGCATGACTGATATCCTTTTTGTGTGGTTGGTTGTGAAAAATTGACTGGCGATCGCAGTTCGTCACTAATGATTTGTCTTCTATCTACATATATCTTTGCAGTCAGTGATGAATTGATAATGAATGTTTAATGAGAGATTTCTCATGAGAAATCTCTCATTTTCGCCATAAGTCTCTCTTTCACTCCACCTCATAGCGGTTTTCGATTGGGTAAAACACACGATCTGTAGGGGCGCTTTCTCTGTGCGCTCCTACAAATGTCACGCACGCAATCGAGAATTGCTATCATTCGTTTGCATACATAATTGTAGAGATGCAACTCATCTCTACAAAGCCATTCAGAAAACATCTCATACCAATTTACTCTTTGACTACGACAAAAAAGATCCCCCCTAGCTTGATAAGGTGGTTTGGGGGATCTCATGTAGTGCAAGGGGTGCAAATCTGTGCGCCCCTACAAATGCTAAAAATGTTATTTGAGTATTGTTGGTTTGCAAGCGATTTCCAACTGTGCCTGTATACATCCTAATAAGTCTTTGAAGAGGAAAGGCTTAGTAATGTAATCATTTGCACCAGCTTGCAAAGCAGCTGCCTTACATTGATTATCGTCACGAGCAGTCATAATGACAATTGGTAGCACTTCTCCCTTGCTACGTAATTCTTGCATGACCTGCCAACCATTTTTAATTGGTAAACCAAGGTCGAGTAACAATAGATCGGGTTGACTAGTTTGAGCCAATTCAATCGCCTGTTCTCCATCAGTTGCTACTAGAGTATCGAAACCACTTTTGCCCAGTCCTTTCTTAACAAAAGCAGCTAGACGAGCTTCGTCTTCCACAATCAAAATTTGGCTCATAACCTTGTGGTGTACCTATTTCAAGGTGGTCAATGAATAAAGTAAATGCTGAAGAAAACGATTTCGCTAATCTTGCATAGAAATCCTTGCAAATCTTAGCTAGCGATCGCCCTACTGCCACAACCTAAGCGCCTCATTGTTATATGATGACAGAACTATCTATACGGATAATAACAGACTAAAAATAAACGTCATAAAAGATAAATCTTTTATTGATAAATATTTTATTTATCTGTCTTCTGTTTGCTTAATCCTATCTTTTAGAAAAAGTAATAGAACAACCCAGCAAACTCTCAATCATTTCAGCAATTATTCTCTTGCCAATTATTTTGACAGTTAAAGATGAGATTGTGATGAAATTGAAATGAGAAACTTTTCATCTCTGAACTTGCCGATCGCCTTTCTACTTTGATTTAATCGTCAACCAACTCGTTCGGCATGACCTTTTTTCTCTGGCGATCGCTTCAGAGGTATGACAATCGTAAATCTAGCACCAGCACCAATATCACTTTTGAGTAAGATTCGTCCACCATGTGCCTCTACAATTGCTTGGACGATTGATAATCCCAACCCAGCGCCTTCAGATCGGCGGCGACTATTAGCAGCACGAGCAAAGCGTTCAAAAATCCTTTTTTGATCTATAAGTGCGATCCCTTCGCCCGTGTCACGTACCCAAAAACTAATTCTACTTTTACTAATTGCCGAGCCAATACCAATTATGTCATTCTCTTTTGTGTGCTGAATGGCGTTTTGAATTAAGTTCATCACTGCCTGAGTCAAACGCTGGCGATCGGCGATCGTCTGACCTTGAGCTGTACTGTCGAATTGCCAGTTACGCTGGGCTAGTGCTTGTGCTTTAGCAAATAATTCCTCTGTAAAAGATTGAAGCTCGACAGTTTCCCAGCGTAAAAAGTCCGGGCGTTCTGCTTTTGTTAGTAAAATCATGTCGTTGACAAATCGACTCATGCGATCTAGCTCATCTAGCACTAGCGCCCGAGTTTCCCCGATTTCTTCGGGGTTGTCGCCCATTAATTCTAAATGTCCGCGCACGATCGCGATTGGCGTTCGTAGTTCGTGTCCCGCATCGTTAATAAACTCTTGCTGGCTAGTAAAAGCGGCTTGCAATCTATCCATCATTTCATTAAAGGTAGTTGCTAACTCCGCCAGTTCTCCCTTTCCTTCTACGGAAATGCGTTGATTGAGATCGGACTCGCTGATTTTACGAGTTGTTTGGAGTATGAGGCGCAGAGGAGCCAAAACCCCCGAGAAGCAACCCAAGCTATTAGCAAAGCCAGAATTAGCACCACAGCACTGACTTGAACGATTGCTAACACGGCTTCTACAACTTCAGCTCGTTCGCCAGCGGTAGTATGAGCAACTACAAATACACCTGCAATTTCGCCGTCAATCCAAACAGGTTTGGCTGTGTAAAGAACGCTATCAATATTCGGTTCTGTAGGAAATTCCTTCTCACCTTGCTCTGATTGAGTCAGTCTTCCCCAGTATTGAATTAGCTTAGAATCAGCAGCAAGTACTTTGGGTCTAGCTCTCGGACTAGATTTACGAAATTCTCCATCCACGATCGCGATCAAGAAGGTGTCGTCTTCCGATAGCTGGCGACCGAGAAAAGCATCAAAAAATTCTTCTAACTCATCCTCTGTCGCGGGGGGTTTTGTCAAACGCATGTCTGCTTGTTTGAGCAAATTGACAGCAGCCGTCACTTCTTCATCTTCGCGATCGCTTGCTTCGGTTTCTGCATCAATTAATTGAGTAAATATTTCCATCTTCTCCGTCAGTTCCCGATTGACACGCTGGTTGACGCGCTCGTAAAGCACTTGGCGAAACGCAGGGATGGAAACTACAAAAATGAAACCAATTGTCAGCAGATACCATAAGAGAATACGGGTACGTGCTGCCCAAAAGAACCCTCTGGCAGCCGAGAAATTTGATTTAACCTTGGGAGAGGCTCTACTCTCGCTGCGTTTTTCTTGCATCGATCGAAATTTATGATAGTTCTAGAAAAACTTAATAGTTCTTAATATTTGGCATTAGTTTACATAATAACTGCTAAACATGACTTTTTTTCAGATTATCACCTCAGAACGCTAAAATCCCTCCATAAGGGGCTTGACAAACGTATAAACAAGAAGGAATATTCCAGAATCTCTAAGGAGTAAACTAACAAGACTTACTACAGTTAAAGCAGGCACTTGTAAAGAATTAATGCGTCGAAGAAAGAGATTATGCCAAATCCGAACCGTGAGACGCGATCGCTCCTCTATGATGAGAAATGGTCTGACTCCAACCCCAAACCGAACGGTTCAACTACCATTTGTACTGAGGTTTGGCTTGTCACTGGTAGCAAAAATATTTAGTGCGAGCGATCGCCTAAAATCTCGTCCACAATGCTAGCGAAGGATATGAAAACATGCACGTATTAGTGACTGGAGTTGCCGGATTTATCGGTTATCATTTAGCACAACGGTTGCTTCAAGAGGGGATAGGAGTCTATGGCATAGACAACCTCAACAACTACTACGATGTCAAACTCAAGCACGACCGCTTAGCGCAGCTTCAACCCCATCCCGGGTTTGCATTTCAAAAATTGGACTTAGCAGAACGCGATCGCCTTTTAGAATTGTTTCAATACAATAAATTCGATTATGTCGTCAATTTAGCAGCCCAAGCAGGGGTTCGTTATTCTCTACAAAATCCCTTTGCCTACTCTGATAGTAATCTTTCCGGGTTTGTTAACCTGCTGGAAGGCTGTCGTCACAGTCAGGTCAAACACTTAGTCTTTGCGTCTTCCAGTTCTGTTTACGGTGCAAATACCAAAATACCTTTCTCAGTTAGCGATCGCGTCGATCGCCCCGTGTCTCTCTACGCTGCTACCAAAAAAGCCAACGAACTGATCGCCCACGTCTACAGCCATCTCTACAATTTACCGACTACCGGATTGCGTTTTTTTACCGTTTACGGTCCTTGGGGAAGACCGGATATGGCTTATTTTAAATTTGTCCAGGCGATTGAAGCAGGCAAGCCAATTGAAGTCTACAACTATGGCAAGATGAAACGCGACTTCACCTATATTGATGATGTTGTAGAAGGCGTAATGCGAGTTATGCTGCGTCCACCTCAAATGTGTTCTCAACCAAACGGCAGTAGTGCAATACCTGAAAACCAAGCTCCATATAAAATTTACAACATTGGTAATAATAGTCCGGTAGAACTGAATGAGTTTATTCAGACAATTGAGACCGCTTTGGGAAAAACAGCTCGCACGCAAATGTTACCGATGCAACCCGGTGACGTTCCTTGTACTTACGCCGATGTAGACGATTTAATTCACGATGTAGGATTCAAACCTACTACACCTTTATCAGAAGGGATTCAACGCTTTGTTGACTGGTATAAACTTTACTACAAAGAGCAGGAAGCCGGGAGCAGAGAGCAGGGAGCCGGGAGCAGGGAACAGTGACCGTAGGGGTGGGTTTGGCGAATAGATTGACAGCCTGAGCAATACATCTTCGCTCGAAATTCGCCCTTCTCAGGTATCAGCAATCGGTGCTCGGCAACCAAAATAACTTGCGATGATTAAAAATAGTTTTGACACTCTCTGTTGTCTTTCACGCTATTACTTTCATTTCTTCTTTCAAACATCAGATATTTATTTCATAGAAACCTTTCTGAAGGAATAGTGTTTAACAAATTTATAGAGATTATTCTATAAGTATTATTATCTAAGCTATGGCTGCACTCATTCGTGAATGTTGTTTTTCTCAAGTTATATGTAAAATAAGAACGGTAAACCTAATATTAAGAAATAATAAGTATTAATACCCTAATCGCGAATTAGAAAAGACGCAGTTGTAAGTATTAATGTATTCCTAAAGTCATAGTTAGCTTGATACATATCTGACTCTCGCTCAGTTGCCGCGATCGCCAGTATCTAAAAAGGTAAGAGGAATCAGGAGCAAGCAGTTTAGCAGCTTTTAAAAGTCTTGCTAAAATAAAAAAAATATAGAATAACAGTAATATGTATAATTGTTACCAATATAAAATCAATAGACAAATTAGCTAATATATAGAACCTTAATAGTTCGACTAGAGAAAGTCGGGTTTTTCAGGAATCCAAAGTAAAAGTAAAGCAAAAAGCATAAGGTTGTTAATTATACCATAAATTAACTAACCGATATCAATGTACTTAACATTTTATTTCTAAAATCTAGGTCGATTTGGAGTTTCTCGATGAATCAACAAAGTTCCCGAAGGAAGTTGATACGCTTAAGAGAGCTAATAATTACCACTACAGTAGGCTCCTTGCCTAAGCTCGCTATGGGTACTGCTGCACGCCGAAAATTCTACCCGCTGATCTTGCGGCACATGGGTAAAAAAGTTTTTATTCAAGAGGGAGTAGAGTTTCTCAGTGCTGAAAAGATCGAGCTTGGTGACGAGGTTTATTTATTTGGCAACGTCAAGCTGAACGCTTGGAATGATAATTGTCAAATTTTGCTGGGCGATCGCGTTGCTATAGATCGAGGTGCTGATATTACTTGTGCGGGAGATAACTGCACGATTGAAATTGGTGATGGCACGTTCGTCGGTCCCTACTCCTGTATCGCTGGTCCAGGGAATGTCAGAATTGGCAAGGACTGCATGATTGCTGCTCACAGTGGCATAGTGGCTAACAATCATATTTTTGCAGACCCCTTACAAAGGATTCGCGATCAAGGAGTGACGAAAAAGGGAATTGAAATTGGCGACGATTGCTGGTTGGGTTATGGCGTGAAAGTTTTAGATGGGGTCACGATCGGTAAGGGTAGCGTTATCGGTGCTGGTGCGGTTGTAACCAAAGATCTCCCCCCTTACTCGGTTGCCGTGGGCGTACCAGCTAAAGCAATTGCCAACCGCCTGCAAGTTCAAGAAAAAGTGACTCACCAACACGAATACAACCCGGTCGCTCAAGGCGATCGCGTTTCAACAAATCCATCCCGCGATCGCGCTGCAAGCAAAAACGAACTTGCCCATAGACCACTAGAAAATTTACTCCAAGCAACCTTGGAATGCATTCGCCACATCCTAGAAGTTGATACTGTCGCAGTCTTATTACAAACAGAAAACGGAGAACAGCTAGCAGTTCATGCAACTTTGGGCTTGGAAGAAGAAATCGAAACTGGAGTCAGAATTCCAGTCGGACAGGGGTTCGCGGGTAAAATTGCAGCTCAACCGGAGTTAACAATTGTTGACGATCTATCGACAATAGAAGTCTACAGTCCCGTACTGCGGCAAAAGGGACTGCATTCTATGCTAGGCGTTCCTTTATTTGCTAGCAATCGAGTCGTTGGTGTATTCCATATTGGCAGCTTGCACCCGCGACACTTCACCAACAAAGAAGCACAAACAGTACGCTACGTTGCCGATCGCATTGGAGAAGCGATCGAACCAGTCTTGCGTTTGTGGCAGATGCCTGATTATGTTAATGGTTAATGGCTAATAGTTAATTGTTAATATTGGCGATCGATCCGATTAACTATTAACAATCGACAACACGCTAATCTTCGCCAGATCCGTAGCGCCAAGCGTCAATCCAGCGGTGGTATTTGTATTGTTGTGGTGTGGGTAGGTTTTTTAGCCAAGGTTGGATAATGGGACTGAATTTAGATAAGACTGAATAGATTCCAAGGTTAGTGTAATGGATCGTCCAATCTATTAAAGCCCCTAAGCCAACGTGAGGGATAATTTGGGCGATTAACAAAGGATGAGCGATCGCAGTTTTGAACAAAGTTTGTGTCAGGGGCAAAAACTGTACTACGTCTTGGAGAAACGGTCTGAGAACGCGATCGCCCAACTGTTGCATGGTGAGAAATACAACTGCTAGCAACCGATTAATGCGATCGGGCGGAATAGTTTCCCTAACATCAGCCCTCATCGCTTTTTGAAACAACCACGTAACGCTGAGATTTGGTTGATAGGGAGCTAGTAACGACAGAGACGATGCCGATAACTGCTCGCTAGAAAGTGCTGCATGAATGCCAAGCGTTAGACGTTCTAAATGGCGTACCATTGCTCCAAACCCCCCAAAGCTTAGCGGTGATTGATTGCCACTACTATCTCCTACCGGTAAAATCCGATTCCAAGGAGTGCGTAAAGGACTTTGGCGATAGGCAGGAAAAAAGCCAAATAAGGCTCGTTGAAAATGCAGCTTATCTAAATTTACAGCCTGATACTGTGGCAGCAATCGCAAATATTCTTCAAATAACGCTTCTAAACCCAAATGGTCTGGACTAGCATCCATGTAGGTAAATAAATACGTCGTTCTACCATCTCTAGCTGGAAAAGCCTCCCAGAAATACTGACAGCGATTTTGAATCGGTGTGAAAGTGGCAATCAAATCGCCAGTTTGGTTCTGAGGAAACCCTTGAGCGCAACTACCAACGACTAAACAAATACTATCGGGTTTTTGTCCCTGACGTGCTTGTTGTGTCATCGGGGACAAATGCCCCATTGCATCGATGAGGAGGCGAGTTGTAATTGGTAATTGGTAATTGGTAATTGGTAATTGGTAATTGGTAATTGGTAATTGCTCCTCAGCTTTCTTCTCTCCTGCTTCCTGCACCGAAGCGCTCCCTGCTCCCGTTTCCACAAGCACGCCATTAGGATGAACGATCGCACTCACAAAGGGAGTATTTTCCAATAACACGCCACCTGCTGCTAGAAATTTTTGCTTTAAGGTTTCTAGCAAATAAATTGGATTTACACCCAGATTGAGTACGTCTTTAACCCAGATTTCGCCGCCCCAATTTTCGCCACTATTATGAAAGCTAACGCGGGCGGGGTTATACTCAGTAGCGATCGCTTGTTCTAATTCCGCTTCAGTTAATAAATTCAGCCGCAAAAAAACTGACAATTCTTGCCGAGAAATATTCCACTCTTGCTGTCTACCTCTTAAAATTCCGCGTTCGAGCAAAGCGACTCGCCATCCCCGCTGTACCAAAGCGCTGCCAATTAAAATTCCTAGCGTACCACCGCAAATCACGACATCCCAGTCAACGGTTTCCAAAAGAGTTTCGCTTTGAGTCACGACTGTCGGTACGGCTGTCGTATCCGTTCTCATCGACGCGAGCAAGCGATCTGCTTGTCGTAAGCCACTCAAAACATCGCCTGGTAATTGAGTCAGAATATCTTCTGTTAAACTCACGATCTCACTACTCTTTATTTAACTAATTGCGATCGAATATACCCAATCTTGATATTTTGGTTCTCTACCTTCGGTAATAGCAATCAGTTTTTCTTGCAGCTTTCGTGTAATTGTATTTTGCGGCGATAATTGATAATTTTCTAATCTTTTTACTGGAACAATTTTAGCTGCTGTACCGCATAAAAAGACTTCATCAGCAATCAAAAGTTCGGTTCGATCCACTGGTCTTTCTATTGTTTCAATTCCTAGATCTTTGGCAATCTTAATGACGCTATCTCTAGTAATGCCTTCTAAAATATCTTGGTCGAAACCTGGAGTAATCAGTCTTTCGTTTCTGACAATGAATATATTCATTCCCGAAGCTTCGCTCACTTTGCCTTGAGAATTCAATAAAATTGCCTCATCAAAACCCGATTCAGCTGCTTCTGTTTTTGCTAAAGCAGAAGTGATGTAAGCAGCACTTATTTTACCCCGTAGTGGCATACTGCGATCTTCTTGTCGATACCAAGAGCTGATACGACAGCTAACACCTTCAGCAGATAAATAGTCTTGTAACTCTAATCCGTAAACAAAAAGATCCTTTTCGATCGAATGCAATCGCGGTGCGATTCCTAAGCCAGAGGTGTAAACAAAAGGACGAATGTAGAAAGATGCTGTGGGCTGATT
This sequence comes from Chroococcidiopsis sp. CCNUC1, assembly GCF_023546805.1. Classification (NCBI taxonomy): domain Bacteria; kingdom Bacillati; phylum Cyanobacteriota; class Cyanophyceae; order Chroococcidiopsidales; family Chroococcidiopsidaceae; genus Chroococcidiopsis; species Chroococcidiopsis sp. CCNUC1. The sequence goes on along the minus strand of NZ_CP097480.1, from coordinate 111,947 downwards.
GCGTTTGACAAATTCAACGATGACGCTTTGAATTTTGTCCGCTGGTAAATCGTAATGCAAAAATCTAGCACTATGACTCAATCTCTGGCAGTGGCGATCGAGCCGAAACAGCAAAATTCTCTGGGAATCCTGCGGGTGGGGAATTCCGCGTAAACCACCTAAGGCTCCCGTTCCGTAGTGTAAGGCATGGGTAGCAATGGAGATCTTAGCCTCGCCAAACGGAACAAACTGATTTTGAAAGTAGGCGATCGGTAGGAAGCTTTGCACGGGCAAACTTAAACAGAGGTGAGATATTTCACTATAGACGATTTTACAGCTCTAATCCCAGTACGATTTGAACTAAATTCAAATAGAACAGATGAATTTGGAAAATTTAATATATTATCATCAAGCATAGTAAAATCAAAAGTACTAAGCTGACAGCCAGTAAGTCGAATTAGGCTTGTTGGAGCTTTAGCTAATTGAGTTGGCGATCGCGATCGCTCTCTACAACTCAAGCTTAAAGCGAGTATAAATAAAAATTAAGATTCAGTTCTGCCTGTGGAAAACTTCGGGTTTTCTGTGGAAAACCCGGGGACAATTTGTGGAAAACTATTGATTTTACGTGGAAAATTTACAGTAAGTATAAATACCCTGTGGAAAACTTAAGGCTTTTTTCCACAAGTTTTCCACAAGTTTTAATCTCTAGGATCGCCACAGAAACAGCAAGAGCCATTTTTTTTCACAGTTTCCACAGCACCTACTACTACTAATAAAAAAAATATATCTTTAAGTCGGATCTATTCGCACAGAAGTTTATTGGTTCATCCTGACAACAACCTTGACAAGAGTGATACTATGTCTATTCTGGAGCAAATCTGTCCTAGCCCAGTGCCATCTGTTAGCCGTCCATGAAACTCGTCTGTACTCAAAACGACCTTAGTACAAACCTTTCTCTTGTCAGTCGCGCCGTCCCCTCGCGTCCGACTCATCCGGTTTTGGCTAACGTATTGCTGCAAGCCGACGCAGATACGCAGCAGGTAAGCTTGACAGCTTTCGATCTCGAACTGGGAATCCGCACCACGTTTGCTGCTACAGTGATATCAAGCGGTGCGATGACTTTGCCTGCTAAGTTGTTAAATGATATTGTGGCAAGGCTTCCAGAAGGAGAAATTACGCTGGAAGAAGAGGAAGGAGAAGTCCCATTTATTGCGGCGATCGCCTCTCAGCATGGACGCTACCAAATACGCGGTATGGGTGTGGAAGAATTTCCAGAATTACCCGTTTTGGAGAAGGGTGAATTCGTGCATTTACCAGCAGACGCTTTGATGGAGGGGTTGAAGGGTTCGTTATTTGCGACGAGTGCTGATGAAAGCAAGCAGATTTTGAAGGGACTGCATTTAACCGTCCAACAAGACACGCTAGAATTTGCGGCAACAGACGGTCATCGCTTGGCAGTCGTGCAAACTGCCAATGACACTTCAGACGGAGAAGAGACAAGACAGCTTGAAGTTACCGTACCTGCTAAAGCGTTTCGAGAACTGGAACGGATGCTGGGTAAGCTACAAGCCAGCGAACCAATTGCCTTAAATTGCGATCGCGGTCAAATCGTGTTTGAATGGTCGGAGCAGCGACTGACGTGTCGCACCTTAGAAGGTCAGTATCCCGCCTATCGTCAGTTAATTCCACGTCAATTCGAGCGCCAAATTGCGATCGATCGCAAACAATTACTGGGTGCATTAGAACGAATTGCGATTATTGCCGACCAGAAAAATAATATTGTCAAGTTTCATATTGATACTGACAAACAAGAATTAGCCTTATCAGTTGATGCGCAAGATGTAGGTAGCGGAAAAGAATTTTTGCCTGCTGAAATTTCTGGTGGGGGCAATCTTGATATTGCTTTTAATATTGCTTATTTGATGGATGGAGTCAAAGCATTACCTTCAGGGGAAATCGAAATGCATCTCAATACGGCAGTCACTCCAGTGGTTTTGACTCCCATTGGTGGGTTGCAGATGACTTATTTGATTATGCCCGTACAGATCAGAAATTAGTAGGGGCGCACAGCTGTGCGCCCCTACGTTAATGAAATGTACTAAACCTTAGCAATATCGGCAAAACGAATTTTGAGATAATCCTCGTCCATCTTTGCTCCAGATGGTTGTAATGCAGCTAAAGCTTGCGGTAAAACCAAATTACGGCGATGGTTGCCGATGGTGATGTTCAATTCATCCCCTGTTTTACTCAACTGAATTTTATCTTTGGGAATCCCCGGCAAATACAGTTCTAAACTGTACTGATTTTGCTCTTGTACGACTTTGAGCGTAGTTTCTTTGTAATAAACTTGAGCAGGATCTTCTTCTTGATATAATGTTTCTTTCAGTCTTTCTAAAGCTGCTAAACCGCACATTTCCTCGGAATATAGTGGCACTTCCTTGACGGGTAAAGGACGAAAGTTTTCGTGAATTTCCTGACGATATTGCTGTTGATTTTCTTTCCACTTTTGGAAGAAAGGATCGGTTACTTGTTCGGGAATGATTCGGTTGGCAACGACTAAATCTGTAGAAACATTATATAAACTGAGATAGGCATGAGCGCGAAGAGATTCTTTAATCACCATTTTTTCAGGATTAGTGACTAGGCGCACGGAAGTTTTCGTGTTGTCAGTTAAAACTTTTTCCAATGCCTCAATTTGCTCGTAAAATTCATAGGGAGCATCCATCACTTCTTTATCTGGAAGCGAAAAACCTGCAATAGGTTTAAATAAAGGCTCTACCAAAGGTCTAAGCGCTACAGACATTTTTTGTAATGGCTTGTAAAAGCGGCGCATATACCATCCACTGACTTCAGGTAAGCTAAGCAACCTTAAAGCCGTACCCGTAGGCGCAGAATCGATAATTAAGACATCGTATTCGCCTTCATCGTAGTGGCGTTTCATCCGCACCAGACCGAAAATTTCATCCATGCCTGGTAGAATAGCTAATTCTTCAGCTTGGACTCCATCTAATCCTCTTGCTTGTAAGACTTGGGTGATATAGCGTTTGACTGCACCCCAGTTTCCTTCTAATTCCAGCAGCGCGTCTAATTCTGCACCCCAGAGATTTTGGCGCACTAGGCGAGGTTCGTGTCCTAATTCTAAGTCAAAGCTATCTGCTAGGGAGTGTGCGGGGTCAGTGCTGAGAACCAGCGTGCGATAGCCGAGTTCGGCGCAGCGCAGTCCAGTAGCCGCCGCCACAGAGGTTTTCCCAACTCCTCCTTTACCAGTCATGAGGATTAGACGCATGAATATTGTCCTATCTGAGAAATGTTTATATTTGTTTATAATCTATCAGCTGTTGAATTATCGGTGGGGAAATAGGTTCAATGGTAGTTGGTAATGGGTAATGGGTAATGGGTAGTTAGTAGTTGGTAGTTGGTTATTATTCTCCCCTGTCCCCCTTGTCTCCCCTGTCCCCCTTGTCTCCCCTGTCCCCCTTGTCTCCCTTGTCCCCCTTGTCCCCCTTGTCCCCCTTGTCTCCCTTGTCTCCCCTGTCCCCCTTGTCCCTAATTCCCAATCCCTACAATGCAGACAAATCTCTGGACTAATGCTGACCACGTTTTATGGTATCTCGCGAAAGCAGACAAAATTCCCCATCGGACTGAGGGAGAAGGCGTTTTGTTAGAACAAGTGCCAAAAACGGTAGAGCGAATTCTCGATTTGGGGACGGGGGATGGTCGTTTGCTGGGTTTGTTAAAAATAGATCGTCCGCAAGTTCAAAGCGTGGCGATCGATTTTTCTCCGACGATGCTAGAAGCGGTTCGTCAGCGTTTTGCTGAAGATGAAACAGTAGAGATAATAGCTCACAATTTAGACGATCCTCTACCATCTTTGGGTCATTTTGATGCTGTTGTTTCTAGCTTTGCGATTCATCATTTAACGCACGATCGCAAGCGTTCTCTCTACGAAGAAATTTTTAATTTTCTAGTACCAGGCGGAGTTTTTTGCAACTTGGAGCATGTTGCTTCGCCGACTCAAAATTTACACGATCGCTTTCGTCAAGCAATAGGAATTGCAGATGAGCCAGACGATCCATCAAATATATTATTAGATGTAGAAACTCAACTTAAATGGTTGCGAGAAATTGGTTTTACAGATGTTGATTGTTATTGGAAATGGCTAGAGTTGGCTTTATTAGTAGGGCGCGTTAAATAATGTACCCTGCTGGCGCGATCGCCGCCAACGTCTGTGCAGAAAGATAGAATGGGCGAGAGGAACACGTCACGGAATCTTAAGTGATGGAAACAAAACAACTAGGGAATACTGGTGTCACCATCAGCGCTATCGGTCTAGGTGGAATGCCAATGTCATTGAGTAGCAGACCACCGGAAGCACAAGCGATTGAGACTATTCATCGCGCTCTCGATTTAGGTGTAACTTTGATTGACACAGCTGATTCTTATTGCAAAGACGAGTCAGATAAACACCACAACGAGCGTTTAATTCATCAAGCGTTGCAACAATATCAGGGTGATGCGAGTAACGTAGTTGTTGCTACCAAAGGCGGTTTAATGCGTCCTGGCGGAAGTTGGACGCGCAATGGTAATCCAGACCACTTGCGGGAGACGATTCGGATTAGTTTTGACGCTTTCGGAGGAGAAAAACCGATCGATCTGTGGCAATATCACGCTCCAGATCCAAACTATACAATCGAGGAATCTCTCACTCCTGCCAAAGAAGCCGTTGCAGCGGGAACGATCCGGTATGTTGGTGTTTCTAATTTCTCTGTAGAACAGATTAAACGCGCCCGCGACGTAGTTGATATCGTCTCCGTTCAAAACCAATATAATCCCTGGCAGCGACAACCAGAGACAGATGGAGTATTAGAATATTGCGAACGTGAAGGTTTGACTTTCTTGCCTTGGAGTCCTTTAGGGGGTAGCCGTCGCGTTGCTAGCTTGCCAGACATTCCCGCGATCGCTCAATTAGCCAAAACGAAGGGTGTCTCTGTCTACGCGATCGTCTTAGCATGGCTGCGGGCAAAATCCCCTTGTGTAGTGCCTATTCCTGGTGCGAGTAAAGCTAGTAGTATCGAAGATTCTGTCAAATCTGCCCAAATTCAACTATCTTCAGATGAAGTAGAGCAAATCGATCGCGCTACAAGTTAACTTACAAAGTATGAAAGACATTCAGCGTCGGCAAGCAACGCAAGCAGATTATGATTTTTTGCATGACTTGCACCAGCAGACTTTTCGGCTGTATGTCGAACAAACCTGGGGCTGGGACGACCAACAGCAAGTAGAGTTGTTTCGTCAGTCCCACCAAAACCTAGACGAGTCGCCTTTTGAAATTTTGTGTCTTGAGGAAAAAGAAATTGGTTGTATTGCGATCGAGGATAAAGGCAATTTTCTCTTGCTTGACTACATTGCCATATTACCTGATTATCAAAATAGAGGGTTGGGTACTCAATTAATTGGCGAACTTTTAGAATTAGGTAAAAGTAGAGGAATTCAGGTGCGCCTTAACGTTATTAAAGTAAATCCCGCCAGAAAGCTTTACGAGCGATTGGGATTTCAGGTTGTCGGTAGCGACGAATATCGCTACTATATGACAGCTTGAGACGTTCCGTAGAACGCCTCTACAACTACACATCGTAAATCAGACATTCAAGCGATTCTGGATACTCTATACAGTAGAGATCGAGACTATTTCTTTGTTGAGCCGCTTCACGATGGCTTCTTTCTGCTTGTAATTCTTCCACAATGTCCCACGCTACCGCGCATTCGCTAGAACTGTCACCTGAAGTTTGGCACGCAGCACGCGCTTCTTCTAAAGCTTGCACGATCGCTTTTTCTAAAGAATTGCTAATTTCGTTTCCCGCGATCGCAGTAGCCATTGTAGTGACTTGGGAGGGACGATCTGTTGCCTGAGTCATAAAAATCTCCTGTTTAGCTTTTCAGCCTTGATTCCGCTGTGCTTGTCTTTCTCGCTCCCTCAAAGTTGGTAACTCTGAAGTATTTCCTTTTCTAATTTAGGCATGAGAAGACCAGCTGCCAGTGAGTAAAACCGTAATTTTAAGCATCGGTTTTTACTGCCTATATCCTAGATCGATTTTTCTAGATGCTGTGGTTATGCTTATAATTTTTTAGTTTATTTTTTCGTACATTAATCTTAGACTTCTAATATTTTAAACATTTAATTAAATATTCTTATAACTTAAAAAAATGTTTACAACTTTTGTTGAATTATAGTATTTGCTTTAGAAAATATCGAAATTAATAGAACTGTCAGCGTACTTATTTTGTAGCTAGCATAACACTAATAGTAAATAAATCGTTTGAAATACATTCGTAGGGGCGCACAGATGTGCGCCCCTAAAGATCTATATCTAATTTATAAAGATAGAATAATCTAAAGTAGATACGCAAACAGTAACTCCAAATAAAAAGTATAATTCATAATATCAAGCCGCTCAGAATACAATCGCATTCTAAGCGGCTGAATGATTAACATATAGTTAGATATAAAAGACAACTCTAAACGTGAACTACCTCAGACCGTTCTGATGGAGGGTTTCGCCTCCCCTTGGTAGTAACGAAGTGGAGGAAGCGATAAAAACTCCACACCGTTTAGAACTGATATTAACACTGTCCATTTGCCTGACATCGCTCTCCTTCAGCTAATGGCTCTGGGTCACAACGGCGTAACCCCCATCCAGTGCGTTCTTTTATTATCTACAGTTATTAGAATAGCGATTCCAGAAACGGTAGCGATCGCACCATAGTAAGAGTTTCTACTCATTAATAAGTTAGAGTCTACTCATTCACTTTTTTCTATCCAGAAGCAGTTGTCAGGGAGCAGGGAGGAAGAGAGCTGCTCTTGAGCTGAGGAAGCGCAAGGTTGCTGAGGGAGCAAAAATACCACTTACTACACCCCACTTACTACACCCTACACCCCTGCTCCTGAGCGCAACGCAACACGCACCACGCACCACCCAACTACCAATCACAACATAATCAACCCTTGTCTTGCTCCTAAAGTCACGGCTTCTGTACGGCTGCTGGCGTTGAGTTTGCTAAAGATAGAGGAAACATGAAACTTAACCGTATGCTCCGAGATTCCTAAACGCTTGGCGATCGCCTTATTGCCCAACCCCTCAGCTAGCATTCCCAAAACTTCAATTTCGCGGGAAGTTAATGCTTGTAGTGGTGTCGTTGCTTCTACAACTCTTTCGCTCATTGGTAAAAGAGTAAGGAGAAGATCGATCGCATCGGCGTGCAATACAACTAATCCACTTGCAACAGCTTCTACAGCTTGTAAAATCTCTTCTGCGGATGCCGATCGCGGTAAGATGGCTTTGACACCAGAACGAAGCAGTTCGGGTAGGCGATCTCGATCCTCAGTGTCGATAAGAATGGCGATTGGTAATTCTCCTACTTCTGATAATGCAACTAATTTTTCACTGACAGGCTCTCCTTCTGGTAAACTCAGCTCGATCAGAACTACATCAGGGTTATGAGTTGCGATCGCCGCAGCTAAGGTAACTGGATCGGCAGAACTACCAATTGTCAATAAATCGGGATTTGTCCGCACGATACTCTCTAAACCCGCACGGACAATCGGATTAGTGGCAGCAACCAGAACCCGCATCACGCCGCTACTGCTCCCGACTTATCTGGAATTTGGATTTGCGCGATCGCCGATTTGCCAGCACGAATCAAATTGAGTTGCAGTAAATCTCCTGGGGAAAACTGCCAAAGAACTTCGGCTAAATCTGAAATGTCAGTGAAACCTCGTCCGGCTACTCCTGTTAATACATCGCCAGTTAATAATCCAGCAGATTCAGCTAAACTATCTGCTTGTACTGCCAAAATTAATAAACCTAACCTGCGCCTGTATCTCCGTCCGATTGCCACAGGCTGGAGAGTCACTCCTAGATAAGGTTTAACTGTACCACGCCGTAAGAAACGCTCTACTATATTGCTAGGTATAGCTAAGCCTAAACCACCTGCGATCGCGGTGTTGATCCCGATAACTTTACCTTGAGTATCGGCAAGAGCGCCACCAGAATTCCCAGAACGCAAGCGAATATCTGCTTGTATCCAGGTTCCAGTTTGATTTTTGCCAGTTTGATTTTTGCCAGTTTGATTTTTGGAACTGACTGTGTGAATAATTCCAGTTGTTAAAGCATTTGTTATACCTAGTGGATTACCAACTGCGAACACCATCTGACCGACTCGCAGCGTGTCAGAATCTCCAATCGGAGCAGCTGGTAGATCGGTAGCATCAACCTTCAATACAGCTAAATCTTGTAGGCGATCGCGGTTAGTACATACAGCGTCGAGTACCCGATTGTCTGCAAGTTTGACTGTAGGGCGATCGCTCCTAATGACGTGAGCATTCGTAATAATGACACCATCAGCTTGCCAAATTACACCAGAGCCGCCGCCAAATCTTCGGTCTTGTATCTGTACCGTAGAACGGCTCAAAGCTGCGGCAACACTTGCTAGTTCGTCATTTAGTGTAGTCATATCAACGTTCTCCAATCGCGATCGGTACTGTTAATAACGCGCCGCCTCGAATCACTTGTGCGTTGAGGGTTTTACCTACAGACTCCGAGCCGAGCATTGCTTGCACGTCTCCGGTGTCGGCGATCGCTCTACCATCAAGGGAAATGAGTACGTCGCCAATGAATACGCCAGCGCGATCGGCGGGACCATCGGATTCGATATTGACGACGATTACGCCCCCGTTACTGGATAAGTTCAACGCATTTTTCAGATTGTCGGGTAGTAACACGGGCTGCATTCCCAAACCCAAATAACCCCTGGCAATTTTGCCTTTTTCCAATAAGGTGTCAATAACGCGGTTAACAGTCGCAACAGGTATAGCTAGCACCATATTACGAGGACCAACAGTATTGATACCGACAACACTACCTTTCGCATCTACTAATGGACTGCCAGAAAAACCAGGATAAAGTGATAAATCTAATTTGAGCAATCCTTCAGTCTGTTTGCCACACCAATCTCGTTGTGTAACACCAATACCTTTGGCGCTAACAACTCCCCAGCTAGCACTTAAACCGCTCTCACCAGGACGTGCTACAGCTAACACTAAGTTTCCAACTTGCAAAGTACCGCTATCGCCAATTTCTGCTGTAGGTAATTGGACATCTGGTATTCTGAGTACAGCTAAATCCGTGCTGGAATCTCGACCGATTAAAGTTGCAGCTACCGTGCGATCGTCTGGTAGCCTGACAGCAATTTCCTCATCCCGCCTTACCGTATGTTCGGCAGTAACGATGATACCATTGCGCCAGTGAACGCCAGTGGAAGGAATACGGTGACGTGCATTTACAGCAACAACGGCACGACCTGCCCGTTCGACTGCATCAGCTAAATTATTGGAAAGTGCTAGCAAAGTATTACTCTCAATTGATGGCGACTCCATATCATTTTTCCTTTTAGCAAGTGGTCATTTGTCATTTGCCATTTGTCGCTGCTCCCTACTCCCTGCTCCCTTTCTTCTCAACAACTGATTACTCATCATCATGCCGAACTGATACTATAGATGACATCAGAAAAATGGGGAGAGGAAGACCTAGAAAAATGGCTAGGAACTATATCTGTAAATAAAAAAGCTGCCGTTAGTACGGACAGCTCTTGGTTACTTATTCAAATTCGGTCAGCGTTTCTCAGTAGGTTAAATAGTTCTATTCTGTAGTTAAGACTTAAAAAATCTAGTGAAATAGCTGGCAAATAGCAATTAATTTTTCAGCTTAAGCTTATTTTGAAATACGTTGTTAGCTGACGTATTTGAAGTAGCTTCCACCAATATTAACTGATTCTGGTGTGGTTCCGTGCAAAATAGCGATAAGTTCTTGCGTGCCAGGATTGTTAGCAAATTCAGCATAAATTCCCGTTCCTTGTAGGAGTAAATCGCTTGGTGCTGCACCTAAGCTGTAGGTGACTTGTGTTTGCATAAATGATGGTCCAGATGTGTCAATACTTCTTAAAACGATCGTATCTTCAAGAGGATTGAAGTCTGTAATGAGAGCGTAATCGTTATTGCCAGCAAATCTGTAAGATGTACCTGCGCCATCACGCCCAGCACCACCTTCAAGCCTGAAGGTATCTGCTCCTGCACCTCCCGTCAAGACATCTATTTCATTAGCACCGCGACTAACTGAACTACCAATGTATGCACCTCCTCCAGCACCATCAATGATGTCGTTTCCTTCTCCTCCATCTAAAACATCGTTGCCAAATCCACCAATTAAGTTATCGTTGTTTCCATCTCCAAACAAAACATCGTTACCGTTGAAACCGTATAGAGTATCGTTACCTGTTCCACCATATACAGTGTCGTCTCCGTAACCGCCATCTAGTAAGTCATTGCCCGATCCGCCTTTCAATCTATCGTTACCGTTGCCTCCCCATAGAGAGTCATCTCCATCTCTACCGTAAAGTTTATCGTTGCCATCGTAGCCGTAAATAAAATCGCTCTCAGCAGTATCGAGACTGCCGGAAAGTTTGTCATCGGAAAATGTTCCTTCAATAGTTGCCATGTTCTTTGCTCCTCTTACCAGGTTTGTTTGATTATTTGTAGATTGGTTGAAAAATTTTCTCTGTCAGACTGACTAGCAGAAGACAGAGAAGTTCAATCCAATAATTACAACCTAACTTTGCAGCTTGCCGCTGTCTTGAGAAGGATTACCGCACAACTTGGTAAAAAAAGTTACTTTGAAGCTCTCGTAGCGATCGCCATCGGCAATGGTGCTTATTGCAACTATTTTCATTAAAAATTTGTCACCCAAACAGCTCGTAGCTTTGCTAGAGCTTAGATTTGGGTAGCGAAACCACTTGAATATAATTTCATTTAAAAAGTTTATTTAGCTGTATTTGCTATCGTTATAATTAATTTTCTTACCTAAATAATATTAAAAATATATTATTAATAATTTTTTAATAATTTTTTTATATTTGAGCAAATCGCCAACGAATGGTATTATCTTACCGTCTCTCTTTGTTTTTGTCTATCTCTTTATAAAGCAGAGAAAAACTTAGCTGCACTTCATTTATTATTATGCCGCAATTGTGCAGATTTAGTGCAGTTTTATTGCAGTTTTATTGCAGCTATTTTTGCGAAAAGTACAATCTTCTAGGTAGAAGCAACCTTTATCAGAAATTCATAGTTTTATCTCAAGAACTATAGCAGAAATACTCAAGACTCGCTCTGAAACAGAAAGAATGAAACGTCGCCTGCGTTACTCAACGCGATAACAACAGTACAGCTATACCACTTAGGGCTACAAAAACCCCTAAAATCGCTCTAAGACTGATTCTTTCTCCCAAGCAAACAGCTATAGGAATGACAAATAAAGGACTGGTATTGCTCAGCGTGAGGGCAACTCCTACAACTGCAAACTTGACTGCTACCTGTTGCAGCCAGATTCCTAAGTAAGTGCCAGCAAAAGCAGCAATGCAAATTGCTACCATAATCTTTGCATTTATGCTTTTGAACTCAAAGCGCCTGTGGTGCTGCCTCTGCCATCCCCAGGGTAACAAAACCAATACGCCGCCACACAATCGCAATAAAGCTGCCCATAAAGGACTAATATTGCTGGTAGTTAGTACGATCCGAGAAATGACAGCACCACTAGCAAGGGCGATCGCGGCTAAAATCCCAAAACCAACACCTCGTTGTATGCGTGTATGCCTTTCTCCTAAATTTGGTACTCGTTCTGTAACTACCCAAGCCACACCTAGAATAGTTAGTAGAATGCCGCACCACGCACTCATGCTGAGCTGTTCTTGCAGAAAAATCAATGCCAAAATTGCTGCAAGAGGAGGTGATAAAGTCTCCATTAACAAGGCGCGTCTAGCACCTAAGTAATTTAAAGCAAAGAAGAACGCTGTATCTCCAATCCCAATTCCTAAAACCCCACTGAGTAGAAGTAAGCCTAAAGTAGTAGGAGTAACATCTGAAAATGTTGATTTTTGTAACAATAGCGTACAAACAAGTAAGGCGATCGCGATCGCGCCTTTGAGAATATTTAATTCTAGTGGTGGAATACGTTGTCCGATGCGTCCGTAGATAACTGAAGATATTGCCCACAAACAAGCAGCTGTTAGCGCCGCCAGCTCACCTAAAAAATCTGTCTGCAAGATTGCAAAAAAGTTATTAAAAATACTGAACAACTCTTTTTAATGTTTTAGATAAAATACTATAACGCCTTTTTCAGGTTAGCACTCAAAGTACTTTAGTGCTAATTTTTGTCCGTTACTTTTTAGCACTCAAGAGCCAACAGTGCTAATTTCTTAACTTAATATTTCTCATGATATAGCTCATTCTCCGCCTTTTTTCGGATGTCAACTCACCTTAATTACAGCTATAACAATTGCTAATAATAAGGACTATTAAGTGGCTAGTGGCTGGTGACTAGAAAAGAGCTTAGCTACCGAGCGCTGACAACTAACAACTGATAACTGATATTAGGAGATCGAGATGGAATATACATTTGAAATTGTAGGGGTGTCGCCGATTCTCTACTTTTTTCAACATCAACAGCAAGTCGTACAAGTTCCTCAGTGTCGAGGAGTAGAGTATTTAGGAGCATACAAATGTACCTTGGATGCTTTTTTAAAATCGATAGAAACTATTCCCTACAAACAAGATTGGAATTTAGAGCAAGTCATCGATACCGTCGTTAGTTTTTGGATGCGTAACTCAGACACGGTTCAGTATTGGAAATCTCGTTTTGACGATGCTGGGGGTAAAGATAATTTATTAGTAGCAAGAGTAGCAGATGTCAATGGTTTAAAGGCAGAGTTTGAAGCGTTATTAAGTGACGGATAATCGATATTACCAACAACCAAAAACTAACTACTTACTACTTACTTTCCCAGCGCAATAGTCTTGGTAGTTGGGATAAATCGAGAGCGTAGTTCAAAGCCCACAACACAATATTGACAAGTAATAAATTCTTTATCCAAAGCAGTTCATCAGTTGGGCTTAGTAGTGTCATGCCTTCATACAGCTGCCAGATACGATAAGGCAAGTAAAGATAAGGAACCATGACCCACACAACAGTATGAAAATATCTCAGGGTGACAATTTCGGAAAGAATTTGCAGACCCAGCATGACTAAGTATGGTATCAGTACAGTTAAAATGCTGGAGTAGCCCTGCCAAATTCCCCACACCAAAGCAGCTATTGGTAGCAATAATCCGATAATCTGTACCGTACCAAACCATATTTTGAACCACTCAGGCAGTGGTTCGGGAAGATAAAAAGGTTTTGAGTGTCTCCACGCCCAGCCAACGAGGGCAAAAAAGGACGTGGCGATCGCAAAAAACAGCAGGTTCTCGAACAGGAGGTAAACTTCTGTAGACATCTGCAAGCTAGAGAATAAACAACGAGCGATCGCGCTTGTTTGTACTTTCTTGTTTGTATTTTAGCGGATAGTATCTCTAGCAAGAATGCGATCGCTCGCGACACAGAACTGCAAACGACGATTTTGTCAGCAATCAGCCGATTGACAGCTCCATGACACAACTGTTACCGACTAAGCTTAACGTGCGATCGCCAACTTGTGCTTGCTCCAAGCAATTCTTGAGTTTAGAAGCTAATACTTGCACGTTTGGTTCGTCCAACAAACCCAAATGCGTACCAGGTATTTCATGGATCTCGACTCCTGGCTCGACAAAGCTATTCCAACCGCGATCGGGTGTAGAGTAACACCATCTCAAAACTTCTTTACTCGTAAACAGAGCCACTCGACCGGAGTAACTTTGCGGAACGTAATCTACCATTGTTGCCTGCTTTAGCGCCTCAATTAGCACCATATCGTAAGGGTTGGCATTTTCAGATAAAGCGTAGTTGTTCCACAGGTCATATTTACTGCTTTGTTTGCCAGTCAACAGCGAGTGTATCCAATCTAACTTTTGCAGAAAATAAGTTTGTTTTTCTGGTAGCGGCAACCGGCAAAGAGTATGCAAGTAAGTATAAATTGTGCGAAATAGCGAGGGATTGTGAATAAATAAACGGGGGCTGTAAGTATCGAACATGGCGAGTAAAGCCACTTCCTCACCCTGCGCTTGTAACTGTCGCGCCATCTCAAAAGCTACCGTACCTCCACTGGAAAAGCCGCATAACAGATAGGGACCATTGGGCTGAACCGTCCGCATTTCTTGAATATAATCGGCTGCCATGTCTTCAACTTTGGTGTGAGGGTTTTGTTTACCATCTAACCCCCGTGCTTGCAATCCATAAACAGGTTGTTCCGAACCTAAATGACGAACTAACTTTTGGTAGCCGAGAACGTTTCCCCCCAGCGCGTGGATGCAGAATAAAGGAGATCGATCTCCGTGAGGCTGAATTGCCACTAATGAAGACCAAGAAACTAACTGTTGCGGTTGACCGAGTATATTGGCTAGTTGCTCGATTGTTGGTGCTTGAAACAAAGTTGCTAAGGGAAGTTTTATGCCAAACTTACTTTCGATTTGGGTAAATAGCTGTACGGCTAACAGCGAATGTCCTCCTAGCTCGAAGAAATTATCGCTGACTCCAATTGATTGAATACCTAGAACTTCCGACCAAATTTGGGTTAACTGGAGTTCCACGGCGTTGCTAGGAGCAGCAAAAGCCTTTTCTAGGTCGGGTCGATCGCGATCGGGAATTGGCAAAGCGCGACGGTCTACTTTACCGTTAGGAGTGAGTGGGATTTCGGCGATCGCCACGAAAGCAGCAGGAACCATGTACTCTGGTAATCTTTCCTGAAGGAAACGCCGCAGTTCGCTTGTAGCAGGTGCAGGCTGATGTCCTACGACATACGCCACTAATCGCTTATTTCCTGGCTCGTCTTCCCGTACCAGGATGACAGTTTCTCTCACTTGTGGATGTTGTGCCAGTACGGTTTCAATTTCTCCCAACTCGATGCGAAAACCGCGAATTTTAACTTGATGGTCGATGCGACCGAGAAATTCAATGTTGCCGTCTGGGAGATAGCGGGCTAAGTCTCCCGTCTTGTAGAGTCGTGCTGTTGGATCGTCGCTAAAGGGGTCGGGAATGAATCTTTGTGCAGTGAGTTCGGGCTGATTTAAATAGCCAGAGGCAAGACATTTGCCACCAATATGTAACTCTCCAGCCACGCCAACCGGACAGGGATTGAGATAAGAGTCGAGAATGTGGTAGCGGGCATTTTGAATTGGTTTGCCGTAGGGAATGCTCACCCAATGCGGCTCGACTGTTTGAATTGGATAAGAATTAGACCAGACTGTGGCTTCGGTTGCTCCGCCGAGACTAATGACTTTAACTCCTGGGAATGTAGCTTTGAGTGTGTCTGGTAACTTTACTGGTATCCAATCACCACTCATAAATACTAACCGCAGTTGGGGATAGCGATCGCCCCATTCAATCTTGGGGAAAAAAGTAGCGAGTTGTTGCAGTGCAGGTGGTGCAGAGTCCCAGAACGTAATTGGTTCGTCACGCAATATGCGCAACAAAGCTTCTGGATCTTGTACGTCACGGTTAGATACGACTCGAATCGATCCACCTGCGGCTAAAAGCCCGAAAATGTCATAAACTGACAGGTCGAAGCACAAAGATGTGACGAATAAAACTCTATCGGAAGAGTTGACGGCAAAAGTTTTGTTTACCCACTGAATCAAGTTGATGACGGGTTGATGGCGAACTACAACTCCTTTCGGCGTTCCGGTGGAACCAGAGGTAAAGATTACGTAGGCGACATCATCTGAGCTAGCGGACAGGGGTAAGTTGTCGGTAGGGAGTCGATCCAGATCTGCACGCAGCCAAATTTGGCGATCGAATATTTTCTTTGTATCTTTTGTAGGGGCGCACGGCTGTGCGCCCCTACCAATGTCACGTTTTTCAGCATCCAAACAAATTAAGTGTTGTAGCGCCGGAAGTTGAGATTGAATCTCGTCAAGATTTGGTAGCAGTGAAGTTTGCGTTACCAGACAATCGATCGCCAGTGAAGAAAGCAGTAGTTGAATGCGTGCTTTGGGAAAGCTGGGTTCAAGCGGTACGTATGCACCCCCCGCTTTCAAAATCCCCATGACTGCTACGACTGTCTCTAGCGATCGCTCTAAATATACCGCAACTAGTACTCCTGGCTTCACGCCTAATTGCTGTAAGTGTCGTGCTAATTGATTGGCTCTCCAGTTCAGTTCTCTGTAAGTGAGCTGTCGATCTTCAAAAACGACAGCAACGGCTTCGGGTGTCAGTTCTACCTGTGCTTCAAATAGCTGATGAATGCAAAGATCTTGGGAAAAGTCTGTCTCGGTGTCGTTCCATTCCCGCACGATGCGATCGCGTTCTGCTGTTGTCAACAGGGGCAATGCTCCAATGCACTGCTCGGGGTTTGTTGCTATGCTCGACAGCAAAGTTTGCAAATGTCCTAGCATTCGCTCAATTGTTGCATCGTCAAATATTTGCCGATCGTACTTAAGTTTGAGTAAAAGTTCTGGTGCGGCGCAGCTAACTAAGGTGAGCGGATAATTTGTTTGTTCTTCTAATCGGAATTCTAGATTTTGCCATCGACTACCTTGAGCGCGTAAAGCCGAATTCAATTCGTAGTTTTCAAATACCAAAAGGCTGTTAAATAGAGGCGTACCACTTGGAACGTCGCTCCAACCTTGAATCTTGACTAAAGGAGTATGTTCGTAGTCGCGCAAAGTCACCCACTGCGATCGCAATTCCTGCAACCACGGTAAAAGCTGTTGCTCTGGCGAGACATTGACCCGCACTGGTAGGGTATTAATCAGCAGTCCTACCATAGACTCAGCTCCGGCTACAGAGGAGTGACGGCAAGCTCTCGTGGCTCCAAAGACAATATCGGTTTCGCGACTGTAGCGACTCAGTAGTATAGCCCAAGCTCCCTGTACCAAAGTGTTAAGCGTGAGCTGGTGTTGTTGTGCCAAAGATTTTATTATCGCTGTCGTTTGCTCTGACAGTCGCAGTTCGCGATCGCCAAAACTGCGATCGACGATCTCTAAGTCTGTATTTAAGGTTTTAGCTAATGTTGAGTTAGCTATTAATGGAGTTGGTGCAGTAAAGCCTTTGAGTCGTTGTTGCCAAAAGTTGGCGGTTTTTGACCAATCTTGCTGTAACCATTGGATGTAATCTTGATAAGGACGAGGTTGTGGTATTTCTAAGTCCTCTCCCAGGCAGAAAGCATTGTAAAAAGTAAAAACTTCTTTGAGAACTATATGCAAAGACCGACCGTCTAATATGGCATGATGAAAAGTCCAAATCAAGCGGTAGTCACGATCGCCGAGCTGCACCAGAGCTAAACGCATTAATGGCAAGCGATCCATCTGAAAGCCAAGGGCGCGATCGCGCTGAAGATATACTTGCAACTGTTGTTCTTGTTCCATCGCTGACAAGCTACGCCAATCTTCTCGTTCTATCTCAATAGCGGGTTGTAGGTGGACGCATTGTAATGGTTGACGATCGCTTTTCCAATCAAAGCTCGTTCTTAAAACTGGGTGGCGTTCCACAACTCGTTGCCATGCTTGAATAAAAGCAGAAATATTGAGGCGATCGCGGATCGAACAAATTACCTGCTCGATATCAACTCCAGATTGTTGAGCGTGGAGGCTATGAAACAGCATTCCCTGCTGCATTGGTGAAAGTGGGTACGCGGTTTCTATAGTTGTTACTTTCATTTGCTTTTAATTCTTAACTCTTAATTCTTAATAGTTAATCGTGAAATTGATTGCTCGTATAGAAACGTTATATGTAACGTCTCTATACGAGAAACTGCTATAGCAGTTCTAAATGATTTGTGCTTCTAGCCAGCCGCAGGCTAGAAGCCTGCTCCACGTTCATGAATCAAATTAGATTGCTATAAAATCAAATAAGTTAAATTAGAAATTTTCTCCTTTTGAAAGCAAGCTAAAAAGATTGAAATACAAAATTTAAGTACGAAACTTATGCAGGATTAAGTATTTGAATCATATGAATATGCAAAATAATATATCTGGCATAAAAAATTGCCAGAAGATTGTAGCGATCGCAATAGTTTCAGATAAAGATTGATACAGGGATTACTGATAATAATACTGAAAAACGGTGAATGTAATATGTAGTTTTCATATTTTTTTGATTAAGACTAGTAGCAGACGGATAGTAGGCATTGAATCGCTCCATATTAGGCAGATTCGGGTAACCTCCTCATCAGAAATAGAAAAACTGAGCGATCGCCTGCAAAAATCTAGCCAGAATGAGAGCGATCTTGAGTCAGTACTAGCGCTAAATTAAGAAAATGTATTTTAGATGACCGATCGTCCATTAAAGGTTGCAGCATGACGACATCAGCGCCCGTATCCCAACCCGTCAGAAATCGCCGCCGCCAGAATGATTGGCGATTGTTCCTAAGATTAATTCCTTACGGTCGCCGTCACGGTAGGTTATTGTTGATTTCCACGGTTTTGCTAGTTCCAGTAGCGATCGCCAATGCCGTTCAACCAATTTTGATCGGTCAAGCAATCTCCCTCATTCGTAAAGAACCAAATACCTACGATTTTCTCAAAAATCTACCTCTGGGGCAGGGTTTACAAATTCTGGAAGGTTTGTTGCTGTTAACAGTGATAGTTCGTCTCATCTTTTCAGGCGTGCAAGGCTACTTAGTGCAAAAAGTCGGACAACAAATGACAGCAGATATTCGCAACGATCTCTTTGCACACGTTACATCTTTAGCAGTTCGCTTTTTTGATCGCACCCCTGTGGGAAAATTAATTACTCGCTTAACAAGCGATGTGGAAGCATTAGGAGATGTCTTCACAACTGGAGCAATAGGTATTATCAGCGATCTATTCTCCATGTTAGTAATTTTAGCTCTCATGTTTCAGCAACAGTGGCAACTCGCTTTAATGCTGTTGTTGATGCTATTTCCAGTCACGGGATTAATTATTTTCTTTCAGCAGCAATATCGGAAAGCCAATTATAAAGCTAGAGAAGAACTATCTTTACTCAATTCCACCTTACAAGAGAATATTTCTGGGATTAACGTCGTACAGATGTTTCGCCGCGAACAATTCAACGCCGAACTATTTCGCGCCACGAATTTAAACTATATTCGTGAGGTAGATAGAACGATCTTTCACGATTCAGCAGTCTCGGCAACTTTAGAATGGGTAGCTTTAGTAGCAGTTGCAGGGGTACTCTGGTTGGGTGGTATTTTTGTCCTGCAAGAAAGATTAGAATTTGGCGTTCTTGCTGCATTTATTCTATTTGCTCAACGATTATTCGATCCTTTACGCCAGTTTGCGGAAAAATTTACTGCAATTCAAGCCGGATTTACAGCTGTTGAGCGCATCAGCGATATTTTAGACGAACCAATTGAGATTCGCGATCCGGTTGAGAATTCGGAATTCGGAATTCGGAATTCGGAATTCAAGATACACCAACAACCAACTACCAACAACCAACAACCAACTACCCATGTCGGAGAAATCCGTTTTGAACATGTCTGGTTTGCTTATAAAAATGACGATTATGTGATTAAAGATTTAGATTTTACGATTCGTCCAGGAGAAAAAATTGCTTTAGTTGGTCCTACGGGGGCGGGAAAAAGTTCGATTATTCGGCTGCTGTGTCGTCTCTACGAACCGACACGAGGACGAATATTAGTGGATGGAGTTGATATTCGAGATATTCCGCAGGCAGAATTGCGCTGTCGGATGGGTGTGATTCTGCAAGAAGGTTTTATTTTCGCGGGAGATGTGAAAAGTAATATCACACTGGGGGATACTTATTCTTTTGAAGAGATCCGCGCCGCCGCAGAGAATACGAATGTGGCACAGTTTATCGAGCAGTTACCCCAAGGATACGATACTCAGTTGCGAGAGCGCGGTACGAATCTTTCTAGCGGACAAAAGCAATTGTTGGCGTTTGCGCGTGCGGCAATTCGTAACCCTCATATCCTCGTACTGGATGAAGCTACGGCTAGTTTGGATGTGGGTACGGAAGCTTCGATTCAAGATGCCTTGGAACGCTTGCTAGAGGGGCGAACGGCAATTATTATTGCTCACCGTCTTTCCACAATTCGCAATGTAGACCGAATTTTTGTCTTGAAGCGGGGTGAATTAGTCGAGTCTGGAACTCATGAGGAGTTGATACAGCTTGGTGGGTTGTACGCAGGTTTGCACCAGTTGCAGATGTTGGGTACATAACCAAATAAAAAGGCAGAGGAATACTGAAAGCGTCCCCTGCTCTGTTTCCTTGTCAATTATTAAGAATTGTAACACGTGCGATCGCACTTGCTGCTCTATCTGAGGGGGAATTTGCGTTTTACTATGGATACAATCGATCGCCAGTAGTTGGTTCAAAGACAAATAAACAATCTAAATCTAGTTGCAGAAATAAGCGATCGCCTACACGTAAATTGACATTAGGACTCACTTGTGCGTTTAATAATACGCTCGTTCCTGGTACGTTGCCTTTAATTAAAATCTCTCTTCCCAATGGTTCTACTACTTTTAAGTGAGTCGTGAGTAGCGAGTCGCGTGTCTTGTTTTGGCTGCTGAGTGGTTCATTGACATAAATACACTCAGGACGAATTCCTAAATCTACAGGTTTTCCTGGTGCTAAATTCAATTTCTGTTGTATTTCTATCGGACAAAAAATGTGTTGTTCCCCTATCTGAAAACCTTGATTTGTATAAATAGCAGGCATAATATTCATTGGAGGGTTGCCCAAAAAAGTTGCTATCATCTGATTAGCTGGATGGGCATAAACTTCCTGTGGTGCGCCGATTTGTTGAATCTTGCCGCGATTTAATACGACAATTTTATCGGCTAATGTCATCGCTTCAACTTGATCGTGAGTGACATACACAGTTGTTACACCTAATTGTGCGTGTAACTGTTTTAATTCTGCCCGCGTATCGTCTCGTAATTGAGCATCTAAATTCGATAGGGGTTCATCTAATAAAAATACTTGTGGCTGACGCGCGATCGCTCTACCTAATGCTACCCGTTGTTGCTGTCCCCCGATAGTTGTTTGGGTTTGCGATCGAGTAGATTTTCTAAAGAAAGCGATCGCGCTACTGTCTCTACTCGTTCTCTGATAATTTTGCGATCGACTTGCCGCATTTGCAATCCGAAGGCGATATTTTCTGCTACCGTCATGTGAGGGTAGAGGGCGTAATTTTGAAATACCATCGCGACATCGCGCTGTCTGGCGGGGATATCATTCATCAGCGTGTCCCCAATATAGAGTTTGCCAGATGTAGCTGTTTCTAATCCCGCGATCGTCCTCAAAATCGTGGACTTACCGCATCCCGAAGGTCCCACCAGTACCCAAAATTCTCCATCAGGAACTTCAAATGTAATATCTTCGATCGCAGTGACATTATTAAATCGGCGCTTAATATCTTCTAGACGGACGTTTGCCATAAGCAGAGGTAATGGGTAATGGGTAATAGGTAATAGGTGATTCGCAACTACCAAATACCAACTACCAATTACCTATTATCATCCTTCACTAGTTGTTCTAATTCTGCAACGACTCGTTCTAATTCTTTAATTAAAGGTGTCTTTTCTCTAGCGATAAAAGCTTCGATAACGGCGCGATAGTACCATAGCGTACCGTCTTTACCACCTTTAAATCGTTCCCATACGGTTTCGCCTAAAGTGCGATAGTCTTTTAAGATCGACCTGGCGTTGTGTAGTTTGTCGGCAGCTGAGACTAAAATTATCGATGGGGATGCTTGAGGAATAGTGGCGATATAAGCTTCCTTGCGCTGTCTCCAAGGTGGTTTGGGGATTGTTTCTGCGTCGGTGCAACCGTCTACAATCGCGGTAACTGTATCGCCAAAACGACGGCGAATTTCTTCTCTTGTCGCCGCACCCCCTTGGTCTTCAATTGCATCATGGAGTAAAGCTGCGATCGCTTCATCTTCGTTTGCTCCATATTCTAAAGCAATACTGGTTACGCCTAGCAGGTGAGAAATATAAGGCACGCCGGAACTTTTACGCACTTGCTTTGCATGGAGTTCTGTAGCGTAAGTCAGTGCTTCGATAAAGCGGCTGGAAAGCATTTTCTTCAAAGCAGGTCTATCAACTCTTCTCTTGTCATCTTGGCATCACGTAAGATTTTACGTAGTAGACCTCTGCCGACATTTTTACCAGCATGAACGGGAATCGTCACTACTCTTCCGTCTTCATGCTGCATTCTGACATAAATGCCCTTTTGTCGAACTACTTGAAAGCCCACTTTCTCAAGAGCATGAATAACTTCACTGCCTGTAACAGCAGGTACTTTTGGTATTATTTTACTACCTTTTGGATACCTACAAACTCCGGTAAGTTTTCGTACTCCTCTTCTTCCAAACAAAGTTCGATGACTTCTTTAATATTTGCTATTAGCTCGTCAATAGTTTCGCTTTGGCTGTAACAGGCTTTAAGCTGAGGAACTTCTCCTACATAATATCCATCTTCATCCCGTTCAATGATAACGTAAAATTCTTTAGTATTATTCATAACAATGTATTTTTGATAGATTCAAATTGTATCCTTTAAATCTATCTGCAAATGTATGTACTGCATATCGAGCAATGTAATTGCGGTAGTTGAGTCATTCACTATAGGTAATTCGATTTTGCAGTCAGTTAAGATTAACGATCGCCTATTCTTTTACGACTTCTAGTAAGTCTTCGATGATCACGTCAAAAGTCTGTGCTAACTTCCGCAATGCGTTAATATCTGCCATTGCCATTCCAGGAGAAGCAGCATAAGTTTTCACTGTACCGTAAGCTACTCCCGATCGGTCGGAAACTTCTTTTAACGTCCACCCTTCTTTTGCAGCAAATTCTCTAATTTTTAATCGTACTAATCCGTTTGTTGACATGCCGTTGACTTGTCAGCTGAAGCGTTCTATAATACTTAAATCTATTAAAAGCGATCGCCCTGGTCTGGCAAACTGTGACGACCGCTTTGTCAAAATACAACCCACAAAGTAGAAAATCGCTACCAGGAGTAGAGATTTTTCACTACAAAGTGAGAATTCATTAATATGATAGCAACAGAAAACACGCAAGCAAAGTATATTCATCCTTTAGCGCGATTTGTTACCACAGAAGCGATCGCTCTTTGCCTTAACTTGCAACCAGAGCAAATCTACAAAATCGACTGCTGGCGCTACGTCATCCACGTTGTCGGTAAAGGCGTGAGTACGTTTGTCAGCTATGCCGATTTACCTCCGATCCTCGGAGTCGAACCGCCAACAAACAAAGATTTTTTTCGCTGGCGCAAGCGGTTTGCCAAGCACAAAAAACAAGCCCCCCAATTTTGGGAAGCATTCTACCAGCAAAAATTGCAGCAAGCAGCTTCCCAGACTGAGTTAGACCAATGGAAGCAAATCTTGCAGGTAATCGAACAAATCCTTCCCTCGGATTCTGTAGCAGCATTACGCACTGTATTTGAGGAAACGCGATCGACAATCCGATCGTACCGACTCCCGACTCCCCTCATAAGCTACAATTATTAAGGCATATTTACAGAATTGCTATTATTGACTCAATTCTGCTAAAGGCTGCTAACACTGTATCAGCTTAATTATCCTATACAAAACTCTGGAACGCCCTTATGACGCTCCCCATTCGCAACGTCGCCATTATCGCCCACGTCGATCACGGCAAAACTACTCTCGTTGATGCCCTCCTGAGACAATCTGGCATCTTCCGCGAAGGGGAAGACGTACCTGATTGCGTGATGGACTCAAATGCCTTGGAACGAGAGCGAGGCATTACCATCTTGTCAAAAAATACAGCGGTGCGCTACAAAGAAACGCTGATCAACATTGTCGATACTCCCGGTCACGCTGACTTTGGCGGCGAAGTCGAACGAGTTTTGGGCATGGTTGACGGTTGTATCTTGATTGTAGATGCCAACGAAGGACCGATGCCGCAAACGCGCTTCGTGCTGAAAAAAGCCCTAGAAAAGGGACTGCGCCCGATTGTTGTGGTTAATAAAATTGACCGACCCCAGGCAGATCCTCACGGTGCAGTTGATAAAGTTTTGGATCTGTTTTTGGAACTGGGTGCAGACGATGACCAGTGCGATTTCCCTTATTTATTTGCTTCTGGTTTAAGCGGCTATGCCAAAGAAGATTTAGAAGCAGAAGGGGTAGACATGCAGCCCCTATTTGATGCGATTTTACGTCACGTTCCACCACCTGTAGGCGATCCGGCAAAGCCATTGCAGTTGCAGGTCACGACTCTAGATTACTCGGAGTATGTAGGACGAATTGCGATTGGTAAAATCCATAATGGTACGATCCGCGTCGGACAGCAAGCCGCTTTGATCCGCGACACGGGGGAAATTGTTAAAGGCAAAGTCACAAAATTGATGGGCTTTGAGGGTTTAAAACGGATCGACCAAGAAGAAGCATCTGCGGGTAACATTATTGCGATCGCCGGATTTGCCGATGCTAATATTGGCGAAACGATTACCTGTCCTAACGAACCCCAGGCATTACCACTGATTAAAGTGGACGAGCCGACCTTACAAATGACATTTTCCGTCAACGACTCGCCCTTTGCCGGACAAGAAGGAAATTTTGTGACTTCCAGACAGGTACGCGATCGCTTGATGCGAGAATTGGAAACTAACGTCGCTCTGCGCGTGGAAGAAACCGACTCCCCCGATAAATTCTTAGTTTCGGGACGCGGCGAACTCCACTTGGGAATCTTAATTGAAACCATGCGACGTGAAGGTTACGAATTCCAAGTTTCTCAGCCACAGGTAATCTATCGCGAAGTCAGTGGACAACCCTGCGAACCGTTTGAATATCTGGTGTTAGACGTACCGGAAGAAGCCGTAGGTAGTTGTATCGAACGCCTGGGACAGCGTCGGGGTGAAATGCAAGATATGCAAGTTGGGGGTAACGGACGCACTCAACTCGATTTCGTCATTCCCGCCCGTGGATTAGTTGGCTTCCGAGGTGAGTTTATGCGGATGACTCGTGGTGAAGGAATTATGAACCACAGCTTCCTCGAATACCGTGCTATTTCTGGGGAAATTGAAGCCCGTCGCAACGGCGTACTGATTTCTTTTGAAGAGGGAGTAGCCACCTTCTACGCCATGAAGAATGCTGAAGACAGAGGCGTATTCTTTATCACTCCAGGTACTAAAGTCTACAAAGGTATGATTGTGGGCGAACATAACCGCCCGCAAGACTTAGAACTGAATGTTTGCAAAACCAAACAGCTAACCAACCACCGTGCTGCTAGCGGTGATGAACTAGTCCAGTTGCAAGCACCCGTAGACATGAGCCTAGAACGCGCTCTAGAGTACATTGGACCCGACGAGTTAGTAGAAGTGACCCCTAAATCGATTCGGCTGCGGAAGCTATCGAAAAAGCTGGCTAAACGATAATCCTTGTAGAGGCGTTGTTGTAGAGACGTTACATGTAACGTCTCTACATTGGGTGAAATATATAACTTGTAGGGGCGCACAGCTGTGCGCCCCTACGTGTATACGAAATCAATTCTGTGCTGGCTTTTCAATAATTCCACCACCCAGGACAACATCACCGTCGTACCAAACAGCAGCTTGTCCGGGGGTAATGCTAAATTGGGGTTCGTCAAATACCAACTTGACGCGAGAATTTGCCAAAGGAACCACTGTTACATCTACCGCAGTCGAACGATATCGCACTTGAACTTGAGCGCGAATCGGTGCATTGGGTTCGGAGATAGAAACCCAGTTTACCCGCCCAACGGTACATTCTAACTGGTTAGCAGTCGTGCGATCGCCCACAATCACTCGATTCATTACCGGATCTAAGCCAATCACGTACAGGGGTTCGGCTGCGGCAATTCCCAAACCCTTGCGCTGCCCAATCGTATAATGATGCACGCCATCGTGTTGTCCGAGTACCTTACCAGTAGCATCGATAATTTCGCCTTTTTTGGGAGCAATGTATCTATCCAAAAACTCCCGCATAGAACCGTGACTTTCAATCAAGCACAAGTCTTGGCTTTCTGGCTTGTCGGCTGTTTTCAAATTGTATTCGGAGGCGATTTGGCGCGTTTCAGCTTTTAGTTTTTCGCCTAATGGAAATACGACACCTGCTAAAACATCTTGGGTCAAATCGTATAAAAAGTACGACTGATCCTTATTACGATCTACAGCTCGTCGCAATTGATAACGTCCCGATGTTGGGTCGTGAGTAATTCGAGCGTAGTGTCCCGTCGCAATTTTGTCTACACCCAATTTTTCCCTAGCATACTGCAACATAGGGCTGAATTTTACCGTTTTGTTGCACTGCGAACAGGGTAGTGGGGTAATACCGTCGCTATATCCAGAGACTAAGTAGTCGATGATGTGGGTTTGAAAAACTTCCCGCATATCGACAATGTGATGTGGAATACCCAATTGTTCGCAGATATACGCAGCATCTACCATTCCCTCCGAACAGCATTGTCCTTTGCCTTTCATCAGCCAAAGGGTCAGACCAACGACATCATATCTTTGGTTATGTAGAATGGCGGCGGCGGTGGAACTGTCAACTCCACCAGAAAGACCGACGACGATTTTATTCATGGTTCTGGGAAAATGGCAAGATACTGATACTAATTTAGATCTTCTTGGCGATCGCCTGCTGGAAGAGTCGCGAGGACAAGGGGGACAAGGAAGCAATTCTGGTTCCACTAGCCACTAGCCACCAGCCACCCACTACTGCGAACCATCCAATTTTAGTACAGCCATAAATGCTTCTTGGGGTACGTCTACCGTACCGACGGCTTTCATTCGCTTTTTACCTTTAGCTTGCTTTTGCAAGAGTTTTTTCTTGCGGCTGATGTCACCACCGTAGCATTTGGCGAGTACGTCTTTACGCAGTGCGGGAATGTGTTCGCTGGCGATAACTTTGCTGCCAATGGCGGCTTGGATGGGGACTTTAAATTGATGGCGGGGGATCAGTTCTTTCAATTTTTCTGCCATCGCGCGTCCGACACCATAGGCTTTGTCACGATGGACGATCATTGCTAAAGAGTCTACCGGATCGCCGTTGATCATCAGATCTAGGCGGACTAAGGGATTTTCGCGGTAGCCAATCAGATGATATTCCATGCTGGCATATCCGCGCGATCGCGACTTCATTTGATCGAAAAAGTCTGTGACTACCTCTGCCAAAGGCAATTCATAAGTTAATGTCGTCCGCCCCTGGGTAAGATATTTCATATCTTTGAAGATTCCCCGCCGATTTTGACACAACTCCATCAACGTGCCAACAAAAGATTCTGGCGTAATCATTTCTACTTGAGCGTAGGGTTCAGCAATGCTTTCCCGTTCGTTGGGTGCTGGTAACTTGCTGGGATTATCAACATAAATTTCTTCGCCGTTGTTGGTAACTACTTTGTAAACTACCGATGGAGCTGTAATTACCAAATCTAAATCGTATTCGCGTTCTAAACGTTCTTGGACGATTTCCATGTGTAACAATCCCAAGAAACCGCAGCGGAAACCAAACCCCATCGCGCTTGAGGTTTCCGGTTCGTATTGCAAGGCTGCATCGTTAAGCCTCAGCTTTTCCAGAGCATCGCGCAGATTTTCAAACTCGTCTGAGTCAGTGGGAAACATCCCGCAAAATACCATCGGCTTTGCTTCGGTGTAACCTGGTAAAGCCTGAGTTGCTGGTTTTGCTGCTAGGGTAATTGTATCGCCCACCCGCGCATCGGCTACAGCTTTAATGGCGGCGGCGAGATAACCGACTTCTCCGGCGTGCAGTTCTTCGACTTGCTTTTGATTTGGAGAGAGGACACCTAATTCGTCAATTTCGTATTCTTTTTTCGATGCCATCAAACGGACGCGATCGCCTTTTTTCACCGTACCATCCATGACGCGAAAATAGACGATTACGCCTCGGTAACTATCGTAGTAGCTATCAAAAATTAACGCCCGTAAGGGATCGTTAATCGTATTACGTGGAGGTGGTACGCGCTGGACGATCGCCTCTAAAATCTCGTCAATGCCGATTCCCTCTTTTGCCGATGCTAAAATTGCATTGCTGCAATCTAAGCCAATAATTTGTTCGATCTCCTCAATCACCCGTTCTGGTTCTGCCCCTGGCAAGTCAATTTTATTCAATACGGGAATGATTTCTAAGTCATGCTCCAAGGCTAAGTAGACATTTGCTAGAGTTTGCGCCTCTACTCCTTGGGAAGCATCGACAACTAATAATGCTCCCTCACACGCTGCTAAAGAGCGAGACACTTCATAAGAAAAGTCAACGTGTCCTGGGGTATCAATTAAATTCAGGACGTAAGCTTCTCCGTCCTTTGCTTGATAGTTCATCCGAGCCGCTTGTAACTTAATCGTAATGCCGCGCTCTCGTTCTAACTCCATATTGTCGAGAAACTGCTGCTTCATCACCCGTTCCGCAACCGTACCAGTTGTCAGCAACAAGCGATCGGCTAGTGTTGATTTCCCATGATCGATGTGAGCGATAATAGAAAAATTACGAATGCGTTCGGCGGAAACATCTGTCATATTTTTTACGATTTAGCAGCAAGCAAATAGCGATCGTACTTAACGCATTTTAATCTTTTATTGAGGGAGTAGGAAGTGGCTAGTGGCTGGCGGCTAGTTGGATTGACACATGACGTTAGCCAAACTCGACCCTCTGCCCAAAAGCATTTGACAAGCATCATCTTGAACTAACCTTGTGTGTCGTTGCAGCTAGTAGTAGGATTCTTCATCTAGTCACTAGTCACCAGCCACTAGTCACTGCTAACTGGTCGCCGATCGCGCTTACAATAGACCTATTCGGACGCGATCGCCATTGAGTAGCGCCGCAAAAGTCCTGTTCTAGTTTAGATAGCTGCGCAGGAAGAGCTGCAAGCCAAGCATGGCAAAAGTTACGTTTGCTAAATCAATTACCGTTTAGCGCTTATGAATGACAACATCGATACATCAGACGCAAACCTCGACAAGGTAAAACTCTCTATTCATTTAGATTCGGAACTCGTCGATCAAATTCAGCATTTAACTAACGATCCGAGTAAAGTGATTGAAGTCGCGATCCGTCAATGGTTACGCGGTGAAACGCAGCGAGATGATGAACTAACCCGTACGATTCCTCGTACACCCGTACCACCGCGCGGTGAGTGGAACGATTAACAGTTTTCATCTAACTTGGTAACGCTCTCTTGACTAGAGTGCTTGGTAGATTGCTGGCGACACCAAGCAAAATTCCCAATCTATCAGCTTTTGTGCCAAACTCGAAGCAAATGTTTGTCGAGTCATTCGACTTGCGCTGTGTCGAACTATCTTTAGTAATGAGTGCTAATACAGATTCCCATCAGCCAGCTTTCACATCTTCATTCGAGTCATTTGGTATGAATTCCAGCGGCTCTCTATCATCTCTAGGAGCTGAATTAGCCTACGTACAGGATAGCTCGGGTTGCTATCTTTATTTCTCATGGCAACAAGCCGATAGTGTAGGTTTGCAGCAAGAGCGGATTGTAGGACAATCTTTAGAACAGACATTTGGACCTTTAGATCCAACTCCCTACTTAAGACGGGTGCAAAGGATTTTGGAAAGTCTTGTTCCCGAACGCTGTCACTGTGTATTTCGCTACGGACAAAAATTGTTTGGATTTGAGTTGGCAATTAGCCCAATTTTACCCGCAACGGGATCGGCTACTTCTGTTTTAGTCATAGGGCGACACTTAGAAGAAATAGACAACGAAGTAGTAGCCGATGTCTATTCGGAATTGGCGACTACGGCAATGGGATCGCTCGGTTCAGTTTCGTCTAAAAAGCTTCTCAGTCAAATTGCGCGTAACATCCGCCGCACGTTAGATCTAAATACAATTTGGCAGCAAACTGTAGAAAGTTTGGGTCAAGCCTTGGGTGTCAGTCATTGTATTATCTGCTCGTATAGACCGGAAGATCTCCATTTACAAGTGGTAGCTGAGTATCGCCAAATGGCAGTGCGATCGATGCTGGGTCAATCAATTGATATCATGCACGAACCAGGTTACTGTCAGGCTTTAGAGACTCTTGCACCTGTGGCGATCGAAAAGACAGAAAATCCCCAGTTTCAACAATCAATCTTACTATTAGCAACGGTCGATCGCGATAAGCCTAACGGCTTAATTTGCTTGCAGCATTGCGAACGCAGCCTTCAACCACAGACTCACAGTAATTCGATGTTGCATCCGATCCCTCGCTTACGCCAGTGGACGACGGAAGAAATCGAGTTAGTCCGAGATTTAGCCGATCAAATTGGTACGGCGATCGCCCATGCTACTCTCTACAAGCAGCTAGAAGAAGCTCGCCAACAAGCAGAAGAAGCCTCTCGCCTTAAAAGCGAATTTCTCGCTAACACTTCCCACGAACTCCGCACGCCGCTCAATGGAATGCTGGGATTTTTAAAGTTAGTGCTGGAGGGGATGGCAGACGATCCTGAAGAACAGGAAGAATTTATCCAAGAAGCCTATCGCTCTGGCTTGCACCTGCTCAATATCATTAACGACATTCTAGATATTGCCAAAATTGAAGCAGGCAAAATGGATTTGGAGTTAGGTCAAGTTAGACTCAACGAGCTATTTAGCGATCTCGAAGACTTTACCAGAACCCAAGCCGAGCAGAAAAATTTAAGTTTGCAGATCCAATTACCACCTACGGCAGATGAAATTATTGTCTTAGGTAATTACCAAAGGCTATTGCAAGTGATGCTAAATTTGGTCGGGAACGCGATCAAATTTACCCATGAAGGCGGAGTCACCATTAGTGCGGATATCACTCGGAAAAAAACCATTTTTCAAAATCAAGTCCTACCGGGAATGGTGAAAGTTCGTGTTGCCGATACGGGCATTGGTGTTTCTTTAGATAAGCAAGATAAACTATTTCAATCCTTTAGCCAAGTAGACGGCTCTCGCACGCGGCAGTATGGTGGTACTGGTTTGGGATTAACAATATCCCAAAAGCTAGTTGAAGCTATGGGGGGAACGGTCAATTTTTACAGTATGGGTGAGGGACTCGGTTCCACAGTTACCTTTACAGTCCCTTTGTATCAAGAGCCGTTGATGGTATTAGGACTGGGAGATGGGGAGTGAGGGGTGAGGAGCGAGGAGTGAGGAGTTAGGGAGAAAGAAATTTACAATCTCCACACCCTACACCCTTTTATCACGCACCACACCACACACCACGCACTACTCTCTTTCCCTCGCTCCTCACTCCTCATTCGGACTACACTGTAAAAGGTGAAGTCACAACAATGCCATGACAGAGCAAACAAGTGCGCGAGACTTATTCAAGACGGCTTATGAAAACCGCTATACCTGGGATGAAAACTTTCCTGGTTACAGCGCAGACGTGCAATTGACGCAAGGTAATGAAGTCTACACGGGTAGAATTCGGATAAATCGCGATTTGAGCGTAGAAGTTACAGGCATAGAAGACGAAAAAGTACAAGAAAGCGTTTATACGCAGCTACGAGATATTGTTACTCACCGCAAGCGATCGCAATTCGAGCAGTCTCACGGCAAAAATGAGTTTAGCCTCGGTAAACTCGATGACAGTGGCGCAGTAGAAATCCTGGTCAAAGGCGATGCTATGGGTTCTAACTATAAAGTGCGCGGTACGGAGATTTGCCAAGTCAGCCGCGTTATGGGTCGCATGGCTTTTGTCATCGATACTCACGATAGCTTAGATACAGGCGGAGGGTACGTAGCTAGTCGCTACGATGCGGTGTTCCGCAATCCCCAAACTAACGAAGTCATCAAGGTATTAAAGTTTCAAGACTTTTACGAAAAATTTGGTGACTATTACGTCATGACCAAGCAAACCGTAGAAGACTATCAGCAACAAGAACGAATTAAAACTGAGTTTAACTTCTCTAATGTCAAACTACTAGAGGCTGTTGCTGTTTAGTTGGTAGTTGGTAGTTGGTAGTTGGTAATTGGTAATTGGTAATTGGTTACTGTTCCCTGTTACCTTTCTTCTGTGACAACTGATAACTGACAACTGACTAGAGCTAGGATCGTTTTAGCAAGTTTGTTAAACAAAGGTCTAATTCTATGGAACTTACAACAGATAATGTAGAAACAGTTTTGGATGAAATGCGCCCCTATCTGATGTCAGATGGTGGCAACGTAGAACTCGTCGAACTCGACGGTCCAATCGTGCGGTTGCGGTTACAAGGAGCTTGTGGTTCTTGCCCTAGTTCTACCATGACTCTGAGAATGGGAATCGAGCGCCGTTTGCGGGAAATGATCCCCGAAATCGCTGAAGTCGAACAAGTAATCTAGCGATGAGGTAATGGGTAATGGGTAATGGGTAATGGGTTAATGGTTGACAGTTCGCGGTTGACGGTTGACTGTCTTCACTCCGTGTAGCGTCTACCACCGATTACCAATTACCAATTACCAACTACCAACTACCAACTACCGATCGATACCTATGCCCCATCCTTTATACGTTGCATTCGTCTGGCATCAGCACCAACCACTGTATAAAAGTCGCGATCGCAGTTCTGCTTCTACATCCAATCAGTATCGCTTGCCGTGGGTCAGGTTGCACGGAACAAAAGACTATCTGGATTTGGTGTTAATTCTAGAGCGTTATCCTAAGTTACATCAAACGGTTAACCTCGTTCCTTCTCTGATTCTGCAACTAGAAGATTACATTGCTGGGACTGCTTTCGATCCATATCTGACAGTTAGCTTGACACCTACAGAGCAACTGCAAAGGGAGCAGCAACAATTTATTATTGCTAACTTTTTTGATGCCAACCATCATACCCTGATCGATCCCCACCCCCGTTATGCAGAGTTGTACCATCAACGGCAGGAACGCGGTGCAGCTTGGTGTTTAGACAATTGGCAGAAGGAAGATTACGGCGATCTACTGGCTTGGCATAATTTAGTTTGGATCGATCCAATTTTTTGGGACGACCCCGAAATTGCTCAATGGTTGCAGCAAGGTCGGGGTTTTACTTTAAGCGATCGCCAGCGGATTTATTCTAAACAAAGGGAAATTATCAGTCGGATTGTCCCCCAACATCGCCACATGCAAAAAACGGGGCAATTAGAAGTTACTACCTCGCCTTATACTCATCCAATTCTGCCTTTACTTGCCGATACTAACTCCGGTCGGGTTGCCGTACCGAATATGAATCTGCCTAACTACCGCTTTCAGTGGGCAGAAGATATTCCGCGTCACTTGCAAAAAGCATGGGAGTTATACGAAGACCGCTTTGGACAAGTACCCAGGGGTTTGTGGCCCTCCGAACAGTCTGTCAGCCCTGAAATTCTCCCCTATATTATCAAGCAAGGATTTAATTGGATCGTCTCTGATGAAGCCGTTTTAGGGTGGACGCTCAAGCACTTTTTCCACCGTGACGGGGCGGGAAATGTCATCGAACCAGAATTGTTATACCGTCCCTATCGCTTGCAGACAGCAGCGGGAGATTTATCTATTGTCTTTCGCGATCATCGACTGTCTGATTTAATTGGTTTTACATATGGGTCGATGCCACCTAAACGCGCCGCAGCAGATTTGGTGGGACATTTAGAGTCGATCGCCCATCAGCTCAAACATCACCAAGAAGGCGAACGGACTAGCTTAGAACAACCTTGGCTGGTCACGATTGCATTAGATGGAGAAAACTGCTGGGAATACTATCCTCAAGATGGCAAACCCTTCTTAGAAAACTTATATCAAACTCTCAGCAACCATCCTCATATCAAACTCGTCACCGTCTCGGAATTTATCGATGCTTTTCCCCCAACTGCAACAATTCCAGGTGAGAAATTACACAGCGGTTCCTGGGTAGATGGCAGCTTTACCACTTGGATTGGCGACCCGGCAAAAAATCGAGCTTGGGACTTGCTAGCAGCAGCGAGAGAGGTATTGGCACAGCATCCAGAGGCGACAGAAGAGAATAACCCCGAAGTTTGGGAAGCTTTGTACGCTGCTGAGGGTTCCGATTGGTTTTGGTGGTTTGGTGAAGGTCATTCCTCCAATCACGATGCTATCTTCGACCAGTTATTTCGAGAGCATTTGTGTGGCATTTATCAAGCCTTAAATCAACCCGTTCCTCCAGTGCTGTTGCGTCCGGTGGAAATTCATGCTGCTCCTGCCGACCATCGCCCTCAAAGCTTTATTCACCCTAATATTGATGGCATGGGCGACGAGCAAGACTGGGACAAAGCCGGACGCTTAGAAGTTGGGGGAGCGCGGGGAACGATGCATCAAAGCAGCACGGTTCAGCGCATTTGGTATGGGGTAGATCACCTAAATTTCTATCTCAGATTAGATTTCAAAACAGGGGCAAAGCCGGGTCAGGACTTGCCACCAGAACTCAATTTACTCTGGTTCTATCCCGATCGCACCATGCATAACAGCCCCGCACCTTTGGTAGACTTGCCAGAGCAATCGCCAATGAACTATATGTTTCACCATCGCTTGGAAGTTAACTTACTGACACAATCGGTTCACTTTCAAGAGGCGGGAGAACACTATCAATGGCATCCCCGCGCCAGTCGCGCTCAAGTAGCGTTGGAGCGTTGTTTAGAAGTCGCAGTTCCTTGGGCAGATCTGCAAATGCCACCTGATTACCCTTTACGCTTAGTTTTAGTATTGGCGGACGAGGGTAGATTCCAGCAGTATTTACCTGAGAATGCTTTGATTCCGATTGAAGTACCCTAGAGAAGAGAGCTGGGGAAGCTGAGGGAGCCCAGGGGGCTGAGGGGGCAATTACCAATCGGCTCCTGACTCTTGTACGGGCGGGTTTAGCAAAAGATTTACGGCTGACGGCAAGAAATCTTCGATCGAAACCCGCCCTTGACGATATCTGATACCCGATCGTACCCTTGCGTTTTTGTATGCCCCAAATAAATTTTTGTAAAGCCATGCGTAACCTCTATACTGCTGGATGAAGTGGTGAGTATAGGTTGCTAATTAAAGCTTAGCAATACAACTTAAAAATTTAGAATTTGGAATTGGCAATTCAGAATAAGTTGAATGCTTTCAAACCCATACAAGGCGTGAAAAATTAGATTTTTCTATTTTCAGCCCCGTAGATTTGTCTGTGGGGTTTGTCATTCATAATTCTACGACTAGAATTCTAAATTCTTTTGATAAGAGTTTGCTGAGTTATTGCTGCAACCTGAATTAACCAATCGGAGGTAAATAAAATCTATGTCTGATATGAACTCACGGAATTTAAATTCACCAATTCCTTTTTTCGCCCACTTTCTAGAAGGACAATTTGGAGCAGAACTTTCAGAAGCAGAAATGGCATCTGTGAGTGGTGGTAGCGAATATGCTGCAACAACGCTAGCGTATCCATCTGACGTTGACGTTGATGGTGGGAATAAAGGTTATGAATTCCCCTCAATCGATGTATTTAAGATGCCATCTATGCCTGAGTTTCCAAAGTTCCCATCAATCTCTGATTATTACAAGAAATAATTTGTAATTCGTAATTCGTAATTCGTAATTTATTAACTCTGGGTACAAGCTCCTAGCTTGGTGATGAAAAATAATTTTATAGCAATAATGTGGAGAATAATGGCTACGAATTACGAGTTGGCGATCGCAAATTGGAGTATAACAATATGACAGTTTTGATCGTGACTCATAGTCGAGATCATGAGGGTATTTCCTTAGTTATGGATGCGATCGCAGCTCAAGGTGGAAAGACATTTCGCTTTGATACCGATCGCTTTCCGACGCAGACGCAGTTAGAGGTTTATTTCGGACTGGGAACGGAACGGTTTGTGCTGATTGATGGCGCAAATCAACTCAATTTACAAGATGTGTCCGCAGTTTGGTATCGGCGCATTCGCATGGGTGCAAGGATTCCGACAACAATGGATGCGCAACTACGCCAAGCCTCAGTTCAAGAGTCGCAAGCTACGATTCTAGGGGCGATCGCTAGCCTCAAGATTTTTCACCTTGACTCCGTGTCCCATATTCGCCGTGCAGAACACAAGCAATTACAATTACAAATTGCGCGATCGCTTGGTTTAGAAACTCCGCGTACTCTGATTACAAACAATCCCCAAGCAGTGTTGGAATTTGCACGAGAGTGCAGTTCGGGTATGGTGACAAAAATGCTCACTACCTTTGCAATCTACGATCGAGGACAAGAGCAAGTTGTTTTCACTAATCCAGTCAAGCCAGAGGATTTAGATAACCTAGAGGGACTGCGTTTCTGTCCGATGTGCTTTCAAGAAAACATTCCTAAAGCATTAGAACTAAGGACAACAATTGTCGGACAGCACGTATTTACAGCTGCTATTGATTCTCAAGTTTCTCCTGAAGCGCGTCATGACTGGCGGCGACAAGGATTGACTTTGATTGATGCTTGGCAACCTTACACTCTTCCTCAAGAACTTGCTGTAAGATTGCGACAGATGATGACATATTTTCAGTTAAACTATGGAGCATTCGATCTCATTTTGACTCCAGACGGGCGTTATATATTTTTAGAAATTAATCCCGTAGGAGAGTTCTATTGGTTGGAAAAACATGCTGGTTTACCAATTTCGCAAGCGATCGCAGATATCCTCATACCATTTTGATCTGACTGCGCCACGGAAGATCCCCCAACCCCCCTTACAAGGGGGGCTATGAGCGACCGATTTAGTGCAAGGATAAATAGAATTGGTATCACAAAAAGCTCCCCTTTTTAAGGCAATTGATGTTTACATAAAAAGCCCCCTTTTGAAGGGGGGTTGGGGGATCTTCTTGCTAGGAATGAAGTGCGATCGCTTCCTCAATCTCATGACAAACTCCCTCTATATTGTTCAATACTTCGTTATTGGTAAATCTAATTACCTTCAGTCCATAGCCTTCTAGTTTGGCACTTCTTTCTAAATCATAAATTTTGCCATCATCTGTAAAATGGCTATCTCCATCAACTTCGATAACTAATTTTAATTCTGCACAGTAGAAATCAACAATGAAATTATCTATAGGTCTTTGTCTTAAAACTCGATATTTGAACTTTCTTAGATAATGATTCCAGAGGAGCTTTTCTGCTGGAGTCATGTTTTTGCGTAATTCTTTTGCTCTTTCTACGAGTTGTGGATTGTAGGGTAGGTGGAAGTCTGTGTTGAGTAGGTTTTCGCGATTCATTCTGAGTCCTCGGAGATCCCCCCAACCCCCTTAAAAAGGGGGGAACTAGAGTGCATTAATAGCTATAGTACTGTTGAATAGCATTAGCAATCGCCAAAGCGGTAGAGCGATTCCAAATAGTTTCCAGTTTTTGATTGTTGTAGTAATAATTAATGATAATGAGATCGTTTTCTGCTTCAACTATTAACGTTTGCAAAGCATCATTTCTAGCATTGACAAGTTTTAATATTTCTGTCTTATTAGATGACTTGACTGAAAAATCATATTCTTCTGGTTCGTTCCATTCTATTTCATCCCATTCATTAGTATCGAAATCGTCTTTTAATGTTTTTGAAATCTTTTGAAATTTCATAAACTCGGGATATTGCATTAAAAACTCTCTATCAATAAAGTCTAAATTTTGTTTAATAACTCCTAATCCTCTTTTGGTTATCTTTACATATCCCCTTTTAGGTGATTCAACAAGTCCTGCTTTTTTTAAGTAAGTTTTAGCCCAACCCACTCGATTATCAAAAATTGGTTGCTGACCGCTTGGTAATAGTTTTGATTTTTCAGAACTAGTTAAATTGTATTCCCATGCTAAAGTTTCAATAATATCACGGATAAAATAATCTTGCTCGTCTTCTAAAATCTTCAACAAGGGTAACATTAAACTTTGAAAATCCGGAATAGACATTTATTTGGAGTTTGCTTGATAAGAAAAGACGATCTGGCTTTAGAACAGCTTTTTTCAATCATAAAATATGAACGGTCGTATTTGTTTCAGAGTAATTACTGAAAAATCTTGAAGATCGTACCCTTACTTTTGTTAAAAATTTGCCTATTATCAAAAAGCCCCCTTTTGAAGGGGGTTGGGGGATCTTCTTCACTTGGTAAGCAGGATCGTGAGAATAAAAAAGCCCCCTTAAAAAGGGGGGTTGGGGGATCTTCTATCGATAATCCGCAGACTGAATTTGCCGCAAACGTGCCGCATCTCTCATACCAAATTCTGGACGACAGAAGCGATTAATTTGCTTTTCAAAAAACTCTCGATTTGCTTGCAAATGTCTTGGATTTGGATCGTCTAACGGATACAACAATGCAGTTCTCAACGCTTGAATAACTGCCGAAGTTACGCAGTACATCGATCGCTGGAACGTAATACCCAATTGCACTAAAATATCATCTTCGCCGCGACAGTGCTGCTGGTAATAATCTCGAAGATATTGAGGCAAGAAATGATACATATCTTGTGCTAACAACGTAGGTGGAATACCAGCCGTACCTACAGGGAATTTATCTGCATATAAAACACCATAGTGAAAATCTTTTTGTTCAGTAGGAATTTGTCCGGCTTGGGCATTATATGATTTCGTTCCACGGAAAGGAGAGGTGCGGTAGAAAACAGCTTCAACATAAGGTAACGCCGCTTCGTAAAGCCAGGTAAACCCTTTTGATTTAGGAATAATTTCGTAGCGTTCGCCGCGAATGTAAACGTGGTGGTAAATTGGACGACCCGCGATCGCAAAAATTCCATTCACCAAGAAATTCATCGCGTCGGGGACTCCCTTAAATCCGCCTTCATCGTAAATATCAGACATCTCGAAGAAGACTGGAGCCATCACCTCCCAGAATAAGCCCAGGTTGGCGTAATAAGAAGCCTGACGGCACTGTTCTAAGAACATTTCTGGAAATAACTTATACAGCCCCAGCATGGCTGGATTGTACTTGAAATAAGCTTTAATGGCGCGATCGGCATTTGCCTTATATTCATCTGAATCGAGATAGGCATCGAATTTGCCATAACCCATATCTCTACCGTGCCACAGCATTGCCCGCATACATTCTTCGGCAAATTCCATGTTGATGCGATCGTGGAACCAGTGATGCAGCAATCTAGGCATCTTGCGGGTTTCACCTTTTTCCATAAAGGCAAGTAGTTCGGGATGCGCTGTGGCTGGTCCCCGCCAAATTCGCAAATCAGCATCGTCGCCTGCATAATGATTGTGCAGGTCTAAATACTCTTGAGGAATGAAGTATTTAAAGAAAGGTAGCGGATCGAGAAAGACTCGTTCGCCAATATAAAGCAAGTCGCGCCAGTAGAAATCCATCGGTACGGCATAAGCCTTGTAAATACCGATAATTTGCATCAGGTTTTCTGGTGTATCTGGTAGCATCGCCCCACCTGCTTCTAAGCGATGGATGATATCGGCAAATTCATGCTTGGATGGGGGCAGTTTCGCTGTAGCTTTTTCTTGAGCAAGTACCATGATGGGAGTGAGTAGTGAGTAGTGGGGATTTGCAGGGGCGGGTTCACCAAGATACTTCACTCATAACAGAGATGTCCGGTGAACCCGCCCGTACAGAAGTTGTAGGGAATCGTAGGGGCGCATAGCCGTGCGCCTAGCTAATTTTTAATCGCAATTTGCTGTGTAGTGTTGACGCGGACGGAAGCAACCATAGCAGTGGTAGTGGTTTCACTCCAACGTACTAACCAAGTAGGTTGAATGCCCAAAAATAGGATCAAGACTGTGAGAACGAGGGCAGGAATTTTTTCCGACCAGGTGACGACGGGATAGTAAGCTGTTTTGTTGTCTAGCTTGCCGAAGCAAGTCCGGTTGAGCAAAATCACAAAATATACCGCTGTTAACCCCGTACAGATGACGCAAACGAGGGTAGGTAAGGGAAATCTAGCGTAGCTGCCTTGCAGGACTAAAAATTCGGCAATAAAACCAGTCATGCCCGGAATTCCCGCACTTGCCATACCTCCCATCACTAGAAGGGCGCTAATGTATGGTAATCCGCGAATTGGACTCATCAATCCATTCAAGACATCAAGTTCGCGAGTCCCGACTTTAGTTTCAATAACACCAATCAAGTTAAATAGAATTGCCAAAATTAGACCGTGGGCAACCATTTGCGCTACTGCGCCGACCGTACTCAACTCAGTAGCAGCAGCCGCAGCCAGCATGACATAACCCATGTGTCCGATCGAACTATAGGCAACCATGCGCTTGATGTCTTTTTGAGCGATCGCCGTTACCGCACCGTAAACCGCGCTAATTGCCCCGATAATCGCTAAACCAGGCGCAACGATCGCCCAAGTTTCGGGAAATAATCCTAAACCAAATCGGATAATTCCATAAGTTCCTAACTTTGCCAGGATTCCCCCCAACATAATTGCTACGGGTGGAGAAGCCTCCGTGTAAGCATCGGGTAGCCAAGTATGTAGGGGAACCAAAGGAATCTTGATGCCAAATCCAACTAACAGGATGGTGAGGAGGATCAGTTGCGCTTGTAGGGGTAATCCTTGAGTGGCGATCGCGTTGTAATCGAAACTAGAAGATCCTGTCAGCCAAGTAATACCCAAAAAGCCAGCCAGAATCAAAATTCCTGAAACTGCCGTGTAGATCAAAAACTTCATCGCAGCGTAGCCGCGCTTTGCCGTTCCACCCCAGATTGCAATCAGCAGATAGAAAGGAATTAGCTCGACTTCGTAAAATAGAACGAACAGCAGCAAGTTTTGCGCCAGGAATCCACCCACCACCCCAGCATAGATCAGCAGTAACAAAGCGTAGTACAGCCGAGGACGGGTAATATTTTCGCTGCTACTATAAATTGCAATCCAAGTCAATACCCCCGCTAAGGCGACTAGAGGGATAGACAAACCATCTGCCCCTAAGCTGTAGCTCAACCCCAAGGTATCAATCCAAGGCAACAGTTCGGAAAATTGCATCCCAGCTAAGGAGATGTCAAATTGACTCAGCAGTACCAGCGTCCAAATAATGATACCAGTCGCGATCGCCAAAGCTAGCGATCGCGCCCGATCTCCTTTCATTGGTATAAATCCAATGCAAGCAGCACCGACGACAGGTATCCAGATCAAAGCACTCAGCATAACGATTTTGAAATTGGTAGTTGGTAGTTGGTAGTTGGTGAGTGGCTAGTAGCTAGTGAATAGATAAAGAATCAAGCCACTAGCCACTAGTCACTAGTCACTTTTCAGAATGAAAAACTGAGTTCCATGTGGGATAGGAGGGGCCAGCCGACGATCGTGCCTAGCAAACAAACGCCTAGCAAGATGGTTAAGGCGTAGAATTGCGATTGTCCAGAAGTGCTATATTTTAGGGTTTCGCCTCCAAAAATCGAGACTAAGCCAACTAAATTTACAATCCCATCAACTAAGTAGCGATCGATCAGAGCAATGAGGCGAGAAACTACGGCTACTCCAAATACAATCGTTACCCGATACAAGTTAGCTGTATAGAGGTCGTAGGCGAAAAAGTCTTGCAGTGGTTTCCAAGGTAGCGTGACTGGTTTTGGAACCAAGGGTGAGAGGTAAACGACAGCTGAGATACTGCACCCAAAAATCGTAGACCAAATTAATAACAAAGCTACATCTTTGTTGATGTATGCCCATTCTGGCAGTAAC
The DNA here is from genome assembly GCF_023546805.1 of Chroococcidiopsis sp. CCNUC1. Classification (NCBI taxonomy): domain Bacteria; kingdom Bacillati; phylum Cyanobacteriota; class Cyanophyceae; order Chroococcidiopsidales; family Chroococcidiopsidaceae; genus Chroococcidiopsis; species Chroococcidiopsis sp. CCNUC1. The sequence continues at coordinate 70,450 of NZ_CP097480.1, read as the reverse complement.
GATAAGCTTTGCAATACTAACGGAGCGTGCATGACAAAACCCATTAAGATTGTCATTGGCAACATCATAGGCCAATGAACTTCAGGCGATCGCACGGTCATTGGCTTGGGTTTATTGCCAAACATGAGACAAAATACCCTAGTGACGCTGAAAGCTGTCAGCGCATTCGTGACTAAAATTACTCCGACTAGCAAAGGCTGAGTTGTCCACAATCCATCTGCGATTTGCAGCAATGCCCAAAATCCGCCCAAGGGTGGAAAAGCTACTAATCCGGCTGCACCAACAATAAAGGCAATAGCTGAAATCGGTCGGCGCGACCACAAACCTCCATAAAGGCGGAGATCCTGAGTAATACTATTCCAGACCACACCACCCGTACTCATGACGAGCAGTGAAATTGCTACGGCATGGGTGAACACTAACAGTAGTGCGGCTTGAGTTTGTCCCGTACCTACAGCCACAAATACCAAACCCATGTAGGCACTGACAGAATATGACAAAGCGCGCTTGACATCAACTTGAGCGATGACAATCAAAGAAGCACCTACGGCTGTCACCGCACCGATGAATGTGGCAAAAGATAGGGCGAAAGGCGAAAGTGCCAGGACTGGCTGAAGTTTCACGAGTACCCAAGCACCTGTTGCTACAACTACGGAATTACGCAAAATCGTTGCTGGTACGGGACCTTCCATTGCCTCGTCCAGCCATAAGTGCAGTGGAAATACGGCGCATTTACCCATTGGACCGGCAATCAGAGCCAAGCACACTAACGCGATCGCTGTGGGGTTGACGTTAGCTGTTTGCGCCCATCGTGCAAGTTCTGAGAAATCCCAAGTTCCAGCGAGGGGATATAGGGCAAGTACCCCCATCAATAGAAACAAATCGCCTACCCGTTTGGTCAAAAAAGCGTCTCTTGCTCCGGTGACTACCAATGGCTGACTGAACCAGAAGCCTAGTAACAAATAAGTACACAGGGTGAGAATTTCTAGAATAAAGTAGCTGAAGAACAGGGAGTTACATAGTACTAAGGCGCACATCCCGGCTTCAAACAGCGCCATCATGACGTGGAAACGCGCCCACCCCCAGTCCATTTCTAAATAGCCGATCGCAAAGACGATCGCCAGCACGTTTAAGCCTGTAACTAAAGCGATCGCACCTACCGTAAGTGAAGAAACTTCTACGGCGATCGTAAAGTCAAAATTGGCTACGTGCAACCAGGAAAAATATAAGTATTGAGCTGGTTTGTTCCAAGATGCGCTCAGGGCAATTAAAGCATGGGTGAAAGCAATAGCAGTCGTTACCAAGTTAATATATGCTGCTGGGCGGGGTCCCGTGCGTCGAATAATTCCCGGTGACCAAGGAATAGTCGAAATTGCCCCTATCAGGGCATAAATGGGAACTAACCAGATGGTTTGGAGGAAGGTGTCAGCCATCGGTATAAATACTCACTGCGTAAAACGACTCAAACTCTGAATACATTGAATCTGCCTGGAAAAGCCACGGGTGTAGCTGAGAATATGTAAACCAAGCAGATTTATGATGTTTTAATTTTTCAATTAATCAAAGCTTACACTTATATGGATTACAAAGAACTTATTTATCTAATAAACTATGCGATAAGTTAGATAAATTTTTCTTATAAAGGGAAAATCATTGAGAATAGCTATGCTTAAAATTGATTCCCGTTGATGGTTTGAAAGCGTACATTGGAACTGCTAATGGTTAGTATCGAGATCTACCGATTAGCAGAACGAGTGAGATCGCTTGCAGGCGAAATACAGAAGACAAGAATTAGAAATTCAGAAATAAAAGTATTTTTACCTAAATAAAAGTATTTTTACCTAATATCATTTTGCTCTGACTGCGCCACGGAAGATCCCCCAACCCCGCTTAACAAGGGGGCTATGAGCGACCGATTTAGTGCAAGGATAAATAGAATTGGTATAAATAAACATCCCAAATAAAAAACCTCCAAAATAAAAACCTCAAGTGTTGTGAACTTGAGGGAAATTGAAAAGTATTATCAAGGATACAGAATTTACAGACGGAGACACATGATACACATTCTCGTTAAAGCGTGTAACGGTAATGTTTTGATTTGCTTGTTGGCGATAGCTATAGTTGTCAGTCTTGTCAGGCTGTTCTAAGTGGATGGTTTCACATCCCTCTAAAGACTGCAAAGCAGGGGAAACGATAAAAACCCTACACCAATACCAGCACTACCAACAATTAAGTTGTACGGTCAATTAAACACTCGCGAGTTTGGGGCAACCATTTTCTACCCTGACATCGTTCTCCTTCGGGCGAAAATTAGCAGACTAAACAGCAAAATTTCTGCTCTGGTTGAACAACATTAGCGGTTTGTTCGCTAATAGTTTGTACTTTTAATTATGGACGATGCCAGAAAATTCTGTATAGCTTGAAACAATTTTTTAAGATTTTATTTCCGAATTCCGACTTCCGTAGTTTGTTTCCCCGTAGGGGTATGCCGAATTCTTTGCTGGTGTTGCTGGCGGTTAAACTGCTGCTGTGCGGAAGTCAGTAGTGCATATTCAATTGGCGATCGCATATCCCACTGTAATTGAGCTAGCAGTAGTAAACTACAACTCATGACCGCACCAGTTGTGAGAAACTGCCAACCGCCGACGTAAGATAAGAAACCAACGCTCAAAAAGTGAAGACATCCAGCCAAGCATAAAGCACGCGATCGCAAACCAATGCCCGTAAACAAATAACCAATTGCACTCAAACTCAACCACATCGGGCATAAGTGGATTAAAATCTCACCCCAACCGAGAAATATCCCCAAATCGGTGAAAACCACACCCGTTAGTACCAAAATTGCCCAACCACAGACGACCCAACGCAGACGTTCCACTCCTGCCCAAAACCAAGTTAGACTCATCATGGCGATCGCACCAACTATAGTCAAGCTCGACCACCAAATCGCTTGGATTGTCCAATTAATCGGTAAAAACTGCGCTGTGGCAAACATAACGCCAACAATAACAGCCCAAATAATAAACACTTGGTCTACTCGCGTGTAAATTCCTGAGTACAGTGTAATGCGATCGATTTTCCAATTAATTCGCCATAAACCTTGTAAATCTTGAATATCTAACTCTTCTTGCTTTTCTTTGAGCAATGGCTGCGCTAAGCTACTCAGATTCATTTATATTTTGCTGCTAGTTATTTTTACAATTTGTAACTCCCTCTATTGATAGATTATTTCATAAATTTTACAAAATGACACAAATCGTAAGAAGCACGATGGATAGCGAACTGAGTGATGTCAAGCAACCTAAAGTTATTTTTCTCGATGCTGTCGGGACAATGTTTGGAGTTAAAGGCAGTGTTGGTGAAGTGTACGCTCAGATCGCACAACCATTTGGCGTTACCGTAGCAGCAGATCGTGTCAACACTGCTTTCTATCAAAGTTTCAAAACTGCACCACCACCTGTATTTCCTGGCAAGCAGCCAGAGGAAATTCCTCAATGCGAATTTGAATGGTGGGAAGCGATCGCGCGAAATACTTTTCAAAAAGCTGAATGTTTAGATAGTTTTACCGATTTTTCTGGCTATTTCAGCCAACTGTACGTACATTTTTCCACAGCAAAACCGTGGGTACTTTATCCCGACGTGCTACAAGCATTGCAATCTTGGCAGAAATTAGGCATTGAGTTAGGGGTGCTATCTAATTTCGATTCACGCTTGCATTCGGTTTTACAAGCTTTGGATTTATCCAAGTTTTTCACTTCCGTAACAATTTCTACCGAAGTTGGTGCGGCTAAACCCGATCCACAAATTTTTGCTGCTGCTTTAGACAAACATCAATGTTCGGCAAATTTGGCTTGGCACGTAGGCGACAGCTTACAAGAAGATTATCATGGTGCGAAAGCTGCTGGACTGCGGGCAGTTTGGTTGCAAAGACGATCGGTTATCGGTTATCAGAAGGAGTCGTAGGGGCGGGTTCACCAAAGATCTCTGACTCCGACGAAGATTTCGGGTGAACCCGCCCGTACAGGAGTCAGAAGAATTAAATGAAATTCTTGTCACGCACCACGCATTACTCACTAACTCTCAACGAATAGTGATAAAACTCTTCATCTCTGGTATATCCGAGTGATTCATACAAAGCTTGTGCTGAGAGATTAGAAATTTGTGTGGCGAGAGTCATTCTGATTGCTCCAGTTTCTTGAGCATACTGCTTTGCTCCTGCCAGCAATAATTTGGCAATCCCTTGTCTACGATGCGTTGCGACGACGAATAGATCGTTCAAAATCCAAATTCGTTGCATCGATACTGAAGAAAAACTGGGGTAAAGCTGAGTAAATCCGACGATTTGTCCATCGCTTGCAACAAAGATGACAGAATCGTGTTTTTGCAATCGTTCTTGCAGAAAAATCTTTGCAGTTACCAAGTCCGATGCTTGTCCATAAAAAACGCGATATTGGTCAAATAGTATAGCTATCGGTTCAAGATGCTCGATTTTAGCCTGAAAAACTTCCATAGCCTGCTTGAAATTTGCTCTATTCCCAGATTACCAGGCTAGGTTGGTAATAGAGGAGGTATAGAAATCAGGTTTAAGTACATGTGTACTATAATAGTAGGCGAGGTATATTTTCACTTACAGCTCGAACGGAGTCGATCGCCTCTGAATCCAGCTTGAGGTAACACCACCAAGGATAGCGTTATGAGCGAAACATTAACTAGCGCCACAGCAACCAGCGAAACAGCGACTCATACTAAAAGTCAGCTATATAAAAAGATTTTAGCCGTACAAAAGAATTTGCAACCTCTAGAAAAAACTGGTTGGAACGACTTTCAGAAATATAGCTACACCACTGCTGGCGATGTTCTTCTACCAGTACACAAAGCCTGTAGCGAACAAGGATTAATTGCGATCGCCGATTGTATCGAATCTCACATCGAGCCGGGACGAGCTTCAGTCGTCGTCCGCCTAACGATTGTAGATACAGAAACAGGTGAGTCTTTAAGTGTCAGCGCGCCAGGTTACGCCGAAGACTATTCGTGGAAAGATAGTCGTCCTACTGGCGATAAAGCTGTATATAAAGCAATTACAGGAGCCACAAAATACGCCGTCCGTTCTTGCTTTTGTCTCCCATCAGATGACGATCCAGAAAGGACACCACAAAGGCTCAATTCCAGACAGCCGATGAATCGATATGTCGTCAATCCTAGCAAAGTAGACTCGGTATTGCTGGAACAAACCACAGCAGAATTAAAGCGTGTCGGTTGGTCGAGTACCCAAGGACGACTATACTTACAAGATAAATTTGGCAAATCCAGCCGTCAGCAGCTCAGCCAGCAGGAACTACAACAATTTCTCAATCACCTCCGTTCCTTACCGAAACCAGAAGCCCAACCGATTCTGCAAGAAAGCTGATAATTATTTGCTTATGATGAGAGGTAATTGGTAGTCAGTCATTAGTCATTTGTGTAGAGTTTTTGACTTTTGACTTTTGACTTGCACGAGCGTTACCAATTACCCATGACCAATTGAATTAGGACACTTGAAAGGTGACTCCATCTCATTCAGCCGAAAAAAATTCATCTGAAAATAACTTGCCCCAATCTAGATCGCGATCGCTCTTTAGTATTGGTGAAGATTTAGAGCGATTAAATGAAATCCTAGATGAAGCTGGAGACGACACCCAACAACAAGAACTCCTCAACGAATGGTTACAACAGCTAGGAACAGAACGCGATCGCAAGTTGGATGGATACGCGGCTTTGATCTCGGAAATGCAAGCGCGTGCTGAGGCGAGAAAAGCAGAAGCGCAACGTCTGATGGAGCTAGCTAGAGCGGACGAAAGGCGATCGCAACTCTTAAAAGAGCGATTGAAATGGTTTTTTGAGTCGCAGCAACTCAAGACGATTGAAACTACTCGTTATCGGCTGTCTTTATCCAAAAATGGCGGTAAAGCCCCCTTAATCCTTAAACCAGATCTCTCACCGCAGCAACTCCCCGAACGGTTCACAACCACTTCAATCGAACCAAACACAAGTGCCATTCGCGCTGCCTTAGAAGCAGGAGAGAGTTTAGATTTTGCTTCCCTGGGCGATCGCGGTACGAGTATAAGAATTAAGTGACTAGTGGCTAGTGGCTAGTGGCTAGATAAAGAATCTAAGCCACTCACCAACTACCAAAAAAATTCCCCCACAACAGCAGCTTTCACAGGGAGATAAGGCTGAGAATTGTTGCTGTGCAGGAGATCTTGAAAATTAATAGAGAGCGAGCTTTTGACTCGATCGCTGCAATTAGGGGGTAGCAGCAGGAGAAGGGGATTCAGCCGGAGAGGGGCTAGTACCAGTACCGCCACCACCACCAGCATCACCACAGGCTCCTAAAAAGCCGCCCAATAAGCTGAAAACTAAAGCTAAACCGATGAATTTTTTGTTCATAACTCCTCTTTCACCAAATGCGGTAAAAATGAACGAGCCGCTCTTGATCACGATACCGCATTTGTTGACTTTTTTTACACTACCGGAACTATAGCGGCTTAAGTTGACGGCTGATATACAGCTTGGACTGAGGGTTTTGACGATTGGTTGAATTTATTTACTTGCAGCACAGAGCTTCATATATAAAGCTTATACTTCAAGCATGGATGCCATACCCTCAAAATTAAAGTTTTATTTAAGTCGTTCCTGATGTCAAATATCTTCCCTCTCTGGACGTAACTTTGAGTGTGAGAAATTAATACAGTACTTTTATGACAGGAGACAGGAGACAGGAGACAGAATGTTCTCTGGCGACTTCTTCAGTGAATAAATTTCTTTAACAAAGTTGACGAGAGTATCTGTTAGAGAAAGTTGCCATTAGAATTGGGGTGTTCATCTGCCCAAAGTATGATGGCTAAGTATTATGGCTAAGGCTCCTAAAACTCGTGTTTCCAGTCGCCAGCGGCAAAAACCAGTGCCTGCTAATGCTAAGAGCGTCAGATCTTTGAGTAGTTCGCGCTCGGCTCCTGTATGGCTGACTAGTTTACGCCACTTACAAAATCGCTGTGCGGCTGTGACTGCTCTATTAGTGACTGCATTACTGGTAGCTTATGGCTGGTCGGCGTACTCCCAAAGCTCGTGGCAAGAAGCGCGCAGCCAACTAGAAGACTTAAAAAAACAAGAACGGCAATTGATGCAAAAAAATGAAGTGCTAAAAAATGATTTAGCAACGCAAGCACAGCAACCAGAAACGGGACTCGTGTATCCTAGCCCTGCTGAGGCGATCGCCCTAGAGCCAGCCAGCCAGACTAACAGAGCGCCAAAGCCAATTTCACCCGCAACTCAACCTCCTCGTTTGACTTCTTTGCCACTCGGTTATTAGACAGTTATCAGTTATCAGCGAACAGGGTGTGGGGTGTGGAGTGTAGGGTGTAGAGTTTATGTTATTCGCTCCCTCAGCTCTCTTATCCCGACTCCCTACGGGCAGGTTTCCAAACCCGCCCCTACCGACTCCCGACTCGTGCGCTCCCTGCTCCCTCACCACGCATTACTGAAAATGTCTATCTTTCCTTCTTCTGATGCCCGTCGTCAGCGTCGTACTGCTAAAAACCGCGATCGCAGCCAAGCAAACCGCCCTCAGCATCGCCAACGGCTGAAGCAACCTCGGACGGTAGAAAAGCCAGTTTCAAATCAGCAACAAAAGAGCAACCGCTTGCCCTTATTGCGGCTGCTACTTGTATGGAGTGTTCTGATGGGAACTTGCGTAGCAATGGGAATGAAATTGTATCGGCTGCAAGTCATACACGCACCAAAATTGTTTGCACAAGCACGCAAACAGCAGTTGACAAGTATGCCTGGGTTTGTCATCCGTCGCCCAGTTGTAGATTGCAATCAAAATGTACTGGCGATGGATCGGTTGGTCTATCACTTATATGCTCGTCCCGGTCAATTTAATGTATCCAAAGAAAAAATTGCCGACCGGCTAGCACCCCTACTCCAGAGTTCTCCTGCTCAGCTTGTCAAGCGGTTCAATCAACCTAGTAATTCAATTCGCTTGACTTCAGTTGTCCCTGAAGAAATGTTCCAGCAGATCGATAGCTTGACGATTGATGGTAAGAAAGTTAGAGGTCTTGAGCTAGTTCCACAATTTTCGCGCTTCTATCCGCAACACACTCTAGCAGCAGACATAGTGGGGTATGTGAATACGGATCGTGAAGGCAAGGCAGGGGTAGAAGCGAGTCACAATCAGCAACTAGAAAGCTTGGTCAAACCAATTCCATCGTTGTCCAGGGACGGAAATAATGAAATTATGAGTTATTCCGTTCCCGATAACTTTGCCGAGGTTGACGATACACGCTTGGAATTGACTGTAGATCTGCGCTTGCAGCGTGCAGCTCAAGCAGCTCTCAGTAAGCAGTTAAAGGCAGTGCAGGCGAAGCGGGGTAGCGTTATTGTCATGGATGCGCGAGACGGCAGCATTTTGGCAATGGTGGACGAACCATCTTACGATCCAAATGAATTTTACAAATTTGATTTTGAGTTATTTCGGAATTGGGCAATCTCAGATTTATACGAACCAGGATCGACATTTAAGCCATTGAATGTGGCGATCGCGCTGGAGCTAAAAGCAATTCATCCTAATGAAATCTTTCCCGATCCAGACACGATAAAAATAGGCGGAAGGATCATTAAAAATGCCGATCCAGAACCTTACAAAGAGCTTTCTGTCGCTGGCATCTTACAACATTCTAGTAATGTTGGAATGGTACAGATTGCACAACGAATTTCTCCAGCTACCTACTATGATTGGTTGAAAAAATTAGGGATAGGGCAATCTCTCGCTACAGATTTAGCTGCTGTCGCTCCTAGTCAAATCAAAAGTAAAAAGCAGTTTGTAACTTACCCAATTGAGCCAGCTACCGCTTCATTCGGTCAAGGTTTTGCTCTCACGCCGATTAAGCTCGTCCAGTTGCACGCTGCTTTAGCCAATGGTGGTAAACTCGTCACTCCTCATGTCGTTAGAGGGCGCTTCGATGCCAATGGTCATCCTCAATGGCAACCGACCTTACCAACACCGCAGCAAGTGTTTTCTCCTTCAGTTGCGAAAACAGTACTAGAAATGATGGAGACTGTGGTTACACAAGGATCGGGGAAAAGTGTTCGGATTCCCGGTTATCGAATTGCGGGTAAAACGGGTACGGCTCAAAAAGCCAGTGCCAGAGGTGGCTACGATAGTACAGCCAAAATTACTAGTTTTGTGAGTATTTTACCCGTAGATGCTCCGCGCTACGTTATTTTAGCAGTCATAGACGAACCGACCAAAGTACCTAAAGGTCAACTAATTCGCGGTTCCACCACAGCCGTTCCCGTAGTGAAATCTGTCATAGATGCCCTAATCTCTACGGAACGAATTCCACCAAATCAACCCACTCAAAGAATTCAAAATTCGGACGGAATTCGGAATTAATATAGATTGCTTCCTACTCCCTGCTCGTGCGCTCCCTGCTCTCTACTCCCTACTCCCTAATGACTGTTGAGTTGCTCTGCATTCTTGCCTAGAATAAAGCCAATCCAAGAATTACCTTGGCTAGCCTTTTTAGCTTCGTAGGAGTCACCATGAGCAATCGTCCAATCGTGCTAGGTATTGTTGGTGATAGTGCCGCTGGCAAAACAACTTTAACTAAAGGAATTGCTCAGGTACTAGGTGAAGAAAATGTCACGGTAATTTGTACCGATGATTACCATCGCTACGATCGCGTCCAACGTAAAGAGCTAGGAATTACGGCATTACATCCCGACTGCAACTATCTGGATATTATGCAACAACACCTGTCTCTCTTGCGAACGGGACAGCCAATTCTCAAACCAGTCTACAGTCACAACACAGGTACGTTTGAGCCACCACAGTATATTAAGCCGGATAAATTTGTGATCGTCGAAGGCTTGCTCGGTTATTCTACCCGGGGTGCGAGAGATAGCTATGATGTCAAAGTTTACCTTGCGCCACCCGAATCGCTGCGGGCAACTTGGAAAGTTAAGCGCGACACCATGAAGCGCGGTTATACTCCAGAACAAGTCATGGGAGAATTACAAAAGCGCGAACCCGATTCTGAAGCTTTTATCCGTCCCCAGCGCCAGTGGTCTGATATTGTAGTCAGTTTTTACCCACCGCGCGAAGATGCAGAAGAGAGCAACAGTCAACAGAATTTGAACGTCAGACTAGTTCTGCGTCCGACCATTCCCCATCCAGGTTTTACCGAAATCATTCAGTCTAATCGAGCTAACTATACCTCACCAATTCGCCTAGAACTCGATCGCGATATGGGTAAGCCAGTCGATGTCCTCGAAATTGACGGTCATGCCACCAAGGAAGACGTAATTCACTTAGAACGAATGTTGTGTAGCGAAATTCCTTCCTTAATCCCATTTTGCAGTACGGATAGCAATCCCGATCTGGGTAAGTTAGTGGGAACAACCGGAGAAATACTGCAAAGTTATCCACTCGCCTTAACTCAACTCCTAATTTCCTATCACATGCTCAAAGCCGCTCGGATTGTTTAGTGGTAATTGGTAATTGGTAGTTGGTAGTTGGTAATTGGTTGACGGTTAACTGATAACTAGACCTCCTGCATGAATCAAAAAATCATGGATGTCATTCTGTGGGCGAAGCCTTTCCGAAGGGTACGCAACGCAGTGTAGTGAAGAATCTCCCAGATGTTTCGCTTCGCGTGTGGATGACAATTCAAGTATTCACGCAGGAGATCTACTGATTTCAATCGTGATTTTTTTAACTAATTGGGGATAAATAAAAAGTATAGCGATTGGTAGTTGACAAAAAGCTATCAATATGAAGTTTTATCCTTTGCGATCGCCCGAGCGATCGTTTTCTTTATGACCTATTGCCTCAGAATTGCCGATTTACCAACTACAGAACGCCCCCGTGAGAGGCTAATAACTCATGGAGCGCAAATTTTAGCCACAGCCGAGTTAATTGCTATTTTGCTCGGTACGGGGCAAGGAGCAGGAAAACTTTCCGCGGTTGGATTAGGGCAATATATCTTACAAGAATTGAGTAAAAATCAACGCGAACCTTTAGCAGTGTTGCGAGAAGTCAGCATTCAAGAACTGATGCAAATTGATGGTATTGGTCCTGCTAAAGCAACAACCATTTTGGCAGCAGTTGAGTTGGGTAAGCGGGTGTTTCAGTCTCGTCCTTTAGACCGTCAACTAATAGAAAGTCCCGCAGTAGCGGCGGCGGTGTTGAGTCAAGATTTAATGTGGCAACCGCAGGAGCGTTTTGCCGTCTTACTTTTAGATGTAAAAAATCGTCTGATTGGGACGAAGGTGATAACAATTGGTACGGCAACAGAAACTCTTGCTTCTCCCCGCGAAATTTTCCGCGAGGTAATTCGTCAAGGAGCAACGCGAGTCATTGTGGCTCACAATCACCCTTCAGGCAATGTCGAACCGAGTTCGCAAGATATTGAATTGACTCGCCAGTTATTAGCGGGAGCGCAATTATTAGGTATTCCCATACTCGATCATCTAATTTTAGGTAATGGCAACCATCAAAGCTTGCGAGAGCTAACCGATCTATGGCAGGAGTATCCACAAGGAGATTGAGCGCCAGGAAGAGGAGCGGTCGTGCGGGTCAAGTATACAAATAGGGACGCACATCAGTACGCCCCTACTATTGTCTTTCAATACTACTGTCTTTCAATTGGTTGTCTTTCAATCGGCTGTCTACCAATCAGCGTGACGACGATGTTTATAGGGTTCTCCTGTAAAAGGCTGCGTACCGATAGCTGGATATGCATCATCGCTAGGACCAAAAATCCGTGTCATGGCTTCAATAATATATTGAGCAGCGCTGTCTAGCATTTTGGAAATATTCATATAGTTCATCTCCAGAAGTGAGGATGAATGAGATAGCTGTATGAATTCTTATTTTATGTTTGTTATCGGCTAATTATGAGCGTTACTCAATCTATTGCAATCGATCGCAATACTTATTTGTTGATGTTTGTAATTCGTTATACAGCCGACTCAAATAGTTTATTATGACTGTCATTAGTCATTGGCTAGATATTGTAACAAGTCTTTTGCGATCGTGCGATCGCCATCGATCGCTAACTTATCAGTATTCTTGTTTTATATGAATAAAACTCTCTACAATTACTTTTTCTACAGTTGGATTTCTTCTGAAATCACCATTAAGAAAGGTATATATTTAGTCAGTTGTCAGTTAACCGTCAACCATCAACCAGCTACCAACTACCAACTACCAATTACCAATTACCAATTACCAATTACGTAACGACTGATTACCTAACGACTGACAACTAAATAACTGCCCAAAAAGACTTGACATATTTTTGGTAGAAATTACTATAATTAAAACAACGCTGCCATGAGAGAACGATGAGATGACGAGTTCACGCTGGAACGTTGCGGAAAACACCATACTCCAAGAACGAGAAGATCGAGCCTTGACGCTGACAGAGGTTGATTACAGCCTGCTGACCGATCTTTATCAGCTAACAATGGCAGCTTGCTATGTTGGTGAAGGGTTGGAACAATCTCAGGCGAGTTTTGAATTGACAGTGCGTCGCTTACCCCAAGGATTTGGTTACTTAATCGCGATGGGTTTGGCGCAAGCATTGGAATATCTGGAAAAACTGAGGTTTAGCCCCGAACAGATTGCAGCTTTGCAGGCTACGGGACTGTTTCACCACGCACCAAAACAATTTTGGACGCTGCTAGCTGAGGCTGAGTTTACGGGTGATGTATGGGCTGTACCAGAGGGAACAGCAATATTTCCTCACGAACCGTTGTTACGAGTGGAAGCCCCTTTGTGGCAAGCGCAGTTAGTAGAAACATACCTCCTCAATACTATTAATTACCAAACCTTGGTAGCTACACGCGCTGCTCGAATGCGGGATGTTGCGGGTGCGGAAGCAACGCTATTAGAATTTGGGACACGCCGGGCATTTAGTCCTCAAGCTTCTCTGTGGGCAGCCCGCGCAGCTTTAGCAGCAGGACTAGATGCTACATCGAACGTACTAGCAGCGGTACGACTGGGGCAAAAACCCAGCGGGACGATGGCACATTCGTTAGTGATGGCACTTGCAGCTACAGCAGGTAGCGAAGCTGAGGCATTTACAGCTTTCCATCGCTATTTTCCGGGCGCACCGCTATTGATTGATACTTACGATACGATCGCCGCCGCTCAATCCTTAGCAGAATCAATTCAGTCAGGCAAAATGCAACTGGCTGGGGTGAGAATCGATTCGGGGGATTTGCTAACTCTATCGCAACAGGTGCGATCGCTCCTCCCTGGTGTACCAATCTTCGCCAGTGGTGACGTAGACGAGTGGGAGATTGCCAGACTGAAAGCAAGTGGTGCTTGCATTGACGGTTATGGATTGGGAACGCGATTGGTTACGGGTGCGCCTGTGAATGGTGTCTACAAGCTGGTGGAAATTGACGGCATTCCAGTCATGAAAGAATCAAGCGGCAAAATGACTTATCCTGGACGCAAGCAGATTTTTCGCCATGTAGAGACGTTACATGGAACGTCTCTACATGGAACGTCTGTACAATGCGATCGCCTGGGATTAATAACGGAAAATCCGCGATCGGGCGAACAACCTTTACTGCAAATGGTGATGCAGGGAGGGAAAATCATACAGCCACCAGAAGCGATCGCTCAGATTCGCCAACGAACGGCGGCGACAGTCGAAAGCCTACCTACCCAGTGCAGGCAACTCGATAATCCTACAACAGTAGAGGTGCAAATTTCTGCTGCTTTACAGGAGTTGACAGAGACAACAAAACACCAACCGCGCAGGATTGTAGCTAGCGAAGGAAGATAATGAGGATTGCTTTATTTGGTACGAGTGCCGATCCACCGACAGCAGGACATCAAGCAATTTTGTGTTGGCTGGCAGAACGTTACGATCGCGTAGCGGTTTGGGCAGCAGATAACCCGTTTAAGTCGCAGCAAACACCGTTACAACATCGCGCTCAAATGTTGCAACTGTTAATTGCCGAGATCGATCCTCAACGGCAGAATATTGGGTTTTATCAGGAGTTGAGCAGCCATCGAACGCTGGAAACAGTGGAAAAGGCGCAACAATGGGGACAGGTAGAACTAACATTAGTTATTGGTGCGGATTTAATCGAACAATTACCACGCTGGTATCGAATTAAAGATTTATTACAGCAGGTACAATTACTAGTCATACCGCGCCCAGGATATGGGATAGAGGAATCGGATTTGGCACGCTTGCGCGAGTTAGGGGCAAAGATTGCGATCGCCGATTTGACTGGTTTAGATGTCTCTTCTACAGCGTATCGCGATCGCTGCGATCCAGAAGCCGTTACCCCAAAAGTCAAGGCATACATTCACCAACAGCATTTGTACAAATGCCAGGACGCACCCAAAGAAAAGTTATCGATCCGATAAGTTCGCAACCTTTAGCTGATTTTAAAGTTGGAGTTGATAGCGTTATTTTCTCCGTTGATACTTCTCAAAATCGGCTTTTAGTACTGTTAGTTATGCGCCATCAGGAACCTTTTGTAAATTACTGGGGTTTACCTGGTACATTGGTGCGTCAAGGAGAGTCATTAGAAAATGCTGCTTATCGAATTTTGGCAGAAAAAATTAGAGCCAAAAATCTCTATTTAGAACAGTTATATACGTTTGGTGGACCTCACCGCGATCCGCGCGAGGAAGCTAATAGTTTTGGAATTCGATATCTTTCCGTGAGTTATTTTGCCTTAGTCAGATTTGAGGATGCAGAACTCATTGCCGATGGAGTGAGTGGGATTGCTTGGTATCCCGTTAAGGAAGTGCCACAATTAGCTTTCGATCACAATGAGATTTTGGCATACGGACATCGGCGTTTGCGAAATAAGTTGGAATATAGTCCAGTCGCATTTGAAGTGTTGCCGGAAATGTTTACTTTAAGCGATTTATATCAGCTTTATACCACAGTTTTAGGCGAGAACTTTTCTGATTATTCTAACTTTCGAGCCAAGTTATTAAAATTAGGTTTTTTATGCGACACGGGAATTAAAGTGTCGCGAGGCGCAGGTCGTCCGGCTAGTTTATACAGATTTGACGCGACAGCATTTGCGCCTTTTAAAGATAAACCTTTGGTGTTTATTTAAATGGGTAATGGGTAATGGGTGAGTGGCTAGCGACTAGCCACTAGCCACTAGTCACTGATAACTGATAGCTGATTTATGAAAGTACCGGAAGAGTGTTTAAATATTCATGAGATTCGACAAGAAATTGATGCGATCGATCGCCAAGTTATAGAATTGCTGGGTCAGCGATTTACTTATGTGAAAGCAGCGGCTCAATTTAAAAAAGATGCTGATGGTGTAAAGGCTATAGATCGGTTTAATGCCATGTTACAACAGCGACGAATTTGGGCGGAAGAAGCCGAGCTAAATCCTGATGCAATTGAAAAGATCTATCGAGATTTAGTCGGCTATTTTATCGAAGAAGAATTGAAGCATTGGGAATCGAAGTAATTATGATTCCATCCACCCCAATCAATCTATTTGAATACGAAACGCTGGCACAAAATCGCTTATCTCAAATGGCTTGGGATTACTACGCTAGCGGTGCTTGGGATGAGGTGACGTTGAAGGAGAATCGTATTGCTTTCAATCGCTACCGATTGCATCCACGCATGTTGGTGGATGTGAGTCAACGAGATTTGAGTACGACAATTTTAGGGCAATCTTTGAGTGCGCCAGTCCTGATTGCACCAATGGCTTTTCAGTGTCTCGCCGATCCCGCAGGAGAAGTTGCTACAGCAAAGGCGACAGCTCATTCAGGTATTGGGATGGTGTTGAGTACGCTGTCTACTAAGAGTATGTCAGAAGTCGCGATCGCCAATCCTCAGACTTGGTTTCAGTTATATATTCATCGCGATCGCAATTTAACTCGTGCGTTGGTGGAGTACGCCTATAAGTGTGGTGCAAAGGCGCTTTGCGTCACCGTAGATGCGCCATTTCTAGGGAGACGAGAGAGGGATACGCGCAATCAATTCGTCCTCCCTCAAGGCATGGAATTAGCCAATTTATGTAATTTACAAGCCAAAGACTTAGATATCCCCCACCGTCAAGGCGAGTCGGGTTTGTTTGCCTATTTTGCCGAACAACTCGATCCTGGCGTAACTTGGACAGATTTAGCATGGTTGCGATCGCTCGTACCGTTACCACTTGTTGTCAAAGGAATTTTACGTCCAGATGATGCAATACGTGCCGTAGAAGTTGGCGCTGAGGCAATTATTATCTCAAATCATGGTGGCAGACAACTCGATGGAGCGATCGCAACTATTGACGTTGTATCTCAAATTGTCGCTGCTGTAGGCGATCGTACTGAAGTCTTAATGGATGGTGGGATTAGACGTGGTACTGACATTTTAAAGGCGCTAGCATTGGGAGCAAAAGCTGTTCTGATCGGTCGTCCCGTGTTGTGGGGTTTAGCCGTAGCAGGTGAGACAGGAGTACAGCACGTCATTGAAATTTTACGCGACGAACTCAGTTTAGCAATGGCATTAAGCGGCTGCGCCAAATTGCAAGATATAGACTCCTCACTGGTAAGTCGTAAGTCGTAAGTTGGAATGAACTGATAATTGATAACTGATAACTGATTATTATGAAAATTGCGATCGCTCAACTTAATCCTACAATTGGCGACTTAAATGGAAATGCTCAGCAAATTTTAGCAGCAGCACAACAAGCTGAAAAACAGAGCGTGCGGTTGTTGCTGACACCAGAATTATCTTTATGCGGCTACCCACCACGGGACTTACTACTAGACCCCAGTTTTGTCTCTCAAATGGGAGCAACTTTGCAACGGCTAGCTGAAGAATTACCATCTCAAATGGCAGTTTTGGTAGGTTGCGTTCAACCCAACGAGCGATCGCTTGCTTTTGGTGGTAAGCCATTATTTAACAGTATTGCTCTACTACAGAAAGGCAAAATTCAACAGATCTTTCACAAGCGCCTCCTACCCACCTACGACGTATTCGACGAATACCGTTATTTTGAACCTGGATTGGAGGCTAATTCTCTGGTTTTGGAAGGATTTGTAGAGGCGCACAACTGTGCGCCAACACATCACGCACCACTCAAAATTGGAGTCACCATCTGCGAAGACTTATGGAATGACGAAGAATTCTGGGGTAGGCGCAGCTATGCGATTAATCCAATTGAAGAGTTAATTCAACAGGGAGTCGATCTGGTTGTGAATTTATCCGCTTCTCCCTATAGCGCCAACAAGCAGCAGGTACGAGAAGCAATGTTGCAACATGGCTCTATGCGTCACCAAATTCCGGTATTGTATACCAACCAAGTTGGAGCGAATGACGACCTGATTTTTGATGGTTGTAGCGTTGGCTTTAATCGTGCGGGAGAAATGGTTTGCCGCGCGCGGGCGTTTGAGACAGATTTATTAATTGTAGAATACGACGAGCAAGCAGGAGATTTACAACCAAGTAAAATTGCTCCAACGCCTGCAAATCTAGATGAGGAAATTTGGCAGGCACTTGTTTTAGGCGTGCGAGACTACACGCGCAAGTGTGGCTTTTCTAAAGTCGTACTCGGTTTGAGCGGGGGAATTGATTCATCACTGGTAGCAGCGATCGCCACTGCAGCGTTAGGTAAAGAGAATGTCCTTGGCGTACTCATGCCTTCTCCCTACAGTTCGGAACACTCAGTCCATGATGCCTTGGAATTAGGCAAGAATTTGGGCATACTAACTCAGACTATCCCGATTGGAGAGTTAATGCAAGGCTACGACAAAACTTTAGAACCGTTGTTTGCAGGTACGCCTTTTGGCATTGCTGAGGAAAACATTCAATCGCGGATTCGTGGCAATTTACTCATGGCGGTTGCCAACAAATTTGGCTATCTCCTGCTTTCTACTGGTAATAAGTCAGAAATGGCTGTGGGTTACTGTACCCTTTACGGCGACATGAATGGAGGACTAGCCGCGATCGCAGATGTTCCCAAAACCCGCGTTTATTCTATTTGTCGGTGGCTGAATGAGAGGGGCGAGGAGCGAGGAGTGAGGAGTGAGGGAGTAAATACCAATTTCCGACTCCCGACTCCCGACTCCCGACTCCCCACAATTCCCGAAAATGTCATTAACAAACCCCCCAGCGCAGAGTTGAAACCAGGTCAATTAGACCAAGATTCTCTACCTGACTACGATACTTTGGACGATATTTTACAAAAGTTGATTCAAGAGCATCAATCAGCGGCGCAAATTGTTGCTGCTGGACATGATGCGGCTGTAGTCGATCGCGTCGTGCAACTCGTCGTCAAAGCGGAATTTAAACGTCGTCAAGCGCCTCCTGGCTTAAAAATTACCGATCGCGCTTTTGGTACTGGCTGGCGAATGCCAATCGCGAATAAGTGGGTTTCCCATAGTAGAATGCCATCGTCTGAGGTGGTGTCTCAAGCTGCTGCGAGTCCTTCTGTTCCACCGCGATAAAGTTCCTCTTGTGATTCATGCTCGATATTTGGAGGAAAAAAGATGTTTCAAACTCAACAGCTTCAAGACAATTGCGTGACGCTGTACGATATTTCCTGGGAGAAATTTGAGGCGATCGCAGCATTATTAGAAGAGACAAAAGTACGCTTGACTTACCTGGATGGAACTGTAGAAATAATGACACCTTCGCCGGAGCATGAAGAGTATAAATCAACAGTTGGACTTTTGCTGGAAGCTTACCTGAGATATATTGGCATTCGCTTTTACCGTTGCGGCAGCTATACTCTGGGAAGCCGCGAATTAGGTGTGAGGGGAGAACCTGATGAGTCGTATAATCTAGTTACTAAAAAAGAAATTCCAGATATTGCCATTGAGGTAGTTATTACTAGTGGTGGGATAGACAAATTAGAAAAATATCGTCGCTGGGGAGTGCCGGAAGTCTGGTTTTATCGCAGTAGACAATTATTTATTTACCGTCTACGCTCTGATGGATACGAGCAAATATTTAGCAGCGAGTTTTTACCTGACTTAAATTTAGATCTATTGGTGCGCTGTTTGAATATACCAGACCAGTACGATGCAACAGTAGTATTCACTCAAGCTTTGCAACAGCAAAATTAATCTAGTGGCTATGTACAAATTTGCCCCAGCTTCCAAGCAAGAAACAATTGTATTCGGCTCGGCTCGACCTGGCTATTCAGAAGCACAAGTACGAGGTTGGCTGGAATATATGCAAGGGCAAGATGTCAAACGAGTTTGCTGTCTGCTTCCCCAAAAGCAACTCGCTCCCTACTCAGATTTACTTGGCACTTATGCGCAAGAGTTTGGCACTCAACAAGTCTGTTGGACACCAATTGAAGATTTTACCCTGGCTGAGCCTGAAACACTGACAGGGAAGATTTTACCATTTTTACTGGAAGCCGACCGACAGGGCGAGAAAGTCGTCGTGCATTGCAGTGGGGGTATTGGGCGCACGGGTCATGTTTTAGCGGCTTGGTTGGTAGGTGGTCGCGGTTTTTCTAACCGAGAAGCAATTAAAGCAGTGAGGCAGATGGGTAGAAATCCATACGAAGTTGCGATCGCATCTGTTTTTCAAGCTAAGAATCCGTTTAGAATGGTTGCAGAGTTAGAATCACTTTTAGATTGTTGTCGTACTTAGTTGGATGGTTTGGCGATCGCAGTTTTTGTAGCTTTTTATAAAGGTAAGTTAGTATCAAGGGTTACTGATTTTTGTGGGAATTAGTACTTTAATTCTCAGGGAAATGATGAGGAATACATTTTGATAGCTGTACCAAGTTACAGCTATAGAGAAGATTTGTGTCGTGCAAAGACACGAAATGGCTTCTCGGAGAGTAGACGCAAAGACGCGAAGAAGAACGCTAAGTAGCTTTGATATTAACTGCAAATTGCTAGGAGTAATGATTGACAATTCTCTTGCAAGTCATGGGAAGATAAACGTGGAGTCAGAAATGATAGTGTAATGACCAGATCGCTAGTTGTCAATCGAAAAAACTGCGATGAAAATACTCAAGATTCAGACGTTACAAGGTCCTAACTATTGGAGTATCCAAGACCACAAGCTGATCGTCGTGCGTCTCGATTTGCAAGATTTGAGCGATCGCAAACCGAATAGAATTTCTGGCTTTGTAAAGGGGCTGACTGAGGCATTACCGAGTTTGGGCGATCGCGAGTGCGATTTGGGAGAAAAGTTTTTAGATCGGTTGCAGGACGGCTGTTTGTGGATGGAGGAAGTCGTCGAACATGTGGCGTTAGAATTGCAAACTTTAGCTGGGATGCCCGTGAGTTTCAGCCGTACTAGAAAGACTGCAACTCGTGGAGTTTATTACGTCATCTTTGAATATCAAGCGCCAGAAGCGGGGCGCTATGCGGCGAGGGCTGCCGTGCGATTGTGCGAAAGTATCGCAGATAAAGGACGCTATCATCCCGACGATTTACGGCAAGATTTGCAAGATTTGCAGAGACTTGGGGCAGAGGCGGCGCTGGGTCCAAGCACGGAAGCAATTGTCAAAGCTGCGGAGGCAAGAGGTATTCCTTGGCTGCGATTGGGGGCGAGGTTTTTAATTCAGTTAGGTTATGGAGCCTACCAGCATCGAATTCAGGCAACGCAAAGCGATCGCACTAGTATTTTAGGTATCGAGCTAGCGGGAGACAAGGAAGGAACGAAACGCATTCTTCAAGATGCAGGGGTTCCCGTTCCGCGTGGCATGACGATTAGCTATTTTGACGAGTTAGAAAATGCGATCGATGCTGTAGGCGGCTTTCCCGTGGCAATTAAGCCCCTCGATGGCAATCATGGCAGAGGTGTGGCGCTGGATATAAATACCTGGAGAGATGCAGAAGCAGCTTACGATGCGGCAAGCGTAGTCTCAAAATCTCGGGCTGTCATTGTCGAGCGTTACTACACGGGACGCGACCACCGCGTATTAGTTATAGATGGGAAAGTTGCTGCTGTTGCCGAACGAGTTCCCGCCCATGTACTGGGGGATGGACGTTCTACGATTAACGAACTAATTGAAATGGTAAATCGCAATCCGCGCCGAGGACAGGGACACGATAACGTGATGACGCGGATCGAATTAGACCGTAGCAGTTTTGAACTTCTGCGCCAGCAAAGGTATAGCCTGGATACGGTGCTGAGAGAAGGAGAAATCTGCTATTTACGGGCAACAGCTAATCTGAGTACGGGTGGAATTGCGATCGATCGCACCGATGAAATTCACTCTGATAACATCTATTTAGCGGTAAGAGTGGCTAAAATCATCGGACTCGATATTGCTGGCATCGATATTGTTACCCCCGATATTTCCCGTCCCTTAGCAGAAGTTGGCGGTGTAGTTGTTGAAGTGAATGCCGCGCCTGGTTTTCGGATGCACACTCACCCCAGCCAAGGTTTATCGCGTCCGGTGGGGAAGCAGTTTTAAATATGCTGTTTCCTCCTGGTACTCCCAGCCGCATTCCGATTGTGGCAATTACAGGAACTAATGGCAAAACGACGACCACCCGTTTAACTGCCCAGATGTTTCGCCAAACCAAACGCATTGTTGGCTACACGACTACCGATGGGACGTATATAGACGATCGCCTTGTGGAAGCAGGGGATAATACGGGTCCCCACAGTGCGAGGTTGATTCTGCAAGACCCGATGACAGAAGTTGCAATTTTGGAAGCGGCGCGGGGCGGAATTTTGCGTTCTGGTTTGGGCTTTCCGACTTGCGATGTGGGTGTTGTCTTGAATGTCGCCGCCGATCATTTAGGAATTGACGGGATCGATACAGTGGAAGACTTGGCATATGTCAAAAGCGTAGTTGCAGAAACAGTCATGCCTGAAGGTTATGCTGTCCTGAATGCTGACGATCCTTTAGTGGCGGCGATGGCAAAGCGGGTTAAGGCGCAGATCGCTTATTTCTCCATGCAGCCAGATCGCGAAATCGTCCAGTCGCATGTCCAACAAGGGGGACTTGCCGCAGTCTACGAAAACGGTTATTTAACATTTAGAAAACAAGATTGGTCGGAACAGATCGAACAAGCAGTAAACGTACCGCTGACATTAGGCGGAAAAGCTAACTTTGCGATCGCCAATGCTTTAGCTGCCAGTCTAGCCGCCTTCGTGCAAGGTGTAAAAATCGAGGATATTCGCGCTGCCTTGATTGCCTTTAAACCATCGACCAGTCAAACTCCAGGACGAATGAATTTATTCGACTTGGGCAAATATCAAGCTTTAATTGACTACGCTCATAATGGGGCGAGTTATCAAGCAATGGGTGATTTTGTCCGGCATCATACGGGAGAACGGATCGGTGTAGTGGGGGGTCCAGGCGATCGCCGCGATGAAGATTTACTTAACCTGGGTAGACTAGCAGCAGGAATCTTCGATCGCATTATTGTTAAAGAAGATGATGACACCCGCGATCGCCCCCGTGGTGAAGCTGCCGAACTCATTCGTCAAGGCATTGAAGAGGAAAAACCCGATTTTCACTACGAAACCATCCTCGACGAAACTACAGCAATTAACACTGCCTTGGATACTGCAACTGATGGTAGTTTAGTCGTGATTCTACCTGAAAGCGTCAGCCGTGCAATTAAGTTAGTAGAAACTCGCGATCGGCGAACAGTTGTCAATGAGGGGTGGTAATTGGTAATTGGTAAGTCGTAAGTCGGGTATTCGTAAGTCGTAAGTCGTTTTTCTCCCTCAGCAACCTTGCGCCTCCATTCTCCGAGAAGGGCTATTCTTCGAGAAGCCGCTTCGCGTCTACGCCCTACAGCTCAAGAGCAGCTCTCTTGCCTCCCTACTCCTTTTTTAAAGCTCATCTTTTAAGAACAAATAACAATAACTTAATTCTTAATTGTTGATAAAAACTCTCAAATATATCAGTTTTTTAATGATACTTTTCAATCAGAATAGTTTTCATCGGGAGATTGTCTGATGGATGGCGAAGACGATCGGATTAATCCTCGGCATCGAAATTGGCAGCGACCGAACTGGAAGAAGTTTATCTTCTTTTGCGAGTCTAGCGATCGCGGAAAAGCTGATGAGGTCGATTCCATGCCAGATCGGTTAACTCTTTCTCTGGCAATGACAAATATTGGCGATCGCGTCAGCATTGTTGGTTTGAATTGTGGTGAAGCAAACAGCCACCTGATCGGAATGGGATTGATGCCTGGTACTCAGTTAGAAGTTATCAGCCGCACTGGTAGCGGCTCGGCGATTGTGGCACTTCAAGAACAGCGGATCGGAGTGAATGCAGAGATGGCACGTCACATTCAGGTCGCGATCGCCCCTATAAGAGATGGAGATTTCCAGATGAGCCAATCTAGTACATCCTCGCTCAAGCTTCGAGATGCGATCGTTGGCTCGACGCTGCAAGTCGTTGGCTACGAACCCGCAGCCCGCGCTTACAAACGAAAATTATTAGCAATGGGACTCACTCCAGGAACTGAATTCGTCGTCACGCGCCACGCACCGTTGGGTGACCCGACTGAAATTGAAGTGCGAGGCTTTCACCTGAGTCTGCGCAAAGATGAAGCTGATGCCTTGCGAGTTGAGATTGCCGGGAGCATCTGACCATGAGCAAACCAACAATCGGCATAGTCGGCAACCCTAACTGCGGTAAGACAACTTTGTTCAATGCCTTGACTGGAGCCAATCAACGAGTGGGAAATTGGGCTGGGGTCACGGTGGAGCGCAAAGAAGGTAGTTATCGATATCAGCAATTAGAAGTTACTGTCGTAGACTTACCAGGAGTCTACTCGCTGGATGCAGAAGATGCAGCAACGGGACTCGACGAACTTGTAGCGCGAGACTATCTCCTCTGTAACGAGGCAGATTTATTCATAAACATTGTCGATGCCGCTAATTTAGAGCGCAACCTTTACCTGACAACACAAGTGCTTGAGATGGGAGTGCCGCTCGTCGTGGCGCTGAACATGATGGATTTAGCAGAGAAACGAGAAATTCGCATCAATCCTTCGCTGCTATCGGAACGCTTGGGTTGTCCAGTTATTCCTATCTGTGCCAATACTGGTAGGGGAGTGCCACAACTGCGTGACAGTATCAATAATGCCTTGGTGCAGCGATCGCTTCCCAAAACTTATGTCGCTTATCCGGCAGTCATTGAAGCGGCGTTAACTGAATTGATTCCACTGATAGAAGATAATATTCGCGATCGCCAGGTGAAACCGCGTTGGGTAGCTTTAAATTTACTGCAATATGAAGACCGAGTAGCACCAGAGGTCAGCAGTGAAGCATTGCTGCAAGCGATCGTCGAACATCGTCGGCGGATTCACCAAACGCTGGGCGATGACATCGATTTATTAATTGCTGACAGTCGCTATAACTGGATTCATCAACTGATCGGAGGAGTGACACAGCGCACGCGCCAGGTACAGCAAACGCAGTCTGACAAGATCGATCGCGTGGTGCTGAATCGCTGGTTGGGTATCCCGATTTTTCTGGTGGTAATGTACGCGATGTTCCTAATATCTATCAACGTCGGCGGTGCGTTCGTTGACTTTTTCGATCTGGCATTTGGTACTGTATTTGTCGATGGAGTCGCCCATTTCCTAGAGCAAATTCACGCACCTGGCTGGTCGATTGGGCTGCTAGCAGATGGGGTGGGTGGTGGCATCCAAACCACGGCGACGTTCATTCCTCAGATTGGGTTATTGTTTATTTGCCTGTCCTTGTTGGAAGACTCTGGCTATATGGCACGAGCAGCTTTTGTCATGGATCGACTGATGCGATTTGTAGGACTGCCTGGTAAATCGTTTGTGCCGATGATGGTGGGGTTTGGCTGCAATATTCCAGGGATTATGGCAACTCGGACGCTGGAGAATCGGCGCGATCGCCTGATGACGGTTATGATGAACCCCTTTATGTCCTGCGGGGCTAGGCTACCTGTATATGCGCTGTTTACCGCTGCCTTTTTCCCTACCAACGGGCAAAACATCGTGTTTTTACTCTACATTCTGGGAATTTTGGCAGCTGTATTTACCGGAATAGTTTTGAAAAATACGATACTCAAGGGGCAAGCGGCTCCCTTTGTGATGGAACTGCCACCATATCACGTCCCAACTCTACGCGGAGTACTGTTGCGGGCATGGGATCGGCTCAAGGCTTTTATTAAACGTGCAGGGAAAGCGATCGTGGCGATGGTGGTGATTCTGGGTTTGCTCAACTCTGTTGGCGTAGACGGTTCTTTCGGCAAGCAAGATAGCCAGGACTCGATTCTCAGTGCCTTCAGCCGCACGGTTACGCCTGTATTTACCCCAATGGGGTTGCAACAAGAAAACTGGGTTGCTACAGTGGGTATTTTTACAGGTGTATTTGCTAAAGAGGTAATGGTGGGGACGCTGGACGCTCTTTATACTGACTTAGCACAGCAAGAAACAGGTCAGGAGGAGCCAGAGGCAGAATATAGTTTTTGGGGTGGGATTGGTGAAGCGTTTGCCAGCATTCCCAAAAACCTAGCAGACCTCTCGAATCAATTACTCGATCCCGTGGGTATAAGCGTTATCGATACCAGTGGCGATCGCAAAGCAGCAGCAGCAGCGCAAGAAGTACACTACAGCACTTACGGACAAATGGCACAGCGATTCGGTAGCACCACAGCGGCGATCGCCTTTCTCCTGTTCGTTCTACTTTACTTCCCTTGTGTGTCCGCTACAGCTGCGGTATATCGCGAAACTAACTTAGGATGGACGATTTTCTCTAGCTGTTGGACGACAGGAATAGCGTATTGGGTTGCCGTGTTCTACTACCAGTTGATGACTCTGCAACAACATCCGATGACAGCGATCGCTTGGCTAATCGGACTACTAGTGTTTATGGTTGCTACGTTAGTCGTGCTGAAACGCTTTAGTTCTCGTCGCCAGCAACTACGAACCGTCACTGTCGCCCAACGCGCAGCGGAACCAGCCATGAGGAGATAATAATGGTCTTACAAGAATTACAGAGCTATTTGCGCCAGCATCATCATGCATCTTTGTCTCAACTAGAACAAGATCTCCACATTGATGTCGATGTATTGCGGGGGATGCTCGATCGCCTCGTTCGCAAGGAAAGGATACGCAAAACGGTAGGCAAAAAATGCGGTAGTTGCCACAGTTGCGCTCCAGAAACAATTGAGTTTTACGAGTGGACTGGCTCCAAGGAGAATTGATCTCAGATTGCGGCTGTATACTTTTCGGTTAAGGTAAGATCCCCCACAGAAGGATGAGCAAAAGCTCACCCTCTAACCTAGCTTAAAGCCGATCGCAGCTCTTTTTGAGCAGTTTCTAAGGCTTCTGGTAGCTTACTTGCATCTCGTCCGCCAGCTTGGGCTAAATTCGGTCTACCACCGCCGCCACCGCCGCAAATTTTAGCGATCGTACCGATAAATTTGCCAGCTTGCAAGCCTTTTTTATTCACTTCTGAACTAAAAGCTGCAACCAAACTTACCTTTCCCTCTTCAGGAACGGAACCTAAAACAACAGCACCATTGCCTAATTTTTGCAACAATCTTTCAGCAGCTGTTTTTAAAGATTCAGGATCGACAGCTTCCATTTGGGCAACGACATATTTGTATTCTCCCACTATTTCAGCTTGGGCTAATAGCGATTCAGATTTGGCTAAAGCAAGTTGTGCTTTGAGGGTGTCGAGTTGCTTTTGAGTGGTTTTCAATTCGGTTTGTAAAGTTGTAATTCGATCCGGTAATTCTTCCGGTTTGACCTTAAAGCGATCGCTTAAATCTTTAACAACTTTATCCCTTACATTCAGATAATCTAACACGGCAGCACCAGCCACCGCTTCAATTCTTCTTACCCCCGAAGCTACACCAGCTTCAGAAATAATCTTAAATACGCCAATCTCGGCTGTATTGCTGACGTGAGTTCCACCACATAATTCCATCGATACGCCAGGGAAATCTAATACGCGCACTTCCTCGCCGTATTTTTCGCCAAACATCGCAACTGCGCCTCTAGCTTTAGCTTCTGCTAGTGGCAAAATGGAAATTTCGGCTGTATGTGCTTCCGCAATCCAAGTATTAATTGTCTCCTCAATTTGTTGTAACTCTTCTGGTGTCACCGGACGCGGACAGTTAAAATCAAATCGCAATTTTGTGAAGTCTACCAAAGAACCTGCTTGCGAAATTGAATCATCAACAATCTTTTTCAAAGCAGCCTGTAGTAAATGCGTGGCGCTATGATTAGCTTGGGCGCGACGACGACAAGCACGATCGATTTGGGCTGTTACCTTATCTCCTACACGTAAAGTCCCGCGTTCAATTCTGCCGAAATGTACGAAGAAATCGGATTCTTTCTTCACGTCTTCAATGCGTACCAAAATTGCATCGCCAGAAAGATAACCGCGATCGCCTATTTGCCCGCCCGATTCAGCATAAAATGGTGTTTTGTCAAGGACAATTTGTACGTCTTGTCCTGCTTCGGCTTCCTCAACGCATTGTCCAGCCATCAGCAGCACTTTAATTTCAGCCGTAGCCACTGGTTGAGTGTATCCCACAAATTCTGTAGCGTGGATATGCTCGGCAAGTTTATCTAACGAACCTTGTACTGTTAAATCGATGGTTTCGTGTGCTTCTTTTGCCCGTTCGCGCTGTTTTTCCATTTCCACCTCAAAGCTATCTACATCAACAGTGAGGTTATATTCTTCAGCAACTTCTTGGGTTAATTCCAAAGGAAAACCGTAGGTATCGTAGAGAGTAAAAGCACTCTCGCCACTAATTTGAGTTTGCTTCTGCTGTTTCGCTGTTTGGATAATCTCATCCAGCAGTTTCTCGCCGCGTTCTAAAGTCTTGAGAAATTGAGATTCTTCCCGTTGCAACTCAGCTTTGATTTGTGCTTCTCGCACGCGCACGTTAGGATAAGCAGATTCAGATAAGGCGATCGCGGTTTCTACTACTTCAGGTGTAAAGACGTTACATGTAACGTCTCTACGATAAACCCCGATTAATCTTCCATGTCGGACGACACGCCGAATTAACCGCCGTAAAACGTAACCCCGTCCTGTATTTGAAGCGCGAATTTCATCCGCAATCATGTGCATCACAGCACGGATATGATCGCCAATCACTTTCAAAGAAACTTTGGTTTTCTCGTCACTTTGGCTATAATCAATTCCTGCAATTTCTGCTGCTGTTTTGATAATTGGGAAGATGAGATCGGTTTCATAGTTATTCGGAACTTGCTGGAGGATCTGCGCCATCCGTTCCAAACCCATTCCCGTATCGATATTTTTCTTAGCCAGGGGTGTGAGATTACCTTCTGCATCGCGGTTGTATTGCATGAATACCAAGTTGTAAAACTCGATAAACCGCGTGTCATCTTCTAAATCGATATTTGCGTCACCGCGTTCTGGGTGAAAATCGTAGTATATTTCCGAGCAAGGACCGCATGGACCTGTAGGACCAGAATACCAGAAGTTATCATCTTCTCCCATGCGCTTGATTCGAGCTTCAGGAACGCCAATTTTATCCCGCCAGATAGCATAAGCTTCGTCATCTGACTCAAAGACGCTAGCAACTAAGCGTTCTGGAGGTAAGCCAAAAACTGTTGTCGATATTTCCCATCCCCAAGCGATCGCTTGTTCTTTAAAATAGTCACCAAAGCTGAAATTTCCTAGCATCTCAAAAAAAGTGTGATGCCTTGCCGTGCGTCCGACATTTTCAATATCATTGGTGCGGATACACTTTTGAGATGACGTAGCGCGTTTAAATTGGGGCGATCGCTGTCCCAGAAAAATTGGTTTAAATGGTAACATCCCCGCGATCGTCAGTAACACGGTAGGATCTTCTGGCACGAGGGATGCACTAGCGAGGATCTGATGTCCTCGCTGGGAATAGAATTCTAAAAACTTTTGCCGAATTTCGTTACCACTAAGATACTGCATGGCGCTGGGGGTGATTGGGAACGCGGTAGTTGGTAGTTGGTAGTTGGTAGTTGGTAGTTGACTTTTCTCAACTCACGACTCCCGACTCCCGACTTACGACTCCCGCTCAATATATTTTTGCATTTCAGCTCTAGTTACAGCTACCTGTCATCAGTTGTCAGTTATCAGTTATCAGTGAGGTGTAGAGACGTTACATGTAACGTCTCTACACCTCACTCCCGACAATTCACAAATCTAGCTGAAGAGTCATGAGCGATCGCGCCTTGAGTCGATAAGATTGAAGCCTGAAGACAAAAAATGACGAATTTTCACTTTTGCTATGGCACTCAAACTAAAAGTACCCGATATTAAGTGTGATGATTGTGCACAAACAATTACCGAAACTATCCATACGATGGAACCCGATGCTAAAGTCGATGTTGATGTCGATGCTAAGACGGTAACGGTAGAATCTGCGGCATCAGAAGAGACAATTAAGCAGTCAATCGTAGCTGCGGGTTTTACAGTTGAAGGATATCAAGCTGGGTAATTGGTAGTTGGTAGTTGGTAGTTGGTGAGTTAGATAAGAGAGAAGTTTTGAATTTTAACTTTCGATTTTTGACTTTGCCATTGCCAACTACCTATTACCACCTCAGCAGTATGATCGATCTCTCGACCGCGTGATAAACAGCTGTCAGAGCATAGGGAGATATATTTATGCAATTGGCAGGAAAAGTCGCATTAGTGACGGGCGCGGGTTCTGGAATTGGCAAAGCAGCCGCTAAGTTGATGGCAAAGGAAGGGGCAAAAGTTGCACTGTTGGGACGTTCTGAAGATGAATTACAGAAAACTCTAGCTGAAATTGAATCGAGTGGGGGTACGGCAATATCTGTAATTGGTGATATTTCCAAACCCGAACAGATGCAACAAGCGAATCAAAAAGCTGCTGATGAGTGGGGACGGTTAGATATTGTTTTTGCAAATGCGGGAATTAATGGTGTTTGGGCATCTTTGGAGGAATTAACGCCCGAAGAGTGGAATAAGACAATAAACATCAATCTGACAGGGACTTTTTTAACAGTTAAGTACGCCGTACCTTATTTGAAAAAACAACCAGGATCGTCCATCATTATTACTTCCTCAATTAATGGGACACGGGTGTTTAGTAATACAGGTGCAACCGCATATTCTTGTACGAAAGCGGCTCAAGTTGCTTTTACTAAAATGGTTGCTTTAGAGTTGGCAGAACACAGAGTTCGGGTAAATGTGATTTGTCCTGGGGCGATCGAGACTAGTATTGATGAGAATACCGAACGACGCAATTTAGAAGAAATTAAGGAACCTGTAGAGTTTCCCGAAGGCAAAGTTCCTTTAACAGATGGTAAGCCAGGAACATCGGAACAAGTTGCTCAATTAGTTTTATTCTTAGCTTCCGATGCTTCTAGTCACATTACAGGTACGGAAATGTGGATTGATGGCGGGGAATCGTTGCTGAAGGGATAATTGATAGCTAGAGCT
Source organism: Chroococcidiopsis sp. CCNUC1 (assembly GCF_023546805.1). Lineage (NCBI taxonomy): Bacteria > Bacillati > Cyanobacteriota > Cyanophyceae > Chroococcidiopsidales > Chroococcidiopsidaceae > Chroococcidiopsis > Chroococcidiopsis sp. CCNUC1. The sequence continues at coordinate 40,061 of NZ_CP097480.1, read as the reverse complement.
TAAAATAAGTAGGGTGAGCATTGCCCACCCTACAACTCAAGCCAAATATTAGGGAAACGAGTAGAGAACGATCGCTCTTATTTAAAACAATATCGTTTGATCGTCACGCTCAATTGCCTTTTACTAAGTTTTTGTTAAGATATGCAAAACTTGTGATCTCGGCAAAATAAGTCTGACGCTCTACCCTAGAAGTATTTGGTTGTAAGCGGATTCCCCAAAATAAATAGAGGGATAAAGTGATCGATAAAGCTAATAATATTCTTTGAAACATAACTCTTTCCTCATCACCACACACGTAATTGCCATCTCGTCTGGGCAGCACAGAAAGCAATTTTCACTCTTGCCTTAGTGTGCCTAATATTTTCTACAAAACGATCGGACTCGATTCCGGTCTTTTAACTGGCACAATCAAAAGTGGTGAGTGATGAGTGATGCGTGGTGCGTGAAGAAAAATTAATTTATTTGCTCTAAAGCTTGACAAATCGCTTGTTTTTGCTCGATATCATAATTCCAGCGTTCTAAAAAGCCTTTGTAGTTGCCTTCTCCAGTTTTGGCTGACTGCATGAGCTGTTGGGCGCGATCGCGCACGCTAGGCAGATCGACAAGCTGTATGAGCTTTTTTGTGCGGCGACTGACTTGTTCCGAGCCTTTTGCCATGTCTTCTTTTTGCTGGCGACGGTGAAAAATTGCTTGTGCCGTTGACATAGCCAAATTTTTCACTAACAGCTCTGATACAATTTCTGGACTCGATCGCAGTGCCTCGACAACGGCGGCGGAAGGAGAATCTGCTGCGGATGATGCTGAGGTGAGGTAAGTTACAAAAAACCCCCTCGCACCGTTTTCTGTCTTGACTAATGCCGATATAGCAGTAGCTATGTCTGCTTCAGAGAGCGATCCTGCTTCTATTTGCGATAGCAAAGATTCAGTTAAGGCGATCGCTTGCTCAAAGGAGACTGCTGCGGGTACTTCTAGAGAAGATTGTGACATGAGGGGTAAGTTGATGGTTGATGGTTGATGGTTGATTGATGGTTGTTGTTGCTCTGCTCTCTTCCCCTTGCTCCCTGCTCCCTGCTGTCTGACAACTGATTCAGCCTAACAACGTTGATACCGCATTCCTGGTAACTGAGATACTAACCCTAGCAATTCCAACTGTAACAAAGCACTAGCAACTATGCCCGTGGCATAGCCCGTTTGCTGGACGATCGCATCAAAGGACATTAACTCAGAAGCAATTGTCGTCAGCACTTGCTGAAGTTCTGGTTCTAAATTAGGTAAACTTAATTGCTCGAAAGCAGCAGGCGCTGGATCGATTTGGGGCATACTTCCCAGCAATTCCAGCAAATGACCTTCACTTAAAATTACCGTAGCACCCTTATTGAGCAAGCCCAAACAACCATGCGATCGCGGATTATCTAAACTACCTGGTAAGACGTAAACATCCCGCCCGAAATCATTCGTAAACCGTGCCGTAATCAATGCACCCGATCGAGTAGGAGCTTCCATCACCAACACTGCACGGCACAAACCTGCAATAATCCGGTTACGACGGGGAAAATGGGCGCGATCTGGAGGAGTTTTACTCGGAAATTCGCTGACTACTAAACCTTGCTCGACAATTTGCTCGTAAAGCTTTCGATTTCGAGGTGGATAGACGATATCAACTCCCGTTCCCAAAACCGCGATCGTTCTTCCGCCTGCATCCAGACAACCTTGATGTGCTTCCGTATCAATGCCTTCTGCCAACCCAGACACGACGGTGAACCCATTACGAGCAAGTGCCATACTAATTTTTCGCGTCCAACGCTTGCCATATTCAGAAGGACTGCGCGTGCCAACAATTCCAATTAGCGCTTTACTACCTTGATTTTCTCCCTCATCCACGATACCGCGATAGTACAGCACGGGTGGCGGACTAGCAATTTCTAACAGCAGGCGGGGATACTCATGGCTGTCTGCGGGTGTCCAGAAGTGGGGGTTTTGTGCTGCGTGCGCCAAGCAAAATTCTGCTGGATGCAGTTGCGATCGCGCAGCATTAACTTGTTCGAGTGTCTGCGTTCCCATCCCCTCCACCGCTTGTAAAGCCGCCGAACTCGCTTGCCAAGCTGCTGTCAGCGTCCCAAAATGCTGCTGTAAGCGCTGTAACAACACTGGACCAACGCCAGAAACCTGCGCCCATGCCAACCAAAAAGCCCTTTCTTCTGTCAATGATTTATCCTTAACGTATGCGCGCCTGTTAGATTACTCGGTTATAGCCTCTCTTTAATGAAAGTTGTTAGTTGTTGGTAGTTGGTGGTTGGTCATTCGTCATGCGTCATTTGCGATCGGTAATTTTTGACTTTTGACTTTTAACTTTCCCATTACCAATTACCCATTACCTATTACCAGTTCCCCTGATTATGTCTATTGTCCTAGTAGAAAATTTAAGTAAAGTCTATCCCGTAGCAGTAAAAGAGCCTGGACTAAAAGGAACTGTCAGTCATTTTTTTCGCCGTACGTACAGACAAATTGAAGCAGTTAAGCAAGTTTCGTTTCAAATTGAACCTGGAGAAGTCGTTGGCTTTTTAGGGGCAAATGGAGCAGGCAAAACGACGACGCTCAAAATGCTCACGGGTTTGATCCATCCTTCTAACGGACGAGTCAGGGTAGCCGGACACGTTCCTTTTCAACGCCAACCGGAATTTTTGCGGCAAATAACCTTAGTTATGGGGCAGAAGCAACAATTGATCTGGGATTTGCCAGCTTTAGACTCGCTAAAAATCAATGCTGCAATTTACGGACTTTCGACTCAAGAGTATCGCCGCCGTGTCGGGGAATTAACAGAAATGCTCTCCCTGCAAGGTAAGCTGAATCAACCCGTGCGCAAACTATCCTTGGGGGAACGCATGAAAGCGGAACTTCTAGCCGCCTTGCTGCATCAACCTAAAGTCTTATTTTTAGACGAACCGACTTTAGGATTGGACGTAAACGCGCAAGTTGGAGTGAGAGAATTTCTGCGGGAATACAATCAAAGGTATGGGGCAACAATTCTGTTAACCAGCCACTATATGGCAGATATTACTGCCCTTTGTCAGCGAGTTTTGGTGATTCATAAAGGACAATTAGTTTACGATGGTAGTTTAGACCAACTTGTAGATAATTTTTCTCCCTATCGCGAAGTGCAGGTAGAACTTGCCCATCCTGTATCTAAAGAGGAGTTGCTACCCTATGGTGAAATTAAAGCCGTTACGGGTCTATCGGTACGTTTTTGCATCAAACGCGAAGAAATGACACGAGCAGTCGCAAAAATGTTAGCAGAATTAGAAGTCGTCGATTTAACCGTTACCGATCCGCCAGTCGAAGAAGCGATCGGGCGAGTATTTACCGCAGGAAACGTGGTGTCTTAATCGCCTCTCTCCACTCCACCAACCACGGGACGAACTCCAGTGGTCGAGAAAGGATCGCCGCCACCCGTCCAGTTGAAATCGCTAATTCGCAAGCTGATAGAACCGATTTCTAGTTCGGGATTGTAGCGCAAGACAACGCCGTAGGTACGCCGACTGTATTCTAAAACGTAGTCGGTACTGAGCGTGTCGTTGTTATCTAGGTTGAATGATGTTTGAAAACCGATGCGAAAAGGACCGTAAAGTTGCTGGGTAAACCCAAAGCCTAAAACCCGAGTATCGGCAGCACGGTCAAACAAAAATGGCGAGATGCCACTGCGAAGCCCTTCGGAATAACTGACGTTAACGCGAGTGTAGTCCAAAAATGGGCGAGAGAAATGACCGATTTGCCCTTCTAGTCCCACCGTACCGATTAAGGTTGATTGGTTGTCGCCGTTACTATAGAAACTGCTAGTTCCAGTGACACCAGCAAAAGCTGCTAAGTAGGGAACGACTGGAACTGGGGTGTATTTCAGTCCTTGCTCGGCTGTTGCCGGTAAACCTTTTCCCTCCCAAAGTAAAAAACCGCGATTTAGAGCTACACTACCTTGAAAGCGACCGAGAGAAACGCGATCGTTTTCCCGCACGGTGTCTAACAATTCCAAGCGGTCTGTATTGGCGTTGATATATTGATAACCTAGTTGATAGCTTAAATTAATACCTGTATTCCCCAACGGCACGATGGGAGAATTCACAATTCCACCAATGCTACTTTGGACATCTTGATATCCTAAAGTACCGTTGTACAAGCGATCGCGGTAGCTAGCTTCCAATGAGACGGTATGGGCTAAACGTCCGCCAACTAACTGTTGAAAGCGCAAACTGCCACGCAAGTTGTCTTCTAAGTCACCAAAATCTAGACTGGTTAGGATTGCCGAACCAGTTATTGCATTTCTCAATCCCGTACTCGCCCTCAGATTTGCCCTCAAGCCAAAATACTCTGAGTCAAAGAAATTACCATTCCCCTCATCTATAGCTTTTTGCACGAAAAACTGAGGCGTAACGCTGAACTGGACTGCATCGGCATTGAAAATAGGGAAATTGCGTTCGATAAAAATTCCGCCACGGTCGTCACCATCAAAACCAATTTGAGCTAAGGCGGGGTTGGTTTCGCGCTGGTTGCGATCGATCACTGCTTGGTCGCGGGGAATTGGTAATGAAAATCTTTGGTCGAATACCAAGCGTTGCTTTTGGGTGCGAATGCGATCGCGTTGAGGTGTTTCTCGCACTAACGTTACCCGATCTGCCCTCAGCTCTAACTCCGGTGGTGAAAACGGGTCGTTTGTGATTCTGACATTTTGTGCTTGCCAGCCTTCGCGGTAGAAATTTATTGTCTCGGCTTCAAATCGCAGCCGCTTTACCGTCCCACCTTTTTGATTGAGTGGAGGAACGCCAGCTATGCCCCTTTTACTGCCGTAGTTGATATTCAATCCTCCGGCATTGGTGACTTGCTGTAATGGCTGGTTGGGAGTAAAGCGATCGCCACCTGGCAAAACGCTACTCGTAGTCACGTCAGATTCAAGCGGAGCGGCAAAATCTTGACTCGCTGAGGGAATAAAAATTTCTCCTCTACCCCCTTGGAGCGTCCCGCTATCTTGGACGATGTTGAATGTGAACCGTTCTCCCCTTAAAACTTGTTTACCTGTGGTGTAGACGACATTACCTTCACCGACAGCAATTAGATTCGGGATACTAACTTGCAAGCGATCGGCATTGAGGACTCCATCTTGCAATCTCACCTCAACCCTACCTTCTGCCGTCACGATGCGGCGATTGGCATCGTATTCTTGACGATCTGAATTGACTTCTATCACCCTGCGTTTCGTCGCTGGGACATTGGTAGGGGTTGGTTGTGGTGCTTGTTGCGGCGGCTGCGTTTGCCCAGAAGGGCTAGAAGGTGTAGGGGCGCGAAAATCTAATTCTTGAGGACGAGTTTGGTTAAGTTCTGAAGGGTTTGTTGGTGTCGTGACTTGTGCCAACAGCTTGTTAAATTTGACGATCGCTCCAGACGGGCGAAAAGCCGGAATCGGTTGCGCGGGTCTTTTAACGGCAGAAGTACGATGGCAGATAGCGGCAGCGGAGCAGATAAAATTTTCTTCTACCTTCTGTCTTTTCCTCTCTGTCTTACCAATTGGTTCTATACCTATATCTGTCTGAGCAATATCAAACTGCTCCGCACCATAACTAACGGTTACTTCAGAACCTAACATCACAGCCTTTTTTATGGCGATCGCGGCTGCGGTTCTGGTTGTCGCTGCTGGGGAGGCAGGAGATCTAGCTGTCAACAATTCAGCAACAGCAAAAGGTCGCTCTTCTCGACTGCGGGGCGGGGAAATTTGCTTTGGTGTTAGATGTTGAACGAGAGCGGGTGGTTTGGGCGGTGGCACAGATTGAGTCATATTTCAGCTAAAGATGCAAACAACCAGCCCAGAGTATAACCAACCAACGCACAGCTTTACCGCTTGTTGCTAGAAATTTAGCGCGTTGGCAAATCCAAACGCGCTGTCACATCACTTGCTAGTAAAGGTTTCTTTTTATCGTTACCTAGTTATCATTACCTAGTCGAGATCTCTCCGACCGGGGTTACGAGCTGGGTCATTAGACAAAAAGCCAAAGACGAACAGCGTCAAGAAAAAACCAACAACGATATATACGACAATCTTAAGCGTCAGCATAGGTGTATCTCCAAGCTGTATGAGAAGCTGATATTTGTGTCTGATTCAACTCAGACAGCTCTACTAATAATACCTTAATAAGCGGCTAGGGACTCATGACGTTACTAGTCACTGATAACTGCTTCTGGCTTGTCGTCTCTGCCTGGTTGGTAGAGTTGTTTTGGTGTTTCTACGCTCATTCCTGCTACTGGTGCGGCAGTCGTCATAATCTTGGTGCGGCTTTGAGACTTCCAGTGCTGGTATCGCAAGAAAGGAAATGAAGCGACTTTTTTCGCTAAAGCCCAGAAAAATACGTAACTGGCTAGCAATCGCTCAAAAGCCCCAAATCGAGATTCTCTCAAATCCTCAATCAGCTCTTTTTGATCTTCGGCATTTTGGTCTTTAAAGTAAAAAGCGGCATTTCTGAAATAAAAATACTCATCGTTACCTTCTAAAACGATCGCGCTACTGAAGCCTTTGCGGGCAATTTCAGGGTTAGTACCCATGACAACAACTTCCGGTCCCACGTCAATATTTCTCACGCCGTCTGCTTGTTTACCAGTCATAATGGCGGCGTTTTCTTGGTGTTTTTGCTTTTGTCCCCGCCTACCATCGGGTACGCCCAAAAATAACAGAGTCCCTCTCACGACTCGGTGTCCAAAATCGTGCAATAAATCGTCCTCTGGATTTGCTCCGTGAACTTCTAAAGAAGCAATTCCGTAGCTGAGAGAAAACAATTTACTGACATAGGATTTTAATAATTTGCTCACCCAAGGTACGTCACCAATGACCAAGGTTCTTTTGCCAATTCGAGCGAGGAGTTGTCTGCCTTGAAAATACCTCAGTCCCAACGTCCAGAGCCACGAACCGAAAATGTATATGGCAATGTCAATTAAACTAACAACAGGATTGACTATTCCCAAAAAAAGTGCATCTTGAGGTATGTGAGCTGCCCAAACAATCAGAGCCAAAATTGTCTTAGCTAAGGGAATTGTGTGACCGAAAGGAATTGCCCATCCGACTGTAATCGCGACATATAAAGCATGAATTCCCCACGCTAGCGGCGTTTCTAAGATATGGAGCGCCCACGTGCGACCACCTGCGATCAGAGTTCTTCGGATCGCAGTTTCAATTGTGTTTCCAGTGGGAGTTGTCCCCATAATTTGCACGACATTGATATCGAGAAAGTCATCCTTCATCTTGTCTAAGGCGGCGAGACTTTCTTGAGTCAAGGTCATTCCAAAGGGGCTGGAGTCAGGAAAATGATGTTTGACCTGCTTCGCTAGATAAAGTAACAATTCCGTTAAAGTATGTTGAGCTGCGGCAACTGCGATCGTGGCAGGTTCAGAAGTTCTGCGTCCGCTCCCATTGACGAAGATATTGTGACGCACAGTATTTGAGTGCTTCGGTTGGATCGCCCGAGAGCCTAAAAAGCTGCTTAACTCTCCAGTCAAGATAAACAGCTCGCCGATGATGTCTTGCCGATACAACTGGTCGAAGGTATTAATCGCCTGTACCGTAGGAAACGTTTGACCCGATTGAGTAATCGCTAGGACGATTGAATCTTTACCGAGCTGCAAGCTGCTAAAGTCGTGCTGAAGTTGCTGCAAAACTTCATTGGAAGAGATGACCCGCACGTTGAGCCACGGAAAGACAATCTTTAAATCCTGGGCAAATCTTTCTCCCAGCCACAAACTATTTTCTACACCTGTCACGAGCAGATCGACAGACGGTAATTGCTGCATGTGTCCGGTCAACCCAGCACGCACCATTTTTTGCCGCTTTTGCTCGAATTTATGCGCCTTTTCACAAAAGAGTTGAACTAGATAATCTGCACTTTGGCGATCGAGCGAGGCTGAATTCTGCCACGATAGTCTAATTTCTGCCAGAATTGGCGGAATTTCTCGGCAGTCAGCCGCAATTGGGTCTATGGTGTCGTTTTCAGGATATTTAACCTGCGGCAGATAGGGGTGGTCTGCCATCGAGATCCATCTATCCTTGAGGTCTGATTCGGGTACTTCGCATTTTTGACTCATCGAGTAAATTGCAATGTCTTTGGCTGTAACCATTGCAATTTCTCCCATTTTCTGGTCTAAGTCCAAACGGTAAGACTCTGGTAAATTCAGTAACACAGCATCAACTGCGGCTGGTTCGGAGGCATAAACCATGTATCCGTCTTGCCAATTGAAGCCAACGGACATTGGTTGTCCTTGAGCGCTCAGTACCAGTCGTCCTTCGTCTAGGGTAGAAACCGTAACTAAACCAAAACTCCCTTCGGCTCTCGACATGAACGTTTTGGTAGCAAAATACAAGTCGTTGTGAAAGAAAGCATGAATTGCCGTTCTGACAAAGGTGACTCTTCTTTGCCAAGACCATTGGCTCATCGAGCTATCGTTAGTCGTTGCTTGTAAAATATCGTGTTCCAGACGACAAAAGTATTGGCTACAGGCAGGAGAATCTGGAGCTGCTAAAAGCTTGCGATACAGCACAAAGATATTTTCAAACGTGGCAGCCCAATTACCGATCGCTTGCGGGGAAGGGGCTGTATTCGGAGCATCAACGGCGGGTTTTTGTCCGCCAAAGGCTGATTCGATTGAAGGAGCGATCGCCAGTTGATAGGCTAATCTTACCGAAGCATCCCACATACCTTGAGTCACGAGTAAATCCATCATGCCCGCAATTTTGGGCGAATCTCCCCGTGCGTGGTTGGGGGTATGCAAAACTCTTTCTAACCACCAGCCTAACTCAGTATTTCCAATCGAGCGATCGAACAGCGTCCAAGCATCAAAATCGCCATTGTGGGTAATCCGATAATTGACGTTTTTATACTGGTGAACCCACTCTCCGTCAAGAAATTGCCATATAGATGCTTGTCTGGCACTCATCCATTCATGCCAATGAGTTTCCAATACAGCAGGGGGTCCACTCGTTCCAAAGCGATAGTGCCACACTCCCATCACTGTCGATTCTAGGGGTTTAATGCCTGCGAGTGCTGCTCTGCGTCTTTCTGCTGCAAAAGCTGTTTCTAAGGATTTAGTCAAATTGTCCCTTTTTTTGTTGACAACTTTTTTCCCAACAAATACAGTTTGATTATCTCGGTTTGTCGCTACAACCAGTCCACCACCAGCTTGTTCGCCTCGAATTTCTGTTTCTCGCCCCATTTCGTGAAAGACATTTACTACTCTCTCTGGCAAAAGCTGGCGCGGATCGTCGTCCGTATTGCGCTGACCTAAAAAGCCAAAGTTACCGCAACAAAAAATCTCTGCAACTCCAGTCACAAACGCTGCCAGATCGGACCTGGAGCTAAGAATGATTAGCAAATTAGCACCCAGAAAAGTTTGACTAAAAAATGTGCTAATAAAAGCGATCGCCTGACGCTCGCTCGTCCCAGTATTGCCGAAACTATCAGAAGAAAGTTGCCATAATATGGCAATAGCAAGAAGATTAAAACAAACCCCGCCAAGAGCTTTAATTCTGATCCGCCAAGGAGTGAGATCGCCTGCTGCCACCCATAAATCGGCTCGATCGCATCCAGGAATAAATATTGGCTGAAAAGGTAGTAGCGATCGCAGAGTTACAGCAATACTTCTATGTTCGAGAATATTGGCGATATTGAGGGCAATTATTTGTCGGTCGAGAGTGGCGATCGCGATTGCGTGTCCCAAGCCATGAATGAAAATTGCACTATTCCAAACCAATCTGAGTAAGGTTGCACTTGATAGAAATAGGAAAAAACCTAGAGAAGAATTAAAATTAGCTGAACTAATGAGCGGAACGAGTGCAGCTGCTGCAACTTCAGGAAGAACGGTTTTGGAAGAAGAAAAAAAATTCTGCCGCTGCAACAACCGAATCAAATGCAACCAGATAACTTTCATAAAAATAACTATTGACTCCGAGCGTAAAAATGCACCCTTGATGACTCAAATTGAAATATAAAAGAGAAATCAAATTACATATTGTATTTTTCGATACTAAAATTTAGTATTTGTTAATACTTAGATTGTAAAGTCTTTATAACACAAGGAAAAAAGCATCTATCGCTAGATAGAAAAATTACAAAAATTTGGCGATTTGTCTGGATGGGTTTAATGAAAGCTGAGCCTCATAGTGAATGTATGTGGAGCAGTTTTTGGATCGCGTTTTCCATTTCCAGAGCGATGAACTCTTATCAATGATTGGTTGTATTAATTCATACTCGCAGATTAAATAAGTGCAAAAAAAATAGGAGTTATTCTCAATATCAGAGGGCTTAAGTATAATCATTTTTAATGTTAAACAGTTTACTAAATAGCGTTATTAAGAGTAAGATAAAAACTGCCCTAGATGTTTTTTTGCTATGAAAGTAGAGTTTCGTAAACTGCATCGTCAGCTTGCTCCAATTCTTTTTTTACCTCTACTTGCTAGTGCGCTGACTGGGGTTGCATACCGCTTGGGCAAAAGTTGGTTTGGAGTTTCTACCTCAGTTGGTGATGTTTTGATGACAATTCATCAAGGTGAATATCTGGGCAAACGTCTCGTTCCCATATACATTATTCTGATTAGCTTGGGAATATTGGGAATGAGCGTAACAGGTACGCATTTACTCGATCGTCGGAGTAGCGATCGCGAACTGGCAAAATCGAATATTCGCAATATCCATCGACTGCTCGCATTGATTTTACTTTTACCACTTTCAATTAGCGCTGAAACAGGTTTAGCTTACACAATAGCAAGGGACTGGCTTGGTTTATCTAGAGAGCAAATCGGATTTTTGCTAGAAATTCATCAGGGATTATATTTAGGAGGGACATTCAGTAACTTTTATATTCTCTTATTAGGTTCGGGTTTAGTAGTGCTATTAATTGCTGGAATTAGAATGACTTCGTTAATCGGCAGTCAAATTCCGCGACAGCAACCTCAGCAATCTCCCGTTCAAACATTATCACCCTCTGCTTTAGCTGATACAGTTGCTTTACTTCGCAGACAGGCTTGGCTGGGACTCATCTTATTTTTAACTGTGTTTTGTAGCGCTCTGTACGGCATCACGTCACGAGTAGTTTTGAAAGAATATAACGTAGCAGTGTCTAATGTATCGCCATCTAATTTTTCTGCTCAAGACTTGCTAATTCCAATTGGGATTCTCGGCTTGGTCTGTGGCGTATTAGGTGCGATCGTAGTGGAGAAACTAATTCAGAACTGGCGGCGACAAAAAGAAGTTCAATCTGCCTTGTATGAAAGTGAAACGGCGAGTAGTACTATATTAAGAGCGCTGCCAGATTCTATATTGCGGATGAAACAAGATGGTACGTGTCTGAGCTATATGCCAGCAAAAGAAGCTAATTCGTTTACTTTGAATGGAGATATCTTAGGTAAGAACGTGAATGAGTTCTTGCCAGCAGAAACGGCACAACAGCTGCTCGAATATGCTCGATTAGCTCTGAGAACTGGCGCAACTCAGATTTTTCAATTTCCGGTTTCTTTTAAGAACAAACAGCATTACCAAGAGGCACGAATTAGTACAATTGGCGATAAAGAATTTTTGATTGTTTTTCGCGATCTAGCCAATTTAGAGCAACATAAAGTAGAACAAAATCAGTGACTAGTGGCTGCTGACTAGAGAGGAATCTAATCACCAGTGACTGTTGGAATATTGGAAACCTTGACTAGAGAAGAATCTAACCACTAGCCACTAGCCACCAGCCACTCACCAATGACCGCTTATTCAATCTGTGGCATTAACTGAAGCATTCCAATGCCTAAATCTTTAGATGAAAGAGATCGCGCTTCAAATAGTGCCATCATATCTTTCATTTGGGGTTGTCCCCGCGAAGCACCCATTAGACCTCTCGCGACGATTAAGCCGCAATAGCCTTTGGTATGCTTGCAGCGATCGTTCCACTTCTTTCTCGCGACGACGTGAACTGGATCGTCTTCTAAAAATTCGCCAAATAGAAATAACTCTCCATTATTAGTTTGCAGCACGCCTAAATCGTAGCGATCGCCACCAAACGGATCTGCTCCGGGATTAAAACCGATACCTCTAAGTCCTCCCGCACTCAAGAGAGCCTCAATCGCTTCTTTGGCTTTAGGACGGGAAGTTTGAATCAAAATCACTGGCAATCCATCTCCTGCTTCTGTAGGCTTGCCGACTTGCTGATGGGTGACTTTCTGGCGCAATTGCTGCACCATTTCCCAAGACACAACCCCCAAACTGAGGAAAGAATCTTCTGGGATTAAATCGTCCCGTAAAGACTGAAATAGAGGCATGTCGTCCAAATCTTCTGCTTCTATTGCCTCAGTTGCAACTGCATCTGCCATTTCCTCTAACTCTGTAGCCAAATTCGGCAAGGTGGAGACAGTCACGCTGAGGGGTTGAGATTTTTTCTCCGACTGGGATGAGGGTAGTGTAATGCGATAATTGCGGCTAATCTCAGGGAAAGTTTTCCCGCCTAGTTGTCGGCGCTCGTTTCGCAAAAAGCGATTTAAAGCTTCCAAGGCAACAAAAACAGCACTAGCCTCCTCCTCATAGAGGACAGAGCGCAGTCCTTCTAGAGGATGGATATTACCAAAAGATGGCTCAATCTCCGACAGGGGTAGGTCTGCTAGATCGACAAATTCTCCACCACCATCCATCTCTTCCGAGCGCTCGAAAGTGAGAAATAAGCAATCTTGTTTGAGAAATGCTTCTTCTAGCTGTTCTGTGGCATCTTCTTCAATCAAAACTTTCGCCCGAAATCTTTGCAAGGATTCAGCAGAGCGATAGAGCAAAATGCCATATTCCATCCCCAACATGCCCATTACGGATATATATAGGGTTTCGATGTCAAAATGGTTGAGCTTGACGGCAATAATTTGGTGTTCTTCTAACAACTCCCAAGGAGCAGCTTGCCAAATCTCAAATGCTTTCTTTTTGAGGGCGGTGGCATATTGAGGTGGTAATTCGGGGGATGAGCTTCCCCAAATTCTTCAAAGCCGCGATACAATTCATCAATTAGCGGTAGATCGGGGACGTAATCGATCGCGATGTCTAATTCTTGTAACACGCCGCGCAAATAAAACTGAATTTCGCGATCGCGCACGACAATTTTTTGAGGACGAGCGGGTTTAGCGGGGCTGTTGGGATGCTCCATTGCCCGTAACAGCGTGCGCACGACAACTTCGGGTCCGCTGTCGGTAGCCACGACATCCATTGCCCGCACGACTCCTTGAGAGCCATCGACCCACAAAATACACTCGCTCCCTGCCTCTGCGTCCCCTCTGGGGCTTGGCGCTGATAACGTGCGGCGATCGCCCTCCCAGACACAAGGAATTTGATTCAATTTCTGCAAACGCCGTCGCGTGGAGCTATTTAACGAAGTTGTCATAGACCAACCAAGCCAATCAGGGAGACAGTGCAAACTTTCGATCTTACTTAGGTGTGGGAGCTGTAGTTAAGCAATTGGCAGCCTTGCCTCAGCCAACAGGAGTTGTATTTTCCCCGATCCCGTTTCATCCAATTAGACCTATCAATTCTAGGATAGAAATCTTTGTGGTGCTTTGGTCAGGATCGTTGACAATTTCTCAAACCGCACCTCTGTTGCCGTTACAATGGACGAAAAAGCTGCATATTGCATTCTAAAACCATACCAGGAGTTGTAACAGTCTATGACATCAGCAACCCAGTCTCAACAGCGAGGCATTCAGTTAACCCAAGCAGCTCTGCAACACATTTCATTTCTGCGCGATCGCCAAGGGCAAGACCTCTGCTTGCGGGTGGGAGTGCGTCAGGGTGGCTGCTCTGGAATGTCTTACATGATGGATTTTGAAGATATTAGTAAAGTTAGAGCCGATGATGAAGTCTACGATTACGAAGGCTTCAAGATCGTGTGCGATCGCAAAAGCATCTTATACCTTTATGGCTTACAGCTAGATTACAGTAATGCCATGATCGGTGGCGGCTTCCAATTCACGAACCCCAACGCCAATCAAACTTGTGGCTGCGGGAAATCGTTTGGTGTTTAATAGAGTGGCTGAGTGGTAATAGGTAATAGGTAATTGGTAGTTGTGTATCCATTACCCGTTACCCATTACCCATTACCCAAATTCCTGCCGTTGACAATGACTGACACAGTTGCATCCCTCTTTGAATCAGCACTCGAACGCTACAAGGCTGGCGAAGAACCAGAGAAGTTAATTCCAGTTTTTCAAGACATTTGCGATCGCGCTCCCAAAAGTAGCGCTGCTTGGACTTGTTTGGCGTGGTTATATTTATTAAGCGATAAATCAAATGCTGCCCTCAAAGCAGCGCAAAAGGCAGTTAAGTTACATCCCCAAGATGCCCAGTCCAGAGTTAACCTTGCCGTAGCAATGCTGGAAACCGGACAAAAAGGCGTGCGAGAACACGTCGATCGCGCCATGCAGTTTATCATGGTTGATTCCGATATGCGGGATGAAGTCAAGCAAAACATTGCCGATGGCATGAGCCGCAAACCAGATTGGCAAAGCATGGAACGAGTTAGGAAGTGGTTGTTTGAAGCTTCTGAATGAATGAAAATGGGTAATGGGTAGTTGGTAGTTGGTAGTTGGTAAGTATTCTCCCCTCAGCTCCCTCAGCTCCCCCAGCTCTCTTTCCCCCTGCTCCCTGCTCGGGCGCTACCTGACAAAAACTCGGCTCAGCACGAAGGGAGCTATGCTTTGGATTGGTAAGATGTGTTGCACGGCTCCTAATGCGATCGCTTCTTTTGGCATTCCAAACACGATGCTGCTTGCCTCGTCTTGAGCGATTGTGATTCCTCCGGCTTGAGCGATCGCTTGCATTCCTGTAGCACCATCTCTACCCATTCCTGTTAGTAGCACGCCCATGATTCCCTTACTGTAAAACTGGGCGGCAGATTTAAACATGACTGTAACTGAGGGGCAGTGACCGTCTACAACGCCAGTTGCTCGGTTAAGAGTAAATTTGCCTAGAGAACTAAATTCTAAGTGACACTTTTCTGGTGCAAAATAAATCGTTCCCGGTGATGGAATTTCCCCATCTTGAGCAATCTTAACTTTGACTTGACACTCAGTTGCTAGCCAACTCACCAATCCCGGCAAAAATCCTTCGCTAATATGCTGAGTGCAAATAACGGGCGCTGGAAAGTGACTTGGTAGATGGCTAAAAAGCTTCTGTAATGCTTGAGGACCACCTGTAGAAGCACCAACAGCTACCATCCGAATTGAAGATAACCCGCTGTGAGATCCTAAAATTCTACCTTGAACTAAGGGTAGAGCTGCGGTCGAGAGTACGGGCTGCTTCAATGGTTTCGTGAAGACGCTGACACCAGAAAGCACTTTGATTTTGGTAATTAACTCTTGCTTGATGCGATCGTACTCTGAAGGTGTTCCCATTGCAGGTTTGGGAAAGACATCGATCGCTCCAGCTTGTAACAACTGAAAAATCGTATTGGTGTCGCTCTCCTGTACCGAACTGCTGATAACTAGAATTGGTAAAGGGTGTTTTGCCATCACCTGTTTGGTAAACTCCAGACCATCCATCTTTCGCATGTGTAGATCTGTACAAATTACGTTAGGTTGCAGCTCTGGAATTTTATCCAAAGCTTCCTGACCGTTACTAGCCGTGCCAATAACTTCTATTTCTGATGTAGCAGCTAATAGCTTTTTCAGAATTGCCAGGACAACAGGTGAATCTTCAACTAATAAAACTTTTACTGAAAATTTTGACATCAATTGGATCTCGAATCAACCGTACAAAAGTGATCCGAATGGCATAGAGACGTTACATATAACGTCTCTACACCGCGCAGATACTCTGTTGGCGCACTTCCTGTAACGATTATGTGAGTGGTTTAGCGCTCACTTGTTTGCTTGCCAAAACTCGAATTTTGGTAATTAATTGCCGCTTCAGTTCTTCTTGATCTGCGGTTGAAACTGATGCGGGTTTTGGCATTACATCAACGGCTCCAGCTTGCAAAACTTGGAATACGTTGTCTATATCTTGCTTTTGGACGGCATCGCTCAAAACTAAAATTGGTAATGGAGACTTTGCCATGACATGTTTGATGAATTCCAAACCGTCCATTTTGGGCATTTTCAAATCCGTACAAATTACTTGAGGTTGAACTCTAGGAATTAAATTCAAAGCTTCTGCACCATCTTGAGCTGTACCTACAACCTGCACTTCTGGTGCAGAATCAAGCACTTTACGGAAAATGCTCATAGCAACGGGAGAGTCATCGACTAATAAAACTTTAATTGGGGTCATGGCAGTTATCAGTTATCAGTTATCAGGGAGTCGGTAGGGGCGCACTGCTGTGCGCCCGTACTAGGGAGTCGAGAGTCGATAGGGGATGCTGTACGCCCGTACTAGGGAGTCGGGGGTCGATAGGGGATGCTGTGCGCCCGTACTAGGGAGTCGGGGGTCTGTAGGGGCGCACAGCAGTGCGCCCGTACTAGGGAGTCGGGAGTCGATAGGGGATGCTGTGCGCCCGTACTAGGGAGTCGGGAGCGATCGGTAAAAAAGTTTTGACTTTTCACTTTTGACTTTTGACTTTTGACTTTTGACTTCTTTCTATACAATTGCCTGTAATTGTTGGGCAACTTGATTGAGTTGCTGAGTTGAAACGCGGACTTGGTTGATGCCAGCTGCCGTATCTTTTGCACCGAGGTTGATTTCGTTCATTGCTGAGACGACTTGCTGCACGGAAACCGCTTGCTGCTTGGCGCTGAGGGAAATTTGTTGGCTGTTGAGGAAGACGTGGTTAACGGCATCTGCGACTCCAGTGAAGGACTCTACAGTTCCTTGGGCTAAGCGCAGTCCATAATCGACTGATTTCGTGCCTTCGTCCGTCGCCATTACAGTGCCGTTAATTGAAGCTTGAATGTCGTTAACTAATGCATTAATCTTCTCGGCAGATTTCTTACTTTGGTCGGCAAGTTTGCGAATTTCACCTGCAACGACACCAAATCCCTTACCGTGTTCGCCTGCCCGTGCTGCTTCTACTGCTGCATTGAGGGCTAACATATTGGTTTGGTTGGCAACATCTGCAACTAAATCGGAAATACTACCGATTTGAGTCGTTTGTTCTGATAATCGCATAATTTGCTCGGCGATCGCCCCAACTTTATCGCGGACGGTAGACATTTCTGCCATCGTTTGATGTACGGCTTTGCTACCGTTATCGGCGAGTTCTAGGGCTTGACGCGCCCCAGCAGCAGAGGCTTCGGCTTGTTCGGCAGATTGGCGAGAAGCCGCACCTAGTTCTTCTACGGTGACAGTGGTTTGATTGACAGAACTTGCTTGTTCGGTGGTAGTGCGTTCTTGTTGTTCGACTGTTGCCCCAATTTCGGTAGAAGAGGAAGCGACAGCATTGGCAATTTGTTGAATCATTTTAGCTGTACGGCTGGCGAATAGAACTGCCAACCCACCAGCAACCAATAAAGTAATCCCAGTTCCTAGTAGTAGGTTGGTGATGAGTTGCTGCTGCCCAGCAAATACAGATTTTGTATCTTCTGCTAAGATTACGCTCCAGTCAAGTTCTGGCATTCCTTCCATGTTTGGTACTGGCGCATAGGAAACTAATTGTTCTGTTTTGTCAAAGCGATCGATATCGATCGCTGTAGCTATTTTTTTCTCGGCGTGCATTTTGACAAAGCTAGCAAAGTCTGCTTTAGCATCGTGACCCACTTGTTCTGCTTCCCGCGCTGCAAAGAACTTATCATCAGAACTCACGAGATGATATTCTTTGCTACTCGATCCGGCTTGTTGCGCCTGCTGTGATGCATTGAATATTTTTTCATTCAAAATGCTATCTAAGCTTTTTATAGGCATACGGGTGCGAACTACGCCTATCATTTTGCCCGTATTAGCATTAATTATTGGTGCAGCTAAGTGAATGGCAACTTCACCAGTTGATGTTTTTCTAGGTTGTACAATGGCTGGCTGTTTAGTTCTCATCACCTCCTTGAAATAGTCTCGGTCTGCCAGATTTGTTGATGTTTCTCCAGTCGTGCGCAAAATTACTTTTCCAGATAGATCCATGACAGCAATACTGTCGTAAACGCCATAAATTCTCATAAATCCATCTAGCACGTTTTGCCTTTGCTGCTGAGTAATTGCTTTTGTGCCTTCGGGATTATTCAAAATTGGCAGTCTAGAGATGACGCGAATATCACCAGTGCGCTCGAACATAAAACGTCCAACCTTATCTGCCAAAGAAAAGGTGAGAGATTCTTGTGATTGAATTGCATTTTGGCGATAGTTGTTACTAGCAGAAATATAGTTGCTAACTCCGATTGCCAGAGCTGGTAGTGTACCAAGGGCGATAGAAAAAGCAATTGCTTTAGTTGTTAATGAGAACTTCATGAGAGCTATTCCTTATGTTTGACGAAATTTTGAATCGAGAAATTATTGTTTTACACCATTGCCAATAAGTTTTTTGTTGCCATTTCTAGTTGTTGAGTATCATTTAAATTTTGACTTTCAAATCAATCTATTCAATGTATCGAGCAGTAATTTTTGATCGAACGTACCTTTAGTTAAATAAGCATTTGCTCCTGCTTCAGCACCTCGACGTTTATCTTCATCAGAGGCAAGAGTTGTGACGAGAATAATTGGTAACTCTTGATATTCTTTGTGTTGGCGAATTTTTACCGCTAGCCCCAAACCATCTAAATTTGGCATTTGCACGTCTGAGATCACAGCATCAAAACTACCTGTCCTCAACTTGTTGAATCCATCCGCCCCATCCACAGCAGCAGTCACGTCATAACCAGCACCCTCTAGCAAGCGCTTGACCTGAGTGCGGATAATAATTGAGTCTTCTACTAACAGCAGCTTTTGCTTGATTTGTACCTGCTGGAATTCGCTGGTATGTATGGCGACAGGCTTCTTCTGTACGGACTTGAGTAAATCTTGAGGATTGAGAACCATGCAAACTTCACCCGTGCCGAGGATAGTAGCACCAGTTACGTTCCGAACACGCTTGAGTAACTTACTTTGCGGCTTTAAAACGATATCTTGCCGATCGAGTAAAGCGTCTACTAACAACCCGAGGCGATCGCCGCCGACTTGCAGCACGACACAAGGTAGCATTTTGGCAGCAGATTTGAGACTAGGGGCGATCGCGGGCAATTCCAGTAGATCGTCCAGCCAAGCCACAGAGATTGGTTGACCTTCAATGGCGATCGTTTGACTGCCTTCCAAAGCAAAGATCTCTTGCCGAGACACGAGTAAGTTTGTCTGTACGAACTCCACTGGCAGTGCGTAGGACATGCGATTAACTTCCACAATCAAAACTTGAGTGGTGGCTAACGTCGTATCTAATTTGATCCGAAACTCACAGCCCATCCCAGGCAAAGATTCGATTTGGATCGTCCCCTTCATTCTTTCGACATTTGCCCGCACCACATCTAAACCAACCCCGCGACCAGAAATTTCTGTCACTGTCGTTCGAGTCGAGAAACCAGGGGCAAAAATCAGCGATTGAATTTGAGCTGTCGTCATGGCTTCCAATTCTTCTTCGCGGTGGAGTCCCCGTCGCACAGCAGTGCGTTTAATGCTATCGATATTCAAACCGCGCCCATCGTCTGTAACTTCAATCCCAATACTGCTAGCAGTTTGATACCCTCGCAAGTGAATAGTTGCCGTGCGTGGTTTACCCGAGTTTTCCCGTTCTTGAGGTGTCTCAATACCGTGATCGACTGCATTGCGTAATAGGTGCAGCAATGGGTCTTTCATTTCCTCTAGAATTCGTTTGTCTGCCTTGGTATCTCCGCCTTCAATGACTAGATTAATTTCCTTGCCTTGCTGCTTGGCTAAATCTCTGACGAGACGGGGAAAAAGCGCAAACATATTCGATAGAGGTAAAAGGCGTAAAGTCTTGATACCTGATTCTAATTCTCCAGTGACAATATCTAACCGAGCGGTGTCTTCGTAAGCTGTGCTTTTCAGATGGTTAATCAGAGAGCCGAGGCGTTCTAACCGTTGCTCCGACCGATGTTGAAAGTTCTGCAATTGCTTGATGTTGTTGGCTTGTAAGCCACGCTCTATCTTGTCAAACACCGAGCGATGGACAAAAGCATCCCGGCTCCACTCTTCCCAGAGGGTGAGAATTTCTTCAATTTCACCCATGCGTTGAGCAATTCGTAGTTTAGTCACTGTTAACTCACCCGCTTGAGTCATCAATGTATCGAGCTTTTGCGGTTCGACTCGAATCGTATCAATTTGATGATTACTGGTTTGGGCTGTCTCGCTTGCTTCGGCTGTTGGAGCTGGCTGCGGCTTGGCTTTAGCTTCGGGGATGGGTAAGGGTTCAGGCTGTTTAACTGGCAGTGATGCAGGTGTAGGAAGAATCTTCGGTAATACAGGAGGTTCGGGTAAGAAGAAATCGTCGTCGAGTAGGTCAAATGATGCAGCGATCGCTTCAGATGGAGTAGTGACGGATGGTTCGGAGAATAGATCGTCTTCTAAAGCAGTAACGGGCGGTTCGGGAAATAGATCGCTCTCAAATAGCGGGATGTCTGCGGTGGCTACGGGTTCGGTAAATATTGGAGTATCAGCAGGTAATAGTTCTTCATCTTCACTTGCAGGACTGGACTGCGCCCCCATTAATCGGGCGAGGACGTAAAAAAGATTGACGCTTGGGGCAACACCCGTAACCGCCTCCTGGACGAACTGACGCATGGCATCGAGTCCCTGATAAAGGCGATCGCACAATTCTGCGGTTAAGTTGCTCTCACCCCGCTTGACTCCAACTAGTACTTCTTCAATTTGATGTGTCAGGGTTTCAACACCCTGTACTCCCAGCATTCGAGAGTCTCCTTTGAGGGTGTGAATCTCGCGCAAAAAGTCTTCGAGTTGTTCGCGATCGCCTGGATGTTTTTCTAAGTGCATTAAGCACTCTTCTAATTTCTGCATCCGTTCGGCACAAGCTGTTTTATATATATCTCTGAGTTCGGGATCGTCTATCATAAAATTGTCAAATTTCTTCGTCTACAACTAAGCTGTTTTTGGACAAAAGCTGAGGTAAGTCAAGTACGGTGAGCATTTTTTCTAAATAAGGGGCATTACCTCTAAGATATTCATCGTTAGCGGAATGTACTGCTACTGGTACTGGTGTCAGATCTGACGGACGTAGATACATGACATCAAAAACTTCATCTACAGGTATTCCGGCGATCGTATCGTTAAAACTAATGACAATGGCTTTTGAGGTAGTTCGATCGCGATCGAGCGCTAAGTTTAAAGCCTGACGAATATCTACTAAAGTGACAATTTCTCCACGTAAATTCACGTTGCCAACAATATGATTTGGGCAGCATGGAATCTGAGTCACATGACAAATGTTGGTGAATTCCCGCACGACATCTAAATCTAGTCCAAAATATTCATCGTTAAGACCGAAAACTGCTAATGGTATGAGTCCTGTAAAATCAGAACTCTCGGCTTGCCGTCTCAAGTTCTCAGCCCGTTCGCGAAAAATTGCTGTTTCTTGTGGGGTAACTTGTGGATAATATAAATCGTAAAAACTATATTTATGAATACTTTCCCGATCGCTTAAATGTATTTCTTTCTCTTTTAATTGAGGGCGATCGCCAAAAGTTTCTATCTCATCTGAATCTCTGTTTAATACTGGTAAAATATCTTCAACTGAAGCAGAGCAGATGAGTTGCTCTGGATCTAGCAACATGATGATATCCGCATCTAGCTTGGCAATACTATGAATAAATCGAGCTGTAGACTCTTTGACTCGCCCGTATGAAATATTTGTTTCTATAACTTCAGGACTAATATTTTTGACTTCATAAACGAAATTAACAATAATACCAATCTGTAAATCTTGCCACTGTAGAACGATAACGCTATCGCTAAGGTGACAATTCTGCATTTTGTATCCTAAACGCAGACCGAGATGCATTATGGGTATGAGTTGAGAACGTAAATTGAGAATGCCTACAATATCTGTCGGTGCTTCAATGATAGGATTCAACTCTGGCAGCAGAAAAATTTCTTGTACGAGAGTTGCATCAATTCCATATCGCAAGTTATGCAAGCTGAAAATCAGATAAGGTTTAGTTTCCATTTGCTGTTGTCACTTGAATAATTAGCTTATTTATTGATGAATATTGACATTAATAAGCTTGGTTTTTGAATGTGAAAAAATATTGCTTGATAGAGGCTGGGAAAAATGAAACAATTAACCTTGATTAGATAAATCGAAGGTAACTGCATCTTTATTATTAAAACTAATTCCTAATCCGATATATCTACCTACTATCTGACGTAACTGTTCTGCATCAAACGGCTTCGTTAAATAGTCGTTAGAACCAGCAAATTTACCCTTAACTTTATCAAAAAAACCGTCTCTTGCTGTTACCATAATAATTGGCAAGTCGCGAAACTGAGGAATACTACGCACAGTCCGACAAAGCTCTAAGCCATCTATCTCTGGCATAGAAACATCGAGTAGTAATAGGGAAATTTTTTCGTGATAAATGACGTTTAGAGCATCTACAGCATTACTAGCTAATATAACTTGGCAATAACCCGTCAGCGCTCGTTTAATCAGTTGTTGCATGACAGCACTGTCATCTACAGCTAAAACTGTAGATAAAGAGATTTGAGTTGTCGTAGTGTTGTTATTAGTTATGTCTAACCAGCCTGCTTGTATCCAATTCGCATAGGATTTTGTTATACTTAACGGATCTTTATTCAAACCTTCAGCGATATCCACTAGCGATCGCTGTCCGTTAACCCATTCTTGTAAATGTTTGCGTATATTTGGCTCTGTAATATTAGCTAAAGTATCGGATTTTAAATTTGGTACTGCATCCATTGACATAATAGTAGGTTTGAAGTTGTTCCATTGTTCCTGACGTTGAGTAATATCTAGCATTAGCTTTGATAATTCAACACCACGACAAAAATTGAGTTGCTTTTGGCTATCAAATTGAAACTTACCCGGATAAGGTAAAAGTTGTTCTACAGTTAATATTAATTGACTGTAAATAACAGACTCAATTTGTTCCCAGTTATATAACTGCATTTGCACCAAACGCTCTAGTACATCGCGAAGTGATGCTTGCTCTGGAACTTGGCGCATTGCAAAGGCTACAGCAGAAGCTACCCATTCTCGACTCAGTTTTTGTTCTAACAATTTGACTAAGCCTTGAGCATCTGGAACTGTTTTACCGCCGTAGAGGGTGCGTCCATCTTTCCAAATCAGCACGCGAGATTTTGCCGGCTTTTCTGAATCGACTTGTGCATCTATATACAAAACACCGCTTGCTTGTTTAGCTTGGATATTTTCTAATAGATTAGATAATTCCTGTGCTTGATACTGATTAGGCGACATAGTTTGCTTAGCCGTGAAAGTTGTGTAGCAAGAGAAACAGCACAGCTCGCTCGAATTGTCATCTAAATATGAGGCGCTTTTTGCTATATTGCTGCGTTTTTAGTATGGCAAACAGCAAAAAGTAATTGTATCGGTAGCAATACCGAATTATAAAGATAAGATAAGGTTTTTCAGTGTTATTACAGTGTTTTAATAACTAAACTTTTCATCAAGACTTAAAAAATATGTGACTCAAAAATACTGTCAAAATCAGTAGCTTAGGCAGACATGTAACTTTTGTAACTTCTTATAAGTGCATTTTGCTACTAAAGTCAAAAATAACTTCAAATATCTCTTATTTTGTCTAGTAAATCGAGATAACTAATACCTAACTGACACCTAACTATAGTGCATAGTACGTAGTAGTGCGTAGGCTACAAAGCTGGTAATGGTGGGCGTTGCTCACCCTATTAAATCATCTGTAGCGCTCCTAGATGAATCATGAAATTGATTGTCCGTGTAGAGACGTTACATGTAACGTCTCTACACGGGAAACATTCATAAATCAATTCGGATTGCTATATTGTTCGTGAATAGATTTAGCATTGCTATAGCAGAATAAGATTGCCAAGCCTGCCAAAAAACGTAGATTGATAATATGCCCAAGAATAGACGAAAAACAAAACTAACTGTCCGATCTGGTAGTTTGGGTAAAACACGAGTACTAATTTGCGCCCCTAACAAACCACCACAACCTAATAATAAACCTGGTATAAATAATACGTTACCTGTTACGGTATGACCGACAGTTGCAGAGATAGCTGTAATTACAATTACACCCAAACTCGTCTGAATTGCAACTTTTATTTCTTCTTTTAAAAGTAACATCTGAAGCGGAACCATAATCACTCCTCCACCTACACCAAATAATCCAGCAAGAATACCTGCTACTCCTCCGGTGAAAAGTCGAGCGAGTAAAGGATTAAATTGCGTCTCTGTCGAAGTCTGTTTAGTCGTGAGGTGCTGGCGCAAGTTAACTAAATAAATATTGATGAGTAATAAAATACCAAAAGCCAGTAGCAGGATGTATGGTTGAATGCGACTAGCCACATACACGCCAATTTGTGAAGTTACAACCGCAGGAAATCCTAGCAAGCTCACCCGCTTCCAGTTAAAGTAACCCATGCGCCAGTTTTGGATGCTACCAGAAATAGAAGTGACTAAAATTGCTAAGCTGCTCGTAGCAACTGCTTGTATGGGTGCGTAACCTAGAGTAACTAGTAAGGGAACGAGAACAGTACCACCACCGATACCTAATAATCCGGCAAGAATACCAGAAAATAAGCCACCAGTAGCTAAGATTAGCCAGTTTTCCCTCATTATCTGTTGCTCCTACGTTCTAAAAGCGATCGCCTTTGTACTCGCCTTTGCGTTGTAGGTTGTATTATATTGCTAAAGTCCGTTTAATTTTAGTAATTAGTTCACTTGCTAAAACTCGCTCGTAAGGTTCGATCGCACTTGTGGGAGATAGTTTTTTCAGAAGTTCTAAGGCTGTAGCTAGCATTTTGTTGGCTCGCTGGCGATCGCCTACTTTTTCATAAAGCGAACCTAATTCTAGATAGGCTGCTATAGATTCAGGAGTAAGATAAATAATCTTTTTCAAGAATATTTTTGCTTGTTCTAAATCTTCTTGCTCTTCAGCGATTCGAGCTAATAGAAAATAAGGTTTTTCAGATAAATTATCGAGCTGTGAGGCTTGCTGACAGTAGTGAGTTGCGCGTTCGTAATTACCGAGATTTGCCCAGGATTGAGCAATTAAATAATAAGCATCAAAAGATTGAGGATGTTGGTGAATCAGTGTTTGAGCTGCTTGGATAGCTCTGCTATATTCTCCTGCTTGAAAGAGGGTTTCTGCTGTGGCAAGATCGGAAGTAAATTGAGAGACGATCGCAGGTAAGGCAACAGGCGATCGCGGTGGTATTGGCTTCGGTTTTAGAACGTCATTTTTAGGATAACTGAGTTTGAATTCTATTGGCTGATAATATATAGGTTTACGAAGAGTTTCGGTGATTTCTGCTTGTTGATTTAAGCTTTGAATGGAGGCAGAATCGGGTGTGTTTTTCGCTTCGGTTGATGTGTTTTGCCGTTGATAGACTATAGATTCTGTAAAAGCCTTCAATTGAAATTTATTGAGGTTTTGCCCTGAAAGCTCTGTATGACCGACAATTAAATATCCATAAGGTCTGAGAGTATGATAAAACTTCTCGATGACGGTAGCGATCGCATCAAAACTAAAATAAATAAAGACATTACGGCAAATAATAATATCCATATCGTGGATATTGAGAGTTGAACTAGGAAAGGAGTCTTGTAACAAATTACTACACCGAAATTTCACCATACGGCGAATTTTTGGATCGAGTTCCCAACCAAGCTTGCGCTGCTGAAAATAGTGCTTCTGAATCTGAGGATCTACTTGACGAAAAGACCAAGGTTCGTAAATGCCTCGTTGGGCTTTTTCAATTGCTTCTAAATTAATATCGGTTCCAAATATAAAAACTTCCCAGTCGCTGAGATCGGGAATGAGTTCTTTGACTAAAATTGCAATAGAATAAGGTTCTTGACCGCTGGAGCATCCCGCACTCCAAATTCTCAGACTTGGCTTTTGTGTTAAAGAATGAAGACAAGCCTTTCTTTTACTCTCGATCAACTCAGGTAAAATTTGATGCTTGAGTAGCTTAAAATGTCCTTGGTCGCGAAAAAAATAAGTTTCGCCAACTGTTAATAAACCGAGTAGCTCTTGCCATTCTCTTTCGCTACTGGAGTCGATCGCTTCCAGCTTCGATTGTTCAGTCGAACTTAGTAATAGTTGATAGTACTTTTCTGGAGCATCCAGTTTCAAAACCTTCATCCGTGTCTCTAGTTTTTTACAAAGCTCCTGGCGATCTTGCGGGCGAACTTGCAAACCCGTACGTGCAGAAATCAGTTGGATAAAGTTTTGTACTGTTGTCTCATTCATTTCTATGGAGCTGAGGGGTAAGGGATAGAATAGCCGATCGCTGCTAATTGCTTACCTCCAGTATTCCCATCTGTAGAAGCTAATCTCACACGAGCATTTGACTATGGGTAATGCATCTAGGTAAATTTCTAGAGAACGTGCAGTAAGGGCGATCGCAGGAGATTGAAATGCAGACTTTACCTATCAAGCGCTTGGATCGGGAGTTAATCGAGCGAATTGCTACTCAAGCGCGTCAAAGTCCGCGCTTGCGCCAGACTTATAGCTTTCATGATGGATCGGAAAAAGTACAGCGCTTCGTAAATATTCTCCAACCTGGTACTTATGTTCGTCCGCACCGTCACTGTCGCGATGGTGGGATAAACGGGTTTGAGTTCTTTCTAGTTTGCCAAGGTGCGCTAGGAATGTTAGTTATGAACGATCGAGGTGAGATCGTCACGACAGAACTTGTTAGTGCTGGTGGTGCAGTGTGGGGACTCGAACTTCCTGAAGCGACTTATCATACAGCAGTTGCTCTAGCTCCAGATACGATAATTTTGGAACTGAAAGAAGGACCCTACAACTCCAGTACGGATAAAGAATTTTTAGAGGAGTTTCCGGCTGAAGGTACGGATGCAGCTCAGCAGTTAGTAGCCACCTGGGAGACATATTTTGTGTAGAAAAGCGATCGCGTTTCTACTCATACGACTTGGTAAACAAAGCTCAGACTTGCCCAGTCGTTGACATCAAGAGCGTAAGTATCTGAAGAAGGGCTAACAGCGTCATTGCTGGCGCTAGCAGTAATGCGTGGAGGGGCGATCGCACTGGCATCCTGTAAATCTTTCATGACAGCTTGAATCACTTCTAAGGGATTGGATAAAACTCCAATGTATTCTGGCTCGTCGAGATCCCGATCGGTATTTGCCAAGACTGCTAAGGTTTGCGTAAAGCTGGCACTACTAAAAATCAGTTGATGCTCTGCCAACCCAGATGGTTTGTGAATCGTCCAGGTAAAATTAGCTGTGGATTGCGGTACGGTCGCCGTCTCTCCTGGCGCAATCTCTATATCCTTAAGAATTGGCTTAGAATTAGACTCGTTATTATCGGTAGGTAATTGAGAAGAGTAAAGGGCGACCGCGCTTTTGCTGCTATCTAAGCCCAGTAAGAGTAAATGCACCGGGCGATCGCCGTTATTCTGGACTCGATATTGAATGTGGCTACCGATTGGTATAGCAGGAATAGTATCGGGGGAAGTCGGAAGTTGTTTTTTGAGTTTTCCGATCGGAGTCGGTGTTTCTTCTTGTGGCGATCGCAGGGTTTCCCGTTGCATTAACACTCTGTTTTCGGGATCGAGCATTTCCAAAGTTGCTTTGACGTTGAGGTGAGAAGAACCGTCGTTGGTTGTCAGCCGCCAAATTTTAGCTGCTAATAGAGTTTGTAGCTTAGGTGACAACCGTTGCACGGCAACTTTTACCGCTTCGCCAAATTCTCCAGTTGTATTGGGGATCGGTTGGCGATCGAGTGTAAATAAACCGTAGCGAGATGCAGGCGAACCCGCATTTGCGACAATTGGTGTTTCTGCCGATTTTGGCGGAGGAACTAAACCAAATACATAATCTGCTAATTGTTCGCTCGTCGTAGCAAGGGACACGAAAGGCATAGCAGCAAATGCACTGGTAGCATCTACCCGTTCGATCCGTTCTAGGCTCGGATCGAGAGCAATAATCAAGCGAATATTACGGGGTAAAACTCTGACGGCTTCTTGTACTAACTGTCCGACTTGCGGAGAATCATTGCCAGAAGCACGCACGACTTGAGCTTTTGCAGTTAACCCATTTCGCGATCGCACTTGTAATTGAAGGGGTGAGGAGCGAGGAGTGGGGAGTGAGGCGTTTTCCTTGTCTCCCCCCTCTCTCTTGTCCCCCTTGTCCAAAGAAACCAAATTTAATTTAGAGCCAGCCTCGTAGTAGGCAAGGACTGTAGGTGGTAGTCCTGCCAGCCATAACTGAGCGCTCTTTTTGTCTTCTTCTACAGCCATGACAACACCATCAGCACTTATGCTAGGTTCCTGACTGAGGTAGTCAGTGAGAGTGGACTGAGGATTTTTTTGACTGTTGACTTGTGGCTGCTGCTCGTTACCTACTAATTGCTCTACTGTGCCACTAACACGGCTGAGACTGACTTGTACTGTTGTCGCTGGAGTTGCTTCCCAGAGGTGTTGAGTTAAGGCATAGGTAAACAGTCCAGCGCTAAAACCATTCCAAGCTGTCTCAATCGCACTTTGGGTAGGACTAGCTGCGGCGATCGCAACACCAGGAATATTGGCAGTCGGTGTAGGTTTAATTGAAGCATCTATACTGCCGCAAATAATCCGATCTAAAACGCCTTGACAAAGGAAGTCTTGCTGAAGCTGTTGTTGAAAAGCCAGTTCGGCTGCGCTTACTTGTCCTGGAAGCGTTTGCGGAAAAGAGCGCACGCGCA
Organism: Chroococcidiopsis sp. CCNUC1; assembly: GCF_023546805.1. Taxonomy (NCBI): domain Bacteria; kingdom Bacillati; phylum Cyanobacteriota; class Cyanophyceae; order Chroococcidiopsidales; family Chroococcidiopsidaceae; genus Chroococcidiopsis; species Chroococcidiopsis sp. CCNUC1. The sequence goes on along the minus strand of NZ_CP097480.1, from coordinate 11,221 downwards.
AGTTAGCTGGAAGAATCTTAACAGGAGTGCCAAAACTCGTATCGAGAAAAGTTGCAATTTGTCTAGTCGGCAGCGATCGCAACAGCAGCCATAAAGTCTCATCTAGAAGATCTTCACCATCAGCGCAAACTAAACTATTGACAGGAAATTGATTGTTGGTTGTCTCGAATTCCGAATTCCGAATTCCGAATTTTGAATTCAAAACCCGCCGCCCGTAGCCGCTAAAGTGAAAAACAACGGTATCCCCAGTTTTGGCTTGCTGCGTGAGATGTTCTAGGAAAGCAGCTTCAACTTGTTTTCGAGTGGCTTGTCGATCGGTAAGGGTAAGAATATCAGCTGGATTGAACCCAAATCGGTGAACGAGCAGTTCTCTTTGTAGTGCCACATCTGTCAGGCAACCACCCAAAGACAAAGTAGCGGGATATTGGTTAATCCCTACTAAGAGAGCTAATTTCCGTCCCGTTGGCTGGGCGAGTGCATGGGCATAGCGATCGCCTATTCGCAGCCACCCAGCATCAACCACACCCAATGTTGCGATCGCTTGAGCTAATCGTCTCAGAAAATCTCGCCGCTTCATTTTAGCTATCAGCTACTACTGGTCTCACCAGCTACCAGCCTATCAATAAACTAGGGAGTCAGTTATCAGTTATCAGCAAGAGAGTGACTAGTGACTGGTGACTAGATGAAGAATTCTACTACTAGCTACTAGCTGTAATGACACACAAGGTTAGTTCAAAATTCTGCTTGTTAAATGCTTTTAGGCAGAGGAGCGAGTTCGGCTAACGTCATGTGTCAATCCAACTAGCCACCAGCCACTAGCCACCAACCACTCACAAATGACCAATTAAATCTCATATTGGGTAATATTCATGGCTTTAGCTAGTTCTGCTGCAACTTCCGGTCGGGAGAATTCTGGTGGTGGCAGTTCACCGCGCCGCAACATTTCCCTGACTTTTGTTCCCGATAGGTGAATTCGTTCTTCGGGTCGAGAAGGGCTGGTTTTGGTAGTTGCCATTTGCAGAGTCCGCTTGCAGTAGAAGGCGTGTTCAAATTTTAATGGCATAATTCCTAATTCTTTTGGCTCAAACTCGTCAAAAATATGTTGAGCGTCATACGTACCGTAGTAGTCTCCTACTCCAGCATGATCGCGTCCGACTATAAAGTGGGTGCAGCCGTAGTTTTTGCGGATGAGAGCGTGGAAGATTGCTTCCCTTGGACCCGCATAGCGCATGGAAGCAGGATTGATTGCCAGAATAACTCTGCTTTCAGGGAAGTAAAATTCCAACATGAGTTTGTAGCACTGCATTCGCACTTCGGCAGAGATATCATCACTTTTTGTTACCCCTACTAATGGGTGTAGGAATAAACCATCAACAATTTCGAGGGCGCACTTGATAATATATTCGTGCGCTCTATGGATGGGGTTACGTGTTTGAAAACCAACGACTGTGCGCCAACCTTTTTCTCTAAAAAGTTCGCGGGATTTGGCTGGATCGATTTGATAGTCGGGAAATAAAGGGTGTGGATCGCGGTGTAACAACCAAATGGAACCCGCTAGGTTAACTTCACCTTGGTTGTAAACAACGGCTACGCCAGGATGTGCTTCGTCATCGGTGCGGTAAACGCTGACTGCTTCACGGATTTTGTCATAACGATACTTTTGTGATAGTTCTAAAACTCCAATAAAGCGATCGCTTTTATCGTCTAACCGGACTAAACTACCTTCTTTCAGTGGTGCTGCAACTTCTTCACTGACAGAGAGAGTAATTGGAATTGACCAAGGTAGACCGTTACTCAGGCGCATATTGTCAACGACTGACTGATAGTCTGCTTGTGCCATAAATCCAGTCAAGGGACTGAATGCACCAATTGCAATCATTTGCAAATCGGAAACTGCCCGTTCGTCTAACTGGACTCTAGGCAGAAAATCAGCCTTGTCTAGAAATTCTAGACGCTGTGCGTGGTTGGCAATGCGGTTAATTAATTGTCCGCCGTGGGGAGCAATACCATCTATGCGATCGCTCGTCATATCTTTAAATTTTGTTTAGATCTTGGCTGCAAGCATTTATAGTACCAAGATTATGTATCTTGCTACAAAGCAATCGGCTAGAAGTCAAAAGTCAAAAGTCAAAAGTCAAAATTCTTTCTAAATTCTCCCCACCGCACTCTTCATCCTACACCCTCTTTCCTACTCCCTGCTCCCTTCTTACTGAGAACAGCGATCGCACCATTCTTGATAGAGCTTTTGTTTTTCTGGACTGTCTACGACAATTTCAACTCGAATTTGCTGACATCCATGTTGGCGTTCGCGGGCGATCGCGTTTAATAATAAACTGGCAACTTTAGGCGAATCAAATCTACCTGTTACTGTCAATTCACCTACACTTTGGTTTTTTTCACCAACACCCCAGGAATTCAATTTGCGATCGGCAAGAGTTTCTTGTCCTAAATTAATTTCAGCTATTTGCTTGTGTTCTGGATTAACCTGTTCTACAATCAGCTTCTCATACCGTACTGGTACTTCTACCATCCGCGTTTCTATTTCTTTGCGGACAATAACTTCGCCAACTTTACGTTTTTTTCGCTCTACTACTACTCTTTCTGCTAGTAATTTAATAATCTCTTCTGTTGATAAGTCTTGAGATGAACTCAATTGGGTGTTAGCTTGGTTGTCTATTTCGCTGGTCATAGGTACTGATAGTTCCGGTGGTACAACTTCCAATTGCCTTACTAAAGGTTCGTTAGTAGCAACTTCTAAGCGATCGCCTGTCATCATTATGTCTTGACTGCTACTTGAATGTAGTTCTCGGTCGGGTTCTTGAGTGACTCGCTCTATTTCTTCAGGTACAAATGTAAAATCGACTGCTACAACTTTATCTGCTACTTCAATTTTTCGTATTTGCTTACTGTTGATTTGCAAGTTTGAAGCTAAGTTACCAACCTTAGAAGACACGATCAATTGTAACTGCTGTTGGCGATCTACAATGATATCCTTTACTATGCCAATTCGATCTCCTTGCAAATTTACGACGAAGAAACTCTTTAATTTCTTTCTGAGTTTTTCCACCAAGAAATTGAAATGGCTGCGATCGGACGTTGGATATATCATTTTAGAACACCTATTTCAAAACTTATTAAAAAATATTCGTATTGAAAATATAATTATTTCTATAAAAATGTATTAACTCTGGTTATAAATGAAAGGTATGTTCTTAATGTGGTAGGAAAGAGCTTTTTAATGCGATCGCCAGAAAGATAAAATTCAAAAAAGACGTTGTGAAAAAGTACAGACAGTGCATGATTTGCGCTCTGTCTGTACTTACTTTTAAGAAGTAGCGATCCCTACTTCCAGTATGTCTTAGATGCGATCGCGGTTTTCATCAACTGGTAAGTTGCCAGTGTTTACATCCAACTCTTCGCGGCGGATGGTTTCTTCGGCATTAACAGTTTGATGATCTACGACCTTTTTCACTTTAACTTCTTCACGCACGAACGCTTCTTTACGAATTTCAGGCGTTTCTTCATAAACTTCCATCCGTGCTACTTCTCCCTCACGGAAGTCTACTTCGCCAGGTGCTACAGGTCTACCAGCATCCGTCGGTGTCACGCGCTCGATGACAACTCGCTCTTTTTCTACGGGTACTGCAACTCTCTCTGTTTCAATCTCTACATGCTTGCCAATTGTAACTTCCCCAGTCTTGACGCGACGCTTGTTGGCAATCAATCTTTCTTCGTAGAGTTTGAGACTCTGGTGGTTTTGCTCGTTAAGATTGTACAAGTCTGAATCGTGGTCGTCATACTTGTACGTGTCGCGATTGTAGCTAGCTGCTGCTGCTGTGTAGCCTGCATTAGAACGAGATGGATCTAGGGGTGCAGTTGCATCAAGTGGTGCAGTTGCATCAAGTGCAGCCTCACGCTCGACTGGAGCAGCTGCGGTTGAACCCATCGTACCCATCGTACCCATCGTACTTGCTGTACCATAATTTGGGGTACGATAAACTCCTCTGACTCTCTCTTCGTAGTCGTAATCGACTGAATCGTGTTCGTTATACTCTGGTAAATTTTCTGCTTGTTCGCGAGTCAAACCAGTTACATATATGCGGTCTGCATTGTAATCAATTCTGGCGCGACCCATTGGCAACAAAACTTTTTTGCCAAAAATCCAAAAACCTAGATCTACTATAAAATAGCGGAAGCGCCCTTCTTCATCTACTAAAATGTCACTAACTGAGCCAATCTTTTCATCATTTTCTGAATACACAGAGTAACCCTTCATATCGCGATCGTCAAAGCTGCTGCGATAATCGGGATCGAAATCTGAGATTTTATGCAAAGCCATAATTTGTTTTCTCCCGCTTCAATTTCTCCTATCCTAGAAAACAATTTTTCACCTCATCATCTCCCAAATGAAATATTCAATTTCATCCTGGGAATGAGTTATTTCTACGGGCAGTCCGCAATTAGATAAGTGTTGTTTCGTTTCCTTTAAGTTTTTTCTAGAAAAGAAAGAACGACAAATTTACCACTGGAGGCGATTTGTAGGTTTTTTCTGCTACTCACAGTAAAGCCATACTCATAACATTTCCTCTTACTATTGGAGGAGATTGTTTAAAGACCATACTTCTATGGATAGATTGTTCGGCATTACTTATATATTTTGATTTAGTAGGGTGGGCAACGCCCACCTGATAATAAGTTGACAACTAGTAAGGGTAAGAGCAGATTAATCGCGATCGCGCATCCGATTAACTACATTTACGTCTAACTGACCTTTAACTGTCACATCTAGTTCTTGATGGCGCACTGTTTCTGTTGCTTCTACAATATCTTGTTCTATTACTTTTTTAACTTTGACTTCTCTGATTCTTCTCTGACAAAAGCTTCTTTATAATTAGAATCGAAGTCTACAAGCGTGTGCAGTGGCATACTTATACTTCAGAATAGTAAAAAGATGATATAGATTAAAAGCGCCTGATTTTAGGTTCATCCAGCTGGCGACTGACATCTGAACTGTTGCTGGACGTATATTTTAGATAGGTAACGATCGATTTTCTGAGCTGCTCGGTAAGACAATGTTTAACGATTCATGGTTGAAGTTATTGCAGCAAAATAGAGCGATCGCTGTGATCCGTACCAATAAAATTGAGCTAGGTTGTCAAATGGCAAAAGCGGTAGCAGCAGGAGGAATGCAGTTAATCGAAGTTACCTGGAATAGCGATCGCCCTGCCGAGTTGATTTCGCAACTGCGTCGCGAGTTACCTGCTTGTACAATTGGTACGGGAACGATTCTAACTTTAGAACAACTACAACAGGCGATCGCCTCTGGAGCGCAATTTCTCTTCACTCCCCATGTCGATTCTGTCTTAATTCAAGCTGCTGTAGCTCGGGGTATACCGATCGTACCAGGGGCGCTCTCTCCCACAGAAATTGTCACGGCGTGGATGGTGGGAGCGAGTTGCGTTAAAGTGTTTCCCGTGCAAGCACTAGGAGGCGTTAGCTATATTAAGAGCCTACAAGCACCGTTGGGAAATATTCCTTTAATTCCTACAGGTGGAGTCTCGTTAGAAAATGCTAAAGAATTTATTGCAGCGGGTGCGATCGCGGTAGGCTTATCCGGTCAGTTATTTCCCAAAAATTTTATTGAATCAGAAAATTGGGAGGCGATCGCGCAATTGGCTAAAACTTTGATGTTGGATGTGTTTGAGCGGGAGTCGTAGGGGCGGGTTTCATGGAAAATTCCTGCGAACAACCAGAAAATCTGCAACTAAACCCGCCCGTGCGGGAGTCGAGGACAAGGAAACAAGGGATAGTTAACGGACTAACTACCGATTACCAATTACCAATTACCAAGTATTGTCTACTCTCCATTCACAAATTCTAGATAAGTATGACTCAACTCCTTCACCGCCAACTCATAGAACTGCTTCCCGTGTTCGGGGGTTGCTAAGGCGGGATCGGAACCCATTCTGCCATCAGGATAACGACGGCGGAAATCTTCTGCACCGTAGATTTTATATCCTCTCCCCACTTCTGGCGATAGAGGCGCTTGTTTGATTGCTTCTGGATAAACGTACTGGGTGAGTGCAACTTCGCTTGGCGTAGCGTGAGAACCTTCTTTGTCACCGTATAATTCTTTTGCTAGCTGGTAGACAGAACCGCACATAAACCAGTTACCCAGGTAGCACTTGATGTTATCAGCATTAGGTAGGTTGAGATCGGCTAAATGAGCGTAGGTTTCGGAAAATGCTGCTTTAAGAGTGGCAATGTTACCACCGTGACCGTTGATAAAGAAGAATTTAGTAAATCTAGCCTTTGCTAGACAAGTCACGTATTCTTTCACCACCTGAATCATCGTGCTGGGTCGCAGGCTCATAGAACCAGGAAAAGCAGTGTGGTGCAGTGCCATCCCAATGTTGATTGTAGGTGCAACCAGTGCTTGCGTCGCCTCTCCTACTCCTTTAGCGATCGCTTCTGCACAAATCGCATCCGTTCCAATCAGTCCTGTAGGTCCATGTTGCTCTGTAGAACCAATCGGCATAATTACGCCTTGGGAATGCTCTAGATATGCTTCTACTTCCAGCCAGGTACTCAGATGCAATAACATGACTTACTCAGATAGCAATACTCTTCTTTGATTATGAGCGATCCATAAGTTTTATGTTTTGTATTTTGGCTTGTGGAAGTATTCTCAATTACCTTCGTACATCAAAAACTGGTATACCTGGAACTTAGCAGTTTTCGATCGCTTATCAGATCTATCAAATTTCTTTAACTGACTCGTTACGATTTGGGTGGCTTTTACTTTCTGTCCGCTATCACCGTTGCCACTGTTTGCTCAATCGCGAGAACTCTCTGATTTTCACGCGCTTATCTACCCTGCTCTTGACATCTACTGGTTGTTTGTATAATTTCTTTCATCAGTAGTGTAGCTAACTATTAAATATTCTAATCACAGTCTGAGATTTTCTCAGTTTTTGGTTTTTGTGTTGAGTTGACGCCCCAGCATCCCCAGCTCCTTTCCCGCTTGGAACTCAGCAAGAGATGGAGGTCGCCTACTGCTGTAGACATGGCTTAGGCGTTTATTGCCAATTACCTCCGTCTATGCCCCAATGGTGCTTGAGCAATTCCTTGTAGGTGGCTTCGCGCATGACCATTTGCCGATATAACTTCACGAGGAAGTCTTGTGCCTGTTCTCGATCCATCTTCTCCACTTGAGTTTCAAACGAGCGGATGTTGAATTGCTGTTCGAGTGAGAGTTCAATTGGGTGACTCATATTAACTCCTGAAAACAAACGTAGTGACTGAGTTGCTTCTAGCTCGGCTTCGTGGAAGCTTTGCTTGAGTATAACAGCAGTTGTTTCTCTATGTATTAACAAATTTAACAACTGCTTGACAAGATGCGCTACTTCTTATTGGGTATACATATTAAATCAAAAGGCAGAATCTCGATTTCGGTAGATTTGAGGAAATTTATCGATACTTTTAACAATTTCTGTCACAGAAAAATGCTCAGACCGAACAAAAATAAGTAGTTATACTTATAGATAGACCTAAATGCAGCGGCTTGGGAAGTCAAAAGCAGGAATTGTCGGGGCAGGTTTTGGTCGAAAATTTCCAGTTGTGGCGATCGATTTTCTAAACCTGCCCGTACAACAGTCATGTATTCAAATCGTTTATGTTTGCTGGGGATCGAGGTTTTAGGAATCTGCGGCGAGTCGGCGAAATGTATAGCAGGTTGCATATCTCAATCTTTGCCGTATGGCAGGCGATCGCCATCTCACTTGCGAACGAAACAAAATAGGGTGCGTTGTGTAACACACCCTACATTCACTACTCGCTGATAATTGACAACTGATAACTGATTTAAAACATTTTGTCGTAGCGATCGAGGCGCATCAGCAGGCGAATCAGAGAAAATCCAGTTCCAGCAGCGATCGCCCCAGGGATCAATGCTAACCAAGCAAATTGACTAATCAATAGAATTGTTGCCGAAATCGTGAAGGAACTGACAATTAGAGCATAAGTAATGGCGACTTGGACGCTACTCTGTCGCCGCAACAAGCGTTCTGTTTCAATTGACCGTACCCGCACGCGCAAATCTCCTCGTTCCAGTTTTTCGAGGGTGTCTTCTAAGCGTCTTGGTAAGCCGAAAGCGGTACTACCCACTTGGGCAGCTTGACGACTTAATTCGTTCAAGAAGCTATTGCCATCAACAGAACCATTACCATCAGTCATAAGCTGGAATGCAAAAGGTTTAGCAACTTCCATAAAGTTGAACTCAGGGTCTAAGCCCTTGCCGACCCCTTCGAGAGTAGAAAAAGCCCGCATGACGAACGTAAAAGTAGCCGGAAAGCGAAATGGCTGACCGTAGGCAATTTCATAAAGATCGTCGCTAATCGCACTCACCGATTGATTTTCAAACGGCTTATCCATGAAATTGTCTAGCATAAACTGCACCGATCGCCGGACTGGACCCATATCATCTGTAGGTGCTAAAGCGCCCAGTTCTACTAAAGATGCAACCACGCGACCGCCATCTTTTTGTGCAATGCCAAACAGAGTTTCCATTAACTGTTCGCGCACGTTTGCCTTAATTCGCCCCATCATGCCAAAATCATAAAAAATCAGCGATCCTGCGGGACTGACAGCGATATTACCTGGGTGCGGGTCGGCGTGGAAGAAGCCATTGTGCAGTAACTGATGTAAATAGGCTTCTGCTCCTTGTCTAGCTATTAACTTCCGGTCTAAGCCAGCGGCTTCTATCGCTTCATAGTGGCTGATCTTGATTCCTGGTGCGTATTCTAGAGTTAAAACCTGTGGGGAAGTGTAACGCCAGTAAATTCGAGGGACTTTAACCCAATCGTATTCGCGAAAATTGCGGCGAAACGTATCGGCATTGCGACCTTCATTTAAATAATCGATTTCTTCCCAAAGAATGCGACAACACTCTTCATATATTCCCAGCCAATCGCGACCGCGCCCCCAGTCGGGATGATTTTGAAAGTAGCGCGTAATACCTTTGAGAATCGCTAGGTCAATTTCAAACAGTTTTTTTAATCCAGGGCGTTGTATTTTGACAACAACCTCCTCACCCGATCGCAATTTAGCTTTATGGACTTGACCTAAACTCGCCGCTGCTAGAGGTATCGGCTCAAAACTATGAAACAATTCGGGAATCTTTTTGCCTAATTCTCGTTCTACCGTTGTTTCTACTTGCTCGTAGCCAAAGGCGGGAACTCGATCCTGGAGCTTTGCAAGTTCCTCGACATATTCGCCAGGAAATAGGTCGGCGCGGGTAGAGAATAGCTGTCCGACTTTGATAAAGGTCGGACCCAGATCCAATAAAGTATTGCGAATCCAGATTGCCTGTTTTTTGCGCCTAGCAATCTTTCTAGCTTCAGTTACGCCGCCTGGATAGCTCCAAGCTTTTCCATCTAGCCACAATCCAAACAGTAGCGTCAGGACAAACATCCAAATGTCTACGAACCGTCGTTGGCGCGAGTAATTTTCGCGGTTCCAACGATAGGACTTATTCGTGTAAGTCTTCTCCATGCGATCGGCGTAACTTGTAATTTGGGCGGAGTCGGCAGAAAAAACAGACACTGAGCGAGCAGTAAGGGGTAAGGGGTAAGAGATGCTATTAGAGGGAGTTACTGCGATAGCGTTGTAATTCAGCCCGCAATAAGGCAATTTCAGCCCGCATATCGTCGATTGTTGCCTGCAAGTCGGCGGGTTGCGAGCTTTGAGGTACTATCTCCGTAGTACTTCTACCTACAGTCGATACTTCCATTTCCCGCTCTGCTCGCTCCGTCACCTGTTCGGTAAATTGCCGCAGTTGCTCTCGTGCTTCAGCATCAAATTTACCTAATTCGCTCAGAGCATCGGTCAATGCATTTTCTAACTTTTCGCTGACAATTTCAGCTGCTGCCCTACCGACAAAGAAGGCATGAACCAGAGGATTACTCATAGCTACAAATTTCTACACAATTGCCATCCGCAAAGATTATAACTTGCTGGCTCGCTCTCATGCTTGTACCTTTTGTGAGGTGTAAGGAGTTAGAGATGGGAAATGCGATCGGTAATACGGTCTCAGCAGCGAATTGCAGCCAGTCTTTCCTCATCATTAACCCCCGACTGTGCGCCAACTCGTTAGTCTGCTGGCTTGCTTTTCATTATCCATAGTTTAGTTCCGCGAACGACTCGTAATGCTAATGCGATCGGCTAATTGTCTTAACTTTTGTTCTAAACTGGGATCGCTATCCTTGAGCTGAGAAATTTTCTCACAACTATACAGTACGGTGGTATGGTCTTTTCCGCCGAATTCTTCGCCAATTCTCGGTAAACTCAAATCTGTATACTGTCGCATTAAATACATGCCAATTTGTCGCGCCCAACTAATTTCTCTGCGCCGCGAATTGCCTTTCAAATCTTCAATCGAGACATCATAAACGTCGGCGACGACCATCATCACCGATTCAGCTGAAGCAGCTACTTTTTCTATGCCTGGGTTTAAAACTGGTCGAAGATTTTCCACTGTCATAGATAAGCCAGAAATAGAAATATAAGCGACAGCACGAATCAAAGCTCCTTCTAATTCTCTAATATTAGAAGTGTAATTTGAGGCAATATACTCAATTACGTTTCTGGGCAGACGCATATTTTCATACTCTGCCTTTTTTTGTAAGATTGCCATTCTAGTTTCAAAATCTGGCGGCTGAATATCGGCAATCAATCCCATTGAGAATCGAGAACACAAGCGAGCCTGCAACTTGGGAATTTGGTTTGGCGGACGGTCTGATGCTAGAACGACTTGTTTTCCCGCCTCATGCAGCGTATTAAATGTATGAAAAAATTCTTCTTGCGTGTACTCTTTACCTTCAATAAATTGAATATCATCGACTAATAAAATATCGGCAGCACGATAATGCTCTCGAAAACTCTGCATACTATCTTTGCGGATCGAAGCAATCAGATCGTTCGTGAATTGCTCGGTAGAAACGTAGAAAATTTTAGAATTTGCGTCAATTTCTAAGCGATAGTGACCGATCGCCTGCATCAGATGGGTTTTTCCTAACCCCACGCCGCCACATAAAAATAGCGGGTTGAATTCTCTCCCTGGGGATTCCGCCACTGCCAAAGCCGCAGCATGAGCCATCCGACTGTTGGAACCGACGACAAATCGAGAAAATACATACTTTTGATTCAGTTCTGGCGGCTTCAC